>NZ_CP104014.1:0-4781449 GCF_025152625.1 Enterobacter sp. CP102 | reverse complement strand
GGCGGACTCCACTCGAACAATATAAAGAAAACTATTGAATATTCATGATTGTTGGCACACATCGACAAGACCCTGTGCAAAAGGGTGATGTGCGAATTGCTATCTGCAATTTTATCCTGACCAGGATCCTGGGATCGCGATCGGGACCGCGGATCATAGCCTAAACTGAGTCAGAGATCTTCTGTTTCTCACAGATTCTTCCCGATTTATCCACAGGAAGATCCGAAACCGGGTAAGTGTAATCGATCCTGACGGGAGTGCCCCACGATTTAGCCCGCATATTGGAAAAATTAATGAGTACAGACAATTTTTTGCTTAAATGATCTAACGAAGATCCTGGACGATCCTTGCGCTTTACCGGGGAGGTCGTATAATCCCCCACCCGTCGCGTAAAGCTCGGCTTCCCTGCGTTGAACGCTGTTCATTTTCCACGCGAAAACGTGCGAAAATACGCGGGAATTAAGGAAAGAGAATTGACTCCGGAGTGTACAATTATTACAATCCGGCCTCTTTAATCACCCACGCTGAGGCGTTAGTCGTTCGAAACTCGTTCGGGTAAACGCAAAAGTCAGTGAATTTATTCAAGTTTAGGTAGAAATCGCCATGAAACGCACTTTTCAACCGTCTGTACTGAAGCGCAACCGTTCTCACGGCTTCCGTGCTCGTATGGCTACTAAAAATGGTCGTCAGGTTCTGGCACGTCGTCGTGCTAAAGGCCGCGCTCGTCTGACCGTTTCCAAGTAATAAAGCTAACCCCTGAGTGGTTAAGCTAGCATTTCCCAGGGAGTTACGTTTGTTAACTCCCACTCATTTCACTTTCGTCTTCCAGCAGCCACAACGGGCTGGCACGCCGCAAATCACCATCCTCGGCCGCCAAAATTCGCTGGGGCATCCCCGCATCGGTCTAACTGTCGCCAAGAAAAACGTTAAGCGCGCGCACGAACGCAATCGGATTAAACGTCTGACGCGTGAGAGCTTCCGTTTACGTCAGCATGAACTCCCGTCGATGGATTTCGTGGTGGTGGCAAAAAAAGGGGTTGCCGACCTCGATAACCGTGCTCTCTCGGAAGCGTTGGAAAAATTATGGCGCCGCCACTGTCGCCTGGCTCACGGGTCCTGATAGCCCTCATTCGGGTCTATCAACGCCTGATTAGTCCGCTACTCGGGCCGCACTGTCGTTTCACACCAACATGCTCAAGCTACGGAATTGAGGCATTGCGCAGGTTTGGTGTGATAAAAGGCAGTTGGTTGACGGTGAAACGCGTATTAAAATGCCACCCTTTACACCCAGGTGGAGACGATCCCGTCCCCCCAGGGCCATTTGATACCAGAGAACACTAACGATGGATTCGCAACGCAATCTTCTTATCATCGCTTTGTTGTTCGTGTCTTTCATGATCTGGCAGGCGTGGGAACAGGATAAAAATCCTCAACCACAACAGCAGGTCACGCAGACAACGACCACAGCAGCGGGTAGCGCCGCCGACCAGGGCGTGCCGGCCAGTGGCCAGGGGAAACAGATTACGGTTAAGACCGATGTGCTTGAGCTGACTATCAACACCCGTGGTGGTGATGTTGAGCAGGCGCTGCTGTTAACCTACCCAAAAGAACTGAAATCGACCGAACCGTTCCAGTTACTGGAAACCACGCCAGAGTTTATCTACCAGGCGCAGAGCGGCCTGACCGGTCGTGATGGCCCGGATAACCCGGCGAACGGTCCGCGTCCGCTGTATAACGTCGATAAAGATACGTTTGTTCTGGCTGATGGCCAAAACGAACTCGTGATCCCGTTGACTTACACTGATGCTGCGGGCAACACCTTCACCAAATCTTTCACCCTGAAACGCGGTGAATATGCGGTGAACGTGGGCTATAGCGTGCAGAACACCGGTGAGAAACCACTGGAACTCGCGACCTTTGGCCAGCTGAAGCAGTCCATCAATCTGCCTACGCATCGTGATACCGGAAGCAGCAACTTTGCGCTGCATACCTTCCGTGGCGCGGCATACTCCACGCCTGATGCGAAGTACGAAAAATACAAATTCGACACCATTGCCGATAACGAAAACCTGAACGTTAGCGCTAAAGGCGGTTGGGTTGCGATGCTGCAACAGTATTTTGCGACTGCATGGGTTCCGCGTAACGAAGGCACTAACAACTTCTACACCGCAAACCTGGGCAACGGCATTGCTGCTATCGGTTACAAATCCGAGCCTGTTCTGGTTCAGCCGGGTCAAACCGCTAACCTGGGCAGCACCCTGTGGGTCGGCCCGGAAATCCAGGACAAAATGGCCGCTGTTGCGCCGCACCTGGATCTGACCGTAGATTACGGTTGGTTGTGGTTCATCTCTCAGCCGCTGTTTAAGCTGCTGAAGTTCATCCACAGCTTCCTGGGTAACTGGGGCTTCTCCATCATCGTTATCACCTTTATCGTTCGTGGCATCATGTACCCGCTGACTAAGGCGCAGTACACCTCCATGGCGAAGATGCGTATGTTGCAGCCGAAGATTGCGGCAATGCGTGAGCGTCTGGGCGATGACAAACAGCGTCAAAGCCAGGAAATGATGGCCCTGTATAAAGCAGAGAAAGTTAACCCACTGGGTGGTTGCTTCCCGCTGCTGATTCAGATGCCAATCTTCCTTGCGCTGTACTACATGCTGATGGGCTCCGTTGAACTGCGCCACGCGCCGTTCGCCCTGTGGATCCATGACTTGTCTGCACAGGACCCGTACTACATCCTGCCGATCCTGATGGGTATCACGATGTTCTTCATCCAGAAGATGTCGCCTACCACTGTGACCGACCCGATGCAGCAGAAGATCATGACCTTTATGCCGGTCATCTTCACCGTGTTCTTCCTGTGGTTCCCGTCAGGTCTGGTGCTGTACTATATCGTCAGCAACCTGGTAACCATTATTCAGCAGCAGCTGATTTACCGTGGTCTGGAAAAACGTGGCCTGCATAGCCGCGAAAAGAAAAAATCCTGATCGGGTAACTTAACGCTAAAATAAGGGCGGTCGATTGACCGCCTTTTTTTATTGCAACACAGTAGAGACAAACCATGAGCCATAACGACACTATCGTCGCCCAGGCAACCCCACCGGGACGCGGTGGTGTAGGTATTTTGCGCATCTCCGGCCTCAAGGCACGCGAGGTTGCCGAAGCCGTGCTGGGCAAACTGCCAAAACCACGCTACGCCGACTATCTGCCGTTTAAAGATGCCGACGGTACTGCGCTGGACCAGGGCATTGCGCTGTGGTTCCCCGGCCCGAACTCCTTTACTGGTGAAGACGTGCTGGAACTACAGGGTCACGGTGGTCCGGTTATCCTCGATTTACTGTTAAAACGCATTCTGACCCTGCCTGGCCTGCGTATTGCGAAGCCGGGTGAGTTTTCTGAGCGCGCGTTTCTGAACGACAAGCTCGATCTGGCGCAAGCCGAGGCGATTGCCGACCTGATCGACGCCAGCTCCGAACAAGCTGCGCGCTCTGCTCTGAACTCGCTTCAGGGCGCATTTTCCGCACGCGTGAACCACCTTGTGGAAGCACTTACTCACCTCAGGATCTACGTCGAAGCTGCTATCGACTTCCCTGACGAAGAGATCGACTTCCTTTCTGACGGTAAAATCGAAGCGCAGCTTAACAGCGTGATGGCCGATCTCGATGCAGTTCGCGCCGAAGCGCGCCAGGGGAGCCTGCTGCGTGAAGGGATGAAGGTCGTTATCGCCGGTCGCCCTAACGCCGGGAAATCGAGCCTGCTGAACGCCCTGGCGGGCCGTGAAGCGGCGATCGTGACCGATATTGCCGGGACAACGCGTGACGTACTGCGCGAGCATATTCATATCGACGGAATGCCGCTGCACATCATCGATACCGCTGGTTTACGCGATGCGAGTGATGAAGTAGAGCGTATCGGTATTGAACGCGCCTGGCAGGAAATAGAGCAAGCCGATCGCGTCCTGTTTATGGTGGATGGCACAACCACTGCTGCCGTTGACCCGGCGGAGATCTGGCCTGACTTTATCGCCCGTCTGCCGGCTAAACTGCCCATCACTGTGGTGCGCAACAAAGCGGATGTAACTGGCGAAACGCTGGGCATCAGCGATGTGAATGGTCACTCACTGATTCGCCTGTCGGCCCGTACCGGTGAAGGCGTGGACGACCTGCGTAACCATCTAAAACAGAGTATGGGCTTCGACACCAGCATGGAAGGTGGCTTCCTCGCACGCCGTCGTCATTTGCAGGCGCTGGAAGAGGCCGCAAACCACCTTGTTCAGGGTAAAGCGCAGCTGATCGGCGCCTGGGCGGGTGAACTGCTGGCGGAAGAGCTCCGCCTGGCGCAGCAGAATCTGAGCGAGATCACTGGCGAGTTTACCTCGGATGATCTGCTGGGACGGATTTTCTCCAGTTTCTGTATTGGTAAATAGCATCCGCAAAACAGGGTGATTTCCTCCCAGGAAATCACCATTGTCCAAATGGCAACTCGCTTCTTCCCCTTTCACCCCCTATTCTTCTTGCCTGCATCTATGGGGGATCTATGGCTCGTTTTCTGTTTTGTAGTTTTGCACTGGTTCTGCTTTATCCGTCAGGTATTGATATGTATCTGGTGGGTTTACCGCACATCGCCCGCGATCTGGGCGCCAGCGAAGCACAACTGCATATTGCGTTTTCGGCCTATCTCGCAGGGATGGCGTCATCGATGGTATTTGCCGGGAAAATTGCGGACAAAGCGGGACGGCAGCCTGTTGCCATTACCGGCGCGGTGATTTTTGCGCTGGCTTCTGTTCTGTGTTCAATGGCTCAGGACAGCAGCCTGTTCCTGGCCGGGCGCTTTATTCAGGGCATTGGCGCTGGCGGTTGCTACGTGGTGGCCTTTGCCATTCTGCGCGATACCCTAAATGCCCAGCGACGCGCCAAAGTGCTTTCAATGCTGAACGGCATCACCTGCATTATTCCCGTGCTGGCACCCGTTGTGGGCTATCTGATTATGCTCAAGTTCCCGTGGCAGAGCCTGTTCTGGACAATGGCGGCGATGGGCGGGCTGGTCTTTATTCTGTCTGTCTCAGTGCTTAAAGAGACGCATCCCGGCGCGCAGAATGCAGGGCATAACGCGACGATTAACCCGGCGGAAAAGCTCCTGAACCGCTTTTTCATCAGCCGTTTGCTCGTCACGACCCTGAGCGTAGCGGTGATCCTGACCTATGTAAACGTTTCCCCGGTGTTGCTGATGGAGACGATGGGATTTGATCGCGGGGAATATTCCACGGTGATGGCAGCAACAGCGCTGGTCAGCATGGCCGTTTCGTTCTCAACGCCATTTGCCCTGAATATTTTCCGTCAGCGCACGCTGATGCTCACCTCTCAGGTGCTGTTCCTCGCGGCGGGCGTGATTCTGGCTACCGCGAACTCACATGCCATGATGCTGGCAGGCATTACCCTTATCTGCGCCGGATTCTCCGTTGGGTTTGGCGTGGCGATGAGCCAGGCGCTGGGTCCATTCTCACTGCGCGCGGGGGTGGCAAGCTCGGTACTGGGTATTGCCCAGGTCTGCGGCTCTTCACTGTGGATTTGGCTGGCGGCCGTTCTTGGTCTTAACGCGTTGAATATGCTGATCGGGATACTGATTGGCTGTAGCATACTCTGCATTCTTTTACTTCTGGTGATACAGACCGCCGCGCATTATGAAGAAGCCCATCAGCAGCCTCGATCTTAACCTGTTGTTAACCCTGCAACTGCTGTTGCAGGAACGCAGCGTGACCAAAGCCGCCAAGCGGATGAACGTCACGCCGTCGGCTGTGAGTAAATCGCTGGCGAAATTGCGCGACTGGTTTGAGGATCCGCTGTTTGTGAAAACCCCGCTGGGGCTGCTGCCTACGCCGCTGACCGTGAGTCTTGAGCAGGATCTGGCGGACTGGATGCAGATTGGCAACCAGATCCTCGATAAATTCCACCATGACTCACCGGGCGGCCTGACATTCGAAATGGCAGCGGAAACGCCGCTGATGCTGATCCGCTTCAATACCCTGCTGGAGCAGGTGAATCAACGTTACCCACAGGCCACGGTAAAGATGCGGCAGTGGGATTACGATTCGCTGGATGCGATTACGCGCGGCGAGGTCGACCTGGGCTTTACCGGGCGCGAAACGCACCCACGCTCCCGCGAGCTGCTTAAGCTGATGCCATGGTTTATCGATTATGAAATCCTGTTCAGCGACCGCCCTTGTGTTTATCTGCGGGAAGATCATCCGGCGCTTCAGGAAACGTGGGATCTCGACACCTTCCTGCGCTACCCGCATATCAGTATTTACTGGGAACGTAGTGATACCTGGGCACTCGATGAAGTGCTACGAGAGATGGGCCGCGAGAGGAATATCGCCATGAGCCTGCCCGGGTTCGAGCAGTCGATGTTTATGGCAGCGCAGCCGGGCCATAACTATATTGCCACCGCTCCGCACTACTGCCATCACTACAATCAGCTCCACCAGCGTAAGTTGATTGCCCTCCCCATTCCCGTCGATGAAGCACAGGCAGAAAAACTGACCGTGCCCTTCACGCTTATCTGGCATAAACGTAACAGCCACAACCCGAAAATCCTCTGGCTCAGAGAGACAATCAAGGCGCTGTATGGCTCCCCACTGCGCTAGCGATCCAATTTTTGCCTAAGAAAATGTAAAGTTCGGTCCTCAGGCTTCTCTTACTCCCATTTACTGATTAAAACAGAGGAGAAGTTAAGCGATAATGATGTAACCGTTTAACCGAATACGACCATTATCAAGGAGCGAAAAATGGCAACGCACTTTGCAAGAGGGATACTCACAGAAGGACGCCTCGTATCGGCCAGAATTTCTTCAGCGTGTCACAGTGAGGCACTCAAACTCCCCGAACATCGCCGGACGCGCTTTTTAGCCTCAAGAGCCTTACTCGCGGAGCTGATGTTTATGCTGTACGGCACCAGCGAGCTGCCGGATATCATTACCCAGCCAGAAGGCCGCCCGGTCTTTGCTGACCCGGGACTTCCCCGCTTTTCTATCTCTTACACAGGCAACATTATTGGCGTAGCCCTCACCACCGAAGGCGACTGCGGGCTGGATATGGAACTCCAGCGAGCAACCAGCGGTTTCCTGGGAGTAAATACGCTTGATGAATACCCGCTCTCAAGCAACGAGAAACTGTGGATCCGTAACCAGAACGATCCCAGTGAAGCAAAGGCACAGCTCATCACGCTTCGCCAGAGTATTCGTAAATTATCAGGCTGTGCCTCTGATGATGCCCGGCTGCTTCAACTGCTGCCAGGCTCCGGGCGTTTGCGCGCGTCAAAAGCGGCACTGGTTGAAGCGCTCAGTGATGCAGAAGATGTTCTGATTTGGTCAATTGCCGTGACGCCGGCCATTGAACGCCTCAAAATTTGGGAATTTGACAGCAGCCGCGGATGGCATAGTCTTCCTGATGTCCCGGCGCGCGCTAATGAACCTGCCGCACGTTTAATGCGATTAACCAGTTTACCGGCAGAAAAAGCTCTTACCCTTAACTGACCCATCCAGGGCCATCATGATGAAAAAGGAGTAATCATGTCTGATACGTTGAAAGTTGTTACGTTACTGGGAAGCCTGCGCAAAGGTTCATTTAACGGGATGGTTGCCCGTTCTCTTCCACAGCTGGCTCCGGCAGGAATGGAGGTTTCAGCGCTGCCGTCTATTGGTGATATCCCACTGTACGATGCCGATGTTCAGCAGGAAGACGGATTTCCACAGAGCGTAGAAGCGCTGGCAGAGCAGATTCGCCAGGCTGACGGCGTCGTTATCGTTACGCCAGAGTATAACTATTCGGTGCCCGGTGGCCTGAAGAACGCGATTGACTGGTTATCCCGTTTACCCCAGCAGCCGCTGTCGGGCAAGCCCGTGTTGATTCAGACCAGCTCTATGGGCGCCATTGGCGGCGCGCGCTGCCAGTATCATCTGCGCCAGATTTTGGTATTCCTGGATGCGATGGTGATGAACAAGCCGGAATTTATGGGCGGTGTGATTCAGAATAAGGTCGACCCGCAAACGGGTGAAGTGGTTGATCAAAGCACGCGGGATCATCTGGCAGGCCAGTTGACGGCGTTTGGTGATTATATTAAGCGGGTGAAAGCGTAAGGTCATTGCGGCCTGTTGCCCTCACCCTAACCCTCTCCCACGGGGAGAGGGAAATTTGCCCGTAGGTCAGGTAAGCGAAGCGCTACCTGACACCACCAGCATCTTAGTGTGCATCAATAAACACAATCTTCAGCACAAACAGCAGCGCCACAACGATAACGCATGGGCTGAGGTCGCGGAAACGACCAGTACCGATCTTCATCACGCAGTAAGAGATAAAGCCCAGCGCGATACCTTCGGTAATCGAGAAGCTGAACGGCATCATTACCGCAGTAATAAACGCGGGAACCGCTTCGGTTAAATCATCCCACTTCACGCGTGACAGGCTGGATGTCATCAGCACGCCCACATAAATCAGCGCACCTGCCGCCGCATACGGTGGAACCATCCCCGCCAGCGGAGAAAGGAAAATCACCAGCAGGAACAGAATACCGACAACCACGGCTGTCAGACCGGTACGGCCACCAACAGAAACCCCGGAAGAGGATTCAATGTAAGCGGTAACAGAAGAGGTACCGATAAAGGAGCCCGCAACGGAAGAGATACTGTCAACGAACAGCGCCTGCTTCATGCGCGGGAATTTGCCCTTCTCATCTGCCAGACCTGCTTTGTCGGTCACACCGATCAGCGTACCGGAGGAGTCGAACAGGTTTACCAGCATGAAGGAGAAAATCACGCCCGCCAGGCCCAGGTTCAGGGAGCCCGCCAGATCAACGTGACCAATCACGGTGGAAACACTCGGTGGCGCAGAGACGATGCCGTTGTAGTGAACATCACCCAGCATCCAGCCCAGCAGCGTTGTCACCACGATGGACACCAGCACCGCCGCATGAATGTTACGGGACGCCAGAATCGCAATGATAAAGAAGCCCAGCACGCCGAGCAGCACGTTGTGCGAGGTCAGATGACCGATGCTGACCAGCGTATCCGGGTTAGCCACGATAACACCGGCGTTTTTCAGGCCCATCATGCCGATAAACAGACCAATACCGCTGGTGATACCCACACGCAGGCTCACAGGAATATTGGCAATCATCCAGTAACGTACGCGGAAAATGGTCAGCAGCAGCAGGCCAATCGCGCCCCAGAAGATAGCGCCCATACCCACTTGCCACGGCAGGCCCATCGCCTGAACCACAACAAACGCGAAGAAGGCATTCAGACCCATAGCCGGTGCCAGCGCAACAGGCAGGTTCGCGAACACACCCATCAGAATGCTGCCGAGGGCCGCGATAAGACAGGTCGTTACGAAGACGGCGCTGGTATCCATGCCAGCAACGCCCAGAATTTGTGGGTTAACAAAAACGATATAGACCATCGTCAGGAAGGTGGTGAAACCGGCGATCACTTCGGTGCGTGCCGTTGTGCCGTGCTCGCGCAGTTTAAACACGCGCTCAAGCAGACCCTGACCAGATGTCTGGGTAGTGTGTTGTTGACTCATCATCAATTTCCGAACAAGGAGGGAAAATTCGTCGCTATCCTATACCAAAATGCGACAATAAGGGCGGTTATAGGGTACTTTTTTTCATTGAATTTGCTTATACGGCAACGATTGCGTGTCGTAAAACTGCACCACGTAAACGTTAAACTTGTTAAAAGGGAAAGGCATGTCCGGAATTGAGGCGGTATTTTTCGACTGCGACGGTACGCTTGTCGACAGTGAGGTCATTTGTTCCCGTGCGTATGTCGCCATGTTCCAGGAATTTGGCATTACGCTCGATCTCGAAGAGGTGTTCAAACGCTTTAAGGGCGTGAAGCTGTACGAGATCATCGACATCATTAACCAGGAACACGGTGTGGATCTGGCGAAAGCCGATCTGGAACCGGTGTACCGCGCCGAGGTTGCACGCCTGTTCGACTCCGAGCTGGAAGTTATCGCCGGGGCTAACGCGTTGCTGGATGCGATGACGGTGCCAATCTGCGTGGTCTCTAACGGCCCGGTCAGCAAAATGCAGCACTCGCTGGGCAAGCTTGAGATGTTGCACCATTTCCCGGAAAAACTGTTCAGCGGCTACGATATCCAGCGCTGGAAGCCAGACCCGGCGCTGATGTTCCACGCGGCGAAGGCGATGAACGTCAACGTAGAAAACTGCATTCTGGTGGATGACTCGTCTGCGGGCGCGCAGTCAGGAATTGATGCGGGAATGGAAGTGTTTTACTTCTGCGCCGATCCGCACAACAAGCCGATCGATCATCCAAAAGTGACGACCTTTACCGATCTGGCTCAGCTGCCGGATCTGTGGAAGGCTCGCGGGTGGAATATTACTCGCTGAAAAAACAAAGCCGGATGGCGCTAACGCTTATCCGGCCTACATGGCTCGTAGGGCGGGTAAGCGCTAGCGCCACCCGCCACAAACATTACTCTTTCGGATCTTTACCCGCCAGCAGCTTGTCCAGCTCGTCGCCACCAACGTGACGGAAGTCCTGACCTTTCACGAAGTAGAAAATGTATTCGCAAATGTTCTGGCAGCGGTCGCCGATACGCTCGATAGAGCGCGCGCAGAACAGTGCGGTCAGTACGCTTGGGATCGTACGTGAATCTTCCATCATGTAGGTCATCAGCTGACGCACAATGCCTTCGTATTCCTGGTCGACTTTCTTGTCTTCACGGTAAATACGTACCGCTTCGTCCAGATCCATACGCGCGAAGGCATCCAGCACATCATGCAGCATCTGCACGGTGTGGCGACCCAGCGACTCCAGGCTCACCAGCAGCGGCTGGTGCTGCTGAGAGAACTTCTCCAGCGCAGTGCGACAGATTTTATCCGCAACGTCACCAATACGTTCCAGCTCGGCGATGGTTTTGATGATTGCCATCACCAGGCGCAGATCGCTCGCCGTCGGCTGACGCTTGGCAATAATGCGTACGCAGGCTTCGTCGATCGCCACTTCCATCATGTTGACGTTTTTGTCGCCTTCGATAACGCGTTTCGCCAGTTCGCTGTCCTGGTTGTGCATTGCCGTGATCGCATCAGAAAGCTGCTGCTCGACCATGCCACCCATGGTCATCACCTGGGTGCGAATGCTTTCCAGCTCTGCATTGAACTGGCCGGAAATGTGTTTATTAAGATTGAGGTTGTCCATGGTTTCTCCACATGCACTGAGGCAAATCAACCGTAGCGGCCAGTAATATAATCTTCGGTTTGTTTCTTCGCGGGCCTGGTGAACAGCGCGTCCGTATCGCTGAACTCAATCAGCTCGCCCAGGTACATAAACGCCGTGTGATCGGAACAACGCGCAGCCTGCTGCATGTTGTGGGTCACGATAACCACGGTGTAATCCTGTTTCAGCTCGGTGATGAGCTCTTCAATACGACCGGTTGAGATCGGGTCCAGCGCTGAACACGGCTCATCCAGCAGCAACACTTCCGGGCGAATGGCGATACCACGCGCAATGCACAGACGCTGCTGCTGACCACCGGAGAGAGAGTAACCGCTCTGGTGCAACTTATCTTTGGTTTCGTTCCATAATGCGGCCTTGGTCAAAGCCCACTGCACGCGCTCGTCCATATCGGCGCGGGAGAGTTTTTCAAACAGACGCACGCCAAAGGCGATGTTGTCGTAAATCGACATCGGGAACGGCGTCGGCTTCTGGAACACCATGCCCACTTTCGCACGCAGCAGGGCAATATCCTGGGCCTGGGTCAGAATGTTTTCGCCATCCAGAATGATCTCGCCTTCAGCGCGCTGTTCCGGATAGAGCGAATACATCTTGTTAAAGGTACGCAGCAGGGTGGATTTACCACAGCCAGATGGACCGATGAATGCCGTGACCTGGTTCTTCGCGATATCCAGGTTGATATTCTTCAGGGCATGGAATTTGCCGTAGTAGAAGTTCAAATCACGAACCTGAATCTTACCCGGGGCAGTATCAACCATACTCATTGACTCATTTCCTCATTCGACGCCGCGATGTGCCGCGCCGTAAAAAATTAACCGTGTTTCTTCTTCGCGAAAATGACGCGCGCCAGAATGTTCAGCAACAGTACGCAAAGGGTAATGATCAGCACCCCGGCCCAGGCCAGCTGCTGCCACTCCGCGAACGGGCTCATCGCAAATTTAAAGATGGTGACCGGCAGGTTAGCGATAGGCTGCATCATGTCCGTACTCCAGAACTGGTTGGAGAGCGACGTAAACAGCAGCGGAGCCGTTTCACCCGCAATACGGGCAACGGCCAGCAGGACGCCAGTCATGATCCCGGAGATTGACGCTTTCAGCGTAATCGCGGAGATCATTTTCCATTTTGGTGTTCCCAGTGCATAGGCCGCTTCACGCAGGCTGTCAGGCACCAGTTTCAGCATGTTTTCGGTAGTACGGATGACGATAGGCACCTGCAACAGCGCCAGCGCAATAACGCCCGCCCAGCCGGAGAAGTGCTCCATCTGCGCCACCACAATGGTGTACACGAACAGACCGACCACGATAGAAGGTGCAGAGAGCAGAATGTCGTTAATGAAGCGAATAACTTCTGCAAGCCAGGATTTACGGCCATATTCTGCCAGGTAGATCCCCGCCATAATGCCAAGCGGCGTCCCAACGACTGTAGCCCACAGGATCAACAGGCCGCTACCCGCCAGGGCGTTCGCCAGACCGCCACCCGCCGTGTTCGGTGGTGGAGTCATCTCGGTGAACAGTGCCAGTGACATGCCATCGATACCGCGTACTACGGTAGAGAAGAGGATCCAGACCAGCCAGAACAGACCGAATGCCATCGTCGCCATAGAGAGCGTCAGCGCAATACGGTTTTTCGCACGGCGCTTTGCCTGCATTTTGCGGCGGGATTCCGCCAGCTCAGCGGTGCTTTGCATTTCGAGAGTCGCCATTAACGTGCCCCCTCATTCTTGGCCAGACGCATAATCATCAGCTTGGAGATCGCCAGAACAATGAAGGTGATAACAAACAGAATCAGCCCCAGCTCCATCAGCGCCGCAACGTGCAGCCCGGACTCCGCCTCAGCAAATTCGTTAGCCAGTGCAGAGGTAATACTGTTGCCTGGCATGTAGAGCGATGCGCTGTCGAGCTGGTAGGTATTACCGATGATAAAGGTCACCGCCATGGTTTCACCCAGTGCACGACCTAAGCCCAGCATAACGCCACCGATCACCCCATTTTTGGTGAACGGAAGGACAATGCGCCAGATAACTTCCCAGGTGGTGCAGCCGATGCCGTAAGCCGACTCTTTCATCATCACCGGGGTTTGTTCGAAGACATCACGCATAACGGCCGCAATGTACGGAATAATCATGATGGCGAGGATCACACCCGCAGCCAGAATACCGATACCGAATGCCGGGCCAGAGAACAGCGCCCCCACAAACGGGATAGAGGACAGAACATTGCCCACCGGCTCCTGGAAGTATTTCGCAAACAGCGGAGCAAAGATAAACAGGCCCCACATGCCGTAAACGATACTTGGGATAGCCGCCAGCAGTTCGATGGCGATACCAAGCGGACGCTTCAGCCAGCCAGGCGCCAGCTCCGTCAGGAACAGGGCAATACCAAAACTGACCGGAACCGCAATCAGCAGAGCGATGAACGAGGTCACCAGCGTGCCGTAAATCGGCACCAGCGCACCGTAGATATCGTTCGGCGCATCCCACTCTTTACTCCACAGGAAGGAGAAACCGAATTTCTGGATGCTCGGCCAGGATGAGAAAATCAGGGACACGATAATGCCACCCAGCAGCAATAGCACAATCAGCGCAGCCAGTTTTACCAGCGCGCTGAAAATCATGTCACCTTTTTTACCCGGAGGGTTAAATGCAGGCTTGGTTGCAGCCATAAATCACTCTTCTGTTTGAGACGTTTTTACGAATATGCCCGGTGGCGCTGACGCTTACCGGGCCTACAGAATAAACCGTAGGGCGGGTAAGCGCAGCGCCACCCGCCATCTTCGTTAAATATATCCTGTTAGTACAGCGCTTTACCGCTGCTGTCTTTCACGTTGGTCTTCCATGCAGCACGAATCTGCTCAACCACGCTATCCGGCAGGCTGGCGTAATCCAGGTCGTTAGCCTGTTTGTTGCCGTTTTTGTATGCCCAGTCGAAGAACTTCAGCACTTCAGTACCCTGCTCAGGTTTCTTCTGCTCTTTGTGAACCAGAATGAACGTGGTAGAGGTGATTGGCCATGCGCCTTCGCCTTTCTGGTTAGTCAGATCCTGTGCAAAGGATTTGCTCCAGTCAGCGCCTTTAGCCGCGTTAGCAAAGTTCTCTTCGGTCGGGCTAACCGGTTTACCGTCAGCTGAAACCAGTTTGGTGTAAGCCAGGTTGTTCTGCTTAGCGTAAGCGTATTCTACGTAACCGATGGAGCCTGGCAGACGCTGTACGAACGCGGCGATACCGTCGTTACCTTTACCGCCCAGACCGGTTGGCCAGTTAACGGTTGAGCCGGAGCCGATTTTAGATTTCCACTCTTCGTTCACTTTCGCCAGGTAGCTGGTGAAGACGAAAGAGGTACCAGAACCATCTGCGCGGCGAACCACAGCGATGTTCTGAGAAGGCAGTTTCAGACCTGGGTTGAGTTTAGCAATTGCTTCATCATCCCATTTTTTGATTTTGCCCAGGTAGATGTCACCCAGGGTTTTGCCGTCCAGCACCAGCTCACCAGACTTCACGCCCGGCAGGTTGATGGCCAGAACCACACCACCTATAACGGTAGGGAACTGGAACAGACCTTCCTGAGCCAGTTTTTCATCAGTCAGTGGAGCATCTGATGCGCCGAAATCAACGGTGTTAGCGGTAATTTGTTTAACGCCACCGGAGGAGCCGATACCCTGGTAGTTAACCTTGTTACCAGTTTCTTTCTGGTAGGTATCTGCCCATTTGGCATACACCGGCGCAGGGAAGGTTGCACCGGCACCAGTCAGGCTTGCTTCTGCGAATACAGAGAAAGCGCTCAGAGATAAGGTCGCGGCGACAACAGTTGCGACAGTGGTACGCATAACTTTCATAATGTCTCCTGCAAGATTTTCGTAAATCGTTGTTTAGTGGCTACGATGAGCAAAATAGGACAAACAGGTGACAGATAAATGTACGAATTATTACAGTTTTATGACACTGAAAATTTCACTTAAAAATCAGCAAAACTAACTTTCAATATCAATATGTTAGCCACAAACATGACAGTTGGTTTTCAGTAATATTTTCTTTATGTGACACTGAAAAAAGTAGCTGAAGATGACAGATTGTCATAAATAAAAACGGGAAAGAGTTGATTAAAAACAAACCGGGAAGGGTAAAAAAGCTCCACCCGAAGGTGGAGCCAGGGAGGATTATTCAACCGTTACAGATTTCGCCAGGTTACGCGGCTGGTCAACGTCGGTGCCTTTGATAAGCGCGACGTGATAAGCCAGTAACTGCAGCGGAACGGTGTAGAAGATAGGTGCAATCACCTCTTCCACATGCGGCATCTCGATGATGTGCATGTTGTCGTTACTGGTGAAACCGGCATCCTTATCAGCAAAGACGTACAGTACGCCGCCACGGGCACGCACTTCTTCAATGTTGGACTTCAGTTTTTCCAGCAGTTCGTTGTTTGGTGCAACGACGATAACCGGCATATCCGCATCTATCAGCGCCAGCGGGCCGTGTTTCAGCTCACCAGCCGCATAGGCTTCTGCGTGGATGTACGAGATCTCTTTCAGCTTCAGCGCGCCTTCCAGCGCAATCGGATACTGATCGCCACGGCCCAGGAACAGGGCGTGGTGTTTGTCAGAGAAATCTTCAGCCAGAGCTTCAATGCGTTTGTCCTGAGACAGCATCTGCTCAATACGGCTCGGCAAAGCCTGCAGGCCATGAACAATGTTCTGCTCAACAGCAGCATCCAGCCCTTTCAGACGCGCCAGTTTCGCCACCAGCATCAGCAGCACGGTCAGCTGCGTAGTGAAAGCTTTCGTCGACGCGACACCAATTTCCGTACCCGCTTTCGTCATCAGCGCCAGGTCGGATTCACGTACCAGCGAAGAGCCAGGTACGTTACAAATCGCAAGAGAGCCTAGATAGCCCAGCTCTTTGGACAGACGCAGCGCCGCCAGGGTATCGGCGGTTTCGCCAGACTGGGAAAGGGTGATCATCAGGCTGTTACGGCGCACAGCGGATTTGCGGTAACGGAATTCAGAGGCGATTTCCACATCGCATGGCACATCCGCCAGCGATTCAAACCAGTAGCGCGACACCATGCCGGAGTTATACGAGGTCCCGCAGGCGACGATCTGAATATGCTCAACCTTCGACAGCAGCTCGTTAGCATTGTCTCCCAACTCGCTCAGATCCACCTCGCCGTGGCTAATGCGCCCGGTCAGGGTGTTTTTGATCGCGTTCGGCTGCTCGTAAATCTCTTTCTGCATGTAGTGACGGTACGCACCTTTATCGCCTGCGTCGTATTGCAGGTTGGATTCAATTTCCTGGCGATTGATCTGCGTACCGGCTTTATCAAAGATAGACACGGAACGGCGCGTCACTTCAGCGATATCGCCCTCTTCCAGGAAGATAAAGCGACGGGTCACTGGCAGCAGTGCCAGCTGATCGGATGCGATGAAGTTTTCGCCCATGCCAAGGCCGATAACCATTGGGCTACCGGAGCGTGCAGCAAGCAGTGTGCTCGGGTCACGGGAATCCATGATCACTGTACCGTATGCGCCGCGCAGCTGAGGAATAGCGCGCAGCACCGCATCACGCAGCGTGCCGCCCTGTTCCAGCTCCCAGTGAACCAGGTGAGCAATAACTTCGGTGTCGGTTTCAGACACGAAGGTATATCCGCGTGCTTTCAGCACTTCACGGAGTGGTTCGTGGTTTTCGATAATGCCGTTATGCACCACCACAATGTGTTCAGACACATGCGGGTGTGCGTTACCTTCGGAGGGTTCGCCATGCGTCGCCCAGCGGGTATGCGCAATACCGGTGCCGCCGTGTAGCGGGTGTTCTTCCGCCGCTTGCGCCAGGATCTGCACTTTACCCAGACGACGCAAACGGGTCATTTGACCTTCTGCATCCACCACAGCCAGACCAGCAGAGTCATAGCCACGGTATTCCAGACGACGTAAACCTTCGAGAAGGATTTCAGCAATATCACGCTGCGCAACTGCTCCAACAATTCCACACATAGTTAGATTTCCTGATTATGGCGTTTTGCCATGCGTTGTCGCTGACCTGTTGTTGCCCTTTTTTGGGCGCCCCGAGCCTTGTAGAGAGTGGGGTTATATTTATGGGTACTGCTGGTGGGGGGAGATATATATTTATCTCCTCACCCGGGTTTGCCTGATGACACCTACGCCTTATCAGGCCTACTCAATCGTAGGGCGGGTAAGCGTAGCGCCACCCGCCTTGTTGTTATTTCTTCTTCACCGGGCGTTTCCAGCCCTGCTTGTGTACCTGCGGCACGCGGCTTAACACCAGCTCGTTATCGGCCACATCGCGCGTAACGGTCGTTCCTGCGGCAATAGTCACGCCATTACCAACGGTAACAGGCGCCACCAGCTGCGTATCGGAGCCGACAAACACATCATCACCAATAATGGTTTTAAACTTATTCGCACCGTCGTAGTTACAGGTGATTGTACCTGCACCAATATTCACGTTATCGCCAATCTCTGCATCGCCCAGATAGGTCAAATGACCGGCTTTAGAGCCTTTACCCAGACGCGCTTTTTTCATTTCGACGAAGTTACCCACGTGGGCGCCTTCCATCAGCTCAGCGCCAGGGCGCAGGCGCGTAAACGGACCAATGGTGCACGCCGCTTCCAGATGGGCATCTTCCACTACGCTGTAGGGGCTGATTTCGCAGTTGTCACCAATGACGCTGTTTTTAATCACGCAACCCGTGCCAATTTTGACGCGATGGCCAAGGGTCACGTGGCCTTCAAGGATAACGTTAGTATCAATCTCAACATCGCGCCCGTGAGATAAGGTACCGCGCAGATCAAAACGCGCCGGATCGTTCAGCATAACGCCTGCCAGCAGCAGTTTTTCCGCCTGTTCGGACTGGTAAATACGCTCCAGGCGGGAAAGTTGCAGGCGGTTGTTTACACCATCGGTTTCGCTGATGCGAGCCGGGTGTACTGCCGCAATTTCACGGCCTTCGTGATACGCCAGGGCAATAATATCGGTGATGTAATATTCGCCCTGCGCGTTATTGTTGGTCAGTTTCGACAGCCAGCGCTTCATATCTGCGCCGTTGGCAATCAGGATGCCGGTATTGATTTCCTGGATCTGGCGCTGGGCGTCGCTGGCATCTTTGTGCTCAACGATACCCGTTACGTTGCCATTTTCACGGGTGATACGGCCATAGCCGCTCGGATCGTCCAGTACCACGGTTAACAAACCAATACCGCCCTGCGGTTTCGCTTCACGCAGGCGAGTCAGGGTATCGACGGAAATCAGCGGCACATCACCGTAAAGCATCAGAATGTCTTCGTCATCCGCGAAGAACGGGGCAGCCTGCTGCATCGCATGGCCAGTACCCAGTTGTTCAGCCTGAAGTACCCAGTTGAGTTTGTCATCACGCAGCGTTTGCTTTAACAGATCGCCGCCGTGGCCGTATACCAGGTGTACCTGGCTGGCACCGAGTTCATTAGCGGCATCAATGACATGCTGCACCATAGGCTTTCCTGCCAGGGTGTGCAGCACCTTCGGAAGATCGGAATACATGCGGGTGCCTTTGCCAGCGGCAAGGATGACCACGCTCATCGTATTGTTCAACATACGCGTCCTGACTGTAATTTGAGTGAGAAGTAAAACCCTTTGACGTTGAAAATTCTACATATTTTGCGCCATAAAATGGAATGCCGCTAAAACGCTCAACCCAGGGCTTTACGGGCTATTTGAGGATACTTTTTAGGGCAGAGTAAATCACTTTTTCTCTTGAAAATAGCATTCTCGCGGTAAGTCGCAAGCTGTCACAACAGCTTAGCTGTTCTTTCGCCTCATGAATAAAGACAAGCCAAAATTAAAACATAGTTTTAATAATTGAATAATGTGACAGAGAAAAAAGAAACGCCGTTTCATCTTTATGATAATGACGCTCAATTATTACTCAGGAGAATAAGATGAACTATAAAATACCTCTGGCTCTAATGATGTGTAGCACCTTCACCGCTTCGGCCGCAGAGTCTGGGCATGTCTGGAAAGCGATAGCATTCGGGCAGTCAACGGACATGAATTTTTCCTCAAACGTACTGCCCGACAAAATCGGCGTAAACGATGTCACCCTCGACGGGAAAAAACTTACGCCGCAGGATGCCGTTGATCTGTCAAAACCCGTCACGATTGAAAGCCGGGGCGGGAAAATAGCGAATTCCCACGACGGGCTGACCTTTTTCTATACCACGCTTCCTTCAGGGGAAAACTTTGTCTTACAGGCCACCGTCAAAGTGGATCAGTTTGGCCCGGAAAACGGAGCCAAACCGGCCGCCCAGGAAGGTGCCGGGTTGCTGGTGCGCGACATCATCGGCGTACCACGCCAACAGCCGCTGAAAGCGGGCTATGAAGAGTTCCCTGCGGCATCTAACCAGGTGATGAATGCCATCATGACGCAGGATAAAAAAGATCATCACCGGATAAAACTGCAAGCCATTACGCGTGAAGGGATCTCCCATCCGTGGGGAAATGCCGGAGCCGAAATTAAGAAGCAAAGTTATAAAGAGGAGGTGGATTTACAGCAAATGCCGGAATTCCGCCTCAGGCTTGAGCGGAACGATAGCGGGTTTATTACCTCCTGGGCCCCCGCAGGCAGCAATGAATGGGTGAGCAAAAGTGTGCCTCGCGCAGATCTGATCTCGGTCCAGGACAACGCTCACTATTACGTCGGGTTCTTCGCCTCCCGCAATGCCAAAATCACCGTCACGGATGCATCGCTTACCACATCCCCGGCGCATACCCTTGAATCTGCCCCCTGGCAGGCCAAAGCGCTGCCTGTGGTGGTGCAACTTGCTTCCGGCAGCCAGAGCACCTCCGCGCAGTATCTGATACAGGCACGCGCAAACTACGATGGCGTTTTCAGCGTCTGGCAAAATGAAGTGGTGATCGGTAGCGATAAGCCGGTGAAAGCGGGGGAGATGTACACGCTGCCCGCCACGCTTGGGGAAAAGAATGATTTTCGTCTTACCTTCACCCCCACCAGCACGGAGAGTGCATCCCCGGTAGCAACCCAATTCAGCGTGGAAAAACTCGCAGGCAATGTGACCACAACGCTTTATGTATCGCCTGAGGGGAAAGCCGGTGCAGAAGGCAGTAAAAGCGCACCGATGGATCTAACTACCGCCATAAATCTGCTCCCGTTGGGTGGGAAGATCGTTTTGCAGGCAGGCGAGTATCCGCGCAGCGCTATCCCGCTTTCAGCCAGCGGTAGCCCTGATAAGGTAAAAACACTTCAGGCGGACGGCAAAGCAGTGATAAAGGGTTTGCTGGTGGATGCGAGCTACTGGCATATCAATGGTATTGAGATAACGGATAAAAGCCTGCGTGTACAGGGTAGCCATAACCTTATCGAAAACGTCACGGCTTACCGCAACGACGATACCGGGATCCAGATATCCTCCCCGGAAAATATTGGTCGCCCACTGTGGGCCAGCTATAACCGGATAATTGATTCAGAGTCGTATGCCAATGAGGACCCGGGGAAAATCAACGCTGATGGTTTTGCCGTCAAAATGCGTGTAGGGGAGGGAAACCGCCTGGAAAACTGCTATTCCCATGACAACGTCGATGACGGCTTTGACCTTTTCAACAAGATTGAGGACGGTGCCAACGGTGTTGTGGTGATCGAGAATTCAATTGCCCGCAATAACACCAGCAACGGTTTCAAACTTGGCGGCGAAGGACAGCCGGTTGCCCATGAGGTTCGCAACAGTAAGGCCATTGGCAATCATCTGGATGGTTTTACTGACAACTTCAATCCGGGTGCGCTGGTGGTGGCCAATAACGTCGCGGTGGACAATCTGCGCTTTAATTTCATCTTCCGGCCCAGCCCATACGGTGATGCATCAACCCAGGGAGTGTTTAGCGGCAATAAATCGGTGCGGACGCAACAAGGCTTATACGACGATGCGGTGGTGGGGAATATTGATAAGTCGAACTATTTTATCGTGAAAGGGAAGAGCGTGAACGGCAAGGGAGAAATCCTGCCAGATGGCGCTTCGCTTATCTCACAACGGTAAGCGTGGCGCCACTCGGCATTCAGCGGATTAGTGGTTGAACGTACCGAAAGAGACGTTCATGTTGCTGAAAAGAGCGATGATTTTGTTGACCAGTTTCATGATGGCATCCTGAATTATTGAGGTTTATTTTGTGACACACTTCACAAAAAAGGAGTCTACGCCTCATTTTTTAACCGATCAACATTTTTGTGATGTAAATCACAAAATAATAAAACAGCTTTTCAGTTTCACTTTTCCTGAAACGAAACCATAAAAAAAGCCAGTCTGAAACCAGACTGGCTTTTGTGCTTTTCAAGCCGGTGTTACATCGCTTTTTTGGTCAACTCGATAACGCGCAGTTTCGCGATCGCTTTGGCCAGCTCCGCAGACGCCTGAGCGTAATCCACGTCACCATGAGAGCTGCTAATGTGCTCTTCAGCCTTACGCTTCGATTCCAGGGCTCGCGCTTCGTCGAGATCCTGGCCACGGATAGCGGTATCGGCCAGAACGGTCACACTGCCAGGCTGCACTTCGAGAATGCCGCCGGACAGATAGATAAACTCTTCATGACCGAACTGTTTAACGATGCGGATCATACCAGGCTTAATGGCGGTGAGCAGCGGTGCGTGACCTGGGAAGATACCCAGTTCACCTTCACTACCCGTTACCTGGATTTTCTCGACCAGACCAGAGAACATTTGTTGCTCTGCGCTGACGACGTCCAGGTGGTAAGTCATTGCCATATCACCCTCCGATTAAGGCGTTAAAGTTTTTTGGCTTTTTCCACGGCTTCGTCGATGGAACCAACCATGTAGAACGCCTGCTCTGGCAGGTGATCGTATTCGCCTTCCATGATGCCTTTAAAGCCACGGATGGTGTCTTTCAGGGAAACGTATTTACCTGGAGAACCGGTAAATACTTCCGCAACGAAGAACGGCTGGGACAGGAAGCGCTGGATCTTACGAGCGCGTGCTACCACCAGTTTGTCTTCTTCAGACAGTTCATCCATACCCAGGATGGCGATGATGTCTTTCAGTTCCTGGTAACGTTGCAGCAGGGACTGTACGCCACGCGCGGTGTCGTAGTGTTCCTGGCCAACAACCAGTGGATCCAGCTGACGGCTGGTGGAGTCCAGCGGGTCAACGGCTGGGTAGATACCCAGAGACGCGATCTGACGGCTCAGTACCACGGTTGCATCTAAGTGAGCAAAGGTGGTTGCTGGTGATGGGTCAGTCAAGTCATCCGCAGGTACGTATACCGCCTGAACGGAGGTGATAGAACCGGTTTTGGTAGAGGTGATACGTTCCTGAAGAACACCCATCTCTTCTGCCAGAGTTGGCTGATAACCTACCGCTGAAGGCATACGACCCAGCAGTGCTGATACTTCAGTACCGGCCAGGGTATAACGGTAGATGTTATCAACGAACAGCAGAACGTCACGGCCTTCGTCACGGAATTTCTCCGCCATAGTCAGGCCAGTCAGCGCAACGCGCAGACGGTTTCCTGGTGGCTCGTTCATCTGACCGTAAACCAGGGATACTTTGTCCAGAACGTTGGAGTCAGTCATTTCGTGGTAGAAGTCGTTACCCTCACGAGTACGCTCACCAACACCAGCAAACACAGAGTAACCGGAGTGCTCGATCGCGATGTTACGGATCAGCTCCATCATGTTTACGGTTTTACCAACACCCGCACCACCGAACAGACCAACTTTACCGCCCTTCGCAAACGGACACATCAGGTCGATAACTTTGATGCCGGTTTCCAGCAGTTCCTGAGAGCTTGACAGCTCTTCGTAGGAAGGTGCTGCGCGGTGGATAGCCCAACGCTCTTCTTCACCGATGTCGCCTTTCATGTCGATTGGGTGACCCAATACGTTCATGATACGACCCAGTGTTGCTTTACCTACCGGGACTTCGATCGGGTGTTCGAGGTCTTTAACTTCCAGACCACGACGCAGACCGTCGGAAGAACCCATTGCGATGGTACGCACGATACCACCACCGAGCTGCTGCTGAACTTCCAGCACCAGGCTCTCGTTACCATTCTGTACCTCAAGAGCATCGTACACGCGCGGTACGGCATCCTGAGGGAACTCGACGTCAACCACGGCGCCGATTACCTGGACAATTTTTCCAGTAGCCATCTTGAATCCTCTACGAATTAACCTGGTTATACCGCGGATGCACCACCGACGATCTCGGTGAGTTCCTGAGTAATGCTGGCCTGACGAGCTTTGTTGTATACCAACTGCAGCTCTTTAATCAGGCTGCCGCCATTGTCGGTCGCGGCTTTCATCGCCACCATACGTGCGGCCTGCTCGCTGGCCAGGTTTTCTACCACGCCCTGATAAACCTGTGATTCAACGTAACGACGCAGCAGGGTATCCAGCAGCGGTTTCGGATCAGGTTCATACAGGTAATCCCAGGTTTTCTGCTTCATCTCACCATCTTCTGATGCCGGTAAAGGCAACATCTGAGTGAGCGTCGGAACCTGAGACATGGTGTTAATAAATTTGTTGCTGACAACGTACAGTCTGTCCAGACGGCCTTCATCATAGGCCTGCAACATCACTTTAACCGGGCCGATCAGTTCGGACAGGGACGGGTTATCACCCATACCGGTCACCTGAGCGACAATGTTGCCACCAACGGAGTTAAAGAAAGAAACGCCCTTAGAGCCGATCATTGCGATATCGCACTGAACGCCTTTTTCGGACCATGCTTTCATATCCGCCAGCAGTTTTTTGAACAGGTTAATGTTCAAGCCGCCACACAGACCACGGTCGGTCGACACCACCAGGTAGCCCACGCGCTTAACGTCGCGTTCTTCCAGGTAAGGGTGCTTATATTCCAGATTACCGTTTGCAAGGTGACCAATCACTTTGCGCATGGTTTCTGCATAAGGACGGCTGGACGCCATGCGATCCTGCGATTTACGCATTTTGGAAGCGGCGACCATCTCCATCGCTTTAGTGATCTTCTGCGTGTTCTGGACGCTTGCGATCTTACTACGTATCTCTTTTGCGCCGGCCATGAGCTTCTCCTCAATGCCAGACGGCTTGTCCTAAGACAAGCCGCCGGACGATTACCAGGACTGGGTTGCTTTGAAGGAATCGAGGATAGCTTTCAGCTTGCCTTCGATTTCGTCGTTGTAGCCACCGGTCTGGTTGATCTCTTGCATCAGCGGAGCGTGATCACGGTCAACGTAAGCCAGCAGAGCGGCTTCGAAGCTACCGATTTTCGCCAGTTCCACATCTTCGAGGTAACCGCGTTCAGCCGCGAACAGCACCAGGCCCTGCTGAGCAACAGACATTGGAGCGTACTGTTTCTGCTTCAGCAGCTCGGTCACTTTCTGACCGTGGCTCAGCTGTTTACGAGTTGCTTCATCCAGATCGGATGCGAACTGAGAGAACGCAGCCAGTTCACGATACTGTGCCAGTGCGGTACGGATACCACCGGACAGTTTCTTGATGATCTTGGTCTGAGCAGCACCACCAACACGGGATACCGAGATACCTGGGTTAACTGCCGGACGAATACCGGAGTTAAACAGGTTGGTTTCCAGGAAGATCTGACCATCGGTAATGGAGATTACGTTGGTCGGAACGAACGCAGAAACGTCACCCGCCTGGGTTTCGATGATCGGCAGAGCGGTCAGTGAACCGGTTTTACCCTTCACTTCACCTTTGGTGAAGTTCTCGACGTATTCCGCGTTAACGCGGGAAGCACGCTCCAGCAGACGAGAGTGGAGGTAGAATACGTCGCCTGGGAATGCTTCACGTCCAGGTGGACGACGGAGCAGCAGAGAAACCTGACGATAAGCAACAGCCTGTTTAGACAGGTCATCGTATACGATCAGTGCATCTTCACCGCGGTCACGGAAGTATTCGCCCATTGCGCAACCGGCATATGGTGCCAGGTATTGCAGTGCAGCAGATTCAGAAGCAGTTGCAACCACAACGATGGTGTTAGACAGCGCACCGTGTTCTTCCAGTTTGCGAACAACGTTGGAAATGGTGGACGCTTTCTGGCCGATAGCCACGTACACACATTTGATGCCAGAGTCGCGCTGGTTGATGATGGCATCGATAGCCATTGCGGTTTTACCGGTCTGACGGTCACCGATGATCAGTTCACGCTGACCACGACCGATTGGGATCATGGCATCAACGGACTTATAACCAGTCTGTACTGGCTGATCAACGGACTGACGGTCGATAACGCCCGGTGCGATAACTTCGATTGGAGAGAAGCCATCGTGCTCAACCGGACCTTTACCGTCGATTGGCGCACCCAGGGTGTTAACAACACGACCCAGCAGGCCACGGCCAACCGGAACTTCCAGAATACGACCCGTACACTTAACCTTCATGCCTTCGGCGAGGTCAGCGTATGGACCCATCACAACTGCACCTACGGAGTCGCGCTCCAGGTTCAGTGCGATAGCGTAACGGTTACCCGGCAGGGAAATCATTTCACCCTGCATACAATCGGCCAGGCCGTGAATGCGGATAACACCGTCACTTACAGAAACAATAGTACCTTCGTTGTGAGCTTCGCTCACAACACTGAACTGAGCAATGCGCTGCTTGATCAGTTCGCTGATTTCGGTGGAATTCAGTTGCATGCTCCAGTCCCCTTAAGACTGCAAGACGTCTGCAAGGCGCTCAAGACGGCCGCGTACGCTGCCATCAATGACCATATCACCCGAACGGATGATTACGCCTGCCATTACAGACTTATCGATTTTGCAATTCAGCTTAACTTTGCGTGACAGACGTTTTTCCATCGCGGCAGTGATCTTCGAAAGCTGTTCGGTACTCAGTTCAGTTGCAGAAGTCACTTCAACTTCAGCGGTAGCTTCACTAAGGGCACGTAAGTGCTCGAACTGCTCAAGAACATCCGGGAGCACACGCAGACGACCATTCTCAGCCATTACCTTAATCAGGTTCTGGCCGTTGGCATCCAGCTGCTCTCCGCACACGGCGATAAACGACGCGGCGAGGGTTTCTGGCGCTAACGCACCGGAAAGCAACTCAGCCATTTGTTCGTTTTTCGTCACCTCAGCGGCAAACGCCAGCATGTTCTGCCAGCGATCGACATTTTGGTGTTCGACAGCAAAGTCAAAAGCTGCTTTGGCGTAGGGGCGAGCTACCGTAACAAATTCAGACATCAGCCCCTCCCTCCTTACAGTTCAGCGACAAGTTTGTCCACGATGTCGCTGTTAGCAGCTTCATCCACGGAACGTTCGATGATCTTCTCGGCGCCAGCAACAGCCAGAATCGCAACCTGCTTACGCAGTTCTTCACGAGCACGTTTACGCTCAGCATCAATTTCAGCCTGAGCTTGTGTCACGATCTTAGTACGTTCCTGTTCTGCTTCAGCTTTGGCTTCGTCCAGGATCTGAGAACGGCGTTTGTTAGCCTGTTCAATGATTACCTGAGCTTCAGCTTTCGCTTTTTTCAGCTGGTCTGTCGCGTTGGCCTGTGCAAGGTCCAAATCTTTCTTAGCGCGTTCTGCGGAAGCCAGACCGTCAGCAATTTCTTTCTGACGTTTTTCGATGGCAGCCATTAATGGCGGCCATACATACTTCATGCAGAACCAGACAAAGAGAATAAACGCGATGGCCTGGCCGAGGATTGTTGCGTTCATGTTCACAGCACAATACCTCTTTAATTTCTGTGGCTTAGGGTTTTAAAACTACTACTACGCGACAGCAAACATCACGTACAGACCCAGACCTACAGCGATCATTGGGATAGCATCCACCAGACCCATAACGATAAAGAACTGAGTACGCAGCAGAGGAATCAGATCCGGTTGACGCGCTGCGCCTTCCAGGAATTTACCCCCGAGGATGCCGATACCGATCGCAGCACCGATAGCCGCCAGACCCATCATCACAGCGGCAGCCATGTACAGCAGATCCATATTCAGGTTTTCCATGACAGTCTCCAGTTTGTTTCAATTAAAACGTAGTAGTGTTGGTAAAGAATCAGTGCTCTTCAGACGCCATCGACAGATAGACAATCGTCAGAACCATGAAGATAAAGGCTTGCAGCGTAATGATCAGGATGTGGAAAATGGCCCACGGCACATTAAGAATCCACTGTGACCACCACGGCAGAAGACCCGCGATCAGAATGAAAATCAGCTCACCCGCATACATGTTGCCGAACAGTCGCAGACCCAGTGAAACAGGTTTGGACAGCAGGCTAACGCCTTCCAGGATCAGGTTGACCGGAATAAACGCCCAGTGGTTGAACGGCTGCAAGGTAAGCTCTTTCACAAAGCCGCTTACGCCTTTCATTTTGATGCTGTAGAAAAGAATCAGGATGAATACACCGAGCGCCATCGACAGAGTGATGTTCACGTCAGCAGACGGAACCACGCGCAGTGCAGGCAGACCGAGGACGTGTTCGCCAATCCACGGAATGAAATCGATAGGCAGAAGGTCCATCAGGTTCATCAGGAATACCCAAACGAACACGGTCAGGGCCAGCGGAGCAATCAGCTTGCTCTTGCCATGGTACATGTCTTTCACGCTGCCATGGACAAAGCCGATGATCATTTCGATGAAGGTCTGGAATTTCCCTGGAACACCGCTGGTCGCTCTTTTAGCAACACCGCGGAACATGGCCAGGAACAGAAGACCCAAAACCACCGAGAAGAACATGGAGTCGATGTTGATCGTCCAGAAGGTGGCCGGGGGGTTATGCGGATCGACCAGCGAGAATGTACGCAGGTCCAGCTGAAGGTTATTCAGATGGTGACCTATGTAATCCTGCGGCGTCATATTTTCTGAAGCCATGATGCCTTTTACCCTTTGTTGTTGATTACAGCTGGAGCCAGAACTTGTACCACCAGCACCAAAACCCACGTTGCTATCAGCGGCATGAATACCACTTTCAAAACCGCCAGCGCCATCACCAGTAGAGCAAAGGTCAGCAACACCTTACACACTTCGCCGAGAGCGAAGGACCAGGCCACACGGCCTTTGGCAGGTGTATGTGCCTGATGACGCCAGGCAAAAATCATAAACAACACGTTTGGCAAAACCACCGCCAAACCCCCGCACACGGCGGAGACGCCCCAGAAGGGGTCTTTGAGGCTAAACAGCAGTCCACTTGCTATCACAGCCAGAAACTGAATGAACAGAAGCTTACGAGCAACGTTTCTACTCAAGAGCGACACAGACATCACGTTTTTACTCCTGCTCCCTTTGAGGTATGTCGCGTGTCGTATAAAACGTCCTTTAAGGCTCAGAGTCAAGCATCAAAAAGCGGACAAATTATACGGTGCGCCCCCGTGATTTCAAACATTAAGTAGCGAAAAGGTGAATAAATGTTTAAATATTTTTCCCCACCGCTATTTTTTAACTTTTCGTGAAACCGCAGGCCTTCCAACCAAACTGCAAACAGCGCGAAAACGTTGACGATAAAGCGTGCACGAGATCACAAAATACACATTTACGATAAGGTTGTATTTATCAAAGACGTAAATCGGTTTATTTCATCTTTATGATATTAAAGATAAATTGTCGCAACTATTTTCAAAACAGCCCTGTATACAACAAAAACCTTTTATTGACATTCTTAATAAATATTTAACATCCACACCTTATTGCCACTTTTCACTTTTAGCAGGCTGATATTTTCATGGTTGATTATTTTCCAGAGCAACCATGCCAATAACGTTAACCCTAAGAAAATCCACGGTAACAACAAGGTTAAATTAACTTCAGTAAAATCTCGTGAGTTGTGCTGTTTTTTAACACTCTAAGAACAGCACAAATTCCACATTTTTTATTAATTTTTTAAAAATTGTTTGGCTTAATTATCACCAGATGGCGTTCGCCATCGAGCTGAGGAATGTTTAATTTCTCAATAGTTTCGACTGAAAAACCAGCAGGAAGCTGTTCAATTTCCTCAGCAGGCAGCTGCCCTTTCAGCGCATAAAAACGTCCATTTTGCGCAGGCAAATGCTTACACCAGCTCACCATATCATTGAGTGATGCAAATGCGCGGCTGATAACACCGTCAAACGGAGGCTCAGCCGGGAACTCCTCTACCCTGCTCTGCACAGGTGTGATGTTATCAAGCTGCAATTCATGCTGCACCTGACGCAGGAAACGTACGCGTTTCCCAAGGCTGTCCAGCAGCGTGAAATGGCTCTCAGGACGAACAATCGACAACGGCACGCCAGGCAGGCCCGGACCCGTCCCGACATCGATAAAGCGCTCACCTTGCAGATACGGGGCAACCACGATGCTATCGAGGATATGGCGAACGAGCATCTCGTTGGGATCGCGTACGGAAGTCAGGTTGTACGCTTTGTTCCATTTGTTCAGCATATCGACATAGGCCACCAGCTGATTTTTCTGGTGATCGGTGAGCGAAATACCTGCTTCATCCAGCAGACGAGAGAGTTTATTGAGCACGGTGAATACCTGTTTAGATTTTTCGCCCGGTGGCGCTGACGCTTACCGGGCCTACGAATAAGTAGGGCGGGTCAGCGAAGCGCCACCCGCCAAAAAGAAACGTTCAAGGAACTACGCGCTGCGGCGCAACATGCCTTGTTTTTTCAACCACACCAGCAGAATCGAAATCGCGGCAGGTGTGACGCCGGAGATACGAGATGCCTGGCCGATCGACACAGGCTTGTGATCGTTAAGCTTGGCGATCACTTCGTTGGAAAGGCCTGTAACCTGGCGATAGTCCAGCATTTCCGGCAGCAACGTGTTTTCGTTGCGCTGCTGTTTTTCGATCTCATCCTGCTGACGCGCAATGTAGCCTTCGTACTTAACCTGGATTTCGACCTGCTCTGCCGCTTCAGCGTCTTCAAGACCCGGCGCGAACGCGGTCAGTTTGACCAGGTTCTCATAGGTCACTTCCGGGCGACGCAGCAAATCTTCACCGCTGGCTTCGCGTGAGAGCGGTGCAGTCAAGTGAGCGTTCACTTCGGCAGCAGTTTCTGCCTGTGGATTCACCCACGTTGTTTTCAGGCGCTGACGTTCCTGTTCGATGCGTTCCAGCTTCTCGTTGAAGCGCGCCCAGCGTTCGTCATCCACCAGACCCAGCTCACGACCCATTTCAGTCAGACGCAGATCGGCGTTGTCTTCGCGCAGCATCAGGCGATATTCCGCACGGGACGTAAACATACGGTACGGCTCTTTGGTACCCAGGGTGCAAAGATCGTCAACCAGCACGCCCAGATACGCCTGAGAACGCCCCGGAGCCCAGCCCTCTTTCTCGGCGGAGAAGCGTGCGGCGTTCAGACCTGCAAGAAGACCCTGCGCGGCAGCTTCTTCGTAACCTGTCGTGCCGTTGATCTGGCCTGCGAAGAACAGCCCGTGGATGAACTTGCTCTCCAGGGTTGGCTTCAGGTCACGCGGATCGAAGAAATCGTATTCAATAGCGTAGCCTGGACGAACAATTTTAGCGTTCTCCATGCCTTGCATTGAGCGAACAATTTGCATCTGCACATCAAATGGCAGGCTGGTGGAAATACCGTTCGGATAAATTTCGTTAGAGGTCAGCCCTTCCGGCTCCAGGAAGATCTGGTGCTGGTTACGATCGGCAAAGCGCATCACTTTGTCTTCGATCGACGGACAGTAACGTGGGCCGATCCCTTCGATCACGCCGGCATACATTGGGCTGCGATCGAGGTTATTACGGATCACGTCATGGGTTTTTTCGTTGGTGTGCGTGATGTAGCACGGCACCTGCTGCGGATGCTGAGCCGCATTGCCCATGAACGAGAACACCGGCATTGGGTTGTCACCATGCTGTTGTGCCAGCACGCTGAAATCAATGGTTCGGGCATCGATACGCGGCGGCGTACCGGTTTTCAGGCGGCTGACGCGCAGCGGCAGCTCACGCAAACGACGAGACAGCGGAATGGATGGCGGATCGCCAGCACGGCCACCGCTGTAGTTATCCAGACCAATATGGATCTTGCCATCAAGGAATGTCCCGACGGTCAGCACCACCGCTTTAGCGCGGAATTTGAGGCCCATCTGGGTCACCGCGCCGACAACGCGATCGTTCTCAACGATAAGATCTTCCACCGCTTGCTGGAAGATCATCAGATTCGGTTGGTTCTCCAGTGCGGTACGCACTGCCTGGCGGTAAAGCACGCGGTCTGCCTGGGCTCGTGTCGCACGGACGGCAGGGCCTTTGCTCGCGTTTAGTATCCTAAACTGAATGCCAGCCTGATCGATCGCCTTCGCCATCAGGCCGCCAAGTGCATCCACTTCTTTTACCAGGTGTCCTTTCCCAATGCCGCCAATCGCCGGATTACAGGACATCTGTCCAAGCGTGTCGATATTGTGTGTCAAAAGCAGGGTCTGCTGACCCATTCGCGCTGCGGCCATTGCGGCCTCAGTGCCTGCATGACCCCCGCCAATGATAATGACGTCAAAAGGATCCTGATAAAACATGGTGGTCTGCCTCGCGTAAAGCGGTATGAAAATGGATTGAAGCCCGGGCCGTGGATTCTACTCAACTTTAGTCTTTCGAGAAAGCATTGGGATCCTGGGCTATTAAAAAGAAGATCTTTTTATTTAGAGATCTGTTCTATTGTGATCTCTTATTAGGATCGGCTCTCCCTGTGGGTAAGTCCGATCTCACAAAGAAGATCATGCAGTTAGAAAGGATCGTTTGCTGTGAATGATCGGTGATCCTGGACCGTATAAGCTGGGATCAGATCGCGACTTTATACACAGGCCAAAAACGGGGCGCGAGTTGTTATTGGGATAACTACGGCTTAATACGAGCTTTTAACCAGAGTTATCCACATCTGTTCGCGCGATCTTTAATCGTTTTTGAGTAAATTTTTCCATTCTTCCAGCCAAACCTCTGCTGGATCCTCTGGAATATCGTGCTCGAGGATGTTGATCTTCAGTGTTTCACCGAGCTGTTTGGCTCCGCATGACTTCACTGCGGCTTCTACTTTCTCTACTGCACCACAGAAGGTGTCATATTCACGGCTGCCGATACCGACTGCACCGAAACGTACGGCTGACAGGTCTGGTTGTTGCTCCAGCAGTTCGTCATACAAAGGTTGCAGGTTGTCAGGGATATCGCCCGCACCGTGTGTAGAGGTGATCAGTAGCCAGATCCCGGCAGTCGGAAGATCTTCCAGTAACGGCCCGTGCAGGGTTTCTGTGGAAAAACCGGCATCTTCCAGCTTTTCGGCCAGATGTTCTGCAACGTATTCCGCGCCGCCCAGGGTGCTGCCACTGATAAGAGTAATGTCCGCCATTGATCGCTCGCTCATATTAAGAGGCGGCCATTGTACGCTGTGAACGAGCTGGGATCTACCTGTGGAAAATGTGGGAATGAATTTGCCCGATCACGGGCGGATAGTCCGCATGATCGGGTTTTGCAGGGAGATAAGGGTTTCGGTGGACTGAATTTCATCGATTGTTTGGATCTTGTTGATAAGTACCTGCTGGAGCGCATCGATGGATCGGCACATCACTTTAATAAAGATGCTGTAGTGCCCGGTGGTGTAGTACGCCTCGGTGACTTCATCGAGTGCGTTCAGCTTTTCCAGCGCAGAGGGATAATCTTTGGCGCTTTTAAGAATAATGCCAATAAAGCAGCAGACGTCGTAACCCAGCTGTTTTGGACTGACGTCGATACGTGCGCCGGTAATGATCCCCGCCTGCTTCATCTTCTCAACCCGCACGTGAATGGTTCCGGGGCTGACGCCAAACTGTTTTGCCAGTTCTGCGTAGGCGGTGCGTGCATTGGCCATTAACGCTTCCAGGATGCCGCGGTCCAGATTGTCGATCTGATAATTTTCCATAGGTTTTTCTTATGAGGATTAGTGAATCACTCTATTCTAGCGTCATATTTTAACGAATCAAAAGTGAAGGTGGCTTTTTGTTGTTGGATTATTGAATTGAGTGCCATTTCTGTTGCTTAATCAATACCAACAGGACGCAGGAGTATAAATAATGAAAACCGCTTACATCGCAAAACAACGCCAGATCAGCTTCGTTAAATCCCACTTTTCCCGCCAGCTGGAAGATAAGCTCGGCCTGGTTGAAGTTCAGGCTCCAATCCTAAGCCGCGTAGGAGACGGGACGCAGGATAACTTGTCTGGTTGCGAAAAAGCGGTTCAGGTGAAAGTGAAAACACTGCCAGATGCCCAGTTCGAAGTGGTTCATTCACTGGCGAAATGGAAGCGTCAAACGCTGGGACAACATGACTTCAGCGCAGGCGAAGGGCTCTACACGCACATGAAAGCCCTTCGCCCCGATGAAGACCGTCTTTCTGCTATTCACTCTGTCTACGTTGACCAGTGGGACTGGGAGCGCGTAATGGGTGATGGAGAGCGCCATGTTGGTACGCTGAAATCCACCGTTGAGGCGATCTACGCCGGGATCAAAGCGACTGAAGCCGCCGTGAGCAAAGAGTTTGGTCTGGCACCGTTCCTGCCGGAAACGATCCACTTTGTTCACAGCCAGGAGCTGCTGAGCCGCTTCCCGGATCTGGATGCTAAAGGCCGTGAACGCGCAATTGCGAAAGAGCTGGGTGCGGTATTCCTGATGGGGATCGGCGGCAAGCTGTCTGATGGTAAGCGCCATGACGTTCGTGCCCCTGATTATGATGACTGGAGCACGGCGGGTGAGAGCGAATTTGCGGGTCTGAACGGTGACATTCTGGTCTGGAACCCGGTTCTTGAAGATGCATTCGAGCTTTCCTCAATGGGGATCCGTGTTGATGCTGCGGCACTGAAACGCCAGCTGGCCATTACGGGTGATGAAGATCGTCTCCAGCTGGAGTGGCACCAGGCGCTGTTACGCGGTGAAATGCCACAGACCATTGGCGGCGGCATCGGGCAATCCCGTTTGACTATGCTCCTGCTGCAACTGTCGCATATTGGCCAGGTACAATGTGGGGTTTGGCCGCAGCAGATTCGTGAAAGCGTCGGTTCCCTTCTTTAATTAGCGTCGCCAGCGTCTTAGCAGGCGACTACGCAACCCGGTATCAAAGCGCCAGATATGATCGAAGATGCGCATGATGCCGGGTTTTCCATTTACGGACATCGCCACAGCATGAAAACGATGCTGATGTTCGCGCTGTAACACCTTCACTTTATTCACCACGTCATCCGGCAGCCGCTGGGCAATGAAGTCAGAGATCACCACCGCATCGGCATCGTACCAGTCGCCACCCTGCATACGTTCGATAATGGCACGAAAGCAGCTCGCCATATCGGTACCGCCGCGAAAACGCTGGCTTAAGAAACGGATGGCCTGCTCAATGCCTTGTTGCCCCGTCAGTTCGTAACCAACCACTTCGCTGGAAAACAGCATAATAAAGCAGCGACGCCGGTCGGCCAGGGCCACGCGCATCAGTGCCAGGCAAAAGGCCTTCGCGCATTGCTCATTAAAGCCGCCCATTGAACCGGAAGTATCCACGCAAACAATAAAAGGCCCGCGCGGCTGCTCATCAAAGTCCTGATGTACCACCGGACGCTGGCTGATTTTTTCGTGCCAGGATTCGCCATGCAGTCGGTACGTGAGCAACTGTTTTTCCACCAGCCGACGATAAAACTCGTACTCCAGCTCGGTAATACCCAGCGTGCTCAGCTCCGTAGGCAACAGACGCAAAATATCATCGCTCTGCTGTAAGCCATCAACCTGTTCAGGCACCGTCGCCGGTTCGCGCACCAGCGTGCGGAACGTTTCCATTGGCGCATCTTTCTTCGGGACGGATTTCGCCTCCCGCGAACGGCCCAGCTGCTCTGCGAGCTTCATGAGCTCAGGTTGCTGCGTCAGAAAGTCGCCGTATTTCACGATCAGCTGGTAATCACCACGTCGTAACTGCCCGGCGCTCATATCCCACAGACGTCCGGCCGCGTTTTCGTTTTCCACCAGTACCTGTTCCAGCTGGCCGCTGAGCGTCATACGCTCCTGTACTTCGCTCAGAAGCTGTTCACGCTCTTCATCAAGCAGCTGCTGGTTAAGGGTTGTCGCCTGCACCACCAGGCTGAGCCGCCAGCGCTGTAAAAACAGGGTATGCAGTGCCGGAGTAAAGGTGGCGTTATCGGTGACCAGCGTTCTGGCCTGGCTGGCAAACGGCGAGTGGACTTTATCCAGCAGGGTCAGGGTTTGCGGTAGCTGAACAATGAACTGCGGCGTGGATAGCCGCTGGCACTGCTGATAGCACGCCACTTCTTCGGTGAGTTCAGGCGGGACTTCCGTCTCTTTTAAGCGCTTACGCAGATTATCCCGCCAGCGCGGGAGATCGTCGGTCATGGCTTTTTTGAGCTTAGGGAATTTTTCAAAGAAGGCCGCCAGCTGTGGGGAGGCCAGCAGAGTAATGACGACCTCTTCGATCAATCCTTCCTCACTGACCGCCAGCATGACGTTAAGCGTATCCAGCGTTAGCATTGACGCGCCTGTTTGATCTGCGCGCCCACGTCCTGAAGGCTGGCTTCAATGCGTCCCAGCCAGTCGCTATGGATAAAGAGACACTTCTGCTGCTCGCTGAAGCGGGTATGTTGCTGATGCCATTCGGTATCCAGCGCTTCCAGTTGCTGTTTGATCTCTTCCGGCACGCTGTCTGACGCCGTGCCGGGCAACGCAAGGCGGGAACCTTGCAGGCTAACATCGCGAAGCACCAGATGCTGGCTGGTATCAACTTCCATATTCAGCAGCTGCGCAAAACCAATGCCGTTGAGCTTGCCGCGGATGTCGCCGCCTTTATCCAGCCACTGCGATAACGCCTCGCGCTCAAGGGTAATGTGCACCACCTGCATATCGTGGAGTTTTAGCGGTTGCTGGAGCAGAAGCGTGAGAGAGGTAGCTGTGAGCTCAGCTGGCAGCTCGTAATGCGGTTTACGGGCAAACATTCCGCCAAGACGGTTAACCTTGAGCGCTGTTTTATCGCTTTGCTGCTGCTGGAGCTGCATCCGACGCTGGGCAATAGCGCCAAGCTGGTTGAGCATTGACTGCTGTCCCCAGGCCTGCCCGGTCATCAATATTTCAAGCTGTTGCTGCATCAGATTCATGCCTTCTGCGTCATGCCACAGACAATCTTTCAGCAGGATCAGGTCAATGGGCGCAACGGCATCACGCCCGCTGAACAGGGCGCTGGCCTGTAACAGGCGGATCGCTTTTTTCCAGCGACGATCGGAAACATAGGGCGCTGAAGGCAGTAAATCGAGCTGCTGGCGCAGCATGAAGATCAGCTCAAAGACGGCATCCGGCAGTTTGATTTTGCCGATCTCCTGCTGCCACTGATGATATTCCTCGTCGGTGACCTGAAGTGAAGCGGATACCGGGTTTTCGTTTTCATCCTGCTGGCTGACCAGCATCGAGCGGAAGTTCGATTTGTCCTGGACTTTGTCCAGCCACAGACGAATAAGCATACGGTCGTAAAGCGCTTCCAGGCTGTTGTCGGCCTCCGGGAGTTCGTTTGAGGCGGCCACCAGCAGGCGCATCGGGATTTTCTCTTCACTGGCGCCGTTACGGAACCGACGTTCGTTAATTGCCGTAAGCAGGGTGTTCAGAATGGCCGGGCCGGCTTTCCAGATCTCATCAAGAAACACAATCTCGGCTTCCGGCAGATAGCCATCCGTCAGACGCTGATAGCGCCCTTCGTCTTTTAAGGCCTGAATGGAAAGCGGACCGAAAACTTCTTCCGGGGTAGAGAATCGGGTCATCAGATATTCAAAGGCACGGGCATTCTGGAAAGCATACTTCAGCCGGCGGGCAATCAGACTTTTCGCGATCCCCGGCGGGCCAAGCAAAAATACACTTTCGCCGCTCAACGCCGCCAGTAAACACAGGCGAATGGCGTGGCTACGCTCGAAAAGGCCTTTTTCCAGCGCGCTGCTGAGGCGGGAAATTCTTTCTGCTAATAAATGTGAGTGAGCCATAATAGTTTTGCATCCTTTCGCCGTCGTGGCGGCCAATTGAAGCGAGTATAGACGTTTCAGTCAGGGCTGGTAATAGACTGAAGTGCGGCGCTATTTTCTTTGAGCTACATTAATGCGGTTGCATTTAGGGGTACGATTTTGCAATTAATCGTGCATACTGTGCGCTTTTTGTGGGCCAAGGGACTAAGCACACATTTGTTATACAAACGAAAAGACTAGTCTATGAGCACTGATAATAAGCAATCATTACCCGCAATAACGCTTGCGGCGATCGGGGTTGTCTACGGTGATATCGGCACCAGCCCGCTTTATACGCTTCGTGAATGTCTGTCCGGTCAGTTTGGTTTCGGTGTTGAACGTGACGCTGTTTTTGGTTTTTTGTCACTCATCTTCTGGCTGCTGATCCTGGTTGTTTCCGTTAAATATCTCTCCTTTGTTATGCGTGCAGATAACGCAGGTGAAGGCGGTATCCTGACGCTGATGTCTCTTGCCGGGCGTAACACGTCGGCCAAAATGACCTCGGTGCTGGTTATCATCGGGTTGATTGGCGGTAGCTTCTTCTATGGTGAGGTGGTGATCACCCCGGCGATTTCGGTTCTCTCGGCAATAGAGGGGCTGGAAATCATTGCGCCGCAGCTTGATACGTGGGTTGTCCCGCTGGCCATTATTGTTCTGACGCTGCTGTTTGCTATCCAGAAGCACGGCACCGGGCTTGTCGGGAAGCTGTTTGCACCGATTATGCTGGCCTGGTTCCTGATCCTGGCAGCGCTGGGTTTGCGCAGCATTATTGCGAACCCGGAAGTGCTGCACGCTCTGAATCCGCTCTGGGCTGTTAACTTCTTCCTGGAATACAAAACCGTTTCGTTTATTGCATTAGGCGCGGTCGTTCTTTCTATTACCGGTGTTGAAGCGCTGTATGCGGACATGGGGCATTTCGGCAAGCTGCCAATCCGCGTGGCATGGTTTGCAGTGGTGCTGCCGTCACTGGTGCTGAATTACTTCGGCCAGGGCGCCCTGTTGCTCAAGACCCCTGAAGCCATTAAGAACCCGTTCTTCCTGCTGGCTCCTGACTGGGCGCTGGTGCCGATGCTGATCCTCGCTACCCTGGCGACAGTCATCGCCTCTCAGGCGGTGATTTCCGGCGTGTTCTCTCTTACGCGTCAGGCCGTGCGTCTGGGTTATCTCTCGCCAATGCGCATTATCCACACTTCAGAAATGGAGTCGGGCCAGATCTACATTCCTTTCATTAACTGGCTGCTCTACTTTGCGGTGGTGATTGTCATCGTGAGTTTCGAGCACTCCAGTAACCTGGCTGCGGCATACGGTATTGCCGTGACCGGTACCATGGTGTTGACGTCGATCCTCTCCACGACCGTGGCGTACCGGAACTGGCACTGGAATAAATTCCTGGTGGGGATGATTCTGGTGGGCTTCCTGTGTATCGACGTGCCACTGTTCTCCGCGAACCTCGACAAGATTGTCTCCGGTGGCTGGCTGCCGCTGACGCTGGGTCTGGTGATGTTTATTGTGATGACAACGTGGAAGAGCGAACGTTTCCGTCTGCTGCGTCGTATGCATGAGCACGGCAACTCTCTGGAAGCGATGATTGTTTCCCTGGAAAAATCCCCGCCGGTGCGCGTTCCGGGTACTGCGGTGTATATGTCGCGCGCATTGAACGTTATCCCGTTCGCGCTGATGCATAACCTCAAGCACAACAAAGTGCTGCATGAACGTGTGATCCTGCTGACGCTGCGTACCGAAGATGCGCCGTATGTTCATAACGTGCGTCGCGTGCAGATTGAGCAGCTGTCGCCAACCTTCTGGCGCGTGGTGGCAAGTTACGGCTGGCGCGAAACGCCGAATGTGGAAGAGGTGTTCCACCGCTGCGGTCTGGAAGGGCTGAGCTGCCGTATGATGGAAACTTCGTTCTTTATGTCGCACGAGTCGCTGATCATCGGTAAACGGCCGTGGTATCTGCGTCTGCGTGGCAAGCTGTACCTTATCCTGCAACGTAACGCCCTGCGTGCGCCTGACCAGTTTGAGATCCCGCCTAACCGCGTGATTGAGCTTGGGACACAGGTCGAGATTTAAGTCCTCTTTGAAATGCCGGGTGGCGCTGCGCTTACCCGGCCTACTCTACCCGTAGGCCCGCGCAAGCGAAGCGCCGGCGGGCAATTTCCTCTCTCCACATTTCACTTAGCGAAACGTTTCGACGCTGATCACAATTCTGTTACGTCATGATGGTTTTCTGAACACCAGTGGGTCTACACTGTTTTCAGCGAAACGTTTCGCTAGTGGAGCAAGAAAATGAAGAAAGGCACTGTACTCAACTCAGAAATCTCATCGGTTATTTCCCGTCTTGGGCATACCGATACGCTGGTGGTTTGCGATGCAGGCTTACCGGTTCCGCACAGCACAACCCGTATTGATATGGCGTTAACGCAGGGTGTTCCTTCGTTTATGCAGGTACTGGACGTGGTGACCGCGGAGATGCAGGTTGAGGCAGCCATTCTCGCGACGGAGATCAAACAACATAATCCGCAACTCCACGAAACGTTGCTCAGCCACATTGAGCAACTGCAACAACACCAGGGAAACACCATAGAAATTCGTTACACAACGCACGAGCAGTTCAAACAACAAACCGCAGACAGTCAGGCGGTGATTCGCAGCGGGGAGTGTTCCCCGTATGCGAATATTATTCTCTGTGCTGGCGTCACCTTCTGAGGCCATCATGGACGCATTATTGCAACTCAAAGGGATCGATAAATCGTTCCCTGGCGTAAAAGCCCTCTCCGGTGCCGCGCTGAACGTATACGCCGGGCGCGTGATGGCGCTGGTGGGCGAAAACGGCGCTGGCAAATCCACCATGATGAAAGTGCTGACTGGTATCTATCAACGCGATGCCGGCTCACTCACCTGGCTGGGTAAAGAAACCACCTTCAACGGCCCGAAATCATCCCAGGAAGCCGGTATCGGCATTATCCACCAGGAGCTGAACCTGATCCCGCAACTCACCATTGCGGAAAACATCTTCCTTGGGCGTGAATTCGTAAACCGGTTTGGCAAAATCGACTGGAAAACGATGTACGCCGAAGCGGACAAACTACTGGCGAAGCTGAACCTGCGCTTTAAAAGCGACCGCCTGGTGGGCGACCTCTCCATCGGCGATCAGCAGATGGTGGAAATCGCTAAGGTGCTGAGCTTTGAGTCGAAGGTCATCATTATGGATGAACCGACCGACGCCCTGACCGATACCGAAACCGAATCCTTGTTCCGTGTTATCCGCGAGCTGAAATCGCAGGGGCGCGGGATTGTCTATATCTCTCACCGCATGAAAGAGATCTTCGAAATCTGCGACGACGTCACCGTATTCCGTGACGGGCAGTTTATTGCCGAGCGCGAAGTGGCTTCGCTGACCGAAGATACTCTGATCGAAATGATGGTGGGACGTAAGCTCGAAGATCAGTACCCGCATCTGGATAAAGCGCCGGGTGAAGTCCGCCTGAAGGTGGACAACCTCTGCGGCCCAGGTGTAAACGATGTGACCTTTACCCTGCGTCAGGGTGAAATCCTCGGCGTGGCGGGCCTGATGGGCGCGGGGCGTACCGAGCTGATGAAAGTGCTCTACGGCGCACTGCCGCGCACCAGCGGTTACGTAACTCTTGATGGACATGAAGTTGTCACTCGCTCCCCGCAAGATGGTCTGGCGAATGGCATCGTCTATATTTCTGAAGACCGTAAGCGCGACGGTTTAGTGCTGGGTATGTCGGTGAAAGAGAACATGTCTCTTACCGCACTGCGCTATTTCAGCCATAGCGGCGGCACCCTGAAGCACAAAGACGAGCAGCAGGCGGTCAGCGATTTTATCCGTCTCTTTAACGTCAAAACCCCGTCGATGGAGCAGGCAATCGGCCTGTTGTCCGGCGGTAATCAGCAGAAGGTGGCGATTGCGCGTGGTCTGATGACGCGCCCGAAAGTGCTGATCCTTGATGAGCCAACCCGTGGCGTGGACGTGGGCGCGAAAAAAGAGATCTATCAGCTGATTAACCAGTTTAAGGCCGACGGTCTGAGCATCATTCTGGTCTCTTCTGAGATGCCAGAAGTATTAGGCATGAGCGATCGCATTATCGTCATGCATGAAGGGCATCTCGGCGGTGAATTCACTCGCGAGCAGGCCACCCAGGAAGTTCTGATGGCTGCCGCTGTGGGCAAGCTTAATCGCGTGAATCAGGAGTAAGAAGATGACTACCCAGGCTGTTTCTGGTCGCCGTTATTTCACAAAGGCTTGGCTGATGGAACAAAAATCGCTGATTGCCCTGCTGGTGCTGATTGCGATTGTGTCGACCATGAGCCCGAACTTTTTCACCGTTAATAACCTGTTCAACATTCTTCAGCAGACTTCCGTGAACGCCATTATGGCGGTCGGCATGACGCTGGTGATTTTGACGTCGGGGATCGACCTGTCCGTCGGTTCCTTGCTGGCGCTCACCGGTGCGATTGCGGCTTCAATTGTAGGGATTGAGGTCAACGCGCTGGTGGCCGTTGCAGCGGCCCTGGCAGCTGGCGCGGCGATTGGCGCCGTGACAGGTGTGATTGTGGCGAAAGGCCGCGTCCAGGCGTTCATCGCCACGCTGGTGATGATGTTGCTGCTGCGCGGTGTGACCATGGTTTACACCAACGGCAGCCCGGTGAACACCGGATTTACGGATAACGCCGATCTGTTTGGCTGGTTCGGTATCGGTCGCCCGTTGGGTATCCCGACGCCGGTCTGGATCATGGGTATCGTCTTCCTGGCGGCGTGGTACATGCTGCACCACACCCGTCTGGGTCGCTATATCTATGCGCTGGGTGGTAACGAAGCTGCGACACGCCTTTCTGGTATCAGCGTTAATAAAGTCAAAATTATCGTCTATTCCCTGTGCGGCTTGCTGGCGTCCCTGGCAGGTATCATCGAAGTGGCGCGTCTCTCTTCTGCGCAACCTACGGCGGGTACAGGTTATGAGCTGGATGCGATTGCGGCAGTGGTTCTGGGCGGTACGAGTCTCGCGGGCGGTAAAGGTCGCATTGTTGGGACATTGATCGGCGCACTGATCCTCGGTTTCCTGAATAATGGTTTGAATTTATTAGGTGTTTCCTCCTATTACCAGATGATCGTTAAAGCAGTGGTGATTTTGCTGGCGGTACTGGTAGACAACAAAAAACAGTAACTGACGACACTACAGGACATCTTAGATATGAACATGAAAAAACTGGCTACCCTGGTTTCTGCTGTGGCGCTGAGCGCAACCGTAAGTGCTAACGCAATGGCGAAAGACACCATCGCGCTGGTTATCTCCACGCTGAACAACCCGTTCTTCGTCTCTCTGAAGGATGGCGCGCAGAAAGAAGCAGACAAGCTGGGCTACAACCTGGTGGTACTGGATTCCCAGAACAACCCGGCGAAAGAACTGGCTAACGTTCAGGACTTAACCGTTCGCGGCACCAAAATCCTGCTGATCAACCCAACCGATTCCGATGCTGTGGGTAACGCCGTGAAAATGGCAAACCAGGCGAAAATCCCGGTGATTACCCTGGACCGTCAGGCATCTAAAGGTGATGTCGTCAGCCACATTGCGTCTGACAACGTTCTGGGCGGCAAAATCGCCGGTGATTACATCGCGAAGAAAGCCGGTGAAGGCGCGAAAGTTATCGAATTGCAGGGTATCGCCGGTACCTCCGCAGCCCGTGAACGTGGCGAAGGCTTCCAGCAGGCTGTTGCAGCACACAAATTTAACGTTCTGGCCAGCCAGCCTGCCGACTTCGACCGTACTAAAGGTCTGAACGTCATGCAGAACCTGCTGACCGCACATCCTGATGTACAGGCCGTATTCGCACAGAACGACGAAATGGCACTGGGTGCACTGCGTGCTCTGCAAACTGCCGGTAAGTCTGATGTGATGGTTGTCGGGTTTGACGGTACTCCGGATGGTGAAAAAGCCGTAAATGATGGCAAACTGGCTGCGACCATCGCTCAGCTGCCTGAGCAGATTGGCGCAACAGGTGTTCAGACTGCTGATAAAGTGCTGAAGGGCGAAAAGGTTCAGGCAAAATATCCAGTTGACCTGAAACTGGTCATCAAGCAGTAATATGCGATTCAGGCCGTCACTGGCGGCCTGATGGACAAAATACAAAGAAAAGTGTGGCATACGCCACCGGTTAATCCCGGTGGCGCTCTCAGATGGACACCTCATACATGAAAACCGCTGGCAACCTCGTTGTTCTTGGCAGTATCAATGCCGATCACATTCTTAACCTTGAAACTTTCCCGACACCTGGCGAAACCGTCACCGGTAACCAGTACCAGGTGGCATTTGGCGGCAAAGGCGCAAACCAGGCGGTTGCTGCCGGGCGCAGCGGCGCACAGATTGCGTTTATTGCCTGTACGGGTGATGACGACACGGGTGAACGCGTACGTAAACAGCTGGCAAGCGATAACATCGACATTGCGCCAGTAAGCGTGGTGGCCGGGGAATCGACCGGCGTAGCGCTGATTTTCGTTAATGCGGAAGGTGAGAATGTCATCGGTATTCATGCAGGGGCTAACGCGGCGCTGACAACCGAACGCGTTGAAGCGCAGCGCGACATTATTGCCAGTGCAGAAGCATTATTAATGCAGCTGGAGTCTCCGGTGGAAAGCGTACTGGCTGCGGCCAAAATTGCGCATGAAAATCATACCACTGTCGTACTTAATCCGGCGCCTGCCCGTGTATTATCTGATGAGCTCCTGGCGCTGGTGGACATCATCACCCCTAACGAAACCGAAGCCGAAAAGCTGACCGGTATTCGTGTGGAAAATGACGACGATGCGGCGCGTGCGGCGAAAGCGCTGCACGACAAAGGTATTGCCAACGTTATCATTACTCTCGGTAGCCGCGGTGTGTGGGCCAGTGTCAATGGCGAAGGCCGTCGCGTGCCGGGCTTTAAGGTGAAGGCGATTGATACCATTGCGGCCGGAGACACCTTTAACGGTGCGCTGGTGACGGCCTTGCTGGAAGGTAAAGCGCTGGATGAGGCTATTCGTTTTGCTCATGCTGCTGCGGCTATCGCGGTCACCCGTAAAGGTGCACAGCCTTCCGTTCCGTGGCGTAAAGAGATCGATGAATTCTTAAGTCAGCAGGGGTAACGCTTGGCCACAATGAAAGATGTCGCCCGCATGGCGGGCGTTTCTACTTCTACTGTCTCCCACGTTATCAATAACGATCGCTTTGTCAGTGAGGCGATTCGGGAAAAAGTCGAAGCCGCAGTAAAAGACCTCAACTATGCACCGTCGGCGCTGGCTCGTAGTCTGAAGCTCAACCAGACCCGCACCATCGGGATGCTTATTACCGCCAGTACCAACCCTTTCTATTCTGAACTTGTGCGTGGCGTCGAACGCAGCTGCTTTGAGCGTGGCTACAGCCTGGTGTTGTGTAATACCGAAGGCGACGAGCAACGCATGAACCGTAACCTTGAAACGCTGATGCAAAAACGCGTCGACGGGTTACTGCTGCTGTGTACCGAAACGCATCAGCCCTCGAAAGAGATTATTCAGCGCTATCCTTCTATTCCTACGGTGATGATGGACTGGGCACCGTTCGATGGCACCAGCGACCTGATTCAGGATAACTCGTTGCTGGGTGGCGACATGGCAACGCAATACCTGATCGATAAAGGCTACACCAGTATCGCCTGCATCACGGGGCCACTGGATAAAACGCCGGCCCGACTCCGTCTTGAAGGATATCTTTCCGCGATGGCGCGGGCAGGGCTTTCCATTCCTGAGGGATATTGCATTACCGGTGATTTTGAGTTTAACGGCGGTTTAGAGGCCATGCAAAAGCTGCTGGCACAAGCGCAACGTCCGCAGGCGGTATTTATTGGTAACGATGCTATGGCATTTGGCGCTTATCAGGCGTTGTATCAGGCAGGGCTGAGTATTCCAGGCGATATGGCCGTGATTGGCTACGATGATATCGAACTGGCGCGCTACATGACGCCGCCGCTCACCACTATCCACCAACCCAAAGATGAACTGGGCGAGCTGGCCATTGATGTGCTGATCCATCGTATGGCACAGCCCGCGCTGCAACAGCAACGTTTGCAGCTTACTCCTGTTCTGATGGAACGGGGTTCGGTTTAGCCTTTGGTTTGTGGCGCTCTTTAATCAGGTTTCGGCCATCTTTCGGTTTTAGCAACATAAAGACCAGTGCAGAGACAACGGTAAGCGCACCCATCGTGATAAAGGTGTAATGGAATTGCTCGACGGTGTTTGCGCTGTCGAATCCTTCATAGAACCGCAGTACCGCCGCACTCACGGCGACCCCCAGGCTAATCGACAACTGTTGAGTGACCGCCAGCACGCTATTCCCGCTGCTGGCGTTCTCATCCGTCAGGTCTGCCAGTGTGATGGTATTCATCGAGGTGAACTGCGTAGACATTGCCATGCCCAGAACAAACAGTGGCAGGATCAGCATCCAGACCGGTAATGCTGCGGATTGCAGCGAGAACTGTGCAATCATCAGGCCGATAAACACGGTCACACCAACCAGCGTCTTACGATAACCGCACCAGCGCAGCACCTGCGTTACGGTCGATTTCGCCAGAATCGACCCCATCGCCGTGGGGGCCATCATGCAGCCGGCAATCAACGCCGGGTAACCAAAACCGACCTGCAACATCAGCGGCATCAGAAAGGGAACGCAACCTGTACCCAGCCGTGAGGCAATGTTTCCGGCAACACCCACTGAAAACGTTCGTGTATTAAAGAGAGACAACGAGATAAGCGGCGTCGGGTGACGGCGTGCATGACGTATATAAAGAAGCAAAAGCAGAATGCCGCTGAGAATAATGGATACCGCTATCCACGTTGCCACAATCTTCTCGCCAAATAACTCCATCCCGCTGGAGAACAGCACCAGGCTCAGGCCAAACAGGAAAAAGCCCCCCATATCAAAGCTGCGTTTGGGGGTGGTGAAGTTCGGCATATATTTGCGGGCATAGAGAAGCCCTGCGATACCAATCGGAATGTTAATCAGGAAAATCCAGTGCCAGCTTGCCCAGGTCACAAGCACGCCGCCCAGCACAGGGCCCAGGATCGGGCCAACCAGCCCAGGCATGGTAACGAAGTTAAGCACGGGAAGCAGTTCGCTGCGCGGATAGGCTCGTAATAACGCCAGACGCGCCACGGGCATCATCATCGCCCCGCCAACCCCCTGAAGTACGCGAAAGATAACCAGCTGCGTTAAGGATGTAGAAAGCGCACAAGCCAGGGAGCCGAGGGTAAACAGGGTCACGGCCAGCATAAAGACTTTGCGGGTGCCGAAGCGATCTGCCAGCCAGCCGCTCACCGGGATAAGCATCGCCACCGTCAGGGTATAACTGATAATGGCAGACTGCATCGCCAGCGGGGAGCGGTTAAGACTGTGGGCAATCGCCGGGAGAGCGGTATTAAGGATGGTGGCATCCAGTGCCTGCATAAAGAACGCCATGGCTGCAATCCACGGCAATCCGGCCATGCTGCGTGCTTTTTTCTCGGTCATTTATTTTCCTGCTGGTGGTTTGGTGCTGCCAGCAATGCCTGACACGCACTCAGGGCGCGTTGCCCGTCACTGTCCTGAATCGCATCAACAATGGCCTGATGCAGATCCAGCTTCACCACTTCATCCTGGGTAATAGAGGTAAAGTAGGTGTGATATACCGAATGGAACAGAGAAGCAAACGAGGTCAGGAACGGATTGCCGCTCATATAATAGATGTGCTCGTGCCAGGCCATGTCCACTTCAACCCAGCGTTCGCGATTGAAGTGCTTCTTCAGGAAGACCATCTCTTCCATTAAGGTATTCAGCTCCGCTTTTTGTTCTGCACTACCGAGCGTGGCGGCAAGCAGGCAGGCCTGTGGTTCAAGACTGCTGCGCATCACCAGGAAATGATCGACAACCTGATGGAAGTTATCTTCCGTCATCCACCAGGAGAGCAGCTCCTGGTCGAGGAAATTCCAGTTGCTCTGCGGCATAACGCGAGTCCCTATGCGTGGGCGCGGCAGCACCATCCCTTTTGCCGTTAATGTTTTCACCGCTTCGCGAACGGCTGTACGGCTTACCCCAAATTGCTCACCCAGTTCCATTTCGCCTGGCAGGATACAACCAGGGGCATATTTACCCGCTAAGATCAGCTGAGCCAGCTTTTCTGCCAGCACATACGATAAGTTTTTTTGTGCTGCCAGCTGTTGTGCGCTTAAGGGCATCGCTCTTATTCCTTATTTGTTCATGCTGGTAAGTATGCCATCTGGAGTGTGATTGTGGTTGCAAATACATCAAATAGAACAATTTGTAGCTTGATAACGTAGGTTTTGGTGAAAAAAAATACGGTCAGAAACTTTTTTTAAATTTCCTCTTGTCACTTCAGAATAACTCCCTATAATGCGCCTCCACTGACACGGAACAACGGCTTACAAGCCGCCGGGTTAGCGGGGTTCAGAGATGAACGCCAGCAGAGAAAAGCGAAAATAAACGCTTGACTCTGAAAGAGGAAAGCGTAATATACGCCACCTCGCAACGGTGAGCTGAAAGCCACGTTGCAACTGCTCTTTAACAATTTATCAGACAATCTGTGTGGGCACTCAAAGTGACATGGATTCTTAACGTCCTCGGACGATAAATGAATACCAAGTCTCAACGAGTGAACACGTAATTCATTACGAAGTTTAATTCATTGAGCATCAAACTTTTAAATTGAAGAGTTTGATCATGGCTCAGATTGAACGCTGGCGGCAGGCCTAACACATGCAAGTCGAGCGGTAGCACAGGAGAGCTTGCTCTCTGGGTGACGAGCGGCGGACGGGTGAGTAATGTCTGGGAAACTGCCTGATGGAGGGGGATAACTACTGGAAACGGTAGCTAATACCGCATAATGTCGCAAGACCAAAGAGGGGGACCTTCGGGCCTCTTGCCATCAGATGTGCCCAGATGGGATTAGCTAGTAGGTGGGGTAACGGCTCACCTAGGCGACGATCCCTAGCTGGTCTGAGAGGATGACCAGCCACACTGGAACTGAGACACGGTCCAGACTCCTACGGGAGGCAGCAGTGGGGAATATTGCACAATGGGCGCAAGCCTGATGCAGCCATGCCGCGTGTATGAAGAAGGCCTTCGGGTTGTAAAGTACTTTCAGCGAGGAGGAAGGTGTTGAGGTTAATAACCTCAGCAATTGACGTTACTCGCAGAAGAAGCACCGGCTAACTCCGTGCCAGCAGCCGCGGTAATACGGAGGGTGCAAGCGTTAATCGGAATTACTGGGCGTAAAGCGCACGCAGGCGGTCTGTCAAGTCGGATGTGAAATCCCCGGGCTCAACCTGGGAACTGCATTCGAAACTGGCAGGCTAGAGTCTTGTAGAGGGGGGTAGAATTCCAGGTGTAGCGGTGAAATGCGTAGAGATCTGGAGGAATACCGGTGGCGAAGGCGGCCCCCTGGACAAAGACTGACGCTCAGGTGCGAAAGCGTGGGGAGCAAACAGGATTAGATACCCTGGTAGTCCACGCCGTAAACGATGTCGATTTGGAGGTTGTTCCCTTGAGGAGTGGCTTCCGGAGCTAACGCGTTAAATCGACCGCCTGGGGAGTACGGCCGCAAGGTTAAAACTCAAATGAATTGACGGGGGCCCGCACAAGCGGTGGAGCATGTGGTTTAATTCGATGCAACGCGAAGAACCTTACCTACTCTTGACATCCAGAGAACTTTCCAGAGATGGATTGGTGCCTTCGGGAACTCTGAGACAGGTGCTGCATGGCTGTCGTCAGCTCGTGTTGTGAAATGTTGGGTTAAGTCCCGCAACGAGCGCAACCCTTATCCTTTGTTGCCAGCGGTCCGGCCGGGAACTCAAAGGAGACTGCCAGTGATAAACTGGAGGAAGGTGGGGATGACGTCAAGTCATCATGGCCCTTACGAGTAGGGCTACACACGTGCTACAATGGCATATACAAAGAGAAGCGACCTCGCGAGAGCAAGCGGACCTCATAAAGTATGTCGTAGTCCGGATTGGAGTCTGCAACTCGACTCCATGAAGTCGGAATCGCTAGTAATCGTAGATCAGAATGCTACGGTGAATACGTTCCCGGGCCTTGTACACACCGCCCGTCACACCATGGGAGTGGGTTGCAAAAGAAGTAGGTAGCTTAACCTTCGGGAGGGCGCTTACCACTTTGTGATTCATGACTGGGGTGAAGTCGTAACAAGGTAACCGTAGGGGAACCTGCGGTTGGATCACCTCCTTACCTTAAAGAACCTGCCTTTGTAGTGCTCACACAGATTGTCTGATGAAAAGTAAATAGCAAGGCGTCTTGCCGAAGCAGACTTCAGTGTCCCCTTCGTCTAGAGGCCCAGGACACCGCCCTTTCACGGCGGTAACAGGGGTTCGAATCCCCTAGGGGACGCCACTTGCTGGTTTGTGAGTGAAAGTCACCTGCCGATATATCTCAAAACTGACTCAGTGAGTCACGTTTGAGATATTTGCTCTTTAAAAATCTGGATCAAGCTGAAAATTGAAACGACACATCTTAAATGGTGTGTTCGAGTCTCTCAAATTTTCGCAATTTGATGATGAATCGAAAGAAACATCTTCGGGTTGTGAGGTTAAGCGACTAAGCGTACACGGTGGATGCCCTGGCAGTCAGAGGCGATGAAGGACGTGCTAATCTGCGAAAAGCGCCGGCGAGGTGATATGAACCTTTGACCCGGCGATGTCCGAATGGGGAAACCCAGTGTGTTCCGACACACTATCGTTAACTGAATACATAGGTTAACGAGGCGAACCGGGGGAACTGAAACATCTAAGTACCCCGAGGAAAAGAAATCAACCGAGATTCCCCCAGTAGCGGCGAGCGAACGGGGAGCAGCCCAGAGTCTGAATCAGCTTGTGTGTTAGTGGAACGGTCTGGAAAGTCCGGCGATACAGGGTGATAGCCCCGTACACGAAAGCACACTTGCTGTGAACTCGAAGAGTAGGGCGGGACACGTGGTATCCTGTCTGAATATGGGGGGACCATCCTCCAAGGCTAAATACTCCTGACTGACCGATAGTGAACCAGTACCGTGAGGGAAAGGCGAAAAGAACCCCGGCGAGGGGAGTGAAAAAGAACCTGAAACCGTGTACGTACAAGCAGTGGGAGCACCTTCGTGGTGTGACTGCGTACCTTTTGTATAATGGGTCAGCGACTTATATTCTGTAGCAAGGTTAACCGTATAGGGGAGCCGAAGGGAAACCGAGTCTTAACTGGGCGTTAAGTTGCAGGGTATAGACCCGAAACCCGGTGATCTAGCCATGGGCAGGTTGAAGGTTGGGTAACACTAACTGGAGGACCGAACCGACTAATGTTGAAAAATTAGCGGATGACTTGTGGCTGGGGGTGAAAGGCCAATCAAACCGGGAGATAGCTGGTTCTCCCCGAAAGCTATTTAGGTAGCGCCTCGTGAACTCATCTTCGGGGGTAGAGCACTGTTTCGGCTAGGGGGCCATCCCGGCTTACCAACCCGATGCAAACTACGAATACCGAAGAATGTTATCACGGGAGACACACGGCGGGTGCTAACGTCCGTCGTGAAGAGGGAAACAACCCAGACCGCCAGCTAAGGTCCCAAAGTCATGGTTAAGTGGGAAACGATGTGGGAAGGCACAGACAGCCAGGATGTTGGCTTAGAAGCAGCCATCATTTAAAGAAAGCGTAATAGCTCACTGGTCGAGTCGGCCTGCGCGGAAGATGTAACGGGGCTAAACCATGCACCGAAGCTGCGGCAGCGACACTATGTGTTGTTGGGTAGGGGAGCGTTCTGTAAGCCGTTGAAGGTGGCCTGTGAGGGTTGCTGGAGGTATCAGAAGTGCGAATGCTGACATAAGTAACGATAATGCGGGTGAAAAGCCCGCACGCCGGAAGACCAAGGGTTCCTGTCCAACGTTAATCGGGGCAGGGTGAGTCGACCCCTAAGGCGAGGCCGAAAGGCGTAGTCGATGGGAAACAGGTTAATATTCCTGTACTTGGTGTTACTGCGAAGGGGGGACGGAGAAGGCTATGTTAGCCGGGCGACGGTTGTCCCGGTTTAAGCATGTAGGCGGAGAGTTTAGGTAAATCCGGACTCTTTTTAACGCTGAGGTGTGATGACGAGGCACTACGGTGCTGAAGTAACAAATGCCCTGCTTCCAGGAAAAGCCTCTAAGCATCAGGTAACATCAAATCGTACCCCAAACCGACACAGGTGGTCAGGTAGAGAATACCAAGGCGCTTGAGAGAACTCGGGTGAAGGAACTAGGCAAAATGGTGCCGTAACTTCGGGAGAAGGCACGCTGATATGTAGGTGAAGCCCCTGCGGGTGGAGCTGAAATCAGTCGAAGATACCAGCTGGCTGCAACTGTTTATTAAAAACACAGCACTGTGCAAACACGAAAGTGGACGTATACGGTGTGACGCCTGCCCGGTGCCGGAAGGTTAATTGATGGGGTTAGCGGCAACGCGAAGCTCTTGATCGAAGCCCCGGTAAACGGCGGCCGTAACTATAACGGTCCTAAGGTAGCGAAATTCCTTGTCGGGTAAGTTCCGACCTGCACGAATGGCGTAATGATGGCCAGGCTGTCTCCACCCGAGACTCAGTGAAATTGAACTCGCTGTGAAGATGCAGTGTACCCGCGGCAAGACGGAAAGACCCCGTGAACCTTTACTATAGCTTGACACTGAACACTGGTCCTTGATGTGTAGGATAGGTGGGAGGCTTTGAAGTGTGGACGCCAGTCTGCATGGAGCCATCCTTGAAATACCACCCTTTAATGGCTGGTGTTCTAACGTAGACCCGTAATCCGGGTTGCGGACAGTGTCTGGTGGGTAGTTTGACTGGGGCGGTCTCCTCCCAAAGAGTAACGGAGGAGCACGAAGGTTAGCTAATCCTGGTCGGACATCAGGAGGTTAGTGCAATGGCATAAGCTAGCTTGACTGCGAGAGTGACGGCTCGAGCAGGTGCGAAAGCAGGTCATAGTGATCCGGTGGTTCTGAATGGAAGGGCCATCGCTCAACGGATAAAAGGTACTCCGGGGATAACAGGCTGATACCGCCCAAGAGTTCATATCGACGGCGGTGTTTGGCACCTCGATGTCGGCTCATCACATCCTGGGGCTGAAGTAGGTCCCAAGGGTACGGCTGTTCGCCGTTTAAAGTGGTACGCGAGCTGGGTTTAGAACGTCGTGAGACAGTTCGGTCCCTATCTGCCGTGGGCGCTGGAGAATTGAGGGGGGCTGCTCCTAGTACGAGAGGACCGGAGTGGACGCATCACTGGTGTTCGGGTTGTCATGCCAATGGCATTGCCCGGTAGCTAAATGCGGAAAAGATAAGTGCTGAAAGCATCTAAGCACGAAACTTGCCCCGAGATGAGTTCTCCCTGACCCTTTAAGGGTCCTGAAGGAACGTTGAAGACGACGACGTTGATAGGTCGGGTGTGTAAGCGTAGCGATACGTTGAGCTAACCGATACTAATGAACCGTGAGGCTTAACCTTACAACGCCGAAGCTGTTTCGGCGGACGAGAGACAGAAGATTTTCAGCTTTGATACAGATTTAACAGAATTTGCCTGGCGGCTTTAGCGCGGTGGTCCCACCTGACCCCATGCCGAACTCAGAAGTGAAACGCCGTAGCGCCGATGGTAGTGTGGGGTCTCCCCATGTGAGAGTAGGGAACTGCCAGGCATCAAATAAGTAGAGAGGCCATCCGAAAGGATGGCCTTTTTGCGTTTACGAACCACCGTTTTTTGCAGGCCGGGTAAGGCAAAGCCGCCACCCGGCAAGTCAGACCGCACTCCACGTCACAATAAACTCTGCAATTCCATCCACATCATTCAAATCCAGCACCGGTACAGGCAGCTCTAACCCGATATCGCTGGCCACTGCAATAACATGTTCATCCAGCGTTAATTCAGCGATATCGTGCCCAGCATCGCGTCTGAAAAGCAGTATTTTCGGCACGGCTTCACGCTTAAATCCTTCTACCAGGACCAAATCCAGCAACGAATGATCCATCCGACCGACCAGATAAGCGAGATCCAGCGGTGCTTCATCAGGCGTTTCTGTCATTAGTGCCCAGCGCTGGCTACTGGCCACCATCGTCTGCGCAGCACCTGCTTTGCGAAGTTCGTAGCTGTCTTTGCCGGGTTTATCGACGTCCATATTGTGATGAGTATGTTTGATTAACCCCGGGCGGATCCCTTTGCCGCAAAGAGCGGGTATCAGTTTTTTCAGGAGCGTGGTTTTACCTGTTCCACTCCAGGCTGAAATGGCTAAAACCGGTGTCATTCTTTCACCTGCATCATCTGAAGATCTTCCGTTGTGTTCACATTAATAAACGCCGACTTTAGATCGCTAAAATCAACGGAATGCCCGCCAGACTGGCGCATAAATACCATCACCCGCCGTTCTCCTGCAGCAAGATATGTTTGCAAATCAGGGACTAACTTTTTGTTAATTAATGCAATTGTCGGGTGATCCCGTTCACCATCATGCACCCAGACAACGGGGGATTCACCTCGTTGTCGCGCCAGACGCTCAACCAGGCAAGACGGAATAAAAGGCGTATCGCACGAGCAAAAGAGAAACCACTCCCCCTGGGATTGCTGCATCACCGAGAGCATTCCCGCCAAAGGGCCCGGGTAATCCGCAAGGTTATCCTGATAGACGGTAAACCCACTGCGCTGATAAATATCAATATTGCGGTTAGCGCTAATGGCGATTGATGCCACCTGGTCTGACAGGGTATCGGCGACATGTTTCCATAAGGGCTTTCCATTTAGCGCCTCAAGCCCCTTATCTTTCCCCTCCATGCGCGTTGCTCTTCCACCTGCCAGAACGACTCCGGTAATTTCCTGATGTCGATTCACGAATATCGCCTCTTTTATTGTGGGATTGACCCTGCTAACGTGTCTTTCTAAATGAAAGGAGCACCACCATGAAATGTAAACGTCTGAATGAAGTTATTGAACTCCTCCAGCCGGCCTGGCAAAAAGAGCCAGAGCTGAATCTGATGCAATTTTTGCAGAAACTGGCGAAAGAGTCAGGTTATGACGGTGAATTGACGGACCTTTCTGATGACATCCTGATCTATCACCTTAAAATGCGCGACTCCGCAAAAGATGCTGTTATTCCGGGTATTCAGAAAGATTATGAGGAAGATTTTAAAACCGCATTACTGCGCGCACGTGGCGTAATTAAAGAGTAAAAGCTTGTAAGCGGCGACTCCGAAATCGCCACAAGATGATATCCTGAATCATTCGTATAATTTCCGGATGATCGGATGAACGACCAGGCTTTTACTTTCCAGACATTGCACCCGGACACCATTATGGATGCCCTCTTTGAGCAGGGTATTCGGGTGGATTCCGGGTTAACTCCCTTAAATAGCTACGAAAACCGCGTCTATCAATTTCAGGATGAGGATCGGCAGCGTTTTGTCGTTAAATTCTATCGTCCTGAGCGCTGGTCCGCGGAACAAATTCAGGAAGAACATCAGTTTGCCCACGATCTGCTGGAGGACGATGTCCCTGTTGCCGCACCGCTGAAATTCAATAACCAGACATTGCTCACCCACCAGGGCTTCTACTTTGCTGTATTTCCCAGCCTGGGCGGCCGCCAGTTCGAAGCCGATAATATCGATCAAATGGAATGGGTGGCGCGTTATCTTGGGCGAATCCATCAGACTGGCCGTAAAAAACCGTTTATTGCGCGCCCGACAATGAGCATTCAGGAATATCTTCTGGAGCCACGTCAGGTATTCGAATCGTCAGCGCTTATTCCGGTAATGCTGAAAGATAATTTTCTCGTTGCGACGGATAAACTTATCGATGCGGTGACGTCATGCTGGCGCGACGATATTCCAGTGCTTCGTCTGCATGGGGATTGCCATGCCGGTAATATTCTCTGGCGTGATGGCCCACTGTTTGTTGACCTGGACGATGCCCGAATGGGGCCTGCCGTTCAGGATCTGTGGATGCTGCTCAATGGAGACAAAGCCGAGCAGCGTATGCAGCTTGAAACCATCATTGAAGCTTATGAAGAGTTTAGCCCCTTTAATTCAGACGAAATTGCCCTGATTGAACCTTTACGTGCGATGCGTTTTGTTTATTATCTCGCATGGTTAATCAGGCGTTGGGATGACCCCGCATTTCCCCGAAATTTCCCGTGGCTTACCGGGGAGGATTACTGGCGCAACCAGATATCCACATTTACCGAGCAGGTTAAGGTTCTTCAGGAACCCCCTCTGCAATTAACGCCGATGTATTAATTGGACACACCCAGGAGAAAGTTGATCATGAAAAAAATTTGGCTGGCGCTGGCAGGTATGATTCTGGCATTTAGCGCTTCTGCTGCTCAGTTTACCGACGGCAAGCAGTTCATCACACTCGAGAAGCCAGTAGCGGGTGAGCCACAGGTTCTGGAGTTCTTCTCGTTCTATTGCCCACACTGCTACGAGTTCGAGCAGGTGCTGCATGTTTCCGACAACGTGAAGAAAAAGCTGCCAGAAGGCACCAAAATGACCAAGTACCACGTTGAGTTCCTGGGCCCACTGGGCAAAGACCTGACTCAGGCGTGGGCAGTTGCCATTGCTCTGGGTGTGGAAGACAAGATCTCCTCCCCAATGTTTGAAGCCGTACAGAAAACCCAGACTGTGCAAACCACTGCCGATATCCGTAAGGTATTCGTTGATGCGGGTGTGAAGGGCGAAGATTATGACGCAGCCTGGAACAGCTTCGTGGTGAAATCACTGGTTGCTCAGCAAGAGAAAGCCGCAGCCGACCTGCAATTGCAGGGTGTTCCGGCGATGTATGTTAACGGCAAATACCAGCTGAACATGCAGGGCATGGATACCAGCAGCATGGATATCTTCGTACAACAGTATGCAGATACCGTGAAATACCTGGTTGAGAAGAAGTAAGAAAAAAAACGCCGGTCACTGACCGGCGTTTTTGTATGAAGATTTTATGTTGTTTATCTGCTCGTCTTTATCTTTCCAGAGTGTATTGAGCCAAAGCTGGAAACGACGTTTGAAATTCTTATCGTTAACGTAATCACCATGCAGCTCTGCATCCACAGGCACCAGATCGACTCGCACAACGATTCGCGTCAGCTTGCCGCTGAGCATATCGTAGAATGGCGTCTTATCGTTTTCCGGGTAGCATAAGGTGACGTTAAGCAGCTTATCGAACTGTTCCCCTAATACGTTAAGCGCCATCGCAATACCTGCGGCCTTCGGTGGTAATAAGTTCTGATAAGGTGATCGCGTTTGCTGGCGTTTATCTTCTGTAAAACGCGAGCCTTCAACAAAGTTAACGATGGTCGTCGGATGTGCCCGAAACTTTTCGCATGAGCGACGCGTGGTTTCGACATCTTTACCGCGGCGTTCAGGATGACGGATCAGATAGCTGCGCGAATAGCGCTTCATAAACGGCATATCCAGCGCCCAGCAGGCCAGACCAATAAAAGGCACCCAGGCTAGCTGCTGTTTCAGGAAGTATTTGTTCATCGGGATATGTTTGCGGAACAACACGCATAAAACCACGATATCTGCCCAGCTATGGTGATTGCAGATCAGCAAATACCAGTTCTTTTTGTTCAGTCTGTCCAGGCCTTCGACATCCCACTTCAGACGCGGGTTCAGGTAGAGCAGTATGGCCAAACCTTCGCACCAGCAGTACATCATGACATTACAAAATGCAGAAACCGCTCGCCAGACTGCGGGAACAGGCAACAGCAGTTTAATTATTCCGGCGACAATAATCGGCACAGAACAGGCGATGGTAACCAGAATAGTTAAAATGATGCTTAACAGTAATGTTATCGCAGCGAGTAATCTCAACATAATGAGCTTTTTCAGATAGTTAGCTGTAAGGTGCGGCCGGTTTCCGGCGCTGGGCGCTGATTTTACCAGAAAACAGACAGAATAATGGCGCTTTCATACCGCGAGCCTGAGGCTTTTACTCAACAGCAGACGATTCCACTATGATGGTGGGAATAGCAAGGCTTATATCCACATGGAGTAAATTGTCATCAGTTGACGAAAGAGATCCCGGATCAATAATCAACTAACTGATATTAAATATAAAAATAGAATGCTGTATATAATTTTTATGGCTGTTATTCATATGAAGCAAAAATATACACAAACTTATCCACAGATTGAAATTTGCGAGCGATCCTCACGATCGCAAAATCTTTTTCTGTAATCGGCGCTAAAAACTGATGTTTTCATCCTTCTGTGGCATCCTTTACCCATAAATTGATTAAAGGCACGGACATTATGGTTCAGATCCCAGAAAACCCTCTTATTCTCGTCGACGGCTCTTCTTACCTGTATCGGGCGTATCATGCGTTTCCTCCTCTGACCAATAGCGCAGGAGAGCCTACCGGCGCGATGTATGGCGTGTTAAACATGCTGCGCAGCCTGATCCTTCAGTATCAACCGACCCATGCGGCCGTTGTTTTTGATGCGAAGGGCAAAACCTTCCGTGATGAATTATTCGAAAACTACAAGTCTCATCGTCCGCCAATGCCTGACGATCTGCGCGCACAGATAGAGCCGCTGCACACAATGGTGAAAGCGATGGGTCTGCCGCTGCTGGCGGTGTCCGGGGTAGAGGCTGATGACGTTATCGGCACGCTGGCGCGTGAAGCCGAAAAACTGGGCCGTCCTGTGCTTATCAGTACCGGCGATAAAGATATGGCGCAGCTGGTGACTCCAGGCATCACCCTGATTAACACCATGACGAACACCATTCTGGGGCCAGAAGAAGTTGTCTCCAAATACGGTGTGCCGCCAGAGTTGATCATCGATTTCCTCGCCTTAATGGGCGACTCCTCCGATAACATTCCGGGCGTACCGGGTGTGGGTGAAAAGACGGCTCAGGCGTTGTTACAAGGGCTTGGCGGGCTGGACACGCTTTACGGCGAATCAGATAAAATCGCGAGCCTGACATTCCGCGGCGCGAAGACGATGGCAGCTAAGCTTGAGCAAAATAAAGATCTGGCTTACCTCTCTTATAAACTGGCAACCATCAAAACGGACGTTGAGCTGGAGCTGGGTTGCGAGCAACTTGAAGTGCAGCAACCGTCAGCGGACGATCTGCTCAGTCTGTTTAAAAAATACGAATTCAAACGCTGGACGACAGATGTAGAAGCAGGTAAATGGATGCAGGCGAAGGGTGCTAAACCTGCGGCTAAACCAAAAGAAACCATCGAGGTTGAGGTTGAAGTGGAAGAAGAGCAGGTGAGCGCCCTGTCTTCTGAACACTATGAAACCCTGCTTGAAGAAGCACAGTTAATTGCGTGGATTGAAAAGCTGAAGAAGGCACCGGTCTTCGCGTTCGATACTGAGACGGACAGCCTCGACAACATCTCGGCCAATATGGTTGGTCTCTCGTTTGCAACGGAGCCGGGTCTGGCGGCATATGTCCCTGTGGCGCATGACTACCTGGACGCGCCGGATCAAATTCCTCGCGAGCGTGTGCTGGAATTGCTCAAACCTCTCCTTGAAGACGACAAAGTCCTTAAGGTGGGACAAAACCTCAAATATGACCGTGGCATCCTGCAAAACTACGGTATCGAGTTGCGCGGTATCGCCTTCGACACCATGCTGGAATCCTACATTCTGGATAGCGTTGCAGGCCGTCATGATATGGACTCCTTGTCCGATCGCTGGCTGAAGCACAAAACCATTACCTTTGAAGAGATTGCCGGGAAGGGTAAAAACCAGCTGACCTTCAACCAGATTGCGCTGGAAGAGGCGGGTCGCTATGCGGCAGAAGATGCCGACGTAACGCTGCAACTGCATCTGAAGATGTGGCCAAAGCTCCAGAAGAACGAAGGCCCGCTGAACGTATTCCAGCATATCGAAATGCCGCTGGTGCCGGTGTTGTCCCGTATTGAACGCAACGGCGTGAAAATTGACCCAACGGTGCTGCATAACCACTCGGGTGAGCTGGCGCAACGTCTGACCGAGCTTGAGCAAAAAGCGCATGAGCTGGCCGGTGAGGCGTTTAACCTGTCATCGCCTAAACAGCTGCAAACGATCCTGTTTGAAAAACAGGGCATCAAGCCATTGAAGAAAACCCCAGGCGGCGCACCATCGACCTCTGAAGAGGTGCTGGAAGAGCTGGCGCTGGATTATCCACTGCCAAAAGTTATCCTCGAGTATCGCGGTCTGGCGAAGCTTAAATCGACCTACACCGATAAGCTGCCGTTGATGATTAACCCGAAAACGGGGCGTGTGCATACCTCTTATCATCAGGCGGTTGCTGCAACCGGGCGACTGTCATCGACCGATCCAAACCTGCAAAACATCCCAGTTCGTAATGAAGAGGGGCGTCGTATTCGCCAGGCGTTTATCGCCCCGGATGATTACCTGATTGTCTCTGCGGACTACTCGCAAATTGAACTGCGTATTATGGCGCATCTGTCGCGTGACAAAGGTTTGCTGACCGCGTTTGCCGAAGGGAAGGATATTCACCGCGCTACCGCCGCAGAGGTGTTTGGCCTGCCGCTGGAAAGCGTGACCAACGAGCAGCGCCGTAGTGCAAAAGCGATCAACTTCGGTCTGATTTATGGCATGAGCGCATTCGGGCTTTCACGTCAGCTCAACATTCCGCGTAAAGAGTCGCAGAAGTATATGGATCTCTACTTCGAGCGTTACCCGGGTGTGCTGGACTATATGGAGCGTACCCGCGCCCAGGCGAAAGAGAAAGGCTACGTTGAAACGCTGGAAGGCCGTCGTCTTTATCTGCCTGATATAAAATCCAGCAATGCAGCCCGCCGTGCCGGCGCAGAGCGTGCAGCGATCAACGCCCCGATGCAAGGTACAGCGGCTGACATCATTAAACGGGCAATGATTGCTGTTGATGCCTGGCTGGAACATGAGAAACCGCGTGTGCGTATGATCATGCAGGTGCACGATGAACTGGTGTTCGAAGTGCATAAAGATGACCTTGCCGCAGTCTCGAAAAAGATCCACGAACTGATGGAAAGCAGCATGAAACTGGATGTGCCATTGCTGGTGGAAGTGGGGAGTGGGGAAAACTGGGATCAAGCTCACTAAGGGTCAGGCGAATAACGTGCCTTTTATGTAACTTAGCAACATAACCAGGTGCGTTTTGTGATGATCATTAGAATTCCCTATGTAAAGAATGAAAAAAAACTACGAAAAGTGCTTTTTCGATCGATAAAAAAAGAGTAGAGTTAACGACGTAGGGTACAGAGGTAAGATGTTCTATCTTTCAGACCTTTTACTTCACGTAATCGGATTTGGCTGAATATTTTAGCCGCCCCAGTCAGTAATGACTGGGGCGTTTTTTATTGCGCCAAAGAAAATTATGGGCAAAAAAAAGCGCGGACATTGCCGCGCGCTTTATTACTCTTCTTCCGCTTCTGTCGCGGGCTCCAGCTCGTTGAACCAGCTATCAAGCTTCTGACGCAGTTTGTCGACACCCTGCTTTTTCAGCGAGGAGAATGGCTCAACCTGCACATCGCCATTAAACGCCAGCACCGCTTCGCGAACCATGTTCACCTGCGCTTTACGTGCCCCGCTCGCCAGTTTGTCGGCTTTCGTCAACAGGACGAGTACCGCAATATCACTCGCCACTGCCCAGTCGATCATTTGCTGATCGAGGTCTTTCAGTGGATGGCGAATATCCATCAGAACCACAAGACCTTTCAGGCACTGGCGTTTTTCGAGGTATTCACCCAGCGCGCGTTGCCATTTGATCTTCATCTCTTCCGGCACTTGCGCGTAACCATAGCCTGGCAAGTCGACCAGACGTTTGCCGTCTGCCACTTCAAACAGGTTAATCAACTGAGTACGGCCAGGCGTTTTTGACGTACGCGCCAGGCTTTTCTGATTGGTCAGCGCATTCAGGGCGCTGGATTTCCCCGCATTGGAGCGGCCAGCAAATGCCACTTCAATCCCTGTATCAGAAGGCAAGTGGCGAATATCAGGCGCACTGGTGACAAAATGCGTCTGTTGGTAGTTCCAGGTAGTCACGTGGTCGTCTCCAAAAATCGTAATCTGTGGGGGATTATACCTGAATGCGGGCAAAAGGCTTTTCTCATCGTGATAACCCTGTAGGCCATAACCGCAGCAGGTGTAGGAAATCCGCCATAGATGCTATGGGAGATCTCAGAGAAATCGCAGGTGTTAAAAAACACAAACTATTTAAAATCATAAAGTTAAATATGGGTAATTTTCTTAAAATCCACTTTTGTACCTTTCTGTTGCTTGTTAGTTTAATAGAACAAGGTAAAGTGTGCGGCAAGGCGAGGATGCCAACAGGATAACGACTTAAGGATAAGGGTCAGGAGCGCCAGGAGGCGAAGACTCAGGATTGTCAGGATGACGAGCGCCTGGAGGCGTTTAAAACAGGAAAGGGAACCGTACACGGACGGTATCAGCCAAAGGATAAAACAGGGTTTGTTGTTGGCAAACATGGAATGTCTGACCCGTTAAGGGTTGTGAGTCAGGAAAAAAGGCGACAGATTGCTCTGTCGCCTTTTTTCTTTGCTTGCTTTCTGCTAGATTTCGCCGCAATTCTATACTGATGAAAACGGCTTAAAGACAATACACCATGAAAAAACCGACCTCCGCAGCAGGCGCTAAACGTCCTGCAAAAGCACGCCGTAAAACGCGCGAAGAACTGAACCAGGAAGCGCGCGATCGCAAACGCGATAAAAAGCATCGTGGTCACGCTGCGGGCAGCCGTGCGAGCGGTAGCGGTGCATCGTCTTCTTCTGCGAAAAACACGCAGCAGAAAGATCCGCGTATCGGCAGTAAAACTCCCATTCAACTGGGCGTGACAGACACCCCGGTCACTAAGCAGCACAAACCAAAGAGCGAGAAACCTATGCTTTCACCGCAGGCTGAGCTGGATTTGCTGGAGAACGATGAGCGCCTGGACGCGCTGCTGGAACGTCTTGAAGAGGGAGAAGCCTTAACCGCTGAAGAGCAATCGTGGGTTGATGCCAAACTGGATCGTATCGATGAGCTGATGCAGAAACTTGGTCTGTCTTACGACGATGAAGATGACGAAGAAGAAGAAGAGAAGCAGGAAGATATGATGCGTCTTCTGAAGGGTGGAAACTAACATTTGCACCCGGCAGGTACGATAGTCCTGCTTATAACCCTTCCGGTTATATGTTATCTGGTGTGGTTATTCGTTAAACTACGGCGGTTGTCGCGGCGACAGAAGTGGCTGCGCACCCGAATGATGGCCCGCAACGGGGCCAGAACGGGCCGCCGTATACGAACGCGACACCAACGGAAGGAGTGAGCATGTCTGTACCATCTATCGACTGGGATTTGGCCCTAATCCAGAAATATAACTATTCCGGGCCACGTTATACGTCATACCCAACCGCGCTGGAGTTTACCGATACCTTCGGCGAACCTGAATTTCTTCAGGCTGTTGCGCGCTATCCTGAGCGCCCGCTTTCGCTCTACGTCCATATTCCGTTCTGCCATAAGCTCTGCTACTTCTGTGGCTGCAATAAAATAGTTACCCGCCAGCAGCACAAGGCCGATCAATATCTGGATGCGCTCGAACAAGAAATCCTGCATCGTGCGCCTCTCTTTGCCGGACGCCACGTCAGCCAGCTGCACTGGGGCGGCGGTACGCCAACCTATCTCAACAAAGCGCAAATTAGCCGACTGATGAAGTTGCTGCGCGGCAACTTCAATTTTAATGATGACGCTGAAATCTCGATCGAAGTCGATCCGCGTGAAATTGAGCTGGATGTACTGGATCACTTACGCGCTGAAGGTTTCAACCGCCTGAGTATGGGCGTGCAGGATTTCAACAAAGAAGTACAGCGTCTGGTGAACCGTGAGCAGGATGAAGACTTCATCTTTGCCTTGCTGAACCATGCGCGTGATATCGGCTTTACGTCGACTAATATTGACCTGATTTACGGCCTGCCAAAACAAACGCCAGAGAGCTTCGCCTTTACGCTGAAGCGTGTGGCCGAGCTCAATCCCGACCGCCTCAGTGTCTTTAACTATGCGCACCTGCCGACGTTGTTCGCCGCGCAGCGCAAAATCAAGGATGCGGATCTGCCTTCCGCCCAACAGAAGCTGGATATTTTGCAGGAAACCATCACTTCGCTGACCGATACCGGTTATCAGTTTATTGGTATGGATCACTTTGCTCGCCCGGACGATGAGCTGGCGATTGCCCAGCGTGAAGGCGTGTTGCACCGCAACTTCCAGGGCTACACCACTCAGGGCGATACCGATTTACTGGGGATGGGCGTTTCAGCCATCAGCATGATTGGCGACTGCTACGCGCAGAACCAGAAAGAGTTAAAACAGTACTATCAGCAAGTCGATGAAACCGGAAATGCCCTGTGGCGCGGTATCGCGTTAACCCGTGATGACTGTATTCGCCGCGATGTGATTAAGGCGCTTATCTGTAATTTCCGCCTCGATTTCAGCGAGGTGGAAGCGCAATGGGATCTGCAGTTCAGAGATTACTTTGCGGAAGACCTGAAGCTGCTTGCTCCGCTGGCGAAAGATGGGCTGGTGGATATTTCGGAGAGTGCGATTGAGGTTACGCCGAAAGGACGTTTGCTGATTCGTAATATCTGCATGTGCTTCGATGCGTACTTGCGCCAGAAAGCGCGTCTGCAGCAGTTCTCCCGGGTGATTTAAACGGCAGGGTTGTATAGGCCGGGTAAGGCGAAGCCGCCACCCGGCTTTTACGTTCAAACCCGCTAGCTAAACAGCCCAACCAGCGCCGCACACAATACCGCAGCAACGGCGGTTTGCGGCGTGTGGCTTTCGGCTGCTCCGCTCGAGAGCAAATTCACTAATGATTCCAGCATGATGGTCCCCCCAATTTCCGGGCACGATCATACAAAACTCATCGGAACAGTAAAGCGCAAAATAACGGCAATTTGCGCTCAATTCGTCATCTTTACACAGCGGTAAAAATCACTCCATTCCCAGCTCTTTCAGCTTACGTGTCAGGGTATTGCGTCCCCATCCCAGTAATCGAGCCGCTTCCTGTTTATGGCCCTGAGTATGACGAAGCGCAGTGGTTAACAGCGTGCGCTCCATCTCTGGCTGAGCCTCTGAAAGCAAGTTTTGATGACCGGAACGCAGCGCGCGGTCCGCCCATTGCGCCAGAAGTGTCGCCCAGCTGTCTGGCAGTGCGTGTCCGGTGCTGCTTTCCGGGGCGGTGGCTTCGAACAGCTCGCCCGGTAAATCCTGAATCAGCACTTCCTGGCCGGCGGCCATGACCGTCAACCAGCGACAGGTATTTTCAAGCTGACGCACGTTGCCAGGCCAGGCCAGGCGGGTGAGGGCGGCATCGGTTTCCGGGTGGAGCAGTTTTGCCTCCACGCCCAGCTCACGTGCAGCAACCTGCAGGAAGTGGCGCGCCAGACGAGGAATATCCTCGCGACGCTCGCGCAGCGGCGGCAGGTGAACGCGGATCACGTTCAGACGATGGAACAAGTCTTCACGGAATTTGCCTTCCTGAACGCGCTGCTCCAGGTTCTGGTGCGTGGCGGCAATAATGCGCACGTCTACTTTTACGGGAGCATAACCCCCCACGCGATAGAACTGCCCGTCAGCCAGCACGCGAAGCAGGCGGGTCTGAACATCCAGCGGCATATCGCCGATTTCATCCAGGAAAAGTGTCCCGCCGTCGGCCTGTTCAAAGCGCCCCTGGCGAATCGTGTTCGCGCCGGTAAAGGCCCCTTTTTCATGGCCGAACAGTTCCGACTCAATCAAATCCTTCGGGATCGCCGCCATGTTCAGGGCGATAAACGGCGCTTTCGCCCGCGGGCTATGCCGGTGTAACGCATGGGCAACCAGCTCTTTACCGGTTCCTGATTCACCGTTAATCAATACGCTAATGGAAGAGCGGGACAAACGACCGATAATGCGAAACACGTCCTGCATGGCAGGCGCTTCGCCAATGATGTCCGTCGTTGGGCCAAAAACGGGCGCATTGCGGGGCTGTTGCTGCTCCTGGTAGTGGCTGATGGCACGCTCAACCAGGGCGACCGCTTCGTCGATATCAAAGGGTTTTGGCAGATAATCGAATGCCCCTTGCTGGTACGCACTGACGGCGGCATCCAGATCGGAGTGGGCAGTCATTATGATGACCGGAAGCATTGGGTGGCGTTGTTTGATCTGTTTTAAGAGCGCCAGCCCGTCCATACCCGGCATCCGAATATCTGACAGCAAAACATCCGGGGTTTTGGTGGTGAGTGCATCAAGCACGTCGCTGCCGCTCTCAAACGTCGTGCAGCTTAATCCCGCTCCCGTGAGTGCGCGTTCAAGCACCCAACGGATGGAGCTATCGTCATCGACTACCCAGACTATCCCTCGTTGCATACACGTCACCTTTATTTTTTAATTGGCAGGTAAACCGAAAACTCGGTATGACCCGGCCAACTGGTAAATTCAATTTTGCCAGAGTGTTGATCAATCAAATTGCGGGCAATGGATAACCCCAGCCCTGTACCGCCTTCGCGGCCGCTCACCATCGGGTAGAACAAGGTGTCCTGAAGATGCGATGGGATGCCAGGCCCGTTATCCTCAACGTCGATTCTCGCCGCCAGTCGGTAGCGCACGCCATGCAGCGTTAACTGGAAAGCGGTGCGGGTACGCAGAATAATTTCTCCGCCATCAGGTCCCAGCGCCTGAAGGGCATTACGCACGATATTCAGAAGAACCTGTTCAATCTGGTCAGGATCGTGCGCCAGTTCTGGCAGGCTTGGATCGTAATCGCGCACCAGCGTGACGTTTTCCGGAAGCTCCATCGACACGAGTTTCACCACCCGCTCGGCCACTTTATGAATGCTTTCTGAAACGTGCATTCCCGGTTGCTGCGGCCCAAGCAGTCTGTCGACCAGATTGCGCAGACGGTCTGCCTGCTCAATGATGACGTTGGTGTACTCGGCAAGCGCAGGGTCGGGGAGTGCTTTGGTCAACAGCTGTGCTGCGCCGCGCAAACCACCCAGCGGGTTTTTGATTTCATGGGCCAGGCCACGTACCAAATCCCGGGCAGCGATCTGCTGGGCATGTTGGAGTTGTTCCTGGCTAAGGCGACGCTGATTATCCATCGGCGCCATCTCGAGCAGAATAAGCCCCTCAGGAAGGCGCTGTGCCGTCAGCGAAAGAATATGGGAACGCCCGTCTATCACCAGAGTCACTTCGTTATCGGTGAACCCCTGACCGGCCTGCAAACTTTCCTGCATCAGGCCAATATTCAGCGAAAAGTAGCTCAACAATTCCGGGAGCGGTGTACCAAACAGTTTGCGTGCGCTCTGGGCAAGCAGTTGCTGCGCCGCCGGGTTGGCGTAATGCACGGCCAGCTCATCGTCGACCAACAAGATACTGTTAATTAAAGAATTGAGGATCTGCCCAGCATCGGGCAGCGTGCCAGTTGCCATTCAGCAGTCTCCTGGAGTTGTTTGCACTAATTTAGTGCAGTATAGCTTTTTCGGCGTAAAAAGCGCGTGAGATCAGGTTGTTGGTGGAGAAAAAAGCCCATCCGAAGATGGGCTGAAAGTTTCCACGGCAACAAAAAAACAGCTTTCGGGATCGCGCGTAAAGGTCGCGCGAAACCCGTTAAAACTTAAACGCTGTAGTACAGTTCGAATTCAACTGGGTGCGGAGTCATACGCACACGGTCGTTCTCTTCGATACGCAGCGCGATGTATGCATCGATAGCTTCGTCAGTGAACACACCACCCGCAGTCAGGAACTCGCGGTCAGCGTCCAGCGCTTGCAGTGCTTCTTCCAGAGAACCGGCAACCTGTGGGATCTCTTTCGCTTCTTCTGGCGGCAGGTCATACAGGTTTTTGTCCATTGCTTCGCCTGGGTGGATCTTGTTCTTGATACCGTCAAGACCAGCCATCAGCAGAGCTGCGAAGCACAGGTATGGGTTAGCTGCCGGGTCCGGGAAGCGAACTTCGATACGACGCGCTTTTGGAGAAGCAACCACCGGGATACGGATAGAAGCAGAACGGTTACGGGCAGAGTAAGCCAGCATTACTGGAGCTTCATAGCCTGGGACCAGACGCTTGTAGGAGTTGGTGGTTGGGTTCGCCAGGGCGTTGATCGCTTTAGCGTGTTTGATAACACCACCGATGTAGTGCAGCGCCTGCTCAGACAGACCCGCATATTTGTCGCCAGAGAACAGGTTAGTACCGTTCTTGGACAGAGACATGTGGCAGTGCATACCGGAACCGTTGTCGCCAAACATTGGTTTTGGCATGAAGGTCGCAGTTTTACCGAAACGGTGCGCAACGTTGTGCACAACGTATTTGTAGATCTGAATCTCATCCGCTTTTTTGGTCATGGTGTTGAAGCGGGTAGCGATTTCGTTCTGGCCAGCGGTCGCCACTTCGTGGTGATGCGCTTCAACAACCAGTCCCATCTCTTCCATGATCAGACACATGGTAGAACGGATGTCCTGTGAAGAATCGACCGGAGGAACCGGGAAGTAACCGCCTTTCACGCCTGGACGGTGACCTTTGTTACCACCTTCGTATTTGGTGGAGGAGTTCCATGCGCCTTCGATATCATCGATAGCAACGTGGGAACCAGAAATTGAAGCACCAAAACGGATGTCGTCGAACAGGAAGAACTCTGGCTCTGGCCCGAACAGAACGGTGTCTGCGATGCCGGTAGAACGCAGGTACTCTTCTGCGCGCTTAGCGATGGAGCGTGGGTCACGGTCGTAACCTTGCAGTGTACCTGGCTCGAGGATATCGCAACGGATGATCAGAGTTGGCTCTTCGAAGAACGGGTCAATGAGCGCAGTAGTCGCGTCCGGCATCAGAACCATGTCGGATTCGTTAATGCCTTTCCAGCCACCAATGGAGGAGCCGTCAAACATTTTGCCTTCTTCAAAGAATTCGGCGTTCACCTGATGAGCAGGAATAGTGACGTGCTGTTCTTTACCTTTGGTATCGGTGAAGCGCAGATCAACAAACTTCACTTCATGTTCGTTCAGCATCGTCAAAACGTGTTCAGCGGACATACTTAACTCTCCAGATTGGTCATTGTCGTCGTGGTAACGAGGTCTTCAATTTCTGTTTGTACTGGCTGTTGCCATGTATTTTTTATAAAGCGAAATCTGTGCCAACTTTTAAAACACCCCAAAAAGGCGTTATCATGCGCACCATAGTGCAAAAGGGCTGCACCACAATGGATTTGTTGCACCAGTATAGTGCTTCAATGTGAACATTGAGCACTATATTGGTGCAATTTACGTTAAAGAGCCCTTTTACCGCTCCGTGAAAGCGATCACAAAGCATCTCTGCAATACTTGTTTGCGGGGGATGTTTGTGATCCTGTTTTGTAGTGCGATTAATCCGTGTACAATAACGCGCTATTTCTAAATGCCTGAGGCAAAGTTGTGATCGAAAATTTGCGTAACATCGCCATCATCGCGCACGTTGACCATGGTAAAACTACCCTGGTTGATAAGCTGCTGCAGCAATCCGGTACGTTTGATGCTCGTGCCGAAACCCAAGAACGCGTGATGGACTCCAACGATTTGGAGAAAGAGCGTGGGATTACCATCCTCGCGAAAAACACCGCGATTAAATGGAATGACTACCGTATCAACATCGTTGATACCCCAGGGCACGCCGACTTCGGTGGTGAAGTTGAACGTGTAATGTCCATGGTAGACTCCGTTCTGCTGGTCGTTGACGCAATGGATGGCCCAATGCCGCAGACGCGCTTCGTGACCAAAAAGGCATTTGCCCACGGTCTGAAGCCAATCGTTGTAATTAACAAAGTTGACCGTCCTGGCGCGCGTCCTGACTGGGTTGTTGACCAGGTATTCGACCTGTTCGTAAACCTCGACGCGACCGACGAGCAGCTGGACTTCCCTATCGTTTACGCTTCTGCGCTGAACGGTATCGCCGGTCTGGACCACGAAGACATGGCTGAAGACATGACCCCGCTGTACCAGGCGATTGTTGACCGTGTTCCTGCACCAAGCGTTGATCTCGACGGCACCCTGCAGATGCAGATCTCTCAGCTCGACTACAACAACTATGTTGGCGTAATCGGTATTGGTCGTATCAAGCGCGGTAAAGTTAAGCCTAACCAGCAGGTTACTATCATCGATAGCGAAGGCAAAACCCGTAACGGTAAAGTCGGTAAAGTACTGACTCACCTGGGTCTTGAGCGTATCGAGAGCGACATCGCTGAAGCGGGCGACATCATCGCCATCACCGGTCTGGGTGAACTGAACATCTCTGACACCATCTGCGATCCGCAGGCGGTTGAAGCGCTGCCAGCCCTGTCTGTTGATGAACCAACCGTTTCCATGTTCTTCAACGTCAACACCTCTCCGTTCTGTGGTAAAGAAGGTAAGTTCGTTACCTCTCGTCAGATCCTTGACCGCCTGAACAAAGAGCTGGTGCACAACGTTGCGCTGCGCGTTGAAGAAACTCCGGATGCAGACGCATTCCGCGTTTCCGGTCGTGGTGAGCTGCACCTGTCTGTTCTGATCGAAAACATGCGTCGTGAAGGTTTCGAAATGGCGGTTTCCCGTCCGAAAGTTATCTTCCGCGAAATCGACGGCCGTAAACAAGAGCCGTTCGAAAACGTAACGCTGGACGTTGAAGAGCAGCACCAGGGTTCTGTCATGCAGGCTCTGGGTGAGCGTAAAGGCGACCTGAAAAACATGAATCCAGATGGCAAAGGCCGCGTACGTCTCGACTACGTGATCCCAAGCCGTGGTCTGATCGGCTTCCGTTCAGAGTTCATGACTATGACTTCTGGTACTGGTCTGCTGTACTCCACCTTCAGCCACTACGACGACGTTCGTCCAGGCGACGTGGGCCAGCGTAACAACGGCGTTCTGATCTCCAACGGTCAGGGTAAAGCGGTTGCGTTCGCACTGTTCAGCCTTCAGGACCGCGGTAAGCTGTTCCTGGGTCACGGTGCTGAAGTTTACGAAGGCCAGATCATCGGTATTCACAGTCGTTCTAACGACCTGACTGTAAACTGCCTGACCGGTAAGAAACTGACCAACATGCGTGCGTCCGGTACTGACGAAGCAACGGTTCTGGTTCCACCAGTCAAGATGACCCTGGAGCAAGCTCTGGAATTCATCGATGATGACGAACTGGTAGAAGTGACTCCACAGTCAATTCGTATCCGTAAACGTCACCTGACCGAGAACGATCGTAAACGTGCGATGCGCGGTCCTAAAGAAGACTAATTTACGCTTCTTTTAGTCTGCAAAACCCCGTCCTTTGTGGCGGGGTTTTTCTTTTTCTGCGTTATGTCGCAGTTCATAGCCAAAGCTTATCTTTCCCGCTACAGTTACTTTTCCACGGCGAAAAGGAGATAAACATGCTTTATATCTTTGACTTAGGAAATGTAATCGTCGATATCGATTTTAATCGGGTGCTGGGCGCATGGAGCGACTTTAGCCGCGTTCCGCTGGCAACATTAAAACAGAGCTTCGCGATGAGTGAGACTTTCCATCAGCATGAGCGCGGTGAAATCAGTGATGAAGAGTTTGCCGAGCGCTTTTGTCACGAAATGGACCTGTCATTAAGTTACGAGCAGTTTGCTCACGGCTGGCAGGCTGTTTTTGTGGCGATCCGCCCGGAAGTCACCGACATCATGAACAAACTTCGCAAACAAGGGCACCGTGTGGTGGTCCTGTCAAATACCAACCGTCTGCACACGACATTCTGGCCAGATGAATACCCTGAGGTAAATGCCGCAGCGGATCACGTCTATCTTTCCCAGGAGATGGGAATGCGCAAACCTGAGGCGCGAATTTATCAGGCTGTATTGCAGGCAGAAGGGTACTCAGCGGCGGATGCGGTCTTTTTTGACGACAACGCCGATAATATAGAGGGAGCTAACCAGTTAGGTATCACGTCAATTCTGGTGACCGGAAAAGAGACGATACCCAACTATTTCGCGAAGCAGTTATGCTAAAAAACGTTCATCAAAAAGCCGCTCACCATACCCGCCCGCTCAGGTCGTGGCTGAAACTTCTCTGGCATCGCATTGATGAGGACAACATGACGACACTGGCGGGCAATCTTGCCTATGTGTCGTTGCTCTCGTTAGTGCCGCTGGTGGCGGTTGTTTTTGCCCTTTTTTCTGCATTCCCGATGTTTGCAGATGTGAGCCTGCAGCTGCGTCATTTCATTTTTGCTAACTTTATTCCGGCCACCGGGGATGTGATTCAGAATTACATCGAGCAGTTTGTTGCTAATTCCAACAAGATGACCGCCGTTGGGGCCTGTGGGCTGATCGTGACGGCGTTACTGCTGATGTATGCCATTGATAGTGCGCTGAACACTATCTGGCGCAGTAAGCGGATTCGACCCAGAGTGTACTCTTTTGCCGTTTACTGGATGATTTTGACACTTGGGCCGCTGCTGGCGGGGGCGAGCCTGGCGATAAGCTCTTATCTGCTCTCGTTGCGCTGGGCCAGTGAGCTAAATGGCGTTATCGACAATGTGTTGCGCCTTTTCCCGCTAGTGTTGTCCTGGCTCTCGTTCTGGCTGCTGTACAGCGTGGTCCCGACCACACGCGTACCCAATCGCGATGCTGTGTTAGGCGCGCTGGTGGCGGCAGTACTTTTTGAACTGGGGAAAAAAGGATTTGCCCTTTATATCACCATGTTCCCGTCTTATCAGCTGATCTACGGTGTGCTGGCGGTGATCCCCATTTTGTTTGTCTGGGTGTACTGGACCTGGTGTATCGTCTTGCTTGGCGCCGAAATAACTGTCACTCTCGGAATATATCGCGAACTCAGAAAAACAGCAGAAGCTGAAAAACAACAAGAAGCAGACCAACCATGATTGCATTGATACAGCGCGTAACCCGTGCCAGCGTCACCGTGGAGGGAGAGGTGACGGGTGAAATTGGCCCAGGACTTTTAGTGTTGTTAGGTGTCGAAAAGGAAGATGACGAACAAAAAGCCAACCGCTTGTGTGAGCGTGTGCTGGGCTACCGCATCTTTAGCGATGCAGAAGGGAAGATGAACCTCAACGTCCAGCAGGCGGGAGGCAGCGTGCTGGTGGTGTCGCAATTTACGCTTGCTGCGGACACCGAGCGCGGAATGCGCCCGGGGTTCTCCAGAGGAGCAGCACCGGACCGTGCAGAAGCGCTTTATGAGTATTTTGTTGAGCGTTGTCGCCAACAGGAAATGAATACGCAAACCGGACGATTCGCTGCGGATATGCAGGTTTCGCTGGTGAACGATGGCCCCGTCACTTTCTGGCTCCAGGTATGAGCCAGCTGGCGGCGTGGCCGCGGGTAACAAGAGAGAGTACAGCTATGTATCACCTTCGAGTACCGCAAACAGAAGAAGAGTTAGACGTTTACTACCATTTCCGCTGGGAAATGCTGCGTAAGCCATTACATCAGCCTCAGGGCTCTGAACGTGACGCCTGGGATGCAATGGCGCATCACCAGATGGTGGTGGATGAAGAGGGTAACCTCGTCGCCGTTGGGCGTTTGTACATTAACGCCGATAATGAAGCCTCCATTCGTTTTATGGCAGTGCATCCTTCAGTACAGGACAAAGGTCTGGGCACGCTGATGGCGATGACGCTGGAGTCCGTCGCCCGGCAGGAAGGCGTAAAGCGCGTGACCTGTAGCGCCCGTGAAGATGCCGTGGAGTTTTTCGCCAAGCTGGGTTTTGTTAACCAGGGTGAAATCACGACACCACAAACTACTCCGGTTCGCCATTTCCTGATGATTAAACCCGTTGCCACGCTGGATGATATTTTGCATCGCGCAGACTGGTGCGGACAGCTACAACAGGCCTGGTATCAGCACATCCCGCTGAGTGAAAAAATGGGTGTCCGTATCCAGCAGTATACGGGGCAAAAATTCATTACCACGATGCCGGAAATCGGCAATCAAAACCCACACCACACGCTGTTTGCAGGCAGTCTTTTCTCACTGGCCACGCTCACTGGCTGGGGGCTTATCTGGCTGATGCTGCGCGAGCGCCATCTTGGTGGCACCATCATTCTTGCCGATGCCCACATTCGCTACAGCGCACCGATAAGCGGTAAGCCAAGTGCCGTTGCCGATCTGGGTTCGCTCGGTGGCGACCTTGACCGCCTGGCGCGTGGCCGCAAAGCCCGCGTGCAGATGCAGGTTGAGCTTTTTGGTGACGACACATCGGGCGCGGTATTTGAAGGTACCTACATCGTTCTCCCTGCGAAGCCGTTTGGCGCGTATGAAGAGGGTGGGAACGAGGAAGAGTAATCTCGTCCAGCCCGGTTTATTGCCGGGCTGGATGAATTCGCCGTGCGATATCTCGTATGACATCCCGTGCTGACAGGCTGATACCGCCAAGCTGAAAGAAGCCGTGGATCACGCCCAGCCAGCGCTGAGCCGTACACTCCACGCCTTGTTCTGTCAGATACTGATAGAGTATTTCTCCCTCATCGCATAGCGGATCAAATTCGGCAGTAATAATGTGTACAGGCGGTAGACCGTTCAAATCATCTCGCCATAGCGGGCTGGCTTCAGGATGAAGCTTTTCGGTATCAGCCAGATACATTTCAAAGCCGCTCAGCAGCGTATCGCGAGTGATGACATAATCGAGGCCATTGCGGGTGTAGCTCTCGGACCTGGCGGTCGCATCAAGCATGGGATAGATAAGAATCAACTGTGCGGGTAGCCAGACTCCTGCCTTCTTGAGCCGTAGTGACGTCACCAGCGCCAGATGGCCTCCTGCACTGTCTCCGCAGAGGGTGATCCGGCTTGTATCCACTCCAAACGTATCTGCATACTTCCGTACCAGATTTGCCCCTTTTTCCGCATCATCATGTGCTGCCGGAAAGGTATGTTCTGGCGCCAGCCTGTATTTTATGGCAATCACGCGACAGTTACCGTAATACGCCAGCTGGCGGAGCTGATTGTCATGTGTCTCAAACCCGCCGCTGATAAAACAGCCACCGTGATAATAAATAACGGTGGGCAGTAATTTGGCCGCGTTACGTGGTGAGTAGACCTGGAAAGTCATACCTTCACGTTCAAGTTTTTCAACCGTTATGCGCGTTTCTGTCTCCCCGGCGAGCACCGTACTGGCGAGATATCCCGCTCTCCGGTCATCAATACTCTGGCTACTCGAAGCGGGCCTTCCTGCGGCAATAAAATCCTGAACCAGTTTATCTATACCCTTTTCCAGCGCCATGTAAATGCCTTTTTTCTGTATGGATATACAGTGTTATAACCTGGATTATGGCGGAAGAAAACAGAGGATTTGCATGGGAAGTCGATTCTGGAAAGCGGCTCGCAAAGGCTACATGTCGCTCATGGTAAGCGTGGATTTTTTCACTTTATCTTAATAGCGTAATAAGGGAGAGGGTACGTCATTGACGTACATTGGGAGTTTGTTACTATAAGCCAATGGCGTATATTTTATGCTGTTCATTGAAACGGAAATTTTCACTGAAGACGTCAAATTGTTACTGGATGACGATGAATACCGTAAACTTCAGGTATTCCTGGCTATGCAACCTGATTATGGCGATCTGATCCAGAATACAGGAGGCTTACGAAAGATTCGTTGGCTTGCTGGGGGTAAGGGAAAGCGTGGTGGAGTCCGGGTCATCTATTTTCATCGTACGCGTGAGTTTGAAATTAGGTTACTGCTTATCTACCGCAAAGGAATCAAAGATGATCTGTCGGCAACTGAGAAAGCCGTACTGAAAAAGATTATTGAGAGGTGGTAAATGGACAAGGCGCTGTTTGAGCGGTTAACCCAAAGCATGGCCCAAATGAATGAAATTGCCGAGGGCAGACGAGATCCGTCGCGGACGTTTCAAATTGATGCGATGAAAATTAAAGAAATCCGTCAGGCGTCCGGATTGTCACAGAGTAAATTTGCAAATTTAATCTCTGTCAGCGTCGATACCTTACGCAATTGGGAACAAGGCAGACGCTCACCCACAGGACCGGCTCAAGCACTGCTGCGTGCAATTGCTAATGATCCTCAACATGTTATCCCTGCGCTCTCGCATTAGTTAGCCCGGCGGCAAAATAGCCTACCGGGCTAAAATGGAGACTACTCCCCTTCACCCGGGAACAGGAACGGGTTGATAGAGCTACGGGCAAAGCCCTCTTGCTCCATTTTTGCGTCCAGAATCAGCGAGGCGAGATCGTCGGCAACCGCTTCGACTTTCGGGTCTTTTTCCTGATACAGGATCTTCAGGTAAGTGCCGCAGTCGCCGCAGCTTTCGGCTTTCACTGCCGCTTCTTCGTTTTCCAGCGACCAGTAGTTCAAATCGCGGGTCTGCTCGCAGTTGCTGCACTTCACGCGCACCACATGCCATTCGGTTTCGCACAGGTTGCAGTGCAGGTAGCGCAGCCCCTGGGTCGTACCGATCTGCACCATGCTGGACACCGGCATTGAACCGCACACTGGGCAGAACTGACGCGCTTCGCCATATTCGGCGCGGGCTTTGCCTGGGATCAGGCTGGCCATTTGTGCCCAGTAAAGCGACAGCGCAGCCCAGATAAACGGGGCTTTATCGCTGCTGACAAGCGTAAAGTCGGAAGCAAACAGCGCGCTCGCCATCTCTTCCAGCTCCATGTCAGACGCTTTTTCCAGGTTCTCGATCACTGCCAGCGCAGTGCCACTCATCTCCGGCTTCAGCTCAGCAATCAGCGAATGCAGCAGCTTGTGCCAGTGTTTGTCGCGCGGCAACACGTGAATATCCAATGGCGGTTTACCCTGCTCATTGGCTTCTTTGATGCGCGCGGTGAGATCCATTTGCAGAGGGTGGTCGTACAGCACCACTTCCTGTGCGTGGGCAATCAGCGCGGCAAAGCGCAAAAAGTCGCCCAGAGGATTGTTCTCTGCCAGCTCGCGCAGACGCTCTGCGCGGCGGTTATAGAGGTTCTTGAGTCTGGGGAATAACAACGGCGGAATATATTCCGCCGTACGTTTTTCGCTCGAACCCAGCTCATCTTGCGGGATTATGCGAATACTCATTCAGATGACTTTTCCTGTTTCTGGCGGACCTCACGGTACCAGCGCGGGTGGTGTTTCTTCGCCCACGTACTGGTTACCCATCCTTCCACCATCGCGGTAATGGTGCCTTTCACCCAAAGGGCGGCGTAAATATGCACCATGATAACCACAATTAACGCCACTGCGGCAAATGAATGCAGCATCAGCGCAAATCGGATCACCGGGATTGAGAAAGCAGGCGCAAAATACGGACGCCAGATGATCACACCGCTCACCAGCAACAGCACCAGGAAGATAATCGCCGCCCAGAATACGCATTTCTGGCCGAAGTTATAACGCCCGGTATCACCCACTTCCTCGTTGACGACGATCTTACGAATATTCTTCGCCCAAAAGATATCATCCCGATTGATTAGGTTATGGTGCCAGTATCGGAAAAACATGATGATGAACGACGCGAACATGATGACGCCAACAAACGGGTGCAGTATACGCGCCAGCTGTGGTGTCCCCATGATCTGCATCAGCCAGTTGAAGGACGGGAAGAAGAACCCCAGTCCGCTTATCGCCGCCAGCATGAAGCAGAAGGCGGTGACCCAGTGGTTGATTCGCTCCGGCGCGGTATAGCGCACGATGGTGTCACGTTTTCTCATTTGCGCACCTCGTCTTTCTCTTCATGCAGGTTATCGTCTTCCTCTTCCGCACGGTTCGGACCGACACCGACGTAGTGGAAGATGCTTGCCGCGAAGGTGGCAGCAAAACCGACCGCTGCCAGCGGTTTCCAGATGCCTTTCCAGAACTTAACGGTCGCGCTGATTTCAGGGTTCTCCGGCAGGCCGTGGTACAGATTCGGCTTGTCGGCGTGGTGCAGCACGTACATCACGTGCGTACCGCCAACCCCGGCCGGATCGTACAGGCCTGCGTTGTCGTAACCACGGGTTTTCAGCTCACCCACGCGTTCTGCCGCTAGCGTTTTCATATCCTCTTTAGAACCAAAGTGGATAGCGCCGGTTGGGCAGGTCTTCACGCAGGCTGGCTCCTGGCCGACGTTTACGCGGTCAACACACAGCGTACATTTGTAGACGCGGTTGTCTTCCGGGTTCAGTCGCGGCACGTCGAACGGACAGCCAGCGATGCAGTAGCCGCAGCCAATGCACTGCTCGGACTGGAAGTCGACGATACCGTTGGCATACTGAATGATAGCGCCTTCTGAAGGGCACGCCTTCAGGCAGCCCGGATCCGCACAGTGCATACAGCCGTCTTTGCGGATAAGCCATTCCAGTTTGTCGTTCTGCTCCACTTCCGAGAAACGCATTACCGTCCAGGACTTGGCGGTCAGGTCCGCCGGGTTGTCGTACACCCCGACGTTGTGACCGACTTCATCACGAATGTCGTTCCACTCCGAGCAGGCCACCTGACAGGCTTTACAGCCGATACAGGTGGTCACGTCGATAAGCTTCGCCACTTCCTGCTGGTGGTCCCGCGCCTGAGGCGCGGGAGTGAAACCGTTAGTCGCGGAACGACGAATAATGTCTTGCGATTGATAAGCCATAAGTCGTCTCCGTTACACCTTTTCCACGTTCACGAGGAAGGCCTTAAACTCCGGCGTCTGCGTATTCGCATCACCGACGAACGGCGTCAGGGTGTTAGCAATAAACCCTTTCTTCGCCACGCCCTCGTAACCCCAGTGGATAGGAATACCAATGGTGTCCACCTGCTGACCGTGAACGTTCAGCGTGCGAATACGCTTGGTCACCACTGCCTTGGCCTTGATATAGCCGCGGTTAGAGGAGACTTTCACGGTATCGCCGTGGGCAATGCCGAGCTTGTTCGCCAGCTTCTCGCCGATCTCCACAAACTGTTCCGGCTGCGCGATGGCGTTAAGCAGCGCGTGCTTGGTCCAGTAGTGGAAGTGTTCGGTCAGACGATAGGTTGTACCCACGTACGGGAACTTGTCTTTTTTACCCAGCGCTTCGAAATCGCCCTTGAAGATACGGGCTGCCGGGTTAGAGACCACGTTCGGGTGCAACGGGTTGGTACCCAGCGGCGTTTCAAACGGCTCGTAGTGTTCCGGGAACGGCCCTTCCGCCATCTTATCGATAGCAAACAAGCGTCCCATCCCTTCAGGCTGCATGATAAACGGCCCGACATCGCTGCCTGGTGCGGCAGTGCTGTAGTCCGGAATATCCACGCCGCCCCATTTCGCGCCGTCCCACTTCAGAAGCTGACGCTTCGGATCCCACGGGTTACCCTGCGGGTCTGCGGAGGCGCGGTTGTACAGAATGCGGCGGTTCAGCGGCCATGCCCATGCCCAGCCCAGCGTATTACCCAGACCCGATGGGTCGGCGTTATCGCGGTTGGCCATCTGGTTGCCTTTCGGCGTCCAGCTACCGGCGAAGATCCAGCAACCGCTGGATGTTGTACCGTCATCACGCAGGTGCGCGAAGGTGCTCAGCTGTTCGCCTTTCTTCGCCAGAACCGCACCGGTAGCCGGGTCGATAACATCCGCCAGCGCCTTACCGTTGCTTTCCATCGCCACTTCTTCTGCAGATGGATTTTCCGGCGTTGAGTAGTTCCAGGACATGTTCAGAACCGGTTCCGGGTTGGCGCCACCTTCGGCTGCGTACATCTTACGCAGGCGTAAGAAGATGCCAGCCAGGATCTCGCCATCGTTCATGGCAAGCCCCGGGGCGTCTGCGCCTTTCCAGTGCCACTGCAACCAGCGCCCGGAGTTAACGATAGAGCCGTTCTCTTCCGCGAAGCAGGTTGATGGCAGGCGGAACACCTCGGTCTGAATCGTCGATGGGTCGACATCGTTCGATTCACCGTGGTTCTGCCAGAAGGTCGAGGTTTCGGTATTGAGCGGGTCAATCGTGACCAGGAACTTCAGTTTTGACAGGGACGCGACAACCTTGTTCTTGTTCGGGAACGAGGCAACCGGGTTAAAGCCCTGGCACAGATAGCCGTTGACCTTGCCCTGGTTCATCATCTCGAAGTACTGAAGAACGTCGTAACCTTTGTCCCACTTCGGCAGCCAGTCATAGCCCCAGCTGTTTTCAGCCGTTGCTTTGTCGCCGAAGAATGCTTTCATCATTGAGACGAAGAACTTCGGATAGTTGCCCCAGTAGTTCACCTGGCCTTCCAGCAGTGGTTTTGGTGTGCTGGCGGTCAGATAGGTTTGCAGGTCAGGCTGTTTTTCGCTTGGCAGGTTCATATAACCCGTCAGGCTCTGAGACAGCAGGCCGAGGTCGGTCAGACCCTGAATGTTGGAGTGACCGCGCAGGGCGTTTACGCCGCCGCCTGCCATCCCCATGTTACCGAGCAGCAGCTGCACCATCGCCATGGTACGGATGTTCTGCGCACCGATGGAGTGTTGTGTCCAGCCGAGTGCATACAGGAACGATGCGGTTTTATCTTTCGCGCTGGTTTCGGCGATAAGTTCACAGACTTTCAGGAAGTCCGCCTTCGGCGTACCACAGATGTTTTCAACCACATCCGGCGTATAGCGAGAAACGTGCTCTTTCAGCAGGTTCCACACGCAGCGCGGGTGTTGCAGCGTGGTGTCGCGCTTCGCAAAGCCTTTCTCATCCAGCTCGTAGTTCCAGCTGGTTTTGTCGTACTTGCGTTTTTCGGCGTCATAACCGCTGAACAGGCCATCTTCGAAGTGATAATCCTCACGCACGATCAGGCTGGCGTTGGTATAGGCTTCGGTGTATTCGCGGTTATATTTTTCGTTGGTCATCAGGTACAGCAATACGCCTGACAGGAAAGTGATGTCAGTACCTGAACGAATAGGGGTGTAGAAATCCGCCACTGACGCTGTACGCGTAAAGCGGGGATCGATAACAATCAATTTTGCGCCGTTGTGGATTTTGGCTTCCATCGCCCAGCGGAACCCGACAGGGTGCGCTTCAGCGGCGTTACCGCCCATCACCACGATGAGGTTGGCGTTCTTGATGTCGACCCAGTGGTTGGTCATCGCACCGCGACCAAATGTTGGAGCAAGACTTGCTACCGTTGGTCCGTGTCAGACACGCGCCTGGTTGTCGACCGCGAGCATACCGAGTGCACGCGTAAATTTCTGGGTTAAATAACCGGTTTCGTTGCTGGAGGCAGAGGCACACAACATCCCGGTAGAGAGCCAGCGGTTCACCGTTACGCCGTCGGCGTTCTTGTCGATGAAGTTGGCATCGCGGTCTTCTTTAATCAGTTTCGCGATGCGGTCAAACGCATCATCCCAGCTGATTTGCTGCCATTTGTCGGAGCCTGGAGCGCGGTATTCGGGGAATTTCAGGCGGCTTTCTGAGTGGATAAAGTCCACCAGACCTGCGCCTTTCGGGCACAGCGCACCGCGGTTAACCGGATGATCCGGATCGCCTTCGATGTGGAAGATAGACGCTTTGGCGTTTTTTGCACCGTCGCCGAGGCTATACATCAACAGCCCGCAACCGACAGAGCAGTACGTACAGGTATTACGGGTTTCACGGGTGCGCAGCAGTTTGTACTGCCGCGTTTCCGCCAGCGCTACGCCGGGCGCAAAGCCCAGTGCCGCTGCCGTGGTGCCTGCCATACCGCCAGCGCAGATCTTAAAGAACTGCCTTCTGCTGACCTGCATGGGTCACTCCTTGTTTCGACATTGCTTACATATGTAGTTTTAACTTCGCGGTTGAGAATTGACCGCAAAGGAGAAAAATTTGCGTTAATCCCTCAATTCCACGAGGGATATCATCAGAATACCACATTGTCGGTAAGCCTGTTTGAACTGCGTTAATACAAAGTGAACGTATTATCACTGCATTGATTATAAAGTGTGATATTAATCACATTATCGGCCCCTCATGTTAAAGGGGTGTATCATGGATTTGGTTGCCCCCCTCCTGAATGAGTAGGTAAACTTGATGAGGATGGGTGCAGAAAAGTTGATCCATACTATGCGTAAGGTCTGCCGTTTATGCTGCAATAGCAGACCTGCTTCTGTGGTTGTTCAGGAATACCGTTGTGTCTAAACAAAACCGTGTTACCCACGCGTCGCCACTGCCTGCGGGCATTGTGGAACTGTCGGTACACAGACCGCCCCACATTACCCGCGTCACTCCCGATTTTCTGGCGGAGGAAGTCCCCGTTGCCCTGGTCTACAACGGTATCTCGCACGTGGTGATGATGGCCTCGCCCAAAGATCTCGACCTGTTCGCCATTGGCTTTTCCCTTTCGGAAGGCATCATTGAGCACCCGCAGGATATCTACGGCATGGACGTGGTTCAGGCCTGTAATGGCCTTGAAGTGCAAATCGAACTTTCAAGCCGTCGCTTTATGGGGCTGAAAGAGCGGCGTCGCGCGCTGGCCGGGCGCACGGGCTGCGGAGTCTGCGGCGTTGAGCAGCTTAACGATATTGGCAAACCGATATCCCCGTTGCCGTTTACCCAGACATTTAACCTGGCGCACCTCGACCGCGCACTTGAGCACCTGAACGATGTACAGCCCATTGGCCAGTTGAGCGGGTGTACACACGCCGCGGCCTGGGTGCAGCCATCAGGTGAAATTGCCGGTGGGCATGAGGATGTGGGTCGCCATGTGGCACTGGATAAACTGCTGGGCCGCCGGGCGCGCGAGAGCGATATCTGGCAACAGGGGGCAGCGCTGGTGTCCAGCCGGGCCAGCTATGAGATGGTGCAGAAGTCGGCGATGTGCGGCATTGAAATTCTGTTCGCAGTGTCAGCGGCGACCACGCTGGCTGTGGAAGTAGCAGAGCGCTGTAACCTGACGCTGGTCGGATTCTGTAAGCCGGGAAGGGCGACGATTTATACCCATCCTCAGCGCTTAATTGTTGATCAGTAATTTTGAATGATATTAGCAAATCCTTCCGCTTTTAGTTGTTCGTGATGAGGTCTAGTATTTATCTCATCAAGGCACGGCGCCTTACCTAAACAACTAAACGAAAGGGTTTACATCATGAACAGCATCAAAACTTTTGTCGCAGTAATCGCTCTGGCTACTTCTTTCGGTTCTTTCGCTGCACAGACTGTCACCGCAACCGCCTCTACCATTGACGGCGCAGAAGCGAAAATCGCAGCACAGGCTCAGGAAGCTGGCGCGTCATCTTACAAAATTACTCAGGCATTCTCTGGTAACCGTGTACACATGACGGCTGAACTGAACAAATAATTCCGCTTTACCGTCGAAAGAGCGCCCCCGGGGCGCTTTTTTTATTGGATCCCCGCCAGGCGCAGCAGCGCTGTCACCACCGCAGCCGCGACGATCACCACAATTAACGGCATTTTGCGCCAGGCAAGGAATACGGCAAACGCCACGCCCAGAACGCGCGCCATTCCCGCAAAGTGTTCCCCTTCATAAAAGGTTGTCGCCAGCGCCACGGAAAAGAGTAAGACCGTTGCCGCGTCAGAAAGCAGCGCCTGTGAACGCTCTGACAGCGCCAGCCGGCTGCCCAGTTTTGCACCGCCAAGACGCATCAGATACGTCCCTGCCGATAAGATGGCGATACCCAGAATAAAGAATGTCATGTTTCCCATTATTTTTTCCTCGCCGCGAGGCCCAGTAAAGAAAGCAGCACCGGCAAACCGACCGGCGCAAATGGCACGGCGGCCAGCGACAATACCGCACCGCTACAGGCGCGGATAAGCGTTGTGCGGTTTTTAAATGCCGGAACCACCAGCGCCAGTAAAATGGCCGGGAACACGGCGTCCAGCCCGATGGTTTCCGGGGCGGGTAAGAGTTTGCCCACCATCGCCCCCAGCAACGCGCCAAGCGGCCAGATGAGCGCCACGCCAAGGCCGCACAACCAGTAGGCAGCTTTTCGTTGTTCAGGCGTTTTTTGCGACAGGCCGAACACCACGCTTTCATCGTTCATGATGTGGCAGCCGAGCAGGCTGAGGCCGCGCTTACCCACCAGTTCACGCACTGTTACGCCAAACGGGACATGGCGCGCGTTGACCAGTAATCCCGCAGCGGCAGCCGCCAGGGGATTACCGCCACTCGCCACAATGCCGATAAACATAAATTCAGACGCGCCCGCCAGCACGGTAATTGACAGCACAAACGGCACCCAGACAGGGAAACCATACGCCATCGCCAGCGAGCCGTAGGACATTCCGACAACGCCAACGGCCAGGCACACCAGGATGATTGCTTTTATCGTGTCGCCCTTGAGGCAGGAGAGGTGATGCTTCATACAATTTTAGCCATATCGAACGTATTTCCATTATAATGAACGCATCAATATCGTTTTTCAAGATGAACGATTCGTTCGATTTATAGAACAGAGGCCGTTATATGACGCAGCCAATTAGCGTAATCGCCAAAAGTCTGGTGCGAGAACGCCTGCGAACCGGGCTTTCACTGGCGGAAATTGCCCGTCGTGCCGGGATCGCCAAATCCACGCTTTCGCAGCTGGAATCCGGTAACGGCAACCCGAGCCTGGAGACGCTCTGGTCGCTTTGTGTTGCACTGGGCATTCCGTTTGCCCGCTTGCTGGAGCCGCAACAACCCACCACGCAGGTCATCCGCCGTGGTGAAGGCACCAAAGTGATTGCTGAACAGGCAAACTATCAGGCGATTTTGCTGGCCGCGTGCCCGCCGGGTGCCCGTCGGGATGTCTATTTACTGCTGACGCAACCCGGCGCGGACCGCATTTCCCAGCCGCATCCACCGGGTTCGGTTGAGCATATTATTGTGACGCAAGGCCGGGCGCTGGTTGGCCTGACGGATGCGCCAGAGGAACTGGGGCCGGGGGATTACATTTGTTATCCCGCCGATCTGCCGCATATTTTTAAGGCGCTGGAGCCGGATACCCATGCGCTGCTGGTTGCGGAACAAAATTAACGAAGTTACGGAAAATCATGTCGCTTAAAGCCATTGCCAAAGAACTGGGGCTGTCTGTTACCACCGTCAGCCGCGCCCTGAACGGATACGACGACGTCTCCAGTGAGACGCGCACCCGCGTTGAAGCGGAGGCCCAGCGCCGGGGTTACCGGCCTAATACCTTTGCCCGACGTCTGAAGATGGGTAAAATCGATGCCGTCGGCCTGGTGTTTCCGGTTCATCCTGTTCCGCTCAATAACAGCGTATTTATGGACATGGTTGGCGAAATTAGCCATGAACTTGCGCGACATGAAATCGATCTCCTGTTGATTGCCGAGGACGATCTGGCCGACAAGCACAGCTACATGCGCATGGTGCAAAGCCGCCGCGTGGATGCGCTGATTGTGGCGCACACGCTGGATCATGACCCGCGGCTGGAGCAACTCCAGGCCGCCGGGTTCCCCTTCCTGGCGCTCGGGCGTAGCCAGTTGCCGCAGCCGTATGCATGGTTCGATTTCGACAATTATGCCGGTACGTATCAGGCGACCCGCTGGCTTATCGAAAAGGGCCACCAGCGAATTGCGTTTCTTGGCGAGAGCAACAACCAGGCTTTCATTACGCAGCGTCGCCAGGGTTATCTGGACGCCTTGCGGGAAGCTGGCCTTTCCAGCGAATGGCTGCGCGCCATGCCGCCATCGCGCCGCGTGGGGTATGCCACCACGAATGAACTCCTCTCTCTGCCACAACCGCCAACGGCCATCATTACCGATTGCAACACCCACGGCGACGGCGCGGCGATGGCACTGGTACAGCGTGGCCGCTTAACAGGCGAAAACGCGGTGTCACTGGTGGTCTACGACGGTTTACCACAGGACAGCATCGTGGAAATCGACGTGGCTTCGGTTATCCAGTCTACGCGTCAGGGCGTGGGAATACAGATTGCCGATATGGTGCGCCAGTTGATTAACGGCGATGATATCGCTCAGCTTCAGGTGCTTTGGCAGCCGGAATTCTCCCCAGGCCAGACGGCCTAAATACCGCAAATTTCCAAACCCGATCACAGATCCGAAACGTTTTGGTTCTCATCCGAAACGTTTCGGATCAACACTCAGGACATCCCGATGACAGGAGATGTCTGATGCAAGATTCCATTTTACGACTCGAAAGCAAGACGGTAGACGTGGTGATTAAAACGCACCCGTTCGCCGAAATCCTCTACTGGGGGCCGCATCTTGGCCACTTTTCACCCCAAGATGCCGCAAGTCTCTCGCGTCCGGTGGCCAATGGCAGGCTGGATGTGGATTCCCCGGTCACGCTGATGGCGGAGCTGGGCCACGGTTTGTTTGGCTCGCCCGGGATTGAGGGGCATCGGCAGGGGCTGGACGGCTCGCCGGTATTTAAGACCACTGATGTGCAACTACAGGGGCAAACCCTGACGGTGATCGCAGAAGATGCGCACGCTGGCCTGCGCCTGAACAGCGAGCTGGCGCTGGATGCCAGTGGCGTGCTGGTGGTGCGCCATGGTTTGACTAACCTGAAAGCGCAGCCCTGGCAGGTGGACCGCTTTGCGGTGACGCTGCCGGTTGCGGAACGTGCGCAGGAAGTGATGGCCTTTCATGGGCGCTGGATCCACGAATTTCAGCCGCACCGGGTGAAGCTGGAACACAACAGCTTTGTGATCGAAAACCGCCGCGGAAAAACATCCCATGAACACTTCCCGGCGCTGATCTCCGGTACCTCGTCTTTCAGCGAAATGCAGGGCGACGTCTGGGGCGTACATCTGGGCTGGAGCGGTAACCACCGCCTGCGCGCTGAAGCCAAAACGGACGGACGCCGTTATCTCCAGGCCGAAGCGCTCTATCTGCCAGGGGAAATGGCGATTAACGAAGGGGAAACGCTCTGGACGCCGCGCCTGTTTGCGAGCTACTCCGCGCAAGGGCTAAACGGCATGAGCCAGCAGTTCCACCGCTACCTGCGTAGCAACATTATCCAGTTCCCGGAAAACAAACCGCGCCCGGTGCATCTCAACACCTGGGAAGGGATCTACTTCCACCATGATCCTGAATACATCATGCGGATGGCCGACGAAGCGGCGGCGTTGGGTGTCGAGCGCTTTATTATCGACGATGGCTGGTACAAAGGGCGCAACGACGACCACCGCGCGCTGGGCGACTGGTATCTGGACGAGCAAAAATACCCGAATGGCCTGACGCCGGTCATCAACCATGTGAAAAAGCTCGGCATGGAGTTTGGCATCTGGGTTGAGCCAGAAATGATTAGCCCTGATTCTGATCTCTATCGTGCGCATCCCGACTGGGTGCTGGCGCTGCCAGGCTACGAGCAGGTGACCGGGCGTCATCAGCTGGTACTCAACCTGAATATCCCGGAAGCTTTCGACTATCTGGTCGAACGTATGAGCTGGCTGCTGGGTGAACATGCGGTCGACTACGTGAAATGGGACATGAACCGCGAGCTGGTGCAGCCCGGGCATAACGGTAAAGCCGCCGCCGATGCACAAACGCGCCAGTTCTATCGTCTGCTGGATGTGCTGGGCGAGCGCTTCCCGCATATCGAATTTGAATCCTGTTCTTCAGGCGGTGGACGCATCGATTATGAAGTGTTGACCCGCAGCCACCGTTTCTGGGCTTCTGATAATAACGATGCGCTGGAGCGCAACACCATTCAGCGTGGCATGAGCTATTTCTTCCCGCCGGAAGTGATGGGCGCACATATCGGTCATCATAAATGCCATGCCACCTTCCGCCAGCACAGCATCGCCTTCCGTGGTTTGACGGCGTTGTTTGGTCACATGGGGCTGGAGCTGGATCCGCTCACCGTTGATGAAGATGAGCGCGAAGGGTATCGCCATTACGCCGCGCTGCATAAGCAGTGGCGCGCGGTTATCCATCACGGTACCCAGTGGCGGGTGGATATGCCGGACAGCAGCACCCTGGCGCAGGGTATAGTGAGCGAAGACAAAACGCAGGGGCTGTTTCTCGTCAGCCAGCTCGCGATGCCGGATTACACCCTGATGATGCCGCTGCGAATGCCGGGGCTGGAGGCCAGCGCGCAGTATCGTATCACCCTGCTCGATCACCCGAATATTCGTTTAACGGGTGAGGGTGGCCACACCATGCGTAAGTTACCGGCGTGGATGGAAATCCCGCAAACGGTGAGCGGTGAGTGGCTGATGCAGGCGGGGATCGCGCTGCCGATCCTGGACCCGGAAACCGCCATTCTGATTGGCGTGGAACGCATATAAGGGTGATGGGCCGGGAAACCGGTCCTCCGTTGAGGATAAAAATAATGAATACAACAACCTGTACCCACAAAGACAACCCTAATTTCTGGATCTTCGGGCTGTTCTTCTTTCTCTACTTCTTCATCATGGCCACCTGCTTTCCGTTCCTGCCGATCTGGCTGTCAGATATCATCGGGCTGAACAAAACCCATACCGGGATTGTGTTCTCCTGTATTTCGCTTTCGGCTATCGCATTCCAGCCGGTGCTGGGGGTTATCTCAGATAAACTGGGACTGAAAAAACATCTGCTGTGGATTATCGCGGTGCTGCTGTTTTTATTCGCACCGTTCTTCCTGTTCGTCTTTGCGCCACTGCTTAAAGCAAATATCTGGCTGGGGGCGTTGAGCGGCGGGCTGTATATCGGGTTTGTCTTCTCGGCGGGTTCCGGGGCAATTGAGGCTTACATTGAACGCGTGAGCCGCAACAGCTTCTTCGAGTACGGCAAGGCACGCATGTTCGGCTGCCTCGGCTGGGGGCTGTGTGCCTCGACGGGCGGGATCCTGTTCGGTATCGATCCGTCCTATGTCTTCTGGATGGGTTCAGCGGCGGCGCTGCTGCTGATGCTGTTGCTGGTGGTCGCCAAACCGAAACCGAATCAGACCGCACAGGTGATGAATGCCCTGGGCGCCAATCAGCCGCAAATCACCGCGAAAACTGTCTTTAATCTGTTCCGCCAGCGCAGAATGTGGATGTTCATCCTGTATGTGATTGGCGTGGCCTGCGTGTATGACGTCTTCGACCAGCAGTTCGCGACCTTCTTCAAAACCTTCTTTGCCACACCGCAGGAAGGGACGCGCGCCTTTGGATTTGCCACCACGGCCGGGGAAATTTGTAATGCGATTATCATGTTCTGTTCGCCGTGGATCATTAACCGCATCGGGGCGAAAAACACGCTGCTGATTGCCGGGCTGATTATGGCGACGCGCATTATCGGCTCGTCATTTGCCACCACCGCCGTGGAGGTGATTGCCCTGAAGATGCTGCACGCGCTGGAAGTGCCGTTCCTGCTGGTGGGGGCATTCAAGTACATCACCGGGGTGTTTGATACTCGCCTGTCTGCCACTATCTACCTGATTGGCTTCCAGTTTGCGAAACAGTCGGCGGCCATTTTCCTCTCCGCCTTTGCCGGGAATATGTATGACCGGATCGGCTTCCAGGATACTTACCTGATGCTGGGCTGTTTTGTGCTGGCGATTACGGTGGTGTCGGCGTTTACGCTGAGCAGCCGACAGGAGATTGCCGCTGCCGCGGGCGCGGCAGCGTTACCCAATCAGGCCAGGTAAAATACCTCTTTCAGCCCGGCGCTGACCGGGCTGTTATCCGGGTTCGACGGCATGACGTCACCCATGAATTTCCACCAGCGCTGGCAAACGTCGGTATTCGCTACCGCGTTCCAGCGCTCTTCCGATTCAATCTCTACGGTGGCAAACAGCAGATTGCGTTCCTTATCGAGATAAATGGCGTAGTGGTGCGCGCCGTGGCTTTTCAGCGTGGCTTCCAGCTCCGGCCAGATGGGGTTATGGCGACGCTGGTACTCTTCGTGCGCGTCCGGATTTACCTGCATCACAAAGGCTTTGCGGATCATAATGCCTCCAGGTACAACTCGCGGACTTCATCGCGGCTGGCAGTGCGTGGGTTGCATGGCGCACAAGGGTCGGCGAGGGCTTTATCCAGCCAGCCTTCGATATCCGCTTTGGTCACGCCTAGCTGGCTGAAACCAGACGGGATGCCAACCCGGGTGCTCAGATCGCGGATTGCCTGGATGGCCGACTGGCTTGCCGCTTCATCGCTCATGCCGCGCGTGTCGACGCCCATCGCCTGCGCCACACGGGCAAAGCGTGCGACAGCGTTAGGGCGGTTAAAGTTTTCGATGATCGGCAGCAGGATGGCATTGCACACGCCGTGCGGCAGGTTGTGGGTTGCCCCTGGCTGATGCGCAAGGGCATGTACCAGCCCCAGACCCGCGCTGTTGAATGCCATACCCGCCAGATACTGACCAAATGCCATTTGCTCACGCGCTTCCAGGTTATGGCCATCGTCGACCGCTTTTGGCAGCCACAGGTTGATCAGACGAATGGCTTCCAGCGCATTAGCGTCGGTTAGTGGGTGGGCGCCAACGGAGACATAGGCTTCAATGGCGTGAGTTAATGCATCCATGCCGGTAGCGGCGGTGACGGACGCAGGAATATCGAGCATTACGCTGGCATCGTCCACGGCGATATCCGGGATGATGTTCGGGTCGATGATCACTTCTTTCACCTGGCGCGCGGAATCGATGATGACCGCGTTGCTGGTCATCTCTGCCGCCGTGCCTGCGGTGGTATTAATCGCCACCAGCGGCACGCCCGCGTTTTTCACCTTGCCCACGCCGGAGTAATCGGTTGACGGGCCAGGGTTGGCGGTGAGGATCTTGATCGCTTTGGCGGTATCAATCGGGCTGCCGCCGCCAAAGGCGATGACGTAGTCACATTCCGCGCTCTGGTAAGCGGCAAAACCTTTCTGCACCAGGGCTTCCGTCGGGTTCGGGAATACCTCGTCAAACAGATGATATGACATCTTATGGGCGTCCAGCGCGGCGAACAGGCTGTCCAGCAGGCCGAGTTTCACCAGCTGGCCATCGGTGACAACCAGCGCTTTGCCCCACTGTTTGTTTGCCACCAGATTCACCATATCGCCGATTGCGCCCGCGCCGTGCAGGCTGATTTTGGGAAGTGCCAACATAAAGCTCATGATAATTCTCCTTAATTACTGTGATTTTTATGCCCGGTGGCGCTGCGCTTACCGGGCCTACGGTTATGTAGGCCATGTAAACGCAGTGCCACCCGGCAATTAGATCCGTCTTCGCTGCATAATCCGGCGCGTAATAATGGGCAGTGAAATCACCACGATCAGCATCGCACCGATAATCACCGACATCACAATGCCGGGCACATTAAGCAGGCTCAGGCCAAAGGTCACCAGCCCCATCAGGAAGGCGGCGATAATCACGCCGACCATGCTGCCGGACCCGCCCAGGATATTGACCCCGCCGAGCACCGCCATCGTTACTACTGCCAGCTCCCAGCCCATCGCAATCGTCGGGCGGGTACTGCCCAGACGCGAGGTCAGCAGCACCGAGGCCAGGCCGGACATCAGCCCCACCAGTGCAAACAGGATCAGGTTATGGCGTTTGACGTTAATGCCCGAATACCACGCGCCGGTGGGGTTATTGCCGATGGCGTAAGTGCGGCGGCCAAAGTTGGTACGGTGCAGCACAAAGGCAAACACCGCCGCGAGCACGATGAACAGGGCAAACTCAAATGACAGCGCACCGAAGACATAGCCTTGCCCTAACCAGGCGAAGCTGTCCGGGTAGCTGTTCAGCGCCTGATCGCCGAGCAGGATGTAAGTGATGCCGCGATACAGGCTCATGGTGCCGATGGTGATGACGATGGACGACAGGTTAAAGCGCGTCACCAGGATGCCGTTGAACAACCCGCACAACAGCCCCACTCCTAACCCCACGCACACCAGCAGTGGCGTATCCACGCCCGCCGCCGCGCAAAACCCCATTACCGTGGAGCTGAGCGCGATGGTGGAGGCCACCGACAGATCAATTTCCCGGGCGATAATCAACATCGCCATAGGCAGCACGATGATCGCTTTTTCGGTGAAGTTGAACGTCGCATCCGAGAGGTTCCAGATGTTGAGGAAATAGGGAGAGGCGAGGGCATTCACCACAAACACCGCCAGCGTGACCGCCAGCAGAAAACCTTCCCAGCACAGCAGGCGCTGGAAAATACCCGCCGGAGCCGGCTCGTTTTTGATCTCTTCAGAGGTCATCATTTTGCTCATGATTTCACCGCCATTTTCTGACGTGCCAGCGCCGCGTCGCGCAGGATCAGGCGGCCTTTACGTTTATTGCCGCGCTCGTTAAGCAGAACCGCAATCACGATAACCGTGCCGGAAATCGCCATTTGCCAGAACGGAGAGACGCCAATCACCGGCAGGGCGTTGTTGATGACGCCGAGGAACAGCGCGCCAAACAGACAGCCGAGCACCCGCCCGGTACCGCCCATGGTGCTGATCCCGCCAATGACGCACGCCGCTACCACCTGTAACTCAAAGCCGTTGGCGACATCGACATACGCCACCGCAAAGCGCGAAATCCACAGATAGCCGCAGAATCCGGCCAGCAGCCCTGACAGGCAGAAGCTGACAAACTGCATCTTTCCGGCGTTGATCCCGGTGTAGTAGGCCGCCGTGGCGTTACCGCCCGCGGTGTAGAGCGCACGCCCTGTGCGGCTGTAGCGCAGGAAATAGCCCACCAGCAGCAGTGCGGCGATGGCGCACCAGCTCAGCACCGGCAACCCCAGCACTAAGGCGCGCGGCAGGCCGAGAAAATCCGCCCCCATCTGGTTGGAGTTGACCCAGCCGCCGCCGGAGAGCAAAAAGATAATCCCGCGATAAATGCTCATGGTGCCCAGCGTGACGACAATCGCCGGAATACCCAGCTTCCACACCAGCAGACCGTTGATGACGCCCATCAGCAGGCCAAGCGCAGTGGCGAGGATCAGCAGTGTCCAGACGGGAACGTCCGGGTAATGGAAGTTAATCAGCGCGACAATCATTCCGGTCAGCGCGAGGTTTGCCGCCATCGACAAATCAATGCCTTTGGTCAGCAGCACCATCATTTGCCCAAGTGCGAGGATCACCAGAATGGAGGTGTCGTTAAACATTTCCACCAGGTTACCCGGCGCGATAAACGACGGTACGCGGCTGCCAATGGCAATTACCATCAGAATAATGACCGCCCCCAGCAGGGCTTCACGGTGTTTAAGCAGTGAGTTCAACATTACGCTGCCTCCTGTTTTGCACCGCTGGCAGCGCTGACGATGGTTTCCGCCGTGGCGTCGCCCGCCAGGTATTCCGCCACCATCAGCCCTTCGTGCATGACGATTATTCTGTCCGCCATGCCCATCACTTCTGGCAGCTCTGACGACACCATAATCACCGCCAGCCCCTGCCCAACCAGTTCGGACATAAATTGATGAACGGCCGCTTTTGAGCCGATATCGATACCTTTTGTTGGCTCATCGAGGATGATCACGTCAGGATGCGTGGCCAGCCATTTGCCGATCACCACTTTTTGTTGGTTACCGCCGGAGAGGGTTTCAACCGCCTGCTTCCAGCTAAAGGCTTTGACCTGCAAACGCTTTGCGTACTCGTCGGCCAGCTGCCATTCACGGTCATCGTGCAGCACGCCATTCGGGTTGAGCTTGCTGAGCTGCGGCAGGCTGATGTTCTGCGCAATCGGCAGTTCGATAATCGCGCCCTGTTTCTGACGCTCTTCCGGCACGCAGACGATACCGGCTTTGATGGCATCGGCAGGCTGGCGGAAGTGCTGGGTGTGGCCGTTCAGGACAATCTCACCCGACGATGGCCGCGTGACGCCGGAAAGCGCCTGCATTAGCTCGGTACGCCCGGCGCCCACCAGCCCATAGAAGCCAAGGATTTCCCCTTTCCGCAGGGAGAAGGTGATATTGGCGAACTCGGTCGGGTGACACAGGTCTTTCACCTCCAGCACCGTTGCGCCTTTTTCGCAGTCGACTTTCGGGAAGGTCTGGGTAATGGCGCGCCCGACCATCATCGATACCATCCGCTCTTCGGTTATCTCGCTCATCGCCCCGGCCCCCACAAACACGCCGTCGCGTAAAATGGTGTAGTGGTCGGCAAGCTCAAAGATCTCGTCGAACTTGTGCGAAATAAACAGGATGGCTTTGCCTTCCTGCTTTAAGCGTTCAACGATTTGGTAAAATTCGAGGATTTCGTGCTGCGAAAGGGCCGCCGTGGGTTCGTCGAGAATAACCACCTGCGCCTCAAACGACAGCGCGCGGGCAATCGCCACCATATGACGCTGGGCGATGCTCAGGGTTTTCAGCGTGGCGCGCGGGTCGATGGGGACTTCCAGACGGGTGAGGATGACCTGCGCCCGGCGGTGCATCTCTGGCCAGTCGAGCTTTTTGAAAAGGCCTGTATAGAGGTATTGCCCGACGAAAATGTTTTCGGTGACCGACAGTTCATCGAACAGGACGGTTTCCTGATGGATGGCGGTGATCCCGACCTTGTGCGCCGATTCCGGCGTCGGGAGCTGAATAGGGATTGCCTTATAGAGGATCTCGCCCTCTTCAGGCTGGTAAATGCCGGTCATCACTTTGACCAGCGTCGACTTGCCTGCACCGTTTTCACCAATAAGGGCGGTGACTTTGCCGGGCCAGAGCTCAAGCTGGACGTTCTCAAGGGCACGCACACCCGGGAAAATCTTGGTGATGCCGGAAAGCTGTAGCAATGGGGTCATGATAGTTCTCCATAGTATTCCCTCTCCCCTCGGGAGAGGGGGAAAGGATCAAAAGATCTTCGAGAACTTATCAATATTGCTGGCATCGTAGACGAACGGCTCGGCCATCGCCCCGTTACCGTCGGCATCCAGCTTCACTTTGCCCAGTTTACCCATGCTGGCTTCGTCTTTTGTTGCCGTACCTTTCACCAGGTCATCCGCTAAATAGGTTGCGGCGTAGCCCAGGTCGATGGGGTTCCAGATGGCAAAGCTTTTGCTGGCGCCAGATTTCACCGCGCCCGCCATTTCAGACGGCAGGCCTAAGCCCGTGACGTACACTTTGCCAATCTTGCCCTGGTCTTTGACCGCCTGGGCTGCGGCCACAATGCCGACAGACGATGGTGAAACAATCACTTTCAGATCCGGGTAGGTTTTCAGCAGACCGACCGCTTCGCGGTAGCTCTTGTCAGAGAGATCGTCGCCATACGCTACGGTCACCAGATTGATGGACGGGTACTGCGGCAGCACCTTTTTCATCTCCGCAATCCAGGTGTTCTGGTTGGTGGAGGTTGGCGTGGCGCTCAGCACGGCCACTTCGCCTTTATCCACGTTCAGCGCTTTTAGCGCATCGGCAGCGAGCTTGACGTTGGTTTCGCCAATCAGGGCGTTGTTGGACGGGTTCAGGTGGATTTGACGCCCGGCTTTTGCCACGCCGGAATCCCAGGAAACGACTTTGATCCCGCGCTGCATCGCTTTCTTCAGTACCGGAACCAGCGCATCAGGATCGTTTGCGGAAATCGCGATCGCATCAACGCCCTGGGCGATCAACCCGTTCAGCACTTCGATCTGCGCCTCAGCGGTGGTGGTGGTTGGGCCGGTATAAATGACTTTTACATCGCCTAACTCTTTGGCTGCCTCCTGCGCGCCAACGTTCGCTGCCTCGAAGAATCCATTTCCTAGTGATTTCGCCACCAGGGCGATTTTGACTTCTGCTAAAGCGGAACCGGACAACGCCAGAGCGGCAACGGTGAGGATCAAGCTTGTCTTTATTTTCATTGCTTTTACTCCACTGACTTGAGTTAGTTGTAGGGATTGCAGGTGGTTTTCGTCCCGTCTGAATCAGCGGGACGCGATGTTTTTATTGGTACAGTTCTAACGCCGACTGCACCGGGCGTTTACCTGGTGCAGTCGGTTCTTGCCGGGATGACTCATCCACGTTTGCTCAAAATCTCTTTCTCATATGCCCGTACGTTGTCCAGCCACTGGCTGCCTGCCGGAGCATCGTTACGCTGGCAATACATCTCCCAGACCGCCTGCCATGGCAGGGATTTCTGCTCTTCCAGCAGGGCCAGACGCGCGGTGTAGTCACCGTTTGCTTCCAGCTGTTTGAGCGCATCGGTTGGTTCCAGCAGCGCACGCAGCAGCGCTTTCTTCATGTTGCGGGTGCCGATAACCCACGCCGCAATGCGGTTGATGGAGGCATCGAAGAAATCGAGGCCAATGTGCACCCGGTCAAACAGATCGTGGCGGATGATTTCGCTGGCGATGGCCTGCGTTTCGTCATCCAGCAGCACGACGTGGTCGCTGTCCCAGCGTACCGGGCGGCTCACATGCAGCAGCAGGCGCGGCACGTAGAGCATGGCGGCGGAAATTTTGTCGGAGATCACCTCTGTTGGATGGAAGTGACCGGCGTCCAGGCACAGCGCGGTCTGGCGGCTGGTGGCATAACCCATGTAGAACTCGTTAGAGCCCACGGTGTAGCTTTCTGCGCCAATGCCGAACAGCTTGCTCTCTACGGCGTCGATATGGTGGGCCGGGTTCAGTTTTTCGCTGATAGCCTCATCCAGTGCGGCCAGCAGGCGCTGACGCGGGGCCAGACGGTCAACGGTGATATCTTTCATGCCGTCCGGGATCCAGATGTTCATCACCGATGGCGTGCCAAGCTGTTCGCCGAACCAGGCCGAGACGCGGCGGCAGGCCTTCACGTGGTCAATCCAGAACTGACGAATTTCATCATCCGCATGGGCGAGGGTAAAACCGTCGGCGCTCAGCGGGTGCGAGAAGCAGGACGGGTTAAAGTCCAGCCCCAGCTTGTTGGCTTTCGCCCACTCAACCCAATTCTTAAAGTGTTCTGGTTTGATCTCGTTACGCGCAACCGGCTCGCTTGATTCGAGGTAAATCGCATGAAGGTTCAGGCGTTTTGGCCCCGGGATCAGGCTCAGCGCCAGCTCCAGATCGGCACGCAGTTCGGTCGCGTTACGCGCTTTGCCCGGATAGTTACCGGTCGCCTGAATGCCCCCCGTCAGGGAGCCGCCCGGGTTCTCGAAACCGGCGACGTCATCGCCCTGCCAGCAGTGCATGGACACCGGCAGACGGTCGAGCTGGCTCAGCGCCTCTTCGACATCCACGCCAACGGCGGCGAAACGCTGTTTAGCCAGGTCCCAGGCTTGTTCAAGTTGAGTGGTCATGCGCAAAGCTCCTTAGTCAGTCGTTTTTGCTGAAACTGGGCCCGGTAGCGGGCAATTTCATTGCAGGGATTGGGTGTGAAGGTGGTCAGGCTGTAGTTCGCTGTCACCACCGAGCGGAAATCGTCAACGTTTGAAAGCTCATCCAGCGTCATCAGCTGAATGCCGATATTGCCGAGCGTGGAGGCTTCAACAGGGCCTGCCACCACGGTGATGCCGCAGGCATCGGCGCAAAGCTGGTTCAAAAGCTGGTTCTGGCAGCCACCGCCCACGATGTGTAACTGGGTGAATGGCTTACCGCGAAGGGCTTCCAGCTCGCTCAGTACATCGGCATACAGCAGCGCCAGGCTGTCGAATATGCAGCGTGCCAGCTCAGCGGGGCTGGATGGCACGGCATGTCCGGCCTCGAAGCAGGCGGCCTGGATCTCCGCGCTCATGTGCGCCGGGTTAATAAAACGGTCATCGTTTGGGTTAATCAGAAATCGACATGCCGGTAGCGCGGCGGTATCGGCGATAAGGCGCTGCAGGTCGGTAATGTTTTGCTCTTTCAGCACGCGCTGAAGCAACCACAGACCCATGATGTTTTTCAGCACCCGATAACGGCCTTCCGCACCGCCTTCGTTGGTGATGTTTGCTGTCAGAGCGGCGGTACTGGTGTACGGCGTTTTGCTCTCAAAGCCCATCAGCGACCAGGTGCCGGAAGAGAGGTAGGCGGCGTCCTTACTGGCGAGCGGTGAGGCAATCACCGCGCTGGCGGTATCGTGGCTCGCAACGGCCACCACCGGGATTTCATTGCCCTGCGGGCACATCCACTGACCGATCACATTACCAGGATGGGTTGGCGTGCCGAACCAGGATGCGGATGCGCCCGTCCAGTTCAGCAGGTGTTCGTCCCAGTTATCGGAATTGATGTTGACCAGCTGAGTTGTGGTGGCGTTGGTGTATTCCCAGTTCATGTTGCCGGTCAGGCGGTAGCTGAAGTAATCCGGAATCATCAAAGCATGAGTGACATTCGCCACCAGTTCCGGCTGCGTGTCGACCAGCGCGCGCAGCTGGTAGAGCGTATTGAAAGGGAGGAACTGAATGCCTGAGCGGCCATAGATATTCGCCATGCCGAGCTGTTCGATAGCCTGCATCATTACGCCATCGGTACGACTGTCGCGATACGAAACGGGCAGGCCAACGCGCTCGCTGTTCTTGCCAATCAGCACATAATCCACGCCCCAGGTATCAATGCCGATGCTATCGATACGGATCCCGTCATCGCAGACTTTCGTCAGCCCGATGCGGATCTCGGCTTCCAGGCCATCAATATCCCAGGTGTCAAAACCATCCTGCTTTTGCAGGCAGTTAACAAAGCGGTGCATTTCACGAAGCGAAAGTGTGCGCTGGGTACAGTCATATGTGGCCAGCATTACGCGGCCGCTGGATGCGCCTAAATCGACTGCCACACAATGGCGAAATGTCATGTTCGGGTCCCTCTTTAAGTCATTGGGGATGAGTGTAAGAAAGGGAAGAAAAAGTCACCTTCTCGTTACTGACAGGCGAAAACCGGGGCTGGCAAGAAAGCAAAGATGAACGTGAGGGAGTTCACAGTTTCCAGTAATGGCGGGCTTTGCAGGCAATGTGACGCTTGCCGCATTTCCTGATCTTTCCATCTGTTTCTTGAAAAACGGACAGCTTTTGCGAGGTTTGCTGCCGAAAATTTAAGGTGAGTCTGAAGAGCCTTAATTACTATTTTGAGAACATTTCTCATCGGTGGGGGCTGCTATGACCGTACTACACAGCGTGGATTTTTTTCCTTCGGGAGGTTCGCCTGTCGCGATTGAACCACGGCTCCCACAGGCTGCATTTCCGGAGCATTATCATGATTTCCATGAAATTGTGATTGTTGAACACGGTACGGGGATCCACGTGTTTAACGGCCAGCCGTACACCATCAGCGGCGGTACGGTGTGCTTTGTGCGCGACCACGACAGGCACTTGTATGAACATACGGACAACCTGTGTCTGACTAATGTCCTCTACCGTTCCCCGGATGCGTTCCAGTTTCTTTCGGGGCTTAACCAGCTGCTACCGCAGGAGAAGGACGGGCATTATCCTTCGCACTGGCGGGTAAATCAGGCCACGCTGCAACAGGTGCGCCAGCTGGTTAATCAGATGGAAAAAAGTGAAGACGGGCAGGAGACGCATGTCATCGCCACCCGCGAGCTGCTGTTTATGCAGTTACTGGTACTGCTGCGTCGCAGTAGCCTGGTGGAAGGGCTGGAAAATAACGATGCGCGGCTGAATCAACTGATGGCCTGGCTGGAAGACCACTTTGCCGAGGATATCAGCTGGGAAACGCTGGCAGATGATTTCTCGTTATCGCTGCGCACCCTGCATCGCCAGCTCAAACATCACACCGGGCTCACGCCGCAGCGCTACCTCAACCGCCTGCGCCTGATCAAAGCGCGCCACCTGCTGCGCCATACTGACGAAAGCGTCACGGATATCGCTTATCGCTGCGGTTTTGGCGACAGTAACCATTTTTCGACCCTGTTTCGCCGGGAATTTAACTGGTCACCGCGCGATATTCGCCAGGGTAAGGACGCATCACTTCAGTAACGCGAGGGCAGTCACCCTTTTCTTGCCGCAAAAAAGCTAATAATGTCAGGTTATTCGCCGTTGAGGTTGTGGTGTGGCTGCTCAGTTAATCCTTCGCAAAAATGATTTTTTTGCCTCCGCCGGCCAGTCCGTTGCGGTGGCCGATCGCTATCCGCAAAACGTTTTTGCCGAACACACGCACGAGTTTTGCGAGCTGGTGCTGGTGTGGCGGGGAAATGGCTTACACGTGCTCAACGACCGGCCCTATCGCATTACGCGCGGCGACCTGTTTTATATCCGCGCTGAAGACAAACATTCCTACGCCTCAGTAAACGATCTGGTGTTGCAGAACGTGATTTACTGCCCTGACAGGCTCAAGCTCAACGTCGACTGGGCCGCGCATATTCCCGGGTTTAACGATGCCAGCAGCACACCGCACTGGCGTTTAAGCAGCAACGGTATGACCCAGGTGCGTCAGGTGATCTCCCTGCTGGAACAGGAGAGCCAGAAGGCCGACCCGCTTGCCCACCCGATGGCGGAACTGCTTTTCGCCCAGCTGGTTATGACACTCAAACGCTATCGCTATGCCACCGATAACCCTTCTGCGAGTGAACAGGAAGCGCTGCTGGACAAGCTCATTACCACCCTCGCCGGCAGCCTCAACAAGAGCTTTGTGCTGGAGAAATTCTGCGAGCAGGAGCAGTGCAGCGAGCGCGCGTTGCGCCAGCAGTTTCGCACTCAGACGGGAATGACGGTGAACCACTATCTGCGCCAGCTGCGCATCTGCCATGCTCAGTATCTGCTGCAACACACGGAGCTGATGGTCAGCGAAGTGGCGATGCGCTGTGGTTTTGAGGACAGTAACTACTTTTCGGTGGTGTTTAATCGCGAGGTGGGGATGACGCCGGTTCAGTGGCGTCATCGCAGTCGAAAGGCGGCGTAATCAGTTCGCCATGCCGAGGCCAACAATGTTGGCGGCGATAATAATCACCACGCAGCCCAGGCTCAGAACGCCCACCGGACGACGCCCGGCATTGTTCCACTCCTTCAGGATCAAACCCACCAGCCCGCCGCATAGCACGTAGAAGCTCATGTGCAGCATCCAGCTCATGTAGTCATACTGCGCCGGAATACTGGCGTGACCCCAGGCGTAGAAGAAGAACTGCAAGTACCACATCAGGCCGCCGAGAGCAGAAAGCAGCACGTTGGTGATGATCAACGGTTTTGCCAGCGAGAAGTCAGCTTTTACCGACAGATTCTTCACTTTTGCCAGACGAATGAAGCAGAAGCCCAGATTCACCAGCGCGCCACCGCCCATGATCACCACGTAGCTTGGCAGCGCAACGTACAGCGGGTCTACGCCCAGCGCGGCAGCGGCGTCATGCATCGGTTTGGCGGCGTTCATCGCAAAGGACATGCCTGCGGAGAAAATGCCGCACATCACCGCCAGCACCAGACCTTTCTTCAGGTTGAAGTCTTCGGCCTTAATGCCCATTTTGCGCTCTTTGAGCTGGCCTGCGCGGGTCACGATAGCCACACCAATCACCGCCACCAGCACGCCAAGCAGCGTCATCTGCCCGCCCTGGGTGTGGATCAGCACATCGAAATTACCGTTGAGGATCGGCGTCATCAGCGTACCGACAATCAACGTAATACCGATGGCAATCCCAATGCCCATCGACATGCCGAGGTAGCGCATGGTCAGGCCATAGTTGATGTTACCGATACCCCACATCGCACCGAACAGAAACACCGGTAGCAGCGTGGAGGCGTTAAAAGAAGAGTAGTAAGCCCAGAAATCGGGCAACAACATGGCGCTAATGGTCCAGGGCAGGATAAGCCAGGAGACGGTACCCCCAACGGACCACATGGTTTCCCACGACCAGTGTTTAACCTTTTTAAACGGGGCATAGAAACAGGCCGCACTGGCTGCGCCTATCAGATGCCAGAAAATACCCATCGTAATCGCATGATTCATTTTTACATCCTCATCGTTTTTATATGTCGGAGGCTTCCCGCCGACTTGATGAGTGTAAAAATTAGGCGGATTAGGAACCTTCAGAAGGTTGCCGCAATTTGGTTTTAAATGGCAATTAACGCGTTAACCGCGTGAGCAGACTCACAATTTCGGGATTGTTGCGAAAGGTGAATAACCTTATAAAAACTACGGCATTGATAATCATTTTCAATATCATTTAATTAACTATAATGAACCAACTGCTTACGCGGCATTAACAGCTGTGCCGCCCGACACTAATGGAGAGGATTATGAGTTATACACTGCCATCCCTGCCGTATGCCTACGACGCACTGGAACCGCATTTCGACAAGCAGACGATGGAAATCCATCACACTAAACATCACCAGACTTATGTGAACAACGCGAACGCAGCGCTGGAAAGCCTGCCAGAGTTCGCAAACCTGTCTGCTGAAGAGCTGATCACCAAACTTGACCAGCTGCCAGCTGACAAGAAAACCGTTCTGCGTAACAACGCAGGTGGTCACGCTAACCACAGCCTGTTCTGGAAAGGCCTGAAAACCGGTACTACCCTGCAGGGCGACCTGAAAGCGGCTATCGAGCGCGATTTCGGCTCTGTAGACAACTTCAAAGCTGAGTTTGAAAAAGCTGCTGCTACCCGTTTCGGCTCTGGCTGGGCGTGGCTGGTACTGAAAGGCGACAAACTGGCTGTTGTCTCTACCGCAAACCAGGACTCCCCGCTGATGGGTGAAGCAATTTCTGGCGCATCTGGCTTCCCAATCGTGGGCCTGGACGTGTGGGAACACGCTTACTACCTGAAATTCCAGAACCGTCGCCCTGACTACATCAAAGCATTCTGGGATGTGGTTAACTGGGACGAAGCAGCAGCGCGTTTCGCCGCTAAAAAATAAGGTTGCATTGACGCCTGTGAGAAGCGAGTCTGATGACTCGCTTTTTTTGTATCTGCGTAATGGAGGCAGCAATGCATTACCCGGTGAATGTGTTTACAGGCAAGGTCAGGGAGTATGACGGCAGCCGCCCGAGCGCCATCGCTAAAATTCAGGTTGACGGCGAACTGACGCTAACCGACCTCGGGCTGGCGGGCGACGAGCAGGCCGAAAAGAAAATCCACGGCGGGCCTGAGCGCGCGCTGTGCCACTATCCGCGCGAACACTATCAGCACTGGATTGCTGAGTTCCCCGAACAGGCCGATCTGTTTGTTGCACCGGCGTTTGGCGAGAACCTCTCGACCGAAGGGCTGACCGAGAACAACGTCTTTATCGGTGATATTTTCCGCTGGGGTGATGCCCTGATTCAGGTGACGCAACCGCGCTCACCGTGCTTCAAACTGAATTACCATTTCGGCATCAGCGATATGTCGGCCCGGCTGCAAACGGCGGGCAAAACCGGCTGGCTGTACCGCGTGGTGCTGGCAGGGCAGGTTTCTGCCGACGCGCCGCTGGAGCTGGCGTCACGCCTGAGTGATGTCTCGGTATACGACGCCTGTGCGATTGCCTGGCATATGCCGTTTGACGATGAACAGTATCATCGCCTGCTGTCGGCGGCGGGGTTATCGACCAGCTGGACCAGAACGATGCAGAAGCGCCGCATTAGCGGTGAGATCGAGGATAATTCGCGGAGATTGTGGGGTAAATAACCCACGGAAGAATGTAGGCCGGGTAAGGCGAAGCCGCCACCCGGCACAAACTGCTACGAACGCTTATACAGCGGCAACCACAGCGTTAACCGCAACCCACCCAGCGGGCTGTCGTCGGCTTTCACCCAACCGCGGTGCTGCTGCATGGCGGTTTCAACAATCGCCAGACCCAGCCCGGTACCGCCAGATTCACGGTCACGCGCCTCGTCGGTACGGTAGAACGGACGGAAAATCTGCTCGCGATCTTCCGGGCTTACGCCTGGACCATCGTCGTCGACAATGACGGTGATCCCGTCTTTATCCACCGAGAACGCCACCTCAATCTTCGTATGCGAGTAGCGCAGGGCGTTACGCACAATATTCTCCAGCGCGCTTTCCAGCGTGTTGGGGTTACCGTACAGCGGCCATGGCCCCGGCGGGAAGTTGACGGTAAAGGATTTGCCCATCTGTTCTGCTTCGAATGCGGCATTGTCTAACACCTCATGCCACAGATGATTGGCTTTCACCGTTTCGCTGACCAGCGCGTTTTTCTGCTGATTGCGCGACATCACCAGCAGGTCGTTGATCATGCTGTCCAGACGATGCGCTTCCGTTTCGATACGTTCCAGCTCTTTGCTTTCACCGCTGCGGCGACGCAGCAGCGCGGTGCCAAGCTGGAGTCGCGTGAGCGGAGTGCGAAGCTCGTGCGAGATATCCGAGAGCAGCCGTTGCTGCGCCGTCATCATGCGCTCCAGCGCGCTCACCATCTGGTTAAAACTGGCGCCTGCGGCAAGGAACTCCTGCGGCCCGGATTCCAGCTCAGGGTGCTGCCTCAGGTTACCCTGCGCCACTTCGTCGGCGGCATTTTTCAGTTTACGCGCCGGTTTTGCCAGGCTCCACGCCAGCCAGAGCAGCAGCGGTGAACTGACCAGCATCGTGACAATCAGCAGCAGCAGCGGACGGTCAAACAGCAGGTTGATAAAGTCAGACTGGGAGTTGCTCGCAGGGCGAATCAGATAGAGCTGGTAGTTATCTTCCCCATCCCGCACGGAGAAGGGGCCAACCATTTCTACCCGACCATATTTTTTCTTCTGAGGGTGATCGGCGTTATCCGCCTGGCCGATGAAGTTGCGGATAATCTGCATTTCATTGCGATCGGCACCAATGACGCGGCCTTCGCTGGTGACCAGCAACAGGCGTTGTCCGGGCGGTGCCCATTTGTCGATAGCGCGAAACAGCCTGCGCCACCACATTAAATCGTTCGGCGGATCGTTTGCCAGCTCGGCTTCTACGTGCTGCTCGATCATCACGCCCTGACGTTGCTCACTGTCGAGAAGCTCCGTCATCTGGCGTGAGTCGAGTTTTGGCAACATCAATACGAGCATTAAAACCAGTGCCAGCGTCAGCCAGAAGATGGCGAAGATGCGGGCGGTTAAGCTACCTATCATGAAGCGGAAACCATCAGATAACCGCGACCACGCAGGGTTTTAAACCATGGGTGACCATCTTTGCGTTCCGGCAGTTTACGACGCAGGTTAGAGATATGCATATCGATAGCACGGTCAAACGGCGTCAGGCGCTTGCCCAGCACTTCCTGGCTTAAATGTTCACGCGATACCACCTGGCCCAGATGCTGTGCCAGCAGATACAGCAGGGTGAACTCGGTGCCGGTCAGTTCCAGCGTTTCGCCGTCGAAGCTCGCTTCCTGGCGGCCCGGGTTCAGGCTCAGGGAGTCCACTTCCAGCGTCGGTGAGCTGTTATCGGTATTCTGCTGCTGCTCGCTCCAGTGGGAACGACGCAGGATAGCGCGAATACGGGCAACCAGTTCACGGTCGTTGAACGGTTTCGGTAAATAGTCATCCGCGCCCAGCTCAAGGCCGAGTACACGGTCAAGTTCACTGCCGCGCGCGGTCAGCATAATGACGGGGGTCTGGTGTGTCTGGCGAAGCTCTTTCAACGTATCAATGCCGTTTTTCTTCGGCATCATGACGTCGAGCAAAAGTAAATCGATGCTGTCGTCAAGGAGACTCAGCGCCTGCTCGCCATCATGGGCAACCAGAACGTTGAAACCTTCCATGTCGAGCAACTCCTTTAAAAGGGATGTGAGCTCTCGGTCATCATCAACTAACAGGATTTTATTCATTGTTTAAATACCTCCGAGGCAGAAATTACGACATCAAGGCTATCTAATCCATGACTTTACGTTGTTTTACACCCCCTGACGCATGTTTGCAGCCTGAATCGTAGACTGTCTCTCGTTGAATCGCGACACGAAAGATTTTGGGAGCAAGTGATGCGCAAAGTTACCGCTGCCGTCATGGCCTCAACGCTGGCGTTCAGTGCGTTTAGCCAGGCTGCCGTAGCTATTATCGGCGACAACGGACTCTCTGGAGAGAGTGAAGCGCAGCACAGCGGCCAAAGCCATATGTTTGACGGCATAAGTTTAACCGAACATCAGCGTCAACAGATGCGAGATCTGATGCAGAGGGCAAGACAAGACCAGCCCCCTGTTAATGTTAGCGAAATGGAGACAATGCATAGCCTTGTCACTGCAGAAAATTTTGACGAAAGCGCTGTACGCGCTCAGGCAGAAAAAATGGCACAGGTACAGGTTGCCCGCCAGGTCGAAATGGCCAGGGTTCGCAACCAGATGTTCCACCTGCTATCGCCCGAGCAGCAAGCGGTTTTGAACGAGAAACATCAGCAACGGATGGACCAGTTGCGTGAGGTTGCACGGATGCAACGAAGCTCAGAAATGACGCTTTTCAGTAGCAATACCCGTAGTAACCAGTAAACCCTGTTTTCCTTGCCATAGACACCATCCCTGTCTTCCCCCACATGACGTGGGGGTTTTTTTTGCCCTTCAATCATCGTTGTTAACCGTTTATTCATCCTTTGACTCCCTAAGCATCCGTTATACTAGCGGCATGGCATGACAGGAGTGTTTATGAATCAATCCTATGGACGGCTGGTGAGCCGGGCGGCAATTGCGGCGACGGTCATGGCGTCGTGTTTGCTGATAATCAAGATTTTCGCGTGGTGGTATACCGGTTCGGTCAGTATTCTGGCAGCGCTGGTGGACTCGCTGGTCGATATTGCCGCTTCGCTGACCAACCTGCTGGTGGTGCGCTATTCGCTGCAACCGGCAGATGAAGAACATACCTTTGGGCATGGTAAGGCGGAATCGCTGGCCGCGCTGGCGCAAAGCATGTTTATTTCCGGCTCTGCGCTGTTTCTATTTTTAACCGGTATTCAGCATCTTGTGTCGCCATCGCCGATGAACGACCCCGGTGTTGGTGTCATCGTCACGATCATTGCACTTATTAGCACACTTGTTCTGGTAACGTTCCAGCGCTGGGTCGTACGTAAAACGCAAAGCCAGGCGGTACGGGCAGATATGCTTCATTATCAGTCTGATGTTATGATGAATGGGGCAATTCTTATTGCGCTTGGTCTGGCATGGTATGGCTGGCATCGGGCCGATGCGTTGTTTGCGTTAGGGATTGGGATCTATATTTTATCCAGCGCCTTGCGGATGGGTTATGAAGCGGTGCAATCGCTGCTTGATCGCGCACTTCCCGATGCAGAACGTGATGAAATTTTTACTATCGTGACCTCCTGGCCTGGCGTCAGCGGTGCGCACGATCTTCGTACGCGGCAGTCAGGGCCGACCCGCTTTATACAGATTCACATTGAAATGGAAGACAACCTGCCGTTGGTTCAGGCTCACGTTATAGCTGAGCAGGTCGAGCAGGCGATTTTGCAGCGTTTTCCTGGTTCGGACGTCATCATTCACCAGGATCCCTGCTCGGTTGTACCCGGACAGTTGAGCTTTCGTAATTCGTTGTAAAAAAGTGAGCCAGGCCAGCATTTTGTGTATAAATTACCGCCATTTGGTCTGACCTGAATCAATTCAGCTGGAAGCGATTGATATACTATTTGCAGTATTCGTTGGTCGAACAGTTTCTTCCGGCAACAGATTTCAATTTTGCATTCCTAAGTTCAGAGGTAGTCATGATTAAGAAAATCGGTGTGTTGACAAGCGGCGGTGATGCGCCGGGCATGAACGCAGCAATTCGTGGTGTTGTTCGTGCAGCGCTGACGGAAGGTCTGGAAGTTTTTGGCGTCTATGACGGTTACCTGGGCCTGTATGAAGACCGCATGGTGCAGCTGGACCGCTACAGCGTGTCTGACATGATCAACCGCGGTGGTACTTTCCTCGGTTCTGCACGCTTCCCGGAATTCCGTGATGAACACGTCCGTGAAGTGGCTATCGAAAACATGAAGAAGCGCGGCCTGGACGCACTGGTTGTTATCGGTGGTGACGGTTCCTACATGGGTGCAAAACGTCTGACCGAAATGGGCTTCCCGTGCATCGGTCTGCCAGGCACTATCGACAACGACATCAAAGGCACTGACTACACCATCGGTTACTTCACCGCGCTGGGTACCGTAGTTGAAGCGATTGACCGTCTGCGTGACACCTCTTCTTCTCACCAGCGTATCTCCATCGTTGAAGTGATGGGGCGTTACTGTGGTGACCTGACCCTGGCAGCCGCTATCGCCGGTGGCTGTGAGTTCGTGGTGGTACCGGAAGTGGAATTCAGCCGTGAAGATCTGGTCGCTGAAATCAAAGCCGGTATCGCGAAAGGTAAAAAACACGCCATCGTTGCCATCACCGAGCACATCTGTGACGTTGACGAGCTGGCGAAGTACATCGAAACCGAAACCAAACGCGAAACCCGCGCGACCGTTCTGGGTCACATCCAGCGTGGTGGTTCCCCTGGCCCGTACGACCGTATTCTGGCCTCCCGTATGGGGGCGTACGCCATCGAACTGCTGCTGCAGGGTCACGGTGGTCGCTGCGTCGGTATTCAGAACGAAAAACTGGTTCACCATGACATCATCGACGCGATCGAAAATATGAAGCGTCCGTTTAAAGGTGACTGGCTGGACTGCGCCAAAAAACTGTACTGATTAGCGTTTTTTGCCCGGTGGCGCTGCGCTTACCGGGCCTACATTCGCAGTCACGTCGGCCGGGTAAGGCGTAGCCGCCACCCGGCTTTTTTGTCCCTACAATTCCCCTTTTTTATTCCTCTACGTTATAGCCAATCTTTTTTTATTCTTTAATCATTGGTTATCTTTCTGGCACGCTACATTCATCAAAACACTACACAAGAGAGCTGGGCGATGAATAAATGGGGCGTGGGTTTAACATTATTGCTGGCATCGACCAGCGTTCTGGCTAAGGACATCCAGTTACTGAACGTGTCATACGACCCGACGCGTGAACTTTACGAGCAGTACAACAAGGCATTTGCGGCACACTGGAAACAGGAAACCGGCGACAACGTCGTGGTGCGCCAGTCTCACGGCGGCTCCGGCAAACAGGCGACCTCGGTCATCAACGGTATTGAAGCCGATGTGGTCACCCTGGCGCTGGCCTATGATGTTGACGCGATTGCTGAACGTGGCCGTATCGATAAAAACTGGATCAAACGCCTGCCGGACAACTCCGCGCCATATACCTCGACCATCGTTTTCCTGGTACGTAAAGGCAACCCGAAACAAATTCATGACTGGAATGACCTGATTAAGCCGGGCATTTCTGTCATCACCCCGAACCCGAAAAGCTCTGGCGGCGCACGCTGGAACTACCTGGCGGCCTGGGGCTACGCGCTGCACCACAACAACGGTGACCAGGCGAAAGCTCAGGAGTTCGTGAAAGCGCTGTTTAAAAACGTCGAAGTGCTGGACTCCGGCGCGCGTGGTGCAACTAACACCTTCGTTGAGCGCGGCATTGGTGATGTGCTGATTGCATGGGAAAACGAAGCCCTGCTGGCCACCAACGAGCTGGGTAAAGACAAATTCGAAATTGTGACCCCAAGCGAATCGATCCTCGCGGAGCCGACCGTTTCTGTGGTCGACAAAGTGGTTGAGAAGAAAGACACCAAAGCGGTGGCGGAAGCCTACCTGAAGTATCTCTACTCGCCAGAAGGCCAGGAAATTGCGGCGAAAAACTTCTATCGCCCACGTGACCCGGCTGTCGCGAAGAAATACGAAGGGGAATTCCCGAAACTGAAGCTCTTCACCATTGATGACGAGTTTGGCGGCTGGACGAAAGCGCAGAAAGAGCACTTCTCTAACGGCGGTACCTTCGACCAAATCAGCAAACGCTAAGCGCTGAGAAAGAACGACACGGTGACCCGGTGTGAGAAATCTACCGGGTTTTTTATTTGGTCATCATTTTGCGTTACTCTTTCACTTCAGATGGATACAGGGAACGCGTTGTGAAAAAACTCATTCTGTTGGTGCTGATTGTCCTCGCGCTTGCCGCGGGTGGCTGGTTCTGGATGAAGTCCGGTAACCCGGATGCCTTACGCCATATCGTTCTCGATCAATGTGTGCCAAACCAGATACAACACCGAAACCCTGCGCCCTGTGCGCAGGTGAAGCCGGATGCGGGATACGTGGTGTTTAAAGATCGCAACGGGCCGCTGCAATATCTGCTGATGCCGACGTACCGGATCAACGGCACGGAAAGCCCGCTGTTAACTGAGCCTCACACGCCGAATTTCTTCTGGCTGGCGTGGCAGTCGCGTAGCTTTATGACTCTCAGACGTGGCGCCGACGTGCCGGACAGCGCAATTTCGCTGACCATCAACTCCCCAACCGGGCGCACGCAGAACCATTTTCATATCCATATTTCCTGCCTGCGTGCAGACGTACGTGAAAAGCTCAATGCGAATCAAGGGCAGATTGGCACCCAGTGGCTGCCGTTCCCCGGCGGGCTGGAAGGGCATGAATATTTGGCCCGCAGAGTGACGGAGAACGAACTGGTACAGCGCAGCCCGTTTATGATGCTGGCGGAGGAGCTGCCAGAGGCGCGCGACCATATGGGGCGCTTCGCACTGGCGATGGCGCAACAGTCCGACGGATCTTTTGTTCTGCTGGCGACCGAGCGCAATTTGCTCACCCTTAACCGCGCATCGGCCGAAGAACTACAGGATCATCAATGCGCTATCCTGAATTGACCCCACCATAAATAGCGTTTACTCGCCCTGCCTGTCGCCGTAGACTTGCTGAAAAAAACGACAGGAGACAGGTATGTCGCTCTGGTTAGCTCACCCTCTGCTTCTTCCCTCATTGATTGTTGGCGTCACCATCGTGCTGTGGGCGACGTCGCTGCTGCCGGAATTTATCACCGCGCTGCTGTTTTTCACGGCGGCGATGACCGCCAAAATTGCCCCGCCGGAGGTGATCTTTGGCGGCTTTGCCTCGTCGGCGTTCTGGCTGGTGTTCAGCGGGTTTGTGCTCGGCGTGGCGATCCGTAAAACCGGTCTGGCTGACAGGGCCGCGCGGGCGCTTTCTGCAAAGCTGACCGATTCCTGGGTGTTGATGGTGGCAAGCGTGGTGTTGTTGAGCTACGCGCTGGCGTTTGTCATGCCATCAAACATGGGGCGTATCGCGCTGCTGATGCCCATCGTTGCCGCGATGGCAAAAAGGGCGAGTATCGCTGACGGTTCGCGGGCGTGGTTTGGCCTGGCGCTGGCCGTTGGGTTTGGTACCTTCCAGCTTTCCGCCACCATTTTGCCGGCTAACGTGCCGAACCTGGTGATGAGCGGTGCGGCCGAAGGCTCATACGGTATTCATCTGAACTATGTGCCATATCTGCTGCTGCATACGCCGGTGCTTGGCATTCTGAAAGGGTTAATTCTGATTGGCCTTATCTGTTGGTTATTCCCGGGGAGCCCAAAACCCGCGCGGGATATGGCAACGTCTGAACCGATGGGACGGGATGAAAAGCGTCTCGCCTGGCTGCTGGCAGTGGTGCTGGTCATGTGGGTTACCGAGAGCTGGCACGGTATTGGGCCTGCCTGGACGGGGCTGGCGGCATCGGTGATTGTGCTGCTGCCGCGCGTTGGCTTTATCACCGGGGAGGAGTTTTCGACAGGTGTGAACATGCGTACCTGTATTTATGTGGCGGGTATTCTTGGGCTGGCGATTGTCGTGACGCAGACCGGGATTGGCACTGCCGTTGGCGAAGCCTTGCTGCGGGTCATGCCGCTGGACGCCGATAAACCCTTCACCAGTTTCCTGGCGCTGACGGGGATCACCACGGCGCTCAACTTCATTATGACCGCCAACGGCGTGCCGGCGCTGTATACCACGCTGGCGCAGAGTTTCTCGGACGCGACCGGCTTCCCGCTGCTGTCGGTGATTATGATTCAGGTGCTGGGTTATTCCACGCCGCTGCTGCCGTATCAGGCATCGCCGATTGTGGTGGCAATGGGGCTAGGGAAGGTGCCTGCAAGGGCGGGGATGTTGCTCTGTCTGGCGCTGGCGATTGCAACGTATCTGGTGCTGCTGCCGCTGGATTATCTGTGGTTTAGCCTAATGGGACAGCTGTAAAAAAGCCCGGTGGCGCTGACGCTTACCGGGCCTACAGAACCGTAGGGCGGGTTAGCGAAGCGCCACCCGCCACAAAGGCAATTATGCCTGTTTAGCCGCTTCTGCTGCTTTAACGATCACCGCGAAAGCGTCAGCTTTCAGGGATGCGCCGCCAACCAGCGCGCCATCGATGTCTGGCTGGGTGAACAGCTCAGCAGCGTTAGCCGCGTTTACGGAACCGCCGTACTGAATGATGACTTGTTCAGCCACTTTTGCGTCTGCTTTAGCGATGTGGTCACGAATGAACTTGTGAACAGCCTGAGCCTGCGCAGGGGTTGCTGATTTGCCGGTACCGATAGCCCAGACTGGCTCGTAAGCAATAACCGCGCCTTCGAACGCTGCCGCGCCCTGAGTTTTCAGCACTGCGTCGATCTGACGTGCGCACACTTCTTCAGTTTTGCCTGCTTCGTTTTCTGCTTCGGTTTCACCGATGCACAGAACCGGGATCAGACCCTGTTCTTTCAGCACAGCGAATTTCTTCGCGATGAACTCGTCGGATTCTTTGTGGTAAGTACGACGCTCTGAGTGACCGATGATGATGTATTTCGCGCCGATATCTTTCAGCATTTCAGCGGAAGTTTCACCGGTGAATGCGCCAGACAGGTTAACGTCAACGTTCTGTGCACCCAGAACGATGTGGCTGCCGTCAGCCGCGTGTTTAGCCAGGTCCAGGTACATATCCGGCGGAGCAATAGAAACCGCGCAGCCAGTTACGCCAGCCAGCTCTTTACGCAGGTTAGCAACCAGTTCGTTTACCATGTGGCGGCTGCCGTTCAGTTTCCAGTTACCCATCACTAAAGGATGTCGCATTTCAATTCTCCACGCTAAATAAGCGAATTAAGGAATATGGCCACCCTCACGGGCAGCATGGTCTGTGAATCAGTATAGAGATTTTCCCTCGAAAGGCTTTGCTTTTTGTCATTAATTCGCCCCTCCGAGTGAGTCAGATAGTGCCAGCTTAATCGGTTCAACAGCGAAGGTCAGTCCCTTTTCGCCGTTATCTGCGACAACATAGCGAATAGCGCCTTCCGTATCGGCGTAATAGCGCTTGTTTTTACCCGCCGTCAGCAATTTTTGCAGCTTTTGCTGGCTTTGTGCTTTTGTCAGGGCAGGGGTAAAGGCTTGCAGGATGGCGCTCATATACTCCAGCGCTTTGGCCTTGGCCGCTTTTTGCTCTGGCCCCTGAATCGGCAGCCAGGTTATCTGCATACTTTTGATTTTCAACGTCCCGCGTTCAAGCGCGGTAGAGGCATACAGATTTTCGTTAATTTTACTGGCGGCGCGCGTCAGCGTCGGCGTATCGCGAGCGCTATCAATCGCGCGGAATTCATCCAGCGGCAGCGTGGGGTTGTTATGGTTGAAAGTTTCGCGAAACTCGCTAATCGACTGGTCGAACGAAGGGGCCCCTGCCAGAAGATACGGCGCAGTGGCAGGAGCAGCGGTTTCGGCGGCGTGTAAAGAGAGGCTTGCGCCTGGCATGGCTAAACACAATAAAAGGGAGTAAGCCGAAATTTTCATCAATATTGCCCCTGGCCGTAATTGCTCATGATTAAAACGATATCTGGTCGGCTTGTCAAAAGGTCACAACTCCAGGGTAAAATGCGCGCTATATAATAATGAAGGAACCTTACATGACCATACAGCAGTGGCTGTTTTCATTCAAAGGGCGTATTGGACGCCGTGATTTCTGGATCTGGATGGTGACGTGGGTCGTTGCCATGCTGCTTCTGTTTTTCGTTGCCTACAATGCATGGCTGAGTACCCAAACCGCGGCATTTGCTCTGGTCTGTTTGCTGTGGCCAACGGCGGCCGTGGTGGTAAAACGCCTGCACGATCGCGGTCGCTCCGGCGCTTGGGCATTTCTGATTATTCTGGCGTGGATGCTGGTGGCCGGTAACTGGGCGATTCTGCCGTCGATCCTCCCCTGGGTTGTGGGGCGGCTGTTGCCATCCATTATCTTTGTCATGATGATTGTCGATCTGGGCGCGTTTATCGGCACCCAGAGCGAGAACAAGTACGGGAAAGATACCCTTGAGGTGAAGTACCGCTGATCACCAGTAGTGTTCGGCGGTCATATGGCCCGGCCGGCGGCGAAGATGTTTCGTCATCTGCCGGGTGTCCTTCAGAAGCTGTTGCGTATCCCGGACCATCTGCGGGTTACCACACAACATCACATGGCTGGTTTCGGTGTTCATCGGCAAACCAACCGCTTCTTCCAGTGCTCCACTTTCAATCAACGCCGGAACACGCCCGGTGAGCGAGCCTGCTGCGGTTTCGCGGCTGACTACGGTCTGAATTTTCAGCTTCCCGCCATACTGCTGTTCCAGCTCTTGCATCTGCGGCAGATAACTTAAGTCAGCGGCATAACGCGCGGCATGAACCAGCACGATATTTTTAAAGCGCTCCAGATCTTTGCCGTATTGCAGGATAGACAGATAGGGGCCAATCGCCGTGCCGGTAGCCAGCATCCAGAGGGTGTCGCACTCCGGGATTTCGTCCAGCACGAAGAAGCCCGCCGCTTCGCTCACAATCTGTACATCATCGCCGGGTTTCAGCGCAGCAAGGCGTGGGCTGAGTTTGCCGTCCGGGACGGTGACAAGATAGAACTCAAGATCCGGGTTATCTGGCGCGTTGACGTAAGAGTAAGCGCGCTGCACGCGTTCGCCATCGACATCCAGCCCCAGCTTTGCAAACTGCCCGGCCGTAAACGGATGGATAGGGGCATGGACGGTGAGACTAAATAGCGCATCGGTCCAGAATTGTATCTTTGTGACTTTACCTGTTACCCAGTCCGCCATGATCTTCTCCAGTGCTGTTTCTCTCTTCTATCTTCCGTACTTGTGGCGAAAATTTCCAGCCCGTTCGGGCCGGAAAGCTCTATCGATCAAACGGTTTTACAGAATGTGGGTCTGCACGTCCGGGTCTTTGCGATCGAGATAGTGAATGGACTGAATCCGGCGAATGGTGCGCGATTTGCCACGGATGAGCAGCGTTTCGGTGGTGGCCATATTCCCCTTGCGGGTGATGCCGTCCAGCAGGTCGCCTTTGGTGATCCCGGTTGCGGAGAAGACCACGTTATCGCTGCGGGCCATTTCATCCAGCGCCAGGACTTTATTGGCTTCAATGCCCATGGCTGCACAACGAGCCAGCTCTTCTTCGCCAATACGACGGTTTTCCGCGTTGTCGCCTTTAACGTCATGACGCGGCAGCAGGCGGGCCTGCATATCGCCATCCAGCGCGCGGATCACCGCGGCAGATACCACGCCTTCAGGCGCGCCGCCGATGCCATAAAGCACATCCACTTCGCTGTCCGGCATACAGGTCAGAATAGAGGCGGCAACATCGCCGTCCGGGATGGCGAACACGCGCACGCCAAGCTTTTGCATCTGCGCAATGGTGGCGTCGTGGCGCGGTTTCGCCAGAATGGTGACGGTGAGTTCGCTGAGCGGTTTACCCAGGGCTTTGGCGATATTGCGCAGGTTCTCGTCCAGCGGCAGGCTGAGGTCGATAGCGCCTTTCGCGCCAGGGCCGACAATCAGCTTTTCCATGTACATATCCGGCGCGTTGAGGAAGCAGCCTTTATCACCCACCGCCAGTACGGCCAGCGCATTGGCCTGGCCCATTGCCGTCATGCGGGTGCCTTCGATAGGGTCGACGGCGATATCCACGGCATCGCCTTTGCCGGTCCCGACTTTTTCACCGATGTAGAGCATCGGCGCTTCGTCGATCTCGCCTTCGCCAATCACAATGGTGCCGTCGATATTGACCTGGTTAAGCACAATGCGCATGGCATGGACAGCCGCACCGTCTGCGGTATTTTTGTCGCCACGACCCAGCCATTTATAGCCCGCCAGCGCGGCGGCTTCGGTTACGCGGGAAAACTCGATAGCAAGTTCACGTTTCATGAGGTACTCGTGCAATCAAAAGGAATTGCACGAAGTTTATCACAGAGTGGAAAGACGAGTTCCCTCTCCCCTGCGGGGAGAGGGTTAGGGGGAGGGGAATTACTCTTCGTGCTCTTCCCACGCCAGGGCGCGTTTCACCGCTTTCTTCCAGCCGCTGTAGCGGACGTTACGCTCGGTGGTTTCGATGCCTGGACGGAATTCACGTTCGATCACCGCTTTTTCCTGAAGTTCGTCCAGGTTCTGCCAGAAGCCTACCGCCAGACCCGCCAGGTACGCCGCACCCAGTGCAGTCACTTCGCGTACTTCCGGGCGCTCTACACGTGTACCCAGAATGTCGGACTGGAACTGCATCAGGAAGTTGTTGGCAACCGCGCCGCCATCCACGCGCAGGGCGTGCAGACGAATACCGGAGTCAGCCTGCATCGCTTCCAGAACATCACGCGTCTGGTAGGCGATAGATTCCAGCGTGGCGCGGATGATGTGGTTGGAGTTCACACCACGCGTAAGACCGAAAATCGCGCCGCGCGCATACGGATCCCAGTATGGTGCGCCCAGACCGGTGAACGCAGGCACCACGTACACGCCGTTGGTGTCCTTCACTTTGGTCGCGAAGTATTCGGAGTCGAACGCATCGCTGATAAGTTTCATCTCGTCACGCAGCCACTGGATTGACGCACCCGCCATGAACACCGCACCTTCCAGCGCATAGTTCACTTCGCCGCGCGGGCCGCAGGCGATGGTGGTCAGCAGGCCGTTTTCTGATTTCACCGCTTTCTCGCCGGTGTTCATCAGCATAAAGCAGCCGGTGCCATAGGTGTTCTTCGCCATCCCTTCCTTGACGCACAGCTGGCCGAACAGCGCCGCCTGCTGGTCACCGGCGATACCGGAGATAGGAATACGCGTGCCGCCTTTACCGCCGATGTTGGTCTGGCCATACACTTCTGAAGACTTACGCACTTCTGGCAGCATGGCGCGCGGGATATCCAGCGCGTCCAGCATCTTGTCATCCCACTCCAGGGTGTTGATGTTGAACAGCATGGTGCGCGAGGCGTTGGTGTAGTCGGTCACGTGGACACGTCCCTGGGTCATCTTCCAGATAAGCCAAGTATCAACGGTACCGAACAGCAACTCGCCGCGTTTCGCACGTTCACGTGAGCCTTCCACGTGGTCGAGGATCCATTTCACTTTGGTCCCGGAGAAATACGGGTCAACCACCAGGCCGGTTGCGCTACGCACGTACTCTTCCATGCCGTCGCGCTTGAGCTGCTCGCAGATTTCTGCGGTACGGCGGCACTGCCAGACGATCGCGTTGTAAATCGGCTTGCCGGTTTCGCGCTCCCACACCACGGTGGTTTCACGCTGGTTGGTGATACCGATGGCGGCAATTTCGTCGGAGCTGATATCGGCTTTCGCCAGCACTTCTACCAGCGTGGAGCTTTGCGTCGCCCAGATTTCCATTGGGTCGTGTTCTACCCAGCCTGGACGAGGATAGATTTGCTCGAATTCGCGCTGTGACACGCTGACGATATTCGCGTCATGATCCATTACGACAGCGCGGGAGCTGGTAGTGCCCTGGTCGAGCGCAACGATATATTTTTTTTCGGTCATGGTTTGAGTCCCGTAGTCAGATTACAGCGAAGCTTTTTGTTGTGCGGCAGAAGTCGTTTCCTTCTCCTCTTCCACACAGGTGTCGCACGGTAAGTGGCGACCAATTAATTTGCGATAGCCAAATGCACCCAGTGATGCCCCCACGATTGGCCCGAACAGCGGCACCAGGAAGTAAGGGATGTCTTTGCCACCGGTGAACGCGATGTCACCCCAGCCCGCGATAAAGGCAAAGGCTTTTGGCCCGATGTCACGCGCCGGGTTCATGGCGAAGCCAGTCAGTGGACCCATGGATGCGCCGATAACGGCAATCAGCAGGCCAATCAGCAGCGGCGCCAGCGGGCCACGCGGGATGCCGTTGCCATCGTCGGTCAGCGCCAGGATAACGCCCATCAGGATAGCGGTAATCACCATTTCAACCGCGAACGCCTGCACAAAATTGATATGCGGGTTTGGATAAGTTGAGAAGATGCCTGCCAGATCCAGACTTTCGACACTGCCGCGCACCATATGATGCGTCTGTTCGAAGTCGATGAAAAGATTGTAATAAAGCCCGTAAACTAACGCTGCTGCGCAAAACGCGCCAGCAAATTGAGAAATGATGAAAGGGACAACTTTGCGTCCATCGAAGCACGCGAACAGCCACAACGCGATGGTCACCGCCGGGTTAAGATGTGCACCAGAAACGCCTGCGGTCAGGTAAATGGCCATCGCCACGCCCAGACCCCAGATGATACTGATTTCCCACTGACCGAAACTGGCACCCGCCACTTTCAGTGCAGCGACACAGCCCACTCCGAAGAATATCAACAACCCGGTACCAAGGAACTCGGCGATGCACTGGCCTTTTAAGGTTGATGTCTGACTCATAATCGGAATCCTGAAGAAAAATGAATGTTTATTGTTAGCATGACCGCCCGTGACAGCCACGATGTCCTGTAGACATAGTGTTAATTTATCGTTAACGAGCAAAAACGAGAAATATCGAAATCAAAATGTGTGTACTCCGTCAATAAAATGAGCGTTTTCGCGCCACAAAGCACATTTTTAACGCAACAGCGAAATGAGAGCTGAATCATTTCATTAACGAAAGAGTTAACAATTTAGGGGTATATGCCGCGAACGCACCAGGACGAGGCCGAAAAGTGTTGCAAACCGCGATCTGCGCGGCATGTCGCTGGACAGGGGCGGCGGGGCTTCATACAATCGGCATATATGTTGTGCGCGTTTACGTTAAAGCGTCGCCTTGCAATTCAGGAGAGGTAGGATCATGTCTTTAGAAGTGTTTGAGAAACTGGAATCGAAAGTACAGCAGGCGATTGACACCATCACGCTGCTGCAAATGGAAATTGAAGAGCTGAAAGAGAAGAACAACAGCCTGGCACAGGAAGTTCAGACCGCTCAGCACGGCCGTGAAGAACTTGAGCGCGAAAACAACCAACTGCGTGAGCAGCAGAACGGCTGGCAGGATCGCTTACAGGCGCTGCTGGGACGTATGGAAGAAGTCTGATTCCCTTAGGGATGACTGACCAGGCCGGGTAAGGCGAAGCCGCCACCCGGCTTTTTTATGGTTATCGCTAACTGAGTCAAGCCATAAAAAAGGCCGCCCGAGGCGGCCTTAACGCTACTTGTCCTGCGTTGTCATAGCATAAGCAAAAAACCCACTCGGTTCATCACTCTTTACCACGAGTACGCTGGCGACAATGAACGCAATACATAAATAGCGTTTCATTATGCGGTCCCTGCTGCTAACCGCTCCACCGTTCACCACCGGTGATAAGTCGGTGGACACAAGCCCGGTTAAAGGTTGCTTTACGGTTGTGAATACACCTTTCCCTGGACCGATGCCGATGTGCGAGATGGCGGAAAGGGACGATGCATCATAATGAGCAACAGTAGCGTAGTTAAGGCCTTCAGAGGAAATTAGGAATTTATAAAGGGTCGACGGGGGTTACCAGAGGGATGAACCAGGGTAAGATAAAAATCCTGGTTAAAGGTTGCAAGATAACCCAACGGACCGCGAATCCCGAGGGACAAAAAAACCGCCACATTGCTGTTGGCGGTTTTTTTATGGTTCACGCTGACTGTTCTACTACTCGATATCCAGCGGGTCTTCGGAAAGGATAATGCCGGTGTTATCGGCATAGAGATGGTCGCCGGAGAAGAAGGTCACGCCGCCGAAGTTAACGCGAACGTCGCTTTCACCGATGCCTTCACCCGCAGCACCCACCGGGATGGCCGCGATAGCCTGAATACCGATATCCAGCTCTTCCAGGTCATCGACCTGGCGCACTGAGCCGTACACCACTATCCCTTCCCACTCGTTTTGCATGGCCAGGCGGGCGAGATCGGCGTCAATCAACGCACGGCGCATAGACCCACCGCCATCGACCAGCAGGATACGACCACGACCGTTCTGTTCGAGCAGATCGTACAGCAACCCGTTATCCTCGAAACATTTCACCGTGATGATTTGTCCGCCAAACGACGACCGTCCACCAAAGTTGGTAAACAGGGGTTCTACGACGTTGACATCTTCCTGGTAGATGTCACAAAGCTCGGAGGTATCGTATTTCATAGGGTTAACGCTCTGTTGCTGCGAATGTGTTCAGTATATCGTGCGAAATGCGTTGTTGGCAAAATCATCAATTGTTAATTGATATTTGTCAGTTAACGTAGCAGCTGACTCATAATAATACCCACTACGAACAACAGGTTAGTCAATAATGCCCCTTTCACCGTGCGTTCGAGCATCGGCGGCATTGCGGCTGGATTGCGTTCATGCATCACAAACCGCGCCTGTTTTACCAGCAGCGGCGCGGCCAGAATAAACAGCCAGCCCCACAGGCTGTGCAACGAAATCAGGTTAAACAGCGCCAGACACACCAGTGCGCCCATCAGCAGACAGGTGTGGTAACGACGCGCATTAACCGGTCCCAGGCGTACCGCCAGCGTGTTTTTCCCGTTTTCGCGGTCGCTGTCGATATCGCGCAGGTTATTAATATTGAGTACCGCAGTCGCCAGCAGGCCACACGCCGTAGCAGGCAGGAACAGGGCAGGGATGAGCGTATGTGCCTGCAAATACCAGCTACCCATTACGCTCAGCCAGCCGAAGAAAACCAGCACGGAAATATCACCCAGACCAATATATCCGTAAGGTCGCGTGCCGACGGTGTAGGTAATAGCGGCGATAATGGCGAGTAAACCCAGCACCATAAAACCAATGAAATCCGCCGTGGTTTTGCAGGCCACAGACACCAGCGCCAGGCCGGACAAACAAATCAGTACGACGGTGATAATCAGCGCGCGTTTCATCTGTGCCTGGGTGATCACCCCCTTTTGCATCCCGCGCAGTGGCCCGATGCGATCGGGTTTATCGCTGCCTTTTACGGCGTCACCATAATCGTTGGCGAGATTGGAGAGGATTTGCAGCAGCCCGGCGGTGATGAGTGCCAGACCGGCGACCAGCGGGTCAAAATAACCCTGCCACCAGGCAAGGGCGGAACCCACGACAATCGCGGCAAAGGCCAGAGGAAGCGTTTTAGGGCGCAGACTTTCGAGCCACGCCTGAGTACGGCTGATATCAGTCATAGTTATTTAGCCAATAAAAATGGGGCTTTTCAGCCCCATTAACAGTGATGAGAATGCAGTAACCGCGATTATAGGATAAAACGGCTCAGATCTTCATCTGCCACTAACGCATCCAGATGTTTACTCACATATTCTGCGTCAATGGTAATGCTTTGACCGTTCAGGTCGCTCGCATCATAAGAGATATCTTCCACCAGGCGTTCCAGCACGGTGTGCAGACGACGCGCACCGATGTTCTCGGTGGTTTCGTTCACCTGCCATGCGGCCTGGGCGATACGTTTGATACCGTCTTCAGTGAACTCAAGGTTCACCCCTTCGGTCGCCATCAGCGCTTTGTACTGTACGGTAGCAGAGGCGTTTGGCTCGGTCAGGATACGTTCGAAATCTTCGGTGGTCAGTGCCTGAAGCTCAACACGGATTGGCAGACGACCCTGCAATTCCGGGATCAGATCGGACGGGCTGGCAACCTGGAAAGCGCCTGACGCGATAAACAGGATGTGGTCAGTTTTCACCATACCGTGCTTGGTGGAGACGGTGCAGCCTTCAACCAAAGGCAGCAGGTCGCGCTGAACGCCTTCACGGGACACATCCGGGCCGGAGCTGTTGCCGCCGCGCTTACAGATTTTGTCGATTTCGTCGATAAACACGATACCGTGCTGCTCAACCGCATCGATAGCATCTTGCTTCAGCTCTTCCGGGTTCACCAGTTTTGCCGCTTCTTCTTCGATAAGCAGCTTCATCGCGTCCTTGATTTTCAGCTTACGCGCTTTCTGCTTCTGGCCGCCCAGGTTCTGGAACATGGACTGCAACTGGCTGGTCATCTCTTCCATACCTGGAGGAGCCATGATTTCAACACCCATCGGCGCGGCAGCAAGATCGATCTCAATCTCTTTGTCGTCCAGCTGGCCTTCACGCAGTTTTTTGCGGAATGCCTGGCGTGCGGCGGATGGCTCAGCCTGCTGCTCAGCCTGGCCCCAGTTGTTTTTAGCCGGTGGGATCAGCACGTCGAGAATGCGCTCTTCGGCCATCTCTTCGGCACGATAGCGGTTTTTCTCAATGGCCTGGACACGCACCATCTTGATCGCGGAGTCAGTCAGATCGCGGATGATAGAATCCACTTCTTTACCGACATAGCCCACTTCGGTGAACTTAGTCGCTTCAACTTTGATGAACGGCGCGTTGGCCAGCTTCGCCAGACGGCGGGCGATTTCGGTTTTACCGACACCGGTCGGGCCGATCATCAGAATATTTTTTGGGGTCACTTCGTGACGCAGCTCTTCATCGAGCTGCATCCGACGCCAGCGGTTACGCAGGGCGATCGCCACGGAACGCTTAGCGTTATCCTGGCCGATAATGTGTTTGTTCAGTTCGCTGACAATTTCGCGTGGGGTCATTTCAGACATGGGAGATCCTTACGCTTTGGAGGTCAATTCTTCGATGGTGTGGTTGTGGTTGGTATAGATGCAGATATCACCTGCAATATCCAACGCTTTCACCGCGATATCACGTGCGTTCATGTCGGTATTTTCCAACAGCGCGCGGGCAGCAGCCTGGGCGTACGGGCCACCAGAGCCGATAGCAATCAGGTCATTTTCGGGCTGAATAACGTCACCGTTACCGGTGATAATCAGCGAAGCGGTTTCATCGGCCACCGCCAGAAGGGCTTCGAGCTTGCGCAGCATCCGGTCGGTACGCCAGTCTTTCGCCAGCTCAACGGCGGCTTTCACCAGATGACCCTGGTGCATTTCCAGTTTGCGTTCAAACAGTTCAAACAGCGTGAAGGCATCAGCGGTGCCGCCTGCAAAACCGGCGATCACTTTGTCGTTGTATAAACGACGGACTTTCTTCACGTTGCCTTTCATGACGGTATTACCCAGCGTGGCCTGGCCATCACCGGCGATTACCACTTGGCCGTTACGGCGTACACTTACTATTGTTGTCACGAGCAGACCCCCTGGTTACAGATTCGGGAAACAGAAGCCCTGAGCCTGTGCTCAGGGCTGAATAGAATGATAGATGGGGGGGAATTTGGGGGTTTCAACCCCCGGAAGCAAGTCGAATGCAGTTTGTGTGACCGGCAACCTTCAATCGGGAGATAGTGCCATCGGCATTTTCTTTGCCTTTGACCGGGCCAATCACCACGCGGTTCCAGCCATTGTTGGTGGTGATGCGTGAATCAAATCCTTCAAATGCCAGCTGAGCACGTACCGTTTCTGCCTGCTCTGCACCTTTAAACGAACCGCACTGCACCATCCAGCGGCGCTCGTCTTTTTTCTCTGCCGTTTGCTTAGGCGCTTCTGTCTCTTTCGTGACCGGGGCCGCCTGTTGCGTCTTCGGTTGCTGTGCCGTGGTGTGCGCAGGGGTTTGCAACAGATCCTGATACGCCTGGGTCTGCGTCGCCTGTTTCTGCGTTTGTGCCTTAGGCGCCTGAACAGGCTGCGTCTGTGCGGTACGCGTTTGCTGCTGTGGCTGTTGGTAAGGTTGCTCTGTCACACGCGGCTGCGTGCGAGGCTGCTGCACCGGCTGAGTCTGTGTCCACTGCTGTTGTGGTTGCTGCTGTTGCTGCTGTTGGCTCAGCAGCTGTGCCTGGCGCTGACGTTGCAGCGTTTGCTGGCGTTGCGCTGGCGTTTGTTCATTCCACGGCACTTCGTTCAGCTGTGTCGGCTGCTGGCGCATATCGGCCTGCATCTGAGCCAACAGTTGACGCTGTTCGTCGGTCAGCTGATTCGCGTTCACGACTTCACCACCGGCTGAAGGCTCAGTCGGTGCGCGAACGCCCGGCTGGCGACTTTCCAGCTCTTTGATATAACGCCAGCGCTCTTCAGGTTTTGGCGGTAAGCCATTACCGGCAACCTTGTTGCCCTGAAGCGCCTCGGCATCTTCTTTCTTATGGTGAGTAATAAAGTACAGGCCACCGATAAAGGCTACCACTACGGCCGCGGCAATAGCGACCATCGCCGGGGAGACAGCAGGCAGGCTACGTTGCTTATTCCTTGAGCTACTCTTTTTGCGTCGCGAAGGTGCCGGCTGGCCGCGACGTACATAATCTCGTTGTGCCACTATCGTTTCGCTGTATTTATTCGTTCGTCAGCCCGCCATGTTACTTAAGCGGCGGGGCTTTGACCAGATAAGGTGTCCTAAAGGTATTTACTTTAAGTCAATGCCTGGGTCGTGCCGCGCACAATCAGCTCGCAATCCAGCAGCCGTGATCCGCTACTAACTGTCTGACCGTGCAGCTGATCCAGCAGAAGGAGCATCGCTTCGCGGCCAATCTGGTAGCGCGGTTGCGCGACGGTTGAGAGCGGCGGATCGCAAAATTCTGAAAGAGAAATATTATCGAACCCGATGATCGACAAATCTTTTGGCACGCGCAGACCGCGACGTTTGGCATAAGACAACGCACCCAGCGCCATCACATCACTGTGGCAGAATACCGCTGTTGGCGGCTGCGGCAGCGCCAGCAGTTTTTCCAGCGCCAGCCCACCGGCTTCAAAGGTGAAATCACCGCGCGCAATATAATGCGGGTCAACCGTTGCGCCGGTACGTCGCAGTGCCTGAACGTAGCCCTGCAGGCGGTAGTGGCACAGTGGCATCTCTTCAGGCCCGGCGATACAGCCAATACGTTTGTGCCCCAGCTCCTGAAGATAGTTCACCGCGTTAAAGGCTGCGGTGAGGTTGTCGATATGCACCGTCGGCAGTTCCAGCTCAGGGGCGAATTCGTTCGCCATCACCATCGGCGGTAAATTACGCTGCTCTTCAATGCTGGCATCAAAAGGCAGGCGCGAGCCGAGCAGCAACATACCGTCGATCTGCTTGGTGATAATGAGGTCGATAAAGGTTTTTTCCTGCTGATTCTGGTGAGCACAGTCGCCAATCAGCACCAGATAGCCTTGTTCGGCAGCGGTGACTTCAATGCCGCGGATGATTTCGCTAAAGAAGGGATCGCAGATGTCCGGCACTATCACCAGTATCGTGCGCGATTCATTGCGCTTAACGTTACGTCCCATTGCCTGCGGGAAATAGCCGACTTCCAGCGCCGCCTGCTCTACCCGATTGCGGGTCGCCTGGGAGACTTTATCCGGGTTCATTAATGCGCGGGACACGGTTGCCGTCGATACCTGAGCTTTCTGGGCAACGTCTTTCATGGTCGCCGTGGCAACCTCTTTCCTGGACTTCACGTCTTCTCCTCGCATGAACACCGAACTTCTGACACCTCATTTTTACAGATAGTTTATGAGAGCGGTTACAGAATTTTCATAAAAAGTGTGAGGAAGGTTGAATTTTTTCGATCCGTCTCGCAACAGAGGCTTAGCCTTCAATGGGATCAACATCCAGGACCCATTTAACCTTACGCGCTTCCGGCAGGGTATTTATCAATGCCAGCGTGCCGCTGACAATATGTTGTAAGCGTATACGCGAGGGGTGCTGCAATAAAATTTGCCAGCGGAAACGCCCGCCACGCTTGGGTGCCAGTGCAGGAACAGGCCCTAAAATCCACAGCTGGTTATCCACCAGAGGGCTGGCTTGCAGCAGATTTCGCAACTGCTGGAGGAACAGCGGTGCCTGCTGATTATTATGATCTTCCGCGCGGATGATCACGTGGCTGGTCCACGGCGGCAGCTGCATGGTCTGACGCTCAGCCAGCGCTTGTTCGGCAAACGCGTCGTACCCTTTATGCAGCAAGGTTTGCAGCAAAGGGTGTTCCGGATGGTGCGTTTGTAGCACCACTTCTCCCTGCTTCCCGGCGCGACCGGCGCGACCCGCCACCTGGGTATAGAGCTGGGCAAAACGTTCGGCTGAGCGGAAATCGGCAGAGAACAACGCGCCATCCACATCCAGCAGGGCGACCAGCGTGACATCCGGGAAGTGGTGCCCTTTGGCCAGCATCTGAGTCCCAATCAATATACGTGCGCCGCCGCGATGCACTTCCGCGAGCTGTTGCTCAAGCGCGCCTTTGCGGCTGGTGGTGTCCCGGTCGATACGCGAAATAGGAACATCCGGGAAGAACGGGGCCAGCGCTTGCTCCAGCTGTTCCGTCCCCAGACCGACCGGCACCATGTGCGTCGAACCGCACGACGGGCACTGGCGCGGGATAGGCCTTTGGCTGTCACAGTGGTGGCAGCGTAAATGGCGTTGTGCCTGGTGAAGCGTGTAGTAGTGGTCACAGCGCGGACATTCCGCAATCCACCCGCAGTCGTGGCACAGCAGCGCCGGGGCGAATCCGCGTCGGTTCAGGAACAGGATCACCTGATTCCCGGCCTGCAAATGCTGGCGCATCCGGGTGATTAACGCCGGTGCTAATCCGGCCTGCACCTGCTGACCTTTCAAATCCAGCACATGCTGAATGGCCGGGCGGGCATTTCCCGCGCGGCGCGTCAGGCGCAGCATATGGTATTTACGCTGGCGAACGTTGTGCAGCGTTTCCAGCGCAGGCGTGGCGGAGCCGAGAATAATCGGGATCTGCTCGCTGTGGGCGCGATAAACGGCCAGGTCGCGGGCATGGTAGCGCCAGCCTTCCTGCTGTTTATAGGAGCTGTCATGCTCTTCATCTATTACGATGACGCCCAGATTTTTAAACGGGGTGAACAGCGACGAGCGTGTGCCAATGACAATGGCGGCTTCACCGTTTTTCGCTTTGAGCCACGCGCTGAGTCGCTCGCTGTCGTTCAGACCTGAGTGCAGCACTTCCACCGGCGCATTAAAACGTTCACGAAAACGGGCGATGGTTTGCGGCGTCAGGCCAATTTCCGGCACCATGACCAGCGCCTGCTTGCCCTGGGAGAGCACATTTTCCAGCACGCTAAGATAGACTTCGGTCTTGCCGGAGCCCGTAACACCCGCCAGCAGCCAGGCGGAGAAATGGTCGGCGGCGCTGTGAATCGCCCCCACGGCGGTCGCCTGTTCGGTATTCAGGCGTAAGCGATCCCCGGAAACGGAAAAATTGTTGCGCCAGTCATAAAGGGCGGGCGCTTCGCTTGCCAGCTCGCACAACCCTTTTTTACGCAGCGCCTGAAGCGCCGCGTCATTAAAGTCGAGCTCTTCAACCTGATGACGCCAGATACGCCTCTGGCGCAGGGCGGCCAGCGCCTGCTGCTGTTTAGGGGAACGTTTCAGGCTGTTAATGTCTACCGCTTGCCCCTGTTCGGTGGCGAACCAGTACCACATCGGCGCGTGGCTGGCGCTCTTCCCCTGGCGCAGTAAAATCGGCAGGGCATGGAACAGAACATCGCCAATCGGGTGGTGATAGTATTCGGCCGCCCACAGCAACAGCCGCCAGGTGCTTGTTGAGAAGACCGGCTCGTTATCCAGCACTTCTGCAACGGCTTTCAGCTCATTAACAGGAAGCTCACTTTTATCGCTGATGGAAACCACAATCCCCACGCGCTGCTGCTTGCCAAAGGGCACGGTCACGCGACAACCCGCTTTGGCATTCATGCTGTCAGGCAGCAGATAGTCAAAGGTGCGGGGAAGCGGAACGGGCAGGGCAACGTGAGCGACGGGCATCGAATCTTCCTGACTTGAAAAGTGGCGCGTTAGTATACACATTAGTAAAAGCGGCGTGCGGATCAGTTTGCATACGCAGGTCAAATTCTGTATGATTCGCCGCCTTTGATGCGCTTTATGCAGTGTCAAAACTATACTATTAACATCGCGTGGTGTCTGGCGTTAGGGCTGGAAGAGCGACGCGGCCTTAACTGAGGTTCTCCCATGAAAAAAGATATTCACCCGAAATACGAAATGATTACTGCAAACTGTTCTTGCGGTAACTCTATTCAGATCCGCTCCACCGTGGGTCACGATCTGAACCTGGACGTGTGCGGCAAATGCCACCCGTTCTTCACTGGTAAGCAGCGTGATGTTGCAACCGGTGGCCGTGTTGACCGCTTCAACAAGCGTTTCAGCATCCCGGGCGCTAAATAAGTTTCCCGAAAAAAAGGCACCGAAAGGTGCCTTTTTTGTTTCTGCAAATCAGTATTCCCACGTATCCGGGTCGATACCCAGTTCACGCATAATCACCTTTGCCTCTTCCGGGATTTCATCGCTGCGCTCTTTACGCAGGTCTTCATCATTCGGCAACGGTTGACCGGTAAACGCATGTAAAAATGCTTCACACAGCAGTTCGCTGTTGGTCGCGTGACGCAGGTTGTTCACCTGACGACGCGTACGTTCATCGGTGAGGATCTTCAACACCTTCAGAGGAATGGAAACCGTAATTTTCTTTACTTGCTCACTCTTCTTACCGTGCTCAGCGTATGGGCTGATATATTCGCCGCTCCATTCAGCCATGAGATACCTTTAATCCTCTCAGTCATTAATCTAAAGGTGCAAAACCCTGTAATAAAGGAGTGTTTTGGACCGTAATCTTGCGTAGTTTACCGTAGAGACACTACCGTGGCACGGATATTGGCACTGCGGCGTGCACTAAAGCATATAATTTTAACGGCTATTTGCGCATTGCTCAATCTATACGCAAAGAAGTTTAGATGTCCAGATGTATTGACGTCCATACTTTCAATGTTTACTCTGATGCCTGACTTTTCACCTAATAAGCCAGGAAGCCTTCACCATGACGCGTAAACAGGCCACCATCGCAGTGCGTAGCGGATTGAATGATGACGAGCAGTACGGCTGTGTTGTCCCGCCGATTCATCTTTCCAGTACTTACAATTTCACCGGATTTAATGAACCCCGTGCGCACGACTATTCCCGTCGTGGCAACCCTACGCGTGACGTGACCCAGCGCGCGCTGGCGGAGCTGGAAGGTGGCGCAGGTGCGGTGTTAACCAACACCGGTATGTCTGCCATCCATTTGGTGACAACGGTCTTCCTGAAACCAGGCGATCTGCTGGTTGCGCCGCACGACTGTTATGGCGGCAGCTATCGTCTGTTCGACAGCCTGGCAAAACGGGGCTGTTATCGCGTGCTGTTTGTTGATCAAAACGACGAACAAGCCCTGAAACAAGCACTGGCAGAGAAGCCAAAGCTGGTTCTGGTGGAAAGCCCAAGCAATCCATTGTTGCGTGTTGTCGATATTACGAAAATTTGTCAGCTCGCAAGGGATGCGGGAGCGATAAGTGTAGTGGATAATACGTTCCTCAGTCCGGCCCTTCAGAACCCACTGGCACTGGGTGCAGATCTTGTATTGCATTCATGCACTAAATATCTGAATGGCCACTCTGATGTGGTGGCGGGCGTGGTGATTGCAAAAGATCCCGACGTTGTCACCGAACTGGCATGGTGGGCCAATAACATTGGCGTCACCGCAGGCGCGTTTGATAGCTACCTGTTGTTACGTGGCATTCGCACGCTGTCGCCGCGCATGGAAGCGGCACAACGTAACGCCCTGGCGATTGTCGATTTCCTGAAAACGCAGCCGCTGGTGAAAAAACTGTATCATCCATCGCTGCCGGAAAATCAGGGGCATGAGTTTGCCGCGCGTCAACAGAAGGGTTTTGGCGCGATGTTAAGCTTTGAACTGGATGGCGATGAGCAAACGCTGCGTCGCTTCCTGAGCGGGCTGTCATTGTTTACGCTGGCGGAATCATTAGGTGGGGTCGAAAGCTTGATCTCCCACGCCGCAACCATGACGCACGCAGGTATGGCACCCGAAGCTCGTGCCGCCGCCGGTATTTCTGAAACGCTGCTGCGTATTTCGACCGGTATTGAAGATTCTGAAGATTTAATTGCCGATCTGGAAAATGGCTTCCAGGTCGCAGCCAAGGGGTAATCATGAGTGTGATAGCGCAGGCAGGGGCGAAGGGTCGTCAGCTGCACAAGTTTGGTGGTAGTAGTCTTGCTGATGTGAAGTGTTACCTGCGTGTCGCAGGGATCATGACAGAGTATTCACAGCCAGGTGACATGATGGTTGTCTCCGCGGCTGGCAGCACCACCAACCAGTTGATTAGCTGGCTGAAATTAAGCCAGACCGATCGCCTTTCTGCGCATCAGGTTCAACAGTCCTTACGTCGTTACCAGAGCGAACTCATTGCTGGTTTGCTGCCAGCTGAGGTCGCTGATGGGCTGATTTCTGCGTTTACCCATGACCTTGAGCGCCTGGCTGCACTGCTCGACAGCGGCATTACCGATGCGGTGTATGCCGAAGTGGTGGGTCACGGTGAAGTCTGGTCTGCGCGTCTGATGGCGTCCGTTTTGCAACACCTGGGTGTTGAAGCCGCGTGGCTTGATGCGCGCGACTTCCTGCGTGCTGAGCGTGCTGCACAGCCGCAGGTCGACGAAGGCTTGTCTTACCCGCTCCTGCAACAGCTGCTGGTGCAGCACCCGGGCAAACGCATTGTGGTGACCGGCTTTATCAGCCGCAGCAACGCGGGTGAAACCGTGCTGCTGGGGCGTAATGGCTCTGACTACTCTGCAACGCAAATCGGTGCGTTGGCCGGCGCTTCCCGCGTAACTATCTGGAGTGACGTCGCAGGTGTTTACAGCGCGGACCCGCGTAAAGTGAAAGATGCCTGCCTGCTGCCGTTGCTGCGCCTGGATGAAGCCAGCGAGCTGGCACGTCTGGCTGCTCCGGTACTGCACGCCCGTACGCTTCAGCCTGTTTCGGGTAGTGATATCGACCTGCAACTGCGCTGTAGCTACACCCCGGATCAAGGTTCTACCCGCATTGAGCGTGTGTTGGCCTCCGGCACGGGCGCGCGTATCGTCACCAGCCATGACGACATCTGCCTGATTGAGTTCCAGGTGCCAGCCGGCCAGGACTTTAAACTGGCACACAAAGATATCGACCTTATTCTGAAACGCGCGCAGGTGCGTCCGTTGGCCGTTGGCGTGCATAACGATCGTCAGTTGCTGCAATTCTGCTATACCGCAGAAGTGGCCGACAGCGCGCTGAAAATTCTTGATGAAGCTGGCCTGCCGGGTGAACTTCGCCTGCGTCAGGGGCTGGCGCTGGTGGCGATGGTGGGTGCGGGCGTCACCCGTAACCCGCTGCACTGCCACCGTTTCTGGCAGCAGCTGAAAGGCCAGCCGGTTGAGTTTACCTGGCAGTCGGAAGAGGGCATCAGCCTGGTGGCCGTTCTGCGTAAAGGGCCAACGGAAAGCCTGATTCAGGGTCTGCACACCTCCCTGTTCCGCGCGGAAAAACGTATCGGCCTGGTGCTGTTCGGCAAAGGGAATATCGGTTCCCGCTGGCTGGAGCTGTTCGCGCGTGAGCAAGAGACGCTTTCAGCGCGTACCGGGTTTGAATTTATTCTCGCGGGCGTGGTGGACAGCCGCCGTAGCCTGCTGAACTACGAAGGCCTGGATGCCAGCCGTGCGCTTGCGTTCTTTAATGATGAAGCGGTTGAACAGGATGAAGAGTCACTGTTCCTGTGGATGCGTGCGCACCCGTATGATGACCTGGTGGTGCTGGACGTCACGGCCAGTGAACAGCTTGCCGATCAGTATCTGGATTTCGCCAGCCACGGTTTCCACGTCATCAGTGCCAATAAACTGGCGGGCGCGAGCAGCACGGATAAATACCGTCAAATCCATGACGCGTTTGAGAAAACGGGCCGTCACTGGTTGTATAACGCCACTGTCGGCGCGGGTCTGCCGGTTAACCATACCGTGCGCGATCTGATTGAAAGCGGTGACAGCATTCTGGCGCTGAGCGGTATCTTCTCCGGTACGCTCTCCTGGTTGTTCCTGCAATTCGATGGCACCGTTCCATTTACTGACCTGGTGGATCAGGCGTGGCAGCAAGGATTGACCGAGCCAGACCCGCGTGTTGACCTGTCCGGGAAAGACGTGATGCGAAAGCTGGTGATCCTGGCGCGTGAAGCGGGTTATGACATCGAGCCGGGCTCGGTGCGCGTGGAGTCACTGGTCCCTGCGGGCTGTGAAGAAGGCTCTGTCGACCACTTCTTCGAAAACGGTGACGAGCTTAATGACCAGATGGTGCAACGTCTGGAAGCGGCGCAAGAAATGGGCCTGGTGCTGCGCTATGTGGCTCGCTTCGAGGCGAACGGTAAAGCGCGTGTTGGTGTCGAGGCGGTTCGTCCAGAGCACCCGCTGGCGGCGCTGTTGCCGTGCGACAACGTTTTTGCAATTGAAAGCCGCTGGTATCGCGATAACCCGCTGGTGATCCGTGGCCCGGGCGCTGGGCGCGATGTGACCGCTGGGGCAATCCAGTCTGACATCAACCGTCTGGCTAAGCTGCTGTAACCTCTGCATTTCCCTCTCCTTTTGGGAGAGGGAACTTCTCGTCATCATGAACTTCCCTCATCTTCCCTGAGCATTCCTCACCGTTATTGTTGATTATTTCTGTTGACGCCACTCCGCTTTTCCGTCATTTTTACATCTGGACGTCTAAACGTATAGAAGTTCGAATCACAACAAACAACGACACGCGATTGATGAGGTAAGGTATGAGCTTTTTTCACGCCAACCAGCGGGAAGCCCTGAATCAGAGCCTGGCCGAAGTAAACGGCCAGATTAACGTCTCTTTTGAATTTTTCCCGCCGCGCACCAGTGAAATGGAGCAAACCCTGTGGAGCTCTATCGATCGCCTGAGCAGCCTGAAGCCGAAATTTGTCTCCGTGACCTACGGAGCAAACTCCGGTGAGCGTGACCGCACGCACAGCATTATCAAGGGCATTAAAGACAGAACCGGTCTGGAAGCGGCTCCGCACCTGACCTGCATCGATGCTACCCGCGATGAACTGCGCGCCATTGCCCAGGACTACTGGAACAACGGTATTCGTCATATCGTCGCCCTGCGCGGCGACCTGCCTCCGGGCAGCGGCAAACCTGAAATGTATGCGGCAGACCTGGTTACGCTGCTGAAAGAGGTGGCGGACTTTGATATCTCCGTTGCTGCGTACCCGGAAGTTCACCCGGAAGCGAAAAGCGCGCAGGCGGATTTGCTCAACCTGAAGCGTAAAGTGGATGCCGGGGCAAACCGCGCCATTACCCAGTTCTTCTTCGATGTAGAAAGCTACCTGCGTTTTCGTGACCGCTGCGTTTCTGCTGGCATCGACGTTGAAATCATCCCAGGCATTTTGCCGGTGTCTAACTTCAAACAGGCGAAAAAATTCGCTGATATGACCAACGTGCGCATTCCGCTTTGGATGTCTAAAATGTACGAAGGGCTGGACGATGACCCGGAAACACGCAAGCTGGTGGGCGCAAATATCGCGATGGACATGGTGAAGATCTTAAGTCGTGAAGGGGTGAAGGACTTCCACTTCTATACTCTGAACCGCGCGGAAATGAGTTACGCCATTTGCCACACGCTCGGTGTTCGACCTGGCGTGTAACAAAAAAAAGCCCTCTTCGGAGGGTTTTTTGATTTATAAGGGTTTTATTTTCCTGCCATTTCAGCAATGCTGCCTTTGACGTACAAAAGTCACATATTTTCCATGTGAAATTAAACGGAATTAACTATCGAATCTGTGGGTTATCCCAACTATACCTTATCAATAAGGGCATATATCGTAACGGTAACACTGTAAAGGGAGCACAACGATGAGCACGTCAGACGATACCAATAAAGCGGCATCAGCCGGTAAGTGTCCGTTCCATCAGGGCGGCGTTGATCTAAGCGCGGGTGCTGGCACCGGCAGTAAAGAGTGGTGGCCTAAGCAACTTCGCGTCGATCTTTTGAATCAACATTCCAGCCGTTCGAACCCACTGGGTGAAGACTTCGACTACCGCAAAGAATTCAGCAAACTCGATTACTCAGCCCTCAAGGGCGATCTCAAAGCACTCTTAACCGATTCTCAACCGTGGTGGCCTGCCGACTGGGGCAGCTATGCGGGCCTGTTTATTCGCATGGCCTGGCACGGTGCTGGTACTTATCGCTCCGTTGACGGACGCGGTGGTGCAGGACGCGGTCAACAGCGCTTTGCGCCGCTGAACTCCTGGCCAGATAACGTGAGCCTGGATAAAGCACGCCGCCTGTTGTGGCCTATCAAACAGAAATATGGGCAGAAAATTTCCTGGGCTGACCTGTTTATCCTGGCGGGTAACGTGGCGCTGGAAAACTCGGGCTTCCGTACCTTTGGCTTTGGTGCCGGGCGTGAAGACGTCTGGGAGCCAGATCTGGATGTTAACTGGGGCGATGAAAAAGCCTGGCTGACCCACCGCGATCCTGAAGCGCTGGCAAAACGTCCTTTGGCTGCCACTGAAATGGGCCTGATTTACGTCAACCCGGAAGGGCCAAATGCCAGCGGCGAACCGCTGTCAGCGGCTGCGGCTATTCGCGCAACCTTCGGCAACATGGGAATGGACGACGAAGAGACTGTCGCCCTGATTGCCGGCGGCCATACGCTGGGTAAAACACACGGTGCCGGCGAAGCAACGCACGTAGGCACTGACCCGGAAGCCTCACCGATTGAAGCACAGGGGCTGGGCTGGGCCAGTACGCACGGCACCGGGGTTGGCGCTGACGCCATCACCTCCGGCCTGGAAGTTATCTGGTCGCAAACTCCGACCCAGTGGAGCAATTACTTCTTCGAGAACCTGTTCAAATACGAGTGGGTTCAGACCCGCAGCCCGGCGGGGGCGATTCAGTTTGAAGCCGTTAACGCGCCAGACATCATGCCTGACCCGTTCGACCCGTCGAAAAAACGCAAGCCAACCATGCTGGTCACCGACCTGACCCTGCGTTTTGACCCGGAATTCGAGAAGATTTCGCGTCGCTTCCTCAACGATCCGCAGGCCTTCAATGAAGCCTTTGCGCGTGCGTGGTTCAAGCTGACCCACCGCGATATGGGGCCAAAAGCACGGTACATTGGCCCGGAAGTACCGAAAGAAGATCTGATTTGGCAGGATCCACTGCCGCAGGCGGTGTTCAATCCTTCCAAAGAAGACATTGAGAGCCTGAAAGCGGAAATCGCGGCATCAGGGCTGTCCATCAGTGAACTGGTTTCTGTTGCCTGGGCGTCTGCATCGACCTTCCGTGGTGGTGATAAGCGTGGCGGTGCCAACGGTGCACGTCTGGCGCTGGCACCACAGCGCGACTGGGATGTTAACGCCGCTGCTGTTCGTGCCCTGCCAGCGCTGGAAGCTATTCAGCGCACCACCAATAAAGCCTCACTGGCCGATATCATCGTGCTGGCGGGCGTGGTAGGTGTTGAGCAGGCGGCGAAAGCCGCAGGGGTTTACGTGACCGTTCCGTTTACGCCGGGCCGCGTTGATGCGCGTCAGGACCAGACGGATATCGAGATGTTTACCCTGCTTGAACCGATTGCTGACGGCTTCCGCAACTACCGTGCGCAGGTTGACGCTGCGACAACAGAATCGCTGCTGATTGATAAAGCCCAGCAGCTGACGCTGACCGCGCCTGAACTGACGGTGCTGGTGGGTGGCCTGCGTGTGTTGGGGGCTAACTTCGATGGCAGCAAAAACGGCGTGTTCACTGACCGCGAAGGTGTGCTGAGCAATGACTTCTTCGTGAATCTGCTGGATATGAATACCCAGTGGAAAGCGACGGATGAGTCAAATGAGCTGTTTGCCGGTAGCGATCGCACCAGCGGTGACGTGAAATACACCGCAACCCGCGCCGACCTGGTATTCGGTTCTAACGCTGTCCTGCGCGCACTGGCTGAAGTTTACGCCAGCAGCGATGCCAGCGAGAAGTTCGTTCGCGACTTCGTTGCGGCATGGGCGAAGGTGATGGATCTGGATCGGTTTGACCTGCAGTAACCCTTGTGCCGGATGGCGCTAACGCTTACCCGGCCTACGGGCAAAAAATCCCCGCTGATGCGGGGATTTTTATTCGTGCTATTTACTCCCACTCCTGCAGGAAACGCTGCCCATACTGGTCTGCAACCAGCAGCGCGGCGTAAACCTGATCCGGCGATACACCACCCGGCATGTTGTGAATGGTTTCACCTTCTGCACAGGCCGCCTCAGCGATCAGACGCATTTTCGCCGGAATATTCTCTTTGATATCCAGTTGCGCCAGGGTGATTGGCAGCCCTACGCTGTGGCAAAGTGCGGCAACGGTTTCTATCTCTTCAACCGGCGCGTTTTCCAGAACCAGCTGGGTGAGTGTACCGAACGCCACTTTTTCACCGTGATAGAAGTGGTGGGCTTCCGGCACTGCCGTCATCCCGTTATGAATGGCGTGTGCTGCTGCCAGGCCGCCGCTTTCAAAACCGACGCCGCTGAGATAGGTGTTGGCTTCGATGATGCGCTCCAGCGCAGGAGTCACAACGTGCTGATCCGCTGCCAGCATCGCTTTTTCACCCTCTTCAACCAGCGTGTTGTAGCACAGCTCCGCCAGCGCTAAAGCCGCCTGGGTACATTTGCCGCCCGCCATAGTGGTTGCACCGCTGCGGGAACAGGCGCGTGCTTCAAACCAGGTGGCCAGTGCATCGCCAATACCCGCTGCCAGCAGGCGCGCCGGTGCACCCGCCACCACTTTGGTGTCGACAATCACCATGTTCGGGTTGTGTGGCAGCATCAGGTAGCGATCGAACTCACCGCTGTCGGTATAAATAACGGAAAGGGCGCTGCAAGGGGCATCAGTGGAGGCAATGGTTGGGGCGATAGCAACCGGCACGTCCATAAAGTGAGCCAGCGCTTTAGCGGTATCCAGCGTTTTACCGCCGCCGATACCCAGTACCGCCATGCAGTCGGCGCTGTCGGCCAGCTTTTTGAGACGGTCGATTTCATTTTGCGAACATTCGCCGCCAAACGGTGCAATTTCGACGTGCAGTTCCGCTTTTTTGAAGCTTTCACGCAGGGTCTCTTCGGCAAAACCCAGCACAAATTTATCGCCAACCACCAGCCAGCGTTTTGCCAGCGGTTTCAGATAGTCGCCCAGACGGGTGAGAACATCAGCGCCCTGGATGTATTTCCCCGGCGATTGAATGATACGGTCCATAACATTTCTCCCTTAGAGGTTGAGGTTACCAAACGCGTTTTTCCAGTCTTGCTCGAACTTCTCTATGGCTGACTCTACCGCCGGAGTGCCGAGCATTTGTTGCGCTACATCTAAGGGAAGTGTGATTGCTTCACATCCGGCAAGCAGGCAGTCCAACGCCTGTCGTGGTGTTTTAAAGCTGGCGGCCAGCACCATGCTGTCTGGCGCGTGTAGCTCCAGCAGGGTCTGCAGCTCCTGGACCATGCGAATGCCGTCCCCGCCCTGTGCATCAACGCGGTTGACGTACGGCGCGACATATTTTGCCCCTGCGAGTGCGGCCAGTAAGCCCTGTGCGGCACTGTAAACAGCGGTACCCAGCGTGGTAATTCCCTCTTTTTTCAGCGCTTTGATCGCGATAAGTCCCTGAGCGGTAACCGGGATTTTCACCACGATGTCCGGTATGGCGTTACTCAGGCGTTTGGCCTCCGCCACCATGCCCTCTGCATCACGGCTCATGGTCTGGGCGAACAGCGTACCTTCCGGCCCAATAGCTTTTTGCAGACGTGGCAGCACGTCCCAGATGGATTCACGGCTGGCAGCCACAATACTTGGGTTGGTTGTCACACCCGCAATCGGGAAGATGCGTGCCAGGCGTTCAACTTCCGCCACGTTGGCGGTATCCAGATACAGTTCCATTATTTTTCCTTAAGTCAGAAAGGTTAAATAAAGGATAAGGCGGGGATGTCGACGGGCGATACAGGTCAAATTTGCCAAATACTGGACAAATGTAATGCACTTAGTGAAGTGAGATGGCGATCACAATGCTAGTTTTTGGCAGTCAGCTGGCTGTGATACTGACGGCGATATTCAGAGGGAGAGCGTTCGGTGTGTTTGCGAAAGAGGCGGCAGAAATAGTTGCTGTCGATAAATCCACAACTGGCTGCAATGTCTTTGATTTTGAGATCATATCCCTTGAGCAACTGACGTGCGTGCTCCAGGCGTGTTTGCGTCAGATATTCGTTGAACCCCACGTTGCCTGTTTTTTGAAAAAGATGAGAAAGGTAGTTTGGTGAAATATAAAACGCCTTCGCGACCGATTCACGGGTCAGTGCAGAGGCATGATGTTCTTCGATGTAGTGACGAATAGCTTCAAATAATGCACGGCTGCGGCTGGCCGTGTGAATATCGCTGCCCAGCAGATCGCGGCAGTGGCTGAGCAAACTTAATACCACCAGTCTGGCCGTTTCCTGATCATCTGGCTGCATTTGCAACTCAGCGAGCGTCTGCAAAAGGAATGCGCCCACCCGCGGCCCACGTCTTGCAATCTGTAGCTGTTGCAAAAGCGAGTTTTCGCGCTGGAGCTGAAGAGTCAGTTGCTGCTTGCCGAAGGTGATGGTGAGCGACATGGCGGGTTGAAGCGGAATATTTCCGGATGAAAAAAATAACGCCTCGCAGGCTGTATCAACGATAAGTATGAGACAAGGTGATGTACGGGGATTCGGTATAGTCGAAGTGGGGAAATGCACCTGACCCAGCGGTAATGTACCGTTAATCAGGTCAGTCAGGATCAGGCTAATGTCGTGGTGCATGGTGTGGATACCGAGATATTGCCGGGTGGCGCTGCGCTTACCCGGCCTACATATCGTAGGCCCGTGCAAGCGCAGCGCCGCCGGGTATCAAGCATTAGCCAGTGTTACGCATCCCTGCCGCAACGCCTGCAATGGTTACCATTAACGCCTGCTCAACGCGAGGATCAGGCTCTTTACCTTCCTCTTCGGCCTGGCGGGAACGGTGCAGCAGTTCAGCCTGGAGAACGTTCAGCGGGTCAGTGTAGATATTACGCAGCTGGATAGACTCGGCAATCCACGGCAGGTCTGCCATCAGGTGCGAATCGTTGGCGATATCCAGAACCACTTTGATGTCGCCTTCCAGTAGTTCACGAAGCTCTTTGCCCAGCGCCCACAGCTCAGGTTTCACCAGACGCTGATCGTAGTATTCCGCCAGCCACAGGTCGGCTTTAGAGAAGACCATTTCCAGCATCCCAAGACGCGTGGAGAAGAACGGCCAGTCGCGGCACATGGCTTCCAGCTCGCTCTGTTTACCATCTTCCACCACTTTTTGCAGTGCAGCGCCGGCACCCAGCCAGGCTGGCAGCATCAGACGGTTTTGCGTCCAGGCGAAGATCCACGGGATAGCACGCAGAGACTCTACGCCACCGGTCGGACGACGTTTGGCCGGGCGTGAACCCAGTGGCAGTTTACCCAGCTCCTGCTCAGGCGTCGCTGAACGGAAGTAAGGCACGAAGTCTTTGTTTTCACGAACGTAACCGCGGTACAGATCGCAGGAGATATCTGACAGCTCGTCCATGATATGACACCAGGACTCTTTCGGCTCTGGCGGTGGCAGCAGGTTGGCTTCCAGAATGGCGCTGGTATAGAGCGACAGGCTGCTGATGGTGACTTCCGGCAGACCGTACTTGAAGCGGATCATCTCGCCCTGTTCGGTGACACGCAGGCCACCCTTCAGGCTGCCCGGCGGTTGAGAAAGCAGTGCCGCATGAGCTGGCGCACCGCCACGGCCGATGGAACCACCACGACCGTGGAACAGGGTCAGTTCGATACCGGCTTTTTCGCAGGTCTTGATCAGTGCGTCTTGCGCCTGGTACTGAGCCCAGGATGCTGCCATCACGCCCGCGTCTTTTGCGGAGTCGGAATAGCCAATCATCACCATCTGTTTGCCCTGAATAAAGCCGCGATACCAGTCGATGTTCAGCAGTTGCGTCATCACATCGTTGGCGTTATTCAGGTCATCCAGGGTTTCAAACAGCGGTGCTACCGGCAGGGCGTAGTCGATACCGGCTTCTTTCAGCAGGAGGTGAACACCCAGCACATCGGACGGGGTTTTCGCCATCGAGATCACATAGGCCGCCACCGATCCTTTCGGTGCATCAACGATCGCTTTACAGGTGTTGAGCACTTCGCGGGTTTCGTTGCTGGGTTCCCAGTTGCGCGGCAACAGAGGACGTTTGGAATTCAGTTCGCGGATCAGGAAGGCTTGTTTGTCGGCTTCGGACCAGCTTTCGTAGTCGCCGATACCCAGGTAGCGGGTCAGTTCACCCAGCGCTTCGGTGTGACGGGTACTTTCCTGACGAACATCGATACGCACCAGCGGCACGCCGAAACACTTCACGCGGCGCAAGGTATCGAGCAATTCACCGTTGGCGATGATGCCCATACCGCACGCTTGCAGGGATTTATAACAGGCGTACAGCGGGTCCCAGAGCTGTTCGTTCTGGCTCAGCAGGCCTTCCGGCTTCGGCAGGCGCTGGCCTTTGAGGCGCGCTTCCAGCCAGGCCTGAGTTGCCATCAGCTGACCACGCAGCTTTTTCATCAGATAGCGATACGGCTCGCTGGCACCTTCTTCACCGGCCAGTTCGCGCAGTTCTGGTGTCGCTTCAACCATCGACAGCTCGGAGATCAGTACCTGAATATCTTTCAGGAACAGATCGGTCGCTTTCCAGCGGCTTAACAGCAACACGTGGCGGGTGATCTCTGCGGTCACGTTCGGGTTACCGTCGCGGTCGCCGCCCATCCAGGAGGTGAAACGCACCGGCACAAAATCCACCGGCAGGCGGTAGCCCAGGTTCTCTTCCAGCTGTTCGTTCAGCTCGCGCAGGTAGTTAGGAACACCTTCCCACAGGCTGTTTTCCACCACTGCAAAGCCCCATTTGGCCTCATCGACCGGGCTTGGGCGGTTCTTACGAATTTCGTCAGTGTGCCACGACTGGGCAATCAGCTGGCGCAGACGGCGCATCAGCTGGTTACGTTCGTAGTCAGCGATGTCTTTGTTATCCAGCTGCTTCAGGCAGTTGTTCACTTCCACCATTTTGTGGATAAGCGTACGACGGGTGATCTCGGTTGGGTGAGCGGTCAGTACCAGCTCCAGAGAGAGCGACTCCACCGCTTTTTTGATGGTCGCTTCGTTGAGGTCTGGCTGGTCTTTCAGTTTACGGAGTGTACGGGCAATAACTTCCGGGTTGCTGGCAGCTTCGCCCATTGGCGAAATGCTGTGGTATTGCTCAGCGGTGTTCGCCAGGTTCAGGAACTGGCTGAATGCGCGTGCAACAGGCAGCAGCTCATCGTTAGACAGGTTCTGCAAGGTGGTGAGCAGCTCCTGACGATTGGCCTCGTTACCTGCACGGGAAGATTTGGACAGCTTGCGGATGGTTTCAACGCGGTCGAGGATATTTTCCCCTAACGCATCTTTGATGGTATCTCCAAGCACTTTGCCGAGCATACTGACATTACTACGCAACGCGGAATATTGTTCGTTCATAAAAACCCAGTCACCCCATCATTTTTGTTTATGCCCAATCGAAAATCTTTTGGACAATATTTTGTCATCTCCCTTTATAAAGCCACGTAAAACCCCTGTCGTCAATTGCTGCGAAAACGGTTCAGCAAACGAATAAATGTGGGTAATTTACGAAATTTAATTCGCTTCGCGTCAGATAAGTGATGCTTATGGGAATGTGACGAAGATCGCGGGATTTTCCCCTCTCATTCGAGAGGGGAAAGGTCATTAATGCCAGCAGAAGTGATGCACAACCTGGGTAATCAGTTCGCGGGTAGGTTTGATAAAGCGGGTTTCCAGATACTCATCCGGCTGGTGGGCCTGGTTGATGGAGCCAGGGCCAAGAACCAGCGTTGGGCACAGGGTTTGAATAAACGGCGCTTCGGTACAGTAGTTCACCACGTCGGTTTTTTCGCCGAGCAGTTTTTCCACCACTTCGACCAGCTGGTGGTCCGGCGGGCACTCGTAACCCGGAATGGGTGGATGCAGATCGGAAACCGTCAGGCGGCCAGGCCAGCGTTCGCTCACCGGCGCCAGGGCTTCTGTCAGTAAACCATTCAGGTCGCTCAGCGTCATACCCGGCAGCGGGCGGATATCCATATGCAGTTCGCAACAGGCGCAGATGCGGTTGGAGGCATCCCCGCCGTGCAGGCTGCCGAGGTTCAGCGTCGGATATGGCACGGTGAACGCGTCGTAGTGGTAACGCTCTTTCAGGTCATCGCGCAGGGTCATGATACGGCCGATGGCGTCATGCATCAGCTCAATGGCGTTCACGCCGCGCGCCGGATCGCTGGAGTGGCCGGACTGGCCCAGTACGCGTACCGCCGTGGAAATATGACCTTTATGCGCGCGAATGGGTTGCAGAGACGTTGGCTCGCCGATGATGGCGCAATCCGGGCGAATAGAGGTGTTTTCAGAGAAATAACGTGCGCCCGCCATGCTGGTTTCTTCATCGGCGGTCGCCAGGATATAGAGCGGTTTTTTCAGTTTTGTCACGTCCACGTCACGCAGCGCGTCGAGGATAAAAGCGAAGAAACCTTTCATGTCGGCAGTGCCCAGACCGTAGAGCTTGTTGTCGTGTTCGGTCAGGGTGAACGGGTCGCGCGTCCAGCGGCCGTCGTCAAACGGAACGGTGTCGGTATGGCCCGCCAGTAGCAGCCCACCCGCGCCGTGTCCGGTGCTGGCCAGCAGGTTAAATTTATGACGTGTTCCGGGGACAGGCTGAACCTCAACGTTAAACCCAAGATCGCTAAACCAACCCGCCAGCAGATTGATTAAAGACTCATTGCTCTGATCCAGCGCTTCTTCGGTTGCACTGATGGACGGTGTGGCGATCAGGGCGCGGTAAATCTCGATAAATGGCGGTAAGTTCATTTTCATTGTTGACACACCTTAGGTCGTGATAGTATCAATATTCATGCAATAAATGTGAATAAAAATACATTAACGTTGAGCATAAAGGAACCCGATGTTGAATACGCTGATTGTAGGCGCTAGCGGTTATGCGGGCGCAGAGCTTGTAAGCTACGTGAATCGCCATCCACATATGACCATAACCGCTTTGACCGTGTCAGCGCAAAGCAATGATGCAGGAAAGTTAATTTCCGATTTACATCCGCAGCTTAAAGGCATTGTCGATATGCCTTTACAGCCGATGTCTGACATCAGCGAGTTCACCGACGGCGTCGACGTGGTGTTTTTAGCCACGGCGCACGAAGTCAGCCACGACCTGGCGCCGCAATTCCTGGCGGCCGGTTGTGTGGTGTTCGACCTCTCCGGCGCGTTCCGTGTTAACGATGGCGCGTTCTACGAAAAATATTACGGTTTCACCCATCAGCACCCGGATCTGCTTGAAAAAGCGGTCTATGGCCTGGCGGAGTGGAGCGCAGACAAACTGAAAGAAGCAGATTTGATTGCCGTGCCGGGTTGCTACCCAACGGCGGCGCAGCTTTCGCTGAAGCCCTTGATCGACGCAGGTCTGCTGGATCTGAACCAGTGGCCGGTGATCAACGCCACCAGTGGCGTGAGCGGTGCAGGACGCAAGGCGGCAATTTCCAATAGCTTCTGCGAAGTGAGCCTCCAGCCGTACGGTGTGTTTAATCACCGTCATCATCCTGAAATCACCACCCATCTGGGCGCGGATGTCATTTTTACCCCGCACCTGGGCAGCTTCCCGCGTGGGATCCTCGAAACCATTACCTGCCGCCTGAAACCGGGTGTGACCAAAGAACAGGTGGGCGAGGTCTTTACTCAGGCATACGCTGACAAACCGCTGGTGCGCCTGTATGAAAAAGGCGTGCCGGCGCTGAAAAACGTGGTCGGTCTGCCGTTCTGCGACATCGGCTTTGCCGTGCAGGGCGAACACCTGATTGTGGTCGCCGCAGAAGATAACTTACTCAAAGGCGCTGCCGCACAGGCAATGCAGTGTGCAAACATTCGTTTTGGCTTCGCTGAAACGCAGTCTCTTATTTAAGGTGTGATGATGAACCCATTAATTATCAAGCTCGGTGGTGTACTGCTGGACAGCGAAGAAGCGCTGGAGCGTCTTTTTACCGCACTGGTTAACTATCGTGAATCACACCAACGTCCGCTGGTGATTGTCCACGGCGGCGGCTGCGTGGTAGATGAGCTGATGAAAGGGCTCAACCTGCCGGTGAAAAAGAAGAACGGCCTGCGCGTCACGCCTGCCGATCAGATTGACATCATTACCGGTGCGCTGGCAGGTACGGCGAACAAAACGCTACTGGCATGGGCGAAGAAACACCATATCGCCTCCGTTGGCCTCTATCTGGGCGATGGCGACAGCGTAAAAGTGACCCAGCTCGACGAAGAACTCGGCCACGTTGGACTGGCACAGCCGGGTTCGCCTAAGCTGATTAATACGCTGCTGGAAGGGGGTTTCCTGCCGGTAGTGAGCTCTATCGGTGTGACCGAAGAGGGCGAGCTGATGAACGTCAACGCTGACCAGGCGGCGACGGCACTGGCGGCAACGCTGGGTGCGAACCTGATCCTGCTCTCCGACGTGAGCGGTATTCTGGACGGTAAAGGCCAGCGTATTGCGGAAATGACGGCGGCGAAAGCCGAACAGCTGATTGCGCAGGGCATTATTACCGACGGCATGATCGTGAAAGTGAACGCCGCGCTGGATGCTGCCCGCACGCTCGGTCGCCCGGTGGATATCGCCTCCTGGCGCCACGCGGAGCAACTCCCGGCGCTGTTTAACGGCACGCCGATTGGCACGCGTATTCTGGCGTAATCGATTTATTGTTTTGTAGGCCCGGTAAGCGCAGCGCCACCGGGCAATGAAAATCAAAGATATTAAGGAAGCATGTTATGGCACTTTGGGGTGGGCGTTTTACACAGGCAGCGGATCAACGGTTCAAACAGTTTAACGACTCTTTGCGCTTCGACTACCGCCTGGCCGAACAAGATATCGTCGGCTCTGTGGCCTGGTCCAAAGCACTGGTTACCGTAGGCGTGCTGACCGCAGATGAGCAACAGCAGCTGGAAGAAGCGCTGAATAACCTGCTGGAAGAGGTGCGTCTGGACCCGCAGCAGATCCTGAAAAGCGATGCCGAAGATATCCATAGCTGGGTGGAAGGTAAGCTTATCGATAAAGTTGGTCAACTGGGTAAAAAGCTGCACACCGGCCGTAGCCGTAACGACCAGGTCGCCACCGATCTGAAGCTGTGGTGCAAAGACACCGTAGTGGAACTGCTGGCGGCAAACCGTCAGTTACAGGCTGCACTGGTGGAAACCGCGCAGAACAACCAGGATGCGGTCATGCCGGGTTACACCCACCTGCAACGTGCCCAGCCAGTGACGTTTGCGCACTGGTCCCTGGCCTATGTAGAAATGCTGGCACGTGATGAAAGCCGTCTTCAGGATACCCTGAAACGTCTGGACGTGAGCCCGCTGGGCAGTGGTGCGCTGGCGGGTACAGCGTATGAAATCGACCGTGAACAGCTGGCAGGCTGGCTGGGCTTTGCTTCTGCCACCCGTAACAGCCTGGACAGCGTCTCTGACCGCGATCACGTGCTGGAGCTGCTCTCCAATGCCTCTATCGGCATGGTTCACCTGTCGCGTTTCGCAGAAGATCTGATCTTCTTCAACTCCGGTGAAGCTGGCTTTGTTGAGCTGTCTGACCGTGTGACTTCTGGCTCTTCCCTGATGCCACAGAAGAAAAACCCGGATGCGCTGGAGCTTATCCGCGGTAAGTGTGGTCGTGTGCAGGGTGCGCTGACCGGCATGATGATGACCCTGAAAGGGCTGCCGCTGGCGTATAACAAAGATATGCAGGAAGACAAAGAAGGGCTCTTCGACGCGCTCGACACCTGGCTGGACTGCCTGCATATGGGCGCACTGGTGCTGGATGGTATTCAGGTGAAACGCCCGCGTTGCCAGGAAGCTGCACAGCAGGGTTACGCTAACTCCACCGAACTGGCGGACTACCTGGTAGCGAAAGGTGTTCCGTTCCGTGAAGCGCACCATATTGTGGGTGAGGCGGTAGTGGAGGCGATTCGTCAGGGTAAACCGCTGGAAGATCTGACGCTTACCGACCTGCAAAAATTCAGCGCGGTTATCGGGGATGATGTCTATCCGATTCTGGCGTTGCAGTCTTGCCTGGATAAGCGTGCGGCGAAAGGCGGCGTGTCGCCTAAGCAGGTCGCACAGGCGATTGCTGATGCGAAAAACCGGTTGGTTTGATTTGGTTTGAACAGTGCGGGCTGGTGCCCTCACCCCTGCCCTCTCCCACGGGGAGAGGGAGCAAACAATAAAAATGGCAACTTCGGTTGCCATTTTGCTTTTATCCCCGGGCTTTTTTACGCAAAAAAAAGCGGACCACGGGGTCCGCAAAAGTTCACGTTGGCTTTAGTTGTTCGAGTTTTGAGAGAAACTCGCTGACGGTGCGGGGACGTCAAGGGTCAAACACGTGCCGCCTCGTCTATGTGGCGTATTATTCAACAGAATGCTTGATAGGGATAATCGTTCGTTGCTATGCTATCTATCGCCATGAACTATCGTGGCGACGGAGGATGAATAATGAATATTCGTGATCTTGAATACCTGGTAGCGTTAGCCGAGCACCGTCACTTTCGCCGCGCGGCAGATTCCTGCCACGTCAGCCAGCCCACGCTGAGCGGTCAGATCCGCAAGCTGGAGGATGAGCTGGGCGTCATGCTGCTGGAGCGCACCAGTCGTAAGGTTCTGTTCACACAGGCAGGTCTTCTGCTGGTGGATCAGGCGCGCACCGTGCTGCGCGAGGTCAAAGTGCTCAAGGAAATGGCAAGCCAGCAGGGGGAGGCGATGTCCGGCCCGCTGCATATTGGCCTGATCCCAACCGTTGGCCCGTACCTGTTGCCGCACATCATTCCGATGCTGCACCAGACGTTCCCGAAACTCGAAATGTATCTGCATGAAGCGCAAACGCATCAGTTGCTGGCGCAGCTGGACAGCGGCAAGCTCGACTGCGCTATTCTGGCGCTGGTAAAAGAGAGTGAAGCCTTTATAGAAGTGCCGCTGTTCGATGAGCCGATGATGCTGGCGATCTATGAAGATCACCCGTGGGCGAACCGCGATCGCGTGCCGATGGCCGATCTGGCCGGTGAAAAGCTGCTGATGCTGGAAGATGGACACTGCCTGCGCGATCAGGCGATGGGCTTCTGCTTCGAAGCGGGTGCGGATGAAGATACTCATTTCCGCGCAACCAGTCTGGAAACGCTGCGCAATATGGTGGCGGCGGGAAGTGGTATCACACTGCTGCCTGCGCTGGCTGTTCCGCGCGAGCGTAAACGTGATGGTGTGGTCTATCTGCCGTGCATTAAACCAGAGCCGCGTCGTACGATTGGCCTGGTTTATCGTCCGGGGTCGCCGCTGCGCAGCCGCTATGAGCAGCTGGCTGAGGCCATCCGTGGTTCTATGGATGGCCATTTTGACAGCGCGTTAAAACAGACGGTTCAGACCGTTTAGTGCTGCTACCCGATAGGCTTCCGCCATGGTCGGGTAGTTAAAGGTGGTGTTAACGAAGTACTCGATGGTGTTACCACCACCTTTTTGCTCCATTATCGCCTGGCCGATATGAATGATCTCCGCCGCGCGTTCACCAAAGCAGTGAATACCGAGGATCTCTTTCGTCTCTCGATGGAACAAAATCTTCAGTGTTCCCACACTCATCCCCACGATTTGCGCGCGCGCCAGATGTTTAAACTGCGCACGACCCACCTCGTAAGGCACTTTCATGGCCGTCAGTTGCTGTTCGGTTTTCCCGACTGAGCTAATTTCCGGGATGGTGTAAATCCCTGTTGGAATATCTTCAATCAGGTGCGCCGTTGCTTCGCCTTTCACCAGCGCCTGAGCCGCAATGCGCCCCTGGTCGTAGGCCGCTGACGCGAGACTTGGATAACCAATCACGTCACCCACCGCGTAAACGTGCGGCAGCGCAGTCTGGTACATGCTGTTGACCTTCAGCTGGCCACGGCTGTCGGTTTCAAGCCCGATGTTTTCCAGCGCCAGCGAATCGGTGTTACCGGTACGGCCGTTGGCATACAGCAGGCAGTCGGCTTTCAGCTTCTTGCCGGATTTCAGATGCATGATCACACCGTCATCGCAGCCTTCGATTTTCTCGTACTCTTCGTTGTGGCGAATCACCACACCGCTGTTCCAGAAGTGGTACGAGAGGGAATCCGACATCTCCTGGTCGAGGAAGGCCAGCAGGCGATCGCGGGTGTTGATCAGGTCAACTTTGACCTCCATACCCCGGAAGATCGACGCATATTCGCAGCCAATCACCCCTGCGCCATAGATAATCACATGGCGTGGTTCGTGGTGCAGGCTGAGAATGGAGTCGCTGTCGTAGATGCGTGGGTGTGAGAAGTCGACATCGGCCGGATGGTACGGGCGCGAACCGCAGGCAATCACAAATTTTTCAGCGGTGATGGTTTCAACCGAACCGTCGTGGCATTCGAGCGCCAGGGTGTGCTCATCGACAAAATGCGCGTTGCCCTGCAAAATTTCGCAGTGGTTACGCTCATAAAACCCCTGACGCATACGTGTCTGCTGGTTAATGACGGTATCCGCATGATTCAGGATGTCGGCAAAGGAAGAACGAAGAAGTCGGGAGTGATCGCTGTAAAGAGGGTTCTGGTTAAATTCAATAATACGGCTAACGGCATGGCGGAGGGCTTTGGAAGGGATGGTGCCCCAGTGGGTGCAACCGCCGCCAACATTATGGTAGCGCTCTATGACCGCTACTCTGGCTCCCTGTTTCACCAGCCCCATAGCAGCGCCTTCGCCGCCGGGGCCGGAACCAATAACTATTGCGTCGTAATCGTAGGTGTGTGGCATGGCAAGGCTTACCTGTTCTTATACATAAAAGCAACAGAATCATAACATCATTGCCAGAGTAACCCAATTATCGTTGTGCTTTTTTCGGGCAGTGGAGCACAAACCGCGCGTAAACAATCATTCACAAAGCCAGGCAAACAGATTAATTTTATTCTCTGGTATAGTGCCATCAGGCCTTTGGAAGGATTCAACTATCGTGATGGGCGTAAGAGCACAACAAAAAGAGAAAACCCGGCGTTCGCTGGTGGAAGCCGCATTCAGTCAACTGAGTGCTGAGCGAAGTTTTGCCAGTTTGAGCCTGCGCGAAGTCGCACGCGAGGCCGGGATTGCGCCAACGTCCTTCTATCGTCATTTCCGTGATGTGGATGAACTGGGCCTGACCATGGTCGATGAGAGTGGTCTGATGCTGCGCCAGCTGATGCGCCAGGCACGTCAGCGTATCGCAAAAGGCGGCAGCGTGATCCGCACGTCCGTATCGACCTTTATGGAATTTATCGGCAATAACCCCAACGCGTTTCGCCTGCTGTTGCGTGAACGTTCCGGGACATCGGCCGCATTTCGTGCTGCGGTCGCGCGTGAAATTCAGCATTTCATCGCGGAACTTGCCGACTATCTTGAACTCGAAAACCATATGCCGCGTGCATTCACTGAAGCGCAGGCCGAGGCGATGGTGACAATTGTCTTCAGTGCGGGTGCCGAAGCACTGGATGTCAGCATTGAACAACGCAAGCAGCTCGAAGAGCGACTGGTATTGCAGCTGCGCATGATTTCGAAAGGTGCGTACTACTGGTATCGCCGTGAACAAGAGAAGTTGGCACATCAAACCGATGAGTGAAGGGTGAGTAATGAAACAGTCAGGTCAGGATAAAGGTACGTTGTTGCTGGCATTGATCGCTGGCTTATCAATTAATGGCACGTTTTCGGCTGTTTTCAGCTCTATCGTACCATTCTCAATTTTCCCGCTAATTGCACTGGTGCTGACGGTGTACTGTCTGCATCAACGCTATCTGAACCGCACGATGCCTGTGGGGTTGCCGGGTCTTGCCGCTGCCTGCTTTATTTTAGGCGTGTTGTTGTATAGCACTGTGGTACGCGCAGAGTACCCGGATATCGGCTCAAACTTCCTGCCGGCGGTGCTGTCTGTGGCGCTGGTATTCTGGATTGGCTCGCGGATGCGTCACCGCAAGAGCCAGTTGCCGTAGTAGGGAAGCGTTTTGTAGTCTTGTAGGGCAGGTAAGCGAAGCGCCACCTGCCAAAAATGCCGGATGGCGCTACGCTTATCCGGCCTATCGATCACCGGGCGGTAAGTAAAACACCGCACTCCATGTGGTGCGTATACGGGAACTGATCGAACAGCGCCAGGCGTTCAACCTTGTGCGTCTGGCTTAATGTTTCAAGGTTCTTGCACAGGGTTTCCGGGTTGCAGGAGATATACAAAATGCGCGGGTACGCCTGCACCATCTTTTCGGTTTCGCTGTCCAGGCCACTGCGCGGCGGGTCGACAAAAATCGTCTCACACTGGTAGCTTTTCAGATCGATCCCTTCCAGGCGGTTAAACTGGCGTACGCCGTTCATCGCCTGCGTGAACTCTTCTGCCGCCATACGAATGATCTGCACGTTGTCGATATGGTTAGCGGCAATGTTGTACTGCGCGGCGGCAACCGACGGCTTGGCGATTTCCGTTGCCAGCACGCGATCGAAGTTACGCGCCAGCGCCAGCGAGAAGTTGCCGTTACCGCAGTACAGTTCCAGCAGATCGCCCTTAGACCCTTCCGTCGCTTTCAGCGCCCATTCCAGCATCTGCACGTTCATTGCGGCGTTCGGCTGGGTGAAGCTGTTCTCGACCTGACGATACACCATCTCCTTACCCGCTACCGGCAGGCGCTCGTCGATGTAGTCCTGGTCGAGCATGATTTTAGTTTTGGTCGCGCGGCCAATCAGGTGAACGTTGATGTTCTGCGCGCGCAGCGCATCGCGCAGGGCTTCTGCCTGCTCGCGCCACTCGTCGTTCAGTGCTTTGTGATACAGCAGGGAGACAATCGCCTGGTTGCTTTGCGTGGTCAGGTAGTCAATCTGGAACAGCTTGTTGCGAAGCACCGGGTTGCTGCGCACGCCATCCATAATGAGGGTCATCAGCTGGTTAATCAGCTCGCTTGCCGCCGGAAAACTGTCTACACGGATACGGGATTTTGTCTGCTGATCAAAAATGATGTGGTACAGGTCGTCCCCATCATGCCAGATGCGGAACTCCGCACGCATACGGTAGTGGCTGACTGGCGAGCGGAACACCTCGGGAACGGGCGCGTTGAAAGGCGTCATCATACTTTGCAGGCGGACAACTTTCTCTGCCAGCTGCGCGTCATACTGTTCTGTCGGGAGGTGTTCGGGGGTCATGATGCGTCCTGAGTGATAAAGAATTACGCGGGGATTGTAGGCATTGTTCAGGGGATGTCCAGATTTAATGGCTAATAGCTATCTGGACATCTATACGTGTCTAATTGTAGCATTCTGTTTCCGGTCTCCTGAGAGTGAAAAGGGAATCCAGTGTAAATCTGGAGCTGACGCGCAGCGGTAAAGACTGGCGGGATGAAAGTTGTAGACACTGTGAGAACGGGAAGTCTTCATCCATTAAACGCCACCTAGCCCGAAGACCTGCCGGGATCACGTCGCATTTGGTTTCATCATCGCGTGCTATAGATGAGGCCTGCGGCATCCTTCTTATATTGTGGATGCTTTTACAATGATTAAAAAAGTATCGCTGTTGACGGCGCTTTCCGTCACGGCATTTTCGGGCTGGGCGCAGGATAGCGCAGACTCGTTGGTGGTGACTGCAAACCGTTTTGAGCAACCGGCAAAAACCGTTCTGGCTCCGACATCTGTTGTGACGCGTGAAGATATTGAACGCTGGCAGGCAAAAAGTGTTGTGGAAATCATGTCACGTTTGCCAGGCGTGGACATCGCGCAAAGCGGTGGTATGGGCGCGACCTCTTCTACCTTTATTCGTGGTACTGAATCTCGCCACGTGCTGGTCCTGATTGACGGTATTCCGCTAAACAATGCTGGTATCAGCAACGTTCCTGACCTCAGCCAGATCCCGACTTCCCTGATTCAGCGTATTGAATACATTCGTGGCCCACGTTCGGCGCTGTATGGCTCCGACGCGATTGGCGGTGTAATCAACATCATCACCGGGCGCGATAAGCCGGGCGCGGAAATCTCCGCGAGTGTGGGCTCTAAGGGCTATCAATCCTACGATGGCTCCTTCCAGCAGGTGCTGGATAAAACCAAAATCACCATGGCGGGTAACTATACCTATACCCGCGGTTTTGATATCGGTGCAAAAGATGCTCCGCGCCAGCCGGATCGTGACGGCTTTATGAGTAAGTCATTGTACGGCTCTGTGGAGCAGCAAATTACCGACAGCGTAAGCGGTTTCTTCCGTGGTTTTGGTTATGACAACCGTACGGCGTATGACGGCTACGATCACTACGACGCAAACTTTATGGTTGACGGTCGCCCGGATACCCGCCAACTCTACAGCCAAAACTGGGATACTGGCCTGCGCTATAACCAGGGGATTTTCCAGTCGCAGCTGGTGGCAGGTTACGGCCGCAGTAAAGATCAGAACTATGACCCGAAAAAAGGGCGTTACGCTGATTCCGCAACCATGGACGACGTGAAGCAGTACACGACGCAGTGGCTGAACACCGTTGAAGTGGGTCACGGGAATATCGGCGCGGGTCTGGACTGGCAGAAGCAGAAAACCCAGGCGGGCACGGGCTATCTGGATAAAGGCTACGAGCAGCGCAATACCGGCGTGTTCTTGTCTGCGATGCAGCAGTTCAATAGCGTGACGCTTGAAGCCGCAGCACGTAATGATGATAACTCCAACTTTGGCAACCACGGAACATGGCAAACCAGCGCTGCGTGGGAGTTTGTGGATGGTTATCGCGTGATTGCCTCTTACGGCACAGCATTTAAAGCACCGACCATGAGTCAGATCCACAGTGCTTCTTACGGAAATCCGGACCTTAAACCGGAGGAGAGTAAGCAGTGGGAAGGTGGCTTTGAAGGCCTGACGGGGCCGGTAAACTGGCGCGTTACCGGTTATCGTAATGACATTGATAATCTGATTAGCAGCGATCCGCATACGTATCGTTACTACAACGTTGACGAAGCGCGCATTAAAGGTGTGGAAGCCACGGCGCAGTTCGACACCGGCCCGGTAGGTCATCAGATTTCTTACGATTATGTTGATCCGCGTAATGCGAAAACCAACGAAGTACTGGCTCGCCGCTCTAAGCAGCAGGTTAAGTATCAGCTGGACTGGCAGGTGTGGGACCTCGACTGGAACGTTGCGTACCGTTATCTGGGAACCCGCTATGACGTTGCTATCGATCCAAATACCTATGCGTCAGAACGTGTGAAAATGGGCGGTGTAAGTCTGTGGGATGTCGCAGTTTCATATCCTGTCACCTCTCACCTTACAGTTCGTGGTAAAATAGCCAACCTGTTCGATAAAGATTACGAGACAGTTTATGGCTACCAAACTGCAGGACGGGAATACACCTTGTCTGGCAGCTACACCTTCTGATCCGCGTCCCACCGTGCTGGTGTTTGATTCCGGCGTCGGTGGGCTTTCGGTCTATGATGAGATTCGGCATCTCCTGCCGAATCTCCATTACATCTATGCTTTCGATAACGTCGCTTTCCCTTATGGTGAAAAGAGCGAAGAGTTCATTGTTGAGCGTGTCCTTGAAATCGTGACTGCCGTGCAAAAGCGCTATCCTCTGGCGCTGGCCGTGATCGCCTGCAATACGGCGAGTACGGTATCCCTTCCCGCATTACGCGAAAAATTCCCGTTCCCGGTTGTGGGCGTAGTGCCTGCGATTAAACCGGCCGCTCGTCTGACGGCGAATGGGATTGTCGGGTTGCTGGCTACGCGCGGCACGGTGAAGCGTCCTTATACACGTGAGCTGATCGACCGCTTTGCTAATGAATGCCAGATTGCGATGCTCGGCTCTGCGGAGCTTGTCGAAATGGCGGAAGCGAAGTTGCATGGACACGAGGTTCCGCTGGAAGAGCTACGCCGCATTTTGCGTCCGTGGCTGCGGCTGCCGGAGCCACCGGACACCGTTGTTCTGGGATGCACTCATTTCCCTCTTTTACAGGAAGAGCTTCTGGCAGTTCTGCCAGAGGGGACCCGGCTGGTGGATTCCGGTGCGGCAATCGCGCGTCGTACCGCCTGGCTGCTTGAACATGAAGCGCCAGATGCAAAATCTACCGATGCCAATATCGCTTTTTGTATGGCAATAACAAAAGAGACTGAACAACTTTTACCCGTTTTACATCGTTACGGCTTTGAAACGCTCGAAAAACTAGCGTTGTAGCACGGTTTTGAGCAAAAAAGAGACGGTTGAAAGTTTTTTTCAAAAGAGGGGTTGTCAACGTCTGAGAACTCCCTATAATGCGCCTCCACTGACACGGAACAACGGCTTACAAGCCGCCGGGTTAGCGGGGTTCAGAGATGAACGCCAGCAGAGAAAAGTGAAAATAAACGCTTGACTCTGAATGAGGAAAACGTAATATACGGGACCTCGCAACGGTGAGCTGAAAGCCGCGTTGCACTGCTCTTTAACAATTTATCAGACAATCTGTGTGGGCACTCAAAGTGACATGGATTCTTAACGTCCCCGGACGATAAATGAATACCAAGTCTCAACGAGTGAACACGTAATTCATTACGAAGTTTAATTCATTGAGCATCAAACTTTTAAATTGAAGAGTTTGATCATGGCTCAGATTGAACGCTGGCGGCAGGCCTAACACATGCAAGTCGAGCGGTAACACAGGGAGCTTGCTCCTGGGTGACGAGCGGCGGACGGGTGAGTAATGTCTGGGAAACTGCCTGATGGAGGGGGATAACTACTGGAAACGGTAGCTAATACCGCATAATGTCGCAAGACCAAAGAGGGGGACCTTCGGGCCTCTTGCCATCAGATGTGCCCAGATGGGATTAGCTAGTAGGTGGGGTAATGGCTCACCTAGGCGACGATCCCTAGCTGGTCTGAGAGGATGACCAGCCACACTGGAACTGAGACACGGTCCAGACTCCTACGGGAGGCAGCAGTGGGGAATATTGCACAATGGGCGCAAGCCTGATGCAGCCATGCCGCGTGTATGAAGAAGGCCTTCGGGTTGTAAAGTACTTTCAGCGAGGAGGAAGGCATTAAGGTTAATAACCTTGGTGATTGACGTTACTCGCAGAAGAAGCACCGGCTAACTCCGTGCCAGCAGCCGCGGTAATACGGAGGGTGCAAGCGTTAATCGGAATTACTGGGCGTAAAGCGCACGCAGGCGGTCTGTCAAGTCGGATGTGAAATCCCCGGGCTCAACCTGGGAACTGCATTCGAAACTGGCAGGCTAGAGTCTTGTAGAGGGGGGTAGAATTCCAGGTGTAGCGGTGAAATGCGTAGAGATCTGGAGGAATACCGGTGGCGAAGGCGGCCCCCTGGACAAAGACTGACGCTCAGGTGCGAAAGCGTGGGGAGCAAACAGGATTAGATACCCTGGTAGTCCACGCCGTAAACGATGTCGATTTGGAGGTTGTTCCCTTGAGGAGTGGCTTCCGGAGCTAACGCGTTAAATCGACCGCCTGGGGAGTACGGCCGCAAGGTTAAAACTCAAATGAATTGACGGGGGCCCGCACAAGCGGTGGAGCATGTGGTTTAATTCGATGCAACGCGAAGAACCTTACCTACTCTTGACATCCAGAGAACTTTCCAGAGATGGATTGGTGCCTTCGGGAACTCTGAGACAGGTGCTGCATGGCTGTCGTCAGCTCGTGTTGTGAAATGTTGGGTTAAGTCCCGCAACGAGCGCAACCCTTATCCTTTGTTGCCAGCGGTCCGGCCGGGAACTCAAAGGAGACTGCCAGTGATAAACTGGAGGAAGGTGGGGATGACGTCAAGTCATCATGGCCCTTACGAGTAGGGCTACACACGTGCTACAATGGCATATACAAAGAGAAGCGACCTCGCGAGAGCAAGCGGACCTCATAAAGTATGTCGTAGTCCGGATTGGAGTCTGCAACTCGACTCCATGAAGTCGGAATCGCTAGTAATCGTAGATCAGAATGCTACGGTGAATACGTTCCCGGGCCTTGTACACACCGCCCGTCACACCATGGGAGTGGGTTGCAAAAGAAGTAGGTAGCTTAACCTTCGGGAGGGCGCTTACCACTTTGTGATTCATGACTGGGGTGAAGTCGTAACAAGGTAACCGTAGGGGAACCTGCGGTTGGATCACCTCCTTACCTTAAAGAACCTGCCTTTGTAGTGCTCACACAGATTGTCTGATGAAAAATAGCAGTAAAAATCTCTGCAGGCTTGTAGCTCAGGTGGTTAGAGCGCACCCCTGATAAGGGTGAGGTCGGTGGTTCAAGTCCACTCAGGCCTACCAAAATCCTTATGTTAAAGGATGAGCGGTACAGAGATTAGCATTTTGCGATGGGGTTATAGCTCAGCTGGGAGAGCGCCTGCCTTGCACGCAGGAGGTCTGCGGTTCGATCCCGCATAGCTCCACCATCTTTACTGCGAAAACAAGAAAACTTCAGAGTGTACCTGAAAAGGTTCACTGCGAAGTTTTGCTCTTTAAAAATCTGGATCAAGCTGAAAATTGAAACGACACATCTTAAATGGTGTGTTCGAGTCTCTCAAATTTTCGCAATTTGATGATGAATCGAAAGAAACATCTTCGGGTTGTGAGGTTAAGCGACTAAGCGTACACGGTGGATGCCCTGGCAGTCAGAGGCGATGAAGGACGTGCTAATCTGCGAAAAGCGCCGGCGAGGTGATATGAACCTTTGACCCGGCGATGTCCGAATGGGGAAACCCAGTGTGTTCCGACACACTATCGTTAACTGAATACATAGGTTAACGAGGCGAACCGGGGGAACTGAAACATCTAAGTACCCCGAGGAAAAGAAATCAACCGAGATTCCCCCAGTAGCGGCGAGCGAACGGGGAGCAGCCCAGAGTCTGAATCAGCTTGTGTGTTAGTGGAACGGTCTGGAAAGTCCGGCGATACAGGGTGATAGCCCCGTACACGAAAGCACACTTGCTGTGAACTCGAAGAGTAGGGCGGGACACGTGGTATCCTGTCTGAATATGGGGGGACCATCCTCCAAGGCTAAATACTCCTGACTGACCGATAGTGAACCAGTACCGTGAGGGAAAGGCGAAAAGAACCCCGGCGAGGGGAGTGAAAAAGAACCTGAAACCGTGTACGTACAAGCAGTGGGAGCACCTTCGTGGTGTGACTGCGTACCTTTTGTATAATGGGTCAGCGACTTATATTCTGTAGCAAGGTTAACCGTATAGGGGAGCCGAAGGGAAACCGAGTCTTAACTGGGCGTTAAGTTGCAGGGTATAGACCCGAAACCCGGTGATCTAGCCATGGGCAGGTTGAAGGTTGGGTAACACTAACTGGAGGACCGAACCGACTAATGTTGAAAAATTAGCGGATGACTTGTGGCTGGGGGTGAAAGGCCAATCAAACCGGGAGATAGCTGGTTCTCCCCGAAAGCTATTTAGGTAGCGCCTCGTGAACTCATCTTCGGGGGTAGAGCACTGTTTCGGCTAGGGGGCCATCCCGGCTTACCAACCCGATGCAAACTACGAATACCGAAGAATGTTATCACGGGAGACACACGGCGGGTGCTAACGTCCGTCGTGAAGAGGGAAACAACCCAGACCGCCAGCTAAGGTCCCAAAGTCATGGTTAAGTGGGAAACGATGTGGGAAGGCACAGACAGCCAGGATGTTGGCTTAGAAGCAGCCATCATTTAAAGAAAGCGTAATAGCTCACTGGTCGAGTCGGCCTGCGCGGAAGATGTAACGGGGCTAAACCATGCACCGAAGCTGCGGCAGCGACACTATGTGTTGTTGGGTAGGGGAGCGTTCTGTAAGCCGTTGAAGGTGGCCTGTGAGGGTTGCTGGAGGTATCAGAAGTGCGAATGCTGACATAAGTAACGATAATGCGGGTGAAAAGCCCGCACGCCGGAAGACCAAGGGTTCCTGTCCAACGTTAATCGGGGCAGGGTGAGTCGACCCCTAAGGCGAGGCCGAAAGGCGTAGTCGATGGGAAACAGGTTAATATTCCTGTACTTGGTGTTACTGCGAAGGGGGGACGGAGAAGGCTATGTTAGCCGGGCGACGGTTGTCCCGGTTTAAGCATGTAGGCGGAGAGTTTAGGTAAATCCGGACTCTTTTTAACGCTGAGGTGTGATGACGAGGCACTACGGTGCTGAAGTAACAAATGCCCTGCTTCCAGGAAAAGCCTCTAAGCATCAGGTAACATCAAATCGTACCCCAAACCGACACAGGTGGTCAGGTAGAGAATACCAAGGCGCTTGAGAGAACTCGGGTGAAGGAACTAGGCAAAATGGTGCCGTAACTTCGGGAGAAGGCACGCTGATATGTAGGTGAAGCCCCTGCGGGTGGAGCTGAAATCAGTCGAAGATACCAGCTGGCTGCAACTGTTTATTAAAAACACAGCACTGTGCAAACACGAAAGTGGACGTATACGGTGTGACGCCTGCCCGGTGCCGGAAGGTTAATTGATGGGGTTAGCGGCAACGCGAAGCTCTTGATCGAAGCCCCGGTAAACGGCGGCCGTAACTATAACGGTCCTAAGGTAGCGAAATTCCTTGTCGGGTAAGTTCCGACCTGCACGAATGGCGTAATGATGGCCAGGCTGTCTCCACCCGAGACTCAGTGAAATTGAACTCGCTGTGAAGATGCAGTGTACCCGCGGCAAGACGGAAAGACCCCGTGAACCTTTACTATAGCTTGACACTGAACACTGGTCCTTGATGTGTAGGATAGGTGGGAGGCTTTGAAGTGTGGACGCCAGTCTGCATGGAGCCATCCTTGAAATACCACCCTTTAATGGCTGGTGTTCTAACGTAGACCCGTAATCCGGGTTGCGGACAGTGTCTGGTGGGTAGTTTGACTGGGGCGGTCTCCTCCCAAAGAGTAACGGAGGAGCACGAAGGTTAGCTAATCCTGGTCGGACATCAGGAGGTTAGTGCAATGGCATAAGCTAGCTTGACTGCGAGAGTGACGGCTCGAGCAGGTGCGAAAGCAGGTCATAGTGATCCGGTGGTTCTGAATGGAAGGGCCATCGCTCAACGGATAAAAGGTACTCCGGGGATAACAGGCTGATACCGCCCAAGAGTTCATATCGACGGCGGTGTTTGGCACCTCGATGTCGGCTCATCACATCCTGGGGCTGAAGTAGGTCCCAAGGGTACGGCTGTTCGCCGTTTAAAGTGGTACGCGAGCTGGGTTTAGAACGTCGTGAGACAGTTCGGTCCCTATCTGCCGTGGGCGCTGGAGAATTGAGGGGGGCTGCTCCTAGTACGAGAGGACCGGAGTGGACGCATCACTGGTGTTCGGGTTGTCATGCCAATGGCATTGCCCGGTAGCTAAATGCGGAAAAGATAAGTGCTGAAAGCATCTAAGCACGAAACTTGCCCCGAGATGAGTTCTCCCTGACCCTTTAAGGGTCCTGAAGGAACGTTGAAGACGACGACGTTGATAGGTCGGGTGTGTAAGCGTAGCGATACGTTGAGCTAACCGATACTAATGAACCGTGAGGCTTAACCTTACAACGCCGAAGCTGTTTCGGCGGACGAGAGACAGAAGATTTTCAGCTTTGATACAGATTTAACAGAATTTGCCTGGCGGCTTTAGCGCGGTGGTCCCACCTGACCCCATGCCGAACTCAGAAGTGAAACGCCGTAGCGCCGATGGTAGTGTGGGGTCTCCCCATGTGAGAGTAGGGAACTGCCAGGCATCAAATTAAGTAGTAAGCCGGTGCATAAATCCGGTGGTTACAGAAGTCTTCGGTGGAGCGGTAGTTCAGTCGGTTAGAATACCTGCCTGTCACGCAGGGGGTCGCGGGTTCGAGTCCCGTCCGTTCCGCCACTTATTAAGACATTAAGCCTGCTATATCTTAGCAGGCTTAATGGTAAGAAAATTTAGGGGCGTAGCTCAGTTGGTAGAGCACCGGTCTCCAAAACCGGGTGTCGCGAGTTCGAGTCTCTCCGCCCCTGCCATATATAATCCTTTGCTTAGGCAAAGGATTTTTTTTTGCCTTTAAAATAGTAAAATCTCGCCTCTGAAAATGCTACCTGCGTCCATGCAGGTGATTAGCATCATTCCATTATGTTGATTTTCAATAGATCTTTTATCTGAGATTGTTTGTCACTGTTCTGCAACCAGATGGCATAGAGCGGTCTTGAGAGCGTTGTGGAATCCGCCACAGTATGCAATTCCGGCTTATTGTCTGCCCAGAGTGTGGGTAACCAGGTGCAACCTTTGAGCAAAGAAAGCTGCTGACAGGCGATTTCAGCCGAGCTTGTGGTGAGCTGAGGCACGTCATCACTTGCGATCAATCCAGCCTCATGTTGTTGAAAATCCGGCCCCCATTCCAGGCGTAAATAGTTAAGATCAGCTTTCATCATAGAGGGTTCAGAGGCATACAGTGAAAGGCTAAATTGCCCAATAATCTGGCTGCTAAATTCGTCCATTTTGGGGGCTTCTGTCGTGATCAGGAGATCCAGCTGGCGTTCGTGCAATTGCTTAACCAGCGACTGACGTTGCGCAATTCTTGCTTCAAACTGTAGGTGGTTATGGGAACGATATAGCCGGGAAAGCCATTTACTGAGCATACATTCCCATAGCGATGCGCTGGCCCCAATAGAGAATTCGTTATGCCGTGAGGTATGCGCAACCTCCTTGCGCGCCGCTTGCCAGGTATTCATCAGCGTTTCTGCATAGGGCAATAGTTTTTCACCGGCAGGCGTCAAACGGATGTTGTTGCGGTGGCGAGTAAAAAGATTCACACCCAGCTGATTCTCCAGCTGACGAATACGAAAACTGACCGCTGACTGCGTCAGATAAAGGGCTTCCGCTGCTCGCCCGAAGTGACGCGTTCTGCTCACTTCGAGGAAAGTTTTTAGCAATTCCGTATCCACATCTTTCTCCGCAAAATTATTTGTCGTTATGATTTAAATGTTTTGTTTTACACTCTGTCAAGCGTAACTAATACTCCGCGCCATAAATAGCTCGGCCAAAGAATTAGGAGCGTGTAGGATGGCGGAAAGCTTTACGACAACGAATCGTTTTTTCGACAATAAAAATTATCCGCGCGGGTTCTCTCGCCATGGTGACTTCACCATTAAAGAGGCACAACTGCTTGAGCGTCATGGTTATGCCTTTAACGAGTTGGATCTGGGGAAACGTGAACCAGAAACGGAAGACGAAAAACAGTTTGTTGCCGTTTGCCGTGGCGAGCGTGAGCCGGTATCAGAAGCAGAACGCGTATGGGTGAAGTATATGGCGCGTATCAAGCGTCCTAAGCGTTTCCACACGCTGTCTGGCGGTAAGCCGCAGATGGAAGGTGCTGAAGATTACACCGAGTCTGACGACTAATGTGACAAGAAAAGGGGCGATGGCCCCTTTTTTTACGCCAGCATTTTTTGCAGATGCAGTAGCAAACGGTCGATTGCACGATAGCTCAATGCTTCTTGCAGATGCTGCCTCTGGATTTCAATACACCCTTCAACATCAGCGATAGTCCTGGCGACTTTCAATAAACGCTGCCAGGCACGAATGGAAAGCCCAAACCGTACCAGGGTATCCTCCAGCCAAAGCGCATCTTCTGGCGCCAGATGGCAGAATCGCCGAATCTCCGCATTATCAAGATAGGCATTGAGTTTGCACTGACGGGCATATTGCTTCGCCTGGGCAGTGATGACTCTTTCACGTACTTCCGCTGAAGTTATTCCCTTTCCGTTGTTCTTGCTGAGCAGCCCGGGAGGCGGAAGAGGGATCTCCAGCGATAAGTCGAACCGGTCGAGGAAAGGACCGGATAGCTTTCCAAGATAGCGAAGCGTCTGCTCAGGCGTGCACCGGTTATGGTTCCCCTGGTAGTGCCCTGTTGGGCTGGGGTTCATCGCAGCAACCAGCTGGAACCGCGCAGGGTAACTGATTTTGGCTCGTGTCCGGGAGATGTGTATTTGTCCCGACTCAATCGGTTCACGTAGCGCGTCCAGAACCCGTCGTTCAAATTCAGGCAGTTCATCAAGAAACAGGATGCCATTGTGCGCCAGCGAGATTTCGCCAGGCCCCGGGATAGAGCCCCCACCCACCATTGCTGTCAAAGAAGCACTGTGGTGCGGTGAGCGAAAGGGGCGCTGCCGCCACTGCTTTTGCAGTGATGTTGAGCTAACGAGGCTAAATATGGCGGCGCTTTCAAGCGCCTCGCGATTGTTTAATGGCGGCAGTAAGCCATTCAGGCGGCTTGCCAGCATTGTTTTGCCCGTTCCTGGCGGGCCAATCAATAAGAGGTTATGGCCACCTGCGGCGGTAATCTCCAGGGCTCGCTTGCCCTGTTCCTGCCCAATAATATCGCGGAGATCGTCCCGGTTATCCGGCAGGATATCTTCGGCCTCCCGTGGTTCAGCAAGTTCATGCCGCCCTTCCAGGTACGCACAAACCTCCTGTAGATGGCTGGCTATCAGACACCCTTTTTCTGCAATCAGGCTCACTTCAGGAGAATTTTCATTGGCCACAATGATTTGTCGGCCTGCGCTTATCGCTTCCAGGGCTCCTGATATCGCTCCAGGAACGCCTCTTAATGAGCCTGTAAGAGCAAGTTCGCCGATGAACTCATACGAGCCTAGCCTGGTGGTATTCAGTTGCTCAGAAGCGGCGAGAAGCGCAATAGCGATAGGTAAATCATATCGCCCCCCCTCTTTGGGTAAGTCAGCAGGTGCCAGGTTGATGGTGATTTTCCTGGCAGGGAAGGTATAACCGCTATTGATGATGGCGCTACGCACACGATCCCTGGCCTCTTTTACGGTGGTTTCTGGTAGCCCAACGAGAGTGAGCCCTGGCAGGCCATTACTCAGATGTACTTCAACAGAAATCAGTGGTGCCTTCACACCAATAGCGGCGCGTGTATAAACAACCGACAGTGACATAGAAACCCTCCTTGTCGGGCAACTATGCCAGTTTGTATTTTTGTTTTTGACCACATATTCGCGACTTTACGAGGCTCACTCACCACTTTTAGCGACAAAGTGTAATTGTTGCATCAGAATGGAATCGGCACCGCAAAGAGGGACAACTCCCTGTTTTGAGCGCTGGCGGGAACGTAAAAAAATGAAAAAAATTCATTTTCTATTTTCCTCATATAAAACAAAGATTTTTAGAAAAATCATTCGCGTGCTAAACAAATGCGTCATAAATAAATCTTGTGTTGGATTCGGAATCTGTGATAACTCTTTAGGTATTCCTTCGAACAAGATGCCAAAAGAACTGAAAATGACAGCCCTTCTACTAGTGATTAGCCTGGTCGTGATTAGCGTGGTGGTGATTATTATCCCACCGTGCGGGGCTGCACTTGGACGAGGAAAGGCATAGAAATCAAGCCTTAACGAACTAAGACCCCCGCACCGAAAGGTCCGGGGGTTTTTTTATGACTAAAAAACTTAAACGAGGAGCAGAGAATGACGACTAGCACAAAATTCTGTTTCTCCCGATTTATGACGGGGAACTAACTATGAATGGTGCACAGTGGGTAGTACATGCGTTGCGCGCACAGGGAGTCGAAACAGTTTTCGGTTATCCGGGAGGCGCAATTATGCCGATTTACGATGCACTGTATGACGGCGGCGTGGAACACCTGTTGTGCCGACACGAGCAGGGTGCTGCAATGGCGGCCATTGGCTATGCGCGCTCTACAGGTAAAACCGGCGTCTGCATGGCAACATCTGGCCCGGGCGCAACCAACCTGATCACCGGCCTGGCAGATGCACTGCTTGATTCCGTTCCTGTTGTTGCCATCACCGGCCAGGTGGCCTCTCCGTTCATCGGTACCGATGCTTTCCAGGAAGTTGACGTACTGGGCCTGTCACTGGCCTGCACCAAGCACAGTTTCCTCGTTCAGTCTCTGGAAGAGCTGCCGCGCGTAATGGCGGAAGCGTTTTATGTTGCCAACTCTGGCCGCCCTGGCCCGGTTCTGGTTGATATCCCGAAAGATATCCAGGTTGCTCTGGGTGAGCTGGAGCCGCATTTCTCCACCGTTGAGAACGACGATGCTTTCCCGCATTCCGAAGTGGACGCGGCGCGTCAGATGATAGCGGAAGCGCAAAAGCCGATGCTGTATGTCGGTGGTGGTGTGGGCATGGCGCAGGCCGTACCTGCCTTGCGGGACTTTATCGCCGCCACCCAAATGCCAGCCACCTGTACACTGAAAGGCCTGGGGGCGGTAGAGGCAGATTACCCATTCTATCTGGGCATGTTGGGGATGCACGGCACCAAAGCCGCCAACCTGGCGGTTCAGGAATGCGACCTGCTGATTGCCGTAGGCGCCCGTTTTGATGACCGCGTAACCGGCAAGCTGAATACCTTCGCGCCGAATGCGAAAGTGATCCACATGGATATCGACCCTGCGGAAATGAATAAGCTGCGTCAGGTGCACGTGGCCCTTCAGGGCGATTTCAACGCGTTGTTGCCTGCTTTACAGCAGCCACTCAACATCAATGAATGGCGTCAACACGCGGCAGATATGCGTGCTGAACACGCCTGGCGTTACGACCATCCTGGCGATGCTATCTACGCGCCGTTGCTGCTGAAGCAGTTGTCTGACCGTAAACCGGCAGACAGCGTGGTGACAACCGACGTGGGCCAGCATCAGATGTGGTCCGCGCAGCACATGACCTACACTCGCCCGGAAAACTTCATCACTTCCAGCGGGTTAGGCACGATGGGCTTTGGCCTGCCAGCTGCGGTAGGCGCACAGGTTGCCCGCCCGAACGATACCGTCATCTGTATCTCCGGTGACGGCTCATTCATGATGAACGTTCAGGAACTGGGCACCGTTAAGCGTAAGCAGTTACCGCTGAAAATCGTCTTGCTCGATAACCAGCGCTTAGGCATGGTTCGCCAGTGGCAGCAGCTGTTCTTCCAGGAGCGTTACAGCGAAACTACCCTGACCGATAACCCCGATTTCCTCATGCTGGCCAGTGCTTTTGGTATCCCCGGCCAGCACATCACCCGTAAAGACCAGGTTGAAGCGGCACTCGACACTATGCTGTCAAGCGAAGGGCCTTACCTGCTTCATGTCTCAATCGACGAGCTTGAGAATGTCTGGCCGTTGGTACCGCCAGGTGCCAGTAATTCACAAATGCTGGAGAAATTATCATGATGCAACATCAGGTCGCCGTGCAGGCTCGCTTCAACCCGGAAACATTAGAACGTGTTTTGCGTGTGGTCCGTCATCGTGGTTTTCAAATTTGCTCTATGAATATGGAGACGGCCACAGACGCACAGAACATCAGTATCGAATTAACCGTTGCCAGCGCGCGGTCGGTCGACTTACTGTTTAGTCAGTTAACAAAGCTGGTAGACGTTGCCCATGTTGCCATCTGCCAGAGCACAACCACATCACAACAAATCCGCGCTTAAGCGTGACAGGAAGAAAAAATGACGACGAAAAAAGCTGATTACATTTGGTTCAATGGTGAGATGGTTCGTTGGGAGGATGCAAAAGTCCACGTGATGTCCCATGCGCTGCACTACGGTACGTCCGTGTTCGAAGGCATCCGTTGCTACGATTCTCACAAAGGGCCAGTGGTGTTCCGCCATCGCGAACACATGCAGCGTCTGCATGATTCAGCCAAAATCTATCGTTTCCCGGTTTCTCAGACCGTTGATGAGCTGATGGAAGCCTGCCGCAATGTCATCCGTAAAAACAATCTGACCAGCGCGTATATTCGTCCGTTAGTGTTTGTTGGCGATGTAGGTATGGGCGTTAACCCGCCAGCTGGCTACACCACCGATGTGATCATTGCCGCGTTCCCGTGGGGCGCCTATCTGGGTGCCGAAGCACTGGACCAGGGGATCGACGCAATGGTTTCTTCCTGGAACCGCGTGGCACCAAACACTATCCCGACTGCTGCAAAAGCGGGCGGTAACTACCTTTCTTCTCTGCTGGTTGGCAGCGAAGCACGTCGTCATGGTTATCAGGAAGGTATCGCTCTGGATGTGAATGGCTATATCTCTGAAGGTGCAGGCGAAAACTTGTTTGAAGTGAAAGACGGTATCCTGTTCACCCCGCCGTTCACCTCTTCCGCGCTGCCGGGTATCACCCGTGATGCCATTATCAAACTGGCTAAAGATCTGGATATCGAAGTGCGCGAGCAGGTCCTGTCTCGTGAATCCCTGTATCTGGCCGACGAAGTATTCATGTCCGGTACCGCCGCCGAGATTACCCCAGTTCGCAGCGTAGATGGTATCCAGGTGGGTGAAGGCCGTTGTGGCCCGGTAACTAAACGTATTCAGCAGGCATTCTTTGGCCTCTTCACCGGTGAAACGGAAGATAAATACGGCTGGTTGGATCAAGTTAACAACTAAGTATAAATATGGGACGGCACGCACCGTCCCATTTAATAGTCAGACGGGAGTAAATAAAGCATGCCTAAGTATCGTTCCGCCACCACCACCCACGGCCGTAACATGGCGGGGGCCCGCGCGCTGTGGCGCGCCACCGGGATGACCGACGCCGATTTCGGTAAGCCAATTATCGCTGTGGTTAACTCCTTTACGCAGTTCGTACCGGGCCACGTGCACCTGCGCGATCTGGGTAAACTGGTTGCCGAGCAAATCGAAGCCTCTGGCGGTGTGGCGAAAGAGTTCAACACCATTGCTGTTGATGATGGTATCGCAATGGGCCACGGGGGGATGCTTTATTCACTGCCGTCGCGCGAGCTTATCGCCGACTCGGTCGAGTACATGGTAAACGCCCACTGTGCCGATGCGATGGTCTGTATCTCCAACTGCGACAAAATCACCCCGGGGATGCTGATGGCTTCCCTGCGTCTGAACATTCCGGTGATCTTCGTTTCCGGCGGCCCAATGGAAGCGGGTAAAACCAAGCTTTCCGACAAAATCATCAAGCTCGACCTGGTCGATGCGATGATTCAGGGCGCGGACCCGAAAGTCTCTGATGAGCAAAGCGATCAGGTTGAACGCTCCGCGTGCCCGACCTGTGGATCCTGTTCCGGCATGTTCACCGCAAACTCCATGAACTGCCTGACCGAAGCGCTGGGCCTGTCCCAGCCGGGCAACGGCTCGCTGCTGGCGACCCACGCCGATCGTAAACAGCTGTTCCTTAACGCTGGTAAGCGCATCGTTGAATTGACTAAACGCTACTATGAGCAGGACGATGCCAGCGCGCTGCCGCGCAACATCGCCAGCAAAGCCGCGTTTGAGAATGCCATGACGCTGGATATCGCCATGGGCGGTTCCACCAACACCGTTCTGCACCTGCTGGCGGCCGCGCAGGAAGCCGAAATCGACTTCACCATGAGCGATATCGACAAGCTGTCCCGCAAAGTGCCGCAGCTGTGTAAAGTCGCGCCGAGTACCCAGAAGTACCACATGGAAGACGTGCACCGTGCCGGTGGCGTTATCGGTATCCTCGGCGAGCTGGATCGCGCCGGGCTGCTGAATCGTGAAGTGAAAAACGTGCTGGGTCTGACGCTGCCAGAATCACTGGACAAGTACGACGTGATGCTGACCAAAGACGAAGCGGTGAAAAACATGTTCCGCGCAGGCCCGGCCGGTATTCGTACCACCCAGGCATTCTCGCAGGATTGCCGCTGGGACACTCTGGATGACGATCGTGCTGAAGGTTGCATCCGATCGCTTGAGCACGCGTACAGCAAAGACGGCGGTCTGGCCGTGCTGTACGGCAACTTCGCTGAAAACGGCTGTATCGTAAAAACCGCGGGCGTGGACGACAGCATCCTGAAATTCACCGGTCCGGCCAAAGTGTATGAAAGCCAGGATGAGGCGGTAGACGCGATCCTCGGCGGCAAAGTTGTGGAAGGCGATGTGGTGGTGATCCGCTACGAAGGTCCGAAAGGCGGACCGGGGATGCAGGAGATGCTCTACCCAACCACCTTCCTGAAATCCATGGGCCTCGGTAAAGCCTGTGCGCTGATCACCGACGGTCGTTTCTCTGGCGGTACATCCGGTTTGTCTATCGGCCACGTTTCCCCTGAAGCGGCGAGCGGCGGCAATATCGCCATCATCGAAGATGGTGACCTGATCGAAATCGACATCCCAAATCGCGGTATTCAGCTGAAACTGAGCGACCAGGAAATCGCGGCGCGTCGTGAAGCACAGGAAGCGCGTGGCGATAAAGCCTGGACGCCGAAAGATCGTCAGCGTGAGGTTTCCTTCGCTCTGCGTGCTTACGCAAGCCTTGCCACCAGTGCAGATAAAGGCGCGGTGCGCGATAAATCGAAACTTGGGGGCTAATGATGGCCGAATCACAACCCTTATCCGCCGCCCCTGAGGGGGCGGAATATCTTCGGGCGGTGCTACGCGCGCCGGTCTATGAAGCAGTGCAGGTCACTCCACTGCAAAAAATGGAAAAGCTCTCTTCGCGCCTCGACAACGTGATTCTGGTTAAACGCGAAGATCGCCAGCCAGTACACAGCTTTAAGCTGCGCGGTGCTTACGCGATGATGGCCGGGTTGAGCGACGAGCAAAAAGCGCGCGGCGTGATCACTGCCTCTGCGGGCAACCACGCTCAGGGTGTGGCGTTCTCATCTGCCCGCCTGGGGCTGAAAGCGCTGATTGTGATGCCGGTTGCCACGGCAGATATCAAAGTGGATGCGGTGCGTGGTTTTGGCGGCGAAGTGCTGCTACACGGCGCAAACTTTGACGAAGCAAAAGCCAAAGCGATTGAACTGGCGCAACAGCAGGGTTTTACCTGGGTGCCGCCATTTGATCACCCCATGGTGATTGCCGGACAAGGCACGCTGGCGCTGGAACTGCTGCAACAGGATGCTCATCTTGACCGCGTCTTCGTGCCGGTTGGCGGTGGCGGCCTGGCGGCCGGTGTGGCAGTGCTTATCAAACAGCTGATGCCGCAAATCAAAGTGATTGCCGTTGAAGCGGAAGACTCAGCCTGCCTGAAAGCGGCGCTGGATGCCGGGCATCCGGTGGATCTGCCGCGAGTCGGATTGTTTGCTGAAGGCGTGGCTGTTAAACGCATTGGCGATGAAACTTTCCGCCTGTGTCAGGAGTATCTCGATGATATCGTCACCGTTGATAGCGATGCTATCTGCGCGGCGATGAAAGACTTGTTCGAGGATGTTCGCGCGGTTGCGGAACCTTCTGGCGCACTGGCGCTGGCAGGGATGAAAAAATACATCGCGCAGCACAACATTCGCGGCGAGCGTCTGGCGCATGTGCTTTCCGGTGCTAACGTCAACTTCCACGGTCTGCGCTATGTGTCCGAGCGTTGCGAGCTGGGTGAACAGCGCGAAGCCCTGCTGGCGGTGACCATCCCGGAAGAGAAGGGTAGCTTCCTGAAGTTCTGCCAGCTGCTTGGCGGCCGTTCAGTGACGGAATTTAACTACCGCTTTGCTGACGCCAAAGATGCCTGCATTTTTGTTGGCGTGCGCCTGAGTCGTGGCCTGGAAGAACGTAAAGAGATCCTCAACATGCTGCACGAAGGTGGCTACAGCGTTGTGGATCTGTCCGACGATGAAATGGCGAAGCTGCACGTTCGCTACATGGTGGGCGGGCGTCCGTCGAAGCCGCTCCAGGAACGTCTGTACAGTTTCGAGTTCCCGGAATCGCCTGGGGCGTTGCTCAAGTTCCTGCATACGCTGGGTACGCACTGGAACATCTCCCTGTTCCACTACCGCAGTCACGGCACTGACTACGGTCGCGTGCTGGCGGCATTCGAACTGGGCGAACATGAACCTGATTTCGAAACGCGGCTGAACGAACTGGGTTACGATTGTCACGACGAAACCCATAACCCGGCGTTCAGGTTCTTCCTGGCTGGCTAGTGGTTCGGCAATATATTCCAGAATGCATCAATAAGCGGCTCATGCAGCCGCTTTTTTTGTGCGCACACGCCAAGCTCAAACGGCGTTTTCTCATCGCTGCGCTCTAAAATCATCACGCGATTACGCACCGGTTCCGGACTGTTTTCCAGCACCACTTCCGGCAGCAGCGCCACGCCGCAACCCAGCGCCACCATCGACACCATCGCCTCATGGCCACCGACCGTGGCGTAAATCGACGGGTTACTGATTTTCTGACGGCGGAACCACAGCTCAATGCGGCGGCGCACTGGGCCCTGATCTGCCATGATAAACGGCACCGTTGACCAGTCTGGCTTTTCCACCGACACCTGATTTCGCACCGGGCAGGGCAGCGCAGGGGCGATCAGCACTACCGCCAGATTTTCCAGCATTGAGAATGCAACGGCGCCAGGCAACATTTCCGGTTTCCCGGCAATAGCGAGATCGGCTTCTCCCGTCACCACTTTTTCCATGGCATCGGCGGCATCACCGGTCGTGAGCTTGATTTCGACCGACGGGTGCTCCGCGCGGAATCTGTCGAGGATCGGCGGCAGGTGGCTATAGGCCGCCGTCACGGAACAAAAAATATGGAGTTCGCCGGAGAGCGACGGCCCTTGCTGGTCGATGGTGTGGCGTAGCTGCTGATACTGCAACAGCGTTTGCTGGGCAAAGACGCGTAGCTCTTCCCCTGCTTCCGTGAGCGTCACGGTGCGGTTGTCACGCACAAAGAGCGGCTGGCCGAGGTCTTCCTCAAGGCGCTGGATCTGGCGCGAAAGCGTGGAGGGACTGACGTGCATGGCGCGTGCGCTGCGCCCGAAGTGACGGCTTTCCGCCAGATGCAGGAACATTTTCAGATCGCGTAAATCCACTGATTCCACTCCCTCTTTTTACATTGCAGAAATTGCAATGTGACGTTGTGAATATATCAATTTCCGCAATAAATTTCCTGTCATATAGTAAGTTCATTCTCGCATATGCGAACCGAACAATAAGACAGTACAACATCACGAGGTATCACCATGGCTAACTACTTCAACACACTGAATCTGCGCCAGCAGCTGGCACAGCTGGGCAAATGCCGCTTCATGGCGCGCGATGAATTTGCTGATGGCGCAAGCTACCTTCAGGGTAAGAAAGTGGTCATCGTCGGCTGTGGCGCACAGGGCCTGAACCAGGGTCTGAACATGCGCGACTCCGGTCTGGATATCTCTTACGCACTGCGTAAAGAAGCGATTGCTGAGAAGCGCGCTTCCTGGCGTAAAGCGACCGAAAACGGCTTCAAAGTAGGCACCTACGAAGAGCTGATCCCACAGGCAGACCTGGTTGTTAACCTGACGCCAGACAAACAGCACTCTGACGTTGTGCGTTCCGTGCAGCCGCTGATGAAAGACGGCGCAGCGCTGGGTTACTCCCACGGCTTCAACATCGTTGAAGTGGGCGAGCAGATCCGTAAAGACATCACCGTTGTGATGGTGGCACCGAAGTGCCCAGGTACTGAAGTTCGCGAAGAGTACAAACGTGGCTTCGGCGTGCCAACCCTGATTGCTGTTCACCCGGAAAACGATCCTAAAGGTGAAGGCATGGCGATTGCGAAAGCATGGGCAGCCGCAACCGGCGGCCATCGTGCGGGCGTTCTGGAGTCTTCCTTCGTTGCAGAAGTGAAATCTGACCTGATGGGTGAGCAGACTATTCTGTGCGGTATGTTGCAGGCCGGCTCTCTGCTGTGCTTCGACAAGCTGGTGGAAGAGGGTACTGACGCAGCATACGCAGAAAAACTGATTCAGTTCGGCTGGGAAACCATCACCGAAGCCCTGAAACAGGGTGGCATCACGCTGATGATGGACCGTCTGTCCAACCCGGCTAAACTGCGTGCATTCGCGCTGTCCGAGCAGCTGAAAACCATCATGGCTCCGCTGTTCCAGAAACACATGGACGACATCATCTCCGGCGAGTTCTCTTCCGGTATGATGGCTGACTGGGCTAATGACGATAAAAACCTGCTGACCTGGCGTGAAGAGACCGGTAAAACCGCGTTCGAAACGGCTGCACAGTATGATGGCAAAATCAGCGAGCAGGAGTACTTCGATAAAGGCGTACTGATGATCGCCATGGTGAAAGCAGGCGTTGAGCTGGCGTTCGAAACCATGGTGGATTCCGGCATCATCGAAGAGTCTGCTTACTACGAATCACTGCACGAGCTGCCGCTGATCGCGAACACCATCGCCCGTAAGCGTCTGTACGAAATGAACGTGGTTATCTCCGATACCGCTGAGTACGGTAACTACCTGTTCTCTTACGCATGTGTACCGCTGCTGAAAGAGTTCATGACCACCCTGCAGGCGGGTGACCTGGGCAAAGCGGTTGCTGAAGGTGCCGTAGACAATGCGCAGCTGCGTGACGTGAACGACGCAATCCGCAGCCATGAAATCGAGAAAATTGGCCAGAAACTGCGTGGCTATATGACCGACATGAAGCGTATTGCTGTAGCGGGTTAATGAGATTGTCGGGTGGCGCTTCGCTTACCCGACCTACAAAACCGTAAGATGTAGGCCGGGTAAGGCGCAGCCGCCACCCGGCTTTTTTATTTGCGATACAGCACTTTAATCACGTGGTAACCGAACTGGGTATGCAGTGGGCCGGTTGGCTCCAGTACCGGGCAAGAGAACACCACTTTATCAAACGCCGGAACCATCTGGCCCTGACGGAATTCACCCAGGTCACCGCCGCGTTTGCCTGATGGACAAATAGAGTGCTTCTTCGCCAGTTTGCCGAAGTCGGCACCGTTCTTAATCTGCTCCAGAAGATCCAGAGCCAGTTTCTCTTCTTTCACCAGAATATGCAGTGCTGCTGCTGTCTTTGCCATGATCGTGCCTTAAATAGGTTGAGATAAATTGGGGCGCAATATAGCACGCGTTAGCGGCGATACAGCACCTTAATGATATGGTAGCCAAATTTGGTTTTCACCGGGCCAAAGGGCTTCAGAAGCGGGCAACTAAACACCGCCTGATCGAATGGCCCCACCATCGCTCCCTGTTTAAATTCACCTAAATCGCCGCCATTACGCCCGGACGGACATTTAGAGTAGCGCTTTGCCAGATGATCAAAGCTAATGCCACGTTCCAGTTTGGCGAGGATTTCCTGCGCCAGCTTCTCTTCTTTTACCAGAATGTGCAGGGCTGCTGCGGTCTTTACCATGGTTCTGTTCTCGGGGTTAATCGCGTTTTCTTCACTTTATCATTAGCCGGTAAATCTGCGCCCGGCTTTCTGCTACAATCCACACCCCGTTCGAAGATTGAGCAATATCCCATGCGTTTAAACCCTGGACAACAACAAGCGGTCGAATTCGTTACTGGACCATGCCTGGTGCTGGCAGGGGCCGGTTCCGGTAAAACCCGCGTGATCACCAACAAAATCGCCCATTTGATCCGTGGATGCGGGTATCAGGCCCGCCACATCGCGGCGGTGACATTTACCAACAAAGCAGCACGCGAGATGAAAGAGCGTGTTGGCCAGACGCTGGGGCGCAAAGAGGCGCGCGGGCTGATGATCTCTACCTTCCATACCCTGGGGCTGGATATCATCAAGCGTGAATACGCTGCGCTGGGCATGAAGTCTAACTTCTCGCTTTTCGATGACACCGACCAGGTGGCGCTGCTTAAAGAGCTGACCGAAGGGCTGATCGAAGATGACAAAGTTCTGCTCCAACAGCTGATCTCGACGATCTCCAACTGGAAAAACGATCTGATGACGCCTGCTCAGGCGGCAGCGAGTGCGAAAGGCGAACGGGACAGGATCTTCGCCCACTGCTATAGCCTGTACGACGCGCACATGAAAGCGTGCAACGTACTGGATTTCGACGATCTGATCCTACTGCCAACGCTGTTGCTTCAGCGTAATGAAGAGGTGCGCGAGCGCTGGCAGAACAAGATTCGCTACCTGCTGGTGGATGAATATCAGGACACCAACACCAGCCAGTACGAACTGGTGAAGTTGCTGGTGGGGCAACGTGCGCGTTTCACCGTTGTGGGGGATGACGATCAGTCTATTTACTCCTGGCGCGGTGCGCGTCCACAAAACCTGGTGCTGTTAAGCAAAGATTTTCCGGCGCTTCAGGTCATCAAGCTCGAGCAAAACTACCGCTCGTCCGGGCGCATCCTGAAAGCGGCGAATATCCTGATCGCCAATAACCCGCACGTGTTTGAAAAACGTCTGTTCTCTGAACTGGGCTACGGTACTGAGCTGAAGGTCCTCAGCGCGAATAACGAAGAGCACGAAGCGGAACGTGTCACCGGCGAGTTGATTGCGCATCACTTCGTCAATAAAACCGAATACAAAGACTACGCGATCCTGTATCGCGGTAACCACCAGTCCCGCGTCTTTGAAAAAATGCTGATGCAAAACCGCATTCCGTACAAAATTTCGGGCGGTACGTCGTTCTTCTCGCGACCTGAAATCAAAGACTTGCTGGCGTATCTGCGTGTGCTCACCAACCCGGATGATGACAGCGCTTTCCTGCGTATCGTGAATACCCCGAAACGTGAGATTGGCCCGGCCACGCTGCAAAAACTGGGCGAATGGGCGATGACCCGCAACAAAAGCCTGTTTACCGCCAGCTTCGATATGGGGCTGAGTCAGACGCTGACCGGGCGAGGGTATGATTCCTTAACCCGTTTCACCCACTGGCTTGGCGAAGTGCAGCGCCTGGCTGAACGCGAGCCTGTAGCGGCCGTGCGTGACCTGATCCACGGCATCGATTACGAATCCTGGCTGTACGAAACCTCTGCCAGCCCAAAAGCAGCAGAAATGCGCATGAAAAACGTCAACCAGCTGTTCAGCTGGATGACCGAAATGCTGGAGGGCTCAGAAATTGACGAGCCAATGACCCTGACGCAGGTGGTCACGCGTTTTACGCTGCGCGATATGATGGAGCGCGGCGAAAGCGAAGAAGAGTCGGACCAGGTACAACTGATGACCCTGCACGCCTCTAAAGGGCTGGAGTTCCCGTATGTCTATCTGGTGGGCATGGAAGAGGGACTGCTGCCGCATCAGAGCAGCATCGATGAAGATAATGTCGATGAAGAACGTCGGCTGGCCTACGTGGGCATTACCCGTGCGCAAAAAGAGCTGATCTTCACGCTGTGCAAAGAGCGCCGGCAGTATGGCGAGCTGGTGCGCCCGGAGCCGAGCCGGTTTTTGCTGGAATTACCGCAAGACGATCTCATCTGGGAACAGGAGCGTAAAGTGATTACCCCGGAAGAGCGGATGCACAAGGGGCAGGCTAACGTGGCGAATATTCGCGCTATGCTGGCGAAAGCCAAAGAGAAAGGATAATTATTTGTAGGCCGGGTAAGGCGAAGCCGCTACCCGGCAATGTTCAGGGTATTACTTCACTTCAAGCGCCCAGTGCACGTAACTCTGCCACTGGCATTCCTGTTCGATCATCTCCGCACCCAGCGGATGATCATCCAGCCAGTTTTCCGGCAACGTCAGCGTCAGCTTTTCATTTGCTGCAACCAACGTGATGGCCGGTAACAGATCGTCACGGCGGCGGCAGGCAAACAGAATGGCCAGGCGCAGCAACCGACAGAGATGCTCGGCAACGCGTGGCGGTACGGCGTTTTGCTGGTGCAGGGAAGAGAGGTCGACCGCGCTGGTCTGATTCAGCAGCAGGGTGGCCAGCAGCTTTTTCTGCGCAGGCGTATAACCCGGTAAATCAAGATTGCGCACCAGATAGGCGGCATGGGCAGGCGCTTGTTTGAAGTCGATGCTTAAACCCACTTCGTGTAGCGCACACGCGCTCAGCAGCAGATCGCGACTGAGTGGCTCTAGGCTCCACTCCCCGCCGACCTGGTCGGCAAAGAGCGATGCCAGTTGCGCAACACGCTGCGCCTGATCGGTATCCACCATAAAGCGGCGCTGAACGTTACGCAGCGTGCGGCTGCGAATATCCTGATCAACCGACAGATGCAGCATCCCGTAAACCAGACCTTCACGCAGCGCACCACCAGCAAGGGTCATGCACTGGATGTTCAGTTCGGTGAAAATGGCGATCAGAATGGCAAGCCCGCTTGGGAAAACCAGCGCTCGTTCCAGAGTCAGGCCTTCAATTTCCAGCTCTTCCAGACGGCCACACTGAATGGCGCGCTGTTTCAGCTGCTGGAGTTTGGCAAGCGTGATCCGCTCGTCCATCCCCTGCGCCATCATGATTTCCTGCAAAGCCTGCACGGTTCCCGATGCGCCAACGCAGACCTTCCAGCCGTGATAGCGCAATTCATCCATCACCGGGCGCAGCACTTCGCGCGCGGCATTTTCGGCCTCGTCGAAGTTCTCTTTGCCAAGATTACGGTCGGTAAAATAGCGCTCAAGCCAGGTCACACAACCCATCGACAGGCTGAACAGCGAGGTGGCTTGCGCCCCGGTGCCGGTAACGAGTTCGGTACTGGCACCACCGATATCCACCACCAGACGGCGATCGTCGCCACCGGTTGTGTGCGCAACGCCCTGATAAATCAAACGCGCTTCTTCTTCACCGCTGATGACCTGCACCGGGCAGCCCAGTATTTCCTGCGCTTTGGCAATGAAATCAACGGCATTAACCGCCAGACGCAGAGTGGCCGTTGCGACAACGCGGATTTGATTATGCGGGATATCTTGCAGACGTTCGGCAAAAAGACGCAAACATTGCCAGCCACGTTCCATGGCTTCAGGGGAGAGGTGATTGTCGCTGCTCAGGCCCGCCGCCAGGCGGACCTTGCGCTTAATACGCGTCAGCGTTTGTATACTTCCCGCCACCTCGCGCACAACCAGCATATGAAAACTATTGGAACCGAGATCAATTGCCGCATAAAGCGAGGTGGAACTGAGCATATTTTCTTAACCTGAACGACGACGATTACGCGGTGCGCCGGAACGACGCGGACCATTGCCGGAACGGGCGCGGGTAAGGCGCTTCGGTGGTGGCAGTTCGTTTAACAGCGCTTCCGGATTGTATTTGCTCTGCGGAATAGAGTGACCGATGTAAGTCTCAATGGCTGGAAGATTCAGCGCATACTCTTCACACGCAAGGCTGATGGAATGACCACTTGCACCAGCACGACCGGTACGGCCGATACGGTGTACGTAATCTTCACAGTCATCCGGCAGATCGTAGTTGAAGACGTGCGTTACGGCTGGAATATGCAGGCCGCGCGCGGCAACGTCGGTTGCAACCAGGATATCCAGGTCGCCACGGGTGAATTCGTCGAGAATACGCAGGCGTTTTTTCTGCGCCACATCACCTGTCAGCAGGCCAACGCGGTGTCCATCAGCGGCCAGATGACCCCAGATGTCTTCGCAGCGGTGCTTGGTGTTCGCAAAGATAATGGCGCGATCTGGCCACTCTTCTTCGATAAGCGTTTGCAGAAGACGCATTTTCTCTTCATTGGATGGATAGAAAAGCTCTTCTTTAATGCGGTGACCGGTTTTCTGCTCGGGTTCCACTTCGACATATTCGGCGTTGTTCATCTGTTCGAACGCCAGTTCACGAACGCGATAAGAGAGGGTTGCGGAGAACAGCATGTTCAGACGCTGGTTTGCCGCAGGCATCCGACGGAATAGCCAGCGGATATCTTTAATGAAACCCAGATCGTACATACGGTCGGCTTCATCCAGCACCACAACCTGAATCGCGCCGAGGTTGATGTGGTTCTGTTTTGCGTAGTCGATAAGACGGCCCGTGGTCCCAATCAGGATATCCACACCGCTTTCCAGCACTTTCAGCTGTTTATCGTAACCGTCGCCGCCATAGGCCAGGCCGAGCTTTAGACCCGTTGCCTGAGCCAGCGGTTCAGCGTCTGCATGGATCTGTACCGCCAGTTCTCGCGTCGGGGCCATAATTAGCGCGCGCGGCTGGTTAACTTTGCGGTCAGCAATCGCTGGATGAGAAAGTAAATAATGAAACGTTGACGTTAAAAACGCCATCGTTTTGCCAGTACCGGTTTGCGCCTGCCCTGCAACATCGCGGCCTGCCAGCGTCAGCGGCAGTGCGAGGGCCTGAATGGGCGTGCAGTTATGAAACCCTTTATTTTCAAGGGCTTCGATAACCTTTGGGTGCAGGGCGAAGTCGGAAAACTTCTGTTCTGTTAAATGTGTTTTGCTCATAGTGTGGTAGAATATCAGCTTACTATTGCTTTACGAAAGCGTATCCGGTGAAATAAAGTCAACCTTTAGTTGGTTAATGCTACATCAACACGTCGTTGATTGATGCGAAACCAACGCACCAGGCTTATTCCTGTGGAGTTATATATGAGCGATAAAATTATTCACCTGACTGACGACAGTTTTGACACGGACGTACTTAAAGCTGACGGGCTGATCCTCGTCGATTTCTGGGCTGAATGGTGTGGTCCTTGCAAAATGATCGCCCCGATTCTGGATGAGATCGCTGACGAATATCAGGGCAAACTGACCGTTGCCAAGCTGAACATCGACCAGAACCCGGGCACCGCGCCAAAATACGGTATCCGTGGTATCCCGACGCTGCTGCTGTTTAAAGGCGGTGAAGTGGCGGCGACCAAAGTGGGCGCACTGTCCAAAGGTCAACTGAAAGAGTTCCTGGACGCTAACCTGGCGTAAGGTTTCTCGGCTGAGCGTCCAGAGCACCTAAATGATGTGGATCTCTGGACGCCCGGCTTTAGTCGTGCTAAGTTAGCTATGACTTCGTTTTAAACATATCTTGTTGTTTGAATCTTGCTTTACCCGAAACTTCCCGTTGTTGATATCCACAGTGCGTGAAGTTGCTAAATTCCGGGCTTGTCACTCAATCCGTCTTGTCGTTTCAGTTCTGCGTTCTTTCCCTGTGACCAGACAGCGAACAGACATGAGGTGATGGCCGCTAAACAGGCATGGATGACCCTGCCATACCATTCACAACATTAAGTTCGAGAATCACCCCGAGTTTAAGAACCCACACCATTATGAATCTTACCGAATTAAAGAATACGCCGGTTTCTGAGCTGATCACTCTCGGCGAAAATATGGGGCTGGAAAACCAGGCTCGTATGCGCAAGCAGGACATCATTTTCGCCATCCTGAAGCAGCACGCTAAGAGTGGCGAAGATATCTTTGGCGACGGTGTGCTGGAGATATTGCAGGACGGATTTGGTTTCCTCCGCTCAGCAGATAGCTCCTACCTCGCCGGTCCTGACGACATCTACGTATCCCCTAGCCAAATCCGCCGTTTCAACCTCCGCACTGGTGACACCATTTCAGGTAAGATTCGTCCTCCTAAAGAGGGTGAACGCTACTTTGCGCTGTTGAAAGTTAACGAAGTTAACTACGACAAACCAGAAAACTCGCGCAATAAGATCCTGTTTGAAAACTTAACGCCGCTGCACGCGAACTCTCGCCTGCGCATGGAGCGTGGTAACGGTTCTACCGAAGACTTAACCGCTCGCGTTCTGGATCTGGCTTCTCCGATTGGTCGTGGTCAACGTGGTCTGATTGTGGCACCGCCAAAAGCGGGTAAAACCATGCTGCTGCAAAACATCGCACAGAGCATTGCTTACAACCACCCAGACTGTGTGCTGATGGTACTGCTGATCGACGAACGTCCTGAAGAAGTGACCGAGATGCAGCGTCTGGTGAAAGGTGAAGTTGTGGCTTCTACCTTCGACGAACCGGCATCTCGCCACGTTCAGGTTGCTGAAATGGTTATCGAGAAGGCCAAACGTCTGGTTGAACACAAGAAAGACGTTATCATCCTGCTCGACTCCATCACCCGTCTGGCGCGTGCGTACAACACCGTGGTTCCGGCTTCCGGTAAAGTGTTGACCGGTGGTGTGGATGCGAACGCCCTGCACCGTCCGAAGCGTTTCTTCGGTGCTGCGCGTAACGTAGAAGAGGGCGGCAGCCTGACCATCATTGCAACCGCGCTGATCGACACCGGCTCCAAGATGGATGAGGTTATCTACGAAGAGTTTAAAGGTACAGGTAACATGGAACTGCACCTCTCCCGTAAGATTGCTGAAAAACGTGTCTTCCCTGCTATCGACTACAACCGTTCCGGTACGCGTAAGGAAGAGCTGCTCACCACTCAGGAAGAGCTGCAAAAAATGTGGATTCTGCGCAAAATCATTCACCCAATGGGCGAAATCGACGCAATGGAATTCCTCATTAACAAACTGGCGATGACCAAAACAAACGACGATTTCTTCGACATGATGAAGCGCTCGTAACGCAAATAAAGCCAGCAAACGCCACGTTTTTACGTGGCGTTTTTCGTTTATGGCCTATACGCTATTACCGCAGACTCCCAATTTTGACCTGTCGGTGCGACAATAGGATTATTCGCACAGCAAAAACATTAATAGATTGAATAATAAACAAATGGAGTTGCAAGAGGTTTGCTTTATGCCTTCTGGCCCGGCGCCTTCATGGTTATACTTCCTTGACTGACATTTGTTGAGAACATCCATTGTGAACCTACTCGATACGTTTACTGAGCTAACCAGTATTTTTTTGTTTACCACCTGCTTTTTGTTTCTTGCGCGCAAGGTGGCAAAATATCTGGGGTTAGTGGATAAACCCAACTTCCGTAAACGCCATCAAGGCATGATCCCGCTGGTCGGTGGTATTTCCGTTTTTGCCGGTATCTGCTTCACCTTCGCGATTGCTGATTACTATATTCCTCATGCCAGGCTCTACCTGATCTGCGCCACCGTTCTGGTTGTGGTGGGCGCGCTCGACGATCGCTATGACATTAGCGTGAAAATCCGCGCCTTCGTTCAGGCTGCGGTCGGTATTGCCATGATGGTGGCGGCCAAACTTCACTTAAGCAGTCTCGGTTATATTTTCGGGCCCTGGGAGATGGTTCTGGGGCCGTTCGGCTATTTCCTGACGCTCTTCGCCGTCTGGGTGGCGATTAATGCCTTCAATATGGTGGACGGCATTGATGGCCTGCTGGGCGGGCTTTCCTCCGTCTCCTTCGCTGCTGTCGGCATTATTTTGTGGTTTGATGGTCAGTACAGCCTCGCCATGTGGTGTTTCGCCATGATTGCCGCCATCCTGCCGTATATTTTGCTCAACCTTGGCGTTCTGGGCCGTCGCTATAAAGTCTTTATGGGCGATGCGGGCAGTACGTTGATTGGTTTCACGATTATCTGGATTTTGCTGGAAACCACGCAGGGTAAAGTTCACCCGATTAGCCCGGTCACGGCGCTGTGGATAATCGCCATTCCGTTGATGGATATGGTGGCGATTATGTATCGCCGTCTGCGAAAGGGGATGAGTCCTTTTTCCGCCGACCGTCAGCATATTCATCATTTGATCATGCGTGCAGGCTTCACTTCCCGTCAGGCATTTGTGCTGATAACCCTGGCGGCTGCTATTCTTGCGGGGATTGGTGTTGCGTCGGAATATGCCCACTTTATCCCTGAATGGGTGATGTTGGTATTGTTCTTGCTAGCGTTTTCTCTGTATGGCTACTGCATTAAACGCGCATGGAAAGTCGCGCGTTTTATTAAGCGTATAAAGCGCAGGATGCGTCGAAATAGTGGCAATAATCCAACTTTAACTAAATGAACTGGGATCGTGATGACTCAACCGTTGGCGGGAGCTAAATCAGAGATGACCGAGAATGAGCTGGATATACGTGGCTTGTTCCGCGTTTTATGGGCGGGCAAACTGTGGATTGCAGGCGTTGCGTTAGGGTTCGCGTTAATCGCGCTCGCCTACACCTTCTTTGCAAAACAGGAGTGGAGCGCAACCGCCATTACAGACAGACCAACGGTCAACATGCTCGGCGGGTTCTACTCGCAGCAGCAGTTCCTGCGTAATCTGGATATCAAAGCGAATCTGGCCACGCCAGACCAGGCTTCCGTGATGGATGAGGCCTATAAAGAGTTCGTGATGCAGCTGGCGTCCTGGGATACCCGTCGTGATTTCTGGTCCCAGACCGATTATTACAAGCAGCGCATGGTCGGCAACAGTAAAGTCGATGCCGGGCTGCTGGATGACATGATTAACAACATCCAGTTCACGCCAGGAGATGCGCTGCGTAACCTGAACGACAACGTGAAGCTGGTGGCCGAAACGGCGCCGGATGCCAATAACCTGCTGCGTCAGTATGTGGCCTTTGCCAGCCAGCGTGCGGCTAGCCATCTGAATGATGAGCTTAAAGGCGCATGGGCCGCGCGTACTATCCAGATGAAAGCGCAGGTTAAGCGTCAGGAAGAAGTGGCAAAAGCGATCTTCGCCCGTCGGGTACACAATATTGAGCAGGCGCTGAAGATTGCAGAACAACGCAACATCTCGCGCAGCGAAACGGACGTACCGGCTGATGAACTGCCTGATTCCGAAATGTTCCTGCTTGGACGTCCAATGTTGCAGGCGCGTCTGGAAAACCTGCAGGCTGTCGGGCCTGATTTTGACCTCGACTACGATCAAAATCGCGCGATGTTGAACACCCTGAATGTTGGTCCGACTCTGGACCCACGTTTTCAGACCTATCGTTATTTGCGTACGCCTGAAGAACCTGTAAAACGCGATAGTCCGCGTCGTGCGTTCCTGATGATTATGTGGGGAATTGTTGGCGCTCTGACTGGCGCGGGCGTGGCGTTATCACGTCGCCGCAGAAATTAAGAAGGCCGTCTACGATGAAGGCGGACTGCCTTCATCGGCTAATCGAAGAGAATCGATGTGAAAGTACTAACCGTATTTGGCACCCGGCCGGAGGCCATTAAGATGGCACCTCTGGTTCATGCGCTGGCCAGGGACCCTGATTTTGAAGCGAGAGTGTGTGTCACTGCCCAGCACCGGGAGATGCTCGATCAGGTGTTAACGCTCTTTTCCATCGTCCCGGATTACGATCTGAATATCATGAAACCGGGGCAAGGGCTGACGGAGATTACCTGCCGTATTCTGGAAGGGCTGAAACCTATTCTGGAGTCGTTTAAGCCTGACGTCGTGCTTGTGCATGGCGACACCACAACGACAGTTGCGACCAGCCTGGCGGCGTTTTATCAGCGTATTCCCGTTGGCCATGTTGAAGCAGGGCTGCGTACCGGTAATCTCTACTCGCCGTGGCCGGAAGAAGCCAACCGCACGCTGACCGGACACCTGGCGATGTACCACTTCGCGCCAACGGAAAACTCCCGTCAGAATTTGCTGCGCGAAAATATCGCGGATAAGAAAATTTTCGTCACCGGAAATACCGTGATTGATGCGCTGATTTGGGTGCGCGATCGCGTGCTGACGAATGACAGCCTGCAAAGCGAGCTGACAGCGCGCTATCCGTTCCTGAGCAACAATAAAAAGACCATTCTGGTCACCGGCCACCGTCGTGAAAGCTTCGGCCGGGGTTTTGAGCAAATTTGCCATGCGCTGGCCGAGATCGCCGCAGAAAACAAAGACGTACAGATTGTTTATCCGGTGCATCTCAACCCTAACGTCAGCGAGCCGGTGAACCGTATTCTGGGTCACGTTGAGAACGTGTTCCTGATCGAGCCGCAGGATTACATGCCGTTTGTCTGGCTGATGAACCATGCCTGGCTGATCCTGACGGATTCCGGCGGTATTCAGGAAGAAGCGCCTTCGCTTGGCAAGCCGGTGCTGGTGATGCGTGAAACCACAGAACGCCCCGAAGCGGTGAAAGCCGGCACGGTACGTCTGGTGGGCACGGACACCCGTCATATCGTCGAACAAGTCACGCGCTTGCTGCACGACGAAGAAGAGTATCAGGCGATGAGTCGGGCCCATAACCCGTATGGCGATGGGCAGGCTTGTGGTCGTATTTTGCACGCACTTAAACACAATCGGGTATCGCTATGAGTTTTACTACCATCTCTGTCATTGGTCTTGGCTACATTGGGCTGCCCACTGCGGCGGCCTTTGCCTCTCGTCAAAAACAGGTTGTAGGCGTGGACATCAACGCACGCGCGGTGGAAACCATTAACCGTGGCGAAATTCATATTGTGGAGCCGGATCTCGACCGCGTGGTTAAGGCCGCCGTTGAGGGTGGATTCCTGAAAGCCAGCACCACGCCGGTGGAGGCAGATGCCTTCCTGATTGCGGTGCCAACGCCGTTCAAAGGCGATCATGAACCTGACATGGTCTACGTTGAGGCGGCAGCAAAATCCATTGCCCCGGTGCTGAAAAAAGGCGCACTGGTGATCCTGGAGTCGACCTCTCCGGTGGGCGCAACGGAACAGATGGCACAGTGGCTGGCAGAAGCCCGCCCGGATTTAAGCTTCCCGCAGCAGGCGGGCGAGCAGGCAGATGTCAATATCGCCTACTGCCCGGAGCGTGTGCTGCCAGGGCAGGTGATGGTCGAGCTGATTAAAAACGACCGTGTGATTGGCGGGATGACGCCGGTCTGCTCTGAACGCGCCAGCGCGCTGTACAAGATTTTCCTCGAAGGCGAATGTGTGGTGACGAATTCCCGCACCGCCGAAATGTGCAAGCTGACGGAAAACAGCTTCCGCGACGTTAACATCGCCTTTGCGAACGAACTGTCGCTGATTTGTGCCGATCAGGGGATTAACGTCTGGGAGCTGATTAGCCTGGCGAATCGCCATCCGCGTGTGAATATCCTTCAGCCAGGTCCTGGCGTGGGTGGGCACTGTATCGCCGTCGACCCGTGGTTCATCGTGGCGCAAAACCCTGCACAGGCGCGTCTGATCCGTACCGCTCGTGAAGTGAACGACAGCAAGCCACACTGGGTGTTAAACCAGGTTAAAGCCACGGTCGCCGATTGTCTGGCAGACAGCGGCAAACGGGCCAATGAACTCAAAATCGCCTGCTTTGGTCTGGCATTCAAACCTAACATCGACGATCTGCGCGAAAGCCCGGCAATGGAAATTGCTGAGATGATCGCCGAATGGCACAGCGGTGAAACGCTGGTGGTTGAGCCGAACATTCATGAGCTTCCGGCAAAACTGGCGGGCCATTGCACGCTTACGGCGTTAGATGACGCGCTGGCAACGGCGGATGTGCTGGTATTACTGGTGGATCACAAAGCGTTTAAAGCCATCTCCGGTGATGCCGTACTTCAGCAATATATTGTTGATACGAAAGGCGTGTGGCGTTGAGTGACCTCAACGGGGTGCTTGAGTCCCTTCAGTGGGAAAGCACCTTCTTCGGCCTGCCTTCAGCCATTGTGCGCCTGCGCGATGATGCGCCTGCGCTCGCAGAAGCAGACTTTGCTGCGTGGCAGCGCGTGCAGGCCAAAATCCCGGCGGGACGCAGCGACCTGCTGGATGCACTCCAGCAGCACGGGTTTCAGCTGGTAGAGGGTGAGGTTGACCTTTCTATCGCCGTGGCGCAATACGCCCCGGCTGGTGCCGATACCGCAACGGCAGAGGATATCCCGGTGCTGCGTCAGATGGCTGCGCTGGCTTTTGCCCAGAGCCGCTTTCGCGCCCCCTGGTATGCTCCCGAGGACAGCGGCCGGTTTTATGCCCAGTGGATAGAGAATGCGGTGAAGGGCACGTTTGACCATGTTTGCCTGGTGTTTCGTGCGCCGGACGGGAAAATCCAGGGATTTGTCTCGCTGCGTAAGCTCAGTGAACATGACGCACGCATCGGTTTATTAGCCGGGCGGGGCATGGGCGACAAACTCATGCAGGCAGCGCTGCACTGGGCGCAGCAACATCAACTTTCGACTTTGCGGGTGGCGACCCAGATGGGCAACACCGCCGCGCTTAAACGTTATATCGCGAGTGGCGCCAACGTCGACGCAACCGCTTACTGGTTATACAGGTGACAAGATGATTCCATTTAACGCGCCTCCCGTTGTGGGAACCGAACTCGACTATATGCAGTCTGCTATGGGCAGCGGCAAACTTTGCGGTGATGGTGGTTTTACCCGTCGCTGCCAGCAGTGGATGGAACAACGTTTTCACAGTGCTAAAGTCCTGCTGACCCCCTCCTGTACCGCTTCGCTGGAAATGGCCGCACTGCTACTGGATATCCAGCCTGGCGATGAAGTGATCATGCCAAGCTACACCTTTGTTTCCACGGCCAACGCGTTTGTGCTGCGCGGAGCCAAAATCGTGTTTGTGGATATCCGTCCGGATACCATGAACATCGACGAAACGCTGATTGAAGCGGCGATCACCGACAAAACGCGGGCGATTGTTCCGGTTCACTATGCGGGCGTGGCCTGTGAAATGGACACCATCATGGCGATCGCCAAAAAGCATAACCTGTTCGTGGTGGAAGATGCCGCGCAGGGCGTGATGTCCACCTACAAAGGCCGTGCACTCGGGACGATTGGCCATATCGGCTGCTTTAGCTTCCACGAAACCAAGAACTACACCGCGGGCGGTGAAGGCGGCGCGACGCTGATTAACGACCGCGCGCTGGTCGAGCGTGCTGAGGTTATCCGCGAAAAAGGTACTAACCGTAGCCAGTTCTTCCGTGGTCAGGTGGACAAATACACCTGGCGCGATATTGGTTCCAGCTACCTGATGGCGGACCTACAGGCAGCATACCTGTGGGCGCAACTGGAAGCTGCAGAGCGCATTAACCAGCAGCGTCTGACGCTGTGGCAAACCTACTATGATGCGCTGGAGCCACTGGCAAAAGCCGGACGTATCGAGCTGCCGACCATTCCGGCCGACTGCGTTCACAACGCCCATATGTTCTACATCAAGCTGCGCGATAACGAAGACCGCGGCCAGCTGATTGCGTGGCTCAAAGAAGCTGACATTATGGCGGTATTCCATTACATCCCACTGCACAGCAGCCCGGCCGGTGAAGCCTTCGGGGTGTTTGCCGGTGAAGACCGTTATACCACGCAGGAAAGTGAGCGTTTGCTTCGCCTGCCACTGTTCTACAACCTCGCGCCGGTTAACCAGCGTACGGTGATCAATACCCTTCTGAGTTATTTCGGCTGATATGTCTCTGGCAAAAGCATCGGTGTGGACCGCCGCGTCCACACTTGTAAAAATTGGCGCCGGGTTACTGGTCGTCAAGCTGCTGGCCGTGTCATTTGGCCCTTCAGGTGTTGGGCTGGCGGGGAATTTCCGCCAGCTGGTAACGGTACTTGGCGTTCTGGCCGGTGCCGGAATTTTCAACGGCGTGACCAAATTTGTCGCGCAGCATCATGATGATGCGGAAAAACTGCGTTCAGTGGTGGGAACCTCATCAGCGATGGTGCTGGGCTTTTCTACGCTGCTTGCCGTTGTCTTCCTGCTGGCTTCAGCGCCCATCAGCCAGGGGCTGTTTGGCCACGCTGACTATCAGGGGCTGGTGCGACTGGTTGCGCTGGTACAGATGGGGATTGCCTGGGCAAACCTGCTGCTGGCGCTGATGAAAGGTTTTCGCGATGCCGCCGGCAACGCGCTGGCGCTGATCCTCGGCAGCATCATTGGGGTGATTGCCTACTACTTTTGTTTTCTCCTGGGCGGTTACGAAGGGGCGTTGTTAGGCCTGGCGCTGGTTCCGGCGCTGGTTGTGGTGCCGGCAGCGTTTATGCTGATGCGTCGGGGGACTATTCCGCTGCACTACCTCAAGCCGCAGTGGGACAAGGCGCTGGCGGGGCAGCTCGGGAAATTTACTCTGATGGCGCTCATCACCTCGGTAACCATTCCAGTGGCTTACGTGATGATGCGAAACCTGCTTGCCGCGCATTACAGCTGGGATGAAGTGGGGATTTGGCAGGGCGTGAGCAGCATTTCTGATGCCTACCTCCAATTTATAACGGCTTCCTTTAGCGTCTGGTTGCTGCCAACCTTATCGCGCCTGACCGAAAGAAAAGCGATCACCCGTGAGATTATCCGCTCTCTGCGTTTTGTACTTCCTGCTGTCGCGGTTGCCAGTTTTACCGTCTGGCTGTTGCGTGATGTTGCCATCTGGCTGCTGTTCTCAGCGAAGTTCACCGCCATGCGCGACCTGTTTGCCTGGCAGCTGGTGGGCGATGTATTGAAAGTAGGTGCTTACGTTTTTGGCTATCTGGTGATAGCAAAAGCCTCGCTGCGGTTGTATATCCTGGCGGAGATTAGCCAGTTTACGCTACTCACTGCGTTCTCTCACTGGCTGATCCCTGCGCACGGCGCTCTGGGGGCGGCACAGGCCTATATGGCAACTTACATTGTTTATTTCGCTGCCTGTTGCGGCGTATTTTTACTTTGGCGTAAACGCGCATGACTGCACTGATTCACATTCTGGGATCGGACATCCCACACCATAACCAGACCGTTCTGCGGTTTTTCAATGATGAGCTGGCATCCGATAGTCCGGATGCGCGCGAGTTTATGGTTGCAGGCGAGGAGAATGGCCTGAGCGCGGCATTCCCGGCGCTAAACGTGACCTTCTGGCCGGATAAGGCCGCGCTGGCGAAAGCGGTCGTGGCCAGAGCAAAAGCCAACCGTGAACAGCGGTTCTTTTTCCACGGGCAGTTCAACACCGGCCTGTGGCTGGCGCTGTTAAGCGGTGGGATCAAACCTTCCCAGTGCAGCTGGCATATCTGGGGCGCGGATCTGTATGAAGTGTCCCGCGGCTGGAAATTCCGTCTCTTCTATCCGCTGCGGCGGATGGCGCAGGGGCGTATGGGCTGTGTTTTCGCCACCCGAGGCGACCTCAGTTACTTTGCCCGACTGCATCCGAACGTGCGCGGGGAGCTGCTCTATTTCCCGACCCGGATGAACCCGGCGCTGAACAACATGGCCAATGATGTCGCGCGGGAAGGCAAACTGACTATTCTGGTGGGTAACTCCGGCGATCGCAGTAACGAACATGTCTCGGCCCTGAAGGCGATACATCGCCAGTTTGGCGATACGGTGAATGTCATTGTGCCGATGGGCTATCCGGCGAATAACCACGCGTATATCGACGAAGTACGTCAGCAGGGGCTGGCACTGTTTAGTGCGCAGAACGTACAAATTCTCAGTGATAAGCTGGAATTTGATGACTACCTCGCGCTGTTGCGCCGGTGCGACCTGGGGTATTTTATCTTTGCCCGCCAGCAGGGGATCGGCACGTTGTGTCTGCTTATTCAGGCTGGTATTCCGTGCGTGCTTAATCGTGAAAACCCGTTCTGGCAGGATATGGCCGCGCAGCATCTGCCGGTGTTGTTTACCACAGACACGCTGACCGTGGATGTGGTGCGTGAAGCGCAGCGTCAGCTGGCGCTGGTGGACAAAAATGCCATCGACTTTTTCAGCCCGAATTACCTCACGCCGTGGCATCGCGCACTGCGTATCGCTTCAGGAGACAATGCATGAGCCAGTTGCAATTTAGCGGCTTGTTGGTGATTTGGCTTCTGAGCACCTTATTTATCGCCACGCTGACCTGGTTTGAATTCCGGCGCGTGCGCTTTAACTTCAACGTCTTTTTCTCGCTACTGTTCCTCCTGACCTTTTACTTTGGTTTCCCGCTGACCAGTATTTTGGTTTTCCGCTTTGACGTGAGCGTCGCCCCGCCGGAGATCCTGATGCAGGCATTACTGTCGGCAACCTGTTTCTACGCGGTTTACTACGTCACTTATAAGACCCGCCTGCGTTCAGCAAAAGAGACTGCACCTCGCCGCGCGCTCTTTACCATGAACCGGGTAGAGACGCATCTGACATGGGTGATGCTGATGACCATTGCTCTGGTGAGCGTGGGCATCTTCTTTATGCATAACGGTTTTCTGCTGTTTAAGTTGCAGTCCTACAGCCAGATATTTTCCGCAGAAGTCTCAGGCGTGGCACTTAAGCGCTTCTTCTACTTCTTCATCCCGGCGATGCTGGTGGTCTTTTTCCTGCGTCAGGACAGCAAAGCCTGGCTGTTTTTCCTGGTCAGTACTGTCGCGTTTGGCGTGCTGACCTACATGATTGTTGGCGGTACGCGTGCCAACATCATCATCGCGTTCGCCATCTTCCTGTTTATCGGTATCATCCGCGGTTGGATCTCTTTGTGGATGCTGGCGGCGGCAGGGGTGTTCGGCATCGTGGGGATGTTCTGGCTGGCGCTCAAGCGCTACGGGATGAACGTGGCCGGCGATGAGGCGTTTTACACCTTCCTGTACCTCACGCGCGACACCTTCTCGCCGTGGGAGAACCTGGCGCTGTTACTGCAAAACTACGACAAGATTGATTTCCAGGGCCTGGCGCCGATTGTGCGTGATTTCTACGTCTTTATTCCGACGTGGCTGTGGCCGGACCGCCCTGGTATTGTGCTGAATACGGCGAACTACTTCACCTGGGAGGTCCTCAACAACCACTCAGGGCTGGCGATATCACCTACGCTGATTGGCTCGCTGGTGGTGATGGGCGGGACATGGTTTATCCTGCCGGGCGCGGTTGTGGTTGGGTTAATCATTAAGTGGTTTGACTGGCTTTATCAGCGCGGCAATGAAGAGACTAACCGCTACAAGGCAGCGATATTGCACAGTTTCTGTTTTGGGGCCATTTTCAATATGATCGTTCTGGCGCGCGAAGGTCTGGATTCGTTCGTGTCGCGCGTGGTTTTCTTCATGGTAATTTTCGGCGTCTGCCTGCTGCTGGCAAAACTGTTGTACTGGTTGTTTGACAGCGCGGGGCTTGTGCATAAGCGCGAGCCACGGGGCAGCAGAACGCTTTCGCAAGTCTGAGTAAGGATGTTATGACTGACACGACTTCCGCGCCGCTTTACGCGTTGCGCGGCATACAGCTTATTGGCTGGCGTGATATGCAACACGCGCTGGATTATCTGTTTTCTGAAGGGCAGATGAAATCGGGCACGCTGGTGGCCATCAACGCAGAAAAGATGCTGGCGATAGAAGATAACGCTGAAGTGAAAAGCCTGATAGAAGCCGCAGAGTTTAAATACGCCGACGGCATCAGCGTGGTGCGTTCTGTCCGTAAAAAATACCCGGGTGCGCAGGTTTCTCGTGTCGCAGGCGCAGACCTGTGGGAAGCCCTGATGGCGCGCGCAGGGGCTGAGGGCACGCCCGTATTCCTGATAGGCGGTAAGCCGGACGTGCTGGCACAGACGGAACAGAAACTGCGTGGCCAGTGGAATGTGAATATCGTTGGCAGCCAGGACGGATATTTCAAACCGGAAGACCGGCAGGCGCTGTTTGAGCGTGTGCGCGACAGCGGCGCGAAGATAGTGACGGTGGCAATGGGATCTCCGCGCCAGGAGATCCTGATGCGTGATTGCCGTCTGGTGTGCCCGAATGCGCTCTACATGGGCGTGGGCGGCACTTACGATGTCTTTACCGGCCATGTTAAACGTGCGCCGAAAGTGTGGCAGCGCCTGGGACTGGAATGGCTGTATCGTCTTTTATCTCAGCCTACGCGTATCAAACGGCAGATCCGTTTGCTGCGCTATCTCACCTGGCACTACACCGGAAAAATGTAATCAAAATGTAGCGCGATATGCTATTCGCGCTGCAACTCCCCTGCAAAACTGCTGCGTATCTGTGCAATACATTCATTTTTTTAATGCATCGTTTGCCATTTAGCAGAATTTAAGAAACCATTCCCACGCATATTTCAGTACCCCAAAAAATAAAACCGGTAAAAGCCGGGAAACAGCAAACACAACCGAGGATTTATGGCAGAGAAAAAACCTGAGCTTCAGCGTGGGCTGGAGGCTCGACATATCGAATTGATAGCGCTGGGCGGCACTATCGGCGTTGGCCTGTTTATGGGCTCCGCAAGTACGCTCAAATGGGCAGGCCCGTCTGTATTACTGGCGTATATCATCGCCGGGCTGTTCGTCTTCTTCATCATGCGCTCGATGGGCGAAATGCTCTTCCTGGAGCCGGTGACCGGCTCATTCGCCGTTTACGCGCACCGCTATATGAGCCCGTTTTTTGGCTATCTGACTGCATGGTCGTACTGGTTTATGTGGATGGCCGTTGGCATCTCGGAAATCACCGCGATCGGGGTCTACGTGCAGTTCTGGTTCCCGGATATGGTCCAGTGGATACCCGCGCTTATCGCCGTGGGGCTGGTGGCGCTGGCTAACCTTGCCGCCGTGCGTCTGTACGGTGAGATTGAATTCTGGTTCGCGATGATCAAAGTCACCACCATCATTGTGATGATTGTGGTCGGCCTGGGCGTTATCTTCTTCGGTATCGGCAACGGTGGACACGCCATTGGTTTTGGTAACCTGACCGAGAACGGCGGCTTCTTCGCCGGTGGCTGGAAGGGCTTCCTGACCGCGCTGTGTATCGTCGTGGCCTCTTATCAGGGGGTTGAGCTGATTGGTATCACCGCCGGTGAAGCGAAAAACCCGCAGGTTACGCTGCGCAGTGCGGTAGGCAAGGTGCTGTGGCGCATCCTGATTTTCTATGTGGGCGCGATCTTCGTTATCGTAACCATCTTCCCGTGGAATGAAATCGGTACGACCGGTAGCCCGTTTGTTTTAACCTTTGCGAAGATTGGTATCACGGCGGCGGCGGGGATCATCAACTTTGTGGTCCTGACGGCTGCGCTGTCCGGTTGTAACAGCGGAATGTACAGCTGTGGCCGTATGTTGTATGCGCTTTCCAAAAACAACCAGCTGCCAGCGGCAATGGGGAAAGTGTCCCGTGCGGGTGTTCCGGTTGCCGGTGTCGCGGTTTCCATTGCGATACTACTGATCGGCTCTTGCCTGAACTACATCATCCCGAATCCACAGCGCGTGTTTGTCTATGTATATAGCGCCAGCGTGCTGCCGGGGATGATCCCGTGGTTTGTGATCCTGATTAGCCAGCTGCGTTTCCGCCATGCGCACAAAAAGGCGATTGAAAGCCATCCGTTCCGCTCAATTCTGTTCCCTTATGCGAACTATTTGACGATGGCGTTCCTGATTTGCGTATTAATTGGGATGTACTTTAATGAAGATACCCGCATGTCGCTGTTTGTCGGGATGATCTTCCTGGCGGCCGTGACGGCTGCTTATAAGCTTTTTGGCCTGGGTCGCCGTGCCACCACGCAGAAAGTGGAGGAATAAGCGGCAAAATGTGCAAACCATAACCAAACGCGCATTTTTTTCAAAAAAGCACTAGACAGCGGGGACGGAGGTACGTAATATCCAGCCCCGCAACGGCGCTAAGCGCCCGTAGCTCAGCTGGATAGAGCGCTGCCCTCCGGAGGCAGAGGTCTCAGGTTCGAATCCTGTCGGGCGCGCCATTTTGTCCCGGCGCTAGAGCTGCGGTGGTCTGAGAAGTAGTCAGTACCGCGTGAAAGTATTATCAGTGGTGGCTATAGCTCAGTTGGTAGAGCCCTGGATTGTGATTCCAGTTGTCGTGGGTTCGAATCCCATTAGCCACCCCATTATTTGAAGAGTTGTGAATTGCGAAGGTGGCGGAATTGGTAGACGCGCTAGCTTCAGGTGTTAGTGTCCTTAGGATGTGGGGGTTCGAGTCCCCCCCCTCGCACCACGACTTTTAAAATGAATTGAACTAAAAATTCAAAAAAGCAGTACATCGGCGAGTAGCGCAGCTTGGTAGCGCAACTGGTTTGGGACCAGTGGGTCGGAGGTTCGAATCCTCTCTCGCCGACCAATTTTGAACCCCGCTTCGGCGGGGTTTTTTGTTTTCTGCCGTTCTCACTGCTGTTGTCATTCCCCGACAACGTTCAGTTTCTTTGTCGTGATTCAGCGACACCTAATCAACTGAAAAATAAGCATTTAGCTTTCTTGCGATATTGCTGTCGCTTCCAGGCAACACTTTGATTGCTTTACCGGTGCTTTCTGGCGCACAACCGTTGCCAGAATAACGAAAAAGCCTTTTATCTTAAAATGTTGCGCGGGATAACACTCTCTGGTGCAACTCTGGCATGTAACGTGCAATAATATACGGGTAGATGCTCATTCCATCTCTTATGTTCGCCTTAGTGCCTCATAAACCCCGGAATGATGCAGAGCCGTTTACGGTGCTTATCGTCCACAGACAGATGTCGCTTCGGCCTCATCAAACACCATGGACACAACGTTGAGTGAAGCACCAATATGTTGTCTTACAGACCTGTTTTAACGCCTGCTTTTTAGCAGGCGTTTTTTTATGCCTTATTCCCGGAAACGCGCCATGATGAGGGCAACCAGCAACAGCGCGCTGGCAGAGACCACATACAGCGTCTGAATTGCGCCAAGCGATATCGTTGCCAGAGCGGCAATACCGGTAAAGAGTGAGGCGCTGATCGTCTGCCATCGCCAGGCTTTACCGCTGGCTGAAGCGATCTGCATGGCATGAAAGCTACTCAGCACCCCAAACGTTCCCGCCGCAAAGACAATGTTTGATGCCAGATGGGCGATAAAAACCATCCCCAGAGCCACCACCGCGCCCCCTGGGACAAACGGTATCACGCCATATGCCAGCAGAAATACGCTCATGCAGATCAGCAGCAGGCGGTTTTTCGCCGCGTATCGCGCCAGGCTGTCTTTCTTTAGCAGCACAGGGCCACACAGCTGGCCCATGCTTCTGGCGAAGAGCAGGGGCAGGGCGAGGCTGGCCGCATCAGCAGGTTGGATTTGCTGCACCAGGGCCGGGAGCAGCGCCATAGCAGGCGAGCCTACGGCCGCCAGCGCGGGCAACAGCAGCAGGCTACGCTTTTGCCGTACCGTGAGATGCTGCCAGCGTAACGTGACAGGTGGCTGCTCATCAGCAGGTTTCGGCGTTGCCCGGAAGATAAACGCCTTTCCTGCCAGAAACAGCATCAGCATCGAACCCACAAAGCTCGCTGCATCTATTGCCAGTAACGGCTGCACCGGGATCCGCTGAAACAGCACTACACCCAGCCCGGTCCCTAACAGTACCTGAGAGGCAAAAATCACATTCTCAAGGCATGTAGCCGCGGGGAGTTCATGTTCCGTCAGCCCACGTTTGAACAATAAGGACAGTGCCGGCCAGCTCATTCCACTCAGGAGTGCTTCCGCGGATTGCACGGCAAGTAACGCCGGAATGCTGTGGTAATGCACGCCAAGCAAAGGGAAGATCAGGGCGATTAACCCCAGCAGTTCCGTCAGCACCAGCAAACCGATCGGTGAAAAGCGCAGGCATAATCTTTCGCCGATCAGGCTGCCGATAAAGCCGGGTACGGTGGCAAAGAAATAGGCGAGAGTTAACAGGGCGGCGGGTGCCTGCCACTGTAACAGCAGGCCAAACACCACAACCTGAGTTAATCCGTTGCCCAGTGAGGTAAAGATAAAGGCGCAGGCCAGTAAGCGAAGCCAGCGATGGCTGCGCAGCGCTTCAACAAGCGCATACAAAAGCGAGTTCATGAAGACATTCCTTTCAAAAACGATTTAGTCCACGCGGCAATCAGCGCGTGTATGAAAAAAGGTTAATGAAAAGATGTCGTTACATTGGCGGGTTCATTTCCGGGTGATGTTGGATTGAATGTAGCAGGAGATGAGCGATAAAAAAAGGAGGCCGACTGGCCTCCTGTTCTGTTACTGCTGATTCGCATTATTTTGCAAGGTTAGCAGAAGCCCGTCACGGCGCATGGCTGCCGCCTCTTCCGGCTTGTGGAGCTTGTCCAGCGTATCGGCAAGCCAGGCGTAGTCAAACGCGTCAGGACGCTGTTTCAGCGCAGCACGGAAAGCGAGGCTCGCCTCCTGCCATTCGCCGTGCTTCATCAGCGATTGACCCAGCGTGCTCCATAACAGCGGGCGGTCACCCACGGTTTTGATCTGCTGGCGCAACACTTTTTCCAGCTGCTCCGGGTTGTTGGTTTTCAGGCGTGGGATCACCATCACCAGACGGTCGTCATACTGGCGTTTCAGACCGTCGAGGAGGATCTCCTGGGCCGTGTCATGATCGTCACACTCAATCAGATGTTCAGCCATCGCCACTTGCAGTGGGACCTGCTGGCGTGTTTTACGGCTCTGGTTCTTCCACCAGGTTTTCAGACCATCGCTGCCCAGATCGGCACGCGCCTGATCCATCAGCCCAATCCATGCCAGGCGCTGAAGTTCGTCACGGTGTTCATCATCGCCCACCTCTGCTTTCGCCATCGATGGGATGATATCCAGCAGCGAGCCCCATGCACCGGTACGAATATACGCCTGCTCAGCAAGACGCAGCACTTCCGGGTGACGCGGGGTGATTTCCAGCAGACGGTCGATACCATGACGTGCTGCGTGATTTTCATTACGCGCAAGTTGCAGACGCACGCGGGTGATTTCAACCGGGATCTGATCGTTTGAAGCCAGCTCGGAAGCGCGTTCAAGATGCTGATTCGCACGGGCTTCATCACCACGCTGTTGCGCCGCTTCTGCCGCCAGCAGGTAGTTCACCACCGGCTGCTCTGCGTGATCGGCATTTTTCGACATCAGCTTTTCAACCTGCTGATAGTCACCTTCGGCGAGTTTAAGCAGCGCCTGTTCAGTCTGCTTGCGGGCACGACGGCGTTTACGACCGACAAACCAGCCACGGGTATGCGCGCCGGTACGGAAAATGCGGCGCAGAACCCATTCAACGGCAAACAACACCACCACGGCGAGGATCAGAATGATCACCAGACCGGTCACGCTGGTTTCGATGTTGTAGTTATCGGTCTGGATCAGGACATAACCCTGATGCCCTGCAAGCATCGGCCCCAGGACGATCCCGGCGATCAACAGTAAGAAGAGTAATAACACTTTCAACATGATTACTCTCCCTGTGGTGCGTTTTCAGGCGCTGGCGCGGCGGCAGGAGCTTCGGCGTTAGGCTCTGCCGGAACGCCCGGCTGTGCCAGCAAGTTACGCACACGCGTCTGCATCAGCTTTTCCAGAATCGGCTGGCTGGCCAGCTTGTCCGGAACGTTCATGGTGATGTTCTGCTGGCTCAGCTTGTCGATATCTTCGAGGAAAGCCTGAGTGGTGGCGTCATCGGTGTTGTAGTAAGCGCGCACCCAGGTAGAGACATTATCCAGTGCCTGTTTGTACGTCTCTTCCTGATGACGCGGAACCGCCTGTGCGGCAACCAGCAGACGAGAGCGAATGTTCTCGCGCAAATAGACGTCCTGGTTCGGCGCTAACAGCGGTACGGCGGTTTCATCGCGACGACGGATGGTAATAAAGCTGTCCATAAAGTTCTGCCAGCTTTTTTGCAGGTTCACGCGCCATTCGCCCAGCGAGCTGGAAAGCTCGGTACCGTCGGAATCCATCGGGGAGTCGTCGTCGTTGTTATCTGCCAGTTGCAGGTTATCAATCTGGTTGGAGAGCTGATTGACCTTGAGGATAATGCCGTCGTAGTCGACCTGCGAAACAGCAGACAGGCTGGCGATATCTTCGGTAATCGCACGACGCGCGGTGATAAGGCTCGGGTCATTCATGTCGGCAAGGCTGGCATCGGCGCTTTTCAGCAGCGCGGCGGCCGTAGTGACATCCTGATCGCTCCAGAGCTTACGTCCGGCCAGTTTCACCAGGAAATCGGCCTGCGAGAGCAGCCAGGTTTTGGCATCAGTACCGGAAATGGTGGCGACTTTTTGCTGCACTTCACTCAGCTGTTTGGTCAGCTCTTCCTGCTTGCTGTTTGCCTCGGAAAGTGCGGTAGCCTGCTGTTTGATAAAGCTTTCCAGCTCATCTTTTTGTGTTTCCTGTGCTTTTTGCAGGGCGGTGAGCTGATTAACCAGCGCATCGCTGGTGGCTGTCTGGTTGGTGCCTTGTTGTTTCACCAGACCATACAGGCCCACACCGGCTGCCAGGGCAATGGCGATGGCGATCGCGCTTAGCACCAGGCTGGTTTTGTTGCTGCCGTTTTTCTTCTCAACGGTTTTCTCAGTCGTTTCTGACTGTGGTGTGGTATCCACAGTCTCCCTGGTCTCTTCAACCACGGCGGAGGATTTTTCGTGTTCCGTCATTATGGCTTCCCATTATGAGAGTTATTGTAATGCGCGCAGCAGCGCATCGTTGTCGGCGTTATCAGCGATCCGAATATCTTGCCAGCCCAGTTCCCGGGCGTGGTTCGCCAGACGCTCACTGACGACCAGAAGCCGACAGCGGAGTAACCAGTTTTCACGATACCAAAGCGGAATCAACGACCAGAGCTGTTGCAGCATCTCACCGCTGGTGACCACCAGGGTATCGACGCCGCGCATGTGCCAGCGCATCGCTTCTTCCGCGCCATCATAATTTTTTGCATTGCGCTGATAGCATTCGCAGAACGTGACGTCAGCACCGCGTTCACTTAAGGTCTCGCCAAGCAATTCACGCCCGCCGTTACCGCGTAAAATGAGCGCGCGCTTTCCGGCAATAGTTTGTAATTCAGGTAATTGTAGCAAGACTTCGCTAATTTCCCGATCTAACGGATAGCGAACATCTATTCCACTTACGGTATGCAGGGCCAGTGCGGTGGTGCGCCCAATCGCGAAATAGCGTGGTGCAGCGGGCCAGTGCGATCCGGCCTGTTGCAGCCGGGCATGGGCAAACTCCACGGCATGTTGCGACAGAGCAAAAAGCAGATCGCCTTCCTGCAAGAGATTCATCTGGTCGGCGAGCGCAGGTAGCTCCCGACCGGGGGAGAATTCAATCAACGGAAAACTCCAGGCCACCTGCCCCAGTGTGCGCAGACGGCTCACTAATTGTTCTCCTGCGGGAGAAGGGCGGGTGACTAGAATACTCATGCAGGGGGTTCTCCGTTGTATACGTCAGCCAGAATTTCACGGGCGCCGTTATTGAGCAACTCTTCCGCCAGCGAAACGCCAAGCTGTTCGGCATCTTGCGGCTTACCGCGACGTTCGCCGCGAACCATCTGTGAGCCATCCGGTGCGCCAACCAGCGCGCGCAGCCACAGCTCGCCATCGGTTAATTCAGCATAACTGCCAATTGGCACCTGACAGCCGCCTTCAAGACGGGTGTTCATGGCGCGCTCGGCTTTGACACGAACTACGGTGTCGTCATGATTCAGCGGCGCGAGCAGCTCGCGGGTACGCGCATCGTCAAGACGGCACTCAATACCGACTGCACCCTGACCGACTGCCGGCAGCGACAGTTCTGGCGGCAGTGCAACGCGGACGCGTGACTCCAGACCCAGACGCTTCAGCCCTGCCACGGCGAGGATAATCGCATCGTATTCGCCGTTATCCAGCTTACTCAGGCGGGTGCCCACGTTGCCGCGAAGCGAGCGAATCACCAGATCCGGGCGGCGTTCTGCCAGCTGACACTGGCGGCGTAAACTTGACGTGCCAACCACGCCGCCCTGTGGCAACGCATCGAGCGAGTCGTAGTGGTTTGAAACAAATGCATCGCGCGGATCTTCGCGCTCGCAGATGGTCACCAGCCCTAAACCTTCCGGGAACTCAACGGGCACATCTTTCATCGAATGTACGGCGATATCGGCGCGGTTATCAAGCAATGCCAGTTCCAGCTCTTTGACAAACAAGCCTTTTCCGCCCACCTTTGCCAGCGGCGTATCAAGAATGATGTCACCGCGCGTTACCATTGGTACCAGCTCGACGCGCAAACCAGAATGGCAGGCTTCAAGGCGCTGCTTAACATATTGTGCCTGCCAGAGCGCAAGGGGGCTTTGGCGTGTGGCAATTCTCAAAACATTGTCTAACATGCTTGTTACCGTCATTATCAACCGTTGACCATCCTAACATTGTTGTCTCTGTGATGGCAGTTTTACGGTAGATGATGCAGAGAGGGACAGGGCGGCGTTATCGTCACCCGCAGCCGTATTCAGGAATTTACACGTACAGATTGATGCTACACTTTGTATGTAGCGCAACTTTCTTTACGGTCAATCGGCAAGGTGTTAAATTGATCACGTTTTAGACCATTTTTTCGTCGCTACTACCATAAAGATAAGGGCGAAAAAGGGTAACGGTTATCTTTTTGAAATACTGCGGGTTCGCCATTGTTCGATTTATGAATGGTTTGCGACACCCGGAAACATCAGGCGATACGTCTTGTACCTCTATATTGAGACTCTGAAACAGAGACTGGATGCCATAAATCAACTGCGTGTGGATCGCGCGCTTGCTGCCATGGGACCTGCTTTCCAACAGGTTTACAGTCTGCTGCCGACATTATTGCACTATCACCATCCGCTGATGCCGGGTTACCTCGACGGTAACGTTCCCCAGGGCATTTGCCTTTTCACGCCTGATGAAACCCAACAGCACTATCTGAACGAGCTGGAACTCTATCGTGGGATGCCGCCCCAGGAATCACCGAAAGGTGAGCTGCCGATCACCGGCGTTTACTCCATGGGAAGTACCTCATCGGTAGGGCAAAGCTGTTCCTCAGATCTGGATATCTGGGTCTGCCATCAATCATGGCTCGATAACGAAGAGCGCCAGCTGTTGCAGCGTAAATGCAGCCTGCTGGAAAGCTGGGCGGCATCGCTCGGCGTAGAAGTGAGCTTCTTCCTGATTGATGAAAACCGTTTCCGCCATAACGAAAGCGGCAGTCTGGGTGGTGAAGACTGCGGCTCGACGCAGCACATTTTGTTGCTGGATGAATTTTACCGTACTGCCGTTCGTCTGGCCGGTAAGCGTATTCTGTGGAATATGGTGCCGTGCGAAGAAGAAGAGCATTACGACGATTACGTCATGTCGCTGTATGCGCAGGGCGTACTGACGCCAAACGAATGGCTGGATCTGGGTGGCCTGAGCTCCCTGTCAGCCGAGGAGTACTTTGGCGCGAGCCTGTGGCAGCTGTATAAAAGTATCGATTCCCCGTACAAAGCGGTGCTGAAAACGCTGCTGCTTGAAGCCTATTCCTGGGAATACCCAACGCCGCGCCTGCTGGCGAAAGATATCAAACAGCGTCTGCACGATGGGGAGATTGTCTCCTTCGGGCTTGATGCCTACTGCATGATGCTGGAACGCGTCACCGAATACCTGAAAGCCATTGATGACCACACGCGTCTTGACCTGGTGCGTAGATGTTTCTATCTCAAAGTTTGTGAAAAACTGAGCCGCGAACGCGCCTGCGTTGGCTGGCGTCGTGAAGTGGTCAGTCAGTTAGTCAAAGAGTGGGGATGGGACGAAGAACGTCTGTCTATGCTCGACAACCGCGCCAACTGGAAAATCGATCAGGTGCGTGAAGCGCACAACGAACTGCTCGATGCGATGATGCAAAGCTACCGTAACCTGATCCGCTTTGCGCGCCGTAATAACCTCAGCGTATCGGCCAGCCCGCAGGATATCGGGGTGTTAACCCGTAAACTGTACGCCGCATTTGAAGCGCTGCCGGGTAAAGTCACGCTGGTTAACCCGCAGATTTCACCTGACCTGTCTGAACCGAATCTGACCTTTATCTATGTGCCGCCGGGCCGCGCGAACCGCACCGGATGGTATCTGTACAACCGTGCGCCAAGCATGGATTCGATCATCAGCCATCAGCCGCTGGAATATAACCGCTACCTGAACAAGCTGGTGGCCTGGGCCTGGTTTAATGGCCTGCTGACCTCGCGTACCCGGTTGTTTATTAAAGGTAACGAGGTCGTCGATTTAGCGAAGTTGCAGGAGATGGTGGCTGACGTTTCGCACCACTTCCCGCTGCGCTTGCCTGCGCCAACGCCGAAAGCGCTCTACAGCCCGTGTGAAATTCGTCATCTGGCGATTATCGTCAACCTGGAATACGACCCGACGGCGGCCTTCCGCAATCAGGTGGTCCATTTTGACTTCCGCAAGCTGGACGTCTTTAGCTTTGGCGAGCAGCAAAACTGCCTGGTGGGCAGCGTTGACCTGCTGTATCGCAACTCGTGGAACGAAGTGCGTACCCTGCACTTCAACGGCGAGCAGGCGATGATCGAAGCGCTGAAAACCATTCTCGGCAAAATGCACCAGGACGCCGCGCCGCCAGACAGCGTGGAAGTGTTCTGCTACAGCCAGCATCTGCGTGGTTTAATTCGTACCCGCGTACAGCAGCTGGTTTCTGAGTGTATTGAGCTGCGTCTTTCCAGTACCCGTCAGGAAACCGGGCGCTTTAAAGCGCTGCGCGTCTCCGGCCAGACCTGGGGCTTGTTCTTTGAACGCCTGAACGTGTCGGTACAGAAACTGGAAAACGCCATCGAATTCTACGGTGCAATTTCGCACAACAAGCTGCATGGCCTGTCCGTGCAGGTGGAAACCAACCACGTCAAACTGCCGCAGGTGGTGGATGGTTTTGCCAGCGAAGGGATTATTCAGTTCTTCTTCGAAGAGTCGGGGGATGACGCCGGTTTCAACATCTACATTCTGGATGAAACCAACCGCGCCGAGGTTTATCACCACTGTGAAGGCAGCAAAGAAGAGCTGGTGCGCGATGTCAGCCGTTTCTATTCGTCATCTCACGATCGCTTCACCTACGGCTCAAGTTTTATCAACTTCAACCTGCCGCAGTTCTACCAGATTGTGAATGTTGATGGCCGCGCGCAGGTGATCCCGTTCCGTACGCAGGCCATTGCGCCTGTAACGCCTGCAAATCAGGACACCGCGCCGCTGTTGCAGCAGTATTTCTCCTGATACTTTTCGCTCGCCCGGTGGCGGCTACGCCTTACCGGGCCTAAAATAGCTCGAATCCGTAGGCCGGGTAAGCGCAGCGCCACCCGGCAACAAAACTACCTGAAACTCACTTCCTCACCCGCCTGCGCGGTCGCTGCCTGTTCCAGCAGATCCCAGAACGTTTCACCGCTACGGTCGCAAACCCATTCGCCCTCTTTGAGATCGAAATGGTAGCCGCCCTGCTTGGCTGCCAGCCAGACCTGGTGAAGCGGCTCCTGACGGTTAATAATAATTTTGCTGCCGTTTTCGAAGCTTAGGGTCAGGATACCACCGTTGATTTCACAATCGATATCGCTGTCGCCCTCCCAGTCGTCAAGACGCTCTTCGATGGTCATCCACAGGTTGTCGGCAAGGCGATGAAATTCACTGTCGTTCATGGTTTTGTTCCTGTTTTTCGTGATGGCGGCAGTATAACGCTAAATAATTCCCGTTGCAGGAAAGCGGCAAACTCTTGCTTTTGTGTCTTCTCCTGCGATGATAGAAACAGATTTGAACTTACGGGCAACTTTATAATGAAAAACGTTTTCCGAACGCTTGCCGTTCTCATCACGCTGTTTAGCCTGACTGGCTGCGGGCTGAAGGGACCACTGTACTTCCCGCCAGCGGATAAAACCGCGCCACCGCCGACGAAACCGGTACAAAGCACCATCGAGTCCTCTTCTCCGACGACTAACGATCGCGGTGATAATGGCGGCCCGACTCAGGTTAATCTCTGATAATTACGTTCTGTACCCGCGCAATGGAGCAAATGATGCAGTTCTCTAAAATGCATGGCCTTGGCAACGATTTTATGGTCGTCGACGCGGTAACGCAGAATGTCTTTTTCTCACCAGAGCTGATCCGCCGTCTGGCGGACCGGCATCTGGGCGTGGGGTTTGATCAGCTGCTGGTGGTTGAGCCACCCTACGATCCTGACCTCGATTTTCACTACCGCATTTTTAACGCCGACGGTAGCGAAGTGTCGCAGTGTGGTAACGGCGCGCGCTGTTTTGCCCGCTTTGTTCGCCTGAAAGGGCTGACCAACAAGCGTGATATTCGCGTGAGCACGGCAAACGGACGCATGATCCTGAGCGTAACCGACGATGAACTGGTGCGCGTGAATATGGGCGAGCCAAACTTTGAGCCATCCGCGGTGCCGTTTCGCGCTAACAAAGCGGAAAAGACCTATATTATGCGTGCGGCCGAGCAGACAGTATTGTGCGGCGTTGTCTCTATGGGCAACCCACACTGCGTGATTCAGGTCGATAATGTTGATACCGCCGCAGTAGAAACGCTGGGTCCGGTGCTGGAAAGCCACGAGCGTTTCCCGGAGCGTGCGAATATCGGCTTTATGCAGGTGGTCAAACGCGAACACATCCGTCTGCGTGTTTATGAGCGCGGTGCGGGTGAAACCCAGGCCTGTGGAAGCGGTGCCTGTGCGGCAGTTGCGGTCGGTATCTCTCAGGGGTTACTGGCGGAAGAGGTTCGCGTGGAGTTACCAGGTGGTCGCCTTGATATCGCCTGGAAAGGACCGGGTCATCCACTGTATATGACTGGCCCGGCGGCACATGTCTATGACGGGTTTATCCATCTATGAAACAACCAGGGGAAGAACTTCAGGCATCAGAAACGGAACTGGACGACAGAGCTGTTATTGATTACCTGCTGCGCAATCCTGAGTTTTTTATCCGTAATGCACGCGTTGTCGAACAGATGCGCGTGCCCCATCCGGTGCGTGAATCGGTGTCGCTGGTCGAATGGCACATGGCGCGCTCGCGTAACCATATCAATCAGCTCGAAGAGAACATGACGCTGTTAATGGAACAGGCAAGTAACAACGAAAGCCTGTTCTATCGCTTGCTGCATCTGCAGGCGCGTCTGGCTTCGGCGCACAGCCTTGACGAGTTTCTCAGCCGCTTCCATCGCTGGGCGCGCGAGCTGGGGCTGGCAGGCGCAACGATCCGCCTCTTCCCGGACCGCTGGCGCATTGGCGCGCCGTCCGGTTTTACCCATCTGGCGCTAAACCGTCAGGCGTTTGAACCGCTGCGCATTCAGCGTCTTGGCCACGAGAATCACTATCTTGGGCCGCTGAACGGACCTGAGCTGCTGGTGGTGTTGCCAGAGGCCAAAGCCATTGGTTCGGTGGCGATGTCGCTGATGGGGCGCGATGGCGATTTAGGCGTGATGTTGTTCACCAGCCGTGATGCGCACCACTATGAGCAAGGGCAGGGAACACACCTGTTGCAGGAGCTGGCGCTCATGTTGCCTGAGCTACTGGAGCGCTGGATTGAACGGGTATGACGGACGTACTGCTCTCGACTGACGTCACGCGCTTTCTGCGTTATCTGGGCGTTGAGCGTCAGCTAAGCCCGATTACGCTGCTCAACTATCAGCGTCAGCTTGATGCCATCATGCAGATTGCCGAAGAAATCGGCCTGAAAAGCTGGCAACAATGTGACGCTGCTACCGTGCGAGCCTTTGTGGTGCGTAGCCGCCGCAAGGGGCTAAGCCCGGCGAGTCTGGCGCTCAGGCTTTCTGCGCTGCGCAGTTTCTTCGACTGGCTGGTCAGCCAGGGCGGTCTGAAAGCCAATCCGGCAAAAGGGATCGCCACGCCAAAAGCCCCGCGTCATCTGCCTAAGAATATCGATGTGGATGATGTAAACCGCCTGCTGGATATCGATCTTAACGATCCGCTGGCCGTGCGCGATCGCGCCATGCTGGAAGTGATGTACGGTGCCGGGCTGCGTCTTTCTGAGCTGGTGAACCTCGATTTAAAACATCTTGATCTTGATACCGGTGAAGTGTGGGTGATGGGTAAAGGCAGCAAAGAGCGCCGCTTACCGATTGGCCGCAATGCGGTGTCCTGGATTGAGCACTGGCTGGATCTGCGCGGGCTGTTTGGCGCAGAGGAAAATGCCCTGTTTTTGTCGAAGCTCGGCAAGCGCATTTCGGCGCGAAACGTGCAGAAACGCTTTGCGGAGTGGGGCATCAAGCAGGGGCTGAACAGCCATGTTCACCCGCACAAACTGCGCCACTCCTTTGCCACCCACATGCTTGAATCGAGCGGTGATTTACGCGGCGTGCAGGAGCTGTTAGGCCACGCCAATTTATCGACCACACAAATCTATACCCACCTTGATTTTCAACACCTTGCCTCGGTGTACGATGCGGCGCATCCACGCGCCAAACGGGGGAAATAATGCGTTTTTACCGCCCATTAGGTCAGATTTCAGCCCTGACGTTTGATCTTGATGACACCCTTTATGACAACCACCCGGTTATCTTGCGCACTGAGCAAGAGTCCCTGGCGTTTGTACAGAACTACCATCCGGCCCTGAAAGAGATGCAGAACAAAGATTTCCAGCGTCTGCGTCAGGCGCTGCGGGAAACCGAGCCGGATATTTATCACGATGTCACCGAGTGGCGTCGCCGTGCGGTGGAGCAGGCGATGCTAAATGTCGGCATGAGCGCGCACGATGCGGCCATCGGCGCCGAAGCGGCGATGGAAAACTTCGCAAAATGGCGTAGCCGCATCGATGTACCGCAGGAAACCCACGACACCCTGAAAGCGCTGGCTGAAAAGTGGCCGCTGGTGGCGATCACCAACGGCAACGCACAGCCTGAACTCTTTGGTCTTGGCGACTATTTTGAATTCGTACTGCGTGCAGGCCCGCACGGGCGCGCTAAGCCGTTCAACGATATGTACCACCGGGCGGCGGAAAAACTCGACCTGCCGACAGGCAAAATCCTGCACGTGGGCGATGATCTGACCACGGACGTTGCCGGGGCGATCCGCTGCGGGATGCAGGCCTGCTGGATCAAGCCAGAAAAGGCCGATCTGATGCAGACCCAGGACAGCCGGCTGCTGCCACACATAGAAATTTCGCGGTTGGCATCCCTCACCACGCTGATATAATCACCAGTAATATTGTATAAATTACCAGGGTTTTGGCGAATGCGTGACGTTCGCCTGCCCGACATTACCTGGCGGTGCCAATGGACGTTTCCTACCTTCTCGACAGCCTTAATGACAAACAGCGTGACGCGGTTGCCGCATCGCGTACTAACCTGCTGGTTCTGGCTGGGGCGGGCAGTGGTAAGACGCGCGTTCTGGTGCACCGTATCGCGTGGCTGCAAAGCGTAGAAAACTGCTCACCGTATTCCATTATGGCGGTGACGTTCACCAACAAAGCGGCGGCAGAGATGCGCCACCGTATCGCGCAGCTGATGGGCACAAGCCAGGGCGGCATGTGGGTTGGAACCTTCCACGGTCTGGCACACCGCTTGCTGCGCGCGCACCATATGGACGCCAACCTGCCGCAGGACTTCCAGATCCTCGACAGTGAAGACCAGCTCCGTTTGCTGAAACGCCTGATCAAGGCGATGAACCTCGATGAGAAACAGTGGCCGCCGCGTCAGGCCATGTGGTACATCAACGGTCAAAAAGATGAAGGGCTGCGCCCGCACCATATTCAGAGCTTTGGCAACCCGGTAGAGCAGACCTGGCAGAACGTGTATAAGGCCTACCAGGAAGCCTGCGATCGCGCCGGTCTGGTGGACTTTGCCGAACTGCTGCTGCGCGCCCACGAGCTGTGGCTGAACAAACCGCATATTCTTCAGCACTACCGCGAACGTTTTACCAATATCCTGGTGGACGAATTCCAGGATACCAACAACATTCAGTATGCCTGGATCAGGATGCTGGCGGGCGATACCGGCAAGGTGATGATCGTCGGCGATGATGACCAGTCTATCTACGGCTGGCGTGGCGCTCAGGTGGAAAACATCCAGCGCTTCCTCAACGACTTCCCGGGCGCAGAAACCATTCGTCTGGAACAGAACTACCGTTCGACCAGCAACATTCTGAGCGCGGCGAACGCCCTGATTGAAAACAACAACGGGCGTCTGGGCAAAAAGCTGTGGACCGATGGCGTCGATGGCGAGCCGATCTCCCTCTACTGCGCCTTTAACGAACTCGATGAAGCGCGCTTTGTGGTTAACCGCATCAAAACCTGGCAGGACAACGGCGGCGCGCTGGAGCAGTGTGCCATTCTTTATCGCAGCAACGCCCAGTCGCGTGTGCTGGAAGAGGCGTTGTTGCAGGTGAGTATGCCGTACCGAATTTATGGCGGGATGCGCTTCTTCGAACGCCAGGAAATTAAAGACGCGCTCTCGTATCTGCGTCTTATGGCCAACCGCAATGATGATGCGGCCTTCGAGCGTGTGGTGAATACCCCAACGCGCGGCATTGGTGACAGAACGCTGGACGTGGTGCGTCAGGCATCGCGCGATCGCCAGCTCACGCTTTGGCAGGCCTGTCGTGAGCTGTTGCAGGAAAAAGCCCTCGCCGGACGTGCGGCCAGCGCGTTGCAGCGCTTCCTTGAGCTGATTGACGCCCTCGCGCAGGAAACGGCAGATATGCCACTGCATGTGCAGACCGACCGGGTTATCAAAGACTCCGGCCTGTGGATGATGTACGAGCAGGAAAAAGGTGAGAAGGGCCAGACCCGTATTGAGAACTTAGAGGAACTGGTCACGGCAACGCGCCAGTTCAGCTACAACGAAGAAGACGAAGATCTGATGCCGCTTCAGGCATTCCTCTCCCACGCTGCGCTGGAAGCCGGTGAAGGGCAGGCTGATACCTGGCAGGATGCGGTGCAGCTGATGACCCTGCACTCCGCCAAAGGGCTGGAGTTCCCGCAGGTGTTTATTGTCGGGATGGAAGAGGGGATGTTCCCGAGCCAGATGTCGCTGGATGAAGGCGGGCGTCTGGAAGAAGAGCGTCGCCTGGCCTACGTGGGCGTGACCCGTGCGATGCAAAAGCTGACGCTGACCTACGCCGAAACCCGCCGTCTGTATGGCAAAGAGGTCTATCACCGTCCATCGCGCTTTATCGGCGAACTGCCGGAAGAGTGCGTGGAAGAGGTACGTCTGCGCGCCAGTGTCAGCCGTCCTGTCAGCCATCAGCGCATGGGTACGCCGATGTCGGAAAACGACACCGGTTACAAGCTGGGCCAGCGCGTGCGTCATGCGAAATTTGGTGAAGGCACCATTGTGAACCTTGAAGGCAGCGGGGAGCACAGCCGGTTGCAGGTGGCATTCCAGGGGCAGGGGATCAAATGGCTGGTGGCCGCCTATGCCCGACTGGAAACCGTGTAACTTTCAGAAAAATATCATTATTTTGTAATAATCTGCTAGCCTTATACGTTGAAGGTCAATTAATGCCCTTCAGCGTTTCGTTGCGTGTTGACGCCACTGTTACTGCTGGCGTAACATGCGCGCACGATTACGCTAAGAGGACATTCGCCTTGGACACACCCAGTAGATACTGGCTCAATTCCCTGTCAACCAGGAACAACTCCTAAGGCTATCTCCTCTTGCTGATGGCCTTAGTGGTTGTCAGCGACTGCATTATTCCCGTCGCGCTGAGTCAGGCTGTTTAATGGTCTGAAACCCAATTTGTTTCTGTGTGCCCACCGAACTGTCCGATATTTTTTGCATTGGGAGTCCCGGTCATGTTGAGCGCATTTCAACTCGAAAATAACCGACTGACTCGGCTTGAAGCCGAAGAGTCGCAGCCCCTCATTGATGCAGTATGGGTGGATCTGGTCGAGCCGGACGACGATGAACGCCTTCGCGTACAATCTGAGCTGGGGCAAAGCCTGGCAACCCGTCCAGAACTGGAAGACATCGAAGCATCGGCCCGTTTTTTTGAAGACGAAGACGGCCTGCACATTCACTCCTTCTTCTTCTTTGAAGATGCCGAAGATCACGCCGGTAACTCCACCGTGGCATTTACTATCCGCGATGGTCGCCTTTTTACCCTGCGCGAGCGTGAGCTGCCTGCGTTTCGTCTCTACCGAATGCGCGCCCGTAGCCAGGCAATGGTTGACGGAAACGCCTACGAGCTGCTGCTCGATCTGTTTGAAACCAAAATCGAACAGCTGGCGGATGAGATTGAAAACATCTACAGCGATCTGGAAAAACTGAGCCGCGTGATCATGGAAGGCCATCAGGGTGATGAGTATGACGAAGCCCTTTCCACGCTGGCGGAGCTGGAAGATATCGGCTGGAAGGTACGTTTGTGTCTGATGGATACCCAGCGTGCGCTGAACTTCCTGGTGCGTAAAGCGCGTCTGCCGGGTGGTCAGCTGGAGCAGGCGCGTGAGATCCTGCGCGATATCGAATCCCTGCTGCCGCACAACGAATCCCTGTTCCAGAAGGTCAACTTCCTGATGCAGGCGGCGATGGGCTTTATCAATATCGAGCAGAACCGCATCATCAAGATCTTCTCGGTGGTATCTGTGGTATTCCTGCCGCCTACGCTTGTGGCATCAAGCTACGGGATGAACTTTGAGTTTATGCCTGAGCTGAAGTGGAGCTTTGGTTATCCTGGGGCGATTATCTTTATGATCCTCGCCGGGCTTGCGCCGTATCTCTATTTCAAGCGTCGGAACTGGCTGTAAAAACCTGGCGGGTGGCGCTGCGCTTACCCGCCCTACGATCGAACTCCCTCTCCTGTGGGAGAGGGTTGGGGTGAGGGCAACATTACAACCCTTTGTGCACCCTGCGCTGGGTATAAATCGCATCTGCAACAAAAATTGCTAACGCCACCCAGATAAACGCGAAGGTTACCATCTTATCCGCGCCCGGCACTTCGCCGTAAAACACCACTGCCAGCAGGAACATCAGCGTTGGGCCAATGTACTGGAAGAAGCCCAGCGTAGAGAGACGCAGGCGCGTTGCCGCACCGGTAAAGCACAGCAGCGGAATGGTTGTCACCACACCAGCGGCCATCAGCATCAGATTCAGTGACCACGGATTGCTGCCCATATGGCTGGTGGCGCTGTCGGCAATGCCAAACAGATAAATCGCGGCCACGGGCAGCAGCCACAGGGTTTCGAACAACATGCCGGTTTGCGCTTCAACGGCGATTTTCTTACGTACCAGCCCGTAGAACGCAAAGCTGAACGCCAGCCCCAGGGCGATAACCGGCAGTGAGCCAAAGGTCCACAGCTGCACCAGCACGCCGCAGAACGCCAGAATTACCGCCAGCCACTGCATACGGCGGAAGCGCTCGCCGAGGAAAATCATCCCCAGCACAATATTCACCAGCGGGTTAATAAAATACCCGAGGCTCGCTTCGAGCATATGATGGTTATTCACCGCCCAGATGAACAGCAACCAGTTGCCGCCAATCAGCACCGCAGAGAGCGCGAGCAGGAAGACCTTCTTCGGGGTTTTTAGCAGCGTTTTGACGCCTGACCACTGACGGCTGATGCTCATCAGGGCAATCATAAAGAAGAAGGACCAGATTACGCGGTGAGTGAGGATCTCGTCAGCCGGTACATAAGCGATAAGCTTGAAGTACGCCGGAGCAACACCCCAAATAAAATAAGCGGCCAGAGCGAGTAACACGCCCTGCCGCGTCTGTTTAGCATCCATCGGGAAAATCCGTTACAAAAAAGTGAACTAACTTTACCCGATTTTGCGGCATCAACCCACCATATAAGTGGCGGTTGCACTGGCGATATACACCTGTTCTTCGTTATGCAGTTCGACACGGGCGACAGCGACTTTGTTGCCTGCGCGCAACAGGCTGCTGGTACAGGTGAAGCGATTTCCCCGGCCAGGGCGCAGATAATCAACACGTAAATCGATGGTACCCATGCGCGATAAACGCTGGCGCAATTCGTCTTCGTTGATGGTGTCGTGACGCGTCAACGTACTGCCCACGCAGACCAGCCCTGCCGCTACGTCCAGTGCAGAAGCAATCACTCCGCCATGCAAAATGCTTTGCGCCCAGTTGCCCACCATCATCGGCTGATTATTGAAGCTGAGCTGGGCAAAGTCTTTCTCGTAGCGTTCCAGTTCCAGCCCCAGCGCGCGGTTAAACGGCATGTGGTAAACAAAAATCTCGCCCACGAGTTTTAAAGCTTCTTCAGCGGTTAGCGTGGCTGACATGAGAAATGACGTCCTTATTGTTAATAAAATGTTGATGTTATGCCTCAACAATAAGGAATTCCACTTTCAGAAACGAGGAGGCGGAAGTTAGTGCGGAAGTCTGTAGAATGTCCGCCATAAAACTATTCATGAAATCTCAATATTTGCAGGAGAACACCACCGATGCGGACGTATCTGGGTTGGTTACTGGCGGCGGTTGCGCTGCCCCTCACAGCATATGCGCAGGAAGCGACAGTGAATGAAGTACACGATACGCCAGCCGTTCGCGGCAGCATTATCGCGAACTTACTTCAGGAGCATGACAATCCGTTCACGCTCTACCCGTATGACACCAACTATTTGCTTTATACCTGGACCAGCGATATCAACAAAGAGGCGATTAAGTCTTACAGCTGGTCTGATAATGCGCGCAAAGATGAAGTGAAGTACCAGCTCAGCCTGGCATTCCCGTTCTGGCGCGGTATCTTAGGGCCAAACTCGGTGCTGGGTGCCTCCTACACGCAAAAATCCTGGTGGCAGCTTTCCAACAGCGGCGAGTCCTCGCCGTTTCGTGAAACCAACTATGAACCGCAGCTGTTCCTCGGTTTCGCAACGGATTACGAATTTGCTGGCTGGACGCTGCGTGATGTGGAGATGGGCTTTAACCACGACTCCAACGGCCGCGCTGACCCCACTTCGCGCAGCTGGAACCGTCTTTATACCCGCCTGATGGCGCAAAATGGTAACTGGATGGTGGAAGTTAAGCCGTGGTACGTGGTGGGTGCCACGGACGATAACCCGGATATCACTAAATACATGGGTTACTACCAGCTCAAAATTGGCTACCAGTTAGGTGATGCGGTACTGAGCGCGAAAGGGCAGTACAACTGGAATACCGGCTACGGCGGCGCGGAAGTGGGCCTGAGCTATCCGGTGAGCAAGCATGTGCGTCTTTACACCCAGGTGTACAGTGGTTACGGCGAGTCGCTTATCGATTACAACTTCAATCAAACCCGCGTCGGTGTGGGCGTGATGCTGAATGATATTTTCTAGGCCGCTCGAATGTTTTTGCGTTAAACGTTGAAGTTTCTCTCTCAGGCGCTGAAAATAGCGCCTGTTTTATTTCTGGCAAATGGGGTTAACGTGGCGCAGGCGGAAGTATTGAATCAGGAATCGCTGGCTAAACAGGTTCTGCACGAAACCTTTGGCTACCAGCAGTTCCGCCCTGGCCAGGAAACCATCATCGACACCGTACTGGGCGGTCGCGACTGCCTGGTGGTGATGCCGACCGGCGGCGGGAAATCGCTCTGTTATCAGGTTCCTGCGCTGGTGCTGAACGGCCTGACGGTCGTGGTTTCACCGCTTATCTCACTGATGAAAGACCAGGTGGATCAGCTGCTTGCCAACGGCGTCGCGGCGGCCTGTCTTAACTCCACGCAAACCCGTGAGAAGCAGCTTGAGGTTATGGCGGGCTGCCGTACCGGGCAGATCCGATTGCTGTATATCGCGCCGGAACGCCTGATGCTGGATAACTTCCTCGACCATCTCGCGCACTGGAACCCGGTGCTGCTGGCGGTGGATGAAGCGCACTGTATCTCCCAGTGGGGACACGATTTCCGCCCGGAATATGCCGCCCTCGGCCAGCTGCGTCAGCGCTTCCCCGAGCTGCCGTTTATGGCGCTTACCGCCACGGCGGATGATACTACACGCCTGGATATCGTTCGTCTGCTCGGGCTGAACGACCCCTACATTCAGGTCAGCAGCTTCGACCGCCCGAACATCCGCTACATGCTGATGGAAAAATTCAAGCCGCTGGATCAGCTCTTGCGCTATGTGCAGGAGCAGCGCGGCAAGTCCGGCATCATCTACTGCAACAGCCGTGCGAAGGTGGAAGACACCGCCGCGCGCCTGCAAAACCGTGGCTTTAGCGCCGCGGCGTATCATGCCGGGTTAGAAAATCACATCCGCGCCGACGTGCAGGAGAAATTCCAGCGCGATGACCTGCAAATCGTGGTCGCCACGGTGGCGTTCGGGATGGGGATTAATAAACCCAACGTGCGCTTTGTGGTGCACTTCGACATCCCGCGTAATATTGAATCCTACTACCAGGAAACCGGCCGTGCCGGGCGTGATGGCCTGCCTGCAGAAGCCATGCTGTTCTACGATCCGGCGGATATGGCCTGGCTGCGCCGCTGCCTGGAAGAGAAACCGCAGGGTCAGTTGCAGGATATCGAACGCCACAAGCTCAACGCGATGGGTGCTTTTGCTGAAGCACAAACCTGTCGTCGTCTGGTGCTGCTCAACTACTTTGGTGAAGGGCGACAGGAGTCCTGCGGCAACTGCGATATCTGCCTTGACCCGCCAAAACAGTACGATGGCCTGATGGATGCGCGTAAGGCGCTCTCGACAATCTATCGCGTTAATCAGCGCTTCGGGATGGGCTACGTGGTGGAAGTGCTGCGTGGCGCGAACAACCAGCGTATCCGCGATATGGGACACGACAAGTTGCCCGTTTACGGGATCGGCAAAGACCAGAGCCACGAGCACTGGGTCAGTATTATCCGCCAGCTTATTCATCTGGGGTTTGCCACCCAGAATATTGCCCAGCACTCTGCGCTTCAGCTTACCGAAGCGGCGCGCCCGGTGCTGCGCGGTGATATCGAACTCAAGCTCGCCGTTCCGCGCGTTATCGCGCTCAAGCCGCGTGTGATGCAAAAATCCTACGGCGGCAACTACGACCGCAAGCTGTTCGCCAAACTGCGCAAGCTGCGTAAAGCCATCGCGGATGAAGAGAATATCCCGCCGTACGTGGTCTTTAACGACGCGACGTTGATTGAGATGGCCGAACAAATGCCGCTCAGCGCCAGCGAGATGCTCAGCGTCAACGGCGTTGGCACGCGTAAGCTTGAGCGCTTTGGGAAGGAGTTTATGGCACTCATTCGCTCTCACGCCGACGGTGATGATGAGGAGTAGTCAGCCGGGCTAAAAAGTGCCAGGATGGTGACTCACTAAATTATTTCCCCGCGAGTTAATTATGTTAATGCTATTTCTCACCGTGGCGTTGGTGCACATCGTTGCCCTGATGAGCCCGGGCCCTGACTTTTTCTTCGTGTCACAAACCGCCGTCAGCCGCTCCCGCAAAGAGGCGATGATGGGCGTGCTCGGTATCACCATGGGCGTTATGGTCTGGGCGGCAGTAGCGCTGCTGGGCCTGAACCTGATCCTCGCGAAGATGGCCTGGCTGCATAACATCATTATGGTCGGTGGTGGCCTGTATCTGTGCTGGATGGGTTACCAGATGCTGCGCGGGGCACTGAAGAAAGAAGAGAAAAAGACGGAAGAGCCAAAAGTCGAGCTGGCAACCGGTGGCCGCAGCTTTGTGAAAGGGCTGCTGACAAACCTGGCAAACCCGAAAGCGATTATCTATTTCGGCTCGGTGTTCTCGCTGTTTGTGGGCGATAGCGTGGGCGCAGGTGCACGTTGGGGTATCTTCCTGCTGATCGTCGTTGAAACATTCGCCTGGTTTACTATCGTGGCGAGTCTGTTCGCCTTACCGGCGATGCGCCGTGGGTATCAGCGCGTTGCGAAGTGGATTGACGGCTTTGCCGGTGCGTTGTTCACCGGCTTCGGCATTCATCTCATCATTTCTCGCTAAGCATGACGCGCTGACGCCAACAGCGCACCAACCAGCATAAACAGCGAACCAAACACTTTATTCAGGGCCTTCATCTGTTTAGGCCCTTTAATCCACGCCGCAATCCGCTGCGCCAGCGTCGCATAACCAATCATCACAATGATATCGACAATGATGGTGGTCGCCCCGAGCACCACGTACTGCATCACCTGTGGCTGGTGCGGCACGATAAACTGCGGGAACAGGGCTGCAAGGAAGACGATACTTTTCGGGTTAGTCAGGTTCACAAACACGGCACGTTTAAACAGACGGCCACGCGTTTGCGCCTGCGCAAGGGTGTTCAGGTTGATGGAGCCTGCCGCACGCCACTGCTGAATACCGAGCCAAATCAGGTACGCCGCACCGGCCCATTTCAGCACTTCGAACGCCAGCACCGAGCGGGAGAACAGTGTCCCCAGGCCGATACCGACCAGCACGATGTGAATGCCCAGCCCGGTCTGCAAACCGGCAATGGATGCCGCCGCACCACGATAGCCGTGGTTGATGGAGGTGGTCATGGTGTTAATCGCGCCAGAGCCCGGTGAAAGGCTGAGGATGATGGATGTCAGCAGGTAAGCGAACCACCACTCGAAGGTCATTTGAAACTCCCGAATCGTCTGTTTTTATGCCACAATACGCTATTGTTGAGTCATTTTGTGACCTGTCACGAAAAAACGATATTCCTTGGCTTACAGGGGTGGAAACCCGATGTTTCAGCAGAAAAAGGATTGGGAAACACGAGAAAACGCATTTGCTGCTTTCTCTATGGGCCCGCTTACCGAGTTCTGGCGTCAGCGTGAAGAGGCCGGATTTACCGGAGTGGGCAATGTTCCTGTACGCTTTGTCCGTTTTCGGGCTGAAAAAAACGATCGTGTCATTGTGGTTTGCCCGGGGCGCATAGAGAGTTACGTCAAATATGCCGAGCTGGCGTATGACCTGTTCCATATAGGCTTTGACGTGCTGATTATTGACCATCGCGGGCAGGGGCTTTCCGGGCGAATGCTGTCGGACACCCACCGTGGCCACGTGGATAATTTCAGCGATTATGTCGACGACCTTGCGGCATTCTGGCTGCAGGAAGTGCAGCCCGGCCCCTGGCGAAAACGCTATATTCTCGCGCATTCAATGGGCGGGGCCATTGCCACTCTGTTCTTGCAGCGCCATTCGCATCAATGTGATGCCATTGCGCTCAGCGCGCCCATGTTTGGCATCGTGATGCGTTTTCCTGACTGGATGGTACGCCATATTCTCGACTGGGCTGAGGGCCATCAGCGTATTCGGGAAGGTTATGCTATCGGAACAGGTCGCTGGCGCGCGCTGCCGTATACCATGAACGTGCTGACTCACAGCCGACAGCGATACCGTCGTAACCTGCGTTTTTATGCCGATGAGCCGCGTTTACGCGTTGGCGGCCCCACCTATCACTGGGTACGGGAAGGCATTCTTGCCGGTGAGCAGGCGCTGGCAGGTGCCGGTGATGACAGCACGCCGACATTACTGCTTCAGGCCGAAGAAGAACGTGTGGTTGATAACCGTATGCACGACCGCTTTTGTGAACTGCGTGCCGCCGCCGGTCACCCTTGTGAAGGGGGTAAACCGCTGGTCATAAATGGTGCGTACCATGAGATCCTTTTCGAAAAGGACACCATGCGCTCAGTCGCGCTCAACGCCATTGTCGAATTTTTCGACAGGCATAACTGATTTTCTATTGAGGTTAAATTTCCCTATGTACCAGGTTGTTGCATCTGATTTAGATGGCACGCTGCTTTCCCCCGATCACACCTTATCGCCTTATGCGAAAGAAACCCTGAAGCTCCTGACTGCCCATGGCGTGAACTTCGTGTTTGCCACCGGTCGCCACCACGTGGACGTGGGGCAGATCCGCGATAACCTGGACATCAAAGCCTACATGATCACCTCCAACGGTGCGCGCGTACACGACACCGATGGCAACCTGATTTTCACGCATAACCTTGACCGGGATATCGCCACCGATCTGTTCGGCGTGGTGCACAATAACCCGGACATCGTGACCAACGTGTATCGCGATGATGAGTGGTTTATGAACCGCCATCGCCCGGACGAAATGCGTTTCTTCAAAGAGGCGGTATTCAACTACACCCTGTATGAACCAGGTCTGCTGGAGCCGGAAGGGATCAGCAAGGTGTTCTTCACCTGTGAAAGCCACGAAGAGTTACTGCCGCTGGAGCAGGCGATCAACGCCCGCTGGGGTGACCGTGTTAACGTTAGCTTCTCTACGCTGACCTGCCTGGAAGTGATGGCCGGTGGCGTGTCGAAAGGTCATGCGCTTGAAGCGGTGGCACAACGTATGGGCTTTGAACTGAAAGACTGCATCGCCTTCGGCGACGGCATGAACGACGCGGAAATGCTCTCGATGGCGGGCAAAGGTTGCATCATGGAGAATGCGCACCAGCGTCTGAAGGATCTGCATCCGGAACTGGAAGTGATCGGCTCTAATGCCGACAACGCCGTGCCGAAATATCTGCGCAAGCTGTTCCTTGAATAATCTTCACTTGGTTATTTATTGCTCAGTTGTCAACTAAAGAGTTCGCTACAATGCCTGTCCTTCTTTCAGAGAGACAAGCATTGTGGCGCTACTCATTATCACCACTATTCTGTGGGCCTTCTCCTTTAGCCTGATTGGCGAATACCTTGCGGGTTCGGTGGACAGCTACTTCTCAGTGCTGATGCGCGTGGGGCTGGCGGCACTGGTATTCCTGCCGTTTCTGCGTACGCGTGGGCAAACGCTGAAAACCATTCTGCTGTACATGCTGGTGGGGGCAATGCAGCTCGGCATCATGTATTTGTTCAGCTTCCGCGCTTACGTGTACCTGTCGGTATCCGAATTTTTGCTGTTTACCGTGCTCACACCGCTCTATATCACGCTGATTTACGATCTGCTGAGTAAGCGTCGTCTGCGTTGGGGCTATGCGCTGAGCGCGCTGCTGGCGGTTGTCGGTGCGGCGATCATTCGCTACGACAAAGTGAGCGACCACTTCTGGACCGGTCTGATGTTTGTGCAGTTGGCCAACATCAGCTTCGCCATTGGCATGGTGGGCTACAAACGCCTGATGGAAACCCGCCCGATGCCGCAGCATAACGCCTTTGCCTGGTTCTATATGGGGGCGGCTATTGTTGCCGTGGCGGCGTGGTTTATGCTCGGCAACCCGCAAAAACTGCCGACCACTTCAGTGCAGTGGGGCATTCTGGTCTGGCTGGGCGTGGTGGCGTCCGGGCTGGGATACTTCATGTGGAACTACGGCGCTACACAGGTAGACGCCGGTACGCTGGGGATCATGAACAACGTGCATGTGCCTGCGGGTCTGCTGGTTAACCTGGCTATCTGGCAGGAGCAACCGCACTGGCCGAGCTTTATTATTGGGGGAACGGTGATCCTGGCTTCGTTGTGGGTACATCGCCGTTGGGTCGCTCCGCGCTCCGCACAAACGGAAGATGGTCGCACGCGTGGTTCCGCGCTGAGCGAATAAACGCTTCTGTAATTGGTTGACGCTGCTCGCCATCGCGCACGGCAGCGTACAGCCGGCTCCACAGTCCTTCACCCAGGGTTTTGGTCACCACCAGGCCCTGGCGTTCAAAACTCTCCACCACCCAGTGCGGCAGTGCCGCGATGCCCATTCTGGCGGCAACCATCTGAATTAACAGCAAGGTGTTATCCACGCTTTTCAGCTGTGGGCTGATGCCTGCCGGTTGCAGGAAGTGACGCCAGATATCCAGGCGACTGCGTTGTACCGGGTAAATCAGCAGCGTTTCCGTGGCCAGATCTTCCGGCGTGACGCGCGTTTTAGCGGCCAGTGGATGATCCGGTGCCAGCACCAGGCGCACTTCATAATCAAACATTGGCGAGTAGTGCAGTCCGCTGCGCGGCAGGATGTCCGAAGTCATGACCAGATCCAGCTCGCCCTGCTGGAGCGAGGGCTGTGGGTCAAACGTCACACCGGATTTAAAGTCCATCTCCACCTGCGGCCACTTCTGGCGGAAGTTCTCAAGCGCGGGGGTCAGCCACTGAATACAGCTATGACACTCAATCGCGATGCGCAATTTCGTCTGCTGCGGTTCGTTACAGGACTGCAACGCGCTGGCAATTTGCGGCAGCACCTGATTCGCCAGCTGCAGCAAAATCTCACCCTGCGGGGTAAAGCGCAGCGGCTGGCTCTTACGCACAAAAAGACGGAAGCCGAGGCGTTGTTCCAGATCGCTGAACTGGTGTGAAAGGGCGGACTGAGTCTGGTGCAGCGTGGCCGCAGCCGCTGCGAGAGAACCGCAGTTCCGCAACGCTTGTAGCGTTTTCAGGTGTTTTATCTCGATCATGAAAGTCCTTCACTTCGGCATGAACATTTTGCGCTTGAGGAATATACAGTAACTGCCAATTATGGATGTGTAAACATCTGGACGGCTAAAATCCTTCGTCTTTTAAATTTATGGTGCGTTGGCTGCGTTTACTCACCCCGGTCACTTACTCCTGTAAGCTCCCGGGGATGAGCAAACTTGCCGCCTTCCCTAAATTCAAAATCCAAAGGATTTACAATTAATTAGAGGAAGAAAACATGACAATCCGCAATCACACACTCGGTTTCCCTCGCGTTGGTTTGCGTCGCGAACTGAAAAAAGCGCAAGAAAGTTACTGGGCAGGTAACTCCACCCGTGAAGAGCTGCTGGCCGTGGGCCGTGAACTGCGCGCCCGTCACTGGGATCAGCAAAAGCAAGCGGGCATTGACCTGCTGCCGGTGGGCGATTTCGCCTGGTACGACCATGTTCTGACTACCAGCCTGCTGCTTGGCAACGTGCCGGCTCGTCATCAGAACAACGATGGATCGGTCGATCTCGACACCCTGTTCCGTATCGGCCGTGGCCGTGCGCCAGGCGGTGAGCCAGCGGCAGCAGCGGAAATGACCAAGTGGTTTAACACCAACTATCACTACATGGTGCCGGAATTTGTCAAAGGCCAGCAGTTCAAACTGACCTGGACACAGCTGCTGGATGAAGTGGATGAAGCGCTGGCGCTGGGTCACAAGGTGAAGCCAGTGCTGCTTGGCCCGGTAACCTATCTGTGGCTGGGTAAAGTGAAGGGCGAACAGTTTGACCGTCTGAGCCTGCTGAACGATATCCTGCCGGTCTACCAGCAGGTGCTGGCGGAGCTGGCAAAACGCGGTATCGAGTGGGTGCAAATCGACGAACCTGCGCTGGTACTGGAGCTGCCGCAAGAATGGCTGAACGCCTTCAAACCCGCGTATAACGCGCTCACCGGCCAGGTGAAGTTGCTGCTGACCACCTATTTTGAAGGTGTCACTCCTAACCTCAATACCATCACCGCGCTGCCGGTACAGGGCCTGCATGTTGACCTGGTCCACGGGAAAGATGATGTAGCGGAGCTGCACAAACGCCTGCCTGCTGACTGGCTGCTCTCGGCGGGCCTGGTGAATGGCCGTAACGTCTGGCGTGCCGATTTGACGGAAAAATATGCCCGGATTAACGCGATTGCGGGTAAACGTGATCTGTGGGTGGCCTCTTCCTGTTCACTGCTGCACAGCCCAATCGACCTGAGTGTTGAAACGCGTCTGGATGCTGAAGTGAAGAGCTGGTTTGCGTTCGCCCTGCAAAAATGTGAAGAGCTGGCGCTACTGCGTGATGCCCTGAACAGCGGTGACACGGCCGCCATTGCCGAATGGAGCGCACCGATTCAGGCGCGTCGCCACTCGACTCGCGTGCATAACGCGGCAGTGGAAAAACGTCTGGCGGCCATCACCGCTCAGGACAGCCAGCGCCAGAGCGCCTATGAAGTACGCGCCGAAGCCCAGCGTGCTCGTTTTAACCTGCCAGCCTGGCCGACAACCACCATCGGTTCATTCCCGCAGACCACTGAAATCCGCGGCCTGCGTCTGGATTTCAAAAAGGGCAACCTGGATGCGAACAACTATCGCACCGGCATCGCCGGGCACATCAAGCAGGCGATTGTGGAGCAAGAGCGCTTAGGTCTGGACGTGCTGGTACATGGTGAAGCCGAGCGCAACGACATGGTGGAATACTTTGGCGAGCACCTGGACGGTTTCGTCTTTACCCAGAACGGCTGGGTGCAGAGCTACGGCTCCCGCTGCGTGAAACCACCGGTGGTGATCGGCGATGTCAGCCGCCCGGAAGCGATCACCGTTGAGTGGGCGAAGTACGCCCAGTCCCTGACCGACAAACCTGTCAAAGGCATGTTGACCGGCCCGGTGACGATCCTCTGCTGGTCTTTCCCGCGCGAAGACGTGACCCGTGAAACTATCGCGAAGCAGATTGCGCTGGCACTGCGTGATGAAGTAGCGGACCTGGAAGCGGCAGGCATCGGCATTATCCAGATTGACGAGCCGGCTCTGCGTGAAGGTTTACCACTACGTCGCAGCGACTGGGATGCTTATCTGGCGTGGGGCGTAGAGGCGTTTCGCATTAACGCCGCCGTCGCAAAGGACGACACTCAGATCCACACACACATGTGTTACTGCGAATTTAACGACATCATGGATTCCATCGCCGCACTGGACGCCGATGTGATCACCATTGAGACGTCACGTTCAGACATGGAGCTGCTGGAGTCCTTCGAAGAGTTCGAATACCCGAACGAAATCGGACCGGGCGTATACGACATTCACTCCCCGAACGTACCGAGCGTGGAATGGATTGAGGCGCTGTTGCAGAAAGCGGCGCAGCGTATCCCGGCAGAGCGTCTGTGGGTAAACCCGGACTGCGGCCTCAAAACCCGCGGCTGGCCAGAAACTCGCGCCGCGCTGGCGAATATGGTGAAGGCGGCGCAGAATCTGCGTCAGGGTTAACTCCGGCGCACGATTGCCGGGCGGCTACGCCACCCCATCCATCAACCGGCTAATATGAATGCTTAACCATGTCAGCTCATCTTTCGGTAAGGTGAGCTGATATTTATCCTGCACATAGTCGCGGATCACCCACGCCACGGTCATTGCATCCGGGCGATGGCGCATCAGCTCCTGATAAAAATCCTCGGTTTCGCTCAGCGCAATCTTCCCCGCCAGAACCCGCTCTGCAAAGTAACGCAGATGAGTAATAAAGCGCATATAGTTCACCGACTGCGTATCAATGGCCTTGCCAAGTTTATAGCGCACAATTTCGGCGATGCGGTTCACCAGCTCAACCTGCTGGTGGGCGCTGTTGTCGTCATCCTGACTGCTGGCGTTGATCAGGTGAAAGGCGATATTCACCGCTTCGTCTTCCGGTAACTTAACGTCAAACTTATCGTTCACCTGCGCACGTGCCAGCAACCCCACGCCGTACTCCTGCGGGTAGTAGCGCTTCACTTCCCAACTGAGCTTATTGTGGATGAGTTGCCCGCTGCGGCTGCGCTCCACGGCAAAGTGCAGATGTTCTGCGAGCGTAAAGAGCAGCACCGAATTGAGCCTGTCCCCGCACTGGCTGCGTGCCAGGGTAAGAATGTCGTGGCTGATATCAAAGAACGCCGCAGGAATGGTGTCCGTCAACGATAAAAAATGGCGGGATTTGAGGTCGCTCAGCGGCAGGAAAACTTTCTCTACCTGCGCGAGATCGATGTTGGTGCCGGGTTTTGCGCCAAAGCCGATCCCTTTGCCGAACAGGATCATCTCCCGCTGGTCGTTGTCGACCAGCAGCATACTGTTATTAAGCGATTTTTTTATCGTTATCACGGTTATTCCTGCGGCCGGGTCGGTTAGCTCATGTCAGCGCCATTGCTGGCAATCACTTTTTTGTACCACCAGAAAGAGTCTTTCTTCAGGCGCTTTAACGTGCCGTTGCCTTCATCGTCCTGGTCAACATAGATAAAGCCGTAGCGCTTGGACATCTGTGACGTACCTGCGCTGATAATGTCGATGCATCCCCAGGTGGTGAATCCCATCACATCCACCCCTTCATTAATAGCTGCCAACGTTTGCTCGAAGTGGGCACGGAAATAGTCGATACGGTAGCTGTCGTGGATCTCGCCGTTTTCGACCACATCTTTCGCACCAAGGCCGTTCTCCACGATAAACAGCGGCTTCTGGTAACGGTCGTATAGCTCAAGCAGGGAGATCTTCAGCCCGACCGGGTCAATCTGCCAGCCCCATTCAGAGGCCGGCAGATACGGGTTTTTCACCCCGAGAACCGTGTTACCCGGGATGCGCTCGACGTCCGGCTGCGTTGATTCGGTCATCGACATGTAGTAGCTAAAGGAGACGAAATCGACGGTATGATCCTTCAGAATACGCTGATCGTCAGCCTGCATCTCTATCTGAATGTCCCGGCTCGCCAGATCGCGGAGGATCAGTGGCGGGTATTCGCCAAACACCTGAACATCCGCATAGAAGTAGTTCTCGAGATTTTTCTTCAGCGTGGCTTCCACATCTTCCGGGCGGCAGCTGTGCGGGTAGGTGGTGAGTTTGGTGAGCATACACCCGACCTGGCTGCCCGGGATTTTGGCGTGGCAGTCGCGCGTCACCAGCGCAGAGGCAACAAACTGGTGATGTAGCCCCTGGTAGATATCCTGTTTCGCTTTGCCCGGCAGACTTTTCTCTTCGCGGATACCTGCCGTGGTAAACGGGTGGCGATGGATACTGTCTATCTCATTAAACGTCAGCCAGTAGCGCACCAGGTCTTTGTAGCGGTCGAAACAGACATTACTGAAACGCACGAAGGCATCCACCACATTGCGGTGTACCCAGCCGTTGTATTTTTCGCTCAGCGCCAGCGGCATTTCGTAGTGGGAGAGGGTCACCAGCGGCTCAATGTTATGGCGGCGAAGCTCGCGGAACATCTCCTCGTAAAATTGCAGACCTGCCTCGTTTGGCGCAGCATCTTCGCCAGTCGGGAAAATACGCGACCAGGCAATTGACACGCGCAGCACGGTGTAGCCCATCTCGGCAAACAGCGCGATGTCGTCCTTATAGTGGTGATAGAAATCAATGCCGCGGCGTTTCGGGTACAGCGCGTCATTCTTACCTTCGAACGCGTCGCGGATGTTTTCATCGGTCAGGGCCATATGGCCGCTGTAATCCTTCACGGACAGATTAGGCTTCCAGGTGATGGCATCAGCCACAGACGGCCCTTTACCGTCCACATTCCATGCTCCTTCGGCCTGATTTGCGGCAATCGCGCCGCCCCATAAAAAACCTTGCGGAAACGGGAGGGATTTCTCCATTACACGGACTCCTTAAGCGTCATGATGATATGAGGATTTGGATTCTTATCGTCGGTATTACCTGGTGTCAGCGAAAAGCGTTCGCCGTTAGTGACTACCATCATCACCACCGGATCGAGCCCGGCGGCGGTAATGGTGTCCAGTGAGAATTCAATCAGCGTGTCGTCGCGCTTTACGTGCTGGCCTTCGGCCACTTTTGCTGAGAAGCCCTCGCCTTGCAGCCTGATAGTGTCGATCCCGATATGGAATATCAGCTCGACACCGGCATCGGTGAGCAGGCTTAGCGCATGACCACTTTCAAATACATTCACCACAGTGCCGTCTGCCGGGGCGCGCAATACGCCCTGAGAAGGCACAATCGCTATCCCGTCACCCATGATTTTGCGTGAGAAAACATCGTCATTAACGTTCTCCAGCGGGATGATTTGCCCTTCTACCGGGCGAGTGAACGTCAGGGTATCGGTTTTTTCCGCCACCTTGTCGCGCCAGAGCAGTAATGCGCTGATAAATGCCACGGCAAACGACAGTCCCGCGCCGGCAAAGGCCCAGACGATGTTCATCGCATTATCTGGCGAGACAAACATCGAGATGCTGGCAAGGCCGGGGCCCACCAGCGCGAAAGCCTGAATACCCATCCAGCCAATAAACGCACCGCCCACCACGCCACCGAGGATCACGCTGTAGAGCGCTTTTTTATTCAGCAGTGTCACGCCATACAGCGCCGGTTCAGTAATGCCGAACAGCGCGGAGATCCCGGCTGAGAACGCGGTGGACTTCAGCGCTTTATCTTTGCTTTTGAGTGCAATCGCCAGGCACGCGCCGGATTCGGCAATGTTGTGCGCCAGCGATGCAGGCAGGTAGAGCATCTCACGCCCGAACTGACTCATAGAGGCAACGGAGTACGGCAGCATCGGCTTGTGCATCCCGGCGGCGACCATAAAGGGCAGGGCGGCGGCAAGCAGCCCGGTTGCCACAAAGCCCAGTTTTCCGTACAGCCACAAAATGATCGTTGCCAGCCCGGCACCCAGCTCATAACCCAGTGGCCCCAGGATCAGCAGGGTGACAGGAACGGTGGCCAGCAGAGAAAGCATCGGCGCGAGGAAAATGCGCAGCGCGCCGGGTGAGTAACGGTTAAACAGCTTTTCGGTCTGGGCGTAAAAAAGCACGCACAGGATGGCCGGAAACACCTGTGAGGCATACGCCACGTTGCGCAGGTCAAACGACATAAATGCCGTTCCTTCGGCAAGCTGTTTGGTCATGGCAGGCAACACCATGACCGACACGGCGGACACCGCAACCAGCACGTTCACTTTGAGCTTCATGGCGGTGGTGATCGCTACCAGAATCGGCAGGAAATAGAGCGGCGCAGAACCGATGTTATCCAGAACCTTGTAGGTTGAACTGTCGCGGCTCAGCCAGCCCATCACATCCAGCAACAGCAGCAGGGATTTCAGTACCCCACCGCCAGCAATCGCCGGTACCAGCGGCTGGAAAACGCTAATGACAAAATCGACAATCTGCGCCCCGCGATTGACCCTGGCAGGTGTGTGCTGCCCACCGGCCTGTGGCGAACCCACCAGAGAACGCACCGCGTCAAACACCTGGACCACCTCGTGACCGATGATCACCTGGCATTGCACATTGACGCGAACACCCAGCACACCGTCGATGTTTGTCAGCGCCGTTTCGTTGACCTTGCTGTTGTCATACAGGCTCAACCGCAAGCGGGTGGAGCAATGTTCGATATGTTCGATATTCTCAGCACCGCCAACCCGGGCGATGATGTCCAGCGCAGTTTGCAAGTGGTTCATGTTCTGGCCCCTGTCTCCAGAGCAAAAAAAAGACCTGAAGCCCCTCTCCACTCGAAAGAGGAGAGGGGCTTCAGGTCTTGCCTACGGCTCGTAGTTACACGCCTGTGCTTTGTATATCGGCCAGATTGTGCTTAAAAGTCAAACAACACCGGCGCTTCATGCACCAATTTGTGAGCCGCTTAACTCTTTTTAGCGCCGTATTGCCGGAACCAGGCCAGCATTCGTTGCCAGCCATCTTTGGCGGATTCTTCGTGATAGCTCGGCCGATAATCCGCGTTAAAGGCATGTCCTGCATCGGGATAAACCACGATTTCCGCCTTCGCATTTGCCGCCCGCAGCGCGTGGCGCATGGTTTCTACGGTATCGAGCGGGATACCGGTATCCTGGCCGCCGTACAAACCCAGCACCGGGGCGTTAAGATCCACGGCGATATCCAGAGGCTGCTTAGGTGAGTTCAGCGTTTTTTCGCCGACCAGCTTGCCGTACCACGCCACGGCAGCCTTGAGCTGCGGATTATGCGCGGCGTACAGCCAGCTGATGCGACCGCCCCAGCAGAAACCGGTCACCATCAACCGATGCGGGTCGCCGCCGTTACGTGCCGCCCAGCTGGCGACATGGTCCAGGTCCGCCAGCACTTGTGCATCAGGGACTTTGCTGACCAGATTAGTGAACAGCGTCGGGATATCGCTGTAGTCATTCGGATCGCCCTGGCGGAAATAGAGCTCTGGCGCGATGGCCAGATAACCTTCCAGCGCCAGTCGACGGCATACATCGCGAATATGCTCATGTACGCCGAAAATTTCTTGTATCACAATCACAACCGGCAGAGCGCCATCGGCCGATTTCGGGCGCGCATGGTAAGCCGGCATGTTATCCCCCTGTGAGGGAATGGATGTCTCTCCTGCACTAATGGCTTCTTCTGGCGTGGTGACGATGGTTGAAGCATGAGGGGCAGCAGCAGGTGCAAAACCGGTTTTTTCAGTCATGGCATTCTCCGTACCAATGTTGAGTTAGCGCAAAGGTAAATATAGTCACAAGGTTAACAACCCACAGTGCCTTAAACGGTCTATCTTTTGTGCAACACACCACGGTATAACATTGTTAATGTGATGTTGATCACTTATTTATGGAAATTAACTGCAATCATTTTCATTCATGGTGAGGTTCGTCACGAAATTACGCACGCTGCTTCTGTAAAGTACCGTTTTACTTCTTCTGACAAACCGACCCACAGAGGAGTCACCTATGTCTAAGTCTGATGTTTTTCATCTCGGCCTCACTAAAAACGATTTACAAGGGGCTACGCTCGCTATCGTCCCTGGCGATCCAGAGCGTGTGGAAAAGATCGCCGCGCTGATGGATAAGCCGGTTAAGCTGGCATCCCATCGTGAATTCACCACCTGGCGCGCAGAGCTGGATGGTAAAGCGGTGATCGTGTGTTCAACCGGTATCGGTGGCCCGTCTACTTCTATTGCCGTTGAAGAGCTGGCGCAGCTGGGTATCCGTACTTTCCTGCGTATCGGCACCACCGGCGCCATTCAGCCGCATATCAATGTGGGTGACGTGCTGGTCACGACCGCGTCTGTGCGTCTGGACGGTGCAAGCCTGCACTTTGCGCCAATGGAATTCCCGGCAGTGGCGGATTTCGAATGCACCACTGCGCTGGTTGAAGCCGCGAAATCTGTGGGCGCAACAACACACATCGGCGTTACCGCCTCTTCCGATACCTTCTACCCGGGCCAGGAGCGTTACGACACCTTCTCTGGTCGCGTAGTGAGCCGCTTCAAAGGCTCCATGGAAGAGTGGCAGTCTATGGGTGTGATGAACTACGAAATGGAATCTGCAACGCTGCTGACCATGTGCGCAAGCCAGGGTCTGCGTGCCGGTATGGTGGCGGGTGTTATCGTTAACCGTACTCAGCAGGAGATCCCGAACGCCGAAACCATGAAGCAGACCGAAAGCCATGCGGTGAAGATTGTGGTTGAAGCGGCTCGCCGCCTGATCTAGTCCTCTCTTCTTCGATAAAAGGCCGACTCGTTCGGCCTTTTCTTTTTTGCGTAGCGCCTCGCAGGAAAACCCTTTCAAACTGGACGTTTATACAGCACAATTCTATTTTGTGCGGGTAAAACGTTGATGCAGGGGGCATTGTGGATATCTCAATCCTGATTTATGCGGTGATTGCGCTGGTGGGCGTGGGAATAGGCTGGCTTATCTCCAGCTATCAGCACGCGCAGCATAAGGCCGACCAGCTGGCAGAACGCGAAGAGATGGTTGCTGAGCTCAGTGCCGCGAAACAACAGCTTACCCAGAGCGGACACTGGCGCGACGAGTGTGAGCTACTCAATAACGAACTGCGCAACCTGCGTGATATCAACACCTCGCTGGAGGCCGATCTCCGCGAAGTGACCACCCGTCTTGAATCGACCCAACTCCATGCGGAAGACAAAATCCGCCAGATGATCAACAGCGAGCAGCGCCTCAGCGAACAGTTTGAGAACCTCGCCAACCGAATTTTTGAGCACAGCAACCGCCGCGTTGACGAACAAAACCGACAGAGCCTGAACAGCCTGCTGACGCCGCTGCGCGAACAGCTGGACGGTTTTCGTCGCCAGGTGCAGGACAGCTTTGGCCAGGAGGCGCGCGAACGTCACACCCTGGCGCATGAAATTCGTAATCTCCAGCAGCTGAACGCGCAGATGGCGCAAGAGGCGGTTAACCTGACGCGCGCGCTTAAAGGCGACAACAAAGCGCAGGGCAACTGGGGTGAAGTGGTACTGACCCGCGTGCTGGAGGCCTCTGGCCTGCGCGAAGGGTACGAGTATGAAACCCAGGTCAGCATCGAAAACGATGCCCGCTCGCGGATGCAGCCTGATGTCATTGTGCGCCTGCCGCAGGGTAAAGACGTCGTTATCGACGCCAAAATGACGCTGGTGGCGTACGAACGCTACTTCAATGCTGAGGACGATTACATCCGCGAGTCTGCATTACAAGAGCATATCGCCTCTGTCCGTAACCACATTCGTCTGCTGGGCCGCAAAGACTATCAACAGCTACCGGGTTTACGCTCACTGGATTACGTGCTGATGTTTATTCCGGTTGAGCCCGCATTTCTGCTGGCGCTCGACAGACAGCCCGAACTGATAACCGAAGCACTGAAAAATAACATTATGCTGGTGAGCCCCACGACGCTGCTGGTGGCGCTCCGGACGATTGCAAACCTCTGGCGTTACGAGCACCAAAGCCGTAATGCACAGCAGATTGCCGATCGCGCCAGCAAGCTGTACGACAAAATGCGCCTGTTTGTGGACGATATGTCCTCCGTTGGGCAAAGCCTCGACCGCGCGCAGGATAACTACCGCCAGGCGATGAAAAAGCTCTCTTCCGGGCGCGGCAACCTGCTGGCGCAAGCAGAGGCGTTCCGTAGCCTGGGAGTCGAGGTTAAACGCGAGATTAATCCTGAAATGGTTGAACAGGCGACCGCTCAGGATGAGGAATACCGCCTGCGGGAAGAGGCAGGTGAGCAAAATACAGACAGCGAAGACAACGATTTAGCCGCGGATTTATCACCTTCTGAACCGCCGAATCGTTTCTTTCACGGTGGTTGAACCGTAGGGCAAACGCGCCCAATCTGTTACACTTCACGGACATTTGACTGATAAGCAGGCTCTGAGATGGTTGACGATTCACAAGACACGACGCACTTTGGCTTTCAGACTGTTGCTAAAGCGCAGAAGGCTGACATGGTGGCCCACGTATTTCATTCCGTGGCGGCGAAGTACGATGTGATGAATGACTTGATGTCATTCGGCATTCATCGCTTGTGGAAGCGCTTCACCATTGACTGTAGCGGTGTGCGTCGTGGGCAAACGGTGCTCGATTTGGCGGGCGGTACAGGCGATCTGACGGCGAAGTTTTCACGTCTGGTTGGCGAAACCGGTCGCGTGGTGCTGGCTGATATTAACGACTCCATGCTGAAAATGGGACGTGAGAAGCTGCGTAACATCGGCGTTGTGGGTAACGTTGAGTATGTACAGGCAAACGCCGAAGCGCTGCCGTTCCCGGACAACACCTTTGACTGCATCACCATCTCGTTTGGCCTGCGTAACGTCACCGATAAAGACAAAGCGCTGCGTTCCATGTACCGCGTGCTGAAGCCGGGTGGACGCCTGCTGGTGCTCGAATTCTCCAAACCGATTATCGAGCCGCTGAGCAAAGCTTACGATGCCTATTCGTTCCACGTGCTGCCGCGCATTGGTGAGCTGGTGGCAAACGATGCGGAAAGCTATCGCTATCTGGCGGAATCTATCCGTATGCACCCGGATCAGGACACCTTAAAAGCGATGATGCAGGATGCTGCATTTGAAAACGTTGAGTACTTCAACATGACGGCGGGTGTCGTCGCGCTGCATCGCGGTTACAAGTTCTGAGTGGAGGTATCCCGTGCCTTTTAAACCCTTAGTCACCGCAGGCATCGAGAATGCACTGAATGCCTTTCTGTACCGTGCTCCGGCGCTAAAAAATGCGCGTCAGCGGCTCAACGGAAAGGTGTTGCGCATTGTTTTAAAAGAGTTCTCTGCGCCGCTGGTGCTGGTGTTCAGCGAGCGCCAGCTTGATGTCCTGGGTGAGTGGGAAGGTGAGGCCGACTGCTCGGTCATCACGCACATGAGCGTGTTGCCAAAACTGCGCGACCGCCAGCAGCTGACTGCGCTTATCCGTAGCGGCGAGCTGGAAGTCGAAGGCGACATTCAGGTCGTGCAGAACTTCGTTGCGTTAAGCGATCTTGCCGAGTTCGACCCGGCAGAGCTGCTTGCACCTTATATTGGCGACATCGCCGCCGAAGGGATCAGCAAAGTCATTCACGGTGGCTCGGCATTTTTGCGTAAAACCGTTCAGCGCCAGCAGCGCTACGCGGCAGAAGTGTTGACCGAAGAGTGGCGCATGGCTCCGGGGCCGCTTGAAGTGGCATGGTTTGCGGAAGAAACTGCTGCTGTCGAACGTGCGGTTGACGCGCTAACCAAACGGCTGGAAAAACTGGAGGGCAAATGACGCCTGGTGAAATTCGGCGCCTCTATTTTATCGTCCACACCTTTTTGAGTTACGGGCTCGACGAGCTTATCCCCAAAATGCGTATCACTCTGCCGCTTCGAATCTGGCGGCGGATGTTGTTCTGGATGCCAAATCGCCATAAGGATCAGCCGCTGGGTGAACGCCTGCGTCTGGCATTGCAGGAACTTGGTCCGGTATGGATCAAGTTTGGGCAGATGCTCTCTACCCGCCGGGATCTCTTCCCGCCAACCATCGCCGACCAGCTGGCTTTATTGCAGGATCGCGTCGCGCCTTTTGACGGTGCGCGGGCAAAGCAGCAAATCGAAGAAGCGATGGGAAATATTCCCGTCGAAACCTGGTTTGACGATTTTGAAATCCAGCCGCTGGCATCGGCCTCGATTGCTCAGGTGCATACGGCGCGCCTGAAAGAGAACGGCAAAGAGATCGTTATTAAGGTGATCCGCCCGGATATCCTGCCAGTTATCAAGGCGGACATGAAGCTTATCTACCGCCTTGCTCGCTGGGTTCCGCGCCTGCTGCCGGACGGCCGACGCTTGCGTCCAATGGAAGTTGTGCGCGAGTACGAAAAAACGCTGATCGATGAGCTCAACCTGCTGCGTGAAGCGGCAAACGCCATCCAGCTGCGCCGTAACTTTGAAGACAGTCCGATGCTGTATGTTCCTGAGGTTTACTCTGACTACTGTAGCCAGAATATGCTGGTCATGGAGCGTATCTACGGTATTCCGGTATCAGACGTGGTGGCTCTCGAAAACCAGGGAACCAACATGAAGCTGCTGGCCGAACGCGGTGTGCAGGTGTTCTTCACCCAGGTGTTTCGCGACAGCTTCTTCCATGCGGATATGCACCCGGGCAATATTTTCGTCAGCTATGAGCATCCGGAAAACCCGAAATACATCGGAATCGACTGCGGCATTGTGGGCTCGCTGAACAAAGAAGATAAGCGCTACCTCGCGGAAAACTTTATCGCATTCTTCAACCGCGACTACCGTAAGGTTGCCGAGCTGCACGTGGATTCTGGCTGGGTTCCGCCGGATACTAACGTTGAAGAGTTCGAATTCGCTATCCGTACCGTGTGTGAGCCGATTTTCGAAAAACCGCTGGCAGAAATCTCATTCGGTCATGTTTTGCTGAACCTGTTTAACACCGCGCGCCGCTTTAATATGGAAGTTCAGCCGCAGTTAGTTTTACTTCAGAAAACATTACTTTACGTTGAGGGCGTAGGCCGCCAGCTCTATCCTCAGTTAGACTTGTGGAAAACAGCGAAACCTTTCCTCGAATCCTGGATTAAGGATCAGGTCGGCATTCCGGCACTGGTGCGTGCTTTCAAAGAGAAAGCCCCGTTCTGGATTGAAAAAATGCCGGAATTACCTGAACTGGTTTACGACAGTTTGCGTCAGAGCAAGAACCTTCAGCACAGCATGGATAAAATCGCCCGCGAGCTTCAGTCCAATCGCGTTCGTCAGGGACAGTCCCGTTATCTCTTTGGGATTGGTGCGACACTTCTGCTGAGCGGTACTCTGCTGCTGATCAATCGCCCGGACTGGCAGATGATGCCTGCCTGGCTGATGGCCGGCGGTGTGGTTGTCTGGTTTGCGGGCTGGAGAAAAACGCGCTGAATTTGCGTCGCTATCGCCGGGTCGCATACGTATAATGCGACCTGATTAATTAATCATCTATCACTGAGGAACATGTATGGGTGGTATCAGTATCTGGCAATTGTTGATCATTGCCGTCATCGTCGTGCTGCTGTTTGGCACCAAAAAGCTCGGTTCCATCGGTTCCGACCTCGGCGCGTCCATCAAAGGCTTCAAGAAAGCGATGAGTGATGATGAAAATAAGCAGGAAAAATCCAGCCAGGACGCTGATTTTACTGCTAAATCCATTGCCGACAAGCAAGATGAAGCCAAAAAGGAAGACGCTAAACGCCACGATAAAGAGCAGGTGTAATTCGTGTTCGACATTGGTTTTGGTGAACTGCTGCTGGTCTTTGTGATTGGCCTGATTGTGCTGGGCCCGCAGCGTTTACCCGTTGCGGTAAAAACCGTTGCGGGTTGGGTGCGTGCGCTTCGATCGCTGGCCACCACGGTACAGAACGAACTGGCGCAGGAGCTTAAGCTGCAGGAGTTTCAGGACAGCCTGAAAAAGGTTGAGAAGGCGAGCATGGATAACCTGACGCCAGAGCTCAAGGCCTCGATGGATGAACTGCGCGAAGCCGCAGAATCCATGAAACGCTCTTACAGCGTCAACGATCCTGAAAAAGCGAGCGATGAAGCAAATACCATCCATAACCCGGTGGTAAAAGAGAGCGAAGCGCAGCGAGAGGGCGTGACCCCTGCCAGCGCAGAGCATCAGGCCGCAGCACCTGAACAGACGCCGCAGGAATCCGAAGTGAAAAAACAAGTGCAGCCGGAAGAGCCCGTTGTTAACGCTGTGGCGACCGAAGCTAAAGCCGCTGCGTCTGTTTCCGAATCATCCCCCTCGTCGAGTGATAAAGCGTAAACATGGCAGTAGATGATACTCAACCGCTTATTGCGCACCTTATTGAGCTGCGCAAGCGCCTGCTGAACTGCATTATTGCGGTTTGCATCATTTTCTTAGGGTTGGTCTATTTCGCCAACGATATCTACCAGGTGGTTTCTGCGCCGCTGATTAAGCAAATGCCGCTGGGTGCAACGATGATCGCAACGGACGTTGCTTCACCGTTCTTTACCCCGATCAAGCTGACCTTCTGGGTATCGCTGATTGCGTCTGCGCCAGTCATTTTGTACCAGGTCTGGGCATTTGTGGCCCCGGCGCTCTATAAGCATGAACGCAAGCTGGTGATCCCGCTGCTGGTGTCCAGCTCGATGCTGTTCTATATCGGTATGGCGTTCGCTTATTTCGTTGTCTTCCCTCTGGCCTTTGGCTTCCTGACGCATACGGCGCCGGAAGGGGTGCAGGTATCGACCGATATCGCCAGCTATCTCAGCTTTGTCATGGCGCTGTTTATGGCGTTTGGCGTGGCGTTTGAAGTCCCGGTGGCGATTGTGCTGCTGTGCTGGGTCGGCGTGACCACGCCGGAAGACCTGCGTAAGAAACGCCCATATATCCTGGTCGGGGCATTCGTGGTTGGCATGTTGCTGACGCCGCCGGATGTGTTCTCGCAAACGCTACTGGCCATACCGATGTACTGTCTGTTCGAAGTCGGTGTGTTCTTCTCGCGGTTCTACGTCGGCAAACGACGCCCGCAGGAAGGCGAAGAAGACGATGAGTCAGACAAGACCACTGAAGAATAAACCAGCCGCCCGTCAGGGCGGTTTTTACATGGGAAACCGCATGTTTGATATCGGCCTTAATCTCACCAGCTCTCAGTTTGCCAAAGATCGCGATGACGTTGTCGCACGCGCCTTCTCCGCGGGGGTGAAAGGCCTGCTGCTGACGGGAACCAGTCTGCATGAAAGCGAACAGGCGCAGCAGCTTGCCCGGCATTATCCACACTGCTGGTCAACTGCGGGCGTGCATCCACATGACAGCAGCACCTGGAATGCAGCGAGCGCCGAAACCCTTCATGCGCTGGCAAACATGCCTGAGGTGGTGGCGATTGGCGAATGCGGGCTGGATTTCAACCGCAACTTTTCCACTCCCGCTGAACAAGAGCGCGCCTTTACCGCTCAGCTTGCGCTGGCGGCCGACCTGGGGATGCCGGTGTTTATGCACTGCCGTGATGCTCACGAACGTTTTCTGGCGCTGCTCGAACCCTGGCTGGATAAGCTGCCTGGTGCGGTACTGCACTGCTTTACCGGCTCCCGACAGGAAGCGCTTGATTGCCTGAACAGGGGGTTATATCTGGGGATCACGGGCTGGGTCTGTGATGAACGGCGTGGACTGGAGCTGCGAGAGTTGTTGCCTGTTATTCCTGCCGAACGGCTGTTGGTGGAAACGGACGCGCCTTATCTTCTGCCGCGTGACCTCTCGCCAAAACCCTCTTCACGACGAAACGAACCGGCATTCCTGGGGCATATTGTGGAAAGCGTGGCGCGCTGGCGTGGTGAAGATCCACAGTGGCTGGCGGCACAAACGGATGATAACGTGCGCCGCCTGTTCGGTGTGCAGTTTTAAAGTTTGCGGAAATCGGTGTTTTTGACGCTCTGAAGCACCTGCTTGTTCAACAGATTGAGCAACAGCATGGAGCGTGCTTCGCCGTCCGGTTCAGAGAAAATGGCCTGTAACCCTTCAAATGCGCCTTCGGTGATCACCACGTCATCGCCGGTGTAAGGCGTTTCTGGATCGGTGATATCTTCAGGTTGCTGGTAGACCGAAAGCTGGTGAATGACCGTTGAAGGTACTGTTGCCGGGTGCGCGCCAAAACGCACAAAGTGGCTGACGCCGCGCGTGGCACTGATGGTGGTGGTGTGGATCACTTCCGGGTCGAACTCGACGAACAGATAGTTCGGGAACAGAGGTTCGCTGACCATCGCACGTTTTCCGCGCTGCATTTTTTCAAGCGTGATCACCGGCGTCAGGCAATGCACTGACTGACGTTCAAGATGTTCCTGCGCGCGCTGAAGTTGCCCGCGTTTGCAATACAGTAAATACCAGGCCTGCATAATCACTCTTTCCCTTAGTTCGGGGCGCAAGCATATCAAAACCCTGGCGGGATCGCTAAGTTGATTATAATGGCCGAAAGTGGAGTAAGACGCGGAAGTTCACGCTAATTTAACAAAATTACAGCATCACGCAGTCTTACGCCGTATAATGAAGCGCTTACAGAGAGGCCATGACTAACTGCATGAAATACCACGATCTACGCGACTTCCTGGCGCTGCTGGAAAAGCAGGGCGAACTCAAACGGATTACGCTTCCTGTTGATCCTTATCTGGAAATGACAGAAATTGCTGACCGCACCCTGCGTGCCGGTGGCCCTGCGCTGTTATTCGAAAATCCAAAAGGTTACTCCATGCCGGTGCTCTGCAACCTGTTTGGCACACCACGTCGCGTGGCGTTGGGCATGGGGCAAGAGGATGTGACTGCGTTACGTGAAGTGGGCAAACTGCTGGCCTTTCTGAAAGAGCCGGAGCCACCAAAAGGCTTCCGCGATCTGTTCGACAAACTGCCGCAATTTAAGCAGGTGTTGAACATGCCAACCAAACGCCTGCGTGGTGCACCGTGCCAGCAAAAAGTGCTGGAAGGTGATGCCGTTGATCTGACGAAAATCCCCATTATGCAGTGCTGGCCGGAAGATGCTGCACCGCTTATCACCTGGGGACTGACCGTTACGCGTGGTCCGCACAAAGAGCGGCAAAACCTCGGTATTTATCGCCAGCAGCTGATTGGTAAAAACAAGCTGATTATGCGCTGGCTGTCGCATCGCGGCGGCGCGCTGGATTTCCAGGAGTGGTGTGCTGAACACCCAGGCGAGCGTTTCCCGGTTTCCGTGGCGCTGGGCGCCGATCCGGCAACCATCCTGGGTGCGGTTACGCCAGTCCCTGATACGCTTTCTGAATACGCGTTCGCAGGCTTGCTGCGCGGCACCAAAACCGAAGTGGTGAAGTGTATTTCCAATGATCTGGAGGTACCGGCTAGTGCGGAAATCGTGCTGGAGGGTTACATTGAGCAGGGTGAAATGGCACCGGAAGGGCCATATGGCGATCACACGGGTTATTACAATGAAGTCGATAACTTCCCGGTGTTTACCGTTACCCACATCACCCAGCGTGAAGATGCCATTTATCACTCGACCTATACCGGCCGTCCACCGGATGAACCGGCCGTTCTGGGCGTGGCGCTGAACGAAGTGTTCGTGCCTATTCTGCAAAAGCAGTTCCCGGAAATTGTTGATTTCTATCTGCCGCCGGAAGGATGCTCTTATCGCCTGGCTGTGGTAACAATGAAGAAGCAGTATGCGGGGCACGCCAAACGCGTGATGATGGGCGTATGGTCGTTCCTGCGCCAGTTTATGTATACCAAGTTTGTTATTGTCTGTGATGATGACGTCAATGCCCGCGACTGGAATGACGTTATCTGGGCCATCACCACGCGGATGGACCCGGCACGTGACACGGTGTTAGTGGAAAACACACCGATTGATTATCTGGATTTTGCCTCGCCGGTTTCCGGTCTTGGCTCAAAAATGGGACTGGATGCCACAAACAAATGGCCTGGCGAAACCGACCGTGAATGGGGTCGCCCGATCAAAAAAGATCCTGCCGTGACCGCGCGAATTGACACGATCTGGGACGAACTGGCCATAATGAATAACGGTAAACCCGAATCTGACCGTTAAGCCCTATAGACTTCCCGACAGAGAGAGCGAATGACAACCTTAAGCTGTAAAGTGACCTCGGTAGATGCTATCACCGACACCGTATATCGCGTCCGTTTAGTGCCAGAAGCGGCATTCTCTTTCCGCGCTGGTCAGTACTTGATGGTCGTGATGGATGAACGAGATAAGCGTCCTTTCTCTATGGCCTCTACGCCAGCAGAGCAGGAATTCATCGAGCTTCATATTGGTGCGTCAGAGCTTAACCTGTATGCGATGGCTGTGATGGATCGCATTCTGAAAGAGCGCGAAATCCTGGTGGATATTCCTCACGGTGACGCCTGGCTGCGTGAAGACGAAGACCGTCCGCTGATCCTGATTGCTGGCGGTACCGGCTTCTCTTACGCCCGTTCTATTCTGTTGACCGCACTGGCGCGCAATCCAGACCGTGATATCACCATCTACTGGGGTGGCCGCGAAGAGAAACATCTCTACGATCTGTCCGAGCTGGAAGCACTGAGCATTAACCATCCGAACCTGCGTATTGAGCCGGTTGTTGAGCAGCCGGAAGAAGGCTGGCGTGGGCGCAGCGGCACGGTACTGACGGCGGTATTGCAGGATTACGGCACGCTGGCGGAGCACGATATCTATATTGCGGGTCGTTTTGAGATGGCGAAAATTGCCCGCGACCTGTTCTGTAACGAACGTGGTGCGCGTGAAGACCGCCTGTTCGGCGATGCGTTTGCGTTTATCTAAATAAAAAACCCGCCCCTGACAGGCGGGAAGAACGGCAACTAAACTGTCTCTCTTCGTGAATACGGCGAGATGCTTTTCGTCGGCCGGGAAAGCGCAGCACCTCCCGGCAACAGCCCGATAGCGCGATGCTTATCGGGCCTACGATACTTTTCTTGATTTACACCCTCTCAAACACCGTCGCGATCCCCTGACCCAACCCTATACACATGGTTGCCAGACCAAACTGGGCATCCTTGCGTTCCATCAGGTTAATCAGGGTGGTGCTGATGCGTGCACCGGAACAACCCAGCGGGTGACCGAGTGCGATCGCGCCGCCGTTGAGGTTAATCTTCTCGTCGATCTTGTCCATCAGCCCCAGATCTTTAATGCACGGCAGGATCTGTGCGGCAAAGGCTTCGTTCATCTCAAACAGGTCGATATCGCTGGCGGTTAATCCCGCTTTTTTCAGCGCCAGTTTCGACGCCGGAACCGGGCCGTAACCCATAATCGACGGATCACAGCCGACCACCGCCATCGAACGAATACGGGCGCGCGGCGTCAGGCCTAATTCGCGGGCGCGGCTTTCGCTCATCACCAGCATCGCGGCGGCACCGTCGGAAAGGGCAGAAGATGTGCCGGCGGTTACCGTACCTGTGACTGGATCAAATGCCGGGCGCAGTTTGGAAAGTGCTTCGACCGTGGTTTCCGGGCGGATCACTTCGTCGTAGCTGAACTGCTTTAGTACACCGTCAGCGTCATGCCCGCCGGTTGGGATAATCTCGCTTTTAAATGCGCCAGACTGTGTGGCAGCCCAGGCGCGGGCGTGAGAGCGCGCAGCGAAGGCATCCTGCATTTCACGACTAATGCCGTGCATTCGCGAGAGCATCTCGGCAGTCAGCCCCATCATACCCGCCGCTTTCGCCACATTACGGCTCATGCCAGGGTGGAAATCGACCCCGTGGCTCATCGGCACGTGACCCATATGCTCCACGCCGCCAATCATGCAGGCCTGCGCATCGCCAGTCATGATCATACGGGCAGCATCGTGCAGTGCCTGCATTGACGAGCCGCACAGGCGGTTAACGGTCACCGCTGGTACGGAGTGCGGGATTTCAGCCAGCAATGCTGCGTTACGGGCGATGTTAAAACCTTGCTCCAGAGTCTGCTGCACGCAGCCCCAGTAGATATCGTCCAGCGCGGTGGGATCCAGCGCCGGGTTACGCGCCAGCAGGCTGCGCATCAGGTGCGCGGAGAGATCTTCCGCGCGAACGTTACGGAATGCGCCGCCCTTTGAACGGCCCATCGGGGTGCGAATTGCATCGACAATGACAACCTTTTCCATTGTGACTCCTTAAGCCGTTTTCAGCTCGCCAACCGGACGGGCAGGCTCAACTGCTGGATAGTAGGGTTCGTTATGGCGCGCTTTATTACGCAGACCTTCCGGCACGGCATAGAGCGGGCCGAGGTGCTGATACTGCAGGGCCATATCGAGGTACTTCGCGCTGCCAAGCGTATCCAGCCAGCGGAACGCGCCGCCGTGGAACGGAGGGAAACCGAGGCCATAGACCAGCGCCATATCCGCTTCTGCCGGGCTTGCGATGATGCCTTCTTCCAGGCAACGCACCACTTCGTTAACCATTGGGATCATCATGCGAGCGATAATCTCCTCGTCGGTGAAGTCACGTTTCGGCGCACTGACGTCCGCCAGCAGGCTATCCACCGCCGCATCTTCTTCTTTCTTCGGCTTGCCTTTGCTGTCTTCTTTATAACGCCAGAAGCCCAGACCGTTTTTCTGACCAAAACGGTTGGCATCGAACATGGCGTCGATGGCATCGCGATAATCTTTGCTCATACGCTGCGGGAAGCCCGCGGCCATGACGGCCTGCGCGTGATGCGCCGTGTCGATACCGACCACATCCAGCAGATATGCCGGGCCCATCGGCCAGCCGAACTGTTTTTCCATCACTTTGTCGACTTTGCGGAAATCTGCACCGTCGCGCAGTAGCTGGCTAAAGCCGGCAAAGTAAGGGAACAGCACGCGGTTCACAAAGAACCCAGGGCAGTCGTTCACCACGATCGGTGTTTTGCCCATTTTGCTGGCCCACGCCACCACTTTAGCGATGGTGTCATCAGAGGTTTTTTCCCCGCGAATGACTTCAACCAGCGGCATCCGGTGAACCGGGTTAAAGAAGTGCATCCCGCAGAAGTTTTCCGGGCGCTTCAGTACGCTTGCCAGTTCGCTAATCGGGATGGTGGAGGTGTTCGATGCCAGCACCGTATCCGGGCGAACCTTGTCTTCGGTTTCTGCCAGGACCGCTTTTTTAACTTTTGGGTTTTCAACCACGGCTTCGACAACCACGTCAACGCGATCGAAACCGCTGTATTCCAGGGTCGGCTGGATAGTGGAGATCACACCCGCGAGTTTCAGGCCATCAATCTTGCCGCGCTCCAGCTGTTTATTCAGCAGCTTGGCCGCTTCGGTCATGCCCAGCGTCAGGGATTTTTCGTTAATGTCTTTCATTACTACCGGCACGCCTTTCCAGGCGGACTGGTAAGCGATACCGCCACCCATAATGCCTGCACCCAGAACCGCTGCGTGTTTTGGGGTCTCCACGTTTTTGGTCAGCTGTTTGGCTTTGCCTTTAACGAACTGATCGTTCAGGAAGATACCCACCAGAGCGCGCGCTTCGTTGGTGTGCGCCAGCGGAACGAAACTCTGATTTTCTAATTTAAGCGCCTCTTCCCGGCCAAAGCGGGCAGCGGCTTCAATGGTTTTTACCGCCGTGATAGGGGCCGGGTAGTGTTTACCTGCGGTCTGCATCACCATGCCTTTGGCAATGGTGAAACTCATGGCCGCTTCAATTTTACTGAGCTTTAAGGGTTCAAGCTTCGGCTGGCGTTTCGCTTTCCAGTCGAGATCGCCATTAATCGCCTGACGCAGAATGGCGATAGCACCTTCAACCAGTTTCTCTGGCTTAACGACGCCATCCACCAGGCCAATTTTCTGCGCTTGATCCGCGCCGACATCTTTACCCGCGGCAATAATTTCCAGGGCGCTATCGGCACCCAACATACGTGGCATACGCACAGAGCCACCAAAGCCCGGCATGATGCCCAGTTTGGTTTCCGGAAGGCCGATGCGCAGGTCTGGTGTCGCCAGACGATAATCCGTAGCCAGCACACATTCGCAGCCACCGCCCAGTGCGTAGCCGTTAACGGCGGAGAGCGTCGGGACAGGTAAATCTTCCAGGCGGTTAAAGACGCTGTTAGCAAAATGCAGCCACTGGCTCAGCTGTTCTTCCGGCACCAGGAACAGAGACAAGAATTCGGTGATATCGGCACCGACAATAAAGGCCGCTTTGTTAGAGCGCAGCAGCAGCCCTTTTAAATCAGATTGCTTTTCAAGTACATCCAGCGCCTGGCCAAGACTGGCCACCGTCGCGGTATCGAGCTTGTTTACTGAGCCGGGGGCATCGAACACCAGTTCGGCAATGCCATCTTCCAGCCAGTTGAGGTACAGGGTGTCGCCTTTGTAGAGCATGTCAGTCTCCTGAATCCAGCAATTGGATCTGGTCATACCAGATGAAACGGAGTGTGGAATTTATGTTAATAAAATGCAAATCACTCATTAAGAAATTGCTGCATTGATCACGCTCGGTGGAAATCACGCAGGTGAGGGCAGGTGTGCTAAGATGCGAAGACTTGAGGTCGAAAAAACGAAAGGATAAATGATGGACTCACTGGCTGCGCTCTATAAAAATCATATCGTTACCCTACAGGAACGTACCCGCGATGTACTGGCTCGTTTTAAGCTGGATGCCCTGCTTATCCACTCCGGCGAGCTGATGAATACCTTCCTTGATGACCATGCTTACCCGTTTAAGGTCAACCCGCAGTTTAAAGCCTGGGTGCCGGTGACACAGGTTCCAAATTGCTGGTTGTTGGTCGATGGCGTGAACAAGCCGAAGCTGTGGTTCTATCTGCCGGTGGATTACTGGCACAACGTTGAACCGCTGCCAACGACCTTCTGGACCGAAGAGGTGGACGTGATCGCGCTGCCGAAAGCCGACGGGATTGGCAGCCAGTTGCCTGCTGCGCGCGGTAATATTGCCTATATTGGTCCTGTGCCAGAGCGTGCGCTGGGTCTGGATATTCCGGCTGACAAACTGAATCCGAAAGGGGTGCTGGATTATCTGCACTACTACCGCGCGTATAAAACCGACTACGAACTTTACTGCATGCGTGAAGCGCAGAAGACGGCGGTGACGGGTCACCGTGCCGCGCATGAAGCGTTCCTGTCTGGCATGAGCGAGTTCGATATCAACCAGGCATACCTGACGGCAACCGGTCACCGTGATACCGATGTGCCGTACAGCAACATCGTGGCGCTGAATGAGCACGCGTCTGTTCTGCACTACACCAAACTGGATCACCATGTTCCGTCCGAGATGCGTAGCTTCCTGCTGGATGCGGGTGCCGAGTACAACGGCTATGCCGCTGACCTGACCCGTACCTGGGCGGCCCAGGGTGACACCGATTTTGCACATCTGATCAAAGATGTGAATGACGAGCAGCTGGCGCTTATCAGCACCATGAAAGCGGGAACCAGCTATGTGGATTACCACATCCAGTTCCATCAGCGCATCGCAAAACTGCTGCGTAAGCACCAGATTGTGAAGGATATGAGCGAAGAAGCGATGGTGGAAAACAACCTGACCGGGCCGTTCATGCCGCACGGTATTGGTCACCCGCTGGGTCTTCAGGTTCATGATGTCGCGGGCTTTATGCAGGATGATACGGGCACGCATCTGGCGGCACCGTCTAAATATCCGTACCTGCGCTGCACGCGTATTATCGAGCCGCGTATGGTGTTGACTATTGAACCGGGTATCTACTTTATCGAATCCCTGCTGGCGCCGTGGCGTGAAGGCCAGTTCAGCAAGCACTTCAACTGGGAAAAAATTGAAGCGCTGAAGCCGTTTGGCGGTATTCGTATCGAAGATAACGTGGTTATCCATGAAAACGGTGTTGAGAACATGACGCGAGATCTGAAACTGGCCTGATGGAAAGCTGGCTGATACCGGCGGAACCGGTCACCTTTGTTGAGGAAATCAAGAAAAGCCGCTTTATAACGCTGCTGGCGCACACCGATGGCGTAGAGGCGGCAAAGGCGTTTGTGGAGTCCGTCCGCGCGCAACATCCTGATGCGCGTCACCACTGTGTCGCGTGGGTGGCTGGGCCGCCGGATGACTCACAGCAACTGGGATTTTCTGATGATGGTGAACCGGCTGGCACGGCCGGTAAACCCATGCTTTCTCAGCTAATGGGAAGCGGTGTGGGAGAGATAACCGCTGTAGTGGTTCGCTATTATGGCGGCATTTTGCTCGGAACGGGTGGGCTGGTTAAAGCCTATGGTGGCGGCGTTCAGCAGGCACTTAATCTGCTGATCACAACCCGCAAAACGCCACTTACCGAATATACTTTGTTGTGCGATTACGCACAGTTATCGGGTATCGAAACCCTGCTAAAGCAATTTAATGGCGTGATTGCGCACAGTGATTACCAGGCGACAGTACAGTTGCATGTGGCGCTTCCTCAGGCAGAGCTGGATGCTTTTTCAGCAAAACTGGCTGATTTTAGTCGTGGTTCGTTGCAATTGCTGCCGATTGAAGAATAATCCCCACCTTACTTTTTGAATACCAAAGGAAGCGGCAGAGATGCATTTTCGTGCCATTACCCGAATCGTTGGACTGCTGGTCATACTCTTTTCCGGGACGATGATTCTCCCTGGACTGGTGGCACTTATCTACCGGGACGGCGCGGGGCGTGCGTTTACCCAGACGTTCTTTGTCGCGCTGATGATCGGTTCGATGCTGTGGTGGCCAAACCGTCGTGAGAAAGGTGAACTGAAATCCCGCGAAGGGTTTTTGATTGTCGTCTTGTTCTGGACGGTGCTGGGGAGCGTGGGTGCGCTGCCTTTCATCTTTGCTGAGCAACCGAATCTGACCATTACGGACGCTTTCTTTGAATCGTTTTCAGGTTTAACCACCACCGGGGCAACCACGCTGGTGGGGCTGGATTCATTACCCCACGCGATCCTCTTCTACCGGCAAATGCTGCAATGGTTCGGCGGTATGGGGATCATTGTCCTGGCCGTGGCCATTCTGCCGATTCTGGGCGTCGGGGGGATGCAGCTGTATCGCGCCGAAATGCCCGGCCCGCTGAAAGATAACAAGATGCGCCCGCGTATTGCCGAAACGGCGAAAACGCTGTGGCTTATATACGTCTTACTGACGGTTGCCTGCGCGCTGGCGCTGTGGTTTGCCGGGATGCCTGCCTTTGATGCCATCGGCCATAGCTTCGCCACGATCGCTATTGGTGGCTTCTCTACGCATGATGCCAGCGTGGGCTATTTCGACAGCCCGACAATCAATACCATTATTGCTATCTTCCTGCTGATCTCCGGCTGTAACTATGGTTTGCACTTCTCTTTACTGAGCGGGCGTAGCCTGAAGGTCTACTGGCGCGACCCGGAATTCCGCATGTTTATTGGCGTCCAGCTTACTCTGGTCGTCATCTGTACTCTGGTGTTGTGGCTTCACGATGTTTATAACTCGGCAATCACGACGCTTAATCAGGCTTTCTTCCAGGTTGTGTCGATGGCGACAACGGCGGGCTTCACAACCGACAGCATTGCGCGCTGGCCGTTGTTCCTGCCTGTGCTGTTGCTCTGTTCTGCTTTTATTGGCGGCTGTGCCGGGTCTACGGGCGGTGGTCTGAAGGTGATTCGTATCCTGCTCCTGTTTAAGCAGGGGAACCGTGAGCTGAAACGCCTGGTCCACCCGAACGCGGTTTACAGCATCAAACTGGGGAATCGTGCGCTGCCGGAACGTATCCTCGAAGCGGTGTGGGGATTCTTCTCTGCCTATGCGCTGGTCTTTATCGTCAGTATGCTCGCCATTATTGCCACCGGGGTGGATGATTTCTCTGCTTTCGCGTCCGTGGTGGCAACGCTTAATAACCTGGGGCCAGGGCTGGGCGTGGTGGCGGATAACTTTGCCAGTATGAACCCGGTGGCGAAATGGATCTTAATTGCCAACATGCTGTTCGGGCGTCTTGAGGTCTTTACGCTGCTGGTGTTGTTTACCCCAACATTCTGGCGCGAGTAAGGGAGTCATTGTTGAAAACACTTATTCTATTCTCTACACGTGACGGGCAAACCCGTGAGATTGCCTCTTATCTGGCATCTGAATTAAAAGAGCTGGGGGTTTACGCGGATGTCGTGAACCTGAACCGTACAGAAGAGATTAGCTGGCAGGACTACGATCGCGTGGTCATTGGGGCGTCTATTCGTTACGGGCATTTCCATCCTGCGCTGGATAGCTTTGTGAAAAAGCATACGGCGGTGCTGAATGCATTGCCTGGCGCTTTCTATTCCGTAAATCTGGTTGCGCGTAAAGCAGAGAAACGCACACCGCAAACGAACAGCTACACGCGTAAGTTTTTGCTGGGCTCTCCGTGGCAGCCAGATCTGTGTGCCGTATTTGCGGGCGCGCTGCGTTACCCACGTTATCGTTGGTTCGACCGCTTTATGATCCGTCTTATTATGAAGATGACCGGCGGCGAAACGGATACCCGTAAAGAAGTGGTCTATACCGACTGGGCGCAGGTCGCCAGTTTTGCGCGTGAAATCGCACAATTAACGGCCGATTCGAAGGTAAAATAAACGCAAAGTTTGAAAAGTGAGCGAACGAAAAGTTTTTTGAATTTTATGCTTGTCACTTCAGAATAACTCCCTATAATGCGCCTCCACTGACACGGAACAACGGCAAGCAAGCCGCCGGGTCAGCAGGGTTCTCCGGCGAAAGCCGCTGAAGAATCCCGGAGAAAAGCGAAAATAAAAGCTTGACTCTGTAGCGGGAAAGCGTAATATGCACACCCCGCGCCGCAGCGAAAACGAAGCGGCACTGCTCTTTAACAATTTATCAGACAATCTGTGTGGGCACTCAAAGTGACATGGATTCTTAATGTCTTCGGACAATAAATGAATACCAAGTCTCAACGAGTGAACACGTAATTCATTACGAAGTTTAATTCATTGAGCATCAAACTTTTAAATTGAAGAGTTTGATCATGGCTCAGATTGAACGCTGGCGGCAGGCCTAACACATGCAAGTCGAGCGGTAACACAGGGAGCTTGCTCCTGGGTGACGAGCGGCGGACGGGTGAGTAATGTCTGGGAAACTGCCTGATGGAGGGGGATAACTACTGGAAACGGTAGCTAATACCGCATAATGTCGCAAGACCAAAGAGGGGGACCTTCGGGCCTCTTGCCATCAGATGTGCCCAGATGGGATTAGCTAGTAGGTGGGGTAATGGCTCACCTAGGCGACGATCCCTAGCTGGTCTGAGAGGATGACCAGCCACACTGGAACTGAGACACGGTCCAGACTCCTACGGGAGGCAGCAGTGGGGAATATTGCACAATGGGCGCAAGCCTGATGCAGCCATGCCGCGTGTATGAAGAAGGCCTTCGGGTTGTAAAGTACTTTCAGCGAGGAGGAAGGCATTAAGGTTAATAACCTTGGTGATTGACGTTACTCGCAGAAGAAGCACCGGCTAACTCCGTGCCAGCAGCCGCGGTAATACGGAGGGTGCAAGCGTTAATCGGAATTACTGGGCGTAAAGCGCACGCAGGCGGTCTGTCAAGTCGGATGTGAAATCCCCGGGCTCAACCTGGGAACTGCATTCGAAACTGGCAGGCTAGAGTCTTGTAGAGGGGGGTAGAATTCCAGGTGTAGCGGTGAAATGCGTAGAGATCTGGAGGAATACCGGTGGCGAAGGCGGCCCCCTGGACAAAGACTGACGCTCAGGTGCGAAAGCGTGGGGAGCAAACAGGATTAGATACCCTGGTAGTCCACGCCGTAAACGATGTCGATTTGGAGGTTGTTCCCTTGAGGAGTGGCTTCCGGAGCTAACGCGTTAAATCGACCGCCTGGGGAGTACGGCCGCAAGGTTAAAACTCAAATGAATTGACGGGGGCCCGCACAAGCGGTGGAGCATGTGGTTTAATTCGATGCAACGCGAAGAACCTTACCTACTCTTGACATCCAGAGAACTTTCCAGAGATGGATTGGTGCCTTCGGGAACTCTGAGACAGGTGCTGCATGGCTGTCGTCAGCTCGTGTTGTGAAATGTTGGGTTAAGTCCCGCAACGAGCGCAACCCTTATCCTTTGTTGCCAGCGGTCCGGCCGGGAACTCAAAGGAGACTGCCAGTGATAAACTGGAGGAAGGTGGGGATGACGTCAAGTCATCATGGCCCTTACGAGTAGGGCTACACACGTGCTACAATGGCATATACAAAGAGAAGCGACCTCGCGAGAGCAAGCGGACCTCATAAAGTATGTCGTAGTCCGGATTGGAGTCTGCAACTCGACTCCATGAAGTCGGAATCGCTAGTAATCGTAGATCAGAATGCTACGGTGAATACGTTCCCGGGCCTTGTACACACCGCCCGTCACACCATGGGAGTGGGTTGCAAAAGAAGTAGGTAGCTTAACCTTCGGGAGGGCGCTTACCACTTTGTGATTCATGACTGGGGTGAAGTCGTAACAAGGTAACCGTAGGGGAACCTGCGGTTGGATCACCTCCTTACCTTAAAGAACCTGCCTTTGTAGTGCTCACACAGATTGTCTGATGAAAAATAGCAGTAAAAATCTCTGCAGGCTTGTAGCTCAGGTGGTTAGAGCGCACCCCTGATAAGGGTGAGGTCGGTGGTTCAAGTCCACTCAGGCCTACCAAATTTGCTTAGCAAATTTGAAGAGGTTGAAAATACGATGGGGCTATAGCTCAGCTGGGAGAGCGCCTGCCTTGCACGCAGGAGGTCTGCGGTTCGATCCCGCATAGCTCCACCATCTTTACTGCGAAAACAAGAAAACTTCAGAGTGTACCTGAAAAGGTTCACTGCGAAGTTTTGCTCTTTAAAAATCTGGATCAAGCTGAAAATTGAAACGACACATCTTAATGGTGTGTTCGAGTCTCTCAAATTTTCGCAATTTGATGATGAATCGAAAGAAACATCTTCGGGTTGTGAGGTTAAGCGACTAAGCGTACACGGTGGATGCCCTGGCAGTCAGAGGCGATGAAGGACGTGCTAATCTGCGAAAAGCGCCGGCGAGGTGATATGAACCTTTGACCCGGCGATGTCCGAATGGGGAAACCCAGTGTGTTCCGACACACTATCGTTAACTGAATACATAGGTTAACGAGGCGAACCGGGGGAACTGAAACATCTAAGTACCCCGAGGAAAAGAAATCAACCGAGATTCCCCCAGTAGCGGCGAGCGAACGGGGAGCAGCCCAGAGTCTGAATCAGCTTGTGTGTTAGTGGAACGGTCTGGAAAGTCCGGCGATACAGGGTGATAGCCCCGTACACGAAAGCACACTTGCTGTGAACTCGAAGAGTAGGGCGGGACACGTGGTATCCTGTCTGAATATGGGGGGACCATCCTCCAAGGCTAAATACTCCTGACTGACCGATAGTGAACCAGTACCGTGAGGGAAAGGCGAAAAGAACCCCGGCGAGGGGAGTGAAAAAGAACCTGAAACCGTGTACGTACAAGCAGTGGGAGCACCTTCGTGGTGTGACTGCGTACCTTTTGTATAATGGGTCAGCGACTTATATTCTGTAGCAAGGTTAACCGTATAGGGGAGCCGAAGGGAAACCGAGTCTTAACTGGGCGTTAAGTTGCAGGGTATAGACCCGAAACCCGGTGATCTAGCCATGGGCAGGTTGAAGGTTGGGTAACACTAACTGGAGGACCGAACCGACTAATGTTGAAAAATTAGCGGATGACTTGTGGCTGGGGGTGAAAGGCCAATCAAACCGGGAGATAGCTGGTTCTCCCCGAAAGCTATTTAGGTAGCGCCTCGTGAACTCATCTTCGGGGGTAGAGCACTGTTTCGGCTAGGGGGCCATCCCGGCTTACCAACCCGATGCAAACTACGAATACCGAAGAATGTTATCACGGGAGACACACGGCGGGTGCTAACGTCCGTCGTGAAGAGGGAAACAACCCAGACCGCCAGCTAAGGTCCCAAAGTCATGGTTAAGTGGGAAACGATGTGGGAAGGCACAGACAGCCAGGATGTTGGCTTAGAAGCAGCCATCATTTAAAGAAAGCGTAATAGCTCACTGGTCGAGTCGGCCTGCGCGGAAGATGTAACGGGGCTAAACCATGCACCGAAGCTGCGGCAGCGACACTATGTGTTGTTGGGTAGGGGAGCGTTCTGTAAGCCGTTGAAGGTGGCCTGTGAGGGTTGCTGGAGGTATCAGAAGTGCGAATGCTGACATAAGTAACGATAATGCGGGTGAAAAGCCCGCACGCCGGAAGACCAAGGGTTCCTGTCCAACGTTAATCGGGGCAGGGTGAGTCGACCCCTAAGGCGAGGCCGAAAGGCGTAGTCGATGGGAAACAGGTTAATATTCCTGTACTTGGTGTTACTGCGAAGGGGGGACGGAGAAGGCTATGTTAGCCGGGCGACGGTTGTCCCGGTTTAAGCATGTAGGCGGAGAGTTTAGGTAAATCCGGACTCTTTTTAACGCTGAGGTGTGATGACGAGGCACTACGGTGCTGAAGTAACAAATGCCCTGCTTCCAGGAAAAGCCTCTAAGCATCAGGTAACATCAAATCGTACCCCAAACCGACACAGGTGGTCAGGTAGAGAATACCAAGGCGCTTGAGAGAACTCGGGTGAAGGAACTAGGCAAAATGGTGCCGTAACTTCGGGAGAAGGCACGCTGATATGTAGGTGAAGCCCCTGCGGGTGGAGCTGAAATCAGTCGAAGATACCAGCTGGCTGCAACTGTTTATTAAAAACACAGCACTGTGCAAACACGAAAGTGGACGTATACGGTGTGACGCCTGCCCGGTGCCGGAAGGTTAATTGATGGGGTTAGCGGCAACGCGAAGCTCTTGATCGAAGCCCCGGTAAACGGCGGCCGTAACTATAACGGTCCTAAGGTAGCGAAATTCCTTGTCGGGTAAGTTCCGACCTGCACGAATGGCGTAATGATGGCCAGGCTGTCTCCACCCGAGACTCAGTGAAATTGAACTCGCTGTGAAGATGCAGTGTACCCGCGGCAAGACGGAAAGACCCCGTGAACCTTTACTATAGCTTGACACTGAACACTGGTCCTTGATGTGTAGGATAGGTGGGAGGCTTTGAAGTGTGGACGCCAGTCTGCATGGAGCCATCCTTGAAATACCACCCTTTAATGGCTGGTGTTCTAACGTAGACCCGTAATCCGGGTTGCGGACAGTGTCTGGTGGGTAGTTTGACTGGGGCGGTCTCCTCCCAAAGAGTAACGGAGGAGCACGAAGGTTAGCTAATCCTGGTCGGACATCAGGAGGTTAGTGCAATGGCATAAGCTAGCTTGACTGCGAGAGTGACGGCTCGAGCAGGTGCGAAAGCAGGTCATAGTGATCCGGTGGTTCTGAATGGAAGGGCCATCGCTCAACGGATAAAAGGTACTCCGGGGATAACAGGCTGATACCGCCCAAGAGTTCATATCGACGGCGGTGTTTGGCACCTCGATGTCGGCTCATCACATCCTGGGGCTGAAGTAGGTCCCAAGGGTACGGCTGTTCGCCGTTTAAAGTGGTACGCGAGCTGGGTTTAGAACGTCGTGAGACAGTTCGGTCCCTATCTGCCGTGGGCGCTGGAGAATTGAGGGGGGCTGCTCCTAGTACGAGAGGACCGGAGTGGACGCATCACTGGTGTTCGGGTTGTCATGCCAATGGCATTGCCCGGTAGCTAAATGCGGAAAAGATAAGTGCTGAAAGCATCTAAGCACGAAACTTGCCCCGAGATGAGTTCTCCCTGACCCTTTAAGGGTCCTGAAGGAACGTTGAAGACGACGACGTTGATAGGTCGGGTGTGTAAGCGTAGCGATACGTTGAGCTAACCGATACTAATGAACCGTGAGGCTTAACCTTACAACGCCGAAGCTGTTTCGGCGGACGAGAGACAGAAGATTTTCAGCTTTGATACAGATTTAACAGAATTTGCCTGGCGGCTTTAGCGCGGTGGTCCCACCTGACCCCATGCCGAACTCAGAAGTGAAACGCCGTAGCGCCGATGGTAGTGTGGGGTCTCCCCATGTGAGAGTAGGGAACTGCCAGGCATCAAATAAGTAGAGAGGCCATCCGAAAGGATGGCCTTTTTGCGTTTTTATCCCTTCCCGGCATCCATAAACTAATCACCCATCCTTCCCTATATACGGTAAACTATCCCGGTTTTTGCATCAGGATAGCGTCTATGAATCACTCCCTTAAGCCCTGGAATACCTTTGGTATTCAGCGGAATGCTAACGAAATTGTACGTGCCGCAAATGCCCAGCAACTGCTGGCTGCATGGCAAAACGCAACAGAAAACAGTGAACCTGTACTGATTCTGGGCGAAGGAAGTAATGTCCTGTTTCTCGACGATTTTGCGGGCACCGTGATCGTCAACCGCATCATGGGTATTGATGTCGAAGAAAGCACCGATAGCTGGCATCTGCACGTAGGTGCCGGAGAAAACTGGCATCATCTGGTGCAATACACCCTGGAAAAAGGGATGCCAGGCCTGGAAAACCTTGCGTTGATACCGGGCTGCGCTGGATCCTCACCCATTCAAAACATCGGTGCCTATGGCATTGAACTTAAACATGTTTGTGAATATGTCGACTGCATCGAGCTGGCAACAGGGAACGCTCTGCGTTTGACCGCTGAACAGTGTCGTTTTGGTTATCGCGACAGTATATTCAAGCATGAATACCAGGATCGCTATGTGATTGTGGCCGTTGGCCTGCGCCTGGCGAAAAGCTGGACCCCGATTCTGACCTATGGCGATTTAACGCGTCTTGACCCGGCCACTGTCACCGCACGTGAGGTGTTTGAGTCTGTTTGCCACATGCGAATGACCAAACTTCCCGATCCAAAAGTGAACGGAAACGCGGGTAGTTTCTTCAAAAACCCGGTAATCAGCGGCGAAAATGCAAAAGCGTTTCTCGCGGGCTGGCCAACGGCACCACATTATCCGCAGGTAGATGGTAGCGTTAAGCTGGCTGCGGGCTGGCTCATCGATCAGTGCCAGTTAAAAGGTACCACGGTGGGTGGTGCCGCAGTGCATCGCCAGCAGGCACTGGTTCTGATTAACCAGGGCAATGCGACCGGCAGCGATGTTGTGCAGCTGGCACACCATGTACGTCAGTGTGTAGGTGAAAAATTCAACGTCTGGCTCGAACCAGAAGTCCGCTTCATTGGCCGCTCCGGTGAAGTGAATGCCGTGGAGGCCATTGCGTGAAGGACAATACCATCCCATTAACCCTGATCGGCATCCTGGCAGATGGTGAATTTCATTCTGGCGAGCAGCTGGGTGAGCGCCTGGGGATGAGCCGTGCTGCTATCAACAAGCACATTCAGACTCTCCGCGACTGGGGTGTTGATGTCTTTACGGTTCCGGGAAAAGGCTACAGCCTGCCGGAGCCTATTCAACTCCTGAATGAAGAGCTGATCGGCAGCCAGATTGAGCATGGAAAGGTTGCCGTGCTGCCCGTCATCGACTCTACCAACCAGTATCTTCTGGATCGCCTGGGCGAGTTACAGTCGGGTGATGCCTGCGTAGCGGAATATCAGCAGGCTGGTCGTGGCCGCCGTGGCCGTAAGTGGTTCTCACCCTTTGGGGCCAACCTGTATCTCTCTATGTACTGGCGTCTTGAGCAGGGGCCCGCCGCTGCGATTGGCCTGAGTCTGGTCATCGGGATCGTGATGGCCGAAGTTCTGCATGATCTGGGCGCGGATAAAGTCCGGGTTAAATGGCCAAACGATCTCTATCTTGAAGATCGTAAACTCGCCGGGATTTTGGTCGAATTAACGGGTAAAACCGGCGATGCTGCACAGATCGTAATTGGCGCGGGAGTAAACCTGGTGATGCGTAATGTGCAGACCGATGTGGTGAACCAGGCCTGGACGAACCTTCAGGAAGCGGGGATCACCATCGATCGCAACACGCTTGCGGTAAGGCTGATTAAAGAGCTTCGCGACTCGTTATCGCTGTTTGAGCAGGAAGGGCTGGCACCGTTCCTCTCTCGCTGGGAAAAACTGGATAACTTTATCAACCGACCGGTAAAACTGCTGATTGGCGAGAAGGAGATCTACGGTATCTCTCGCGGAATTGATGCGCAGGGCGCATTGCTTCTTGAGCAGGATGGCATGATTAAGCCCTGGGTTGGTGGGGAAATCTCGCTACGCAGCGCCGAATAAAACCCGGGAGCCGCTGGCTCCCTTTTTATCGCCTCTCCCCCTCCAGAAAATAGTAGGCAGGAGATAATTTCAGTCAGAAGAAAGAGTTAAGCTAAATTATTAAAAACTAACGCTGAAAAAGTATTTCTAAATATTTCTCTGGGTAACAATTTATTAAACTAAGAATCATCTTAATTGGATTTTAATGCCATTATATCTCTTTTTATTGATTTAATTCGCTGCTTAATGGTATCTATTTGATTGTAAGCTCCATCCTGACGGCAATATGAAGTCAAAACCACTCCGTATTTTTTACCTTAAAAAACAGATAGCATGTGCACTGTTGCTGTTAATGCTATTGCCGATAATAAGCCGCGTGGAAGTAAAGCCGTAATTTATACACGCCAATAATATGCGTACGGTATAACCGTAACGTTACTGTGCACCTACACCTGAATAAATACATCCATTGATCGTACATGACCACTGAAGTCAAACCGTGGCAGGTGCATTATTGTTTTGTAAATCATGAGTATAACTATGAATCATTATGATGATTTGCAGCGATTTAAGGATAAAACGCGTAGCCAGGCGCTTGATTTTAAGGATTTCTCAGCTCAGAGCCATGCGCAGGAACAGGGAAACTGGGCGATTATCAACCAGCTTCTTCCTGCCACTGAAGTTAATTCACTTGCCGTTGGCGGACATGTTTCACTGTCAGCTCCTCAGCCGGTCACGGAAGAGACATTTGCGGTGAGCGAACTCACTCCAGTGCCACAGGCTCTGGTCGTCGAGCCTGCACCCGTGCCGGTGTCCTCGATCCTGCAAGGGGTGGATGAGCAACTGGCGTCAACATCCCGGCAGGCATCTGCCGTACCGACACCTACACCTGCCCGGGTTCAGGTATCACATCCCGTCACTGAACCGGAACAAGGGCCTGTGGACTTTACTCGTCTGTTTGCCCCTGCGACCACAAAACCTGCCCCTGCGGCTGAGAAAAACCAGCCATTAAATTCACTGCTGGAAAGGATTGCCACATGCCGTTAGTTTGCGTTTGTTCACCGAAAGGTGGCGTGGGTAAAACCACCATGACCGCCAATCTGGCGTATGCACTCGCACGCGCGGGGAGCAAAGTTCTGGCTCTGGATTTTGATGTGCAAAACGCACTACGCCTGCACTTTGGGGTTCCCCTTTCCGATAGCCGTGGCTACGTTGCCAGGGCGGCTGAATCTTCGGACTGGAGCCAGTTTGTGCTGACCGCAGGGGGTAACATCTTTGTCCTGCCTTATGGCGATGCGACCGAGCCGCAGCGTCTGGCATTTGAAGAGCGCCTTACGCATGACGAGCACTTCCTGACCCGTGGGCTGAGTACGCTGTTGAACTACCCAGGGCTGATTATCATCGCTGATTTTCCTCCTGGCCCAACGCCTGCGCTGAAAGCGATGTCCCGCCTGGCCGATCTCCATCTGGTGACGTTACTGGCCGATACGGCGTCGTTATCGTTGCTGCCGCAGATTGAAAACCAGCGCCTGACCGGCGGGGTACTCAATCAGAAAGCAGGCCATTACTTCGTGCTTAACCAGAGCGATAACCGCCGCCAAATCAGCCGCGATGTGACGGCCTTTGTCGAGAACAAGCTGGGCGAAAAACTGCTTGGCGTCGTTCACCGGGATGAAAGCGTGGGTGAAGCTAACGCCTCCCAGCAATCCGTTTTTGATTTTAGCCCGGCATCCGCAGCGGCTTTCGATATTGAGCTTATTGCCAAAAAAGTCGCAGGCATCCTTGGGGTGAAAGTAGGCGATGGTACGGTTCATACCCTTCCGCGTATGTCGGGGTTCTAATTCCACGCAGGGTTTCCTATGAAAAAGTTACTCTTAATTTTGCTGGTACTGGCAATGGTTCCTGTCGCCTTGCTGGTTGTCATTACCCCGATGGATAGCCAAAAGCAGTATATATTTGGCCTGATCAGCATCGGCCTGCTGTTTTTAATGGGATTCAGTAAAAAGCGAAGCATTTCAGTGATTATGGTGGTGATGTCATTATTGATGTCCACCCGCTATATGTATTTTCGCCTGACGCAAACGCTGCATTTTAATTCAGAGATTGAAACCATCCTTGGCATGGGGTTATTTCTGGCAGAGGTCTACGTCTGGGTATTGTTACTGCTGAATTATTTGCAGACTATCTGGCCGCTGAAACGCGAAATTGTGCCTTTGCCGGATGACATGTCGTTGTGGCCAACGGTTGATGTCTATATTCCTACCTACAATGAATCGCTGGATGTGGTGCGCGACACCGTGCTGGCGGCGCAGTGTATCGATTATCCGCGCGACAAAATGAAGATCTATCTGCTTGATGACGGGAAACGCCGGGAGTTTGCGGTGTTTGCGGCGGATGTTGGCGTGGGTTACATCACGCGTAACGATAACTCCCATGCCAAGGCGGGCAACCTCAACCATGCGATGAAGCTGACCCAGGGAGAGCTGATAACCGTATTCGACTGCGACCACGTCGCCACGCGCATCTTCCTGCAAGCCACGGTCGGTGGGTTTCTTAAAGATCCAAAACTGGCGCTGGTACAGACGCCTCATTACTTCTACTCGCCAGACCCGTTTGAACGTAACCTCTCTGTCGGGCGCAATATCCCGAACGAAGGCACGCTGTTCTATGGCCCTATCCAGCAGGGTAACGATAACTGGAACGCGACTTTCTTCTGCGGCTCTTGTGCGGTTATTCGCCGTAGCGCACTGGAAGAGATCGGCGGTTTTGCTGTGGAAACCGTCACCGAAGATGCCCATACCGCGCTGAAGATGCAGCGTCTGGGCTGGAAATCGGCGTTCCTGGATATTCCGCTGGCTGCCGGTCTTGCCACCGAGCGTCTGGTATTGCATGTGATCCAACGTACCCGCTGGGCACGCGGGATGACGCAGATTTTTCGTCTGGATAACCCGTTGTTCGGCCGTGGTCTGACGATACAGCAGCGTCTGTGTTACCTGAGTGCGATGCTCTATTACCAGTTTGCCTTACCGCGCATCGCGTTTTTAACCGCGCCGCTGGCGTATCTGCTGTTCAACCTCAATATCATTCACTCTTCGGCGAGCCTGGTCTTTGCCTACGCATTGCCGCATCTGTTCCTGGCGATATACATCAACTCGCGCATGAACGGGCGCTACCGTTACAGCTTCTGGGGTGAAATTTACGATCTGGTGCTGGCGTTCCATCTGGTGCTGCCAACGGTTGTCACCATGTTCTTCCCGAAACGCGGCAAGTTTAACGTGACCGACAAGGGTGCTCTGCTGGACGTCGGCTATTTTGATTTCCGGGTCGTTCGCCCGCATCTGGTGATTGCCATTCTGTTGGGTATCGGCGTGATTGCGGGGATTGTCCGCGCCTTCGCGCATGACTACTACGGTGTTGACCCGCGCGTTATCGCACTTAACGTGGGCTGGGGACTCTACAGCCTGATCTTCCTGCTGGCCGCCATTGCGGTGGCGCGTGAAACGCGTCAGACACGCAAAACGATTCGTATTGATGTCACCATTCCGGTACTTATCCACTACGCCAGCGGTATCTCTTCCCGTAGCCAGACAGCCGATCTGTCAATGGGTGGCTGCCGTATTGAGCTCCCAGACGATCGTCATCTGACCGATGAGATTGAAGAAATTGAGCTGCTGCTGCAATCAGGGGCGATCAGCATTCCGGTGAAAGTGGTCACGACGGATGAACGCTATATCCGCCTGATGTTCGTCGATATTCCGCTGTCACGACGCCGCGAACTGGTGCGTGTGGTGCTGGCGCGCGCCGATGCGTGGATCCAGCCGCCAAAACCGCAGGACAATCCATTCCGCTCGCTGGCGACCATTGTCCGCTGTGTGTTCGATCTGTTCTGGATGACCTGGAAAACCCGCCGCACAAATCGCCGCGCGCAGGTAAAAGTGCAGGTTCAGGAGGATGGCAACACATGAAACGTCTGACAAGACTCACCCTGCTGGCGGCGTCGTTGTTTGCGCTGCCGCTGCACAGTGAGGAAACCACAGTAGCGTCGTTATTGCCGGTTGAAATGCCCGCACCCGCCGCGCCTGCCGCATCCTTTGCCCCCACTTCGGTGAACACCATCAGCGTGGCGCAAATGGGGCAACCGCAGGGGATTGTGCTGAGCGGCGGCCAGTTGCAGGGCGGTACGCGTTTTACCCTGCCGGTCGATCAGGTCGTCACTAACGCCCAGCTCTTACTCAATCTTAAAGTTTCTCCGGCGATGGCCACGCGCAATGCCACTATGCAGCTGATGCTTAACGGGCAGCCGCTTGGCACAGTGCCGCTGGGCGCGGAAGAGAGCGATGTATCACGATTCCAGCTGGATATCCCCTCTGCGCTGCTGGTCTCCAGCAACAGCCTGAGCTTTAAGATTAACGACGGCGATGCGATGCAGTGCCAGCGTGACCTGACGGATAAATATCGCGTGACGGTTCTGCCTGATTCCCGTTTTGAACTGGAAGGGCAGCAGCTGGATATTGGCGCGGATTTAAGCCACTTCCCGCGTCCGTTCTTTGACAGTATGCAGATGACGCCCGCCACCATCGCCTTTGCATTTGGGGCAAGTCTTGGCAGCGATACGCTCAGCGCGGCGGCACTGATCTCTTCCTGGCTGGGAATTCAGGCAGATTATCGCGGTGTCTCTTTTGCCGCGCTGAATGACACGCTGCCCGAGAAAAACGGCATTCTGATTGGCCATCCTGGCGAGAAGATTGGCGGAATAACCTTGCCGCAAACTACTCAGCCGATGGTGCAAATCGTCGATAATCCGGCAAACCCGGTTTATAAGCTGCTGCTGGTTGTGGGTAAGGATGAAGCGGCGCTGCGCACGGCGGCCTGGCGGCTGACACGCGGTAACTTTGCGCTGCAAACTGCCAGCCTCTCGCTGCCGGTGCAAAAGATCCCGGTCAGCAAACCTTATGATGCTCCGCGCTGGATCCCAACGGATCGTCCGGTGAAGCTTTCAGAGTTGATCCGTAAAGATCAAAGCCTGACCGTCACCGGGATCTGGCATCCGCCGCTGCGCGTGGCCTTCCGTGCAGCTCCGGATCTGTTCCTGTGGGATGGCGAAACAATCCCGCTGCACATTGGCTACCGTTTCCCGACCGAAAACTGGATAGACGAAAACAAGTCCTGGCTCAGCATGACGCTCAACGACACCTTCCTGCATAACCTGCCGGTGAACAAGCAAGGTGCGCTGGAAACCCTCTGGCACAAGGTGGGCGGCGATGCGCGGCAGGAGAAATTCGATATGCCGCTGGAGCCGTACATGATTTACGGCGACAACCAGCTTTCGCTCTATTTCAACATTACGGCAAAAGAGAACGCGCCGTGCAGCGTGCTGCTGAACAACAACATCAAGAGCCGTATTGATGAGGATTCGTGGATAGATCTGAGCCATACGCGTCACTTCGCGCTGATGCCAAACCTCTCTTACTTTGTTGGTGCGTCGTTCCCGTTCACCCGTATGGCGGATTACTCGGAAACGGTGTTGCTGTTGCCGGAACACCCGACGGATACCCAGGTCGCGACGCTGCTGGACATGGCGGCACGCTCCGGGAACGCCACCGGTGCTGCGCTGTACAACAACCGCGTGGTGATGGGCGTGCCTACGGCTGGCGGCAACCTGGAGCTGCTGCGTACCCGCGATGTGCTTGCCGTTAGCGGGATGGCTCAGCATGACTTCAACCAGGCGCTGCTCAGCAGTTCGCCGTTTACCTCACACGACAACACCCTGGGCGTGCGCGAGCCGACAACCTGGCAGAGGCTGCAACGCTGGCTCGCCGGGGACTGGACATCCGATGGCGTAGACGCTGACCGCTACTTCTCTTCCAACGAAGCCTGGCGCGGGTTTGTGAGCTTCCGCTCGCCGTGGAACAGCGACCGGCTGGTGGTGATGGCGCTGGGCAGCAATGACGATCAGCTTTCACGCCTGCATGAGGATTTAACCTCAGCACGTATCAACGCCGGTATTCGTGGCGATGCGGCGATTATCACCAACGAAAACGGTGTGCGCAGTTTCCGCGTCGGGTCGCAGTTCCCGAGCGGGCAAATGCCGATACAAATGATGATTGTCTGGTATGCCAACCAGCATTCGGCGCTGCTGGCCATTCTTGGGCTGATTATCAGTTCGCTGACCGGGCTGGCGCTTTATGCCTTCCTGAAAAAGCGTGCGCATAAGCGCCTGAACCCGGAGACAGGAAAGTGAAAAAAATAACAATTAAATCGGCTATCTGCCTTTCCGGTGTGCTGACGTTTGGTACCACGGCATTTGCTGCGCAAAATGATGCGGCGTTGAAAGCGCTGTTCGACCAGGCAAATTACTGGCATGAAAAATCCCATGACGACCTGGCCAGTGAGTCGCTGAAAAAAGTGTTGATGGTGGATGCCAACAACACTCAGGCCCTCTATCTGATGGCATTGTGGGCGCAGCAAAACGGCGATTTACAAACCGCGGCCCAGTGGCGCGCACGGCTGGCAAAAGTCTCGCCGGGCGATGCCGGATTACAGGCGCTGGACAACGCCAGGCAGATGACTCAGGTGCCGCAGGGGACGTTAACTCTGGCGCGTCAGCAGGCGCGTAGCGGCAATATTCCCGCGGCACTCGACACCTGGAAAACGCTGTTTAATGGTGATACCCCGCCGGCAAGCCTCGCGCCGGAATATTATCAGACGATGGGCAGCGACAAGGCGCTCTATCCTCAGGCGCTGGCAGAACTACAGCGCTTCTCGGCACAGAACCCGCAGGATAACGCGGCGCGTGTGGCGCTGGGGAAAATGCTCACCTGGCGGGAAGAGACGCGCCGTGACGGGATGATGCAGTTACAGGAGATGGCCAGCGGCAGCAAAGATGCCGATGCCGGGCTGCGTCAGGCGCTGTTATGGCTGGGGCCAAAACCGGGTGACGAACAGTTCTATGATACCTGGTTGCAACGCCATCCGCAGGACAGCGAAGTGCAGGCGTACTACCGTAAAAACGTGGGTGGCGCAGCAAAAGGGGAAGGGTTTACCGCCCTGAATAGCGGCAATACCGATGCCGCAAAGCGCCAGTTTGAGCAGGTGCTGCAAACCAACCCGCAGGATGCCGATGCCCTGGCCGGAATGGGGTATATCGCACAGCGCAAAGGAGATTATCAGGCAGCGGCGCAGTATCTGGGGCGTGCGGCAAGTCAGGGCGGTGACGCCTCTGCACAGCGACAAGCTCAGGCGGATGATGCGGCATTTTACGGCCAGCTTGCCCAGGCTCAGCAGGCGCTGAAAGAGGGCAATATCAGCCAGGCGCTTGCGCTCTCGGCACCTCTGGCCCAGCAGACAGGTGAACGGGGGACGGCTGCCAGACTGTTCCGTGCCGATGTGCTGCGGCATAACAAAGACTACCCGCAGGCGGAACAGATCCTGCGTGAAATGGTGAACAACCAGCCGCAAAACGGCGCGGCGCGCGAAAACCTCTATTACGTCCTGAAAGAGCAAAACAAGACGGATGACGCGCAGGCCATATTACGCACCTTACCGGCCTCGCTTCAGGCGAAGCTTCAGCCGCGCGTGGTGACCGGTTTACCGGGGGATCCTGTTCGTCGTCAGGCGCAACAGGCTGTCGATAGCGGGAATACGCAACAGGCGATCGCGATCCTGCGTCAGGGCGTTACCCGTTTGCCGGACGATCCGTGGTTGCGTCTTGATCTGGCGCGTCTGCTGCAAAAATCGGGTGCGGATGGTGAAGCGGCGTCGGTGATGCAACCTGTGTCACGCCCGGGAGCCGGAGCCAGTGCGCTGTATGCATCCGCTCTGTTTGCCAGCGAAAACGATGCCTGGCAACAGGCGCAAACCTTGTTGTCACGGGTTTCTCCCGCCAGCCAGACACCGCAAATGCGTGAGCTCTCGCAGCGGGTGAATTACAACCTGCAAATGGCTACCGCTGAGCGCTATCTGGCGCAGGGCAATGGGGTTGCGGCGGCTAACACGCTGAAAACGTTGTCATCGCGTCCACCGGAAAGCCCGGCAGATGCAGGCAAGCTGGCCAGAATGTTGGCGCAAAGCGGCGACCTCACGGGTGCGGTAGCGATAGTTCGCAACAACATGAACGACGGGGTGAAAGGCAATGCCGGCGACTACGCCGATCAGGTTGCCGTACTGAACCAGGCCGGGCTGAACGGCGAAGCTCAGCGTTTCCTGGCCAACCCGGAACTGCTCTCACGCAGTACGCCAACCCAGCTGGCAGGTGTGCGTAATGGCTATGTGATCAACGAAGCGGATCAGCTTCGCGAACAGGGTAACTACGCGGCAGCCTACGACAAACTGATCCGCGCGCTGCAAAGCGATCCGCAGAATACCGATCTGATGTTTGCGATGGCGCGTCTTTACCAGACCGGCAAAATGAACAATGAAGCGGGTGTGGTTTATGACTACCTGATGACGCGCGATACGCCGGATCAGGATGCGCGCGTGGGTGCAATCGATGTTGCGCTGGCACAAGACAATGTCGTGAAGGCGAAGCAGCTGGCAAATGGACTGCAAACCAACAACTCGCCGCAGCGTTTGCTGTTACTGGCGCGTCTGGAAGAGGCGCAGGGTAATCACCAGCAGGCGATGACCTATCTGCGTAGCGCACGCGGCAAGCTGGTGGGACTGGAGTCCACCAACAGCGCCGCCACGCCGACGATGGGTGGCCTGCTGCTGGCAGACAACCCCTTTGTCAGCACCAGCCGTACCACTCAGGCGGTGGGGGCAACAGTGTCCAGCGAAAGCGCGCTGCCGTGGCAACTGGCGCAAACCGCACGCGAGCCGGGGTCTACGCTGCCAGGCACCACCCGGACAGACCTGCCGCAAGAGACGGTTCAGAGCCGTACCTTACGTCAGGTGGATGACATGATGCTACAGATGCAGGATCAAACCGGCACCTGGTTGCAGGGCGGCGTACAAATTCGTGGTCGTGACGGTGAATCGGGAACCAGCAAGCTGACGGAAGCGAAAGCGCCGCTTACCTGGTCCAGCTCGCCGTTTGGCGAGTCGCGCTTTGAATTTACCGCAACCCCGGTCACGCTCAGCTCTGGTAGCGCCAGCGGTGATGCATGGCGCCGCTTTGGCTCAAACCCGCTGGCTAATGCGGCTTCGAACGTGATTTCGACCGTCACCAACGAGCAGAAATCCCTGGCGGCGATGAGTGATACCGACAGGGCAACGTATCTCGCCAGCCATCCTGAAATGGCGACGATTGACTCTCTCGGCACGCTTAATGCGAGCGACTTTAACCTGACCAGCACCGACGGGCAGCTCAATCTGGCGAAGCTTGGCGCTTACGACGGTGGGGCTGTGGGTGAGTACCTTGAAGCCTCCAGCCGCAAGCCAAACGTCAGCCAGCCAGGCGATGTGTCGACCGATTCGCAAAAAGCGAACGGCGTCGAACTGAGCATGGCGCTGAGCGGTAAGGATTACCGCATGGATATCGGCAGTACGCCGCTAGGCCAGGACCTGAGTACGCTGGTCGGCGGGGTGAAATGGTCACCGAAACTCACCAATTACCTCTCGCTTATCCTGACTGGTGAACGTCGCGCCGTGACCGACAGCCTGCTCTCTTATGTTGGCCTGGAAGACAAGTACTCCGGCAAGAGCTGGGGGCGTGTCACTAAAAACGGCGGCAATCTGCAGCTCAGCTATGACGATGGCGATGCCGGGTTCTACGTTGGCGGCGGTGGCTACAGCTATCTTGGCGAGAATGTGGCGAGCAACACCAGCGTGAACGCCGGTGCCGGGGTCTATTTACGGCCATATCATGACGATCTCCGTCAGGTACAGGCCGGGCTGAGCATGAGCTGGATGGATTTCTCGAAAAACCTGAGCCAGTTCACCTTCGGCCAGGGCGGTTACTTCAGCCCGCAAAACTACGTCAGCGTGGCGTTGCCGGTGGATTACACCCAGAAAATCGATAACTGGAAGCTGAAACTGGGTGGCTCCGTGGGGTATCAATCGTATAGCCAGGACAGCAGCGACTACTTCCCGACGAAAGACGCCTGGCAGGATCTGCTCGAAGGGGCGGTTGCCAGTGGTTTCGCCAAAGAGGCCCGCTATAAGAGCAGCTCGGAAAACGGGATTGGCTACACGGTTCGCGCTGGGGTGGATTACAACGTTAACAAAGATATGACCATTGGCGGCAACGTCGGATATGACACCTTTGGCAGCTATAACGAAAGTACGGCGGGGCTCTATTTCCGCTACATGCTGGGAGATAAGTGATGACACAGAATATGGACAATCCTGCGCTGATGAGCTGGTTTCGCGGACAGCAAACGCCAGAAGGCTGGTTTGATTTACTGGCCCTGATGGTCGAAGGCATGGTGAGTAACGTCGGTGAACATGAAAGCCAGCCGTTCCTGCGCCAGATGGGGCACGCACTGGCGGAGCAGTTCCCGCTTCAGCCCTCGGAAACCGTGGGCGAGCTGGAGGCGAATATCAACATGCAACTGGCCCGTTTTGGCTGGGGTTGTGTGGATATCGCTACCCGCGATACCGATCTGACCCTTCGCCATCAGGGGCTGCCGGTGAGCCGGATTGTGGAACAGCAAAACCGCTGGTGTCATGCCTTCTGTGCAATACTGGAGGGATTATATGCCCACTGGATGCAGGGGCAGGGCGGAAAAGCGCACGTGACAGTGAGTCGCGATCGTCTCTTTTCCATTTCGGACGTTCAGTTCCGCTATCACAATCCACAATGAGATAATTATGCGAAAGCCCGCATGTGCCGCGCTGGTGGTCATGATGAGTGTGTTGGTTTCTCCGTTCTCCCATGCCGGCCAGGCCTGGGAGCAGTATAAGGCGCGATTCTTTATGCCGGATGGCCGGATTGTTGATACCGGCAATGGCAATGTTTCTCATACGGAAGGGCAAGGTTTTGCCATGCTGATGGCCGTGGCAAACGACGATAAAGCCACTTTCGATAAGCTCTGGCAGTGGACAGACAGCACGCTGAAAAACAAAGACAATGGGCTGTTTTACTGGCGGTATAACCCGGTGGAAGCCAACCCGGTCGCCGATAAAAACAATGCATCGGACGGCGATGTCCTGATCGCGTGGGCGTTGCTGAAAGCCGACACCCGCTGGCCTGACAAACGCTACAGCACGGCATCGGATAGCATCACCAAAGCGCTGATTGCGCACAATGTGATCCGCTATGCGGGATACCGGGTAATGCTGCCAGGCGTTCAGGGATTTAACCTGAACAGTGAAGTGGTGCTTAACCCTTCTTACTTCGTGTTCCCCGCCTGGCAGGCGTTTGCCGATCGCAGCCATTTGCAGGTCTGGCGGGAGCTGATTCAGGACGGACAGCGACTGCTTGGGAAAATGGGGTCGGGTAAAGCTAATCTGCCAGCAGACTGGGAGTCTCTGGAAGCGGGCGGCAAGCTGGTTCCGGCTAAAGCCTGGGCTCCGCGGATGAGCTACGACGCTATTCGTATTCCGCTTTATATCGCCTGGTTTGATAAACAAAGCGCGTTACTGACGCCGTGGCGCAGCTGGTTTGGGAAGTTCAGCCGCGAGCAAACTCCGGCGTGGGTGAATGTCACAACCAATGAGTACGCGCCGTACATGATGGAAGGTGGGTTGCTGGCAGTGCGTGATTTAACGATGGGGCAGGCACCTGGCGAACCGGAAATCACCAGCAAAGATGATTATTACTCCGCGAGCCTCAAAATGCTGGTGTGGCTCGCAGGGCAATAATGTTGGCACCGGAGGGTTCCCTCTCCTTTGTGGGGAGAGGGAATCTTGATTACTGCGGATAAGGTACCCAGTCGCCGCCATTCAGACGAACGTACGGTTTGTTCTGGTACTGGATAACAACAGCGTTGGCATTCTCCGATACCTCAGCAGTCTGCGGCAGGCCGCTGGTGAGCTGGTTCCAGTTCACGCTATCTTCCACAAACAGCTTACCGTCTACCGCACGAGCCACCAGTTCAGAGATCGCCAGATAGCTGCTTGGCTGGGTGATCTCAATTGGCGCACCCTGATGCGGAGCCTTCATACCAAAGAATTTAATCCCGGCAGGTACGTTGGTAATGGACGGGCTTGGGATATCACGCAGGCCAGACACCTGCATTCTGTCACCTTTCAGCGCACCACCGTGTTCCGGCACCACCACAACCATCACTTTGCGGCCCGATTTTTCCAGCTCGGTAAAGAACGCATCCAGTTCATCAAACAGCTTCTGCGCACGAACTTTGTAATCAGCCGTTTTGCTGACGCCCGGGAAGTGGTTACCGTCATGCAGCGGCAGCGTGTTATAGAACGTGGCGCTGCGTGGGTTGGCATCTTTCTCAATGGTTTGCAGCCAGCGCTGGAGCACGGCGGTATCGTCATAAACCGGTGAGCCGTCAAAGCCCAGCAGCGATACCGGCAGGCCGGTCTGATCCATCAGTGGGGCTTGCATTCCGCCTTCTTCACGCACTTCTTTCAGGAAGTTACCGAACTGGCCGTTATGGCCCAGCATCAGGTGCTGCGTAAAGCCCAGTTTCGCCAGGTTATCAAACAGATAACACTGGTTACCCGCGGGCTGATAGAGATTTTTATGCGATGACTGACCACAGCTGGCGCGCAGCAGACGAATCGCCGCCGGGCCGCTGTAAGAGGTGGCCGAGTTGAAATCTTTAAACTGAATATCAAAGTGCGACCACAGCGGGTGCGAGCTTAAACCGGCTGCATCCACATCGGCCCACGACAGGGAACAGATGTTAATCACCAGCAGCTCGAACGGCTGAGCGTCCGCAGGTAGTGCATCCGGGAATTTGGTCTGGCGTTTGTCTTCTGCGGTATAGAAGCTTGAAAGCCAGGCATTCAGGTTAGTGGAGGTCGGTGGTGATGTCTGCGTTGGAATATCCCCAACGACCGGGTTATCCCCTGCGGTGGCTACCGTTGCGGCGGCGGTGCCACCGGTGGTGGTGACCGTCGTGGTCGGCTGGCCTGCCGGCCATAAAGAGAAGCCTGGCCCCGACAGGGTCAGTACGTTAAGCCATATCAGGATGGCCACCACAAACACCGTTACGCGCACCCACTGAGAGAGGAACAGCCAGGCAACCAGCAGCACAAAGACTGCCCCAATCATCTGCCAGTTAATAAACCGCTCGGTCAGATCGAGAATGTAGTCAGCGCTAAAGCCCGCCACCTGCGAGCCCTGACTCATAATGCTATCCGGGCCTGGTAGCCAGGTGTCATGCCAGAACAGTGCAAAGCCGACTGGAATCGCAATCAAGTGGCGTAAACGGTGCAATCTGATGTTAGGGATTGGCATCAACAGGAAGGCCATAAACACCAGGTTAAGCAGGGGGTGGAAATTCAGGTAGCCTGCCCACAGCAGACCAAACTTCACCAGAAAATAGAAGTTCCAGCCGGAAAGGCCGCGCCAGTATTGCCAGAGCGGCGATGGCGCCGAATGGGTGTAGGTAGAGTTAGTCATGTTTTCGGTTTGCCTTGACGTGCGGAGCCCGTGTCAGTGTTCCGGCTGGTTTAACGTAGCGAGGTTTTACAAACAACACCCTGGCGGTATTACGAATACGGCCCATCGAATGGCGTGCATAGTAGCCGAGCGGGAAAAAAATGAGCGCACAGAGTACGACCAGTTGAATAATATCGCTGATATTCATGATGATGCGCGCTCCTCATTCCCGGATAACAAGCGAAGTGGTTCAGGCACCCGACGCCAGACATGTCCGTCATGTTTGGCATTGAGAATGGGTTTGGTGTCGGCCGTCATCGGCAACGGTTTTACCCACTGCTCAGGTGTCAGGGTTCGCATTTGCACCAGCTCGGCGCTGATCAGGCTGTCTTCGAACCAGATCATGCGGTTAGAGAAGATGTCCCCCGTTGGCAACGGGAAAATATGGTTCAGGGCGGTGTCGAGATCGTTCACCCTACAGAAAGATAAAAACAGCACCAGACGGTTGTCGCCAATCGTCATGATATCCCCGGAACGGTTCGGGCGGCACAGCGTGAGCGCCTGCTCAACGCGAATACCCGGTACAGGACGCAGGGCAACCATCACCCCTTTTCCGTCTGCCGGAAGCAGCGTGTTGTTCATCATGTTGCTTACGGCATCACAGAAGGTGTCCCATTTTTGATAGCCGCGCAGTTTCATCGGCTGGGTCATGGACAACAGCGTGGAGATGTCTTCCGGCACGTGGCGATTAAACTGCTGGCCCTGAATGCTCTCAATCAGCGTCAGGCAGCGTGAAAGCGGGGCATTCCAGGGAACGACCATGTTCGCACCGCAGCCCAGCAACAAGCGTTCATCCGTTGCGCGCAGGCTGGTGTTATTTTCGCGAACCACGATTTTTAACGCGCTGCCGCGCTGGCGGCGTAAGGTATGGATCTGTCTCGCCAGCGTTTCGATTTGGTTATTTTGCATCAAAGAGAAAACAATAGTGGCGGCCTGAGTAGTACGGGCTTCATTAAATAGCGCTTCGTTTGTTTCAAACAGTGACCAATTTTCAGAAAGGGCCGGTGCGCCTTCTAATACCGCAATCTGGCTGAGAATGCGTTTTTCATCGCTACGCGGTTGCACCACGGTTTCTTCTTGTTGCGCGACATGCCAATTGCCTTCGATAAGTTTGAGATCAAGTTGTTGTCGCGCACTTACGCCTTTTTCATTACACCAGAAAGCAATATCGTAAAGAAAACTGTCGGTCTGGTCACGAATACTTGCAAGACCGAAAAGAGAACGATATTCCCCCATTAAAAGCGAGAACAGCTTGTCATTATTACTGCCAGGGTTAATGACCAATACCGTGCAGTTTTGATTTTTCGCCCATTTGTTGATTTTTTCGAGCCAGTGCAGAAGTTTTTCGGTCGGTATATTTTGCAGGGTATTTTTTGCACATTTAAGCATCACTAAATAGTGATCGGGATCAATAGTGCACTGAATATCGCGGGTCAAAAAGTATAGACTATCTGCCTCGGTTGACATGGAAAATAATTGTACCGTTTGTGGCCCACGGTCATCCTCAAGCCTGATGATTTTCTTCGGGTCTTCGCCCATGGTGATGACGGCGACGCGCGCATCCTTCGTTTGCGCGGCGATGGTTTGATTCACCAGGCTTACAGCGTCCTCATTGCGATCCGTATTAATCCACCACACTCCTCCGACTGGCATGTGGCGCAATTCGTCCCATAATGACTGGATGCCAATAGAAAATATGGAGTCCACGGTGTCCCTCTTTTCATCTAATTTATCTGTATCTCAGTTTACTAGCGAAAGCGTAGAAATAAACCTAACATTGAAATTAAAGAACATCAGATTTAGCATGTAAACGAAAATTCCTGGCAGGATGCCTCGATACATCAAATCGCAAGATTTTACTCAATGGGATGAGATAAAAATGCATAATAACGAACCCGGAACACCCGTCGACTCGAGTCTGGGGTACACATTCCAAAACGATTTTCTGGCCCTGACCCAGGCGTTTTCATTGCCTGAAATTGATTACACCGATATTTCCCAGCGGGAACAGTTGGCGGCGGCTATTAAACGCTGGCCTTTATTGGCTGAATTTGCCCAACAACAATAAGGGAGCCATTGATGGCCATACTAGGATTACAGGGCGTCCGTGGTGGAGTGGGTACAACATCCATTACCGCGGCGCTGGCGTGGTCATTACAGTTATTAGGTGAATCGGTGCTGGTTATTGATGCCTGCCCCGATAATTTGCTGCGCATGTCTTTCAACGTTGATTTTGACCACCACAATGGCTGGGCGCGCGCGCTGCTTGACGGTAAAGACTGGCAGGATGCAGGACTGCGCTACACCTCTCAGCTCGATCTGCTCCCCTTTGGGCATCTGACTGCAAAAGAACGTGAGAACGACCACTTAAACCAGCAAACCCTGGAGCAATTCACTTACGCGCTGGAGCGCCTGAAGGAACAGAGCCATTACCACTGGATTTTGCTGGATCTGCCGCACGGTTATACGCCGCTGACGCGCCAGCTCATCAGCCACTGCGACCACATTCTGTCGATTGTGAATGTGGATGCAAACTGCCATATCCGCCTGCATCAGCAAGCGTTGCCCGCAGATGCTCATATTCTGATTAACGATTTACGCATCAGCAGCCAGATTCAGGACGATCTGTACCAGATTTGGCTGCAAACTCAGCGCCGCCTGTTGCCTATGGTGATCCATCGTGACGAGGGGATGGCGGAATGTCTTGCCTCCAAGCAGCCACTCGGTGAATACCGTGGCGATTCACTGGCGGCAGAAGAGATCCTTACGCTGGCGAACTGGTGTCTGTTGCACTTCACTCGTCGTCCAGAGTCGGCCAGGAGTGCTGTATGAGCCGTGTGTCCACCTGGTTACTCATCCCACCGGTCAGCGCGCGCTTAAGCGAACGCTACCGGCATTATCGTCGGCACGGCGCATCGGTGTTAAGCGCCGCGCTTGGCTGTTTCTGGATGATCCTGGCATGGATGTTTATACCGCTTGAGCACCCGCGCTGGCAGCGTATTCGTGCGCGCCACAGCGAGCTTTATCCGCACATTAATTCCGACCGGCCGCGGCCGCTGGATCCGGCCCGTTATCTTATTCAGGCAGTCTGGCTGGTGGCTACCATGCCCAGGCAGGAACATAAAACCCCGCGCTGGCGCAGCTTCGACCGGGTGGCGAACTTACGTGAACGCTACCATCAATGGCTGGACAGACTGCCCGATAGCGTGAGTGATAAAACCAGCCATCTGGATAACCACAAAGAGCTCGGGCATCTGCATCCGGGCTTGCGCCGTTTTATCCTCGGCGTGATTGTCGTCTTCTCGCTCATTCTGGCGGTGATTTGTATCACCCAGCCCTTTAACCCGTTGGCGCAGTTTACCTTCCTGATCCTGCTGTGGGGCGTGGCGCTGCTGGTCCGGCGTATTCCGGGGCGCTTCTCGGCCCTGATGCTGATTGTGCTGTCGCTGACCGTCTCCTGCCGTTATATCTGGTGGCGTTATACCTCAACGCTGAACTGGGATGATCCGGTCAGCCTGGTGTGCGGTTTGATTCTGCTGTTTGCGGAAACCTATGCATGGATTGTGCTGGTTCTGGGTTACTTCCAGGTTATCTGGCCGCTCAATCGCCAGCCTGTTCCGCTGCCGAAAGACACCACGCAGTGGCCGACCGTCGATCTCTTCGTGCCGACCTACAACGAAGACCTGAGCGTGGTTAAAAACACCATCTATGCCGCGCTGGGTATCGACTGGCCAAAAGATAAACTCAAAATCTGGATCCTGGATGACGGTGGCCGCGCGGAGTTCCGCCAGTTCGCCGATGAAGTGGGCGTGGAGTATATCGCGCGTACCACCCACGAACATGCGAAAGCCGGGAACATCAACAACGCGCTGAAATATGCCAAAGGGGAGTTTGTCTCCATCTTTGACTGCGACCACGTACCGACCCGCTCGTTCCTGCAAATGACGATGGGCTGGTTCCTGAAAGAGAAGCAGCTGGCGATGATGCAGACGCCACACCACTTCTTCTCGCCGGACCCGTTTGAACGTAACCTCGGGCGTTTTCGTAAAACGCCGAACGAAGGGACTCTGTTCTATGGGCTGGTGCAGGATGGCAACGATATGTGGGATGCCACCTTCTTCTGCGGCTCTTGTGCGGTTATCCGCCGTAAACCGCTGGATGAGATTGGCGGCATTGCCGTAGAAACGGTCACCGAAGATGCCCATACCTCACTGCGTTTACACCGTCGCGGCTATACCTCTGCCTACATGCGTATTCCGCAGGCGGCGGGCCTGGCAACGGAGTCGCTGTCAGCCCATATCGGCCAGCGTATTCGCTGGGCGCGCGGCATGGTGCAGATCTTCCGTCTTGATAACCCGCTGGTGGGTAAAGGGTTAAAACTGGCGCAGCGTCTGTGCTACGTCAACGCCATGTTCCACTTCTTGTCGGGTATTCCACGGCTTATCTTCCTGACTGCGCCGCTGGCGTTCCTGCTGCTTCACGCTTACATCATCTACGCGCCAGCGCTGATGATTGCGCTGTTTGTTCTGCCGCACATGATCCACGCGAGCCTGACGAACTCGAAGATTCAGGGTAAATACCGCCATTCATTCTGGAGTGAAATCTACGAAACGGTGCTCGCCTGGTATATCGCCCCGCCAACGATGGTGGCGCTGATTAACCCGCACAAAGGCAAGTTTAACGTCACCGCGAAGGGTGGCCTGGTGGAAGAAGAGTATGTCGACTGGGTGATCTCCCGTCCGTATATCTTCCTGGTGCTGCTGAATATCGTGGGCGTTATCGCCGGTATCTGGCGCTACTTCTACGGCCCGGAAAACGAAGTGCTGACCGTGTTCGTGAGTATGGCGTGGGTGTTCTACAACCTGATTATTCTTGGCGGCGCGGTAGCGGTATCGGTAGAGAGTAAACAGGTGCGCCGTGCGCATCGCGTTGAAATCAGTATGCCTGCGGCAATCGCCCGTGAAGACGGTCATCTCTTCTCCTGTACCGTGCATGACTTCTCTGACGGTGGTCTGGGTATCAAGATCAACGGCCAGGCGAAGGTGCTGGAAGGGCAGAAGGTCAACTTACTGCTTAAACGCGGCCAGCAGGAATATGTCTTCCCGACACAGGTTGTGCGTGTGTTTGGCAATGAAGTGGGTTTGCAGCTGATGCCGCTGACCAAAAAGCAGCATATCGATTTTGTGCAGTGTACGTTTGCCCGCGCGGATACGTGGGCTCTCTGGCAGGACAGCTTCCCGGAAGATAAACCTCTGGAAAGCCTGCTGGATATTCTTAAGCTGGGGTTCCGTGGCTATCGTCACCTTGCAGAATTTGCCCCGTCGTCTGTGAAATTAATTTTCCGGTCACTTACCTCGCTGGTTTCCTGGGTCGTGTCGTTTATTCCACGCCGACCTGAGCGGGAAGAGGCGAAGCAATCGGACCCGGTTATGGCTCAACAATGATGATAACGCGATGAAAACAAAACTTTCCTGGTTATGTGCAGTGGCAATGGGGATGAGTGCTCTTCCCTCTATGATGGCGAATGCAGCCCCTGAAACTACGGCTGCGCCTGTGGTGCAGGAAACCGATCCGACCGTCACCGCGACCGATACCGCTGAGCCCGATCAACCGGCTGACGGAACGGCTCAACCTATCGGCAGCGTCTTGCCTGGCGTGCGTGGTGCGAACTCGCCTGTCGTGGCGGATAATGCTCCGTCCAGGGACGTGAAGCTGACCTTTGCCCAGATTGCCCCACCTCCGGGCAGCATGGTCCTGCGCGGCATTAACCCGAACGGCGGCGTTGAGTTTGGAATGCGCAGCGATGAAGTGGTGTCGAAGGCGATGCTGAACCTGGAATACACGCCGTCGCCTTCACTGCTGCCGGTTCAGTCCCAGCTTAAGGTCTATCTCAACGACGAGTTGATGGACGTGTTGCCGGTCACCAAAGAACAGCTCGGCAAAAAGACGCTGGCACAGGTGCCTATCAACCCGCTGTTTATCACCGATTTCAACCGCGTTCGTCTGGAGTTTGTCGGGCACTATCGCGATGTGTGCGAAAACCCGGCTAGCAGCACGCTGTGGATGGATGTCGGGCGTAACACATCGCTGCAAATGACCTATCAGTCGCTGGCGCTGAAAAACGATCTCTCGGCATTCCCGGTGCCGTTCTTTGATCCGCGTGATAACCGCCAGCTTACGCTGCCGGTGGTCTTTGCGGCTTCTCCGGATGTGAATCAGCAGCTGGCTGCGACGATTGTGGCTTCATGGTTTGGTTCACGTTCGGCCTGGCGCGGCCAGAGCTTCCCGGTGATGTACGATAAGCTGCCGGACCGCAATGCCATTGTGTTTGCAACCAATGACAAACGCCCGTCGTTCCTGCGTGACCACCCGGACGTGAAAGCACCGACGGTTGAAATCATGAGCCACCCGGATAACCCGTATGTGAAGCTCCTGGTGGTGTTCGGGCGTGATGACAAAGACCTGATCCAGGCGGCGAAAGGCATTGCCCAGGGTAACGTCCTGTTCCGTGGCAATAGCGTGACTGTCGACAACGTGAAACCCCTGCTGGCGCGTAAACCTTACGATGCGCCGAACTGGGTGCGTACCGACCGCGCAATTACCTTCGGTGAGCTGAAAACCTATGAAGAACAGCTTCAGTCGACCGGGCTTGAGCCATCGCCAATCAGCCTTTCGCTGAACCTGCCGCCTGATCTGTATCTGATGCGTACCAACGGGATTGATATCAACCTGAAATACCGTTACACCGCGCCGGCAACCAAAGACAGCTCGCGCATGGATATCAGCCTGAACAACCAGTTCCTGCAATCCTTTAGCCTGACCAGTACCCAGGACACTAACCAGCTCATGCTTCGTCTGCCGGTGCTGCAAGGGCTGCTGGATGGTAAAACGGATGTCTCTATCCCGGCGCTGAAACTGGGGGCGGTCAACCAGCTGCGCTTTAACTTCCAGTACATGAACCCAATGCCGGGCGGTTCGGTGGATAACTGTATTACCTTCCAGCCGGTGCAGAACCATGTGGTTATTGGTGATGAATCGACTATCGACTTCTCCCGGTATTATCACTTCCTGGCGATGCCGGATCTGCGCGCATTCGCGAACGCCAGCTTCCCGTTCAGCCGTATGGCGGATCTCTCTGAATCCATCGTGGTGATGCCAAAAGCGCCAACTGAAGGTCAGGTGACAACCCTGCTGGACACCATGGCTTCCGTGGGCGCACAGACAGGCTTACCGGCGATTAATGTGACGCTGACGGATGACGGCAGCCAGATCCAGAACAAAGACGCCGACATCATGCTGATTGGCTCCATCCCGGATAAGCTGAAGGATGATAAGCGTATTGATTTGCTGGTGAAGGCCACCCAGTCCTGGGTGAACACGCCGCTGCGTCAGACCGAGTTCCCAAGCATTATGCCGGATTCCAACGATCGTCAGGCCAGCGTTCAGACCGAAGTATCGTCTTCTGGTTCGATGGCGGCCATTGTCGGCTTCCAGTCTCCGTTTAACGATCAGCGTAGCGTCGTCGCACTGCTGGCCGATAGCCCGCGCGGCTATGAGCTGCTCAACAACGCGATGAACGACAGCGGTAAACGTGCCGCTATGTTTGGCTCCGTTGCCGTGATCCGTGAGTCTGGTGTGGATAGCCTGCGCGTGGGTGATGTGTACTACGTCGGCCATCTGCCGTGGTTCGAACGCCTGTGGTATGCGCTGTCTAACCACCCGGTTCTGCTCGCAATCCTGGCGGCAGTGAGTGTCGTTCTGCTGGCTTGGGTGCTGTGGCGTCTGCTGCGTATCATCAGCCGTCGTCGGCTTAACCCGGATCATGAGTAAGAAGTGATGAAAGCCTTTCGCTGGTGTGCGTTAGCAGCGTTGATGCTGGCGGCGACGAATCTTCGTGCCGCCTGCACCTGGCCTGCCTGGGAGCAGTTTAAAAAGGATTACATTAGCGAGAGTGGGCGTGTCATTGACCCCAGTGACACGCGCAAAATTACCACCTCAGAAGGGCAAAGCTACGCCCTGTTCTTTGCCCTTGCGGCGAATGACCGCAAGGTGTTTGACCAGCTGCTGACGTGGACGCGTGATAACCTCGCCGGAGGGAATTTACACGATCGTCTGCCCGCCTGGCTGTGGGGGCAGAAAGACAAAGAAACCTGGGCGGTCATCGATTCCAACTCCGCGTCGGATGCCGATATTTGGATCGCCTGGTCTCTGCTCGAAGCCGGTCGGTTATGGAAAGATCCGGACTACACCCGCGCCGGGAAGGCATTGCTCAAACGTATTGCCAGCGAGGAAGTGGTGAAAGTACCGGGCCTTGGCTCAATGCTGCTGCCGGGCAAAATCGGCTTTGCAGAAGAGAATGCCTGGCGCTTCAACCCCAGCTATCTTCCTCCTCAGCTTGCGAGCTATTTCACCCGCTTTGGCGCGCCCTGGAAAACGCTCCGCGAGACTAACCTGCGCCTGTTGCTGGAGACGGCGCCGAAAGGTTTTTCCCCGGACTGGGTGCAATACCAGAAAAATAAAGGCTGGCAACTGAAGCAGGATAAAACCCTGGTCGGCAGCTACGATGCCATCCGGGTTTATCTCTGGGTGGGGATGATGAACGACAAAGACACCCAAAAAGCCCGACTGCTGGCGCGTTTCCAGCCGATGGCCGCGGTGACAAAAAAACAGGGTTTACCGCCGGAGAAAGTGGATGTGGCGAGCGGGAAACGAACGGGTCACGGCCCGGTGGGATTTTCGGCTTCTCTGCTGCCCTTTTTACAATCCCGTGACGCGCAAGCCGTTCAGCGCCAGCGAGTCGCTGATAACTTTCCCGATAACAACGCCTATTACAGCTACGTACTGACTCTCTTTGGACAAGGATGGGATCAGCATCGTTTTCGCTTCACCGAAAAAGGTGAATTAATACCGGATTGGGGCCAGGAATGCGCAAGTTCACATTAAATCTACTCAGTTTATCGCTTGGCCTGGCACTGATGCCGATGGCGCAGGCTGCCAACTCCCCCCAGCAGAAACAGCTGCTTGAGCAGGTTCGTCTGGGCGAATCAACGCAGCGTGAGGATTTGGTTCGCCAGTCGCTTTATCGTCTTGAGCTTATCGATCCAAACAACCCGGACGTGATTGCGGCACGTTTCCGTTATTTGCTGCGCCAGGGCGACACCGCCGGCGCGCAAAAAGAGCTGGATCGCCTGAAGGGGATCGCTCCGGGTTCGGCTGCGTATCAGTCTTCCCGTAATACCATGCTGCTTTCAACGCCGGATGGCCGCCAGGCGTTGCAGCAGGCGCGTCTGTTAGCCACAACAGGCCATACTCAGGAAGCGATTGCCGCATACGACAAACTCTTTGCCGGAAATCCACCGGCTGGCGATTTAGCAACCGAGTACTGGAATGTCGTAGCCAAAGATCCTGCCCGACGTTCCAGCGCCATTAACCAGCTTAAGAAAATCAACGCCAGTAATCCTGGCAATGTACAGTTACAGGCCACGCTGGCGCAGCTGATGTTCCAGAACGGACGCCGTGATGAAGGGTTCGCGGTATTGCAGGACATGGCCAAAACCAATAACGGCCGCGACCAGGCGTCTGACATGTGGTATCAGCAGATTAAAGACCTGCCTGCCAGCAGCGCCAGCGTGAGTGCGCTGCAAAAATACCTGACGGTCTTCAGCAGTGGTGATAGCGTGACAGCGGCGCGTTCCCAGCTTGAAGCACAGCAAAAACAGCTCGCCGACCCGGCGTTCCGTGCCAAAGCAGAAGGCTTAGCGGCGGTGGATTCGGGGCAGGGTGGTAAAGCGGTCACGGAACTGCAAAAAGCAGTTAGCGCTAACCATGCTGACAGCGAAGCCGTTGGCGCGCTGGGCCAGGCGTATTCGCAAAAAGGCGATCGCGCCCGCGCGGTGGCACAGTTTGAAAAAGCCATTGCCCTTGATCCGCAGAGCGATAACCGAGGCAAATGGGATAGCCTGTTGAAGGTTAACCGCTACTGGCTGCTGATCCAGCAAGGTGATACCGCGCTTAAAGCCAATAACACCGCGCAGGCGGAACGCTATTACCAGCAGGCGCGAAATATCGACAACACCGATAGCTATGCCGTGCTTGGTCTTGGGGATGTGGCGGCAGCGCGCAAAGATAATGACGCTGCAGAGCGTTACTATCGCCAGGCGCTGCGTATGGACAGCGGTAACAGCAACGCCGTGCGCGGACTGGCGAATATCTATCGTGCCCAGTCACCGGAAAAAGCCTCGCAGTTTATCCAGTCACTTTCCGCCAGCCAGCGCCGCAGCATTGATGATATTGAACGTAGCCTGACGAACGAACAGTTGTCCCAACAGGCTGAGCAGCTGGAAAACGAGGGTAAATATGCCCAGGCGGCGGAAATTCAGCGTCGTCGTCTGGCGTTGTCGCCAGGTGATGTGTGGATAACCTATCGTCTTTCCCGCGATCTCTACAGTGCGGGCCAGCGCAGCCAGGCAGACACCCTGATGCGCCAGCTGGCAAACCAAAAACCGACCGATCCCGATCAGGTTTACGCCAGCGGGCTTTACCTTTCCGGTAACGACCAGGACAGAGCCGCTCTGGCGCACCTGAACACCCTGCCGCGCAGCCAGTGGAATGGCAATATCCAGGAGCTGGCCGACCGTCTGCAAAGTAATCAGGTGCTGGAAACGGCAAACCGCCTGCGTGACAGCGGTAAAGAGCAAGAAGCTGAAAACCTGCTCCACCAGCAACCTTCGTCAACACGTATCGATTTAACCCTGGCAGACTGGGCGCAGCAGCGTGGCGACCGCACTGGGGCGAAAGCCGCATATAACACTGTATTGCAGCGCGAACCGCAAAACGAAGACGCCATCCTTGGGCTGACGGAAGTCTATATCGCGGAAGGGAATAAAGACGCCGCGCGTGCTGAACTGGCAAAACTCCCGGATGCGAAAACTGGCCAACCGCAGTCGCTGAACATGCAGCGGCGCGTTGCGATGGCGCAGGCCGGGCTTGGCGATAACGCCGCGGCGGAACAAACTTTCAACAAGCTGATCCCCCAGGTGAAATCACAGCCTGCGTCGATGGAGAATGCGCTGGTATTGCGTGACGCCTCGCGTTTTCAGGCGCAAAACGGCCAACCTCAGCAGGCGCTGGACACTTACAAAGACGCGATGGTGTCTTCTGGCATCACCACCACGCGCCCGACGGATAACGACAGTTTTACCCGTCTGACGCGTAACGATGAGAACGATGACTGGCTGAAGCGCGGCGTGCGTAGCGACGCTGGTGATTTATACCGTCAGCAGGACGTTAACGTCACTCTGCAACACGACTACTGGGGCTCAAGCGGCACGGGCGGGTATTCCGACCTGAAAGCTCACACTACCATGTTGCAGGCGGACGCACCGCTGGCAGATGGCCGTATGTTCTTCCGTAGCGATCTGGTCAATATGGATGCCGGGACATTTGCCACCAAAGACGGGACGTACGATCCAAAATGGGGCACCTGTGCTGCAACACCTTGTCATGGCAACACCAACCAGTCTGCGAACGGCGCGAGTGTTGCCGTGGGCTGGCAGAATAAAACCTGGGCGATGGACATCGGCACCACGCCGATGGGCTTCGACGTGGTGGATGTGGTCGGTGGCCTGAGCTACAGCAACGATTTAGGACCAATTGGCTATACCGTGAATGCTCACCGTCGCCCGATTTCCAGCTCGCTTCTGGCGTTTGCCGGGCAGCATGATGCCAACACCGACACCACATGGGGCGGCGTGCGTGCCACCGGTGGTGGCGTGAGTCTGAGCTATGACAAAGGTGAGGCGAACGGCGTCTGGTCAAGCCTGAGCGCCGACAGCCTGACAGGGAAAAATGTGGAAGATAACTGGCGCGTCCGCTGGATGACCGGTTACTACTACAAGCTCATTAACAAAAACAATGAGCGCCTGACGGTTGGCGTGTCCAACATGTTGTGGCATTACGACAAGGATCTGAGCGGGTATACGCTGGGACAGGGCGGTTATTACAGCCCGCAGGAGTATGTCTCCTTCGCCTTGCCGGTGACCTGGCGTAAACGCACTGAAAACTGGTCCTGGGAACTGGGCGGCTCAGTCTCCTGGTCGCATTCCAAAACCAAAGACGGGATGCGTTATCCGCTACAGGGCCTGATTCCTGATAACGAAGTCGATGCTGATGGTAACGACATGTATACCGATAAACATGAGCCTGAGACGGGCAGCAGTTCGTCGGGTACTGGTTATACCGCAAGGGCTATTATTGAGCGCCGCGTGACGTCCAACTGGTTTGTGGGTCTCGGCGTAGATATTCAGCAAGCGAAAGATTATACCCCGAGCCATGCGCTGATCTACGTACGTTATTCTGCGGCGGGCTGGCAAGGAGACATGGATCTGCCACCGCAGCCGCTTATTCCGTACGCGGACTGGTAATCAGATTTACCTTAATCCAATTGTAAGTCTCTCTAATAAACGCAGCAATCGGGTATACTCAGGCGCACCAGGTTAACGCCCTGGTGCGCCTTGCGCTTTGAGTTTTGTGGAGAGTCATTTTGCGTGTCAGCCGTTCTTTAACTATCAAACAGATGGCGATGGTTTCTGCCGTCACGATGCTGTTTGTTTTCATCTTCTGCGTCATTTTGCTGTTTCATTCCGTACAGCAGAATCGCTATAACACGGCTTCACAACTCGAAAGTATTGCCCGCTCGGTACGCGGGCCACTTTCTGCCTCTATCCTGAAAGGGGATATTCCTGAGGCGGAAACGATCTTAAAACGCATCCAGCCCGCCGGGATTGTCAGCCGTGCGGATGTGGTTCTGCCTAACCAGTTCCAGGCGCTGCGGATGAGTTTTATCCCTGAACGTCCGGTTCCGGTCATGATCATGCGATTGTTTGAGCTGCCGGTACAAATTTCCCTGCCTGTCTATTCCCTTGAACGCCCGGCGAACCCGCAGCCGTTAGCCTATCTGGTGCTTCAGGCCGACTCATATCGCCTGTATAAATTTGTGATGAGTTGGGTTATTACGTTAGTAACCACTTACTTACTTTTGGCGCTGATCCTCAGCGTGGCCCTGACCTGGTGTATTAACCGGTTGATTGTGCACCCTGTACGCCGCATTGCCCGCGAGCTGAATAACCTCTCGCCGCAGGAACAAGTGGGGCATCAGCTGGAAGTTCCGCATCTGCACCATGACGATGAAATCGGGATGCTGGTGCGCAGTTATAACCTCAACCAGCAGCGTATTTCACGCCAGCAGGACGATCTGAACAGCAGCGCGACCCGTTTTCCGGTTTCAGAACTCCCCAACAAAGCCTTTTTGATGGCCATGCTGGAGCAGACCGTGGCGCGCCAGCAGACGACCGCGCTGATGGTTGTCGCCTGTGAAACCTTGCAGGACACGGCGGGTGTTCTCAAAGAGAGCCAGCGCGAAGTGCTGCTGCTGACGCTGGTGGAAAAGGTGAAATCTGTCCTGGCACCGCGCATGGTGCTGACCCAGGTCAGCGGATATGACCTGGTGATCATTGCCCATGGCGTGAAAGAGCCGTGGCACGCGATTACATTAGGTCAGCAAGTACTCACTGTCATTAATGAGCGGCTGCCCATTCAGGGTATTCAGCTACGTCCAAGCGCCAGCATCGGGATCGCCATGTTCTACGGTGACCTGACGGCAGAGCAACTGTATCGCCGCGCGTTTTCTGCTGCCTTCACTGCCCGTCGTAAAGGGAAAAACCAGATCCAGTTCTTCGACCCGGAGCAGATGGAAAAGGCGCAGCAGCGTCTGACTGAAGAGAGCGACATTCTGACCGCGCTGGATAACCGCCAGTTTGCCATCTGGCTCCAGCCGCAGGTGAACTTGCTGACGGGTGAAGTCAAAAGCGCAGAAGCGTTACTGCGGGTACAGCAGCCTGATGGCTCGTGGGAGCTGCCAGAAGGGCTGATTGAGCGCATTGAATCCTGCGGCCTGATGGTCACCGTGGGTTACTGGGTGCTTGAAGAGTCCTGCCGCCAGCTTGCGGCCTGGCAGGAGCGGGGCGTCACGTTGCCACTGTCGGTGAATTTGTCTGCCCTACAGCTGATGCATCCGACCATGGTTTCGGAGATGCTGGAGCTTATCCACCGCTATCGGATCAAACCTGACACGCTGATTCTGGAAGTGACAGAAAGCCGCCGTATCGACGACCCTAACGAAGCGGTCACCATTCTTAAACCGCTGCGTAATGCCGGGATCCGCATTGCGCTGGACGATTTTGGCATGGGGTATGCCGGGTTGCGTCAGCTCCATCACATGAAAACCCTGCCGGTGGATGTGCTGAAAATCGATAAAACCTTCGTTGACGGGCTGCCGGATGACAGCAGCATGGTGCAGGCCATTATCCAGATGGCGCGTAGCCTGAACCTGCATGTGATTGCAGAAGGCATTGAAACCGAAGCGCAGCGCGACTGGCTGGCAGCTGCCGGCGTGGAGAGCGGACAGGGCTTCCTGTTTGCCCGCGCAGTCCCGTCGGATGTGTTCGAGCAACGCTATCTGGCGAATGAAGGCAATAATGCAAAAGCGTAAATTTGTTGCTGGCTTGCGCGAGTCAGCTCAAATTTCTTAACATTTGTGTTTCAAAGTTGATGTAAGTTTATTTCTGTCATGTTTTACGGGTGTTATTTTAAAGCCGCAGGTTAACCAAAACCTTACAAAGCCTGTGGTTTTTCTTTCCAAGGACACCCTATGAAAACCTCACTCTTCAAAAGCCTCTACTTTCAGGTCCTGACAGCCATCGCAATCGGTATTCTGCTTGGTCACTTCTATCCTGAATTAGGTGCGCAAATGAAACCGCTTGGCGATGCGTTCGTTAAGCTCATCAAAATGATCATCGCCCCGATTATCTTCTGTACGGTGGTGACCGGCATCGCTGGCATGGAAAGCATGAAGGCCGTCGGTCGTACCGGGGCAGTCGCACTGTTGTATTTCGAAGTGGTTAGTACCATCGCGCTGATCATTGGCCTGATTATCGTTAACGTGGTGCAGCCAGGCGCGGGGATGAACGTTGATCCCTCGACGCTGGATGCCAAAGCCGTCGCGGTGTACGCCGAGCAGGCGAAAGACCAGGGGGTTGTGGCCTTCCTGCTGGACGTTATTCCGGGTAGCGTCATCGGCGCCTTCGCCAGCGGCAACATTTTGCAGGTGCTGCTGTTTGCTGTGCTGTTTGGTTTTGCGCTGCACCGTCTTGGCAGCAAAGGTCAGCTGATCTTCAACGTGATTGAGAGCTTCTCGCAGGTCATCTTCGGTATCATCAACATGATCATGCGTCTGGCACCGATCGGCGCATTCGGGGCAATGGCCTTTACCATCGGGAAATACGGCGTAGGCACGCTGGTGCAGTTGGGCCAGCTGATTGTCTGCTTCTACATCACCTGTATTCTGTTCGTGGTGGTGGTTCTGGGTTCGATTGCCCGCGCGGCAGGCTTCAACATCTTCAAATTTATCCGCTATATCCGCGAAGAGCTGCTGATTGTGCTGGGCACGTCATCTTCAGAGTCTGCGCTGCCGCGTATGCTCGATAAGATGGAAAAACTGGGCTGCCGCAAGTCGGTGGTGGGGCTGGTTATCCCGACGGGTTACTCTTTTAACCTCGACGGCACCTCGATATACCTGACGATGGCCGCGGTGTTTATCGCTCAGGCGACCAACAGCCATATGGACATTTTCCATCAGATAACCCTGCTGGTGGTGTTGCTGCTCTCATCGAAAGGTGCTGCGGGCGTTACGGGCAGTGGGTTTATCGTTCTGGCGGCGACCATTTCTGCGGTAGGACATCTGCCGGTGGCGGGCCTGGCGTTGATTCTCGGTATCGACCGTTTCATGTCTGAAGCCCGTGCGTTAACCAACCTGGTGGGTAACGGCGTGGCTACGGTTGTGGTGGCGAAATGGGTGAAAGAGCTGGATCACAAAAAGCTCGATGACACGCTGAATAACCGCAACTCTGACAGCAAAACTCAGGGTATATCCTCCTAATATCGTCACAAATGCCCGCTATCCCTTGTCGGGATGCGGGCTCCTGCGCATAATAACTGTTCATACCTGTCATAATTCGACAAGATTTTTTTAAGGTATATTTCACTTCCGTCCGTGACGTTTTGCATTACACGCGGTCTAATCGGAGTGTTTTCATCGTCATCTTTTGGAGTGCTCCACGTCACGAGACACTCTTTTTAACCAGGAATGTTGATCAGGGGTTCACATGCAGGGCACAAAAATTCGACTCTTAACCGGCGGTTTGCTGATGATGGCAGCAGCCAGTTATGTGCAGGCAGATGCGCTCCAGCCAGACCCGGCCTGGCAACAAGGGACTCTGGCGAACGGTTTTCAGTGGCAAGTTTTAGCCACCCCGCAGCGCCCGAGCGACCGTATTGAAATCCGTCTGTCTGTGAATACAGGCTCTCTGACAGAAAGCACCCAGCAGACCGGTTTAAGCCACTTTATTCCCCGACTGGCGCTCACCCAGAGCGGCAGTCTGCAGGCAGTTCAGGTGCGTTCTCTCTGGCAACAGGCCATTGATCCGAAACGCCCACTTCCTCCGGCAGTGGTCTCTTATGACTACACCATGTTTAACCTGAGCTTGCCGAACAACCGTAACGATCTCCTGAAAGAAGCCCTTATCTATCTGTCTGATGCCACAGGTAAGCTGTCCATCACCCCAGACACCGTGAATTATGCGCTGAGCAACAGCGACATGGTGGCAACCTGGCCTGCAGATACGAAAGAGGGCTGGTGGCGTTACCGCCTGAAAGGCTCCACGCTGCTGGGGCATGACCCGGCAGAGCCGCTGAAACAGCCCGTCGATACGGAACAGGTCAAATCCTTCTACCAGAAATGGTACACCCCGGATGCAATGACCCTGATTGTGGTGGGTAATGTTGATAGCCGTGCGGTGGTTGAACAAATCAACAAGGCCTTTGGCGAGCTGAAAGGCAAACGTGAAACGCCAGCCCCTGTCCCTACGCTTTCGCCGTTGCGCGCAGAGCCAGTCAGTATTATGACGGACACGGTGCGTCAGGATAAGCTCTCTATGATGTGGGACACCTCCTGGCAGCCTATTCGTGAATCCGCCGCGCTGCTGCGCTACTGGCGTGCGGATCTCGCCCGTGAGGCGCTGTTCTGGCACGTTCAGCAGACGCTGAGCAAAAATAACATGAAGGACATCGGCCTGGGCTTTGACTGCCGTGTGCTGTTCCAGCGCGCCCAGTGCGCCATCAATGTGGAATCACCGGGTGATAAGCTGAATGCGAACCTGGGCCTGGTGGCGAAAGAGCTGGCGAAAGTACGTAAAGAAGGGCTGTCAGAAGAGGAATTTAATGCGCTGGTGGCGCAGAAAAAACTCGAACTGCAAAAACTGTTCGCGACCTATGCCCGTGCTGATACCGATATCCTGATTAGCCAGCGTATTCGTTCGCTGCAAAACCAGGTTGTAGATATTGCGCCGGAACAATATCAGAAACTGCGTCAGGACTTCCTGAGCGGTCTGACGGTCGATATGTTGAATCAGGATTTGCGTCAGCAGCTGTCGCAGGATATGGCGTTGATTCTGTTGCAGCCGAAGGGCGAGCCGGAATATGACATGAAAGAACTTCAGTCGACCTGGGATTCGATTATGGCCACTGCGCCGCAGGCTGCGCAGACGACAACGGCAGATGATTTACACCAGGACGCAACGGATATTCCGCAGGGGCAGTAATGCCGGTGGGAGAGGCTTAGGGTGGGGGCATCAGCCCCCACCTGATTTACGCAGGCATTGCCTCACGCGGAATAATCGCCCCGCGATACTGAATCACCGTACTGGCGGTCAGGTGTCCGCGCTGTGCCGCCGCTTCTGGCGTACCGCCCGTCAGACGTACCGCCAGATAACCCGCACTGAAGGAATCACCCGCAGCGGTGGTATCAATCACTTTCTCTTTGGCTAACTTCACTGCCGGGACTTCCACAACGGTTTCACCTGCAATTGCCACCAGGCATGAATCCGCGCCGCGCTTAATCACGACTTCACTCACGCCAGCAGCCTGAGTACGGGCGATAACCTCATCGACCGGTTTCTCGCCCCACAGGGCATCTTCGTCATCCAGCGTTAAGAACGCGATGTCGGTGCATTGCAGCATCTGCTGATAAACCTGCTGCGTCTCTTCGCGGCTGGCCCACAGACGAGGGCGGTAGTTGTTATCGAAAATTACCTTGCCGCCGTTGGCGCGGCATTCGCGCAGCAATGACAGCAGCTTTTCGCGGCTGGACGGGCTTAAAATCGCCAGGCTGATCCCGCTCAGGTAGAGATAGTCAAAGGTCGCCAGCTCTTCACAGATGGCAGCTGCGGCGTCGCTTTCCAGCCAGAACTTGGCCGCGGCTTCGTTACGCCAGTAGTAGAACGTGCGCTCGCCGGTGCTGTCGGTTTCAATGTAATACAGACCCGGCAGGCGGTTTTCCATCTGCTGAATCAGGGAAGTTTGTACATTTTCACTTTGCCAGGACTCCAGCATCTGCTGGCTGAAACTGTCCGTACCCAGTGCGGTAACGTAGTTCACGGCGAGTGCGTCGGGAGCAACCTGACGGGCAATGTAAACCGATGTGTTCAATGTATCGCCACCAAAACCGCGGCTAACTTCCGCGCCTTTTTGTGACAGCTCAATCATGCATTCGCCAATCACGGCAATTTTTTTAGACATAGTCGTGAACCTGAACAGATAAATTAGAAGCAGTGTGCGCTGTGTGGATTATGTGGTCAACTATATTAAAACGACGTTCCAATATTTTTTTTGAGCCAGCGCGTATTCCTGGTAATTTCTGTCATCTTAATTTCATTTTCCCCGCGAACTGGACATAAAGTTCTCAATTGTCCCGCCGATAACCCTTTGACGAGTCCAGAAAGGTCATCCCCATAAAACAGGACATCTGAAATGAAGTCAGAGCAGGTTATCCAGCGGCTAAGCACTACGCCTGAGGCAAGTATTGAGAACTTGCAGGAGCATCGCTACTGGCTGCAATGTGAGCGTGCCTATACCTATCAACCGATCTACCGTACTGACGGCCGGTTGATGGCCATTGAGATTTTAACGGTCGTTACGCATCCGTCGAATCCTACGCAGCGTATCCCACCGGACCGCTATTTTGCTGAAGTGTCCGTTCGTCAGCGTATCGATGTGCTGGAAGAGCAGCTGAAAATGCTGTCCACGAAACATGAGTTTTTCACTCAGCACAACATTCTTGCATCGGTGAATGTGGATGGCCCGACCCTGATCGCATTGCGCCAGAACGCAAAGTTGCAGGAGCTGATCGCCACGCTGCCGTGGATGCGTTTCGAGCTGGTGGAGCACGTCAGCCTGCCGCAGGATTCGTCATTTGCCACCATGTGTGAGTTTGGCCCGCTGTGGCTGGATGACTTTGGCACCGGCATGGCGAACTTCTCTGCGCTCAGTGAAGTACGCTATGACTACATCAAAGTGGCTCGTGACCTGTTTATCATGCTGCGCCAGACGCCGGAAGGCCGAAATCTGTTCACGTTGCTCCTGCAACTGATGAACCGTTACTGCCAGGGTGTTATTGTTGAAGGTGTTGAAACGCTGGAAGAGTGGCGTGATGTGCAAAACTCACCTGCGGCAGCCGCGCAAGGTTATTTCCTCTCTCGTCCTGTCCCGATGGATACCCTGAGTAACGTCGTTATTACGTTGTAAAGTAATCTGTTTCCCGTAATAGTGCGTCGCACTTACGCATTATTACCGGACGCAGTGGCCCCCGCTTACCTGTGTCATGAGCTATATTCATGAAAGGTAAGGCCATCTGGTAAGGGGGAAACAATGACGAAAACAACCAGGATTGTCACCTGGGTATGTGGGATTTTCTTGTTGTTGATTGCGGTGGCAATCATCATTCTCGCGACGTTTGACTGGAACCGCCTTAAACCGACCATCAACAAGAAAGTCTCTGCCGAACTGAACCGGCCGTTTGCCATTCGCGGCGATCTGGGCGTGGTCTGGGAGCGGCAGAAAGAAGAAACCGGCTGGCGAAGCTGGGTGCCCTGGCCACATGTTCACGCCGATGACATCATTCTTGGCAACCCGCCGGATATCCCCGACATCACGATGGTGCACCTGCCGCGTGTTGAAGCCACGCTGGCCCCTCTCGCGCTACTGACCAAAACGGTCTACCTGCCGTGGATCAAACTCCAGCAGCCCGATGCGCGCCTGATCCGCTTATCTGAAAAAAATAACAACTGGACGTTCAATCTTGCCAGCAGCGGCAACAGCGCGCCGGATGCTCAGCCGTCGTCCTGGTCTTTTCGTCTGGATAACATCCTGTTCGATCGTGGGCGGATCCTCATTGAAGACAAGGTGACTAAAGCGGATGTGGAGATCATGGTCGATCCGCTGGGGAAACCACTGCCGTTTAGCGAGGTGACGGGCAGCAAAGAAAAAGGCGATAACAGCAAAGCAGGCGATTACGTGTTTGGCCTGACGGCAAAAGGACGCTACAACGGCCAGCCCCTGAGCGGCACGGGTAAAATCGGCGGGATGCTGGCGCTACGCAGCGAAGGGACACCTTTCCCGGTACAGGCCGATTTTCGTTCGGGGAATACCCGCGTGGCATTCGTGGGCACGGTTAACGATCCAATGAAAATGGGCGGTGTTGATCTGCGTCTGAAATTCGCCGGGGATTCACTTGGCGCGCTGTATGACCTGACCGGGGTACTGCTGCCCGATACGCCGCCTTTTGAAACCGACGGGCATTTAACAGCGAAAATCGACATGCAAACCGCATCAGTCTTCAATTACCGCGATTTTTACGGCCGGATTGGCGATAGCGATATCCACGGTTCGCTGACGTATACTACCGGAAAACCGCGCCCGAAACTGGAAGGCGATATGGAGTCTCGCCAGTTACGCCTGGCCGATCTGGGGCCGCTGATTGGTATCGATTCTGGTAAAGGCACGAAGACCAAAGAGGTCAAAAAGGATCCCCAACCGGCGGGCAAAGTCCTGCCTTATGAACGCTTTGAAACCGACAAGTGGAACGTCATGGATGCCGATGTGCGTTTTAAAGGACGCAAAATCGAGCACGGTAGCACTTTGCCCATCAGCGACCTTTCCACGCACCTGATCCTTAAAAATGCCGACCTGCGCTTACAGCCGCTGAAATTTGGCCTGGCGGGCGGGACTATCTCATCCAATATTCACCTTGAAGGGGATAAAAAACCGATGCACGGGCAGGCGGATATTCAGGCGCGGCGGCTGAAGCTGAAGCAACTGATGCCGGATGTTGAGCTGATGCAGAAAACCCTCGGTGAGATGAATGGCGATGCGGATATTCGCGGTGTCGGTAACTCGGTGGCGGCGCTGCTGGGCAGCAGTAACGGCAACCTGAAGCTCCTGATGAATGACGGACTGGTGAGCCGGAATTTGATGGAGATCCTCGGGCTTAACGTCGGGAACTACATTATCGGGCAGATTTTTGGTGACGATGAAATTCGGGTGAACTGCGCAGCGGCCAACCTGGACCTGGTCAATGGCGTGGCGCGCCCGCAGATTTTTGCCTTCGATACGGAAAATGCGGTCATCAATGTCACCGGGACGGCCAGTATGGCCTCTGAACAGCTGGATTTGACTATCGATCCTGAGAGTAAGGGCATTCGTATCATCACCCTGCGTTCACCGCTGTACGTGCGTGGTTCATTCAAGGATCCGCAGGCGGGCGTGAAAGCCGGGCCGCTGATTGCACGTGGTGCGGTTGCGGCGGCGCTGGCTACGCTGGTCACGCCAGCGGCAGCACTGCTGGCGTTGATATCACCGTCAGAAGGGGATGCGAATCAGTGCCGGACGATTCTGGCGCAAATGAAGAAGTGACGGAGCGGTCTGTTTGTGCCGGGTGGCGCTGCGCTTACCCGGCCTACGGGGTTGCGGGTCTGTTTGTAGGCCGGGTAAGGCGAAGCCGCCACCCGGCACAACCCACTTACAGAGAGTGATCTTTCGTTTCGTGGGTCAGCAGCAACGCAATCAGCGTCAGTGCCGCCATCGCCGCCAGATACACACCCACATAGAACAGACCGTAGTTCGCCTGTAACCAGGTGGCGATATACGGCGCAACAGACGCCCCCAGGATAGAAGAGACGTTATAGGAGAAAGACGCCCCGGTATAACGCACTTCGGTCGGGAACAGCTCCGGCAACAGCGCACCCATCGGGCCGAAGGTCAGTCCCATCAGGCTCAGGCCAATCAGCAGATAAGCCATCACCAGCGCAGGGCTACCTGAACCCAGCAGCGGCGGGAAGACAAACAGCGCAAACAGGATAATCAGCGAGGTGATCACAATCATGCTTGCACGACGGCCAAATTTGTCTGCCAGCAGGCCTGCAATCGGCACCATCACGCCAAAACCAACAACCGCCATCATCAGCATCCACAGCACTTCATTGCGCGGCAGCCCCAGGCCAACAGGCGCGGCAGCGGTGCTGAACGTCATTGAGTAGACGGTCATGATGTAGAACAGCGTATAGGTCGCCAGCATGATGAACGTGCCCAGCACGGTCACGCGAATGTGTTTGGTCAGCAGTGTACCCAGCGGCACTTTAACCTGCTTTTTCGCCGCCGCAACTTTGGCGAACACGGGCGTTTCATGCAGAGAAACTCGCACGTACAGGCCAATCAGAACCAGCACGGCGGAGAAGATAAACGGAATACGCCAGCCCCAGTTCATGAACTGCTCATCCGTCAGCAGCCAGGAGAGCAGCAGGAAAGTGCCGTTGGCAAAGAAGAAGCCAATCGGTGCGCCCAGCTGCGGGAATGAGCCATAAAGCGCACGCTTACGGGCAGGGGCGTTTTCGGTTGCCAGCAGCGCCGCACCTCCCCATTCACCACCCAGCCCCAGACCCTGACCAAAGCGCGCCAGCGCCAGCAGAACCGGCGCCAGAATGCCGATGGTTTCGTAAGTGGGCAGCAGGCCAATCGCCACGGTGGAAATCCCCATGGTCAGCAGTGATGCCACCAGCGTGACTTTACGGCCAATGCGGTCACCAAAGTGCCCAAACAGCGCAGAGCCAATCGGGCGTGCGACGAAGGCGATGGCGAAAGTCGCCAGAGACTGTAGCGTGGCGGCCGTTGGGTCCCCCTGCGGGAAGAAGATATGCGGGAAAACGATAACCGCAGCTGTGGCATAAATATAAAAGTCGAAGAACTCAATGGCGGTGCCAATCAGCGAGGCGACGACAACTTTATTACGTGAGTTAACCGGCGTGCTTTCCGGTTCAGTGTCGAGTGTTGTGGCGGTTGCTTGCATAAAATATTCTTATATTTTGACGAACGAACGGCCATATTACGCACAGCAAAAGCGACATTTCAATCTGTAACAAACCGGAGAAATGGCGATAAAAGCAGCAAAAAGCGGATAATATTCAGACCAGCAAAATACCTTCTATGAAATGCTTCACAGTTTTTAAATATCAGCGAATAAAACTGGTTTTCGGTTAAATAAAAGTTACGGGCTGGATTTATATTCTGAAATTATAGAACGGGCTGAATTTTTGCATTCTTATTCAGCCCGGAGATTCCATCAGGTGTGGGTTTTACCCGGCATCCTCGGGTCATCTTTGTATTGCGCGGTGGCTATCCATGCGGCGCAGAACAGCGTCAGGCGGGCGAAGAAGTAGAAGAACGCCATCAACCCCAGTACCGAGCCAAATGCCGCGCCCGACGGGGATTTCACCAGCGCGGGCAGGGTGTAGGTCATCACGATTTTGATGATCTCAAAACCAATTGCCGCAATCAGTGTGCCGCGGATCAGCGCCTTTTTACGTGGCCGGTGGCGCGGCAACCGCCAGAATATCCAGAAGAACAGCAGGTAGTTGGCAAAGACAGAAATGGCCAGCCCAATGCCGCGCCATGCAGGTTTAAGCCATTCGATGCTGTCGAGATAGAGCGCTGAAATAATCATCTGCTGCGCTGAACCGGCAACAGAGGTGATGGAAAGCGTCACTATCAGGGCTACAAGCAGGCCAATCAGCGAAACAAAATCACGGAAGTACTTAATCCAGATTTTCTCCTGATCCTGCGGCGTGCGTTCCCACACGTCGCGGGACTGGGCGCGAATGGCTTCACGCAGGTTTCCCATCCAGTTAATGCCGGAATAGAGCGCAATGAGCAAACCGACCAGACCAACAGCTGTACGCTGTTGCACGGCGGTATTGATGGTGCTTTTGAGGGTGCCAGCGAGCGTGGGGTCGCTGACGTTCATCAGGATCTTGTCGAAGATGTCCTGAAGCAGCGTGGGATGCCAGGCAAGGATAAAACCTGCGGCAGCAAACGACACCATCAGGATGGGGATCATCGACAGAAATGAGAAATAGGTGATGGCGGCGCCAAACTGATTCCCCATACGGTCGTTGAAGCGCTCAGTCGCGCGTATCAGATGCGCAATCAAAGGCCGACGCTGGATCTTCTGTGCCGTGCTGGTGACGGTTTTCAGCGCCTGGACGGCTTTTCCTGGGGTATTTTCCTGTGGGGGACGTTGCTGGTTGTTTTCCGGCGTCACACGCTTTTCCTTATTCGTTTGGCGGGATGTAATTGAAATTATAGCCTGTGCTTAATCAACATAGGCTTTCATTAATACGGTAAGCCACTCCATAAACAGATGGACCCGGCGGGAGAGGTTACGCCGGTGCGGATAAATTAACGATACAGGCATCGGCTCTGCGCGGTATTGCGGCAGGATCTCGAGCAGTTTTTTGGCGCGCAGCGAATCACGCACGCCAACGCGGGGCACCTGGATTATCCCCAGCCCGGCGATACAGGCCGCGTGGTAGGTTTCCGTGCTGTTTACGGTCAGGACCCCGCCCGTTTTTATCCACTGTGTCGCGTTGCCGTTGTAGTACTCGAAGCCCTGCGGGCGAGTGCCCAGGCTGGTGGCATAGTGAATGACCGCATGTGAAGCCAAATCGTCCAGACTATCCGGATAACCAAAACGCTCCAGATATTCCGGGCTGGCGCAGTTAATCACTGACAGCTTACCCAGCGGACGGGCAATCAGCCCGGAGTCCTTCAGCGTGCCAACACGCACCACGCAGTCAAACCCTTCGCGGATCACATCGACCAGCCGGTCGCTGCTGCTGAGTTCCAGTTCGATTCCGGGATATTGCTGTAAAAATGCCGGGAGTTTCGGGATGACTAAATTTCGAGCAACGCCCACGGGCATATCGACACGCAGCCGTCCGCTGATGCTGGAGGGATCAAGCTGGAACATTCCGTCCAGTTCGTCGAGGTTGGTTAACAGATCTTTTGCGCGTTCGTAATAGACCATTCCGTCCTGCGTCAGGCTGACGCGGCGCGTGGTGCGATGCAAAAGCTGCGTTCCCAGCAGATTTTCCAGCGCCTGAATTTGCCGCGAAACACTCCCTTTCGGCAGGCCTAAGGTATCCGCCGCACGGGAAAAACTTTCCAGTTCCGCGACGCGGATGAAGAGCTGCATTGCGTGAATTTTATCCATAGGCGTGGCTCATTGTTGTTCGTAATGAAACAGTGAAGCGTTTCTTACCGTCTTTATTGATCTTCTATCACCTAATAAGCTCTTTCTCAATCTTCATAACAGCCGGAACGAGGTTTCTTATGTCTGAACGTATTGCATTAGTAACAGGTGGTAGCCGTGGCCTGGGGAAAAACGCGGTATTGAAGCTGGCTGATGCAGGTACGGGAATTATCCTGACCTACAACAGCAGCGAGAAAGAAGCGCTTGACGTTGTGCGTGAAATTGAAGGAAAAGGCGTTAAAGCCGCTGCATTACAGCTTAATGTCGGCAATGTTTCCAGCTTTGAGGATTTCACCCGACAAGTTCAGGAAACGCTCAAAAACATCTGGCAGCGTGATACCTTTGATTATTTATTGAACAACGCAGGTACAGGTTTATATGCGCCTTTTGCCGAGACGACAGAAGCGCAGTTTGATGAGGCGATGAATATCCATTTCAAAGGCCCCTTTTTCCTGACCCAGCACCTGCTGCCCGTCATTAAAGACGGCGGCCGCATCCTGAATGTGTCCAGCGGGCTGGCGCGTTTTACCCAGCCGGGCTCCGGCGCTTACGCCTCAATGAAAGGGGCAATGGAAGTGCTGACCCGCTACCAGGCAAAAGAGCTGGGTGCGCGGGGGATCTCGGTCAACATTATTGCCCCGGGTGCGATTGAAACCGATTTTGGCGGTGGACGGGTGCGAGACAACGCACAGCTGAATCAGTTGCTGGCGTCTCAAACCGCGCTGGGTCGCGTGGGCCTACCGGACGATATTGGCGATGCGATCGCCGCGCTGCTGAGCGATAAACTGGGCTGGATGAACGCGCAGCGTATTGAAGTTTCAGGCGGTATGTTCCTGTAATGAAATGATCTGCGGGGAGGGATCCCCGTATTGTCGATGTTTAAGATGTTCCTCAAAGCAAATATGTCAAAATCTGGCGAAATTTAATCAAGCTGGGCATTTTGTAACGCTTCCCGTCGTTGAGTTTGTTCTCATACAGACCCTCTGTAGAATCCCCCTCGAATTATTAAGTTCTTATTATCTATCCATGACGATACTTCGTGGCACGGAGTTTTCAGTGGGAGTAAAAATAATGCGAGTAATCATGTTTGACAGGCAGTCAATATTTATTCATGGAGCGATCAGCCGTCTGCAAGAATTAATTCCAGAAATAAATATATCGGGGACCAGTCAGACTGATGAGCTATGGGCGCTTTTATCCGCCTCGCCAACATCTATCGTCATGATTGACGGCCGCTTTATTCAGGATGATGGCATGGCGATGCTGGAAGAGATCATGCTGCGCTTTCCGGCACTGCGCGTGGTTATGGTGCTGGCAAAACACGATGTCAGATGGGTGGAGCAGCTTATGCAGAATAATGTCACGGCCATTATTCCCCGCAATGCACACCCGGAAATGATCTCTGCCATGCTGAAGTCGGTATCGAAGGGGATGGTCTGTTTCCCGTGCGACTGGGTTAAACAACCTTCCCGGCCGCAGCAGGAGCTCTCTTCATTGAGTGAGCGCCAGCGCGAAGTGCTAAAACTGCTGGCTGCGGGTGAGTCGAACAAAGAAATTAGCCGCACGCTGAATATCAGTACTGGAACGGTAAAAGCCCATCTGGAAGCGCTTTTTCGCCGCCTGGATGTCAAAAATCGCACGCAGGCAGCCCTGTTTTATACCCGGGCAGCCTGAGGTTCATTCGCTGTCGAAAAGTGCACATTCAGCCTGGCGTTGCCGCGCCAGGCTGTTGATTTTTTTACCATTAAGCATAATGGCATTGCGCCAGAGCGATGTTGCCTGGGCGTTATTACCGCGTGCAACCTCCTGAATAATGCCGGTGTCCAGACAGTCTTTAATCCCGCAGCTGAATATCAGTGAAACAAGGGCGTCATGTTTTTCTTGTGTCAGCGGGAGGGCGATATTTTCCCGCAGAACGTCTTCACATTTCTGTATATCGTCGTAGAGCAATTGTTCGGCCTGAGCCGGAGTAATTAACGCTGAAGTTGTCTCTTTCGGGCCGATCACATGGCCAAATCCAATAATCCATAAACCACTTTCATCACAATATTTTTCAAGGGATAGACCCTGATATTGTTTAATTAATTCAATTCCAGATGACGATATCTTTAGCGATCGGCATGTCATATTCGTTTCCTCTCTCTGGCATGACTGTAGAGGAAACGGTGGGTGATAAATATCCGCCAAATGGCCGTTATGTTGTGTTTTTAAGCCTGAAACTCATGTTTCAGCAAACCGAACAGCCAGTCGTTTTGCCAGCGCCCGGAAAGGAAATAGCTTTCGCGCAGTTCGCCTTCAAGCCTGAACCCTGTTTTTTCCAGTAAAGCCCGTGAGGCGATATTGCCCGCCGTGACGGTAGCCGTCAGCCGCCGGATACCGCCCCGGTTAAACGCAAAATCACAGAGTGCCTGCAATGACTCAAATCCATAGCCCTTACCCTGAGCGGATGGCGCGAAAAGAAAACCGACTTCGGCGCAATCGTCTTCCCGGTGGATATAACCCGTGACCCCCAGCGGTGTCTGGCTGGCGGTATCACGCACCACCAGGCATAACCATTGCGCGCTGCCTGGCGCCCACGGAGCAAGGCGCGAATCAAAGGCTTCGCGGATGTCTGCAACGGAACGGTTTTCTGCGACAAAGCGCATGACGTCGGGGTGCTGCTGTAATGCAAGAAAGAAGGGCCAGTCGGACTCTTGCAGCGGCGAGCAGGTCAGACGTGCGGTGGTGAGGGCAGGCATTCGGATCCTCCGGAGCATTTGTAAATGATTATAGGGCTGTCACTGTATTTCAACAGAAACTCAGGTATGGTTTAACCACGTATAAATAAAAAGAAAAATGACCTTGTCAGGTCTGCCATGATGTATTCGTTGTCCCTGAAGGAAAACAATGACTCTCAGCACATCACACCATATCCGCGAGCAGTTTGAGCACTGCCTGGCGGTCATTCGTCAGGCCTCTGTCGAAATGCTGCTTCTCCTGAATGTCCATGTTTCAGAAGGCAAAGATCCTCGCTGGTTCCTTGAACAACTGGATAGCGCCCGCCTCGCACTCGGTGGCTGGGGCGCTGTGGCAAAAAAACTCAACCTGAATGATGCTGAAATGTCGGACTTTACGCTGCAACTGCGCCTGTTGCAGCAGCGAGTCCCGCAGTACGAAAGCGGGCAGGATGTCAGTGAAAACCAGCTGATTGCGGCCATGCGTTTTGTGACTGCTCTGGAACACGTGCGTCTGCAACAGACGCTTTTAACCTACAGTACCGAGCTTGCGGCAGGCAACGAGATCCAACAACAGCAGGCGCAAAAGCAGGTTCGGGCAATTGAGCTGATGATTAAAGGGCTTATCCAGCAGGCGTGGCCCGATCCGGTACGGCTCAATAATCACCTCAAAACGTTATTTAACGCCGACCGCGTCCGGCGCTGGCTGAAGCTGGGTGAAATCAACGATATCCTCAGCGGTATGATGTTTAGCGAGCTGGCGCAGATGCTGGTGGATAAACGGGAATTTAGCCGTTACTACTCCCCGTTGTTTAGCGACCCGCTGATGCTGACGCTGATGGTTGAGCCGCGAAAAACCCTGCAAACCTTTCTGGATGATATCCGCCAGATCCGCAACAGCATTGCCGTTAACCAGCGTTTAAGCTCCGCACAAATTTTGCTGCTGGATAACTACTACACGCAAATTACCCGCCCCGTTCAGCGGGCGTTTGAAGAAGGGCGCACGCGCATCAACCCGGCGGGATTGATGTCGGTGGATGCCAGCGAGCTGCATAGCTTCTGGGAAAACGCGCAAAAAATGGACCGCATCACCGGGGGCGATCTCTTCGAGGTGCGCGACACCATTGAAAAGCCGACCCAGCGCGCGCCACGCACGCAGGAACAGCGCGACCAGTTGATTTCTGGCCTGCTATGGGCTGCGGTTGGGGTGATGGTGATTGCCATTGTGATGGGGGGATTCTGGCTCGTTACCAGCGGTAAGCCGCCACCTGCAACCGCAAACGCAGAGGAAGCCTCACCGGCTCAGGAGATGCGCGAAGCGCCCACTTCCCGTGAAACATTAACGCGCATGGGCGTGACCTGGGATGAAAACAATTTCCGTTCGGCCATCAACCGTAACGACACCCGCGTGGCGCAGCTGTTCCTCCAGGGCGGGATGGACTGGAAGCTTTCCTGGACTGAAGAGGCGATGGCCGCGGAGCACGACGGCGTGCTGGAGTTGATGCTGCGTTATCGGTCGCAAATGGTGGAAGAAAAACCGTGCCGCCGGTTTATCAACACCCTGAGCCACGCCATGTCGAATGGTGAAGCCTTAACCTCGCTGCGTAAGCAGTATCTTAAGGCGTTTTGCACAGTACCCGCGGTGGTGAAACGCCAGCAGCATGATGCAGATATGGCGACGCGTCGTGCCAAAGCCCAGCCGGACGACAGCACGAAAAAATGGCAGTCTATTCAGACCGCTATTTATGATGTGATTCGGTAAGCTTGCGGGAGAGTGCCGGGGTGACTCACCACCCCGGTAATTTACGGTTCCCCATACAAACCAATCAAACGCCGCACCACACCGTTCGTCCAGCCAAACCCATCCTGCAACGGATATTCACCACCGCCACCTTCACGCGGTGTACTGCTGGCAATATGGTATTTCTCAATCAGCTTGTGGTGTTTCTTATAGAAATGATTCACCGTTTGCAGCCAGCTGTGGGCAATCTCATCCCCCAGCGAGTCGTTGCCATAGCGTTTAAACCCCTGAATGGCCATCCACTGCAACGGTGCCCAGCCGTTAGGTTTATCCCACTGTTCGCCGGTTTCATGCTCGGTTGCTAAAATACCACCCGGCGTCAACAGACGGGCGTTAACGGCATCGGCCAGCCGGTCGGCCTGCTCGTGGGTCGCCATGTCGACATACAGCGGCACAATGCTGGCGGCGGAGAACAACGCCATCTCTTCGCGTCGCCAGTCATAATCACGGTAACAGCCGTTCTCGTCATCCCACAGATAGCGGTTTACCGCAGCCCGGCGATCGCTGGCCTTCTGGCGGAAATGGGCTTCGGCCACTTTGTCGCCTTTCCGGCCGGAAAGATTGGCGATGGTGCTTTCCAGTTTGTACAGGAAGGCATTTAAATCGATGGGAATAAATTGCGTGGTGCGAATGCTGGCAAGCCGTCCGGCATCACGCAGCCAGCGGGAGGAGTAATCCCAGCCCGAAGCCGCACCCGCCCGCAGGTCGCGATAGACCTCGTTCGGCGGGCGGCCGGAGTGTTTCGCGGTTTCTACATCCTCAATCCATGATTCATCGCGCGGCGTGTCACGGTCGTCCCAGTAGCGGTTAAGCATGGAGCCGTCCGGCATTCGTACCACGTGACGGTAGGCCTGGTTCAGCAGCAGCGATTCCGCGCCGTCCATCCAGAAGGCGTATTCCAGTAACAGATGGTCCAGATAGCGCCGGGCACCGCGCACGCCATCTTCCTCGAACAGTTCGACCATCAGGGCAAATACAGGCGGTTGCGAGCGGCTCAGGTAGTAGGTGCGGTTGCCGTTGGGAATATGGCCGTAGCGCTCAATCATCCACGCGAAGTTGTCCGCCATGCACTTCAGCATGTCGTGACGCCCGCTTTCCGCCAGCCCCAGCATAGTGAAATACGAATCCCAGTAGTAGGTTTCGCTGAAACGCCCGCCGGGCACGATGTACGCCTGCGGCAGCGCCAGCAGTGACGACCAGGGAATATGGTCCTGCGGTTCGCGCGTTAGCACCGGCCACAGATTATCGATATGTTCTTTCAGGGAATGATTCGGGTCAGAAATATATTCGCTGGAGAGCACTTCCGGCATCCAGAAGTGGTTCTCAACGAACTGGCGCAAATCGAAATCCCGGTGACGTTTTACCTTGCGGTAGCGGATAAGAATATCCAGCGGATCCATTTTCGGCGCGCAATCGGGGAAGGTTTTGCTGTCTGCAAACAGCCGTGATGACTGCACGTGCTCAAACAGTTCAAGGTAACGATCGGCAGGGGTGAGGGCATCGGATGCGGGCAGCCCCTCGATCATTTCGGGTTCCGGCTCCGCTTCAATCATTTCATCCAGTTTCAACTCGCAGGGATCGGCCTCGTAGCGAAGTTCTTCCTCAATCCTGAACTCGACGATATCGGCGGCGTGTAGTTTCTGGCTGAACATAGTGATAGGGACCTCCGGTTGTGTTCACAATGACAGGTTTTTCCGGGTGTCTCATAAGCGTAGACATTCGCTTCGATGCGTGGGGAGTTAAATGTGCGGTAGATCACGTTTTACTGGGGGCGCAAAAGGTAAAAGGTTACACAGGTTCATGATATTTAAACCATAAACCTGCTAACCCCCATCCCTGAACACCTTAAAATTCAGAGCATTCACTTTGCAACAGAGTATGTATTAACCAGGGAACTAGTAGGCTTCTTCTGTTTCTACTTCGACACGCAGTGAATGTGCCTGCGCGAAAATTTCTTCAGCCGCGAGAAGAGGGCGATGACCTTTGCCTTCAGGCTGGATCACAAATTGCAGAGACTCACAAAGAGGAACGTCATCGTGTTTTTTACCGTTGCCAATAATGGCATTTGGCGCAAACGGGACGAGGGCATTCGCAAATGCATGGTTCATTGAATCACGATCCTGGTAATGCTCTTTATGCATCCCCAGTGCACTACTGATAATGGCGCAATCAATCATCGTGCCCGTCAGCCAGTAACAGGAAGAGGCATATCCCGCACACCAGCGCAGTCCACTACCCTGGGTGAAATTCTGCAATAACTGTGTTTTTCCGCCGGCGAAACATGACCCCAGCATCAGGCCTCTGATGTTGAATTTTGCGGATTTCTCACTAACGGCGCTGAGGATTTCCTTCAACGGCACTTTTGCTATGTGTGTTGAGCTGCCATGGGCGGCAACATAGACGATGGTATTTGCAAAAGTTTGCTTACACAGGCAATCAAGCGCGGTCTTAAAACTACTTTTGTCGTAAAAATTCAGAAAATAGACATCGGTGTCCCCGTGTAACTTTGCGATGCCCTCGATAAACGGTACAACCGAAGAACGGTTAGAATCTTGCCCATCTAACTCCCACGGGGACTCAATCACCAGAATACAATTACTGCTTGTGTGTTTTGGCATTAAAAACTCACTTAAATAAAATTATTACGTTATGTGATTTGGAATTGTTTATTTAAACGCTTTTATTTTGCAGACCAACTCTGCAAATAAATGGACAAAATCGCTGTTGTTTTGGCATAGCGCTGTAAGGCATTAAAGGGATCCACTCACTCGTCATCCTTTCAGATGACAACACTCAAAATGGAACCTCTATGAACCTTAACGCGAAGCGTCAGGGCGCTATGCCTTTGTCTTTACAGAATACGCAGCAAAACACTATATCAGACTTAAATGGCTTAATAGAAAACCGACAATTGGTAGGTTGGAATATCCGGGGGGAGAAAATAAGCGCAATCATTTATCGCAGTAATTTAAGTGAAATTTCGTTCTACGATATTTGTTTTTCTAACTTAACGCTCAATCGTTGTTGTCTGGAAAATATTACCTTTGAAAACTGCGATATGCGCAATGTCTGTTTTTCACATTCAATGGTGACAAAGCCTATTGTCTTTCGAGGTTGCCAGGTGGCGGGAATGCGTTTGATGCATATGCACAGGAGGATGTTTGTTTTCGAAGAATGTTCTGGCGTCGGGCAAATATTAATCGCCTGACGCCAGAGGCAATGCGAGATTAACGCATGGTCACAAACTCTTCCGCCGCAGTTGGGTGAATAGCCACGGTGTTATCGAAGTCTTTCTTGGTTGCGCCCATTTTCAGTGCCACAGCAAAGCCTTGCAGGATCTCATCCATACCAAAGCCAATACCGTGAATACCGACAATTTTCTCGTCCGGGCCAACGCATACCAGCTTCATGCGGCATGGCTGACGGTGAGAGGTGACGGCGGTATACATCGCGGTAAATGCCGACTTGTACACTTTCACCTGGTCATCGCCATACTGCTCGCGCGCCTGGGGCTCAGTTAAGCCCACGGTGCCGATTGGCGGGTGGCTGAACACCACGGTCGGGATGTTGCTGTAGTCCAGATGCTCGTCCGGCTTGTTGTTGAACAGACGCTCAGAGAGACGACGGCCAGCGGCCACCGCAACCGGAGTCAGTTCAACGGCACCGGTGTTATCACCCACCGCATAAATGCCAGGCACGCTGGTGTTCTGGAATTTATCGACGACGATATAGCCTTTATCGTTGGTTTTCACGCCCGTAACGGCCAGGTTGAAGTTGTCGTTTGCCGGTTCACGGCCAATGGCCCAGATCAGGCAATCAACGGTCTGGCTGCGGCCATCTTCCAGCTCCAGGGTCAGGCTGCCGTCTGCATTTTTCACGACTGCTTTTGGTACAGCGTGGGTGTGCAGGGTCGGGCCTTCGGCGTTCATCACTTCGACCAGGGTGTCGACGATCAGCGGGTCAAAGCTGCGCAGTGGCGCGTGTTTACGTACAAACAGGTGCGCTTCGGCACCCAGGCCGTTAATCACACCTGCCAGCTCAACCGCGATGTAACCTGCGCCAACAACCGCAACGCGTTTTGGCAGGGCAGGCAGTTCGAAGAAACCGTCGGAGTCGATACCGTATTCCACACCAGGAATGTCCGGGTGGCTCGGGCGGCCACCGGTGGCGATCAGAATATGATCGGCGGTGATCGTCTCACCGTTGACTTCGATCGTTTTGGCATCAACAAAGCGTGCAAAACCCCGGATCACATCAACGTTGTTTTTGCCCAGTACGTTGTCATACGAGGTATGGATACGGTCGATGTAAGCCGTACGGCTGGCAATCAGCTTGTCCCAGTCAAAGTTATTGATGGTGGTGTCAAAGCCGTAATCCGGGCCATACATATGGATAGCTTCACGGATTTGCGCCGCGTGCCACATCACTTTTTTCGGTACACAACCCACGTTCACGCAGGTGCCGCCAAGCTCTTTGGCTTCAATCAGCGCACACTTCTGGCCGTACATGGCTGCACGGTTGATAGAGGCGATACCGCCGCTGCCGCCGCCGATTGCGATGTAGTCATAATGCTTCGTCATAGCTTTTGTCCTTAATCGTGAATTGCCGCGATTGTATACCTGAAATCAATAGGTTCCACCAATGACTGCGATTACTCAGGCACGATCCAGCTCACTGTCGCATGGCCGGTACCGGCTGGCACCAGCGTTTTGTGCAGCCACGGCAGCACGTTGTTCATTTGCGCTTCGAGCTTCCACGGCGGGTTGATCACAATCATGCCGGAGGCGGTCATGCCGCGCTGGTCGCTGTCCGGGCGCACGGCCAGCTCAATTTGCAGGATTTTGCGGATGCCGGTAGCTTCCAGGTCTTTGATCATGCGCTTGATTTGTGCACGCAGTACCACCGGATACCACAGTGCATAGGTGCCGGTTGCAAAACGTTTGTAGCCTTCGTTGATGCCTGTCACCACGGCCTGGTAGTCGGTTTTGATTTCGTATGGCGGGTCAATCAACACCAGGCCACGGCGGGAAACCGGCGGCAGTTTGGCTTTCAGCTGCTGGTAGCCATCGGCTTTTTCCACGCGTGCGCGGTTGTCTTTCTGGAATTCGGAACGCAGCAGCGGGAAATCGCTCGGGTGCAGTTCGGTCAGCTGAAGGCTGTCCTGCTCGCGCAGCAGCTGGCGAGCAATCAGCGGAGAGCCCGGGTAGTAACGCAGCTGGCCGCTACGGTTGAAATGCTCAACCACACCGATATAAGGCTCCAGCTCTGCCGGCAGGTCATCCTGCTGCCAGATGCGGGCGATGCCTTCAAGGTATTCACCGGTACGCTCGGCGTGCTCGCCGCTCAGCTGATAACGGCCCGCGCCAGCGTGCGTGTCCAGGTAGAGAAAAGGTTTATCTTTCTCTTTGAGCGATTCGATGATCAGGCTCTGAACGGTGTGTTTAAGGACGTCGGCGTGGTTGCCTGCGTGAAAGCTGTGGCGATAACTGAGCATGGATGCAGAGATTCCGGGAAGTAAACAAGTTAAGCGCTAGTTTACCGTAGATCTGCCTGGATTACCGCTAAAGCACCGTGCTGTTTCAATTCCGGCAAAAGCGTTGCAAAACATATCGGTGTCATAAAAGTGTCAACCAGCAGGGATAGCGTCGCAGGCAGGCAAGGTAATTCTTTGAATAAAAGGAAAAATAATGAAGCTGCAATTCACACTGCTCACATCAGCACTCCTCCTCGCGCTGCCGGTACTGGCAAAAGAGGTTCCGCTCAGCCTGGCGGCCGACATCGCCAGCAGCGTTACGCCAGCATCTGCCAGCCCGTCGTTTGATGCTCTTGAATCCCAGGCGCTGACCCAACTGCGTGCCGCGCTGAAAGGTGATGCCGCCACGCTCACGCGTGACCAGCTCGAAAAGGCGAAGCAGAATAAAACCCAGGCCGATAAAGCCTGGCTCAAGGCCAGCGGCTATGACTTCCGGGTAAAAGAGAACCAGCAGGCGGGTATCGAGCTGCTGTCGGCATTCAGCAAACTGCCAGAGACCATTATCAACGAAAATCTCAAAACCGTGACCGCCATTAACCGCGATGCTTCGCAACTCACTCGCCACCAGGCACTGGCGGATGCCGAAGGGATTAGCTATCTCTATTTCCTGAGCGACGCGCTGGGGCCGCGTCTGGGCAAGGCATTTCTTGATGCCTACGACAAAGGGGAACTCGGCAAAGCCGCCGCGCTGATTAAGGCTTCAGAAGTCAGCACGGGCGAGGCGAAAAAGCACTTTAATAACCCGCGCCCGTTCCTGATTCAGGGCAATACCATTCATCTGGTGCCTGATGATGTGGTGGTGAAAGACAATCATCCCTATACCGCTGACGGCGGTTCGTTCCCGAGCGGGCACACCAACACCGGTTACACCGACGCGCTGCTGATGGCAGAGATGATCCCGGAGCGTTTTGATGCGCTGGTGACGCGGGGGGCACGCTATGGTTATTCCCGTATTGTCCTCGGCGTGCACTATCCGCTGGATGTGATGGGCTCGCGAATGGTGGCGCAGCGTAATGTGGCCCATTATCTGAATGACGCCAAATATCGCGCGCTGTTTAACGAGGCCCGCGACCAGCTGCGCACTGCGCTGGAAAAAGAGTGTGGGACATCGCTGGCTGAGTGCGCAAAGACCGACGGCAAGAACGATCCGTATCGTGACCCGGCCATGCAGACGTTCTATCGTTTCACCATGACCTACGATCTGCCGCAGCAAAAAGGCGAACAGCAGAGTCTGAAAGTGCCTGAAGGGGCAGACGTGCTGCTGGAAGCGGCGCTGCCAAACCTCAGCACGGCCCAGCGCCAGGCGCTGATGGTGAAAACGGCGCTGCCTGCGGGGTATCCGCTCTCCGGGACAACGCCGGATCAGCAGTTCTGGCAGCGTCTGAACCTGCCTGCCGCCTATGCGCTTGGGCATAACGTACACTAAGCCCCCGCGCCCGATAGCGTTACGCTGTCGGGCGTAATTCCCCGCTTCCGCCATTGAAATCCTCTACACTTAACCCCATTACTGAACCAATATGCACAGCGCCGGACGCGCGCTTCATTCATCTTCTTCAACAGGACAGCGCTTATGACCAATCCATTACTGACGCCTTTTTCGTTGCCACCGTTTTCTAAAATCCTCCCTGAGCATGTGGTTCCAGCCGTTACGCAGTCGCTGGATAATTGCCGTGCGGCGGTAGAAAGCGTGGTGGCGCAGGGCGCGCCGTACACCTGGGAAACTCTGTGTCAGCCGCTGGCGGAAGTGGATGACGTGCTGGGCCGTATCTTCTCCCCAGTGAGTCACCTGAACTCGGTGAAAAACAGCCAGGAGCTGCGCGAAGCCTATGAGCAAACCCTGCCGCTGCTCTCTGAGTACAGCACCTGGGTGGGTCAACATGAAGGGCTGTACAAAGCCTACCGCGACCTGCGCGATGGCGATCACTATGCGTCACTGAATACTGCGCAGAAGAAATCTGTGGATAACGCGCTGCGTGATTTTGAGCTGTCCGGTATTGGTCTGCCGAAAGAGAAACAGACTCGCTATGGCGAAATTGCCGCGCGCCTGTCTGAGCTGGGCAACCAGTACAGCAACAACGTGCTGGATGCCACGATGGGCTGGACGAAACAAGTCACCGACGAAGCGGAGCTGACCGGGATGCCGGAAAGCGCGCTGGCGGCAGCGAAAGCACAGGCCGAAGCGAAAGCGCTGGACGGTTTCCTGTTAACGCTGGATATCCCAAGCTACCTGCCGGTAATGACCTATTGCGACAATCAGGCGCTGCGTGAAGAGATGTACCGTGCGTACAGCACCCGCGCGTCAGATCAGGGCCCGAATGCGGGCAAATGGGACAACAGCCCGGTGATGGCTGAAATCCTCGCCCTGCGTCACGAGCTGGCGCAACTGCTGGGCTTTGAAAGCTATGCCTTCAAATCCCTCGCCACCAAAATGGCGGAAAACCCACAGCAGGTGCTGGATTTCTTAACCGACCTGGCGAAACGCGCTCGTCCACAGGGCGAGAAAGAGCTGGCCCAGCTGCGCGCCTTCGCGAAAGCGGAATTCGGCGTGGATGAGCTACAGCCGTGGGATATCGCTTACTACAGCGAAAAACAGAAACAGCATCTCTACAGCATCAGCGATGAGCAACTGCGCCCGTACTTCCCGGAAAACAAAGCAGTTAACGGCCTGTTCGAAGTGGTGAAACGTATCTACGGTATTACCGCCAAAGAGCGTACTGATATCGACGTCTGGCACCCGGACGTGCGTTTCTTCGAGCTGTACGACGAGAAGAACGAACTGCGCGGCAGCTTCTATCTGGATCTCTATGCGCGTGAAAACAAACGCGGCGGGGCATGGATGGACGACTGCGTGGGCCAGATGCGTAAAGCCGATGGTTCGCTGCAAAAACCGGTCGCTTACCTGACCTGTAACTTTAACCGTCCGGTGAATGGCAAACCTGCGCTGTTTACCCACGACGAAGTGATCACCCTGTTCCATGAGTTTGGTCACGGTCTGCACCATATGCTGACCCGCATTGAAACCGCAGGCGTTGCCGGTATCAGCGGTGTGCCGTGGGATGCGGTCGAGCTGCCAAGCCAGTTTATGGAAAACTGGTGCTGGGAGCCGGATGCGCTGGCGTTCATCTCTGGTCACTTTGAAACCGGCGAACCGCTGCCGAAAGAGCTGCTGGATAAAATGCTGGCGGCGAAGAACTACCAGGCGGCGATGTTTATCCTGCGTCAGCTGGAGTTCGGCCTGTTCGACTTCCGTCTGCACGCGGAGTTCAGCCCGGAACAAGGGGCGAAAATCCTCGAAACTCTGGCCGAGATTAAAAAACAGGTCGCCGTTATTCCTGGGCCAACCTGGGGTCGTTTCCCGCACGCGTTCAGCCATATCTTCGCGGGCGGTTACGCGGCAGGTTACTACAGCTACCTGTGGGCCGATGTGCTGGCGGCAGATGCCTTCTCTCGTTTCGAAGAAGAGGGGATCTTCAACCGTGAAACCGGCCAGTCGTTCCTGGATAACATCCTGACGCGTGGCGGCTCTGAAGAGCCAATGGTGCTGTTCAAACGCTTCCGTGGCCGTGAGCCGCAGCTGGATGCGATGCTTGAGCATTACGGGATCAAAGGCTGATTGTTACGTGAAGATCTGCTTAGTAGATGAATCAGGCGCCGGAGACGGCGCCTTATCTGTTCTGGCGGCCCGCTGGGGGCTGGAACACGATGACGAAAATCTGATGGCGCTGGTAATGACGCCAGAACATCTGGAACTACGTAAACGCGACGAGCCGAAGCTTGGCGGCATCTTTGTCGACTTCGTGGGCGGTGCCATGGCGCACCGGCGTAAGTTCGGCGGTGGACGCGGTGAAGCGGTAGCGAAAGCGGTCGGGATCAAAGGCAGTTATCTGCCGGATGTGGTGGATGCCACGGCGGGGCTGGGGCGCGATGCCTTTGTGCTGGCGTCTGTTGGCTGCCGCGTGCGGATGCTGGAGCGCAATCCGGTTGTGGCGGCGTTGCTGGACGACGGGCTTGCGCGTGGCTACGCGGACCCGGAAATCGGCCCGTGGTTGCAGGCGCGTTTGCAGCTTATTCACGCCTCCAGCCTGACGGCGCTGACGGACATCACCCCGCGCCCGCAGGTGGTCTATCTTGACCCGATGTTCCCGCATAAGCAGAAAAGCGCGCTGGTGAAAAAAGAGATGCGTGTGTTTCAGTCGCTGGTGGGGCCGGATTTAGATGCCGATGGCCTGCTGGAGCCTGCCCGCCTGCTCGCGACAAAGCGTGTGGTGGTGAAGCGCCCGGACTATGCGCCACCGCTGGCGGATGTTGCTACAACCAATGCGGTGACCACCAAAGGGCACCGGTTTGATATTTATTCGGGGACAGCGGAATAAAAAAAGCCGGGTGGCGGCTTCGCCTTACCCGGCCTACGTTCAGTGCCATTTTTAGGCCCGGTAAGCGTTAGCGCCACCGGGCTTTTTTGTATTTACTCGTCTTCTTCGTCACGCAGTGGAACAATCAGCATATCCACGTGAACGGTGTTGATCAGCTGACGTGCCGAAGACATCAGCTTGCTCCAGAAGTCCTGGTGATGGCCGCAAACCACCAGATCCATATCGTATTTCTTGATTGCATCAACCAGTACCTGACCCAGATCGCCGCTACCGCTTAAGGTTTCGGTGATAGGGTAGCCCGCGTTGGTAGACAGCTCGCTCAGCGCATGGTGAGTCTCTTCGGAGATACGCTTTTGCATATCGCCCAGATTCACATCGATCAGACCGGTATAGAGATCGGAGTAGTTCACATCAACGTGAATCAAAGAAACTTTCGCGTTATAGGGACGCGCCATGGATACCGCTTTATCAACCAGCACTTTGCTCTCCGGGGAGAGGTCTACCGCGATGAGAATGTGTTTGTAAGCCATAGTGTTACTCCTTCCTTAAGTTATCGATGACTAAAAGAGAAAGCCGTCGTCTGATGCTTTCATTACGGCCCAGTTCAACAAATTTTTCAAGCCTTCGCGTTGATAACGATTAACCTTGTGGCAAAAAAATTAACGGATCTCCTACACTATTTAATGAGCCGTTCGGATATTAAAACGCGAACCGGATCGACTTTTGAGTCATTCTTTCACTGAACTGTCTGTCAGGGCATTGGGGTGCGGTAGCTCAGGAGCCTTGCTTCGTGGGCGGACGCCGGGGAGGATGTATGATTAGCACCGTCGCATTGTTTTGGGCGTTATGCGTAGTTTGCATAGTGAATATGGCGCGCTATTTCTCATCGTTACGTGCGCTGTTAGTGGTACTTCGTGGTTGCGATCCGTTGCTTTATCAGTATGTGGACGGTGGAGGGTTCTTCACCTCGCATGGACAGCCCAGCAAGCAGATGCGTCTGGTGGGGTATATCTATTACCAGCGCTACCGCGATCATCACGATGAAGAGTTTATCCGTCGCTGTGAGCGCCTGCGTCGTCAGTTCATTTTAACCAGCGCCCTGTGCGGCCTGGTCGTGGTCAGTATGATTGCGTTGATGATTTGGCACTGAGCATAAAAAAAGCGGGCCAGTTTCCTGGCCCGCTTTTTTGTTGCGCTTAACGAATTAAATCAGCTTCAGCGCAATCCAGTACAAACCACCAGACAGCAGGATGGATGCCGGGAGTGTGAACACCCAGGCCATCAGAATGTTGGTCACGGTTTTGCGTTGCAGACCGCCACCGTCAACAATCATGGTACCCGCCACGGAGGAAGAGAGTACGTGTGTCGTGGACACTGGCATCCCGGTGTAGCTCGCCAGACCGATAGAAACTGCCGCCGTCATCTGCGCGGACATACCCTGCGCATACGTCATGCCTTTCTTACCAATCTTCTCGCCGATGGTGGTTGCCACACGGCGCCAGCCAATCATCGTACCGATACCCAGTGCCAGCGCTACCGCCATGATGATCCAGATTGGCGCGTACTCAATGGTATTGAGCATATCGCCTTTCAGTTTCTTCAGCAGTCGCTGGTCGTCAGCGCTTGCGCCTGGCTGTTTCGCCACTTTATCCGTCACATCAGAGATGCAAAGCATAATGCGACGCAGCTGACCGCGCTGCTCAACGGTGAGTTTGTCGTAGCTTTCGATATCGCCCAGCATACCTTTCGCACGTTCCAGCGCGTTAATCGCATTCGCCGGATGGCAATGGAATTCGCCAGGTGCGGTGGTTGCGCCCGCCTCAGGTGAAGGGATCAGCTGGTCAACACCGGTCGCTTGCTTCAGCAGCTCAGGGTGCTGCTGGAAGTAAATTTCGACGTTGTTCACGGCATCACGAGTACGCGTGATTTCGTAACCGGAAGCATTCATGTTGACCACAAAGCCTGCCGGAGCAACACCAATCAGTACCAGCATCACCAGACCAATACCTTTCTGACCATCGTTCGCGCCGTGTGAGAAGGCCACGCCGATAGCGGAAAGGATCAGGGCAATACGCGTCCAGAATGGTGGTTTTTTCTTGCCGTCTTTCTTCTCACGCTCTGCCGGTGTCAGGTGAATACGGGAGCGTTTTTTAGTATTGCTCCAGTAACGACGCAGGATGAAAATCAATCCACCTGCTACCACCAGACCCACGATAGGTGAGACGATAAGTGAGGCAAAAATCCCAATCACTTTCGGGATGTTCAGCGCATCAACAACCGATGTACCGGTCATCAGGGCGTTCGTTAACCCAATACCGATAATCGCGCCGATGAGGGTGTGAGAACTGGATGCAGGCAGGCCGAAATACCAGGTACCGAGGTTCCAGATAATTGCAGCAAGCAGCATTGAGAACACCATAGCAAGGCCATGGCCAGAACTAACGTTAAGCAGCAGATCCGTTGGCAACATATGCACGATGGCATACGCAACGCTCAGTCCGCCCAGGAGGACACCAAAAAAGTTAAATACCGCCGCCATAACAACCGCAAGTTGCGATTGCATTGCGCGAGTGTAGATAACCGTTGCTACTGCGTTTGCAGTGTCGTGGAAGCCGTTGATTGCTTCGTAAAACAGAACAAAAACCAGTGCAAGCAATAATAAAAGCCCGGTATGTAAATCCAGGCCAGCAAACAAATGTAGCATAGGACGTTACGCCATTTTGAGGACATGAACGCGGCGCATTATCCAGGACAAATGCGCAACGGGCAAAGTGAAATATAGCTTTTTTTTGATATTCCTTCGGCTTTGTTGGGCTTAGGTAAAGAAATATATTTTATATTTCAAATATATGACTGATATCTGGCTTATTTGCGCTGGTGCGACCACAGCGGAAACTTTACAATCCGCGCAGTTAACGAAGAGGGTTTTGACGTGGAAAGGTTTGATGCCGTTGTGATTGGGGCCGGTGCGGCGGGTATGTTTTGTGCGGCAATGGCCGGGCAAGCGGGCCGTCGGGTACTGCTGCTGGATAATGGTAAAAAACCTGGACGCAAGATCCTGATGTCTGGCGGGGGCCGCTGCAACTTTACCAATTTGTATGTCGAACCCGCGGCGTATTTGAGTCAAAACCGTCATTTTTGCAAATCTGCGCTGGCGCGCTATACCCAGTGGGATTTTATCGATCTGGTGGGTAAACACGGCATCGCCTGGCACGAAAAAACGCTGGGTCAGCTGTTTTGCGATGACTCCGCCCAGCAGATTGTCGATATGCTGGTGGCCGAGTGTGAAAAAGGCGGTGTGGTGACGCGCCTGCGCACGGAAGTGCTGGAAGTATCGCGCGATGAGCAAGGCTATACGCTGCAACTGAACGGTGAAACCGTCAGCGCGGATAACCTGGTGATTGCCAGCGGTGGGCTGTCGATGCCGGGGCTGGGGGCATCACCGTTTGGCTACAAGATTGCAGAACAGTTTGGCCTGAAGGTGCTGCCTACACGTGCCGGGCTGGTGCCGTTTACGCTGCATAAGCCGTTACTTGAACAACTTCAGACGCTCTCTGGCGTCTCTGTTCCCTCCGTTATTACTGCCGAAGATGGCACGGTATTTCGTGAAAACCTGCTCTTCACCCATCGCGGGCTTTCCGGTCCGGCGGTGTTGCAGATCTCCAGCTACTGGCAGCCGGGCGAGTTTGTGACGGTCAATCTGGTGCCTGATTGCGATCTGGAAAGCTTCCTGAACGAGCAGCGCAATGCGCATCCAAATCAAAGCCTGAAAAATACGCTGGCGATGCAGTTGCCGAAACGTCTGGTTGAGTGTTTGCAGGTGTTAGGGCAGGTGCCGGATGTGTCCCTTAAGCAGCTTAACAGCCGCGATCAGCAGGCGCTGGTCGATACTCTGACAAACTGGCGTGTGCAACCCAATGGTACCGAAGGCTACCGTACCGCAGAGGTGACGCTTGGCGGCGTCGATACCGATGGGCTCTCCTCGCGTACCATGGAAGCGCGTAACGTACCGGGTCTCTATTTTATTGGTGAAGTGATGGACGTCACCGGCTGGCTTGGCGGGTATAACTTCCAGTGGGCGTGGGCGAGCGCATGGGCGTGCGCACAGGCTCTGGCAGAGAAATAATCACCCTACGCAATTATTGCACCAACATTTCCCCGGCTTTCCACTAAGCTTCGACTCAGAAAAGCAATTTCAGGTGCCCCGCTGCGTTCAGCGGGGCAATCTTCTCTTTCTCAGTCAGAGCCCCTTTCATGCAGCTACTCAGCATCATTATTTTGCTCACGCTTACCGTGGTTATCCATTCGCTGTGGATGTTTTGCGTTTTAAAATTCATAAATCTGGAGGTCGATTCCGCGGTACGTGTTGTGCTGCGCAATGTCGGCATTGTGATTTCTATGATCTTCGCCCATCTTCTCGAAGCCGGGTTATTTGCTGCGTTCTACTTTGTGATAGAGGCCTTTAACGACTGGAACACCAGCTTCTATTTTTCTTTGGTGAGCTACGCCACGGTGGGATATGGCGATGTGACGCTGCCGCAACACTGGCGGCTGATTGGTGGGCTGGAAGGGCTGGTGGGGGCCCTGATGGTGGGCTGGTCAGTGGCGGTACTGGTGGCCGTGCTCCAGCGGCTCCGTGGCATGAGCGCCTAATCGAAAGATGCGCCTACCCCTTGTAGTAAGGTAAAGTACGTTTCCTTGCGCGGCCGATAAGGCTGCGGCTTTGAGGGTGAAAGGCTGATAAACAGCCCATCCTTTTCTACTTCTGGTTTTAACCAGTCTGCATGGTTAGTGTTTTGTCTTCAAAAAGGGTTGTGTATGTCTTCTGCTCATCTCGGTTTCCCGACTGAAACCGTTGTTGTCTTTGTGGTGATGGCTGTAGGGGCGATGTTTATCGACCTCTTCATGCACCGTCACGATAAACCTGTCTCGCTGAAAAGCGCCGCCATGTGGTCTATTTTCTGGGTCCTGATGGCGATGGCGTTCGCCGGGTTCCTCTATGTGCATCATGGCGCGGAGATGGCGAGCCTGTTCCTGACCGGTTATGCGCTGGAAGAGGTGCTGTCGGTCGATAACTTGTTTGTCATGATGGCGATTTTTGCCTGGTTCGGCGTGCCGGATAAGTACCGCCACCGCGTGCTTTACTGGGGTGTGCTGGGGGCGATTGTCTTCCGCGGTATTTTCGTCGCCATTGGGACCAGCCTGCTGAGTCTGGGGCCCTACGTTGAGGTCATTTTCGCGCTGGTCGTTGGCTGGACGGCACTGATGATGCTCAGACGTAATGAAGAGAGTGACGAGGTTGAAGATTACTCCGGCCATCTGGCCTACCGTCTGGTGAAACGCTTTTATCCGGTCTGGCCGAAAATCAGCAGCAATGCGTTTATCCTGACCCAGAAAGAGGTGGATGCCGAGCTGGAAAAGCCGGAAAACCAGGATGTCATGGTCGGGCGCGTGAAGAAGGCGAAGCGTTACGCAACACCGCTGCTGCTGTGCGTGGCGGTTGTGGAGCTGTCTGATGTGATGTTCGCGTTTGACTCGGTCCCGGCGATTATCGCCGTTAGCCGTGAACCACTCATCATCTACAGCGCGATGATGTTCGCTATCCTCGGCCTGCGTACGCTCTATTTTGTGCTGGAAGCGCTGAAACAGTACCTGGTGCATCTGGAAAAGGCGGTGGTCCTGCTGCTGTTCTTTGTCGCGTTTAAGCTGGGTCTTAATGCCACCGATCACTTCTGGCACCACGGTTACAGCATTGGCGCAACCGCCAGCCTGTTTGTGGTGTTAGGGGTATTAGCGTTGGGGATTATTGCGAGCGTGATGTTCCCCGGGAAACGTGCGGCCTGATGTCCTGTTTTCTCCCTCTCCCTGTGGGAGAGGGCCGGGGTGAGGGCACCAGAGCGCACTAACCCTTAATCGGTGAATTCCGGCGCTTACGCGGATGGTGGAAGTGCCGCCAGTGCGGATCCTGCGCCGCCGCCAGCAGTTCGTGGTCACCACGCGTGTCACCCCAGGCGCGCAGATGGTAATCGTTCAGATTGCCATACACTTTTTCCAGTCTGGCGACCTTCTGCGCACAGCGGCAGTTGTTACCGGTGATCCGTCCGGTCAGCTTGCCGTTTTTCACTTCAAGCTGTGTCCCGATAAGCTTAATGCCGAGCTTATCGGCCCACGGCTGCAATACCAGCGCCGGAGAAGCTGAACAGATAGTCACCTCTGCACCGGAATTGACCTCTGCGGCAACTGCCAGCACACCCGCCGGGCGCATCAGCTTCGTCCAGTATTTCTCGCAAAACGCTTCAGCCTGCTGGCGCAGCCAGTGTTCATCTACGCCGGTCAGGAAGGTTTTGATCAGCACTTCTTTCAGCTCATCGCGCGTCAGCTTGCGGCGCACGCAGTGGAGCGTCGGTAGCGCCATACGCACCAGGCGTCCCGCAAAGTAACGTTTACCAAAGGCAAAACGCAGGAAAGGGATAAAGCTGTCGTGGTGCGTCAATGTTCCATCGAAATCAAAGACAGAGAGCACGTTGGACTTGGCCACTGCCTCGTCGGCAATCATATTGGTCATAAATACGTCTTAGCTGAAATACACATTCTGTTCATTAGTTTACCTGCTTTACCCCGTCAGTCCTTCTGTAACGTGCATTTTTTTATCAATCTTGCGACCTGAAAGTGAGTCCAATTTTGGCCCCGATAAAGATTGGGTGAAAAGTGAGCTGTCGATATTATCGCCACATCGAAAGATATTTCGGGGGAACATTGGCCCCCACGCGTAAGGAAAAATTCACTCACTGTTTCTTTCTTGATATGACTCTTAGATCGCTTATTTCAATACTCTCGTTAAGTTTTGCTTCATTTTCTGCCTTTAGTTTTCAACTGCCCGCGTCGATGTTATCCATGAACAGCGAGCTGGCGGCCTCTCCGGCGAAAGCTGCGCTGGTACATCAGGAAACGGGTCCGCTGCGCTCACGTATTCTTGATCAATACCAGAAGTGGAAAGGGACTCACTATCAGTGGGGCGGCACCACGCATCACGGGGTGGATTGCTCGGCGCTGATGCAGCATCTGTTCAGCGATGCGGCGCACCTCAACCTGCCGCGCACGACGGGCGAGCAGATCCATCGCGGCGTGCAGGTGGCGCAATATCGCTTAAAAGCCGGGGATTTGGTGTTCTTCCAGACCGGGCCAAACCGTCGCCACGTGGGGGTGTACATTGGCGATAGCCAGTTCATTCATGCATCGAGCAGCCAGGGCGTCACGGTTTCAACCTTGACCGACAACTACTGGCAAGAGCACTTTATTACTGCCCGCCGGGTAGCAGGCAGTTCGGTCTGAGCAGGTCAGATAATATCGTCCACCACGCCGCCATCCACGCGTAATGCCGCGCCGGAGGTGGCGGAAGCCTGAGTTGAACAGACATACACCACCATATTGGCCACCTCTTCAACCGATGCGGCGCGCTGGATAACCGAGCTGGGGCGGTTGGCCATCACAAATTCTTTCGCCAGCTGTTCCAGCGATTTGCCGGTTCTTTCTATTTCGTCTTTCATCATTTCGGCGAAACCATCGGAGATCGTTGGCCCCGGCAGCACGCTGTTTACCGTCACGCCACTTCCCGCCACGAATTTCGCCAGGCCACGCGCCAGCGAGAGTTGCGCGGTTTTGGTCACGCCGTAGTGGATCATATCGGCCGGAATATTGCAGGCCGATTCCGATGAAATGAAGACCACGCGACCCCAGCCTTTTTGCACCATTCCCGGCAGCAGGGCGCGGGAGAGGCGTACACCCGACATCACGTTGGTTTGCCAGTAGCGCTCCCAGGTGGCATCGTCGGTGTCGTAAAAATCCAGCGGGCCGTAAATCCCGGCGTTGTTAACCAGAATATCGACACTGGATGCGACTTTCAGTAGCGATTCAACCCCTTCAGGGGCGCTGAGGTCGGCAATGGCAGCCCGTATCTGGACACCCGGCACTGCCTGCTGTAATTGCTGAATGCCGTTATTAACCGATTCGGTGCTACGCCCGTTGACGATCACTTCTGCGCCACCTTCGGCCAGCCCTTTGGCAATGGCAAAACCAATGCCGCCCGTGGAGGCCGTGACCAGCGCAACTTTCCCCGTAAAATCAATTTTCATTGTCTGCTCCTTGTGGTTTTCAAAGTTCAGACCTTAAAGCGTAGCAGTTGGGGGTTACCGGGTTTGGCGAAAAAGGCGCAGTAGCGTTTCAACCTGTTCGTCCAGCGGCGTCAGGGCGCGCTTCACGATCAGGTGCAGAGGTGTGGCACGGCGTGTGCCGTGGCTCAGAGGCAGCATTTTAAGCACGCCCTGTTCAAGCTGGGTCTGAATGCGTTCTTCCGGCAGCCAGCCATAGCCCACCTGATACATCACGGCCTCAATCGCGGCATCGATAGTTGAAAATGTCCACGACTCTCCGGCAGCGCTGGCGGCAGGCTGGTTATCGGCAATATGAATTAATGGCCACGGGCGCAGCATCTCGTCATTTAGCGGCGTATTGAGCGCAAATAAGGGATGATCCCGATGGGCAACGGCAACAAAATCAATGTTCATCAACCATTCGCCAAGCCCGGTGATGTCCTGACGGCGGGTTAACACCATGACATCGGCTTCATTATTGACGATATCTGAGCTGGTATTTTCCAGCACTTCCGTCAGCCGTACCTGCGTCTGCGGGTACATTTGCTGGAACTGGCGCAAAATAGCGAACAGGCGGCGACGCGGAAAGATGTTGTCCACGACCAGGTCCAGCCGCGTGCGCACCCCGTTGCGCAGCGTTGCCGCCCGCGTTTCGACATACGAAAAGGCCTTGAGCAGGGGTTTTACCTGGTTGAGAAGCAATTCTCCGGCAGGAGTTAATACCGCGCGTCGGCCTTCCGGTGCCAGCAGCGCTACGCCCAGCCGCTCCTGCAATAAAGAGAGGTTATAACTCACGGAGGACTGGCTACGGGCTGTCTCTTCTGCCGCCCTGGCAAAGCTGCCAAGCTCCACCACCTTCTCCAGTAGCGACCACTGTTCCAGCGTTGTCTTGTGCATAACGTATCTAAAATTTGAATGAATTTGATTCAAACATAGCGTTATTCATTCATTTTTTGAAGGGGTACGATCGTCTCATCAAAACAGAGGAGACACATTATGAGCACCTTCGACAAACATGATTTGAGCGGCTTTGTGGGTAAACACCTGGTCTACACCTACGACAATGGCTGGAACTATGAGATCTACGTGAAAAATGACACCACGCTTGATTACCGCATTCACAGCGGCATCGTGGCAAACCGTTGGGTCAAAGACCAGCAGGCGTATATCGTAAGGGTGGGTGAGAGTATTTATAAAATCTCCTGGACTGAACCTACCGGCACGGATGTTAGCCTGATTGTGAATCTGGGCGACAAACTCTTCCATGGGACAATTTTCTTCCCGCGCTGGGTGATGAATAACCCGGAAAAAACGGTCTGTTTCCAGAATGATCATATCCCCCTGATGAATGCGTACCGTGACCAGGGTCCGGCGTATCCTACTGAAGTGATTGATGAGTTTGCGACCATAACCTTTGTACGGGACTGTGGTGCGAACAATGATTCCGTGATTGCCTGTGCTGCCAGTGAATTGCCGGATGATTTTCCTGCTAATCTTAACTAAGCGCGACAATTCACTTATTTAAAAAGTTCCCGGGTGATTACGTCTTTCAGGCGAAATATCCGGGATTTTTATTTTGGTTGAGATTTCATTTACTTTTCTTATTATTTTTACTGCAATCAAGTGAAATAAAACCGTAATTTGTCGTGAGCATAATCACAAAAAAATCAAAAAAGCAGAGAATCTATCTATCTTGCTGTTGATAAACGGTTTTTTCACTTCCTCTTCTTGCTCTTCTCATTGTAATTTCGCTGTGTCTTAATTTTTTCCTAAGAAAAGAAGACTACTTTGCCTTAGTTGATGGTTTGTTGACATAAGTGACGTAACGACTAAATTTTATTTGGTCTTTATTTAAAATCCATCTTGCATGATCCCATTGAGCTGCCCATTACGACAGCGCAGTAAAAGATGACGCCTTTAATACAGCAAGGAAATTAATAATGAGTGATTTTCTGCCTTTTTCGCGACCGTCGATGGGCGCTGAGGAAATTGCGGCGCTTCAGGACGTTTTGATGTCGGGCTGGATCACCACAGGGCCGAAAAATCAGGAGCTTGAAGAGGCATTTTGTAAGCTGACGCGGAATCGCCATGCGATTGCTGTCTGCTCTGCAACCGCCGGGATGCACGTCACGCTGATGGCGATGGGCATTGGCCCCGGTGATGAAGTCATTACCCCTTCTTTAACCTGGGTGTCGACCCTCAATATGATTGTGCTGCTGGGCGCAACACCCGTGATGATCGATGTCGACAAAGACACGCTGATGGTAACGCCTGAAGCCATCGAAGCTGCGATTACCCCACGTACCAAAGCCATCATCCCCGTGCATTACGCCGGCGCGCCTTTTGATATCGATGCGGTTCGCGCGATCAGCGAGCGTCACGGTATCCCTGTTATTGAAGATGCTGCCCACGCAGCAGGCACTTACTACAAAAATCGCCATGTTGGCTGGCAAGGTACCGCTATCTTCTCTTTCCACGCGATCAAGAACATGACCTGCGCGGAAGGCGGATTAGTGGTGACGGACGACGAACAGCTGGCGCAACGCATTCGCAGCCTCAAGTTCCACGGGCTTGGAGTTGATGCCTATGACCGCCAGACTCACGGCCGTGCGCCACAGGCAGAAGTTATCTCCCCGGGTTATAAATACAACCTCGCGGATATCAACGCCGCGCTGGCGCTGGTCCAGCTGGGTAAATTGAGCGAAGCCAACGCGCGTCGTCGCGAAATCGCTGAACGTTATCTGACCGAGCTGGCGGATACGCCTTTCGAGCCGCTGCGTATTCCGGCCTGGCCGCATGTCCATGCATGGCATCTGTTTATCATTCGCGTTGATGAAGCCCGCTGTGGGATTTCACGTGACGCGTTAATGGACGCGCTGAAAGCAAAAGGCATTGGTACTGGCCTGCATTTCCGTGCTGCCCATACGCAAAAATACTATCGCGAGCGCTTCTCTGAGGTATCGCTCCCGAACTCCGAATGGAACAGCGCGCGTATTTGTTCACTCCCTCTTTTCCCGGACATGACGCATGACGACGCAACCCGCGTCATTACCGCGCTCCATCAGCTAGCAGGAAATTGATATGTTCAGCGCACCACCTGTACAAAAAGTTTCAGTTGTTATCCCGGTTTACAACGAGCAGGAGAGCCTGCCTGAACTTATCCGCCGTACCACGGCTGCCTGTGAAACCATGGGCAAGGCTTACGAAATTCTGCTGGTAGATGATGGCAGCAGCGACGATTCTGCCCAGATGCTCACCGATGCCGCTGAGGTTGAAGGAAGCCACATCGTTGCCGTGCTGCTCAACCGTAACTACGGTCAGCACTCCGCCATTATGGCTGGCTTTAGCCACGTGACGGGCGACCTGATCATCACCCTGGATGCCGATCTGCAAAACCCGCCGGAAGAGATCCCGCGCCTGGTGGCGAAAGCTGATGAAGGCTATGACGTGGTCGGCACGGTTCGTCAGAACCGCCAGGACAGCCTGTTCCGCAAGCTGGCATCGCGCACCATTAACCGTCTTATCCAGCGCACGACCGGTAAAGCCATGGGCGATTACGGCTGCATGTTACGTGCCTACCGTCGCCACATTGTCGACGCCATGCTGCACTGCCACGAGCGCAGTACGTTCATTCCTATTCTCGCTAATACTTTTGCCCGCAGAGCGACTGAAATTCCGGTCCTGCACGCAGAGCGCGAGCACGGGGAATCGAAGTACAGCTTTATGCGCCTGATTAACCTAATGTATGACCTGATCACCTGCCTGACCACCACGCCGCTGCGTTTGTTAAGCGTTTTCGGCAGCGTTATCGCGCTGGCCGGGTTTGCGATTTCCGTTCTGCTGGTCGCGTTGCGACTGATCTTCGGCCCGCAGTGGGCGGCGGAAGGGGTCTTTATGCTGTTTGCCGTACTGTTCATGTTCATCGGCGCCCAGTTTGTTGGGATGGGCTTACTCGGTGAGTACATCGGCCGTATTTATAACGATGTTCGCGCACGTCCGCGCTACTTTATTCAACGTGTTGTCCGTCAGGAACACAAAGCATCTCAAGAGGAAATTCACCCATGAAAGCTGTTGTATTTGCCTATCACGATATGGGGTGTACGGGCACGCTGGCCCTGCTGGAAGCGGGTTATGACATTGCTGCAATCTTCACTCACCCGGACGCTGCCGGAGAAAATAACTTCTTTGGTTCCGTGGCGCGTATTGCCGCAGAGCGCGGCATCCCGGTGTATGCCCCTGATGATGTAAACCACCCGCTGTGGGTTGACCGCATTCGTGCGCTTTCTCCTGATGTGATTTTCTCTTTCTATTATCGCAATCTGCTGAGCAACGACATCTTAAGCCTGGCGCCAAAAGGCGCGTTTAACCTGCACGGCTCCCTGCTGCCAGCATACCGTGGCCGCGCGCCGCTGAACTGGGTGCTGGTGAACGGTGAAACGGAAACCGGCGTGACCCTGCATCGCATGGTGCGTCGCGCTGATGCGGGCGATATCGTGGCCCAGCAGAAAGTGGCGATTGAAGCCGATGAAACCGCGCTGCAACTGCATCACAAACTGTGTGGCGCTGCGCAAAACCTGCTGCGCGATGCACTGTCTTCCATCAAGCAGGGCTCTTTTAAAGAGACCGCGCAGGATGAGAGCAAAGCAAGCTGCTTTGGCCGCCGCAACCCGGAAGATGGTCGTCTGGACTGGACGAAACCTGCGCGTCAGCTGCACAACCTGGTGCGTGCAGTAACCGATCCGTGGCCGGGCGCTTACAGCTTCGCGGGCGTAAGCAAATTTATTGTCTGGAAATCTCGCGTACGTGATGACATTCCGGCAGCAAAACCGGGTACGGTTGTTTCTGTTTCCCCGCTGGTAGTGAGCTGCGGCGAGCAGGCGCTGGAAATTCTGACTGGTCAAACTGACAACGGCGTATACGTTCAGGGCGCGCAGCTGGCGCAATCCCTGGGTCTGGTTGCGGGTGCGCTTATCACCAGCGCACCGGTTGTAGCCATCAAACGCCGCACTCGCGTACTGATCCTCGGTGTGAACGGCTTTATCGGTAACCACCTGACCGAACGTCTGCTGAAAGACGACAACTACGAAATCTATGGCCTGGATATCGGTTCTGATGCCATCAGCCGCTTCCTGACCAACCCGCGTTTCCACTTCGTTGAAGGGGATATCAGCATCCACTCCGAATGGATCGAATATCACATCAAGAAATGTGATGTGGTGCTGCCACTGGTGGCGATCGCGACCCCGATTGAATACACCCGTAACCCGTTGCGCGTGTTCGAGCTGGACTTCGAAGAGAACCTGAAGATTATCCGCGACTGCGTGAAATACGATAAGCGCATCATCTTCCCGTCCACGTCTGAAGTGTATGGCATGTGTACGGACAAAAACTTCGACGAAGACACCTCTAACCTGGTGGTCGGCCCAATCAACAAACAACGCTGGATCTACTCTGTGTCCAAACAGCTGCTGGACCGCGTGATTTGGGCATACGGCGAGAAAGAAGGCCTGCGCTTTACCCTGTTCCGTCCGTTCAACTGGATGGGGCCACGTCTGGATAACCTGAATGCCGCGCGTATTGGTAGCTCGCGTGCGATCACTCAGCTGATCCTGAACCTGGTTGAAGGTTCTCCAATCAAGCTGATTGAAGGCGGCAAACAGAAGCGTTGCTTTACTGACATCTCTGACGGTATCGAAGCGCTGTTCCGCATCATCGAAAACAAAGACGGCCGCTGCAACGGTGAAATCATCAACATCGGTAACCCGGATAACGAAGCCAGCATTCGTGAACTGGCCGAGATGCTACTGGCAAGCTTCGAGCGTCATCCACTGCGTGACCAGTTCCCGCCGTTTGCGGGCTTCCGTGAAGTGGAAAGCAGCAGCTACTACGGTAAAGGTTATCAGGACGTTGAGCACCGTAAGCCAAGCATCCGTAACGCGAAGCGCTGCCTGAACTGGACGCCGGAAGTGAAGATGGAACAGACCATCGATGAAACGCTCGATTTCTTCCTGCGCACTGTGGAGCTGTCGGAACAGACATCATGAAAAAAGTCGGCTTACGTATAGACGTCGACACCTTCCGGGGCACGCGTGACGGCGTGCCCAAACTGCTGGAGTTACTGGGCAAGCATGATGTGCGCTCCAGTATTTTCTTCAGCGTGGGGCCGGATAACATGGGACGCCATTTATGGCGTCTGATAAAACCGGCGTTCCTGTTCAAAATGCTGCGCTCACGCGCAGCATCGCTCTACGGCTGGGATATTTTGCTGGCCGGAACGGCCTGGCCTGGCAGGCGCATCGGCGCGGGTAATGAAGACATTATCCGCGAAGCATCGCGTTTGCATGAGGTGGGGCTACATGCCTGGGATCACCATGCGTGGCAGGCCTGGGCCGGGGTGTGGGATATCTCCCGTCTGGGCCGTGAGGTTGAACGCGGCATGATGGAGCTGGAAGCCATTACCTGTAAACCGGTGCAGTGTTCGGCGGTGGCAGGCTGGCGGGCGGATCAGCGCGTGGTGAAAGCGAAAGAGCCTTTCGCGTTTCGCTATAACAGCGACTGTCGCGGCAGCGGACCGTTTTTACCGCAGCTGGGTGAAAACACGTTCGGCACCGTGCAGATCCCGGTTACGCTTCCGACCTGGGATGAAGTGGTGGGGCGCGAGGTGACTGCCGAGGGCTTTAACCGTTACATTCTGGACTGCATTCATCGTGATACCGGTACGCCGGTGTATACCATCCACGCCGAAGTGGAAGGGATTGCGTATCAGCATGATTTTGATGCGCTGCTGACGATGGCCGCAGAGGAAGGTATTCAGTTTTGCCCACTCAGCGAACTGCTGCCTGACGACCTCAGTACATTGCCTGTAGGCAAAATTGTTCGTAAAGAAATGGCTGGCCGGGAAGGCTGGCTTGGCTATCAACAAACCGTGAGCCCGGTATCATGAAAGCAGCCCGTTATGGCTTTGCGCTTTTCGCACTGTTTGTCATTTACTACCTTATTCCCGTCGATATCCGCCTGTTATGGCAGCCTGATGAGACGCGCTACGCGGAAATTAGCCGTGAAATGCTGGCATCAGGGGACTGGGTCGTCCCGCACTTCCTGGGGCTTCGCTACTTTGAAAAACCGATAGCAGGATACTGGGTTAACAGTATCGGGCAGATGCTGTTTGGCCATACCAACTTTGCCGTGCGCGCGGGAGCGATATTCTCCACCGGGCTGGCGGCGCTGCTGGTGATCTGGCTGGCATGGCGCATCTGGCGTGATAAACGCGTCGCCTTGCTTTCGGGCGTTATCTTCTTAACCCTCTTCCTGGTGTATGGCATCGGTACGTATGCGGTGCTGGACCCGATTATCACACTCTGGCTGGTGTCTGCGATGTGCAGCTTCTGGCTGGCAGCCCAGGCGAAAACCTTCGCCGGAAAAGCAGGTGGCTATGTGCTGCTTGGGCTGGCCTGCGGCATGGGGGTGATGACCAAAGGGTTCCTGGCGCTTGCCGTGCCGGTGATTGGCGTGCTGCCGTGGGTGATTGCCCAGAAGCGCTGGAAAGAGGTGCTGCTGTTTGGCTGGCTGGCTATCCTCAGCTGTGTGCTTATTGTTCTGCCCTGGGGGCTGGCGATTGCCCATCGTGAACCGGATTTCTGGCGTTACTTCTTCTGGGTTGAGCATATTCAGCGTTTTGCGCAGAGCGATGCCCAGCACAAAGCGCCATTCTGGTATTACATTCCATTCCTGATTGCCGGAAGCCTGCCGTGGCTGGCCTTACTGCCTGGTGCGCTGCGTCAGGGCTGGCGTGAGCGACAGGGCGAAGGCGGTGGACTGTATCTGCTTGGTTGGGTAGTTATGCCGCTGGTGTTCTTCAGTATCGCCAAAGGTAAGCTGCCGACCTATATCCTGCCGTGCTTTGCCCCGCTGGCGATGCTGATGGCGCACTATGCCTGCACCGTGGCGGAAAAGAGCGGCAAAGTGCTGCGCATCAACGGATGGATCAACCTGGCGTTTGGTGCGATCGGTGTGGTGGCGGCGCTGGTGGTTTCCCCGTGGGGGCTGTCAAAACACCCGGTCTGGACCTCCGTTGAGCTGTACAAAGTCTTCTGCGCGGTTGTGGCTTTCCTGATCTGGGCCGCAGTGGGCTGGTTTACGCTGCGCCAGAGCCAGCAGCGCTGGTGGCTGGCGGCACTGTGTCCGCTTGGTTTGACGCTGCTGATTGGCTTTGCTATCCCGAATCGGGTGGTGGATTCAAAACAGCCGCAGTCGCTGGTGGACACCGTACGTGAACCGCTTCAGGAGAGCCGTTTCGTTCTGGCGAATAACGTGGGCATTGCGTCTGGCCTGGCCTGGGAGTTAAAGCGTAATGACATCGTTCTGTATGGTCAGAGTGGTGAAGTACGTTACGGGCTGGATTATCCGGATGTGAAAGACAGGTTTGTCGGCAAAGAAGATTTCCCGCAATGGCTGGACGCACATCGCCAGCAGGGGCGGATCTCGGTGGTGATCCTGTTGTCGAAAAATGACGATCTTGAGCGCCTGAAACTGCCAAAACCGGACAGCCTGTATATTCAGGGGCGTCTGGCTTACTTGCAGTATCTGCCACAATGATGACCTGGTTCTGGCTGGTACTGGCTAGCCTGCTGAGCTGTGCAGGACAGCTGTGCCAGAAACAGGCCACCCGCCCGGCGAAATCCGGGCGGCGCGGCGCGCATATCGTCCTCTGGCTCGGCCTGGCGCTGCTGGCGCTGGGCTTCGGAATGCTGGTCTGGCTGGTGGTACTGCAACGCCTTCCTGTAGGGATTGCTTACCCGATGCTGAGCCTGAACTTTGTCTGGGTGACGCTGGCGGCGAAAACGTTCTGGCGTGAGAACGTCGCGGCGCACCACTGGCTCGGTGTAGGCTTCATCATGGTCGGGATCATCCTGTTGGGAGGGAGCCTGTGAAAGGTGCATTCTGGGCGTTGTGCAGCGTGGCGTTAGTCAGCATCGCACAGCTGTTGTTGCGGTACGCCATGGTCACACTCCCGCCAGTAGGCGAGGATTTTTCGTTTATCATCGCGCTGTGGCATTTTGCGCCGGGTACCGGGTCGCTGATGCTCGGGCTGATGGGTTACGTGGCGTCAATGGGATGCTGGTATCTGGCGCTGCATCGTCTGGCGCTCAGCAAAGCCTATGCCTTGCTGAGTCTCAGCTACATCCTGGTGTGGGGCGCAGCCATTCTGCTGCCCGGCTGGGGAGAAACCTTCTCCTGGCACGGGCTGGCGGGGGTCGGATTTATTATTCTGGGAGTGCTGACCATTTTTCTGCCGACGCGTCGTCGACCGAATGGATCAGAGCCGTCGTAAGCCCAAATGGTGTGGCCGTGCACACGGCAAGGCTCAGGGAGCCGACCTGGCAGTGGCTTACCGTATGGAGAGTGCTGGCCGCACTGTCGATACTGACTATTTGCCAGGAGTGCGCGCCACGCTGTTTGATGATGGCGCCTTTACGCGTCCAGATACGCCAGAACACGGCAAGCTGACTCTCTGGTTTCTCGTTTTCCATTTCTTCATGTTCGGCATTGCTGAAGACCGCATTTGCCAGCGTACGCCAGTTATCCTGCGGACGTATCTGTTCCAGTGAACAACCCACATCACCTTCATCACTGACAATCAGGGCGATATCGTTATCACAGTGGCTGATGCTAAACCACAGCGGATAGTCGTTAGCAAAGCCTGGTTTTCCCTGTTCGCTATAGACAATTTCCGGCAAGGGGTGTGGCGCAAACAGGCGGGAAAGCAACCCGCGGCCGGCGAGCCAGCGGTCGCGCTGTACGCCCGTAGGGGCGTGCAGGGCAAGAGCTTGTGCCCAGCGGTCGGTGCTCAGCGAGGAGATCTTTCCCAGAAAAACCTGGTACATATGAAGTCGGGCCTTAAGTCGAAACAGAGATAACCGCAAAGTTGCGCGGCGAAACCAATACTATAATCCAATGCTCCTGATAATAGCTAACCGGGATACGGAATTACCCCGGTAATCGGCTTTTGGGGCGCCCCGGCCCAAGCAAAATTGCCAGCTTGCTGCCACCTTTGGTTGTCTCCATCCAGATTTTACACACGCTGGTGAGCGGGACTGAAAGCAGCATTCCCACCGGGCCGAGCAGCCATCCCCAGATGAGTAACGATAAAAAGACCACCAGTGTCGACATCCCGAGCCGGTGCCCCATCATGCGTGGCTCGACAATATTGCCGATAAGCATATGCACTACCAGAAACAGCGCGCCCACCAACATGCATTCGTACAGGCCATTAAATAAAAATGCCTGAATCATTGGTGGTACGGCGGAAATTACGGCCCCAATGTTCGGCACATAATTCAGCAGGAAAGCCAGCACACCCCACATTAGCGCGAACTGGATGTCCAGCAGCACCAGCCCGAGCCAGACAATCACCCCGGTCCACAGGCTCAGCAAGGTTTTCAGCGCCAGATAGTGAGACACACCTTTGAGCGCGCGATGAAGGCCGGCAATATGGATTTGCGGGTTATTCAGCGCAAAACGCAGCTTATAAGGCACATGACGCACCTCAAAGAGCATGAAAACCACCGTCATCACCAGCAGCAACACGCTGGCCATCGCGCCGGAAAGCTGCGTCATCAGGGTTGTGGCCCAGGCCATGAGTTTTTCTGAATCCATCCGTTGCAGCATCCGCTCCGGGGACATGTGGATGTGCAGGAACGGGAGTGAATCCTGTAGTTGCAGGACCTTGCGGGTGAGCTCTTTGTTGTATTTTGGCAGCAGGGTGGAAAATTCATTCACCGAGGCGGCAAGCACGCCAATCAGCGCGGTAAGCACAATCAGCATGACGATAACCACAATCGTTATCGCCACGGGTCGCGACACGCCGCGGCGGATAAACCAGGTCACCAGCGGATTCAGCACGATGGCAAAAAAGAGGGCCAGCAGGAGCTGAACGATGATGTCTGCCGCCGCATGGATACCCGCAAGGATAACCACCAGGCTGGCGAGCTTTAACAAAATATGCAGACCTGTCTTGTCGGGCTGGGTGGATGTCATACGGATTCCTTCTGCCGGGAGCCTGTTAAGTGTAGTGCGCGAGTTACGCTTCGTCTGACGCCGTTAATCTGAAAGTCACTGCTGCTTTTCTTAACCCATCGTGGTAATAGTGAAACACTGTTGTAAAAATCCAGGTAGAACCCCATGCCCGAACCTGCCGCCGAACCGGCACTCAGCGGATTACGCCTTAATCTGCGTATTGTTTCTGTCGTCATTTTTAACTTTGCCAGTTACCTGACCATTGGCCTGCCGTTGGCGGTCTTGCCGGGCTATGTCCATGATGTCATGGGATTTAGCGCGTTCTGGGCGGGGCTAGTGATTAGCCTGCAATACTTCGCGACGCTGCTCAGTCGCCCTCATGCGGGCCGTTATGCCGATCTGTTCGGGCCAAAAAGCATTGTTGTCTTAGGGCTGTGCGGCTGCTTCCTCAGCGGGTTGAGTTACCTGATGGCCGGGTTGAGCAGCGGCTGGCCGATAGTGAGCCTGGTGCTGCTGTGCCTGGGGCGCGTGATCCTCGGTATCGGGCAAAGCCTGGCCGGAACAGGCTCAACGCTGTGGGGCGTGGGCGTTGTGGGTGCCCCTCACATTGGGCGAGTGATTTCCTGGAATGGCATTGTCACCTACGGGGCGATGGCAATTGGCGCGCCCCTGGGCGTGGTCTGCTTTTCATTCGCGGGGTTAAACGGGCTGGCGCTGACGATTATGGCGGTCGCACTGCTGGCGATTTTGTTTGCCCTGCCGCGCCCGAAAGTAAAAGCCAGCAAAGGCAAACCGATGCCGTTTCGTGCGGTGCTTGGCCGCGTGTGGCCTTATGGCATGGCGCTTTCGCTTGCCTCGGCGGGTTTTGGCGTCATCGCGACCTTTATTACTTTGTTCTACGACGCAAAAGGGTGGGACGGGGCCGCGTTTGCGTTAACCCTGTTTAGCTGCGCATTTGTGGGGACGCGCCTGCTGTTCCCGAACGGCATCAACCGCCTGGGCGGGCTGAATGTGGCGATGATCTGTTTTAGCGTGGAGATTGTCGGGCTGCTGCTGACCGGGATTGCCGCGGCGCCGTGGATGGCAAAAATTGGCGTATTCCTGGCGGGTGCAGGCTTCTCGCTGGTGTTCCCGGCGCTGGGTGTGGTGGCGGTGAAGGCCGTACCACAGCAAAACCAGGGGGCGGCACTGGCGACCTATACGGTGTTTATGGATATGTCGTTAGGCATTACCGGGCCACTGGCGGGGCTGGTGATGGCGTGGGCAGGCGTGCCGGTTATCTACCTTGCGGCGGCGGGACTGGTGGCGGTGGCGTTGTTGCTGACGTGGAGGCTAAAAAAATGGCCCCCGGAGCAAACCCCGGAGGCCACGTCATCATCGTGAGGAGTTACTGAATCACGATGGTGTTAATGATGTTTTCAGCTGCGGTCTGCGCTTTCTGCTGATCGTCTGCTGGCAGGGTGATTTGCAGGGTCAGCAGTTTGTTGTCGACCTTGCCAAGCACCACAGAAGAGTAAGCGGTCTGGCCTTTCGCAGAGATGATGCTGTCCAGCTGTTGCATGGTGTGGCCTTTCAGCTCGATGGACTTGTTGGTCACAACCTGCAACTGCGGGTCACGGCTGCGCTGCTGGTCTTCCAGACGTTTGGACAGAACACCCAGATCTTCGCTGGTGTCATCGCCCACAATCACAATCACGGCTTTCTGCCCGGTCGCATCGGAATAGACGTGCATATTGTTCGCCTGCGTACCCAGCTTACCGCTCTGATCGGTCATATCTGCTGGCAGAGAGAAACTCAGCTTGCCATCCAGAAGACTTACCGGCTGCCCGGCCGCATTACTTTCTGCTGACGCGCCTTGAGCAGGTGCTTTCGTATCGCTGTTATCACAGGCGGCAAGGCCCACAACCAGCAGGCCAATCCCGACATATTTAACCAGATTGCGCATTGACTTCTTCCTTTCGATAAACGGCCATAACGGCTCATTCGAGCATCTTATCACAACTGTTAAAGCGAACCCTTAACCTGCCTGCAATGCAGAGATTTCAGATTTATCTGCCAGCCTTTTCAGCAGCATATTCAGCAATACGCCGTACATCGGCAGGAAGAACACAATGCTGATAAGCACCTTGAAGCAGTAGTCCACCAGCGCGATTTCCATCCAGTGTGCAGCCATAAACGCATCCGGGCTACGCCAGAAAGCGATAAAGAAGAAGGCCAGCGTATCGCTTACGTTACCAAACAGCGTGGAGGCTGTTGGCGCCATCCACCAGCGATGATTTTGCCGCAGGCGGTTAAACACGTGGACGTCGAGGATTTGCCCCAGGGCATAGGCCATAAAGCTGGCGGTGGCGATACGCGCCACAAACAGGTTGAAGTGCGTCAGCGCCTCAAAGCCCTGCCAGCTTCCCATATAGAACAGGGAAGAAATCACGTAGGAGATGAACAGTGCCGGAAGCATCACCGCAAAGATAATCCGACGCGCCAGCGGTGCGCCAAAGATACGCACGGTTAAATCGGTCGCGAGGAAGATAAACGGGAAACTGAACGCGCCCCAGGTGGTATGAAAACCAAAAATGGCGATCGGCAGCTGCACCAGATAGTTGCTGGAGGTGATCACCATCAGATGAAAAAGAGAAAGCCAGAACAACGCTTTTACGCGCTGCGGTTGAGAGAACTGCGTCATATTGTGACCTTTTTGAACGTTGGGGTGAGGGAACCCAATAAAAACCGCTGCATGATACTGCTTTCATTCACCTTTGCAATGGCTAATTTTCACGCAATCGTTAACCTGGTTTGCATTGGCGGCGACGGGGCGTAAACTACAGCCGTTTTTATGTGAACGAGACGAAAATGACCGACCTGTTTTCCAGCCCAGACCATACGCTTGATGCCCAGGGCCTTCGCTGCCCGGAACCGGTTATGATGGTGCGCAAAACCGTGCGTAACATGCAGACCGGCGAAACGCTTTTAATCATTGCCGACGATCCGGCAACCACCCGCGACATTCCCGGTTTTTGTACCTTTATGGAACACGAACTGGTCGCACAGCAGACAGAAGCGCTGCCGTACCGGTATTTGATTCGTAAAGGTTAAGTTTTTTAGGGTGTGCAGCATGATGCGCTCACCCTAACCTTCCTGCTTATTAGATAATCCTCAAAATATTTCATTAAGTTGAAAGTTTTTATTTCTGCTGTATACGGCTTTCGCCGAAAAGCGTAAAAAAAACAGAAGGGAATAAAAGGACAACAATGAAATGAGTGACATTGTTTACCTGAAAATATCAGGGCAACAACAGGGCGCTATTTCTGATGGGTGCGGAACATATGCCTCAACAGGAAACCGTCGTCAGGCTGGACACGAAGACGAAATTTTCGTTTTTGCGCTCGTTAATAGTATAACCAGTACGGGGAAAGGTTCCCACCTTCATGGTTTACGTTTCTGTAAGTTGATTGATAAATGCTCTCCATTGCTGGCTAATGCGATTAATAATAATGAGCAGTTATATATGGAGTTTTATTTTTACCGCATAAGTCGGTTTGGGCAGTGGGAAAAGTATTATTACATCCAGCTACGGGGCGCTTTCATATGGAGTATTTATGCTGATTGTAGACAGAACTGTCTGCATACAGAAACTATTGCTGTGGATTATGAATACATCCTTTGCAAGCACCTTATCGCCAAGACGGAATACAGTCATCTGGCGATGTCTGCTAGTTACAACCGCCTGTTTGTCCCTCCCCAAACTGACCTCAAAACACTGAATAGCAAATCTGTTGGCCGATTACTTGCTGCGGGTGGAATTTATAATGGGAATACAGAGGGATTTCATAAGACTGCTGAGCAGCTCGGTGGCGATGCGCCAGCGGGTTACGATCAGGTAATGGACAACAAGGGATTGCTGATTGCGGGTGCTTCTGTGGTAGCTGGGTTAACGATGGGGAGGATGCGTTTTCCTGAACTCGATGAATTTGAAATTTATGGGGCGAAAGGGGCCATCACATCGCGGCCGTTTGAAATTGAGCACGCCGGTGGGCCTATTGAGTATTTAACAACCGAAGGTGTTGAGGTAACTTATGAGGGGATACAAATTGTCGAGAAGCATGTGTCCAGGTTCGGTGAGGATCCAGGTAATATATTTATGATCAATCGATTAAAGAAAATTGCTAATGGTAAACTTCCTGCTGAACAGGTTGATTTAAACTATTACACGCATGAATGTAGGGAGTATCAACGATACTGCAATCTTGGGTGGGAGACAGGCCAGCCAATTGATTATGATGAGTCACATCGGTTGTGGAATAATGCTCATACGGCGACTCTCGAAGATTACAGAATCACTGGCGATGACCTTTATCACAAGGATGCTCCAACATGGTAACTGAAACTGAACTCAATATCCTGAAACTCTTAGCTTCAAGAGATGATGTGAAGTGGAATTGGTATAATCTTGATCGTGCTATGTCTATGAGGAACATGAACGGCATTGGTAATGTTGCCAGGCTTGTGCAAAAACTTGCCGAGCACGGATTAGTGGATTTCATTCCTTCTAATGTTCCTGCGATGCCAACGTATCGTGTATCAGAAAAAGGTCTCAAATTTCTTGATGATCTGAATTCTAAATCGCACCAGTAGGTTTCCTCGTGCTCATTGTAGAAGAGGGTAAACCATTTCGGTGGCTTCGATATCATAGCATCTGACGGTGAAGGGTCTCGTTTTGATCAAGATGGTAACTTTAGAGGATTTTTGGAGCCGTAAGTATGACTAAAGCAAACCAGTTAAAAATCATTATAGTCAGTGATGTTGATTATGAATACTTGATTGCTGAAATATATTGCGATGGTGAATATATAGCTCTAATACATCAGGAAAACGGTTTAGATAACTTACAAGTTGAATTTCCTGGAAGGTCAATTTCGTGCAATCTGGAATGGCTTCAAAAAGCACTTCAGGAAGCGAGGATAAAACTGGCTGGAGAAAAATAAAAAACTCATCGTTTTGGAATTTATGACGTGAAACGTGAAGATGAAAAAATTTTGATAGCGGGCATCCATCAATGCCTCGCTATCGTGTATCAGAAAAGGGTTTCAAACTGCTTCGGGATTTAAGTTCAGGCTAGCGCCAGTCGGTTTTTAAAACCCGCTAAGACGTCGCCGCCACCGGGCATTTTTATCCCCGACGCAACAACCGCAGCGCGTTCGCCGTTACCAGCACGGTTGCCCCGGTATCTGCCAGCACCGCCAGCCACAGTCCGGTAATCCCAAGCAGCGTGGTCACCAGGAAAATCCCTTTCAGACCTAACGCAATCGTGATGTTCTGACGAATGTTAGCGCGAGTGGCGCGCGCGAGACGGATCATCTGCGCAAGCCCTGTCAGGCGGTTATGCGTGAGCGCGGCATCTGCAGTTTCCAGCGCCACATCGGTGCCGCTACCCATCGCAATGCCAATGGTTGAGGCTTTCATTGCCGGAGCATCGTTGATCCCATCGCCCACCATCGCCAGCGGCGCACTGCCATTCAGTTGGGTGACCGCTTTTACTTTGTCGGCAGGCAGCAGCCCGGCCTGAAATTCCATGCCTAACTCTGCGGCAATGCTTGCGGCGGCGCGTGGGTTATCCCCGGTCAGGATCACGCCCTGAACGCCAATCTGATGCAGGTCGGCCATGGCGGCTTTTGCATCTTCACGCAAGGTATCGCGCAGTGCCAGCAGCCCCAGTGTCGTGCCATCCTGTACAACAATAATGACCGTCTGCCCGGCCTGCTCCAGCTCGTGTACGCGGGGTGCTAATCCGGCCGCAGGGAATTTATCCGCCGCACTGATAAGCACTTTTTTGTCCCCAACGTGAGCTTCAATCCCTGAACCCACCAGCGCGCGCTGGGCAGTGGCGGCCGGTATCGTCAGCCCACGGGACCGCGCTTCACGCACAATCGCCTGAGCCAGCGGGTGTGTAGAACCTTGTTCAACGGCGGCCGCCAGGGCCAGCAGGTCGTCTTCACTGATGTTCTGGGGATAAACACCCGTCACCTGCGGTTTACCCACCGTCAGCGTGCCGGTTTTATCAAACGCGATATGCTGAACCTGGCTCAGCTGCTCCAGTGCCGCACCGCCTTTAATCAACGCACCGCGGCGTGCTGCGGCGGCAAGACCGGATGTAATCGCGGCGGGTGTGGAGATAACCAGCGCACACGGGCAACCAATCAGCAGCAGCGTCAGCCCCTTGTAGATCCATCCTTCCCACGGCGCGCCAAGCAGCAATGGCGGGATAATGGTGACCAGCAGGGCAACCAGCATGATGGCAGGAGTGTAAATGCGGCTAAAGCGATCGATAAAGCGTTCCACCGGCGCGCGGCGCTCTTCGGCTTCTTCAATGAGCTTCAGAATGCGGTCGATAGCGCTGTCGCCCGGCTCGGAGAGTACGGTCAATTGCACCAGTCGGTCGACGCTGGTGGCTCCGGCAGGCACTTTTTCACCTGCTTCACGCTCCACGGGAATCGACTCGCCGGTCAGGGCGCTTTCATCGAAACTGGCCGTCGCGGAGAGTAACGCACCATCGGCAGGGAGTCGGCCGCCTGCGGCCACTTCGATAACATCACCGGGGCGCAGTGCACTGATGGCCACGGTTTTACGTTCACCGTTGACCAGTTGAGTTGCGGTTTCGGGTTTCAGCGCCATTAAGGCACTGACACCTTTACGCGCCCGGCTTGCAGCCCAGCCTTCAAGACGCTCGCCAATTAAAAACAGCAGCAGCACCATTGCCGCTTCTGCCGTTGCGCCAATGAACAACGCGCCAATGGCGGCAACGCTCATCAGGGTTTCGATGGCAAACCAGCTTCCGGTTTTCATCAGACGCAGCGCCTGGCGGGCAATAGGGTACAGCCCGACCAGCGTTGTGGCGATAAAGGCCAGATTACCGAAAGGATGGTTGAACTGCTCCAGTGCCCAGCTCAACGCCATCATGATAATCAGCGTTATCAACGGGAGATTCTCGCGCAGCGGGCTGACTTTTTCGTCCGGGGCATTTTCGCTGCGCAGGGAATATCCGGCGCTGGCAACGGCGGCTTCAACCTGGGCGCTGATATCCGTGGCAGCACTGACCAACAGTTTTTCAGTGGCGAACAGTACCTGAACATGGTCGACGCCTTTCACCTGTCGGACGGCATTTTCGACTTTACGTGCGCAGGCGGCGCAATCCATACCATTCACCACCCAACTGTAACGGTTTCCGTTATTGGGTAATGCCTGTTCAGGCTGAGTCGTGCAGGAGCCTTCGCAGCAGCAATCGTCTTTTGCAGGCAGGGGGTTAAGCTTAAGTGCCGAAAATTGTGGCACTTTTTTGTTTGTCTCTGGAGTCGACATGGCATTCTCCGGTAATGATAATTTTCTCATTAGCCGCAGCATACACTCTGGAGTCGACTCCAGAGTCAAGGGTTATTTAGATGTACAGCGATCGTACAATCAGGAAGTGCCCGGCAAAGTAGCAGGCGGCGGCAATCGCGTTATCCGCGCGGAAACGGCCGCGATAATGGCTGCCCAGCCAGACAATATTGCCAATAAGCAGCAGCGTGGCGCCGAAGAATGCCGACATTGCAGCCGACGTTGGACGGAAGAACCACAGCTCACCCGCCAGCCACACCATCACCAATGTCATAGCGATAAAGGTGCAGATTGGCCAACGCATCTCTTCGAGGCGTGTCCAGATCACCGCGACCAGCAGTGCGCCAATCACCAGCAATACCAGCGGCAACGGCCAGAAGAAGGAAAGCGTCATCTGGCTGGCAAAATAGATGGTGTAAAGCAGGTGCGACAGGAAGAATGCCCCTACGGCATACAGCAAACGCTGACGCGGTAGAAGCGTTAAGGCATCGCCAACCAGTGAGGCGCACAGGCCTGCGAGCACCAGGTAGCTGACGGCATTGAACATTGGAGCCTGCCAGGCGAGCAGCAGCAGGAGAAGTAGGGTAACGGGTTTAAACAACCAACGCTGCCAGGCAGGACCGCGATAAGATGCATCGACGAAGAGCCAGCCAGACAAACAGACAGCGATAAATGACCAAAGCATATTAACTCCCTGTATCTGTTATGACTGAATAATCAGTTTCTGATTCAGTGTAGTGACGTGGGCAGGCGTTTGGCAATGTCGGATAAGGCAGGGTATCCTGATTTCCGCATAATCTGATGGGATAAATCAATGAGCAAGATGCCGCTGTTTTTCGTTATCGTGGTGGCCATAATTGTTATCGCCGCGTCGTTCCGTTTTGTGCAGCAGCGCCGCGAGAAGGCCAACAACGATGCCGCGCCGTTACTGCAAAAACGCGTGGTTGTCAGCAATAAGCGCGAGAAACCCCTCAACGACCGCCGTTCGCGCCAGCAGCAGGTGACGCCTGCGGGCACAGCTATGCGCTATGAAGCGAGCTTTAAGCCGGAAACGGGCGGCCTGGAGATGACCTTCCGCCTGGAGGCGCAGCAGTATCATCAGCTGACGGTGGGGGAGAAAGGGACGTTGAGCTACAAAGGCTCGCGGTTTGAGGGGTTTGAACCGAAGCAGTAATGCCGGGCGGCACTGCGGGGTTTGGTAGGCCCGGTAAGCATCGCGCCACCGGGCAAAAGCCACTTACTTCTTCACCTGCGCCTTAAACTTCTTCATCCACACCAGCAGTTCAAACACGCCAAAAATAAACACCCGCAGCTGCTCCCAGCCGGTCATTTGTGGGCCATCTTTCGGCAGGCCGTTTTTCAGCATCACCATCTGCAACGCGTGCATAAATGAGGTAAAGATCAGCGCCACGTTGACGAAAATATTCATCGGTCGCGGGAATGGATGCACCAGGTTCAGGATCAGAAATGCCCATACGCCCAGCATCAGTAAACGTCCCAGATTAATCAGTACCGGCATCGGGTTCTCCTTGTACTTGTCGGTGATACAGACGATAGGCCACCTGGCCTGCCACCTTTTCACGGTGCAGATCCCAGTAAACAGGCACTGGCGGTAAACCGTTTTCGACTTCGCTTTCTACGTAAATTAGTGCGCCGTCAGCCAGCCAGCCGTTGTTTTCCAGCAGGGCGAGCGTCTCTTCCAGCAGCCCCTTACGGAACGGTGGATCCACAAACACCACATCATGCGGCGTTCCCGGCTGTGACAGGAAGGAAAGGGTATTGGTGTTCACCACTTTGGCATTAGCGGCTTTCAACGTCGCCAGATTTTGCTGAAGTAGCTGAGCAACGCCGCGTTCCATTTCGAGCAGCGTGGCGCTGGCGGCATAGCGCGACAGCGCTTCAAGACCTAAGGCGCCGCTCCCGGCGAAGCAGTCAAGGCAGCGGGCATCCACCATTGAAGGCGCCAGCCAGTTGAACAGGGTTTCTCTTACGCGGTCAGTCGTTGGGCGCAAACCGGGGCTGTCCGGCACCGGTAATTTCCGGCCTCGCCACTGACCGCCGATAATACGAATTTGCCCGGCCTGGCGGGTAGTTTTCTTCATTTCAGGAAAGCTCTGCTAACAATTGGCCTGCGATTGCAGGCGATGATGTTAATTAAGTTAAGTGATAGACTATTTCATCATTTTTTTAGCTTCCATGTATATAGCGCCGCGAGGAGTGTAGTCGCAGATGGCAAAACAAAAAAAACGTGGCTTCTTTTCCTGGCTGGGCTTCGGTGAAAAAGAGCAAGAAACAGAACAGAAAATCGAAGAACAACAGGTGGTTGAAGAGCATTCGTCGGCTGAAACGCCTGTCGAAACCGCCGCAGTTGTAGAAGCGGAAGAACATACCCACAGCAAAGAAGAGACCGAAGCCTTTGCTGAAGAGATTGTTGACGTCACCGAACAGGTTCAGGAAAGCGAGAAGCCAGAGCCCGTAGCGCTGGAAGAGGCTCCTGCAGCCCTTCAGGTTGACGCTGAGCGCGAAGAAATCATTGAAGAAGCGCCTCAGACGGTTGTTGAGCATGAAGAGTTGCCGCTGCCGGAAGAGGTGAAAGCCGAAGAGATCGCCGCTGAAGAGTGGCAGGCTGAAGCCGAAACCGTTGAAATTGTTGAGGCGGTGGAAGAAGAAGCAGAGTTCGAGCCAGAACTCACCGATGAAGAGCTGGAAGCTCAGGCACTGGCAGCAGAAGCCGCAGAAGAAGCGGTTATCGTCGTGCCGGTGGAAGAACAGGCAGAAGACGACGTGGCTCAGGAGCAGGAAAAACCGACCAAAGAAGGTTTCTTCGCGCGTCTGAAACGCAGCCTGTTAAAAACCAAAGAAAACTTAGGTTCCGGATTTATCAGTCTTTTCCGCGGCAAAAAGATCGACGATGATCTGTTTGAAGAGCTGGAAGAGCAACTGCTGATTGCGGACGTAGGCGTAGAAACCACCCGTAAAATCATCACCAGCCTGACGGAAGGCGCGAGCCGCAAGCAGCTGCGCGACGCCGAAGCCCTCTACGGTCTGCTGAAAGACGAGATGGGCGAAATTCTCGCAAAAGTTGATGAACCGCTTAATATTGAAGGCAAAACACCGTTTGTTATTCTGATGGTTGGCGTTAACGGCGTGGGTAAAACCACCACTATCGGAAAGCTGGCGCGTCAGTTCGAGCAGCAGGGTAAATCGGTGATGCTGGCGGCGGGTGACACCTTCCGTGCGGCAGCGGTGGAGCAGTTGCAGGTCTGGGGTCAGCGCAACAACATCCCGGTCATTGCGCAGCACACGGGTGCAGATTCTGCGTCCGTTATCTTTGACGCCATTCAGGCGGCCAAAGCGCGTAATGTGGATGTGCTGATTGCCGATACCGCAGGGCGTTTGCAGAACAAATCGCACCTGATGGAAGAACTGAAAAAAATCGTTCGCGTCATGAAGAAGCTGGACGAAGAAGCACCGCATGAAATTATGCTGACTATCGATGCCAGCACCGGGCAGAACGCCATCAGTCAGGCGAAACTGTTCCATGAGGCGGTAGGGCTGACAGGGATTACGCTGACCAAACTGGACGGTACAGCCAAAGGCGGGGTGATCTTCTCCGTGGCAGATCAGTTCGGCATTCCTATCCGTTATATCGGTGTGGGCGAGCGTATTGAGGATTTACGTCCGTTTAAAGCGGACGACTTTATTGAGGCATTATTTGCCCGAGAGGATTAACAATGATTCGCTTTGAACACGTCAGCAAGGCCTATCTCGGTGGGAGACAAGCGTTGCAGGGGGTAACATTCCACCTGCAACCGGGCGAGATGGCCTTTCTGACCGGCCATTCCGGCGCGGGGAAAAGTACCCTGCTCAAGCTTATCTGTGGGATCGAACGGCCAAGCGCCGGGAAAATCTATTTCAGCGGTCATGATATTAGCCGCCTGAAAAACCGTGAGGTGCCGTTCCTGCGTCGCCAGATCGGGATGATTTTCCAGGATCACCACCTGCTGATGGATCGCACCGTATTTGATAACGTGGCGATCCCACTGATCATTGCCGGTGCCAGCTATGATGATATTCGTCGTCGTGTATCGGCGGCGCTGGATAAAGTCGGGCTGCTGGACAAAGCGAAGAACTTCCCGATCCAGCTCTCCGGCGGTGAACAGCAGCGTGTGGGTATCGCCCGCGCGGTGGTGAACAAACCTGCCGTGCTGCTGGCGGATGAACCTACTGGTAACCTGGACGATGCCCTGTCGGAAGGGATCTTGCGTCTGTTTGAGGAATTTAACCGCGTCGGGGTGACAGTATTGATGGCAACGCACGACATCGGGCTTATCTCCCGTCGTTCGTACCGGATGCTGACCCTGAGCGACGGTCATTTGCACGGAGGCCTCGGTGAATAAGCGTGACGCAATAAACCAGATTCGGCAGTTCGGGAACCGCTTTGACCGGTTCCGCAAACCGCAGGGCGGCGGGGATAACAACCGCAATACGCCAAAGCGTGCGAAAGCTGCGCCAAAACCGAACTCGCGTAAAACCAACGTTTTCAACGAGCAGGTACGCTACGCCTTCCACGGTGCGTTGCAGGATCTGAAAAGCAAACCACTGGCCACATTCCTGACGGTGATGGTTATCGCCATCTCCCTGACGCTGCCAAGCGTCTGCTACATGGTCTACAAGAACGTGAATCAGGCGGCTTCGCAGTACTACCCTTCACCGCAAATCACGGTGTATCTGGATAAAGCGCTCGACGATAATGCGGCAGCGCAGGTGGTGGGGCAGATCCAGGCTGAGCAGGGCGTTGATAAGGTGAACTACCTTTCGCGCGAAGAGGCGCTGGGTGAGTTCCGTAACTGGTCCGGGTTTGGCGGTGCGCTGGATATGCTCGAAGAGAATCCGCTGCCTGCCGTGGCCGTGGTGAACCCGAAGCTCGACTTCCAGGGAACCGACGCCCTGAATACCCTGCGTGACCGTATTTCGCGCATTAAGGGGATTGATGAAGTGCGGATGGACGACAGCTGGTTTGCGCGGTTGTCAGCTCTGACGGGGCTGGTTGGCCGTGTGTCGGCGATGATCGGCGTGCTGATGGTGGCTGCGGTCTTCCTCGTCATCGGTAACAGCGTGCGCCTGAGCATCTTTGCCCGCCGGGACACCATCAACGTGCAAAAACTGATTGGTGCCACGGATGGATTTATCCTTCGTCCGTTCCTGTACGGCGGCGCATTACTGGGCTTTTCTGGCGCATTTCTTTCATTGATATTGTCAGAAATTTTGGTGATGCGGCTTTCATCTGCCGTGACCGAAGTGGCGCAGGTTTTCGGAACCAAGTTTAATATCAGTGGTTTAGGGTTCGATGAGTGCCTGTTGTTACTGCTGGTTTGCTCTATGATCGGCTGGGTAGCGGCATGGCTGGCGACGGTTCAACATTTACGCCACTTTACTCCCGAATAATAAAAGCGTGATATAATCTTTCCCTGCACCGAGTTGTTCGCTTGCAGGGAAAGAGTCCCTGTTTTCTCTTCCCCCGCATTATCATCTCCATGTCACATTTTGTGCGTAATTTATTCACCGTTGCACCAGGAACTTGTGGATAAAATCACTGTCTGATAAAAGAGTGAATGCTAATCTCGTTGCTCAAACGCTTTGGCATGGTTGTTGCCTGATGGGGATAACCTGGACCAGAAGAAACATTGAGAGGAATGAATGACCAAAGAAATGCAAACTTTAGCTTTAGCCCCTGTTGGTAACCTGGAATCTTACATCCGGGCTGCAAACACCTGGCCGATGTTGACGGCCGAGGAAGAAAAGGAGCTTGCTGAAAAGCTGCATTACCAGGGCGATCTGGAAGCAGCTAAGACGCTGATCCTGTCTCACCTGCGCTTTGTTGTTCACGTTGCTCGTAATTATGCGGGCTACGGCCTGCCGCAGGCGGACTTGATTCAGGAAGGTAACATCGGTCTGATGAAGGCAGTACGACGCTTTAACCCTGAAGTGGGTGTGCGACTCGTCTCCTTCGCCGTACACTGGATCAAAGCTGAAATTCACGAATACGTCCTGCGTAACTGGCGTATCGTGAAAGTCGCCACGACAAAAGCGCAACGCAAACTGTTCTTCAACCTGCGTAAAACCAAGCAGCGTCTGGGCTGGTTCAATCAGGATGAAGTTGAAATGGTGGCGCGTGAGCTGGGTGTGTCCAGCAAAGATGTGCGTGAGATGGAGTCTCGCATGGCGGCTCAGGACATGACCTTTGACATGTCTTCTGACGATGATGCATCTGACAGCCAGCCGATGGCGCCGGTTCTGTATCTTCAGGACAAATCCTCCAACTTTGCTGATGGCATTGAAGAGGACAACTGGGAAGACCAGGCCGCAAACAAACTGACTCATGCGATGGAAGGCCTCGATGAGCGCAGCCAGGATATCATCCGTGCCCGCTGGCTGGACGAAGACAACAAGACCACCTTGCAGGAACTGGCCGACCGCTACGGTGTCTCCGCTGAACGTGTTCGTCAGCTTGAAAAGAACGCCATGAAAAAACTTCGCGCCGCTATCGAAGCGTAATTCCCGCGAAGTATGACGAGAACCCTCGAATGTAAATTCGGGGGTTTTGTTTTTTTAGCGCCTCCTCTGGCGAATTCCTCCCCCCTGGCAAACACTTACTGATGCGCTAAGCAGGCGATTTTCTCAGGGGGACAGGGTGAAAAATAAAGAACTGAATGACCGGCGTTTGCAGGCGACGCCGCGCGGTATCGGCGTGATGTGTAACTTTTATGCCGATAAAGCGGAGAACGCCACGCTGTGGGATGTGGAAGGAAACGAAGTTATCGACTTCGCCGCCGGGATCGCCGTGCTGAATACCGGGCATCGCCATCCAAAAGTGATTGCGGCGATAGAAAAACAGCTCCACGCCTTTACCCATACTGCCTATCAGATTGTACCGTACGAAGGCTACGTGGCGCTGGCAGAGCGAATTAACGAACGGGTGCCAATTGACGGTCCGGCAAAAACGGCCTTCTTCTCAACGGGCGCAGAAGCCGTCGAAAACGCGGTGAAAATTGCCCGCGCCTACACCAAACGTCCTGGCGTTATCACCTTTGGTGGCGGTTTCCATGGACGCACCTATATGACCATGGCGTTGACCGGCAAGGTCGCGCCTTACAAAATCGGTTTTGGTCCCTTCCCTGGCTCGATTTACCACGCACAATATCCCAATGCACTTCACGGCGTGAGCAGCCAGGAAGCATTAAAAAGCGTCGAGCGTATCTTCAAAGCGGATATTGCCCCGGACCAGGTTGCCGCCATTATTCTTGAGCCGGTGCAGGGAGAGGGCGGTTTTAACGTCGCGCCTGCCGATTTCATGCAGTCGCTGCGCGCGCTATGCGATACCCACGGTATTTTGCTGATCGCCGACGAAGTGCAAACCGGGTTTGCCCGTACCGGCAAACTCTTCTCGATGGAACACCACTGCGTGAAGCCTGACATGATCACCATGGCGAAAAGCCTGGCAGGCGGGATGCCGCTCTCGGCGGTGTCTGGCCGGGCAGAGGTTATGGATGCGCCAGCACCGGGCGGGCTGGGCGGTACCTATGCGGGTAACCCACTGGCGATAGCCGCGGCACATGCCGTGCTGGACGTGATTGACGAAGAAGATCTCTGCACGCGTGCGGCGCATCTTGGTCATCATCTGGTGGAAGTGCTCAATAAAGCGAAGGCGGATTGTCCGTTTATTGCTGATATCCGGGCGCAGGGGTCGATGGTGGCGGTGGAATTTAACGATCCGCAAACCGGGCAACCTTCACCGGACTTTACCCGTCAGGTTCAGGAGCGCGCATTGCAGGAAGGTCTGTTGCTGCTGAGCTGTGGTGTGTATGGCAACGTTATTCGCTTCCTTTATCCGCTGACCATCCCCGAAGTACAGTTCCGTAAAGCGCTGGATATTATCTTTGCCTCGCTGACACGATAAAGCCACTGCCCGGCAGCGAAACGTTGCCGGGCTTAGCATATATACATTTCAAATTAGCTATTCCAAATTCATAAAAATGGGGTATGTTTTAGCAGAGTATGCTGCTTTGGTACGGGCAGTGACCGAAAACATAACTATCATATGCTTTTCTTATGCCTATAAGAAAAATAATGTACCGCACAACAACATCACAACAATTGCAAAAACCATAACAATGGGGATTCTCAGGATGAACAAGAAGGGTAAAGCGTTACTGGCAGGATGTATCGCGTTGGCATTCAGCACGATGGCTCATGCAGATATTAAAGTGGCTGTTGTCGGCGCAATGTCCGGTCCGGTAGCACAATACGGCGACCAGGAGTTTACTGGCGCAGAACAAGCGGTTGCAGACATTAATGCCAGGGGCGGTATCAAAGGCGAAAAACTGCAAATCGTAAAATATGACGATGCCTGCGATCCGAAACAAGCGGTAGCTGTTGCGAACAAAGTGGTAAACGACGGGATTAAATACGTTATCGGCCACCTGTGCTCCTCTTCCACTCAGCCAGCGTCTGATATCTACGAAGACGAAGGTATTCTGATGATCACCCCGGCGGCAACCGCACCGGAGCTGACCGCGCGTGGCTATAAGCTGACCCTGCGTACCACCGGTCTGGACTCGGACCAGGGCCCAACCGCAGCGAAATACATTCTGGAAAAAGTGAAGCCGCAGCGTATCGCGATCGTTCACGATAAACAGCAATACGGTGAAGGCCTGGCGCGTGCCGTACAGGACAACCTGAAGAAAGCGAACGCTAACGTGGTGTTCTTCGACGGTATCACTGCCGGTGAGAAAGACTTCTCCACGCTGGTTGCGCGTCTGAAGAAAGAGAATATCGACTTCGTTTACTACGGTGGCTACCACCCGGAAATGGGCCAGATCCTGCGCCAGGCACGTGCTGCCGGCCTGAAAACTCAGTTCATGGGTCCAGAAGGTGTGGCGAACGTGTCTCTGTCTAACATCGCCGGTGAGTCTGCTGAAGGCCTGCTGGTGACCAAACCGAAGAACTACGACCAGGTTCCTGCGAACAAACCTATCGTAGATGCCATCAAAGCGAAGAAACAGGATCCAAGTGGTGCGTTCGTCTGGACCACCTACGCGGCACTGCAATCATTGCAGGCGGGCCTGAACCAGTCAGCCGATCCGGCTGAGATCGCGAAATACCTGAAAGCGAATACCGTAAATACCGTTATGGGACCGCTGTCATGGGATGAGAAGGGCGATCTGAAAGGCTTCGAGTTCGGCGTGTTTGACTGGCATGCCAACGGGACTGCTACTGACGCCAAATAAACGCAAATGGCAACCTTAAGGTTGCCATTTTAGTGTTTGCCCCCTCTCCCCGTGGGAGAGGGCTGGGGTGAGGGCATCAGGCCGCACAAACCAAACTTAGCGCTTCTCCCACCCATTTTCCTGCGCCGTAAACCCTAACGCCTGCATAAACGCGGCCATCACGCTGCGGTCTTCTACGCCCACGTCGGCCATCCACCAGGAGGTCACGCTCGGGTTTTCGCGGATCACTTCTTCAATCAAATACTGCCCCACACCGCGACGGCGGGTGACGTCACGCACGCGCAGTGAATCGAGCGCACCTTCTGTCCCGCTCAGCGTCACGCGCACGGCCGCCAGCAGACGCTCATTAAAACGTGCGCCATAAATACGGTGCGTCTCGTCAACGGTCAATGAAGAGGGGGAATATTCCGGCCAGATCTTGCCCAGGTCGATATGATCCTGATCGCTAAAGGTCACCAGACGGATGATAGTCAGTTTCATTAGCTGCTTGTCCAAATCAAAAAGAGTACGGGCAGTGTACTCAATTTATTCAGCCAGCGGCTTCCTCTTTTTAAACCATTTACCAGGCGATTAGTTTTTCGGCGTCACAATGTGCAGTTCGAAAACGCATGGATCGAAAAACAAGCAGAATTTTAACCTAAATAGCAGTGATTTATTCGGCGCTTTGTACCGTTATTTTATGCTGCAAACCGTACTTTTATTTGTTTATCTCTGCCTGATTTCAGAATATTATCTTTGCTTAATAGCCTGAAAAATAGAGATTTTAGTCTGGTTTTTGACAAAAAACTGCGCTAAACCATTAAAGGCACTGGTAAAAATAGCGTTGTTCATTAAAAGTACAGAATGCTTTTTAACCATAATAAAACAATATATATACATAACATCACGAATGGGGATTCAGAGATGAAAAGGAACGCGAAGACGTTAATCGCGGGGATAGTTGCACTGGCGATTTCACATGCAGCTATGGCGGAAGATATTAAAGTTGCTGTGGTAGGCGCAATGTCCGGTCCGGTTGCTCAGTGGGGCGATATGGAGTTCAACGGCGCGCGCCAGGCGATTAAAGACATCAATGCCAAAGGCGGTATCAAGGGCGATAAACTGGTCGGGGTGGAATATGACGATGCCTGCGATCCGAAACAAGCTGTCGCGGTCGCCAACAAAATCGTTAACGACGGTATCCAGTACGTCATCGGCCATCTTTGCTCCTCATCCACACAACCTGCGTCTGATATCTATGAAGACGAAGGTATTCTGATGATTACCCCTGGTGCGACGAACCCGGAACTGACTCAGCGCGGTTACCAGCACATCATGCGTACCGCAGGTCTGGACTCCTCTCAGGGGCCGACGGCCGCCAAATTTATCCTCGAAAACGTCAAGCCAAAGCGCATTGCCATTATTCATGACAAGCAGCAATACGGCGAAGGCCTGGCACGTTCAGTACAGGATGGCCTGAAAAAAGGCGGCGCGAACATTGTGTTCTTTGATGGCATTACCGCAGGCGAGAAAGACTTCTCCGCGCTGATTGCCCGCCTGCAAAAAGAAAATATCGACTTCGTCTATTACGGTGGCTACTACCCGGAAATGGGCCAGATGTTACGCCAGGCGCGCGGCACCGGTCTGAAAACCCAGTTTATGGGCCCTGAAGGGGTAGGTAACGCGTCACTCTCTAACATCGCAGGTGATGCGGCGGAAGGGATGCTGGTGACGATGCCAAAACGCTATGACCAGGATCCGGCGAATAAGACTATCGTAGATGCGCTCAAAGCGCAGAAGAAGGATCCGAGCGGTCCGTATGTGTGGATCACCTATGCTGCCGTGCAGTCTCTGGCAACCGCACTGGAACGTACCGGCAGCAAAGAGCCGCTGGATTTAGTGAAAGATTTAAAAGCGCACGGGGCGAACACCGTGATTGGGCCGCTGAACTGGGATGAGAAAGGCGATCTGAAGGGATTTGAATTTGGTGTCTTTAAGTGGCACGCCGACGGTTCGTCTTCGGTCGCCAAATAATTATCCCACCGCCCGGGCGTCCGGGCGGGTATAAAAAGGTTTGCATATGTCCGAGCAGTTTCTCTATTTCTTGCAGCAGATGTTTAACGGCGTCACGCTGGGAAGCACCTACGCGCTGATCGCCATCGGTTATACGATGGTTTACGGCATTATCGGCATGATCAACTTCGCCCACGGCGAGGTGTACATGATCGGTAGTTATGTCTCCTTTATGATTATCGCCGCGCTGATGATGATGGGTATCGACAGCAGCTGGCTGCTGGTCGCTGCCGGGTTCGTGGGGGCGATTGTGATTGCCAGCGCCTACGGCTGGAGCATCGAGCGGGTGGCCTACCGGCCAGTGCGTAGCTCCAAGCGTCTGATTGCGCTGATCTCTGCCATCGGTATGTCCATCTTCCTGCAAAACTACGTCAGCCTGACCGAAGGTTCGCGCGACGTGGCGCTGCCAAGCCTGTTTAACGGCCAGTGGATTGTCGGAGCAAGCGACAACTTCTCTGCGTCGATTACCACCATGCAGCTGGTTATCTGGATCGTCACCTTTGTTGCGATGCTGGCGCTGACCTTGTTCATTCGTTATTCCCGCATGGGGCGCGCCTGCCGTGCCTGCGCGGAAGACCTGAAAATGGCGAGCCTGCTTGGCATCAACACTGACCGCGTGATTGCACTGACCTTCGTGATTGGTGCGGCGATGGCGGCGGTCGCAGGTGTACTGCTCGGCCAGTTCTACGGGGTTATCAACCCGTACATCGGCTTTATGGCCGGGATGAAAGCCTTCACCGCAGCGGTACTGGGCGGTATCGGCAGTATTCCTGGTGCGATGATTGGCGGCCTGATCCTTGGCGTGGCTGAAGCACTCTCCTCGGCGTATCTGAGCACTGAATATAAAGATGTGGTGTCGTTTGCCCTGCTGATTCTGGTTCTGCTGGTAATGCCTACCGGTATTCTGGGTCGTCCGGAGGTAGAGAAAGTATGAAACCGATGCATTTTGCAATGGCGCTGCTCTCTGCCGCCATGTTCTTCGTGCTGGCGGGCGTCTTTATGGGCGTTCAGTTAGAGCTGGATGGCACTAAGCTGGTGGTGGATACCGCCGCCGACATTCGCTGGCAGTGGGTATTTATCGGCACTGCGGTAGTGTTCCTGTTCCAGCTGCTGCGTCCGGTGTTCCAGAAGACGCTGAAAAACGTCTCTGGCCCGAAATTCGTTCTGCCGGCTATCGACGGCTCAACCGTTAAGCAGAAGCTGTTCCTCGTGGCGCTGCTGGTGGCGGCTGTGGCGTGGCCGTTTGTGGTATCGCGCGGTACGGTAGACATCGCCACTCTGACCATGATCTACGTGATCCTCGGTCTGGGTCTGAACGTGGTTGTAGGTTTGTCTGGCCTGCTGGTACTGGGTTACGGCGGTTTCTATGCCATCGGTGCCTACACCTTTGCGTTGCTGAACCACTATTACGGCCTGGGCTTCTGGACCTGTCTGCCACTGGCGGGGCTGGTTTCTGCTGCTGCAGGTTTCCTCCTCGGCTTCCCGGTACTGCGCCTGCGCGGTGACTACCTGGCGATTGTGACCTTAGGCTTCGGTGAAATCGTCCGTATCCTGCTGCTCAACAACACCGAAGTGACCGGTGGCCCGAACGGTATCAGCCAGATCCCGAAACCGACCTTCTTTGGCCTGGAATTCAGCCGTTCTGCCCGCGAAGGCGGCTGGGATACCTTCAGCAACTTCTTCGGTGTGAAATACGATCCGTCTGACCGTGTCATCTGGCTCTATCTGGTAGCGCTGCTGCTGGTGGTCATTACCCTGTTCGTGATTAACCGTCTGCTGCGGATGCCGCTGGGCCGCGCGTGGGAAGCGTTGCGTGAAGATGAGATTGCCTGCCGTTCTCTGGGCCTGAACCCGACCCGCATCAAGCTGACGGCATTTACCATCAGCGCCGCGTTTGCCGGTTTCGCCGGAACGCTGTTTGCCGCGCGTCAGGGCTTTGTCAGCCCGGAATCCTTCACCTTTGCCGAATCCGCCTTCGTGCTGGCGATTGTGGTGCTTGGCGGGATGGGCTCGCAGTTCGCCGTTATCCTTGCAGCCATCCTGCTGGTGGTGTCGCGTGAGCTGATGCGTGACTTTAACGAGTACAGCATGTTGATGCTGGGTGGTTTGATGGTGCTGATGATGATCTGGCGTCCGCAGGGCTTGCTGCCGATGACCCGTCCACAGTTGAAGCTGAAAAACGGGCAAGCGAAAGGAGAGCAGGCATGAGTCAGCCATTATTATCCGTTAACGGTCTGATGATGCGTTTTGGCGGCCTGCTGGCGGTCAACAACGTCTCTCTGGATCTGCACAAGAAAGAGATTGTCTCCCTGATTGGCCCGAACGGCGCGGGGAAAACCACGGTGTTCAACTGCCTGACCGGTTTTTATAAACCAACGGGCGGCACCATTATGCTGCGCGACCAGCACCTTGAAGGGCTGCCGGGCCAGCAGATTGCGCGTATGGGTGTAGTGCGTACCTTCCAGCACGTGCGTCTGTTCCGCGAAATGACGGTGATTGAAAACCTGCTGGTGGCGCAACATCAGCAGCTGAAAACCGGTCTTTTCTCCGGGTTGCTGAAAACGCCAGCCTTCCGTCGCGCGCAGAGCGAAGCCCTCGACAGAGCAGCCACCTGGCTTGATCGTATCGGCCTGCTTCAGCACGCTAACCGCCAGGCGAGCAACCTGGCCTACGGTGACCAGCGTCGTCTTGAAATCGTGCGCTGCATGGTGACCCAGCCGGAAATCCTGATGCTCGACGAACCGGCGGCCGGTCTGAACCCGAAAGAGACCAAAGAGCTGGACGAGCTGATTGCCGAGCTGCGCGACCATCACGACACCACCATCCTGCTGATTGAGCATGATATGAAGCTGGTGATGGGCATTTCCGATCGTATCTACGTGGTAAACCAGGGCACGCCGCTGGCAAACGGGACGCCGGAAGAGATCCGCAATAACCCGGACGTGATCCGCGCATACCTTGGTGAGGCATAAGATGGAAAAAGCGATGTTAACGTTTGACAAGGTAAGTGCCCACTACGGCAAGATTCAGGCGCTGCATGATGTCAGCCTGCATATCAATCAGGGCGAAATCGTTACCCTGATTGGCGCCAACGGCGCAGGTAAAACCACCCTGCTCGGCACTCTGTGCGGCGACCCGCGCGCCACCAGCGGGCGGATTGTGTTTGATGGCAAAGATATTACCGACTGGCAGACCGCTAAAATCATGCGCGAAGCGGTGGCGATTGTCCCGGAAGGGCGTCGCGTGTTTTCCCGCATGACGGTGGAAGAGAACCTGGCGATGGGCGGCTTCTTTGCTCACCGCGAGGAATACCAGACCCGCATTAAGTGGGTGTACGAACTCTTCCCACGCCTGTGGGAGCGCCGTATTCAGCGTGCGGGCACCATGTCCGGCGGTGAACAGCAGATGCTGGCGATTGGCCGTGCGCTGATGAGCCAGCCGCGTTTGTTGCTGCTTGATGAACCGTCGCTCGGTCTTGCGCCGATCATCATCCAGCAGATTTTCGACACCATCGAACAGCTGCGTAAAGAAGGGATGACCATCTTCCTTGTTGAGCAGAACGCCAACCAGGCGCTGAAGCTCGCCGATCGCGGCTACGTGCTGGAGAACGGCCACGTCGTGCTATCCGATACCGGCGATGCGCTGCTGGCCAACGAAGCGGTGCGGAGTGCGTACCTGGGCGGCTGAGTCGTCTGTATTGCCCGGTGGCGCTTACGCTTATCGGGCCTACTCGATACCGTAGGCCGGGTAAGGCGAAGCCGCCACCCGGCTTTTTCACATAACCCCCTTCACACAACCATCATCCCCCTGACGCTTTGTTGTCATCATTCTGTAAATAAAAAGTTATTTTTCTGTCATTCGAGCATGTCATGTTACCTCGCGAGCATAAAACGCGTGATATCGCGCATCCGGCACAATAAGAGAGATGACAATGACATCGTTACGACACACAGCTTTGGGTCTGGCAATTGGTCTGGCTTTTGCGACGAACGCAATGGCTGTCACCACCATTCCGTTCTGGCATTCCATGGAAGGGGAGTTGGGTAAAGAAGTTGACTCCCTGGCGCAGCGTTTCAACGACACCCACCCGGATTACAAAATTGTGCCGGTGTACAAAGGTAACTACGAGCAGAGCCTGAGCGCGGGCATCGCTGCCTTCCGTACCGGTAACGCGCCTGCACTGTTACAGGTTTATGAAGTGGGCACCGCCACCATGATGGCCTCTAAAGCCATTAAACCGGTGTATGAAGTGTTCAAAGACGCGGGTATCAACTTTGACGAATCACAGTTCGTGCCGACCGTTTCCGGTTACTACACCGATTCCAAAACCGGCCACCTGCTGTCTCAGCCGTTTAACAGCTCCACCCCGGTGCTGTACTACAACAAAGATGCCTTTAAGAAAGCCGGTTTAGATCCAGAGCAGCCGCCAAAAACCTGGCAGGATCTGGCTGAGTACACCGCGAAGCTGAAAGCTGCGGGCATGAAGTGCGGCTACGCGAGCGGCTGGCAGGGCTGGATCCAGATTGAGAACTTCAGCGCCTGGCACGGCCTGCCGGTTGCCACCAAAAACAACGGTTTCGACGGCACTGACGCGGTACTGGAGTTCAACAAACCAGAGCAGGTGAAACACATCGCGCTGCTTGCCGATCTGAACAAGAAGGGCGATTTCAGCTACTTCGGCCGTAAAGACGAATCCACCGAGAAGTTCTACAACGGTGATTGCGCCATTACCACCGCCTCTTCCGGCTCGCTGGCGGATATCCGTCATTACGCCAAATTCAACTACGGCGTGGGCATGATGCCCTACGACGCTGACGTGAAAGGCGCGCCGCAGAACGCCATCATCGGCGGGGCAAGCCTGTGGGTGATGCAGGGCAAAGACAACGGGACTTACAAAGGCGTAGCCGAATTCCTCGACTTCCTGGCGAAGCCGGAAAACGCTGCCGAATGGCACCAGAAGACCGGCTACCTGCCGATCACCAAAGCCGCGTATGAGCTAACTCGTCAGCAGGGCTTCTATGACAAGAACCCGGGGGCGGATATCGCCACGCGTCAGATGCTGAACAAGCCGCCGTTGCCGTTCACGAAAGGTCTGCGTCTGGGCAACATGCCGCAGATCCGTACCATCGTCGATGAAGAGCTGGAAAGCGTGTGGACCGGCAAGAAAACGCCACAGCAGGCGCTGGATTCAGCGGTAGAGCGTGGTAACCAGCTGCTGCGCCGCTTTGAGCAGTCGACCAAATCGTAATCTGTAACTTGCCCGGTGGCGCTGCGCTTACCGGGCCTACGATGTGCCACATCCAGGCCGGGTAAGGCGTAACCGCCACCCGGCATTGTTCAGGAAGCAAATCTCAATGTCATCATCCCGTCCGGTGTTCCGTTCGCGCTGGCTGCCGTATCTGCTGGTCGCGCCGCAACTGGCCATCACCGTCATCTTCTTTATCTGGCCTGCGGGTGAAGCGCTGTGGTACTCGGTACAAAGCGTTGATCCATTTGGCCTTTCCAGCCAGTTCGTTGGCCTGGATAACTTCGCTGCCCTGTGGCACGACAGCTACTATATCGACGCCTTCTGGACGACGATCAAATTCAGCACCCTGGTGACCGTGAGCGGTCTTGTCGCCTCGCTGTTCTTCGCCGCGCTGGTAGATTACGTGGTGCGCGGCAGCCGTATTTATCAGACGTTAATGCTGCTGCCATACGCCGTGGCTCCCGCTGTCGCCGCCGTATTGTGGATCTTCCTGTTTAACCCGGGGCGCGGGCTGATTACACATTTCCTGGCGGAGTTTGGCTATGACTGGAACCATGCGCAGAACAGCGGCCAGGCGATGTTCCTGGTGGTGTTCGCCTCCGTGTGGAAGCAGATTAGCTATAACTTCCTGTTCTTCTTTGCCGCGCTGCAATCCATTCCGCGCTCGCTGGTTGAAGCGGCCGCGATTGATGGCGCAGGCCCGATCCGTCGCTTCTTTAAGCTGGCGTTGCCGCTGATTGCCCCGGTGAGTTTCTTCCTGCTGGTGGTCAACCTGGTGTACGCCTTCTTCGACACCTTCCCGGTGATCGATGCCGCCACCGCCGGTGGCCCGGTGCAGGCGACGACCACGCTTATCTATAAGATCTACCGCGAAGGGTTTGCGGGTCTGGATCTCTCGGCCTCTGCTGCGCAGTCCGTCGTGCTGATGTTCCTTGTCATCATCCTTACGGTGGTGCAGTTCCGTTATGTCGAAAGTAAGGTGCGCTACCAATGATTGAGAACCGTCGCGGGCTGACGATTTTCAGCCATACCATGCTGATTTTAGGCATCATCGTCATTCTGTTCCCGCTGTACGTGGCTTTTGTTGCCGCTACGCTTGATACCAAAGCGGTGTTCGACACCCCCATGACGCTGATCCCGGGCGGGCATCTGTTCGAGAACATGAGAACCATCTGGACTCAGGGCGTGGGCGCCAACAGCGCACCGTTCTGGCTGATGATGCTCAACAGCTTCATCATGGCGTTCGGCATCACGGTGGGCAAAATCACGGTGTCGATGCTCTCGGCCTTTGCCATCGTCTGGTTCCGCTTTCCGCTGCGTAACCTGTTCTTCTGGATGATCTTCATCACCCTGATGCTGCCGGTGGAAGTGCGTATTTTCCCGACGGTGGAAGTGATCGCCAACCTCAAGATGCTGGACAGCTACGCGGGCTTAACCCTGCCGCTGATGGCCTCGGCGACCGCCACCTTCCTGTTCCGCCAGTTCTTTATGACCCTGCCGGACGAACTGATTGAAGCCGCGCGTATCGACGGCGCTTCACCGATGCGCTTCTTCCGCGACATCGTGCTGCCGCTGTCGAAAACCAACCTCGCGGCGCTGTTTGTGATCACCTTTATCTACGGCTGGAACCAGTACCTGTGGCCGCTGCTGATTATCCAGGACGTCAACCTCGGCACCGCCGTAGCGGGCATCAAAGGCATGATCGCCACCGGCGAAGGCACCACCCTCTGGAACCAGGTGATGGCGGCGATGCTGCTCACCCTTATCCCCCCGGTCGTTATCGTTTTAGCCATGCAGCGTGCGTTTGTGCGTGGTTTAGTGGACAGTGAGAAATAAGATGGCAGGACTCAAACTTCAGGCAGTAACCAAAAGCTGGGACGGCAAAACCCAGGTCATTCAGCCATTAACGCTCGACGTAGCGGACGGAGAATTTATCGTGATGGTCGGCCCGTCCGGCTGCGGCAAATCGACGCTGCTGCGCATGGTGGCGGGGCTTGAGCGCGTGACATCCGGCGATATCTGGATTGACCGCCAGCGCGTCACCGAAATGGAGCCAAAAGACCGCGGTATCGCGATGGTGTTCCAGAACTATGCGCTTTATCCACACATGAGCGTGGAAGAGAACATGGCCTGGGGGCTGAAAATTCGCGGGATGGGTAAAAGCCATATCGACGAGCGCGTCAAAGAAGCGGCCCGTATTCTGGAGCTGGACGGCCTTCTCAAACGCCGCCCGCGCGAGCTGTCCGGCGGCCAGCGTCAGCGTGTGGCAATGGGCCGCGCCATCGTGCGCGATCCGGCGGTATTCCTGTTCGACGAACCGCTCTCAAACCTGGATGCCAAGCTGCGCGTGCAGATGCGTCTTGAGCTGCAGCAGCTGCACCGTCGTCTTAAAACGACGTCCCTGTACGTGACCCACGACCAGGTCGAAGCGATGACGCTTGCCCAGCGCGTGATGGTGATGAACAAAGGCATCGCCGAGCAGATTGGCACCCCGGTTGAAGTGTACGAAAAACCGGCCACCCGCTTTGTGGCGAGCTTTATCGGCAGTCCGGCAATGAACCTGCTGGAAGGGCGTATCAGCAGCGCGGGTACCCATTTTGAACTGGAAAGCGGTATGGCATTGCCCGTCAACTGGTACTATCGTGGCTATGCCGGGCGTAAAATGACGCTCGGGATCCGCCCGGAGCATATTGGCTTAACCTCTCAGGCGGAAGGCGGCGTGCCGCTGGTGATGGACACGCTGGAGATGCTGGGGGCAGACAACCTGGCGCACGGACGCTGGGGTGAGCAAAAAATAGTGGTGCGTCTGGCACATCAGGAACGCCCGAAAGCAGGCAGCACGCTGTGGCTGCACCTGCCGGAAAATCACCTGCACTTATTTGACGGTGAAACAGGACAACGTATATGAGTAACTGGCCTTATCCCCACATCGTCGCCCACCGTGGCGGCGGTAAACTGGCGCCGGAAAACACCCTGGCGGCCATCGACGTTGGCGCGCGTTACGGTCACACGATGATCGAGTTCGACGCCAAGCTGTCGAAAGACGGTGAAATTTTCCTGCTGCACGATGATAACCTCGAACGCACCAGCAACGGCTGGGGCGTGGCGGGGGAGCTGCCGTGGCGCGACCTGCTGAAAGTGGATGCCGGAAGCTGGTACAGCGGCGAATTTAAAGGCGAACCGCTGCCGTTGCTGGCGGAAGTGGCCGATCGCTGTCGCCAGCACGGCATGATGGCCAATATCGAGATCAAACCCACCACCGGCACCGGGCCGCTGACGGGCAAAGTGATTGCCCTGGCCGCACGCGAACTGTGGGAAGGGATGACCGCGCCGTTGCTCTCGTCGTTTGAAATTGACGCCCTGGAAGCGGCTCAGGCTGCCGTACCGGAACTGCCGCGCGGGTTACTACTGGATGAATGGCGTGATGACTGGCACGAGCTGACCACGCGTCTAGCCTGTGTGTCGATTCACCTGAACCACAAGCTGCTGGATGAGGCGCGGGTGAAGATGCTGAAAGCGGCGGGGCTACATATTCTGGTCTACACCGTCAACAAACCCCAGCGTGCAGCCGAACTGCTGCGCTGGGGTGTGGATAGCATCTGTACCGACGCCATTGACCTGATTGGCCCGGATTTTAATTCTGCGGATTATTAAGCATACTGCCATTCGACTGCGACGGCAGCATATGCTGCTGTCCGCTACTCTGCGTTGTTCCCCCGCCTAACATGCCGCCGTTTTGATTGGGCAGCGGCTGTTCACGTACCTGACCCTGCTGAATGCGCTGGGTATTGGCATTCATTTGATTTTGCAGGCTCTGCTGTTGGATCTGGGTTTGCGTTTTCAGCTGCTGGTTGAGCATCCCTTTTTGCTGCTGCTGTTGGCCCATCATCTCGGTTTGCATACGCTGCTGGCTTGGAATGACATAGCCCGGCTGGTTCGGGTTATTCATGGTGTTGAGTGGCTGTGCAAGTGCGGCAAAAGGTAATAATGCGGCCAGGATCATTAATCGTTTCATGGTTGTTTCCTCCCTCTGAGGCTTTTCTTAAGTTTACCTCGGATCCAGCATAACAATGATTTTTTAGGAGTTGTGAACCAGGCTTAACCCGGGAATATGGATCCCATCACCTGGAGAACAATAAATATGAAACCAACGTATTTGCGCTGGATTGCAATCGCGGCGTTAATGGCAGGCGGCACATTTAGCGTGGCGGCGAACCCGCCAGCCGCTCCGCCAGTGTCCTACGGTGTGGAAGAAGATGTGTTTCATCCCGTGCGGGCGACGCATGGTATGGTGGCATCGGTTGATGCGATGGCCACGCGAGTTGGCGTGGATATTCTCAGGCAGGGTGGGAACGCGGTAGATGCCGCGGTAGCGGTGGGTTACGCGCTGGCGGTAACCCACCCGCAGGCCGGTAACCTGGGCGGCGGCGGCTTTATGATGCTGCGCACCAAAGATGGCAAAACCACGGCCATCGACTTTCGCGAAATGGCGCCGAATCAGGCATCCCGCGATATGTTCCTTGATGACCAGGGCAACCCGGACAGCAAAAAATCGCTGACGTCGCACCTGGCATCCGGCACGCCGGGTACGGTGGCGGGCTTCTCCCTGGCGCTGGAAAAATACGGCTCGATGCCACTCAATAAAGTGGTACAGCCTGCTATTAAACTGGCGCGAGACGGTTTTGTGGTAAACGATGCGCTGGCTGACGATCTGAAAACCTACGGCAGCGAAGTGATCCCGAATCATGAAAACAGTAAGGCCATCTTCTGGAAAGACGGCGAGCCGCTGAAAAAGGGCGACAAGCTGGTGCAGAAAAACCTGGCGAAAAGCCTGGAGCTGATTGCGGAGCACGGGCCGGATGCTTTCTACAAAGGGGCGATAGCGGACCAGATTGCCGAAGAGATGCAAAAGAACGGCGGGCTAATCACCAAAGCGGATCTGGCTGAGTACAAAGCGGTTGAGCGTGAGCCGATTAGCGGCAGCTATCGTGGCTATCAGGTGTTCTCTATGCCGCCACCGTCTTCCGGCGGGATCCACATCGTGCAGATCCTCAACATTCTTGAAAACTTCGATATGCACAAGTTTGGCTTCGGCAGTGCGGATGCCATGCAGGTAATGGCGGAAGCGGAAAAACGCGCCTACGCCGACCGTTCGGAATATCTCGGTGACCCGGACTTTGTGAAGGTGCCGTGGCAGGCGCTGACCAACAAAGCCTATGCCAAATCCATTGCCGATGAGATTGATATCAACAAAGCCAAACCGTCGAGCGAAATCCGCCCCGGCAAGCTGGCCCCGTATGAAAGCAACCAGACCACGCATTTCTCGGTGGTGGATAAAGACGGTAACGCGGTGGCGGTGACCTATACCCTAAACACCACCTTCGGTACCGGGATTGTGGCGGGTAACAGCGGCATTCTGCTGAATAACGAGATGGATGATTTTTCTGCCAAGCCGGGCGTGCCAAACGTCTACGGCCTGGTGGGCGGCGATGCTAACGCCGTCGGGCCGAAGAAACGTCCGCTGTCGTCCATGTCGCCCACTATCGTGGTAAAAGACGGTAAAACATGGCTGGTGACCGGCAGCCCGGGTGGCAGCCGCATTATCACGACCGTGCTGCAAATGGTGGTGAACAGTATCGACTTTGGGATGAACGTGGCGGAAGCCACTAACGCCCCGCGTTTCCACCATCAGTGGCTGCCGGATGAGTTGCGCGTCGAGAAGGGCTTTAGCCCGGACACCATCAAACTGCTGGAGCAGCGCGGGCAGAAGGTGGCAGTGAAAGAGGCGATGGGCAGCACCCAGAGCATTATGGTTGGGCCGGACGGTGCGCTGTTTGGGGCATCGGATCCACGTTCGGTAGATGATTTAACGGCAGGGTATTAACGTATTGCCCGGTGGCGCTGCGCTTACCGGGCCTACAACTGCACTAACGTAGGCCGGGTAAGGCGAAGCCGCCACCCGGCAACACGCTACTTCATTCTCGCCATATAATACGCATCCACATACTCGCCGTTGCGCAGCGCGAATTTCTTGCCCGTACCCTCAATTTCAAAACCAAATTTCCGGTACAACGCCAGCGCTGGCGGGTTATCAGCAAACACCGTTAGCTCAATACGGTCGATGCGCATCCAGTTGTCGCAAAGGTTGATCATCTCACGCATTAACGCGCTGCCGACTCCGCGCCCCTGAGCCTGCGCGGCAACGCTGATACCAAAGGTTGCCACGTGGCTGCGGCGCGGGCTTGCTTCCACCTGAAGTGCAAGATCGCCGACGATTTTCTCGTCGATGCAGGCCACCAGGCGTTTCTGGCCAGGCTTAGGATTAAGGCGCTCCTGCCAATGCTCAAGGGAAGGATGAGGTAGTTGTAGTGTGTCGTGATACACCTCCGGATGCATATAGTTCTGGCGTAAAGCTTCGGCATCTTTCGGTTCAGCGTGGCGTATCACTATCTCACTCATTCCTTCATCCTCTGTGGGTTAATGTCCTCTTTAACATCAGTGACTTTAAAATTTGAGTCAATCGCTATTTTTTGCAAAAAGTATTGGACAAGTGCGAATGAGAATGATTATTATTGCTTTGCATTCAGGAAGACCGCTACGGGAACCTGAAAGCACGACATTGCTCACATTGCTTCCAGTATTACTTTAGCCAGCTTCTAGCTGGCTTTTTTTTTGTTATGGTAAGTCCCGGTAACCTTTCAAAAGGACTGAGCCATGACCCTACATTGCGCATTTATTGGATTTGGTAAAAGCACCACCCGGTATCACCTGCCGTATGTTCTCAACCGCAAAGACCGTTGGCACGTTGCCCACGTCTACCGCCGCAGCGCGAAACCCGAAGAGCAATCCCCGCAGTATTCCCATATTCATTTCACCAGCGATCTGGATGAGGTCTTAAACGATCCGCAGGTCAAATTGGTTATCGTTTGTACCCATGCTGACAGCCATTTTGACTACGCAAAACGCGCGCTGGAAGCCGGGAAGAACGTGCTGGTGGAAAAACCGTTCACCCCAACGCTTGCCGAAGCGAAAACCCTGTTTGCGCTGGCGAAAAGCAAAGGGCTGACCGTCACGCCATACCAGAACCGGCGTTTTGACAGCTGCTTCCTGACGGCGAAAAAGGCAATTGAGAGCGGCAAGCTCGGCGATATCGTTGAGATTGAAAGCCATTTTGATTACTTCCGCCCGGTGGCGGAAACCAAACCCGGCCAGCCGCAGGATGGCGCGTTCTATGGCCTGGGCGTACACACCATGGACCAAATTATCTCCCTGTTTGGCCGCCCGGGGAACGTGGCCTATGACATCCGCAGCCTGCGTAACAAGGCCAACCCGGATGATACCTTTGAAGCGCAGCTGTTTTACGGCGACCTGAAGGCCATCGTCAAAACCAGCCATCTGGTGAAAATCGACTATCCGAAATTCATCGTCCACGGCACGAAAGGGTCGTTTATCAAGTACGGCATTGACCAGCAGGAAACCAGCCTGAAGGCCAATATCATGCCGGGCGACCCCGGTTTTGCGGCGGATGATTCCGTGGGCGTGCTGGAGTACGTGAATGACGACGGCGTAACGGTCAGGGAAGAACTGGCGCCTGAAACGGGCGACTATGGCCGCGTGTACGATGCGTTGTTTGACACCCTCAGTAACGGCGCGCCGAATTACGTCAAGGAAACTGAAGTTCTGACCAACCTCGAAATCCTTGAGCGGGCCTTTGAACAGGCTTCTCCTGCCACAATAACCCTCGCCAGATAAGTAAAAACGGCTCCTCTGCGTTTGTTCATATTTTTTGAACAGAGGAGTCAATTTTCACCCTCTATGATCCCAGGCCGTTTGCGTCCACACTTACTCCATCGAAACGAACTGAGGGTGAAAACAATGATCTACTTACGCAAAGCAAACGAACGTGGTCACGCGAATCATGGCTGGCTGGACTCATGGCATTCATTCTCGTTTGCCGACTACTACGACCCGAATTTCATGGGCTTCTCGGCACTGCGCGTGATTAACGACGACGTGATCGACGCAGGCCAGGGCTTCGGTACTCACCCGCACAAAGACATGGAAATCCTGACTTATGTGCTGGAAGGGGCGGTTGAGCACCAGGACAGCATGGGCAACAAAGAGCAGGTTCCGGCGGGCGAGTTCCAGATTATGAGCGCGGGTACCGGGGTGCGTCACTCTGAGTACAACCCAAGCAAAACGGAAAAACTGCACCTGTATCAAATCTGGATCATTCCAGAAAAAACCGGCATCACGCCACGTTACGAACAGCGTCGTTTCGACGCAGAGCAGGGCAAACAGCTGGTGCTGTCCCCGGATGCGCGTGAAGGTTCTCTGAAAGTGAACCAGGATATGGAACTGTATCGCTGGGCACTGGCGAAAAACGAACAGTCTGTACATCAGATTTCCGCCAACCGCCGCGTGTGGATCCAGGTGGTGAAAGGTGACGTGACTATTAACGGTACCAAAGCCACCACGGCTGATGGTCTGGCAATCTGGGATGAGCAGGCACTGTCCGTTCATGCCGACAGCGAAAGCGAAATCCTGCTGTTCGATCTGCCGCCGGTTTAATAATTCATAAATAATTGCCCATCCTTCCCTGTGAAAGGGGAAGGATGGGCTTTGTCCGTGATAAACTGAGAAAATCTATCACTTAAGATTTCTCAGGACGATGAAAAAGAAACGCCCCGTACTTCAGGATGTAGCCGATCGCGTTGGCGTGACCAAAATGACGGTCAGCCGTTTTTTACGTAACCCGGAACAGGTTTCCGTGGCGTTGCGTGGCAAGATTGCCGCTGCCCTCGATGAACTGGGTTATATCCCCAACCGCGCACCCGATATTCTCTCCAACGCAACCAGCCGCGCGGTAGGTGTCCTGCTTCCTTCCTTAACCAACCAGGTATTCGCCGAAGTATTACGCGGTATCGAAAGTGTGACCGATGCGTTTGGTTATCAGACCATGCTGGCGCACTACGGATACAAGCCGGAACTGGAAGAGGAACGTCTTGAATCAATGCTTTCCTGGAACATCGACGGCCTGATTTTAACGGAACGTACTCACACCCCGCGCACGCTGAAAATGATTGAAGTAGCCGGCATCCCGGTGGTGGAGTTGATGGACAGCCAGTCGCCATGCCTCGATATCGCCGTCGGGTTTGATAACTTCGAAGCGGCGCGGCAAATGACGGCGGCGATTATCGCCCGCGGTCATCGCCATGTGGCTTACCTGGGTGCGCGTCTTGATGAACGTACTATCATCAAACAGAAGGGATACGAGCAGGCGATGCTCGACGCAAACTTAACCCCGTACAGCGTGATGGTAGAGCAATCCTCTTCCTACACCTCGGGTATTGAGCTGATGCGCCAGGCACGACGCGAGTATCCGCAACTGGACGGTATTTTCTGCACCAACGATGACCTCGCGGTAGGCGCGGCGTTCGAATGTCAGCGTCTGGGGCTGAAAATCCCTGATGATATGGCGATTGCCGGTTTCCACGGCCATGACATTGGCCAGGTGATGGAGCCGCGTCTGGCGAGCGTCCTGACGCCGCGTGAGCGCATGGGTCGTATTGGCGCAGAACGCCTGCTGGCGCGCATTCGTGGTGAGGTTGTGACCCCTAAAATGTTAGATTTAGGTTTCACCTTGTCACCGGGTGGATCTATTTAACCTGACAAATTTGAAGTAGCTCACACTTATTTACTTCGCACACGTTTGGATATTGCTTCTCTTTTGCCCCAGCAGGACAATGTTACCGATAACAGTTACCCGTAACAATTGACTGAGGGACTCCCTTTGAGCACGACTAATCATGATCACCACGTTTACGTCCTGATGGGCGTTTCCGGTAGCGGTAAATCTGCCGTCGCCAGCGAAGTGGCGCATCAACTTCATGCCGCGTTTCTTGATGGCGACTTCCTCCATCCGCGCAGCAACATCACCAAAATGGCCGCAGGCGAACCGCTGAACGACGACGACCGCAAACCGTGGTTGCAGGCGCTGAACGACGCTGCGTTCGCGATGCAGCGCACCAACAAAGTCTCTTTGATTGTGTGCTCCGCGCTGAAAAAAACCTACCGCGACCTGCTGCGTGACGGTAACCCGAACCTCTCTTTCATCTACCTGAAAGGTGATTTCGAGGTGATTGAAAGCCGCCTGAAGGCGCGCAAAGGTCACTTCTTCAAAACCCAGATGCTGGTGACGCAGTTTGAAGCGTTGCAGGAGCCGGGCGCAGATGAAAAAGATGTCTTAGTGGTTGATATCGATCAGTCACTGGAAGGTGTTGTTGCCAGCACCATCGAGGTTATTAATAAAAGGCAGTAAGTTGTGAGTACATTAACGCTTGTTTTAACAGCAGTAGGTTCTGTTTTGCTGCTGCTGTTTTTAGTGATGAAAGCGCGTATGCACGCTTTCGTTGCTTTGATGGTGGTTTCTATTGGTGCAGGTCTGTTTTCCGGGATGCCGCTCGACAAAATCGCAGCGACCATGGAAAAAGGGATGGGCGGCACGCTGGGCTTCCTGGCGATTGTCGTGGCACTGGGTGCGATGTTTGGCAAGATTTTGCATGAGACGGGCGCAGTCGATCAGATAGCCGTCAAAATGCTGAAATCTTTCGGCCACAGCCGCGCGCATTATGCGATTGGTCTGGCCGGTCTGATTTGCGCGCTGCCGCTGTTCTTCGAAGTGGCGGTGGTACTGCTGATTAGCGTGGCGTTCTCAATGGCGCGCCATACCGGCACCAACCTTGTGAAGCTGGTTATTCCGCTGTTTGCGGGCGTGGCGGCCGCCGCTGCGTTCCTGCTGCCGGGGCCTGCGCCGATGCTGCTGGCGTCCCAGATGCACGCTGACTTTGGCTGGATGATCCTGATTGGCCTGTGCGCGGCAATTCCGGGGATGATTATTGCCGGCCCGCTGTGGGGCAATTTCATCAGCCGTTACGTTGAACTGCACATTCCTGATGACATCACTGAACCGCATCTGGGCGAAGGCAAAATGCCGTCCTTCGGTTTCAGCCTGTCGCTGATCCTGCTGCCGCTGGTGCTGGTGGGCCTGAAAACCATCGCTGCGCGTTTTGTTCCGGTCGGGTCTTCCGCCTACGAATGGTTTGAGTTTATCGGCCATCCGTTCACGGCGATCCTGGTGGCGTGTCTGGTCGCGATTTACGGCCTGGCGATGCGTCAGGGAATGGCGAAAGACCGCGTGATGGAGATCTGCGGCGCGGCGCTGCAACCGGCGGGTATCATCCTGCTGGTGATCGGTGCCGGTGGCGTGTTCAAGCAGGTGCTGGTAGATTCCGGCGTGGGCCCGGCTCTGGGCGAAGCGCTGACCGGTATGGGTCTGCCGATTGCGGTAACCTGCTTCGTGCTGGCGGCTGCGGTGCGTATCATTCAGGGCTCTGCGACCGTGGCGTGTTTAACCGCCGTGGGTCTGGTGATGCCGGTGATTGAACAGCTGAATTACTCCGGTGCCCAGATGGCCGCACTATCTATCTGTATCGCGGGTGGATCTATCGTGGTGTCTCACGTGAATGACGCAGGCTTCTGGCTGTTCGGTAAATTCACCGGCGCGACCGAAGCACAAACCCTGAAAACCTGGACGCTGATGGAAACTATCCTCGGCACAACAGGTGCGATTGTCGGGATGATTGCGTTTACGCTGCTGAGCTAAGATTTGTCGGGTGGCGGCTTCGCCTTACCCGACCTACAACAACTCCAGTCTCGTAGGCCGGGTAAGCGCTAGCGCCACCCGGCTTTTTTACAACTGTACGGCACCTTCAGTGGTACGCAGCCAGCGCGGTGCTTTTAGCGTATCGCCGTAAAACCCTGTAAGGTCTTGCAATAAATCTCCCGCCACTCTTTCATCGCTCGCCGAGAGCGTTCGAGCCAATAGCAATTGCGTTAGCAGCTGGCAGTATCTCCCCAGTTGATCCATTTCCGGCGCAAAGACCGGTGCATCCAGCGGCAGGTCATCCACCGTCAGGCTCTCTTTTAAATGCTCAGGAACAGGTTCAAGCAACGTTGGTTGAAGCAGGGAAAGGCAGGCAGAGAGCCTTCCGCACAGCGCCATCTTTTGGGTTGGATCGTCACATTCAACCAGCACGTCGACAAACCGCGCGCAGTTGTCTGCCAGTTCGGTGAAATCGGTAGTGTGATCGAACGGGGTGGTGAATAAGGCGTGAGAAAAGTTAGGGGTAGTAGTCATAAGACAGCCTCTGATGAGTAGTTTAATTGACCACCACCGGAGGGACCAACCTCACTGGTGGCGGGCTGAACGGAGTTGGTCCTACCGGCCTCATCAGATACCGGCGCGCCTTGCGGCGCCACCGTCCAGCCCACCATTGAGGTGTAACTGGCTGCGCGATAAAAAGAGCTTTATCACGGATGAGGATAACAGGGGACCAACCCTGACGCCTGATTTTGCAGGCGTGGCGAGAAGATACTGCTTTGCTGGAAGGGTGGCAAGAGAGCCTCTGGAAGGCGGCTCGCAAAACGGAGGATTATTATTGATGGCGGGGGAGTCAGGCGGCTGTGGCCGTATTTTGTCGGGTGGCGGCTTCGCCTTACCCGACCTACAAACATCGATACGTAGGCCGGGTAAGCGCTAGCGCCACCCGGCTTTTTTATTGCAATGCAGAGGGTGCGGCCTGATGCCCTCACCCCGGCCCTCTCCCACGGGGAGAGGGAGCAAACACTAAAAACGACAACTTTCGTTGTCGTTTTGCTTTTACCTAGCCTTTCATCCACGCCCGGATCCCGTCCAGGAACATCTGGGTCGCCATCATCACCAGAATAAGCCCCATAAGGCGTTCCAGCGCGTTCACCCCTTTTTCGCCCAGCAGACGTAAAAACAGCGACGATTGCAGCAAAATAATAAAGGTCCCGCCCCAGGCAATCAGCAGGGCAATCACCAGATGGCTCATCTGGTTCGGATACTGATGCGACAGCAACATCAGCGTCGCCAGAATCGTCGGCCCGGCGACCAGAGGGATCGCCAGCGGCACGATAAACGGCTCTTCACCCGCAGGCAGCCCGCTGCTGCTCCCTTCCGCGCTCGGGAAAATCATCTTAATGGCGATCAGGAACAGGATAATCCCGCCGGAAATAGAGACCGTTTCTGCGCGTAAATTCAGGAACGCGAGGATTTTTTCGCCCGCGAAAAGGAAGATAAACATCACCAGCAACGCAATCAGCAGCTCGCGGATCATGATTGCCCGGCGGCGCTTCGGTTCGGTGTGTTTAAGCACCGACATGAAGATAGGTAAGTTTCCGAGTGGATCCATAATCAGGATCAATAAAACCGCTGCGGAAATGATTTCACTCATCGTAAGTTATCCCTGATACTTTTTATGGTCATTCTGATAATTAGCTGCTTTTCTGATTGCCGGGCAATCATCGATTAATTTCGCTTGCGACTTTGGCAGCATTTTGTAATGTGAAGCATATCCCAGTTGAATACTGGTTTGCACAAACAGCACACACCTCTCCAGGAAAAAAATGCTATGAAAAACGTTGGTTTTATCGGTTGGCGCGGTATGGTCGGCTCTGTACTCATGCAACGCATGGTTGAAGAGCGCGATTTCGACGCTATCCGCCCGGTCTTCTTCTCCACTTCCCAGCTCGGCCAGGCTGCACCGTCCTTTGGTGGTACCACAGGCACGTTGCAGGATGCTTACGATCTGGAAGCGCTGAAGGCACTCGACATTATTGTCACGTGCCAGGGCGGCGATTATACCAACGAAATCTATCCAAAGCTGCGTGAAAGCGGCTGGCAGGGCTACTGGATTGACGCGGCCTCTTCGCTGCGTATGAAAGACGATGCCATCATCATTCTCGACCCGGTTAACCAGGGCGTGATCACCGACGGCCTGAACAACGGCGTGAAAACCTTTGTCGGCGGTAACTGCACGGTCAGTCTGATGCTGATGTCTCTGGGCGGCCTGTTCGCGCAGGATCTGGTGGAGTGGGTTTCTGTTGCTACCTATCAGGCGGCTTCCGGTGGCGGCGCGCGCCATATGCGCGAACTGCTGACCCAGATGGGCCAGCTGCACCAGAGCGTTGCCAGCGAGCTGGCAAACCCGGCGTCCGCTATTCTCGATATCGAGCGTAAAGTGACTCAGCTGACCCGCAGCGGCGAGCTGCCGGTGGATAACTTCGGCGTACCGCTGGCTGGTGGTCTGATCCCGTGGATCGACAAACAGCTGGATAACGGCCAGACCCGCGAAGAGTGGAAAGGCCAGGCCGAGACCAACAAAATCCTCGCGACTGCGAACACAATTCCGGTTGACGGTCTGTGCGTGCGTATCGGCGCTCTGCGCTGCCACAGCCAGGCCTTCACCATTAAACTGAAAAAAGATGTGTCTATTCCGACCGTTGAAGAGCTGCTGGCTGCACACAACCCGTGGGCGAAAGTGGTGCCTAACGATCGTGATATCACCATGCGTGAACTGACCCCGGCGGCAGTCACCGGTACGCTGACTACCCCGGTTGGTCGTCTGCGTAAACTGAACATGGGGCCGGAATACCTGTCCGCGTTCACCGTGGGTGACCAGCTGCTGTGGGGCGCCGCCGAGCCGCTGCGCAGAATGCTTCGCCAGCTGGCGTAATAATTTGTTAAATCTCAGGGGTGCATTGTCACCCCTTTTTTTGCGTACTACATGGAGTAAACGCGTATGTCTTATTTTTTATCAGGAGTCATTTAGAGCGTTGGCTATGCTTTAAGGGAGAGTCTTTCTTACCTGAGGGTAGGACGAAGCAGAGAGGAGCTTCGTTCAGGTCACATTAAAAATCGCACCCGGGCGCTTAAAAAGGGGCGATTACTAAAAAACAGGATGAATACCATGTCTGATCGTGTGGATAGAGACGTGATTAATGCGCTTATTGCGGGTCATTTTGCCGACCCTTTTTCCATTCTGGGAATGCACCGCACAGACGCCGGGCTGGAAGTCCGCGCACTGTTACCGGATGCCACAGAAGTGTGGGTCATTGAACCTAAAACCGGGCGTAAAGTGGGCAATCTGGAATGCCTTGATTCACGCGGCTTTTTTTCGGGCGTAATGCCTCGTCGTAAAAACCCTTTCCGTTATCAGCTCGCCGTTATCTGGCACGGCCAGCAAAATCTCATTGATGATCCTTACAGCTTTGGTCCTCTTTTACAGGAGATGGACGCGTGGCTGCTGTCTGAAGGGACCCATTTGCGCCCTTACGAAACGCTGGGCGCACATGCAGATACGATGGATGGCATCACGGGAACCCGTTTTTCCGTGTGGGCGCCGAACGCCCGGCGCGTGTCCGTCGTCGGCCAGTTCAACTACTGGGACGGTCGTCGTCACCCGATGCGCCTGCGCCGTGAAACCGGCATCTGGGAGCTGTTTATCCCCGGCGCGCATAACGGCCAGCTCTATAAATTCGAGATGATTGACGCGCACGGAAAGCTGCGCATTAAAGCCGACCCGTACGCCTTCGAAGCGCAGATGCGCCCGGACACGGCATCGCTGATTTGCGGCCTGCCGGAAAAGGTCACCCAGAGCGAGGAGCGCAAGCAGGCGAACCGCTTTGATGCGCCTATTTCCGTGTATGAAGTGCATCTGGGGTCATGGCGTCGCCACACCGATAACAACTTCTGGCTTAGCTACCGCGAACTGGCCGATCAGCTGGTGCCGTACGCCAAATGGATGGGCTTTACCCATCTGGAGCTTTTGCCGGTTAACGAACATCCTTTCGACGGCAGTTGGGGTTATCAACCCACCGGGCTGTATGCGCCAACACGCCGCTTCGGCACGCGCGATGACTTCCGCTATTTCATTAGCGCCGCACACGCTGCCGGGCTGAACGTCATTCTCGACTGGGTGCCTGGCCATTTCCCGTCGGATGATTTTGGTCTGGCCGAATTTGATGGCACCCCTCTGTATGAGCACAGTGATCCACGTGAAGGGTATCACCAGGACTGGAACACGCTGATCTACAACTACGGTCGCCGTGAAGTCGCGAACTATCTGGTGGGGAATGCCCTGTACTGGATCGAACGTTTTGGCATTGATGCTCTGCGTGTCGATGCGGTGGCGTCGATGATTTATCGCGACTACAGCCGTAAAGAAGGGGAGTGGATCCCTAACGAATTTGGCGGACGCGAAAATCTGGAAGCCATTGAGTTTCTGCGCAGCACCAACCGCATTATTGGTGAGCAGGTTGAGGGCGCCGTCACGATGGCGGAAGAGTCGACCGACTTCGCGGGTGTCTCTCGCCCTCCGTCAATGGGCGGCCTGGGCTTCTGGTACAAGTGGAACCTGGGCTGGATGCACGACACGCTCGACTACATGAAGCTCGATCCGGTTCATCGCCAGTATCACCACGACAAACTCACCTTCGGGATGCTCTACAACTACACCGAAAACTTCATGCTGCCGCTGTCGCATGACGAAGTGGTGCATGGCAAAAAATCCATCCTCGACCGGATGCCTGGCGACGCCTGGCAGAAGTTTGCCAACCTGCGCGCCTACTACGGATGGATGTTTGCCTTCCCGGGTAAAAAACTGCTGTTTATGGGCAATGAGTTTGCCCAGGGGCGCGAGTGGAACCACGACGGTAGCCTTGACTGGCATCTGCTCGAAGGCGGCGACAACTGGCACCACGGCGTTCAGCGTCTGGTTCGCGACCTGAACCTGACCTATCGCCATCATAAAGCCCTGCACGAACTCGACTTCGAAGCATACGGTTTTGAGTGGCTGGTGGTGGACGATAACGAACGTTCGGTGCTGGCCTTTGTCCGTCGCGATAAAGCAGGCAACGAAATCATCGTCGTCAGCAACTTTACCCCAGTTCCTCGCCAGCATTACCGTTTCGGCATTAATCAGGCTGGCAAATGGCGCGAAATACTGAACACCGATTCCATGCACTACCACGGCAGTAACGTGGGTAACGGCGGGCTGGTGCAAAGTGATGCGCAGGAAAGCCACGGACGCCCGAATTCACTGAGCCTGACGTTGCCGCCGCTGAGCACAATCTGGCTGGTTCGGGAGGGTGAATGACGCAACTCACGGCAGGTAGACCCGAGCCGCTCGGGGCAAGTTTTGACGGAAAAGGCGTGAACTTCACCCTCTTTTCTGCTCATGCGGAGCGGGTGGAACTGTGTGTCTTTGACGGGGAAGGTAACGAGCATCGTTACGACCTGCCCGCACGCACAGAGGATACCTGGCATGGCTACCTGGCTGGAGGACGGCCAGGAATGCACTACGGTTTTCGCGTTCATGGCCCGTGGGAGCCGGCGCAAGGCCACTGGTTTAACCCGGCGAAGCTGCTGCTCGACCCCTGCGCACACCGCGTGGAAGGCGATCTGATTGACGACCCGGTTTTACACGTTGGCTACGGCGAACCCGACCACCGTGACAGCGCGCCCGTTGCGCCAAAAAGCGTGGTGGTCAACGAGCTCTACGACTGGGAAGGTGACGAACCGCCGCGTACCCCCTGGGGCAAAACCGTGATTTACGAGGCGCACGTCAAGGGGCTGACGTATCTGCATCCGTCGATCCCTAAAGAGATCCGTGGCACCTATAAGGCGCTCGCGCATCCGGTGATGATTGCGTACCTGAAGCATCTGGGGATCACCGCGCTGGAGCTGCTGCCTGTAGCGCATTTCGCCAGCGAACCGCGCCTGCAACGGCTGGGGCTAAGCAACTACTGGGGTTACAACCCGCTGGCGATGTTTGCGCTTGAGCCACGCTATGCGGTGCACCCGGATAAAGCGCGGGATGAATTTCGCGATGCGGTAAAGGCGCTGCATGAGGCGGGCATTGAGGTCATTCTGGATGTGGTGCTTAACCACACTGCTGAAAGCGATCTTGATGGCCCCACGCTCTCCCTGCGCGGAATTGATAACCGTAGCTATTATTGGATAAGGGAAGATGGCGATTACCACAACTGGACCGGTTGCGGTAACACGCTCAATCTCAGCCATCCGGCTGTGACCCACTATGCGTATGAATGCCTGAGATATTGGGTTGAAACGTTCCATGTTGATGGATTTCGTTTCGATTTAGCCTCGGTAATGGGGCGGACCCCGGCATTCAGCCAACAGGCGCCACTGTTTGAGGCGATAAAAAACTGCCCGGTGCTCTCGCAGGTCAAACTGATTGCGGAGCCGTGGGACATTGGCGAAGGCGGCTATCAGGTGGGGAATTTCCCGCCGTTATTTGCCGAATGGAACGATCATTACCGTGATGCCACGCGCCGCTTCTGGCTGGAAAGAAGTGTGTCGCTGGGCGAATTTGCCGGGCGCTTTGCGGCGTCCAGCGATCTGTTTAAACGCGATGGCAAACAACCTTCTGCCACCGTAAACCTGGTGACGGCGCATGACGGTTTCACTCTGCGCGACTGCGTTTGTTTCAATCAGAAACACAATGAGGCAAACGGCGAAGAGAATCGCGATGGCACTAACAATAACCATAGCTTTAATCATGGTATAGAAGGGTTAGGCGGCAGCCAGGACATCATCGAGAGACGCCGCGCCAGCATCCATGCGCTTCTGACTACGCTGTTGCTGTCGCAAGGCACACCGATGCTGCTGGCTGGTGATGAACATGGTCACAGCCAGCATGGCAACAACAATGCCTATTGCCAGGATAACAATCTCACCTGGCTGGAATGGGAACAGGCGAACAGCGGGCTGGTGCACTTTACGGCGGCACTGATCCATCTTCGCCAGACCATCCCCGCGCTGACGGCAAATCAGTGGTGGGAAGAGGGCGATGGCAATGTTGTCTGGTTAAACAAAGAGGCACAACCGCTGAGTGCTCAAGAGTGGCAAAGCGGCGCGCCATGCCTGCAAATCCTGCTTTCGGAGCGCTGGCTTATCACGTTAAACGCCACGCAAGACGTGGTGAATTTTGTATTACCTGATGGGGCGTGGCACGCCATTCCCCCTTTTGCCGGAGAGGATAACCCGGTCGTAATGGCAGTCTGGCATGGGCCTGCGCACGGAGTGTGCGTGTTCCAGAGATGATAAAAAAGGAGTTAGTCATGGTTAGATTAGAGAAGAACGATCCCTTAATGTTGGCGCGCCAGCTACCATTAAAAACAGTTGCCCTGATACTGGCTGGCGGGCGCGGTACCCGTTTAAAAGATTTGACCATCAAACGCGCCAAACCGGCCGTTCACTTTGGTGGTAAGTTCCGTATTATCGACTTCGCATTGTCCAACTGCCTTAACTCCGGCATTCGCCGAATTGGCGTCATTACTCAGTACCAGTCGCACACCCTGGTTCAGCACATTCAGCGTGGCTGGTCATTCTTCAGCGAAGAGATGAACGAGTTTGTCGATTTGCTTCCTGCTCAGCAGCGCGTTCACGGTGAAAACTGGTACCGCGGCACGGCGGATGCCGTCACGCAAAACCTCGACATCATTCGTCGCTACGGCGCGGAATACATCGTGATCCTCGCCGGCGACCATATCTACAAGCAAGACTATTCCCACATGCTGATCGACCACGTCGAAAAAGGGGCGCGTTGCACCGTAGCGTGTCTGCCTGTGCCCGTTGCTGAGGCGACGGCGTTTGGCGTTATGGATGTGGATGAAGACGACAAGATTATCGACTTTGTCGAAAAACCGGCGAATCCGCCGACCATGCCGAACGACCCAACCAAATCGCTCGCCAGTATGGGGATCTATGTCTTTGATGCAGATTATCTTTATGAGTTGCTCGAAGAGGACGATAAAGACGAAAACTCAAGCCATGACTTTGGTAAAGACATCATCCCGAAAATCACCAAAGCTGGCATGGCTTATGCACATCCATTCCCATTGTCCTGCGTCCAGTCTGACCCGAATTCGGAGCCGTACTGGCGCGATGTAGGAACGCTGGAAGCGTACTGGAAAGCGAACCTGGATCTGGCATCGGTGACGCCTGAGCTGGATATGTACGACCAGAACTGGCCAATTCGTACCCATATGGAATCCCTGCCGCCGGCGAAATTCGTTCAGGATCGCTCCGGCAGCCACGGCATGACGCTGAACTCGCTGGTTTCCGGCGGGTGCATTATCTCCGGCTCTGTGGTGGTGCAGTCCGTGTTGTTCCCGCGTGTGCGCGTGAACTCTTTCTGTAATATCGACTCGGCAGTATTACTGCCAGATGTCTGGGTAGGGCGCTCATGCCGTTTGCGCCGTTGCGTTATCGACCGCGCTTGCGTCATCCCTGAAGGCATGGTGATTGGCGAGAATGCGGAAGAAGATGCGCGTCGCTTCTACCGTTCAGAAGAAGGGATCGTGTTAGTAACACGGGAAATGCTGCGGAAATTGCACGTCAAACAGGAGCGCTAATGCAGGTCTTACATGTATGTTCAGAGATGTTCCCGTTATTAAAGACGGGCGGTCTGGCGGATGTTATTGGTGCATTACCTGCGGCGCAGATTGCCGGTGGTGTGGATGCCCGGGTCCTGTTACCCGCTTTTCCTGATATCCGGCGCGGTATTCCTGATGCTCAGGTCGTGACCCGCCGTGAAACCTTCGCCGGGCGCATCACGCTACTGTTTGGACATTACAATGGTGTGGGAATTTACCTGATTGACGCACCGCATTTATACGACAGACCCGGGAGTCCGTACCACGACACCAATCTGTTTGCTTACCCGGACAACGTGCAACGCTTTGCGCTACTTGGCTGGGTGGGGGCGGAGATGGCTATCGGGTTAGATCCCTTCTGGCGTCCGGACGTGGTTCACGCGCACGACTGGCACGCGGGGCTGGCTCCCGCGTACCTCGCCGCGATGGGCCACCCGGCCAAATCGGTCTTCACGGTGCACAACCTGGCGTATCAGGGCATGTATTACGCCCATCATATGAATGACATCGGCCTGCCATGGTCGTTCTATAACATGCACGGGCTGGAATTTGGCGGACAAATTTCCTTCCTGAAGGCGGGGTTGTACTACGCCGATCATATTACGGCGGTCAGCCCAACCTATGCCCGGGAAATCACCGAGGCAGAGTTTGGCTACGGTCTGGAAGGGCTGTTGCGCCAGCGTCATCGTGAAGGACGCTTGTCGGGGATTTTGAACGGCGTTGACGAGAAAATCTGGAGTCCCGAAACCGATCTCCTGCTGGCATCCCGCTATGATCGTGATTCCGTAGAAGACAAAGCGGAAAACAAACGTCAGCTGCAAATCGCGATGGGGCTGAAGGTGAATGACAAAGTGCCGTTGTTCGCGGTGGTCAGCCGCCTGACCAGCCAGAAAGGGCTGGATCTGGTGCTGGAAGCGTTACCGGGATTACTGGAGCAGGGCGGGCAACTGGCGCTGCTGGGTGCAGGCGATCCGGTATTGCAGGAAGGTTTCCTCGCCGCGGCAGCGGAACACCCGGGCCAGGTAGGCGTGCAAATCGGTTATCACGAGGCGTTTTCGCACCGCATCATGGGCGGCGCGGACGTCATTCTGGTGCCGAGCCGTTTCGAACCTTGCGGCCTGACTCAGCTCTACGGCCTGAAGTACGGCACCTTACCGCTGGTGCGACGCACGGGCGGGCTGGCCGATACGGTATCTGATAGTTCTCTGGAAAACCTGGCGGACGGAATCGCCAGCGGGTTTGTTTTTGAAGACAGTAATGCCTGGTCGCTTTTAAGGGCGATTCGGCGTGCTTTCGTATTGTGGTCCCGTCCTTCTTTATGGCGTTACGTTCAACGCCAGGCGATGGCCATGGATTTTAGTTGGCACGTTGCGGCGCAGTCATACCGCGATCTCTATCAACGCTTGATGTAACGAGGCGGAGTCACAGATATGAATGCACCTTTTAGCTACTCTTCACCGACACTCAGCGTCGAGGCGTTAAAGCACTCCATCGCCTATAAGCTGATGTTCACCATTGGGAAAGATCCGGTCATTGCCAACAAGCACGAGTGGCTGAACGCCACGCTGTTCGCGGTGCGTGACCGTCTGGTAGAACGCTGGCTGCGCTCCAACCGCGCCCAGCTCTCACAAGAAACGCGTCAGGTCTATTACCTGTCGATGGAGTTTTTGATTGGCCGCACCCTTTCCAACGCACTGTTGTCGCTCGGTATTTATGACGACGTCAAAAATGCGCTGGAAGAAATGGGGCTGGATTTAGAAGAGCTGATTGACGAAGAAAATGACCCGGGGCTCGGTAACGGTGGTCTGGGGCGCCTGGCGGCGTGCTTCCTGGACTCACTGGCAACGCTGGCGCTGCCGGGCCGCGGCTACGGTATTCGCTATGACTACGGCATGTTCAAACAGAACATCGTTGACGGACGTCAGAAAGAGTCCCCGGATTACTGGCTGGAATACGGCAACCCGTGGGAGTTCAAGCGTCACAACACCCGCTATAAAGTGCGCTTTGGCGGACGCATTCAGCAGGAAGGTAAAAAATCCCGCTGGGTTGAAACCGAAGAGATCCTGGCCGTAGCCTATGACCAGATTATCCCGGGCTACGACACCGACGCCACTAACACGCTGCGCCTGTGGAGCGCGCAGGCCAGTAGTGAAATCAACCTCGGTAAATTTAACCAGGGCGACTACTTCGCGGCGGTGGAAGATAAAAACCACTCCGAGAACGTGTCCCGTGTTCTTTACCCGGATGACTCAACCTACTCCGGGCGTGAGCTGCGTCTGCGTCAGGAGTATTTCCTGGTCTCCTCGACGATTCAGGATATCCTGAGCCGTCACTACCAGCTGCACAAAACGTACAACAACCTGGCCGAAAAAACCGCCATCCACCTGAACGACACCCACCCGGTGCTGTCGATCCCTGAGCTGATGCGCCTGCTGATCGACGAACATAAGTTCAGCTGGGATGACGCGTTTGAAGTCACCTGTCAGGTGTTCTCTTACACCAACCACACGCTGATGAGCGAAGCGCTGGAAACCTGGCCGGTGGACATGCTGGGTAAGATCCTGCCGCGTCACTTGCAGATTATCTTTGAGATCAACGACTACTTCCTGAAAACCCTTCAGGAGCAGTACCCGAATGATACTGGCCTGCTGAGCCGTGCATCGATAATTGATGAGTCAAATGGTCGTCGCGTGCGTATGGCCTGGCTGGCGGTGGTAATCAGCCATAAGGTGAACGGGGTATCTGAGCTGCACTCGAACCTGATGGTGCAGTCGCTGTTTGCTGACTTTGCGAAGATCTTCCCGACGCGTTTCTGCAACGTGACCAACGGCGTCACGCCGCGCCGCTGGCTGGCGCTGGCGAACCAGCCGTTGTCTGAGGTGCTGGACACGAATATCGGCCGCACATGGCGTACCGATCTGGGGCAGTTGAGCGAGCTGGAGCAGCACATTGATTTCCCGACGGTGAACAAAGCCGTGCGTGAAGCCAAGCTGTTGAATAAAAAACGCCTGTCTGTGTGGCTTGCGCTGCACCTGAATGTGGTCGCCAACCCGAAAGCGCTGTTCGATGTGCAGATCAAACGCATCCACGAGTACAAGCGCCAGCTGATGAACGTGCTGCATGTGATTACGCACTACAACCGCATCAAGGCCGATCCGACAGCCGAGTGGGTTCCGCGCGTGAAGATCTTTGCCGGTAAGGCGGCTTCCGCTTACTACATGGCGAAACACATTATTCATCTCATCAACGATGTGGCGAAGGTGGTGAACCACGATCCGGATATTGGCGATAAGCTGAAGGTGGTGTTCATCCCGAACTACAGCGTGAGCCTGGCCCAGCTGATTATCCCGGCGGCGGATCTCTCCGAGCAGATTTCCACGGCAGGGACGGAAGCTTCCGGGACCAGTAACATGAAGTTTGCCCTGAACGGCGCACTGACCATTGGTACGCTGGATGGTGCTAACGTCGAAATGCTCGAACACGTGGGCGCGGATAACATCTTTATCTTCGGTAATACGACGGAAGAGGTGGAGGAGCTGCGTAAGAAGGGTTACAAACCGCGTGAATACTACGAGCAGGACGAAGAGCTACGCCAGGTTCTGACGCAAATCGCGACTGGTTTGTTTAACCCGGAAGAGCCGAGCCGCTACCGTGACCTGGTGGATTCGCTGATTAACTTTGGCGATCACTATCAGGTGCTGGCGGATTACCGCAGCTATGTGGATTGCCAGGACAGGGTGGATGAGCTGTATCGTCAGCAAGAGAAGTGGACCAGTGCCGCGATGTATAACATCGCCAATATGGGTTACTTCTCGTCGGACAGGACCATCAAAGAGTATGCCGATGCGATTTGGCATATTGATCCGGTGAGATTGTAAAAGCAAAACGGCAACCTCGGTTGCCGTTTTTAGTGTTTGTAGGCCGGGTAAGGCGGAGCCGCCACCCGGCTTTTTTTCAATTACGACGCTAACGACAGCTCACGCTTTCCCGCATGTTGCAGCAGCCACTGCGCTACGCGAGACTGTTGCTCTGCATTCAGCCACATCCCTTCTTTGGTACGACGCCAGATTGCATCGTCCAGACGGCGAACCCATTCGTGCTCAACCAGATAGCGCAGCTCGGCTTCGTACAGCTCGTGTCCGAAATGTTCGCCCAGGTCCGCAAGCTCTTTCGCCTCGCCTAAGATCCACTCCGTGTTGCTGCCGTAGGTACGGGCAAAGTGACGCGCCATCAATTCAGTGATGAACGGGTAGCGACGACGCAGTTTCGCCGCAAAATCATCGCGATTACCGTCAATGTCGCCGCCAGGCAATACCGCGCCTTTCGTCCACGCCGGACCAATGCCTTTGTAGTACGGCACCAGTTTTTCCAGCGCGTGCTCGGCCAGCTTGCGGTAGGTGGTGAGCTTGCCGCCGAACACCGACAGCAGCGGAGCCTGACCGTCTACATCATGGATATCGAGCGTATAGTCGCGGGTGATGGCCTGCGGAGAATCTGACTCGTCATCGCACAGCGGACGCACGCCGGAGTACGTCCAGACGATATCGTTGCGTGCCAGCTGTTTCTTAAAGTGCGCGTTATAGACCTTCAGCAGGTAGTTGATCTCGCTCTCGTCGATTTCGACATTTTTCGGATCGCCTTTGTACTCTACGTCGGTGGTACCGATGATGGAGAATTCGTCCATCCACGGGATCACAAACACAATGCGTTTATCTTCGTTTTGCAGGATGTAAGCCTGCTTTTGGGCATGAACGCGTGGCACGACGATATGGCTGCCTTTGATCAGGCGGATGCCGTACGGTGAACGCAACTGCATTCCTTCGTCGAAGAACTGTTTCACCCATGGGCCGGTAGCGTTGACCAGACCGCGGGCTTTCCAGCTGAATTTCTCGCCGGTATCCACGTCTTCGGCTTCGACAATCCACAGGCCGTTTTCACGGCGGGCAGACGTAGCACGGGTGCGGGTTTTCACCTCACCACCTTTTTTCACCACCATCTGTGCGTTCGCCAGCACAAGACGCGCATCATCCACCCAACAGTCAGAATATTCGAATCCGCGCACGATTTCTGGCTTAAGGACCGATTCTGAGCCAAAACGCAAACCACTCGAACCTGGCAGGCTGGTACGTTTCCCAAGGTGATCGTACATAAACAGACCAATTCGAATCATCCACGCCGGGCGAAGATGCGGACGATGAGGGAGACGGAAACGCATCGGGATGGCCAGGTGCGGAGCCATTTTCAGCAACACTTCGCGTTCGGCCAGTGCTTCACTGACCAGGCGGAATTCGTAGTGTTCCAGGTAGCGCAGGCCACCGTGGATCAGTTTGGAGCTGGCGGACGATGTCGCACACGCGAGATCGTTAGCTTCCAGCATCAGTACGGATAAACCGCGTCCTGCGGCATCGACCGCAATACCGGCACCGTTGATGCCACCGCCTATCACAATCAGATCTTTGGTTTCCATGTCACCCTCACACACTTTCGTTAAAGCTCATAAATGTTCGATATCGCTCATAATAGCAAACGAACGCGCTTTTGGTAACATCAAAAAAACAATTTAGAGTGATATGGATAACATAATGGCGTTTACCCGCCGCCAGGACGTACACTACGGGGTAAAATCGCATTCTCCCTCTCCCGTGGGAGAGGGTCGGGGTGAGGGCAGCAGACCGCACCTAATCTGAACACTGTAAAGAGAACACCATGGATCACTTTGAATGTATTAACGTAGAAGAAGCCCATCAGAAGATGCACCAGGGAACGGCGGTGCTGGTGGATATCCGTGATCCGCAGAGTTTTGCAATGGGCCACACGCCAGGCGCGTTCCATCTGACCAATGACACGCTGGGTGCGTTTATGCGCGATAACGACTTTGAAACGCCGGTGATGGTGATGTGCTACCACGGCAACAGCAGTAAAGGTGCCGCGCAGTATCTGCTCCAGCAGGGTTACGACGCGGTGTATAGCGTTGATGGCGGTTTCGATGCCTGGCATCGCCATTTCCCGGCAGAAGTTGAGCACGCGTTTGGCGGCTAAAACCATTCGCTCTATACTGTCCCCTTTTGTGTGGAAATAAGCGACTGTTGCAATGCTGATGATTACCTCTTTTACCAACCCGCGCGTTGCCCAGGCGTTTGTCGATTACATGGCGACGCAGGGCGTTATCCTGACCATTCAGCAACATACGCAAACGGATGTCTGGCTGGCAGACGAAAGCCAGGCTGAACGCGTAAATGCCGAACTGGCGCGCTTTCTTGAGAACCCTGGCGATCCGCGTTACCTGGCCGCCAGCTGGCAATCCGGCCAGACCGGCAGCGGGTTGCACTATCGTCGCTTTCCTTTTCTTGCCACCGTGCGTGAGCGCGCAGGGCCATTTACCCTGCTGCTGATGGCTGCCTGTATTCTGGTGTTTATCATCATGAATGTGGTGGGCGACCAGAGCGTGATGATAGCCCTCGCATGGCCGTACGATCCCTCTCTGGAGTTTGACGTCTGGCGCTACTTCACCCACGCGCTAATGCACTTCTCGGTGATGCATATCCTCTTCAACCTGCTGTGGTGGTGGTATCTCGGCGGCGCGGTGGAGAAGAGGCTTGGCAGTGGAAAACTGATTGTCATCACCCTGATTAGCGCTTTATTAAGCGGGTATGTGCAGCACAAATTTAGCGGCCCGTGGTTTGGCGGGTTATCGGGTGTGGTTTATGCGCTGATGGGATACGTCTGGCTCCGGGGTGAGCGTGATCCACAAAGCGGCATCTATCTGCAACGCGGTTTAATAACCTTTGCCTTAATATGGCTTATTGCCGGATGGTTTGATCTGTTTGGCATGTCTATCGCTAACGGCGCTCACGTGACCGGGCTGGCCGTTGGGCTGGCGATGGCCTTTGCCGACACGCTCCATGCGCGTAAACGAACATAATTTCCAGGGATATTTCATGAAACAAACACAACGTCATGACGCCATTATCGAACTGGTTAAAAAACAGGGATACGTTAGCACTGAGGAGCTGGTAGAGCAGTTTGCCGTCAGCCCTCAGACCATTCGCCGTGACCTGAACGACCTTGCCGATCAAAACCGTATTTTGCGCCACCACGGTGGAGCAGCGTTACCGTCCAGCTCCGTCAATACCTCGTGGCACGACCGTAAAGCGACACAAACAGCAGAGAAAGAGCGTATTGCCCGGAAAGTCGCCAGCCAGATCCCGAACGGGGCGACGCTGTTTATTGATATCGGCACCACGCCGGAAGCGGTCGCCCATGCGCTGCTGGATCACGAGAACCTGCGCGTGGTGACCAACAACCTGAACGTGGCCAACACGCTGATGCAGAAAGACGATTTCCGCATCATCCTGGCAGGCGGTGAGTTGCGCAGCCGCGACGGTGGGATCATTGGTGAAGCGACGCTCGATTTTATCTCTCAGTTCCGCCTCGATTTCGGCATTCTGGGGATCAGCGGTATCGACACCGACGGCTCACTGCTGGAGTTTGATTACCACGAAGTGCGCACCAAGCGCGCGATTATTGAAAACTCCCGCCATGTGATGCTGGTGGTGGACCACTCTAAATTTGGCCGTAATGCGATGGTGAACATGGGTAGCATCAGCATGGTGGATGCGGTGTATACCGATGTCATGCCGCCAGCGGGTGTGATGCAGGTGATTAAGGATAATAATTTGCAGCTGGAACTGTGCTAGCCGTTGTGTCGGGTGGCGCTGCGCTTACCCGACCTACAAAACCCCGTAGGCCCGTGCAAGCGTAGCGCCGCCGGGCAATGAATTACACGCCGTACCCCATCATCTTCAACAGCTGCTGTGCATGTTGCACCGCATCCTGACGATGCGCGACACCCAGCTTCTGATACAGATTTCGGATATGCGTCTTAATGGTGGTTGCCGCCACAGCCAGTTCACCGGCAATCTGCTCATTGCTGTAGCCTGAATAAATCAGCCCAAGCACTTGCCATTCACGCTGGGTGAGCGGGCTGGTGCGAATAAGCTCCGGCACTTCTGGGTGATTCAGCAGACGTTCAACAAAGTTCTCATCAAAGTGCGCAAACTTGTGGCGATGGTGCTGGTTAATTTCACGCAGAATGCGCTGAGCGCGATGCTGATCCAGCTCCGGCAGCGTATTCAGCTGAATGAGCTGACGCAACTGCTGCGCCATCACTTCGCCTTCAATCACAAAGTGGCTGATAAAGCCGGTACGGTTAGCAAGCTGTAACGCTTCCAGCAGCACACGCTGCGCATCATTTTTACGCCCTGCTTGCCAGTAAAGCTGGTTCAGCAACAGCAGGTTGCGGTTCAGGTCGCTCATCAGGCGCAGGCTACGCGCGTTCTCGTTCAGCTCTTCCAGGACTATCTCGGCTGGTTCAAACTCACCGAGCAGGATCTGCACGCGGGCAATATTGCGCCACTGGCTTTGCAGGAAGTGGTTATTGGCGAATTCCGGTTTTGGCGTCTGACGAAGCCAGTTGGCGGCGGATTTTTTGTCGCCGGTCATCTGCCAGTAAATCACCCGTACCTTATCGGCGTTCGATACCCAGTCGCTGTGATACTGCCCATTACCGAGCAGGTTCTCCAGGCGGTTAAGGTGGTTGCGGGCGTTGTCCAGATCCCCGCGCGCCAGCGAGCACTGCACCAGCAGCGCCAGACATTGCAACTGCTGTTGCGGCTGGAAGCTGGAGAGAACATCCACGCCCTGACGGGCAGAACTTTCTGCCTCATCCAGGCGCGACCACGCCCACAGAAGCTGGGCGCGAATACGCAACAGGAACTCATGCATCGGCAGCTGTTCCAGATGCTGATCGCGGATCAGCTGGAAGGCTTTTTCCTGATTTTCCCATGCGGCTTGCAGGAACCCCTGAGCAAACAGGATTTCGCTTTGCTGAATCAGGCTCCATAACGCGTAGTGCCAGACATCGTGACGACGCGCCATCTGTTCGGTTTGCTGCATCAGTGACAGCGAACGGGTGAGATCGCCTTTGCAGTGCAGCACTTCACCGTGAACCGATGTGGCCACAATGCGGCTGTAGAAGTTTGCCAGCGGCAGCTCGTCGAGTGCGACCATCGCCAGGCGTTCAGCCTCATCAGGATCGCCATCGTTGATCGCCACCTGTGCACGCAGCGCGTTGAACTCGCCGTGCAGGGTGGTATCCATGTCGCTTTCCATCTCCTGCTCGGCGCGTGCCAGCAAGGTGTTCACTTCGCTGTAGCGGTGCTGGCTCTGCATCAGCCAGGCTTGTAACAACACCAGGCGCGGATTTTCCAGCAGGCTTTCCCACGGCAGGGCCTTCAGGGACTCTTCCAGCAGCGTCAGTTCGCTATGGTTAAACAGCCCCCAGGCGTGGTTGAGCAGAATATCGCGCAGCATACTGGCATCACCCGCGGCAAGCGCGTGGTGAATGGCTTCGCTCGGGAAACCTTGCGCCATCCAGCTTTCGGCGGCGGCGCGGTGGATTTCCGGCAGTTCGACGGCAAGCTCCCACTGGCAACGCTGACGCAGGAAACTGCCAAACAGCGGGTGATAGCTGAACCACTCGCCGGGGTCGTCCATGCGGGTCAGGAACAGGCCCTGACGTTCAATCTCTTCAAGCTGAAGCTGGCCGTTCTCGCTACCGGTGACGCGCACAATCAACGCATCGTTCATGGAGCGGAGCAGGGAGCTTTTCAGCAGGAAATTACGGGTAGCGGGATCGACGCTATCCAGCACTTCATCCACCAGATAATCCGACAGATGGCTGGCGTTGATCCCTGCCAGACGGCGCGCAGACTGATGTGTCGGGCTGTTGTTCTGGCGTGCGGATAAGGCGATCAGCTGTAGCGCAGTCGCCCAGCCTGCCACGTCATCACACAGGCGGCTGCTTTCAGATGCCTCAATCGGGGACGTCAGACGGCAGTCGAAGAATTGTTTGGCTTCCTGATGGGTAAAGGCGAGCTGTTGGCTGCCCACTTCCAGTAATTGGTCACGCACGCGCAGGTTGGCAATGCCCAGCTGCGGCAGGTTGCGCGACAGCACCACCAGGGTCAGGTTTTCCGGCTGATGGCGCAGGAAGAAGCGCATCGACTCGTGAATAACCGGGTTGGTAATCAGATGGTAATCATCAATCACCACATACAGCGGACGATGCCATTCGGCCAGTTCGATAAACAGCTGTGAGAAAAGAGAGGACAGGCTGGCGTACTGGCGCTTTTGCACCATCACTTCACTGGCGGCACAGTGTCCGTTGGTTGCCTGCTGGATGGCGGCAACCAGATAGCTGGCAAAGCGCTCTTGCTGGTTATCGCCCTCATCAAGGGAGTACCAGCCAAGATCGCTCTTACCTGCGGCCCATTGCGAAATGAGCGTTGTTTTTCCATAGCCTGCCGGGCTCGTAACCAGCGCCAGTCGGAAATTATGCGCGCCGGAAAGTTTAGCCAACAGACGTTCGCGGACCACTGTATGGTCGAGACGAACCGGGCGACTTAATTTTGACGGAATCAACATAGTTTTCACTTCACTGTGGGAACGAGGAATTTTATTTTTTTTGCGCTTCGTAATTAATAGATATAAGGTCGGCCAGAAAGGCAACTATTGCAAGTTATGTCTGGGTTTTGTGCCTCTGAATTTGCACTCTGTCACAAAATATTCAGATTAACATGGGAACTTTTTAAAATGGCTCACATGCCGCGTGGATGCTGGCTTGTATGCATTTAGTGCTAATAAACTGAAACTGGTTTCAGAAAGGTATAGTGACGTCAGAGTTAATAAAGTTTCGGTAAAGTTGAGCAAGCTAAATAGTGTTCTTAGATATTCCCTAATTGCAGAAATATTATTCTACGTAAGTAATCATTTCTGCGTGAATTAATTTCTTACGAAACTGCATTTCATTTTTTTGACACCCTTCCAGGTTATCTTTTCTCCATCCAGGCACACTCCGGCTATGCTCACTAAGTGGCCTTGATCACACTTTTATGCTCATCCCCACTACTCCTCCCTGTCTAATCCCCGACAGGATGAGGAAGAGGTGAAATGAGCCAGGCACACTAGCGCCAATATGTTTTTTCTCTCTACAGGATGCCGATTCCCTATGTCACAGCCTACCTTCAACAAAGCTCAATTCCAGGCTGCCCTGACGCGTCAGTGGCAGCGTTTTGGCCTTCGTGCTGCAAACGAGATGACGCCTCACCAGTGGTGGCAGGCGGTGAGCGGTGCGCTCGCAGAGCAACTGGATGCTCAGCCGGTGGCGAAGCCCGTTAAAGGCCAGCGTCACGTGAACTACATTTCGATGGAATTCCTGATTGGCCGTCTGACCGGCAACAACCTGCTGAACCTTGGCTGGTATCAGGAAGTGGGTGATGTTCTGAAAGAGCACGACATCAACCTCACCGACCTGCTGGAAGAAGAGATCGACCCGGCGCTGGGTAACGGTGGTCTTGGGCGTCTGGCGGCCTGTTTCCTGGATTCCATGGCAACCGTGGGCCAGTCGGCAATCGGTTATGGTCTGAACTATCAATACGGTCTGTTCCGCCAGTCTTTTGCGGATGGGCATCAGATGGAAGCGCCAGACGACTGGCATCGCAATACTTACCCATGGTTCCGCCATAACGCGCAGCTTGATGTGCAGGTGGGCATTGGCGGTAAAGTATCGAAACAGGGGCACTGGGAGCCGGGCTTTATCATTAGCGGAGAAGCATGGGATCTGCCGGTGCTGGGTTACCGTAACGGCGTGGCGCAGCCACTGCGTTTGTGGCAGGCGAAGCACGCGCATCCGTTTAACCTCACCAAATTCAACGACGGCGATTTCTTGCGTGCCGAGCAGCAGGGGATCGACGCCGAAAAACTGACAAAAGTGCTCTACCCGAACGACAACCACCTGGCGGGTAAAAAGCTGCGCCTGATGCAGCAGTACTTCCAGTGCGCCTGCTCCGTGGCGGACATTCTGCGTCGCCATCACCTGGCGGGCCGCAAGCTGGCGCAGCTGCCGGACTTCGAAGTGATTCAGCTGAACGACACGCACCCGACGATTGCTATCCCGGAACTGCTGCGCGTACTGATCGACGAGCATCAGCTGAGCTGGGATGACGCATGGGCGATCACCAGCCGCACCTTCGCTTACACCAACCACACCCTGATGCCAGAAGCGCTGGAGTGCTGGGATGAGAAGCTGGTGAAAACGCTGCTGCCGCGTCATATGCAGATCATCAACAAGATTAACGACCAGTTTAAAACGCTGGTGGATAAAACCTGGCCGGGCAACAAAGCGGTCTGGGCGAAGCTGGCCGTGGTTCACGACAAACAGGTCCGCATGGCGAACATGTGCGTGGTGAGCGGTTTTGCGGTTAACGGCGTTGCTGCGCTGCACTCTGACCTGGTGGTGAAAGATCTGTTCCCGGAATATCACCAGCTGTGGCCAACCAAATTCCACAACGTGACCAACGGCATCACACCGCGTCGCTGGATCAAGCAGTGCAACCCGCTGCTGGTAGGGCTGCTGGATAAAACCCTGAAGAAAGAGTGGGCCAACGACCTGGACCAGCTCATCAATCTGGAAAAACAGGCTGACGACGCGAAATTCCGCGAGCAGTACCGCGCCATCAAACAGGAGAACAAAGTTCGCCTGGCGGCGTTTGTGAAAATGCGCACCGGGATTGAGATCAACCCGAATGCCATTTTCGACATCCAGATTAAACGTCTGCACGAATACAAACGTCAGCACCTGAACCTGCTGCACATTCTGGCGCTGTACAAAGAGATCCGCGAGAACCCGCAGGCCGACCGCGTGCCGCGCGTGTTCCTGTTCGGTGCGAAAGCGGCGCCGGGCTACTACCTGGCGAAAAACATTATCCTCGCCATCAACAAAGTGGCGGCGGCGATCAACAGCGATCCAACAGTGGGCGACAAGCTGAAGGTGGTGTTCCTGCCGGATTACTGCGTCTCTGCGGCTGAAATGCTGATCCCGGCGGCGGATATCTCCGAGCAGATCTCTACCGCAGGGAAAGAAGCGTCCGGTACCGGCAACATGAAGCTGGCGCTGAACGGTGCGCTGACCGTGGGTACGCTCGACGGGGCAAACGTCGAAATCGCCGAGAAGGTCGGTGAAGAGAACATCTTTATTTTCGGCCATACCGTGGAAGAGGTGAAAGCCATCAAGGCCAAAGGCTACGACCCGGTGAAATGGCGTAAGAAAGACAAGGTGCTCGACGCGGTGCTGAAAGAGCTGGAGAGCGGTAAGTACAGCGATGGCGACAAACATGCGTTTGACCAGATGCTGCACAGCATGGACAAACACGGCGGTGATCCGTATCTGGTGATGGCTGATTTCACGGCCTACGTGGAAGCGCAAAAACAGGTCGACGTGTTGTATCGCGACCAGGAAGCCTGGACCCGCGCGTGCATTCTGAACACCGCCCGTTGTGGAATGTTCAGCTCTGACCGCTCAATCCGTGATTATCAGGCCCGTATCTGGCAGGCAAAACGTTAAGGAAGCGCAATGGATAGCAAACGTCTGGACAGTGCCGCGCAGGCGGCGGGGATCAGCCTCAGTTACATCAATGCTCACGGCAAACCGCAATCTATTGGTGCGGACACCAAAAGACGTCTGCTGGATGCCATGCACAAAACCAAAACCGACGCGAAAGCGCCGGTTGCCCCGGTGCCGAATGTAAAGGTCTTTACCGCAGGCAAAAAGATGCCGCTGGCGGTGGAAGGGCGCGGCGAGTTTAGCTGGCTGCTCACCACCGAAGAGGGGCATCTGCACAAAGGCCACGCCACCGGTGGCAAAACGCTCAACCTTCCGGCGAAGCTGCCGGAGGGCTATCACACCCTTACGCTCACCCAGGATGACCTGCGTTTCCACTGCCGGGTGATCGTCGCGCCAAAACGCTGCTACGAGCCGCAGGCGTTGCTCGAAGGTAAAAAGCTGTGGGGCGCCTGCGTGCAGCTCTATACGCTGCGTTCGGACAACAACTGGGGCATCGGTGATTTTGGCGACCTGAAAAAGATGTTGGTGGATGTAGGCGAGCGCGGCGGCGCGTTTATTGGCCTCAATCCAATCCATGCGCTTTATCCGGCGAACCCGGAGAGCGCCAGCCCGTACAGCCCGTCGTCTCGCCGCTGGCTGAACGTGATTTACATCGACGTTAACGCGTTAGATGACTTTAAAAACAGTAAAGAGGCCCAGGACTGGTGGAAGTTGAGCACCACTCAGCAGGCACTGAAACAGGCGCGCAACGCTGACTGGGTGGATTATGCGACCGTCACCGCCCTGAAGATGGCGGCACTGCGTCTGGCGTGGAAAGGCTTTGCGAAGCGCGATGATGAACAGATGGCCGCTTTCCGTCAGTTTGTGACCCAGGAAGGCGAGAGCCTTTACTGGCAGGCGGCGTTTGATGCCTTACATGCTTATCAGGTAAAAGAAGACGAAATGCGCTGGGGCTGGCCGGTATGGCCGGAAGCGTACCAGACCGTCGACACGCCTGAAGTGAAAGCCTTCTGCAAAAAATACGCTGACGAGGTGGACTTCTACCTGTGGCTACAATGGCTGGCGTACAGCCAGTTCGCGGCCTGCTGGCAGGTAAGCCAGGGCTACAAGATGCCTATCGGTCTGTACCGCGACCTGGCGGTCGGCGTGGCAGAGGGCGGGGCGGAAACCTGGTGTGACCGCGAACTTTACTGCCTGAAAGCCTCTGTGGGTGCACCACCGGATATTCTTGGCCCGCTTGGCCAGAACTGGGGACTGCCGCCGATGGATCCGCACGTGATGGCCGCGCGGGCTTACGAGCCGTTTATCGACCTGCTGCGCGCTAACATGCAGAACTGCGGTGCGCTGCGTATTGACCACGTGATGTCCGTGCTGCGGCTGTGGTGGATCCCCTATGGCGAAACGGCCGATCACGGGGCCTATGTTCAGTATCCGGTGGACGATCTGCTGTCGATCCTGGCGCTGGAGAGTAAACGTCATCAATGTATGGTGATCGGCGAAGATCTGGGTACCGTGCCGGTTGAGATTGTCAGCAAGCTGCGTGACAGCGGCGTCTATTCCTACAAAGTGCTCTATTTTGAAAACGACCATGAGAAAACCTTCCGTGCGCCGAAAGCGTACCCGGAACAGTCAATGGCTGTCGCGACAACGCATGACCTTCCTACGCTGCGTGGTTATTGGGAAAGCGGTGATTTGACGCTCGGGAAAACGCTGGGTCTGTACCCGGATGAAGAGGTGTTACGCGGGCTGTATCAGGATCGTGAGCTGGCGAAACAGGGTCTGCTGGATGCGTTGCACAAGCACGGTTGCCTGCCAAAACGGGCGGGGCATAAGGCATCGCTGATGGCGATGACCCCGACGCTTAACCGCGGGATGCAGCGTTATATTGCCGACAGCAATAGTGCTCTGCTGGGGTTGCAGCCGGAAGACTGGATAGACATGCCTGAGCCGGTGAACATTCCGGGCACCAGCTATCAGTACAAAAACTGGCGGCGTAAGTTGTCCGTCACCCTTGAGAAGATGTTTGCCGATGATGGGGTGAACAAGCTGATTAAGGATTTGGATAAGCGGCGAAAAGCCGCCGCGAAGAAGTGAAAAAAACCCGCCAGTGGCGGGTTTTTTATTGCCCGGTGGCGCTACGCTTACCGGGCCTAAATGGAGCGAGTAGGTCGGGTAAGGCGAAGCCGCCACCCGACTTATGGCATCAGACCACCATATTCAACAGCAGAACCCCAACCAGGCCGCAGACGGAAATAATGGTTTCCAGCATTGACCAGGACTTGATGGTTTCACCGATAGTCAGGTTGAAGTACTCCTTGAACAGCCAGAAGCCTGGATCGTTCACGTGAGAGAAAATCACGCTACCGGAACCGACCGCAATCACCATCAGCTCCGGGCTGACGCCTGTGGTTGCAATCAGCGGTGCCACGATACCACCGGCAGTGATTGCCGCGACGGTTGCAGAGCCCAGCGCGATACGCAGAACCGCAGCGATAGACCAGGCCATAAACAGTGGAGAAACGTTGGTTTCATGCATCATTGCAGCGATGTATTTATCCACGCCGCTGTCGACCAGAACCTGCTTGAACGCACCGCCACCGCCAATGATCAGGAGCATCATGGCAATAATTTTGATGGAAGAGGTCAGCGTGTCGTTGATCTGATCCATTGAACGACCACGGTTCAGACCGAAGGTAAACATCGCAATCAGCACCGCAATCAGCGTTGCCATAACCGGGTCACCCAGGAATTCGGCAACGGACAGGAACGCGTGACCTTTTGGCAGGATCATCTCAGCCACAGCACGCATTGCCATCAGAATCACCGGTACCAGCGAGGTCCAGACGCTGACGCCAAAGCCTGGCATCTCTTCTTCGGTGAAGGTTTTGGCGCTGTACAGACCTTCCGGGATTGGCTTATCAATGCCTTTCAGGAAGCGCGCAAATACCGGGCCTGCCAGAATCACGGTTGGGATCGCCAGAATCGTACCGAACAGCAGGGTTTTACCCATATCGGCGTGGAAAATGGTCGCGATAGCAGTTGGGCCCGGGTGCGGCGGCAGGAAGCCGTGGGTTACGGACAGTGCCGCAGCCATTGGTACACCGACGAACAGCAGAGGAATGTTCGCCGCAGCTGCGATGGTGAACACCAGCGGCAGCATCAGCACGAAGCCCACTTCATAGAACAGCGCGAAACCGACGGTAAAACCGGTTAACACCACTGCCCACTGAATATTTTTCTTACCGAATTTGGCGATAAGCGTGGTGGCGATACGCTGCGCACCACCGCAATCCGCCAGCATTTTACCGAGCATGGCACCGAAGCCCATGATCAGCGCCAGGCTGCCGAGAGTACCACCGACACCGGCTTTAATGGAGCTGATGACTTTCACCAGCGGCATCCCTTGCATCAGACCGACTGCAAGTGCCACCAGAACCAGAGCGATAAATCCGTTCATTTTGAAACGGATCATCAAGAGCAGTAATAACACAACACCGATAGCGACGATGACTAATGGCATGATTTACCTGGCCTTTGAATTGTTATGGGTAACGTCATTGTTTCAACGACAAGTTCCGATTGTCCCAACTGGGAACAGAGCGTTAACGGCACTAATACTGATGCCTGCGAAACTATTAAGTTTAGTCGGCTGTTATGAGGGTGCTTAGTGCCCACGAGAATGATACGGGTAACATGATGTGATTGAGAATCACCCTGGGAGGCAAAATTTGAAATCTGGGACGCAGGTCAACATATAGAGGGGGAGCGGTGGGAAAACAAAAGCCGGGTGGCGGCTTCGCCTTACCCGGCCTGTGGTACGTATGAACTGTTTTTGTAGGCCCGGTAAGCGCAGCGCCACCGGGCAAGCAGACGGGCACTTAGTAGTAAGAGTGCTCGCCGCGCTGGTGTTCGGTCAGGTCGCGTACGCCTTTCAGTTCAGGGAATTCGTTCAGCAACTGCTTCTCGATCCCTTCTTTCAGGGTCACATCGACCATGGAACAGCCGTTACAGCCGCCGCCGAACTGAAGGATCGCCAGACCATCTTCAGTGATTTCCATCAGCGAAACACGGCCGCCGTGGCCTGCCAGCTGAGGGTTAATCTGGGACTGCAGCAGATACTCAACGCGCTCCATCAGTGGTGCATCGTCAGACACTTTACGCATTTTCGCGTTTGGCGCTTTCAGGGTCAGCTGAGAGCCCAGCTGGTCTGTGACGAAGTCGATTTCCGCATCGTCAAGATACGGCGCGCTCAGCTCATCTACGTAGGCGGTGAGCTGTTCAAATTTAAGGGCAGTGTCAGTTGCTTCCACAGCGTCCGGCGGACAATAAGAGACACCACATTCTGCATTCGGAGTGCCTGGATTGATCACAAACACGCGGATCTGCGTCCCTTCTTCCTGATTTGCCAGCAGTTTGGCAAAGTGCGCTTGTGCAGAATCGGAAATACGGATCATAGCTTTGGCCTAATAGTTGACTAAATTACCTGGGTATAATAATACGCCCATTGAAGAAGGGCTACAAGGTACGGCACAGACACCATACCTGAACAGACGCGGCACCGCTTCGCAAAAGCAGTCGGGAAAGTTCAGCAACGGTACTGCCCGTCGTGACGACATCATCCACGATCGCGATATGGAGGCCTTTCACCGCGAATTCAAGGCGAAAGGCATTTTTAAGGTTCTTTTTGCGAAGCCGCGCATTCAACTGGTGTTGTATTGCGGTGGCGTGGACGCGTTTGAGTGCAGATGCAGGATAGCGGCAGCCCAGCCAGTGCGCGAGCGGCCGGCACAGCAGGTCGCTCTGATTATAACCGCGCCGCCAGTGGCGGCGGGCGTGCAGGGGCACATTCACGATGCAGTCGATGTGTGGCAAGGTACGCGTGCGGCGCGCCTGTAAAATCGCAAGAAGCAACACGCGGGCAAGCGGGATGGCCAGGGTGCTCTGGCAGGAAAATTTAAACTGATGAACCAGCCCACTCAGCGGCGGGACGTAATCCGTCACCGCCACTAATGCACTCCACGGCGGGGGCTTTTGCAGGCAACGCCCGCAAGGGATCTTCGGGTTTGTGGCAGGTAAACCGCACTGTGGACACCCGCAGGCAGGGCGCATCAGTGCGCGCGTACACACAGAGCAAATCCCCCATCGGCTCAGGGCAAGTGGCATTCGGCATAGCCAGCACAAGCCAGGCACTGTTAGCATGTGCAACCTCCTTGTGAAAAAAGAGAACAGTAACTGATGAAGACTCTGTGGTGGCAGACCGTAGGGACGGGAAATTGCCATCTTGTGCTGCTGCACGGATGGGGACTGAACGCTGAAGTATGGCATTGCGTAAGTGAGGAACTGGCCTCGCATTTTACGCTGCACCTGGTGGATCTTCCTGGGTTTGGCCGCAGCCACGGCTATCAGGCGATGTCGCTTGATGAGATGGCGCAACACGTTCTGGATGCGGCGCCGCAAAACGCCATCTGGCTCGGCTGGAGCCTTGGCGGGCTGGTGGCTAGCCAGATTGCGCTGACCCACCCGGAACGTGTGCAGGCGCTGGTGACGGTGGCCTCTTCGCCATGCTTTAGCGCCCGCGACGCGTGGCCTGGCATTAAACCTGACGTGCTGGCCGGGTTCCAGCAGCAGCTGAGCGAAGATTTTCAGCGGACGGTGGAACGCTTCCTGGCGCTGCAAACAATGGGCACCGAAACGGCCCGGCAGGATGCCCGCACGCTGAAGAACACCGTGTTGTCATTGCCAATGCCGGACGTTGAGGTGCTGAACGGGGGTCTTGAGATTTTAAAAACGGTCGACCTGCGTGAGCCGCTGGCAACCCTTGCCCTGCCACATCTGCGGATCTACGGTTATCTGGATGGGCTGGTGCCACGTAAAGTGGTTCCGCTGCTGGATACGCTGTGGCCGCAGAGCGAATCACATGTGGTGGCGAAAGCCGCGCATGCGCCGTTTATCTCTCATCCCGCTGAATTTTGTTCCGCTCTCATTGCGTTAAGTCAACGTTTAAACTGATTATTTTCCATCCAGCCTGGCAAAAGTTACGCACCGCAACAATACTCATCATATCGTTGCGGTCGAACTGCCTACGATAATCAAAACTACAATCCTATGGAGAGTCATGGCTATGAAACTTGTTACAGGTATTGTCACTTCTCTGGTTATTGGGTCACTGTCATTTGGCGTTTTTGCAGCTAAAGAGCTGGAAAAAGATAAGCTTGCCGGGATGAATCTGACCAAAATTGGTGAGATCACAACCTCTGACACCACCGCGCCAATGGACGCGAGAAAAGAGTTGTCGAAAAAGGCAGATGAGCTGGGCGGGACATACTACGTTGTGACCAGTGCAGAAAAACAAACCAAAAACGTGCGCGCCACCGCGGACGTGTATAAGTAATAAAAACGCCGGGAAGCGCTCTGCTTGCCCGGCATTTTTAACGAAGTGTCCACCACTCCCTGAGACAGGCCTTGCCTTCCGGGCAGCTTTTACAACTGCCGGATAAACACCCGTCCGCATCTTCCTGTATACGCATGGTTTTCCCCATCGCCTCCAGTCTTTCAAGCATGGCATCGATCATCGGTTGCGGCGTATGCAGGCTGAGGCTCAACTGCTTTGCCTCCATACGCCCTTGCAGCGCCAGTAAATCACGAACCTGAATCAACGATGCCATGACGATACTCCTTAGTGACAGTCGCCCGCCGGGCTGTTACAGCAGGTGGCTGCGGTTTTACGTGTGGCCAGCAGGTTGACGTCGACACGACTGCGCGCCCGGCGCAGCAGGCCCAGAACGATCACATTGAACAAAATAACCGCCAGGATACAGACCAGGCTGTAGCGTGGATGCTGGCTAAAGTTCGTTGCCTGATAGAAGAGTGTGGCCAGCGAGTAAGCAATGTTCAGCCCCCACAGAATCGAGAAGCCCATCCAGCCACGGCTGGACTCACGGGAAATCGCGCCCATCACGGAGATGCACGGAATGTAGAGCAGCACGAAGATGAGGTAGCTGTAGGCCGCGGATGCGCTGCCAAATTTCTCGCTCATCACACCCATCGCACCGGTCGCCATTTCGCCATCGCCTTTGCTGGCTTCAATTGGGTTTGCCAGTACGCTCAGGCTGAAGGTGTCTTTCAGGCTCTGCCAGGTTTCTTCTGCGGCACCGAGCAGTTCGTTACCCAGGCTAAATTCAGCCGGATTGAACTCTTGCTCCTGAATGTTCTCTGCGGTGTAGAGTGTGTTCAGTGTACCAACCACCACCTCTTTCGCCATTGCGCCGGTGAACAGGCCAACGGTCGCCTGCCAGTTATCCTCATGCACACCAATCGGCTTGAAGACCGGTGTGATGACGCGGCTGACAGAAGCAAGGGCAGAGTCGTTAATGTTATCCGCCGCCTGGCCGCTCAGCGTGAAGCTGTTCAGCGCGCTCAGGAAGATGCTGACGATGACAATCACTTTACCGGCGCGCAGCACAAAGCCTTTCAGACGTTGCCAGGTCTGAATAACCAGGCTTTTCAGATGAGGAACGTGATACACCGGCAGCTCCATCACAAACGGCGAAGCTTCACCACGCATGATGGTGTGTTTGAGCATCAGCCCTGTGAGGATAGCCATAACGATGCCCAGCACATACAGCGAGAACACCGCCAGCGCCCCTTGCTGGCCAAAGAAGGCGGCGGCAAAGACCGCGAAGATCGCCAGACGCGCGCCGCAGGACATAAACGGCGCCATCATGATGGTCATCAGGCGTTCACGCGGTGCATCCAGGGTGCGAGCCCCCATAACCGACGGCACATTACAGCCGAAACCGACAATCAGCGGAACGAAAGATTTACCCGGCAGACCCAGCGCCTGCATCAGGCGGTCCATCACGAAGGCCGCACGTGCCATGTAGCCGGAATCCTCAAGGAAGGAGAGGAACAGGTACATCATGCCGATTTGCGGCACCAGCGGCAGCACGGTGTTGATACCGCCACCAAGCCCCTGGGCAAGGAAAATGGTCAGCCATTCCGGGAAGTGCAGCGTGTAACCAATCCACTGAATGCCATGGACAAATATCGCTACCGAACCGGCGTCGAAAATTGGCTGAAGCGCGCCCCCGATGTTGATAGCCAGCAGGAACATCAGGTACATCACCAGCAAGAACACCGGCAGGCCGAGGAAGCGGTTAATGACGATTTTGTCGACGGCGGCGGTGAATTTGCTTGGCTCTGCGGTCAGGGCGTTACTCACGACATCACAAATGGCGGCAATGGCCTGATAGCGGGCGTCCGCAATGTGCAGCGCGGGATCGTCCAGCTCGTCGCTAAGACGCGCCAGCGCGACATCCAGTTTATCGGCGGCGTTGCCGGAATAGGCGCGGCTATAGATATCCCCTTCCAGCATTTGCAGGCCGAGCCACATGCGCTGTTTGGCCGGCATGTGTTGTTCCATTTCCTGCGCCAGCAGGCTGGCTTCGCGAAGCAGCGGTTGGGCATAGTGCACCAGCTCAATGCTGGTGTTGCCTGCGTGGCGGTCGATCGCCAGTTTCAGGGCATCAATGCCGCGCGCGCGGGTGGAGACCAGCGGCACAACCGGGCAACCCAGACGGGCAGAAAGCGCATCGACATCAATGCGCAGCTGTTGTTTTTCCGCGATGTCGAGCATATTCAGCGCCACAATGCACGGAATACCCAGCTCAAGCAGTTGCAGCGTCAGATACAGGTTGCGCTCCAGATTGGAGGCATCCACCACGTTAATTAATAAATCGGCATCGCCGCTCAAAATATAGTGGCAGGCAATCTGCTCATCGAGCGAGGTTTGCGACGAGATAGTGGTTAATGAATAGGTTCCGGGCAGATCAACCAGCGTGACCTGATGGTCCGTTGTGGAAAACTGACCTTCTTTTCGTTCAACGGTGACACCCGCCCAATTTCCCACACGCTGACGTGCGCCCGTTAACTGGTTAAATAAGGTTGTCTTGCCGGAATTAGGATTGCCAATTAAGCCAATAGTTAATTTTTTCATTGCATTAGACTCACTGAAACCGCTGGCTTGTTATCGGGAAATAGCTTCGACTTCGATTAATGCGAGGTCTTTTTTACGCAGAACCAGGTTTACGCGCCGGGTTTCGATATGAACAGGATCACCCAGCGGTGCCACGCGCACGACCTGGAATGACGAGCCAGGTAACATGCCTAATGACAGCAGTTTTTGCCGATAAGCCGGGCTAATTTCACGGGTGAAGCCGGTAATTTTCCATGCACTGTCGGGAGTGAATTGCATAGTGCCTGATTCCATGAAAGGTTAAATTATCTACTATGGGATGATAATGAGAATAGTTTTTATCAGCAATATTAAAACTGTGACGGAATGTTGTTTGCAGTATTAATTTACGGCCTGTTTGACCTTGCTCAATATTTGCTGAAATGACGGGAAAACGAAAAGGGGAGTATTTGTTAACGGGGTGATAATTAGTGGTTTAAATATGGCTACACCATATTTACTTTAATTCGCTGCGGTCTGCTTGCCGGGCGGCACTGCGTTTGCCCGGCCTACAAAACCGTAGGCCCGGTAAGCGTAGCGCCACCGGGCATTGACAACCTTAGCGCTTTTTACCCATTGCGGCTGCCAGCGCATCCATCATGGCGCTGTTACCCGCAGGCTGAGCATCACGGCCACGCGGTTTTGCGGCTTTGGCCGCAGGACGCTGCTGCTCGCGAGCGCCACCGCCGTTGCCACGACGCGCATTGGTTTCACCCGGCTGCTCGTCCAGACGCATGGTCAGCGCAATACGCTTACGTTGCAGGTCAACTTCCAGCACTTTCACTTTCACGATATCGCCCGCTTTGACCACGGTGTGTGGATCTTCAACGAACTTATCGGCCAGCGAAGAGATATGGACCAGGCCATCCTGATGCACGCCGATATCAACAAACGCACCAAAGTTGGTGACGTTAGTGACGGCACCTTCCAGTACCATACCCGGCAGCAGGTCGTTCATGGTTTCGACGCCTTCAGCAAAGGTCGCAGTTTTAAACTCAGGACGCGGATCGCGGCCAGGTTTCTCCAGCTCTTTGATGATGTCGGTCACCGTCGGTACACCGAACTGTTCATCGGTGAAGTCAGCCGCTTTCAGGTTACGCAGGGCGCTGTTGTCGCCCATCAGGTCTTTCAGCGCCTGCTGGGTCGCGGCCAGAATGCGCTCCACCACAGGGTAGGCTTCCGGGTGAACGGTAGAGGCATCGAGCGGGTTATCGCCGTGGTTGATACGCAGGAAGCCTGCGCACTGCTCAAACGCTTTCGGCCCCAGACGGCTCACCTTCAGCAGCTGCTGACGGTTCTGGAACTGACCGTTCTCGTCACGCCAGGCCACGATGTTTTGCGCCATCATGCGGGTTAAACCTGCCACGCGGGTCAGCAGGGGAACGGAGGCGGTGTTCAGGTCTACGCCGACGGCGTTAACGCAGTCTTCCACGACCGCATCCAGCTTACGCGCCAGCTGAGTCTGGCTGACGTCGTGCTGGTACTGACCCACACCGATGGATTTCGGGTCGATCTTCACCAGCTCCGCCAGCGGATCTTGCAGACGGCGGGCAATAGACACTGCGCCGCGCAAAGAAACGTCCAGATCCGGGAATTCCTGAGCTGCCAGTTCAGATGCGGAGTAAACAGACGCCCCTGCTTCACTGACGATCACCTTCTGGGCAGTGACTTTCGGGAACTGTTTCTGCACGTCGAGGTAGAAACGCTCGGTTTCACGGGATGCGGTCCCGTTACCGATAGCCACCAGCTCAACGTTGTACTTCTCGCACAGCGCCGCAACCGCGACGGCCGCTTTCGCAGCCTGGCCGGTGTGTGGGTAAATGGTGTCGGTAGCCACCAGTTTGCCGGTACCGTCAACCACCGCCACTTTCACGCCGGTACGCAGGCCCGGATCGAGGCCCATGGTGGCGCGCAGGCCCGCAGGTGCCGCCATCAGCAGGTCGTGCAGGTTACGGGCAAAAACGTTAATCGCTTCGTCTTCGGCGCGCTCGCGCACGGTGCCCATCAGCTCGGTTTCGAGGTGCATCAGCACCTTGATACGCCACGTCCAGCTCACCACGCCTTTACGCCAGCTGTCTGCCGGGGCGTTGTTCAGACGCAGACCGAGGTGATCGATAATGATCTGCTCGCAGTGGCTCTCTTTTGGCGGCTCATCGAACTGCGGATCGGCATTCAGGGAAAGCTGCAACACACCTTCGTTACGGCCACGGAACATCGCCAGCGCGCGGTGAGAAGGGGTGGTTGAAATAGGTTCGTGGTGATCGAAATAGTCGCGGAACTTCGCGCCTTCTTCCTCTTTGCCGCTCACCACGGTTGACACCAGGTGCGCGTTCTTCCACAGATAGTCACGCACTTTAGAGAGCAGCGCAGCGTCTTCGGCGAAGCGCTCCATCAGGATATAACGCGCGCCATCAAGAGCGGCTTTGGTGTCCGCCACGCCTTTGTCGGCGTCGATAAATTTAGCGGCTTCGGTTTCCGGGTCGTGGGAAGGGGTGTTCCACAGCAGCTCGGCCAGAGGCTCCAGACCGGCTTCAATCGCAATCTGCCCGCGCGTGCGGCGCTTCGGTTTATACGGCAGATAGAGATCTTCTAATTCGGTTTTGCTCAGCGTGCCGTTAATGGCTTTTTCCAGGTCGCTGGTGAGCTTGCCCTGTTCGCCGATGGATTTGAGGATCGCCTGACGCCGGTCTTCCAGCTCGCGCAGGTAACCCAGGCGGGTTTCCAGATTACGCAGCTGAGTATCATCCAGACCGCCAGTGACTTCCTTACGATAACGTGCAATAAACGGCACGGTGTTCCCTTCATCAAGCAGGCGAACGGCAGCTTCTACCTGTTCGGCTCTGGCCTGAATATCACCCGCAATAATGCGGCAGAGCGAATCATTCATCATGGCTTTATCATCTGTTGAGTCGAAAAATCAGGGGATAGTTATACGGGCTGACACGGCAAAATGCCAGCCGCGGAGGGCGCTCTCGGACTATTTAACGTACTCAATCTCATTCACATACCAGCTGGCTTCCCCGGCAGGTGTCTGAACGACAGCCAAATCGCCCACTTCCTTTTTCAGCAACGCGCGGGCCATCGGCGAGTCGATCGAGATGTAATCCTTACGACCAAAAATTTCATCGTAGCCGACAATGCGAAAACGCAGGGTGTTGCCGTCATCATTTTCGATTTCAACCCATGCGCCGAAGAACACTTTGCCCTCCTGCTGCGGGGAGTAATCGACGATTTTGAGGTTCTCAAGGCATTTGGTCAGGTAACGTACCCGACGGTCTATCTCACGCAGGCGTTTTTTGTTGTACTGGTAGTCAGCATTTTCGCTGCGATCGCCAAGACTTGCGGCCCAGGTGACTTTTTTGGTCACTTCCGGGCGCTCTTCTCGCCACAGGTAATCCATCTCTTTTTTGAGCTTTTCGTACCCTTCGCGGGTGATCAGGGGCGTTTTCATGGTGTGACCTTCAGACTCGACTTCATTGCAGACGTTGCGCACATTACGTATCAAATATATTAACAGACAGCGTTAATAATGATTTATGTGATGAAATGTGCAGATAAGCTGCTGTTAAATATGCTTTGTAACAATTTCGACTAGAATTTATACCAGAATTAGCTGGTCGAACACGTGCACTTTTTTAGAATACGCTGTTACAAAGACTATCCGAACCTTTGGGAGTACACATAATGCAAGAGAACTACAAAATTCTGGTCGTGGATGACGACATGCGCCTGCGCGCGCTGCTGGAACGTTATCTGACCGAGCAGGGCTTCCAGGTTCGTAGCGTCGCGAACGCTGAACAGATGGACCGTCTGCTGACCCGTGAATCTTTTCACCTGATGGTTCTCGACCTGATGCTGCCTGGCGAAGATGGGCTTTCTATCTGCCGCCGTCTGCGTAGCCAGAGCAACCCAATGCCGATCATTATGGTGACGGCGAAAGGTGAAGAAGTTGACCGTATCGTGGGCCTGGAAATCGGTGCCGACGACTATATTCCAAAACCGTTTAACCCGCGTGAACTGCTGGCGCGTATTCGCGCTGTGCTGCGTCGTCAGGCGAACGAACTGCCTGGTGCGCCGTCTCAGGAAGAAGCGGTTATCGCGTTCGGTAAGTTTAAGCTGAACCTCGGTACGCGTGAGATGTTCCGCGAAGATGAGCCAATGCCTCTCACCAGCGGCGAGTTCGCAGTGCTGAAAGCGCTGGTCAGCCACCCGCGTGAACCGCTGTCCCGTGACAAGCTGATGAACCTGGCGCGTGGTCGTGAATACTCCGCGATGGAACGCTCTATCGACGTGCAGATTTCTCGTCTGCGCCGCATGGTGGAAGAAGATCCGGCGCATCCTCGTTATATTCAGACCGTCTGGGGTCTGGGCTACGTGTTCGTGCCGGACGGCTCTAAAGCATGAGGCGAATGCGCTTCTCGCCGCGAAGTTCGTTTGCCCGCACGCTGTTACTGATCGTCACCTTGCTGTTCGTCAGCCTGGTGACGACCTACCTGGTGGTGCTGAACTTTGCGATCCTGCCCAGTCTCCAGCAGTTTAACAAGGTCCTGGCGTACGAAGTGCGTATGCTGATGACCGATAAACTGCAACTGGAAGATGGCACACAGCTGGTGGTTCCTCCGGCGTTTCGTCGTGAGATTTACCGCGAGCTGGGTATTTCGCTCTATTCCAATGAAGCGGCGGAAGATGCAGGCCTGCGCTGGGCGCAACACTACGAATTCCTGAGCCAACAGATGGCGCAGCAGCTGGGAGGCCCGACGGAAGTCCGCGTTGAGGTCAACAAAAGCTCGCCGGTTGTCTGGCTGAAAACCTGGCTCTCACCCAATATCTGGGTGCGAGTCCCGCTGACCGAAATCCACCAGGGCGATTTCTCGCCGCTGTTCCGCTATACCCTCGCCATTATGCTGCTGGCGATAGGAGGCGCGTGGCTGTTTATCCGCATACAGAACCGACCGCTGGTCGACCTGGAGCACGCAGCGCTTCAGGTCGGTAAAGGGATTATTCCACCGCCGCTGCGTGAATATGGCGCGTCGGAAGTGCGTTCGGTTACGCGGGCCTTCAACCATATGGCGGCAGGCGTGAAACAGCTGGCGGATGACCGTACGCTGCTGATGGCCGGTGTCAGTCATGATCTGCGCACCCCGCTGACGCGTATTCGTCTGGCCACAGAGATGATGGGCGAGGAGGATGGTTATCTCGCGGAGTCTATTAACAAAGACATCGAAGAGTGTAATGCCATCATCGAGCAGTTCATTGATTACCTGCGCACCGGGCAGGAGATGCCGATGGAAATGGCGGATCTGAATGCGGTGCTGGGTGAAGTGGTGGCAGCGGAAAGTGGCTACGAGCGTGAAATTGATACCGACCTTCAGGTGGGTGAGATCCAGGTGCGAATGCATCCGCTCTCCATCAAACGTGCTGTCGCCAATATGGTGGTCAATGCGGCGCGTTACGGGAATGGCTGGATCAAGGTCAGCAGTGGATCAGAGCTCAACCGCGCCTGGTTCCAGGTTGAGGATGACGGCCCGGGCATTAAGCCTGAGCAGCGTAAGCATCTGTTCCAGCCGTTTGTGCGAGGCGATAGCGCGCGCAGCACCAGCGGAACGGGCTTAGGACTGGCGATTGTGCAGCGTATTATCGATAACCATAACGGTTTGCTGGAGATTGGAACCAGCGAGCGGGGCGGTTTGAGTATTCGTGCGTGGTTGCCGGTGCCGGTCACGCGGGGGCAGGTGAAAGAGAGTTAAAAAAGGGTGGCACTAGCCACCCTTTTTTGTAGGTCGGGTAAGGCGAAGCCGCCACCCGACAAAATGCGGTTTCTGCGGTCTGATGCCCTCACCCCGACCCTCTCCCACGGGGAGAGGGAGAAGGGTTACAGCTTCGGTCCCGCACTCACCAGCGCAACACCAGCCGGGGTATCGGTATACTTCTCAAAGTTCTCAATAAACAGCTTCGCCAGCGATTCCGCTTTCTCACGCCACTGCTCCGGTGAACCGTAGGTATTACGCGGGTCAAGGATATGGGTATCCACGCCCGGCAGTTCCGTTGGGATCGCCAGATCAAACATCGGCAGGGTGAAGGTTTCAGCGTTATCCAGAGAACCATCCAGAATGGCATCGATAATGGCGCGGGTGTCTTTGATAGAGATACGTTTGCCCGTACCGTTCCAGCCGGTGTTGACCAGATACGCCTGCGCGCCGGATGCCTGCATACGTTTCACCAGCACTTCAGCGTACTGCGTTGGGTGCAGCGACAGGAATGCCGCGCCAAAGCAGGCAGAGAAGGTTGGTGTTGGTTCAGTCACACCGCGCTCAGTACCGGCCAGTTTGGCGGTAAAGCCAGAGAGGAAGTGGTACTGCGTCTGGTTGGCTGTCAGCCGTGACACCGGAGGCAGCACGCCGAAGGCATCTGCCGTCAGGAAAATGACCTTCGTGGCATGACCCGCTTTCGACACCGGCTTCACAATGTTTTCGATGTGGTAGATCGGGTAGGATACACGGGTATTTTCTGTTTTGGATGCATCATCGAAATCGATGGTGCCATCGGCACGCACGGTGACGTTTTCCAGCAACGCATCGCGACGGATGGCGTGGAAGATGTCCGGCTCAGCTTCCTCAGACAGGCGAATCGTCTTGGCGTAGCAGCCGCCTTCGAAGTTAAACACGCCATCGTCATCCCAGCCGTGTTCATCATCGCCAATCAGACGGCGTTTCGGGTCGGTGGAAAGTGTGGTTTTCCCGGTGCCTGACAGGCCAAAGAACACGGCTACATCACCTTTCTCGCCAACGTTCGCGGAACAGTGCATGGATGCAATGCCCTGCAATGGCAGAAGGTAGTTCATCACCGAGAACATCCCTTTCTTCATCTCACCGCCGTACCAGGTACCACCAATCAGCTGGATACGCTCGGTCAGGTTGAAGGCAATGAAGTTCTCTGAATTCAGGCCTTGTTCTTTCCACTGCGGGTTAGTGCATTTCGCACCGTTCATCACGATGAAATCCGGGGTGAAATCCTTTAACTCTTCGTCGGTTGGACGAATAAACATGTTTTTCACGAAATGCGCCTGCCAGGCCACTTCGGTGATAAAACGGACGGAAAGACGGGTGTCGGCGTTAGCGCCACAGAAAGCATCGATAATAAACAGACGCTTGCCGGAGAGTTGATGGGTGACGAGCCCTTTCAGATGCTGCCAGGTTTCAGGGGAGAGCGGTTTGTTGTCGTTCTTCCCTTTGCCCTTATCTGCCCACCACAGCGTATCGCGGGTGGTTTCGTCGCGGACGATATACTTATCTTTCGGCGAACGACCGGTAAAAATACCGGTATCGACGGCGATAGCACCAAGGTTTGTCAACACACCTCGCTCGTATCCTTCCAGTGCTGGATTGAGCTCTTCCTGATACAGCGTATCGTAATCGGGGTTGTAGACGACTTCCTGGACGTCGTGAATACCATAAGCCTTGAGATCTTGCGGGGTTAAACCAGTAACACGCATATCACTGCTCCTTAGCCAATATGTACTGCCTGAAATTGTAGGGTTTTTCTGTGTTTGTTAACCGCGACGGGGCTCATAGATTTACGTATCTGGACAAAACCCTTGCTAACGGAAAACGCTGCGACTCCAGTCACAGGGCAGGCGGATTATCGCAGGAATCGGTTTTTGGTTGTGGAAAATGTTCCTAAAAGGTTAAGGGCTGGTGAATTTAACCGAAGGAATGTGAATGTAATCGCATACACGTAAGAAAATTACGTAAGAGTTACATAGGGAAAACGATTCAGCTTGGGAGGAGTTTTTTGCCCCTCACCCCAGCCCTCTCCCCAAAGGGGCTGAGGGTCAGGGTGAGGGGGAAAGAGGATCAGTGAACCTGCGGATCCGCCGGGGAGGCGTTGTTGCGGATCTCGGCGATATCCATTGAATTGAACACGTAGTGCGTACCGCAGTAGTCACAGTGCATATCAATTTCACCGTCTTCCGCCATGATGCTGTCGATCTCTTCATCTGGCAGGGTTTTCAGCGCGCCCGCGCAACGCTCACGGGAACAGGTGCACTTGAACTCTACAGCCTGCGGATCGTAAACCGTCACTTCTTCTTCGTGATACAGGCGCCACAGCACATCGGTGGCAGACAGGTTGAACAGCTCTTCTGCCTTGACGGTTTCCGTCAGCGTTGCCAGGTGTTCGAAGTCGTTAGTCTGTGCGTCCTGCGCTGGCAGAACCTGCAACAGCATCCCGCCCGCCGCAGGCTGGCCGTCAACTTCACCGGTGCGGATGAACAGACGGGTTGGCAGCTGTTCGGAGCGCATGAAGTAATCTTCCAGACATGCCGCCAGCGTGTCGCCTTCAAGTCCAACAACGCCCTGATAACGCTCACCTTCTTCCGGGGAAATAGTGATCACCAGATAGCCGTTGCCGACCAGCGTTTTCAGATCAGCACCTTCCGGTACGTCGCCCTGAACGCGCGCAACACCACGCATTTGCTGCTGGTTATTGCCGTTGATCACCGCCAGCGTCATTGGGCCATCGCCCTGCAACTGCACGGTGATATCGCCAGCAAATTTCAGCGTCGCGGTCAGCAGGCTGGTGGCAACCAGCAGTTCGCCCAACAGGGTTTTTACCGGCAGCGGGTAGTTGTGGTTTTCCAGAATCTGTTTCCAGGTTTCGGATACGGTCACCAGCTCGCCGCGAACGGCAAATTGTTCAAACAGATAGCGGTGTAATTGGTCGTGTTGGGCCATAATAGTCTCTCGTGCAGGTGAGGGGTTACTCGTTCTCACCGTGTTTAAATTTCATCAGTTCACGGCGCTCTTTTTTATCCGGGCGTCGATCCGGGTGCGGCATGGTCAGCGCATTCATTTTGCGTGCCAGTGCTGTCTTTTCGCGTTTCTCGATACTCTCCACCGTTTCTTCATAGAGCAAAACGGCTTCGGTTGCAGGCCTGCGCTGTTCGGTAATGGCTTTGATCACTACCGTTCGCTCATCGTTGCCCTGACGCAGCGTTAAGGTGGCATTCAGCTCAACCAGCTTGCTCGGTTTACCGCGCTGGCCGTTGTAATGCACCTTGCCGCCATCAATCATCTCTCGGGCAAGTGCTCGGGTTTTATAAAAACGGGCTGCCCACAGCCATTTATCCAGTCTCACCCCTTCAGAGGGTTTTTCTTTCATGGCGACTCCTTCACGGTCAGTGAGGGGATCATCCGGCGATAGTCGTTCAGCCCCGGATGGCGCAGATAGCTTTTTTCAGCCAGGCCAGAATCAGGATTGGTCACGCCAAGGCAGTAGCGAATGCCGAAGGTAGCGGCAGAATCCAGAATCGGTTCACTGTCATCAATGAACAGGGTTCTTTCAGGCTGCAAACCTGTCTCTTCTGCAACCGCGTGCCACAACCGTTGATCCTCTTTCGGATAACCAAATGTGTGGGTGGAAAGTAATAAATCAAGGTGTGACGCAAGACCGGTATGCTCCAGCTTCACGGCCAGATTATGAGGGTGCGCATTGGTCAGCAAAATACGGCGCTTGCCGCTCGCTTTTAGCGCATCCAGGAAGGGCACGGTGTCTTCACGCAGCACGGCACGCGGGCCCTGGGCGGTGGTCATGGCACAAATATCCAGACCGAGGCGCTCGCTCCAGTAGTCCAGACAGTACCAGTTTAGCGTATGCTGCACGGCGCTATATTGCGAACGAATGAATTCCTGCGCTTCCGCCGGGGAGATACCCTGCTGCTGCCCATAGGTTTCCGGCACCAGTTTTTGCCAGAAATAGTTATCAAAGGCGAGATCGAGCAGCGTGCCGTCCATATCCAGCAGGACGGTATCAACGTCCTGCCAGGCGATATCAAGATGCATAAGGGGAACTCTCCAGCCAGAAGTTACGTGCGCGACAGGGTAGCACAACTTGTCGCGCAGTGACGTTATCCGATCAGGCTCTCAGGGGCAGGAATAAGTTTGGGATTGAGGCAATTTTCGTAGTATTGCTGGATTTCCGCCAGACGCGTGCGCGAACGCTGATAGCGGCGTACGGCCATAAAACCGTTCCAGAAAATAGACGCCAGCATCGCTATCATCAGCAGGGATGTTCCAACATAACGCCATAGACCGGCGCTGTCCGGCATTCGGTGCAGGTCGATATGGCGCGTGCCATTGGCATCGGTAAAGATCCCTGTCACGATCCCCTCGGCGCTGAATGGCGTCTGCATCAGCATCTGTGCCAGACGCTGAAATTCACCCCATTGCTCCTGGGCAGGATAATCATAAAGCGTGATTTGCGGGTACGGCTGATCGACCAGGTCGCTGCCTTCGTCGCTGACAATCAGGAAACCTCCTGGTGCCGGGCTATTCAGTGCCTGTGCGGCACGGGACGTTTCACGAATGACGAACGGCGCGGTAGAGGTTGCCACCAGGTTATCCAGTGATTCAGCGCTAACCGGGCGCAGCAGAACGTTCACACCGTCCAGTCGGCCTGCTTCGGCACGTTTCACCAGCGATTCCCAGTCTTTACTGTTGCCGAGGTTCACCAGTGCATTTTTAAGGCGTACACACTCATCGGGTGCGGAGCATAAATCCTGTGTTTTCATCACGATTTCGCCAAAGTCATCCAGCAACACCATGCCGGATTTCTGAATGGCAGAACGCAGTGCAGGGCTGACGCGTGAATCATCATCCGCTTTCGGATGCAGCTGACGGCTTACCGTCTGGGTGAGCGCCGTCGCTTTGCCTACCACATCGGATTCCGGCAGCGGCAGTGGAGGGGCATCGTTCCAGATGATTTGTGAGCAATCAAACGGTGTAAACGGCGAGTTTTGCCGCGTATTCCAGGCGCCCGGGGTATGAATATTACACATCCCGGTGCCTTTCAGCCGCAGGGTATCGCCTACCCGCACACCGGCTTCTTCCAGCTGATTTACGCTGGTGGCCTCCACGGTTTGCGCCCCTTTAATCCACGACAGGGTAAATTTGATGGGCATATCGAGCGGCACGAAGAAAATCAGCATCATAAGCACCGCCGCGGCTCCACCCGCAATAACGGTACTCCGCAGCCAGTGCTGGAGCGGGAAGTTCTTCACCTCGTCATGCAGGGACAAATACCGGCCCTGACGCACGACATGGCGGTCGAGATAGATATCGATATCGGTTTTATGCCCTAAATCCTGGGCAATCCACGGCTGCCAGTGGCGCGGATAGATAAGGTCGATAATGCCAAGCGAGATGTTGTTGAGGTGTTCCTGGTCGTTCTCACCGAACAATCCCCAGCGTTTTGGCGTGCCGCGCAGGCAGTGAATTTCGCGTAAGGTGGTTTTGGCCGGAGGCGCAAACAGCCCCCACAGACCTGCCGCCAGCAGTAACACCGCACTGCCTGCCAGCCACGGAACGAACACGTCCGGCGTCAGCAGGCAGATGAAGAACAGCAGGAAAGAGGCAACGATAAGCACCGCTTCCCGGATGCCATCCGGGCGGCTCAGGGCGAACTCTTCATGTGTCTCCTGACGAATGTTGAGCAGCTCAATTTGCTCTGTCTCTTCACCGCGAATGGACGCCTGGGTTGAACTGGCGCGTTCCAGCGCAAAGCGCGGCGCTTCCTGAACGTATTCGCTCAGGGTATGGCCGTTAAGGGCGATAACCAGCGGCAAAGAATCGGTATGGATGAGCTCAACGCTGTTTTCATCATTGATGTATTGCTCCCAGAAAGGGGGCAGATGAACTTCAACGGAGTCGAGATAGTAACGCCATTTGTTAGGATCGTCGGTAGTGATACCGTAGCGGGTGATAGAGCGCGTTACGCAGATAACGGTATCACTCTGCCCGTTTAGACTGAGCGATACAGGCGCGGTACTGGCCCCCGTTGGCCCGGGCGTCAGCTGTGAGCGATTAAGCGTTTCCAGATAGCTTTCAGCGGCGCTGCGTTCTTCCGGCGAGAGCTTACGCGTATTCGCACCGGCAAATGCGGTTAAAAATGGCAGCCGATATCGACGCTGGATGCGACGCCTGTATACCCACCCTGCAATCAAAGCGCCGGCCAGCATAGCAGCGATAAAAATCAAAATGGTGCTCATGCTTTCCCCATCTTACTTATCTTCTTACAGGTGTAGTCAGTAGCACCTTTAACAATGAATGAGAGTCTGTGGCTGGCTATCGGCAAGTATGGAGTCGAACTTGAGCATTTTGAAGCGCATCCCAGTAATCGATGATGATAGCAAAGCCTGCCATGGCGCGATATCAGCAAATTCCTGGACTTATTTCAACCTCTTGACTTTTGATTTGAAATAAGGATTGATTCTCGTTAGGTTGCACAAATGTAAATAAAGAACGATTGACATTGCCGAAACCGTGCGGCGTATCGCACAATAAACCCAGTTCTCACAGCAAAGACCCATCAAGATGAGCAAACCATTACAAAAACCCACCATTCTCAATGTTGAAACTGTCGCCAAATCGCGCCTGTTTAATGTCGAAAGCGTGGACCTGGAGTTCAGCAACGGTGTGCGTCGCGTTTATGAACGTATGCGCCCCTCTGCGCGCGAAGCGGTGATGATTATTCCCATCATCGACGATCATCTGATTTTAATCCGTGAATATGCAGTGGGAACAGAATCTTACGAACTTGGGTTCTCTAAAGGGCTGATTGACCCGGGCGAAACCGTGTTTGAAGCGGCAAACCGCGAGCTGAAAGAAGAGGTTGGTTTTGGCGCGAAGGAGCTGTCGTTCCTGAAAAAGCTCAGCATGGCGCCATCCTATTTTTCCAGCAAAATGAATATCGTGGTGGCAGAAGACCTGTATCCGGAATCACTGGAAGGTGACGAACCCGAGCCGCTGCCGCAGGTGCGTTGGCCGCTGGCACACCTTCTGGATTTACTCGAAGATCCTGATTTTACCGAAGCCCGTAACGTGAGCGCGCTGTTCCTGGTGCGTGAGTGGCTGAAAGGGCAGGGGCGGTTGTAGCGCAACAAGTAAAAACGGCCACCATCAGGTTGCCGTTTTGCATGGAAATGTAGGCCGGGTAAGGCGTAGCCGCCACCCGGCTTTTTTTATTGGCGTCAGAACAACTCGTGCGTTTCGCCGTTATCAATCATTTCTGTACCCACTTCATGCACCGCCTGTGTGGTTGGCTGCGTGCCTTCGATGAAATACTCTTCACGGCTGTTACCGCCATTGGCGAGCTGCCCGGTGCCCCGGTCGATATTCACCGTTACCACGCCAGGTGGTGGGCTTAGCGGCTGTTCCGGCACGCCATCCAGCACGGATTTCATGTAAGCATCCCATGCCGGTTGCGCACTCTTCGCGCCACCTTCATAACCAGAGATTTGATCTTTGATGGCACCTGATGCCGTGGTACGACCCAAATCGCGACGGTGATCGTCAAAGCCGATCCAGACCGATGTCACCACGCCCGGGCCGAAGCCTGAGAACCAGGCATCTTTCGAGCTGTTGGTGGTCCCCGTTTTGCCGCCAATGTCGTGACGCTGCAAATCACGTCCGGCACGCCAGCCCGTACCCTGCCAGCCTGGTTCACCAAAGATGTTGGTATTCAGCGCGCTCTTAATCAGGAACGACAGCGGCGTGTTGATCACGTGTGGGGCGTACTCTTGCGCACCACTTTGCGCGACCAGCGCCTGATTCGCCTGCTCCAGCTGAGGCTGTGGCACGGTGGAATTCTGCTGCTCCTGAGAAATCGCAACGTCTTCCATGTCCTTGTTCTCAAGCACATTGGATTTAGGCGTGTCGCCGTAAATCACCGGAATATCGCACTCGGCACAGGCAATTTTCGGCTTCGCTTCGAACACCACGCCGCCCTGATCGTTCTCGATTTTACTGATGTAATACGGATCGACCAGGAACCCACCGTTTGCCATGACTGAATAGCCGCGAGCTACCTGAAGCGGGGTAAAGGAGGCAGAGCCTAACGCCAGCGATTCGGTATGCACGATGTTCTGCGCAGGGAAGCCGAAGCGTTGCAGGTATTCTGCTGCATAATCAACGCCCATCGCACGCATCGCACGGACCATTACCACGTTTTTCGACTGCCCCAGACCCTGACGAAGACGAATTGGTCCTGCATATTCCGCCGGGGAGTTCTTCGGCTGCCAGTCAGAGCCAGCGCCTGCATCCCAGCGAGAAATTGGCACATCGTTGAGGATACTGGCGAGCGTCAGTCCTTTGTCCATCGCTGCGGTGTACAGGAATGGCTTGATGTTAGAACCCACCTGACGCAGCGCCTGGGTGGCGCGGTTAAATTTGCTCTGGTTGAAATCGAAGCCACCGACCAGCGCGATTACTGCGCCGTTTTGCGGGTTAATGGACACCAGCGCGGAGTTCACGTCTGGCACCTGCGCCAGCCACCAGGCATCGCCAACCTTGCGAACCCAGATTTGCTCCCCGGTCTGAATGGCATCGGTTACTTTGCGTGGCGTTGCGCCTTGCAGGGTGTCAGAGCGGTATGGGCGCGCCCAGCGCACGCCGTCCATGCGCAGGGATACCGACGTACCATCTGCCAGCATTACCACGGCTTCCTGCGGATCGGCCTGAGTGACTACGGCCGGCAGCAACGGACCATACGTTGGCAGTGCTTTCAGTGAATGGGTGATTTTTTTGCTGTCCCATGCGCTTTCGCCCACTTTCCACAGCACGTTTGACGGGCCGCGATAGCCGTGGCGCATGTCATAGTCCATCACGTTATTGCGCACCGCGTCCTGTGCCGCCTGCTGCACTTTACGGGTGATCGTGGTGTAAACGCGATAACCATCTTCATACGCGTTCTCACCGTAGCGGCTCACCATATCCTGACGAACCATTTCCGTGAGATACGGTGCAGAGAACGCAATTTCCGGCGCGTGGTAGTTGGCGTCGATCACGTCGTTACGCGCCTGATCGTACTCGCTCTGGCTGATGTAGCCTTCGCTCAGCATACGTGACAGCACGACGTTACGGCGCGCAGTGGCACGGTCAAGCGAGTAGAGCGGGTTGAACGTGGACGGCGCTTTTGGCAGGCCGGCAATCGTGGCCATTTCGCTCAGCGTGAGCTGATCAACTGGTTTACCGAAGTACACCTGTGCAGCAGCGCCCACACCATAGGCGCGGTAGCCCAGATAGATCTTGTTCAGGTAAAGCTCAAGGATCTCATCTTTGCTCAGCAACTGCTCAATGCGGATCGCGAGGAACACCTCTTTGATCTTACGCATCAGCGTCTTTTCAGGGCTGAGGAAGAAGTTACGCGCCAGCTGCTGCGTGATGGTACTTGCCCCCTGAGACGCATGGCCTGAGAACAACGCAACGCTTGCCGCACGGAAAATCCCCACCGGATCGACACCGTGGTGCTCGTAAAAACGGCTGTCCTCGGTCGCAATGAAGGCTTTCACCATAACAGGTGGGATTTGTTTTAAGGTCAGCGGGATACGACGTTTTTCGCCGTATTGCGCCATCAGCTCGCCATCGGCGCTATAGACCTGCATAGGGATCTGGAGTCGAACATCGCGAAGCGTGGCGACATCAGGTAGCTGCGGCTCAATGTACTTGTACAAACCATAAATCGAGCCTGCTCCCAGCAGAATGCAACAGACTGCAAGGATCAATAAATACTTTACGAACTTCACCGGAGATTTCCCATTTGGTTTCACTTGGGCAGTTTATAAACAATCGCGCGGTAGTATAAAGGCAAGCCTGATGCATTGATATAGCCGTCAACCTGATGGCCGATAAGGAGATCGTGAAATATGGCTTTCAAAACATGGCATACGGGCGTTCATATTCAACAAGATAAGGTGCGGATTGTTGCGCTGACGAAGGAGAAATCAGGCTGGAGCTTACGCCGTTGGTGGGCTATCCCGCTGGCGGACGATATTATTCGTGATGGACAAATTATTAAGCCAGAACAACTGGTTGCGGCACTGCGCGGCTGGCGGAGAATGCTGCCGCTTTATCATCGAGTCTATCTTGCTTTCCCTGCGGCCCGGACCCTGCAAAAGACGCTTCCTCGTCCGGTTATTGCGCTGCGTGACAGTGAACAGGCCACCTGGGTGAGCTCTGCGCTGGCGCGTGAACTTGAGATGCCCCCTGATTCGTTATGCTTTGATTATGCGCAGGATACCTTCAGCAGCACTTTCCAGGTGACTGCGGCGCAAACCAAAGAGGTCGCAACCCTTCTGTCACTGGCGACCACCCTGCGCCTGCGAGTGGCGACCGTGACGCCTGATGCCGGGGCGCTGGTCAGCCTGCTTCCTTCGGTCGCACCTGCTCAGTGCGTTGCCTGGCGCGATGAACATCAATGGCTGTGGGCCATGCGCCACCAGTGGGGGCGACGTTTACGCCAGGAGGCGGCAAGTGTGGCTGAACTGGCCGCATTGCTGGCGCTCTCCCCCGACGATATCGCCCTGTTTGAGGCCCAGGCTCGTGATCCGTGGGAAGCCGTATCACGCTGCCAGCCTCCGCTGCCTGAATGTGGCGCTGAATTTACCGTGGCGCTGGCGCTGGCCATGAACGAGATGCCCCTGTGAGCAGGGTGAATCTCCTGCCCTGGAGACAACAACGGCAGACGCGATGCATTCGGCTCTGGAGCATCCTGTTGGCGGGCTGGCTGCTGGTGGTTTTGGCCGCCACGCTCTGGCTGCGGGCGTATCACCTTATCGGCATCCGCGCGCTACAGCAGGACATATCCGGTATGTCCGCTGTGCAACATGTGCTCGAAGCACGTCAGAAGCAGGTCTTACAAATGCCACAGGCGTCTGTGCAACCTTCGGCAAATCAGCCGTGGCAGTCGGTGCTGCTGTCACTGGCCCAGGAGATCCCACCTCAGGCATGGCTAACCCAGCTACGTTATCAGCCGCCTTCTCTGACGCTGACAGGCTATGCCGCATCGCTTCCGGCACTCAGCGCGATGGCTGAGGCGCTGAAGAAGGTGGAGGGAATGAGCCCGGGGGCCGCTGGCGAGTTGCAACAGGATAACCAGGGGCGGTGGATGTTCACTTTCAGGCTGGTCAGCCAGGGGTAGCCCGTGCACATCTTTTATGAACGCTGGTGTGCGTACCCTGTGTGGCTTCGGGTGCTCCTGGTGTGTTCAGGGGCCGTAATGTTAGCGCTTGTTGCCTGGGGCGCCGGGGTGAAGCCGTTGTATTCCCGGCAGGCGGCACTGAATGCTCAGCTTGCCGATATCCAGCGAACCCGCGCAGCCCTCTGGACAACGGCCATGCGCTATTCACCTGTGGCAGAACAGAGTAGCGCGCAAATACGGCAGGGCTTTTCCCCCCTGGATTTTCAACACGATGGCACGAAACTGGTTCACTGGAAGCCCACGCAGAATGGGGGCGAGTTGACGCTCGATGCTGACTGGGCGCAGATCCCCGACGTGTTTTCCCGGCTGGCGCAGCGGAACGTCAATGTGGCGGCCTTCGACATGATCCCTCAAGGCGCACAGCTTCGTCTGAACATCCAGCTGGAGCGACACCATGCGGAGTAACGTGCATTTTCTGCTCCTGTGTTCCCTGCTGATGTTAACCGGGATGCGCGATCCCTTTCATCCACCAGAAGATCGCTGCGTGGTGGGGCAGTTAGCGCAGTGGCGATATCTGGGGGTAGTCAGCGGTATCAGCAGCATTGGCATTTTGCAGGATGGGCAAAAACGCTGGCATCGGGTCAGGGCAGATGATCGCCTGCCGGTGGGATGGCGGGTGATCGCCATAGACGAAAAGGAACTGGTCATTGCGCTGGGGGATGCGTGCGAGCCAAAGCAATGGCAGTGGCAACGAGAAGGAACGGGAAAAAATGAAAATCAGGATAATGCTCTTGCTGATGATACTCAGCCATCCGGTGTGGGCGGGCAGCCCAAAGCCGGTCAATCTGGTCGTCGATGATGTTCCTGTGGTGCAGGTGCTACAGGCCCTGGCCGCGCAGGAGGAACGTAATCTTGTGGTGTCACCCGATGTGAGCGGTACGCTGTCGCTGAATCTGACGCGCGTTCCCTGGCGGCAAGCGCTTAACACCGTTATCGCCAGTGCCGGGCTTATCTTACGGGAAGAGCGGGGGATTTTTTACGTCCACACCGCGGCCTGGCAGCGCGAGCAAGAGGCGCGAAAGGAGCAGGAACAGCTCAAGCGGCAGCTTGATGCCCCGCTGTTATCGCGCAGTATTTCCCTTTCGTATGCAGATGCTGGGGAGCTGCAAAAGGCGGCTGAAAAACTCCTCAGCCCAAAGGGCAGTTTGTCAGTGGACAAACGCACCAACCGCCTGCTGGCACGTGACAACAAGGCCGTGCTGGAATCGCTACAGCTCTGGGCTGAACAGATGGATATGCCCGTCGAACAGGTAGAGCTGGCTGCGCACATTGTGACAATCACAGAAAAAAGCCTGCGCGAGTTAGGGGTGAAATGGAATCTTGCAGAGTCCGCGGGGGCTGGCAGCGTCGGGCAAGCGACGACGCTGAGCGCCGATCTTTCCGTATCCCAGGCCACAACGCATGTGGGTTTTAACATTGGGCGGATCAACGGCCGGTTGCTGGATCTTGAACTGTCGGCGCTGGAGCAAAAGCAACAGGTCGAGATCATCGCCAGCCCGCGATTGCTTGCATCACATATGCAACCGGCCAGCATTAAGCAGGGCAGTGAAATCCCTTATCAGGTGTCCAGCGGAGAAAGCGGCGCCACCTCCGTGGAGTTCAAAGAGGCGGTATTAGGCATGGAAGTCACCCCCGTCGTGTTACCCGGTGGGCGAGTGCGGCTCAAGTTGCATATCAGTGAAAACATGCCGGGGCAGGTATTGCAGCAGGAGAATGGCGAAACGCTGGCGATAGATAAGCAGGAGATTGAAACGCAGGTGGAGGTAAAAAGCGGAGAAACGCTGACGCTGGGCGGTATTTTCTCGCAAAAGAATAAAACGGGGAGTGATAGTGTGCCCGGTCTTGGGAAAATCCCCTGGTTTGGGCAGTTTTTTCGCCATGACGGTAAGGACAATGAACGACGTGAGTTAGTGGTGTTTATTACGCCACGTCTGGTAGGTATTCACTAATGGGAAACGATCCCCGCAATGATTTTGCATTCAGTTTGTTGCAGATGTTTGACGTGGGGCATGAATTAGCATACAAGGAGTACCGATTTGAGTTTGACTTGCGTCTTGTTGCCTTATGCGTCTGGTGCGGCGATTTAATCAGTTGCCAAACAAGCCGTAGTATTGAGATAATTTTTAGTCTGACTCTCGCTCTATTGCATATGAGGTTTCAGTTCATGTCCTGCTACGCTGGGTGTCTGCGAAGCGGGGATTACCATTAACGAATAGTCTTAGTAGTACCGAAAAAATGGCAGAGAAACGCAATATCTTTCTGGTTGGGCCTATGGGTGCCGGCAAAAGCACTATTGGGCGTCAGTTAGCTCAACAACTCAATATGGAATTTTACGATTCTGATCAAGAGATTGAGAAACGAACCGGAGCTGATGTGGGCTGGGTCTTCGACGTAGAAGGCGAAGAAGGTTTCCGTGACCGAGAAGAAAAAGTGATCAACGAACTCACGGAAAAACAGGGCATCGTTCTGGCGACAGGCGGCGGTTCTGTGAAATCTCGCGAAACCCGCAACCGTCTCTCCGCCCGTGGCGTTGTGGTCTATCTTGAGACGACCATTGAAAAACAGCTGGCACGCACGCAGCGTGATAAAAAGCGCCCGTTGCTGCAAGTTGAAACGCCGCCACGCGAAGTTCTGGAAGCCCTGGCCGGTGAACGCAATCCTCTGTACGAAGAGATTGCTGATGTGACCATTCGTACTGACGATCAGAGCGCTAAAGTGGTTGCAAACCAGATTATTCATATGCTGGAAAGCAACTGATTCTGGCTTTATATACACTCGCCTGCGGGTAAAAGCATTTAAGGTGGATGTCGCGTCATGGAGAGGATTACAGTTACTCTCGGGGAACGTAGTTACCCTATCACCATCGCGGCTGGTTTGTTTAACGACCCAGCTTCCTTCTTACCACTGAAAGCGGGTGATCAGGCGATGCTGGTCACCAATGAGACTCTGGCTCCGCTTTATCTCGACCGTGTACGCCACCTGCTTGAAGAGGCAGGCGTGAAGGTCGACAGTGTGATTCTGCCCGATGGCGAGCAGTATAAGAGCCTGACGGTACTGGATACCGTCTTTACCGCATTGCTGCAAAAACCTCATGGTCGCGATACGACACTGCTAGCTCTTGGCGGCGGTGTTGTTGGCGATCTGACGGGATTTGCCGCCGCAAGTTACCAACGCGGCGTACGCTTTATTCAAATCCCAACCACGTTGTTGTCACAGGTCGACTCTTCTGTTGGCGGCAAAACGGCAGTCAACCATCCACTCGGCAAAAACATGATCGGCGCGTTCTATCAGCCGGCATCGGTCGTGGTGGATCTCGATTGCCTGTCAACGCTACCCGAACGTGAGCTGGCGTCTGGCCTTGCTGAAGTGATCAAATATGGCATCATTCTTGACGGCGAGTTTTTCACCTGGCTTGAAGAGAATATGGATGCCCTGCTGCGTCTGGATGGGGCCGCTCTGGCCTATTGCATCCGTCGTTGTTGTGAGCTGAAAGCGGAAGTTGTTGCCGCAGACGAGCGTGAAACCGGCTTACGTGCTTTACTGAATCTGGGGCATACGTTTGGTCACGCTATTGAAGCCGAAATGGGATATGGCAACTGGCTTCACGGCGAAGCGGTTGCAGCCGGTATGGTGATGGCTGCTCGCACTTCTGAACGTCTCGGTCAGTTCAAGGCGGAAGAGACTCAGCGCATTATTACGCTGCTTGAGCGCGCCGGCTTGCCGGTGACCGGGCCGCAGGAAATGTCTGCACAAGCGTATTTACCCCACATGATGCGCGATAAAAAAGTATTGGCAGGTGAGATGCGTCTGGTACTCCCACTTGCAATAGGGAAGAGTGAAGTGCGCGGCGGAGTGCCGCACGATGTTGTTCTTGGCGCTATCGCTGATTGTCAGCAAGCGTAACAATTAGAAAGGTCAGGCCACTGTCAAAGGTGGTCGTTTAGCTTCAGGTGAAATGCAAAGTCGTTGGCATAAGCCTTTGAGTGGGGTGTTAAATGGATGAATTCAAACCAGAAGACGAGCTGAAACCCGATCCCAGCGATCGTCGTACTGGTCGTTCTCGTCAATCTTCAGAACGTGATAACGAGCCGCAGATCAACTTTGACGATGTTGATCTGGATGCAGACGATCGTCGCCCTTCACGCAGCCGTAACGCGCGTGATGAGCGAGAAGAAGAGGATTATGAGCCCGAAGAAGATTCAATGGACGAAGAGCCGGTAGAGCGTCGCCCGCGTAAACGTAAAAAAGCTGCGGCAAGCAAACCGGCTTCCCGCCAGTACATCATGATGGGCCTGGGCGTTCTGGTTCTGTTGCTGCTGATTGTCGGCATCGGTTCCGCGCTAAAAGCGCCATCAACTGACTCAAATTCACAGACCGCATCGACTGAGAAGAGCATCAACCTGTCTGATAATGATGCGTCAAATCAGGCGAATGGTGCGCAACCAGCGCCGGGCGCAACCTCTACAGAGCAGACCGCCGCAAACACAACGACTCCGCAGGATGTTTCTCTGCCACCAGTCTCTTCTACCCCGACTCAGGGTCAGGCACCTGCTACGCCAGAAGGCCAGCAGCGTGTAGAAGTTCAGGGCGACCTGAACAACGCACTGACACAGCCTCAGAATCAGGAACAGGTGAACAACGTAGTGGCGAACTCTACGCTGCCAACTGAACCTGCAACTGTGGCGCCGATTCGTGGTGGTAACGCACAGCCACAAACCGCTGCAACGGAAACGAAGCCGCGTCAGACGCAAACGGCAACGCATCAGGAACGTAAACAGGCTGTATTTGAGCCGAAGCGTGAAGCCAAGCCGCAGGCTGTTGTAAAAGCGCCAGAATCAAAAGTTGTCACACAGCCAAAACGTACTGAAACAGCCGCTGTCAGCGAGCCTGTTAAAGCACCTGTGGCCGCAACACCGAAAGCAACGGCGACCACAACCGCGCCAGCAGCGACTCAGGCACCAGCAGCGAGCGCAGCAGCAACAGCGACGGCGTCCAGTGCAGCAACAGGCAAAACGGCAGGTAACGTTGGTTCTCTGAAGTCAGCACCTTCCAACAACTACACGCTGCAACTGAGCAGTTCGTCTAACTATGACAACCTCAGCGGTTGGGCGAAAAAGTCGAATCTGAAAAACTACGTGGTTTATCAGACGACCCGCAACGGGCAACCGTGGTACGTGCTGGTCAGCGGTGTTTATTCGTCTAAAGACGAAGCAAAACGCGCCGTAGCCTCACTGCCTGCTGATGTTCAGGCGAAAAACCCGTGGGCGAAGCCGATTCATCAGGTTCAGGCCGATCTTAAGTAATGTGTAAAGCGCAGGATGCTGTCGGAGCTTTCTCCACAGCCGGAGAAGGTGTAATCAGTTAGTCAGCATGAAAAAAAATCGCGCTTTTCTGAAATGGGCAGGGGGGAAATACCCCCTGCTCGACGATATTAAAAAACACCTGCCGAAAGGCGAGTGTCTTATCGAGCCCTTCGTGGGTGCTGGATCGGTATTCCTGAATACCGATTTTTCTCGTTATATCCTGGCGGATATCAACAGTGACCTGATCAGCCTCTATAACATCGTCAAGCTGCGTACCGACGAGTATGTCGAAGAGGCGCGAAAGCTGTTTACGCCAGAGAACAACCATCCTGACGTTTACTATGCGTTCCGCACTGAGTTTAATCAGAGCGAGGATCTGTTCCGCAGAGCGCTGTTATTCCTCTATCTCAACCGTCATGGCTACAATGGCCTGTGCCGGTATAATCTGCGTGGTGAATTCAACGTGCCGTTTGGGCGCTACAAGCGTCCTTATTTCCCGCAGGATGAGCTGTATCACTTTGCTGAAAAAGCCCAGAACGCGGAATTCCACTGCCTCTCCTATGAAGAGTGCATGGAGCTGGCAGGCGTAAACTCGGTCGTTTACTGCGATCCGCCTTACGCCCCGTTGTCTGCGACGGCGAATTTCACCGCCTATCACACCAACAGCTTCAGCCCTGCCGAGCAGGCGCGTCTGGCGGAGATGGCGGAAAAGCTGGTCAGCAAAAGAATTCCGGTGTTAATTTCGAATCACGATACCCCTGATACGCGCGAATGGTACAAAGCCGCGAAGCATTTTCAGGTCAAGGTGCGGCGTAGCATTAGCAGCAACGGCGGCACACGTAAAAAGGTGGACGAACTCCTGGCTCTTTATCGCCCCTGAGCCGTTTTGCCCGCCGGTAAACACATTTCAAGGAGATGCGGATGAAACAGTTTTTGATTGCTCCCTCAATTCTGTCGGCCGATTTTGCCCGCCTGGGTGAGGACACCGCCAAAGCGCTTGCTGCGGGTGCGGATGTCGTCCATTTCGACGTTATGGATAACCACTATGTCCCCAATCTGACCATCGGCCCGATGGTCCTGAAAGCGCTGCGTAATTACGGTATTACCGCGCCGATTGACGTGCATCTGATGGTTAAGCCGGTCGATCGCCTTGTTCCCGATTTTGCCGCTGCGGGCGCCAGCATCATCACTTTCCACCCTGAAGCTTCCGAGCACGTCGACCGCACGCTGCAACTGATCAAAGAGAACGGCTGTAAAGCGGGGCTGGTCTTTAACCCGGCGACACCGCTGACGTATCTCGATTACGTTATGGATAAGCTGGACGTGATCTTACTGATGTCAGTTAACCCGGGCTTTGGTGGCCAGTCGTTTATTCCTCATACGCTGGATAAACTGCGTGAAGTGCGCCGCCGTATTGATGAGTCAGGCTATGACATTCGTCTGGAAGTGGATGGCGGTGTTAAGGTGAATAACATTGGTGAGATTGCGGCTGCGGGTGCAGATATGTTCGTCGCGGGCTCTGCAATCTTCGACCAACCGGATTACAAGAAAGTCATTGATGAAATGCGCCGTGAACTGGCAAAGGTAAGTCATGGATAAATTGCAGGCAACCCGGGGTGTAGCATTTGACCTCGACGGCACGCTGGTAGACAGCGCGCCGGGCTTAAGTAGCGCTGTCGATCAGGCGCTGTACGCGCTTGAACTGCCCGTTGCGGGCGAAGAGCGCGTGGTGACGTGGATTGGTAACGGCGCCGATGTGCTGATGGAACGCGCCCTGACCTGGGCGCGCCAGGAGCGCGCGGTACAGCGTGCTGCACAGGGGAAACCCGGTGTTGATCATGCGGACATCCCGCAGGAAGAGCAGCAGCGTATTCTGCGTAAACTGTTCGACCGCTTCTATGAAGAAACGGTTGAAGAAGGGAGCTTCCTGTTCCCGGATGTGGCTGAAACGCTGAGCACCCTCCACGCGCAGGGCATTCCGCTGGGGCTGGTGACAAATAAGCCTACGCCATTTGTTGCGCCGCTGCTGGAAGCGCTGGATATCGCGAAGTATTTTTCCGTGATTGTGGGTGGCGATGATGTGCAGAACAAAAAGCCACATCCTGAACCGCTATTGCTGGTGGCAGGAAAATTATCCTTAACGCCTGACCAGCTGCTCTTTGTCGGTGATTCACGCAATGATATTCTGGCTGCCAGAGCGGCAGGCTGTCCTTCCGTGGGATTAACCTATGGCTACAACTACGGTGAAGCCATCACGCTAAGTGAGCCGGACGTGGTGTTCGATCACTTCAAAGATATATTGCCCGCACTCGGGCTCTCGCACAGTGAAAATCAGGAATTGAAAAATGACTAAGCCCATCGTTTTTAGTGGCGCACAGCCGTCAGGTGAATTGACCATTGGTAACTACATGGGTGCGCTGCGTCAGTGGGTCAACATGCAGGATGACTACCATTGCATCTATTGCATCGTGGATCTTCATGCCATTACCGCGCGTCAGGATCCTGAGAAGCTGCGTAAAGCTACCCTTGATACGCTGGCGCTCTATCTGGCATGTGGTATTGATCCAGAGAAAAGCACCATCTTCGTTCAGTCTCACGTGCCAGAGCACGCGCAGCTGGGCTGGGCGCTGAACTGCTACACCTATTTCGGTGAGCTGAGCCGTATGACCCAGTTCAAGGACAAATCCGCGCGCTATTCTGAAAACATCAACGCCGGTCTGTTTGATTACCCGGTACTGATGGCGGCAGACATTCTGCTGTACCAGACCAACCAGGTTCCTGTTGGCGAAGACCAGAAGCAGCACCTGGAGCTGAGCCGCGATATCGCCCAGCGTTTCAACGCCATTTATGGCGATGTATTCAAAGTGCCTGAGCCGTTTATTCCGAAATCCGGTGCGCGCGTGATGTCGCTGCTGGAGCCAACCAAGAAAATGTCTAAGTCTGACGATAACCGCAACAACGTTATCGGCCTGCTGGAAGACCCGAAATCGGTGGTCAAAAAGCTGAAGCGCGCAGTCACCGACTCTGATGAGCCGCCTGTTGTACGTTACGATGTGCAGAACAAAGCGGGCGTTTCTAACCTGCTGGATATTCTCTCTGGCGTGACGGGTCGTACGATCCCTGAGCTGGAGCAGCACTTCGAAGGCAAGATGTATGGCCACCTGAAAGGCGAAGTGGCGGACGCAGTTTCCGGGATGCTCACTGAGTTGCAGGAGCGTTATAACCGCTACCGCAACGACGAAGCGTTCCTGCAAAAAGTGATGAAAGACGGCGCAGATAAAGCCAGCGCGCGCGCGTCCGAAACCCTGAAAGCAGTATACGAAGCGATTGGTTTTGTCGCGAAACCTTGAGTCTGCTTGCCGGGTGGCGCTGACGCTTACCCGGCCTACGGGATCGTGCAGGTCGGGTAAGGCGGAGCCGCCACCCAATTAAAAACCACACTATCCAAAACTAAAAAACCGGGAAACCCCGGTTTTTTTATGCCTGAAAAACGCTTACTGCTGTGCCGCCGGGCCGCAACCACCGATGATCTTCGAAATGGAGATCGCCGGGTGCAGCAGGTAATCGTAGCTACAGTTATTTTTGGTGTTTTCAACGTGACCCGTACAGGCGGTAAGAGTCGATAACACGGCGACCAGTACGGCTGCCTTTGCCAGTTTGAACATACGCATTCCTTGTCTAAAAACGAAAATTTTTATGTAACACGAGGGAATAAATGGAAAAGTTCCACTTCGGGGCGGTATGTTATCGATAGCGGTAAGAGGGGAGTAGTCCGGTTAAGGACTACCCGAAGAAGGGATGTTATGCGTTAGTGGTTAGAGAACCAGTTCAGTTTTTCGCGCAGTTCAACCACGCGACCCACCACAATCAGAGCCGGGCTTTCTACCTGCTGCGCCAGCTCACCTAGCTGCGGTAATACGCCGTTCACCACACGCTGAGTAACCGCCGTACCATTCTCCACCAGGGCAACCGGCATATCGTCCTGCATTCCGTGCTCCAGCAGCTTCGCCTGAATGGTTGCGGCCTGGTTCAGCCCCATATAAAACACCAGCGTCTGCTTTTCGGCGGCCAGGTTGTGCCAGTCCAGCTCGCTGCCGGTCTTCAGATGGCCCGTCACCAGACGCACGCTTTGCGCGTAGTCGCGATGGGTTAACGGAATGCCTGAGTAGGCCGAACAACCGGAAGCTGCGGTGATCCCGGGTACGACAGAGAACGGAATGCCCGCATTACACAGGGTTTCCAGCTCCTCGCCGCCGCGACCAAAGATAAACGGATCGCCGCCTTTCAGGCGCACCACACGTTTACCTTTTTGCGCTTCACGCAGCAGGATCTGGTTAATCTCTTCCTGCGGGACACAGTGGTAACCCGCGCGTTTACCCACGAATACGCGGTCAGCATCGCGGCGCACCAGGTTCATAATGTCATCGGAGACCAGACGGTCGTAAACCACGATGTCTGCCTGCTGGATCTGCTGTAAACCCTTAAGCGTCAACAACCCGGCATCGCCTGGCCCTGCGCCCACCAGCACCACTTCACCGCGATTATCCAGCGGTTCGCTGAGCAGCTTTCCGGTTATCTCTTCAACGGCTTTCTGATCCTGATTCGCCAGCGATTGCGCCAGCCTGTCATTCACAAAGAATTTTTCCCAGAAGCGACGGCGCTCGCCGACGGTGGCGAAGGTTTTCTTCACCTGCGAGCGCAACTGGCCCGCATAATGCGCCACCTGGCCGAGATGCTGAGGCAGGATCGATTCCAGCTTTTCCCGCAGCAGGCGAGCCAGCACCGGAGATCTCCCGCCGGACGATACCGCCACCATCAGCGGCGAACGGTCGATAATTGACGGCATGATAAAGCTGGCTTCTTTCGGCGCATCCACCACGTTACAGAAGATACGACGCGTTTCGCAGGCATCGCTGACGCGCTGGTTAACGTCGTCGTTGTCGGTCGCGGCAATGGTCAGCCAGCAGGTATCGAGCAGGGATTCGTTGAACTCCCCCTGCATCAGCGTGAGCATCCCTTCCTGCGCCCAGGCTTCAAACTGCGGGGCGAAGGAGAGGGCGTTGACGGTCAGTCGTGCACCTGCCTCTAACAGCAAGCGCGCTTTGCGTTCAGCCACATCGCCACCACCTACGAGCAGGCAGTCGCGATTGCGTAATTGACAGAAAATAGGCAGGTGATCCACGACATTACCTCGCAGCATTCATGGAGGGGGTAATAATTGACGTCAGGATAACAGCAGGAATCGCACAGAACATACGGTTTTTCCTGCCGTTACCCATAAGGGGTCATAAGCTTTTCGTATTGAAAAGGCGGGGGATTAGCCTTTCAGCTGCACCTTACCGTCCTTCACGCGGGCGTCGTAGTGCTTCACGGAGACATTTTCATCTTCCATGCAGCGTCCGTCAGTTAAGCTGAAACGCTGCTTTTTCAACGGGCTGGCAACCCACAGTTCACCCTGATGCTCCGCAATCAATCCGCGGGACAACACGCTGGCCTCAAAGAACGGGTCGATGTTGCTGATGGCAAAAACCTGTTCGTCGTGGCGAGGGCGGAAAATCGCGACCTGCTCTTTACCCAGCAGCGCGCAGACGCCGGTGGCGGGCAGGATGTCGTTAATGTTGCAGATGTTTACCCACTGGCTCATGCGTTTTCCTCCACCAGAGTCACCGGAATACGTTCATAAGGTGTCGCCGGACGATGTTGTTCGCGCTCTGCCACAACCTGCACGTTCGGATCGCGCTGGGTGCTGTTGATAAAGTGTTTGAAGCGCGTCTGCGCCGCCGGGGTGTTCACGGTTTCAGTCCACTCGCAAATTACCGCGTCGCGCAGGCGAGCCATTTCGGCTTCAAGTTGCTCGTTCAGGCCCAGTTTGTCGTCGATGATGACTGACTTCAGGTAGTCGATGCCGCCTTCCAGGTTGTCCAGCCAGGATGCAGTACGGGTCAGTTTGTCGGCGGTACGGATGTAGAACATCATGAAGCGGTCGAGGTACTGAATCAGCGTATCGTGGTCAAGATCCGCCGCCAGCAGATCGGCGTGACGTGGTTTCATCCCGCCGTTACCGCACACGTAAAGGTTCCAGCCTTTCTCGGTGGCGATAATGCCCACGTCTTTACCCTGTGCTTCGGCACATTCACGGGTACAGCCAGAGACGCCAAACTTCATTTTGTGCGGGGTGCGGATGCCTTTGTAGCGGTTTTCCAGCTCAACGCCGAAGCCCACGCTGTCGCCCACGCCGTAGCGGCACCAGGTGCTGCCCACGCAGGTTTTGGCCATACGCAGCGCTTTGGCATACGCGTGGCCGGTTTCAAAGCCCGCTTCAATCAGCTGACGCCAGATTTCTGGCAGATCGTCTTTCTGCGCACCAAACAGGCCGATACGCTGGGAACCGGTGATTTTGGTGTACAGGTTAAATTCACGCGCGATACGGCCGACCGCCACCAGACCTTCCGGAGTGATTTCGCCACCGGCAGAACGTGGGATAACGGAATAGGTCCCGTCTTTCTGGATGTTTGCCAGGAAGTTGTCGTTGGTGTCCTGAAGCGGCGTATGTTCTGGTTTGAGTACGTACTCATTCCAGCAGGAGGCCAGCAGAGAACCGACGGTAGGTTTACACACTTCGCAGCCATAACCCTGGCCATGTTTCTCAAGCAGTTCGTCGAAGGACTTGATACCTTCTACGCGGATCAGGTGGTACAGCTCCTGGCGAGAGTAAGAGAAGTGTTCGCACAGGTTGTTGTTCACTTCGATGCCCTGTTTCGCCAGTTCGGCGTTCAGCACCTGAGTCACCAGTGGAATACAACCGCCGCAGCCCGTGCCGGCTTTGGTTTCGGCTTTCAGCGCTGCAACGGTGTGACAGCCCTTGTTGATAGCGGAAATCAACATACCTTTCGTGACGTCGAAGCAGGAGCAAATCTGCGCGCTGTCAGGCAGTTTATCGACGCCGATAGATGGTTTGCCGCTCGAGGCGTGAGCAGGCAGGATCAGGGCGTCCGGGTTTTCCGGCAATTCGATGGCGTTCAGCACCAGTTGCAGCAGGTTGCCGTAATCGCTGGTGTCGCCCACCAGAACCGCGCCGAGCAGGGTTTTGTTGTCCTGGCTCACGATCAGGCGTTTATAGACTTCTTTGCTTTCGTCGAGATAAACGTAGCTGCGGGAGTTCGGGGTGCGACCATGGGCATCACCGATACCGCCAACGTCCACGCCCAGCAGTTTCAGCTTGGCGCTCATGTCTGCGCCTTCGAAGGCGTTTTCGCTGCCAAGAATGTGGTCAACGGCAACCTGGGCCATTTTATAGCCAGGTGCAACCAGCCCGTACACGCGGTTATTCCAGCTGGCACATTCGCCGATAGCGTAGATATCCGGGTCAGAGGTCTGGCAGGCGTCGTTAATCATGATCCCGCCGCGCTGTGCCACGGCCAGGCCGCACTGGTTAGCCAGTTTGTCGCGTGGGCGAATACCGGTGGAGAAGACGATAAAGTCCACTTCCAGCTCGCTGCCGTCAGCAAAGCGCATGGTTTTGCGTGCTTCACTGCCTTCCTGGACGATCTCTTTGGTGTTCTTGCTGGTGTGAACTTTCACGCCCATGCTTTCGATTTTACGACGCAGCTGGTCACCACCCATGTGGTCAAGCTGCTCTGCCATCAGCATCGGGGCAAATTCGATTACGTGGGTTTCAACGCCGAGGTTTTTCAGTGCGCCTGCGGCTTCCAGACCCAGCAGGCCGCCGCCGACAACCGCACCGCGTTTGCTGCGACGCGCACAGTTTTCAATGGCTTTGAGGTCTTCAATGGTACGGTAAACGAAGCAATCCTGGGTTTCCGAGCCTTTGATTGGCGGGATCCACGGATATGAGCCAGTCGCCATGATCAGCTTGTCGTAAAAAACCGTACGTCCGGCGCTGGAGTGGATCACTTTTTCCTGACGGTTGATGGTGATAGCGCGCTCGCCCACCAGCACTTTTACGCCATGCTTCTCGTAGAATCCTTCACGTACCAGAGAAAGTTCTTCGGCGGTGTGGTGGGAGAAGTAGGAAGAAAGGTGCACACGGTCGTACGCCTTGCGGGGTTCTTCACAGAACACGGTAATATCGAACTGGGCAGCGTCAGCTTTATCGAGAAGATCCTCAATAAAGCGGTGGCCGACCATGCCGTTACCGATGATAGCGAGTCTGACTTTGCTCATTTTTGCCTCGATTTCTTTTCTATTACTGCCTACCTTAACGATTCAGCAAAGGGGCTTATTGATGCAAATCAAATACGCCTTCAACTACTCCTTAGTGGGTAGATTATTGATTTGTCAGGATTTTTATAAGTTGTGGAAATCGTTCGCTTTTCGTCTGCGACGATTTTGTGTACAAATTAGGTGGCTAATTTTAATAAACGCGTACTCCTGAATTTCAGCCGCGTTTTCCGGGGGGATAGGTATGTCTACAGCACCACTTTGGCTGGTCCAGAATGTTCGGTTACCAGGTCGGGAAGGGTTATGGCAGGTCGCCATTGAGAACGGTCGTTTTGGTGAAATCACACCAATGGACGATACCCATGTTGAAAGCTACGAGATACTCAATGCCCGCGGAGGTCTCGCGATCCCGCCGTTTATTGAGCCGCATATTCACCTGGATACCACCCAGACGGCAGGTGAGCCGAACTGGAACCAGTCCGGCACGTTGTTTGAAGGTATCGAGCGCTGGGCGGAGCGCAAAGCGCTGCTCAGCCACGAAGATGTGAAGGCGCGGGCCTGGAAAACGCTGAAATGGCAAATCGCCAACGGTATTCAGTTTGTCCGTACCCATGTGGATGTATCCGATCCGACGCTCACGGCGCTAAAAGCGATGCTGGAGGTCAAACAGGAGGTCGCTCCGTGGATAACGCTGCAAATCGTGGCCTTCCCGCAGGAGGGGATCCTGTCTTACCCGAACGGTGCGGCACTGCTGGAAGAGGCCCTAAAGCTGGGTGCCGATGTGGTGGGCGCGATCCCGCACTTCGAATTCACCCGCGAATACGGCGTGCAGTCGCTGCATATCGCCTTCGAGCTGGCGAAGAAATATGACCGTCTGCTGGATATCCACTGCGATGAAATCGACGACGAGCAGTCACGGTTTGTCGAGACGGTCGCAACCCTGGCGTACGAGGCCGGTATTGGCGCGCGCGTGACCGCCAGCCACACCACGGCTATGCACTCCTATAACGGCGCATACACCTCGCGGCTGTTCCGCCTGCTGAAGATGTCGGGGATTAACTTCGTCGCCAACCCGCTGGTGAATATCCATCTTCAGGGGCGCTTTGACGATTACCCGAAACGCCGGGGGATCACGCGGGTGAAGGAGCTTCAGGAGGCGGGTATCAACGTCTGCTTTGGCCATGATGATGTCTTTGACCCGTGGTACCCGCTCGGCACCGGCAATATGTTGCAGGTTCTGCATATGGGGCTGCATGTGTGTCAGATGATGGGGTATCCGCAGATTGACAGCGGGCTGAACCTGATTACGCACAACAGCGCCCGAACCTTTGGTCTGAGCGATTACGGTATTGCGACGGGGAACCCGGCAAACCTGATCATTCTGCCAGCGGAAAGCGGATTTGAAGCGGTGCGCTGCCAGGTGCCGGTACGCTGGTCGATTCGTCAGGGAAGGATTATTGCCACCACGCAGCTGGCGCAGACGTGGATCCAGATGGACAACGGTGGGGAAGAGGTAAGCTTTGCCAGAAACAGCCCCTCTGCTTAGCGCAAAGGGGCAAGGCGATTAGTGAGACACCGCTGCCGCGTTGTGCTGGCGGTGGCGGGTCACGAAGCCCAGGATGAAGCACATGATGAACACTACGGCATACAGAGCGTTAGCCGTTTGCAGTGCAGCCAGTGGGCCGCTGTGAGCCACAATCGGGCCTGTTACCACGAAGGTCAGCATGGTGCCGATAGTGCCGCAGGTCAGAACGAAGTTCACCAGTTTCGGGGACGCCACTTTAGTTTGCAGTGAGCCCAGGGTGATGATTGAGGTGTAAATCGCGCTGGAGAAGAAGCCCAGGGTCAGAATGAACCACGGTAAATGGTCCGGTGAACCGTTGATGAACAGATACATCAGGACTGTCGCCATTCCTGCCAGTACGGTCAGAATGCGTTGCAGGTCGAAGAAGCGCAGGATGAAGCTAAACGCCCACATGCCGAACATGTAAGACATCCAGAAATCGCTCACCAGTTTACCTGCGTCGTTCAGGCTCATGCCCAGACCTTTGGCGTATTCCGGCACCCAGGAGATAAAGCCCAGCTGGCCCAGGATGTAGCACAGTGCGGCGATGGAGAGGAACAGCACACCAATGCCCCATTTCTCTTTCACGACAGGCTCTGCCGCGGTCTGTGCTTTTTTACCCAGCGCCGGGAATTCACAGCCGAAGGTCAGAATAAAGATGGCCACGTACACCAGGCCAATGCAGGCATAAACCCAGTACCACTCAATGCTGCGTGCCAGCAGAACGGCGGCCACCATCGGGAAGATCATTCCGGCCATGCTGAAGAAGGAGTCGGTAAACAGCAGGCGTGCGCCGCGCTGACGCCCTTCATACATATGGGTAATCAGGAACGTACCAATAGACATCGTAATACCGCTCACCAGGCCCAGTACGAACATGGCGGCGGAGAACAGGGCGATGCTGTGGCTCAGCATCAGGCCCGCCACGGCGGCGACCATCAGCACAAAACCAAAACGCAGCTGCGTTTTCAGCGGGACGATTTCCATCAGCCAGGCATTCAGGAAGATAGAGATCAAAATACCTGCGTTCAGGAAGGTGAAGGTGTTACTCATACTGGAAACGGGCAGCTGGAAGTAGTCTGCGATGTTCCCCATCACCATCCCGGTGACGATCACCAACGCGCCAGTCAGGGCGTAGGAGAAGAAGCTGATCCATGTGAGCTTGATGCGATTGCTGTTAGTCATGTCTGGCCTGTTCAGAAAAAGAAAAGCGCCCAGGGGGCGCTGAGAGCGGGCAGATTTTAGTCGCTAAAGTGATCTATTCCTATCTTTTAAGGGTAATGATTGCTTCATTGCAGTTTTTAGTGTGATCTAAATCACACTAATGGGCGGTATAACCAATCGTTTGCGCGGTAACAACTGTTTCAATTTCGTAAAATTAGGTAAAAGGCTGGTCTCCGTTCATACTGCTCTTTAGAATCAAGCCATTCGCTTTTTATACTGCGCTTTGTTAAGGAATTCTCATGCTCAAATCAACACTGGCGGCTGTCGCAGCTGTGTTTGCTCTTTCTGCCGTCTCCCCTGCTGCGCTGGCAGCAAAAGGAGACCCTCACGTCCTGCTGACCACCTCCGCCGGGAACATTGAGCTGGAACTGAATAGCCAGAAAGCCCCTGTTTCTGTGAAAAACTTCCTCGATTACGTGAACAGTGGCTTTTATAACAACACCACGTTCCACCGCGTGATCCCGGGCTTTATGGTGCAGGGCGGTGGTTTTACAGAGCAGATGCAGCAAAAGCAACCTAACCCGCCAATCAAAAACGAAGCGGACAACGGCCTGCTCAACACCCGTGGCACCATCTCTATGGCCCGTACTGCGGATAAAGACAGCGCAACCAGCCAGTTCTTCCTCAACGTTGCGGATAACGCCTTCCTCGACCACGGTCAGCGTGACTTCGGGTACGCGGTATTTGGTAAAATTGTGAAAGGGATGGACGTGGCGGACAAAATTTCTCAGGTGCCAACCCACGACGTAGGCCCATATCAGAATGTGCCGTCCAAACCGGTTGTGATCCTTTCTGCAAAAGTTCTGCCGTAATCTTTCCTGCGCGGGCATTCTTTGCCCGCGTTTCTGACCCTCCCTGCGAAAGCGCGTTTTGCTGCTTATACTTGTGGCAAACGGACATATTCAGGGAGGCGTTAAGTGAAAAAACTCACCGACAAGCAAAAATCCCGTCTCTGGGAGCAGCAGCGTAACGTCAATTTTAAGGCCAGTTGTCTCCTTGAAAAGGGTCATGGCCCTTCAGTTCCCCAGATTGAGATGCTGGAACTTGGGCCTTCAGCACCTGGGTTGCCCCATCTGTGCCTTATTCACCGCCATCTGTATCGCAGAGAGATGAAACGGGCAGGCGAATACCGTACGGACGATATTTTCAAAGGTGACATTCCTTTTTGCCATTTCGAATACATCGAGAAGATGGGTAATGAATTGATGGCGGCACTGGAAAACGACCGGTACCTGGTGGGTCTTCAGAAAGAGGAATTTATCGAGCGGATTAGCCATTACTATTGTGAAATCAATATGCTGCATCCTTTTATGAGCGGCAATGGTATTGCCCAACGCATTTTCTTTGACCAGTTGGCCATCCATGCGGGCTACGCGCTGGACTGGCGCGATATCGATCCTGAGCAGTGGGTCGTAGCCAACCAGAGTGGTGCGATGGGCGATTTAAGCGCGTTGACTGCCATCTTTAGTAAAGTGGTGAGCGAAGCGCGCGAAACTGAGTAGAATAGGGCGCCTTTTTGTTGTGGAGCCGCCATGATCCTGCTGATAGATAACTACGATTCCTTTACCTGGAACCTGTACCAGTATTTCTGCGAACTGGGTGCGGAGGTGGTGGTCCGCCGCAATGACGACATCACCCTTGCTGATATTGAAACGCTTGCCCCGCAGAAAATCGTTATCTCACCGGGGCCCTGTACCCCGTCAGAATCAGGCATCTCTCTGGACGTGATAAAACAGTATGCCGGTAAGCTGCCGATTCTGGGCGTTTGCCTGGGGCATCAGGCGATTGGTCAGGTGTTTGGGGCGACCATCGTGCGTGCGGCAAAAGTGATGCACGGCAAAACGTCACCCGTTACCCACAACGGTACAGGCGTATTCAGCGGATTAAATAACCCGTTAACCGTAACGCGCTATCACTCTCTGGTGATTGATCCGCCCACGCTGCCAGCGTGCTTTGACGTCACCGCCTGGAGCGACACCCGCGAAATTATGGGTATTCGCCATAAGGAATGGGATCTCGAAGGCGTGCAGTTCCACCCTGAGAGCATCCTGAGCGAGCAGGGACATCAGCTGCTGGCGAATTTCCTCAATCGCTGAATTTTTATTGCCTTGTTGTGATTTTTTATGCATATTTTGTGATTATATTTTCACAATCAATGTGACATAAAATGGATGGGCATGACATGGCAACTGAACAATCAGCAATTACCCGCGCGACATTCGATGAAGTGATCCTGCCGATTTATGCACCGGCTGAATTTATCCCGGTTAAAGGGAAGGGCAGCCGCGTATGGGATCAGCAGGGTAAAGAGTATGTTGATTTCGCGGGGGGGATTGCGGTGACGGCGCTCGGTCATTGTCATCCTGCGCTGGTGGAGGCGTTAAAAACCCAGGGCGAAACCCTGTGGCACACCAGTAACGTCTTTACCAACGAACCTGCGCTGCGCCTGGGGCGCAAGATCATCGACGCGACCTTTGCTGAGCGTGTGCTGTTCATGAACTCCGGTACTGAAGCCAACGAAACGGCCTTCAAGCTGGCACGCTACTATGCTTCAACCCGTCATAGCCCGTACAAAACCAAAATCATTGCCTTCCATAACGCCTTCCACGGGCGTTCGTTGTTTACCGTCTCCGTTGGCGGGCAGCCGAAGTATTCCGATGGCTTTGGCCCGAAACCGGCCGATATTATCCATGTACCGTTTAACGACCTTCACGCGGTAAAAGCGGTGATGGATGACCACACCTGCGCGGTAGTGGTCGAGCCGATTCAGGGTGAAGGCGGCGTAACGGCGGCAACGCCTGAATTCCTCAAAGGCCTGCGCGAACTGTGCGATGCGCACCAGGCGCTGCTGGTGTTTGATGAAGTCCAGAGCGGCATGGGGCGTACCGGCGATCTCTTTGCCTATATGCACTACGGCGTGACCCCAGATATCCTGACCAGCGCCAAAGCGCTCGGCGGCGGTTTCCCGGTCAGTGCGGTACTAACCACGCAGGATATCGCTTCCGCGTTCCACGTGGGTTCTCACGGGTCGACCTACGGCGGCAACCCGCTGGCCTGCGCCATTGCCGGTGCGGCATTCGATATCATCAACACACCAGAAGTGCTGAACGGCGTTAATGCGAAGCGCGAGCGGTTCGTGAAACACCTTCAGCAGATTGATGAGCAGTACGATGTGTTCAGCGAGATCCGCGGAATGGGGCTGTTAGTGGGTGCTGAGCTGAAGCCGCAGTACAAAGGTCGTGCGCGTGATTTCCTGCACGCCGCAGCTGATGAAGGGGTGATGGTGCTAAATGCCGGGCCGGACGTGATGCGTTTCGCGCCGTCGCTGGTGATTGAAGACAAAGACATCGAAGACGGGTTAAACCGCTTTGCGGCGGCGGTCGAGAAGATCGTCCGGGGATAACCTGATTGCCCGGCGGCGCTGCGCTTGCATGGGCCTACAATCCAGCCGGACGTGATTCAATACGGCGTGCGCTTTAATATCCGCGTTAGCCAAATTCCGTGATGCGGACGCTGACGCCATGCCACCGACGAAATGGTGTGCATGGTGCTCAGATGCCCGAGGATGCGCTGCAAATGCTGCTCCAGGGTGCTCATTGGGCCATGCGTCAGTGTTTCCGGTGCTTCAAGAATGTTCGAATCTCCCGCCTCTCCCGGCGCGTCGTACTCCAGACGCTGCTGACATCGCTGCAGGGCAATCTCACAGGACTGCAAATAGCGCTGCGCCAGATCGGGTGTCAGCATGGTGTGCTCGCGCGCCAGCGTGGTCATGGCGTTAATGTGCTCGACGATAAACTGGCTGTGCGTTACCCACAGTTTCATGTCTGCCAGATAGTGGGAATTAAAGCCCGGCTCCTGCATCGCCTGGTTGAGTGAGTTAAACAGGGCGTTATGCGCCTGGTTGACTTTCATGCGTTGATACGCCAGTGGCGAAGGCTGCGGGTCGTCGCTCAGGATCAGGCGTATCGCTTGTTGATCTGCTTCCAGCGCATCGTGGGCGTTCTGGCGCAACAGCCCGCTTTGCCACTGCGGCCAAAGCCAGACCAGGCCGCCAAAGGCAATCAGGCAGCCAATCAGCGTGTCGACCAGGCGGGCGATAATAAACTGTTCGCCATTGAGCGTGAGCAGTTGCAGGGTATATACCGCAGTGACCGTAAAGCCCACCATCGCCCAGCCATAGTTCTTGCGAATAATCAGATAACTCACCATGGTGATCGCCAGCATCCCCAGCAGCGTATAGCCTTCTGGTACGTGGAAGTGCAGCGTCACGCCGGCAATGATTAGCCCCGCGATTGTACCGCCTGCCCGGTGCAGAATGCGCACCCGCGTGGCACCATAGCCGTTCTGCGTAACAAACAGTACGGTCATTAAGATCCAGTACGGTTTCGGCAGGTGCAGCGCGACGCCCATCAGGCTGGCGGCGCTGAGCATCACGCTGATACGCGCGGCATTACGCAGCGCGGCAGATTTCAGAGACAGATAGCTTTTCAGGGCTGGCAGCAGCGGCAGACGCTTTTGTTTATCGGCCATCAGGTCACGCGGGTAAAGCGGCCGCTGAGTCCGCAGGACGCGGGAAATACGGCTGAAGTGCCACGCCGCAAACTGGCCCACCGGGTTATCCGCGTGCTGATGGGCAATTTTCTCCAGCGCCCCGAGCTGCTTGTCCATGTTAAAACGCGTGGGATAGCGGTGATACAGGATATCGTCAGCCAGGATGCGCAGGCGCGCTGCCACGGTTTGGGCATTCCAGCGGATCACCGCCTCGGCGTGGCTGCGCTCGACCAGCTTTTGCACCTCCTGCGGATGATGCAGGCTCACAGAGATATGTTCCTGCAAATCCAGACCCACCTGGAAGATACGCAGCAGCCGCTTATAGTCATGATTTTTATTGGCGGCGAGCATGTGCAGCTGCTGGTAACACTGGCTAATCAGATCCACGACTTTTTGCTGGCGCGCCAGCAGCGGCGGCAGCGATTTTTCCGGGTCCGTGTGCTGAGTGAGCAGGGTGTACTTGGCTTCGCAGTAGTCGGCAAGCTGCACGTAGAGCAGGCTGAGCGATTCACGCAGCGGTTGTTCGCGCCACAGGCGGAACCAGATCCAGTTAAACACGCCGTACCACAGGGTTCCCAGCGCGTAGATCAATAGCGGCTCCCATACCGGCATATTCCCCGCGAGGCTCAGCGTGAAGATGGCGGCAATCAACGATGCGGGCAGCAACCGGGCATGTAGCGCGCTGATTTCAGCGGTTACGCCCAGCGTCATGGCCAGCACGGTCAGGATCAGGGGGAGCGGAATATCACGGGCAAGCAGCAGTTGCACGGCGAGGCTACAGCCTGCAAACAGACAGCCGCCAATAATCAGGCGTTTGAAAAAGCGTTTATGCGGAGTGTCCAGACCCGCAATGTTGCAGCAGGCGGGAACCAGGGAAAACAACAGACCTTGTTGCAGATGGCCCAGCAGCAAACCCACGGCCACAGGAAGGCACAACACCAGCGTTTGTCGCAGTGCGTAGTTAACTTCCGGGTGATAAATTAGCCTGCGCCACATGGGGAGTAGAGACAAAAACGGCGTGACACCTTGCGATGGCACGCCGTTTGACCGGAATTAACGTGTTCCGTAAACCACGATGGTTTTACCGTGGGCGGAGATCAGGTTCTGGTCTTCGAGCATTTTCAGAATACGGCCTACTGTTTCACGGGAGCAACCCACGATCTGACCAATTTCCTGACGGGTAATTTTAATTTGCATTCCGTCCGGGTGGGTCATTGCGTCTGGTTGTTTCGCCAGGTTCAGCAGGGTCTGAGCGATACGGCCCGTTACGTCCAGGAAGGCGAGGTTACCCACTTTCTCAGACGTGACTTGCAGGCGGCGAGCCATCTGCGAAGAAAGACGCATCAGGATGTCAGGGTTAACCTGAATCAGCTGACGGAATTTCTTGTAAGAGATTTCGGCCACTTCACACGCGGTTTTTGCACGAACCCAGGCGCTACGTTCCTGGCCTTCTTCAAACAGGCCCAGTTCACCGATGAAATCGCCCTGGTTCAGATAAGAAAGGATCATTTCTTTCCCTTCCTCATCTTTGATCAGCACTGCCACCGAGCCTTTGACGATGTAATACAACGTTTCCGCTTTTTCACCCTGGTGAATCAGCGTGCTCTTCGATGGGTACTTATGAATGTGGCAATGAGACAAGAACCATTCGAGAGTCGGGTCTGTTTGCGGTTTGCCAAGCACCATGCGCTGTTATCCTCTGTTATAAGCTGTCACCAGAGTCATAAGATGCATCCAGACTCTGGGGTTGCAATCGAATTCTTACCCATACCCTGGGAAGTCGGCTGTCGTAATATTCGCAGCCAGTAAAGTTTGATGTCCTCTGCATACATGTGTAACGTCAATGTATTACTGTAGCATCCAGAGTGTTTTAGCATAGCTTTTGTCGCGTGTCTCCTGGTGTCTCGCTTCAGCATGATGCAGGTCGCCTTCCGTTGCGAGAAATGTAACGTACGCGTAATCTGTCACCAAAAATGCAACGTTGGAGTTAATGAATATGCAAGCGCGTGTGAAATGGGTTGAAGGTTTAACGTTCCTGGGCGAATCCGCTTCCGGACACCAGATTTTGATGGATGGGAACTCCGGCGATAAAGCACCAAGCCCAATGGAGATGGTGCTGATGGCGGCAGGTGGTTGCAGCGCGATTGACGTGGTGTCGATTTTGCAAAAAGGTCGTCATGACGTGACGGATTGCGAAGTTAAACTCACTTCTGAACGTCGTGAAGAAGCACCACGCCTGTTTACGCACATCAATTTGCATTTTATTGTGACCGGCAAAGAGCTGAAAGACGCTGCGGTATCACGCGCGGTGGATCTTTCTGCGGAGAAATACTGCTCTGTGGCATTAATGCTGGAGAAAGCGGTAAAAATAACGCATTCGTATGAAGTGATCGAGGCGTAATGTTGTGGCGGGTGGCGCTGCGCTAACCCGCCCAACAAAAGCACGCACGTAGGCCCGGTAAGCGTAGCGCCACCGGGCAAAACGAGCTTATGCGATCTGCTTCCCTTCCATCAGCCGCTGCACCAGCGGTGTCATAATCAATTCCATCGCCAGCCCCATTTTCCCGCCCGGCACCACCAACGTATTCATGTGAGAAATGAACGAGCCTTGCAGCATAGCCAGCAGCCAGGGGTAGTCAATGCCTTCGAGATTACGGAAATGGATCACCACAAAGCTCTCATCCAGTGACGGGATACTTTTGGCCGCAAACGGGTTGGAGGTATCTACCGTCGGCACGCGCTGGAAGTTGATGTGGGTGCGTGAGAACTGCGGCGTCAGGAAGTTAATGTAATCTTCCATCGAACGAACAACCGAATCCATCACCGCTTCGCGTGAATGACCGCGCTCGCTGATATCGCGCGTCAGCTTCTGGATCCACTCCAGGTTCACAATCGGCACAACGCCGACCAGCAGGTCCACGTGGCGTGCCACGTCATGCTGCGTGGTCACCACACCGCCGTGCAATCCTTCATAAAACAGCACGTCGGTAGGTTCAGGAAGCGGCTGCCAGGGAGTAAAAGTGCCTGGCACCTGGTTCCAGGGAACGGCTTCGTCATAGGTGTGCAGATACTTGCGCGACTGGCCTTTGCCGCTCAGTCCGTATTCTTTGAAGGTTTGCTCCAGCAGACCGAAATCGTTGGCATCTGGCCCAAAATAGCTGATGTGTTTGCCGAGATCGCGAGCTTTGCGGATCGCCATATCCATTTCAGGGCGGGTGTAGCGGTGAAAGCTATCGCCTTCTACCTCTGCGGACCGTAAATTCAGTTGCGCGAAAATCTTGCGAAAGGCGAGGCTGGTGGTGGTGGTACCCGCACCACTTGAGCCTGTAACGGCAATAACCGGATGTCTGGCAGACATAGCAACTCCCTGACTGGAATAGTGTTAAAGGTCAGTCGTGAAAGGCATTGCGGGGCATGATATTGACCGTTTCGTGCAGCTCAGACCATACCAGCACCACCTCGCCACTTTTGAGCTGGCGCTTTACATCGTTGACCTTTTGTTCAAGCGAACGTTCTTGTTCACCATAATCTGTGCCTTCGCGTAATACAAAGCTTTCAATAAGATTATCGAGCGTTTCGGGCGCCAGATCTTGCCAGGGGATAATCATTTTTTACCGTCCAGAAAAGCGGTTAACCAGGCTGGAATACGTGTTTCCAGCCACATCCGCGGGCGTCTCAGCGTGCCGCCGACAAAGCCAACGTGGCCGCCATGTTCGGTCAGCTGATACTGCACGTTGGAGGGCAGAAATTCCTGCGCGGGGATGGAGTGATGATCCATGAACGGATCATCTTTCGCATGGATGATAAGCGTCGGTTTGGTGATTTTGCTCAACAGCGGCATGGCGCTGCACTGGCGATAGTAATCTATCGCATCGGCAAAACCGTGAATTTTGGCAGTGATCAAGTCGTCGAACTCGCGAATACGGCGCACCTTCTTCAGCTGACGCAGGCTCACCGGCAGGGTGTCCGGGTAGGCTTTAAGCTTACGCGCGGCATTGGCTTTCAGCAGGTTGAGCAGATAACGCTGATACACCCGGGAAAAACCTTTTTCCATATGGTAGCTGCACTGCTCCAGCATAAACGGGGCAGAGACAATCACCGCAGCATCCAGAGGAACCGTGTCGCCCTCTTTTGCCAGCAGGCAGGCCAGCATGTTTCCGCCCAGCGAATAGCCCACGGCCGCCGTGGGCACCGTACCAAAATTGTCGCTCAGCCAGTGTAAAAACCAGGTGCCGTCTTCGGTTTCGCCTGAATGGTAGATGCGCTTCTGGCGATTTGGCTCGCCGCTGCACCCACGAAAATGCATCACCACGCCGAGCCAGCCATGCTCTTTCGCCGCCTGGATCAGACCATGTGCATATGGGCTGTACAGGCTGCCTTCCAGACCGTGAAACACCACCAGACGGGGTTTATGTTTAGCCTGCTCCGGCTCTTCGCTCCAGGCGAGATCCAAAAAGTCCCCGTCCGGCAAGTCCAGACGTTGCCAGTGTGGGGTGAACTGCACCTTGCGGCGGATAAGGCGCGGCAACATGGTCTGCAAATGGCGGTTGGCTACGCCACGCATGGGCACAAATTCTGCGCTCTCTTCGGCTGCAATGTCGAAGTCTGATGGGATGATTTGGGTCATAACGGCGATGCTGATTCTTGTCAGTTATTTACTATACCTTCCGAATTGTACCCCGTTTAGCCTGTTTTTCCGAAACATGAACTGATCCCGATCACAAATCTTTACGCTGATTATTACTCTCAGGCTAATGATTAGTCTCTACGCTTAATTGATGCGTTTCTCACCAGAGTGCACACTTTATTCAGCGTTAAGCAAATCAAAATGATGTGCTGAATCAGGAGGTTAATAATGTTATCTGGGCAAACACCCACCCGGCAATGGAACACCCGACGCAGTGAAAAAGCGCGTCGTCTGGCGTCCGTACCGGTGCAGGGCAAGGTACTGCCAACCGGCGATCTTGTCGCCATGCTGGAAAAACTGATCGCCCCTGGCGACAAAGTCGTCCTGGAAGGCAACAACCAGAAGCAGGCGGATTTCCTTTCCCGTTCACTTGCTGAAGTGAACCCGCAAATCGTCCACGACCTGCATATGATCATGCCAAGCGTCGGCCGTAGCGAACATCTGGATATCTTCGAGAAAGGTATCGCCCGCAAGCTGGACTTCTCCTTCTCCGGGACGCAAAGCCTGCGTATCTCGCAGCTGCTTGAAGACGGGCAACTCGAAATTGGGGCCATCCATACTTACATCGAGCTTTATTCCCGCCTGTACGTAGACCTCTCGCCCAACGTGGCGCTGATTGCCGGTTTCAAAGCCGACCGCAAAGGTAACCTCTATACAGGTGCCAGCACCGAAGATACGCCAGCCCTGGTAGAAGCCGCAGCCTTCCATGATGGCATCGTCATCGCACAGGTGAACGAGCTGGTGGATGACGAGTGCGACCTGCCGCGCGTTGATATTCCGGGTTCCTGGATTGATTACGTGGTGGTGGCGGACAAGCCATTCTTTATCGAACCGCTGTTTACCCGCGACCCGCGTCTCATCAAACAGGAACACATCCTGATGGCGATGATGGCGATTAAAGGCATCTACGCGGAACACCAGGTACAGTCCCTGAACCACGGGATTGGCTTTAACACCGCTGCAATCGAACTGCTGCTGCCCACCTACGGTGAACAGCTCGGTCTGAAGGGCAAAATCTGTAAACACTGGACGCTGAACCCGCATCCGACGCTTATCCCGGCGATTGAAAGCGGCTGGGTAGAGAGCGTGCACTGCTTCGGCGGTGAACTGGGGATGGAAGAGTACATTCGCGCGCGTCCGGACGTCTTCTTCACCGGTGCCGACGGCTCCATGCGTTCCAACCGTGCCTTCTGCCAGCTGGCAGGCCAGTACGCGGTGGATATGTTCATCGGCTCTACGCTGCAGGTTGACGGCTACGCCAACTCCTCAACCGTGACCCGCGGTCGTCTTTCCGGCTTCGGCGGCGCGCCAAACATGGGTCATGACCCGCACGGTCGTCGCCACGCCACTCCAGCCTGGCTGAACATGATCACCGAGCCTGATCCAATGCAGCGCGGTAAAAAACTGGTCGTGCAGATGGTCGAAACCTTCCAGGCGGGCGTGAAGCCAACCTTCGTGGAAAAACTCGATGCCGTCGAGGTGGCGAAAGCCTCCGGGATGCCACTGGCACCGGTGATGATCTACGGCGATGACGTGACCCACGTGCTGACGGAAGAGGGGATTGCATACCTCTATCGCGCGAAAGACCTCGAAGAACGTCGCGCCATGGTGGCCGCTGTTGCCGGTATCACCGACATTGGTCTGGGTGTTGACGCTAAACGCGTGGCGGAACTGCGCCAGAGCGGCAAAGTGGTTTACCCGGAAGATATGGGTATCCGCCGCACCGACGCCACACGCTCTCTTCTGGCGGCGGGTAGCGTGTCTGACCTGGTTGAATGGTCCGGCGGTCTTTACAACCCACCTGCGAAATTCCGGAGCTGGTAATGAAACTTCTGCCCCAGATTCAGGTTGATGGCGGTGCCGAATGGCTGGCGCGAACCGCCACGCAGTGTCTGATTGACGAAGCACGTTTAAGCCCGAAACCCGGTCTGGTGGACAGTCGGGGGAACGGCGCACACCACGATTTATCGCTTGCGCTGATGGAGCGATCTGCACACAGCCTGACCTCCACGTTTCAGGCGCTGGCTCAGCAAAGCTGGCAGCGTCCGGCCGATATTGCGCTGCGGCAAACCGTCGGGCGGCTTGGTCGCGAAGGCGAGCAACAGATGATGGCCGCAACCGGTGGCGTTAACACCCATCGTGGCGCGATTTGGGCGCTGGGACTGCTGGTGAGCGCGGTAGCGATGCTGGGCGGTGGTGCAAAGGCCAACGTCGTCGCTAACACAGCGGCACTGCTGGCAAAACTGCCGGACGACGCGGCGCCGAAAGTGTTCAGTAAAGGTCTGCGCGCTACCCACCGCTACCGTGTGCCAGGCGCGCGCGAAGAAGCGCAGCAGGCGTTTCCGCATGTTATGCAGCGTGCGCTGCCACAGCTTCGTCTCAGCCGTCTCAACGGCAGCAGTGAAACACACGCACGGCTCGACGCACTGATGGCCATCATGACGTCGCTCACCGATACCTGCGTGTTGTCGCGCGCCGGAATGGAAGGGCTGGACGCTATGCAGGACGGTGCCCGTGCGGTGCTGAATGCCGGTGGGTGCGCAACGTTATCAGGCCGACAGGCGCTGGCGAGCTTAGACCGTCAGATGCTGGCACTGAATGCCTCTCCGGGTGGAGCGGCCGACCTGCTTGCCGCCACGCTGTTTCTCGACCGCGTCGAAACGCCAAATTCAAAGCATTAAGAGGATGTTATGGAAAAAATCACATTGACCGTGCCAGCCAGCCGCGCGTTACGCGGCAGGGCGCTGGCAGGGGTTGTCGGTTCCGGGGATATGGAGGTGCTTTTCACCGCCGAGCCGGGCCAGACGTTAACCATTGATATCACCACTTCCGTCGACAACAGCCGTGGTCGCTGGGAAGCCTTGTTCAGCCGTCTGCAAACCGTCAGCAGCCTGCCTGCCGGGAAACTGACCATCCACGATTTCGGCGCGACGCCGGGCGTGGCGCGCATTCGTATCGAACAGGTTTTTGAAGGGGTGAGCCATGCGTGATGACAACAGCTTTATCGAATTAAAAGCACGTCAGCGTGCGCAGGCACTGCTGGACGACGGCAGCTATCGCGAGCTGCTGGATCCGTTTGAAGGGATTATCTCGCCGTGGCTGGGGCCACAGGGCATTGTTCCACAGGCCGATGACGGAATGGTGGTGGCGAAGGGCACTATCAACGGCCAGCCTGCGGTAGTGGTTGCCATTGAAGGTGCGTTCCAGGGCGGCAGCATGGGTGAAGTGTCCGGTGCCAAGATGGCGGCCGCGCTGGAGCTGGCGGCGGAAGATAACCGCAACGGCATTCCTACCCAGGCGGTGCTGTGCCTCGAAACCGGCGGCGTGCGTCTGCAGGAAGCCAACCTTGGCCTGGCGGCGATCGCGGATATTCATGCTGCGATTGTTGACCTGCGTCGCTATACCCCGGTCGTCGGGATTGTCGCCGGAACCGTGGGCTGCTTCGGCGGGATGTCCATCGCCGCGGCGCTGTGTAGCTATCTGATTGTGACCCGCGAAGCGCGTCTTGGTCTTAACGGCCCGCAGGTTATCGAGCAGGAAGCGGGGATTGAAGAGTACGACTCCCGCGACCGGCCGTTTATCTGGAGCATGACCGGGGGCGAAGTCCGCTACCAAAGCGGGCTGGTGGATGCGCTGGTCGGCGACGGGATCAACGCGGTGAAAGGCGCGATGAACGACGCGATTGCCAAAGGCGTGCCGGCGAAACATCGCACCGATAACTATGACGATTACCTGAACCGTCTGACACATTTCGACACCCGCAAACAGGCCGATGCCGAACAGATTAACGCGCTTTTTGCCCGGGAGGTGAAATGATGAGTACTTCAGTAAGCCGTGGCGAACTCTGGCTGGAAACCCTCGCTCCGAACGCTAAACATCTGGAAGGGTTATGCCCGTCCGTGCAGGCGGCAGACGGTGAACTTAACGGCGAAGCGGTGCGTTTCGTGGCCGTGGTGCCAGACGCCAACAACCACTTCCCGCGTGCGGCGAAAGGTGAGGTGGGCCTGCTGGAAGGCTGGACCCTGGCAAAAGTGGTCAGCGAAACCATAGCGGCAGATGCTGATAAAGCCGTTAAGCGCCCGATTGTGGCGGTGATTGACGTCCCAAGCCAGGCTTATGGCCGTCGTGAAGAAGCGTTTGGTATTCATCAGGCGCTGGCCGGTGCGGCTGCCGCCTATGCCAATGCGCGTCTGGCCGGTCACCCGGTGATTGGGCTTATCGTCGGTAAAGCGATGTCGGGTGCGTTTCTGGCGCACGGCTACCAGGCCAACCGCCTGATCGCCTTTAACGACAAAGGTGTGCTGATCCACGCGATGGGCAAAGAGTCTGCGGCGCGCATTACGCTGCGTACCGTCGAGGCGCTGGAAAAACTGGCGGCAACTATCCCGCCAATGGCGTACGACATCAGCAACTACGCCACGCTGGGGCTGCTCTCTGACCTGCTGGACATCAGCAACCCGGATGCACCCTCTGATACCGATCTGGCGCAGGTGAAAACCACCCTGCAACAGGCCATCAATGACGCGCGTCAGGACACCACGTTAAAAAATCGTCTGGGTGCTGATAACCGTCGCAGCTCTGCTCTGGTACGCGAACGTATGCGAGCAAGCTGGTAAGTAAATTAAGACCTGCCAGAGAGGCATAACCCCGTGGGCGCGTCCCTTGCGCCCGCGTGGGATCCTGCATCCTGAAAAATAATAAACATCGCACCAGTGCTAAAACTTTTTTTAATACAGGTGATTTATGACTTACGTAATTGTTCATGCTCTTGCACCGATATTCGTCATCATGCTGCTGGGATTCTGGGCCGGTAAGGCAAAGATGGTCGATAACAAAAATGTGTCCCTGCTTAATATCTTCGTCATGGATTTTGCGTTACCTGCCGCGCTGTTCAGCGCCACCGTACAAACGCCGTGGACCGGCATTGTGGCGCAGTCTCCGCTGATCCTGGTCCTGACCCTGGCGATGTGGATAACCTATGCGGCCATTTACTTCCTGGCGACCAGCGTCTTTAAAAAATCGCCGCAGGATGCCGCGGTACTGACGCTCACCGTTGCCCTGCCGAACTACGCGGCGCTCGGTCTGCCGATTCTGGGCAGCGTGCTGGGTGAAGGATCTTCCACGTCACTTTCCGTTGCGGTCTCTATTGCCTGCGGTTCGGTGCTGATGACGCCGTTCTGCCTGCTGATCCTGGAGCGCGAGAAAGCGCGTGCTGAAGGGAATAACTCCGGCTCCACGCTCTCCATGCTGCCGGTGCTGATGTGGCGCTCGATTAAAAAGCCGATCGTGATGGGCCCGCTGCTGGGCGTGATTCTCTCCGCCATCGGCATCAAAATGCCGGAACTGGTGCTTGCGGCGATTAAACCGCTGGGGCTGTCCGCCACCGCTGCTGCGCTGTTCCTGACCGGGGTGATCCTCTCGGCGCGTAAGCTGCAGATCAATACCATGGTCATTACTTCCACCATTGCCAAGCTGCTGATTCAGCCTGCCATTGCCTGGGGTATTGTCTTGATCTTCGGTCTGCACGGCTCCGTGGCAATCACTGCGATCCTGATGATTGCGCTGTCTGCGGGTTTCTTCGGCGTGGTGTTCGGTAACCGCTTTGGCGTGCAGTCGCCGGATGCTGAAGCCGTGCTGCTGTTAAGCTCCGTACTGTGTATCCTGTCGCTGCCACTGTTTATCTCGCTGACTTCAGGAATGTAATCATGACCACAACATTACGCCCACACGACCTCATCTGGCTTACCGCGCGTGACGCGCTGGAAGGTATCACCGATACCTGGGTAGATGCGGCCTGGCATATCGGCCTGCCGGTAGTGGTGCGGCGTGATGTTGATAACAACGGCCGTATTCCCGTTGGCGTGCGCGGCCTGCGCCGCGACCAGCGTGCGGCCGGGTGGGTGAAGCCCGAAAACGTCCTTCGCGTCGTGACGCCTGAGGCGTTGAGCGCGACGGCCGATCTGCTGCGCTCGCCGTTTGTGACTCAGCCACCGGTTCAGGTGGCGTTACAGCTTTCTCAGCAGGCGTGGCCGTGGACGTGGGGCATTACCGGCAGCACCGGCTATGCGCTGGCGACCGGCATTCCGGTGATACATGCCGACAGCGATCTTGATCTGCTGATCCGCGCCCCTGAGCCGATTTCCCCTGATGCGTTTACCACATGGCAGTCGCAGCTCAGCCGCGCATTGTGCAGGGCGGATACGCAGGTTGATACCCCGGAAGGGGGCTTTGCGCTGGCAGAGTGGCTGCGTGACGGGAAAACACTGCTGAAAACCTGCCGTGGACCGCGCCTGGCAGCGGATCCGTGGCACAGGGAGGAGTGATGAAAATATTGTTTACCTTTCCGGGACAGGGTACGCAGCATGAAGGAATGCTGCAAAATCTGCCGGGAACGGAGCTTGCACAGGCACGCGAGGTGGTGGGCAGCGAAGTCGATACGCTCGACAGTGCAGTCTCGCTAACTCATACCCGCGCGGTTCAGCTGTGTCTGCTGATTTCAGGCGTGGCCTGGGCGCGCGAGCTGGAGCGTCGCGGCGTGACGCCGGATATCGTCAGCGGGCTGTCCATCGGCGCTTATCCGGCGGCGGTTATCGCGGGCGCGCTGGATTTTTCGGACGCGCTGAGGCTGGTGGCGCTGCGCGGTGACCTGATGGAGCAGGCGTACCCGCACGGCTACGGCCTGACGGCCATCATGGGCTTAACCCTGCCGCAGGTGGAGCAGCTTATCGAGGGTACCGGAACGTATATTGCTAACCTGAATGCCGAAACGCAGATCGTCATCGCCGGAACCGATGAGGGGATGGCGCAGGTGGCAGAACGCGCGCTGGCAAAAGGGGCGAGCAAGGCCAGGCGGCTGGCGGTTAGCGTGCCGTCACACTGCGCGCTGCTGGCGGAACCGGCGAAAAAGCTGGCGTCGGCGTTTGAGCCCGTTACGCTGGCTCGTCCACGCTGCGCCTACCTGAGCGGCAGTACAAGCCGCGTGCTCTGGCAGCCGGAAAAGATTGCCGACGACCTGGCGATGAACATGGCAAGAACCGTGCGCTGGCAGGAGGCGATGATTTCCGCTAACGAACGCGAAGCGCGGCTGGCGATTGAAATGCCGCCCGGCGGCATATTGACCTGCCTGACGCGACAGGCCGCGTGGGAAGGGGAGACCATTTCACTGGAGCGCAGCGGGGTGGACGTGGCGGTGCATCTGGCGGGCCGGCTTCAGCGATGAGTTTTTTGCCCGGTGGCGCTACGCTTACCGGACCTACAATCCAGGAGTAGGCCCGGTAAGGCGCAGCCGCCACCGGGCACTAACATCAGGCACCTTCCTGTAAGCTGCGCGCATACATCCGCCCTTCGGCGGCTAATGCCCGCAGGCTTGGGTCCTGCTCGCGGTTACGGGCAAAGACAATCGCGATCAACTGCTGCATCTGGTACGGCTCCGCCAGCTTCAACAGCTGCACGGAATTCTCGTAGACCTTCTTCATCCTGCCCGGCATCAGCGTAAATCCAACGCCTGCCTGCACCAGACTCAGCATCGAGAAAATGTCATTAACGCGCGTGACGATTTCCGGCTCGAACCCGGCGATATGAAACGCTTCCTGAAACCCTGCATACGTGGCGAACCCTTCCGCCAGGGCGACAAATTTCTGGTCTTTATAATCACGCAGATCCGCGGGGCCGTAGGTATTCAGCGTGGCGGAAGCCGGTGCGGCAAGGAAAATATCGTCGTGGAACAGGGGCAGCACTTCGAGGCTGTTACGGTCGATGTCGCTTTCGGAGATGGAGATAAGAATCGCGTCCAGCGAGCCTTCATCCAGCATGTGCAGCAGGGTGTCGTTGGAGCCCATCGTCAGATCCATCTCCAGATCCGGACGGCGCAGCTTCATGCCCATAATCAGACGCGGTACGGTTTCCAGGGTGAGCGAGTAGAGCGTGCCCACGCGCAGCCGCCCCTGGCCGATACCGGCGATTTTGCGGGACTCCTCCAGCCCGCGCTCCATCACCTGCATCACCTCCTGGCAATACTCCAGCAGCGTCCACGCGGAGGGGAGCGCAATCAGGTTACGCCCCTTGTGTGTAAAGAGCGGGCAGCGCACGTTCTCTTCCAGCGTGTGCAGCGCACGGTGCACGCTGACGCCGCTCAGGCCCAGCGTTTCGGCGGTACGCGCGATATTCCCCTTCTCCATAAACGTCATGAAGATGCTGAGCTTGCGGAATGTAATATCGCTCGTGGTATCGAAACGCATAACCCTCCCGATGGTTTAGTCGACCTGAAGCATGGCTTCCAGCTGTTCCTGTGCGTCCAGCCACGCCATTTCGCACTCTTCGAGGCTGGATTTGGTTTTCGCCTGGGTTTGCAGACAGTCGGTCAGTTCCGCTTTGCGGCTCTGGTCGTACAGCTCGCTGTCGCCCAGCTTCTCTTCAACGGTAGCCAGCGTGGCGTTGAGCTTTTCCATCTCTTTTTCAAGACGGGCAATCTCTTTACGCAGCGGCTGCGTCTGGGTGCGCAGCTCTGCTTCGCGGCGCTTCTGATCTTTACGCGACTGCGCGCTGTTGGCATTGTCCTTCGCTGACTCTTCCGGCTGGTTTTCCTGCTTTTGCACGTCCGTCAGCCACTGCTGATAGTCTTCCAGGTCGCCGTCGAACGGTTCGACTTTGCCGCCGTGTACCAGGTAGAGATCGTCAGTGGTGGAGCGGATCAGGTGACGGTCGTGCGAAACCACAACCAGCGCGCCTTCGAACTCAATCAGCGCTTCGGTCAATGCCTGGCGCATGTCGAGATCCAGGTGGTTGGTCGGTTCATCGAGCAGCAGCAGGTTAGGGCGTTGCCAGACGATCAACGCCAGCACCAGACGGGCTTTCTCGCCCCCGGAGAAACGCTCGGTGTTTTCCGTGACCTTATCGCCCTGGAAGCCAAAGCCGCCAAGGTAGTCGCGCAGCTTCTGTTCCATTTCCTGCGGGGCCAGACGTGCCAGGTGTTGAATTGGCGACTCATCGGCGCGTAAAAATTCCAGCTGATGCTGAGCGAAGTAGCCAAGCTTGATGCCCTTCGCCAGACCGATATCACCGCTTACCGGGTTCAGTTCACCCGCCAGCAGCTTAATCAGAGTCGATTTACCCGCACCATTACGCCCTAACAGGCCGATACGTGAACCCGGCACCAGGTTGAGCTTAATGGAGTCCAGAATAATGCGCTCACCATAGCCCGCGCTGACTTTCTCCATTTTCAGCAATGGATTCGGCAGGCTTTCGGGTTCGCGGAAGCTAAAGTGGAACGGGTTATCCACATGCGCCGGGGCAATCATCTCCATGCGCTCCAGCATTTTGATACGGCTTTGCGCCTGCTTGGCCTTCGAGGCTTTGGCTTTAAAGCGATCGACGAAGCTTTGCAGGTGCGCCACGCGCTGTTGCTGGCTTTCGTACATTGATTGCTGCTGGGCAAGACGGGTGGCACGCTGGCGCTCGAAGGAGCTGTAGTTGCCGGTGTACTCGAACATGGTTTGCTGTTCGATATGAATGATTTTATCTACCACCGGGTCGAGGAAATCGCGGTCGTGGGAGATCAAAATCAGCGTACCCTGATAGCTTTTCAGCCATTTTTCCAGCCAGATAACCGCATCGAGATCGAGGTGGTTCGTCGGTTCATCGAGGAGCAGCAGGTCAGAGCGGCAGATCAGCGCCTGCGCCAGGTTAAGACGCATACGCCAGCCGCCGGAGAAATCGCTCACCGGGCGTTCGAGCTGTTCGTTGCTGAAACCCAGACCGTGCAGCAGGCTGGAGGCGCGGGAGCGAATCGTCCAGGCGTCAATGGCATCCAGCTTGCCGTGAACGGTGGCAATGGCGTGGCCGTCGTTGCGTTCGTTGGCATCGTGAAGCTCGCGCTCCAGCTTGCGGTATTCACGATCGCCGTCAATAACATAGTCGAGTGCGGGCTCGCTCAGCGCGGGGGTTTCCTGATTTACCCACGCAAGCTGCCAGTTACCCGGGAAGGTAAAATTCCCGCCATCGGCGCTTATCTCGTTTTTCAGCAGCGACAGCAGGGTGGATTTGCCACAGCCGTTTTTGCCGACCAGACCGACTTTTTGACCTGGATTGATGGTGGCCGTTGCGTTGTCCAGCAGGACACGCACGCCGCGACGAATTTGTAACGAGGAGAAAACAATCATAGAAGCGCCGTATGTTCCGACTATGTTAATTTGTCATTATGATAATGTAAGGTGTGGGCCATATTCCCCACCGGGCCGCCATGGTAGCCCAAAACGACAACAATACACAAAAACAGAACCGGGAGGGGAGTGATGTCTCAGACAGCAAAAGTGCTGCTGCTGTATGCCCATCCGGAATCTCAGGACTCGGTGGCGAACCGGGTTCTGCTTAAGCCGGCTTCACAGCTCAGTAACGTGACGGTGCACGATCTCTACGCGCACTATCCTGATTTCTTTATCGATATTCCATACGAGCAGGAACTCCTGCGTCAGCATGACGTGATTGTGTTCCAGCATCCGCTTTATACCTACAGTTGTCCGGCGCTGCTCAAAGAGTGGCTGGATCGCGTTCTGAGCCGGGGGTTCTCCAGCGGGGTAGGGGGCAACCAACTGGCGGGAAAGTACTGGCGTAGTGTCATCACCACGGGCGAGCCAGAGAGCGCTTACCGCTACGATGGTCTGAATCGTTATCCCATGAGCGATATTTTGCGACCGTTCGAACTCACGGCTGCCATGTGCCGTATGCACTGGATGAGCCCGATCATTGTTTACTGGGCGCGCCGTCAGGAGCCACAGGAGCTGGCGAATCATGCCAAAGCCTATGGTGAATGGCTGGCCTCGCCGATCCCGGCAGGAGGTCGCTGATGGAAGGATCGAATTTACTGCTGGCTGGCGTGCTCTTCTTATTTGCCGCCGTGGTTGCCGTGCCGCTGGCATCGCGGATTGGCATTGGCGCGGTGCTGGGGTATTTGCTGGCGGGGATTGCCATCGGCCCGTGGGGGCTTGGGTTTATCAGCGATGTTGATGAAATCCTGCACTTCTCTGAGCTGGGGGTGGTGTTCCTGATGTTCATCATCGGCCTTGAGCTGAACCCGTCTAAGCTGTGGCAATTGCGTCGCTCTATTTTTGGTGTCGGGACGGCACAGGTACTGTTCAGTGCTGCCATTCTGGGCGGGTTGTTAATGCTGACCCATTTCTCCTGGCAAGCGGCAGTGATTGGCGGTATTGGCCTGGCGATGTCTTCCACGGCAATGGCGTTACAGCTGATGCGCGACAAGGGCATGAACCGCAGCGAAGCGGGTCAACTGGGTTTTTCGGTGCTGCTGTTTCAGGATTTGGCGGTGATCCCGGCCCTGGCGCTGGTGCCGCTGCTGGCAGGCTCTGGCGACGATCACTTTGACTGGGCGAAAGTCTCGATGAAGGTGCTGGCCTTCGCGGGGATGCTGATTGGCGGACGCTTCTTACTGCGCCCGGTGTTCCGCTTTATTGCCGCATCTGGTGTACGCGAAGTGTTTACGGCGGCAACGTTGCTGCTGGTGCTCGGGTCAGCGTTATTTATGGATGCGCTGGGGCTTTCTATGGCGCTCGGGACGTTTATCGCCGGGGTGCTGCTTGCTGAAAGCGAATACCGTCACGAGCTGGAAATTGCCATCGATCCGTTTAAAGGGCTGCTGTTAGGGCTGTTCTTTATTTCGGTTGGGATGGCGCTCAATCTGGGCGTGCTTTATACCCATCTGCTGTGGGTGGTGGTCTGCGTTGCCGTGCTGGTGGCGGTTAAAACGCTGGTGCTGTACGCGCTGGCGCGGATATACGGGCTGCGCAGCTCTGAGCGAATGCAGTTTGCCAGTGTGTTAAGTCAGGGGGGAGAGTTCGCATTTGTGCTCTTTTCCATGGCATCGTCGCAGAAACTGTTCAAAGATGACCAGATGGCGTTGCTGCTGGTGACAGTGACGTTGTCGATGATGACCACGCCGCTGCTGATGAAGCTGGTGGATAAGTTCCTGTCCCGCCGCTTTAACCTGACAGAAGATGAAGACGAAACCCCGTGGGTGGAAGATGATAAACCGCAGGTGATCGTTGTGGGATTTGGCCGTTTTGGTCAGGTTATCGGGCGTCTGCTTATGGCGAACAAAATGCGTATCACGGTGCTGGAGCGTGATATCAGCGCGGTGAACCTGATGCGAAAATATGGCTATAAGGTTTACTACGGTGATGCCACTCAGCTTGAGCTGTTACGCTCTGCCGGGGCAGAAGCCGCTGAATCCATCGTCATTACCTGTAACGAGCCGGAAGACACCATGAAGCTGGTGGAGTTGTGCCAGCAGCACTTCCCGCATTTACATATCCTGGCGCGTGCGCGTGGGCGTGTTGAGGCGCATGAACTGTTGCAGGCGGGGGTAAAACACTTCTCGCGTGAGACATTCTCATCCGCGCTAGAGCTTGGGCGTAAAGCGCTTGTTTCATTGGGTATGCATCCTCATCAGGCCCAGCGCGCCCAGATGCATTTCCGCAGGCTGGACATGCGCATGTTGCGCGAGCTTATGCCTGTTCATACCGATACGGTGCAGATTTCCCGTGTGCGGGAAGCGCGACGCGAGCTGGAAGAGATCTTCCAGAGAGAGATGCAGCAAGAACGACGCCAGCTGGATGGCTGGGATGAATTTGAATAAAAGGTAAATAACATGGCGGTACGTAAACGCTTTATCGCAGGTGCAAAGTGTCCGACCTGCCAGGCGCAAGATACGCTGGCAATGTGGCGCGAGAATAATATTGATGTTGTTGAGTGTGTTAAGTGCGGTCATCAGATGCGTGAGGCTGACAAAGAAGCGCGCGAGCATGTTCGCAAAGAAGAGCAAGTCATCGGCATTTTTCATCCGGACTAGCGATATGCCCTGAGTTTTTTTAAGCTAAAGGGTACACGGGTGCAGATTTCGGCTACAATCTGCGCCAGCAATTTTCCCACGCTCAGGAGATATCATGAAAGTAGCAAAAGACCTGGTGGTCAGCCTGGCCTATCAGGTACGTACAGAAGACGGTGTGTTGGTTGATGAGTCTCCGGTGAGTGCGCCGCTGGACTACCTGCATGGTCACGGTTCCCTGATTTCCGGCCTGGAAAACGCGCTGGAAGGTCATGAAGTTGGCGACAAATTTGACGTTGCTGTAGGCGCAAACGACGCTTACGGTCAGTACGACGACAACCTGGTTCAGCGCGTTCCTAAAGACGTGTTCATGGGCGTTGACGAACTTCAGGTTGGTATGCGTTTCCTGGCTGAAACCGACCAGGGCCCAGTTCCTGTAGAAATCACTGAAGTTGAAGACGACCACGTTGTGGTTGATGGCAACCACATGCTGGCTGGCCAGAACCTGAAATTCAACGTAGAAGTTGTTGCTGTTCGTGAAGCAACTGAAGAAGAACTGGCTCACGGCCATGTTCACGGTGCACATGGTCACGACCATGACCACGATCACGGCCACGACGGTTGCTGCGGTGGTCACGGCCACGATCACGACCATGGTCACGACCACGGTAAAGGTGGTTGCGGTAACGGCGGTTGCGGCTGCCACTAATACCTGTCGTTTGACATGTAGGCCCGGTAAGCTTCGCGCCACCGGGCACAAAAAAAGCGGGATAATCCCGCTTTTTTTACGCCTCAATAATGCGGCGGTGGCGTCTCTTCTGACTGTGAAGCTATGTTTGAAGGCTGTGTGGCCTTGAGCTTTTCGGTCAACAGACGCATATGATCCCGCAGTTTCGCCATTTCGAGCTCATGCGCGGTAACGGTCTGGTTTAGCTCTTCGATGGTGATGTCCTGAAAGGCCAGGCGGCTTTCCAGCTCTGCCAGTCTCTCTTCTGTCATTGTGTCTTTCATGATTCACCTCGTTCATTTCTCTTTCGCCATAACGGGCGAGGGCGGCGAATTTTAACCGAGTTTATCCCTAAGTACAGTATCCATCCTATTGGCAAGAAACTTATTTAAACAAAAATAGTCTGAAAAGTGGCGAGAATCGGGAGAGTCTGTCTGTAGATTTCTTCCGCAACGTTTTATAGTACGCTACTCATTTACGTTTAACTCTGGGGTGAGAGTCCCCAGGCCCTGGAGATATGGATGAAATCACTGTTTAAAGTAACGCTGCTGGCAACCACGATGGCGGTTGCACTGAATGCGCCGCTGTCTTTCGCTGCTGATACTGCTGCGAAACCTGCTGCGACGACAGACAGCAAAGCGGCGTTCAAAAATGACGACCAGAAATCCGCCTACGCACTTGGCGCATCTCTGGGTCGTTACATGGAAAACTCTCTGAAAGAGCAAGAGAAGCTGGGCATCAAACTGGATAAAGCTCAGCTGATCGCCGGTGTTCAGGATGCTTTTGCAGACAAGAGCAAACTGTCTGACCAGGAAATCGAACAGACTCTGCAGGCGTTTGAAGCTCGCGTGAAAGGTGCTGCTCAGACCAAGATGGATGCTGATGCAAAAGACAACGAAGCAAAAGGCAAAGCCTACCGCGATACTTTTGCTAAAGAGAAAGGCGCCAAAACCTCTTCTACTGGCCTGGTCTATAAAGTAGAGAAAGAAGGTACTGGTGATGCGCCAAAAGACAGCGACACTGTAGTGGTTAACTACAAAGGTACGCTGATCGACGGTAAAGAGTTCGATAACTCTTACACCCGCGGTGAACCTCTCTCCTTCCGTCTTGATGGTGTGATCCCTGGCTGGACTGAAGGCCTGAAAAACATCAAGAAAGGCGGTAAAATCCAGCTGGTCATCCCACCAGATCTGGCTTACGGCAAAACTGGCGTTCCAGGCATCCCTGCGAACTCTACGCTGGTCTTTGAAGTAGAGCTGCTGGACATCAAACCAGCACCGAAAGCCGATGCGAAAACTGACGCGCCGGCAGACGAGAAAGCCGCGGCAGACGCCAAGAAGTAATGTTATGAAAACCGCCGCCTTTAAGGCGGCGGTTTTTTTTATTGTGGGGCAGATATAATTAACACTGGAAAGCGTTATACACGCTGTATTAATTTAGTTGTCCGTGTAGATAATGAGCCTGCCCTGAAAACCTAACGACAGGCTCCTGAAAAGGAGTGTTTTTTTCATGTCCAGGTCGCTTTTAACCAACGAAACCAGTGAGCTAGATTTGCTGGATCAACGTCCTTTCGATCAGACCGACTTCGATATTCTGAAATCCTACGAAGCGGTGGTGGACGGGTTAGCGATGCTCATTGGGTCCCACTGCGAAATCGTATTGCACTCCTTGCAAGATCTGAAGTGTTCCGCCATCCGCATTGCTAATGGTGAACATACTGGCCGTAAAATTGGCTCACCTATCACCGACCTTGCATTGCGTATGCTGCACGACATGACCGGCGCGGACAGCAGCGTCTCCAAATGTTATTTCACCCGCGCCAAAAGTGGCGTGCTGATGAAATCAGAAACTATCGCCATTCGAAATCGCGAGCATCGGGTGATTGGACTGCTGTGCATCAACATGAACCTTGATGTGCCATTCTCGCAAATCATGAGCACCTTTATTCCGCCAGAAACCCCGGACGTAGGCTCATCTGTTAACTTTGCTTCTTCCGTTGAAGACCTCGTTACGCAAACGCTCGAGTTCACCATCGAAGAGGTTAATGCCGATCGCAATGTCTCTAACAACGCCAAGAATCGTCAGATCGTGCTGAACCTCTACGAGAAAGGGATTTTTGATATTAAAGATGCCATTAACCAGGTGGCCGACCGTCTGAACATCTCCAAGCACACGGTTTATCTCTATATTCGTCAGTTCAAAAGCGGCGATTTCCTGGGGCAAGATAAGTAATGCGCTTTGCCCTGATGGTGACTGGCCCGGCTTATGGCACACAGCAAGCCAGCAGCGCGCTGCAATTTGCACAGGCGGTACTGGAAGCCGGACATGAACTGGTGAGCGTTTTCTTTTATCGCGAAGGCGTCTATAACGCGAATCAGTTTACTTCACCGGCGTCTGATGAATTTGACCTGGTGCGCGCCTGGCAAGCGCTAAACGAAAAGCAGGGTGTTGAATTGCATATCTGCGTGGCCGCTGCGCTGCGTCGTGGTGTGACCGATGCAACTGAAGCCGCGCGACTGGGGTTCCCGGCGGCAAATCTTCAGGCTGGTTTTTCTCTGAGTGGTTTAGGCGCCCTGGCTCAGGCCGCACTAACCTGTGATCGCATGGTACAGTTCTGATGAATCGCGTGGCTTTTGTATTTTCCTCTGCTCCGCATGGTAGCGCATCGGGTCGTGAAGGGCTTGATGCACTGCTGGCGACATCTGCGTTAACCGAAGACATTGGCGTTTTCTTTTTGGGGGATGGCGTGTTCCAGCTTCTTGCCGGACAACAACCCCAGGCGGTGCTGGCCCGCGATTACATCGCGACGTTCAAAGTTCTGCCGCTTTACGATATTGAAACGTTCTATGTTTGCGCCGATTCTCTGACATCGCGCGGGTTAAATGAAAACAGCGCGTTTGTCCTCGACGTAACGGTTCTTGCGGCTGACGCGCTGCGCGAACAACTCTCTCACTACGATACCATTCTGACTTTCTGAGGCTGTCATGCTCCATACCCTGAGTCATTCACCGTGGCAATGCGACATTGAAGCATTAGTAAGAATGCTGCGTGAAGGTGATGACCTGCTACTCATTCAGGATGGCGTGCTGGCGGCAATTGAAGGCAGCCGCTTCGTTGAAATCCTTACCAATGCCCCCATCTCTGTATCTGCGCTGAAAGAAGACATTGACGCGCGGGGTCTTGCTGGTCAAATTTCAGCCAAAATTGACGTCGTTGGCTATACTGATTTCGTCAATCTTGCTGTGACGCACCCCAGTCAAATGAACTGGTGATTTGAGATCGCTGTATATTTCTTGACACCTTTTCGACGTAGCCCTAAAATTTCGCGTCCTCATATTGTATGAGGTCGTTTTATTACGTGTTTACGAAGCAAAAGCTAAAACCAGGAGCTATTTAATGGCAACAGTTAACCAGCTGGTACGCAAACCACGTGCACGCAAAGTTGCGAAAAGCAACGTGCCTGCGCTGGAAGCCTGCCCGCAGAAACGTGGCGTATGTACTCGTGTATATACCACCACTCCTAAAAAACCAAACTCCGCACTGCGTAAAGTATGCCGTGTGCGTTTGACTAACGGTTTCGAAGTGACTTCCTACATCGGTGGTGAAGGTCACAACCTGCAGGAGCACTCCGTGATCCTGATCCGTGGCGGTCGTGTTAAAGACCTTCCGGGTGTTCGTTACCACACCGTTCGTGGTGCGCTCGACTGCTCAGGTGTTAAAGACCGTAAGCAGGCTCGCTCCAAGTACGGCGTGAAGCGTCCTAAGGCTTAATGGTTCTCCGTTAAGTAAGGCCAAACTGATTTATCTTAATGTCACACTAAACTCTTTGAGTTTTGGACAATCCTGAATTAACAACGGAGTATTCCCATGCCACGTCGTCGCGTCATTGGTCAGCGTAAAATCCTTCCAGATCCGAAATTCGGATCAGAACTGCTGGCAAAATTTGTAAATATCCTGATGGTAGATGGTAAAAAATCTACTGCAGAAGCAATCGTATACAGCGCGCTTGAGACCCTGGCTCAGCGTTCTGGTAAAAATGAACTGGAAGCTTTCGAAGTCGCTCTCGACAACGTTCGCCCAACCGTAGAAGTTAAGTCCCGCCGCGTTGGTGGTTCTACTTATCAGGTTCCAGTTGAAGTTCGTCCGGTTCGTCGTAATGCTCTGGCAATGCGTTGGATCGTTGAAGCTGCTCGTAAACGCGGTGATAAATCCATGGCTCTGCGTCTGGCGAACGAACTTTCTGACGCTGCGGACAACAAAGGTACCGCAGTTAAGAAACGTGAAGACGTTCACCGTATGGCAGAAGCCAACAAGGCGTTCGCACACTACCGTTGGTAATCCCTTCGGAGTCATAGTCACCAGACGGGCGCTTCAGAGAAGCTGCCCGTTCTGGGTTACTTAACTGAACGCCAAAGAAATAAACGAGGAATCAAATGGCTCGTACAACACCCATCGCACGCTATCGTAACATCGGTATCAGTGCGCACATCGACGCCGGTAAAACCACTACTACCGAACGTATTCTGTTCTACACCGGTGTAAACCATAAAATCGGTGAAGTTCATGACGGCGCAGCCACCATGGACTGGATGGAACAGGAGCAGGAGCGTGGTATTACTATCACCTCCGCAGCGACTACTGCATTCTGGTCAGGTATGGCTAAGCAGTACGAACCGCATCGCGTAAACATCATCGACACCCCGGGCCACGTTGACTTCACCATCGAAGTAGAACGTTCCATGCGTGTTCTTGACGGCGCGGTAATGGTTTATTGCGCAGTTGGTGGTGTTCAGCCACAGTCTGAAACCGTATGGCGTCAGGCGAACAAATATAAAGTTCCACGCATCGCGTTCGTTAACAAAATGGACCGTATGGGTGCTAACTTCCTGAAAGTTGTTGGTCAGATCAAAACCCGTCTGGGCGCGAACCCTGTTCCGCTGCAGCTGGCAATTGGTGCTGAAGAAGGCTTCACCGGCGTTATCGACCTGGTGAAAATGAAAGCCATCAACTGGAACGATGCAGATCAGGGTGTTACCTTCGAATACGAAGATATCCCAGCTGAGATGCAGGACCTGGCTGACGAATGGCACCAGAACCTGATCGAATCCGCAGCTGAAGCTTCTGAAGAGCTGATGGAGAAATACCTGGGTGGTGAAGAACTGACTGAAGAAGAGATCAAAAAAGCTCTGCGTCAGCGCGTTCTGAACAACGAAATCATCCTGGTAACCTGTGGTTCTGCGTTCAAGAACAAAGGTGTTCAGGCGATGCTGGATGCGGTAGTTGACTACCTGCCATCCCCGGTTGACGTTCCTGCGATCAACGGTATCCTGGACGACGGTAAAGACACTCCGGCTGAGCGTCACGCAAGTGATGACGAGCCGTTTGCTGCACTGGCGTTCAAAATCGCTACCGACCCATTCGTGGGTAACCTGACCTTCTTCCGCGTGTACTCTGGTGTGGTTAACTCCGGTGACACCATCCTGAACTCCGTGAAAGCGGCACGTGAGCGTTTCGGTCGTATCGTACAGATGCACGCGAACAAACGTGAAGAGATCAAAGAAGTTCGTGCGGGCGACATCGCAGCAGCTATCGGTCTGAAAGACGTGACCACTGGTGACACCCTGTGTAACCCAGATCACCCGATCATTCTGGAGCGTATGGAATTCCCAGAGCCGGTAATCTCCATCGCTGTTGAGCCAAAAACCAAAGCTGACCAGGAAAAAATGGGTCTGGCTCTGGGCCGTCTGGCGAAAGAAGATCCATCATTCCGCGTATGGACTGATGAAGAATCTAACCAGACCATCATCGCTGGTATGGGTGAACTTCACCTCGACATCATCGTTGACCGTATGAAGCGTGAATTCAACGTTGAAGCTAACGTTGGTAAACCTCAGGTAGCTTACCGTGAAGCGATTCGCGCTAAAGTTACTGATGTTGAAGGTAAACACGCTAAGCAGTCCGGTGGTCGTGGTCAGTACGGTCACGTTGTGATCGACATGTACCCACTGGAGCCGGGCTCTAACCCTAAAGGTTACGAGTTCATCAACGACATCAAAGGTGGTGTAATTCCTGGCGAATACATCCCTGCCGTTGATAAAGGCATCCAGGAGCAGCTGAAGTCTGGTCCTCTGGCTGGCTACCCTGTTGTTGACATGGGTGTTCGTCTGCACTTCGGTTCTTACCATGACGTTGACTCCTCTGAGCTGGCGTTTAAACTGGCTGCTTCTATCGCCTTTAAAGAAGGCTTTAAGAAAGCAAAACCAGTTCTGCTTGAGCCAATCATGAAGGTTGAAGTAGAAACTCCTGAAGAGAACACCGGTGACGTTATCGGTGACTTGAGCCGTCGTCGCGGTATGCTGCGTGGTCAGGAATCTGAAGTAACTGGCGTTAAGATCCACGCTGAAGTTCCGCTGTCTGAAATGTTCGGATATGCAACTCAGCTGCGTTCTCTGACCAAAGGTCGTGCATCATACACCATGGAATTCCTGAAGTATGATGACGCTCCTAACAACGTTGCTCAGGCCGTTATTGAAGCCCGTGGTAAGTAATCCACAGGATTAAAACCTAAGTCCCGTGCTCTCTCCGAAGGGGAGAGCACTATAGTAAGGAATATAGCCGTGTCTAAAGAAAAATTTGAACGTACAAAACCGCACGTTAACGTTGGTACTATCGGCCACGTTGACCATGGTAAAACTACCCTGACCGCTGCAATCACTACCGTTCTGGCTAAAACCTACGGTGGTTCTGCTCGCGCATTCGACCAGATCGATAACGCACCAGAAGAAAAAGCTCGTGGTATCACCATCAACACTTCCCACGTTGAATACGACACCCCGACTCGCCACTACGCACACGTAGACTGCCCAGGCCACGCCGACTATGTTAAAAACATGATCACCGGTGCTGCGCAGATGGACGGCGCGATCCTGGTAGTTGCTGCGACTGACGGCCCAATGCCTCAGACTCGTGAGCACATCCTGCTGGGTCGTCAGGTAGGCGTTCCTTTCATCATCGTGTTCCTGAACAAATGCGACATGGTTGATGACGAAGAGCTGCTGGAACTGGTAGAAATGGAAGTTCGTGAACTTCTGTCTCAGTACGATTTCCCAGGCGACGACACCCCAATCGTTCGTGGTTCAGCTCTGAAAGCGCTGGAAGGCGAAGCAGAGTGGGAAGCGAAAATCATCGAACTGGCTGGCTTCCTGGATTCTTACATCCCAGAACCAGAGCGTGCGATTGACAAGCCATTCCTGCTGCCAATCGAAGACGTATTCTCCATCTCCGGTCGTGGTACCGTTGTTACCGGTCGTGTAGAGCGCGGTATCATCAAAGTTGGTGAAGAAGTTGAAATCGTTGGTATCAAAGAGACTGCGAAGTCTACCTGTACTGGCGTTGAAATGTTCCGCAAACTGCTGGACGAAGGCCGTGCTGGTGAGAACGTTGGTGTTCTGCTGCGTGGTATCAAACGTGAAGAAATCGAACGTGGTCAGGTTCTGGCGAAGCCAGGTTCAATCAAGCCACACACCAAGTTCGAATCTGAAGTGTACATTCTGTCCAAAGACGAAGGCGGCCGTCATACTCCGTTCTTCAAAGGCTACCGTCCACAGTTCTACTTCCGTACAACTGACGTGACCGGTACCATCGAACTGCCAGAAGGCGTAGAGATGGTAATGCCAGGCGACAACATCAAGATGGTTGTGACTCTGATCCACCCAATCGCGATGGACGACGGTCTGCGTTTCGCAATCCGTGAAGGCGGCCGTACCGTTGGCGCGGGCGTTGTTGCTAAAGTTCTGGGCTAATTAATTATCCCTGAATAAAAAAAGGACGCTTCGGCGTCCTTTTTTATTGTCTTCATTTTCCTTGTCACAAATTTTCGCATTTTTTGTTCGCTCCCGTCCCGCATCTCCGCGTTTGTGCTATTGTAATCATAACTATTCTCACTTACACTTTGCGCATAATTTGAACGGGAGTATTTATGTACGTTTGTTTATGTAATGGTGTGAGTGACAAAAAAATACGTCAGGCCGTTCGCCAGTTCCACCCTCAATCTTTCCAGCAGTTGCGCAAATTTGTTCCAGTTGGAAATCAATGTGGTAAGTGTGTGCGCGCAGCTCGCGAAATCATGCAGGATGAGCTTATGCAGATCCCGGAGTATAAAGAGATCGCTTAAGGCCCAATCTTTTTTTTGACATCCCTGTAGCCCCATCTACGCTTCAATAAGTGGAAGCGGAGGGACTATATAATGAAAGGTGATGTTAAAATCATAAGTTATCTCAATAAATTATTGGGAAATGAGCTTGTCGCAATCAACCAGTATTTTCTCCATGCGAGAATGTTTAAAAACTGGGGCTTAAAACGTCTTAATGATGTTGAATATCATGAATCCATCGATGAGATGAAACACGCCGATAAGTATATTGAGCGTATTCTTTTTCTCGAAGGTATCCCCAATCTTCAGGATCTTGGCAAACTGGGCATCGGTGAAGATGTTGAGGAGATGCTGCGTTCCGATCTGGCACTTGAGCTTGATGGCGCCAAAGACCTTCGTGAAGCCATCGCCTACGCAGACAGCGTCCATGACTATGTTAGCCGCGATATGATGATCCAGATTCTGGCAGATGAAGAAGGCCACATTGACTGGCTGGAAACCGAACTGGATCTTATCGATAAACTCGGTATCCAGAACTATCTCCAGTCCCAGATTAAAGTGGAAGATTGATTACACTTTGCCAGCCATAGCATAAACCCGCTGCCGCCAGAAATGGCCCGAAAGGCAGTGGGTTTTTCAATACCGGATTATCCGGGTAACGACAAAACTGGATACCAAGATACAGAAGCGCGGTGAGTGCCGCCGTTAATGCAAGGCCAGGCAAAACACACCACCCGTACCAGGCTCCAAGCGCAGCAAGATATTTCACATCCCCATATCCCATTCCTTCGCGCTTACTCGCCAGTCGATATCCCCAGTAGATAGCCGCAAACCCCGCGTAACCTGCTATTGCCCCAATTACCGCGTTGGGTAGGAAACCAGGATTAACGCAAAGATGAAAAACAAGACCGCTCCACAAAAGCGGGCAGAGATATTTGTCCGGTAAAATCCCGGCAAGGATATCGCTGCGAACCAGTAGCACCGTCAGAACAAGATAGATAATCAGAAAGGGGAGAGTGGTTAGCATGTCGATACCTCAGAGAGTGTTTCCGGGCATCCTCTACGCAACGCCAGCCAGTGGCAAATAGCAAACTTTAGAGCTGCGCACCTGTTTCAGGGAAAATGAGTTAACCGGGTTACATTTCATACCACACTGCGGCCCGACACGCAGTGTGGCCCCAGGCGCTTAATTACTAAACTACACTTGCGTCTGGCTCAGATTTACGTATAATGCGCGGGCTTGTCGTAATTGACGGCTGGTTCAATCTGAACCGGGGTAACTCATTTTGTTACTCAACAATGCTCCCAATTGGGGGGCTACGTAAGAACGGTTACACTCTCCCATCAATCGTAATGGGTTTGAGGAGTAATCATTTTCGTTTATAAAATAATTGGAGCTCTGGTCTCATGCAGAACCAAAGAATCCGTATCCGCCTGAAAGCGTTTGATCATCGTCTGATCGATCAATCAACCGCGGAAATCGTCGAGACTGCTAAGCGCACTGGTGCGCAAGTCCGTGGTCCGATCCCGCTGCCGACCCGCAAAGAGCGCTTTACCGTTCTGATCTCCCCGCACGTCAACAAAGACGCGCGTGATCAGTACGAAATCCGCACTCACAAGCGTCTGGTTGACATCGTTGAGCCAACTGAGAAAACCGTTGATGCTCTGATGCGTCTGGATCTGGCTGCCGGTGTAGACGTGCAGATCAGCCTGGGTTAATCAGGTCATCGAGCGATTGAGAGGTTGATACAATGATTGGTTTAGTCGGTAAAAAAGTGGGTATGACCCGCATCTTCACTGAAGATGGCGTTTCAATCCCAGTAACCGTAATCGAAGTTGAAGCAAACCGCGTTACTCAGGTTAAAGATCTGGCTAACGATGGCTACCGCGCTATTCAGGTTACCACTGGTGCTAAAAAAGCTAACCGTGTAACCAAACCAGAAGCGGGTCACTTCGCTAAAGCTGGCGTTGAAGCTGGCCGTGGTCTGTGGGAATTCCGTCTTGCTGAAGGCGAAGAGTTCACCGTAGGTCAGGACATTAGCGTTGAGCTGTTTGCTGACGTTAAAAAAGTTGACGTAACCGGTACCTCTAAAGGTAAAGGTTTTGCTGGTACCGTTAAGCGCTGGAACTTCCGTACCCAGGACGCTACTCACGGTAACTCCTTGTCTCACCGCGTTCCGGGTTCTATCGGTCAGAACCAGACTCCGGGCAAAGTGTTCAAAGGCAAGAAAATGGCAGGTCAGCTGGGTAACGAACGTGTAACCGTTCAGAGCCTGGACGTAGTACGTGTTGACGCTGAGCGCAACCTGCTGCTGGTTAAAGGTGCAGTTCCGGGTGCAACCGGTAGCGACCTGATCGTTAAACCAGCTGTGAAGGCGTAAGGGGATAGCAATGGAATTAGTATTGAAAGACGCGCAGAGCGCGCTGACTGTTTCCGAAACTACCTTCGGTCGTGATTTCAACGAAGCGCTGGTTCACCAGGTTGTTGTTGCTTATGCAGCTGGTGCTCGTCAGGGTACTCGTGCTCAGAAGACTCGTGCTGAAGTAACTGGTTCTGGCAAAAAGCCATGGCGCCAGAAAGGTACCGGCCGTGCGCGTTCAGGTTCTATCAAGAGCCCGATCTGGCGTTCAGGTGGCGTGACCTTCGCTGCGCGTCCACAGGACCACAGTCAAAAAGTTAACAAAAAGATGTACCGCGGCGCGCTGAAAAGCATCCTGTCCGAACTGGTACGTCAGGATCGTCTGATCGTTGTCGAATCATTCTCTGTTGAAGCGCCTAAAACTAAGCTGCTGGCACAGAAACTGAAAGACATGGCTCTGGAAGATGTGCTGATCATCACCGGTGAGCTGGACGAGAACCTGTTCCTGGCCGCACGTAACCTGCACAAGGTTGACGTACGTGATGCGACTGGTATCGACCCGGTTAGCCTGATCGCCTTCGACAAAGTCGTAATGACTGCTGATGCTGTTAAGCAAGTTGAGGAGATGCTGGCATGATTCGTGAAGAACGTCTGCTGAAGGTGCTGCGTGCACCGCACGTTTCTGAAAAAGCGTCTACTGCGATGGAAAAAACTAACACCATCGTTCTCAAAGTTGCTAAAGACGCGACCAAAGCAGAGATCAAAGCTGCTGTGCAGAAACTGTTTGAAGTCGAAGTCGAAGTCGTTAACACCCTGGTAGTTAAAGGGAAAGTTAAACGTCACGGACAGCGTATCGGTCGTCGTAGCGACTGGAAAAAAGCTTACGTCACCCTGAAAGAAGGCCAGAATCTGGACTTCGTTGGCGGCGCTGAGTAAGTCGGAGGAGTAATACAATGGCAGTTGTTAAATGTAAACCGACATCTCCGGGTCGTCGCCACGTAGTTAAAGTGGTTAACCCTGAGCTGCACAAGGGCAAACCTTTTGCTCCGTTGCTGGAAAAAAACAGCAAATCCGGTGGTCGTAACAACAATGGCCGTATCACCACTCGTCACATCGGTGGTGGCCACAAGCAGGCTTATCGTATTGTTGACTTCAAACGCAACAAAGACGGTATCCCAGCAGTTGTTGAACGTCTTGAGTACGATCCGAACCGTTCCGCGAACATCGCGCTGGTTCTGTACAAAGACGGCGAACGCCGTTACATCCTGGCCCCTAAAGGCCTGAAAGCTGGCGACCAGATTCAGTCTGGCGTTGATGCTGCAATCAAAGCAGGCAACACCCTGCCGATGCGCAATATCCCGGTTGGTTCTACCGTTCATAACGTAGAAATGAAACCAGGTAAAGGCGGTCAGCTGGCACGTTCCGCTGGTACTTACGTTCAGATCGTTGCTCGTGACGGTGCTTATGTCACCCTGCGTCTGCGTTCTGGTGAAATGCGTAAAGTCGAAGCAGACTGCCGCGCTACTCTGGGCGAAGTTGGCAATGCTGAGCATATGCTGCGCGTTCTGGGTAAAGCAGGTGCTGCACGCTGGCGTGGTGTTCGTCCTACCGTTCGCGGTACTGCGATGAACCCAGTCGATCACCCACATGGTGGTGGTGAAGGTCGTAACTTTGGTAAGCACCCGGTAACTCCGTGGGGCGTTCAGACCAAAGGTAAGAAGACCCGCAGCAACAAGCGTACTGATAAATTTATCGTACGTCGCCGTAGCAAATAATTTTAGAGGATAAGCCATGCCACGTTCTCTCAAGAAAGGTCCTTTTATTGACCTGCACTTGCTGAAGAAGGTAGAGAAAGCGGTGGAAAGCGGAGACAAGAAGCCCCTGCGCACTTGGTCCCGTCGTTCAACGATCTTTCCTAACATGATCGGTTTGACCATCGCTGTCCATAATGGTCGTCAGCACGTTCCAGTCTTTGTTTCCGACGAAATGGTTGGTCACAAACTGGGTGAATTCGCACCGACTCGTACTTATCGCGGCCACGCTGCTGATAAAAAAGCGAAGAAGAAATAAGGTAGGAGGAAGAGATGGAAACTTTAGCTCAACATCGCCATGCTCGTTCTTCTGCTCAGAAGGTTCGCCTTGTTGCTGACCTGATTCGCGGTAAGAAAGTGTCGCAGGCCCTGGACATCCTGACCTATACCAACAAGAAAGCTGCGGTATTGGTCAAGAAAGTACTGGAATCTGCCATTGCTAACGCTGAACACAACGATGGCGCTGACATTGACGATCTGAAAGTTGCGAAAATTTTCGTAGACGAAGGCCCAAGCATGAAGCGCATTATGCCGCGTGCGAAAGGTCGTGCAGATCGCATCCTGAAGCGCACCAGCCACATTACTGTGGTTGTGTCCGATCGCTGAGACTCTGGAGACTAGCAATGGGTCAGAAAGTACATCCTAATGGTATTCGCCTGGGTATTGTAAAACCATGGAACTCTACCTGGTTTGCGAACACCAAAGAATTCGCTGACAACCTGGACAGCGATTTTAAAGTACGTCAGTACCTGACTAAGGAACTGGCTAAAGCGTCCGTATCTCGTATCGTTATCGAGCGTCCGGCTAAGAGCATTCGTGTAACCATTCACACTGCTCGTCCTGGCATCGTTATCGGTAAGAAAGGCGAAGACGTAGAAAAACTGCGCAAGGTCGTAGCGGATATCGCTGGCGTTCCTGCACAGATCAATATCGCTGAAGTTCGTAAGCCTGAACTGGACGCTAAATTGGTTGCTGACAGCATCACTTCTCAGCTGGAACGTCGTGTTATGTTCCGTCGTGCTATGAAGCGTGCTGTACAGAACGCAATGCGTCTGGGCGCTAAAGGTATCAAAGTTGAAGTTAGCGGCCGTCTGGGCGGCGCGGAAATCGCACGTACCGAATGGTACCGTGAAGGTCGCGTACCGCTGCACACTCTGCGTGCTGACATCGACTACAACACCTCTGAAGCGCACACCACTTACGGTGTAATCGGCGTTAAGGTATGGATCTTCAAAGGTGAGATCCTGGGTGGTATGGCTGCTGTTGAACAACCGGAAAAACCGGCTGCTCAACCTAAAAAGCAGCAGCGTAAAGGCCGTAAATAAGGAGCGTCGCTGATGTTACAACCAAAGCGTACAAAATTCCGTAAAGTGCACAAAGGCCGCAACCGTGGTCTGGCGCAGGGTACGGATGTTAGCTTCGGCACTTTCGGTCTGAAAGCTGTTGGCCGTGGTCGTCTGACTGCACGTCAGATCGAAGCAGCACGTCGTGCAATGACCCGTGCAGTTAAGCGTCAAGGTAAGATTTGGATCCGTGTATTCCCGGACAAACCAATCACCGAGAAGCCACTGGAAGTTCGTATGGGTAAAGGTAAAGGTAACGTGGAGTACTGGGTTGCCTTGATCCAACCGGGCAAAGTCCTTTATGAAATGGACGGTGTTCCGGAAGAGCTGGCCCGTGAAGCCTTCGGCCTGGCAGCAGCGAAACTGCCTATCAAAACCACCTTTGTAACTAAGACGGTGATGTAATGAAAGCAAATGAGCTGCGTGAAAAAAGCGTTGAAGAACTGAACGCCGAGCTGCTGAACCTGCTGCGTGAGCAGTTCAACCTGCGTATGCAGGCTGCAAGTGGCCAGCTGCAACAGACTCACCTGCTGAAGCAAGTGCGTCGCAATGTTGCACGCGTTAAGACTTTACTGACTCAGAAGGCGGGTGCGTAATGACCGATAAAATCCGTACTCTGCAAGGTCGTGTTGTTAGCGACAAAATGGAGAAATCCATCGTTGTTGCTATCGAACGTATTGTGAAACACCCGATCTACGGTAAATTCATCAAGCGTACGACCAAACTGCACGTACATGACGAGAACAACGAATGTGGTATCGGCGACAAGGTTGAAATCCGTGAATGCCGTCCACTGTCCAAGACTAAGTCCTGGACGCTGGTTCGCGTTGTAGAGAAAGCGGTTCTGTAATACAGTAAGCCTTCTCGATACGAATAAACGGCTCAGCGATGAGCCGTTTATTTTTTCTACCCATATTGCAGAAGCGGTGTTATAATGCCGCGCCCTCGATATGGGGCTTTTTAACGGCTCTGATTTTAGAGTCTCAGGTAGTAGTTGACATTAGCGGAGCACTAAAATGATCCAAGAACAGACTATGCTGAACGTCGCCGACAACTCCGGTGCACGTCGCGTAATGTGTATCAAGGTTCTGGGTGGCTCGCACCGTCGCTACGCAGGCGTAGGCGACATCATCAAGATCACCATCAAGGAAGCAATTCCACGTGGTAAGGTCAAAAAAGGTGATGTGCTGAAGGCGGTAGTGGTGCGCACCAAGAAGGGTGTTCGTCGCCCTGACGGTTCTGTCATTCGCTTCGATGGTAATGCATGCGTTATTTTAAACAATAACAGCGAGCAGCCTATCGGCACGCGTATCTTTGGGCCGGTAACTCGTGAACTTCGTACTGAGAAGTTCATGAAAATTATCTCTCTGGCACCAGAAGTACTCTAAGGAGCGAATCATGGCAGCGAAAATCCGTCGTGATGACGAAGTTATCGTGTTAACCGGTAAAGATAAAGGTAAACGCGGTAAAGTAAAAAATGTTCTGTCTTCCGGCAAACTTGTCGTTGAAGGTATCAACCTGGTTAAGAAACATCAGAAGCCGGTTCCGGCCCTGAACCAACCAGGCGGCATCGTTGAAAAAGAAGCTGCTATTCAGGTTTCTAACGTTGCAATCTTCAATGCGGCTACCGGTAAGGCTGACCGTGTAGGCTTTAGATTCGAAGACGGCAAAAAAGTCCGTTTCTTCAAGTCTAACAGCGAAACTATCAAGTAATTTGGAGTAGTACGATGGCGAAACTGCATGATTACTACAAAGACGAAGTAGTTAAGAAACTCATGACCGAGTTTAACTACAATTCTGTCATGCAAGTCCCTCGGGTCGAGAAGATCACCCTGAACATGGGTGTTGGTGAAGCGATCGCTGACAAGAAACTGCTGGATAACGCAGCAGCGGATCTGACAGCAATCTCCGGTCAAAAGCCGTTGATCACCAAAGCACGCAAATCAGTTGCAGGCTTCAAAATCCGTCAGGGCTATCCGATCGGCTGTAAAGTAACTCTGCGTGGCGAACGCATGTGGGAGTTCTTTGAGCGCCTGATCACTATTGCTGTACCGCGTATCCGTGACTTCCGTGGCTTGTCCGCTAAGTCTTTCGACGGTCGTGGTAACTACAGCATGGGTGTCCGTGAGCAGATCATCTTCCCAGAAATCGACTACGATAAAGTCGACCGCGTGCGTGGTTTGGATATTACCATTACCACTACTGCGAAATCTGACGAAGAAGGCCGTGCTCTGCTGGCTGCCTTTGACTTCCCGTTCCGCAAGTAAGGTAGGGTTACTGAATGGCTAAGCAATCAATGAAAGCACGCGAAGTAAAGCGCGTAGCTTTAGCTGATAAATTCTTCGCTAAACGCGCTGAACTGAAAGCGATCATTTCTGATGTGAACGCTTCCGACGAAGATCGTTGGAATGCGGTTCTCAAGCTGCAGTCTCTGCCGCGTGATTCCAGCCCGTCTCGTCAGCGTAACCGCTGCCGTCAAACAGGTCGTCCACATGGTTATGTGGGCAAGTTTGGGTTGAGCCGTATCAAACTGCGTGAAGCCGCCATGCGCGGTGAAGTACCAGGCTTGAAAAAGGCTAGCTGGTAATTACCAATTGAATCACGGGAGTAAAGACAGATGAGCATGCAAGATCCGATCGCGGATATGCTGACCCGTATCCGTAACGGTCAGGCCGCGAACAAAGTTGCGGTCACCATGCCTTCCTCCAAGCTGAAAGTGGCAATTGCCAACGTGCTGAAGGATGAAGGTTTTATCGAAGATTTTAAAGTTGAAGGCGACACCAAGCCGGAACTGGAAGTGACTCTTAAGTACTTCCAGGGTAAAGCTGTTGTAGAGAGCATTCAGCGTGTCAGCCGCCCAGGTCTGCGCATCTATAAGAAAAAAGATGAGCTGCCTAAAGTTATGGCTGGTCTTGGTATCGCAGTTGTTTCTACCTCTAAAGGTGTTATGACTGATCGTGCAGCGCGCCAGGCTGGTCTTGGTGGCGAAATTATCTGCTACGTAGCCTAATCGGAGGAAAAAATGTCTCGTGTTGCTAAAGCACCGGTCGTTATTCCTGCCGGCGTTGATGTAAAAATCGACGGTCAGGTTATTACGATCAAAGGTAAAAACGGCGAGCTGACTCGTACCCTCAACAATGCTGTTGAAGTTAAACATGCAGACAACGCTCTGACCTTCGGTCCACGTGATGGTTTCGTGGATGGATGGGCTCAGGCTGGTACCGCGCGTGCCCTGCTGAACTCAATGGTTGTTGGTGTTACCGAAGGCTTCACTAAAAAGCTTCAGCTGGTTGGTGTAGGTTATCGTGCAGCTATCAAAGGGAATGCAGTTGGCCTGTCTCTGGGCTTCTCACACCCTGTTGAGCATCCGCTGCCGGCCGGTATCACTGCAGAATGCCCGACTCAGACTGAAATCGTGCTGAAAGGCGCTGATAAACAGCTGATCGGCCAGGTTGCAGCAGATCTGCGCGCCTACCGTCGTCCTGAGCCTTACAAAGGCAAGGGTGTTCGTTACGCCGACGAAGTCGTGCGTACCAAAGAGGCTAAGAAGAAGTAAGGTAACACTATGGATAAGAAATCTGCTCGTATCCGTCGTGCGACCCGCGCACGCCGCAAGCTCAAAGAGCTGGGTGCAACTCGCCTGGTGGTACATCGTACCCCGCGTCATATTTACGCACAGGTAATTGCACCGAACGGTTCTGAAGTTCTGGTAGCTGCTTCTACTGTAGAAAAAGCTATCGCAGAACAATTGAAGTACACCGGTAACAAAGACGCCGCTGCAGCTGTAGGTAAAGCTGTTGCAGAACGCGCTCTGGAAAAAGGCATCAGCAATGTTTCCTTTGACCGTTCCGGGTTCCAATATCATGGTCGTGTCCAGGCACTGGCAGATGCTGCCCGTGAAGCTGGCCTTCAGTTCTAAGGTAGAGGTGTAAGATGGCTCACATCGAAAAACAAGCTGGCGAACTGCAGGAAAAGCTGATCGCGGTTAACCGCGTATCTAAAACCGTTAAAGGTGGTCGTATTTTCTCCTTCACAGCTCTGACTGTAGTTGGTGATGGTAACGGTCGCGTTGGTTTTGGTTACGGTAAAGCGCGTGAAGTTCCAGCAGCGATCCAGAAAGCGATGGAAAAAGCCCGTCGCAATATGATTAACGTCGCGCTGAACCACGGCACCCTGCAACACCCAGTTAAAGGTGTTCACACGGGTTCTCGTGTATTCATGCAGCCAGCTTCCGAAGGTACCGGTATCATCGCCGGTGGTGCAATGCGCGCCGTTCTGGAAGTTGCTGGAGTTCATAACGTTCTGGCTAAAGCATATGGTTCCACCAACCCGATCAACGTGGTTCGTGCAACTATTGATGGCCTGGAAAATATGAATTCTCCAGAAATGGTCGCTGCCAAGCGTGGTAAATCCGTTGAAGAAATTCTGGGGTAATTGACCATGGCAAAGACTATTAAAATCACTCAAACCCGCAGTGCAATCGGTCGTCTGCCGAAACACAAGGCAACGCTGCTTGGCCTGGGTCTGCGTCGTATTGGTCATACCGTTGAGCGCGAGGATACTCCTGCTGTTCGCGGTATGGTCAACGCGGTTTACTTCATGGTTAAAGTTGAGGAGTAAGAGATGCGTTTAAATACTCTGTCTCCGGCCGAAGGCTCTAAAAAGGCGGGTAAACGCCTGGGTCGTGGTATCGGTTCTGGCCTCGGTAAAACCGGTGGTCGTGGTCACAAAGGTCAGAACTCTCGTTCTGGCGGTGGCGTACGTCGCGGTTTCGAGGGTGGTCAGATGCCACTGTACCGTCGTCTGCCGAAATTCGGCTTCACCTCTCGCAAAGCAGCGATCACAGCGGAAATCCGTCTGTCTGACCTGGCGAAAGTTGAAGGCGGCGTTGTAGACCTGAACACGCTGAAAGCAGCTAACATTATCGGTATCCAGATCGAGTTCGCGAAAGTGATCCTGGCTGGTGAAGTTTCTACTCCGGTAACTGTTCGTGGCCTGCGTGTGACTAAAGGTGCTCGTGCTGCTATCGAAGCTGCTGGCGGTAAAATTGAGGAATAAGTAGCAGATGGCTAAGCAACCGGGATTAGATTTTCAAAGTGCCAAAGGTGGTTTTGGCGAGCTGAAACGCAGACTGCTGTTTGTTATCGGCGCGCTGATTGTTTTCCGTATTGGCTCTTTTATTCCGATCCCTGGTATCGATGCCGCTGTACTTGCCAAACTGCTTGAGCAACAGCGAGGCACCATCATTGAAATGTTCAACATGTTCTCTGGTGGTGCTCTCAGCCGTGCTTCTATCTTCGCATTGGGTATTATGCCGTATATCTCGGCATCTATTATTATCCAGCTGCTGACGGTCGTTCATCCGGCCCTGGCAGAGTTGAAGAAAGAAGGGGAGTCTGGACGTCGTAAGATTAGTCAGTACACCCGTTACGGCACTCTGGTGCTGGCGATATTCCAGTCGATCGGTATTGCTACCGGTCTGCCGAATATGCCTGGTATGCAGGGCCTGGTGTTAAACCCGGGCTTTGCATTCTATTTCACCGCTGTTGTAAGTCTGGTCACAGGAACCATGTTCCTGATGTGGCTCGGCGAACAGATTACTGAACGTGGTATCGGTAACGGTATCTCAATCATTATCTTCGCCGGTATTGTTGCGGGACTCCCGCCAGCCATTGCCCACACTATCGAGCAAGCGCGTCAAGGCGACCTGCACTTCCTCCTGTTGCTGTTGGTTGCAGTATTAGTATTTGCAGTGACGTTCTTTGTTGTCTTCGTTGAACGTGGTCAACGCCGCATTGTGGTGAACTACGCTAAACGTCAGCAGGGTCGTCGTGTCTATGCTGCACAGAGCACACATTTACCGCTGAAAGTGAATATGGCGGGGGTAATCCCGGCAATCTTCGCTTCCAGTATTATTCTGTTCCCAGCGACCATCGCGTCATGGTTCGGGGGCGGGACTGGTTGGAACTGGCTGACAACAATTTCGCTGTATTTGCAGCCTGGGCAACCACTTTATGTGTTACTCTATGCGTCTGCGATCATCTTCTTCTGTTTCTTCTACACGGCGTTGGTCTTCAACCCGCGTGAAACAGCAGATAACCTGAAGAAGTCCGGTGCATTTGTACCAGGAATTCGTCCGGGAGAGCAAACGGCGAAGTATATCGATAAAGTAATGACTCGCCTGACTTTGGTTGGTGCGCTTTATATTACTTTTATCTGCCTGATCCCGGAGTTCATGCGTGATGCAATGAAAGTACCGTTCTACTTCGGTGGGACTTCACTGCTTATCGTTGTTGTCGTGATTATGGACTTTATGGCTCAAGTGCAAACTCTGATGATGTCCAGTCAGTATGAGTCTGCATTGAAGAAGGCGAACCTGAAAGGCTACGGCCGCTAATTGGTCGCCTGAGAAGTTACGGAGAGTAAAAATGAAAGTTCGTGCTTCCGTCAAGAAATTATGCCGTAACTGCAAAATCGTTAAGCGTGATGGTGTCATCCGTGTGATTTGCAGTGCCGAGCCGAAGCATAAACAGCGCCAAGGCTGATTATTTCGCATATTTTTCTTGCAAAGTTGGGTTGAGCTGGCTAGATTAGCCAGCCAATCTTTTGTATGTCTGTACGTTTCCATTTGAGTATCCTGAAAACGGGCTTTTCAGCATGGTGCGTACATATTAAATAGTAGGAGTGCATAGTGGCCCGTATAGCAGGCATTAACATTCCTGATCAGAAACATGCTGTGATCGCATTAACTTCGATCTACGGCGTCGGCAAGACCCGTTCTAAGGCCATTCTGGCTGCAGCGGGTATCGCTGAAGATGTTAAGATCAGTGAGCTGTCTGAAGAACAAATCGACACGCTGCGTGACGAAGTTGCCAAATTTGTCGTTGAAGGTGATCTGCGCCGTGAAGTTAGCATGAGCATCAAGCGCCTTATGGATCTTGGTTGCTATCGCGGTTTGCGTCATCGTCGTGGTCTGCCAGTGCGCGGTCAGCGTACTAAGACCAACGCACGTACCCGTAAGGGTCCGCGCAAACCGATCAAGAAATAATCGGGGTGATTGAATAATGGCAAAGGCACCAATTCGTGCACGTAAACGTGTAAGAAAACAAGTCTCTGACGGCGTGGCTCATATCCATGCTTCTTTCAACAACACCATCGTTACTATCACTGATCGTCAGGGTAACGCATTGGGTTGGGCAACAGCCGGTGGTTCCGGTTTCCGTGGTTCACGCAAATCCACTCCGTTTGCAGCTCAGGTTGCAGCAGAGCGTTGCGCTGAAGCCGTAAAAGAATACGGCATCAAGAATCTGGAAGTTATGGTTAAAGGTCCGGGTCCAGGCCGCGAATCTACTGTTCGTGCTCTGAACGCCGCTGGTTTCCGCATCACTAATATTACTGATGTGACTCCGATCCCTCATAACGGTTGTCGTCCGCCGAAAAAACGTCGCGTATAACGCGCTCGTTTTTTAGGTTAGTTGGAGATAGAAAATGGCAAGATATTTGGGTCCTAAGCTCAAGCTGAGCCGTCGTGAGGGCACCGACTTATTCCTTAAGTCTGGCGTTCGCGCGATCGATACCAAGTGTAAAATTGAACAAGCTCCTGGCCAGCACGGTGCGCGTAAACCGCGTCTGTCTGACTATGGTGTGCAGTTGCGTGAAAAGCAAAAAGTTCGCCGTATCTACGGTGTGCTGGAGCGTCAGTTCCGTAACTACTATAAAGAAGCAGCACGTCTGAAAGGCAACACTGGTGAAAACCTGTTGGCTCTGCTGGAAGGTCGTCTGGACAACGTTGTATACCGTATGGGCTTCGGCGCTACTCGTGCTGAATCACGCCAGTTGGTTAGCCACAAAGCAATCATGGTAAACGGTCGTGTTGTTAACATCGCTTCTTATCAGGTTAAAGCGAATGACGTTGTTAGCATTCGTGAGAAAGCGAAAAAGCAATCTCGCGTGAAAGCCGCTCTGGAGCTGGCTGAGCAGCGTGAAAAGCCAACCTGGCTGGAAGTTGATGCTGGCAAGATGGAAGGTACGTTCAAGCGTCAGCCAGAACGTTCTGATCTGTCTGCGGACATTAACGAACACCTGATCGTCGAGCTTTACTCCAAGTAAAGCTTAGTACCAAAGAGAGGACACAATGCAGGGTTCTGTGACAGAGTTTCTAAAACCGCGCCTGGTAGATATCGAGCAAGTGAGTTCGACGCACGCCAAGGTGACCCTTGAGCCTTTAGAGCGTGGCTTTGGCCATACTCTGGGTAACGCACTGCGCCGTATTCTGCTCTCATCGATGCCGGGTTGCGCGGTGACCGAGGTTGAGATTGATGGTGTACTTCATGAGTACAGCACCAAAGAAGGCGTTCAGGAAGATATCCTTGAAATCCTGCTCAACCTGAAAGGGCTGGCGGTGAGAGTTCAGGGTAAAGATGAAGTTATTCTTACTCTGAATAAATCTGGCATTGGCCCTGTGACTGCAGCCGACATCACCCACGACGGTGATGTTGAAATCGTCAAGCCGCAGCACGTGATCTGCCACCTGACCGATGAGAACGCAGCTATTAGCATGCGTATCAAAGTTCAGCGCGGTCGTGGTTATGTGCCGGCTTCTGCCCGAATTCATTCGGAAGAAGATGAGCGCCCAATCGGCCGTCTGCTGGTCGACGCATGTTACAGCCCTGTAGAGCGTATTGCCTACAATGTTGAAGCAGCGCGTGTAGAACAGCGTACCGACCTGGACAAGCTGGTCATCGAAATGGAAACCAACGGCACAATCGATCCTGAAGAGGCGATTCGTCGTGCGGCAACCATCCTGGCAGAACAACTTGAAGCTTTCGTTGACTTACGTGATGTTCGTCAGCCGGAAGTTAAAGAAGAGAAACCAGAATTCGATCCGATCCTGCTGCGCCCTGTTGACGATCTCGAATTGACTGTCCGCTCTGCTAACTGCCTCAAGGCAGAAGCTATCCACTATATCGGTGATCTGGTACAGCGTACCGAGGTTGAGTTGCTGAAAACGCCGAACCTGGGTAAAAAATCTCTTACTGAGATTAAAGACGTGCTGGCCTCACGTGGTCTGTCTCTGGGTATGCGCCTGGAAAACTGGCCACCGGCAAGCATTGCTGACGAGTAACCGGATCACAGGTTAAGGTTTTACTGAGAAGGATAAGGTCATGCGCCATCGTAAGAGTGGTCGTCAACTGAACCGCAACAGCAGCCATCGCCAGGCTATGTTCCGCAACATGGCAGGTTCACTGGTTCGTCATGAAATCATCAAGACGACCCTGCCTAAAGCGAAAGAGCTGCGTCGCGTAGTTGAGCCGCTGATTACTCTTGCCAAGACTGACAGCGTTGCTAATCGTCGTCTGGCATTCGCCCGTACTCGTGATAACGAGATCGTGGCAAAACTGTTTAACGAACTGGGTCCGCGTTTTGCGAGCCGTGCAGGTGGTTACACTCGTATTCTGAAGTGTGGCTTCCGTGCAGGCGACAACGCTCCGATGGCTTACATCGAGCTGGTTGATCGTTCTGAATCGAAAGCAGAAGCTGCTGCAGAGTAATCTGTAGTAACGTAAAAAGACCCGCTTCGGCGGGTTTTTTTATATCCGCAGAATCCCCACTTCTCTACAATAACTGTATCTTTTCTGTTCATCCCCTGGAGTTCGTTATGTGGTTGCTCGACCAGTGGGCAGAACGCCATATTTGCGATGCCCAAAGAAAAGGTGAATTTGATAATCTTCCGGGTACCGGTGCTCCGATAGTGCTGGATGACGATTCTCATGTCGCGCCTGAGTTACGCTCTGGTTATCGCTTACTGAAAAATGCCGGTTGCTTACCCCCGGAACTCGAGCAGCGTAAAGAGGCAGTAGAACTTGTCGACCTGTTGAAAGGTATTCGCAAGGACGATCCCCGGCATCCAGAAATTAGTCGCCGCCTGGCATTGATCGAACTAAAACTGCGCCAGGCCGGAATGAATACTGATTTTCTGCACGGCGAGTATTGTGAACGGCTGATGCACAAAATGAATGAGGAGTAGTTATGTATCGTATTGGTGAACTCGCAAAGCTTGCTAACGTCACACCGGATACCATTCGTTATTACGAAAAGCAGCAGATGATTGATCATGAGGTGCGCACGGAAGGCGGGTTCCGTCTTTATACCGATAATGACCTACAGCGTCTCCGGTTTATACGTTACGCACGTCAGCTTGGGTTTACCCTTGAATCCATCCGCGAGCTTCTTTCGATCCGCATCGATCCGGCACATCATACGTGTCAGGAGTCGAAGAGCATTGTTCAGGCCAGACTTGATGAAGTAGAAGAACGGATCCAGGAGCTTCAGACAATGCAGCGATCACTACAGCGCCTGAATGATGCCTGCTGCGGTACGGCCCACAGCAGTGTCTATTGCTCGATCCTCGAAGCACTCGAACAGGGCGCAAGTGGAGAAACACAGGGATGTTGATTTTTAGTACATCCAGGTCTAGACTCCGGTCGACTTAAACCATACTCAGGAGACATTATGAGTCGCTATCAGCATACGAAGGGGCAAATCAAAGACAATGCCATCGAAGCCCTGCTCCATGATCCACTTTTCCGGCAGCGGGTAGAGAAAAACAAAAAGGGGAAAGGAAGTTATCTGCGTAAAGGCAAACATGGCAATCGGGGTAACTGGGAGGCCAGTGGCAAGAGAGCAAATTGCTTTTTTACCACTGGCCTTCCTGTTTTTAGCTTCTGATTAAGAACGGTTATTTTGTTCTTTTAACAGGTCGCGGATTTCGGTCAACAATACTTCTTCTTTCGTTGGCGCTGGTGCTGCTGCCGGCTCTTCTTTTTTACGGTTAAGCTTGTTGATAAGCTTGATCGCCATAAAAATAGCAAACGCGACAATCACAAAATCGAAGATGTTCTGGATGAACACACCGTAGTGCATCACAACCGCCGGGACATCACCCTGAGCATCCCGCAGCGTAACGGCGAACTGTTTAAAATCTATGCCCCCGATTAATAACCCTAAAGGTGGCATAATAATGTCGGCTACCAGTGATGAAACGATCTTACCGAACGCTGCACCAATAATGACACCCACAGCCAAATCCACCACATTTCCGCGCATCGCAAATTCGCGAAACTCTTTAATAAAACTCATTATGTTCTCCTTGTGCCAGCTGACGATTATAAGTTTAACAAATGATTAGCTAATTTCCATTGGTGATAAATAATCGTTATGAAAAATTAAAGGCATATTAATGAGAGGGTTAATGTCCGGGCGCCCTTTAAAGAGCACCCGAATCATTACAGGAAGAATGGACTTGGCTGGAATAAACGTTCGACGTCGGTAATAAACTTTTTATCGGTAAGGAACATAATGACATGGTCACCTTGCTCGATACGCAAATTATCATTGGCGATCATGACATCGTTACCGCGTACTACAGCCCCAATTATGGTGCCTGGCGGTAATTTAATTTCATCAATCGCCCTGCCTACCACTCGGGAGGTTGTTTCATCACCGTGTGCAACGGCTTCGATAGCCTCAGCGACTCCGCGACGAAGCGATGAAACGCCAACGATGTCAGCCTTACGAACGTGGCTCAGCAGTGCCGAAATAGTGGCTTGTTGTGGTGAAATCGCAATATCGATGACGCTTCCTTGTACCAGATCGACATAGGCCCGGCGCTGAATGAGCACCATTACCTTTTTGGCTCCCATCCGTTTTGCGAGCATCGCCGACATGATATTCGCTTCATCATCGTTGGTGACGGCAATAAACAGATCAACTTGATCAATATGTTCTTCGGCCAGCAACTCTTGATCCGACGCATCACCATAAAACACGATCGTGTTCTGTAACTTTTCTGCGAGCTCAGACGCACGTTGTTGATCGCGTTCGATCAACTTCACGCTGTAGTCCTTTTCAAGCCGACGTGCCAGGCCCGCGCCGATATTACCGCCACCGACCAGCATAATGCGTTTGTACGGCTTTTCGAGACGCTGAAGCTCACTCATCACCGCACGGATATGCTGAGACGCGGCAATAAAGAAGACTTCATCGCCGGCTTCGACAATGGTCGAGCCTTGCGGGCGAATCGGCCTGTCGTGACGGAAAATGGCTGCAACGCGGGTATCGATATGCGGCATATGTTCGCGCATCGTCGACAGCGCATTACCAATCAGTGGGCCACCATAATAGGCTTTAACTACGGCCAGGCTCACTTTTCCTTCTGCGAAGTTCACGACCTGGAGTGCGCCAGGGTATTCGATCAGACGGTAAATGTTGTCGATAACCAGTTGTTCTGGCGCAATAAGATGGTCGATCGGAACCGCTTCTGAATTAAACAGTTTTTCCGCGTCACGGACATAATCCGGAGAGCGGATACGCGCAATCCTGTTTGGCGTGTTAAAAAGCGAGTATGCAACCTGGCACGCAACCATATTGGTTTCGTCCGAACTGGTCACCGCGACCAGCATATCGGCATCGTCTGCACCGGCTTCGCGAAGCACTCGTGGGTGTGAACCGTGGCCTTGTACAACCCGAAGGTCAAACTTATCCTGCAAAACGCGCAGTCGATCGCCATTGGTATCGACAATTGTGATGTCGTTATTCTCACCAACAAGGTTTTCGGCCAGCGTTCCGCCGACCTGTCCTGCACCCAGAATGATTATCTTCATATCTTGCGGCCTGTTCTCACATCACTCTTTGATTAGCTTAGCGTAAAAGAAACCATCGCCTTCTTCAGCACCAGGCAGGTTTTGCAGACCAGGGCGCTCTGGCGTACCTGTTCCATGCAGTGAAGCATTTGGGGTACGTTTCAGGAATGCCGCGATCTGCTGACAATTTTCTTCCGGAAGAACTGAGCAGGTCGCATATACCAGCGTCCCGCCAGATTTCAGATGTGGCCAAACCGCATCGAGAATTTCGGCTTGTAGCTGAGCAAGTTCGTTGATGTCACGATCGCGACGCAGCCACTTGATGTCCGGGTGGCGGCGGATCACGCCTGTAGCTGAACAAGGTGCATCCAGCAGGATACGATCGAATTGTGTATCCCCACACCATTCAGCTGGTTTGCGTCCGTCACCCTGTTTGACCTGCGCCTTTAGTCCTAAACGTTTCAGGTTGTCATAGACGCGAGAAAGACGCTGCTCATCGACATCAACAGCCAATACACTGGCTTGCGGGGCAACTTCGAGAATATGAGTCGTCTTACCCCCAGGTGCCGCACAAAGGTCGAGGATCTGCTCACCATTTTGGGGTTCAAGCCAGGTCATGCAGCCCTGAGCAGAGGCATCCTGAACCGTCACCCATCCCTCTTCAAAACCCGGTAACGCATGTACTGGTGCCGGGGTTTCTAAACGTACGGCATCAGGATAGGCATCATGCGTAAATCCGTTCATACCAGATTCTTTCAGCAGGGCAAGCCACGCATCACGGGTATGATGATTACGGTTGACGCGTAACCACATCGGAGGACGCTGGTTATTGGCCCCGGCGATGTCCTGCCACTGCTGTGGATACGCTTTTTTAAGACGATTAAGCAGCCACGACGGGTGCAGGTACTGATTTTCGGTCCGGGCAAATTCGGCCAGCAGCTCTTCTTGCTGGCGCTGGAACTGGCGTAGCACCCCGTTGATCAATCCTTTCAGTTGCGGACGTTTAATGGCAACGGCACCTTCTACCGTTTCTGCCAGCGCAGCGTGAGGCGGGATACGAGTATGAAGCAACTGGTAGAATCCAACCATAATCAGGTAATGCACGGTGCGCTGCTTTCCTGTCATCGGGCGTGACATCAGCTTGTTAATCAGCCACTCAAGCTGGGAAAGGGTGCGCAGGACACCAAAGCACAACTCCTGAAGCAGTGCTTTGTCTTTGTCCGACACTTTCTGTTGAAGTGGCGGCAGCACATTGCTCAGCGACTGCCCTTGCTCAACCACTTGTTCGACGGCCTGCGCCGCCATACTGCGTAGATTTTGTTTTTTCATAGCCGTAAAAATAAAAATGCCCGGAAACACCGGGCCTTAAGGATAATTTTTCTCAGGCAAGACGTTTGCCGGGGATAAACCATTCGCGACGGGAATTTAACAGATCCTGGGCACTCATCGCTTTCTTACCCGCAGGCTGGAGCGACTCAAGGTTCAAAATACCTTCTGTCGTTGCAACCTGGATACCCTGTTTGTTCGCATCGAGGATAGTACCAGGCTCTGCGCTTGAGTGAACCTCAATGACGGAGGCTTTCCAGACTTTTACTGGCTGATCATCGATCATTAGCCAGCTCATTGGCCACGGATTAAATGCGCGAATGCAGCGTTCAAGCTGAGCGGCCGACAATGACCAGTCGATCTGAGCTTCTTCTTTGCTCAGCTTTTCGGCATAGGTGACCAGCGCTTCATCCTGAACTTCAGGCTGTGCCGTATTATCCGCAAGCTGCTGCAGTGTCTCGATGAGTCCCAGAGGGCCAAGATCTGCCAGCTTGTCGTAAAGCGTTGCGCTGGTGTCTTCTGCGGTAATCGGGCAGGCGAGTTTATACAGCATATCGCCAGTGTCTAAACCTACGTCCATCTTCATGATAGTGACGCCAGTTTCAGCATCACCTGCCCACAAAGAACGCTGGATAGGCGCCGCGCCGCGCCAGCGAGGCAGCAGAGAGCCGTGCACATTTACACAGCCCAGGCGAGGCATATCAAGAACAGCTTTTGGCAGAATTAAACCGTAAGCCACCACCACCATGACGTCGGCATTGAGATCGGCAACAAGTTGCTGATTTTCCTGCGGACGTAAAGATGCTGGCTGGAATACAGGTAATCCGTGCTCTTCTGCCAGCACTTTTACCGGGCTCGGCATCAGCTTTTTGCCGCGGCCAGCCGGGCGATCCGGTTGCGTAAATACACCCACAACCTGGTGGCCAGAAGATAACAGCGCGTCGAGATGACGCGCTGCAAAATCAGGAGTTCCTGCGAAGATAATACGTAGCGATGTAGACACGTTATTCCTTGTATCCCGGGATGTTATGCACGAGAGCGCATACGATCCAGTTTCTCTACTTTCTGGCGAATACGCTGTTGTTTCAGTGGCGAGAGGTAATCGATAAACAGTTTACCGACCAGGTGATCCATCTCATGCTGAATACAAATCGCCAGCAGTTCGTCAGCTTCCAGTTCGAACGGATTACCGTCACGATCCAGAGCGCGAATTTTCACTTTTTCGGCACGTGGCACTAAAGCACGCTGTTCTGGAATGGACAGACAGCCTTCCTCGATACCTGTTTCTCCGCTCTTTTCGAGCAGCTCAGGGTTGATCAGCACCAGACGGCCATCGCGATTTTCAGAGACGTCAATCACGATAATACGCTTGTGAATGTCAACCTGCGTAGCCGCCAGGCCAATGCCTTCTTCGGCGTACATGGTATCGAACATATCATCGACGATACGCTGAATTTCTGCATTCACTTCTTTTACCGGTTCAGCGACGATGCGAAGGCGCTCGTCCGGAATATGTAACACTTGCAAAACTGCCATAAATTTCCAGAGTCGTATTCAGGAGTTGATAAGAATATTACCTCTATTCTAGACAAATCCCCCATCGATTGACAGCATCAGTGACCAATCGCAATGATTGCGGAGGCTGCTTATGGCAGGGAAAAGGATGACGTCTACAGAGATATGGTTACGGCTGATCAACACGACAACACTGTGTGGTGATGCGATGCTGGAAGCAGCCGCGTACCTGCTGCGCCAGACGAATATTGATAATGTTGCTATCAAAGACGCAGGGCTGTCGGGTAAGCAAGCTGAGCGTTTTTTTGCACTCGGCGAGGCTGAGCTTGAGCGGAGCCTGATTTGGCTCGAACAGCCTGGTCATTGTCTGCTGCCCGCGAATGATCCCCGATACCCACCATTACTTCGAATGATACCGGATTACCCCGGTGCCCTGTTCGTTAAAGGGCATGTTGAAGTACTCAATAATATTCAACTGGGAGTTGTAGGGAGCCGTTCCCCGTCCTGGTATGGTCAGCGCTGGGGAAAGCTTCTGTGTGAGCAGCTGGCACAGTGTGGCTTCACGATAACCAGCGGGCTGGCCTGTGGGATTGATGGTGTAGCTCACCGGGCGGCGCTGGCGGTTAAAGGAAGCAGTGTGGCGGTGCTGGGCAATGGCCTTTTCAGTATTTATCCACGCAGGCATTTTTCCCTTGCCGATCAACTGATTGAGGGCGGTGGGGCGGTTATTTCTGAGTTCTCCTTATCAACATCTCCCTGGCCCACTAATTTTCCTCGTCGCAACCGCATTATTAGCGGGTTGAGCCTCGGGGTTTTTGTGGTTGAGGCGGCATTACGTAGCGGTTCGCTTGTTACCGCCAGATGCGCACTGGAGCAGGGGCGTGAGGTTTTTGCACTGCCGGGGCCAGTAGGGAATCCCGGGTGCGAAGGGCCACACTGGCTAATAAAGCAGGGCGCAACGCCTGTCACAGGCACAGAGGACATTCTGGAAAATTTGCGATATGGGCTGCACTGGCTTCAGGGGGAAGCCGAAAAGCGACAATATTCATCAGATCAGGAGGAGGTGGCATTGCCATTTCCCAAGCTCCTGGCTAACGTAGGAGATGAGGTAACACCTGTTGACGTTGTCGCTGAACGTGCCGGCCAACCTGTGCCAGTAACGGTAGCACAGCTACTCGAACTGGAGTTAGCAGGGTGGATCGCAGCTGTACCCGGCGGCTATGTCCGATTAAGGAGGGCAAGCCATGTTCGACGTACTGATGTATTTGTTTGAGACTTACATCCATAACGAAGCAGAAATGCGAGTGGATCAGGACAAATTGACACGGGATCTTACCGATGCGGGATTTGAGCGGGAAGATATTTATAATGCGTTGATGTGGTTAGAGAAACTGGCTGATTATCAGGAAGGCCTTGCCGAACCGATGCAGCTTGCTTCCGATCCGCTGTCTGTACGCATCTATACAGCTGAAGAGTGTGAAAGGCTGGATGCCAGCTGCCGGGGATTTATTTTATTCCTTGAGCAGATTCAGGTGCTAAACCTCGAAACGCGAGAAATGGTGATAGAGCGCGTCATGGCGCTGGATACGGCAGAATTCGAACTGGAAGACCTCAAATGGGTGATTCTGATGGTTCTGTTTAATATCCCGGGCTGTGAAAATGCCTATCAACAAATGGAAGAATTACTCTTTGAAGTGAATGAAGGTATGCTGCACTGATTCAAAGGTGCAGCACCAAGAGTTGTTATGGCCAAATCAGCACTATTCACGGTGCATAAAAATGAGCCCTGCCCGCAGTGCGGGGCTGAACTTGTCATTCGGTCCGGGAAACACGGTCCGTTTCTCGGTTGTTCACACTATCCGGAATGTGATTATGTCCGTCCCCTGAAAAGCCAGGCGGATGGGCATATCGTTAAGATTCTGGAGGGGCAGTTATGCCCTGTCTGCGGTGGTGAGTTAGCCTTGCGACAAGGCCGCTTCGGTATGTTTATCGGATGCAGTCACTACCCTGAATGCGAACATACAGAACAAATTGATAAACCAGATGAAACGGCAATCGCGTGTCCACAATGCCAGCATGGACAGTTGGTTCAGCGCCGTTCTCGTTTTGGTAAGACCTTCCATTCTTGCGATCGCTATCCTGAATGCCAGTTCGTTATCAATTTCAAACCGGTAGCGGGGGTCTGCCCTCATTGCGACTATCCGTTACTAATAGAGAAGAAAACTGCGCAAGGCTTAAAACGTTTCTGCGCCAGTAAACAATGTGGAAAGCCGGTTGCGGCGGATCAAACCAGTGAATAATAACCTGCCATCAGGCTCCATTGCGTATGCAGTGGACGTACTGAAAAAAGAAGAAGTCATCGCTTATCCAACAGAAGCTGTATTTGGGGTCGGTTGCGATCCTGACAGCGAAACGGCTGTGGGCCGTCTGCTTGAGCTAAAACAACGGCCTGTCGAGAAAGGGCTAATACTGATTGCAGCAAATTACGAGCAACTCAAACCCTATATAGATGATTCCATGCTGACGCCGGCGCAGCGGGAAACCATATTCTCCGTCTGGCCTGGTCCTGTGACCTTTGTTTTCCCGGCGCGGCCGACAACACCGCGCTGGCTAACCGGGCGCTTTGATTCCCTGGCCGTTCGTGTAACAGATCATCCGCTGGTGGTTGAGCTATGTCTGGCGTTCGGTAAACCTTTGGTGTCGACCAGCGCAAACCTGACCGGGTTGCCACCTTGCAGGACTTCTGAAGAAGTGCTGGCGCAATTCGGGGATGATTTCCCGGTGGCTGTTGGTGAAACGGGCGGGCGCCTGAATCCTTCTGAAATCCGCGATGCGTTAACCGGCGAACGTTTTCGCCAGGGGTAATATGATGGAAACTTATGCCGTTTTTGGAAATCCGATTGCTCACAGCAAATCACCTCTGATTCATCAGCAGTTTGCTGAACAATTGCAGATAGACCATCCCTATGGCCGGGTACTGGCCCCAGTCGATGCGTTTGTTGCAACGCTGAATGCCTTTTTTGATGCGGGTGGTAAAGGTGCGAATGTCACCGTTCCCTTTAAAGAAGAAGCTTTTGAGCGAGCGGATGAACTTACTGAGCGAGCTTCTCTTGCTGGCGCAGTGAATACACTTAAACGGCTTGAGGATGGACGCCTGCTGGGCGATAACACCGACGGAATTGGGCTGTTAAGCGATCTGCAAAGGTTGTCATTTATAAAGCCAGGCTTCCGGATATTGCTGATTGGCGCGGGGGGCGCATCACGTGGCGTGTTGCTGCCTCTGCTCTCTCTGGACTGTTCCGTAACCATTACTAACCGTACTTTCTCCCGGGCCGAAGAGTTAGCCGCATTGTTTGCGCATACAGGCAGCGTGAGTGCTGTCGCGCTGGATGATTTGGCGGGGCATGAGTTCGATCTGGTGATTAACGCGACCTCGAGCGGTATTGGCGGAGAAGTCCCGGCTATTCCTGCTTCGCTGGTGAGCGCCCATCTCTTTTTCTATGACATGTTCTACCAGAATGGGAAAACACCTTTCCTGAACTGGTGCGAACAGCATGGCGCGAAACACCTGGCTGATGGTCTTGGAATGCTGGTGGGGCAAGCGGCCCATGCCGTGTTGCTTTGGCATGGCGTGTTGCCGGCGGTCGAGCCTGTAATTGAGAAGCTGAAACAGGAACTGTCCGCGTGAATCAGGCCATTCACTTTCCCGACAGAGAAGTCTGGGACGAAGAAAAACAAGCCGTTTGTTTCCCGGTACTGGTGCATGGGATGCAGTTGACCTGTGCAATCAGTAAGGACGTGTTGCTGGAACGCTTTGGCGGCACTCAGGCAATGGACGTATTTTGCGAAAATCGCTGGGACCTTGAAGAGGAAGCCAGCGATTTAATCCGCGACCAGCAGGAAGACGATCAAGGCTGGGTCTGGATATCCTGATCTAAATAGTCATTCTTCCATTTTACGTAGTTGTTCGCAGAGTATTTCAATCCTTCAATTTCCGCCTCTGTTAAGGGGCGGATCTGTTTTACCGGGCTGCCTAAATAGAGATAACCGCTTTCGAGCCGTTTATTTTGCGGGACCAGGCTGCCGGCGCCAATCATCACATCATCTTCTACAACTACGCCATCCAGCAAAATTGACCCCATACCGACCAGAACCCGATTGCCTATCCTGCAGCCGTGGAGCATCACCTTATGACCAACGGTCACCTCTTCTCCGACGATAAGAGGATTGCCTTGCGGGTTGTTCGAGGATTTGTGGGTTACATGCAGAACGCTGCCGTCCTGAATATTGGTGCGGGCACCAATCGCAACATAGTTAACGTCTCCTCTGATCGCAACGAGCGGCCAGATGCTGACATCGTCCGCCATTCGCACATCGCCGATGACAACGCTGCTGGCATCGATCATCACGCGATCGCCTTTCTGGGGGAATAGATCTTTATAAGGACGCAGTACAGCTGACATATCTACCTCTATTAATAAACGCTACACAAAAGACTTTGATCGCATTTATGGATCGAGGCAAGGCCAAAATGCGTCAATATTTAAGCAAATCGGGTGTGATTTCAGCGAAAAGAGTGGAAAAGCAGCAGTCAGAAAAAAAGATCTAAAAAACGCTTGTGCTAAAAACTGGGATCCCTATAATGCGCCTCCATCGACACGGCGGATGTGAATCACTTCACAAACAACCCGGTCGGTTGAAGAGAAAAAATCCTGAAATAACGGGTTGACTCTGAAAGAGGAAAGCGTATTATACGCCACCTCGCAACGGTGAGCTGAAAGCCGCGTTGCACTGCTCTTTAACAATTTATCAGACAATCTGTGTGGGCACTCAAAGTGACATGGATTCTTAACGTCCCCGGACGATAAATGAATACCAAGTCTCAACGAGTGAACACGTAATTCATTACGAAGTTTAATTCATTGAGCATCAAACTTTTAAATTGAAGAGTTTGATCATGGCTCAGATTGAACGCTGGCGGCAGGCCTAACACATGCAAGTCGAGCGGTAACACAGGGAGCTTGCTCCTGGGTGACGAGCGGCGGACGGGTGAGTAATGTCTGGGAAACTGCCTGATGGAGGGGGATAACTACTGGAAACGGTAGCTAATACCGCATAATGTCGCAAGACCAAAGAGGGGGACCTTCGGGCCTCTTGCCATCAGATGTGCCCAGATGGGATTAGCTAGTAGGTGGGGTAATGGCTCACCTAGGCGACGATCCCTAGCTGGTCTGAGAGGATGACCAGCCACACTGGAACTGAGACACGGTCCAGACTCCTACGGGAGGCAGCAGTGGGGAATATTGCACAATGGGCGCAAGCCTGATGCAGCCATGCCGCGTGTATGAAGAAGGCCTTCGGGTTGTAAAGTACTTTCAGCGAGGAGGAAGGCATTAAGGTTAATAACCTTGGTGATTGACGTTACTCGCAGAAGAAGCACCGGCTAACTCCGTGCCAGCAGCCGCGGTAATACGGAGGGTGCAAGCGTTAATCGGAATTACTGGGCGTAAAGCGCACGCAGGCGGTCTGTCAAGTCGGATGTGAAATCCCCGGGCTCAACCTGGGAACTGCATTCGAAACTGGCAGGCTAGAGTCTTGTAGAGGGGGGTAGAATTCCAGGTGTAGCGGTGAAATGCGTAGAGATCTGGAGGAATACCGGTGGCGAAGGCGGCCCCCTGGACAAAGACTGACGCTCAGGTGCGAAAGCGTGGGGAGCAAACAGGATTAGATACCCTGGTAGTCCACGCCGTAAACGATGTCGATTTGGAGGTTGTTCCCTTGAGGAGTGGCTTCCGGAGCTAACGCGTTAAATCGACCGCCTGGGGAGTACGGCCGCAAGGTTAAAACTCAAATGAATTGACGGGGGCCCGCACAAGCGGTGGAGCATGTGGTTTAATTCGATGCAACGCGAAGAACCTTACCTACTCTTGACATCCAGAGAACTTTCCAGAGATGGATTGGTGCCTTCGGGAACTCTGAGACAGGTGCTGCATGGCTGTCGTCAGCTCGTGTTGTGAAATGTTGGGTTAAGTCCCGCAACGAGCGCAACCCTTATCCTTTGTTGCCAGCGGTCCGGCCGGGAACTCAAAGGAGACTGCCAGTGATAAACTGGAGGAAGGTGGGGATGACGTCAAGTCATCATGGCCCTTACGAGTAGGGCTACACACGTGCTACAATGGCATATACAAAGAGAAGCGACCTCGCGAGAGCAAGCGGACCTCATAAAGTATGTCGTAGTCCGGATTGGAGTCTGCAACTCGACTCCATGAAGTCGGAATCGCTAGTAATCGTAGATCAGAATGCTACGGTGAATACGTTCCCGGGCCTTGTACACACCGCCCGTCACACCATGGGAGTGGGTTGCAAAAGAAGTAGGTAGCTTAACCTTCGGGAGGGCGCTTACCACTTTGTGATTCATGACTGGGGTGAAGTCGTAACAAGGTAACCGTAGGGGAACCTGCGGTTGGATCACCTCCTTACCTTAAAGAACCTGCCTTTGTAGTGCTCACACAGATTGTCTGATGAAAAGTAAATAGCAAGGCGTCTTGCCGAAGCAGACTTCAGTGTCCCCTTCGTCTAGAGGCCCAGGACACCGCCCTTTCACGGCGGTAACAGGGGTTCGAATCCCCTAGGGGACGCCACTTGCTGGTTTGTGAGTGAAAGTCACCTGCCGATATATCTCAAAACTGACTCAGTGAGTCACATTTGAGATATTTGCTCTTTAAAAATCTGGATCAAGCTGAAAATTGAAACGACACATCTTAATGGTGTGTTCGAGTCTCTCAAATTTTCGCAAGTCGATGATGAATCGAAAGAAACATCTTCGGGTTGTGAGGTTAAGCGACTAAGCGTACACGGTGGATGCCCTGGCAGTCAGAGGCGATGAAGGACGTGCTAATCTGCGAAAAGCGCCGGCGAGGTGATATGAACCTTTGACCCGGCGATGTCCGAATGGGGAAACCCAGTGTGTTCCGACACACTATCGTTAACTGAATACATAGGTTAACGAGGCGAACCGGGGGAACTGAAACATCTAAGTACCCCGAGGAAAAGAAATCAACCGAGATTCCCCCAGTAGCGGCGAGCGAACGGGGAGCAGCCCAGAGTCTGAATCAGCTTGTGTGTTAGTGGAACGGTCTGGAAAGTCCGGCGATACAGGGTGATAGCCCCGTACACGAAAGCACACTTGCTGTGAACTCGAAGAGTAGGGCGGGACACGTGGTATCCTGTCTGAATATGGGGGGACCATCCTCCAAGGCTAAATACTCCTGACTGACCGATAGTGAACCAGTACCGTGAGGGAAAGGCGAAAAGAACCCCGGCGAGGGGAGTGAAAAAGAACCTGAAACCGTGTACGTACAAGCAGTGGGAGCACCTTCGTGGTGTGACTGCGTACCTTTTGTATAATGGGTCAGCGACTTATATTCTGTAGCAAGGTTAACCGTATAGGGGAGCCGAAGGGAAACCGAGTCTTAACTGGGCGTTAAGTTGCAGGGTATAGACCCGAAACCCGGTGATCTAGCCATGGGCAGGTTGAAGGTTGGGTAACACTAACTGGAGGACCGAACCGACTAATGTTGAAAAATTAGCGGATGACTTGTGGCTGGGGGTGAAAGGCCAATCAAACCGGGAGATAGCTGGTTCTCCCCGAAAGCTATTTAGGTAGCGCCTCGTGAACTCATCTTCGGGGGTAGAGCACTGTTTCGGCTAGGGGGCCATCCCGGCTTACCAACCCGATGCAAACTACGAATACCGAAGAATGTTATCACGGGAGACACACGGCGGGTGCTAACGTCCGTCGTGAAGAGGGAAACAACCCAGACCGCCAGCTAAGGTCCCAAAGTCATGGTTAAGTGGGAAACGATGTGGGAAGGCACAGACAGCCAGGATGTTGGCTTAGAAGCAGCCATCATTTAAAGAAAGCGTAATAGCTCACTGGTCGAGTCGGCCTGCGCGGAAGATGTAACGGGGCTAAACCATGCACCGAAGCTGCGGCAGCGACACTATGTGTTGTTGGGTAGGGGAGCGTTCTGTAAGCCGTTGAAGGTGGCCTGTGAGGGTTGCTGGAGGTATCAGAAGTGCGAATGCTGACATAAGTAACGATAATGCGGGTGAAAAGCCCGCACGCCGGAAGACCAAGGGTTCCTGTCCAACGTTAATCGGGGCAGGGTGAGTCGACCCCTAAGGCGAGGCCGAAAGGCGTAGTCGATGGGAAACAGGTTAATATTCCTGTACTTGGTGTTACTGCGAAGGGGGGACGGAGAAGGCTATGTTAGCCGGGCGACGGTTGTCCCGGTTTAAGCATGTAGGCGGAGAGTTTAGGTAAATCCGGACTCTTTTTAACGCTGAGGTGTGATGACGAGGCACTACGGTGCTGAAGTAACAAATGCCCTGCTTCCAGGAAAAGCCTCTAAGCATCAGGTAACATCAAATCGTACCCCAAACCGACACAGGTGGTCAGGTAGAGAATACCAAGGCGCTTGAGAGAACTCGGGTGAAGGAACTAGGCAAAATGGTGCCGTAACTTCGGGAGAAGGCACGCTGATATGTAGGTGAAGCCCCTGCGGGTGGAGCTGAAATCAGTCGAAGATACCAGCTGGCTGCAACTGTTTATTAAAAACACAGCACTGTGCAAACACGAAAGTGGACGTATACGGTGTGACGCCTGCCCGGTGCCGGAAGGTTAATTGATGGGGTTAGCGGCAACGCGAAGCTCTTGATCGAAGCCCCGGTAAACGGCGGCCGTAACTATAACGGTCCTAAGGTAGCGAAATTCCTTGTCGGGTAAGTTCCGACCTGCACGAATGGCGTAATGATGGCCAGGCTGTCTCCACCCGAGACTCAGTGAAATTGAACTCGCTGTGAAGATGCAGTGTACCCGCGGCAAGACGGAAAGACCCCGTGAACCTTTACTATAGCTTGACACTGAACACTGGTCCTTGATGTGTAGGATAGGTGGGAGGCTTTGAAGTGTGGACGCCAGTCTGCATGGAGCCATCCTTGAAATACCACCCTTTAATGGCTGGTGTTCTAACGTAGACCCGTAATCCGGGTTGCGGACAGTGTCTGGTGGGTAGTTTGACTGGGGCGGTCTCCTCCCAAAGAGTAACGGAGGAGCACGAAGGTTAGCTAATCCTGGTCGGACATCAGGAGGTTAGTGCAATGGCATAAGCTAGCTTGACTGCGAGAGTGACGGCTCGAGCAGGTGCGAAAGCAGGTCATAGTGATCCGGTGGTTCTGAATGGAAGGGCCATCGCTCAACGGATAAAAGGTACTCCGGGGATAACAGGCTGATACCGCCCAAGAGTTCATATCGACGGCGGTGTTTGGCACCTCGATGTCGGCTCATCACATCCTGGGGCTGAAGTAGGTCCCAAGGGTACGGCTGTTCGCCGTTTAAAGTGGTACGCGAGCTGGGTTTAGAACGTCGTGAGACAGTTCGGTCCCTATCTGCCGTGGGCGCTGGAGAATTGAGGGGGGCTGCTCCTAGTACGAGAGGACCGGAGTGGACGCATCACTGGTGTTCGGGTTGTCATGCCAATGGCATTGCCCGGTAGCTAAATGCGGAAAAGATAAGTGCTGAAAGCATCTAAGCACGAAACTTGCCCCGAGATGAGTTCTCCCTGACCCTTTAAGGGTCCTGAAGGAACGTTGAAGACGACGACGTTGATAGGTCGGGTGTGTAAGCGTAGCGATACGTTGAGCTAACCGATACTAATGAACCGTGAGGCTTAACCTTACAACGCCGAAGCTGTTTCGGCGGACGAGAGACAGAAGATTTTCAGCTTTGATACAGATTTAACAGAATTTGCCTGGCGGCTTTAGCGCGGTGGTCCCACCTGACCCCATGCCGAACTCAGAAGTGAAACGCCGTAGCGCCGATGGTAGTGTGGGGTCTCCCCATGTGAGAGTAGGGAACTGCCAGGCATCAAATTTAGCGTGCTGATATGGCTCAGTTGGTAGAGCGCACCCTTGGTAAGGGTGAGGTCCCCAGTTCGACTCTGGGTATCAGCACCACTTAATACGTAGGTTGAAGTTCGGCACATAGTAAAAGAATTTGTCTGGCGGCTTTAGCGCGGTGGTCCCACCTGACCCCATGCCGAACTCAGAAGTGAAACGCCGTAGCGCCGATGGTAGTGTGGGGTCTCCCCATGTGAGAGTAGGGAACTGCCAGACATCAAATAAAAAGAACCCCGTACCGTAAGGTGCGGGGTTTTTTGCTTTATGCCGTCTGAAAAAGCCGCGTGGCGACTTCAACTTACCCGATCTGGATAGCCAATTGGCCCGGCAGGCAACACGCCACCGGGCATGGCAAACAACTAGTGAATTACCTGCGACAAGAATGCTCGTGTACGCTCTGATTTTGGATGAGCAAAGAACTCATCTGGTGGTGCCTGTTCCACAATCTCACCGCGATCCATAAAGATCACTCTGTCAGCTACGGTACGGGCAAACCCCATTTCATGCGTCACGCACAGCATGGTCATCCCGGATTGGGCCAGACCAATCATGGTATCCAGAACTTCCTTTACCATTTCCGGGTCGAGTGCGGATGTTGGCTCATCAAACAGCATAATTTTAGGTTTCATGCACAGTGAACGGGCGATGGCCACGCGCTGCTGCTGTCCACCTGATATCTGCCCGGGAAACTTATTCGCATGTTCAGCAATACGCACGCGTTCCAGGTAATGCATTGCCAGCGCTTCCGCTTCCTTTTTCGGCATCTTTTGCACCCAAATTGGCGCCAGCGTGCAGTTCTGTAAAACCGTCAGGTGCGGGAAAAGGTTAAAGTGCTGAAACACCATCCCGACTTCCTGGCGTACACGTTCGATATTGCGAATATCTTCATTCAGCTCAATACCATCAACCACAATACGTCCCTGCTGATGTTCCTCCAGGTGGTTAATGCAGCGAATGGTTGTGGATTTACCCGAGCCTGAAGGCCCACAGAGAACGATTCGTTCCCCCTGTTTAACCTTCAGGTTGATATCTTTCAGAACGTGAAACTGTCCGTACCATTTATTGACGTTTTCCAGCGTAATCATCGCGTCGGCAGGTGTCATAGTAATCTGGCTCATAATTTCCTCAGTGCGGTGTACGCCCGGTGTTAAAGCGCTTCTCCAGATGCTGGCTATAGCGCGACATGCTAAAACAGAAAATCCAGTAAATCAGAGCGGCAAAGACATAGCCCTCAGTGGACATACCAAGCCAGACAGGATCGACAGTGGCCTGTTGCACGCTGCTAAAGAGATCAAACAAGCCGATGATGATCACAAGGCTGGTATCCTTAAAGAGTGCGATGATCGTGTTCACCAGCCCTGGAATAACCAACTTAAGCGCCTGAGGCAGTATCACCAGCCCCTGCGTTTTCCAGTAACCGAGAGCCAGTGATTCAGCAGCCTCGTACTGACCTTTTGGCAATGCCTGAAGACCGCCACGTACCACTTCGGCAACGTAAGCCGACTGGAATAAAATCACCCCTACCAGTGCGCGAATCAGCTTATCGATCGTCGTTCCTTCAGCCATAAAGAGTGGAAGCATGACCGATGACATAAACAGCACGGTTATCAACGGTACGCCACGCCAGAACTCGATGAAGATAACGGAAAGCACACGCACGACAGGCATTCTGGAGCGCCGTCCAAGCGCCAGTAAAATCCCCCAGGGCAACGCACCGGCAATCCCCACGGAGGCGATAATCAGCGTCAGCGTCAGACCACCCCACTGGCGAGTTTCGACACGTTCCAGTCCCAGGAAACCACCGTACAGCAACACCCAGACAACAATGGGATAGACCACCGCCCAGCAGGCAATGTAACGCCCGCGATGCGGCAGCTTTTTCCAGAACATTACGGCGATGGAGAGCAAACCGATGACCAGAGCCAGGTTAATTCTCCAGCGCTGTTCGTGCGGATACAGCCCATACATAAACTGGCCAAAACGCTCGTGGATAAACACCCAACATGCGCCAGCTTTTGTGCAGTCAGCGCGGGTAGAGCCTACCCAGTTAGCCTGCAAAAACGCCCAGTTCAGTAACGGTGGGATCAATTCCCACATCAGCCACAGACAGACAACGGTCAGCAGGCTGTTACTCCAGCTGGAGAACAGGTTCTTGCGCGCCCAGTTGATATAGCGTCCGCCAGGTTTCCTGGCTGGACGCGAAGAGTGAGACAATATCGCTTTTGTCATCATGGCTCCTTAACGCTCAACCAGTGCGATGCGACGGTTATAAAGGTTCATCAGCAACGAAATAATCAGACTGATAATCAGATAGACAGACATTGTGATGGCAATAGTTTCAATCGCTTGCCCGGTCTGGTTGAGCACGGTTCCTGCAAACAGCGATACCATATCGGGGTAGCCAATGGCGGCAGCCAGCGACGAGTTTTTGACAATATTGAGATACTGGCTGGTCAGCGGTGGAATGATGACCCGCAACGCCTGTGGAATAATGACCTGACGCAGCGTCACTGTGTTCGGCAGGCCGAGAGAGCGTGCAGCCTCGTGCTGACCGTAAGGCACGGCCTGGATCCCCGAACGGATGATCTCCGCGATAAATGCCGACGTATAAATGGATAGTGCCAGCGTCAGCGCCGCCAGCTCAGGAATTAAGACCATCCCTCCCTGGAAGTTAAAACCGCGCAAATGTGGAATATCCCAGTGCAGCGCAGCGCCAACGAACCAGTGTGCCAGCAGCGGCAAACCCACGATAAGGAGTGCGGCAACAGGCCAGGTTTTGCGCAGCTGACCGGTTTTAATCTGGTGTTTGCGGTTGTAGCGGAACAGTCCTACAGACAGGGCAATGGCGATAGCAAGAACAGCAATAAATGCATACAGCCCTTCACCCGCCAGAGGTGAGGGAATGTACAGCCCACGATTACTCAGAAAAAGCAGGTCGAAGGCATCCACTGCCTGGCGAGGCCCAGGGAGGTTACGCAGAACGGCAAAATACCAGAAGAAGATCTGTAGCAGCGGCGGGATATTACGGAATGTCTCGATGTAAATCGTCGACAGTTTTCGCAGCAGCCAGTTTTCAGAAAGCCGCGCCAGGCCGATAAAGAACCCCAGTACGGAAGCGAAAACAATACAGAGCGCCGAAACCAGAAGCGTATTCAGCAGGCCGACCACGAACACGCGTCCGTAGGTATCTCCTTCCTGATAATCAATAAGATGCTGAACAATGCCGAAACCCGCGCTGCGATCCAGAAATGCAAAGCCGGAGGTGATACCGCGGTTATTCAGGTTGGTAACGGTGTTATGGATTAAGTAAACGGCGATAACCACAACCACGACGATGGCGATAATCTGGAACAGCCAGGCGCGAACCGCGGGATGAGAAAAGGATAACGATCCTTTTACGGCTAAGCGGCGATGGGACATAAAGAAACCTCGGTAACCATGACTCTGGAGTGGGCACCGCAAGCGCGGTGCCCGTTACAGCAAATGCTTAACGAACTGGCGGAGCGTACTGAATACCGCCGTTGTTCCAGAGATTGTTCTGGCCGCGTTTGATCTTCAGCGGGCTTTCCGATCCTACGTTGCGTTCGAAGATCTCAGAGTAGTTACCAACCTGCTTAACAATGTTGTACGCCCATTTGTTGTCGAGCTTCAGGTCTTTACCGAAATCGCCTTCTTTCCCTAACAGGTGCGCCATATCCGGGTTAGTTGGGTTTGCCGCTTTCTCATCGACGTTTTTCGAGTTGATGCCCATCTCTTCGGCATTCAGCATGGCAAACAGCGTCCAGCGAACAATGGAGAACCAGTCTTCATCACCACGGCGAACAACCGGGCCCAGAGGCTCTTTAGAGATCACTTCAGGTAATACGATCCACTCAGCAGGATTGCTCAGCTTGATACGCAGGGCGTACAGCTGCGACTGGTCAGAAGCCAGCGTATCGCAACGACCCGACTCCAGCGCTTTCGCTGATTCGTCAGAGCGGTCGAATGTCACTGGCGTATATTTCATCTTGTTCGCTTTAAAGTAATCTGCGACGTTCAGCTCGGTATCGGTACCGGCCTGAATACATACGGTCGCCCCATCCAGCTCTTTAGCGCTTTTCAGGCCCGCTTTATTATGCGTAAGGAAGCCGATACCGTCGTAATAGGTCACGCCAGTGAATGACATCCCCATGCCGGCATCGCGGGAAGAGGTCCAGGTGGTATTACGCGAGAGCATATCAACTTCGCCAGATTGCAGGGCGGTGAAGCGTTCTTTTGCCGTCAGCGGGGTATATTTTACTTTGCTGTCATCACCGAAAACGGCTGCGGCGACGCCACGGCAGACATCAACGTCAATACCGGTAAATTTGCCGTTGGCATCGGCATAAGAGAAGCCAGGTAACCCGTCACTGATACCGCACTGTACAAAACCTTTCTTTTTAACGGCATCAAGCGTTGTGCCCGCGTGGGCCTGGTTGGCTACAGCAAACAACACGCCCGCGGCGGCCAGGCTGGCTATCATCGTCTTTTTCATAATGCATCCTGTGTGGCGAAATTTATCGTTATAGAGGCGTTTAAAAACGCTTTGACCTGTCTGTGGCTTTGGCCAACGTTTATAAAGCAAACGTAATGCCAGGTTTGCGCTCGCGAAAATAAAGGACAATGGAACGCATAATGCTGAGTGTAGACAGGGTTAAATAAATCGAGCGCCCCGAAATGGTGCGAAATTACAACCTGCGCCACAAATTAGAGCAAAAGTTTGATTACATCTCGGATAAAACAATAGATAGTTTCTGGCGTGAATATTGGCAGGATATTTAATGTAATTAATTTGTGAAAATCATCACTGTGGAATATGAAAATTGAATCGATGCGCAAAAAAGATGTGATTAACGTCTGAATTAAAATAAGCTGATGGAAGAAACCAGGGCTAATATTTTACTTCTCTGAAAAAACTGCACTGTTTCAAAGCAAAAGCGCGGCCGGAGCCGCGCTTTCACAAGTGTACGTTTATGCCTTAGCGATTACTTCGTCAAAGCAACGATACCCAGCGTCAGACCTGCTACTGCGGCAGCACCGCCAGCAATTGCACCGGCTGTTTCCCAGTTATCCTGGGTGGTGCCTTTCATACAGGTATTGGTATGAACCAGTCGCCCCTGATCGTCGTATACCGGTACACATGGAGAGTCGTGCGCGCAACCAGCAAGCAGCGCAGCGAGTAGTGCAACGGAAATGAATCTTTTCATGATGTTACCTCTGCATTCTTTTTAATTCGCTTTAAAGCCAGGAGGGCAATTAACGAATCGAGGTTATTTTACCATTGTGATAAGCCCAGGTTGCATGGGGAATAATCTCAAATTATGTGGTTTGTAAAAATCATGGAGAAAAGAGACTTCCCCGGATGAATTAATGGAGAAAGTGTGAAGCCACTGGCGGTTTTATTTTTACTTAACGCAAATAGCGAATTTTAAACGTTGTGATGTTTCTCAGACCAATTCATTGTTTCCGTTAAAAATAAAAAGGCACCATAGGTGCCTTTTGTTGTGCGTTACTCTTTATGACGGGTGAAACGTCGTCGGACAACCACAAAGAACACCGGCACGAAGAAGATAGCCAGAAGGGTGGCTGACAACATGCCGCCCATTACCCCTGTCCCCACGGCATTTTGAGCGCCGCTCCCCGCTCCGCTGCTAATCACCAGCGGCATAACACCCAGAATAAAGGCCAGTGAAGTCATCAGAATAGGGCGAAGACGCATTCTTGACGCTTCAAGCGTTGCTTCAATAATGCCTTTACCTTCTTTCTCCATCAGGTCTTTTGCAAACTCAACAATCAGAATGGCGTTCTTGGCCGATAACCCTATCGTCGTGAGCAGACCGACCTGGAAGTAAACGTCATTGTTCAGGCCGCGAAGAGACGCTGCGAGAAGTGCGCCGATGACCCCCAGTGGCACAACCAGCATGACCGAGAACGGTATAGACCAGCTTTCATACAGTGCGGCGAGGCACAAGAAGACCACGATCAGGGAGATGGCATACAGCGCAGGTGCCTGGTTACCTGACAGACGCTCCTGGAAGGACATCCCCGTCCAGTCGTAGCCGATACCCGCAGGCAGTTTTGCGGCCAGGCTTTCCATCATTGCCATTGCCTCACCGGTACTTTTACCCGGTGCGGATTCTCCGAGGATCTCCATTGATGGCACCCCGTTGTATCGCTCCAGGCGCGGTGAACCGTAAACCCAGTGAGAGCTGCTAAACGAAGAGAAAGGCACCATCTCGCCGTTTGCACTGCGCACGTAAAGATTGTTGATATCGCCCGGCAGCATTCGGAAACGGGCATCCGCCTGCACATACACCTTTTTCACGCGGCCATGATCAATAAAGTCATTTACATAGGTTCCGCCAAGCGCGGTCGAAATGGTCTGGTTAACATCAGAGAGACTTATGCCCAGCGCCTGTGCTTTTTCCTGATCCACGTCCAGCTTGAACTGTGGCGTATCTTCAAGCCCGTTAGGACGCACGCGCACCAGCAGGTCAGGATGCTCTTTCACCATACCGAGCAGCTGATTACGCGCCTGGGTCAGCTGAGTATGTCCAAGGTTGGCCTGGTCAATCAGCTCAAAATCGAAGCCTGTCGCTGTGCCTAACTCCAGAATGGCAGGCAAGTTAAACGGAAATACCAGACCATCTTTTATCTGGCTAAACGCTTTAGTGGCGCGTCCAACAATCGCCTCAACGTTGTTTTCGCTCCCCGGGCGATCTTCCCAGGGTTTCAGGCTTATGAACACCAGACCTGAGTTTTGCCCCTGACCGCTGAAGCTAAATCCGTTAACGGTAAACACTGATTCCACATTGGCTTTTTCCTGGTTCAGGTAATAGTTCTGAACCTGATCAAGGACCTGCTGAGTACGCGTCTGCGTTGCCCCGGCCGGCAGCTGGACCATTGTCATAAACACCCCCTGATCCTCTTCTGGCAGGAAGGAGGTGGGCAGACGGAGGAACAGTACCGCCATGCCGCCGACGATAAGGACATAAATCAGCAGGTAACGTCCCGTCTTGCGCAAAATACCGCTGACGCTGTTGGTGTAATGCTCCACGCTTTTATCAAAGAGGGCATTAAACCAGCCGAAGAACCCGCCTCGTTTTTCATGGTGCTCGCTGGCTGGTTTGAGCAGCGTTGCACAGAGTGCGGGCGTTAAAATCAATGCCACCAGTACGGACAACGCCATCGCGGAAACAATGGTGAGTGAAAACTGTCGGTAAATGGCTCCCGTCGACCCGCCAAAAAAGGCCATCGGGATGAACACCGCGGAGAGCACCATGGCAATACCGACCAGTGCACCCTGAATTTGTTCCATCGACTTCTGCGTGGCCTCTTTGGGCGGCAGTTTGTCTTCGACCATTACGCGTTCGACGTTCTCCACCACCACGATGGCATCATCAACCAGCAGGCCGATGGCCAGCACCATACCGAACATCGTTAGCGTGTTTATAGAGAAGCCAAATGCGGCCAGTATGGCGAATGTCCCCAGCAGCACCACCGGAACCGCAATGGTAGGGATGAGGGTGGCCCGCAGGTTTTGCAGGAACAGATACATGACCAGGAAGACGAGAATGATTGCCTCAAACAGCGTCTTCACCACTTCATGAATAGAAATTTTCACGAACGGGGTGGTGTCATACGGATAAACCACTTTCAGCCCTTGCGGGAAGAACGGCTGCAACTGCGCAAGCTTGGTTTTGATCGCCGTGGCGGTATCCAGTGCATTGGCACCGGTGGCAAGCTTAATCCCCAGCCCGGTTGCTGCCTGGCCGTTGATCTTCGTCACCATGTTGTAGTTTTCGCCGCCCAGCTCAATACGGGCAACGTCTTTCAGATGCACCATCGAGCCATCCTGGTTCACCTTCAGCGTTACGCGGCCAAACTCTTCCGGCGTTTTGAGGCGGGTCTGTGCAATGATGGATGCGTTTAACTGCTGCCCCGGCACAGACGGTGTTCCACCCAACTGACCCGCGGCAATCTGGTTGTTCTGGGTTTTCAGCTGGTTGATAACATCCAGCGGGGTGAGCTGGTATTTGTTCATCGCATTGCTGTCGAGCCAGATGCGCATGGCGTACTGGGCACCAAACAACTGAACATCGCCAACGCCGGAGGTTCGGCTAATGGCATCTTTTACGTTCGATGCGACATAGTCAGAGATGTCATCCTGGGTGAGGCTCTTATTGTCCGAAACAAAGCCCGCAACCAACAGGAAGCTGCTACTGGATTTCTCTACGCCAATACCCTGCTGTTGCACTTCTTGCGGCAATAATGGCATGGCGAGCTGGAGTTTATTTTGCACCTGTACCTGGGCGATGTCCGGATCTGTTCCTGACTGGAAGGTCAGGGTGATCGTCACGCTACCGGCAGAGTCGCTGGTGGAGGACATATACATCAGGTTATCGATACCGTTCATGTTCTGTTCGATAACCTGCGTCACGGTGTCCTGCACCGTCTGGGCGTCCGCACCAGGGTAAGTCGCCGTGACCGCTACTGCGGGCGGCGCAATGGTAGGATACTGTGCAATGGGCAGTTTTAAGATGGCAAGCCCACCGGCAATCATCAGAATGATGGCGAGCACCCAGGCGAAAACAGGCCTCTGGATAAAGAAATTAGCCATGTACTCTTCCCTTAACTGGCTGTATTAGCAGTGGTATCGGGTGTAGCCACCACGGTGGTGCCAGGACGGGCTTTCTGTATACCGCTGACGATCACGCGGTCACCGTTCTTTAACCCTTCGGTAATCAGCCAGCGATCGCCAATGGCCTGTGGCGCAACAACCGTGCGCGATTCCACCTGATTTTTGTCATTAACAACCAGCACGGTCGCATCGCCACGTGGGGTGCGAGTGACCCCCTGCTGAGGCACCAGAATGGCGTCCGGCTGTACGCCTTCGTCAATGCGCGCCCGCACAAACATGCCCGGCAATAACAGGTGCTTAGGGTTCGGGAAAATCGCGCGAAGTGTAATCGAGCCGGTGCTTTCATCCACCGTCACATCGGAGAATTGCAGCGTGCCTTTCAGGGGATAAGGCTGACCATTTTCCATCAGTAACTCGACGGTGCTGCTGCCATCTCCTTTTTGCAGGCTGGACTGCTTCAGACGCATAAAATCGCTGCTGGGCTGGGTCACATCGACATAAATGGGATCAAGCTGCTGGACGGTTGCCAGAGCTGTGGCCTGTCCATTGGTGACCAGCGCCCCTTCGGTCACACTGGATTTACCAATCCGGCCCTCAATGGGCGAAGTCACTTTGGTATACGCCAGATTAATGCGGGCGCTCTCTACCCCTGCCTGTGCGGCGACCACGCTGGCATCAGCCTGCTGTGCCGTTGCTACGGCCTGATCGTATTCCTGCTTACTGACATATTGGGTGCCAACCAGTGGGACATAGCGTTTAACCGTCAGATGAGCAATATTCGCCGCCGCCTGGGCCTTAGCCAGCTCACCTTTCGCGTTGTCGTATGCCGCCTGATAGGTTGCAGGATCTATCTGATAAAGGGAGTCCCCGGCTTTGACATCACTTCCTTCGGTAAAGTTACGGCGCAGTATGATCCCGCTCACCTGAGGCCGCACTTCTGCAACGCGGAAAGCGTCGGTTCTGCCCGGAAGCTCGGTGGTAACGGCCAGTGGCGCGCTTTTTACGGTATACACGCTGACCTGCGGCGATTGCGGATGCTGTTGTTGGTCATTCTGCCCATCGCAGCCCGTGAGCAGGGCAGCGGCAACAATTAAACCGGATAAGGGTAAGAGCCTGAAATGAAGTGTCATTACTGTTCCTTTAAATACCCATAACCGATGTTTGCCGTAAATCGGTGAGAGGGCTGAGGGCACAAAAACAAAAAATGTAGCTGCGTATAATAATGAGGGTATTTAATGTTGTTTAATTTATAAGTGCGGAGGAAGAGATGAAAGCACCATAATCAGAATTTCACACTTGCCATGTGGTCGGTCTATTTAATTTAACCGTTATCCATGTGCATTATTAATGTGTTTAGTGAATATGACGAAATCTAATCATTTGCCAAATCTATGAATTAAATGAAGTGACTTTTTTTGTACAAAACAAATTTGTATTCTGGTGAATACTTCTGTTTTTCTGACCCCGCTTATTGGCTGCGGATTGCGTATCAACCCTGCGAGTAATGAGTAACTGTCTATGGCGCGTAAAACCAAAAAAGATGCACAAAAGACACGGCAACAGCTGATCGAAGCGGCCATCGGGCAGTTCGCGACGCGCGGTGTGGCGAACACGACTCTGACAGATATTGCTGATGCTGCGCAGGTGACTCGTGGGGCGGTGTACTGGCATTTTTCCAGTAAGTCAGAAATATTTAATGCTATCTGGGAACAGCAATTACCGCTGCGGGATATCATCAGAGATCGTCTTTCACTTTCAGAGGATGATGATCCGTTGTTAATGCTTCGTGAGCAATTTATTACTACATTACAATATATCGCCCACGAACCCCGACAGTGTGCGCTATTACAAATTCTTTATCATAAGTGTGAATTTACTGACGAAGTCATTTCAGAGTATGAAATTCGTAAACGCATTGGCATAAATTTCGATTGCTTGCGTAAAACGCTGGAACGGTGTGTTTTAAACAACGCGATTTCACCCAGCGTGAATATTGATCTCACACTGATCGTTTTCCACGGTTTCTTTAGCGGACTGATTAAGAACTGGTTAATGAACAGAGAGAGCTTTAATCTCTATCAACAGGCTCCTGCTCTGGTCGATAACATTCTGGCGACATTGCATAGTACGCGTGTGTCGCCAGCGGTTTATGGCGTTGCGTTATGACGCGCTGGTGGGAAGTAACTCCCCGTCCAGGCACAGGGCTTCAACGGCCTGTGCCGTAACAGGTTTACCTAACAGATACCCCTGAAGCGTGTTGCAGCCCAGTTCCGTTAAAAATTCCTGCTGTGCCTGTGTTTCTACACCTTCGGCAACCACTTTCAGGTTAAGCGTTTTGGCCAGCGCAACAATTGCCGAGACAATCGTTGCATCATCACTCTCCCCACTCAGCTCTTTCACAAACGCCCGGTCTATTTTCAGCTCACAGGCGGGTAAACGTTTGAGATAAAGCAGACTAGAGTAACCTGTACCAAAGTCGTCAATGGAGGCTTTTACACCTGCATTGGTTAACTCAGTCAGCACACGCACGCTTTCATCCGGATTACTCATTGCCGTGGTTTCGGTCACTTCCAGAATCAGCATTTCAGGCGGTACATTGTGGCGCGCCAGGCAGTCGAGCACGGTTTTAACCAGTGAAGGCTGCTCAAACTGAAGCGTTGACAGGTTCACCGCCATCGACCAGCTCTGGTGTCCCTGAAGATGCCATTCCCGTAACTGACGACAGGCTTCGTTAATCACCCAGTTACCGATAGGAATAATAAGCCCTGTTTTTTCGGCCAGCGGCAGGAACATGTCGGGTGTCAGCAGCCCCTGTTTCGGGTGTTGCCAGCGCAGCAGCGCTTCAAACCCGAGGACGGGCCCTGCCGGAGCGTGGAATTTAGGCTGATAAAGCAAACGTAGCTCATCGCGGTCGATCGCCAGCCACAGGTCATTCATCAGCTGGAGATGCGTCTGCGCCAGGGTGTTCATTGATGGCTGGAAGAAGTGATAACCATTTCGTCCCATATGTTTGGTGTGATACATCGCCGCATCAGCGTTAAACATCAGTTCTCGATCGTTATGACCGTCGTGCGGATAGAGCGCTATGCCGATGCTGAGGGTCACGACCAGCTCATAGGGCTCCAGAGCGAAGGGGCTATCAATCGCACGAACCAGCGCGCTTGCCAGTGAGGCGGCATCGTCTGGCCCTTCCGTTTCGGCCAGCAGGACAAACTCATCCCCGCCGATACGGGCTAGGGTGTACTGACCTTTCAGTGGCAGCAGCAGGCGCTTCGTGACGGCGACCAGCAGCTTATCGCCCACATCATGACCGTAGGCATCATTGATGGCTTTAAAGCCGTCGAGATCCATAAACATCAGCGCAAAATGGGAGCCTTCACGGTCGGCTTTGCTGATGGCCTGATCAAGCCGGTCTTCCAGCAAAATACGATTGGGCAGGCGCGTCAGCGTATCGTGTAGGGCCAGTTGTGCCAGTTCGCGGTTAGCTTCTGCCAGAGAAGAGGCCAGCAACGATGTGCGTGCCTGAAGGCGGGCATCCAGCATCGATACCAGCAGAGTGATCCCCAGAATTGAGAGCGCAACTACGCTCACCAGCACCGCCAGCCAGCTGCCGTTAATGCCGTGGTGATGCACCATTGTCGACATCGGAAACTGTGCGGCTTTCATGCCTGCATAGTGCATCCCGGCGATGGCTATCCCCATGGTGATAGCCGCGCCCAGGCGCATCAGCGCCACCTGCGCGGCTTCGTGGCGTAAACGGAACGTCAGCCACAGAGCGGCGAGGGAGGCGGCGAGGGCAATGACGACAGAAAGGGCCACCCAACTCTTGTCCCAGACAATGCCGGGCATAACCTCAAGCGCAGCCATACCGGTGTAATGCATGGCGACAATACCGCTTCCCATCACTAACGCACCGGGCAGCAGGCGGCGTAAACGCAGTTGCTCGCAGCTGACAAGCCACAACGCAAACATTGATGAGCCGATGGCAATCACCATCGATAGTACCGTCAGCGCCGCGTTGTAACTCATGCTCATGGAGAGGTCCATGGCCAGCATCCCGATGAAATGCATCGCCCACACGCCGATACCCATTGCAATGCCACCGCCCGCTAGCCAGATGCGAGCCGCCACTCCCTGGCTTCCGGCGACACGTGCAGCCATATTCAACGCGGTATAGGCAGCAAGGATGGCGACAACAAAGGAGGTGACTACGAGGATTTGGTTGTATTGGCTAACCAGCATGGTCTATTCAGCTCGTTGTGAGAGGTTTAGCAAGAGAGGTTGAGAAGGGCTGAGACATTATCACCGTCAGGTAATGACTCAAAGGGATTTAAATCCCTTCAATTATTGAGTGATAGCAGGGGGCGCAGCGTAAAAGGCTTAATCGAGATCGGAACAATTCACGAGCTTTAACGGGTTCACGGAATTCATATTGCGGCACTTATCGGTTTCGGTGCTCATCAGTTCAATCCACTGCATCAGCAGCGCATCAAAAATGAAAACGGAGACAGCAAAGACAACCAGCCACCAGTATTTACGAATCATTGTGTCATTCCGGGAGAAGTGAGGCCGTTAAGGTGGTGGAAATATACACGAAATGCAGTCGTTGAAAAGCAGGGAATGTGAAGGTTTACAAAGCGTTGACGCTAAATGTGAGCGGCAATAAAAAAGGCGCTTCCCCATGCCGAAGAGCGCCTTTTTAAACAAGCATTTAACTGACTAGTATCAGTTCATGCCGTATTTTTTCAGTTTCTTACGCAGGGTACCACGGTTGATACCCATCATCAGCGCAGCGCGGGTTTGGTTACCGCGGGTGTATTGCATCACCATGTCCAACAGTGGCTGTTCAACTTCAGCCAATACCAGCTCATACAGGTCATTAACATCCTGACCGTTCAGTTGAGCAAAATAGTTCTTCAGTGCCTGTTTAACCGAGTCACGCAGGGGCTTTTGAGTTACCTGATCCTGAGAGTTAACGGTGGAAACGGTCAGTACGTCAGAATTTACGCGTTGTTCGAACATAGTTCTGTCAGCTCTTTATTTCATTACGCAAGATTTTCGAAGTATGCCTCCAACGCCTCCAGCTGTACGCTGGCATCCTCTATGGCGTTGAATGTGCGCCGAAACTGGTCATTCGGAGCGTGCTCCTGGAGATACCAGGAGACGTGTTTACGCGCAATTCGGTACCCTTTTGCCTGACCATAAAAGTCATGCAATTCCCGAACATGCGAACAAAGCAAGCGCTTAATCTCTGCCAGAGGCAGTGGAGCAAGCAGCTCTCCAGTGTCCAGATAATGCTGGATTTCCCGAAAGATCCAGGGTCTTCCCTGAGCGGCACGTCCTATCATCAGAGCATCAGCTCCCGTATAGTCGAGCACAGCTCTGGCTTTAAGCGGGTCAGTTATGTCGCCATTCGCGATAATCGGAATGGAAACTTTCTGCTTAACTGCCCGAATGCTGTCGTATTCAGCGTCGCCGTTGAACAAACAGGCGCGAGTGCGTCCATGAATGGTCAGGGCCTGAATGCCACAGTTTTCGGCCAGTTGGGCAATCTCTACACAGTTACGGTGATCCGGCGACCAACCCGTGCGAATCTTTAACGTAACAGGAACGTCCACCGCGCTGACAACCGCCTCCAGGATTGACTTCACCTGGTCGGGGTATTGCAGAAGGGCTGAACCTGCAAGTTTGCGATTCACCTTTTTGGCCGGGCAACCCATATTGATATCAATAATCTGGGCACCACTTTCCACGTTAATACGCGCGGCATCTGCCATCTCTTCAGGCACGCTTCCGGCAATTTGCACGGTACGAATACCTGGTTCATCTATGTGCACCATCCGCAGGCGGGACTTATCGCTTTCCCACACTTGCGGGTTAGACGACATCATCTCGGATACGGTTAATCCTGCTCCCATCTCGTAGCACAGCGTCCTGAATGGTCGGTCGGTAATACCTGCCATAGGTGCTGCGATCAGGCGATTTCTGAGCTGGTGGTGTCCGATGCGCATGAGTTAAGAAATGACCATACTGTGACTGCAAGGCGGCGTATATTACGCATTTTTTGCACGAGATGAAAGGCCAAACTTTGAACAATCCACTGTTGTAGATCAAGGAATCGCCGCTCAGGGCCAGTGGTGAAAATTATTCACTATTTAAATCATCGTGTTATGCGATAACGGTTATTTTATCGTCTCTTACAATTTCCCGTAACTTCTCATCATTTCTGAATAAAGGTATCACTTAAGCGGGATAATCTGCTGTTTTTTGCAGCAGATTATCCCGGTTCTATGCGATCTACGTCGCAATTTAGAACATGATCTTAGCGCAAAAAATGCACGTTATTCGACAATGACGCGACCATGAAGTGACTGTACCGGGCGGTTATTATCGTGATGCATGGTATGGGTGAATTTCTCCAGTTGTTCTCTGGAAAGGGTCAGCGGGTGTTTGAGGACAACCCAGGTGACGCCTTCAGAGCAAGGTGGAGTGGTCAGAGAGCCGCTAAAACGCCAGAACGTTTTGTCTGTTGGCAGTAGTTTATTCAGATTGAGATTCGGGGTAATGCTAACGTTCTGGTCGGTTTGCCCTGGCATCACGGCCCACAGTTTTTCCAGCTCTGGGTTCGCAGCGCCTTGCTCAAACATCACGGCGACTACCACCAGTTCTCCCCCGGCATTTTTGTGCACCAGATGCATTTCCATCGCGTATTTTTTGCCATGCACTGTGTTTTCACTTGGGGCATGAAAATGGAACTGTTGCAGGATCCAGTTCTGTTTATCGAGGGTGATACTGTCGTGTGTTCCGGCTTTTTCACCCGCCTGAATGGTGTGTCCATTATTCGTCAGAGAGACAGGCCCTTCGCTGTAATGGGTTTGCAAAGGAGAGAGGTGGGCTTTGGCGGTGGTATCGATGTTAACCGGAGACTGGTTAAACCCGTTTTTACAGGTTTTGTATGCGTCGTCCAGTTCCCCCCAGTGCTCTGGTGCGCCTTCTCCTTCGTAGCCCCAGTGTGACGCAGATGCTGAGAACGAAATAATGCTCAGCGCCAACAGCGCTGCCTTGCCAGTAAAGTGAGTCATAGTATTCTTCCTGTGAATTTTATTATCCAAATCATTAATTACCATCATGATTTGTGTGGTTATTTTAGCGAAGAATGGCAGGGGATGAGAGGAAAATCAGAAGGGAGAGGCGTGGTCAGATGACCACGCCAAAAGCTTATTTTTTACGTCCGGTAATACGGCACCACTCTTCTTTCTCGACCACCGGGTCAAGCGCAAAGAGGTCGGCATAAGCTTCACAGACGCTGTCGGCCTGGCTTGCCAGGATACCAGAAAGGCCCAGCAGACCTCCCTCAACGGGCAGCACGCTGATTAACGGGGCCAGTTCGCGTAATGGGCCAGCCAGGATGTTAGCGACCACCACATCGGCTTTCATGACTGCTGGCTGGGCGTCCGGCAGATACAGTTCCAGACGATCGGATACGCCATTGCGTTCGGCGTTATCTCGGCTGGCCTGAATCGCCTGCGGATCGATATCGATCCCGATGGCTTTTTTCGCGCCCAGTTTCAGTGCGGCAATCGCGAGGATCCCGGATCCGCAACCGAAGTCGATCACTGTTTTGCCTTCCAGATCCAGTCCGTCCAGCCATTGCAGGCACAGGGACGTAGTCGGGTGTGTACCCGTACCAAACGCCAGACCAGGATCAAGCATCACGTTGACCGCGTTTTCATCCGGCACGTCGCGCCAGCTTGGGCAGATCCAAAGACGTTTACCGAACTGCATCGGATGGAAGTTATCCATCCACTCGCGCTCCCAGTCTTTGTCTTCCAGCTGCTCGATTTTATGTACAAAACCTTCACCCAGCAGCGGGTGGTTTTCCAGGATCGCGACCACCTCTTTCATGTCGGTTTCTGCGTCGAACAGGCCGATAACGTCGGTGTCGCCCCACAGGCGCGTTTCGCCAGGCAGCGGCTCAAACACCGGGGTGTCATGCGTGTCCTGGAAGGTGATGGAAACCGAACCGGCTTCCATCAGCGCATCGCTCAGCTCTTCGGCGTTAGCGCCGGTTGTGTTCAGTTTTAGTTGGATCCACGGCATGGCAAACTCTTTATTTATCAGTAGAAATTACGGCGGCCTGTGGCGCGGGTTGACCAAAACGGTTACCCACCACAAACGCCAGCAAACTTAACAGTAGCGAAGGCACAATCGGATGGAAGCCCAGATACTGAATTTTAAATGTCGCCAGGACGGCATACAGCACGCCACCGACAATCATACCGCTTAATGCGCCAGCGGCATTTGCCCGCTCCCAGTACAGTCCCAGAACCAGCGGCCACAGGAACACGGCTTCCAGGCCGCCAAACGCAAGCAGGTTGAGCCAGATGATCATCTCTGGCGGACGCCATGCGGCTAACAACAACAGCGCCCCCAGCACCAGGGTTATCACAGCCGACATGCGTTTTAAGCGTGTTTCATTGGTGACCTGTTCAGGACGCACGTTCAGATAGAGATCTTTAATGATCGTAGCGGAACTTTGCAGCAGCTGGGCGTTGATCGTCGACATGATGGCGGCCATTGGGGCGGCAAGGAATATCCCGGCGGCAAACGGCGGCAGAACTTTGACCATTAATGTCGGGATAACCAGGTCCGGCACGGTGAGATCCGGGATCACGGCGCGGCCTAATGCGCCTGCCAGGTGCATTCCAAACATCAGGATAGCAACCACGATGGTGCCAATGATGATGCCTTTATGAACCGCCTTGCTGTCCTTATAAGAAATGCAGCGTACGGCGGTATGCGGCAGGCCAATCACCCCAAAGCAAACCAGCACCCAGAAGGAGGTCATAAATGTCGGGGAAAGGATATCATCCGCTCCCTGCGGTGAGACCAGTTTCGGATCGATCGCTTCGAGTGTTTCAACTGCATGGCTCAGGCCACCTGCGGCATGAACGATACCGACCAGCAAGACAATCGTACCAATGAGCATGACCATGCCCTGCATCGTATCGTTCAGCACGCTGGCGCGGAATCCGCCAAAGGCGGTATAGAGCGCAATGCTGACCCCGAAGATGATAAGCCCCGTTTCGTAGGGAATACCCGCTGCGGTTTCCAGCAGGCGTGCACCACCGATAAACTGCACCGTCATCGCACCAATAAAGGCGACCAGCAGGCTTAGGCTCGCCAGCCATACCAGTAAACGACTCTGGTAGCGGGCAAACAGCATATCGTTGAGCGTTACGGCATTATAACGACGAGCAAGGATGGCAAACTTTTTGCCGAGTATACCCAGAGAGAGCCAGACGGCAGGAAGCTGAATCATCGCTAACAGCACCCAGCCTAACCCGTATTTATAGGCAGCCCCAGGGCCACCGATAAACGAGCTGGCGCTGATGTAGGTAGCCGTGAGCGTCATGGCCAGCACGACGCCGCCCATCGAGCGACTACCGAGGAAATACTCGTTCAGGAAGGTACCTGTCGTTCTTTTACGCATGGCATAAACCGACAGACCAAACACCACCAGCAGGTAAGCGATAAGGGGCAGAATGACTTCAAGCTGCATCATCGTCCTCCAGCGGAATATCACGATAGATAAATTTCACCATTGCCCAGCACAACACAATAAATACTAACGGTACCAGCAGGCAGGCCATTTCAAACCAGTGCGGCAGGCCGGTGATACCAATAGCAGAATCAGGTAAGTAAGCAGTTACTAACCATGCGGCAAGATAGAGAAGGGTCAGCCACAGCGCCCAGCGCGCTTCTTTATGGGCCTGAACAAAACGCGTGTCCATTTGTCGTCCCTTGTGGATGAAGAAAGCGGGGATTGTACATGATGGGGCCTGGCGATCCCCAGAAATAAAAAAGGCCGGATAATCCGGCCTTTTAGCGTCGATGCAGTCTTACTTCTCGTGCATACCGAGTTTTTTCTCCAGATAGTGGATGTTAGTTCCACCATTCTGGAAGTGCTCGTCGGTCATGATACGCATCTGCAGGTCAACGTTGGTTTTGATACCGTCGATGATCAGTTCTTGCAGGGCGTTCTTCATGCGGGCAATCGCCACGTCACGGTTTTCGCCGTAGCAAATCAGCTTACCGATCATTGAGTCATAGTACGGCGGTACGGTGTAGCCGGCGTAGATATGAGACTCCCAACGCACACCAAAGCCACCCGGCGCGTGGAAACGCGTGATTTTACCCGGGCTTGGCAGGAAGGTATTCGGGTCTTCGGCGTTGATACGGCATTCTACCGCATGGCCTTTGACCACAACTTCTTCCTGTTTGATGGACAGTGGCTGACCAGCAGCAATGCGCAGCTGCTCTTTGATCAGGTCAACGCCAGTGATCATTTCGGTAACCGGGTGTTCTACCTGAATACGGGTGTTCATTTCGATGAAATAGAACTCGCCGTTTTCGAACAGGAACTCAAAGGTACCTGCACCGCGATAGCCGATATCCACACAGGCTTTAGAGCAACGCTCGCCGATGTAGCGACGCAGTTCCGGGGTAATGCCCGGTGCTGGTGCTTCTTCAACCACTTTCTGGTGACGACGCTGCATAGAGCAGTCACGTTCTGCCAGATAGATAGCGTTACCCTGGCCGTCTGCCAGCACCTGAATTTCGATGTGGCGTGGGTTTTCCAGGTATTTTTCCATGTACACCATGTCATTGCTGAATGCCGCTTTCGCTTCAGCTTTGGTCATGGAGATGGACTGCGCCAGTTCGGTGTCGCTGCGCACAACGCGCATCCCGCGACCACCGCCACCGCCGGACGCCTTGATGATAACCGGGTAGCCAATGCGTTTAGCATGAGCACGGTTAGCATCCATGTCGTCGGTCAGAGGGCCATCAGAACCTGGAACGGTTGGAACACCGGCTTTTTTCATTGCGGTGATTGCAGACACTTTGTCACCCATCAGGCGAATGGTGTCGGCTTTCGGGCCGATGAAGATAAAGCCAGAGCGTTCAACCTGCTCAGCAAAGTTGGCGTTCTCAGAGAGGAAGCCATAACCCGGATGAATTGCCACCGCGCCGGTGATTTCAGCGGCGCTGATGATAGCCGGGATGTTCAGATAGCTTTTTACGGACGGAGCCGGGCCAATACAGACCGTCTCATCCGCCAGCAATACGTGTTTTAAATCGCGATCCGCGCTTGAGTGCACCGCAACAGTCTTGATGCCCAGTTCTTTACAGGCACGAAGAATACGCAGAGCAATCTCGCCGCGGTTGGCGATAACAATTTTATCCAGCATGTTCGCCTCGTTACTCGATGACGACCAGCGGCTCGTCGAATTCAACCGGCTGACCACTTTCGACCAGAATCGCTTTCACAGTACCTGATTTGTCTGCTTCGATCTGGTTCATCATTTTCATGGCTTCAACGATGCACAGGGTATCGCCTACATTGACTTTCTGACCGATTTCGATGAACGCTTTCGCGTCCGGGCTCGGGGTGCGGTAGAAAGTACCAACCATTGGGGAACGTACGATGTGACCACTGATTTCTGCAGCTGCTGCAGGTGCAGCTTCTGCTGCTGGTGCAACGGCTGCGGAAAGCGCAGGCTGCTGCACTGGCGCAGCGTAAGCTTGCTGCATTACCGGGAAGCTAGCGGCTGGGGCTGCACGGCTGATGCGTACAGACTCTTCGCCTTCAGAAATTTCCAGTTCGGAGATGCCTGATTCTTCAACCAGCTCGATCAGTTTTTTAATCTTACGAATATCCATGAGTGGGTTCCGTACTCTTGTTTAGTGTGATTGTGACAAGCGTTTTACCGCTGTCTGTAAAGCGTATGAATAACCGTCCGCACCAAGTCCGCAGATAACGCCAGCGGCGATATCTGACAGATACGAATGGTGACGGAACGGCTCCCGCGCATGTACGTTGCTCAGGTGGATCTCGATGAACGGGATACTCACCGCAAGCAGCGCGTCACGGATAGCAACACTGGTGTGCGTAAACGCGGCCGGATTGATCAGGATATAGTCCACATTGTCTTTAGCCTGATGAATACGGTCGATGAGTGCGTACTCCGCGTTTGACTGAAAATGATCCAAATCCACATTCAATGAGGTCGCTTCCGTCCCAAGACGGTTAACAATTTCACTCAATGTCAGTGTGCCGTACTTCTCTGGCTCACGGGTGCCGAGCATGTTTAAGTTCGGTCCGTTCAAAACTAAGATCTGGAACTTGTCAGCCATTGTGCTGCTATCTCCTGCGATTCTCCGGTAAAAGACAAAATATACCTTCGATGCGCGATTGTCACCTTTTCAGAGGCCTAAAACCCCTGTCAGGAAAACCAAGGTCGCACATTATAACGATTTCGTAGCATTTGGCAGCTAAATACTGGTCTTATCAGGGAAGATTATCAACCGCTATCCGAAAAAGAGTCGCGGCGGATAAGTAATCTGCGGGAAAACGCACAGTTTCACGAACTATCTCATCCACTGGCGGAACTTCTTGTAACGCCACGCTAAAAGCGCCAGTGCGAGCAGGGCGTAGATGATGGGTTGCGGGGATAAAATCTTCACCGACCACAGGTAATGTATAGGGGCGAGGATCGCGACAAGATAGACGAAGTTGTGCAGCAGTTGCCAGCGCCTGCCCAGTTTTCGCTGCGCAAATTGCGTCGAGGTCAGCGTCAGTGCCAGTAAAATGAGCCAGCTGACGATACCTAACGTCAGATAAGGACGCGTAACCAGCTCACTACCCAGCAATGCCAGATTGTTAATACCCAGCTCAAGCAGCGTATAGCTGGTGAGGTGCAGCGTCGCCCAGGCAAAACACCATAGCCCTAAAAGCCGACGGGTACGTATCAATAATGGCTGTTTAGCGTAGCGCGCTAAAGGTGAAACCAGCAAGGTGGCCAGCAGAAATTTCAGAGCCATCCTACCGGTAAAGTGTTGAATATCCTTTGCCGGGTCGGCGCTGAAGTATCCTTGACTGGCTGCCCAAAACAGCCAGATAAAAGGAAGCAATCCCGCTAAGTGCAAAATGACCTTCAGCCAGGTTATCTGTTTTACGCTTAAACGCACTTAAAAATTCTCCCGTAAATTCAGGCCGCGATACAGAGAAGCGACCTCATCAGCATAGCCGTTAAACAACAGCGTTGGCTGACGCTTAACGTCCAGCGCGCCGCCTGAGCCGATAAAACGTTCTGTGGCCTGTGACCAGCGGGGGTGATCCACATGCGGATTCACATTGGCAAAAAAGCCGTACTCATCGGGCGCGGCCAGATTCCAGGTGGTAGGAGGGCGCTCGCGGGTGAGCTTAATACTGACAATCGATTTAATCCCTTTAAATCCGTATTTCCACGGCACGGTTAAGCGAATAGGTGCGCCGTTTTGTGGCGGGAGGGCTTTACCGTACACACCCACCGTAAGCAGGGTGAGCGGATGCATGGCTTCATCGAGTCGCAACCCTTCTACATAAGGATAATCCAGCCCGCCGCCGATAAACCGGTCCTTCTGGCCGGGCATTTCATCGGGTGAGTAGAGCGTCTGAAAAGCGACATATTTTGCATTGCTGGTGGGCTCAACCATCTCCAGTAGCTTATGCAGCGGGAATCCCACCCAGGGCACGACCATCGACCAGGCTTCGACACAGCGCATCCGGTAAATGCGCTCTTCCAGCGGGAAACGGGTGGTCAGGTCGTGGTGATCCAGGGTCAGGGGCTTTGCGACTTCGCCGTCAATTTTCAGCGTCCAGGGATCGGTTTTCATGCCACCCGCGTTGGCTGCCGGGTCGGCCTTATCCAGACCAAACTCATAGAAATTGTTGTAACCGGTGACTTTGTCTTCGGGCGTTAACGTGAGTTTATTTTGCCATTCGGCCGGTTTGGTAAAGGTGAGTGGCGCGCCGGAAGGGGCTTTCGGACGATCGTTACCTTTAAACCAGTCAAGCAGGTCGGCATGGGCTGCCGGTGAGAGCGTCAGGGCGGTTGCGCTGATGCCAAGCATTTTCAGGATCTGGCGGCGCTGTAACATAAAGACAGACTCGGACGTTACGTCGGCTTCCGTCAGTTTTCTGGTTTTCATGGCATCCTCCGTCATGCGTTTTTCTAAGCATGACGGAGGAGAAGGGTTAGCGCGAATATGTCACGAAAATTTGAAGATTAGACAATTTTCACCAGCGCGCGGCCGTGGAACTGATTGTCCATGATCTTACTGGCATATTCCGGCGCCTGGCTAAGGCTGATTTCCGTTGCGCTCTGGGCGTAGAACGATTCTGGCAGGTCACATGACAGGCGTTCCCAGGCTTCTGCACGACGCGCCGTAGGGGTCATGACAGAATCCACCCCCTGTAAACGCACATTGCGCAGAATAAACGGCATGACGGTGGTTGGCAGGGCAAATCCACCCGCCAGACCGCAGGCGGCGACACAACCGCCGTAGTTCATTTGTGCCAGCACTTTTGCCAGCACTTTATCGCCCACGGTATCGACCGCACCAGCCCAGATCTGTTTTTCCAGCGGACGGGTTTCGGCAAATTCGTCACGTCCCAGGATCCGGTTAGCGCCCAGCTGGCGCAGGTAATCGTGGGTGCTTTCGCGTCCGGATACAGCCGCAACCTGGTAGCCTAATTTATGCAGCAGAGTCACGGCAGTACTGCCCACGCCACCGCTGGCCCCGGTCACAACGATTTCACCTGACTCAGGACGAATACCGGCATCTTCCAGCGCCATCACGCAGAGCATGGCGGTAAAGCCTGCGGTGCCAATGATCATCGCTTTACGGCCATCCAGACCTTTTGGCATCGGCACCAGCCAGTCGCCTTTCACCCGGGCCTGCGCCGCCAGACCACCCCAGTGGTTCTCGCCAACGCCCCAGCCGGTGAGCAATACCTGCTGCCCCGCATGGAAGCGAGGATCTTCGCTCGTATGCACACGGCCCGCGAAATCGATACCTGGAACCATCGGGAAATTACGGATGATTTTGCCTTTGCCGGTGATGGCCAGCGCATCCTTATAATTCAGGCTGGACCAGTCGATGTCGACGGTTACGTCACCTTCCGGCAGACGGCTCTCTTCAATGGTTTGCACCGAGGCAAGCGTTTTGCCGTCCTGCTGTTCTAAGATCAAAGCCTGCATACAGGGTCCTCACTACGTATGATGATTGGAAAAAATTTTCTGAAGACTATACTCGCTCATTGAAAGCCAATGCCGATTTAACGCAATAAATTGCCAGATACACCAGGTTTGGTAGTATGCCGCATTTGAAATGCAAGTTAGCGCTTACTCGCTACCCCATCAACCCACGGAGTAATCTCAAGGATGCGATTAACGACGAAATTCTCGGCTTTTATCACGCTGCTGACGGGGCTCACCATCTTTGTCACGCTTATCGGCTGTTCCCTGAGTTTTTATAACGCCATTCAGGACAAGCTGGTGAACCGTATCCAGTCGGTGGCATCAGTCATTGATACACGGCTGGTGACCACGCCACTGCCGACCCTGTCGCGTGAGCTGGATGAAATTATGGTACCGGTCGATATCGTCCAGATTGACATCCGCCAGGGGAATTCGCTCGTCTTCAGCCATGCCCGACAGGGAAGCTACCGTCCGGCAGGCATGATGAACCAGTATCGTGAAGTGACAGTCCACTCGCTGAAAAACCCGGGTATGACCATCAAACTGGTTTACCAGGATCCGATGGCAAACTACTTCCACTCTTTAATGACCACCGCGCCGCTCACGCTGGCTGTAGGGTTTATTGTGCTGCTGATTTTTGTTGCCGTGCGCTGGCAGCGTCGTCAGCTTTCGGGGCAGGAGCTGCTGGAAAACCGCTCGGTACGCATTTTAAACGGCGAACGTGGGCCGCAGGTTCGCGGGTCAATCTACGAATGGCCGTCGCGCACCAGCAGCGCTCTGGACGTATTGCTTTCAGAGATCCAGTTTGCCAGCGATCAGCGCAGTCGGATGGATACACTGATTCGCTCCTACGCCGCGCAGGACAATAAAACCGGCCTGAATAACCGTCTCTTCTTTGATAATCAGCTGGCTACACTGCTGGATGACCCTGAAAAAGTGGGCACGCACGGGGTCGTGATGATGATCCGCCTGCCCGATTTTGATCTGCTGCGGGACAACTGGGGACGGGCCGTGGCGGAAGACAACCTCTTTGTCCTTATCAACCTGCTGTCGACCTTTATTATGCGCTATCCTGGCTCGCTGCTGGCGCGCTATCACCGCAGCGATTTTGCCGTACTGTTGCCGCACCGCACGCTAAAAGAGTCGGAAAGCATTGCAGGTCAATTGCTGAAAGCCGTTGATGCCTTGCCGCAAAGCAAAATGCTCGACAGGGATGATATGGTCCATATTGGTATCTGTGCCTGGCGCGGGGGCCAGTCGACAGAACAGGTCATGGAACATGCGGAAGCCGCCACCCGCAACGCCGTGTTGCAGGGGGCGAACGGGTGGGCCGTATATGATGATTCTCTGCCGGAGAAAGGGCGCGGGAATGTGCGCTGGCGAACGTTGATTGAGCAAATGCTCAGTCGCGGCGGACCACGTATTTATCAAAAACCGGCGGTGATGAAAAATGGCCATGTGCATCACCGTGAACTGATGTGCCGTATTTTCGACGGTACGGAAGAGGTGATTTCGGCCGAGTATCTGCCGATGGTGCTGCAATTTGGGCTATCAGAAGAGTACGACCGCCAGCAAATTACGCGGCTTATTCCCTTCTTAACGTTTTGGCCTGAGGAAAACCTGGCGTTACAGGTCACCGTCGAGTCTTTGATTCGCCCGCGTTTTCAGCGCTGGCTGCGCGATATATTAATGCAATGCGAAAAATCGCAACGCAAACGCATTATTTTTGAACTTGCTGAGGCGGATGTAGGTCAACACATCAGCCGGTTACGCCCGGTTGTACGTTTGATGAATGCGCTTGGTGCTCGTGTGGCGGTCACGCAGGCGGGCCTGACGCTGGTCAGCACCAGCTGGATCAAGGAACTGGATGTCGAATTATTGAAGCTTCATCCCGGGCTGGTAAGGAATATCGAAAAACGCACGGAAAACCAGCTGCTGGTTCAGAGCCTGGTTGAAGCGTGTAAGGGAACGCGGACACAAGTATTTGCCACCGGCGTGCGCTCACGGAGCGAATGGCAGATGTTGACAGAGCGCGGTGTTGCGGGCGGTCAGGGCGATTTTTTTGCGTCCTCTCAGCCGCTTGACACCAATGTGAAAAAATATTTGCAAAGATACTCTGTTTGACCTGCCGTTTAATTTGTTTTCACGTAGAATATCGCGCCTGTAGCTTTGAGTATGACGAGCAAAAAGCCAGTGAACGACCTTTGACTGGTTACAAATGAAAGTGAGGGACGCTACTGTTTACTCAGCCCTGAGGGACTCAGGGAATGAATTTGTAACAAAGGAAACGTACTGCACTAATTTTCACCGTAGCAGACGATTTTTGCGCCTTGTCGCTGCTGCGTGTGGTTGGTAAAGTAAGCGGATTTTGTTTTCCGCCCCAGCTTTCAGGATTATCCCTTAGTATGTTGAAAAAATTTCGTGGCATGTTTTCCAATGACCTGTCCATTGACCTGGGTACCGCGAATACCCTTATTTATGTAAAAGGACAAGGCATCGTATTGAATGAGCCTTCCGTTGTGGCCATTCGTCAGGACCGTGCCGGCTCGCCAAAAAGCGTGGCTGCTGTGGGTCATGATGCGAAGCAGATGCTGGGTCGTACCCCAGGCAACATCGCCGCGATCCGCCCAATGAAAGACGGTGTTATTGCTGACTTCTTCGTGACTGAAAAAATGCTTCAGCACTTCATCAAGCAGGTTCACAGCAACAGCTTCATGCGTCCAAGCCCGCGTGTTCTGGTGTGTGTGCCGGTTGGTGCAACTCAGGTAGAACGTCGTGCAATCCGTGAATCCGCTCAGGGTGCTGGTGCGCGTGAAGTGTTCCTGATTGAAGAGCCAATGGCTGCGGCAATCGGTGCGGGTCTGCCTGTGTCTGAAGCGACCGGCTCTATGGTGGTTGATATCGGTGGTGGTACCACTGAAGTGGCTGTTATCTCCCTGAACGGCGTGGTTTACTCCTCTTCCGTACGTATCGGTGGTGATCGCTTCGACGAAGCCATTATTAATTATGTGCGCCGTAACTACGGCTCTCTGATCGGTGAAGCTACCGCAGAGCGTATCAAGCACGAAATCGGTTCTGCTTACCCGGGTGACGAAGTTCGCGAAATCGAAGTTCGTGGTCGTAACCTGGCTGAAGGCGTTCCACGTGGCTTTACCCTGAACTCCAACGAAATCCTCGAAGCGCTGCAAGAGCCGCTGACCGGTATTGTGAGCGCGGTAATGGTTGCCCTGGAACAGTGCCCACCAGAACTGGCTTCTGACATCTCAGAGCGCGGTATGGTGCTGACCGGTGGTGGTGCGCTGCTGCGTAACCTCGACCGCCTGTTAATGGAAGAGACAGGTATTCCTGTCGTAGTTGCAGAAGATCCACTGACTTGCGTCGCCCGTGGTGGTGGCAAGGCGCTGGAAATGATCGACATGCACGGCGGCGACTTGTTCAGCGAAGAGTAGTCGGTTGTGAAAGGGTAGCAAATTGCTACCCTTTCTCTCTGACGCGAGAATACGCATAGCCTATGAAGCCAATTTTTAGCCGTGGCCCATCGCTACAGTTTCGCCTGATCCTGGCGGTTCTGGTGGCGCTTGGTGTCATTATTGCCGATAGCCGCCTCGGTACGTTCAGCCAAATCAGAACGTACATGGATACCGCCGTCAGTCCTTTCTACTTTGTATCAAATGGTCCCCGTGAATTACTCGACTCCGTTTCTCAAACGCTGTCCTCACGTGACCAGCTCGAACTTGAAAACCGGGCGTTACGTCAGGAACTGCTGCTGAAAAATAGCGAGCTGCTGATGCTTGGGCAATATAAGCAGGAAAACGCGCGTCTGCGTGAGCTGCTTGGCTCGCCGCTGCGTCAGGACGAGCAGAAAATGGTGACCCAGGTTATCTCCACCGTAAACGATCCTTACAGCGATCAGGTGGTGATCGACAAAGGCAGCGTCAACGGCGTTTATGAAGGCCAGCCTGTCATCAGTGATAAAGGTGTTGTCGGCCAGGTTGTGGCGGTCGCGAAACTGACCAGCCGTGTCCTGCTGATTTGCGATGCAACCCATGCGCTGCCGATTCAGGTACTGCGTAACGACATCCGTGTGATTGCGGCCGGTAACGGCTGTACGGACGATCTGCAACTGGAACACCTGCCGGCCAACACGGATATTCGTGTGGGCGATGTGCTGGTGACATCCGGCCTTGGCGGACGCTTCCCTGAAGGTTATCCGGTTGGGGTTGTCTCGTCTGTGAAGCTGGATACCCAGCGTGCTTACACCGTGATTCAGGCTCGCCCAACGGCGGGTTTACAGCGTCTGCGCTATTTGCTGCTGCTGTGGGGTGCCGATCGTAACGGCACTAACCCGATGACCCCGGAAGAGGTTCACCGTGTTGCGAATGAACGCCTGATGCAAATGATGCCGCAGGTGCTGCCGCCAGCAGACTCTATGGGGCCACCTGCGCCAGTCCCTGCCCCTGCTACGGGATTAACGCAGCCTCCGCCGGATGCGCCACCGCCACCGCGACTCTCCCAGGGAGGGCAGTAGTGGCAAGTTATCGTAGCCAGGGACGCTGGGTTATCTGGCTCTCGTTTCTCATTGCACTGTTGCTGCAAATTATGCCCTGGCCGGACGACATCCTCGTCTTCCGGCCAAACTGGGTATTGCTCATTTTGCTCTACTGGATCCTGGCCCTGCCGCACCGCGTAAATGTCGGCACAGGTTTTGTGATGGGTGCCATACTGGATCTCATTAGTGGCTCTACGCTTGGCGTGCGCGCCTTATCCATGAGTATTATTGCGTACCTCGTCGCACTCAAATTCCAGCTCTTTCGTAACCTCGCGCTCTGGCAACAGGCGCTGGTGGTGATGTTGTTGTCGCTTGCTGCGGATATCGTTGTTTTCTGGGCAGAGTTTTTAGTGATCAATGTCTCTTTCCGACCGGAAGTGTTCTGGAGTAGTGTAGTGAATGGTGTGCTCTGGCCGTGGCTGTTCCTGCTGATGCGTAAAGTTCGTCAGCAGTTTGCCGTGCAATAAAAGGTTTCTATGACGTCTGTATATCTTGCCTCTGGTTCACCGCGTCGTCAGGAGTTGCTCACGCAGTTGGGCGTCTCCTTTGAGCGCATCGTTACCGGCATTGAAGAAAAACGTGCTGAGGGTGAAAGCGCCCGGCAGTATGTTTCCCGCCTGGCACGTGAAAAAGCGCGTGCTGGTGTGGCGCTTGTACCGCGTGACTTACCGGTGCTGGGGGCAGATACCATCGTTATTCTTAACGGTGAAGTCCTTGAGAAACCCCGTGACGCAGAACATGCGGCGCGAATGCTGCGCAAGATGTCCGGACAAACTCACCAGGTGATGACCGCAGTGGCGCTGGCTGATAGCCAGGACGTACTGGATTGCCTGGTAGTCACGGACGTCACGTTCAGAGTGCTTACCGACGACGAGATCGCCGCGTATATTGCCAGCGGTGAACCAATGGATAAAGCAGGTGCATACGGTATTCAAGGGCTGGGTGGCTGTTTTGTCAGGAAGATTAATGGCAGCTATCACGCCGTAGTCGGCTTACCGCTGGTGGAAACGTATGAGTTGCTGAGCAATTTTAACTCACTGCGTGAGGGAAGGGATAATTATGACGGCTGAATTGTTGGTAAACGTAACGCCATCGGAAACCCGTGTGGCCTACATTGATGGTGGCATTCTTCAGGAAATTCATATTGAGCGTGAAGCGCGGCGCGGAATAGTAGGCAATATCTACAAAGGTCGTGTCAGTCGTGTACTACCGGGTATGCAGGCGGCTTTTGTAGATATTGGACTCGATAAGGCGGCATTTTTACATGCCTCCGATATCATGCCGCACACCGAGTGCGTCGCAGGCGAAGAGCAAAAACAGTTTGCCGTCCGCGACATCTCTGAGCTGGTGCGACAGGGCCAGGATCTGATGGTGCAGGTGGTGAAAGACCCCCTGGGCACCAAAGGCGCACGCCTGACGACCGACATCACGCTTCCTTCCCGTTATCTGGTCTTTATGCCGGGTGCTTCGCACGTTGGCGTCTCGCAGCGCATTGAGAGCGAAAGCGAACGCGAACGCCTGAAAAAAGTGGTGAGCGCCTACTGCGACGAGCAGGGCGGATTTATCATCCGTACTGCGGCAGAAGGGATCAGCGAAGAGGATCTGGCGTCTGATGCGGCCTACCTGAAACGCGTCTGGACCAAGGTGATGGAGCGTAAAAAACGCAACCAGACCCGTTATCAGCTGTACGGCGAACTGGCGCTCGCTCAGCGCGTATTGCGCGACTTTGCCGATGCGCAGCTCGACAGAATTCGTGTTGACTCCCGCCTGACGTATGAAGCGCTGCTGGAGTTTACCGCCGAATATATCCCTGAAATGCCCGGTCTGCTGGAGCACTACTCCGGCCGCCAGCCGATTTTCGATCTCTATGACGTAGAGAACGAAATCCAGCGCGCGCTTGAGCGCAAGGTTGAGCTGAAATCGGGCGGTTATCTGATTATCGATCAGACCGAAGCCATGACCACGGTGGATATCAACACCGGGGCCTTTGTTGGCCATCGTAATCTGGACGACACCATTTTCAATACCAACATTGAAGCGACGCAGGCCATCGCGCGCCAGCTTCGTCTGCGGAATCTGGGCGGCATTATCATCATCGACTTTATCGACATGAATAATGAAGATCACCGCCGCCGTGTACTGCACTCGCTGGAGCAGGCGCTGAGTAAAGATCGCGTGAAAACCAGTATCAACGGCTTCTCACAGCTGGGTCTGGTAGAAATGACGCGTAAGCGTACCCGCGAAAGCGTAGAGCACGTGCTGTGTAATGAATGCCCGACCTGTCATGGCCGCGGTACCGTAAAGACGGTGGAGACTGTCTGTTACGAAATCATGCGTGAAGTTGTTCGTGTCCATCACGCCTACGACTCTGACCGTTTTCTGGTCTATGCTTCCCCTGCGGTGGCTGAGGCCCTCAAAGGTGAAGAGTCGCACGCGCTGGCGGAAGTGGAAATCTTTGTCGGCAAACAGGTTAAAGTGCAAATCGAGCCGCTCTATAACCAGGAGCAGTTTGACGTAGTCATGATGTAAGACGCAGTACGCTGCGAGACCAAAGGCTGACAAGGAGAGATGCGTGAGGCGATTGCCGGGGATTTTACTGCTTACAGGGGCAACGCTTGTCGTGATTGTCGCGTTGCTCGTGAGCGGGCTGCGCCTCGTGTTACCGCATCTGGACAGCTGGCGCCCGCAGATGCTGGCGAAAATCGAATCCGCCACCGGCGTGCCGGTGGACGTGAGCCAGGTTAGCGCTAACTGGCAAAACTTCGGCCCTACGCTCGATGTGCGGGATATCAATGCCAGCCTGAAAGATGGCGGCTATCTGAAAATCAAACGTGTCACTCTGGCGCTGGATGTGTGGCAAAGCTTGCTGCATTTTCGCTGGCAGTTTCGCGATCTCACCTTTTATCAGCTCCAGTTTCTGACCAACACCCCGCTGCGCAGCGGCGACAGTAGCCAGGGTATCGAAACCAACCGGATAAGCGATCTCTTCCTGCGTCAGTTCGATCATTTCGATCTGCGCGACAGCGAAGTGAGCTTTATTACGCTCTCCGGCCAGCGCGCTGAGCTGGCCATTCCGCAGCTGACCTGGCTTAACGGCAAAGACCGACATCGCGCCGAAGGGCAGGTTAACCTCTCCAGCCTGAACGGGCAGCACGGCGTGATGCAGGTGCGGATGGATCTGCGCGATGACAACGGTCTGCTGAACAATGGCAAGGTCTGGCTGCAAGCCGATGATGTGGATGTGAAGCCCTGGCTGGGCGACTGGTTACAGCAAAACATGCAGCTGGAAACCGCCCGTTTTAGCCTGGAAGGCTGGATGACGCTGACCAAAGGCGAATTCGCCAGCGGTGATATCTGGCTGAAGCAGGGAGGCGGGAGCTGGAAAGGGGAAAACCAGCAGCACCAGCTATCCGTTGATAACCTGACCGCACACGTCACCAAAGTGCAGAACGGCTGGCAATTCGTTATCCCGGATACACGCATCACCATGGACAGTAAGCCCTGGCCGCGTGGCGCGCTGGCGCTGGCCTGGATCCCTGAGCAGGATGTTGGCGGGACCAGCAGTAAACGTAGCGATGAGTTACGTATCCGCGCCAGCAATCTGGATCTGGCCGCAGTCGAAGGGCTGCGTTCAATGGCGGCCAAACTCTCTCCTGATTTAGGTGACATCTGGCTGGCAACACAGCCGAGCGGGCAGATAGAGACGCTGGCGCTGGATATCCCCTTACAGGCCACAGAAAAAACCCGCTTCCAGGCGACATGGAAAGAGCTGGCCTGGAAACAGTGGAAATTGCTGCCAGGCGCGCAGCACTTTAGCGGCAAGCTGGAAGGCAGCGTTGAGGACGGCAGGCTGACAGCTGAAATGGCCGACGCCAAAATGCCATACGAAACGGTATTCCGCGCCCCGCTGGAGATCGAGAAAGGGACCGCCACGCTTAACTGGCTCAAAAATGATAAAGGTTTCCAGCTGGATGGCCGCAACATTGATGTGAAAGCCAAAGCGGTCCACGCCCGCGGTGACTTCCGTTATTTGCAGCCGGAGGGCGATGAACCCTGGCTCGGCATCCTGGCCGGTATTAGCACTGACGATGGCTCTCAGGCCTGGCGCTACTTCCCGGAAAACCTGATGGGCAAAGAGCTGGTGGATTACCTGAGCGGCGCGATCCAGGGCGGCCAGGCTGATAACGCCACGCTGGTGTATGGCGGCAATCCACACCTTTTCCCCTACAAACATAATGAAGGTCAGTTCCAGGTGCTGGTGCCTTTGCACAACGCCACCTTTGCCTTCCAGCCGGACTGGCCTGCGCTGAAAAACCTCGATATTGAGCTTAACTTCCTCAATGACGGGCTGTGGATGAAGTCGGCAAGCGTTGGGCTCGGGGGCGTGACCGCCAGCAACCTGACGGCGAACATCCCGGACTACTCGAAAGAAAAGCTGCTGATTGATGCGGATATCAATGGCCCAGGCAAAGCCGTTGGCCCTTACTTTGAAGAGACGCCGCTGAAAGAGTCCCTGGCTGCTACCCTTCAGGAGTTGCAGCTTGATGGCGATGTGAATGCTCGCTTACATCTGGATATCCCGCTGGACGGGAAGATGACTACCGCCAAAGGCGACGTCCGGCTTAATAACAACAGCCTGTTTATCAAACCGCTTAATAGCACCCTGAAAAACCTCACCGGGCAGTTCAGCTTTGAGAACGGTAATCTGAAGAGTGACCCGCTGAAGGCGAGCTGGTTCAATCAGCCGGTGAACATTGATTTTTCGACTACCGAGGGTGAAAAAGCCTATCAGGTGGCCGTCAATATGGACGCCAGCTGGCAGCCATCCCGCATGGACGTGTTGCCAAAGCCGATTGCGGGTGCCATCAACGGCGCAGTGTCCTGGAAGGGTAAAGTCGGCATTGAGCTGCCGTATCACGCCAGTGCGCGGTATAACGTCGACATTACCGGCGACCTGAAAAACATCAGTAGCGACCTTCCGGCACCGCTGGATAAGAAAGCTGGCCAGTCACTGCCGGTGAAGCTTAACGTGGATGGCAACCTGAACAGCTTTGAGCTGACCGGCAATGCGAACGGTACTAACCACTTTAATAGCCGCTGGCTGCTGAACCGTAAACTTACGCTTGATAAAGCTATCTGGACTACGGACAGCCGCACCATCCCGCCATTGCCGGAACAATCAGGCATCGAGTTGAATTTGCCGCCGATGGATGGGGCTGAATGGCTGGCGCTGTTCCAGCAAGGTATCGGGCAAAATGTTGACGATGCCGCGCAGTTCCCGCAAACCGTTACCCTGCGTACCCCGGCGCTAACCATGGCCGGACAGCAGTGGAACAACCTGAGCATTGTCTCGCAGCCTACGGCGACGGGCTCCAAAGTCGAAGCTCAGGGCCGGGAGATCAATGGCACACTCACCCTGCGTAATAATGCGCCATGGCAAGCGGCGATCCGCTACCTCTACTACAACCCGGTGACAGCGTCCGGGAAAGATCAGTCAGCAAACTCGTCGCCGTTCAGCAGCACTGCGCGCGTGGATTTCAGCGGCTGGCCCGATCTGCAACTGCGTTGCGCCGAGTGCTGGTTGTGGGGACAAAAGTATGGCCGTATCGACGGTGATTTAGCGATTCAGGGAAATACGTTAAGTCTTTCCGGCGGTCTGGTGGATACCGGTTTTGGGCGCCTGACGGCAGAGGGCGAATGGGTGAACAACCCAGGCGAACAGCGTACATCCCTCAAGGGGCAAATTAAGGGGAACAAACTGGATTCGGCGGCCAACTTCTTTGGTATCAGTACTCCACTGCGTGGCTCCTCGTTTGACGTGAACTACGATTTGCACTGGCGTGCAGCGCCGTGGAAACCAGACGAAGCTTCTCTGAACGGCATCCTGAAAACCAACTTTGGCAAAGGGGAGATCGCAGATGTCAGTACCGGCCATGCCGGGCAGATCTTGCGTCTGCTGAGCTTTGATGCCCTGTTGCGTAAGCTGCGCTTTGATTTCAGCGATACCTTCAGCGAAGGTTTCTACTATGATTCCATCCGCAGTACGGCCTGGATTAAAGATGGTGTGCTGCACACGGACGACACGCTGGTGGATGGCCTGGAAGCCGATATCGCCATGAAAGGTTCGGTGGATCTCGTTCGCCGCGAGCTGGATATGGAGGCCGTGGTTGCCCCAGAGATCTCCGCAACCGTCGGCGTTGCGACGGCATTCGTGGTGAACCCTATTATTGGCGCGGCGGTGTTTGCAGCCAGTAAAGTGCTGGGGCCGCTGTGGAGTAAAGTCTCTATTCTGCGTTACCGTATTACGGGCCCGGTTGATAAGCCGCAGATTAATGAAGTGCTGCGCCAGCCGCGCAAAGATGCACAGCAATGATTTGACGGAGGCGCTTAATTGCCTCACTCTCAACTGATAAGAATTTATTTACCGCCTTGCGCGGCAACGAACGAGTAGCAAAACGATGAGTCTGAACCTGGTAAGTGAACATCTGCTGGCAGCGAACGGCCTGAGCCATCAGGACCTGTTTTCCATTCTTGGTCAACTGACCGAACGCCGACTCGACTACGGCGATCTTTACTTTCAGTCGAGCTATCACGAATCCTGGGTTTTAGAAGACAGCATCATCAAAGATGGCTCTTATAACATCGACCAGGGCGTTGGTGTGCGTGCCGTCAGCGGTGAGAAAACCGGTTTTGCGTATGCAGATCAGATAAGCCTGACTGCGCTGGAGCAAAGCGCGCAGGCCGCGCGTACCATCGTGCGTGACACCGGCGATGGCCGGGTAAAAACGCTGGGTGAAGTACAGCACTCCGCGCTGTATACCAGCATCGATCCACTGCAAAGCATGAGCCGCGAAGAGAAGCTGGATATTCTGCGCCGCGTGGACAAAGTGGCTCGCGCCGCCGATAAACGTGTACAGGAAGTGTCCGCCAGCCTGAGCGGTGTCTATGAATTAATCCTGGTTGCCGCGACTGACGGCACCCTGGCCGCGGACGTGCGTCCGCTTGTGCGTCTTTCCATTAGCGTGCAGGTTGATGACGACGGTAAACGTGAGCGCGGCTCAAGCGGCGGCGGCGGTCGTTTTGGCTATGACTGGTTCCTGGGCGATGTTGACGGTGAGGCGCGCGCTGACGCATGGGCCAAAGAAGCCGTGCGCATGGCGCTGGTGAATCTGAATGCAGTTGCTGCGCCTGCCGGGACATTCCCTGTGGTGCTGGGTGCTGGCTGGCCGGGCGTGCTGCTGCATGAAGCCGTGGGTCACGGCCTGGAAGGCGACTTTAACCGCCGTGGCACTTCCGTATTCAGCGGTCAGATGGGGCAGCTCGTTTCGTCTGAGCTTTGCACCGTGGTCGATGACGGCACGATGCTCGATCGCCGCGGCTCTGTGGCTATCGATGATGAAGGTACGCCAGGCCAGTACAACGTACTTATCGAAAATGGCGTGCTGAAAGGCTACATGCAGGACAAACTGAACGCGCGCCTGATGGGCGTTGCGCCAACCGGTAACGGCCGTCGCGAGTCTTATGCGCACCTGCCGATGCCGCGTATGACCAACACCTACATGCTGCCGGGCAAATCCACACCGCAGGAGATTATCGAATCTGTTGATTACGGCATCTTCGCGCCAAACTTTGGCGGCGGCCAGGTGGATATCACCTCCGGTAAATTTGTCTTCTCCACCTCAGAAGCGTATCTGATTGAGAAAGGTAAAGTGACCAAAGCCGTGAAGGGGGCAACCCTGATTGGCTCCGGCATTGAGGCCATGCAGCAGATTTCGATGGTGGGTAACGATCTGAAGCTGGATAACGGCGTGGGCGTCTGCGGTAAAGAAGGTCAGAGCCTGCCGGTTGGCGTGGGCCAGCCAACATTGAAAGTGGACAGCCTGACGGTGGGCGGCACAGCCTGACCTGACCCTTCATGAAAAATGGCGCTACTCTGTGGGTAGCGCCATTTTTTTTAACGTAAGTGACTGAGCGGGAACTCAGGGTCAGGCTCGTGAGTGATACGGTTGCGTAAATCACGGCGAATAATTTCAATCGACCAGAACCAGATCAGATGACCCACGATCTCTGAAACGTGCTCATACCAGGGTAGTTCGAAAAGCGGTGGCGTCAGCCCCATCAGCGGGAACGAGATCATGTGAACAAAGAGCTGCGCTAATGCACCGGCGAGCAGGCCTTGCCAGAGTTTAATTTTTGGGAAGACTTCGGCAACTATGCAATAACCTACGGCGAAGACGATAGAAAAGATAATATGCGTGACGCCAACCCAGTTAAATATATGCCCGGCAAATGTGTAAACCGCCGCGTTAGGATCAACAACACCCAGCCAGTCGCGTAAAAATATATAAGGGGGGTTTAGAAAGTTGCGAGAGCAATCAATCTGACTTGCTGCTCTTATTAATTGCTCTGGCCCACATGCGCCGCTGAATAAATCAGTTGGGCTACGCGGAGGAAGGGGCACTTCGGCTCCCCATTTGACGAACGCGGAGACAATCCCTGCGATCAGCCCAATGAACGCAGCAAGCCCGTAGCGCCTGCGTGAAGGCGGTGTTTGTTCAAATAGATTCATTTCTGGTCCTTGTTTAAATAATCCTGAAAATTATATTTTTATTATTCATATTGGTAACAAAAAAATAACAGTCTGAATATCAGACTGCTTACACGGTAAATGTCGGGTGGTGGCGGTGTCAATTAACTATTCTTGATAGGAGGGCGGGGAATTCCCGGAAATATTCATGCCAAATATTCTTCCGGGATTTATGTATTACTCTTTGCGTCTTCCCCGCATTCCCTGAAACAGCTCTGCCACTTCCACAAAATACTCTGTCAGATAGTTAATACATACCTGCACTTTCAGCGGCAGTTTGTCTTTTTCAGTGTACAGGGCATACACCGGACGTGGGTCGGATTGATAGCGCGGGAACAGGATCTCCAGTACTCCGCTGTTGATCTCGTTGATCACCCACATCAGGGGCACGTAGGCGATCCCGGCACCGGCAACCAGCCAGCGCGAGATAGTCATCGGATCGTTGGTGACAAACCGCCCTTCCGGCAGCAGTTTGGTTGAAAGGCCTTCCGGGGCAATCAACTCAAATTCGTTGTCCGGGCGAACGCTGTACTCCAGCCATGAATGGTTGCTGAGGTCGGCGGGTTTTTCCGGGACGCCATACTGCGCCAGATAGCTTTTTGAGGCGCAGACCACCATGGGCATACTCCCCAGACGGCGGGAGAAGAGGCTGGAATCCTGCAACGCACCGACGCGGATCACCACATCAAGCCCGTCGGCGATCAGATCCGGAGCGGGGATCCCCGTGACCAGGTTTACCGTTAATCCCGGGTACTCTTTGAGCATTTCAGCCGTCATGCCAGCGAGTACATTTTGTGCCATAGTTGAAGAACAACCGATGCGCAGCGTACCGATAGGCGTGTTGTTAAAGGCATAGAGCTGTTCGTGCACTTCCTGCACTTCCTGCAACATGCGACGGCAACCCTGGTAGTAAATTTTGCCCGCTTCCGTCAGCCCAATGCTGCGAGTGCTCCGGTTCAACAGTTTTACCTGTAGCTCATCTTCCAGTTTCGAAACCGTCTGGCTGATGGAAGAGACGCTCATCTGGAGCTGTCTGGCAGCGGCAGTAAAGGAGCCAAGTTCGACTACTTTGGCAAAGACCGACATGCGTTTTAAACGTTCCATTGTTCACTCTGGCTTAAAAGTGATTTAGATCACATATTATAGATAACAGCATAACAGTTACGTTAATATATTATTAATTACATAACGGCTACGCCACTCTCGCCCAGCTTTTCTTGCTCTCCCGCGGTGGCGTGTGCTTAAAAATTCTGTAGCCTGCACTCTCTCTAATCAAGGTCAACATGAGTCTGTTTCCCGTTATCGTGGTGTTCGGTTTGTCGTTCCCACCGATATTCTTCGAACTTCTTTTATCACTGGCGATCTTCTGGCTGGTGCGCAAGGTGCTGGTTCCTACCGGGATCTACGATTTCGTCTGGCATCCTGCATTGTTTAATACCGCGCTGTATTGCTGCCTGTTTTATCTAATATCGCGCATGTTTGTCTGAGGTCGATGTGAAAACGCTAACAAGAAAAATCTCCCGCACCGCCATCACCATGGCGCTGGTTATCCTCGCGTTCATCGCTATTTTTCGCGCCTGGGTCTATTACACCGAATCACCGTGGACGCGCGATGCGCGTTTCAGTGCCGATGTGGTGGCGATAGCGCCTGATGTCGCCGGTCTTATCACTGCGGTGAACGTACACGATAACCAACTGGTGAAAAAGGATCAGGTGCTGTTCACCATCGATCAGCCACGTTATCAAAAAGCCTTAGAAGAGGCTGAAGCCGACGTCGCCTACTACCAGGCGCTGGCGGCTGAAAAACGTCGTGAAGCCGGACGCCGCAACCAGTTAGGTATTCAGGCCATGTCTCGTGAAGAGATTGACCAGTCCAATAACGTGCTGCAAACCGTGCTGCATCAGCTGGCCAAATCCGAAGCAACGCGCGATCTGGCGAAGCTCGATCTGGAGCGTACCGTGATCCGTGCGCCCTCTGACGGCTGGGTGACAAACCTGAACGTTTATACCGGTGAGTTTATTACCCGGGGTTCCACCGCGGTCGCGCTGGTGAAGCAGAACTCGTTTTACGTGCTCGCCTATATGGAAGAAACCAAGCTTGAGGGTGTACGTCCGGGGTATCGTGCAGAAATTACTCCGCTTGGCAGTAACCGCGTGCTGAAAGGTACGGTGGACAGCGTAGCTGCGGGTGTGACTAACTCCAGCAGTACCAACGATACGAAAGGCATGGCAACCGTTGATTCCAACCTTGAGTGGGTGCGTCTGGCGCAGCGCGTGCCGGTGCGTATTCATCTGGATGAGCAGCAGGGGAACCTGTGGCCTGCGGGGACAACCGCTACGGTGGTGATTACCGGCGAAAAAGACCGGGATGCCAGCCAGGACTCTATCTTCCGTAAAATCGCACATCGCCTGCGTGAGTTTGGTTAATCGCTATGGGCATCTTCTCCATCGCCAGCCAGCACATCCGCTTCGCCGTGAAGCTGGCCTGTGCCATTGTGCTGGCGCTGTTTGTAGGCTTTCACTTCCAGCTGGAAACGCCCCGTTGGGCGGTGCTGACGGCGGCGATTGTGGCCGCAGGTCCGGCATTTGCGGCGGGCGGTGAACCCTACTCTGGCGCAATCCGCTATCGCGGGATGTTGCGTATCGTCGGGACGTTCATCGGCTGTATTGCGGCGCTAACGATCATCATTCTGATGATCCGCACGCCCCTGCTGATGCTGATGGTGTGCTGTATCTGGGCCGGTTTCTGTACCTGGATCTCTTCCCTTGTTAAGGTGGAAAACTCCTACGCCTGGGGGCTTTCGGGTTATACCGCGCTGATTATCATCATCACCATTCAGACCGATCCGCTGCTCGCGCCGCAATTTGCAGTGGAGCGTTGTAGCGAAATCGTCATTGGTATTGTCTGCGCCATTGTTGCCGACCTGCTTTTCTCGCCTCGCTCAATCAAACAAGAAGTCGATATTGAGCTGGATTCGCTGGTGGTTGCGCAGTATCAGCTGATGCAGCTGTGCATTAAGCACGGCGACAGCGAAGTGGTTGATAAAGCCTGGAGCGGGCTGGTGCGTCGTACGGCGGCTCTGGAAGGGATGCGCAGCAACCTGAATATGGAGTCCTCGCGCTGGGCGCGTGCTAATCGCCGCCTGAAAGCCATCAATACGCTATCACTCACCCTGATAACCCAGGCGTGTGAAACCTATCTTATCCAGAATACGCGCCCGGAAGTGGTGACCGATACCTTCCGTGAGCTGTTTGATGAGCCGGTTGAAACGGTGCAGGACGTTCACAAACAGCTTAAACGTATGCGCAGGGTCATCGCCTGGACGGGTGAACGCGATACTCCGGAGACAATCTATACCTGGGTTGGTGCGGCCACACGTTATCTGTTACTCAAACGTGGCGTGATCAGCAACACCAAAATCAGTGCAACCGAAGAAGACGTTTTGCAAGGAGAAGTGGTTATCAAGCCAGAGTCTGCCGAGCGGCATCACGCGATGGTTAACTTCTGGCGTACAACGCTTGCCTGTATGCTTGGCACGCTGTTCTGGCTCTGGACGGGCTGGACTTCCGGTAGCGGTGCTATGGTGATGATTGCCGTTGTCACCTCGCTGGCAATGCGCCTGCCTAACCCACGGATGGTGGCGATTGATTTCCTGTACGGGACCATTGCCGCCTTGCCAATTGGCGCCTTCTATTTCCTGGTGATCATCCCTTCGACCCAGCAAAGTATGCTGCTGCTCTGTATTAGCCTGGCGGTACTGGCGTTCTTTATTGGTATTGAGGTACAGAAGCGCCGTATTGGTTCTCTGGGGGCTCTGGCGAGCACCATTAATATCATTGTGCTGGATAACCCAATGACGTTCCATTTCAGCCAGTTCCTCGACAGCGCGTTGGGTCAACTGGTTGGGTGCTTCCTGGCGATGATGGTGATTCTGCTGGTCCGCGATAACTCACAGGCGCGCACTGGCCGCGTGTTGTTAAATCAGTTTGTTTCGGCTGCGGTATCGTCCATGACCACCAACGCCGCGCGGCGTAAAGAGAACCACTTACCCGCGCTGTATCAGCAGCTGTTTTTACTGCTGAATAAATTCCCTGGCGACATCGCCAAGTTCCGCCTGGCATTAACGATGATCATCGCACATCAGCGTTTGCGAAATGCGCCAGTGCCGATCAACGACGATCTCTCTTCGTTTCACCGCCAGCTGCGCCGCACCGCCGATCATGTCATTTCAGCCTCCAGTGATGACAAACGCCGCCGCTACTTTAAGCAGCTGCTGGAAGAGCTGGATATTTACCAGGAGAAACTGCGCATCTGGGAAGCTCCGCCGCAGGTCACAGAGCCGGTAGAGCGGCTGGTGTTCATGCTTCATCGCTACCAGAACGCGCTAACAGACAACTGATTACCTTAAAAAACCGACGCCAAAAGCGTCGGTTTTTTTGTGGCTATACTTAGTCTTGCAAGTTCTTAAACTCAGAAAGGGAGGACACATGACTACCCAGGCACTTCAGGACAATGCACTCTTTCAGACCGGTTATCTGGTAAATGGCGAATGGAAAACGCTGACAACCACCTTTGATGTACTCAACCCGGCAACGGATGAGGTGATCGCCAAAGTCGCAAAAGCAGGAAAAAAAGAAACCGAAGACGCCATTGCGGCGGCGACCCGTGCTTTTCCCGCCTGGCGGGCGAAAACAGCGAAGGAACGTTCGACGATCCTGTATCGCTGGTATGAACTGATTATTGAAAACAAAAGCTGGCTCGGACGCTTAATGACTACCGAGCAGGGTAAGCCCCTCAAAGAGGCCGAGGGCGAAGTCGAGTATGCAGCAAGTTTTATCCAGTGGTTTGCTGAACAGGCTAAACGGGCAAACGGTGAGATTATCCCACCGATCAAACCCGGCTCGCGCATTCTGGCTACCCGTGAACCTGTCGGTGTGGTGGCGGCAATTACACCGTGGAACTTCCCGATGGCGATGCTGACGCGTAAGCTCGGCCCGGCACTGGCTGCGGGATGCACTGGCGTGATCAAACCGGCCAATAACACGCCCCTGAGCGCCTTTGCGCTCCTGACGCTGGCAAAACAGGCGGGTGTGCCGGATGGTGTGTTAAACGCCGTGGCAGGAAATACCCATGAAATCAGCGATGCGATCATGGCCAGCCACGATGTGCGTAAAATTTCCTTCACCGGTTCGACTGCGGTTGGCAAAACGCTGGTACGCAATGCGGCCGAGACAATGAAAAAAGTCTCTATGGAGCTCGGCGGAAACGCGCCCTATATCGTCTTTGAAGATGCCGATATTGATGCTGCCGTTAAAGGCGCTATCGCCAACAAATTCCGTAATGCCGGGCAGGTTTGCGTCAGTGTAAACCGCTTCTATATTCAGGAAACCGTCTACGACCAGTTTGTGAACAAGCTTGCCGATGCCGTAAAAGCGCTGAAAGTCGGGAATGGGCTTGATGAGGGCGTTGTCGTGGGGCCGATGATCGAGCCTGCGGCAGTGAGTAAAGTGCGCGAGCATGTTGAAGATGCCGTTGCCAAAGGCGCAACCGTGCTGGCAGGCGGCAAGGCGCATCCTCTGGGCGGTAACTTCTGGACACCGACCGTTCTGGGTGATTGCCACGAAGACATGCTGCTTGCAGCAGAAGAGACATTTGGCCCGGTCGCTGCGTGTTTCCGCTTTACGTCGGAAGAGGAAGTCATTCAGCGCGCCAATAATACTCCCTTCGGCCTGGCGGCCTATTTCTACACCCAGAACCTGTCGCGCGTGTTCCGTGTTTCTCAGGCTATTGAAAGTGGCATGATCGGCATTAATGAATGTGCAGTCTCGACCGAGCTGGGACCTTTCGGCGGCGTTAAAGAGTCAGGGTTAGGGCGTGAAGGCTCAGTATTGGGACTGGAAGAGTTTCTGGAAGTCAAAACCCTTCATATTGGGGGATTATAATCGTCAGGGCGGCATCTGCCGCCCGCCTGGATCGGGTGGCTGGCAATGAAAACCTACACATTTGATTTTGACGAGATCGACAGTCAGGAAGACTTCTATCGTGAATTTATTCGGGTGTTTGACCTGGAGCGGGAAAGCGTCACCAATTTAGACACGTTGTGGGATGTGGTAACCGGCAATCAGTTGCCATTACCGCTGGAAATCGAGTTTATCCATCTGCCGGAAAAACTGCGCAGGCGTTTTGGCGCGCTGGTGTTGTTGTTCGATGAGGCTGAAGAAGAGCTTGAAGGGCAGTTGCGTTTTAACGCCCGGTATTGAATCACAGATAAAAAAAGCCCCTGACCGGAGTCAGGGGCAAGTCGTATGATGAGATACGACGAGGGTCTATTTGTACAGTTCAGCCGTTGCGTGCCAGTGGTCACCTTCGTTCAGTTCGGTGATCCGATAGCTGCTGGCGCCTGCTTTTTCAGCTTTAGCGGCCAATTCCTGACGGATATCCATCGGAGAACCCGCTACCGCTGCAACAGATACGCTACCCATGGATTGCAGATTTTCTGCTTGCTCGGCATTCACCTGGTGAACTGCGGCGCTCGCGCCAAAAGAGAGAACAGAGGCCAGGCCAAGGGTTGCGATGATTAATTTAGTGTTCATAGTCATTACTCCTGAATAGTGTTTGCTCAACGGCGAGAAGGGTTAAACTGCTTTTTTTATGCCTGGTGCCGTTAAGGGAAATAGTGTCTTCAGATATCAGCAATTCTTATTTGTACAGTTCAGCTGTTGCGTGCCAGTGGTCGCCAGTGCGGGCTTCAATGATGCGATAAGATGACGCGCCTTGTTCTTCCGCTTTTTTGTTCAGCATGGCATTCATATCCATAGGCGATGTGCTGATAGCACCTACGGAAACCGTACCGATTGCCTGACGGGATTGCGCCTGATCTGCGTTGATGGAGTCGGCTGCGAAAGCACCGAATGACAGGACAGACAGAACGCTCAGAGCCGCTACAGTAGTTTTGATTTTCATGATTCTTTACCTCGTCGAATTTTTTATTGGGGTCTTGTTTCGTGACCCTCATCACAAAATCAAGTATACACTAATAACGGCAAAAATTAATACCATGCTAATTGTTTCTGTGGTAATTAAGTGTTAACCAACGTATCTGTTATAACCAAAATGTATAAAAATGGTCATTTTCTCGTCACGATGTTTGGTTATGTCTAAAAAAATCATATGGATATGAGACTTTGATTTTTTGTGCGATTTGTTGATTTGGTATTCACCAAATGAATGTTTGCACGCGGTAAAACGCACTATTTGTCAAATTGAAGGGTGGTACAAAGCAGGGCAAAACGAGGCGGGAGCAGGATGATCCCCGCAGCCAGCGGCCACGGGGAGAAGGGTTACAGCTCTTGTTCGAACAGTACCAGAATGGCTTCGTAGAGATCTTTGACGGAGAAACCATTTGCCGGAGTGGTAAAGATGGTGTCATCGCCGGCGATGGTACCGAGAATGCCTTCCGCTTTACCTAAGGAGTCCAGCAGGCGGGCAATCAGCTGCGCTGCGCCCGGGCTTGTATGGATAACCACAACGGCATCGTTGTAGTCGATATCCAGCACCAGGTTTTTCAGTGGACTTGAGGTTGTTGGCACGCCCAGCTCAGCAGGCAGGCAGTAGACCATTTCCATTTTGGCATTACGCGTACGTACTGCGCCAAATTTGGTTAACATGCGGGAGACTTTCGACTGGTTAATGTTATCGAAGCCTTGTTCTTGCAACGCCTGAACAATTTCTCCCTGAGAACTGAATTTCTCTTCTTTGAGTAGCGCTTTAAACGCCTTCACTAATTCTTCTTGCTTAGACGAGCTTCGCATAAGTCACCCGGAATATGACGGTAGAAACAACATTATTATGCATGTGGATGAATTTTTATGCAAACTATCTGCCAGGTGTAAGGCTGAAATAATGTTATGAAAGGGAGTGATTTTATCAGATTTCGTTATCAGAAAACATGCCTGGGTCACGCCGCGCAAATAAGGTTAAAAGTAAATTAAATGTTATCAAATTGATGTTGTTTTGGTGGCGGGGCAGGGTGTATTGTAACCACCTCTTAATTCGTTGCCGCCTGCTGCCCGATAGCATTCTGGCGTTGGCGAAAGGCGAGTGACCTCAAATTCTTTAGCTACGAAAATTGAAATTATTTACTTGCTGAATTATGGTCGCCGCAACGGAGTTTCAGATACTTAAGTTAACCATAATAAGGAGTTTAGGATGAAAGTCGCAGTCCTCGGCGCTGCTGGTGGTATCGGCCAGGCGCTTGCCCTACTACTGAAAACCCAACTGCCTTCAGGCTCAGAACTCTCCCTGTACGATATTGCTCCGGTAACCCCAGGTGTGGCGGTTGACCTGAGCCACATCCCGACAGCTGTGAAAATCAAAGGCTTCTCCGGTGAAGATGCGCGTCCTGCACTGCAAGGTGCTGACGTTGTGCTGATCTCCGCTGGGGTGGCACGTAAGCCAGGCATGGATCGTTCAGACCTGTTTAACGTCAACGCCGGCATCGTGAAAAACCTGGTACAGCAGATCGCTGAAATCTGCCCAAAAGCGTGCGTAGGTATCATCACTAACCCAGTCAACACCACTGTGGCTATCGCAGCAGAAGTGCTCAAGAAAGCCGGTGTTTACGACAAGAACAAACTGTTCGGCGTGACTACGCTGGATATCATCCGTTCCAACACCTTTGTTGCTGAACTGAAAGGCAAACAGCCAACCGACATCGAAGTGCCGGTTATCGGTGGTCACTCAGGCGTGACTATTCTGCCTCTGCTGTCTCAGATCCCTGGTGTGAGCTTCACCGAGCAGGAAGTGGCTGACCTGACCAAACGTATCCAGAACGCAGGCACCGAAGTGGTGGAAGCGAAGGCGGGTGGCGGTTCTGCAACGCTGTCTATGGGCCAGGCGGCAGCACGTTTCGGTCTGTCTCTGGTTCGCGCTCTGCAGGGCGAGAAAAACGTGGTGGAATGCGCTTACGTTGAAGGCGATGGCGAACACGCACGCTTCTTCTCTCAGCCACTGCTGCTGGGTAAAAACGGTATCGAAGAACGCCAGTCTATTGGCAAACTGAGCGCGTTTGAACAGAGCGCGATGGAAGGGATGCTGGATACGTTGAAGAAAGATATCACCCTGGGCGAAGAGTTCGTTAACAAGTAAAACGTCCTCCCCCTCTTAGGCCGGGTAAGCGTAAGCGCCACCCGGCAAAAAAACCGAAGCACAGGCTTCGGTTTTTTTATGTACATCAGTTTGTGGCCGGGTATTCCTGGATAGTCACCTGGATAGTCAGCTTCTTATCATTACGCATCACTTCTACCGGAATGATCGAACCTGGGCGGATTTCCGCAACCTGATCCATAGTCTCCAGCGCCGAGACCGCCGGTGTGCCATTCACTGACACAATCACATCGTTGACCTGAATACCTGCATTGGCTGCCGGGCCGCCAGGTGACACTTCGTTGACCACGATCCCCTGGATCTGATCAATGCCGCCACCCTGGGTATGCATTGGGGCAATTTCACGCCCGCCAATACCGATGTAGCCACGGATCACGCGACCATCGCGGATCAGCTTGTCCATAATTTTGGTGGCCAGCTGGAACGGGATTGCAAAACCGATCCCCTCAGGGGTTTCACCATCATTACTTTTATCGAAAGATAAGGTGTTGATCCCCATCAGTTCACCCAGCGAGTTCACCAGCGCGCCGCCGGAGTTACCGTGGTTGATAGAGGCATCCGTTTGCAGGAAGTTTTGTCTGCCTGATGGGTTCAGGCCGATTCGACCGGTGGCGCTGATAATCCCCTGAGTAATGGTTTGCCCCAGGTTGTAGGGGTTACCAATCGCCAGAACAACATCCCCGATATGCGGCGTACGTTTGCGGTTAATCGGGATGACTGGCAGGCCGCCAGTGGCGTTAATTTTTAGCACGGCAAGGTCGGTCAGGCTGTCAGAGCCAACCAGCAGCGCTTCAAACACGCGGCCATCCTGCAATGCGACGATTATCTGGTCGGCATCGTTGATAACGTGCTTGTTGGTAATGATATAGCCGCGTTCATCCATAATCACACCGGAACCGAGGGTGCGGATTTCCAGCTGGTTATGACTCGAACTGTTAAGACCGCGGTTATAGACGTTAACCACGGCGGGGGCGGCACGGCGAACGGCCTGGTTGTAAGTGGCAGGCGTTTCATCCGTGCTGTCAAATTGCGGTACCGTCAGCTTATTGAACTGACGTAAAGACGGCATAGCCACTAACAGCAGGCCGGCAACGATCAAACCGATGGCAATAGAACGAAAGAGCTTTAAAAGCATGATGCGCGTATCGTTAAAAAAGGAACGGTTTGCAGCATAACATGAGTTCTCCGGACATCACACGCAGCGGCGATGTCCGGAGTCGCAAATGCTTAGCGCAGTAAAATATAGATAGACTCATTGCCACGCATAATTTGCAGAGCAATGACCGTTGGTTTGCTTTCCAGCACTTTGCGCATTTCCGCGATGGACTGCACGCGGTTGCGGTTCACGCCGATGATCACATCATCCTGATGTAAACCCGCCTGAGCGGCAGGGCTGCTTTTTTCGACGCTATCGATAGTAATGCCTTTCGTGCCGTCTTTAAGCTGACCGTCACTCAGGGTGGCGCCTTGCAGCGCAGGGGCGATAAGCTCTGCGCTGGCCGAGGAGGACGTGCTTTTATCCAGCGTGACTTCCACATCCAGCGGTTTACCGTCGCGGATCAGGCCCAGCTTCACTTTGGCGCCCGGCTCCGTGGTGGCGATACGCGAGCGCAGCTCAGCAAAGCTGCTCAGCGGCTTGTCGTTCAGGCTCACGATCACGTCCCCGGATTTCACGCCCGCTTTTGCCGAGCCGGAGTTTGGCAGCACTTCGCTGACAAATGCGCCACGCTGCACGTTGATATTGAACGCCTTAGCAATATCCGCGCTCATCTCCATCCCTTTAATGCCCAACAGCCCGCGTTTCACTTCACCAAACTGCATCAGCTGCTGCGCCAGGGTTTTGGCCATATTACTCGGGATAGCAAAACCGATACCGATACTGCCGCCGCCAGGCGCCAGGATAGCGGTATTAATGCCAATCAGTTCGCCGTTCAGGTTAAGCAGCGCGCCGCCGGAGTTGCCGCGGTTAATTGAGGCATCGGTCTGGATGAAGTTTTCCAGCCCTTCAAGATTCAGCCCGCTGCGCCCCAGCGCGGAAACAATGCCGGAGGTGGCGGTTTGCCCTAAACCAAACGGGTTACCGACCGCCACGGCGAAATCACCGACGCGAAGTTTGTCCGAGTCTGCAATGGCGATTTGCGTCAGATTACTGGGGTTTTGCACCTGCAACAGTGCGATATCACTCTGGTCATCACCGCCAATCAGTTTGGCATCAAACTCCCGGCCATCGTTCAGCTGTACGCTGATTTTATCGGCCTGGCTGATAACGTGATTATTGGTCAGGATGTAGCCTTTGGCGGCATCAATGATCACCCCGGAGCCCAGACCCTCAAAAGGCTGAGCCTGCTGGTCGGGGGATTCGTCACCAAAATACTTTTTCAGTTCTTCAGGTACGCGCTGGTTTTGCAGCGCAGTGCCTTCCACCTTTACGCTTACTACAGCAGGCAACACTTTTTCCAGCATCGGTGCGAGGCTAGGAATGGCCGCCTGTCCCGGAACCTGCGCGGGCAGGCTTGCGGTTGCAGGGAAGGACGCCGAGAGAGATAACCCGACACTTAACGCGATAGCGCTTAAAAGCTGGTTTTTTTTCTTCATCGATGCTGACTCTCGTAACCTGAAATAAAGGAAGAACGGCCCCAAAAACATGTTGATGTTATTGAATTTTAAACCGCTGAACAATGAGGTGTTTGACTAAATAATAGCTGGGGTCAGAAAGAAAGGACGGGCGCAGCATGTGCGCCCGTAAAATATATTCAGCTTGTGCGATTAATCGCGTTTTGCGCTACCGCGCAGCAGGCCGGATGCGCCGTCTGAATAGTCGCGTGGCATCTGCACCGGGGCTTGATCGTTACCGGCTTCGGAGTCAGCCAGACGATTACGGAATGGGTTGGATTCCGCGCTCAGTTCCGGCAGCAGGCTGCTGGAGCTTTTTGCCATGTGTTGATACAGCTGGCGATAGTCGGTCGCCATGTTGTCCAGCAGCTCGGCGCTACGGGCAAAGTGGCTGACCAGCTCTTCGCGATACTCTTCCAGTTCAGCTTTATTCTTTTCCAGTTCGTACTGTAAGGACTGCTGCTGACGCAATTTGCGATTACCGAAACGCATGGCCACAGCACCGATCACGATGCCGACGACTAAACCAATTAGCGCATATTCCCAGGTCATGAACTTCTCCCGTTGTCTTGTGATTCCGTAGGGTGTTGGCTCGGCTCCTGCCTGTGCCTGATAATGCCACTATAACCGCTATTTCCGCAGAAGTGGAATCCTGACGTATCATCGCGTAGTGTAGAACGGCCTTTTTTTCATCAGTCATGCACGCTGATGAGCATTAACTGAAGGAATAACAACAATATCATGCAAAGCCTTTCCCCCTCATCGCGATACCAACAGGCCCTGAACGAGGGCTCACATCAGCCAGATGACGTTCAGCGTGAAGCGGTAAACCGACTGGATACGATTTACCAGGAACTCACGGCAAAACCCGCAGACATCGTGCAAAGCGGTGGGTTAAAAGCGGCAATTGGGCGGTTGCTCGGTAAAAAAGAGCCGCAGGTGAATGCACCGGTGCGTGGCTTATATATGTGGGGAGGCGTGGGGCGCGGTAAAACCTGGCTGATGGATATGTTCTACCAAAGCCTGCCGGGAACGCGTAAACAGCGCCTGCACTTCCACCGTTTTATGCTGCGTGTTCATGAAGAGCTGACGGCGCTACAGGGGCAGAGCGATCCGCTGGATATTGTTGCCGAGCGGTTCAAAGCTGAAACGGACGTGCTGTGTTTCGATGAGTTTTTTGTTTCTGATATCACTGATGCCATGCTGCTGGGTGGCCTGATGAAGGCGCTGTTCGCGCGCGGGATTACGCTGGTGGCCACATCTAACATTCCCCCCGACGAGCTTTACCGAAACGGTTTGCAGCGGGCGCGTTTTCTACCAGCCATTGATGCTATCAAGCAGCATTGCGACATCATGAACGTTGATGCGGGTGTGGATTATCGTCTGCGTACGCTGACCCAGGCGCATTTGTGGCTGTCGCCATTAAACGCCGACACACAAGGCCAGATGGATAAACTGTGGCTGGCGCTTGCGGGTGCGACGCGAACTAACATGCCGGTGTTGGACGTTAACCACCGGCCACTGCAAACGCAGGGCGTTGAGAATCAAACGCTGGCGGTTTCTTTCACCACGCTTTGCGTGGATGCCCGCAGTCAACATGACTACATTGCGCTTTCACGCCTGTTCCACACGGTGATGCTGCTGGACGTGCCCGTTATGACGCCGCTGATGGAGAGCGAAGCGCGCCGTTTTATCGCGCTGGTGGATGAATTCTATGAGCGCCACGTGAAGCTGGTGGTGAGCGCAGAAGTGCCTTTATATGAGGTGTACCAGGGCGAACGGCTGAAGTTTGAGTTTCAGCGCTGCCTGTCGCGTTTGCAGGAGATGCAAAGCGAAGAGTACCTCAAGCGTGAGCATATGCCATAAATGCCACCCTCTCCCTGTGGGAGAGGGGCCGGGGGGGGAGGGCATCAGGCCGCACAAAACTCCCCCCCCCGAAAAACCCGCTCCGAATCACATTTAAGGGTCGATCTTTGACCTCAACTTCTCTATAATCTTGCGACCCCACGTTACGAGAAGGTTTTTTTCCCGAAACTTTCTATGTGTCGGCATTAGCTATTCGAAGGGGTAGGTTTGCCGGACTTTGTCGTGTGAGCCTCAACTGACTAAACGTTTGGGTGTTCACCAACGTGTAACTTATTATTTGGGTAAGCTTTTAATGAAAACTTTTACAGCTAAACCAGAAACCGTACAGCGCGACTGGTATGTTGTTGACGCGACCGGTAAAACTCTGGGCCGTCTGGCTTCCGAACTGGCTCGTCGCCTGCGCGGTAAGCATAAAGCGGAATACACTCCGCACGTTGATACTGGTGACTACATCATCGTTCTGAACGCAGAAAAAGTTGCTGTAACCGGCAACAAGCGCGAAGACAAAATGTACTACCATCACACCGGCCACATCGGTGGTATCAAAGAAGCGACCTTTGAAGAGATGATTGCTCGCCGTCCTGAGCGTGTGATTGAAATCGCGGTTAAAGGCATGCTGCCAAAAGGCCCGCTGGGTCGTGCTATGTTCCGTAAACTGAAAGTTTACGCAGGTAACGAGCACAACCACGCGGCACAGCAACCGCAAGTTCTTGACATCTAATCGGGATTATAGGCAATGGCTGAAAATCAATACTACGGCACTGGTCGCCGCAAAAGTTCCGCAGCTCGCGTGTTCATCAAACCGGGCAGCGGTAAAATCGTAATCAACCAACGTTCTCTGGAACAGTACTTCGGTCGTGAAACTGCCCGCATGGTAGTTCGCCAGCCGCTGGAACTGGTTGATATGGTAGAAAAACTGGATCTGTACATCACCGTTAAAGGTGGTGGTATCTCCGGTCAGGCAGGTGCGATCCGTCACGGTATCACCCGCGCTCTGATGGAGTACGACGAATCCCTGCGTTCTGAACTGCGTAAAGCTGGCTTCGTTACTCGTGACGCTCGTCAGGTTGAACGTAAGAAAGTGGGTCTGCGTAAAGCACGTCGTCGTCCACAGTTCTCCAAACGTTAATCATTTTCTGCTCACGCAGAACGATTGGCGAAAAACCCGCTTCGGCGGGTTTTTTTATGGATAATGCTCAGGTTATCCACAAATTCAATGCATATATGTCCTCTTTTTCCACATTTCCAGAATCCCCTCACCACAATGGTCGTAAAATCTGGTAAACTATCATCCAATTTTCTGCCCAAATATCGGTGAATACTCGATTTTTGTTCGATTCTTGAACAATGTGTTTTCTCTGGGATGGGCGATATTTCATCTGGCTGGCCCCGGTGGGCTGGTAGCAGTAAAAATTCTGAATATACCTGGAGGTTTTCATGGCTGTCGCTGCCAACAAACGTTCGGTAATGACGCTGTTTTCTGGTCCTACTGACATTTATAGCCATCAGGTTCGTATCGTGCTGGCCGAGAAGGGTGTCAGTTTTGAGATCGAGCATGTGGAAAAGGATAACCCGCCTCAGGATCTGATCGATCTCAACCCGAGCCAAAGCGTGCCGACGCTGGTTGATCGTGAGCTGACCCTGTGGGAATCCCGCATCATTATGGAATATCTTGATGAGCGTTTCCCGCATCCGCCACTGATGCCGGTATACCCTGTTGCGCGTGGTGAAAGCCGCCTGTACATGCAGCGTATCGAGAAAGACTGGTACACGCTGATGAACGTTATCGTTAACGGTTCCTCGTCTGAAGCGGATGCTGCACGTAAACAACTGCGTGAAGAGCTGCTGGCGATTGCGCCAGTATTTGGTCAGAAACCTTTCTTCCTGAGCGACGAGTTCAGCCTGGTAGACTGCTATCTGGCTCCGTTGCTGTGGCGCCTGCCTACGCTGGGTGTCGAGTTTAGCGGCCCGGGTGCGAAAGAGCTGAAAGGCTACATGACTCGCGTATTTGAACGCGACTCTTTCCTGGCTTCTCTGACAGAGCCGGAACGTGAAATGCGTCTCGGCCGGGGCTAATGACTGTGGAAATGTCACAACTTTCTCCACGCCGTCCTTATCTGCTGCGTGCCTTCTATGAATGGCTGCTGGATAACCAGCTCACGCCGCACCTGGTTGTGGATGTGACGTTGCCTGGTGTGCTGGTGCCAATGGAATACGCACGCGACGGACAGATAGTGCTGAACATCGCACCGCGTGCGGTAGGTAATCTGGAACTGGCGAACGACGAAGTGCGTTTTAACGCGCGCTTCGGCGGTGTACCGCGTCAGGTTTCTGTTCCGCTCGCTGCTGTACTGGCTATCTATGCGCGTGAAAACGGTGCGGGTACCATGTTCGAGCCGGAAGCGGCTTATGATGAAGAAGGTGCCAGCCTGAATGATGACGACGTAACAGACGATCGCGAAAGCGACACGGTGATGTCTATCATTGATGGCGACAAACCAGACCATCACAACGACCACGATCCTGATGACGATCCGCCACCGCGCGGTGGCCGTCCGGCGCTGCGCGTTGTGAAATAGCGTAAAAATAAAGAGCCAAAACCCAGTCTGAACTCAGGCTGGGTTTTTTTATGCATGATATTAAATAAATATATTAATGAAATGCAATTGTTATTCAGCGAGTCTGCAAATTCATATTATCAAGTATTTGTCTAAGTAATTTTACTCTCTCCTGATGTAATTATAGCAGTCTATTTTTTTTGAAAATCACTTAATCTGCAATGTAATTAAACTAAATTGAAACTATCAATTAAATTGATATTATATTCCTATGCATTAAGGATTATTCTTAAATCAATCAATTAAAACCTGAGAATGACTTATTTTTTGTACTAACACACTCATGCGTTAAGGATTAACAAATGAAAAAAGTTTTGCTGGCAACAGTTCTCTCTCTTTGTGTTTCTTCTGCATTTGCAGCTGAAACGGCCGTACTAAAAGTTACAGGGACGCTGACTAATTCAGCCTGTACTCCAGAATTAAGCAATGGGGGTGTTGTTGATTACGGGCAGATCAGACTGGGTGGTTTATCTGCGAGCGCAGTAAACCAGCTCGGGCATAAAAACATCGACCTGACAATTAACTGTACTGCCGCGACTAAAGTGTCATGGAACATGGTTGACGATCGTGCCGATTCGCGGGCCGGTATCATTGTGGCGAATGCAATGGCGAACGGAGCTTCGTTATCAGAAGCGTCTCAAACTTATGGTCTGGGGCTGACTGCTGGCAATGTGAAGATTGGTAACTATTCTATGTTTGTCAACGTAGACAGCGTGATGGCTGACGGCAAATCCGTTGATCCAATTTATGTCCAGTACGGCGTCGGTAACTGGGCTAAGAGTACGAACGGTTCAACTCAGGGCGATAATATCCGCGACTTCACGGTGGCTGCAACAGGCACGACTGATCCACTGGCATTCCAGAAAGCTGTTTTCCCGTTGACCACCTCAGTGGCAATTCAGGATACCGCCACTCTGGCCATCACAGACGATACTAAGCTGGACGGTCAGCTGACCATTAGCCTGCGTTACTTGTAATCGATTTCAGTTAACGCTGTATTGATATTCACCTACAGGGCTAATACGGTGTATTGGCTCTGTTTTTATTTATGCAATAAAAATCAATAAATATCCTGGATATAAATGACTGCTAATTATATTTATATTCTTCTGTTTATAAATAAAGCCGATGAGTTGAGGGAGTCTTAACGCAATAGTTAACAAACCTAAATTGTATCTATTTGCGATATGTATATTATCACGCCGTGCTTCATATTTATTATTGATGGGGCATGTTTACAGTCTGCCGCAGGCATCTGTAATATCACGTCAAATTTAAAGTGAGTTAAATTTAAATCAACGAGTAAGCGATATTTGCTCTTATAGATAAGCGCCATAAACACGGAGTGTTAGGTAGTGCTTCCAAGGAATATATATGAAATGCTTTAACAATATTATAGTTAAAATGCTCACCGCAGCTGCCTTATTTTCTGCTCAGTTTGCGGTTCATGCTGCAGGCATGGTGCCAGAAACCAGTCTGCTGGTTATTGATGAAGCAACCCACAGCGGCACCATCAATGTCAAAAATACAGATAGCCATCCGTCGCTGCTGTATACCGACGTAGTGGATCTGCCAGATGATAAAGGCCTGAAACTGGTGGCGACTCAGCCCGTTGTGAGGCTTGAGCCAGGGCAGACTCAGCAGCTGCGTTTCATCCTGCAAAACAGCTCCCCGTTGGACGTAGAACACTACAAACGCGTGACCTTCGAAGGTATCCCGCCGAAGAGCGACGATAAAAAAATCAAAATTGGCATCAACATCCGCCAGGATCTTCCTGTGCTGATCCGCCCTGCCAAACTGGCAGTAGTAACGGATGCCTGGAAATACCTCGACTGGACTGCTTCGGGCACTTCCGTGACGGTGAAAAACCCGAGCAAGTATGTCGTGCGTCTGGCGCAGAACGTGGTGCTACAACCTTCAGGCATGAGCGGTTCACTTACCAAAACCTACATATTACCTGGCGAAACCATGACGGTTTCAATGGGCAAATCCGTTAGTGGCAACAACAAAGTAAAATTCTTCCCCGCCAGTCGCTATGGTGTTGAAGTACCAAGCTTTATCTCGGATCTAAAATAAACATAAAGGACTATGGCGGTGCGTAAAAAAAGCCAACTTGCACTTTTTGTGCGCGCTGTGATCTATAGCGCAATACCTCTGATGCTGCTTGACGTCACTTCCCTCCATGCGAGGGAAGTGACGTTTGATACCGATATTCTCAAATCCCGTGGCCTGGGTGCCGATCTGAACCATTACTTCGCTGAGGCGCCGCGTTTCTTGCCGGGCACCCATTCCGTTTCAGTCAAAGTGAATGGAAAAGAACGCGGAGCGGCCGCCGTACGCTTTAGTGAAGACGGCACGATGTGCGTTGATAACGACTTCCTGGAATTCGCCGGGTTGATGCCGGTTCCCATAAAGGCAAATGAAACCTGCCATGATATTCGTAGCGATTATGCTCAGGCCGTCATCAACGCGTTGCCAAATCAGGAAGCGGTAGAACTTTATATACCGCAGGAAGCCCTTAACAGCCTTAGCGCTGACGTTAAAAACTTCCAGCATGGCGGCACTGCGGGGATGCTGAACTATTCGTTATTCAGCACCAAAAGCGACTACAGCGGAAACGACAGCAGCAACCGTTACTCTCAGGCAAGTCTGGAGGCGGGGTTCAACGCAATGGACTGGTCCCTGCGCAGCCGTTACATCCTGACTGACGATGACGGCAGCCGAAACGCAGAGAGTATTTATACCTACGCAGAACATGTGTTTGTTCCCCAGCGCCTGACGATGCAGGTAGGTGAGATCAACGCCATGTCAGACGTATTAAGCGGCGTGCCGATTACCGGCGTACAACTGATGCCGACCAGCGGTTTACAAAAAGATAGCTCAGGCGTGAGCGTATCCGGTATCGCCCGCACCTCACAGGCGCGTGTTGAGGTGCGTCAGAGCGGAAGACTTATCTTTAACACCCTGGTACCTGCGGGGCCGTTTACCCTGAATGATGTCCCTATGGTGCGTAACAACGTCGATCTGGACGTGACCGTGGTTGAGTCAGACGGCTCGACAAGCCACTTCATTGTGCCCGCAGCATCCGTGAAATCGCGCAATCTCTCAAGGCCAAACGGGTTGACCGTCTCGGCAGGCCAGGTGCGCAGCATCGAAAGCGACTATAGCAATCCGCTGGTTGTAAACGTATCCGATGGCTGGCGAATTTTGCCCGGGATGAACCTGCTTGCCTCAGGTGTGATGGCTGAAAATTACCAGGCTGCGGGGGCGCGCGCAGAGTTTATGGTTACCGACGGCTGGAACGTCTCTGCCAGCATGGCCGCCAGTAAGGCGACGTTTGGTGACAGCGACAACGGTATCAAAAACGAATTACAAAGTGATTATTCGTTCACCGATAACGTTGGATTGTCTGCCAGCGCTGCACATTATAGCGGTGACTATCGCGAGCTGGCGGATGCCATGGATGATGATTATCAGGGCTATGACAACAGTTATTCTGCCAATATCCGCTGGTCAACTCCGCTGGCAGGAGCATTCAGCGCGGGTCTGAGCTACAACCAGGCTGCGGGAGAAGGTGAAGATTCTCGTTATTTACTGCTTTCATGGGGTAAAACCTTTAAATATGCCTCGGTCAACGTCAACTGGCAAAGTGCAGTGGGCAGTACAGATGACGACCAGAACGACGATCTTCTCTATATAAACCTCAGCATTCCGTTAGGCGGTTCGCAGAGCCTGAGTTCCTATATGCGCAAGCAGGGTGACAGCACCAGTTACGGCCTGGCGAATAGCGGCTCACTGGGCGAGAACACTAACTACTACATTTCCGCCGATCGTGATGATCAATCGCAGGAAAACAGCTTTAACGGCAACATCAACACCAATCTGCATTACACCCAGCTTAGCGTAGGCGGTGGTACCAGCGGGGATAATCAGCGTAACTACAATGCAACCCTGTCGGGCGGCATTGCGATGCATAAAGAGGGTGTGACCTTCTCGCCATATTCCATCAAGGACACTTTTGCCATTGCCAGGCTCAGCGAACCGAAGGCGGGGGTAGAAATTACCACGCCGCAGGGTACCGTCTGGACTGACCGCTGGGGGCAGGCGGTGATACCGGGCCTGACGGAGTGGCGTAACTCGCGCATCGAGGTGGATGCGAACAAACTGCCGCAAAGCATGACGCTGGCAAACGGTACCAAATATATAGCGGCTGCACATGGTTCGGTCAGTGAAGTGAGCTTTAAGGTACTAAACAGCCGTCGCGTGATGCTGCGTATCAAGCAGGCCGACGGTAAGCCGCTCACGAAAGGCCTTTCTGTGGTGGATGAGAAAGATAACTACGTGGTGACGGTGGTCGATGATGGGCATGTCTTCCTTAACGACGCCGATCAGGTCGCCGCCCTTTATGCCATCAATGATGATAATCAACGTCAGTGTAAGCTTGATTTTGTACTTCCAGAAAAGCATGACGAAGATGTTTTTTATGAGGAAGTCAACGGAGTATGTCGATGAACATTCAACGTCTGGCAGCGCTTCTGCTGCTTGCTTTGCCGTGCCTTTCTTATGCTGAAGATTGCCAAATTACGCTCTCTCAGCAGGTGCTCGATTACCATCAGATGCGGCGCGACAACATCGTCTCTGCCCAGCAGAGCTGGAATAAAATGCCGGAAAAAGATATCAACGTCAGTGTCTATTGTCCTGAAAAACAACAGATGGCAACGCTGTTGCAGGGCGCTGCCGGTCAGAAAGGGCGTTTTCAGTTTGGTCAGAACGGTGGTGTGGCCATTAAAGTGAGCAACCTGACGCTTGACGGTAAAAGCTACAACGTAGGCAAAACGGCCGATCAGGTGAACTTTACACCGGAAAATGACAATGGGGCCTCGCTTTATATTCGTAATAACGAGGCTATTGTTGCGGTTGAAAATGGCCAGATCCCCCGCGGCCAGCAGCTGAATTTTACCGTAACGATTTTCCCGGTACTGAATGACAGCGCGTTTAACCATATTGCGGATCAAACCACGCTGGAAAGTGATTTGACCTGGCAACTGCTCATCCGTTAGATCCCACTGCGGCGCTCTGTCTCTTCCGGGCGCCGTTTCACCCCTTCTGATTTCCTGTGTTATGATGAAGAGCCCACTCTTTTCGGCACCGGACTGCTATGAAACCAATTGATCTTAAAGCTGAAAACTCAACGGAAACTGTTGGTCGCACGCTGCGACGTCGTCCGCTTGCGCGCAAAAAGCTGTCCGATATGGTGGAGGAAGAGCTGGAGCAGATGATCCGCCGCAAGGAGTTTGCTCAGGGCGAACAGCTGCCCTCCGAACGTGAGCTGATGGAGTTTTTTAACGTTGGGCGCCCGTCTGTACGTGAAGCGCTTGCTGCGCTAAAGCGTAAAGGGCTGGTGCAAATCAATAACGGAGAACGTGCCCGCGTCTCTATGCCCTCGGCTGATACCATCATCGGCGAGCTTTCCGGCATGGCGAAAGATTTCCTGACCCAGCCTGGCGGCATTGCTCACTTTGAACAATTACGCCTGTTCTTTGAATCCAGCCTTGTGCGCTTTGCTGCGGAATATGCCACAGACGAACAGCTGGAGCGCCTGACAAAAGCGCTGGAGATCAACAGCGAGTCGCTGGATGACAACACCCTGTTTATTCGATCCGATGTCGATTTTCACCGTGTGCTGGCCGAAATCCCCGGCAACCCCATCTTCATGGCGATCCACGTTGCATTGCTTGACTGGCTGATTGCCGCGCGCCCAAAAGTCGCTGATTCCGAACTCTATCGGCACAATGAAATCAGCTATCGCCAGCATATTGCGATCGTTGATGCGATCCGCCGTCGCGATCCGGACGAAGCCGATCGCGCGCTCCAAACCCATCTCAACAGCGTATCTGCCACCTGGCACGCCTTCGGCCAGAATTCCAAAGCCAAAAAATAACGATCCTTTAGTGAAGCAGATCGCAATATAAGCGTTCTGTATTCCACTGCTGCGAAAATGATCTGGTATAACAGGTATAAAGGTATATCGTTAAAACAAACCAGTCACTCATTGAGGTATCTATGGCAACGCAATTACGTGGCGTAATGGCCGCACTCCTGACCCCGTTTAACACGCAGCAGGCACTGGATAAAGAGAGCCTGCGCCGCCTGGTGCAGTTCAATATTCAACAAGGGATCGACGGGCTCTATGTTGGCGGTTCGACGGGGGAGGCCTTTGTACAAAGCCTGTGTGAACGTGAACAGGTCATGGAAATTGTGGCGGAAGAGGCAAAAGGAAAAATCACCTTAATTGCTCATGTCGGCTGTATCAGCACGGCAGAAAGCCAACAACTCGCAACCGCAGCGGCTCGTTTTGGCTTTGATGCCGTGTCCGCCGTCACACCGTTTTACTATCCCTTCAGCTTTGAAGAACATTGCGACCATTACCGTGCAATTATTGATTCGGCTGATGGTTTACCGATGGTGGTATACAACATCCCTGCGCTCAGTGGCGTCAGGTTGACGCTGGATCAGATAGATACACTGGTCACACTGCCGGGTGTCGGCGCGCTGAAACAAACCTCAGGCGATCTCTTCCAGATGGAACAGATCCGCCGTGCGCATCCCGATCTGGTGCTCTACAACGGTTACGACGAGATCTTTGCCTCAGGCTTACTGGCCGGCGCAGACGGCGGGATCGGCAGCACCTACAACATCATGGGCTGGCGTTACCAGGCGATTGCCAAAGCGATCCGCGAAGGGGATAACGTGACCGCTCAAAGGCTACAAAGCGAGTGTAATAAGGTCATCGACCTGCTGATAAAAGCGGGTGTTTTCCGTGGTCTGAAAACTGTGTTGCACTACATGGACGTGCTCGCTGTGCCGCTGTGCCGGAAACCGTTTGCACCAGTGGACGAACAATACGTGCCTGAGCTGAAAGCCCTGGCAGAACAATTAATGGCAGAGAAACGCTAATCCATTGCCGGATGGCGCTTCGCGTATCCGGCCTACAAATACACGCTACGTAGCCACTTTCCGGCTACGTAAACCGTTATCGGGAGAGTGTTATGAGTATGTCTACCCAAAGCATCCCGTGGTACCGCCATCTTAGCCGCCCCCAGTGGCGCGCGTTCTCTGCTGCCTGGCTGGGATATCTGCTTGATGGCTTCGATTTTGTGTTGATTGCCTTAGTTCTGACAGAAGTAAAAAGTGAATTTGGCTTAACCACGGTGGAAGCGGCCAGCCTGATTTCGGCGGCCTTTATTTCACGCTGGTTCGGCGGGCTTTTGCTGGGTGCGATGGGCGATCGCTACGGGCGTAAACTGGCGATGATCACCAGTATCGTTCTCTTCTCTTGCGGCACGCTGGCGTGTGGTTTCGCGCCGGGTTACGTCACCATGTTTATCGCTCGTATGGTGATTGGTATGGGAATGGCGGGCGAATACGGCTCCAGCGCAACCTACGTGATTGAAAGCTGGCCGAAGCACCTGCGTAATAAAGCGAGCGGTTTTCTGATCTCCGGTTTTTCCATCGGTGCCGTGCTGGCCGCCCAGGTCTACAGTCTTGTGGTGCCGGTGTGGGGCTGGCGAGCACTGTTCTTCATCGGCATCATCCCTATCGTGTTTGCATTATGGCTGCGGAAAAATATCCCTGAAGCCGAAGACTGGAAAGCGAAGTACCAGGACAACGCGCCGGTACGCACGATGGTCGATATCCTGTATCGCGGCAAATACCGCGCGATCAACATCCTGATGACCCTGTTTGCCGGTACTGCGCTATGGTTCTGTTTTGCCGGTGAGCTCAACAATGCGGGTCTGGTGGTCATTCTTGGCCTGCTGTGTGCCATGGTGTTTATCAGCTTTATGGTTCAAAGCAGCGGTAAACGCTGGCCAACTGGCGTCACGCTGATGGTCGTTGTGCTGTTTGCTTTTCTCTATTCCTGGCCGATTCAGGCGCTGTTGCCCACTTACCTGAAAACCGAGCTGGCGTATGACCCGTTTACCGTGGCGCGTGTGTTGTTCTTTAGCGGATTCGGTGCGGCGGTAGGATGCTGCGTGGGCGGCTTCCTCGGTGACTGGCTGGGCACGCGCAAGGCTTACGTCTGTAGCCTGTTAGCCTCACAGCTACTGATTATCCCGGTATTTGCGATCGGTGGCGCAAATGTCTGGGTTCTGGGCTTGCTACTCTTTTTCCAGCAGATGCTGGGGCAGGGGATTTCAGGGATCTTGCCTAAACTCATCGGCGGCTATTTCGATACCGATCAACGTGCCGCCGGGCTGGGCTTTACCTACAACGTGGGTGCGCTGGGCGGGGCGATCGCGCCGGTGATCGGCGCCTTGCTGGCACAGAATATGGAGCTGGGCACGGCACTGGGCTCACTCTCCTTTGGCCTGACGTTTGTGGTTATCTTACTCATCGGTCTGGATATGCCTTCTCGCGTCCAGCGCTGGGTAAGACCGGAAGCCCTGCGCACCCACGATGCCATTGATGGTAAACCGTTAAGCGGCGCGGTGCCTTTCGGGGCGGATAAAAGCAGCCTGATTAAACACAAGGGATAACGTGATGTCATTGATTGAAAAACTAAATCAGAAGATAGCCGCAACCGGCGGATTAATTGTCTCCTGCCAGCCCGTCCCGGAAAGCCCGCTGGACAGGCCGGACATTGTCGCGGCGATGGCGCTGGCGGCAGAACAAGCGAATGCTGCGGCTGTGCGCATTGAGGGTATTGCGAATCTGCGTGCTGCGCGTCCGCTGCTCTCGATCCCGGTGATTGGCATTATTAAACGCGACCTGCCTGATTCTCCGGTGCGCATCACACCCTTTCTTGAGGATGTGGATGCCCTGGCGCAGGCGGGCGCTGATATCATTGCCTTTGACGGCACCGACCGCCTGCGCCCCATCACACGTGAAGCGATAGTGGAGCGGATCCATCACCACGAACGGCTGGCGATGGCCGACTGCTCATCGCTGGAGGATGGGCGTTATTGCCAGCAACTTGGCGTTGAATTGATTGGCTCGACACTCTCGGGCTACCTGACTCCGGACACGCCAAAAGACCCCGATCTTGCGCTGGTTCGCGCGCTAAGCGATGCGGGTTGCCGGGTGATTGCCGAAGGGCGCTATAACTCTCCTGAGCTTGCGGCACAGGCGATGCAGCACGGGGCGTGGGCGGTGACGGTTGGCTCGGCAATCACCCGTCTTGAGCATATCTGCCAGTGGTTTAATGACGCCATGCGCGGGGTGCGATATGTCGACACTGGCCATTGATATCGGCGGCACCAAGCTCGCCGCCGCGCTGGTGGACGGGCAAATCATTTCTGCACGCCGGGAGTGCCCTACACCTGCCAGCCAGACACCGCAGGCATTGCAGCAGGCGCTTCAGACTCTGATCGCGCCATTCCAGGCGCGGGCAGAGCGGGTGGCGGTGGCATCGACCGGGATCATCCACAACGGTGTACTGACGTCCATCAACCCGGCAAATCTGGGCGGGCTGGCGCAGTTTCCGCTGGTTGGGTTTCTCTCGGGGATCACCGATCTCCCGGTGATGGCAATCAACGACGCGCAGGCCGCCGCCTGGGCTGAGTTCTGTGCGTTACCTGCCGGTGACGATATGGTGTTCCTGACGGTTTCAACCGGCGTGGGCGGCGGTGTGGTTCTCAATGGAAAATTGCAGACGGGCAGCGGTGGGCTGGCGGGGCATCTCGGGCACACGCTGGCCGACCCCGGCGGGCCGCTTTGCGGCTGCGGGCGCAGAGGTTGTGTCGAAGCCATTGCGTCGGGGCGTGGGATTGCGGCTCAGGCACAGGGGGAACTTGCCGGGCTGGATGCGAAAGCGATATTCGTGGAGGCCGCGCAGGGCGTAACCCAGGCGCGACGTCTGGTTGCGCGCTCTGCCCAAACGCTGGCGCGGCTTGTTGCCGATGTTAAAGCCGTCACCGACTGCCGCAATGTTGTCATAGGGGGCAGCGTTGGTCTGGCCGACGGGTATTTATCGCTGGTTGCGGATTATCTGTCGCAAGAGCCGGAGATTTATCAGGTCGTGCTCCGGGCCGCACATTATCGTCACGATGCCGGGCTCCTGGGCGCGGCGTTATTAGCACAAGGACACGCATTATGATTCTGGGAACATTGTCGTCACTGACTTCATCAGGCCTGCCTTCTGCCTGGGTCAATGCGTTAACACTGGCGCTTAGCGCACGTCCGCAGGAGAAAGCCCCCGGACACTATGCACTTCAGGGGGATGACGTCTTTATGAACGTCATGCAATTTGCCACACAACGGCCGGAACAAAAGAAAGCAGAGCTCCACGAGCAATATATCGATATCCAGCTTCTGTTAGCCGGAGAAGAACGCATTCTGTTTGGCACGGAGGGCTCAGCACGGGAGTGCGAGGAAAAGCATGTTGCTGAAGATTATCAGCTTTGCCGCCACATTGAAGAGGAACAATCACTGGTGCTGAAACCGGGCATGTTTGTGGTGTTTATGCCGGGAGAGCCGCATAAACCGGGATGTGTGGTGGGCACGACAGAAGAGATTAAAAAGGTGGTGGTAAAAGTCCGCGCCAGCCTGTTGTCTGCATAAAAAAAGCCGGATGGTATTGCCATCCGGCTCATGTCTTACACTTCCAGGTAGTTCAGAATACCGTCAGCCGCTTTACGACCTTCGGCAATCGCGGTGACCACCAGGTCAGAGCCGCGCACGATATCGCCACCGGCGAAGATTTTCGGGTTGCTGGTCTGGAATGCGTTATCGCTGCCTTCCGGTGCAATCACGCGGCCCTGAGAATCCAGCTCCACGCTGTGCTTCGCCAGCCACTCCATGCTGTGAGGACGGAAACCAAACGCCATCACTACCGCGTCTGCCGGGATCACATGCTCGGAGCCTGCCACGATTTCAGCGCGACGACGGCCTTTTGCATCCGGTGCGCCCATCTCAGTGCGCGCCATCTTCACGCCGCTCACTTTACCGTTGGCATTCACTTCAATACCCAGAGGCTGGATGTTGAACTGGAACTCTACACCCTCTTCACGCGCGTTTTTCACTTCGCGTTTGGAACCCGGCATGTTCTCTTCATCACGGCGATAAGCACAGATAACGTGAGCCGCATCCTGACGAATGGAGGTACGCACGCAGTCCATCGCGGTATCACCACCGCCCAGTACCACAACGCGCTTGCCTTCCATGCTGACGTAAGGCTCATCGGCTGTTTCGCCGTAACCCATAATCTGCTTGGTGTTGGCAATCAGGAACGGCAGGGCGTCGTAAACGCCTGGTGCTTCTTCGTTTTCCAGACCACCGCGCATGGACTGATAAGTACCCACGCCCAGGAATACGGCATCGTAATCTTTCAGCAGATCGTCGAGCTGCACATCGCGGCCCACTTCCACATTCAGTTTGAACTCGATACCCATGCCGGTGAAGATTTCACGGCGGCGGGTCATCACCTCTTTTTCCAGCTTGAAGGCCGGGATACCGAAGGTCAGCAGACCACCGATTTCCGGGTGACGGTCAAAGACCACCGCCTTCACGCCGTTACGGGTCAGGACGTCCGCACAGGCCAGGCCCGCCGGGCCTGCACCGATGATCGCCACGCGTTTGTCGGTTTGCTTAACGCCGGTCATATCCGGGCGCCAGCCCATCTCGAACGCTTTATCGTTGATATAGCGCTCGATGTTACCGATAGTCACCGCGCCAAACTCGTCGTTCAGCGTACAGGAACCTTCACACAGACGGTCCTGAGGACACACGCGGCCGCACACTTCCGGCAGGGTGTTGGTCTGGTGAGACAGCTCGGCGGCTTCAAAAATACGCCCTTCGTTGGCCAGTTTCAGCCAGTTCGGGATGTAGTTATGTACCGGACATTTCCATTCGCAGTAAGGGTTACCGCAGGACAGGCAGCGGTCTGCCTGTGCTTTGGCCTGGCCTTCTGAAAACGGCTCATAGATTTCAACAAATTCAATTTTACGGATCTTCAGCGGTTTCTTTGGCGGATCAACGCGCTGCAAGTCGATAAACTGGTATACGTTCTGGCTCATCTGAATTCCTTACTGCGCCTGCACACGCAGCTCTGCTGCGCTACGACTACGGTGACCCAACAGTGCTTTAACATCGCTGGACTTCGGTTTAACCAGCGCGAATTTCGCAGAGAACGCCGGCCAGTTCGCCAGGATCTCTTCGCCGCGCGAAGAACCGGTATGCTGCACGTGTTCGGTAATCAAACCGCGCAGGTGTTCTTCGTGAATGGCCAGCGTATCAACGCCCAGCACTTCCACCAGTTCCGGGTTCACGCGTTTGCGGAACTCACCGTCTTCATCCAGGACGTACGCAAAACCGCCCGTCATGCCTGCGCCGAAGTTCACGCCGGTTTTACCCAGTACGCAAACAATCCCGCCTGTCATGTATTCACATCCGTTATCGCCAATGCCTTCCACAACGGTGATGGCACCGGAGTTACGCACGGCAAAACGCTCACCTGCACGGCCTGCTGCGAACAGACGACCACCGGTTGCCCCGTACAGACAGGTATTACCGATGATGCTCGCATCACAGCTGCGGAAGGCTGAACCTACCGGAGGACGCACCGCCAGCAGACCGCCCGCCATGCCTTTACCGACATAGTCGTTAGCATCGCCAGTCAGGTACAGCTCAACGCCGCCGGCGTTCCACACGCCGAAGCTCTGACCCGCAGTACCGCTAAAGTGCGCGGTGATTGGGTCGGCAGCCAGGCCCTGGTCGCCATGCGTCTGCGCGATGTAACCAGAGAGCGACGCGCCAACGGAACGGTCGGTGTTGCGGATATCAAACCAGAACGTTTTGCTCTGTTTGTCATCCACGTACGCTTTTGCCTGTTGCAGCAGCTGCGCGTTCAACACACCGTTATCGAACGGCGGGTTGTTCTCGGTGCAGTACACTGCTTTACCCGCCTTAGGCTCGGCCGTTTCCAGCAGCTTAGACAGCTCCAGTTTCTGCTGTTTGGCAGTGAAACCTTCCAGCTCTTTCAGCAGGTCGGTACGGCCAATCAGGTCGACCAGGCGTTTCACGCCCAGCTGCGCCATCAGCTCGCGGGTTTCGCGGGCGATAAAGTCAAAGTAGTTGGTCACTTTGAACGGCAGACCATGGTAATGGTTCTTACGCAGTTTCTCGTCCTGAGTCGCAACACCGGTTGCGCAGTTGTTCAGGTGACAAATACGCAGATATTTACAGCCCAGCGCGACCATTGGACCGGTACCGAAGCCGAAGCTTTCAGCGCCCAGGATCGCCGCTTTGATGATATCCAGACCGGTTTTCAGACCGCCATCCACTTGCAGGCGGATCTTGTGACGCAGACCGTTTGCCACCAGAGCCTGTTGGGTTTCCACCAGGCCCAGTTCCCACGGACAACCCGCATATTTCACGGAGGAGAGCGGGCTTGCGCCTGTACCACCGTCGTAACCGGCAATGGTAATCAGGTCGGCATAGGCTTTTGCCACACCGGTTGCGATAGTGCCAACGCCCGGTTCGGAAACCAGCTTCACGGAGATCATCGCTTTCGGGTTGACCTGTTTCAGGTCGAAAATCAGCTGCGCTAAGTCCTCGATAGAGTAAATATCGTGGTGCGGCGGCGGGGAGATCAGCGTCACGCCCGGTACGGAGTAGCGCAGTTTGGCGATGTACGGCGTGACTTTATCACCCGGTAACTGACCGCCTTCGCCCGGTTTAGCACCCTGAGCGACTTTAATCTGAATAACGTCGGCGTTGACCAGATACGCTGGCGTAACGCCAAAGCGACCGGATGCCACCTGCTTGATACGGGACACTTTGTTGGTGCCGTAACGTGCAGGATCTTCGCCACCTTCGCCGGAGTTTGAGTTCCCGCCGATGCTGTTCATGGCTTCCGCCAGGGCTTCGTGGGCTTCCGGGCTGAGAGCACCGATAGACATTGCCGCGGTATCAAAGCGCTTGAACAGCTCAGTTGCTGGCTCAACCTCGTTGATGCTGACGGCTTCATCGCCTGGATTCACTGCCAGCAGGTCGCGCAGCGTCGCCGCCGGACGGTTGTTAACCAGCTCTGCGTACTGCTGATAATCGCTGTATTCGCCGCTCTGCACGGCCTGTTGCAGGGTGCGCACCACGTCCGGGTTGTAGGCGTGATATTCGCCACCGTGGACGTATTTCAGCAGACCACCCTGATCCAACGGCTTACGTGCCAGCCAGGCGCGTTTTGACAGGTTCACCAGGTCCTGTTCGAAGTCGGTGAAACCGGCCCCGCCGATACGGCTGATCACGCCCTGGAAGCACAGTGACGCCACGTCATCGTGCAGGCCAACGGCTTCGAACAGCTTCGAGCAGCGGTAAGAGGCAATCGTCGAGATGCCCATTTTGGACATGATCTTGTACAGGCCTTTGTTGATGCCGTTACGGTAGTTCAGCATCACAGCACGGTACTCTTTGTCGATAGCGCGGGTATCAACCAGGCGCGCCAGCGTTTCGTAGGCCAGGTACGGGTAAATTGCGGTCGCACCGAAGCCTAACAGCACGGCAAAGTGGTGCGGGTCGCGTGCGCTTGCGGTTTCAACAATAATGTTGGCGTCGCAGCGCAGGCTCTTGTCGACCAGACGCGTCTGGATAGCACCCACGGCCATTGGCGCAGGCACCGGCAGGCGGTCTTTCGCGATATTACGGTCGGACAACACCAGCAGAACGGTACCATTGCGTACCATCTGTTCGGCTTTGTCACACAGGGCATTCACCGTCTCTTCGAGGCTCGCTTTGGTCACGTCGAAGGTGATATCGAGCGTGTCGGCGCGGTAGTGCTCCTCTTTCATGGTGGTGAGCTGTTTGAAATCGGAGTACAGCAGGATCGGCGATTTAAAGGTCAGACGGTGCGCCTGGCCTTCGGCTTCGCAGAAGACGTTCATCTCGCGGCCGATGCTGGTGGCCAGCGACATCACGTGCGCTTCACGCAGCGGATCGATCGGCGGGTTGGTGACCTGCGCGAACTGCTGACGGAAGTAATCGTAAATGATACGTGGCTGGCTGGAGAGCACGGCAAACGGCGTGTCATCGCCCATGGAGCCAACAGCTTCCTGGCCGTTTTCACCCAGCACGCGGATAACGGAATCCAGCTCTTCAGCGCTGTAGTTAAACTGTTTCTGGAAGCTCGCCAGCGTGTCGTCGTCCATTTCGCGGCTGCCGACATCTTCATCAGACAGGTCTTCGAACGGCACGAGGCGACGGACGTTTTTCTCCATCCACTCTTTATACGGATGGCGGCTCTTCAGGTCGTTATCGGTTTCAGCGGAGTGCAGGATACGCCCACCGCGGGTGTCGATAACCATCAGTTCACCCGGGCCAACGCGGCCTTTTTCGACCACTTCGTCAGGCTGGTAATCCCAGATCCCGACTTCAGAAGCGCAGGTGATGAGTTTGTCTTTGGTGATGACGTAGCGCGCCGGACGCAGACCGTTACGGTCCAGGTTACAGGCAGCAAAACGACCGTCGGACATTACGATGCCCGCCGGGCCATCCCATGGCTCCATGTGCATGGAGTTAAAGTCAAAGAATGCGCGCAGCTCCGGATCCATATCCGGGTTGTTCTGCCAGGCCGGTGGCACGAGCAGACGCATGGCGCGAACGATATCCATCCCGCCTGCCAGCAGCAGTTCCAGCATGTTATCCATTGAGCTGGAGTCAGAGCCGGTTTCGTTGACGAACGGCGCGGCATCATGCAGGTCAGGGATCAGTGGGGTCTGGAACTTATAGGTACGGGCGCGGGCCCACTGGCGGTTACCGGTAATGGTGTTGATCTCGCCGTTGTGCGCCAGGTAGCGGAACGGCTGAGCCAGCGGCCAGCGTGGAACGGTGTTGGTGGAGAAGCGCTGGTGGAACAGGCAAATGGCCGATTCCAGACGCAGATCCGCCAGGTCCAGGTAGAAGCGCGGCAGGTCAGCCGGCATACACAGACCTTTATAGATGTTCACCAGGTTAGAGAGGCTACAGACGTAGAACTCTTTATCTTCCTGGAGACGCTTTTCAATGCGGCGACGGGCGATAAACAGACGGCGTTCCATATCACGTGGACGCCAGCCCGCAGGCGCGTTAACAAAAATCTGTTCGATACGAGGCAGCGAGGAGAGGGCGATTTCACCGAGCACCCCTTCGTTGGTTGGCACATTGCGCCAGCCGACAATCGACAGGGTTTCACGTTGAAGTTCTTCTTCGACGATGCGGCGTGAGGCGGCCGCTTTTTCAGGATCCTGATTCAGGAACAGCATCCCGACAGCGTAGTTTTTGGCTAAACGCCAGCCGCGTTCTTCCGCAACGATACGGAAGAAACGATCGGGTTTTTGCAGCAGCAGGCCGCAACCATCACCGGTTTTACCATCGGCAAGGATTGCACCACGGTGCTGCATCCGGGCCAGTGCGTGAATGGCAGTACGCACTACCTTGTGGCTAGGTTCGCCTTCTATGTGGGCGATCAGGCCGAAACCACAGTTATCCTTCTCAAGGGATTTATCGTACAACATATCAGTGAACCTCCCCAGGCTCGTCGGGCTTCCCACTGAACTTTACCGTGGCGCACAGGCACAGAAAGAGCATGGCGACGGGGTTTGCGTTTCATACGCGTACCTCGCATTCGCCCTCTTTTCATCCTTTCGCGCAGGTAAACAAGTTTGAGGACTTGCTTCAGAGGGAATCTCAATTACTGCATAAATATGATGAGCAGGCCGCTCATCCAGAAAGCTTCCAGCGGATTTCCAACTTATCGGGAATTGGTACACAGGTCAAATGGCAATCTTATTTATACAAAAATGTGCTAAAGATGTGTTAACAATTTGAATTTAAAAGATATTTAACTATTTTTACAACGACTAAACGACCTGGGAAGTCACCGCGGAGTGTGATCTGACTCACTATATGAAAGCGGTATTATCAATGCAGCGTGCTGAATAGCGGTTTTTTGGCAGGATTTTAATCTGGTACTGGCTTTAAACCCGCATAAAGCCACTGTTTTTCAGTGTTGATAGCATTAATGAAAAAAACAGTCAGAACATAAGGAAAAGTAATCACGTCATCCGTGAATGAAATTGCAGTAATCTTGAGTATTTATTCAAATAGATAAAGGCCGTCCAGGGCGATTGATCCAGGTCATCGCCGACAGAGGCTAAAAATGGCAGGCTTGTCCCCTTTCTCCGGGACGGTCTATCAGATTATGCAGTTACAGAAATTAGTCAATATGTTTGGTGGGGATCTTTTGCATCGCTATGGGCAAAAGGTTCATAAGCTGACGCTGCACGGCGGTTTTAGCTGCCCGAATCGCGATGGCACCATCGGGCGTGGTGGCTGCACCTTCTGTAACGTGGCCTCCTTTGCCGACGAAGCCCAGCAGCATCACTCCATCGCCGAGCAGCTTTCGCATCAGGCCAGCCTGGTGAACCGTGCAAAGCAATATCTGGCCTATTTCCAGGCCTACACCAGCACCTGGGCGGAAGTGCAGGTGTTACGCTCGATGTATCAGCAGGCCGTAAGCCAGGCCAGTATTGTGGGGTTGTGTGTGGGGACGCGCCCGGACTGCGTACCGGAAGCCGTATTGGATTTGCTTTGCGAATACAAAGATCAGGGATATGAAATCTGGCTGGAGCTGGGGTTACAAACCGCAAATGATAAAACGCTGCACCGGATTAATCGCGGGCATGATTTCGCTTGCTATCAAAAAACCACTCGCCTTGCCCGCGAGCGTGGGCTGAAAGTCTGCTCGCATCTGATTGTCGGTTTACCAGGGGAAGGGCAGCAGCACGGGCTGGAGACGCTGGAAAAGGTGGTTGAGACGGGCGTGGACGGTATCAAGCTGCATCCGTTGCATATCGTGAAGGGCAGCATCATGGCGAAAGCCTGGGAAGCGGGGCGGTTAAACGGCATTGAGCTGGAGGAATATACGGTCACGGCAGGAGAGATGATCCGCCACACGCCGCCGGAAATTATCTATCACCGCATTTCCGCCAGCGCCCGCCGTCCAACGCTTCTGGCACCGCTCTGGTGTGAGAACCGCTGGACGGGGATGGTGGAAATTGACCGCTATCTACATGAACAGGGAGGGCAGGGGTCGGCACTTGGCCGCCCGTGGGTTCCCCGTTTACCGCCGGCGACCGCCTAACAGGCTCCCTAACATGCCGCGTACAATCTGGTTGGTGACCTGACGCGCGGCGCTTTTTGCCATCGTCTGGACTACGCCATCACGTTTACCCCCTCGCGGCCCGGTGCTGCCAAACAGAATATCCTTCAGCCCACCCAGGATACCGTCATCCACGGCAGAAGGCTGGCCGCTGGTGGTCGTAGGGGCATTCTGCGCCTGCGTGGTCGCCTGTACCCCTTTTTGCAGCATCTCGAACGCGGATTCACGATCCACTTCGTCTTCATATTTTCCGTAAACCGGCGAGTTGTTAATCAGGCCGTTGCGCTCATCGTCGGTGACTGGCCCCATGCGGGAGCAAGGGGCGATGACCATCGCACGCTCCACCACAGACGGGCTGCCTTTTGCATCCAGGAATGAGATTAACGCTTCGCCGGTACCTAATGCCTGAATCGCGGCTTCGGTATCAAACGCCGGATTGGCCCGCATGGTCTGGGCGGCCGCTTTGACCGCTTTCTGATCTTTCGGCGTAAAGGCGCGCAGGGCGTGCTGGACGCGGTTGCCAAGCTGACCAAGCACGTTATCGGGGATATCGGACGGGTTTTGCGAAACGAACCACACGCCAACGCCTTTAGAACGGATCAGGCGGATAACCTGCTCAATTTTGTCCAGCAGTACCTGCGGTGCATCGTTAAACAGCAGGTGTGCCTCGTCGAAGAAGAACACCAGTTTTGGCTTGTCGAGATCGCCCGCTTCCGGCAGCTGCTCGTAAAGTTCGGAGAGCATCCACAGCAGGCTGGCGGCATAGAGTTTCGGCATCTGATACAGCTTTTCTGCACTCAGGATATTGATGATACCTTTACCGTTGCTGTCGGTGCGCATCCAGTCTTTGATGTCCAGCATTGGCTCGCCGAAGAAATGCTCAGCGCCCTGTTGCTCAAGGGTCAATAACCCGCGCTGGATGGCACCGACGGAAGCGCTGCTGATATTACCGTACTGGTTCTGGAACGATTTGGCGTTGTCGCCGATGTACTGGGTAATGGCACGCAGGTCTTTGAAATCAAGCAACAGCAGCCCCTGGTCATCGGCGATACGGAAGATGATATTCAGTACACCAGACTGCACGTCGTTCAGATTAAGCAGGCGAGCCAGCAGCAAAGGGCCAAGGTCGGACACCGTCGCCCGTACTGGATGGCCTTTCTCGCCAAAAATATCCCACACGACGACCGGGTTTTTATGTGGCTCCCAGTCAGTGATGCCAATATTTTTCAGCCGCTCGATGAGCTTTTCTGACGCCGTACCTTCCTGAGCTACCCCGGTTAAATCGCCTTTTACATCGGCCATAAAGACCGGAACGCCAATGTCTGAAAGGGACTCTGCCAGCTTTTGCAGGGTAACGGTTTTACCTGTCCCAGTGGCGCCGGTGATCAAGCCGTGGCGGTTCGCCATTGCAGGCAGCAAAAACAGCTCGTTATCCAGCGTCCGGGCAATTAACAGTGGTGTACTCATGATGAACGTCCTCTCTTTGTCCTGGGTGGAGTATAGGCAACCTGGCGGCACTATGACTCAGTAAATTCCTTACTTTGCGGCGTATTATCCAGTGCGGGCTATGCTTTTGCATACGGTTCACAACATTTTAGGAAATTATGTCCAGATTCTTCTTTAACGACCGCAAACAGCTGGTCAACGACGCCATTGAAGGCATTTTGATTTCTGCTCCGCACGGCAACCTCGTCAAACTTGATATCGACCCGGCCATCCGTGTGGTGGCACGCAGTGACTGGGATAAGAGCCGTGTGGCGGTTATTTCTGGCGGAGGTTCAGGGCATGAACCGGCTCATGCCGGGTTTGTCGGGAAAGGGATGCTGACGGCGGCAGTCTGTGGCGACCTGTTTGCCTCGCCGAGCGTGGATGCGGTGTTGAATGCCATTGTGGCGGTGACGGGCGACCGTGGCTGCCTGCTGATCGTCAAAAACTATACCGGGGATCGCCTTAACTTTGGCCTGGCGGCGGAAAAAGCCAAACGCTATGGCCTGAAGGTTGAAATGGTGATTGTCGCGGATGACATTGCCCTGCCGGATAACAAACAGCCGCGCGGCATTGCGGGCACGGCGCTGGTTCACAAGATTGCGGGTTACGCCGCCGAGCACGGTAAATCGCTGGGCGAAGTGCGGGACATTGCGCAACAGGCCTGTGACAACCTCTGGAGCCTGGGAGTGGCCATGCAGACCTGCAACCTGCCGGGCAGCGATGATGAAGAAGGCCGCATCATAAAAGGCCATGTCGAGCTGGGCCTGGGCATTCATGGTGAACCGGGGGCATCGGTTGTTGATACGCAAAACAGCAAAGAGATTATCGACACGCTGGTCAACGCGCTGAAAGCGCGGGCTGGCGAGGGGCGGTTTGCGGTGCTAATCAATAATCTTGGCGGCGTGTCGGCACTGGAGATGGCGCTGCTGACCAAAGAGCTGGCGCATTCCGCGCTGAAAGAGCAGATAGCCTGGCTGATTGGCCCGGCGCTGCTGGTGAGTTCGCTGGATATGAAAGGGTTTTCCCTGTCGTTGTTGAAGCTTAATGACCTGTTCGAAAAAGCGCTTCATGAAGACGTTGAGACGCTGGGCTGGCAGAAGCCGGTGGCGTTTGCGCCATTGCGTACCGTTGCGCACAGCGCCATTCATGACCGCGTGGAATATACCCCATCGGAAAATCCACATGTGGCGGGCTTTGTGTCGGCGGCAACGGACACGCTTTCCGGGCTGGAAAACCGGCTGAATGCCCTCGATGCAAAAGTCGGCGACGGTGATACCGGTTCAACCTTTGCGCAAGGCGCGCGGGACATTGCGCAGTATCTGGAGGCGGGGAAACTTCCGCTTAACGATCTGCCCGCGCTGTTGTTGCTGGTGGGGGAGCGACTGGCAACGGTAATGGGCGGATCGAGCGGCGTGTTAATGTCGATCTTCTTCACCGCCGCCGGGCAGAAACTGCATGACGGGCAATCTTTGCCGGAGGCACTGTTGAGCGGGCTTGCCCAGATGAAGCAATATGGCGGGGCGGATCTCGGCGATCGCACGCTGATCGATGCCCTGCAACCGGCGCTTGAAGCCTTGCAGAAAGGCGATCTACATGCGGCGGCACGGGCGGCGAAAGAGGGTGCAGAGGCAACGGCGAACATGGTGAAAGCCGGTGCGGGTCGCTCGTCGTATGTGAATAAAGAGAATCTGGACGGGGTGATGGATCCGGGAGCGGTCGCGGTGGCAGAGGTGTTTTCGGCACTGGTGCGATAGGTGAGAATAGCCCGGTGGCGCTGCGCTTACCGGGCCTGCAAAACCGGATGTAGGCCGGGTAAGGCGAAGCCGCCACCCGGCAATGTCACATCAAAAGTCCGCTTTTAACACCACGCGATAACGGGCTTTGCCGTCACGAACGTGCTGGATAGCTTCATTGATTTTCGACATCGGATACAGCTCAGTGGTTGGGGCCACTTTGGTGCGTCCGGCAAACTTCATCAGCTTGCGCAACTCGAAAGGTGTACCGGTAGCCGAGCCAGACACGCTGCGATCCCCGCCGATCAGCGTAAACGCCGGAACCGGCAGTGGCTTCATTACGGCACCGACGGTGTGGAAGTTACCGCCGTAGGCCAGGGCTTCAAAGTACGGCTGCCAGTCAAGATCGACGTTAACGGTGTTGATGATCAAATCAAACTGACCCGCGAGCGCATTCAGTGCCTCTGGATCGCGGCTGTTCACCACTTTATCGGCACCCATCGCCAGCACTTCTTTCTCTTTCGCCGGGTTAGAGCTAAATGCCGTGACTTCGCAGCCCATTGCGTGCAGCAGTTTGATCGCGATATGACCCAGACCGCCAATACCAATCACGCCGACGCGGCTGGTGGCGGTGATATGGTGCATCAGCAGTGGTTTGAACACCGTGATACCGCCACACAGCAGCGGGCCTGCGGATTCGATATCAATGCTGTCCGGCAGCGGAATAACCCATTGCCAGTCGGCACGCAGTTTATCGGCGAAACCGCCTTTGTTCAGGATGGTCGGCGTAGAGCCTTCCAGGCAGTTGATCTGATTGCCGCTGATACAGGCATCACAGTGACCACAGCTGCGTGCCGTCCAGCCGATCCCCACGCGCTGGCCGATCTTCAGGCCTTTATCCTGCGCAGCGGTTCCGAGGGCGACGACGCGTCCGATCACTTCGTGTCCGGCAACCAGCGGATAGCTGGAGAAGCCCCATTCGTTGTCGATCATGGAGAGATCTGAATGGCAGATCCCGCAGTAATCAACCTGCACTTCGACGTCTTCAGCTTTTAAATCGCCCGCATCGTACTCGTACAGTTCAAGCTCTGCACCCGCCTGCGGTGCGGCGTAGCTTTTTATCTTCGACATCGTGTTTCCCCCGTTATGGTGTGAACTGAGAGTGTAGAGCATTCAGTTTACAGTCGCTTAACAGAAGACGGCAGGAACGAAATTTACAGATTTTTCAGCATTCTGACTTCGCAATCAACATGGCCGGTACAGCCAAGCGGCGCATCAATATGCTCAAAACCCAGATGTTCATACAGGCCGATAGCTTCTTTGAGGAAGGCGGTTGTTTCGAGGTAGCAGCGTTTAAAACCCAGAGCACGCGCGTGTTCAAAGGCCAGCAGCGCCAGTTTCTTCGCCAGACCTTGCCCGCGGACCGCAGGCAGAAAATACATTTTCTGGAGTTCACAGATATCTGGTTCACTGCAACTGAGTGGCGCAACACCGCCGCCGCCCACGACCTTGCCGTCCTGCTCGATAACCCAGTAGGCATGGCCCGGCTGGCTGTATAGCTGGAACAGCTCATCCAGGTTAGGGTCGGCAACCGTATAGCCTTTATCGGCGGTGAGGCCATATTCGGCAGAAACCGTGCGGATGACGGCGGCGATGGCCGGGTTGTCCTGCTCAGTGATCCGACGCATGTTGGTTGCGACGGGGGTAATCACGCTCATAGCATTACTCATGACAAAAATTGACACACATCTGCTGTTAATAGCACCGCATAAAGGGGAGTGCAAGCGAGGATATTTCAGGAAGGAAACCCCTTACGCCCTGAAGCGTAAGGGGTAAAAGCATTACAGGGCTGCGATAACAGCCTGCTGCTCAATCAGCTTGGTCTTCGCATCAGCGAAGGCAACCAGACGTTCACGCTCTTTGGCAATGACCGCTTCCGGCGCGCGGGCCACAAAGCCTTCGTTCGCCAGTTTGCTTTCGATTTTGCCAATTTCCACGTCGACTTTCGCCACTTCTTTCGCCAGACGAGCCAGCTCAGCGTCTTTGTCGATCAGGCCCGCCATTGGGATCAGCAGCTCGGCGCCGTCGATGATTTTGGTCACGGATACCGGACCTTTGTCATCAGCAGGCAGCACGGTGATGCTCTCCAGACGCGCCATGGTTTGCAGGAAAGTGTTGTTCTCGGTGACACGACGAACAGCAGCTTCGCTGCAACCGCGCAGCAGCAGCTCAAGCGGTTTACCTGGCGCGATGTTCATTTCTGCACGGATGTTACGCACAGCAACGATCGCCTGTTTCAGCCATTCGGTATCCGCGGACGCCGCCTCATCAGCCTTCGCTGCATCGAATTCCGGGAACGGCTGCAACATGATAGTGTCTGCGTCGATACCTGCAATAACCTTCACACGCTGCCAGATGGTTTCGGTGATGAATGGAATGACCGGATGCGCAAGACGCAGCAGACCTTCCAGCACGGTGATCAGCGTATTACGCGTACCGCGCAGTTCCGCCTCAGTACCGCCATTCATGACCGGCTTCGCCAGCTCCAGATACCAGTCACAGAACTGGTTCCATGTGAATTCGTACAGGATGCCCGCGGCGATATCGAAGCGGTAGCTGTCCAGCGCGTCGCGGAACGCTTTCACCGTCTGGTTGAATTCCGCCAGGATCCAGCGGTCCGCCAGAGATAGCGTCATCTCGCCGCCGTTGAAACCGCAATCCTGATCTTCGGTGTTCATCAGCACGAAGCGGCTGGCGTTCCACAGCTTGTTACAGAAGTTGCGGTAACCTTCCAGACGCTTCATGTCCCAGTTAATGTCGCGGCCGGTAGAGGCCAGCGCCGCCAGGGTGAAGCGCAGGGCGTCGGTACCGTGAGACTCGATCCCGTTCGGGAACTGCTTCTCGGTGCGCTTGCGGATTTTCTCAGCCAGCTGCGGCTGCATCATGTTGCCGGTACGTTTTTCCAGCAGGTCTTCCAGAGAGATACCGTCAACCATATCCAGAGGGTCAATAACGTTGCCCTTGGACTTGGACATTTTCTGCCCTTCATCGTCACGGATCAGACCGGTCATGTAGACGGTATGGAACGGAACCTGCGGCTTGCCATCTTCATCTTTGATGAAGTGCATGGTCATCATGATCATGCGGGCAATCCAGAAGAAGATGATGTCGAAGCCGGAAACCATCACGCTGGTTGGGTGGAACTGACGCAGCGCATCGGTGTTTTCTGGCCAGCCGAGCGTGGAGAAGGTCCACAGCGCGGAGGAGAACCAGGTATCCAGCACGTCTTCGTCCTGACGCAGGGCAACGTCGGCACTCAGGTTGTTTTCCTGACGCACTTCGTCTTCAGTACGGCCAACGTAAACGTTGCCTTCGTTGTCATACCATGCCGGGATACGGTGGCCCCACCACAGCTGACGGGAGATACACCAGTCCTGAATATCGCGCATCCAGGAGAAGTACATGTTTTCGTACTGCTTCGGCACGAACTGAATGCTGCCGTTCTCAACCGCTTCAACAGCCGGTTTTGCCAGCACGTCGGCACGCACGTACCACTGGTCGGTCAGCATCGGTTCGATAACCACGCCGCCACGGTCGCCGTACGGCACGGTCAGATCGTGCGGTTTGATCTCTTCCAGCAGGCCCAGTGCGTCAACAGCAGCAACGATGGCTTTACGTGCAGCAAAACGTTCCAGCTTCTGGAACTCAGCCGGGATGTCGCTTGAGTAAACGTCAGACTCTTCGCCTTTGGTGTCATACACTTCTGCGCTTTCACGGATATCACCGTCGAAGGTCAGAATGTTGATCATTGGCAGGGCGTGACGACGACCGACTTCATAGTCGTTAAAGTCGTGCGCCGGGGTGATTTTCACACAGCCGGTACCTTTTTCCATGTCGGCGTGTTCGTCGCCCACAATCGGAATACGGCGGTTAACCAGCGGCAGTACCACGAATTTGCCGATCAGATCTTTATAGCGCGGATCTTCCGGGTTAACGGCCACGCCGGTATCGCCCAGCAGGGTTTCCGGACGGGTGGTTGCAACAACCAGGTAATCTTTACCGTCTGCGGTTTTTGCGCCGTCAGCCAGCGGATAGCGGATATGCCACATGGAGCCTTTAGACTCGCGGTTTTCCACTTCCAGGTCAGAGATCGCGGTGCGCAGTTTCGGGTCCCAGTTTACCAGGCGCTTGCCACGATAAATCAGGTCTTCTTTGTACAGACGGACAAACACTTCTTTCACGGCGTTGGAAAGACCTTCGTCCATGGTGAAGCGCTCGCGCTCCCAGTCCACGGAGTTGCCGAGACGGCGCATCTGGCGGGTAATGGTGCCGCCGGATTCCGCTTTCCACTGCCAGATTTTGTCGATGAAGGCATCGCGACCGTAGTCATGGCGGGTTTTACCTTCTTCAGCGGCAATTTTACGTTCAACCACCATCTGGGTCGCGATACCCGCGTGGTCAGTCCCCGCCTGCCACAGGGTGTTTTTACCCTGCATACGCTGGTAGCGGATCATGGTGTCCATGATGGTCTGCTGGAAAGCATGACCCATATGCAAACTGCCGGTGACGTTCGGCGGCGGGATCATGATGCAGAAGGACTCTTTGCTTTCATCGCCGTTAGGCTTGAAATAGCCCTGCTGTTCCCAGTGCTCGTAAAGCGGCTGTTCGATATCGCGTGGGTTATATGTCTTTTCCATTATTTCCAGGTTGCCGTATTCAGGTTAAAACCAGCCAGGCGGTACGCTTTGTAGCGCTCGCGGGCAAGTTGTTTCAAAGTTTCTTCGTAGGGGACAAAGTCTACCACTTCTGTGAAAGCGGTGGCAAAATCTGCAAAATCGATGCGCAAGCTAATCAGCACATCACGCGCGCTACTGTTGCGCTTCTGCGGCCAGGCAATTTCGACCGGTGCACCACCGCGAGGCCCTTCGCCAGACAAATTATGCGGAACAAAACTCTCCGGCGGGCGCGCCCATAGCGCTTCATCAAGGCGGATCGCCTGCTGCTCATCTTCACAGGCAATCAGAACGCGTTTGCCTGCGCGCCAACGTTCTGCGGCAATTTCACACACCAGCTGTTCAACGGCGCTCAGGCCATCCTGATGGGTGTCGTTGTCCAGAAGGTAGAACGTTGCATTCTTCATATATGGGGCTTCTTGTCGTGGATTTAAATGCAAAGCCGGGTGGCGCTACGCTTACCCGGCCTACGGTTGAGTGACGCTACAGGCCGGGTAAGGCGAAACCGCCACCCGGCGTTTTACATCACTCTTCGCCGTTAAAACCCGCACGATTGAGCAGGAACTGCGACAGCAACGCGACCGGACGACCGGTTGCGCCTTTGGCTTTACCGGAGCGCCATGCGGTGCCCGCGATGTCGAGGTGTGCCCAGTTGTACTTGCGGGTAAAGCGCGACAGGAAGCAGCCAGCGGTGATAGCACCACCAGGACGGCCGCCGATGTTCGCCATATCCGCAAAGTTGGACTCCAGCTGTTCCTGATACTCGTCGCCCAGCGGCAGACGCCATGCGCGGTCACCGGCTTGTTCGGACGCGCCGATAAGCTCATGGGCCAGCGGGTTGTGGTTCGACATCAGGCCGGTAATGTGGTGACCCAGAGCAATCACGCAGGCGCCGGTCAGCGTCGCAACGTCGATAACCGCTTCTGGCTCGAAGCGCTCAACGTAGGTCAGCACATCGCACAGCACCAGACGGCCTTCGGCATCGGTGTTCAGCACTTCAACGGTCTGGCCAGACATGGTGGTCAGCACATCACCCGGACGATACGCGCGACCGCCAGGCATGTTTTCACAACCAGCCAGCACGCCAATGACGTTAATTGGCAGCTGAAGCTCAGCGACCATTCGCATCACGCCGTACACCGCTGCCGCGCCGCACATGTCGTACTTCATCTCGTCCATGCCTTCGGCAGGTTTGATGGAGATACCGCCGGAGTCGAAGGTCAGGCCTTTACCGACCAGCACAATCGGACGTGCTTCTTCAGACGGGTTGCCCTTGTACTCGATGACTGACATCAGCGATTCGTTCTGAGAACCGTTGCCGACCGCGAGGTAAGAGTGCATCCCCAGCTCTTTCATCTGCTGTTCGCCAATCACGCGGGTGATGACGTTCTTGCTGTACGAGTCCGCCAGCTGGCGTGCCTGGGAAGCCAGATATGCCGCGTTACAGATGTTCGGTGGCATGTTGCCAAGATCTTTTGCGGCTTTAATTCCGGCGGCAATCGCCAGACCGTGCTGGATGGCGCGCTCGCCGCTGGTCAGTTCGCGACGAGTAGGGACGTTAAAGACCATTTTACGCAGCGGACGACGTGGCTCGCTCTTGTTGGTCTTAAGCTGATCAAAGCTGTACAGGCTCTCTTTTGCCGTCTCAACGGCCTGACGCACTTTCCAGTAGGTGTTACGCCCTTTTACATGCAGTTCGGTCAGAAAGCAGACCGCTTCCATTGAGCCGGTGTCATTCAGCGTGTTAATGGTTTTCTGAATAACCTGCTTGTACTGGCGTTCATCCAGTTCGCGCTCTTTGCCACAACCAATCAGCAAAATGCGCTCGGACAGTACGTTCGGAACATGGTGCAGTAACAGCGTCTGCCCAGGTTTGCCTTCCAGTTCGCCACGGCGCAGCAGGGCGCTGATATAGCCGTCACTGATTTTATCGAGTTGTTCGGCGATCGGGGAGAGTCGGCGTGGTTCAAAGACGCCCACAACGATGCAGGCACTCCGCTGTTTCTCCGGGCTACCGCTTTTTACACTGAACTCCATGCACTACGCTCCTGAATCTTAAAGACAACGGCGGCTGCTACGGATAGAATTGAAACCTTTCGTAACTCATGTCCGCTGTTGTGGTGACTTCGTGTTAATCTTACGTTATTACGGTTTCGACACGTCAGAAAATATCCTGAAGCGTGAATCCGCCGGGTTTTTTAATCTTAGCGATGATTTCGACGACTCAAGAGAATAAATGACGTTTAAGCCATGAAACAAGCGATTTTCCAGCAAAAAGACGGGTTTTTACGGGCGTATTTAAAGTGATAATCATAAGATATCTGGTGCGGGAAACGCTCAAAAGCCAACTGGCGATCCTGTTCATCCTGCTGCTGATCTTCTTCTGTCAGAAGCTGGTGAAGATCCTCGGTGCGGCCGTTGACGGCGAAATCCCAACAAATCTGGTGCTTTCCCTGCTTGGGCTGGGGATCCCGGAGATGGCGCAGCTCATTCTGCCGCTGAGTCTTTTCCTCGGTTTGCTCATGACGCTGGGCAGACTCTATACCGAAAGTGAAATCACGGTCATGCATGCCTGCGGCTTGAGTAAAGCCGTGCTGGTGAAGGCCGCCATGATACTGGCGCTGTTTACCGGGATTGTTGCTGCGGTGAATGTCATGTGGGCGGGCCCGATGTCCTCTCGCCATCAGGATGAAGTGCTGGCCGAAGCCAAAGCCAACCCGGGTATGGCGGCGTTAGCGCAAGGGCAGTTCCAGCAGGCCACCGACGGTAACTCTGTGCTGTTCATCGAAAGCGTTGATGGCAGCAAATTCAATGACGTATTCCTCGCGCAGCTGCGAACGAAGGGCAATGCTCGCCCGTCAGTTGTGGTTGCCGATTCAGGCCAGCTGGCGCAGCGTAAAGATGGTTCCCAGATTGTTACGCTGAATAAAGGTACCCGTTTTGAAGGCACCGCGATGCTTCGCGATTTCCGTATTACGGACTTCGAGAACTATCAGGCCATTATTGGTCACCAGGCGGTTGCGCTTGATCCAGGCGATACCGAACAGATGGATATGCGCACGCTCTGGAACACCGATACCGACAGGGCGCGCGCAGAGTTCCACTGGCGTATTACTCTCGTATTCACCGTGTTTATGATGGCGCTGATTGTCGTTCCGCTGAGCGTGGTTAACCCGCGTCAGGGCCGCGTGCTCTCAATGCTGCCGGCGATGCTGCTGTATCTGGTCTACTTCCTGCTGCAAACCTCGATTCGTTCGAATGGTGCGAAGGGTAAACTTGATCCAATGATCTGGACGTGGGTGGTCAACAGTTTGTATATCCTGCTGGCGCTGGGATTAAACCTGTGGGATACGGTGCCGGTGCGCCGCATTCGTGCCCGATTCTCGCGTAAAGGAGCGTTGTAATGCAGGCGTTTGGCGTTCTCGACCGCTACATCGGTAAAACCATTTTCTCCACCATCATGATGACCTTGTTCATGCTGGTGTCGCTCTCCGGCATTATCAAATTTGTCGACCAGCTGAAAAAAGCCGGGCAGGGCAGCTACGACGCGTTGGGCGCGGGAATGTATACCCTTCTCAGCGTACCAAAAGATGTCCAGATCTTCTTCCCGATGGCCGCTCTGTTAGGCGCACTGCTTGGCCTGGGGATGCTGGCTCAGCGCAGCGAGCTGGTGGTGATGCAGGCTTCCGGGTTTACCCGTTTGCAGGTTGCCCTCTCGGTGATGAAAACCGCTATTCCGCTGGTGCTGCTGACTATGGCGATCGGCGAGTGGGTTGCCCCGCAGGGTGAGCAGATGGCGCGTAACTATCGTGCGCAGGCCATGTACGGTGGCTCATTGCTCTCGACCCAGCAAGGGCTGTGGGCAAAAGATGGCAATAACTTTGTCTACATTGAACGCGTGAAAGGCGATGATGAACTGGGTGGCGTGAGTATTTACGCTTTCAACGACCAGCGTCGTTTGCAGTCTGTACGTCATGCGTCCTCTGCGAAGTTTGATCCCGAGCATAAGCAATGGCGCTTATCACAGGTTGATGAATCAGACCTCAAAGACCCGAAACAGATCACCGGCTCTCAGACGGTTTCTGGTACGTGGAAGACCAACCTTACCCCGGACAAACTGGGTGTGGTGGCGTTAGATCCTGATGCGCTGTCCATTAGCGGTCTGCATAACTACGTGAAATACCTGAAATCGAGCGGCCAGGACGCCGGGCGTTATCAGCTCAATATGTGGAGCAAGATTTTCCAGCCGATGTCCGTTGCGGTCATGATGCTGATGGCGCTGTCGTTTATCTTCGGGCCGTTGCGTAGCGTGCCGATGGGGGTTCGCGTCGTAACCGGTATCAGCTGCGGGTTCGTGTTCTACGTTCTCGACCAGATCTTTGGCCCGCTGACCCTGGTTTATGGCATCCCGCCGATTATCGGTGCGCTGTTGCCAAGCGCCAGTTTCCTGCTGATCAGCCTCTGGCTGCTTCTGAAACGTTCCTGATAATTGCTTCTCCTCGCTCCCGGCCCGTCGGGAGCGAGGCTAATCTCCTGTTTCACCCCGCACTTTTTCTCACAACCTCCACCGCCCCGCCCTGAATTTGAGTATTATTGAGCGATAAAGTCGTGAAGGGATCCTCTATGAAGCAAATTCGAATGCTGGCCCAGTACTATGTCGACCTGATGATGAAGCTCGGCCTGGTACGTTTCTCCATGCTGCTGGCTCTGGCGCTGGTTGTTCTGGCGATTGTTGTGCAGATGGCTGTCACCATGGTCTTGCATGGTCAGGTCGAAAGTATCGACGTGATCCGCTCTATCTTCTTCGGATTGCTGATTACGCCCTGGGCGGTCTATTTCCTCTCCGTGGTGGTAGAGCAGCTTGAGGAGTCCCGACAGCGTTTATCAAAACTGGTTGAGAAGCTGGAAGAGATGCGCGAGCGCGATCTCAAACTTAACGTCCAGCTCAAGGACAATATTGCCCAGCTCAACCAGGAGATTTCAGATCGTGAGAAAGCCGAAGCCGAACGTCAGGCCACGCTTGAGCAGCTGAAAATAGAAATGAAAGAGCGTGAGGTGACGCAAATTCAGCTCGAACAGCAATCCTCTTTCCTGCGCTCCTTCCTTGATGCCTCGCCGGATCTGGTTTTCTACCGTAACGAAGATAAAGAGTTTTCCGGCTGTAACCGGGCGATGGAGTTGCTCACCGGGAAAAGCGAGAAACAGCTCGTTAACCTTAAGCCGCAGGATGTCTATTCTGAAGAGGCGGCGGCGAAGGTAATGGAAACGGATGAGAAGGTCTTCCGCCATAATGTTTCTCTCACCTATGAGCAGTGGCTGGACTACCCGGATGGGCGGAAAGCCTGCTTTGAAATCCGTAAGGTGCCGTACTACGACCGCGTGGGGAAACGCCACGGCCTGATGGGCTTTGGCCGTGATATCACCGAGCGTAAGCGATATCAGGATGCCCTGGAGCGCGCCAGCCGCGACAAAACCACGTTTATCTCCACCATCAGCCATGAACTGCGCACGCCGCTGAACGGGATTGTCGGCCTGAGCCGCATCCTGCTGGATACGGAATTAACGGGCGAGCAGGAAAAATACCTGAAAACGATCCATGTCTCAGCGGTGACGCTGGGTAATATCTTCAACGATATTATCGACATGGATAAGATGGAGCGTCGTAAAGTTCAGCTTGATAACCAGCCGGTGGATTTCACCAGCTTCCTGGCCGACCTGGAAAACCTGTCCGGGTTGCAGGCTCAGCAAAAGGGACTGAGCTTTGTGATGGAGCCAACGTTGCCGCTGCCGCATAAAGTGACCACCGACGGCACGCGCCTGCGCCAGATCCTGTGGAACCTGATCAGCAACGCGGTGAAATTTACCCAGAAGGGTCGGGTGGCTGTGCGTATCCGCTATGACGAAGGGGATATGCTGCACTTCGAAGTTGAGGATTCCGGTATCGGCATCCCGCAGGAAGAGCAGGATAAAATCTTCGCGATGTATTACCAGGTGAAAGACAGTCACGGCGGTAAACCGGCAACGGGCACCGGGATTGGCCTGGCCGTCTCCAAGCGTCTGGCCAGAAGCATGGGCGGGGATATTACCGTCGCCAGCCAGCCGGGCAAAGGCTCTGTCTTTACGCTGACGGTTCATGCCCCAGCGGTCGCAGAAGAGGTTGAAGACACCTTCGATAACGACGAAATGCCGCTGCCTGCACTGCATGTCCTGCTGGTGGAAGACATTGAGCTGAACGTGATTGTGGCGCGCTCGGTACTGGAAAAATTGGGTAACAGCGTGGATGTGGCGATGACCGGCCAGGCGGCGCTGGATATGTTCACGCCAGGCGAGTACGACCTGGTGCTGCTGGATATTCAGCTTCCGGACATGACCGGGCTGGATATCTCCCGTGAGCTGACGCGTAAATACGCCGCCGATGAGCTGCCGCCGCTGGTGGCATTGACGGCGAACGTGCTGAAGGACAAAAAAGAGTATCTCGATGCCGGTATGGACGATGTGCTCAGCAAGCCGCTGGCGGTTCCTGCATTAACCGCCATGATTAAGAAGTTCTGGGATACCTGTGATGAAGAGGAGAGCACCATGACGTCTGTTGATAGCGCGAAGACACAAGCGATTCTGGATACTGCCATGCTTGAGCAATACATCGATTTGGTTGGTCCGAAACTGATCACCGACGGTCTGGCCGTGTTTGAAAAAATGATGCCGGGATATTTAAGTGTGCTGGAATCGAACCTGACCGCGCGCGATCAAAAAGGGATCGTTGAAGAGGGCCATAAAATTAAGGGTGCTGCCGGTTCGGTTGGTTTGCGTCATCTGCAACAGCTCGGTCAACAGATTCAATCCCCGGATTTACCTGCATGGGAAGATAACGTGGGTGAATGGGTTGAAGAGATGAAACAAGAGTGGCAGAACGATGTGGCGGTGCTGAAAGCCTGGGTGGACGCCAGAAAAAAATGACCCCGGCTTAACCGGGGTGCGCGAATACTGCGCCAACACCAGGGAAATCTTGGCTGCGCCTGATTTTTTGTGTTGTTTTCGCATGGACGCCGCCCGAAAATTTAGGCCGCACGCAGATAAGATAGCAAATCTTAAATACTTTGTTACATGAATCAGTGAAATGTGTGAAGCATAGCGTTTTAATCAGAATTATTAATATGCTTCAGCGATTTGCAAAGAAGGAACGTCATGATGAAAAAGATTGGTGTCGTGCTGAGTGGGTGCGGTGTTTACGACGGTTCTGAGATACATGAATCGGTAATAACGCTGCTGGCATTAGCCAGACGTGGCGCTGAGATTATCTGCTTCGCCCCGGATAAAAATCAGGTGGATGTGATAAATCATCTGACTGGCGAAGCCATGCCGGAAACCCGTAACGTGCTGATTGAAGCGGCCCGAATTGCGCGGGGTGATATTTATCCCCTGGCGCAGGCAAATGCCGCAGAACTTGACGCACTCATTGTTCCGGGGGGCTTTGGCGCGGCCAAAAATTTAAGCACCTTTGCAGCCCAGGGAAGTGGATGCCTGGTCGACAGGGATCTTAGCGTGCTGGCCCAGGCGATGCATTCTGCCGGCAAGCCGCTGGGCTTTATCTGTATTGCCCCTGCCATGCTGCCAAAAATTTTCGATTTCCCGCCGCGCCTGACCATCGGGACAGATATCGATACCGCAGAAGTGATTGAAGATATGGGGGGCGAACATGTGCCTTGCCCGGTCGATGACATCGTGGTGGATGAGGACAATAAGATTGTCACAACACCTGCCTATATGCTGGCGCAAAACATCGCTGAGGCAGCTGCCGGTATTGAGAAGCTGGTGGACAGAGTGTTGGTTCTGACTGAATGATCCGAAAATTTAAGGCTGGCGCGTGGGCCAAACGGATCCTGTTGCGTATTGTCATCGTCCTGGCTGTTTTCTGGGGTGGTGGTATCGCCCTGTTTAGCATCATGCCTGTCCCTTTTTCTGCCGTGATGGTTGAGCGCCAGCTTAGCGCCTGGTTATCCGGTGATTTCGGCTACGTTGCGCACTCTGACTGGGTGAGCATGGATCAGATCTCTCCGTTTATGGGGCTGGCGGTGATTGCCGCAGAAGATCAGAAATTCCCGGATCACTGGGGGTTTGACGTGGCGGCAATCCAGAAAGCGCTGGCGCATAACGAGAGACATGAAGATCGTGTCCGGGGTGCATCCACGCTTTCTCAGCAGACGGCAAAAAACCTGTTTTTATGGGATGGTCGCAGCTGGCTGCGAAAAGGTCTTGAGGCGGGTCTGACGCTGGGCATGGAAACGGTCTGGAGCAAAAAACGTATTCTGACCGTCTATCTGAATATCGCTGAGTTTGGCGATGGGGTATTTGGTGTCGAAGCCGCCGCGCAACGTTATTTCCATAAACCGGCCAGCCGACTGAGTATGTCCGAAGCGGCACTCCTGGCCGCCGTCTTGCCTAATCCCATCCGCTTTAAGGCCAACGCCCCATCAGGGTACGTGCGAAGCCGTCAGGCGTGGATCATACGCCAGATGCGTCAGTTAGGTGGGGAAGGATTTATGCAGCGTAATAAGCTGATGTAGGGCGGGTAAGCACAGCGCCACCCGCCTGACTAGCAGATCTTAATCTTCGTCGAACCCTGCGTTGAACAGCGCAATCACCGCCGCCAGAGCTTCTTCTTCCTGTGGGCCTGTAGCCTCAACTTCAATTTGTCTGCCTTTGGCAGAATCCAGCATCAGTAGCGCGATGACGCTATTGGCTTCAGCCTCTGTACCTTCATCGTTACGCAGCAGAACCTCCGCATCAAAACCCTGCATCAGTTCAAACAGTTTCATCGCCGGGCGGGCGTGCATACCCAGCTTATTCGTGATTTCAACAGTTTGTTTTACGGTCATGTTTTACGTTTTTCCAGCGTGCGATGACGGGACTGAACGTTCTTCCCGCGTGAGCGGAAGTAGTCGGCCAGCTGTTCGGCAATGTACACCGAACGATGTTTACCACCGGTACAGCCAATCGCCACCGTCAGGTAGCTGCGATTGTTTGTTTCCAGCATAGGTAACCATAGCTCAAGGTAGCTGCGCGTCTGGTAGATAAAATTGTGAACTTCTGTGTGCCTGTCGAGGAACGCCGCCACGGGTTTATCAAGACCGGTCATTGGACGCAGTTTTGGATCCCAGTGGGGGTTAGGCAGGAAGCGCACGTCGAAAACATAATCCGCATCGATAGGAATGCCGTGCTTAAAGCCGAAGGATTCGAACACCATGGTCAGTTCGCGCTCGCGTTTACCCAGCAGACGGGTACGCAGCATTTCGGCCAGCTCGTGAACGGACATTTCAGAGGTGTCGACAATCAGGTCGGCACGGGAGCGCAGCGGCTCCAGCAGGTCGCTCTCTTCGTCGATGGCGCTTTCCAGAGAGAGATTCTTGCTGGAGAGCGGATGCAAACGGCGGGTATCGCTGTAACGACGGATCAGCGTGTTACGGTCAGCATCAAGGAACAATAGCTGAGGTGAAAACGAGTCAGGCAGGTTGCTCATCGCCTGTTCAAAGACTTCCGGTGATTCTGGCATGTTACGGACGTCGATACTGACGGCAGCAGACGTTTGTCGGTCCGCGAGCGTCCGGGCCAGGTCGGGCAGCAGCACAACCGGCAGGTTATCGACACAGTAAAAGCCCATATCTTCAAGCGCGCGGAGGGCGACGGATTTCCCCGACCCTGAACGACCGCTGACGATCATCAGCACCATGTTCCGTTTCTCCTCAGGACAACAGATGTGAAGGCCATCTCCCGGTTATGCATCATCCTGATTGCCTTCTGCTTCAGTGATAATTTGATATAACTCTTCATCACTTTGGGCTGAGCGCAGTCGACGGCAAATGGTTTTATCGGCCAGACGTTTGGCGACCAGCGAAAGCGTATGCAGATGGGTTTTGGTCTGGTCAGCAGGAACCAGCAGCGCGAAGAGGAGATCGACTGGCTGATTATCGATGGCGTCGAAGGCGATCGGCGTTTCGAGCTGCACAAAAACACCAACGGCACGCAGGGTGTCTTCTTCCAGCTTGCCATGCGGGATAGCAATGCCGTTGCCAATGCCAGTACTGCCCATTTTTTCGCGGGTCAGAATAGCTTCGAACACCACCTGAGACGGCAGGCCCAGCTGTTTTGCGGCCAGTTCACTGATGATTTCCAGCGCACGTTTTTTGCTCTGGCAGTGAACGCCACTGCGGGTACATTCCTGGTTAAGGACATTGCTCAGTTGAAGAGCGGAATCGTTGTTCATCATAATTTCACCTAAGCGCTAACTGTACAAATGGCCTGTTGTGTTTCACAACAGGCCTTCCTGCACCCGTTAACTGCCCGGACAATTAGTGTTGTTTCAGTTTATCTTTATGTTTATTGAGCTGTCGTGCAAGCTTGTCAATCAAGCCGTCGATAGCAGCATACATGTCTTGCCCTTCCGCACTGGCATGGAGTTCACCCCCGTTCACGTGCAGGGTTGCATCCGAGATATGAGTCACTTTCTCCACTTTCAACACAATATAGACCTGGTTGATCCTTTCGAAATACTGCTCAAGTTTCGCGAACTTAGCGTTCACAAAATCGCGTAAAGCCTCAGTAATTTCGACGTTGTGTCCTGTGATGTTGAGCTGCATAGTGTCTTCCTTATCGGTTGTGTCAGACCAGTTGTTTACGCTGGTTAGACGGCGGAATGGATAAAGACTCTCGATACTTTGCAACAGTACGGCGTGCCACCATGATACCCTGATCGGACAGCATGGTGGTTAACTTACTGTCACTCAGTGGCTTCGCGGGATTCTCCGCGGCGATCAACTTCTTCACCAGTGCGCGAATGGCCGTCGACGAGGCTTCGCCGCCGCCTTCGGTATTCACGTGGCTGGAGAAGAAATACTTAAGCTCAAAAATACCGCGTGGACTGTGCAGATACTTCTGCGTGGTCACGCGGGAAATGGTTGATTCATGCATTTCGACGGCCTGGGCGATATCTGCCAGCACCATCGGTTTCATATACTCTTCGCCCTGATCAAAGAACGCCTGCTGCTGCTCGACAATACAGCGGCTTACACGGAGCAGCGTATCATTTCTGCTCTCCAGACTCTTGATCAGCCATCGCGCTTCCTGAAGATTGCTACGAATGTACTGGTTGTCGGAGTCGTTGCGTGCGCTGGTGCACATGGAGGCGTACTGCTGATTGATTTGCAGGCGAGGAATGCTGTCGGAATTCAGTTCGACAACCCAGCGGCCGTTATGCTTTCTGACCAGCACATCCGGGATTACATATTCGGGTTCGCTGGTCTGGATGGATTGGCCAGGGCGAGGGTCGAGCGACTGGATCAGGTTGACGGCTTCTTTCAACACCTCTTCTTTAAGGCGGGTGACGCGCATCAGGGTGCGGAAGTCATGGTTCGCCAGCAGATCCAGATGATCGCTGATGATTAACCGGGCTTCTTCAATCCACGGGGTCTCTTTGGCGAACTGAGAAAGCTGGATCAGCAGGCAGTCGCGCAGATCTTTCGCGGCCACGCCAACCGGGTCGAAGCGCTGAATACGCTTCAGAACCGCTTCAATTTCCTCGAGTTCGATCTCATCATCGCCGATGCTCTCAAGAATATCGTCCAGAGAAACGGTCAAATATCCGGTGTCATCAACGGCATCGACAATGGACGTCGCAATTGCACGATCGGTGTCAGAGAAGGGGGTTAACTCCACCTGCCACATCAGGTAATCCTGAAGCGACTGGGTGGTTTCACCCTGATAGACCGGTAGCTCATCATCCTGGTAGTCTGCACGCGTCCCGGATGGGGTTCCTGCGGTGTAGATTTCATCCCAGCTGGCATCCAGAGGCAGCTCGTCCGGCATCTCTTTTTGTTCGAGAGCATCAACGGTATCGAGCGTTTCGGTGTCTTGCGTTTGCTGAGTGTCTACCTCGTCATGAAGATCGGTTTGCTCCAGCAACGGGTTACTGTCCAGTGCTTGCTGGAGTTCCTGCTGTAGTTCTAACGTGGACAGCTGCAACAGGCGGATAGCTTGTTGTAGCTGTGGCGTCATCGCCAGTTGTTGGCTGAGCCTTAATTGCAAACCTTGCTTCATGTTCAGAGCATTTTTCTCCGGTTCGGCGTTACGTTACCTCTACCCTATCAGAGTCTGAAGTCTTCCCCAAGGTACACGCGCTTAACATGCTCATCTTCGAGGATCTGCTGCGGCGTACCGTGGGCGATCAGATGGCCCTGGCTCACAATATAGGCGCGTTCACACACGGCCAGCGTTTCACGGACGTTGTGGTCAGTGATCAGTACGCCAAGCCCGCTGTCACGCAGATGTTCAATAATACGTTTGATATCGATGACGGAAATAGGGTCAACGCCCGCGAAGGGTTCATCCAGCAGGATGAATTTCGGGTTTGCAGCCAGCGCGCGCGCAATCTCGACACGACGACGTTCACCGCCTGACAGCGCCTGACCTAAGCTATCGCGCAGGTGTTCAATATGGAACTCTTCCATCAGTTCGTTAGCACGATCCTGACGCTGCTCGCTCGACAGATCGTCGCGGATCTGCAACACGGCCATCAGGTTATCGAAGACGCTTAAACGACGGAAAATGGACGCTTCCTGAGGAAGATAGCCGATACCACGGCGTGCACGGGCGTGCAGCGGCAGCAGGCTGATATCTTCATCATCAATGACAATGTTGCCTGCATCACGCGGTACAATACCTACCACCATGTAGAAGGTGGTGGTTTTACCCGCACCGTTAGGGCCTAAAAGGCCAACAATTTCGCCGGAGTTGACGGTCAGACTGACATCTTCCACGACGCGGCGGCCCTTATAGGCCTTAGCGAGATTTTTTGCAGTTAATGTTGCCATAACGAATTAGTTACTCTTCTTCTGTGCCGGGGCCTGGCCTTTGCCTTTATCTTGCAGCTGTGAAGGAACAAGCACGGTAGTAACGCGTTTGCCTTTCTCGCTGGAAGCTTGCATTTTCTGCTCTTTCACCAGATAGGTGATCTGGTCGCCGGTGATATTGCTGTCCAGCTGCTCCAGGTAGGCGTTACCAGTCAGGATGACAAGATCCTTCGCCAGTTCATAGTGCATATGGGTGGCGTGGCCTTTAACCGGTTTACCGTTGTCCTGCATCTGGTAGAAGGTTGCCGGGCTGCCGTAGCCATCAATAATTTCTTTGCCCTGCTCACCACCTGGACGGGTGACGACCACTTTGTCGGCGTTAATTTTGATGGTGCCCTGAGTCATGACGACGTTGCCGGTAAAGGTGACGACATTACCCTGCATATCGAGAGACTGGGTGTCAGATTCAATATGAATCGGCTGTTCGGTATCGCCAGTCACAGCAAGTGCGGGAAGACTGGCTGCCAGCAGTGCGCTGGCGATAATGGCTTTAAGGCTGAGTTTGTTTGTTTTGAATTTCATAAGAGGATCTAACCTTTTCAATCAGCTCGGCGTTTTTGCTGCGTAAGTTCCCGCGCATTCTCAGACCGCTGGAATTAAATGTTGTGCCATACAGTGTAACCAGATCCTGCGAAGTCACATCCTGGGTCACCAGGTTAATCTGGGCATTATCTGTTGTAATTTTACGCAGTTGAGAGTCAGCGGTCAGGGCGTTGACCTCAACATGACCATACAGATAAAGCATACGGTCATTTGTTAATTTTGCTCTGTCAGACTTGATCGACCACGTTGGCACTTTATCGGTATCAAATGTGGTCATTACCGGTTGGGTAAACCACGAGATACCATCATCTGAAAAATACTCAACATGCTTTGCAATCAGGCGATAGTTCAGCGCACCTTCCGGGCTGTAAACCACCGTATCACTGTGATCGCTTTTGTATGTTGGATCGCTGGTGTTGATCACTTCCGTTTGGGTATCGTCACGGTCAGCGAGGTTGACGCCAATCAGTACCAGTGCGACAAGCGTTAGCAGAATGATAACCCAACGTCTGGTTTTACTCATATTGATTGCCCTTTGGCCTCTTCAAGCTTGCCCTGCGCCAGCAGAAGCAGATCGCAGACTTCACGTACGGCACCGCGACCGCCGTTGATGTGGGTGACATAGTCAGCACGCGGTATCAACAGCGGATGGGCATCGGCTACCGCGATGCTCAGACCCACTTCGGCCATCACCGGCCAGTCGATCAGATCGTCGCCCACATAGGCAACATGTTCAGGCGCGATGGACAGTTTCGCAAGCAAATCGTTGAATGCCAACATCTTGTCGGATTGCCCCTGATACAGATGGGTAATGCCCAACGTTTCGCAGCGGTCTTCTACAAGTTTAGCTTTTCGCCCGGTGATGATAGCAACTTCGATGCCGGATGTGAGCGCGCAGCGAATGCCGTAACCGTCGCGAACATTGAATGCTTTTAGCTCTTCGCCATTATTGCCCATGTAAATCAGGCCATCGGAGAGTACGCCATCTACATCCAGGATCAGTAGACGGATGTTTTCCGCCTTCGCCATCATGGCTGTACTCACCGGACCATAACAGGTTGCAAGGGATGCACCCGCATTACTCATTGTCTTATCCTTCATTACACTACGCCAGCGCGTAGAAGATCATGCATATGTACCACACCCAGCAGTTGGTCGCCATCGGCAACCATCACTGAGGTTATGTGGCGGGACTGCATCAGGTTCAGCACATCCACTGCCAGGGTGCCAGGACGAACGCGGATCCCGCCTGGCGTCATGACATCGGCGATGCCTAACGTGCGAACATCCACGCCCATATCGAACACGCGGCGTAAATCACCGTCAGTGAAGATCCCCTGAATTTTCATCAGATCGTCGCAAACGACCGTCATGCCAAGATTTTTGCGGGTAATTTCCAGTAATGCATCGCGCAGTGACGCGGCTTTGCTTACGTGCGGGATCTCATCGCCCGTATGCATAATATCGTTTACCCGAAGCAGCAGCTTGCGTCCCAGCGCACCGCCAGGATGAGAAAGTGCGAAATCTTCAGGCGTAAAACCACGGGCTTCGAGTAATGCCACCGCAAGCGCATCGCCCATGACCAGCGCAGCAGTGGTGCTGGACGTCGGGGCAAGACCTAACGGGCACGCTTCTTTTGGCACTTTGACGCACAGGTGAATATCCGCGGCGCGTGCCATGCTGCTTTCCGGGCGGCTGGTCATGCAAATCAGTGGGACGTGCAGCCGTTTCAACACCGGGATCAGCGCCAGGATCTCGTTAGATTCACCAGAATTCGACAGCGCAATGACCACATCCTGCGGAGTGACCATGCCCAGGTCGCCATGTGCCGCTTCCCCAGGGTGAACAAAGAATGAAGAGGTCCCGGTGCTGGCGAACGTGGCGGCCATTTTGCGCCCGATATGGCCAGACTTGCCCATCCCCATAACCACGACTTTGCCGGCACAGTAGAACATCTTCTCACATGCCAGACTAAAATCCTGATTAATGTACTGATCTAACTGCGCCAGACCTTCACGTTCAATCTCCAGAACTTCTTTGCCTGCTTTCTGAAAGTCAAAACCCGGCTGCAATTCTATTTGCGACATAATGCGTTTCCGTTTACCCAGAGAGAAGAGGCGAAAGCCAGTACAGCATCGCCATCCATACGATAAATCCACCTGTCAGCAGCGCGCCTGCGCCTTTGCCAATCTGGCGTTTTCGCCGCCAGCAGAGCAGGGCGAAAATAACGCTGACCAGCAACATCACACCGTAATCGCGCGAAAATGCCAGCGGATTAAACGGCCCTGGCGATATCAATGCCGGCAAGCCGGTCACGATCGCGATATTGAAAATGTTCGAGCCGATGATATTGCCAATCGCGATATCATCCTCACCCTTACGCGCGCCTGCAATGGCGGTTGCCAGTTCCGGCAGGCTGGTACCGATAGCAATCACGGTCAGGCCGATGGTTAATTCGCTCATGGCGAAGGCGTTTGCCAGCACGGTGGCATTATCCACTACCATGCGGGTAGCCATTGGCATAATAATGAGCGCCACGCCAAGCCAAAGCAGCGCGACCGGTAACGTTCCTTCCCGCGGCAGCTCTGCCACCTGCTCACGCGTGAGGCTATCATTGCCCTGTTTTTCTGCCTGACGGGCGATTTTAACGATAAACAGCAGCCAAATTACCGCCAGCGCCAGTAAGAAAATGCCGTCGCTATAGCTCAGCACGCCATCATAGAGCACACAGCCCGCCAACAGGCTTACGATTAACATTAGCGGCAATTCACGGCGCAGAACATCAGAATGCACGCGAAATGGGTGCAACAGTGCAGCCAGACCAAGAATCAGCAGGATATTGACGATGTTGGAACCTATGGCCGTGCCGATAGCGAGATCGACCTGGCCATGAAGCGATGCCGAGACAGAAACGATAATTTCAGGAAGAGACGTCCCGACGCTGACGACCGTCATCCCGATGATGATAGGCGGCACGCCAATCAGCCGGCACAATATTGATGCAGCGAATACCAAACGGTCAGCACTGTAGACCACCAAAAGTAAACCAATTATTAACAGTGCTGTTGCTAAAAGCATCAAAAGTCCTTTCTTCAGGTATACTCGCCGGTCCACTGCGCGTGAATTTTGGTGCTGCATACAGTCTAAGACGTAACGAATTCCTAATTTTGACTTTATGCGCCGGAAAAGTAAAACAAATGCCAGCTTTCGCTAACCTCAACGGCTATTATTCTGTAAAAATGTTGAGTTTAGGGCTGATTTAAGCGTCATGCTTAATGTGAATCAGGGTAAGAAAGGAAACATAAATGAGCCCCAATTTGGCGAATTTAGTCGATGTCCGTGGTGTCAGCTTTTCTCGCGGCAACCGATTAATATTTGATGATATTTCACTGACTGTGCCCCGTGGCAAAATCACCGCCATTATGGGGCCGTCGGGAATCGGTAAAACGACCCTGTTGCGTCTTATCGGTGGGCAAATCCCGCCGGATAGCGGCGAAATCCTCTTTGACGGCGAGAACGTCCCTGAGATGTCGCGTTCGCGCTTGTATACTGTCCGCAAGCGCATGAGTATGCTCTTTCAGTCAGGGGCATTATTCACTGATATGAATGTCTTTGATAACGTGGCCTACCCGCTGCGCGAGCACACCCACCTGCCGTATGAATTACTGAAAAGTACGGTCATGATGAAACTCGAGGCCGTTGGCCTTCGTGGGGCTGCCAAATTGATGCCGTCAGAGCTCTCTGGTGGTATGGCGCGCCGTGCCGCACTGGCGCGAGCCATTGCGTTAGAACCCGATTTAATCATGTTCGATGAACCCTTTGTCGGGCAGGACCCTATCACCATGGGCGTTCTGGTGAAGTTAATCTCTGAACTGAACAGTGCGCTCGGCGTCACCTGTATCGTGGTTTCTCACGATGTGCCGGAAGTGCTGAGTATCGCTGATTACGCCTATATTGTGGCAGACAAAAGGATCGTCGCGCACGGTGGTGCTCAGGCACTACAGGATAATTGCGATCCGCGAGTACGGCAGTTCCTGGACGGTATTGCAGACGGCCCGGTGCCGTTCCGCTATCCATCGGGCGACTATCGTGACGATTTATTGGGAATAGGGAGTTAAGCCACTCATGCTGTTAAATGCGTTGGCCGCTCTGGGACACCGTGGCGTAAAAACCATCAGGACGTTCGGGCGTGCCGGATTGATGTTATTCAATGCGCTGGTTGGCAAACCGGAATTCCGTAAGCACGCGCCTTTGCTGGTGCGACAGCTCTATAATGTCGGCGTTTTGTCGATGGTCATTATCATCGTTTCTGGTCTGTTTATCGGCATGGTTCTGGGGTTGCAGGGCTATCTTGTACTCACTACCTACAGCGCAGAGACCAGCCTCGGGATGCTGGTGGCGCTCTCGCTGCTGCGCGAACTCGGCCCGGTTGTTGCCGCGCTGCTGTTTGCCGGACGTGCCGGGTCAGCGTTAACCGCTGAAATTGGCCTGATGCGCGCCACCGAGCAGTTATCCAGTATGGAGATGATGGCGGTCGATCCTCTGCGTCGTGTGATTTCCCCACGTTTTTGGGCGGGCGTGATTTCACTGCCGCTGCTCACTATCCTGTTCGTTGCGGTCGGGATCTGGGGAGGCTCGCTGGTTGGCGTACACTGGAAAGGTATTGATGCCGGGTTCTTCTGGTCTGCCATGCAGGATGCTATCGATCTGCGGATGGACCTGGTTAACTGTCTGATTAAGAGCGTGGTATTTGCTATTACGGTCACCTGGATTGCATTGTTCAACGGTTACGATGCCATCCCGACGTCGGCGGGCATTAGCCGTGCAACTACACGTACTGTCGTACATTCGTCGCTGGCCGTACTGGGTCTGGATTTTGTGCTCACCGCACTGATGTTTGGGAATTGAGTTCATGCAAACGAGAAAAAATGAAATTTGGGTCGGCGTGTTTCTGTTGCTGGCACTGTTGGCTGCGCTGTTCATCTGTCTGAGAGCGGCGGATATCACCTCTATCCGCACCGAACCGACATATCGCATCTATGCAACCTTCGATAATATCGGCGGCCTGAAAGCGCGCTCACCGGTGCGTATTGGCGGAGTGGTTATTGGGCGCGTGGCGGATATCACCCTGGACGAGAAAACTTATCTGCCGCGTGTCGCGATGGATATCGAAGAGCGCTACAACCATCTTCCGGACACAAGTTCGCTGTCGATTCGCACCTCCGGCCTGTTGGGTGAACAATATCTGGCGCTTAACGTGGGCTTTGAAGATCCTGAGCTGGGAACGACTATCCTTAAAGACGGTAGCGTAATTCAGGATACGAAATCAGCCATGGTGCTGGAAGATATGATTGGTCAGTTCCTTTACAGCAGTAAAGGTGGTGACGATAAGAAAACTGACGGTGCGCCAGCACAAAGTGAAGGCCATACTGACGCCGCGCCAGCCCCAGACGCGACGAATTCATCTCAGGAGAAGTAATTCATGTTTAAACGACTGTTAATGGTTGCCATGCTGGTGATTGCCCCTCTGACTGCAGCACATGCTGCCGATATGAGCAATCCTTACAAACAGATGGATGAGGCCGCGAAAAAGACCTTCGATCGTCTTAAAAACGAACAACCTAAAATTCGTGCTAACCCGGATTATCTGCGTGATGTAGTTGATCAGGAGCTGCTGCCTTATGTGCAGATTAAATATGCGGGCGCCCTTGTGCTGGGTCGTTACTACAAAGATGCGACGCCTGCGCAGCGTGATGCGTATTTTGCGGCGTTCCGTGAGTACCTGAAACAGGCTTACGGCCAGGCGCTGGCAATGTATCACGGCCAAACCTATCAAATCGCACCTGAACAGCCTCTGGGCGATGCGACCATTGTGCCAATCCGTGTGACCATTATTGACCCTAACGGTCGTCCACCGGTTCGCCTGGACTTCCAGTGGCGTAAAAACTCCCAGACAGGGAACTGGCAGGCATATGACATGATTGCGGAAGGGGTGAGCATGATCACCACCAAGCAAAACGAATGGAGTGACCTGCTGCGTACTAAAGGCATTGATGGCCTCACCGCGCAGTTGCAGTCCATTTCGCGTCAGAAAATTTCCCTGGACGAGAAAAAGTAATGCAACAGCAACTGAGCTGGTCGCGCGAAGGTGAGACGTTGTTGTTGTCTGGCGAGCTTGATCAGGATTTGCTGAACCCGTTATGGGATGCTCGCAACGAGGCCATGAAAGGCGTGACACTGATTGATTTGAGCGGCGTTTCACGCGTGGATACGGCAGGTGTCGCCCTGTTAGTGCACCTTGTTGCGGCAGGCAAAAAGCAGGGGATCTCGGTTGTACTGGCGGGTGCCAGCGATAATGTGATGACCCTTGCGCAGCTCTACAATTTGCCGGAAGACGTATTACCTCGTTAATATTTTCAAAGCGTTAATTCTGAAAGCCCCGACTGTTTCATCGTTGGGGCTTTTTGCTTGTTTAAGACAACGTCACTTTGCTCTAAGATGTTGGGCTTGTTTTCACTATCAGATGATGTAGAACCCATGGAAAATAATGAAATCCAGGCAGTGCTGATGAATGCACTCTCCCTTCAGGAAGCCCACGTCTCTGGCGATGGCAGTCACTTCCAGGTTATTGCTGTGGGTGAGATCTTCGACGGAATGAGCCGCGTGAAGAAGCAGCAGGCTGTGTACGCGCCGCTGATGGAATACATTGCGGATAACCGCATCCACGCCCTGTCGATTAAAGCGTTCACCCCACAAGAGTGGGCTCGCGATCGCAAACTAAACGGTTTTTGAGCTGAGGGCCACAGGCCCGCAGCACGGTTGAATTTATAAGAGAGCAAAATCATGGATAAATTTCGTGTGCAGGGGCCGACGCGCCTCCAGGGCGAAGTCACAATTTCTGGCGCAAAAAACGCTGCACTGCCAATCCTCTTTGCAGCGCTGCTCGCAGAAGAGCCGGTAGAGATCCAGAACGTACCGAAGCTGAAAGATATCGACACGACCATGAAGCTGCTCGGCCAGCTGGGCACTAAAGTTGAGCGTAACGGCTCCGTCTGGATCGATGCCAGCAACGTGAATAACTTTTCTGCACCGTACGACCTGGTAAAAACCATGCGTGCGTCCATCTGGGCGTTAGGTCCGCTGGTGGCGCGTTTTGGTCAGGGTCAGGTTTCTCTGCCGGGTGGTTGCGCAATCGGCGCACGTCCGGTTGACCTGCACATCTTTGGCCTGGAAAAACTGGGCGCAGAGATCAAGCTGGAAGAAGGTTACGTCAAGGCCTCTGTGAACGGTCGCCTGAAGGGCGCGCACATTGTCATGGACAAAGTGAGTGTCGGCGCAACGGTGACCATTATGTCTGCGGCTACGCTGGCAGAAGGCACCACTATCATCGAAAACGCCGCGCGCGAGCCGGAAATCGTTGATACCGCCAACTTCCTCGTCGCACTGGGTGCGAAAATCACGGGGCAGGGTACTGACCGCATCACCATCGAAGGCGTTGAGCGTCTTGGCGGTGGTGTTTACCGCGTGCTGCCAGACCGTATCGAAACCGGTACTTTCCTGGTCGCAGCAGCCATTTCTGGCGGCAAAATTGTGTGTCGTAATGCTCAGCCAGATACGCTGGATGCGGTGCTGGCGAAGCTGCGTGAAGCAGGTGCCGACATCGAAGTGGGTGAAGACTGGATTAGCCTGGATATGCACGGTAAGCGCCCGAAAGCCGTTACCGTTCGCACCGCACCACATCCGGCATTCCCGACTGATATGCAGGCGCAGTTCACCCTGCTGAACCTGGTTGCTGAAGGGACAGGTGTTATCACCGAAACTATCTTCGAAAACCGCTTCATGCACGTACCGGAACTTATCCGTATGGGCGCACATGCAGAAATCGAAAGTAACACCGTGATTTGCCATGGCGTTGAGAAACTGTCTGGTGCACAGGTGATGGCAACCGATCTTCGCGCGTCTGCGAGCCTGGTTCTGGCGGGTTGTATTGCTGAAGGCACAACGGTTGTGGATCGTATTTACCACATTGATCGTGGCTATGAGCGTATCGAAGACAAACTGCGCGCGCTGGGTGCAAATATCGAGCGTGTGAAGGGCGAGTAATCGTTCCGGCAGCCCCCTGCCAGAGATGACCGGGGGGTTGCTGTTCCTGTCAAACCAGTGGATCAGTTCTGATCCTCTTTCTTGCACTTTCTCTGACGCATCATGCGTGTTCTGTCGATAAATTCGTGAGTAATGGGATCGTGGTAACGCGATGGCCAGATTATCCACGGGTCGGTTTCCAGTGCCCTTGCGATGATTAATTCACCTTTTGGCCAGGGGCGGGTCAGTGCATTTGCCAGCGTAGAGGAGCTCAATCCGCTGCGACGAGATTCTGCTGCCAGTGATGTCCCTTTTTTGCGGAGTGCCGCAATAATATCGGCCGAGTGCCAGTCGATAAATTTCATATCCATAGTGCTGTCCTTGTATGCGTTTACGTCCGAGCCAGTTCTCTTGAAATGACAGCGTTACTATACCTTCTTCGAACAGCCGTTCTAAAAAGTTCGCATTACTGGAAGCAATATTCAGAATAAGACATAGCTTTATTCATGCGGCCTGTAAGCCGATGTTTTAACGTGAATAGGGAATTTACAGGCGCTTATTGGAAGCTCCCCGTGAAGCGCACGGGGAGAGGATGACGTATTAACGATCGCGCTGAACGGCGATGTGGGCAAGACCGATCAGGGCATCACGCCATGGGCTGTCTGGGATGACCTGAAGCGCTTCAATGGCTTTATCCGCCTCTTCTTCTGCACGCTGGCGCGTCCAGTCAAGGGAACCACAGATAGCCATTGTTTCCAGTACAGGTTCCAGAAGATGTCGACCATTTCCCTGCTCGATCGCTTCACGGATCATCTGGGCCTGCTCCGGAGAACCATTGCGCATAGCATGGAGCAGCGGCAGGGTCGGCTTGCCTTCGTTCAGGTCATCACCGACATTTTTACCGAGCGTTTCGCCATCCGCGCTGTAGTCCAGTAAATCGTCAATTAGCTGGAATGCGGTGCCAAGATAGCGGCCATAGTCCTGTAACCCGCGCTCCTGAGCCTCTGAGCATCCAGCCAGAATGCCAGAACACTGCGCTGCCGCTTCAAACAGACGTGCCGTTTTGCTGTAGATCACGCGCATGTAGTTTTCTTCGGTGATGTCAGGGTCGTTGACGTTCATCAGTTGCAGAACTTCACCTTCGGCAATGACGTTCACCGCTTCAGACATCACTTCCAGCACTTTCAGCGAGCCTAGGCGAGTCATCATCTGGAAGGCGCGGGTATAGATAAAATCCCCCACCAGAACGCTGGCAGCGTTACCAAAAGCGGCGTTTGCCGTGGCTTTACCACGACGCATGTCTGATTCATCCACGACGTCGTCATGAAGCAGGGTCGCCGTGTGAATAAACTCGATCAGTGCCGCGATGGAGACGTGCGCATTTCCCTGATAGCCAACGGCTCTCGCCGCGAGAATGGCAATCATTGGGCGAATACGTTTGCCGCCGCCACTGACGATGTAATAGCCCAACTGATTGATCAGCTGAACGTCAGAGTTGAGTTGCTCCAGGATTGCTGCATTCACACCCGCCATATCTTGCGCGGTTAACTCGTTGATTTTTTCTAAATTCATCGCAAAAGCCGGGCTTTTTATCCTGTTTATCCCACATCAAATGGGTTAACGAAGGGTTTCGGTTTATCAAAAGTATTGCTGATTGTACTGAAAAAACGGCTCAGATAAACGTTACCGTACGTGTTGTGTTTTTTTTCTTCATGTATTGACGGTAGCACTTGTCAAAGGCTCGCGTTTTGCGTAATATTCGCGCCCTATTGTGAATATTTATAGCGCACTCTGATTCATACGAGGACGTGCGCGGAAGCGGAGTTTATATGTACGCGGTTTTCCAAAGTGGTGGTAAACAACACCGAGTAAGCGAAGGTCAGACCGTTCGCCTGGAAAAGCTGGACATCGCAACTGGCGAATCTGTTGAATTCGCTGAAGTTCTGATGATCGCAAACGGTGAAGAAGTCAAAATCGGCGTTCCTTTCGTTGATGGCGGCGTTATCAAAGCTGAAGTTGTTGCACACGGTCGTGGCGAGAAAGTTAAAATCGTTAAGTTTCGTCGTCGTAAGCACTACCGTAAGCAGCAGGGCCACCGTCAGTGGTTCACTGATGTGAAAATTACTGGCATCAGCGCCTAAGACCTGAGGAGAGATTTAAATGGCACATAAAAAGGCTGGCGGCTCCACACGTAACGGTCGCGATTCAGAAGCTAAACGCCTTGGCGTTAAGCGTTTCGGTGGCGAATCCGTTCTGGCGGGTAGCATCATCGTTCGTCAACGTGGTACCAAATTCCACGCTGGCAACAACGTAGGTTGCGGTCGTGACCACACTCTGTTTGCTAAAGCAGACGGTAAAGTGAAATTTGAAGTTAAAGGCCCGAACAACCGTAAATACATCAGCATCGTTGCTGAGTAAGGTTTTCTCGGTCCGGTAACGGATTAAAGCCCCGCACCCTGTTGCGGGGCTTTTTACATTGGAAACCCGGTAATTTTTCTGTAGGGAAAACGGGCATGAAGCAGCAGGCCGGCATTGGTATTCTTTTGGCGCTCACCACCGCAATGTGTTGGGGTGCCTTGCCAATTGCAATGAAGCAGGTACTGGAGGTCATGGAACCGCCCACAGTGGTGTTCTATCGCTTCCTGATGGCAAGCATTGGCCTTGGTGCAATCCTTGCGATTAAAGGTAAGCTCCCGCCTCTGCGCATCTTCCGTAAACCGCGCTGGCTGGTGTTGCTGGCTATCGCGACGGGAGGCTTGTTCGGTAACTTCATCCTGTTCAGCTCTTCTCTGCAATATCTTAGCCCCACGGCATCGCAGGTGATTGGTCAACTCTCACCGGTAGGCATGATGGTCGCCAGCGTCTTTATCCTGAAGGAGAAGATGCGTGGTACGCAGATTATTGGGGCGAGTATGCTGCTGTGCGGTCTGGTGATGTTTTTCAACACCAGCCTGATTGAGATTTTTACCCGGCTGACGGATTACACCTGGGGTGTCATTTTCGGCGTGGGTGCAGCAACGGTCTGGGTGAGCTACGGCGTCGCGCAAAAGGTGTTATTGCGTCGTCTTGCCTCACAGCAGATCCTCCTTTTGCTGTACACTTTGTGTACAATAGCATTGCTGCCGTTAGCGAAGCCGGGTGTGATCGCCCAGCTTAGTGACTGGCAACTGGCGTGCCTCATTTTTTGTGGCTTGAATACGCTGGTCGGTTATGGCGCGCTCGCCGAAGCGATGGCGCGCTGGCAGGCAGCACAGGTGAGCGCGTTGATCACGCTGACCCCGCTGTTTACGCTGTTATTTTCAGATTTGTTATCAATGGCCTGGCCCGATGTCTTCGTCAAGCCGATGCTCAACTTGTTGGGTTATCTCGGTGCGTTTGTCGTGGTTGCGGGCGCGATGTATTCCGCCATTGGTCATCGTCTTTGGGGACGTTGGCGCAAAAATGAAGCGGTAGTAGTAGAAGTCCCCCGCTCAGGCGAATGAGTTACGGAGAGTAAAATGAAGTTTGTTGATGAAGCTACGATTCTGGTCGTGGCAGGTGATGGCGGTAACGGTTGTGTAAGCTTCCGCCGTGAAAAATATATTCCACGTGGCGGCCCTGACGGCGGCGACGGTGGTGACGGTGGTGACGTGTGGTTAGAGGCTGATGAGAACCTCAACACGCTGATCGACTACCGTTTCGAAAAATCTTTCCGCGCAGAGCGTGGCCAGAATGGCCAGAGCCGTGACTGTACCGGTAAGCGTGGTCAAGACGTCAACATTAAGGTTCCAGTCGGTACGCGTGTTATCGATCAGGGCACGGGTGAAACCATGGGCGACATGACCAAACACGGTCAGCGCCTGCTGGTTGCGAAAGGGGGCTGGCACGGTCTGGGTAACAGCCGTTTTAAATCATCCGTTAACCGTGCTCCACGTCAGAAAACCATGGGTACGCCGGGTGATACGCGTGAACTGCAGCTGGAACTGATGCTGCTGGCAGACGTAGGGATGCTGGGGATGCCGAACGCCGGTAAATCGACCTTCATCCGTGCGGTGTCTGCTGCCAAGCCAAAAGTGGCGGATTATCCGTTTACCACGCTGGTACCAAGCCTGGGCGTTGTCCGTATGGACCACGAGAAGAGCTTCGTGGTTGCCGATATCCCGGGGTTGATCGAGGGCGCAGCTGAAGGCGCTGGACTGGGTATTCGCTTCCTGAAACACCTTGAGCGCTGCCGTGTACTGCTGCACATTGTTGATATTAACCCTATCGATGAATCCGATCCGGTTGAAAACGCCCGTATCATCGTCGGCGAACTGGAAAAATACAGCGAAAAACTTGCAGGTAAGCCGCGCTGGCTGGTCTTCAACAAGGTCGACCTGATGGATAAAGCGGAAGCTGAAGCGAAAGCCAAAGCGATCGCAGAAGCGATGGGTTGGGAAGATAAATACTACCTGATCTCTGCTGCAAGCCAGGTTGGCGTGAAAGATCTCTGCTGGGATGTGATGAGCTTTATCATCGAAAACCCAATTGTTCCTGCGGAAGAAATGAAGCAGCCTGAAAAAGTCGAATTCATGTGGGATGACTACCACCGTCAACAGCTCGAAGAGCTGGAAGCAGAAGACGATGATGAAGACTGGGACGATGACTGGGATGAAGACGACGAAGAAGGCGTCGAGTTCATTTACAAGCACTAATCTCTGTAACAAGCCCCCTGCAAAGGGGGCTTTTTTTTAACTCAGCACTGAAGGTAACCAGCAGCTGGCGATCAAGCCGCCTTCGGGACCATTCTCAAGCTTCAGTTTGCCGTGGTGGAGCTGAACAATACGCTGGACGATGCTCAGCCCCAGGCCACTTCCTCCGTAACGCTGATCAAGACGGCGGAACGGTTCGGTGATCGATTGCCGGTGTGCTTCATCGATACCCGGCCCCTGATCGATAACGCTTACTTCAGTACCATCGTCTTGCTGCGTGACTCTGACCGTAATCGTGGTTCCTGTTGGGCTATAGCGTGCAGCATTCTCCAGCAGGTTCCTGAGCATCAGACGTAACAGAACGGCATCGCCCTGCACGGTCAGGGGACTTTTCTCCGGCCAAATCACCTTATGTTCTTTGGCTTCATGTTCAAGCCCAAGTGGCGCGATAATATTCTCCGTCCAGACCAGGGTGTCGTAGTGCCCACTGGCCATCGCCTGCCCGGCCCGGGCCAACATCAGCAATTGCTCTACCGTGTGCATCAGCTGGTCAATACGGCTAATCAGGGTCTTCGCCTGTGCAGAGCCTCCCTGAGCCATCAGCTCCAGATGCAGCCTTATACCAGCAAGCGGAGTACGTAACTCATGTGCCGCGTCTGCGGTGAACAGTCGCTCCTGCTGGATGGTATGATCCAGACGGGCGAGCAGTTGATTGAGTGATGTGGTGACCGCGCCTATCTCTTCCATATCGGAATACATAGGCAGTGGTGTGAGATTATCCGCCGAGCGGTTGGCCAGGCTGTCGCGCAGCTGATTCAGCGGCCGTGTTATCCAGGTCACTGCCCAGAAAGAGAAAAGCAGGGTGAAGCTGACCATGACCAGAGACGGCACCAGCAGCGAGGCAATGGCTTCACGGATCTCTTTTTCAACATGGTTGTTTCGCGCTTTCGCTGACAACGTCTCACTGACCAGAAAACTAATCTGTTCCCGGCTCTCATGCCACAGCCAGACGACGCTTATCAGCTGGAAAAATAACAGAATAACCGCCAGCAGTATCATCAGTCGCCGACGCATACTGTTCATTTTTGGCTCTCCAGCCGATAGCCCACGCCGCGCACGGTTTTGATCCTGTCTTTGCCAAGCTTACGGCGCAAATTATGGATATGCACTTCAAGCGTGTTTGAACCAGGATCATCCTGCCAGGAGTAGATGTCTTGCTGGAGCGTTTCCCGGTGTACTGTCTGGCCGCTTCGCATAATAAGGCGCGTCAGCAGTGCAAATTCTTTAGGTGTGACTTCAACGGGTTGTGAACTACGCAGCACCTGCTGTGTTTGCAGGTTCAGCGTTATGTCGCCATCCGTCAGCAGGTTATCGCTGTGGCCCTGATAGCGGCGGATAAGCGCCCGCGCCCGCGCCTGAAGTTCGGCGAGGGCAAAAGGTTTAACCAGATAATCATCTGCGCCAGAGTCGAGACCGTTGATCCGGTCTTCCAGAGAATCACGGGCGGTAAGGATCAGGACCGGGTTTGAAATACCCCGGCGGCGCCACTGACTCAGCAGCGTTGCGCCGTCTTTATCGGGTAACCCTAAATCGAGGATCACCAGGCTGTATTCACCGCTTTGGATCAATGAATCCGCTTCAGCTGCGGTCGCAGCGCAGTCCAGCGCATAACCTTCGTTAGCCAGCGCCAGTGACAGCCCTTCCTGCAATAACAGATCGTCTTCAACAATAAGTAATTTCATCACTAATTATTCTGGTAGATGTCTTTGTAAAGCCGGCTCTCAAACCGAACCAGCGGAATACGACGATTGCGCTGATCGGCCGGTTCAACAGCATAGCCGGAGAGGTACTGCACGAATGCCATGCGTTGCCCGCTGGCGGTGGTGATAAAACCGGCAAGGTTGTATACCCCTTGCAGTGAACCTGTTTTGGCTGAGACTTTGCCATCTACGCCAGCGGCGTGAAGCCCGGCTCGGTACTGAAGCGAACCATCGTGGCCGGCAAGGGGCAGCATCGAAATAAAGTTTAGCTCAGAGTCATGTTGTGCAATGTACTGAAGTACTTGCATCATTGTTGCAGGGGAGATCAAGTTATGGCGTGATAATCCGGAACCGTCGACGGCGATGGTATTACCCAGATCAACCCCGGCCTGCTGACGCAAGATCTGACGAACCGCATCGGAACCCGCACGCCAGGTGCCAGGAACGCCGAAACGGGCATGGCCAATCATTCTGAAGACGGTATCAGCAATCATGTTGTCTGATTTTTTCAGCATGATTTTCAGCAAGTCGTGAAGCGGCGCAGACTGCTTGCTGGCGATCACCGTGCCCGGCTGATTGACCTGCGTCTGGCGCAGCAGCGTTCCGGTGTAAGTAATTCCTGCCTGCTTCAGCTCGTCTTTGATAATGGCTCCGGCATAGCTGGCACCATCCTGAATCGCGAAAGCCAGCGGAAGAGGGTCTGCACGTTGTGTCAGGCAGCCGGTAAGGGTGAAGCGGTTAAGATCGCCTGGGACTACGTCGAGCTCGCAATACTGGGCATCCGGCGAGCCTTTTGCCAGCGTGCGAACCTGGCTAAACATTGTCACCGGGTAATATGACGCCACACGGATAAAGGCTAAATCGTCTGGTTTTGGGGCGCTATAGAGCGACACAGAGAAGCAGTTACGATCAACAATGGCCGCCGCTGGTGGGGCGCTAAAGCACTGCGTCATGTCGTTCCAGGGCCAGCCTGGGGCTTTATCATGGCTGGCAAAAATGGAGGTGTCGATCAGTACGTTGCCTTCAATCTTCTGGACGCCGGATTTCTTCAGTACCGCAACCATGTTGCGAATATCCTGACGTTTCAACGTAGGATCGCCGCCAAATCGGGCAATCAGGTCACCTTTCAGCACGCCGCCATCGACATTACCTTTGCTTTCAAGCGTTGTGGTAAAGCGGAAGTCAGGGCCAAGCTGAAGCAGGGCGGCAAGTCCAGTGATAACCTTCTGGGTACTGGCAGGCAGCGCCATTTGCTGACTGTGATAGTCAATATCAGGCGTCTGAGCCCCGACCTTTTGCACGATCAGTGCAAGGTTAGCACCTGCGGGCAGCTGATTAATGTACTCATCAACATTCGCGGCCTGGACGGTGAACGTTAAACTGGTAGTCAATCCGATGATAAATCTGGAAAATCGCATAATCTCGCGCTAACAACCCGGAAACAAACCGCCATACTACGGCGCAACCCCCTGCAAAGTAAACGATGACCCATAGTGAACTTCGCGGTAAAATGCGTATCAAATTGAAAAATTGCTGCTGACCTGGGCTTTGCTTCCGGGTCGGTTTTCTTTTTGCTTCTTGCCCGCTTAGGTGGGCAGGAGCAGGGAACACTGCTCCCAACAGGAATGTTTAAGAGGTATAACAAATGCAAGCTATTCCGATGACCTTACGTGGTGCCGAAAAACTGCGCGAAGAGCTGGATTTCCTGAAATCTGTCCGTCGCCCTGAAATTATCGCCGCTATCGCGGATGCGCGTGAGCATGGCGACCTGAAAGAGAACGCTGAATACCACGCCGCGCGTGAGCAGCAGGGTTTTTGTGAAGGCCGTATTAAAGACATTGAGGCGAAGCTGTCCAACGCCCAGGTGATCGATATCACCAAGATGCCAAACAATGGCCGCGTTATCTTTGGTGCTACCGTTAATGTACTGAACCTGGACACCGAAGAAGAACAGACTTATCGCATCGTGGGTGATGATGAGGCTGATTTTAAACAGAACCTGATCTCTGTGAACTCGCCGATTGCGCGTGGCCTGATCGGTAAAGAGCAGGATGATGTTGTCAACATCCGTACGCCGGGTGGCGAAGTGGAATACGAAATTATCAAGGTTGAGTACCTGTAATTCGCATCTCCGCTAAGATGTTGATACATTGTAAAGAAAGGAAAAAGGCCGCATAGCGGCCTTTTATCAACTCAAGGAGCGTGGCATTTTGCTCACCTGCTGACAGAAATCCCTCGTTTTACACAGAAAATGTGTTCGATTCAGGATATCCTTAACGTGGCAGCGAGATTTTACGCTCTTTAGATGGGCGGTAGAGCACCAGCGTTTTACCGATGACCTGTACATTACAGGCGCCGGTTTCGCGCACGATGGCTTCCACGATCAGGTTTTTAGTGTCTCTGTCTTCAGAGGCGATTTTCACCTTGATCAGCTCGTGGTGTTCCAGCGCTTGTTCAATCTCGGCAAGCACCCCTTCGGTCAAACCATTGTTGCCAAGCATGACTACAGGCTTGAGCGGATGTGCCAGACCTTTAAGGTGCTGTTTTTGTTTAGTACTCAGATTCATCGTATATTTTTGCTTACGTTGGGATTGAAAACGGTTCATTCTACCGCCATCTCCCTAATATCGCCAAATAGCTGCGTAGAAATTTACGTCACAGGCAAGCAACGATGAACCAGGACGGAAATGTTAAATGACAGGTAAAAAGCGTTCTGCCAGTTCCAGCCGCTGGCTTCAGGAACACTTTAGCGATAAATATGTTCTTCAGGCGCAGAAAAAGGGGTTGCGATCCCGCGCCTGGTTTAAACTTGATGAAATACAGCAAAGTGACAAACTTTTTAAACCGGGAATGACGGTTGTCGACCTCGGTGCGGCACCTGGCGGATGGTCCCAGTATGCGGTAACGCAGATAGGCGGCACGGGCCGAATCATCGCATGTGATCTTTTACCAATGGATCCAATTGTCGGTGTGGACTTCCTTCAGGGCGACTTTCGTGATGAATTAGTGCTGAAAGCGTTACTTGATCGTGTAGGTGATAGTAAGGTCCAGGTTGTCATGTCCGATATGGCACCAAATATGTGCGGAACACCGGCGGTGGATATCCCCCGTGCCATGTATCTGGTGGAGCTAGCGTTAGAAATGTGTCGTGATGTTCTAGCGCCTGGTGGTAGTTTTGTTGTGAAGGTGTTTCAGGGCGAAGGTTTCGAGGAGTACCTTAAGGAAATTCGCTCCCTGTTTGCGAAGGTCAAAGTTCGTAAGCCGGACTCTTCCCGGGCTCGCTCCCGAGAAGTGTATATTGTAGCGACCGGGCGAAAATGATAACCGGTGGATTTCAAACGAAAGTTTGAATGAAGCTGAATATTGAGTATCCTGACGCTGTTTTTAACACAGTTGTAATGTGAGGTTAATCCCTTGAGTGACATGGCGAAAAACCTAATACTCTGGCTGGTCATTGCCGTTGTGCTGATGTCAGTATTCCAGAGCTTTGGGCCCAGCGAGTCGAATGGCCGCAAGGTGGATTATTCTACCTTCCTGCAAGAGGTCAATCAGGACCAGGTTCGCGAAGCGCGTATCAACGGACGTGAGATCAACGTTACCAAGAAAGATAGTAACCGTTACACGACCTACATCCCGGTGAACGATCCTAAGCTGCTTGATAACCTTCTGACCAAAAACGTCAAGGTGGTAGGCGAGCCGCCAGAAGAACCAAGCCTGCTGGCTTCTATCTTCATCTCCTGGTTTCCGATGCTGCTTCTTATTGGCGTCTGGATCTTCTTTATGCGCCAGATGCAGGGCGGCGGTGGCAAAGGTGCCATGTCGTTCGGTAAGAGCAAGGCGCGTATGCTAACGGAAGACCAGATCAAAACCACTTTTGCGGATGTCGCAGGTTGTGACGAAGCGAAAGAAGAGGTGGGTGAGCTGGTAGAATACCTGCGTGAGCCGAGCCGTTTCCAGAAACTGGGCGGTAAGATCCCGAAAGGCGTTCTGATGGTGGGACCTCCTGGTACCGGTAAAACCCTGCTGGCAAAAGCCATCGCGGGTGAAGCGAAGGTGCCGTTCTTTACTATTTCAGGTTCTGACTTCGTTGAAATGTTCGTGGGTGTCGGTGCATCTCGTGTGCGTGACATGTTCGAGCAGGCCAAGAAGGCAGCGCCGTGCATTATCTTCATCGATGAAATCGACGCCGTAGGCCGCCAGCGTGGCGCAGGTCTGGGTGGCGGTCACGATGAACGTGAACAGACGCTGAACCAGATGCTGGTTGAGATGGACGGCTTTGAAGGTAACGAAGGTATTATCGTTATCGCGGCAACTAACCGCCCAGACGTACTTGACCCAGCGCTGCTGCGTCCAGGCCGTTTCGACCGTCAGGTTGTGGTGGGTCTGCCGGATGTTCGTGGCCGTGAACAGATTCTGAAAGTTCACATGCGTCGCGTACCGTTGGCTCCAGATATCGATGCGGCAATCATTGCGCGTGGTACACCGGGCTTCTCCGGTGCGGATCTGGCGAACCTGGTCAACGAAGCTGCACTGTTTGCTGCTCGCGGTAATAAGCGCGTGGTGTCCATGGTGGAATTCGAAAAAGCGAAAGACAAAATCATGATGGGTGCGGAACGCCGCTCCATGGTGATGACGGAAGCGCAGAAAGAGTCCACGGCATACCACGAAGCAGGTCACGCGATTATTGGTCGCCTGGTGCCGGAACACGATCCGGTGCATAAAGTGACGATTATTCCTCGTGGTCGTGCTCTGGGCGTAACATTCTTCCTGCCGGAAGGTGATGCGATCAGCGCCAGCCGTCAGAAACTGGAAAGCCAGATTTCAACCCTGTACGGCGGTCGTCTGGCAGAAGAGATTATCTACGGTGCAGAACATGTTTCTACCGGTGCGTCTAACGACATTAAAGTCGCGACTAACCTGGCGCGTAACATGGTGACTCAGTGGGGCTTCTCCGACAAACTCGGTCCGCTGCTGTATGCAGAAGAAGAGGGTGAAGTATTCCTGGGCCGTTCTGTCGCGAAAGCGAAACATATGTCCGATGAGACTGCACGTATCATCGATCAGGAAGTGAAAGCACTGATTGAGCGTAACTACGGTCGCGCACGTCAGATCCTGAACGACAATATGGACATCCTGCATTCGATGAAAGATGCGCTCATGAAATATGAGACTATCGATGCTCCGCAGATTGACGACCTGATGGCTCGCCGCGAAGTGCGTCCGCCAGCAGGCTGGGAAGACCCAGGCGCTTCCAACAATTCTGACAACAATGGCACCCCACGTGCTCCGCGTCCGGTTGATGAACCGCGTACGCCGAACCCGGGCAACACCATGTCAGAACAGTTGGGCGACAAGTAAGCCTCTGCTGTTGATGATATTGTCTGTACCTGAAACCCTGGAGCTTGCTCCGGGGTTTTTCTTTTTCGTTAACCCATTTTAAAACCAGGGATTTCGCCATGAAACTTTTCGCCCAGGACTCGCATCTCGATCTTTCACATCCGCATGTGATGGGGATCCTGAATGTCACCCCTGACTCCTTCTCTGACGGTGGCACGCACAACACGCTTATCGAGGCCGTTAAGCACGCTAACTTGATGATTAACGCAGGCGCGACCATCATTGATGTCGGTGGGGAGTCAACACGTCCTGGTGCGGCGGATGTTTCGGTGGAAGAAGAGCTGGCGCGCGTAGTCCCTGTGGTTGAAGCCATTGCGCAGCGTTTTGAAGTATGGATCTCTGTCGATACATCCAAACCGGAAGTTATCCGTGAAGTGGCGAGAGTGGGTGCTCACATTATTAATGATATCCGCTCGCTCACTGAACCGGGGGCTCTGGAAGCTGCCGCCGAAACCGGCCTGCCGGTTTGCCTGATGCATATGCAGGGGCAGCCGAAAACCATGCAGGAAGCCCCTAAATACGATGATGTGCTTGCTGATGTGAATCGCTTCTTTATTGAACATATTGCACGGTGCGAACGTGCGGGTATCGCAAAAGAGAAATTGATACTCGACCCGGGCTTCGGTTTCGGTAAAAATCTCTCCCATAATTATGAGCTGCTCTCGCGCTTATCCGCGTTTCATCAGTACGGCCTGCCGCTGCTGGTTGGAATGTCAAGAAAATCGATGATTGGGCAGTTACTGAATGTGGGGCCGAGCGAACGTCTGAGCGGCAGCCTGGCTTGCGCGGTGATTGCGGCGATGCAAGGTGCGCACATTATTCGCGTCCATGACGTCAAAGAGACAGTAGAAGCCATGCGTGTGGTTGAAGCCACACTGGCGGCGAAGGGAAATAAACGCTATGAGTAATCGTAAATATTTTGGTACCGATGGCATCCGCGGGCGCGTAGGCGATGCTCCAATCACGCCTGACTTTGTTCTGAAGCTGGGCTGGGCGGCAGGCAAGGTGCTGGCACGTCATGGCTCCCGTAAAATCATTATCGGTAAAGATACCCGTATTTCAGGCTACATGCTGGAATCCGCGCTGGAAGCCGGTCTGGCTGCTGCGGGGTTATCCGCGTCTTTCACCGGCCCGATGCCAACGCCTGCGGTTGCATACCTGACGCGCGCCTTCCGTGCTGAAGCCGGAATTGTTATTTCTGCGTCCCACAATCCATTTTATGACAACGGCATCAAATTCTTCTCCATCGACGGCACTAAGCTCCCGGACGAAGTTGAAGAAGCAATCGAAGCTGAAATGGAAAAAGAGATCACCTGCGTCGATTCTGCTGAGCTGGGTAAAGCCAGCCGCATCGTTGATGCTGCCGGTCGCTATATTGAGTTCTGCAAAGGCACATTCCCGAATGAACTGAGCCTGGGTCATCTGAAGATTGTGGTGGATTGTGCAAACGGCGCGACGTACCACATTGCTCCGAATGTTTTCCGCGAGCTGGGTGCGAAAGTGATCGCCATTGGTTGTGAACCCGATGGTCTGAATATCAACGAAGAAGTCGGTGCAACGGATGTTCGCGCCTTGCAGGCCCGTGTTCTGGCAGAAAAAGCGGATCTTGGTATCGCGCTGGATGGCGATGGCGACCGTGTCATTATGGTCGACCACGAAGGGAATAAGGTCGATGGCGATCAGATCCTCTATATCATTGCGCGTGAAGCGCTGCGTCAGGGCCAGTTGCGCGGTGGTGCAGTTGGAACGCTGATGAGCAACATGGGTCTTGAGCTGGCGCTGAAACAGCTGGGTATTCCGTTTGTCCGCGCTAAAGTGGGCGATCGCTATGTGCTGGAAAAACTTCAGGAGAAAGGCTGGCGTATTGGCGCTGAAAATTCAGGTCACGTTATCCTGCTCGACAAAACAACCACCGGTGACGGTATTGTTGCGGGGCTCCAGGTGGTTGCGGCAATGGTGCGTAACCATATGAGCCTGCACGATCTGTGCAGCGGCATGAAAATGTTCCCGCAGCTGCTGGTCAACGTTCGTTTCACTGACGGGCATGGCGACCCGCTGGAAAATGCAAATGTGAAAGCGGTGATGGCGGATGTTGAAGCGGCACTGGGCAACCGTGGCCGCGTATTACTTCGTAAGTCTGGCACTGAGCCATTAATCCGTGTGATGGTGGAAGGTGAAGATGAAGCGCAGGTAACGGAGTTTGCTCATCGTATTGCTGATGCGGTGAAAGCTGCATAACTTCTCACGTTAAGTGTTTAAAAAGGCGGCGCTTGCCGCCTTTGTTTTGTGCAATTAATGGTGTTTTGCTGTTTTTTTCCGCAGTTGATACAATGCGCTGAAAATGCCCTTGCGAAGGTCATCCGCATTGGTTAGTATTCACACCCGCTTCAGTGGGAAACAAAAATCCTGCTAATTGGTCGAAGCATTGGTATGCGGCAAATCCGCAAGGAACAGGTTGATTATGTACGAAGCTCTTTTAGTTATTTTCCTTATTGTAGCCATCGCTCTTGTAGCGCTGATTATGCTGCAGCAAGGTAAAGGCGCTGATATGGGAGCCTCCTTCGGAGCAGGCGCTTCTGGTACGCTGTTTGGTTCAAGTGGTTCTGCGAACTTCATGACCCGTACAACGGCGATTCTGGCTACGCTGTTCTTCATCATCAGTCTGGCGCTGGGTAATATCAACAGCAACAAGACCAGTAAAGGAAGCGAGTGGGAAAATCTGAGTGCGCCAGCGAAAACTGAGCAGACTACTCAGCCAGCTGAACCGGCTAAGCCGACCAGCGATATCCCGCACTAATAGCAGTATCTGTACCGAGGTGGTGGAATTGGTAGACACGCTACCTTGAGGTGGTAGTGCCCTAACGGGCTTGTGGGTTCGAGTCCCATCCTCGGTACCAATATTCCAGAAAAAAGACGTCGTAAGACGTCTTTTTTTTCGTCTGTACTTTTGTCTTTTGTAGGGCGGGTAAGCGCAGCGCCACCCGCCATGTTGCCCGGTGGCGCTACGCTTACTGGGCCTACGAAAACACAAAGCCATAAAAAAGGCGCCCATCGGGCGCCTTTTATCGTTCTGGTTAGCGATTACTTCTTATCGCTGTGTTCCAGATTCTCAACCTGCGGCAGGCCGTTACCGGAGTTTGCGGAAAGCAGGCCATTTTCAATATAGTTGAACAGCTTCTCGCGGGTATCAGTAATGTCCAGATTACGCATGGTCAGCTGGCCGATACGATCGTCAGGAGAGAATACTGACTCGCCTTTTTCCATGGTCAGACGTTCAGCTTTGTAAGTCAGGTTGTCAGACACGGTGTTCAGAATTGAGTAGTCGTTACCGCGACGCAGTTCCAGCGTCACTTCACCGGTGATTGCGCTTGCCACCCAACGTTGCAGGGAATCACGCAGCATCAGCGCCTGTGGATCGAACCAACGACCCTGATACAGCAGTTTACCCAGCTGGCGCCCATGAGAGTGATACTGCTCAATGGTGTCTTCGTTGTGAATACCGGTCAGCAGACGTTCGTAAGCGATATGCAGCAGCGCCATCCCCGGGGCTTCGTAGATGCCACGGCTTTTCGCTTCAATGATACGGTTTTCAATCTGATCGCTCATACCCAGACCGTGACGGCCGCCAATGCGGTTTGCTTCCAGCATCAGTTCCACATCATCAGCAAAGGTCTGGCCGTTCAGGGCTACCGGGTGGCCGCGCTCAAAGCGTACGGTCACTTCTTCAGCCTGAATTTTTACATTTTCATCCCAGAACTTAACGCCCATGATTGGGTTAACGATTTTTACGCTGGAGTTCAGGAATTCCAGGTCTTTTGCTTCATGCGTTGCGCCCAGCATGTTGGAGTCGGTGGAGTAGGCTTTCTCGACAGACATTTTGTAATCAAAACCGCAGGCGATCATAAACTCGGACATTTCATGACGACCGCCTAGTTCATCGATAAAGTCAGTATCCAGCCACGGCTTATAAATTTGCAGTTCGGCGTTGGTCAGCAGGCCATAACGATAGAAACGCTCAATATCGTTACCTTTATAGGTGCTGCCATCGCCCCAGATGTTTACGCCATCTTCTTTCATCGCGGCAACCAGCATGGTGCCGGTAACAGCACGACCCAGTGGGGTGGTGTTAAAATAGGTCAGGCCGCCAGTGGTGTTATGGAATGCACCGCACTGAATAGCTGCAATACCTTCAGCGACCAGCTGCTTACGGCAGTCAATCAGACGTGCGTTCTCTGCGCCATACTCCATGGCACGACGAGGGATCGCATCATAATCTTCCTCATCTGGCTGACCGAGGTTCGCAGTATATGCATAAGGAACCGCTCCCTTTTGGCGCATCCACAGCAGTGCAGCGCTGGTATCCAGACCGCCGGAGAAGGCGATGCCTATACGTTGTCCTACCGGAAGATGCTTGAGAATCGTCGTCATAAAATAAAACCCTGCTTGATTGACTGATTAGAGACCGCTTTCGCTCTCATTGCATGATTATGCAAAATAAGTGAGTTTTCATTTAATCATCTTTTGCCGGTGACCGGAAGAGATTCATGTGCTTTTTGTAAAAATTTCCCTCGCTGCAAGCCAGTTGTCGCAAGGATGTCAGAACAGAATAGTGCGCAATGATGTATTCAGCAAAACGCATAGGGAGCAGGGTTGACAGGCAGGGTTAACTATCAATATACTGAACGCCGATTTTACGTCCCGTCTTCGGTACCAAATCCCAGCATTATTTGCATTTTCTACCCAAAACGCGTAGAATTTGCCACGTTTCAGGCGCGGGGTGGAGCAGCCTGGTAGCTCGTCGGGCTCATAACCCGAAGGTCGTCGGTTCAAATCCGGCCCCCGCAACCACTTTCCCATAAAGTCCTTTTTCAAATATACTGTGAAGACTTAGAGCCTTCGTAGCTGGATTTGAAAAAATTCTTTCAGAAAGTGCTCCAGGCCGCAGTTGCGGCTATAGGGTTCAGTTATCTAAAGCCCCGATTTATCGGGGTTTTTTGTTATCTGACTACAGAATAACTGGGCTTTACGCCCTTTTTTTATGTCTTGGGGGTGGGCTTGTCCACATTAGAGCAAAAATTAACAGAGATGATTACTGCACCGGTCGAAGCACTGGGCTACGAACTGGTCGGCATCGAATTCGTTCGCGGCCGTACATCGACGCTGCGCATCTATATTGATAGTGAAGATGGCATCAATGTTGATGATTGTGCTGATGTTAGCCACCAGGTCAGTGCGGTGATGGATGTTGAAGACCCGATTACCGTCGCATACAACCTGGAAGTTTCCTCACCTGGCCTCGATCGCCCGATGTTCACGGCCGAGCACTACGTGCGCTTTACCGGTGAAGAAGTGGCTCTCGTTCTGCGTATGGCCGTACAGAACCGCCGCAAATGGCAGGGTATTATCAAAGCCGTTGATGGTGAAATGATCACGGTGACAGTCGAAGGCAAAGATGAAGTGTTCGCGCTGAGTAATATCCAGAAGGCGAACCTGGTTCCCCACTTTTAACAGTCTGGATTGAGGTGAAAAGCCCGCGATGAACAAAGAAATTTTGGCTGTTGTTGAAGCCGTTTCCAACGAGAAATCACTGCCGCGTGAGAAAATTTTCGAAGCGCTGGAAAGTGCACTGGCTACAGCAACCAAGAAAAAATACGAACAAGAGATCGATGTTCGCGTAGAAATCGATCGTAAAAGCGGTGACTTCGATACATTCCGTCGTTGGGTGATTGTTGAAGAAGTGACCCAGCCGACCAAAGAAATCACGCTGGAAGCTGCGCGTTTCGAAGACGAAAGCCTGAACGTTGGCGAGTACGTTGAAGATCAGATTGAATCTGTGACCTTTGACCGTATCACTACTCAGACCGCGAAACAGGTTATTGTACAGAAAGTACGTGAAGCTGAGCGCGCAATGGTTGTCGATCAGTTCCGCGACCAGGAAGGTGAAATCATTACTGGCGTGGTGAAGAAAGTTAACCGCGATAACATCTCTCTGGAAGTCAAATCCGAAGGGCTGGCGGGTAACGCTGAAGCCGTTATCCTGCGTGAAGACATGCTGCCGCGTGAAAACTTCCGTCCTGGCGACCGTATCCGTGGCGTTCTGTATGCCGTTCGCCCTGAAGCACGTGGTGCGCAGCTGTTCGTGACCCGTTCTAAACCAGAAATGCTGGTTGAACTGTTCCGTATCGAAGTGCCGGAAATCGGCGAAGAAGTCATCGAAATTAAAGCCGCCGCACGTGATCCGGGTTCTCGCGCGAAAATCGCTGTGAAAACCAACGATAAGCGTATCGATCCAGTGGGTGCATGTGTAGGTATGCGCGGTGCGCGTGTCCAGGCAGTTTCTACTGAACTGGGCGGAGAGCGTATTGATATCGTCCTGTGGGACGACAACCCGGCGCAGTTCGTTATCAACGCAATGGCACCGGCTGATGTGGCGTCTATCGTTGTTGACGAAGACAAGCACACCATGGATATCGCTGTTGAAGCGGGTAACCTGGCGCAGGCTATCGGCCGTAATGGCCAGAACGTCCGTCTGGCTTCACAGCTGAGCGGCTGGGAACTCAACGTGATGACCGTTGATGACCTGCAAGCTAAGCATCAGGCTGAAGCCCATGCCGCGATTGATACCTTCACTAAATACCTGGACATTGACGAAGATTTCGCCACCGTTCTGGTTGAAGAAGGCTTCTCCTCGCTGGAAGAACTGGCCTATGTGCCAATGAAAGAGCTGCTGGAAATTGACGGCCTGGATGAGCCAACCGTTGAAGCCCTGCGTGAACGCGCTAAAAACGCACTGACCACCCTGGCACTGGCTCAGGAAGAAAGCCTTGGTGATAACAAGCCGGCTGATGACCTGCTGAATCTGGAAGGTCTTGATCGTGCGATTGCGTTCAAGCTGGCTGCCCGTGGTGTTTGTACGCTGGAAGATCTCGCTGAGCAAGGCGTTGATGACCTGGCTGATATCGAAGGTTTAACCGACGAGAAAGCCGGCGAACTCATCATGGCCGCACGTAATATTTGCTGGTTCGGCGACGAAGCGTAATAAACTGTAGCAGGAAGGAACAGCATGACTGATGTAACTGTAAAATCGCTGGCTGCCGAGATTCAGACCTCTGTGGACCGCCTGGTACAGCAATTTGCTGATGCAGGGATCCCAAAGTCCGCTGATGACTCGGTGACTGCGACTGAAAAACAAACCTTGTTAGCGCATTTGAACCGTGAACACGGTTCTACGCCTGACAAGCTGACGTTGCAGCGCAAAACGCGCAGCACGTTGAATATCCCAGGTACCGGTGGTAAAAGCAAATCGGTACAAATTGAAGTCCGCAAGACGCGCACCTTTGTAAAACGTGATCCGCAAGAGGCAGAACGCCTCGCCGCGGAAGAGCAGGCACAGCGTGAAGCGGAAGAACAAGCTAAGCGTGAGGCAGAAGCAACTGCCAAACGTGAGGCAGAATTAAAAGCTGAACGTGAGGCCGCAGAAAAAGCGAAACGCGACGCAAGTGATAAAGTGAAGCGTGACGCTGCGGAAAAAGACAAAGTGAGCAATCAACAGACCGACGAAATGACCAAAACTGCCCAGGCTGAAAAAGCCCGCCGTGAAAATGAAGCAGCCGATCTGAAGCGTAAAGCGGAAGAAGAAGCGCGCCGTAAGCTGGAAGAAGAAGCTCGCCGCGTGGCTGAAGAAGCGCGCCGCATGGCAGAAGAAAATGAGAAGAACGGTGTGAATACCGCTGAGCCTACTGAAGACACCAGCGATTATCACGTGACCACTTCTCAGCACGCGCGTCAGGCTGAAGACGACAACGACCGTGAAGTTGAAGGTGGTCGTGGCCGTGGTCGTAGCACTAAAGCTGCGCGTCCGGCGAAAAAAGGCAACAAACACGCAGAATCCAAAGCTGACCGTGAAGAAGCTCGTGCGGCCGTTCGCGGTGGTAAAGGCGGTAAACAGCGTAAAGGTTCCACTCTGCAACAGGGCTTCCAGAAGCCGGCGCAGGCTGTTAACCGTGACGTTGTGATTGGCGAGACCATCACTGTTGGCGATCTGGCTAACAAAATGGCGGTTAAAGGTTCTCAGGTCATCAAAGCGATGATGAAACTGGGCGCCATGGCCACCATCAACCAGGTTATCGACCAGGAAACTGCACAGCTTGTTGCAGAAGAGATGGGCCATAAGGTTATCCTGCGTCGTGAAAACGAGCTGGAAGAAGCAGTAATGAGCGACCGTGATACTGGCGCTGCGGCAGAACCGCGTGCACCAGTTGTAACCATCATGGGTCACGTTGACCATGGTAAAACCTCTCTGCTTGACTACATTCGTTCGACGAAAGTGGCATCCGGTGAAGCGGGTGGTATTACCCAGCACATCGGTGCATACCACGTAGAAACCGATAATGGCATGATCACCTTCCTGGATACCCCAGGCCACGCCGCGTTTACCTCAATGCGTGCTCGTGGTGCTCAGGCAACGGATATCGTTGTTCTGGTTGTTGCAGCAGATGATGGCGTGATGCCACAAACCATCGAAGCTATCCAGCACGCGAAAGCGGCGCAGGTGCCTCTGGTTGTTGCTGTTAACAAAATTGATAAGCCAGAAGCCGACCTGGACCGCGTTAAGAACGAACTGTCTCAGTACGGCGTTATGCCAGAAGAGTGGGGCGGTGAAGCGCAGTTCATTCCTGTATCGGCAAAAGCGGGTACCGGTATCGACGACCTGCTGAACGCTATCCTGCTGCAAGCTGAAGTTCTGGAGCTGAAAGCGGTGCGTAAAGGCATGGCAAGCGGTGCGGTAATCGAATCCTTCCTGGATAAAGGTCGTGGTCCGGTTGCGACTGTTCTGGTTCGCGAAGGTACCCTGAACAAAGGCGACATCGTTCTGTGCGGCTTCGAATACGGCCGTGTGCGTGCGATGCGTAACGAACTGGGTCAGGAAGTGCTGGAAGCGGGCCCGTCCATTCCAGTTGAAATCCTGGGTCTGTCCGGTGTTCCGGCTGCCGGTGACGAAGTGACCGTTGTGCGTGACGAGAAGAAAGCGCGTGAAGTCGCACTGTATCGTCAGGGCAAATTCCGCGAAGTTAAACTGGCTCGTCAGCAGAAATCTAAACTCGAGAACATGTTTGCCAACATGACCGAGGGTGAAGTTCACGAAGTGAACGTTGTTCTGAAAGCCGACGTTCAGGGTTCTGTGGAAGCGATCTCCGACTCCTTGCTGAAACTGTCTACCGACGAAGTGAAAGTGAAGATCATCGGTTCTGGCGTAGGTGGTATCACCGAAACCGACGCGACCCTGGCTGCTGCGTCCAACGCGATTCTGGTGGGCTTCAACGTTCGTGCTGATGCATCTGCACGTAAAGTGATTGAATCCGAAAGCCTGGATCTGCGCTACTACTCCGTCATCTATAACCTGATCGACGAAGTGAAAGCAGCAATGAGCGGCATGTTGTCGCCAGAGCTGAAACAGCAGATCATTGGTCTGGCTGAAGTACGTGACGTGTTCAAATCGCCGAAATTTGGTGCGATCGCGGGCTGTATGGTTACCGAAGGTAACATCAAGCGTCACAACCCAATCCGCGTTCTGCGTGACAACGTGGTTATCTACGAAGGCGAGCTGGAATCCCTGCGCCGCTTCAAAGATGACGTTAACGAAGTCCGTAACGGTATGGAATGTGGTATCGGCGTGAAGAACTACAACGACGTTCGCGTTGGCGATATGATCGAAGTGTTCGAGATCATCGAAATTCAGCGTACCATTGCATAACGATCGAGAGTAAGCCGGGATCGCCTCGCGCCACCCGGCAATAATTTTAAAAAGGGGCTTTAGCCCCTTTTTTGTCTGGAGAATTTATTATGGCGAAAGAATTTGGTCGCCCACAGCGCGTAGCGCAAGAAATGCAGAAAGAGATCGCACTCATTCTGCAACGTGAAATCAAAGACCCACGCGTGGGTATGATGACCACCGTGTCTGGTGTGGAAATGTCCCGCGACCTGGCCTACGCCAAAGTGTTCGTGACCTTCCTGAACGATCAGGACGAAGCCGCGGTTAAGAACGGCATTAAAGCGTTGCAGGAAGCCTCTGGTTTCATCCGCTCTCTGCTGGGTAAGGCAATGCGCCTGCGCATCGTGCCGGAACTGACCTTCTTCTACGACAACTCACTGGTCGAAGGGATGCGTATGTCCAACCTGGTGACCAGCGTGGTGAAGCATGACGATGAACGTCGTGTGAACCCTGCGGACGACAGCAAGGAGGACTGATGAGTCGTCCTCGTCGTCGCGGTCGCGATGTGCATGGTGTGTTACTGCTGGATAAACCACAAGGTGCCTCCAGCAACGACGTATTGCAAAAGGTGAAGCGTATTTTTAACGCTAACCGTGCGGGTCACACCGGTGCGCTAGATCCTCTGGCGACCGGAATGCTGCCGGTTTGCCTGGGAGAAGCAACCAAGTTTTCCCAGTACCTGCTTGATTCTGACAAGCGTTATCGCGTGATTGCAAAGCTTGGCCAGCGTACGGACACATCCGATGCGGATGGTCAGGTTGTTGAAGAGCGTCCTGTGATCTTCAGCGCAGAGCAACTCGATGCCGCGCTGGAGAGTTTCCGTGGCGATACAATGCAGGTGCCGTCGATGTATTCGGCGCTGAAGTATCAGGGCAAGAAGCTCTACGAATATGCGCGCCAGGGCATTGACGTCCCGCGTGAAGCTCGCCCGATTACCGTGTATGAACTGCTCTTCATTCGTCATGAAGGCGACGAACTGGAGCTGGAAGTTCACTGCTCGAAAGGCACCTATATTCGTACCATCATCGACGATCTGGGCGAAAAGCTGGGCTGTGGCGCGCACGTGATTTACCTGCGCCGTCTGGCCGTCAGCAAATACCCTGTTGAGCGGATGGTGACCCTTGAGCATCTTCATGCACTGGTTGAGCAGGCACAAGCGCAGGGAATCTCTCCTGCGGAGTTGCTTGATCCACTGTTAATGCCGATGGACAGCCCGGCGGCTGACTTCCCGATCGTTAATCTTCCTTTAACATCGTCCGTTTACTTTAAAAACGGAAATCCGGTTCGCACCACCGATGCACCACTGGAAGGCCTGGTCCGTGTGACCGAAGGCGATGACGGTAAGTTTATCGGCATGGGTGAAATGGATGGCGAAGGGCGCGTTGCGCCGCGCCGTCTGGTGGTTGAATACCCGGTCGAAGGCTAACGGCGATAATGTCTCACCTTGCGATAAACGGGGGAGACGAGTAGAATATCGCCGCTTAACGTCCTGTAAATTGTTTAACAATCTGCGGGACGTATACTGGGATTGCTGAATTAGAGATCGGCATCCTTACATTCTTTATATTCTGGAGTTTGAAAATGTCTCTAAGCGTTGAAGCTAAAGCTAAAATCGTTTCTGAGTTTGGCCGTGGTACTAACGACAGCGGTTCTACCGAAGTTCAGGTTGCACTGCTGACTGCACAGATTAACCACCTGCAGGGTCACTTTGCAGAGCACAAAAAAGATCACCACAGCCGTCGTGGTCTGCTGCGCATGGTTTCTCAGCGTCGTAAACTGCTCGACTACCTGAAACGTAAAGATGTTGCACGCTACACCGCGCTGATCGAGCGTCTGGGTCTGCGTCGCTAAGTCTTGCGAGTTTCAGAAAAGGGGGCCTGATGGCCCCTTTTTTCAACCAGACGGCAGCAATTCACTGGAAACTATTGTATTGTTGCTATAAATGATCTTCATTGCAGAGGTTCGCGCGGCTAATGAGAGGCTTCACCCATGAGGGTGTCGGTTGTCATTAGTCGCGAGGATGCGAAGAAGGTCGGGTTAAATCGACAGCACGCCGTGGGTGTGCTGTCAAACATTTGAGAAAGGACAGAATTTTGCTGAATCCGATCGTTCGTAAATTCCAGTATGGTCAGCATACCGTCACGCTGGAAACCGGCATGATGGCGCGTCAGGCTACTGCTGCCGTAATGGTAAGCATGGATGACACCGCGGTATTCGTTACCGTAGTTGGCCAGAAAAAAGCAAAACCAGGTCAGGACTTCTTCCCACTGACCGTTAACTACCAGGAGCGTACTTACGCTGCAGGTAAAATCCCAGGCGGCTTCTTCCGTCGTGAAGGCCGTCCAAGCGAAGGCGAAACCCTGATCGCGCGTCTGATTGACCGCCCGGTTCGTCCGCTGTTCCCGGAAGGTTTCGTAAACGAAGTTCAGGTTATTGCAACCGTTGTTTCCGTTAACCCACAGGTTAACCCGGACATCGTTGCGATGATCGGTGCTTCTGCTGCACTGTCTCTGTCTGGTATTCCATTCAATGGTCCAATCGGTGCTGCACGCGTAGGTTACATCAACGATCAGTACGTACTGAACCCAACTCAGGAAGAGCTGAAAGAAAGTAAGCTGGACCTGGTGGTTGCAGGTACTGAAGCGGCGGTTCTGATGGTTGAATCCGAAGCTGAACTGCTGAGCGAAGACCAGATGCTGGGTGCTGTGGTATTTGGCCACGACCAGCAGCAGGTTGTTATCCAGAACATCAACGACCTGGTGAAAGAAGCCGGTAAACCACGTTGGGACTGGCAGCCAGAAGCAGTTAACGATGTGCTGAATGCGCGCGTTGCTGCACTGGCAGAATCTCGTCTGAGCGATGCTTACCGCATCACTGACAAACAAGAGCGTTATGCTCAGGTTGACGTGATCAAGTCTGAAACTATCGCGACTCTGGTTGCAGAAGATGAAACCCTGGACGCTAACGAACTGGGTGAAATCCTGCACGCTATCGAGAAAAACGTTGTTCGTAGCCGCGTTCTGGCAGGCGAGCCGCGTATCGATGGCCGTGAAAAAGACATGATCCGTGGTCTGGACGTTCGTACTGGCGTTCTGCCACGTACTCACGGTTCTGCGCTGTTCACCCGTGGTGAAACTCAGGCGCTGGTGACGGCAACTCTGGGTACTGCCCGTGATGCACAGATCATCGATGAACTGATGGGTGAGCGTACTGACAGCTTCCTGTTCCACTATAACTTCCCTCCGTACTCCGTAGGTGAAACCGGTATGGTTGGCTCGCCGAAGCGTCGTGAAATTGGTCACGGTCGTCTGGCGAAGCGCGGCGTACTGGCAGTTATGCCGGAAGCAGACAAGTTCCCGTACACCGTTCGTGTGGTTTCTGAAATCACCGAATCTAACGGCTCTTCTTCCATGGCCTCCGTGTGTGGCGCATCTCTGGCGCTGATGGATGCAGGCGTGCCAATCAAAGCCGCTGTTGCGGGTATCGCAATGGGTCTGGTGAAAGAAGGCGACAACTTTGTTGTTCTGTCTGACATTCTGGGCGACGAAGACCACCTGGGCGATATGGACTTCAAAGTAGCGGGTTCCCGCGAAGGTATCTCTGCACTGCAGATGGATATCAAAATTGAAGGTATCACCAAAGAGATCATGCAGGTTGCTCTGAACCAGGCTAAAGGTGCACGTCTGCACATCCTGGGCGTGATGGAACAGGCGATCAACGCGCCACGTGGCGACATTTCTCAGTTCGCTCCGCGTATCCACACCATCAAGATCAATCCAGACAAGATCAAAGATGTTATCGGTAAGGGCGGTTCCGTAATCCGTGCTCTGACCGAAGAGACCGGCACCACCATCGAAATCGAAGATGACGGTACTGTGAAGATCGCAGCAACCGACGGCGAGAAAGCGAAATTCGCGATTCGTCGTATCGAAGAGATCACCGCAGAAATCGAAGTGGGCCGCGTCTATGCAGGTAAAGTGACCCGTATCGTTGACTTTGGCGCATTCGTTGCCATCGGTGGCGGTAAAGAAGGTCTGGTTCACATCTCTCAGATCGCTGACAAGCGCGTTGAGAAAGTGACCGATTACCTGCAAATGGGTCAGGAAGTCCCGGTTAAAGTTCTGGAAGTTGACCGCCAGGGCCGTATCCGTCTGAGCATTAAAGAAGCAACCGAGCAGTCTCAGCCAGCTGCCGCGCCGGAAGCACCGGCCGCAGAACAGCAAGGCGAGTAAGGTTGCCATTTGCCCTCCGCTTAGCGGAGGGCCTATTATCAGGCAGGACGCCTTGTTGAGCCGCCGGGGGACAGGACGTTCATCCAATAGTTGTCTTCGGGAGTGGGAAATGAAGCCTTTTTTGCGCTGGTGTTTCGTTGCGACAGCTTTAACGCTGGCAGGATGCAGCAACTCTGCCTGGCGTAAGAGCGAAGTCCTCGCAGTGCCATTGCAACCGACTTTGCAACAGGAAGTGATTCTGGCACGCATGGAACAAATTCTTGCCAGTCGGGCTTTAACCGATGACGAACGCGCACAGCTTTTATATGAGCGCGGAGTGTTGTATGATAGTCTCGGTCTGAGGGCATTGGCGCGAAATGATTTTTCACAAGCGCTGGCAATCCGACCTGATATGCCTGAAGTATTCAATTACTTAGGCATATATTTAACGCAGGCAGGCAATTTTGATGCTGCCTATGAAGCGTTTGATTCTGTACTTGAGCTTGATCCAACTTACAACTACGCGCACTTGAATCGCGGTATCGCATTGTACTACGGCGGTCGTGACAAGTTAGCGCAAGATGATCTGCTGGCGTTTTATCAAGACGATCCTAATGATCCTTTCCGTAGCCTGTGGCTTTACATTGTTGAGCGGAAGCTCGATGAGAAGCAGGCAAAAGACGCGTTACAACAACGCTTCGATAAATCGGACAAGGAACAATGGGGATGGAATATTGTCGAGTTCTACCTGGGTAACATTAGCGAAGCAACGCTGATGGAAAGACTCAAGGCAGACGCAACGGATAACACCTCGCTCGCTGAGCATCTCAGTGAAACCAACTTCTATTTAGGTAAGTACTACCTAAGTCTGGGGGATAAGGACAGCGCTACGGCACTGTTCAAATTAGCGGTTGCTAACAACGTACACAACTTCGTTGAGCACCGTTATGCATTGTTGGAATTATCGCTCTTGGGCCAGGAGCAAGACGACCTGGCAGAATCGGACCAGCAATAGCTGACGACATAAACATCAGCCCGTAATCTTTTGATTGCCATCACCTTCACTGGTGAGGGCGTTGTTGTTCGTCAATACACCTAATTTGAGCCGGTTCACACTTTTCAATGAAAATTGCAGATCATTTTCACGATGAGCTAAGTAGACTGGCCGCCATTAATATCGAGGCACTTGTACTACATGGCTGAATTCGAAACCACTTTTGCAGATCTGGGCCTGAAGGCTCCTATCCTTGAAGCCCTTAACGATCTGGGTTACGAAAAACCATCTCCGATCCAGGCAGAATGTATCCCACATCTGCTCTCTGGTCGTGACGTGCTGGGCATGGCCCAGACTGGTAGCGGTAAAACTGCGGCGTTCTCGCTGCCGCTGCTGAACAACATCGATCCGGACCTGCGTGCACCGCAGATCCTCGTCCTGGCTCCGACCCGTGAACTGGCTGTTCAGGTGGCGGAAGCGATGACTGAATTCTCTAAACATATGCGCGGCGTGAACGTGGTTGCCCTGTACGGCGGCCAGCGTTATGACGTGCAGTTACGCGCCCTGCGCCAGGGCCCACAGATTGTTGTCGGTACGCCGGGCCGTCTGCTGGATCACCTGAAGCGCGGTACTCTGGACCTCTCTAAACTGAGCGGCCTGGTACTGGATGAAGCAGATGAAATGCTGCGTATGGGCTTCATCGAAGACGTTGAAACTATTATGGCGCAGATCCCAGAAGGTCACCAGACCGCGCTGTTCTCTGCAACGATGCCAGAAGCGATTCGTCGCATTACCCGTCGCTTTATGAAAGAGCCGCAGGAAGTGCGTATTCAGTCCAGCGTTACCACTCGTCCTGACATCAGCCAGAGCTACTGGTCTGTGTACGGGATGCGTAAAAACGAAGCGCTGGTCCGTTTCCTGGAAGCAGAAGATTTTGATGCGGCGATTATCTTCGTTCGTACCAAAAACGCGACCCTGGAAGTGGCTGAAGCCCTGGAGCGTAGCGGCTACAACAGCGCAGCGCTGAACGGCGACATGAACCAGGCTCTGCGTGAGCAAACTCTGGAGCGTCTGAAAGACGGTCGTCTGGATATCCTGATTGCAACCGACGTGGCAGCACGTGGTCTGGACGTTGAGCGTATCAGCCTGGTTGTAAACTACGACATCCCAATGGATTCCGAGTCATACGTTCACCGTATCGGCCGTACCGGTCGTGCAGGTCGTGCGGGTCGTGCACTGCTGTTCGTTGAGAACCGTGAGCGTCGTCTGCTGCGTAACATCGAACGCACCATGAAGCTGACTATTCCAGAAGCTGATCTGCCAAACGCAGACCTGCTGGGCAAACGCCGCCTGGAAAAATTCGCCGCGAAAGTACAGCAGCAGCTGGAAAGCAGCGATCTGGATCAGTACCGTGCGCTGCTGGCGCAGATCCAGCCTGTCGCTGAAGGCGAAGAGCTGGACATGGAAACCCTGGCTGCAGCACTGCTGAAAATGGCTCAGGGCGAACGTAGCCTGATCGTGCCACCAGATGCACCGATGCGTCCTAAGCGTGAATTCCGTGACCGTGACGATCGTTTCGAGCGTCGTGGCGACCGTAACGATCGTGGTCCACGTGGTGACCGTCCAGAACGTGGTGGTGAAGACCGTCCACGTCGTGAGCGTCGTGACGCTGGCGAAATGGAACTGTACCGCATTGAAGTAGGCCGTGATGACGGTGTTGAAGTTCGTCATATCGTTGGCGCGATCGCGAACGAAGGCGACATCAGCAGCCGTTACATCGGTAACATCAAACTGTTCGGTTCTCACTCTACAATCGAGCTGCCAAAAGGTATGCCGGGCGAAGTATTGCAGCACTTTACTCGCACTCGCATCCTGAACAAGCCGATGAACATGCAGCTGCTGGGTGATGCTCAGCCGCGTGAGCGCAGCGAACGTCGTGGTGGCGATCGTCCATCTGGCGAACGCCGTAGCTTCGGTGGCGGTGAGCGTCGTGAAGGCGGTCGTGGTCCTCGTCGTGAAGGCGGCGCGCCAGGCGCAGGTCGCTTCAGCGGCGAACGTCGTGAAAGCCGTGGTCCACGTCGCGATGAAGGCTCAAGCCGTCGCCGTGACGCGTAAACCTTACGCTTCTGACGTAAAGTAAAATATACAGCCCCGATAACATCTATCGGGGCTTTTTTTATTCCCTTTGTACTCTTGTACTGGTACAGTGCAGCACATTAAAATGCAGGACCAAAATTTTTAACTGGAGACATGGCTGTATGGCGACACTAACCACCACACAAACATCACCTTCGCTGTTAGGCGGCGTGGTGATCATCGGCGGAACCATCATTGGTGCGGGAATGTTCTCCCTGCCGGTGGTCATGTCCGGTGCGTGGTTCTTCTGGTCGCTGGCGGCGCTGGTCTTCACCTGGTTCTGTATGCTGCACTCGGGGCTGATGATCCTCGAAGCCAACCTGAATTACCGTATTGGCTCCAGCTTCGATACCATCACCAGAGACCTGCTCGGGAAAGGCTGGAACGTGGTGAATGGTATTTCCATTGCGTTCGTGCTCTATATCCTGACTTACGCGTACATCTCTGCCAGCGGTTCGATTCTGCATCACACCTTCTCGGAGCTGTCCCTGAACGTCCCGGCACGTCTCGCAGGGCTGTGCTTTGCGCTGGGCGTGGCGTTTATTGTCTGGTTAAGCACCAAAGCGGTCAGCCGTATGACGGCGATTGTGCTGGGCGCTAAGGTGATTACCTTCTTCCTGACCTTCGGCAGCCTGCTGGGGCACGTTACCCCGACCACGCTCTTTAACGTGGCAGAAGCGAATACCTCCTATACGCCGTACCTGCTGATGACCCTGCCGTTCTGTCTGGCATCGTTTGGCTATCACGGTAACGTACCAAGCCTGATGAAATACTACGGTAAAGATCCGCGCACCATTGTTAAGTGTCTGGTCTACGGCACGCTGCTGGCGCTGGGGCTGTATGTGATTTGGCTGCTGGGGACAATGGGGAATATCCCGCGCCCGGAATTTATTGGTATTGCGCAAAAGGGCGGTAACATTGATGTACTGGTTCAGGCGCTGAGCGGTGTGCTGAACAGCCGTAGTCTGGATCTGCTGCTGGTGGTGTTCTCCAACTTTGCCGTGGCGAGCTCTTTCCTCGGGGTGACGTTAGGCCTGTTCGATTATCTGGCGGATCTGTTTGGCTTTGATGATTCTGCGATGGGGCGCTTCAAAACCGCATTGCTGACCTTCCTGCCACCGATTGTTGGCGGCCTGCTGTGGCCGAACGGTTTCCTGTACGCCATTGGCTATGCAGGACTGGCGGCAACCATCTGGGCGGCGATTGTCCCGGCGCTGCTGGCGCGTAAATCACGTAAGCGTTTTGGAAGCCCGACATTCCGCGTCTGGGGCGGCAAGCCGATGATTGCGCTGATTCTGGTGTTCGGTGTTGGCAACGCGCTGGTGCATGTGTTGTCGAGCTTTAATCTGTTGCCTGTATATCAGTAATTTTTTGTGCCGGATGGCGGCTGCGCCTTATCCGGCCTACGCGATCCCCTAGGCCCGGTAAGCGAAGCGCCACCGGGCAAAAAAGGCTACCCCACCAGCTCCTCTTTCACCTGCATTGCCAGCTCAAACGAGTGCAAACGCGCCTGGTGATCGAAAATCTGCCCGTTAACCATAATCTCATCTGCCTGCGTCTCGCGCAGTACGGCTTCCAGGCCGTGACGCACTTTCGCTTTATCACCTACCAGAGACATGCTCAGCGCCTGCTGCACGCCATACTGCTCGGAAGCAGACCACAGCTGGTGCATATTCTCGACCGGTGGCGGCAGTTGGCCCGTTTCGCCGCGACGCAGCTTCACAAACGCCTGCTGTATAGAGGTAAACAGGAATTCCGCATCGCGATTGCTGTCGGCGGCAATGATGTTGATACACACCATCGCATACGGTTTTTCCAGCCGCTCGGACGGTTTGAAATTCGTGCGGTAGAGATGCAGCGCCTGATGCAGCATATCCGGCGCAAAGTGCGAGGCAAATGCAAACGGCAGACCGAGCTGCGCGGCCAGCTGAGCGCTATACAGGCTCGAACCCAACAGCCATACCGGGATCTTTTCGCCGTAGCCCGGCACAGGGCGCACGTGCGGGTTCGGATCGCGCGCATCGAACCAGTCCACCAGCTCAGCCACATCGCGCGGGAAGTTATCGATATCGCCACTCATATGGCGGCGCAGGGCGCGCATTGTCGGCTGATCGCTGCCCGGCGCACGACCAAGGCCCAGATCAATACGACCCGGATAGAGGGTATTCAATGTGCCAAACTGCTCGGCTATCACCAGTGGGGCATGGTTTGGCAGCATAACGCCGCCAGAGCCCAGGTGCAGGGTAGTGGTGTTTGCCGCCAGGTAGCCAATCAGTACCGATGTCGCAGCGCTGGCAATACCCACCATGTTGTGGTGCTCCGCCAGCCAGTAGCGGTGGTAACCACGCTTTTCGGCTAATTGAGCAAGATCGAGCGAGTGCGAAAAGGCCTCTCTTGCTGAGGCGCCTTGTGGGATCGGTGCCAGATCCAGCACCGAAAACGGAATGGTTTTATCAGTCATAACAGCTCACTTTGTCGACGGCGAATCTTTTAATAGTGCATTAAAAATTAATAACCGTTGTTAACAAAGTGAGCTTTTACACTTCATCCTTCACGCTGCCTCTGTGTTGGCTGCGTCTGTTCACCCCAGTCACTTACTTGAGTAAGCTCCTGGGGATTCTCAGACTTGCCGCCTTGATGCAACGTGAATGATGTAGTGTAAATTTAGGCCTGAAGCTCCAGCCCGGCGAAGCGTTTCCAGTAGCCGTTACAGTCGCTGTTTGCCGTCAGCGCCAGCGGAGAGGCACCGTTTTCATTGGCGCGGAAGGCATCCAGCATCGCGAAGACGTCCGTATCCAGCGGTGACAGGCGCACCACGTCTACCAGCCCTTGCATCGACGCCAGTTCGTTGCCGAGGTTGTAGACATAGCCACTCATGGTCTGAATACCGTTGAGGACAAAGACCTGCTGATTTTCCTGCGACAGCATACTGCGTCCGTTTGGATATTTGATGCAGCAGGTCTCGCATTCGTCTTTCGGGCGATCTTCAGAGCGTGCGGTAAAACAGCGTGCGGAGTAGGCCAGCGGCAGGTGGCCATAGCTCAATACTTCCACGTCGAACTGGTTACGGATGCCCAGCTCTTCGCACTGGTTCAGCAGATTTACCAGCCAGTCGCGGGAGAGTTCGACCGGCATACACCAGCGCGTCATACCTTGTTTCAGCAGCAGACGCAGCGTGACGGCGTTATAGCAGTTCAGGGCATGTCCGGCGACAAACGGCAGTTTACGTTCGGCGCACATGTTCACCACGCCAAGATCGCTCGCCTCTATCAGAAAATCACCATTTTCCACATAGCGTTTCAGCTCGCCCAGTTCGGATGAGGCCTGAACCAGCGCCAGGGTGGAGAGCACAACCTGCTTGCCGCTTCCTGCCAGGCTTTTGGCCATATCCAGCCAGTCACCTACTTTTGTTGCCCGGCGCTTGCTGCATACTGCCTCACCGAGATAAATCACATCGGCGCTGCTTGTCGCCGCCTGCTGGTAGAAATCCTCCAGCGTCTCTTTTGACCAGTAGTACAGCACTGGCCCTAATGAATATTTCATGGTCTTCTCACTGCCATTTACGGTGATACGCGCCAAGCGTGGTTTGTGTGCCTTCGGACATTGAACCGAGCGTGTCCATCCAGGCGGGTTGCGGCGCATAGTTTTGTGGGTCTGCCATGCAGCGATCGATGGCCTGACGCCAGACTTTCGCCACCTGGCTCACATAGGCAGGGCTACGCTGACGACCTTCGATTTTCACGGACGCAATGTTCGCTGCCAGTAGCTCCGGCAGCAGCTCCAGGGTGTTGAGGCTGGTGGGCTCTTCCAGCGCATGATAGCGCTCGCCGTCGACCAGATAACGGCCTTTGCACAGCGTCGGGTAGCCGGCGTTTTCGCCATCCTGATAACGGTCGATCAGCACTTCATTCAGGCGGGATTCCAGCCCTTGCGGCGTTTGCTGCCAGCGCACAAAGCGGGCAGGGGAACAGGCTCCCACGGTGTTCGGGGATTCACCGGTTAAATAAGAGGAGAGATAGCAACGTCCTTCAGCCATGATGCACAGGCTGCCAAAGGCAAAAACTTCCAGCGGCACTGGCGTGACGCGGGCGAGTTGCTTAACCTGATGAATAGAGAGCACGCGCGGCAGCACCACGCGGGCCACGTCAAAGTGGCGATGGTAGAAGCGAACGGCTTCTTCGTTGGTGGCGGATGCCTGAACAGAGACATGACGCTCAATATGCGGATAACGTTCTGCTGCATACTCAAGCATAGCGAGGTCGGCCAGGATCAGCGCATCGGCCCCCAGCTGTGCCGCCATGTCTACCGCGCGTTGCCAGCGGGCGTAGCCATCAGGATGGGCGAAGGTATTGATAGCAATATGCAGCTTGCGGCGGTGCTGGTGGACGAAGTTAACGGCTTCCTGAAGCTTTTTCTCCGTAAAGTTGAGGCCAGCAAAATGGCGGGCGTTGGTATCATCTTTCAGCCCGATATAAACCGCATCGGCACCATTTTCGATGGCCGCCTTAAGCGCCGGAAGGTTTCCGGCAGGGCAGAGCAGCTCCATAATTTATCCTGATAATCTCGATCTCAGCGATCGCAAAATTGTTAACGAACGGGGATTTTAATTAACCCATACGCGACAATTTTTGATTTAAGGCAGCTAATGGCGTATTGATGACACCAATAATGGGTCACGCCGGACGACGGTTTGTTGATTTACGCCGCTATGTTGGCCTCAGGATATGGCAAAATAACAGGACTATAGATATCAGGGAGTAAAGCTCGTGCTGGATAAACTGCGTTCACGACTCGTACAATTTGGTCCCTCAATGCTGAGCGTGCCGGTAAAACTGACGCCTTTCGCGCTGAAACGCCAGGTTCTGGAGCAAGTGCTGAGCTGGCAATTCCGCCAGGCGTTACAGGAAGGTGAGCTGGAATTCCTTGATGGCCGCTGGCTGAGTATTGAAGTCCGCGATATCGGGCTGCGCTGGTTTACTTCGGTAGAGAACGATCAGCTGATTGTTCGTGAATCGGCTGAGGCAGACGTAAGCTTTAGCGCTAATGCCAGCGATCTGCTGATGATCGCCGCGCGTAAGCAAGATCCCGACACACTCTTCTTCCAGCGTCGTCTGGTTATCGAAGGGGATACGGAGCTTGGCCTGTACGTGAAAAATTTGATGGATGCCATTGAGCTGGAGCAGATGCCGAAAGCGCTGCGCGTGGTTCTGCTGCAAATGGCTGATTTTGTAGAGGCCGGGCTGAAAAGCCCGCCTGAAAGCAAACACACTTCAGTAGGTGAGCCATGCTGATTCGAGTTGAAATTGGGATTGATGCACCGGGTATCGATGCGTTACTACGCCGTTCTTTTGCGAGCGATGCCGAAGCCCGACTGGTCCACGATCTCCGCGAAGATGGCCTGATCACCCTGGGTCTGGTTGCCACCGATGACGAAGGTCAGGTTGTCGGTTATGTGGCATTCAGCCCGGTGACGGTTCAGGGTGAGGAGCTTCAGTGGGTGGGAATGGCGCCGCTGGCGGTAGACGAAAGCTACCGTGGCCAGGGCGTTGCCCGCCAGCTGGTCTATGAAGGACTGGATTCGCTGAATGAGTTCGGTTATGCCGCCGTTGTTACGCTGGGTGATCCTGCGTTCTACGGTCGTTTAGGCTTTGAACAGGCGGCGCATCACGATCTGCGCTGTTGCTGGCCGGGCACCGAGTCTGCGTTCCAGCTGCATCGCCTGGCAGATGATGCCCTTAACGGCGTAAACGGGCTGGTGGAATACCACGACCACTTCAATCGCTTTTAATCAGGCTCTCACGTAGCGCCTCAAACGATCCGTCTCCGGCGACGAGGCGCTCTTTCTGGCGCTTCGTCAGCTGCTTGATGCGGTATTCCAGCCTGAGCGCCAGCGAACGATCGCCCACGTGAGCTGAAAAGGCCAGCCGCAATTCCCCTTTCCCGCGTAGCGCTTTTGCCCCTTTCCCCGTTTGATGTTCCAGGAAACGCCGCTCCACATCGGTGGTGATCCCGGTATAGAGTGCGTTATCAGCGGTGCGGACAAGATAAATAAACCAGGACACGGTAAACAGATTCAGTATGTTAAGGTGAACGCACCTTAGCATGAGAGACAAGAAAAATGGAAACACTGACGGCCATTAACCGCTGGCTGGCGAAACAACATGTCGTCACCTGGTGTGTTTATGATGAAGGTGAAATGTGGTGTGCGAATGCGTTCTACTACTACGATCCTGAGCGTGTGGCGTTCTACGTCTTAAGTGAAGATAAAACACGTCATGCGCAGATGACAGGCCAGCAGGCGAAGGTGGCCGGCACGGTTAACGGCCAGCCGAAAACGGTCGCCTTGATCCGGGGCGTCCAGTTCAAAGGTGAGATCCGCCGTCTCGATGGTGAAGAGAGTGAAGCACAACGCAGACACTACAATCGCCGTTTTCCGGTTGCCATTGCGCTTAAAGCACCGGTGTGGGAAATCCGTCTCGATGAACTAAAATTTACAGATAACACACTGGGGTTTGGTAAAAAGATCCACTGGCTGCGTCAGGAGTAGGGTATGAGTCAGGTACTAATTACAGGTGCGACCGGGCTGGTGGGTGGGTATCTGCTGCGTATGCTGATTCAGGAGCGCAAGGTGAACTACATCGCCGCCCCGACGCGTCGCCCGCTTGCTGCCATGCCAGGTGTGTTTAATCCTCATGCGCCGAAACTGAGCGATGCCCTGGCTCAGGTGTGCGACCCCATTGATATCGTCTTTTGTTGTCTGGGTACGACCCGCCGTGAAGCGGGCAGTAAAGCGGCGTTTGTCCACGCCGACTACGCGCTGGTTGTGGATACCGCGCTAAGGGCAAAAAAGCTCGGGGCCCGGCATCTGGTGGTGGTCAGTTCGATGGGGGCAAACGCGAGCTCGCCGTTCTTTTACAACAAAGTGAAAGGAAAGATGGAGGCCGCGCTGATTGCGCAGAAATGGGAACATCTGACGATTGTTCGCCCCTCCATGTTACTGGGGCATCGCGACAAACGCCGTTTTAACGAATCGATTTTTGCGCCGTTGTTTCGCATCCTTCCCGGTAACTGGAAATCAATCCATGCGCGTGATGTCGCGCGTGCAATGCTGAAAGAGGCGCTGTCGCCATCGCAGGAGGGCGTTAACATCATCCCATCGGCAAAATTACGTGAACTTGCGCGAGGTGAGGCGTAGTATCTTCGGGCTTATTAACACTCCCTGGGGAATGCTATGACTGGTCAGTCTTCATCTCAGGCGGCAACGCCATTTCAATGGTGGAAACCCGCTCTCTTCTTTCTCGTTGTTATCGTTGGTCTTTGGTATGTGAAGTGGCAGCCCTATTACGGAAAAGCCTTCACTGCCGCCGAAACGCACAGTATCGGCAAATCCATTCTTGCTCAGGCTGATTCCAGCCCGCTTCAGGCGGCGTGGGATTACGCGATGGTCTATTTCCTTGCCGTCTGGAAAGCTGCCGTGTTGGGGGTGCTGTTAGGCTCGCTGATTCAGGTGCTTATTCCGCGTAACTGGCTGGTGAAAACCTTAGGGCAGCCCCGTTTTCAGGGCACGCTTCTGGGGACGATATTCTCTTTACCAGGCATGATGTGCTCTTGCTGCGCTGCACCTGTTGCCGCCGGAATGCGCCGTCAGCGCGTTTCAATGGGCGGTGCGCTGGCATTCTGGATGGGCAACCCGCTGCTGAACCCGGCCACACTGGTGTTCATGGGGTTTGTCCTTGGCTGGCATTTTGCGTTTATCCGCCTTGTCGCAGGGTTATTGACGGTGCTGGTGGTCGCAACGCTTGTGCAGAACCTGGTGAAAGACAAAACGGTCGAACCCGTGTCTGTGGACGTGACGTTCGCCGAGCCACAGGGCGGTTTCTTTGCGCGTTGGGGTAAAGCGCTCTGGCAGCTGTTCTGGAGCACTATTCCGGTGTATATCCTGGCGGTTTTGGTGCTTGGGGCTGCGCGGGTATGGCTGTTCCCTCATGCAGATGGTGCTATCGATAACTCGATGCTGTGGGTCATTGCGATGGCCATTGCAGGCTGCCTGTTCGTTATCCCGACGGCCGCTGAAATCCCGATTATTCAGACGATGATGCTGGCGGGCATGGGAACGGCTCCGGCGCTGGCGTTGCTCATCACCTTGCCTGCAATCAGCCTGCCGTCACTGATTATGCTGCGTAAGTCATTCCCGGCAAAAGCCCTGTGGCTGACCGCGGGTCTGGTGGCGTTGAGTGGCGTGATTGTGGGCAGTATTGCTCTGATATAAAAAAAGCCCGGGGCGCTGAGGCTTACCGGGCTTACTGTCAGGTGTGAATTATTTGATATAGGTAAACGCGGTGGTGACGTGTTTCACGCCGCTTACCCGGCTGGCGATATCGGCAGCCGCTTTCCCTTCACGGTCGGTGACCAGGCCCAGCAGGAACACTTCGCCGTTTTCGGTGGTAACTTTCACGTTGGAGGATTTCACCTGGTCAGTGCCCAGCAACTGAGAGCGGACTTTGGTGGTGATCCAGGTATCGGACGATGCATCTCCAAGACCAATTGGCTGACCCTGACGCACTTCGTTAAAGACTTCCGTCGTGCCCTCTACACCCATCGCAATCTGTTTGGCGCGGGAGGCAAGTTCCATATTTGGCGCCTGGCCTGCCAGTAGCACTTTGCCCTGATACGCCGTTACGTTGATGCGCGCTTCTTTCTTAATTTGTTCGTCTTTCGACAGTGCGCTGTTTACGCGCAGTTCCAGTGTACCGTCATCAACCTGTGTACCCACGGAGCGAGGATCGGTTGCTGCTTTTGTACCAACGGCTGCGGTACCCACAACGGCCGCAGCAATACATCCCTGAAGTAGCAGTGCAGACATCAGGACTGCGAGGGTCGATAAAGCCTTCATGAATACTCCTTAATCATCCTGGTGAGGAAAAAGCGTGTTATCGATCAGATCGCATAAGCAATTCACCGTAAGCATGTGCATTTCCTGAATGCGTGCGCTGCGATGAGAAGGAATGCGAATTTCCACATCCTGCGGCCCCAGAAGGCCCGCCAGCTCACCGCCGTCATAACCCGTTAACGCCACGATAGTCATATCGCGGGTGACGGCCGCTTCAACGGCTTTGACGATGTCGCGGCTGTTACCCCGCGTGGAGATAGCCAACAGAACATCTCCCGCGTGACCCAGGGCGCGCACTTGCTTCGCGTAAATCTCGTCATGCAGACGATCGTTAGCAATCGCTGTTAAGACCACATTATCGGTATTTAGTGCAATGGCAGGTAAACTAGGTCGTTCTGTTTCAAAGCGATTTATCATGCTGGCAGCAAAATGCTGTGCGTTGGCGGCCGAGGTGCCATTGCCACAACAGAGGATTTTGTTGCCATTAAGCAGGGACTGTACCAGCGTCATCGCTGCGCGAGAAATCGCGTCCGGGAGCGCTTCCGCCGCTGCAATCTGAGTCTGAATGCTTTCTGTGAAGCACACTTTAATTCTTTCGAGCACGTTATCCCTTTAAATCGTAATCAGGTGTCTTCGCCAAACGCGTTTTTCAGCCACTCAATGTTGTTTCCGGTGAAGGCTACCACATCGAACCGGCAATCCACAGTATCAAAGCTCCCATTATGGCGGGCAAGCCACAAGAGGGCTGTCTGTAATAATTTTTGTTGTTTGGCGGGCGTCACGCTGGCGGCAGCACCGCCAAATTGCGATGACTGCCTGAAGCGTACTTCGACAAACACGGTCGTTTGACCGTCTTTCATAATGAGATCGATTTCGCCGCCCCGTCCGCGAACGTTGGCGGCGATAAAGTGCAGTCCCTTGCCTTCAAGCCAGCGACGCGCTTTACCTTCCCACGCGTCACCGGTTTGTTTACGGCTTAACTGGCCGGGACGATCTGCCCCTGCTGGTATTTGAGCCATGATAACTTCCTGTTGATCACGCAGTCCTGAGTGGCGGTCAAATCGCCAGTGTTGCCGTTGAGTTCGAACCCTGGCACCTGTCGCATCTGAGTAAAGTGGTTTGCCAGCGCCCATGCATCAACGCCCATGGCATACAGGCGCGCCAGAGAGTAGTCGTTACGCACGGCGCCCAGCGCCTGCTGCATCAGTGCCGGGTTACTACCTGCCAGCATTGGAATTTCGCTGTATTGCAGCCCTTCCATTTCCAGACGGAAATCCGGGCCAGCCGTGCCTTGCGCGCTACGAGAGCTGGCATACAGTGTTGCTCCGCTCTGGCTACCGTTACGCATGGCGATCATCGGTTTGATGAAGGCAATCTCTTCCGGGGTCGCGACGATGTAAGCGGCATCAACTTTACCGCCACCGCTGATTTGGGCATCGGTCGGTGGGGCAGGGATGTTCAAACCGCCAATGGTGACACCTTGCTGTTGTGGCAGGCTTGCTGAAACCGGGCTGCCGCTGAGCGAAATGCCCGCGCCGCCGTTGACACCGCCTCTCAGCTCAGACACTGAGCCAAATTTCTGCTGTAAAACAATGCCGCCGCCCAGCTTCTGCCACTCTTGTGCAAATGCTGTCGCCACGCGGTCACCCAGCGTGCTGCGCGGAATGAGCAGCAGTGGCGCTTGTTTACCCTGCTCGTGAATATGGCGCGCCGCATCGCGGGCTTCATCTTCCGGGGAGAGTGCGAAGTAGCAGATATTCGCGCGGTTCTGAACTTGCTCTGGCTGGTTAAGTGCCAGGACGTTCAGGGTGGTGTTGCTTTTCATCAGCTCATCGACGTTGTTTTTCAGCAGTGGGCCAACCACGATGCTGGCACCGTCCTGCTGAACCTGCGCGAGAACCTGATCGAGCGGCTGTGAGCTGGTGTCGTAGATTTTCAGCTCTGCGCCCGGATTCGCGCCGGTTGTCGCCACGGCCTGTGGCTGTGCTGGCGGTTGTTGCGCAGGCTGAGTCGCCTGCGGCTGTGCAGCTGTCGCAGGTGCTGTCTGGGTTTCAGGTGCAGCCGGCGTTGCCGCTGGTGTCTGTACCGGGGCTGCTGCTGGTGCAGTCGCGGCTGGCGTTGTTGGCGCCGTGACCGGGTTTTGCATCGTACCCTGGGCAGGCGTTTGTGCCGTTGTCAGGTCGCTGGTTTCCGCCGCTGAAGGGCTGACTACGGTGTTGACGTTAGCGGCCTGAGCGGCCTGCTCTGGCACGGCATTGCCTGCAACGGCCGTTGTGCCGTTTTTCGCCGCTTCAAAACCCTGCTGGATCGCACGACTGAACACCGCCGCCTGGCCGTTTAACGGCAGCAGCAGGGCGATTTTGCTGGTGGACGCAGGTTTAAAGTTCTGCACGTTAACCAGCTGCGTTGGCAGCATTTTCGCGCCAGGGTTTTGCGGGTAGCGAGTCTGCCAGTCGGTAATACCGGCTTTTAGCATGTTTGGATCGTTGCGGTTGTTAAACCACATCTGTTGCAGATCCAGCCAGCCCTGCAATACGTTTTCGTCGGCGTTGATCACCAGCTGTTGCGCTTGATCCTGGGTCATTGAGGAGAGCGCCTGCCAGGTGGCATCGATATTTTTCTGTTTGTCGGCACCGCTCAGCAGCGGCTCCTGGGCAATCAGCGCGCGGAGAAGCGGCAGGGAAGCACGCCCCTGTTCTGCGGTGATACCGGCCTGCCAGAACCGAGCCTGCTGGTTTTTATCCAGCGCGCTGACATCGATGTCGCCGAGGATCTTTTTGGCGGCCGCATAATCTTTCAGCGCCACTTTCAGCTCAGCTGAAAGCAGTACCTGCTCACGACGCTGTGTGTCGTTAAGATCTTGCGGAAGCTGGTTGAACAGTTCGGCGGCCTGCTGGGTTTTACCTTCTTTTAGCAGTGCACGAATGGCGAGTAATTGCCAGTTGGTCTTGGTATCATTTGAGCTCTGCGACATTTGTTGCAGATAAAAGCCAGAATCAGCCTGCGCGGATCCCTGCATATGGGCAGCGCTTTGATCGGGTGCCTGGGTGCCACAGCCTGCAAAGATCAGGGCTGCCAGCAGCAGAGGCACGCTGCGCGCGGCTTTTGTTCGAAGAAACGTTAACGGTACCATACTGTATCCAGTGATTTTTTTTACGCAATGCTCAATATTAAATCGGCAATACGGACTAAACAATGAAACAACACGAAACGGCAGATAATTCTCAAGGCCAGCTTTATATTGTACCTACTCCTATCGGGAATTTGTCTGATATTACCCAACGTGCCCTCACTGTATTGCAAGCCGTTGATTTAATTGCTGCTGAAGATACCCGCCATACCGGTTTATTGCTGCAACACTTTGCCATTAACGCCCGAATGTTTGCCCTGCACGATCACAATGAGCAACAAAAAGCCGACACTCTGGTGGCGAAACTGAAGGAAGGGCAGAACATTGCTCTGGTGTCCGATGCCGGAACGCCGCTGATTAACGATCCTGGCTATCATCTGGTGCGTACCTGCCGTGAGGCGGGCATTCGCGTTGTGCCATTGCCAGGGCCGTGCGCCGCGATTGCCGCACTGAGCGCGGCGGGTTTGCCATCCGATCGTTTCTGCTATGAAGGCTTCCTGCCGGCGAAATCAAAAGGCCGCCGCGACGTACTAAAAGATCTGGAAACCGAACCGCGTACGCTGATTTTCTATGAATCAACCCACCGTTTGCTGGAAAGCCTGGAAGATATGGTCACCGTCTGGGGTGAAGCCCGCTACGTGGTGCTGGCGCGTGAGCTGACGAAAACCTGGGAAACTATCCACGGCGCCCCGGTCGGCGAGCTGCTGGCATGGGTAAAAGAAGATGAAAACCGTCGTAAAGGCGAGATGGTACTGATTGTTGAAGGCCACAAAGCGGAAGAAGATGCGCTGCCTGCCGATGCCATCCGCACCCTGACGCTGCTGCAAAGCGAGTTGCCACTCAAGAAAGCGGCTGCGCTGGCAGCGGAAATTCACGGCGTGAAGAAAAATGCGTTGTATAAGTACGCGCTGGAGCAGCAGGGGGAGTAAGGCTCTTGCCCATGTATTAGCCGGGTGGCGGCTGCGCCTTACCCGGCCTGGAAGGTCAGACTCCAAAACATTTAAACGACAATCAGTTCAACTGATGTTTGTCTTAATGCTTTGCTGTCTTTCTCGACAATCCCTTCATCCGTAATCACGCAATCAATCTTCGCCATCGGCAGTACCTGATTGAATCCGCGGCGGTTGAACTTGCTGGCATCCAGTACCGCAATCACCTTATGGGCGGCGGCGGCCATTACGCTGCTTATCGCATAGCCTTCATTGAAGGTGGTAATGCCGTTTGTGGCGTCAATCCCGTCTGCACCCACGAACATCAAATCTGCGCTGATACCCGCAAGTGAGCGCTCGGCAATGGTGCCGTGCATCGAGTGGGTTTTATGGCGTACCGTACCGCCGCAAACCACCAGCGTGATGTCTTTGTTTTCAGAAAGGGCAAATGCGGCGGGAAGGCTGTTTGTGATTACCGTGATGTTGGCTTTTTTGGCCAGCGCTTCGGCAATCAGCATGGTTGTACTGCCGCTGTCCAGGATAACCGTCATCCCTTCTTCAATCATGGCTGCGGCGGCCAGTGCAATTCGTTTTTTCGGGTCGCTTGCCAGCTGATAACGATCTTCCAGGATGACTTCCTGGTTTTCGCTTTCGGCCAGATTGCTACCGGGCCTTGCTGCGCCACCGTGAAAACGTGTGACCAGCCCCTTTTCTTCCAGCAGGCGCAGGTCGGTACGAATCGTCACTTCCGAAATCCCAAACAGACTCGAAAGATCCAGCACCATGACGCTGCCCTGAGCGTTGACGAGGTCAACTATTTTGTTCCTTCGCTCAAATGAGTTCATATTGATTTGCCTGACAATTAACTATCCCTATTCTAATCGAAGGTATGCGAAAGGTGTACGATAATATTCGAAAGTAAATGTGAGCCAGCTCAGGTTGCTGGCTCGAAGGCTCAGGTGAGGCGTAGCATTATCTTGCCCTGCATGGGCGAGCCGTTCAGTGCCTGTACGGCCTGGGCAAAGCTTTCGCTGTTTCCAACGTGCGCAATGAGCGGTTCCAGCTGCAGTTTTTTCTCAGTCAGCAGGCGAGCAGCCGTTTCCCACTCTTCGCCCGGCCAGGGGGCGGAATAGTTCATCCAGCTGCCGAAAATGGTCAGCTCTTTTCGCAGGATCTTGCCAAATGTGGCCGCCGATAAATTCAGGTCATGGTGAAGAGTACCCACCAGCGCGACTTTTGCCCGCGGCCCGGCGATATCAATGGCTAGCGAAACGGTCTGCGGCGCGCCAGCCGTTTCCAGCACCAGCTGCTCAAAACGGTTGTCGTTCAGGTGGGCGGAGATCTCTTCGGCACTCATGGCTTTACTGTTGAATACGCTGCTTGCGCCCAGCGTTTTTGCCAGCGCGAGCTTATCGTCGTTGATATCAATGGCGGTCACGCTTTTGGCGCCCAGGGCCAGCGCGCACTGCATCGCCAGCAGCCCGATAGTGCCCGCACCAACCACAATGACGTTTTTACCTTCGCATCCTGAGGCAAGGTGAAATGCATGAAGCCCCACGGTGATAGGTTCAATAAACGCGCCGTCTTCAATGCTCATCTCTGCGGGTAAGCGGAACAGATTCGCGCGGTTAACAACGATGTACTCTGCGTTGCCCCCTTCGCTGCGCGAACCGACAAACTGGTACTGCTTGCATAACGAGTAGTAGCCTTTCTCGCATTCCGGGCAGGAGAAGCAGGGCAGCAGCGGGACGCAGGCAACCGCATCGCCAGCCGCGAGATCATCCACGCCCGTACCACAGGCTTCTACGTAGCCGCTAAATTCATGGCCCAGGGTGATGGGGTAATAGTGCGCCCCTTTGGCGAAAATACGCGGGATATCTGAGCCGCATAAACCCGAGCAGACTACGCGCACCAGCACGTCATCCGCCGCCTGAATTTGTGGGACAGGGCGCTCTTCAACGCGCACGCTGCCCTCAGCATGAATTACCACTGATTTCATGATTCACTCCAGAAAAAAAGGGGGAGCATCGCTCCCCGGATATCAAGATGCCGTCTGGCTTTGCGGGTTACTGGCCTTCTTTTCCGCAGCCATAAACGCGCGGGCACGACGCCAGGTGAGCAAAACGCCGGTGAAGTAAATCGCGCCAATCACGATAAAGCCCACCACGTTTTGCCAGGTAAAGAGCTGAATCAACAGCCAGGTAATCGGGGAACCGCCCTGGTCCATCGAAGCCACCAACCCACCGGCTTTCAGTGCCCCGGCGTTCTGGGCAAGCTGCGTGTGCAGGCCGATAGTTTGTGTGGCGATCCACAGCGTAATACCCATGATAATCACGCCAGAGATAAGCGTGCGGAACAGGTTGCCCTGATGCACGGCCACGGCCATCGCTACGAAGAAACCAATGGTGGCAAGGTCGCCAAACGGCAGAACCTGGTTACCTGGTACAAGTACGGCAATCAGAATGGTGAGCGGGATAAAGATCAGGCTCGCAGACACCACTGACGTATGGCCCAGCAACAGAGCCGGATCAAGACCGATTAAGAACTCCTGGCCACCAAACTTAGCCTGCAAACGCTTACGGGCATGTTTTGCAATCGGCGTCAGGCCGTCCATAATAGGTTTAATCACGCGCGGCATCAGCAGCATGACGGCCGCGGTTTTAACCGCCAGCTGTAAGATGTTTTTGGCGTCGTAACCTGCCAGCATCCCGATAACCAGCCCCATGACGAAGCCGACGGTGACTGGCTCTCCAAACGGGCCGAAGCGTTTTTGAACGTCATCGGCGCTGAAATGGATGCGATTAAGCCCCGGGATCTTCTCGATAAGCGTGTCCACAAGCACGGCGATGGGGCCAAGATAGGCCGATGAACCGTGGGGAATGGCAATACCCTCAAGCCCGAAGAAATCCCGCGTATCTTTGGCAAACCAGTCACCCAGTTTGTAAACAAACGCCGCGTGCGCCACAACACCCAGAATGCCCAGCCAGTATGATCCGGTCGCAAGATGAAGCATTGCGCCGGTGAAAGTCATATGCCAGATGTTCCAGATATCTACGTTCACCACGCGGGTCATTCGCGTGACAAGCATGACCACGTTCACGCCAATCGCCACAGGAATAGCCACCAGTGCAATTTGCGATGCCCAGGTCATTGGGGAGGAACCCGGCCAGCCCACGTCCACAACGTGAAGGTTAATCTGGAAATGCTCCGCCATTGCCTTCGCCGCCGGGCCGATGGAGTCCAGCATCAGGCCGATAACCAGCCCGATCCCCACGAAGCCAATACCGATATGCAGGCCTGACTTGAAGCAATCTCCCAGTTTCATCCCCAGTAATTTCGAGAAGATGATAATGACGATTGGCAACATTACGGTCGGCCCCAGATCGAGGATGTACCGCATGATTTCGGTAAACATGGTTTTACCCCTCGAGGATGGTCAGGATTTTTTGCTGCAACGCTTCGATGCCGACACCTGAAACAAACGGCATTCCGTGTACTACCGGAATGTCGCCAAAGGATCTGTCGACTTTAGCCGTGGTACAAATCAGGTCTGCACCGTCCATATAGGTTTCAATTTCGGTTACGCGGCACTGCACCAGATCCAGCTCAATGTGGTGGGCTTCACACAGCTCTTTGATCTCTTCTGCTGCCATGGTTGAGGTGGCGACTGCACCGCCACAGGCAACGATAATTTTGCGTTTCATAGGGTACTCCTTTTTATTATCAGTATGTTATGACGCCTGAGCGCAGGAGGAAGGCTCAAGGATCGTGTCCCGGAAACAGGTGGCCAGTTGCTCTGCTGGCGTGGCCAGCAGCATGTCCAGCGTTTGCGGGTTTTGCAGCTCACTAAAAAGACGGCGCAGCAGCTTCATTTGCGCCGCCGGGTTTTCAACAATCAACGCGATAATGAGCGAAACTGCGACCTCTCCATCATCATCAGCCTGTTGAAAATTCACCGGTTTGTCCGGGCGAATCAGGTAGATAGCAGGGCTTTTGGCATGTACCGCCTCGCAGTGCGGAATGGCGACGGCATGGCGCTCAAGGGCAATGCCTGTAGGGTAATTCAGCTCCCTTTCCAGCAGTGCTGCGGGATAAGAGGCATGTACGACACCTTTCGCCAGCATCTCTTCGCCAATGTGTGCCAGCGCCTGCTGGCAGGTTTCGAACTCAATTCCGGTACGGACAAAAACGTGACTCATACAAACTCCGGTCATCAGGCTTTTTCAGGGGTGCAGCCAAAACGGTAGGCGCGTAATACATCCTGTATTTTGTCGATGATGAGATTTTGCGGTGTTGCGGCGATCTCATTCATGGATAAACGTTCGAACTGAACCGGCATAAACTGGCTAATAAGGCCCAGCGGCAGTGAAATTGCGTCCAGATTGGCGAGCAGTTTCTCAACGCTCTGGCGAATTCGCGGATGCGGCCAGTAGTAACGAATACGGTCAGATAAGCTGAAATGAATATCGACCATGGCCTGACTCCAGGTTGGGCGATAGTACTTTTTCCAGTAATCCGGCTCGTTCAGCATTACTTCGTCGATAACGTCGAGCACATGGCTACGCTGTTCCGGCGCGACCAGTTCGTTTTCCATTTGTGCGAGGGCAAAGATGGCTTCACGCAGCGCAAAGGTCAGTGCCGGGCCCACTTTCAGAATGGCGAAGTGATCGTTCACTAACGCGCGATAGGCCTGGCGGGTCTGGTAATCGGTGGAGTGCGCCTCATAGACCATGGGCGTCTGGCGGATCCAGCCAGACAGCGCTTCTGCGGCATGTGGTTGATAGTGAATAATTTGGGTGTGATCGAACTCCACGCCTGGCTGAACCACGATAGCGATAACGCGTTTCATGGCCTCGTCCAGCCCCAGGGCACCAAATGCCACACGGTGCGTTTCCAGGGTCTGCGCGGCATCTTCCACGCGTGTGACATGCACGCTATCAATGCTGCTGGCTTCGCCACCAGGTACCGGTACCTCAGTACCAATGACGTAGGTCAGCGCGGCTTTTTGTTCATCTGAGGCCACCTCTTCTGCCGCCTGGCAAAGGCGTGCGGCGCGTTGCGCCACGACTTTAGGCGCGAGCGGAACCGGATCGTCGGCACAGGACATCGAAGCATCAAGGTGGATCTTGCTAAATCCGGCACGCACGTAAGCCTTGATAAGCTCAATGGATTTTTCCATGGCCGCATCGGCAGGTTCGTTTTGCCAGCAGTTTGGTCCGAGATGATCGCCGCCGAGGATCAGGCGCTCCTGCGGGAACCCTACTTCTTTAGCGATATTCAGGACGAAATCGCGAAAATCGGCTGGCTGCATCCCGGTGTAGCCACCAAACTGGTTGACCTGGTTTGAGGTCGCCTCAATCAACACTTTGTTGCTGGTGTTCAGGTCAAAACGCAGGGCGGCTTCGATGACCAGCGGGTGCGCTGAACAGACTGAACAAATACCGAGCTGCTCTCCCGACTTGTGGCGGGCAATAATATCTTTCACGTTTTCCTCCGGTTAATGGCTGAATACTTTAGTGTTGCGCAGGGATCAGAGCTTCCCTTCGCAACCGCAATCGGTAATGACTTTACGAACCACCTCTTTCATCGCGGCTTTCGCCGGCACCATGTAATGACGTGGGTCACTGGCATCCGGGTGGGCAGAGAAGTAGTCCTTCAGGGCGTCTGAGAAGGCGATTTTGAGTTCGGTGGCGACGTTAACCTTGCAGATCCCCAGCGCAATGGCGTGGCGGATATCCGCGGTCGAAAGCCCGGATGCGCCGTGTAATACCAGGGGAATATCCACATTGCTGCGGATTTCGGCCAGTCGTTCGAAGTCGAGTTTTGGCGTGGCGGTATACAGGCCGTGTGCGGTGCCTATCGCGACCGCCAGAGAATCAATGCCGGTCAGCGCCACAAATTCGTGTGCCTGTTGCGGATGGGTGTAGAGCGCATCTTTACTGTCGACAACCAGGTCATCTTCCTGGCCGCCTAATCGCCCGAGCTCAGCTTCCACGCTCACGTCGTAACGATGGCAGTAGTCAGTCACTTTTTTGACCAGCGCGACGTTGTCGGCAAATGGGAGGTGGGAGCCATCGATCATGGCTGAGCGAACCCCGGCCTGGACTTTCTGCGCGATGTCGTCGAAGACTTCGTGGTGATCCAGGTGAATGGCCAGCGGCTGGTTGTAGGTTTTGGCCAGATCGCTTGCGATCGCCACTACATTGCCGATCCCGGCGTAGCTGAACGTGCCGGGCGTCCCCGCAACGATCAGCGGAGAGCGCATTTCAGAGGAGGTTTCGACCACCACTTGCAGCGTTTCGAGATTGTGAATGTTGAATGCCGGAACGGCGTAACCTTCTCGCTGTGCCTTTTGCAGCATCGCTTTCGTTGAGATAACGTACATCTTTCCTCCGAAACCTTTCGTTTTGTTTATGCGAAAGAAGATATAGGGTTTCGGAATGTTTTTTTGTGATTTACATCTTAAAAATGAAAGAAGCGAAAGTGAAAGTAAGTATGCGAAAGAAACGAAAGCAAAAAAAAAGCATGGCCGGAGCCATGCTAATCGAGGTTTACTGCAAAATCAGGTCACTGGCGCCGGGTTAAACACCGCCAGCTGGTTATGTAATCCCCATTGGTCAGAGAAGGTCTTCTTGCGACCGCTCGCCACATCCAGAATAAAGTGGAACAGTTTCCAGCCCACATCCTCAATGCTTTCTTCCCCGGTGGCGATGGTCCCGGCGTTGATGTCCATTAAGTCATACCAGCGGTTGGCCAGCTCGGTACGGGTCGCCATTTTAATGACCGGTACCGCCATCAGGCCGTACGGCGTGCCGCGCCCGGTGGTAAAGACCTGCACCGTAATGCCGGACGCCACCTGTTGCGTGCCACAAACGAAGTCACTGGCTGGCGTTGCGGCGTAGATCAGGCCGCGTTTGGTTGGGCGCTGGCCAGGGGAAAGTACTTCCACAATGGCGCTCTGGCCGGATTTGGCAATCGATCCCAGTGCTTTTTCCACCACGTTTGCCAGGCCGCCTTTTTTGTTACCCGGAGACGGGTTGGCGCTGCGGTCGGTTTGGCCCATATCGAGATAATTATCGTACCAGGCCATCTCTTCCAGCAGGCGCTTACCCACCTCTTCGTTGATGGCGCGTGGCGTCAGCAGATGGATGGCGTCACGTACTTCGGTGACTTCAGAGAACATCACCGTTGCGCCACAGCGGACGAACAGGTCAGAGGCATAGCCGACCGCCGGGTTAGCGGTTACGCCGGAAAACGCATCGCTGCCGCCGCACTGCGTGCCGACTACCAGCTCGGAGGCCGGGCAGGTTTCACGCTGGCGATTGTTCAGTTTATCCAGATGGCGTTCTGCAACCTGAAGAATATCGTCGACCATCGATTTGAAACCGACATGATGCTCATCCTGCAAACGCACAATACTGGCATCGTCCACCGGAATGGCTTTTACGTCTTCGGTGCCTTGCAGCAGGCGCTCGGGTTGCAGCTTCTCGCAGCCCAGACCAATCACCATCACTTCGCCGCCAAAGTTCGGGTTCAGGGCGATATTGTGAATAGTGCGGATAGGCACAACGGCCGCCGGCGCGTTGATGGCCACACCGCAGCCGTAAAGGTGGTTCAAACCCACCACGCCATCCACATTCGGGTATTTCGGCAGCAGGTCGCGTTCGATGATTTTCACCACGTAGTCCACCACGCCCGCCACGCAGTGGACGCTGGTGGTAATGCCGAGCAGGTTTTTGGTGCCGACGCTGCCGTCTGCATTGCGATAACCTTCGAAGGTATATCCTTCCAGCGGCGGCAGCGGTTCAGGAACGCGGGTCGCCAGCGGCAGGGTATTCAGCGGTGGCGCTTTTGGCAGCTCAACCAGGGATTCTTCAATCCAGCTTCCTTGCGGGATGGCACGAACCGCGTAGCCGATGACCTCGCCATAACGAACGATTTCGCCATGAGCAGGGATATCCACCAGGGCAACTTTATGACCTTGTGGAATATGCTCAATCAGTTCCAGTCCGTCCGGGAATCGTGTTCCGGCTTTTAAACCGTTGTCGTTGACAATAATCGCCACGTTATCTGTGTCGTGTACTTTTATATAGAACGCCGTCGGCGACGCTTGTCGAATTTCAATGTCGGCCATTGTTCAGTATTCTCCAGCAAAGTGTCTGATAATAAATGCAGCTGACTGGGTATTTATTTTCTTATTAGCGAAATAAAGACGCTGCTTTCTTAAATAAAGAATGTCAGGACTTAAGGGATAAGAATGTGATCCAGATCACTCAACAAAACCAGAGATAGCGCCTCCTGGTCAGTAATGCGTGATTCTGTGCATCAGCGCCCAGTGCTTTGTGCATATGCTCAATATATTGTTGAAACTGGAAGCGATAATTGAGCATTAAAACAATGTGCAGCCGCCGGGTGATGATTATACTGAATCACGATTTCATTGCATCTGGTTAATTACCTGATATTGCCTGCTATCGATAAATAATCAGGAAATATTCTTTCTAAAAATTATAAATATAAATCTATCGATGTGCCCGAGGAAATAAACATGATACTGGATACTACTGTAGAAGCTAAAAAGGGTGTGCCCACCCGCTATTTAATTCTACTGATTATATTTATCGTTACGGCCATCAACTACGCTGACCGTGCGACGCTGTCGATTGCTGGTACTGAAGTGGCGAAAGAGCTGCAACTGAGCGCCGTATCGATGGGTTACATCTTCTCTGCATTTGGCTGGGCTTACCTGCTGATGCAAATCCCCGGCGGCTGGCTGCTGGATAAGTTTGGCTCCAAAAAGGTCTATACCTATAGCCTGTTTTTCTGGTCGCTGTTCACCTTCCTGCAAGGTTTTGTCGATGTCTTCCCGCTGGCCTGGGCAGGCGTGTCGATGTTTATCATGCGTTTTATGCTTGGTTTCTCGGAAGCGCCGTCTTTCCCGGCAAACGCCCGTATTGTGGCCGCCTGGTTCCCGACCAAAGAGCGTGGCACGGCGTCTGCCATCTTTAACGCCGCGCAGTATTTCTCGCTGGCGATCTTCTCGCCGCTGCTCGGCTGGCTGACCTTCGCCTGGGGCTGGGAACATGTCTTTACCGTAATGGGTGTGATTGGCTTCGTGCTGACCGGTATGTGGGTGAAGTTCATCCATAACCCGACCGATCATCCACGGATGTCTGAGCAGGAGCTGAAGTTTATCTCCGAAGGCGGCGCAGTGGTTGATATGGACCATAAAAAGCCGGGTGCACAGGCAGCGAGCGGTCCTAAGCTCCATTACATCAAACAGTTATTGACCAACCGCATGATGCTGGGCGTATTTTTTGGTCAATACTTTATCAACACCATCACCTGGTTCTTCCTCACCTGGTTCCCGATTTATCTGGTGCAGGAAAAGGGCATGTCGATTCTGAAAGTGGGTCTGGTGGCCTCTATCCCGGCGCTGTGCGGGTTTGCCGGTGGCGTGCTCGGCGGGGTGTTCTCGGATCGTCTGATTAAGCAAGGCAAGTCGATTACCCTGGCACGTAAGCTGCCGATTGTACTGGGAATGTTGCTGGCCTCCTCAATCATCCTGTGCAATTACACCAATAACACCGCGCTGGTGGTGGCCCTGATGGCGCTGGCGTTCTTCGGCAAAGGGTTTGGTGCGCTGGGCTGGCCGGTGATTTCCGACACGGCGCCAAAAGAGATTGTGGGCCTGTGCGGTGGTGTGTTTAACGTCTTTGGTAACGTGGCGTCCATCGTGACTCCACTGGTAATTGGTTATCTGGTCAGTGAACTGCATTCGTTCAACGCGGCACTGGTATTCGTTGGCTGTTCAGCGTTGATGGCGATGGTCTGCTACCTGTTCGTAGTCGGCGACATCAAACGTATGGAATTGCAGAAATAAGCAAAGGTATAAGCGATGAGTAACGATATCTTCCCGAATAAGTTTAAAGCGGCCCTCGCGGCACACCAGATTCAGATCGGCTGCTGGTCAGCGCTGGCAAGCCCAATCAGCACAGAAGTGCTCGGCCTGGCAGGGTTCGACTGGCTGGTACTGGACGGCGAACACGCGCCGAACGATATCAGCACCTTTATCCCACAGCTGATGGCGCTGAAAGGCAGCAACAGTGCACCGGTCGTTCGCGTCCCGACTAACGAGCCGGTGATCATCAAGCGTCTGCTGGATATCGGTTTCTATAACTTCCTGATCCCGTTTGTGGAAAACGTTGAGGAAGCGGTGCAGGCCGTAGCGTCTACACGCTATCCGCCAGAAGGCATTCGCGGTGTGTCTGTTTCTCACCGCGCCAACATGTTTGGCACCGTGCCGGACTACTTTGCGCAGTCCAACAAGAACATCACCATCCTGGTGCAGATTGAGAGCCAGCAGGGTGTCGATAACGTCGATGCCATCGCGGCGACCGAAGGCGTTGACGGGATCTTCGTCGGCCCCAGCGATCTGGCTGCTGCCTTCGGACACCTCGGCAATGCGTCTCACCCGGAAGTACAACGCGCCATCCAGCATATTTTTGCCCGTGCCAAAGCACACGGCAAACCGTGCGGCATTCTGGCTCCGGTTGAAGCCGATGCCCGCCGCTACCTGGAATGGGGCGCAACCTTTGTTGCCGTCGGCAGTGACCTGGGCGTATTCCGCTCTGCCACGCAAAAACTGGCTGATTCCTTTAAGAAATAACCACCCCTGAGAGAAAGAGAGAGACGCAATTATGACACTGAAAGTTGGTTTTATTGGCCTGGGCATCATGGGTAAACCAATGAGTAAAAACCTCATTAAAGCAGGTTACTCACTGGTGGTTTCTGACCGTAATCCGGAAGCGGTTGCTGAAGTGATTGCCGCAGGGGCAGAGACGGCAACTACCGCCAAAGCCATTGCCGAGCAGTGCGATGTGATCATCACCATGCTGCCAAACTCGCCGCATGTGAAAGAGGTTGCGCTGGGTGAGAACGGCATTATCGAAGGCGCGAAACCGGGCCTGGTGGTGATTGATATGAGTTCCATCGCCCCGCTGGCGAGCCGTGAAATCAGTGAAGCGCTGAAGGTGAAAGGCGTGGATATGCTGGATGCCCCGGTAAGCGGCGGTGAGCCAAAAGCGATCGATGGCACGCTGTCAGTGATGGTGGGCGGCGATAAAGCGATTTTCGACAAATACTACGACCTGCTGAAAGCGATGGCGGGCTCTGTTGTCCACACCGGCGAAATCGGTGCAGGTAACGTGACCAAGCTGGCAAACCAGGTGATTGTGGCGCTGAACATTGCCGCCATGTCCGAAGCGCTGACGCTGGCGACCAAAGCAGGGGTCAACCCGGATCTGGTGTATCAGGCAATCCGTGGTGGTCTGGCAGGCAGCACCGTGCTGGATGCGAAAGCGCCAATGGTGATGGATCGTAACTTCAAGCCAGGTTTCCGTATCGACCTGCACATTAAAGATCTGGCGAATGCGCTGGATACCTCTCACGGCGTGGGTGCACAACTGCCCCTGACCGCGGCGGTAATGGAAATGATGCAGGCGCTGCGTGCCGATGGTCTGGGCACCGCCGACCACAGCGCGATTGCGTGCTACTACGAAAAACTGGCGAAGGTAGAAGTCTCTCGCTAATAAAAACGGGCGCGGGAACGCGCCCGGTATTTTTGCCGAGTGCAGTAACAGGCTACAACTATGAAAATCGTAATCGCTCCAGACTCTTATAAAGAAAGCCTTTCTGCCACCGAGGTAGCTCAGGCGATAGAAAAAGGATTTCGGGAGATCTTCCCCGATGCACTTTATGTTTCTGTTCCTGTTGCCGATGGCGGAGAAGGTACGGTCGAAGCGATGATTGCCGCAACCCAGGGCGCGGAGCATCATGCGGTGGTGACCGGGCCCCTGGGCGAAAAGGTGAATGCCTGCTGGGGGATGTCCGGTGATGGTAAAACTGCCTTTATCGAGATGGCGGCGGCCAGTGGCCTGGCACTCGTGCCTCCTGCGCTGCGTAACCCACTTGTCACCACCTCGCGCGGTACCGGAGAACTTATCCTCAGTGCGCTGGATAAAGGCGCGCGCAATATCATTATCGGTATTGGCGGTAGCTCAACGAACGACGGTGGTGCTGGCATGGTGCAGGCGCTAGGCGCAAAACTCTGCGATGCCAACGGTAAAGAGATTGGTTACGGTGGCGGGAGCCTGATGGCGCTCAACAGTATTGATTTGTCTGGCCTTGATCCGCGCCTGAAGAGCTGCACCCTTCGCGTGGCGTGTGATGTGACGAACCCGCTGGTGGGGGAAAAAGGGGCATCCCGTATCTTTGGCCCGCAGAAAGGGGCGGATGAAGGGATGATCCTGGAGCTGGATGCCAACCTTAGCCACTATGCGGATGTGATTAAAACTTCCCTGCGCATCGACGTGAAGCATGTTCCGGGCGCGGGTGCGGCTGGTGGGATGGGGGCGGCGCTGATGGCATTCCTTGGCGCAGAACTGCGTAGCGGTATTGAGATAGTGACTCAGGCGCTTAACCTGGAAGAACATATTCACGACTGTACATGGGTTGTGACGGGAGAAGGGCGGCTCGACAGCCAGAGTATTCATGGCAAAGTGCCCGTCGGCGTGGCGAATGTCGCCAAAAAATACCATAAGCCGGTGATTGGTATCGCCGGTAGCCTGACCAAAGATGTGGGCGTTGTGCACCAGTACGGCATTGATGCGGTGTTCAGCGTACTGACCAGCATTGGCTCGCTGGAAGAGGCGTTCCGGGGAGCATTCGACAACATTTACCGCGCATCACGCAATATCGCGGCGACTTTGCAGATGGGGATGCGCACGCAAGGGTGACAGCGGCGTGCAAACCCTCTATACTGCGCGCCGAAGCTGACCAGACAGTCGCCGCTTCGTCGTCGTCCTCCTTCGGGTGGAGACGGGCGGAGGGGAGGAAAGTCCGGGCTCCATAGGGCAGGGTGCCAGGTAACGCCTGGGGGGGAAACCCACGACCAGTGCAACAGAGAGCAAACCGCCGATGGCCCACGCAAGTGGGATCAGGTAAGGGTGAAAGGGTGCGGTAAGAGCGCACCGCGCGGCTGGTAACAGTCCGTGGCACGGTAAACTCCACCCGGAGCAAGGCCAAATAGGGGTTCACATGGTACGGCCCGTACTGAACCCGGGTAGGCTGCTTGAGCCAGTGAGCGATTGCTGGCCTAGATGAATGACTGTCCAACGACAGAACCCGGCTTATCGGTCAGCTTCAACTTCTTAAAAAACCCCGCTTCGGCGGGGTTTTTGCTTTTGGTTGGTAGTAGACGGGTAAGCGCAACGCTATCCGACAATGCCCGCAAACGACATCAATTCTCAAATTTGCGACACTAAGCACATTTCACTATTTCTATGATTAATGCTTACATTCATAACCCGTGGATGACATCTAACGCAAAATTTCACGCTAAAAAACCTTCATTTTCCAGTGTTGGTAAATTGTTGCAATTGTTGTCATGATGGTGCTCATTTTTTTCTTATTTGATATGCATATATTGAATCTAAAAACATTTACCCCGTGAATATGTGATGTGTTCCACCCTTTCCCGCAGCCCAGTAAAAATATTATTGATAAATTTGATAAGCCACAAAAATGTTTTAAACGAATAATGGCTATTTATTCGCCTTTAATTGCCTGAAAGATAGTCTTTATTGATATTTAAAAATAGAAAAAATTCACCTCAGTTATTGGCATAAAATAAAGTTATTACTCCCTTTTTTGTTGATCAATATCAGCGGAATAGTGTGTTTTTAATTTATCAAATAATTGATTTTAAAGTGATTTAATGGGTTTTTACGGCATGAGTTAATGGTGTGAAAAGGCAAATTGTGAGTAACAGCACATACCCTTCTGAATGATATTGAGTAGAATCCTTCCCCGTCATAGGGAAATAAGCGCAGAATATTATGAACACTATTATTCTACCGAAAACACAGCACCTCGTGGTATTTCAGGAAGTCATTAAAAGTGGCTCCATAGGTTCTGCTGCAAGACAACTGGGCCTGACGCAACCCGCTGTCAGCAAAATTATCAGCGATATCGAGTCCTACTTCGGTGTTGAAGTGATGATCCGCAAAAACACCGGCGTAAAACTGACTGCCGCAGGCCAGGTGCTGCTGTCCTACTCTGAGTCGATCACCCGCGAAATGAAAAACATGGTGAGCGAAATTAACAGCCTCAGTTTCAGCACCGTTATGGATGTTTCCTTTGGCTACCCGTCGCTGATTGGTTTCACCTTCCTCTCGGAAATGATCAAAAAATTCAAGGAAGTGTTCCCAAAAGCGCGAGTCTCTATGTATGAAGCGCAGCTCTCCTCTTTCCTGCCAGCCATTCGCGACGGGCGACTCGACTTCGCGATTGGTACCCTGAGCGATGAAATGCTGCTCCAGGATCTGCATGTGGAGCCGCTGTTTGAATCCGAATTTGTGCTGGTGGCCAGCAAATCCCGAACGTGCACCGGATCGACTACACTGGCATCGCTCACGGATGAACAGTGGGTGATGCCGCAAACCGATATGGGCTACTACAAAGAACTCCTGACTACCCTGCAAGACAACCACATCAGCATTGAAAACATCGTCCAGACCGATTCCGTCGTCACCATCTACAACCTGGTACTGAATGCCGATTACCTGACGGTGATCCCGCGCGACATGATTGCGCCTTTTGGCTCAGACCAGTTTATTGTGCTGCCGATTGAAGATGAATTACCCGTCGCGCGTTATGCCGCGGTGTGGTCTAAAAATTACAGTATTAAAAAATCGGCGTCAGTATTAGTCGAACTGGCAAAACAGTATTCTTCACTGAACAGTGAACGACGATGATGATTTATTAATAACGTTAATAACAATACGTTTAACCATTTTTAAAACACCCAGAGTTTATCTTGTTAACACTCTGACACCCTAATCTTGCCTGAAGAAAATGAATTATTATAACGAGGATATTATGCACATTACCTACGATCTCCCGGTGACAATTGAAGATATTCAGGACGCCAGAAAACGACTGGCAGGAAAAATATATAAAACCGGAATGCCGCGCTCAAACTATCTCAGCGAACGTTGCAAAGGTGAGATATTCCTGAAGTTTGAAAATATGCAACGTACCGGCTCCTTTAAAATTCGCGGTGCATTTAATAAATTAAGCTCGCTGACCGATGCCGAAAAACGTAAAGGCGTGGTGGCATGTTCAGCGGGCAACCATGCGCAGGGCGTGTCGCTTTCCTGCGCAATGCTCGGTATCGACGGCAAAGTGGTGATGCCGATGGGCGCACCGAAATCCAAAGTCGCAGCCACCCGTGACTACTCGGCAGAAGTGGTGCTGCACGGTGAGAACTTCAACGACACCATTGCCAAAGTGAGTGAAATTGTTGAGATGGAAGGGCGCATTTTTATCCCGCCTTATGACGACCCTAAAGTCATTGCCGGACAGGGCACCATTGGTCTGGAAATCCTCGAAGATTTATACGATGTCGATAACGTGATTGTGCCGATTGGTGGTGGTGGCTTAATTGCCGGGATTGCAACAGCCATTAAATCCATTAACCCAACCATTAATATTATTGGCGTACAGTCTGAAAATGTTCACGGTATGGCAGCATCTTATTATGCCGGTGAAATAATGAATCACCGAGTCACCGGTACATTAGCCGACGGTTGCGATGTTTCTCGTCCGGGAAATTTAACCTTCGAAATTGTTCGTGAATTAGTTGATGACATTGTGCTGGTCAGCGAAGACGATATTCGTAATAGCATGATTGCCCTCATTCAGCGAAATAAAGTGGTCACTGAAGGTGCTGGCGCACTGGCGTGTGCGGCGCTATTAAGCGGCAAGCTTGATCATTATATTCAGGGCCGTAAAACCGTGAGCATTATTTCCGGCGGCAATATTGACCTCTCCCGCGTTTCCCAAATTACCGGCTTTGTTGACGCATAAAAGGATGACCTATGAGCAACACTGAAAGCATTATCGTTGGCCAGACAAAAACGTCCACCTGGCGTAAGTCTGATACCACCTGGACGCTCGGCCTGTTTGGTACCGCAATCGGCGCAGGCGTGCTGTTCTTCCCAATCCGCGCAGGCTTTGGCGGCCTGATCCCTATCCTGTTAATGCTGCTTTTGGCCTTCCCGATTGCGTTTTATTGCCACCGTGCGCTGGCGCGTTTGTGCCTGTCTGGCAGCAATGTGTCCGGCAACATCACCGAGACGGTGGAAGAGCACTTCGGCAAAACCGGCGGGGTGGTGATCACCTTCCTCTACTTCTTTGCCATTTGCCCGCTGCTGTGGATTTACGGCGTTACGATTACCAACACATTCATGACCTTCTGGGAAAACCAGCTCCAGCTGCCTGCGCTGAACCGCGGCTTCGTGGCGCTGTTCCTGCTGCTGTTGATGGCCTTTGTTATCTGGTTTGGTAAAGACCTGATGGTGAAGGTAATGAGCTTTCTGGTGTTCCCGTTTATCGCCAGCCTGGTGCTGATTTCCCTGTCGCTGATCCCTTACTGGAACTCCGCTGTTATCGACCAGGTCAACCTGAGCGATATCGCCTTCACCGGGCATGATGGCATTCTGGTTACCGTCTGGCTGGGGATTTCCATCATGGTCTTCTCCTTTAACTTCTCACCGATTGTCTCTTCGTTTGTGGTGTCGAAACGCGAAGAGTACGAGCCGGAGTTCGGCAAAGAGTTCACCGAGCAGAAATGTTCCAAAATCATCGGCCGCGCCAGCATGTTGATGGTGGCCGTGGTGATGTTCTTCGCCTTTAGCTGCCTGTTCACGCTCTCTCCACAGAACATGGCGGAAGCCAAAGCGCAGAACATTCCGGTGCTCTCTTACCTGGCAAACCACTTTGCTTCACTGTCCGGAACTAAGTCCACCTTTGCAACGGTTCTGGAATACGGTGCGTCAATCATTGCGCTGGTCGCTATCTTCAAATCCTTCTTCGGCCATTACCTCGGCACGCTGGAAGGGCTGAACGGCCTTGTCCTGAAGTTTGGTTACAAGGGCGATAAGAAGAAAGTCTCGGTGGGCAAACTGAACACCATCAGCATGGTCTTCATCATGGGCTCTACCTGGATTGTGGCCTACGCCAACCCGAACATTCTGGACCTTATCGAAGCGATGGGTGCGCCAATCATCGCCTCTCTGCTGTGTTTGCTGCCGATGTATGCCATCCGCAAGACCCCGGCGCTGGCGAAATACAAAGGCAGAACGGAGAACATTTTTGTCACCGTTGTCGGCCTGCTGACCATTCTGAATATCGTTTACAAACTGTTCTAAATCAAAGCTCAGGATGAGCGGAGTCACACCATGATTGAATTTCCGGTTGTACTGGTTATTAACTGCGGATCGTCCTCTGTTAAGTTTTCAGTACTGGACGCCAACAGCTGCGATGCCCTGGTGACGGGCATTGCAGACGGTATCAATACTGAAAAAGCCTTTATTTCCGTGAATGGGGGTGAGCCAGCCAGACTGGCTCACCATGACTACGAAGGGGCGCTGGCTGCCATCGCCCTGGAGCTGGAAAAACGCGACCTGATGAGCAGCGTGGCCTTAATTGGCCACCGTATTGCTCACGGTGGCGAACTCTTCAGCGAGTCGACCCTTATCACCGAACAGGTTATAGAACAGATCCGCCAGGTTTCTCCACTGGCGCCCCTGCATAACTACGCCAACTTAAGCGGCGTGGAAGCCGCACAGCAGTTATTCCCCGGTGTGCAGCAGGTGGCGGTGTTTGATACCAGCTTCCACCAGACCCTGCCGCCGCAGGCGTATCTGTACGGGTTGCCTTATCACTATTTCGAAGAGCTGGGCGTGCGTCGCTACGGCTTCCATGGCACCTCCCACCGCTATGTTTCCGGGCAGGCGCATCAGTTGCTGGCGTTAGCAGAAAATGACAGCGGCCTGGTCATCGCTCATCTCGGCAACGGTGCCTCCATCTGCGCGGTACGTAACGGCGAAAGCGTGGATACCTCCATGGGGATGACGCCGCTGGAAGGGCTGGTGATGGGCACGCGCTGCGGTGACGTCGATTTTGGCGCGATGGCGTGGATTGGCCAGCAAACGGGGCAATCTTTCGAGGATCTGGAGCGCGTTGTGAATAAGGAATCCGGCCTGCTGGGGATTTCCGGGTTGTCGTCCGATTTGCGCACCCTGGAAAAGGCCTGGCATGACGGACATCAGCGCGCACAGCTGGCGATTAACACCTTTGTTCATCGCATCGCGCGGCATATCGCCGGCCATGCAGCGTCACTGCATCGTCTGGATGGCGTGGTCTTTACCGGAGGCATTGGCGAGAACTCAATCCTCATTCGCGCCCTGGTGGCTGAGCACCTCAAAGTCTTTGGCATCATTCTGGATGAAGCCAAAAACGCGCTGCCGGGCAGTGCGGGTGAGCGCGTGATTTCCACTGATTTATCCCGCGTGGCCTGCGCGGTGATCCCAACTAATGAAGAAAAAATGATCGCGCTGGACGCCCTCCGTCTTGGAAAGGTGACTCCGGCTGCGGCTTACGCCTGATAAAGCGAGAATGTCATGAAAGTAACAATCGATACGAGCGTTGCACCCTACAGTGATGCATGGGCCGGGTTTCGCGGTGAAGAATGGAAAGACGCCGTTAACGTGCGCGATTTTATTCAGCATAACTACACCCCTTATGAAGGCGATGAAGCTTTCCTCGCGCAGGCGACGCCTGCAACGACGGCGCTGTGGCAGAAGGTGATGGTCGGTATTCGCCAGGAGAATACCACCCACGCCCCGGTGGATTTTGATACCAATATCGCCACCACCATCACCGCCCACGGGCCGGGCTACATCGACGAAGATCTGGAGACGATCGTCGGGCTGCAAACCGATAAACCGCTCAAGCGCGCATTGCATCCGTATGGCGGGATCAACATGATCCGCAGCTCCTTCGAAGCCTACGGTCGTGAGATGGATCCGCAGTTTGAATATCTGTTTACCGACCTGCGTAAAACCCATAACCAGGGCGTGTTTGATGTCTACTCACCGGAGATGATGCGTTGTCGCAAATCAGGCGTGCTGACGGGCCTGCCGGACGGTTACGGACGCGGGCGCATCATTGGTGACTATCGCCGCGTGGCGCTGTATGGCATTAGCTATCTGGTGCGCGAGCGCGAACTCCAGTTCGCGGATCTTCAGTCAAAACTGGAGCGTGGCGAAGATCTGGAAGCCACGATCCGCCTGCGTGAAGAGCTGGCTGAACATAAGCGCGCATTGCTGCAAATTCAGCAGATGGCGGCGAACTATGGCTTTGATATTTCACGTCCGGCGATGAACGCCCAGGAAGCGGTGCAGTGGGTCTATTTTGCCTACCTTGCCGCGGTGAAATCCCAGAACGGCGGGGCGATGTCGCTGGGGCGCACGGCGTCGTTCCTCGATATTTACATTGAGCGCGACATGCAGGCCGGGCGGCTGAATGAGGTTCAGGCACAGGAGCTGATCGACCACTTCATTATGAAGATCCGCATGGTGCGCTTCCTGCGCACGCCGGAGTTCGACACGCTCTTCTCAGGCGATCCTATCTGGGCTACAGAAGTGATCGGCGGTATGGGGCTGGACGGCCGCACGCTGGTAACCAAAAACAGCTTCCGCTATCTGCATACGCTGCACACCATGGGGCCTGCGCCAGAGCCAAACCTGACGATCCTCTGGTCTGAACAACTCCCGATTGCTTTCAAAAAATATGCGGCGCAGGTGTCGATTGTGACCTCATCACTTCAGTATGAGAACGACGATCTGATGCGTGCCGACTTCAATAGCGATGACTACGCCATTGCCTGCTGCGTCAGCCCGATGGTGATCGGTAAGCAGATGCAGTTCTTTGGCGCACGCGCCAACCTTGCCAAAACACTGCTGTACGCAATCAACGGCGGGGTGGATGAGAAGCTGAAAATCCAGGTCGGGCCGAAAACCGAGCCGCTGCTGGATGACGTGCTGGAATACGACACCGTGATGGCGAGCCTGGATCACTTTATGGACTGGCTGGCGGTGCAGTACATTAGCGCGCTGAATCTTATTCACTACATGCATGATAAGTACAGCTATGAAGCCTCGTTGATGGCGCTGCATGACCGGGATGTCCATCGTACGATGGCGTGTGGGATCGCGGGGCTGTCGGTCGCGGCAGATTCCTTGTCGGCCATCAAATACGCCACGGTGAAACCGGTGCGTGACCACACCGGCCTGGCGGTCGACTTCGTAATAGAAGGCGATTACCCGCAGTACGGCAACAATGATGACCGTGTGGACAGCATTGCCTGCGACCTGGTTGAACGTTTTATGAAGAAAATTCAGGCGTTACCAACCTACCGCAACGCAGTGCCGACCCAGTCGATCCTGACCATTACCTCAAACGTGGTTTATGGTCAGAAAACTGGTAACACACCGGACGGACGCCGTGGCGGCACGCCGTTTGCGCCAGGCGCAAACCCGATGCACGGGCGCGACCGGAAAGGGGCGGTGGCATCATTAACCTCTGTGGCGAAGCTGCCGTTCACCTACGCGAAAGATGGCATCTCTTATACCTTCTCGATTGTGCCACAGGCACTGGGTAAAGATGAGATAGTGCGCAAAACCAACCTGGTAGGGCTGCTGGACGGATACTTCCACCACGAAGCCACTATCGAAGGCGGGCAGCACCTGAATGTTAACGTCATGAACCGGGAAATGCTGATGGATGCTATCGAACATCCAGAGAATTATCCGAACCTGACGATCCGCGTTTCAGGCTATGCGGTGCGTTTTAATGCGCTGACGCGTGAGCAGCAGCAGGATGTAATTTCAAGGACGTTTACGCAGTCGATCTGACGTAAACCAGCCTCCATGCCCCCTCTCCATCAGGGGGCTTTTTTTTGTCCGCTGAACATACAAAATTGTTTATATAATTATTCACACATATTCATCCGCTCTTGAAAAACAATGCACCTGTTTTCCACGTAAACAGTATTTAAGGACAGTAAGATGATGAAAATGACCCGTATTGCTTTGGTTGCTGTGTCGCTGGCAGTGTGCAGTTTTACGGCGCAGGCGGCCAATGTTGAAGCCGCACCGTCGCCTGCACAGGATCCGCTGGTACAGCACCTGAAGCTGAGCAACGAGCAAGTGAAGAAGATTGAAGATCTGCACCAGAAGCTGGAACAAAACGTCGCTAAAATCCCCATGACTGGTGTCAAAGATGGCGCGTTAATCGACATGTTCCAGGCCGGTAAATGGGATGAAAGCACGGTGAAAAGCCAGCTTGCGGCTTTCAGCAAAATTGAGGAACAGACCCGCTACTACCGCGTGAAATACTACTTCGACGTAAGCCAGGTCCTGACGCCTGAGCAGCGTAAGCAGATTCGAACCGATATGGCGAATGCGTTGGCTGAATGATTTCTGACCCGCGCCTGGCGCGGGTTTTTATTTCTTGATCCCCATCACTTTTAGAAAAAACACGCTTAATTTCCATATGTCGAAGTAATTTTTCCTCCCATCAGTCAAAAGCCACATAAAACTTGTGACTTTTTTCTCCCTCTCTCCAGGTATGATCTTTTCACTCTACTAACAAGCACCTGCAAACGTCTGGCTCATTATCGCTGGTGAGCAGAACCTTATAAAAACAACTATTTACCCTACAAAATAAGCGAGTGCCTTATGGATACGGCAACAAATAGCAGTGTGATTGTGAATGACTCTCCCGCGGCAAGGCGGGCAGGGATGAGTGAACGTGAATGGCGCGAGGCCATTAAATTCGACAGCACCGACACAGGCTGGGTCATTATGAGTATCGGGATGGCCATCGGCGCGGGGATAGTTTTTCTCCCGGTGCAGGTAGGTTTAATGGGGCTGTGGGTGTTTTTGCTCTCGTCTATTATTGGTTATCCGGCCATGTATCTGTTCCAGCGCCTGTTTATTAATACGCTGGCGGAATCCCCGGAGTGCAAAGATTACCCGAGCGTGATTAGCGGTTATCTGGGGAAAAACTGGGGGATTTTATTAGGGGCACTTTATTTTGTGATGCTGGTGATTTGGATGTTTGTCTATTCCACCGCCATCACTAACGACAGCGCCTCGTATCTGCACACCTTCGGCATCACCGACGGTTTGCTTTCCGAAAACCCGTTCTACGGTTTATTTTTGATTTGTATTTTGGTGGCTATTTCATCTCGTGGTGAAAAGCTGTTGTTTAAAGTTTCCAGCCTGATGGTGCTCACCAAGCTATTTGTGGTTGCCGCTCTGGGGCTGTCGATGATTGGCCTCTGGCATTTAGCCAACGTCGGTATGCTGCCACCGATGGGGTTGCTGATCAAAAACGCCATTATTACGCTGCCTTTCACCTTAACGTCGATTCTGTTTATCCAGACCTTAAGCCCGATGGTTATCTCTTATCGTTCACGGGAAAAATCGGTTGAAGTGGCACGACATAAAGCGTTACGTGCGATGAATATTGCCTTTGGCGTGCTGTTTGTGACGGTCTTCTTCTATGCCGTCTCCTTCACGCTGGCGATGGGTCACGATGAGGCGGTAAAAGCCTATGAGCAAAATATTTCGGCTCTGGCGATCGCCGCGCAGTTTATTAGCGGCGACGGTGCGGGCTGGGTCAAAATCGTCAGCGTGATCCTGAATATTTTCGCCGTCATGACTGCCTTCTTCGGCGTTTATCTCGGCTTTCGCGAAGCCACGCAGGGCATTGTGATGAATATCCTGCGCCGCAGAATGCCGGCAGAGAATATCAATGAACGTACCGTTCAGCGTGGGATCATGCTGTTCGCCATCCTGCTCGCCTGGAGCGCCATTGTCTTAAACGCGCCGGTCCTGAGCTTCACTTCTATTTGTAGCCCTATCTTTGGAATGGTTGGCTGCCTGATCCCGGCGTGGCTGGTCTGCAAAGTCCCCGCGCTACATAAATATAAAGGCGTATCGCTGGTGATTATTATTATCACCGGGCTGCTGCTTTGTGTTTCTCCTTTCCTCGCGTTCTCCTGAGGAGCAATAAAGGTCGTAACGATGTCTGAGCAAATCAATCCTTTATGGAACCATTTTATTCGCGCCGTGCAGGAAGAAGTTAAACCTGCGCTGGGGTGTACAGAGCCTGTCTCACTGGCGCTGGCCTGTGCCATTGCCGCGGAACAACTTCCCGGTGAGGTCACGCAGATAGATGCGTGGGTGTCGCCAAACCTGATGAAAAACGGGCTTGGCGTTACGGTACCGGGAACAGGCATGGTCGGGCTACCTATTGCCGCAGCACTGGGCGCCATTGGCGGTAACGCGCAGGCCGGGCTGGAGGTGTTGAAAGATGCCTCAGGCGACGCGTTAGCAAAGGCAAAAGCACTGCTACAAGCCGGACGGGTACAGGTGAAGCTGCAAGAACCTTGCGATGAGATCCTTTATTCCCGCGCCTGCGTTCATGCTGGTAACACATCGGCAATGGTCACCATTGTCGGTGGGCATACCCGCGTCGTGGAGATCGTTTGTCAGGGCGAAACGCGCTTTGTCCTTAACGAGCTGTCCGGTGAGATGGGCGGCGATCCGCTGGCGGTGTTTTCGCACACCACGCTGTCGCAGATCGTCGAGTTTGTGGAGCAGGTACCGTTCGATGCGATCCGCTTTATCCTGGAAGCGGCACGTCTGAACGATGCGCTCTCTCGCGAAGGGTTAAGCGGAACGTGGGGGCTGCACATCGGTGCCACGCTGCATAAACAGCGCGCGCGAGGATGGATGGCGCAGGATATAGGTTCAGACATTGTTATCCGCACCAGTGCAGCTTCTGATGCCAGAATGGGGGGCGCAACGCTGCCGGCCATGAGCAACTCCGGTTCGGGCAATCAGGGGATCACCGCGACGATGCCGGTTGTGGTGGTGGCTGAGTATGTTCAGGCTGATGATGAACGTCTTGCCCGGGCATTGATGTTGTCACATCTGGCGGCCATTTATATCCATGACCAGCTTCCGCGCTTGTCGGCGCTGTGCGCTGCAACAACGGCGGCCATGGGCGCGGCGGCAGGAATGGCGTGGCTGATGGACGGGCGTTACCAGACGATTGCGATGGCCATCAGCAGCATGATCGGTGATGTCAGCGGGATTATCTGTGACGGAGCATCTAACAGTTGCGCGATGAAGGTATCAACCAGCGTCGGGAGCGCCTGGAAGGCGGTGATGATGGCGCTGGATGATTCAGCTGTGACAGGCAATGAAGGGATTGTCGCGCACGATGTTGAGCAGTCTATCGCTAATCTGTGCTCACTGGCGTGCCGCTCGATGCAGGCAACAGACCGGCAGATCATTGAGATAATGGCGAGTAAGGTATAGGTGTTTCCCCTCTCCTCCTGGAGGAGAGGGTTTTTACATCACACCGGCAAATCAATCAACAGCGCACGCAGCGGCGTATCGGCAACCAGCGTAATATTCGCTTCATCACGAATAAACGCTCCGTCGCCGCAGGTGAGCGCTTCTTTTTCTTCCGTGTGCGTCACCGCATGTACCGTGCCATGAATCGACTGCAAATAGGCGCGCGGGCCGTGAAGCTGGAAACTCGCCTGCTCACCTTTTTTCAGTTCAATATGGTGCAGCCACACTTGCTGGCGCAGTTGCAGACTGCCGTTGCTGCCATCAGGCGATGCAAGCAACTGCTGCTTTTCGCCCTTCAAATCTATCTTCTGTACCAGCGGATTTTCCCGCTCTGGGCAGGCATCCAGCCACAGCTGCATTCGGGTCAGCGTCTTGTCTTTGCTGAGGTTATGCTCGCTGTAACTAATGCCCGGCTGCGTTGAAATCAGCAACGCTTCGCCAGCCTTCGCCTGGACATGATTGCCCTCGCTGTCGCGGTATTCTGCCTCGCCTTCCAGGATCAGGTTCAGGATATCGACTTTCGGATACGTGCGCGGCTGGAAGGACGCGCCCGGGGCGAGCACTTCCTGATTCAATACGCGCAGTGATGCGTAACCGAGGAGTTTTGGGTCAAAGTAGTGTCCAAAGGAAAAGGTGTAGCGGGCCTGTAGCCAACCGAAATCAGCTTGTCCGCACTGTTTAGCTGTTCTTGTCGTAATCATAAACTTGACCTCTCTTTACACTAAAACAATGGTAAAGGTATGGACGCTTCATTGTTAGCCAGATATTCTGCCTGGTATGTTCAAATTTCCTGAATGAGAACGAGATGGCAAAAGAGAGAGCATTGACGCTTGAGGCGCTTCGCGTCATGGACGCGATTGACAGGCGTGGCAGCTTTGCCGCTGCGGCAGATGAACTGGGGCGCGTTCCGTCTGCGCTGAGTTACACCATGCAGAAGCTTGAAGAAGAGCTGGACGTGGTGTTATTCGATCGTTCCGGTCATAGAACAAAATTCACCAACGTTGGGCGGATGCTGCTGGAGCGTGGCCGCGTGCTGCTGGAAGCGGCCGATAAACTAACTACCGACGCCGAAGCGCTGGCGCGTGGCTGGGAAACGCATCTGACGCTGGTCACGGAAGCGTTAGTGCCAACTGAGGCGCTGTTCCCGCTGGTGGACCGCCTGGCGGATAAAGCCAACACCCAGTTGTCGATCATTACCGAAGTGCTGGCAGGGGCGTGGGAGCGTCTGGAAACGGGCAGGGCGGATATCGTGATTGCGCCGGATATGCACTTCCGTTCGTCGTCTGAAATCAACTCCCGTAAGCTCTACAGCGTGATGAACGTGTACGTGGCTGCACCCGACCACCCGATTCACCAGGAGCCGGAGCCGCTTTCTGAAGTGACGCGCGTGAAATATCGCGGTGTGGCGGTAGCGGATACCGCGCGTGAGCGCCCGGTATTAACGGTACAGCTGCTGGATAAACAGCCGCGTCTGACGGTGACATCGCTGGAAGATAAGCGCCAGGCACTGCTGGCTGGTCTGGGCGTGGCGACGATGCCTTATCCGTTTGTGGAAAAAGATATTGCCGAAGGACGGCTGCGCGTGGTGAGCCCGGAATACACCAGTGAGGTCGATATTATTATGGCGTGGCGCCGTGACAGCATGGGAGAAGCGAAGTCGTGGTGTTTGCGAGAAATACCGAAGCTGTTTGCCCACTACAATAAATAAGCGTGTAGGCCCGGTAAGCGTAAACGCCACCGGGCCTTAATTTATGCGCCGATCTTAGGATCGGGACCAAAGCGGTTTTCACCCGGCGTGCCGCTTTGACAGTTAAAGATCAGAATCACCAGCCAGCCGATAATTGGGATCAACAGCAGCAGTAGCCACCAGGCCGAACGGTCGGTGTCATGCAGCCGACGAAACAGCACGGCCCATGATGGCAGCAGAACCAACAGGCCATAAATTGTAGTGAGAACGCCTTCACCGCCAGCCCGTTCCCAGCCGAGAATTTTATCGACAATGCCCAGCACCATGATCAGGATGAAGTTCACCAGAACGAACATCCAGTATTCTTTGCGGCGGGCACGGCCACCAAATCCAATGTAGTTGCGCAGTACTTTTAAATACCAGTCCATTTTTTCCTTGCCTCAATGATCGGTCAATCACTTGTTTTCTAAGCAATCAAAGTAAGGATAGATGGATATTGTGAATTAAAAAAGGGCATCTATTGATGCCCTTAATGTTTATCCAAAACGCACATCTCGCCCGTGCGGTTCATCCAGATCCTGCCACGGGCCGATGGAGATAATGCCCGTTGGGTTAATGGTCTTGTGGCTGCGGAAATAGTGGGTGCGGATATGGCCGAAATCGACCGTTTCAGCAATGCCCGGCATCTGGTAGATGTCACGCAGGAAACCGTACAGGTTCAGGTAGTCACTGATGCGGTGCTTGTCGCACTTAAAGTGGGTGACATACACCGGATCAAAACGCACCAGGGTTGTCCACAGGCGGATGTCTGCTTCCGTCAGGCGATCGCCCGTCAGGTAGCGATGCTGACCGAGGATCTGCTCCAGACGCTCCAGCGATGTGAAGACGTTCGCGACTGCTTCGTCATAGGCTTCCTGACTGGTGGCAAAACCGGCTTTGTAGACACCGTTGTTCACGTTGTCGTAGATCCAGCTGTTCAGCTCATCAATTTTATCGCGCAGCTCAACCGGATAGTAATCACCGGCGCGGGCGCCGTGCGCATCAAACGCGGTGTTGAACATACGGATGATTTCGGCAGACTCATTGCTGACAATCGTCTGGTTTTTCTTGTCCCAGAGCACCGGTACGGTGACGCGGCCGGTATAGTGCGGATCTGCGCGCAGATACAGCTGGTACAGAAAATCGTGATGGTAAAGGTTGTCACCCGTTGCGGCAGGAAAATCGCTGTCGAATGTCCAGCCGTTTTCCAGCATCAGCGGATTGACAACTGAGACAGGCAGTAATGATTCCAGACCTTTGAGTTTACGCACAATCAGCGTACGGTGCGCCCACGGGCAGGCGAGTGAAACGTAGAGATGATAACGGTCTTTTTCGGCGGCAAAACCCCCTTCGCCACTGGGGCCTGGCGCGCCATCGGCGGTCAGCCAGTTACGGAAGGCCGAAACAGAGCGCTTGAAGCGTCCTCCGGTGGATTTAGTGTCATACCAGACATCCTGCCAGACGCCGTCTACGAGTTGTCCCATTTTTTCCTCCTCCGTCAGATAGCAAAAGCGAGGAGATATCTCCTCGCTTTTTTAAGTCAGTATAGCGTGCTTACCACTTCTTATTCAGAACGCGGTCGATGCTGAATGCGCCTGGACCGGTCACAGCCAACAGCAGGAAGCCGCCAGCGATAGTCAGGTTTTTCATGAACATCAGGGAGTTCACGCCTTCCGCAAAGTTGCTGTGGAAGATAAATGCTGTCAGCAGGGTGAAGCCCGCAGTAAACAGTGCAGTGGTACGGGTCAGGAAGCCGAACAGTACTGCCAGGCCGCCGCCGAACTCAAGCAAAATGGTCAGTGGCAGCAGGAACCCCGGCACGCCCATTGCTTCCATATACTGTTGTGTACCCGCATAACCGGTGATTTTGCCCCAACCTGCGGTGATGAACAGAATTGGCATCAGGATACGCGCTACCAGTACACCAACATCTTCTAATTTTTTCATTTTACTCTCCAGGAAACCACATGAGCGGCTGATCTTTATTTGTGTGCAAATTCGGGTAGATACCGCGTCTTTGCTGTCGATGGAGAGAATCATAAACGTGACGAATGACAATTGTTAGCAAGGAAAACTGTCAATCTTTATCAAAGATATTGAGTAAGTGTGGGGAGGGATTTTTGCCGGGTGGCGCTGCGCTTACCCGGCCTACGGATAAAATGTAGGCCGGGTAAGGCACAGCCGCCACCCGGCGAGGAGGCTAGCGTAACTGCTGCTGCCGCAACGTTGCTTTCACCAGACGCCATGCGCTCCAGACACCAAAGCCGCGACGCGTCCAGCGAATCAGCTTGCTGGGATGGCGCACACCCCAGATTGCCATCACGCTGCTACCAACCAGCACCCATGAACGCAGGTTCAGGAAGGTATTCCAGCCACGATCCAGCGGGCGCGTTGCATCCACCCAGTCACGACGACTGGCGGACAGATCCAGCCGTTGCTGCTGGATCTGGCTTAACAGAAACGCTTTTCGCTGCCTGAGCTCGGTTTTGCTGCTCATGGTTTGTCGTCCTCCAGCAGCGTGCGGTCGGCGGCAAGCTCCTGGCGGGTATGACGCAGCAACGTGGATTTGCGTGCTTTTCGCAGCGTCCAGATACCGCCTATCACAGCACCCAGCAGCAACACCACGGTGGTCGCAATCATGGCGTTAAGACGATACTGCGGATCGACAACCCAGATAACCAGCACCAGCAGGCTCATCAGGCCAAATGCGGCAAAGAGGAGGGTAAGACCTAGCATCAGCAGGATCTGGAAGATATTGGCTTTCTCTTCTTCCAGTTCAACCACTGCCAGACGAATGCGCGTTTCAGCGATACCGACGAGGGTGGTTAACATCCGCTGCCCGATGCCAATGATGTTCTTTGCCGGACCTTCAGTATGACGATTGTCTTCCATAATCAACGACGCGTGAGCAGGACACCCAGAACCACACCAACAGCGGCACCAATGCCTACACCGGTCCATGGGTTATCGCGAACGTATTCATCAGCGCGTGCTGCCGCTTCACGGGTCTGCTTCGCCAGCGCATCACCGGTTTCACCCAGGCGGGTACGGCTCTCTTTCAATGCTTGCTCAGCTTTGCTGCGCAGCTTGCTGACTTCTTCCTTTGATTTATCGGTAGAGGAATTCAGCACTTCTTCCAGGGTATCCGCCAGGGATTTCAACTCAGCGCGCAGGTTTTCTGACGTAGTATCTTTTGACATGATTTTCTCCTGTGAGACTTCCGTTAACTCAATAATCGCGGGATTCCAGCGCTTTCAGTTCTTCTTGCGCTTCTTTCAGTTTCTTCTCGCGTTTGGCAATTTTATCCGCATCCCCTTTCTCTTTCGCTTCCTGAAGATCCTGACGGCGCTCTGCTACTTCTTCCTTTTGCTCCGTGATTTTCTTCTGGTGGCTTGCGCGAAGCTCCTTGTCGGAACAGTTAGCTTTCACTTCGCTAAGCGCTTTTTTCAAGCCATTGATTCGGTTCTGATTGTTATGCTTTTCGGCATAACTGATTTCACGCTGAATGTCTTTCTCCTTCTCCAGACACAGAGAGGTGGCGAAAGAGGCTGTGCTTAATGAAAAAAGGGCCAGAGCCAGGGCGATGCGGTATTTCATTATTGGAACCTTCCATTGTTTGCAGCACGTCCGGGGAGTGTGCTGATGTCCAAAGTCATGCGGAGAACATAGATATGATGCTCCGCGTACTTAAGCATAGTAAGTAAACGGGGTAATCACCAAAGTGAGTGAAAAGATTCAGAATCCTGGAAATTATCCAAACCGGTGCGATGTGTCGCGCAGAAGAGACAACCAGGCTGCTGGCTGGCTGTTATCTTCCTGCTGGGCAATGATGTATCCGTGCGGCAACGTTCTGTCGAGCACGGCTTTGGCTGCTGCGCTTTGCGCACTGGAATCAAATTTAATCAGTAAAACATCATCTTGTGGCGTGATGCTCTTGAAGCGGATCCCGTTTGCATCCAGGTGATGCCAGATGGAAAAACCGTCTGGCACGCTGGCTCCCTGATTCACCGGCCGGATTGCCAGTGTGGATTCCTGGTGCTGGAGCGCCGTCCATACCAGCAGCATCGCGCTGATGAATACCAGCACAATCAATGCGTAAGACAAGCGGCGCAGGGATAACGGTGAAATGACCATCGTTAGCCCTTGGCCCCGTATTTTTTCTTCCACAGGACAACCAGCGAACCGACCAGACCAAAGACCAGCAGCACAACCGGCAGCAGCATCAGGCAGGACATTAACTGGTCTTCATATTTCATAAACACAGGCGTTTTGCCAAGTGCATAGCCTAACGTTGTCAGGATCAGTACCCACAGCAGGCCACTCATCCAGTTAAAGAACTGGAAGCGTGCGCTGCTCAGGCCGGAGAGCCCGGCGATGGTTGGCAATAAGGTGCGCACAAACGCAATGAAGCGGCCAATCAGCAGCGCTGAAAGCCCATGTTTGTGGAACAGGTGGTGCGCCCGCTGGTGGTAATGCGCCGGCAGATGCGAAAGCCAGTTTTGCACGATGCGCGTATTACCCAGCCATCGTCCCTGGATATAGCTCACCCAGCAGCCGAGGCTTGCAGCAATGGTTAATAACAGGACGGTCTGGGGGAATGCCATTGCGCCTTTGGCACAAAGCACGCCGACCAACACTAACAGACTGTCGCCAGGCAGGAAGGCGGCAGGAAGCAATCCATTTTCAAGAAACAGGATCATAAACAAAACGAAATAGAGCATCCCAATCATGGACGGATTGGCCAGCGTTTCGAAGTCCTGGGCCCATAAGGCATGTAGTAGTTGGGTCAAAAGTTCCATTCAGTGTTCCTGGAAATCGGTTAACGTCACGCCTGTTATCCGGGAAAAACAGTACGGCGACATTTTTATGATTTCATTATGGTCGCTCGCGGACACATTGTGGTGGCCAGAACTGTTCCCTGTTAAATGGCTGGTTAGCAAGCACTAACTTACAAGAAAGCAAATTGAATCCAATTGTAACAAAGCCCAACGTTCTGCGTCACAGATTTTGCATGGGGCGGAGTGATTTTGGCTTAAGCCATGAAGGTGAGCGAGGGGATTTACAAAGGCTGACACTATATATGTTTTGCTTACCCACCTGCGCCGGAAGGCGCAGCGAAGCGCCTGCCAGCGGAAAGGGAAACTATTTTGCGAGATTGGCTGCCGTATCGAGGTGAACGACAGGATTATCAGCAAAAAGATAGCGATCGGCGTTAAATTCGAAGTCATCACTGGTTTCGTTAAACAGCATCTGCTTGGTATTTTCCAGGTGCTGCCACATGGCCAGTTTTGCCGCGTGCGGGTCTTTACGAATCAGCGCTTTAAGAATTTGGTCGTGGTCGTCACACCAGTTATCCACGGTGCGCAAATCGATGTGATCGTGCAGTTTCTTCCAGTACGGGTTGTGAACGCGCTGAGTCCACATTTTTTCAACAATTGCCGCCAGGGCGGTGTTTTGCGTAGCCAGCGCAACCTGAACATGGAACTGCAAATCCCATTCTGAATCGCGGAAGCATTTTTCCTTACGCGCATTCTCCTGAATTTCCATCAGCTTCATGATGTCCTGCTTGGTCACCTGTGTGGCGGCAAATTCGGCAATATTACTTTCGATCAGCTGACGCGCCTGAAGCAGCTCAAACGGCCCGTAGCTGGCGAACTCCAGACTTTCGTCCGGCACCGGGGAGTGTTTTGGCTGGTTGGAAATCACATGAATACCGGAGCCTTTGCGTACCTCAACATAGCCTTCGACTTCCAGCATGATGATTGCTTCACGCACCACCGTGCGGCTCACGCTTTTTTCATCAGCAATAAAGCGCTCAGCGGGGAGTTTATCACCGACAAGATAGACACCTTGCTCGATGCGATCTTTCAGCTCGGCAGCAAGTTGCTGATATAAACGACGTGATTCGGTGATTTCCATATGCGCTCCAGGCAGGGTACGACGGATTATTTGTTATACCACTTTTGCGAGCCAGTCTCCAGATTTCGCCATGAAAAAAGCCGCAACTGAGCGGCCTTTAAATGCCCGGCGGCGCTTCGCTTGCGCGGGCCTACGGGTTTTGTAGGCCGGGTAAGGCGAAGCCGCCACCCGGCACAACTGCATCACCGCTAATTTTGCGTTGCGGGTCCCCCAACGGACTCTTTTTGTAGCTCCTCTGCCGATTTGCTTTTCAGCACCGTCCAGATAACCACCGCACCCAGCAGGTCGAAGATAGCCAGCACAGCGAACAGTGGGCTAAAGCCGATAGTGTCAGCCAGTGCACCAACCACCAGAGCAAACAGGGTACTTGCAGTCCAGGCGGCCATACCGGTCAGGCCGTTTGCGGTAGCAACTTCGTTACGACCAAAGACGTCTGATGAGAGCGTAATCAGTGCGCCAGACAGGGACTGGTGAGCAAAGCCACCAATACAAAGAAGACCAATTGCTACGTATGGGCTGGTGAACAGGCCGATCATACCTGGGCCAATCATCAGCAGCGCGCCCATGGTAACCACCATTTTTCGGGAGACAATCAGGTTCACACCAAACCAGCGCTGGAACAGAGGTGGCAGGTAACCCCCCACGATACAACCCAGGTCAGCGAACAGCATTGGCATCCAGGCGAACATCGCGATCTCTTTCAGGTTAAAGCCATACACTTTAAACATGAACAGTGGGATCCAGGCGTTAAACGTACCCCAGGCTGGTTCTGCCAGGAAGCGTGGCAGTGCGATACCCCAGAACTGACGGGTGCCCAGAATCTGCCAGACAGACATTTTTTTGCCGTTGTTAGTCTGGTGCTGAGATTCCTGACCGCCAATGATGTAATCACGTTCTTCAGTAGACAGTTTTTTCTGGTCACGTGGGTGTTTATAGAAAATCAGCCACGCCATTGCCCATGCAAAGCTCAGTACACCAGAGATGATGAACGCCATCTGCCAGCTGTGCATCACGATAGCCCAGACTACCAGTGGCGGAGCAATCATCGCGCCAATAGAAGAACCGACGTTAAAGTAACCGACAGCAATAGAACGTTCTTTTGCCGGGAACCACTCGGAGCTGGCTTTCAGGCCTGCCGGGATCATGGCGGCTTCTGCTGCACCTACCGCACCGCGCGCCAGTGCCAGACCGCCCCAGCTGCCTGCCAGTGCTGTTGCACCGCAGAAAATCGCCCATGCAACAGCGAAGAACGCATAACCGATTTTAGTACCCAGAATATCAAGAACATAACCTGCTACAGGCTGCATTACGGTGTAAGCCGCGGAGTAAGCAGCAATGATGTAAGAGTATTGCTGTGTGGAGATATGCAATTCTTCCATCAACGTAGGAGCCGCTGCTGCCACGGTGTTACGTGTCAGGTAGCCCAGCACGGTGCCCAACGTCACCAGTGCAATCATGTACCAACGTAACCCTTTAATTTTACGCATGTAAAACCTCATCGTTATGTTATTTCCGTGCCGGAGCACGGCAACCTCTCAACCGTTGCCGGGAGCTGTTGTGTAACGGGAGGGGCGTAACCGGGATAATTTCCCGGAACGGCCCGAACCTTGCCATAAGTAATCGTGCATAAGTCGGTATCCGTACCGTTAAATCCGATGCTTTTCACACCAGTAATGCATTCCGTCGGCTAATTGTTTGCGACGGCGAAAAGATAACTTGTCATACAACTTTAAAAGGTGAGTGACATCACAAAAGTGTGATTCTTTGTAGGGACATTATCTTCTGCACGCAAAGCCAGATACGGCGCGGGCTGCGAGAGGGTTTACTCCGTTGAGGGTATTTTATTTGTTGACGTTTATTGATCTAACTCACGAAAAAAACTTCGGCCTCTGGAAATTGGTGTGATAACTTTGCAGCATCTGAACATAAGCTTTTTGACGCACTCGTTAAGAGGAAGACGATAAATGACTCCGTTTATGACTGAAGATTTTCTGCTAGATACTGAATTTGCTCGCCGGCTGTACCACGACTACGCAAAAGACCAGCCAATTTTCGACTATCACTGCCATTTACCACCGCAGCAGGTTGCCGAAAATTATCGTTTCAAAAACCTGTATGACATCTGGCTGAAGGGTGACCACTACAAATGGCGCGCAATGCGCACCAATGGTGTGGCTGAGCGCCTGTGTACCGGCGACGCGACTGACCGCGAGAAGTTTGACGCATGGGCAGCGACCGTGCCGCACACCATCGGCAACCCGTTATACCACTGGACGCACCTCGAGCTGCGTCGTCCGTTTGGTATCACCGGCAAACTGCTCTCCCCAACCACGGCGGATGAAATCTGGAACCAGTGCAACGAACTGCTGGCGCAGGATAAGTTTTCCGCACGCGGCATCATGAAACAGATGAACGTGAAGATGGTAGGTACTACTGACGATCCAATCGACTCACTGGAGCATCACGCCGTTGTGGCGAAAGACACCTCTTTCGATATCAAAGTGCTGCCAAGCTGGCGCCCGGATAAAGCGTTCAACATTGAACTGGCAACCTTCAACGACTACATGGCGAAGCTGGCGGAAGTGTCTGATACCGACATTCGTCGTTTCACTGACCTGCAAACGGCCCTGACCAAACGTCTGGATCACTTTGCTGCACACGGCTGTAAGGTGTCTGACCACGCGCTTGATGTGGTGCTGTTCGCGGAGTCAAACGAAGCCGAGCTGGATAGCATCCTGGCGCGTCGTCTGTCCGGTGAGACATTAAGCGAGCACGAAGTGGCTCAGTTTAAAACAGCGGTACTGGTGTTCCTCGGCGCAGAATATGCCCGTCGCGGTTGGGTTCAGCAGTATCACATTGGCGCGCTGCGTAATAACAACCTGCGTCAGTTCAAACTGCTGGGCGCGGATGTGGGCTTTGACTCCATCAACGACCGTCCGCTGGCGGAAGAGCTGTCCAAACTGCTGAGCAAACAGAACGAACAGAATCTGCTGCCTAAAACCATCCTGTACTGCCTGAACCCGCGCGATAACGAAGTGCTGGGCACCATGATCGGTAACTTCCAGGGCGAAGGGATGCCAGGCAAGATGCAGTTCGGTTCCGGCTGGTGGTTCAACGACCAGAAAGACGGCATGGAGCGTCAGATGACGCAACTGGCGCAACTGGGTCTGTTAAGCCGTTTTGTCGGGATGCTGACCGACAGCCGCAGCTTCCTGTCCTATACCCGTCACGAATATTTCCGCCGCATTCTGTGCCAGATGATTGGCCGTTGGGTGGCTGCGGGTGAAGCACCGGCGGATATTCAGCTGCTGGGCGAAATGGTGAAAAACATCTGCTTTAACAATGCGCGTGACTACTTCGCCATTGAACTGAACTAAGGCCGTTTGAGGTTGATATGCAATACATCAAAATCCATTCGCTGGATAACGTTGTCGTAGCACTGGCGGATCTGACCGAAGGTACCGACGTGACTGTTGAAAATGAGACCGTCACGTTGCGTCAGGCGATATCACGTGGGCACAAATTTGCCATACGTCCTATCGCGAAAGGTGAAAACGTCGTGAAGTACGGTTTGCCTATTGGTCATGCGCTGGCGGATATTGCGCCGGGTGAACATATTCATTCCCACAATACCCGCACCAATCTGAGCGATCTGGACGAGTATAGCTATCAACCTGAATCCCCGGCGGACATCGGGCAGGCGGCAGATCGCGACGTACAGATTTACCGCCGTGCCAACGGTGACGTGGGGATCCGCAATGAACTGTGGATCCTCCCGACGGTGGGCTGTGTTAACGGGATCGCGCGGCAAATCCAGACGCGTTTCCTGAAAGAAACCAACGATGCCGAAGGCACCGATGGTGTGCACCTGTTTAGCCATACCTACGGGTGTTCACAGTTAGGCGACGATCATATTAATACCCGTACCATGCTGCAAAACATGGTACGCCACCCGAATGCGGGCGCGGTACTGGTGATTGGCCTGGGGTGTGAAAACAACCAGGTGGATGCCTTCCGCGAAACGCTGGGCGAGTTTGATCCTGAGCGCGTGCACTTTATGGTGTGCCAGCACCAGGACGATGAAGTGGAAGCAGGGCTTGAGCAGCTGCATCAGCTGTATGAAGTGATGCGCCACGACAAACGCGAACCAGGCAAACTGAGCGAGCTGAAATTCGGGCTTGAGTGCGGCGGATCTGATGGCCTGTCCGGTATCACTGCGAACCCAATGCTGGGCCGCTTCTCGGATTACATGATCGCCAACGGTGGCACCACCGTGCTGACCGAAGTGCCAGAAATGTTTGGTGCTGAACGTATTCTGATGAGCCATTGCCGCGACGAAGAGACGTTTGAAAAAACCGTCACCATGGTGAACGACTTCAAACAGTACTTCATTGCGCACAACCAGCCGATTTACGAGAACCCATCGCCGGGCAACAAAGCGGGCGGGATCACCACGCTGGAAGAAAAATCGCTCGGCTGTACCCAGAAAGCAGGGGCAAGCCAGGTGGTTGACGTGCTGCGCTATGGCGAACGCCTGAAAACCCACGGTCTGAACCTGCTTAGCGCACCGGGTAACGATGCGGTAGCAACCAGCGCGCTGGCCGGAGCAGGCTGTCACATGGTGCTGTTCAGTACTGGCCGCGGTACACCGTACGGTGGCTTTGTGCCAACGGTGAAAATTGCCACCAACAGCGAGCTGGCGGCGAAGAAAAAACACTGGATCGACTTCGATGCCGGCCAGCTGATCCATGGCAAAGCAATGCCGCAGCTGCTGAACGAATTCGTTGATACCATTGTGGACTTCGCTAACGGCAAGCAGACCTGTAACGAGAAAAACGACTTCCGCGAGCTGGCGATATTCAAAAGCGGCGTCACGCTGTAAGTCATTATGCTTTAAATCCGAAACGGCGTTTCATATAATGAAGCGCCGTTTCTTTTTGCCTGAACACAGGACTCCTTCATGAGCGCGTATTGGCTGGCCCAGGGCGTTGGCGTCATCGCCTTTCTGATTGGTATCACCACCTTTATCAATCGCGACGAGCGGAAATTCAAAATCCAGCTTTCGGTTTACAGTGCTGTTATCGGCGTGCACTTCTTTCTGATGGGCGCATTTCCGGCAGGCTCAAGCGCCATGCTCAACACCGTGCGTACGCTCATTACGTTGCGCACCCGCAGCCTGTGGGTGATGGCGGTGTTTATTGTGCTGACCGGGGGAATCGGGCTGGCGAAGTTTCATCATCCGGTAGAGCTGCTACCGGTGATTGGCACCATTGTCAGTACCTGGGCGCTGTTTCGCAGTAAAGGCCTGACGATGCGCTGTGTGATCTGGTGTTCAACCTGTTGCTGGGTGATCCACAACTTCTGGCTTGGGTCGATTGGCGGGACATTAATTGAAGGCAGTTTTCTCATCATGAACGGGCTGAACATCATTCGTTTCTGGCGAATGCAGCAGCGCGGTATCGATCCGTTTAAAGTGGAAAACCAGGTGCAGGAAGAGAGCCCCTCCGTCCGCTGACGGAAGGGCTGACAGATTAGTTACGCAGGGCATTTTTCGCTAAGCGTGCGTCTTCCGCCTGACATACGGCCGCGGTAAACATCACATCGGTGGAGGAGTTGATCGCGGTTTCGCAGGAGTCCTGCAACACGCCAATGATGAAACCAACGGCGACAACCTGCATGGCAATCTCGTTCGGAATGCCAAACATATTACAGGCCAGCGGGATCAGCAGCAGCGAACCACCCGCCACGCCAGAAGCCCCGCACGCGCAAAGTGCAGCCACCACGCTCAACAGCAGTGCCGTCGGTAAATCTACCGGAATACCCAGCGTATGGACTGCCGCCAGGGTCAGAACCGTGATGGTGATTGCCGCGCCCGCCATATTGACGGTCGCACCCAGTGGGATCGACACCGAGTAAGTATCACGGTCCAGATTCAGTTTTTCACACAGCGACATGTTTACCGGAATATTCGCGGCTGAGCTGCGGGTAAAGAAGGCGGTGACGCCGCTCTCACGCAGGCACATCAACACCAGCGGATAAGGGTTACGGCGCGTCTGTAAGAACACCAGCAGCGGGTTAATCACCAGCGCCACCACGGCCATACAGCCAATCAGCACCAGCAGCAGCTGGGCATAACCCCACAGTGCGCCAAAACCGGTGGTTGCAAACGTTGAGGATACCAGGCCAAAAATACCAATCGGGGCAAAGCGGATCACCAGCGTCACGATAAAGGTCACGGCATTGGACACATCGTTAATCAGGTTTTTGGTGGTGTCATTGCTGTGACGCAGGGCAAAGCCAAGACCGACTGCCCACACCAGAATGCCGATGTAGTTAGCGTTAATCAGGGCATGGATAGGGTTAGCCACGACGCTCATCAACAGACCGTGCATCACCTCAACGATACCCGCAGGCGGCGTAACATCGGTTGCGCCGGTCGTTAACTGAAGCGTTGAAGGGAAGATGAAACTGACGACGACCGCAGTCAGCGCCGCCGAGAAAGTACCTAACAGGTACATCCACAGGATTGGGCGGATATTGGTTTTTTGTCCCTGCTGATGGTTGGCGATGGAAGCCATCACCAGGGTCAGGACCAGAATCGGCGCAACGGCTTTCAACGCGCCGACGAACAGGGTACCGAGCAGGCCGGTGGCCTCTGCGGCGGGTTTAGAGATCAGTGCCAGCGCAACACCCAGCACCAGGCCAACCAGTATTTGTTTAACAAGGCTGCCACGCGACAGGCGCGCAAACAGTCCAGATGATGATGTGGTCATGGAGATTCCTTAAGTGAAATTGCGTTCCATCCCGGATGTGCTCTAAGTCACATTTATGTCCGGATGTAAGTAAATGTTTGCCTGGTCGAGTATAGGGAAAGTGGCAGGGGAGGGAAGCGTAAAATGCTGGATTTTACGTGTTGCGTCATGTTTTTTAACTATTGATTAACGAAAGTGCCGGGTGGCGCTGTACCACCCGGCAAAACCACTACACCTGCTGCTTCTTATCGTGCTGGCGGTTAACCCAGGTGTTGATAATCAGCGTCACGATCAGAATGCCAAACACCACGCCAAGCGAAATGGCGATCGGGATATGGTAGAAATCGACAATCAGCATCTTGATACCGATAAACACCAGGATCACCGACAGACCGTATTTCAGCATTGAGAAACGTTCCGCCGCGCCTGCCAGCAGGAAGTACATCGCACGCAGGCCGAGGATCGCGAACAGGTTAGAGGTCAGCACAATGAACGGGTCAGTGGTCACGGCGAAGATCGCCGGAATACTGTCTACCGCGAAGATAACGTCGCTCAGCTCAACCAGAATCAGCACCAGCAGTAGCGGAGTGGCAAACATCAGGCCATTTTTACGCACGAAGAAGTGTTCGCTCTCGATCTTGTCCGTCATGCGCAGATGCCCACGGATCCACTTCACCAGCGGACGATCGCCAATGGCGGAGCCGTCCTCTTTCGCCAGCGCCATTTTGATCCCGGTGAACAGCAGGAAGGCCCCGAAGACATACAGCAGCCATTCGAACTGGGTTATCAGCCAGCTACCAGCAAAGATCATGATGGTACGCAGAACGATCGCCCCCAGCACGCCGTATACCAGTACGCGGCGTTGCAATGCGGCAGGTACGGCGAAGTAGCTGAACAGCATCAGCCAGACGAAGACGTTATCCACCGCCAGGGCTTTTTCAATCAGATAGCCTGTGAGGAAGGCCAGCGCCTGAGGGTCGGCAACCGCGCGGCCTTCGGTTGAGGCCAGATACCACCAGAAGGCGGCACAGAACAGCAGGGAGAGGGTAACCCACACCAGCGACCAGGCCGCAGCCTGTTTGATGCTCATGCCGTGCGCGCCGCGACGGCCCTGCAAAAAGAGGTCGATTGCCAGCATGATGAGCACGACAACCGCGAATCCGCCCCACAACATTGGAGTGCCGACAGAATGCATACTATTTTCCTTACACATAAAAAACAAAAACGGCTATGGTCAGAAGACGATAGCCGTTAGCTTTTTATGCATAGACCTCGCCTTCCGGCAAGGTCTCACTTACAACCACGAGGGTTGCCCGGCGACCGGATGCGTGTTTAACGCATCGTAATGACGATCCACCAGCGAAGAAGTTACTCCCCTTTGCAGGTAACAAAATATGTCAGACCATTGGTTTCGTCAATGGTCTGCACGGTTTCATTACACAGCTTTACGCGATCGCTTTTTCGCTCACATCGTCTGCCGGGAACACCACGCCAGTCTGACGGCGGATCTCCGTTTGCAGCTTCGCCGTAGTGCGGCTGACCGAAAGCCCAGGGTGATTCACTTCATTGTTTTCTACCAGGCGTGCAAAGACCTCTGCCTCATAGAGCATAGTGTTAATATGCTGTGGTTGCGTCAGCTCTTGCGCTTTCCCGCCGCGCGGCACGAAGCTCAGTTTCTGACACTCGGAGATCTTCTCAATCACCAGCGATCCGGCTTCACCCTGAATTTCGCTCGGCAGCACCGAATCACTGACTTTAGAGTGTTGCAGCGTAACGCTGAAATCACCGTAATCCAGCACCACGACACCGTGTGCATCCACGCCGCTATCCAGCAGGCTGGCGGTGGCAGTTACGCCGTGCGGCTCGCCCCACAACGCCACCGCCGAGGCCAGGCAGTAAAAGCCGATATCCATAATCGACCCGTTCGAGAAGGCCGGATTAAAGGTGTTCGGGTTCTCGCCGTCCAGGTAGCGCTGGTAGCGTGAAGAGTACTGGCAGTAGTTGATGAAAGCCTTACGCACGTTGCCAAGCTTCGGCAGAGACTGCTGCAACAGCAGGAAGTTTGGCAGGCTGGCAGTTTTGAATGCTTCGAACAGCACCACCTGATTTTCACGCGCCAGGGCGATGGCGGCTTCCACTTCCTCAATATTAGAGGCCAGCGGCTTCTCGCAAATCACATGTTTTTTATGGCTGAGGAACAGCTTCGTTTGCGGGAAGTGCAGGGAGTTTGGGCTGGCAATATAGACCGCATCAATGGCATCACTTTGCGCCATCTCATCGAGCGAGGTGAACAGGTGTTCGACAAGGTAATCATTCGCGAAGGCCTGCGCCTGCTCAAGGCTGCGGGAATAGACTGCGGTGAGCTTATATTTGCCGGTTTCGTGGGCGGCGTCGACGAACTGGCGTGTGATCCAGTTCGTACCAATGACTGCGAAACGTATCATAAACGTTTACGTACTCCGTAGCTGGGAACCTTTAGCCACTGTAGCACGTCATGATGACAAAACGAGTGCGCTATTGCTCATTACCATTTAACGATAAATGCGTAAGCCACAGGCGGGTATCAAACTCGAGCTGGTGGTACTGCGGCTCCATATGGCAGCACAGGGAATAGAACGCCTTATCGTGCTCTTTCTCTTTCAGGTGCGCCAGTTCATGCACTACGATCATGCGCAGAAACGCTTCCGGCGCGTTGCGGAACACGGTCGCCACGCGGATCTCGGCTTTCGCCTTCAGCTTGCCGCCCTGTACGCGGGAGATAGCGGTATGCAGGCCGAGCGCGTTTTTCAGCACGTGGATCTTGTTGTCGTACATCACCTTATTGATCGGCGGCGCACTCTTCAGGTACCGGCTTTTCAGATCCTGCGTATACTGCCAGAGGGCTTTATCGGTCGCGAAATCATGGGTGCCTGGGTAGCGTTTTTCCAGTACCGCGCCCAGCTTTTGCTCAGCAATCAGGCTGCGTACCTGAGAAAGTAAATGCTCCGGGTAGCCCTGGAGATAAGTCAGCTGGTTCATCAAAACCCCAAAATAATGAGAAAACGGGTATACTCACGCACCCTTTTCAGGGATTACGCCAAAATTTTACCATTCAGGAGGGCCGATGAGCCACTTAGACAACGGTTTCCGTTCACTCAACCTTAAACGTTTCCCGGAAACGGACGACGTCAACCCGCTTATGGCGTGGGAAGCGGCGGATGAATATCTGCTGCAACAGTTGGATGACACTGAAATCAGCGGCCCGGTTCTGATCCTGAATGATGCGTTTGGCGCGCTGGGCTGTGCTCTGGCAGAACACACCCCTTACAGCATCGGTGATTCCTACTTAAGCGAGCTGGCGACGCGTGAAAACCTGCGCCACAACGACCTCGAAGAATCCAGCGTGAAGTTCCTGGACAGCACTGCGGATTACCCGCAGGCGCCGGGTGTGGTGCTGATCAAAGTGCCGAAAACCATGGCGTTGCTGGAACAACAGCTGCGCGCGCTGCGTAAAGTCGTCACCCCGGAAACCCGTATTATCGCGGGTGCTAAAGCGCGTGATATTCACACCTCGACGCTGGAATTGTTCGAGAAAGTGCTCGGCCCAACCACCACCACGCTGGCGTGGAAAAAAGCGCGTCTCATCAACTGTACCTTCAGTGCGCCTGAACTGGCTGACGCGCCAGAAACGCTGAGCTGGAAACTGGAAGGAACCGACTGGACCATCCACAACCATGCTAACGTCTTCTCCCGCACCGGTCTGGATATCGGCGCGCGTTTCTTTATGGAACATCTGCCGGAAAATCTGGAAGGTGAGATTGTCGATCTGGGCTGTGGTAACGGGGTGATTGGCCTGACGCTGCTGGCGAAGAACCCGGAAGCCAGCGTGGTGTTTAGCGATGAATCGCCAATGGCGGTAGCGTCCAGCCGTCTGAACGTGGAAACCAACATGCCAGAGGCGCTGGATCGCTGCGAGTTTATGATTAACAACGCGCTGTCAGGCGTGGAGCCTTTCCGCTTCAACGCGGTGCTGTGTAACCCGCCGTTCCACCAGAAACATGCCCTGACCGATAACGTCGCCTGGGAGATGTTCCACCATGCGCGTCGTTGTCTGAAAATTAACGGTGAGCTGTATATCGTGGCGAACCGCCACCTGGACTACTTCCACAAGCTGAAGAAGATTTTCGGTAACTGCACCACCATTGCCACCAACAACAAGTTCGTGGTGCTGAAAGCGGTTAAGCTGGGTCGTCGTCGTTAAGATTGTTTTGCCTGGCGGCGCTTCGCTTGCACAGGCCTACTGTTTTGTAGGCCCGGTAAGCGCAGCGCCACCGGGCAATGCCCTAGATCGCCAGAGCTAACTTCGTCCCCTGCGCAATCGCACGTCGTGCATCCAGCTCCATCGCCACATCACACCCGCCAATCAAATGCACCGTTTTACCTGCCTCACGCAGCGGATCGGCCAGATCGCGTTTCGGCTCCTGACCGGCACATAAAATGATGTTGTCCACGCGCAGCAGCTGCGGTTCACCGCCGATCAGCACGTGCAGGCCCTCGTCGTCGATCTTCTGATAACTGACCGCCGGGATCATTTTCACGCCGCGCGACAACAGCGTGGCGCGGTGGATCCAGCCCGTCGTTTTGCCCAGCCCTTCGCCTGGTTTACTGGCTTTACGTTGCAACATCACAATCTGGCGCGGGCTTTTCGGCAGCTGTGGGCCTTCTGGTCGCAAACCGCCTGACTGATTCAGGCTGGTGTCGATACCCCATTCCACACAAAACTCGGCAATGTTCTGGCTGGTGGTTTCACCCGGCTGGCTTAAATACATTGCTGTATCAAAGCCGATCCCGCCGCAGCCGATAATGGCAACGCTCTCCCCAACCGGGGTTTTATCACGCAATACGTCGAGGTAGCTCAGCACCTTAGGGTGATCAATCCCCTCGATCGCAGGCAGGCGTGGGGCGATCCCGCTTGCCAGGATCACCTCATCGAAACCAGCCAGATCCGCGGCATTCACAAACTGGTTTAATCGCAGATCCACGCCTGTCAGGGCGATCATCCGGCGGTAATAACGCAGGGTTTCGTAGAACTCCTCTTTGCCGGGGATCTGTTTGGCGATATTAAACTGCCCGCCAATCTCACTGGCCGCATCAAACAGCGTCACGCTGTGCCCGCGTGAAGCGGCATTGACGGCAAATGCCAGCCCCGCAGGACCTGCGCCAACCACCGCCAGACGCTTCTTGTTACTCGTCGGGATCACCGGCATTTTGGTTTCGTGGCAGGCGCGCGGGTTGACCAGGCACGAGGTGACTTTGCCAACAAAGATCTGATCCAGACAGGCCTGGTTACAGCCGATACAGGTGTTAATCTCATCTGCGCGGCCACTTTGTGCTTTGGACAGCAGTTCGGCATCGGCCAGGAACGGACGCGCCATCGATACCATATCGGCATCGCCCCGCGAGATCACATCGTCAGCCACCTGCGGATCGTTAATACGGTTGGTGGTTACCAGTGGGATCGACACTTTGCCTTTCAGCTTGCGCGTCACCCAACTGAATGCCGCACGGGGTACCGGCGTGGCGATGGTGGGAATTCGCGCCTCGTGCCAGCCGATCCCGGTGTTGATTATGGTTGCGCCTGCCGCTTCAATGGCCTGGGCCAGCCGTACGGTTTCGTCAAACGTCCCGCCGCCTTCAACCAGGTCGAGCATCGACAGGCGGAAGACGATGATAAAATCAGCGCCCGCACGTTCACGCACGGCGCGTACCACTTCGATGGCAAAACGCATCCGGCGCGCGTAATCGCCACCCCATTCGTCGTCGCGCTGGTTAGTGCGGGCCGCCAGGAATTCGTTAATCAGATACCCTTCAGAGCCCATCACTTCCACGCCGTCGTAGCCTGCTTCCCGCGCCAGTGCGGCGCAGCGGGCGAAGTCGTCAATCAGCGTCAGGATCTCGTCGTGGCTAAGGGCGTGCGGTTTGAAACGGTTGATGGGGGCCTGAATGGCCGAGGGCGCCACCAGTTTCGGCTGGTAGCTGTAGCGGCCCGTATGCAGAATTTGCAGGGCGATCTTCCCGCCCTCGTTGTGAACCGCATCGGTCACAATGCGGTGATGCGCCAGCTGTGACGCATCGTTCAGCACGGCTCCGCCTTCCATACCCACACCCGATGGGGCGGGCGCCACGCCACCGGTGACAATCAGCGCCACACCATGGCGCGCACGTTCGGCGTAGAACGCAGCCAGGCGCTCAGCGCCGTCGGGATGTTCTTCCAGACCGGTATGCATCGAGCCCATCAACACGCGGTTTTTGAGCGTTGTGAACCCCAGATCGAGGGGGGCGAATAACGACGGGTAGCGGCTCATACTCTCTTCCAGTGTAAAATTATTGTTATGTGGTCGGATGAGTTACTAATTTAGCCAGCGGCAGCGGAAAGGTAAAAGCGGGATCGAATGATTGTGATGGGATTCAAAGAAAGGTCCCCGGTGGCGCTGCGCTGACCGGGGCTACAGGCTCGTAGGCCGGATAAGCGCAGCGCCATCCGGCTGGTTTTTTTACGGAGCCACCGCCCGCACAAGCCCCGGCGCCTGCCACATCGACGTGGTCAGCCCGCTGTCCACCAGCCCAAGCTGGTCGGCGTAGACTGCCTGCCATTTTTGCATCATGCCGTCGTACAGCTCGCGGTGTTCCGGATTTGGCGTAAATTCCCGGCTCCATTTCACCAGCCGTTCCCCGGTGGATGCCATATCCGCAAACAGGCCCGCACCTGTTCCGGCGGCGATTGCACAGCCCAGCGCCGTGGCTTCTTTGACTTCAGGCACACGCACCGGCAACCCGGTCACATCGCTTAAGATCTGGCTCCACAAAGCACCTTTCGCGCCACCGCCGGCAAAGACCAGGCTTTCAAACGTCACGCCGGAAAAATGCGAAATCTGCGCCAGATTGCAGGCCGAGACAATCGCGGCGTTCTCTTCCAGCGCACGGAACAGCGTGGCTTTGTTGCACTTTTCCGGATCGATGGAGAGGTTAATAAACGACGGCGCAGCGTGGTACCACTGCTTAAAATGCATCGCGTCGGAGAAAATCGGCATCACGCCGTGCGAACCTGCCGGAACGCGTGCCGCCATCTCTTCCAGCAGGGAATACGTATCCATGCCCATTCGCCCGGCAATCAGTTTTTCCTCTGCGCAGAAGGCATCGCGAAACCAGCGCATGGTTAATCCGGTGAAAAAACTGATGGATTCCGCCTGCGCCATGCCAGGGATCACGTGGGGATTAACCCGGATATTCATATCGGGATCGGTACGCACCTGCGGTAAATTCACCACCTGCTGCCAGAAGGTACCGCCCAGCACCGCCGTTTGCCCGGCGCGCACCACGCCCAAACCCAGGCACCCAAGCTGCACATCGCCACCGCCCATCACCACCGGCGTGCCTTCGCGCAGGCCGCTCTGCTGAGCCGCCGCCCCGGTTACCGCACCCAGCAGCGTGCCTGTCTCTTTCACCGGGGAGAGGATATCGGCGCGCAACCCGGCCATATCCAGCAGCGTCGGACGCCAGTCGCGGCTGAAGAGATCGAGCATCCCGGTGGTGCCCGCATTGGACGGATCGACCGCCAGCTCGCCGGAGAGCTTCGCCGCCAGCCAGTCGCTGATCATGGTGATGGTAGCGGCCTTACGGTAAATATCCGGACGATGGTGGGCCAGCCACAGCAGGCGCGGCATGGCGCTGAGCGCCAGCGTCTGCCCGGAAACACCGTACACTTCGGATTCAAAACGGTAGTCGTGGATCTCTTTGAGTTCGGCCACCTCGCGGCTGGCGCGGGCGTCGACGTTGGCGCAAGCCCAGATGGCCTCGCCGTTGCGGTCATACAATACAATGCCTTCACGCATCGAGCAGCAGGCGACCGACTGGATATCGGCGGCGCTCAGGCGCGCGCGATCCAGAGCCTGATGGATGCACTGGCAGGCCAGCCGCCAGTTGGTGTCGAGGTCAAACTCCATCGACCCCGGCACGTTCTCCACGCTCAGGTGTTTCCACTCGGCCTGGCCGACGGCAATCTGGTTGCCCTGCAAATCGAAAATAACGGCGCGAACGCTGCCTGTCCCTGCATCTAACGCTAAAAGGTAACTCATGAGTTTGCCTCGTTGTTAGCGCGGGAAAGGCAGGCTCTCAGTTCGCCAGAGCCAGCACCGCGCGGGCTGTCGTCTCTTCCGTCACCAGGCCATTGATACGGCGACCTTTGAGTGCGGCATAAATCGCATCGGCTTTCTCTTCACCTCCGGCCACGCCAACGATGGTGGGTAACTGCGCCAGCTCATCGAGCGTTACACCCAGTAATTCACGGTGGATCTCCAGTTCGTCTACGCATTCCCCTTCGGCATTGAGGAAGTAACCCAGGATATCGCCCACGGCACCCTTGCGGGCATACATCAGTTGTTCGCCTTCACTGATATAGCCGGAACGTAAAATAGTGGCATCGCGGCGCTGGTTCACCGCTCCAATTCCCACCACGGCAACATCGGCTGCAGTAGCGGCGAGGATCACATCCCGCACGCTGGTTTCGCGTTTTAATATCCCGGCCACTTCGGCGGATGAAACGCGAAGCGGCGCCGGGATCATGCTGACGCTACAGGCCGCATCCAGCTGACCGATGCCGGTCATATAAGGCCCCACGCCGCCCGAAAGCGTGACCAGGCGGATCTGCTGCGAGCTAATAAAGCCGCTTAAGTGTTGCAGGCTGCTCATGGTGGTTTCACCAAATCCCACCGCCAGCAGCTGCCCGGGCTCCAGTACGCCCATCAACGACTGCGCCGCGCCAATGCCTAACCGCACGTTCATCGGCGGGGTATTCAGGGCAGGCAAGACCCGCACCAGCTTCAGGCCAAAGCGCCTCTGTAGCTCGGTTTCCAGCGCCAGACATCCTTCATAGCGGGAATTTATCTGGACGCGAATCACCCCGGACTGACGCCCCTTTTCCAGCAGGCGCGAAATCTTCAGACGGGGCAGGCCAAGTCGCTCGCCAATATCGTTCTGGGTCAGGCCGTCGTGGTAATAGCACCAGGCGACGCGTGCCACCAGTTCTTCTTCCGCCAGTGCAAGCCCTGCAAACCGGCCTTCTTCAGCAATGCGTTTATCGCCCATATTTGAACTCTTATAAAAATTTAGATCATATGTTCGTGATGGCGCGGGTGGAAAGTGTGAGCCACGCGGCAAAACGGATCTTTTAGATTGTTTCTGGTTTATCTGGATCTTAATCGATAAAACTGTGATCCCTGCACGGTTGTAAATATAGTTCACCGTCTACGCTTTTGAACATTATTAATTCTAAAAATCATTTGTTCAATAGCGGAGCGATGATGACCCCACTTATCGAAGCACGTGATATCTGCAAACAGTTTTCTGGCGTGCCGGTGCTAAAAGGCATTGATTTCACGCTACTTGCGGGCCAGGTTCATGCGCTGATGGGGGGGAACGGCGCTGGAAAATCGACGCTGATGAAAATCATCGCCGGGGTCGAGACACCGGACAGCGGTGAACTTTCAGTCGCCGGGCAGTCATTTGCGCGTTTGAAACCCGGGCAGGCGCACAAGCTCGGGATCTACCTTGTCCCGCAGGAGCCGATGCTGTTTCCGAATCTGACGGTGCGGGAAAACATCCTTTTCCGTCTGCCCCGTGAAAACGGTCTGGATAAAAAGCTGGCGGATAAACTCCGGCAGCTCCAGTGCCAGATCAACCTGGATGCCACCGCCAGCACGCTGGAAGTGGCGGATCAACAGATGGTGGAGATCCTGCGCGGCTTAATGCGCAATGCAACGATCCTGATCCTGGATGAGCCAACGGCGTCTTTAACGCCAGGGGAAACCGATCGTCTGTTTCGCCAGATCCGGGCGTTGCAGGAGCAGGGGGTTGGCATTGTGTTTATCTCGCATAAATTGCCGGAGATCCGCCAGCTGGCGAGCCATGTTTCAGTGATGCGCGACGGCGCCATTGTGCTCAGTGGTGAAACGGCACACTACGACGATAACGCTCTCATTGGCGCGATGACGCCGGTCAGCCGCGATAAAGAATTAAGCGACACCCAAAAGCTGTGGCTGGCGCTGCCGGGCAACCGGCGCACCCAGGCACAGGATTTTCCGGTGCTGCGGGTTGAAACGCTGACCGGGGAAGGGTTTATCGACCTCAGTCTTGAGATTTACGCCGGCGAAATTGTCGGCCTGGCCGGGCTGGTAGGCTCCGGGCGCACCGAGTTCGCCGAAACCCTCTATGGCCTGCGCCCGGTACGTGCGGGGCGCGTCTGGCTGGAAAACCAGGATATCAGCAGCGATTCGGTATTTTCGCGGCTGGATAAGGGGCTGGTGTATCTGCCGGAAGACCGGCAGGTTTCCGGGTTGTTCCTGGATGCGCCAGTTCGCTGGAACACGGTCGCCCTGAATGAGCCGTCCATCTGGCAGCAGCGCAAGCGCGAGGCGGCGGTGGTGGAGCGTTATCACCGGGCGCTGGGGATCAAACTCAACAATGCAGATCAGACGGTGCGAACGCTCTCCGGTGGCAATCAGCAAAAGGTCCTGCTGGCGCGCTGTCTGGAGGCTAACCCGCTGCTGCTGATTGTGGATGAACCCACGCGCGGCGTGGATGTCTCAGCGCGAGCTGACATCTATCAGCTGATTAAAAGCGTGGCGGCGCAAAATGTCGCGGTGCTGATGATTTCAAGCGATCTCGACGAATTCCCAGGCCTGGCTGACCGCGTGCTGGTGATGCATCAGGGGATGCTCAGCGGGGAGCTGCCACGCCATGCCGTCAGCCTCGACAAAATGATGTCGCTGGCCTTCGGAGGACAATCATGAAGATGTTACTGAGAAACCGCGAGCTTAGCGCGCTGCTGGCGATCCTGGCGCTGTTTGCCGTGCTGGTGGCCCTTAACCCGGCCTATTTCAGTTTCCAGACCCTGGGAATGATCTTCGCCAGCTCGCAAATTCTGATCCTGCTGGCGCTGGGCGCGGCGATGGTGATGCTGACCCGCAATATTGATGTCTCTGTGGGATCAACGGTGGGTCTGTGCGCCATTGCCGTGGGAGTCGCGCTCAACAGCGGTTACAGCCTGCCGGTGGCGATGCTGTTTGCGCTGACCATTGGCGCCCTGGCAGGGGCTTTTAACGGTTTTCTGGTGGTCGGGCTACGCATCCCGGCGATTGTCGCCACCCTTGGTACGCTGGGGTTGTATCGCGGCGGGATGCTGCTCTGGACGGGTGGCAAGTGGATAGAAGGGTTGCCGTCGGGCCTGAAATCACTCTCAGAGCCGGTGGTTATCGGGATCTCACCGATAGGGTTTGGCGTGCTAATTCTGGCAGGCATGGGGGCGTGGATCTTCTCGCGCACCCTGTTTGGCCGGGATTTCTACGCCGTGGGCGATAACCTTGCCGCTGCGCGCCAGCTTGGCGTGGCGGTGAACCGCACCAGGATGATTGCCTTCACGCTGAACGGTGTACTGGCGGCCTGCGCGGGGATCGTTTTTGCCTCGCAGATTGGCTTTGTACCGAACCAGACTGGCAGCGGGCTGGAGATGAAAGCCATCGCGGCCTGTGTGCTTGGTGGGATTTCGCTGCTGGGCGGCACCGGCACGCTGGTGGGCGCGTTTCTCGGCGCCTTCTTCCTGACCCAAATCGATACCGTGCTGGTGCTGTTTAAGCTTCCGGCCTGGTGGAATGACTTTATCGCCGGACTGGTGCTGCTGGGAGTACTGGTGCTCGACGGGCGTCTGCGTCAGGCCCTTGCGCGTCATCAGCGGGCGCTGAAATACAGCCGCTTCCAGCCAGGTAACCGGGGGGGAAAGCACGTCACCCCGTTCCCAAAACGCAAAAAAGAGGTGGCGTAGATGAAGCTTAACTGGGAAAGCGCGCTGCTGATCTTGCTGGTGCTCGAAATCCTGCTTTTCGGCGCCATCAACCCACGGATGCTGGATCTCAATATGTTGCTGTTCAGCACCAGCGATTTTATCTGCATCGGCATTGTGGCCCTGCCGCTGACGCTGGTGATTATCAGCGGCGGTATCGATATTTCGCTCGGCTCGACCATTGGCCTGTGCGCCATTGCGCTGGGCGTCATGATGCAGGCCGGCTGGCCAATGTTTGTGGCGATTCCGCTGACCCTGCTGCTGGGTCTGCTGTGCGGCCTGGTTAACGCCGCACTCATTCACTACACCGGCATCAGCCCACTGGTGATCACCCTTGGCACGCTGTACCTCTACGGCGGCGGGGCACTGCTGCTTTCCGGTATGGCGGGGGCAACGGGTTATGAAGGGATTGGCGGTTTCCCGGACAGCTTTACCGCCTTCGCCAACCTCACGCTGTTAGGGCTACCGGTTCCGCTGGTGCTGTTCGCGCTGATTACGGTCTTTTTCTGGCTTATCACCCACCGGGGGCGCTTTGGCCGTCACCTGTTTCTGATTGGGCAAAACCCGCGTGCGGCGCGTTATGCGGCGCTGTCGGTCAACGGGATGCCTTATGCGCTGTATGGCCTGGTGGGCGTGGCCTCGGCAATTGCCGCCCTGGTGATGGTTTCTTACTTTGGCTCGGCGCGCTCCGATTTGGGGCGTGATTTATTAATGCCTGCTCTCACTGCCGCTGTGCTCGGCGGGGCCAATATCTACGGGGGATCAGGTTCGGTTTTGGGTACAGCACTGGCGGCGCTGCTGGTGGGGTATCTGCAACAGGGTTTACAGATGGTCGGCATCCCCAACCAGGTGTCGAGCGCGCTGTCAGGGGCGCTGTTGGTTGTGGTGGTGATGGGACGTTCGTTGAGTCTGCACCGTGAATGGGTGCGATCTCTCTTCACAAAACTACCCGGAGCGTAAGATGAAAACAAAACTGATAGTCCTGGCGATAGCACTTAGCGTGGCGTCTGCACAGGCGGCAGACCGCATTGCCTTTATTCCTAAGCTGGTGGGCGTTGGCTTCTTTACCAGCGGCGGTAACGGTGCAAAAGAGGCGGGCAAAGACCTCGGTGCAGACGTCACCTATGATGGCCCAACCGAGCCAAGCGTCTCCGGCCAGGTGCAGCTTATCAATAACTTCGTCAACCAGGGCTATAACGCCATTATCGTCTCCGCCGTCTCGCCAGACGGGCTTTGCCCGGCGCTCAAGCGCGCAATGCAGCGCGGCGTGAAGGTCCTGACCTGGGACTCCGACACCAAACCCGAGTGCCGCAGCATTTATATCAACCAGGGAACCCCGGAACAGCTCGGCGGCCTACTGGTTGATATGGCTGGCAAGCAGGTGACCAAACCCAATGCCAAAGTGGCGTTCTTCTACTCAAGCCCGACCGTCACCGACCAGAACCAGTGGGTGAAAGAGGCCAAAGCCAAAATCGGGAAAGAGCACCCTCAGTGGCAAATCGTGACCACCCAGTTTGGCTATAACGATGCCACCAAATCCCTGCAAACCGCAGAAGGGATCTTAAAAGCCTACCCGGATCTGGATGCGATCATCGCTCCGGACGCCAACGCGCTGCCGGCGGCGGCACAGGCGGCGGAAAACCTCAAACGTGAAGGGGTGGCGATTGTCGGGTTCAGCACCCCGAACGTGATGCGTCCGTACGTGGAGCGCGGCACGGTGAAAGCCTTCGGTCTGTGGGATGTGGTTCAGCAGGGCAAAATTGCGGTCAATGTCGCCGATCATTTGTTGAAAAAGGGCGACCTTAACGTTGGCGACAGCGTGGATGTAAAAGACATCGGGGCGCTGAAGGTCGAGCCGAACAGCGTGCAGGGCTATCAGTATGAGGCGAAAGGCAACGGTATCGTGCTGCTGCCAGAGCGCGTGGTATTCACCAAAGAGAACATCAACAAATACGATTTCTGACGGGGGAGCACATGGCTGATTTAGACGACATCAAAGACGGCAAGGATTTTGGCATCGGCACACCGCAGCAGAACGTGCCATTCACCCTGAAGGGTTGCGGCTCGCTGGACTGGGGAATGCAGTCCAGGCTGGCGCGGATCTTTAACCCGAAAAGCAACCGCACGGTGATGCTGGCCTTTGACCACGGCTATTTCCAGGGGCCGACCACCGGCCTTGAACGTATTGATCTCTCTATTGCGCCGCTGTTTGGCGAAACCGATGTGCTGATGTGTACGCGGGGCATTCTGCGCAGTCAGGTGCCTGCTGCTACTAACAAGCCGGTGGTGCTGCGGGCATCTGGCGGTAACTCGATTCTGGGCGAGCTCTCCAACGAGTGCGTGGCGGTAGCGATGGAAGACGCCCTGCGCCTGAATGTCTGCGCGGTGGCGGCGCAGGTCTATATTGGCAGTGAGTTTGAGCATCAGTCGATCAACAACATCATCAGGCTGGTGGATGCCGGTGCGCGTTACGGCGTGCCAACGCTGGCGGTGACGGGAGTCGGCAAAGAGATGGCGCGTGACGCGCGGTATTTCTCGCTTGCCAGTCGTATCGCCGCCGAAATGGGGGCGCAGTTCGTCAAAACCTATTATGTGGATGAAGGTTTTGAAAAAGTGACCGCCAGCTGCCCGGTGCCGATTGTTATCGCCGGGGGTAAAAAGCTACCAGAGCACGAGGCGCTGGAAATGTGCTGGCGGGCGATCGACCAGGGCGCATCTGGCGTGGACATGGGGCGCAATATCTTCCAGTCCAGCGCACCGCTGGCCATGCTGAAAGCGGTGAAGAAAGTGGTTCACGAGAACATGAACGCGCGGGAAGCGTTCCAGTTCTGGCAGGAAGAGAAACAGGGAGAAGCAAAATGAACGTGACGTTAGTGGAGATCAACATCAAACCCGAGCGGGTGGACGAATTTCTGGAGGTGTTTCGCGCCAACCACGAAGGGGCGATTCAGGAGCCAGGGAACCTGCGTTTTGACGTGTTGCAGGATCCGCGCGTGAAAACCCGGTTCTTTATTTACGAGGCCTATAAGGACGAAGAGGCGGTGCTGGCGCATAAAAAAACGCCTCACTACCTGGCCTGCGTGGAAAAACTCGAAGAATTGATGTCAGAGCCGCGGAAGAAACGCAGTTTTGTCGGGTTGTTACCGGCGTAGCGGATTTGCCCGGTGGCGCTAGCGCCACCGGGCGTTGTTTATGCCTCTTCCACACTGACACGCATCGCGGCCAGCGCTTTACGCGCCGCTTTCAGTACCAGCTCACACTGCTCAATGGTGAGCGTCAGCGGCGGTTCAACACGGATGGTTTTTGAGTTGTTGAGCGTACCGGCCACCAGTACCCGCTGGCGGAACATCTCGCTTGCGAAGCTGTAGCCGATTTCGTTATCGACAAACTCAATGGCCATCAGCATCCCTTTGCCGCGTGCTTCCTGCACCAGGTCAGGATATTCACGCCCCAGTTGGCGGAAACCATCCAGCAGCATGTCGCCTTTCTGCTCCGCCTGCGCAGGCAGGTTTTGCTCCAGCAGCACGTTGATGGTGGCCAGTGCCGCCGCGCAGGATAGCGGGTTACCGCCGAAGGTAGTGGTGTGCAGGAACGGGTTGTCAAACAACACCGAGAACACCTCTTCGGTCGCGACCGTCGCACCAATCGGCATCACACCGCCGCCGAGCGCTTTTGCAAGACACAGGATATCTGGCTGCACGTTTTCATGCTCGCAGGCAAACATCTTGCCGGTGCGCCCCATGCCGGTCTGCACTTCGTCAAGGATAAGCAGCGCGCCAAACTCATCACACAGCTGACGCACGGCAGGCAGATAGCCCGGCGGTGGCAGGATCACGCCGCCTTCACCCTGTATCGGCTCCAGGATCACCGCCGCCACATCGTCGCCGGTTTTACGGCACTCGCTGAGCATGGTGCGCATGGCGCTAATGTCGCCAAACGGCACATGGCGGAAGCCAGGCAGCAGCGGCATAAACGGCTTGCGGAAGGTGGATTTCGCGGTCGCAGACAGCGAGCCTAATGACTTACCGTGGAATGCGCCACTGGTGGCTATAAAGGTGAATTTCCCGCGCGGCGACTGGTACGCTTTGGCGAGTTTCAGCGCCGCTTCGACCGATTCCGTGCCGCTATTACTAAAGAAGCTGTATTTCAGTTTGCCCGGCGTTAAGGCCGCCAGCGTTTTCGCCAGCATGGCGCGAAGTGGGTCGAGCAGCTCCTGGCTATGAAGAGGTTGTTTCGCGAGTTGATTCTGTACGGCGGAAACCACAACTGGATTACGGTGCCCCACGTTGAAAATGCCAAAACCACCCAGGCAATCTATAAATTCCTGTCCCTGGGTGTCGACAAGCGTGTTCAGACTTCCCGCTTGCCACTCTACGGCTCCGTAATCCCCGCCGGCGGTAACAGATTTGCGATACTCCAAAAACCCAGGATTTACATGCTCTTTAAAGTAATCGATGACCTCTCGGTTAAGTTGTTTCATCTCCTCATGATCAAGCGTTCGCTTCTCAATGAGATTCAGTGCGTGCGCGGTACAGGCAAGAGCCGAGGCGCTGGAAGGTAACCTGTTCAAAATGTGCTCCCGGGGATCGCGTATCACATGATACTGGTTTAAGTATTGCAGGGATTACGCCACTTCAGCTGACTTAACGAAAATCGGGATAAACACCAGGTTAAATTTATGTTGCGCAATATTTAATCATGCCGAAATAAGCGGGACGGGATTAAGCGACAGAGAAAGAGGAGATGTTTTAGCGGCCGGTTTCGTCAATTGCACCTGAGTGGTGCAGGGCGTGCTTCTTTAGTGGGCGTTAACAGATCATGCTTCGTGAGTAATTTCTTAGCGAAAGTATTTTAAATCAATTAATTAGAAAAACGCACAGAAAGTGCGGTTTAACCTGGATTTGCGATCCCAGTCAAATTTAACAACTAAAGATAAACTGTTTACCGCCGAAAAAAGATTAAGCCACAAAATTAACATTCAAATAACCTGCAAGGGATGCTCATAATGTCCTCTCCATCCTATGTCACCCAGAACGAATATCCTCTGGACGATGACACCACCTTAATGTCGACTACCGACCTGCACAGCTACATGACCCACACCAACGACACCTTTGTGCAGGTGAGTGGGTACTCACTCAATGAACTGCTGGGACAGCCGCATAATCTGGTGCGCCACCCGGACATGCCAAAAGCGGCCTTTGCCGATATGTGGTACACGCTACAAAAGGGTGAGCCGTGGAGCGGGATTGTCAAAAACCGCCGTAAAAATGGCGACCACTATTGGGTGCGCGCAAACGCGGTGCCGATGGTGCGCCACGGCCAGGTCACAGGGTATATGTCGATTCGTACCAAAGCGACGGCTGAAGAGATTGCCACCGTGGAGCCTTTATATCAGGCGCTGAATGACGGGCGCTGTAACAAACGTATCCACAAAGGGCTGGTGGTACGCAAAAGCTGGCTCGGCAAACTGCCGGCAATGCCGCTGCGCTGGCGGGTGCGCAGCGTGATGGCGGTGCTGTTTGCGGTGATGGCGGCAACGCTTTGGGCCACGTCCGCGGGCTGGGCATCGTTCGTGGCGGCGGCTGTTGTCATGCTGCTGGGGACCCTGCTGTTTGAGCAGCAAATTGTCCGCCCGGTAGAAAACGTGGCGCGCCAGGCGCTGAAGGTCGCCACCGGCGATCGCAACACCGTGCAGCACCTCAACCGCAGCGATGAGCTGGGGCTGACCTTACGGGCGGTGGGGCAACTGGGGCTGATGTGCCGCTGGCTGATTAATGACGTTTCAAGCCAGGTGGTCAGCGTGCGTAATGGCAGCGACAGGCTGGCACAGGGTAATGAGGATCTTAACGACCGCACGCGCCAGACCGTCACCAACGTGCAGCAGACCGTGGCGACAATGAACCAGATGGCGGCCTCGGTACAAAGCAATTCTGAAACGGCCGCCGAAGTGGATAAGCTTTCCATGGCCGCCAGCAGCGCGGCAACTGAAGGTGGAAATGCGATGCAGACCGTGGTGAAAACCATGGACGATATTGCCGACAGTACTCAGCGGATCGGCTCGATTACCTCGCTTATCAACGACATTGCGTTCCAGACGAACATCCTGGCGCTGAACGCGGCGGTAGAGGCGGCAAGAGCGGGCGAGCAGGGGAAAGGCTTTGCGGTAGTGGCAGGTGAAGTTCGCCACCTGGCCAGCCGAAGCGCCAATGCGGCCAACGATATTCGTAAGCTTATTGATGCCAGCGCCAGTAAGGTGCAGTCGGGCTCTGACCAGGTCCACGCCGCAGGCCGCACGATGGACGACATCGTGGAGCAGGTGAAGAACGTGACTCAGCTTATCGCGCAGATTAGCCATTCGACCTCTGAGCAGGCGACCGGGTTGTCGGAGCTGACCCGCGCAGTCGCTGAGCTGGACAGCATCACCCAGAAAAATGCCGACCTGGTAGAAGAGAGCGCACAGATTTCCGCCATGGTTAAACACCGTGCCGGACGCCTGGAAGACGCGGTCACAGTGCTGCATTGAGTCAGTAAAGTTCCAGAAAGCCGTTTATTTCGTCCGGAATAAACGGCTTTATTGTTTCCGCTCTTTGTAATTACTATTACCATTTAATGTTAAATATATATTAAATAACTAAATAAATTACCTCAGCTATTTATTCCTGCCTAAGTCAGTTTTCCCCGATACTGTTTCAGAAATCACCATTCCATTGGTTGTGTAACGATCAATGCGCCAGTATTAATAGCTAATGCCTATACATTAAGGTGGTTATTGAATAAAAAAACGATCAAAGTCATAAAGTTAGGTGATGAGTTACCGATAACGGTGAACGTCTGGGAAATAATCACATCGATGGAGTAAATATGTTCTTACATGACGTAAAGATCGGCACGAAATTATTTCTGGCGTTTGGATTCTTTATTGCGCTGATGGTGGTCAGTGCAACCTTGTCTTTGCTGAGCCTGAACCGGGCCAACAACGGGATGCAAACCATCATCACCAGTGATTATCCGACCACGGTAAAAGCAAACGAGTTAATCGATAACTTCCAGGAATTTATTAGCACTCAGCAGCTCATGTTGCTGGATGAGCAGGGCAAGTATACTGCGCAGTCCCAACAGCACCTGAAAGAGATCAGCGAACATATCACCGTTATCCTGGGTGACCTGAATAACGAACTGCACGATCGAAAATCTCAGCAGGTTCTGGCTGATATTCGCGGGGTGCGCCAGCAGTATCTTGACTCCCGCTACCGCATTTTGCAGGCCGTACAGAACAACGATCGCGCAGGGGCGATCCAGGAGATGATGACCAATACCCTCAACCTGCAAAAGGCCTACAAGGACAAAGTGAAGGAGCTTATCAGCATTCAGAACGGCCAGATGCAAAGTGCTGGCGCGCAGGTGAATGGTGATTTCAGAAACAACCGCCTGTGGCTGATTATTATCACGCTGTTTAGCGTGGGCGCAGGCAGCCTGATTGGCTGGTACATTGTGCGTTCGATTACCCGCCCACTGGGTACCGCGGTGGCCTTTGCCGAAGCGATTGCTCAGGGTGACCTGACGCGCAATATCACCTCCCACGGTAAGGATGAAACCGGCCATCTGCTCAATGCGCTGATGGAGATGAAAACCCGCTTGCAGGAGATTGTGCAGCAGGTGCAGACCGGCTCTGAAAACATTTCCAGCGCTGCCGCGCAGATTGTAGCAGGTAACCAGGATTTAGCCGCGCGCACGGAAGAGCAGGCCAGCTCCGTTGAACAGACGGCGGCATCAATGGAACAAATCACGGCAACGGTAAAAAACACCGCGTCACATACCGGGGAAGCGACCAACCTCTCTGCCGATGCGGCCACGGTGGTGAAAAACAACGGCGAGATGATGAAGCAGGTGACCAGCAAAATGCGCCTGATTAACGAAACGTCGAACCGGATGTCCGACATTATCGACCTGATCGACGCCATTGCCTTCCAGACCAATATTCTGGCGCTGAATGCGGCAGTGGAAGCGGCACGTGCGGGTGAGCACGGTCGTGGCTTTGCCGTGGTCGCGGGTGAAGTGCGCCAGCTGGCACAGAAGAGTGCGTCTTCTGCCAGTGAAATCCGCCAGCTGATTGAAAGCTCAACCAGCCAGACCCAGGACGGGATGAACCTGGTCGAGAAAGCCAGCGGGCTTATCAACGGCATGGTCGGCAACGTGGAAGAGATGGACGTCATCCTGCGGGAGATCCGCCAGGCCAGCCACGAGCAGACTGAAGGGATTTCGCAGATTAACAGCGCGATTGGCCTGATCGACGCCACCACTCAGCAGAACTCGGCGCTGGTGGAGGAGTCTGTCGCCGCGGCCGCATCGCTTAACGAGCAAGCGACGCAGCTGAAAGAGCTGGTAAAAGTCTTCCGCGTGAACGAGTACGCACCGGCTTAATCCAGCTGGGAGATCTCCAGCGCCGCGCGGTCGATAACGCCGATAATCTGCTTAAGCTGCGCGTCGCTGATCTCCCCCTGGTTTACCCTGAGGTCCAGCACGGCCTTGAAGTTATCAAGAGCCCGCTTCATCTGCGGGTTTTTTCGCAACTGGAAGCCAACGCAGCGGGCTTTGATCCGCAGCTGAATGTTCTCCAGATGTTCCAGATTTTCATCCAGCCAGTGTTGCCCGGCCAGGGTAATGGCAATCTTTTTGCGCCCGGTTTCTTCTTCCGTAATGGTGATAAAGGTCTGATCCTGCAAGAAATCGAGGGTCGGGTAGATGACGCCCGGGCTCGGGGTGTAGTTCCCCTGAGTCATATTCTCAATCTCTTTAATCAGCTCGTAACCGTGGCTCGCATTGCGGGTCAGAATATCCAGAATCACCAGCCGCAGTTCGCCGTGGCCAAAAAATCGCTGGCGGCGTCCACCACCTTCATGTGCGTGTCGCATCGTATCTCCTCAAAATTGATATATCTAATTTATATCTAAACTTGTCTTAATAGCAATGTAGCCATCAAATAATTAGTTAATTATATGATTATATTGTTATTTTTATTATGTGGCTTGGCTGGTGTTAACTATATCAAAAAATAGCTTGCAATCCTGATTGTTAGCAATCATTATCATTTGCAGTTTGATTTAGATATATCGTATTCACTTCAGGAAGGCATAAAAATGACATCGACCCGCTACCCACAACGCGTCCGTAATGACCTGCGCTTTCGCGAGCTGACCGTGCTCCGCGTTGAGCGTGTCGCGGCTGGCTTCCAGCGTATCGTCTTAGGCGGAGACGCCCTGGAGGGCTTTAGCTCCAGAGGTTTCGACGACCACAGCAAAGTCTTTTTCCCGGAGCCTGGGGCGACATTTGTCCCGCCAGTGGTTACCGATGAAGGGATCGACTGGGGCGAAGGCGTGCGCCCTCAGGCGCGTGACTACACACCGCTGTACGATGAAGCGCGTCATGAACTGGCGTTCGATTTCTTTATCCATGATGGCGGCGTTGCCAGTAACTGGGCGCTACAGGCGAAAGTGGGCGACAAACTCACCATCGGCGGCCCGCGCGGTTCACTGGTCGTTGCAGAGGATTACGCCTGGCAGTTGTACGTGTGCGACGAGTCCGGAATGCCCGCGCTGCGTCGCCGTTTAGAAGCGATAGCCAGACTGCCGGTGCGCCCTGACGCTCATGCCGTTGTGACCATTGGCGATGCCTCTTACAAGGATTATCTGGCGCATCTGAGTGAGTTCAACATCACCTGGATTGTCGGGCATAGCGAGCAGGCGGTGGCTGATCATCTGGCGGCGTTTAACGTACCCGCAGAGGATTACTTTATCTGGTTAACCGGGGAAGGGAAGGTGGTGAAAAGCCTGAGCCGTCAGTTTGAAAATGACGAGATTGATCAGCAACTAGTGCGTGCCAGCGCGTACTGGCACGCCAAATAATTACGCTGCAGTATCCAGCTGCGCTTCGCTCACCTGATGTTCGAGCGAGGCGCGGACGTCATGCAGGGCTTTCTCTTGCTGGACAAAGTAAGCTTCCATATTGCTGAGCGACGAGACCAGCAGCCAGGACTCTTCTTTTTCCAGCTCGGCCAGCTCGTTCACTAAGGTGTCGATTTGCTCGCGTACCTGCGCCATTTTTTTGCGGATACGCTCCAGATCGTTCAGCCGGTCGCTTGCCATCAGCGGCTCAAAGCCCTGTTGCAGACGAGCAACCAGAGAGCGAATGGCTTTCACATCCCCACGTTGTTTGGCCTGATTCAGCTGCACCATCATGGTGTTGGCTTCTTCTTTCAGATCGTCTGCCACCAGATCCGGGTGGCACAGCTTGCTCGCCTGACGCCAGAGTCGTTTTAGCTCGTTCTGATCCTCTTCGGAGAGGTTTTTCCCTTTCCGCAGACGGACTTCGGCATCGTGGTGCTGCTCACGGTATTTTTCATACTCGTTATTAGCATCATCCCGCGCCTGACGCGCAGGCTCCTCTTCACGTGTTAACCCGCTTTCCAGCTCCAGTGCTTCGGCCAGCAGGTTAGCAATCAGGTTGCTTTGCTGCTGAAGATGCTTGCGTGCTTCCGCAGCCTGCACGGAATCCGCTGGCAGCTCGCGCCAGCGCTGGGTCAGTGTGGCTAATACCTCTACCGCCTGCGCCATGTACTGTTGGCAGCGGCGATAGTCCTCTTCGCGACGACGAGCTTCCGCCTGCTGACGACGCAGATTCAGCTCGGCAAGTGTTTTACGCAGGGCGAGGATCTGCTGCATCAGCGGCCCGAGGCGGGAGAAATAGAGATCGTTGAACTCATCAAGCTGCTGCACGCGCGCGTTGCGACGATCGATAAGATCCCGCAGACGTTCTTCCAGTGCTTTGAGCTCCAGCTTGCTGGCTGCCACCTGCGGATCGCGCCACTGGGTAATCGCCCGCTGGCTTTGTAACCAGGCGGTGATAGCCGCGATGGCGGCGGTGTAGTTCTTCTGCTCAAGCGCCACGACGATTGCCTGTAGCTCATCGCCAAACGCTTCATTTTTCAGGCGTGCCAGCTGGCTTATGATGATGTCGTCATCTTCCAGTTCAATGGCATTTTTAATGATTTCTAGCCGTTTGATCGGTGTGCTCATGATGCCTTTCGCTTTGGGGCTTAAGTATTTGAGTTAAGGTTAGTTGTTGTAAACGCTACAGGAAATAATACACACGGATGATGATCGGCGCGATGGGGGATTTCTTTAGTTTTTCGGGTTTTTGACGATGAGTTACGGATTTAATGAATGATGAATTTCATCGCAAATAAAGAAGGGTGAGATTTTTCTTTTCCTTCTTGTATTTAATGTGTTGTTTTTAATGTTTTTTATTCGGGCATTACGCTGGCTTTCTGAAAGAATGGCCCCCTGAGGAGCCACATCATCATTTAGTGAGTTGTGCGCTGTGCACGACACCACCATCTTCAACAATGTTCAGGACATGACCTGCTTTGGTCCACTGACTGCTGGACTGTTGTTTCCATCCCTTCTCAACCAGATATTCCTCCGCGGCAATCCCTTTCATTGCCAGGATGCTTTCTGCTTCGCCGGCTATCTGACCGTGCTGCTGCTCAGGCGAAAGAGCGGGCTTAGCTGCTGAAGCGGCGTTTTGGGCTCGGGTTTTGTGAATATCGCATCCGTGCCCGTCAGTGACCTGGGTACAGCCCGACCGTTCGAGTTGTGAGCGGTACTTTTCGCTGATAGCGTGCGCTGGTGATGCGGTCAGAACGACCAAAGGTATTGCGTATAAAGCCATCTTTATCATTTGTTATTACCCAGACTAAATTTATGTTGCTTCCATTTCTGATGGGGAGTGTTTTTCACTTTTTTGGACTTGAGTTAATAGCTAGCTCTGGTTGATATAATGCTTTTATTTTTGGTTTCTTGTATAGATGTTTTTTATTTTGATTGTTTTTATTTTCTTTGATTGATTTTAAATGGTTTTTATTTATATAACTTGTTGCAATGTGTTATTTTATTGCATCTAAATTGTTTTCTGATTGTATTTATTTTAATTAACTAACGATCCATTTTTACAGTGAGCTAATGTTTACTTTTATTTTAAAAAATACATCGAATGAACGTTTCGGGTTTATTTTTCCTTTTAAACAAGAACGCTGATCTCTTTATGGCTGGACTTATGCTGAAAATCATAAGCGAAAGAACATATTGGGAGCCTTCAGAAAGGCGTAAAACGCTGGCCGACGCAAATGTGAAGCAAAGAAAAAGGGCTTAGATAATTTCTTATCTAAGCCCTTAATCAAGTCTGGTGGCCCCTGCTGGACTTGAACCAGCGACCAAGCGATTATGAGTCGCCTGCTCTAACCACTGAGCTAAGGGGCCGTGGCGGTGAATTATAAAGTAACTCCCCGCAGCAATCCAGCCATTCACACCTGCCTGCTGTTTTTATAAACAATGCATAATCAATCCTTTATACTTCCCGGATGATGTATCGATCGGAGTAAACATGATCAACGATATTCTTGCCCCCGGCCTGCGGGTGGTGTTCTGCGGTATCAACCCCGGTAAGTCCTCGGCGCACACCGGTTTTCACTTTGCTCATCCGGGTAATCGCTTCTGGAAGGTTATCCACCAGGCGGGGTTTACCGACAGGTTGCTGAAGCCCGAAGAGGAACAGCATCTGCTGGATACACGATGTGGCATCACCATGCTGGTTGAGCGGCCAACGGTGCAGGCAACCGAAGTGAATCTGCACGAACTGCGCAGCGGCGGGCGCGAGCTGATTAAAAAGATTGAAGACTACCAGCCTGCGGCGCTGGCGATCCTCGGTAAGCAGGCTTATGAGCAGGCATTTAGCCAGCGCGGGACACAGTGGGGTAAACAACGCATCACTATCGGCGTCACGCAGGTGTGGGTGCTGCCAAACCCAAGCGGCCTGAACAGGGCGACGCTGGATAAGCTGGTTGAGGCGTATCGCGAACTCGATGAAGCGTTAGTTGTGCGCGGGCTGTAACTGCCGGAGCCTGAGGCTCCGGCGTCACTATCAGAACTCGAATCGCGCGCCCATGTTGTAGCGGCGTCCTTCCAGGATGGAAGACTGGTTATAGGACGTCTTGTAAATCGGGTTCACGTCGAACAGGTTGTAAACCCCCGCCATCAGCGTAATGCTCTTGTTGAGATGGTAGCGGGCGCCTAAATCGACCAGCGCATAGGCCTCGGTTGAGGTGGATTTACCGGTGTTTGGCGTATTGCTGCGCCAGTTGCTGGTGGTCCACAGCTCCAGGTCGTTGAGCGCATTCCACGTCAGTGACAGGTTGGCCATACTGCTCGGGAATTCGTTCAGCGCCTCTCCCTTATACTGGCCGCTTTTTTGCTCGCTGTGGGTGTAGGTGTAGTTTGCGTTAGCCTTCAGCGCAGGAGTGACCTGCCAGTCTGCATTCAGCTCCAGACCATAGATTTCCGCGTCGCTGACGTTGAAATACTGGGACACTTCTTCAGCTTCATAGCTGTTGTAAATACACTTCTGCGTGGCGGTTGCAGTACAAATGGTGTAGTCGCTGATCTTGTCTTTAAATTTGGTGAAGAACACGGTGGCATCCAGTGCCAGCGTATCCTGCTGCCAGTAGACGCCCAGCTCGGTGTTAACGCTTTGCTCTGGCTTCAGGTCATCGTTACCGATCCCAATATACGAGTAAGGATAAGAGCCATAGACACTGGTGAAGCCTTCGTTGTTCTCACGCAGGTCAGGCTTTTTATACCCCGCCGATACACCGCCTTTCAGCGCCCAGCTTTCATCAATCGTCCAGTTCCCGTAGAGCTTCGGCGTCACGTGGTAGCCAAAGTAGCTGTCGTGGTCGAGACGTGCCGACGTGGTCAGCGTGAAGTCCGGCACCATCATCCATGCGTCTTCAGCAAACACGGCCCAGCCGTTGCGGCTGATCTCACTGACCGGCGTGATCCCCGGAACCTCTTTGTCGGCGATGCCGAACGTATCATCCAGTTCGTTGCGGGTGAAGTTGATGCCAAGCGTCAGCTTATGATCGCCAAGATTAAAGGTGTTAGCGCTGTTGGCTTCATAGTTTTTCTGCTTGATAAACTGCGAACTCATGCCTGGCACGCGGTATTCGGTTTTGGCGTTCTCGTAGCTGATGAAGTTCTTCACTTCCACCAGGTCGTCGCCGTACCACGCGTGCTGGGATAACGACGCGGCGTCCCGGTCGAAGTCCCATTGCCAGGCTTTATCGTTGTGTGATTTTACCTGATGCCCTTTAACGACGTTCAAATCCCACAGCTGGGTGTCGGTCGGGGCCATATTAATGGTGGCATCCAGGTTGCCGGCCTGGTGCTTAACAAAACGCTCATCGTTCTGGCTGTCATCGTCACGGCGATCAAGGTAATCCGCCGCCACGCTCACGCCGAGTTTGCCAGGAATAACCGGCCCCATCAAAAAGGCATTGGTCTGGTTGGTGTTGCCGTACTCGCTTTTCTCCTGAAGGAAGTAGTTATCCTCCAGCACCCCGGTCCATTTATCCAGGTTGTAGCCTTTTTTGGTGATGACGTTCACCACGCCACCAATGGAGTCTGAACCATACAGCGAGGACATCGGCCCACGGATCACCTCGATGCGTTCGATAGCCGCAAGGGGGGGCAGGAATGCCGCTTCTGTGCCGATATGGTGGCCGTAAGGGCGGGACTCGCGGGTCCCTTGTTTGATGCCGTTGACCATGTAGGAGGTATACGTGGAGTCCATGCCGCGCATCTGCACATCGCCGGTGGCAAGGCTCCCGTTACCGTTCCCCACTAATACACCGGGCATTTCACGCAGCGCTTCGGTCACGTTCTGGTTCGAACGGGTGTTCAGCTCTTTCTCGCCGACCACGGAGATGGTCGCCGGTGCTTCGCGGCGCTCCTGGGCGAAACCGGTGGCGGTGACCACCATCTGATCTTCATTAGCGGGAGTTGTCTCCTCGGCGAAAACGGCCACAGGAAGGCTGGCGAGGGCGAGCGAAATCGCCAGCGCCGTACGTGTCTGGTTAATCACAAAGCAATCCTCAGAATTGGGTTAAATCGAGTTTGAGCACATAGTCAGCCTGGGTGGCTTTTTCATCCTGCTTTACGCTGACAAAGAGCGTTTTGCTGTCCGGAGAAAGCACCATGCTGTTGGGCATGGCAGCCGTTTTAATGGTGTGTTTCAGGCTGTATGTGTTGGCATCGATAACGCTTATCTGACGGGCATTGCGATGGGTAACGTACACTTCGTTGCGCGCCGGGTTGTAGACGGCGGCAATGGAGTTCGGCGTGGGAATGCGGTGCACTAACTTACCGGAATCGAGCTGTACAACCAGCACATCTGCGGTATTGGTATCGGCGATAAAACCTACGCCTTTGGCGGGGTTCAGGGCGATATTCAGGAAGTAATGTTTTGGCTCGGACGGGTCAACTTTCACGCGGGAGATAACCTGGGACGTTTTGCCATCCAGCGTTACCAGTTCGCCTTTGCCGGTGACGGCATACACTTTGTCGTCGGATTCGTTGACCGCAAAACCGACCGGATCCATCCCTTTCAGGGTATGCGCAAGCGTCTGGTTTTTAGTGTCGACTACCCACAGCACGCCTTTGCCTTCACTGCCAATCCCGGAGACGTAGAGCCGCTGGTGTTTCTTATCGAGGACCACTTCGCGGACGTGCGCTTTGTTTTCATCATCCGCGAGCTGGAGTGTCTTCACTTCTTTGTTGGTGCGGGTATCCAGCAGAGTTAATGAGCCATCCAGCGCATTGCCTGACCAGAGAATGTGGTTGGCTTCATCCAGTGAAACGGCGAAGGGGCGGCGTTGGGTCGCGATCCGCTTATCAACCTTCAGCGAATCAGCTGAAAGCAGGAACATTTCACCGGCGGTTTTATCTTTATCGAAAGAGGGGGCGGACGCCGCATAGACCGCGTTTTGTCCGGCATCATAAGCCAGTTCGTAAACGCCGTGACCCAGCGGTTGGGAAGTAAACCGATCCTCGGAGAAGTCCTTTGCACAGGCAGAACCCGCATGAAGGGCCAGAGAAATCGCGAGCGCGCAGAGAGATTGATTTTTTAATATTTTGAAATTCATGTAATTTTTCTTTACAGTAGTTTACGAAAAGAAAAATGATAATGAAAATAAATATCATTTACAATTGCATCTATTGCGGTGGTACCTACTAATTTTTGTACTCTGTGGAAAATCCCCAAAAAAAAAGCTCCCCGGAGGGAGCTTTTTCATCGAGGACCGATTAGTCGTCCAGGAAGCTACGCAGCACTTCAGAGCGGCTTGGATGGCGCAGTTTACGCAGCGCCTTTGCTTCGATCTGACGGATACGTTCGCGGGTAACGTCGAACTGTTTACCCACTTCTTCCAGCGTGTGGTCGGTATTCATGTCGATACCGAAACGCATACGCAGAACTTTTGCTTCACGGGCGGTCAGGCCAGCCAGAACGTCGTGCGTTGCGGCACGCAGGCTCTCGGTGGTGGCAGAATCCAGCGGCAACTCGAGGGTGGTATCCTCGATGAAATCACCCAGATGCGAATCTTCATCGTCGCCGATTGGCGTTTCCATGGAGATAGGCTCTTTGGCAATCTTCAGCACTTTGCGGATCTTGTCTTCCGGCATCAGCATACGTTCAGCCAGCTCTTCTGGCGTTGGCTCACGGCCCATCTCTTGCAGCATCTGGCGGGAGATACGGTTGAGTTTGTTGATCGTCTCAATCATATGCACCGGAATACGGATGGTGCGCGCCTGATCCGCGATAGAGCGGGTGATAGCCTGACGGATCCACCAGGTTGCGTAGGTGGAGAACTTGTAACCACGACGGTATTCAAATTTATCTACCGCTTTCATCAGACCGATGTTGCCTTCCTGGATAAGATCCAGGAATTGCAGACCACGGTTGGTGTATTTCTTAGCGATAGAGATAACCAGACGTAAGTTCGCTTCAACCATCTCTTTTTTCGCACGGCGGGCTTTCGCTTCACCGATAGACATACGACGGTTGATATCCTTCACCTGCTCGATGGTCAGGCCGGTTTCTTCTTCAATCTGCTGGAGTTTCTGAAGCCCGCGATGCACGTCTTCTTTCACATCATGCAGTTTTTCAGACCATGGCTTGTTCATCGCGATAGCGGCGTTGAACCAGGTTTCGCTGGTTTCGTTGCCGGTGAAGAGCGTGATGAAGTTCTTCTTCGGCATTTTGCACTGTTCAACACACAGTTTCATGATGATACGTTCCTGGGTACGCACGCGGTCCATCATGACGCGCATACTGTTTACCAGGTAGTCGAACTGTTTTGGCACCAGGCGGAACTGTTTGAATACTTCAGACAGTTTCAGGATCTCTTCCTGAGCAGCGGCGTGGCTACGGCCTTTTGCTTTGATGGTGTCACGGGTCAGTTCGTACTGCGTACGCAGTTCACCGAACTTCTCGCGGGCCAGCTCAGGGTCGATGCTGTTGTCGTCATCACTGCTGTCGTCGTCGCCGTCTTCATCATCTTCGTCTTCGTCGTCATCCATCTCTTCCTGGGACAACTCAGAACCGACGTGAGTGGCGGTCGGCGCCATGTCTTCTTCTGCGTTCGGGTCAACAAAACCGGTGATCAGGTCAGACAGACGCGCTTCTTCAGCTTCAACGCGGTCGTACTGTTCCAGCAGGTAAGTGATTGCTTCCGGGTATTCGGCAACGGAACACTGAACCTGGTTGATCCCGTCTTCGATGCGCTTAGCGATGTCGATTTCGCCTTCGCGGGTCAACAGTTCAACGGTGCCCATTTCGCGCATGTACATGCGGACCGGGTCAGTGGTGCGCCCGATTTCAGATTCCACGCTGGACAGTACCTGTGCAGCAGCTTCTTCCGCATCTTCGTCAGTGTTGTTGGAGGTTTCAGCCAGCAACAGATCATCGGCATCCGGTGCTTCTTCCATCACCTGAATACCCATGTCATTGATCATTTGGATGATGTCTTCGATCTGATCTGAATCGACGATATCTTCCGGCAGATGGTCATTGACCTCGGCATAGGTCAGATAGCCTTGCTCCTTACCACGTTGGACAAGAAGTTTCAGCTGTGACTGCGGGTTTTGCTCCATAAGACGGTATCCACACTTAATTCGTTTGATTGGTGTTGGCGATGGTGCTGCCAACCTTTAAAGCGAGGGCGTACTTATATTTTTGCCGCTGCCTCTCAGTGCGGCTGCCGGGGGCTTCCCGATCGATATTCGGCACTTAAGCCGTTAAATACTTTTGTCTTTATTTGTCTTTTATTTCTTCGCCAGTTCCTGGTTTAGCATCCAGAGTTCCCGGCGTTCTTCGCTGCTTAGGCCGTGTGTGCGCTCGCGAGCAATCAACTCTTCCTGGCGCAGCTCAAGCATCGAATCGAACATATGATTCAGCGAGTCGGTGAAGGTTTTTTCAGCGATATCCTTATCTGCTATATCGTCCCACATCGACAGTTTTTCAAGGGTTGCGGACTCTTTTGTACCGCGATAGTGCTCTAAAAGTTGTCCGGTGGTCAGACCTGGCTGCGACAGACAAGTGTTGACCAATTCTGAAAATAAGCCAAGTCCAGGCAGTTTTTCCTGATTTAACCCTGTGAGAGGCGGTACTAACGGTGCCAGCTCAGGGTTTTGCACCAGCAACCCTATCAGTATACGCATGGTTGTACGTTTTAGCTGTGGCGCAGGGCGAACCGCCCCGGTTTCAGCCAGTTTTGGCATTAAACGTTCAAGCTGGCTGTCATCCAGAATGCCGAGCTTGTTGCCTAACTCCTGACGCAAATAAATACGCAGCGTTTCGCCAGGCACCTGGCTTATCAACGGCAGTGCCAGCGTACTGAGCTGCGCACGGCCATCAGGCGTACTCAAATCGACCTGCGGCATAAGGCTGTTAAACAAAAACGTGGAGAGCGGCTGTGCCTGCTCCATCCGCGCTTCAAACGCCGCTTTGCCCTCTTTACGCACCAGCGTATCCGGGTCTTCGCCGTCAGGCAGAAACATAAAGCGCAACTGGCGACCGTCGGTCATGTACGGCAGCGCCGTTTCCAGTGCTCGCCAGGCTGCATCGCGTCCGGCACGGTCACCGTCGTAACAGCAGATGACGTTGTTGGTCACTCTGAACAGCAGCTGGATATGGTCGGCAGTTGTCGATGTCCCCAGCGAAGCAACGGCATAGTTGATGTCATACTGTGCCAGTGCGACAACATCCATATACCCTTCGACGACGAGAAGACGCTGAGGTTCCGCGTTATCCTGTTGCGCTTCATAAAGACCGTAAAGCTGGCGGCCCTTATGGAAAATATCGGTTTCCGGGGAGTTGAGGTATTTCGGCAGGGCATCGCCCAGTACACGACCACCAAAACCAATCACCCGGCCACGCTTGTCGCGAATCGGGAACATCACCCGTTCACGGAAGCGATCGTAGCTTCGTCCCTGGTCATTGGTGACCAGCATTCCTGCATCGATCAGTGATTTACGATCTTCGCTATTGCCGCCAAAACGCTTTAACACGTTGTCCCAGCCGGGCGGGGCGTAACCAATAGCGAAACGCGCAATGACATCGTCGCTCAGTCCGCGCTTAGTCAGATACTGACGCGCAGGCTCAGCAGCAGTGTGCTTAAGAGACTGTTGGTAAAACGAGTTCAGGCCGTCCATCAGTTGATACAGCGTCTGGCGTTGATGGCGCTCTATCTGACTGGGCCCGCTGCCTGCTTCATACGGCACTTCAAGGTTGTGCATCGCCGCCAGTTCTTCGACGGTTTCAACGAACTCGAGCTTGTCGTAATTCATTAAAAAATCGACGGCATTACCGTGAGCGCCACAGCCGAAGCAGTGGTAAAACTGTTTTTCACCGTTTACGGTGAAAGAGGGGGTTTTTTCGTTATGGAACGGACAGCACGCATGGTAATTCTTGCCCTGCTTTTTCAGCTTTACCCGCGCGTCGATGAGATCGACGATGTCGGTTCTGGCGAGCAGGTCATTGATGAAAACGCGTGGGATTCTTCCGGCCATATGCCCCAAAAAATTAAGCGACTTATAAACGAAAACAAGCCGCGCATTCCTTCCGGAAGCACGGCCTTACGACTACTACTCTGTCTGTCAATTGAGGGCTGTAGCCCTCAACAGATTAGTACAGACGAGTACGGCGTGCGTTTTCGCGAGCCAGTTTCTTCGCGTGACGTTTCACAGCAGAAGCTTTAGCGCGTTTACGTTCGGTCGTTGGTTTTTCATAGAACTCACGACGACGAACTTCCGCCAGAACACCTGCTTTTTCGCATGAACGTTTGAAGCGACGCAGTGCTACGTCGAACGGCTCGTTTTCACGTACTTTAATTACCGGCATGTAACTCTCACCTTTAATAAATTCGGTTTGCCGCTGGCATCAACGCCAGCTTATTTCAAAATGGTGCGGAATTTTACTGCAAATGCTGCTGCTTTGTAAAGCACCGATGCGATTTTGAAAGGGACTTTAATAAGGGTGAGGAGTATACACGAGCCTTCTTCCTGGGGCGAACAAAGTTTTACATCAACCCGCCCAGGCTCTACACTGCGCGGTATTGAAATGAGGTAAAACAAGCCATGCGTGTACTGGGTATAGAAACATCCTGCGATGAAACCGGCATCGCGATTTACGACGACAAAAAAGGGCTGCTCGCCAACCAACTGTATAGTCAGGTGAAACTCCATGCTGATTACGGCGGCGTTGTCCCTGAACTGGCCTCTCGTGACCACGTACGTAAAACGGTTCCTTTGATTCAGGCGGCGTTGAAAGAAGCCGGATTGAGCGCAAAAGATATCGATGCAGTTGCTTATACCGCAGGCCCGGGTCTGGTCGGTGCGCTGCTGGTTGGCGCAACGGTCGGGCGTTCGCTGGCGTTCGCCTGGGATGTTCCGGCTATTCCGGTACACCATATGGAAGGGCATCTGCTGGCGCCAATGCTGGAAGATAACCCACCAGAATTCCCGTTTGTAGCACTGCTGGTTTCTGGCGGCCATACCCAGCTGATTAGCGTGACGGGCATTGGCAAGTACGAACTGCTGGGCGAGTCTATCGACGACGCGGCCGGTGAAGCGTTCGATAAAACCGCCAAGCTGCTGGGGCTGGATTATCCTGGCGGCCCGATGCTGTCGAAAATGGCATCTCAGGGTACGGAAGGGCGTTTTGTCTTCCCGCGTCCGATGACCGATCGCCCGGGGCTGGATTTCAGCTTCTCTGGCCTGAAAACTTTCGCGGCCAATACTATTCGCAATAACGAAAACGACGATCAGACGCGTGCGGACATCGCCCGCGCATTTGAAGATGCAGTGGTGGATACGCTGATGATCAAGTGCAAGCGTGCGCTGGATCAGACCGGCTTTAAGCGTCTGGTGATGGCGGGGGGCGTGAGCGCTAACCGTACCCTGCGCGCGAAGCTCGCAGAGATGATGCAAAAACGTCGCGGCGAAGTGTTCTACGCGCGTCCGGAGTTTTGTACCGACAATGGGGCGATGATTGCCTACGCCGGGATGGTACGTCTGAACGCCGGGGCAACGTCTGACCTGAGCGTGTCCGTACGTCCGCGCTGGCCGCTGGCGGAATTACCCGCAGCCTGAACCCTTAACCCGGGTGTCAAAACGCAATATCAAACATCCGGGTTCTGGCAAGCAGACCGTAAAGCTGACAATCATTTTTTACCTGTAATTTTTCCATTGCCCGTATTTTATGTGCACTTACGGTTTTGATGCTCAGGTGCATTTGACGCGAAACATCCGTCAGGTTTCCCCCTTTACAGAGTAACCGCAGTACGTCTATCTCTCGGGCTGACAGCGATGCTTCGCTCTGAAGAATACCTTTCATCAATGCTGGTTCGATATAGATCTCACCTTTCATCACGCAGATGAGCGCGTTGCGCAGGGTCTTCTCACCCAGAGAGTGGCTGACATAGGCCTTTGCTCCTGCCTCAATCGCCAGACGGATCAACTGGGGGCTTTTAAACGGAGACAACAGAATAATGTTTAGCGTTGGATATTTTTGATGCAATCCTCTCACCAGCGCCAGCCCGTCCCTGTCGCTTGACAGCCCCGGGCGTTGCGCGGTGTTCAGCGTATACCCGAGCAGCAGAATGTCGGGCGTATTCTCCGCCAGCAGGGTCAATAACGCATCGGTTGATCCGGTCTCACCCGCTGGCGAAAAAGCTGGAACGCTGCCGGAGCCTGCAAAAGAAATGCCTATGCCCTCAATCATCGCCCGTACGCCCCGGCGAATAAGAGGATGTTCATCGGCAATCACTATTTTTGTTAACATTGCATTCTCCAGTTTAAAAGAGAGATATTTTACCTGCCACCCGCGTATATTGATTGCCTTTCCCTGGATACTTTAATTTAAAAAAATCCAGTAGCCTTCACTGCCGTCCTGAAAAGACTATTGAGAGTATTTTTATTCTCTTTATTAATTGATTTTTTGCTGTGTATATAACTTTTCTCTTAAAACGAAGGTGCAGAATTATCTTATTAATTAAAAGAACACTCTGCTGTTTCGTTTGGCGATTATATTTTAATTTTGAAAAAGGAAAATTATTTACCCCGTCATAAAGGAATATTGGCAAAATGAAAAAAAGTATCTTATCAATGCTTATTTGTGCAGCGTTCACCTGCACAGCGTACGCGCAAACCGGGCCTTCGGTGCAGCAGGAACAACCGCAGGTTATACAGGGGGTGTCGTATGACGCAATTGTTATTAAATTGAAACCCGGTAAAGCGAAGTCTTATCAGCTGAAAATCAACGATCCCTCTTTGGTTGCAACCCGCATGTATCATGCGGAAAACCTGAGCAGTGAACGTCTTGCTGAACTGACTAAACTGAATGAACGCTATGGGTTTGATCGTTATCTGCGTATTACGCTGCCTGCAGATAAAAAGCAGGATCGAAACTATATCGAGAATATCATCATCGGGCTTGAACAGAATCAGGATGTGGAGTCCGTTTATCCCGAAGCGTTGCCTGTTTTTCAGGAGACAGAACAGGCCTCGACGAAATTAAAGTCATCAGCGAATAATAATCTTGGTGCAGTATCGGTACCTGATTATCGGGATCTGCAGGATTATCTGAAAGCCCCCACCGATAAGCGTGCCGGCTATTATATGGGTGGGGTTAACCGCAATAGTGTTAATCAGTATAAAGGCAATGAAGGTGAGGATATCACGATCGTCTCATCTGAAAATTGCGGCTGGAATACTAACCATGTGAATTTACCGCCTATGGCCTTCGTAAAGGGGCCCAATGATGTAAACTGTAAAGAACGGGAACATAATACCGCGTCTGTCGGAATTTTAGCGGCGCGGGATATTGGCAGTGGCGTACGCGGGTTAAGTGATAAAAGCCAAATCGGCTATGCCGCGTGGCCAGCATCGAACCTTTATAACGTTATCCCACTCTTAAAAGCGGGGGATGTTGTCTCGCTAAACATGCAGACCTACGGCGGTGAAATCGCAGGAACCTGTACCAGTAACTGTTATATTCCTATTGAATGGCTGGACAGTTACTACAACGTCATTAAGGCACTGACCGATAAAGGCGTGTTTGTTATTACCTCCGCAGCTAACGGAAACATTAATCTGGATTCGCCGGCATTTAATGGTAAGTGGGATCTTAACGTCCGGGATTCCGGTGCAATTATCGCCGGAGCATTCTGCTCAAAAGACGGTAAAAAGGCGAGTTTTAGCACCTATGGTTCGCGCGTGACCAGCTCCTCAAGGGGGTGTAATGATGTCACCACAACCGGTTACGGCAATCTCTATAACAGGACCAACGCCACTTATACCAGTACCTTTGGCGGGACATCGTCAGCCACGCCAATTGTGGCGGGTGTGGTGGCCAGTCTGTCAGGCATTGCCAAAGCTCACGGGATTACGGTTACGCCGCGGCAGATGCGTCAAATTCTTGCTGAGACCGGCACGCCGCTCGCGAACGGTGACTCTGCGAGAGTGGGGACACAGCCCGATATGGAGCGCGCCGTCGCCCGCATCCTGGCGTTGAAGGATGGCGGAGATGTTGCGATCCCGGCACCTACGGCGGTGGCCGGTGCGGATTACGCCATGGTCTCTCCGATGACGGGTGTCAGTACTTATCCCCTTGATGGCAGTAAGAGCCTGAACGCCAGGTCGTATAACTGGAGCGTGACTCAAGGGGCTGGCACTTTCTTCGTGCAGGAGCGGTTGAACGGTGCGCAGGTGAACAGCGTTGACGCTGCTCACGCCTATGCGGTGATCCCGGCGAATACGGAGGGGGAAGCCACCTTTACGCTGACCACAACCGGAGCGGACGGACGTACTGCTGTAGATAGTATGACCATAAAAGTCACTAAACCCGCTGTGCCAGCGAAAGACGACACGCCGGCGAAGGATGATACCACGCCAGCGAAAGACGACACCCCGGCGAAGGATGACACCACGGCAAAAGACGATACACCTGCCACCGATACGGCACCGGCCTATAACGCCAAAATTGCCTATCCAGTCAAATGCACCAAAGTGTCTTACAACGGTAAAGTGTGGTTCAACCAGTGGTATGTCAACCCGGGTCAGGAAACACCGGGAACCGGCGGCCAGTGGGGCGCATGGCGTGAACAAGGGTCATCGAATAACAGCTGCAAATAATTATCGTGGCCTGGCATTGTGCCAGGCCTTTTTATTCAGATCCGCAACATTCCTTTCTCTTCTAAAAATCCAATGATCGTTGCCAGACCGTCACCCGCCTTCAGGTTGGTAAAGGTCCACGGACGTTCGCCGCGCATCCGGTTGGTGTCACGCTCCATCACCTCCAGCGAGGCGCCAACGTACGGCGCGAGGTCGGTTTTATTGATCACCAGAAAATCGGATTTTGTGATCCCCGGCCCGCCCTTACGCGGGATTTTCTCGCCTTCGGCAACGTCGATCACATAGATGGTCAGATCCGCCAGTTCCGGGCTAAAGGTGGCACTCAGGTTGTCACCGCCGCTTTCGACGAAGATCAGATCAAGATTGCCGAATTTCTCGCTTAATGCCTCTACGGCCGCAAGATTCATTGACGCATCTTCACGAATGGCAGTATGCGGACACCCGCCGGTTTCCACACCCACGATGCGCTCAGGCTCCAGCGCGCCTGCTTCGGTCAGGATACGTTGATCCTCTTTGGTGTAGATATCGTTGGTAACCACCGCCAGATGATATGTGTCGCGCATTGCCTTGCAGAGCGCTTCCAGCAGCGCGGTTTTGCCCGACCCCACCGGGCCGCCCACGCCAACGCGCAGGGGATGTTTGTAATCAGCCATGTTGCATCCTCAGGAACGGAATAACCGTGAATATTGTGTTTCGTGTCGCGCAGAGGCGATGGCGGAAAGCGGCGTTGCCGCACCCAGCGCTTCATCACCCCGTAAAAATGCTGCGTCCAGCCCATTCGCAAAATGGTCGCTCAGCCCGATAATCAGCTGTTGCGCGGCCTGCTGTCCGAACGGGACGAGCTTAACGCCCGCCATCACGGCGCTCTCAATCCAGCTATAGCCCAGGCTCAGGGCCAGCTCGCGTGCGCCGATTCCCCAGCGCACACCCAGCCACGCCATGCCGCAGAGCTGGCTTTGTGCAAGTAATGCCAGCCAGTCTGCCGGGCAGTCCGGCTCCCAGTTTTTAATCAGCCGCGTAAAGGCCGCGCCGCGATTGCGCTCTTCTTCACGCAGCTCGCGCGTTTCCCGGCAGGCGAGCAGGTACGCAGTCCAGCGTTTGACGGCGGCCAGTTCCTGCCGCTCGCAGGCCTGATACAGACGGATAAACAGCGGCAGGTCGACGCAGAAAAAACTCTGCTCCATCTGCTGAATTTGCCAGCGTTTGAATGCCTCAGCACTGGTAATCCATCCGGCCTCAACGGCCCATTCCAGCCCCTGCGACCAGGTAAATGACCCGACCGGCAGGCTGCTGCTGGAAAGCTGCATCAGACGCAGCCACTGGCGGGAGTGCTCCATTAGCTCATCAGCGCCAGCAGGGCAGAGACAATCAGCCCGCCGCCGAAGGTTTTACGCAGACCGTCGTGGCGGCGCAGCAGTAATCCCGCCGCAAAACTGGCGCACAGCACCGTGGCGCTGGCGAACATAAATCCGCTGGTGAAGAGCCAGAAGTTATGGCCAGCCATCTCCACACCGTGCGCCCAGCCGTGGAACATCGCCAGGGCAGGTACTGCCAGCAGCAGGCGATTTTCAGTTTTAAACATCATCACGCCACAAACCGCCAGCGAAGCGATAATCAGCATCTCCATCCCGCTAAAGCCGCCGAGCAGGCTGCCTGCAATTGCGCCGGTCAGCATCATCCCGAGGGTGGCAAAAGGCAGCAGCAGCTTGCGACCGCTCAGCGCGGAGAGCACGCCCGCACCTGACAGCATCAGTAGATGATCAAGCCCAGTCAGCGGATGGAAAAAACCCGCCTGAAAACTGTCGGCACCGTGGCCCGGATGCGCCAGCGCCGGAAGGGAGAACGCCAGCAGTAACAGAGGTAAATACTTACGCATGATGAGTCCTTAATGTGAATGAGCGTGCGAATGGCTATGGCTGTGGGCATCGCTGGTATAAGCGCCTGCTTCCGGTTCAAAGGGGAGGCTGGCAAAGGTCACTTCCAGCCCGAACTGGCGCAACATATCGTCGAGGACGTGATCGTGGTGATAGCGCAGTTCGCCTGGCATGATTTGCAGCGGAACATGGCGGTTGCCCAGGTGATAACAGGCGCGGGCCAGCAGGAACGGATCGGCGCAGCGCACGACCGATACGGATTCCGGTGCGGCAATCACTTCAATCACTTCGCTACCGTCTTCACTGGCCAGCAGATCGCCATCGCGCAGCAGTAAGCCGCGGGGCAGCATCAGCCCGGCTTCACGACCGTCGTTCAGTGCAACACGGGCGCGGCTTTTCACCCGCACATCAATGGGCAGCGTAACGCTGGCGGTGACGCGGTGCGCGTGGTCAAGGCGTTGGGTCAAGTAGATCATTGTCGCTCCTCAAAACAGGAAATAGCGTTGTGCCATCGGCAAAACGTCAGCCGGTTCGCTGGTAATCAGTTCCCCGTCAACACGCACTTCATACGTCTGTGCATCAACGGTGATATTCGGTTGCAGGCCGTTGTGGATCATGTCGGCCTTTTTCACGCTACGGCAGCCTTTCACCACGGCGGTGGCGCTTTGCAGGTTGAGCTGGCCGGCAAGGTTGGCAGATGCGGCGGCCTGGGAGATAAACGTCAGCCGGGTTGCATGTCTTGCGGCACCCAGAGAGCCAAACATCGGGCGATAGTGCACAGGCTGTGGCGTGGGGATCGAGGCGTTGATGTCGCCCATCGGCGCGCAGGCAATCATCCCGCCTTTGACGATGGTGGCCGGTTTCACGCCAAAGAAGGCCGGCGACCAGACCACCAGGTCAGCCAGTTTTCCTGCCTCGATTGAGCCCACTTCATGCGCAATACCGTGAGTCAGCGCCGGGTTAATGGTGTATTTGGCGATATAGCGTTTGACGCGAAAGTTATCGTTATCGCCGCTCTCTTCCGACAGCGCGCCGCGTTGCACCTTCATGCGGTGCGCCACCTGCCAGGTACGGACAATCACTTCACCCACGCGGCCCATGGCCTGAGAATCGGACGAGGTCAGCGAGAAGGCGCCGATATCGTGCAGTACATCTTCGGCGGCAATGGTTTCCCGGCGAATGCGGGATTCGGCAAACGCCACGTCCTCGGCGATATCGGGGTCGAGATGGTGGCAGACCATCAACATGTCGAGATGCTCGTCGATGGTATTGACCGTGTAGGGCAGCGTCGGGTTGGTGGAAGAGGGCAAAATATTCGGATGCGCGCAGGCGGTAATGATGTCCGGTGCGTGTCCACCGCCCGCCCCTTCGGTGTGGAAGGTGTGGATGGTGCGCCCGCCAATTGCCGCAAGCGTGTCTTCAACAAACCCGGATTCGTTCAGCGTATCGCTGTGCAGCGCCACCTGAATATCCATCTCATCGGCCACTGTCAGCGAACAGTTAATGGCTGCAGGGGTTGCGCCCCAGTCTTCATGAATTTTCAGGCCGATGGCTCCTGCGGCGATTTGCTCGCGCAGGGCGTCCGGGTTCGAGCCATTTCCCTTACCCAGAAAACCGATATTGACGGGAAGCGTATCGGCGGCCTGCAACATGCGGGCGATATACCACGGTCCTGGCGTACAGGTGGTGGCGTTGGTGCCTGCCGCGGGTCCCGTTCCGCCACCGATCATGGTGGTCACGCCGGAGACCAGCGCCTCTTCGGCCTGCTGCGGGCAGATCCAGTGAATATGGGTGTCGATCCCACCGGCGGTGACGATCTTCCCTTCGGCGGCGATCACTTCCGTTGCGGCGCCAATCGGGATCGTCACACCGGGCTGGATATCCGGGTTTCCGGCTTTCCCCACGGCAAAGATCCGGCCGTTTTTGACGCCGATGTCAGCTTTCACGATCCCCCAGTGATCGACAATCAGCGCATTGGTCAGCACCAGATCCACGCAATCCTGCGAGGTCATTTGCCCCTGACCCATGCCATCGCGGATCACTTTCCCGCCGCCGAATTTAACCTCTTCGCCGTACACCGTCAGATCCTTTTCGACTTCAATCCACAGTTCGGTATCGGCCAGACGTACTTTATCTCCGGTGGTCGGGCCGAACATGTCGGCGTAAGCCTGGCGTGAAATTTCAGCCATTTTTCACCTCTCCCATCACGTCGCCGCGAAAACCGAAAATGCGCTGTGCGCCCGTCACCAGAACCAGTGTGACCTCGCGCTTCTGGCCGGGCTCAAAGCGCACCGCAGTGCCTGCCGGGATATTGAGCCGATAGCCTTTCGCGGTTTCACGATCGAATTTCAGCGCCGGGTTTACCTCATAAAAATGGTAATGCGATCCCACCTGGATCGGCCTGTCGCCGTGGTTCTCAACGATCACACTCACTGTTTTACGCCCGACGTTAAGGGCGATGTTGCCGGGTTTAACCTGATATTCACCTGGAATCATCAGTGGCTCCTTACACGATCGGGTTGTGAACGGTGACGAGCTTGGATCCGTCCGGGAAGGTTGCTTCCACCTGGATATCGGGGATCATCTCCGGTACACCTTCCATCACCTGTGCGCGCGTCAGGACATGGCGGCCTGATTCCATCAGTGAGGCCACGGTTTCACCATCGCGGGCGCCTTCCATAATAAAGGCGCTGATCAGCGCAACCGATTCCGGGTAATTGAGCTTCACCCCGCGTGCAAGGCGGCGTTCGGCAACCAGCGCGGCGGTGAACAACAACAGCTTGTCTTTTTCTCTGGGGGTCAGTTCCATAACGTTTCTCTTATGTCTGCCAGATACGCGGCGAACAGGCGGTTTTGGGGGTTAAAAGCGGGCGAAGCGACTGCCAGATCTCGCGCATTACCCGCTGGCAAATCAGGTTGTCATGCGACAGAAAACGCACCGACAGCAAGTCGTCGGTGAGGGTGGCGCCGGCAAAATTGTCCAGCGGGCCGAGCCGTTCACGTACTGTTTCAAGGTGATTTTCGCTGGCGGGATAAAACAGTAACGTGCCGAGCCACGGATGCCCGGCCACGGGCGTGAGATCGCCGTTGCTGAGATGCTGGCGCTCAATCAGGCGCGGCGCGTCGTCGACCCAGACCTCAAGGCGGCTCTCCAGCGTGCCGTGGCTGAAGGTTTCATTAATGACCGGGCGGCCAAGACAGTACAGCTCCCAGGCCAGCAGGGTGCTGGATGCCCGCAGGTGAAAGACGGAACGCAATGCGGCATTCGCGCCGGGGAAGATAATGGTGTCCTGCGGTAGCCATTCCAGCGTTGCGTTATCATCAAGATAAAAGTGCTGGTTCAGGCAGGACTGCGGGCCGCTGCTGCGATAGAACTTACTGGCACCCGGCATGGTGATCAGCGCGTGGCTGTTGGCGTCGAGCCGGACAGAAATATCCAGCGTATCGCCGCCGACAACGCCACCTGGTGGGTGCAGGAGATAGAGGTGGCAGGTTTCACCTTCAGGGTAAAACGGCCGCTGAACGGTAAGCGGCCCGATGTGGTGAGCGGAATGCAGGAGGGTTTTCTCAGGGGTGTGACAAAATTGCAGAGCAAGTGTTGCCTGCCAGCCTTTGTAAGAGTTATCAGTGACCTGAGTTGCTAACATGCTGCATCCATCTGCTCACCATCGGGTTACGTTTCAGTATGCCCTGGCGGAAATGAAGGCTGTCATATGAGTCGCTTATGGATAAAAAAACCGGCTCAGGTGAGCCGGTTTCAGTAATGTAGGCCGGGTAAGCGCAGCGCCACCCGGCAGGAAAGGCGATGATATTATTAATAACGGGGTCTGCGAGACTACCGATAATCCTCCGCATCCACATCATACCCGGACGGTTCCCAGCGGATCGCCAGCAGTGAGGCCAGGCCGATAAATGGTGCCAGGGCGATCACCCAGAACACCGCAGTATCCAGAGAGGCGACCAGCAGTGGGAAGAGGAACAGCGATAGCGTTGAACTGCTGCGCATCAGCGTCTGGTTAAGGCCAACGCCCACGCCACGCAGCGAGGTCGGGTAGCTCAGGGAAGCAAACGTCATGGTGTGCGCGCCCGGACCAAAACCCTGACCAAACAGGAACAGGGCCAGCATTGCGACGGCAACCACGCCTTCCGTTGCCCCGTCAGGACGGCCAATTAACGCCAGCCCCAGCAGCGCCACAAGCTGGCAGGCGTAGCCCGCAAGCGACATCCGCCACGCGCCGAAGCGCGGGACGTAGCGCACCGCCAGCAGCCCGCCGACAAAGGCAAACAGCAGGTTAAGCACCAGCGAAATCAGAATGGTGGTCAGCATCGACTGCACAAAGAAGCTGGAGATAATCACCGGCAGACCAAAGGCGACGGCGTTATAGGCGAACGAGGAAACCACCGACAGCAGTGTGGCGAGCGTGGTGCGTCGTAAATAGATACCGCGGAACAGGTTCAGATAGTTTGACCATTTCGCCTTGTTGACCACCGGTGCGGGCTGGTCGAGTGCGTCCTGCGGCACGTGGGCATTAATGTTATACGACTGGCGTAAAATAGACGCCGCCTCTTTCAGGTTCCCCTGGTTCGCCGCCCAGACCGGAGACTCGCTCATATAGCGGCTACGGATCGCAATAATCACCAGCGCAGGCACCGCGCCAAAGCCGAGGATCAAACGCCACAGCCAGTCGCTGTGGCTTTCTGGCAGCACGGCGTAGAAAAAGAGCACCAGCAGGTAAGAGATACTGATGGCGGCATACCAGGTCGGGCACCACATGGCGACGCTGGAGGCCTTATTCCCCGGACCCTTGAGTTTGGCAAATTCGCTCAGAAACGCCATCGCCACCGGAAGGTCAATCCCCACGCCAAGACCCATCACAAAGCGTGCGCCTGCCAGTACATACTCGTTTGGCGCCAGCGCACAGGCGATGGCCGCGACCACAAAGAACACCATGTCGGCCATAAAGACGCGGTAGCGCCCGATTTTATCCGTGAGATAACCGCCGAGCAGCGCCCCGACAATGGCGCCGAAGGTAATTGCCGAAGCCACCATCCCGGTGCCCGCAGGGGTGAGACTGAATTCGCGGGTAATGTCTTTGATACCGAACGCCAGTGCGCCAAGATCGTAGGCATCGAGGAAAATCCCGCCCAGCGCGATACCGACCACGATACGGGCGTTGGCACGGCCCTGAGAGCCGTCGTTGACCAGGCGTGAAACGTCTGATGCGTTACGCACCCATTTAATGTCGCCATCCGGGGTGTTTCCTGCCGTGGAAAGGGGAGTTGTTTCTGTGATTTCTGCCATTTTTCTTTTTGTGTGGTTGTGTTGTGTACCTAACAGTTACCACAGGCAGAAGGTGACCAAAATCACATTTGGTTATAAGACATAACCTGAAGGGGAGATTGCTGCTGTAGGCCCGTGCAAGCAAAGCGCCGCCGGGCATGTCGATTACTCAGATTCTTTCTTTTTCCGCTTCAGCTTTGTCCAGATCTTCGTTTCCTGACGGCGCCACAAACGCTGAATATTATCGTGGTGACGCAGCAGGATCAGACATGAGAGCATCGATACCGGGAAGGTAAATTGCGGTTTGAACCACCAGACATAGAACGGCGCGATCAGCGCACTGACAATCGCCCCCAGAGACGAATAACCGCTCAGTAAAATGGTCAGCAGCCAGGTCCCTGCCATCACGCCGGTGAGATCCCAGCCGATAGGCGCAATCGCGCCAAATGCGGTGGCAACGCCTTTGCCGCCTTTAAAACCAAAGAAAACGGGCCAGATATGGCCGACGCAGGCGGCGATGGCGATGAGGCCAAGCCAAAACGGGGTAATGCCCAGAGCATACGCGCCCCAGACGGGTAGCATTCCTTTCAGTACATCAAAAACCAAAACCGCTACGGCTGCTCCCTTGCCGCCAATTCGTAGTACATTGGTCGCCCCGGGGTTCCCGGAACCACTTACGCGAGGGTCAGGTAACCCGGCGATTCGGCAGACCAGAATGGCGCTGGAGATTGAGCCGCAAAGGTAGGCGAGGAGGATCATTCCAGGCGCGATTGCACTCATAACGCTGTTCCGTTTTGAAAATGTATCTGTATTCTCAACATCTGTGGATAATACGCATAATTCGCCGGAAGTGGTATCCGGTTTAGCCAAAAAGCAGGCAGGTCGTGATGGATATTGTATTTATAGAGCAACTTTCGGTAATCACCACTATTGGTGTTTACGACTGGGAACAGACCATTGAACAGAAGCTGGTGTTCGATATCGAAATGGGCTGGGATAACCGCAAGTCGGCAAAAAGTGATGACGTCAATGACTGCCTCAGCTATGCCGATATCAGTGAAACGGTCATTGGCCACGTTGAAGGGCAACGTTTTGCGCTGGTGGAACGCGTGGCGGAAGAGGTGGCGGAACTGCTGCTGAACAAATTCAACTCACCCTGGGTGCGCATCAAACTGAGCAAACCGGGTGCGGTCGCTCGCGCAGCAAATGTTGGCGTTATTATTGAGCGTGGCCATAATCTGAAAGGGAGCAATTAACGTCATAATTGCTAAACCTTTTTCTGTTATATCGGTCTTAACGCTGTAACTTTCACGGTTGCCCGATGGGTGAACCGTTTTTTTATATCTTGTTAGGGGTTTATAGATGAGCGATATACACTCGCTGCTGGTGGCGGCAATACTGGGTGTGGTCGAAGGATTGACGGAGTTTTTGCCGGTTTCCAGTACCGGTCACATGATTATCGTTGGTCATCTGCTGGGCTTTGAAGGCGATACCGCAAAGACATTCGAAGTGGTTATTCAGCTCGGCTCCATTCTGGCCGTGGTTGTGATGTTCTGGCGTCGTCTGTTTGGTTTGATTGGCATTCACTTTGGCCGTTTGCCGCAGCGTGAGGGGGAAGGCACGGGCCGCCTGACGCTTATCCATATCCTGTTGGGGATGGTCCCGGCAGTCGTTTTGGGGCTGGTATTTCACGACACGATCAAATCGCTCTTCAACCCTATTAACGTAATGTACGCACTGGTGGTGGGTGGCTTCCTGCTGATTGCAGCAGAAGTGCTGAAACCGAAAACGCCACGTGCAGAAGGTCTGGATGATATGACCTATCGCCAGGCGTTTATGATCGGTTGCTTCCAGTGTCTGGCGCTGTGGCCGGGCTTCTCTCGTTCAGGGGCGACTATTTCCGGTGGGATGCTGATGGGCGTCAGTCGCTATGCGGCGTCGGAGTTTTCGTTCCTGCTGGCGGTGCCGATGATGATGGGCGCGACCGTGCTCGATGTCTATAAGAGCTACCACTTCCTGACCGCAGGCGACATTCCGATGTTCGCAGTGGGCTTTATCACCGCCTTTATCGTGGCGCTGATTGCGATCAAAACCTTCCTGCAACTGATTAAGCGTATTTCGTTTATTCCGTTCGCTATCTATCGCTTCATCGTGGCGGCTGCCGTCTACGTGGTCTTCTTCTGACCTGTTGCCCTCAGTTTTTGGGCTGAGGGCAACGCTGTTCCTTCCACGCGGTTACCGCGTCAATCCGGCGCTTTGTCATCTCTTCACGAATTTCCGGGCCTTTGAATCCGGCGTCGACAACATCTTTTGTCGGCACGGCTCGGGCAACATCCCAGGCTTCACGCAGCAAACGCCCTTGCGGGTAATCACAGGCTTCAAATCCGGTGCGCCCACGCACGTCGGCTTCGCTGGTTAAGGCGATTTGCTCCACGCGCTGCGGCTTGCGCCAGGCGTCGATGTTATCGAACAGCTTCACGATGGTAGCCGGTTTCAGGATCGGGAAGGTGTGGATCAGGTCATGGAATTCTGCCACCAGTTTCGCCAGGTCACGGATGTCGTTAGGCACGCGCAGGCGCTGGCAGAGCCCTTCAACCAGCTTCACGCCCGCCGGACCGTGTCCGTGGTGGCGCGGCCAGAACTCTTTTGGCGTTAACCCCTTACCAAGATCGTGGCACAGCGTGGAAAAACGCACGTCCACTTCCGGGCTTAGCATGGCAGCCATACTCAGGGTCATCAGCGTGTGAACGCCGGTGTCAATTTCCGGGTGCCATTTTGCCGGAGCCGGGACGCCAAACAGATTATCCACTTCCGGGAAGAGCACTTTCAGCGCGCCGCAATCGCGCAGCACCTGGAAAAAAACCTGCGGGTTGCGGGTCGTCAGGGCGTTTTCCGTCTCTTTCCAGACGCGTTCTGGTGTGAGGTGCTCCAGTTCGCCCGCATCCGTCATGGCCGTCATCAGCGCCATTGTCTCATCGGCGATTCGGAAGCTCAGATGGGCGTAACGGGCAGCAAAGCGCGCCACGCGCAGCACGCGCAGCGGGTCTTCGGAAAAGGCAGGGGAGACATGACGCAGAATGCGGTTGCGCAGATCGTCCTGGCCGCCGTATGCGTCAATGATGTTGCCCTGGTCGTCCTGCGCCAGGGCGTTAATCGTGAGATCGCGGCGCAGTAAATCTTGCTCCAGGGTTACGTCCGGCGCGGCATAGCAGGTAAAACCGGTATAACCGGAGCCGGATTTTCGTTCCGTGCGCGCCAGGGCGTACTCTTCGCGGCTTTTGGGATGCAGAAAAACAGGAAAATCGCGGCCTACCTGCTGGTAGCCCGCGTTAAGCATCTCTTCTGGCGTGGCGCCGACCACCACCCAGTCTTTATCTTTGACCGGCAGACCTAACAACGCATCACGAACCGCACCACCGACCAGATAACTCTTCACGCCCAACACTCCCGTTTTCTCTTTTCGCAAGATAGTACGTAAGTCTGGCATCGAAGACGAATTAATTCATCCAGCGGTCTTTACGCTTACGGCTAGGGATAAGGAGTGGCAGAACCAGACCCAGCACCAGACCGACGCCCAGCACGCCGCCGCCATACATGAACCACTGCATGATGATGGTGCGTTGTTTGTCATCGAGCTGGAGATTGGCGGCATTCACTTTCTTCTGTGCGACAATCAGCTCGTTTTTCAGCTTCTGGTTTTCGTCCTTCAGGCCGCTAATCACGCTGTCGCTCTGCGCCACTTTCTGCTGCATTTCTGCGGTGCGCTGGTTCCAGGTGCCGTCAATATTGTTCAGCTTGTCGGTCAGGGTTTTTACCTGATTTTCCAGATCCGGTACGCGGGTGCGCAGGCTTGGCACATTGCTCAGCTCTTTCAGTGGGATCCAGGAAGTACGACCGGTGCTATCACGAACCTGACCATAGTTGGTGTCAGTGTTGGTCTGTAAAAGCGACACTTCCTCGCCGGCATTAACCGTGCCCACGAGGCGATAATTATCCCCAGGGCCGCTGCGTACCCAGGTGTTCAGTTCGTCAGAAACGTAACGTTTCTCTTCAGCGTGGACCGCCGTCGCGGCGCTAAAAGCAAGTAAAGTGAGTCCAATCAGGCGTAATTTAAGCATATCAGTCGTTATTTTCATAAAAAGTGGAACGATAGTAGTGGTAACAGTGTCTCTACGCAAAGTATTCATCATCAATCAGAATCTTCTGTGTCCTGTTAACCACTGCTTCAAACTTTTACGCCCGTCAAATTGCTCATTGCGTGGCAATTTGGCGCAAAATACTATGTACTGACAAGAAACTGGCGAGTAAGTTCGCCTTAATTGATTCAGCTGTGACGCAACCGTAAGTACAAGACTATGGCTCAAGAGATCGAATTAAAATTTATAGTAGAAAAAGAGAGCGTTGACGCACTCCGTCAACACTTGCATCAGCTGACCGGCGAACATCATGAACCGGTTCAACTGCTCAACATCTATTACGAAACGCCGGACAACTGGCTGCGCCGTCATGACATGGGGCTGCGCATTCGTGGTGCCAGCGGGTGCTACGAAATGACGATGAAAATCGCCGGCCGTGTGGTAGGCGGTTTACATCAGCGTCCTGAATATAATATCGACATCAGCAAGCCCGAACTTGAACTGGATCGTTTCCCGGCCGAAGTCTGGCCTGAAGGCGAGTTGCCAGCAACGCTCGCGGAGCAGGTGCAACCGTTGTTCAGCACCGATTTCTGGCGCGAAAAATGGCTGGTGAACGAAGGTAAAAGCCGCATTGAAATCGCCCTCGATTTGGGTGAGGTAAAAGCGGGTGAATTCCAGGAGCCAATCTGCGAACTAGAGCTTGAGTTGCTCGAAGGCGATGCCGACGACGTGCTGAAGCTGGCACGCAAGCTGGTGAATCAGTCCGGTTTACGCCAGGGGAGCCTGAGCAAAGCCGCGCGCGGATACCATCTGGCGGCCGGGAATGCGCCACGCGTGCTGAAGCCGACCACTATTTTGCGCGTCGCACCGAAAGCCTCTGTAGAGCAAGGGCTGGAAGCCTCTCTGGAGCTGGCGCTTTCGCAATGGCAATATCATGAAGAGCTGTGGTCACGCGGCGTGAAAGGGGCGAAAGCCCATGTGCTGGCGGCGATTGGCCTGGTGCGCCATACCCTGGCGCTGTTTGGCGGTATTGTTCCTCGTAAAGCGAGCGCTCACTTACGTGATTTACTGACGCAAACCGAAGCGGTGATGCTTTCGGATGTGTCGGCGCAAACAGCCATCTACAGCCCGCAAACCGCAACGGCAAAACTGGCGCTGACAGAGTTCCTGGTGTCGCGCGGCTGGCGTACATTCCTGGACGCGAAAGCGCAGGCTAAAATCGCCGATTCGTTCAAACGTTTTTCCGATACCCATCTTTCTCGCCATGCCGCTGAACTGAAAACCACCTTCGCGTACCCGCTGGGCGATCAGTATGGCGATCAGCTTCCTCGTCTGGCGCGCAATATCGACAGCATTTTGCTGCTGGCGGGTGCATACGATGACGCCAAAGCGCAGGCCTGGCTGGATAACTGGCAGGGGCTGAAGCACGCTATCGAAACCCGGCAACACATAGAAATAGAGCATTTCCGCAACGAGGCCATTTCTCAGGATCCGTTCTGGCTGCACAGCGGAAAACGTTAACTCTGGCAAGGAACCCCAATAATGCCGCTCTCTTCGCAGTTACAGCAGCAGTGGCAGACCGTTTGCGAACGTCTGCCTGAGTCATTACCAGCGTCATCATTAAGCGAGCAGGCTAAAAGCGTGCTCACGTTCAGTGATTTTGTGCAGGAAAGCGTAACTGCTAACCCTGACTGGCTGGCGGAGCTTGAGAGCTCGCCGCCGCAGGCTGACGAGTGGCAGCATTATGCCGGCTGGCTACAAACCGCGCTCAGTGGCGTGACAGACGAAGCAACGCTGATGCGCGAGCTGCGTCTGTTCCGCCGTCGGGTGATGGTGCGTATTGCCTGGGCGCAGGCGCTGGCGCTGGTTAGCGAAGAGAGCACGTTGCAACAGCTGAGCGAACTGGCGCAGACGCTGATTGTCGCGGCACGAGACTGGCTGTACGACGCCTGCTGCAAAGAGTGGGGCACGCCGTGCAGCGAAGAGGGGGTTCCTCAGCCGTTGCTGATCCTGGGGATGGGCAAGCTCGGCGGTGGAGAGCTGAATTTCTCTTCTGATATCGACCTGATCTTTGCCTGGCCGGAGAAAGGAACAACGCGCGGCGGTCGGCGTGAGCTGGACAACGCGCAATTCTTTACCCGCCTGGGGCAGCGCCTGATTAAAGCGCTGGATCAACCCACTCAGGATGGCTTCGTCTATCGCGTGGATATGCGTTTGCGTCCGTTTGGCGACAGCGGCCCGCTGGTGCTGAGCTTTGCGGCGCTGGAAGATTATTACCAGGAGCAGGGGCGCGACTGGGAACGTTATGCGATGGTCAAAGCGCGGATCATGGGTGATAACGGCGATGTCTACGCCAACGAGCTGCGCGCTATGCTGCGCCCGTTTGTGTTCCGCCGCTATATCGATTTCAGCGTGATCCAGTCACTGCGTAACATGAAAGGGATGATTGCCCGCGAGGTGCGCCGCCGTGGCCTGAAAGACAACATTAAACTCGGCGCCGGCGGTATTCGTGAAATCGAGTTTATCGTTCAGGTGTTCCAGCTTATTCGCGGCGGGCGTGAGCCTTCACTGCAATCCCGTTCGCTGCTGCCGACCCTGACCGCCATTGAGCAGCTTCATCTTCTGCCGGAAGGGGATGCCAGCACGCTTCACGACGCTTATTTGTTCCTGCGTCGGCTGGAAAACCTGCTGCAAAGCATTAACGATGAGCAAACGCAGACCCTGCCGGGAGATGACCTTAATCGTGCGCGTCTGGCCTGGGGAATGCGGGTGGACGACTGGACGGCGCTGACCGAAAATCTGGAAGCCCACATGGCGGGCGTACGCCGGATCTTTAACGACCTTATCGGCGACGATGAAAGTGAATCTCAGGACGATACGCTCTCTGAACACTGGCGCGAGCTGTGGCAGGATGCGTTGCAGGAAGACGACACTACGCCGGTACTGGCGCACTTAAGTGACGACGACCGTCACCGCGTGGTGGTACTGATTGCCGATTTCCGTGGCGAGCTGAACAAGCGTGCGATCGGCCCGCGTGGCCGCCAGGTGCTTGATCATCTGATGCCACATCTTCTGAGCGATGTCTGCTCCCGTGCGGATGCGCCTGTGCCATTGTCGCGCATGATGCCACTGCTGAGCGGCATCATCACGCGGACAACCTACCTTGAACTGCTGAGCGAATTCCCCGGCGCGCTGAAACACCTGATCACGCTGTGCGCCGCATCACCGATGGTGGCCAATAAGCTTGCCCGCTACCCGCTGCTGCTGGACGAACTGCTCGATCCGAATACGCTTTATCAGCCGACGGCGACCGATGCCTACCGGGATGAACTGCGTCAGTACTTGCTGCGCGTGCCGGAAGAGGATGAAGAGCAACAGCTGGAGGCGCTGCGTCAGTTTAAGCAGGCACAGATGCTGCGTGTGGCCGCGGCAGATATCGCCGGTACACTGCCGGTAATGAAAGTGAGCGATCACTTAACCTGGCTTGCCGAAGCCATCATCGATGCGGTGGTACAACAGGCGTGGATGCAAATGGTGGCGCGCTACGGGCAACCGAAACATCTGGCCGACCGTGAAGGCCGCGGTTTTGCCGTGGTGGGTTACGGGAAGCTTGGCGGCTGGGAGTTGGGCTATAGCTCCGACCTTGATTTGATCTTCCTGCATGACTGCCCGGTGGATGTGATGACCGACGGCGAACGTGAGATCGACGGGCGTCAGTTCTATCTGCGTCTGGCGCAGCGCATTATGCACCTGTTCAGTACCCGCACCTCGTCAGGCATTTTGTATGAAGTGGACGCGCGTCTGCGCCCGTCGGGTGCCGCAGGGATGCTGGTGACGTCCACCGAGTCGTTTGCCGATTATCAGCAAAACGAAGCCTGGACGTGGGAGCATCAGGCGCTGGTGCGCGCGCGCGTCGTCTATGGCGATCCGCAGCTTAAAACCCAGTTTGATTCTATCCGCCGTGACGTGATGACCAAAACGCGTGACGGCAGCACGCTGCAAACCGAAGTGCGTGAAATGCGTGAAAAAATGCGCGCCCACTTAGGCAATAAACATCGCGATCGCTTTGATATTAAAGCCGATGAAGGCGGTATTACGGATATCGAGTTTATTACACAGTATCTGGTGCTGCGTCATGCTAACCAGAAGCCGAAGCTTATCCGCTGGTCGGACAATGTGCGCATTCTGGAACTGCTGGCGCAAAACGACATTATGGATGAGCAGGAAGCGCAGGCGTTAACGCGCGCCTACACTACGCTTCGCGATGAGCTGCATCATCTGGCATTACAGGAACAGCCCGGCAATGTGGCGCTGGACTGTTTTACGCAGGAACGCGCGCAGGTTACCGCCAGCTGGCAGAAGTGGCTGGTGGAACCGTGCGTAACAAAACAAGTGTGATATTATCGCGCGCAAATTGTGAATCTTTCTGGAGTCAGGAATGAAAGTAACACTGCCAGAGTTTGAACGTGCTGGGGTTATGGTTGTCGGTGATGTGATGCTGGATCGCTACTGGTATGGGCCAACCAGCCGCATCTCCCCGGAAGCACCTGTTCCGGTGGTCAAGGTCGACACCATTGAAGAGCGTCCTGGCGGCGCGGCAAACGTGGCGATGAACATTGCTTCTCTGGGGGCGCATTCGCGTCTGGTTGGGCTGACCGGTATCGACGATGCGGCGCGTGCGCTGAGCAAGTCGCTGGCGGACGTGAACGTGAAGTGCGACTTCGTTTCGGTGCCGACACACCCGACGATCACCAAACTGCGTGTACTTTCCCGTAACCAGCAGCTGATCCGCCTCGACTTTGAAGAAGGGTTTGAAGGTGTTGATCCTGAGCCGCTGCACGAGCGCATCAACCAGGCGCTGGGGAATATTGGCGCGCTGGTGCTTTCCGACTACGCCAAAGGTGCGCTGGCAAGCGTCCAGAAGATGATCCAGCTGGCGCGTAAAGCCAATGTCCCTGTGCTGATCGACCCGAAAGGGACGGATTTTGAACGCTACCGTGGTGCAACGCTGCTGACGCCAAACCTTTCTGAGTTTGAAGCGGTGGCGGGCAAGTGCAAAACGGAAGCTGAAATTGTTGAACGCGGCATGAAGATCATTGCTGATTTCGAGCTGTCTGCACTGCTGGTGACCCGCTCAGAGCAGGGCATGACCCTGATTCAGCCGGGTAAAGCGCCACTGCATATGCCGACTCAGGCGCAGGAAGTGTATGACGTGACCGGTGCTGGCGATACGGTGATTGGCGTGCTGGCGGCAACGCTTGCCGCGGGTAACTCGCTGGAAGAAGCCTGCTACTTTGCTAACGCTGCGGCGGGCGTGGTGGTCGGCAAGCTGGGGACATCAACTGTTTCCCCTATCGAGCTGGAAAACGCCGTGCGTGGCCGCTCAGATACCGGTTTCGGTGTGATGAGCGAAGACGAGCTGAAAGCCGCTGTTGCCGCCGCGCGTAAACGCGGCGAGAAAGTGGTGATGACCAACGGCGTGTTCGATATTCTGCACGCCGGGCATGTCTCGTATCTGGCGAATGCGCGTAAGCTGGGCGATCGCCTGATTGTGGCGGTGAACAGCGATGCGTCAACAAAACGCCTGAAGGGCGAAACGCGTCCGGTGAACCCACTGGAACAGCGTATGATCGTGCTTGGCGCGCTGGAAGCGGTGGACTGGGTTGTCTCGTTTGAAGAAGATACTCCGCAGCGCCTGATCGCCGGTATTTTGCCGGATCTGCTGGTAAAAGGCGGTGATTACAAGCCAGAGCAAATCGCCGGTAGCGAAGAGGTCTGGGCCAACGGCGGTGAAGTGATGGTGCTCAACTTTGAGGACGGGTGTTCTACCACCAACATCATTAAGAAGATCCAGAAAGACAGTCAGTAAAAAAACGGGCCATTCGGCCCGTTTTTTTTCATGTCGGATAACCCGACCGACACGCTCATGTAGGCCCGGTAAGCGAAGCGCCACCGGGCGATACAGGCCGCACTTACTCCTGGTCGCCCACTGGTGGAATGGCCGGTGCCGGTTTCACTTCTTCCGGCGCATTACGGTTTTCCAGCTCGGTTAAACGCTGTTCCAGCAACGCCAGTTTTTCGCGGGTGCGCAACAGTACCTGTGTCTGCACGTCAAACTCTTCACGGCTGACCAAATCAAGGCGAACCAGCTGCGCCTGCAACGTCTGGCGGATTTTCTTCTCAACGTCATCACCAAATTCACGAATACCTTTTGGCATGGACTCATGGACCTGGCGCGCAATTTGCTCAATTTTTTTCGGGTCAATCATTGTGGCTTCCCTTGATGAAACGGTGTTAATGACCATTGTAGCGCGTCATGCCCCAGGATAAACCAATATTGTTTGAAGCTTATGCATTGCCCAGGTTAATCAATAGCGTTATAGTTACTTCGCTTATTCTCAGGGCGGGGCGAAATTCCCCACCGGCGGTAAATCAGCGTGACGCTGAAAGCCCGCGAGCGCTTTGGGTGAAAACTCAAAGGTCAGCAGATCCGGTGTAATTCCGGGGCCGACGGTTAGAGTCCGGATGGGAGAGAGTAACGATCAAGTCGGGCATGGGCCCGCTCACGTTATTTTTTTGCCGCTTATGTGGCGCTCCTAAGACTGCCCTGATTCTGGTAACCATAATTTTAATGAGGTTTTTTTACCATGAATCAGACGCTACTTTCCTCTTTTGGCACTTCAACTCAGCGTGTTGAACATGCACTGGATGCACTGCGCGAAGGCCGCGGTGTGATGGTGCTTGACGATGAAAACCGTGAAAACGAAGGCGACATGATTTTCGCCGCCGAAAACATGTCCGTTGAACAGATGGCGCTGACCATCCGTCACGGCAGCGGCATCGTATGCCTGTGTATTACCGAAGATCGTCGTAAGCAGCTTGAGCTGCCGATGATGGTCGAAAACAACACCAGCGCGTTTGGTACCGGGTTTACCGTGACCATCGAAGCGGCGCACGGCGTGACCACCGGTGTGTCTGCGGCTGACCGTCTGACCACCGTCCGTGCCGCGATTGCCGATGATGCGAAACCTTCTGATCTGCATCGTCCGGGCCACGTCTTCCCACTGCGCGCGCAGGCGGGCGGCGTACTGACACGCGGCGGCCACACCGAAGCGACTATCGACCTGGTGACTCTGGCTGGCTTCAAACCAGCAGGCGTTTTGTGTGAGCTGACCAACGATGATGGCACCATGGCGCGTGCGCCAGAGTGCATCACCTTTGCGCGTCTGCACAACATGCCGGTTGTAACGATTGAAGATCTGGTGGAGTACCGCCAGGCGCACGAGCGCAAAGCCAGCTGAAATGGCTGATGTGAAAATGCCGGGCGCTGCCCGGCTTTTTTGTTTCTGGCAGGTGCGGCTAGTTACTGGTAGTTAATTTTGACAATAATGTCTTTACTGAATGGCCCGAGAGTAATAGCTTCACCCGGTTTGTGGGTGAGCTCAGCCGTATAATCGTGCGTTTGTGTCGTCACCGTATCATCAGGGTGATAGGTTGCAAAAGGAAGATACTGATTGTACGTCACGTCGCCATTAGTTTTATCAATGAGGCGCATGAGTAAACCATTTCCCATGTCCAGGTGCGTATCATCATAGAGCGTATCGGTGGTGTAAAAACTGGTCGTGATATCAAACTGTTCCGTACAACCCGCAGTGGCATCCTTAATTGTCGAGACGCTAAAGGGGGCAGTGTGTGCCCTGGACTTAATGGCGCTTTCAGTGAATTGCCCAAAACTCACAATCTGATTATCAGGATAAATTCTTATATTCACTCCGCAATCAAGAAAATGGATATTAGACAGACCATTAATATCGTAGTGGAGGTTTTTTGCGCCAGGCATGACGTTGATTCCACCGATACCATCAAAAGTCAGCACCGTGACAGCAGGAAACGTGTAATCAAACTGCTCTTTAGGCACTGTTTTTAACTTAACGTAGAGACGAAATCGTACCGTAAAGGAGACATTTTTCTGAATCGTTGTTCCATTGCAGGCTGCAACTTTATACGTACGGGAATAGTCATCCATTTTGTCTAAACATGCCCCTGTGTCGATTTTTATATCAGGGGTATCGTAGTCAACGCCGCTATAGGTCACGCCGAATGCCAGATAGGGATTATTCGTTACCAGACTGTCCGTGTTGTGAAAACTGTCCAGAATGTACGCGTATATATTCTCGCTCCAGGGATCGTCTTCAACGGATTTCTTATGATCTCGCGTAGCGCCGTCACAGTAAACGGTGACCAGCAGATCGCCACTTTCCCAGATTTTCTGTCCTGACGGCGCATTGGCCGGTACGGTGAAAGCCGGAAGTGTTGTCGTGACCAGGCTTGCGCCGCCAGAACTATTTTTATAGCAGTTTAATGCCCATGCGGAGGATGAAAACATGCAGCAAATAACGATCATAGCGAGGTAGACTTTTTTCATTATTATCCCTTTTTCACCGGCTTGCTCTGGCAGTTGGTCTGCACCGCATTGCAGCTCACTTTAAACATTTCCAGCCCGCCGTAATCGCCGACATAACCAATCTGAAATTCTGCAGGTAAATTTGGTAGCGTCTGAGAGGCCTGACCGAAAGGTTCAACCATCACGCTTTCTGCGCCTGGTAGCAGCGTTTTGCCATTCAGTCCGATATATCCCACGGTGATATAATAGGGGCTGGAATTTTTGAGTTGCAGGCCGTCAGAAGAACGGGATATGACCACTTTATCCAGTGGTACAAATTGTCCCTCTTTCAGCTCAATAGCTTTTGGCCGCCAGAACAGTTTAAGGCGGCTTTGCATAGCAATTTGCATCACGTTCTCCTGCTCTGCTTTTGGTGGTATCTCCCGCATGTTGTAATAAAACAGCGACTCCCGATCGGCTGGAAGCCGGCTGAGGTTTTGCTGTGCCATCAGGCGTACCTGCGCCTGTTCGTCAGGCTCGATACGCAACAATGGCGGAATAGGGGAGATAAACTCGCGTGTTTTTTTACCCTCTTTGTCCTCTATCCACGACTGAGCCAGATAAGGGTCGGTTTTACTCTGGTTCGTCAGCCTGACCGACACGCTTTTTGCTGAGGCGTTGAAAATGATGCGAGTTCTGTCGGGCGATACGGTGGCGTGTGCAAAATTACAAACGCCGAGGAAACAGATAAGTCCCTTTGAGAAAATGGAGATGTTCATTTTATTCATCCTGAATTAATGCACTGTTTTACAAGGTAAAAATATAGCGTCACCGCTGAGATTGCTTTGGTTCGGCGGCGTAATTTCGCACGTTTTGCCAGACCAGGTCAGACGTAACGTACTGTTTTCCTGAATCCCGCTGAGATAAGCGAACCCTTCTTCTGCAACCAGCCCGACTTCTTTGCCAGAGGCTTTATCGATGATGCTGATGCCCAGAGGGGGGAACTGACCGTTTTCCTGGCGAATAACGCCAACGATTTGGTAACCGGTGGTGGCATTGAGTTTGCTATATCCGATGGCGCCTTCCGTTAGCGTGGTGCGAATGACGGAGTTTTCGATATCCACCCCGTCTGGCAAATTGTTGCTGTTAACGCGAAGCGTGGAAGTGGTGTAGTTTGTCAGTGACGGAACCACGGCAATGCCGAATGTATTTGTTCGCGTCCGTGAGCCATTGACTTCAATACCTGCCACACCCTCGGCATCGACCATCATGCGGGCGTTATCTGCCGGGCTGTAATCATGCAGCGCCATACCATAGCGGGTGGCGGTGAATGAACCATTCCAGCCTGCGCTGACAGAGTTGTAATGGTTGGGTTGTACGCTGCCGCTGAGGTTCAGGCGGCCATAAGGCGAGTAGTGTTGATAACCACCGCGCAATGATGGCTCACCATTGCTGAGATCGTCTTCCGTGGCAGATGCCGAAATATTCCAGGTATTATTTCTGTCGGACGAGTCGAAATAGGAGGCCATATGCGAAGTGTTATCGCCACCCGAACGCTGATAGCTGTACATAATGCTACGGCTTTGTTCCAGCGGCAGGGTAAATGAAAAGTAGACCTGGTTTTCGTCACTGTCATCCCAGTGAACGCGGCTTAGCGCCAGAGAAGCGGACAATCCGCGCAGGTTGCCAATATCAAAATTTCGGCTCACAGAGAGTGAATAGTTAGTACTGCTGCTGTCGTTCCAGTATGTGTTGCGCGTGAGGTTGAGATAGGTGTTCAGTTCCAGTGCATCGATATACTGGTTGAATGAGATGACATAACTCTCTTTTTCATTACTTACCGAATCATCACCTTCTCTTGAAGAGAGGTATTCACTCATGGAGACATAATCTTCATCGGAGAAGCGGTATCCTGCGAATGTGACCTGACTGCCGGTGGATTCGAATCGTTTGGCATAGTTTGCCCGGTAGCTGAAACCACGCTGCTTTTCGTCTTTCTTCTGGCGCAAATTTGCTTCCGCACCCGTGATGTCGAACGACAGAGAGCCAAAACTGTTCAGGTTAAAACCCACGCCTGTTGTGAGGGCCTGGTAATCGTCGGCTGTGAGCATTGTGCCACCGTAGAGTGAAACACTGCTGAGCCATCCCCAGGATGCTTCACCGGTCCAGAACAGCGGGTTGTTAACGCTGTTATTCCCCGTTGTGGTCGGTTTGCCAATGGAGGATTTGTATCGCACCTGACCTTTTCGGGTCAGGAAAGGAATAGATGCCGCTCCAACCTGGAAGGTACTTTTGCGTCCATCTTCTTCTTCAACGACTACGTCCAGCTGTCCCTGAAACGTATCGCCAAGATCGGATATGGTGAAAGGACCCGGGGCCACCGTTGTTTGATAGAGCACACGTCCTGACTGTGAAACGGTCACTTTAGCATTCGTCTGGGCAATACCCGTGATTTGCGGGGCATAGCCTTGCAGATCGGGTGGTAGCATACTTTCATCACTTTCTATGGATGCGCCGGTAAAATGGAACGTATCGAAAATGTCAGAACTCAGATCGTATTGCCCAACCGTGAACTTTGATGCCAGAGACGGAATTGGGCGATAGAGATAGGTCCTTGCCAGGCTGCTGTCGGTGCCAACGGAGTGGCCATTGATGAAGTTTTGGTTGTACTGGTAATCCGAACGTAAACGCCATGCGCCGAGGTTAAAGCCTGCCGTACCATAAGAGCTGATATTTTGGCTGGAATCCCCGCCGTCAGGATCGTACTGGCTGGCATAGATGTTGTAATCCAGTAGTGCGCCCCCGATACCTTCATCCCAATATTCGGGTGGTGTCCAGTTGGCTGCCTGATATTTCATCCAGGCCTGAGGCACGACGATAGACAACACCATGGTCGCTTTATTCAGCGAGTAAGTGAGTTCAGGATTGCTACTGAGATCCAGACAACCGGTATTATTCAGATTATGAAGGGTATTAATGAATTCACTACTGAGCCCAAATTCTTCAAGCTGGCTCTGTGTTAAGCACAATTGCGAGCCGCTTTCATTTTCTGTTGCAAACCACTCCATTGTCATGGCTTGCGGCAGGGTGTTTTTATTCACCTGAATACGGACCAGATACTTTCCTGGCGTGATATGCCCTTTTTTTTCGAACTGGGAGATATCAATATTATTACGATCTTCTGCATCAATCATATCGGTGTTGAATTCCACTGCGATAGCTGGAAAAGATAATACTGCTGTACAGAGTGTTGTATGCAGAGAGCGTTTTATTAAAAGGGATAGTTTATTGAGGCCAAAGCCGGAATGTTTGCGCATAAAACCATTCATTTGATAAAGCGTTCTCGTAATGCCGGTGGACGACCACCGGCAGGAATAAAAAAATGATTAGAAGCTATTACTTGTAATCCAGCACATAGTTTGCCTGTGCCTGAACATTACCCGGGGTAGCAGTGCTTCCGGATACGGGCTCCATACGTGCTTTGAAGTTCAGCTCCTGATAGGCGTTAGTCGTTGGGAAACTGACTTCTTTCGGTGTACCTAAGGTGACTTTATTGTTTCCGCTATCCAGCAAACGGACACCTACGCCGGTAGCGCCGCCGATGTTGCCATCAAGGGTGTTTTTCAGCAGGCTGGTATCGGTGGTATCGGTTGCAGAAGAGGTAAAGGTGACTTTCACTTTATCAACCGTTGTGGTTGTTTGCCCACTGGTTGTGGTCAGGATGCAGTCCTGCAAGTGAATATTCACATCAACGGGAAGGGAGTTTTTACCGCTGTTCAGTACGCTGTCAGCAACATCACCTAACTCAATAGTCTGGTCTACGTCATCCGGAGCAATTGAACATGGCGCACTAATAACTTCGCCAGTAAATGTGATTTTACCTGAACCCTGGCTATCGTCAGCGAAGGCGTTAAATGCAGAGCCGGACATAAGTGCGGTGGTGATGAGTGCTAACACTTTTTTATTACGCATTAATATAATCCTTTATAAACAATTGAAAATAGAATGCGCTGTTCAATAACTCACGGATGTAATACTCGCTCAGACAAGATTATTTACAGCTCATTACGGGAGGAAATCTAACAGGGGAAATGGAGTAATGCATTTTAGTTTTAATTAAAGTGTGTGTTATGAAAATTAAATTCATTCACTGTAATTATAAGAGGGTGTGTTTTTTGGGTCTTTTAATTGGTATATATCAAATAAGAATTTAATTATGATGTGCAAACATCGCTTTTTTATATTGAAAATTGATTTATGAAGTAAATGAGTGGGTTGTTTCATGCATTTAAGTGATATATCTATGATATAGATAATATAACGGGCGCTTTTAGATTAAGCGCCCGGACGTAAAGTCAGCCAATTCCAGCCGTTTGTAACACGACCAGGCTAAGACCCATCACAGACATCCCGCACAGCACACCGTAGCTGGGGTTATTGTCAGGATCGATCTCTTTCGCCAGCGGCATAAGCTCATCTACCGAAAGCGCAACCATAATCCCGGCTACAGCCGCCATAATGGCCGCCATCACGACAGGTGAAACCAGACTCCCGAGAATTAGCCATGCCAGCACACCTCCGAGGATTTCGGCCATCCCGGAAATGCCCGCCCAGAAGACAGCGGTGCGTTTTGAGCCCGTAGCAGCATAAACCGGCCCGGCAACGGCCAGTCCTTCAGGAATATTGTGCAACGCCACGGCAAGCGCAATGCCAAAACCCAACTCCAGGTTATTGCTGGCGGTCACGTAGGTGGCAACGCCCTCGGGGAAGTTATGCAGGCTGATGCCCAGCGTCAGTAAAACTGCGGTGCGCTTAATGTTGCGCGGCATCGGTGCCACGTTTTTCTGCATAAGATCCTGAGGATGCGCGTGGGGTAACATACGGTCGAGCGCAAAGTAACCCAGCAGGCCAAACACAAACATGCCGTAGCCCAGCACCGGAGACATGCCTTCTGTGCCAAGCGCAGCAGGAAGCATCTCCATCAGAGAGATAAGCAGCATAATGCCGGCGGCAAAACCCAGTGAGAACGCCAGCACGCGGTTAGAGGGCTTCTGACCCAGCACGCCAAGAATTGCACCGATAAACGTCGCGGCACCTGCAAGTATTGTCAGGATCAACGGGACTGACATGCACTGCTCCTTATGATAATGATTCTCATTAATATTAATGATTCATTTGTGGCAAAGCGAGAGCAGAGACTCTGCTTTACACATTCCTTACATTCAAATTTCCTGATGATGATCTTCACGCTTATCTGCGTTCATCTTTACCAGATTACGCGTAATGTAGAATCATCAAATTGACACCTTCTGTAAGGATATCACCATGACTTCTTCTCGTATGCCAGCACTGTTTTTAGGCCACGGCAGCCCAATGAACGTTCTGGAAGATAACGTCTATACCCGCGCCTGGCGTCATCTGGGAGAGACGTTGCCACGCCCGAAAGCAATTGTGGTGGTTTCCGCGCACTGGTTTACCCGTGGCACAGGCGTGACTGCGATGGAAGCGCCAAAAACTATCCATGATTTTGGTGGATTCCCGCAGGCATTATATGACACGCATTATCCGGCACCTGGCTCGCCTGCGCTGGCACAGCAGCTGGTGGATCTGCTGGCACCTGTTCCGGTCGCGCTGGATAAAGAAGCCTGGGGCTTTGACCACGGCTCATGGGGTGTGCTCATCAAAATGTATCCGGATGCCGATATCCCGATGGTACAGCTGAGTATCGACAGCACTAAACCTGCGGCCTGGCATCTGGAGATAGGTCGTAAGCTTGCATCACTGCGTGATGAAGGCATTATGCTGGTGGCGAGCGGTAACGTGGTGCACAACCTGCGTACGGCACGCTGGCACGGAGAGAATACGCCGTACCCGTGGGCAACATCATTCAACGATTTTGTAAAAGCGAATCTGACCTGGCAAGGTCCGGTTGAGCAGCACCCTCTGGTGAACTATCTGGAACACGAGGGCGGTTCACTCTCTAACCCAACGCCGGATCACTTCCTGCCGCTGCTGTATGTCTTAGGCGCGTGGGACGGCCAGGAGCCGATTACGATCCCGGTTGATGGTATTGAGATGGGGAGTTTGAGTATGTTGTCGGTGCAGATCGGTTAAAAACATGCCGGGTGGCGGTTTAGCCTTACCCGGCCTACATGTCGCGCGTAGGCCCGGTAAGCGTAGCGCCACCGGGCAAGCCTTATTCGACGAAGATATGCGGATAGAACCGTGACAGATCCTGAGTGATCAGCGCGCGATCTTCGCGGATGCCGATCCCGGCAGGCTGATCGTTGATGAGCCAGCTGCCAATCAGCGTATAGCTGTCGCCAAACTTCGGCAGTTGATAAAACTGCTGGACGATCATCCCTTCTTCGCCGTAAGGCCCTTCAACCGCTTCCAGCGTTTTGCCGTTTTCGATAATGGACACGTTGGCTCCTTCGCGAGAGAAGATAGGCTTCACGACGTATTTATCCATCGGCGGGAAATCATCTTCAGCGAAGTATGCAGGGAGCAGATTAGGGTGGTTCGGGAACATCTCCCACAGCATCGGCAGCAGCGCTTTGTTAGAGATAATGCTCTTCCAGGCAGGCTCCAGCCAGCGCACGCCAGCATCTTCCAGTTTGGTCGAGAACATCTCGCGCAGCATGTATTCCCACGGATAGAGCTTGAACAGGTTACTGATCACCTGATCCTGCATATCCGTGAACTGACCCTTTTCACCCAGACCGATATCTTCAATATAAAGGAACTCGGTCGCCACTTCGGCTTCGGCTGCGCAGTCCTGTAAGTACTGCACTGTGCCACGATCTTCTTCTGTATCGCGACAGCAGGCGAGATGCAGCAGGTTAAAGCCATGCTGTTCACGCAGTTCGCCAAAGCGCTCAATCAGCTTTTCCTGAAGGCTGTTGAACTGGTCACTGCCTTCCGGCAGGTTTCCGGCGTTCACCTGGTCTTCAAGCCAAATCCACTGGAAGAACGCCGCTTCATACAGAGAGGTTGGCGTGTCGGCGTTGTTTTCTAAAAGCTTAGGCTCACCCACGCCGTCCCATGCCAGGTCGAGGCGCGAGTAAAGCGATGGCTGGCTGGTTTTCCATGACTGGCGAACGAAGCTCCAGGTGTGTTTTGGAATGCGGAATTTAGCCATCAGCTCGTCGCTGTCGATGACTTTATCAACCACTTTCAGGCACATCTGGTGCAGCTCAGCGGTTACCTCTTCCAGTTTCTCTACCTGGGCGAGGGTGAGCTTGTAATAGGCGTCTTCACACCAGTACGGCTCGCCGTACATGGTGTGAAAATTAAAGCCGTATTCGGTCGCTTTTTCGCGCCAGTCCGGGCGCTCGTTGATACTGACTCGTTCCATGATCAGCCGCCCATTGAGCGGGTGGAAGAACCCGTTGCGCTACGCTGCATGGAGGTTTGTTTTGCAACAGACTCACCAAAACCGCCGCGGGTAATGGTGCTGGTGGTCGCAGGTTTTGGCGCCATCGCGGTTTTCGGCACGGTCATTGTACGGCCAGGCTGTGCAGCACCGTAACCTTTACCGCTGGCATCGGTGTACTGACCGTAGGCCGGGCTTGCCGGGTTTTTCGAGCTAAACAGCGGCTGCTGCTGGTAGCCAGCACCGCCGCCCATCAGACGACCCATCATGTAACCGGCCATCAGCGGCATCCAGAAACTGCCGCTGGATTGCGCCTGCGCCTGGTTTTCAGGAGCCGTGCCCGCCTGAGCTGGCGCCTGCTGGCACTGGCCTTCGCCAAATTCAGCGACGCAGTCAGCGCGTGAGGCATATTTCGGTGCAGTACGCTCTGCTTCTTTCAGTGCCGTGTTGTACGCAGTGGTACATTCTGCGGCTTTGCCGGTGGCGGCTGAACAGTCGTCCGCGTTCTGATACAGCGATACCGTTTCGTCGGTTTTCTCACAGCCCGCCAGCATAAAGACGGCGGTGATCGCCAGCGCGACAGGAGTGAGATGGCGCGCGTTCCAGCTTTTGCGGAACGATGCGTGATTAATCGATTTTGTCCGTTTCATTTTTGTCTTCCAGGACCCAGTGGTAGAACGAAGTAAATAAGGCTCAGGATAGAGGATGAGTGGTCGAAAATGAAGCTAAGAGGGGCGGAAACAGGGAGATCTTTACGTTGACTTACGTTCGGATGTGATTTTGCGCCGGGTGGCGCTGCGCTTACCCGGCCTACGATTATGTAGGCCCGATAAGCGAAGCGCCATCGGGTAATGCTTAGTTACGGAACGGATTGCTGCCGGTGTTGGTACGTGCTGCCGCTGGCTGTGCAGCAGGCGCGCTGCCTTCAGCGTTGAAGTTATCCACCGCGGCAACCTGCTGTGGATTTTCTGGCGCAACGCTATCTGGTGATGTAGAAACCGGTTTGCCGAGTGCAGCGTTCAACCCTTGCAGATCCTGCTCATTCAACGTACCCAGTGCTGATTTGATGTTCAGCTGGTTAATCAGGTAAGTGTAACGTGCGCTGGAGAGCTGTTGCTTTGCGTTATACAGCGTGGTGGTCGCGTCTAACACGTCAACGATGGTACGAGTCCCCACCGAGTAGCCTGCTTCCATCGCATCCAGGGAGCTTTGTGCAGAAACAACGGCTTGTTTATAGGCGTTGATGCTGCTGATAGAGGCGTTGACGTTGTTGAAGGAGGAACGCACGGTCTGAACAACGTTGCGGTGTGCGCTTTCCAGCTGCTCGCTGGCACCCACAAAGTTGTACTGCGCTTGTTTCACCTGCGAGTTCACCATCCCGCCCTGATACAGCGGCAGAGAGAAGCTCAGGCCGACTTTGTTCTGGCCGATATTGCTGTCGTCATACTGAGTGGAGTTAGTTTTAGAACCGCTGTAGGTAGTGTCAGACACGCCAGTCGACGCGCTCAGACTCAGGGTTGGCAGATGACCATCCTGTGCCTGACGAATCTGTTCACGCGCCAGATCCTGGCTCAGACGCGCCTGAAGCAAGGTCAGGTTGCGGTTTTCTGCTTCTTTCAGCAGCGCATTTACCGTCTGTGGTTTGTCCGTTTTGAAATGGTCCACGTTCAGCGAGGCCAGTTCAGGGTAGTAGTTACCGGTGACCTGACGCAGCGATTCCAGTGCGTTATCCAGGTTGTTACGCGCGGTCACTTCGTTTGCCAGTACGCTGTCGTATTGTGAACGGGCGTTCTGCACGTCAGTAATCGCAACCAGGCCCACATTGAAACGCTGGGTGGTTTGGTCTAACTGACGATAAATCGCCTGTTTCTGCGCTTCGGTGTAGGAGAGCGAATCGATCGCGCTCAGCACGTTGAAGTACGCGGTTGCGGTATTCAGGATCAGCGTCTGCTGATCGGTCTGATAGGTTACGTCCTGGATGCCCGCGCTTTTTTCCTGCAAGGTCAGCGCACGCCATTTGGACATATCAAACAGGGTTTGCGTTAACTGCAGTGATGCGCTGGTCGCATTGGAGTTAACGCCGTTAGAATCGCGGAAACCGTTGCTGTAGGTGTAATCTGCACCCAAGCCCAGTTGTGGCAGCAGCGGGCTACGCGCTTCGTTAATTTTTTCAAACGCAGCATCACGGTCGGCCGCTGACTTACGCAGGTCAGGGTTACCCAGACGTGCCTGCTGATACACCTGTAACAGGTTTTCTGCCTGGCTCATTGCGCTGAAGCCCGTCAGGCTCAGGCCGATAAGGATGGGGAGCAATTTCTTCATTTGCATTCCTTGTTGTGAAGCAGTATTAGCGCTGATCTAATTAAAAATAATTGTCGATTCTAACAGAATCTTCCACACCAAAAGGTTGGCGTTACGTGCCATCCGGCTGTAATTTGCATCAATCTATCATATAGCCTTATAAACAGCCTTGAAATTAATGATTTCAACACTATTGCTACAAGGGTATGACTCATGCAAAAACCAGATAAGTTGCCAGTGACTTTCGCCAAAAACGATGTAGAAATTATTGCACGAGAAACGCTATATAGCGGTTTTTTTTCAATGGATCTTTACCGTTTCCGGCATCGCCTGTTTAACGGGCAGATGAGCGGCGAGATCAGGCGTGAAATTTTTGAGCGCGGTCACGCGGCAGTCTTGCTACCCTTTGACCCAGTGCGTGATGAAGTTGTACTGATTGAGCAGATCCGAATTGCGGCATATGACGTTAGCCCAAGCCCGTGGTTGCTGGAGATGGTCGCCGGGATGATAGAAGAGGGCGAGACGGTTGAAGATGTCGCCCGCCGCGAAGCGCAGGAAGAAGCAGGGCTGGTGGTTGGTCGCACTAAACCGGTGCTCAGCTACCTGGCAAGCCCTGGCGGCACCAGCGAGCGCTTGTCTATTATGGTCGGCGAAGTGGACGCCACGACGGCTGAAGGTATTCACGGTCTGGCAGATGAAAACGAAGATATTCGGGTTCATGTGGTGAGTCGGGAGCAGGCTTACCAGTGGGTAGAAGAGGGTTCAATCGACAACGCAGCGTCTGTCATCGCCCTGCAATGGCTGCAACTGCATTATCAGACATTACGAAACGAGTGGAAAAAATGAAGCGTTATACACCTGACTTCCCAGAAATGATGCGCTTGTGCGAAACCAATTTTGCACAATTGCGCCGCCTGTTGCCGCGAAACGACGCACCCGGCGAAACGGTGAGCTATCAGGTGAGCAACGCGCAGTATCGGTTAACGATTACAGAATCAACGCGCTACACTACGCTTGTGGAAATCGAGCAAACGGCCCCCAGCATCAGCTACTGGAGCCTGCCGTCAATGACAGTGCGCCTGTATCACGACGCGATGGTCGCTGAAGTGTGTTCAAGCCAGCAGATCTTTCGCTTCAAGGCGCGGTATGATTATCCGAATAAAAAGTTGCATCAACGCGACGAAAAGCATCAAATTAACCAGTTTTTAGCTGACTGGCTAAGATATTGTTTAGCACATGGAGCAATGGCGATTCCGGTTTGTTAGCGTCATAAACCTACCTAAGGACACCATTTGGAAAGCCTGTTGAACCTGACTGTTGCTGGTGGGGCGCCAGTCAGGATATTACAAATTACCGATACTCACCTGTTTGCCGAAAAGCATGAGACTCTGCTGGGAGTGAACACCTGGGAGAGTTATCAGGCAGTACTTGGCGCGATTCACGCGGAAAACCGTCCTTGCGATTTAATTGTCGCGACAGGCGATCTGGCGCAGGATCAATCCTCCGCGGCCTATCAGCATTTTGCTGAGGGTATCGCGAGCTTTAACGTGCCTTGCGTCTGGTTGCCGGGCAACCATGACTTCCAGCCCGCTATGTACAGCGCGCTTCAGGAGGCAGGTATCTCTCCGGCCAAAACCGTTATCGTGGGTGATCAGTGGCAAATCCTGCTGCTCGACAGCCAGGTATTTGGCGTGCCGCACGGCGAGCTAAGCGAGTTTCAGCTCGACTGGCTGGAGACAAAACTCGCCGCCGAGCCAGAACGCCATACGTTACTGTTGCTCCATCATCATCCGTTACCGGCGGGCTGTAGCTGGCTTGATCAGCACAGCTTACGCAACTCTGCGGCGCTGGACCGCGTTCTGGTCAAATTCCCACGGGTGAGAAATCTGCTTTGCGGACACATTCATCAGGAACAGGATCTCGACTGGAACGGCCGCCGGATGCTGGCAACCCCGTCTACCTGCGTGCAGTTTAAACCGCATTGCGCCAACTTTACCCTGGATACCATAGCCCCGGGCTGGCGCTGGCTGGAACTCCACGCTGATGGCGTGCTGACCACTGAAGTGTGCCGTCTGTCAGGGTTAAAATTCCGTCCAGATACCGCTTCAGAAGGCTATTGATGTCTACGCTCCTTTACCTGCATGGGTTTAACAGTTCGCCGCGTTCCGCAAAAGCGACACAGTTTCGCGCGTGGCTGAGCGAGCATCATCCGCATGTTGAGATGATTATCCCGCAGCTGCCGCCATACCCGGCTGACGCCGCAGAAATGCTGGAATCTATTGTGCTGGAGCACGGCGGAGAATCCCTGGGTGTTGTCGGCTCCTCCCTGGGCGGTTATTACGCCACCTGGCTATCGCAATGCTTCATGCTGCCAGCGGTAGTGGTCAACCCGGCGGTGCGGCCATTTGAGCTGTTACGGGACTTTCTTGGTCAAAACGAGAACCCCTACACCGGACAGCAATATGTGCTAGAGTCACGCCATATTTACGATCTCAAAGTTATGCAGGTAGACCCGCTTGAAGCGCCCGATCTTATCTGGCTGCTGCAACAGACGGGTGATGAAGTGCTGGATTACCGCCAGGCAGTGGCGTATTACGCATCCTGCCGCCAGACTATAGAAGAGGGCGGAAACCATGCTTTCACGGGCTTTGAAGATCATTTCACCCAGATTGTCGATTTTCTTGGACTGCACAGCCACTGACAATCAATGCGAATTGCTAGTTTAAATCATGACGCAAACCTATAACGCTGATGCCATTGAGGTACTCACCGGGCTTGAGCCGGTTCGCCGCCGCCCGGGGATGTACACCGATACGACGCGCCCAAACCACCTGGGCCAGGAAGTTATTGATAACAGTGTGGACGAAGCGCTGGCAGGCCATGCCAAACGCGTAGACGTGATCCTGCACGCCGATCAGTCGCTGGAAGTGATTGATGACGGTCGCGGGATGCCGGTCGATATCCACCCGGAAGAGGGTGTCCCTGCTGTTGAACTGATCCTCTGTCGTCTGCACGCGGGCGGTAAGTTCTCTAACAAGAACTACCAGTTCTCGGGCGGCTTGCACGGCGTGGGGATCTCCGTGGTTAACGCCCTGTCTAAGCGCGTGGAAGTGAACGTTCGCCGTGACGGTCAGGTGTACAACATCGCGTTCGAAAATGGCGAGAAGGTGCAGGAACTCCAGGTTGTTGGCACATGCGGTAAACGCAATACCGGCACCAGCGTCCACTTCTGGCCAGACGAAAGCTTCTTCGACAGCCCACGTTTTTCCGTTTCTCGCCTGACGCACCTGCTGAAAGCCAAAGCGGTACTGTGTCCGGGCGTGGAAATCACCTTTAAAGACCACGTTAACAATACCGAGCAAACCTGGTGCTACGCCGATGGTCTGAACGACTATCTGTGCGAAGCGGTAAACGGCCTGCCTACGCTGCCGGAAAAACCGTTTGTCGGTAATTTTAACGGTGACACCGAAGCGGTGGACTGGGCGCTGCTGTGGCTGCCGGAAGGCGGCGAGCTGCTGACGGAAAGCTACGTCAACCTGATCCCAACCATGCTTGGCGGTACGCACGTAAACGGCCTGCGTCAGGGCTTGCTGGACGCGATGCGTGAGTTCTGCGAATACCGCAACATTCTGCCGCGTGGCGTGAAGCTGTCGGCCGAAGATATCTGGGATCGCTGCGCATACGTACTTTCCGTGAAGATGCAAGATCCGCAGTTTGCCGGTCAGACCAAAGAACGTCTGTCATCGCGCCAGTGCGCGGCCTTCGTTTCTGGCGTGGTCAAAGATGCCTTTACCCTGTGGCTAAACCAGAACGTTCAGTCGGCAGAGATGCTGGCTGAAATGGCCATTTCCAGCGCGCAGCGTCGTCTGCGTGCGGCGAAGAAAGTGGTGCGTAAAAAGCTGACCAGCGGCCCTGCGCTGCCGGGCAAACTGGCAGACTGCACCGCACAGGATCTCAACCGTACCGAACTGTTCCTGGTGGAAGGGGACTCGGCAGGTGGATCCGCCAAGCAGGCGCGCGATCGTGAATATCAGGCGATCATGCCGCTCAAAGGTAAGATCCTGAATACCTGGGAAGTCTCTTCTGATGAAGTGCTGGCGTCCCAGGAAGTTCACGACATCTCTGTCGCGATCGGCATCGATCCTGACAGCGACGATCTGAGCCAGCTGCGCTACGGTAAGATCTGTATCCTCGCGGATGCGGACTCCGATGGTCTGCACATTGCTACGCTCCTCTGCGCGCTGTTTGTGAAGCATTTCAGAACGCTGGTGAAAAACGGTCACGTCCACGTGGCGCTCCCGCCGCTGTACCGTATCGACCTCGGCAAAGAAGTGTATTACGCGCTGACGGAAGAAGAGAAAGCGGGCGTGCTGGAACAGCTTAAGCGCAAGAAGGGCAAACCAAACGTTCAGCGCTTTAAAGGGCTGGGCGAGATGAACCCGATGCAGCTGCGTGAAACTACGCTTGATCCGAACACGCGCCGTCTGGTGCAGCTGACGATAAGCGATGAAGACGAGCAGCAAACAAACGCCATGATGGATATGCTCCTTGCCAAGAAGCGTTCGGAAGACCGACGCAACTGGCTACAGGAGAAAGGCGATATGGCGGATATTGAAGCCTGATGAAAAAGCCCTGCGATGCAGGGCTTTTTTTTGCCCGGTGGCGCTACGCTTACCGGGCCTACGGTAGGCCGGTGCAAGCGAAGCGCCGCCCGGCATAGACATCAAAACTCCATCTTCACCGTAAACTGCACTTCGCGCGGATCGCCAATCTGGTTGCCCAGGTTGTTGGTCGCGATAGATGAGGTGTAGTAGGTCTTATCAAACAGGTTCTTCACGTTTACCTGCAACGTCACCGGGTATTGCAGCTTCATCTTATACGCCGCAAACGCATCCGCAACGACATAGCCCGGCAGATAGTAATCCGCGCCGTTGGTGGCTGAACGACGGCTCACGCCGTGCCCACCGCCGCCAATCGTCAGGGTATTCCCGCCAATCACGTTATGAATGTCGTAAGTCAGGAACAGCGAGCCGGTGTGACGTGGCACGTTCGGCAGCGGTTTACCTGCGTAGTCAGGATCTTCCAGCACTTTGGCATCGGTATAACCGTAGCTGGCGATGATGTTGGTGTTCTCGGTAAGCGATCCGGCGAGATCCACTTCCACACCCTGCGAGCGCACGCGGCCCGCGGTTTTGGCGATGGTTTCATCACCCACGCTTTCGGTATACAGCACGTTGCGCTTATGAATATCAAACAGCGCGATATTGGCAGTAATACCGTTGAACAGGTCAAACTTTGCACCCACTTCGTAGGCATTTGACGTTTCTGGCGGCAGGTCGCCGATATAGCTCGCAATAGAGGATTGCGGCATAAAGGTCTGGGAATAGTTGGCAAACAGCGACACGTTCGGCGTCAGCTTGTAGACCAGGCCCAGCTTCGGCGTCCACTGATCGTCGCTGCTGTCGGTGTTAACGTTAAACGGACGGCCTTTACCCGCATACTGGGTGTAGTACTGGTAGCGCAACCCGGCAACGGCGATCCATTTATCGGTCAGATACAACGCGTCCTGCGCGTAGGCGGAGTAACTCTCCTGCTTGATCGTCTGGTCGCTATCGGATGCCGAAACGGTCGTACATTTGCCGAGATTGCCGTAGGTCGGGTTATAGATATTGAAATCTTTCACGTTTTTACAGCGGATCATATCCGTGCGCAGCAGATCGTAATTCTCATAGGAGATGCCGGTCAGGATCTCGTTGTAGAAGCCGGCGATATCCACATTCCCCTGCAAATCGGCACGGGTGGTGTGCATTCGCTGCGTCGAGCCTTGCGTTGCATCCACGCGGCGGGTCAGGTTGCCGGTAGCGGAGTCATAAGCCATCACGCGCGCCTGGTTGTCGCTGTATTTATCCTGGCTGTAGCTGTAGTCGAACTTTGCTGTCCACTGGCTGTTCAGGCGGTATTCGGCGTTGAGCTGTGCCAGATCGGACTGGCCATCGGTGATGTTAAACGGCTCGTCGAAGCGCGTTTTTCGATCAACCTTTACCGCCTGTTTGGTATTGAGATCGAAGATCGTTCCACGGTCGAACGGTGTCTTATAGTCGCGATGGGAATAGAGCACCGTGACGGTGGCATCATCGCCAAACCAGGTCAGCGATGGGGCGATAAAGGTGCTGCGTTCCGTTCCGAAGTTACGCCAGTAATCCTCGTCCTGATATTCACCCGTCAGGCGCCAGGCCAGACGCGTCCCTTCAATCGGGCCGGTAACATCAAACTGTCCGGTCCCGCCGCCAAAGCTGGAAGAGGTGGCGGAAATTGAGCCGCCGAACGTCGTTTCCGGGTGTTTGGTGACCACGTTAATCAGGCCGCCAGGATCGAGGATGCCGTACAGGGTTGAGGCCGGGCCTTTCAGCACTTCCACGCGCTCGGTTGATGCGTTAAAGCTGCGCGGCAGTACGGTGCGCAGGCCGTTGGTCATGATCGAGCCGTCGCGGTTGGCGCCAAAGCCACGGCGTACAAACGCGTCCTGGGTGCCGCCCAGAGTGTTGGTCTGCACAACGTTACTGACGTTATACAGCGCTTCGTCGAGCGTGGTGGCGTGCTGATCTTCCAGCACCTTATCGCTGACGGTATTCACCACCTGCGGGATGTCCAGCATTGGCATGTTGGTCAGCGTGGCGGTGGAGGTGTTCAGCGGCTGATAGCCGTTTGTGGCATCGGCGGTGGCATTTGGATCGGCGGTCACGGTCAGCGTTTCGCCATCTTTAGCCGCTGGGGTATCAGCGGCCTGCACCAGTGGTGTGATGAATAACAGTGAAAAGAGCGCGCGCCCTTTTACCCCAGAGAGAGAAGGTGTGAACTTAGCCATTACATCTGTTTTCCCGAAATATCCCGCGCATGAATGTTCGCGGAAGAATGTGTGATTCATTGCCCTTAACGGTCTGTCCGTTCGCCTGTTCAGGCCTCGAACATGTAATTGAGAATCATTCAATCATGCAGGAATGTAGTAGTAAATGGAAAACAGAAAAAATCGACTACAAAAGAAAATGACCAGTGTGTATCCGGTTTTTTATTTATTAACAATTTGAAAATAAAACACTTAATAAGTTTTCTGTTAGCGTAGTAGTCCGTTATTACCCCTGGCTTTATCAGGGTGTTTATTCACTTGACTACTACATGGCGCAGCGGCAAACTTCCAAAAGAGAATGAGTTTTATTTTTATTTGTTTGTCATTTTATTAAGTTGGCGTTCACGTGGCTCATAACACGAAAAAGCAGGGGCTGGTGCTTGAAAACCTCTCTGCTGGCTATCAGAAAAAAATCATCGTTGATGATATTTCCCTGGCGATCCCTCAGCAGAAAATGACCGTCCTGGTTGGGGCGAACGGCTGCGGGAAATCCACCCTGCTCAGTACCATTGCGCGCCTGCTTCAGCCGCTTGGCGGCAGTGCGTTTCTGGACGGGAAAGCCATCCATGAACAGCCCACCAAAGCGGTTGCGCGCAGCCTGGGTATTCTTCCGCAATCGCCAATACTGCCGGAAGGGCTGACCGTATTCGAGCTGGTGTCGCGCGGGCGCTTTCCCTGGCAAAACTTTATGCGCCAGTGGAGCGATGAAGACGAGCTCGCGGTTGAAGAAGCCCTGCGTCTGACCGGCACCACGGAATTTGCTCACCTGCCAGTCGAAAGCCTGTCCGGCGGCCAGCGTCAGCGCTGCTGGATAGCCATGGCGCTGGCGCAGCAAACGCCGTATATCCTGCTGGATGAGCCAACGACGTATCTCGACCTTCGCTATCAGGTTGAGATCCTTGAACTGCTTCACACGCTGACCCGTCATCACGGGCGTACCGTTGTGGTGGTGCTCCATGATCTCAATTTCGCCGTTAACTATGGCGATTCGCTGGTCTTTCTGCGCCAGGGAAAAGTGCAGGGCGTGCTTCATGAAGGCGATACCTGTACGCCTGAACTGATCAAAGCGGTTTTTGACGTCGACGTACATATGTCGGTGAACCCACTGACCGGAAAGCCGTTCTTTATGCCTTTTCGTCAGGGAACCGCAAAGCCATGATGCGCACATCCCTGGCATTCATTCTTTTTGCGCTGCTGCTGGTAGCGGGTGGCATTGCCCATCTGGGGATCGGCGCGCGCTTTATCGCCCCGCAAACGGTGGTGCAGGCGTTTCTTCATTTCGAACCGCGCAATTTTGACCATAACGTCATCGTTAAGCTGCGGTTGCTGCGCCTTTTCGCCGCGCTGACCACCGGCGCGGCGCTTGGTGTGGCGGGCGTGTTGCTGCAATCCGTTATCCGCAACCCGCTGGGAGAACCGCATATTCTGGGGCTGAATGCCGGGGCGGCGCTGGCGGTGGTGTTAACCAGTGCTCTGGGGCTTAGCCTGCCATTTGGCCGTCCGCTGATTGCTGCGGCCGGTGCGGGTGCGCTGTTTCTGCTGGTGCTGATGTTTTCATCCGCCGGGCGCAGCGGGTTAACCCCTATGAAGGTGACCCTGTGCGGCGTGGCGTTGTCGGCATTCGCATCGTCTATTACTGCCGCCGTGCTGATCCTGGATGAACAGACCCTGCTTGCTATGCGTACCTGGCTGGCGGGGGATTTGGCCGGGTTAAACGGCGAGATAGTCCGCACTGCCTCCTGGGTGGCCGGCGCAGGTTTTGCGCTGGCGCTGTGGCTGTCGCCATCGTTGAATATGCTGGCACTGGGTGACCGTATGGCGCAGGGCTTAGGCGTTTCGCTGCTGAAAACCCGACTGTTTGCGCTGCTGGCGATTGCGTTGTTGTGCGGTGCTGCCGTTTCCATTGCCGGGCCCATTGGGTTTATCGGCCTGGTGGTGCCACAGCTTATTCGCCGTCTGGTGTCGGTAGATATACGCGTGATGGTGCCGCTTTCTGCCCTGTGCGGTGCGCTGTTATTACTGATTGCCGATCTCGCCGCCCGCACGCTATTCACCCCTTATGAGCTGGCCACCGGCGTTATGACGGCGCTGGTTGGCGCGCCGGTCTTTATCGTTATGGCCTCGAGGATGTTCAAATGAGGCGGGTGGTTTTGCGAGCCGGGCTGCGGCCGTTACGCATCGGAGCATATTCAGCGCTCGTGCGTCCTCGCGCGCTGGCGTGCCTGGCGCTGTTCCTGCTGATGACGGTGCTGCTGCTCAGTTTTGGCCTGACGCACGGTTCACTGCCTATTCCCACTTCTGCTATCGGTCGTGCGCTGTTTTACCCTGAAAGCCTGCCCGCGGATGCACGTTACATCGTGATGGATATTCGTCTGCCACGCCTGCTGATGGCCGTGCTGTGTGGCGCCATGCTGGGGATGGCGGGGGCGGCCATGCAGTCTATAACCCGTAATGGCCTGGCCGACCCGGGGCTGATTGGCGTGAAAGAGGGCTGTAGTGCCACGGTGCTGCTGCTGATTTTTCAGTTCCCGACGCTGAGCCTGTTCTGGCGCCCGGCAGTGGGGATGCTAGGCGGGCTGCTGACGGCATTACTGGTGGTGGTGCTGGCGCGTGATATTTCGCGGCCACGTTTTATTCTGACCGGTATTGGCGTCTCCTGGGCTTTTGCGGCGGCAATGGGCGTCTTTATGACCACAGCTGACGTGCGAGATGTGCAGACCGCGATGCTGTGGCTGGCGGGGAGCCTGCACACGGCAGACTGGGCGCTGGTGGGCGTGGCGGCAGGGTGGGCCGTGCCTGCATGTGCCTTACTGCTTATAACCGCCCGTGCGGCCGACGTGGCCCTGCTCGGCAATCAGGCCGCCACCGGGCTGGGCGTGCGTACGTCACGGCTGGCGCTGTTGCGCCTTCTCGCTCCGGTGGTGCTGACCGCGGCCTGTGTCTCCTGCGTGGGAAGTATTGGGTTTGTCGGATTAATTGCCCCGCATATGGCTCGCGCCTTGTTACGCGGCGGGCAAACTGCATTGTTGCTGGGGAGCGCGGTGCTGGGCGCACTGCTGGTGCTGATGGCAGATAACGTTGGCCGTCTGGCATTTTTGCCGCTGCAACTCCCCGCAGGCATAGTGATTTCTTTGATAGGCGGGCCGTTTTTCCTGTTGCTGCTGTGGCAGCGGCGGGACAGATTTTAATGGGGATACTGATGCGTTTTCTTTTTTCGATGTTGTTGCTGGTCGGGTTTTCGGTGAGTGCGGCAGAGCCGACTCAGGTGTTCAAGGACGATCTGGGGCGCAAGGTTACCGTGCCCGTTCATCCTCAACGGATTGTTTCGCTGCACGATCTGGATATCACCATCCCCTTAATTGAACTTGGCGTGCCCCCCGTTGCCAGCCATGGTCGCACGCGACCGGACGGCAGCCATTTTATTCGCTCCAGTGGGATGTTAACGGGCGTTGATTTTGACAACTCCTCCATCCGGTTTATCGGCACCGCGGATATCGATATCGAAGCCATTGCGGCCGCAAAACCGGATCTCATCATCACCGAACCGACCCGCAACACGCCGGTCGAACAGCTGGAAAAAATCGCCCCCACGGTGAGCATCGATCACCTCGACGGCGGTGCGCCGGAGATTTACCGCAAGCTGGCACAACTGACGGGAACGCAGGCGCAGCTGAAGATCCTTGAGCGTCGCTATCAGGAGCAAATCAAGGCGCTGAAAGCGACCATTGATACCCGCAAGGTCACGGTGTCAGTGATTCAGGCTAATCAGGGCAAAATCACCGCCATGCACAGCTATCACTCCCTGGGACGCGTGCTGCGCGATGCCGGGTTCACCTTCCCGCCGCTTATCGAGAGCATCCCGGATGGCGGGCGTATTGACGTCAGCGCCGAGCGTCTGCCAGAGCTGGACGCCGATTTTGTCTTTGCTACCTGGCGTGGCGATACGGGCGGAAAACCGCAAGATGAGCTGGCGGCGATGGATGTGGTGATGCCTGGCTGGTGCCAGTTCCTGAATTCCTGTCGTACCGGGCATTACATCCTGATTTCCCGTGAAGAGGCAATTTCAAACTCATTCGCTTCACTGGGGCTGATGGCCGCGCAGGTGCAGTCTCAGATAGCGGGGCGACCGCTGCCGGAGGCCTCCCGGTGATCAGAAAAGACAAAGCGCGGGTGGATGTGTACGGCGAACGTTTTCGATCCCGCGGGCATCAGCTGACGCCGCGCCTGCTGCTGGTGGCGCGGTATATCAATGAGAACCGTGAAGCGGTAATGGAGCAGACGGCAATGGAGATCGCCACGCTGCTAAAAACCTCCGATGCGACCGTGGTCCGCGCCATTCAGGCGCTGGGCTTTGCCGGGTTGCGCGATTTGAAACAGACGCTGGAGCAGTGGTTCGGCCCGGTGGTGAGCTCCAGCGAAAAGATGTCCACCACGGTGAATACCCTCACCAGCGATGTGAACGCGAGCATCGATTTTGTGCTCGAAGGGCATCAGCACACCTGCGATGTGTTGTCTGAGCCGGGTAACCGCTACGCGATGGCGCAGGCGGTATCGCTGCTGGCACAGGCGCGGCAGGTCGCTATTTTTGGCATTGGCGCATCCGGTATTCTGGCCGAATACACCGCCCGGCTGTTCAGTCGTATTGGTCTGCCCGCCACACCGCTTAACCGCACCGGCATTGGCCTGGCCGAGCAGCTGATTGCGCTTCAGCGGGGTGACGTGCTGGTGATGATGGCGCAGAAGTCTGCCCATAGGGAAGGGCAAACGACCCTGCGTGAAGCCCGGCGTCTGGGCATTCCCACTATCCTGCTGACTAACGCGCTGGAGTCGCGCTTCAGCAAAGAGGCAAGCGTGGTTATCCACGTGCCGCGCGGCGGTGAGAAAGGCAAAATCCCGCTGCATGGCACCGTGCTGTTGTGTCTGGAGATGATTATTTTGTCCGTGGCATCCACCGAGCCGCAGCGCACCATTAAGTCGATGAAGCGCATCAACGATTTTCATCGCGGCTTAAAGCCGGGGAAGAAGAGCAGCTGATAGGTACGGTTTTGTTGTTTTGTAGGCCGGGTAAGGCGTAGCCGCCACCCGGCAATAACCCCGCTCAGCGGTCAGCATGGTTCTTGCGGTACTGCAACGGCGTCTCGCCAATCCCTTTCCTGAATGCACTGATAAACCAGGTCACGTCGGAAAACCCCACCTGTTCGGCTATTTCACGCACGCTGACATCCGTGTGCAGCAGGCACTCGCACGCCTTCCGCAGCCTGATGGTGTTCAGGTAGTCGTGGATCTTCTCGCCCGTTTCGGCATGGAATTTTCGCGACACATAGCTGCGTGATTTCCCCAGCTCTTCAGCCAGCGCATCCAGCCTGAATTTCTCCCGATAATGTTCATCGAGCCAGAACATCACCTGGCTTGCGATCCCGTGGCTGCTGCCGGGCGCGCCGTCATCGTCACCGGGTAACATGGCAAACAGGCTAATCAGCAGGCTGGCGATATTTTCGCTGTTCAGGGGCTGAACGCTGGCGCGCTTTGCATAGCACCCCAGCAGGTGATCAATGTGCGCGTGGCTGGCAGAAACATCCGCCACCCAGGCTTCCCCGCCACGGCGCGAGAGCTTTTGTAATCGTTGCAGGGTCTGCGGGAAATCACGCAGCACCTTCAGCACCGCATGGGGATCGAGATGAATAATAGTGCGCCGGTAAATGGCCTCTGCCTGCTCATCCACCATCACTTTATGCAGGGTAAAGGGCGGGAAGAAGAACAGTCGCCCGGGGCGCATGGTGTAGTGGCGGTTATCGACAATCGCCACGCCAAACCCTTCTTCCACATAGAGAATTTCCAGACACTGATGCCAGTGATGATAACGCACGGTATTGGCAAAGAGCCGGCTAAACGACGCAATGGCATCGTTTAAGGTGATTAGCTCCAGATGATCGGATTTTAGCGTGTCGCGCATAGTGCAATAAAACTCAACTTTTCCCCGTCTGATTGTCTTTATAAACCACCTTTTTAAATTTTCTCAACTGCGGGTTTATTCATCATTCTCTCCTGTGACATGGCTAACATTTCTGCCCCCTGAGGATTCACTATGCTTTGCCGCAGTTGATGACGAGGACAAGCCTATGTCTGCGGTAAATAAAGAAAAATCAAATCCATTGTCTTCCCGCCAGGATGTCGTGGCGGCGTTAAATACTCTGCTGGGTGCGCTGGATACGCAGTTTCCGGCAGGTCATTCGCGCTTTTCTCTTGGGGATACCTGTGCGCATTACGCCACGGATATTGCACAGATGGAGGGGCTTTCCCGCGCGTTGTGGGGGCTATTCCCGCTGATGGCATCCGGTGAAACCACCGCGTTTAGCGACAAATACATTGCGGCTATCAGGGCTGGCACCGATCCGCACAGCGAGGGCTACTGGGGGGAAACTACGCCTTACGATCAGCGTCTGGTCGAGATGGCGGCGTACGGGCTGGGGCTGTCGCTGTTGCAGGACACGCTCACGTCGCAGTTCACCGAGCGCGAGCTGATGAACCTGCACACCTGGCTGAACCAGATAACAGACGCACAGATGCCGGACAGCAACTGGAACTATTTTGCCATTATGGTTCAGCTTGGGTTTAAACGCGCCGGACTGCCGTACAACCAGCGCGCCATCGACGACCGCTTTGCGATGATGGAAGCCTACTATCTGGGTGATGGCTGGTATTCCGACGGCCCGGGCCGCCCGAAAGATTATTACATCTCAATGGCATTCCACTTCTACGGTCTGATTTACGCCACCCTGAGTGGTGATGAACCGAGGGCGACCATTCTGCGCGAACGCTCGCGTCTGTTTGCCGCGGACTTTATCTATATGTCTGCCGCTGATGGCGCGTCAGTGCCGTTTGGCCGCAGCCTGACCTACCGCTTTGCGATGGTTGCTTTCTGGAGCGCGGTAGCTTTTTCCGGGCTGGAGGTGTTCACGCCGGGTATCGTCAAAGGGATTATTCTGCGCCATCTGCGCTGGTGGCAACAGCAGCCCATTACCGATCGCGATGGCATTCTGACGCTTGGTTTTGCCTATCCCAACCTGGCGATGTGCGAAGACTACAACTCCCCTGGCTCGCCCTACTGGGCGCTGAAAACGTACCTGATTCTGGCCCTGCCAGAGGCTCACCCATTCTGGCAGGCCGAAGAGCAGCCGTTGCCTGCGCTTGCTGAAAAACAGGTGATCCCCCATGCCCAACAGATCCTGATGCACGCGGAGGCGTCACAGCATGTCACGTTGCTCACCGCCGGGCAGCTTGAGCTGAATAACTACGTCAATACCGAAGCCAAATACACCAAATTTGCCTACTCCAGCCGTTTTGGTTTCACCATTGAACGCGGGCGTTATGGCCTGAAACACGCGGCCTGTGACTCCATGTTGCTGTTGGCCGACGGGGATAACTACTTCCGCGGTCGCCGCGAGTGTGACGCAGTGCGGGTGGATGAAAATTACCTCTATTCACGCTGGTCGCCGTGGCATGACGTCCATATCGAAACCTGGCAGGTCCCGTTCGGGGAATGGCATTTGCGCCTGCACCGCATCAACAGCGCCCGCGTTCTGCAAACGGTGGAAGGGGGCTTTGCCGTGATGAAAACCGAACCCCAGCTCCGCGAGCACGGCTGTTACCTGGACGCGCAAAACGGTAGCAGCGCCATTGTGTGCCTGTCGCCAGAGCGGATGCGCCAGCCGGACAGCATCGTGACGCCGCCGAACAGCAGCATTATGTTCCCGGAGTGCGCCTCTGTCCCGCTGCTGAAAACCGATATCCCTCAAGGGGAGAGCTGGCTGTGCTGTGCCGTCATCGCCAGTGAAAAACAACAACACTACGCGGCAGTGCCGCAACTGAATATTACTCATCACCAGGTCGTGATCCGCGAACCTGGAGGCGAACGTCAGCTGTCGTTCACATTATAAAAACTCTGGCCCTACACGTCGGCGAGGATGATATGAAAAATACATCTACGAATAACAGAACCGAATATTACAAAATTAGCAGTTTTATTTTTCTCTACTTCTTTACCTGGTCGGCCAGTATTGGCCTGCTGGCAATCTGGCTCGGACAAAAAGCCAATCTCAGCGGTACGGTTATCGGGACGGTATTTGCGGTTAACGGTGTGTTCTCCGTTATTCTGAAACCCATCTATGGCTATATTCTCGATAAGATCGGCATGAGCAAATACTTGCTCTATTTTGTGGTGGCGATGTCTGCCCTGATGGCGCCGTTCTTTATTTATGTTTACCAGCCGCTGTTAATGTCCAACACCCTGCTGGGGATTATCCTCGGTGCGCTCTATTTAAGCTTTGCCTGGTATGCAGGTGTGGCGGCGTGCGAATCCTATTCTGATCGTTTCAGCCGCTTAAACGGTATGGAGTTTGGCCAGATTCGTATGTGGGGTTCGCTTGGCTGGGCGGTGGCGTCCTCTTTCTCTGGCCTGCTGTTTAACCTCTCTCCGGCCTATAACTTTATTATGGGCAGCGTGACCTCGGTCATTATGCTGGTGGTGTTGATTAGCCTGAAAGTGAACACTAACTCCGCTCATGCTGGCGAGGTGTTAACCAAAGAGAAAATCGCCCCGGCGGATGTCTATGCTTTGCTGCGTAACCGTAAATTCTGGGCCTTCTGCCTGTATGTGGCAGGCGTGGCGTGGATGATGTTTATCGCCGAGCAGCAATTCTCTCGCTATTTCGTCACCTTCTTCGATGATGTACATCAGGGTAACGCGGTGTTTGGCTATCTGGGTACGGTGCAGTCGGGGATGGAGTTCATCATGTATATGATGATCCCGCTGTTTGTGAATTTCATCGGTGCCAAGCGCGGGTTATTAATTGTCGGGCTGATTGTTGGCGCGCGACTGATTATTTCCGGCCTGTGTGATTCCCATTTATTAATTTCCGTCCTGAAGCCGCTCTACGGACTGGAAATCTGTCTGTTGCTGGTTTCGGTATTTAAATATATCGCCGAGCATTTCGATAAACGCGTCAATGCCACCATGTATTTACTGGGGTATCAGGCGATGCTGTATGTCGGCAATGTGGTGGTCTCTTCACCGGCGGGCTTACTGTATGACCGCATTGGTTTTGAGCAGACCTATATCATCATGGGCGCCACGGCGCTGACCTTTACCCTTATTTCTGCTTTTACATTATCTGCCTGCCAGTGCAAATGGCGCAGCGCACAGGCGCTGAAGGTTGCAGATCAACATCCCACTCGCTAATGAAGCCGTCAAAGAAGGAACCGAAATATGTTAAGTCGTATCACTGAAGAGCGCCTGCCCGCTATTCCTGCACCCGTTGATCCGCGTGCGTTTGGTGATGAACTGAGTTCGGCACGCCGTCATATCCTCGACCTGATCGGCCGTCACTTAACGGCGTTCGGTGAGCGCTTCCCGGCGGAAACCTGCCAGGAGGGGTTTTATCCGCTGACGGACAACGTGGAGTGGACCACCAGTTTCTGGACCGGGCAGCTTTGGCTGGCGTGGGAGATGAGCGGGGAGGAGAAATTCCGCGCGATGGCGGAAAAGCATGTGCGCTCATTTGGCCTGCGTATCGCCGGGCGTAACGACACCAACACCCACGATTTAGGCTTTTTGTATACGCTCTCCTGCGTGGCGGCATGGCGACTGACCGGCAACCGTGAAGCGCGTGGTTTCTCTCTGCTGGCGGCAGAAGCGCTGCTGGAGCGCTTCCACGAGAAGGCGAAAATTATCCAGGCGTGGGGCGATCTGGCCGACCCGGAACAGGCCGGGCGGATGATAATCGACTGTAACATGAACCTGCCGCTGCTCTACTGGGCAACCGAGCAGACGGGCGATCCCCGTTTTGCCAATGCGGCAAAAGCCCACGTGATGCAGGCGGCAACCTATCTTATCCGCGAAGATGCCTCGACGTTCCACACTTACTATATGGATGTGGTCACCGGCGCGCCGCGTTACGGCAACACTCAGCAGGGCTATGCCGATGACTCCTGCTGGTCGCGCGGGCAGGCGTGGGGGATTTATGGTTTTCTGCTGAGCTACATCTATACCGGTGATGAGACGATGATCGCCCTGTCCAAACGGCTGGCGAACTACTTCCTTAACCGCCTGCCGGAAGATTACGTCTGCCACTGGGATCTGGCGCTGGTGGGAACCGATGCGCTGCGCGACTCGTCATCGGCGGCCATTGCGGTGTGCGGGTTGCTGGAGCTGGTGAAGCATCTGCCGGTAACCGATCCCGACAGAGAACATTATCTGGCGTGGGCAAAAGGGATCATGTCATCGCTGACCCGGCACTACCTGATGGGCAAAGACGAGAAGGGCAACGGGCTGCTGAAGCACTCGGTCTATCATCTGGCGAGCAACAAAGGGGTGGATGAGTGCGCAAGCTGGGGGGATTACTTCTACGTTGAGGCGCTGGTGCGCTTTACCCAGAGCTGGAAGCTGTACTGGTAGCGGATAAAACAAAGCCCGGTGGCGCTAACGCTTACCGGGCCTGGGGTTCAGGGTCAACTGAACTTAAACCCCTTGCTCCAGAATACGGATATGGGTTTCCAGTACGTCACCCTTCACCGCATCGCTCCACGCTTTCATGTGCGCGGTTTGCAGGTGTGCTTCAAGGTGTGCCACGGTTTCCCACAGTTCAACCATAATGATTGAATCGGGCGCAGTTGCCTGGAAGCTGGCGTTTGTTGCGGCATCAACCATCGGCGCGTAGCCGTGGCAGCCTTCTTCTTTCAGTACGGTCGGGATAATCTTCGCGAACTGATCCAGCACCGCCTGGCGGTGATGTTGACCTGGACGAGTACGGATTTCAGCAATAACGGTAAGCATGGTTAACTCCTTCTAATTCCAGGGTACCAGTTAAGCAAAAATCTCGCCGAGATGCTTGCGATATTCTGCGATATAGCGCGGGACGTCCGGCATTTTAATCACGTCATTGACGATAAAGGTCGGCAGTGGGTCCATCCCCAGGAACTGGTTGGCTTTGTGGAACGGCAGATACGCACCGTCTACGCCCACGCCTTCAAAGAACTGGTCTTTTTCGGTAAAGGCTTCCATTGGCGCATTCCAGGTCAGTGACAGCATATATTTTTTACCCTGAATCAGGCCGCCAGAGCCGTATTTTTTAGACGCATCTGAACGGGTACGACCATCGCTGGCGTACAGTGAACCGTGGCCTTCGGTGAACACATCGTCCATATACTTTTTCACCGTCCACGGCGCGCCCATCCACCAGCCTGGCATCTGCCAGACAATCACATCCGCCCACAGGAAATTCTGTACTTCTGCTTTGATGTCATAGTCGCTGTCTGCGCGTACAACTTTAACATCATGCCCGGCGTCGCGCAGGAAACCGTCCGCGACCTCGGTCAGGGTGTCATTCAGCTGGCCTTTAGAGTGCGCGAACTCTTTCGCGCCGTTGATAATCAGGATATTGCTCATTATTTGTCCTCGTTAATGCGATTTTGGCAACAATTCTACGCGCGAGGGCGAAACGATAAAATGAGCAAAATGTGCAAAGTCTTTTGCCTGAGAAGCAATAATGAGGTTACCAGCTGACTTTTACCTCACATCCACCTTCCGGCGCATTACCCAGAGAAACCTGCATCCCGTGCAGTGCAGCAATGCGCTTCACGATAGATAACCCCAGGCCACTACCCGTTTCAGTCTGTCCTGGCGGGCGGTAAAAACGCTCGCCGATCCGCGCCAGCGCATCGGGAGCAATTCCCGGCCCGTTATCATGTACGGTAAAACTGCGGGCGTCGAGCGTAACGTTCACCACACTGCCGCGCGGGCTGTATCGTACGGCGTTATCCAGCAGATTACGTACCAGCAGGCTGAGCAGAAGCTGCTGCCCGGTGTGCGTGGTCTGCGGCGCATTGACGTGAAGCCGCACGTCGATGCCGGCCTGCTGTGCGGGGTGATAACAATCCATCACGGCGGATTGCAGCACATCGGCCATCGGCAGGGTTTCAACGTCATCCAGGTTTTCCAGCGAATCCAGGCGCGATAACGTCAGAAGCTGATCCACCAGCCGCGATGCCCGGTCGATTCCCGCGTGCAGCTGCGCCAGGGCACTGGCCTGCAACTGCGGGTCATCCTGGGAAAGCTGCGCCACGTCGGTGTGGACTTTCAGCGCGGTGAGCGGGCTACGCAGCTCGTGAGCGGCATCCGACGTAAAACGGCGTTCACGGCTCATCATTTCCTGAGTTCGCGCGAACAGATGATTGAGCGCATCCAGCAGCGGACGCACTTCCGTCGGCACGCCGCCGGTCGGCAGTTTGTCGGTGGCATCCGGCGAGCGCGAGCGCAGGGTTTGCGCCAGATTTTTCAGCGGCTTCAGTTCCCGGCTCAGCAGCACGATAAGCAACAGCAACATGACGGGGAGCGCCACCAGCCACGGCATAAGTTGCGAGCTGACGATATCCAGCGCCATCTCCTGACGGTACTCCCGCTCCTGGCCGACCACCACCCGGTATTTACCGTCTGGCGCGGTGAGCCATAAAAAACGCCATTCGTCGTTATCGTCTTTCAGTTGCCCGTTGTCGAACCCCTCGCGGCGATAATGATACGGAATATCACGGCCGTTTTCACCGTCATTCAGCAGCATTTTTCCATCGGGGGAGTAGATAGCGAAAGCCAGCGCGTCATCGTCCAGGCGGCCATGTTTGGCCTTTTTCGGGATCTCGCGCATCCGCTCTGGCGCATGGATCTCGTCCAGATCCATAGTCAGCAGCCGTTTGGCAAACAGCATTTGTTGCGTATCGAACAGCTTATCGAGCTTGTGCGAGGTCTGCTGCCAGGCCACCACGCTGGCGGCAAACCACGCCGTCAGCGACAGTACTAAAAAGAGAAGCGTCAGGCGCAGTTTCAGGCTCAGGCGTTGAGTCAGTTTCATGCGTCACCCAGGGTGTAACCGATGCCGTGCACCGTGCGGATAAAATCCGTGCCGAGCTTGCGGCGCAGATGATGAACGTGAACTTCGATGGCATTGCTGGAGACATCATCGTCCCAGTTGTAGAGCTTCTCTTCGATAAGTTTGCGCGGAAGAACGCGCCCGGCGTTGCGCATCAGCAGTTCCAGCAGCGCGAACTCTTTGGGTTTGAGCACCAGGGTTTCGCCGTTGCGTGTGGCAATCAGGCTTGTGGGATCAAGCACCACGCTACCGTGGCGCAGTTCACTGCGCGCCTGGCCGTGGCTGCGGCGCACCAGCGCTTCCAGCCGTGCAGCCACTTCAATCAGGGCGAAGGGTTTGCAGAGATAGTCATCTGCGCCAAGACGCAGGCCTTCAACCCGCTGGTTGAGCGCATCCCGCGCCGTTAAAATCAGCACTGGCTCGCTGCGGCCGTTTTCACGCCATTCACGCAGGATATCAAGACCGTCGATTTCCGGCAGCGTCAGGTCGAGCACCACGGCGTCGTAGGGGGCTGCGTACAGCGCGGCTTTGCCCGTTTTACCCTCGGTAAACCAGTCCACGCTAAAGCCCATTTTCGTCAGCCCGGCTTTAAGGCCATCGCCAATCAGCCTGTCGTCTTCTACCAGTAAGATGCGCATATTCCCTCCTTGATAACGCCAGTAAACCCTCTGGATAAGCCTGCTGTACAGCAATAATAAATAAATTTTTCCCTTAAGAAGTTGTTAAGGATTACCCTGTTTAATGGACTGCGAACCGACATTAAAGGGAGAGATAAAATGAAAAAATTCGCTGCTATTGCTGCCATCATGATGATGACCACGGCTCCACTCTTTGCGGCAGAAGGGGGCTTTAATGGCCCAACGGCCGCCACCGCGAAGACGCAAACTCAGCAGGGCGGTTTTATTGATAACGACGCCAACCTCACCACCGCGCTGAAAGTCAAAGAGATGAAAGACGATAGCTGGGTGAAACTGCGCGGCAACATCACGCAGCGCCTGTCTGATGACCGCTATACCTTCCGCGATGAAACCGGCACCGTGAATGTGGAAATCGACCACAAACGCTGGAACGGCGTGACGGTCAGCCCGCAGGATAAAGTTGAGATCCAGGGCAAGGTTGATAAAGAGTGGAACGATTTCGAAATCGACGTGAAGCAGGTTACCAGGCTGAATAAATAACCGCTGTGTGAGATGCAAAAAAATGCCGATCGGTCGCCGATCGGCATTTTTTTATTAATCCCAGTTCCCGTACGGGTAGGTTTTGCCTTTGATAAATTCCTGCGTTTCGGGGAGGAAGGTAAAACTGCCGCCGGGTACGACATAGTCTTTGCAGAGGGTCAGGTCTTTGCCGGAGCGGGTCATCAGCTTCAGGGGCTTGACGCGGAGGCTGGGGCGTCCACCAACATCTGATAACCAGACGTTGACTTTACCGCCGGGGGAGAGGCCAAACACCATGCTGTCGTACCAGACCGTTCTTCCCGTCGGGCTGATATGATCAGCTGGGACTTTCATGCGTAGCCAGGTTTCTGGCCCGAATACGGCGCTGGTTTCGTAGGTTTGCTGATCAATATAGGAATCCCAGCAGAAGACAATGTACTGGGGTGGTTTTTTGACTTTGTTGAAAATAATGCTGGGACCATGGACCGTAGAGGCCCATGTGTCTATCGAGTCCGGAGCTCGGCCAGTCTGGTCAAGTGTATTAAAGGTATAGAGATAACCGTCCGTATCGATCACTCTGGCATGAAGTGCTTCAGCCGGTAATTCTGCCGGGGTGATAAAAGAAAAGTTCCATTCACCATACGGAAGCGTCCAGTCTCCGCTGGCGGCCTGATTTGACTGTAACGGGTGTCGCTTTTGCGGGCTGCATCCCGCAGCGATCAGCAACAGCGTGAGTATCAACAGGTTATTTATTTTCATTGGTATCATCCCTGTTAATCCCAGTTGCCGTAGGGGTAGGTTTTGCCTTTGATAAATTCCTGCGTTTCGGGAAGGAAATTAAAACTGCCGCCGGGTACGACATAGTCTTTGCAGAGGGTCAGGTCCTTGCCGGAGCGGGTCATCAGCTTCAGGGGCTTGACGCGGAGGCTGGGGCGTCCGGCGACATCGGGGAACCAGATATTGACTTTGCCACCAGGGGACAGGCCGAAGGTCATATTGTCGTACCAGACTAAGTCCCCATTACTCCAGATATGATCAGCAGGGACTTTCATGCGCAGCCAGGTGTCGGGCCCGAATACGGCGCTGGTTTCGTAGGTTTGCTGGTCAATATAGGAATCCCAGCAGAAGACAATATACTGGGGTGGTTTTTTAACTTTGTTGAAATTTACGCTTCCGCCATAGGTCACATCTGACCATTTTTTCACGGAGTCTGAATCGCGAGCGGTCGGGTCAAGCGTGTTAAACGTATACAGATAACCATCCGTATCGATCACTCTGGCATGTAGTACTACAGCCGGCAACTCAGCAGGAGTGATAAACGAAAAACTCCAATTGCCATACGGCAGCGTCCAGTCTCCGCTGGCGGCCTGATTTGACTGTAACGGGTGGGTTTTAGATGGGCTACATCCTGTAACCGTCAGTAGCAGCGCAAGCGCCAGTGCGTGTGGTTTTTTCATCGTTATTTTCCGTCCATGTTGTAGATTTTTCTGACCCAGTTACTGTCCGGCCTGTTCACAAAGCCGATGGTTTCAGAGGCGGAGGCTCCACCCTGTAAGTCACCGGACGCCTGAAGCTCCACCGCGTTCCAGTGGGCTGCGCAGTGAATATAGTTTCGGGCAATCATATCCACCTCTTCTGTTGTAAAACCGGCTATTTTTTTATGCTGACGAGCCGCTTTTCCCATCAGCCGGGCATGGTCGCTGAACGCCTTCAGTTCATCCGGCAGCCTGTGCGTACTGACCTTGTCGACGTCTGCAAGTATCGCCCCGGCCTCAACTGCCGCATCGAACATGACCCGCAGTGCCACCTTCGACCAGTCAAAAAAGACCGTCCGGTGGCGCAGGGTCAGGGCGGCGAAGGTGCGTTTTTGCCGTTGGCTGTAGTGGTCGTCGGGTACCCGGGCGTCTTCCCATATTTCGGGGGTGATCTGACTGGTCCGTATAATGGGCAGGATGGCGGGTGAGCGTCCCAGCACGTGCAGTTGCGCGATTGCCTGCTGGTAAACATGTGACTGTGCGCCGGGCTGATTTTGCGGCAGGGTTTCCACCAGCGGGCGCGTAAGAAAGAGATCTTCCCGCAGTTGCGGCAAATAACCGCCGCCGATATCGGAATGCACGCCGGGGAGCGCCAGTTCCGGCCAGGCGCGGGCAACGCTGTTAAGGGCGAAGTTATAGCGACACTCGTGCTGGGCGGTGAGATGAAACACCTTTTGCGCCACGCCGGGGCGAAGCTGGATATTAACGCTGCCGGTATCGGCGCTGTGCGGATCGAGTCCGTTTGCTACTGTGCCGACTGCCGCCACGGTGTCCATTATGCCGAGAAAGCGGGTGATTCCGGCAGGTGCGCCGCAATAGCTAATCTTGCCCATGCCCGTTGAAATGGCGCTGATAATGGCGCTGTCTTCAGACTGTACCCGATTGGCGAAGTGGCGTGCCGCTGCCGCACCGCGGCTGAAACCGAAGATATCAAATAACAGTGTATCGACGACAAATTTCCCGTTAAGTCGGGAAAGTACGATATTTATATTAGCGGCCAGTTGCGCCACTGCATCGTCAGTTTTGGCAATAATCCCGGTTTCTGCCGTCCCCAGCCCAATACCGACCAGACTATCTGGTTCGCCCGCCCGGGTGCCGATCCCCTCAACATAGATAGCGCCTTGTATATAGCTGCTGTCTGACGGAAATATTTGTTCATACAACTTATTCAACCAGTGAATGTTCGTGTAATACCCGAGATAACTGGTCGCCCCAATCCCGCTGATCCCCATCTTCTCTGACGCATTTCTGGCAAGAATGCTTGCAGCATCAGGCCCATCAATATCAAAGTGCTGCGCCGTCAGCGCTTCGAGCATATTTCGGGTGTTTACCGCGTTGTTGCCGGTACCGTCAAAAAATATCCCCAGCACCAGCGTCACCCTGCGCTCGGGCAGCTCTTCGGGCAGGGGGGGCTTCTGCACCACCGGGAAGAGCTGGTTATAACGCTCCGGCGTCAGCAGATAAGCAAACTCGGTGCCGGCAATCAGGTGGCGACTCAGAATATAATCATAATCCACAGAGATATATTCATAATCTAAATCGTTTATACTTGAATTCAGATAAAAGGAGTTTATCGTCGCGCCGCGAATTTCAATCAGATAATATCTCTCCAGTCGTCCGTATTGATTGGTCCGGTAAATATCAAACGTCATATTAAGACGTTCATTATTATTAATGGCATTGCTGAGTAACGGAGAGCTTTTATCCAGGAGTTTGCAAAATTGCAGGCCGCAGTGGTTAACACGGCCATCGGCGCCGTCTGCCGACTGCATCAGGCTGAAGACAAAGATCTCATTTTCATGTCCCTGTTGATAGCGGTTACCAACGGAGCCCTGTGAGCCACAGCCAGCAGAAATCTGTCCCTGAATATCACCCTCAAGCGTTAAATAAATAAGGTTGCTCATTTATTTTTCCTGAGTGTATTTTTTCAGGAAGAAGCATAATTATAAAGTTAAATCATTAATCGGCTATTTATCACATTACGCAGCAATCGTTATGGGTTATTTAAACGTAAAAGGAAGCGCTAATAAAATAAATATCGATCAAACCCTTTGCGCTACCCCCAAAAAGGGCCACACACCTGGCCCTTTTTCTTTGTGACTCAACACGCCAGATAGGGTAGTATCTGCGGCAATATTGCCTGAAACCGGCAGGTTTCTGAGTTGAGGAATCACATTTAATGAGCGATATGGCAGAGCGCCTCGCGCTACATGAATTCACGGAAAACGCCTACCTGAACTACTCCATGTACGTCATCATGGACAGGGCGTTGCCGTTTATCGGTGATGGCCTGAAACCCGTTCAGCGCCGCATCGTCTATGCAATGTCTGAACTGGGCCTGAGCGCCAGCGCTAAGTTCAAGAAATCCGCCCGTACCGTGGGTGACGTACTCGGTAAATACCATCCGCACGGCGATAGCGCCTGTTACGAAGCGATGGTGCTGATGGCGCAGCCGTTCTCTTACCGTTACCCGCTGGTAGACGGCCAGGGGAACTGGGGTGCGCCGGACGATCCAAAATCCTTCGCCGCGATGCGTTATACCGAATCCCGCCTGTCTAAATATGCCGAAGTGCTGCTGGGCGAGCTGGGTCAGGGAACCGTTGACTGGGTGCCAAACTTTGACGGCACGATGCAGGAGCCGAAAATGCTGCCTGCGCGCCTGCCGAACATCCTGCTGAACGGTACCACCGGCATTGCCGTGGGTATGGCAACGGACATTCCGCCGCATAACCTGCGCGAAGTGGCAAAAGCCGCCATCACCCTGATTGAGCAGCCGAAAACCACGCTGGATGACGTGCTGGATATCGTGCAGGGGCCGGACTACCCGACCGAAGCCGAAATCATCACCTCACGCGCGGAAATCCGCAAAATCTATCAGAACGGTCGCGGCTCCGTGCGTATGCGTGCGGTGTGGACGAAAGAAGATGGTGCGGTGGTGATTACCGCGCTGCCGCACCAGGTATCCGGGGCGAAAGTGCTGGAGCAGATTGCGGCTCAGATGCGCAATAAAAAGCTGCCGATGGTGGACGACCTGCGTGATGAATCCGACCACGAAAACCCGACCCGTCTGGTGATCGTACCGCGTTCTAACCGTGTGGACATGGAGCAGGTCATGCACCACCTGTTCGCCACAACCGATCTGGAAAAAAGCTACCGTATCAACCTGAACATGATTGGTCTGGACGGGCGTCCGGCGGTGAAAAACCTGCTGGAGATCCTGACCGAATGGCTGACGTTCCGCCGCGATACGGTACGCCGCCGTCTGAATCATCGTCTGGAGAAAGTGCTCAAGCGCCTGCATATCCTCGAAGGTTTGCTGGTGGCGTTCCTCAATATCGACGAAGTGATTGAGATCATTCGTACCGAGGACGAACCGAAACCGGCGCTGATGTCGCGCTTTGGGATCAGCGAAACCCAGGCCGAAGCCATCCTCGAACTGAAACTGCGTCATCTCGCCAAACTGGAAGAGATGAAAATTCGCGGCGAGCAGAACGAGCTGGAAAAAGAGCGCGATCAGTTGCAGGCGATTCTGGCGTCCGAACGCAAGATGAACAACCTGCTGAAGAAAGAGCTTCAGGCCGATGCCGAGGCCTTTGGCGATGACCGTCGTTCTCCGCTGCACGAGCGTGAGGAAGCGAAGGCCATGAACGAGCACGACATGCAGCCGTCTGAGCCTGTCACCATCGTTCTCTCTCAGAGTGGCTGGGTGCGTAGCGCCAAAGGTCACGATATCGATGCGCCGGGCCTGAGTTACAAAGCGGGCGACAGCTTTAAAGCGGCGGTGAAAGGTAAGAGCAACCAGCCGGTGGCCTTTATTGACTCCACGGGCCGCAGCTACGCTATCGACCCGATTACGCTGCCGTCTGCACGTGGGCAGGGCGAGCCGTTAACCGGCAAGCTGACGCTGCCGCCGGGTGCCACGGTTGACCATATACTGATGGAAGCCGACGAGCAGAAATTGCTGATGGCTTCTGACGCGGGTTACGGTTTTATCTGTACCTTTAACGATCTCGTGGCGCGCAACCGTGCCGGTAAAGCGCTCATCAGTTTGCCGGATAACGCCCATGTTATGCCGCCGCTGGTGATTGAAAACGAAAGCGACATGCTGCTGGCGATTACTACCGCGGGCCGAATGCTGATGTTCCCGGTCAGCGACCTGCCGGAGTTGTCGAAAGGGAAGGGCAATAAAATCATTAACATCCCGTCGGCGGAAGCGGCAAAAGGCGAAGATGGCCTGGCGCACCTGTTCATTCTGCCGCCGCAGAGCACGCTCACCATCCACGTGGGCAAACGTAAAATTAAGCTCCGTCCGGAAGAGTTGCAGAAAGTGGTGGGTGAGCGCGGTCGCCGTGGCTCACTGATGCGCGGACTACAGCGTATCGATCGCGTGGAGATTGACTCTCCGACGCGAAGCCACGCGGGCGACAGCGAAGAGTAACCCGTACTCATCCCCCTCCGTTCCGGAGGGGGTATTTCATTAAAATTTCCAGTAAAAACGTTGTTAATTCGTGCGTTGCGATTAACAATACGCGCTCGTAATAAAGTCCTTACCTGGCCACAGGTGAAGTATAATTGTCAGCTGTTGGGGCTTCAGAGGTCGCTATGCTATTCATTGTTCGTTTAATTCTTACCGTTATCTACTGCATCCTGGTCTGTATCTTCGGCTCTATTTACTGCCTGTTCAGCCCGCGTAACCCGAAGCATGTCGCGACCTTCGGTCACATGTTTGGTCGCCTTGCGCCGCTGTTTGGCCTGAAAGTGGAAAAACGCCTGCCGGAAGGCGCAGAAAACTTCGGTAACGCCATTTATATCGCTAACCATCAGAACAACTACGATATGGTGACGGCTGCTAACATCGTCCTGCCGCCGACGGTGACAGTGGGTAAAAAGAGCCTGCTGTGGATCCCGTTTTTCGGCCAGCTGTACTGGCTGACCGGTAACCTGCTCATCGACCGTAACAACCGTGCGAAAGCGCACAGCACCATTGCGGAAGTGGTGAATCACTTTAAAAAACGCAAAATCTCCATCTGGATGTTTCCGGAAGGGACACGCAGCCGTGGTCGCGGCCTGCTGCCGTTTAAAACCGGTGCGTTTCATGCTGCAATTGCGGCAGGCGTTCCAATTATTCCTGTGTGCGTTTCCAATACATCGAATAAGATTAATCTTAACCGCCTGAATAATGGGCTGGTGATTGTCGAAATGCTGCCGCCGGTCGATACCAGCAAATACGGCAAAGATCAGGTACGCGAGCTGGCGGCACACTGCCGTGAACTGATGGCTCAGCATATTGCGCAGCTCGATAAAGAAGTCGCAGAGAGAGAAGCCGCCGGTAAAATCTAATCCGGTGTGAAAGGGAAAACGAATTCCCGCGTTGTTAGTCGTTTCAGATGGAGCTTATATGTCACTCAGTCGGCGTCAGTTTATTCAGGCTTCGGGGATCGCCCTTTGTGCGGGTGCGATTCCGTTGACAGCCAACGCCGCCGGGCAGCAACCGCCGCTGCCCATTCCGCCGTTACTGGAATCCCGTCGCGGGCAACCGCTATTCCTGACGCTACAGCGCAGCCACTGGTCTTTCACCCAGGGCACGCGCGCGCCGGTCTGGGGGATCAACGGGCGCTATCTTGGGCCAACCATTCGCGTGTGGAATGGTGATGACGTTAAGCTGATCTACAGCAACCGCACCTCTGAAAAGGTGGCCATGACCATCAGCGGGTTGCAGGTGCCAGGGCCGCTGATTGGTGGTGCGGCACGTATGATGTCTCCTAACGCTGACTGGGCACCGGTGCTGCCGATCCGTCAAAGCGCGGCAACGCTGTGGTATCACGCCAACACCCCTAACCGCACCGCGCAGCAGGTCTACAACGGCCTGGCCGGGATGTGGCTGGTGGAAGATGACATCAGCAAATCGCTGCCGATCCCGAACCATTACGGTGTGGATGATTTCCCGGTCATTATCCAGGATAAACGCCTGGATAACTTCGGCACGCCTGAATACAGCGAGCCGGGCAGCGGGGGCTTTGTCGGCGATACCTTGCTGGTGAATGGCGCACAAAGTCCGTTTGTCGAAGTATCTCGCGGTTGGGTGCGCCTGCGATTACTGAATGCCTCTAACTCACGCCGCTATCAGCTGCAAATGAGCGATGGCCGCGCGTTGCATGTGATTTCGGGCGATCAGGGCTTTTTACCTGCGCCGGTTGCGGTCAAACAGCTGGCGCTGTCGCCTGGCGAACGTCGTGAAATCCTCGTTGATATGACTAACGGGGATGAAGTGTCGCTAACCTGCGGTGAAGCGGCGAGCATTGTGGATCGCATCCGCGGGTTCTTTGAACCTTCCAGCATTCTGGTGTCGACCCTGGTGTTGACCCTGCGTCCTACCGGCCTGCTGCCGCTGGTGACCGACACACTGCCAATGCGTTTACTGCCGCAGGAGATCATGAGTGGGTCGCCTGTTCGTAGCCGTGATATCAGCCTGGACAGCGATCCGGGCATCAACGGCGCGCTGTGGGATGTTAACCGCATTGATATCACTGCCCAGCAGGGAACATGGGAACGCTGGACCGTGCGTTCAGACATGCCGCAATCGTTCCATATTGAAGGGGTGAACTTCCTGATCCGTAACGTCAACGGCGCAATGCCGTTCCCGGAAGACAGGGGCTGGAAGGATACCGTCTGGGTGGATGGACAGGTCGAACTGCTCGTTTACTACGGCCAGCCTTCGTGGCCGCACTTCCCGTTCCTGTTCCACAGCCAGACGCTGGAGATGATCGACAGGGGCTCCGTGGGGCAGATGCTGGTAAATCCGGCACCGTAAATCGTGCCGGGTGGCGGCTTCGCCTTACCCGGCCTACAGGCCCGTAGGCCCGGTAAGCGCAGCGCCACCGGGCAATAAATACCCCTTCATTTCCAATATTGATCCAGCGTATAATCCCCGCCCTTTTGTTTATTTTTTCTTCGGAAGCATTATGAGCGCAATATCCCTGATCCAGCCGGATCGTGACCTCTTCTCCTGGCCCCAGTACTGGGCTGCCTGCTTTGGACCGGCGCCGTTCCTGCCGATGTCCCGCGAAGAGATGGACCAACTGGGCTGGGACAGCTGCGATATCATTCTGGTCACGGGCGATGCCTACGTCGACCACCCGAGCTTCGGGATGGCCATCTGTGGCCGAATGCTCGAAGCCCAGGGCTTCCGTGTCGGGATCATCTCCCAGCCTGACTGGCACAGCAAAGACGCGTTTATGTCGCTCGGGAAACCGAACCTGTTCTTCGGCGTCACCGCCGGAAACATGGACTCGATGATCAACCGCTATACCGCCGACCGTAAGCTGCGTCATGACGACGCCTATACCGCCGATAACGTGGCGGGCAAACGCCCGGATCGTGCGACGATGGTGTACACCCAACGATGCAAAGAAGCATGGAAAGACGTGCCGGTCATCCTGGGTGGCATCGAAGCAAGCCTGCGCCGTACCGCGCACTATGACTACTGGTCTGATACCGTTCGTCGTTCAGTGCTGGTGGATTCCAAAGCCGACATGCTTATCTTCGGTAACGGTGAACGTCCGCTGGTAGAAGTGGCGCACCGTCTGGCCCAGGGCGAGCCGGTCAGCGAGATCCGCGACGTGCGTAACACCGCGATCATGGTGAAAGAAGCGCTGCCAGGCTGGAGCGGTGTGGATTCCCGCATCATCGATATGCCGGGCAAAATCGACCCGATTCCGCATCCGTACGGTGACGATCTGCCGTGCGCGGATAACAAACCTGTCGAGCCAAAAAAAGCCGAAGCCAAAGCCGTTGTGGTACAGCCGCCGCGTCCGAAGCCGTGGGAAAAGACCTATGTGCTGCTGCCGTCCTTTGAGAAGGTCAAAAGCGACAAAGTGCTCTACGCACACGCTTCCCGCATTCTGCACCATGAAACCAACCCGGGCTGTGCCCGTGCGCTGATGCAAAAGCACGGCGAGCGTTACATCTGGGTTAACCCGCCAGCCATCCCGCTGTCGACCGAAGAGATGGACAGCGTCTTTGCACTGCCGTACAAACGCGTTCCACACCCGTCGTATGGCAACAGCCGTATCCCGGCGTATGAGATGATCCGCTTCTCGATCAACATCATGCGCGGCTGCTTTGGGGGCTGTTCCTTCTGCTCCATCACCGAGCACGAAGGCCGTATTATTCAGAGCCGCTCTGAAGAGTCGATCGTCAACGAAATCGAAGCGATTCGTGACACCGTGCCAGGCTTTACCGGAGTGATCTCCGATCTGGGCGGCCCGACGGCTAACATGTATATGTTGCGCTGTAAGTCCCCGCGTGCAGAGCAAACCTGCCGCCGTCTGTCGTGCGTCTATCCGAGCATTTGTGAGCACATGGACACCAACCACGAGCCGACGATCAATCTCTATCGCCGCGCCCGTGACCTGAAAGGCATCAAGAAGATCCTGATTGCTTCCGGTGTTCGTTACGACATCGCCGTAGAAGATCCACGTTATATCAAAGAGCTGGCAACGCACCACGTTGGCGGTTACCTGAAGATTGCCCCGGAGCACACCGAAGAAGGCCCGCTGTCGAAAATGATGAAGCCGGGCATGGGTAGCTATGACCGCTTTAAAGAGCTTTTCGACACCTACTCGAAGCAGGCCGGTAAAGAGCAGTATCTGATCCCGTATTTCATCTCTGCGCACCCGGGTACGCGTGATGAAGACATGGTGAACCTCGCCCTGTGGCTGAAACAACGCCGCTTCCGTCTGGATCAGGTGCAGAACTTCTACCCGTCGCCGCTCGCGAACTCGACGACCATGTATTACACCGGGAAGAACCCGCTGAGTAAGATTGGCTATAAGAGTGAAGACGTGGTGGTGCCGAGAGGGGATAAACAGCGTCGTCTGCATAAAGCGCTGCTGCGTTACCACGATCCGAAAAACTGGCCGCTGATCCGCCAGGCGCTGGAAGAGATGGGTAAAAAACACCTGATTGGCTCGCGTCGCGACTGTCTGGTGCCTGCACCAACGCTGGATGAGATGCGCGAAGCGCGTCGCCAGAATCGCAATACGCGCCCGGCGCTGACCAAGCACACGCCGATTGTGCATCAGCGTTCGAACGGTGGGGCAACAGCGAAGAAGAATGTAAAACGTAAGATCGGTTAAACCTGTAAAAATGCCCGGTGGCGCTGCGCTTACCGGGCCTACAGGTCATAGCGTAGGCCGGGTAAGGCGAAGCCGCCACCCGGCTTTTTTACGCGATTACCCGCCAAACTGATCCGGGTCCGGCCCAAGCCGCTTGCCCTGATCCAGCTTCGCAATTTCACCCAGTTCATCTTTGTCCAGACGGAAATCCCAGACGTCGAAGTTCTCGGCGATACGCGCTGGCGTGACCGATTTCGGAATCACCACCAGACCACTGTCCAGATGCCAGCGGATGACAATTTGCGCAGGGCTCTTGCCATATTTATCCGCCAGTTCACGGATAATTTTCTGATCGAAAACACCTTCGCCGCCCTGGGCCAGCGGGCTCCAGGACTCGGTCTGGATTTTGTGCGTGGCATTCCAGGCGTGGAGCTGACGCTGTTGCATCAGCGGGTGCAACTCAATCTGGTTAATGACCGGCGCCACCCCTGTTTCGTCAATAAGACGTTGCAGATGGTGAACCTGGAAATTACAGACCCCGATACTTTTCACCAGGCCAATTTTTTGCAGCTCAATCATCCCTTCCCAGGCTTCAACATAGTGGTCGATAGCCGGAACGGGCCAGTGCATCAAATACAGATCGACGAAATCCAGCCGTAGCTTATCCAGGCTTTCCTGCAACGCTTCACGCGGGCGTTTTTGGTCGTCGTTCCACAGTTTAGTAGTGATGAAAAGGTCGTCGCGGGAGACGCCTGCGGTGGCAAGCGCTTTACCCACGCCGTCTTCATTCTTGTACGCGGCGGCGGTATCGACAGAGCGATAGCCGACTTCCAGTGCTTTATGAATGGCGGATACGACCTCGTCGTTACCGGCTTTCCATACACCGAGCCCCAACTGGGGCATCACGTTGCCGTCCTGAAGCTTGATTACGGTTTGGTTTGCCATTTTTCCTCCTTCATTTGCTCATCCATCGGGGGCGAACCCCCGATGGCGTGTGTGCATTAAGTCTGGACGAAATGTCAAAAAACGAAAGGCGGGATGATAAAAACGCTTAGCGCGCCGCTTCGTAGATACGACGGCTCACGTCCAGCGTGATGTCGCCATGTTCGCCCAGTTGCGTCATGCCGTGTTCTTCCAGTTTTGCCAGCAGGGCAGGGATGGAGCTGCCGTCCAGGCCGTAACCAGAAAGACGCGTCGGAACGCCCAGCCCTTCAAAGAAGTTGCGGGTCGCTTCGATTGCGGCATCGATACGTGCATCTTCTGAGCCTTCGGTGATATTCCACACGCGCTCAGCGTATTGCAGCAGTTTGGCGCGCTTGGTATCACGTTTTTCGTTCCACAGCGCAGGCAGCACCACCGCCAGCGTTTGTGCGTGATCCAGACCGTGCATCGCCGTCAGTTCGTGGCCCAGCATGTGGGTTGCCCAGTCCTGCGGAACGCCTGCGCCGATCAGGCCGTTCAGTGCCTGAGTTGCGGCCCACATTACGTTGGCACGTACGTTGTAGTTTTCAGGCTCTTGCAGTGCTTTCGGACCATCTTCTACCAGCGTCAGCAGAATACCTTCCGCGAAGCGATCCTGAATTTTTCCGTCAACCGGGTAAGTCACATACTGTTCAACGGTGTGAACAAACGCGTCCACAACACCGTTAGCGACCTGACGCGCAGGTAGGGTGTAGGTGTAAACCGGGTCGAGGATCGCGAACACGGGCTGTACGTGATCGTTCATAAAGGCCTGTTTGTCGCCCGTAGTTTTACGGGAGATAACGGCACCTTTGTTGGATTCAGAGCCGGTAGCAGGCAGGGTCAGGACCGAGCCCATTGGGATAGCGCTTTTCACGTCGCTGCCGCGGGTTTCGAGGATATGCCACGGATCAACGCCGTCTGCATAATGTGCTGCAGCTGCGATGAACTTAGTGCCGTCCAGTACGGAGCCGCCGCCAACAGCCAGCAGGAAGGTGATGTTCTCTTCGCGGGCAATTTTGACCGCGTTCATCAGGGTTTCATAAGATGGGTTTGGCTCAATACCGCCGAACTCACGCACGTCCAGACCTTCCAGAGCGCTGTAAACCTGATCCAGCACGCCGGTTTTCTTCACGCTACCGCCGCCGTAAGTGATGAGTACGCGGGCGTCAGCCGGGATTTGTGCACGCAGGTCGGCGATAGCGCCTTGACCAAACAGAATGCGGGTTGGGGTGTGGAGATTAAAATTGTTCATTGCTCGTTCCCTATCGTGGGTGAAAAATCGTGGTGGCGCGATGGCTACCTGATGCTGCACATTGTGGCGGGCACGCGCCATCCTCTCAATGCACATTCCTGCCGATGTCTTGCCCATTTCTACAGAGCGCTGGAGAAACAGCGAAAAACTGCGCACACTGTTAAGGTCGGAAACCGTACCCGGAGTAACTAAAAATGAACCGCGAAGAGATTTGCCTTCAGTTAACCTCTCAGATTAACCATTTGATAGAAAAAGAAAATAATACAGGTGAGCTGCTGCCGGATATTCGCCTGCTCTACGGCACCCAGCCGGGTACGCGTACGCCGGTGATGTACCAGCCGGGCATCGTTTTTCTCTTCTCTGGCCATAAAATTGGCTATATCAATGAGCGCGTGTTCCGTTACGACGCCAATGAATATCTGCTCCTGACAGTACCTTTACCCTTTGAATGTGAAACCTTCGCGACAGAGGCCGTTCCGCTGGCCGGTATTCGCTTAAATGTCGATATCCTTCAGTTGCAGGAGCTGCTGATGGAGATCGGCGAGGACGAGTTGTTCCAGCCGTCGATGGCGGCAAGCGGGATTAACTCGGCTACGTTATCGGACGAGATCCTCTGTGCTATCGAGCGCCTGCTGGATGTGATGGCAAGGCCGCTGGATGCCCGCATCCTGGGTAAACAGATTATCCGCGAAATTCTTTATCACGTGCTGCTGGGGCCGGGTGGCGGGGCGCTGCTGGCGCTGGTGAGCCGCCAGACGCACTTCAGCCTGATAAGCCGCGTGCTTAAGCGCATAGAAAGCCAGTACACGGAAAACCTCAGCGTTGACCAGCTGGCGGCGGAAGCGAACATGAGCGTCTCGGCGTTCCATCATAATTTTAAATCAGTGACCAGCACCTCGCCGCTGCAATACCTGAAAACATACCGGCTGCATAAGGCGCGCATGATGATGATCCACGACGGCATGAAGGCCAGTGCGGCGGCAATGCGGGTTGGGTATGAAAGTGCGTCGCAGTTCAGTCGGGAGTTTAAGCGCTACTTCGGCGTGACGCCGGGGGAAGATGCTTCACGCATCAGAATGATGCAGGGAGCCTGACGGGAAATGTAGGCCGGGTAAGGCGTAGCCGCCACCCGGCTTTAGTCAATTACGCACTGCAATACTTCTTTTTGATCACCACAATCAACGTACCCACCAGTCCCGCGACCAGCAGGAACATCGGCAGGATCATCAGGAAAGTCATTACCTGATCTTCATGGTGTTTCACAAACGGGATCATGTTCAGTGCGTAGCCGAGTGAGGTCACTACACCGACCCACAGCAGCCCACTCAGCCAGTTAAAGAACTGGAAGCGGCGATTCGAGAGACCTGAAATACCGGCCATTGTCGGCAGCAGCGTGCGGACAAACGCCAGGAAGCGCCCGGCGAGCAGCGCAAGCAGGCCGTGCCGGTCAAACATGCAGGTCGCACGCTGATGATATTTATGAGGTAACTGCGACAGCCAGCTCTTCACCATGCGCGTATTGCCGAGCCAGCGGCCCTGCAAATAGCTTAACCAGCAGCCCAGGCTGGCAGCAGAGGTGAGAATGACCATCGTCGGGGTAAAGTCCATCACACCCTTTCCGATTAACGCGCCGGCCAGCAGAAGCAGGCTGTCACCGGGCAAAAATGAGGCTGGCAGTAATCCATTTTCCAGAAACAGGGTCGCGAACATCACGAAATAGACAACTCCCACGACATGTGGGTCCGCCAGCGCGGCAAAATCGTGTTGCCAGAGTGCCGCGATAATATCTTGAATAACAGCCATGGACTTTCCTGTGGAACAGCAGATATAGCGCTATTGTACACCCTGATTTGCCCGCTGGGTTTGATCGCGGGCGCAACTAATGCAGACTTTTCTGGTGGCGGTGTTCACAAAAGAGTCCAGGAGTACATTTTCAGCCAGCACTCTACACGATACGCTCAAATCCTGCCGCTAAATCCGCAATTAAATCGTCCACATTTTCTAAACCAATATGCAGGCGGATCAGGGTGCCGCTGAAGTCCACCTCGCCGCCCGGGCGCAGGTCTGCTATCTGCTCTGGCTGGTTTGGCAGGATCAGTGATTCAAAGCCGCCCCAGGAGTAGGCCATGCTGAAGAGGGCAAAATTATCCAGATAGCTTGCCAGCTCATCGTTATTCAGCCGTTTTTTAAGAACGAATGAGAACAACCCGCTGCTGCCTGTAAAGTCACGTTGCCAGAACTCGTGGCCTTTGCTGCCCGGCAGCGCAGGGTGGTTGACGCGTTCAACCTGCGGGTGCTGCGCCAGCCATTCAGCGATTTTCAGGCTGCTTTCGTGATGCTGACGCAGACGCACGCCCAGCGTACGGATCCCGCGGCTGGTCATGTAGGCGGTATCGGCATCAACCATTTGCCCCATCAGATAGGCATTTTCACGCAATTGATCCCAGCAGCGGGCATTGGACACGGCGGTGCCAATCATACCGTCGGAGTGGCCAATCAGGTATTTGGTTGCGGCCTGAATAGAGATATCAATGTCGAAATCCAGCGCCTTAAACAGCACGCCTGCCGCCCAGGTGTTGTCGATCATGATGATGGCTTCCGGCGCTTTGCTGCGCACGGCTTTCACAATGGCAGGTACGTCATGCACTTCCATGGTGATAGAGCCCGGAGATTCCAGGAACACGATGCGCGTGTTTGGCTGAATAAGCTCGGCGATGCCTTCACCAATCAGCGGATCAAACCAGCCAGTGGTGACGCCGAGCTTGCTGAGAATTTTGGTGCAGAAGTCCTGGCTTGGTTCATAGGCGGTGTTGGTCATCAGGATATGGTCGCCCTGTTCCACAAACGCCAGAATGGTATTGGCAACCGCCGCAGCCCCACACGGGAACAGTGCGCAGCCTGCGCCGCCTTCCAGTTCGCACATGGCTTCCTGCAGGGAAAAATGGGTCAGCGTCCCGCGACGACCGTAAAACAGCCCGCCTTTGGCACGGTTACGCGTTGCGATTTTTTTGTCCTCAACGGTATCAAATACCAGTGAAGAGGCCCGCTGAATCACGCTGTTCACCGATCCCAGTGTGTATTTCTTGCTGCGTCCTGCCTGCACAAGCGTGGTATCAAGCTGCTTCTTAGTCATGTTCGCCAACCCTGTTTTTATACGTCTGGACGTCCAGACTACCACGATTGAAAAAATGTGCACCCGGATGCTTATCGAATAAGCAGAAAATTTTATGAAAAATACGCATAAGAAATTTTTACTGCGTAAGCGCAAGGAAAGTGAGCGAAAATTACGGCAGTATGTAAATACTAATGAGAACTACTATCAATTCGACGTCGTTTTGATATTATTACGCTCAGATTTTGTGATTTGCGTCCTGGAGATACAGAGTGGGTAATAATTTGATGCAGGCGGATCTCTCCGTCTGGGGCATGTATCATCATGCTGACATCGTGGTTAAGATTGTGATGATCGGCCTGATTCTGGCGTCCGTTGTCACCTGGGCTATTTTCTTCAGTAAGAGCGTTGAGCTCATTTCGCAGAAGCGTCGCCTCAAGCGCGAACAGCAGCAGCTGGCAGAAGCCCGTTCGCTGGATCAGGCTTCTGATATGACCTCTTCCTTCCACACGAAAAGCCTGACCACCCTGTTAGTAAACGAAGCTCAGAACGAGCTGGAACTCTCCGCAGGCAGTGAAGATAACGAAGGTATTAAAGAACGTACCGGCTTCCGTCTGGAGCGTCGCGTCGCCGCTGTTGGCCGTCATATGGGCCGCGGTAATGGATATCTGGCCACTATCGGTGCGATTTCCCCGTTCGTGGGTCTGTTCGGTACGGTGTGGGGCATCATGAACAGCTTCATCGGCATTGCCCAGACGCAAACCACCAACCTGGCGGTTGTGGCGCCGGGTATCGCAGAAGCGCTGCTGGCAACGGCAATCGGCCTGGTGGCGGCAATTCCTGCGGTGGTTATCTACAACGTCTTCGCGCGTATGATTGGCAGCTACAAAGCCACTCTGGGCGACGTGGCAGCGCAGGTTCTGCTGCTGCAAAGCCGTGACCTTGACCTTAACGCCAGCTCCGTTAAACCGGTACACGCGGCGTCGAAACTGCGTGCAGGTTGATTAGCTATGGCAATGCGTCTTAACGAAAATCTGGACGATAACGGCGAAATGCATGAAATCAACGTGACGCCGTTTATTGACGTTATGCTGGTTCTGTTGATTATCTTCATGGTTGCGGCGCCGCTGGCGACGGTTGACGTGAAGGTGAATCTGCCGGCCTCTTCCAGCCAGCCGCAGCCGCGCCCGGAAAAGCCTATTTATCTGTCGGTGAAGGCCGATAAATCCATGTTCCTGGGCAATGACCCGGTGACGGATGAATCAGTTATCCCGGCGCTGGAGCAGCTTACTGGCGGGAAGAAAGACACCACCGTCTTCTTCCGCGCGGATAAAACGGTTGATTATGAAACCATGATGAAGGTAATGGACACGCTGCATCAGGCGGGTTACCTGAAGATTGGCCTGGTCGGCGAAGAAAAAGCCGCCGTCAAATAAAAGTGAGCTGGCGAAAGCCTAATGCTTGTCAGTTAAGCACGGTGCATGATTCCGTTCACCTTAATATCAGCAGAAAATAATTTGTTCAGAACCTGTGAACGGGATAAGGGGGCCACCGCGGCCCCCTTATCAATCCCCGCGGCCCGCAATGAAATCGGTGCTTCGCACTGCGCTCACCTCCCGACCGTCTGCCTGCGGTCGGCTCGACTCGACATCCTGTCTCATTTCGCCTCTGGCCGCCATCCATGGCGTCCAGCCCTTGTCATCCGGTCTCCGGTTCGCCGATTTCAGCGGGACTCAACATCCGTGCCATTTTCAGGCCGCAGAGAAGGTTGAGGGTGCGTGAGTCCGGCTGAAAATCGCCGAAGCGTTTCCTGAAGGCCGGGGCGAGGCGCATGGATGCGCCGAGAGGGCGGATTTACAGGGAAGTTACCTCCGCCCGTCCCTGATAAGCCGGAAGGAATAAGCTGAGGACAAAATTGCCAGGAGCAATTTTGGACAGCGCTTGCGCTGGCCCCGAAGGGGTGAGCCCCAGGGATGGGGCGAACAATCCGCGAAGCGGCGATTTTCTTTGCCGGGAGCCGGGATTGCTAAGGGGGCGGCGGCAGCCCCCTTAGCACGTTCACCGCAGCGGATTATGCAGGTAGCAGGAAAGTCTGAGTGAACGGAACGATGCCACTAAAATAACAGAGTGGCTTAATATCGCTTAACTGACTGGCATTAAGCTGGCGAAAGCCAGCTTTTTTTCTGCTGTATATCCCCACTCTTCATATTTATTTATCAATAAAGCCATAGTAAATAATCTATTGATAGTTAAGAAAATATCAGTATTCGGCTGCCTTATCAGAATATATCTTTTTACTGAAATGGCATCGTGGGATATACCCACTACGCTTAAAACAGATAATAAAAAATACCTTCTTTTGAAGGGCTTATTTCACCTGCACAGCAAGAGACTCTCTATGGCGATGACGACATGGCTGCACCCGCACGCACCTCAACGCGACCTCATCTCTTTATCTGCAATACGACAACGTGCTGACCGCTTAATGCTGGTGCTTATCTGGGCCATGTGGGGCGTTTCGCTGTGCGTGGGATATATGAACGACAATATGGCGCAGGGGGCGATTATCAGCACTCTGCTGAGCTGTGGCTCGACTCTGCTGGCGGTGCTTTTCCCCGGCTCGTTGCTGCTGCGCCTGAGCTTTGCCTTCGTTCTGATGGCGTTTTCCGCGCTGCTTATCCATCTGGGCGAAGGGGAGACGGAATATCACTTCTCTGTTTTTGTCCTGCTTTCGGCGCTGCTGGCCTGGCGTGACTGGCGTCCGCTGGTGATGGGTGCTGCGGTTATCGCGCTGCACCATCTGGTGTTTAATTATCTTCAGGAAAATGGGTTGTACGGCGTGGTGGTCTTTATGCACACCGGTTTTCATATGGTGGTCTTCCACGGCCTGTTTGTGGTGGTACAGACGGCCATTCTTGTCCTGATGGCGGTACGCATGGAGCAGGATGCCCGTTCGGCCAGCGAGGTGGCGAGGCTCGCGGGGGTTATTAACCGCGAACCAGGTTATCTGACGCTGGCGGTGGATAGCGAGCCTGCCGACTCCTCTTTCGCCCGCACCTTCAGCCTGACGCTTGGCACAATGCGTTCCACGCTTGAGCAGGTGAGCGCCAATATCGGGCAACTGCTGGAGGCCTCACGGGCATTGCGGCAGCGTAACAGCGCACTCTCAGAGCGAACCGACCATCAGGCGTCATCGCTTGCGACGGCGGCCAGCGCAATGGAGCATCTCAGCACCGTGGCGACCCAGACCAGCCAGAAGGCCATTCAGGTGCGGGAGATGGCGCTGAGTGCCAGCGAGGTGGCAGAACGGGGGGGCGAGAACGTTCGCCGGGCCGTCGCGGCCATGGATCAGATCCGTGAAGAGTCCCGGCGAATTTACGCCATTCTTGAGCTGATTGACGGTATTGCATTCCAGACGAATATTCTGTCGCTCAATGCTTCTGTCGAGGCGGCAAGAGCAGGGGAGCACGGGAAAGGGTTCGCTGTGGTGGCCTCTGAGGTGCGCACGTTGGCCCAGCGCAGTGAAGAGGCGGCAAAAGAGATCCGTCAGCTGCTGACAATCTCCCAGACGACCACGCAGCAGGGTGTGGAGCACGTTGAGCAGGCCGGACAGACGATGAAATCCATTATTGAGAGCATCGATGGATTACGTTCGCTGCTGGAGGAGCTTTCGCAGATGAGTGAAGATCAACGGGCCAGCATCGCGCAAATGAACGGCAGTATTGCCAGTATTGATGCCAGCGTGCAGGAGAATGTGCGGCATGTCGCGCAGACGATACAGGTTGCCGAGCAGCAACAGCAGCAGACCGGGCAGTTAAAAGAGGCGATAGCGGTATTTAGATTTGATTAGCTTTTTGGTTCAGCGGGCGCGTTGGTTTTAGATGCCAGCGCGTCTTCATTCAGCGCGACATAGGTGACATTCGACGTGCGGTATTCGCCGTCGGAGAGTTTGCGGGTCAGACGCAGGGTGGCCGTTTCTTTGGCCAGCAGGTACTGGTAGTTGGCTTCCAGACGCCCGAGGATCTTCTCTTTTAGCTCTGGCCGCTGCTCAATCAACGCATTAATCACTGCGCCGTAAATCTCCTCTTTAACCTGGAGCGCATAAATCTCGCGGCGGTTCTGCCATTTCAGACGCACCAGCGTAGCGGGTATTGAAACCAAATCTTGCGTAATACGCGTCATTTCCACATTTTTTGTGTTTCGCAATGCCTCCAGATTTTGCTCTAAGATAAACTCGTCACTTTTTTTGTCATCTAAAGTCAAATAGACATTGTTATCTTCAGTACCTTTCACGTTAATCATCCCCAAGGTTATAAAAAATAGGGTTGTTTTTTTCGCGGGTAATTAAATTAAGCCAAATTTCATTGCCGGCTTCATTTATTTCTTTTGTTTTTTCGACCATTATTTGACTTAGTGTCTGGGCATCTATTTCGCCCTCGGCCTGCAAGTCATCCAGAAGGTGAACAAAGGCTTCGATTTTAACAACGCGAAATAACCGGTCTTTTATATGACGATCGTGCTCTTCCAGCAACATATTACGAGACTTCCCGGTACGGGAAACACCAATTAATATGTCTGCTTCAAAATCAGAGAGTTTTCTTTTCCCTTGAGTGAAATTAGCCTCTTTTTCTGCTTTCGCCGGTTGCTGTTCCACAGGCGCAATGTGGTACTTAGCCGGGACAAGATTGTCGGGCAGCATTTTTAATTTCCTTTAATTTCAAAAGGGTGGGGTTGGTAAAGGCGTGAGATTCGTTGACAATAACATGAGGCAATTTTAAAATCAAAAAAAATGGAGCCTACCCATGAACAGCATTTTTTTTACGGTCATCACATTACTATTACTGACCGCTGGTGTTCTTTTATTGATGCAAGAGTTCAATAAAACGAAAGTGTCGAAGGACGCCAGTGAACCGCCTAAACCTGAACTGATGAGCAAAGAGGAAGGGGAAGATCATTTTTCCGTTTTGATGAACTCTGTGACACCAGTTTGGTACTGGCGAGTTAACCACGAATATATCGACTTTCTTCATGCCACAATAAAACGCATGAAGATGTCGCAAATTAATGACACGCCAGGGCTGTTTGAAGCTCAGCGCCGTTGCAGCGACCTGAATTCCGCTGTGTATAAATATTACGACAATATCAAGAAGCGTTGTCTTAATGGTGAGAAAGTGTCGTATTCCGATCTGGATGTTTTAAATTTGCGTCAGTGCTTTCGCGAGTTCAGCTTGGAAGCGTACCCGGAACTGGTTGTGCTGGTATGGCCTGAATATGCACGCCCTGAAGTAAACCCGGATGATGTGTAGGTGTTTTGTTGGTTAGTTGTTGCAAAGAGTAAGCGCCGTTAAGATATACTGCGCTTATTTCTTTTGCACAAAGGACTTTATGGAACGCTTTTTTGAAAATGCAATGTATGCCTCTCGTTGGTTACTGGCACCCGTCTATTTCGGCCTTTCTCTGGCACTGGTCGCACTGAGCATTAAGTTTTTTCAGGAAATTTTTCACGTCTTACCCAACATTTTTTCCGTTGCTGAATCCGATTTGATCCTGGTGTTGCTGTCACTGGTGGATATGACGCTGGTGGGCGGTTTGCTGGTAATGGTGATGTTCTCTGGCTACGAGAACTTTGTGTCTCAGCTCGATATCGACGAGCATAAAGAAAAACTGAGCTGGCTGGGCAAAATGGATGCCTCGTCGCTGAAGAACAAAGTCGCCGCCTCGATTGTGGCCATCTCTTCCATCCACCTGCTGCGCGTGTTTATGGACGCGAAGAATATCCCGGATAACAAGCTGATGTGGTATGTGATTATCCACCTGACGTTTGTGCTGTCGGCGTTTTTGATGGGGTATCTGGATAAGATCAGTAAGAAATAAAGTCCCCCTCAGCCCTCACCCCAAAGGGGAGAGGGCTGAGGAGTGAGGGTAACAGACCGCTCTATTTATCCGACGACGCCTGCCACAGATTCAACTCTCCATCCGCAACATGCTGGTCAATCCGCTTCAGCTCATCGTCCGTAAAGCGCAGGTTATTCAGCGCCTGGACGTTCTCTTCCAGCTGTTCCGGGCGGCTTGCGCCAATCAGCACCGACGTCACGCGTTCATCTTTAAGCAGCCAGCTCAGGGCCATTTGTGCCATGGACTGCCCGCGGGTGTGGGCCATCTCGTTCAACAAACGCAGGCTGTTGAGGTTAGCTTCCGTCAGCATTTTTTCCGTCAGGCCGCGCACTTTCTTGCCTTCGCGCTGCATCCGCGAGCCATCAGGAATACCGTTCAGGTATTTCCCCGTCAGCAACCCCTGCGCCAGCGGCGTAAAGGCGATACAGCCGGTGCCGTTTTCCGCCAGGGTATCCAGCAGCCCGGTTTTATCCACCCAGCGGTTGAGCAGGTTGTAGGACGGCTGATGGATAAGCAACGGGATCTTCCACTCGCGCAGCAGCTCGGCCATTTTCTGCGTGCGCTCGGTTGAGTAGGAGGAGATGCCCACATACAGCGCTTTGCCGCTTTGTACGGCGTGCGCCAGCGCTGAGGCCGTCTCTTCCATTGGCGTGTTTTCATCCACGCGGTGGGAATAGAAAATATCCACATACTCCACGCCCATACGCTTCAGGCTCTGGTCGAGACTGGCGAGCAGATATTTACGTGAACCGCCGGAACCATACGGCCCCGGCCACATGTCGTAGCCCGCTTTGGTGGAGATAATCAGCTCGTCACGATGCGCGGCAAAATCCTCGCGCAGCAGGCGGCCAAAATTCTCTTCGGCGCTGCCTGCAGGCGGGCCGTAGTTGTTGGCGAGGTCAAAATGGGTAATGCCAAGGTCGAAGGCTTTACGCAACAGCGTGCGCTGGGAATCGAGCGCCTGAACGTGGCCAAAGCTGTGCCACAGGCCAAGTGACAGCGCAGGCAGACGCAGGCCACTTTTTCCGCAGTAGCGGTACTGCATATTTTCATAGCGGCCGGAGTAAGGGTGCCAGGACATGATGTCTCCTTTCTTGTCGATGAATTTTCGAAACAACGTTTTCATTCTATGCTTATCAAATCACAATTCATGGAGATAAGCGATGACGCGCCTGACCGCCAAAGATTTTCCACAGGAATTGCTCGACTATTACGACTACTACGCCCACGGTAAAATCAACAAACGCGAGTTCCTGAATCTCGCGGCTCGCTACGCCGTGGGGGGCGTAACGGCGCTGGCCCTGTTCAATATGCTCAAACCCAACTACGCGCTGGCAGAGCAGGTCAAATTCACCGATCCCGATATCCTGCCTGAATATATTCACTACCCCTCGCCAAACGGCCACGGTGAAGTGCGTGGCTATCTGGTGAAGCCGGCTAAAGCCAGCGGAAAAGTCCCTGCCGTGGTGGTGGTTCATGAAAACCGGGGTCTTAATCCGTATATCGAAGATGTGGCAAGACGCGTGGCAAAAGCCGGATACATCGCGCTGGCGCCAGACGGTTTAAGCTCGGTGGGTGGTTATCCGGGCAATGACGAAGAAGGGAAAGTTTTGCAGCAGAAGGTTGACCCGACAAAACTGATGAACGACTTCTTTGCCGCCGTCGAGTTTATGAAAAAGCACCCGGATGCCAGCGGCAAAGTGGGGATAACCGGATTTTGCTACGGCGGAGGTGTGTCAAACGCCGCCGCAGTGGCGTACCCGGAGCTGGATTGCGCTGTGCCGTTTTACGGACGCCAGCCCGCCGCGGCAGATGTTCCGAAAATAAAAGCGCCACTTCTGCTGCATTATGCCGGGCTGGATAAAAATATTAATGAGGGCTGGCCTACCTATGAAGCAGCGCTTAAATTGAATAATAAAGTTTACGAGGCGTACATCTATCCGGGCGTAAACCACGGATTTCACAACGATTCTACCCCAAGGTACGACGAACCCGCAGCGGAGCTTGCCTGGAAGCGAACGTTAAGCTGGTTTGAAAAGTACCTGAATTGACTAAAAAAACGCCGCCAAAATTCATCATAAAAGGTTAGATTTTCCGCAGCATCTGCCGATAACGAGGGTAAGTCTCGCCTCTGGGCGAATTCACCCTCACGGCAAGGAACACTCTATGCAGATGCTTCGTAATTTCACGATCCGCTTCGTCATGCTGACGATACTGGGGATCTTTTGTTTAATGTGGGCAGGCGTTGGCCTGTACAGCACCTGGTCGCTCTCCCGGGTGTCTGACGGCAACGAAGTTGACAGACAGCTGGTGCAGCAGATGACGGTGCTCAGCCAGGGCAACGATCAGTATTTCCGCTTTGTTACGCGCCTGAGCCGCGCGATGGAAGTCAAAGCCAGCGGGGGTAACCCTGACCTGGCATCTGCACAGCAGGCGCTGGAGAACATGAGCAAAAAGCTGGAGCAGATGAAGGCCATCTCTCCAGGCCCTATGGATGAGCAGGTTTCCGCTCAGGTGATCAGCTCCTGGCAGGCGCTGCTCGACCAGGGTATTGCACCGCAGATGCAGCAGGCGCAGCAGGGGCAACTGGACGGCTATCGCCAGCAGGCGAACAACGTTACTCCGCCGCTGAGCCGCGCGTTTGGTGCTGCCGCAGAAAGTTTTAACAAAGCCGCGGGCGACCGTCTGGACTCCACCCGTGTGGTGGTCGACGGCCTGACCACCATGACCCGCACCGTGATTATCGCTGCCACCATTATTGGCCTGCTGATCCTGCTCTTCACCGACCGCTACCTGGTGGCGATGCTGGTCAAACCGCTGGATCGTATCCGTCAGCAGTTCCGCCAGATTGCGCAGGGCGACCTCAGCCATCCGATTGAACCTTTTGGCCGCAACTGCGTGGGGCAGCTGGTTCCGCTGCTGAGCGCCATGCAGGACAGCCTGCGTGAAGCCGTAAGCACAATCCGCTCGGGCAGTGAAAATATCTGGCGCGGTGCGACGGAAATCTCCAGCGGTAACAACGATCTCTCTTCCCGTACTGAAGAGCAGGCCGCCGCGCTGGAAGAGACGGCGGCCAGCATGGAGCAGCTGACCGCAACGGTGAAGCTGAATGCCGAAAGCGCGCGTCAGGCCAGCCAGCTGGCAGATGTGGCGTCAACCACCGCCAGCCGCGGAGGCTCGCTGGTGGATGATGTCGTCACCACCATGAGCGGTATTTCCGACAGCTCGAAGAAAATCGCTGAAATCACCAACGTGATCAACAGCATTGCTTTCCAGACCAACATTCTGGCGCTTAACGCCGCGGTAGAAGCGGCGCGCGCAGGCGAGCAGGGGCGTGGTTTTGCGGTTGTCGCCGGTGAAGTGCGTAACCTGGCAAGCCGCAGCGCCAATGCGGCAAAAGAGATCGAAGGGCTGATTGCCGATTCCGTCAACCGCGTGGAGCAGGGTGCGCAGCTGGTTAATGACACCGGCACCACCATGGAAGCGATTCTGCGTGCCGTCACCGAAGTGACCACCATTATGAAGCAGATTGCGTCCGCATCGGAAGAGCAGAGCAAAGGTATTTCGCAGGTTGGCGTGGCCATCAGCCAGATGGACGGCGTAACGCAGCAGAACGCCTCGCTGGTGGAACAAGTTTCCGCTGCGGCATCCGCGCTGGAGCGCCAGACCGAAGATTTGCAACGCTCGGTGCAGAAATTCCGCTTATCAGCCCAGGAGCCACAAACTCAGGCTGCTGCCACCCCGCTCAAAACTCCCGCACGTGCTAAACCTGCGGCGACGCCGGACGACTGGGTTTCGTTCTAAATCTCCATCCTGAAGGCCGCCTTGTGCGGCCTTAATTATCTCTGGCTATCGCTCAAAATATCGCTATATAATTTAATATATAGCGATTGAGGGCAAAGCGATGGAAAACCATTTTGGCAAAGGGCTGATGGCGGGAATGCGGGCAGCGCAGGCCGACACTGCGAAAAATGTGGCGCACTTCTGTGCTGACTATAAGCGTGGGTTTGTGCTGGGCTTTTCGCACCGGATGTTTGAGAAAACCGGCGATCGTCAGCTTAGCGCGTGGGAAGCGGGGATTTTAACCCGCCGTTACGGGCTGGAGCGGGACATGGTGATGGACTTCTTCAAAGAGAGCCACTCCAGCACCGTGTTGCGCTATTTTATGGCAGGCTATCGTCTGGAAGGCTGACAGCCCTGGATGACATGCGTCACCTGCGAAAGCTGGCCGATTTTCACTTCGCTCGAACGCTGAAATTTACTTTTGTCGATCAGCAGCAAAGACTGGCTGGCGCGGCTTAACAGCTGTGCTTTAAACGCGGCGTTGTGCGCAACCGGGTCCCACATGATGCCCTGCTCATCCACGCCTTCGCAGGAAAAGATAAACAGGTCTATTTCCAGCGCTTTGAGCTGGGTTACCAGCGCCGGGTTGACGTAACAGCGGTACTTGCGCTCCAGCGTTCCGCCGGAACAGATCAGCGTGATTTTCTCGCGGCGGGCCATTTCATGGCAGATGGGCAGGCTGTTGGTAAAAACCGTCAGCTCCAGGTCAGGCAGCTGTCGCGCCAGATGAAAACAGGTTGAGCTGGCATCCAGCGCAATCGTCATGCCTTCGCTGATGTATTTCAGCGCGTGCCGGGCAATATCGGCTTTATCGGCGTAATGGCTTTTGAGCCGCGCGCCAAATGGCTCGCCGCTATCGCGACTGTCGGGGTGGATCAGCCGTGCCCGTCCGTGCTGGCGCAGGATCTTCCCCTGCTGTTGCAGGCCGCTCAGATCGCGACGGATCGTCTCTTTGCTGACGCCGAGATGCTCTGCCAGCGCGTCGGTGGTGAGCCAGTCGCTGTTGCTCAGCAGTTCAACGATGCTTTGCTGTCGGCTTTCCTTCATGCGTCCGTTCCGGTGCGTGAGATAGAGATAAGCGTTGTGCCAATTGCCACGCCGTTTTTCCCGGTGTGTTTAATCTGGTACATCGACTGATCCGCGCGTCTGAGCGCATTCACAAAATCATCCAGCGCTTGCACTTCGTCAATCCCAATCGATGCGCCCACCCGCGCCTCGCCGTTATCCAGTTCGAACGGCATCAGCGCCGCCCGCAGGCAACTGTGCGCGGTGCTGTTAACCAGTAAACTGGAGAGCGGGAAGGGCAGCAGCAGCACAAATTCATCTCCACCGAGTCGGCCGACAATCGTGCCTTCCGGGCAACTCCTGCGCAGGCGCTGACTGAGCTGAATTAAAAGTTCATCGCCGCTGCGGTGGCCGAAAGTGTCATTCACGGCTTTAAAGTCGTCGAGATCGATAAACGCCACGCACAGCGGGCCGATAGCTTTTAGCTCGGCAAAATGCTGGATCAGCGCATGGCGGTTGGCAAGGCCGGTGAGTGGGTCGTGGTTGGCAAGCAGTGCGAGCTGTTCTTCATACTGCTTCTCTTTGGTCATGTCGATGTGGGTGCCGGTCACCTTGAGGGGATTCCCCTCATCGTCCCATTCGCTGACGCGACCCCGGTCCAGCACCCAGGTAATGGTGCCGTTTTTATGCTGCATCCGGTGCAATGCTTCGTAGAAGGGCGTTTTGCCGTTCAGGTGATCGTAGAAGGCGTCCAGTACCTGCTGTTTATCTTCCGGGTGAAGATGTTCGCGCCAGACCTCAAACTGTGCGTTCAGCTCTTTGGGCTGATAGCCGAGCATAGAGCCCCAGCGGCGGTTATAAATAATCAGTTTTCCCGTAGGTACGTCGAGCTGCCACAGACACAGACCCGTGCCGTCGAGAGCGGCGCTGAGTTTGCTGCGGGCGTCACGCGCCAGCCTGGCAAGCCGGGCGTTATGCTTTTTCAGATTCTGAATCTGCTGTTTTAGCGCCTGTTCTGACATGCGACGATTCTTCGGGAAATAAGAATGATTTTTGCCAGTTTAGACGTGCTTGTAAATATGATGTTGAAAAAAGAAGGTGATTTGCGTTAAGTCGAGCGCAAGGTGATTAACGTGCCATTTAGCTATCTCCGCAAGTGCTATTCTTTGGCGATCCCTGATGTATTTTCGGCCCATCTTTTAAAAGGTGTTGCTATGAACAGATCTGCATCTGCCATTACATTCCTCTCATTCATCTTTATTATGCTGTGCTCTTTTACGGTTAGCGCAACCGAGCAGGGGCAACAGCGCCGTGAAGCGCGTGATACGCGGCAGGATACCCGTGAAGCGTCCCGGCATGTGAAGCAAACCTGTGTGGTTAACAACAACCAGAGTAATCACGACTGCCGTCAGGACAAGCGGCAAATGAAACAGGCCGGACGGCAAAAAGCGCGGGACATAAAGTATTGATCCGTTTTGCGAGGCGGCTTCCGGGAATGCCCCTTGTCGCCTCGTCTTAATCGCAGTATCTTTTTGCCGCGCCTGCAAAATCAGGCGTCGGGATTAGCCTCTCGGGTAAAATTACAGGCGGCATAGTAATATGCCGTGCGCACGGTTACACCTCAATGGCGGGCCGGGCGGGGGCGTCGCAAGACGCGCCGGTTTCCTGTAATGCCGGTAAGGCTAACTCCGCTCGGTTCTGCCACCATGAGATTAGCCTCTCTGGTGGCAGATAAATGCAAATTACAGGAGGCTGCCATCATGGCTACAACCCCAACCCAGACACACGCGTTATTTACCACGCCCTTTGCCAATACCACCGATTTCACCGAGCTGGCGGATAACTGCGAGCAGTACGCTTATTCTCTGGTGGAATGCGAAGACATCACCGAAAAACTGGCGCTTTGCGGGCGTCTTTCTGCCTGTCTTGCGCTGCTGCAACCTACGCTGCACGAGCCTGTTCCGGCACACTTAATCCCGCATTTCACCGTGGACGATCTGCCGTCGCGCCTGCCTGCTTTTGAGCCTGAAAGTGACCAACTGGCGCAGTATTGTCAGGTATTAACGCAGTTGTTGATAAGCCGGGCATTGCCACCAGAGATGGCAGCGGTTATGGAAAGTTTGCTCTGTGAACTGGTGGATTATTTCGCCGATACGCTGAAAGCGCCGCGCTGGCTAAATACGCTGGAAGGGAATATCGCGATTAATTAAAAATCCGTAAGTTGCCGGGTGGCGGCTGCGCCTTACCCGGCCTGTACTATTTTTTTATATTTATGAATGTAACAATAAATTTGGCATTTTCTGCACATGGCAAAGAACGAAAATTAATATTGTCTTAAGAAAGGTTCTTCATAATTCTATTTCTGAATTGTACCTGGAATATAATTTACTATGAAGAATCTCTTTATTTTGCTGGCCGCTCTGGCCGGGTTAGTCATGGCCAATTCGGCAATGGCGCAAAGCGTCACCGTGGATGTGCCGAGTGGTTATAAAGTGGTGATTGTCCCGTCATCGACCACGGTCCCCCAGGCAGTGGCCGTTGCGCCGGCCCCCGCACCCACCACCTATGCTGCACCTGCGCCGGTTTATCACCCGCGTGCACGCCATGTGGCGAGCGTGGCGGAAGGGATGGTGATTGAACATCAGTATGATGATCACCATTAAGATTGGCACTTCTTCGGGCGTACGCTGTGCGCCTCTTACGCCGATGCGCGTAGGCCGGCAGATGCGATTCGGGAGATCGGGTATCCCGTCGCGGATGCCACTTCTGCGATTCGCTTAAACGAAGGGTTACCGTTGGGAGAAAGTGATTTGTAAAGCGATTCCCGGGAAATGCCCGCACGTTTTGCAATCACGGTCATTCCGCCAGAGGCTTCAATAACATGGCGTAATGCGAGCATAAATGCTTCATACCCCCCAGGCTCGTCAATTTCAATGAACGCCTGATGAAGGTAAACCGGTGCGAAATCCGGGGAATCTTTCAGGAGTTGAACCATTGCATCATCATGAAGTACTGATTTAGCCATTACGATTACCTCTTATACTCTGCGCTTATAGTCGTTGAGATACTCAACGGCTCTGGCAATATCTGCATTTTGCTTTTTTTTCGTACCGGTCAACAGCACCAGACTGACTGTTCCATCGGTGGGGTCTGAGACTTCACTAAAATAGACGCGATAGCCGGGTCCCTGGTCAATCCTAAGCTCTGAAACACTTTCTCTGCATGGCTTGCAATCACCATAGTTGCCTGTGGACATTCTGGCGACGCGTGTAGCGATCATCGCTTTTGCTATGGGATCTTTCACGCTGCGTAAATATGCATCAAAAGGGTCATATCCATCTGCTGTTGTATAGTGCTTAACCTTAGCCATTATTGTAGCCTGTAGTTTACGATATGCAAATGTATTGTAACCTTCAGGCTACGACAGACAACCGTTCTCAGCATAATGGCAGGATAACGTTGTTAATTCTGAAAGCTGATCGCAAAAAAGGAACAGGGGGCAGGCTATACGAGGGATGTGCGTAGGCCGGGCAAACGCAGTGCCGCCCGGCGAGGTTTTTAGTGCGTGGCTTCACCAATCAGCGCGCCAGAGCCAGCACCGACGGCCGCCCCTTTCAGCACGCTCTTACCGGTTACGGCCGCAGCGCCCGCGCCAACGGCAGCACCGACAGCACCGCCTTTACGCGCGGCTTTACCTTTATCGCCGTTTTTGAACATTGCCCCTGTACCCGCACCGACGACTGCGCCACCTACAGTAGACTTCACATCTTTGCCTGCAACGGCGCCAATGGCAGCGCCTGCTACCACACCGGCGGCGGTTTTATCCATCGCCATGGTGGAGGCAGAAACGATAAGGGTGGTGAGGAGAAGCGTGGTTTTGAGGTATTTCATGACGGTTCCTTGTAGTCGTAAATCAAACATCGCCGTGAAGTCTGCCAGTCGGTCCAAATACCCGGTAGGCCAATAATGCTTGTTTACCTACCCCCAAAGCACATCACGACTCCGATGCGCTATCGCTGTATAATCTTTTGCATAACGAAAATGTGAGGATTATATGAAACAGCGCTTTTGGCAGGCAGTCGCGTTTAGCGTACTGATTTTACTCCCGTTATCATCCCAGGCATCCCGCCAGATAACTGACCAGATTGGCCGTACCGTCACGATCCCTGATGAGGTTGACCGTGTGGTGGTGCTCCAGCACCAGACCCTGAACCTGCTGGTGCAGATGAACGCCACGGACAAAATCGTCGGCGTGATGGCGAACTGGAAGCAGCAACTGGGTGATGGCTATGCGCGCCTGGCACCAGAGCTGAACCAGAAAGCCGCGCTTGGTGACCTGACTCACGTCGACCCGGAAAAACTGGTGGCGCTGAAGCCGCAGGTGGTGTTCGTCACTAACTACGCCCCGCAGGAGATGATCGACAAGATCAGCAGCCTGGGTATTCCGGTGGTCGCCATTTCCCTGCGCCACGATGCTGCCGGTGAAAAAGCCAGGCTGAACCCGACGATGGCAGATGAAGAACAGGCTTACGATCTGGGCCTGCGCGAGGGGATCACCCTGATTGGCGAAATAGTTAATAAACAGCCAGAAGCGAAAGCCCTGATTGCAGCGACCGACAACGGCCGCAAAATGGTCAGCGACCGCCTGAAAGATATCCCGACAGAAAAACGTGTTCGCGCTTATATGGCTAACCCGGAACTCACCACCTACGGCTCCGGGAAATACACTGGCCTGATGATGGCGCACGCGGGCGCGGTTAACGTGGCGGCAGCGACCATTCAGGGTTTCAAAACCGTGGCGATGGAGCAGGTAATTGCCTGGAACCCGCAGGTGATCTTCGTGCAGGACCGTTACCCGTCCGTGGTGAACGAGATCAAAACCGGTGCGCAGTGGCAAACCATCGACGCGGTGAAAAATCAGCGTGTGTACCTGATGCCGGATTACGCCAAAGCCTGGGGCTACCCGATGCCGGAAGCCATGGGTATTGGCGAGCTGTGGATGGCGAAAAAGCTCTACCCGGAGAAGTTTAAAGACGTGGATATGCGTAAGGTCGCGAACGACTGGTATCAGCGTTTTTATCGCACCACATATCAGGGCATTGATTGATGCGCGTGCTGGCAGCGGGCAGCCTGCGGGTGGTGTGGCAGCACCTGATGGAGCACTTTCCTGAACCGGTGGAAACCCAGTTTGGCCCGGCCGGGCTGTTACGGGAACGTATTGAAACCGGTGAGCCGTGCGACCTGTTTGCTTCGGCAAATCTTGCCCATCCGCAGGCGTTATTTGCGGCCGGGCAGGCGTTATCGGTGGTGCCTTTTGCCCGCAATCAGCTTTGCCTGACCGTACGCAGCGATGTGCTGCGCGCCGGGGATGACTGGTTCTCTTTGCTTACCCGTGATGATGTGCGTGTCGCGACCTCGACGGCAGGCGCCGATCCGTCCGGGGATTACACCCTGGAGCTGTTTAGCCGAATGGGTGAAGCAGGTGAGAGGGTAAGAGTGCGGGCGAAAGCCCTGGTGGGCGGGCGAAATTCTGCGCCGATTCCGGCGGGTAAACTGGCGGCCGAGTGGATCATTCATAGCGGGCAGGCGGAGGTGTTTATCGGTTATGCCAGCTATGCCGCAAAATTGCGGGAGGTCGGCGGGCTGACGGTTATCGACATCCCTGCACCCTATAACCCGCGCGCGGAGTATGCGTGTGCGGTAGTGACGCCGCAGGGGAAAGCGCTGGCGGATTATCTGGTATCGGAAAAGGCAAAAACGATATTGTTAAAAGCAGGCTTCGGCGCGTAAATCCGCCGGGTGGCGCTGCGCTTACCCGGCCTACTGTTTTATTCCCTCTCCCCGTGGGCTGAGGGATCCCCAGTAATGTTTGTCTTTATTCAGCGATGACATTATGCCATTGAAATAAAAGAATTACAGCGGCTCCCTGGTCCGGCTGAAAATCGCTGAGGCGTTTCCTGTAGGCCGGGGCGAGGCGCAGGGATGCGCCGAGAGGGCGCGACTTGCATGGACGCTGCATCGCGCCCGACCCGAAAGCCGAAAGGAATAAGCCGAAGGCACCGCGAAGCGGCGATTTTCTTGCCGGGAGCCCGGGTCGCCAGGGTAGCGGCGGTGAGCTACCCTGGCACGTTCACGGGTATTGTGGTGACAGAGCAGCAAGGAACATAAAGTGAACGGAATGACCACCACAGCTGTATGTTCCCCCTCACCCCAACCCTCTCCCCAAAGAGGAGAGGGAGACGTCCGTACTCGTATTTTTTGTGGGGATCCCTCAACCCTGTGGGAGAGAGCATTACCCCTGACGCTTATCCTCGGTATTCGTATCAAAGTCGCTCGCCGCATGGCGTTCATGTAGCTGCTCGCTCGGCTCACCAAAGGTGCGGTTAACCATACGGCCGCGCTTCACTGCCGGACGGTGCGCCACATCTTTCGCCCAACGCTGCACGTTGGTGTACTGCTGCGCATCCAGGAACTCAGCGGCGTTATACACGTTCCCGAGCACCACGTTGCCGAACCATGGCCAGATAGCCATATCGGCGATGGTGTACTCTTCCCCTGCCACATAGCGACCCCGCGCCAGCTGTTTGTCCAGCACGTCGAGCAGGCGTTTTGACTCCATGGTGAAGCGGTCGATCGCGTACTCAATCTTCACTGGCGCATAGTTATAGAAGTGGCCAAAACCGCCGCCGAGGAACGGCGCAGAGCCTTGTAACCAGAACAGCCAGTTCAGGGTTTCTACCCGGCCCGCCGGATCTTTTGGCAGGAAGTGACCAAATTTCTCGGCGAGATACAGCAGGATATTACCGGATTCAAATACGCGCGTTGGCGGGGTGGTGGAGTGGTCACGCAGTGCCGGTATTTTCGAGTTCGGGTTCACGTCCACAAAGCCGCTGGAGAACTGATCGCCCTCACCGATACGGATAAGCCACGCATCGTACTCTGCACCCGTCACGCCCAGCGCCAGCAGCTCTTCGAGCATGATAGTCACTTTCTGGCCGTTCGGTGTCCCCAGGGAATAGAGCTGCAACGGGTGAGATCCCACCGGCAGCGTTTTCTCATGAGTTGCGCCCGATACCGGACGGTTGATGTTGGCGAATGCGCCGCCGTTGTTCTGTTTCCATTCCCACACTTTCGGTGGCTGATAAGTGTTGTCTGACATGTTGGCCTGCCTTTTGAGTGATGTGTTGAGGCAGTGTAGCAGGAGATTTGTGAATGGTTTAACGAACTGAGCGCATTAGAGTCGCGGCTATTCCTTCTGGCGCTTATATATATCAAAAGCGTTATAAGCTTAATCGAAAATCGCATTTTCATTGTTAATGCGTATTACCGCAAAGCTGAATATGATGCTGTCATATAAAGACAATTATCAGTAGTAAATACTTTATCAGGCAAGGAGTTAGTGAGATGCGTAAGCTTCTGTTATCCGCAGTTGTAGTATCGCTCGCGTTAGGTCTGGCAGGCTGTGATGATGCTAAAAATAAAGAGACGGCAAATGCGCCAGCAGCGAAAAGCGACGCACCAAAAGAGGGGGGCTCGCTGATTATCGGTATTACCTCCGGCGACCCGTTAGCGGTTAACCCACTCTATGCCAGCGACCGTACCACCTTAACCATCATGCAGGCGCTTTATGCCCCGCTGTATAGCTTCAACAACGGCAAAATCGAATGGGGCCTGGCAGAAAGTCTGACGCCATCCGCCGATAACCTCAGCTACACCCTGACCTTAAAACCAAACCTGAAATGGCAGGACGGCCAACCGCTGACGGCGGACGACGTGGTGTTCACCTTCAATAAACTGCTGGATGCCAAACAGCACAGCTTCTTCCGCAGCATGTTCACTTACGGCGACAAACCCGTAGCAGTGAGTAAGGTTGACGATCGCACCGTGAAGTTCACCTTACCGCAGGTGAGCGCAGCCTTTACCGGAACCCTGGTGCAGATCTACCCGATCCCGCAGCACGTGTTCGCGAATGAAGGTGACCTGGAAAAGAGCACTAAAAACGATGCGCCGGTGGGTTCCGGGCCGTTCAAGTTTAAAGAGTACCGCGCCGGGCAGTATTACGCCCTGACTCGTTTTGACGATTACTGGAACGGTAAAGCGAAGCTCGATTCCGTGACCTACCGTTTTGCCAAAGACAGCAACTCCGCCAACCTTGCGCTGCAAAACGGCGAAATCAACCTCAAGATGGTTGATCCGCAGGACGTGAATCGCCTGAAAAATACCGGTAAATTTGATTTTGTGGTCTATCCGGAGGGACGTCTGGCTTACATGACCTTTAACCAGAACGTGCCGGTCATGAAAAGCAAAGAGCTTCGTCAGGCCATCGCGTATGCCATCAACAAAGATGAGCTGACCCAGACCGCATTTACTTCGCTGGACTACGCCAAACCGGCAACCTCGTTCCTGACGCCGGATACGCTGTATCAGACTGACGACGTCGAGCAGTACAAGTTCGATCTGCAAAAAGCCAAAGATCTGCTCAAGGCCTCCGGGGCGCCGGAAAACCTGAAGCTGCATCTGGCGTATGTGAACACCAATAAAACCCAGGAGAGCATGGCGCTCTATATTCAGCAGGCGCTGAAGGGCATTGGGGTAAACGTCGAACTGATGCCGCTGGACTCCAACGCCATGTCCCAGCGCAGTCTGGACATGAACAACACCGCGTGGGAGCTGAACCTGGGCGGTTACATCATGGGGTCAGAGCCGGACGGTTATAAATCGCTGTTTATGAGCAACGAAGCCTACAACTACGCCCACTATAAAAATCCGCAGTTTGATGCCCTGTGGGACAAAGGCGCAGTGGAAACCGATGCCGCGAAACGTGCTGATATCTACAAGCAAATTCAGCAGACCGTGGCAAACGACATGACTTACTACCCGATTGCCTACACCAACGCGACCGTTGCCGTGGATAAACGCTTTGGCGGCACGCAGGAAGCGGAACCGAAGCCGGTTTATCTGTTCCAGGATCTGTCAAAAATATACCAAAAATAAGCAGTTACCCCGGTCATCTGGCCGGGGTTTTTCGTATGCTAAGTCGTGTAAGGGCATGTCGTGAACACATTACTCACGCGTCGGCTGCTGCAACTGCTGCCGATGCTTTTCTTTATTTCGCTGGTAGCGTTTTTGCTGGTCAAGCTCGCACCCGGCGATCCGGTAGCTGCGTACATTACGCCACGCATGGCCCCGGAAGATATTGAACGCATCCGCCAGAGCATGGGGCTGGATAAACCACTGGTGACGCAGTACGTGCTGTGGCTGAAGAACGTTTTCCAGGGCGATCTGGGCTATTCGCTGATTTACCACCGCCCGGTGCTGGAGATGATCGGCGAGCGTATTCCGGCAACCTTAGGGCTGATGGGCGCATCGCTGCTGATGGCGATTGTGCTGGCTATTCCGCTGGGGCTGCTGGCCGGGGCATTTAAGCACCGCTGGCTGGATCACCTGCTGAACTTATTCGCCTATATCGGTATTTCGGTGCCGATTTTCTGGTTTGGTATTCTTCTTATTACCGTTTTTGCCGTGCAGCTGAACTGGTTCCCCAGCATGGGAATGCGCACCATCGGCATGGACGACAACTGGCTGGATGTCCTGCGCCACGGCGTGCTGCCGTGTATCGCGCTCACTTTTTACAACCTCTCCAGCTACGTGCGTTACATCCGGTCTAATACCATTTCACAGCTTTCTGCCGACTACGTGCAAACCCAGCTTGCCTACGGCGCGACACGTTCCGGCATTCTGTTCCGCCATGTGCTGAAAAACGTGCTGCTGCCGGTCATAACCCTGTTTGGCCTGTCGTTTGGTGAACTGGTGGTGGGCGCGTATGTGACGGAAAGTGTCTTCTCCTGGCCGGGGATGGGCCTGCTTGGGATCCAGTCGATCACCTCGCTGGATTACCCCCTGATTATGGCGATCATCATGCTCTCGTCGATGATGCTGATCCTCGGCAACCTGATCGCGGATCTGCTGTATCGCTTCGCCGATCCCCGCATTCGTACACTGAGGTAACCCGGATGAGCAGACGCTGGCAACAGGTTCGTCACCAGTTGCGCCGCAATCGTCCGGCGCAATTTTCGTTATTTGTTCTGTTTATTTTCGTCATCGCGGCCCTGTGCGCGGGGCTGAGTCCTTACGATCCCGACCAGATGGCGCTGGGTGCCCGCACCTTACCCCCGGATGCCGCGCACTGGTTTGGCACTGACGAATACGGGCGCGATTACTTCACCCGCGCGCTGTACGGCGGGCAGATATCACTGATGGTCGGTTTTCTGGCGATGGTATTTTCCACGCTGATTGGCACGGTCGTTGGTACGGTCAGCGGCTATTTTGGCGGCTGGCTCGATAACCTGATGATGCGCGCCGTCGATATCCTGATGGCCATTCCGGCCTTCTTTCTGCTGCTGGTGGTGAACGCCTACCTTAAACCCGGGGTGGATAACATCATTCTGATCATCAGCCTGCTGACATGGATGAGCATGTCGCGGCTGGTGCGTGCGGAAACCCTGTCGGTGAAAGAGCGCGAGTATGTGCTCTATGCCCGCGCATCGGGGGAACACCCGCTGCGTATTATTGTGCGCCACATTATTCCCGGCGTGCTGCCGACCATTATTGTGGCGGCCACGCTCAACATCGCGTCGGCCATTTTGATGGAATCGACGCTCAGCTTCCTCGGGCTTGGCGTCCAGGCGCCTGCCGCGTCCTGGGGCAGTATGCTCAACAATGCGCAGTCGTACATTGGTGAAGCCTCATGGCTGGCGATGTTCCCCGGCATTTTAATCCTGCTGACGGTGTTCAGTTTTAACGTGCTGGGCGATGTGTTCCGTACCGCCTTCGAGCCGGGAGCGAACCGCGATGAGTAATTTATTAGAACTCGATAACCTGCAAACCACCTTTCACACACGCGATGGCGATGTTCATGCCGTGCGCGGCGTGAGCTTTCAGGTTCAGCCTGGAGAACTTGTTGGCATTGTTGGTGAATCCGGCTGCGGCAAAAGCGTCACCTGTAAGTCGATTATTCAGCTTCTGGGCAGCAACGGGCGGATAACCGGCGGCAGCATCCGTTTTCAGAACGACGATCTGGCACAGAAAACCCCCGAACAGCTGCGCGCCATTCGCGGCAACGATATTGCGATGATTTTCCAGGATCCAATGACGGCCCTGAACCCGGTGCTGACCATCGGCAAACAGATGTCTGAGATCCTGGTACGTAACAAAGGCCTCGCAAAAAAAGCGGCAAAAGCTGCGGCCATTGCCATGCTGGAGCAGGTCGGCATTGCCGAGCCTGAACGCCGCTACAACCAGTATCCGCACGAGTTCAGCGGTGGGATGCGCCAGCGTGTGATGATCGCCATTGCGCTCTCCTGCAACCCGAAACTGCTGATTGCTGACGAGCCCACCACCGCGCTGGACGTGACCATTCAGGCGCAGATCCTGCGCCTGCTGAAGAGCCTGCAACAGAAAACGCAGACTGCCATTTTGCTGGTCACTCACGATCTTGGCGTGGTGGCGCAGGTGTGCAGCCGCGTGGTGGTGATGTACGGCGGGCTGGTGATGGAAGAGGGGAGCGTGGAGGACATTTTCTATCGTCCGGCGCACCCTTACACCCAGGGGCTGCTGGCCTCGCTGCCGCGCCCGGACGAGGTGAATCATCGCCTTTCGCCTATTGAAGGTTCGCCGCCGGGTTTGCTCAACCCGCCCCCGGGCTGCCCGTTTGCAGAACGTTGTCCGAAACGGATGCCCCAGTGCGAAAGACAGCCAGCGTTTTACACCCCAGGAGAAGGCCATCGCGCCGCGTGCTGGTTATGGGCAGATAAGGAGGTTCAGGCATGAGCGAGCAACATTCGCCCTTAGTGAGCGTACGGGAACTGCGCAAACATTATCAGCTTAACGGCGGCCTGCTGCGCAAAGGCGTGGCGGTGAAAGCGGTTGACGGGGTGAGCTTTGATATTCAGCGTGGTGAAACCTTTGGCCTGGTCGGGGAATCCGGCTGCGGGAAATCGACACTCGGGCGCGCCATTCTGCGCCTGTTCGATATCACATCGGGTGAGATCCATTTTGCCGGACAAGAGATCGCCCACGCCCGCGAAAAAGAGCTGAAGCCGCTGCGTAAAAGAATGCAGGCGATTTTTCAGGATCCGTATTCGTCGCTTAACCCCGGTATGACGGTGCAACAGCTGGTGGCCGAGCCAATGCAGATCCACGGCTACAGCCGGGAAGAGCAGCGGGAGCGGACGGAAACGCTGCTGTATAAGGTCGGGCTCAAAAAGGAACATCTTGAACGGTTCCCGCATGAGTTCAGCGGCGGGCAGCGTCAGCGTATCAGCATCGCGCGGGCGTTGTCCGTGCGCCCGGAGTTTGTGCTGTGTGACGAGCCGCTGTCGGCACTGGATGTATCAGTGCAGGCGCAGGTGGTGAACATTTTGCAGGATCTCCAGCAGGAGCTGGATCTGACCTATCTGTTTATCGCGCACGACCTGTCGATGGTGCGCCATATTTCCAGCCGTATCGGGGTAATGTATCTCGGTAAGCTGGTGGAGGTTGCGCCGGCAAACGAGCTGTATCAGCATCCGGTGCATCCCTACACGCGCGCGCTGCTGGCGGCGGTGCCACAGCCGGATCCGCGAATTCGTAACCTCGAAGAAGCGACCCTGCGTGGGGAAATCCCCGGGCCAACCTCAGCGCTGCCGGGCTGTAAGTTTTGCAGCCGTTGCCCACATGCCATGCCGGTTTGTCAGGCCCAGGAGCCTGTAATGCAGGAGGTAGCGCCTGGGCATTTCGCCGCGTGTTGGTTGTTTAAGATGTGAGTTTTGTAGGCCGGGTAAGGTGTAGCCGCCACCCGGCATGACAGGCGAATGTGGACTAACCCAAAACCCGCTTCGCCCACACCTCTACTTCATCGCCACTGCCCAAATCCGCCTGCACCAGACCATTGACCATAAACGTTGGGGAGACGTGAATGCCGTTCTGGCGCGCATATTTACAGTGCCACTTAATCTCGGTTTGCAATTCCGGGCGGGCAAACGCCTCTGCAACCTGCACCCCGCTGTAACGTTCAATGCGCGCGACGATCTCTTCCGGCGTCGCCTGCATATTCGGGCCGCTACAGTGGTCGGTAAATTCAAACTCTTCACGGTGATCGGCCACGGCCTGCATCACCTTATGCGCTGCGGCTTTACCATCCGGCAGCGTTGACGCCGCCAGAATGCAGCGCACAATCACGCCGGAAAACAGATGCCACGGCTGAGACTGTAAACGGATTTTGACCGTCACCTTATCTGCACCGGCCAGTTCCAGGAACGCGTTTAACTTGTTGAATGTTTTAACCGAGAAAGGGCAGGTTGGTTCCAGGAACACTTCAAAAGTGCGTGGGCCGTGACCCCATTCCAGCGGTTGCGCCTGTAAGCTCATGTTGACTCCTGATGTTGTGAATTTTTTAGTTATTGTCGCGACGAATAATTTGCCACGCAGGTGTATGATAAATCCACCTCTGTCAGGTTAATTACAACGTGCAGACGACGACAACCCTTCAAAAAATTGCCGCCTGCCTGTTTTAGGTTGGATACATGCGTAAAGGAAAGTTAAGCAGTGACGCTCCGTTCGGGACGTTGTTAGGTTATGCGCCAGGTGGTGTGGCGATTTACTCTTCAAATTACGGCAGCCTCGATCCGCGTAACTATCCGGAAGACGCGGATTTCAGAAGCTATATCAGCAACGAATACATGGGCCACAAGTGGCAATGTGTTGAGTTTGCCCGCCGTTTCCTGTTCCTCAACTACGGTGTGGTGTTTACCGATGTCGGCATGGCGTGGGAGATCTTCTCTCTGCGCTTTTTGCGCGAAGTGGTGAACGATAACATCCTGCCATTGCAGGCCTTTGCCAATGGCTCAAAACGCGCGCCGCAGGCCGGGGCGTTGCTTATCTGGCAAAAGGGCGGCGAGTTCCATGAAACCGGGCACGTTGCCGTTATCACCCAGTTGCTGGACGATAAGATCCGCATTGCTGAGCAGAACGTGATTCACTCCCCGCTCCCGTTAGGGCAGCAATGGACGCGTGAACTGCGTCTGAGCGTTGAGAACGGGTGTTATACCCTTCATGACACCTTCAACGACACCGAAATCCTCGGCTGGATGATCCAGACCGATGACACCGAACACAGCCTGCCGCAGCCGGAAATCGACGGCGAGTTGCTGAAAATCAGCGGTGCGCGACTGAAAAATAAACGTCAGTTCGACGGGAAATGGCTCAACGAAGACGATGCCCTTCAGAAGGCCTACGTAGAGGCGAACGGCCACTTTATCAATAAAGATCCCTGCCAGTATTTCACCATCACCGAAAGTGCCGAGCAGGAACTTATCAAAGCCACTAACGAACTGCATCTGATGTACCTGCACGCTACCGACAAGGTGCTGAAAGACGATAACTTACTGGCGCTTTTCGACATCCCGAAAATCCTCTGGCCGCGTCTGCGTCTTTCCTGGCAATGGCGTCGTCACCATATGATCACCGGTCGTATGGATTTCTGCATGGATGAGCGCGGGCTGAAGGTGTACGAGTACAACGCCGATTCCGCTTCCTGTCACACCGAGGGTGGGCTGATCCTCGAAGAGTGGGTGAAAAACGGCTATCGCGGCAACGGCCACAACCCGGCCGAAGGGTTGCTGGAAGAACTGACTGGCGCGTGGAAACACAGCCACGCCCGACCGTTTGTTCACATCATGCAGGACAACGATATCGAAGAGGATTATCACGCCCTCTTTATCCAGCGCTCGCTTATTCAGGCCGGGTTTGAAACCCGGATCCTGCATGGACTTGGCGCGCTAAGCTGGGACAGCGCCGGGCAGCTTGTCGATGATGAAGGCCGCCACGTGAACTGCGTGTGGAAAACCTGGGCCTGGGAAACGGCAATTGAGCAAATCCGTGAAGTGAGCGAAACCGAATACGCCGCCGTGCCGATCCGCACCGGGCATCCTGAAGGCGAAGTGCGCCTGATTGATGTGCTGCTGCGCCCGGAAGTGCTGGTGTTCGAGCCGCTGTGGACGGTCATCCCAGGCAACAAGGCGATCCTGCCGGTGCTGTGGCAGCTCTTCCCGAACCACCGTTATCTGCTGGATACCGATTTTGAGGTGAACGACCTGCTGAAACAGACCGGCTATGCCGCTAAACCGATTGCCGGGCGCTGCGGCAGCAACATCGACCTGATAAGCCCACAGGATGAGCTGCTGGACAAATCCAGCGGCAAGTTTGCCGACCGTAAAAACATCTACCAGCAGCTGTGGTGCCTGCCAAACGTCGATGGCAAGTACATTCAGGTGTGTACCTTTACCGTGGGCGGGAACTATGGCGGCACCTGTTTGCGTGGGGACGATACGCTCGTGGTGAAAAAAGAGAGCGACATTGAGCCGCTAATTGTCGAGAAAAATAAGTAACGCTAACCGCTCCGGGGAGTATCCCTGGAGCGGTATGTCTCCCCTCTTGTGCGCCATGCCCACTAAATGAATAAATTTTCGTGGTCAGCGAAACCTTTTCAACATCATTAGCGAACTACTCTTCAGGTAATACATTTTTCCCTGATGGAGCTGACCATGAAACCGTTGAAAACGTTGTCTGCCGCCGCTGTACTGAGCTTTTCCCTTTTCGCCATGAGCGCACAGGCTGCGCTGAACGTGGGGGATAAAGCCCCGGACTTTAGCCTGCAAGGGGCGCTGGGCGGTAAACCGCTGACCTTCTCGTTGCAGCAGGCGCTACAGAAAGGGCCGGTGGTGCTCTATTTCTTCCCGGCGGCATTTACAAAGGGCTGTACGCTGGAGGCCCACGCCTTTGCCGAAGCCACGGATGACTTTAAAAAACTCGGGGCGACCGTGGTGGGGGTAACCGCCGGGAATGTCGACCAGGTGGATGAGTTCTCGAAACTGGAGTGTCGCGACAAGTTCGCGGTGGCGGCTGACCCAGGGGCGAAAGTGGCGGCAGAGTATAAAACGCTGATGCAGATGAATGGCAAAACCCTGTCTGATCGCACTTCGTACGTTATCGCCCCGGATGGCAAAGTTCTGCTGAGTTACACCGACCGTAACCCGGATGAGCATATCCAGAAAACGATGGATGCCGTGAAAAAATACGCGCAATCGCACTCGTAACTTAGCCTCCGGGGTTTTCTATGTTAACGGCTATTCTGGCCGCCTTCGCGGGCGGCATTATTCTCAACTTTATGCCGTGCGTCTTTCCGGTGATTTCGCTGAAGGCGCTGGGGCTTTTACGTCATCAGGGCAACAGCGCGAGCGCTCGCACGGAAGGGCTGGGCTTTTTGCTTGGCGTCATTTTTACCATGATGGCGCTGGCGGCCGTGCTGCTGGCACTGCGCGCTGGCGGAACGGCGGTGGGGTGGGGGTTCCAGCTCCAGTCGCCGCTGGTGATTGCGGCGCTGGCGCTGATCATTCTGGGTGCGGCGCTGAACCTGCTCGGGGTGTTTGAAGTCGGGCTGTCGCTTCAGCGGGCAGGGGAAATCAATGCCGAAGGGCGCGGTGCGTTTGTGCGTTCAGCCTTAACCGGCGCGCTGGCGATTGTGGTGGCAACCCCCTGCTCGGCGCCGTTTATGGCAGGGGCTGTGGGCTATGCGCTGGTTCAGCCACCTGTCGTGGCGCTGGCCATTTTCCTGGCGCTGGCGCTGGGGTTTGCTGCGCCATTTACCGCGATTTCCCTCTTCCCGGGGATGGCAAAACGCTTACCGCGCCCGGGAGCCTGGATGGATATCCTCAAACGTGGTCTGGCATTTCCCATGTTTGGCGCCTTTGCCTGGCTCGTCTGGGTGCTGGCGCAGCAGGCGGGAACCACCGCACTGGCGGCGATGCTGGCCTGCGCCGTGGTGGTGAGTTTTACCGCGTGGCTGTACGGCATCGCCCAGCGCAGGCGCTTTACCGGGCACAGCTATAAAGCGCTGCTGGCGGTGACCGTGGTGGTGTTTCTGGCGGCGATCGCTCCGTTGCCGGGCGTTATGCACACGCAACCTGCCCAGCCGGAAAGCCAGCTTGCGGATAACATCACCGAGGTGAAATGGTCTCCGCAGACCGTGGCGGAAATGCGCGGCCACGGCAAAGCCATTTTCGTCAACTTCACCGCATCCTGGTGCATTACCTGTCAGGTAAACGATCGCACGTCGTTATCCACCCAGGCGGTGAAACAGGCGATTTCCCGCACCGGAACCGTCTATATGGTCGCCGATTCAACTAAATTTAATGCTGATATCGACGATGCGATGAATGCCTTCGGGCAGGGCGGGCTGCCGCTGTATGTGATCTACCCGGCGGATGGCAGCGCGCCGAAAGTGCTGCCGCAGGTGCTGACGCCGTCGATTGTGGTGAATGCCCTGAATCAGGCATCCGGTAAAAAAGCATGAGGTAACAATATCGTGGCGGACTATGGATAACGATCTCGCCCCGCGTGAGCGCTGGCCCGCGCTAATGGCCTCCGCCCAGGCGGGGGATCGCGAAGCCTATACGCAACTGCTGCGGGCTATCGTCCCGGCCATCCGGGTGCTGGTGCGCAAGCAGATTGCCGATAGCGTTCTGGTTGACGATGTCATCCAGGATGTCCTGCTGACGGTACATCGGGTTCGCCACACCTACGACCCGGCGTTTCCGTTTCTTCCCTGGCTGATGGCCATCGTGCAGGCGCGCGCCGTTGACGCGTTGCGTCGCCGTGGGCGTTATCAGCAGCGAGAAACGGATGACGAAAGGGCGTATGACGGCGCCACGGTAGAAAAGCCGGAACACCGGGAAAATGAAGAACAGCTGGCGCTGATATTAGACCAGCTTCCGTCGCGACAGCGGCAAATTGTTGAACACATCCATTTGCAGGAGATGAGCCTTGCGGAGGCCGCTGAGCGCCACAACCTGAGCATCGCCGCCGTGAAATCATTACTCCACAGAGCATTAACCAATCTTCGCCGTATGGGAGCGAATCATGGGCAGTCATGAGGTATTAATTAAACAGCTGAGCCTGGATGCGAAGCCTGTTTATCGTCCCTGGACAAACAGCAGGAGAGTCGTCGCCTGGCTGCTGATGGCGCTGCCCTGCGGTGCCTTGAGTAGCCTGATGTTTCAGCGTGTCGCCACCGACTGGACACAGCCCGGTGCGGTGTTAGCTGTGTTTCAGTTAATCCTGGTGTTTATTACCGGCACGCTGGCAATCCGTAACGCGTTTTTACTCAGCATTGCCGGGCGAAAACCCCTGAGCTGGCGATGGTTTGTGCCGCTGGTGGTGCTCTGGCTGGGCAGCGTGGGGTTCAGTCTCGGCCAGACGCATGTGCAGGCCCATCATCCTGATGAGGTGAACTGTTATGTCTTTATGATGGCGGTGAGCGCGCCAATGATGGTGCTGGCGATCGGGTATTTGCGCCGAACCCGGGCGCTGTATCCGCTGCGAACGCTTGCGGTGGCGGGAGCGGGCGTTGCCTGTATGGCGTTAACGTTGCTCTCGTTTTGCCATCCCGTAGAGGTGCATCCGGCGGATTTTTTGCTGCATGTGGCGGCGGTGGTGACGATTGTATTGGGGACGATGGGGGCGGGGTGGAAGTGGGTTGCGATACGTTGAGGATAAAAGAACGGGGCCATTAGCGGCCCCGTTTTACGGTCACGATTAGAACATCTTGCGTACACGCAGGCTGAAGGTGTGTGCCGAGCCTGCCAGTAATTCTGTGTAACTGCCAATGTATCAAAGGTGATCGCTCAGGCGGTCATCGAACTCGATAAAAATGCGGCTCATCGCCAGCCGCCGGTTTTGCCACTCAGTGACCTGCTCTTTTACGGCGTCGGTGGCTTTAGATATCAGCGTGGGCGACACATCGGCGCCGTACATCTCTTTGAAGGTGCGACGATTTCGCGGGTAGTCATGCCTTTGGCGTAGAGGGATAAAATCTGGCTGTCCATCTGCGTAATGCGCGTCTGGTGCTTCTTAATCAGCTGCGGTTCGAAGGTATTTTCATGGGGGCTTTGAGTTTCTTTTCGTCCATAATTGCCTGTCTCCTTTACTGGAGTGAACATATCAAAATCAGGCAATTACACAATTTTAATTACAGTCCCTTGTGTCAAACAGACTCTCACTTAAATGGTCATTGATACCGATTTACCAGATCCTTAACCACGGCCACATAGGTTTTTTGTTTGAGTTGGCCGATTTGTGTTTCGGTCAGAGGTATTTTTCCCGGCTGAGGCTGGAGGACATTGTATTCGTAATTAATCGGTGTCCAGGTGGCCCATTCTCCACTCGCCACATCCACCAGGGCAAAACGTATCAGATAGCGTAATGATGCGGAATCGGACAATGCTTCTCCACGGTAATCTGACCAGAGAGTTGTTTTGGTTGTGGTGTCATATCTTCCAGTCTGTAATGTATCCCAATAAACAATCACGGCTTTTTGCTGTCCTTTTGCCGCAATATAACGCAACGCCTGCATGTAATTCATGTTTTCGCTGAGTACTGCGTCACCTTCCTCCGTTTTTACCGTGTTGCAGGTAAGCGGTTTCTGCCTGTCCGGAATACCTGAGAATGTTGATACCTGATAGTATTTCCCCATCTCCTGTTGCATGGTCATTTCCGGTGCATGGCTACCGGACTGAACCAGAATAACTGAAGAGCTCAACGGTACTCTGAATTTATCGCCATTAATTGCAGCCTGGATATCTTCTTCTGATACCGCAAGCGTGGTTTCATTGCCGAAAATATCTTTATCAGTAAGTTGAATTGCTGCATTTTTGCTGAAATTGCTATCTGCACGTTTAAACCCTGTTTTTTTTGCATCGATGGGGGAGTGAACACAACCGTTTAATAAAAATAACGATATGCATAAAAACAGGGTCAGCCTGATGTTCATATATGTTTATCTCGCAATGATGGTAAGTGTTTATTATGGGGTTAACAGCCTGAGGTGTTGGTTGGATTATATGCTGTTTTTTATTTTATATAAAATATAGTTTACGTGCATGTATCCACTAAAATAATCTAGGTTAATGAATGATATTGCCTTGGTGAATTATTTATAAATATATTCTGAAAATTGCAGAGGGAGTTAAATGTCAGCTGCTACCACAGGCGCTTGCTCAGCGGTTACATTTTGTCATTGTCTGAAGAGGACATTATCACAATAGAGGAGGGGGATAGCAGAAAAAAATACACATGATGCCTGTATGGCATTCCCGGTCTCGGTGCAGTCCTTGGGGCCAACGAACTGTTTCGTGCAATAAAACTTTTTTTGGTTATTTGTCAAGACCACCACGAAACCATCCCTTACAGCATTGCAGGCAATCTACATTATTTGTCTGCTGGTTTATTCGTTGCCAGATGCAGGTTTGGTTCCTTCTACTGTCTGATAATTGTTGAACCAGTTTCTTCTGTACAGAGTATAAGCAGGGCTGGTTTTCAAAATTTGACATCCAGTAACCAATAAACACATAAAAAGCAAGTGCCCCACCAATAACTGAATTTCTGTCACCAATAACCTTATGAATTATTTGTGAGAGTGGAATGGTATCATTTTTTTGATTTAACTAAGTGCTACCACCATTAACTTATTAAATAATAACTATGAATTTACTAATTATTTTTATTTTTCATTCTCGTCTTTTTATACTCGTCATATATGATGATTGTATCATCATATACCGTTAGTCTTGCTGAGTAATCTTTGTTATTCTTGTATTTGTTTTTCATTGCGGATAGTTTATGTTCAATATCTGAGCAACTTTCTTTAATAACACTTTCAACAATATTGTAAGTTGTTTTTTCTAAGCGTGGGTCAAAATCACTTATCCAACCCTCGCAAGCCTCAGCACTTTCAAAAAAATCCTGAAGATCTTGTGGCATTTTTTCTATAATAACTTTATCCACCGCAAATAGTAAACCGGAGTGTAAGGTAAATAATGTCATTAAAATAATTTTGAATAAATACTTGTTATTCATGGTGTCATCCTAGATGGTGTTTTTAATCCATTGTATTTGTGATAAATTCATACTGGTTTTACAATATAGTGACGAAATTGAGGAGCGATAGCCAGGACGCGCTCCATCACGTTGTGAGGCGTACTTACATTGTTTTTCGCGATAAAGAATAAATGAGCGATGCAGTTCCGGGAATGTTATTCTTGCTATGTGAATATAAGGTTCGTAATCAGTAGAGCCATCTTCATTAATCCCTCTTTCTCCTTCGGTATCATATTTCTTTAGCCTTTTTTCTGCGCTGTCTTCCTCATGTTTTAAAGCCAAAACGCTCTGCTGATATTTGTCCATAAGACACCAATAAACTCTATCTTGTTGTATTAATTGGTCATATGAACAATCGGATACTTTTATATCATGTGCATTGGTAATATTACACAATAACAATAATATTAAAAATAAATATTTGTTTGTTTTCATTTTCACTCCTTAAATGAATTATCTATTTTTGATCTCATCAGCAATGATAAGGTCATAAATGTATTGAATTTTATCTGCATAATTTATATCTCCAGGGTTACTGGTTGTTGCTCTCTTTGGATCTCCATTGTATTGTATTTGAATATTTTGAGGAGTAAACAATTTCCATCCAGGTATATACTGTTCCAGATGCGCTTTCTTATATTTAAGTTTATCTCCGGGATGAATGACTTTAACGCCATTCAGTGTAGTAAGAACACCCTGTGTTGTACCTATTTTCGTCGCTATAGTACTATAGCCACGATCGCCCTTAACAATTTCATAGGTATATTCTTTTTCATCGTCATATACCGTTTTATCTTTTTCCGTTTCTGACATTTTTATCATTAAAAGAGCAATGCCAGCGCGAATATTATATTCAGGATTACTTTTTATCATATCAGATTTGTTTTTTAAGTATTTGTCCCAATTTTTCGGGACTATAATATTGTATTTTCTCGGGCGAGCAGGAACCGTCACCTCGAGGATTCCTTTATCCTTGGTATTTCCTATCTGCATAGTTCTTGTTTTCCATGCGGGTGAAGTCGCACCTGTTTCAGTCCATATCATCGCCTTAATCAATTTCCAGTCCAGCGGTTTGTACTGTTCGATGTTTTTCGACATAGATAAATGCTGATTAATCTCAGATACAAGCTTCCTGATTGTATTATCATAAATATACCAGTCAGGATTGCCAATTGCTTTTTCTCGCCCGGACTTCCACTCCTCAAGGGAACTGAGTTTCTTGGGCGGTTGTCCAGAGACTTTCCCTGTTGTCCGATTATTTACCTGAGGTCTTTTCCTCGGATTTTCTGTTATCGGGATGCCTTTGTGTGCCGCTGCTGTGCGCTTTACCATGTGAAGCCCTCTATTCATTGGTATATTTTTTACTAGAAAACCCTCTCATTCCATAAACTGTATGCGCTGGTCCCGGCAATACAGTGCTCCCAGTTGATTGATTCATATATAAAAGAAATACTTTCCTGGGGTTGTGCTTCACTGTCAGTTATTACATGGGCAATCGAGAGGTTAATATCACTAATTCGGGCATTCGTTAATTCCAGCTTGTAATATTTTTCATTAATACCAAATCTATTTGTCCGGTAAAAATCAAAAACGCAGGACAGTATTTCATTATCGTTAATCGCTTTTCCCAGCAAAGGAGATGATTTATCGACAGGTTTTTTTATCGTAACTGAATGATGATTGACATTTTGATCCCGACTTAACCCATGTGTCAGTTCGTATACCATAATATGATCAAGGTGCTGTAACTGTGCTTTATTACCGATAGAGTCAAGGGAACAGCAACCTGCTGAAATCAATCCTTGCTTATCACCGTTCAGTGTTAAATAAATTAAATTGGCCATGTTAATCTCCTTGGTTTAACTATTATTTTAGGGTTTTGAATTAGTTGCCGCTTCCGGCACTATATTGTTTTTCAGCAGCAGCCAGCGGCTTAATGCGCCATTCAGCTGTTCGTTAATTTGTTTTCCCAGCGCTTCCGTATTCCGTCCTTGTACCCTGGCGTCCTGGTACTGTGTCAGCAGGGATTCCAGCGGCGTTTCCTGATTCAGTAAACGCTCTGCCTGCCAGGTGACGGTTTTGATATAGGAGAGGGTAAAGCCCTGTTTCTCTGTCTCCCGCTGCATCATCAGGTCGGCAAAGTCGCGCAAATTCTGGCGTGCCTGCTGCAAGCCACGCATTTGTGGGCTGCTTTGCGCGCGGGTTTTCAGGATTTCATTCCACTGCGTTGTTGCCTGCTGCTGTTGCAGACTCTCCGGCCAGCGGCTGTCTGCGGTTCGCATCATCTGCATACCTGTTTCCAGCAGTTGCAGCGGCGAGGCGTCAGGAAGCTGTTGCAGCCGTTGCCCGTAACTCTTCAGTTCAGGTGACGCCAGCCAGATCGTTGCCGCGCCCTGCGCCGTATCCTTGACCTGTGCCAGTTGTTGTTGCATCGGGTATACCTGCCACCACCAGAGTGCGGCAGCGACAGCCGTTGTACAGGCAACTCCTGCCATAAAGCCTTTACAGTTCCGGCCTGATGCGGCGCTTGCGGCTGATGCTGTATTCTCTGTGGTGCCGTGGTGGACTTCCACCTTCATTTCCGGCAGCTCGGGCAGGGGGAGACGGTTTTCCTCCGTGACGGGCCGTGTGCTCTCCGGCGCATAGATTAACGTTCTGACGGTGGCCTGTGACGGAGTACCCACACTGCTTTTCGGCTGTGGTTCAAGTCGTTTACGCGTGTTCTGTACAAAATAAAGCAGGTTTTCTACATGCGGCTGGCGTTTCAGTTCCACCTGCTGGAGTTTGTCGCAAATCAACTGCAATGCGCGCTCAGTCCGGTACAGCAACGGCAGGTCAGCGTCTGAAAAGGACAGTTGCTGGCGCAGGATATTACCTGTCCGGGTATTGAGCCAGTCAAGCATCCCGGTACGGGCTGATTCATCCTGCGGCCAGAATTTATCCCAGTCGTGGCTTATCATTGCCGCCAGTAGCTCCACCCCTTCGCAAAATCCGGCCAGCCCGTGTGTGCGCGTGCGTGCCAGGGTGTAATAGGTAGCCGTGTGCAGATCCACGCCGTTGGCTTTAAAGATCGCCAGTGCCAGTGATTCCACCAGTTTCCAGTTCAGATCCGGTTGCGACGGGTGAGAGGATTTATTGATCTCTTCCCGCAGGGCGCTGAATTCCGGCAGGCCGCGAGGATCGCTGCCGGAAACAATAATTTGTGTGAGTATGTCCTGGCTCATTTCAGCCTCCTTAGTACAGGGTATCCGGCAGCCGGAACTGGCTGAACAGCCCGCCGGTGAACGGGTTATCTTCCGTGTCCGTATGCACCCGGTACACCATTGCGCCGCCGTCCACGTTAAAGCGCACGCTGAATGTGCCATTCTGTACGCCGGTGAGTTGCCCTGCGCCAAACAACCTGAACTGTGCCCACGGTCCACTGAAGCCGAGGCTGCGCGGCGTTTTGCCGCTGGTGCCAATCAGCGTCAGCTTGCTTTCATTACCCTCACGCATGTTATTTGGCCAAACCAGATGCGCGGTATAATTGCGGCCCTGGCTGTAGTCCACTAACTGACCGTCAAGGTTGAGTACGCTGCGCCGTTTATTGCCGGAAAGCGATACGGTTTCCACGGCAAACTGGGCACCCAGCCCATTCTGGCGGCTGAAAAACGCCTCGCGGATCTCCTGCGCGGTCTCCAGTTGCCTGCGGACATCCTCGCGAATGATGACGCTGTTATCCCCGTCTCGCTGCTGTTTTGATCCAGCCGTAGCTGCACTGCCTTCAGCGCTGATTTTCCTGGTACTGGCGCGTTCTGGATCGCCAGCAGGTAACGGTGCAGTTCCGTCAGCTGTTGATAGACTGCCTGCATGGTGTTTTCTTTGTCTTTCTGTACCGCCAGCGTGCTGTTCTCCGGGGAAAACTCATGTCCCAGGCGGGTCAGTAACTGATAATCTGGCTCTGCCATGGCTTCCTTAAGCGCGCTGTCATCCAGTTTTTCAGAGAGTACGGCGGGCTGCGTATTGTCGCGTAGTGCCGTCAGCGCCCGCTGGAGCGGCTGATCGCCGCTGATAATTTGCTCCAGCGCCCCGGTCAGCTCCGCAACAGATTCATAATTACGCACGTTGAGATTATCCATCCCGGCGCGCCAGGTGGCGGTATAGTCGCTGAGATACTGTTCGGTGAGCTGGCGCTGAATCTCTGCCCGGTCTGCCTCGCTGTATTTCACGCTGTGGGTCAGGTTCAGTACCCAGGAATCCATCGCCGTCAGTTCAACCAGCGCATCGCGCTGTTTGACAAAATAACTTTGCAGGCCGTAACGGGTGAGGAACTGCGGAACAATAAGTTTATTATCATCCCCGGAGGTAAACACCTGATCAAACGTGGCGCCTACCTGGTCACGCAGGTTCAGATCGGCGGGTAGCACGCCGAGCGCACGTGTTTTCAGACTTTGGTAAACACGCTGGTAGACAGGCAGTTTGCTGAGTTCTTTCTGGGCCGCCAGCACCGGACTGTCATAAGGTGTCCAGCGGCTGATGGCGTCGCTGTCGCCCGCCTGACGTTCCGCGTGCCAGTCAGTATGTTGCAGGGCGTAGTCCAGATGAGACATAAGCTGCACCTGGAGATCGCGCTGGCCATGGAACTTATCGCTCCAGCGTTTGGCCATGTACTGTTTCACCACCTCGTTGCTGCGTCCGCTTTTATCCTCCAGCATTCTGATGACGCGCAGCACCGCGAGCTTTTCCTCACTCTCCGGCGGCGCGGTGTTCATCTCTTTGACAAGGCCATTAAACAGGGCAGGCAGATAACGCTGCTCCAGTAGTTGCAGGTAGGTCTGCTCTACATACGGGCCGACACGCCTGCCCTGATATAATCCCATATCGGCCAGGCGGCTGCGATCGCCCCAGTCACCGTAGGCCAGCGTGGCGTCACGTACCGGGTTGAGTAACGGTAGTTGCAGGTTGCCGTAATCGTCCATACCCTGCGGTGGCGGAACAGACATAAAGGCTTTGGCCTGCTCCAGTACGGTGATGCCGGAACGCCAGTTGTTATTGTAATAGTGATGCCAGCCCATAATCAGCAGCAGCGCGGCGATGCCCCCGGTGACGGAAAACACCGATAACCGTCGGCGAGACTGCATCAGCCAGACGCGGCTTTCACCCGCGAGGTTAGGCTCTGCCAGTAAGGTCTGTGGAAACAGGTTTCGGGTAAAATAGGGGGCCGTGTCTACCAGGGGCCAGGCCGTCATCGGGCTGTTGCCCAGGCGGAACTGACGGGCGGCAGACTGCATAAAAATATCGTCTATCTGGCCGCGTTGCAGGGAGGAGGTGAAGTACACGCCGCGCAGCATGACGTCCATATTTTCTCCGTCCAGCAGTCCGTTCAGCAGGGATACCAGCGGCTCGCGGCCCCCCTGTATCTGGCGGACAAAGCTGAACAGGGAACTGCGGGAACCGGGGGTTAGCATCCGCTCCGGCAGGGCGTTATTGAGCTGTTCGCCCCAGGTCTGCCAGAATGCATTCAGCTCTGCGCGCCAGTCATCATTTTCATGGGCATGGCGGGTAAAGGTGACGCCAAGAATGGCATCGCGATCGTTCCTGTCCAGAGACTGAAACAGCGCGGCGAAACCGTGCAGTAAATCCAGCCGGGTCAGCACCACATACACAGGTAACTGGCAGTGAAGGTGCTGGCGTATATCCTGTAAACGTCCGCGCAGGATATGCAACAGGTGCTCCCGGCGTCGTTTGTCGGCAGTCAGAAGATCGGGCAGATCCAGCGTCAGTATCAGGCCGTTCAGCGGCTGTCTGGCGCGTTTTTGTACCAGCCAGTCCAGCATCGTTGTCCACAGGCGACGGTGCAGCACATTCGCCTCCGGTTGCTCAAAGAGGAGGCCGTCTGCATCAAAAATGACCGCCTGTTTTCCTACGTGGGGAATAACATACCTGCGCAGCTCCACTCCCCGCACGGCCTCTGGGGCGTAAATAATGTCGGATGGAAAACCTTCGCGCAGCAGCGACGATTTGCCACTTCCGGATGGACCAATAACCAGATACTGCTGCTGTGCAAGCTGCACCATTCCGGCGTCTTCCATCAGTTGCGCGCCAAGATACTGCCGGAGAAACTGATCGCGCGGATCGCCTTCCGGCAGCTTTTCCAGGTATTGCAGCGCGGCTTCCAGTCCCTGCTCGCTGAAACACTGGCGGGCAACTTCTGTATCTTCGTCGGTCCGCACAATTGGGGCTTTCTGACTGTCCGGAGAGGTCGCCAGCCACTGTTTTGTCTGCTCGTTCATAAATGGTGTGCGATCATTAAACAGCAGGGCGGTAAGTTGCGGCAGGCGGGCGAGAAAACGGGCCACTTCATCCCGGATGGCTTCTGCTACGCTGGTGTAACCCAGGCGTTGCGCGGCCTGCGCTGATAGGTAATGGCCATCGAGCCAGTACGGGGCCAGAAGCAGGCTTTTTTCCACCTGCTGCCAGAGCGCCAGATCGGCATTGTTCAGTCGGGTCTGATAATCGGCGGTCATATCAGCAGGCACTGCCGCCAGCGGTGTCCGCCCGTCGCTTTCTGCCAGGGGTACGGATGTAATGGCCTGCCATAATGCATGGCGCCGCAGGCGGTAACCCAGCGGCGAATCCGGCTGGCGCTCACAGAGAATGGCGGCGACTTTCAGCAGCGTATCGCGCCAGGACTTGTCATCGTGACTTTCAATATCGACGGTCGGGACAGCAGCAATGGCAGACGCTGTCACCGATGCCGGAACGGTCGTAGGGACAGTGAGCGCAGGCGAATCGATGGATGGCGGCGCAGGCTGCACAGGGGCTGCCCTGTGAAATGCCCGGCGATACTGCGATGAGAGGTCATCCACGGCCTGTGCCAACACCGGAACATTATGCTCCTGCCAGCGCTGTGCCAGTTTTGCCAGCTCCGCCAGCAGGCTGTCGCGCTGCGTGGTGTCTGCATTCTCTGCGAAACTCTCCACTCCGGCTTCAAAGCGCTTGATAACCTGAGCAGCAAAGCGCTGTTTATGTACGGCATTTTGCGGTGCGGCCTGCGTCCAGTAATGTTCCGCATACAACGTCAGTAAACGTAACGCCAGCAGCGGATCACCGGCGTGTTGCAGCGTGCGTAACAGGTGAGCCAGCAGGCGAAAATCTTTGCTTTCCGATGCCAGAAGCACTAATCCCTGGCGCTGAATTTCCGGGATATTCAGCTGGCTGTGCGCCAGTGAGCCAAGTTTAAGCATTTCGCCGTCGATATATTCCCAGTCAGGGTTATCATCTTTCAGCGCGGAGGCCAGTTTATCTTCCGGCAGATTTTCCAGCAGGTGTGAAATCCAGGTATCCGGGTTACGTAAGTCCATTGCCATTTTTATTCCCCCGCCCAGTGGCAGGCGTCACGAAGCGGTGCGATGGTTTTCGCCAGCCCGTCAATGTTAAATGTCAGTTTCCCGGCGGCACTGTCCGCACCGGTGTTGATGGTCAGGGTCTTTGCACCGAAAAGCTGTTTGATTTCGTCAATGCCGGATAAACCCCGGCTAGCTTCCAGCAGATATCCCTGAAACTTCCCTCCAGGATCACCACGCTTATGCCCTCTGAGCCCGTGAGTGTCACGCCGATGGCCGCCTGGCGTCTGCAGGGCAGCAGCGTTATCGCGCTGCAGGTCCGTAACCGGTCAGCAGGAAAAGTGATTCTTGACCCGAGAGTGCTTGCAGGTCAGTTCACGACGGCGACTTTCCAGCACCGCTGGCTGGGGCGTGCCGGTACGCCGGAAGACACGACGGTTCTGTATCTGGTCACGACAGGGCGTCCAGAAGGTGCCTTTATTGCAGAACCCCCTTTACCCGCAACCGAAACAGGCAAGGGAAGTCAGCGGAGCAACCAGGGAGCACATCAATGAAAAAACCTGCTTCAAACCTGATTGTTAAAATTGTTGTCCCTGTCGTCATCACTGGAGCCCTGGTCACTGGCATTAAATCCTGTTCTGACAGCAGGACTCAGGGTGAAGGCGTTTCAAATAATACAAATGCTGCCCTGAAGGACCTGACACCAGAAGATCTCAAGGCACTGGGTGTGGAAGGTGATACTGCGCAGGATACGTTGCGTATCCGGTGCGAAAAGCAGAACGGCGAGCAAATCCACAGCTGGCTGTTGCGCTGGTTCAACCCGGCTCCGGCGTGGGTCGACAGGAAAACACTGTATCGTTATGCAAGACACGCCGATCATGCCCCGGGAGATCTGCCACTTCTGAATGATTTCAGTGAAAGCCTGTGGTTTACCCGACCGCGCAGCGATGCCGAAAAAGGTATCTGGTGGTTTGATGATGTGGCACATAAAGCCGTTCCGGTCGCACGCCTGCGTACTGCACCTTCCACCGGGCATCTGACGGGGGAGGTCAGACGCGGCGATAATGTGAATGCCATTATGGACCTGCTTCCGGAAGGGACGGTTCTGGCCATGACCCTCGTGGTTCAGCCCCAGGACAAGCTGGAGGAGAATTTTGCGAGCCTGAGCCGTAATTCAATGGGAGAGAACGTTGATTCCCTGCGTGCCCGTGAAGATGCGGCGACAGCGCGCAGTTTTCTTGGAAACAAGCATAAGCTGTATCGTGCGGCCATCACGCTGCTCATCAAGGCTCAGGATCAGGAAACACTTGATAAGCGGTATCTTGAACTCAGCAGTAAGTTGCTGAACTGCGGGCTGGAGCCGGTTAATCCGGAACACGATATTGGACCGCTCAGCACTTACATGCGTGCATTGCCGATGTGTTTTAACCCTCACATGGATAAGCACAACTGGTATACGCGCCTCATGTTTGTACAGCATTTTGCCTGCCTTTCCCCCATTTACGGCCGTGATACGGGCACCGGTCATCCCGGTCTGACGTTCTGGAACCGTGGTGGTGGCCCTCTTTCCGTTGACCCCCTTAATAAAGATGATCGCACCCAGAATGCGCATCTGCTGTTGTTCGGGCCGACAGGTGCCGGTAAATCAGCCACTGCGCTCGACAAGCTGGCACAGATGATGGCGATTTACCGCCCCCGCATCTTTTTGCTTGAGGCCGGTAACAGCTTCGGGTTGTTTGGTGATTACTGTTCTTCTCTTGGGCTGACTGTGCACCGGGTCAGTATCAAGCCCGGTAAGGTGATTTCCCTGGCGCCGTTTGCTGACTCACATCTGCTTTTGCAGGTTAAACCTGAAGCCCTTGTCACCAGCGAAGAGGCACTCCCTGACATCGATGAGGATGATGAGGACAAGGATGAAGAACGTGACATCCTGGGGGAAATGGAGATTGCGGCGCGTCTGATGATCACCGGTGGTGAAGCGGCGGAAGATGCACGAATGACCCGTGCTGACCGCGGGATGATACGCGAGGCAATACTGATTGCGGCCCGGACGGCGTTCGACGAAGGACGCCAGATGCTGCCTGAAGACCTGATGTTCGCGCTTGAGAATATCGCCCGCGATGTGAGCACCGGCGCTGATGGCCGGGAGAAACGCACGCCGGCGCGACGTGCGCGCGCTGAAGAGATGGCTGAAGCACTCCGGATGTTTACTGAAGGGTTCGAAGGCGAACTCTTTAACCGCCCGGGGACGCAATGGCCGGAAGCTGACGTGACGATCGTGGATTTGGGGACGCTGGCACGTGAGGGCTATGAAGCCCAGATGGCGGTCGCCGTTATCTCGCTGCTTAACACGATTAACAATATTGCAGAGAGGGATCAGTTCAGCGATCGGGACATCATTGTACCCATCGACGAAGCGCATATTGTGACGGCTAACCCTCTGCTGGGGCCCTATGCGACCAAGATTGTTAAAATGTGGCGTAAACTCGGCGCGTGGTTGTGGCTGTTCACACAGAACCTTGAGGATTTCCCGGACACCGCAAAAAAAATGCTCAACATGGCAGAGTGGTGGATTTGCCTCGTCATGCCGCCCGACGAAGTTGAACAGATAGCCCGATTTAAGACGCTCACTGATGAACAGAAGGCGATGCTGCTGTCTGCGACAAAGCTTCCGAGAAAGTATACGGAAGGGGTGATTTTGTCCCGAAAAGTACAGGCTCTGTTTCGTGCGGTTCCCCCCAGTCTTTTCCTGGCGCTCGGTATGACCGAAAAAGAGGAAAAAGCTGAAAGACGGGCCATTATGAATGAATTAAATTGCACGGAACTTGAGGCTGCATTTCATGTAGCACGACGCCTTGATGAGAAACGTGGCATGGGTACTGTACAGGGGACACTATGAAAAAACTGACCATGGCGCCGCCGATGGTTGTACCGGACAAGGCACTGATTGCCTCTGTTATTTTTACTGTTCCGCCTGCCGGTTCGGCGTCTGTCGGCACGGCTGACAATGCGTCTCTCAGACAGCTGCAGCGGGAGATTGTTAAGCGGCTGGAGCATCCCGTATTGCTGTCTGTGTATCCTCATAGGGTTGGGCGGCGCAGCTGCGTGGCAGTCCACCTCAGCGATGTGCATGAGAAAACGCTGGATATCCTGATAACGGTCACCGGCAATACGCTGTGGCCGGGAGAGCAGGAGTACCGGTCGGGTCTGCGGTGGAATATTTGCGTGCCGGATGCGACCGACATGTTGTGGGTACTGAAGGAAATTGACAGAGTCACCAGTGAACCCGGATGTGAATGATCCACCTCCGACCTTGTCAGACAGCGGTGCGTTCTTCCGCTGTCTGACAGGGGCGGAGACTGCGGGTGCGGGCGGCAGAGAGCCCGCATTGATTTTACAAGTAAATTCCCAACCTGTTGATATTATTGAGTTACATTAAGGTTTGGGATAAAGAACTGACACAGAAATATCTGCCATCAGTTTTTAGTGTACATACTCGAGCAGTTTGTCCGTATCTGGGTAAGCTCGAAAGTACGTCGTAAGCTTCGGTTGCAGTTGAAAAACACGTTGCAATAGTAGGGTCAACCTTCCATTTTTGTGTATCTGTGTTATATGAAAGTATCTGCATTATTCCACGCGTTATAATAAAACCAACTAATTGTTTTTCCTGTCTTTCTTCACTTCTTAAACTGACAGAGCTAAGTTGCTTATTTCGTACGTTAGCATTCCTGGCAAGTTCTGATTGTTTAGCTGCGAGCCTTTTTCTGGGATCGCCATATCGCTTTACCATCTTTGATTATCTCTTTTTCAAACTGCAACGTAATGCCATACAGACGTCATCTGCCCTGAAAAGGTTCTCTTCAGATCACAGTGATATGGTGGCTTCATAAAAAAAACCATTTCCCCGGGGGAGGAAATGGTTGAATTATTTGTTTTTTTTAATGCCACTGTCTTTCTTCTGTCATCAGTATATGTATTTACCCTTATGCTGAATGCCGGAATATGCATTATTTTTTCCTTCAGTTCAGCGTGTTGTCGGTTTTGCCTTGCATCAGGCACTCAGATGTTTCCCTTATTCCTGTTGAGGTTGTTCAGTGCAGAAACAACAAGACTGGAGAGGGGGGCATACCCTTCGTTCTGCGCCTCCTGCAACCGCCCGGAAAGGCATTCCTTTAGCGTGTCGTGATTGATTTCATACCCACGAATATAAATGCGGCGGACAGCTTTACCGATGATATCCCCGCATTCAACCGCCATCCTGAGTTCGTCAGATGTATTCATAAATACAGACCTCTGTAAATTCTGTAAACAATCATAAACACATTTATAAAGTGGGTATATCAATGAGTATAATGGATGACGAGAGATTTGAATTAAGTCATATTTAGGTTAAGGGAGAGTATATTCCCTGACATAATCCGTTGAGCGGGAACCTGTTGATGTCAAAGGTTCCCGCTTTTTTGCCTGAGTTCCCCACACTTTCACGCTGGCATTCACAGTTCTTTGTTTTTCCCTGCACGCACTTCATCAAAATGACTCCTGCACCCTCAATCCGGAGTCTTTGTATGCGATATCCTTTTGAACTTGATCCTCAAATTATTCATCACATTATCTACAGTCAGGCCGGCTCAATCGGCAAAGCGGTCATCGAGCTGACTATGAACAGCGTTGATGCCCGGGCTGGTTGCGTCAGGATTGATATTACGCCTGACGGGTTCTCCTGCCAGGATGATGGCCACGGGTTTGCCTCATTTGAAGACGTAAAACGCTATTTTGGCCGTTTTGGTACCCCACATAAGGAAGGTGACGCAACGTATGGTCGTTTCCGTCTTGGCCGGGGCCAGATCATGGCACATGCACGCACTGTCTGGTGCTCGCGGCAGTGGCAAATGTCTGTGGATACGCGGGTGATGGGTTACAGCTATGAAGTGGATGAACGTGATGAGCCAGTACAGGGATGTATCATTACCGGCGAATGGTATGAACCGCTCAGCAGTCAGGAGCGCATGTCCTGTATTCAGGAAATCAGGGATCTGGTTCGCTACACCCCCATTATCGTTCAACTGAACGGTGCCGTTATCAGTCGACCACCTGAAAACGAAAAATGGGATGCCGAAGATGAATTTGCATGGTACAGGGTACGGGAAGATGGTGCCGTATCTGTCTATAACCAGGGGGTTCTGGTCCGCCATGATCCGGGGCACCTTTGGGGGGGGAGGTGGCCTTATCGTCTGTAAACAACCCATTGCGCTGAATGTGTCAAGAACGGAAATCCTGCGCAAGACCTGTCCGGTCTGGAAGGCCATTGCTGAGAAATTTGGCCAACTGGCGGCGACGTTTTCCGGTACGCAGGGAAATCACCGTAAAACGGAATTCCGCCGGGAAAAAAGCGCGCGGGCGTTACTGGCCGGGGAAGGGGATTTACTGAAGCTGTTCCATTCCGAGGAGGTCATCACGCTGCTTCCGGGTAAGCAACACGTCACCCTGGAGCATTTTCTTCGCAAATGTCGCTATGATAAACATGCTGTGGAGGTCGGAGTATTCACTGTGGCCAGGTATCCCCGGAATGTCCCGAAAGGGGAAATACTTGCCCGTGCCGGTATTACCACGGTCGTTCATCCCGTCACCCTGACACGTTTTGGCTGTTTTGAGCTGGAAGAGTTTATGGAATGCCTAGCGCGGATGCAGGGCAATCTCACGACATACCACGAACAGCTCACGCCAGATGAACGCGGGTACTGGAGTGGGGACTGGCGCGCGTCCCTGAGCCTGATTGACTTTGCCACACTCAGCGAGGCGTATGTTGAACGTACCCGGATGGTCAGTGAGAAAACGCTCGATGCGAAACCCGCCGTGCATAGACGGCGCTGCGGTGGTGTCTGGCCAATTATGCGGCGCTGGCATCAGTTTCAGCATTTTACTGGGGGGAGTCGACGTCAGCCGATGCCTGGACCGATGGGGAAACGTATATCGCGTATAACATTGATATCGTGCGCCGGCTGAAAACGGATGCGCTGAGAACCGCCAGTCGGCTATTCAGTCTTACGGAGCATGAAGTGGCACACCAGGGTAACAGTATGGACTGTGGCCACGATGAGGCATTCTATCAGCGCTTGCACGACATCAGTACAGAGATGGCAGCTGAAAGGCAGCGCTATATGCATATATGGTTGATGAAATACACCACCAGTCTTGAACGCGCGGGAGGCAAACACTGGCGGAACGCTGGCTGACGGAACGCGCCAGTGCCGGCCGCCAGAAAAAGGGACTTCCCGGTGTGACTGACGATGCCGGCATGGCGAAAGCAGTCAGCGCACCGGTAGAACCCGAAGTTGAGCGGCTGCTGAACCGGCTCAACCTGCAGATGGCTGGTGACGGTCATAGAGGGGCCGTTTGGGAAACGGAAAATATCCTACGCTAAACCTGTTTTTTAAGCAGGCATGACAGGCAGCTTTGAGCGATCAGCATACGTTCATAATTGAGTCACCATGAATCTTGCTAACAATGCCGTGTGTCAATCAACTGGGAACAGGTCACCAGTATGTAGGGGCGTCAGCTAAACTACGCTAATCGGTAAACCGGCAAGCTTCGCCGAAACGCCACAGAGGGCGTTTCGGGCCTGCGGTTGGGGTCTGATGGCGAATGTCATAAGTGTCTTTAAAACCAGATTGTTTTGTTGCCTGCTGAGTGTCTTTAGAAGAAGAGAAATCAGATAATGCCTGCCGTCAGGCATTATCTGGGGGGAAAGGGTAAATTAAGAACGGGTGAAGTAGTTATCTACTATCGATATTTCCATTGTTAATATTAGAACTTCGAGTTTTATCTATGCCCCAGACAGCTTTTGCGATCTCTTCAATTTTCGCAACAAATTTATCAACGTTAAATCCTGCGATAAAGGCTAAGGCAAAAAATCCCATTTCACTGGAGCCTACGTTGGTGCTCGATTCCAGAATGAGCAATCCTGCCTTGAGGAATAAATAACTGATAGCACCCGCGATGGTGCTTGTGACGGGACGGATGAAATACCACAAATGCCAATCAGGGTCCCAGTTTTTTCTGACACACTTGTTGAGATATATAGCACGAAAACAGTAGAGGCATCCTCCCGTATAAGCTATCGCTCCGCACATTAAGGGAACTCGAAGAGGTGCGTAAGGTTCAGGTAGCCATCCTAATGACATAGCTCCGATAGCGTAGGTGGAAAAGCTCAGTAGCGCGAAAAGATAAAGAATGATCACACTAATCATCAGGCCGTGATTGCTTTTGACTTTGGTGACATCCGGATTCTCATTCATGCTCGATGTCTCCAGAAGAGATAAGCGGTTCTTCGATGCGCAGTAATACAATTTGCTGATTCTCGTTTACTGGCTCACCATCTTCATTAAGATTCAGGCGACGCTTAAGATAAAAATACTGGGATTTCCTGATACGTATTTTCGCTTCACCGTTATCCATTTGATAATCGCTTTCAATTATCATTTTTTTATTCATGGAGAAGTCAGGATTTGGCCCTATAACAACATCAATAAATGTCTCCCATTCTGTATCAACGGGCACCTCACTTGATGGAGATATAGATTCAACGATGTCAAAAAAACGGCCTAAAACAAAATCTTTATACGTCTCCGAATTAAAACAATAGGCGCGAACGTGCCAGCGATGACCATCATGCGCAAAAGCCGTCGGAAATAGGGTTCGAATTGACGGCTCATCACGCATCGCACGATAGTCAACGACTAATGCACGCTGGTTTTTGATAGCCATAATTAAATCAATCAGAGTCTCTGGCTGCACTTTACGTGTTGGCAAAGGAAGGCTCGCAACCGGGGGTACCCATCCGATGAAACTCTCAGATGGTGACAGGATTCCCGTCTCCAGACCTATCAACTCGTTCAGGTAATGGTTGCTTTCAAACGTTGCAAAAACAGGTTTGAAATTAGCGTTAGCAATGTAGGACTTTTGGTTACGATCATAGTAAGCATTTTCAGGTGCTTTCTCCTGATATTTTGCCAGGTCCAGTGAAGCCTGAGGGACAGAAATCCGGAAAAAGGCCGTAATATCAGAACGATTCAGCCGTCCCTCCCACATTAAACGGAAATCGATGAACTCAAGCCTTCTGTCTTGGCCCCAGTTGCCTGTTCTGGTGGTATGTGTACTCATGACCTGTGATTCCTGATATCCAACATTATAAGAATAAAAATTATGCGTATAATTACTAGACTCGTCGTATTTATATATGTATCTTAGCAGTTGTTGCATTATTGCTCAATCAACTGATGACCAGAAGGGTGAACCCGATGACCGCTAAGATAACGTTTTTTCAGGTTGGTAATGGCGATATGACTTTAGTGCGTCTCGCTGATGTTCGTGGCACTGCGATTCTGATTGATACTCACATCAGGGCTTCGGCTGATGATCCTCAGGACGATACACCTGATGTTGCTAAGGCACTGCGAAACAAACTGAAACTTGATAATAAGCATCGGCCTTTTGTCGACGTCTTTATGCTCAGCCATCCCGACCAGGATCATTGCGGCGGACTGAGTAAACACTTCTGGTTAGGCCATCCCGATGATTATCCTGATGATGATCTCCATCATTCTAAAAAGCGTATTATCATCAGGGAACTATGGTCTTCCCCCCTGATTTTTCGCCGTCGTTCCAAGAACCATGTGCTGTGCAAAGATGCACAGGCCTTTGATGCTGAAGCCCGCCGCCGCGTCCGCTACTGGCAAGCAAACCACTTCGCTTTTGACGGTAACCGCATCCTGATAATGGGTGAGGACGCCGATGGCAAGACAGATAATTTACAGGCTATTCTGGTTAAAGCAGGAGAGACGTTTTCACGTATTAATGGCGAGTACTCTTCACTTTTCTCAGGCATGCTTCTTGCTCCGGCTCCACATGAGGATGATGAAAACCTTGAGGATGCTCTTTCTAAAAACGAATCCAGCATTGTGATGAACATGAGGCTATCGCCACAAGCTGGGTCACTAAATCCCGTTCATTTACTGATGGGGGGGGATGCAGAAGTACTTATCTGGGAGCGCCTCTGGGAACGTTATAAAGATCAGCCCGAAGTACTTCAGTATGATCTCCTCCTTACTCCGCACCACTGCTCCTGGCATTCCTTGTCCTACCATAGCTGGTCCCAGTATGGGGAAAATGCTCGAGTTAATGAGGATGCCCGTAAAGCCTTGGGGCAGGCCCGAGCCGGTGCAACCATTATCTCCAGCAGTAAACAAATCCTCGATGATGAAAACGATCCGCCCTGTATTCGTGCGAAACGAGAGTACGATGAGATTGTAGATGACGTTGATGGCTGGTTTGGTTGCACGGGTGACCTTAAAGACAAGGAATTTATTGAGTTTGAGATCACTCAAAGTGGAACAATTGCCCGTGTTGTGGCTGGTGTTGCTTCAGCAGCAGCTAGCACAGCAGCGGCTGCAGTACCGCGCGCCGGTCTGGGAGTTCAATGATCGAATATTATGAACTAGGAGTGCGCCTCGAACAATCGGGGCGTGACGACCTTTACCCCAACACGACTTTAATACTGGATGCGTGTGAGGCGCATCCTTACATGCACTTCGTTGAACTGCGCGTGTTGGAACTGCATAACAAACGGGCTGAATTTGTCATTGTCGATGCCGGTGATGGGACCGTTGCAGTGAATAACCCTGCCGGGATCCGACGAAAAGAACGTCTGGCCATTGAAATCAACCCACATAATCGCATTCCTGTTCTGGTCCATACACTCCGCAAAGACTTTCCTGTCCTGTCTCATCAGCACGCATCTCTTAATGGCAGGCCCAGAACGCTTTGTCTTTACGATACGGTCTGGAGTACGGTCGAGCGGAGTTGGACACCTCAGCGCTTCATCGAGAGAGTTTTCTGGTGGCTGAGAGAATCTGCGGAGCTTAAGCTTCACAGAGATGACCAGCCCCTGGAACAGCTGTTTTATCTGAGCCCGTATCAGCTTATTTTGCCGTCCAATTACGCGGAATACTTTAATTCTGACAAACACAAACTCACCCTTGAGTGCATGAGTGAAGGGCTACCTGTCACGCTCAAGGCCGTGCCAGAGGTTAAGGGGAGTGGCGTCAAACCTTTTCGTTTGCTCCCGATAAGCGTCCCACCCGTAGAAGCAAACAATGTTTCATCCTTCCCTCAGACGCTGGGAAAATTGCATGAGCAATTGAAGGCCTGGGGGAGTGACTTATTGCAAACGCTAGAAGACACCGTGTTTGAGTCACTCGTGGGTCCGATAAAAAAAGAAAGCGATCACGGGGAATGTATACTGATTTTACTGATGGTCCCTCGTATCAAAGATGGATGCGTGCAGAGAACAGATGTGCTCGGATATTACGTTAACGCCTCACGTTACGATCTGGCATGTGCACTGGACTTACTGGGGCCGAAAAATGCGCAAGGCTCCCAGCACCGTGTGAAACTTCTTCTGGCTGAGAGTCGGGGTACGGAATGGGAATCTATCCCGCTGACTCAGACTGAAATTCGTTTTGGACTGAATGCGTCATACGCCAGAGATATGTCTGCCATCGCTCCCTCGACTGCCTCATTGAAAGGGGTTCTGGCGGGAGTTGGTGCTTTAGGCAGTTGCCTTGCAGATATATGGATACGCGAAGGATGGGGAACGTGGACGTTAATCGACCCGGATCAGCTTCTACCCCATAATCTTTGTCGGCATACAGGTTTCGATGTTTTTTTGGGGCGCCCTAAAACTGATGTTGTTAGAGCGCTGGCAGAATCAATTTATCCGCACGAGCCTGCACCTGTTGCAATAAACAAAAGTATTCTTGATGAGGATGATGCCATTTCCTCAGCGCTGAAAGACGCAAGCATTGTTGTTGATGTGAGCACAACCTTTGAAGTGCCAAGAACTCTAGCGGTAAAAGAGGATATCCCCCGGACCGTCAGTCTGTTTCTTACGCCATCGGGATCGTCCAGCGTGATGATTATGGAGGATGAAGATCGTTTACAGCGAATCGATGCGCTGGAGGGGCAATATTATCGTGCCATTCTGAATGAGGACTGGGGAACCCATCATTTGCAACATCATTATGGCGATCGTTGGGTTGGCGGTGGCTGCAGGGATATCTCTGTGCGTATGTCAAATGAGTCCATACACGTTCATGCCGGTATTTTATCCCGACAACTACGTCAAACTGCGCTCAGGAAAGATGCCAGATTGTGCATATGGTCATCTGATGAAGATTCTGGTGCTGTTAGTACACATGATATTTCTCTCTTTACCGTGATATCAGTTAGCCAGGGGCAGTGGACCGTGAAGGTTGATCAGGGTTTGGTAAATAAGCTCCGTGAAATCAGAAAGCTGGCGCTTCCAAACGAAACCGGTGGTGCCATTCTGGGAATTACAGACCTCAAAAATAGAAGCATTGTTCTCGTTGATGTGATCCCGGCCCCATCCGATAGCGTTGCTTCGCCTACACATTTTGTTCGTGGGCAGATGGGGCAGGAGCAAGCGCTGGAAAAGGCACGACATCTCACGGCACATGTCGTGGACTATGTCGGCGAGTGGCATTCTCACCCTCAGGGATATTCTGCGTGCGCGAGCCGCGATGATGAAAAGCTCATTGAAACACTTCATATAAAAATGAGCGCAGAAGGATTGCCGGTAGTGATGATTATCGTGTCCGAGAACGACCTTAACATTATCGTAAAATAGTAATGTAAGCTTTACGCTGTGAATGTGTATAATGAAATTAGCCAAAATATAGTTTGATTTCCCTGTTCACGGTTATCAACCCTGATAGCAGGCTGCTTTTTTAATTGATTAATTCTCACTTTCCTGTGTGCTTAGTTTCATTGAGGATAAAAATGGATATTCTACCCAAAATAACCGACATAAAGAATCTTAAGGATCTATGTAAGGTAATCGTCTTGCCAATGCTATGCGCCTGCTATGTAAGTTATGGCGACTTCTCACTGGATTTTGGAGACTTTGTCATTTCTCTCAGTTCTGGTGATACAGAAGGGGTAAGAATGTTTAAGGCATTAGTTATTCTATCAGGCAAAATACTTTATTCAGCAAGCATGTGTTTTTTAATTTATTTTGGCTTGGTTTATGCAGATGTTTACAGCAAAGCTAAACTCATCCCTGTGTGTATTTTAATCTTAATGACTTTTGGTTTTCTTGGCATATTTGCTGGTGATAAAGTGGAGTCAATATTACCTGTTGAAGGCATCTGGTATTACACGAGTTTCGTCACCGCTTTTTTCCTACTTGCGATGTTAGATCAGGTAACTGAATGAGACTTTTTGCCGCACGTTTCATCGTGAATCAGGGTTTAGGAGATGAAGGGCGGGGTCATCACTAAGATGAAAAAGGCTGGACCGGCATACCAACTTGAACTACATACTCTGTCATAACCTACATCCTGGTTGCTGCAAGATGCAGTAAATGCCCCATCCATTCCTGTTCTTCTCTCCTCGATGTCAGCGACATCTCAATGGCCCGCTCGGCTCCCTAGCGTTGCCGGGTCGTCAAGCCCCACTCAGCGAACCGGAAACGCCGGCTTGCTCCACTGGCCGCATAGCGTTCCGGGACATTCTGACCTGCCCCCAATATTAGATAGAACCTTCAGTTAGTAATGTCGGTTGATGACCCTGATTCCTTTGGCCACAGTAAACCGTTTTAGCAACTTCCGCTTTTGGCACAATGCTGCCTGTCATTCCTGCTTAAAAAACAGGCTTAGCGTAGGATATTTTCCGTTTTCCAAGCGGCCCCCATATACAGGTCCCCTATCCTGACTGGACTGCCGTGATTGCAGAAGGGCTGAACAGAAGTAAACGACGTCAGGCGGAACGCGATGAGGAGATGCGCCAGATGGCTGATGATATCGCGGCATGGTATGCGGAGGAGCATACTGGCATGGATGAGAGTGATGGTATTGTCCAGTTCATGATGCATGAAACGTATTCAACGGAAGAAGAGCTGGAAACCTGGCACCTGCGCGCATGGGAAAATTCGGGGGCATGGGAGTGCCAGCGCACTCAGAACGAGACAGAGGCGACCATTGCCGTCATGCCGGCAGAATGGCTACCCCTGGTGAAAGACGGTGAGACGCCCTGGATGATTGAACGTAACGCGACTGCAGCGGGGTTTATGTGTGAAACTGACTATCTGCGCTGGCGTGCGGACAATGAATCAACGGGGCAGGATTAATTATCATTTTTCCCGTCATAATTAATTACTGACCATTCCGTAAACAGAACGCACCCTGAGTGGGTTTTTCACACTCAGGGAGTGTTTTTCATGAAAATTCCATTTTACTGCCTGGCAGCACTGTTCCTTTCGGTCGGCGCCCGTGCCGGCACCGTGATATATACCGACGCCTCTCATCCTGTCATCGCCAACCCCGGTGCGGGGGTTACTGTTGTTGAGCTCGATGCACCCGAACGCGCGCAGGCAACGCTTTTCGGCGAACTGTCTGCCGACCCGGCTCTTGCTGAGCAACGGGCCCGGGCAGTGATCGCTTCACCTGATTTCCGGCAGCGTCAGCAGCAGCTGGCTGATATTTATGCCGGTGTCACCCGGGCCTGGTCTGTCGGGCTGGAAAAATACCCGGCCGTGGTTTTTGACGACCAGTTTGTTGTCTACGGCACAACGGATGTCAATGAGGCAACCCGGCAGCTCACCGCCTGGAAGGAGAAGAACCAGTGAAACCGTTCTCCTCCCGTCCGCGCCGGCTTGCGATCGCCACGCTGCTCGTGTGTTCCGGCTCCATGGCCAGTGTCAATACGGCAAGCCTGCTCGCCAGTGCCGCAAGCCCTGACTGTATCAGCTGGCGCGTCAGCGGTATCTGCTACTGGCTGTTGTGCACCCCCTTTGGCTGTACGGTAAAAACGTCGGTAAAAGTGACGCATTTCATTCCGGAAGCGGTGGTCTCGGTTTACCTCAATCCGGGGGATAACCCATGGACTGAAATGGCGGCTGTAAGTGACACTGCCAGCGGAGCTGAAGGTTCACTCCTTGAGAATGTAACCGGTGTCATTACGGGCGGTGGCCGTCAGGAGATGAAGGTTCCCGGAGAACGTAAGCAGAACCTGCATTATTACTACGGCGATGCTTATGGCCATCCTGCGGCGAAAATTATCGGTGGTATGGTTCCGGGCTACTCGTGTGCCAGCGCGGCGACGCCGTTCATGCCTTATTTCAACAGTTCTCTTGATGCACTGGTCTGGCGAACCGGGGTTCCGGAGATGTTGTATCCCGAAGCACTCGTCCCCGGCCAACGGGAAATCGGCAAGGTCACTTCCGGTGAGATGTGGGGCAATGTTTACCCGCGCAGCGGATTTGTCACCCAGACGGACAGTTACAAATCTGCTGCCGTGGTCGTTCAGCGAGTTGCTGACATCATCACCCGTTCTGGTCAGCTCCACGTCTACAACCCGCTTACCGGGCAGAAGTCGCCAGGTTACTGGCCACCTGAGCCGGTAAAAGAAAATACCGGCACGAAAAACCACAAATGGCAGCGCCTTTCTCCACAACTCTCACAGAGCTGCGCCGTCTTTCCCGACGCTGGCGGCAAAACCGCCCAGGACGGTAACTATGCCTGGGCGTTGTGGCAACCGTACAGCTGTTGCAAACGTCGCGGTCAGACCTTCCTCTCCAGCACCGATTTCTCATAAAGGTTCAGAACATGAAAAAAGCAGGTCTTTTACTGGTTTTTGCTGCGCTGCCGGCACTGGCAGCGGATCTCTCTTTGTCTTCATCGGGCGCGTCTGTCAGCGGCAACGCGATTAGCGACGGACTCTTTTACTCCATCGGGGGCGGTTCGGTTATTTCTCCACCTCCCAGTCGTAACAATATGTCCCGGATCGGCGTTAACGCCGGTCTCAGCAGTGACCTGATGTGTGGCAATTTTGATATTAAAACGACAGTGGGCAACCAACTGAACGGCATAACCAGCGGGTTTAAGGACCTGATGGGAAATGTCATGCAGGATGCCACGGGTGCCGTCATGAGTATGCCGGCAATGGCCATTCAGCGCGCGAACCCCGGGTTGTATGAAATGCTCACCAATGGGCTGATGCAGGCCGGGCTGAGCTTTGATAAAGCGATGCTGAACTGTCAGAACATGTCGAAGAAGCTGGCTGATTACACCATGGGCAGCAAATGGCAGCAGGCAGCCGTCAGTGAGGAGTACAAGGATATTGTGGCCACCAGTGGCGGAGATGCGGTTTCCAGCGATCAGAAACTGCAGAAGGCCACCGGTGAAGAAGGTGTGACATGGGTTGGTGGGCAGAAACGAGGGGGCAAAGGGCAGCCGGCCATTCAGCCCACGCGGGATCTGGCCAAAGCGGGCTATAACATGATGAATAGTTTACCGGTGACCAGTAACAGCAGTGTTGGCTCTTCAGGCTGCAATGGTACCGCCTGCCAGCGCTATAAATCCTCTGAAGAAGCCGCCGCGGCCGTTGTAAAAGTGTTGGGCGATCGCTCGATTCGGACCTGTCGGGAAACCAGTGAATGCACCAGCGGTGGCACGGATAATCAGCCGGGCAGCGCCGTCGCCGGCACGGGGTTTTCCCCGATCCTTGAAGATGCCACCAAAGAGAACCTGGAGCAACTGACGAAGTTGGTTTATGGTCAGCTACAGCCCACCACGGATAATCTCGGCGTACTCAAAACCGGCAGTCTGGTTGTTACCCGTGGTGTGATTCAGGCTTTACGTGACGATCCGGACAAAGCAGCCCTGGTCCAGCGACTTGCTGGCGAGCTGGCGATGTCAGACACCGTTGAAACAGCGCTTACCATGCGCAGGATGCTCACCACCGGTGAATCGGAGCCGAATGCCGCAGAGCAGCCGGAGGCCATTGCCGAAGGAGATCGCCGTATCGATGCGCTTGACCGCGAACTGGCGGCACTGCGTAACGAGATGGAGTTACGTAAGTCCATCAGTAATAACAGCCTGCTGACGGCTCTGGAACGGCAGGGGGCAAGGAATCAGGATAACCGTCTGCAGCAGAAAGCCGGTAATGAAGATCAGGGTTTCAGTAAGATGGGCCAGCCTCAGTCTTCCGGAGCGAACTGATATGAGACTCTTTTCTTTCAACGGCCGTACCGGCCGCATTCTCTTCCTGATGTTACTTATCCTGCTGATGACGGCTGGCATGTTTGCCGTTGCAGCGGTTTTTATGGCGTACGATCCTGATGGCCACGTCACGAGACGCTGGCTGCATGACAGCCGGTGGGGGCTGTTTGCCTGGCGACTGACCCTTTACGCAGCTCTCACTGCAGTCTGGATTATGAAAGTCCGTCCACAGGCAACTATGCGCTGGCCGGATGCACGTCCACGGCTGATGCGTATGAAACTGTTTGGGGTATTTTTCCTGCTCACCACTGAGTATGTGGCGTGGACAACGGTTGTGTAAGGAGAGGGCGATGACCGCAAACAGTTTTCTGGAATACTTTCTCGTTCTTTTCGGCTGGGTAATGAACAATGCCCTTTGGGGGATTCTTGGCAACACGGGGCTTTTTGCCCTGCCGCTGGTTTTCAGGGTTTTGGGTGTCTGGCTGAAAGTCAGGGAAGAGGGGGCCGACGAAGGGAACAAAGGGCTTCTTGCGCTTCCCCGTATCGAGCACGCGCTGTATGTGTCCTACCTGATCATGCTCTTCTGCTGCATTCCGCTGCTGCCGGTTGATATCAGCACGATTAAGTTCGACAATTCGCGCGCAAAACAGTGTGGTGTCAGCGTGCCGACACTGCAGAACTCGGGCTACAAAGGACTTGTCAATGATTTTGACGGTCGTACGGCGGAAGTCCCGGTCTGGTGGTATCTTCTGCACATGATGTCGAAGGGCACGACGCAGGCGATGATTGCGTCAATCCCATGCGGTACTAATTTGCGGCAGATGCGTTTTGACGTTCAGAACACGAAGCTGCGTGATCCTGTATTGCTGCAGGAGGTGCAGGAGTTTGCAGACCAGTGCTACTCCAGGGCGTATTTCAGGCTAAAAAACAGCAACAGCCAGCTCAGTGATGCCACCATCAACTCGGTGGGATGGATCGGCAGCAGCTACTTCCTGAACACTTCCGGATACTATGATTACTACACGGCCATGACGCCACGCAGCCAGTGGCCCTACGACAGCAGCAGGGACAGTGGTTATCCGGATACCGGCGCGGGTGGATTTCCATCGTGTAAGACGTGGTGGTCTGATGGCTCGTCCGGGCTTCGTAAAAGAGTGCTGGCCAGCTTTAGTGATAATACCCGCAAGGAGATGCAACGTCAGTTCCCCGGGCAGCAATGGGAGGAAATTGCGCTCCGCTGGATTGTCAGCCCCCGCAATGCGGATCTGTCAGGTGGTGGCACCACTTATGCTGTCGGGAGTAATGATACAACCACTGGCGTTGTCGGCAATCTTACGCGACTTACTTCTTCTATTGGCCTTGGCCTTAAACAGGCAGAAGCCTTACCAGGTTTTGATGCATTGAAACAGGCACTGCCAATGATTCAGGCATTATTGCTGATGATGATAATCATGGTCATTCCAGTTTTGCTGATGTTCAGCGCCTACGATCCGAAAACCATTTTTACTATCTCGTTCGCGTTTTTCGCTCTTCAGTTCATTACGTTCTGGTGGGAGCTGGCAAGTTGGCTGGATGACAGATTGATCACCATTCTTTATGACAATATGGCGGAGCAGGGGATTGCAAACAGCTCGGTGCCTTTCGCCACCTTTTTCAGTTCAACAGCTGATGGGTGGATTATGAACCTGGTTCTGGGGATGATGTATGTTGTGTTTCCGGCTTTTTGGGTGGGAATGCTTGGATGGGCTGGAGCCCGCATCGGAACGATGGCAAGCCATCTAAGTGATGGTGCAAAAATGCCAATGCAAGCTGGTTCTGAAGCAGGAAAACAAGCACAAGGAATAGCTATTGATGCAGCTTCAGGTGGTATCAAAGGTGGAATAAACAAGGTCTAAGTAAGTTAATTTGTCAAAACCAAAAGGGTGGTCATTACCACCGTTTTATTTAAAATCTTCTTTGCGTTCCCAGCTATACCAAAGCCACGGCCTATTTTTCCTGAATTCGGTATCATCATAATTTTTCTGCGCTTTAGAAACTGCGGATGCTACAGAATTCAGTACACTAATCCCCAATGAATTGGTTGCGCTTGTTAGTGCAATTGGCTCAGGTTTTTTCCACTTCAGCTTGGATTCATCACAAACGAGATTACGGCGTTTACCGACGAACCGGGCCAGAGTGAGACTTAAGTCGTCATCATCGAATCCACTTTCACTCATCGTGACGGCTCCTTTGCTCTAAGTGTGATAGAACTAAGCTACTAAAAAACTGTTACGCAAGCAAATTATTGTATGTTTTTTGAGTGGAATACCTTGGTTTCTGTCCAGCGCTTAACGCTTCTGTTGGCCGTACTCCTTGCGTATCGTATCTGGCACTACTGTTGCTGTCTCATGTTGTGGAAAGTTGACATGGGGGGAGCTCATAGGTACCATTGTTTTCGTAGACGTCTCGTTGCCATGACAGTCTCCTTACCGAAGGCGTGTATGTGAGATGCATCGGAGATGCAAAGGAAGTAATGAAAAAGCCACCTCTAAAGGGTGGCTTTTTCGCATTTACCATGGATGAAAACGTCCGACAACTTTCCCTTTGTACTGCAATAGAACGGATTCTTTTTTCAGCAAATGTCTCTTGATATTATGAATGCGGCTAATCTTGGATAGATTCATTTTTTTCACTTTTTCACTCTCTCTGAAATTTTTAAGTCCGCCATGGCTGATAAGAAAGGTCAGCTCTTGATGTGTACGGGTGCTTTCATAATAAGCAGACATATCCGGAGATAACCAGTTCAGCAATTCGGTCATTTTATTATATTCTAGTTTCAATCTGGCCAAGCATGTGATTGTATCTATCGGCTCTGGTTTAAGTACACTCCCGTCTTCCTCAGAGATTAAAGATCCAAATTTCCAGACAGGTTCAAAATGAGCACAGCGATTACGTATTTTATTAAATGACTTGAGTCTGTTTAGAACGGTGTTTCTTTTTTTATTTGCTTGGTTATCTGTACCGGAAAGAGATGTCGGATAATTCACGAATACATCAGGGAAAACATCATTCCATGCAATTTTATTAGAATTGAGTGTTTTCTTGACTTTCATTATATAAAACCACTTCCCATTCTCAATTGATGAGATAACTTTATGTGGTGATGGAGGAGGAGTTAAAGCATTACCCTGCCTGTCATTCAATTCTTTGTTGAAAGCACGTTTAAGTTCATAGTTCTGGCTTAGGTTAAGGTGATTATACCAGTCGCATGACGTGGCATTGCCTGATGGAATGGAATTGCAATATATTCTGTGATTGTTATAAATTAACTTGCTAATTCCTGCGTGTATCCTGTTCCTGAGTGTTACTTCAATCATGCCAATCAGATACATCATTTTTGATGCAATCTCTTCATTCCAGCTGTAAACACCATGAAGTTCGGAGTCATCCAAAACTAAAAAGATCTTTTTGTAATTTATAAGGCGAGTGTGAGTAATATCATTTATATGTGAAATGGTATTTACCGGAGGCGTCCTGAACATATTTATCACCTGATTGGAGTCGTCTTAATCATCCGTATTCGGGGGAGAATACCACGAATCTCCGGGTTTGGAACCAAACTCAGCATATACGTTAACGGCATAAGCTACTTGAAAATGGATCACGGTTCGATCTACTATCTCCCCGTTATACCGTTGCATTAAGCAACATGCCAATGTCCCGGTGATTTGAGAGGGACGCCTTCGGGTAATCACATGCCAATGCCACATTAAACCTGAGAGTGGCGCCTTCGGGTGGTACCTTCGTTTAACCTTTGAAAACGAAGATCGCATACTGGCGATGAAGGTCCCTTCTACTTCTGTATCTGCCTTCCGGATACGTCTTGCAGCCGTTGGTTGGCCGCAATTTTCTTACTTCTTACTGTTTTCTCTTTTTATGACGCTGATGGCCGTTGCGAACTTTGCGGCGTGGGTATGACCATTTGGAACATTTGGGCATCTTCCACGGCTGCATTGAGAGCAGAGGAGCGCGGCGTCACTTGCGTACGAGTGAAACGAGTACCAAGTGACGCGCGCACGATGTTCATTACGAAGTCATGTTTAACACGTGTTACTTGCCTGTTTCGTCACGAATTACAACGTGAAACGAAGTGAGAAGACGAACACATTTTTTTCAACCCAGTGAAATCGCAAAACAAATACGATTTATCACATTGTTAATTAAGGAATAGTTATGTAATGAGATACCGAATCGGCGATATCATCGGAGGGTGATATCGGGGGCGACCTGGAAACAGGTACAGCGAAAGCTGCGGTCAGTGTAGAACACTGATTTGATACCTCTCAAAACCTCAACACTTTGCACTTCCCTGGTGCTCAGGTACTCATTACGACGCAGGATGCGCGAACCCAAACCGTGTCGCCAGGGTAATGCGGGTGTCGTTTTCTGCCGTTTTCACGGAACGGCAGAAAACGACATCTGCCCGTAATGATGTTTTACGTGTAAAACTGTTAAGGAGGTACAGATGTCCAGGCGTGAAAAACTGCTAAAACAGGAGCTCGTCGCCGAAATCCGTAAAAGCGGAGGAAGCTTTAAAAAGCAGGGTGACTATTCCAGAATTATGCACCGGTTTGCTGAGCGACTGGCTGCGCTTAATATTCAGATAAGCTCGGTGTCACAACTGAAGGTCCGGCATATTGAGATGTATATGAATAGTCGCTCATCTGATGAAGTCTCCAGGCGGACACGGCAAAATGAAATGTCAGCGATAAGAGTCATGCTCCGTAATGCTGGCAAACATAAAATGGCCGACCCCACTCATGACCGTTTAAATAATAAAATTCTGGGTATTTCCGACACGAGTCGCAGGGGCACCAAAAAATCCATTCCGGAAGAACGCTACCTTCAGATAATGGACAGCATTGAAAAAAAGAACGAGGGCGTTGCCGTTGCGGTGTGCCTGTCGCGTTATATTGGACTGAGAAATGAAGAAGTTATTCAGTCAGCGAAATCTTTAAAGACCTGGCAGGCAGCATTAATGCGAGGTGATAAAACGCTGAAAGTGATTTTCGGCACTAAAGGGGGACGCGCAAGAATGACGACAATTGTGGACAGAGAAAAAGTTATTGGGGCGGTCAGTCGTGCCATAAAATACGCCGAAAACAATAACGGTAAAATTATTGATAAACCCGATTTAAAATCAGCGATGGATTTTTACAGAAATACGCTCCGCACAGAAATGACCGGCGGAAATGAGACGCCGCACAGTTTACGTTACAGTTTTGCTGAAGATGCTTTTCGATATCATCTTGCTCAAGGGTATTCGAAAGAAGAATCACTGGCACTGACTTCAATGGATCTCGGTCATGGTGATGGTCGCGGAACCTACATCAGAAATGTTTACTGTCAGTCACTGATGGACTGATTATTAATAATGCTTTTCGCCTGTTAATGAGATAGATACTTTTGCAACAATTAATCGGCATTTTGATGACGGTATGGATTTCAGTTACGAGACCGCCATTTCAGAGGAAGGGTTTATATTTACGGGTTCATTACTGATGTGTGATCCCGACAGCATTGAAAACATCAGGGCGGGTGAATTTAGCGTTCCTATTTCAGTGACTTTAGCAACGTTGCTTAAAAACGGAACCTACTCTCAGCAGTGTGATCCCGATTCCATCATGGCAGAAGCCTAGTTCGGCGAACGTTGCGAGACGGTGAAAGTGTCGTGGGCATCTTTATAAAATTCACTGTAACGTTGTTGATTTGGAATGTGCGCTGGAGTACATTTTCTCTGCTAACCGTTGTCATCATGACAACTGCCAATGCCTGAGTGATTTGAGACAGGCGCCTTCGGGTAATCACATGCCAATGCCACGGAACCTGAGAGTGGCGCCTTCGGGTGGTTTATTAAATCTGTTTAACCTTTGAAAACAGAGGCTCGTGCGAGTTAAGGTTCTTTCAACATCATACCGGGTAAATTGTTCTGTCGCAGACAGAACATGTAGCCAGGCCTCCTGCGGGAAAACGCTTCCCGACCGGGTGGTTGTTTTCCTTTTTTAAGGAAAATTACACCATGTTATTCCTTCGCGTTATTTACCATACAGCTGTATTTGCTGAGCGTATCGTGAGCGTCATTGCTCCACGTACGCTTCTGGCCGAGTGGTTTTTCTGGTTCACTGATGATGCTAAAACGTTACTCCTGGTAGGCAGGGAACTTGAACTTGCCCGTACTTACCGTGAATGTATCAATCCTGATGAACTCGTTGAGTTTACTGTTTATCACGCCGGTATTTTCTTCGGAGAGCGCGAGTATTACGGACTGAAGGTGCGCAGGCCATGCTGGTACATTCGTCATCTTTCTCTTACCGGTACGCAGCTCGATGCCACGCAATGGCAGGAAGGTTGTCAGAGCGGATTCAGCGAAGCTGCAGAACGGGAGGCCGAAGCGGTTTCTCACTTCTGAACGCGGTTTACGCTTTATTGACTTCACCCAAACGGGACACTGTTCCCGAAAGGGCAGGGTTCCACTCTTCGTAAGGAACCTTTTATGACTCCTTTCGCTATTACTGCTGATCTACTTGGTGCCAATACCCATTCAACTTCGGATTTCATTTCCGTGATGTCGGATATTGAAGGGATGTTACAGAAAGCTAATGCGCTGAATATTTGTGGTATTCCGGATAGTGTCGATTTGGATGGTTTTCCGGAACGCTGCAGTCAGACCATTCACCTTGCCAGTGTTATAGGTGAATCCCTTGAGATGAACCTGATCCCTGACTCTCTGCGTAAGTTTGTCGATGATGTTGTCCTCACGGGGAAACGTTTTGACGCTGAAGGTGACACTAATGCATGGAGCTACGGTTTTATGCTGGGAACCAATCACGCACGGGATTACTGGCGTGAATGCGACCGGGATTGCTAGTTTCATCTTTTAACAACATTGTCCTGTCTTTCACGAAAGACATTTAAATACTGATAGCTCACCCATGCGGGGAAAACTCCCAGCAGCCGCGGTGAGGATTTCTCCGCTTTTTTAACCAAAGGAGAAATCCATGAGAAGTATACTTCTTTCACTGATCACCCTTGCAACAACACGGCTGAACCGCCTGTATACGGCGATGAATTCACGTCAGTCAGAGTGGATCATGAACCGCAGCGGCCACAGTGGTTTTCGGCCGGAAGTTATACCGGATAACGGTGTTTTTAAGGCGGTGATCTCCCGTCGTACGGGATACAGTTCGCGGGATTTCTGCTACCAGCAGTGTGCTACTGCAGGCAGGTTTGCGTCAGCGCGTATGGCCATGAAGGCCGGACGCGAGATGGCGCAGCAGCTGGCAGGGCTTCGTTACCGTTTCGACTAAATCATTCCTGATTATTTTACTCACTTCCCGGAGGGATCTTCCCTCCCGGGGAGGTCTCCTCCTTACAGTTTAAGGAGTCCAGATGATTCGCTTTACATCAACCGAACTTCGTCCTCTGCTGTCGCAGCAAGGCGGTATGCAAAGGCCACTGCTGCTTGAGAAAAATCTCGGGATATACATCCGGGTTCCGGATGACAGAAACCCCGGAGAATGGCTCAGGGCATGGGCGGAAGGCTGTAATCCCACTAAAGATGCAAACTGGTCGGAAAATGCAGACATGTTAATTCCTGAGAAGGATTACGCTTTTCAGACCTTTATGGAACAAAGCAAATTCGATGCGGTTCTGAATGAACACCACGATCTTTTTATGATGCCTTCCACTGGCCCTCTAGGGGCAGGTATGACCATTCGTAAAGAGACTCGTCCGCCTGAAAAGGTGTATGTCCTGGTGGAGGAATATCGCAGCAATATTTGCTGGCTTTACGATCAGTCGCTTCGTCATTTACCTGCCTGTGTGGGGAATGCAGAGCGCCTCAGCTGGCGCTCACAGGCGCTGCATGTGCTTGACCGAGTAATACGTCTTGACTGCAAACGGGCAAAGCAGGCCGACCGCGTAATGTTCGAGAGTGCTGTCCGCAGTGTTCGCAGCAGCATCAGTGAGGTTATGTCTGACGGTTCACGCCGTTATATGGGTAGTCGTCCCTGAAACGCATTTCTGCCTGTCTTTACACTCTTTTCCACTCCTTGTGGCGTATTCTTCCGCCACCAGGAAGGATGCGCCCGTTTTTTTACAGGTTGCATCCGTATGAACAAATCCATTCGCGGCCGGAAGGCCGCGCCGGCTCAGAAAGTTGATCTATATCAGCAGGTCACCGACAAAATCATTGCTGCCCTGGAAAAAGGGGTTCCACCGTGGCGCCGACCGTGGCGTTCTGCAAAGAATGTGCATGGCAGTGCTTTACCGGTGAATGCCACAACCGGCCGCCATTACAGCGGCGTGAATATTCCACTGTTGTGGATGTCAGCTGAAGAGCGGGGGTTTAATTCCGATCGATGGCTGACATATCAGCAGGCGAAGGCTGTGGGTGGCCAGGTTCGAAAGGGTGAATCCAGCTCGATGGCCATTATCTACAAGCCTTTTGAAAAGCAGGCGACGGATGATAATGACAACAAGCTGTTCGATAAGGACGGTAGCCCTGTGATGGAGTCGCTTGCAATTCTGAAACCACTGCAGCTCTTCAATGTTGCCCAGTGCGACGGGCTGCCGGACGCTGTCACAGGTATGCAGCACGCGACAACGACAGAAGATGACTGTGGTTCAATACTCAGTGAGCATCAGCAAGAGCAGATGCTGGCAATACTGAATGCGACAGGCGTGGCGTGCACGTCTTACCGCCAGAACCGTGCATATTATCAGCCATCGACCGATCGGATTGTGATGCCAACAACGTTGCAGTTTGTGTCTGAAGCGGATTACTGGTCCACATTGTTGCATGAGCTGGTTCATGCAACCGGGCACAGTAGTCGCCTGAACCGTGAAGGGATAACGTCGTCGTCGCGTAAATTCGGTGATCCGGTTTATGCCTTCGAGGAGCTTATCGCGGAAACCGGCAGCGCCTTTCTCTGTGCAGAGCTGGGTATCTACGGTGATGTGCAGCATGAAAGCTACCTGGCCAGCTGGCTGAAGGTGCTTCGTGACGACAAAAAAGCATTTTTCCGTGCCTGCCGGTTTGCCCGGGAAGCCTCGGAATTTCTTCTGCAGCCGCTGAACCGTCAACTGGAACAGGCTGCTTAACCACAATCTTATGGCTCCGGCCATACGTCCCCTGAGGGCATCTCCTCAGGGAGATGTCCTCTTTTTTAACGAAAGAGGAGTACACACTATGTTTTCATGGTGCAAAAACCGTCTGGAAATTACCGCAAAATCTGTTTGTGTTGACGTTATGCAGGCCTGGATCGCCGGCACAGAAACGCCGCGTTACCGTCATGCCATACAGCAGGGGATAAAGCTGTTTCTGGCCGGATGTGCCGGGATACTTAGATCCACTAAAGCGACGGAGTATGTTGCTTACCCTTTACTTACTGCTGCCGGTGTCGTGTCATCAGTACCCCCTAACCTGGCATTCCAGCATTTTCTTGAATTGCTGGAAAAGGATGCGTGGCTTGACAGCCAGGTCATTTCCCGTATGGAGCGGATCTACCTTCAGTCCGGGGTGGACAGCCTGAAATGGGAAAGTATACCGGCCAGCGCGCGGCAGATAATGACACAGCTGATGGCCGTTCACTACGCTGACTGGTTTGGTGTCGCCGGTGCAGGCGGCTCGTTTGATCCGGAGGAGCGCTGGAACTGGCTCAGTATCATGCCGGAGACGACGTGCCCCTGCGATATGCTGATGGTGATGCCGTCACGTCTTGCAACAGAGCTGAACGGCAACAGCGGGCTGTTTCGTGCCCTCAACACGACGTCGGAACTGTATGAGCAGCTTTTTGGCATGGAGTTCCCGGCGGGGCATCAGGCCTGCTGGAGTCGCGAGACGATGAACACGCTGGTGCTGACGTTTGTTTCTCCGTGGTATCCACCCTCAGGGGAGGTGATGGGGGAGATGTCCCGGCTATTTGACTGCGAAATCCGGCATTACTGGGCTTCGCCTGATGTCGGTTCGTTCGGGTACAACTGCTTTGAACAGGGAGATCATGTTGACAGTGGCCCTTATCCGGAAGATGTGTCGCGACTTATGCCTGAGGAAGGTGCCGGTGCCCGGATGTACCTGGTCACTGATCTCACTCCTGTCGTGCCGGCCCCGGTAACGACAAATCAGTACGGCAGCGTGCGTGCCTGACGCTCAGACTGAATGACCGGGGAGACCCGCTGAACCCACTGGCCACAACGTAAGTTGTGGCCCTTTTTTTACCCTCCCGGGAAACACTGTTTCCCGGGAGGACTGTGTTTCCTGTTACGGAGACAAGAACGAATATGAAAGGTGTCATTGATCACGAAAAGGCTTTTATTTTCCTCTTTAACCAGACAGCCCGCTATCATCACCGGTATCAGGTTTTCGAGGACTTTGTCAGCTGCAGCGTCATTGCTCTTCAGAATGCCCTCAGCTTTTGCGAAAAGCGGGAACAGAAATATCTGCGTATTGTTGCGCGTTATGAAAAGCAGGATGTTCTCAGCATGGCAAAGCTGCTGGCCCATGTTGTCGGCGGGCTTGACGATTCTCCAGGAGATTTTCTGGGAGGGGTTTTCATGAAACTCGAGCTGGGTGATAAATATCGTGGACAGTTTTTCACACCGTAGGTGCTGAAGTGCCTGGAGCAGGCGATACTGCGCAACCAGCGCATCGTAGTCTCGGCCATCACTTACTCAGAGATGTGCTTCGGGGCCACCGGCCCGAAGGCCTCGCCGCGTCACGTGCAGCTGGTTGGCGCGTTCTGCGCTCGCCTCGATGCTATCCTACCCTGGGACCGCGCCGCGGTGGACGCCACCATCGACATCAAACTGGCGCTGCGCACCGCCGGCACACCGATTGGACCAAACGACACGGCCATCGCCGGGCACGCCATTGCGGCCGGGGCTGTGCTGGTGACCAATAATGTACGGGAGTTTGAGCGGGCGCCGGGTCTGGTGCTGGAAGACTGGGCGAAGTAAGCCCCATCCAGCTGATGGCTCCCCCCGCCTCCCTGCTGCTTTGGTACAGAGTTTCCCTTCGAATACGTGCAAGTCTGCCGCCGGTGTCCTGTTCTGATGCCATTTCACCTCCATCAGGTAAAAGTCATCATTCAGCCGGAAGCTGCCGTCAATCTGTTCCCCCGTGTTACGGAATGACGAACGGGAGCAAGCTAAAAGATAGCTCACTTTTTCCTTGCCCCCGTTACCCGCCTCTATTTGCTCGCTTCAGTAGGACTGACTGCTGAACACAAACAGAAAGAAGTGTTTTAGATGTGAAGTCAATCACACTGACGCATTCGTTTTGTTTGTGAAATAGATCACCCATCATGACGAAACACATCGACCCAGCAATGAAACACATTGATTTAATTACTTGATTATAAAGATTTAAAAAATATTGGCACGTTATCTGCATTACTTATGGAAACTGATTCAATTTTTATTGGAAATTAAAGATGAGTGAAAATGCTATGCAGCTGAAAGCCGAATTTGTAATCGCCAACAAAAGTGGTCTTCATACCAGGCCTGGTGCCGTGCTTGTCAATATCGCAAAAAAGTATGAAAGCGATATTACCATCACCAACCTGACAGCCCAGGGAAAACCAGCCAATGCCAAAAGCCTGATGAAATTAATGACCTGTGGGATTAAATGTGGTCATAAAATTCTCGTCACATTGGATGGTGTCGATGCGGAACATGCGCTGGCAGCGATCAGTGACGGTATTGCCGGTGGACTCGGTGAGTAACTCTCCAATCTGAGAACTGATAATGATTAAAGTCGCTTTGATATGTGGTACAGGAGCATCCAGTAGTTTTATGGCTGTAAAATTGCGGGCTGCTGTGAAGGAAAAAGGACTACGCATTGAAGTGTCGGTATGCCCTGAAACATCTTTAACCAAAGAGATCGAGACCTACGATCATATTTTAATCGGGCCTCATCTTTCTTTCTTGGAAGAAGACCTTCCCTCTCAGTATCAGCTGAAAGGGAAAGTAACCGTTATCCCGTACTACATATACGCAACTATGGACGGCGATCAGTTATTAAATTTAATAACTGAAAACCAATAATATTAACACGGACTTAAGAATTCAAACCAACCTCAAAAAGGTAATAAAAAATGAGTTCATCACCGAATACCTTACAGTTAAAGATTCAAAAGCTTGGCGCATTCCTCAGTGGAATGGTCATGCCGAATATAGGTGTATTCATTGCATGGGGTATTATCACCGCCTTATTTATCCCCACGGGCTGGTATCCGAATGAGTATCTGGCCAAACTCGTTGGCCCTACAATCACCTATTTGTTACCCGTTTTGATTGGTTATACCGGTGGCTACGCAATACATGGTCGCCGTGGAGGGGTCATCGGCGCTCTGGCAACCATGGGGGTAGTTATTGGTTCCTCTGTAACTATGCTAATTGGCGGCATGGTCATGGGGCCATTGGCCGCCTGGATAATGAAAAAGTTCGACGGCTGGCTGGTTGGTCGCGTCAAGCCCGGGTTTGAAATGCTGGTTGATAACTTCAGCATCGGGATCATTGGTGGGATCCTGATGGTAATCGGCTATGCTGCCGTTGAACCCATCTTCTCGCTTATCCTTGGCTTTTTGTCTGCTGGCGTCAACTGGGCTTTGAGTCATAGCCTAATCCCACTGGCGAGTATCTTCGTTGCGCCAGCCCAGGTTCTCTTCCTCAACAACGCCATTAACCACGGCATCATGGCTCCACTCGGTATTCAACAGGTCGTAGAGCATGGCCGTTCAATCCTTTTCCTTGTGGAAGGAAATAGTGGTCCGTTAGTGGGTGTCATGGTGGCCTACTGTCTGTTTGGAAAAGGACTGGCACGTAAAACTGCGCCAGCTGCGACGATCATCGTCATGTTCGGTGGGATCGCTGAAGTGTATTTCCCGTATGTCCTGATGAAACCGAAGCTGGTTCTTGCACCGATTCTGGGTAGCATGACCTCCCTGTTTATTTTCCAGACCTTCGATGGCGGTACTGTAGCGGTCCCGTCTCCGGGTAGCGTTATTGCCTTTGCGATGATGACACCAAAAGGTTACTTCACGGTTAACCTGGCCGGATATTTCGCAGGCCTGATTGTTTCTGCCATTGTTGCCGGGATCCTGTTGAAACTTGATAAATCTCCCGTTGAAGACGGGGAAGAATATCAGGAGGACACCCCCGCAGCACACATTTCTACGGCACCGGCTGCTGCAGTCGCAGGTATTGAAAATGAGGCCATCGCCGGCGGTGAACATCTGACAGATCGAAAAATCAACAAGATTATTGTGGCCTGTGATGCAGGTATGGGCTCCAGTGCAATGGGCGCCTCTGTTCTGAGAACGAGGGCTAAAAAAGCTATGCTGGACGTAACTGTGGCGAATGCATCAGTCAGCAGTATTCCTGAAGACACGGATCTAGTTGTGACACACGCTGACTTACTAAACCGGGCGCGCCAGAATAACAAAAATCCGCAAACTCAGTTTATTTCCATTAAGAATTTTATTGAAGCTAAACAATATGATCGTGTTTTAGAGCACGTGCAGAAAAACGGATAATTCAAGAGGAAAATATGACAATTTTCAACGCCGGAAACATCAATCTGACTACAGAAGTCCATTCTGTAAAAGATGCAATAATTGCCGTTGGTAAATTACTCTCTGATAATGGTTATGTCGATGTCGGATATATTGATGCGATGCTCAAACGTGAAGGGGTAATTTCTACCTATGTTGGCAACGGCGTTGCTGTCCCTCATGGTATCGCAGGTTCTGATGGGTTGATCTTTAAATCTGGTATATCGCTGATTCGCCTCCCTCAGGGAATAAAATGGAGTGAAGATGATGAGGCCAGAATCATTATTGGTATTGCAGGTAAAGATGGAACCCACATGGATATCCTTGGGAAAATCGCTATGGTGTGTTCCGATGAAGACAATGTCGAAAAATTACTGAATGCAGGATCTGCAGAAGAAATTGTGAAAATTTTCGAGGAGTATGAAGAATGAAAGCAGTTCATTTCGGAGCGGGAAATATCGGTCGTGGGTTTATTGGCGACCTGCTACACAACAGCGGCTACCATATCACATTTGTGGAAGTTGGTCAGAAAATCGTTGACAGCCTGAATGCTACCAATTCCTACGATATTTATTTTCTTGATAAAGGTTATGAGAAAAAAACGATCACTAATGTTAATGCTGTCTCTCCGGTAACGAGCCCTGAAGACGTGGTAGCCTCCGTCGTGGCCGCGGATCTGATTACCACTTCTGTCTGGGCAGATAATCTCCCGAAAATTTCAGCCATTCTTGCTAAAGGACTGAAAGAGAGAAAACTGAAAGGTATGCCGAAGGTCAACGTATTGGCCTGTGAGAATGCCCTCTACGCTTCTGATCGCTTACGGAAAGAAGTTCTGAAGCACACCGATATCATCACAGAAGCAGAGCTGGATGCCATCGCCTGCTTCGCCAACGTTTCGGTTGACCGTCTGGCGCTAACGAATGTCAGAGAGGGTGTGGAATATCTTGATATTGATACGATGTTTGAGCTGGTCATTGAGCAGAATCGTCTGGTCGATACTAAATCTGAACCGATTAAAGGTGCGGATTACACTGACAACCTGACCATGTACCTTGAAAGAAAACTTTATATCTGTAACTGCGGGCACGCAGCCGCCGGATATTTAGGATTCATCAAAGGATATCAGTATGTTCAGCAGGCTTTTGCAGATAAAGATATCTTTGAAGATGTCAAAGGTATGATGTATGAAGCAGCCGATGCGTTAATTAAAAAATTCGGCTTTGAATTTGATGAGCTGGATCATTTCATCAAGAAAAATATTAAACGCTTCACGATGGATGTGGTACAGGATGATATTAAACGTGTCTGCCGATCTCCTATCCGTAAACTGGATAAAACGGATCGTCTGGTTGCACCGTGTGAAGCTTATGAGTCACTCGTTGGTGAAGTGAAGTATTTACCTAAATCTATTGCCGCAGTATTCCTGTTCAAAAATCCTGAAGATGTCCAGGCGGTAGAGTTGCAGAATTATATTTCTGCAAATGGTATCGAAAAATCAATTACTCATTTCACCGGACTTGAGCCTGGTTCTTCAGTTTTCACTAAAGTCCTGGCTGAATTTAAGAAATTTAATCATTGAAATAAAAGGATAGAAGATTATGAAATTACAACTTGCATTAGATGATCTTGATTTAGTTAAAGCACTTCGTATGATTGAGCAAGTTCATGACTCAATCGACATCATTGAAGTTGGCACACCGTTTGTGATCGATGAGGGTATGCGTGCCGTTCGTGAAATTAAGCGTTTCTTCCCTGAAAAAGAAGTCCTTGCCGACCTGAAAATCATGGACGCCGGGTATTATGAAGCCGAACTGGCGTTTGAGGCCGGTGCTGAATATGCCACTGTGCTGGGGGTGACTGACGTATTAACCGTCAAAGGCTGTGTTGAGGTTGCCGAAAAATATAATCGCAAAATCGTCGTCGATATGATCTGCGTCGAGGACATGCCAGGCAGAATTGCCCAGATGGAAGCCACTGGCGCCCACATTCTGGCCGTTCACACCGGGGCTGACCAGCAGGCCGCAGGACGTGAGCCAATCGACGATCTTCGCGTGATGGCTCAGCACGTGAAGACGGCACAGATGTCTGTTGCTGGCGGGATCAGTTCACGTACGGCACAAAAATATGTCGACCTTAAACCTGCCATTCTGATTGTCGGTACCGGCATTACGCATCAGAAAGATCCGCGTGCTGAAGCGGCAGCAATCAAACAGATTATGATGGGAGCTAAATAATATGGCTGACACCGTGCTTGTATCGATTGTTGAAGAACTGCAGCAGTCTGTAAAACTGGTTAAGCAGGAAGACGTCGACAACCTTGCAGACCTGATTGAAAAGTCAAATCGTATTTTTGTTGCCGGTGCGGGACGCTCAGGCTTTATGGTTCGGGCGTTTGTAAACCGTCTGATGCACCTCGGCTACACTGCATTTTTTGTGGGTGAGCCTACTACGCCGTCTATCCAGAAAGGGGACCTGTTAATTATTGGTTCCGGCTCGGGTGAAACGGGCAGTCTGGTGACCATGGCGAAGAAAGCCGCCGATAAAGAGGCAAATATTGCCCTGATCACTATTTACCCTGACTCCACAATCGGTAAGTTGTCCTCCACTACCATTGTGCTGCCGGGCTCCACGCAAAAAAGTAACCTGGGTACCGGAACGGTGAAAACGATCCAACCCCTTGGTTCTCTGTTTGAGCAATTACTGCTTCTCGCCTGTGAAAGCGTAATCCTGACTATCAAGGTACGCAAAAACATGACGGATGAGGAAATGTTCTCCCGACACGCGAATCTTGAGTAAACCTATAAGGAGGAGGGGGTAGCCTCTCCTCCTGATTCTCATGCCAAATGTTAATGACATATACATGTTAAAAGCGTTACAACCCTGACTTTAAAACTATTAAAATTAATACATATTTTAGTGAGTTATATATACGTTGGATGGAACATTTGTGATGAGAATTGACCGTATTTTCAAGAAACTTCAGTCGTTGCAGGCACCTGGCGGGGTGACTGCTCAGGAACTTGCTGATTTACTTGGTTATTCTAGAGCAAATGTCAGTCATGAGCTGAATAAACTGACACTGGCCGGAAAAGTGAAAAAGGTTCACGGAAAACCTGTTCGCTTCTTTCCTGTTGAAACGCAACAAAGTGTAGATATACCGATATCTGCACTTAAGACTCCGAATCCTGAAATTAAAGAAACCCAAGAACTGTCCATACTGGGCAAATTCAGTCAGGATAATCCAAGCCTGTATGCCGCAATCGAGCAGGCTAAGGCTGCTGTACTCTACCCACCGAATGGCATGAACATTCTTATTCTGGGGGAAACTGGTGTCGGTAAATCCATGTTTGCTGAGTTACTGTACGATTTTGCAAAAGATAATCAGCTAGTTAAACATGACTCTAATCTAATCGTTTTTAACTGCGCTGACTATGCCAATAACCCTCAGTTATTGGTTTCTCAGCTCTTTGGCAGTAAAAAAGGAGCTTATACCGGTCTGGATGAGAACCGGGTGGGACTAATTGAAAAAGCCCATGGCGGGATCCTGTTTCTTGATGAAGTGCATCGTCTCCCTCCCGAAGGACAGGAAATGTTCTTTACCTTTATCGATAAAGGAACTTTCCGTCGGATGGGAGAAACGGATACGTTACGACAGGCTGATGTACGTATTTTCGCCGCGACAACAGAAAAACCAGAGTCTCATCTTCTGCGAACATTTACCCGCCGCTTCCCGATGATTATACGATTACCTTCTCTGAAAGAGCGAACTTTCCAGGAAAGGAATAATCTTGTTAATTTCTTTATCAATGCTGAAGCACAACACCTGAATGCACCCATTCATGTGTCGGCAAACAGCCTGAATGCATTTATGAGTTATGAGTGCGAGAATAATATTGGCCAGCTTCGTACTGATATAAAATTCTCCTGTGCAAATGCATATGCTGAATATATATCAGGCAAAAAAACAACTATTTCAGTTGTCAGTCGTATTCTTCCTGATCATGTTAAATCTGCTCTGTTTGACAATGTTGAACACCGGAAGATATGGAATGGTTATATGCCTGCCAAAACGTCGGCATCCATTTATTACCCTGATCAGGCCTTTGATTATACTGGGGAGTTAAATGACAATACGGTTTATGATGCCTTACACGAATTGTTTGACAGTTCCTCGCCAGAAAGTATGCCTGAGTTGGTTGATGTCGAGAATGCTATCACCACATTCTTCAGGGAGAATTATAATCATGCCAATAAGCACTCGAACTATAAAATTGAAAATTTAATCAGCGGAAATATCCTCACGCTTGCAGATGATATCATCACGCTATGTGAAACTGAGTTGCATAAAAACTTCCGCCCGGAATTTAAGTATGCACTAGCTAAACATATTGAAAGTACTCTTGATAGGGTGAAAGCTAATAAAAAAATCTATCACCCAAACCTTAATAAAATTCGCGTCGAACTTCCTCGTTTGTTTAACCTGGCGCTGGATTCATTGCGTTTAATTGAACGTCAGCTTGAAGTTACCCTGCCAATTGATGAGGCGGGATTCCTGGCCATGATCTTACTCTATGATGAGGTCAGCAACCGGAAAAATACACATACTAAAGTTATTGTTGTCATGCATGGCGAAGCCGCAGCCTCTTCCATTGCAGAGACGGCAAACCATCTGATGGGAGTCAACATTGCTCACGGGTTTAATCTGCCGCTGGATGTTAAACCTCAATTGATAACGGACAATATTATTGACTTTATCAACAGTGAAGAGCATATCTCAGATGTTCTACTTCTCGTGGATATGGGATCTCTGACTCATATCGGTAAAGTGATTGAAGAGCATACCGGTATCAGAACGAGAACACTTCAGCTTGTCAGCACCCTGCATGTTATTGAGGCCGTTCAAAAATCTATTTCCGGCCTGAAAGCGGATGACCTGTATAATGAGGTACTGAATGTATTCAGTATCCTTGAACTGTCAACTGAAGCAGTGCCGCCAGCAGGGGATGCAGAACGAAAACTTGCCATTCTCACTATCTGTACTTCCGGTGAAGGATCCGCGAAAGTACTTCAGAATATTATTGAGGAGTCTTTTTCATACAGGAAAAACTATCTCGATGTGATTCCGGTTGAATTTACTGAGACACATCAATTTATGCATGAGTATGAACAAATTTCCTCAACTCATATTATTATTGCTGCAATTTCTCCTTTAGACATTTCGTTGGCGGTACCCGTATTTAATGTCAACATCGTATCAACTGATACCGGTATCAATCAATTGCAGCAGTTAATTGATATTGAGACTACGGCGCAACTGATGATAGAACCCCTGCAGAGCATGTTGAATGCTATCTCACCGGCAGATATCCTCCCGGATATTCGTCGTTTCATTCAGCAATGTGCCGAAAACCTTAATATTGATGTTACAAGCAATATGATTATCGGTATTTGCATGCATATGGCTTGCCTTATTGATCGTCTTTCATCAACCAAAAATAATAATTCCCATAAGCATATGGAAAAGCCTGACTCTCCTGTCAACAACATACTGATGAATCATATCACGCCGTTATGTGAAAAATACTCAGTCGTTGTTAATAATGCGGAGCTGGACGTCATCGCAAAATTTTTTAAACAATCCAACAAGTAATTACTTAAGGAAATTATTATGGTAACTACAGCAATTTTCCCGGGACGTTATGTACAGGGTGCTAATGCGCTTGATGAATGTCTTGCAGAAGAGCTTTTACGCCTTGGGCAACGTGCATTTATCGTTCAGGATCCCACAGTAAATAAACTCATTGGATCGCGTATCGATGCTTTGCTGACCAATAAAATTGCCACCCAGTCTGAAGTTTTTTGTAGTGAATGCTGTGATGAAGAGATTGAACGCATTTCGGCCTTAACCAAAACCTTTGAAGCTGACGTTATTGTCGGTATCGGGGGAGGGAAAACCCTCGATACAGCCAAAGCGACAGGTGCAGCGCTGGGCCTGCCTATTGTTATCGTTCCGACACTTGCCTCAACCGATGCTCCGTGTAGCTCACTGGTGGTGATTTATACCCGGGAAGGCAAATTTAAACGTTATCTGATGATCCCACAGAACCCTACCTTGGTTCTGGTTGATACCCAGATTATCGCAAACGCCCCTGCACGCTTCCTGGTTTCCGGGATGGGTGATGCCCTGGCAACTTGGTTTGAAGCAGAAGACTGCCGTATTAAGGGGGCAGGTAATATGACCACTCGCCCAGGGCCGATGACCGCATTTGGCCTTGCGCGTATGTGCTTTGACGTGTTGCTGAAATACGGGGTGCTCGCTAAAGCTGCCTGTGAGCAGAAGATGGTCACCCCGGCTCTGGAACATGTCGTTGAAGCGAATACGCTTTTGTCGGGTCTCGGATTCGAAAGCGGGGGCCTGGCTGCGGCTCACGCCATTCATAACGGGTTGACCGTATTACCTGAGACACACAGTTACTGGCACGGCGAGAAAGTAGCTTTCGGCACACTCGCAATGCTGATGCTGACTGACAGGGAACCAGAGCTCATTGACACTGTATACACCTTCTGTGAATCCGTCGGGTTGCCAACGACACTGGCACAGATTGGTCTGAGTAATGTGACAGACGATCAACTATTGGCCGTGGCTACGGCTTCCTGCCAGGAAGGGGAGACAATGCATAATGAGCCCTACGCGGTGACTCCGGAACGCATTCTTGCGGCGTTGCGGGCGGCAGATGCGTATGGTCTGCGCCGTCAGTAACACCCTTATCAGGCCGGTATCAGTTACCGGCCTTACCAGTCTGATGCCAGCGTCTTCGGGTAGGTTTTTTCACCATTCACTGAGCAGTCCTGATTGTCAGGAAAACCGGTCTCTGCGCTGTGGCGGGTATGAAACGATTTTTTCTGAAGGCGCTGCCATCAGTTAGGTAAACAAATAATGATTCAGGAGCAACCGTGATTAAAAAGATTGGTATTCTCACAAGCGGTGGTGATGCCCCCGGAATGAATGCGGCCATACGCAGCGTCACCCGCTCAGCCTTATCTGAGGGGCTGGAGGTGTTCGGTATTTATGACGGTTATCTGGGACTGCATGAGAACAGAATGATCCAACTGGATCGTTATAGTGTTTCCGATGTTATCAATCGTGGCGGGACATTTCTTGGTTCAGCCCGTTTTCCGGAATTTCGTGAAGAACGCATCCGACAGGTCGCGATAAATAATCTGAAAGAACGTGGCATAAATGCCCTGGTGGTTATTGGGGGGGACGGTTCCTATATGGGAGCTCATTGCCTGACCCAAATGGGCTTCCCGTGTATTGGTTTACCCGGCACCATCGATAACGACGTCGCGGGTACCGATTATACGATCGGTTATATGACTGCGCTGAGCACCGCAGTTGAAGCGATAGATCGTATTCGCGATACCTCCAGTTCCCATCAACGGATTTATATCATTGAAATCATGGGAAGGCATTGTGGTGACCTGACTCTTTCCTCTGCTATTGCCGGTGGATGTGAATTTGTTGCCGTCCCGGAAATAGAATTCAACCCGGATGACTTGATTAAACAAATCCATCTTGGGATCTCGAAAGGTAAGAAACATGCGCTGGTTGTCATTACGGAACATATGTGTGATGTGAATGCTCTGGCGACATACATTCAGGAAAAAACCGGCCGGGAAACCAAAGCCACCATTCTGGGTCACGTCCAGAGAGGCGGGGCACCGGTACCCTATGATCGAATTCTCGCATCACGGATGGGGTCATATGCTGTTGAACTGTTATTACAGGGCTACGGTGGACGTTGCATTGGTATCTGCAATGAGCAACTGGTTCACCACGATATTACGGAAGCCGTGACTTCGCTTAAACGTCCATTTAAAAGCGACTGGCTGGCGTGCGCGCAACAGTTATTTTGAGCGGTAATTATGAATAGTTATGATCACTTAAATGACAGAGGTTGGTTATGAAAGATAGAAAAACGCTGGCAAATGCAATCAGATTTCTGAGCATGGATGCCGTACAGAAAGCCAAATCCGGTCACCCGGGTGCCCCGATGGGCATGGCTGACATAGCCGAAGTCCTGTGGCGTGATTTCCTGAATCATAATCCACAGAACCCGTCCTGGGCCGATCGCGACCGTTTTGTACTGTCTAACGGCCACGGTTCCATGCTGATTTACAGCCTGCTGCACCTCACCGGTTATGACCTACCTATCGGGGAGCTGAAAAGATTCCGTCAGTTGCACTCGAAAACCCCGGGGCACCCGGAAGTGGGCTACACCGCAGGCGTTGAAACCACAACCGGTCCTCTGGGACAGGGGATCGCTAACGCGGTAGGTATGGCCATAGCGGAAAAAACGCTGGCTGCACAGTTCAACCGGCTGGGCCACGACATTGTTGACCATTTCACTTACGCCTTTATGGGTGACGGTTGCATGATGGAAGGCATTTCCCACGAGGCATGTTCCCTGGCCGGTACCCTGAAACTGGGTAAACTGATCGCGTTCTATGATGACAACGGCATCTCCATCGATGGTCACGTTGAAGGCTGGTTCACAGACGACACTGCGAAGCGTTTTGAAGCCTATGGCTGGCATGTGGTCCGCGGCGTTGACGGTCATGACGCAGATTCCATTCGTGCGGCCATTAATGTAGCAAAATCGATCACGACCATGCCTACACTTATCATCTGTAAAACCGTTATTGGCTTCGGTTCCCCTAATAAAGCTGGAACCCATGATGTCCATGGTGCTCCTCTCGGGGACTGTGAAATTACTGCTGCGCGCGAACATCTTGGATGGGATCATCCGGCCTTTGAAATCCCGGCTGATATCTACGCGAACTGGGATGCAAAGGAAGCCGGTCAGGTTAAAGAAGCGGCCTGGAACGAGAAGTTCGCGGCGTACGCGAAAACCTTCCCGCAGGAAGCAGCTGAATTCATCCGTCGTATGAAAGGTGACATGCCGTCTGACTTCGATGCCAAGGCTAATGAATTCATCGCGAAGCTACAGGCGAATCCGGCGAAAATTGCCAGCCGTAAAGCATCGCAGAACGCCATTGAAGCCTTCGGTCCTCTGCTGCCTGAGTTCCTGGGCGGCTCAGCTGACCTGGCGCCTAGTAACCTGACTCTGTGGTCCGGCTCTAAGCCAATCAACGAAGACACCGCTGGTAACTATATTCACTACGGTGTACGTGAATTCGGGATGACCGCGATTGCGAACGGTATCTCCCTGCACGGAGGTTTCCTGCCGTACACCTCCACCTTCCTGATGTTTGTGGAATATGCCCGTAACGCGGTGCGTATGGCGGCGCTGATGAAGCAACGTCAGGTGATGGTTTACACTCACGACTCCATAGGCCTAGGGGAAGATGGTCCGACGCATCAGCCGGTTGAACAGGTGGCATCGCTGCGCCTGACCCCGAACATGAGTACCTGGCGGCCGTGCGACCAGGTTGAGTCGGCGGTGGCATGGAAATATGGGGTTGAGCGCCATGATGGTCCTACCGCGCTGATCCTCTCCCGTCAGAATCTGGCACAGCAGGATCGCACCCTGGAGCAGTTGGCAAATATTGCCCGTGGCGGTTATATCCTGAAAGACAGCAACCGGGATCCGGAAGTCATTATCATAGCCACAGGTTCTGAAGTCGAGCTGGCCGTTACAGCATGGGAGAAACTGACCTCGGAGGGGGTACGGGCACGAGTGGTATCTCTGCCATCAACTGATACGTTTGATAAGCAGGATGCTGCTTACCGTGAGTCCGTGCTGCCGAAGGCGGTTACTGCCCGCGTTGCGGTGGAAGCTGGCATTGCTGACTACTGGTACAAATATGTTGGTCTGAACGGTATTGTTGTCGGAATGACGACATTTGGGGAGTCGGCACCTGCTGAACAGCTGTTTGAAGTCTTTGGTATCACTGCAGACCGTGTTTTTAATGCGGCTGTATCGCTTCTTTAACTAAATTATTGCCCCTTAGGGGGCAATTCATGAATCCAAGTGATGAACCTGCAAAAAGATTTACTGGACATTAACCACTTTTATTACTGTCTGTTAGTTGCCCTGCGGTTACGAAAAAAATTAGTCCCCTTTGAATCTGATAATCAGAGAAAAAGCTTCACCATTAACTGGCTATATACGGCGCAGAAACGGAAGTTATTTCCCAGAATTACCCATGCCGAGATACTCTGGCTTGTTGATGAGTTTATGAAATTTAACAAAAACATGTCAGAACTGGAGGCCTGCATTGATAAAATTTACCTGACCTCTCTGGGGTATATTGCGGATAACAGATAATATATCTGAACCAGTCTGATTCTCATCGGCAGGATGGAGCCTGCCATACCAGATATTTTTTCCGTCACTCCATTTTTATAGCCATGCCTGAATGTAGTACTGTTATTTATTCCAGTCATACACCCTACAAAAAAATTTTTGAAGTGAATAAAAATGAAAAGAATCAATAAAATCCATCAATTGCTGATTTCATTTTCAGAACGAATACGGATGGTGAAATGCGGAGGAATAAAGAGTGTACTCCAGTCTCTGATGTAAAGTCACCGGACCTGGTATTACGACTTGTTGGCCCTCCGCTCACAATGAAACGTTAAACAGCGGATAGCTCGGTGCGACTGACCCTGTGCATCCGTATCATTATATTCACTTCCCTATTGCTTGATCTGCTATAGCATACTGAGGAGGTTATGAATACGTTAAATGTAACATGTTTCGTCATTTTCATTTCATCTTATCGGTCCAAAAGATTTAATCTGGCAACCAACAGAGCATATATTCGTGCCCTCCACACCCCGGCAATTGAAAAACTCTTCTCCGACCTCGTCATAGTATCCTCTGTACTGAAGTATGATTTTCTACCAAGAAGAAAGTGTAATTAACTGACAGTTATCAGAAAATTTAATAGATTTACTCAAAGACTAATCAAGTGAGGTAGTTCATACATTGATTTAATAATCACATCAGCTCCGGCCGCACGGAGCCTTTCTGCGTGTTGGGGATAGGTATGAGAACCACCAATGAATCCGACCGTATACATACCAGCGGCTTTTGCAGCAGTCACACCGGTTACTGAATCTTCGATAACCACTGTGTTCGCAGGAAGGACTTGAAAATGATCAGCAGCTAAGAGGAATACATCTGGCTTAGGTTTACAACGCGATTCACCTAGTACCGTTGCTGAAAACACGGTATCGGTAAAGAACTCCCTAAGTCCGGTGAGTTCAAGCATGAATTTGATTTGTTCAATACCTGAGTTAGAACAAATACAGGTTGCTTTTGTTATATTACTAACGATTTCCATCGTACCATCAATGCGGCACAATTTTTCCTTAAACGACTGAGTTAAACGATCATAAAAGTCATAATTAGCCCCAGAGGGGACTGAGACATTGAAGTCACCATTGATTTTTTTGATAAGACTATTCCAGACCATTCCGCTGTAGTATGCCGAAAATTCTTCTTTTGAAATAGTGCAGCCATAGGTGCGTAGAACATCAAGTGTCAGGTTTATTCCAATGATCTCTGAGTCCACCAGAACACCATCGCAGTCAAAAATCACCAGTTCTGGATTTATCATGGTCATAGCTTAACTCCAATAAAAAAGGTTGGCTGACGTTAATCAACCAACCTGATAAAGAAACGTGATTAGTCAGCTTTTTTGCTGTACTTCAACAATAGCTTTTGGATGTCATTGAGGCGAGAAACTGCAACGGTAGATAGTTTCTCTTTAGAAACATTACGGTCCAGGGAAATACAATCTTTCCACAGTGAACGGCCAGCGATTACACCGGATGCGCCGTTGCGCAGGGAGATATCGACCTGGCCCAGGAATGTCGAGTGATCAACACCAGCAGACAGAACGGCCCAAGGGATATCTCCGCAAATATCAGTAACTTTGCGGCATGCTTCTTCTGAACCCGGGAACGGAATTTTCAGTACTTTGGAACCACAGTCAATACAAACTTTGCAGCCTTCCTGGATCAGTGAAGGGATTTTTTTCTCGAAGTCTTCCTGAGATTCATCATTCAGTTTGTAAGTCAGGAATTCGACAACCAAAAACAGATCTTCCTGGGCGAAGTCAGCAATGACATCTCGCAACGTCTGGATGTTTTCGCTGTTGGCTTGAGGTGTATCTGTACGCAGATAAACCATGATTTTGCCACCAGTCGCACCTAATTCGCGTACTTTTCGCGCATCAATTCCGTCAACCAGAGTGGAGATACGGTAGCCTTCCGGTGATTCTTTCCAGCCAGATGCATCGAGACCAATAAGAAGCGCAGTGTCGCGTGGCAGAACGCCTTCATCAACAATGCCCGGTACAGCGCAAAGAGGGTCTACAAGCACACAGCCCGCCTCGGAAGCGAGATAACTGGTGATGTCGTATTTGGTCAGACCCAGCACATCGTTACCGATTTTCGCCTGCTCGGCAGGGTCAGATGCCAGGAGAGTACGCATACCGCCTCGCTGGTCACAAGCAACAACCATCATTGAGCCGGTGTTGTCGCAAATCATCTGATATCCGCGGCGTTCAGATGTTGTCATTTTATTCATAATTACTCCTCATTTTGCATGTACTGATAATTAAATAAATTCATTAATTAAGGTGGTTGTTCACCCAGCTAAATATTTTTTCCGGTTCTATTCCGGCATCTTGATCAACAACCAATGTGTCTCCCAGACGCATTGGTACAGCTTTTCTTGCCAGAGCAATTAACTCCGGAATATATTCTTCACCTGGATGCCCCTTAATTCTTTCCCCACATCGGGACTGATATCTCTGAGCAACAAGGTCTGGTGAAATTTGGCTCCATATTTCTAAAACTTTCTCTATTCCGGCAAGGGACAGATAATTGGCCAGCACCTCTTTCTCTCGAAAACCAAACCAGGCATCCATGACAAATGTGATATTTTCTGGAGCAGCACCAACAATTTTAAACATCGACTCATAAGCAGAATGCCCCAGTCTTCTGTTAAACGGTCTATCGATGATGTCCGAAAACTGCACCATGAAAGGTTCTTTTATTTCATCAATGCTCAGGATCGGAAGGCCGTAATGTTCCGATACCAATCTGGAAATATAACTTTTCCCTGAAGCAGGTATTCCATTTACAATAATGACTTTTTTCATGATATACCAACAAATAATTTTAAGATGATGATGAGTACATCTCAGTTACAGACTTAAATTACTTTTGCAATTATTCCAAACTTAATAAAATTAGAACAGGTAATCTTAAAGACGTAACTTATTGTTACGTGTTTAAGATACCCATCACTATAATAAAGCGCGTTAATTTTCAATGCTTGTAATTTTGACGTGCTAAATAATAACTTATATTCACCATTGGAATTAGATAAAGGCTTCCCTGATGAATATTGAATATTACTGAGGCTAATCACTCAGGTGTTTATTTTTTTTGTCATCTCAAGTTCTATTAATAAAATAAGTATATGCACTACTTTAATATGAATTTCTTGAATGCGATCAGCATAACCAAAGTGAGGGACTCTTATCTCAATATCTGCACTACCAGCTATTCGACCGCCGTTTTTGCCGGTTAAAGCAATTACTTTCATGCCTTTGCTTTTTGCTGTATTGATGGCATTTATCACGTTGACAGAATTCCCGGATGTTGAGAAACCCAGTAAAACATCGCCCTGGTGACCTACTGCTTCGACATACCTCGAGAATACATAATCGTATCCAAAATCATTGCTGACACAGGAGATATGACTGGGATCTGAAATCGCAATACCAGGGTATCCTGGGCGGTCCTCGCGGTAACGACCTGATAACTCCTCAGCAAAATGCATGGCATCGCAATGTGAGCCACCATTGCCACAAGACAGAACTTTTCCACCGTTCTTAAAACTATCAGCCAGCATCATCCCTGCTTTCTGAATATTATGAATGTTGGCGTCTTGCTGCAGAAATTTCTCAAGCGTCAATGCTGATTCATTCAGTTCGCTTCGAATCAAGTCATAGTACATTTTCGTCTCCCGTACACTTCTTCAAATATTTCGTCAAAATTACGTATTGAATCTGCTACGGTTTGGTTACCTGGCTTTGACCAGGTAACCAGGGAATATCAGGTCAGATGCGATTAATAAAACACATCCTTAATCCATCCATTCCCCACCGACTAAGTTTATTGACTGCCCAGTCAGATAGCTGGACTGGTCTGTAGTCAGGAACAGAGCAGTATCCGTTACATCTTTGAGCGCAACAAGGCGCTGCATTGGGATGTTTTTGGTAAAGTAAGGCATGACTTCTTCTGGTTTCAGATCACGTTTCTTCGCGTAATCCAGTTTAAGGCTGTCCCACATCGTAGTCTCAACGATCCCAGGGCAAATGGAGTTAACGCGGATACCACTATTAGCATATTCTTTAGCAATAGATTGTGTCAGGCCCTGTACACCGAATTTGCTTGCGCAATATACCGTTTGCCAGGAACTGGCTTTTTTTCCAGACAGAGACGAGATATTGATAATTGTCCCTTTGCCTTTTTTTAGCATGTGCGTAATGGCTACCTGGCAACCAAAGAATGTCCCTTTCAGGTTTACATTTAGGGTGATATCCCATAATTCTTCGGAGCTTTCCAGGAACGGAGCCATTTTTGATACACCCGCAGAGTTGATCCACGAATTGATTTCCCCGAATTGTTCGACAACCTGGTCGGCAGCATCTTCAATACTTTTTTTATTCGTCACATCAACTTTGTAAGAAGCGGCTTCTCCACCCCCACTTTTAATTTCATCAACCAGATTTTGCGCTGCTTTTTCATGAAGATCGAAAATGGCAACTTTTGCGCCTTTAGATGCAAAATCCTTCGCAATGGCAGCACCAATCCCGCCGCTTCCGCCGAGTATTACTGATACTGTACTTTCGAGAATTAAGCTCATTTATCTCTCCTTACTAATTAATTTTATGTAAATGATCTGCCACACTGACGCGTTTATCATTTGGCATAACTTGAATAAAAAGCTCCACACCACGGTCAATTATCTTTTGGAATTCATCTTTTTCATCTTTATTGACCGAGATGTTTTTCAACAATACTGAGCGGCCCGGTTTCGCGCCCATCCCTGCCAGATCAACCTCAGGGATATCCACACCATTATCCATCAGATAGTTCAGGATAGCGGGTCCTTTCACGAGAATGATTGTAGGAACTGCAAGCTTCTCTTTCAGACGTTCGGCGGCTTGCGCACCGGAAAGAATCTCAATAGAGATATTTTTAGGTGCAGCCATTTCCAGAACAGACATCATGAATTCGTCTTTAACTACCTGATCGTCGATGACAATAACTTTACGGGCAGAGGTATATTTCATCCAAGCGGTGACTACTTGCCCATGAATCAGACGGTCATCAATTCTGGTTAACGCTAGATTTTCCATGAGTTTTCCCCATTTGGTTGTTAATAATTGATTTTATGCCAATAACATCTTCATCTTTCAGTAATTCAACCAGTTCGGACAATGAGTTATTTTCTCTTTCGAGGGCAATCGTAATTAGCATAGGTAAGTTCATACCGCTAAAAATCGCCATCTTATAATTTCTTGCCAAGAAGCATGCGCTATTATATGGGGTTCCTGACAGAATGTCTGAGAGTACGACAATGCCGTCTTCTGTATAAACTCTGTCAATTTCCTCTTCCAGTTTTACCCGGTATGACTCCGGGGCTTCCCCCGGAATCAGTGGAACACTTGTAATGCCGGAGGTTTCTCCGATTATCATGTCCAGGCTATTTTTAATTTCACGGCAAAAATAACCATGACTGACAACTACAATATGAATCATCTGAATCGCCTCCGCCTACAGACTTATTTAATTCCCAGTATGCCAAGATATGACGTCAGGATACCGACAACAAAGATTGCGATAATAATGTAGATAGCATTGAATTTTTTCTGCAGCATTTTCCAGATACCCAGTGTCAGCACTAAAGCAATCAACCCAGGTAACAAGCTATCCAGAACGCCCTGCAATGTCAGCACTTTGTCCTGACCAGAACTCAATACTACGGGGGTAATCACATTCACGCGGCTCGCAGCCATCGTGCCAACAACCATTAAGCCCACAATCGAGAAAGCGTTGGTGATTTTGTCGATGGTTCCACTTTTCAAAATGCGCAGGATTGAGTTTTTACCTTGCTTATAGCCAAGCATGAACATGTTATAACCACAGGTAAAAATCAGGACTTCAAAAACAACGGTGAAGAACACTGGCCCTAACAGGTTGCCGTCAAGTGCCATCGTACAGCCGATACCCGCGAGAATTGGGAACAGAATACCCTGCATAACTGTATCACCAATTCCTGCTACTGGTCCCATCAGGCCCGTACGAACGGCATTGATGTCTTCAGCAGAAACGTCACCGCCATTTGCACGAGCTTCTTCCATTGAAGCCGCTATACCATTGATGACCGGTCCGACAGTGAACACTTCTGAGTTATAAAAAACCATGTACTTCTTAAGCTCTTCGACACGTTTTTCATTCGTCGGATAGAGTCTTTTTACTACTGGCAGCATCAGTGTTGCGGCACCTAATGCCTGAAGGCGTTCATAGTTGTAACAAGCCTCCGTTGAAGTCGTATACAGCCATGTTTTCACCAAATCACGTTTTCTCAGTCTGATACCTGACGTTGTATCTGGGGTATCTGCTTCGTTAGTGTTGCCTGAGAATGCGTCATCAGCCTCAGAAGCCTGGCGACGTGTACTTGCAATGTAGACAAGAGTTGCGATGACGGAACCAAAGATGGCCACGGACATCGTATCCAGTTTCAGATAGATGGTAAGGAAAAATCCTGCAAAGAAGAAGGCAATGATTTCACGCTTATAAAGGAAGCTAAGCAACATTGCGATACCGAGTGCAGGCATGATTCCACCGACAACTTCAAGTGCGTGAATGAAACGCTCTGGAACCATGTTCAGCAGACCCATGGCCCAGTCTTTACCAAAGAACACCAACAAGAAAGCTGGTACACCGTTCAGTAGCAAACTCAAGCAGAATGACGGGATAAAGTTCATGAACCAGACGCCATCCAGATTACCTTTTTCTAAGTAGGTATCCGCTTTATGGATAGCAAAAGAGTTGAATGTCATATACAACTGATGGCTAAGCAAGCCCAGCATACTGAATGGAATTGCGAAGGTAACAGCCAGCGCAGGAGATGCGCCTGATAAAATAGTCATCGAGGTACCTAAAATACCGGCGACCATAGTATTGCTTGGAATTGTACCGCCAGCAGAGATCCAGCCTAAATAAATCAACTGGATGTTCGCACCAGCCATCATACCGAGAATGGGATCACCCATAATGATACCGACTAATAATCCCGTAGTGAGCGGATACACTAAACACTTGGTTATTGGGCCGAAGAACCACCATTGGGCAACAGTGGCAAGCAGGCCTATTAATACCGCTTCTATTATCATAATTCGCCTCAATAATTATTATATATAACGATTTACTGTGTAGGATTATGGATACAAAGGTTGTTACAGCTCACCAGATAGCTTCAACATTACCTTGCCTTGTCTGGAAAATGCCAAATTATCAAGCTCATCACCGATGTTCTCAAGGGTTAGTTCTGCACTAATAATGTCTTTGGTGTTTAATATTCCCGAAGATAAAATATCAATTGCCCGTTTCGTAGAGTAAGGGTTCAGATAAGAGGTGAAAATGCTCAGTTCTTTTGTAAATGCATTATATTGATTTATTTTTACCGCTTGTTCCGGATCGCCCAGACCGAACCATAATATTTTGGCGTTCTTCCCTGCGATTTCACAGGACTGTTCCATTGTCTTGGTATTACCAATACACTCTATAACATAGTCGATATTAATGTCTTTATAGATGTTAAGGATTTCAACATCATCCACCGCAATATTAGCTCCTAGATGCTTAGCAAGGAGGAGTTTTTCTGGTTCCCGTTCGATTACTATGATTTTTGCTGCACCTGAATATCTTACCAGTTGCACGAGCAAGCTTCCGATTGCTCCGAGGCCATAAATAGCTACAGTTGAGCCACTTTTGATATTAATTAAATCTAAGCCGTGAACTATACATGATAAAGGTTCTGCAAACGCAGCCGTTCTGAGATCTAATGAGTCAGGAATTGGATAAACATTTTTTTCTGGGGGACATATATATTCGGCAAAACCTTTTGCAACGCCATGACGGTTTTTGCAGAAATTAACCAGTCCCTGCTGACAGAATTCACAATGCCCGCAATGAAAACTGGGGTCTGCGGCGACTCTATCACCTGGTTTGAATCGGGTTACAGCCTTGCCAACCTGAACAACAATACCAGAACATTCATGCCCTAAAATAATTGGGGGGATTACTGGGCTTGCACCATTTTTACCATTAAATTTATGCACATCAGTCGCGCATAATCCACACCATGCAACTTTTATTTTTACATCATTATCACCGGGTATCAGTTCCTGAATGTCCCGAACCTGATATTTTCTGTCACCAACGTAATAACCTGCTTTCATTATATGATGCCTCTTACTCATGCCTTCTAGTCATCGAACCATGGGTTGTGTTATCGAACATCTGATGTGAAATATATTTCTGAAATTCTTTTCAGGCAATAGATAAATTGATCATCCTCTACAAGATGTGATCCAAGTCTTAAATTTCTGTACATGTGGTGACCGATACATGCAGACCACTTTCACTCCACAGGTCATGTATAAAAAGAGAACCTTTTTAAGGTAGCATCATCCGTGCAGGGAAATATGTCGAAATGAATAAAATGATAAATAATATCAATTTGTTATATTATTCCCATCTAGGAAGCATAAGGATGCTGTATCTCACTTTTCACATCGGGATCTGTTTGACCTGATGTGAATGAATGGCTATGAGTTGTCGCCCAAGAATGTACTCTCATCACGTACACTATCTGGGATGGGCATGAAATTTATTTCTGTTATTTCATACAATCATTGCATTGCATTGCATTGCATTGCATTGCATTGCATTGCATGTGCTTATGGCTTCTGATCTTGAGTCCTGACTGATTTCACAAGCCTCCATTGCTCTGTATCTGATAAAGCTCATAAACTCGTTCTACCGCACGTTTGATGGAGTCTGCATTTTGACCGTCAACGCCGCGAACCACGTGCCAGCCGTAGGCTTCGAGCGTGCTGCGGTGTCATCGGTGAACCAGCCTTCAATGTGGCCACCGATGGAGATACAGTTGTCGTCGTAGAAGGCAACCAGTTTGCCCAGTCTCAGGGTCCCGGCCAGTGAGCACACTTCATGACAAATGCCTTCCATCATGTAACCGTCGCCCATAAAGGCATTCGTGAAGTGGTCAACAATGTTGTGGCCCGGACGGTTGAACTGCACCGCCAGAGTTTTCTCAGCAATCACCATGCCCACCGCATTCGCAATGCCCTGACCCAGCGGGCCAGTGGTGGTTTCCACGCCAGCGGTGTAACCCACTTCCGAGTGACCCGGCGTTTTGGAGTGTAACTGGCGAAAGCTCTGCAAATCATTGAGTGAAACATCGTAGACAGTCAGGTGCAGCAGGCTGTAAATCAGCATTGAACCGTGACCGTTGGAGAAAATAAAGCTGTCCCGGTCTGTCCTGGCCGAATTGCCCGGATTGTGCTTCAGGAAATCATGCCACAGGACCTCGGCGATATCCGCCATCCCCATCTAGGCACCTAGGTGACTGGATTTGGCTTTCTGTACGCTATCCATTGCCAAGGCTCGAATAGCATTAGTTAATTGTTTACGTGTATTCACTATTTACCTCAAATAATCGTATTAAATTAAAAAATAGATTCTGGCTTAAATAAATTATGCCTAATTGCCCCTGTGATATCCCGGTTGGAATAATGTATCGCTTATGGAGGGCAGATTTTTTTTGAGAAAAATAAACATGCATAACATAATAATGCGGTGTGTCGCAACTGATTAATCGGAATTTATATCTAAGTTGTTTCGTGATAATCTTTTGTGCTATTTTTTCATGTCAGGAAAACCCCATGAATCCAATATCCATTGATATAGTGGTTCTATTTCATGGTGTTGAGTTTGATCGACTTTATATACCGGACTTATCTGCATAGGAACGGCACGGCTAGCCAAGGCAATGAGTTCCGGTATGTATTCTTCTCCCGGGTGTCCTGGCAATCGTTGACTTAATCTTGATTCATAACGTGCTGCGGCGAGTTCTCCGGGAATTTCGCACCAAACTTCAACAAGGTGCGTGACGCCAGAACTGAATAGATATTGTTGAAGTACTTCCTTTGGCTGAAACCCAAACCATGCATCCAAAATGAATGTGCTTTGTACAGGGGCTCCCTCAACAATGGACCACATTGTCTGGTAACTTGCCAGTCCAAGAACTCGATTAAACTCTCTGGTAACATTGGGTATTCGTTGTAGAAAGGGGTTCTTTATTCCATCGAGAGAAAGTTGTAGCCACCCTGTTAAATTCGATAGTTGCTCTGTAATGCGACTTTTACCAGAAGCAGGAACACCATTTACCAGAACAACTCTTTTGTAATGATTTTGGCTGCTTGAATTTAAAGCGAAAGGCTCATGACCAGAATCGTATGTATCAGGCATAGAAGAGGTAGTTTTTATGCTGCTCACGTTAATAAAATCTCCTTTGTCCATCGACCCAGCGATCTAACTCGATAATAATGACGTGCCGATTCAAAGAACATCAAAGGGTAATCATCGTCATCTAAACTTTTACTATAAAAAAGGTTGTACTAAACTAATTCCATCACACATAAATTGTGAAGACGATCTCATTTTAATAACGAGTACAACCTTGGTTCAAACCCACGCTATTTAACGAGTTAGCAGCCTTTTTAGGCCATGTATTTTGTTGCTTTTTCATAGGCAGTGCGCAATAATTCCTCTACACAAAAAAACATTGTAATACCTTACGGAAAGGAATTTCAAACTGAAAGAGCCTAATTTACAAGATGTAACCGCCACCCGAGCGTTAATGCATATGGTGGCAAAGTTACACTATGAATCTGATTTATCTCAGGTGGATATCGCCAGAAAACTTGGTATGTCAACAGCGACTGTTTCTCGGTTGTTGAGTAAAGCACGAGCATCGGGAATTATACGCATCGAAGTCATAAATCTGACGTCCCCGGAAGATATGTCTACAGACTTGATTAAACGCCTTGGCATAAAAACAGCCGCGGTTGTCGAAACGCCACCGGCTAACATTCTGGGTTCTCTGGCTGTTCCACTGGCAACGATCCTGCAGCAGGCTAACCTTGGTGCGGGTTCCGTACTAGGGATTGGATGGGGGCGAGCTATACGTGAAGTGACACAGGCAGGCCTTCCGCGCATTCCTGGTATTATCACTGTGGCGCTTAATGGTGGTATGCAGCAGGCTGCCCCCCATTTCCAAATAAATGAATTTGTTCGCCAGGCAGCAGAACACATGGAAGGTAAACCGTACTTTCTGCATGCTCCTTACATTTCCTCTCCCGAACTTCGTGAGGCCTTTTTAACCGACTCCAGCGTTCAAGACATTATTTCTCTATGGGATCGAATGGACGTTGCCATTGTCGGTGTTGGTCTGACACATGCACCCAAGCCTAGTGAGCTCAGCACTGCAACATTGGACGAGCAGGCACTTAAGCAAGCGGCCGGAGATGTGCTTCGACACTATGTCACAGAAACTGGCGAAGCGCTTCATTGGGAAGGAGAAGAACGGATGTTGGCAGCGTCACCAGAGCAATTGCGGAGAACTCCTCTTACTATTGGTGTGGCTGCAACGCCAGAAAAGGCTGCGGGTATTATTGGCGCTATCAGGTCGGGGATGATTAACGCCCTTGTTACTGATGTGAATACAGCACAAGCAATTTTAGACAGGCTGACTACTGAATAAGATAAGTGGAAGGAGATAAAATATTATATATGGATCATAAGAGGGTAATTGCGTCTGTAATATTAGCGAGTTTTAATTACTAAGTAATTAAGTAAGCCAGCTGTATGAATCGCCACGGATAATCTAGACACTTCTGAGCCGTTGACAATATTGATTTTCATATTCCGTCGGTGGCATCTGATCACTCGAACCATGCCGGCGCTTACTGTTATAAAACATTTCGATGTAATCAAAAATATCGCTGCGGGCTTCTTCCCGCGTTCCATAGATCTTTTTCTTTATCCGTTCACGCTTCAGCAACTGGAAAAAGCTTTCTGCAACCGCATTATCGTGGCAGTTACCGCGACGGCTCATGCTGCCCTCCAGACCATGTGATTTCAGGAACGACTGCCACTCATGGCTTGTGAACTGACTGCCCTGATCAGAGTGAACCAGCACCTGTTTTTGGGGATTACGCCGCCATACAGCCATCAGCAATGCGTTCAGGACAATGTCTTTTGTCATCCGGGATTGCATTGACCAGCCGATAATTTTGCGTGAGAACAGATCAACAACCACGGCAAGATACAGCCACCCTTCGTGGGTCTTGATGTAGGTGATGTCCGTTACCCAACGCTCGTCCGGAGCATCCGGATTGAACTGTCGCTGGAGCCTGTTGGGCGACACGATACAGGCCTCGCCTTTACGTGCCCGCGGGCTCCGGTATCCGACCTGAGCCTTTATCCCGGCACGTTTCATCAGTCGCCAGACCCGGTTAATCCCACATTGTTGCCCGGTATCCCGCAGATCCAGATGGATCTTGCGATAACCATAGACGCATCCCGACTCCAGCCAAAACTGTTTAATCTGTCCTGTCAGTCTCAGGTCTGTCTGATGGCGTTGTGAATGCGGCTGCTGAAGCCAGGCGTAAAAGCCACTGGGATGAACATTCAGCACCCGACAGAGCAGGCGAACAGGCCAGCAACAGGTGTTATCACGGATAAAGGCGTACCTCAGTCGGACAGCTTTGCGAAGTACGGCGCGGCTTTTTTTAATATGTCCCGTTCGTCGGTAACCCGCTTCAGCTCTTTCTGGAGACAGCGAATCTCGGCCTGAGCATCTGACTGTTCTTTATTATTGGAAGAATCCGGACCGTATTTCTTTATCCAGGCGTAAAGGCTGTGGGTGGTGATATCGAGACGTGTTGCAACGCTGGAAACAGAATAACCACGATCAACAACCTGTTTGACTGCTTCAATTTTAAACTCTTCGGGATAACGCTTACCGCTCATGGGCACCTCTCTTTAAGCCATCTTAAATGACTCCGAGGTGTCTGTTAAACCCGTGGCGATTCAAACAGACATCGCTCCACTGGCTGTAGGGATGTCTTATATTCAGTGATACTTGACGAATTACGGGCGTTTTAATGTATTTACTGTTTGATGGAATCAGTCTGTGCAGTCATCTGCATTGATCTCATCACAGAGTTTTTTTAATTCTCCCGATGAAACGTTTTTAACGTTATAGGTCATATAGGTGGTGACAATTTCAGTCTGAGCCCCCACTTTTTGCATCCGAATAGTCAGGTGGTCCGTTTCGTTCCAGGTTCACCCCATCCGATAGTATTTTCTTGGCACAGAAGACCACTCCACGCCTGAGCTAACTGCATTCGGAATACCCAGTTTTTTGCGATCGTGACTTCTTCAGCTGAGGGGAATTTATAATATTTCTTTAACCGGTTTGCGGCTGTGTCTACATCCACCGGGACTTTTTGTGTATTAATTTCGGCTAACCAGCTATTGTTTTTTGGAAAAGTGGAAAGATCTTTATAAGTCGGAGCCGGGGAAGTGTGGTATGTGATTTTATCTGTTTTTACGCCCTGGTTGCTGCATCCCGCCACAACCAGGGCAACAGCCAGCGTTGATACTTTAAAAATAACGACAATGGATTTATTTAAGTTAAACATGGGCTAATCCTCAATCATTTACAGGGGAATAGCAGGGGGACGTTCTCATTCCCCCTGCTGTCAGAATCAGAAAGTAAACTGAAGTTGCGCGACTGCGCCGTAGGTGCGATCGGTACCTGCAATACCCGTGATATCCAGGTGAACCACATCAAACGGGGAGAAACCCAGACCTGCAGTGAAGGCATTATCTTCGCCGGAAGCCATGTTTTGGCGGTAACCCGCACGCACCTGCATCCAGTTCCATGCATTGATCTCAGCCCCCAGGCTTGTAAACTGGCGCTTCCGGTCACCGGTGAAACCACTCGCTTCAGTCAGATCGACATCGAGCGCGGTTGTGATGACGCTGTTGTGCCATGAAGTGCCGGCAGTGGCCTGAGGTTTAACTTTGAAGGTTTCTTTTTCACCGTTAACTTCTCTGGTATCGATTGAGCGCGGTATGACGTTCTGAACGGCCAGACCTAGAGTCCAGTTTTCATTCAGGTTCGTCGCCAGACCGACATCGGCGTTAAAACCGGTTTTTGTATTGCGGTACTCACTGGAATCAATGTCGTTTTTGTCGAAGTTGCTGACAGAAACGTTGTAGTTAAACAGATCAACGCGCTGGTATTTAGGTGTAATACCAAATGACCATGCCTGTCCTGCAGTTTTGAATTCATGTGCCATGGCCACGCCGACATCGGTGATCACAGCCGCACGTCCGTAAGCTCTGGATGTCAGGGCATCAGTGTCCACCGCAGACGATGGAATTGTGCCGTCTGCCACTTTATCGAGATACTCCAGGTCATGTTCGCTGACCTTTCCGTTGACGGAGACGGTACCCCATGATTTCACCACGACGGCGAACGGCAGGGTCTGGTTCGGAACTGTGGCAATAACGGAAGCACCGACCTGGCCACTGGCATGTGCGTTTTTCAGATCGCTGAGTTTACTTTTCAGCGCGGCCGCGCTTTCACTGACGCCGGACTGACTGTCGACTGCCGCGTCAAAACGGTCCCACAGGTCTTTCACATCATCAGCGCTGTCTACGGCTTTATCCGGATCAGAGACCTGAGCGCCCACAGACGGCAATACAAGACTGAAATCATCGGTTGGGCCGAAATGTGTCAGCAGCGCCGGGTTAGACAGCGCAGCGGTACCGTAGTGTGCTGATGCTATGCCGGTACCTCCCATTGCATCACCCCGTGCTTCCATCCAGCTTGTGGCCGCATGGACTGAAGGTACAGCGGAAACCAGCAGGGCGACAGAAATACTGCGTGTAATCATTGAAATTGAGGCTTTCATCATTTATTCCTTTCTCATTTAAGGTTTTTAAGGCAAAAGAATCCCCTGGTGCAGGCGCACCAATAAAAATAACTTGTCTGATTTGTAATTTACGGAATACTGAGTGCTGTTATTTCTCTGGTTAATTCACTCCATTCTTGTGTCAGATATTTAAAAGGGAAAAGAAACGGACTTTTTTCCTTGTTGGTCCATATGTTTTTAAAAAAATGGCTTGACTCTTTACTGTTATTTTCCTGAATCTTCCGAAGTGCAGAGACTGGAAGTGTTTCGCCTTCTTTCAGTGCATCCATCAAATAACTGGCAGCATAAAAAATATCGAAGCTGTTCAGCAGGTGAGTCCTGAAAATAATGTTGATCATGCTCAAAAATGAATTAAGTTGTTTCTTATTGTCTCCCGTGGACGGGCAATATCCGACACATTCAACGCCACTGACCATTACGTCATTAATTGTTTTGTAGCGGCGAGTAAAAATGAAAATATTTCCGTCCGCATCTGCCATATCCGAAGAAAAATGTTTGTTTTCTCTTACCAGAAATATACCGGGAGGAGGCGTGCCGTCAGATGTTGACTCCTGAACTCTTTTTTTTATTTCCCAGGCAACTTGCATCCATTCGCTGAAAGCGGTCAGATGCATGGGCCGAGTATCATTTCCTTCCAGCCACTGAGGACTGACATAAAACCACTCCGATAATTGCTTCAGCAAAGGTGCAGTTAAATAATCCATCGTCCTTTCACGGCTTTCCAGAACGCTCAGGCCGATGTTCCAGTCCGAGAGCAGTCGGGCCACATCGAGAACCGAAAGCCGGTGTTCATCCATCAGCAGCCAGAACCGTTCATGAATGTGTGTAATTACAGCCTGCCGGGGGATAAGCGTCTCACGCATGATGCCCTCGACAAGAATATTAACCAGCTCAGCTGATGAGATACCCAGACGGCCTGATACCAGGGTGACGAAGTCCCTTACGGCAGGTTTAAAACGTATCGCAACAGGGCTGACAGACGTTTTCTTTCCGCCGGAAAGCCGGGCGACCAGCTGCTGCAATTCTTCATCCCGTTCAGTGGTGATGCTGGCCAGAATGGAGGTGATGTTCAGACGGTTCATAACGTTTCCCGGTGTCGCCTAACACAATAATTTGGCTTAAGTTATTTGTTTTTGTATCCACTGTGGATACGTTATCGCGCGTCACACTGGATGTATAACGATGAAAATCGATCGTTCAGATCGACTACATTGATGTAGCCAGTGTGATGACAACCTGAAAATCAAAACAGGGGATTTTATTTTTCCGGATGAAAAGATTTTCGGATGACGAGAACGGGCCATACCGTTCTCGACGGGACCCGCCAGCGCCACTGAGCCAGAAGAATTTCGAGTTGCATAACTGCACGCGCAGCGGGTGTGAAGGGAACGTGTATGAAGTGGCTCCGGTAACAGCCAGGCTGAAGATGCCTTCTGATACGTTTAATCCGGCAGGAAGTCAGCAGGTGGGATGCAACCACGACGGAGTTTTCATTTTCTTTGAGGGCTTCTGCCACGCTGTCCAGCACACCATTCCAGAACCAGACTACGCGCCTGGATGAAATATTGACGGTTGGCTGACTGGGGGACAGGTGTACGAACGTCCGGGATTTATGCTTATGGTGGCTCAGGATGCAGGGCCGGCTGATGAGTCTGCGTTGTACCAGGTACACTGCGCGTAAAGAAAAAGGGGACAATAAGACAAGCGCCCAGATATATGCCATCCCGTCCTGATACCCCGTAATGAGTGCGCTTATTCCGTAACTCATCAGGCCCCAGCAGAGGATAATTCCACAGACCACTACTCTTTGCATTCCTGTCGCTCCAGTCAGATTTCTGATGGCGCATAAGGAATCACACAGATGAATTCACTTCACGGGAAAACTGTGAACTGGTCCTGAAGGATTAATGCAAGTTCGTTTTGTTTACTCAGGTACTCAGGCTTTTGCCTTGCAAAAAACAATAGCCCCCATAGCGTAGCCTCAATTCAGGATTAGGTTATAGGGGCGGTGATGTGGGGGCTAAAGTGGTTAACAGGTCTGGGCCAGTCAGGCAGGGAAGAACAAACCGTCAGAGTCAGGTCTTCCGTACAGCCATCACAGGCGGGAGACTACAGGAGCGTGCGGCCCGGTCAGGCACTGCTGGAAACAGTGGAACGACAGAAACTCATCAGGATGCTGAGGGAGAATTGCCCGCTGTCACAGGCAGCCTGTGATGAATTCTGGTTAAAACCGCTTCAGCAGCTGGCGGGACGTGTTCAGGAGATACCGGCAGCATGGGTCGGGCAGTACTCTTCTCCCGGGGGCTTTATTGACCTCAGCCTGTCAGTGGCTGCAGGTTCAGTCAGGCTGGTTCGTGGCATGATGTTACCTCCGGGAGCTACACCTGAAGAACAGTCAGAACAGGGGCCAGCCTGGTTATGTGCCGTATTCTGGGCGGGACTTTTTCATCACCTGGACTGGCTGTCGCAGGTAGAAGGTAGTCTGGCGGGGGGTAAACCCTGGTATCCGGGCATGGAAATGCCAGGGGCTGGCTGGCGGGTTCGTCCACGTCAGGGAAGCGCGGGGGCGATGAACGGTATGTACATTGCCAGCAGGTTAATCCCGGACATTGCCGCAGTCTGGCTGCAGCGCTGGCCTGCGATTTCCGGCGCGCTTTTTTTGTATCTCAGTGGTCAGAAAGCACAGTCAGGCATTCTGAACAGTATCATCAGTGATGCGCTTGCCAGTGTTGCTTTTACTGCAGGAGCCGTGCCTGTCCCGGTACCTTCAGCAGTGGTATCTTCTTCACCGGTCAGTGGGCTGCATGATCATGAAAAAACAGGGGAAAACAGCCTCCCAGATTTAATAGACGATGATATGAAACAATCGTCCAGTAACAAAAATATAACACCGGTTCCTGACTCCATTGAGCCTGCATCAGCGGGTTACGATGCAAACCAGACCCGGACAAATAATGCTGCTGCCGGGGGCGTTACAGAGCAGGTTACATTGCTGTCGGCATTTGATAATCGCGATACTGAGACCCATGAGGGTAAAGCTGAAGAATCCGACACGGATGGATCAGTATCGACTACAGAGCTTTTGAGTGTGCTTGATCAGATGTCCGGTTCCCCGGCTTCCGGCACCACAGTACCTGTTAAAACAGAGCCGGCAACGAAAGGTGATGCAACGGTCGTGCAGGAAAGCAGTAATCCAGGGGAAGCGTTTCTGACCTGGCTTAAATCTTCTGTCCTTGATGGAACGGTCAGTGTCAATGAGCGCGACAGCTTCGCTCATATTCTGGCTCAGTTTGTATTTATTGTATCGCCGGAGTGTTTTTATAAATATTTATCGCTGAGCAGTAATACGTCAGTCGATAAAACGGAACTGCAAAAAAGTTTTGAAACGCTCGATGCTCATTATTCACGAAATGGTAAAGGCCTGTGGCATTACCATAAATACGATATGCCGGACAAAAGCGGTCGTTATACCAAAATGTCAGGTTATATGCTCAGTGCTGACATTATTTACAGAAAGGGAACCTGTCCACCGGACAGTGTATGGCTTGCACGAAGAAATTAATGCTGTTGCATTAAATTAAAATAACAATAAACGAGGTGAATATGAACAATGCATTTGAGGAAGTGCTGGATGACTATTTTTTCAGTAAATCTTTACGTCCGGCAACGGAGTGGAGTTACAGGAAGGTGGTCAGGTCATTCATGTCCTATACCGGTGACGGTATTTCACCTGAGCAGGTTGACAAGAAGCTTGTTTTAACGTGGCGACGGAAAATTATCCAGGAAGATGGGCTGAGCAGAATAACATGGAATAATAAAGTGACCCACATGAGGGCTATTTTCAACCATGTTATTAATAATGGGCTGGTATCCATGCGGGAAAATCCGTTCAATGGCGTGATTACCCGACCCGATGTGAAACGTAAAAAAACGCTGACCGATGTTCAGATGAATAAAATCTATCTGTACATGGAGGCCAGAGAGCAGGACGAGCGGCTGGGACTGATGGGGGCGAAGAACGCCTTACGGCCAGTCTGGTTCTGGTTCACGGTACTGGATACACTGAGGCGGACAGGTATGCGTCAGAACCAGCTGCTGCACATTTGCCTGGAAGATGTGAATTTTGAACACTGGTGGATTAACCTCCGACCAGAGGGAGCCAAAAACCATAAGGAACACCGGGTTCCCATTACTGAGAGCCTCCGTCCACGGCTCGAAAGACTCTACAATCTTTCTCTCGAACGTGGGGCGAAAATGCAGGATCAGTTATTCAATGTAGCCCGCTTTGATGGCCGGAAGAATCAGGTCTCCAGCAACATGGATCACCCGCCACTACGTGCATTTTTCAGGAGACTGTCGCGAGAGTGTGGTTTTGCTGTCAGTCCACACCGGTTCCGCCACACCATCGCGACAAACCTGATGAGGCTACCGGATCGTAACTTGAAAATGGCGCAGGACCTGCTGGGCCATTCCACGCCGGCAGTCACGCTTGAGTATGTTGAAAGCGATCTGGATAAGGTCAGGGATATGCTTGAGGAGCTGGATACAGCATGAGACTAATCTTAAGTTAAATCTAAGTCGATGATATTAAAAATAGAAAAAAATGGGGTGTTTGATTTACAAAAGATTGACACAAGGAGGATCTGAAGGTAAATACGTTCGTGGGGTAAATTGTGGGCGTGAGAAATCCAGAGGATGCGATAACATCCTCTGGATTTAAGTCCCGTGTTCAACTGATGCGGTAACACAAATACCATCATCATGCCGTCTGGGGACTACTGTCTTGCCCGTTAAGGATCTCATCTCTTAACGAACAGGCTCTGAAGAAGTGGTGCCCGGACTCGGAATCGAACCAAGGACACGGGGATTTTCAATCCCCTGCTCTACCGACTGAGCTATCCGGGCAACGGGGCGCATTAAACCCGATCCACCTTCTGCCGTCAACGAAATTTGTTGTTTTCGTTACAGACTGCACACTCTCTCGCCAGTTTGCGGCCATCTCAGGCGAAAAAGTGCGTCCAGAGTGCAGAAAGCGGCATTGCTATCAGCAGGGCAGGCAGCATATTCACTACCGCGAACATTTTAATCCCGCAAATCCGCAACCCGGTTGCCAGCAGCAGCAAACCGCCCACGGCGGTAAAATCTGCCATCATCGCCGGAGTGGTCAACGGCAGGATCAGCGTCGCACAGGTTGCCAGCGCCAGCTGGATCAGCAGCATCGGCACGCAAATCGCTGCCACGGCGATGCCGAGAGTGGTCGCAAAAATAGTGGCGGTAAAGAAATCCAGAAATGCTTTAGCAATCAATATACTGGGGTCTCCTGTCATCCCTTCCTGCATCGAGCCGAATATCCCCGTCCCGCTGGCGCAAAACAGAATAATTATCGCGACATAGTTTTGAATAAACGACTCGTGGTTGCCGTGCTTCGCTTTGCCCGGGCGCGTAATCAGGTTCTTCGCTTTACTTACTGCGTTGTTGATCCCTTTTTCCAGATAGCAAAATTCGCCAATCAGCGCGCCGAGCAGGGTCGCGAGCACCATCACCGGCAGGTTGGCGCATTTAATGACCAGCAGAATACCAATACCTAACGATGCAAGACCAAAAATGGAAGGCATGGAGATGCGAATACGCTCCGGTAACCGCTGGCTTAATACGGCACCAAGTACGCCGCCCAGTAATACGGCACCCGCATTAATAAAAGGACCGATAACCAAAGTAAGCTCCTGTTATTTAATCATTGATATTGCATTATTATTGCACGGACTCGCTAACAAAGGCTTAGCTTTAGATGATTAAGTGCATAATGATTCCTTCTTGCACCCTAAAATAAAAGGTGACATGATTGCGCGAATTTTCTCCTCTTCTGATACGGAGCCGCCAATGTTGACACTGCTTACCGCTGCGCGAATGCCTGTCCGTATCACGTTATTCTACTCTTGTCTCACCGTGCGGTGAGGGTAACGCTGGCTCACTGCAGGACAACAGTAAAACCAGACGCGTTCTGATTTTACTGATGTCTGGCGGTCGGAGCTGATTCCGATCAGACACATTCGTTGGGCAGGGTATTTACCCTGTCCGGGGCCTTTTCTCCCCTGAAACGGGTATTTGCGCTTATGAAATCAATGAAAATTGCCGTCAGCCGCGAGCTGGTGTCCACCGTGTCTACTCACCGCGAAAAGGTGACGCTGGACAATACCGATTTTACCGACGTGGCGGCAGTCGTCATTACGGTCGCTGAGAGTTGCAGCGGCATCCTTGCGTTACTGAAGCGTACCGGCTTCCAGTTACCGGTGTTTATGTTCTCACAGGAGCCAACGGATGTTCCTGATGGCGTGACGGCAGTTATTGCCGGTAAAGCACAGGAGTTTCTGGAACTGGAAACGGCCGCCTGTCGATATGAAGAGGATCTGCTGCCGCCGTTTTTTGACACCCTGAGTCAGTATGTGGCGATGGGGAACAGCACGTTTGCCTGCCCGGGGCATCAGCATGGCGCGTTTTTCAAAAAACACCCCGCGGGACGGCAGTTCTATGATTTCTTCGGCGAGAATGTGTTTCGCGCCGATATGTGCAATGCCGATGTGAAGCTCGGCGATCTGTTAATTCACGAAGGTTCTGCCAAGCACGCGCAAAAGTTCGCGGCGAAAGTCTTTAATGCGGATAAAACCTACTTCGTGCTCAACGGAACATCTGCCGCCAACAAGGTAGTCACCAACGCGCTGCTGACCCGTGGCGACCTGGTGTTATTCGATCGCAATAACCATAAGTCCAACCACCACGGTGCACTGATCCAGGCCGGTGCTACGCCTGTGTATCTTGAAGCGGCGCGTAACCCGTTCGGCTTTATCGGCGGTATCGATGAGCACTGCTTTGACGATGGGTATCTGCGAGAGCTGATCCGCGAGGCGGCGCCGGAAAAGGCCGATGAGGCACGCCCGTTCCGCCTGGCAATCATTCAGCTTGGCACCTACGATGGCACGATCTACAACGCCCGTCAGGTGATCGACAAGATCGGCCATCTGTGTGACTACATCCTGTTTGACTCCGCCTGGGTAGGTTACGAACAATTTATCCCGATGATGGCGGAAACGTCTCCGCTGTTGCTGGAACTCAACGAGAACGATCCGGGCATTTTCGTGACCCAGTCTGTGCACAAGCAGCAGGCCGGGTTCTCTCAAACCTCGCAGATCCATAAAAAAGACAACCACATTCGCGGTCAGGCGCGTTTCTGCCCGCACAAGCGGCTTAACAACGCGTTTATGCTGCACGCCTCGACCAGCCCGTTTTATCCGCTGTTCGCAGCGCTTGATGTGAATGCCAAAATTCATGAAGGCGAAAGTGGTCGCAGGCTCTGGGCGGAGTGCGTGGAGCTGGGTATTGAAGCGCGTAAGGCGATCATTGCGAACTGCCATATGATCAAACCCTTTATTCCGCCTGTGGTGGCAGGGCGTCCGTGGCAGGATCACCCGACATCCGCCATCGCCAGCGAGCGTCGTTTCTTCAGCTTTGAGCCAGGCGCGAAGTGGCATGGTTTTGAAGGCTATGCCCGTGAGCAATATTTTGTCGATCCCTGCAAGCTGCTGCTGACCACTCCGGGTATTGACGCGGAAACCGGTCACTACACTGAGTTTGGCATCCCCGCGACCATCCTCGCGCACTACCTGCGTGAAAATGGCATCGTGCCGGAGAAGTGCGATCTGAACTCGATCCTGTTCCTGCTGACGCCTGCCGAAAGCAGCGAGAAGATGGCGCAGCTGGTGGCGATGCTGGGGCAGTTTGAACAGCACATTGAAGATGACACCCCGCTTGCGGACGTGCTGCCGACTATTTATCAGAAATACCCGGTGCGCTATCGCGACTACACATTGCGTCAGCTGTGTCAGGAGATGCACGATCTGTACGTCAGTTTTAACGTGAAAGATCTGCAAAAGGCGATGTTCCGCAAAGAGAGCCTGCCTGCGGTAGTGATGAACCCGCAGGATGCTAACCAGGAGTACATTCGCGGTAACGTCGAACTGGTGCGTATTCGTGATGCCGAAGGGCGCATTGCGGCTGAAGGGGCGCTGCCGTACCCGCCGGGTGTGCTGTGCGTGGTGCCTGGCGAAATCTGGGGTGGGGCAGTGCAGCGTTACTTCCTGGCGCTGGAAGAGGGCGTTAACCTGTTACCGGGCTTTTCGCCGGAGTTGCAGGGCGTTTACAGCGAAAAAGACGCCGACGGGATCAAGCGGTTGTATGGGTATGTGTTGAAGTAACCCCTCTCGCTAACGTAGGCCGGGTAAGCGTTAGCGTCACCCGGCGTTTTGCCCGGTGGCGCAAGCTTACCGGGCCTACAATACTGCCCGTTTATACATCCTCCTCGGATGCCCAATCTTGCCGTACAGCATTTCCACACTCAAAAACCCCGCCTCCACGCAGTGCTCCAGATAGCGCCGGGTTGTCGTTTTACTCAATCCCGTCTCGGTCACCACCTCGTCAACGGAAAAAAAGTGGGCCGATTTTTGGTTAAACAGGCTCTGCACCAGCGCCAGCGTGTTCTCTTCAATACCTTTACTGCCATTATCCTGGCGATAGTTTTTGGCCTGCAACTGATACAGCGAATCAACGTTCTGCTGATCGACAATCTTCCAGACCCGCTGCTGTTCGGCGAACTGCACAAAGCGTTCAAGTGACTGGCTGAGCCTTTTCCATGAGACGGGTTTCAGAATGTAATCAAACGCGCCGTTGCGAATGGCCTGGCTGCACGTGTCCATGTCGCTTGCGGCCGTGATGAAAATCACCGAGCAGTTGGCGCGGGTCAGCATCGGGTTACTGATAAGCGTGATCCCTTTGCCATCGGGCAGGTAGTTATCCAGCAGCATCAGCTGCGGCTGTTTGCTTTCGAGCTGCACCTGCGCGTCAGCCAGGGATGATGCAATACCCACCAGGCGCAGTCGCGGGTGTTTGCTGATAAGCTCGGCGTGGAGCTGTGCCAGCGCACTCTCGTCTTCAACAATCAGTACGTCGATAAGTTCATGTTGCATAATCGGTATCTTCCAGTTCCTGTACGGAACGCCGGGCGGCTCCCGTGGCGGGAATAAACAATGAGAAAATTGCGCCACGCGGCATGTTATCGGCAACTTCTATCGAGCCGCCAGCCTGCGTGACATAGCTTTCGATCAGGTACAGGCCAATACCATGATCGCCGCGTGTTTTGGTGGTGATGCCGCGCTCAAAAATCCGCTCACGGATCTCCGGCGTGATGCCCACGCCCTGATCGGCAACTTCAACGATCAGTTCCTGTTCGTTCAGTTTAATTAACACCTCCACCGGGGCGTGCGGCAGCGCAGAGCGTTGCGTCGCTTCGATGGCGTTATCCAGCAAATTACCAATGATTGAGATCAGCTCGGCTTCGTGCAGGGGCTGGAACACGGTGTCCATCCGACAGGCCGGATCGAAATTCAGCTCGACCCCTTTTTCACGTGCACGGGCTGTTTTACCCAGCAGCAGGCCGCACAGCGTGGGTGAGCTAAAGCGGGACGAAATAAAGTCCAGCAGCTCCTGGGCGTGTTCCGATTGCGCCTGAATGTAGCCAATGGCTTCTTCATAGCGGCCCATATGCAGAAGGCCAGAGAGCGTGGTCATGCGGTTAAGCTGCTCATGGCGCATAATGCGCAGGTTATCGACATAGCGTTTTACCTGGCTGAGCTGGGCGCTCAGGGTGTCTATCTCATTGCGATCGCGGAAGGTGATCACCCATCCCTGAAGCGAATTTTCCAGCATGATGCGGACCCGGCTGGCGATCACCGTGAGATCGTTAAAGCGGCAGATTTCATCGTGAGTGTCTTTCGCCAGCATGGTTTGTGGAGCGAAGAAGGGAACAGGATCGATAACCTGGCTAATCAGCTGGCCGCGCAGCTCCCGGGCGGGCTGGCTTAAACCCAGTAGCTTTCTGGCCGCCTGGTTGATCACTTCAATGCGCAGGTCATCATCGATGGCGATCACCCCTTCATAAATGGACTCCATCATCGCTTTTTGCTGGCGCACCAGCAGGCCGATTTCGCGTGGCTCCAGGGAGAAGATCTGCTTCTTTATACTGCGGGTGAAAAACCACGAGAAGATAAACAGGGCGATAAGCAGCAGCACCGCGGCAATCAGAATATTGACGACCTTATTCACTGTAATGGTATCGAGATAGCTGGTGAGATACCCCACCGAAACAATCCCCACCACCTGCCCGGCATCGTTAAAGATGGGCGCTTTGCTGCGCAGAGAAATGCCCAGCCCGCCTTTGCGAATGGTGGTAGTGCTTTTCCCCTGCAGCACTTCTTCGTTATCGCCGCCGACAAGCGTGGTACCGACCCGGTCAGCAAAAACGGAATGGAACAGATGCTGCCCTTTGTTATCGCCAATCACAATAAAACTGGCATCACTGTGGGCGGCTATTTTTTGCATAAAGTCATGGATTGACTTGATATCTTTTTGTTCGACTTCATTACGTAAAGTCGGAATAAGCGCAATTTCTTCAGCTTGTATTTTAGCGCGTGCACTCATTTCCTGATAAAGCTGTCTGCCAACGTCGACATAATAATATCCCCCCAGTAAAGTAAATAGCACTGAGAAAAAGGCTACCAGCGAAATAAACAGCTTAATCTGAAACGATACTTTCATAACTATCACGCAAGGTATCAATGAGAAGCGCCAATATATCATCTTTTCTCGCGCCAGCCCCCGGTTTGCCAAAAACTTGTGATCCCTTGCACAGCACGGCCTGTAAAAGATTTATCTGAAAGGTTTATCGCCCTGGAACGAAATTCATAAATGTTATTTGTTTGTTCAATTTAGAAAAGAAACCATAAAAACCACGGCGATTAATAAGGCATAAATCACACTAAATAAAAGAAACCATTAAAACCATAGCTGCCATTAAAACTTCGGTTTTAATATGCCATTCCTCACATAAAGTAAGCCTTTGTGACTTTAAGCTGAACGCACAAAATAACCAAGGGGCTTATTATGAGCACGACTGACGATTCTTTCTCTGTTACCCACGACCCGATTGATATTCAGCGACCATCGCTCAAGGAGCGCTGGTGGCATATTATGGATACCTGGAAAGTCGGGATTATTCCTCTGCCACTGTTTGTTCTGGCGGGCGCGCTGATTGCCATCGACTGTCTGGGTGGCAAACTGCCAAGCGACATCGTGGTGATGGTGGCGACGCTGGCATTCTTCGGCTTTGCCTGCGGTGAATTTGGCAAACGCCTGCCGATTATCGGCAAGCTGGGCGCGGCGGCGATTTGCGCCACCTTTATCCCGTCTGCGCTGGTCTATTATGGTCTGCTGCCGGACGTGGTGGTCGAATCCACAACCAAGTTCTACAAATCCACCAACATCCTCTATCTCTACATCTGCTGCATTATCGTCGGCAGCATCATGAGTATGAACCGTACGGTGCTGATTCAGGGCTTCCTGCGTATCTTCTTCCCGATGCTGTGCGGTGAAATCGTCGGCATGATTGTCGGGATGGGCGTTGGCCTGGCGCTGGGTCTTGAACCCTTCCAGATCTTCTTCTTCATTATTCTGCCAATCATGGCCGGCGGCGTAGGCGAAGGGGCTATTCCGCTTTCGATTGGTTATGCCACCTTGCTGCATATGGACCAGGGCGTTGCGCTCGGCCGCGTGCTGCCGATGGTGATGCTCGGCGGTCTGACGGCCATCATTATCTCTGGCTGCCTGAACCAGCTCGGTAAACGCTACCCGCATCTGACCGGTGAAGGCCAGCTGATGCCAAACCGCGCCAATGCTGATGCAACCGTGGCTCAGCCTGCGTTTTCTGGAAAAGCCGATGTCACCACTATTGCCTCTGGTGCGCTGCTGGCGGTGCTGCTCTACATGCTCGGGATGCTCGGCCACAAGCTGATTGGCCTGCCTGCACCAGTTGGCATGTTGTTTATGGCGGTGCTGGTGAAGCTCTGCAACGGCGCCTCCCCGCGTCTGCTTGAGGGCTCTCAGGTGGTATACAAATTCTTCCAGACCTCTGTGACCTATCCAATCCTCTTTGCCGTCGGTGTGGCGATCACCCCGTGGCACGAACTGGTGGCTGCGTTCACCATCAGCAACCTGCTGGTGATTGTGAGCACCGTCTCTGCGCTGGTCGCGACCGGGTTCTTCGTCGGTAAAAAGATTGGGATGCACCCGATTGATGTCGCCATCGTCTCTTGCTGCCAGAGCGGCCAGGGCGGTACCGGTGATGTGGCGATCCTGACCGCAGGCAACCGCATGAGCCTGATGCCATTCGCTCAGATTGCTACCCGTATTGGCGGCGCGATTAACGTCTCTGTCTCACTGCTGATTCTGGGCAACTTCCTCGTTTAAGTTTTCAGGAAAGAACAATGAAACTCGCAAGCTTTTTATACCAGGGTAAACGCAGCTACGGCATCGTGCAGGCCGAAGGTGTGATTGATTTAGGTCGCCGTCTGGGCGACCGCTACAGCGACCTTAAAGCGCTGTTGCAGGGCAACGGGCTGGCACAGGCCACCCGTTATCTCAACGATGCTGTGGATGTGCCGATGAGCGCCATCACCTTTTTACCGGTGATTGAGCAGCCGGAAAAAATCCTCTGCGTGGGCATGAACTATGCCGACAAGCGCAAGGAGTTCGACCAGCACAACCCGGCGCCAACGCTGTTTGTCCGCTTCCCGGATTCCCAGACCGGCCACAACGAGCCGGTGCTGAAACCGCGCCACTCCAGCGAGTTCGATTATGAAGGCGAGCTGGCGGTGATCATCGGTAAAGGCGGGGAGAACATCAGCCGCGACGACGCCCTGCGTCACGTGGCCGGTTACAGCTGCTACATGGACGGTTCAGCCCGCGACTGGCAGCACACCTGGTTTACCGCCGGGAAGAACTGGCGTCAGACCGGGGCGTTCGGCCCGTGGATGGCCACGGCGGATGAAATTCCTGACCCGCACCAGTTAGCGATCCGCACCTGGCTGAATGGCCGCATGGTGCAGGAAGACAACACCAGCAGCATGATCCACAAGGTGGCGGAACTGATCGAGTACATCAGCACCTTCACCCGACTGAGCCCGGGCGATGTGATCATCACCGGCTCCCCGGGTGGCGTAGGTAAAAAGCGTAACCCACCGCTGTTTATGAAAGAGGGGGATCGCATTGAGGTGGAGATCGAACATATCGGCCATCTGAGTAACGTGATCATGGAAGCGCCAGCGACCACGCTTGCGGCAGCACATTAAGTAAGGCGGCAGTATGCAATCGCAACCCACTATCGATTTTCGTCTGACTGACGTGGCGAAACACCCGGAACGCTTAAGCCAGATCCGTTATTTACTGGCAGACAGCGGTCTTGGCCTGGACAGCGACATTACGTTGTTTGTTGAGGCCTGGGCCGGAATGCAGCTGGTGGGTTGCGCAGGCCTTGCCGGTAACGTCATCAAATGCGTGGCGGTAAACGAGCAGCTTCGTGGTGAAAACTTAAGCGCGCGGTTACTGGCAGAAGTAGAGAACGCGGCGCTGGCGCGCGGTCACTTCCATCTCTTTCTGTGCACGCGTCCGTGCAATAAAGAGCGCTTTTCCCGCAGCGGCTTCTGGCCCATTGCCCAGAGCGGTAACAACGCCGTGCTGATGGAAAACACGCCGCAGGGCATTGAGCGTTACTGCCGTACGCTTAGCGCTAAGCGCAAGTGTGGCGAGAAGGTGGGGGCGATTGTGATGAACGCCAACCCGTTCACCCTTGGCCACCGCCATCTGGTGGAACAGGCCGCGCAGCAGTGCGATGTACTGCATCTGTTTGTGGTGCGTGAAGACGCGTCGTTCTTCCCGTTCAGCGCACGTCTGGAGATGGTGCGTGCAGGTGTGGCGAATCTGCCAAACGTGATGGTGCATGAAGGCTCGCAGTACATCATTTCCCGCGCGACCTTCCCGGCCTATTTCCTGAAAGATACCGGCAAAGTGCAGCAGGCGTGGAGTGAAATCGATGTGTTGATCTTCCGGGATCACATCGCGCCAGCCCTGGGGATCACCCACCGGTTTATCGGCTCAGAACCGTTTTGCGATATCACCCGTCAGTACAACCAGACGCTGCACGCGCTGCTTTCCTCCCGCATCGGGGTGGTGGAAATGCCGCGCATCAAGGCCACCGGCAACGCCATTTCAGCCTCGGAAGTACGCCGCTTACTCAAGACACAGCAGTTTACCCGGATCCGGGAGATTGTCCCGGAATCCACTTTCGCGCATCTCGAAGCGCACTACAGTGCACGCGCGGAAGTCGCATAACTCTCAGGAATTTATCATGAAAATTGTAAGGGAGGCGCTGGCCGGAACGCAGGAGTCCAGCGACCTGATGGTGAAAATCGCTCCCGCTCACGGCGAGCTGGAGATTGTCATCCACAGTGAAGTGATCAAGCAGTTTGGCGAACAGATCCGCCAGGTCGTCGATGAGACATTACGCGCGATGAACGTGCAGCAGGGATTGATCATCGTTGAAGATAAAGGGGCGCTGGACTGTGTGATCCGCGCCCGTCTGCAAAGCGCGATTATGCGCGCCTCAGAAGAACAAACCATCAACTGGGGGGCGCTGAAATGAGCAAACTCCGTCGCAGTATGCTGTTCCTGCCTGGGGCGAACGCCGCCATGCTCTCAACGGCGTTTATCTACCGTCCTGACTCCATCATGTTCGACCTTGAAGATGCGGTGGCGCTACGCGAGAAAGACACCGCGCGCCTGCTGGTCTTCCACGCGTTACAGCACCCGATGTATCAGGATATCGAAACCGTGGTGCGTATTAACCCACTGAGCACGCCGTTTGGCTTGCTGGATCTGGAAGCCGCCGTGCGTGCCGGTGTGGACGTCATCCGTCTGCCGAAAACCGATACCCCTGACGATATTGCTGAACTGGAAGGCCACCTGGAGCGCATCGAGCGCGAATGCGGGCGTGAAGTGGGGTCGACCCGCGTGATGGCGGCCATTGAATCGGCGATTGGTGTCATTAACGCCGTGGCGATTGCCCGCAGTTCCCCGCGTTTAATCGGTATCGCGCTGGCGGCCTTTGACTACGTGATGGACATGCAAACCGAGCGCGGTGACGGCACCGAACTGTTCTACGCCCGTTGTGCCGTGCTGCACGCGGCGCGCGCCGCAGGCATCGACGCCTTTGATGTGGTGTGGTCAGACGTCAACGACGAAGCCGGGTTCCTGCGTGAAGTGGAACTGATCCGCAAGATGGGCTTTAACGGCAAATCGCTGATTAACCCGCGCCAGATTGACCTGCTGCACAACGCCTATGCGCCAACCCGGCAGGAAGTGGATCACGCCAGACGGGTGATCGAAGCAGCAGAAGAGGGCGAACGTAACGGCCTGGGCGTGGTATCGCTCAACGGCAAAATGGTCGATGCCCCGATTATTAACCACGCGCAGATGGTGCTGGAACGCGCGGCGGCCTCCGGCGTGCGTCGTTAAGGATTACAAAATGAATCAGACAGAACTTCTCCATGTGAATTTTCCCCATCTGCGGGCGTTAACATCTTTCGATACCGCCCACAGCACGACGCCGTGGCTGAACAGCCCGGAAGAGAAACATACCCGTAAGCTGTGCGCATCCGTTGAAGAGGCGGTGTTACGCAGCGGTTTGCAGGACGGCATGACCATTTCGTTTCACCATGCGTTTCGCGAAGGCGACCGGGTGATCAACACCGTGGTGGCGCTGCTGGCGAAGATGGGCTTCAAAAACCTGACCCTGGCCTCCAGCTCACTGATGACCTGCAATGATGCGCTGATTGAACATATCCAAAGCGGGGTGATCAGCCGTATTTACACCTCCGGGATGCGCGGCAAGCTGGCAGATGCCATCTCACACGGGCTGATGGATGAGCCGGTGCAGATCCACTCCCACGGCGGGCGCGTCAAATTATTGCAGGACGGGGAGTTGAATATCGACGTCGCGTTCCTCGGCGTGCCGTGCAGCGATGAATTTGGTAACGCCAACGGTACGCACGGGAAATCGAGCTGCGGCTCGCTGGGTTATGCCATGGTGGACGCCCATTTTGCCCGCAAGGTGGTGCTGCTGACCGAAGAGCTGGTGCCGTTCCCCAATATGCCCGCCAGCCTGGTGCAGGATCAGGTGGACTACATCGTGCAGGTCGAGAGCGTGGGCGACCCGGCCAAAATCAGCGTCGGCGCCGCGCGCGTGACCAGCAACCCACGCGAGCTGATGATTGCCCGCTATGCGGCGGATGTGATTGAACACTCCGGCTATTTCAAACCGGGTTTCTCCATGCAGACCGGCTCCGGCGCGGCGGCCACCGCCTGCACGCGCTTTATGGAAGAGAAGATGGAGCGCAGCGGCGTGAAAGCACGCTTTGCGCTCGGCGGCATTACCGGCAGCCTGGTGGATCTGCACGAAAAAGGGCTTATCGAAAAGCTGCTCGATACCCAGTGTTTTGACGGGCAGGCGGCGGCATCGCTGGCGCGCAACCCGAATCACGTCGAGATCTCCACCAACGTCTACGCCAACCCCGGCAGCAAGGCTGCATGTTGCGACCAGCTTGATGTTGTCATCCTGAGCGCTCTGGAAATTGACGTCGATTTTAACGTGAACGTGATCACCGGCTCCGACGGGGTAATGCGCGGGGCATCTGGCGGACACTGCGACGTTGCCGCGGCGGCGAACCTGACGATTGTGGTAGCACCGCTGTTGCGTAGCCGCATTCCGACGGTGGTGAAGCGCGTGACCACCCGCCTGACGCCCGGGGAGAGCATCGATGTGTTAGTCACTGACCACGGTATTGCGGTCAACCCGGCGCGCCCGGAGATCCGCGAGCGTCTGCTGGAAGCCGGGCTGAAAATCGTCGATATCGACGCGCTGTACGAGCGGGCTATCTCGTTGACTGGCGTGCCAAAAGCGATTGAATTTACCGACAAAATTGTGGGTGTGATCCGCTATCGCGACGGCAGTGTGATCGACACCGTCAGACAGGTGAAGGAGTCATCATGACAACAGTGACACCCGTGCAGGCGGGTGTCAGCCTGGAAGCGTTGCTGGCGGCGAAAGAGCGCCGCGCGGCACGCCAGGCTGACTGGCTTGCGCACTATCAACAACCGGTGATTTCTCTCACCCTGGTCACACCGGGTGAAATCAAAGACAGCCTGCGTTATCGCAATACGATGGGCGTGGCGCTCCAGATGTGCGACCAGCTGCTGTGGGAGAACCGCTGGCAGGTGCTCGACCGTCAGGTTTTATGGCTGCCGACAGGGCCAGAGGCACTGTGGTGCGTGGCCCATCAGGCGGCGGAAATGAAAGCCCACTGTGCAGAGCTGGAACAGACGCATCCGCTCGGCAGGCTCTGGGATCTGGATGTGATTTGCCCGCATAACGGCCATGTTGGCCGGGTATCGTTAGGCGCAAATCTGCGCCGCTGCCTGATTTGTGACGAGCCCGCCCACGCCTGTTCCCGTTCGCGAAATCATCCTGTTGAACAGGTGACGGCTCGCGTGGAGAAGATGATTGATGACTGGTTTGCTCGCGACTAAACCGCGCCCGTGGGATATGCCCGGGCTGGCGGAAGAGGCGCTGTGGCAGGAGCTGGAGCTGACGCCCAAGCCGGGGCTGGTAGACAAGCTTAATAACGGCTCCCATCGCGATATGGACCACGCTCTGTTTGTCCGCAGTATTGCGGCAATTACGCCATGGTTTACGCGCTTTGCCGCGCTGGGTGATGCCCATGCAGATAAGCCTGTGACAGAACAGTTGCGCCTTATCCGCCCGATGGGGATGGCCTGTGAACAGGCGATGTATACCGCAACGGGCGGAGTGAACACCCACAAAGGCGGGATTTTTGCTCTCGGCCTGCTCTGTTTTGCCTCCGGGCGGGTGAAAAACGTGAGCGCAGAGAGCCTGTGCTGTGAGGTGAGTAACATCTGCCGTGGGCTGGTGGCGCGGGAGCTGGCAGGGCGCAGCGGACAGGCGACAGCGGGGGAGCGGCAGTTTCAGCAGTATGGGTTAACCGGCGCGCGCGGTGAAGCCGAAAGCGGTTTTTCCACGGTACGCAACGCGCTGGCGAAGTGGCGCGGACGTTCGCTTCATGAGCTGCTGTTAGGCCTGATGGCGATAAATCAGGACAGTAACCTGGTATCGCGCGGCAGTATCGACGGGCTGCGCTACGTGCAGGGCTACGCGCGGGAATTACTGAGCAACGGCTGGGATCGTGATGCGCTGCTTAAAATGGATAACGCATTAATTGAACGGAACCTGAGCCCGGGAGGCAGCGCAGATTTGCTGTCGGTGGGGTGGGTGCTCTCGGCAATAAAATAGCCGGGTGGCGGCTTCGCCTTACCCGGCCTACGGTCTGGTTTTGTATGCCCGGTAAGCGAAGCGCCACCGGGCACCACAATTAATGCGCAATCGGCTGTGCACCCTCTGGCACGCGAACGTGCTTGTATTTGAACAGCGCGATAAACGCGAAGAACAGTACCAGCGAGTACGCGGCGAAGATGAGCCACACTGGCTGCCAGTTAGTGATACCGTTGGTGGTGTACATCTCAACCACTTTACCGCTCACCACACCGCCCAGAATACAGCCGAAGCCGTTGGTCATCATCAGGAACATACCCTGCGCACTGGCGCGGATTTCAGGCTTCACTTCTTTTTCCACAAACACGGAACCCGAAATGTTGAAGAAGTCGAAGGCGCAGCCGTAAACAATCATCGACAGAACCAGCAGCACGGTGCCGAACGGGCTTGGGTCGCCGTAAGCGAACAGGCCGAAGCGCAACATCCAGGCCGCGATACTGATAAGCATCACGTTCTTGATGCCGTAGCGGCTCAGGAAGAACGGGATGGTCAGGATGAACAGCGTCTCAGAGATCTGAGAGATAGACATCATCACCGACGCGTGTTCAACGATAAAGCTACCGGAGAACAGCGGGTTGTTATCGAAGCTGTGCAGGAAGGTGTTGCCGAACATGTTGGTGATTTGCAGTTCCGCGCCCAACAGCATGGAGAAGATAAAGAAAATCGCCATGCGTTTGTTTTTGAAGAGAGCAAATGCATCCAGGCCCAGCATGGTGCTCCAGCTCTGGTTTTTCTGCTGGTTAGACACCGGAATGTGCGGCAGGGTCAGGGTGAAGATCGCCAGCACAACAGACAGCGCAGCACCGATATAGAGCTGCATATGGCTCAGTTCGAAGCCCGCGAAGCTCACGCCCCACATCGCCATGATAAAGCCGATGGTGCCCCAGATACGGATTGGCGGGAAGTCAGTCACGATATCCATACCGTTTGATTTCAGGCGGTAGTAGGAGATGGTGTTGATAAGGCCAAGCGTTGGCATATAGGCCAGCGAGTTAAGCAGGATCACCATGAACATCGCGCCAGGCGTGGTGACTTCGGCTGCCATAAACAGCGTCCCCGCACCCACCAGATGACAAAGCATGTACAGCCATTTTGCGCTTAACCATTTATCCGCCACGATACCCAGCAGCGTTGGCATGAAGACAGCCGCAATACCGAGCGAGCTGTATACGGCACCGATAGACGCACCATCGAACTTGAGCGTCACAAACATATAGGAGCCGAGTGTAGTCAGCCAGCTACCCCACAGGCAGAACTGCAGAAACGACAAGATTTTAAGCTGCAGCTTAAGGTTCATGTTACTTTCCTCACAAGTGAGCGGGAGATATGTTGTTATAGAAACATTCAGGGTTGGTATTTGATGCAATTCTATCAGCAGGCAACGATATGTTTTGTTACCTCCCGCAAAAAAATGCAATCCACATTAATTTGCAGTTTGGATTGTGATGCAAATAACATTTTCGTATGGGTGGGGTATTTTTTACCCTCTCCCGGTGGGAGAGGGCAGGGTGAGGGGGTTATCGACGACGATAGTTCTTCTGCGCCGTATTCACTTTATACAGATAACGACGGGATTCCGCCGACGGGTGGCGGGTGGTCAGTGTCGAATAGACATCGCCCGGTGCCATGCTGTTGATGATGTTCGCCGCCTGCACTTTGTCATTTGAGAAGACGCGCAGTACGCTGCCCGCACCGCCGTTATATGCGGTGATCACCGCATAGCGACGTGAAGTTGGGTTATCAATTCCCCCCAGATAGACATTGTTGAGCATCGCCAGATACGCCGTGCCGGTATCAATGTTGCTTTGCGGATCGAACAGGTAGCTACGACTTGGCGTACCCGATTTCCCCTGCGAGCGGAAAACGTCTTTCCCGGCGCTGTGCTGGACAACCTGCATCAGGCCTAACGCGTCAGAACGGCTTACGGCGTAAGGGTTAAAGGAGGATTCGGTCTGCATAATCGCCAGAATCAGCGACTCATCCACGCCGTATTTCCGCGACGCCTGACGTACCATGCCCACGTATTTATGTGCACGTTTATCAAGGTGGTTTGGCACCAGATTGATGGTCACGCTGTAAATAATACGCAGCCCGTTAGTCCGGCTTTTCAGACGCGTTTGCAGCAGGTAGTCGGCGAATTTCGTGGCGCGGCCTTCCCAGCGGATCGCCTGGCCGGTCTGATCGACAACCTGACCGTACAGGAACGGCTCTTTGGAGATAGTAATGTCGTCAGCATCGGAGTAGAGATCGATAGAGCCCGGATCGTCGCCCATCAGCAGGGTTTTGATGATGGCCTGGCGCAGGCGTGCGGCAGGTTCAGTACCTGCGATAGTCTCGACCGTGATCGTACCATCATCAAAATTGATGTGGCTTCGGGTCTGGTAAGCGTCGGTGTACTTAACGTAGTCCTTAGGGCCAGCGATAAGAACTTCGTTAAATCCCCAAATATTTTCGATGTTATGGGCAAATTGCCCCATCAAAATGTCAAAACCGTTGGTGTCCTTTACCCAGGCTTCGTTGTAATCATCGCCTTTTTTAGATGAACAAGACACAAGCAACGGCGCAATAAGAGCTAGCGCTAAAAATTTTTTCATCATTCCGGGAGTGCGTGTTGTGTTTGCTTAGTTGTTGCTTTTGCCGGGTGGCGCTGCGCTTACCCGGCCTACAAAACCGTAGGCCCGCGCAAGCAAAGCGCCGCCGGGCACCAGCCCGCAGAGTTTTATTTTTCCGGTGGCGTATAGCCTTCGATGTGTACGTCTTTACCTTCGAACAGGAAGTTCACCATCTCTTGTTCCAGCAGCTTGCGGTGTTCCGGGTTCATCATGCTGAGTTTTTTCTCGTTAATCAGCATGGTTTGCTTTTTCTGCCACTGTCCCCAGGCTTCTTTGGAGATCTCGTTATAGATGCGCTTTCCTAATTCGCCTGGATAGAGCTGAAAGTCTTGTCCTTCAGCGTCGCGCTGTAAAAAAGTGCAAAAAATGGTTCTGGCCATACTCATTCCTCTTTATCTTGCCGATGCTAAACCATTGCACCGACACGTAATTGCTGTAACAGACGCTCTACGGGAGCCGCGAGCCCGACTGACGGCGGTTGCGCTAAGTTATACCAGAGAGCCGGGCCTTCATCCATGCACGCGGTAAATGAGGACACGGGAAGCCACATTGGCACAATATCCAGATGGAAATGGCTAAAGGTGTGGCGAAACGCGGTCAGTTGCGTGAGGTTATCGGCAGCAATTCCACGTTGCTTAAGCCATTCCCGCAGCGATGCTTCATCTTCAAACTGTGGGAAGCAGTATAGACCACCCCACAGGCCGCTTGGCGGGCGCTGGGCGAGGAATACGTCATCACCCTGCTGCATCAGCAACATGTAGCCAGTACGCTCCGGAAGCGTCTGTTTCGGTTTTTTGCCCGGGTATTGAGCCCAGCTGTTGTTGGCATACGCCACGCAAATATTATTCACCGGGCAGAGTTCGCACTTAGGTCGGGAACGGGTACAGACCATCGCGCCCAGATCCATCATCGCCTGATTAAAACGTTCCACACCTTTGGCCGGGGTCACCGTTTCGCTGATCTCCCACAGGCGTTTTTCAACGTCTTTCTTGCCCGGCCAGCCGTCGACGGCATAGCAGCGTGCCAGCACGCGCTTGACGTTGCCGTCGAGGATGGGGAAGTGCTTGCCTAAAGACAGAGAGAGAATGGCGCCCGCGGTCGATCGCCCGACGCCGGGTAAGTCCGCCACTTCGTCAAAGGTTTCCGGGAATGTGCCGTTGTGGCGCGTCGCAACCTGCTGTGCGGCTTTGTGCAGATTACGCGCGCGGGCGTAGTAGCCAAGCCCTGTCCACAGGTGCAATACCTCATCCAGCGGCGCGTTTGCCAGATCGGTCACCGTCGGGAAGCGTGCCATAAAACGCTCAAAGTAAGGAATAACCGTAGCGACCTGCGTTTGTTGCAACATCACTTCGGAGAGCCATACTTTGTAAGGCGTTTTTTCAATTTGCCAGGGCAGGGTTTTACGCCCGTATTTGTCGTACCAGTCCAGCACCTGGGCTGAAAATTGAGAGGCTTGCATGGTTATCGATTCACATAATCAGGGACGCAGATTGCAGCACAGCGTCAATCTGCTGTAAACCGGATCTTTCCCATGCTTGCATAGAAGCCTTAACTTTGGATAATGCCCGTTTCCCGAACATTCTCACAAGCAGACAACTCTTTTATGAAAAACGACGTCATTTCACCGGAATTTGATGAAAACGGCCGCCCGCTGCGCCGTATTCGCAGCTTTGTCCGCCGTCAGGGCCGCCTGACCAAAGGGCAGCAACATGCGCTGGACAACTACTGGCCGGTGATGGGCGTTGAGTTCAGTGAACAGCCTGTCGATTTTGCCGAGCTGTTTGGCCGTGATACGCCGGTTACGCTTGAGATTGGTTTTGGCATGGGCACCTCGCTTGTCGCCATGGCCAAAGCGCGCCCGGAGCAGAACTTCCTCGGTATTGAGGTCCACTCGCCGGGCGTGGGTGCATGTCTGGCGACTGCCCATGAAGAGGGCGTAGAAAACCTGCGCGTGATGTGTCACGACGCGGTAGAAGTGCTGCACAAAATGATTCCTGACAATTCTTTGAACATGGTTCAGCTCTTTTTCCCTGACCCGTGGCACAAAGCACGTCATAATAAACGCCGTATCGTTCAGGCGCAGTTTGCTGAGCTTGTAAAAAGCAAACTTAAACTGGGCGGCGTCTTCCACATGGCGACCGACTGGGAACCTTATGCGGAACATATGCTGGAAGTGATGTCGTCTCTGGACGGGTATAAAAACCAGTCTGAGAGCAACGACTATGTACCGCGCCCGGACTCACGTCCGGTGACGAAATTTGAACAGCGTGGCCATCGTCTTGGTCACGGTGTATGGGACTTAATGTTCGAGAGGGTGAAATAATGGCAAAGAACCGTAGCCGTCGTCTGCGTAAAAAAATGCATATCGAGGAATTCCAGGAAGTCGGTTTCTCTATCGCATGGCGTTTCCCGGAAGGTACAAGCGTAGAGCAAATTGATCAGGACGTTGATGCTTTCATCAGCGACGTGATTGAGCCAAACAAGCTGGCGTTTGACGGTAGTGGTTACCTGTCATGGGAAGGCCTGATTTGCCTGCAAGAAGTGGGTAAATGCACTGAAGAGCATCAGGCGGCAGTACGTAAATGGCTTGAAGACCGCAAATTTGAAGATGTGCGCATCAGCGAACTTTTCGATATCTGGTGGGACTAAGTAAGCATCAAGGGGCCAGCATTAGCTGGCCCATTTTGTCTGAGGGAGTGTTAAAGATGCGCAAAACGTTGCTGGCGGTTGCTTTACTGGCAATCGGATCCACCGCCCATGCGGAGTATAAATGTAGCGTCACCCCGCGTGACGATGTGGTGTTAAACCCGCAAACCGTGCAGGTCAAAGGCGAGAACGGCAATCTGGTGATTACGCCGGATGGTGACGTGACGTTTAACGGCAAACCGCAAAACCTGACTGCCGCCCAGCGCGAGCAGGCCAAGGATTACCAGGCCGAACTGCGTACCGCACTGCCGTGGATTAACGACGGCGCGCTGACGCGCGTTGAGAAAAGCCGCGTGGCGCTGGATAAGATCATCACCAAAGAGGTGGGTGAGAGCAGCAATATGCGCACCCGTCTGACCAAGCTGGACAAACAGCTGAAAGAGCAGATGAACCGGATTATCGAGAATCGTACCGATGGCCTGACGTTCCACTATAAGGCGATTGACCAGGTCCGTGCCGATGGCCAGCAACTGGTGAATCAGGCGATGGGCGGTATCTTGCAGGACAGCATCAACGAAATGGGCGCCAAAGCCGTGCTGAAAGGCGGCGGAAACCCATTGCAGGGCGTTTTAGGTAGCCTGGGCGGCCTACAGACCTCGATCCAGAACGAATGGAAGAATCAGGAGGATGATTTCCAGCAGTTCGGTAAAGACGTGTGTAAGCGCGTGGTGTCGCTGGAAGACAGCCGTAAGGCGCTGGTGGGGACGCTGAAGTAAGATTTCTGCGCGCTGTGCCCCTCACCCCGGCCCTCTCCCCAGGGGAGAGGGCGTCAGAGTTCCCTCTCCCTGTGGGAGAGGGTTAGGGTGAGGGCATCAGGCTCTGCAATTTTTGCAAAATAACCATCAAGACTTCTTCTTCATTCGCCCTGAACTCGTTATTCCAGAACCGCAAAACTTCCCAGCCGTTTGCGTTTAAGAACGCAGTTCTTCGTAAGTCATACGCCGCTTCATCCTGATGTTGCCCTCCATCCAGCTCAACGATCAATTTCGCCTTAAAGCAGGCAAAATCGACGATATACGTGCCAACCGGCATCTGGCGGCGAAACTTATACCCATAGAAGCGACGACCTCTGAGCAAATACCAGAGGCGTAATTCTTCGGGCGTCATTTGTTTACGGAGTTGTTTTGATTTGTCCATCCCCACACTCTGCCAGCCTTTCTCTCAACTGGCAGAACGGGATGCAAAATCCTGAATCAGCTTTCAGGCTCTTCGGCGAGGAACAGCTCAAGAAGGGAGTTTAAGAACAGTTTTCCATGCTCAGTTATCTGCCAGAAATCATCACACTCGGTGAGATACTTCTGTGCCAGCGCTTCGTCAATTTGCGGGCGTATAACGGACTCCGGCAACCCGGTGTACAGCGTAAACTCCGCACGCGGGGCAGCTTCCAGCAGGCGGAAGCGGTTCATGAAGAACTCGAACGGTTTATCAGCCGCCTCGACATCGTGACTGCGCTCCAGATAACGTCCTTCCATAAACCCGCGCGGATGACGCGTCTTGGCGGTACGCAGAATGCGCCCGTCCGGGAAGGTCACCTTACCGTGCGCACCGCAGCCAATACCCAGGTAATCACCAAATCGCCAGTAGTTCAGGTTGTGCTGACACTGGTAACCTGGCTTCGCATAGGCGGAGGTTTCGTACTGCTGATAGCCCGCGGCGGTCAGAAGTTGATGCCCCTGCTCAAAGATATCCCACAGCGCGTCGTCATCCGGCAGCACCGGCGGGCGGGAGCCAAACAGCGTGTTCGGTTCAATGGTCAACTGATACCAGGAGAGATGCGGCGGGTTCAGTTCAATTGCCTGGCGCAGGTCGTCCAGCGCCTCTTCCAGGGACTGATCCGGCAGGCCGTGCATCAAATCGAGGTTAAAGCTGCGAAGATTAAGCCCTGTCGCCAGGTGTGCCGCGCGTTTTGCCTCTTCCGGGCCGTGAATACGTCCCAGACGTTTTAATTTTGGCTCGCTAAAACTCTGCACGCCGATGGAGATACGGTTCACACCCGCACGCTGATACTCGACAAAACGGTCGGCTTCAACGGTACCGGGGTTGGCTTCCATTGTAATTTCAGCATCCGCCGCCAGATTGAGGCGCGCACGCACGCCATCCAGCAGCGTTTGCATTGCCGGGCCTGACAGCAGGCTCGGCGTACCGCCACCAATAAAAATGGTCTTAACTTCACGTCCCTGTGCGTAAGGTACGTCGGCATCCAGGTCAGCCAGCAGATGCGCAACGTAATCGTCATGCGGTACTTCGCCTTTCAGCGCATGAGAGTTGAAATCGCAGTACGGGCATTTCTGCACGCACCACGGGATATGAATATAAAGACTCAGAGGTGGCAAATTAGCCATTACGTAATGCTTCCAGTAACAGTTTCAGTGCGCGTCCACGGTGGGAAATCGCGCTTTTCTCTTCGCGGGTCAGTTCCGCAGCGGTTTTGCCCTCGGTCGGGACAAAGAAAATCGGGTCATAGCCAAAACCGCCGTTGCCTGCCGCTTCACGAGTGATCACGCCCGGCCAGCTGCCGTGGCAGACAACAGGGGTTGGGTCTTCCGCATGACGCATATAAACCAGCACGCAGTGGAACTGCGCCTGACGCTTTTCGTCAGGAACGTCTTTCAGGGCAACAAGCAGTTTTTCCAGATTCTGCTGGTCAGTGGCATCAACGCCTGAATAACGCGCGGAATAGATCCCCGGCGCACCACCCAGAAAATCAACAGCCAGACCAGAGTCATCGGCAATCGCGGGCAGGCCGGTTACCTGTGCCGCGTGGCGCGCTTTCAGGATCGCGTTTTCAATAAACGTCAGGCCTGTCTCTTCGGCAGACTCTACGCCCAGTTCGGTCTGAGCAACGACATCCAGACCAAAATCATTCAATAGCGAGGCCAGCTCGCGCACCTTACCGGCGTTACCGGTAGCGAGAACAACTTTCTGCATCGTTTATTCCTGTTCTTTCAGAGCCGCGACTTCCGTCGGGATGGATTGCGGGTCGAGGATTTTTACCTGTTTATGACGCCCAAGCTCACCCTTTTCAATGATGACCTGGCTTTTAGCGACGCGAAACTGTTTAGCCAGATATTTGGTCAGATGTGCATTCGCCTGGCCATCAACGGGTGGGGCGGTGATGGCGACTTTTAATTCGTCGCCATGCAGTCCAACAATACTATCGCGGCTGGCTTTCGGTTGAATATACAACCGTAAAACCAGCCCATCGGCGCAGGTACTTACTGCACTCATAACGCCATCCACAGCCCCGGCAGCAGCATGTTGCCCGTAGCCTGCAGCAGCTCGGTGATACCCATGTTGATGACGTACAACAGCAACACCAGAATCATCGGTGAAAAGTCGATGCCGCCCATCGAAGGCAACAGACTGCGGATCGGGCGCAGCAGCGGCTCGGCAAGCTGAATCAGGGCATATTCCACCGGACTACGGCCCTGGCTCACCCAGCTCATGATTGCCATCACCAGCAGGACCCAGAAGATCAACAACCCGATGGTTTTGACCAGAATCAGAACGGCGGCGATCCAGATAATGGGCTGGAACGTCACCACCATAAACAGCACGATGGCCTTAATGACGCTGAGCACAAAAGCGACCAGTAAAGAGGCGCTGTCAATTGGGCCCATCGCCGGGATTACACGGCGCAGCGGCCCCACTACAGGTTGCGTGATTTTCACAACAAACTGCGAGAAGGGATTATAAAAATCACAACGCGCCCACTGCATCCAGACGCGCAGTAAAAGCGCCATCGTATACAGTTCAATCACCGTTGAGAGCAGGAAAGTCAACGTCTTCATGGCGTTCCTCAGGTTTCCTTATTTTTGGGGGTAATCGCGCGCACCGAAAATAGCTGTGCCAATGCGCACCATAGTGCTGCCTGCCGCAATTGCGGCTTCCATATCGTCCGACATGCCCAGAGAAAGCGTGTCTACCGTGGAGTAGCGCGCTTTAAGCGCCTCAAATGCTACAGCCATTTGCTGTGCCACGGCAAACTGCCTTTCGTAACTTGACTCAGGCGCCGGGATAGCCATCAATCCGCGCAGGGTTAACCCCGGCAGCGCGGCCACCTCTGCCGCCAGTGTATCCAGCTCGTTTAGCGCGATGCCTGACTTGCTGTTTTCGTCACTGATATTGATTTGAATCAGCACGTTAAGTGGCGCGAGCCCGGCCGGACGTTGCTCGCTGAGACGGGTCGCAATCCGCAGGCGGTCAAGGGTATGACACCAGTCAAAGTGCTCTGCAACCAGACGGCTTTTGTTCGACTGCAACGGGCCAATAAAGTGCCATTGCAGGTCGCTATTTCCCAGTTCCTGGAAATAGCGAATTTTATCCACGCCCTCCTGCACGTAGTTTTCACCAAACGCACGATGACCAGCGGCAATCGCTTCTGCGATGGCGCTCGCAGGCTTGGTTTTGCTCACTGCAAGTAACGTAACTTCTTCTGGAGCACGGCCGCAACGCGTTGCTGCGGCTGAGATTTTGTCCCGGACCTGTGCCAGGTTATGCGCAATGTCGTTCATTTTCCGAGGAGAGTCGTGTGGTAATGGAAGAAATTGTGGCCCTTAGTGTAAAGCATAACGTGTCGGATCTACACCTGTGCAGTGATTCACCGCCACGCTGGCGCAGGGCAGGTACGCTTGAACCTGCGCCATTCCCGCCGCCGGATATTACGCAGCTATTAAAAACGTGGCTTAACGATGAGCAACAGGGGACCTGGTGGGCAAACGGGCAGGTAGATTTTGCCGTGACGCTCGCCAGCCAGCAGCGTTTACGCGGCAGCGCATTCAGCCACATTAACGGTACTTCACTCACGCTCAGACTCTTACCGGCGAGCTGCCCGCAGCTTTCGGCGCTGGGGGCGCCGCGTACGCTCCCGGAACTGCTGGACAACGACAGCGGTCTGATTCTGGTGACGGGGGCAACAGGAAGTGGCAAATCCACTACGCTTGCGGCAATGGTGGATCATCTTAACCGCCACTACGATAAACACATTCTGACGCTGGAAGACCCGGTTGAGGTTATTTATCAAAGCGATCGCTGTCTTATCCATCAGCGGGAGATAGGCCAGCACTGCCCTTCATTTGCAGAGGCACTTCGCGCTGCATTACGTGAAGATCCTGACGTGATTTTATTGGGGGAGCTTCGCGACAGCGAAACGATCAGGCTCGCCCTTACGGCGGCAGAAACTGGGCATCTGGTGCTGGCAACACTGCATACGCGTGGGGCGGCGCAGGCAATAGAGCGCCTGGTTGATACCTTTCCGGCACAGGAAAAAGACCCGGTGCGTAATCAGCTGGCGGGCAGTTTGCGCGCGGTACTGGCGCAAAAGCTTTGTCGGGACGTCCAGGGAGGGCGCGTGGCGCTGTACGAACTGCTGGTGAATACCTCAGCGGCAGCAAACCTTATCCGCGAGGGTAAAACCTGGCAGTTGCCCGGCATTATCCAGACCGGGCAACAGGCGGGGATGCAGGATTTTGACCAAAGCTTTGCGGAACGCAGAGCGCAGGGGCGGCTTCACGAAAGGTCAGCAGTTGCGTCGGGTTGACCTTGTTTCCATCCGTGCGAGCGGTAGAATCGACTCTCTACCTTTTGAGCAAACGAAACCATGTCATCACAACCAAATCAAAGCCTGATTGACGGTATACGCTGTCTGCAATACCTGGTGTCCAGCGATCGTGCGATTGGGTGTCGCGAGCTGGCGCGTCTGATGGGAATTAACACCACTCGCGCTAACCGCCTGCTGATGACCATGGCCTCGATTGGCCTGACGATGCAGGACGAACACCGCCGCTATCTGCCGGGGCCGGGTATCCATGCCCTGGCGGCACAGTCCATTCGTGGATCCGCGCTTTTTTCCCGCGCCTTGCCAATACTGGAGCGTTACGCGCCGCGCGATATTGTCGTCGCGCTCGGGGTACTGTGGGAGGACCAGATTATCTACATCTGGCACTCGGTGCCTGGCAGCCAAACGACGCAGGCGCTGGCCGGTTATCGGATGCTCCCGGCCTGGCAGTCGGTCATTGGCATGGCATTGCTGGCAGAAGAGAGCGACGAACAGCTGAAATTACGCTTCACTGACGAACAGTGGCAAAACCTGGCGCCCCACGTTGACCAGCAGCGTAAAACCGGCCGCGTTATCTGGCATCACGATGATGGGGAAGTGTCGATGGCGATTCCGGTCGGTGCGCATCATGCTGCGCTGGCATTTGCCGGGATGTGGAATGTCGGAAATGATGTGGTGGAAGCGCGCCTTCAGGCGCTACAGGAACTCAACGCTAAACTGCTGGAAATGCCCGATTTCGCGGGCAATTCAGAAGAGGCTCAGTAACCCTGTTCGAAATAGCTTTCGAGGATCACCACGGCAGACGCTGAGTCCACGCTGCCTTTGTTGAGCGCCCTGAAACCGCCGTGCTCAAACAGGCCTGCACGGGCTTCGACGGTGCTAAGGCGTTCGTCGTGCAGCTTCACTGAGACACCAAAGCGGCCGTGAATTTTGTTGGCAAACTTACGTGCGCGCGCGGTGAGCGGTTGTTCGGTGCCATCCATATTAAGCGGTAACCCAACGATAACGTCATCCGGTTGCCACTCTTTGAGCAGGCGTTCGATCAGCGTCCAGTCTGGCGTGCCATCGTTCGCTTTTAACGCCGTCAGCGGACGCGCCGTGCCGGTAATGCGCTGGCCGACGGCAACGCCAATACTGCGGGTGCCAAAATCAAAAGCTAAAAGCGTCCCGCTCATTACGCGTGCCCCGCTACGCCCGGCATGGTCAGAATATCAATGCCGATAAGTTTAGCCGCATCACGCCAGCGATCGGCGATAGGGGTCTTAAACAGGATGTTCAGATCCGCAGGCGCAGTCAGCCATGCATTATCCAGGATCTCCTGTTCAAGCTGGCCTTTTTCCCAGGACGCATAGCCCAGCGCAACCAGCACTTCCGAAGGCTGTTCGGCGGTACCCAGCGTTTCAAGTACGTCGCGCGAAGTTGTGACCACGGTGTTATCCGAGATCCGAATGCTGGAAGAGAAACCCGGCGGCGTATGCAGGATAAAACCGCGATCTTCAGCCAGCGGCCCGCCTAACATCACCGGCTTATCAAGACGGATTTCAGGCAGACGCTCTTCAGTGGTGATTTTTAGCTTTTCCAGAATGCCTTCAATTTGCAGGTTTTCCAGAGGCTTATTAATGATGATACCCATCGCACCGTCTTCATTGTATTCACAGATATAAACGACGGAACGGCGGAAAATGGGATCCTGGAGAGCAGGCATGGCAATAAGAAAGTGATGCTGTAAATTCATTGTCAGAGGTTCTGTTTCCTGGTTTAAAAAGCGACAGCGCCCAGTATGGGGACAAACTCAGGCGCTGTCACAGGTTATTTCTGTAAACGTTTTTCGATTGCGTCCATCAGCATTCCGGTGATCGAGATAGGGAATTCGGCCTCGATTTCACGAATGCAGGTTGGGCTGGTGACGTTCACTTCAGTCAGGCGGTCGCCGATGATATCCAGGCCGACGAAGATCAGGCCTTTGGCTTTAAGCGTTGGGCCAACGCGGCGGGCAATTTCCCAGTCGCTTTCGGTCAACGGACGCGGTTCGCCACGGCCACCGGCCGCCAGGTTACCACGGGTTTCGCCACCCTGCGGGATACGCGCCAGGCAGTAAGGAACCGGTTCGCCATCCACCACCAGAACGCGCTTGTCGCCATCGACAATGGCAGGCAGATAGTTTTGCGCCATGCAGTAACGGGTACCCAGTTCGGTCAGCGTTTCGGCAATCACACCAATGTTCGGGTCGCTCTCTTTCACGCGGAAAATCGATGCGCCGCCCATACCGTCCAGCGGTTTCATGATGATATCGCCGTGCTTCTGCCAGAAGGCTTTCAGCTGGGCCTTATTGCGGGTCACCAGCGTTTCTGGCGTCAGATCGGAGAACCAGGCGGTGTAGAGCTTCTCGTTACAGTCGCGCAGGCTCTGCGGTTTGTTCACGATCAGCGTGCCTTTCTCTTCTGCACGCTCAAGGATATAGGTGCAGTAGATAAATTCGGTGTCGAACGGCGGATCTTTACGCATCAGGATCACATCGAGATCGGCAAGCTGGATATCCTGCTCGGTGCCGAATTCGTACCATTTATCGTAGTTCTGCTCGACGTTAACAATACGGGTGCGTGCGCGGGCTTCACCGTTGATCAGGTAAAGATCGTTCATCTCCATGTAGTGGAGTTCATAGCCGCGACGCTGTGCTTCCAGCAGCATAGCGAAGCTGGAATCTTTCTTGATGTTAATGTTTGCGATGGGATCCATCACGATGCCGAGCTTGATCATGTTCCTCTCCAATAATGCTTCAACCCAGATCGCCAAACCGCACTTGCAGCGCGGTAATGGCAGTGAGTGCCGTTGTCTCAGTGCGCAGAACGCGAGGTCCCAACAGAATATCAGTAAATTCGTAACGTGCCGTCATAGCTATTTCGTCAGCGGACAGGCCACCTTCGGGGCCAATCAACAGGCGAACGCGTTCAACGGGCAGCGGCAGCGTATTAATACTGGCGCTGGCGCGCGGGTGGAGGTTGAGCTTAAGCCCGCTGTCCTGTTCAGCACACCAGTCTTCCAGATCCATTGCCGGACGGATCTCCGGGATACGGTTGCGGCCACTCTGTTCACAGGCAGCAATGGCGATTTTCTGCCACTGCTGGATCTTTTTGCTCAGACGTTCCGCATCCAGTTTAACGCCACAGCGCTCAGAAAAAAGTGGCGTAATGAGGCTTACACCCAGTTCGATCGATTTCTGGATGGTGAATTCCATCTTTTCACCGCGCGACATCACCTGGCCTAAATGAATATGCAGCGGCGATTCACGGTCATCCACTTCGCCACGCAGCACATTTACGTGCACGCTTTTCTTATCAGCACGGGTGATTTCAGCGTCGAAAACCTGATTTGAGCCGTCGAAAAGCTGGACTGCCTGGCCTGCGCCCATGCGCAGCACGCGGCCAACATGGTTGGCGGCTTCGTCGGACAGGGCGATTTCGCGGCCTGCGGTAATCAGTTCAGGGTGGTAGATGCGAGGAATGCGCATAGTCAGAAATTCCGTGTGTCATGCAATGTAAGCGAATTGCCGCTAGTGTAGGTTAGCTCTTTTGCGCCTGGCAAGCCCGCTGGACATAAGGGTTATGATTCCCCTGGGCTTTGGCGATGCGTTCGTCGCGCTGGCACTCCCAGTCGGTGACCGGATACTGCTTATCCCAGGCATTAAACAGCTGTGTCTGCTGGCGGGAGAGGGTGAGGTCATAACGGTCGCGCATATAGAAGTAGGTGCGGGCGATACTGCCGCGCGCACGAGCCGGTGGCTCAGCCACTTTCTCTTTAAAATCGACCTTCATGGCGCACTGTCCATATTGACCCTCGCCGCCATTCCACTGGCCATACATAAAGTTGCCGCGATCGCCGTTCACTTCGCCCACCGCCGGTTGCAGGTTATGCATGTCGCTTTCCATCTGGCGATAGACCGGGTCTTTGGCGCAGTTTTTACGCCCGCCGTCCTGCCAGCACTGGCGCTGGTGGCCAAACTGCCATGCCGGGACGACGTGTTCCCATTCGATTCGGCTGGCGCGGTTTTCGTTTTTACGCACTTTATAGCCGCAGGACTCGAGATCAACGACCCCTTTTTTGCCCTGCCAGTTAATCTTACAGCCACAGTAGAAATCACCGGGAACGTCGGCGTTAACCTTTACACCTGCGCTCTTAGCCTGAGAGAAACTGTTGATACCGTCGGCCAGGGTATAGCCTGAGAATGCCGTCGCCAGAAAAGCGACCGCGAGAGAAATATTACGGGACATCGTTAACTCCGTGTCAAAACGAGCCCGCAACGTAACGAAAGTTGTTCCTGTATGCAATCAGTCAGATCAGGAAAGTTCCTGATTGTTCAATTGATTATTCTGCAACCAGCGGCTCGCCGCACTTGACGCAGCGATAGGTGGCTTCACCGCGTACCACGCGATTATGACGGCGAACGGTTAGCTGATGCTGCTGGCACTGGCAGCGGTAGGGGAAGGTATTGCGGCGAACAGACTCAAGCTCGAACTGATGGGTTCTGCGTGCCGGAACGCCAAGCACCGCTTCCATCATCCATTTCCACTCTTTGCCGTGCGGTGCCACGCGCCCAAAGTGTTTCCAGACCAGCAGGTGCGCCAGCTCGTGTGGAACCACTTCATCGATAAATGCCTGCTGGTTTTCCATCATCAGCACCGGGTTAAGACGGATTTCGTACGACTCAAGCCAGGCCGTTCCGGCAGAGGTTCCGCGTTGCTGATAGACGAGCTTAGGTTCCGGGTAATTGCGACCGAGTTTCTGATTTGCCAGGGCAAGTTTTTCCCGCAGGCTGCGCATTACGGCCTGCTGAATAGCGATGGGAAGACGGGGAGTTTTCATAGGGGCAGAGCATAGAGCTTGCGAAAGGGAGGTGCAAGAGGCACCTCCCCGCAGGCAGGTCAGTCGTGTGCGCCAATCTCGCGCAATGGGCGACCTTTCATCAGGTTACGTTCAATATGTTCCAGCGATACGTGTTTGGTTTCCGGAACCAGCCACACCGTCAGCACAATGAAGAACAGGTTCAGGGCAGAGTAAACCCAGAAGGTGTTGGCATTCCCCAGGCTATTGAGCATGGTCAGGAAGGTTGCGCCGACAATCATGTTGGCAATCCAGTTGGTTGCGGTAGAGCAGGTGATACCAAAATCACGCCCTTTCAGCGGCTGGATCTCAGAGCACAGAACCCAAATCAACGGGCCAGCGCTCATCGCAAAACCGACGATAAACATCAGCAGCATGGCCACGGCAAAGTACTGTGCAGAAGGTGAGTGAATGCCCACATGCATCATTGTACCGAGGACGCCCATCCCCACAGCCATCACCAGGAAGCCCAGCGTCAGCGTTGGTTTGCGCCCCCAACGGTCAACCAGACCAATGGCGATAAAGGTGGCCAGCACGTTGGTCAGGCCCACGATCACGGTGCCCCACATCTGCTCGGTGGTGTTGGTGTAACCCGCCAGTTCAAAGATTTTTGGCGCGTAGTACATGATGACGTTCATCCCGGTGAACTGCTGCATCACCTGAAGGAGTACACCCAGGAATACGGCACGGCGGAAGTTGCTGTTCTCTTTGAACAGCGCCCAGCCAGACTGTTTTACCTTCAGGCTTTCGCGGATCTCTTCCAGTTCGTTTTTCGCCTCTGCGCTGGTATCGCGCAGGCGCAACAACACGCGCTCAGCATCCACGAAGCGGCGTTTCGCGGCAAACCAGCGTGGGCTGTCCGGCAGGAAGAACACACCAATCAGCAGCAGGATTGCAGGGATGATAATGACGCCGAGCATCCAGCGCCAGGCGCCGCTGTAGCTGAACGCGGTATCGGAAAGGTAGGCTCCCAGAATACCGATGGTGATCATCAGCTGGTACATCGAAATCATGCTGCCACGGATTTTCTCTGGTGCGATTTCTGACAGGTAAAGCGGAGCGGTATAAGAGGCCACACCAACCGCCAGGCCGAGCAGCACGCGGGATACCAGCAGTACTTCTACGTTTGGTGCCGCCGCGGAGAACAATGAACCGGCCACGAACAGAATGGCGCCGATCATCAGGCTTTTTTTACGGCCCAGTTTGAAGGAGAGCCAGCCGCTGCCGACTGCACCCACCGCGGCACCAAACATCATGGAGCTCACCACCCATTCCTGAGTGTGGGCGGTTATCTGGAATTCATCGGTGATGAAGGGTAGTGCGCCGGCAATCACGCCGATATCCAGGCCAAAGAGTAATCCTGCCAGGGCGGCGAGGAAGCAGACGAAGAAAGTCATCGCCTTGTTGGACGTACGCCCCTGTTTTTTATTGTCAGGCATTATGCCCTCCAGTTGGGTTATCAGTTTTATCGAGGTTAAGGGTAGGTGAGTGACCCGCAAAAATATGTGAAACAAATCACATTGGTGTAATCGGTTACACAAATATGCGGATGTAAATTTAATTAAGACTCTGAAAATATAGGTATAAATTGAGTGATGCGCATCGGGTTTGTTTGAATTTCAGACTTAACTGAAATGAAATGTAACAGCAGAACAAGTGCGATCATGCAAAGAGATTATTCTGAAAGCAGGGTATATTTGGTGTGGTGTAAGCGGTTTCAAATGGTGTGGCTTTGAGCCGGGTGGCGGCTGCGCCTGACCCGGCCTACAAACACCTCAAAAGCCGTAGGCCCGTGCAAGCGAAGCGCCGCCGGGCAAAAATGACCGCACAAATGCAAAAGGCCAGCCCGAAGGCTGGCCTTTAAAAGAACGCTGTGAGTCGATTATTTCAGACCGGCAGCTTCACGCAGTAGTGCAGCTTTGTCGGTTTTTTCCCATGGGAAATGTTCACGACCAAAGTGACCGTACGCAGCGGTTTCTTTGTAGATTGGGTGCAGCAGATCCAGCATCTGAATCAGGCCGTATGGACGCAGGTCGAAGAACTCGCGCACCAGCAGGGTCAGCTGTTCAGAAGGAACTTTTTCAGTACCGAAGGTTTCAACCATGATGGAGGTTGGTTCAGCCACGCCGATTGCGTAGGAAACCTGAATCTCACAACGGTCAGCCAGGCCCGCAGCAACGATGTTTTTCGCAACATAACGTGCAGCGTACGCAGCAGAACGGTCAACTTTAGACGGATCTTTACCGGAGAATGCGCCGCCACCGTGACGCGCCATGCCGCCGTAGGTATCAACGATGATTTTACGACCGGTCAGGCCACAGTCACCCATTGGGCCGCCGATAACAAAACGTCCGGTTGGGTTGATGAAGAATTTGGTCGACGCGCTCAGCCACTCGGTAGGCAGAACTGGCTTGATGATCTCTTCCATCACGGCTTCTTGCAGAGATTTCTGATCAATATCTTCGGCGTGCTGAGTGGACAGAACCACGGCATCGATACCGACGATTTTGCCATCGTCATACTGGAAGGTTACCTGGCTTTTCGCATCCGGGCGCAGCCACGGCAGGGTGCCGTTTTTACGCACTTCAGCCTGACGCTGCACCAGACGGTGTGCGTAGGTCACGGGTGCCGGCATCAGCACGTCAGTTTCGTTGGTTGCATAACCGAACATCAGACCCTGGTCGCCCGCGCCCTGTTCCAGCGGATCGGCGCGGTCAACACCCTGGTTGATGTCTGGGGACTGTTTGCCGATTGCGCTCAGTACTGCGCAAGAGTTGGCATCAAAGCCCATATCAGAATGTACATAACCGATTTCACGCACCGTGTTACGGGTGATCTCTTCGATATCAACCCATGCGCTGGTGGTGATCTCACCGCCAACCAGAACCATGCCGGTTTTGACATAGGTTTCACACGCTACGCGCGCTTTAGGATCCTGCTCGAGGATCGCATCCAGCACCGCATCGGAGATTTGGTCAGCAATTTTATCAGGATGTCCTTCTGATACGGACTCGGACGTAAACAGGTGTTTTGCCATGTTTTATTTCACCTAAGAGGAATTTGGTTAGCTCAAGCTGCTGTGTGGAATAGCCAAAGGAGATAATTCTACCAAGGCCTGCAGGATTTTGACACTGGCAGTCTGAGTGTTAATCAGTATGGATGGATTAACATCTGGACGTCTATTTTAGGTCACTTCTTCACCCGATTTCCAGTTTTTTTTGACTAAGCTCTCACTGCGTTGAAATCGAAGCTGGAAATATTTCCTGACGGCGCTGGCAACACGCACATTAATCTTTTGCTTTTTACCCTTGTTCTCGGTATAAAACGCGGCGCGCGGCTCATATCCGTCATACTTCAAGTTTCATGTACGTTGGCTTCCTCGCTCACCCCAGTCACTTACGTTTGTAAGCTCCCGGGGATTCGCTGCGTCGCCGCCTTCCTGAAACTCGAATTATTTAGGATAACCAAAAAAGCGCTCGATGAACTCATCGTGTCGCCACTTCCAGCCGGGTTAAGCAGTGAACTTTTAGCTTTGGCTTGTGGTCCGTTTCAACAGGAGCGGCCGTGGAGGTGATACGAGATAATGAACCATCGTTTTCCGCTAATTCAGCGCAGCCGTTCTGGCGCGCATTTGATTCCCGCAACCCGCATTTCTAGTCTGCAAACCTGCCGATGTTATACCCATCTCGGCGCTTCTCAGGATTCCAGGGCCGGTCACGCTTTGTGAAAAATGAACAAGGGCGCTCTTGTTAATACAAGAGTTTTCTCGTGGTTTCGCCGAACCTTGTCATACAGAGTTCGGATACGTGTTTTACAATGATATGAATAAGAAACCGGTCGCACGGTCAGGATTTCAGCATACTATGCTGGAAAACGGAGCCGTTTATGGGTTGTTATCGCCGTATAACGCTGCGATAGTAGTCAACTGTTTTACACTTAATACAAAGAGTTGAGGTTCGCTATGTCTGACGACATGTCTTCGGTTTCGCCTTCGTCAGCAGGCGAACAGGGTGTACTACGTTCTATGCAGGAGGTTGCGATGAGCTCCCAGGAAGCCAGCAAGATGCTGCGCACTTACAATATTGCCTGGTGGGGCAATAACTACTATGACGTCAACGAACTGGGCCACATCAGCGTTTGCCCGGATCCAGACGTCCCTGAAGCGCGCGTGGATCTCGCCAAACTGGTGAAAGCACGTGAAGCGCAGGGCCAGCGTTTGCCTGCACTGTTCTGCTTCCCGCAGATCCTGCAACACCGCCTGCGTTCTATTAACGCCGCGTTCAAACGCGCGCGTGAATCGTACGGCTATAAAGGCGACTATTTCCTGGTTTACCCGATCAAGGTAAACCAGCATCGCCGCGTCATTGAATCCCTGATCCACTCCGGCGAACCGCTGGGGCTGGAAGCCGGTTCAAAGGCGGAGCTGATGGCTGTTCTGGCACACGCGGGGATGACCCGCTCAGTGATCGTCTGTAACGGCTATAAAGACCGCGAATACATTCGTCTGGCGCTGATTGGCGAGAAGATGGGCCACAAGGTCTATCTGGTTATCGAGAAGATGTCCGAAATCGCTATCGTGCTGGAAGAAGCCGAACGTCTGAACGTGATCCCACGCCTTGGCGTGCGTGCACGTCTGGCCTCTCAGGGTTCCGGTAAATGGCAGTCCTCCGGCGGCGAAAAATCCAAATTCGGCCTGGCGGCAAACCAGGTCCTGCAACTGGTGGAGATCCTGCGCGAGCGCGGTCGTCTGGACAGCATTCAGTTGCTGCACTTCCACCTCGGTTCGCAGATGGCTAACATCCGCGACATCGCCACGGGTGTGCGCGAATCAGCGCGTTTCTACGTTGAGCTGCATAAGCTTGGCGTAAATATCCAGTGCTTCGACGTGGGCGGCGGTCTGGGTGTGGACTATGAAGGTACACGCTCGCAGTCTGACTGCTCTGTGAACTACGGCCTGAACGAATACGCGAACAACATCATCTGGGCGATTGGCGATGCGTGTGAAGAACACGGCTTGCCGCACCCGACGGTGATCACCGAATCGGGTCGCGCGGTGACCGCGCACCATACAGTGCTGGTCTCTAACATTATCGGCGTTGAGCGCAGCGAAACCACCGAAGCGACCCCGCCGGCAGACGATGCCCCACGTTCCCTGCAAAGTATGTGGGAAACCTGGCAGGAGATGCACGAGCCGGGCACGCGTCGTTCCCTGCGCGAATGGCTGCACGACAGCCAGATGGATCTGCATGACATCCACGTGGGTTACTCTTCAGGCACTTTTAGCCTGCAGGAGCGCGCGTGGGCAGAGCAGCTCTATCTGAACATGTGCCATGAAGTGCAGAAACAGCTCGACCCGAGCAACCGTGCGCACCGTCCGATTATCGATGAGTTGCAGGAGCGTATGGCGGACAAGATTTACGTCAACTTCTCGCTGTTCCAGTCGATGCCGGATGCATGGGGTATTGATCAGCTGTTCCCGGTTCTGCCGCTGGAAGGGCTGAACCACGCTCCGGAACGCCGTGCGGTGCTGCTGGATATCACCTGTGACTCAGACGGTGCTATCGATCATTACGTTGATGGTGACGGTATCGCGACCACGATGCCAATGCCGGAATACGACCCGGAGAACCCGCCAATGCTGGGCTTCTTTATGGTCGGTGCATATCAGGAGATCCTCGGTAACATGCACAACCTGTTCGGTGATACCGAAGCGGTTGACGTGTTTGTCTTCCCTGACGGCAGCGTGGAAGTCGAGTTGTCCGACGAAGGGGACACGGTGGCGGACATGCTGGAATACGTTCAGCTGGATCCGAAAACGCTGCTGACTCAGTTCCGCGATCAGGTGAAAAACACCGGTCTGGACGATGCATTGCAGCAGCAGTTCCTCGAAGAGTTTGAAGCGGGTCTGTACGGGTACACTTATCTGGAAGACGAGTAAGAAAACCTCCCTCTCCCCGTGGGAGAGGGTTGGGGTGAGGGCATCAGACCGCACAATGCCCTATACTCTCTTGAACCCGTATGAATTAACGGCGATAATTCGCCCCAATATGCTATTTACGAATCAATCCCTTCCTCGTCGGGTTTAACGACGCGGAGGGGATTTTTTTCATCTGTTTTTAATGAATCGACTTTAAAAGAGGTCAGGACATGAGCACTTTAGGTCATCAGTACGATAACTCTCTGGTATCTAACGCGTTTGGTTTTTTACGCCTTCCGATGAACTTCCAGCCGTACGACAGCGATGCCGACTGGGTTATCACCGGCGTGCCGTTTGATATGGCCACATCTGGCCGCGCGGGTGGTCGTCATGGCCCGGCCGCTATCCGTCAGGTATCGACTAACCTGGCCTGGGAGCACAACCGCTTCCCGTGGAACTTCGACATGCGTGAGCGCCTGAACGTGGTTGACTGCGGTGACCTGGTGTACGCCTTTGGCGACGCACGTGAAATGAGCGAAAAACTCCAGGCGCACGCCGAGAAGCTGCTGGCTGCTGGTAAGCGTATGCTCTCCTTCGGGGGGGATCATTTCGTGACGCTGCCGCTGCTGCGTGCTCACGCGAAACACTTCGGTAAAATGGCGCTGGTGCACTTTGATGCGCATACCGATACCTATGCAAACGGCTGTGAATTTGACCACGGCACCATGTTCTTCACCGCGCCGAACGAAGGCCTGATCGATCCGAACCACTCTGTGCAGATCGGTATTCGTACTGAGTTCGATAAAGACAACGGCTTCACCGTGCTGGATGCCGGCCAGGTGAACGATCGTGGCGTTGACGACATCATCGCGCAGGTTAAGCAGATTGTTGGCGACATGCCGGTTTATCTGACCTTCGACATCGACTGCCTGGATCCGGCATTTGCTCCGGGTACTGGTACCCCGGTGATCGGCGGCCTGACGTCTGACCGTGCCATCAAACTGGTGCGTGGCCTGAAAGATTTGAACATCGTGGGTATGGACGTGGTGGAAGTTGCGCCTGCGTACGATCAATCTGAAATAACAGCGCTGGCTGCGGCAACGCTGGCACTGGAAATGCTCTACATCCAGGCCGCGAAAAAAGGCGAGTAAGCTTAGCGGTTAAGTCAAAGCCCTCACCAGCAGGTGAGGGCTTTTTTACGCTTAAAACACGTTAAACGGGTATTCCACATAGACGCGGATTTCGTCTCCGCCCACGTTGTAATCGCTGGCATTACTGGACACGCGCAGAACGGAGTAGCGCAGTTTCAGTTTCAGGTCTTTCGCCGGGCCATCCTGCACCTGGTACTGAACCTGGTTAAACCACTCATGCTCTTTACCGTTGCTGGTTTCAGCGGTTTTGATGTTATCGCCACGCACATATGCTGTGGTCCAGCTCAGGCCCGGTAAGCCGAGGCCGGCAAAGTCCAGCCCGTAGGATGCCTGCCATGAGCGTTCGTCTTCACCGTTAAAATCAGACCAGTAAGAGTTCGCAAGCCAGATGGTATTCCCACCGTCGCCCACGCCGCCCTGATCGCGATAGCTGCCGTAGTGATAACCGGTGCTGCCGCTGCTTTGCTGATACGCCACCTTGAAGGTATGAATATCCCAGATGTAGCTCGCCGCCATGCTCCAGATGGTGTTGCTGCGGCCCGTATCGAGGCTGTCAGCGTAACCCTGATCCAGACGTGAGTTATAGCCGTTAAAGTCGAGAACCAGCTGTTGCCCGGTGCTGAACGGTTGTTTGAAGTTCATGCCCAGATACTGCTTGTTCATTACCTCTTCAACGTGAGAAGCGTACAGCGCGCCGCTGAACTGGTCGTTGAACTGATAGCTTGCACCACCAAAGGAGAGGCTCTTCAGGCCGCTGTCGTGGCGGTCGTCGCTTTTGCGTTGCTCGTCAGTGAAGTAACCCGCGTTGACTTCCAGCCCGTCTATCTCTTTTGAGGTCAGCATCGTCCCGGTATAGCTTTCGAACAGCAGGCGGGAGCTGTCGGCATTCACAATCGGAAGCTCAGGACGCTGGTTACCGTAGCTCAGTACGGTATTGGAGATGCGCATTTTGGCGGTCGCGCCAAATTTCGCCAGATCGGATTTCGCACGACCATCGTCTTCCTGTTTAAAGAAGTCGATACCGCCTGCACCGCTTTTACCGCGACCGCCGTCAAGGCGTACGCCGTACTGGGCAATGCCGTCAACGCCAAAGCCGACCAGCCCTTCGGTATAACCAGATGCAAATGTGGCGACGATGCCCTGACCCCATTCGGCTTTATCCTGCTGGCCCTGATGATAGTCACGGCTGATATACGCATTGCGTAAAAACAGATCCAGATGGCTGTCGTCAATAAAACCCTGGCTGTCTGATTGCTGGCTTGCAAAAGCAGGTAATACGGAAAATAAACTTAAAGCAACTAACGATAATTGTTTTTTCACGGAGGGAACGTCTCTGTCTTGATATATTAATTTGAAAGACTGCGAAGGAATAATTACCGGAAAATTTACCGATTGCAATAATTATGTGAGTAAAGGTTTCAGAGAATTGATGCTGATGTGGCGCGGCTTGCAGGGCGTTATCGATACGTGCGGTTAAATTGACAATACGTGCGAAATAAAAAAGGAGGCAATATTGCCTCCTTCATAAATTATTTAATTCCGTCTGCTGCCATACGATCGCGAATATGTTGTGCGCGTTCTTCTGACGCCGGGTGATCGTCAAACATTGAACTTTGACGTCCCGCTTCCTGTTTTGCCAGTTTTTCGAAGCTGGTGGCTAACCCTGACGGATTAATACCGCGTTTGCGCAACAAGTCGTAGGAGTAGTCATCGGCCTCGGATTCCTGACGCTGGGAGAACTGAGAGTTGACCAGTTTTTCACCCATATCGCCAAGCTGAGACTGGGACAGGCTGCCGACGATCCCACCCGCGGAGGCCGCTGCGGCGCGAACGGCGTTGGTGCCCAGCGCGACCTGCATTCCTTTTTTCACGTGGCCGAGTGCGACGTGACCCATTTCATGACCGATGACCGCTTCAACTTCGTTGTCGTTCATCATGTCCATCAGCCCGCTGTAGACGCGAATACAGCCGTTTGCCATGGCAAATGCGTTCACGTCTTTCGCCATGTAGACCTTGTAGTTCACCGGCTGGCCGTTGATGTTGTCGCCCAGAGCGGAGGCTATCTTATTCAGACGCTGCGCATATGTGCTGCTGGCAGGGGCGATAGTGGCTTTTCCGTCCATATCTTTACAGGCCTGGTCGCTCAGCGCTTTTACCTGCGCATCGCTCAGTGAATACGCCTGAAATGCTTCAGCACCAGAGGTCATCAGGCCATTAGAATCCATATTCTGACAGCCGCTCAGCAGCAGCGTTGTACCCAGGGCCAGCACAATTGCACGCATTTTCATGATGTTGCTTCCGTACTCGTTAGTCTGAATTAAATCCGAAAAGTGCACCGGCCAAAAAGCCAGTGTCGGGCTAAGTATAAGGAAGATATACGGTAGCGGGCGAGCAGATTGCGCAACATGCGAGCATGATCCAGAGATTTCTTAAGCGGCAAAAGAATGCTCCATGTACATGCCTTGTCGCTTGGGTTACATTGTTGGCACTTTTTTCCGGCGTAGCCCAAAACGCGCTGTCGTCAAGGGCATGGCCTTTAACAGTCCGATCTGGAGTTAAAATGTCCTCACGTAAAGAGCTTGCTAATGCTATTCGTGCGCTGAGCATGGACGCAGTACAGAAAGCCAAATCCGGCCACCCGGGCGCCCCTATGGGTATGGCTGATATCGCGGAAGTCCTGTGGCGTGATTTCCTGAACCACAACCCGCAGAACCCGGCCTGGGCTGACCGCGATCGTTTCGTGCTGTCTAACGGCCACGGCTCAATGCTGATCTACAGCCTGCTGCACCTCACCGGCTATGATCTGCCAATCGAAGAGCTGAAAAACTTCCGTCAGCTGCACTCCAAAACGCCAGGTCACCCGGAAGTGGGCTACACCGCTGGTGTAGAAACCACCACCGGCCCGCTGGGTCAGGGTATTGCTAACGCCGTGGGTATGGCGATTGCCGAGAAGACTCTGGCAGCACAGTTCAACCGTCCTGGCCACGACATCGTGGACCACTTCACCTATGCATTCATGGGCGATGGCTGCATGATGGAAGGCATTTCTCACGAAGTGTGCTCCCTGGCAGGTACCCTGAAGCTGGGTAAACTGGTTGCGTTCTATGACGACAACGGTATCTCCATCGACGGTCACGTTGAAGGCTGGTTCACTGACGACACCGCAGCACGCTTCGAAGCCTACGGCTGGCACGTAGTGCGTGGTGTTGATGGCCACGATGCTGACTCGATTAAACGTGCAGTAGAAGAAGCGCGCGCTGTGACCGACAAACCGTCCCTGCTGATGTGCAAAACCATCATCGGCTTCGGTTCTCCGAACAAAGCGGGTACCCACGACTCCCACGGTGCGCCACTGGGCGACGCGGAAATCGCGCTGACCCGTGAAGCGCTGGGCTGGAAACACCCGGCATTCGAAATCCCATCTGACATTTATGCGCAGTGGGATGCAAAAGAAGCGGGCCAGGCGAAAGAAGCGGCATGGAACGAGAAGTTCGCTGCGTACGCGAAAGCCTTCCCGCAGGAAGCGGCTGAATTCACCCGTCGTATGAAAGGCGACATGCCGTCTGACTTCGACGCGAAAGCGAACGAGTTCATCGCTAAGCTGCAGGCGAACCCATCTAAAATCGCCAGCCGTAAAGCGTCTCAGAACGCGATCGAAGCGTTCGGTCCTTGGCTTCCAGAATTCCTGGGCGGCTCCGCTGACCTGGCACCTTCCAACCTGACCCTGTGGTCCGGTTCTAAGCCAATCAACGAAAATACCGCCGGTAACTACATCCATTATGGTGTACGTGAATTCGGTATGACCGCGATTGCAAACGGTATCTCCCTGCACGGTGGTTTCCTGCCGTACACCTCTACCTTCCTGATGTTCGTGGAATATGCACGTAACGCCGTGCGTATGGCTGCGCTGATGAAACAGCGTCAGGTGATGGTCTACACCCATGACTCCATCGGTCTGGGCGAAGATGGCCCGACTCACCAGCCGGTAGAGCAGGTTGCTTCCCTGCGTGTGACCCCGAACATGTCCACATGGCGCCCATGTGACCAGGTTGAATCCGCGGTAGCGTGGAAATACGGCGTTGAGCGTCAGGACGGCCCGACCGCACTGATCCTCTCCCGTCAGAACCTGGCACAGCAGGATCGTACTCCAGAGCAGCTGGCGAACATCGCCCGCGGTGGTTACGTGCTGAAAGACTGCGCTGGCCAGCCAGAGCTTATCTTCATCGCGACTGGCTCTGAAGTTGAGCTGGCTATTGCGGCATGGGACAAACTGTCTGCCGAAGGCGTGAAAGCGCGCGTGGTTTCCATGCCGTCTACCGACGCGTTCGACAAGCAGGATGCGGCCTACCGTGAATCCGTACTGCCTAAAGCGGTTTCCGCTCGCGTGGCAGTGGAAGCGGGTATCGCTGACTACTGGTTCAAATACGTGGGCCTGAATGGCGCTATCGTTGGTATGACCACCTTCGGTGAGTCTGCACCGGCAGAGCTGCTGTTCGAAGAGTTCGGCTTCACCGTAGAGAACGTTGTCGCGAAAGCGAAAGAACTGCTGTAATTATCACGTTCTTTAAAAAGGGTGCCTTGAGCACCCTTTTTTATTTATCAAGAAAATAATATCTATAATTTATATTTGTTGGTTTTATTGTTTTATTTGCCCTCTAATTTATATTGTGAATGTTTTTCGTTAACTGGTAAAAATATCTATATTAGTTTTTGATGAATCAGTTTGCTACGCTCTGTCAGGACTTTTAGCAATGCTGTTATTTTTATAAATAATCAGAAACCAATAAGGATATTGTATGAATATATCACCATCAATCGTTGCGTTGGCGGTATCCACGTGTTTGTTTTCCACAAGTACGCTGGCCGAATTAACCGCTAATGACGATACGAATAAGATAGAAGGCACGTATAGTAATACGCTTATGCGGTCAACCGATAATGGCGAAAGTTGGCTTGAGCTTGTCCCAAGCGATGGCAGTAGTAGTGGTACTAATAACGATTTTCCTGGCACAGAAACGGTTGTTGTTGCCAATAAGCTTGCCGATGTTATTGCTACACCTCTGTATGATTCGACACAGACCTACGATACTCCCAATACAAAAGTGCGTTACAACGGCTATTACTGGACGAACCAGTGGTGGGCCAATCCAGGTGAAATTCCGGGAAGCAATAGCGTATGGCTAAAAGGCGCAGCAACCAACCTGGAAGCTAATGTCATTGCTACCTACAACTTTACGCCGTGGACAGGCCAGCAGGCTGAAGATTACCAGACCCAGCAAAAAGAGAACGTTGCGAAACAGACCCGCATTTATGGCTATTATCCTGAATGGGGAGTGTATGCGGCGCATAACTATTTTACGCCGGATAAAATTGCCTGGGATCAGCTAACGCATATTACTTATGCCTTTGGTGTTGTCGAAAATGGTGTGGTGGTAACGCATGATACTGAAAAAGGTCCGGAACTGATGAAAGAAATTGCGACTGCCAGTAAGGCGGCAGGCGTGAAAAATATTCTTTCTGTCGGGGGATGGACTAACTCAGAAGAGGGCGTATTTGAAGCTGCAACGTCAACCGATGAAGGTGTCGAAAAACTCGCGCAAAGTATTGTCGATTATATTGTGAAGTGGAAATTTGATGGCGTAGATATTGACTGGGAATACCCTGATACTGATGTTGAAAAAACGCAGTTCACTAATTTGATTACCAGTTTACGTAACAAACTGGATGTGCTGGGCAAACAAAACGATATCTATTATCAACTCTCCGCTGCCGTGACGGTAAACCATAATAAAATGGCCTATATCAATCCGGCGGTTACGGCCTCGCTGCTCGACTCCGTTAACGTGATGGCGTATGACATCCATGGCGCTTTCGATGCTATTACGGGTCATAATGCGCCGCTTTATCCGAATAGTCAGGATGAAGATCTAAAACTCAACGTCTCCTCGGCAATGAGTGACTATGTCAATACCTGGGGCGTGGCAAAAAATAAACTGACTATGGGTGTCCCGTTCTACGGTCGCGGTTGGGGCAATGTTGAGCCTACTGAAATCGTGAAAGGCTTACCGGGGCTGTTTGCTGCAGGAACCGCTACCGTCCACGGCGCATGGGATGATGAAGACCAGTACACAGGGACTAACCCGTTCTATGTGTTGCAGGAGAAAATCGCCAGCGGCGACTACACCCGTTACTGGGATTCGGAGTCACACGTTCCTTATCTTTATAACGCAAAAACCAAAGAGTTCCTGACCTATGATGATGAAGCGTCTATTACTGACAAAGTGAATTACATCAAGGATCAGGGCCTTGGCGGAGCCATCATCTGGGATATCAGCGGCGATTCCAGCGATCACACGCTGGGTAAAATTGTTGCTACGTTGAAGGCTTCAGACAGCGATGACGATGACGACGACGATAGCACTCATGTCGTTTCGTATCTGACGCTGGCGCGCGGGGCCAAAAAAGGGTTCGCGTATGATGGTAAAACAGGTCAGTATATTATGTATCCCGGTGTCTATTGCGAGATGCCATTAACGGATTTCCAGGATGGCGTCTTTGATATTCGCGTGAATAATGTCTCTGTAGCGAAAATTAACAAGGGAAAACTGACTAACGGTAAATTTTCTACTACCGATCAGACGGTTAAAATTACCACCAATGATGCCACCATCAATGAGGGGGACGTGATCACCATCGTCCGCCAGGATAGTGATGAAGAGTCTATTGATATATCCAAAACGGTGACTCAGCAGATGCTTGGTAATGCTCTGGTTACTGATAATGGTCAGTTGAAAGCTGTCTATATTGTAGATGCAACCGCCAGCGTCGGGAATTATGCCGTTGAGTTCCTCATCGATGGTTATACAGACGCTCAGTACCAGGTTTATATTAACGACCAGTATGTCGCTGGTGCGAACATCCTTAAGACTGGCCAGTGCGATGCAGATCATATGACCTGTGGTTACTTAGGCGCTCAAAAAATCATGTACATCGCTGATTCCAGCGTCACCGTGAAGGAAGAGGATGACCTCAAGGTGTACCAGATCGTCGACGGGAAAAAAGTGCTGACAGCTACTTTGACCGTGCCACACGGGTATTATTATTACTAATAAATCAGGTATCTCATCTGTCCGGGCAGGATGATCCCTCCCGGACTGTTTTTTCGTTGTCAGCGTTCGACTGCATTTGAAACGTACCGGTTATTCCATCAAAAATGTGACGCAAGTCATGTTGCAGGCTTATCTCTCTGGTCAGTCATTCCTTTTATTCCCCGATTCGCTTATTCTAGCTGAAGCGTTTCAGTCGATTAAATGTTCGACAATTGACCAATCAATCGCAGTTTGTGACAGGCAAGGATTCCCCTTCGGGCGTAGCTGGATTACTCTTTCAGCCACCTCAAACCCAGGGATAGCTTTGCAGGAGATCTATGACCGTACGCGTAGCGATTAATGGCTTCGGTCGCATCGGGCGTAACGTGGTTCGTGCTTTATATGAATCCGGGCGTCGTGCGGAAATGACCGTGGTGGCAATCAATGAACTGGCGGATGCCACGGGCATGGCGCATTTATTGAAATACGACACCAGTCATGGCCGCTTTGCCTGGGATGTTCGCCAGGAAAGAGATCAGCTTTTTGTTGGTGACGATGCGATTCGCGTACTGCATGAGAGCAGCATCGAAGAGCTACCGTGGCGCGAGCTGGGTGTGGATGTAGTGCTGGACTGCACCGGCGTGTACGGCAACCGCGAACACGGCGAAGCGCATCTGGCAGCAGGCGCGAAAAAAGTCCTGTTTTCTCATCCCGGCAGTAACGACCTCGACGCGACAGTCGTGTTTGGTGTCAACCAGCATGAGCTGCAAGCTGAACACCGTATTGTTTCCAACGCCTCCTGTACCACCAACTGCATTATTCCGGTCATCAAACTGTTAGACGATGCGTATGGCATTGAATCCGGCACCGTGACCACGATTCACTCCGCCATGCACGATCAGCAGGTTATCGACGCCTATCACCCGGACTTACGACGCACTCGCGCGGCGAGCCAGTCGATCATTCCGGTGGATACGAAGCTTGCGGCAGGGATTACCCGTATTTTCCCGCAGTTTAACGACCGTTTTGAAGCCATTGCCGTGCGTGTCCCGACGATTAACGTCACTGCAATTGATCTCAGTGTAACGGTGAAAAAACCGGTAAAAGCCTGTGAAGTCAACCTGTTGCTGCAAAAAGCGGCACAGGGTGCATTTCATGGTATAGTTGACTATACGGAATTACCGTTGGTCTCAGTAGATTTTAACCACGACCCGCACAGCGCCATTGTTGATGGCACTCAAACGCGAGTCAGTGGCGCACACCTTATCAAGACGCTGGTCTGGTGTGATAACGAATGGGGCTTTGCTAACCGAATGCTCGACACCACGTTAGCAATGGCCGCTCAAGGTTTCAGGTAAGACGCATCGTGCGTCTGCAAAACTTTAAGAATCAACGAGAGGATTCACCATGTCTGTAATTAAGATGACCGATCTGGATCTGGCTGGTAAACGCGTTTTCATCCGTGCTGATCTGAACGTACCGGTTAAAGATGGCAAAGTGACCAGCGACGCGCGTATCCGTGCATCTCTGCCAACCATCGAACTGGCACTGAAGCAAGGTGCAAAAGTGATGGTAACCTCCCACCTGGGTCGTCCAACTGAAGGCGAGTACAACGAAGAGTTCTCTCTGCTGCCAGTTGTTAATTACCTGAAAGACAAACTGTCCAACCCGGTTCGCCTGGTTAAAGATTACCTGGACGGCGTTGAAGTGGCTGCTGGTGAACTGGTTGTTCTGGAAAACGTTCGCTTCAACAAAGGCGAGAAGAAAGACGACGAAGCACTGTCCAAAAAATACGCTGCACTGTGTGACGTATTCGTGATGGATGCATTCGGTACTGCTCACCGTGCTCAGGCTTCTACCCACGGTATCGGTAAATTCGCAGACGTAGCCTGTGCAGGTCCTCTGCTGGCTGACGAACTGGAAGCACTGGGTAAAGCGCTGAAAGAGCCAGCTCGCCCAATGGTTGCTATCGTTGGTGGTTCTAAAGTTTCTACCAAACTGACCGTTCTGGATTCCCTGTCTAAAATCGCTGACCAGCTGATCGTTGGCGGTGGTATCGCAAACACCTTCGTTGCCGCTCAGGGCCACAATGTGGGTAAATCCCTGTACGAAGCAGACCTGGTTGATGAAGCGAAACGCCTGCTGACCACCTGTGATATCCCTGTTCCAACTGACGTTCGCGTCGCGACCGAGTTCTCTGAAACAGCAACCGCCACCCTGAAATCTGTAAACGACATCAAAGATGAAGAGCAGATCCTGGATCTGGGCGATGTTTCTGCACAGAAACTGGCTGAAATCCTGAAAAACGCAAAAACTATCCTGTGGAACGGTCCTGTTGGTGTGTTCGAATTCGCGAACTTCCGTAAAGGTACTGAAATCGTTGCTAACGCAATCGCAGACAGCGAAGCGTTCTCAATCGCAGGCGGCGGTGACACGCTGGCAGCTATCGACCTGTTCGGTATCGCTGACAAGATCTCCTACATCTCCACTGGTGGCGGCGCATTCCTCGAATTCGTGGAAGGCAAAGTACTGCCAGCAGTAGCAATGCTCGAAGAGCGCGCTAAGAAGTAAGTCATTTAAGGGCAGGGAAACCTGCCCAATTTTCAGCGCGCTTTAGGGCACGCACCTCTTTCCAAGGCCGAAGATACAGGACTCGTAACATGTCTAAAATTTTTGATTTCGTAAAACCTGGCGTGATCACTGGTGATGACGTTCAGAAAGTGTTCCAGGTAGCTAAAGAGAACAATTTTGCTCTGCCAGCAGTTAACTGCGTAGGTACCGACTCCATCAACGCCGTTCTGGAAACCGCTGCAAAAGTTAAAGCGCCGGTAATCGTTCAGTTCTCTAACGGTGGTGCTGCGTTCGTTGCAGGTAAAGGCGTGAAAACTGACGTTCCTCAGGGCGCTGCAATCCTGGGTGCTATCTCTGGTGCGCACCACGTTCACCAGATGGCTGAACACTACGGTGTTCCAGTTATCCTGCACACCGACCACTGCGCGAAGAAACTGCTGCCATGGATCGACGGTCTGCTGGACGCGGGTGAGAAACACTTCGCGGCAACCGGTAAACCACTGTTCTCTTCTCACATGATCGACCTGTCTGAAGAGTCACTGCACGAAAACATCGAAATCTGCTCTAAATACCTGGCGCGCATGGCCAAAATGGACATGACCCTGGAAATCGAACTGGGTTGCACCGGTGGTGAAGAAGACGGCGTGGACAACAGCCACATGGACGCTTCTGCACTGTACACCCAGCCAGAAGACGTTGATTACGCATACACCGAGCTGAGCAAAATCAGCCCACGCTTCACTATCGCAGCGTCCTTCGGTAACGTGCACGGCGTTTACAAACCAGGTAACGTGGTTCTGACCCCAACTATCCTGCGTGATTCTCAGGAATACGTGTCCAAGAAACACAACCTGCCGCACAACAGCCTGAACTTCGTATTCCACGGTGGTTCCGGTTCTTCTGCTCAGGAAATCAAAGACTCCGTAAGCTACGGCGTAGTGAAAATGAACATCGATACCGACACCCAATGGGCAACCTGGGACGGTATCCTGCAATACTACAAAACCAACGAAGCTTACCTGCAAGGCCAGCTGGGCAACCCGAAAGGCGAAGACCAGCCGAACAAGAAATACTACGATCCACGCGTATGGCTGCGTGCTGCACAGACTTCAATGATTACTCGTCTGGAGCAGGCATTCAAAGAGCTGAACGCGGTTGACGTTCTGTAATTTGAGTCGCTAAACGCCTCAGAAAGGTCCGCAAATGCGGGCCTTTTTTTATGGCTTTTCAATGGCCTGCTGGTCTGGTTTTTGTGATCTGTTTGGCAATATTTGTTCTTTTTGTTTACCCTTTACTGACCTGCCTGTCTCCATGGGGGATGGATTTTGTGTATTGGTTTAACAAAAGGAAGAATAAATGGAACAACTCGATGTCGTAGACAGCATCAATAACGCCGGTACCTGGCTTGTGCGCAACCAGGAGTTACTGCTGAGTTATGCCGTTAACATCGTTGCGGCAATCGCGATTATCATTGTCGGGATGATCGTGGCACGGATCGTGTCAAACACCGTTAATCGCGTGATGGTGGCGCGAAACATTGATGCCACGGTTGCCGATTTCCTCTCTGCACTGGTGCGCTATGGGATTATTGCCTTTACGCTGATTGCGGCGCTGGGTCGCGTGGGCGTGCAGACGGCATCCGTCATCGCCGTGCTCGGTGCGGCTGGTCTGGCTATTGGTCTGGCGCTGCAGGGCTCACTTTCAAACCTGGCGGCAGGCGTTCTGCTGGTCACCTTCCGCCCGTTCCGCTCGGGTGAATACGTTGATTTGGGCGGCATTGCCGGAACCGTGCTCCAGGTGCAGATCTTCTCCACCACCATGCGTACCGTCGATGGCCGTATCGTGGTGGTACCGAATGGGAAAATCATCGCGGGCAACATCATTAACTTCTCCCGTGAACCGGTGCGCCGTAATGAGCTGATTATCAGCGTGGCCTATGACTCCGACATCGATCAGGTCAAATCGCTGATTAGCAATATCATTGCTTCAGACGATCGCATTCTGAAAGATAAAGAGCAGACGGTTCGCCTCAACGAACTGGGCGCGTCATCCATTAACTTCGTGGTGCGTATCTGGAGCAAAAGCAGCGATCTGCAAAACGTTTACTGGGATGTTCTGGAACGCATCAAGCGTGATTTTGACGCCAACGGCATCAGCTTCCCGTACCCGCAGATGGACGTAAACGTCAAAAAAGTCAAAGAAGCTGAATAACGTCTCCCGTAGGCTCGGTAAGCGCTAGCGCCACCGGGCTTTTATTTTATTAGCCATGCTAATACCCAATTAATATTATCAATTTCCGCTAATGACATTCTCACAGTATAGTCTGCTGCAAAGACAATTCTGAGAGATTTACGTCATGTTATCCTATTATTTTCAAGGTCTTGCCTTAGGCGCGGCCATGATCCTTCCGCTCGGCCCCCAGAATGCATTCGTGATGAATCAGGGCATTCGCCGTCAGTACCATCTGATGATTGCGCTGCTGTGTGCGATAAGTGATTTGCTGCTGATTTGCGCCGGAATTTTTGGCGGTAGTGCACTGCTAATGCAGTCGCCCTGGCTGCTGGCGCTGGTTACCTGGGGTGGCGTGGCGTTTCTGTTGTGGTACGGTTTTGGTGCGCTGAAAACCGCCATGAGCAGCAATCTTGAATTAGCCACGGCCGAGGTCATGAAACAGGGGCGCTGGAAGATTATCGTCACCATGCTGGCGGTCACCTGGCTTAACCCGCATGTGTATCTCGATACCTTTGTCGTCCTGGGAAGCCTTGGCGGGCAGCTGGATGTGGAGCCAAAACGCTGGTTTGCGCTTGGCACGGTCAGTGCCTCTTTCCTGTGGTTCTTCGGCCTGGCGATACTGGCGGCCTGGCTGGCCCCCCGTCTGCGCACGGCGAAAGCACAGCGCATCATTAATACGCTGGTGGGTGTCGTGATGTGGTTTATCGCTTTCCAGCTGGCAAAAGACGGTATTCAGCATGTACAGGGTTTACTCAACTAAGTGTTGTCTTATGGACAACTGAACAAGACCCGCTAAGCTTGCTGGCATGTGCCCTGTTGATAGGGCACTCTTCGCAACATGGAGGAATGACAGTGAAGTTTAAAGTGATGGCCCTGGCGGCATTAGTAAGTTTAGGCGCGGTATCGGTTCAGGCGAATGAATTGCCTGCTGGCCCGCACATTGTGACTTCAGGCACGGCAAGTGTGGATGCCGTTCCGGATGTGGCAACGCTGGCAATCGAAGTGAATGTGGCCGCAAAAGATGCCGCTTCTGCCAAAAAACAGGCAGACGATCGTGTTGCGCAATATCTCTCTTTCCTCGAACAGAATGGTGTCGCGAAAAAGGATATCAACTCCGCAAACCTGCGCACCCAGCCTGATTACGACTACCAGAACGGCAAAAGTATTCTGAAAGGTTACCGCGCGGTGCGTACCGTTGAGGTCACGCTGCGTCAGCTCGATAAGCTTAATTCATTACTGGATGGCGCGCTGAAAGCAGGTCTGAACGAAATTCGTTCTGTCTCACTGGGTGTTGCGCAACCTGAAAAATACAAAGACGAAGCGCGCAAAGCGGCCATTGATGATGCAATTCATCAGGCGCAGCAGCTGGCTTCAGGCTTTAACAGCAAACTTGGCCCGGTGTATAGCGTGCGTTACCACGTTTCTAACTACCAGCCAAGCCCGATGGTTCGGATGATGAAGGCCGATGCTGCGCCGGTTTCTGCCCAGGAAACTTACGAGCAGCCGACTATCCAGTTCGACGATCAGGTTGATGTGGTGTTTGAGCTGGAACCCGCTCAAAAATCCGCTCAGTAAACCAGTAGGCCGGGTAAGCCTGGCGCCACCCGGCGTATTTTTTTAATCCTGCCTCAACACCTTATGCCCGAATGCCAGCAGTGCATCTGTTACGTTGCGCATCATGCGGCTTTCCGGCGCAAAACGGTGCCAGTAAAGCATCCGGCGCTGGTACAGCCCCGGCGTTAAATCGATAAGCTCACCGCTTTTTAACTCTTTCTCAATTTGCAGATGCGGGATCATGCAGCAGGTGGTTCCCTGACGCGCGAGCTGCACAAAGGCTTCGGACGAGTTCACAATGTGGCACGGCACGCTGCCAGGCGGCAGGTCGAAGTTTTGTTGCAGGAAGGCCTGATGCATATCATCAAGATGGTCGAACGCAACGGCAGGGGCTTTAAGCAGCGCCGCGCGGGTAACGCCATTCGGGAAGTAGCGTTCTGCGAAAGCCTTCGAACCGACAAACAGGTAATCCAGCGCACCGAGCTGATCCACAAGGCAGCTTGGCAGCGCTTGCGGCTGAATACTGACAGCACCCACCACTTCCCCGCGCCGCAGGCGTTCCTGGGTGCGGGTTTCGTCTTCTACCTGTAAATTCAGGCGAATAGGGGAGTCTGCCAGTACCGGGGCAAGCGCCGGTAACAGCCAGGTTGCCAGACTGTCGGCGTTCACCGCCAGCGACAGCAGCAGCGGCGTGGAGCCGGTCTGTTCATCACCCAGCCATTCATCTTCCAGCAGTTCAACCTGGCGGAGCAGAGCAAGGAGCTTCTGACCTTGTTCCGTTGGGCGAGGGGGAACGGTACGCACCAGCAGCGGCTGCCCGAACATGTTTTCAAGCTGTTTGATACGTTGTGAGACTGCGGATTGAGTGATGCACAGCTTTTGCGCCGCGCGCTCAAAACCTCGTTCACGAATAACCGCATCAAGTGCCTGTAGTGTTCTGTAGTCCGGACGTTTCATTGCTCTGGCTTACTCCTGAAATGTGCTTATTCAGCACTATGACACAAATTTACGTTTGATACAGACGAAATGCACCCACATCGGATCTGTCACGGCTTTGCGCGGTTATGTGATAGTGGTCACAGGGACATTTCCCGCTTACGTGTTCTATAATGCGCCCTGAGTTTTCACACCACAGGCAAAAAGATCATGACGCAGGATGAACTGAAAAAAGCAGTAGGATGGGCCGCTCTCCAGTACGTACAGCCAGGCACTATTGTGGGTGTTGGTACGGGGTCGACGGCGGCGCACTTCATTGATGCCCTGGGCACGATGAAAGGGCAGATCGAGGGTGCAGTATCCAGCTCCGATGCTTCCACGGAAAAGCTGAAAAGCCTTGGCATTACCGTGTTTGACCTGAACGAAGTGGATCGCCTGGGGATCTACGTTGACGGCGCTGATGAGATCAACGGCCACATGCAGATGATCAAAGGCGGTGGCGCGGCGCTGACGCGTGAGAAGATCATCGCTTCCGTTGCGGATAAGTTTATCTGTATCGCGGATGCCTCTAAGCAGGTTGATATCCTGGGCAAATTCCCGCTGCCAGTTGAAGTGATCCCAATGGCGCGCAGCGCAGTGGCGCGTGAACTGGTGAAGCTGGGGGGGCGCCCGGAATACCGTCAGGGTGTTGTGACTGACAACGGTAACGTGATCCTGGATGTGCACGGTCTGGAAATTCTGGATGCCATTGCGCTGGAAAATGCCATCAATGGCCTTCCAGGCGTAGTAACCGTAGGGTTATTTGCCAACCGTGGCGCGGATGTTGCCCTGATCGGTACGGCTGACGGCGTGAAAACCATCGTGAAATGATCTGACGGGGGGAACTCTCCCCCCGCTAAAAAATTTTTGAAAAGCTAAATTCGGTGACTTGTGTCACGTTTTTGCCCCTCTTTTGCCGATCCTGCCGCTTTCGTAAATTTACGCAGCATTTTCCTCTGTCATTTTGCCCTGTATGACTTTTCTTCAGAGTGCCGACGCAAACGTTCATATTGCTGCAATAGTTTTTTTTGATATGTTGGCTAGAGCGGATTCAAATCCAGCACAACATCAGTTCAGACAAAAAACAGGGTCGGGTAAATGGCAAAGGTATCACTGGAGAAAGACAAGATTAAATTCCTGCTGGTAGAAGGCGTGCATCAGAAAGCACTCGATAGCCTTCGTGCAGCGGGTTACACCAACATCGAATTTCACAAAGGCGCGCTGGATACTGAAGAGCTGAAAGCGTCCATCCGTGATGCCCACTTCATTGGCCTGCGATCCCGTACTCACCTGACTGAAGACGTTATCGCTGCGGCGGAAAAGCTGGTTGCTATTGGTTGCTTCTGTATCGGCACCAACCAGGTTGACCTGAATGCTGCTGCAAAGCGCGGTATTCCTGTCTTTAACGCCCCGTTCTCTAACACCCGTTCTGTTGCGGAGCTGGTGATTGGCGAACTGCTGCTGCTGTTGCGCGGTATTCCGGAAGCGAACGCCAAAGCACACCGCGGCGTGTGGAACAAACTGGCGTCTGGCTCTTTCGAAGCGCGTGGCAAAAAACTGGGTATCATCGGTTACGGCCACATCGGTACGCAGCTGGGTATCCTTGCTGAATCCCTCGGCATGAACGTCTTCTTCTACGATATCGAAAGCAAACTGCCGCTGGGGAATGCTACCCAGGTTCAACACCTGTCTGACCTGCTGAACATGAGTGATGTCGTGAGCCTGCATGTGCCGGAAAACGCCTCCACTAAAAACATGATGGGTGCAGAAGAGCTGGCGCTGATGAAGCCTGGTTCACTGCTGATCAACGCCGCGCGCGGCACCGTTGTCGACATCCCGGCGCTGTGTGATGCGCTGAAGCGTAAACATCTGGCGGGTGCGGCGATTGACGTATTCCCGACCGAGCCGGCAACCAATAGCGATCCGTTTACGTCTCCGCTGTGCGAGTTCGATAACGTGATCCTGACACCACACATTGGTGGTTCAACTCAGGAAGCGCAGGAGAACATCGGCCTGGAAGTGGCGGGTAAACTGAGCAAATACTCCGACAACGGTTCTACGCTCTCTGCGGTGAATTTCCCGGAAGTGTCTCTGCCGCTGCACGGTGGCCGTCGTTTGCTGCACATTCACGAAAACCGTCCTGGCGTACTGACCGCAATTAACCAGATTTTTGCTGAGCAGGGTGTCAACATTGCCGCACAGTATCTGCAAACGAACTCGCAGATGGGTTACGTGGTTATCGATATTGAAGCGGATGAAGATGTGGCCGAGAAAGCGCTGCTGAGCATGAAGGCGATCCCGGGGACTATCCGCGCGCGTCTGCTTTACTGATAGAGCGGTCTGTGGTGTCGGGTGGCGGCTGCGCCTTACCCGACCTACGTTGAGTTTTTGTAGGCCGGGTAAGCGTTAGCGCCACCCGGCTTTATTCTACCAGGTCCAGGTTTTACTGGGCGTCACCACCGCAGGCAACGGCACATCCCATTTCTCTACCGGCAACGCCTCTACGCCCTGACAATCATGCGCATAGCCCACTGGCTGCAAACCATACTGCTGCCAGTTTTGCAGTGTTCTGTCATAAAAACCGCCACCCATTCCCAGACGCTGGCCTTGTTCATCAAACGCCACCAGTGGGGTTACCAGTACATCCAGCTCCGCAAGCGGGAGCACGTCGCGCACGTCCAGTTTCGGCTCGGTGATTTTCAGACGATTGACCACCAGTTCGCTGTGCGGATGGTAGTTCAGGAACAGCAGGTTACCCTCGCTAAACGGATGCAATACCGGCAGGTAAACCTTTTTCCCGGCGCGCCAGAGTTGTTCGATAAGCGGCTGGGTATCCAGTTCGCCATCAAATGACAGAAACAGGGCGACCGTATGTGCCATCACAACCGGTGGGTATGCCATCATGCGTGCAGCGGCCTGCTGGGCGAAATGAGTTTGCTGTTCGGGGGTTAACGCACGACGGCGTTTACGGATTAACTGACGGATGTCCTGGCGTGAGGCAGAAACTTCAGAAAGTAGAGTCATGGTAGTCGGTAGAAGAAGAGAGAGGGAATCTCCGAGATGCCGCCGCAGGCTGTAACCCTTGAACCCTTGGTTCAAGGTGAATGTGTCGTCATAGTTTTAAGGCTTCTCGGACGGGCCGAGCATGCTCACCAACCATGGAGCGCCACATTCTTGTGGTATGAAATATCGGCTCAGGGGACTGGCCCGCTTGCGAACATCTCAGAGAAATTTTGTCTTCCCAGTTACTCTACCATAGTCAACTGAGAAGTGTTATTCAAACTTTGGTCCCGGTCTTTCGGGAGTGCGACCTTGATCAAGCAATGCCTGTTCAATGGTCTGCTGGAGCATTTTAATACGCTGCTCCATGCTTGCCGCGTAGTCGCGGGTCTTTGCTTTTTCCTGAGTCAATTCATAGCTGATGTTCAACGCGGCGATAAAGACCAGCTGCTCAGTATTTGTGACTCTAGTGCGTTCTTTTAGATCTTGCAACCGCTGATTCAAATCGTCCGCAGCCTGATTCAAAGCATCCCTTTGTTCAGGTGGACAATTCACTCGCAGTGAACGGCCAAAAATCTGGAGATCGACGGGTTGTGCAGACATGCCACCTTCCTGCTGATTGACTGCGCTGCCTTCGCTTACTGCCCCGGGGGCCGCGAAGGGGCGACACTATAGCTACCCTGATGTGAAGATACAAGCCCTTTTCTGGTATCACCAGGGTCCAAAGTGGTAGCATATCATGAATATTCCTCCCAACGATGACGAATGCGCATGTCTATACAGAACGAAATGCCTGGTTACAACGATTTAAGCCAGTTACTGAACCAGCAAGGGGTGGGCTTAACCCCTGCCGAAATGCATGGTCTGATCGCCGGGATGCTGTGTGGCGGAAACAGCGACAGCTCATGGCAGCCGCTGGTTCACGACCTGACGAACGAAGGGCTGGCATTTGGTCACGAGCTGGCTGAAGCGCTGCGTAAAATGCACTCCGCAACCAGCGACTCGCTGGAAGATGACGGCTTCCTTTTTCAGCTTTATCTGCCTGAAGGCGACGATGTTAGCGTCTTCGAACGCGCTGATGCGCTCGCAGGTTGGGTAAACCACTATCTGCTGGGTCTTGGCGTGACACAGCCTAAGCTCGATAAAGTCACCGGCGAAGCGGGTGAAGCTATCGACGATCTGCGCAACATCGCGCAGCTTGGCTATGACGAAGAGGAAGACCAGGAAGAGCTGGAAATGTCCCTCGAAGAGATTATTGAGTACGTACGCGTTGCGGCGCTGCTGTGCCACGACACCTTTACGCGCTCGCAGCCAACCGCGCCGGAAGTGCGCAAGCCAACCTTACATTAAGAAAAATAACGCACAGGAGGGTGTCATGGTTATCTCGAATCAAGAGTATTCTCGCCGTCGTCAGGCGCTGCTGGCAAAAATGCAGCCAGGAAGCGCCGCGCTAATTTTTGCCGCGCCTGAAGTGACGCGCAGCGCCGACAGCGAATACCCCTATCGCCAGAGCAGCGATTTCTGGTACTTCACCGGGTTTAACGAGTCTGAAGCGGTACTGGTGCTGATTAAGAGCAATGACACCCACAACCACAGCGTGCTTTTCAACCGCGTGCGGGATTTAACCGCCGAAATCTGGTTTGGCCGTCGCTTAGGCCAGGAGGCCGCGCCTGCAAAGCTCGGTGTCGATCGCGCTCTGGCGTTCAGCGAAATCAACCAGCAGCTTTATCAGTTGCTTAACGGTCTGGACGTGCTCTACCACGCGCAGGGCGAATATGCCTGGGCCGATGAGATTGTCTTCAATGCGCTGGATAAGCTGCGAAAAGGTTCGCGTCAGAACTTATCTGCGCCAGCTACGCTCACGGACTGGCGCCCGGTGGTGCACGAGATGCGTCTCTTCAAGTCAGAAGAAGAAATTGAAGTGCTACGCCGTGCAGGTGAAATCAGCGCGCTGGCGCATACCCGTGCGATGGAAAAGTGCCGTCCCGGGATGTTTGAATACCAGCTCGAAGGCGAGATCCACCACGAGTTTAACCGCCACGGCGCGCGCTATCCGTCCTACAACACCATCGTGGGCGGCGGCGAAAACGGCTGCATCCTGCACTACACCGAGAACGAAAGTGAACTGCGTGCTGGTGATCTGGTGCTGATTGACGCTGGTTGCGAATATCAGGGCTATGCAGGCGATATCACCCGTACTTTCCCGGTAAGCGGCAAATTCACGCCTGCGCAGCGCGCAATTTATGACATCGTTCTTGAGTCACTGGAAACGGCACTGACGCTCTATCGCCCGGGCACTTCCATTCAGGACGTCACCGGTGCAGTGGTGCGGATCATGATTACCGGACTGGTGCGTCTTGGCATTCTGAAGGGGGAAGTGGATACCCTGATCACCGAAAATGCCCATCGTCCGTACTTTATGCATGGCCTGAGTCACTGGCTGGGGCTGGATGTTCATGATGTGGGCGCCTACGGTTCTGAACGTTCGCGCGTGCTGGAACCGGGCATGGTGTTAACCGTTGAACCGGGTCTGTATATCGCCCCGGACGCCGATGTGCCGCAAGAGTACCGCGGGATTGGCATTCGTATTGAAGATGACATCGTCATCACCGAAACCGGCAATGAAAACCTGACTGCCTCTGTTGTGAAAAATGCCGACGACATTGAGGCGCTGATGGCAGCGGCACGCGTATGAGCGTGATCATCGTTGGCGGTGGCATGACAGGGGCCACGCTGGCTCTGGCCATTTCTCATTTAACGCAGGGGAAGCTTCCGGTTCACCTGATTGAAGCTATCGCACCTCAGACCACCGAGCATCCGGGTTTTGATGCCCGCGCAATTGCGCTGGCACAAGGCACCTGCCAGCAGTTAGCGCGCATAGGGATCTGGCAGGCTATCGCCGACTGCGCGACTGCCATCGAAACAGTGCACGTCAGCGATCGCGGCCATGCGGGATTTGTTACCCTTGATGCGCAGGATTATCGCATCGACGCGCTGGGTCAGGTTGTTGAGCTGCACGACGTTGGGCTCCGCCTGTTCCGCTTGTTACAGGATGCACCTGGTGTGACCTTACACTGCCCGGCGCGCGTGACTCATTTCAGTCGCAGCGAAGATGCCGTTAACGTCACGCTTGACGATGGCACGACACTTGACGGCCAGCTGCTGGTTGCAGCAGATGGTTCCCGCTCTGCGCTGGGTACTCAGTGTGGCGTGGAATGGCGCTCGCAACCTTATGGACAGGTGGCGGTCATTGCGAATGTCTCTACCCAGAGCGAGCATCACGGGCGTGCATTTGAGCGTTTTACGCAGCATGGCCCGCTGGCGATGTTGCCGATGGCGCAGGATCGCTGTTCGCTGGTGTGGTGCCACCCGCAAGACAAGGCGGATGACGTGCTGTCCTGGAGCGATGAACGTTTTTGCACTGAGCTGCAAAAAGCCTTCGGCTGGCGACTTGGGCGCATCACCCACGCGGGGAAGCGGTCTGTTTATCCGCTGTCGCTGACGACTGCGTCCCAGTCGATTTCCCATCGCGTTGCGCTGGTGGGGAATGCCGCGCAAACCCTGCATCCGATTGCGGGCCAGGGTTTTAATCTGGGCCTGCGCGATGTCATGAGCCTGGCGGAATCGCTGGCGCAGGCGTGGGGAGAACAAAAAGATTGTGGTGCGTATTCGGTGCTTAGCCATTATCAGAAGCGCCGCCATGCCGATAAAGAGGCCACAATCGGCGTCACGGATGGCCTGGTGCATCTGTTCGCTAATCGCTGGGCCCCGCTGGTTGCCGGGCGCAACCTCGGGCTGATGGCGATGGAATTATTTATCCCGGCACGTGATGTGCTGGCGCAGAGGACTCTTGGTTGGGTCGCTCGTTAAGGAGTTATCACCGTGCAGAATGTTGATGTCGCCATTGTCGGCGGCGGAATGGTCGGGCTGGCGCTGGCCTGTGGTTTACAGGGGAGCGGCCTGCGTGTGGCCGTGCTTGAGCAAAAACAGCCTCAGCCCGTTGCACAGGATGCGCCGCCAGAATTGCGTGTGTCGGCCATTAATGCCGCCAGCGAAAAACTGCTGACCCATCTGGGCGTGTGGTCGGATATTGCCGCGCACCGCGCCAGTTGCTATCACGGAATGGAAGTGTGGGACAAAGACAGCTTTGGCCACATTGCTTTTGATGACGAAAGCATGGGGTACAGCCATCTGGGGCATATTATTGAAAATGCGGTGATCCACCATGCGCTTTGGCAAAAAGCCCAGCGCTGTAGCGATGTCACGCTGATGGCACCGGCGCAAATCCAGCAGGTAGCCTGGGGCGAAAATGAAGCATTCCTTACCCTGCAAAGCGGCGATATGCTCACCGCGCGGCTGGTGGTGGGGTCCGACGGTGCGAACTCCTGGCTGCGAAATAAAGCGGATATTCCGCTGACCTTCTGGGACTATCGCCATCACGCGCTGGTGGCCACGATCCGTACCGAAGAGCCACACGGCGGCGTGGCGCGTCAGATTTTCCATAATGACGGTATCCTGGCATTCCTGCCGCTTGCCGACCCGCACCTGTGCTCCATTGTCTGGTCGCTGGTGCCGGAAAAAGCGCAACGGATGCAGGAAGCCACGCCTGAAGAGTTTAACCAGGCGCTGTGCGTTGCCTTCGATAATCGTCTGGGGTTGTGCACCCTTGAAAGCGAACGGCAGGTGTTCCCGCTTACCGGTCGCTATGCGCGTCAGTTCGCGGCGCACCGTCTGGCGCTGGTGGGTGATGCGGCGCATACCATTCATCCGCTGGCCGGGCAGGGGGTTAATCTGGGCTTTATGGATGCTGCAGAGCTGGTTGATGAGCTGCGTCGTTTGCACCGTGAAGGCAAAGATTTTGGTCAGCATTTATACCTTCGTCGCTACGAACGTAGCCGCAAGCACAGTGCCGCAATGATGCTGGCAGGAATGCAGGGCTTCCGCGAGCTGTTCGCTGGCGCAAACCCGGCCAAAAAGCTGCTGCGTGATATCGGTCTGAAACTGGCCGACACCCTCCCGGGCGTAAAACCGCAACTCCTTCGTCAGGCGATGGGTCTTAACGATCTGCCGGACTGGCTACGCTAACTTAGATACCCGTCACACTTTATTTTCCCGGCCTCTGCGCCGGGGAAATCCCCTCGTTTGAAATATTCTAATTCCACGCCATTTTTCGCATTAGATTATCTAATCTTACGTTTTTTATGTTACGGAAATTCGGCCCGTTTTCCCGCATGAAATATCACCATGTGCTAAATCATGTTGGCATGATGTTAATTTTATGCGGGGTTAATCGCATTTTGCCAGTGAATAACTCTGTAGGCTTTTTAGCGATTTTTAGTCATAAGCTAATGTGATGACCCGCTTTGCCTTATGGTTAATCACCGGTTTCGGTGGTAACTTCAGGTAAAAGAGAACGTTTGCGTCGACGTCCGTAAAGTGATGCCGACGCCGGGTTTCGTGGCGATTTTGGGCGCATGAAACGCAAGATAGCCCTGCTTATTCAACGAGGAAAAGATGGCTCAACAGACTCCTTTGTACGATCAACACGTGTTATGCGGCGCGCGCATGGTGGATTTCCATGGCTGGATGATGCCGCTGCACTACGGCTCACAGATTGATGAGCATCATGCGGTGCGCACCGATGCCGGTATGTTCGACGTGTCCCATATGACCATTGTCGACCTGCGCGGTAGCCGCACCCGGGAGTTTTTGCGTTATCTGCTGGCAAACGACGTTGCAAAACTGAAGACCCCAGGCAAAGCGCTCTACACCGGGATGCTCAATGCTTCCGGCGGCGTGATTGATGACCTGATTGTTTATTACTTCACTGAAGATTTCTTCCGCCTCGTTGTAAACTCCGCCACCCGCGAAAAAGACCTCTCCTGGATTTCCCAACACGCTGAACCTTTCTCTGTCGATATCACTGTTCGTGACGATCTGTCGCTGATCGCCGTACAGGGGCCGAACGCGCAGGCAAAAGCCGCTTCTCTGTTCAGCGATGAACAGCGTAAAGCAACGGAAGGGATGAAGCCGTTCTTCGGCGTGCAGGCAGGCGATCTGTTTATCGCGACCACCGGCTATACCGGTGAAGCGGGCTACGAAATTGCCATGCCGAATGAGAAAGCCGCTGATTTCTGGCGTGCGCTGGTAGAAGCGGGCGTGAAGCCGGCAGGCCTGGGCGCGCGCGATACCCTGCGTCTGGAAGCCGGGATGAACCTCTACGGGCAGGAAATGGATGAAAGCGTGTCTCCGCTGGCAGCTAACATGGGCTGGACCATTGCGTGGGAACCCGCTGACCGTGAATTCATTGGTCGTGAAGCGCTGGAAATCCAGCGTGAAAAAGGCACCGAACAGCTGGTCGGCCTGGTGATGACCGAAAAAGGCGTGCTGCGCGGCGAACTGCCGGTACGTTTCACCGATGCTAACGGCAATCACCGCGAAGGCATTATCACCAGCGGTACCTTCTCTCCGACTCTGGGCTACAGTATTGCACTGGCACGTGTACCGGCGGGAATTGGCGAAACGGCGGTGGTGCAAATCCGCAACCGCGAAATGCCGGTCAACGTGACCAAACCGATTTTTGTTCGCGCCGGTAAGCCGGTCGCCTAATCATTTTTATCAGGAGAAATTCAATGAGCAATGTGCCAGCAGAACTGAAATACAGCAAAGAACACGAGTGGCTGCGCAAAGAGGCGGACGGCACTTACACCGTAGGGATCACCGAGCACGCGCAAGAGCTGCTGGGCGATATGGTGTTTGTTGATCTGCCGGAAGTGGGCGCGACCGTAGGTGCAGGCGACGATTGCGCGGTTGCGGAATCTGTTAAAGCGGCATCCGACATCTATGCACCCGTCAGCGGCGAAATCGTTGCCGTGAACGATGCACTGAGCGACTCCCCGGAGCTGGTGAACAGCGAGCCATATGAAGGCGGCTGGATCTTTAAAATTAAAGCCAGCGACGAAGCGGAAGTTGCCGCGCTGCTGGACGCAACCGCGTACGAAGCCCTGTTAGAAGACGAGTAACCGTTTTTCTCCCTCTCCCTATGGGAGAGGGCCGGGGTGAGGGTGCCCATTTCCCCTCACCCTAACCCTCTCCCACAGGGAGAGGGAATCTTAATTCACTGCACGTTTCAGGAACCATCGCTCATGACACAGACTTTAAGCCAGCTTGAAAACCGTGGCGCTTTTATTGAACGTCACATTGGGCCGGATGCTCAGCAACAGCAGGAGATGCTGAACACGGTTGGCGCGGATTCATTAAACGCACTGATCGGCCAGATAGTGCCAAAAGACATCCAGCTTGCAACACCGCCGCAGGTAGGTGAAGCCACCACAGAATTCGCCGCACTGGCGGAGCTGAAGGCGATTGCCGGCCTGAACAAGCGCTACAAGTCTTACATTGGCATGGGCTACACCAACGTGCAGTTACCGCCGGTTATCCTGCGCAATATGCTGGAAAACCCGGGCTGGTACACCGCTTACACCCCTTATCAGCCAGAAGTGTCTCAGGGCCGTCTGGAAGCGCTGCTGAACTTCCAGCAGGTCACGCTGGATCTGACTGGCCTGGATATCGCTTCCGCGTCTCTGCTGGATGAAGCAACCGCTGCGGCAGAAGCCATGGCGATGGCCAAACGTGTCAGCAAGCTGAAAAACGCCAACCGCTTCTTCGTGGCGGCAGATGTTCACCCGCAAACACTGGACGTGGTACGCACCCGTGCGGAAACCTTCGGTTTTGACGTGATTGTTGATGATGCGGACAAAGTGCTGGATCACCAGGACGTCTTCGGCGTGCTGCTGCAACAGGTTGGCACTACCGGTGAAGTACACGACTACAGCCCGCTGATTGCCGAACTGAAGGCCCGCAAAGTGGTCGTTAGCGTCGCCGCTGATTTCATGGCGCTGGTCTTACTGACTGCACCAGGCAAACAGGGTGCGGATATTGTATTCGGCTCTGCACAACGCTTCGGCGTACCGATGGGCTACGGTGGCCCGCACGCGGCATTCTTCGCCGCTAAAGATGAATTCAAACGCTCTATGCCTGGCCGTATTATCGGGGTATCGAAAGATGCTGCCGGTAACACCGCACTGCGTATGGCGATGCAGACTCGTGAGCAGCACATCCGCCGCGAGAAAGCGAACTCCAACATTTGTACCTCACAGGTTCTGCTGGCAAACATCGCCAGCCTGTATGCCGTCTTCCACGGCCCGGCTGGCCTGAAGCGCATTGCCGGTCGTATCCACCGCCTGGCGGATATTCTGGCCTGCGGCCTGCAACATAAAGGCCTCAAGCTGCGCCACGCTCATTACTTTGACACCCTGTGTGTTGAAGTGGCAGACAAAGCGGCTGTTCTGGCACGCGCCGATGCGGCAGAAATTAACCTGCGCAGCGATATTCACAACGCAGTGGGCATTACGCTGGATGAAAGCACCGCGCGTGAAGATATCCTGAATCTGTTTAACGTGCTGCTGGGTGACTCTCACGGTCTGGACGTTGATTCACTGGATAAAGAGGTGGCGCACGACAGCCGCTCCATCCAGCAAACCATGCTGCGTGACGATGCCATCCTGGCGCACCCGGTGTTCAATCGCTATCACAGCGAAACCGAGATGATGCGCTATATGCACTCTCTGGAACGCAAAGATCTGGCGCTCAACCAGGCGATGATCCCGCTGGGCTCTTGCACCATGAAGTTGAACGCCGCGGCTGAGATGATCCCAATCACCTGGCCTGAGTTTTCTGAGCTGCATCCGTTCTGCCCGCCAGAGCAGGCTGAAGGTTATCACCTGATGATTAACCAGCTTTCTGACTGGCTGGTGAAACTGACCGGTTACGATGCACTCTGTATGCAGCCAAACTCCGGCGCACAGGGTGAATATGCTGGTCTGCTGGCGATCCGCCACTATCACGAAAGCCGCAACGAAGGGCATCGTGATATCTGCCTGATCCCAAGCTCTGCCCACGGTACTAACCCGGCCTCTGCCCAGATGGCAGGGATGGAAGTGGTCGTTGTGGCTTGCGATAAGAACGGTAACATCGACCTGGCTGACCTGCGCGCAAAAGCTGAGCAGGCGGGCGATAAGCTCTCCTGCATCATGGTGACTTACCCGTCTACCCACGGCGTGTACGAAGAGACTATCCGTGAAGTGTGCGAAGTGGTGCATCAGTTTGGCGGCCAGGTATACCTTGATGGCGCCAACATGAACGCCCAGGTTGGCATTACCTCTCCGGGCTTTATCGGCGCGGACGTGTCGCACCTGAACCTGCACAAAACCTTCTGCATTCCACACGGCGGTGGCGGCCCGGGTATGGGTCCAATCGGTGTGAAAGCGCACCTGGCACCGTTCGTTCCGGGTCACAGCGTCGTGCAAATCGAAGGGATGCTGACCCGTCAGGGCGCGGTATCTGCGGCACCGTTTGGTAGCGCATCTATCCTGCCTATCAGCTGGATGTATATCCGCATGATGGGTGCGGAAGGGCTGAAGCAGGCAAGCCAGGTGGCTATTCTGAATGCCAACTACATTGCGACTCGCCTGAAGTCTGCCTTCCCGGTGCTCTATACCGGCCGCGATGGCCGTGTGGCACACGAATGTATTCTGGATATTCGTCCGCTGAAAGAGCAGAGCGGTATTAGTGAACTGGATATCGCCAAACGTCTGATCGACTACGGCTTCCACGCCCCAACCATGTCGTTCCCGGTAGCGGGTACCCTGATGGTTGAGCCAACGGAATCCGAGAGCAAAGCCGAGCTGGACCGCTTTATTGATGCGATGCTGGCGATCCGCATGGAGATCGATCGCGTGCTGGACGGCGAATGGACGCTGGAAGATAACCCGCTGGTTAACGCGCCACACACCCAGCACGAGCTGGTGGCAGAGTGGAACCACGGTTACACCCGTGAGCTGGCCGTCTTCCCGGCAGGCGTGGCGAACAAATACTGGCCGACCGTGAAACGTCTTGATGACGTTTACGGTGACCGTAATCTGTTCTGCTCCTGCGTGCCGATGAGCGAATACCAGTAATTTCTTTGCCATACTGTAGGCCGGGTAAGCGCAAGCGTCACCCGGCTTTTTTTTATCCGGAGATTGTGAATGGCTATTGCACTTGTGACCGGTGCCAGCCGCGGAATTGGTAAAGCCACCGCGCTACAGCTGGCAGATGAAGGCTACACCGTTGCGGTGAACTATCACCACAACATCAAGGCGGCAACGGATGTCATCAGGTCAATTGTTGATGCGGGCGGGAAAGCTTTTGCCGTGCGTGCAGATATCAGTGATGAAGCGCAGGTACTGGCGATGTTCGAAAGCCTTGACCGCGAAGGCGAGCCGCTGACCGCGCTGGTAAACAACGCCGGGATCCTGTTTGAACAATCCACCATCGAAAACTTGTCTGCCGAGCGTATCAACTGCGTGCTGGCCACCAATGTGACGGGCTATTTTCTCTGTTGTCGTGAAGCGGTGAAACGCATGTCGCATAAGCATGGCGGACAGGGCGGGGCTATTGTGAATGTCTCTTCGGCGGCGTCACGCTTAGGCGCACCGGGGGAATATGTGGACTATGCCGCATCCAAAGGGGCGGTGGATTCCCTGACCACCGGCTTGGCGCTGGAGGTGGCCGCGCAGGGCATTCGCGTCAACTGCGTGCGTCCCGGGCTGATTTACACCGATATTCACGCCTCGGGCGGCGAGCCGGGGCGTGTGGACAGGGTCAAGTCTCTGCTGCCAATGCAGCGCGGCGGCCAGCCGGAGGAGGTCGCTCAGGCCATTGCCTGGCTGCTGAGCGACAAAGCTTCCTATGTGACCGGCAGTTTCCTGGAGCTTGCTGGCGGGAAATAAAACCTACGACGCCAGCCACAGCCGCAGGCGTATGCCCCAGCTGCTGGTCCAGCCGGTGGTGATCGACTTCACCTCACCGTGAGAAATGACCACCAGCGTCGGCGTTACCTGAACGTCCCACTGACGCGCCAGCTCTCCGCTGGCGTCATTGACCGTCGGCAACGTCATCTTCTTCTTCACAAGCCACGTCTTCAGCATGGCGTTATCGCCAGAGCGCAGCGCAACGGACATCACGTTGCCACCGTCTGCGGCAAGTGCCGCTACGGATGGCGTGGTGTAGCGGCATACGCCACACCAGGTCGCCCAGACGTAGACCAGCAGCGGCCGATCCCTGCTCATGGCGGCAAGATCAACGGGCTCACCGTCGAGGGTTTGCAGCGCCGTCGCGGAGAAATTCTGCGACAGCGCAGGCTGACGGAAATAGTCCACCGCGATGCTCACGGCAATGCCAATCGACAGCCACAGCACGAGCTCGCGCAGCAGGCGCGTGAGTTTACTTGCCACGGGCGGATGCCAGCTGTGCTTTCACCAGCTCCTCCAGATCGTCAAAGGGGATCGCACCCGCAACCATCTGGTCACCGATAATCGTCGCCGGAGTGCCCTGGATATTAAGCACCTGCGACAAAATCAGGTTCATTTTCAGCGAGTCCATGGTTTTTTCATCCGTCGTGATGTTGTCCGTGCCGGTCTTCACCCGCGCCGCCGCGATGCTGGCATCATCGTGATAGCCCTTTTTCATCATCAAACGCTGGTGCAGCGGCCAGAACGTATCGGGCTGCTGACGCCATACTGAGAGCGCTGCTTTAGCGGCATTCACCGAGCTTTGTCCCTTGAACGGCAGCAGCTTAATGATCAACTGCACGTCGGGGTTATCGCGCACGATTTTCTCCAGCATGGGGTCGAACTGCTTGCAGTAAGGACAGTTGTAGTCAGTGAACGAGACAATGGTCAGCTTTGGCTCCCTGGCGCCAGTTCGCGGGCTGTAGGGGTCGTTAAACAGCAGTTCTGCCAGCTGGTCATCAGACGATTGTTCGGGGGGGGCCGCCATGCTGAACGTTGATAAAGACAGCAGCAGTAAAGCAACAAAAGCTCTCATGTTATTTTCCTTTCGCATCGGACAGGGTGGTTAACACCGCTTCGCGGCTTAATAGCGCAGGCAGCACGTGGCCCTGCGGAAGTCCTGGTCCGTAAATCTGGTTAAACGGCACGGCGGCGCTGCCGCGCGTGGTTAAGAACTGGCTAATGCTGGCGGAGGGGCGACTCCAGTCGCCGCGCAGGGCGACAATATCCGGCGCTGAAAGCGCGTTCTGTACGTCGTCGCGAAGCAGAACGTTGTATTTATTGGCTTTACAGGTCACGCACCAGTCGGCGGTGACGTCGACGAAGACACGCTTGTTCTCCACCAGCGCGCGGGCAATGGCCTGTTCGCTAAGCGGCTGCCAGTTCACCCGATCGCGCCGGGTGCTCTCTCCTCCTGAGCCGGTCACAAACGCGACAGTACCCGCAACCACAATGGCTAAGGCTCCGGCGCGCAGTGCCGTTTGCCAGCGGTAGCGCCAGGCCGTCACCAGCAGCAGAATGAGGATCAGCACCACACCCAGCGTGATGACGGGCAGGGTGCCAATATGTACGACCAGCAGGCTCAGCAGCCACAGCGACGAGCCGAGCATCATCAGGCCAAGGACGACCCGCACGGCGTTCATCCAGCGACCGGGGCGCGGCAGCCGCTGTGCCAGCCCCGGCCAGGCGACGACAAATAGCCAGGGCAGGCTCATTCCGATCCCCATCGCCAGGAAAATGCCCCAAAGCAGCGGGAGCGGCGCCGCCAGCGCCACCGACACGGCAGTACCGAGAAACGGCGCGGTACACGGCGTCGCCAGCAGGGTGGCAAAAGCGCCTTGCCAGAAATGGCCCGCCAGCCCATTGCCGCCACGCGTGGCGAGGAAGGTGCTGGCAGAAGAGGGAAGCCGGATCTCAAATAGCCCCAGCAGACTGGCGCTGAACAGCACCATCACCAGCGCCATCGCAGCGATAAACCACGGATTCTGAAACTGGATGCCCCAGCCGAGCGCCTGGTTGCCTAAACGTAACACCGTCATCATCAGCGCCAGCGCGAGGAATGAAATAACTATCCCGCATACCGAAGCCAGAAACTGCCTGCGTACCTGACCGCGCGCCTGATGTTCGGTTTGCATCAGCGTACCAAGCTTCATTGCCAGCACGGGCAGTACGCAGGGCATCACGTTGAGGATTAACCCACCCACCAGCGCCATCAGCAATACCCAGCCTAAGGCAGGGGCTGGCGCAGAGCTGCCTTGCCCGATAAGCAGGCTGGACTCCTGCGCCTGACCGCTATCGGCCAGCACCAGAGACAGGGTTTTACCGCTGAGATTCGGTGCCGTCTCGCCCCAGCTGTCGGACACCGGCACGGTGGCCGTGAGCGTGCCGTTGCGCACGGAGAAGCTCGGCTTGCCGAAATCGATATCATCCATGCTGTCGATAAAGAGCGATGGCTGCTGCCAGCCCGCGTCGCGTTGCGCGGTCACCGTCAGCTTGCCGGAGGCGTAGCGAGCACTAAGCGCAGACGTCAATCCACTGCTGAGCGGTAGCGTGCCCATCGCCCGGTTGAAATCATAATCAAAGCCACTGCCCGTTGAGGCCGTCAAATCCAGTGAGAACGGGTAGTCGGTCAGAATACAGACGTTGCTACAGGTGGACAGCGTCAGCACGCCGCCAAGGCATTCAGGCACGTTGCCGCGCAGGGTGATGGGGAAACTGACGTTGCCGTGATATCCCTGCGTGGTGATACCCGCCACGTCGAAACGCTCGGGTGTTGGCCAGCGCCAGAGCGCCTCCAGCGGTTGATGCCAGGTTATCGCCGGGGCAATCCCGCCTTCTCCCGGCGATCGCCAGTAGGTTTTCCAGCCTTTCTGTAAGGCAACGTCGAGCAGCAGGCTGGTTTCGCCGCTGTTTTCAGTTTGGGCACGCAGCCTGACGCTGGCGTGTTGATTATCGGCGGCGCGCAGCCAGCCCGTGTCGGCGGCCTGGCTGAGGGGCAGCCATAACCAAAGCAGGCCGACCAGCAGTCGCCTGAATACAGTAAACATAAATTTTCTCCGTAAATGATGAATTAACCTGATGTGTCAGGCGAATGCTCATTCACGGAAGACGCATAATCGCAGATGCACCCGCAATCGGGGTGGGGAGATAACGCGGGGAGGCCACAAACGCTCGTGGCGCGGTGGAATCGCTGCCAGCAAAGCCAGCAGAAGGGTAACGGCGAATAGTGCGCTTTCAAACAGCACAGGCGGCGCCGCCATCAGTGATTTTGCGCTGAGTTCGCACGGCGTCACCGGTGCGTCGCTGCTCTCCTGACCCTGCTGAATGGACTGGGCTGAGGCGGTGGCATTCATGACAAGCGCGTGCATCCCGGCCATCCGTTGGGCGGTGCATATCAGCACCACCAGACAGGCCAGGGCTACAAGCAGGATTGCTTTGCGTTGTCGCTTGATCATGTTCGCCTCAAATATTCACGAGGCTTATCTTATAGGGCGCAGGTTTTTTGGCAACGCGAAAGCTGTAAAGAAGTGTCTGGAAGATAAGTGGTTTGCCCTCTCCTGCGGGAGGAGAGGGCGAAGGATCACAGCTGTTCGCCGTTGCTGGCGATCACACCTTTGTACCACTCGAAGCTCTTTTTGCGGGAGCGGGACATGTCGCCGGTGCCGTCGTCGTGTTTGTTCACATAGATAAAGCCGTAGCGTTTGCTGTACTGGCCGGTGGTGAATGAGACACAGTCGATGCAGCCCCACGGGGTGTAGCCCATCAGATCAACGCCATCGTAAGTGACCGCTTTCATCATCTCTTCCACGTGAGCACGCAGGTAGTCGATACGATAGTCATCGTTGATGCTGCCGTCTTCTTCCACTTTGTCGTATGCGCCAAAACCGTTTTCGACGATAAACAGCGGCTTCTGATAACGCTCGTACAGTTCACACAGGGAATAACGCAGGCCCACCGGGTCAATCTGCCAGCCCCAGTCGGATGCTTTTACGTGCGGGTTCGGCACGCTGCCTTCGAAGCCGGAAATGGCATCGCCGGTACCGCCTTCCGCTTTTACGGCGTTGGTCATGTAGTAGCTGAAACCTAAATAGTCACAGGTACCGTCACGCAGGATCTGTTCGTCGCCCGCTTCCATTTTGATGGAGAAACCACGGCGTTCCCACTCGTTCAGCACGTAAGACGGGTAGTAACCACGCAACTGCACGTCGGTAAAGACATAGCGTTCGCGCATGGATTCCTGAGCAAACATCACATCTTCAGGTTTGCAGGAGAACGGGTAGAGCGCAACCATCGCCAGCATACAGCCGACTTTCATTTCCGGGTTAATACGGCGTGCCGCTTTCACCGCCAGAGCGCTGGCCACGAACTGGTGGTGCAGCACCTGGTACATGGTTTCTTCCGGGTTGTCGTGTTCGGTATAGACCACGCCAGAGCAGCAGTAGCCGAACAGCGGCGCGCGCCAGTTGCGCTGGTTGTTGATTTCGTTGAAGGTCATCCAGTATTTGACCTTATTTTTGTAGCGCTCGAAGACCACTTCGGAGAAGCGTACAAAGAAATCCACCACTTTACGGTTGGTCCAGCCGCCGTATTCCTGCACCAGGTGCAGCGGCATTTCGAAGTGGGAGAGGGTGATCACCGGCTCGATGTTGTATTTCAGCAGCTCATCGAACATGTCATCGTAGAACTTCAGCCCTTCTTCATTTGGCTGCGTTTCATCACCTTTCGGGAAGATGCGGGTCCAGGCGATAGAGGTACGGAAACATTTGAAGCCCATTTCAGCAAATAGCTTGATGTCTTCTTTGTAGTGGCCGTGGAAGTCGATGGCTTCGTGGTTTGGGTAGTATTTGCCTGGCTCCACTCGCTGGGTGATTTCACGCGGTACACCGTGGGCGCCGCCAGTCAGCACGTCGCAAATGCTTGGCCCTTTACCGTCTTTGTTCCAGCCGCCTTCAACCTGGTGCGCCGCAACTGCGCCACCCCATAAAAAATCTTTTGGTAAGGTGAGTTTTTTCATCTTTGCTATTCTCAATTTATGACTTAATGCGTTCGAGTCTAGCAAAGCGGAATTAAATGTCACGATATAACAATTCTCAGAAAATGTGATTTGTCACATCGAAAAAACAGGGTGTTTTATTCTGTTAATTTCTTCGCCAGTTTACGCCCCAGTGATTCCAGAATATAGATGACGGGAATTTGCGTTGTAATATCGTAAACGCCGGCAATACGCGTTTGCGGAACATGCCAGGAGAGATTAAAGTCTGCCAGCTTTGCCAGTCGGGAGTGCTCATGGCTGGTAATCGACAGCACCTTGCAGTGGTGAAGGCTGAACTGGCTGGCGAAACGCAGGATCTCTTCTGTTTCTCCCGAAACGGAAAGCACGATCGCCAGCGCATTTTTCGCCATGTCATTAGTTACCGGGAAATAAGGATCATCGATATGGTTGCTGAATTTTCCGATATTCGAGAAAAAACGTGCGCCATATTTTGCAAGCGAACCTGATGTGCCAGCACCCACAAATATAATGCGCTCAGAGGATAATATAATATCAACGGCATCATCTAATAACGCATCGAACTCTTCATTATTGACGCTTTTAAAGAAGCTAATAATTTCGCTGGCACCGAAATTTGCCTGCTGGGGTTCGTTCTGCTCTAAATAGAGTTTAAAGCGCACGCGGAATTCGGAGTAGCCTTCACAGCTGAGCTTGCGGCAAAAACGCAGGATAGTGGTGGTCGAAACCCCTGCCGCATCCGCCAGTTCACGGATGGTCATGTACATCACTTTGTCACGATTTTTAATGACATAGTTGTAGACCATCATCTCCAGATTGTTGAGACTGGCAACGGCGGAATGGGAGAACATGCTCACAGTGGCTACACTCACTCATCAGACTTTATCTTCAGGGAATAATAACATGCAGCCAAACGACATCACTTTTTTTCAGCGCTTTCAGGATGACATTCTGGCCGGGCGTAAAACCATCACTATCCGTGACGAAAGTGAATCCCATTTTAAAACCGGCGATATCCTGCGCGTTGGGCGTTATGAAGATGACGGCTATTTTTGCACCATCGAGGTGACAGGCACGTCGACCGTCACGCTGGATACACTGACGGAAAAACATGCCGAGCAGGAAAACATGACGGTGGGGACGCTGAGAAGTGTGATCGCTGAAATCTATCCGGGGCAGACCCAGTTTTATGTGATTGATTTTAAATGCGTTTAAAATAAATAAACACATTTGTTAGCTGAAATGTTTTTGTAACTATCTGATTGTAAATTGGAAAATTGAGAGTTAACTTTATTTTAGCTAACAGGTGTTCACTGGAATCATTCTCAGTTAGCATAGTCAGGCGATGAATAATCATCTTTTGTTTTCCCGGAGTTACTTATGGTGAGCAAGCCATTAATCGCACAGGGATATTCGCTGGCTGAGGAAATAGCCAACAGCATTAGCCACGGCATTGGCCTGGTATTTGGGATTGTCGGTTTAGTGTTACTGCTGGTGCAGGCGGCGGATACCAATGCCAGCGCCATGGCGATCACCAGCTACAGCCTGTATGGCGGGAGCATGATCCTGCTGTTTCTGGCATCGACGCTGTACCACGCTATTCCGCATCAGCGGGCCAAGATCTGGCTCAAGAAATTTGACCACTGCGCTATCTATCTTCTTATTGCAGGCACCTACACGCCGTTTTTGCTGGTGGGGTTAAACTCGCCGCTGTCGCGTGGCCTGATGATTGTTATCTGGAGCCTGGCGCTGCTGGGTATTCTGTTTAAGCTGACCATTGCGCACCGGTTTAAGGTGTTGTCGCTGGTGACGTATCTGACGATGGGATGGCTATCGCTGATTGTGGTGTATCAGCTGGCAATCAAGCTTGCGGCGGGTGGGGTAACCTTGCTGGCCGTGGGCGGGGTGGTCTATTCGCTGGGCGTGATTTTCTACGTCTGTAAGCGTATTCCATACAACCATGCTATCTGGCACGGCTTTGTGCTGGGCGGCAGCGTATGTCACTTCCTGGCGATTTATTTGTATGTTGGGCAGGTGTAGTTTTTTGCACCGTGCGGTCTGATGCCCTCACCCCGGCCCTCTCCCACAGGGAGAGGGAGGGTAATCATTACTCTTCCAGTGAATACGGCAGTGGCTCGATGCTCAGGGTTTTGGCATCGTCACGCACGCGGAACACGCTGTCTGGCTCCATGTCGTTATTCATGACCGCCTGCACCAGCACGCGGCCATCGTCCAGCTGTACTGCGGCTAAAACCGTGCCGGTACGGCGCCAGTTTTCACCCATTTTCAGCTCCAGATCTTCACCGGCTTCCGGCACGCGGCTGGCGTGGCCTGCCAGCGTCCACAGCGCGCGTTTATTCGCACCACGGAATTTTGCGCGCGCGACCATTTCCTGGCCGGTGTAGCAGCCTTTCTTAAAGCTAATGCCCCCCAGCGCCTGTAGGTTGGTGGCCTGCGGGATAAATTGCGCGCTGTTCGCCGCATCAATGACCGGCAGCCCGGCTTCAATGTTGAGTGCCAGCCACTGTTGGCTATTATTCAACTGAGCTTCACCACGCAAGGCGTCGGTGACGCGTTCAGCGGTGGCTACGTCGGTCACCAGCAGGAAACGCTCCGTCGGGTGCTCAAACCACAGGATTGAGGTCGCGCCGTCTTGCACCAGCTGCGTTTCGGCATCCGGCAGCTCGCTGAACAGATTTTTCAGGGCTGCGCGCGCCTGGAACCCGGCAACGCCAAGCAGGACATGCTCATCGTCTGGCGCGATGGTGACTTTGGAAAAGACCGCGTATTTTTTCAGTTCGGTCAGCTGGGCATCGCGCAGGCTGCGGCGCTCAATTAGCGCGAACCCGCCCTGGCGGCGGAACAGACGCAAGTTGCTCCACATTTTGCCTTTCGGGTCGCAGTGCGCGGCCAGTAAATGCTGGTGTTCCGTCATCTGGCTGACGTCAGCAGTGACCTGACCCTGCAAATATTTTTCGCTGTCGGCACCGGTCAGTGTCGCCAGCGCCCAGTCATCAAGAGTAATAAGCGTCAGCGGCAGACGCGCAGAGGCGACGGGCTGGCGAGGAGAAAATGGAGTAAAAGCCATAGTGATGTCCTGAATTGCTTAACGCTTTGATAATGCCTAATGGTAAAAGAGACTGTTGTCATTGCAAGCGCTTTCAGCAGACCATTCGTGCCATATCTGACTTCTGCGTAGCGCAACGCAAAATAGTGTAATCCGCTTTCTTTATAGGGTTTATTCTGGAACCCTGCTCCGGGTTTGCAATATTCCAGTAAAGAAACGGTCAAAAACACGTTACACTAGCCAGAGTTCCCGGCAGAAATAAAGCATCCCGAACGGGACACCGACTGTGCCAAACGTAATGCAGGAAAAAGAACATGGATATTAACAACAAGGCCCGTATCCACTGGGCTTGCCGTCGCGGAATGCGTGAACTTGATATTTCCATCATGCCTTTCTTCGAATACGAGTACGACAGCTTAAGCGAAGACGATAAGCGTCTGTTCGTTCGCCTGCTTGAATCCGACGATCCTGATTTGTTCAACTGGCTGATGAACCACGGCAAACCCGCCGACACCGAGTTGCAACGGATGGTGCAATTAATTCAAACACGGAATCGGGAACGTGGTCCTGTGGCAATCTGATCTTCGCGTTTCATGGCGCTCGCAGTGGATGTCTTTATTGCTCCACGGCCTGGTCGCGGCATTTGTATTACTGATGCCGTGGCCGCTTAGCTATACCCCTCTCTGGCTGCTGTTACTGTCATTCGTGGTGTTTGACAGCGTGCGTAGTCAGCGCCGTATCAATGCCCGTCAGGGCGAAATCAAACTAATGATGGATTCACGCCTGCGCTGGCAGGGGAAAGAGTGGGAAATTATAGGCACGCCATGGATGCTCAGTTCCGGCATGATGCTCCGGCTGCGTAAGGTGGGCGGCGGACGTCGCCAGCACTTGTGGCTGGCAGCGGACAGTATGGATGAAGTGGAGTGGCGGGATCTGCGTCGGATGGTATTGCAACAACCGACGCAGGAATAGTGCGGTTAGCTAAACTTCTCGGCCATTTCACCCAGGATTTGCTCGCACCAGTTTTGTACACGCTCTTCGCTGAGGTCGTACTGGTTGGTTTCATCCAGCGCCAGCCCAACAAAAAGCTGCCCGTCGGCAATAATCGGTTTTTTGCTGGTGAACTCGTACCCTTCGGTCGGCCAGTAACCGATAAACGTCACGCCTTTCGGAGCCAGTTTATCGTGCAGCATTCCCAGCGCATCAAGGAACCACTCGCCATAACCTAACTGATCGCCCATCCCGTACATAGCAATGATTTTGCCGTCGAGGTTGACGGTATCAAGCTGATCCCAGATGGCTTCCCAGTCTTCCTGGATCTCACCGAAATCCCATGTCGGAATGCCAAGGATCAGCACATCGTACTGCTCCATCAGCGCGACCGCGTCATCTTTCAGGTTGTGCAACGTCACCAGTTCCGGGCCAATGATGTCACGAATTTTTTCTGCCGCCATTTCGGTGTAGCAGGTGCTGGAACCGTAGAACAGACCAATATTCATCGCGTAAATATCTCAATTCTTGCTTTGACTTTGCGCGTAGTGTACCAGAAACCAGTAGCAATCAGGCATAATGCGCGGATTGCAGAAACAAAGGGGCTGATGTGGAAAAGGATCTCGCACTCATTGAACAGTTTCTCGATGCGCTGTGGCTGGAGAAAAACCTGGCCGACAACACCATTAGCGCCTATCGACGTGACCTGACCCTGCTGGTGGAGTGGCTGGCGCACAGGGAATTGGGGCTTGAGAACGCGCAAAGCGATGACCTGCAAGGACTGCTGGCCGAACGCATTGAGGGCGGATACAAAGCAACCAGCTCCGCGCGCCTGTTAAGCGCCATGCGGCGGCTGTTCCAGCACCTTTATCGTGAGAAGATCCGTACCGACGATCCCAGTGCGATGCTGGCCTCGCCTAAGCTCCCGCAGCGCCTGCCTAAAGATCTGAGCGAAGCACAAGTTGAGAGATTATTACAATCGCCAGCAGTTGACCTGCCGCTGGAGTTACGCGATAAAGCCATGCTTGAGCTATTGTATGCTACCGGTTTGCGTGTTTCTGAGTTAGTCGGGCTGACGATGAGTGACATCAGCCTGCGTCAGGGCGTTGTGCGTGTGATCGGTAAAGGGAACAAAGAACGGCTGGTGCCGCTGGGAGAAGAGGCGGTGTACTGGCTGGAAACGTATCTGGAGCATGGCCGCCCGTGGTTGTTGAACGGCGTTTCTATTGATGTGCTCTTCCCAAGCCAGCGTGCGCAACAGATGACGCGGCAAACTTTCTGGCATCGCATTAAGCATTACGCCACACTGGCAGGTATCGATAGTGAAAAACTGTCGCCGCACGTTTTGCGTCATGCCTTCGCGACGCATCTGCTAAACCACGGCGCTGATTTACGCGTGGTGCAGATGCTACTTGGGCACAGCGATCTTTCAACGACGCAAATTTATACCCATGTCGCGACGGAACGCCTGCGGCAGCTTCACCAACAGCACCACCCACGCGCGTGAGTGCCGACGAATTGTAATAGGATTGAATATGAAAAAGTCTTTAGCGCTGTTCTCTTTGCTGGCAGCCTCTTTTACCGGTTTTGCTCACGCTGACGATGCCGCAATTAAGCAATCGCTGACCAAGCTTGGCGTGACCAGCAGCGATATCCAGCCTGCGCCAGTCGCCGGCATGAAAACCGTGCTGACCAACAGCGGCGTGCTGTACGTGACCGAAGACGGCAAACACATTATTCAGGGGCCAATGTATGACGTCAGTGGCGCACAGCCGGTGAACGTAACTAACCAGCTGTTGATGAAAAATCTGAACGCGCTCGAAAAAGAGATGATCGTGTATAAAGCGGCGCAGGAAAAACACGTCATTACTGTTTTCACCGACATCACCTGTGGCTATTGCCACAAGCTGCATGAAGAGATGAAAGACTACAACGCGCTGGGGATCACCGTGCGCTACCTGGCCTTCCCGCGTGCGGGCGTGCAGAGCCAGCCTGAGCAGGACATGAAGGCTATCTGGTGTGCGAAAGACCGCAACAAAGCGTTTGATGATGCCATGAACGGCAAAGGCGTTAAGCCTGCGTCCTGCGACATTGATATCGCTAACCACTACGCGCTGGGCGTGCAGTTTGGCGTGAACGGTACGCCTGCTATTGTGCTGAGCAATGGCTACGTTGTGCCAGGTTATCAGGGGCCGAAAGAGATGAAAGAGTTCCTCGACGCGCACCAGAAACAGTTTGGTGGTAACTAATCCGCGTGAAAGCACCCATCCAACTCCGCCGTCGTGAAGTGAATGAGAACGCAGATCTCCCTGCGGATATGTCACCGCTTTTACGTCGGCTTTATGCCAGCCGGGGCGTGTTAAACAGCGCCGATCTTGAACGCAGCGTGAAAGGGATGCTGCCCTGGCAGCAGCTGAGCGGCGTTGAAACCGCCACCGCGATGCTCTACGACGCGTTCCGTGAAGGGACGCGGATTGTGGTCGTCGGTGATTTTGATGCCGATGGCGCAACCAGCACGGCGCTGAGCGTGCTCAGCCTGCGCGCGCTTGGGTGCGATAACGTCACCTATCTGGTGCCTAACCGCTTTGAAGATGGCTACGGCCTGAGCCCGGAAGTGGTCGATCAGGCCCATGCGCTTGGCGCGCAGATGATCATGACCGTGGATAACGGGATCTCATCACACGCGGGTGTCGATCGTGCGCATGAGCTGGGGATCCCGGTGCTGGTTACCGATCACCATTTGCCGGGTGATATCCTGCCTGCCGCCGAGGCAATCATTAACCCCAACCTGCGCGACTGTGAATTCCCGTCCAAATCACTGGCCGGTGTGGGGGTGGCGTTTTATCTGATGCTGGCCCTGCGCACGCTGCTGCGTGAAAAAGGCTGGTTTGAAGCCCGCGGTATTGCGATGCCGAACCTGGCAGAGTATCTCGACCTGGTGGCGCTGGGCACCGTGGCGGACGTGGTGCCGCTCGATACCAATAACCGCATTTTGACATGGCAGGGGTTAAGCCGTATCCGTGCAGGCAAATGTCGTCCCGGCATTAAAGCGCTGCTGGAAATTTCCAACCGTGACCCGCTCAAGCTGGCGGCAAGCGATTTAGGCTTTGCTCTGGGGCCGCGACTGAACGCTGCCGGAAGGCTGGACGATATGTCAGTCGGCGTTGCGCTGCTGCTGTGTGACAACATCGGCGAAGCGCGGATGCTGGCAAACGAACTGGATGCGCTGAATCAGACCCGCAAAGAGATTGAGCAGGGGATGCAGGCCGAAGCGCTGACCCTGTGCGAAAAGCTGGAACGCAGCGGCGATACGCTGCCAGGCGGCCTGGCGATGTATCACCCCGAGTGGCATCAGGGCGTAGTGGGCATTCTGGCGTCGCGCATCAAAGAGCGTTTCCACCGCCCGGTGATCGCGTTTGCTCCAGCAGGGGATGGCACGCTAAAAGGCTCGGGCCGTTCGATTCAGGGGCTGCACATGCGCGATGCGCTGGAGCGCCTGGACACGCTTCACCCGGGGCTGATGATCAAGTTCGGCGGACACGCGATGGCGGCAGGTTTGTCGCTGGAAGCGACGAAGTTCGACGAGTTCCAGCGCCTGTTTGGTGAGCTGGTGACGGACTGGATCGACCCGTCTTTGTTGCAGGGTGAAGTGGTTTCCGATGGCGCGTTAACGCCCGCGGAAATGACCATGGACGTGGCGCAGATGCTGCGCGATGCAGGCCCGTGGGGGCAGATGTTCCCGGAACCTCTGTTCGATGGGCGTTTTCGCCTGCTGCAACAACGTATCGTTGGCGAACGTCATCTTAAGGTGATGGTCGAGCCGTCAGGCGGCGGCCCGTTGCTCGACGGGATTGCTTTTAACGTTGACACCACCATCTGGCCGGATAACGGCGTGCGTGAAGTCGAGCTTGCCTACAAGCTGGATATTAACGAGTTTCGCGGCAACCGTTCTCTGCAAATCATCATCGACAATATCTGGCCAATTTAGCGTCAGTAATCTCTATAAAAAAGGGCGTGGATTCGGTACAATCCCGCTCTTATCACCGCATTTTGACAAGTCCATAAAAGAAAACAGACCATGTTTGAAATTAATCCGGTAAAAAACCGCATTCAGGACCTCACCGAGCGCTCCGACGTTCTTAGGGGGTATCTTTGACTACGATGCCAAGAAAGAGCGTCTTGAAGAAGTAAACGCCGAGCTGGAACAGCCGGACGTCTGGAACGAACCTGAACGCGCACAGGCGCTGGGTAAAGAGCGTTCCTCCCTCGAAGCCATCGTAGATACGCTGGATCAAATGGCTCAGGGCCTGGAAGATGTTTCCGGTCTGCTGGAGCTGGCCGTCGAAGCCGACGACGAAGAAACCTTTAACGAAGCCGTAGCAGAACTCGACGTTCTGGAAGAGAAGCTGGCACAGCTTGAATTCCGTCGTATGTTCTCCGGCGAATACGATAGCGCCGACTGCTATCTCGATATCCAGGCGGGTTCTGGCGGTACAGAAGCTCAGGACTGGGCCAGTATGCTGACGCGTATGTACCTGCGTTGGGCTGAAGCGCGTGGTTTCAAAACGGAAATCATCGAAGAGTCCGAAGGTGAAGTCGCGGGCCTGAAATCCGTTACTATCAAGATTATTGGCGATTATGCTTACGGCTGGTTGCGCACCGAAACGGGCGTTCATCGCCTGGTACGTAAGAGCCCGTTCGATTCCGGTGGCCGTCGCCACACCTCTTTCAGCTCCGCGTTTGTCTACCCGGAAGTGAAAGATGATATTGATATCGAAATCAACCCAGCAGACCTGCGTATCGACGTGTATCGCGCGTCAGGTGCGGGTGGTCAGCACGTTAACCGTACGGAATCTGCGGTACGTATTACCCACATTCCTACCGGGCTGGTGACACAATGCCAGAACGACCGTTCCCAGCATAAGAACAAAGACCAGGCCATGAAGCAGATGAAAGCGAAGCTTTATGAACTGGAGATGCAAAAGAAAAATGCTGAGAAACAGGCGATGGAAGACAACAAGTCTGACATTGGTTGGGGCAGCCAGATTCGTTCTTACGTCCTTGATGACTCTCGCATTAAAGACCTGCGTACCGGGGTTGAAACCCGTAACACGCAGGCGGTGCTGGATGGCAGCCTGGACCAATTTATCGAAGCAAGTTTGAAAGCAGGGTTATGAGGAACCAACATGTCTGAACAACAAGCACAGGGCGCTGACGCGGTAGTCGATCTTAACAACGAACTGAAAACCCGCCGCGAGAAGCTGGCAGCACTGCGCGAGCAGGGCGTGCCGTTCCCGAACGATTTTCGTCGTGACCACACCTCAGACCAACTGCACGCTGACTTCGACGGCAAAGAAAACGAAGAGCTGGAAGCGCTGAACGTAGAAGTGTCTGTGGCTGGCCGTATGATGACGCGTCGTATCATGGGTAAAGCCTCTTTCGTGACCTTACAGGACGTTGGCGGCCGTATTCAGCTGTACGTTTCCCGTGACGATCTGCCAGAAGGCATCTACAACGAGCAGTTCAAGAAGTGGGACCTGGGCGATATCCTGGGCGCGAAAGGCAAGCTGTTCAAAACCAAGACCGGCGAGCTGTCTATCCACTGCACCGAACTGCGTCTGCTGACCAAAGCACTGCGCCCACTGCCGGACAAATTCCACGGTTTGCAGGATCAGGAAGCGCGTTATCGTCAGCGTTACCTGGATCTCATCTCTAACGATGAATCCCGCAAGACCTTCAAAATTCGCTCCCAGATCATGGCCGGTATCCGTCAGTTCATGGTTAACCGTGACTTTATGGAAGTGGAAACCCCAATGATGCAGGTGATCCCAGGCGGTGCGTCTGCACGTCCGTTCATCACGCATCACAACGCCCTGGACCTGGACATGTACCTGCGTATCGCGCCGGAACTGTACCTGAAGCGTCTGGTGGTGGGTGGTTTCGACCGCGTGTTCGAAATCAACCGTAACTTCCGTAACGAAGGTATCTCCGTTCGTCATAACCCAGAGTTCACCATGATGGAACTCTATATGGCGTACGCAGATTACAAAGACCTGATCGAGCTGACCGAATCCCTGTTCCGCACCCTGGCGCAGGACATTCTGGGCACCACTGAAGTGCCTTACGGTGAAGAAGTCTTCGACTTTGGTAAGCCGTTCGTTAAGCTGACCATGCGTGAAGCTATCAAGAAATACCGTCCGGAAACTGAGATGGCTGACCTGGATAACTTCGACTCTGCGAAAGCGATTGCAGAAAGCATCGGTATCAAGGTTGAGAAGAGCTGGGGTCTGGGCCGTATCGTGACCGAGATCTTCGAAGAAGTGGCAGAAGCGCACCTGATTCAGCCGACCTTCATCACCGAATACCCGGCTGAAGTGTCTCCGCTGGCGCGTCGTAATGACGTTAACCCGGAAATCACCGATCGCTTCGAATTCTTCATCGGTGGCCGCGAAATCGGTAACGGCTTTAGCGAGCTGAACGATGCGGAAGATCAGGCGCAGCGCTTCCAGGATCAGGTTGATGCGAAAGCCGCAGGCGATGACGAAGCGATGTTCTTCGACGAAGACTACGTGACTGCACTGGAACACGGCCTGCCACCAACTGCGGGCCTGGGCATTGGTATCGACCGTATGGTAATGCTGTTCACTAACAGCCACACCATCCGTGACGTGATCCTCTTCCCGGCTATGCGTCCGGTGAAATAAACCGTCAGGACGTAAAAAAAGCCCCGTGCGATTATCGCCGGGGCTTTTTTATTGTGCTGCGAACGCGTGAAGTGCGTCGCGGGCAGCGGTGGCTTCCATCACCATCCACGGGCTGAATGCCCACGGCGTTGCGTCCAGCGCGCGGAATAACGCTTCCAGCGCGACCCACTGGTATTCCATCACTTCGTCATGGTTGATGACGATGCCGGCAGTGACGCGTGCAGCATAAACCGGGCAGATCTCGTTTTCGACAATCCCGGAAGGATCGACCTCACGGTAGCGAAATTCAGGCGCGACGGCAGTAATGTCCGTAATCTCTGCACCCACTTCAAAGCGGCAGCGGCGGATAATGGCCTGCTCAGTCTCTTCACCAGATTGAGGGTGACCGCACACTGAGTTGGTCCAGACGCCTGGCCAGGCTTTTTTGCTCATGGCGCGCCGTGTCACCAGACATTCGCCTTTTGCATTAAACAGCCAGGATGAAAAGGCCAGATGCAGCGGGGTATGCGATGTGTGTGCGGCGTATTTCTCCTGAGTGCCAATTACCGCTCCCTGGTCATTTACTAAAATGACGTGTTCTTGAATGCTCATTATTGCTCCAGTACAAAGACCGCAGGTTAGGGCTATGCACCACCACCTGCGGCTTTATTATACGGCATTCTTATACGAACAGTTTGGCCCACAGAGCTGAAAAAGGCATGACCAGTATCAGACCGGGTAACATATTGGCCACCGGGAATGCCTTAATGTTGCAGATGCGAAGACCGGTCGCCACCATAATCAGCCCGCCCGCACAGGAGAAATCGGCCATCATATCAGGCGTGATCAGGTGCAGGATAAACACCGCGAGCGTGGCCAGTGCGACCTGCACAGCAATAAGCGGAATGCCGATAGTCATCACCGAGAAGCCGAGCATGGTCGCGAAGATAGCCGCCGTAAAGAGATCCAGCACCGTTTTGATGTAGAGAATAGACGGATCGCCGGTCATGCCTTCATGCATCGCGCCAAAAATCCCCGTTCCGCTGGCGCAGAACAGCACCAGAATGGCGACAAACTTCTCCGTAAATTCGTCATGCGATAGCCCCTGAACCGGCGGGAAAATACGGTTGATCAGCCCGCGAGTGGTTCCCGCCGCTTTGCCAATCTGTTTTTCCAGGAAGAAGAGTTCACCAATCACCGCGCCCAGCACCATGGCCAGAACCACGGCGGGCATAAACTTCACTTTGATAACCAGGTTGATGCCCAGGCCCACGGAGCAGAGGCCAAACGTTAACGGCAGCGCGGTTTTCACCCGGTCAGGGATGCGTGTCCCGACCAGAGAGCCCGCGAATCCACCCAGAATGACGGCCGCGCCATTCACATAAGGACCAATTAACATGATGTTTTCCTAAGTATTATTCTGTGTAGAGCAGGTTGCCTTCGCCCCAGCGCGGGATGTTTTTCACCTCCAGACCGAAGAGGTCCAGTGCGCGGCTGACGCTGTGGTGAATGATCTCATCAGCACTCTGCGGGCGCTGATAAAGCGCCGGAACCGGCGGGAAGATAATCCCGCCCATTTCCGTTACCGCGGCCATGTTGCGGATATGCCCAAGATTCAACGGCGTTTCGCGGGCCAGCAGTACCAGACGACGCCGCTCTTTCAGCACCACATCGGCGGCGCGGGTCAGCAGATTGTCCGTCAGACAGTGGGCCACTGCGCCAAGCGTTCGCATGGAGCAAGGGGCAACCAGCATTCCCAGCGTTTTAAACGAACCACTGGATATCGACGCCCCCAGATTGCTAATGGGATGAACGACATCCGCCAGCGCCATCACCTTATCGAGCTGATAGTCGGTTTCCAGTTCGCAGGTGCGCTCAGCTCCTCTGGACACCACCAGATGCACTTCCAGATCCAGAGGTTTCAGTAGTTCAAGCGCTTTAACACCGTACTGGAATCCCGATGCACCGCTGATCCCGATGATGATACGTTGTGTGGTCACGTTAACTCCTCTTACTCGAAGTCTGGCAGGAAGCGTTTCACATCAACCTCTTTGAATTTCGAACGTTCAAAGTGGTGTTTGAGGTGGAACGGTACGGTGCAGTCGAAAATGGTTTTGCACGACATCCCCTGCTGGAGAATGCTCGGGCTGTATTCCGGCACCTGTGACGGGTCGAGCGGATGGCAGCGCACGCCGGGAATGAATACGGTGTCCACATCGCCCTGGTAGCGGGTCTGCATCGCCCACATCACGTCGTCGCTGTCGAAAATATCCACGTCCTCATCCACCAGAATGACGTGCTTCAGTTCCGGGAATGCCGAAAACGCAAGCAGTGCCGCCTGGCGCTGGCGCCCTTCGTCTACGGCGGCCGCTTTCTTAAACTGCATGACCGCCAGTAACTTGCCACCGCCTGCGGAGTGGGCAAACACGTTCAGCAGTTTGCCCGGCATCGCGCGCTCAACCATATCGAGGATGCTGGCTTCCGTTGGGATACCGGCCATGTTCACGTGTTCCTCACCAGGCCCGACGGTAGTGCGCCAGATTGGGTTGTGGCGATGGGTAACAGCTTTTACCTTGATGACCGGGATCGCCTCTTTGGCTTCGCCGGTATAGCCCGGGAATTCCGGCATGGCTTTACCGGTGTTGGTGTTCTGATCTTCGCGCACGCGCACGTTTGGCAGCAGCTCGCCTTCAATAACGATTTCGGCATGGGCAATCGCTTTTTCATTGATGGTTTTGCACTGCACCATCTCAACCGCGTGGCCGCGTAACGCGCCCGCCACGCTCAGCTCGTCAAAGCCAAGCGGGGTGGTTGGCGGCTCGAAGCAGGCGGCAATCTCGATGGCCGGGTCAACGCCGATACTGATGGAAATGGGCAGCGGTTTACCTGCCGCTTCGGCCTTCATGCGAAACGCATCGATATGGCGGCCAGGGGTCAGCCACATAGAGAGCTCATCTTTGCTCTGTACGCAAAGACGGTGAATGGTGATGTCGGACTCGTGGGTTTCCGGGTCAGAGGCGTAGCACAATCCCATGGTGATATACGGGCCTGCATCCTCTTCGGTATTGGTTGGCGCTGGCAGGAGTTTACGCAGGTCGAAGCCTTCATCAGTGGCCAGATGCACCACTTCCTGGCAAACCGCGTTATCGCGTACGGCGACCGGTGAAATCGGGTTCTGCACGGAGTTTTTCAGCAGATGGCCGAGCTTTTCCGGCTCGCAGTTCAGAAAGTGGCTGACGCGTTTGCGTGAACCATTAAGACCAATCGCCACGCTGATATCGTGAAAGCCTTTTACCTTATTAAATACCATCACCGGGCCGTTTTTACGGGTCGGGCGCTGGCAAGTTCCGCCTGCGCCAACGTAACGGTAAACACCCGACAGTTCGGCATGAGGATCAACTTCAACGCTGGTTTCAACATATTCGCCCGGCAGCGTTTTTAATAACGCCAGCGCGGAACGCAGGTCATGAACATTGTTATCGCTATTTGACATGATGTATTCCATCTCAGGTAACAGTAATGGTTCTACGATATTGCGGCACCGTTATTCCGACAAATACCGTTTACCGGAGGCGAACCAGATCAAAAAGGTTTAATTTGCAGGTTTGTTATTAATGTTAAATAAATGAGATATGAGGAAAAACTTCCCCTTTGCGATATCGGGTGTGATACTGACAGGCGAAAAAGAGAAGGGGCGTTCACTATGGATCTGAAAAGGCTGCGTTATTTTTGCAAAGTGGTGGAGCAGGGCTCGGTGAGCCAGGCGGCGAAGTCGCTCAACATGGCGCAGCCGCCGCTCAGTAAACGCATTCAGGAGCTGGAAGAAGAATTACAGGTCGCGTTATTTACGCGTCGTGGAAATCGACTCGAACCGACGGAAGCTGGTTATTTTCTTTATCGTAAAGCCTGTGAAATATTACGCCAGATTGAAGATACCGCACGTGAAACAACAGAAATTGCGCAAAAAGATAAATTTCAGTTACGCATAGGGTTAACCCATCTTTTTCAGTCCTATTTTAAACCGCTGTTATTAGAACTATATCGCCGCCATCCTCATGCCGAAATTAACATATCTGTGTCGGATTCCAGCCATTTAGAGACACAGCTTAATGCCGGGACAATCGATGTCGCGCTTATTCAGCGACCTTATCGCAGTGAAGGGTTCGATTATGTTTCCTTCGACCCGATCAAGCTGGTGGCGGTGATTGCTAAATCCTGCCTGCCCGCACCGCCTGCCAACCCGTTTGATTACGCCGCGCTGGGTGATTTCCCACTGGTATTGCTGCACCGGGCAAAGGACTCCGGCACCTATGAGATGCTGATCGATCTGTTTCGCAAAGCGGGCGTGAACCCGAAAGTGATTATGCATATCACCCAGCCAGGCGTCATTCTGGACTGGCTGGAGTCGGGTTTGCAGGGCGCCACGCTGCTGCCTTCCTCTGAGGTGAATGCCCGTAAGCTCAGCCACTGTTATGTGGTGGATGTCTTTCCTTCGCCGCAGATTTTCTACCCGGCACTGGTGAAGTTACCCGCGATGCCCTATATGCCGGAAATGATGGAAATTATTGCCCACGGATATCCGTTTGCAGCAGCTGTTGGGCATCAGGATTGAGGCTGGTATCATAGTGCGCCATTTACGCTGACCGAGGATCCGTTTTGTTTGCAGGAAGCCTGACCAGAAACCCTATTATTGCCTTATCCCTTCTGACGCTAACGTTGCTGCTGGCGGGATGTTCGGGCAGTAAATCCTCCGATATGGGCGGCTATTCCGGGGCGGTGTACACCGTTAAGCGCGGGGATACGCTGTATCGAATTTCCCGCACAACGGGAACCAGCGTGAAAGATCTGGCGCGTCTGAATAATATCTCTCCACCTTACACCATCGAGGTGGGGCAGAAACTGAAGGTTAACGGCGGTTCTTCTACAGCCAAAAATTCCGCATCGTCCAAAACGAAAACGGCCAAAGTGACGCCATCTTACGCGGTGCCGCAATCGTCCTGGCCGCCGGTCGGACAGCGCTGCTGGCTCTGGCCTGCCAGTGGCAAGGTGGTGATGCCGTATTCAACGTCTGAGGGCGGAAATAAGGGCATTGATATCTCTGCGGCGCGCGGGACACCCGTTTATGCATCCGGTGCCGGAAAGGTGGTTTACGTCGGCGACCAGCTGCGCGGCTACGGTAATCTGATCATGATTAAGCATGGCGAAGATTACATTACCGCGTATGCGCACAACGACACTATGCTGGTGAACAACGGGCAGAACGTGAAAGCAGGGCAGAAGATTGCGACCATGGGCAGCACCGGGACGGACTCGGTGAAGCTCCACTTCCAGATCCGTTATCGCGCCACGGCCATCGATCCGCAGCGTTATCTTCCGGCACAGGGTAGCAAACCGAAATGCTAAGTGATTATTTAATCGCCACTTAGCTGTGCAGAGGCTTGTCTGAAAATGCGTAAGGTCTATAATGCTTTACGCACTTCAAAGCGGGTGTAGTTCAATGGTAGAACGAGAGCTTCCCAAGCTCTATACGAGGGTTCGATTCCCTTCACCCGCTCCATCACGTATTCATTTCACCCTTTTTTATCCATATCGAAGTTTCTCCAATCATCCTCCTGATTTGGCATGTAAACGACAATCGCCCCAGAAGCCGTAATCGTGCTTAACACTCCAGGCTCCATTACATAAAAAGCGGATGGCTGTTATCATGCCCCAAAGTCGATGAACTCCCTGATTGCGTGGTGTGCTGGGCCGTTGCGATCAGAACCAAGATTGTGAAAAAATATTCAATGAAATCAATACCACATCCTATTCCTTATCAGGGAAGTAAACGAAAATTAGCGCCAGTGATTAACAGCGTTATGCCGCGTGACATTCGTTGCTTCTATGAGCCGTTTGCAGGCTCAGCGGCGATGACGCTATTTATGGCCGGGAATGATGCCGCGGAGCGGTTTGTGGTGGGTGATAAATTCCCTACGCTTATTAAGTTATGGGAAATGATTGTAGAAAACCCGCATCATGTCATTGATGAATATGCCGCTATCTGGAAGGGTTTCGACGGTGAAAATCACAATTACTTTAATGATGTGCGCGAACGCTATAACGCAACTCAGGATCCCGTCGCGTTACTCTATTTAGTCTGCCGGTGCGTGAAAAATGCCGTGCGTTTTAACGCTAAAGGCAGATTTACCCAATCTGCGGATAAGCGCAGAAAGGGGATGGCCCCTGAAAAAATGGCTATTGCCGTTGAGGGAGCGTCAAAACTGCTCAAAGGGCGGGTTGAATTTCGTATTGGCGACTGGCAGGTGACGTCAGGCGATGCTGAAACCCAGGATTTTGTGTATATGGATCCGCCGTATTTGGGCACGTCGATTGGCAAAGATAAGCGATACCATGAGCAACTGGACCGTGATTCACTGGTGTCCGGGCTAGCGTTACTTAATACCAGAGATATTCGATTCGCGCTGTCCTATGATGGTATGACCGGCGATAAAGAATATGGCCCTGCTTTGCCAGAAGACCTGATGATGTCCCGGTTGTTAATCAACGCCGGACAGTCAAGCCAGGCGACCTTAAATGGGCTGAAAGCAGAAACTGTTGAAAGTCTTTATCTTTCTTCGAATTTAAAGACGCCAGCCAAAACACGGTTATACCTGAAAGACATCCATCAGGAAGCGCTATTTTCCTAACAGCCTGGCCAGGAGGGTTTTAATTGTAATGCCCTCTGATTCAGCTCTGAGCTTTAACGCTTCATACGTATGCACTTCATCTGCGCCAGACCAGGTTAACACCAGTTGCCGCACGGGTTTGGTGGCAACGTGAGAATACCCTTCAGGATAAGCCCAGTAGCAGCTCATGCAGATTTCAGGATCTTGTGTGTTTAAACCGTTTTCACAAGATTCACAGGTAAACGATTTAGCCCGCTGGTTTGAGGCATCAAGCAGCATATAGGCATTAAGATTCAGCTCATCGTGCTCAGTATCACCTGCAACCTGATACGGAACACGGTGGTCTATTTGCAGATAGCGTTGTTCCACCTGATCGCCGGTAATGGCATCCCGCGAATCGTATTTTTTAATCAACGCCTCTTTGAACGCTTTGGAGAATGCTTTACGCCCCCCAATACGCCCATTTTTAATATTGTCAGGGCTGTCAAAACGGTACGCCCCAATCTTCCTGCCGGATTTGTTTATTACTGAATCCGTGATCAGGGGAATCCCTTCCTCTCTCACATCCCTTATTGCGCGTGGAGGATGGTCGTAACCATAGGTTTCCTTTAGCTCTTCAGTGGTGATAAAGCCATGCGCAATAATATGATCGATGACGGTTCTGGCACGTTTTCTGGTGACTCTTTCGCACAATGCCAGAATACGCGGGTCTATACTGTGTCTATTCATCGGTAAAGCAAACCATACGCCATTGTATTTGTCTATTTATCGGGCCAACTAACAGGATCCGTTAATCTACCATTACCCCTGTAACAGAGACAAAACCGCATCCGGCAGATGGTTCGATTTCGCCAGCACCGAGTTCCCCGCCTGTTGCACGATCTGCGAACGGGACATTTTCGACACTTCTTCTGCGTAATCAGCGTCTTCAATTCGCGAGCGCGAGGCACTCAGTGCAGTGGAGGTTGCCGTTTGCACATTTTGCACGGATTCGAGGCGGTTCATGGTTGCGCCCAGCAGGCTACGGCGTTGATCGACACGGGCAATTGCCGCATCGAGGGTAGCCAGGGGATCTTCCGGGTTGCGCAGACGGATCCCGTCTCCGGTTTCCCGCAGATTGATGGTGGTCCAGCCCGTCGCGGCATCGGTTGTGGCGGTATAACTGTTGGGATAATAAATCTGGATCTCGCCGCTGCCGTTGAGCGTCTTAATAAGCAGTGAGCCGTCACTTTGCTGTACCAGCGTGGCGCTTTTTCCATCCGCGCCGAGGTTCATCACATAATTCCCGTTAGCATCGCTATCGAGCACGTTCGCGAAGGTTTTGCCGTCGTTGTCCGTATAGTTCAGCTGCATCTTCGCCGGGTCGATCGTTACGTATGATGTGCCGCCGACGGTGCTGACATCCGTAAAGGCGTTTTGCGCCGTCGCGGTGTTTGCCTGAACGGTAACGCTGGGTGTTCCGCCATCGCTGGTGACAGCAACAGAGGCGGCATAATAGCGAAAATCACCGCCGCCGTTGTCCACTTCCATGAAATACGAGCTGCCGTTTTTCACCAGCCGCGCGGCTCCGGAAACCGCATTCCCGCTGCTGTCCAGGAAGGATGGGGTTACCGTCGTTAAATCTACCGCTGGTGTCGTGGTGACATTAACCGGGGATGTCAGGGTCGTCAGCGCCGTGGGATTGGTGACTTTGGCCTGCATTGCCCCGGTCGGGCCCCAGTTGAGTTCGGCTTCGTAATAGTCCGTTCCCTGCTGGATATAATATTTGCCGTTGCTGCTTACCAGCGCATCGGCGCTCATCGCCGCGTTGCTGTCGTCCACAAACGAAAGCCCTGACACCGCGCGTGACGGCAGCGTGGAGATATCGCTGTAGAGCGGCGAAGAGGTCACGGCTGAAACGCTCACGCTGGCCGAGCTGGTAGCAGTGTTGTACGTTGCGCCGTAGTTCGCCGTCAGATAGGTGTTTTTCCCCTGCGCGTCGGTACCCTGAATAAACAAAATACCGCTGCTGCTGCGAACCAGTTTGGCAGACGTAAGTGCCACGCCTGCGGTATCAAAGCTGACGCTGGTACTGCTGCTGCTCAGCGAGATATTACTGGCGGAGCCCAGCAGCTGATCGGTCGGCGTCACTTTGCCGCTAATTCCGCGGATCACCAGGTCGGTCAGTCCTAGCTCGTCAACGCTGAAACCCGGTTTGCCAAGGAAGAGGCCGAGGGTTTCATTATCGTTTACGCCAACCTGTATCGGCACATTCCCGGCGCTGCCATCGAGCACGTTTTTGCCATTAAAGGTGGTCTGTGAATTAAGGCGGGCAATCTCTTTCAGGTTGACGTTAATTTCAGCCTGAATGCTGTCTGCATCTTCCAGGGTATAGGTTTCACTTAACGACTGAACGGACAGCTCACGAATGCGCTGCAAGCGCTGGTTAATTTCGCTGAGTGCACCTTCCGCCGTTTCGGCCATTGAACGCCCGTCGCTGGCGTTTCGCTGCGCCTGAAGAAGGCCTTTAATCTGGCTTCCCATACGGTTAGCAATCGCCTGACCTGCCGCATCGTCTTTGGCACTGTTAATTCGCATCCCGGAGGAGAGTCGCTCAACGGATTGCTGTAATACGGAACTGTTTTTTAATGCGGTATTTTGTACTACCAGAGTATTGACGTTGGTGATGATCCCAGACATCGTTCACCTGCTTTTCTTAGTATTATGCTTTGAGAGATCATCGTCCTGAAAGAGGATATATTTAGGTTAAATTAACCACCATATTTCAGAGGTGACTTTACCGAATTTTGTTGAACAACCTGGTTGAAATTTAAAATTAAACCCCCTTTCTTTTTACTCGCTAAATATCGCCTGATATATCTGTGCGCAAAATCACTCCTTATCGGGTCAGAAATGAAAACACGAATACTGCTGTGCACTGGCTTATTGGCCGCGTCATGCGCCCACGCCAGTGCGCTCTATTTTTATGAAACAGGCACTGAAGATATGGCGCTTGCGGGGGCAGGGCAGGCGGCCCGCGCTCAGGATGCCTCAACGATAATGACCAACCCCGCAGCCAGAGCGATGTGGCCATGACCTTGCCCACTGGCGATGAGTGGCGTTTCGGCACGGGCGCGCAGTATCAGATAATCCCGGCCAGCAACATCGGCGTTGCCGTGGAGTATCTCCATATGCAGTCGTCGCATGTGAAATCGCCGTCTGTTTTTGCCGGCAGCTATGATAATCCACATCTCTGGTTTGCCAGCGTGAACTACAGTTATCAGTTCTGAAGCAGTAACCGCTTAATTTTCTGGTCTATACTGGCAAAGACGCCAGGCTACAGGGCAGTGCCATGCATATTTTACCTCCTGTTCGACCCGAACAATCCATTGCACGTCTGACCGCGATCCTTGAACCTATTGCGGAGAAAGTGAAGTTAGTCCCGCGTAAGCGCATCACCTGGACGCACAAAGGCCGGCAGCAAATGTACCTGTTCCAGCAAGGCGAACTGTCGTTGCTGCGTGCATCGGACGGGCTGTTGCTGGTGACGGTCTATGAACCGCATCTGTTTGGGATCGCTGAGATGATCCAGCCCACGCAGGGCCACATTCTGCGGGTGGAAACCGAATCGACCGTTTTGCGTGCCGATGCAGAGCAGGCCGCCACGCTTTTTCGCGAACAGGGCGTATGGGAGGATGTCGCGGCAGTGCTGTCATATCACACGGCCTATTTAATTTACCGCGATGCCCAGGTGGTACAGCAACGGACCTATTCCGTTATTCGCAATCATTTGCAGGAGATGATATTGCTGCCCGAAGAAGCGCGGATGCGCACGACAATTCTGGACTATATTCAGGATCGTACATTACTGTCGCGCAGCAGTATTCTCAATGTATTATCGGCGTTAAAACAAGGGAAATACATCTCATTTAAACGCGGGGGATATTTGCTGGAGATGACGCATCTACCAGAATCCTTCTAGAGATAATTTAAAATTAAACTGAAAATCAATTAACGGTGCGCTGATTTATCTATATCGTTTGCTGACTGAAAACATTCAACTAAGCAAACGGGATTTCTATGAAAAAGACACTTGTCGCGTTAATTATTGTTAATGCCTTTACCGCAACCACGGCGTTTGCGGCAGCTGATGCAGGTACCTGGTACAGCGGTGCTAAATTTGGCTGGTCACACTATTTTGATGCTAATACAGCATCGAAAGCACAGGATAATAACAACGGCTCTAATCAGTATAATATCGATCACGATAACGTCGGTGGTGGTATTTATACGGGCTATCAGATTACGCCATGGCTGGCCGTTGAAGGTGGTTATGATTATTTAGGTAATATGCAGATTAATGGCCATCATAGCGCGGGTGCGCAAATGAAAAGCCAGGGTTTGCAGATGTCCTTAAAAGCCAGTTACGGCCTGACGGATAACTGGGATATTTACGGTCGTGCCGGGGCGATGGCCTATCGCGCTGAGTCCGATGTAAGTGGTCACAATCGCTTTGATACCGGTGTACGCCCGCTTGCCGCTGTCGGGACAGAATACGCCTTCAACAAAAACTGGGCGGGTCGCCTGGAGTATCAGTGGGTGAGCAACGTGGGTAACGCCAACCAGATCGGCGTCAGCAGCGATGTGAGTTCCGTAACGGCAGGGTTAACTTATCGTTTCGGGCTGCACAATTAAGACTCGCCATATTCTCGATGATAAAAAAGCCCGGCTACGTTTATAGTCGGGCTTTTGACATTTAACCGGCTGCTAAAGGCTGAAGGATGATATTAATATTCTTCAGACCTATTTCATTATTATCCTTCAGGTATTGCTGGTTAATCATATCCAGTTGCTCCAGCTTCGTCAGTGAGGTATACACGCGCTGGACCGGGCTGTCTTCGGTAAAGATATCTTTCGATGTCGTGTCTTGCAAATATTGATTTTTCAGGCTGGTGGATAGCGCGTTAATGTGCTGCTTGTTCGTTTGATAAAGTGCCGCAATGTGTGACGTTTGCACCTCCGCGGTTTTTTCACCGGGCAGAATCAACGGAATTTGCAGGTGGTTTATCTTTTCAACCTCATCCTGATGAGGGGCGCTGCACGCGGTTAATGTACTCAGGTTGAATATAGCCATAATTAATGACAGTTTCTTCATGAAATAACTCTGGGTAAATGAGAGAGACGGACATTATCTAAAATGGCAGCTGCAGCATCAGATTTAAGTTGTTTATTTTTAAATGTATTACCGATGGGGGTTAACACACCCAAATGGTAGCCTTGTTTCATCGAAACTCATTATTATCCATCGAGGATTTATGAAACTGAAAACGCTTGTTAGTGCAATGACCGTTGCCGGTCTGTTATCCACCACGCTGTGACGCGGGATGAAATTGCCGCCAACTTTGCACTGCCTGATGGGCTGGCGAAGTCCTGGTCAAGCCGTGGGTATTACGGTTCCGTCAGCCATGATGTGAAAGCGACCTATGTGTTCTATCTGGGCTGGTTCAACGGTAATCCGGCAACGCTCGACGAGCTGCCACCAGTGGATGCAGCGAAGAAATATGTCAACTACATGGGCGGCGCCAGCGCCATCCTCGAAAAAGCCAAAGCGGATTACGCCCAGGGTAACTATCGTTGGGTGGCACAGGTGATGAACCAGGTGGTGTTCGCCGAACCAACAAATAAAGCCGCGCGCAATCTGGAAGCGGATGCGCTCGAACAGCTGGGTTATCAGGCTGAATCTGGCCCATGGCGTAACTTCTATCTGACCGGGGCGAAGGAATTGCGAAACGGCGTGCAGAAACTGCCAACGCCGAACACCGCCAGCCCGGACACGGTTCGCGCTATGTCTCCGGAGATGTTCTTCGACTTCCTCGGCGTGCACATTAACGGTGTTAAAGCGGCGAATGTGAAGGCGGTCTTTAATGTCGATCTTGGCAGCGATGGCGGGCACTACAAGCTGGAGCTGGAGAATGGCGTGTTGAACCACACGGCGAATACCGTTGCGAAAGATGCGGATGCGACGATCACGTTAAACCGTGAGACGCTGAACAACATCATCCTTAAAGAAACTACGCTGAAACAGGCGCAGGAGAAAGGCGAGGTGACTATCACCGGTAATCAGGCGAAGCTTGATGAGATGCTTAACTGCCTGGATACCTTTGATTTCTGGTTCAATATTGTTACGCCATAAGCGGTAGTTGGCGTTTGTGTCGGGTGGCGGCTACGTCTTACCCGACCTACGCTTTTGCAGGCCCGGTACGCGAAGCGCACCGGGCACTGTCAGGTTTCCATCACCCTTTCGGGAAGATCCAGACGTGTTTTTCCGGTAACGATAAATGGCAGTGCTGCGGATCGCGAACGTCGTGGCCGTAGGCGCGGATCACAAAATCATCCCCCGCGGTACGGAACAGATATTCCCAGCGATCCCCCAGATACATACTGGTGAGTAACGGCAGCTCAAGCTGGTTTTCTCCCGGACCTTCCACTACCGCGACACGCTCCACACGGATAACCGCCGTGGCTTCGCTTCCTGCTTTTACGCCTTCAGCCGCCTGGCCCCATAACCGCCAGCCGTTGCCTTCAATGTGCGCTTTGCCATCGCGGACTTCGGTCACTTTGCCATGCAGACGGTTATTACTGCCCATAAACTCGGCGGTAAACAGTGTTTTCGGCGAGCCATACATCTCCTGCGGCGTACCCTGTTGCTCAATTTTGCCGTTGTTCAGCAGCAGGATACGGTCGGAAATCGACATCGCTTCATTCTGATCGTGCGTGACCATCAGCGCCGACAGGCCGAGCTTGATGATCAGCTCGCGCAGGAACACGCGGGCCTCTTCGCGCAGCTTGGCGTCCAGGTTAGAAAGCGGTTCATCCAGCAGGATCACCGGCGGGTTATAGACCAGCGCCCGGCCAATCGCCACGCGCTGTTGCTGGCCACCGGAAAGCTGATGCGGGTGACGCTTACCCAGATGGCCCAGACCAAGCTGATCCAGCACGTCCTGAACACGCTGGGTGATTTCTTTCGCGGCGACCTTACGCAGCTTTAAAGGATACGCCACGTTCTCAAAAACGGTTTTGTGCGGCCACAGGGCGTAGGACTGAAACACCAGCCCCAGATTGCGTTCTTCTGCCGGGATTTCGCTGCGCGGCGTGCCGTTGTATACGCTGTTTTTGCCGATGATAATCGAACCCTGGGTGGGTTTTTCCAGACCCGCAACCGCGCGCAGCAATGTGGTCTTGCCGCTGCCCGATGGCCCCAGCAAGGAAACCACTTCGCCGCGTTTGAGGTTCATGGAAACCCCATTTAACACCGGGTTGTCGCCGTAGGTTAAGTGCAGATTTTCGACCGCTAATTCAATCATGTAATTTAACTCCGAAGCGAAGGGCAATGCCCAGACCTACCACGACCAGCAGGATGTTAATAAAAGAGAGCGCAGCCACGATATCAATGGCACCTGCCGCCCACAGGGAAACCAGCATCGAGCCGATGGTTTCCGTGCCTGGCGAAAGCAGATACACACCGGTTGAGTATTCGCGTTCAAAGATCAGGAACATCAACAACCAGGAACCGATAAGACCGTAGCGTGAAAGCGGGATGGTAACGTGACGGGTAATTTGCCCGCGGGTTGCCCCTGTGCTGCGCGCCGCTTCTTCAAGTTCTGGCCCGACCTGGAGCAGCGTTGAGGAGATAAGCCGCAACCCATACGCCATCCACACCACGGTGTAGGCCAGCCAGACGCTGAAGATGGTGCTGCGTAATGAACGCAACCAGACAATCAGGTTTTCACGCATCCAGTCGGACCACACAAACCCGGAAAGCCAGCCTGATTTCAGTGAGTTGTCCAGCCACATTGGCAGGAACAGGAACACCCACAGGAAGGCCAGACCCGCAAGCAGACCCGGCACTGCACGTGGTACCAGCACGCTGTAATCGAGGAACCGCGTGGTGTTGTCTGGTTTGCGGTGCATAGCAATACCGACAAACAGATAACAGGCCACGGCCAGTGCGCCGCCAATCACGCCGATAGACATTGAGTTGACGATGGCGCGCAGCAGGTTTGGCTGTGCCCAGATAGTGCGGAAGGTGCTGAGGGAAAGCTCATCCCAGAGAGAAACACCCACCCCCCAGTTCGAGATAAACGCGCGCAGCACCACGCCAAGCAGCGGAACGCCAATGGTCACGGTCAGCCAGAACGCCACCACGCCACCTGCCACCCAGCGCCATTTGCCCAGCGGCAACGCACGCGCCTGTGACGCCTTGCCTTTCACCGTCACAAAGCGGTTGGCGGTGCGCATCAGGCGACGCTGTAACATCACCAGTGGGATGGTGATACAAATCAGCACCACGGCCACTGCTGCCATCAGGTGATAAGACGGCGTGCCGAGCTTGTTGGTCAGCTGGTACAGGTAGGTCGCCAGCACCATGTTGCCCTCTGGATCGCCCAGCACCAGCATCAGGCCAAACACCTCCAGGCCGAGGAAGAACAGCAATACGATAGCGTACAGAATCGACGGGCGTACCATCGGCAGGCTGACGGAGGTCATGACCTGCAAGGGAGAAGCCCCCGCCGTGCGCGCGGCTTCTTCCACATCAGAGCCCACGCTTCGCAGTGCCGAGGAGATGTACAGATACGCGTGCGGAACATGCGTCAGGCCAGCGATGACCACGATGCTCAACATGTCGTAGATATTCCAGGGCACAAAACCAATCAGCGACTGTGCCCACAGGGATAAAAACCCAACCGGCCCGGCGGCGACCACATAGCCAAAGCCCAGAACCATCGGCGACACAAAAATCGGCACCAGGATCAGCGGCTCAATCAGACGCCGGCCAGGTAAGTCGGTGCGAACCATCAGAAACGCCAGTACGCCACCAAGCGGAATGGCGATGATGACCAGACCGAAGGCGAGAATGAAACCGCTTCTGAGCGCTTTATAGAAGTCGGGATCGGTGAAAATAAACCCAAATGATTCAAGGCTCCACTCTTTAGCCGGAGAGAAAAAGGGAGCGGATAAGAAGCTCTGTATCACGATGAACGACAGCGGAATATAGATAACCAGAGCGGTTATCAACACCACTACGCCGCGAGGCAGGCTTTGCCACTTTCTGTGTAATGCATTCATAGTGTATCCCTGGTGCTGGAACCCAGAACAACGACATCAGGTGAAGGAGCGCGGCAGAGCCGCCGCGCTATGCCCGGACTTATTTGGCGGCGGCTTCGCGCCACTGTTTGATGTAGTCCAGACGTTTTTTCGGTTGCAGGTATTCCAGCAGGCTTTCATCAACCGGGATCGGTTTCAGCGCGTTGCCCAGAATTTTGGTCAGGCCGTCGATATCATTTTTGCCTTCGATATCGTTACGGATGGACGGGATATCAGCCTGATTCGCCAGAATACTTTGTCCTTTTTCTGACAACACGTAGTCCAGCCACAGCTTCGCGGCGTTGCTGTTTTGCGCCTGCTGGCTGATGAAGGACACGCGCGATAACACCAAGGTGTAATCCTTCGGATAGGAGATACCCAGGGACGGATCGTTCTTCGCGCGGGCTTCGGCGTAGGAGCCGAGGATGTTAAAGCCAATCAGGTTTTCCCCTGACGATACCCTTTCCATCATCGTGCCGGTTGAAGACTGCACGGCTAAACCGCCTTTGGCGACGTCAGCCAAGGTTTTCAGGTAGTTTGGATCGGCCTTGAAATCCTGAACGGAGAGCATAAAGCCCAGCCCGGATTTTTCGATGTCGTAGGTGGTGACTTTGCTCTTGAACTTATCGCTTTGGCTGGAGATAAGTTTGGCCAGCGCCGCGTGTGAATCCGGTACTTCGGCCGCAGGGATAAGGCGTTTGTTGTAGATAAAGACCACCGGCTCATAGGTGGTGCCGTAGGCCTTATCGCTCCAGACCGCCCATTTTGGCAGTTGGCTTTGCTCAGGGGATTTGTACTCCTGCGCATAGTCGGTGGCGAGCTTCAGTGCGGTATCCATTGAGGAGCTCCAGACCACATCACCGCTGCCGCCACCGGAAGCCTGTTCGCTGATAAAACGGTTGTACAGCTCGGTGCTGTTCATGTCGTTGTATTCAACTTTAATGCCCGGATAGGTTTTCTCGAAGCCCTCAATCAGCGGCCCGGCGGCTTTGGTGTCGGTGGTGGAGTAAATCACCACTTTGCCCTCTTTGGTCGCAGCCTCCACGACTTTTTGATACTCGGCAGGGTAGCCCTGCGGTAAAGCAGACATTGCAGACGTAGAGATCAGTACGGTAGCGGTAAGCAGAGAAATTCGGAAAGTGTTCGACATTATAATTAACCTTTTAGTTACATTTGAGGAACTAATGGTCAACATAGCGTATGGGAAACATCAGACAATAGGGTGGCGAAAGCCCCGCTTCCGAAGTGTGATTGTCGGCGTTGTTTCGGCAATTAACACCATTAAATCCGCAAAACGCCACCCGGTTTGCGGTTTATTCTTTGGCGGGTGCTTTGCGATATAGCCGTCTTGGATGGCCAATATTGCCGTACAACATTTCGATGCTAATAAATCCGCTCTCCACGCAGTATTCCAGATAGCGGCGGCCCGTGGTTTTGCTGATCCCCACGTTTTCCACTACCTCTTCTACAGACATATTGCTGTCAGGGTTATCGGTGAAAAAGCGCTTAATGCGCTCCAGGGTGTTGGGCTCAATCCCTTTGGTGGAAGGGGCAGGAGAGGATTCAGCCGCGGGCAGATTAAACAGGCGATCCAGCGCATGTTGGTCCACCACCTTCACCTGTTGCACGGTGTGGATGAAGCGCAAAAACCGCTCAAGCGAGGCGTGCAGGCGCTGGAAAAACACCGGTTTTATCAGGTAGTCGAACGCGCCGCTGCGCATGGCATGGCTACAGGTTTGCATATCGCTGGCCGCAGTGATGAAAATGACCGAGCACTCAAAACTCTTCAGCAGCGGGCTGTCGATTAAGTTGACGCCTTTGCCATCAGGAAGGTAGTTATCGAGCAGGATCAACCGTGGCTGATGGCGGCTAATCAGCTCGCGCGCCTTTTCCAGCGAAGGGGCAATGCCGACAACGCGCAAATGGAAATTCTGCTCAATGTACTCACGATGCAGCTCGGCGAGGTGAGGCTCGTCCTCAACAATGACGACATCAATTGCCCGGGTCGTAGTCATGTTTTAGCCCTGTCGAACGGAAGGTTTAAAGGGAATAAACACCGTGAAAATAGTGCCTTGCGGGGTATTGTCGGTGATTTCGATATTGCCACCGGCCTTATCAATATATCCTGCCACCAGAAACAGACCGATACCGTGCTCGGAGCCGGTTATTTCGTTACCGGTGTCGGGTTTACTGCTGAATCCCTGCTGGAAAATGTGTGGCTTCATGGCATCGTCCACGCCACAGCCCCGGTCGGCCACTTCTATCAGCAGCTCCTGGTTTCTGTCTGAAATATAGAGTTCCACTGCGGCGGGGACGGGCGCTTTCAGCGTGGCATCCACGGCGTTATCCAGCAGGTTACCAATAACCGACATCAGCTCTGTTTCGTTGAGCGTCAACGGCATATGGGTTAACTGGCAGGCGGGATCGAAAAGCAGTTCAACGCCTTTTTCGCGCGCGCTGACGTATTTCCCCAGCAGCAGCCCGCACAATGCCGGCGAAGTGAAACGGGCAGAGACAAAATCCAGCACCTTTTGCGCGCCATCGGACTGGGCCTGAATATAGCGAATGGCCTCGTCATAATGCTTCATCTGCAACAACCCAACGAGGGTGGCGGTCCAGTTCAGCTGTTCATGGCGCATAATGCGCAGGTTGTCAGCGTACCGCTTTATCTGGCTCAGCTGGCTGCTGAGGGTGTTAATATCGTTTTTATCGCGGAAACTATACACCCAGCCGCTTTCCACATTCGGCTCTACCTCAATGGCCACGCGGTTGACGATCACTTCGCGATGATTAAGAACGGCAATCTGATCGTGGCTGCCGCTGCTTATGGAGGCATAGCGCTGTGAAAAGAAACCGGGTGATGTCTGCAACACCTCATTGAGCGGTTTGCCGATAAGCTCTTTCTCGCTCTGGCGAATATCCAGCAGTTCTCGTGCCGCCCGGTTTATTAAAATCAGCTGCTTTTCTGCATTTACCGCAAATATGCCCTCGTACATGGCTTCAAGCAGGGCTTTTTGTTGCAGCACCAGTTGGGCAATATCTTTGGGCTCGAGGCGGAACATCTGCTTTTTGAGATTACGGGTAAACAGCCAGGAGAAAATAAACAGCAGCAGCAAAAGACCAATGCCATATAACCCCGACTGCCAGAGGATGCGGGCATTAATATTGGCAATATACGAGGTCAGATAACCCACCGAGACAATCCCGATCACCTGATGTTGGGCATTAAATATCGGGGCCTTACTGCGTAATGAAACACCGATCCCACCTTTACGTATGGAAATAATGGTCTTTCCCTTTAAGACCTCAGCATTATCCCCACCAATCATGGGTAAATTAAGGCGTTCAGGTGATTCTGAATGATACAGATGCTGTTCGCGGGTATCCCCGATGACAATATAACTGGCATCGCTTTCTGCGCGTAAAGGCTGAATTAAGCGGGCGATACCGGTGATATCTCTGGCAGCGACTTTATCGGCAAGCCCTGGCATCAGGGCTATTTCGCTGGCCTGCACCCGCGCACGTTGTCCAAGGTCGTGGTGCAGCTGCCGGTCGATAAAATGGAACAGGATCGCACCCAGCAGTGCTAATAGCAGGCAGGAAAAAAACACCAGAGATAAAAAAAGCTTCACCTGAAAAGGGAGTCTGCGTTTCATATGTCCTGCGGCTGAAATACAAAAATGAGATATTCGCGGAGCCTGACACGGGGAAATGTGGCGTGCAATCTGACAAAAACAGAGTTGTGAGCTGGCTTTTCGTTTTTTGCATGGATAGCCATCAGGATCCCACGAGGCTATGCTTTGTTCAGCACCATAATAACTACAGAGGCAATGTCATGGATAAAGAACTACTGGACGCAGGTTACCGGGCCTATACCGGGGAAAAAATTGATGTCTACTTCAACACCGGGATCTGCAAGCATTCAGGGAATTGCGTGCGCGGTAGCGCTAAGCTCTTCAATCTGAAACGCAAACCGTGGATCATCCCGGATGAAGTGGATGTAGAAACAGTTATTCGTGTGATTGATACCTGCCCGAGCGGTGCGCTGAAGTATCGCCAAAAATAAGCGAGGAACTATGGATATTCTGGAAGGCCATAACAAGTTTTATGTGAATGATGCAGACGGAAATCAGGTAGCCGAGATTGTGTTTGTCCCGACCGGCGAGCACCTGAGCATTATCGAGCACACCGATGTTGACCCGAGTCTGAAGGGGCAAGGAGTCGGTAAGCAGCTGGTGGCGAAAGTGGTGGAGAAGATGCGCGGTGAGAACCGCAAGATTATCCCGCTGTGCCCGTTCGCGAAGCATGAATTTGATAATACGCGAGAGTATGACGATATTCGGGCTTAACAGTACCGGGGGCCGGGATTGAAAAGGGGGCCGAGGTGGCCCCTTTTCCCGTTCACGGGCGGTGAATAATCAATTTTCTGCCGGAACAGAAGTGAACGGAACAGCCTGCGTTCTCATTCTTCGACTCACCCCACAAACATCACCGACACACACAACACCCCAACAATCAACGTCAGCAAATTCCCCAGCGAACGATACTGCTTCAGCGATGGAATCAAATACGTCGACAGCGTCGGCATAATAAACAAAATCATGGCAATCAGCGGACCGCTGATGGCGTAAATCATCGAAATCGCATTCGGGTTAATACAACACACCACAAAGGTAATCAGCGACACGCCCAGAATCGAAACCGCGCGGTTAAAGGCACGGCTTTTCTTCACCCCTACCTGATTCAGCGACGACTTCACAATCTCCGTCGCACCCTCTATCACCCCAAAATACGTGCCGAGGAACGATTTCGACATCGCGATAATGGCGACAATAATGCCGGAAATCCCAAGCCAGGCGGGAGAAGAGGGCATCATCGACAGCGCCGACAAAATCGTTACCCCTTCCTCTTTCGCCGCCACAATGTAAGACGGCGGAATGGAAAGCAGGCAGCTGAACACGAAGAACAGCACGCTCAGGCAGATAATCAGGTACGCCACCTTCATGATTTTTTTGCATTTACCCATGGCGGCGTCACCGTATTTCTCGCGACGATCGACCGCGAACGTCGAGATAATCGGGGTATGGCTAAAAGCGAAAACCATCACCGGGATAGAAACCCACACCTGGTGCAGCGTATGTTGATCGAATGCCATCTGGCTTGTGAGCAGCTCAGGCTGCCAGCTACCGGTCAGATAGAGCGACAAAAACAGGAAGTAGGCGATCAGCGGAAAGACCAAAAATCCCATCACTTTAATGGTGATATGGCGCCCCATCAGGAAGATCAGGTTAAGTGCCAGCACCACGCCAAAACTCACCATCACCCGCACGCTCAGATCGACCGTCATGCGCTTTGCCAGCTGTTCGGTGAGCGAGTTTGTAATCGCCACCGCATAGATAAGCACCACCACAAAGAAGGCGACAAAATAGAGCGTGGTGATCAGATTACCGATCTTCTTACCGTAGTAGTGGCTAACCGCTCCGGTGATCCCTTCGTTGCCTTTTGTTCTCGACGACAGGATAAATTGGGCCAGCGCTTTGTGCGGCCAGTAGGTTAACGGATACGCCACGAGGGCCGTAATCAGCAGGACAATGGCGCCTGCGGAGCCGAGCTGAATGGGCAAGAACAAGGTTCCTGCGCCCACGGCAGTGCCGTAGAGGGCGAAACTCCAGAGAGTCTCTTCTTTTGACCAAATTTTCGACATTAGAGCAACGTATCAACTATAAAACGAACAAAAAGGAGTGCAATTTACCATAATTATGAGAGGAGATCGCCGTTGCTTCTGAGTGGTCTGGCCGGAGCGGGTGTCCGGCCAGGGGAGGATCAGCCTGCCAGGGCGCGTCGTTGCTGGCGACGCTTGATGATTTTCTCGCGCAGCGTGTCGTACGCCCAGTTATAGAACATGGTGTAGGGCAGGAAGAACAGGAAGAAACCTATTTCCAGTGTGAATGCCTCAAGCAGCGTGACGCCGAGTACGGCAGACACGATGGTTACGCCGATCACGATAAAACCGCATTCGAATCCTAACGCGTGCAGGGCGCGGACTTTGGCTGTGCGCTTTACCCGCTGTACGGGCCAAAACCGGTCAAAGCCGAAGTTATAAATGATATTCCACAGCATCGCAGTGGTGGCCAGGATAATGGTCAGGCCGCCCATTTCAACTACCGAACGTTGCATTAACCACGCAGCCGTTGGGGCGAGGATCGCCGTGGCAATCCCTTCAAAACAGACCGCATGGAAGATTCGCTCCGGCAGCTTACGCTGGAGTGCATCCTGATGTTGCATAGTGACCTCGTTAATTCGCCAGAATGGGCGGTGTTGCGGCCTATTTTTATCGCTAAAGATGATATATAAAAGATGGTATCCATCGATAAAATAGATACATCATGCGCTATTCACCCGAAGCCCTCACGGCGTTTGTTGAAACCGTTGCCGCCGGTTCGTTTTCTGCTGCCGCGCGTCGGCTGCGTAAAAGCCAGTCCACCATTAGTACCTCCATTGCCAATCTTGAGGCCGATCTGGGCTTTGAGCTGTTTGACCGCTCGGCGCGTCAGCCTGTACTAACCGTGCAGGGCGAACAGGTGCTGGGTTATGTGCAATCCATCCTTGCCGCCAGCGCGCGGCTCGACGAGCTGGCGGTGTCGCTGACGGCGCAAACCGAAGCGCGTCTGACGTTTGTGCTTTCCGATACGCTGAACCCGGACGTGCTGGAAGATCTGATGAAACAGTTCGACCAGCGTTTTCCCCATACGGAATTCGAATGTCTGATCGGCGAGGAAGAAGATGTTATCGATCTTCTCCAGAAAGAGAGGGCGCAGGTCGGGCTGACGGAAGCGCGTGACGGCTACCCGACCGATATCGGTGCCACCCGGCTGCCCATGCAGACCCGGATGGCCATCTATGTTTCTGCCGATCATCCCCTTGCGGCGCAACACCAGACGCAGGCCGATGAACTGCACGGCTGGCGCGAGTTGCGTCTGAGCACCTATCTTGAGCGGGAAACCACGCTTGCGCGGGGGCCGGTCTGGTCAGCGCCCAATTACCTGTTACTCTTGAGTATGGCGGTGCAGGGATTTGGCTGGTGCGCGCTGCCATGCGCGCTGGTGGATGAATTCGCGGCGGCGAAATCACTGGTGCAGCTGAACGTTCCGGGCTGGCCGCGCGCGATCGGGATTGATCTGCTGTGGAACAAACGATCCCCGCCTGGCGTTGCCGGAAGCTGGCTACGACAGTATTTACAGGATGCACGCTAATCCTGTGACTAAACTCACTTTTTTTAAACAATTGCGTCAATTGTTGATAACAATCCTCTACTATCGTCATGTCATTTTATACAGAGGTCGTGATGAAAGATGTCGTTATAGTGGGTGCGTTGCGTACGGCTATCGGCTGTTTTCAGGGAGCGTTGTCGCGCCACTCTGCCGTTGATCTGGGCAGCGTGGTGGTGAAGGCACTGGTGGAACGCAGCGGGATCGCCGGGCATGAAATCGACGAAGTGATCCTCGGTCAGGTGCTGACTGCCGGTGCCGGGCAAAACCCTGCGCGCCAGGCGGCGCTTAAAGGCGGCCTGCCGAATACCGTGTCTGCAATTACCATCAATGATGTCTGTGGCTCTGGCCTGAAAGCGCTGCATCTTGCGACCCAGGCGATACAGTGTGGTGAAGCGGATGTGGTGATTGCCGGCGGGCAGGAAAACATGAGCCGCGCTCCGCACGTCCTCACCGACAGCCGTACCGGCGCGCAGCTGGGCAACAGTCAGCTTATCGACAGCCTGGTGCATGACGGGCTGTGGGATGCGTTCAATGACTACCACATGGGCGTGACGGCGGAAAACCTGGCGCGGGAGTACGGCATCAGCCGTGAACTTCAGGATGCCTACGCGCTAAGCTCACAGCAAAAAGCCCGCGCGGCTATCGATTCCGGGCGGTTTCGCGATGAAATCGTGCCTGTCAGTACGCTCCGACAGAGCGGTGAATCTGTTGTCGTCGACACGGATGAACAACCGCGTACCGATGCCAGCGCCGAAGGGCTGGCAAAACTGAATCCCGCATTTGAAACCCTGGGCTCGGTAACGGCCGGGAACGCATCCTCTATTAATGACGGTGCGGCAGCGGTGATGATGATGAGTGAAAGCAAAGCTCAGGAGCTGGATTTACCCGTGCTGGCGCGCATCAAGGCGTTTGCCAGCGTAGGCGTTGACCCGGCCTTAATGGGGATCGCACCGGTTTATGCGACCCGTCGCTGCCTGGAGCGTGCAGGCTGGCATCTCAGTGATGTGGATCTTATCGAGGTGAACGAAGCCTTTGCGGCTCAGGCTATTTCAGTAGGCAAAATGCTGGAGTGGGATCCGCTGCGTGTTAATGTCAACGGCGGGGCGATCGCGCTGGGTCACCCGATCGGCGCATCCGGCTGCCGGATCCTGGTGTCACTGGTCCACGAAATGATGAAACGTAATTCCCGTAAGGGGCTTGCCACGCTGTGTATCGGCGGTGGGCAAGGGGTTGCGTTAGCAATCGAAAGGTAATGTCCTGTCAGCCGACACTAAAGCCTCCTGCCCGGAGGCTTTTTTTTGACATCAAGAATCATATTTTTACGCTTTTCAGGTAAATCTAAAGCATTCTGTAATACTTGCACGCCGAATTATATTCCCCGCTAAGTTCTTTGTGTGATCTCTCCCATAAAAATTCACGTTAAAGCCCCCTTTTTGTTGACGGGGTTCACGTCGATCTTTGCCAAAAAAAATGAAACAAATAATTACGATCCTTGTCACTAAAATTACGTTTATAAAAAAATAAACTGCAATTCCATAAAAACGAAACGTTATTTCAATTGAGGGTTTTTTCATGTTTAAGAAATCTCTGGCTCTTGCTTCCCTTGTCGGTGCGTCTTTTGCAGCTCAGGCTGTTACTGTTGATTTACGTCATGAATACATCGATAGCGGCTCTAACGCAGACCGCGTATCTGTTTCACATCGTTTTGAAAACGGCTTAGGTTTTTCGGTTGAAGCGAAATGGAAATCTGGCGGTGATAAGGCCGACCAGCCATTTGCAGATGTGGTGGGTAACGGCCACGAAGACCAGATTAGCTGGCGCTGGAAAGCAACGAATAATATCTCGTTGACGCCTGCGTTTACGATTGAGAGTAATGACAGTCGTACTATTTATAAACCGAACCTGCATTTGCAATACAGTTTCGATAATGGATTCTACGTTGCAGCGCGTTACCGTTATGAATATACCCGTTATCCGTCAAGCTCGAATAAAGAAGATGATAAAGTCAACCGTGGCGATGCCTGGGTTGGCTGGGTGATGGGCGATTTCCGTACCGAGTTGAACTACGTTTACGCGAAAAGCTCGGAAGGTATGATTCGTAATAACAATAAAGATTACTCTAACGAATATAACGCCAAGCTGGCATACAAATGGGATAAAAACTGGGCGCCCTATGTTGAAGTGGGTAACGTGGGCGTGAAAGATACCGATGAGCGTCAGACCCGTTTCCGTTTAGGTGTGGCGTACTCTTTCTAATAAATAATAAGCAGTACCTCCGGGGAAAAAAAACCGGCTCCACGTGAGCCGGTTTTTTTGTGCCCGGCAAAGAGCACGCACTCGATTTTGTAGGCCCGGTAAGCGCAGCGCCACCGGGCAAAAAGCACGCACAGCCCAAAAAAAAGCCCTCCATAAAGGAGGGCAAGGCCAGTTACAGAAACACTAACTCAAATCATGCATGCAACATTTCAGGTTGCTCGGGGAGTTTCGCGATATAGAGAGCAGGTTTGCCGTCTTTATCGGAACTGTACAGAACCGCTTTATCATCCGGGGTAAAGGATGGATGCGGATGGGTCACCTGGCGGCTATTGGCCACCGTTGCCCATGAAGTATCGTGACGGGCGATGCGGAAGTACGCTTTTTTCGCCACATCAAAGGCATAAAGGTACGGATCGTTATCGATGGTATAACCGCTGGTATCCTTCACGTCGACCGGTGTGCCGGAGCCATCCCCAACCAGCATTGTGCCGTCGAAGTTGCTCATCAGGTGTGAACAGGCAGGCATCTGCATGACGGCATCGTTAACACCGGTATCCGGGTTAAAGCTGTAAATCGTACGGCCCTGCTGACCTTTCAGATACGAGACGTAGACCAGTGCGGAACCATTCGGCACCCAGAATTCGTGGGTGCAGCTTTCGCCTTCTGCGTGCTCTTTCACTTTGCGCACGTTGCTGCCGTCTTCGTTAACCAGCCACATACGGGCATCCACCAGGTCGTGCGGCCCTTCGTGACAGAAGGCTACGGTGTTGTCATCGAACGGACGATAGATAGGGTGCCCCAGCCAGTTTTTCTCTTCGTGGATGGTTGAGCTTTCACCGGTTTTAAGATCCACGCGCAGCAGGCGACAGTGTGGCCCTTTATGGAAGAAGTCGTGGAAAATCTTCCAGTCGTTAAGCGGCGTCCAGTCGCTTTTGGCAATCTCAATACCGACCAGTTTGGTGCAATCGCTATTGGCCACCCAGGTACCGTAACCCACCCACTCGTCAGAGACGCGGTACACTTCGCGCTCGGCCAGGGTGTGTAAGTTCACCTCCAGCAGCGTGCGATCGTTCTTCACATAGTAGAAGGATTTATCATCCGGAGAGAGGAACCCGCCAAAGGTGTTATCGCCGGTACCTTCAGTCAGCTGCACGGCTTCTGCTTTTTTCAGATCCAGCAGGTAGTAGTTCCAGTTCCCGTCAAACTCTCCCGCGAACAGCAGGTGGCTACCGTCGTTAAAGAAGCACTTCTGATAGAAGTAGTTGCGATGACAGGTTACTTCGGGTGGGGTCAGGCGGGTGACTTCCACGCCCGTATCCGGATCGCGGCTGACCTCGTAGTTCAGCTTGACCCGCATACCTTTAGCCATAATGCACTCCTTTATACGATAAAAATTGAGTTAAAAACTGGGTGTTAAATTATCAAAACATCGTTTCAATATGTGTGACTGATGGCGCAATTTGTAAGAAAAATTAATGAGCGTGATGTCATCTTAGATTTTTAACGCTGAATGTTTTGTATGCCGTCGAATTTCAAAGGTTTTATAACTTATTGTTTATTATGATTAACATCCAACCCGCTTTTCGCCATTTCTGCGTCAACCCCTCAACAATCGTGATCCGAACATCATTTCTGGCATAAAGATGCAGAAAAAGTGAAACGTTGTTTTAAATGCAATTGAAAAGCCATTTCTCAGGCGATACTATGTGCCTATCGAGAAAACGGAACGATGTTTCGTTAATTATTTTGCCTTCTGGCACGATCAATTCTGGAGGTTACCGTGGACGTCAGACAAAGCATCCACAGTGCGCACGCAAAAACGCTGGATACCCAGGGGCTGCGCAACGAGTTTTTAGTTGAGAAGGTATTTGAAGCCGACGCGTACACCATGGTCTACAGCCATATCGATCGTATTATTGTTGGCGGCATCATGCCGGTGGCAAAAACGGTCTCCGTGGGTGGCGAAGTGGGCAAACAGCTTGGCGTGAGCTACTTCCTGGAACGCCGCGAACTGGGCGTTATCAATATCGGCGGGCCTGGCACTGTCACCGTAGATGGCCATTGCTACGAGATTGGTCATCGCGATGCTTTGTACGTAGGTAAAGGCGCGAAAGAAGTGGTCTTCGCCAGTATCGATAGCAGCACACCGGCGAAGTTCTACTACAACTGTGCGCCAGCCCACACCACGTACCCAACCAAGAAAGTGACACCTGCGGACGTTGCCCCGGTCACGCTTGGCGATAACCTCACCAGCAACCGCCGCACCATCAACAAATACTTTGTTCCCGATGTGCTGGAAACCTGCCAGCTCAGCATGGGGCTGACCGAGCTTGAGCCGGGCAATCTGTGGAACACCATGCCGTGCCATACCCACGAGCGCCGCATGGAAGTCTATTTCTACTTCAACATGGAAGAAGATGCCTGCGTGTTCCACATGATGGGGCAGCCGCAGGAAACGCGTCATATCGTAATGCATAACGAGCAGGCCGTGATTTCTCCGAGCTGGTCTATTCACTCAGGCGTGGGAACCCGTGCGTATACCTTTATCTGGGGTATGGTCGGTGAAAACCAGGTCTTTGATGACATGGACCACGTCGCTGTTAAAGATCTGCGCTAGTCGCGGGCAGTTAAGCATAAACCTGCCTGTTCGTGACAGGCGTTAAAAGATTAAGGAACTAACATGATTCTGGATGCATTTTCTCTACAGGGTAAAGTGGCTGTGGTTTCCGGTTGTGACACCGGTCTGGGCCAGGGTATGGCATTAGGTCTGGCGGAGGCTGGCTGCGATATCGTCGGGATCAACATTGTTGAACCGACTGAAACCATTGAACGCGTCACCGCACTGGGCCGCCGCTTTCTGAGTCTGACCGCTGACCTGCGTAAAATCGATGCCATTCCTGAGCTGTTGGATCGCGCTGTGGCAGAATTCGGCCATATCGATATCCTGGTCAACAATGCAGGCCTGATCCGCCGTGAAGATGCGATCAACTTCAGCGAGCGTGACTGGGACGATGTGATGAACCTGAACATCAAGAGCGTGTTCTTTATGTCTCAGGCGGCGGCGAAGCACTTTATCGCCCAGGGTAAAGGCGGCAAGATCATTAACATCGCTTCTATGCTATCGTTCCAGGGCGGTATCCGCGTGCCATCTTACACCGCGTCAAAAAGTGCCGTGATGGGCGTGACCCGTCTTCTGGCGAACGAGTGGGCGAAGCACAACATCAACGTTAACGCCATTGCTCCAGGCTACATGGCGACCAACAATACCCAGCAGCTGCGTGCTGATGAACAGCGTAGTGCGGAGATCCTTGACCGTATCCCGGCTGGTCGTTGGGGTCTGCCGAGCGATCTGATGGGGCCGATTGTGTTCCTGGCGTCTCCGGCTTCTGACTACATCAACGGCTATACCGTTGCCGTTGACGGTGGCTGGCTGGCGCGTTAATTCCGCTCTCAGACGAAGAACCTCTGCCTTGTTGCGGAGGTTTTTTTTGCTCAAAAAATGTCATTATCCATACCGATAAAGATGAAAAATCCATACCAAAAAATCATGAATGACATGAATCACACTTTTATTGCTTAAAAATTAAATGATTAGTAAAAGAATGTGATTATTCAGCATTAGTTGAAATTGTAATGTCCATCACAGATCGGTATGTCGCAGCGAAATTATCCATATCTTCGCAGATTCCCGCCTGACACTTTTTTTCGCCATCTCGTAATTTCAGTTAACGAATTTCGCTGTTCAGGCAGGAAAATATGACATCTATAAATGACTCTACCCTCATGCCCGGCGCGCTTCGCGATACCCGCCGCATGAACCAGTTTGTTTCTATCGCGGCAGCAGTAGCCGGTTTGCTGTTCGGGCTGGATATTGGCGTGATTGCCGGTGCGTTGCCGTTTATTACCGATCACTTTACGTTGAGCAGTCGCCTTCAGGAGTGGGTGGTGAGCAGTATGATGCTCGGCGCGGCCATCGGTGCGCTGTTTAACGGCTGGCTTTCGTTCCGCCTTGGGCGTAAATACAGCCTGATGGTTGGCGCCATTCTGTTCGTGGCCGGTTCACTCGGCTCTGCGTTTGCCACCGGTGTGGAATTGCTGTTGTTGTCCCGCGTGCTGCTGGGCGTGGCGGTGGGGATTGCGTCTTACACCGCGCCGCTTTATCTGTCAGAAATGGCGAGCGAGAACGTGCGCGGCAAGATGATCAGTATGTATCAGCTGATGGTGACGCTCGGTATCGTGCTGGCATTTTTGTCCGATACCTGGTTCAGCTACAGCGGTAACTGGCGGGCGATGCTCGGCGTGCTGGCGCTGCCTGCGTTGCTGTTGATTGTGCTGGTGATATTCCTGCCGAACAGCCCGCGCTGGCTGGCGCAAAAAGGGCGCCACGTGGAGGCGGAAGAGGTGCTGCGCATGTTGCGTGATACGTCTGAAAAAGCGCGTGACGAGCTGAACGACATCCGCGAAAGCCTGAAGCTGAAGCAGGGCGGCTGGGCGCTGTTCAAGGCTAATCGCAACGTGCGTCGCGCGGTGTTCCTCGGCATGTTGTTGCAGGCGATGCAGCAGTTCACCGGTATGAACATCATCATGTATTACGCCCCGCGCATCTTTAAAATGGCTGGATTCACCACCACCGAGCAGCAGATGGTCGCCACTCTGGTGGTCGGGCTGACCTTTATGTTCGCCACCTTTATTGCGGTGTTCACCGTTGATAAAGCCGGACGTAAACCGGCGCTGAAAATTGGTTTTAGCGTGATGGCCATCGGCACGCTGATCCTCGGCTATTGCCTGATGCAGTTCGATAACGGCACGGCATCAAGCGGGCTGTCCTGGCTCTCTGTCGGCATGACCATGATGTGTATTGCGGGATATGCGATGAGCGCCGCGCCGGTAGTGTGGATCCTGTGCTCTGAAATTCAGCCGCTGAAATGCCGTGACTTCGGGATAACCTGTTCCACAACCACCAACTGGGTGTCGAACATGATTATCGGCGCGACATTCCTGACGCTGCTGGATTCGATTGGTGCGGCTGGTACCTTCTGGCTCTACACGGTGCTGAACGTGGTATTTATCGGAATTACTTTCTGGCTTATTCCTGAAACCAAAGGCGTGACGCTTGAGCACATTGAACGTAAGCTGATGAAAGGCGAGAAATTGCGGGATATCGGCGTCTGATGGCGTGCCCGGTGGCGCTACGCTTACCGGGCCTACAAAGTAGCGCCAAATGTAGGTCGGGTAAGGCATAGCCGCCACCCGGCTTTTTTTACACCTTCGCTAAATACAGCGCCGGCATTCCTTCGGCATCCGAGGTATACAGCACCCACTCACCGTCAGGTGAAAATGACGGATGCGGATGCGTGACCTGGCGGTCGCCGTCCAGCACTTTCCAGCTGCTGTTGTGCTGGCAAATCGCTTTTTTCTCACCGGTTTTCAAATCAAACACCCAAATAAACGGATCGTTCAGGCTAATGTCACCGGTATTGTGCGGTGCGCCGTCACCGACAATCAGCGCGCCATCGTGGTTGCTCATCAGGTGAGAGCAGGGCGGGATCGCCATCAGCTGGCGGTTTTCCAGCGTCTGCGGATCGGCGCTGCACAGATAGCGTTTCGGATCGTTCTCTTTATGCTCCACGTAATACAGCGCGGAGCCGTCCGGGACCCAAAATTCATGGGTGAAACTCTCGCCGGGCGCGTGCTGGCGAACCTTACGCACATTGCTGCCATCGGCATTAATCAGCCACATGCGCGCGTCGATGGCGTCACGCGGGCCTTCATGGCAAAACGCGACGGTGGTGTCGTCAAACGGGCGATAGATCGGATGCCCGAGCCAGCGGTTTTCCTGCAACATCACCCGGCGTTCGCCAGTGCGTAAATCGATATTGATCAGGCGGCATTCAGGCTGGGTAAAGTAAAACGCGCGGAACTTGCTCCAGTCGGTCAGTGGCTGCCAGTCGCTCTTTTTGATTTCGATCCCGACAAGCTTCGTGCAGTCTGAATTTGCCACCCAGGTGCCGTACGCCACCCATTCGTCGTCCACGTCATAGACGATAAACTCCTCAAGGCTGTCGAGGTCGACGCGCCGGAGTTCGCGGTTATTTTTCACATACCACAGGGACTTATCATCATCAGATAAAAAGCCGCCAAAGGTATTATCCCCGGTCCCGTCGGTAAGTTGAGTTGCCTGTTGTTTCGCAATATCCAGCAGGTAGTAATTCCAGTGGCCTTCGAACGCACCGCCAAAAATCAGCTTGCTGCCATCACGGGTGAAGCATTTTTGATAGAAGTAATTCCGGTGACAAATAATGTGCGGGGGCGTCATCCGTATCACCTCGTGCCCGGTTGTAGGATCCTGGCGAGTGCGAAAATTCAGCGGGATGATTTTGCCTTTCATTTTTCTCTCCTTGAGATAAAAAAATACCCCGCCACCGTCAGTGGCAGGGTATGTTCTGGCCGGGGGCTTAGCGCATGGCGCGTTTCAGGATACGTTCAGCCTGACGCTGGAAGTCAGCGGCAGTCTCTTCCACGGTTTTCTGGCCATAGTCGATGTACTGAAGAGAGGTGCCGAACTGGGCCACAATCTGCGGGTCATCAAAGTAAGGTGATACGGACAGTTTCGCTGGCAGAGACTGCGCCAGACGCAGGCCCGCAACGGAAGGATCGCTCTCTTTGATGGTGCCATCTTCGGTCAGGAACTGCACCGCCGCTTTACTCAACGGCACGCCACGCTCCAGACCCAGCGTATCGACACCTTCTTTGCTGTTCAGCAGGAAGTTAATCAGCTTCGCCGCCGCTTCCGGGTTTTTGGTGGATTTACCAATCGACAGCATCTGCGCCGGTTTGAAGAACAGGCCCGCATCGGTGGCACCCGGCAGCATTGGGTAATTACCCAACTCCAGTTTTGCCGGTGGCTTCAGGTTGTCGGAATACTTGTTGATGGTCGAGTTCCACATGTAAGTGCCGCCCCATTCGCCCTGGATCCACGGCTTCATCTCATACATGTTGCTCTTACCAAATGACGCGTAGTATTTGGTGTCTGGCATCACGTGGCTATCAACCAGCTTTTTATAGGTCTGGAAGAATTCCACCCACTGCTCTTTGCTGTAGGAGAACTTTTTGGTCTGTTCATCCACGGCCGGGATGTTGTACTTCTGGATCATGTAGGAGTTCAGCAGCGCCAGGGTGTCCTGGTGTTCCAGCACCACAGGGTAGTACTGCTTACCAAGCTTGCTCTCGAAGGCCTTGCCTGCGGCCATCAGCTCGTCCCAGGTTTTCGGGTATTCGACGCCCGCTTTTTTCCAGGTTTCGTCGTTGAAATAGAACACGCGTGCGGTTACGGAGATTGGAATACCGTTCAGCTTGCCGTTCACCGTGGTGGATTGCAGCTCTTTTGGATCGAACTGGCTCAGGTCGATCACGTCTTTCATTTTGTTCAGATCGTAGAAGCCTTCCCCGTTTTTGGAGAAGATCGGCAGCCAGTTCCAGTTCGTTTGCATCACGTCCGGCTCGGTGCCGCCAGCAATCTGGGTCGTCAGACGGGACAGGTGACCGTCCCACCCGGTGTATTCCGCTTTCACGTTAATATCCGGGTTTTGCTTGTGGAACTCTTCCAGCGCTTTCAGGGTAACCTGGTGGCGACCATTACCGCCCCACCAGGACATACGTAAATCAACATCTTGTGCCATCGATGGCAAAGCAGTAAGGCCCAGGGTAGCGGAGATAGCGGCGCTTAAAAGCACTTTTTTCATTTTTATAACTCCATTAGAGAGAGATGTTCTGTTCAGTTTTAGCGTCAAAAATATGACATTTATGCATATCAAACTTGAAATACACCTTACGATGAAGCCCCTTATCAATCATTGGCTTAGCTTCGTCGGAAGGAATTCGGGCGGTCAGTTCGTAGTCCGCGACTTTCAGATACACAAAGAACTCGTGGCCCATGTTTTCCACACGCACCATCTCGCCGCTGCAACCACCTTCCTGGAAGGGCTCGTCTGAGAGCGAAACAAATTCAGGGCGCACGCCGTAGAAGATCTCCTGGCCCGTGTAGCCAGACACTTTCTCCTGCTTTTCACCGTTGAGCGGCATGGTTTCATTGCCGATGGCGATATGCAGATGTCCCTCTTTTTCCACCAGCTTGCTGGCACGAATGTTCATTTCTGGCGCGCCGATAAAGCCCGCCACGAACATGTTCTTCGGCTTGTGGTAGAGGTTATCCGGGGTATCCACCTGCATGATGTGGCCGAGCTTCATCACACAGATGCGGTCACCCATGGTCATCGCTTCGGTCTGGTCGTGGGTCACGTATACGGTGGTCGCCGGTTTACCGGATTTCTTCAGCTGCTTGTGCAGGTCAGAAATACGGATACGCATCGAGGCGCGCAGCTTGGCGTCGAGGTTTGATAAAGGTTCATCGAACAGGAACACGTCCGGCTTTTTCACAATCGCACGGCCTACGGCCACACGCTGCGCCTGGCCGCCGGAAAGCTGGCGTGGCAGGCGGTCGAGCAGCTCTTCCAGCTCCAGAATTTTCGCCGCTTCATTCACCTGAGATTCAATCTGATCTTTTGGCAGCTTGCTCAGCTTCAGGCCGAAGGCCAGGTTTTCGCGCACCGTCATGTGCGGGTACAGCGCGTAGTTCTGGAACACCATCGCAATCCCGCGCTCTTTCGGCGCCAGGTTGTTAACGATTTTCTCTCCAATGCGCACTTCACCGCCGCTGATGGTTTCCAGCCCGGCCAGCATTCGCAGGGTGGTTGATTTCGCGCAGCCGGATGGCCCGACGATCACCATGAATTCCCCTTCAGCGATTTTCAGGTCGATAGCATGTACCGCTTTGAAGCCGTTGGAGTACACCTTTTCCAGTTTGTTGAAGATAACTTCAGCCATGATATTTCCCTCTTAACCTTTAATTCCGCTGCTGGTTACGCCCTGTACGAAGTAGCGCTGTGCCAGGAAGAAGACAATGATGGATGGCAGAATGGAGATGCTCGCCATTGCCAGAATTTCGTTCCACGGCGCACCTTCGGTGACATCGATGGACATTTTCAGAGCCAGTGCAATCGGGTATTTGTCCACGCTGTAGACGTAAATCAGAGGCCCGATAAAGTCGTTCATTGACCACATGAACTGGAACAGTGCGACCGAGATAATGGCCGGTTTCAGGATTGGCACCACCACGTACCACAGCACCTGGATGGAGTTACAGCCGTCAATCTGCGCCGCTTCTTCCATGTCACGCGGCACGCCACGCAGGAACTGGATCAGCATAAAGACGAAGAACCCTTGGGTGGCAAACGCCAGCGGCAGGTACAGCGGCATATAGCTGTTCAACATGCCCATTTCACGAAACATCAGGTACTGCGGGATAAGCAGAACGGTGCTTGGCAGCAACATGGTGGTGATAAGCGTCGCGAACCAGAATTTCTTCCACGGGATCTCGAAGCGGGCAAAGCCGTACGCCACGATGGTGGAGGAGATAATGGTCAGGATCACTTTCGGGATCACATACTTAAAGGTGTTCAGCATGTAATGACCGAAGTTGTACTCAGTCCCGGTTTTCCAGCCGTTAATAAATCCGTCCCAGGTGGCGTGTGCAGGCCACAGGCTGAGGGTGGTGAAGATCTCGTGGTTCGGTTTAAACGACGCAGAGAACATCCACACCAGCGGATAGAGCATCAGCAGCCCGACAAACAGCAGGATCACATAGCGGATACTGGCGTTGATTTTCTCTTTGCGCAGCGTGCGAGCCACTTCGCGCTCAGCAACGCTTCTCGCCGTGGAGAGTTGTTGGATATCAGCCATTTTTGCCTCCTTTATCGGCGGAGTAGAACACCCAGTATTTCGAAGACTTAAAGGCGATAGCGGCAAAGACGGCAACCACCAGGAACAGGATCCAGGCAAGTGCTGCGCCGTAGCCCATGTCAAAGTATTTGAACGCGGTGTCGTAGATATAGAGCGAGAACAGGTAAGTCGAGTAGGTTGGCCCGCCGCCGGTAATGACATACGGCCCGGTAAATTCCTGGAACGCCTGGGTGGTCTGCATGATGAAGTTGAAGAAAATCACCGGCGTAATCAGCGGCACGGTCACTTTCATGAACATCTGCCATTTTGATGCGCCGTCGATCATTGCCGCTTCATACTGTGACTGTGGAACGTTTTGCAGTGCAGCCAGGAAGATAACCATCGCAGAGCCGAACTGCCAGACGCGCAGCAGGGTCACGGACATCAGCGCCAGAGAAGGTTCACCCAGCCAGTTCACCGGATCAAAGCCAAATACGCCAATAAAGCTGTTCAGCAGGCCATCGATGGCAAACAGTGCACGCCACAGAACCGCAATTGCTACGGAGCTGCCGAGGATCGACGGAATATAGTACGCAGTACGGAAGAAACCGATGCCGCGTAATTTAAAGTTCAGAACAAAAGCAATTCCCAGAGCAAATGCCAGTTTTAATGGAATGGTCAAAAATACATAGGCAAAGGTCACGCCCATGGATTTCCAGAAGAGAGTATCTTCCGTAAACATGTAACGATAGTTCTCGATGCCGTTAAACACCGGCGGGCTCATCAGATCGTAATCAGTAAAACTGAGAAAGAATGATGAGACAAAGGGAAACGCGGTAAAGATTATCAGCCCGATGATGTAGGGTGATATCCACGCTAGCCCCAGCATTTTGTTTTCATTCATACATACCTACCTGGCAATCAATGGTTTTAAAACGGAATCCGATTGTGATGCTGTCGCCCCACGCCTGATGGCTGGCCCGGGGATGTGTGTTCGGTATGAAACGCGTTACGGTTACTCCCTTACCTCATGTTTTATAAAATGTTTTTCTGAGTTGCTCTGACAAGCCCTGTCAGGGTTTTAAAAACTCACGAACCGTTGTTCTTGAATACTAAAACATCGTTTTATTTTATTTTATTGCTATTTGTTTCCGCGTCATTCGCTTAATGATGGAAATGTGATCGATGTCGAAACGCTGTTTCAATAAGGTGAGGAAGGTGGCATTTTTAACCCGAATGAGAGTCAGCGAAAAACGCTGAAGAGCGGATGAGCCGTGAGAAAGAAGGATTAACATACGTGAGATCGCGCAACTTTTTACTACTAATTCTGATAGTCAGGCATCAGGTTTTAAACTTTTGGCATTCAGATAATTCTTACTATCTTGTATCATCGGTCGCTCAGGGACCTCTCAGGCAGATTCGCTGCGCCATCAAAATAGAAGAATTGCTATGTCAGTCATGGATTTTAAAAAAAATACGGATGTGGATTTTTCCCGTCATGCCTCTCCGGCACATGAGTATAAAGAGATTGACCTTCTGGGATTATTGGATGTCTTGTGGGTCGCAAAAAAACGTATTTTGGTCACCGCTTTCGCCTTTGCCGTAGCAGGCCTGGCAATGGCATTTATCCTGCCGCAAAAGTGGACCAGTAAGGCGGTGATCACACCGGCAGAACAAACGCAGTGGAACCCACTGCGCCAGATGCTGGTGGCGCTTCAGGTACTGGATGTGGACGTAAAAATCGCCCGCCCTGATGTATTCAACCTGTTCATTAAAAAGTTCCAGTCGCAGTCGCTGCTTGAAGAATATATGACCTCCTCGCCGTTTGTTATGGCGCAACTGGAAGGTGCAGATATTGATCCTGTTGAGCTGCATCGTGCCGTGGTCAATATCGCCGAGCAGATGAAAGCAGTGGATAACACTGCAGCGAAAGATGCCGATAAAGTGCCTTATGCATCCTGGACGTTGAGCTTTACGGCACCGACGGCGACAGATGCGCGCACCGTGCTTGAAGGCTATGTCCAGTTCGTATCCGCGCTGGTTGAAAAAGAAACGATGCAGAACATCCGTAACCAGGTCACGCTGAAAACGCGGATGGAGGAACAACAGCTGGAGCTGGACAGGGTTCGTCTGACCAATATTCACAACACCAACCTGCAACGTCTGAACTATTCCCTGGAAGTGGCCAATGCCGCCGGGATCAAAAAGCCGGTCTACAGCAATGGCCAGGCGGTTAAAGATGACCCGGATTACTCCGTGGCGCTGGGCGCAGACGGTATTGCACAAAAGCTGGAAATTGAAAAATCGCTCAAGGATGTTTCAGAGCTGAATGCTGATTTCCAGAACCGTGAATATCATCTGGCCCAGTTAAAAAAACTGTCTGTTGAAGATGTGAAGCTTGAGCCTTTTAAATATCAGCTGTCGCCGTCTCAGCCGGTGAAAAAAGATGGCCCGGGCAAGCTGATTATCGTGTTACTGGCAGGATTTGTTGGTGGGTTTTTCGCCTGCGGCTTTGTACTTGTTCAAAATGCGATGCTGATGCGCAAGCCTTTAGCGGAACCCCTTCCGGAAGCGGAAATGTAATAAAAAAAGGGCGGTGGTGACACCGCCTTTTTTTATCGCAGAAAATCGTCGCGCACTGGTGTGAAGGTATCAAGCAGAGTGCCGGGTTTCAGGCACACGCAGCCATGCATAATGTGCGGCTCTTTGTAGAGCGTGTCGCCCGCCGTCACGACATGTTTTTCATCGCCAATGGTGAATTCGAACTCGCCGGAAAGCACGTAGGTTAACTGCTCGTGCGGATGGTTATGCATCGGCCCGATGGCACCCTGCTGGAAATTCACCTCTACCGCCATCATCTTTCCGTCATGCGCCAGAATTCGGCGTGTCACCCCGTTTCCGAGATCTTCAAGCGTTGTCTCTTTGTGAAAAATAAACATCTCTAGCTCCGCAAGTTAATGAAACATTGTTTCATTTAATTTATATCACCGCGCGGTAAAAAGAAACGGCTAGCCAAAGAACTGGAAACAGGATCACAAGTTTGCTTCACTGGAAGAAATATAAAGGAGAGAGTATGAAAACGATCGGTCTGTTAGGTGGTATGAGCTGGGAATCGACCATCCCGTATTACCGCCTGATTAATGAAGGGGTGAAGCAACGTCTTGGCGGGCTACACTCTGCAAGCCTGCTGCTGCACAGCGTCGATTTCCATGAGATAGAAGCCTGCCAGGCAAGCGGTGAGTGGGATAAAGCTGGCGAGATTCTGGCGCAGGCGGCGCTGGGGCTGGAGCGTGCGGGCGCAGAGGGGATTTTGCTCTGTACCAACACCATGCACAAAGTGGCATCACACATTGAATCGCGCTGTTCGCTGCCGTTCCTGCATATTGCCGATGCCACCGGGCGTGCGATTACCGCCTCCGGGATGACGCGCGTAGCGCTGCTGGGTACCCGCTACACCATGGAGCAGGATTTTTATCGTGGGCGACTGAGCAGTGAATTCGGGATTGAAAGCCTGATCCCGGATGAGGCCGACCGGGCGCGCATTAATCAGATTATCTTTGAGGAGCTTTGCCTTGGGACCTTCAGCGAGCCCTCGCGCGAGTACTACGTCAGCGTGATTGAGAAGCTCGCGCAGCAGGGGGCAGAGGGCGTGATTTTCGGCTGTACAGAGATTGGTTTACTTGTGCCGGTTGAGCGCAGCCCGATCCCGGTATTTGATACGGCAGCCATTCATGCGGCTGATGCCGTTGAATTTATGCTCTCCTGAGCAGCACAAAGCCGGGCTTGCCCGGCTCAGTCTTGTTCGTTGGCGGCATCATACGCTGATTGCGCTGCGACGATGGCATCCATATTACTTTCTACCCAGTGAGCCAGCACGGTGACGGTTTCCGTGAGTGCCTGGCCGAGCGGTGTCAGGCTGTACTCTACCGTCACCGGCACAGTGGCAAACACTTCTCGCGAAACCAGACCATCGCGCTCCAGCTTGCGCAGCGCCTGGGTCAGCACTTTCTTGGTGATCCGCTGAATATCACGTTGCAGGTGATTAAACCGCATCGGCCCGTTTTCCAGACGCGCAAGGATCAGCAGTGCCCATTTATCGGCGATACGTGCCAGCACATTGCGTGTCGGACAGCGTTCGTCGAACACATTATAAGGCGGCATCTCTTTCATTACGGTTTCAGAGTCAGTCATGGTGGTTCCCTCAAGGTAACCAGGTGAGGTAAAGGTGCCTTCTTACGCAAGCGAATGTTTGCGTGTATAAAACGACGTAAGGTTTCTATTTGATACCAGGGAACCGAAAATGGCAACCAGCAGTCGGTTGCCTTTCGTTGAATGCACGCCTGCACGTAGGCAAAAGAAAAATCACCATGCTGAAAACCATTGATTCCGTTTTTACTCGTTACACCAACCATCCCGATTTTGGCCGCCTTTTATTGCGGCTGACCTTTGGTATTTTGATGCTGTTTCATGGTGTGGCAAAAATTGACCATGGCGTTGGCTGGATCTCCGCGCTGCTGGAACAAAAGGGATTACCGGGCTTTATCGCCTACGGCGTGTTTATCGGCGAAATCGTGACACCGGTGCTTATCATCATTGGCTGGCTGACGCGGCCCGCCGCCTTCATTTATGCCTTCAATATCCTTGTCGCCACGCTGCTGGTGGGAATGGGCAAATTCTATTCTCTGACCGACGTGGGAGCCTGGGCGCTGGAAAGCGAAGCGCTCTATTTCCTCGGTGGGTTATGCATTATGTTCCTCGGCGCGGGAAAATATGCCGTATCGCGCCAGTCGTAAACGTTTGACTTCATAAGTAATATTCCATCAGGAGACACATTATGAGCGTTGTAGTTATCTATTATTCCGGCTACGGCCACACAAAACGCGTAGCTGAAACGGTTGCAGAGGGCGCGCATGCTGATTTGATCGCGATTGACAGCAATGGCGATATTCAGGAAAGCGACTGGCAAAAACTGAACGATGCGAAGGCGATTATTTTTGGTGCGCCAACGTATATGGGCGGTGTGCCGTGGCAGTTCAAGAAGTTTGCCGATGCCACGTCGAAAGCCTGGTTTGTGCGCAGCTGGCAGGACAAAGTGTTTGCGGGCTTTAGCAACAGCGCGAGCCTGAACGGTGACAAACAGGTGTCGCTTCAGTATCTGCAAACGCTGGCTTCACAGCATGGCGGTATCTGGGTGAGCCTGGGTCTGCCACCGTCAAACACTCAGGCGGCTACGCGCCAGGATATTAACAACCTGGGCGGTTCTGTCGGGCTGCTGGTTCAGTCGCCGTCAGACGCGGACGCAGGTGCGATTGCATCTGGCGATCTGGAAACCGCAGTGAAATTCGGTGAACGTGTGGCTTCTGTCGCAAAACGTTTCAACTGAGTTGACGAATGCCCGGCAGTTAGCCGGGCATATTGTTAAGCACATCGTCCAGCTTTGCGGTGAGCGCGTTAAGCCCTCCTTGCAGATGTTCACTGAATGCATCCACCAGTGCTGATGCCGGGCGGTGAAGCGGGCGAATAAGGCTCACGGTAAAGGGAACGGATACGCTAAAACGGCGGATAGCAATCCCGGTTCCGGCATAATCAAGCGCCGTTAAAGGGTTTACCACCGCAATCCCCACGCCAGCACGCACCATCGCACAAATTGAGGCGGCGCTGTGCGTCTCTACCACCATTCGGCGTTTAATCTGATGCTCGGCAAACAGGGTGTCCAGTAGCTGCCGGTAGCTGTCGGTCTGTGAAAGGCTGATGTAATTTTCGCCCTGAAAATCAGCGGGCGTCAGGATCTGTTTTTGCGCTAACGGGTGTCCTGCTGGCAGTACACAAACTTCATCTAAAGAGAGCAGTTCGGTGCGCTGTGTTCCCGCAGGGGTGACAAGCGTTTCGGTCAGGCCGAGATCATGGCGCTGAGCCGAAAGCCACTCTTCCAGCAGCGGCGACTCCTGCGGCACGATGGTGAGATTGACCTCGGGATAGCGCGTCAGAAAAGGGTGTAGCAGCATGGGCAGAAAGGACTGCGAAAAGACGGGCAGGCAGACAATCGACAGCTCACCCTGGCGGAATTCCCGCAGACTTTCAGCCGCACTGACGATCCTGTCCAGGCCGTACCAGGAGCGCTGCACTTCTTCAAACAGGCGTAACCCCTGCACTGTGGGATGCAGCCTGCCGCGCGTACGTTCAAACAGCTTTAGCCCCAGCACTTTCTCAAAGCGCGCCAGCTCGCGGCTGACCGTTGGCTGAGAGGTATGCAGCATGAGTGCAGCTTCGGTGAGATTCCCCGTGGTCATCACGGCGTGAAAAATCTCGATGTGGCGTAAGTTGACGGCGGGCATTGGGCACCTGATGACTAAGAGTTATCCATATCATTTTTGCATAGACTAACGATAAAACGATATTTTTTATTCTCTTCGTGCTGTGGCGTAATCATAAAAAAATGCCATCCCCCGGAGAAGACCATGCCACGCCCGCTTAACCAGACTGATACCGATTTGAACGCCGATAATTTACTGCGCCTGCCTGCCGAATTTGGTTGCCCGGTATGGGTCTACGACGCACAGATCGTCCGCGAGAAGATTGCCGCGCTGCATCAGTTTGACGTGGTGCGTTTTGCCCAGAAAGCCTGCTCGAATATCCATATTTTGCGCCTGATGCGTGAGCAGGGGGTGAAGGTCGATTCGGTTTCTCTGGGGGAAATTGAGCGTGCGCTGGCGGCCGGATACGATCCGAAGAGCGACAGCGATGCCATTGTGTTCACGGCTGACCTGATTGATGAACCTACACTGGCTCGCGTACATGAACTGCGCATTCCGGTGAATGCGGGTTCGGTGGACATGCTGGAGCAGCTCGGTCAGGTTTCTGCTGGCCATCGCGTCTGGCTGCGCGTGAACCCGGGTTTTGGCCACGGTCACAGCCAAAAAACCAACACCGGCGGCGAAAACAGCAAGCACGGGATATGGTATACCGATCTGCCTGCTGCGCTTGAAGTGATTCAGCGCTACAGCCTGGAGCTGGTGGGTATTCATATGCATATTGGCTCGGGTGTCGATTACGGCCACCTGGAGCAGGTGTGCGGCGCGATGGTGCGCCAGGTTATCGATTTTGGTCAGGATATGGAGGCGATCTCCGCCGGTGGCGGCCTGTCTATCCCGTATCGTGAAGGCGAAGAGGCTATCGATACCGATCACTATTACGGCCTGTGGAGCGCGGCGCGCGATAAAATTGCCGCCCATCTGGGGCACGCGGTGAAGCTGGAAATCGAACCGGGTCGCTTCCTGGTGGCGGAGTCTGGCGTGCTGGTGTCGCAGGTGCGTAGCGTGAAAGAGATGGGTTCACGTCATTTCGTGCTGATTGATGCAGGCTTTAGCGATCTGATGCGCCCTGCCATGTACGGCAGTTACCACCACATTACGGCGCTGGCCGCAGACGGGCGCGATTTAACGCAGGCACCGCGGGTCGAAACTGTAGTGGCAGGCCCGCTGTGCGAATCGGGCGATGTGTTCACTCAGCAAGAGGGCGGTAAAGTGGAAACCCGCGCGCTGCCTGAAGTGAAACCGGGTGATTACCTGGTGCTGCATGATACCGGAGCGTACGGAGCGTCAATGTCCTCGAACTACAACAGCCGCCCGCTGCTGCCGGAAGTGCTGTTCGATCATGGCGTGGCGCGGCTGATTCGCCGCCGCCAGACCATTCAGGAACTGCTGGCGCTGGAACTATTTTGAGTGAAAATACGGGCCCGTGGTTACTGAGTCACGCAACACCAGCGTGCCGGTAAACGGCGGGATCGTTTCGACCGGCTGGTTTTTTGCCAGCCGGATCGCCTGATCAATAGCCGTCACTATCATATTATCGATAGGCAAATAGACCGAAGAGAGTGCAGGCTCTAGCCACTTCGCGCTCGGCGCATCATCAAAGCCAAACAGCGAAATATCCTGAGGAATACGCAGCCCGGCCTGATGTAACGCCTTCGACGCACCCAGAGCCATATCGTCGTTACAGGCGAAAAGCGCGCTAAACGGCACGTTTTCAGCGATCAGCTCTTTGCACAGCTCATATCCCCGCGTCATTCCCGCATCGCCATATTTCACCCGACGATCGTCCCAGACAATTCCGTGCTTTTCCAGCGCCTTGCGATAGCCCATCAGGCGCGCTTTACCGGTTGGCGTGTGGATCGGAACGGTGATGCAGGCAATCTCGCGGTGGCCCTGACTTATCAGATAATCCACGGCTTTAAAGGCGGCATCCTGTTGTTCGAAGAACACGCAGCGGTCGGCCGCCTGGCTCACTTCACGGTTGATGATCACCAGCGGCGTTTGCACGGAATGGATAAGCTTCATGATCGTTTTTTCGCTCATGTAGCGGGTATACAACACGATGGCATCGCATTTGCGGTCGGCCAGCATTTGCACGGCCATCTCTTCCTGCTCAGGCGCATCGTGCCCGTCGGTGACGATCAGCTGCTTGCCGTGCGTTTCCGTTTGGCGCGATGCCTGCTGTAACAGGCGTCCGAAGTAAAAACCGTCAAACGTCGACACCACCAGACCAATGCTGTTGCTGGTCTGGTTCGCCAGCGAGCGCGCAAGAAAGTTCGGCCGATAGCCTAACTCTTCCATTGCCTTAAACACCTGCTTGCGCGTGCTTTCTTTTACCTGACCTGTGCCGTTCAACACGCGTGAGACGGTGGCTTTTGAAACACCAGCGCGTAATGAGACATCCAGCATTGTTGCCATTAGAAATTCCTGCTTTCACGTAATCGTTCGCAGTTTATCACAGACACTCAGGCACATATGCGCAGCGGCGAGGGCAAAATCCCCACCACGATCACGCTTTTTGGCAACGGGCTATCACCACAGCATAAAACCGAATAAGTGGCATACCAAAGTGGTTATAAATCATGATTTGGAATACCTTTTGCCACGATGGGAGATTAATCACAGAACGAATAGCACCAGAAAGCTATTTTTGGTATGCCAATAGCAGGCGGCTGTAGATCTACTCCAATAAAAGCCCTTCACTGAGGTATTACCCTATGGCATTGCAGGAAAAACTGATCGACGCTCTGGGCAGTTTCGCCACCAAATTCAATAGCTATCGCTATATCATGGCGATCAAGTCCTCTTTTATTACCTTAATGCCGGTCATCATCGTTGGCGCATTTTCTGTGCTGATCTCCAACATGGTGCTGGATCCGAAAAACGGCCTGGCGAGCTTCGAATCGCTCTCTTTTCTCGCCGCGCTGAAACCGATTACCAGTGCGATTAACTACGCTACCCTGAACTTTCTGAACATTGGCGCGGTGTTTTTAATTGGTATCGAACTGGGGCGTATCAACGGGATAAAATCGCTGTTCCCGGGTCTTCTGGCGGTGATCTGCTTTATCTGCGTTACACCGACGACGGTTGAAATGATGGTCGACGGGCAGATGCATGTGGTGAAAGACGTGCTGCTGCGCCAGTTCTCGGATACCCGCAGCTTATTCCTCGGCATGTTTATCGCCATCCTTTCCGTTGAGATTTACTGCTGGCTGGAAACCCGCAAAGGCCTGAAGATTCGGATGCCGGACACGGTGCCTCCTAACGTGGCGGCGTCCTTCTCGGCGCTGATCCCCGCCATCATCACTACTACCGCTATTGCAACGTTTGGCTTCGTTTTCCATCAAATCACCGGCATGTACCTTTACGATGCGGTGTATCAGGTGGTGCAACAACCGCTGGAGCGCGTGGTACAAAGCCTGCCGGGTATTCTGCTACTGATGTTTGTGGCTCAGCTGTTCTGGGTTATCGGTATTCACGGCAACCAGATGATCAAACCGATCCGCGAACCGCTGCTGCTGGGGGCGATCACCGTCAACATGAGTGCGTTTGAGCAGGGCAAAGAGGTACCGAACATCATCACCATGCCGTTCTGGGATGTGTATATGAGTATCGGTGGTTCAGGTTTAACCATTGGTCTGCTGATTGCGGTGATGATTGCCACCAAACGCAAAGAGATGAAAGAGATAGCCAAGCTGTCCATCGGCCCTGGCCTCTTTAACATTAATGAACCGGTTATCTTCGGGATGCCGATCATGCTTAATCCGATCCTCGCGATCCCGTTCATCATCACCCCGCTGGTGACAGGCTCCATCGGCTATTTCGCAACGGCCACCGGGTTCGCCGGAAAAGCCGTGGTGATGGTGCCCTGGACCACGCCGCCACTGATTAACGCCTGGCTTTCGACCGCGGGCTCAATGGGGGCGGTTGTTACTCAGCTTATCTGTATTGTAACGGCCGTGCTGATTTACCTGCCGTTTGTGAAGATCGCTTCCCGCCGTGCTGAACAGGCTGCACTGCAACAAGCCACCAACAACGCGTGAGGACCTGATGAGCACCAAACAGATAACAATACCGGACGATTTTATCCTTGGGGCAGCGGCGTCCGCCTGGCAGACGGAAGGCTGGAGTGGCAAGAAGACGGGGCAAGACTCCTGGCTCGACCTCTGGTACAAAAACGATCGTCACGTCTGGCATAACGGCTATGGCCCGGCAGTGGCGACCGATTTTATCAACCGCTTTCGCGAAGACGTCGCGTTGATGAAACAGGCAGGGCTGACGCACTATCGCACCTCTATCAACTGGTCGCGCTTTCTGACTGACTACGAAAATGCCACGGTGGACGAAGAGTACGCCGCCTATTACGACGCCCTGTTTGACGAAATGCACCGTCAGGGGATCGAACCGATGATCTGCCTGGAGCATTACGAGCAGCCTGGCGTGTTGCTGGAAATCTACGGCGGCTGGGGGTCGAAGCATGTCGTCGAGCTGTTTGTGCGTTACGCTGAAAAGGTGTTTGAGCGCTACCACACCAAAGTGACGCGCTGGTTTAGCTTCAACGAGCCGATTGTGGTGCAAACCCGGGTTTATCTGGATGCGCTACGCTGGCCATATGAGCAGAACACCAGTACCTGGATGCAGTGGAACCACCATAAAGTGCTGGCGACGGCGAAGGTGGTGAAGCTGTTTCGCGAGAAAGGCTATCGCGGCTCAGTGGGCTGCATTCTTAACCCGGAAGTGACCTATCCGCGTTCGCGTGCGCCGCATGATGTACGCGCTGCCGAAATGTACGATCTGTTTTATAACCGCGTATTCCTTGATCCGCTGGTTCACGGGCATTATCCGCAGGCGCTTTTTACCCTGCTGGAGCAGCACCATGTTCAGTGGGATCACACGCCAGAAGAGCTGACGCTGATTGCCGACAACACCGTTGATGAGCTGGGGATCAACCTCTATTACCCGCACCGGGTGAAAGCGCCATCCCGCGCCTGGCACCCGGAAACGCCGTTCCATCCGGCGTACTATTATGAGCCGTTTGAACTGCCGGGGCGGCGGATGAACAAATCCCGCGGCTGGGAAATCTATCCACGCATTATCTATGACATGGCGATGCGCATTAAAAACGACTACCGCAACATCCGCTGGTTTGTGGCGGAAAGCGGTATGGGCGTTGAGAACGAAGCGCAGTTCCGCAATCGTGATGGCATCATCGAAGACAATTACCGGATCGATTTTATCAGCGAACATCTCTACTACACGCTGCTGGCGCGGGAAGAGGGGGCAAACTGTCACGGCTATATGCTATGGGCGTTCACGGACAACGTCTCGCCCATGAACGCGTTCAAAAATCGCTATGGATTGATTGAGATCGATCTGGATGACAACCGTGCCCGACGCGCCAAAAAGTCGGCCGCCTGGTTCCGGCAACTGCGCGATGCGCGCATGCTCACGCTCTGTATTGACGATGAATGGAAGTAAGCGCAAACAGTGTGGGTTCTGGTAAAATAGTGCACAAACTGGCCGGGAGGATGCCCGGCCTGCGCATTAACAGCTAAGTACAGGTGATATCGTGGATCAGGCAGTCGTCCCGCCGGAAAAAAAACAGTACCAGGAGATTGGCGAGGATTTGCGCGCGCAAATTATCCAGGGGCATTATCCCGTTGGCTCGCGCCTGCCGCCGGAGCGGAACATTGCCGAGACCTACGGCGTAAGCCGCACAATCGTGCGAGAGGCATTACTGATGCTGGAATTGCAGGGCACCGTGGATATTCGCCAGGGGTCGGGCGTCTATGTGATGCGCATTCCTGAAGAACATGAAAGTGAAGAAGAGCGTTTCCTGAATAGCGATGTTGGCCCGTTTGAGATTTTACAGGCGCGCCAGCTGCTTGAAAGTAACATCGCCGCGTTTGCCGCAAAAATGGCCACCCGCGCGGACATCGATAACCTGCGTCGCATTATCGAGCAAGAGCAGCGGGCCATTGCCGCCGACGATAAAAGCCAGGATAACAACAAGATGTTTCACCTGGTGCTGGCGGGGGCAACGCAAAATCAGATGCTGCTGGCAACGGTTGAAAGCATCTGGCATCACATGGACAGCAGCCCGCTGTGGCAGCAGTTCAACGTGCATATCGGCAGCCGTGCCTGGCGTCTGAAGTGGCTTGGCGATCGTCAGACTATCCTCGCGGCACTGCGTCGGCGCGATGTGATGGGCGCATGGCAGGCCATGTTCCAGCATCTCGAAAATGTGAAAAAGAGCCTTCTCGAGCTGTCTGATGAAGATGCGCCAGATTTTGACGGTTATCTTTTTGAATCCGTACCTGTTTTTCAGGGGAAGCTGGTGTGAAAATTCTGCCGCTTTATGCCGCCCCGCAGTTTGCAGAAAAGGTTATCGACTGGATCTGGCAAGCTTTTGGCGACGGGCTGCCGCGTGAGTTTTTCCAGAGCGTGGTTGATCATAGCCAGGCTCCGGGCGCATTGCCGCTGACGTTTATCGCCGTAGAGGGCGAGCAGCTTCTGGGGACGGTGGGATTATGGCGCTGTGATTTGATTAGCCGTCAGGATCTTTATCCCTGGCTTGCCGCGTTGTACGTTGATGAGGCGGCTCGCGGCAAGGGGCTGGCGGGGCTGTTGCAGGAACATGTCATCGCCTTTGCCGCACAGGCCGGGTATTCCGAATTACACCTCTGGTCTGCCTGCCGCGACTTTTACGAACGTTACGGCTGGCGCTATATCGGTGATGGTCTGGAATACCCGAACAAAACGGTCCATCTGTATCGTTATTCGCTTTGTCCTTCAGCGGGTGGCACCACGGAGTGACGGCGCACCAGCGTTGGGCTGAACAGATGCGTAATTTCCGGCGGCTGGCGTTTATCTGCCAGCGCTAATGCCAGCTCTGCCGCCTGCGTTGCCATCGTCACGATAGGATAACGCACGGTGGTCAGACGTGGACGCACATAGCGAGACACCAGTACATCATCAAAGCCAATCAGTGAAATTTCTGCCGGCACGTCAATTCCGTTGTCATTTAACACCCCCATCGCACCTGCGGCCATGGAGTCGTTATAGCTGGCAACGGCGGTGAAATTCCGCCCGCGGCCTAACAGCTCCGTCATGGCCTGCTCGCCACCGCTTTCGTCAGGCTCACCGTAGGCAACCAGACGGTCGTTACACGGCAGACCGTTTTCGCGCAGTGCGTCGTAGTAGCCTTGCAGGCGGTCATCTGCATCCGAAATGGGGTGGTTAGAACAGAGATAGCCGATGCGGGTATGACCCTGCTGGATCAGATGGCGGGTCGCCAGCCAGGCACCGTAACGGTCATCGAGCGCAACGCAGCGTTTTTCATATCCGGCGATGATGCGGTTGATTAACACCATGCCGGGAATTTGTTTCATCAGGCTGATGAGTTCTGCATCGGGCAACATTTTGGCATGGACGACCAGCGCGGCACAGCGGTGGCGGATCAGCTGTTCGATGGCCTGACGTTCTTTTTGTTCACTATGGTAGCCGTTGCCAATCAGCAGGAAATTCCCCGTCTGATAAGACACCTGTTCGACGGCTTTAACCATGGCGCCGAAAAAGGGATCTGACACATCACCCACGACCAGACCAATGGTTTCTGTCGACTGCTGCGCCAGGGCGCGGGCGTTAGCGTTGGGGTGGTAATTCAGCGATTCCATGGCGCTTTGTACTGCCTGGCGCGATGCGTCACTGGCTTTCGGTGAGTTGTTAATCACGCGCGAGACGGTCGCGACGGAAACACCTGCCAGACGGGCCACATCCTTAATTGTCGCCATTTAATACCTTCTTAGTGGGGGTAAGCGTTTACACACGAACTAGTGTTGCGGAAAAGTAGCGCGCATACAAGGGGCGGGGGTTTTCGCAATCGACAAACGTGACGCAGAACATACCCTGACGGTGTAATCGTTACACAGCAAGACATGTCAAAATAATGTCAATCTGAACCTTTAGTTACACTTTGCCTTAGGCTGTTGCGATTGTCTGATAGTCGGGACTGTTGGCGGATTGATAGAGTCGAGATCCCAGAGGTATTGATAGGTGAAATCAACTCCGGTTGATTAACACGATTTACACCAACCTGCGTTTCTACGCAGGTTTTTTTTTTGCCTCACAGTTCAACCTGTAACAGCAACAGAGAATATTCACAACTGGTTGCACTTCGGCTCATTCCCTTGCGTTTTCCCGCTGGCGAAGCACATGTCGAACATCCACAATCAAGATCCCAGAGGTATTGATTGGTGAGAATTCTTAGTACGCATCTCGTACTCATCACTTGCACCAACCTGCGCGGATGCGCAGGTTTTTTTTTGCCCGGTTTTAGCTATCGCTCCTGCTGCACTTCTCGTGTAATCTGCCACCATTTAAAGAACATCCCACTCTGGCTGGCAAAGGGAGTTGAAATGCTTTTTGGGTTCTTCCGTACACTCTTTCGTATCCTTTTTCGCATTCGCGTCACCGGTGATACCCAGGCGCTAAAAGGCGAGCGCGTTCTTATCACCCCAAACCACGTTTCCTTTATTGATGGCATTTTACTGGCACTGTTTTTGCCCGTACGTCCGGTTTTTGCCGTTTATACCTCTATCAGCCAGCAGTGGTTTATGCGCTGGCTGGCGCCGCTGATTGATTTCGTTCCACTTGACCCGACAAAACCGATGATGATTAAACATCTGGTGCGTCTGGTTGAGCAGGGTCGCCCGGTAGTGATTTTCCCGGAAGGGCGTATCTCGGTGACCGGGTCGCTGATGAAAATCTACGATGGCGCAGGTTTTGTGGCCGCGAAATCGAAAGCAACCGTTGTACCGCTGCGTATTGAAGGGGCTGAGCTGAGCCATTTCAGCCGCCTGAAAGGGCTGGTGAAGCAGCGTTTGTTCCCGAAGATTACCCTGCATATTCTGCCGCCGACCACGCTGCCGATGCCTGATGCGCCACGTGCGCGCGACCGCCGTAAAATTGCGGGTGAAATGCTGCACCAGATAATGATGGAAGCGCGCATGGCGATCCGCCCACGCGAAACGCTCTACGAATCATTGTTGTCGGCGCAACATCGTTATGGCGCGAAGAAAAACTGCATTGAAGACATCAACTTTACGCCAGATACCTACCGCAAGCTGCTGACCAAAACGCTGTTTGTTGGCCGTATTCTTGAAAAATACAGCCAGAAAGGCGAAAAGATTGGTCTGATGCTGCCTAACGCCGGTATCAGTGCGGCGGTGATTTTTGGCGCTGTCTCCCGCGGTCGCATTCCGGCAATGATGAACTACACGGCGGGTGTTAAAGGGCTGACCAGCGCTATCACGGCGGCGCAACTTAAAACCGTCTTTACCTCGCGTCAGTTCCTCGATAAAGGCAAGTTGTGGCATCTGCCGGAACAGCTGACTCAGGTTCGCTGGGTATTCCTGGAGGATCTCAAAGCGGACGTGACAACGGGCGACAAGCTGTGGATCTTTGCCCACCTGCTGATGCCGCGCCTGGCGCAGGTAAAACAGCAGCCGGAAGACGCGGCGATTATCCTCTTTACCTCTGGCTCGGAAGGGAACCCGAAAGGGGTCGTTCACAGCCACAAGAGCATTCTGGCCAACGTCGAGCAGATCAAAACCATTGCTGACTTTACGGCCAATGACCGCTTTATGTCGGCGCTGCCGCTGTTCCACTCGTTTGGCCTGACGGTCGGGTTGTTTACACCGCTTTTGACCGGTGCCGAGGTTTTCCTCTATCCAAGCCCGTTGCACTATCGCATTGTGCCGGAACTGGTGTATGACCGTAACTGCACCGTGATTTTCGGGACCTCCACTTTCCTCGGAAACTACGCCCGTTTTGCTAATCCTTATGACTTCTATCGTGTGCGATATGTGGTTGCCGGGGCGGAAAAACTTCAGGACAGCACCCGTCAGATTTGGCAGGACAAATTTGGTCTGCGCATCCTGGAAGGCTACGGGGTGACGGAGTGTGCGCCGGTGGTGTCTATTAACGTGCCAATGGCCTCAAAACCCGCTACCGTTGGGCGAATTCTGCCAGCCATGGACGCACGTTTGCTGGCTGTACCGGGGATTGAAGACGGTGGCCGCTTGCAGCTGAAGGGGCCAAACGTGATGAACGGGTATCTGCGAGTCGAAAACCCGGGCGTGCTGGAAGTGCCAACGGCGGAAAACATAGACGGTGTTGTTGAAACAGGCTGGTACGACACGGGTGATATCGTTCGCTTCGATGAACAGGGCTTTGTGCAAATCCAGGGGCGGGCAAAACGCTTTGCCAAGATAGCAGGCGAGATGATTTCGCTGGAGATGGTCGAACAGCTGGCGACGGCGGTTTCTGCCGACAAACTTCACGCGACGGTCGTGAAAAGCGATGCCAGTAAAGGTGAAGCGCTGGTGCTGTTCACGACCGACAGTGAACTTAAACGCGAACAGCTGCTGCGCCATGCCCGTGAACACGGCATTCCTGAACTGGCCGTGCCACGCGATATCCGTTATCTGAAACAATTGCCGGTACTGGGCAGCGGTAAGCCCGATTTTGTCACCCTGAAAGGGATGCTTGAAGAGGCGGAACAGCAGAATGCGTGAGTCAGTGCACACTAACACCTCAATCTGGTCAAAAGGCATGATGGCAGTGATTGCTGCCCAGTTCCTGTCAGCCTTTGGTGATAACGCCTTGCTGTTTGCCACCCTGGCACTGCTGAAAGCGGAGTTCTACCCTGACTGGAGCCAGCCGATCCTCCAGATGGTGTTTGTGGGTGCTTACATTGTTTTTGCCCCTTTTGTGGGGCAAGTGGCGGACAGCTTCCCGAAAGGCCGGGTCATGATGTTTGCCAACAGCCTAAAGCTACTGGGCGCAGCCAGTATCTGTTTTGGTTTCAACCCGTTTATCGGCTATACGCTGGTGGGCATTGGCGCGGCGGCCTATTCTCCGGCCAAATATGGCATTCTCGGTGAACTGACCACCGGCGACAAGCTGGTGAAAGCCAACGGCCTGATGGAGTCCTCAACGATAGCCGCCATTCTGCTCGGCTCTGTAGCTGGCGGTGTGCTGGCCGACTGGCATGTGCTGGCAGCGCTAGGCATTTGCGCCGTGGTGTATGGCGGCGCGGTAGTGGCAAACCTGTTTATCCCGAAACTGGCCGTGGCAAGACCAGGGCAATCCTGGCGCTTTACGCCAATGACTGCCAGCTTCTTTAATGCCTGCCGCGTGCTGTGGCGTAATGGCGAAACGCGTTTTTCGTTAACCGGAACCAGCATGTTCTGGGGCGCGGGCGTGACGTTGCGCTTCCTGCTGGTTCTGTGGGTTCCGGTGGCGTTGGGGATCACTGATAATGCTACACCAACCTATCTTAACGCGATGGTGGCGATCGGGATTGTGGTTGGTGCAGGCGCTGCGGCGAAACTGGTTACGCTTGATACCGTTGCGCGCTGTATGCCGGCGGGGATACTGATAGGCGTTGTTGTGCTGATTTTCTCTCTGCAACACGCATTACTTCCGGCGTATGTCTTGCTCGTTCTGATTGGTATTCTCGGCGGTTTCTTTGTTGTGCCGCTCAATGCGCTGCTTCAGGATCGCGGTAAGCAGACCGTTGGCTCGGGAAATGCTATTGCGGTGCAAAACCTGGGTGAGAACGCAGCGATGCTGCTGATGCTTGGGCTTTACTCGCTGGCGGTGAAAGTGGGTACACCGGCCGTGGCGATTGGGGTTGGGTTCGGTGCTATCTTTGCGCTGGCGATTGCCGGACTGTGGGTCTGGCAGCGTCGGCGTTGAGTGTTATAGGCCCGGTAAGCGTAGCGCCACCGGGCAATGGCAGGCACTGACACCGATGAAAAGCCGGGTGGCGGCTTCGCCTTACCCGGCCTACGGTATTCTGCGGTGCAAAAAAACGGCAACATGAGTTGCCGTTTTGCGCTTATTACGGTGCCGGGTAGGTATAAACCTGATGCACCGCTTCAATTTCCGCTAACACCTCTTCGCTGAGGTTAAGATGGAAACTCTCAATATTGGTCTTCAGCTGTTCCATAGTGGTCGCGCCCAGCAGGGTGCTGGCAACAAACGGCTGACGACGCACGAAGGCCAGTGCCATCTGCGCCGGATCCAGTCCGTGTCGTTTAGCGATATCAACATATGCCGCGACGGCTTTTTGCGTTTGCTCACCACTGTAACGGGTAAAGCGGCTAAACAGGGTGTTACGTGCACCGGCAGGCTTCGCACCGTTCAGGTATTTACCGGTGAGCGTGCCAAAGCCCAGGCATGAGTAGGCGAGCAGCTCGACCTCTTCATACTGTGTCACTTCGGCCAGACCGACTTCATAGCTGCGGTTCAGCAGGCTGTACGGGTTCTGGATAGTGACGATACGCGGCAGATCGTGTTTATCCGCCAGATGCAGGTAGCGCATCACGCCAAATGCCGTTTCGTTAGAGACGCCAATGTAGCGGATTTTGCCTGCGCGCTGGCATTCTGCCAGGGCTTCCAGCGTTTCGAGCAGGGTGACGACCGGCGCGCTTTCGTTCCAGCTATAGCCAAGCTTTCCGAAACAGTTTGTCGGGCGCTGTGGCCAGTGCACCTGGTAAAGATCGAGATAGTCGGTTTGCAGGCGCTGAAGGCTGGCATCCAGCGCAGTACGGATGTTTTTGCGATCGAGGATCTGGTTTGGACGGATCCCGGCATCATTGTTACGCGACGGGCCGCTGACTTTAGAGGCGACAATCAGCTTTTCACGATTACCGCGTTTTGCCAGCCAGTTCCCGACATACGTTTCGGTTAAGCCCTGTGTTTCCGGGCGCGGAGGAACAGGGTACATCTCTGCAACGTCAATCAGGTTAATCCCCTGACTCACGGCATAATCGAGTTGCGCATGGGCATCGGCTTCGCTGTTTTGTTCACCAAATGTCATCGTGCCCAACCCCAGTTGGCTTATCTCCAGAGAGCTGTGGGGGATACGGTGATAATGCATAGCCGGCTTCCTTTACAATGGGCGTCAGGAACTCCCCGACGAAGGAATATAAACATGGCAGAGGGGAGACAAAAGGGGAAGAGAAAAATCAAAAAGGCCAGCAAGCTACTGACCTTTATCTGTTTACCGCTCGATGATTTGCGAAACTTCGTCGCGATTGATTTGCATTTTGTTGCCTTCCTGATCGCGATAGCTGACCAGCCCGGTATCGTCATCAACTTCAGGTTTGCCGTCTGTCAGGATCATCCGGCCATCTTTGGTCGCCATAACGTAATCACTGCTACAGCCCGATACTGCAAACGCTAAACCGACTGCTGAAATTAACACTGCCCATTTTTTCATCGTTATCGTCCTCACCTGGCTCGTATCAAATCATAGTGTAGTAATAACCCGATAATCCGACAGGAGAAAGCGGTAAAATCTTAAAAACCAGGTGATTGTGTTTGATACATCGCAAATTTCGTGAAAAATCTATGTTTTTAGTAAGAAATGGCGAGCAAGCAGAGCGCCGGTGAAATTCTTTTTGAGATAAAAGCCGCGGGGCAGCGTCAGGATCGGCTCGCCATGAGCGCCGATAGCTTCTGTGAGCGCTTTACTGTTGGCAGCTTTTGGGCGTAGCTGTAGAACTTCGCCATGCCGGGCGGTAATGCGCTCAACGTGCCCGAGCACGATCATATCCATCAACTCTTCCCAGTCCAGACACAACTGTCTCTCTTCATCTTCATCGGGGCTCCACAGCAATGGCGCACCGACGCGACGATCAGCGAGCGGAATTTGCCTGTCGCCTTCCACAGGAACCCACAACACGCGTTTCAGTTTATGGCGTACATGGCTGGTTTCCCACGTTACGCCTGTATTGCCGGTTAACGGCGCTACACAGACAAAGGTGGTTTCCAGCGGCTTTCCCTGGCTATCCACCGGGATCGTTTTCAGTTCAACGCCAAGTGCCGCGAAATCCTGTTCGGGTTTACTGCCGGCACTTGCCCCAAGCCACAGCTCGAGCAACATGCCAATCCAGCCTTTGTCACGTTTGAGATCGTTGGGAATGGGTAAGCCTGCCATCGCGGCCAGCTCGCCAAGCGAAAAACCCGCCAGGCGCTGTGCCTGATGCAGCAATTGGTCTTCGCTGGTGGGAGGAGAGAGCAGCGGCGTAAGCGAATACATGAAGATAACCTTTTGATTAAAAAATGAACTAAGTTTTTGTGCCCTGTGGATAGAGTTTAACTTTTTCTGTACGAATATGCCATGTATATGATTTGTATGTGATTTTATCTTTTATTTAGAAATCAGATGGGTGCGAAAAACAGGTTGTTCAAATCTGGTCACTGACAATAAACAGGATCTTACACCATGTTATCCACAGAAAAGTGGGATAACTGGGAATAACCCCTACTACTGTTTCAATTTACAGCCTTGACGTGCGACGAAAATCGAATTTTCACACAAATTGTGTCTAACTTATTGGCACAATCTGTGGATAAAACCGACTCTGTTCGATCTTTCATCAGTACGACGATCTCTCGTGTGATGATCATCACGTTATTGATGTATTCTTGCAAGAAATAAGCATTAATCATATGAAAAACAAAGAGTATATTTATTTCGCTTTGCAGGTGATTTCAACGTCCGTTCAGGTTGTTCATCGGTAATTCCGTACTTCTTCACAACTATATCCACAGAAAAGGTGAATAAAATTGGCCTTATGGCACCTCATCTGTTTATAACTCCACTCATAGTTGTGGGTTATTCAAATGTTATTAGGTTGCAGGCCTGTAAGAGAGTGGTTTACCGCCTCCCTGGAGTGTGAAACAATCATTCATATATAAGGTTTAGTTTGGGGTAGTCCGGTGATAGATGACGATGGCTACCGCCCAAACGTAGGAATTGTAATTTGTAATCGTCAGGGCCAGGTGATGTGGGCCCGGCGATATGGTCAGCACTCCTGGCAGTTCCCGCAAGGCGGGATCAATCCGGGAGAGTCCCCAGAACAAGCGATGTACCGGGAGCTGTTTGAAGAGGTCGGTTTAAGCCGGAAAGATGTTCGCATCCTGGCTTCAACCCGCAACTGGTTGCGTTACAAGTTACCGAAACGTTTGGTGCGATGGGACACAAAGCCGGTTTGTATCGGCCAGAAACAGAAGTGGTTTCTATTGCAGTTGGTGGGCAACGATTCAGATATCAATATGCAAACCAGCAGCACGCCGGAATTTGATGGCTGGCGCTGGGTGAGTTACTGGTATCCGGTTCGTCAGGTCGTGTCCTTTAAGCGCGATGTTTACCGTAGGGTGATGAAAGAGTTCGCAAGTGTGGTGATGTCGCTTCAGGAGACACCTCCTAAGCCGCAAAGCGCACCTGCCTGGCGACGTAAAAGAGGTTAAGCTACGCAAATCATGCTCACCCGCTTGCGAGAAATAGTCGAAAAGGTGGCCAGTGCGCCTCGTCTTAACGAGGCGCTCAACATTCTGGTCACTGACATCTGTCTTGCGATGGAGACCGAGGTTTGTTCGGTGTATCTGGCCGACCATGACCGGCGTTGCTATTACCTGATGGCGACCCGTGGTTTGAAAAAACCACGCGGACGCACCGTTACGCTCGCATTTGATGAAGGTATTGTCGGCCTGGTCGGTCGGCTTGCTGAACCCATCAACCTTGCCGATGCGCAAAAACACCCTAGCTTCAAATACATTCCTTCCGTGAAAGAAGAGCGCTTCCGTGCGTTTCTGGGTGTGCCTATCATTCAGCGCCGTCAGCTTCTCGGCGTGCTGGTTGTTCAGCAGCGCGAATTGCGTCAGTACGATGAAAGCGAAGAGTCATTCCTTGTGACGCTTGCCACGCAGATGGCGGCCATTCTTTCGCAGTCTCAGCTCACCGCACTGTTCGGGCAGTATCGTCACACCCGTATTCGTGCGCTCCCTGCTTCACCGGGCGTTGCCATCGCAGAAGGCTGGATGGACGCCACGCTGCCGCTGATGGAGCAGGTGTACGAAGCCTCGACGCTGGATGAAGCCCTTGAACGTGAGCGCCTCACCGCGGCACTGGAAGAGGCGGCAAACGAGTTTCGTCGTTACAGCAAGCGCTTTGCTGCGGGGGCGCAAAAAGAGACGGCTGCAATTTTTGACCTTTATTCACACCTGCTTTCCGATGCGCGTTTGCGCCGGGAGCTGTTTGCCGAGGTGGATAAAGGCTTTGTTGCTGAGTGGGCTGTTAAAAAGGTTATCGAGAAATTTGCCGAACAGTTTGCTGCGCTGACTGACGGTTATCTGAAAGAGCGCGCAGGGGATTTACGCTCCCTGGGCCAGCGCCTGCTGTTCCATCTCGACGACACTATTCAGGGGGCCAATGCCTGGCCAAAACGCTTTGTACTGGTTGCCGATGAACTCTCGGCCACGACACTCGCAGAGCTGCCGCAAGACCGGCTGGCCGGTGTAGTGGTGCGCGATGGTGCTGCCAACTCTCATGCCGCCATCATGGTGCGTGCACTTGGCATCCCGACGGTTATGGGGGCTGATATCCAGCCATCGGTGCTGCACCGACGTACGCTGGTGGTGGATGGTTATCGTGGTGAACTGTTGGTTGATCCTGAACCCGTTCTGCTTCAGGAATACCAGCGTCTTATCAGCGAAGAGAATGAATTAAGCAAGCTGGCAGAAGATGACGTTAATTTGCCTGCGCAGCTGAAAAGCGGCGAACGGGTCAAAGTGATGCTCAATGCTGGCTTAAGCCCCGAGCATGAAGAAAAGCTCGGCAGCCGGATAGACGGTATTGGCTTATATCGCACTGAAATCCCGTTCATGCTGCAAAGCGGCTTCCCGTCAGAAGAAGAGCAAGTCGCGCAGTATCAGGGTATGTTGCAGATGTTTAACGATAAACCGGTTACGCTGCGCACCCTGGATGTCGGGGCAGATAAACAACTGCCCTACATGCCAATCAGTGAAGAAAACCCGTGCCTCGGCTGGCGTGGGATACGCATTACGCTCGATCAGCCAGAGATCTTCCTGATCCAGGTGCGCGCCATGCTGCGTGCAAACGCTGCGACCGGTAATCTCAGTATCCTGCTGCCTATGGTCACCAGCATTGATGAGATCGACGAAGCACGGCGGTTGATCGAACGTGCCGGGCGTGAAGTCGAAGAGATGATCGGTTACGCGATCCCCAAACCGCGTATCGGCGTGATGCTTGAAGTCCCGTCAATGGTCTTTATGCTGCCGCAACTGGCTAATCGCGTTGATTTTATCTCTGTCGGCACCAACGATCTGACCCAGTATATTCTGGCCGTCGATCGTAACAACACCCGCGTCGCCAGCATCTATGACAGCCTGCATCCCGCCATGCTGAGGGCATTGTCCATGATTGCCCGCGAAGCTGACCAGTACGGGATCGACCTGCGTTTGTGTGGTGAAATGGCCGGTGATTCCATGTGTGTGGCAATCCTTATCGGACTGGGATTCCGCCATTTGTCGATGAACGGACGCTCCGTGGCGCGCGTGAAATACCTGCTACGTCATATCGAATTTGACGATGCCCGTGAACTTGCCGCACGAAGCCTCGAAGCGCAACTGGCAACCGAGGTGCGTCATCAGGTTGCTGCCTTTATGGAGCGCCGTGGTATGGGCGGGCTGATCCGCGGCGGTCGCTAAGCCATTTTTCGCCCTCTCCCGCGGGAAGAGGGCATTAGTCGGCACAAAACTCTATACACATCTTTTACATCTCAGGCGCATCCTCAGCTTCAGGCTTATGCTATGATTCGCAACCTTGGAGCACCTGCCAACGGCGGGGACGCATTTTTACCGCTGTCCACTTTCAGCGGAATAACAACATCTTGTGGTGACAGATGAACAGTGGTTATCTGCATTTTCCGGAATTTGATCCGGTCATTTTCTCAGTAGGACCTGTAGCGCTTCACTGGTACGGACTGATGTACCTGGTGGGCTTTGTTTTCGCTATGTGGCTTGCGGGCCGTCGCGCCGGCCGTCCAGGCAGTGGCTGGACGAAGAACGAAGTGGAAAACTTGCTGTACGCAGGCTTCCTCGGCGTATTCCTCGGGGGCCGTATCGGCTATGTCCTGTTCTATAACTTCCCGGTATTCCTGAGCGATCCGCTCTATCTGTTCCGCGTCTGGGACGGTGGCATGTCGTTCCACGGCGGCCTGATTGGTGTGATCCTGGTGATGGTGATCTTCGCCAAACGCACCAAACGTAACTTCTTCCAGGTCGCTGATTTTATTGCACCTCTGATCCCGTTTGGTCTGGGTGCCGGGCGTCTTGGTAACTTCATCAACGGTGAGCTGTGGGGCCGTGTCGACCCGAGTGTCTCCTGGACCATGCTGTTCCCGGGCTCTCGTGCAGAAGATGTGGCGCTGCTGCCATCTCACCCTGAGTGGCAATCTGTTTTCGATACCTACGGCGTTCTGCCGCGCCATATGTCCCAGCTTTATGAGCTGGCGCTGGAAGGCGTGGTGCTGTTTATCATCCTGAATCTGTTTATCCGCAAACCGCGCCCGATGGGGGCTGTTTCTGGCCTGTTCCTGATTGGCTACGGCGCGTTCCGTATCATCGTCGAGTTCTTCCGCCAGCCGGATGCGCAGTTTACCGGCGAGTGGGTACAGTACATCAGTATGGGGCAGATCCTCTCCATTCCGATGATTGTCGCGGGTGCCATTATGATGATTTGGGCGTATCGTCGTCGTCCACAGCAACAATTTTCCTGAGGAACCATGAAACAGTATCTTGAATTGATGAAAAAAGTGCTCGATGAGGGCACGCCGAAAAATGACCGTACCGGTACCGGCACGCTCTCCATTTTTGGCCACCAGATGCGCTTCAATCTGCAAGAAGGCTTCCCACTGGTGACGACGAAGCGCTGCCACCTGCGCTCGATCATTCATGAACTGCTCTGGTTCCTGCAAGGCGATACCAACGTTGCCTATCTGCACGAAAACAACGTCTCTATCTGGGACGAATGGGCAGATGAGAACGGTAACCTCGGCCCGGTTTACGGTAAGCAATGGCGTGCATGGCCAACGCCTGATGGCCGCCATATCGACCAGATCACCACCGTGATGAACCAGCTGAAAAACGACCCGGATTCGCGTCGTATTATCGTTTCGGCGTGGAACGTTGGCGAACTGGACAAAATGGCACTGGCACCTTGCCATGCGTTCTTCCAGTTCTATGTCGCAGACGGAAAACTGTCTTGTCAGCTCTATCAGCGTTCCTGCGATGTGTTCCTCGGCCTGCCGTTTAACATTGCAAGCTATGCGCTGCTGGTGCACATGATGGCGCAACAGTGCGATCTGGAAGTGGGTGATTTTGTCTGGACAGGTGGTGATACCCATCTGTACAGCAACCATATGGAACAGACGCATCTTCAGCTCACCCGTGAGCCGCGCGCACTGCCGAAACTGGTTATCAAACGTAAACCAGAATCAATCTTCGACTATCGCTTTGACGATTTCGAAATTGAGGGATATGACCCGCATCCAGGCATCAAAGCCCCTGTCGCTATCTGATAGCGCAAATCCTGACACAACCGGTGCTTATTCGCGCCGGTTTTTTTTCGCCTCCGTTTAGTTTTTCGAGCCGGTTTCCAGCGATTTTGCAACGCCCTGCAACAAGGTGAATTCACTGGAAAGCGCCTCGTAATGTCCTGATTTCTGACTCGTCAGCCTCGCTGAGCTGAACCACACTACTGCCATGAAAAAACAGACGGGCTTTACGCTAATCGAAACCCTGGTCGCTATTTTACTGGTTGCCATTCTTAGCGCCACCGGGCTTTACAGCTGGAACAGCTGGCAACAGCAGCAGCGTTTATGGCAAACCGCCAGCCAGGTGCGCGACTACCTTGTGTTCCTGCGCAACGATGCCAACAGACATAACCGTGAACATAAAATTGCCCTTCAGGAGAACGGGGAGAGCGGGTGCCTTTTCAGCTCCGTTGTCCCGGCCTGTGAAGCGGGTGGTGTCTTTGTCCTCAAGCCACTCTGGCCGGAGGTCACAATCCGTGAGTTGACTCCCGCGCTCGGGTTCTATGGGCTACGAGATACGGCATGGGCCGGGCACGTTCGGGTGGGCAGTGTTGCGGGTGAATGGCTGGTGATTGTCTCTAACACAGGTCGAATCAGGATGTGTAATACCGGCGGAGGGAGTGTATGTCGTTAAAGCAACGCGGCTTCTCGCTGACAGAAGTGCTGATTGCCATGCTGATTGGCAGCATTCTGCTGTTGAGCACCGCCCGGTTTTTACCCGGGATGCAGCGGGCTGTTCTGCTGCAATCAGGTCGACAGGAGCTTGAAGAGGAGGTCTGGCAACGGCTTTTTTCAATAGGTAAGCATCTTCAGCGAGCGGGTTACTGCGCGGGAAATTGCCCGGGAGAAGGGCTGGTCATTGGCAGGCAAGGGCGTTGCGTAATAGTGCAATGGGATGCGAACAGCAATGGTACCTGGGATGTGTCGGCATCGGAAAACGACAGCACGGGGTTTCGCCTGGAGTCCGGTTCACTGGAAACCCTGCGCGGTGCGACATCCTGCGAAAGTAAAGGCTGGGAAAAACTGACCGACCCGGACAGGCTCCTTATCCAGTCATTCGTGGTAAGCAAGCATGAGCGTTCAGGTTCCGCTACGGAGCTGAATATTGAGCTGACCGCCAGCCGGAAAAGTGGGCAGGGCGACGCTTATCTGGCGCGCTATGGCGTGACGGGGTTTAATCTGTGAACCGGCAATCCGGGGTATCGTCACTGGCTATGGTTCTGCTTTTGCTGGTGCTCGGCAGTTTGATCCTGACGGGTCTAAACCAACAGCTTGAAACTTTTAGCAAACTGGTCAGCGGCGAGAGCAACGCCATCCGCCATCAGGCGGGTGTACAGTCGGCGCTGGAATGGGGAAAGGTCCAGCAATGGGCGCTACAGCCTGATGTCCAGTGCAGGCAACCCGCGCAACAGTCACGAGTCTGTGTGCGGCTGCTGAATGACAAGCAGGTGTTACTGATCGCAGGAAACTATGACCTGCTGTTGTGGCGGCTGGGGGACATAACCGAAGGGCACATACACTTTTCACCCCATGGCTGGAGTGATTTTTGCCCACTGAAGGAGGATGCACTATGTCAGTTGCCCTGAACAGACAGCAGGGTTTTAGTCTGGTTGAAGTCTTGCTGGCAATGGTACTTCTGGTGATGACCGTCACTGCATTGTCTGGTTATTACCGGGCTCTGGCGTCCCGGTTCGTGACGCTAAACCAGTATCGTCAGCTCTGGCATAACGCCTGGAATCAGTCTCAGGTCGACGTCAACGCGTTACCCGCGGGCTGGCAGGTGAGTCGGGTGCAGACATTGCAGTCCGGATGTGTCAGCATCACAGCTATTATTATTTCTCCTCTGGGGCAGCGCGGTGAGATGACACGCCTGCACTGCCCGGTTAGCCAGTAGTCGGGAGCGTCTATGTTAAGGGTCTATCACTCAAATCGTCTGGATGTGCTGGAAGCGCTGATGGAATTTATCGTTGAGCGAGAGCGCCTTGACGATCCCTTTGAGCCTGAAATGGTGCTGGTGCAAAGCACCGGTATGGCACAGTGGCTGCAAATGTCCTTGTCACAAAAGTTTGGTATCGCGGCCAACATTGAGTTCCCTCTGCCTGCGAGCTTTATCTGGGACATGTTTGTTCGCGTGCTGCCTGATATTCCAAAGCAGAGCGCCTTTAACAAGCAAAGCATGAGCTGGAAGCTGATGTCGTTGCTGCCTGGAATGCTGCCGCGCGATGAGTTTGCTATGCTGCGCCACTACCTCACTGATGACACCGACAAGCGCAAGTTATTCCAGCTGGCGTCGCGTACCGCCGATCTCTATGACCAGTACCTGGTTTACCGTTCCGACTGGTTAATTCGCTGGGAAGCCGGGGAACTTGTAGAGGGTTTGCCCGAAGCGCAAATCTGGCAGGCACCGCTGTGGAAAGCGCTGGTAGAGCATACTGAGGCGCTGGGTCAGCCGAAATGGCACCGTGCTAACTTATATGACAAGTTTATATCCATACTGGAAACGGCTTCTGAAACCCCGCCAGGCCTGCCATCGCGGGTGTTTATCTGCGGCATATCGGCCTTACCTCCGGTTTACCTGGACGCCCTGAAAGCGTTAGGTAAGCATGTTGATATCCATATTCTCTTTACCAACCCGTGCCGCCATTACTGGGGTGACATCCAGGATTCGCGGTGGCTCTCACGGCTCGTTACCCGCCAAAGACGACGCATCTTTGAGGAGCGTACCGTTCCGTTGTTTAAAGACAGTGCAACCGCCTCGCAGCTTTTCGATGAAGAGGGGATTCAAAACCTGCCTAATCCTCTGCTGGCATCCTGGGGGAAACTGGGGCGCGACTATATCCACATGCTTTCTGATATCACCTCGTCGGGTGAAGGCGACGTGGATGCATTTGCTGAAATAACGCCGGATAGCCTGCTGCACAACATTCAGTTAGATATTCTCGATTTGGAAAATCGCGCGGTCATGGGCATCACCGCGGAAGAATTTGCGCGCAGCGACAATAAAAGACGGCTGGATCCTGACGATCGCAGTATCACCGTCCACGTTTGCCATAGCCCGCAGCGTGAGGTCGAGATCCTGCACGACCGGTTACTGGCGATGTTGCAGGACGATCCAACCCTTACGCCGCGCGATATTGTGGTGATGGTGGCGGATATCGACAGCTACAGCCCATTCATTCAGGCGGTATTTGGCAGTGCAACGGGAGAACGCTATCTGCCGTACGCGATTTCCGACCGCCGTGCGCGCCAGTCTCATCCCGCATTACAGGCCTTTGTGAGCCTGCTGTCGCTGCCGGATAGCCGATTCATATCTGAAGATGTGCTGGCTCTGCTGGATGTCCCCGTACTGGCCGCACGCTTTGACATTGACGAAGAGGGGCTGCGCTATCTTCGCCAGTGGGTTAATGAATCCGGCGTGCGCTGGGGAATCGACGACTATAACGTTCAGGAATTCGAACTCCCGCCGACAGGTCAACATACCTGGCAGTTTGGGCTGACGCGAATGCTGCTTGGCTATGCCATGGAAAGCAGCCAGGGCGAGTGGAATGAGGTGCTTCCTTATGACGAATCCAGCGGGTTAATTGCCGGGCTGGTGGGACATCTTGCTTCACTCCTGATGCAGCTCAACCGCTGGCGCCATGAGCTGATGCAGCCTCGTCCGCTGGAAGAGTGGCTGCCGGTATGCCGAGAGATGCTCAGTGATTTCTTCCTGCCTGACAGTGAAACCGAAGCGGCGATGGCACTAATTGAAAAGCAGTGGCAGGCCATCGTGGATGAGGGAGTCGGCTCGCACTACACGGAAGCAGTTCCGTTATCGCTGCTACGTGACGAACTGACACAACGTCTTGACCAGGAACGTATCAGCCAGCGTTTCCTCGCAGGGCCGGTCAATATTTGTACCTTAATGCCTATGCGTTCTATCCCCTTCAAAGTGGTTTGCCTGCTGGGTATGAACGACGGCATCTATCCGCGGGCATTAGCGCCGCTCGGCTTTGATCTGATGAGCCCGCAGCCCAAACGTGGTGACCGTAGCCGCCGTGACGATGACCGTTACCTGTTCCTCGAAGCACTGATTTCCGCCCAGAGTAAGCTGTACATCAGCTACATCGGGCGTTCCATTCAGGACAACAGCGAGCGCTTCCCGTCCGTACTGGTGCAGGAGCTGGTGGACTACATCGGGCAGAGCCACTATCTGCCCGGTGATGAAAAGCGCAATTGTGATGAAAGCGAGCAGCGGGTTAAGGCACATATTACCTGTAGCCATACCCGAATGCCGTTTGACCCGGTGAACTACGGGGCAAACGAGTACAGAAGCTATGCTCGTGAGTGGCTGCCTGCGGCGAAGAAAGAGGGCGACGCGCACACTGATTTTATTCAGGAACTTGAACCTCGTCCTTTTGACACCCTGACCTTTGAGCAGCTCCAGCGATTCTGGGCCCATCCGGTGCGGGCATTCTTCCAGCAACGATTGCAGGTCAACTTCCGTTCTGAAGAGAACGATATTCCGGACTCTGAACCCTTTACGCTGGACGGGCTTGAGCGCTATCAGCTCAACCTTCAGCTTTTGAATGCGCTGGTTGAGCAGGAAGATGCGCACAAACTTTTCCGCCGCTATCGCGCAGCAGGGCAACTGCCTTATGGTGCGTTTGGCGAAATCGCCTGGGATGCGCAGTGTCAGGAGATGCAGGCCCTTGCTGAGCGCGTCATTGAATGCCGCCAGCCCGGTAAAAGTATTGAGATCGATCTCAACTGTAACGGTGTCCAGCTTACGGGTTGGCTGCCCCAGGTTCAGCAAGATGGGCTGTTACGCTGGCGACCTTCGATGCTCAGTGTTTCACAAGGATTGCAACTCTGGCTCGAACACCTTGTCTACAGTGCGGGTGGCAACGAAGGTGAAAGCCGGTTATTTGTGCGTAAAGAAGGGGAATGGCGCTTCCCGCCAATGGCTGCCGGGCAGGCCAGGGAGTATCTCTCGATATTCATCGAAGGGTATCGACAGGGGATGACCAAACCTCTGCTGCTGCTGCCAGAAAGTGGTGGTGCGTGGATAAAAGCCTGTTATGACGCGCAGAATGATGCCATGTTAACGGATGACATTTCGCTGCAAAAAGCCCGGAGTAAATTTATTCAGGCGTACGAAGGAAACATGATCGTGCGCGGCGAAGGGGAAGATGTCTGGTATCAACGTTTATGGCGAACGCTTGCGCCAGAATACTTCGACGCTATCACGGAAGAGGCGCAGCGCTACCTGTTACCTTTGTTCAAATTTAATCAGTCCTGATGGCCGTATAAAAATTGCGCATATTTGACTGTTCATTTATTATGCAATTCCTGTCACGGACTGATGTACCAGATAAAGAGATGTTGGCGTGTCCAGCACGTAGTTTGTTAATGATGTAGCCGTGATAAAGAGGTCCGTTAATGCCAGGCAGCACCTTGTTCAAAGCGTTTGTTTTGTTTGTCGCCCTTTGGGCACCCATCACTCAGGCAGATTCCGGTTGGCAACCCGTTCAGGAAACTATCCGTAAGAGCGAAAAAGATACCCGCCAGTATCAGGCTATTCGCCTTGATAACGGGATGACTGTGCTGCTGGTTTCCGATCCGCAGGCGGTGAAATCTCTTTCTGCGCTGGTTGTGCCGGTGGGATCACTTGAAGATCCTGAAGCCCACCCGGGGCTTGCGCACTACCTTGAGCACATGACGCTGATGGGGTCTAAAAAATACCCGCAGCCGGATAGCCTGTCTGAATTCCTGAAAATGCATGGCGGTAGCCACAACGCCAGTACTGCACCTTACCGTACCGCTTTTTATCTCGAAGTTGAGAACGATGCGCTGGAAGGGGCAGTCGATCGCCTTGCGGATTCAATCGCTGCACCGCTGCTGGACAAAAAATACGCCGACCGCGAACGCAATGCCGTCAATGCGGAGCTGACCCTGGCTCGTACGCGAGACGGGATGCGAATGGCGCAGGTCAGCGCCGAAACGATCAACCCGGCGCACCCGGGGTCGCGCTTCTCGGGCGGTAACCTGGAAACCCTGAGCGACAAACCCAACAGCCCGGTGCTCGATGCTCTGCATGAGTTTCGTGATAAATACTACTCAGCCAACCTGATGAAAGCGGTTATCTACAGCAATAAACCGTTGCCAGAACTGGCGGGTATCGCCGCGCAAACTTTTGGCCGCGTGCCGAATAAGAACATTGAGTTACCGCAGATTAACGTGCCGGTAGTCACGGACGCGCAGAAAGGTATTGTGATCCATTACGTGCCCGCGCTTCCTCGCAAGGTGTTACGCGTTGAATTCCGTATCGATAACAATACGGCGCAGTTCCGCAGCAAAACGGATGAACTCGTCACCTACCTTATCGGCAACCGTAGCCCGGGAACGCTTTCCGACTGGTTGCAAAAACAGGGCCTGGTGGAAGGTATTCGCGCGGATTCCGATCCTGTTGTGAACGGTAACAGCGGTGTCCTGGCCATTTCCGCAACCCTGACAGACAAAGGCCTTGCCAACCGTGATGAAGTGGTCGCCGCGATTTTCAGCTACCTCAATCTGTTACGCGATAAAGGCATCGATAAAAGTTATTTCGATGAGCTGGCACACGTGCTGGATCTCGATTTCCGCTACCCGTCTATCACCCGTGATATGGATTATGTGGAATGGCTCGCCGACACCATGATCCGCGTGCCGGTGGAGCACACGCTGGATGCGGTCAATATTGCCGATCAGTACGATGCCGCGGCGGTAAAAGCCCGCCTGGCCATGATGACCCCGCAAAATGCACGTATCTGGTATATCAGCCCGAACGAGCCGCACAATAAAACGGCTTATTTCGTGGAAGCCCCGTATCAGGTGGATAAAATCAGCGAACAGACTTTCTCTGACTGGCAGAAAAAAGCCGGAGAGATCGCGCTTAAATTACCGGAGCTGAACCCCTACATCCCGGATGATTTCTCGCTGATTAAAACCACAAAAGCGTACCCGCACCCGGAGCTTATCGTTGATGAGCCAACGCTGCGTGTGGTCTACGCACCGAGCCGTTATTTTGCGAGCGAGCCAAAAGTGGATGTCAGCGTGGTGCTGCGTAATCCAAAAGCGATGGACAGCGCAAAAAACCAGGTGCTGTTTGCGCTTAACGATTATCTGGCAGGTATCGCGCTGGATCAGCTCAGCAACCAGGCTGCGGTTGGCGGGATTAGCTTCTCCACCAATGCTAATAACGGACTGATGGTTAATGCTAACGGTTATACCCAGCGCTTACCTCAACTGTTCCAGGCCTTGCTTGAAGGGTATTTCAGCTACACGCCAACGGAAGAGCAGCTTGAGCAGGCGAAGTCCTGGTATGCACAGATGATGGACTCTGCGGAGAAAGGTAAAGCCTACGACCAGGCGATTATGCCGGCGCAGATGTTGTCGCAGATCCCGTATTTCCAGCGTGAAGACCGCCGTGCGCTGCTGCCGTCTGTTTCGCTGAAAGATGTGCTGGACTACCGTGATTCTCTGAAAACGAACACCCGTCCTGAATTCCTGATTGTCGGGAATATGAGTGAAGAACAGGCCAAAACGCTGGCACAAAATGTGCGTACTCAGTTAGGTTCGAAAGGTGAAGTCTGGTGCCGTAACCAGGATGTGCTGGTTGAGAAAAAACAGAATGTGATTTTTGAAAAGCCGGGGACCAGTACCGATTCCGCTCTGGCTGCGGTATTTGTCCCAACCGGTTATGACGAATTCGCCAGTTCGGCGCAGAGTGCGGTGTTGGGTCAGATTATTCAACCCTGGTTCTACAATCAGCTGCGCACTGAAGAGCAGCTGGGTTACGCGGTCTTTGCGTTCTCAATGAACGTGGGGCGCCAGTGGGGGTTAGGTTTCCTGCTGCAAAGCAGTGATAAACAGCCAGCCTATCTCTGGAAGCGCTATCAGGCCTTCTTCCCGCAGGCAGAAGAAAAACTGCGTGCAATGAAGCCGGAAGAATTTGCTCAGATCCAGCAGGCGGTTATCGCCCAGGTGATGCAGCCGCCGCAAACGCTGGGTGAAGAAGCCTCGCAACTGAGCAAAGATTTTGATCGCGGTAATCTCAGTTTCGATTCGCGTGATAAAGTAGTGGCAGAGATAAAACAGCTGACGCCTCAAAAGGTTGCCGATTTCTTCCATCAGGCGGTAGTGAAACCGCAGGGAATGGCCATCTTGTCTCAGGTTTCCGGCAGCCAGAACGGGAAAACGGAATACGTAAACCCGAAAGGCTGGAAAGTCTGGAAGAGCGTCAGCGCATTGCAGCAATCTATGCCCTGGAGTAAGAAAGAATGACCGATACCGCTGAGTCCCTTGATCCCTTACGTTTACCTCTACAAGGTGAACGATTGATTGAAGCCTCAGCGGGAACGGGAAAAACCTTTACCATTGCCGCGCTTTATCTGCGCCTGCTGCTCGGGCTTGGAGGAAACGCGGCTTTTTCACGCCCGCTGAGCGTGGAAGAGCTGCTGGTGGTGACCTTTACCGAAGCCGCCACCGCTGAGCTGCGCGGACGTATTCGTTCCAATATTCACGAACTGCGCATCGCCTGTTTGCGTCAGAGCACGGATAACCCGCTTTACGCGCGTCTTCTGGACGAGATTGTCGATAAGCAGCAAGCGGCCCAGTGGCTGCTGTTAGCTGAGCGGCAAATGGATGAAGCCGCAGTCTTTACCATTCACGGTTTCTGCCAGCGAATGCTGAGCCTGAATGCGTTTGAATCCGGCATGTTGTTTGAACAACAGCTTATCGAAGACGAATCTGAACTGCGCTATCAGGCCTGCGCGGATTTCTGGCGCCGTCATTGCTATCCATTGCCCCGCGAAATTGCTGAAGCGGTTCATGCGTTATGGAAAGGACCGGAAGAGCTTCTGCGCTCTATTGACCGTTATTTGCAGGGCGAAGCGCCGGTGATTAAATCGCCCCCTCCGGCTGATGAAACGCTGGCATCTCGTCATGAAAAAATCGTGTCGCAAATTGCCGCCCTGAAGCAGAAATGGAACGAGTCGGTCGGGGACATTGAGGCCATTGTCGAAAATTCAGGTATCGACAGGCGCAAGTTCAATCGCGGTAACCAGGCAAAGTGGATTGAAAAAATCAGCATCTGGGCGCAGGAAGAGTCCCGGGGCTATCAGCTTCCGGACGCGCTGGAAAAATTCTCGCAGCGATTCCTGATTGAGCGAACGAAGGCTGACGGTATCGTCCCTGAGCATCCTCTGTTTGTTGCCATTGAGGCCTTGCTGGCCGAGCCATTAACCCTTAATGACCTGATGATCACCCGCGCGATGGCTGAGATCCGCGAAACCGTGGCTCGTGAAAAGCAGCGTCGCGGTGAGCTTGGGTTTGACGATATGCTGAGCCGGCTCGATGCTGCGCTGCGCAGCGAAAACGGTGAAGCCCTGGCCGCCGCCATTCGTACCCGTTTCCCGGTGGCGATGATCGACGAATTTCAGGACACAGATCCACAACAATACCGTATCTTCCGTCGTATCTGGCGGCAGCAGCCGGACACGGCGCTGCTGCTGATTGGCGATCCGAAACAGGCTATTTATGCCTTCCGAGGCGCGGATATTTTTACCTACATGAAAGCCCGTAGTGAGGTAGAAGCACACTATACGCTGGACACCAACTGGCGTTCATCACCCGGCATGGTCGGGAGCGTAAATATGCTGTTTGAGCGCATGGATGCCGCATTCATGTTCCGGGAAATTCCGTTTTTACCGGTCAAATCCGCACCTAAAAATGCCGCCCTTCGTTTTGAGTTCAATGGTGAACTTCAGCCAGCAATGAGTTTCTGGTTGCTGGAAGGGGAAGGCTTCGGGATAAGCGACTACCAGAATGCCATGGCCCAGCACTGTGCGGCTCAAATTCGCGACTGGCTCAGTGCTGGCGTGCGGGGTGAGGCGCTGCTGTGGAAAGGCGAAACCGCCTCACCGGTGAAGGCGTCCGACATTACGGTGCTGGTGCGTAGCCGCCAGGAAGCAGCGCTTATCCGCGATGCGCTGACCATCCTGAATATCCCCTCGGTCTACCTGTCGAATCGCGATAGCGTGTTCGAAACCCTTGAGGCTCAGGAGTTGCTCTGGCTGTTGCAGGCGGTGCTGTCACCGGAGCGGGAAAGTACGCTTCGCAGTGCGCTGGCAAGCTCAATGCTGGGGTTGAACGCCCGGGATATCGATGCGCTTAACAACGATGAAATCGCCTGGGATGCGGTGGTTGAGGAGTTTGTTCGCTATCGTGAGCGCTGGCAAAAACGCGGCGTTATGGCGATGCTGCGAGAGCTGATGACCCAGCGTCATATTGCCGAAAATATGCTGGCAACGCCGGGCGGAGAACGCCGCCTGACGGATATCCTGCATATCAGCGAACTCTTGCAGGAGGCCGGCACACAGCTTGAGAGCGAACACGCTCTGGTGCGCTGGCTTGGGCAGCAAATTGCCGATCCCAACAGTAACTCTTCAAGCCAGCAAATGCGCCTCGAAAGCGATAAACATCTGGTGCAGATCGTGACTATCCACAAATCGAAAGGTCTGGAATATCCACTGGTCTGGCTACCTTTTATTGCGAATTACCGGGCACAGGATCAGGCGTTTTATCACGACCGGGACTCCTTTGAAGCCGTACTCGACCTCAGCAAGGCTGATGCAAGCGTAGAGCTGGCGGAAGCCGAACGCCTGGCAGAAGATTTGCGACTGCTCTATGTTGCCCTGACCCGTTCGGTCTGGCATTGCAGCCTGGGTATTGCACCGCTGTTCCGTCGACGTGGCGAGAAAGCGGGAGAGTCCGATTTCCATCTGAGCGCGGTGGGGCGGCTTATCCAGCAGGGCGAGCCAAAAGATGCGGCAGGATTACGTCAGTGCCTTGAATCCATTTGTGGCAAGGATATCGCGCTACGTCTTCCAGGCCTGCCCGATAACAATCGTTGGGAAATGCCTGAACAACGTGAACCCGACCTGGATGCCCGAAAAATAACGAGAACCGTTGCGGATAACTGGCGTGTGACGAGTTACTCCGGTTTGCAGCAGCATAGCCAGAGCATCGCGCAGGATCTGATGCCGAAGCTGGATGTGGATGCCGCAGGGGTGGGTGACGTACAGGCTGAGCCGGTGCTTACGCCGCACCAGTTCCCGCGCGGGGCATCGCCGGGCACGTTTTTACACGGTCTGTTTGAAGAGCTTGATTTTACGCAATCTGTTTCCCCGGAATGGGTGCAGGAGATGTTGCAGAAGGGCGGTTACGATGCCGCCTGGCAACCGGTGCTGACAACCTGGGTGAGCGCAATCTTACAAGCGCCGCTGACGGAAAACGGTATCTCACTGAACCAGCTCACCGCCAAAGACAAACAGGTAGAGATGGAGTTTTACCTTCCTATCGCCAGCCCGCTTAACGCGAACGAGCTTGATGCGATTATTCGTGCACATGATCCGTTGTCTGCGGGCTGTCCGCCGCTGGATTTCCGCCAGGTACAGGGAATGCTGAAAGGCTTTATCGACCTTATTTTCCGCCATGAAGGACGCTATTACCTGCTGGATTACAAATCGAACTGGCTGGGTGAGAACAGCGAAGCCTATACGCAGCAGGCGATGGCCGCTGCAATGCAGTCTCATCGCTACGATTTGCAGTATCAACTTTATACCCTGGCGTTGCATCGCTATCTGCGTCACCGCATTGCTGACTACAGTTACGAAGAACATTTTGGCGGCGTTATCTACCTGTTCCTGCGTGGGGTTGATGCCGCCGATCCGCAGTCGGGGGTATATCGCACCCGCCCGGATGCGGCCTTGATTGAAAACATGGATAGCCTGTTTGCAGCAATCACGGAGGACGTAGCATGACAATGCAGGAATTATTGCTTGGGGCCACAGAACAGCACCTGCTGCGTCAACTTGATGTGCAATTCGCCATTATGGTGGCTGGCGAGCAGCCTGCCGTGATGCTTGCCGCCGCCATCCTGAGCCGGGATGCTGGCGAGGGCCATGTATGTCTGCCGCTTTCACGACTGGTCTGTGATGACAAAACCCCGCCCGCGTTGCAATCCTGTTTTGCTCTGCTGGGTGACGCCGTGGACTGGCAAGGCGTGTTGCTCAGTTCATCCGCCGTCAGTGACGGTTCGACACCCGCACCGCTGATCCTCACCGGCGGGCGTTTGTACCTGAATCGTCTGTGGCGCTATGAGCTGACCGTCGCCCGGTATTTTAGCGAGGCCAACGCGCCCCTCCCCTGCGATGAGGTACTGCTGCGTCAAACGCTGGATGGTTTGTTTACCTCTCAGGAGCCGATTGACTGGCAAAAAGTGGCCGCTGCCGTGGCGCTGACGCGCCGGATTTCGGTTATTTCTGGTGGGCCTGGTACGGGCAAAACAACCACGGTGGCAAAATTACTCGCAGCGCTTATCCAGCTTTCTGGCGAACAAAAATGCCGTATTCGCCTGGCGGCACCTACCGGAAAAGCGGCGGCACGTCTGACGGAATCGTTAGGCGGTGCTCTGCAAAAACTGCCCCTCACGCAAGAACAGTTAGCGCTTTTCCCCAATGAGGCCAGCACGCTGCACCGTTTACTGGGTGCGCAGCCCGGTAGTCAGCGTCTGCGCTATCATGCCGGCAACCCGCTGCATCTTGATGTGCTGGTGGTGGACGAAGCCTCCATGATTGACCTCACGATGATGTCGCGCCTGATCGAGGCATTGCCTGCCCATGCGCGCGTTATTTTCCTGGGCGATCGTGACCAGCTTGCCTCTGTAGAGGCGGGCGCGGTGCTGGGGGATATTTGCACCTACGCAAGCCTAGGCTACACAGCGGCACGTGCGCAGGAGCTGGTGCGTCTGACCGGATGCGCGCTGGAAGGCAACGACAACTCGCTCGCAGGCGCATTACGCGACAGCCTTTGCCTGCTGCAAAAAAGCTACCGTTTTGGCAGCCATTCGGGCATTGGCCAGCTAGCGGCGGCGGTAAACCGTGGCGATCGCAACGCAACACGTGCGGTCTTTAGCGGCGAGTTTGACGATATTGAAAAGAAATCGCTGCAAAATGGCGAAGAGTATCAGGCCATGCTTGATGAGGCCTTGCTGGGGTATCAGCTCTTCCTTGCCAGCGTGCAGCAGCAACATCCTCCAGAGCGGGTCATCGCCGCCTTTGGTGAGTATCAGCTTCTGTGTGCCCTGAGGGAAGGGCCGTTTGGCGTGTCAGGTCTGAACGAGAGGCTGGAGCAGGTACTGGCGCAGAAGCGCAAAATTACCCGACTCCCGCATTCGCGCTGGTATGAAGGGCGTCCGGTGATGATCTCCCGTAACGATAGTGCGCTGGGGCTGTTTAACGGCGACATTGGTATTGCGCTTGACCGTGGTCAGGGGTTGCGTGTGTGGTTCCTGATGCCTGATGGCAGCGTGAAGTCGGTGCAGCCAAGCCGTTTACCCGAACATGAAACGGCCTGGGCGATGACGGTGCATAAATCGCAAGGCTCTGAGTTCAACCACGCAGCGCTGATCCTGCCTTCGCAGCTTTCGCCGGTGGTGACCCGTGAACTGATTTATACCGCGATCACCCGTGCACGTAAGCGCCTGTCGCTGTATACCGATGAGCGTGTACTGGTGCAGGCCATTGTCACCCGTACGGAGCGTCGTAGCGGGTTAAGCGCGATATTTGAGGCAAGCTGAAGGCTGGCCCTCACGTCAGGTGAGGGCTGTATGGGCTATCCCAGGTCGGCCATCAGCACTTTAGAACGGCGCTGATAGTTGTACATCTCTTTCTTACTTTCCGGCAGGGAATCGATATCCACAGGCGTAAAACCACGCTCCTGGAACCAGTGGATGCTGCGGGTGGTGAGGACAAACAATTTACTCAGGCCAATCTGGCGTGCCTGCACCGCAATGCGCTCCAGCAGCATTTCGCCGCGTGATGAGCTGCGGTAGTCAGGGTGCACGGCAACACAGGCCATTTCACCGATCTTCTCTTCCGGGAAGGGATAGAGCGCGGCGCAGGCGATGGTCAGGTTGTCGCGCTGAATAATGGTAAATTTGTCGATCTCCATTTCCAGCTGTTCGCGAGAGCGACGCACCAGAATACCTTGCTGTTCCAGCGGGCGGATTAGCTCAAGAATGCCGCCAATATCGTTGATAGTGGCGCGACGGATCTGCTCGGCGCTCTCCATAACAATCTGCGTACCGATACCGTCACGGGAGAACAGCTCCTGCAACAGGGCACCATCTTCCTGGTAGCTGATGAGATGGCTACGACGCACACCGCTGCGGCAGGCTTTTACCGCCCCACGCAGAAAACGCACCGTACCGGAATGGTAATCACCTTTCGCTTCCAGCTCTTCGACCCGGGCCTGCGCTTCGTTCGGGAATAATTCCGGCACAATCACGCCTTCATCGTTAACGACGCCCTGTGAGGAGCAAAAGCCAATCATTTTTTCCGCTTTCAGCTTGATAGCCAGCTGGGTGGCAATTTCTTCTGACGTGAGGTTAAAACTTTCACCGGTCACGGAAACCGCCACGGGCCCCATCAGCACGATAGCGCCGCTGTCCAGCTGACGGTGAATGGCCTCTTCATCAATACGACGAATACGACCGCTGTGGCAATAATCCACACCATCATCCACGCCGAGCGGCTGAGCGATGATAAAATTGCCGCTGACAACGTTAATATGTGCGCCCTGCAACGGCGTGTTGTTCAGGCTCATGGATAAACGCGCAGTGATATCCAGCTGCAACAGCCCGGCGGCCTGTTTGACCAGCTCGAGGGTTTTCGCATCCGTTACGCGGGTGTGTTTATGGTAAATCGGCTCATGATGATGCGCGGCCAGATTGGCGTCGATTTGCGGACGCGCGCCATAGACCACGACAAGACGAATGCCGAGGCTGTGCAGTAAGCCAATGTCATTGACAATACTGGAAAAGTTTTCATGCTCGATGGCTTCACCGCCCAGCATGATGACAAACGTTTTTCCCCGATGGGCATTGATATAGGGAACAGAATGGCGGAATCCCTGGACCAGTTCGGTTCTACGTTCCTTCACCATGACACAACCCTTAATGAATGTTTATTCGTAATTTCTGTATTTTTATTCGATTGTGACCGCGCGTGCAAGCCTAAATTTTCCGCGAAGCATAGAAATTTATAAGTAATGCGTGCGTTAACGTATGATTGTTTACCCTTTTATAGATGACAGTTTATGCGTCATTCGTTAAAGTTTTCGGTCAATTTGGGCGTTTTGTGTATTAATTTGATTTCTTGCTCGGGAGAAGCATGTCGGGATCCAAATCAACAATAAGCCGCCGCCGCTTGCTACAAGGGGCCGGAGCGATGTGGTTGCTTAGCGTCAGTCAGGTCGCGTTTGCTGCTGTCAGTCAGGTGGTGGCGGTGCGTGTCTGGCCGTCGTCAACCTATACACGTGTGACTGTCGAATCTAATCAGGTGCTGAAGTATAAGCAGTTTGCGTTAAGTAACCCTGAACGTGTCGTGGTGGATCTCGAAGGCGTTAACCTGAACTCCGTTCTGAAAGGGATGAGCGCGCAGATCCGCGGTGACGATCCCTTTATCAAATCTGCGCGAGTAGGGCAGTTTGATCCGCAGACCGTGCGTATGGTGTTTGAGCTTAAGCAGAACGTTAAACCGCAGCTCTTTGCTCTGGCGCCGGTTGCGACATTTAAAGAGCGCCTGGTGATGGATCTCTATCCGTCAAATGCCACGGATATCCAGGATCCGCTGCTGGCACTGCTGGAAGATTACAACAAAGGCGATCTCCAGCGTCAGGTTCCGCCTGCGCAAAGCGGGCCGCAGCCAGGTAAAGCCGGACGCGATCGTCCTATTGTGATCATGCTTGATCCGGGGCACGGTGGAGAGGACTCCGGTGCTGTCGGGAAGTATCGCACCCGTGAAAAAGATGTGGTGCTGCAAATTGCGCGTCGTCTGAAGGCCCTGATCGACAAAGAGGGCAACATGCGCGCTTACATGACGCGTAATGAAGATATCTTTATTCCGCTGAAAGTTCGTGTGGCAAAAGCGCAAAAGCAGCGCGCAGATCTGTTCGTGTCTATCCACGCCGATGCCTTTACCAGCCGTCAGCCCAGTGGTTCTTCAGTGTTTGCGCTGTCGACCAAAGGGGCAACCAGTACCGCTGCGCGATACCTGGCCGACACGCAGAACGCCTCTGACCTGATTGGTGGTGTGAGCAAAAGCGGCGATCGCTATGTCGACCACACCATGTTCGACATGGTGCAATCCCTGACGATTACTGACAGCCTGAAATTTGGTAAAGCGGTACTCGGCAAGCTTGGTAACGTCAACAAACTCCATAAAAACAGCGTGGAGCAGGCCGGCTTTGCGGTGCTGAAGGCACCGGAAATACCGTCTATTCTGGTCGAAACGGCGTTTATCAGTAACGTTGAAGAGGAGCGTAAGCTCAAAACGGCGAAGTTCCAGCAGGAAGTGGCGGAATCGATATTGTCGGGAATTAAAGCCTATTTCTCTGACGGCGCAACGCTCGCCAGAAGAGGGTAGTGACTGATGCCGGGGTGCTACCCGGCAAATTCACTTTTCGCAGATACAAAAAAACACCCGGAAGGGTGTTTATTGTTTTAGAAGTGTTGGTTGCGGGGGCCGGATTTGAACCGACGACCTTCGGGTTATGAGCCCGACGAGCTACCAGGCTGCTCCACCCCGCGTCCGTCTTCTGCTTTTGCAGAACTTACTTCTTCAAATTTGATTGGTTGCGGGGGCCGGATTTGAACCGACGACCTTCGGGTTATGAGCCCGACGAGCTACCAGGCTGCTCCACCCCGCGTCCGTCTTTTTGCTTCGTATTTCAAATCACATCTGCGTTGGCTTTCCTCGTTCACCTCAGTCACTTACTGGAGTAAGCTCCTAAGGATTCACTGCGTCGCCGCCTTGCTGTGATTCGAACTACTTAACAAAAATCTCTTCTATCGTAGAAGATACTTCATCAAATTTTAATTGGTTGCGGGGGCCGGATTTGAACCGACGACCTTCGGGTTATGAGCCCGACGAGCTACCAAGCTGCTCCACCCCGCGTCCGTGGATGCGCACTATACGCGGATAGCTTTGTGATGCAACCCCTTTTTACATAATTGATGAAATTTGTATGTAAATTGAACGACATCGCATCCTGTGGATTGTTTTTTGCGCAAAATTTGCCAAAGGGTGTGCGATTGCATTTCTTTAGAACGGGCGGTTTGTTATCTTCATCACGCGGAAACGAGCAACTTAAAGACGAGACATAATGAAAGGACGTTGGGCGAAGTATCTGATGACAGGGGCGATGGTAGCCATTCTTGCTGCGTGCTCCTCTAAACCGACCGATCGCGGTCAACAGTATAAAGACGGGAAATTGTCCCAGCCTTTCTCTTTAGTTAACCAACCCGATGCCGTAGGCGCACCGATTAACGCCGGGGATTTCTCCGAGCAGGTCTATCAGATCCGCAGTGCGTCGCCGCGCCTGTATGGCTCACAGAATAACGTTTACAGTGCAGTACAGGACTGGCTGCGCTCGGGCGGCGATACGCGCAATATGCGCCAGTTTGGTATTGATGCCTGGCAGATGGAAGGTGCAGACAACTACGGCAACGTCCAGTTTACCGGCTACTACACGCCAGTCATCCAGGCGCGACACACTCGTCAGGGTGAATTCCAGTACCCAATCTACCGGATGCCGCCAAAACGCGGGCGTTTACCGTCCCGCGCAGAGATCTACTCGGGTGGCTTAAGTGACAGCTATGTGCTGGCCTACAGTAACTCCCTGATGGACAACTTCATCATGGACGTGCAGGGCAGCGGTTATATCGATTTTGGAGATGGCTCTCCGCTTAACTTCTTCAGCTACTCCGGCAAAAACGGACATGCCTACCGCAGTATCGGCAAAGTGCTGATCGACCGTGGTGAAGTGAAGAAAGAAGATATGTCGATGCAGGCGATCCGCGAGTGGGGCGAAAAACACAGTGAAGCCGAAGTGCGCGAGCTGCTGGAGCAAAATCCATCCTTCGTCTTCTTCAAACCGCAAAACTATGCGCCGGTGAAAGGGGCAAGTGCCGTACCGTTGATTGGCCGCGCTTCCGTGGCATCGGATCGTTCTATTATTCCGGCGGGTACCACGCTGCTGGCTGAAGTGCCTCTGCTGGATAACAACGGGAAATTCAGCGGCCAGTATGAATTACGCCTGATGGTTGCCCTGGATGTCGGTGGCGCGATCAAGGGCCAGCATTTTGATATTTATCAGGGGATTGGCCCGGATGCTGGTCACCGTGCTGGCTGGTATAACCACTACGGACGCGTCTGGGTGCTGAAAGCGGCAGCACCGGGCGGCAACGTATTCAGCGGCTGATTATGGTATTCTGATCGGAATACGGATTACTGTTCAGGGTGAGGGATAACCTCACCCTTTTTACATCTGAGGTGTTATGTCTGTGGTAATCAGCGATGCCTGGCGCCAGCGTTTTGGCGGTACGGCACGTTTATATGGCGAAAAAGCCCTGCAACTGTTTGCAGAGGCGCACGTGTGCGTGGTGGGGATCGGTGGTGTCGGCTCCTGGGCGGCAGAAGCGCTGGCCAGAACCGGTATTGGTGCCATCACATTGATTGATATGGATGATGTCTGCGTCACCAACACCAACAGACAAATCCACGCGCTGCGGGATAACGTCGGTCTTGCCAAATCTGAGGTGATGGCCGAGCGCATTCGCCTGATCAACCCTGAGTGTCAGGTCACGGTGATTGATGATTTCGTGACGGCAGATAACGTTGCCGGGTACATGAACAAAGACTATAGCTACGTGATTGATGCCATCGACAGCGTACGTCCAAAGGCGGCGTTGATTGCTTACTGCCGTCGCTACAAGGTTCCGCTGGTGACCACCGGTGGCGCGGGTGGGCAAATCGACCCGACGCAGATCCAGGTGGCCGATCTGGCGAAAACGATTCAGGATCCCCTGGCAGCCAAACTGCGCGAAAGATTAAAAAGCGACTTTAACGTGGTGAAAAACAGCAAAGGTAAGCTGGGCGTGGACTGTGTGTTTTCGACAGAAGCGCTGGTTTACCCGCAGGCTGACGGGTCTGTTTGTGCCATGAAAAGCACGGCGGAAGGGCCAAAACGGATGGATTGTGCCTCCGGCTTTGGTGCGGCCACCATGGTGACCGCGTCCTTCGGCTTTATTGCGGTGTCACACGCGCTGAAGAAAATGATGGCGAAGGCGGAACGTCAGGCCTGAACCTGTCGCGCCGCGTCCAGCACCGCTTCGTTAAGCGCGGTCAGCCCCTGACTGCGCGAGGCGCTAAGCTGCGCACGCAGGCCCAGTTCATCAAACAGCGTTAAGGGCGAGTGCGCCAGCAGCTGCGCGGCGCTTTTGCCTTCAATGGCGGTCAGCAGTACCGCCAGCAGGCCACGAACAATGCGGCCTTCGCTGTCACCAAAGAAATGCAGCGTTTCGCCTGAGACGCTAAACCCCAGCCAGACCCGATTTTCACACCCGGCAATCTCTTTTGCCTGTGCCCGAAGCGCGTCAGAAAGCGCAGGTAACTGCTTGCCCAGCATAATCAGCTGACGGTATTTATCTTCCCACTGGGTGTGCGGGGCGAAGGTTTGTTTCAGCGTCTCTTCTGTGATGACGGTGCCAAACGGGTGTCCGGCTAAAGCTGGGCTAGTCATTAATCCACCAGTAATTCAAGGGCGCGATCGACGGCTGCAACCAGCGCGTCGACATCGCTTTTTGTATTGTACGGAGCAAAAGAGGCACGCAGCGTACCACTGACGCCCAGAGCGGCCAGTAACGGTTGTGCGCAATGCTGTCCGGCGCGTAAGGCAATGCCATATTCGGCAAGCAGTGTCACCATATCGCTGTGATGAACACCTTCAAAATCAAAAGCTAACAGGCTTGAGTCCTGAACGCGAAACGACCGGAATCCCGGGCGCTTTTTGAGTTCTTCTTCCGCAAGGGTCGCCAGCCCACGGCTCCAGCTTTCAGCCTGGACGATGTCCGTTTCGCCAAGCCACTCCAGCGCTGCGCTTAGCCCAATGACCCCAGCCACATTGGGAGTGCCGGCTTCCAGACGGTAAGGGATATCCTGAGTTTTAAAACCATCGAACGTGACTTCGGTAATCATCTTGCCGCCGCCAAGCCACGGCGTCATCTGCGCCAGCAGTTCAGGTTTGCCATACAGGGCACCAATGCCGGTCGGCCCATAGAGTTTATGTCCTGAGAACGCGTAGAAGTCGATATCGAGTTTTTGCACGTCTGCCGGAAAGTGCACAACACCCTGCGCGCCATCAACCATTACCACCATGCCGCTGGCATGGGCGGTGGTAATGGCCCGCGCTAAATCCGGGCAGCCACCGGTGACATTAGACATCTGTCCCAGTGCCAGGATCCGGCTGCGGGGGGTGATAAGCTCAGGTAAACGTGCCACATCGGGCAGGTTATCGGCCCCCAGCTGCAGTTTGATGATCTGTGCCCCGGTTTGCCCGGCAACCATTAACCAGGGAACCAGGTTGGCGTGGTGTTCGGCTTCACTGACGATAATCTCGTCGCCGGGTTGCAGGAGCGGCCTGGCATAACACTGCGCAACCATGTTGATGGCTTCAGTGGTTCCGCGCGTCCAGACGATATTTTTACCGCTTTCGGCATTCAGCAGGCGCGCCACCTGATCGCGGGCGGCTTCATAGCGAGCGGTTAAGCGTTGTGCTTCGGCAAACTGGCTGCGGTGAACATTACCGGCACTCAGGCTATAGAACTGCTCTGTTGCTTCGATAACCGCCAGCGGTTTGAGCGCGGTGGCAGCACTATCAAGATAGACACCGGCATCGGCCAGCGCCGGAAACTGTTCGCGAAAATGTGCGGGACTGAAAGCGTTCATGGAATTCCTCATTTCTGTCCTTAGATCGTCGCGCAAATTTGGCGGCAGGGCAAGGTCGTTAGAGGAAAGGCAGGGTTGAGAAAGCAGGGAGGTAAAAAATGGACAAAAAAAAGCACCGCAAATCGGCGGTGCTACATTAATCACTATGGACAGACAGGGTAAATGTACAGGAAGTGAAAAATTGGTAGCGTTGCTACCGTGGTCTGAATCGCAGACCAATTGCAAACACAACAACACAACATCACAACCGTAAGCCAAAAACCTTTTAGAACACGCATTCCAAAAAAAGCTTTTCGTTCCGGCTCAGGAAGTGCCGCCACTATAGGTATTTGCTGGTAGTTCCTCAACGGACAAATTATAATGTCTCAGATAAAAAAAACTAATAGGTTAAACGTTGTTTCCTATATGTTAAATCTCGTTAACATCTAAGCCAGATAACCATGTCGAAGCGATTGCCACCCCTAAATGCATTACGTGTTTTTGATGCAGCAGCACGTCACCTGAGTTTCACCCGCGCAGCAGATGAGCTTTTTGTGACACAGGCCGCAGTAAGTCACCAAATCAAGTCTCTGGAGGATTTCCTGGGGCTTAAGCTGTTTCGTCGTCGCAACCGTTCGTTGCTTCTGACGGAAGAGGGGCAGAGCTATTTTCAGGATATTAAAGAGATTTTCTCCCAGCTCACCGAAGCCACGCGCAAGCTACAGGCACGCAGCGCAAAAGGCGCGCTAACCGTAAGTTTATTGCCCAGTTTTGCGATTCAATGGCTGGTGCCCAGACTCTCAAGCTTTAACTCAGCTTATCCGGGAATTGATGTCCGAATCCAGGCTGTTGACCGTCAGGAGGATAAACTGGCGGATGATGTCGATGTGGCGATTTTTTATGGCCGTGGCAACTGGCCGGGTTTACGCGTCGAGAAATTATACGCAGAATATCTGCTTCCGGTCTGTTCTCCGATTTTACTTACCGGCGATAAAGCATTGAAAACGCCATCAGATTTGGCGCAACACACCCTTTTACACGATGCTTCTCGTCGGGACTGGCAAACTTATACCCGCCAGTTAGGTCTTAATCATATAAACGTGCAGCAAGGCCCCATTTTTAGCCACAGTGCGATGGTGTTACAGGCTGCGATTCACGGGCAGGGTGTGGCGTTGGCAAACAACGTCATGTCTCAGTCCGAAATTGAGGCAGGCCGTCTGGTCTGCCCTTTTAATGATGTTCTGGTCAGCAAGAATGCGTTTTATCTGGTTTGCCATGACAGCCAGGCAGAACTGGGTAAAATAGCCGCCTTCCGGCAGTGGATCCTGGCGAAAGCGGCGAGCGAGCAAGAAAAATTCCGCTTCAGATATGAACAATAACTTTTTGTGTGCAGGGCACGCATAACTTTAGGACCGAAACATGACCAGCCGATTCATGCTGATTTTTGCCGCGGTGAGTGGCTTTATTTTTGTCGCACTGGGCGCCTTTGGTGCGCATGTGTTAAGTAAATCCTTAGGGGTTGTAGAAATGGGCTGGATCCAGACCGGCCTCGAATATCAGGCGTTCCACACGCTGGCTATCTTCGGACTGGCCGTGGCGATGCAGCGTCGGATTAGTATCTGGTTTTACTGGAGCAGCGTCTTTCTGGCGCTGGGCACGGTGCTGTTCAGTGGCAGCCTGTATTGCCTGGCGCTCTCGCATTTGCGCCTGTGGGCGTTTGTTACACCTGTCGGCGGCGTATGCTTCCTGGCCGGTTGGGTATTAATGTTTATCGGAGCTATCCGTCTGAAACGCAAGGGCGTTGTTCATGAATAAGGTTGTTTTATATTGTCGCCCGGGGTTTGAGAAAGAGTGCGCCGCGGAAATTACTGATAAGGCTGCACGCCGCGAAGTGTTCGGTTTTGCTCGCGTCAAAGAAAACGCGGGCTACGTAGTGTTTGAATGCTATCAGCCTGAAGATGCCGACAAGCTGGCACGTGAGCTGCCGTTCAGTTCGCTTATCTTTGCGCGTCAGATGTTTGTCGCGGGTGAGCTGCTTAAAGATCTTCCGCCTGAAGACCGCATTACACCGGTTGTGGGGATGTTGCAGGGCGTCGTGGAGAAGGGCGGCGACCTGCGCGTTGAGGTGGCTGACACTAACGAAAGCAAAGAGCTGATGAAGTTCTGCCGCAAGTTCACCGTTCCGCTGCGCGCTGCACTTCGCGAGGCCGGGATCCTGACGAACTACGAGACGCCGAAACGCCCGGTGGTGCATATCTTCTTTATTGCGCCGGGCTGTTGCTATACGGGCTATTCCTACACCACTAACAACTCGCCGTTCTTTATGGGCATCCCGCGCCTGAAGTTCCCGTCCGACGCCCCAAGCCGTTCGACGCTGAAACTGGAAGAGGCGTTTCACGTCTTTATTCCGGCGGATGAGTGGGACGAGCGTCTGGCAAACGGGATGCACGCCGTCGATCTCGGCGCGTGTCCGGGGGGCTGGACCTATCAGCTGGTGAAACGCAACATGTGGGTCGCTTCTGTTGATAACGGCCCGATGGCGCAAAGCCTGATGGATACCGGGCAGGTGACCTGGCTTCGCGAAGACGGTTTCCGCTATCGCCCAACTCGTAACAACATCTCCTGGATGGTGTGCGATATGGTGGAGAAGCCCGCGAAAGTCGCTGCGCTGATGGCATCCTGGCTGGTGAACGGCTGGTGCCGCGAAACGATTTTTAACCTCAAATTGCCGATGAAAAAGCGCTATGAGGAAGTTTCTCAGAACCTGGCGTACATTCAGGAGCAGTTGGATGAGCACGGTATTAACGTGGTCATTCAGGCGCGTCAGCTGTATCACGACCGCGAAGAGGTGACGGTGCACATTCGTCGCTGGTGGGCGGCTGTGGGCGGGCGTCGCGACGAGCGATAGCGCCAGCGTTGTTTTGCCCGGTGGCGCTACGCTTACCGGGCCTACAAGACCAGCCTTAACTGCTGCAAATTCCCGTCCAGCTGTAAATCCGTCTGTAATGTCGCCACATCCCGGCATATAAATGCCATCTCTTTATGCGCTTCCAGCTTCTTACGCCATTTTTCAGGCACGTCTTCCAGCCGGGCGTAAATCCCCTCCAGATCCTGAAAATCATTCAGGAGCTGCGCGGCACTCTTTGGTCCGATACCGGCAACGCCGGGTACCTTCGAGCTGCTGATCCCGGCAAGACCCCAGTAATCAGGTAGTTGTTCAGGCGAGACGCCAAACTCACTGGCGATAAACGGCGCATCAAGCCAGCGCTTTTGAAAGTAGTCACGAATGCGGATCGTGGGGGAGAGCAGCTGACAGTAGCCTTTGTCGGTTGAGACAATTGTCGCCTGATGTCCTGCGCTTGCGACTTTTACCGCAAGCGTTGCCGCCAGGTCGTCGGCTTCACTGCCTTCTGCGCCCCAGCAAGGCACGCCACGCTGTTCAAAGGCGGCGCGGATTACGGGCATTTCGGCGTGCAGATCGTCCGGCATCGGCGCGCGCCCGGCTTTGTAGTCCGGCAACCGCTGGTGGCGCCAGCCGGTATTTCGGGCTTCGTCGTCAAACACTGCAACCACATGGGTTGGCTCACTGTGGCGGATAAGCAGCTCCAGCGCGTGCAGACAGGTGTCTTTACAGGGGGTGCCCTGCACCGCATGGATACGGCGAATCAGGTTAAGTGCGTCGACGATAAGCAAGTGAACAGCCACAGATAATCTCCCTTAGATCTACTGGGTAAAGGGTAACACTGTCGGCAGGATGAAACGAATAGTGCGGGGAAAAACAGGAAGAAGCCTCGCAAAACGAGGCTTCTTAAGCGGCTTAATCGCAGGTCACGATCTTCATTGCCAGACCACCGCGAGAGGTTTCACGGTATTTGGCGTTCATATCTTTACCTGTTTCGTACATGGTTTCGATAACCTTATCGAGACACACGCGCGGCTCGCTGGTGCGACGCAGCGCCATTCGTGCCGCATTGACGGCCTTAACGGACGCAATCGCGTTACGCTCGATGCACGGTACCTGAACTTGCCCGGCGACAGGGTCACAGGTCAGCCCCAGGTTGTGCTCCATGCCGATTTCGGCGGCGATACATACCTGAGTCGGGCTCGCGCCCAGCAGTTCAGCCAGGCCCGCAGCAGCCATTGAGCAGGCTACACCGACTTCACCCTGACAGCCCACTTCCGCACCGGAAATGGAGGCGTTCATCTTGTAGAGCGAGCCGATGGCACTGGCAACCAGCATGTAGCGCGCCAGAGAGTTGGCGTTCACTTCGCGGATGAACTTGTCGTAGTAGGCAAGCACGGCCGGAACAATACCGCACGCACCGTTCGTCGGTGCGGTAACCACGCGGCCACCTGCGGCGTTCTCTTCGTTTACCGCCAGCGCGAACATGTTAATCCAGTCAACAACCGCCATTGGGTCAGTGGTGGTTTTGTCGGTGCTGACCAGCATCCGGCGCAGCGCTGCCGCACGGCGCGGTACGCGCAGTTTGCCTGGCAGAACGCCTTCGGTGGTGATCCCGCGTTCGATACCGCCGCGCATCACTTCCCAGACGTTCGCGAAGTGTTGCTCCAGCTCTTCTTTGCTGTGCAGCGCCAGTTCGTTTTTCATCATCAGGCCAGAGAGCGACAAACCCGTCTCCTGGCAGTGACGCTGTAAATCCGCCGCGTTTTTGTACGGATACGGTACTTCAACAGCAGAATTGTTGGTCTGACCAAAATGGTCTTCGTCGACGATAAAACCGCCGCCGATGGAGTAATAGGTCTGGCTGTAGACGGCGGTATCGCCGGCCAGTGCGGTAATACGCATCCCGTTTTCGTGCAGGGAGAGGTTGTCGGCATGGAAGTTCATGCACCGATCAACCGGAAATTCCACTTCGTGCTCGCCGTTTGCCAGCAGCAAACGACCGTGGGTATTTACGTCCTGGATGAAACCAGGGATTGCGTCAATATCAACGGTGTCCGGCAGGTTTCCCGCCAGGCCCATGATAATGGCGATATCGGTATGGTGGCCTTTACCCGTCAGGGAAAGCGAGCCGTATACATCGACAACCACGCGGGTGATGTCGTGCAAAATGCCGCGTGCAATCAAGTCATCCGTGAATTGTTTACCGGCTTTCATTGGTCCGACGGTGTGAGAGCTGGAAGGACCAATACCGATTTTGAAGATATCGAATACGCTAATCATGATGCGTCCATTGCTATCAGTCAGGAGGGAGGAGTGTGCCGCCCGAAGGCGGCACACGAGGTATTAGCTGAACAGTGAGTAGAAGATGGCGGAGATGGCAATCAGACCCATAATCACAACGAACACGTTGCTGATATGGCCGCTGTATTTACGCATCGCAGGCACTTTCTGAATCGCGTACATCGGCATCAGGAACAGAATCATCGCGATAACCGGGCCGCCCAGGGTTTCAATCATGCCCAGAATGCTTGGGTTCAGGGTTGCTACCGCCCAGGTGGTAACCAGCATGAACAGAGCGGTCATTTTGTTCAGCTTGTTGATTTCAATGCTCTTACCTTTACCGCGCAGAGATTTAATCACCATACCGTTGAAGCCTTCACGTGCGCCCAGGTAGTGGCCCAGGAAGGATTTGGTGATTGCAATAATCGCGATGATTGGCGCCATCCAGGCGATAACCGGTGCGTTAAAGTGGTTTGCCAGGTAAGACAGGATAGAGATGTTCTGCTCTTTTGCCGCCGCCAGATCCATCGGGGAGAGACTCAGCACGCAGCTGAAGACAAAGAACATCACGGTCAGAACCATCATCACGTGAGCGCGAGCCAGGATGCTGGAGCATTTTTTCTCTGCACCATTGCCGTACTCTTCACGCTTCGCTACCGCGAAGGAAGAGATGATTGGTGAGTGGTTGAACGAGAACACCATCACAGGGATTGCCAGCCACAGGGTTAACAGCAGGCCGTTGCCGGTTGCAGATGCGTTGCTCAGGGACAGGGTTTCCAGCGCTGCACCGTTCCACTGTGGGATCAGGTAGCAGGCCAGCACCATCAGTGCAATCACAAACGGGAACACCAGAATGCTCATCGCTTTAACAATCATCTGCTCACCGAAACGCACGATGGTCATCATGCCGACGATCAGGATCAGCGACAGAATGGCGCGCGGTGGTGGCGTCAGGTGCAACTGGTGCGTCATGAAGCTTTCAACGGTGTTGGTGATTGCCACGCTATACACCAGCAGAATTGGGTAAATCGCGAAGAAGTAGAGCAGGGTAATCAGTTTACCTGCGCCAACGCCGAAGTGCTCTTCAACCACTTCAGTGATGTCTTCGCCCGGGTTTTTACCGGACAGCACAAAACGGGTCAGACCGCGGTGTGCAAAGAAGGTCATCGGGAAAGCGATGATGGCCATGATGATCAGCGGGATCAGACCGCCGACACCTGCGTTGATAGGAAGGAACAGTACACCAGCGCCGATTGCTGTGCCGTAAAGGCCAAGCATCCACATGGTATCCGTTTTGCGCCAACCACTTCGGGATTCAATCGAAGCAACGGTGCTGGTTTGAGTGGTTTCCATCTGTATCTCCTGGAGGAAGCAAATTGTCAGGTTTCTAGTCAAATCCGATGAAAAAGTGCCTGACGGTAATATGAAATTCGTTCAGTGACGGTTTTTTAATAATTTTTGCCCGTAACTATTGGCGGGCGGAAAGATACATTCTAGTTATGAATCTATCAGTGATCCTGATCCCAAATGCAATAATCCACTTTTGATATGGGTATCTTTAGACCATTTATCTGTTAAAAAATCATCAAAGAGAATTTACGGGCGCGAAGGCTACCATTAACAACATGTGGCCTGAAAGACTGACCAGTGAGATAGGAGTCTTACGCTGTAAAGAAGAGGCTTTTTAGTGTTTTCTGACGATTAATTTGGATTAAGGCTGATAATTTACGGTCTGTAAATCGAGGTAATCGTTTGCGTCTGATTAAATTATGTAAATCACATAAGAGATAAGTATGAGTTGTAACGGTAATAAAAAAGCCGGATAGCGCTTCAGCACTATCCGGCTTGATGGGGGTCACTTGCGGGGAGTTAGGTGCAAATCTCGTAGCAAGGAATATAGGCAGAACCCGGCAGCTTCATACGATGCTGAGCAACAAAGCCCTGTAGCATGTCATCCATGCGGCGCATCATCTCGCGGTCACCATGAATTTTATACGGGCCAAACTCTTCGATAGCGCGGATGCCGACCTCTTTCACGTTACCTGCAACGATACCGGAGAAGGCGCGTCGTAAATCGGCCGCCAGAACTTCAACCGGCTGATCCGGGTACAGTTTCAGGTTGGCCATATTCTCGTGAGAAGGCTCAAACGGGATTTGCAGATCCGGCGCAATACGGATTGACCAGTTGAAGCTGTAAGCATCACCGGTATCGCGGCGGTTCTCTTTGACCAGCGGCATGGCTTTCTTCATCTGACGCGCCACTTCTGCCGCATCATCAATGATAATGCGATAGTGACGGCGGGCAGATTCGCCCAGCGTATGCACAATGAATTCGTCCAGAACGCGGAAGTAATCAGCGCTCTCTTTTGGTCCGGTCAGGATCAACGGCAGTACCTGATCTTTGTTGGCCGGGTTCATCAGAATACCCAGCAGATAAAGCAGCTCTTCCGCCGTACCCACACCGCCTGGGAAGATGATTATCCCGTGGGCGATACGGACAAACGCCTCAAGGCGTTTTTCGATATCCGGCATGATAATCAGTTCATTGACCAGCGGGTTAGGTGGCTCGGCCGCAATGATGGACGGCTCGGTCATCCCGATAAAGCGCCCCTCTTTATAGCGTTGTTGGGCGTGGCCGACCGCCGCCCCTTTCATTGGTGCTTCCATGGCGCCCGGGCCGCAACCGGTACAGATGTTCAGTTCACGCAGGCCGAGCTGGGTCCCTACACGGCGGGCGTAGAGGTATTCGGTTTCGTTAATCGAGTGACCACCCCAGCAAACGACCATATTCGGCGCTTCACCCACGTGCAGGGCACGGGCGTTACGCAGGATAGAGAAGACCAGGTTAGTGATGTGAACAGAGCTTTCCAGGTCAAGGTGCTGGAAACGGCCCGCGTTGTGGATTTGCCCGTTAACAAACAGGATATCGCGCAACACCGCGAACAGGTTGGCCTGGAGTGAGCGAATAATTCGCCCGTCAACAAAGGCCTCTTCCGGCGGATTAATGACTTCAAGTTTTACACCGCGCTCACGACGCAGCACGTTGATATCAAAGCTTTCGAAACGGGACAGCAGTTCTTTACTGTTGTCTGTCAGGCTTCCGGAGTTCAGTACGGCAAGAGAACAATTACGAAACAGTTGATAAAGGTCGCTACTGGCCGTGCGTTTAAGCATGTCCACTTCCAGCTGCGACAACATATCCATTGAGCCAAGCGGGCTAATATGTGTAATCAAGTGAGCTCCTTACGGGACGATTATCGTCTTTCCCTGTTGATTACAATAGCCCTGGCTTATGAGGTTTCACAACAGTTTGGGCGGAATACCGCCCGCATATTGTGAAAATATTTATATTACTGACGCACCAGACGACCGGTAGCAGGCACAAAATCGGTATTGGTGCGCCACGGGTTAATGTCCAGGCCACCACGGCGGGTATAGCGCGCATAAACGCTCAGCTTCTCGGGCTGACAGAAACGCTGAAGGTCATTGAAGATGCGTTCTACGCACTGTTCGTGGAATTCGTTGTGATGGCGGAAAGACACCAGGTAGCGCAGCAGCTTTTCCCGGTCGATCTTCGGCCCGCGATACTGGATCTGCACTGAACCCCAGTCTGGCTGATGGGTGATCAGGCAGTTGGATTTCAGCAGATGGCTGACCAGCGTCTCTTCCACCACTTTGCCACCGGCCGCGTTTTCCAGGTAGTCGGTGCTGAACTCGTAGTTATCAATGTCAATATCCTGTTCGTCGATACAGGTTCCATTGAAATGGGCAATGGGCTGGCCTTCCAGCTCATGCAGACGATACAACGATACCGTAACGTCGCCTTTCGCGCAGGCGCCTAAATCGCGCTCCAGGGTGTGCAGAACATCGTCCCAGCTGTCAAATCGGGTCTGGTTAAAGCTGTTGAGGTACAGCTTGAAGCTTTTTGACTCCACCAGATTAAGGCTGGCGTAATCCAGCTCTACATGGCCTACCGCCACCTGTGGCAGACCGCGCGCATTCAGCCAGGAGAGTTCGTACAGTGTCCAGATATCACCACCCACAAATGGCAGTGCATCGGCGTGCAGTCCGAGAGGATCACGGTTCAAACTGCGCGGCACCCCCTGCAACAGGGTTGCATCGTAGGTGTCGCGGTAATCGGTCGATTTCCCCAGCGTTAAGCCCGTTAACGCCTGATGATTTTCGTAAGACATGTTTCATTGCCACTTTGCAGGTACACTTAAGGGCTGAGTTTATCCTGTCTTACGAGAAGAGAGAAATCGGTGGATATCGAAACTGCAAATGCCCTGACCACATTTACAACTTGCTACTGCGATGCATGGCAAGAAGCGAAAGGAACATGGCCGCAAAGCGCTGACTTATATGGCGTTCCTTCACCATGCGTCATCTCGACTCTGGACGATTGCGTTATCTGGCAGCCGAAGCTGTTCAGCGGGGAGCCAAATGTAAATGCGGTTGAACGCGCAATGGACCTTGTGGTACAACCAGCGGTTCATGCGTTTTACACCACGCAATTTGCAGGGGATATGACCGCGCGCTTTGCCGACATATCGCTAACATTGCTGCAAACCTGGAGCGAAGACGATCTCCAGCGTGTTCAGGAAAACCTGATTGGCCATCTGGTCACGCAAAAGCGTCTTAAACTTTCTCCGACACTTTTTATTGCCACGCTCGACAGTGAACTGGACGTTATCTCCGTCTGCAATCTGTCTGGTGAAGTGATTAAAGAGACACTCGGCACCCGCAATCGCGACGTTCTCGCCCCTTCACTTGCGGATTTCCTTATCCGGCTTGAGCCTCTTCTGTAATCCATCATGCTATAGCGCGTGTGAGAGATCTCTTACAAGGTTTGTGAGAGATCGACGCATCGTTAAGTTAAATCTCATCCACCTTTTTCTATTAAATTTATTATTTTCAATAAGATAATTAATTTTGCGTGTTGAGATGAGTCTTACAGCGCTGACAGAGTGGGTTGTAAGACGAAGCGGAATAGCGGATTCTATCTCTGTCGACAGGATGCCGACACGAGAAACGAACATCAGGATGATGGCGTTTCTCACACAGGACACGTCAGGATGGCGCTTCAGGAAGGCTTCAGGATGAAGCAAAAGGATCACGCAGGACGCGTAAGGGACACCTCCAGGAAGGAGAATGAGAGCCGGTCAGGATGGGCGGTGGGTCAGGAATACCGGGACGTTTCAGGATGAAACATTCACGTCAGGATGATGTGAGCAGGATGCAAAGGTTTACGGATGACCAGGCCTTCGGGCTTCAGGAAAAGTTGTCAAGGATGAGCAGGGAGCACGAATTGTAGCTGGAATGCTGCGAAACGAACCGGGAGCACTGTTTATACAGTGCTCCCTTTTTTTATTTCCCCCTTCGGCAGTGTTATGCTTCGCGCCATTGTGTTTTTCGGTCGAGGTTTTCATGACGCGTCACGACAACGTGCGTGCCCAGCTGCACGCCATTGAAGCAGTATTACGTCAGCATCAGCTCTGGCAGGCGGTCTCTCCGCAGCCGGAAGCATTCGCAAGTACACAGCCTTTTTGCCTGGATACGCTTGAGCCTGTTGAGTGGCTGCAATGGGTACTTGTCCCACGTATGCACGCGTTACTGGACGGAGGTCATCCGCTCCCTCAGGCTTTTGCCGTGTCGCCGTATTATGAAATGGCGCTGGACGTCACCCACCCGGCGCGTGAAATACTCCTGATTGAGCTGGAACGTCTGGATGCGCTGTTTGCGGGTGATGATGAATGACGCTTGAAATCCTGTATCAGGATGAATGGCTGGTGGCGGTGAATAAACCTTCAGGCTGGCTGGTTCACCGTAGCTGGCTCGATCGCGACGAAAAAGTGGTGGTGATGCAGACCGTGCGTGACCAGATTGGTCAGCATGTGTTTACCGCGCATCGCCTGGACAGGCCGACATCCGGCGTGTTGCTGATGGGGCTTTCCAGCGAGGCAGGGCGCCTGCTGTCACAGCAGTTTGAACAGCATCAGATCCAGAAACGTTACCACGCTATCGTGCGCGGCTGGCTGACAGATGCCGCCCGGCTGGATTATCCGCTGGTGGAAGAACTGGATAAAATTGCCGATAAATTTGCCCGCGATGATAAAGGCCCGCAGCCCGCGGTGACAGACTATCGCGGCATGGCGACCACGGAAATGCCGGTAGCCACCAGCAAGTTTCCGACCACGCGATACAGCCTGGTTGAGCTTTTGCCCAAAACCGGGCGCAAACACCAGCTGCGCCGCCATCTTGCGCATCTGCGCCATCCGATTATCGGCGACAGCAAGCACGGTGATTTGCGCCAGAACCGCAGCGCGGCCGAGCACTTTGGTTGCCATCGTCTGATGCTGCACGCAAGCGAACTAAGTCTTACGCACCCGTTTACCGGTGAACCGCTGACAATCCATGCGGGGCTGGACGATGTCTGGATGCAGGCCTTGTCACAGTTTGGCTGGATGGGGCAACTCCCCGAAAATGAAAGGGTTGAGTTTGTGTCAGGCAGCGTTCAGGATGAACAGCAATAGCAAAAATTAACGGAGCAACACATGGCTGAAGTCGGCATTTTTGTTGGCACGATGTACGGTAACTCACTGCTGGTGGCAGAAGAAGCCGAAGCGATCCTCGCAAACCAGGGCCACAAGGCCACGGTGTATGAAGACCCGGAGCTGGACGACTGGAAAAAGTACCAGGACAAATACATCCTGGTGGTGACCTCGACCACCGGCCAGGGCGATCTGCCGGACAGTATCGTTCCGCTTTTCCAGGGGATCAAAGACCAGCTTGGCTATCAGCCTGACGTTCACTACGGCATCATTGCCCTGGGCGACAGCTCCTACGCTAATTTCTGCGGCGGCGGCAAGCAGTTCGACGCTCTGTTGCAGGAGCAAAGCGCTCAGCGCGTGGGTGAGATGCTGCTGATTGACGCCGGTGAACATCCGGAGCCGGAAAGCGAATCAAACCCGTGGGTTGAACACTGGGCGACACTGTTAAAATAATACCATTCCTGGCCAACAGGTTTTTTAGGCCGGGTAAGGCGCTACCGCCACCCGGCGAGACCTACCACTCAAAATCCTCATTTCCGTGAAGTACCTTCCAGTGGTTTGGGCTTATGCCACAAACAACCTCTTACCTTGCCGTCAATGTTGTGTTCATGCACGGTGAGGGAAAGGGTGACTCCTTCATATACTTTCCCCGTCAGTTACTAAAAAGGCAGTGCTTCACTATAAAACGGCGTTAAGCCGTACCAAAACTGCTAAACACTAACCTCATTCTGATTACCCTACAGGTGCTGTACAGAATGAACCGGCGAAAGCCAGGATTCAGGAGTGCAACTATGAGTACATTAAGCCAGGCTGCCAGCAGCGCTGAGAAGCGCACGAATGCTCGCTACTGGATTGTGGTGATGTTGTTTATCGTCACGTCCTTTAACTATGGTGACCGCGCCACGCTGTCGATTGCCGGGTCTGAAATGGCAAAAGATATCGGGCTTGATCCGGTTGGCATGGGTTACGTTTTCTCTGCATTTTCATGGGCCTATGTTATAGGTCAGATCCCGGGTGGCTGGTTGCTTGATCGCTTTGGCTCCAAACGTGTCTATTTCTGGTCCATCTTTATCTGGTCGATGTTTACCCTGTTGCAGGGGTTCGTCGATATCTTCAGCGGCTTTGGCATTATCGTTGCGCTCTTCACCCTGCGTTTCCTGGTAGGGTTAGCCGAAGCACCTTCCTTCCCCGGCAACAGCCGTATAGTAGCGGCCTGGTTCCCGGCGCAGGAGAGGGGAACGGCGGTAGCCATTTTTAACTCCGCACAGTACTTCGCCACGGTGATCTTCGCCCCGATTATGGGCTGGTTGACGCAGGAAGTGGGCTGGTCGCACGTCTTCTTCTTTATGGGCGGGCTTGGGATCATCATCAGTTTCATCTGGCTGAAAGTGATCCACGAACCAAACCAGCATCCTGGCGTGAACAAGAAAGAGCTGGAGTACATTGCTGAAGGCGGTGCGCTGATCAATATGGATCAGAAGAACACGCAAACAAAAGTGCCGTTCAGCCAGAAGTGGGGGCAAATCAAACAGCTGGTTGGCTCGCGCATGATGATCGGTATTTACCTGGGCCAGTACTGCATCAACGCCTTAACCTACTTCTTCATCACCTGGTTCCCGGTTTATCTGGTCCAGGCGCGTGGGATGACTATCCTCAAAGCAGGGTTTGTTGCCTCAATCCCTGCGGTCTGCGGATTTGTCGGCGGCGTGCTGGGGGGCGTAATTTCTGACTGGCTGATGCGTCGTACCGGCTCCCTGAATATCGCCCGTAAAACGCCAATCGTGCTCGGCATGTTGCTTTCGATGACCATGGTGTTCTGTAACTACGTGAGTGCGGAATGGATGATTATCGGCTTTATGGCGATGGCGTTCTTCGGCAAAGGGATCGGTGCACTGGGCTGGGCGGTGATGGCGGATACTGCGCCAAAAGAGATCAGCGGCCTGAGCGGTGGTCTGTTCAACATGTTCGGCAACATTTCCGGCATTGTTACCCCTATCGCGATCGGTTACATCGTTGGCACTACCGGCTCCTTTAACGGCGCGCTGATTTACGTGGGTGTCCATGCGCTGGTTGCCGTACTGAGCTACCTGGTGCTGGTGGGTGATATCAAACGTATCGAACTGAAACCTGTTGCGGAGCGTGGATGATGACAACGCAATCAAGCCCAATCGTCACGGAAATGAAGGTCATCCCGGTGGCGGGGCAGGACAGTATGCTGCTCAATATCGGCGGCGCGCATAATGCCTGGTTTACCCGCAATATCGTGGTGCTGACCGATAGCGCCGGCAATACAGGTGTTGGTGAAGCGCCGGGTGGTGAGGTGATTTACCAGACGCTGGTCGATGCTATTCCACAGGTTGTGGGGCAGGAAGTGGGCCGTCTGAATAAAGTGGTTCAGCGGGTGCATAAGGGCAACCAGTCTGCTGATTTTGATACCTTCGGCAAAGGCGCCTGGACGTTTGAACTGCGTGTGAATGCGGTTGCCGCGCTGGAAGCCGCGCTCCTGGACCTGCTGGGCAAGGCGCTGAATGTCCCGGTGTGTGAACTGTTAGGGCCTGGCAAGCAGCGCGATGCGGTAACGGTTCTGGGTTATCTGTTCTATGTTGGCGACCGAAACAAAACGGACCTGCCATACCTGGCAAGTTCACCGGGTGGCCACGAGTGGTATCACCTGCGCCATCAGGAGGCGCTTTCCAGTGAGGCGGTGGTTCGCCTGGCTGAAGCGGCGCAGGATCGTTACGGCTTTAAAGATTTCAAACTGAAAGGCGGCGTATTGCCGGGCGAGCAAGAGATTGAAAGTGCCCGCGCGCTGAAAAAGCGCTTCCCGGATGCCCGTATCACCGTCGATCCAAACGGCGCGTGGCTGCTCGATGAAGCTATCGCTTTATGCAAAGGCCTGGGTGATGTGCTGACCTACGCGGAAGATCCATGCGGCGCAGAGCAGGGTTTCTCCGGCCGTGAAGTGATGGCGGAATTCCGTCGCGCCACTGGATTGCCGGTGGCAACCAACATGATTGCGACCAACTGGCGCGAAATGGGTCATGCGGTCATGCTGAATTCAGTTGATATTCCGCTGGCCGACCCGCATTTCTGGACGCTTTCCGGTGCGGTGCGGGTTGCGCAGCTTTGCGATGACTGGGGCCTGACGTGGGGTTGCCACTCTAACAACCATTTCGATATTTCGCTGGCAATGTTTACCCACGTGGGGGCAGCGGCTCCGGGCAACCCAACCGCCATCGACACCCACTGGATCTGGCAGGAGGGCGAAGCCCGTCTGACGAAAAACCCGCTGGAAATCAAAAACGGCAAAATCGCGGTACCCGATGCGCCAGGCTTGGGTGTGGAGCTTGACTGGGATCAGATCCACAAAGCGCATGAGGCGTATAAAAAACTGCCGGGCGGCGCGCGTAATGACGCAGGCCCGATGCAATACCTTATCCCTGGCTGGACATTTGATCGCAAACGCCCTGTTTTTGGACGTCACAAATAAAAGGATTGAACGATGAGCACATTTTCTACCCCTGTAGTTACCTCCATGCAGATCATTCCGGTTGCGGGTTATGACAGCATGTTGATGAACCTGAGTGGCGCACATGCCCCATTCTTCACCCGCAATATTGTGATTATCAAAGACAACTCCGGCCATACCGGGGTGGGCGAGATTCCGGGTGGAGAGAAAATCCGTAAGACGCTGGAAGATGCCATTCCTCTGGTCGTGGGTAAAACCCTCGGCGAGTATAAAAACGTGCTGAATGCGGTGCGTAGCACCTTCGCCGATCGGGATGCCGGCGGGCGTGGTCTGCAAACCTTTGATCTGCGGACCACTATTCACGTTGTCACGGGTATTGAGGCGGCGATGCTGGATCTGCTCGGTCAGCATCTGGGCGTAAACGTGGCGTCACTGCTGGGCGAGGGACAACAGCGTAGTGAAGTAGAAATGCTTGGTTATCTGTTCTTTATCGGTGACCGTAAGCTAACGCCACTGCCGTACCAGAGCCAGCCGGATGAAAAATGCGAGTGGTATCGCCTCCGCCATGATGAGGCGATGACCCCGGATGCGGTGGTTCGCCTGGCAGAAGCCGCTTACGAAAAATATGGCTTCAACGATTTCAAACTGAAAGGCGGCGTACTGGCGGGTGAGGAAGAGGCTGAAGCGATTTCCGCCCTGGCAAAACGTTTCCCGCAGGCGCGTGTAACGCTGGATCCAAACGGGGCCTGGTCGCTCGATGAAGCCATTAAAATTGGCAAGCAGCTGAAAGGCGTGCTGGCCTATGCAGAAGATCCGTGCGGCGCTGAGCAAGGCTTCTCCGGGCGTGAAGTGATGGCGGAATTCCGTCGCGCCACCGGCTTGCCAACGGCAACCAACATGATTGCGACCGACTGGCGTCAGATGGGGCATACGCTCTCTCTGCAATCTGTCGATATTCCGCTGGCTGACCCGCACTTCTGGACGATGCAGGGCTCTGTACGCGTCGCGCAGATGTGCCACGAGTTTGGCCTGACCTGGGGCTCACACTCCAATAACCACTTCGACGTGTCGCTGGCGATGTTTACCCATGTCGCTGCCGCTGCCCCCGGCAATATTACCGCTATCGATACCCACTGGATCTGGCAGGAAGGCAACCAGCGTCTGACCAAACAGCCGTTCGAAATCAAAGGCGGTATGGTGCAGGTTCCTTCAACGCCAGGTCTGGGCGTTGAGCTGGATATGGATCAGGTGATGAAGGCGCATGAGCTGTACCAGAAGCATGGTCTGGGCGCGCGTGATGACGCAATGTCGATGCAGTATCTGATCCCGAACTGGACCTTCAACAACAAACGCCCTTGCATGGTGCGTTAAGCGTATTGCCGGTTCCTGAGGGAATCGGCATTTTCGACAACCTGGCGGGTGTATGCTTAACGTAGTTAACATGCGTAAGGATGGCTTATGAAAATAGTTATCGCACCGGACTCGTATAAGGAAAGTTTGAGTGCTCTTGAGGTAGCGACAGCGATAGAGCAGGGGTTTCGCGAGATCTTCCCGTCAGCGCAGTACGTCAAACTGCCGGTCGCTGATGGCGGTGAAGGTACCGTTGAGGCGATGGTTGCTGCCACCGGTGGGCGAATTGTTCACGTACCCGTCACGGGCCCGTTGGGTGAACGCGTGGAAGGGTTCTACGGGTTATCCGGCGACGAACAAAGCGCATTTATTGAAATGGCGGCGGCAAGCGGCCTGGAGCTGGTCGTCCCTTCTCAACGCAACCCATTAAAAACAACCTCCTGGGGAACCGGTGAACTCATCCGTCATGCGCTGGATGTGGGGGTTAAGCATATTATTATTGGCATTGGCGGCAGCGCGACCAACGACGGCGGTGCAGGCATGGTGCAGGCGCTGGGTGCCAGGCTGCTGGATGCCGAGGGGCACGCCATTGGCCCTGGCGGCAGCGAGCTGGAGCGGCTGGTGAAAATAGACAGAAGCAGCCTGGACAGACGCCTTGCCGATTGCCGGATAGAAGTCGCCTGCGACGTCACAAATCCGTTAACCGGTGAAGAGGGTGCATCGGCGGTGTTTGGGCCACAGAAAGGCGCCACGCCAGAGATGATCGTGATGCTGGATAACGCGCTTGCCCATTACGCGAAAGTGATCGCCCGGGATCTGGATATCGATGTCTTACATCTGGCGGGCGGTGGTGCGGCTGGTGGCATGGGCGCCGCGTTGTACGCGTTTTGCGGCGCGCAGCTGCGCCAGGGTATCGAAATTGTGACCGACGCATTGCACCTTGACGAGCAGGTTGCTGATGCGGATCTGGTTATCACCGGGGAAGGTCGTATCGACAGCCAGACTATTCATGGCAAAGTGCCCGTTGGCGTGGCAAAGGTCGCGAAACGCTTTAACAAACCTGTTATCGGAATTGCGGGAAGCCTGACTGCGGATGTAGGTGTGGTTCATGATCATGGTATCGACGCGGTGTTTAGCGTGATTTACACCATCTGCTCGCTGGAAGATGCGCTGGAAAATGCGCGTGAAAATGTGCAGATGGCCGCGAGGAATATCGCGGCAACCTTGCGAGCGGGACAAGGGCTTCGGCTGTAAACGCCCGGTTGCGCTCCGCTGACCGGCCTACAGGTACGCACTTGTAGGCCCGGTCAGGCGAAGCCGTCACCCGGCATTTCCTCTAGCTCCCCAATACCTTCATCGCTTCCCGCGTCACGTTATCCATCTCATCCAGCAGTTCCAGGAACTCAGGTTCAAGCTCTGATTCCGGTGTTCCGGCGCGCAGCTGTTGTTCCACCAGCTGGCACAGGTTTTTCAGCCGCGGTACGCCGCTGTAACCACAGCTGCCGTGGAGTTTGTGGATCGCTTCCAGCAGCTCTTCGGGATGTTCACCCACCAGCTGTTCTTCGATCTTGTTGCGGATTTCCGGCAAAAACGCCACCAGCATTTGCAGCATTTCGCGCGCCAAATCGGGTTTGCCCGCGGCCTGGCGCAGCGCCAGCTGCCAGTCGAACGTGGCGTTATGGTTTATCGTGCTCTCAACGGTTTCTGCCGGTGGCGTGTACGTTCCGCCAATATGGCCCGGTTTATAGCGCAACAGCAGATTGTGCAGCTTCTCTTCATCGATAGGTTTTGCCAGATAATCGTTCATTCCGGCGCTGAGTAGTTTTTCTTTCTGGCCCGCCATCGCGTGCGCCGTAACGGCAATCACCGGGGTCTGCTGTTGGTGAGGAAGCTGACGAATCAATTCACAGGCGCGAATGCCGTCCATGCCCGGCATCTGAATATCCATCAGGATCAGATCGAACTGCATTTGTTTGGCCTGCTCGACCGCCTGAGCGCCACTGGTACAGAGCTCGACATGCTGAACCTGATCCCCCAGCAATACGCCGATGAGCTTCAGGTTCGCCGGGTTATCGTCCACCGCCATGACGCTCATCGGCAGCTTCTGTTCATCATTAACCAGCGGCAAAGCGTGCTGGCTCAGGCGGCAGTATTCCGTCAACGCCGGCAGGAGTCGCGTGGCGGTGAGCGGTTTAAGCAGGCAGGCGGCCGCACCGTCGTTTTTCAGCTCTTCGGCATTAATCTGGGCGTGGCACGGTAGCGCCAGCAGCAGGTAATCGGTCATCGATGCGGCTTTCGCCAGGCGCTCCTGCTGCATGGTCAGCTCGCCGGTAAAGGTGACCGGAATACCCATCAGCAGGATATCGTAATGCTCCACCGCCAGGGCGGAGAAAGTCGGGCTGTAGATAATCTCCAGCGGCGTAGAGCTTAAAACGTCCAGCGTGCTCTGGGCCGCTGCGGCGTTAGGCTCGACATAGGCCAGACGCATCCCTTTCAGGCAGTCTGTGACCGGGCCATCCGTGAGCACGTTTGGATTGAGGTCGAGGCTAATATGGAACCAGAAGGTTGAACCGCGGTTTGGCTGGCTATGGAAGGAGATATCCCCGCCCATCTCTTTCACCAGTTTTTGCGTGATAACCAGCCCAAGCCCCGTGCCGCCATGACGGCGGGAAATACTGGCATCCGCCTGACGGAAGGCCTGGAACAGGCGCGACTGGTCACGTTCCGGGATACCAATGCCCGTATCGCGGATCTGCACTTCAATCTGCACCTTGTTGTTACTGAGCGCCCGCTTTTCCACCAGCACATCAATGTTACCGCTTTCGGTGAATTTAATGGCGTTACCCACCAGGTTCGTGATCACCTGCTGCAAACGCAGGGGATCGCCAATCACGTTATCCGGCACGTCATTTTTAATGTTGAGTGTTAACTCCAGCCCTTTATCGTGCGAGGAGTGGGCAAGCAGCGTCACCACTTCGTCCAGCGTGCTGCGCAGCGGGAAAGGAATGCTTTCCAGAATCAGTTTTCCGGCTTCCAGCTTGGAGAAGTCCAGCACGTCGTTAATGATCGCCAGCAGGTTGTTGGCGGAGCGCTCAATAGTGTGCAGATGATCGCGCTGGGTTGGATTCAGCTCGCTTTTCAGCGTCAGGCGGGTGAAGCCGATAACGCCATTCAGCGGCGTACGAAGTTCGTGAGACATGTTCGCCAGGAATTCTGACTTGATACGTGCGGCTTCCTGAGCACGTTTTTTCGCCAGATCCAGCTCGACGTTCTGAATTTCCATCTGTTCCAGCGTTTCGCGCAGATCGGAAGTCGCCTGGTCGACGTTATGCTGCATCTCTTCGTGATAGGCTGCCAGCGACATCGCCATCGAGTTGATGCCGTTTTTCAGCATATCCAGCTCGCCCAGCATAAAACCTTCCACGCGGCTGTCGAGCTGCCCGCGACGAATGCGGTCGACGGTATTTACCATATTGCGGATAGGCCCGGTGACGTCGCGCATCAGGCGCCAGCCAAATATCAGCGCAATGCCGATACAGAACAGCATCATCACGCCAGAAATGAAGATTTCTTTATACTGCTGTAGACGCACCGACTTGAGATCCAGCTCCAGCGCCACATATCCCAGCATATTGCTGCTGGATTTGGCATCCGACATGGCGGATTCATCAGGCGAATAACTTTCCGAAATGATAGGCGTGCGCAGGATCATGATATCACCCCGGCGCAGCACGCTGAGATGACGCGGGAACGGCGAACCATCCGGGATTTTCAGCTCGGCCGGATCGAGGTGAAAGTTAGAGGTGACGAACAAGCGGTTATGTTCATCGTAGACCGATATCGCGCGCACAATCTCGGAATGACGCCGGTGGAGCACGCTGATGAGCTGACCAATGGACTCGCGGTTTTGCAGGTTCATACCATATTCACTGGACACTGCCAGCGGCTCGATAATGCTGGCGCCGGCATCTTCCAGCTGTCTCTGCAAATCGTTATAGCGGTGCACCACAAAGAAGATACTCAGCAGCAAACCGATGAGAACGGTAGGGGCGAGGATCAAAATCATCATGCGTGCACGCAGGCTGTAGTTGGTCATGGAGTTCCGTTATGGGACAATTAAGCTAATTATGTTTATGTGAGAACAATCTCGGCGATGGCGCAATTCTACTCTGCAAAGCGACGCGTGACGACGCGTCAGATCATAACTGTTGAAGCCACAGACCTCGATCCCTTTGGTCAGGGGGTCGCTCGTCATAATGGTAAGGCCTTGTTTATAACAGGTTTGCTGCCTGATGAACGAGCAGAAATTACCCTGACGGAAGATAAACGTCAGTATGCCCGCGGCCAGGTCAAACGTCGCCTGAGTGAAAGCCCTGAACGTGTTGTACCACGTTGTCCTCATTATGGCGTATGTGGCGGTTGCCAGCAGCAGCACGCCAGCGTCGCCCTTCAGCAAAAAAGTAAAAGTCACGCGCTGGCGCGTCTTATCAGGCATGAGGTTAATGACATTATTGCCGATAAGCCCTGGGGTTACCGCCGCCGCGCCCGTCTGAGCCTCAGCTATCAGCCCAAAACCGAACAGCTGGAAATGGGTTTTCGCAAAGCAGGCTCCAGCGATATTGTAAATATCCGACAGTGCCCCATTTTGGTGCCCCAACTTGAGGCATTGCTCCCGGAAGTGCGTTCCTGCCTGTCTGAGCTGGATGGCATTCGTCATCTGGGGCACGTTGAACTGGTGCTGGCAAACAATGGGCCGCTTATGGTGCTGCGCCATACCGCACCACTGTCGAAAAAAGACCGTGAAAAACTGGAACGCTTTTCGCATTCTCACGAGCTTGCGCTTTTCCTCGCGCCACAAAGCGAGATACTTGAGCAGGTTACAGGAGAGGCTCCCTGGTATGCGTCAAACGGGCTACGCTTAACGTTCAGTCCGCGTGATTTCATTCAGGTAAACGACGGCGTGAATCAGCAAATGATAGAAAAAGCGCTGGCGTGGCTGGATGTACAACCCACTGATCGGGTGCTTGATCTGTTCTGCGGTATGGGTAATTTCACGCTGCCGCTGGCCCAGAAAGCGTCAAGCGTCGTGGGCGTGGAAGGCGTCGAGGCGCTGGTGGCAAAAGGGCAGGAGAACGCTCAACTGAATGGGTTGCAAAATGTGACATTCTTTCATCAAAATCTGGAGGAAGATGTCACCCGGCAGCCGTGGGCTAAGCAGGGCTTTGACAAGATTTTACTCGACCCGGCGCGCGCTGGCGCACCTGGCGTGATGCAGCATATTATTAAACTCGCACCCAGGCGCGTGGTCTATGTTTCCTGTAACCCGGCCACGCTTGCCAGAGATAGCGAGACATTAACCCAGGCGGGTTACCAAATTCAGCGTCTGGCAATGCTGGACATGTTCCCGCACACTGGGCATCTGGAATCAATGGTGTTGTTCGAGCACATATGATGAGTTTGGCTTGTCGACTTCGACAGGCCCTGGTCCCTAAAGGAGAGGACAATGGTTGCGGTAAGAAGTGCACATCTCAATAAAGCTGGTGAGTTTGACCCACAAAAATGGATAGCAAGTCTGGGGATTTCCAGCCAGCAATCGTGTGAACGCTTAACCGAAACCTGGGCTTATTGTCTGCGCACCACGCAAGGGCATTCTGATGCTGAGCTACTGCTGTGGCGCGGTATTGAGATGGTCGAAATCCTCTCCATGCTCAACATGGATATCGAAACGCTACAGGCAGCGCTCCTGTTCCCACTGGCAGATGCGGACGTGGTTTCTGAGGATGTGCTGGTTGAGAGCGTCGGCAAACCCGTTGTGGCGTTGATCCATGGCGTACGTGACATGGCGGCTATCCGCCAGCTGAAAGCTGCCCATACTGATTCTGTCTCCTCTGAACAGGTCGATAACGTCCGTCGGATGCTGCTGGCCATGGTGGATGACTTCCGCTGCGTGGTCATTAAACTTGCCGAGCGTATTGCGCACCTGCGCGAAGTGAAGGATGCGCCGGAAGATGAACGCGTGCTGGCGGCCAAAGAGTGTACAAATATCTATGCGCCGCTGGCGAACCGTCTGGGTATCGGGCAGCTGAAATGGGAGCTGGAAGATTACTGCTTCCGCTACCTGCACCCGGCGGAATATAAGCGTATTGCCAAGCTTCTGCATGAACGTCGCATTGACCGCGAGCACTATATCGATGAGTTTGTCGGCGGGTTGCGTCAGTCGATGAAAGAAGAGAATGTGCGTGCCGAAGTGTACGGTCGACCAAAACACATCTACAGCATCTGGCGCAAAATGCAGAAGAAGCACCTCGCCTTTGACGAGTTGTTTGACGTGCGTGCGGTGCGTATCGTGGCCGAGCGCTTGCAGGACTGCTATGCCGCGCTGGGGATAGTGCACACCCACTTCCGCCATCTGCCGGATGAGTTTGATGACTATGTCGCGAACCCAAAACCGAATGGCTACCAGTCTATTCATACCGTGGTGCTTGGCCCTGGCGGCAAAACGGTTGAAATCCAGATCCGAACCAAACAGATGCATGAAGATGCCGAGCTGGGCGTTGCCGCGCACTGGAAATACAAAGAAGGCACAACCGGCGGCGCACGTTCTGGCCATGAAGACCGCATTGCCTGGCTGCGCAAACTGATTGCGTGGCAGGAAGAGATGGCGGATTCCGGCGAAATGCTCGACGAAGTTCGCAGCCAGGTCTTTGATGACAGGGTGTATGTCTTTACCCCGAAAGGTGATGTCGTTGACCTGCCGGCGGGGTCTACACCGCTCGACTTTGCGTACCACATCCACAGCGATGTGGGGCACCGCTGCATCGGGGCCAAAATTGGTGGGCGTATCGTGCCGTTCACCTACCAGCTCCAGATGGGCGATCAGATTGAAATTATCACCCAGAAGCAGCCGAATCCAAGCCGTGACTGGCTGAATCCGAACCTGGGCTACGTGACTACCAGCCGCGGGCGCTCCAAAATTCATGCCTGGTTCCGCAAGCAGGATCGTGACAAGAACATCCTTGCAGGCCGTCAGATCCTGGACGACGAGCTAGAGCATATTGGCATCAGCCTGAAAGAAGCGGAGAAGTTCCTGCTGCCGCGCTACAACTTTAACGAGCTGGATGAACTGTTAGCCGCTATCGGCGGGGGTGACATCCGTCTGAATCAGATGGTGAATTTCCTGCAAGCTCAGTTCAACAAGCCAAGTGCAGAAGAGCAGGATGCCGCCGCGCTGAAACAGCTTCAGCAGAAAAGCTACGCTCCGCAGCAGCGCAGCAAAGATAACGGCCGCGTGGTGGTAGAGGGCGTCGGGAATCTGATGCATCACATCGCCCGCTGCTGTCAGCCAATTCCGGGTGATGATATTGTCGGCTTTATCACTCAGGGGCGCGGGATCTCCATTCACCGTTCGGATTGCGACCAGCTCGCCGAACTGCAATCCCATGCACCGGAGCGTATTGTCGATGCAGTCTGGGGCGAGAGCTACTCTGCTGGCTATTCGCTGGTGGTACGCGTTACGGCAAATGACCGCAGTGGTTTACTGCGTGATATCACGACCATTCTCGCCAACGAAAAGGTCAACGTGCTGGGCGTAGCCAGCCGCAGCGATACCCGCGAACAGCTCGCCACCATCGATATGACTATCGAAATCTATAACCTGCAGGTGCTGGGCCGCGTGCTTGGCAAACTGAACCAGGTGCCGGATGTGATTGACGCACGTCGTCTGCACGGCGGCTAAACATCCTCTTCTGTAGGCCGGGTAAGGCAACGCCGCCACCCGGCATTTTTTCATCAGGACAGTACTATGACTCAAATCGACCGCCTGCTCGGCATCATGAAACGTCTTCGCGACCCGGAAAACGGCTGCCCGTGGGACAAAGAGCAGACCTTTTCCACCATCGCGCCATATACCCTCGAAGAAACCTATGAAGTGCTGGACGCCATCTCCCGTGAAGATTTCGACGACCTGCGCGGTGAGCTGGGCGACCTGCTGTTCCAGGTGGTGTTTTACGCCCAGATGGCACAGGAAGAAGGGCGTTTTAATTTTGACGATATCTGTGCCGCCATCAGCGACAAGCTGGAACGTCGGCATCCGCATATCTTCGGCGACGCCACCGCAGGTAACAGCGCGGAAGTGCTGACCCGCTGGGAACAAATTAAAAGCGCAGAGCGCGCCGAAAAATCCCAGCATTCCGCGCTGGATGACATCCCTCTGAATCTGCCTGCGCTGATGCGCGCGCATAAAATTCAGAAACGCTGCTCCACCGTCGGTTTCGACTGGACCTCTCTTGGCCCGGTGCTGGACAAAGTGCATGAAGAGATCGACGAAGTGATGCACGAAGCGCAACAGGCCGTCGTGGATGAAGCAAAACTGGAAGAAGAAATGGGCGACCTGCTGTTTGCGACTGTCAATCTTTCGCGCCATTTGGGTGTAAAAGCGGAAACCGCGCTGCAAAAAGCCAACATTAAGTTCGAGCGTCGTTTTCGCGAAGTTGAGCGGATTGTGGCCTCGCGTGGCCTGGAAATGACGGGCGTAGACCTCGATGTGATGGAAGAAGTCTGGCAGGAAGTAAAACGCCATGAATCTGATCTCTAACGGATTTTTGCGATCAAGCGCAATTTGTGTGATTTTTTAAATGACAAGCGCTTGATTTGCGTCAAAAACATTTACCCGAAACGGGCTATTTTCTCACTCCTTATGTTTGTCATAGCCTGGAAAGGAGACGGAGAATGAAAGTTTGTGGCGCTCGCTGTGTTCGGGTATACTACTTTCCCGTCCTGGTTATTCCATCGTTTCACCCTAACTTCTCAGGTTCAGCATGACAACGAACTATATTTTTGTGACCGGCGGGGTCGTATCCTCTCTGGGTAAAGGCATTGCCGCAGCCTCCCTCGCAGCCATTCTTGAAGCCCGTGGCCTCAATGTGACCATGATGAAACTGGATCCGTATATCAACGTCGATCCGGGCACCATGAGCCCAACCCAACACGGGGAAGTGTTCGTTACTGAAGACGGCGCTGAAACCGATCTGGATCTTGGCCACTACGAGCGTTTCATTCGTACCAAAATGACCCGTCGTAATAACTTCACGACTGGCCGTATCTACTCTGACGTTCTGCGTAAAGAGCGCCGCGGTGACTACCTGGGCGCAACCGTGCAGGTTATCCCGCACATCACTAACGCAATCAAAGAACGTGTTCTTGCTGGTGGCGAAGGCCATGACGTTGTGCTGGTTGAAATCGGCGGTACTGTGGGTGATATCGAATCCCTGCCGTTCCTTGAAGCGATTCGTCAGCTGGCAGTAGACATTGGTCGTGAGCACGCGCTGTTCATGCACCTGACACTGGTGCCTTACATGGCTGCCGCAGGTGAAGTGAAAACCAAACCAACTCAGCACTCCGTTAAAGAGCTGCTCTCTATCGGTATTCAGCCTGATATCCTGGTTTGCCGCTCCGATCGCGCTATTCCGGCCAACGAACGTGCGAAAATTGCATTGTTCTGTAACGTGCCAGAAAAAGCCGTTATTTCAATGAAAGATGTCGATTCCATTTATAAAATCCCGGGCCTGTTGAAATCACAGGGCCTGGACGATTATATTTGTAAACGATTCAGCTTGAACTGCCCGGAAGCAAATCTGTCCGAATGGGAACAGGTGATTTACGAAGAAGCTAACCCGGCAGGCGAAGTGACTATCGGTATGGTGGGCAAGTACATTGAACTGCCAGATGCTTATAAGTCAGTTATCGAAGCGCTGAAACACGGTGGTCTGAAGAACCGCGTCTCCGTTAACATCAAGCTGATTGATTCGCAGGATGTAGAAACGCGTGGCGTCGAAATTCTGAAAGATCTGGATGCTATCCTTATCCCTGGCGGCTTCGGCTACCGTGGTGTAGAAGGCAAGATCGCCACCGCACGCTATGCGCGTGAAAACAATATTCCATACCTCGGCATCTGTCTGGGTATGCAGGTTGCGCTGATCGAATTTGCGCGCAACGTAGCGGGAATGGAAAACGCGAACTCTACGGAATTTGTGCCAGACTGTAAGTACCCTGTAGTGGCGCTTATCACTGAATGGCGCGACGAAGACGGTAACGTCGAAGTCCGTACCGAGAAGAGCGATCTGGGTGGCACTATGCGCCTTGGCGCACAGGCCTGCCAGCTGTCCGACGATAGCGTTGTTCGCAAGCTGTATGGCGAGTCAACCATCACCGAACGCCATCGTCACCGTTATGAAGTCAACAACATGTTGTTGAAACCAATTGAAGCTGCGGGTCTGCGTGTTGCGGGCCGTTCCGGGGATGATCAGTTAGTCGAGATCATTGAGGTGCCAAACCATCCGTGGTTCGTTGCCTGCCAATTCCACCCGGAATTTACTTCAACGCCGCGTGACGGGCATCCGCTGTTTGCAGGCTTTGTGAAAGCCGCCAGCGATTACCAGAAGCGTCAGGCGAAGTAAAAAAAGTTAGAACGGCAACGCGTACCATTGGTACGCGTTGTTTGTCTGGAGTTTTAGTTTAACTTGTACTGAGGAAAATCTAATGTCCAAAATCGTTAAAGTCATCGGTCGTGAAATCATCGACTCCCGTGGTAACCCGACCGTTGAAGCCGAAGTTCACCTGGAAGGTGGTTTCGTCGGTATGGCAGCTGCTCCATCAGGTGCTTCTACTGGTTCCCGCGAAGCGCTGGAACTGCGCGATGGCGACAAATCCCGTTTCATGGGCAAAGGCGTACTGAAAGCTGTTGGCGCTGTAAACGGTCCTATTGCTCAGGCAATCCTTGGCAAAGACGCCAAAGACCAGGCTGGCATCGACAAGATCATGATCGATCTGGACGGTACTGAAAACAAATCTAACTTCGGTGCGAACGCAATCCTGGCTGTTTCCCTGGCGAACGCCAAAGCAGCAGCTGCTGCAAAAGGTCAGCCACTGTTCGAGCATATCGCTGAACTGAACGGCACCCCAGGCAAATACTCCATGCCAGTACCAATGATGAACATCATCAACGGTGGTGAGCACGCGGACAACAACGTTGATATTCAGGAATTCATGATTCAGCCAGTTGGCGCGAAATCCCTGAAAGAAGCGGTACGTATGGGTTCTGAAGTGTTCCACAACCTGGCTAAAGTTCTGAAAGCTAAAGGTATGAACACTGCTGTTGGTGACGAAGGTGGCTATGCGCCAAACCTGGGTTCTAACGCAGAAGCTCTGGCAGTAATCGCAGAAGCAGTTAAAGCTGCTGGCTACGAGCTGGGCAAAGACATCACCCTGGCGATGGACTGTGCAGCATCTGAATTCTACAAAGACGGTAAATACGTTCTGGCTGGCGAAGGCAACAAAGCGTTCACCTCTGAAGAGTTCACTCACTTCCTGGAAGACCTGACCAAACAGTACCCAATCGTTTCTATCGAAGACGGTCTGGACGAGTCTGACTGGGCTGGCTTCGCATACCAGACTAAAGTACTGGGCGACAAAATCCAGCTGGTTGGTGACGATCTGTTCGTAACCAACACCAAGATCCTGAAAGAAGGCATCGAGAAAGGCATCGTTAACTCCATCCTGATCAAATTCAACCAGATCGGTTCTCTGACCGAAACTCTGGCTGCGATCAAAATGGCGAAAGACGCTGGCTACACCGCTGTTATCTCTCACCGTTCTGGCGAAACTGAAGATGCTACCATCGCTGACCTGGCTGTTGGTACCGCTGCAGGCCAGATCAAAACCGGTTCTATGAGCCGTTCTGACCGTGTTGCTAAATACAACCAGCTGATTCGTATCGAAGAAGCGCTGGGCGAAAAAGCACCATACAACGGTCGTAAAGAGATCAAAGGCCAGTAATAGCCTTTAAGTCTTAAAATGAAAATGCCAGTCGAATGACTGGCATTTTTTTTGGCTATTTAAAATCGACCGCCATTTGTTCCGGAATGGTCAGCCCCTGAGTGGTCTGTACACAACGGGCGATGTAGTCCGTAAAGCGGGGCGGTTTTGGCATCCCCATACTCAACAGCTTGTCGTTGCTAAAGCGCACGTTAAGCGTGGCAAAGGCGCCGTACAAACGCATCGCCTTAAGCATCAGGCGCTCGTTGCAGGGGCCAAAAATGTGCTTCAGTTCCCGGCGCATTTTCACCAGCGTTTCATAACTCACCTGCGCGTATTTGTCTCCGACCGGCGCTTTCTCCAGCGCTTCCGCCATCGCCATATCAATATCAGCAAAGCGAACGCTGCTCTCTTCCCCGGCTGAAATATGAACCACCTCGCCCTGAAGGGCAGAACTGTTGAGCAGCATCAGCAACGCATCAGCACAGTAATCCACAGGCACGACATCGACTTTATCTTCCATCGAGCACATGAATTTTTGCAGCATCAGCCCCATGCTGAAGACCCAAAAGATACTGCTTGAAGGCGTGCAGCCGTGACGCGTGTGGCCGACCACAATTGACGGGCGGGCAATCAACAGCGGTAAGCGCGGGCATTGCTGGCGCATCAGCTGCTCAATGGTGGATTTCGAGTAGGTGTATTCCACCAGATGTTCGGCGTTCTCTCTGAACTCTGCGCTTTCAGCAACCAGACTATCCTGTTCCGGGGTGCATGACATGGCCGTCCCCACGTGCAGGAAACGCTGTAAGCCTGTTACCTGTTCCATTCTGGTGGCGAGTGCCAGCGTGCCTTCGACGTTCACTTTCCAGATAAGCGGGTTATTGCCAAAGGACGCGACGGCTGCACAGTTAAGTACGTGAGTCACCTGCTCCAGTCGCGGATCGCTCAGAAAATCGTGCGCGTTAGCGAGATCGCCGATGAGGATGTCATCCGCTTTCAGCCTGGCCAGCGTGTTCTCATGAACATGGAATTTGCGCATATTCTCCTTTACGCGCTCAAGCCCTTCCAGCGGGTTGCCGGCACGCACCAGCAGCAGCAGGTTTACTGCCTGATCGCTATTAAGGATTTTTTCGAGTACTGCTCCGCCAAGAAACCCGGTCACGCCCGTAATGAATAACGTATTCATGGATACTGTCTCATGCTGATAGATGAGCGGATTGTAGGCGGGGAAAAGTAAACGGCGTTTAAATAAAGAAATGCCGTTAAAGGCCGTATCTTAAGCTTATTTTAAGGTAAGGAAATCAGGAGGAGATATTCGACAACGGCGCATAATGAATGATTCAATTAAATATTTTAAAATATTTAATATGTTGTTTTTTAATGAATTAATTTGTTTGTTTTATATTTTTTAGTTGATTCCAAATGTAAAAATAAAAATGGTTTGTTACACCATAATGGAAAGCTAAAACGAATTGTCATTTCCCAAAGTAAAACCGGTGAAACAAACAGCGAATAGCGTAACAGGCCGAAATAAAATAACTGGCTAAATAATTGTTATAATCATGGAGGAAGTGTTGCACTTGCTATCTGCGGTTTTGTCAGGTCCTCTGCAGCGGGTGTTGTGACGGTTTGCCCCGGTAATTAGCGGGCAAAGCACCGATGGAGCATGATCCTTCGACGGGGATCTGCGATAATTAACAATTACCCCCTTAACTGAGAAGACTATGCAGTACCCGATTAACGAGATGTTCCAGACCCTGCAAGGCGAGGGTTACTTTACCGGCGTTCCCGCTATCTTTATTCGTTTACAGGGATGCCCGGTTGGCTGTGCCTGGTGTGATACCAAACATACGTGGGATAAACTCGCAGATCGGGAAGTGTCGCTGTTTAGCATTCTGGCTAAAACCAAAGAGAGCGATAAGTGGGGCGCGGGGAGTTCAGAAGATCTGCTGGCGATTATCGGTCGTCAGGGCTGGACGGCGCGCCATGTGGTGATCACCGGTGGTGAGCCTTGCATTCACGATTTAACACCGTTGACGGAGCTGCTCGAAAAGAACGGTTATAGCTGTCAGATTGAAACCAGTGGAACGCATGAAGTACGTTGTTCCCATGCGACCTGGGTGACGGTTTCACCGAAAGTGAATATGCGCGGTGGCTACGATGTGCTGTCGCAGGCGCTGGAGCGTGCTGACGAAATCAAACATCCGGTTGGCCGCGTACGTGATATCGAAGCGCTGGATGAACTGCTTGCAACGCTGACCGATGAAAAGCAGCGCGTCATTGCGCTACAGCCGATCAGCCAGAAAGATGACGCCACGCGTCTGTGCATTGAAACCTGCATCGCCCGCAACTGGCGCCTGTCGATGCAGACGCACAAGTATTTGAATATAGATTAAAAAAAAGCCCGGTGGCGGTTTCGCCTTACCGGGCCTACGGTTCGAGGCTTTTGTAGACCGGGTAAGGCGAAGCCGCCACCCGGCAAGCATCACTCTCCGCGATACACGCAGCCTGCCGTACAGGTTTCTTTAATCACCACCGCGCTCAGCAGTGGCACCAGCGGTTTCATCTGATCCCAAACCCATTTTGCCAGCACCTCGCTGGTTGGGTTTTCAAGGCCCGGGATATCATTCAGATAGTAGTGATCAAGACGATCGTAAGTCGGCTTAAACGCCGCTTTCAGTTCAGCAAAGTCCATGATCCAACCGGTGTGCGGATCGACTTCACCCGTGATTTCAAGACGCACCATAAACGAGTGCCCGTGTAAACGGCCACATTTATGCCCGGCAGGGACGTGTGGAAGATAGTGTGCGGCTTCGAAGACGAAATCTTTAAACAGTGTGGTGGACATCATGAACTCTCAAGTAATGCGGAAAAAACCGCCGCATAGTACCGGAAAGCACATTTTTTAGCATTAACTAAAACGGCCTTTACCTTCATTGATGGTGGAAACGGCGTTTTATCTGGTTTTTGTATTTATATTTCAATGGATTAGATAATCGGTTTTATCGTTAAGAACGATAGCTAAAACAGGTTAGTCCATTTGGTTATTTATTATTTCCATCCCTTCTTTAATTGTTATTATCCCCGCCGTTAACCTTATCTCTAGTTTGGTCTTTTTGCATAAATTCCGCTTTGCTACTGGAACATAACGACGCATGACAACACAGGCCCCACCTTCAAATTTGCTTCCCCTTAACCCGGAGCAACTGGCGCGCCTACAGGCCGCCACCACTGATTTTTCACCCACTCAGCTTGCCTGGGTGTCCGGCTATTTCTGGGGAATGCTTAACCAACAGCCAGGGGCCGTTGTTGCCGCGCCTGTTGCTGCCGTTGAGATCCCGGCAATTACGCTTATCTCCGCCTCGCAGACGGGCAACGCCCGCCGCGTGGCAGAAGCGCTGCGTGACGATCTGCTTGCCGCCAAACTGAACGTGAACCTGGTCAACGCCGGGGATTATAAATTCAAACAAATCGCGTCAGAAAAACTGCTGGTGGTTGTGGCCTCAACTCAGGGCGAGGGCGAACCTGCTGAAGAGGCAGTGGCGCTGCATAAGTTCTTGTTCTCGAAGAAAGCACCAAAACTGGATGGCACTGCCTTTGCCGTGTTTGGTCTGGGCGACACCTCTTATGAATTCTTCTGCCAGTCCGGTAAAGACTTCGACAGCAAGCTGGCTGAGCTGGGTGCTGAGCGTCTGCTGGACCGCGTTGATGCGGATGTGGAATACCAGCCAGCGGCGGCGGAATGGCGTGCCCGTGTGGTCGAGGTGCTGAAAGCGCGCGTCCCGAAAGAGACTTCCGCGCAGGCAGCATTCAGCGCCACTGGCGCCGTTAATGATATTCACACCAGCCCGTACACTAAAGAGGCGCCGCTGACGGCAAGCCTGTCGGTGAATCAGAAGATCACGGGTCGCGACTCAGAGAAAGATGTTCGCCATATCGAAATCGATCTGGGCGATTCCGGTTTACGTTATCAGCCGGGCGATGCGCTGGGTGTCTGGTATCAGAATGACCCCGCATTAGTGAAAGAGCTGGTAGAGCTGCTGTGGCTGAAAGGCGACGAGCCGGTCACCGTTGAAGGCAAAACGCAGACGCTTGCAGAAGCCCTGCAATGGCACTTTGAGCTGACCGTGAACACGGCCAACATCGTTGAGAATTACGCCACCGTAACGCGTAGCGAATCCTTGCTGCCGTTAGTGGGTGATAAAGCGAAGTTGCAGCACTATGCGGCCACCACGCCGATTGTTGATATGGTGCGTTTCGCGCCGGCGCAGCTGGATGCAGAAGCGCTGGTTGGCCTGTTACGTCCGCTGACGCCGCGTCTTTACTCTATCGCCTCTTCACAGGCGGAAGTAGAGAGCGAAGTTCACGTGACCGTGGGTGTGGTGCGTTATGACATCGAAGGCCGTGCTCGCGCGGGCGGTGCATCCAGCTTCCTGGCTGACCGTGTCGAAGAAGAAGGTGAAGTTCGCGTCTTTATCGAGCACAACGACAACTTCCGTCTGCCGGCAAACCCGGAAACGCCGGTCATTATGATTGGCCCAGGTACCGGTATTGCACCGTTCCGTTCCTTTATGCAGCAGCGTGCGGCAGATGATGCATCCGGCAAAAACTGGTTGTTCTTCGGTAACCCGCACTTTACGGAAGATTTCCTCTACCAGGTTGAATGGCAGCGCTATGTTAAAGAAGGCGTATTGAGCCGCATCGACCTGGCCTGGTCGCGTGACCAGAAAGAAAAAGTATACGTACAAGACAAACTGCGCGAACAGGGCGCAGAGCTGTGGCGCTGGATCAATGACGGTGCCCACATTTATGTCTGCGGCGACGCCAATCGCATGGCGAAAGACGTTGAGCAGGCTTTGCTGGAAGTGATTGCCGAATTCGGTGGTATGGATGCCGAAACGGCGGATGAATATTTAAGTGAGCTGCGCGTAGAGCGCCGTTATCAGCGAGATGTCTACTAATGAGCGAAAAACACCCTGGCCCACTGGTGGTCGAAGGCAAACTGACTGATGCCGAGCGCATGAAGGTTGACAGTAACTACCTGCGCGGCACCATTGCCGAAGATTTGAATGACGGTCTGACTGGCGGTTTTAAAGGCGACAACTTCCTGCTGATCCGTTTCCACGGTATGTATCAGCAGGATGACCGCGATATCCGCGCCGAACGTGCAGAACAAAAGCTGGAGCCGCGTCACGCGATGCTGCTGCGCTGCCGCCTGCCGGGTGGGGTTATCACCACCAAACAGTGGCAGGCAATTGACAAGTTTGCCCATGACAACACCATTTACGGCAGCATCCGTCTGACCAACCGTCAGACCTTCCAGTTCCACGGCATTCTGAAGAAGAACGTGAAGCCGGTACATCAGATGCTGCACTCGGTAGGGCTGGACGCGCTGGCGACCGCCAACGACATGAACCGTAACGTGCTCTGCACCTCGAACCCGTTTGAGTCTGAGCTTCATGCTGAAGCGTACGAATGGGCGAAGAAGATTTCTGAGCACCTGCTGCCACGTACCCGCGCCTATGCGGAGATCTGGCTCGATCAGGAAAAGGTTGCCACCACTGACGAAGAACCGATCCTCGGCCAGACCTATCTGCCGCGTAAGTTCAAAACCACAGTGGTGATCCCGCCGCAGAACGATATCGATCTGCACGCTAACGACATGAACTTCGTGGCGATTGCGGAAAACGGCAAGCTGGTGGGCTTTAACCTGCTGGTGGGCGGCGGTTTGTCCATCGAGCACGGTAACAAGAAAACCTACGCCCGTACGGCGAGTGAGTTCGGCTTCCTGCCGCTTGAGCACACGCTGGCGGTGGCGGAAGCAGTTGTTACCACGCAGCGCGACTGGGGTAACCGTACCGACCGTAAAAACGCCAAAACCAAATACACCCTGGAGCGCGTGGGCGTTGAGACCTTTAAAGAAGAAGTGGAGCGTCGCGCAGGCATCAAATTTGAGCCGATCCGTCCTTACGAATTCACCGGTCGCGGCGATCGCATTGGCTGGGTAAAAGGCATCGACAATAAATGGCACCTGACGCTGTTTATCGAAAACGGCCGTATTCTGGATTATCCGGGCCGTCCGCTGAAAACCGGTTTACTGGAAATTGCTAAGATCCACAAAGGTGAGTTCCGCATTACCGCCAACCAGAATCTCATCATTGCCGGCGTGCCGGAGAACCAGAAAGCTAAAATCGAGAAACTGGCGCGCGACCATGGGTTGATGAATGCGGTGAAACCGCAGCGTGAAAACTCGATGGCCTGCGTGTCATTCCCGACCTGTCCGCTGGCAATGGCCGAAGCTGAACGCTTCCTGCCGTCGTTCACCGACAAAGTGGAAGCGATTCTGGAAAAACACGGTATTCCTGAAGAGCATATCGTGATGCGTGTGACCGGCTGCCCGAACGGCTGTGGCCGTGCGATGCTGGCTGAGCTGGGTCTGGTGGGTAAAGCACCGGGTCGCTACAACGTGCATCTGGGCGGTAACCGGATGGGGACGCGTATTCCGCGTATGTATCGCGAGAACATTACGGAACCAGAAATTCTTGATTCCGTTGACGAGCTTGTCGGGCGCTGGGCGAAAGAGCGCGAAGCGGGTGAAGGCTTCGGCGACTTTACGGTGCGTGCGGGCATCATTCGCCCGGTGCTCGATCCCGCGAGGGATTTCTGGGAGTAACATCCCGACGGTTTTACAGGTTTTGTAGGCCGGGCAAACGCAGTGCCGCCCGGCAAAACAGGCAAACGAGGTTCTTATGTCCGTACTCGATCTAAACGCCCTTAACGACCTGCCAAAAGTCGAACGCATTCTGGCACTGGCAGAAACCAACGCACAACTGGAAAAGCTGGACGCCGAAGGGCGTGTGGCGTGGGCGCTGGAAAATCTGCCGGGTGACTATGTGCTCTCGTCGAGCTTTGGTATTCAGGCGGCGGTCAGCCTGCATCTGGTGAATCAGATCCGCCCGGATATCCCGGTGATCCTCACCGATACCGGCTACCTGTTCCCGGAAACCTACCAGTTTATCGATGAGCTGACGGACAAGCTCAGGCTGAACCTGAAGGTGTATCGCGCTGAACAGAGCGCGGCCTGGCAGGAGGCGCGTTACGGCAAACTGTGGGAGCAGGGCGTTGAAGGCATTGAGAAATACAATGAAATCAACAAAGTCGAGCCGATGAACCGTGCGCTGAAAGATCTGAACGCACAGACCTGGTTTGCCGGTTTACGCCGCGAGCAGTCTGGTAGCCGCGCCACGTTGCCGGTGCTGGCGGTTCAGCGCGGTGTGTTCAAAGTGCTGCCGATTATCGACTGGGACAACCGTACGGTTTATCAGTATCTGCAAAAACATGGGCTGAAGTACCATCCGCTGTGGGACCAGGGTTATCTGTCGGTGGGCGATACCCACACCACGCGTAAATGGGAACCGGGAATGGCGGAAGAAGAGACGCGATTCTTTGGGCTGAAGCGCGAGTGCGGGTTGCACGAAGGGTAATGTTCTTTCGCCCGGTGGCGCTGCGCTTACCGGGCCTACAAAGGCACGAAACATAGGCCCGGTAAGGCGTAGCCGCCACCGGGCTTAACGACATCAGGCTTTACCCGCTTTCGCCAGCTCCTTCACCAGCGGCAGCATCACTTTCACCACATCGCGGCTACGGTGTTCAATGCGCTGCGGTAGTGCGCTATCAATGTGCTGCTGATTATCAAGCCTCACATCATGCCAGCTGGTTCCGTTCGGGAAGGCTTTAGATTTGGCTCTCTGCTGATAACCATCTTTTTTGCCCAGCGCCCAGTTTGTCGCTTCCACGTACAATACCGGAATGCCGGCTTTATCGAACACTTCTCCGTCGTTACAACAGCCGGTTCCGCGTGGATACCCCGGGTTTCCACCCGGATTACTGGTGGCATAGACGCCCTGACTGCGGGCAATCGCCAGCGCCCGGTCGCGGGTTAATTTGCGCACGCTGCCTGGCGTACTCTGTCCGCTATTAAAATAGAGTTTGTCGCCGACGATAAGGTTATCGAGATTAATCACCAGCAAGGTGTTTTTCTTCTCTTCAGGGCTCATGCGCTTAAGGATATTCTCAGCGCCGAGTTTGCCTTCCTCTTCACCGCTGGTCGCGATAAAGCGAATCCCGTATTTCGTCGGGATATTCTTCAGGTGGTCGGCCAGTTCGAGCATCACGCCGAGCCCCGCCGCGTTATCATCTATTCCCTGAAGCGTCAGGCCGCCGAGGTTATTGTCGGTATCGGCATCGCTCATCGGGGCGAAGGTATCCAGGTGCGCCATAATAATGATTTGCTGAGCGCTCTTGCCTTCATGTGCCGCAATGACCGTACTGCCGGTCACGTTATGCCAGTTTTTGCTGTTGTTGCGCGAGGTATAGATGTACCGGCTGTGAAAAGCCCGGATATCGCTCTGGTAGCCCATTTCGGCAAATTGCTGGCGGATGTAGTCGGCGGAGAGCATCTCGGCTGGCGTGCCGGTCATACGGCCAGGAAAGACAGTCGCAATATGCCGCGCCTGCGTACTGGCAATTTCGCCGTACGATGGATTTTTTGCCCGGGCGGGGAGGATAAAGCAAACGCCGAGCGCCAGGGCAGCAATACGGTGGCGCGTTGCGGAAAACATAGTGAGTCCTTAAAAACAGAGCAAAATTTTAACTGGCTTAGTATGAAACTGTGACCCGGTATACACAATTTGAATTGCTCTTAAATGCCCGAAATTTCGTGTGTTAAGCACTTTTTGATATTTGCTTTTTCATGGCGTTATTCCATTGAGTAACTACTCATTCCAATTCGTAATTTCATTCGATCTAAACCGCCCCCTATAGTCCCACTATTCCTGGTTGTTAGTGAGTTGGTGCTTGTGGACTATCTGCCCTTATTTGCTGCCATAAAAGACAGGCCTGTGCTGGTGGTTGGTACGGGTGAGATTGCCGATCGCAAAATTGCCTTCTTGCATCGTGCTGGCGCACAGGTGCAGGTCGTTACTGACGCGCAGTTCGACGAATCACAAATCGACAGCGTGGTGCTGGTGATCGCCGCAACCCCCGATCGTGAACTGAACCGTCGGGTCTCTCTGGCGGCGCAGTCCCGTTTTCGTCTGGTAAACGTGGTGGATGATCCTTCACTGTGCTCATTTATCTTCCCGTCGATTGTTGACCGCTCGCCGCTGCTGGTGGCTATCTCTTCTGGCGGCACGGCTCCGGTTCTGGCGCGCGTGCTGCGGGAAAAAATTGAAGCGCTGCTGCCCACAAGCCTCGGGCGTATGGCAGAGAAAGCCAGTTACTGGCGCAACCATCTGAAAACGCGTCTGACCAGCGTGGCCGAGCGCCGTCGCTTTTGGGAGCGCGTTTTCCGCGGCCGTTTTGCCAGCCTGATGCACGCCGGTAATGAAGCCGCGGCGCAGCAGATTCTGGAAGATGAGCTGGATAATCCCGGCAGCGGAACCGGTGAAATCATTCTGGTGGGTGCCGGGCCGGGTGATGCCGGGCTGTTAACCCTGCGTGGCCTGCAGGTGCTTCAGGATGCGGATGTCGTCTTTTACGACCACCTGGTGAGCGACGGCGTGCGCGAATTGATCCGCCGTGATGCCGAACAAATCTGCGTGGGCAAACGCGCCGGTGAACACTCCGTGCCACAGCACGATACCAATCAGATGCTGATTACGGCCGCCAGAGAAGGCAAAACCGTGGTGCGCCTGAAAGGTGGCGATCCGTTCATCTTTGGCCGTGGTGGGGAAGAGCTTCAGGCCGCTGCCGAGGCGGGCATACCGTTCCAGGTCGTGCCAGGTATTACGGCTGCTTCAGCGGTGACAGCTTACGCCGGTATCCCGCTGACCCACCGTGATTACGCCCAGAGTGTGACCTTTGTGACCGGCCACTACAAGGCCGACAGCACACCGTTTGACTGGTCGCATCTGGCCGAGAGCCGACAAACGCTGGCCATTTATATGGGCACGATGAAAGCGGCGGAAATCAGCGAACAGCTTATTCAGCATGGTCGCGATGCGACAACGCCAGTGGCCGTGATCTCTCGCGGGACGCGCGTCGACCAGCACGTTGCCACCGGCACACTACAAGACCTTGTACACCTTGCGAAAGACGCCCCTATGCCCGCCCTGATTGTGGTGGGGGAAGTGGTGCAGCTGCACAGCACGCTCGCCTGGTTTCAACACACAACCGACACAGAAGGCTTCGGCGCTTCTGTTATAAATTTGGCTTAAGGAACGGTTATGGACCAAAAACGACTGACTCACCTGCGGCAACTCGAAGCGGAGAGTATTCATATTATCCGCGAAGTGGCTGCCGAATTCTCTAACCCGGTGATGATGTACTCCATCGGTAAAGATTCCAGCGTGATGCTGCATCTGGCGCGTAAAGCGTTTTATCCGGGTACGCTGCCGTTCCCTCTGCTGCACGTAGATACCGGCTGGAAATTCCGCGAAATGTACGAATTCCGCGACCGTACCGCAAAAGCCTACGGCTGTGAGCTGCTGGTGCATAAAAACCCGGAAGGGGTGGCGATGGGCATTAACCCGTTCGTCCACGGCAGCGCCAAACACACTGATATCATGAAAACCGAAGGGCTGAAGCAGGCGCTGAACAAGTACGGTTTTGATGCGGCCTTCGGCGGCGCGCGCCGCGACGAAGAAAAATCCCGTGCCAAAGAGCGTATCTACTCCTTCCGCGACCGCTTCCACCGCTGGGACCCAAAAAACCAGCGCCCGGAGCTGTGGCACAACTATAACGGTCAGATCAACAAAGGCGAAAGTATTCGCGTCTTCCCGCTCTCCAACTGGACCGAGCTGGATATCTGGCAGTACATCTACTTGGAAAACATCGAAATCGTTCCGCTGTACCTGGCCGCTGAACGCCCGGTGCTGGAGCGTGACGGGATGCTGATGATGATCGATGACGATCGCATTGATTTGCAGCCTGGCGAAGTGATCAAAAAACAGATGGTGCGTTTCCGTACCCTCGGCTGCTGGCCGCTGACCGGCGCGGTGGAATCTAACGCGCAGACGCTGCCGGAGATCATCGAGGAGATGCTGGTGTCCACCACCAGCGAGCGACAGGGTCGTGTGATTGACCGCGACCAGGCAGGCTCCATGGAGCTGAAGAAACGTCAGGGTTATTTCTAAGGAGCCGCCATGAATACCACTATTGCTCAACAAATTGCTGATGAAGGTGGCGTTGAAGCCTACCTGCACGCGCAACAGCACAAAAGCCTGCTGCGTTTTCTGACCTGCGGCAGCGTCGATGACGGGAAAAGCACCCTGATTGGCCGCCTGCTGCACGATACGCGCCAGATTTACGAAGACCAGCTCTCTTCTCTGCACAACGACAGTAAACGCCACGGCACGCAGGGTGAAAAGCTGGATCTGGCATTATTGGTGGATGGCCTACAGGCAGAGCGCGAGCAAGGCATCACCATTGATGTCGCTTATCGTTACTTCTCTACCGAAAAGCGCAAATTTATCATCGCCGACACCCCGGGGCATGAACAGTACACCCGTAATATGGCCACCGGCGCATCGACCTGTGAGCTGGCGATCCTGCTTATCGACGCGCGTAAAGGCGTTCTGGATCAAACCCGTCGTCACAGCTTTATCTCCACGCTGCTGGGGATCAAGCACCTGGTGGTGGCAATCAATAAAATGGATCTGGTGAATTTCAGCGAAGAGAAATTCGACGAGATCCGCCAGAGCTACCTGACCTTTGCCGAACAGCTGCCGGGTAACCTGGACATCCGCTTTGTGCCGCTCTCTGCGCTGGAAGGCGATAACGTGGCTTCCCAGAGTGAGAACATGCCGTGGTACAGCGGCCCGACGCTGCTGGAAGTGCTGGAAACCGTTCAAATTCAGCGTGTGGTCGATACCCAGCCGATGCGTTTCCCGGTGCAGTACGTTAACCGTCCGAACCTCGATTTCCGCGGTTTTTCCGGCACTATTGCCTCTGGCAGTGTGAAAGTCGGGCAACGTGTGAAAGCGCTGCCTTCGGGCGTGGAGTCTTCCATTGCGCGCATCGTGACCTTCGATGGCGATCTGCCTGAGGCGGGCGCTGGTGAAGCGGTGACTCTGGTGCTGAAAGACGAAATTGATATCAGCCGCGGTGACCTGCTGGTGGATGCCCATGAAACGCTGACGGCCGTGCAGGGCGCTGCCGTGGATGTGGTATGGATGGCCGAGCAGCCGCTGAAAGCTGGCCAAAGCTACGACATCAAAATCGCCGGTAAGAAAACCCGTGCCCGCGTGGATGGCATTCAGTTCCAGGTGGATATCAACAACCTGACGCAGCGTGAAGTGGCAGAGCTGCCGCTGAACGGCATCGGTCTGGTGGATCTCACCTTTGACGAGCCGCTGGTGCTGGATCAATACCAGCAGAACCCGGTGACTGGTGGGCTTATCTTTATCGACCGACTCTCTAACGTGACCGTGGGTGCCGGGATGGTACGTGAGCCAAATGACAAGGCTGCTGTAGCCTCTGAATTCAGCGAATTTGAGCTGGAGCTGAATGCACTGGTGCGTAAGCACTTCCCGCACTGGGGCGCGCGCGATCTGCTGGGAGGCAAGTAATGGCCGCGCATGATGAGAACGTCGTCTGGCATCCTCATCCGGTGACGATTGCTCAGCGTGAACAACTCCACGGTCATCGTGGGGTTGTGCTGTGGTTTACCGGGCTGTCTGGCTCAGGGAAATCCACGGTTGCGGGGGCGCTGGAAGAGGCGTTACATCAGCAGGGGGTGAGCACCTACCTGCTGGATGGCGACAACGTGCGCCACGGCCTGTGCAGCGACTTAGGGTTCAGCGATGACGATCGTAAAGAGAATATCCGCCGGGTCGGAGAAGTGGCAGGCCTGATGGCCGATGCCGGGCTGGTGGTGCTGACCGCGTTTATCTCGCCTCACCGCGCCGAGCGCCAGATGGTGCGCGAGCGCGTGGGTCACGATCGCTTTATCGAGGTGTTTGTTGATACCCCGCTGGAAATCTGCGAAGCTCGCGATCCAAAAGGACTCTACAAAAAAGCCCGCGCGGGTGAGCTGCGAAACTTCACCGGAATTGACTCTGTATACGAAGCGCCTGAATCCCCGGAGATTCACCTGGAAGGTCAACAATTGGTAACAAATTTAGTGAGCCAATTATTAGACCTGCTCAGACGGGACGATATTATCAGATCCTGAGACGGTATCGTTCGGGAGCTGTCTTCCCGAACGATGAGTCATGGTCACAGGATTAGCTATGCGCAACAGTGAAAACTACATTATCACCACCGGGTCGGAGCCGTTATCGACCGACGACGAGACGACCTGGTCATTTCCTGGGGCCATAGTCGGCTTCGTCGCGTGGTTGCTGGCGCTGGGCATCCCTTTTCTTATCTACGGCGGTAACACGCTGTTCTTCTTTCTCTACACCTGGCCTTTCTTCCTTGCGCTGATGCCCGTTGCTGTCGTGGTCGGCATTGCGCTTCATTCGCTACTTAATGGCAAACTCTTATATAGTGCTATCGTCACGATTGTGACGGTGGTCTTGATGTTTGGTCTGTTATTTTTGTGGCTCATGGGCTAACTTCAGCCATAATTCAAACCGTAACCAACTGTGTGACGATATTGTGCAGGGCGATTCTGCGGAAAAAATGTGGTACATTTGCCCGCGATGTTGCGGCATCTCTGTAACCCCGGCGAAGAGTCCCGGGGAAAGTTATGGGATGATGATGCCGTTTTTCAGGGGGCAGGATGGGTAAACTAACGCTGCTGTTGCTGGCTTTGCTGGTCTGGCTGCAATATTCGCTGTGGTTCGGTAAGAACGGCCTACACGACTATAGCCGGGTGAGCGATGACGTCGCGGCTCAGCAGGCAACAAACGCCAAACTTAAGGCGCGAAACGATCAACTCTTTGCTGAAATTGATGACCTCAATGGCGGGCAAGAGGCGATTGAGGAACGCGCACGCAATGAACTCAGTATGACTAAGCCGGGCGAAACGTTTTATCGTCTGGTACCGGATGCGTCTAAACGCAATCAGGGCTCAGCACAAAACAATCGATAATCAGGCCCAGGATTACGACATGGCAGTTACTTTTTCGGACGTATGCGCCGTGGTGCCAGCCGCAGGTTTCGGCCGGCGTATGCAGACAGAATGTCCAAAGCAATACCTCTCAATTGGCGATAAAACGATCCTTGAGCACTCCGTGGCGGCGCTGCTGGCGCATCCACGGGTGACGCGCGTCGTTATCGCCATCAGCCCCGGCGATGTTCGTTTTTCCGAACTGCCGCTGGCGAATCACCCGCAAATTACCGTTGTTGATGGCGGCGCAGAGCGCGCCGACTCCGTGCTGGCGGGCATTCAGGCTGCCGCTGGCGCGCAGTGGGTGCTGGTGCATGACGCCGCTCGTCCGTGCCTGCATCAGGACGACCTTGCACGCCTGCTGGCGCTGAGCGAAACAAGCACGGTAGGCGGTATTCTGGCCGCGCCGGTGCGCGACACCATGAAACGTGCCGAACCGGGCAAACAGGCGATCGCGCATACCGTTGAGCGCGTTGATTTGTGGCACGCGCTGACGCCGCAGTTTTTCCCCCGCGAGTTACTCCACGATTGCTTAACGCGTGCGCTTAAAGAAGGTGCGATCATCACTGATGAAGCCTCGGCGCTGGAGTATTGCGGTTTTCACCCCGAGCTGATTGAAGGACGTGCTGATAATATAAAAGTGACACGTCCTGAAGATTTACAGCTCGCGGAATTTTATCTTACCCGTTCGACCCATCAGGAGAAGGCATAATGCGAATTGGACACGGTTTTGATGTACACGCCTTTGGCGGAGAAGGCCCAATTATCATTGGCGGCGTACGTATTCCTTATGAAAAAGGGCTGCTGGCGCATTCTGATGGCGACGTGGCGCTGCACGCATTAACCGATGCGCTGCTGGGCGCTGCCGCTCTGGGTGATATCGGCAAGCTGTTCCCGGACACTGACCCGGCGTTCAAAGGGGCTGACAGCCGCGCGCTGCTGCGCGAAGCCTGGCGTCGCATTCAGGCTAAAGGCTACACCCTCGGCAACGTCGACGTGACGATCATCGCTCAGGCGCCGAAAATGCTGCCGCACATCCCGCAGATGCGCGTATTTATTGCCGAAGATCTGGGCTGTCATATGGATGACGTTAACGTGAAAGCCACCACCACCGAAAAACTCGGCTTTACCGGCCGCGGTGAAGGTATCGCCTGTGAGGCCGTGGCGCTTCTGGTGAAGGCGGCAAAATGACAGACTTCGACAACCTGACGTACCTGTACGGCAAACCTCTGGGTAACGGCGTGCTGAAAGCCAGCCCGGAAGATTTCGTCGTGGTCGAGGATTTAGGTTTCGCACCGGACGGGGAAGGCGAGCACATCCTGGTCCGCATCCTGAAAAACGGCTGCAATACCCGCTTTGTGGCGGATGCGCTGGCTAAATTTCTGAAAATCCACGCCCGTGAGGTGAGCTTTGCCGGTCAAAAAGATAAACACGCGGTCACGGAGCAATGGCTCTGCGCGCGAGTCCCGGGCAACGGGATGCCGGATTTAAGCAAGTTTGAGCTTGAAGGCTGTAAAGTGCTGGAATATGCCCGCCATAAGCGCAAACTGCGCCTGGGGGCACTGAAAGGTAACGACTTCACGCTGGTACTACGTGAGGTCACGAAGCGCGACGACGTTGAAAAACGGCTGAATGCCATTCGCGAGCAGGGCGTGCCGAACTACTTTGGTGCGCAGCGTTTCGGTATTGGCGGCAGTAACCTTCAGGGCGCGCTGCGCTGGGCGCAAAGCGATGCCCCGGTTCGTGACAGGAATAAACGCAGTTTTTGGTTGTCGGCAGCCCGAAGCGCGTTGTTTAATCAAATTGTGAGCGAAAGACTGAAAAAAACGGACGCGAATCAAGTTGTTGTCGGCGATGCGCTACAATTAGCGGGACGCGGGAGCTGGTTTGTGGCAACGGCCGAAGAAATGGCCGATGTGCAGTCGCGCGTGGAGGCCAAATCTCTGATGATTACCGCTGCATTGCCCGGTACGGGCGAGTGGGGAACTCAGGGCGAAGCGCTGGCCGCTGAGCAGTCAGCCGTGGCGGATGCGCCAGAATTACAATCATTGCTGGTGCGGGAAAAAGTCGAAGCAGCACGCCGCGCGATGCTGCTCTACCCGCAACAGTTGAGCTGGAACTGGTGGGATGATGTAACCGTCGAGTTACGCTTCTGGCTGCCGGCAGGTAGCTTTGCCACCAGTGTTGTCAGGGAACTTATCAACACGTCGGGTGACTATGCGAATATTGCTGAGTAACGATGATGGGATCCACGCCCCAGGCATTCAGACGCTGGCGAAAGCCCTGCGTGAATTTGCCGATGTGCAGGTTGTGGCGCCCGATCGTAACCGCAGTGGGGCGTCTAACTCATTGACGCTGGAGTCGTCGCTTCGCACTTTTACCTTTGAAAATGGCGACATTTCTGTCCAGATGGGCACGCCGACGGACTGCGTGTTTTTGGGCGTGAATGCGCTTATGCGCCCGCGTCCGGATATCGTCGTATCCGGTATCAATGCAGGCCCGAATCTGGGGGATGATGTTATTTATTCCGGCACGGTTGCTGCCGCAATGGAGGGCCGCCATCTGGGATTTCCCGCGCTGGCAGTCTCGTTAAACGGCCATAAGCATTACGACACGGCAGCGGCAGTCACCTGTTCCATTTTGCGCGCGCTCAGCCGTGAACCGTTGCGTACGGGTCGTATTCTCAATATCAACGTTCCTGACCTGCCTCTGGATGAAATCAAAGGTATTCGCGTAACCCGTTGCGGGAGCCGCCATCCGGCCGATCAGGTGATCCCGCAGCAGGATCCGCGTGGCAATACGCTTTACTGGATTGGGCCGCCGGGCGAAAAACACGATGCCGGGCCGGATACCGATTTCGCCGCGGTGGATGAAGGGTACGTTTCGGTTACGCCATTGCACGTAGATTTAACCGCTTATAACGCGCATGATGTGGTGTCGGGCTGGTTGGATCGCGTTGGGGTGAACACGCAATGGTAAGCAAACGTGTACAAACTCTTCTGGAACAATTACGCGCTCAGGGGATCGCTGACGAGCATGTGCTGGATGCGCTCGCCCAGGTTCCGCGTGAGAAATTTGTAGACGAGGCGTTTGAACACAAAGCGTGGGAAAACGTGGCGCTGCCGATCGGGCAGGGTCAGACTATTTCGCAGCCCTACATGGTAGCGCGCATGACGGAATTACTGGAACTGACGCCAGAATCCCGCGTGCTGGAGATTGGCACCGGGTCGGGTTATCAAACCGCGATCCTGGCGCATCTGGTTCACCATGTCTGTTCGGTCGAGCGAATTAAAGGTTTACAGTGGCAGGCGCGTCGTCGCCTGAAACAACTTGATTTACATAATGTTTCGACACGTCATGGTGATGGGTGGCAGGGTTGGCAGGCTCGCGCCCCGTTTGACGCCATTATCGTGACGGCAGCGCCGCCTGAGATCCCGGCAGCCCTCTTATCGCAGCTGGATGAAGGCGGTATTCTTGTCCTGCCCGTGGGTGACGAACAGCAGCTTCTGAAGCGCGTTCGTCGGCGTGGCGGCGAGTTTATTATCGATACTGTGGAAGCCGTGCGCTTTGTGCCTCTTGTGAAGGGAGAACTGGCCTGAGACTCAGAATTATCCAGGGTTATTAAGGCAAATTCAGCGTATGGTGTGGCGCAAAAGGTTCGTGCCATCACGGTTATTTTTAAGTCACTGGTAGTTAACACATTCCTGGGGGATAAATGAGCGCGGGAAGCCCAAAATTCACCATCAGCCGTGTTGCGGCATTATCACTGGTTTCGCTATGGCTGGCAGGCTGTTCAAGTTCTGGTAACGCACCTGCGCCGGTCAGCTCGGTAGGCGGGAACAGCAGCTCGGGTAGTACGTCCGGCGGAATGTTGATTACCCCTCCACCTAAAATGGGCACATCAACGGTTCAACAGACGCCGCAAATTCAGCCCGTTCAGCGCCCGGTTTCGCAACCGACACAGATTCAGCCTGTGGAACAACCGGTGCAGACCGAAAATGGCCGCATCGTGTATAACCGAAAGTACGGGAATATTCCTAAAGGTAGCTATACCGGTGGCAGTACCTACACCGTGAAACGCGGCGATACGCTGTTCTATATTGCCTGGATCACCGGGAACGATTTCCGTGACCTGGCGCAGCGCAATAACGTCCAGGCGCCGTACGGCCTGGAAGTGGGGCAAACGCTCCAGGTTGGCAACGCGACAGGCACGCCGCTCACGCCTGGCAACACGGTTTCAGCGGCCGACGTGACCGCGCAAAACAACAGTGTGAAGCCTGCACAAAAATCCAGCACAGTGGTTGCTTCGCAACCAGTAATTACGTATTCTGAGGATTCAGGTGATCAGAGTGCTAACAAAATGTTGCCGAATAATAAAGGGACTGCGACGACTGTCACAGCACCGGTTACGGCACCTGTGGTTAGCTCTATCGAACCGACTGCCAGCAGTACGTCCACCAGTTCGCCAATTTCTGCATGGCGCTGGCCAACTGACGGCAAGGTTATCGAGAACTTCTCTTCTACCGAAGGTGGGAATAAAGGGATCGATATCGCAGGGAGTAAGGGACAGGCTATCATCGCGACCGCAGACGGGCGCGTTGTGTATGCCGGTAACGCTCTGCGCGGTTACGGTAATCTAATTATCATCAAACATAACGATGATTACCTGAGTGCCTACGCCCATAACGATACAATGCTGGTCCGGGAACAACAAGAAGTTAAGGCGGGGCAAAAAATAGCTACCATGGGTAGCACCGGCACCAGTTCTACACGCTTGCATTTTGAAATTCGTTACAAGGGGAAATCCGTAAACCCGCTGCAGTATTTACCGCAGCGATAATTTGACGGGACATGCCAGCCAGGGTGTCTCGTTCAGGGATCACGGGTAGGAGCCACCTTATGAGTCAGAATACGCTGAAAGTTCATGATTTAAATGAAGATGCGGAATTTGATGAGAACGGAGCAGAGGCTTTTGACGAAAAAGCCTTAGTAGAAGAGGAACCCAGTGATAACGATTTAGCTGAAGAAGAGCTGCTATCGCAGGGTGCCACACAGCGTGTACTGGACGCGACTCAGCTTTACCTTGGGGAGATCGGTTACTCCCCACTGTTAACGGCCGAAGAAGAAGTCTATTTCGCACGTCGTGCTTTGCGTGGTGATGTAGCCTCACGTCGTCGCATGATTGAAAGTAACTTGCGTCTGGTCGTGAAGATTGCCCGTCGTTACGGCAATCGTGGTCTGGCTTTGCTGGACCTGATTGAAGAGGGCAACTTAGGGCTTATCCGCGCAGTAGAGAAGTTTGACCCGGAACGCGGGTTCCGCTTCTCCACCTACGCGACCTGGTGGATTCGTCAGACCATCGAACGGGCTATTATGAACCAGACCCGTACGATCCGCCTGCCGATTCACATCGTCAAAGAGTTGAACGTCTATCTGCGTACCGCGCGCGAGTTGTCCCATAAACTGGACCACGAGCCAAGTGCGGAAGAGATTGCCGAGCAACTGGATAAACCGGTTGATGACGTAAGCCGTATGCTGCGTCTCAACGAGCGCATTACCTCAGTTGACACCCCGTTGGGTGGCGACTCCGAAAAAGCGCTGCTGGACATCCTGGCCGATGAAAAAGACAACGGCCCGGAAGACACCACGCAGGACGATGACATGAAACAGAGCATCGTCAAATGGCTGTTCGAACTGAACGCCAAACAGCGTGAAGTGCTGGCACGTCGTTTCGGTTTACTGGGGTATGAAGCTGCGACACTGGAAGACGTCGGCCGTGAAATTGGCCTGACCCGTGAACGTGTTCGTCAGATTCAGGTTGAAGGTCTGCGTCGCCTGCGGGAGATCCTGCAAGGGCAAGGACTGAACATCGAAGCGCTGTTCCGCGAATAAGCAACTTTTCGTCAAAAAAAGGCCCGTCGTGAGACGGGCCTTTTTCTTTTGCGCTATGGCTGCGCTGTTTCGTGTAACAGCCGCCACATTATCTTATCGCCATCCTGATTAAGCACCGCAGTTGACCAGCGCACGTTGACGGGCAGGTCCGGGCGCGTCTGGGTTTCACGGTAATGAAGCACCGCCCCGTTGTCCCAGGTTTGCAGCGTGGTTAACTCATCAATGACGATTTTCAGACCCGGGCGGCTTCCACCCAGGCTTTCAAAGAAACTTGCCAGCGCCGCGTGATCAAAGTGCGCGCCGGACGGGGCAATCATCATAAAGTCCTGGCGGAAGCGGGCGAGCAGCGCGGGAAAATCCCCTTCACCCCGGCCAAGCCAGTCCTCTATGGCGACATGCGCATCGATAATTTCGCTTTCGTAATTTGTCATGCTTATTCCTTCATCATCTTGTGGATCAACTCGGCGAACTGCTGGCGTTCGTTATCGGTCAGGCGTCCTAAGAATGCCTCATCAACGCGATTGCCCACGGGTTTGCTGCTTGCAAGCAGGGCTTCACCTTCTGGCGTCAAAAAGACAAAACGACGGCGCTTGTCCGCAGGATCGTGTTCGCGTTTCACCAGCCCGCGCGTTTCCATGCGGCTCAGCATTTCTGCGAGTGTGGCTTTAGTGCTGACCGCAACTTCGGTCAGGGCCACCTGCTCGATACCCGGGTTTTCAGCCACAGAGCGCATCACCGCATACTGTGGCTTAGTGAGCTCCGGTAATGCTTGCTGCCATTGGGCAGTATGCTGTTGAAAAAGCTGACGTAACAGGTGGAACGCTTCTTGTCTCAGTTCCATGAACTCTCCGGCATAAAAATGACGTCTCTATAATATCCGTTATCTCTGGGGATTTTAACGCGACCATTTTTAACATTTTGTGTGATCGTGTGCGAACGATATTGTCAGGTTAAGGATCCGGGCGTAGTTTACATAATATGTTCGTATGCGAACGAAATGGCGAGGTTAAGCATGAGATTGATCGTTGGGATGACAGGGGCGACTGGCGCACCACTCGGCGTGGCGCTGCTTCAGGCGCTGCGCGATATGCCAGAAGTGGAGACGCATCTGGTGATGTCGAAGTGGGCAAAAACAACCATTGAGCTGGAAACGCCGTATTCCGCCCAGGACGTTGCTGCCCTCGCGGATGTTGTCCACAGCCCGGCCGATCAGGCCGCGACTATCTCGTCCGGCTCGTTTCGTACCGACGGCATGATTGTTATTCCATGCAGCATGAAGACCCTTGCCGGTATCCGCGCAGGCTACGCCGAAGGGCTTGTGGGACGCGCTGCTGATGTGGTGATGAAAGAGGGACGCAAGCTGGTGCTGGTTCCGCGTGAAACCCCGCTCAGTACGATCCATCTGGAGAACATGCTCGCACTTTCCCGTATGGGCGTGGCAATGGTGCCGCCTATGCCCGCGTATTACAACCACCCGCAAACCGCCGATGACATTACCCAGCATATTGTGACGCGAGTGCTTGACCAGTTTGGTCTGGAGCATAAAAAAGCGCGCCGCTGGAACGGGTTGCAGGAGGCCAGACATTTTTCACAGGAGAACAAAGATGGCATTTGATGATTTGAGAAGCTTCCTCCAGGCGCTCGATGAGCAAGGGCAGCTGTTGAAAATTGAGGAAGAGGTCAACGCTGAACCCGATCTGGCGGCAGCGGCCAATGCCACCGGGCGTATTGGCGACGGCGCACCGGCACTGTGGTTTGACAATATTCGCGGCTTTACCGACGCCCGCGTGGTGATGAACACCATCGGCTCCTGGCAAAACCATGCGATTTCAATGGGGCTGCCAGCAAATACGCCGGTGAAGAGCCAGATAGACGAATTTATTCGCCGCTGGGATAAATTCCCCGTTGCACCTGAGCGCCGCGCAAACCCGGCGTGGGCCGAAAATACGGTCGATGGGGAGGACATTAACCTGTTCGATATTTTGCCGCTGTTTCGCCTGAACGACGGTGACGGTGGTTTTTACCTTGATAAAGCCTGCGTGGTATCACGCGATCCGCTGGACCCGGACCATTTCGGCAAGCAGAACGTCGGGATCTACCGTATGGAGGTCAAGGGCAAGCGCAAGCTGGGCCTGCAACCTGTTCCTATGCACGATATCGCTCTGCACCTGCATAAAGCAGAAGAGCGCGGGGAGGATCTGCCGATTGCGATCACGCTGGGCAATGATCCGATTATTACCCTGATGGGGGCAACGCCGCTGAAATATGACCAGTCTGAATATGAAATGGCCGGCGCGCTTCGTGAAAGCCCGTATCCCATCGCGACCGCACCGCTGACCGGGTTCGACGTGCCGTGGGGCTCTGAAGTGATCCTCGAAGGGGTGATTGAGGGGCGCAAACGTGAAATCGAGGGGCCGTTCGGTGAATTTACCGGTCACTATTCCGGTGGCCGTAATATGACCGTCGTGCGTATTGATAAAGTCTCTTATCGCACTAAACCCATTTTTGAATCGCTCTATCTCGGGATGCCGTGGACGGAAATTGACTACCTGATGGGCCCGGCAACCTGCGTGCCGCTTTACCAGCAGCTTAAAGCTGAATTCCCGGAAGTACAGGCGGTGAATGCCATGTACACCCACGGTCTGCTGGCGATTATCTCCACCAAAAAGCGTTACGGCGGTTTTGCCCGTGCCGTGGGATTACGTGCCATGACCACGCCACACGGACTGGGTTACGTAAAGATGGTGATTATGGTGGATGAGGATGTCGATCCGTTTAATCTGCCGCAGGTGATGTGGGCGCTGTCATCGAAAGTTAACCCTGCGGGGGACCTGGTGCAGCTGCCAAACATGTCGGTACTTGAACTCGACCCTGGCTCCAGCCCGGCAGGGATCACCGACAAGCTGATCATCGATGCCACCACGCCTGTCGCACCGGACAACCGTGGCCACTATAGCCAGCCGGTACAGGATTTACCTGAAACCAAAGCCTGGGCTGAAAAACTGACCGCGATGCTCGCAGCTCGCCAATAAGGAGGAAAACATGATTTGTCCACGTTGTGCCGATGAGCATATTGAAGTGATGGCGACATCCCCGGTGAAGGATGTCTGGACTGTCTACCAGTGCCAGCATTGTCTGTATACCTGGCGTGATACTGAACCGCTACGCCGTACCAGCCGTGAGCACTACCCGGAAGCGTTTCGAATGACGCAGAAGGATATTGATGACGCACCGCAGCTGCCGACTATTCCGCCGCTGCTGTAAAAAAGCCGGGTGGCGGCTTTGCCTTACCCGGCCTACAAAACCCCTGGGCCCGGTGGCGCTCTGCAAAACCCGTAGGCCCGGTGGCGCGGGCTTACCCGGTCTGCAAAACCCGTAGGCCCGGTAAGCGTAGCGCCACCGGGCAATAATCCGCAGAAGTCTTAAACCAAACTCTTCAGGCGGTATATCCACTCCAGCGCCTGACGCGGCGTCAGAGAATCCGGGTCGAGATTTTCCAGTGCTTCCATGGCTGGGGATGTCTCTTCCGCAGGCATCAGCAGTGACATCTGCGTCCCGTCAACCTGCGTCGCCGCAGCGTTAGGTGACAGGCTCTCCAGCTCACGCAGTTTCTGACGTGCACGTTTGATGACCTCTTTCGGCACCCCAGCCAGCGCCGCAACGGCCAGACCATAGCTCTTGCTGGCTGCGCCATCCTGCACCGTATGCATAAAGGCGATGGTATCGCCGTGCTCCAGCGCATCGAGGTGGACGTTTGCCACGCCTTCCATTTTCTCTGGCAGCTGAGTCAGTTCAAAGTAGTGGGTCGCAAACAACGTCATCGCCTTGATTTTGTTCGCCAGGTTTTCAGCACACGCCCATGCCAGTGACAGGCCGTCATAGGTTGAGGTGCCTCGTCCTACTTCATCCATCAACACCAGGCTGTGTTCCGTTGCGTTATGCAGGATGTTGGCCGTTTCGGTCATCTCCACCATAAAGGTTGAGCGCCCGCTTGCCAGATCGTCCGCGGCACCCACACGGGTAAATATGCGGTCAATCGGGCCAATCTCGACTTTTTGCGCCGGAACGTAGCTGCCGATATGGGCCAGAAGCGCAATCAGCGCAGTCTGGCGCATGTAAGTACTTTTACCGCCCATGTTCGGGCCGGTAATGATCAGCATTCTCCGCTGTGGCGACAGGCTCAGTGGGTTGGCGATGAATGGCTCGTTCAGCACCTGTTCTACCACCGGGTGACGCCCTTCGGTAATGCGAATGCCGGGTTTGTCGGTAAAGGTCGGGCAGGTGTAGTTGAGCGCATCGGCACGTTCGGCCAGGTTTACCAGCACATCCAGTTCTGCCAGCGCGCCAGCACTTAATTGCAGGTCGGCAAGGTGCGGCATCAGCATGTCGAACAGCTCGTCGTACAGCTGTTTTTCCAGCGCCAGCGCTTTGCCTTTCGAGGTGAGAACTTTGTCCTCATACTCTTTCAGTTCAGGGATGATGTAGCGTTCGGCATTTTTCAGCGTCTGGCGGCGCACGTAGTGGATAGGCGCCATATGGCTCTGTCCACGACTGATCTGAATATAGTATCCGTGAACCGCGTTATAGCCCACTTTCAGGGTGTCGAGACCCAGACGCTCACGCTCGCGGATTTCCAGTTTATCGAGGTAATCCGTTGCGCCGTCTGCCAGCGCGCGCCATTCGTCCAGCTCTTCGTTGTAACCCGGAGCGATAACACCGCCGTCGCGCACCAGTACCGGTGGCGCGTCAATGATGGCGCGTTCGAGCAGTTCACGCAGTTCTGTAAACTCGCCCATGGTTTCCCGCAGCTTTTGCACCGGTGTGCTGTTCACTTCGGCAAGCTGAGCGCGCAGCTCAGGCAATTGCTGGAAAGCGTGGCGCATTCGCGCCAAATCTCGCGGGCGCGCTGTGCGCAAGGCCAGACGCGCCAGAATACGTTCCAGATCGCCAACCTGGCGCAGCACCGGCTGTAATTCGCTAAAGCGATCCTGCAAGGCGGCGATGGTTTGCTGGCGGCCGATCAGCGTTTCCGTATTGCGGATAGGCATGTGCAGCCAGCGCTTGAGCATTCGGCTGCCCATCGGGGTAACCGTGCTGTCGAGCACCGAAGCCAGGGTGTTTTCCACGCCACCCGCCAGATTCTGGGTGATCTCCAGGTTACGGCGTGTTGCGGCATCCATAATGATGCTGTCCTGCTGACGCTCCATGGTGATTGAGCGGATATGCGGCAGGGCAGTACGCTGGGTATCTTTCACATATTGCAGCAGACAACCCGCAGCGCACAGGCCGCGCGGCGCATTTTCAACACCAAAACCGATCAGGTCACGCGTACCAAATTGCAGGTTTAGCTGCTGACGCGCGGTATCAATTTCGAATTCCCATAAAGGACGACGGCGTAATCCACGACGGCCTTCAATCAGCGACGTTTCCGCAAAATCTTCGGCATAAAGCAGCTCCGCGGGATTTGTACGCTGCAATTCGGCTGCCATTGTTTCGCGGTCTGCCGGTTCGCTCAGGCGAAAACGCCCGGAGCTGATATCCAGCGTGGCGTAGCCAAAACCTTTGCTGTCCTGCCAGAGGGCGGCCAGCAGGTTATCCTGGCGCTCCTGCAACAGGGCTTCATCACTGATGGTCCCGGGCGTGACGATACGCACGACTTTACGCTCTACCGGGCCTTTTGAGGTGGCCGGGTCGCCAATCTGTTCGCAAATGGCGACGGATTCGCCCTGGTTCACCAGCTTCGCCAGGTAGTTTTCAACCGCGTGATGCGGAATACCCGCCATCGGGATAGGTTCACCTGCCGATGCGCCACGCTTGGTCAGGGAGATGTCGAGCAGCTGCGATGCGCGTTTTGCATCGTCATAAAAAAGCTCGTAAAAATCGCCCATACGATAAAACAGCAGGATTTCCGGATGCTGAGCTTTAAGCTTCAGGTACTGCTGCATCATCGGCGTATGTGCGTCGAAATTGTCGATTGTGGTCATGGAGTTATGATATCCATTTCTTTGATAATATTGAGCTTTGAGCGGCTCATTGGCCGTTAGTTCCCTCTATTGTCGCATGAAAAAATGGCGCGGCGCAGAAAAATGTCGCGTGTTTACGAGACGCCTTCCGCCATTAACTCAATGACGATTTTTCCATGTTCAACACCCACTCTTACCTGTGAGTTTGTGGTAAATCCGGCTTTTTCCAGCCAGTCCCCTTTCAGGCTTAGCGCTGCGTGGACGCTATAGCGGGTCGGGATTTTGGTTTTACGGTCTTCGTGACGCTTTCTGAAGTAACCGACCTTCAGGTGGCGATAGGGTTTGGTGATAGCGATCTCTTGCATACGCGCTCCGGTAGTTAAGCACAACGTGACGATGATATTTACTGGATAAAATACCAGTAAATATCGCGACGGGCAGGGGTAAAACTGGAAGGCGTCTTCAGCAAATGGAATGCAACGGCTGAAATCGTGTGCATAAAAGGGTATTATAAATGCATGTTATTGTTGGGTGATCCACCATGTCTGGAAAACGCATCGCACGAGAAAAAGAGACGATCGGTAAAATGATCGCGCTGTATGAGAACAAGTGCCCGCAGGCTTTGAAAGAAGAGGGGCATTATCAGGCGCTTAATGCTTATGCAGATAAACGCCTGGATAAATGTGTTTTTGGTGAGGAGAAGCCCGCCTGCAAGCAGTGCCCCGTCCACTGCTACCAGCCGGCAAAACGTGAAGAGATGAAACAGGTGATGCGCTGGGCGGGGCCACGAATGCTCTGGCGACACCCCATCCTGACTATCCGTCATCTGATTGACGATCGCCGCCCGGTTCCTGAATTACCGGAAAAATACCGGCCGAAAAAAGAGTAAACCTAAACCCGGGTAGCCAGTGCTGCACGCATCGGGTGGCAGATGAACACCAGGGCCACTGCGCTGCATAAAGGGAAAAACGCCAGCTGTAACCACGGGAAAATGGCCTGAGGTGACGGCGTTAGCGCGTGATCCAGTTGGCTGCCGAACAGTAAATTCCCCGCCAGCACCGCGCAGCCCCCGGCGGTGGAGAGCGCGCCATAGTGAGCGCCAAGCGTGGACTCTTTCGCAAACCACGGGATGAGATCTTTCGCGGCCGGCACCAGCAGCATTTGCCCGCACGTCAGTAGCGTCACAAAGCACCCCGCAGGCAGAAGCCTCAGCCAGCCTTCCGGTGGCGGGTGGGCGGCAAACAGGGCCACGCTCGCAAACGATGCCGACAGCAGCAGAAACCCCGCCGGTAAGACTCTGACAGCCCCCATCCGACGGGCGAAACGCGCAAGCGGCAGCTGAAACAGGATGATCAGCACCGACGCCAGCATAAAGAGCGGGCCAAGATCTTTCTCACTGCCGCCAGCGCGCTCAATTTCCACCGGCAGCGCCAGATAAAGCTGGTTGTAACTCAACAGCCACGAACTGTAGGCGATAATAAAAGCGACAAATCGCGGCTGGCGGAACGTGCTCCACCACGGCTGGATCTCCAGCGTTTGCTTACTGTGCTGCGCAGGAGGAAGGCAAAAAAACAACACGATCAGCGCAACCACAAAGACGCCTGCACCTGCCAGAGCAATCTGGCGAAAGCCAAGCCCGGTAAGCAGGGCGCCAGCCACCGGGCCGAGTACGGCGCCCAGTTCACCGCATACGGCAAACAGCGCAAACCACTCTGCGCGGCTGCGCTTGCCCTTTGCTTCACTCTGCGTTCCCGCTTTTGCCAGCAGCGCTTCAATGGACGGAGAGAAAAGCGCACCGCCGATACCCGTCAGACACGCACCCAGAATGATGGGCCACAGGGACTGGCCAAACGCCAGCAGAAGATACCCCGCGATGCGGACAAGGCAGCCGCACAGGATAATCAACCGGGCACCAAACCGGTCGGAAAGTGCGCCGCCGACGATAAACATGCCCTGCTGCGAGAACGTGCGCAGCCCAAGAACCAGCCCGATAAGTCCGCCGGAGAGCATCAAATCGTCACGCAGGAAAATCGCCAGAAAGGGGACAACCGCATAAAAGCCAATATTAAAAACGAACTGGCTGCCCAGTAATACGGGCGGCCAGAGCGTTGTCGCGGGGCGTAGAGAAAACAGGGACATGCGTATTACCCGGCGTTAAACAATAAAGTGGATATGCTTTTTGCCATGGTATGCAGAGATCTCAATTTTGGTTTTGACCCGGAACACTTCCCAGAGCAGCTCTTCGCTCAGGATTTCCTGCGGTGTCCCGGTGGCGATGATTTGCCCTTTTTGCATCACAATCAGCGAATCACAAAACATCGCTGCGTGGTTGAGGTCGTGGATCGCCACAATGCTGGTTACCGGCAGCTCGCTTATCAGATGCATCAGCTGGATCTGGTGATGAATATCCAGGTGGTTGGTCGGTTCATCCAGCAGGATTTCGGTAGGCGATTGCGCCAGAGCACGGGCAATATGCACGCGCTGGCGCTCCCCGCCGGATAAGCTCAGCCAGCCTTGTTCGCTGCGATCCAGCATATCGACACGTTGCAGGGCGGAGGTGACGGTTTCGTCATCCTGCGCGCTCCAGTTGGAGAAGGGCGAATGGTGCGGAATACGCCCCAGTTTCACCACATCACGCACCCGCATGTTGGCATCGGTCATGCCATGCTGTTCAACGAATGCCACGCGGCGGGCAAGCTGCTTTTTGGGCATCCGAGCGATGTTATGCCCGTCAAGCTTCACGCAACCGGCATCCGGGCGACGCAGTCCCGCCAGCACGCGTAAAAGTGACGATTTACCACAGCCGTTAGGGCCCAGCAGCCCAACGGTTTCCCCGCGCGCGATGTTCAGCGAGACATCGTTGACGATGACTTTATTGCCTACCTTCCAGGTGATATTTTCAGCGGTGATACTCATCACTTATTCCTTGAACGGTAGATGATAACAGCAAAGAAAGGCACCCCAACCAGCGCGGTGACCACGCCTACAGGCAGGCTTTGCGGCGCAATCAGTAAACGCGACGCAATATCTGCCAGCACCATCAGAATGGCGCCGGCCAGCGCGCTGGCGATAAGCAGGATGCGATGCAATGGCCCAAAGAAGAAGCGCATCACATGCGGCACAACCAGCCCGACAAAGCCGATGGAGCCTGCCATGCTGACAATGGTGGCGGTGATGAGCGCAGTCGTGGTGAACAGGATCAGGCGTACCCAGGGCACGGCAATGCCCAGTGACGCGGCAGCGTCATCGCCAAAGGTAAAGGCATCCAGCGCGCGCGAGTAATAAAGGCACACCGCCAGCCCGGCCAGAACAACCACCAGAGCGAGCTGAAACTCAGGCCATCTCACGCCACTGAAGCTGCCCAGCAGCCAGAACATCACATCGCGAGCCTGCTGCGCGCTTGCCGAGGTGCTGATGGTGTAAGCGGTAATGGCGTTGAAAAGTTGAGACGCCGCAACCCCCGCCAGAATGGTGCGTTCGTTGCCACCGCGCGCGCCATTCGTCAGGAACGCCACGAAGACAAAGGCGGCAAACGCCCCGGCAAATGCGCCCGCCGAGAGGGACACCGCGCCGGTGCCGATACCTAATACCACCACCGAGACTGCGCCCGTTGAGGCCCCCGCAGACACGCCAAGCACGTAAGGCTCAGCCAGCGCGTTCTTCAACAGGCTTTGCAGCACCGCCCCGCAAATAGCGAGGCCCGCGCCGCAGCACGCCGCTACCAGCGCACGACTCAGGCGAAAATCCCAAATCACGCTTTCATAAATGCGGTTAAGCGGGACTGCGGTCAGCCCCATTTTATTGCTGATGGCGTAAAAGACGTTTTGCAGTGGAATAGAAAGCTCACCCACGCTGACGCCAACGGCGATCACCAGGAACAACAGCACGATGGAAAGCAAACACGAGGTTGTCAGGATGAATCCTTGTCGCGCTTGTTGAACAACAGCGGTCATCAGTTAAGCCCCAGTTTTCTGAGCTGCTCGCCCACCTGTTCAGCACCGTAGAGGGTACGAATGGTCGGGTTCATTGCCTGGCCGTCCATCACGACGATGTGACCTTTTTTAACGGCATCCATCTGGCTGACGGCAGGATCGCTTTTCAGGAATTTGATTTTTTCCTCTGCGTTATCGAGTGCCCAGCGGTTGCGGTCCAGGCTGGAAACGACAATCACATCCGGGTTAGCGGCGATAACGCTTTCCCAGCTCACCGTTGGCCACTCTGTTTCAGAGGTAATGGCATTATGCCCACCCAGAACGTTGGCAATAAAACCGGATGCACTGTTTTTACCGCCGACGTAGGCATCAGCAGAAGGTGAGGCGCTGGAGAACCAGAAGACAAACGAAAGGTCTTTTTTATTCTTGCCAAACTCAGCGCGCAGATCGTTTTCACGTTTTTTAAAGTCGGCAATTAGTGCTTCACCGCGAGGCTGCACATTAAAAATGGCGGCGAAATCTTCAATCTCTTTATAGAGATAGGTCATATCCCACAGCTTCTGGCGGCTGCCGTACATATCACCGGCGGCTTTTTTGGTGGCGCACATGCCAGGGGATAAATAGCTGTTGACCCCCACGGTGGCCAGGTCTTCGCGTTTTGCGACTTTACTTTCTGGCCCCAGCAGCAGCGGCAGCTGTGCAGGCACGAAATCAGGGTTCTGGGCGAGAATGGATTCAAGGGTCGGGATTTCTACCGTCAGCGTTTTAATTTTTGCATTTTGCTCAGCCAGCGCCGGTAACACTTTTGTGGGCCAGAATGCACTGGCGGTGACATTATTTTGCAGGCCTAACAGTAAGAGGATCTCGACGGTATTTTGCCCCAGGGCAACAACGCGCTCGGGCGCTTTGGTGAATGTTTCTTTATATCCGCAGTTTTCAAGAGTGAGAGGATATGTTGTTGCCAGAGCAGAACCGACCGATGCGAACGCCATTCCCAGCGCGCAGATGACCTTTTTCATGAAACGCTACCCTTCATTTATTGTATTTTTAATGCAAATGAAACTCATTATTAAGGCGGAATTTTATACAGAGGAAAATATATTGTGTCAATGAGGGACAATTTCGCAGAGTGACAAAGGGCGGCATCAGGAAACACCGCCCGGCAAGACAAGTTACACCAGGCTCTCTTTATCAATACCCAGTCGCTTCATTCGTGAAAGCAGCGTGGTCCGTTTCAGGCCCAGACGCTGCGCAGCGCCTTTCGGCCCCGCAACGACGCCGTTGGTTTCTTTCAGCACGCGCATAATCAGCTGGAATTCGTCTTCGCCCGCCTGTGCTACTTCTGCCGCGACCAGCGGTTCTTCTGGCATCGTCACTTCGGGCAGCGAGAGTTGCAACACGCTGCCGCGCGTCAGTAACACGGCACGTTCAATGACGTTTTCCAGTTCGCGCACGTTGCCCGGCCACTCCATTGACGAAAGCGTGCGCAGCGTTTCGGCAGGAATGCTGTCGATACTGCGCCCCATCCGGCGGGCAATCTTCGCGGTAAAGGCTTTCACCAGCAGCGGAATATCCTCCGGGCGCTCCCGCAGCGGCGGCAGATAAATCGGGAAGACGTTCAGACGATAATAGAGGTCGCTGCGAAATTCGCGGTCTGCGACCATTTTTTTCAGATCGCGGTTGGTGGCGGCAATCAACCGCACGTCTGTCTGAATAAGCTTATTGCTGCCCAGGCGTTCAAACTCCTGTTCCTGCAACACGCGCAGCAGCTTGGGCTGGAGCTCCAGCGGCATATCGCCCACTTCGTCCAGGAACAGCGAGCTTTTATCCGCCAGCTCAAAGCGACCCAGCCGCTGGCTGCTGGCGCCAGTGAAGGCACCGCGTTCATGGCCAAAGAGATCGCTTTCCAGCAGGCCCGCAGGCATGGCGGCGCAGTTCATCTTCACCATCCGGCGGCTGTTGCGGTTGCTGAGATTGTGGATCGCGCGGGCAATTAACTCTTTGCCCGTCCCGGTTTCCCCCAGGATTAGCACCGTGCTGTCGCTTTGCGCCACCATCTCGACCTGCTTGAGCACGCTGTACATCGCTTCGCTGCGACCGATGATTTCACCGAACTCGCTGTCGACGTTGTTGAGCTGTTCCGTCAGGGCCAGGTTTTCATCCACCAGCCGCTCTTTCAGGCGATGAATTTCCTGATAAGCCAGCGCGTTATCAAGCGCAATGGAAATACGTTCGGCAATCTGGCGCAGTAGTTTCAGGTTGGCGGTGTTGAACACGCCTTCTTCACACTGTGCCAGCTTCAGCACGCCCAGCATGGTATTGCCGGACATCAGCGGGAGCAGGCACAGCGTCTGGATCTTGTTGCCCCAGGTGTTAAACAGTAATCGTTCGTAGGGTGCCAGTGCATCGTGTTCGTTCAGATTGAGCAGCAGGATCTCTTTGCTCTTAAACACGCGTTCAGAAAGGGTTCCCGCTTCATCCACCTCGCTCTGCTCGTGAGCCGGATTGGCTTCGTCGAGATAGTGCGTTGAGTAGATGTTCAGTTTGCCCTTACGATGGCCCCGCAGCGCGATGCTGATCGCATCAATTTTGAAATAGTGGTGGATCTCTTTAGAGACTTCGCTGACCAGCTCGTCCATATCCAGGCGCGAGAGCACGGCGTTAGTGATCGCCACCAGAATGCGGAAGTTGTCGCGTTCACGGCTGAGCAGGTCGTAGTCGACATTGTTGGTCACCCGGTTCTGGATCTGCTCTGCCACCACGCCCACAATCTGGGTAAAGGTATGCAGACGCTCGTACTCCGCCTCGCTCCAGGGCTGGTTCGTCTTGCGGATAAATTCGCAGCCACCAAAAATATGCCCTTCAGCCGCCAGCGGCAGCAGGCAGTAGTGCCCGAAAGGACGATACAGGTTGCTCTCTGCAAGCATCGGCCAGGCCTGGCGAAACTCGTCGAAGCTGCAATGCAGGGCTTCAGGGCGGGAGAGGATCCGCCGCACCGGGCCATGAGCCAGGATCGTTTCATCTTCGTACTGAAAGGGTTTGCCGTTGTCGTGCGCGGAAAAATAGCTCGCGCGATGACTCCCGCTATGCCAGAGCACAATGGCAGCGCTGTCCGCCAGTGCCGACTGCCTGACCAGCCGCGTCAGGGCGTCGCTCAGCGAGCCGAGGTCCGGCTGCTGTAAAAGAGTGCGCGTAATGTCGAACAGGCCCTGCTGTCCAAGATCGCTCATCGGTGTATACGGCATCATTGCTTTCCAATTGAAACTGGCAAAAAAAGGGAAAATCCTGTGCTGCCCGCTGTTGGCGCGGTTCTAGCAAATTCGGGGTAAAGGTTCGGCGTGCGGCAGATCCAGCGTACGTTTAACGCCGTAAAGCCCGGTCAGGCGCACCCCTTTGCGCTCAACCACTTCACCGATAATCGCGGCTTCTTTCCCTGAGGGATGATCACGTAGCTGTGCCAGTACCGCTTCGGCGGCATGGCGTTCCACGCCGATAACCAGCTTGCCTTCATTGGCAAAGTTTAGCGGGTCCAGCCCAAGCAGTTCACAAAGCCCGCGTACTGCGGGTTTGACTGGTAGTCCGCGCTCGGTCAGTTCAATACCGCATCCGCTGCTTGCCGCGAACTCATGCACCACCGCATTAACGCCGCCGCGCGTGGCATCGCGCAGGGCTTTTACGCCCTGACATGAACGCAGGGTCTGAATAAGCGGGGTCAGCACGGCACAGTCGCTACGCAATTCGCCATCCAGCCCCAGACCTTCGCGCAGGTTGAGTATAGTCGCGCCGTGGCAGCCCAGCGTTCCGCTGACCAGCAACACGTCACCCGGGGTCAATTGCCCCGCACCCCAGTGAATATCGGCAGGAATTGCCCCCATTCCGGCGGTGTTGATGAACAGTTTGTCAGCCGCACCGCGCTGGACTACTTTGGTGTCCCCGGTCACGATGGCGATCCCTGCTTCCTGCGCAGTGGATGCCATGCTGGCGACAACGGCCTTCAGGGTGTCCATTGGCAGCCCTTCTTCAAGGATAAAGCCGCAGGAGAGAAAGCGCGGAATGGCGCCGCTGACCGCCACATCGTTTGCAGTACCGCAGACGGCCAGCTTGCCGATATCACCGCCAGGGAAGAACAGCGGATCAATAACGTAGCTGTCGGTAGAAAACGCCAGCCTGTCGCCCTGAGCGGTGAGGGTAGAGAGAGCAATGCGCGCCTGGTCTTCCTGCTCGGCCAGCCAGGGATTGTTAAAGGCGTCCATAAACAGCTGATTAATCAGCTGCTGCATGGCTTGTCCGCCGCTACCGTGCGCCATTTCTACCCTGTTCATACTTCACACTCCTGATTGCGATACTGATACCACGCAGCGCACGCGCCTTCTGATGAAACCATCAGTGCGCCAAATGCAGTTTGCGGGTTACAGGTGTTGCCAAATAACGGGCATTGATGTGGTTTGCATTTACCGGTGAGTACGTCGCCACAGCGGGCGCGGGGATCGTCGCAAACCTGTTGCGGTTGCGGGTGGAAATGGGCTTCGGCGTCGAACGCACGGTATGCAGACGTCAGGCGCACACCCGATTCGGCAATCAATCCCAGGCCGCGCCACTCGCTGTCACCTTCCACACTGAAAACCTCAGCAATGGCTTTTTGGGCAAGCACATTCCCGGCATCCGGGACCACGCGGCGATACTGATTTTCCACCGTACTCAGGGCTGCTATTTTCTGCTCAACCAGCATGGTCACGCCTTGCAGTAGATCAAGAGGTTCGAAACCAGCGACCACTAAAGGACGATCAAAGTCGCTGGCGATGAACCCGTAAGCCTCTGTACCGATGACCATGCTGACGTGCCCTGGCGCCAGAAACGCATCAATGCCGTTGCCCGGCTCTTCCAGCAGGCTGCGCAGGGTCGGGATAAGCGTAATGTGTTGGCAAAAAAAGAAAAAATTGCTGATGTTGCGCGCTTTGGCCTGCTGTAAGGTGATGGCCGTTGCAGGCATGGTGGTTTCAAAGCCCAGGCCGAAAAAGACGACTTTTTGCGTGGGATTGTCGGCGGCAAGCGTTAAGGCATCCATCGGGGAATAGACGATACGCACGTCCGCTCCCCGCGCTCTGGCCTGGAGTAACGAGCCATTTTTCCCCGGCACGCGCATGGCGTCGCCGAAGGTACAGAAAATAACGTCAGGCTGGCTGGCAATCTCGATACAGCTGTCGATGCGCCCCATTGGCAGTACGCACACCGGGCAGCCCGGGCCGTGAATAAACTCGATGTTGTCCGGCAACAGCTGGTCGAGGCCAAATTTAAAGATGGCGTGGGTATGCCCGCCGCACACCTCCATGATGCGCAGCGGTTTTTCAGCGGTGTAGCGCAGATGTTTTGCCCGCATTTTCAGGTGTTCAATAAGCTGCATCACCTGTTCGGGCGCGCGATATTCATCAACATAGCGCATGGTTATCGCTCCTCGCCATACAGCAGCGCCCCGACATCAGGCTCCACATCAAACATGTTTTGCAGGGCATCCAGCGTATCGCGCGCTTCTGCTTCGTTAATCACGCTCATGGCAAAGCCAACGTGTACCAGCACCCACTGGCCGGTGCGGGGCACACCGTTTTCATCCACACTGCCAACCAGCGTCAGATCGACATCGCGCAGCACGCCGCACACGTCTACTTTGGCCTGATTGCCGTCAATCGCGTGGATTTGCCCCGGGACGCCTATGCACATCGTTCGCTCTCCAGCCAGTTCAGCCAGTTATCCATACCTTGCCCGCCAGTGGCGGAAACCAGCAGGATTTCAATATCCGGGTTCACTTCACGGGCATACGCCAGACATTTATCGACGTCGAAATTCAGGTACGGCAGCAGGTCGACTTTGTTAAGGAGCATCACCGATGCGGCAGCAAACATGTGCGGGTATTTCAGCGGTTTGTCTTCCCCTTCGGTTACCGACAGCACGGCCACTTTATGCCGTTCACCCAGATCAAAGCTCGCCGGGCAGACCAGGTTACCCACGTTCTCAATAAACAGAATGCCGTTATCCGCCAGCGGCAGACGCGGCGCGGCATCGGCTATCATCTGCGCATCAAGATGGCAGCCCTTGCCGGTGTTCACCTGAATGGCCGGCGTGCCGGTTTCACGGATCCGCGCGGCATCGTTAACCGTCTGCTGATCGCCTTCAATAACTGCGCAAGAGACGCGTCCGTTCAGGCGTTTAAGCGTTTCGGTGAGCAGGGTCGTTTTGCCAGAGCCCGGGCTGGAGACCAGGTTTAGCACCAGCAGCTTGCGGGCGGCAAAACGGGCGCGATTACGCGCAGCCAGCTGGTTATTTTTATCAAGCACGTTGATTTCGACGTCCAGCATCTGCCGCTGGCTGATGCCTGGCGCGTGCGTGCCGGCTTCGCCGTGGCCGTAATGCAGGTCGCCGTCAGCAGATTGTGTTGGCGTAAAGGCCAGGCCGGTAAAGGCTCCTGATGGACGGGGAGCAGGAGAGAAGGGCGCGGAGCGAAACGCAGAGTGAGGACGATGCTCATCCCCTTCTATATAAAGGTTGCCTTCGGCGCAACCGCAGGTACTACACATAATTATTCCCTCTCGATTTCGAGGCGCTGGATCTGCATTCCGTCATCGGCCACGATGCGTAGCCCGGTGCTCTGACACTGCGGGCAGCTTCGTACTTTCGACGACAGCAGCGTGACGTACTGCTGGCACTGTTCGCACCAGCATTCCGCCTGCTGTTCTTCAATATGAAGCTGGCAGCCTTCCGCCAGCGTGTCGCGGCACACCAGCTCAAAGCAAAAGGTGAGGGCGCTGGTTTCGACGCAGGAAAACGCGCCGAGTTTCAGCCAGACACCGGTCACGCGTTTTGCGTGGTGTTGTGCCGCCTGTTGTTCGATTAACTCCAGAGCCCGTTGGCAGAGGGTGATTTCGTGCATGACGCCTCCTCAGTGAATTGCGCCTTTAATGCAATAACGATGCCATCTTGATTTTTGTTAAGGCGTGACGATGTCAACGCTGTCGAAATGACACGTCGACACTGCCATTTTAATAGTGTGTTCTGTATTTAAATCATTAAAAATCAATGCATTAAAAACTGGCATGGAATCTGCTTAGTAGCCGCAATCTCCATTAACCGGATATCTGACATGACTATTTGGGAAATCAGCGAAAAAGCGGATTACATCGCGCAGCGGCATCAGCAGTTACAGGAGCAGTGGCATCTTTACTGCAATTCTCTGGTTCAGGGGATCACCCTGTCGAAAGCCCGGCTACACCATGCCATGAGCTGCGCGGCACAGGGCGATATGCGCTTTGTGTTGTTCGGACACTTCACGATTTACGTCACCCTGGCAGACAGCTTCAACAGCCACACCATCGAGTATTACGTCGAGACAAAAGACGGGGATAAACAACGCATTGCGCAGGCGCAGCTGATGGCTGATGGCATGGTTGATGGTCACGTCAGCAACCGCGATCGTCAGCAGGTGCTGGAACATTACCTGGAAAAAATCGCGCCGGTCTACAACGGCCTGTACAGCGCGGTTGAGCACGATTTACCGGTCAACCTGCAACAGCTGATGAACGGAAATTCATCGGCAAACGTTGCCTGAGTATTGCGTGTCGAGAAGTGTCGATAAGACAGATTTTCGTCAAAAATGACCATCACCAGAGGATTACCCGGTGAACCGTTTTGTAATTGCCGACTCGACGGTCTGTATCGGCTGTCGAACCTGTGAAGCGGCGTGTTCGGAAACACATCGCCTGCACGGGTTGCAGTCAATGCCGCGCCTGCGCGTCATGCGAAATGAAAAAGAGTCTGCGCCGCAGCTCTGCCACCACTGTGAGGATGCCCCGTGCGCGGGTGTCTGCCCTGTTAATGCCATCACCCGTGTTGATGGCGCGGTACAGCTCAATGAAAGCCTGTGCGTAAGCTGCAAGCTGTGCGGTATTGCCTGCCCGTTTGGCGCGATTGAGTTTTCCGGCAGCCGCCCGCTGCATATTCCGGCGAATGCCAATACCCCGAAAGCGCCGCCAGCGCCACCGGCTCCGGCACGCGTCAGTACGCTGCTGGACTGGGTTCCCGGCGTGCGCGCCGTCGCGGTGAAGTGCGATCTGTGCAGCTTTGATGAACAAGGCCCGGCCTGTGTGCGCACCTGCCCGACCAAAGCGCTCATTCTGGTCAACATTCGCGATATTGCCCGTACAAGTAAGCGCAAGCGTGAGCTGACGATCAACACCGATTTTGGCGATCTTTCGCTGCTTCAGGAATACAACGAGGGGGCGAAATGAACGCAGTGACGATGATTAACAGCGCTGTGGCCTGGTTTGCCGCAGCTGCCGTTCTGGCGCTGATTTTTTCGTTCCATAAAACCCTGAGCGGCTGGATTGCCGGGATTGGCGGGGCGACAGGCAGCCTGATGACGCTGGCCGCGGGTGGGGTAGTTCTGCTCGGCGGGCAATCTGCTGAAGCCATCATTCCGCTGGTACATCACGCAGTTCAGGTCACCCCGCTGAATGCCATCTGGCTGGTGACCTTTGGCCTGTGCGGGCTGTTTATCAGCCTGTTTAATATTGACTGGCACCGCCATCACAGCACCAAAGCAAACGGGTTGCTGGTGAATGTGCTGATGGCGGCGGCGGTCTGCACCGTGACGGCCAGCAACCTGGGCGCGCTGGTGGTGATGGCCGAAATCATGGCCCTGTGCGGCGTGTTCCTGACCGGGTGCAGTGCTTCCGGCAAGCTGTGGTTTGCGCTGGGGCGACTCGGCACGCTATTGCTGGCATTGACCTGCTGGCTGGTGTGGCAGCGCTACGGCACCCTGGATTTTGCCCTGCTGAACGAGCGGGCGCAGCAGTTGCCGTTTGGCGCTGACATCTGGTTGTCGGGCGTGGTGGGCTTTGGCCTGCTGGCCGGGATCATCCCGTTGCACGGCTGGGTGCCGCAGGCCCATGCCAATGCCCCGGCTCCGGCGGCGGCACTGTTCTCCACCGTGGTGATGAAGGTTGGGCTGTTCGGCATTCTTACCCTGTCGCTGGCGGGCGGGCAACCGCCGCTGTGGTGGGGCGTGGTATTGCTACTGGCGGGTATGGTGACCGCATTTGTCGGAGGGCTGTACGCGCTGATGGAACACAACATTCAGCGTCTGCTGGCGTATCACACCCTGGAGAATATCGGCATTATTCTGCTCGGTCTTGGCGCGGGCGTAACGGGACTGGCGCTTAACCAGCCTGCACTGATTGCCGCCGGGTTTATCGGTGGTCTGTATCATCTCGTCAACCATAGCCTGTTTAAAAGCACACTGTTCCTCGGCGCGGGTAGCGTCTGGTTCCGTACCGGCCATCGCGATATCGAAAAACTGGGCGGCATCGGTAAAAAGATGCCGGTTATCTCCCTTGCCATGCTGGTGGGGTTGATGGCGATGGCCGCGCTGCCGCCGCTGAACGGCTTTGCCGGTGAGTGGGTGATTTATCAGTCCTTCTTCGCACTCGGCCAGAGTGATGCGTTTATTGCGCGTCTGCTCGGCCCGCTGCTGGCGATGGGGCTTGCTATCACCGGCGCGCTGGCGGCGATGTGTATGGCGAAAGTCTATGGCGTGACCTTCCTCGGCGCACCGCGCACGAAAGAGGCGGAACAGGCCTGCTGCACGCCGGTGCTGATGGCGGCAAGCGTGGTCGCTCTGGCGCTGTGCTGCGTTATCGGCGGTGTCGCTGCGCCGTGGCTGCTGCCGCTACTGGGTAGCGCGATACCGCTGCCGCTCACGACGGCGCACACCACTGTTTCTCAGCCGATGATTGCGCTGTTGCTGATTGCCGCGCCGCTACTGCCATTCATTCTGATGCTGTTCTTCAAACGCGACCGTCTCTCTTCCCGCTCGCGCGGTGCGGCGTGGGCCTGCGGTTATGAACACGAGCAATCCATGGTGATCACCGCCCACGGCTTTGCCATGCCGGTGAAAGAGAACTTTGCTGCCGTGCTGAAGCTGCGTCACTGGCTGAATCCGGTGGCGTGGATCCCTGGCTGGCAGAGTGCTGCCGTGCCTGCGCTGTTCCGCCGTCTGGCGGTTATCGAGCTGGCGGTGCTGGTGGTGATTGTGATTTCACGAGGAGCCTGACATGAGTCTGTTACTGGCATTACTTCAGGCGCTGGTGTTATTCGCCATTGCGCCACTGCTTTCCGGGGTGAGCCGTGTGCTGCGCGCCCGGATGCATAACCGTCGCGGGCCGGGTGTCCTCCAGGAGTACCGCGACCTGTTCAAATTGCTCACCCGCCAGAGCGTTGCGCCCGATGCGGCAGGCTGGGTGTTTCGCCTGACGCCGTTTGTGATGGTAGGCGTCATGCTGACCATCGCCACTGCGCTGCCGGTGGTGACCGTTGGCTCTCCGCTGCCGGTACTGGGCGATTTGATCACCCTTATCTATCTGTTTGCCATCGCGCGGTTCTTCTTTGCCATTGCTGGCCTGGACACCGGTAGCCCGTTTACCGGCATTGGCGCCAGCCGCGAGGCGATGCTGGGCGTGCTGGTTGAGCCGATCCTGCTGCTGGGGCTGTGGGTTGCCGCGCAGGTTGCGGGTTCAACTCATATCAGTTTTATCACCGACACCGTCTACCACTGGCCTGTTGCACGTTCCATTCCGCTGATCCTGGCGCTGTGCGCCTGCGCGTTCGCCACCTTTATTGAGATGGGCAAACTGCCGTTTGACCTCGCAGAAGCAGAGCAGGAATTGCAGGAAGGGCCACTGACCGAGTACAGCGGCTACGGCTTTGCGGTGCTGAAGTGGGGCATCAGCCTCAAACAGCTGGTAGTGCTGCAAATGTTTGTCGGCGTTTTCTTCCCGTGGGGACAGATGACGCACTTTACCGCTGGCGGCCTGGTGCTGGCAGTGGTTGTGGCCGTCCTCAAGCTGCTTATCGGCGTGCTGGTGATTGCGCTGTTTGAGAACAGCATGGCGCGTCTGCGTTTTGTGGCGACGTCCCGGATCACCTGGGCCGGTTTTGGTTTTGCATTTTTAGCATTCGTCTCCTTGCTGGTGGCGTGATTAAAGAGAATTTTTATGTCTGAAGAGAAAAAAGGTCAGCAGTATCTCGCCGCATTGCATCAGGCGTTTCCCGGCGTGGTGCTGGAAGAGTCCTGGCAGACCAAAGACCAGATCACCCTCACCGTGAAGGTGAACTACCTGCCAGAGGTGGTGGAGTTCCTGTATTACCAGCAGGGCGGCTGGCTCTCCGTGCTGTTCGGCAACGACGAACGTCAGCTGTGCGGGAACTATGCGGTTTATTACGTGATGTCGATGGAGCAGTTCGAGAAGTGCTGGGTAACCGTGCGCGTCGAAGTGGACCCGAACAAACCGGAGTATCCGTCGGTTACGCCGCGCGTGCCTGCCGCCGTCTGGGGCGAGCGTGAAGTGCGCGACATGTACGGCCTGGTGCCTGTCGGTCTGCCGGATGAACGCCGTCTGGTGCTGCCGGACGACTGGCCGGACGAACTCTATCCGCTGCGTAAAGACAGCATGGATTATCGTCAGCGCCCGGCACCGACCACCGACAGCGAAACTTACGAATTCATCAACGAGCTGGGCAGTAAAAAGAACAACGTGGTGCCAATTGGCCCGCTGCACGTCACCTCTGATGAGCCGGGGCATTTCCGTTTGTTCGTTGACGGCGAGAACATTATCGACGCCGACTACCGCCTGTTCTACGTTCATCGCGGCATGGAAAAGCTGGCAGAAACCCGCATGGGTTACAACGAAGTGACCTTCCTCTCCGATCGCGTGTGCGGTATTTGTGGCTTTGCCCACAGCACCGCCTACACCACCTCGGTGGAAAACAGCATGGGCATCGTGGTGCCGGAGCGCGCACAGATGATCCGCGCCATTCTGCTGGAAGTGGAACGCCTGCACTCGCACCTGCTGAACCTCGGCCTGGCCTGCCACTTTGTCGGCTTCGACTCCGGGTTTATGCAGTTCTTCCGCGTGCGTGAAGCTTCAATGAAGATGGCGGAGATCCTTACCGGGGCGCGTAAAACCTACGGCCTAAACCTGATCGGCGGGATCCGCCGCGACCTGCTGAAAGACGACATGATCCAGACCCGCCTGCTTGCGCAGCAGATGCGCCGCGATGTGCAGGATCTGGTGGATATGCTGCTCAGCACGCCAAACATCGAGCAGCGCACCGTCGGTATTGGCCGCCTGGATCCTGAGATTGCCCGCGACTTCAGCAACGTCGGCCCGATGGTACGCGCCAGCGGCCACGCCCGTGACACCCGCGCGGATCACCCGTTTGTGGGCTACGGTCTGTTGCCGATGACGGTACACAGCGAACAGGGCTGCGACGTGATTTCTCGCCTGAAGGTGCGTATCAACGAAGTATTCACCGCGCTGAATATGATCGACTTCGGCCTGGATAACCTGCCTGGCGGCCCGCTGATGGTGGAAGGTTTCACCTATATTCCAAACCGCTTTGCCCTTGGTTTTGCCGAAGCGCCGCGCGGTGACGACATCCACTGGAGCATGACCGGCGACAACCAGAAGCTCTATCGCTGGCGCTGCCGTGCGGCAACCTACGCCAACTGGCCAACCCTGCGCTATATGCTGCGCGGCAACACCGTGTCTGATGCGCCGCTGATCATCGGCAGCCTCGACCCGTGCTACTCCTGCACAGACCGCATGACCGTCGTGGACGTGCGCAAGAAGAAAAGCCAGGTGGTGCCGTACAAAGAGCTTGAGCGCTACAGCATCGAGCGTAAGAACTCGCCGCTGAAATAAGGACTCGTGATGTTTACCTTTATCAAAAAAGTCATCAAAACCGGCACCCAGACCAGCAGCTATCCGCTGGAGCCGATGCCGGTGGATAAAAACTTTCGCGGTAAGCCAGAGCACAATCCGCAGCAGTGCATCGGCTGTGCCGCCTGCGTGAATGCCTGCCCGTCCAACGCCCTGACGGTGGAGACGGACCTGAAAACCGGCGAGCTGGCCTGGCAGTTTAACCTCGGGCGCTGCATTTTTTGTGGCCGCTGCGAAGAGGTGTGCCCGACGGTGGCTATCCGTCTTTCTCAGGAATACGAGCTGGCGGTATGGAAGAAAGAGGATTTCCTGCAACAGTCGCGTTTCGCGCTGTGTAACTGCCGCGTCTGCAACCGCCCGTTTGCCGTGCAAAAAGAGATCGACTACGCCATTGCGCTGTTAAAACACAACGGTGACGCCCGCGCAGAGCACCACCGGGAAAGCTTTGAAACCTGCCCGGAATGCAAACGTCAGAAATGCCTGCTGCCGTCTGACCGCATCGATTTAACCCGTCATATGAGAGAGGCCAGCTGATGGAAAACTTACTCGGCCCACGCGACGATAACGGCATTCCGGTGCCGATGACGGTGGACGAATCCATCGCCAGCATGAAGACGTCGCTGCTGAAAAAAATCAAACGCTCGGCCTACGTCTACCGCGTGGACTGCGGCGGCTGTAACGGCTGCGAAATTGAAATTTTCGCCACGCTGTCGCCGCTGTTTGATGCCGAACGCTTCGGCATCAAAGTGGTGCCGTCCCCGCGTCATGCCGACATTTTGCTGTTTACCGGGGCGGTAACCCGCGCCATGCGATCGCCTGCGCTGCGTGCCTGGCAGTCAGCGCCGGATCCGAAAATCTGTATTTCTTACGGCGCGTGCGGTAACAGCGGCGGTATCTTCCATGACCTTTACTGCGTGTGGGGGGGCACTGACAAAATTGTCCCGGTGGACGTTTATATTCCGGGCTGTCCGCCAACACCTGCCGCAACGCTGTACGGATTTGCGATGGCACTCGGCCTGCTGGAGCAGAAGATCCACGCCCGCGCACCGGGTGAACTAGACAGCCAGCCTGCCACCATTCTGCACCCGGATATGGTGCAGCCATTGCGCGTGAAGGTCGACCGCATGGCGCGCAAACTGGCGGGCTATCGCTATGGCCGCCAGATTGCGGATGATTATCTGCGTCTGCTCAGTCAGGGCGATCATCAGGTCGCGCGCTGGCTGGAGGCGGAAAACGATCCGCGTCTGAATGAGATTGTCGCAAACCTGAATCAGGTGGTGGATGAGGCGCGTATCCGATGAGTGAAACGGTGGTATTCAGTCAGCTGAGCCGTAAGTTTATTGATGAGAACGATGCCACGCCGGATGCGGCGCAGCAGGTGGTCTATTACAGCCTGGCGATTGGTCACCACCTGGGGGTGATCGACTGCCTGGAGGCGGCGTTAAGCTGCCCGTGGTCAGCGTATCTGGCGTGGATTGCCACGCTGGAAGAGGGCAGCACGGCGCGGCGCAAGATGGAAGGTGTCCCGAAATACGGCGAGATTGTTATCGACGCTAACCATATTGCGATGCTTGCTAATGCGTTCGACGCGGCCATAAGCCGACAAACCCCCGAGCAGCAGGCGTGGAGCAAAACCCTGCTCGGGATGCTGCATGATATTCATCAGGAGAGCGCCATCTACCTGATGGTGAGGAGATTACGTGACTGACGTTTTACTGTGTGTTGGCAACAGCATGATGGGCGATGATGGCGCAGGCCCGCTGCTGGCAGAAATGTGCGCGGCCACTCCCCAGGGCAACTGGGTGGTTATCGACGGTGGCAGTGCGCCGGAAAATGACGTAGTGGCGATCCGTGAATTGCATCCGGACAGACTGTTGATTGTCGATGCTACCGATATGGGGCTAAACCCCGGCGAGATGCGCCTTATCGACCCCGACGATATCGCAGAGATGTTTATGATGACGACCCACAACATGCCGCTCAATTACCTGGTCGATCAGATTAAGGACGACGTGGGCGAAGTGCTGTTTTTGGGGATTCAGCCGGATATCGTGGGCTTTTATTACCCGATGACACCGCCGGTAAAAGAGGCGGTGGACGTGGTTTATTCCCGGCTGGGTGCGTGGGTTGGGGATGGGGGATTTGCCAGGCTCTGAACCGGTGCCCGGTGGCGCTAAGCTTACCGGGCCTACGGATTTGTAGGCCGGGTAAGGTGAAGCCGCCACCCGGCAAAAACAGGTTACGCCAGATCCGTCCCGTTACTCGCAATCACCTTCTTATACCACCAGAACGATTTCTTGCGCTTTCTGTCCAGCGTGCCGCTCCCGGCATCATCGCGATCAACGTACACAAACCCGTAGCGCTTGCTCATTTCACCCGTAGAGGCCGCCACCAGATCAATGCAGCCCCAGGTGGTGTAACCCATCAGCGGCACGCCGTCTTCAATGGCATCGCCCATCGCGCGGATATGCTCGCGCAGGTAGCTGATGCGGTAGTCGTCGTTAATCTCGCCGTTTGCCTCAATCACATCCTTCGCACCGAGGCCGTTCTCCACCAGGAACAGCGGTTTCTGGTAACGGTCGTACATCATGTTCATGGTGATGCGCAGACCCAGCGGGTCGATACCCCAGCCCCATTCGCTCACCTCGATGTGCGGGTTACGCAGAGATTTCACGATGTTCGCCGCATTGGTGTTTTGTGCATTCATATCCGCCGAGGCACAGCGGGAGGCGTAATAGCTGAACGACACAAAATCGACGGTGTTTTTCAGCAGGTCGTCGTCGCCAGGCTCTTTCACAATCACCACCCCTTTTTCGCGGAACACGCGGGCAGAGTAAGCCGGGTAGCTGCCACGTGCCTGCACGTCGATAAAGAACAGGTTCTCGCGGTCTTTCTCCAGCGCCATCCACACGTCTTCCGGCTTGCAGGAGTACGGGTAGAAATTGCCGCCTGCCAGCATACAGCCGACCTGGTTTTCCGGGTTCACCTCGTGGGCGATTTTGGTCGCCAGCGCGCTTGCCACCAGCTCGTGATGCGCGGCCTGATATTTCACCTGATCTTCGTTTTCGCCTTCTTCGAACACCAGCCCCGCACCCGAGAACGGGCTGTGCAGCATGATGTTGATTTCGTTGAAGGTCAGCCAGTATTTCACCAGCCCGTTAAATTCTTCAAAGCAGGTGCGGGCGTAGCGGGCGAACAGATCGACCATCTTGCGGTTACGCCAGGAGCCGTACTCCGTTACCAGATGCATGGGCACGTCGAAGTGGCACAGCGTCACCAGCGGTTCGATATTGTACTTTTTACACTCTTCAAACACCGCGCGGTAAAAGGCAATGCCCTCTTTGTTCGGCAGCGGCTCATCGCCATTCGGATAGAGGCGGCTCCAGGCAATGGAGGTGCGGAACACCCTGAAGCCCATTTCCGCCATCAGGGCGATGTCTTCTTTATAGCGATGGTAAAAATCAATCGCCTCGTGGCTTGGGTAAAACTCGTCGTCACGTAACGAAAAACGCTTTTCCTTACCGAGCTTCACCGCCAGGCGATTCGCGCCGTGGGGGATCATATCGACTGTTGTCAGCCCTTTACCGCCTTCACGGTAAGCACCTTCACTCTGGTTGGCGGCCAGTGCGCCGCCCCATAAAAATCCTTGTGGAAAAACAGACATTTTTACCTCGCTATAAAATTATGCTTGTGCTGCTTTGGCCTGAACCGGTGCGGTTTGCAGGGCGCGCGCTTTTTCTGCTTCGTCCTCAACCGGAATGTCTTCAAAGCCGAGTATTAACGTCAGGACAAACGACAGCACCACGGCCAGCGCCATGACGCCAAATACCCAGACGATGGTCATTGGATTCGCCGGGTCGAAGAACTGGACGCTGGTAAACAGCCCAGGTGCGGCCATCGAATGGCTGGCAAGACCGGCAATCCCGGCCACCGCGCCGCAGATAAAGCCGCTGATAAGACTCGCAATCAACGGACGTTTCAGGCGGACCGCCACGCCGTAGAGAGCCGGTTCAGAGATACCTGCCATGATGGCAGAGGCCGCCGCCGCCAGCGCCGTCTGACGCAGTTCCGGGTTTTTGGTTTTCCACGCCACCGCCAGCGACGATCCGCCGAGCGACAGGTTGGCGCCAATTTCCGACGGCATTACCATCCCTTCTTTGCCCGTTTCGGCAATGGTCTGAATGATAGTCGGCGTAAACACGCGGTGCATCCCGGTCATCACCAGCAGTGGCCAGAGCGCACCCATAATCGCCACGGACAGCCAGCCGAGATAGCCGTGAATGGTGTAGACCAGCGCAGAGATAGCGCTGCCGATCCAGATCCCCAGCGGCCCAATCAGCACGATGGCAAGCGGAGCGGCAATCAGCACGATCAGCATCGGTTTGAGGAAGTTTTTGGTGACGGCAGGGGTAATACGGTCAACCCAGCGTTCGATATACGACAGGCACCAGGTCATCACCAGCGCCGGGATCACGGTGTAGGTGTATTTCACCGCAGTGACCGGGATAAACGCGAACTCGACGTGTTCACCCTGTGCCGCTTTCGCCATCAGCTCGATAAAGCTCGGGTGGACCAGTACGCCCGCAATGGCAATCGCCAGCGACATGTTGGTTTTGAATTTCACCGCCGCAGAGGCCGCCACCATCAGCGGCAGGAAGAAGAACGCCCCGTCGCCGATCACGGTCAGAATGGTGAGCGTGGGCGCACCTTTCGGCAGCACCCCGGTCATCTCAAGGATCATCGCCAGCAGTTTGACCATCGAGCCGCCGATGATCGCCGGGATCAGTGGGGACATGGTGCCGATCAGCGCATCGAGGATCCCCGCGCCAATACGGCGGAAGGTGAGCTTTTGCGGGCCTTCGGGCACGGCAGGTTGCAGCTCCGTCGGCAGCAGGCTTACGACTTCACGGTAGGCCTGGGAGACGGTGTTGCCAATGATCACCTGGCACTGGTTATCGTTACGCACCACGCCAAGTACGCCGCTGATGCTTTTCAGGCGAGCGGCGTCGGTGAGGGCTTCCTCTTTCAGGACAAAACGCAGACGCGTCATGCAGTGGGTGACGGCGACGATGTTGTCTTTGCCGCCAAGCGCGCTGACAACATCATTCGCCAGCGCGGCATAATTTTTGGCCATCGGATTGTTACCTGTTATCGTTGTGAGAAATGTAGGAAACCGGTTCCACATAATCATCATGAGTTTCTTTGAATGAAACAAGATCAGGTTTTGTGCATTTTTTATATTCGTGATGATGATCACTTTGAGGTGTTGAAAGCGTGACATTGCCGCTGCGACAATTTTCCTGCGGTGCAGTACACTGCGCCCCATCAGTTTCAGACGGAATAAAAACATGACCACGATGCTGGAAGTGGCGAAGCGGGCGGGCGTTTCGAAAGCGACGGTTTCCCGGGTATTGTCGGGAAATGGCTACGTGAGCCAGGAGACTAAAGACCGGGTGTTTCAGGCGATTGAAGAGAGTGGATATCGCCCCAATTTACTGGCGCGCAACCTGGCAACCAAACGCACGCAAACCCTGGGGCTGGTGGTGACCAACACCCTGTATCACGGCGTTTATTTCAGCGAGTTACTGTTCCATGCCGCCCGGATGACCGAAGAGAAAGGGCGGCAGCTGATCCTGGCGGACGGTAAGCACAGCGCGGATGAAGAGCGCGAGGCGATTCAGTATCTGCTGGATATGCGCTGCGATGCGGTCATTATTTATCCGCGTTTCCTGAGCGTGGATGAGATGGACGAGATCATCGACAAATGTGAGCAGCCCATCGTGGTGCTCAACCGCCGTCTGCGGAAAAATAGCAGCCATTGCGTCTGGTCCGATCATAAAGCCTCCTGCCAGGCGGCGGTCGGGCAGCTGATTGAGAAAGGGCACCGGGAGATTGCGTTTATCACCGGTTCGCTGGACTCACCTACCGGGATTGAGCGTCTTTCGGGCTACAAAGAGGCGCTGGCCCGGCACGACATTCCGCTGCGCCCGGCGCTGATTGCACAAGGGAAGTGGAACCCGGCAAGCGGCGCGGCGGCAGTGACGGAGCTGCTCTCCCGGGGCGAAACATTTTCGGCGTTGGTGGCAAGCAATGACGATATGGCCATCGGTGCCATGAAGCAGCTGCACGACAGCGGCATCGCTACGCCTGAGAAAGTGTCAGTGATTGGGTTTGATGATGTGGCCATTGCGCCTTACATGGTGCCGTCGCTCTCCAGCGTACGCGTGCCGGTCACGGAGATGATCAAAGAAACCATCAGCCGCCTGATCTTTATGCTGGATGGCGGTGAGTTCACCTGTCAGCAAACCTTCTCTGGTGAGCTGGTGTTACGCGACTCGGTTATCGACGGCCCGCATCGTTGACATCGACATCTGTCATCGTCAGAAGTGACGATGACAGTCCCCGCCTGAATTTTAAATCAATGTAAATCAGTGAGTTAAAAACTGGCACGGTTTATGAATGTTTCCGCGCATGACTGTTATGCTGGAGAAGCAGATGAACCGTTTTATTATGGCCGATGCCAGTAAGTGCATTGGCTGCCGTACCTGTGAAGTGGCGTGCGTGGTATCGCATCAGGCGGATCAGGATTGCGCATCACTCACCCCTGAATCCTTCCTGCCGCGTATTCACGTTATCAAGGGCGTGAATATTTCTACGGCCGCCATTTGCCGCCAGTGCGAAGACGCGCCTTGCGCCAATGTCTGCCCTAACGGGGCGATCAAACGTGAAAAAGGCTTTGTCCATGTGATGCAGGAGCGCTGTATTGGCTGCAAAACCTGCGTGGTGGCGTGCCCTTACGGCGCGATGGAAGTGGTGGTTCGCCCGGTTGTGCGCAACAGCGGCATGGGGCTGAGCGTGCGGGCAGATAAAGCCGAAGCCAACAAATGCGATTTGTGCTATCACCGTGAAACGGGCCCGGCCTGCATGGAAGCCTGCCCGACGCACGCGCTGGTGTGTGTCGATCGTAACAAGCTCGAACAGATGAGCGCCGAAAAACGTCGTCGTGCGGCGTTCGACACCTCTTCGTCCATGCTGTTCTGATTTAGCCATGCGCTGTAACGGCATACAGGTGCGGGTGCGCGGCAAAGTGCAGGGCGTCGGGTTTCGTCCCTTCGTCTGGCAGCTGGCGCACCAGCTCGGGCTGGCGGGCGATGTCAGCAATGATGGACAGGGCGTGCTGGTGCGTCTTGCGGGTAATGGGGGGGACTTTACCGCAAGGCTGCGCCAGCTGTGCCCACCGCTGGCCCGTATCGATATGATCCAGACCCAGCCGTTTGAGTGGCCAAGCGCCCCTGACGGCTTCACCATCCGCCACAGCGCGGGCGGGGCGATGGATACGCAGATTGTGCCGGATGCCGCCACATGCCCGGCGTGTCTGGCCGAAATGCGCGACCCGCACGAGCGCCGTTACCGCTACCCGTTTATTAACTGCACCCACTGTGGCCCGCGTTTTACCATTATCCGCGCCATGCCGTACGACCGTCCGGCCACGGCGATGGCCGGGTTTCCGCTCTGCGCGCCGTGCGAAGCAGAATACCGCAACCCCGCTGACCGGCGCTTCCATGCGCAGCCTGTCGCCTGCCCGGACTGCGGGCCACAGCTTGAATGGCGCGGCGAAAACACGCACGCCACGCGCGAGCAGGCCCTGGCGGCGGCCGTTGCGATGCTGAGAGACGGCGGGATTGTGGCCGTCAAAGGTCTTGGCGGTTTCCACCTGGCCTGTGACGCCCAAAATCCGCGCGCAGTGGCAAGGCTGCGGGCGCGAAAACAACGCCCGACAAAACCCCTGGCGGTGATGATTCCCCATGCTGATGGCCTGCCGGAGTCCGTCAGTCACCTGCTGAGTTCACCCGCGGCACCCATTGTGCTCACGCCAAAAGCCTGGCTGCCTGAACTGCCTGAGGCGATAGCGCCAGGTCTGGACTGTGTCGGCATCATGCTGCCGGCGAATCCGCTCCAGCATCTGCTGATGGCGGATGTACAGCGCCTGCTGGTGATGACCTCCGGGAATCTCAGCGGCAAACCCCCGGCCACGACTAATGCGCAGACGCAGGACGACCTCAGGGATATTGCCGACGGCTTTCTGCTGCATAACCGTGACATCCTGCAACGGATGGATGATTCCGTGGTGGATGCGGATGGCACTATGCTGCGTCGCGCCCGCGGTTTTGTGCCAGATGCCATCACGTTGCCTGCCGGATTTCATGATATTCCCGCCATGTTGTGTCTGGGGGCAGAGATGAAAAACACCTTCTGTCTGGTGCGCGGCAACCAGGCGGTGATGAGCCAGCATTTTGGCGATCTCAGTGATGACGGCGTGGAGCAACAGTGGCGCACCGCGCTGTCGGTGATGCAGCAAATGTATGCGTTTCAACCTGTGCGTGTGGTGTGTGACGCGCACCCGGGATACCGCGCCCGGCGCTGGGCAGATGAACAGGCACTGGCCACCGAAACGGTACTGCATCATCACGCCCACGCGGCCGCTTGCATGGCGGAAAACGGCTGGCCGCTCGACGGCGGTGATGTTATCGCCCTGACGCTGGACGGTATCGGCATGGGTGATAACGGCGCGCTGTGGGGCGGGGAATGTTTGCGGGTGAACTATCGTGACTGCGAGCACCTCGGTGGGCTGCCTGCGGTGGCGCTGCCTGGCGGCGATCTGGCGGCCGTTCAGCCGTGGCGCAATTTACTCGCACACTGCCTGGCCTTTGTGCCGGGCTGGCAGCAGCGCAGGGAAACTCACACGGTACAGGCGCAAAACTGGCCATTGCTGGCAACGGCGATATCACGCGGCATCAATACACCACTGGCATCGTCATGTGGGCGGTTATTTGACGCAATTGCCTGCGCGCTGGATCTCACGCCGGATATGCAGGGCTATGAAGGTGAAGCAGCATGTCGGCTGGAAGCGCTGGCTGCCCGTTGTCGTGGTGTTGCACATCCGGTCACGCTGCCGGTGACAAACGGCAACCTGGCGCTGAACGTCTTCTGGCAACAGTGGCTGGACTGGCAGGCCGAGCCGTGCGAACGCGCGTGGGCGTTTCACGATGCGCTGGCAAAAGGGCTGGCAGAACTCGCCGCCTTCCACGCCCGGCGCGCGTCCCTCTCTACGGTGTGCTGTAGCGGTGGGGTGTTACATAACCGCTTGTTGCGCGCACGCCTGCGTCATTATCTTTCTGACTTTACTCTTCTTTTGCCGTGTCACCTGCCCGCAGGCGATGGGGCTATCTCCTTCGGGCAGGCAGTGGTTGCTGCGGCCCGGTCATGTTCACAAAGGACTTAAAATGTTACGACTCTTACGCAACGAACCGCGCGCAGCGTTTTTGCTGCTGGCTCTGGTGATGGCCAATCTGCTCGCCTGGGGCTGGGCATGGCGAACCTTCAGCGGCAGTACGGCGCTGATGGCAGCAAGCCTGCTGGCCTGGTGTTACGGGTTGCGCCACGCGGTGGATGCCGACCACATCGCGGCCATTGATACCGTGACGCGTAAGATGATGCAGCAGGGTCAGCGGCCCTCTGGCGTGGGTGCATGGTTTTCGCTGGGCCACTCCACCATCGTGGTGCTGGCTTCGGTGGCGATTGCGGCTACCGCCACGGCGTTTCAGAAGAACATGGCCTGGTTTCACGAAACTGGCAGCCTGATCGGGACAGCGGTATCAGCGACGTTTCTACTGGCGATGGCGCTGGTCAATATGGTGATTTTGCACGGCGTCTGGCGCAGTTTTCAGGCGCTGAAGAACGGTCAGGCGATGAATGGCGACGTCACGCTTCCGGCTGCGGGCGGGATGATGAGCTGGCTGTTTGGCACCACGTTCCGCCTGGTGAACAAAAGCTGGCAGATGTATCTGGTCGGTTTCCTGTTTGGGCTTGGGTTTGATACCGCAACTGAAATCGGCGTGCTGGGGATCTCTGCCGCCAGCGCCTCTAACGGTATGTCGGTCTGGTCTATCATGATCTTCCCTGCGCTGTTCGCCAGCGGGATGGCGCTTGTTGATACCCTGGATAACCTGCTGATGGTGGGCGCCTACGGCTGGGCGTTCAACAAACCGCAGCGTAAGCTCTATTACAACATGACCATCACCGGTACTTCTGTAGTAGTTGCCCTGTTTATTGGCGGGCTGGAAGCGCTCGGTTTACTGATGGATAAATTTGCCCTGAGCGGCGGTATCTGGGATGCCGTTGGTGCGGTTAATGACAATCTCGGTAACGCCGGTTTTGTGGTGGTTGGGCTGTTTGTCGTCTGCTGGCTTGTCTCAATGCTCAACTACCGCTGGCGCGGTTATGATGCGCTGGTTGTGCGCTCCTGAGGCATCGCCGGGGGCAGCCAGGCGCGGGTGAAATCCAGCCAGCCGCCTGCGGTCAGGACAATATCCTGCACGTTTTCCATGGTGTTAATGCGATAGCGATAGTGGAACAGCGGCGTACAGGCGCCGCTCTCCAGCAGCCGCCGGAAAAAGGGGACGAGCTGTGTGTTCAGGCGCTCTTCGCTTTCGCAAAATCCCATCAGCTGTTGTTTCTCTTCCTGCCAGCGGGCTGCGCCAAGTGCGGTGGCCCACGTCGGCTCATCGGTAAACCATTCCGCCAGGGCAAAGTCAGGTAATTCACCCGCCAGATAATCCCCCAGCACCAGGTCGGCCTCTTCCTGCGCGCCGGGAGTGTGCCACTCATCGCGGTCTTTCCAGACAACAGACAGCGTGCAATGGCGTTTTTTCAGCGCCGCATGAAGCGTATCGGCCAGCTCGCGAAGTTCCGGTGTGTGATAGCAAACCAGGTTTAACGTGCGTGGCAACGGGACGTCTGGTGCCGTCGGGAGCGACGGTGTTTGCAGCCCGGGAAGGACTTCGGTACGGGTTTGCAGATCGTCACGCTGGGCGAAGTTGCGCTGGCTTATAAGGACGATCTCCTGACGCAGCCAGGCGGCAAGCGGCTGTGACAGTGCGGTATTTACCATTAACCATGCGAAGCCACCGCTGGTGGAAGAGGCGGCCTCCTGAGCGCTTTTCCCTTTCCCGACGGTTATCCAGGCCGGTTTTTGTGCCCCGGCGCTGGTTCGCCAGAACTCTATCGCGTGCAAAAGCGGGTGGGCAGCAAAGTACCAGGGCTGGCGCTCCAGGCGTAAATAGTGGGAGTGATGGCGGGCGATGGCAAACGGTCCGGCACCGATTTCCGGCTGTTGCGGATGAGGCAGGCGGCAGACGTGGTGCGCCAGACGATGCGCCAGCATGGCATCCGGCGCGTGCAGGGTAATATCAAGACACCAGGGGGCAGCGAGCGAAACCTGATGAACATGCTTAAGCCCCGCGTTGCGCGCCGGATCGGCCAGCAGCTGTTGTACTCCTGCGAGGATATCTTCGTCACTGATGGCCTGGCCGTTATGCCAGTGCGCGCCGCTGCGCAGGTAAAACCGCCAGCAGAGGTTGTTATCTCGGGTTTCCCAGTGGTGCGCCAGGTCGGGCACGGGGTGTGGCTGTCCGGGTGTGTAGCGCGTCAGTCCCGCATGTACCGCACAGATAATGTGTTGTTCCGCGCGGCGGCGCTGCAGCGCCGGATAAAGCGAGGTGAGAGGACGATACCAGGGAATACGCAGGGTTGGCTGGTGCTTAAGCCATTTTCCCCCCAGAAATGGGGTGATGATGTGATGCAGGCTGGCCGGATCGCCGTCTGCCAGTTGCAATGCGCTTTGGTAGTCTCCCTTTTCCAGGCAGGCGTGCATCAGCGGTGCGCTGAGTTCGCTGGTGGTTGCCAGGCAGTGCAGGATGGCGCGGTGCCCGCGCCCTGGCTGTGCGCTCCAGCTTAACCATCCGCTCTGGGTGAGCTGGCGAAGCAGGGTGCGCGCATGGCGCTCGCTGCACAGGGCCGTTTCGGCAACCTCGGCGATGGTTGTTGGCTTCGGATCTGCTCCGTAATGCTGATAAAGCCGTTGATACTGACGGATTTTCTGAAGCTGGCGCATGAGGGCATTCCACTGACAAAAAGGGATGCTGAGAGTGTAGGGTGTTTTGCGGAATAAATAAGGTCTGGTTAAGTAAAGTGTTCCGGTTTTATCTTCCCGGCACATTCACCCTCTCCTCAGCGAGGAGAGGGAAAACGGATATCACGTTAGCTGTCGAGCTGTGCCCTGATTTTTAGCGCAATACTTTCAGCCTGTGGCCCCAGGATCACCTGTGTGTTCTGAGTCCCCATTTTCAGAATGCCTTTAGCCCCCAGCGCTTTCAGTGCAGGCTCATCAAGCACGCTGTTATCACCCAGCGTTAAACGCAGGCGGGTGATGCAGGCATCAACCATTTTCAGGTTATCTTTGCCGCCGAGTGCGGTGATGTACCGCGCGATGGCTTCACGCTGATCGTCCGATTCACCCGTCACGGTTTCATCTTCTTCACGGCCAGGCGTTTTCAGCTTAAAGAAACGAATGGCAAAGCTGAACACCACAAAGTAGATAACAAAGAACAGGGCAATCAGTGGGATCAGGATCCACGGTTTGGTGGCGAGCCCCCAGTTCAGTACAAAGTCGATCAGCCCTGCCGAGAACCCAAAGCCGTGCAATACGCCCAGGCTGTTGGCAATAACCATACTCACACCCGCCAGCACCGCGTGAAGGGCATACAGCGCAGGGGCGAGGAACAGGAAGGAGAATTCGATAGGCTCGGTTATCCCGGTCAGGAATGCCGTCAGCGCTACCGAGAGCAACATCCCGCCTACGGCGGAGCGACGCGCTTTTGGCGCAGCGAAGTACATTGCCAGCGCGGCACCAGGCAGGCCGCCCATAAAGATGGGGTACGCCCATGCCATGTATACGCCTGCGTGTGGGTCGCCGGCGAAGAAGCGGTTCAGATCGCCACGGGTCAGGTCGGTGGCAATCTGCGTAATGCTGGAGCCATCGATCCCCGGTACTGCACCGCCAACCACCATGCCTTTCACCACGTCCGGCGCAAGGCAGATGTTATGTACGGCGCTTGCCGCGTCATAGGTCACTTTCAGGCAGTCGCCCAGGCTGAACCAGAAGACCGAGTGCAGAATGTAGTGCAGGCCGAAGGGAATTAACGCGCGGTTAAGCACGCCGTAGATAAACCAGCCCGGCTCACCACTGCGGGAAACCAGCAGACTAAAGGTATCAATCCCGTGTTGTACGGAAGGCCACACGTAACCGCAAACCCAGGCGATAAGCAGGCAGATAAGCCCGGTCATGATCGGCACCAGGCGTTTACCGGCAAAGAAAGCGAGGAAGTCAGGCAGTTTTGTGTCGCTGAAGCGGTTATAACAGTGGCCTGCCACCACGCCTGCGATAATCCCGGCAAAAAACGACATGTTAATTGACGAGTTAATCACTGCCGTGGCTTTGGTCAGAACCAGGAAACCCACGGCCCCCGCCAGTGCCGCCGCACCCGCGTTGTCTTTTGCCAGACCGATGGCAATCCCCAGGGCAAAGAGCAGCGGCAGGCTGTCAAAAATACCGCCGCCGGCGCTGGCGATAAACGGAATATTAAAGACATCGGGCTGACCCAGTCGTAATAATATTGCTGCAACTGGCAAGGTTGCGATAGGCAGCATCAGGGCTTTGCCCAGACGCTGTAAATAGCTAAATGCGTTCATAGAGTATGTTCCGAAAAGATGACTTAATTCACGTCGAAAAATAACAGTTTTTATTTTAATGTGAAAGCGTAAGAAATAAAAAAGTGATGTGAGGTAAATTAATTCCTGGTTGGTTTTTGTTGTGATTCTTTTTCTATATAAACAATGAAGTGATAAATAATCAGTTCCGGTTTTACTGTCATGAAATATAGGCGGCGAGCTTGCCCGCTCCCCGGTAGCGCGGTACCAGAACGCGCTTGCGGGGTTAGCCTGTCGGGTACGCCTTGCGCCGCTGGGCGTCACCGTTTATTATTGCTCACCGGTATCATCAGTTCCCGCAGACGTTCAATGCGCGCTTCCGGGCTAAGGTAAAGCCAGCGAAATAATATACGTTCTTTCTGCTTTGCCTGTTTGAAATAGGTAGCAAGATAGTTGAGTTCTTTCGTAAAAGCAGCCATGTGATGTCTCCGGCAAGTGAATACAGGAGTAGACTATGCCGGTAACAGGGAATAAAACAGGTTGCTGTTTTTCAGGTGTTCCGCATTTATATATTGATGAGTGTAATAAACAAAGGACTGTAAGCAATGATTTATCTTTTTTGTATTTATATGGCGAATAGGATGCGCAAAAAAAAGCCCCGGGACATCGGGGCGGCGGATAATAAAATCCTAAGGTTAAGTAAGCGTGGTAACAGGCTGAAAACTAAGCGGGCAGTGATTTCAACAGCGCAAAAGCCTCCTTCATCCGATCTTCACTAACCACAAAGGCACGTAGCTGACCGCCAGTATCAGCACCGCGGGCCACCATGCCCTGCGGCTCAATGGTCAGCTGCCAGTTCAAATCCTGTCGCTGTGTTTCGCCAGCCAGATGCAGCGGTAATTCCGGCGTTTTCACCTTCACCAGCATGGCGGGTAATTTCAGCGGCGCGCTGGTCCCGAGCAGGTTTTTTGCCAGATACATGGCGCTGAGCTGAATAGGTTGCAGGAAAGGCAATACCTGTCCGTTGATCTCTGCGCAGTCACCCAGGGCATAAATATCCGGCTGTGTGGTTTGCAGGTAGCTGTCGACCTTCACGCCGCGATTCGTTTCTGCACCCGCACGGTGGGCAAGCGCAGTTTCCGGGCGCAGGCCGGTGGCGGCAATCACCACGTCGACCTCTACGCTACGCTGACGATCAAGCGTGGCACGGATGCCGCTTTCGGTTTTGCTCAGACCTTGCAGCTGAGATTTCAGCAGCAGATGTACGCCCATATCGGTCAGCCGGTGTTGTAAACGACTGCTTACTTCAGCTGGCATCAGTGCGGAAAGGATGCTCGCGGCATGGTCAACCAGGGTGACCGCTTTACCGGCGCGGCAAAAATCCATCGCCAGCTCGGTGCCAATCAGGCCACCGCCGACAATCATCACCCGCTGTGCGTCCCGCAGCCTGGTTTCGTTTGCCTGATATTCCTGCTGGCTGTTCAGCGTCACCATCAACTCGCGACCTTCAACCGGTGGGACAAAAGCGGCCGCACCTGTTGCCAGCACCAGGTTGTCGTACTGCCAGGTTTTATCCTGGCTCTTCACGACATGACCGGAGGCATCGATATCCGTAACCCAGGTGTAGGGAAACAGGCGCAGGTTAAATTGCTCCGCGAACTCTCCCGCCGTCTGGCGGGTGAGATCTTCTGCACGCTGATTCTGGCTAATGACATGGCTTAAATCCGGCTTGTTGTACTCGTCCATGCTGTCGGCGGCGATAAGCGTCAGCGGCACGTTCGCGTCCTGTTTGCGGATATTTTTCACCAGCTGGCGGGCGGCAAAGCCCGAGCCGATGATCACGATCCCGTTATTCATTTTGCCTCCGTACCCAGTTCGTCAAAGACATCTTTACCCAGTGAACATTCAGGACACAGGAAGTTGTCCGGGACATCGCTCCACGGTGTGCCAGGTGCGACGTCCTGCAACGGTTCGCCCAGTTCCGGGTCGTAAATCCACTGGCACACGCTGCACTGCATCCGCGGGCCGAGATTTGCCGCCGCGGCAGCCGCACAGGCGCAGGCTTCTTGCTGTACGGGGGTTTTTACCGTGGCGTCTGGTAGTGGAGCGAGCGCCCACTGACGTGCAATCTCGCGACCATGCTGGCGGCAGATTTCCAGTGCGTCGATATCCGGGCGCCATTTGGCTTTCAGGCTCATGGACATCTCAAAACCGGCGTCCTGCAGGCGGGTAGACAGACGGTCAACCGCGCCGCCGCTCCAGCCGTGTGAACCAAAAGCGCTGGCGCGTTTATTACGGAAGCGCAGACCTGTCATCTCTTCCACCAGACCAGCGATTTTCGGCATCATCACGTTGTTCATGGTGGAAGTCCCCACCAGCACGCCTTTGGAACGGAACACGTTGGTCAGGATGTCGTTTTTATCGCTGCGCGCCACGTTGAAGATTTTCACCGCCACGTTCGGGTCAACTTCGTTGATGCCCTGGGCAATCGCATCCGCCATCATGCGGGTGTTGTTGGACATGGTGTCGTAGAAAATCGTGATGCGATCTTCCTGATAATCCGCCGCCCATTTCAGATACAGCTCAACGATCTGGGTTGGGTTTTCACGCCACACCACGCCGTGAGAGGTGGCAATCATGTCCACTGGCAGATTGAAGCCGAGGATCTCGGTGATTTTTGGCGTCACCAGGCGGCTGAATGGCGTCAGGATGTTGGCGTAGTAGCGCTGGCACTGCTCGAACAGTTCGGTCTGATCCACTTCGTCGTTGAACAGACGTTCGTCACAGTAGTGCTGGCCGAAGGCATCGTTGCTGAACAGCACCGCATCGCCGGTCATGTAGGTCATCATGCTGTCTGGCCAGTGCAGCATTGGCGTTTCAACGAAGATCAGCTGTTTGCCGTTACCGATATCCAGTGAGTCACCGGTTTTCACGGTGTGGAAGTTCCACTCCGGGTGGTGGTGGTGACCGTTGATAGAGTCGATAGCATTGGTGGTGCAGTAAATCGGGGTATTCGGGATGTAAGACATCAGCTCGGTCAGCGCACCGGCGTGGTCTTCTTCTGCATGGTTGATAATGATGTAGTCGATAGCATCCAGGTCGATTTCGCTACGCAGATTCTGCACGAACTCGCGGCTGAATTTGTGATCGACGGTATCGATCAGAACGTTTTTACCTTCACGGATGAGATAGCTATTGTAGCTGCTGCCGCGCAGCGTTTTGTATTCAGTCCCGTGGAAATCACGAACTTCCCAGTCACGTTGGCCAACCCAATGAATGTTATTTTTAACCAGAATAGACATAGCAACCTCAATTAATACGGCGTTTTCAAATAAGATGTTTTAGCTATATCAAGTTGCGTGCCAACTTTTTATGTAATTGATTTTTATCTGTTTAATTATTTATCACTCGGAATGGGTAGTCATTATGACTATCTTAAAAGCTGTCAATATGACACTATGTATTGTCAAAATGACAGCGAGGTCGGAATGAGCTTTTCTGTGAACGTACTGGCGAAGATCGCCATTGAACTGCAAACCGGTATTGGTCATCAGGACCGATTTCAGCGGCTGATTTCCACGCTGCGCGACGTGCTGGAGTGTGATGCCTCGGCGCTGCTGCGTTACGAAGGGCGGCAGTTTATTCCGCTGGCCATCGATGGCCTGGCCCAGGATGTGCTGGGGCGGCGCTTTACGCTGGAAGGCCATCCACGCCTGGAAACCATTGCCCGTGCGGGTGATGTAGTACGTTTCCCGGCTGACAGCGACTTGCCCGATCCCTATGATGGGCTGATCCCGGGGCAGGAGAGCCTCAAAGTACACGCCTGTATCGGCCTGCCGCTGTTTGCCGGGCAGAATCTGATTGGCGCCCTGACGCTCGATGGAATGTCGCCGGATCAGTTCGATACCTTCAGCGACGAAGAGCTGCGGCTGATTGCGGCCCTGGCTTCCGGCGCGCTGAACAATGCACTGTTGATTGAACAGCTGGAGAGCCAGAACATTCTGCCGGGAAGCCCGGCGGCGTTTGAACAGGTGGCCCACACCGAGATGATTGGTCTTTCGCCGGGCATGGTGCAGCTCAAAAAAGAGATCGACATTGTGGCGGCCTCTGATTTGAACGTGCTGATTTTCGGCGAAACCGGCACCGGTAAAGAGCTGGTGGCAAAGTCGATTCACGAAGCCTCACCGCGCGCGGTGAACCCGCTGGTGTACCTCAACTGCGCTGCGCTGCCGGAAAGCGTGGCGGAAAGTGAGCTGTTTGGTCACGTCAAAGGGGCGTTTACCGGGGCCATCAGCAACCGCAGCGGTAAGTTCGAAATGGCGGATAACGGCACGTTGTTCCTCGACGAGATTGGCGAGCTGTCTTTGTCGCTACAGGCCAAACTGCTGCGTGTGTTGCAGTACGGCGATATTCAGCGCGTGGGGGACGATCGCAGTTTAAGAGTGGATGTGCGCGTGCTGGCGGCGACCAACCGCGACCTGCGTGAAGAGGTGCTGGCCGGGAATTTCCGCGCCGACCTGTTCCACCGCCTGAGCGTCTTCCCGCTTTCCGTCCCTGCGCTGCGTGAGCGCGGTGAGGATGTGGTTCTGCTGGCGGGTTACTTCTGCGAACAGTGTCGTCTGCGGATGGGGCTTTCCCGCGTGGTGTTAAGCTCCGGGGCGAGAACCCATCTTTTGAGTTACGGCTGGCCGGGCAACGTGCGTGAGCTGGAACATGCCATCCACCGTGCGGTCGTTCTGGCGCGGGCCGCGCGTACCGGTGATGAAGTGGTGATCCACGCGCGTCACTTTGCGCTGCATGATGAAACCACGCATGTTGTGACGCAGGAGATCCCGGAAATCAGTAACGAGAACCTGCGCGAAGCAACGGAAGAGTTTCAGCGGCAGATGATCACCCGCGCGCTGGAGCAGAATAACCGCAGCTGGGCGGCGTGCGCGCGGGCGCTGGAAACGGACGTCGCCAACCTGCACCGGCTGGCGAAACGTCTGGGTCTGAAAGGCTAGATGATCCCAGCCTGATAGAAATCCTGCAGGTTGATTGCACCGCACAGCTTGCCGCTCTCATCCACCACCGGGGCGGCAGTGATTTTGCGCTTCATCAGCACCTCTTTGGCTTCGATGGCGCGGCTGTCTGCGTTCAGCGTCAGCCCGCCCTGAGTCATCGCTTCAGAAACCTGCGATTCCAGCTTACCGCCGCCGACCAGCCAGCGACGCAGGTCGCCGTCGGTAAAGACGCCTTTCACAAAACCGCCGTTATCGCAGACGGCAACCAGCCCAAGCCCGGTACGGCTCAGCTCCAGCATCGCGTCCATCACGCTGGTGTCCAGTGTTACCTGCGGAATGGCATCGTCGGTGCGCATCAGATGGTGCACTTTATTGAGTAGCCGTGCGCCCAGGGCGCCAGCCGGGTGAGAGCGGGCAAAATCTTCTTCATTAAAGCCGCGCGCCTGCATAACCGCCATCGCCAGCGCATCGCCCATCATCAGGGTGTTTACGGTGCTGGAAGTAGGGGCCAGGTGCATCGGGCAGGCTTCACGCTCAACGGAAACATCCAGCACCGCTTTTGCTGCCAGCGCCAGCGGCGAGCGCGATTTTCCGGTCATCGCCAGCAGGGCAACGGCTTTTTCCTGCAAGCGCGGAATGATGAGATCCAGCTCTTTTGCCGAGCCGGAGTAGGAGATAAACAGCATCACGTCGCGGCTTTCAATCATCCCGAGATCGCCATGCAGCGCTTCTGCCGGATGAACAAAGAACGCAGGCGTTCCGGTACTCGCAAGCGTGGCGGCAATCTTCTTGCCGATATGGCCGGATTTGCCCATACCGGAGACGATCACTTTGCCTTCACACTGAATGATGGTATTCGCCGCACGGACAAAATCATCGCCCAGGCGATCCGGCAGGCGGCTTGCTTCCTGTAATTCGAGCATCAGGGTCTGGCGGCCAGCGTTTAACAGAAAATCACTCATCTTTGTCTCCGGTTACGATAACGTCGATTCCTTTCTCTTCCAGCGCTTTTTTAAACGCCGGATCGATGCCCGCATCGGTAATCAGCTTATCGACACTTTCAAGGCTGCACACAATATTGGGGCTTTTACGGCCAAATTTCGACGAGTCCGCCATCAAAATGACTTCCCGTGCGGCGTTACACATGGCTTTGCTGACGCTGAATACTTCGTTAAAGGTGGTCACCCCGGCGTTCAGGTCGATGCCGTCCGTCCCCATAAACAGTTTATCAAAGCTAAAGTGGTCGAAGGCATTCTCGGCTAACTGACCGTGAAATGAGGCCGATTTTTTACGGAACGTCCCGCCTGGCATCAGGATGGTTTGCTCACAGTCGTTCTCCGACAGGGCGTTGACGATATGCAGGCTGTTGGTCATCACGGTGATGTTGTTAAAACGGCTGAGCATCGGGATCATCTGCAATACCGTGCTGCCGGCATCCAGGATGATAGAGTCGCCATCGTGGATAAACTTCACGGCAGCTTCGGCAATCAGCGCTTTCTGGTGGGTATTGATCAGCGTTTTGTGGTCGATAGGGGGATCGGCTTCGTCTTTATTGAGCATCACTCCACCGTAGGTACGGATGACGGCACCGGCGTTTTCGAGCAACACCAGGTCTTTGCGTATCGTTGTGCCGGTGGTGTCAAAGTAGTGCGCCAGTTCCTCTACCGAGCATTTTCCCTGCTTTTGCAGATGCTCCAGAATGGCCGCCTGCCGCTGACGTGGTTTCATAGGCGCTCTGTTCCTTAAGTTGCAAAATGATAATTTCGCAAGCTTATAGCGTTCACAACGAAATTATCCATGTTTCAGATTAAGCGCTAATGATAGTGCATTCTGACAGAGTGAATCATGGGGAAAGATCACATCAGGCTGCAATTCCTGCAACGATTTGCCGTTAATTGCCTGGATTTTCGCCGGTCGGGCAAAAACCGTCAGCCCGCGCATGATGAGTGAATCGCAGACATTGTCATGTTCATCCAGCGCAATCGCCACCACCACACGCGGTTTGAAACGCCCGCCAGAGCGCCCGACGCCCACGCGGCCTTTCTGACACAAGGCATCAAACGCGCGGTTGAACTGATGGATTTGCCAGCCGCCAAAGGCCATCTGGCAGATCCAGGCGATAGCGGCAACGGTGATGAGTGCTGTAACCATGTTGGCTCCTTAATTTCCGGGTGGCGGTTGCACCTTACCCGGCCTACGGGGTTTTGTAGCCCCGGTAAGCGCAGCGCCACCGGGGAATGAACTCAGAACATCACCTGCCCGCCGGTCACGTTGATCGACTGCCCGGTGCAGTACGAGGCTTTGGGGCTTGCGTAAAACAGCAGCATATTCAGCACGTCCTGATAGTCACAGCCTCGTTTCAGCGGCACTTTATCGATGTAATACTGCTCGACCTCATCGGCGTTAATCCCAAGCTTGGTGGCATACTGTGGCAGCAGGGACTGGAACATCGGTGATTTCAGCAGGTTGCCCAGCATCAGCGAGTGCACGGTGATCCCGTACTCGGCGAGGTCCAGCGCCAGGGATTGCGTCAGCCCTACGCCACCAAATTTGGCCGCACTGTAACCCGAGTTGTGTTTACTGCCCACTTTGCCGGATTTTGAGTTGATCTGGATGATGCGGCCCTGAACGCCGTCGCGGATCATCAGGCGAGAAAATTCGCGGGCACAAAGGAAATAGCCCACCAGATTCACCTGCAGGGAGCGGTCGAAATCGCCCAGCGCAAAGTCGCTGATAAACGCGGCTTTGGCGATCCCGGCGCTGTAAACCAGCAGGTCGGTCCGGCCAAAAATTTCGTCCACGCCGCGGGCAAGCGCCATAACGCTTTGCTCGCTGGTGGCATCGGCGCCAAACCCGTACGCCATCCCTTCACCAAATTCGGTATTAATGGTGTCCGCCACGCGGGCGGCTTTTTCACTCTGAATATCGACAACCGCCACGCGGTAACCTTCTGCAGCAAGCCCACGGCAGAGGAACTCTCCTAAGGTTTGTCCCCCACCAATGACAACGGCAACCTGACTCATATTTCTCTCCTTAAATTACGCAACAAATTTTAATGTGCAGCCCGGGGTAACAGCCTGTGGAACAGGGCCATCCACATGAACGGTGCCGGGATATTCCGCCTGAGGCTGGCCGTCGAACCGCAGGGTGATATGCCCCAGTTCACGCAGATTTTGTTCAGCCACATCGCCCACCGCGGTTACGGCATAACGCGTTTCACCCAGCTCCAGCTGGCTGCCGGGTTTGAGTTCACCCTTCAGCTCGCCATGGCAGTGAATAAAACAGAACTCTTCGATATCCGCCGGTGCGCCTTCGCGAAAGGTAATCAGCATCTGGTCGCTGAGCGCATCGGCCGCGCTCTGGCCGATGCGGGTAATGGTGGTTTGGTAAATCACGGTCATCACAGGAACCTCTTATTGATAAATAAATCCGGAGACAAACCAGGCAATCAGCACCGTTGGTGCGCCCGTCAGGAAGCGGCTCACCAGTACCGATGGCACGCCAACGCGCACGGTGTCCTGACGCGCTTCGGCAAGCGAAAGTCCAACCGGGATAAAGTCGCACGCCGCCTGGGCATTAATGGCAAACAGAGCGGGCAGGGCAAGGTGTGGGGGAATATTGCCCAGACCAATTTGCACGCCAATCAGCACGCCGATTACCTGTGCAATCACCGCGCCCGGGCCGAGGAACGGCGACAGCAGCGGGAAGGAGCAGATCAGCGCCAGCGTCACCAGCCCAAGTGGGTGGCTGGCAAGCGGGGCAAGACCGTGGGCAATCCAGTCGCCCAGACCTGATGCCATGATGATGCCGATAAGCGCCGAAACGAATGCCATAAACGGCAGGATGGTTTTCAGTACGGTGTCGATGGTGTCGCGCCCGGACTGGAACAGTACCGCCACCGCCGAGCCCATTCCCATCCCGACTTTCGCCAGCAGGCCGTCGCTCTGTTCGGTGATTTTCTTGCTGGTGTCGTAATCACGTGGCGCCGCTTTCGCCTCTGTTTTTTGTGGGGCAGCAGAACCATCAGCCAGACGAATGTTGTCTTCTTTCACGCCGGAAACATAAATGTCTTCAACGATGTACTGTGCCAGTGGGCCGGATTTCCCGGTTGAATGGATATTTACGGTCGGGATACGGCGTTTTGGGTAAATGCCACAACGCAATGTGCCGCCGCAGTCGATAACGGCAACGCCGATTTCGGACTCGGGTGGCTCGCCCTCTTTGAAACCGTCAACTGCTTCCCAGCCGGTCAATTCACGCAGTCTGTCGACAATCGCCGGGCGTGTGCCCGCGGTGATGTAAACAATCTTTTTACCCGGCGTGGCGTCGAGCTCCAGTGGGCCGCCCCAGCCGCCCGTTCCTTTTTCAATACGAATACGGCTCATGCTGTGGCTCCTGAAAGCTGGACGTTTTGTTCAAGCTGAATGCCCATTTTTTTCTCAAAAATCGCGGTGGTGAGGTCGGTCACCCAGCCACGGAAGAAGTTAGTGACCAGGCCGACCAACAAATAGCTCACCGCCAGCGGGCCAAGCGGCAGGCCAAGCGTCGTCAGGCCGCTGGCAATACCGAGGTAAACAAACAGTTCGCCGGGGTTAATGTGCGGGAACAGGCCGTTCATCGAGTGGCAGCTATAGGATGCGGCGGCGTAATAACTCGGCTTGTATTTCTCTGGCATAAAGCGGCCGAGGCTTAAGGTCATTGGGTTACAGAACACGAAGGTGCCGATGAAGGGCAGAACAAGGTAACGGGATAACGGATTCCCGGCGCAGCGCTGGGCAAAGCGTTCAATGCGTTTCTGGCCGATAAAGTTAATCAGCGCGTTCATGATAACCAGCAGGCTTATCAGCAGCGGCAGGATCCCGGTCACCATGCCGGTAAACACTTCTCCGCCTTTCTGAAATAGCCCGATGAACCACTCGGCGCCGTGGGTGATGGTATCTATCATTCTTCTCTCCTGTGGGGCTTCTTGTTTTTGTATAACTGCGGCTAATAATAATCACTTTGAAAGGTTTTAAAGTGTTAATCAGATCTCACAATGAAAGAAAAATGTATTATTTTGAAAGTTAATGGGCAGGGGAAAAGCATTTTGGTTGAAAAAAGCGCAGATTTGCGTTGGGGAGCGTAAAGATTTGGCGGCGGGCGCGAGTACCGCTTCCTTGAGGTGTCGGGGATGCTTTACCATACTGGCATCTTGTCGAACTCGTTAAATGGATGTCCCATGTTCAAGCGTCGTTATGCAGCGCTGTTACCTGCGCTTATTCTGCTTTCTGCCTGTAGTAGCAAACCAAAATCTGAAACTGCTCAGCCTACGACTGGTGCGCCTTCAGGGGGATTCTTGCTGGAGCCTCAGCACAACACGATGCAGATGGGCGGCGACTTCGCGAATAACCCGGCGGCCGAACAGTTCATCGATAAAATGGTGAGCAAACACGGTTTTGACAGACAGCAGCTGCATGAAATCCTCTCTCAGGCGAAACGTCTGGATTACGTGCTGCGTCTGATGGACAGACAAGCTCCGACCGCACAGGTGCCGACCGGGCCGAATGGCGCATGGCTGCGCTATCGCAAACAGTTTATTACCCCGGACAACGTGCAAAATGGTGTGGTTTTCTGGAACCAGTATGAAGATGCCCTGAACCGCGCGTGGCAGGTGTACGGCGTGCCGCCTGAAATTATCATCGGGATCATTGGCGTGGAAACCCGCTGGGGCCGTGTGATGGGTAAAACCCGCATCCTGGATGCTCTGGCAACGCTCTCCTTTAACTATCCGCGTCGTGCTGAATACTTCTCATCTGAGCTGGAAACCTTCCTGCTGATGGCCCGTAACGAACAGGACGATCCGCTGGATCTGAAAGGGTCGTTTGCCGGGGCAATGGGTTATGGCCAGTTTATGCCGTCTTCCTATAAGCAATACGCCGTCGACTTTAACGGTGATGGTCACATCAACCTGTGGGATCCGGTGGATGCCATCGGCAGCGTGGCAAACTACTTCAAAGCGCACGGCTGGGTACAGGGCGGCCAGGTTGCCGTGCAGGCGAATGGCCAGGCTCCGGGCCTGGAAAATGGCTTCAAAACCAATTACAGCATTTCGCAGCTGGCAGCGGCAGGCTTAACGCCAACGCAATCGCTGGGTAATGCACAGCAGGCGAGCCTGCTGCGTCTGGATATTGGTACGGGGTATCAGTACTGGTACGGGCTGCCGAACTTCTACACCATTACCCGTTATAACCACAGCACCCATTATGCGATGGCGGTGTGGCAGCTGGGGCTGGCGGTGTCACAGGCGCGTGTCCCGGCTGCATCACCGTTTAGTCAGTAACTCATTCTGACGGGTAGGCCGGGTAAGGCAACGACGCCACCCGGCATGGCTGCATACACGGTGCGGCCTGATGCCCTCACCCTGACGCTCTCCCACGGGAGAGGGTCATCCCGCAGAAACATTTCGCCACACTCCCTTTTACCTCTCTCATTTACATCTTAATTATCTTTCATTATTGTTATGTTATAACATTTGATGTGGTGCTGAGATGTCAACGTCCTTTTTCTCCCTTTCCGCACTGACGCGATGTCTGCTGGCGTTGGTGCTTATTGTCTTTATCGGGCTGGCCGTGTGCTGGGCGGTGGCCTTGCCATGATCGTCATGAATCAACTGACTGCGGGTTATGAACGTCTGCCGGTCACGCGGGCCATTACCGGCGTGATTGAACGCGGGAGCATGACCGCCATTGTCGGTGCCAACGGCTGCGGGAAATCGACGCTGCTGAAAACGCTTGCCGGGTTTATCCCGCCGGTGAGCGGCAGCTTTCACTGGCAGGGAAAACGCCCGGTGATCGGCTGGCTTGCGCAGCGTCATGCCCTTGAAGCCCAATTTCCGCTCACCGTGCAGGACGTTGTCAGCATGGGCTGCTGGCCGGGGATCTCGCTGCTGGCCGGATTACGACGGGGAGCGCGACTGCGTGTCGCCAGCGCTCTTGAGCGCGTGGGGCTGGAGTCGATGGCGCATTCCACCATCGATGAACTCTCTGGCGGCCAGTTTCAGCGCATGTTATTTGCCCGCGTTTTAGTCCAACAGGCACCGCTGGTGATGCTCGATGAACCCTTTACCGGCGTTGATGAAGCAACCTGCAACGTGCTGATGTCGCTGATGCTGGAGATGTACCAGCAGGGGCAAACGCTGCTGGCGGTGCTGCATGACAGCGAACGCGTGGCTCGCCACTTCCCGCAAACGTTACGGCTGGATCCTGAAATCCCTTTATTTCAAAGCGAACGGGTGAGGGTGGCATGATCTGGCATCTCTTTTTCCAGCCGTTCATTGAGTACGGCTTTATGCGTCGCGCGCTGGTGGTGTGCCTTGCGCTATCTGTCAGCACCACGGCGCTCGGGGTCTTTCTTCTGTTACGCCGCATGAGCCTGATGGGCGATGCCTTGTCGCACGCGATTTTACCTGGCGTGGCGGTGGGGTACTTACTGAGCGGGATGTCACTGCTGGCGATGAGCCTCGGCGGTTTTATCGCCGGGATCGTGGTGGCGCTGGTGGCCGGTCTGGTCAGCCGTCGCACACCGCTGAAAGAAGATGCCAGTTTTGCCGGTTTTTATCTCGGCTCGCTGGCACTGGGCGTCACGCTGGTGTCGCTGCGCGGTTCAAACGTTGACCTGCTGCATTTGCTGTTTGGCTCCATTCTGGCGGTGGATAACGATGCGGCGATGTTCGTGGCAGGCGTGTGTATCTTCACACTGATTACGCTGGCTATTTTTTATCGTGGCCTGGTAACGGAAGCCTTCGATACCGCCTGGTTGCAGGTTAACGCCCGCTGGTTGCCGGGCCTGCTTCACGGCCTGTTTCTTGCTCTGCTGGTACTCAATCTGGTGGCCGGTTTCCAGGTGCTCGGCACGCTGATGGCGGTCGGGTTGATGATGCTGCCTGCGGTAGCAGCTCGCTGCTGGGTACGTACTTTGCCGGGGTTGCTCCTGATGGCCGGCATTAGCGGTATTTTTTGCGCATGGCTGGGGTTAAGCCTCTCCTGGGCGGTGAGTTTACCTGCCGGGCCGTCCATCGTGCTGACCGCCAGCGCGCTGTTCTTTATTTCGGTTTTATTTGGCACGCGCAGCAGGCTGGCTGGCAGTCTGCGTGCGCTTTTTTAACGCAAGGGGAAAAAATGAAACGTACAGGGTTAGTCGTGGCGCTCGCGCTCGGAATGATGTCGCACACTGTGATGGCGAAAACGCTCAATGTGGTGACCAGCTTTTCGATCCTGGGAAATATCACCCAGGAAGTCGGCGGTAAAAACGTAAACGTGACAACGCTGGTGGGACCGGATGGCGACCCGCACACCTTTGAGCCGTCACCCAAAGATAGCGCTGCGCTGAGTAAGGCTGATGTGGTGGTGGTGAACGGCCTGGGGCTGGAGGGATGGCTTGACCGTCTGGTGAAGGCCTCTGGTTTTAAAGGCCAGCTGGTGGTGGCATCGACTGGCGTGAAAACACACACGCTGGAAGAGGACGGGAAAACCGTGACTGATCCACATGCGTGGAACAGCGCCGCGAACGGTGCTCTGTATGCGCAAAATATCCTGAATGGGCTGGTGAAGGCCGACCCGGAAGATAAAGCTGCGCTGGAAGGCACCGGCAAGCCGTATATCGCACAACTGACCCAGCTGGATAGCTGGGCCAAAACACGCTTTAGCCAGATCCCGCAGGAAAAACGTAAAGTGCTGACCAGCCATGATGCCTTTGGCTATTTCAGCCGCGCCTATGGTGTGACTTTTATGGCGCCACAAGGGCTGTCGTCTGAGAGCGAAGCCAGCGCGGCGCAGGTGGCTGAGATTATCAACCAGATTAAAGCCGATGGCGTGAAAACCTGGTTTATGGAAAACCAGCTCGATCCACGGCTGGTGAAACAGATTGCCAGTGCAACAGGCGCACAGCCAGGAGGCGAACTCTACCCTGAAGCGCTTTCGGCAAAAGGTGGTGTAGCGGATACCTACGTTAAGGCGTTTCGCCACAATGTTGATACTATCGCCGACAGCATGAAATAATAACCGCCAAAGCCGGTGCGCCCGCATCGGCTTTTTTCTGAAGCCCCCTCGTAAAACCTGAACCTCATCCCCATATCTGACGAGAAAGTGTTATCTTGTGCTGCACGTTTTTCAAAGGCCTGGAGCGATAATGACTGACCATGAATTGATGCAGCTTAGCGAAGTGGTAGGGCTGGCGTTAAAGCAGCGCGGTGCGACAGTAACAACCGCAGAGTCCTGTACTGGCGGCTGGGTAGCGAAAGTGATTACGGATATTGCGGGCAGTTCCGCCTGGTTTGAGCGTAGCTTTGTGACCTACAGTAATGAAGCAAAGGCGCAGATGATTGGCGTGCGTGAATCCACGCTCGAACAGCATGGCGCAGTCAGTGAGCCGGTGGTAATTGAAATGGCCATTGGTGCCCTTAAAGCAGCACGGGCGGATTATGCTATTTCGATCAGCGGCATTGCCGGGCCAGACGGCGGTAGCGATGTAAAACCCGTTGGCACCGTATGGTTTGGTTTTGCAACCTCGAAAGGCGAGGGGATCACCCGCCGTGAATGCTTTAGCGGCGATCGCGAAAGCGTGCGTCGTCAGGCAACGGAATATGCGTTAAAAACGCTCTGGCAACAATTTCTACAAAATACTTGATACTGTATGACCATACAGTATAATTGCACCAACAGAACAGAATTCACCCCGGTAAATACGTAAACGTATTTACTGTATGACAGGAGTAATAATGGCTATCGACGAGAACAAACAGAAAGCGTTGGCGGCAGCACTGGGCCAGATCGAAAAGCAATTCGGTAAAGGCTCCATCATGCGCCTGGGTGAAGACCGTTCCATGGACGTGGAAACTATCTCCACCGGTTCGCTTTCTCTGGATATCGCACTGGGCGCTGGCGGTTTGCCAATGGGCCGTATCGTAGAAATCTACGGGCCAGAATCCTCCGGTAAAACGACCCTGACCTTACAGGTTATTGCAGCCGCGCAGCGCGAAGGTAAAACCTGTGCGTTTATCGATGCCGAGCACGCGCTGGACCCGGTCTATGCCCGTAAGCTGGGTGTTGATATCGACAACCTGCTGTGTTCTCAGCCAGACACAGGTGAGCAGGCGCTGGAAATTTGTGACGCGCTGGCTCGTTCCGGTGCTGTAGACGTCATCGTGGTCGACTCCGTTGCTGCACTGACGCCAAAAGCGGAAATCGAAGGCGAAATCGGTGACTCTCACATGGGCCTCGCGGCACGTATGATGAGCCAGGCAATGCGTAAGCTGGCGGGTAACCTGAAGCAATCCAACACGCTGCTTATCTTCATCAACCAGATCCGTATGAAAATTGGTGTGATGTTCGGTAACCCGGAAACCACCACCGGCGGTAACGCCCTGAAATTCTACGCCTCTGTCCGTCTTGATATCCGCCGTATCGGCGCGGTGAAAGAGGGCGAGAACGTGGTCGGTAGCGAAACCCGCGTGAAGGTTGTGAAGAACAAAATCGCTGCACCGTTCAAACAAGCTGAATTCCAGATCCTCTACGGCGAAGGTATCAACTTCTTCGGCGAACTGGTTGACCTGGGCGTGAAAGAGAAGCTGATTGAAAAAGCGGGCGCCTGGTACAGCTACAACGGCGACAAGATTGGTCAGGGCAAAGCGAATGCTATCTCCTGGCTGAAAGAGAACCCGGCTGCGGCGAAAGAAATTGAGAAGAAAGTTCGTGAACTGCTGCTGAACAACCAGGACTCAACGCCTGATTTCGCGGTTGATGGCGCGGACGTTGAAGAAACTAACGAAGACTTTTAATTCTCTCGTTTAAAAATGAAGGGCTGCGAATGCGGCCCTTTTTGCATTTCTGAACCAGCAGGTTTTGTATGACCGAACCCACAACTCGTCGCCCTGCCTATGCCCGCTTACTGGATCGCGCTGTGCGTATTCTGGCCGTGCGCGACCACAGCGAGCAAGAGTTACGGCGTAAACTCGCGGCCCCGGTGATGGGCAAAAATGGGCCGGAAGAGATAGATGCCACGGCGGAAGATTACGACCGGGTTATCGCCTGGTGCTATGAGCATCAGTATCTGGATGATGACCGCTTTGTCTCACGGTTTATTGCCAGCCGCAGTCGGAAAGGCTACGGCCCTGCACGTATCCGCCAGGAGCTTAACCAAAAAGGGATCGCGCGTGAATCGACCGAAAAGGCCATGCGCGAATGTGACATCGCGTGGGGAGAACTCGCGAGAGATCAGGCAATTCGCAAATACGGCGAGCCGCTGCCGCGTGAGTTTGCAGAAAAAGTTAAAATCCAGCGCTTTTTGCTCTATCGCGGCTTCCTGATGGAAGATATTCAGGATATATGGCGTAATTTTGCCGATTGAACGCATGAGGGATTTTACTTCCCTCCCAAGAAAACTTATCTTATTCCCACTTTTTCCAGTAGCTGGTCTGTCCAACTGATTACAGGTACAGACTGGCTGCGACATTTCGTTAGCTTGATTTCAGGATAATTATGAGCAAGAGCACCGCTGAGATCCGTCAGGCGTTTCTCGATTTTTTCCATAGTAAAGGACACCAGGTTGTTGCCAGCAGCTCCCTGGTACCGAATAACGACCCGACTTTACTGTTTACCAACGCCGGGATGAACCAGTTCAAGGATGTGTTCCTTGGTCTCGACAAGCGTAATTATTCCCGTGCGACAACCTCACAGCGTTGTGTGCGTGCGGGCGGTAAACATAATGACCTGGAAAACGTCGGTTACACTGCACGTCACCACACCTTCTTCGAAATGCTGGGTAACTTCAGCTTCGGCGACTACTTCAAACACGATGCTATCCAGTTCGCGTGGGAACTGCTGACCGGTGAAAACTGGTTCAAGCTGCCGAAAGAGCGTCTGTGGGTTACCGTCTATGAAACCGATGACGAAGCCTACGAAATCTGGGAAAAAGAAGTGGGTATCCCGCGCGAACGTATTATTCGCATCGGTGATAACAAGGGCGCGCCATACGCGTCTGACAACTTCTGGCAGATGGGTGATACCGGTCCTTGCGGCCCATGCACCGAAATCTTCTACGATCACGGGGATCACATCTGGGGTGGCCCTCCAGGAAGCCCGGAAGAAGATGGCGATCGCTACATTGAGATCTGGAACATCGTCTTCATGCAGTTCAACCGTCAGGCCGATGGCACGATGGAACCCCTGCCGAAACCGTCCGTTGATACCGGTATGGGTCTGGAGCGTATTGCTGCGGTTCTGCAACACGTTAACTCCAACTATGACATCGACCTGTTCAGCACGCTGATCAAGTCCGTGGCGGAAGTGACCGGTGCGACCGATCTGAGCAATAAATCGCTGCGCGTGATTGCAGACCATATTCGCTCCTGTGCGTTCCTGATTGCTGACGGCGTGATCCCGTCGAATGAAAACCGTGGCTACGTGCTGCGTCGTATCATTCGTCGTGCCATCCGTCACGGCAATATGCTGGGCGCGAAGGACACCTTCTTCTATAAACTTGTTGGTCCACTGGTTAGCGTGATGGGTGCGGCAGGTGATGAACTGAAACGCCAGCAGTCGCAGGTTGAGCATGTTCTGAAAACCGAAGAAGAGCAGTTTGCACGTACTCTGGAACGCGGCCTGGCGCTGCTGGACGAAGAGCTGGCGAAACTTAAGGGCGACACGCTGGATGGCGAAACCGCTTTCCGTCTGTACGACACCTACGGCTTCCCGGTTGACCTGACGGCTGACGTTTGCCGCGAGCGCAACATCAAAGTTGACGAAGCTGGCTTCGAAGCCGCCATGGAAGAGCAGCGCCGTCGTGCGCGCGAGTCCAGCGGTTTTGGTGCTGACTACAACGCGATGATCCGCGTTGATGGCGCGTCCGAGTTCAAAGGCTACGAAAATCTGGAACTGACCGGCAAAGTGACTGCCCTGTTTGTTGACGGTAAATCCGTAGACAGCATCAGCGCGGGCCAGGAAGCCGTGGTTATTCTGGACAAAACGCCGTTCTATGCTGAATCCGGCGGCCAGGTTGGCGATAAAGGCGAACTGAAAGGCGACGGCTTTAGCTTCAGTGTTACTGACACCCAGAAATACGGTCAGGCAATTGGTCACCAGGGCAAACTGGTTTCCGGTTCACTGAAAGTAGGCGAGGGCGTTCAGGCGAACGTTGACGAAGCACGCCGTGCGCGCATTCGTCTGAACCACTCCGCTACGCACCTGATGCACGCCGCACTACGTGAGGTTCTGGGTACGCACGTTGCGCAGAAAGGTTCTCTGGTTAACGACAAAGTGCTGCGTTTCGACTTCTCGCATTTTGAAGCGATGAAACCGTCTGAAATCCGCGCGGTTGAAGATCTGGTGAACGCACAGATCCGTCGTAACCTGGCCATCGAAACCAACATCATGGATCTCGATGCGGCGAAGAAGAAAGGCGCTATGGCGCTGTTTGGCGAGAAATATGACGAACGTGTTCGCGTACTGAGCATGGGCGATTTCTCTACCGAACTGTGCGGTGGTACTCACGCAGCGCGCACCGGTGATATCGGTCTGTTCCGTATCGTGTCTGAGTCTGGTACTGCGGCGGGTGTTCGTCGTATCGAGGCGGTTACCGGCGAAGGCGCAATTGCCAGCCTGCACGCGCAGAGCGACCAGTTGCATGATATTGCACAGTTGCTGAAAGGCGATAGCCAGAATCTGGGCGAGAAAGTGCGTGTTGCACTGGATCGCACGCGTCAGCTGGAAAAAGAACTGCAACAGCTGAAAGAACAAGCGGCTGCGCAGGAAAGTGCAAACCTCTCCAGCAAAGCGGTAGAGATTAAAGGCGTCAAACTGCTGGTCAGTGACCTGGCAGGCGTTGAGCCTAAGATGCTTCGCACTATGGTCGACGATCTGAAGAACCAGCTGGGTTCAACGGTTATCGTTCTGGCGACAGTGGCAGAAGGTAAGGTTTCTCTGATTGCGGGCGTCTCTAAGGATGTGACTGACCGCGTTAAAGCAGGGGAACTGGTTGGTATGGTCGCCCAGCAGGTGGGTGGCAAGGGTGGCGGTCGTCCGGACATGGCGCAAGCCGGTGGTACGGATGCAGCGGCACTTCCTGCAGCATTGGCCAGCGTTGAAAGCTGGGTAAGCGCAAAACTGTAATAATTACAAAGCGTAAGCAGACGTCATAGCGGAAACGTTATGGCGTCTTGTTCACTACGCTATCGATAACGATAAAGTCAGGTTGAGTTTGTGTATATCGGCTAAACTTACGTTTAACAGAATGTGATGCCGTGACTGCTTACACTTTACGTGTTTGTCATCGCTTACTTTTTGGCGTTATATGATGGATAATGCCGGGATACAAGAGACCCGACTCTTTTAATCTTTCAAGGAGCAAAGAATGCTGATTCTGACTCGTCGAGTTGGTGAGACCCTCATGATTGGGGATGAGGTCACCGTGACAGTTTTAGGGGTGAAGGGCAACCAGGTACGCATCGGCGTAAACGCCCCTAAAGAAGTATCTGTCCACCGTGAAGAGATCTACCAGCGTATCCAGGCTGAAAAATCCCAGCAGTCCAGTTACTGATATTATCGCGTCTCGCTGTCTGGCGAGACGCAACCTTCCAGACATTTTTCCTGCCTAAAGTTACCATTCGATTTCAACTGCTCGCTTTTTCGTCTTTCTCTTTGCCTTATCTCTTACCAATAGCAGTGCTATGCCTCATGAATACTGTTCAGAACCCTGCAAAATCCGCTTATAAAACACCCTCTTTGCAGCTTTTACATGCGAATTGCCTGTGATTTGTGCAAACGATAAAAGCATGTGGAAAATTGTTTGACTTATAAGTCCCAGAAAGTAATATATGCGCCACGCAGCGACGAGAAGCTCTTAACGAGTTACTCGAAGCACTCGAAAGAGGCGTTGTGTGGTGAGGTGGCCGAGAGGCTGAAGGCGCTCCCCTGCTAAGGGAGTATGCGGTCAAAAGCTGCATCCGGGGTTCGAATCCCCGCCTCACCGCCATTTTGCATCCGTAGCTCAGCTGGATAGAGTACTCGGCTACGAACCGAGCGGTCGGAGGTTCGAATCCTCCCGGATGCACCATCTATTACTTCATATTGCTTTCGAAGTGATATGAGTATCGAGTAGTACAGTAGTAAATCCCGATGCATCCGTAGCTCAGCTGGATAGAGTACTCGGCTACGAACCGAGCGGTCGGAGGTTCGAATCCTCCCGGATGCACCATTTACTATTTCATATTGCTTAGAAGTGATATGAGTATCGAGTAGTACAGCAGTAAATCCCGATGCATCCGTAGCTCAGCTGGATAGAGTACTCGGCTACGAACCGAGCGGTCGGAGGTTCGAATCCTCCCGGATGCACCATATTCTCCGAGATAACAGTAAGGCTGTTGTTTCAAGGTCTGCGGATTAACCGCGAGCACCAGGGAGGATAACGTTGCTTTAGCAACGGCCCGAAGGGCGAGGCGCAGCCGAGTAATCCTCCCGGATGCACCATTTATTACTTCATATTGCTTAGAAGTGATATGAGTATCAAGTAGTACAGCAGTAAATCCCGATGCATCCGTAGCTCAGCTGGATAGAGTACTCGGCTACGAACCGAGCGGTCGGAGGTTCGAATCCTCCCGGATGCACCATATTCTCCCTCTTTGTTTATTCCTTCGACGTTCCGTCAGTAATCATTCTCTCTGTCAGCGACAAAAACCACCGTTTACGATAAAGTAATGCTTTGTTAATCGTTTAGCGAGAGCACGATGTACGCACAGTATGACGGTTTGATCTTCGATATGGATGGCACCATCCTGGATACCGAACCCACACACCGCAAAGCCTGGACTGAAGTCCTGGGCCGATACGGGATGCGTTTCGACTTGCAGTCAATGGTTGCCCTCAATGGCTCTCCCACCTGGCGCATTGCCGAGGCGGTGATTGAACTGAATCAGGCCGATCTCGATCCGCACCAGCTCGCGCGCGAAAAAACAGATGCAGTAAAATCCATGCTTTTAGACACGGTTCGTCCTTTACCATTAATTGATGTGGTGAAAGAGTGGCATGGGCGTCGTCCTATGTCGGTTGGGACGGGCAGTGAAAGTGCAATTGCAGAGGCGCTGCTCAGCCATCTTGGCTTGCGTCACTATTTTTCTGCTGTGGTTGCCGCCGATCATGTTAAAAACCATAAACCCGCACCGGACACTTTTCTGCTTTGTGCAGAGCTAATGGGTGTGCCTGCGGCTAAATGCGTTGTTTTTGAAGATGCAGATTTTGGTCTGCAAGCCGCATGCGATGCTGGCATGGATGCAGTGGATGTCCGTCTTCTGTGAGTGACCTGCTGTCACTTTCGTCACTATTCGCCAGCAGTTTTTTAAGCGCCACACTTCTGCCGGGTAATTCCGAGGTTGTGCTGGTCGCCATGCTGTTATCGGGAGTGAGTCAGCCGTGGTTGCTGGTATTAATAGCAACAATGGGTAATAGCCTTGGAGGGCTGACTAACGTTATTCTTGGGCGTTTCTTTCCGCTGCGTGAAAAATCGCGCTGGCAGGAAAAGGCAGTTGGCTGGCTAAAACGCTATGGCGCTGCCACGCTGTTATTAAGCTGGATGCCTGTAATAGGTGATTTGCTGTGCCTGCTGGCGGGATGGATGCGCATCTCCTGGGGGCCGGTGCTCTTTTTTTTGTGCCTTGGCAAGGCGTTGCGCTATGTTCTCGTGGCATGGGTAACACTACAGGGTATGACGTGGTGGCACTAATTGGTGGAATGAATACGCGACCTTCAATCGTCAACCATTACAATTATGCTGAGTAACATTACTTTGACAGGCGGGAGGTCAATTTGATCCCGGACGTATCACAGGCGCTGGCCTGGCTGGAAAACCACCCTCAGGCTCTGAAGGGTATTCAGCGTGGTCTTGAGCGAGAAACGCTGCGTGTTAACGCAGATGGTAGCTTAGCGACAACGGGCCACCCACAGGTGTTGGGCTCGGCGCTGACACATAAATGGATCACAACTGATTTCGCCGAAGCGCTGCTGGAGTTTATTACCCCAGTAGATGACGATATCGATCATATGCTGAAGCTGTTGCGTGACGTTCATCGTTATACCGCCCGTAACCTGGGTGATGAGCGTATGTGGCCACTCAGTATGCCGTGCTATATCGAGCAGGGGCAGGAGATTGAGCTTGCTCAGTACGGCACCTCAAATATTGGCCGTCTGAAAACGTTGTATCGTGAAGGGCTGAAAAACCGCTACGGCGCGCTGATGCAGACCATCTCCGGCGTGCACTACAATTTCTCTCTGCCGATGGCTTTCTGGCAGGCAAAGTGTGGTGAAACGGACAAAGAAGCGATTTCAGCGGGTTATTTCCGCCTGATCCGCAACTATTACCGTTTTGGCTGGGTCATTCCTTATCTGTTTGGTGCTTCGCCGGCAATTTGCTCGTCGTTCCTGCAAGGGAAACCGACCACATTGCCGTTCGAGAAGACCGAATGCGGTATGTACTATTTACCGTACGCAACGTCCCTGCGCCTGAGCGATCTTGGCTATACCAATAAATCGCAAAGCAATCTCGGTATTACGTTTAACGAATTGCATGAATATGTGGCAGGATTGAAGCGGGCGATCAAAACGCCGTCGGAAGAGTACGAAAAAATCGGCCTCGAAAAAGACGGTAAGCGCCTGCAAATCAACAGTAATGTTCTACAAATTGAGAACGAACTGTATGCGCCAATTCGTCCTAAGCGCGTGACGCGCAGCGGTGAAACGCCGTCTGATGCATTGCAGCGTGGCGGGATCGAATACATCGAAGTGCGTTCACTGGACATCAACCCGTTCTCGCCAATTGGCGTGGATGAGCAGCAGGTTCGCTTCCTCGATCTGTTTATGGTCTGGTGCGTGCTGGCGGATGCGCCGGAAATGAGTTCTGACGAACTGCTTTGTACCCGTACTAACTGGAATCGCGTGATTCTGGAAGGGCGCAAGCCGGGTCTGACTCTGGGTATCGGGTGTGAAACGGCGCAATTCCCGCTGGCTAAAGTGGGTAAAGATCTGTTCCGTGACCTGAAGCGCGTCGCGCAGACGATGGATAGCGTTTACGGCGGTGATGAGTATCAGAAAGTGTGCGACCAGCTGGTTGAAAGCTTTGATAATCCTGAACTGACGTTCTCTGCGCGTATTCTGCGTTCTATGATTGATCAGGGCATTGGTGGTACAGGGCGCGCACTGGGCGCAGAATACCGCGAAATGTTGCGGCAGGAACCGTTAGAGATCCTGAGCGAAGCGGAATTTGTTGCCGAACGGGAAGCATCACTGGTGCGTCAGAAAGAGGTGGAAGCGGCAGATACTGAGTCGTTTGATGCATTTCTGGCGAAGAACGCCTGACACAAAAGAAAAAGGCCACATCGCTGTGGCCAAAATATACATCTCTGAATTCAGGGATGATGATAACAAATGCGCGTCTTTCATATACTCAGACGCGCATTCTGTAGAAGAGTTCAGTTTATTTTAAAAAAAATCACTATCGGAGGTGACGTATGCCGTTATTAGATAGCTTTACTGTCGACCATACCCGTATGGAAGCACCTGCTGTACGTGTGGCGAAGACCATGCATACCCCGCACGGCGACACGATCACCGTATTCGATCTGCGCTTCTGCGTGCCAAACAAAGAAGTGATGCCTGAGAAAGGTATTCACACTCTGGAGCACCTGTTTGCTGGTTTTATGCGTGATCACCTGAATGGCAACGGTGTTGAGATTATCGACATCTCCCCAATGGGTTGCCGTACCGGTTTCTACATGAGCCTGATTGGTGTGCCGGAAGAAACCCGCGTTGCAGAGGCGTGGAAAGCGGCAATGCAGGACGTGCTGAAAGTTAAAGAGCAGAACCAGATCCCTGAGCTGAACGTCTACCAGTGTGGCACCTACCAGATGCACTCTCTGGAAGAAGCACAGGAGATCGCGCGTCATATCATCGAACGTGATGTTCGCGTAAACAGCAACGAAGAGCTGGCCCTGCCGAAAGACAAATTGCAGGAACTGCACATCTAGTCCTGTGCCTGTGGATGCCCGGTGGCGCTTCGCTTACCGGGCCTACAAGGGTAGTCTCTGGCAAAATGACCACCACCACGACCTTCTCCTTTACCCATCGTCCACTTGTTCCCTTTGCGCATGACTATGTTCATGGCGCCAGCGAACCGTGGCATCAGCACGACTGCGCGCAGCTGTTGCACAGCCTGAGTGGCGTGGTGCGAGTTGATACCGCATCGGGTTGTTGGGTCGTTCCCCCCGGGCGTGGTGTCTGGTTACCGGCCGGCACACCGCACGCGATTCGCATTACCGGCAATGTTGCGGCGCGAACGCTGTTTGTCGATCCGCTGGCGCGAGCCGATCTGCCCGCGTCATGTCAGATCGTGCAGATCTCTGCGCTGTTACGCGAACTGATCCTCACCTCCCTTGCGCTTCCCGAATCCTACGTGCCCGGCAGCCGGGATGAGCGGGTGTATGAGCTGATCCTGGATGAAATCCGCATTATGCCGGTGCTGCCGTTTCACCTGCCGGAGCCGGAAAGTGAAGCTTTACGTAACCTGTGCCAGAAAATCCGGCAAAGGCCGGGAGAAAGCTGGAACAGCAGCCAGGCTGCGAGCATCCTGGGGATGAGCGAACGCACCCTGAACCGCCATTTCCAGCAGCAGACCGGGTTAAGCTATAGCGAATGGGTGAGAAGGGCGCGCCTTATGGAGGCTTTACTGCGTCTGGCACAAGGTCAGCCGGTGTTGCGCGTTGCGCTGGACCTGGGATACGGCAGTCACAGCGCGTTTACGGCGATGTTTCGCCGGGTGATGGGGATATCACCCAGCGATTATTTCAGGAACGACTAACCCACGGCATTGAACAGCGCCTGAATGGATGCGCGCGCAACGTCACTGTCTATTCCCACCCCCCAGCGGCTGCTGCCGTCCTGGAACAGGCAGCGGATATACGCCACCGAGCGGCTATCGCTGCGCTCCCCCAGCGAATGCTCGTGATAATCCTTAATCACAAACGGGGTATTGAGCCAGCGGCTGAGTCCATTGGCAGCTGCCGATAACTGCCCGTTACCGTGTCCCTCCAGCTGACGAGTCCAACCACCGGTGGCAACCGTGGCGGTTAAGCGTAACTGCCCATCCTGCTGGCTTTCACTGCGATAGGTTTGCAGCGCGAAGCGAGGGGTTGCAACCAGCCCGTAACGGCTGCGGAAAAGCTGCCACAGCGCGTTCTGCGTCATCTCTTTGCCGTGGTTGTCGGTTTCTTGCTGAACATGCTGGCTAAAATCCTGCTGCAACGCGCGGGGCAGTTTCAGGCCGTGATTCTGTTCGATAAGCCATGCGCTGCCGCTTTTACCCGACTGGCTGTTCACACGGATGACCGCCTCATAGGTACAGCCAATGTCCTGGGGATCGACAGGCAGGTAGGGCATCTCCCAGCGCTCGTCTGGTTTACGTGCATCAAACCCTTTCTTGATGGCATCCTGATGTGAGCCTGAAAATGCGGTATAGGCCAGACGACCCGCCCACGGATGGCGTGGATGTACCGGCAACTGGTTACAGCTCTCCACCACTTCGACCACGCGATTCATGTCGCTGAAGTCCAGATTTGGGCTTATTCCCTGGCTGTAGAGGTTCATTGCCAGCGTGACCAGGCAGACATTTCCCGTGCGCTCACCATTACCAAACAGGCAGCCTTCCACGCGGTCGGCACCTGCCATGACCGCCAGCTCCGCACTGGCGACACCGGTACCGCGATCGTTATGTGGATGAACGCTGATGCAGACGTCGCTGCGTCGGCTAAAGTGACGGCAGAAATACTCAATCTGGTCGGCATACACGTTCGGGGTGCTGACTTCGACGGTGGCCGGCAAGTTGATAACCATCGGGCGTTCGGCGCAGGGCTGCCAGATCTCCGACATGGCTTCACAAATCTCCAGCGCGAATTCCGGCTCGGTAAAGCAGAAGGTTTCCGGGGAGTATTCGTACTGCCAGCGGGTTTCAGGGTTCTCTTCACACAGCTTACGAATAAGGCGAGTGGAGCGTGTTGCCAGCTCAACGATTTGCGCTTTTTCCATGCCAAACACCAGGCGGCGGAACAGCGGGGCGGTGGCGTTATAGAGATGCACCGTTGCCTGATGCGCACCTTTCAGTGATTCGAAGGTACGAAGGATCAAGTCTTCCCGCGCCTGGGTTAACACCTGAATGGTGACGTCATCCGGGATGCGTTTTTCGTCAATCAGCTGGCGGACAAAGTTAAAGTCGGTCTGCGAGGCTGACGGGAAGGCCACTTCAATCTCTTTAAATCCGCAGTTCAGCAGCAGATCCCAGAATTGCAGCTTACGCGCGCTGTCCATTGGCTCGGCAAGCGCCTGATTACCGTCACGTAAATCGGTGGAAAGCCAGCGTGGGGCGTGGGTAATGCGTTGCTCCGGCCAGCGACGGTCGGGAAGGGAAATCGCAGGGTAAGGCTGGTATTTGTCGGCGGGTGTGTTCAGCATGATGCGCTCCTGTTGTCTTTTCACTATCGTGAATCGATCTCAGGAGCGCTGCTTTATCGGAACGGACAATCGCTGTCGCATTTTGGACAACCGTGAAAGTTGCCCGGTGGCGCTGCGCTTACCGGGCCTACGGGTTTTGTAGGCCGGGTAAGGCATAGCCGCCACCCGGCGACCAGCGCACAAGGCTAGTGCGCCCCACCGCCGCCGCTACCGGCACCAAACGGTGGTCTGGCAAACCACACCAGCCCCAGCAGGATGATAAAGATCCCTGCCGATACCCAGAAAATCTCATTGGCAGAGATAATCAGCCCCTGATTGGTGATCTGCTGGGCAATCCACCCTGACGCCTGCTGCTCCGTCATCCCCATACCCTGCAGCTGGTTATACATCTGCTGAGAATTCGGGTTGAACGGGTTCACCGCTTCCGTTAGCTGTGCATGGTGCATCGATTCACGGTTAGTCCACAGCGTTGTGGTAATCGACGTCCCGATGGAGCCTGCCAGCGTACGGGTAAAGTTCGACAGGCTCGATGCCGCCGCCATGCGCTCAGGCGGTAAGCCGGAAAGCGTGATGGTGGTCAGTGGCATAAAGAAGCACGCCACCGCAAAGCCCTGAATAAACTGCGGCCACGCAGAAGCGCCAAAGTCCATTCCCGGTTCGAACGTATACGCGCGCCAGTAGAAGCACACGGCGTACATGATAAAGCTGAACGTCACCAGCCTGCGCATGTCGAGCTTGTGGGCAAAACGGCCGATAATCGGCGACAGCAGGACCGGAATTAACCCTACCGGCGCAGAGGCCAGACCCGCCCAGGTTGCGGTGTAACCGTATACCTCCTGCAACAGCTGCGGCAGCAGAACAATGGCGCCGAAGTAGAGCATGTAGGCAAGGCTAATACACAGACAGCCTATGGTGAAGTTTCGCGACTTAAACAGGGACAGGTCGACTATCGGGTTATCGTCGGTCAACTCCCAGACAATCAGGAAGCTTAGCGACACCACCGCGACAATCGTCAGGATGATTATCTCCTGCGAGTTGAACCAGTCCAGCTCTTTACCCTGGTCGAGCATAACCTGAAGGCTACCGATACCGAGGATCAGCAAAGCCAGCCCCACGGCATCAATCCGCCGCTGCTCGGTTCGCGTTTCTCTGCCACGCAGCGACTGCAACGTCATCATAACCACGATGGCGCCAATCGGTACGTTGATAAAGAAGATCCAGCCCCAGTGATAGTTATCGCTGATATAGCCGCCCAGGATAGGGCCGCAAATCGGCGCGACGATCACCGTCATCGACCACAGTGCCAGCGCGATAGAGCGTTTAGCGGGCGGGTAGTTGTTCAGCAGTAAACTCTGTGACAGCGGAATTAACGGCCCGGCCACAATCCCCTGAATGACGCGGAAGAAAATCAGCATCGTCAGGCTGGTGGACATGCCGCAAGCCCAGGACGCGAGCACAAAGGCGATGGTCGACCAGAGGAATAGCTTCACCTCACCAACGCGCTTCGCCAGCCAGCCGGTAATGGGGATCGAGATGGCGTTTGCCACACCGAATGAAGTAATCACCCACGTCCCCTGGCTCAGTGACGAGCCCAGGTTCCCGGCAATCGTTGGAATTGCCACGTTCGCGATGGTGGAGTCCAGCACCTGCATGAATGTCGCCAGTGACAGCGCAATGGTCATAATGACCAGTTGCGCGCCTTCCAGCGGTTTTTGCGGCTTTTGCTGTTGCATAACGCTCACCTCGGATTAACCGGCGTTTGCTTTCACGATGTCATCGATCAGCTTATTGACCGGATCGAGGCTAATTTCACGGGCGTTACTTTCATAAGCCGGGCTGCTCCGCACCTGGCTTGCCAGGATCTGACCTTCGCGGTTCGCGGTATCAACGGTGACCAGCGTAGACAGGCCGATACGCAGCGGGTGATCTGCCAGCTGTTTTGGATCCAGCTCGATACGTACAGGCAAGCGCTGAACCACTTTGATCCAGTTGCCGGTGGCGTTCTGCGCAGGCAGCAGGGAGAACGCGCTACCCGTACCCATATCAAGACCGACCACTTTACCGGTGTACTTCACGTCGTCACCGTAGATGTCGCTGATGACGGTCGCCGTCTGGCCGATACGCATATGCGCAAGCTGCGTCTCTTTGAAGTTAGCATCCACCCACAGATTGTTAGCCGGTACTACCGCCATCAGCGGAGTGGTTGGGCTAATCTGCGCGCCAGGCTGTACAGAACGACGGGAGACGTAGCCAGTCATCGGGCTGACAATCTTCGTACGTTCCAGCGCAAGCCAGGCGTTACGTACTTCGGTCGCGGCCTGTTTAACCGCAGGCTGGTTTTCCAGGTTAGTCCCCAGAACCATCGCCTGATTGGCGTTGTACTGCTGAATAGCAACATCCAGCTGCGCCTGGGCGCTGGCAACGGCATCACGCGCGTGTTGCAGCTCTTCACGGCCAATCAGGTTGGCTGTACCGAGAGGAACACGACGATTCAGGTCGCTTTGTGCCTGCGCCAGTGCGGTTTTCTGCACATCGATGCTGGCCTGGAGTTGTTTACTGTTGATCATCAACTGGCGGGTTTGACGGACGCTGGATGCCAGCTCAGTCTGTGCTTTTTCAAATGCCTGTTGGGCATCGGTCGGGTCAAGCGTGACCAGCACATCCCCTTGTTGCACAAAGTCGGTATTGTCAGCCCAGACTTTCGTCACGCTGCCCGACACCTGCGCCATAATTTGTACCTGGTTTCCTGCCACGTATGCATCGTCTGTTTCTTCAGCATGACGCAATACTAAAAACCAATAGATCCCATATGCCACGGCAATAATGATAAAGAGCAAGGTCAACAGAAGAAGGGCGCTCTTACGTTTGCCTTTCTTGTTGGCCGGTTGCTGCGGGGTTGTGTTCTCCGCATTTGCGCTCATTGTTGTTCTCCACGATCTTCTTATTTTCACATCGGCTGAGCCGACCTGTTGTCAGAAAGGCCAGCAGTGTTACGTGCTGGCCTGTCAGTTTTCTTTTTTAAATCTGGATGTTCGAGCGTGTCGTCGCGTTAGCGCAGCGCCTCAAGGATGGCACCGTCTTCATCCATCTGATCCAGACGGGTGAGCAGTTTGCGAGTGATGTGCTCAAGTTGATCGCGCTCGGCAGTGCTGAGGGCAGACCAGAGTTTGTGCAGGCAATTGTGCTGAGGTGGCAGCACCTCACGCAGGAATTCGTGACCTTTGTCGGTCAGTTGCAGATGAAGGCAACGGCGGTCGTTGTCGCTTTCACGGCGCTCAATCCAGCCGCGTTTTTCCAGCTCATCAGCGATACGGGTGGCATTAGTACGGGACGAACCCAGCGCGCAGCTCAGCTCAGACGGCTGAATGCTGTGGTTTTCCTGAGACTCCAGCGTAATCAACGCCATAAATAACGTCTCGTTAATCCCCTGAGCTTTCAGCATCTTATTACGGTTATCCAGCAGTTTCCCCTGCATGTGCATACACAGGCGGGTCAGCAGAATTTCCTGATACGGAAACTCCTCATGACGACTGGCGCGGAATTTAAGCATTTGTTCAATGGGCGTAAACGAACTATCCATTTGGGCATAACCTCATTAATTACAGCCGATATAGTAACGATAGTGACAAATAATGTAAATGAATTATTTGTGCGGTTATATCCGCCAAACGTATGTCACCATCAGAAAGCGCCGGGTAAATCCATGACCCGGTGAGCACAAAAAAGGGTGGGCGTGAGCCCCTGGAAGACGGGATGTGAGGACCGGGATAAGCCAACAGGTATGAGCTATTCATGCTGCTTGTTAATATGTCAGCCACATTAAAATTTCTGGGATAAATGATTACGCTAACCTTAACAGACATAGGGACGCCTTAACACCCTAAGACGTCCCAATGCAATGTAAAGCTTAAGAAATCGCCTCCTGGCGATGGAATCCGCGCCACCACACCAGCAGATTAAGTGCCGCAACAATTGCCCCGATGCTGCAAACACCCGCCCAGCCAGCGTGTTGCCATGCCGACGCTGAAATTAATGAACCTGCCGCGCCGCCGATGAAATAGCTGGTCATGTAACCTGCGGTAAGGCGGTTACGCGCCTCCGGCTTGACGCGATAAATCACGGTCTGATTCGTGATATGCACGCCCTGCACGGTGAGGTCGAGCACCAGGATACCGACAATTAACGCCAGTACGGAGGAATGCCCGAACCAGATAGCCGCCCATGAGAGCAGCAGTAAAATCAGCCCGGAGGTTGTCGTCAGGTGAGATTTGCCTTTATCCGCCATGCCGCCAGCCGGACGCGCACCCAGCGCACCAGCTGCGCCCGCCAGACCAAACAGGCCAATCACCCCTTCGGAATAGTTAAAGGGTGGCGAGGCCAGCAGGAAGGCCATCGACGTCCACAGAATGCTAAAGTTGGCAAAGGTGAAACAACCAAGAAGTGCGCGGGTTCGTAGCAGTTTATCTTGTGTGAATAGCGTAAACACGGAGCCCAGCAGTTGCGGGTAATTCAGGTGGTTTTCCTGCTTCACTTTCGGCAGCCCACGCCACAGCGCGAGCGCCATGATAACCATCAGCACACTGGCCACCCAGTAAACGGTACGCCAGCCCCCAAGGCTTGCCAGTAGACCGGCCACGGTACGCGCCAGCAAAATCCCGAGCAGCAGGCCGCTCATAATGGTGCCCACCACTTTGCCGCGTTTTTCCGGTGAGGCGAGCGTTGCCGCCAGCGGCACCAGGATTTGCGCCACAACGGAGAACAGCCCGGTCAGGGCGGTACCGACAATCATCATGGTTAACGACTGGCTACTGGCGGTGATCAGCATCCCGCCTGCGGCGAGTAAGGTCATGGAGACAATCAGCATCCGGCGTTCAAACATATCGCCCAGTGGCACCAGGAACAGCAGGCCCGCGGCATAGCCAAGCTGAGCCGCCGTCACAATAAAACCTGCGGAGCTGGCAGAAAGGCTGAAAGCGCGGGCGATGGTGTCGAGCAGTGGCTGCGCGTAGTAGTTGCTGGCGACGGCAAGACCCGTCGCCACGGACATTAACAGGATCAGTGCCGGGCTAAGCCCTTGTGGATTTTTTGTCATCAGATTCTGGGATCGTAAGTTAAGTGATTATTTTTCCAGAAACCATGATAACCAATGATTGTGAATGTTGGGGGATTGTTATGTGTGGGTTTGTGCGGTTTACCCCCTCACCCCTTTGGGAAGAGGGGGAGGGGATTGTTTTTACTTCTGCGCGTCCAGCGCTTCTTTCACCCAGCCATCAAACTGCTGCTGGTGGGCTTTGATCCAGCCGTCAACGTGGCCGTTGATGTCTGCTTCAGAGGATTTGCCCTCATGCATCATGGCGTTCTGCGCGTTGATGTCCGCCAGCGGCAGCTTCATCACCGAGAACAGCTTCGCGGCCGCCGGGTTTTTCTCAGCCCAGGCTTTGTTAGCCACAATATGCATGGTGTTCACCGGGAAGCCGTAGTTCATGCCGTTTGGCAGTTTGGTGTCGATGTCTTTCTGCTCACCCGGCAGAGAAGAGAACGGAACCTGCAACCACACCACGTCTTTACCCGGCTTCAGCACGTCGCTGACCCAGTACGGCGTCCAGGTGTAATAGATAACCGGTTTGCCTTCTTTAAAGCGAGCAATGGTGTCGGCCATCATCGCGGAGTAGTTACCGTGGCTCACGTCGACGGTTTTGGCCAGGTCGAACGCTTTGTTCTGGTGGTTAATGACCGCTTCGCAGCCCCAGCCCGGTGAACAGCCCATCATGTCGGCTTTACCGTCACCGTTGGTATCGAACAGTTTGGCGATTTTCGGGTCTTTAAGCTGCTCAATGTTGGTGATGTGGTACTGGTCAGCGGTTTTTTTGTCGATCAGATAACCCTGCGCTGCGCCGGTCACGAAAGTGCCTTCACGGTAGAATTTCTTATCGCCGCCCGCTGCCGCATACATATCGTCGTGCAGCGGCTGCCAGTTTACGGCGGTAAAAGTAGCGTCGCCGGAGGCAATAGAGGTATAGCCCACGTTGTAATCCACTTCACTTGGCGTCTTGACCGTATAACCCAGTTTTTCCAGCGCGCGGCTGACAATCAGGGTCTGGAAGGTCTCTTCCGAAATGGTGCTCTGAACCGGTTGCACGGTAATGCCTTTGCCAGGCAGGTCAGCCGCATAGGTGCTGGTGGAGACAAGGGTGGCAAACGCTGTGGCAAAAAGTACGCTATGTCGCATCGTTGTTCCTTATTTTACGAATGGGCGAGTGATTAACCCGACAGGGCCGGTGGTATACCAGCGACGGTTGCCGCGACTGCGTGAATCGCGACCGACAGCCTGCGTCAGGCGGTCAAGAATAATAGCGAGGATCACAATGCCCACGCCGCCTACGGTGGCAAGCCCCATATCGAGGCGGCCAATGCCGCGCAGCACCATCTGCCCAAGACCGCCAACGGCGATCATTGAGGCGATAACGACCATGGAGAGCGCCAGCATCAGCGTCTGGTTAACACCTGCCATAATGGTTGGCATCGCCAGCGGGAGCTGAACTTTAAACAGCATCTGGCGCGGGCTGGCGCCGAACGAGCGTGAAGCCTCAATAAGATCGGCTGGCACCTGGTTGATCCCAAGTATCGTCAGACGAACAATCGGCGGCAGGGCAAAAATAATGGTGACCACCACGCCCGGCACATTCCCGATCCCGAACAGCATCACGATAGGCACCAGGTAGACAAACGCCGGAGTGGTTTGCATCGCATCCAGCAGCGGGCGGATGATTTTTGCCGCCCGCGGGCTGCGCGCCAGCCAGATCCCTAACGGTAACCCAATCACCACGCAGAACAGCAGGGCGGTCAGCACCAGCGCCAGCGTAATCATCGCCTGTGACCACGCGCCAATCGCACCGATGGCAATCAGCGAAACCAGCGTGGCGATCCCCATGCCGGCGCTACCAAACTGCCAGGCAATCAGGGCAAATACCACGATGGCGACAGGTGCCGGCATTCCTAACAACAGCTGCTGGAAACCGTTCAGAATGTAATCCACCGGGACGCGGATCCCCTGAAACAGCGGGCGGAAGTGAGTCACCACCCAGTCAATCCCTTCCGTTACCCAGCTATCCAGCGGGATCAGCGTCTTGTGGAACGGGTCCATAATATTGAAGTGCTCTGGCGCAGGTGCAGGCGCGCTGCTGAGCCAGTCTGCCGTACCGCCATCAGCTGGCGCAGGCGTTGATGAACCCCAGGCATCGGCAGATTGTGCTGCGCCGTCTGCGGCTTCTGTGGTTCCCCACGGGTTTGATTGATCAGCCATTGTTTGCCCCCTCGCGATCTAAAGCCTGAAGCAACATCCCTTTGGAGATGATGCCGACATACTGTTGTTCTTCCCCAATCACCGGCACGGCGCAGGGCGCCTGACCGACATGGGAGAGCAACTCGCTGAGCGGCGTTTCGGCGTCGACCGCAAGCGGGGACGCGATAAGCGCCGCATCGAGTCCCCGATTTTCGCCAAGCGCTGTTTTCAGGGAGTCGATGGAGACAATGCCTACAAATTTATTACCACGTTCAATCACATAGCCAAATTCACGGTCTTCATCCTGTAAGACCTTCAGCGCCGAACGCGGGCCGAAACCTGGGGTTTTGCGAATAATGCCGTTTGGCGCTCTGCGGGCAATATCTTTTGCGCTAAATACCTGGCTGATGTCCACGCCACGGAAGAAGGTGCGCACATAATCGTTGGCCGGATTATTAAGGATTTCATCCGGCGTTCCCACCTGCACCACTTCGCCGTTTTGCATAATGGCAATTCGGTCGCCAATACGCATCGCTTCATCAAGATCGTGGGAAATAAATACGATCGTACGCTGGTGTTTAGCTTGCAGTTTTACCAGTTCATCCTGCATCTCGGTACGAATTAATGGATCGAGCGCCGAGAAGGCTTCATCCATTAATAATATATCGGGATTTATCGCTAATGCGCGGGCTAATCCAACGCGTTGTCGCATCCCGCCCGATAGTTCATCAGGATAGGCATGAGCATAATTTTCCAGCCCAACCTGGCGTAATGCATCAAGCGCTTTTTCCTGCCGTTCCTGGGCCGGAATCCCTGCTAATTCCATGCCGAATGCGGTATTATCTAACACCGTCATATGTGGCATTAAGGCGAATGACTGAAACACCATCGCAATCTTTTTTCTGCGCACCTCGCGGAGCTCAGCATCTGATATTTTGGCAATATCCTCACCATCAATCAGTACCTGCCCGCGGGTGGGTTCAATCAGGCGATTGAGAAGGCGAACCATAGTGGATTTACCCGAACCGGATAACCCCATGATGACGAAAATCTCGCCTTCTTCAATGGCCAGACTGGCGTCTTTAACGCCAAGCGATAGCCCTGTTTTTTCCAGAATTTGCTCTTTTGAAAGTCCTTTTTCAATATATTTGAACGCACGCTGTGGATGCTCGCCAAATACTTTATAGAGATTTTTAACTTCTAATTTAATTGCCATGCAATAGAGTATTTCCCGTTATTTATTGTGTCGATATGGTTTCCAGTTGGAATAATTACCTGACAATACCCTAACATACTCAGAATCTGAGACAACCCTCAGTCCGCTTATGGCACGAATTTTGCCGAAGACCAAATCGCTGAATTTCCCATGAGTAAAGGGCTGAGCGGGTGTTGAATTTTTCTGAGATTTTTGTCGCGCGGTCGGGAAATTTCGTCTGAATCGGAATGATTCAGGCGAATATGACGGTGGAATTACAGTATAGATGTCAGGGAAATATTGTGGGGAGAATAATGGGATTTATATTTAATTAATGATCGTTATTTTCCTGCCCCTCTCCCCTGTGGGGAGAGGGGCAATAACCATTAAAAATCCCAATCCTCGTCTTCGGTTTCCACCGCTTTGCCCATCACATACGACGAACCCGACCCGGAGAAGAAATCGTGGTTTTCATCAGCATTGGGTGAAAGTGCCGCCAGGATTGCCGGGTTCACAGCGGCCATTTCTGGCGGGAATAGCGCTTCATAGCCGAGGTTCATCAGCGCTTTATTAGCGTTGTAGCAGAGGAAGGCTTTGACATCCTCTTCCCAGCCGGTTCCGGCATACAGCTCTTCGGTATAGCTCAGCTCGTTTTCGTACAAATCCATCAGTAAATCCAGCGCGAACCCTTTCAATTCCTCGCGCTTAGCCTCGCTAATACTCTCCAGCCCTTTCTGATATTTATAGCCAATGTAATATCCGTGAACGGCTTCGTCGCGAATGATCAGGCGAATCAAATCTGCCGTGTTGGTGAGTTTACCCCGGCTTGACCAGTACATCGGCAGCCAGAAGCCGGAATAGAACAGGAACGATTCCAGAAACACGCTGGCGATTTTCTTCTTCAGCGGCTCATCGGCACGGTAATACTCCAGCACCAGCCGGGCTTTATGCTGGAGCGACTCGCTCGCTTCACTCCAGCTGTAGGCCTCATCCACATCTTTGGTTTGACACAATGTTGAAAAAATCGAGCTGTAGGAGCGGGCATGAACCGCTTCCATAAAGCTGATGTTCGACATCACGGCCTCTTCATGCGGCGTCAGCGCATCGGCCATCAGCGCGGGTGCACCTGTGGTGTTCTGAATGGTGTCCAGCAGCGTCAGGCCGGTAAAGACGCGGATCGTCAGCTGCTGCTCGGCGTGGCTTAGCGTCTCCCAGGCGGGAATATCGTTAGACAGAGGCACTTTCTCCGGCAGCCAGAAGTTGCTGGTCAGGCGGTTCCATACCTCCAGGTCTTTGTCGTCCTGGATTTTGTTCCAGTTAACGGCGCTAACTCGTGACAGTTTCATCCTTTCTCCTTACAGCGCGCAGGACACGCAGCCTTCGATTTCGGTGCCTTCCAGCGCCAGCTGGCGCAGACGAATGTAGTACAGCGTCTTGATGCCTTTCTTCCAGGCGTAGATTTGCGCCTTGTTAATATCGCGCGTGGTAGCGGTATCCGGGAAGAACAGCGTCAGTGACAGCCCCTGATCCACATGTTTTGTCGCCTCAGCGTAGGTATCGATAATCTTTTCCGGGCCGATTTCATAGGCATCCTGATATAGCGCCAGGTTCTCGTTGGTCATAAATGGGGCAGGATAGTAAACACGCCCGGTTTTCCCTTCCTTGCGGATCTCAATTTTCGACACAATCGGGTGGATGCTCGAGGTGGCGTGGTTGATATACGAGATAGACCCGGTTGGTGGCACGGCCTGCAAATTCTGGTTATAGATGCCATGACGCATGACCTCATCGCGCAGCTGGAGCCACATTTCACGCGAGGGCAGGGTGATACCGGCACGGTCGAACAGCGCACGGACTTTCTCTGTTTTGGGTTGCCAGTCGCCTTCCAGATACTGATGGAAATACTCGCCGCTGGCATAGCGGGATTGCTCAAAGCCGGCGAAACGCTGGTTACGCTCGCGGGCCAGCAGCATCGAGGTATGCAGCGCGTGCCAGGTAATGGTGTAAAAATAGAGGTTGGTGAAATCCAGTCCTTCCGGGCTGCCGTAGGCAATCCCTTCGCGCGCCAGATAACCGTGCAGGTTCATCTGCCCCAGGCCAATGGCGTGCGATGCGGCATTCCCCACCTCAATGGACGGCACGCTGCGGATGTGGCTCATGTCTGACACCGCCGTCAGGCCGCGGATGGCGGTTGCCACCGTGCGGCCAAAGTCCGGGGAATCCATCGTGTGCGCGATATTCAGCGAGCCCAGGTTGCAGGAAATATCTTTTCCGGTCTGGTCGTAGTCCAGGTTTTCGTCGTAGGTGGAAGCGCTGTTAACCTGTAAAATCTCCGAACACAGGTTGCTCATGTTAATGCGCCCGGCAATCGGGTTCGCGCGGTTCACCGTGTCTTCGTACATGATGTAAGGATAACCGGACTCAAACTGGATCTCTGCAAGCCGCTGGAAGAAATCGCGGGCATTGATAAATTTTTTGTGGATGCGATGGTCGGCTACCAGCTCGTGATAAAGCTCGCTGATGGCTACATCGCCAAAAGGTTTGCCGTAAATACGCTCAATGTCGTAGGGGGAGAACAGCGCCATCTCCGCATTCTCTTTGGCGAGAGCAAAGGTGATATCCGGGATAACGACCCCCAGCGACAGGGTTTTGATACGGATTTTTTCGTCGGCGTTTTCCCGTTTGGTGTCCAGGAACCGCAGAATATCCGGGTGGTGCGCGTGCAGATACACCGCTCCGGCACCCTGACGCGCGCCAAGCTGGTTCGCATAAGAGAAGGCATCTTCCAGCATTTTCATTACCGGGATCACGCCGGAGGACTGGTTTTCAATGCGCTTAATTGGCGCCCCTGCTTCACGCAGGTTAGAGAGCAGAAACGCCACGCCGCCGCCGCGCTTTGAAAGCTGTAACGCCGAGTTCACCGCGCGGCCAATCGACTCCATATTGTCTTCAATGCGCAGCAGGAAGCACGACACCAGTTCGCCGCGCTGGGCTTTGCCGCAGTTCAGGAATGTTGGGGTGGCGGGCTGGAAACGACCCGACAGAATTTCATCCGTCAGCTGTTGTGCCAGTTTTTCATCCCCCAGTGCCAGCGTCAGCGCCACCATCACGGCGCGATCTTCAAAGCTTTCCAGGTAGCGTTTGCCGTCGAACGTTTTCAGGGTATAGCTGGTGTAGTACTTCCACGCGCCGAGGAATGTCTGGAAACGAAAGCCGCTGGCATGGGCGCGTTCAAACAGCGTCACCACAAAGCCCCGGGAATACCGGGTGAGCACGCGCTCTTCGTAGTAACCCTCTTTAACCAGATAGTCGAGGCGTTCATGCTGGCTGGAAAAAGGGACGCTGTTCGGGCGAACGTGGGCGCTAAAAAAAACGTCTACCGCTTCATGGTCTTTAGCAAACTGAATGCGCCCCTCGCTGTCGTAGAGGTTAAGCATGGCGTTTAATGCGTGGTAATCCGGCGCGGCCTGAATTACACGTTCTGCGGTTGTCGTTGCCAAAATTCGTTTACTCCTTTACGCACGTTCTCTACGTCCTGCTGTGTCCCCATCAGTTCGAAACGATAGAGATACGGCACGCCGCATTTTTGAGAGATGACATCACCGGCACGGCCAAACGCATCGCCAAAATTACGATTGCCTGCGGCAATCACGCCGCGAATAAGCTGCCGGTTCTGTGGATCGTTTAGAAAGCGGATCACCTGGCGGGGAACGGCCCCTGCCGTCCCGCCACCGCCATAGCTCGGTACCACCAGGATGTAAGGTTCGTCTACCTGAATACGCTCCCGCTCATTGAGCGGAATACGTATCGCAGGCAGCCCGACGCGCTCAATAAATCTGAGCGTGTTTTCCGAGCTGCTGGAGAAGTAGACCAGCCCACTCATGCACTGGCGGCCTGAGCGGCGATGCGGTTAATCATGTCCGGGCGGAAACCAGACCAGCTGGTTTCTCCGGCGACCACCACCGGCAGCTGGCGGAAGCCCTGCGCACGCAGGGTGTCGGCAGCATCCGGGACCAGGTCGACATTCACCATCTCAAACTGGACGCCGCGGCTTTCCATTGCGCGTTTTGTGGCGTGGCACTGAACACAATCGTTACGAGTGTAAATAATAATGCTCATGATTCGTATTTCCATTTAGAATGAAGGAGCGGCGCGAATTGTCGCGTCAGGTTGTGTGTATCTTGCTAAAGGGAATACTAGATGTAGTTATGATAAGTTTCAACCATACAAGATATGGGAAATTTAGATGAATATCGCCACGATGATGAGCACAGCGGGGCAGGGCAGGCTGTACGGGATTTTCAGCCGACAGGTAAAGAAAAACCCCGGTGCCAGTGGCAAACCGGGGCTGACGCACATCTCATTGTGGGTTACTTACGCAGGCTGAGCAGGGCGCCGACAAAAATCCCGACCGCCGCCACCGTGCCAAGCGCGCAGAGCGGTTTTTCTCGGACGAAGGTATTGGCGCAACTGACTGCGTCACAGGCGGCCTGCGTGGTACGAGAACGGCCATGCATTCTGGCGCGGGTCTCACGCAGCAGAGACTGAGCCTTACGTTTTGCGGCATCTGCTTCATCCTTCGCATCTGACCCCCAGGATTTCAGCACTTCCTCCAGCGTGTCCGCTAATTGGCTGACATCATTACGAATATCCTGAGCGTCGTCGTTTATATCGTTTCGGTTCGGTCTGTTAAACATACGATCCTCCGTCATTTTGCATTCTCATTGAGTTTAGCCCAGGATTTTATTATCTGAAGCGAGTCACGACTTATCCGGCGGTTTATGGAATATTCTGAAAGCGCTGCTAATGCTGAATACTGTAAGGTTGCCGGGCAGGAAAAGATAACGAGGATTAAATATGTATTTACGACCTGATGAGGTGGCGCGCGTTCTTGAAAAAGCGGGATTTACCATGGACGAAGTGACATCAAAAGCCTATGGATATCGCCGCGGCGAGAATTATGTTTACGTCAACCGTGAAGCCAGAATGGGACGCACTGCTCTCATTATTCACCCGACGCTGAAAGACAGAAGTCTCTCATTTGCTGAGCCTGCCTCGGATATAAAAACCTGCGATCACTACCAGCAATTCCCGCTCTATTTAGGCGGTGAAACGCATGAACATTATGGTATTCCGCATGGTTTCAGCTCTCGCATGGCGCTGGAGCGTTTTCTGAAGGGACTGTTTGGCGAACAGCAGTAAGCGTGCGACTGGCAATGCGCCAGTCGCGATACATCACGCTTTAGCCTGGTTGTACTGACTGACTTTAAACAGTCGACGGCAGTAGTCGAGAAAATAGCCGTACACCACACCCATCAACATCGACACCACGATATTCGAACTTACCGCAGCGGCGATTTGGTGCCAGTCTGCACCCACGGTCAGCAAAATCGCGACATATACCGGTGACTGGAAAGTGACATAGGCCAGCACGTCGGCCAGGTTTTTCACCCAACCTGCCGGACTGATACGGCGGGCAAGGCGCATGACAGCATCGCGGTACAATCCATAAGGCCATGCAATAATAATGTTCACCGGGATAGCGACCAGGCGAGAAGAAAGTGATTGCTCGAAGGACATTCCGGAGAGGAATATTTCGATCAGCATGTTCACGACTGAACAGTAGACAACCATCGCGAAAGTATCCGCTACCGCATGGCGCAGGCGAGATTGCGGTGAGAACATGTCTGAACTCCTTGAGAAGAACATAATAATGGGGCTTTACCGTTCGGCTTTTAGTGCTTTAGGTTGGTTTGTTTGACGTGTATAGCGTATATCTCTGCTTTGAAACTAACAATTAGTGATTAATTTTTATTTATTGCCTTTTTGTCCACAAAATTCTCTGAAATTGTGTATTTGTTAATCGCCTCGCTATTTTCTCTCTCATGTTGTTTTATTTTGTTTTAAATCAGTTATTTAGGTTGTTTTTGCATGGGTGGGTTTTTGCTCCTGGTGCGGTGTTCAGCATGGCATTCTTTGGTTTGTGTGAAAACCGACCATTCCATGATGATTGTTCTTCATTATTCTTTTTTGTAGATAAAAATTCTGTCTGCAAGGAGGTTGATTTATTCATTATAAATGCATGGGTATTCAGTTTTTTCGCAAGGGGCAACGCGATGCGATTTATACTGTTACGCAGGCCATTATCCTCCAGAGAAATAAACCCTCTTCCTGGAAACATAACCGGCATCCAAAATTATATTTTAAAATATTTACAATAATGGCTTTAAGTTTCGATGGGTGGATAATGCAGGGGAAATGAATTACTCTGTCAGTTGATTTTTCGATTTATCACAAAGAAAAGGTTTTCAATTAATATGTCTTTGACGTTACAGAATCTTAATAATATCCGCACACTTCGTGCAATGGCGCGTGAATTCTCTATTGAAGCGCTCGAAGAGATGCTGGAAAAAGTCAGGATCGTTACTGAAGAAAAACGTAACGAGCTGGCTGAATTCGAACAGCAACGTGCTGAACAGCAGGATAAAATTAATGCTCTGCTGGAACGAATGAAAGCTGACGGTATTTCTCCAGCCGATCTGCTGGGCTCTGAAGCGAGCAATGCGGGTCAACAGGCGAAAAAACGTAAAGCGCGTGAAGCAAAATATCGCTTTATCGACGTTAACGGTGAAGAAAAAACCTGGACCGGTCAGGGCCGCACGCCAAAACCTATTGCGAGCGCACTGGCAAACGGTAAATCACTGGATGATTTCCTGATTTAATTCGTGTGCCGGGCGGAAGGCTCCGCCCGGCTGCGTTCTTTAGCAGACGCCGAAATCACCGTCTTCGTTATAAAGGGTGACATCCGCCGCCTTCAGTGTAAATTTCTCGCCTTGCTCATTGCTGGCCTGTACTGCCACGATGCTCTCGCCATTCACTTCGATCACTTTTAGTTTTGGGCCGCCCATACGTGGTTGCACAAAATCGCCGACTGAAAACATAGTACCTCCTCATCATTGTGGTGTTCTTCACCTTAGCCCACGTCTGGCGCAGGGTACAGTGTATTCAATGAATTACTGCTTATGAGGTACGTCTGTTCCACGGCATCACTTTCAGCAGACGCGCCATTCCGCAAAAGCCGCTCAGCCCGGCAAACAGCAGCCCGGCACCAACAAAACCGCTGAGCAGGAAAAAGCCGCTGGAGACGCTATATCCCAGCACCACACCGCACAAAATCAACAGTCCGGCAGCAATTTGCACCTGGCGCATCAGCGGGAGCGGCTGTGATGTGTCTTCAACGGTCAGTAGCCCGGCCTGTTTCCAGCCCTGAATTCCGCCTTCAACAACATATGCCTGTGCGGGTAATGCTGCCTGCGCAAGTCGCGCTGCATTGCCCGAGGTACGCGCCCCCGACTGGCAGTGGAAGATAACCGTTTCACCCTGCTGGGTCTGAAGCCCGGCAGGGAGCGTATCCAGCGGAACGGAACGGGCAAGCGGAATATGCTCCCGGGCATATTCATCGGTATCACGAATATCAATCAGCGTTGCGCCTTCAGCAATTAGCGCATTCGCCTGCTGCGGGGAGATAAGAGGAAGAGACATTTGCGGCTCCTTACGGGCAATAAAGGGTTTTCAGGGTGCTGATGAGCTGATTCACCGCATCGTTTTTAATGAAGTAGAGAATGCGCTGGGCATCGCGGGTGCTGCCGATCAGCCCTTCTTCACGCATTCGCGCCAGGTGCTGCGAGGTGGCCGATGCGCTAAGCCCCGTGGCACGCGCCAAATCACCCGCGCTGGTGCCCGGGGCACCGCACAGCGTGCACAGGATCAGCAGCCGGCGGGCGTTGCTCATTGCTTTCAGGAGTGCTGCGGCCTGCTCAGCGCTGGCCTGAAGTTGTTCGAGTTCAGTCATGTTAGTTTAGTATTTGCTTAATTAAGTGAATGCTAAACTAAAGGCGTGGATTAAGCCAGTGTCAAAAGCGTAAAAGAGGGTAAAAGGCCAACGCAGAGAAATACCACCCGCTAAACTGACTACGCTTAGAGGGTGTCCTCTTTTTATCTTTAATGAATTCGCTTGCACGGAGTTTGTATGGGTTTTTGGCGTATCGTTTTCACGATCATCCTGCCGCCGCTGGGCGTGCTGCTGGGTAAAGGTTTCGGCTGGGCGTTTATTCTGAACATCATTCTGACCCTATTTGGCTATATTCCGGGTCTTATTCATGCGTTCTGGGTACAAACCCGCGATTAAGCGCGCCAGAGCAAATCACTGTATATTCCGGTCAGCACACCCTGTGGGCCAAACTCTTGTTTGATCCAGCGTGTGACCTGGCCGGTCGCTGCATGTTGTGTGGCAAGCAACATGCGCGAATCCTGGCGTGGGTTATTAATACGCCGCGTCACCAGCAGCCCGTCTTCTACCGCATCCCGCGCCATATATTCCGGTAAAAAACCAATCCCTTCGCCGAGGATCTGACACTGACATTTGGTGTTGAAGTCCGGCACCAGAATCGCTTCCTGCCCGTGCAGCAACCAGCCGACTTTTTTGTTAATGGTGTGCGCGGTGTCTTCTACCATGATATTCGGATACAGGCGCAGCTGGCTTTCAGCTATCGGCTCAGGCGTGAACGCCAGCGGGTGTTCCGGGGCAATGGCAAAGACCCAGCGGATAGCGCCGATTTCGGTGTAATCAATCCCGCCACCGTCGAGCAGGGTATCCGGCGCGCCAATCGCGATATTGGCCTGGTTATTAATGATGGAATCCCAGACGCCGTTGTACACCTCGGTGGTGACGGTTATCTGGCAGGTCGGAAACTGCTTTTTCAGCACCTGTAACAGCCTGGCGGTGTGGCGTGGCGTATATAAAAGCTGGTTGATGCAGATGCGCACCCGCGCCTCGATTCCCTGGGAAATGGTATCTATCCCGCGCTTAATGGCGTGAAAGTCGTTCAGCAGGTCGGTGGCTTTCCGATAAAAATAAAAGCCGGATTCGGTAAGCTCAATGCTTCGCGTATTACGCACAAACAGCACCACGTCCAGCCCGGTTTCCATGCGTTTAATGGTGTAGCTGATGGCCGATGTCGTCAGGCCCAGCTCTTCTGCTGCCTTGCTAAAGCTGCTGTAGCGTGCCGCCATGGTGAAGGCCAGCAGGTTCTCTTCGGTAAAAATGGAATTCATCATCAGGCTCCAGGCATACAGGCCAGCGCGGCATTGTTGAATCTATTTGTAATCCCCCTCAGGAGCAACCAGTTTTGAACAGATTTTAACACTGACGTTACAACTGATTTGAACAGCATCACACTTCCTGAAATTTGTTGTGAGCCGCGCCTGGTAAGGGATTGTGAGGTATAAGCAGAATGCTGTTTTTCGCCATTAAAAGCAGGCAAACATAAGAAAAACATTGTACCGGCGCACGTTTTGGCTCAATTATTAATTTTTATTCAACAATCTGTCATGTTCCGGTGAATGATATTTAAGCGGATTCTTTTCCGAAGGGGCTGTTGCTATTCTCAGTGCATCAGAAATGAAAACATCGGGAGTCTGAATATGTCTGCAAATGAACTCGTTACTGAATTTCTGCTGGCGGCAGAACAAGGGAATATCAACGCGCTAAAAGCGTGCCTGGATAAAGGCGTGGATATTAACGCCACCAACCGCCAGAAAAGAACGGCGGTTATTATTGCCAGCCTGAAAAAGCATTATTCCTGCGTGGAGCTATTAATTGCCGCCGGTGCGGATATTGATAAACAGGACCAGACCTGCTTTAACCCCTTCCTGATTAGCTGCCTGACCAACGATATTACCCTGCTGCGCCTTGTGCTTCCGGCAAACCCGGATCTTGACCGCCTGACGCGCTTTGGCGGTGTGGGCATCACGCCTGCCAGCGAAAAAGGGCACGTGGAGATCGTGCGCGAGCTGCTGGAAAAAACGGATATCAACGTCAACCACACCAATTTTGTCGGCTGGACGCCGCTGCTGGAAGCCATTGTCCTCAACGATGGCGGCGTGAAGCAGCAGGAGATCGTCAAGCTGCTGCTGGATCACGGCGCGAACCCGCACATGACCGACAAATACGGCAAAACCCCGCTTGAGCTGGCGCGGGAAAAAGGCTTCCATGAAATTGCCGAATTGCTGCTGGCAGCTGGCGCGTAAATAAACCGGCCAGCCTGACCGGGCTGGCCATGAATAAACACAGCATTTTACCGTCGTGCCTTTTGCACGGTGGCGGCCCCCTTTTATCCGCGTTCAGGAGAAAATAATGCCAACGAAAATCGTGATAAAAAAGAACACTTATTTTGATTCCGTCTCATTAATGTCTGTTTCCACCAAAGCCAATAAATTGCCGGGCGTTGAGCAGGCCTTTGTGGCCATGGCGACGGAAATGAATAAAGGCGTATTGAAAAACCTCGGGCTGTTAACGCCGGAATTAAATGAAGCCAAAAACGGCGACCTGATGATTGTCATTAAAGGCGATGCGGCGAATGAAGAAACGCTGGCGGCCATTGAAGCGCTGTTCACCCGCAAAGAGAGCAGCGGAAGCCATGAAGCACGCTATGCCACCATTGCCAGCGCCAAAACCCATCGCCCGGACGCAAACCTTGCGGTGATTTCGGTGAATGGCACCTTTGCCGCTCGCGAAGCGCGTCAGGCGCTGGAAAACGATCTCAACGTGATGCTGTTTTCTGACAACGTGAGCCTCGACGACGAGCTGGCGCTGAAGCAACTGGCGCACCAGAAAGGGCTGTTAATGATGGGGCCAGACTGCGGCACCGCTATTATCAACGGCGCGGCGCTGTGCTTTGGCAACGCGGTGCGCCGTGGGCCGATTGGTATCGTCGGGGCGTCCGGCACCGGCAGCCAGGAGCTGAGCGTGCGCATTCATGAGTTCGGCGGCGGCGTGTCACAGCTGATTGGGACCGGTGGCCGCGATCTGAGTGAAAAAATCGGCGGGCTGATGATGCTCGATGCCATCGACATGCTGGAAGCCGATGACGCCACGCAGGTGATTGCGCTCATCTCCAAGCCGCCTGCGCCTGCGGTGGCAGAAAAAGTGCTGGCCCGTGCGCGCGCCTGCCGCAAACCTGTGATCGCGTGCTTCCTCGGTCGCAACGCACCGCCTGCCGATGAAGACGGATTGCAGTTTGCCCGTGGCACCAAAGAAGCTGCGCTGAAAGCGGTGCTGCTGACCGGCATCAAAAAAGAGTCTCTTGATCTGCATCCGCTCAACTGGCCGCTGATCGAAGAGGTGCGCGCCCGTCTGACCCCACAGCAAAAGTACATTCGCGGCCTGTTCTGCGGCGGTACGCTGTGCGATGAAGCGATGTTTGCCGCGCTGGATAAATTCGACGACGTCTACAGCAACATTCAGCCGGATCCGGCGAAACGTCTCAGCGACATCAACGTCAGTAAAGCCCATACCTTCCTCGACTTTGGCGACGACGACTTCACCAACGGTAAACCGCACCCGATGATCGACCCGACCAACCGCATCAGCCGCCTGTTGCAGGAAGCACGTGACCCGGAAGTGGGGGTGATCGTGATGGACTTCGTACTGGGCTTTGGCTCGCACGAAGATCCGGTCGGGGTGATGATCGACGCCATTAAAGAGGCGCAGGCGATTGCGAAAGCCGATAACCGTCCGCTGGAGATCCTCGGCTACGTGCTGGGTACAGACCAGGACGCACCGTCACTGGCTCAGCAGTGCCAGCTTCTGACCGATGCTGGCGTTATCTGGGCCAGCAGCAGCACCAATACCGGATTACTGGCACGCGAATTTGTCTGCAAAGGGGAGAAAGCATAATGACGACTTTATTTAATCAGCCGCTGAACGTCATTAACGTCGGCATTGCGATGTTCAGTGACGACCTCAAAAAGCAGCATGTTCTCGTGACTCAGCTGGACTGGACGCCGCCGGGGCAGGGCAATATGCAGGTGGTGGAAGCGCTTGATCAGCTGGCGGGCAAACCGCTGGCCGACAAAATTGCCGCCGCCAACAAAATTGCCCTTGAGCGCATTATTCAGTCTCATCCGGTGCTGGTGGGTTACGACCAGGCGATTAACGTAGTGCCGGGTATGACCCGCACCACCATCCTGCACGCGGGCCCACCGGTGGCGTGGCAGAACATGTGTGGGGCGATGAAAGGGGCGGTAACCGGTGCGCTGGTATTTGAAGGGCTGGCGAAAAACCTGGAAGACGCGGCCAGGCTGGCGGCATCCGGTGAGATCACCTTCTCGCCATGCCACGAGCATGACTGCGTCGGCTCGATGGCGGGCGTCACCTCAGCCTCGATGTTCATGCATATCGTCGAAAACAAAACTTACGGCAACCGCGCATTCACCAACTTAAGCGAGCAGATGGCGAAAATCCTGCGTATGGGTGCCAATGACCAGAGCGTGATCGACCGTCTGAACTGGATGCGTGACGTGCTCGGCCCGATGCTGCGCGATGCGATGAAAATCATCGGCGAAATCGACCTGCGCTTAATGCTGGCGCAGGCCCTGCACATGGGCGACGAGTGCCACAACCGTAACAATGCAGGCACCACGCTGCTGATCCAGGCGCTGACGCCGGGCCTTATTCAGGCGGGCTATCCGGTGGAACAACAGCGTGACGTGTTTGAGTTTGTCGCCAGCAGCGATTACTTCTCTGGCCCAACGTGGATGGCGATGTGCAAAGCCGCGCTGGATGCCGCCCACGGCATTGAGTACAGCACCGTGGTCACCACTATGGCGCGTAACGGCTATGAATTCGGCCTGCGCATTTCCGGCCTGCCGGGGCAGTGGTTCACCGGCCCGGCGCAGCAGGTGATTGGCCCGATGTTCGCGGGCTACAAACCGGAAGACTCCGGTCTGGATATCGGCGACAGCGCCATCACGGAAACCTACGGTATCGGCGGTTTTGCGATGGCAACGGCCCCGGCGATTGTGGCGCTGGTGGGCGGCACGGTGGATGAAGCCATCGACTTCTCCCGCCAGATGCGTGAAATCACGCTCGGCGAAAACCCGAACGTCACCATTCCGCTGCTCTCGTTTATGGGCATCCCGACCGCCATCGACATCACCAGAGTCGCAGGCAGCGGCATTTTGCCGGTGATCAACACTGCGATTGCCCACAAAGATGCGGGTATTGGCATGATTGGGGCGGGCATCGTTCACCCGCCGTTTAGCTGTTTTGAAAAGGCGCTGTTGACCTTCCGCGATCGCTACTTTTTATAAGGCAAGCATCCATGAAAAACATGAAACTGGAGTGGAAAAGAGGTGACTGGGCGGCATATTTCGGGTTGATGACCAACAACCTGACCAATTTGCTGACCATGATGGGGTTGCTCATTTTTGTCGTCGGCATCCCGAAAGAGATTGTTTATGGACGCATCGCGCCAGCCTTCGGGCTGGCGGTACTGGTCGCGAGCATTTGCTATGCGTGGTTTGGCCTGCAAATGGCGCGCCAGACCGGGCGTAACGACGTTACCGCGCTGCCGTCCGGTCCGAGTGCTCCGTCGATTTTTACCGTGACCTTCCTGGTGCTGATGCCGGTCTACCAGCAAACCGGCGATGCCGATTTTGCTATCCAGATTGGTCTGGTGTGGTGCTTCGTGGAAGCGATGATCCTGGCGGGCGGTTCGTTTTTAGGGGAAACCATCCGCAAGATGATCCCGCGCACCGTGCTGCTGTCGTGCCTGTCCGGGCTGGGTCTGCTGCTGCTGGCGATGAACCCGATGCTCCAGGCCTTCGAAGCGCCGACCGTGTCGTTTATCGTGCTGCTGCTGATCTTCATTAACTGGTTTGGCAAAAAGCCGATCTTCGCCAAAATCCCGACCGGCCTGCTGCTGTTGATTGCCGGTACGGCCCTGGCGTGGATCTCCGGCCTGCAAAGCCCGGAAGCGATTAAAGCGTCTATGTCGTCGTTTGGTTTTAACCCGCCGCAAGTGCATGTGGAAGGCTTCCTGCAAGGGCTGCCGCACGCGCTGCCGTACCTGGCATCAGCGGTTCCTCTGGGGCTGGCAAACTACATCTTTGACCTGGAAAACATCGAAAGCGCCCACGCGGCAGGGGATGAATACCCGACCCGTAAGGTGATGCTGGCGAACGGTCTGGCGTCGATGCTGGGCTGCCTGATGGGCAACCCGTTCCCGGTGACGGTCTACGTGGGCCACGCGGGCTGGAAAGCCATGGGGGCGAGCATCGGTTATACGCTGGCGTCCGGTGTGACCATGTTCATCGTGCCGCTGTTCGGGCTGGGGGCGTTTATGCTCGCCATCATTCCGATGACCGCCATTGTGCCGATTCTGGTGTTTATCGGCGTGGTGACTGCCAACCAGGTGGTGAGGGAAACGCCCAAAGTGGAGGTGCCCGTTATCTTCATCTGTCTGTTCCCGTGGATCGCTAACTGGGCGCTGACCATGATGAACAGCGTGATGGGGGCGGCAGGCACCAGTGCGGCGAAAATCGGTACCGACGTGCTGCACAGCAAAGGCATCTACTACGAGGGGCTGGTGCATCTGGGCAACGGTGCTCCGCTCGCCAGTATGCTCTGGGGCTGTATCGCCATCTTCTCTATCATCAATAAACCGCTGCGTGGGGCCATTGCCGCCGCTGTCGGCGCGCTGCTGGCACTGTTTGGTGTGATCCACGCGCCGGTAGTGGGCTTTGCCGAAGGCAGTTCGCTGATGTTCGTCACGGCCTACCTGATGATGGGCGGCATGTTTGTGGTGAAGCATGTTCTCGACAGCCGTGAAGTGGCGAGCACAAGTGCACCCGTTTCTGAATCCTGATAATGCCGTACCTTCCCCCTCTCCCACGGGGAGAGGGCCGGGTGAGGGCACCAGATCGCACCTTCTCAAAGGAACAAAAATGAAAGAGCTCATGGTCGTTGCCATTGGCGGCAACAGCATTATCAAAGATAACGCCAGCCAGTCGATTGAACATCAGGCCCAGGCGGTTAAAGCCGTTGCGGAGTCGGTGCTGGAGATGCTGGCATCCGATTACGACATTGTGCTCACCCACGGTAATGGCCCGCAGGTGGGGCTGGATCTGCGCCGGGCGGAAATCGCCCACGAGCGCGAAGGGTTGCCGCTGACCCCGCTGGCGAACTGTGTGGCAGATACTCAGGGCGGGATCGGCTACCTGATCCAGCAGGCGTTAAACAACCGCCTTGCCGCGCGCGGTGAGAAAAAGGCGGTGACGGTGGTAACACAGGTCGAGGTGGATAAAAACGATGCTGGCTTCACCCATCCTGCCAAGCCCATCGGTGCGTTCTTCAGTGAAGCACAACGCGACGAATTACAGCTGGCGCACCCGGACTGGCATTTTGTAGAGGATTCTGGCCGGGGCTATCGCCGCGTAGTGGCTTCACCGCAGCCGTTACGTATCGTTGAGGCCGATGCCATCAAAACGCTGACGCAAAGGGGATTTGTGGTGATCGGCGCCGGTGGCGGCGGGATTCCGGTCGTTCGCAGCGAGCAGGGGGATTACCAGAGCGTGGATGCGGTGATCGATAAAGATCTCTCCACCGCGCTGCTGGCGCGCGAGATCGGCGCAGATGTGCTGGTTATCACCACTGGGGTGGAAAAAGTGTGCGTGAACTTCGGTAAACCGACTCAGCAGGCGCTGGACACAGTGAACGTGGCGCAGATGACACGCTATATGGAAGAGGGGCATTTCCCGGCGGGCAGTATGCTGCCGAAAATCGTCGCCTCCCTGGAATTCCTGCACCATGGCGGCAAACGGGTGGTGATTACCTCGCCGGACTGCCTGCCCGCGGCGTTGCGCGGTGAAACCGGCACCCACATTGTGAATGTATAAGCAAAAGGAAGAAAAGATGAGTGAGAATAAAAGCCGCCGTGAATTTATCAGCCAGAGCGGCAAAATGGTCACTGCCTGCGCGCTGTTTGGTACTACCGGCTCTGTCGCGTATGCTGCGGATCCCGCGAAGCAAATCTGTGAGACAGGCAAACCGATGAGCATCACCGCAAAACACTACTATCTGGATAACGTCCTGCTGGAAGCCGGGTTCAATTTCGACGGCAGCGTTGCGACCAGCACCCGCACCGAGCTGAAAACGCTGGAAATCAAAGACGGGAAAATAGTCGCCCTGCGGGATAACAACAGCCACGCCGATGCCACACTGCCGCACTACGATGCGGGCAGTAAACTGATGCTTCCGGCGATGCGCGACATGCACATCCACCTGGATAAAACGTTTTACGGCGGCCCGTGGCGTTCGCTGAATCGCCCGGCCGGGACCACCATCCAGGACATGATCCGCCTGGAGCAGAAGCTGTTGCCGGAGCTGCAACCCTATACCCAGGAGCGTGCGGAAAAACTGATCGACCTGATCCAGTCGAAAGGCTCCACCATTGCCCGCAGTCATTGCAATATTGAGCCGGTATCCGGCCTGAAAAATCTGGAAAACCTGCAGGCCGTATTATCCCGGCGCAAGCCCGGTTTTGACTGCGAAATTGTCGCCTTCCCGCAGCATGGTTTGCTGTTATCCCATTCTGAAAAGCTGATGCGCGAAGCGATGCAGGCCGGGGCGCACTATGTTGGCGGGCTTGATCCTACCAATGTCGATGGCGCGATGGAAAAATCCCTCGACACCATGTTCCAGATTGCACTGGACTACAACAAAGGGGTGGATATTCACCTGCACGAAACCAGCCCGGCGGGCGTGGCGGCGGTGAATTACATGGTCGAAATCGTGGAGAAAACACCTGCGCTGAAGGGCAAGCTGACCATCAGTCATGCCTTCGCGCTGGCCACGCTCAACGAGCAGCAGGTGGATGAGATTGCCACCCGCATGGCGGCTCAGCAGGTGACGATTGCCTCCACCGTGCCGATTGGCACGCTGCATATGCCGCTGAAGCAGCTGCGTGATAAAGGCGTGTTTGTGATGACGGGCACCGACAGCGTGATCGACCACTGGTCGCCTTACGGCCTGGGCGATATGCTGGAAAAAGCTAACCTTTACGCCCAGCTTTATATCCGCCCGAACGAGCAAACCCTTTCCCGCGCACTGGGTATCGCCACCGGTGACGTGCTGCCGCTCAACGACAAAGGCGAGCGCGTGTGGCCAAAAGCGCAGGACGCCGCCAGTTTTGTGCTGGTGGATGCCTCCTGTTCCGCCGAAGCCGTGGCGCGCATTTCCCCGCGTACCGCGACCTTCCATAACGGCAATCTGGTCTGGGGTTCGGTGGGCTAATGTGATGCCGGGTGGCGCTGCGCTTACCCGGCCTACGGTTCGGAGATTTTGTAGGTCGGGTAAGGCGAAGCCGCCACCCGACAATGCAGTATACTGCTATGCACACTCTTAAAGAGGGCTCTGCCATGGCACAAAACATCTATGACAACCCGGCGTTTTTCGAAGGCTACGCCCAGCTTCCACATTCGGTGCACGGCCTGGCCTGCGCTGGCCGAAGAGGCTGAATGCCCGATGCTGGTGTTGATTTCAGCCCGTAAGGCTTAATAACCCACCTTATACACCCGCCCGCTCTGCACACCTTCCACGCTGCGGCGATAGGCCAGAGCCACGGTCGCCGCTGGCACACTTTCAAAACCGGGGAAGAAACCGTCGTATGCTTCGGCGGATTCGGTAAGCACCGTCGGGCTAATCAGGTTAATACGAATACCGCGCGGCAGTTCACAGGCCGCCGCACGGACAAACCCTTCCAGCGCGGCATTCACCGTGGTGGCATTAACCCCCTGAGCAATGGGCTCGTGCGCCACAATCCCGCTAATCAAAGTAATCGAACCGCCCTCATTCAGGTAGTGCTGGCCGGTCAACGCCAGGCGCACCTGCCCCAGAAGTTTGTCCTGCAAGCCCTGGTTGAAATCGCTGTCTTTCATCGTGGCGAGCGGGCCGAAGTGTAAACCACCGCTGGCCGAGACAATGGCATCCACCGGGCCGATTTTTTCAAACAGCGCCTGCACGCTCTCCTGGGAGGTGATATCCACCTGATAATCACCCTGCGTACGCCCCACGCGGATAACCTCATGGCGACGACTTAACTCTTCCGTTACTGCGCGACCGACCGTACCGCTGGCACCAATAATGACGATTTTCATAGCAGACTCCTTATGTTGTGAGCCCTCATTCTTTAATAAATAAAAAGTCAGATAAACTGGGCTAAAGTTAGATGATTACTAACCAGAGGTTTGCAATATGGATAAGCTTCGCGGCATGGAGACCTTTATCGCCGTGGTGGAAAGCGGCAGTTTCACCCTTGCCGCATCGCGCCTTGGGATGTCGGCGGTGATGGTCGGGAAGTACATTGCGTTGCTGGAGTCTCAGCTGGGCACGCGGCTGCTGGAGCGAAATACGCGCCGCCAGAGCCTGACTGACGCCGGACGTGTCTATTTCGACGAAGCAAAGCGGGTGCTGGAGCAGGTGTCGGTGGCTGAACGCGCCGTTGAACGGCTGCGCGCAACGCCCGCCGGAACCCTGCGGGTATCCGCGCCCACGTCGTTCGGTGGCTGCGTGGTTGCCCCACTCACCGCCACGTTTTTACAGCGTTACCCGGAAGTGCGGGTCGAGCTGGATCTGACTAACCGGATGGTGGATCTGGTGGACGAGGGCGTCGATCTGGCCATTCGTATTGGCGACATCCATCACGATGACCTGGTGGCGAAATACCTCTGCCCGTACCGGATGGTGATTTGCGCTGCGCCGGACTATCTGACCCGTCACGGCACACCGCAAACGCCCGCCGACCTGGTGGATCATCTGTGTTTGTCGCACACGGTCTGGACCGCGCGCAACGAGTGGCGACTGCCGGGTGTGGAAGGGGAGGTGCGCTGGAAGCGCGATGCTATCTTAAGATGTAACGACGGCTACGGACTGCGCATGGCGGCAAGAGCAGGGGCGGGATTACTCCTGCAACCGGAAGTGCTGGTGGCGGAAGAGCTGGCGAGCGGCAGGCTGGTGCGGGTGCTTGAGGATTACACCCCGGAGCCGAGGCCGGTGCATCTGCTTTGGCGGCAGGATTTACGCCCGCTGCCAAAGCTTACGCAGTTTATTGCGCATATTATGGCTGGCGTTAAATAACCCCGCTCTTTATTCGCATTAAGAGCGGGGGAGGCGTTACTTCGTTACACATACCAGTACTGGAGAGTGTAGATTTCCCATGATAAAACCATTTTTGATTTTATAGAGCGACATATAGCGATAAGGCTCATTGCTCATACTAAAAAAGGCACGATCCATCAGGTCGTCATCGGCGGTATCGCTGGTATGTTTCACCAGTTTCAGTGATTTCAAAATATAGGTGTTGCTGCTTTGCTTTTCATAATCAAATGTGACCCCTCGTGAGATAACGTGGTTAAAATCGCCTGATGTGGCATTTCCTGCAAGTTCACTGTAGCCAGTGCCGTTGGGCCGGAAAGCAAAAAAGCCATTTAATGATGATGAAAATTTCAACTCTTTATTATTTACGCTAAATACAGTAGTGCAATTTATATCAAGTGCTTCCTGGCTTTCATTCTGAAGCCATAGTATCTGGGCAAACATAACCATCAGAACGATCCCTGCGGTTGATACCCACATTGTTGTCTTATTTATTGAATACATAATTGACCTCATAGTAACTTTTACATGCGGCAAACTTGTCGTGATTGTCTTTATTAAATGTGCAGCGTGATAAGAACACTCGGCCAGGCATTCCATATACAACCGGATCTGAAGGCTGAAAATAAAACTCAGTGTTGGGTAAACATGCCATTCCTGAATGATTTATTACATCTTTAGCAATCATCATTTTAACATTCGTCATTTCCTTCGAACTCTGCTGTATCGTACGGATCTCACATTGCTCAAATGTTCCTAGTGAAAAGGTTTTTCTCTCATCTAATGGAGGTGTGTTAAATAATGAGTGATTGAAAAGTTGTTGTGAAAATTGAATGGGAATGCTGAAATAATAATTAAAGAAAGAACTGATAGAGCCCAAATGAGAATCTTAGGTGATGCTTTGTCTATTTTAAGGTCTCTGCTTAGAGAGACAGTTTTAACGGATGGTATATCGATTTCTGTAATGTCATTATCGATTTTTTCTTCCAGAATGTCGACAATTATATTCCCCGAAAGCATAAAGCCGACACGCGGAACAGTAGTAATAACTTCATCGTGAACTTCAAAGCTCGTGAATACTTTTCGAAGTTCAGCAATGTATTTGTTAAGACTGTTGTTCGATGATCTTAGTCCATGAGCATCCCATACTTTATCAAGTATTTCATCGCGAGTAACAACATCTCCTTTTCTTTGTAAAAGTAAAGTCAGTAGACGGCTCATGGTAATTGTGATGGTCACTTCTGACTCTTTTTTACTCCCTTCCCAAATAGCTCCATCCTCAGGACGGAAATGTATTCGTTCATTGATCAAGTAAATCACGGTATGGCCCCCTTAATAAAAAACGTCACGTTCTATACGAAAACGTTCAAACAGAGAATTATTTATGTGTGGATAATTGATAAATCGGAGAAAACCATATCAGTCTTAATATGGTAATTAATAGTATATTTTATATATTAATCTATAAGGTTTGATAAAAAACATGTAAATAAGAATTAAACTCCGTAGTATTGATAATTATCGATACAATGTATCGCGGAGTCCCTCGGTGTGTAAAATATGTCCCATCTCCAGAGCGGAGTGATGAAAGCCCTGTTAAATAATCTTTCTTTATTAGCGTGCTTTTATCTCGGGGAAGAGGAGTTCCTTCTTCCTGTATGAAGACACTACTGTCACAAATAATCTAAAACTTACTTGAGGATAAAATGAAAAAGATTGCATCACTGACCGCTATTGCCGTGCTGATGGGTTCCGCTTTTACTGTAAATGCAGCATCCACCGGGACAATTACCTTTAACGGAATGGTGACTGATACTACCTGTAACGTGAATGTTGACGGCCAGGGGGTTGATGCGACAGTGACATTGCCTACTGTTCCAGCGACCGAATTAGCTGCGGCAGGCAAAACGACTGGCCGTACTAACTTCAACATGGCGCTGAGTGATTGCGTTGTGGGTACCGAAGGTGAAAATACCGTTGCTGCGTTCTTCCAGACAGGGGCGACAGTTGATAACAATACTGGCCGTCTGAAACAGACTTCTGCTGCTGGTGCTGAGAACGTCTCTCTCCAACTTCGCGACGGCACTAACGATAACATTATTTTCGCGGGTAATCAGAATCAGGCCACCACTAACGCCTTTGCTGAAATTAAGGACGGTGAAGAAATTGCGCTGCCTTACTCCGTTGAATATTACGCTGAAGCACAGGTGACCTCCGGCGTTGTGACTTCCAGTGTTGTTTACAACTTGCAGTACAAATAAGCACTGATTTGCTCATTAAATACCTGGCACGGCGTGTCAGGTTTTTCAGGTAAAAATAAAATGAAAAAACGTCTTTTATTGACCGCAGCGTCCCTTCTGGCAACTACCGTGTTAGCAGCGAATGCCGCATCTACCGGAACAGTGAAATTTAAAGGCTATGTTACTGCCAGTACTTGTAATGTTAGTGTCGATGGTCAGGGAGTAAACGCGACAGTAACCCTGCCAACTGTTGCTGCAACTGAATTAGCCTCACCGGGGAAAACCGCAGGCCGAACCCAATTTATGATGACGCTGACGGATTGCACCCAACAATACTTCCCTCCTGCAAACGATGATGAGGAGGCAACAATGAGTGACGGCTTTGTTTCCGCTTTCTTCCAGTCGGGGGCAACGGTTGACAGCATGACTGGTCGACTCAAACAAACGACCGCTTCTGGTGCGGAAAATGTTTCCCTGCAACTGCGTGATGGCACAAATAATAATGTGATTGTCGCAGGAAGCCAGGAACAGAGGAAAAATAATTTCTTTGCTGATGCCACCGGTAAAAAAGGTGAGGAAATAAAATTACCTTACCTGGTTGAATATTATGCAGAAGACAAGGTCACCTCTGGGGTCGTAACGTCCAATGTTGTTTATAATTTGCAGTATAACTAACGCCGTACTGCTCAAGTTTAAATGTCTGGCCTTAGGGTCAGATATTCATTGAGAGAAAAATGATGAAATCTGTTAAATCTTTATTCCGCAAGGCGGCTTCGCTTTTGCTTAGCCTGATGTTTGCGTCAAACGCGATGGCAAATATTGTGATTACCGGGACGCGTGCAATTTACCCGGCAGGTGATAAGGAAATCTCTGTCAAGGTCAATAATAAAGGGAAAGGACCAGTGTTAATTCAGGCCTGGATAGATAATGGTGATGCTAATGCCAGTCCGGATACAATTCGTGTCCCTTTTATTATTAATCCTCCCATGAACCGTGTGGATGCGGCGAAAGGACAGACGCTTCGAATTTCCTATACAGCAAGTTCGAGTTTACCGAGCGATCGTGAAAGTGTTTTCTGGCTGAATGTGTTGGAAATTCCACCGAGCAATGCGAAAGGTGTGGATATTAATAAACTTCAGGTTGCGTTTCGTTCTCGTATCAAAATGTTTTATCGCCCTGCTGCACTGCGAGAAGACAGCACTAAAGCCGCAGAGTCAATAAAGTGGGAAGTTAACGGTGGTCAGATTATCGCGGTGAATAATTCACCCTATTACATCACGATATTGGGTGTTAGGGCTGATAACAATAAAACCGAGGGTTCCGGTGATATGGTTGCACCCTTTGGACGCATCTCAATTAAAAACAAGAACGGTAGCTTTGCGCGCGGCCAGCATATTTCCTGGCAGTACATCAATGACTGGGGCGCGATTAAAAAAGCAGATACCACACTGTAATCACTGAATCTGATATACGGGCTTAGAAAAATGAAACGTATTCCACAATTCCGGCTGAAAACGCTGGCGGCTTTTATCATCTCTATTTTTGTCGTAGTACCGACGATGGTTCGGGGAGATGATGCTAAAAATGCGGCTGATAGCGTCACGTTTGACCCCATTTTTTTAAGTCCGGGTGCGGCTAAAAAAGCGAACCTCAAGCGTTTCGAAAAAGGTGCGGCTGCGATGCCCGGGACATATTCAGCGAGTATCTTCATTAACGATATGGGGCTGGGTAACGAGAGTGTGACCTTCAAAGAGGATGAACAGGGTAACGTCAACCTCTGTCTGCTGCCGTCCACTTTACGCAAAATGAATTTCAACTACAAAGAGCTACCTTCAGAGAGCGTCAGGTTGATCCAGCAGAAGAGTGATGAATGCCTGATGCTGAAATCCCTGCTGCCTGAAGTCACCATTGATTATGATTCCGGCGCGCAGCGTCTGAATTTGGTCATTCCACAGGCCTATTTGCACAACGTCAATAACGGTTACGTTAGTCCGGAGTATTGGGATGAAGGCGTTAATGCTTTGATGCTGGGCTATCAGAGCAACTACTACTCTATGTCATCAAATGGCCAGCGTTATGACTCAGCTTATCTGGGACTGAATGCCGGGTTGAATATCGGTGCGTGGAAACTGCGCCATAACGGTAACTATAACTGGATGCAGGATACGGGCGGGAGCTATCAGCGCATTAATACTTATGTCGAGCGTGATATTCCGGCTATCAGCGGGCGTTTTATTGCCGGGGAAAATAATACTAGCGGCAACGTCTTCGACACACTCTCTTACCGTGGTGTCGAGCTGAAAGATGAAGAGCGGATGTTACCACAATCCGAGCGAGGATATGCCCCGGAAGTTCGTGGGATTGCACGTACCAACGCCAAAGTCACGGTGCGTCAGAACGGGCAAATTATTCGTGAAACTACGGTTGCCCCGGGGGTATTTAATATCGATGACCTTTATCCAAACGGGTATGGCGGCGATCTGGAAGTAACAGTAACGGAAGCGGATGGCACCGTTCAGCATTTTAACGTGGCCTATGCTGCTGTAAGTCAGTTACTGCGCCCAGGGAGTCATCATTACGACGTGGTTATTGCTGAATTCAACGATTCCCGTGTGTCTAAACGTCGCCCATTGTATCAGGCAACCTACCAGCGCGGTCTTACCAATATGTTCACCGGGTATGGCGGGATGCAAAGCAGTAATGATGATTACTACTCGCTTCAGCTAGGGACGGCTCTGAATACGCCAGTTGGTGCGCTGGCATTTGATGTCAGTCAGGCGCGTACACATTTTAATGGTAATCCATTGAAAGAGAATGTGATGGCCGGGCAGAGTTACCGTATTAGCTACAGTAAGTTTGTGCCAGAAACGAAGTCTAACTTCTCGGTGGCAGCATACCGTTACTCCACCTCCGGATATCTGGATTATCGCACCGCAATGTTGATGATTGACGAGGTTGAGAATGGACGTAGCCCGGAGAATATTTATCGTCCGAAAAACCGCTTCACCACAACACTTAACCAGGGGCTACCGGACGGCTACGGACAGTTCTATGTCACGGGCTACACCCAGGACTATTGGAACAAAGGTACGGGATCCGATCTGCAATACCAGCTCGGCTATAACAACAGCTTTAAATCTGTGGCTTATGGCATTAACGCCGGACGTACCCGTAACGGTATGGGGAATATGGAGACAACCTTCATGTTCAACATGAGTATGCCGCTTGGCAGCACTGGCGCGTCGAACACACCAAACCTGACGGCAGCATTGAGCCGTGATGGCAACGGTAATTACGGCCAGCAGGTTGGTATTTCCGGCACAGTGGGTCAGGAGCATGAATACAGCTACGGTGCTACTGCCTCTCATTATGACAATGGTACAGGCAGCAGCGGAAATCTGAACGGACAGTATCGTTCGCCATTCACTAATCTCAGTGCATCGGTCAGTAAAGGTAAAAACTACAACAGTGTCTCAGCAGGGGCGAGCGGTACATTGCTGGCCTACTCTGGTGGCATCCTGGCAACCCCCTATACCAGCGACACCTTTGCCATTGTCGAAGCGAAAGGTGCAACCGGTGCTGCCGTGGGGAACTATACAGGCGTGAAGGTTGATAGCTTTGGTCATGCAGCCGTGCCATACCTGAACCCGTATGAAATGAACGAAGTGGCGCTGGATCCTAAAGGAACATCGCAAAATATTGAGTTGGACAACACCAGCCAGCGCGTGGCTCCTCATGCAGGATCGGTTGTTCGGCTGAAATACGAAACACGGAAAGGCTACCCGGTGCTGATGCGTCTGAACAAAGGGGCAACCACCATTCCGTTTGGTGCGGAAGTCACCGACACCAAAGGTAACAGTGTTGGAGTGGTTGGACAGGGGGGAGAAGTCTATGCCCGCGTGGAAGCACAAAGTGACATCCTGCACGTGCAGTGGGGGACTTCCGCCAGTGAGCAGTGCAATATTCGCTACAGCCTGACAGATGCTCAGATAAACAGTGATGCACTGATCCAGCTTTCAGTAACCTGTACAAACTAAGTTATCCGTAATAGTTTTTGCCTGGAAATAAACATCAATAAAATTAGGTGCAACTAATTCTATTTTTATTTATTTATCCGGGTTGAATGGAGTTTCTATGAAAATATTTAGTGAGTCATACAATCAAGAAGATACATTGAGTACTGTAGTGATTCGCAGGTTGCTTACTGTATGCATTTTTTTGTTGGTTGCCTTTAATTGCCATCAGGCAGCGGCAGTTATCAATTGCAAGGCTGGTGGCACGGCGGCAGAAACGTCATTAGTAGTGCTTTCAGGTTCTTTTTATGCAGGCAACGATTTACCTGTTGGTAGCGTAATTTACCGCTCGACGGTAAAAACAATCGGAACGCCAAATATTACCTGCGATGCTGCTTTTACAGTAAATCGTTACTTTTCTGTCTCTACAGAACCCTCCGGGCAACCATTTAGTATGAGTGGTTCACCTTATACCGGTGATATTTACCCAACTAATATCCCCGGGATTGGTGTTGCTCTGTGGTATTCCAGTAAAACGTTTACCAAATCTTCGCCATTGCAGCGCACGAATCAGCCTTACACGCATGAATCACCAAATGGCACCTATGGTGTTAGCGGGACTTTTGACATCTCATTGATTAAAACTGGCCCGGTTGATTCAGGCAGTGTGGTTAATGGTATTTCAATTCCGACAGTAATTATGTATGCCGGGGAGGAGGCTGGATACACCGGTTTACCGATTAGAACCTGGACGGTGAATTTTAGCGGCAGCATTAATTTTACAACCCAAACCTGCCAGACGCCGGATGTGAATGTCACGATGGGAAGTTATGAGTCCCGTCAATATTTCCAGGGCGTGGGCTCAACAACGCCGTGGATAGATTCGTCGATACGGCTTGAAAACTGCCCGACATTTACGGGTTATCACGGTCACAACACTGCCCAGTCAGTTTCAGGATCAGGGTCGCCTTCCGGCACTGCGATAACCAGCAACTTTCTCCGCGTGTCGCTGCAACCCATGACCAGCTTTATTGATGACGGCAATGGGGTGTTTGGTGTGAATGCGAGTAACGGGGGCAGCCCGGCAACGGGTATCGGTCTGCAATTAGGCTACACCCCAGATGTCAGTGCTAGTCCGACGACACCGACGACTATCTGGAAAAATGGCGATACCTGGGAGGTTAATCCACCGAATAATGGTACGGCAAATTTTCGTATTCCTCTGGCAGCTCGTTATTACCAGACCGGTTCAGTAGTAACACCAGGCCCAGCAGACGGAAAGGTTATATTCACTATTAATTACCAGTAACATAATGAAGTTTGAATATGCTTATTGAACAAACTGTAGGTGTTTGCTTTACGGACAACAACACCTTCCGTAATCTCGGTTATATGCAGATATTTCGAACGTTAAATCCAAATGCTATTGTTGAAGTGGTTTCATCTCTGGATTATGACGTCGTTAATAATTATCATCATGTGTATGTTATTTGTGATTACATATACTACGCATCGCGATGTGTGAGTCGAAAAATATACCCGAAACTGTTTTTTATACTCGATGAGTGTCGGAAGGGAGTGGTTTCACCACTGCTTAAAACAATCCATCCTCGTAGTATTGATGATTTTTTTTACGGGAGGCGAGGGGTTCGTGGAAGTTGTATTCATTGCAAGGTTGTAAGTTCAATGACCACGCAGGAGATGCAGTTCATTCACCTCAGTAGCGGTGGACATGCTTCAGATACCAACTATCGAAATGATATTGTTTATGCGATGGATATAAATGTGAAAATTTATAGTCGTATTAAAACATCCATCAAGCGTAAGCTTAAAATTAATAGTGATTACTCGCTTTTCTTGTGGTGTAGCGCATTTGTTAATAATCACTCTAACGTAAATTGTATATATTAAATGAGAAGGTTGTGATGATACCCTATAAATATACCTATGGATTGTTAAAAAAACTGGCGAGAAATACCAACTCACTTAAGAACAAAATTGGGATGAATATGCTCAAGTCATCATTGCGTGATGTTAAATTTTGCCCATTCATCCAACCTATTTTTTCAGCCAATGGGGAAAGCTTAGTGGGATGTGAAGTCTTGCTTCGTATAAAACGACATGATGGTTACTTTACGCCAGCCGCGTGGATCAGCGAATTAGAAAAAAGCGACATGATGGACAGTATTACCTGCAATCTTTTTGAGCAGGTGGAAGGGCATTTTTCCCAGATTAAAGATGCATTGCCTGAGGGTTTCTATTTTTCCTTTAATCTCTGTGCCAGTCAGCTTCAAAGCGAACGGGTGCTCCATGCTGCTCGTACTTTTAACCGTGCGTATGCAGGCTACGCGACGCTGGTGATTGAAATTGTTGAACGCGGTGTATTACATCTTGATGATACAACCATTGATACAATGGATGCGTTAAATGCGGAAGGTATCCGTTTTGCCATTGATGATTTCGGCGCTGGAACATCTTCTCTGAAGTACATTGAACACACTGGTTTTTCGACTATTAAAATAGATCGTGAGCTGACAGTCGCGCTTCGTGGAGAACTGGTTTATCAAAAAGTGATTGATGCGATTGTCATGTTGTCTCGCTCTCTTGGTTTGTCAGTGACGGCTGAAGGAGTAGAAAACAAAGAACAAATGGCGTTGCTTAACAAAGCCGGTGTCAGCACTTTGCAAGGTTATTACCTCGCGCGTCCGATGGGTATGGATATGTTTGTAGAGAGCTATGTCCTCAATGGACAATGATTTCCCCCTCTCTAAAGAAAGAGAGGAGGCATCCTGGCTTAGAAACGATAACCCACGCCAACGTTAAAGCCGTTTATAGCGTAATTACCGTCCAGATCCGCATTCGTGCCTTCGTAGCCGACGTTAATCGCCAGCTCAGGGGTTGGGTTAAACTGCACGCCCGCGCCGTAAGCGAAAGAGGTCGATTTCTCGGAGCGGCTCTCTTTCTGGGTAAAGCCATCGCCAGCGTTCACCCATTTGGTGTCGACGTCGGCTTTGGTGTGCGCAAAGCCACCCAGCGCATACAGGGAAACGTACTCATTAATACGGTACGCCGGGCCAACCAGCAGGGAGTAATATTTCGCTTCAATGTGGTTTTTCACCGAGTCGGAATCCACATAATAATGGTCATCCTGATCGCCACTCATATAGGTGAATGAGCCTACTGCACTCCACGGGGAATCCCATTCATAACGGTATTGAGCGTTCACGCCGCGGATATTTTTGAAGTCTTCGATTTTGCTCTGCGCATAACCAACAGAAACCGTCTGGTTATCCGCCAGAGCAGCGCCGCTTGCCAGGCTTGCCGCAATAAATACCGCCAGAGATATTTTTTTCATTTACCGTCATCCTTTCGTCGTTTTTTTTAAAATGATTGCCGGAAAGCTCCGGCAATACAGGCGGGGTAATCCACGCCAAATAAGGTGATAAAGTTAATTCGGGCACAGCCCGGTCGGGGCTTTCAGCGGGCCGCACTCATCGTAGCCGTAGACCGTATAGCCTTTCGCTTTCATGCAGCTCGATATTTTCTCGTTTCTGGCCACAATTTCCTGAAGGGTTTGATCCCGGCGGGCGCTACCGCCGCTATAGCTGCCATCGTCCAGATTGGCCGTTCTCTCTACGCCGCAGCTGTAGAGGTCTTCTTTACGCTGAGCGGTGTCGGTACGCCCGGTTTTATCCAGCTTCTGGAAGGTCTGGGCGTATTTCACATACTGGTAATTGGATGAATCCTTACTGTCCACCACACAGCCAGTGAGCAGGAAGGGCAAAATAACAAGCAGACTTTTCTTCATGGTTCGCGCACTCACTGAGAGGTTGAGAAAATAAATTGCAGCAGCTCAGGCGACACCAGCTCGCTCATGGCAAACGGTGTTGCAATGGGAATGGCTGCAATGGTCCAGGTATTGGCCGCCGTGGTAACAAGCGGATTGCGATCCCGGGTGGTATTCCCCTCGTTATCATAAAAACCAGGCAACTGACCGCCAACCAAATCATGGGTACCGGCATAGCTTTCCACCAGATCGTCGAAGAAGGAGCCCGGCGAATAGGTCCACTTGCTCATCATCCCCACGCCGCCCTGGAACCCGCCGGTCGGGCCATACAGTCCGTCAGACAACGTCCTGTCTTTTAACAGGGCCTGGAATGTCTCATGTTTATCATCGCCGATATACTGAACCCGGCCTTTGCTGTCGAGGATCAGCGCGTGATTGTTCGTCCCGTCGTTTACGCAGCGCCGGTTGTCTTCACCGCAGACGAAGTCAAGACCGACCCTGACGCCACCGAGTTTAATACCATCGTAAAGCCCGTCGCTTGGCCCTGAAACGTTGCTGATTTCATTGCCATTTTTGTCGACAACCCCCGGGAAGAGCAGGGAGTTTTTCAGCGTCTCTTCGCGCATTTTCGTCGCCGCCAGCGACAGCGTGCCCTGGGTTATCGCAGCATCCGGCGACCCGGCAACGATACCAACCAGTGTTTGCAGGAAGCGGCGCTGATATTGCAGCTTGTAGATATCTTCGATCGCAGCATCTTGCTTCGCTTTATCGCCTTTATCGATGGCATCCTGAAGATCTTTACGGGCAGCGGCCTGCTTGTCATCGAGAAACTCGCCAATCTGGCGATTCGCATTCTCTTTGAAATCACGCGTCACGCTGACTTGCAGGTTCAGCTCTTTAAATACCTCGTCTCTGTCGAAGTTGTTCTTAATCGCCCCTGAGTTCGCTGCTGCGGTTTCGGTGGTGATATCCGTTTTCACACCATCGACAGCCTGCTGCTGCGCATCCGGGTTGGTAACGGTGATATTACCGGTGTTAATCCCGCTGCGGGTGGTGCCGCTGTCGTTCCCGCTGTCGTGACCAATACCGAAGGTGACGTTTTTATCTTTTCCGGTGTCAGGGTTGTTGCTGACCGAGGCGCCAATACCAAAGCCGTTACCTTCGAATTCCGAGGTATTGTGAACGTCGCGCCAGCTCAGCGTGCCAGTGCTGAACTGGTTTTTCCCGGCAAGCTCGGCGCTTTCACTGGAGGTAATCAGCCCGCCTGTCAGGTCGGTATTGCCTTTCACGTTGATGTTATAGCCATCGTTACCCGCGAAGACGCCGGACTGCTCCTGCACCGAGGCGTAGTTCGCATCCACTTTCGACTGGCCGTAGTTACCCGATGCCGCAAAGCCGTAGCCCACGGTGACCTGGCCGCCCATGCTTTTCTGCTCGCCTTTGTAGGTCATGGTGTCCTGAAGGCTTTCGATGTACAGGTTATCGGCGGTGATATCCACGCCTTTGCCCAGCAACTGCCCGCCGCGCAGGGTGGTGTCGCCGCCGCTGATGATGCGGGTCTGGCCGTCCATATCGCCCACGTGGCTGTTGCGCCAGGAGACTTCATCCCCGTTGCCGTAACCTTTGCCTTTGTTGGCACCTGCGGTTACGCCAAAGGATGCTCCACCCTGACCGTAGCTCACCGCTATCCCGGCGTTCCAGCCGCTGGAGTTGTCGGTGCTGCGGTCGTGGCTCTCCTGCTGCGCCGCCAGAATATTGATGTCGTTATCCGCAAACAGCGTGGTGCCTTGTTTACCGCTCACGTCCGAGCCGATGATATTGATGTCAGACTGTTCGCCGCCAGTGGCGACCACCACGGCCTGCTTCCCGGCATTCACTTTACTGGCCAGCGCCGTGGTGCTGTCGTTGGTCTGAGTGTGGGTCTGCTTGCTCTCGCCGTAGGTCAGCGAGACGCTGACGTTCTGCGCCGCCGCCTGTGCGCCGTTCGCCATCACCCCCTGAGCAGCATTCATCATGGTGTTGGCCGCCCGCGCGCTATCCCACGCGGCGTTAGCAGCCGCCATCATGTTGATACGATCGTCTTTGCTTTGCCCGACCTTCTCTGTCGACGCAATCACGCTCTGTAGCGCCTGCACCACAGGTACGTTCACCGCGAGGGTAAAGCCTTTTTGCTCAACGGTGCGTTTGTACTGCGAGGCATAGGTGTTTTGCGCCGCCTCGATGGTGACGTTTTTACCCTGGATCGCCACGTTGCCGTTCGGTGAGGCCACCGTACTGCCGGTCTGGCGGTAGTTATTACCCGCCAGCAGGACGGTATCGCCATTCAGGCTGCCGATCGTCGAACCTTGTCCCGCCAGCGCCTGGCTTGCCTGATCGGTGGTTTCTTTACGCGAGCCCACGGTAAAGCCAATGCCGCCGGAGGCCATCAGGCCGGATTTTTTCTCTTCTTTCAGATGGGTTTCGTTATTGCGCCCGCCCATGCTGGTGAGGGTTAAATCGTTACCTGCCCGCAGCGCCACGTCGCCCGAGCCAACCACGCTGCTGCCCGCCACGGTGAGATCGTTTCCGGCAGCGATGTTCACCGAGTCCGCGCTCAGTTCGCTGCCCTGAACGGTTTGTCGGTCTACCGTGTCGCGGGTTTTGGTGGTGGTTTTGGATAAGAAGCCGTTGCCGCCCACCACTTTATGTTTCTCATCAAGCTGGCTGTCGTTGAGCACGCCTTCGATGTTCACGTCATGCTTCGCGGCAGCGGTCAGCGCACCGTCTGAGGTGATTTGCGCCCCACGCACGTTGATGTCGTTATTGGCCGCCAGCGCGACGCCGCCCACGCCCTGCACGGTGCTGGCGTTGTGATCTGTGCTGCTCTGTTTGAGGGTGTTATCCGCATCCCAGACCAGATTGTCGCTGCTGGCGGTGGTCACGGTGTTCAGGTTCAGGTCACGCCCGGCCACCAGCTGCGCCTTGCCGTTTTCGCCGCTGGCGATCACCTGCGCCCCGGTGAGCGTAATGTCGCGCCCGGACTGTAGCGCCAGCTTGCCGTCGTCGCCCTGCACGTAAATGCCGGAAACGCTGTCGATGGTGGTGCGGGTAAAGCTGTTTTCGCCGTTAACGCTCTGCGCGCTGGTGGTGGTGGTCGTGACGTTAATATCGCGCCCGGCGTTAGCCAGCACGCTGTTGTCGCCCACAATGGCCGCGCCGATGTTGTTGATGTCGGTCCGCGCGTTGAGGTTTACGTCTGCCGCCTGGATCGTGCCGGACTGGTTGGTGATGTTGTCCGCATCCAGTTGCAGCACCTTACGTCCGGCAATGGTTCCGCTGTTAAACAGATCGCCGTTGAGCTTCATCGATACGTTATTCCCCGCAATCAGCGCCCCGGAGCCGTCGATATCACCCTGTTTCACTTTGGCGTAAACCTGTGGTACCAGCACGGTCTGCATCGAGCCGTCCGGCATTTTGACCCGGGTGTTGACCAGCCAGACGATATCGCCAGTCAGCAGCGCCATTTGCTCTGGCGTGAGCGCCACACCCAGCTTCAGGGAATACTGCTTGCCGAAGGTGATCCCTTTGTCCATCAGCGATTTAAACTGATCTTCGTCATTGGTGAAGCCATCCAGATAACGTTGCCCGGTAATGCCAACCACCTGTTCGCGCACCAGGCGCTGCTCGTAATAGCCATCGCCCAGGCGTTTCAGGGTGTTATCGCCATCGTCGGTGAAGGCATTTTGCATGTAGTCACTGCCAAGCCACTGCCGCTCGTTGGTAAAGCGCGGATCGGTTTCCACCAGATACGGCACGTCGGCGTTCGGGTTGACCTTGAACAGGCTGTTGTCCGGCAGGGTGGTGTTCGGGCCGATAATGCGGATTGCACCGTCGGCAGGCGTCACTTCAAACTGCTGTCCGGCAGGTGGCGTCACCGGTTCGCCCGGGGAGACGGTCTGCTCAGGCGTGGCGTTGACGCCTGCCGCCTGACCAATCGCCACATTGGTTCCCTGCAACACCAGCGGGGTGATGCTGAGATTGCTGCCCTCTACGCTGCCGTTGCTCACAAGCTGGCCCGGCTTCAGGGAAATGCTCTGGATCGCCGTCGGTGGGGTGTACGCAGTGCTGCTGCGCCCCTGTTCGTCATCGCCCTTGTGGCGAATACGGTAGTAGTGGGTCACGCTGCCGTTATCGGTGGTATAGCGCTCGCCGGTTACATCGTCGTTTTGCACGCTGCCCAGCTGGTCAATCAGCAGCGTACCGCCTGCGACAACCTGACTTTTGTCGTTAAACAGGCGGTCGCCCGTCAGGGTCATATTGCCGCCCGCGAGGATCTTCGCCGGGTCGCTCTCTTTGATGCGAGTCTCTTCAACGGTACGGGTGTAGTCGTACTGGTTGAAATTGTCGTTACCGTGGCCGCTCTTTTCCGGGGTGTTGAGGTTGCGCAGGCCATCGGAAGAGTTCCCGTCGACCCAGACGCCTTCATCGCCCGCTTTCCAGCGGCTGGTGGAGCCGGTGTGCTGGTATTCGGTCAGCTGTTCTTGCGAAACCAGCGCCACTTCGGTTGAGAAGTTATCGTTGATGTTATTGATCTGCGAGGCGGCGATGGTCATATCACCCGCAGATTCAATGGTTGAGCTGTGGTTGTTAATGGCCTGAGTCTGGCCAACAGGCGTACCGTTCTCATCCAGCGCGCCGCCAATGTGCATTGACCCGGCACTGTAAATCAGCCCGTGGCCGCTGTTGTTCAGAGTCTGCACGCCCAGATCCACGCGCTCGCGCCCGGCAAGCGTGGCCGCCGTGCCGTTTTCTGCCAGGTTGTTGAAGGTGATGGCGTTGACGCCCACCGTATCGCCATAAAGACGCCCGGTGCCGATGTTGGTCAGCGTGTCGGCGTTGATACGCGTGGCAATGCCGTCGATCAGGCCATAGTTCAGCACCGCGCCGGAGGCATTCAGGGTGGTGCTTCCGGCATTAATTTCACCGCTGGCAACGTTGGTGAGGTTAGCGCTTTGCACATTCAGCGCGCTGCCTGCCATCAGCTTACCGCTGTTGGTGATATCCCCTGGCGTGGTGAAGGTGAGATTGCCGTTGGCAAGGGTGCTGCCGCTGAGGGCGACGCCGTTTGCGCTGCTCAGGGTCATATTCCCGAGCGATAACAGCTGGCCGCTGCCATCGAGGGTATCGGCCTGCACGTTCAGGTTTTCACCGGCTTTTAGCGTACCGCTACCATTGATGAGGTTCAGCCCGCTGCCACTGGCATCAAGCGTGCCCGCTGAAGAGAGAACACCGGCGGTGTTGTTCAGCACGCCGTTGTTGCGGATGGCCAGTGCGTTGTTCGCCAGAATGCTGCCGCTCTGGTTGTCGAGCGTCTCTGAATTGAGGGCAACATTTTGCCCCTCCAGCCCCTGATTTTCGCCCTGGGTGTTCTGATTGACGACGTTAAGCGCCGTGACCGTCAGCTGTTTACCACTGCGGATAAGCCCGGACGCGTTATCGACCAGGCCTCTGGCGCTATCGAGCAACAGGTCGCCAACGGTCTGGATCTGCCCGCCGCCATTTTGCAGGCTGTCGGTGTGCAGTGCGGCATCCGACTTGCCGATAATGCGCCCACCACTGCGGTTATCTACGGTGTTTGCCGCGATATCGGCCGCACCCGTGGCGGCAAGTGTACCGGCCTGGTTGTTCAGGCTGCCTGCCGTGAGGTTCAGTGCGTCCAGGCTGTTGAGCGTTCCGGCGCTGTTATCGAGTGCGCCTGTGGTCAGGTTAATGCCGTTGCCCTGAAGCACGCCCGAAGTGTTAAGCAGCTGGCTCGCTGCGTTCAGCGACAGGCCATCGGCTGCTGCCAGCTGCCCGCTGGAGTTATTCAGCGTATCGCCTGTGAACGCGAGGCTGGCACCTGAGAAGGTGGTGCCGCCGGAGTTATCAAGTTCGCCGCCAGCAAGCGTCATCGCGCCGACCGATTTCACGGCCCCGCCGGTATTGTGCAGCGCGGCAAAGGTGGCGTTCAGGCTCTGGTTTGCGCCAATCTGGCCGCGGGTGTTATCCACATCCCCGCTGTTAAGCGCAAAATTACCGTCGCTGGCAAGAAAGCCGTCCTGGTTATTGATAGCACCGCTGTCAACGTTGAGTGCGCCCTGAGAAAGCAGGGAGCCGGAGCGGTTATCAAGCGTGCCGCTGCCCAGCGCGAGGGTGGTGCCACTGGCGACAATCACCCCTTGCTGGTTGTTTACGTCGCCCGCGCTGATGTGCTGGGCTTTTGCCGCTTCGATACGCCCTTTGGTGTTGTTTACGCTTTGCTGGCTGCGAATTTCGCCGTCGCCTGCGGCTGCGGAAATCAGCCCCTGCTCGTTATTCAGGATGCCGGTATCAAGCCCGGTTTTCCCCGCCACGGCAACGATTTGGCCTTCGGTGTTGTTAAGGGTACCCGCGCGGAGCTGCACGCCATTCGCCGCGCCAATCTGCCCCTGCTGGTTATCAATATTGCCCGGCAGTGTCACCGCAAGCGCGCCGCTGCCGCTCTGGAGCAGCTTGCCTTTCTGGTTTGCCAGATCCTGAGCGCTGACGTTCACCGTCTCAGCGCTAAGCGTCCCGCCGGTGTTATTGAGCGTTTTACCGGTACGGACCGTTAGCTCGCTGGCGCGGACGTTGGCGCTGGCAGTCGTTACATCCTGTGCGCCACCGTTCAGGGTGACACGTTTACCCTGAGTCTGGCTGCCGCTCACATCCACACCCTGACCGCTGGCGCTGAGGTTACCGCCAGCCAGCGTCTGGCCGTGGGCGCTGAGCTGCCCGCTGGTTGTTAGCTGCAAATCACCGGCATCCGCCAGCTTGCCGTCGGTGTTCACCCCGGCGGCCAGAACGCTCTCTTTGCTGCTGGTCAGACTCGCCGCATTAACCTGCACGTTGTTTGCCGCCGTCAGCACGCCGGTGTTGGATACCTCGCCAGCGGTGCGCAGTGCTGCGCTGTCGCTGGCGCGAAGGGTTCCGCTGTTTTCGATACGGCCATCGGCGGTGAGGGTTACGCTGCCAGCCTGCGCGCCAATGGCACCGGCATTGCGTACGCCCACACCACGCTCGGTGCCGACCATGCGGATTTTACCGGCGTACATGCCGCCAAGACTGGAAACATCCACCGCCAGCTGAGGACGCGTGGCGTCATCATCGCTGCCTTTTTCGATTTTCTCGTGGGCGGCATCGACCTTGTTGCGCCCGGTTGTGATTTTCAGATCCTTCGCCCACAGCCCGGCATTGACCTTCACCGAGCGGGCGATGATATCGGTGTAATCTGCGCCGGAGGTATCCATCCCGTTACCGTCCACCACCACTTCACCGCGCTCGACGTTAAAACCGGTGAGGTTGCCGTCTTTCATCTGCGCCTGGCCGGTGGTGAGCGTGGCGCGGTTGGCATTGATAAAACCGCAGCCGCTACAGGTGATGCCCGCCGGGTTGGCGATCACCACCTGCGCTTTTTTCCCTGCCACTTCGATCATGCCGTTGAGCTTGCTCGGATCGCGCGAGCTCACTTCGTTAAGAATGACTTTGGCTTCCCCTTTGGCAAGCCAGGGGTTACCCGCCACCATGCCGCCAAGGTTGGTCTGCACATTTTTGTGGGAGTTGTTGAGGATCGCGCCGTTTTTATCCACGTCGAACTGGGTGTAGTTGTTGCGTGATACCCCGGCTTTGGACGGCGTCTGAATGTTCACCTGCGGCGTGCCGTTGGCGCTTTTGATGACCGTTGGCTGCTGGTTTTTCGGTGCGCCGCTGTTAGCGACAATGGCCGCTTCGGCGCTGTGTATGGCTCCCATTGCCATCCACAGGCTAAAGCTCAGGGCACTCACCTTGCCGACAAGACGACTATGGGTGTGACCGATGCCGGATGAGCGGGACGAACCGGCGCGGCCAGAGCGGGCGATATCCGCCACGACCATCAACATGCCGCGCGCTTTGTTAAAGACTATCCGGTACAGGTTCTTATTCATGGTTCGTTCCTTTCAGCGCTTCCGGCAGATTGACGGTGAGCGGGTGTTTCAGTTGCCATTCACGTGCGGTGGTACGGCTGATGCGTCCGCCGTGGAACATCACGACACGTTTGCCGCGCTCAGCCCCACGGTGATAGAGCGCGCGCCAGCAGTGGTCAGGGAAGATGTCATCGCGGATCAGTTTTTTGATGGCGCTGGTGTGGCCAAACGGGGCGATCCAGTCGCAAAACCACATCCGGTCTCCGCTGTCCCAGTCCTCTTCTTTCATCTCAATCGACGGGCGGGTGAGGTAGCGCGCTTCCGATTCTTCGTTAAGCCAGGCCCAGCTCAGGAAAAACACCGGGCGTTCGTTTTCGCTGATCAGAACGTACTGGCGGCGTTTGATAATGGGCAACAGCAGCGTTGGCAGCGCGTGCAGGGGCGCATCCCGGTGCATGGGTGAGTGCATCCACAGCCAGACGGTGGCACCCAGCACTTCTGCTTCGCTCTCTTCGCCGCCGAGGATCAGCGGGGCTTTGATATCCAGATTTCCGATGCGCATCACCAGCTCCAGTTGAGGTTAAAACCGAGGGTAAGGTTGCTGGTGGTGAACCCATCCGGCTTCGAGAACGGCGTACCGGCAAACAGGTCATACCCGGTGTTGAAGGCGCTGCCGCGCAGCCCCACCACGCCGCCTGCCAGATGTTTGCCAATCAGATAGTCAGAGCTGTAACCGCCCACTTCACCGTAATCCGCACCGAGGTAAAGCTCCTGGTTTGGCAGTGGCGTGCTCCAGGCCAGGTCGTTACGCACGTACCAGCCGTGGCTGGCATTCAGGGTGCGTTCCCCGTCAAAGCCACGCACCGTCCAGCGGTTACCGATGGCAAACTGATCCTGCGGCGTCAGCGGCGTGTTGCTGATTTGGCGCAGGTACTGCACGTTGTAGCGGAAGTTCTGCGAACCGATGTCAAACGGCAGATCGAGCTGGGCGCTCAACTGGGTAATTTTGCTCAGGGCGGTGGCATCGCCGGTAAATTCTTCCGGGGCAGGCTGGGCGCCAAACCAGCGCGTACCACGCTGATAGCTGATGCCCGCATCCAGCGTGGCCTGGCCGATGTAGTGGCGATGTTCCAGCCCTACGCGCCAGCCCGCCGTCTGGCGTCGCTGTACGCCCACTTCGGTGTCGTCGATGTAGTTGCGTGTCTCGCGTGCCAGCACGTCGTACGTGAAGGTGGTTTTTTGCGAGCCGCTGCGATGCAGAACACGGCTGAGCTGTACGTCGAGGTTTTTGCTTTTGCCGCTGTAGCGGTAATCCCCGTTCAGCCCGGCGATGGTCTGGTGATAGTCATAGTCGCTGCCGGTGACCCCCAGCATCCAGTAGCCAAACGGCACCGAGTAGTGTGCGGTGTAGTTTTTGCTGCCCTTGCCGCTCTTGTCGTTAAGGTCGTGGCTGGCGGAGACATACAGCAGGTCGCTCAGGGAGAAGGGGTTATCCAGGGATAAGGTGACGCCGCCCTGGTAGCGCCCGGTGGTTTCGGTTCCTGCGTCGTCCAGCGACAGTCCAAGACGCCACATCTTGCTCTGCTTACGGGTGATCACCACGTCGCTCTCGCCGGGTTTTTCGCCGGGCAGGATCTCCATGCTGGCTTCCACGGTGGGCAGGCGCTGTAAATTCTCCAGCCCCTGCTCAATGTCACGCAGATCCAGCAGATTGCCCTCATGGGCAGGGAAGGCGCTGTATAGCTGGATGTAATCGTCGCTCTCTTTGGTGAGTGTTACGTGGCGGACATAGCCCGGGACAATCGCCAGCTTCAGCGTGCCGCTCTTTAAATCCTGCGAGGGGGCAAGAACGCGGGTGGTGATCCAGCCGTGATCGACAATGCGGTTTTGCATCGTGCTCATCAGCAGGTTAATACCTTTGCCGCCAAGACAGCGCCCCTGGGCCTGATCGGCAAGGCGCTGCAACGGCAGCCAGTGGGGAAGGGCATCCTGGCCGCTCAGCGCTATGCGCTGAATGGGGAAGCAGGGTGTTTCAGTGGGGAAATCAATCCTGCCAAAGCTTGATGATGGCTCCGAAAGACGCACATCCGGGACGGGCGGCGTCAGTTGCTGCTCAAGTGCTTTCTGACGTTGCTGCTGAATAATAAACTGATCATTCGGCTCGGCAGCATGGGCAGAGAGCATTAAAGACAGGCCAGTGGCTGTGGATATTATTATCGCTATATTTTGTCGGGCTATCATCAAACGTTCCGCGCAATGTAAGAAAAAAGGAAGCAATGTGAATTTGTGTAAGATTGTTTAAATATTGGCGAGGTAATAAAAGGGGGATTAATCCTAAAGCTCGGAAGATTCTGAGCCTGAATATCCTTAAATCTGGTAGGTCAGGTGAAATCGTGAAATATATTTGCGTTTGGTGCACTCAGGGAAAATATATCCTCACCGCGATTGATGTTGTTATTTCCTCGCCCATTTTCCCGATGGCGGGTGACATAAGTGTGTGTAGTTTTTAATGTGGCTTATTCTTACCATTCTGGATGGTTATTCTGCCTTGTGGCGAGTGTTGGCGCACTTGCAGGCAGAACATTCGTGCGGCCAGCGCTGAAAAGGGTTATCAAAGCGATCTGCATGTGATACTAAGATTGAGCACATCATAAAAAATAAGGTTACAAGAGAATGTCTGTTAATAAACTCGCCAGCAGTGCACAAGGCCTGCAATCATCTGCCATCCGTGAATTATTAAAACATAGCAAAATGGCGGGAGTGATTTCGCTGGGTGGTGGTATTCCTAATCCGGCGCTTTTCGATCACGAAGGCCTTAAAATTGCCGCAGATGCTGTTTTATCACAGCATTTTGGTGAGGCCTTTCAGTATGGTCTGACAGAGGGGGTTCCGGGTCTGCGCGAGGCGATTCAACAGATTTGTATTGGCCGCGGAATTACCTGTAATGCTGATGATGTGGTTATTACGTCCGGTTCGCAACAATCCCTTGATGTGCTGGCCCGTGCATTAATTAACCCAGGCGATATCGTCGTGGTGGAACGTCCTACTTATCTGGCTGCTTTGCAGGTATTTGGTCTGGCGCAGGCGCAGTTTGAATCTGTGGGTACCGACGGCGACGGCATGATTGTGGATGAACTTGAAGCGCTGGTGGCTAAAAAGGCCATCAAAGCGGTTTATATTGTCCCGACCTTTGGTAATCCTGGCGGCGTAACGCTGTCTGAAGCCCGTCGTAAACAGCTGGTGGAATTATCCCTGCGTTATGACTTCGTGATTATTGAAGACGATCCGTACAGCGAAATTAATTACACTAACGAAGTCTTCCGCCCGCTGATTGCCCATGCCAAAGATATTGGCAATGAAGAGAACGTGGTTTATACCTCCACCTTCTCTAAAATCCTCGCCCCGGGAACTCGTGTTGGCTGGGTGCTGGTGCCGGAGTGGCTGAAACGCGCGGTGGTGAATCTGAAGCAGACGACCGATTTGCACACCAGCACTCTGTCGCAGCTGATGACTTATGAATATCTGAAAACCGGCCGTCTGGCAGATCAAATTAAAATGATCCGCGAAGCCTATCGCCAGAAATACCAGACCTTCGCCAGTGAGCTGGAAGCGGAGCTGGGTGATGTAATGTCATTCCATAAGCCAAAAGGCGGCATGTTCCTGTGGGCGAAAATGAATAACGGCATCAATACGACCCGCTGGCTGGAAAAAACGCTCAGCAACGGTGTGGTATTTGTGCCGGGTGAGTTCTTCTACTGCAACGAGCCGGATCACACCACGCTGCGTATGTCGTTCGTTACGCCAACGGATGAGCAACTGAAAGAGGCCGTACGACGCCTGAAAATATCGCTGTAATTCCCCGGGTGCCAGATTCGTTCTGGCACCCGAAAACGCCACAATAGTACATCCTGCCTCATCCATCCTTTTTTATTAATTACTCATCGTAATTAATTTGTTTTTTTACATCACCTAACAATTTAAAAAATATGCCAATTTTCCCCCGGACAACGTTGGTGTACCCTTGTTCTTAGGAATATTCTTAATCAAAGTGCCTATGTTCTTAATTGCATATCTTTGTGATTAGGTCAAATAATGTCTCCATGGAATACGCAAGACGGCTGAGTAGTTTGCTGCAAGGAATGCGGCGTAATCAGTGCAGAGATGCTATTCCCGGAATGTTATACATGGACGAGTATAAGGTTACGGAAAATGATTATTTGTGTATCAGATAACATATGGTTTCAATCAGGGCTGAGCGAGCTCGTACAACATTGCGCCAGCCATCGGGGAGCGTTTTATTCGCTGAGTTATCAGAAAGCTAAAAGCGCGCTTGCAGAGATGACGTGGGGTAAATCTGCAACGATTGTTGTTGACTACACCTCTCCCGACCATAGCCTGTTATTCTCGTTGCTCAAAATTAAACGCCAGAGTGCCAACAATTCCATTCTGGTGGTGACAAAAAATGAACAGCTTGCCGATGTATCCGAGAATATTGTGCTCGATTCCGTTGCGGATTGTTTAATCGATACCCGTGAGTCATGCGAGAAGCTGAATGACTTTATGACCAAAGGGCTCGAAGGTCAGGTTGTGTCAAAATCGGTGACTAATAAGATTTGGGCCCGGATCAAAAAAAATGCCTGCCTGACGCACCGTGAAATAGACATGATACCCTTTATTATCGCCGGCAAAGGGAATAAGGAAATCTCTCGCCAGGTTGATATTAGTGAGAAAATGGTCAGTATCCACAGGCGTAATATTTATAACAAATTACACGTCGGTAATTTAACTGGGCTCTATCACTACTTTACTGGAGAAGTTAAATAAACCTGAGGAGGGACACTCAGATGAGTAGACAGAAATATGCCGAGGAGATGCTATATCAGTGTTTACTTACCCTTGCGCATAATATTCCTGTGGAAGAGAAAATTCACCATGTCTGGAGCCTTTATCTCTGCCATGTGGATCCGCTTGATGTACCGGGTGTTATTCGCGGTGGTTATAATGAACTGCGAACGGTTATTGATGAATTGTTTTGCTCAGCAGGGAAAGGCATTACGCAAAAAGTTTACTTTCAGTTATTTATCCAGCTGACGGATCTTCATCGGGAGATAGTCAGATGGAACGCACTCGAGAATTACATCACGATATCCCGTCAGGAAATGATGCACGGATAAATAGTTAGCAGGTTTACACACAGAAGGAGCTGTATATGAAACTTAAATCACTTTGCATGGCAATGGTTGTTATGGGGCTGTCTACCACTTTTGCATATGCTGCTGATGGCACATTAAAATTTGAGGGGACGATCACCTCGTCAACGTGCAAGATCCAGGGACAAGATACGGCCGAAATTACGGTGCCTATGGCCGGGGTATCCGTTGCGGATTTACAAAATACCGCAAACGGACCTGATGTGGGATTTGATATTAATATGACCGGATGCGAGCCCGGAACCTATTATCTGGTCCTGAATGGCGTTACGCCAGCGGGTCAGCAGGATGTCCTGGAGCTGGAGAACCCTAATGAGGCAGAAACGGCTAAGGGCGTCGGGATTATTATCACGGATATGGCCAACAAAAAAATTACCTTATCCAACACGCTTGATTACGCGAATGATTTAAATGTTGTGGTGAATGAGAGTGGCGAAGGCACCTTCCGTCTGAAAGCGCATTATTACGCCTTCAATCAAGGCACCTTGTCCCCAGGTGCCGCAGATGCGGTAGCAAACTTTACCGTGGTTCAACAATAACAGTGCCAGGCCCTACGGGGCCTGTTTCCAGGTGATATTATGAAATCGCTTATTATTGGATTGTTGGCACTGTATTCTGGTTTTGCCTCCTCCGCTATCCAGATTGACAGTTCGCGTGTTATTTATCAGGGCGAATATAAATCAGCCTCTTTATCTCTCCATAATGCGGCCACCAAAAATTATATTGTCCAAACCTGGCTGGAAGATGCAGAGGGCAAGCCGCGTAAAGATATGATGGTGACGCCGCCTATTGTCAAAATACAACCGGATCAGTCTGCCGTGCTGCGCTTTATTTATTCCGGGCAAGGATTACCCACCGATCGTGAAAGTGTGTACTGGATTAATGTGCAGGAAATTCCACCACGCGCAACCCAGGCGAATGTGATGCAACTGGCGATTAGAACACGCCTTAAATTGTTTTATCGGCCGCCGGGACTAAAAACAAAGCTTGATGAACAGGTACGCAAATTAACATTCAGCAAAACAGATAACGCACTGGAAGTGAAAAATGCGGGGCCAATGTATATCAGCCTGAGTCAGTTAATTATTAAGACTCCGCAGGGGAAAGAACAAAAAATACTGGCGCCGATGGTGCCGCCGTTTGGCAATGAAAGCATCCGTTTTACAAAAGGATCGCAGGTAGTTGGCTTAACCTACATTAATGATTATGGCGGAGTTGCCGACGTAAAAATGAATTAAGCCATCGTTGCGGATAAATGAATAATGTCATGGATGAACGATTATGCAACGCTCATGGATATCTTTATGTGCGCTGACCTCTTTGCTGGTGACCGGCACTGAATGCGTGGCACAAAGTGAATATAACACCTCCTTTTTTTATGGTGCTGACAATCAGTCGCTGATTAACCTGATTGATCCAGACTCGGGTATTGTGCCCGGAACATACACGCTGGATATCTACGTTAACCATAAACTCGTCGAGCAGCGTGATGTTGAGATCATGCGTGATGAGCAGGATAAAACCCTGCACCCCTGCCTGAGCGCCGGGCAACTTCGGGCCTGGTCGGTGGATATTCCCGCTGATGCTGATGCGACCTGTTATGCACTGGATCGCCATCTTAAAGGCGCTTCTGTGGCTTTTACGATGGTTGACCATCGGCTTGATATTCAGGTGCCCCAGATTTATATGCATACCCAGCCACGCGGCGCGATCCCTGCGACGCGTTATGACGACGGTATTAACGCGGCCTTTGTGAATTACAATCTGGCGGCGAGCCATGTCAACAACGACGGACAGGATAGCCAGTATGCCAATCTGTATCTGAATAGCGGGATAAACCTTGGTGCGTGGCGTTTGCGGAACATGGGGAACCTGACCAAACGAAGCGGTCAAAACAGCCACTGGCAAAGCGTCTCAGCATGGGCCGAAAGGGCTGTGCCTTCACTGCAAAGCCAGTTGCTTTTTGGACAGGCGAGCACAGGGACAACTGTGTTCGATAGCATCCCTTTTCGCGGGGTGCAGCTGGCATCAGAACCGATGATGCGCGCGGAAAGTCAGTCGCGCTATGCCCCTGTGGTCCGGGGCGTTGCGCAGAGCAACGCCCGCGTGGAAGTTCGTCAAAATAAGTACCTGATATACACCACCAACGTACCGCCAGGCCCTTTTGCGTTTGATGACATTGTTCCGGTCAGCCAGAGTGGCGATCTGTATGTGACGATCATTGAAACCGACGGGAGCCGAACCAACCTGGTTATCCCTTACACAGTATTGCCAGGCCTGGTGCGCAACGGTCAGTTGAACTATGAAATCGTCGCCGGGAAATATCACGATGGTGCCGACGGCTACGCACCTGCCTTTGCTGAAAGCCAGTTCTCTTATGGCGCAACAGATTCAGTGACCTTATCCGCAGGCCTGCTCTCTGCCGAACACTATCAGAGCGCGGGGCTCGGCGTGGGCAAAAACATGGGAGATTTGGGGGCGTTATCGGTCGACCTGTCGTTCTCTGATACGCGCCTTGCGCGGGGCGATTCGGAGCAAGGTGCCAGCGCCCGGTTTTTGTATGCCAAATCGTTTCTGGATTCTCGCACTGATTTCCAGGTTGCCGGTTATCGTTACTCGTCGTCCGGCTATTACGATTTTCAGGAGTCAGTGCAGGAGCGCCGTCGCTGGGAAAATGGGCGCTATAAAACCTATTACTGGGATGATACTGACGAGAATGCTGAACAGTGGGTGATTTCCGAGCCAGAGGTGAGCTACGCCAGCAACTATGCCACGAAAAAGGCCCGGCTTGATGTTTCGATGAGCCAGCAGTTGTGGGATATCGGCCAGCTCTGGCTGACACTCAGTAAGCAGACCTACTGGAAAGATGCCAGTACCGACACCACCATCCAGTCTGGATTAACCTCCCGGCTGGGTAATGTCACCTGGAGCCTTTATTACCAGAACACCCGTAACCATTACGCCTCAAATGACAGCAGCATTAACCTGCGGCTCACTTTACCGCTGAATTTCGGCAGCTATCCCGCAACGGCGACAGCCACTATGCGTTCCGACCGCTCAGGCTATGCCTCAACTTCCGCTGGTTTAAGCGGTTCGCTGCTGGACGATAACCGTCTGAGCTATGCCATGCAGGTGCAACAGAACAAATCTGAACGTACGGCTGGGGATCTCAGCATGGGCTATAAAGGGCAGGCCGGTAATCTCTGGCTGGGGTATTCCAATGCAGAGCATGTCCGGCAGAGCAGCCTCAATCTGGCGGGGGGCGTGGTTGCTCATCGGGGCGGCGTTACGCTTGCACAACCACTCGGGACGACATTCGCCCTGATCGAGGCGCCGAATGCCCAGGGGGTGCGAGTCACCAACCAGTCCGGGGTGCGTATTGATTCTTCTGGCTACGCCATCGTACCAAACGCCGTTCCTTACCGTAACAACACCTGGTCGCTGAATACCCGCGATTTCCCGGATGGACTGGACGTGCCTCTGGCCACCAAAAACAGCGTACCGAGCCGGGGGGCGATTGCGTATGTACCCTTTGAAACATATCGGGGGGAAAGCGTGTTGATTCACAGCCGGTTACCGGATAACAACGTGCCGCCTGTCGGTGCGCAGGCATACAGCCGCGGCAATCGCAGTAATGGTGTCGTGGGGCCAGAGGGTGACATCTTTGTCTCCGGCGTTACCGCCGGGGAGGCGCTAACGATTCGCTGGGGAGAGAGCCAGGGCGAACAGTGCCTCATCCAGCTTCCGGATCTGCACGCTGATGCGCGGGGTAAAGCCGGCTACCGCGAGATAAACGCAATTTGTCGATAAAGGAGTTAACAATGCAATTTCATGGACGACATCTGGTGTATGCGGTCGTGGTCTTTTTCTTTGGTTTATTTTCGTCAACCGCCATGGCGTTGACCTGTAAAGCACAAGGCTCGGTTAGCCAGTACGTTGCAATTGATAGCGTGATTAAGGCCTCTGTGGGGGATTTCGGCGCTAACACTAAAATCTGGGTATCGTCGCCCATTACCGCGACGTTTACCTGCTCGGATACCGATAGTTATCCTCAGGGTGAAAGCGCTTTCCTGTGGCTGGATCCCAAAGACGCGGTGAAGAATCTCCATAACTCTCTCGAGATTGGGATTACATGGAACAACGTCGATTACAAACTCCAGAATGGCGAGAAAGTTGAAATTGGCCCCGGGACAGTTTGCCGGCCCAACGGAAGAGGGGGGTGCAGTTCACCGGCCACGTCGCAGACCTTTACACTGACTTATCAGGTCTATATCAAAACCACGGGGTATCCTGCTTCCAGCGATGGCAAGGTGATGGGCGATGTGAGTCTGTCTCTGTTCCAGGTGGACGGGAAAGGGGGCATCCGGGGCGGTTCAGTTAGCCAGGACGGCAACTTTAACCTCACCATTACCGGGCTGGATAAAATTACGTTTCTGGCCTGTACGCCAAAGGTGTCCCTTGTGCCGGATATCCTCAACTTTGGGGTCATCAACGCCACCCGTGCGACGGCGGGAAAAATCGAGATGACAAAACCTTTCACCTTGCTGGTGGATTTAACCCGGGAAACCAGCGGTAAAACCTGTACCGGGGAGACGCTATTAATGACGTTAAGTTCGACTAATCCAGTGACGCAAGGCGCCATCATTATGCCCGCTGCAGACAGTGGTTTCGGATTTATAATCTCCGGGAATGGCACGATGGCACCAAGGATATCGCTTAATACGCCGCAGGAAATAGGCGTTATCAGTGGAGATCAGCTCACGCAGGATTATTATGCGGGATTTATCTGGCTCACCAATACGCCATTACTGGGGAGCTTCAGTGCGACCGCGACGTTTACGGTAACGTTTAAATAACGTACAGAGGATTGCATGGGGTTTATTTTGCGCGATACTTATCCGGTGCGATAAAGGTCGCATGTCACGCAGAGTGAATGCCATGTCCGATTTTTTGATGGGTATCCTTACCCGTACCCCTGTCTGGGTGTGGGTGCTGTTTATTTTTCTGATATCTCGTGGGATTAAAGCCCGTAAGCCCGCCATTGTGACGCTCGAAAAACTCGCCATTATTCCTGCCATTTTTCTGGTCTGGGATATTTACGATCTGGTGATTTACCGTCAGCTTACTCTTGCCACCGTTACGTTGTGGATTGCAGGAATAGTTGCGGGCGCGGCGCTGGGCTTTGTGCTGATAAAGTCGGCTGCTATTACGCGCGCTGCCGCACCGCGCAGTATTTCCCGACAGGCGGATTATTCGGCGCTGCCGTTTATGATGCTGGCGTTTGTGGTGAAATATGTGCTGGGTGTAATGAGCGCCATTTCGCCGCAGACACTGCAACAGCCTGCCATGAGCGCCTTCGCGATTGTTTCCGGTGGGGTGTTTGCCGGGGTGTTTATTGGCAAATTTATCCGGTACACGAGCGTTTTTCTCGCCCGCGTACCCACGTGAGGATTACAGCAACCCTTTCTGGGCGAAGGTGATGCGCGTGGCTTCGTTCAGATCCAGGGCCTTAATCGACTCTGGCTGCACCCAGGCTATCTCCTGAAACTCTTCGTTGAACGTCACTTCACGGTTGGCGCTGTAGCAGTCGAAGATCAGGTAAATCATGTAAATCTCTTCCGTGCTGCCGTCGGCGTAGGTTTTCACGCGGATATCATCGCGGAAGGCCCAGGGCTTCACGTCGGTTATCTCAAGCGCATCGCCCAGCTCTTCGCGAATTTCGCGGCGCAGTGCCTGCTCCATGGTTTCTCCTGGCTCCATCCCTCCACCGGAAATCGCCCACTGGCCGGGGAATACCCCACGGTCATCGGCCATTTTGCACAGCAGATAAGCCCCGTTGTTCTGAATGATCGGACAGACAATTGTACGTTGACGCATGGTTTCTTCCTGAAAAATGAGAGTGGTTTATGGTAGCAGGTACGTGGTGCCAGGTGTGTTACTGACGGTGGATTTTTACCGCGGGATATCAGGATTTTGCTGTAGGTTCAGCCAGAATTCGACACTGGTGTCGAATGTCTTTGCGAGACGAGAAGCCATATCAGCGGTAAGAATGATTTTATTGTTTATCAGCGCGCTGGCTGTATTGCAGTCTACGTTCAGCGTATCGGCCAGATCGGAGATTTTCATATTAAGCGGTTTAAGATACTCGTATAGCAACACATCGCCTGGTCCTGTGGGAGAGGGCTAGGGTGAGGGGGAACATACGGCTGTGGTGGTCATTCCGTTCACTTTATGTTCCTTGCTACTCTGTTACTACATTACCGGTGAACGTGCCAGGGGGGCTCACCGCCACCACCCTGGCGACCCGGGCTCCCGGCAAGAAAATCGCCGCTCCGCGGTGCCTTCGGCTTATTCCTTTCGACTTTCGGGTCGGGCGCGATGCAGCGTCCATGCAAGTCGCGCCCTCTCGGCGCATCCATGCGCCTCGCCCCGGCCTACAGGAAACGCCTCAGCGATTTTCGGCCGGACCATGGAGCCGCTGTAAGTGTTTTATTCTAATGAAGTTATTTAATCGCTTACCGAGTAGGCCGGGTAAGGCGTAGCCGCCACCCGGCTTTTACATTTAACCCAGCAATGCCACTCCCGCATCCGTTCTCAGCCAGCGAGGTTCTTTCAGTCGATCGGCAAAATATCCGGTCAGTTCAAACAGCAAATCCCCCATAACGCGCGCGGCTTCGGGTGCAAGTACGCCGCTAATGAGCAATTGGGTGATCTCTTCGCAGTAGCGGCACTGCTGATCTGGCTCAGGGGCAAATACAGGTCGAACGAAGGGAAGGGCATCGACGGTAAGACGTTCCTGTAAATATTCAGGAACAGGCTCCAGCAGCATCGGGCGGAGCAGGGCGAGGCTGGTGGCAAGACGGCCACAAAGAGCCATTTTTCTTGCGGGATCGGTTTCTTCTACCAGAGCCTCACAAAAACGTTCGCAGTTGTCGGCAAGGTCGATGAAGTCGGTGTTGTGATCGAATGGGGTAGTGAAAAGCGCGTTGCTGGTATTCATATTTTTCTCCAATCAGTTGATAAACCGACCAGGGAAATGCCAATTTCCCGGGTGGCAGGTCTGAACGGAGTTGGCATTACCGGCTTGGAGTGTACCGGCGCGTCTTGCGACGCCCCCGTCCAGCCCACCATTGAGATGTAGCCAGACGTGCGGCGCAACAAGAACTTACGCCGTCTCCAATGATAACCAGGATGCCAATCCCGACGCCAGATTTTGCTGGCGTGGAAGAAACTTACGCTCGAATAACCTTATAAAAAAGAGGGTAAGAAAGGAGAAGTTGAAACCTGCGAGGCGGCTTCAGGAAAGATGTATGACGTTGCAATTATTTGCGGTCTGTTGCCCTCACCCCAACCCTCTCCCTGTGGGTTGAGGAATCCCCACAAAAATACGAGCACGGACGGCTCCCTCTCCTTTTTGGGGAGAGGGTTGGGGTGAGGGGGAACATACAGCTCAGGTGGTCATTCCGTTCACTTTATATTCCTTGCTACTCTGTCACTACATTACCGGTGAACGTGCCAGGGTAGCTCACCGCCGCTACCCTGGCGACCCGGGCTCCCGGCAAGAAAATCGCCGCTTCGCGGTACCCTCAGCTTATTCCTTTCGGCTTTCGGGCCGGGCGCGATGCAGCGTCCATGCAAGTCGCGCCCTCTCGGCGCATCCATGCGCCTCGCCCCGGCCTACAGGAAACGCTTCGGCGATTTTCGGCCGGACCATGGCACCGCTGTAAGCCTTTTATTTCAATGGCGTAATGTCATCGCTGAATTAAAGACACAAATTACTGGGGAACCCTCAGCCCACAGGGAGAGGGAGAAAACCAAAATCACCGCTCCCTGAGCGCCTCTTTCGCCCGGTTAAACGGCTTAATCATATAATCCAGCACAGTTTTTTCGCCGGTCTTGATATCCACCGTGGCAATCATCCCTGGCACAATCGAAAAATGCCTTCCCGCTTTATTCATCAGAAAATCCTGGCTGGTGCGGATAAACACCCGGTAATAAAACACTTCCGGTTTGGCTTCGTCCTGAATGGTATCCGGGGAGATGGTTTCCACCACCCCGTGCAAACCGCCGTAAATGGCGTAGTCATAGGCGGTTATCTTCACCAGCGCTTTTTGTCCGGGATGAATAAACGCGATGTCACGCGGCGAGAGGCGGGTTTCAATCAGCAGATGATCGTCCACCGGCACAATCTCCATCAGCTCGCCGTTTGGCGGGATCACGCCGCCGATGGTCGTGACTTTGATGTTTTTCACAATCCCGCGAACAGGGGAGCGCACCGTCAGGCGGGTGACGGAATCCTCACGTCCTTTCAGGATGGCGGAGAGCATATCCACTTCGGCATTGGCTTTTGACAATGCCTCGCGCGCCTGCACGTAATACTGCGAACGCACGTCCGTCAGCTTGAGTTCCAGGTCGCTTTTCTGCCGCTGAAGGCGCAGCACTTCAACGTGGCTGGCGGCGCCGGTTTTAACCAGACGTTCCGTGATTGCCAGCTCTTTATTCGCCAGGCTCAGGGCCGAGTTCAGTTCGCGGACGGTGTCTTCAAGCTGTGCGCGGCGGGATTTGTAGAGATGGGTTTCGGTGGCGAGAAGGTCGGGCCAGGCTTTTAAGGATTCAGGAAAAACCAGCGGCAGGTCGTTAACTTCTGCGGTTAAACGCACGCTGGACGCCAGCGATGCGCGGTAGCGGGCGGCACTTTCCCCCACATTGGACTCAGAACGGGTCGGATCGAGCCTTGCCAGTACCTGGCCCGCCTGAACCTGATCCCCTTCATGCACGCTCAGCCCGGCCAGGATCCCGCCATCGAGCGACTGCAATACCTGCTCGCGAGAGCTTGGGATCACTTTGCCGGTTCCGGTAGAGACTTCATCCAGTATCCCGAACCATGCCCACACGCCGGTGACGATAAACAGCAGAAGTGTCCACAGTACAATGCGCCGCGCGCCAGAATAGCCGCTTTCTGAATCAAGCGTATTGTCCAGATCGTCCATCGTTGCGGCATCATGCTGACTGGTTTTCATTTTTCCACTCCCGTCCGTTCGCCTGTTGCTGCATTCGGCTGTTATTAAGGGCCTGCGCTTTCGGCGCATCCATGACCAGCATCCCTTCTTTCAGCACCACCACGCGCTCAACCAGTTCCAGTACGGGCACGCGGTGCGTGGCGACAATCAGCGTGCGGTTGCCCAGCCACTGACTCAGGCGCTGAATAAACTCGCGTTCGGTATGTTCATCGAGGGAGGCGGTGGGTTCATCGAGCAGAACGATATTGGGATCGCGCAGGAGCATTCGCGCCAGCAAAATGGACTGCCGCTGGCCGCCGGACAACCCCACGCCATTTTCCATGATCGGGTAGTCCAGCCCCTTTGGCAGCTTCTGCACAAAGCTTGCCGCGCCGCACATCTCCAGCACATTAACGATCTCTTCGTCGGTGGCGCGTGGCATCCCGAGCGTGATGTTCTCGCGCAGCGTGCCGTGGAATAACCGCGCGTTCTGGGTCATAAAGCCCACGTTGCGCCGCAGGTCGGCCACGTCCAGATGCGGCAGACTGAGGTTGTCCAGCCGCAGCTCGCCACTGGCCAGCTCCATACCGCCCGCCAGCGCCTGCAGCAGCGTCGATTTACCCGCGCCGTTGCGCCCGAGGATCGCGATGCTCTCACCGGGTTTGATCTCCAGCCGGTTGATGCGCAGCGCCATGCGCGGATCTTCCGGGTGGTAGCGAAACTGCGCCTGATCGAAGAGATAGTGCCCACGCAGTACATCCTGGCGAATAGGGGTCTCTTCTCGCAGGTTTTCGGTGGGCAACTGCATGATGCTGTCCAGGCCCTCTTTGGCGGCTTTCACCTGCTGCCAGCGCGCCAGCACGCCGCACAGGGTGGCCATCGGCGCAATCATGCGCGAGGCCAGCATCGAGGCGGCAACCACGGAACCCGTGGTTAAGGAGCCTTCGATAACCATAGGTGCGCCGAAGACGATCACCCCGGCGTAAACCAGACTCTGGATTGTCATCCCCCAGTTGATCAGCCCCTGGCTCAGCTCGCGGGTGCGCAGGCCAGATTCTGCGGTGATCTGGATGTAGCTGTTCCACTGTTGCAGGAAGCGGTTTTCCGCCTGCATCAGCTTGATGTCTTCCAGCCCCTGAACGCTTTCGACCAGTACCGCATTGCGCAGGGTGGATTCATGGGCCGATTGTTTTGCCAGTGCCGCCAGCTTTTTCTGCAACAGAATGCCGGGCAGGACCATCAGCACGGCGGCGACAGGTGCAATCCATGCCAGTGGCGGAGCAATGATCGCCAGCACCACCACAAACAGCAGAAAGAAGGGCAGGTCGACAATGGTGGAGATGGTTGACGAGGTGACCATTTCGCGGATCTGCTCCAGTTCGCGCAGCTGCGAGATAAAGCTGCCGGTGGAGCGAGGAACCGCGCTGTTACGCAGGCGCAGGGCATGGCCGAAGACCCGGTCGGAGACGCGTAAATCGGCGCGTTTACCCAGCAGATCCATAATGTGACCCCGGGCAATACGCAGCACAAAGCCAAACAGGGTGGCAATCAGCACGCCAATCGTCAGCACATACAGGGTGGGGTACGACTGGGCGGGGATCACCCGGTCATACACCTGCATCGAAAAGACCACGCCAGAAAGGGATAACAGGTTGATAAAGAGGGCGGCAAGCATCACCCATGTGTAGGGGCGCAGGTCGCGCATCACCAGCCGGTAGAGCCAGTCCGGGCGATACTTCGAAATATAGGCATCCACGCGGCTGTCTTTTAAGGCCGCCAGCGGGCGCAGGGCGGCAACATGGTGAATGGCGGGCAGCAGCGCCTGAAGGGAAAGCCGGTTAGTTTGCACCGTGCTGTCGATAAAACAGATCTCCAGCGTGTCTTCACCGTCAAAATATTCAATAACGCCAATCTTGCCCTCTTTCAGTTCAACCACCAGCGGCAAACGCCAGCTGTTGATCGCATCCTGCGTGGAGTGCAAAAGCTGGAACGAAAGCCCGGCTTCGCGCGCCAGCAGGGTGAGGGCGTTGATCATTGGTTTGCCGCTGAGCCACGGGGCGTCCGCCACCAGCGCGCCGGGGGAACAGGCTACCCGGTAGTGATCGGCAACATGGCTAAATGCCTGAGCCCAGTGCGCCAGTGCCTGATCCGTAATCGGTTCGTTTTGCGTTGGGTCGGTGTGTTTCATGGCTGGATCTCCACAGACTGGATCGTGCGGTTATCCAGGCTGAAGGCGTGACGCATACGGCCTGTGTTGTACAGGCAGTTCAGCTGGAGCTGGTGTAACTGGCCGAGCGTTTGCTGCTGGGTAAAACGCGCCTGGTAGACCTCTTGTTCGGCGTTTAGCACGTCCAGCAGCGGGCGTGAGCCAAGCTCAAGATACTGTTGCTGGTAGAGCTCGCGGGTGCGCACGCTGAGCGTTTCCTGACGGGACTGGATCTGCAATGTGCTGAGCAGGCTCATCACCTGGCTGCGTGACTCCAGCAGCTTTTGTCTGACGTCCAGCCGCGTGCGCTGGATGGTGGACTGCGCCGCTTCAACCGCGTGTCCGGCTGCATTGCGCCGTGCGGTTAACCCGCCGCCCTGATAGATCGGCATCTCCACTTTGACCCACGCGGAATACTGGGTGCGATCCAGCGAACCGTGTCCCGCATAGTTGTCATTCAGATAGTGGCGAACTTCCGGCTCCAGCGAGACGGTCGGGGTCATCTGGGCGTTGGCGTAGTCCAGGTTGGCCTGCGCGATATTAGCCTGCGCCCAGGCTGCCAGCACCGCAGGCACCAGCCGGTCGTCAGGCTCGGCGATGTCGCAACTGCGTTTCATTCTGTCCGGGAAATCATTGCTGATAACGCCCAGCGTATTCCAGCCGAGGTTGCTCATCAGCGTGGCGCGCGAGCTGTCCAGGTTGGCCTGATACTGCATTAACTGCGCGCGTGCGCCTTCAACACGGGCATCGGTTTGTACCACGTCTGAGAGCGACGTCGCCCCTTCGTCGTTACGCTGGCGGGTGAGCTTGCCGATTTCATTCAGGGCATCAAGCTGCTCTCTGGCGGTTTCAACCATCTGCTGCCAGGTCTGAACCTGCACCAGCGCGGTGGCGGTGTCGTGGGCAATGGTATCGATACTGACCAGCACATTGGCCTGTTGTTGTGCGACCCCGGCGTTTTCGGCGCGCACCTGGCTTGCCACTTTGCCGAAGTCATACAGCATTTGCGAAAGCGAGAGCACCAGAGAAGGGGTAAAGCCGGAATCGCCGCCATTGTGCGTGTAGCCGTTATCCATCCCGGCGTTAACCTGCGGATAGTATTTCGATTTGGCGACATCGACCTGTTCTGATTGCTGGAAGAGTTTTCCCACCGCTTCGCTGATGGCCGGATGCCAGCTCACGGCGCGGACGACGGCGTCATCCAGGTTTAATACGCCCGGAGGCGTTTTGCTGGCCGGAAGCGCAACGCGGCCTTCAAGGGAGGGAAGTTCCTGCTCAGCACTCAGCTGTTCGGCGTTAATCACCACCGCCTGAGCAGGCGACACGGGTACAGAAAACAGGCAGCACGAGAGCCACCAGCGAGGCCATCTTTTTCTCATGTCTTGTCCCTAATAAAAGAGTACCGCTTTATGTTGTCTATGCCCGGGCGGCGAGCGCCCGGGTCATTATTCGCTGCTGTCAGGTAATGATGTTGTGGTGCTGATTTACAAGCTCGTCGAAGGTGGTCTGAACATTATCCAGGGTAACCAGGGTGCTTTTAGCGTAGGCACTGCCTGTGCCGTCGCGGTCGATGGAAATCACGGTGTTGCTTCCGCTGGTGGTGACGGACACATAGTTACCGAGCGTAGATGTCTGGCCGTTCCAGCCCACCAGCAAATCGCCGATATCGATCTTATCCCCCTGCGAAACAGAGAAGTTGGTCCAGTGATCGCCGTTACCGTTGCCGCCGGTTCCGGCACCTGTAGTGGTATCGAGCACGTGATAAATCAGCGTGTCGCCATAGGCACTGCCGGTCATGATGTCGTTGTGGTTGGTGCTGGTCATCTGCGGTGACAGGTTGATGGTCAGCGAGGCGCTATCTGTCGTGCCGTTGGCGGCGGTCAGGGTGTAGTTGAAGACCTCCTTGCTGGTCATGGTGGAAAGCGAGATCCCGCTGTTCAGCGTGTAGGTGTAGCTGCCGTCCACGCCAATAGAGAGCGTGCCGTAATGCCCGACAATCGACGCGCTGGCGTTGCTGGTGGTGTACGGATCAAGCGTGGTGACATGGCCGTCATAGCCGGTGATGCTCAGACGGGTGTTCACCGATGCCAGCTGATCCAGCGCCCCCTGCGAATCCGTACCGTCGTAGATATTGCCCGTCACCAGATGTCCGGCGGTGGTTTCGAAGTTATTGAGGAACACCGATGTGCCCGTCACGGATGGGGTGATCGTAATACCGCCCACACCCAGTGGCCCCGCGGTACCGGTAAAGCTCAGGGTGTATGTCCCCGCATCCAGATCCAGCCCGCTCAGGTTGATGGTGGTGGAGCCACCGGTAAACGAACTGGAGGCAATCGCCGTAGAAGAACCTTGCAGGGTAATCGACCAGGTGACGCCTAGCCCGCCCAGCGGCAGCACGGATGCAATGTCAAAGTGCAGCACCACATTGTGCAGCGCGGTGTTCGGGTCGACGGTAAAGGTGCCGCTACCGGAGGCGCGGGTGGTACTCAGCAGGGCGGCCTGCCAGCTTGCGCTGCCGACGGAGGTATCGCTCCAGGCCGCGATGTGCTGTGTGGCATCAAAGGTTACCAGTTTGCTGACATCGTCGATGGCATCCAGCGCGTGCGGCGTTGGGGTGATGTTGAGCGACGCGCTGTCCTTGTGCCCGGTTGAATCGGTAATGGTGTAGACAAAGGTATCCGGAGTGCGGATTTTGTCTGCCCCGGTGCCGGCTTTCAGGGTGTAGCTGTAGTTACCCTGAGCATCAATGGTCAGCGTGCCGTACAGCCCCTGAATGGTTGTGGTGCCGGTTGCGTTAACCTGCACGCCGTTCACCTCGGTCACCGTGGCGGTCACGCCGGTTGGCAGGATGTCGTCCGCCATCACGTTACCGGTGGTCGAACCGTCGGTGCTGGACACCGTGTAAACGTGATCCTCAAGCACGTTCAGGGTGTAGCCAGTCAGGGCGGTGATCCCCGATGCGGTATTCAGCAGGAACAGATATTGCCCGGCCGGGAGATCCAGCGTGAGCTTGCCGGACGTGCCGCCCAGCAATGGCGCGGTCAGCCAGCTTTTATCGTAACGATACTGCTGGTAGGTCTGGGTCGCGGCGTTGAACTTATAGACGTAAAGGTCAAACACCGAGCCGATGGCGACCCCACCAACGCTTGCCTGCAAGGTCATAGTGCGGGTGGTGCCCTGATCGACGTTATAGATAATCGGGTTGCTGAGGTTGCTCAGCACGTCGAGGGTGAGCACATTCCCAAGCCCAACGCCCACCACCGTGAACCCGCCCTGGGATGATGTCCCGTTGTCGATGGCATGAACGCTGGTATCGAAGGTGAAGCTTGCCGCGTCATCCACCGCCGTCGCATGGGCAACCGTTGCCCCGGAGCTGGTACCGAGCGAGATCACCAGCTGGGCGCTGGCGGTTGAGCCGTTGTGCGCGATGGTGTAGGTGAAGTTCTCCGTACGGCCGTTGGCGCTGGCGCTGGTGGTGGTCAGCGTGTAGGTGTAGGTCCCGTTGGCGCTAATGGTCAAATCACCGTACAGACCGTGGACCACGGTGGTGCCGGTGGCATTAACCGTCGTCACCTGGCCCTGCGCGTTCGTCACCTGGGTAACCAGCGTGCCGGACGGCGCATTGTCGCTGCCTGACACCGCATCGTTGTCGGTGATCACGTTACCCGCAACGTTCAGATTGCTGCCCACAATGGTGCCCGCGCTGGTTTGCGTGACGTCCACATCGAGGCTGCTGTAAGCCCCGGTCGCCAACAGGCTGGTGTTGTAGGTCAGCACCCGATACTGCCCCTGAGTCAGCCCGGTCAGGTTCAGGGAGACGCCGTTCGCCCCGAGGGTTAACAGGTTCAGCGTGCTGCCATCACCGGAGTCCACCACCGTGGTCCAGATGTTGTTGTTGGCATCCCAGTGCTGCACCACTATCTGCATGGTGTTGAGCAAGCTGAGCACCGCGCCCGTCCCGTAGGCGTTAATGCTGATATTGGCCGACGCGTCCGGGTCAACGGTGAAGGTGACCTGCGCGCTGTTGTTCCCCAGCAGCGAGAGCACATTACCTACCGCGCCCACCAGCAGCAGACCGTAATCGCTGTACTGGGCATCGGTCACCGTCGCCGTGGTGGTGAAGTTCAGCTCGTCGAGGTTATTCGCGGCAGACAGCGGCAGGTTAGGGGCGATGGCCTGCCCCGGCAGCGAGGTGTTACCTGCGGCATCGGTCGCGTTCAGCGTCAGTGTTCCCCCTTCGGTTTGCTTGTTGGCAAAGGTCAGAGTGAAGACACCGCTGGCGTTGGCGGTGGTGGTGTAGGTAGTGCCATCCGGCAGACGAATAGTGACCGTGCTGCCCGCTTCGGCCTGACCGGTCAGTACGCTGCCATCGGCGTTAAAGGTGCCGGTCGGGATGCCGGGTGCGGTGGTATCCACAACCACGGCAATGCTGCCCGAAACCGGGCCGGTGCCCGTGCCGTTGGAGGCAGTTGCCGTGAACGTATGTGCGCCTTCGCTCAGGGCAGGCGCGGTAAAGCTCCAGTTGCCGTTTACATCCGCAGTCACTGTGCCCATCGACACCCCGTTATTAAACAGGGTCACCGTTGAGCCTGGCTGTGCGGTCCCCGCAAGCGTTGGGGTGGTGTCGTCGGTACTCTGCCCGTTACTCAGCGTGCCTTTCACCGTACCGAAATCATCGGTCACGGTGTTGATGACTGGCGCACCTGGCAGGGTGGTAAACGGTGCGATGACAGAGGAAGACAGCCCGACGTTGCCCGCTTTATCGGTGGCAAAGGCCAGCAGCGTTTCACCGCTGGTCTGCGCCGGGTTGATGGTGGCGGTAAAGTTGCCGTTACCGTCCGCCGTGGCGGTGCCGAGCACCGTGCCGCCGCTGGTGGTAATGGTCACGGTGCTTCCCGCTTCCGCTGTACCCGTTACGCGCGTCCCGACGTTAACCACCGCCAGCCCACCCGGTACCTGCGGCGCAAGGGTATCCACCACAATCGAGGTAACAGGGGAGGCGGCACTGGTGTTGCCTGCCGCATCCGTGGCGGTAACGGTAAAGTTATGCTGCCCGTCGCTGAGGATGGTGGTGGTCTGTGGCAGGCTCCAGTTGCCGTTGGCATCTGCGGTAACCTGGCCGACAAGCGTGGTGCCATCGTAAATTCTCACCACGCTGTTGGCTTCTGCGGTGCCGTTCAGCGAAGGCTGCGTGTCGTTGGTCGGGGTTGTACTGGTCACTGGCCCGGTGATACTGCCCACATCGTCCACGATGGAGGTAATGGCTGGCGCGTTCGGTGCAGTCGCATCCACCACCAGGGTAAAGGTGTTTGAATCACCGCTGGCGTTGCCTGCCGGATCGCTGGCGGTGGCCCTGAGCGTGTGCGAGCCATCCGCCAGCGGGCTGGTTGGGGTAAAGCTCCAGCTACCGTTGGTGGCGACAACGCTGCCCAGCAGGGTGCTGCCATCGTAAATACGCACCAGTGAACCCGCCACTGCCGTGCCGCTGAGGGTCGGTTTATTGTCGTCCGTCAGCTGGCCGTTGGTGAGATTGCCAGTGTTCGGGCCTGTGTCATCGGCCACGGTGAGGATAACCGGCGGAGCTGGCGGTGTGGTATCGACGGTCAGCAGGAACGGTGCAGACGGGGTGCTGATGTTACCGGCTGCATCTACCGCCCGTGCCGTGAAGCTGTGGGTGGTTTCGCTCAGGCTGGTGCTTAACTGCAACGACCAGTTGCCGTTGATATCGGCGTTAGCCGTGCCGATGAGCGAGCCTCCGTCATAGACGTTGACCGTGGCGAGCGGCTCGCTGGTGCCTTTCAGCAGCGGCTGGGCGTCATCGGTGAGTTGCCCGGTGCCCAGTGACCCCTGAATGGTGCCGAAATCATCCACTGCCTGTGTGATGGCCGGTGCGGCAGGGGGCGTCAGGTCAACCACCAGCACATACGGCGGGGAGGCCGGACCGACGTTGCCGACCGCATCGGTGGCGGTAAAGGTGAAGCTGTGGCTGCCTTCTGCCAGTGCGGCGGGGGTGTAACTCCAGAGCCCTGCGCCGTCTGCTGTGACCTGGCCAATTTGCTTGCCATTGTCGTAGATGGTGATTTGGGCATTGCCTTCCGTGGTGCCGGTAAAGGCGGGTGTGGTGTCGTTGGTGGAATCGCCATTGCCCAGGGGCACCGTCGTGCCCACGTTGTCAGTAACGCTTGAGATTAGCGGCGCAACTGGCGCGCTGGTATCTACCGTGAAGGTCACGGTAGTGCTGCCGGTGCTGGTATTCCCGGCCGGGTCAGTGGCGGTGATGACCAGGCTGTGCAGCCCGTCGGCCAGATTTGCGGTCGGCGTAAAGGTCCATGTGCCTCCCGCAGTGACCACTGCGGTGCCGATTTCGTTTGCGCCATCCTTGATATGAATGGTGGTGCCTGCATCCCCGGTGCCGCTCAGGGTCGGACGGTTGTCATCGGTACGACCGCTAGCGGCTATCTGTCCGGTAATTGAACCCACATCGTCCAGCACGCCGGTGACGGCAGGTGTGGCCGGTGCTGTGGCATCGACGGTGATGGCGAAAACAGGCGTGGTGGTGGATACGTTGCCCGCATCGTCATTGGCATAAATACGCAGGTTATGCACGCCATCGCTCAGCACCGTGGTTGGGGTAAAGCTCCAGACACCGCCGCTCACAATCGCCGTGCCTATCTGCACCCCGTTATCCAGAATGTGAATGACATTGCCTTCGCTGCCCGTACCGCTCAGGGTCGGCAGGTTGTCGTTGGTCAACTGGCCGTTGGTGAGATTGCCAACACTACCCGGCACATCGTCATAGATCGCATCCAGCGTCGGCTGGGCGGGCGGTGTGGTGGAGATGGTAATGTCGTAGCTGTCCGATGCCGTACTCTGGTTGCCCAGAGGATCGGTTGCCACCACCGTGAAGCTGTGCTGACCGTCTGCCAGCGCTTTCGACGGCGTGAATGTCCAGTTGCCGTTGACGTCGGCCAGTGCCGTACCCAGCACCGTGCCGTTGTCGCTGATGGTCACCGTGCTGCCTGCTTCGGCTTTACCGTTCAGGGTTGGCGTGGTGTCGTTGGTTGACGCAGTCTTGTCGATGCCGCCCACGTACAGCGGGACGTCGTCGGTGATGGTATCAATCGTTGGTTTAGCCGGTGCCGTGGTGTCGATGACCACCGCAAACGGCATGGAAGGCAGGCTGGTAATGCCCAGGTGAGTCACGGTAATGGTATAGGTGTGAAGCCCATCCGATTGGATCGCAGGGGTGAAGGTCCATGCCCCATTTGCCACTGCCGTCGCGACGCCAATCGGCAGCCCGTTATCAAACACGGTGATGATATCGCCCACGCCTGCGGTGCCCGTCAGGGTTGGGGTGTTGTCGTTAGTGGACTGCCCGTTGGTCAGCGGCCCGGTGTAAGGTGGAACATTGTCAGTGACTGCATCAATAACCGGAACGCCAACAGAAATCGGATCGATAGTCACGCTGGCGGCGGCGGAGAGATCGCTGGTGGCAGAGCCCACCGTGGCCGTGGCGGTAAAGCTGTGTGCGCCACTGAGAAGCGGTGTTGTCAGTTGATAGCTCCAGCTCGTCTGGCTGGCGCCCAGCGTGATGGTGGTCAGGATTAACCCGTCCTGATACAGGGTTACGGTGCTGCCTGCGGCTGCCGTACCGTTCAGCACCGGCAGTGTATCGTCCGAAGTACTGCCTTTCACGTTACCGACCAGGGTGCCAACGTCATCGATAATGGTGTCGATGGTGGGCGGCTGAACGGTGCCCGTGACCTGGTAGCTGGCAGGATCGCTGGTGTTCCCGGCTTTGTCTTCGGCGGTCACAGTCAGGTTATTGCCCGACGTCTGGGGGCTGGTCAGGGGGATGCTGAAGTGGTTGTTTGAATCGGCGGTGCCTGTACCAATCAGGTTGTTGTTGGCATCGCGGATTTCCACCGTCGAGCCCGCTTCAGCCGTACCGGACAGCGTCGTGCCCTGCACGTTAATGGTGATATCTGAAGGCTGCGCGGGCGCTAAGGTATCGACCGTCACGGTAATTGGCGCGCCATTCGCGCTGACGTTCCCGGCTTCGTCTTTGGCGGTGGTGTTAAAGGTGTGATTGCCCTGGCCCAGCGCCGACGGCTGGAAGCTCCAGTTGCCGTTGATATCGACCGTCGCCGTACCAATCGGGCTTTTGGTGCCGTTATAGTCGTCGTAAATGGTGATCACATCCCCGGCGGTGCCCGTGCCGCTCAGGACCGGACGCGGATCGTTGGTGGTGCCGTTATTAGCGATGACCCCGGTGAAGGCATCCACGTTATCGGTAATGGTCGGGGCCGATGGCGTGGCCGGTGGATCGGTATCAATAATAATAGTCGCCCCGTTCGAGGCGGCGCTCTCATTGCCCGCGCCGTCTTTGTCGGTGGCGGTCAGGGTGATGTTGTAGGTGCCGTTCGGCAATGGTGTTGAAGGCGTCCAGCTCCAGTGGCCTGTATCGTCAACTTCGGCGGTGCCCAGCACCGCGTTACCGTTGTAGATGGTAATCACATCGCCTTTTGTACCGGTTCCGCTCAGGGTTGGCGTGGTATCACGGGTTGGCTGCCCGGGTGCGAGTATGACGTCCGGGCCGTCCGGGTTGACGGTGACAACCGGGGTGGACGGAGCATCTGGCGCGATGGTATCTACCACCACGTTGAACGGAGTGGAAGTGCTAGAGTTCCCGGCAGCATTGATGGCGACCGCCGTAATGCTGTGCGACCCTTCGCTAAGAGGCAGAGGCGGCGTAAAACTCCAGTTGCCGGAGCCATCGACCGTTGCATTGCCCAGGAATTTGTTGCCATCATAAATGGCAACGGTGCTCCCCACATCCGTTTTCCCTTCGAAAAGGGGCTGGGTGTCATCGGTCGGTTTACCGCTGGTAATAGGGCCTTTCACACTGCCCACGTCATCGGTGACCTTAACAATGGTTGGCTGGCCGGGCGCCACCGTTGAAAGGTTAAGCACAAAACTGGCGGGGATGGTGCTGTGGTTGCCCGCGGCATCAACGGCCACAAAACTCAGGTTGTGTGTCCCGGTGACAAAGGCGGAGGCATTGTCCGGCGTCCATGTCCATGAGCCGTTTGGCGCGACCAGCGCAGTACCAATGATATTGCCGTTTTCCATTATGTTAATGGTTGCACCGGCCTCCCCGGTGCCGTTAAAGGTTGGAGTGGTGTCGTTGGTGAGCTGCCCGCTGGTGATGTTCCCGGTGCTGGCCGCGGCATCGTCAATCACCTGGCTAATCACAGGGGTGCCTGGCGCCTGGGTATCCACGGTGACGCTCCAGGTGGCGGACCAGCCGCTCTCCTGGCCCTTGCTGTCCACCGCTTTTGCTGTAATGACGTTCCCGCCTTCCACCAGATGCACATCCGCCGGGAAGCTCCAGGTTCCGTCGGACAAAATCACCGTCGAGCCAATTTTATTGCCGTTGGTGTACAGATCCAGCGTGGTGCCCGCTTCGCCTTTACCGTAGATGGTGGGGTGGTTGTCGTTTGTGATGCCGCCGTTAGCCACGCTGCCGGTGAAGTCAGCGACGTTATCCGTCACGCCGATGATCTCTGGCGTTTGCGCAGGCGTTGTGTCTGGCGCAACGGTACTGGCCGGAGCGCCGGTATTACCTGCCGGGTCGGTTGCCCGCGCGGTTAAGGTTTCACCGTTGTTTTGTGCCGGGTTGAGCGTGATTGTAAAGTTACCCTGATCGTCCACCAGCGCCGTTCCCACGGTGCCGGTGCTGTTGGTCACGGTGACGGTGCTGCCCGCTTCAGCTTTACCGGTTAGCTCCGTGCCATCTGACGAGACATCCAGGTCGGTTGGTGCGGCCGGTGGGGTGGTATCCGGAGCGGTGGCATGGGCAGGCTGGCTGGTGTTGTTTGCGCCATCGGTTGCCGTGACGTCCAGTAACTCACCGTTTTTTTGCGGCGGAGAAATGGTGACGTCGAAATGACCGTTATTGTCGGTGGTCCCTGTACCAATTTGCTGGCCATTTTCCCCTTTCACGATAATGGTGCTGCCCGGCTCGGCTGTACCGGTAACGTGGTCGCCATCATGAGATACCGCCACGCCATCAGGAATGGCCGGCGGTGTGGTGTCCGGGGCATTCAGGTTTGCCGGCGCGCTCGGGTTACCGGCTTCGTCAGTGGCGATTACCGATATCTTTTCACCGTTGGTGAGAGCAGGCGAGAGCGTAAGGGTGAAGTGGCCAGTCCCGTCTGTGGTGGTGGTCCCAATTACCGTTCCGGCGCTGTTTTTGATGGTAACAATGCTGCCCGCTTCGGCCGTGCCGGTGACCTGATCCCCCGTGCCGTTAATCTGTGCAACCGGGGTGGCGGGCGGTTGAGTGTCGATAATAAAGTTCAGGGGGTTGGACATGCCGCTGGTGTTGCCGGCGGGATCGGTTTCAGTGAGCGTCAGGGAGTGCGCGCCTTCTGAAAGCGCCTTACCCGGGGTAAAGCTCCAGTTACCTTTCGCATCTACCGTGGTTTCGCCAATTTTCACCCCTTTGTCATACAGGGTGATGGTATCCCCCGGGTCACCCTTTCCGCTCAATACGGGCTTGCCGGCATGGGTATACTGGCCGCTCAGGATCGGAACGGCGCTGGAACTTGTGTGATCGCTGGCGCTCAGTACGCCGGGTGTGGCGGGTGGTGTGGTATCTATTATCACGATAAACGGCGGAGACGCAGGACCCGTGTTACCCGCGCTATCGGTGGCTTTTGAGGTAATGCTGTGCGCGCCTTCGCTCAAATCTGAAGAGGGGGTGAATTGCCATTTGCCGTCACTGCCCGCAGTCACCGTGCCAATGGCCTTACCGTTGTCATAAATCGTCACCTTCGAGCCAGCTTCCGCCACGCCGCTGAAGGTAGGGCGCGTATCATCGGTACTTTGACCGCGAGAGAGCGCCCCCTGAACTGAGCCAACATTATCACTGGCACCGTTGATCGTCGGGGCTGCAGGGGCGGTGGTATCAGGATCGGTCGGGTTTACCGGCGTACCGGGCTCTGTTGGATCGGTGCCTGGGTTTCCGCCATTGCCGCCATTGCCGCCGTTACTGCTACCGCCACCGCCGCCGCCACCGCCACCTGCGGCAAGGGCAATGCCCCCTGCCGCGGCAACGCCGCCAAGTACCCAGGGCCATACGGCGCCACCGGTTGTGGACTCTGTACCCGCAGCGGCAAGCAGTACATCCGTCGAGGCGATGGATTCGAAATGCACCACCGCAGGATCATCAACCCACCAAAGCAGGCCGCCATCCTCTTCAAGCACCAGCTGGCTAAGTCCCTGCGCATCCGCAACGTAGAAGTTCTTAATGGTGATGGTTTCACCGGAGTGCAGGGTGATAACCAGATCGTTGCTACTGCGGGCAAAGTGATCAATATCGGAGCGCTCAAGGTGAAGCTTAATGACAGAAGAGTGGGTCAGAGTGACCTGAGTGCCTTCTGTGGTTGACTCCACGCCAGTCAGTTTTGAGATGACAGATATTTTGCTCATAGGGTAACGGCTCCCGGCAGCGATGCTATTTGGATTAGCAACTCTCTTTTGGTTTCTTCAGAGCGAACGAGGCCCGCCAGTTTGAAGAGTGGCTATGTGCGTAAGACCTATTATTTGGTGTCGATGGCGATATTCTCAGTATTTATTTTCGATAAAGCCCTTTCATTAATGTTGTTATTATTTAATTGCCTATAAAAAGGATATAGCTATAAACAGGCGATTGCGCAAATTTAGCGCCAGTGAATAAATGCCAAATGAAGTGGATAATCGTGCTTGATGCTTTAAGTTTTATTTATCAGTTGGTTATTTTGATTTTCGACGTTTAGACTCAAGGGGGAAAGTGATGAGTTTGCGATAGGGAACCTCGGTTTTGTGATGCTGGATTATTTTATTTATATAGTAACTTAACGGCAGCTTAACAGATGTTTAAGTCTCATTATATTAATGGGAGAATATGATATATTGTGTTTTAAAATTATTTAATAGCGTAGTGGCGTGATAAATATAATCTGCTACCACTATTTTTATAATCATTATTAGCATGAATATGTATTAAAAATACGCATTATCTGTTGTGGGTACCGCTTCGTTTTTCCGCTGAAAAAAATGCACCAGGTGATGAATAAAAAATCCAGCCCGTGCGTTAACGGCATGAACACCCACTGTGCATTTATCCTGGAGCAGAACATGAACACGTTGACCACGACTCGTTACCTGGCCGTTTCAGCACTGGTGCTTTTCCTGCAATCCCCACTTGTGCTGGCGATGGGTAATAATAGTACTGAGAGTAAAACGCCGGATTGCCCGTCCGGGCAGGTCTACGACAGCGTAAGCCAGAAATGTGTACCGGATAAAACCAGCAGTCTGAGCGATCAGGACAGAACCAACTATGCCTATCATCTGGCGAAAAAAGGGGAGTATCAGGCGGCGCTGAACCTGCTCGATACCCTGAAAAACAGCAATACGGCAGAAGCCTGGAACTACCGGGGCTACGCCACGCGTAAGCTTGGCCGCACGGATGAGGGGATTGGCTATTACCAGCGCTCGCTTGCCCTGGCGCCTGACTACGCCAAAGCCCGGGAATACCTGGGCGAAGCCTGGATGGTAAAAGGTCGCCCTGACCTCGCGAAAGAACAGCTGAAAGTTATTGCCGGTATTTGTGGCCAAAGCTGCGAAGAGTATCGCGATTTGCAGGCCGCCATTAACGGACATCCTGAGTCCTGATCCCGTGGGAGGAGCAGAAAATCACAACCAGTGACGTTCGCCAGCAGCTTGCAGCACACCTGACGCGCCTGTGGCGCTACGGGCTGGTGTTGTCGCGAAATCGTGATATTGCCGAAGAGCTGGTTCAGTCCACCTGCGTGCGCGCGCTTGAAAAGAGCGCGCAGTTCACGCCGGGTACGCGCATCGACAGGTGGCTGTTTTCTATTCTGCATTCGATATGGGTGTCCGATCTGCGCGCACGTCGTGTCCGGCAGGGGCAGGGCTTTGTGGAAAGCGACGAACTGGAAGCGCCCGATACCCGTGAAAGCAATGATGACAGCCTGCGTTACCGGCAAATTATGCAGCGGGTGAATGCGCTCCCCGAGGCGCAGCGCAATGCCGTGTTTTTAGTGTATGTCGAAGGGTTTACCTATCAGGAGGCGGCGGAGACGTTAGCGGTTCCTGTTGGCACGATCATGAGCCGTTTAGCCACCGCGCGCGCGACGCTGGTGAAGTCGTTTGATCTGCCGCCCACTGCAAAGGAGAAACGCTCTTGAAAGCGACCCGTTTTACTCCCCCGTATCACGACGATGCCATTGTCACCTGGCTGGATGGCGAGATGGAAAGCGAGGATGCGCGTCAGTTTGAGCAGTGCCTGCAACATGATGAGCAGCTTGCCGGGCGCACGGCTGAATTACGCAACAGCCATCAGGATTATCAACGCGCGTTTGCCCCGTTACTTGATGAAGCGCCGCTGGCCCGAATGCAGGGACGGCTGGAGGCACATCTGGCCGCCAATCCACTGCCGCAGGCACGCTTCAGCCGCCGCGCATTAATTGCGGCATCGCTGAGCTTTTTGGTGCTGGGAACCGGCGTGGGGTATCTGGTGCGAACATCGTCTGGAGAGGGCGACGAGAGTGCGCAGATCCGCGATCTGGAGGCGCAATATATGTCGCTTTACAGTACCGAAACGCTGGTGGACGCCGACAGTGCCGCGCCGGTACTGAAACGTGGTCTGGCCCGCACCGCACAGGATCTGGGGCTGCAACTGGATGAACAGCAGCTGATGCTGCCGGGGGCTGAGCTGAAGATGGTGCGTATTTTACGTTACGAACGCACGTCGATTGCGCAGATTGCCTGGCTCCATCACGATTATGGCCCGATGGCGCTGTGCATTTCCGCCACGGAAATGGGGGAAACAACGCCGGTTAAACGGGAGAAACGGCACAGCATGAACCTTGCCTGGTGGAATCATCGCGGGCATCAGTATGTCCTGATTGGCCGAAACCCGGCCTCAGAACTAGAGGCAACGGCTCAGGCGCTACTGCGGGTGATTAGCTGACCCGGCCAGTGGATGCGCGCCAATATTGATATCAATAGCAATGCGGTCGTCTACAACCAGTGCGAAACGGTCCAGACCAAATGCCGAACGCGAGATGGCGGTGGTGGCATGGAGCGTCAGAGATGACGGAGATTGCTCTTCAAGCGTGACGTCCAGAATGACCGGACGACGTATCTCCCTCACGTCCAGCACGCCAAATACCCGAAAATGTCCCTTCTGAAGCGCAACGACCCGGTCGCTGATAAAGGCGATTGTCGGGTAGCGCACGGCGTCGAAAAACATATTACTTTTGAGCTGCCAGGTGAGAAGGCTGTTAGACGCCACCAGCGTCGCTACCGGGATCGTCACCTGGATCTGATCGTTAAATTCGTTATCAGGATCGAGGGTGACTTTTCCGGTGACGTCTTTCAGCCATGCCTGGGAAAGGATCCCGCCAAATGCGCGCCACGACAGCACAATGCCTGTTTTTTGCTGGTCGATGTCATAGTGGACGGGGGCCGCAAGCAGCATTGGGCTGAATAAAATGACAATCAACAGGGTGGTAAAACGGGTCATACAGGGCTCTCCATCAATCCGGCATAGTGTTAACGCCTGGAGCAGAGATTTTATTCGGCCCGCAACAACAAACCCCGCATAAAAAGGGTGGGGAAATAAAAAAGGCCGCTTTCGCGACCTTTTCGGACATTATTCAGTGACTTTCTTTTCCAGCTCGGCTGCACCGTCTTTGGTTTTATTCCAGCCTTTTTCAGCCCCTTCTTTGGTGGCATCCCAACCTTTCTCGGTGCCTTCTTTGGTTTTATGCCAGGCTTTCTGGGAGTCCTCACTCACCTTACTGGAAAAGCTCTCGCTCTTTCCTTCAGCGGCATGTTGCTTTTTCAGCTTAAGCTCTTCGCCTTTATTCTGCTCTTCGTGCAGCTTTTGCTTCGCTTCGTTGGCATTAGCCGCAGCGGCAGCAACGGTATCGTCGGTTGCATGTGTGGTCGCGGCAAAAACAGGAGAAGCCAGCAGAATGGCAGATAATGCAATAATTGTTTTTTTCATCATTCATCCTCAATTAACGTTTTCGTATTATGAGCGTGATTAAGAATGGCATAATGAATGCGGGGAAGGCTTTAGGAAAAAACTGTAAATGGTCAGCGACTTCCCGCGCATGATATTTCAGTACCTGATCACCCGAGTGTTAAATAACCTATTTCGACCAGGGCCGCGAGCGTCAGGAGAATGAACAGAACAATCACTATTGGCCTGTACATTGTTGATATCCATCCATGTTGGTATTTTCGTCGGTGACGAACTCCTCATACCCCAGCAGCCACTCCTCTTTTAACCAGTCGGTCAGCTGGCTGGAGAATGAAATAATATCGCCGGTCATGATATCTTTTATACAATATTTACCCAGAACGTCCTGGGCACGCTTATCCCGTATTTTGTGAACTTTTTGCCCTTTTTTGAGGAACACTTTGTTCAGCCGTTTCATGGCCGCAGAGGTTGATACCGCGTAAGTTTTCAGCATCATGTTAGCCTCTTTTAATGCCGTCAGTGGCAGGATGCGTATCGTGCGTTATTTCATCCAGATACTTGTTGTAGAGGGTGTTAAACTCCTCTCTCACCTCTGCCGGCATATTCCCCGTCAGAGAGTCTACTGAGTGCGCGTGGGTTGTTGCATCCATCATTGCAAACGATTGCGCGATAAAGTCCAGGCTTTGAAGTGTAATTTCCATTTTATTCTCTATCCAGTTCCGTTATTTATCAGATAAGAATTTTCCTAGCACTGATAATTTTCCACTTACCGCTTTAAAGAACCTTGATATAAATCAATTTAGCTTTTCAGGTTATTATTATTTGTTAGTTCAAATATGTGGTTATTTACCTGGGTGATTATTTTATCGGGTAATGTGCGCGGCAATGCGGATAGGGAGGGGGCAATACGACGCAGGCAGTGTATTTCTGACACTGCCTGCGGGGGAACAGCATGACTTCTTGCTGGAGAATTAAAGCCCGAACGTCTCTTCCAGCTCGCGCATATCGTTCATGCTTACGCCTTCAGGCTCGAAGCCGCTTGCAAGGCACATCAGATGCAGCTTGGCGCCTTTGTTGGCGACATCGACAAAATCAAAAGCCTGCAACGCATCAATACCGGTGGCAACGGCGCCGTGTTTTTCCCAGATGGCCACGTCGTGATGGCGTAGCTGCGTGGTTGTGCCATCCGCCATTACCTGACTGCCTGGCATACAGTAAGGAACGATGCCAATACCGCGCGGAACGAAGGCGCGAACTTCCGGGAGCATCTGCCAGCAGGCCTGGGTGTAGGCTTTGCTGTCATGGGCATATTTTGGATGGTGGGAAAGGGCGATAAGCTCAAGTGGATGCGTGTGCACCACACAGCGGTCAGGACGGCCAGCGCGCTGTTTATCCATGATGATTTCGACATGGGAGATAAATTCGCTGGTGGGTTTGTAATCAGACTGACCGCGACCGCCCCACAGCAGGTGATAACCTTGCGCCTTGTCATCAATACGCAACACGCAACCCGCGAGCGTCGGGTCGCGCAGTTCGCGAATGCGTTCCCCGGTACCTTTCACAAAGAAAATATGGCCTGCACTGTCGGCCGGGAAGGCGCTGCTGCCCCCGACCATCGACAGCGGGCAGTGCGGGAACTGGTCAAGATTGAAGGGGACTTCACCGAAGATATCCGTCAAATCTACCGAGATGTTGCCACCATTACGCTCTGCCCATTCGCGTTGCCACAGGTAGGCGGAGACTTCGATCACTTTTTCTATTTCAGCACGAACGGCCGCGTTCAATTCAACGTTACGCATGACTACCTCTACTGCACCCGGGCGGGTGTTAGTGTTGTGTTAAGGACAACTATATAGAGATGGTCGTCGTGCCGCCTTTGGCTGTTTGCCATAAATGGCGGAGGGTTGGCAGAAATTTAAAGACGTTGGGGGGCTGGTGCGCGGGATACCTGCGAAGATGTTGAAGAGATAAATTTCATCTACACCAGCGGCGATATAATTAAGCGTTGAATGGTTTACAGTAATAGTGACCGCTGCGTGAGTTAAGCTGAGGGAATAATGATGCAACGCACCTTTTCGGCATTCTGGATGGCCCTGTTTTTATTCATCGCGCCGCTTCATGCGGAGCCTGGCGTCTATGGTGAACAGCGCATCAGCGGCTGGTGGAATGCGCTGACGGATGATATTTCGCAAACCTGGGAGCAGCCTCAACGTTACGATCTCTACCTGCCATTTTTGAGCTGGCACGCCCGCTTTATGTACGACAAAGAAAAAACAGACAAATACAACGAAATGCCGTGGGGCGGCGGGCTGGGCGTCTCCCGCTATAACGAAGAGGGCAACTGGAGCGCGCTTTTCGCGATGATGTTTAAAGACTCGCACAACGAATGGCAGCCCGCGATGGGCTATGGCTGGGAGAAGGGCTGGTATCTGGATAATGCCAAAGACTTCCGGCTTGGGCTCGGTGCCGCTGCGGGGATCACGGCGCGCGATGATTTTGCGAACTATGTGCCCCTGCCCTTTATCTTCCCGCTGTTCTCTGCCGGGTATAAGCGCGTTACCGTCCAGTTCACCTATATTCCCGGGACCTATAACAACGGTAACGTGCTCTTTGCCTGGCTGCGCTTAGGCTTTTAAAGGGTGATCACCTTTTTGGCTACGGCGTTAGAAAGCACCAGCATGGAGAACAGCACCGAGGTGATGAAAGTGAGCACGATCAGGGTCAACTTCATACCGAGAGATGTCACCGGGAATAGCACCGTCAGCAGATGAAACACCGAGTAGTGCACAATGTACACACCGGTCATCGTTTTACTGATGGCGGCCAGAATGGATTCTTTGAATTCTGCATTGCGGCGAAAGCGCACGCCGTTCGCCGCGATCACCAGCGCAATGATCAGAATGTAGATTTGCGAGCCAGTGAGAATAAAGGCGTTTCTGTCAGCCTTGAACAGGGCAAAAAAGAAGTGGCGCTCGTAAAACCAGGTGAAGAGATAAATAAACGGAATGGCGATAACCGCAGCCCTGACCACATTCTTGCGGCTTATCCACTCGGCGATCCTGGGATCGCAGAAAAGTTGCCCCGTCAGGTAAAACAGTAGCCATGTCCACAGGCGGTACTGTGGCGAAAGGGAAAAGACGTGGACGTTCGGATAGAGCGCTGAAAGCAAATCATACCCGTAGGAGAAGAGAAGCAGGCAGGCAATCACGCCGCAGAACAGCGCACGCCGCTGGCTGAGCCACTCCACCGCCGGATGGAAGGTGTAAATCACGACAAACGCAAACACGAACCACGGCTGGATTAAATACCCGCGCTGATACGGCTCCCACAGATAGTAGATCGTTATCCAGAACAGAAAGACAATCACCAGGCTTTTAATTTTGCCCAACTGCCAGCGGGTGCCGTGCCGGGACTGGCCGTCGAGATAGCCCGCGACCACAAAAAACAGCGGCGTGGCGATGGTCGAGATAAAGGTTAAAAACCCCAGGATCCAGTGATAGTCATAATCATAATGATCCCAGGTATTGTAGATGGTGAAGAAGGTGACCGCCGTCATACAGCCCAGCGTCTTGATAATGTTCAGGCCTGTCGCATTCATTGTTGTTTGGCTTCGTCCTTACGATGGAAACACGCATAGATCACGGGAAGTACCAGCAGCGTCAGGATTGTAGCAAACCCAAGTCCGAACATAATCACAACGGCCATGCTCTGGAAGAAAACGTCCAGCAGTAGCGGCGCCAGACCAAGAACTGTCGTAAACGCGGTGAGCAGGATGGGGCGCAGGCGCGAGGTGGCGGCATACACGATCGCCTCGTGCTGATCTTTTTGCGTTTTCTGCTGCTCGATCTCTTCCACCAGCACAATGCCGTTGCGGATCAGCATCCCGCTCAGGCTCAGCAGACCAATCAGCGCCATAAAGCCGAACGGAATACCGGTTACCAGGAATCCTGGCGTGACGCCAATCAGCGCCAGCGGCACGGTCAGCCAGATGGCGACGGCGTTTTTCACCGAGCTGAACATCAAAACGGTGATGACAAACATCACCATGAACCCGATCGGCAGCGTGGTGAAGAGCCCCTGCTGTGCCTCGCTGGAGTTTTCTGCATCGCCTCCCCACTCGATACTGTAGCCGTGGGGCAGGGCGAGAGCATCAATCTGTGGTTTCACCCGGGCGAGAATGTCACCTGACGTTTGCTGGCTAAGCGGATCGGGATCGGTCTGAACCGTCAGCACCCGCGAGCGGTCGCGGCGCAGAATAAGCGGATCTTCCCACTCCAGCGAAAAGCGGCTGACGACGTTACTCAGCGGGATATACTGCTGTCGGGTCTGGCTCCAGACCAGCACGTTGTTCAGGTGATTGGCGTCCAGTCGTTCGCTTTCCGGCGGGCGTACCACGACCGGGAGCAGGTCGCTACCTTCCCGATACAGCCCCGCACGACTGCCGGAGAAATTCATCTCCAGCGCGTTGTCGACGTCCTGCTTATCCACGCCAAGCTCGCGTCCCAGCGCGGCGACATACTGCGGACGGATCACCTTGCTGCGGTTTTGCCAGTCGTTTCTTACGCTGGCTGTGGCCGGGTCGCGCGCCAGAATATCGTCCACCTGGCTGGCAATCAGACGTAGTCTGTCAGGATCGGGGCCTTTGATGCGCACCTCAATGGCGCTGTCGCCGGAGGGACCAAACATCACACGTTTGGTACTGGCGTTGACCTGCGGGTAGTTTCGGGCGATGTACTCATCGACGTGGCGCGTCAAAGCAGAGATGTTGCGCTGGTCATCCATGCGCACCATGATCTGCGCGTAGTTGCTGTACTGTCGCTGTCCGCTGTAAGTCAAAATAAACCGCATACTGCCCTGGCCAATGGTTGATACGGTGGTCTCTACGCCAGGCTGGCCGTTAATGGTTTTCTCGATATCACTGGTCATTTTCTCGGTCCATTTGATATCGGTGCCGTAGGGTAACCAGAGGTCGACAAAGAAAATCGGCGTATTTGACGACGGGAAAAAGTTTTGCCGCACGGAACCGAAACCCCAGACTGACGCGGCCAGCAGCGCCGCCATCACGATGAGCGTCGGTGCTTTCCAGTGCAGTAGCGTATTAAGCAGGCGCTGGTAAAGACGGTAGAGGCGTTTGTCGTAAGGGTCTGACTCGTCACTTTTTTCCGGTGAGCTGTCGTTTTTAAATAACCACCACTTGATCAGCACCGGCGTGATGGTGAGCGCTGAGAACCAGCTCAGCATCAGGGAAATCAGCAGCACCTGGAACAGGGATTTACAGTATTCCCCGGTAGAATCCTGCGACAGCCCGATAGGCGCAAATGCCAGGATGGCGATCACCGTCGCCCCCAGCAGCGGCAGGGCGGAGCGACGGATGATGTAGTTAACGGCGGTCAACAGCGGGGAGCCCTGCTGACGGGCAATCAGCACCCCTTCAACAATCACGATGGCGTTATCCACCAGCATACTGAGGGCGATAATCAGGGCGCCGAGCGAGATGCGCTGTAGTTCAATGCCCCACAGATACATGATCAGCAGCGTGCCGAGCACGTTAAGCGCGAGGGAAAAGGCGATGATGATCCCGCTGCGCACGCCCATAAATATCAGCAGCACGCCGATGACAATCGCCAGCGCCATCAGGAAGTTAATAATAAATCCGTTAACAGAGTGGCCCACTTCGGCGGCCTGATCGTAGAACAGGTCGATGTGAATCCCTGCCGGTTTTTCCGCCGACATCTGGTTTAGCTTCGCCTCCAGGGCGTGGCCTACGTCGATCACGTTTACGCCGGGAATAAACGAGACGCCCATGGTGACGGCTTTTCTGCCGTTGGCATGATAGATACTGGCGGGCGATTCGTTCAGCCCGCGCGACAGCGTGGCGATATCCCGCAGCCGCGTTGCCGCCCCGGTGCCGGAAGGGGTGATGATGAGATCCGCCAGCTCGTCAAGATTTTCGAACTCACCGGTCGGATGCAGGCGAATGGATTCTGTTCCGGAGCTGATTTCTCCGGCGCTGGAAACGACGTTAAGCCTGCTGAGCAGGGCGGAAAGCTGGTTCAGCGTAATGCCGCGCGCGGCCATTTTAGTCAGGGAGATATCGATGTTGACCTGCTGGCTGATGGCCCCACCGATGGCAACCTTACCGACGCCGGGGACCAGAATCAGTTCGCGACGCAGCTGTTCGGCATATCTCACCAGTTCAGGATTACTGAATTCATCCCCGGAAATCGCGAAGAAAAAGCCGAACACGTCGCCGAAATCATCATTCACGAAGGGCGTCAGGACGCCGGGCGGGAACAGACGCGACGCATCGCCCACGCGACGGCGCAGTTCGTCCCAGATCTGCGGCAGTTCGTTCGAATGATAGCGTGAGGCAATGTTCACGGTGATTTGCGACAGGCCGTTTGAAGAGATGGAGCTGACATTGTCCAGATAAGGCAACTGCTGAAGCGCATTCTCCAGCGGCAGCGTAACCTCCTCTTCAACCTGCTGAGCAGAGGCGCCGGGATAGTGGGTGATGACCACGGCAGTTTTGATGGTAAAGGCGGGATCTTCCAGTCTGCCGATATTGAGCAGGGCGAAAATGCCCCCCACGCCCAGCAGCAGGATCGTCAGCCAGACGCGAATGGGGTTATTGATAAACTGACGAGAGATATCCATTACAGTCCCCGTTCGCGCGTCCAGATACGCACCGGCTGGTTAGCATGAAGCTCACCAACACCTGCTGCCACTACGCGCTCACCGGCCTTAAGCCCGCTGGCGATCACCACCCCCTCTGCGGTCACTTGCCCCACGCTGACCTTGCGGTCTTCAAGATGGAGTGCGTCACCTTCCCCGGCCACGACCCAGACGTGCGGTTCATTGCGCGGGCTGTTATCCGGGTTAAAGACTGCCTCAACCGGTACGACCAGCGCCTGATCGCCCGCGCCGGCCGGGAGGTTGGTTAAATTGATCGTCACCGTACCGCTTACGCCTCCCACGGCGGGAAAATCATCCGGGCGCGGCATGGTGAGTATCACCTGCCAGGTCAGGGTGTTGCTGTCGCTGCTGCCCGAGTGCTCTTTGTAGACAGCGGTAAACTCCCGATCCGGGAAGGCGTTAATTCTCACCACGGGACGATACTGCGCGTTACGGATATCAAAGGTTTTAAACAGGTTCTCCGGAATACTGAACACCACGTCCAGCAGGTCGGTGCGGGTCAGGGTCGCAATGGGCTGACCGGCAGACACCACCTGATGATTCCGTACATGCACGCTGGCCGCCGTTCCGCTGAAGGGGGCGACGAGCGTCATCTGATTCAGCTCTTCACGGGCAATCTGCAACGCCGCATTCGCCGAATCGCGGTTCGCGCGCTGCACGTCCATTTCGGCCTTCGAAATCGCCTGGCGACCTGCCAGCGTCTGGAAGCGATCGAACTGCCGCTGGGCCAGCGTCGCCGCTGTTTGCCTGTCGTTAACCCGCTGCTGGGCTTCACGGGCGTTCAGTCTGGCGAGCTGTTGCCCCTGTTTGATGGCTACGCCCTGACGTATATCGAGCACTTCAATCTGACCTGCGCGCTTGAAGGAAAGGTCTGTTGCATCACCCGACTCTATGCGGGCGGGGAAAACACGCTGCTGGGCATGACCGGGGACAGTCACCTCCGCCACTTTTACCATTCGCGGCAGGGGAGAAGCTTGCTCGTGTTTCGGGTCGCACGCCGTGAGCGTTAACATAACGAATGGTAAAAGAGAGAGGTAGCGGTTCACTGTATTCCCCTAATAAATAACTGTTTTATTTATTCCGTAGCAAGGGCAGGGGGTGACACTATTCTGCCAGAACAGTGACAACCATATAGGTAAATAGGCCAATTGCCGTGCTGGCAATAATGGCAAGCGCGATAAACAAACCAAGACGGAAAAGGCTTAAACCGTACATTCATTCCTCCATGCGCCGTAAGGAGCGTCTTTCTAAGAGCATAGTTGGAGAAAAGATAAATGTTAAATAACCAATATCAGTGGGTAAGCGTTAAACCTGATATTCCTGTGCTACGTTTAATATCACTCATCTTTTTTTCCCGTAACTGGCATTAAGGGTAACCCCCTGCATTTAATGCGTTTTATTGCTTCTCTCACTACCGTGTTGGTTCTAAAAAGGATGCTCGATATGTATAAAAATATTCTGGTTCCTGTGGATGTTTACGAGACGGGCCTGGCGGATAAAGCGTTGCACCATGCACAGTTTCTGGCGCAAAGCGCATCGGGTGACATTCATTTGCTGCACGTCATGCCAAAGTTTTCAGCCGAACTGACGCGCGGTTTTATTTCAGATGCGCGCAAGATGGATGAATATATGATTAATAATTCGAAAGAAAAACTGGCTGACCTGGTCAAAAAACTGAATCTGCCAGAAGAACGTGTTCATCTCCATGTCCGTAGTGGGAATGTTCGCGATGAGGTTATTAAGCTTGCGGATGAACTTGCAGCCGGGGCAATTATTATCGGCTCCCGAAATCCCAATATTCAAACCCATCTGTTAGGGTCAGAGGCGGCAAGTATTGTGCGTTACGCACATGTTCCTGTTTTCGTTATTCGTTAATTACATGAAAGCAAGGTGATTTCTGAAAAGAACCTGAGGAAGGAACGATGAAAACAGGAAAACCTGAACGTCCTTATTATCAACAAACTGTTGACGACACCCTGGCGAATATCAACTCCACCGCGGAGGGGCTGAGCAGCACTGAGGCATCGGCCCGACTCCAGCAGTATGGTGAGAATGCGTTACCGCAGAAAAAGGGCAAGCCCGCCTGGCTGCGCTTCCTGGCCCATTTTAACGATGTGCTGATTTATGTTCTGCTGGTGGCTGCGCTACTCAAGCTCTTTATGGGCCAGTGGGTAGATATGCTTGTCATCCTCGGGGTGGCCATCATTAACGCGCTGATTGGCCATATTCAGGAGAGCAATGCAGAAAAATCGCTGCAGAGTATTCGCAATATGCTCTCCAGCGAAGCCGTGGTGGTTCGACAAGGTAATCATGAAACGATCCCCACCACGACGTTGGTCCCGGGTGACATCGTCGTGATCCGTGCCGGGGATCGTATTCCTGCGGATCTGCGTGTGATTGAAGCGCATAACCTGCGCGTGGAGGAGGCCATTCTGACCGGCGAATCCACCGTGGTTGAGAAAAACAGCGATGCGTTAAGCGGGGAACTGCCTTTAGGCGACCGGTATAACTTGCTCTATTCCGGTACCACCGTCAGCTCCGGCGGCGGGAAAGGCGTGGTGGTGGCGACCGGGGGCGAAACCGAGCTTGGCCATATCAACCAGATGATGTCCGATATCGAAAAACACCGTACGCCGCTGATGGTGCAGATGGATAAGCTCGGTAAAACCATCTTCATCACTATCCTGGTGATGATGGTGGCGCTGTTTGTCTTCAGTCTTCTGTTCCGGGACATGCCGGTTTCCGAGCTGGTGCTGTCGCTCATCAGCCTCGCCGTTGCCGCGGTGCCGGAAGGCCTGCCGGCCATCATCTCCATCATCCTTTCGCTTGGCGTCCAGGCCATGGCGCGCCGCAAGGCCATCATTCGTAAGCTGCCTACGGTGGAAACGCTGGGCGCGATGACGGTCATCTGCTCGGATAAAACCGGCACCCTGACCATGAATGAAATGACGGTCAAAGCGGTGATTACCGCCGACACGACTTATCGCGTGGAGGGCGACAGTTACGAACCGGTGGGGAATATTCACCCCGTTGATGACCCGACGCCCGTCAGCGTCACGCAGGGGTCATTACTGGAACGCTATCTGCGCACCATTGACCTCTGTAACGACAGTCAGTTGATCAAAGACGAGCAGGGGCTGTGGAAAATCACCGGGGGGCCGACCGAGGGCGCGCTGAAGGTGCTGGCGGCGAAAATCCCGATTCCACCGCTCGATACCGAAATGCGAAGTAAAATCCCGTTTGATTCGCAGTATAAATACATGTCCACGTTGTACCGTCTTGGTGATGAAGAGGTGATTCTGATTACCGGCGCGCCGGACGTCCTGTTCCGCCTCTGTCAGTTCCAGCAGACGAATGACGGACTACAGCCGTTCGATCTTCCTTACTGGGAAGGGAAGATTGAAGAGTATGCCGGTGAGGGGCTGCGCATGGTGGCCGCGGCCTGGAAACCTGCCCGCGACGGTCAACGAGAGCTGGATCATCCGGATCTGCAGGATGGGGTGATCCTGCTTGGGGTTGCCGGAATGATGGATCCGCCGCGTCCGGAGGCCATTACCGCCATTGCTGACTGCCTGCAGGCGGGGATCCGCGTGAAGATGATCACCGGCGACCACCCGCAAACGGCAATGAGCATTGGGCAAATGTTGGGGATTGGTAACGCCGCAAGCGCCATCACCGGACGTGAGCTGGAGGCGATGGACGATCGTCAGCTGAGCGACGCCGCGCAGCAGTACGATATTTTCGCGCGAACCAGCCCGGAGGATAAATTCCGCCTTGTGCAGGCCCTGCAAAGTAAACAGGAAGTGGTGGGCATGACCGGGGATGGCGTCAATGATGCCCCGGCGCTCAAGCGGGCGGACGTAGGTATCGCCATGGGGATTAAGGGGACGGAAGTCACCAAGGAAGCCGCCGACATGGTGTTAACGGATGACAACTTTGCCACCATTGCCCGCGCGGTACATGAGGGACGGCGGGTTTACGATAACCTGAAAAAGACCATTCTGTTTGTTATCCCCAGCAACATCGCACAGGCTCTGCTGATCATCATTGCGCTGCTGGCGGGGAACCTGATCCCGCTGACGCCGGTCCTGATCCTGTGGATGAACATGGCGACGTCGGCAACGCTGTCGTTTGGCCTGGCGTTTGAAGCGGGCGAGAAGGACATCATGAACCGCCCACCGCGCAAGGCGAATCTCCACGTCATGGATGGCTATGCCATCTGGCGCGTGGTGTTTGTCGGTCTGCTGATTGCCATCAGCGCCTTCGTGCTGGAAGCCTGGCTACAGCCCCGCGGTTACTCAGCTGAATTTATCCGTACCGTGCTGCTGCAAACCCTGGTAACCGCGCAATGGTTCTACATGCTTAACTGCCGCGTGAATGACGGCTTCTCACTGAGTAAAGGCCTGCTGGAGAATAAAGGGATTTGGATCGTGAGCGGCGTACTGTTAGCGCTTCAACTTCTTATCATTTACGCACCGTTCATGCAGATGCTGTTTGGAACTGAAGCGCTGCCGTTCCGGTATTGGGTTATAACGTTCAGTATTGGATTCGTTATGTTTTTGATTGTTGAACTGGAAAAACAATTAACGAAGCGATGGAGAGTTGTAGAACGCTAAAACAGATATCACCACGCAGGTGGATGTGAAATGCTACATCCACCTGCTATCACAAACGACTTTAAAGTTCTTTAAAATGTAAAACATTTACTGGTTAAGAGCCTAATCATGAACGCTAAATATGAGAGTAAAATCAAACCAGATAGACGTCATTATTTATGCGGGGCGGTATGTATCGCGGCATTCACGTGTCAGGCAGATGACATAAATCTTTATTCGATAAACACAGGATCTTATGTTTACCATTTGACGCATAATCATGGGCAATATACAGAACATTTTGACAACAAATTTATATCGGTAGAACGAAAATTTTCAGAACAATCAGATTATAGTTATATTCTTGGTACTATGAATAATAGCTTTAATGACAGATGCTTAGCGGCTGGCGTCAGAAAAGACTGGGTGAATCTTGGCGATGGACTGGTTTTTAAGGGGATATACGGGTATGTAGGTGAGTTTTTCTTTGATGCCTTTAGCGATTGTGGTGACCATGGCTCTTATCATGATTTCAAAAAAGTGACTGGGATTGGTTTTTCACCTTATATTTATCATGGCTTTCAGTATAATTTCACATCATATTTTGGTATGGATGTTGGTTTAATAATACCCTCGGTGTTTGTTATTACTGTGCAGTGGAGTTTTAGATAAGATTTTTAGAAAATGCTCTCAGCAGTATGTTTATTTGGCATAAAATGATGTTGTCTTCTAAAAGCGCAGATTTCCCCGCATAACTCCCCCTTGATTCCGAAGGGAGATAACCTACTGATTCATCTTGGCGGAAGTTTTGTTCTGATACTATTCTGACCATTACATATGCCTGTAGGGCTACCGCGTAGTAATTTCGTTACTTGATGCCATGCTAAATGTCAGGTTAATCGATCGGTTTCGACGAGGGAATTTTCCTCTGAATAGCTGGAAGGTTCGGATTAAATTCGTTGGTTCAGGCTTTGCGGGATAAATTGAGGGCACAAAAAAGCCCGCAAGGCTTGCGCCGTGCGGGTTTTCAGGACTTCATCGGTCGACTCTGGTGATCGCCGATGGAGAATTTTGGGCTGGCGTCCCTGTAATTAGCCATTCATTCCATTGATTTTTAATGTTATTTATACTTTGAATTTTATGTGTGGTTCTAAAAAGGAACCATAAATCGTAATGGTATGGGTTATCACGATTAACGGATTGGAGAATTGTATCAAAAGGAAACAAATTCTTCAGTTCAACTCCCTGCTAGTAGCTGAACTGCGCAAGCAGGATCTGCTTTTCACCGATTAGTGAATGCGGTAGTTTTTCAGCGAAACTGAATTCTATCCGTAGGGCAGTACCAGCATAGGTGGAGAATGGATTTTGAACAACTGGTCACCAGAGCACACAAAAGACATCAAGAGTTGGTTTAAGATTGATACATATCGCAAATTTGAAGACCTCTCATTGCTCCAGTTTTACCATGAGATATGGGCTCGTAACTTGTTCTTTAAGGAGTATCGGGAAGAGTTTGAGAGCAGAACTCTTATGGGTTACTTCTCAAAAATTTTCAGTGGCAATCCTTTTTTAATTGAAGAAGGGCAACTGGGATACATGACTCCTGCCAATAAACTTTTTCAGCCTCCCCATTTTTTTCTAACAACTCTTGATCGCCTTGCTGAAACGAGCATCATTGCTATGCAACGCGGAGGTTTTGTTTGGGATGGTGATGACAATTATTCAATAAACAGAGATCTTCGGGAAGAATCACTTTCAGATATTATGCCAGATCAGTTTTCACGAACAGTCATGTTCGAGATTGATTTGGCAAGTGGCACAGACGAAGAGATTGCAGAGTCGCTTAAAGCTGCATTACCGCAGTGGCGTAAAATCAAAGGTATCGAACCAGATCCTTTAGAATCAGTTCGCTTTGGGTATGGAACTATCAAGAAACTCATCAGTTATCGTCTTATACCTATGCTGGATATCCTGGTGTGGGCAGCCGTTAAAAAAATCCGTGTCTCTGACGACAGGTTATCCAGACTGCTATATACAGACGATGACGAAGAAAGCGAAATGAGGCAGTCTAGCCAAATCAAAGATACCGACAGGCCTTTGGCTCTTAAATCCTGCACAACTGACTTTATCCGACAATTCCATTACTTCATGAACAAAAATAGCCATTTGAAGCAAATGAAAGTCTCTGATGTAATGAAACTATCTGATTAGAATTACATTTATAACTATTTGTTTTAATTGTTAAAATTAACTAAAGGCATCATTGTGAATGGTGCTTTTTTTTGCGATTTTTACTTTAAACCGGGCATTTTGACACTTGCTATAAAACGGGGGAATTTCAGCTACTCTCAAGTTCCCCTTTTCTGCACGGCACCAACTTCGAGAAAACCATCCTGCATAGCTACGAAGAACCTCCGCTTCAGGAGCTTCGCTCTTTTCTTTTCCCAACTGTTCGTATAGTGACTTCACCGCAACGACAAGGGATAACGAAATGAAAAATCAAGCAACCCGCCTAATACGATTACCAGAAGTTCTCGAACGAACTGGCTACGGAAAAGCCTGGATATATCGTCTGATCAACGATGGTAAGTTTCCTGCTCCTGTCAAAATTGGAAGTCGTGCAGTAGCTTTCGTTGAAAGTGAGATTGATACCTGGATTCAGTCTGTTATCGAAACAAGTCGAAATAATGTTGCTTAATTGAACTTAGGAGTGATTTTATGAATATCGAAGAATTTGTAAGCGAAGAAAACCATATGTGCAATTTATGCGGAGATCTTTTTTACAAGATCTTTGACCAAGAAGTGATTTATGACTTACCTAATAACGAGTTTAATAAAGAAATCATTTACTGGCTCAGTCAGTACCTTGTAGGAAATCTGAGAGAACCTTTAGACTCGATCTCTGAGCTTAATGCTTGCAAACAGATATATGTTTACGAGACCTGGTTATCTCTAATTAAATGTCCTGATGAATTGAAACTCCTAGCGAAGCGGATAATTTTATATCTAATGGATTAAGAGCTTTTTATGAAAATGTAAAGTTTGGCTGCATAATTTATCTTAAAACTTTACAGAATAACTTACATTATTTTGGTTGCCGTTTATTAGCAAGGCAGTGAGATAGTTTTCGAAGTATTAGGTGTACATAATTTAAACTAGATCTACCAGATGATAATTTGACAAGAATAATCGTCTATCTCACTGTTTTAATTTAAATAAATATCTTAATCGGTCCAAATAAATTTGTAAATCTACGAAATGCTTATTATTAATATATTGGAATTATACTTTTTGTAAAGTTTAGGAGGAAAATATGTGCAGTATTTGTGTGGATTCTTTTATGTTCGAAAATGGTGAGAGATATTGTCATGTTGTAAATAAAGATACTGGTGAGCCATTGTATTATCCAAACTTGTATATAACAACACAAGTCAGGAATCGTTCAGAGTCTATATCAACAATGAAGGTTATCGCTGGGAGCATTTCATTGTTATATCGATTCTTTATGAGAAAAAATATCAATATTGATGAAAGAATCCAGAATAAGCTGTTTCTCGCTCCTAATGAAATTGAGGATTTGATTGAATTCACTTCATTAAATTTCCGAGATGGAGGGGATGGTAATTTTATGGTTTCAAATGTCAAAAAACCAACTAAGTATTTTCGCATTACAACAGTCGCTAACTATCTTGAATGGTTGTGCAAAATACTTCTTTCACATGCAGGTCAGAAAAATACTCTCAAGGAAGTAATGGCTTTCATTAATAACATAAAAAGAAAGAAACCAAGGAATAATGATAAATATAATATGGAAATCGAAAAAAGCTTAGACAAAGCACAATTAGATTCTTTATTCAGCATACTTTCGCCAGGGAGTAACTTGAACCCGTTTACGGAAAAAGTGCAACAAAGAAACAATCTAATATTCCTTCTATTACATTGCTTTGGTTTGAGAGCAGGTGAACTTTTGAATCTGCGTATTGGCGATATGGATTTTGCAGAATCAACAATCGCAATAAGAAGGAGAGCAAATGATAAAACAGATCCACGAGTTTATCAGCCATTAGTGAAGACGTGTGAGAGAAAATTAATTGCTGACACAAAACTTATATATGAAATTTCAGATTATATTTTGAATGATCGTAGGAAAGTTAAAAATGCTAATAAGCATGATTTTCTGTTTATTACCTATAAGGAAGGGAAGACCCAAGGGCAACCTCTGTCATTTTCCTCATACCATAAGATAGTGAGTGTTGTTCGTCAATCATCCTCACTTCTAAGTGGATTAACAGGTCATAAATTACGACACACATGGAATTATGAGTTCTCAAAAACAATAGACAATGCCCAAGATATATCCGATGAAAAAGAACAGCAAATCCGTTCTTATCTCATGGGATGGCGACCTGGTTCAGATACTTCAATAATTTATAATCGCAGGCATATTTTTGAGCTATCGAAAAAAACTGCACTTGAACAACAAGAGCAACTATTCAAAGGAGGATTTGATGAATAATTTAATTAAATATAACTCTGATAAAATGTCTTTGCATGAACATAAAATCGTCAGTTCGATTGAAAATAACGGAATCAATCTTACAAACTTAATATATGCTATGAACGAAAATTTGGTTTGTGGATTTGTATATACAGTACAATATTATTTTAATAGCAACAGCTATTTGTATGTGAAAAATATTGTTAGAAATATGGAGAGTCTTATCCGTAAACTATCTCCTACTCATATTGATGATAAGGTTCTAATTGAATATCAAAATAAGAAATTATCAAAAGCCCCGGCATCATTTCGCGTTTTACGACCATTTTTGATTAAATGGTTTGAGTTAGGATATCCAGGAATAGATGAAAGTGCGGTAGAGCTGTTAAAGCATTTGGACCTAAAGATAAAAAAATCTGGTCAGTCTGTGCTTCAAGATGATCCAACAGAGGGACCACTAACTAAAGAAGAACATACTTCTTTGATTAAGGCTATGAATCATGCATATAGAAAAGGTGAACTGTCACTGCCACATTATGCAATATCACTATTGATCAGCCTTACAGGTAGAAGACCTCAGCAGTTAGTTATGTTGAAATATAAAGACCTTCTTCAAAAGAACTTAGATAATGGCAAAGTAGAATATGTAATTTCAGTGCCACGAGTTAAACAACGGGGTAAAGAACTACGATATCGAGAACTTGCAATAATATCAGAGGTTGCATCAATTGTTCAATTGCAAGCTAATCAATCAGTGAAACTTGTTGAGCAAGCTCTTGGAAAAACTCTTGATGATTATTCTAAACGAGAAGTTCCTATTTTCTTAAATGAGGAAAAACTCTCAGATTTATCCATAACAGGTTCAATTCTTCTGGAATATAATAAATTATATGCGAAGCCTGCAATTGCTAATGTAGCATTGAAAAGTATTGTTAATAATGAGGGTGTAATATCCAACCGTACCGATTCGATACTAAATGTTACTCCTCGTAGGCTTCGTTATACAATAGCAACTATGCTGGCTAAAGATGGGCATAATGTTAATACTATAGCTGAATTATTGGATCATTCCTCTACTTCAAGTGCGGGGATTTATATTAAAAATCATGCTGACAGTGTTGAAAGGATTGATTCCGCTGTTTCAGAACAATTGTCATTTGTCGCTGATATTTTTATGAACGGAATCAAATCGAAAAAGAGTTGTCATTTCAAATTTTTTTCTTCAAGTAGATGCCAGAGTCAGAATTCAGGATTCCCTTGCAATCAATGTATATTTTTTATTCCGATTGATCGCAGTGAGGTGAATCAACTATGAATAATATTATTTTGTTCAAATCAAAAAAACATATTCTTGTAGAAGAAAACTATAATGAGTTTATAAAATTTTGTCGCTATCAACTGCCCGGACTAACCCAAACTCAGGATTGGGAGCAGTATGCCTGGAAAGGATATGTAACATTTAGAAAAATAGGGGTTGGAAATAAAGTCTTTGATTCCATTGATGCAATGCATGAAGATTATATCAATTTTGTGAAAGCATATATCAGATATCAACACTCATTGAAACCATTGAAAAATTATGGGGTTATTATGATGGCCTTGCGATGTCTCGAACAGGCCCTTTTGCAGGTTCAGAACACTGGTCTCATTTATAATGTTACAGCCGTTGTTTTCGATGAGGCAATGCAGATCGGGAGTAAATATTTTGAAGGTAACGTTTTAGCTAAATGTGGAATACAGCTTGAAAAAATATCAAAGTTTCTATGTGAACATAATCTTGTGAAGTCAGGATATATCTCATGGAAAAATCATGTAAAACAGAAAGTCAAAAACAATTATCTTCCTGAGATTGAGGATTATCACCGAAGCGATAAGTTACCAGATGAAGAGGCATTACTCGCTATTGCTGATATTTTTTCACAAAATGATGAGTTACTGAGTCCAAGGGATAAGTTCACCAGTTCAGTATTTGCACTTCTACTTTGTTGTCCGAGCAGAATCTCTGAAATTTTAGCCTTACCTGCTGATTGTGAGATTACACAAATAGATGGCAAGGGTATCGAAAGATATGGGTTGAGATTTTATTCGGTAAAAGGGTATGGTCCTAATATCAAATGGATTCCACGGGTTATGATACCAGTTGCAAAGAAAGCGATTAGAAGATTACTTTCCTTATCACAACATGCAAGAGCACTTGCTCACTGGTGCGAAAAGTACCCGGATAAATTTTACCGACATGAGCTTTGCCCAACAGTTGATGAAAAAGCTAAATTGACCGTTGTACAAGTTTGCCATGCACTGGGATATCATTTATTTGATCATAAATCATGTGTTTTAAAAATTAAAAGAACGAGTTTGGATGGTGGGAAAAGCTTCTTAAACCACAATGATTACAACTATTCATTGAGTGATTTGTGGGAAATTATTAGTTCTAATTTTAGCAGAGACTTTCCATGGTATGATAAAGAAAAATCCATAAAATTTAGTAATGCTTTATGCTTGCTCAATACTGATCAATTTTCTTTATCAAGAATGACTTCAATTTTCACATTTTATAAGCCTACTAAAAGTTTCTTTTTCAGTGATATACAAAGTAAAAAAAGCTATGAGATGAATTATAAAAATATATTTTCCCGATATGGGTATTATGATGATGAAGGTAAACCACTACTTATTCGCTCACACCAGCCACGGCACCTTTTAAACACAATAGCCCATTATGGTGAAATGTCTGAACTAGATATAGCTAAATGGTCTGGTCGTATCAATGCGAATCAGAACAGAGTTTATAACCATGTGTCAGAAGAAGATATGTTAGATAAAATCAAAGCTATTAAATTGAATAGGAGTAATTACTGTCAAAGGGAGTCAATACCCACAAATGAATTGACAATTGATTTTGATAACCTTAATCAAGGTGCAATACACTTAACTGAATTTGGTTACTGTGTACATAACTATTTAATCAAGCCTTGTGCAAAAATTAATCATCTTATTGAATGTGATAATGAAACACCGGACATTAACTCAGTAGATAGAATTAGACTGCAATCTGTCCGAGAGAAAGTAATGCAATTAAAGAGAATAACTCAGATCGCTTATGAAAATGGTGATTATGGTGCAGACAAATGGTTGCAACACCATGAAAAAAATTTGGAAAGAATTAATAAGCTTTTGAATAATTAAAACAGGAGATACTTATGGCAAAACATTTGAACAGGAGTGAAATAAAGGCAATTACACACATTATACTGACTTGGGACGGCAAAATCACATGGAGTGATTTATGCGACTCTGTTTATAAACAACTAAACAGAACCATCACAAGGCAATCTTTAAGTGCTCATAATGAAGTTGTTGATGCATATAGAACAAAGAAGAACTTGCTCAACTTGAAAAAATCAGGCTTAAAGAAACCAGCCAACTTAACAATTGCGGCACAACAAATATTAAATCTTAAAGCCGAAAATGAAATGTTGAAAAAACAGAACAATAGATACAAAGAGCAATTTAGCTATTGGCAGTACAATGCTTATAGACACGGTCTTACTATGGAACAGTTGAATAGGCCATTTAATAAAAAATAATATTTGATAGGTTACACCTATTGACAAGTTAAATAAATTCGATAAATATAAATATATGGTCAGGAAGACTATTTAACTAATGCAAGGATGCATTTTATGGACAAGAACATTATCTATCCAGAGTTTACTCTGGAAGAGCAACTTATCATTATCGTCGATAAATATATCTCAAAACGATACCAGCCAGGTGATAAAAGTTTCTCATACCAGCTTTACTTAATTTTTGTGGGATACCATTTGAAGTATTTCTACCCTAAAAGGATTTATTCCAAATCCAATCGTAATATTGATAACATAATGACTATGTTTAGCTCGGTGTACAAAAGTCTGACAAGCAATCTTCTACAACGATTAAATAACAAAGAAGGAGTTATTAGGGAACTAAACTCGCTTGTTAATTACATAGATAACAATCAAGAAAAAGCAGAGGAAATCTATGCTACTGTCAGGGCACAATATGAAGTTAAGGTTATCGAGAACGAGCTAACCCATGAAGCAGTTCGCATAAGAACCGTCAGATTATAGGTAATAAAAAGCCCCTAAACAGGGGCAAAAAGACTTCTTTATATAGCTACTACTGAACTTCTTTCCAGACACCATCAGCTTTCACAAGCTTAACAGGCTTTGTTTGTTTCATGTGGCTGATAGAAGCATCGACAATGCAGTTGTAAACATTGTTTGCTTCTTCTGTGCAACTTAGTTTCTTAACATAATCTATTCTTAAAAGATCTTTTTCGGGAATACTTGAGTTCAGAGCTTTCATACTTGCATTTGATCTATCTACAACACTTTTGAAAGCATTGTATATGTCTTTTTCAGAAGGTTCGGAATTACAGGCTGTTAATAGAAAAGTAGAAAGGATAACTGCGAGAATTGAGTATGTTTTCATTTTCTTGTCCAGGAAACGATTAATTAAGAATGCCAGATTTTGTATTGTTATTATCAGTAGAGAATGTCCACTTGCTTACGGTTTCTCCATTGAAGTCGATTTCGAGAGTTTTAGACTGAGTCTGGGAGCCGCCAGTTAGCAAACCGACAACAGGGATAAAAGTTGAGGCATTGAACTGATTGTTATACATGAAATATCTCCATTGCTCGTTGTCATCGTCAAGAGTCGTTCTTGTGTCAGGCTCACCAAGTTGAACAAGTAGCTCTGCCTTAGTTGTTTTGTTTTTAATTATTTTCGATTGAAGGCTTTGAGCCGTTTCATTTTTGATTTTTTGGTTCCCTGATGTTGAACAGCCAGAAATTAAAAATATTGCAATGAAAAAGGAGGTTACAATAAATTTATTCATTTTATCTTCCTTATTATATTTGATTAGGGTTAGCTTTTATGTGTGAAAACGGCTCTGTGTGCAAATTTCTTACGTAAATAGAATCTCAAAGAAATTGCTGATGCAAAATAGATAACGACAGCAAATATAAAACTTTTACTGACAGCGAATATGAAGAAAGCTATCGCCAACAGCACAATTCCTATTAGTAAAGCTAACCAAGATGAAACGGCTCCATATTTGATGGTTGAATGACAGCCAGTGCAGACGCTAACTCCAAACTGGCTCTCTTTGAAGCAGAACGGGCACTTTATTGTTTCGTTTTTCATATCAACCTCAAGGTTGCAGATTAAATGGTGCGTTTACAGAGATTCTCGATGACCGACTCTCTTTAGTAAAATTGCTTGTACCGATCGATGATTAGCTCTTGATAGGTAAAGACTATCACAACTAGATTATCGATCTGTAATAACGATCAATATTTTCTTGACTAAACGAAAATTTGTTACTAAAGATAGAGTGCGGTTACGAAAAGTATTTGTAATTGACTGTCTATAAACGAATTTTTCTTGCAGGTTTTAGATGCTGAGTTGCATAGACTTTTGAGAATCTTGCAGGGTTGTTGTGAAGAATGCTCTTACCGTAGCTTCGGAGAAGCTCTATGAGCCGTTGTAAAAAGGGAAACCAGCTACTGAGCCTGAGATGCTTTTGCTGTTTGACTGTATTCTTTAGAAGAATCTTTTCTACGATTGCGGTCCGTTTGTCTTCTCTGAGCCGTAATTCCAGTTCTGCAATTTTTCCACCGATACTTTCCCTTCTCTCAGTTGTCCTTAAAATCGTTGCAGGAGCAGGAGCAGGAGCAGGAGCAGGAGCAGGAGCAGGAGCAGGAGCAGGAGCAGGAGCAGGAGCAGGAGCAGGAGCAGGAGCAGGAGCAGGAGCAGGAGCAGGAGCAGGAGCAGGAGCAGGAGCAGGAGCAGGAGCAGGGGGTTCTTCTGGTGGTATGCCGGTTCGCAGAGCTTCTAGATGGTCTGGGTTGTAGTTGAGCCTGTTACTAAGATTTGCCCAACTGTAGCTCTTGCCCAATTGCGAAGCTTTGAAAGCTATATCGCGGTAGGAAAAAGAGAACCCGTTCATTTTCCCGGTAGAAGCGACATTCGCCGTCCAGCCGACTTCTGCTTCTTCCAGCCTCTTGATAAAAGTTAAAAGATCAGGTGTATCTGTCAAACTTTTATCAAGTATCTGTTGGAGAGCTTCCTTAGCGGAGGGAAGGCCAGTCCGTTCTGAAAGCATCTGTTCGTTTCGAGAGATTCTTTTCCGCTTCGGTTGTATATTTGAGAGAGAAGGCGCAGTCTTGGTCACTGTCAAACCGTACTTGATTTCAATTGCCTGAATTATATGACCACTCTTGAGGCTCTCATGCCTACCAAGATTAACCTTACGTGATACTGAATCTATTCGGTTAGCAATGATGTGTATGTGCTGGCCTACACTGTCATCATGTAAAACATAACAACGAAGATGAGTGTCACTGAACCCCATTTGATCCATGTAATCGTCAGCTATCAGCTTCCATTGTTCGTTTGTAAGCTCTTCACCTTTGGGTAAACGAAGCGAATTGTGCCAAGCAGGTTTAGCTATGTCCTTCCGTAGTTCACTAGCAGTATCAAACTCTGCTATCAGTTCCTTTGCACAATCACCTGTCATGTTCCCGCCAATAACAACTGGATCGCTTCTGTGGTGAGAACTTGGTTTCAACACATACTTCACGACATTAACGAAGCTCTTGTGCCTTTTGATCCGTTGCATTCCCTTCATATAGCAGCTTACCTGGCTGGTAGATCACCAGAAGCTGTCAGACACGAGCGAAGTTCATTGATCTGTTTTTTTACAGCGAAGATCTCTGTTTTGGTTAACTCACTATTGCTACTTTTTGTGTCAAGATGATGGATTAACCTGTTTAGTTTTTGGGATATATCAGATAAGGATTTCCATGCTTCCAGGTTAATGGAAGGTATGACAGGAGGGAGCCTATCAAGGGAAGTTAAACGAAGCCATTCGCCTTTACTTTTGTTTCCACGATTGGAATTAAGGATCTCTAATTCTTCTTTATTAAATCGAACACTTACACAATGTATTCGTAATGATTCATTTGATGATGTTTGATTATTAGAAATAGGCTGAAAGCTATTTGTGTAGGATAAGGTTGTTATTGTATTACTCATATAAACTCCTTTTCATATGTGTATTCGCTTTATGGTGAGCGATCCTTGCACACCTACTACAGTTATAATATAAATGCAAATTATGTCAATGAGTTAGGTAAGACTTAGACTTTCTTTTTCAACCGAAGGGCGAAAAACAAGGGACTAAGAGAAGCGGAGCTTCTCTTAGTCATACCTTGCATATATATATTTAAGGGGCGAAAACAAATGATCCGCGAGGTGCAATTATATATTCAAAAGTTACAAAATCATTTTCATCCTTACGACTGTCATCTTTTATTTCTAAAATGCGAACAGCTAAAATATCACCGTTATCATTTTTATAAAGAAAAACCTCTCCTTTCCGAATGTTATAATGGTCTGATGTGCTATCATAATCATCGAATATTAATATATCATTAGGCGTGGAACTCTTGACCCTGGCTATCTGATATGAACCACTTGAGTTATAAACATAAATACTTTCATCGCTCGCCTTACTAAACTTAACCTTGAATGAAATACCATTTTCAGTTAATAATATCTCACCATTGTTTGTTGAGTAATCAAATCCATCCTTTCTGACTGAACTGTATTTTGAATATATCTTTTTCGAGTTGGTGTTTGATTTTTTATTATCATTGGATTCTGCTCTTTTTACTTCTTTAACAATCTCTTCTGAGATATTATATTCTGTAAGTAATTCATCAAATTTAATCAATCGCAAAGTGAGATTTCCTGACTCTCGTCTAAATTCATCAATTAATTCAGGGCGAATGAATATTGGTTCTTTTTCTCCCCGTATAAACCAATCACTCTTTTGATCGCCAGTGACGAATATTACATTTTTATTCTGTTCTTTCCCTGTTTGTATTAAGGTTTTCCATATTAGATAATCACCAATGCCTGTGTCATCCTTTCCCCCATCCTTATATCCAGGAGGGCATTTCATTAGTCGTCTATACTCCCATTCTTTAATTGCATCCTGTTCTTCCCCTGGATAAGGAAGGATGTTACTTTTATCAAAAACTTTTCTATAAATCATAGTGATAGGGTCATTCCCTTTCCATGATTTAATATCATTTATCATGGCTGTATAAGTTTTCTTATATTCTGCCGTAAGCTCATTAATGTTTTTTGACAAAGATTCTAATGTATTGTATTGATTCATGTCTTGAAGCGCTTTGGACAATCCAAGCTCCGGAGGGGATATTCTTGATTTTTTGTCATTAAGTGCTTTTATCAAATCAGATATTTTACCATCCCTATTTTTGATAAACTCCCTTGCTACTCTTTCAGGAATGAAAATGCGATTCTCATCCTTTAATCTTATCAGTAAATCTTCAATTACTTTAATATCCTTTTTTCCTAATTGATCAGCAACATAGGGTAGCAAAAGAACATTAGTGTCTAAAATTATTATGTTATTAGCATCTTTACTCGATAAATGTGGGTAGCTTGAAAATATATTATCAATAACAGGGAACTGCCTCTCTAAGGTAAAAATAATGTCAGTTTCTTGATCAGTGCTTTTCTTATTCATACAGTCACCTTTTTAAGAATTAACGGAGCATTTATGATATCCATCAATAGTAATTATAAACTATTTAGAGAGATTATTCTCTGTAAACTTGCCATAGTATGTATCTCGTAGAGCTGTTTTTCAGTTCTTTTGAAGTGAAATCTTGTTTGGGACGATTTATTACTTAATAAATTATTCAAGATGATAAGTGTTTGCTTCAATTCTTCAAGGTTCTGATATGGATCATATTTAAGTTCAACTTTACTTGGAAAGATGAGGTTAAAACTATGTTTAATTAGTGATTCTAATCCATTATGAGTGTTCAGGTAAATCTTGTGTATAATAACATCCTTTATTGATATTTTATCTCGACTATTCATTATCATTTTTGGATATTTAGCAAATAACTCATATGACAAGAATGATAAACCTGTGTTATCTATTAAATTAAAGTCAATGTCTGATTTTAAAATTTCTTCTAAAATTTTTTGGGGATGATCATAAAACAAAAGATTCTTGCCATACTTATCCACTGAATTAATATCTGCTCCATGGGTTAGTAATAATTTGAATGCTTTAAAATAACCACAATAGAATATTGGTGTCTTACCATCATTATCTGTTTGATTTATATTTAAACCAATATCTAATAATTTTTTAAGTAAATCATCCTTCCAGGTATAGGGATGGAAGAAGAAATTTCTATTTTCACTATTAATGAAATGTATATTGTTCCCACATTTTTCCATTTCGTCTAAAAAACTATATATCGAAGGTGATAAGTTATACATAATTGACTCCTTTACATTAAAATATAGATTTAATATAAATGCAGAAGAAGTCAATTAGTGTGTTTAAGATTTATGTTTTGATATACTCTGTTTATTATTCTCCATGTGATTCAATTCTGGACTGTTTGGGGATATTTTATTATAAAGATTACTTGCTGTAGGAATTTTTCCTAATATATCATTTTGGTGAATCTTAGAAATAAGCACTCCTTCTATTGTTTCAATCTGATCAGATGTTAATGTTTGGTGTATGCTTAACTGTTCGGTTGTATCATCATTTTTAGTATTTAATTTTTCTAACTTTTCTAAAATGCCCTTAAAATGATTTATTAAAAAAGTCAATGCTTCATTATAAGTCAATGTCTTTCCAACAACAGTCCCAGCATCATCAATTACCTGATACCCAGTAACATTTCCAGTTGTATTAGCTATTTCTTGTATTCTCAGGTTTTTCATAATACATCTCTTTATGTTCATTTAAGTAAGTATAAGCGAGCAAGAATTTTTAATTCTTGCTCCATTGCTCAATTATCTTATCAAACTTCGAATCTACCCACTCTTTTCTCCATTCATCAAGGTATTTGATATCAATTGACGATGGTGGCATTGTACATTGTTCTATTTTTACAATGGAAGGTATTGATATTGAATCCCCCATGATTAAAGCCTCGCCTTCTTTGAGCGAAGGTAGGAGGTTTGTAATATCACCAACTGTATCCGGCAGTAAACGTTTAATATAATTTTGATCGTCTGGGTTCGTTAACCGCATTGAGATAAAAGTATTACACTGAGAAAATATTGTTTCTGAAATTTCAGAAGGTCTTTGACTTGCAAGGAGAAGGGTCACGCCGTATTTTCTTCCCTCTTTGGCAATCCTTTCAATTGCCTCTTTGGATGTTCTATATTTGCTCAGATCACTTTTAGGAGCATATTTATGTGCTTCTTCGTAAACAATCAAGATTGGGATATCTTGATTCTCATTCGTTTTTCTTTTGCTTTTTTTTGAATGATAACCAAATTCAAAAATTAACCGAGATATCAATGATACACAAATGCTAAGCACTTCAAAAGGAACACCGCTTACATCAAGTATTGTAATGTTTGATTTATCTTTTCCATAGCTTATTAAGGCTTGTAATGTCTCTTTAAACGTTACGGATTTGCTACCTTCACCCAAAATAAAGTCTAATCTCTTATCAAATAATTTACTTTGTAATCGATCAACAAAATTGAGAAGTTTTCCATTTAAAGCACCGGCTGAACTTCCATCAGGTGTTAAATTCTCTTTGAATAACCTATGTGCATTTTTATTGTCAAACTTGAAATTTCCTTCCTCATCTGACCAAATATGCTCATTGTCTTTATTTTTTCTTTCATTATTTCTGTTGTTAATGTAGTTGATAACTTCATTAATATCGAAATAATATGGCGAATGAAAGCTTATTATTTCCTTTGTGGCTGGATCACCTTGAAAATGTTTCTTTTTATTTAAGGTAATTGCCTGTCGGAATACGTTTCTTTGGTTGTGATCATTTGCTTCTGTATCAAGAAAAAGTTCTTCTAACTCATCGCCATTTAATAGCCAATATGGAAGGGTTAATGTATCCACATTCAATATATTGGAATTAGGGAATGCATTTTCATATTCAGAATGTATGTCAAAAATAATTATATGAGAATTGTTTAACCCTTTATAACCTTCTTGCTTTACATCTATGGCTTTTTGAAGTATTTTGGCAACAGTGTGAGACTTACCTGACCCCGTTGAACCTACGATAGCAATATGTTTATTGAAAAATCTATTTCCATTTACAGGTACAGATACTTTTGTATTAAGTGATAGGCTTGAAAAAGTAAATCGATCTTTTATGTCTATGCTGTCTGTATATATAGATATTATTTCGTCTAACTTAGCTGGTTCAACTTTTTTAGGTGGAAGTGCAAGTGAATCACCCCCGCGATAGAACTTTCCATTTTTAACAAGACCTATTGGGCTTGCTTCTATCATGTATTTTTGTTTTTGGCTTTCCTTAACCTCAATAGAAAAATTATCTATGATGGCCAGAAGAGCAACATCTTGATTATCTGAAACCCTTAAATAAGATCCTACACCTAATTTTTCTTCTGCTATCTTAAACTCTTCAAGGTCGTCTACGGAAATTTTTAGTTTATTTGGCGAAACTGATACTACTTCTGCATTAATATCATTATTCCTGCTCATTACACTATCTCCTTTATATCGGCAAAGTCTTTAACTTGTATGTTTACCTGGGGTAGTTGGGATTGGATATCAAGGCAGTTTTTCGTATAGAACTGATATACTTCTTTTCTTATATGAATACTGTTCAGTATTTCATTGAAATCATCTATGTCATTGATAAATTGGAAGTGGATTTCTTTATTTGAAAAACCTTCGACTAATATTTTTGGAGTAAATACACTTCCTTTAAAAGGGTATCCATCAGCGAAAATTAGATTTTCATTGTATAATTGATTCTTCAATTCGTATAACTTATCTTCGCTGATGCCATGAACAAGTAAAAAAGGAGAATATGGTCGATCTGCTCTTTTAGATAAATTAGACCAATTTGATTGTATTTTATATATACAGTCTTTAACTGTTTTTATATCAGTCTTGTCTTGAAATTCCAAGATGAAAAAACGAGCATAAGGAGAGGTGTTTAAACTTCTGCTTATGAAAGATTCTTTTAGTTTTCTTAAATATTCTTTTCTTCCTTCATATTGATAAAACCATATGTTAAATAAGACTCTGGATTTGTTGATACTTTCAATAAAATCTGATTTTTTTATCCTTCGCTCTTTTTTATTACAAGAGATATCATAAGTTTTTCTGAAAGCATTAGAATAAAAATGATGCTCTGCCTCATAATCTTCACATTGAAAATGGTTTTTTATTATTTGTATAGTTTGTTTTTTTTGATCAGTAAATGATTTTGCATTGATATTTATAACTAATCTATCCAAAAAGGCTTGTAGATCCTCTTCGGTAAGCCCATTTTCTATATGGTACTCATGTTTGATTTGTTTTTCAGTGTATGTGAGGAAGTTAGATTTAAAGAAGTCAACTTTTAATGGAAGTGTTAATTTGTTTTGTCCTGATTTATAGTGCCCGAATAGATAATAATTCGCCCCTTTTTCTTTATTGTCCTTAAAGTGTGACAACATTAGTCTTATGGGCTTTGATATGACGGAGTGGTTATAATCTGTACTCTCATAGTATTTGCATTGGATCGCAGTTAAGTGCCCATCGTTGTAGACATCAATATCTTCAATGCATTCTATATCAATCGAGTCATCCATTTGTGGTAACGAAAAAATTTCAATAATCGTTTTATCAACTTGATAACAATACCCACGAATTGTATCAACTGCACTTCTGTCCACTTTGTTATCCTTTTTGAGATAAGGTGTTAAAAGTTTATAAAAATATGCTGTGTTAATAACAATGCAATGATTGCATAGCTTCATGATTTTGCCACAAAGCTAATCCATTGACATGCAAAAAGAACCAAAAGCATTTGATTAACATGCTAATTATTATGTTGTAAATAATGTGATAGCGGTAATAACTTTCAAATTCTTTGCCTGTTATCTCAAAAAGTAGCCTATATGTAACCTATTGCTGCATCATGTGAGCACGTGATTCGATTAACTTCTAGTTGAACTGAATCTCAGAATTTTGACATACTCAGTAACATGTTTTGGAAAATGTTATATCATTAATCTATAAGAAAAATCCCTAAATGGAATAGGTTTCTTTCCGTTATTATTTATTTTGGAAGGTAATGGCGATGTGGGAAAAGATATTACAAAAAAATCTTTATTCTGAATGGGTTATCCGAAACACCCTATACTGGATGACTCCTGTAAGTCCATGGACACTTGAAGAAAACACATCCTTGTGGATTATCTTTTTTGAGATAGGTGGTCCTGAATGTGAGTTCGAATTCGGAAGGCTGTTAAACGATTTTAGCCTCCGTGAGAAACTTCACCATCAAACTGGTCAGTTGCGTGATGCCATTATCAGTAAGGTTCTCCGAAGCATAGATGACAGGCTTGCATAATGAGACTGATGCCTTTTAACTTCGACAGGATGCCTGACGGCCGGGTATTCATCAGTAACCTCGCTGGCTTTCATCATTTTGTAGGTGAGCAAGAATTTTTCGATCTCGTAAACGGTCATGTAAGCCTGGAGCAGTTCTCATCGCTTGAAAGCAAACTTTTCGTTTGTGGAGAAGAATCTTCATCCGTTACCCCTCATGCACTAAGTTCGGCTTTTGCCAAACGACTCATGAATGAATTAGCGGTCAGGCCAATCTTCATGATTGTACCTACTCTTCGCTGTGATCATACTTGCAAATATTGCCAGGTCAGTAGGGCATCGGTCACCGCTGATGGTTATGACCTCAATCCTGAACTGATACCGCAAATTGTCAGCACTATAAAAAAACTGGGTACACCTCCCTATAAAATAGAAGTACAGGGCGGTGAACCACTTCTCCGGTTCGATCTTGTCCAGTCAATCTATCACGAGTGCGAGATTTCATTGGGTAGGGATGCTTTCGAAATGGTGATTGCTACAAGTCTGTCATTACTCGATGAAAGCATCCTCTCGTGGGTTAAAGGGCGGAATATCACCTTCTCTGTCTCGCTTGATGGGAATGAAGCCGTCCATAACAAGAATCGCATCCTTACTGACTTTCAGGCTCACAACAAAGCAGTAACAGGTATTCGGAAAATCACAGAAGAACTTGGGACAAACCGGGTAGCAACTGTAACCACTGTTACTAAGGAACTGACAAAGGAGCCGGCTTCCATAGTAGATGCTCATCTGTCTCTGGGTCTTACAGACATGTTTATCAGGCCTGTTAGTCCTTATGGGTTTGCTCAGAAGCAGAGCTTCACTTTTTCAATGCCAGAGTATTTTGCTTTTTATAAAGAGTTGATGCAGGAAGTGTTGATTCAGAATGAAAAGGGAATACCTGTCATTGAGCACTCGGCTGCTATTCATCTCAAGCGAATTTTCAATCCAGGCTTCAGTGGTTATGCAGATCTAAAATCGCCAAGCGGAGTCGTGCTGAACTGCATCCTGTTCAATTATGACGGTAAAGTCTACGGTAGTGATGAAAGTCGTATGCTTCAGAAAGTAAACCCGGAAGCAGATTTCAGTGCAGGAGAGTTTGCCTCACTCTCATTCAGTAGCAACGAATACTACCGTTCCGCTCTCTCATCTTCATTTAACTTCGCCATGCCAGGTTGTGACACCTGTGCATACCAGCCTTTCTGTGGAGCAGATCCTTGCCAGAACATTAGTGTTCATGGCGAACCTGTTGGTGACAAGAGTCGTTCTACTTTCTGCCAGTATCACAAAGGCATGTTCCGCTACCTTCTGAATGAAATCTCTCAGGATGGACCGATTGCGAAGATGCTTAAAGGGTGGGCTTATGTCTGAGGTGCTGAGAAACGACATTTTCAGATTTACGGCAGATCTGCCAGTTAAGCAAGGTTTCTATCGCTTGTGCAAATCTAAGCCCGAAAATCCTCAATTCTATCTGCCAAATTTACTGGTCAGTGAAACTGAACTCGATTCCAGACTTCCTGCATATTTTGCAGACTACGTTGTGAGCACTAATCTTTTCAATTCCATAGAAGATGGTGATATAGGGATTGTTAACAACGGAAACATGATTAGGGTGATTTTGTCACGGAGAGCAAACCATAACACTGTTCTGGTAACTGAAAGGTGCAATAACAGTTGCCTTTTTTGTTCTCAGCCTCCTAAGACAGGAAACGATGGCTGGCTTCTTAACCAGTCAGCACTTGCCATTGCCTCTTTCTCCCTGAATGGTGTAGTGGGAGTGAGTGGGGGAGAACCTCTACTGTATGGCGAAGATTTCCTGCAATTTCTGGACTTCATAATCGAAAACTCACCTGAGACAGCTTTGCATGTTTTGACCAATGGACGAAAGTTTGCAGATGTCAGTTTTACTCAACAGATGAAAGAGCGAAGCGAAAAGCTCAAAATAACTTTCGGTATTCCGCTTTATTCTTCAAGGTCGTCAGTTCATGACTATCTGGTTGGAAGCGAGGGGGCATTTGATGAGACAGTTAGGGGGCTTATCAATGCCGGTAACTCAGGAATCAACATTGAGTTAAGAATCATTCCTACACTGGCTAACTATATGGAACTGGACAAAATCATAGAGTTCGCTGGTCGCGTGTTTTCCAATATCAACCAGATTTCTCTTATGGGGTTAGAATCTATCGGCTGGGCACGTAAAAACTGGTCATCAATCTTCATTGAGCATGATAGCTATAGTGAGAAAATTCTCTCTGCCATAGGAACAGCACAAAGGTCAGGCATCACCCTAACAATCTTCAATTACCCATTGTGCCATCTTCCTGAAAGAGCTTGGGGATTTGCTACTCAGTCAATTTCTGACTGGAAAAATTACTACCCCAAAGAATGTGATGAATGTATTCAGAAGCCTTCCTGTGCTGGTTATTTCAGTTCATCAAAAGGCCGTTTTCATCAACCACCGAGACCAATTTTATGAAAAAATTTAATTTCGCTGCTCTGCTTCCGGGATTTTTAGCACTCAATAATTCTGTATGGGCAAGTGATTCCTCTACTGGTGCAAATGATTTGCCCGGTATGACTCTTAATGAGCATGATTTAGTTATAGCTCCACTTAACACGGAAGTACCTTTCTACATTGCAGGGCATCGTAGTCATAGCTCCCATCGAAGCCATAGTTCTCATAGATCTTCGTCTGGTGGTGGGTACTATGGTGGAAGCACTCCTTATTATCCTAAAACATACAGTTCACCAAGCTCATTAGGCTCATCCACTTCAGGTACAAATTCGTCATCGTCTTCTTCATCTGTTCGTTCGCTTCGCTCTAATGACACCGATGCCTCTACGACCACAAACTCTGCTGGGATGAATGGAACTACTCGTGCAAGTAGTGGGCTGGCTTCTGATACTGAGAAGCGTAAGCGTTTGATCATGCGAGTGCAGTTCGCATTACTGGATAAAGGGTTTTATAACGGCAATATAGACGGAAGTATGGGGCCTGCGACACGAACTGCTATCAAAAATTACAGAGTTGCATATGGGCTTCCTACTCCAGTAAGAGAAACATTAGATTCTCAGTTATTGAACTCTTTGAACATACTGGCTCGTTAAAATATTAGGATAAATAGAATGAAGATAAAACTCTCTATTTATAAAACAAAAAGGTTTAGCGATGATATTGATCAGGTTTTGAATTTGGAAAGGGTCAAAAGACCTGTTGAATTCGAGATGGAGGATGCACGAGCATATCTATATGTAAAGGAGTATATGGACCCAAAACCTCCTGAATGGAGCACCTTTTTTATGGGCCAAAATCCTGGCATAGAACCTGATTTCTTTGGTATGAATAGTAGCACAGGAGCAGTATTAGTTATTGAAGCTAACAATTCCAGATATCTTATTCCCTTTGGAACCGGTCATCACTTAATCAATGATGGCAGCATTGTCAAAGGTTTTGGGCTTAAAACAACTCTTAATAGTATAGAACATAAAAAAATTCGCAGTTTAGATAAAGGCAGTCACAACGATACGAACCTGTTAACTCGCAGTCAGAGCAGTAAAGAAGTCGATATATACAACCTAAAAATAGATTCTGAGATGGATATTCTCACAACTCTCACAGGCACTTCGACAGAAGATATTTTAGGAAGTAAAATTACTGGCAAAGATGCGTTTGTTATCATGCCGGATATTGAATTGAAGGCTATTCCAGCACTGTTGACCAAAATAGACTCTATTTACTTATTACCTCTTCCTGAAGAATTCGAATGGGTTAACAATATCAAGGAGGCTGATGAACAAGAAGTTGAGATATTGGATTCGCTTTTGATTGATCGGATAAAGGAAAAAGACTTCAATGATTTATGGCTTGGAGAGCCAGAAATAGTAGACTGGGAAAATCAAATAGGCTATTGCTTTGATAAGAGACAAAGGTTCATTCATGAAACCTTATCAATATACCATGTTTGTGATTATTTTGATGGTAAGAAAACTGATGTAACTGTTGATGAACTCAAAAAAAGTTACCTGCATGTTTTGAATGCCGATTTTGAATCGATAAAAAAATGGTCTTTATATAGGTGCCTCTATGCCGAGATAAAAGAAGGTGATCAGAACTATATTCTTCGAGACTCTATATGGTATGTTGCAGATAGGAATTTTGTATCGACTATTGATGATGAAATGAAAAAAATAATTCATTATGAGGAGTCGGATAAATTCCCTGTATATTCATATAAACGAGAGGAGGATTATAATAAAAAACTTTGCCACGATGATAATTCCTTTACACACATGGATCAGAAATTCATTCATCATGGTGGTGGCAAAAGTAAGATTGAATTTTGTGATCTTATCAGAGGTCAATCAGATTTTATCCATGTAAAATATTATACTGGTTCGCAAAGTATGAGCCATCTTTTTTCACAAGGATTTGTAGGTGCTGAACTTTTTATAAGTGACTCTGAATTTCGAGGCAAACTTAATGAGAAACTACCTGCTCATATAAAATTAGCCGATCATATGAATAGACCAGATGCTAAAAAATATAAACTAGTTTTCGCCATAGCTTCTAATAAAAATCTTCCCGAAGATTTACCTTTGTTTTCTAAAATAAACTTAAAAAATTTCCACAAGAGTATTACCAATTTTGGGTATGAGGTCAGGATCTGCAAAATTGCTGTGGACCAAGATATTTATAAAAAGAAGCTATGTAAACCACAAAAGAACAAGCTTTAAATAAATTTTTCAATGCCAGAGATGTTTGCCAGTTCATGCAGAAAATCGCTTTTGTAAGTTACAGCCCATGTATCTTGGTTTAGAACAAAGTGGTGTCAAAAAAGGTTTATGTCTTGGTGGATAAGGGGCTAGGAGATTTAACCCCTCATAGAGTTGTTATGCCGCAATAGCTTTAAATTTTTGAGCAATGACATAATCACTCCACCACTGCATGAGAATCACTCGTTCTGCCAGATATTCTGCTCGATTGTAAGCTGCAATTATTTCATCTTTCTTTGAGTGGGCAAGGGCCGCTTCTAAGACACCAGTCCTGGACTTACCAGATTCGTCTGTCGCCGTTCTCGCAATAGATCTCATTCTGTTAACCATAAGTTCACCTCCTTAAATCGTTTGAATGATTACGGCTTATACTGCCTACTTATGCTAATATCTAAGAGAAGCCATTATGGTTGTGTAAGTATACTTCTTGGTTTATTTCGGATATATAAAACCATACCTATGACTGGCTGTTTTCAGCAAGAGTCTTATCATCTAAAGAATTTATTTTCGAAATTCTTTTTAACTCATTAAGATAATCAACTTCGTTTTCCAAGAACCAATGAAGAACTTTAGAGTTACCAAGTAATTTATTAATATATGACTGGATTATCACGAATTTCAACATATCTGAACCATACTCGGTTTGAAGCTTTTTTGTTTCTTCCGAAGTTGTTGCCATTTCCTGTTCCAGACGAAGTATGGTTTTTTTTATGTCCTTTTTATAGGGAGTGTTTTTCCCTTTATTTACTATCATCGATGCCGGTGTAGCATCCAAGATGCTCATTGCAAATTTTTTACTATAATTATCAAAATTAATCATTGTACCTACAGCTTCAATTTGACGAATTGGCTTCATTTTCCTCAAAACATCAAATGTAGCCTTAGGTATAGGTTTATCAGAAAGTTTCGCAATTATACTTGGATCTATACCGTTCATCACATTAGCTTTATCTTTTATAGCATCAATAGATATTCCCAAAGCAGCACTAAGTTTTTCAATTGAAACTTTTGCTAAGGACTTGATTATCATTCTATGTTCTTCAACTACATTTATATGATTGACTTGTTTGTTAGGAGTGAACGCATCATCTATGCTCGAAAGTATACATGGAGCTTTTTCTATGCCTAAGTCTTTTAAAGCCTCAACCCTCAAATGGCCATCGAGTATCTTAATGGCATCTTTATCTTTGTCATAGAACACTATTATTGGTTCAATAATACCTAAGCTTTCAATAGAGGTAACTATTTGATGATATTTATGACTTAGCTTTACATTTTCTAACAATTCCTTAGAGGGAACTAACTTGTTTGTTTCTAAATAAATAAAGTTGTCGCCAAAACGTATCTGAATCATTTTGATGCCTCTTTGTTTATTGGATTTAGGATCTGAGATGGCAGTTCTGAAAGATTCTCTTGTTCAAGTATATTTTGAAAGCTTTTATTCATCATTATGATGTTAAATATCTCATTTACAATCAGCAAATTAGTTTTTATAAATTTAGAGTTGTTATAAACAGATTTATGTTCAGCGATACTATTTTCATAAAGCTCAATTAACTCCTCAGCAGTCATTCTTTTTGATGGTTTGTGATAATAAAACCCGGCTGCTTTTGCACCTTTATTCCCAATTGTTCGCTGATTTAGAATGTGTTTTATCTTTATAATGTCTCGGCTTTTTATTAATTTTTTATCATATGCTTCGGTAAGAATATCTTGTGCTTCTTCAGTTTCACATCTTGCAAATTGCACTGCGAGATACAGAGGCAAATTCCCCCGTTCGACTGCAGAGAGAAGTTTATGCTCTCCCTTATCAAGAAGCATATTTATACTGCTCACCCAGTTTGATGAATACCCAGTAATCTCACTTATTTCGGAGTCTGAAAGTCCTCTGTGTTTCATATCTTTTATTACCTGTAATAACTCATTGGAACGTGGTCTCCTCCTTGCAATGTTTTCAACCAAACTCATAACGTAAGCATCTTCTTCTGATACATCTCTTATAATTGCTGGAATAATGGTTTCACCTAATGCAACGAGAGCCTCTATTCTCCCTTGACCACAAATTAAAGCATATTTGAAATCGTCTTCATCAATCGCTCTTACGCTTATAGGCTTGCTTAATCCTCTTTTTTTTATGCTTTCCTTAATTTCTTCATGAACTACCTTATTTCTAGTTCGTGGGTTAAGGAATTTTATTTTTGCAATCTCAATTTGAATTATTGGGAAAACATTTGTTTCAGGCAGCATATAGTTCCCTCACTTTCATGCGAGTAATAATTTGTAGAAGTTTATCCAGATTATCAAATCTATAGAGATCTAATCGAATGTTGTTTGTTTCCGTCATGCACATTTTACTATATTCGTTTTCTATCTTTGGTATGATATAAAAATCAAGAGGCGAAATATTTTGTGAATCCATTCGTATAACAATTGTTATGTCTGCTTTTTGTGAGTTATCAAACCGGACCTTCCATCTAAGTTTACCTGATTTCATATGTATGCATTTAGTAATAAGGACGGAAATTAAAAGCTCATCATTGATGTAAAGCATTGGGGCATATTTATATTCGTCTATATAGCAGTTACTTTTTAAAATTCTCCCCTTAAAATCCTCAATTATACCTGAGTAAAATGATCTTAGTGCTTCATTTATTTGGAGATAGCTGTAATCATGTTCTGGCTTATAACCAATCAAAGTATATGCTCTTAAAAGACCACCAAATCGGGTTCTGTAAACAGAAGATGAAGGGCCTGTATCATCTTCATCAATGATAAATCCTGATAGTTTTCCCTTAGATTCCAATTTTTGTTTTAGCTTTTCTAAAAGCTCTTCATTAGTCAAATGTATGGATCGGAGCTGAATTATATCTTGAGCTTTATTATATTTTTTCTTTGAAATAATGGGTTTATATGCTTTGTCACATCTAACCCATTCATGTTTGGGGTTTTTTACAAGTCTACTTTTTAGTTTAGATGAGGTTTTGTTATATATATTGTTCCCAATATATTTTTCATTTGTCAAGATTTGATGTATTTTTGCACGAGTCCATAATGTTCCATTTTCTGCAGGTATATTCTGTTCATTTAATCTCTCAGCAATAATGAATTCTGGTACGTTATAATCTATAAAGAGATCATAGATTCTATTTACAATTTTTATCTCATTTTTTGGTCCCGGAATTAATATTACTCTATCTGTTTGAATACTCTTTCTTTTGCGGAAACTCAATATTTCTTTGGCTATGCCATTTTCGTCAACTAAAAGACGTCTCAGCCCATAACCAGCCATGCCGCCTTGATGATAACCAAGCTTTATTAAATTTACTTGTCCTATAAATACCTTTTCAGATAAATTCCTGCTGTGATATGCAGCACTAGATCTTTTTATATTCAGTATTACAGAAGACTCTAAAGGGAAATCTTTAGTGGGTATAGGTTCAGAACAGTATATAAGGTCTACACCGTTTCTCTCAAATAGAAAGGAATAATATGCAGCTTCATCACTGTTTTGAAAACGACCAAAACGGCTCACATCATAAAATAATACAGCCTGTATATCTATTTTCTTTTGTTCTACATCACTAAGTAACTGCTGCAAAGAATGCCGGCCTACGATACTGACTCCGCTTTTACCTGCATCATCGTAGGTATAAGCGATTTCCATATTGTTCTTTTCAGCATAATCTTTGATATATTCGGACTGATTATGTAAAGAATATTGCTGATGGTCGGTAGACATCCTCAAGTACTGTGCGACTCTAACTTTATGATTTTTATCATTTTCGCTAGCCATGCACGAAACCTCATGGATGATTCAATACAATGTAGAGGATAAAATTGATCAATTTTTAACCAAATTCAACTCTTTTATCATCGATTAGAGCGAATTTGGTAAATCTTCGAGGTGTATGATAATCGAGAAGAGATGTGATTATTTAGCTGATATGACCGACAGCTTTCGTTATGTGGACTCATGGTCCCCATTTGTAAATGGCTATGCTTAGTCCACATAGGTTAATGGTGTGATTATTAATTCTTTAACTAAATCAAGATAGTTAACCCATCATGGGAGAGTTATGCGGCAATACCTTTGCATTTTTGAGACGAAACATAGTCACTCCACCATTGCATGAGAACCACCCGTTCAGTGAGATACTCTGCACGATTGTAGGCTGCAATTATTTCATCTTTCTTCGAGTGGGCAAGGGCGGCTTCTAAGACATCAGTTCTAAACTTGCCAGACTCCTCAGCAGCCGTTCTAGCAATGGATCGCATACCGTGAGCTACAAGCTCACCTCCGAAGCCCATACGGATTATGGCCGCATTGGCTGTTTGTTCATGCATGTGATTGAGTGGAGCTTTGATACTGGGGAAAACCCACTCTCTACGCCCGCTGATGGCTTTCATTGAATCCAAGACTCGCAAAGCTTCTTTACTTAGTGGAACTTTATGAGGCTTCTTCATTTTCATGAACTCCGCCGGGATGTTCCACATTGAGTTGTCAGTATCTATATCGGCCCATCTAGTGCGAACAGCCTCACCAGGACGAACCCAAGTTAGTAACTGCCATTCAATCAGCAATCGTGTCTCCATACGGACTGAGGCGTTGTTTAACACTGTAAGGAAGCGGGGGAGTTCGGTTGGGGGCAGGGCTGGCATGTTCTGTTTCTTCGGCTTACTAAATCTCTGGGCAAGATTGTCAGCCGGATTGAATTCTATGAGTTCTTCTGTTGCTGCATAGCGGAAAATTTCATTCAGGCGGGATATGATGCGGCGAAGTGTTTCAAGGACACCTCGTTTTTCTATGGGGTCTAGATGCTGTTTAAGCATTTTAGGGCGAATCTCCTTAATGGGGGTATCACCCAACGTTGGAAAGATATTTCTTTCTAGGCTTCGCCAGATGTCGTTAGCATGATCCTGGGAGATGCCTGACGTTTTGACTTTCTCATCAAGCCACTTCTTGGCTACTGCTTGAAATGTATGTTCCGTTGCATCTTTTAGGGCATTGGCTTTCTGGGTGTTATGAACTTGTGGGTCTATACCATTTGCAAGCAACGACAAGTATTCATCACGTAAAGCTCGTGCCTTCGCAAGTGTAAGGTGAGGATAGGTTCCTAAGCTCACCTTAGTTCGCTTTTTGGTCACAGGCACTGCATATCTGAAATACCAATTTTTCTTCCCTCCCTTCGACAGGGGAGCGATTCGCAAGAGCAAACCATCGCCGTCAAAAAGGTTAACCTCTTTCTCGGCAGGTTTGGTGCTTTTGATTTCAGTGTCAGTGAGCTTCTTAGCGATTTTTGCCATGTTTGGGACCCTCGATTTTTGGACCCTTCTTAGTGGGTCCCATTCAGGGTGCCATAACTCGTAGTTCTCAGCAATTCTCACCAGACTACAATAGACGTAAAAAAGCCCGCAGAGCTTGTGCTGTGCGGGCTTAGTAGACTTTACTGAACTTCAGTGCATCAATATTTGGTGGAGCTGGCGGGAGTTGAACCCGCGTCCGAAATTTCTACATCCTCGGTACTACATGCTTAGTTTGTCTTTACATTCGCACGCCAGCTGCGGACAGACACGCCACTAACGAACTAGCCTGATTAGTTTTAGCACTTCAACCCCAGGCAGGGCATCCGCGCGATCTCTTTTGGGTTTGACCTCTCTTGATCCCCGTCTTAAGAGCGGAAGCTAGGGAGAGAGGGCTCTTAGCAGGTTATTAAGCTGCTAAAGCGTAGTTTTCGTCGTTTGCGACTATTTTTTTGCGGCTTTTTACGAGGCAAACCGCCCCTCGGCATGCACCTTGGGTTTCGCAAATCCCGTCGAATCCAGAATCAGCCCCAATAGTGTTGAACTGAGTATACCAGATTTCACTTCCTGGATACCAGCCCGGAACGCTAACTTATTGAATCGCTCAATAAGTATCCTGAAATTAACGGCCTGCGTGCTTCATGATACGCGCTTTATCGACCTGCCATTCACGATCTTTAGCATCGTTACGTTTGTCGTGCTGCTTCTTACCTTTCGCGACGCCGATTTTCACTTTGCACCATGCGTTCTTCCAGTACAGAGACAGGGCCAGCACGGTATAACCTTCGCGATTGATACGCCCGAAAAGGGAATCCAGCTCACGCTTGTTCAGTAGCAGCTTACGGGTGCGGGTTGGATCGCACACGTAGTGCGAAGAGGCGACCGTCAGCGGCGTAAAGTTTGCGCCAAACAAAAAGGCTTCGCCGTCTTTGAAGATCACATAGCTATCACCAATATTGGCTTTGCCAGCGCGCAGTGATTTTACTTCCCAGCCCTGCAACGCAAGGCCTGCTTCGAATTCTTCTTCGATGAAATACTCATGGCGAGCACGCTTGTTAAGCGCAATGGTCGCCGAACCTGGTTTATGTGCTTTTTTCTTCGTCATAGGTGTCGTAAAGCCGTCGGTAATCTGATTTCAAAAAGTCACCTCATTGCGTCCTGTGAGGTCTAACGCGCTATATTAGCACGAGATGAGGCTTAGCGTTTTTTTAACAGGTGATAAATGTTATTATTTGTCCGTTGTGTGACCATGGAAAATGCTATGCCTCAGATTAGCCGTACTGCGCTTGTCCCCTTCAGCGTGGAACAAATGTATCAGTTAGTGAACGATGTTCAGTCTTATCCGCAGTTTATTCCGGGATGTACCGGTAGCCGGGTACTGGAATCTGGCCCGACGCAGATGACAGCGGCCGTGGATGTCTCGAAAGCGGGGATCAGTAAGACGTTCACGACCCGTAATACGCTGACCGATAATCAGAGTATTTTAATGCATCTGGTCGATGGCCCGTTTAAAACCCTGATGGGGGGCTGGAAGTTCACGCCACTGAGCGCTGACGCCTGCCGCATTGAATTCCATCTCGATTTTGAATTTACCAATAAGCTGATAGAGCTGGCGTTTGGCCGTATCTTCAAAGAGCTGGCCTCAAACATGGTTCAGGCGTTCACCTCTCGCGCCAAAGAGGTCTACAGTGTCGCATAAGATTGCTGTAGAAGTGGTGTACGCGCTGCCGGAAAAACAGTATCTGCAACGCGTTACGCTGGAAGAGAATGCAACGGTTGAGGACGCCATTCGTGCCTCGGGTTTGCTTGAGCTTCGCAGTGATATCGATCTGGCAAAAAACAAAGTCGGTATCTACAGCCGCCCGGTAAAACTGGGGGATGTGCTGAAAGAGGGCGACAGGGTCGAGATTTATCGACCGCTGATTGCCGACCCGAAAGAGCTTCGTCGCCAGCGTGCGGAGAAATCGGGTAAGTAGTTCCCCCCGGTGGCGCTGCGCTTACCGGGGCTACGCGTCCTGAGCGAGAATTCAGGTACAAAAAAGGTGCTCATTGAGCACCTTTTTGCATTTCTGACGCCAGATTACTTGGTCAGAGCAGGTTTGTTGTCGATGTTAGTCAACACGCCGCTGCTGTTGAAGGTCAGCGTCAGGGTCTGCTGGGTCACATCTTCATGACCAGGCTGCTGACGGAATACATAGAACCAGGTGTTTGTGCCGAATGGATCGGACATCATCGGGGTTCCCAGTGCATAAGCGACCTGCTGTTGTGTCATCCCCACACGGATTTTGGACACATCGTTAGGGGTAAGGTAGTTCCCCTGGTTGATGTCAGGACGGTAAACCACTTTCTCCAGAGTGGAACAGCCTGCGGTCAACATCAGAAGAACCGCTGCGGCAGCGGTCAGCGTTTTACAGCGCATAGTGATTTGATTCCTTTTCGGGCCCGAGCAGTACGCGGCTCATATGTAATATGCCGATGATAATAGACCTTGCCCCACTTTGAAACCGGTCTGGCGGCGTTTTTGTTGTTCTCTATGACTCTGAGATCCCGAAAAAGTTTAGGCAGCCAGCAGTTCTTTCGCGTTCGCGAGGGTGTTGCGCGTCACTTCACTTCCCCCCAGCAGGCGCGCCAGCTCCTGTAAACGCGAGCGCTTATCTAAAGGCGTCATGTGCGTTTCGGTCATTTCGCCATCAGTTTCTTTGCTGACGATAAAGTGGTGATGACCACAGCCTGCCACCTGCGGCAGGTGGGTGACACACATTACCTGGGTGGATTCGCCCAACTGACGCAGAAGTTTGCCTACCACGGCCGCCGTTGGGCCGCTGATCCCCACATCCACTTCATCGAAAATGAGCGCCGGGGTTTCCATTTTACGTGCCGTAATCACCTGGATGGAGAGGGCGATACGAGACAGCTCACCACCAGACGCCACTTTAGAAATGGCCTGTAACGGCTGACCTGGGTTTGTGGTCACGCGGAATTCGATGCGGTCTGCGCCTTCCGCTGTCAGGTAGTTTTCTTCAAAGCGAACATCGATCGTGAACACACCGTGCGGCATTGCCAGCGTGTGCATACTCTCGGTGATGTGCTGGCTTAATTCCTGCGCATAGTGCTGACGGATGTCGTGCAGCTGTTTTGCCGTCGCCAGTGCCTGTTGGTGGTGCAGATTCACCGCCAGCGTCAAGGTTTCCTGCGAGTCGGCCTGGTCGTCAAGCTGCTGCTGTTCATCCAGCAGGCTCTGATAAAAGGTTGGCAGCTCTTCCGGTGACACGTGATGCTTACGCGCCAGTGAAATCTGGCGAGAGATGCGTTGCTCTAACTCGAACAAACGATTAGGGTCGAGATCCAGGCGCTCACAATTGTGGCGCAGTTCATCGCCCGCCTCAGAAATCTGGATGGCTGCCTCTTCCAGCATATCCAGCACGCCAGAGAGTTTGCTGTCCATGCCAGCCAGCTCGGTGACTAACTGGCGTACGTTATACAGCTGGCTTTGCAGGTTAACGTCTTCACCGTCCGCAAGCAGGTTCAGGGCGTTTTGGCTGGTTGAGAGCAAATGGCCGCTGTTGGCCAGACGCTTGTACTCTTCGTCGATTTGCTCGAATTCCCCTGGCAGCGGGTTAAATTCGTTCAGCTCTTTAAGCTGATATTCCAGCAGCTCAGCACGCGCGGCGCGCTCCTGGCTCAGCTGCTGGTGCTGGGCAAGCTCACGGCAGCTCTGATGCCACTGGCGGTAGTGTTCTGCCATCAGTTGAGTAAGTGCATACTCACCTGCGTAGCCATCGAGCAGGGCTTTTTGCTGCTCGGGCTTAACAAGCTGTTGGTGAGCGTGTTGGCCGTGGATTTGAATCAGTAACTGGCCAAGCTCGCGAAGCTGGGAAAGCGGTACGGCCGTGCCATTGATAAAGCCACGAGAGCGGCCATCACTGCTGATCACGCGGCGAAGTAAACACTCACGTCCATCTTCAAGCTGGTTCTCTTCCAGCCAGCGCAGCGCGGCGGGGGTATCTTTCAGTGAAAAGCGGGCGCAGAGGTCGGCGCGGTTTGCGCCAGTGCGCACCATGTCGCCTTCTGCACGCCCGCCCAGGCACAAGCCGAGAGCATCAATGGCAATGGATTTACCTGCACCGGTTTCCCCGGTAATAGCCGTCATGCCACTGTGGAAGTCGATTTCAAGTTCACGAACAATGGCGAAGTTGCTGATGGTCAGTTGTGCCAGCATAATTGTTTTCCTGTATGAAAAACCATAACTGTGTTTTCATACAGTATAAACTGGTTTTATATACAGTAAAGTGCTGGATGCAAAATCAGAACAATTTTTTTGACCAGCCGAGCTTAGAGCTTAATGTATTGAAATAGCTGTAATCTTTCGGGTGGATCAGATTCAGGTGGTAATCGCAGCGGCGGATTAACACGTCTTCACCTTCCTGAATCGGCAGCGCGATTTGGCTGTCACAGCTGATCTCCAGGTCGTTGCGGCGGTGAGAAAAACGCAGGCGAATGGTGCTGCTGCCGTTGATGACCAGCGGGCGGGCAGAGAGCGTATGCGGGAACATGGGCACCAGCGTGATGGCATCCAGCGACGGCGTTAAAATGGGGCCGCCCGCAGAAAGCGAGTAGGCGGTAGAACCCGTTGGCGTTGAGATAATCAGCCCGTCCGAACGCTGCGAGAACGCAAAGATCTCGTCGATATACACTTCGAATTCAATCATATGTGCCACCTTGCCGGGGTGGAGAACCACTTCGTTAATGGCGGTGCTGATGCGTTTCTGACAGTCCTGCTGGCACACCTGCGCCTCGAGCAGAAAACGTTTCTCACTGATATAGTGGCCTTCCAGCACGTCGGCAAGCTGTTGCTGGGCGTTGTCCGGGTCGAGATCGGTCAGAAAACCGAGGTTGCCACGGTTAATGCCGATTACTTTGATATCGTAGCGTGCCAGAGTACGGGCCGCGCCCAGCATGTTGCCGTCACCGCCGACCACGACGGCGAGATCCGCCTGCTGGCCAATTTCCGCCAGCGTACCGGTTCTGACGCTCTTGAGCTGCAGCTCCTGCGCAATTTGCTGTTCGACCATCACGTCATAGCCTTTGGCGCACAGCCAGCGATACAACATTTCATGTGTCGTCAACGCGGTAGGGTGACGCGGATGCCCGACGATCCCAATACACTTGAAATGATTATTCATTTTCTGGAGGTCCTTGTGCCTAATGAATGATGACAATCTGTCTTGTTCCCTTGAATCCCGGAAACTGATCCCCATAATAAGCGAAGTTAGCGAGATGAATGCAGAAAAACGCGGAGAAATTCATGAGTAGTAAAGAACAGAAAACGCCTGAGGGGCAAGCCCCGGAAGAAATTATCACGGAACAGCATGATGAAGTTGAGGCCGTAGAGTCAGAAGCTTCTGCTGAGCAGGTGGACCCGCGCGATGAAAAAATTGCGAATCTGGAAGCCCAGGTTGTAGAAGCACAGAATCGCGAGCGCGATGGCGTGTTACGCATCAAAGCGGAAATGGAAAACCTGCGTCGTCGTACCGAGCTGGACGTGGAAAAGGCGCATAAGTTTGCGCTGGAGAAGTTTATCAACGAACTGCTGCCGGTTATCGATAGCCTGGATCGCGCGCTGGAAGTGGCTGATAAAGCTAACCCGGACAACGCTGCCATGATTGAAGGTATCGAGCTGACGCTGAAATCCATGCTGGATGTGGTACGTAAGTTCGGTGTTGAAGTGATTGCCGATACCAACGTGCCGCTGGATCCAAACGTTCACCAGGCGATTGCCATGGTGGAATCTGAAGACGTTGAAGCCGGTAAAGTGCTGGGCGTGATGCAGAAAGGTTACACCCTGAACGGCCGTACCATTCGTGCCGCTATGGTGACCGTGGCGAAAGCGAAAGCGTAATTTGCCATCGATAGTGCCGGGTGGCGGCGTTCGCCTTACCCGGCCTACATTTTACTCAGAAATACTTTCCCGAATCGGTTTAACCGGCAGGACTTTTACCTGCTTAATCATATTGTCCTGCACGTCCAGGATATCAATATCGTATTGCTCAATGCGTACCCGCGTGCCTGCCGCCGGGATCTCTTCCAGTGCTTCCAGAATCATTCCGTTCATGGTGCGGGCTTCGTCTTCTGGCAGGTGCCAGTTAAAGGCTTTATTCAGCTCACGGATGTTGGCACTGCCATCAATCAACACTGAGCCATCGTTCTGCGGGGTCACTTCCTCCGCCAGCGATGGCGACATTGAGGTGGTAAAGTCCCCGACAATCTCTTCGAGAATATCCTCTACCGTCACCAGCCCCTGAATATCGCCATATTCATCAACAACCAGCCCGACTTTCTTCTTATTACGCTGGAATTTAACCAGCTGAGTGCTGAGCGGCGTGCCTTCCGGCACGTAGTAAATCTCGTCTGCAGCGCGCAGCAGTATCTCTTTGGTGAACTCTTTTTTCTCGGTCATCAGGCGGTAAGCTTCGCGTACACGCAACATACTGATGGCATCGTCCAGCGAATCGCGGTACAGCACGATACGCCCGTGCGGCGAGTGCGTGAGCTGGCGTACGATCGCTTTCCAGTCGTCGTTAATATCGATACCAACGATTTCGTTGCGCGGCACCATGATGTCGTCAACGCTGACTTTTTCCAGGTCCAGTACCGACAGCAGCATGTCCTGGTTGCGGCGGGAAATTTGCGAGCGGGATTCGTTCACGATGGTGCGCAGCTCATCTTTGCTGAGCGCGCTGCTAATGGTGACGTCAGCTTTGATGCCGACCATGCGCATCAGAATGCGCGTCACCATATTCAGCAACCAGACCAGCGGCATCATCAGGATCAGTAACGGGGCCAGCAGGAAGCTGCTCGGGTAGGCGACTTTCTCCGGGTAAAGCGCGGCGATGGTTTTTGGCAGCACTTCGGCAAACACCAGTACCACAAACGTCAGCACACCGGTGGCAATGGCAACGCCGGCGTTACCGTACAGGCGCATCCCGACGATAGTCCCCAGTGCCGAGGCGAGGATATTGACCAGGTTGTTACCAATGAGGACCAGGCTAATCAGGCGGTCCGGCTTACGCAGCAGCTTTTCTACACGACGTGCGGCGCGGTTACCTTGTTTAGCGCGGTGACGCAGCCGATAGCGGTTCAGCGTCATCATGCCGGTTTCCGAGCCCGAGAAATAGGCAGATATGACCACCATGATGATCAGCGTGACGATCAGCGTGGTGGTAGAGATGTGTTCCAGGGGGAACTCCTTTGTTACTTAGCCAGCAAATTGCTGTATGAAGCGGCTACCGAAATAGGCAAGAGTGAGAATGCCAGCACCCGCAACGTTGAACCAGACCACGCGGCGACCGCGCCAGCCTTCATGATAATGGCCCCATAACAGGACAATATAGACAAACCACGCAATGATGGAGAGGACGGCTTTATCGATATTCTCCACGCTGAACAGGTTTTTCATATAAAACAGGCCAGTACAGAGCGTCAGCGTCAACAGCACAACCCCGACCTGAGTGATGTGGAACATTTTACGTTCGATGACCATCAGCGGCGGCATTTCGTGGTTAAAGGCCAGCTTTTTGTTTTTCAGCTGATAGTCAATCCAGGCCAGCTGCATCGCGTACAGCGCGGCAATAATCAGCGTGGCATACGCGAACAGCGACAAGCCAATATGCACCAGCATTCCCGGCGTGGCTTCCAGATGGGTAATGAACTCGTTCGGCATAAAGGTGGCTAACGCCAGATTGATCAACGCAAAGGCATAGACAATCGGCAGCAGCAGCCAGCCACGGTTTTTGGATGCCACGATGGTCATCACCGTACAGATCATCAGGCTGACCAGCGAGCCGACGTTAAGCACGCTCAGGTTTTGCACGCTGCCGTCACCGGGAATAATGCGCGATTCCAGCGCAAAAGCGTGGCTTATCAGTGCGATGACCGCCGAAAGAATAGCCATACGCCGCCAGCCGCTGTTTTTTTGCAGCAGGCCAGGAATGATCAGCGCGAGGCTGACAGAGTAGGCAACAAGGGCGATCAGTGCGAAAACAGGCATATAGGCGTCGACAGTCGTCTTAATAAGAAAGAGAAGCAGTATAACGTTACGTGACGCGTGCTCCAACCGTTGCATAACAACAAAGCCGCCTTCATGTTATACTCCGGCAAAATTCTGTGTATGTGTCGCTAATGCGACCCAACGTTTCTACCTCAGGCGAGAGACAATGTTTGATAATTTAACCGATCGTTTGTCGCGCACGCTGCGCAACATCAGCGGCCGTGGACGCCTCACCGAAGAAAATATTAAGGAAACGCTGCGCGAAGTGCGTATGGCGCTGCTCGAAGCAGACGTTGCGTTACCTGTCGTGCGTGATTTCATCAACCGCGTTAAAGAAAAAGCGGTTGGCCACGAAGTTAACAAGAGCCTGACCCCGGGTCAGGAGTTCGTCAAAATCGTTCGTACCGAACTGGTTTCGGCGATGGGCGAAGAGAACCAGGTGCTTAACCTGGCGGCTCAGCCACCGGCAGTGGTGCTGATGGCCGGCCTGCAAGGTGCGGGTAAAACCACAAGCGTGGGTAAGCTGGGTAAATTCCTGCGCGAGAAGCACAAGAAAAAAGTGCTGGTGGTTTCTGCGGACGTCTATCGCCCGGCGGCGATCAAACAGCTGGAAACCCTGGCAGAGCAGGTTGGCGTGGATTTCTTCCCGTCTGACGTTGCTCAGAAACCTGTCGACATCGTTAACGCTGCGCTGAAAGAAGCGAAGCTGAAATTCTACGACGTGCTGCTGGTGGATACCGCCGGTCGTCTGCACGTTGACGAAGCGATGATGGACGAAATCAAGCAGGTTCATGCTTCTATCAACCCGGTAGAAACCCTGTTTGTTGTCGATGCCATGACCGGCCAGGATGCGGCGAATACCGCAAAAGCCTTTAACGAAGCACTGCCGTTAACCGGCGTGGTGCTGACCAAAGTGGACGGTGATGCGCGTGGTGGTGCGGCGCTTTCTATTCGCCATATCACCGGTAAGCCAATTAAGTTCCTCGGCGTTGGTGAGAAAACTGAAGCCCTGGAGCCGTTCCACCCGGACCGTATTGCTTCTCGTATTCTCGGCATGGGCGATGTGCTGTCGCTTATCGAAGATATCGAGAGCAAAGTTGACCGCGCGCAGGCCGAGAAGCTGGCCAGCAAGCTGAAAAAAGGCGACGGTTTCGATCTGACCGACTTCCTGGAACAGCTGCGTCAGATGAAAAACATGGGCGGTATGGCGAGCCTGATGGGCAAACTGCCGGGCATGGGCCAGATCCCTGACAACGTTAAAGCGCAGATGGATGACAAAGTGCTGGTGCGTATGGAGGCCATCATCAACTCGATGACCCTCAAAGAGCGCGCTAACCCGGACATCATCAAAGGTTCCCGTAAACGCCGTATCGCAGCCGGTTGTGGGATGCAGGTACAGGACGTTAACCGTCTTCTGAAACAGTTCGACGACATGCAGCGCATGATGAAGAAAATGAAGAAAGGCGGTATGGCGAAGATGATGCGCGGAATGAAAGGGATGATGCCGCCAGGATTCCCTGGCAGATAAATCGTGTTTAATGCTCAGTATCAAGATGCTGATTGCATTTTCCGCAGAAATCAGTAAAATTTTCGGGCTTTTAATATGACACCCGGGCTCCGTTCCTCGATGGGGCCCGGTTGTTTTATTCACACAAGAGGATGTTATGGTAACTATTCGTTTAGCACGTCACGGCGCTAAAAAGCGTCCGTTCTACCAGGTTGTTGTTACTGACAGCCGTAATGCACGCAACGGTCGCTTCATCGAGCGCGTTGGTTTCTTCAACCCACTGGCCGCTGGCGCAGAAGAAGAAACTCGTCTGGATCTGGATCGTATCGCTCACTGGGTTGGCCAGGGCGCTACTGTTTCCGATCGCGTTGCTACGCTGATCAAAGCAGCAAACAAAGCAGCTTAATCTGTCACGGTGGTCATGATGAGCAAGCAACACGCCGCACCAGTACCTGTTGAACCGATCGTATTGGGGAAAATGGGTTCTACTTACGGTATCCGTGGTTGGCTCAGAGTGTTTTCCTCCACCGAAGACGCCGAAAGCATTTTTGATTACCAGCCCTGGTTTATCCAGAAAGGCGGTAAGTGGGAAGAGGTCGAGCTGGAAAGCTGGCGTCACCACAATCAGGACATCGTTATCAAGCTGAAAGGCGTTGACGATCGCGATGCCGCGAATCTGCTGACTAATTGTGAAATTGTCGTTGATTCGTCGCAGTTGCCGAAGCTGGATGATGGCTACTACTGGAAAGACCTTATTGGTTGCCAGGTAGTGACCACTGAAGGTTATGGTCTTGGTAAAGTCATTGATATGATGGAAACCGGATCAAATGACGTTCTCGTCATCAAGGCAAACCTGAAAGATGCGTTTGGCATCAAGGAGCGGTTGGTTCCGTTCCTCGATGGGCAGGTTATCAAGAAAGTCGATCTCGCTACTCATACCATTGAAGTAGATTGGGATCCTGGTTTTTAAATTCTCCTGAAAACGGTAAAAGACGGCGCTATGTGGATTGGCATAATTAGCCTGTTTCCTGAAATGTTCCGCGCGATTACCGACTATGGGGTAACTGGCCGGGCAGTAAAAAATGGCCTGCTGAGCATCGAGAGCTGGAGTCCACGTGATTTCACTCATGACCGGCACCGTACCGTGGACGATCGTCCTTACGGCGGCGGACCGGGGATGCTAATGATGGTGCAACCTTTACGGGATGCCATCTCAGCAGCAAGAGCCGCGGCAGGTGAAGGCGCAAAGGTGATTTATCTGTCACCTCAGGGACGCAAGCTTGATCAAGCGGGCGTGAGCGAACTGGCAACGAATCAAAAGCTGATTCTGGTGTGCGGTCGCTACGAAGGGATAGATGAGCGCGTAATTCAAACCGAGATTGACGAAGAATGGTCTATCGGCGATTACGTACTCAGCGGTGGTGAGTTACCAGCAATGACGCTGATTGACTCAGTTTCCCGGTTCATTCCGGGCGTACTGGGCCATGAAGCATCAGCAACGGAAGATTCCTTTGCGGATGGATTGCTTGACTGCCCACACTATACTCGTCCTGAAGTGTTAGAAGGGATGGAAGTACCGGCAGTATTACTGTCCGGAAACCATGCCGAGATACGTCGCTGGCGTCTGAAGCAGTCGCTGGGCCGAACCTGGCTTAGAAGACCTGAACTTCTGGAAAACCTGGCTCTGACTGAAGAGCAAGCAAAGTTGCTGGCCGAGTTCAAAACTGAACACGCGCACCAGCAGCATGAACATGATGGGATGGCCTGAGGCCCCCAAATATCAGTTTACCCAGGATAAGAGATTAAATTATGAGCAACATTATTAAGCAACTTGAACAAGAGCAGATGAAGCAGGACGTACCTTCCTTCCGTCCGGGTGATACCGTGGAAGTGAAAGTATGGGTTGTTGAAGGTTCCAAAAAACGTCTGCAGGCATTCGAGGGCGTGGTTATCGCTATTCGTAACCGCGGTCTGCACTCTGCATTCACTGTTCGTAAAATTTCCAACGGCGAAGGCGTTGAGCGTGTCTTCCAGACTCACTCTCCGGTAGTTGACAGCATTGCTGTTAAACGTCGTGGTGCTGTACGTAAAGCTAAACTGTACTACCTGCGTGAGCGTACTGGTAAGTCAGCTCGTATTAAAGAGCGTCTGAACTAAGATTCGCTTAAGCGACATCCTGTTAAAAAGGGCTGGCCGAAAGGCTGGCCCTTTTTTTATCTCATCGCATCTCTCGCGTTAACCCTTTCGTCATAAATCATTTACAATGCTTGCCTCTTCCGTGGAGGGTAAGTGGATAACGTACTGTATCAGCATAACTGGAAACGCGCAGCGGCATTGATCGCGCTGTTTGCGATCCTGCTGATCGTGGTGGCGCCGCTTATCTCTGTCTCGCTGCAAAAAGATCCCATGAATGCGATGCCGGGAATGCATCATGACATGAGCATGATGTCGATGGATGAACATCATGGTGATATGCAGCACTCCATGCCTGTCGATCATGCTGAAGCGTGCGGTTACTGCGTACTGTTAGCCCATGTTCCGGGCATGATGCTGGCGCTGATCGTCCTGCTCAGCGTGGTACTGCAAAGACTGCGGGTGAAGCCGCCTCGTCAGGCGGTCAGCCACTGGCACTTTTTCCCCTGGCTTTATCCTGATACCCGTGCGCCGCCGCGCTGGTCTGCTTTTTCCCTTTAAAAAAATTCGATAACTTTTTGCCTTAAAAAGGAAAAGTATGACCACCTGCACTCCGCGCGCGGCATGGGGAAACCTGCTGCGTCGACTCCATTTCTATATTGGGCTGTTTGTCGGCCCGTTTATCTTCTTCGCTGCCCTCACCGGTACGCTGTATGTGGCAACGCCGCAGCTGGAAAATGCGTTATACCGGCACGCGCTTCATACGGATACGGTAGGGGAACCGCAGCCGCTGGCAGAACAAATTGCCGTGGCAGAAAAAACCGTAGGCCCGGAACTGAGGCTACATGCCGTTCGCCCTGGCCTGACTGAAGGTGAAACGACGCGTGTGATGTTCGCCGACCCTTCGCTTGGGCCATCAGAGAATCGGGCGATTTTTATCGATCCTGTAAGCCTTGAAGTGCGTGGCGATCTGACGGTATACGGCACCAGCGGAATTCTGCCGCTTCGTCAGACTATTGATTATCTGCATACCTCGCTGATGCTGGGTGATACCGGGCGGCTTTACAGCGAGCTGGCTGCTTCATGGATGTGGGTTGCCGCACTGGGGGGGATCGCGCTGTGGTTTTATACCCGGCCAAAACGCCGCATCAATAATCGTTTCCAGAACCGTCGGCGCCTGCATGTCACGCTCGGCTGGATCTTGCTGGGCGGGATGTTGCTGTTCTCGGCAACCGGGCTGACCTGGTCACAATGGGCGGGAGGAAATGTCGATAAACTGCGCGCTGAAATGAACTGGCTCACACCGCAGGTTAACACTCAGCTTTCTGGCGCGCCTCAGCAAATGGATGAGCACGCTGAACATCACGGTCATCATGGCGGAATGGTGATGCCTGAGATGGACATGGATCTGACGCAGTTTGACGGTGTGTTACATGTCGCCAGAAAGGCAGGAATCGACGCCAGCAAACTGGAGATCCGCCCGGCCAAAGCAGCCAGCCAGGCCTGGACGGTAACGGAAATCGATCGTAGCTGGCCGACACAGGTAGATAGCGTGTCGGTTGATCCCCACACTATGCAGGTCCTGGACAGAACCCGGTTCGACGATTTCCCGCTGATGGCCAAACTGACGCGCTGGGGTGTGGATTTCCACATGGGGATTTTGTTTGGTCTGGCAAACCAGCTTTTGCTTATCGCTTTTGGCCTGGCGCTCTGCGTGATGATCCTTTGGGGATATCGCCTGTGGTGGATGCGTCGTCCTGCGCGGTCGAACGCAAACCCGGTTCAGACACTCTGTCAGAGCTGGCTGGCGTTATCGCTTCCGGGAAGGTTAGTCACTGTGGTTTTGAGTGTGCTACTGGGGTTAGCGCTTCCGGTGATGGGAGGCAGTCTGGTGCTGTTTGTTTTGTTTGACTGGCTGCGCTGGCGAGCGGCCATAAATGTGTCGCTCGCCGAATCATCCGTTAAATAACGTCTATGGCGTGCTGATGACCACTGCAACGCGGCGGTTTTCAGCACGCCCTTTCGATGTGCTGTTGCTGGCTACCGGGTATTTTTTACCTAATCCCTGAGTAGTGAGGTTGCTGCGTGGGATGCTGGCGCCTTTTGCCCAGGTGTCGGCAACGACATTGGCACGTTTTAACGATAGCGCTTCGTTATAGCTATCTTCGCCGTAGTTGTCGGTGTGCCCGTCCATGCGCGCATGAGTTAAGCCGGTCGCCGCCAGACGTGTTGCCATGGTCTGGATCTGTTTTTCGCTCTCAGGACGCAGCTGCGCTTCATTTTTGCCGAACAGAATGGTGTCAGAAAGTCCCAGTGACCAGTCGCCATTAAGTTCGTTAAAGCCGTATGACTTCATGGCGGCGATTTGCTCTGCGGTGAATTTTCCTTGTGGCGGGGTCTGACAACCAGTCAGAACTATTGATGCCAGTAGGACCGGCGCGAGGTATCGCTTTAACATATCGTATTCCTTTCTAGGATATTGTTTTTGAACGCTGGTTTTTAACCAGGTACATATTGCGGTCGGCTTGCTCCAGTAATGCTTCCACCGAATCATTTTCCCACGCCAGAGCAAAGCCAATGCTGAGTGACATCGATGCTGTGTGCCCGTTATGCAGATCGAACGGGCGGATAAACTGCTGCGACAGCGCAGCACAAATATGCTGGACATCGGGTTCTGAATGTACGCCATACAGGATTATGGCAAACTCATCACCGCCAAGACGGTACGACTGATGGCGGTTTTCGCCGAACTCCACCATTCTGCTGGCGACCTCAATAAGCACGCAGTCGCCTGCGGCATGTCCCCATGTATCATTGATAAATTTAAAGTTATCGCCATCCAGGAAAAGCAGGGCAGAGTTCATTTTTGCGGAAGAGTCATTCATTAACGCCGCAATACTGTTGCGAAATGCAGCGCGGTTAGCCAGGCCGGTTAACGGGTCGTGCATCGCGGTACGCAGTAACTGTGCATTCTTGGCCTGGAGCTTCAGTTGCCACTCTTCCATCTCGTCCAGCAGGCTGTTGAAGTCCTCGCCAAAACGGTGGAACTCCTCGATCCTGCCTTCTTTGACCCGGCGTGAGAAATTTCGGTTGGTGCGCACGTCATGGACGACATCGGTAATGTTTTGCATCGCCGTGACCATGCCCTGGTGCAGGGAGCGGGTAATGGTTAATGCCACCAGAGAGGCGAAAAGAATGCAGCCGGTGAGAACAGCAAACGACATCCAGATAAAGTGGCTGATAAGGCTGTCGCGTGCTGTAAGGCGAATCTCACCAATCTTATTGCCATTATGCATAATCGGCTGCGCAACGGGGGTCGGGAACAACCAGCGACTGACCAGCGCACCCAGCGTATCGGTATTATCTTCAGGGGTCCATGACCACCAGGCAAAACGTTTTTCATGGATATTGAGGACTTCTGCTTCCGCAAATTGTCCCTGTTTGCCCAGGGTGGCGAGCGTTTCATTCGCGGCCAGGGAGTCGTTGAAAACCAGCGAGGCTTCAAGGCTGTGGCTCATGGTTGCGCCGGTTAATTCGAGATTTTTTTGCGCATATTGTTTTAACGTCACCACGGAGGCAAAACAAAGCAACAGCCATATAAACGTCATTGTTATTATGACGCTTATCATGCTGATACGCCTCAACGTTCTTTTAAACGTAGGGCGTGGAGGTGAAGTGAAATCCTTATTCATGCTTCGAATTCCGTGCAAGCATTAATACATCCGGACTGACTCTTACACCACTACGAGACAGTGCATCCAGATTTACGGAAAACCTAACCCGGTCGTCTTCTAAAATGAGACAAAATGCGCTTCCAATAACACATTCCGGATTCTGTTCTGAGATTAATAGCAACGCTCGGCCCTGATACTGACTTATTAAATCAAGTTGTTGGGCAGGGGATTCGTTCCCGAAATATATAGCGTCGCACATGGCAGCCAGTGCTTCCTGATCGTTACGCACGATAGCAGGAGTGTAGGGTAACTCACTATGCCCATCTTCGCGGCTGAGTGCCTGCGCGTAGCGCGATGTGGCGTAAATACAGAGTTTCGGCTGGCCGGAAAGCGCTGGCCATCGGGTATAACTCACAATACCCGAAACAATTGAACGCACCGATTTATCGGTTTCTGTTTGCGTTCCGGCAACCGTTGCACCCGCAGTAAGAGACAGCATCAATGCCAGAGTCAGTCGGTACAAAGAGATCAAGAATGAAATTCTCACCAGAAACCGCCATACCGCTCTGGAAATAGATGTCCTTAAGAGTTGTCGGCAGAATACCATTGTTTGTCAAAGCCGTCATTATGTCAGAAATGCAACTACGTTGACTTAGGTTAAATCTCACAGTTACATTTATTCCGGTGGTAAAAGATAAAAATCAATTAAGCCTGCTGGCCTTCATGCTTTCATCCATCCCTTGTTGCCAGGCATCGTGAAGTTTTGCTGCATTTTCTACGGTATCGCAACTGGCTGGAAATGATTTTCCTGCTAAACCCCATGCGTGAATAAATCCTTCTTCACAAACTTTCTTCTGACCATCCGCATAACCGCGGAGATATTCACTACGATCAACTTTCGGATCGTTAAAATTATCGGCCAGCGTCTGATTATCTTTAACCGGCACGCCGTTCATGGCGTCCTCTTTTCCCGCACCAAACCAGTCAGGGCTTGTCCAGTCGGGCTGGAAGGTGTAGGGATTGATCTGGCAGCCTGATAAAGACAGGGCCAGTAGCGCTAACGCGATTGAACGCATAGACATTCTCCTTTTTTCTTCAGCATAGCCTGGCGGAAGATAAGTGGGATGTAATTTTAAGTTTACGTTTTTATCGGCTGATTTTTGCAATAAAACGGCTTCTGTAAAGTAATGTGTACGTATTTTGGATTGAAATCTTTACTTGTTGTGGTATCGTTGTCTCACCTCTTAGAGGAAAACAACTATCGCAAACGAGCTTTACAGGATCGCAATCATGCAAAAAGACGCGCTGAACAACGTACATATCACTGACGAACAGATTTTAATTACCCCGGATCAACTGAAAGCGGAATTCCCGCTGAGCATTGCGCAAGAGGAGCAAATTGAGCACTCGCGCCAGACCATTTCCGACATCATCGCCGGGCGCGATCCGCGTCTGCTGGTGGTATGTGGTCCATGCTCCATTCACGATCCTGAAACCGCCATTGAATATGCCCGTCGATTTAAAACATTAGCGGAGGAGGTCAGCGATAGCCTCTATCTGGTGATGCGCGTCTATTTTGAAAAGCCACGTACCACTGTTGGCTGGAAAGGGTTGATTAACGATCCGCACATGGATGGCTCGTTTGATGTGGAAGCAGGCCTGAAGATTGCGCGTCGCCTGCTGGTTGAGCTGGTCAGCATGGGGCTGCCTCTGGCAACCGAAGCACTGGATCCGAATAGCCCGCAATACCTGGGTGACCTGTTTAGCTGGTCTGCTATCGGTGCGCGTACCACTGAGTCGCAAACCCACCGCGAAATGGCGTCTGGTCTGTCTATGCCTGTTGGTTTCAAAAACGGGACTGACGGCAGCCTGGCAACCGCGATTAACGCAATGCGTGCTGCCGCAATGCCGCACCGCTTTGTGGGTATCAACCAGGCGGGGCAAGTTTGCCTGCTGCAAACGCAGGGTAACCCGGATGGCCATGTGATCCTGCGCGGTGGTAAAGCGCCAAACTACAGCCCGGCAGATGTCGCCCAGTGTGAAAAAGAGATGGAACAGGCGGGACTGCGTCCGGCTCTGATGGTAGATTGCAGCCATGGTAACTCGAACAAAGATTACCGTCGTCAGCCTGCGGTTGCTGAATCCGTTGTCGCGCAAATCAAAGATGGCAATCGTTCTATTATTGGCCTGATGATTGAAAGCAACATTCATGAAGGCAATCAGTCATCTGAACAACCGCGTAGCGCAATGAAACACGGGGTGTCCGTAACCGATGCCTGCATCAGCTGGGAAACCACAGATGCACTGCTGCGTGAGATCCACAAAGATTTGAACGGCCAGCTGGCGACGCGTCTGGCATAAGAGGGTAGTTATGGTTGCTGAATTGACCGCATTACGCGATCAAATTGATGAAGTGGATAAGGCGTTGCTGGACCTGCTGGCGCGCCGTATGTCTCTGGTCGCCGAGGTGGGCGAGGTTAAGAGTAAATATGGCCTGCCTATCTATGTACCAGAGCGTGAAGCTTCTATGCTTGCGTCCCGCCGTAAAGAGGCGCAGGCGCTGGGGGTTTCTCCGGACCTGATTGAAGATGTACTGCGTCGCGTGATGCGTGAGTCCTATTCCAGCGAGAACGACAAAGGCTTCAAAACCCTTTGTCCATTGCTGCGTCCGGTGGTGATTGTGGGCGGTGCGGGCCAGATGGGACGTCTGTTTGAAAAAATGCTGACGCTTTCTGGCTATCAGGTGCGCATTCTGGAAAAAGAGGACTGGGCTCGCGCGCCGGAACTGATGAAAGATGCGGGCATGGTGATCGTTAGCGTGCCGATTCATGTAACGGAACAGATTATCGAGAAACTTCCTTCGCTGCCGGAGGATTGCATTCTGGTGGATCTGGCGTCGGTGAAAAATGGTCCGTTGCAGGCGATGCTGGCTGCACACACTGGCCCGGTACTGGGTCTGCATCCGATGTTTGGCCCGGATAGCGGTAGCCTTGCAAAGCAGGTGGTGGTCTATTGTGATGGCCGTCAGCCGGAAGCTTATCAGTGGTTCCTGGAACAGATTCAGGTATGGGGTGCGCGTTTGCACCGCATTAGCGCGGTTGAACACGATCAGAACATGGCGTTCATCCAGGCGCTGCGCCACTTTGCAACCTTTGCTTATGGCCTGCATCTGGCGGAAGAAAACGTGCAGCTTGAGCAGTTGCTGGCGCTCTCTTCTCCAATCTATCGCCTTGAGCTGGCCATGGTTGGGCGTCTGTTTGCGCAGGATCCGCAGCTGTATGCTGACATTATTATGTCGTCAGAGAACAACCTGGCGCTGATTAAACGCTACTACCAGCGCTTTGGCGAGGCCATCACCTTGCTGGAGCATGGCGATAAACAAGCATTTATCGACAGTTTCCGTAAGGTTGAACACTGGTTCGGCGATTATGCGCAGCGCTTCCAGAGCGAAAGCCGCACCCTGTTGCGCCAGGCAAATGACAGTCGCCAGTAATGTGATGATGTATATACTAAAAGCCAGCTATGCTGGCTTTTTTCTTTTGGGGAAATGACATGATGGAACCGCAGCTGTTATTGAACTATACCGGGCACTTACCGGAATGCCCGACGTGGAGCGAAGATGAGAATGCGCTCTACTGGGCTGATATTCTGGAAGGGGAGATCCATCGTTACCACCTGCCAACGGCTGAGCACACTGTCCTGTCATTTCATGAGGAGGTGGGGTGTTTTGCTCTGCGGGAGCGCGGCGGTTTTATTGTCGCAATGCGAACTGCCATCTGGTTGACGGATAAGCACGGGCTGCTTCAGCGCAAGGTGTGCGACAATCCCTCAAACCCGCAGCTGGCGCGGTTTAATGATGGTGGCACCGATCATCGCGGGCGCTTCTATGCGGGAACGTTCTGGGGACCTGGGGACTATAACGGCGCAATGCTGATGCGTATCGACAACGACCTGACCCCTAAAGTGCTTCAGTGCGATATCCACGGGCATAACGGCCTGGCATTCAGTCATGACCAGCAGTGGATGTTTACCTCTGACACGCCGAACGGCGTTATCTATCGCACACCGCTGGATGAACAGGGTGAGCCTGGCAAACGAGATGTTTTCCGGCGGTTTAAGGAAGGCGAGGGGATACCTGACGGTGCCGCGATGGACGTGGAAGGCTGTTACTGGAGCGCGCTGTTTGATGGCTGGCGCATCGCCAGATTTTCACCCAAGGGTGAACAGCTTGAGGAATACCGGCTTCCGGTTCGTTGCCCTACGATGGTCTGCTTCGGCGGTGATGACATGAAAACATTGTTTATCACGACTACCCGGGAAAATATGGACGGGGCTGAGACAGCGCAATATCCGCTTTCCGGGGCCATCTTCACCCTGCCCGTCAGTGTGGCAGGGATGAAGAAAAGCCGCTTTATCGAACGTTAAGCCGGGTCGACCGGAACCACGTTTTCACTCGGATAGCAGCCAAGCACTTTCATTGAGCGGGTGATGTCACCCAGCTCACGCAGGGCTTTCTGCATGGATGCAGATTCCAGATTGGCCTGAACATCAAGATAGAACATCTCTTCCCACGGATTGCCGTGGATCGGACGCGATTCCAGCTTGGTCATGATCAGATTGTGATTACGCAGCACCAGCAGGGCTTCAACCAGCGCACCTGCCTGCTGGCCGGTGGCCATCAACAGCGTGGTTTTTGCCGGGACCTGATCGGACACATTAATGGCTTTGCGCGCCAGTACCACAAAGCGCGTGATGTTTTGCGTCTGGTTGGCGAGGTTACGTTCCAGAACCTGCAATCCGTACAGCGCGCCACCCGCTTCGCTGCCCAGTGCGGCAACGGTCGGGGAATTTGCCTGCGCGACTTTTTCCATCGCCGCAGAGGTACTTTCGGTGTACTCAATTTTCCAGTTCGGATAGCGGTTCAGGAACTGGCTGCATTGCTGGAACGGCTGCGGATGGCTGTACACCGTGTCGATTTTGCTCAGGTCAGTAGAGCCTGAAACCAGAACACAGTGGTCAATTGGAATGGTCAGCTCGCCAACCAGCGACAGGCTGGTGTGTTGCAGCAGGTCGTAGACATCATTGATGGCGCCGGAGCTGGTATTTTCAATCGGGACTACGGCGTAATCGGCCTGGCCGGTTTCAACCTGATTGAAAATGTCGGCAAACTTTGCGCATCCACTTTCAATAAACTCTTCGAAATGGCGGGCTGCATACTGACGTGCCGCCAGGTGCGAATACGAACCTTTCGGGCCCAGAAACGCGATACGGGCAGAGTGCGGATTGGTTTTGTTCAGGTGCTGCTGTAACAGCGCTTGTTGGGTCAGAACGGAATCTTCGATGATAAGCTGGAACAGACGGGTAATGTAGTGGGCATCCAGGTGGTGCGCTTTTCCAAGCTGAATCAGGCGCTCCAGCAGATCACGCTCACGGTCGATATCACGCACGGGGCGGTGGGAGTCCAGCTTGGCTTTGCCCACTTCGACAGCGAGTAAGCGGCGTTCTGCCAGCAGTGCCAGTAATTTTTCATCCAGCGCGCTGATTTTTACTCGCAGATCCAGTAACGGGTTTTCCGGTGTCATAGTGTTGCCTGTCTCATTTTATCGTTATCAATAAAAAAGGCCCCCCGGTTTGGGAGGCCTTGTTGTTCGTCTTCGCATTCTTTATCACACGACGAAACGCCTCCCATTCAGGGGAAGGTAAAAAAGAATGCGAAGAAAAACGGCGTTAGTTTCATTGAGTCATCCTGTGATTGATACCGTTAAAGTACCTGCACTGTTTTCACCCTGTCAATAAAAAACGCGCCCGAAGGCGCGTTGGCGGTACACTCAATTTAAAGGATTACTCTTCTTCAACTTCTTCCGCGAGGCTGGCGTCTTTCACCGATGTTGTGGCGCGACGGGCTTCGCCTTTGTGTTGCACTTTATTGAGCTGCCGTTCCAGCTTGTTGATCAAATCGTTAATTGCGGTGTACATATCCTCGTGTTTAGCGCTGGCGACCAGATGGCCGTTTGGAGTATTGATAGTTGCGTCAGCGATGAAACCCTGTGGCTCCTTGGACAGGATGATATGTGGATTAATCAAATGAGTTTGCCATTTATCCAGTTTGGCGAGACGGTCTGCGACGTGCTGGCGAATTGCCGGAGTAATTTCCATTTGTTTACTGGTAATGTTCATTGTCATAAATTTTACCTCTTGTCTTTCCGTCTTGGTGATTCCAGCATACCTGTCCTAATGTCAAAATGTGTGATTTAGATCACGTTATTTTGTCGGTTTTTGTCAGGGAATCTTTTTTGTGAGGCAGGACAGGAAGAGGCGATTTTTACCTTGTCGAACTCAGAAATTGAGGCCATAGTTGATAGGATGTGTTGAAGCTAAACCGCTTCAGCTTATGACAGAAACGAATAAAAAAACGGCAGCCACTGGGCTGCCGTTTTGCTTTAAGCGGAAAGTCAGGTATTGCTGCTGTTTGCGGCGATGATTTTCGCAACTTTTTCAGCCTGCGCGTTCATCTGCATCTGACGGTATGCGTTTTCCATCAGCTTCAGGCCGTCACGCGTGGCTTGCGTATCAGGGTAATCGCGCAGCATTCCTTCTACACGGTTAACCACGGCAACCCATGCGCCACGGCGGGTGTAGTATTCAGCAACGGAGTATTCATACTTAGCCAGACGATCTTTCAGGAATACCAGACGCTTAGTGGCATCGGTAATATACTGGCTGTTTGGATAACCGCGTACCAGCCTGGAGAAGTCGTTAAAGGCGTCACGCGCATGTTGAGGATCGCGGTCGGAACGATCAACACCAAAGAAACCTTGCAGAGCACTGTCATCCAGAGCCATGTTGGTCAGTCCGCGCATATACATGACATAATCGATGTTAGGATGAGTCGGATTCAGACGCATGAAGCGATCGATAGTCGCCTGAGCCAGCGGCAGATCGGCATTTTTATAGTAAGCGTAGATGAGATCTAACTGTACCTGCTGCGAATACGGACCAAATGGATAGCGATTATCCAGCGCTTCCAGTTGCGTTATCGCCTGTTTCCAGTTACCGTCCTGCAACTTTTGTTGTGCAGTCGCATAGATTTCATTCGGCGGATTGTCAGGGACCTGTTCATTTGAACCGGAGCAGCCCACCAAAGCCAGGCTCAACGTGGCCGCTGCCACCAGATATTTCATGCGCGTCATGACGTTTTGACTTTCCTCAAATGTTTGTCCGGGAGAAACTCTGTTCCTGCTCCCGATTAAGACCAGCTACAATAGCACACTATATTAAACGGCAAAGCCGTAAAACCCAACGTTAAACGAAGAAGCAGTTTATGGCACAACGAGTAGAACTCACCGCAACAGTCTCCGAAAATCAGCTCGGTCAACGCTTAGATCAGGCTTTGGCCGAATTGTTCCCTGATTATTCGCGTTCACGCATAAAAGAATGGATCCTTGACCAGCGCGTGATGGTAAACGGCAAAGTCTGGGACAAACCAAAAGAGAAAGTGTTAGGTGGGGAAGCTGTCGCCATCAATGCTGAAATCGAAGAAGAAGTGCGTTTTGAACCGCAGGATATCCCGCTGGAGATCGTCTACGAAGATGATGACATTCTGGTTATCAACAAACCGCGCGATCTGGTTGTTCATCCAGGTGCCGGTAATCCTGATGGTACAGTATTAAACGCGCTCCTCCATTATTACCCGCCAATTGCTGACGTACCGCGCGCAGGTATCGTTCACCGTCTGGATAAAGACACCACGGGGCTGATGGTGGTGGCGAAAACTATTCCTGCCCAGACACGTCTGGTGGAATCGTTGCAGCTGCGTGAAATTACCCGTGAATATGAAGCGGTCGCGATTGGTCATATGACCTCGGGCGGCACGGTAGAAGAACCAATCAGCCGCCACCCAACCAAACGTACGCATATGTCGGTGCACCCAATGGGGAAACCGGCGGTAACGCACTACCGCATTATGGAACATTTCCGTATCCATACGCGCCTGCGTCTGCGCCTTGAAACGGGTCGTACGCACCAGATCCGTGTCCATATGGCACACATCACTCATCCGCTGGTGGGTGACCAGGTTTACGGTGGCCGTCCGCGTCCGCCGAAAGGTGCATCTGATGAGTTCATCAGCGTCCTGCGTAAGTTTGACCGCCAGGCACTGCACGCAACAATGCTGCGTCTTTACCATCCGATCACCGGCATCCAGATGGAATGGCACGCGCCTATCCCACAGGATATGGTGGAGCTTATCGAAGCATTACGCGCTGATTTTGAAGAGCATAAGGACCAGGTGGACTGGTTATGACCAAACTGATTGTCCCGGAGTGGCCACTGCCTGAGGGCGTGGCCGCCTGTAGTTCGACCCGCGTCGGCGGGGTAAGCCAGGGTGCGTGGGAGTCATTAAATCTCGGCGCGCATTGCGGTGATGTTCTTGAACATGTTGAGGAAAACCGCAAGCGGATGTTTGCGGCCGGAAACTTACCGTCAAAACCCGTCTGGCTCGAACAGGTGCACGGCAAGGACGTACTGAAACTGACGGGTGAACCCTATGTTTCTAAACGTGCCGATGCTTCTTACAGTAATACTCCCGGGACAGTGTGTGCCGTTATGACCGCCGATTGCCTGCCGGTTCTCTTCTGTAACCAGGCTGGAACCGAAGTCGCGGCCGCGCACGCAGGATGGCGTGGCCTGTGCGAAGGGGTTCTGGAGGAGACAGTCGCCTGTTTCGCCGATAACCCTGCCAACATTATTGCCTGGCTTGGCCCGGCAATTGGCCCTCGCGCCTTTGAAGTCGGGCCTGAGGTACGAGAAGCCTTTATGGATAAAGATCCGCAAGCCGTCACCGCGTTTCAGTCGGTGGGTGAAAAATATCTGGCCGATATTTATCAGCTTGCGCGTCAACGTCTGCATCGCGTGGGAATTACGCAAATCTTCGGTGGCGATCGCTGTACGTTCACCGAAAAGGGTGATTTTTTCTCTTATCGCCGCGACAAGACGACGGGTCGTATGGCAAGTTTTATTTGGCTGATATAACCTAAGGAATCAAGACGATCCGGTACGTGCCGTTTTCTTTTCACATAATTCAGGTCATTAACCTTGAATAATTGAGGGATGACCTCATTTAATCTCCAGTAGCAAATTTGACCTGTTATGGGAGGAGTTATGCGTCTGGATCGTCTTACTAATAAATTCCAGCTTGCACTCGCCGATGCCCAGTCCCTCGCACTGGGGCACGACAACCAATTCATCGAACCTCTTCATCTAATGAGCGCCTTGCTGAATCAGGAAGGGGGTTCGGTACGTCCATTATTAACGTCCGCCGGTATTAATGCTGGCCAGTTACGCACGGCCATCGATCAGGAATTGAGCCGTTTGCCGCAGGTGGAAGGAACGGGCGGTGATGTTCAGCCGTCCCAGGAGCTGGTGCGTGTACTGAATCTTTGCGACAAGCTGGCGCAAAAACGTGGCGACAACTTTATATCGTCGGAACTGTTTGTTCTGGCGGTGCTTGAATCACGCGGTACTTTGACCGACCTGCTTAAAACTGCCGGAGCAACAACCGCCAACGTGACTCAGGCGATTGAAAAAATGCGCGGAGGTGAAAGCGTGAACGATCAGGGAGCCGAAGACCAACGTCAGGCTTTGAAAAAATTCACCGTCGATCTGACCGAGCGTGCCGAGCAGGGCAAGCTTGACCCGGTGATTGGCCGTGATGAAGAAATTCGCCGTACCATCCAGGTACTGCAACGCCGTACCAAAAACAACCCTGTGCTGATTGGTGAGCCGGGTGTCGGTAAAACCGCCATTGTTGAAGGGCTGGCGCAACGTATTGTAAATGGAGAAGTACCGGAAGGCCTGAAAGGTCGCCGTGTGCTGGCTCTGGATATGGGCGCGCTGGTGGCCGGGGCGAAATACCGCGGTGAATTCGAAGAACGTCTGAAAGGCGTGCTTAACGACCTGGCAAAACAGGAAGGCAACGTCATTCTGTTTATTGACGAGCTGCACACGATGGTCGGTGCCGGTAAAGCGGATGGCGCAATGGATGCCGGGAACATGCTGAAACCTGCGCTGGCGCGTGGTGAACTTCACTGCGTCGGTGCGACAACGCTTGATGAGTATCGTCAGTATATTGAAAAAGATGCTGCCCTTGAGCGTCGTTTCCAGAAAGTGTTCGTGGCTGAGCCCACGGTCGAAGACACCATTGCGATTTTGCGTGGCCTGAAAGAGCGTTATGAGTTGCACCACCATGTGCAGATCACCGACCCGGCCATTGTTGCAGCGGCGACGCTTTCGCACCGTTATATCTCCGATCGCCAGCTGCCGGATAAAGCAATCGACCTTATTGATGAAGCTGCGTCGAGTATTCGTATGCAGATTGACTCGAAACCAGAAGAGCTGGACAGACTCGATCGTCGAATCATTCAACTCAAGCTGGAACAGCAGGCGCTGAAGAAAGAGTCTGATGAAGCCAGTAAGAAACGCCTGGATATGCTTAACGAGGAACTGGACGACAAAGAGCGCCAGTATTCTGAGTTAGAAGAAGAGTGGAAAGCGGAGAAAGCATCGCTTTCGGGGACTCAGACGATTAAGGCAGAACTGGAGCAGGCAAAAATCGCCATTGAACAGGCTCGCCGGGTAGGTGACCTGGGGCGGATGTCTGAACTTCAGTACGGTAAAATTCCGGAGCTGGAAAAACAGCTGGAAGCTGCAACGCAGGCAGAAGGCAAAACCATGCGTCTGCTGCGTAACAAAGTGACCGATGCGGAAATTGCTGAAGTGCTGGCGCGCTGGACGGGTATCCCGGTCGCTCGCATGATGGAAAGTGAACGTGAAAAACTGCTGCGGATGGAGCAGGACTTGCACCACCGGGTGATTGGCCAGGATGAAGCCGTTGAGGCGGTATCGAATGCCATTCGCCGTAGCCGCGCGGGCTTGTCTGATCCAAATCGTCCGATTGGTTCATTCCTGTTCCTTGGCCCAACGGGTGTGGGTAAAACAGAGCTCTGCAAAGCGCTGGCTAACTTTATGTTTGATAGCGATGACGCGATGATCCGTATCGATATGTCTGAGTTTATGGAAAAACACTCGGTTTCACGTCTGGTGGGTGCGCCTCCGGGATACGTTGGCTATGAAGAAGGTGGCTATCTGACTGAAGCGGTACGTCGTCGTCCTTACTCCGTCATTCTTCTGGATGAAGTGGAGAAAGCGCACCCGGATGTGTTCAACATTCTGTTGCAGGTTCTGGATGATGGACGACTCACCGATGGGCAGGGGAGAACCGTCGATTTCCGCAATACCGTGGTGATCATGACGTCGAACCTGGGTTCTGATTTGATTCAGGAACGTTTTGGTGAACTGGACTACGGTCATATGAAGGATCTGGTACTGGGGGTTGTGAGCCACAGCTTCCGCCCTGAGTTCATTAACCGTATCGATGAAGTCGTGGTATTCCACCCGTTGGGTGAAAAACACATTGCTTCTATTGCGCAGATCCAGCTCCAGCGTCTTTATAAACGTCTGGAAGAGCGTGGATATGAAATCCACATCTCTGATGACGCGCTGAAACTGCTTAGTGAGAATGGCTACGATCCTGTTTATGGTGCACGTCCTCTGAAACGTGCTATCCAGCAGCAGATCGAAAACCCACTGGCCCAGCAAATCCTTTCCGGAGAGCTGATTCCAGGGAAAGTGATTCGTCTGGAAGTGAATGACGATCGAATTGTGGCAGTGCAGTAAGTCACAAAACATCAAAAACGGGCCGCTCGCGGCTCGTTTTTGTTTAAAAACCAGGCGAAAATGAACGTCTGGGGTGTATTTTGCCTGGAAAGTGAGCGGTCAGTAAATAATTTTCACTTTGCACTTGCAGCTTCAGAATAACTCCCTATAATGCGCCTCCACTGACACGGAACAACGGCAAGCAAGCCGCCGGGTCAGCAGGGTTCTCCGGCGAAAGCCGCTGAAGAATCCCGGAGAAAAGCGAAAATAAAAGCTTGACTCTGTAGCGGGAAAGCGTAATATGCACACCCCGCGCCGCAGCGAAAACGAAGCGGCACTGCTCTTTAACAATTTATCAGACAATCTGTGTGGGCACTCAAAGTGACATGGATTCTTAACGTCCTCGGACGATAAATGAATACCAAGTCTCAACGAGTGAACACGTAATTCATTACGAAGTTTAATTCATTGAGCATCAAACTTTTAAATTGAAGAGTTTGATCATGGCTCAGATTGAACGCTGGCGGCAGGCCTAACACATGCAAGTCGAGCGGTAACACAGGGAGCTTGCTCCTGGGTGACGAGCGGCGGACGGGTGAGTAATGTCTGGGAAACTGCCTGATGGAGGGGGATAACTACTGGAAACGGTAGCTAATACCGCATAACGTCGCAAGACCAAAGAGGGGGACCTTCGGGCCTCTTGCCATCAGATGTGCCCAGATGGGATTAGCTAGTAGGTGGGGTAATGGCTCACCTAGGCGACGATCCCTAGCTGGTCTGAGAGGATGACCAGCCACACTGGAACTGAGACACGGTCCAGACTCCTACGGGAGGCAGCAGTGGGGAATATTGCACAATGGGCGCAAGCCTGATGCAGCCATGCCGCGTGTATGAAGAAGGCCTTCGGGTTGTAAAGTACTTTCAGCGAGGAGGAAGGCATTAAGGTTAATAACCTTGGTGATTGACGTTACTCGCAGAAGAAGCACCGGCTAACTCCGTGCCAGCAGCCGCGGTAATACGGAGGGTGCAAGCGTTAATCGGAATTACTGGGCGTAAAGCGCACGCAGGCGGTCTGTCAAGTCGGATGTGAAATCCCCGGGCTCAACCTGGGAACTGCATTCGAAACTGGCAGGCTAGAGTCTTGTAGAGGGGGGTAGAATTCCAGGTGTAGCGGTGAAATGCGTAGAGATCTGGAGGAATACCGGTGGCGAAGGCGGCCCCCTGGACAAAGACTGACGCTCAGGTGCGAAAGCGTGGGGAGCAAACAGGATTAGATACCCTGGTAGTCCACGCCGTAAACGATGTCGATTTGGAGGTTGTTCCCTTGAGGAGTGGCTTCCGGAGCTAACGCGTTAAATCGACCGCCTGGGGAGTACGGCCGCAAGGTTAAAACTCAAATGAATTGACGGGGGCCCGCACAAGCGGTGGAGCATGTGGTTTAATTCGATGCAACGCGAAGAACCTTACCTACTCTTGACATCCAGAGAACTTTCCAGAGATGGATTGGTGCCTTCGGGAACTCTGAGACAGGTGCTGCATGGCTGTCGTCAGCTCGTGTTGTGAAATGTTGGGTTAAGTCCCGCAACGAGCGCAACCCTTATCCTTTGTTGCCAGCGGTCCGGCCGGGAACTCAAAGGAGACTGCCAGTGATAAACTGGAGGAAGGTGGGGATGACGTCAAGTCATCATGGCCCTTACGAGTAGGGCTACACACGTGCTACAATGGCATATACAAAGAGAAGCGACCTCGCGAGAGCAAGCGGACCTCATAAAGTATGTCGTAGTCCGGATTGGAGTCTGCAACTCGACTCCATGAAGTCGGAATCGCTAGTAATCGTAGATCAGAATGCTACGGTGAATACGTTCCCGGGCCTTGTACACACCGCCCGTCACACCATGGGAGTGGGTTGCAAAAGAAGTAGGTAGCTTAACCTTCGGGAGGGCGCTTACCACTTTGTGATTCATGACTGGGGTGAAGTCGTAACAAGGTAACCGTAGGGGAACCTGCGGTTGGATCACCTCCTTACCTTAAAGAACCTGCCTTTGTAGTGCTCACACAGATTGTCTGATGAAAAGTAAATAGCAAGGCGTCTTGCCGAAGCAGACTTCAGTGTCCCCTTCGTCTAGAGGCCCAGGACACCGCCCTTTCACGGCGGTAACAGGGGTTCGAATCCCCTAGGGGACGCCACTTGCTGGTTTGTGAGTGAAAGTCACCTGCCGATATATCTCAAAACTGACTCAGTGAGTCACATTTGAGATATTTGCTCTTTAAAAATCTGGATCAAGCTGAAAATTGAAACGACACATCTTAATGGTGTGTTCGAGTCTCTCAAATTTTCGCAAGTCGATGATGAATCGAAAGAAACATCTTCGGGTTGTGAGGTTAAGCGACTAAGCGTACACGGTGGATGCCCTGGCAGTCAGAGGCGATGAAGGACGTGCTAATCTGCGAAAAGCGCCGGCGAGGTGATATGAACCTTTGACCCGGCGATGTCCGAATGGGGAAACCCAGTGTGTTCCGACACACTATCGTTAACTGAATACATAGGTTAACGAGGCGAACCGGGGGAACTGAAACATCTAAGTACCCCGAGGAAAAGAAATCAACCGAGATTCCCCCAGTAGCGGCGAGCGAACGGGGAGCAGCCCAGAGTCTGAATCAGCTTGTGTGTTAGTGGAACGGTCTGGAAAGTCCGGCGATACAGGGTGATAGCCCCGTACACGAAAGCACACTTGCTGTGAACTCGAAGAGTAGGGCGGGACACGTGGTATCCTGTCTGAATATGGGGGGACCATCCTCCAAGGCTAAATACTCCTGACTGACCGATAGTGAACCAGTACCGTGAGGGAAAGGCGAAAAGAACCCCGGCGAGGGGAGTGAAAAAGAACCTGAAACCGTGTACGTACAAGCAGTGGGAGCACCTTCGTGGTGTGACTGCGTACCTTTTGTATAATGGGTCAGCGACTTATATTCTGTAGCAAGGTTAACCGTATAGGGGAGCCGAAGGGAAACCGAGTCTTAACTGGGCGTTAAGTTGCAGGGTATAGACCCGAAACCCGGTGATCTAGCCATGGGCAGGTTGAAGGTTGGGTAACACTAACTGGAGGACCGAACCGACTAATGTTGAAAAATTAGCGGATGACTTGTGGCTGGGGGTGAAAGGCCAATCAAACCGGGAGATAGCTGGTTCTCCCCGAAAGCTATTTAGGTAGCGCCTCGTGAACTCATCTTCGGGGGTAGAGCACTGTTTCGGCTAGGGGGCCATCCCGGCTTACCAACCCGATGCAAACTACGAATACCGAAGAATGTTATCACGGGAGACACACGGCGGGTGCTAACGTCCGTCGTGAAGAGGGAAACAACCCAGACCGCCAGCTAAGGTCCCAAAGTCATGGTTAAGTGGGAAACGATGTGGGAAGGCACAGACAGCCAGGATGTTGGCTTAGAAGCAGCCATCATTTAAAGAAAGCGTAATAGCTCACTGGTCGAGTCGGCCTGCGCGGAAGATGTAACGGGGCTAAACCATGCACCGAAGCTGCGGCAGCGACACTATGTGTTGTTGGGTAGGGGAGCGTTCTGTAAGCCGTTGAAGGTGGCCTGTGAGGGTTGCTGGAGGTATCAGAAGTGCGAATGCTGACATAAGTAACGATAATGCGGGTGAAAAGCCCGCACGCCGGAAGACCAAGGGTTCCTGTCCAACGTTAATCGGGGCAGGGTGAGTCGACCCCTAAGGCGAGGCCGAAAGGCGTAGTCGATGGGAAACAGGTTAATATTCCTGTACTTGGTGTTACTGCGAAGGGGGGACGGAGAAGGCTATGTTAGCCGGGCGACGGTTGTCCCGGTTTAAGCATGTAGGCGGAGAGTTTAGGTAAATCCGGACTCTTTTTAACGCTGAGGTGTGATGACGAGGCACTACGGTGCTGAAGTAACAAATGCCCTGCTTCCAGGAAAAGCCTCTAAGCATCAGGTAACATCAAATCGTACCCCAAACCGACACAGGTGGTCAGGTAGAGAATACCAAGGCGCTTGAGAGAACTCGGGTGAAGGAACTAGGCAAAATGGTGCCGTAACTTCGGGAGAAGGCACGCTGATATGTAGGTGAAGCCCCTGCGGGTGGAGCTGAAATCAGTCGAAGATACCAGCTGGCTGCAACTGTTTATTAAAAACACAGCACTGTGCAAACACGAAAGTGGACGTATACGGTGTGACGCCTGCCCGGTGCCGGAAGGTTAATTGATGGGGTTAGCGGCAACGCGAAGCTCTTGATCGAAGCCCCGGTAAACGGCGGCCGTAACTATAACGGTCCTAAGGTAGCGAAATTCCTTGTCGGGTAAGTTCCGACCTGCACGAATGGCGTAATGATGGCCAGGCTGTCTCCACCCGAGACTCAGTGAAATTGAACTCGCTGTGAAGATGCAGTGTACCCGCGGCAAGACGGAAAGACCCCGTGAACCTTTACTATAGCTTGACACTGAACACTGGTCCTTGATGTGTAGGATAGGTGGGAGGCTTTGAAGTGTGGACGCCAGTCTGCATGGAGCCATCCTTGAAATACCACCCTTTAATGGCTGGTGTTCTAACGTAGACCCGTAATCCGGGTTGCGGACAGTGTCTGGTGGGTAGTTTGACTGGGGCGGTCTCCTCCCAAAGAGTAACGGAGGAGCACGAAGGTTAGCTAATCCTGGTCGGACATCAGGAGGTTAGTGCAATGGCATAAGCTAGCTTGACTGCGAGAGTGACGGCTCGAGCAGGTGCGAAAGCAGGTCATAGTGATCCGGTGGTTCTGAATGGAAGGGCCATCGCTCAACGGATAAAAGGTACTCCGGGGATAACAGGCTGATACCGCCCAAGAGTTCATATCGACGGCGGTGTTTGGCACCTCGATGTCGGCTCATCACATCCTGGGGCTGAAGTAGGTCCCAAGGGTACGGCTGTTCGCCGTTTAAAGTGGTACGCGAGCTGGGTTTAGAACGTCGTGAGACAGTTCGGTCCCTATCTGCCGTGGGCGCTGGAGAATTGAGGGGGGCTGCTCCTAGTACGAGAGGACCGGAGTGGACGCATCACTGGTGTTCGGGTTGTCATGCCAATGGCATTGCCCGGTAGCTAAATGCGGAAAAGATAAGTGCTGAAAGCATCTAAGCACGAAACTTGCCCCGAGATGAGTTCTCCCTGACCCTTTAAGGGTCCTGAAGGAACGTTGAAGACGACGACGTTGATAGGTCGGGTGTGTAAGCGTAGCGATACGTTGAGCTAACCGATACTAATGAACCGTGAGGCTTAACCTTACAACGCCGAAGCTGTTTCGGCGAAGAGACGACATATTCAAATTTCAGTTTTGATACAGATTTAACAGAATTTGCCTGGCGGCTTTAGCGCGGTGGTCCCACCTGACCCCATGCCGAACTCAGAAGTGAAACGCCGTAGCGCCGATGGTAGTGTGGGGTCTCCCCATGTGAGAGTAGGGAACTGCCAGGCATCAAATAAGTAGAGAGGCCATCCGAAAGGATGGCCTCTTTGCGTTTACGAACCACCGTTTTTTGCAGGCCGGGTAAGGCGAAGTTGCCACCCGGCAATGTGACCGCACGATCCCCCTTTCTGGCCTTTCTCCTAATCCCTTATCCTGCTAATGAAATATGTGATCTCCATCGCAATGCAATTTATAACAAAATTATAACATTTCATTTACGAAGCAATTGAGTCTCTTAGACTCAACACGCCGCTGTAGATGGCAGGAGCATAATCATAATGACAGAAAACATCACATCACACGGGACGCTGGTTAACAGTGATACCCGCCGAAGGGTATGGGCAATCGTCAGCGCCTCTTCAGGGAATCTGGTTGAATGGTTCGACTTCTACGTCTATTCGTTCTGTTCGCTCTACTTCGCTCATATTTTCTTTCCATCCGGCAATACAACAACACAGTTACTACAAACTGCGGGCGTTTTTGCCGCTGGGTTCCTGATGCGCCCAATTGGTGGCTGGCTCTTCGGCCGAATCGCGGATCGTCGTGGTCGTAAAGTCTCAATGCTTATCTCGGTATGCATGATGTGCTTTGGTTCACTGGTAATTGCCTGCTTACCGGGTTACGAGGCGATTGGTACATGGGCACCGGCACTGCTGTTACTGGCTCGCTTATTCCAGGGGTTATCGGTTGGGGGGGAATACGGCACCAGCGCGACTTACATGAGTGAAATTGCGCTTGAAGGTCGTAAAGGATTCTACGCATCTTTCCAGTATGTCACTCTCATCGGCGGCCAACTTTTGGCGATCCTTGTGGTAGTGATCCTTCAGCAGATCCTGACAGATGAACAGCTGCACACCTGGGGATGGCGGATCCCCTTTGCTATGGGGGCCGCGCTGGCGATCGTTGCGCTTTGGCTGCGTCGACAGTTAGATGAAACATCGCAGCAGGAAGTCAGGGCGTTAAAAGAAGCAGGTTCATTCAAAGGCTTATGGCGTAACCGCAAAGCATTTCTGATGGTGCTGGGCTTCACCGCCGGGGGCTCGCTGAGCTTTTACACCTTCACCACCTATATGCAAAAGTACCTGGTGAACACAACGGGAATGCACGCTAACATCGCCAGTGTGGTGATGACCGTGGCGCTGTTTGTCTTTATGCTGATACAACCGGTGATTGGTGCGTTCTCTGATAAGATTGGTCGGCGCACGTCGATGCTGATTTTTGGCGGAATGTCTGCGTTATGTACCGTGCCCATTTTGTCCGCGCTTCAGCATGTCTCCTCGCCTTATGCAGCTTTTGCCCTCGTTATGCTGGCAATGGTAATAGTCAGTTTCTACACCTCTATCAGCGGGATATTAAAAGCGGAAATGTTCCCGGCGCAGGTGCGTGCTCTGGGGGTTGGTCTCTCTTATGCAGTCGCTAACGCACTGTTTGGGGGTTCAGCTGAATATGTCGCGCTGTCGCTCAAATCGTGGGGAAGCGAAACGACCTTCTTCTGGTATGTCACCGTTATGGGGGCGCTGGCCTTTATTGTTTCTCTGATGCTGCACCGTAAAGGGAAGGGGATCCGCCTTTAATAATGCGCCATCTGCCACACGGCATAGCCGGTGGTTGCCCCGGCGACATCCCATGCGAAATCTTTCCAGCTCCAGCCGCTCCCTGCCGGGCGGCTATCCCATAATTCTTTGGATGCCCCCAGGCTTACAGAGAACATGAAGCCAATCGCTGCGCTACGATCCCGGCTGTAACCCTGATGTTGTGCATATTCATTGCCCGCAGCGGACAACATTGCGGAGGCGATAAAGTGCTGAGCCTTGTCCTGACCAGACCAGCTATCGTTAGCCATATGGCTACATCCTGTCAGACAGAGGATGGTTAGCAGCAGAGGAATACGCACAGTGAGCTCCATAAAAAAAGCCCTGTCGTTGACAGGGCCTCGTGTTACAGAATACGGCTAATAAGGCGGTCGATTCGGATCCGACGCAAACGACGGATGAGCTTGCGGACTTTTACCGGATAATCAGCAATGCTTTGCAGATCGCGATAGTGACGTACCACAGTGGTATGCGTGCGAATCAAATCCAGTTCGCGCTCACGTTTCGCGGCCAGTTCGTGCTGCGGATCGTGGATCAGAATGGCATTTTCCAGATCCAGGCGCCAGGCGCGCGGGTTCAGGTTATTACCCGTCAGCAGCATCCACTCATCATCTACCCACATCCCTTTCAGGTGATAGGTATTGTCTTCATCTTTCCACAGTCGCACGACCAGCTGGTCAGTGTTGACATAGTACTGTAAACGACTCAGGAAACGGCGCAGGTTAATCTCATAGAGATAAGGCAATGCACCGATGATTTTGAACGGCTGATCTTCCGGGATAAAAAAGTCGTTCGCCGTTTTGTCGCCCACGATGATTTCGACCTTCTTACCATCACGCAACAGCTGAATAATGTTACGCACCAGCACAGCCGGCAGGTTGAAGTAAGGGGTACAGATCGTGAGTTTCTGATCGGCACACGGCATCAGATGGAAGATGGTCTTATTCAGCAGGCTCGACTTACCCAGCCCAACCAGCGGCGTGACAGATAACTGCTCATTGTTTGCATCACCCTGAAAATGATAAATCGCGTCACGTAATTCCTGACGGAAGAGACGAACGTCGTTTTTAATTTCCGGGCTCTTAGGACGGTGAGGATTATCCAGACGATTCACGCCACGTCCATGTACCAGATTCTTATCAACCCAGTTGAACATGATGTCCGCCATCTGCGGATTACGAATCAGATGGTAGCGGTCGTAACGATATTTATCGAGCTGGTGAAGGTAAACATCATTCAGGCTCGCGCCGCTATACAGCACGCTGTCGTCGATGATGAAACCTTTGAAATGGAGTACGCCAAGCGCTTCGCGCGTATTAACGGGAACGCCGTATACCGGGATATCAATTCCCGGGTTTTCCTGGGCAGTTCGGCAATACCAGTCTGCGTTGGTGTTAGACGCCGCGGCGCCAATACGGCCGCGTTGTGCACGGTGCCAGTCAACCAGCACGCGTACATCCAGTTCCGGACGAAGCCGTTTTGCTTCATAAAGCGCGTTCAGGATCCCGCGGCCACCTTCATCTTGTTCGAGATAAAGAGCCACAATGCAAATGCGTCGCGTGGCGCTGGCAATCTTTTCCAGAAGCGTCTCCCGAAAATGAGCGGGAGCGTAAAAGAACTCTACATCATCAACTGACTGAGAAATCTTCGGTAGTTGAGCAAGGTGTTGTTGATGTTTATTACGCTTAAATTTTGACAACATCACAGTGCGTTTCTTCTCTGTTCATTGAAGGGTTGTCTGTACCAGGCAAACAACATAAGCGGACAATGATACCACCAGTACCATCCAAAGTGGTTAACATTTCCAGTAGGTTACTCTTGTTTATCCGCCGATTTCAGACTGAGGGTGAGGGAAACAATCCCTTCCTCAAGTTGGATATCAACGTCAAAACCAAGTTTTCGCGCCAGAGTGACCATGCCACGATTGTTAGGCATAGTAATGCCATTCAGGCGTAACAATCCGTGATCGCGCGTATAACTGATGAGTTTTTCCAGCAGGCGCCTGCCCAGACCCAGCCCTTTCAGATCGGAACGTACCAGCACGGCAAACTCCGCATCGACGTTATCAGGATCAGAGATCGCCCGCGTAACACCCAGGATCTCTTCCTCTGCTTCAACACGACGAACAGCAACAAATGCCATTTCACGATCGTAGTCGATCTGGGTCATGTTGGCTAAATCTTCATGGGTAAATTCGTTGATTTCACTGAAGTAGCGATAGTAGAGATCCTCTTTCGTTACTTGCGAGATAAACACCCGCAGCTGCGGTTCGTCTTCTGGCAGAATAGGGCGGAACAGCACGCGTTCGCCGTTCTTCATTTCCACCCATTCTTCAAGTTGCAGCGGGTAAGGTCGGATGGCCAGCCTGCTTTCGCTGTCACCTTTAAAGGGAGCAATATCCAGCGTGACGTCCAGGGCGGTAAATTCATTGCCAGAAGCCAGCAGCGGATGAATATCCAGGCGCTGAATTTCAGCACAATCAACAATCAGGTTAGAAACCTGCACTAAAAACTGGCTTAGCCCGGCGATGTCCAGCGGGCGCAGCGCACTACGCCCGCGGATTTTCTTGCTTTTAATGGCCTGAATAACCAGATAGCGCGCCAGATTCATGTTCAGTGGTGGCAGGGCGACCACTGCCTGCTCTTCAGGTCGCCATTCCACACCGCCTTCACCCAGCATAATCAGCGGGCCAAAGACCGGGTCATGTTCAACCACCACCCGCAATTCCTGGGCGCCAGCGCGGTTAGCCATACTTTGCACCAGTAAACCGTGGATCCTCGCCTGCGGCCAGGCCATTTTTACCCGATCGAAAATGGCGTCTGCGGCCTGCTGGACTTCTGCTGCAGTGCGTAAATACAACATCACGCCCTGAATATCAGACTTATGCGGGATATCCGGTGAACGCAGTTTCAGCGCAACCGGGTAGCCGATTTGCTCGGCGATATGAACGGCTTCTGCGCTGTCGCTGGCAATCCAGGTGGGTAGGGTGTGGATCCCATAACTGCCGAGGATCGGCTGCACTTCATGGGTGTCCAGCGACGTTGCACCCTCCTCAATGGCCTGTTGCAACAACCTGCGCACATCAACGGTATTCGCCGCGAGATTACCCGGTAACGCAGGGGTTTCACGCAGCTGCTTCTGGTTACGACGATATTCCACCATATGCATAAACGCGGTGATGGTCCCTTCCGGGGTGCGATAGGTCGGGAGCCCGGCTTCGCTAAACAGCCGCCGTGCTTCCTGCGATGAAAACTCGCCACACCAGTTGGTTAACAGCGTGACATATTTCCCGCGAGGATGATGTCGAACCTCCTCGATAAGCCCTCGCGCACTTTCGCTGCCGGGGGCCGCGGCACTTGGCGAATGAATGATCATCAGCGCATCGAAATCCTGGCTATCCAGCAAGATAGAAATGGCTTTGATGTAACGCTCGCTGCTGGCATCATCGCGCAAATCCAGCGGATTACCGGGCGAAACGCTTGTCGGCAGTGCGTCACGCAGGCGCTGGAGCGTCTCCTCACTGAGCGTCGCCAGTTTGCCGTTACGTAGCCACAGTTCGTCCAGAGCCAGCGCGGCAGGCGCTGCACCATTGCTGACTATCATTAATTTCTCACCGCGCAACGGGCGCATATGGCTCAGCGTTTCAACCGCGGAAAAAAGCTCATGCGTATCCTGAACGCGCAGCAAACCTGCACGCTGAATGGCGGCATCCCACGCAGGATCCATGCCTGAATGTGAGTGCAGAAGCCGTTGTGCGGCAGGGCTACGGCCACTTTTGATGACCAGAATCGGTTTATTGCGCGATGCGCTACGGGCTGCTGAGACAAAACGGCGGGCATCGCTTAAATGTTCAAGGTAAAGCAAAATCGCGCTGGTTTTGCTGTCTCTGGCCAGGAAATCCAGCAGCTCATCGACATCAATATCCAGGCTATCACCCAGTGCGATGAAGTAGGAAAATCCCATCTCGCGCTGCTGTGCCCAGTCGAGGATGGTATTTGATACAGCCGCTGACTGGGAAATAAACGCCAGCTTACCTTTGCGAATCGGGACGGGTGAAAAACTGGCATTCAGGCCCTGCCAGGGCGCCAGTAAACCGAGACTGTTTGGGCCGAGAATGCGCATCTGATACCGGCTGGCGCAGGCCAGAAGCTCAGGCTGCTGTTCAGGAGGAGAAGAGAGGATAATGCAGGTTTTACACCCTTTCTGGCCAAGTGACTCAAGCAGGTCCAGGTTACGTTTCGCGTTTGTACACAGCACGGCAAGATCCGGCACAAAAGGCAGGCTTTGCACATCGGGCCATGCCAGTACGCCCTGAACCGCTTTCCAGGAGGGCGTAACCGGTAACACGGGGCCATTAAATCCACCGGCCAGTAAATTACGCATCATCAGATAACCTGCACGATCAGGCTTCATCGACGCACCAATAACGGCAATGGATTTAGGGCGCAGTAACGCTTCCAGGCCTCGCTGACTCATGCAAGTCTCCAGTAGATACGAGTGACCTGATGATTTTAAACGCTTTCTGCTTCGTCTGCTGTGACAGTGCCCTTATGAATGGTTTTTCCTGCCAGATAGCGCTCGCGAAAACGGGAAAAATGGCCGCCCAGCGCAGTTGCCGCTGAGGTATCCCCGGCAAGGTCTAACAGCGCAATGGCGACTTCTGCGGTGCAATATTGTCCCTCTGCGTGCGCTTCACGCAACCGGTAGGCAGATACGCGTGACAGATCGACTGAAATCACCGGCAGCGCGTCAAGATAAGGACTTTTGCGGAACATTTTTCGTGCTTCCGTCCAGGTGCCATCCAGCATAATGAAAAGCGGCGGCTTACCTGAAGGCGGTGCAGCCAGCACCTGACGGCTCTCTCCTGCATAAGAGGCCGGGAAAACGACCATCGGCTGATAGTCATCGCTGGCAACCAGATCGAGCAGCGCCTGAGGCGGTTCGGTACGTGACCACTGAAATGCCGTTGTATCCGGCAGAATATCCGCAATCAGCCTGCCCGTATTGCTGGGCTTCATGGGTTCAGTATCGAACATGACCAGGCAAAAACGGCTTTGCGCCTCAGCAGGGGCGAGGGTTTCGCACAGGCACACCTTGAGCGGCAGCAGGCAGCGCTGACAGCGGCGGATACGGTTGCCACGAGCGAGAAAAGGGCGGGTTGCACGCGCAAGGCGTTCAGCGCGTAATTGAAGAACAGCGTTATCAGTCATGGGCGAAATGCAGGAAAAACACCATTTTCGCAGAGGGAAGTACGGGGCACAAGATGTGCCCCGTGATTGTTACACGGATTCGTTCAGCCAGCTCTCAAATGGAGCCTTAGGGACTGCGCCGTTGAGCATGTCGATCACTTCGCCATTTTTGAAAATCATAATGGTCGGGATGCTGCGGATACGGAAGCGAGCACTCAGTTCGCGTTCCGCTTCGGTGTTCACTTTCACGAAACGCATTTTACCACTGCGCTCTTCGGCAACATCTTCAAAGATTGGCGCAAAGCTCCGGCACGGGCCACACCATGGCGCCCAGAAATCAACCACCACGGGCAGATCATCCTTGAGGAGTTTGTCCAGCGTAGCATCCGTCGCGTTAATCACATCGCCATCAAACAATTCGTGACCGCAACGCCCGCACTTCGCACCATCATCAATCCGGTCTTCGGGAATGCGGTTGAGAGCCTGACAGTTGGCACATACGGTATTCATAACTAACCTCTGATAGAGCTGTGGGACAGAGCGGCAGAACGCCGATTTTGTTTCTAATATGTTACATATTATCAATGAGCCTGTTTGAAACGACAATGCGTTTTATTCAATGAGAACAATAGTCGCAGGCTTTTGTACGAAATAATGGCTATGAGCTTGCACATCGGGTAATCTGCGCGCTTCGCGCAGCGCTGGTGGAGAAAAGCATGAACGACGAATTAAAGAACAAAAGCGGCAAGGTCAAAGTGATGTATGTCCGCAGTGATGAGGATTCTGATAAACGCACCCAAAATCCGCGTACCGGAAAAGGTGGCGGGCGTCCGGCGTCTTCTCGTGCAGACGGTGGCCGTCGCCCCGCCCGCGATGACAGAAATAACCGCGGTGATGACCGCAAACGTGATGACCGTAAGCGTGACGATCGCAAACGCGATGACCGTCCACGTGATGATTTCTCACGTGATGGCTCGTCCCCGTGGCGTACCGTTTCTCGTGCCCCTGGCGACGAGACCCCAGAAAAAGCCGATCACGGCGGTATCAGCGGTAAAAGCTTTATCGACCCTGAAGTACTGCGCCGTCAGCGTGCGGAAGAGACCCGCGTGTACGGTGAGAATGCGTGCCAGGCTCTGTTCCAGAGCCGTCCGGAGTGTATCGTTCGTGCCTGGTTTATTCAGAGCGTAACGCCACGCTTTAAAGAAGCGCTGCGCTGGATGGCGGCGAACCGTAAAGCCTACCATGTGGTTGATGATGCCGAGCTGACCAAAGCATCCGGTACCGAACATCACGGTGGCGTTTGCTTCCTGATCAAAAAACGTAACGGAACGACTGTTCAGCAGTGGGTGAGCCAGGCTGAAGCAGATGACTGCGTTCTGGCGCTGGAAGATGTGGGCAACCCGCATAACCTGGGTGCGATGATGCGTAGCTGCGCGCACTTTGGCGTGAAAGGCGTGCTGTTGCAGGACGCAGCGCTGCTGGAGTCCGGTGCGGCAATCCGTACCGCAGAAGGCGGTGCTGAGCACGTTCAGCCGATCACCGGTGATAGCGTTCTGGATGCCATTGAGCAGTTCCGCAAAGCAGGCTATGCCATTGTGACCACTTCAAGCCACGCCGGTACGCCGCTGTTTAAAGCGACGCTGCCGCGTAAGATGGTGCTGGTGCTGGGTCAGGAGCGTGATGGTCTGTCTGATGCAGCACTGTCGAGCGCCGATCTGAGCGTGTCTATCGACGGTACCGGTAATGTTGAAAGTCTCAACGTTTCCGTTGCAACCGGCGTACTGCTGGCTGAATGGTGGCGTCAGAATAAGGCATAAGCCTTAATCTTCGGTGGTATGCCCGGTGAGCCGGGCATACTGCATCAAACTACTCGCTTTCTGCCGGTAATACGGGCATCCAGTCAATCGGCGTCTCGCCACGCTTTTCCAGCCATTCGTTCGCCAGAACAAAATGATTACTGCCAAAGAAACCGCGATGCGCAGACAGCGGTGACGGATGCGGCGCTTTCAACACGTGATGACGCTGCGGGTCAATAATCGCCCCTTTTTTCTGCGCATGAGATCCCCACAGTAAAAACACCACGCCTTCACGATGTTCATTAATAAGGCTTATCACTTTATCCGTAAAAGTTTCCCAGCCCAGGCTGGCGTGAGAGTGGGCCTGGCCTGCGCGCACGGTTAATACGGTATTTAATAACAGAACACCCTGATGCGCCCAGCTTTCCAGATAACCGTGTGTTGGCCGGGTAAAGCCGGGAAGGGTACCTTCAAGCTCTTTATACATATTCAAAAGAGAAGGCGGAATGGCAATGCCAGGACGCACGGAAAATGCCAGACCATGTGCTTGCCCTGGCCCGTGGTAAGGATCCTGACCGAGGATAACCACCTTTACATCGCTCAGTTCGGTATAGCGGAAAGCGTTGAAGACATCTTTCTGCGGCGGATAAATCGTCTGGCCAGATTGCCGCTCTGTCGCGACGGTGCTGAGGGTATTAATAAAATAGGGCTGCTGTTTTTCTTCGGCCAGCACGTCGTGCCATGTTAAAGGGGTTGTCATCTCGCTCTCCTGCGAATCTCATCTGCGCCTAGCTTACCCGTTAAACCCTGGTGATCAAAATTCCTCGCGGAAAAACGTCCTAAGTCCTTAAATTTAATTTGAAACTATGCAGTTTAGGTTGAATTGGTAAGGTGGTTAAATTGATCTAAAGCAATAAAATCAAACCACACTCTTTATGTGGTTGGTGTTTTTGTTGATTTAAATCAATAAATCACGGGGGGCTGAGTGATATATATACACGCAAGCAACAATGGTTTTACCAATTGGCCTGAACAGGCCGACACCAGTTAATGTAGCCTAAGGGAGGCATCACATGATTACAGGTATCCAGATTACTAAAGCTGCAAATGACGACCTGCTCAACTCTTTCTGGCTGCTGGACAGCGAGAAAGGCGAAGCACGCTGTGTAGTAGCTAAAGCAGGTTTTGCAGAAGATGAAATCGTTCCAGTAAGCAAACTGGGCGACATCGAATACCGTGAAATTCCAATGGAAGTGAAACCGGAAGTCCGCGTGGAAGGTGGTCAGCACCTGAACGTTAACGTACTGCGTCGTGAAACGTTGATGGATGCCGTTGAGCACCCGGAAAAATATCCACAGCTGACCATTCGTGTGTCTGGTTATGCAGTACGTTTCAACTCTCTGACTCCAGAGCAGCAACGCGACGTTATCGCGCGTACCTTTACTGAAAGCCTGTAAGGCTTTTTGTCACGGGAGCTGCACGGAAGCAGAATGAAAAAAGCCGGGTGATAACCCGGCTTTTTTTTACTCTTCAGTTTGCGAATCTGGCGCAGCAGTACTTGGCTTACGGCGCTTACCAATGTTCTTGGTATCGCGGTGGCGTTGTTTAACGCGCGGCTTCTCTTTTTCTTTCTCTTTCTTCTCAGCACGTTTGGCGAGCGCTTTCTTGGACGGTTTACCCGTCATTTTTTCGCTCGGGGCACGTGTGGTCGGACGAAGCTCACTGATAACGCGAGCCTTCAGCGGCTCATCAACATAGCGGCCAATTTTCTGCAGCAGCAGGAAGTCATGTGCTTCGACCAGAGAAATAGCGATACCTTTGCGGCCTGCACGACCGGTACGGCCGATGCGGTGCAGATAAGTGTCACCGCTGCGTGGCATATCGAAGTTAATCACATGGCTGACATCCGGAATGTCGATCCCGCGTGCAGCAACGTCGGTGGCAACCAGCACGTTTACGCGACCATCGGTCAGACGCTTGATGCCTTCGGTACGCTTAACCTGCGCCATCTCGCCTTCAAGATAGCAGTTGTTGATCCCTGCATTACGCAGCATTTCAGCCAGCTCGTGCACACGCTCGCGCTTACGCACGAAGACGATGGTGCGAGTCGCATCTTCTTGCTTCAGCAAATGCTTGAGCAGCTCAACTTTGTGTTGCAGATCATCTGCGCGGTAGTACCACTGGTGGATCTTCTTGCGCTCACGGGTGGAAGGGGTTGCAGATACCTCCACCGGATCTTCTAACAGGCGCTCTGCGAAGTCTTTAATCGCTTCCCCTTCAAGGGTGGCAGAGAACAGCATGGTCTGGTTACGCCAGCGAGTTTCACCCGCGATATGTTCGATATCCTGCGCAAAGCCCATGTCCAGCATCCGGTCGGCTTCATCAAGGATCAGTGTTTCAACCGCACGGCAGTCAAAGTTCTCTTCTTTAATGTACTGCAGCAGGCGGCCGGTCGTGGCTACCACGATATCCTGGTTTTCGCTGAACACTTCGGCGTGGTTCATATACGCAACGCCGCCAGTGATGGTGGCGATATCAAGATGGGTGTTCGCCGCCAGTTCACGCGCGTGTTCGGCAACCTGCATCGCCAGTTCACGTGTAGGCGTCAGGATCAAAATACGCGGCGGGCCTGATTTTTTGCGTGGGAAATCGAGCAAATGCTGCAAGACAGGCAGCAAGTAGGCTGCTGTTTTCCCCGTGCCGGTTGGCGCAGAACCGAGCACATCGCGGCCCTCAAGCGCAGGCGGAATGGCCGCGGCCTGAATGGCGGTCGGGCGTGTAAAGCCTTTGCTCTCTAATGCATTGAGCAGGCTTTCATCGAGTTCAAGTTCGGAAAAAGTCGTTACAGTCATGTTCTACCTCTGTGTGGGGCGCTGATTATAGACGTTACGGCTGTAATCTTCATCTGTTTGTATGGATATCGCTTTGCGACCACTTCGCTTTCCCCTATGCTACTCCAGTTTCACTTAGAAGGTTGCCCTGACATGTCTCAACTCAAAGCGCAATTGCGCCGCGATGGTTTCACATTTAAACAGTTCTTTATTGCCCACGATCGTTGTGCGATGAAAGTCGGCACAGACGGGATCCTGCTGGGATCCTGGGCGCCTGTTGCTGGCGTTAAGCGTATACTTGATATTGGTACAGGAAGCGGGCTTCTGGCGTTGATGCTGGCGCAGCGTACCGAGCAACATGTCACCATTGATGCCGTTGAGCTTGATGCACAAGCCGCTGTGCAGGCAAGTGAAAATGCCGCTGAATCCCCCTGGGCTGAACGCGTAAAAGTGGAATGTGCCGATGTACTTACCTGGGCACCCGAGCAGACTGCCCGTTATGACCTTATTGTCAGCAACCCACCTTACTATGAATCCGGCGTAGAGTGCGGCACGCCGGAGCGTGAGCAGGCCCGCTATACCGGTTCGCTCGATCACCGCGCGTTATTAACCAGTGCCGCTGAGTTGATCTCTGAAGAGGGATTTTTCTGCGTCGTATTGCCAGAAAACACCGGTAATACCTTTATTGAAATTGCCCGGGAAATCGGCTGGAACTTGCGCCTGCGCACTGATATTTCAGATACAGAAGGGCGCTTGCCTCACCGGGTGTTGCTGGCACTATCACCAAAAGAGGGCGAGTGTTTTAATGACCGGATGGTTATCCGTGGGCCAGACCAGCGTTATTCCGAAGATTACACTGCCCTGACCCAGGCATTTTACTTGTTTATGTGAGCACCCGGGGATAATACCGACGGGCCTGATTCGGCTAGCTGGTCCGGGTAATCCAGGGTGTAGTGCAATCCGCGGCTCTCTTTACGCATCATGGCACAGCGCACAATCAGCTCAGCTACCTGCACCAGGTTACGCAATTCCAGCAGGTTATTGGACACGCGGAAGTTTGCGTAGTACTCGTCGATTTCCTGTTGCAGCATGGTGATGCGTCGCAGAGCACGTTCAAGGCGCTTGGTTGTACGCACAATCCCCACGTAGTCCCACATAAATAGCCTTAACTCGTGCCAGTTATGCTGGATGACAACAAGCTCATCCGGGTTTTCAACGCGGCTCTCATCCCATGCGGGTAAGTGCGCCGTTGGGCGAGCGTAAGGCATTCGCTTAATAATATCTTCTGATGCAGACCACCCGTAGACCAGGCATTCGAGCAGCGAGTTAGACGCCATGCGGTTTGCTCCGTGCAGCCCCGTGTAGCTCACTTCGCCAATGGCATACAGGCCGTCAACGTCGGTACGACCGTGATCGTCAACCATGACGCCGCCACAGGTATAGTGTGCCGCGGGAACAATGGGAACCGGCTCGCGGGTGAGATCAATTCCCAGGCTCAGCAGCTTTTCGTAAATCATCGGGAAGTGCTGGCGAATGAAATCAGCCGGTTTATGGCTGATGTCCAGATACATACAATCAACACCAAGACGCTTCATCTCGTGGTCGATGGCGCGCGCAACGATATCACGCGGGGCAAGTTCGCCTCTGGCATCAAAGTCCGGCATAAAACGCGAACCGTCCGGGCGCTTCAGGTACGCGCCTTCGCCGCGCAGGGCTTCAGTCAGTAAGAAGTTACGCGCCTGCGGGTGGAACAAGGCAGTCGGATGGAACTGGTTAAATTCCAGATTCGCTACCCGGCAACCTGCTCGCCAGGCCATGGCGATGCCATCACCCGAGGCGATGTCCGGGTTCGTGGTGTATTGATAAACTTTGGATGCGCCGCCTGTTGCCAATACAACGGCTTTAGCCTGGCAGGTTTCGACTTTCTCTTTATTACGGTTCCAGACCCAGGCGCCCACTACGCGGCGCGTGCCTGGCAGCCCAATCTTATCGGAAATAATAAGGTCGACCGCATTACTGCGTTCCAGTACCTGAATATTCGGATGGCTCAGTGCTTTACTGACCAGCGTGGTTTCAACTTCTTTACCGGTTGCATCCGCTGCGTGGAGGATGCGTCGGTGGCTGTGTCCGCCTTCACGGGTAAGGTGATAACTCTCTTCACCGTTTGGCTGGATCTGCGTATCGAATAACACACCCTGATCGATGAGCCACTGAACGCAGTGGCGTGCGTTGCTGGCGACAAACTCGGCAGCGTGAGTATCCACGATCCCCGCCCCGGCAATCAGCGTATCTTCCACATGCGAAGCGATACTGTCTGTCTCATCAAACACGGCGGCAATACCGCCCTGGGCATAAAAGGTTGAGCCTTCGCTCATTGGCCCTTTACTCAGTACGATAACTTTCTGATTTTTAGCCAGGCGAAGCGCCAAAGATAACCCGGCAGCACCGCTGCCAATTATCAGTACGTCACACGTCAGTTCTGGTGTTGTGTTCATGATGTTTGTTTAATTTACTAAACATTGTTTGGCCAGAATAGCACCCGAATGCGAGATGTCGCACGTTTTTTTTAAATAATGTTGCAATGGCTAAACTCAATATCAGGGCTCAAAAGCGGGTAAATGTATGAAAATATTTTGCGAAGCAGATCGTTAGCTTCAGATTTTGTGGTGAAATAAAGCCTGTGTTGCGTTACTCTTCTGACGGTAAACAGGCAGTTTCTTGTCAGAAAGTGCGTACGTATCGTGAACGGACATATAATGATAGAAAATGAACGGTCTGCGGCGCGATGAACAAAAACAAAGGCGTTACGGAACTTATTGAAGAACAGACACTCTAACTCGGTGCTTGCTCAAAAGTGCAGTGTTTTTAGAGTGGCGTTTCGATAACGCGTGGAATTTAGGTTTGGGGAGACATTACCTCGGATGAGCGAGCAGTTAACGGACCAGGTCCTGGTTGAACGGGTCCAGAAGGGAGATCAGAAAGCCTTTAACCTTCTGGTGGTTCGCTACCAGCATAAGGTGGCGAGTCTGGTTTCCCGCTATGTACCGTCAGGGGACGTCCCTGATGTGGTACAAGAGTCTTTTATTAAGGCCTATCGTGCGCTGGATTCTTTCCGGGGAGATAGTGCTTTTTATACCTGGCTGTATCGTATTGCAGTTAATACAGCAAAGAATTATCTGGTCGCTCAGGGCCGTCGTCCACCTTCCAGTGATGTGGACGCAATCGACGCCGAAAACTTCGAAAGTGGCGGCGCATTGAAAGAAATTTCGAACCCTGAGAACTTAATGTTGTCAGAAGAACTGAGACAAATCGTTTTTCGCACGATCGAGTCGCTCCCGGAAGATTTACGCATGGCAATTACGTTGCGGGAGCTTGATGGTCTGAGCTATGAAGAGATAGCCGCTATCATGGATTGTCCGGTCGGCACGGTACGTTCACGAATCTTCCGTGCGCGAGAAGCTATTGATAATAAAGTTCAACCGCTTATCAGGCGTTGACGATAGCGGGATACTGAAAAAGGTATTAGGCATGCAGAAAGAAAAACTTTCCGCTTTAATGGATGGTGAAACGCTGGATAGTGAGCTGCTCAACGAGCTGTCTCATTCTCCCGAAATGCAAGAGACCTGGGCGAGTTATCATCTCATCCGTGACACCCTGCGTGGTGATACCGGAGAGGCTCTCCATTTCGATATCTCAGCACGCGTGATGGCGGCGATTGAGAACGAGCCTGTTCATCAGACCACTCCGCTGATTCCTGAAGCTCAACCTGCACCTCACCAGTGGCAGAAAATGCCGTTCTGGCAAAAGGTGCGTCCGTGGGCCAGTCAACTTACCCAAATGGGTGTGGCTGCATGTGTATCGCTTGCAGTTATCGTTGGCGTCCAGCACTATAATACTCAGTCTGAAGCCAATCAGCAGCCTGAAGCGCCAGTGTTTAATACACTGCCGATGATGGGTAAAGCCAGCCCGGTTAGCCTGGGCGTACCGGCAGATGCTTCCGCAAGCGGCGGTCAGCAACAGCAGGTACAAGAGCAGCGCCGTCGCATTAATGCGATGTTGCAGGATTATGAGTTGCAGCGTCGCCTGCACTCTGAACAGCTTCAGTTTGAGCAGGCACAAACCCAGCAAGCCGCTGTGCAAGTGCCAGGTAACCAAACTTTAGGAACGCAATCGCAGTAATGAAGCAACTTTGGTTCGCCATGTCTCTGATGGCGGGTAGCCTGTTCTTCTGTGCAAACGCCTCGGCTGATGTTTCATCCGGGGCGTTGTTGCAGCAAATGAATCTGGCCAGCCAGTCACTCAATTACGAGTTGGCATTTATCAGCATCAATAAGCAGGGTGTCGAGTCATTACGCTATCGCCATGCCCGCCTTGATAAACAGCCGCTTGCCCAGCTTTTACAGATGGATGGCCCGCGTCGGGAAGTTGTTCAGCGCGGTAACGAAATCAGCTATTTCGAACCGGGTCTTGAGCCTTTCACGCTTAATGGCGACTACATCGTTGATTCCCTTCCATCGCTTATCTATACAGACTTTAAGCGTCTTGCGCCTTTCTACGATTTTATTTCGGTAGGGCGTACGCGTATTGCTGACCGTCTGTGTGAAGTGATCCGCGTGGTTGCGCGTGATGGCACACGATACAGCTACATTGTCTGGATTGACGCAGAAACCAAGCTGCCGATGCGTGTGGACTTGCTCGATCGTGATGGCGAGACCCTGGAGCAGTTCCGGGTTATCTCCTTTACCGTCAACAACCAGGTTGGCAACAGTATGCTGAATCTGGCAAAAGCCAGCCTGCCACCGCTTCTGTCTGTGCCTGCAGGCGACTCGGTTAACTTCAACTGGGTACCTTCCTGGATCCCACAGGGCTTTAGCGAAGTCTCCAGCAGCCGCCGTCAGTTGCCGACCATTGAAACACCGGTGGAATCGCGACTCTACTCCGATGGGTTGTTCAGTTTCTCGGTGAATATCAACCGCGCAACGGCAAACAGTTCTGAGCAAATGCTCCGTACCGGTCGCCGGACAGTCAGCACCACGGTGCGAGATAACGCAGAAATTACGATTGTGGGTGAATTGCCGCCGCAAACAGCGAAGCGCATTTCCGACAGCATTAAATTCAAGGCAGCACAATGATTAAAGAGTGGGCCACGGTCATTTCGTGGGCAGATGGCATTGCGCTGGTCAGCTGTGATGTAAAAGCCTCGTGCAACAGCTGTGCATCCAGAGCCGGGTGCGGAAGCCGTGTACTGAACAAGCTTGGGCCGCAGACTTCGCACACCATCTCCGTACCGAGTGAACAACCGCTGGTGGAAGGGCAGAAAGTCGAACTGGGTATCACCGAAGGCAGTTTGCTCACTTCTGCCATGCTGGTATACCTCTCCCCGCTGGTGGGCTTGTTCGTGATGGGCGGTGTGTTCCAGATGCTTTTTGGCACCGACCTGGCCGCAATGTGCGGCGCAGCACTGGGTGGCGTTGGCGGCTTTTTACTGGCCCGGGGATTTTCCCATAAGCTTGCAGCACGCGAAGAATGGCAGCCCGTTATTCTGAACGTGGCGCTGGCACCAGACCAGCTTCGTGTTGAAACGCTCTCTTCTGAAGCCCGGTGATTTCACCGGGCTTTATCATTATTTACATCTCTGATAAGAAAACGCTGTTTCTTCACGCTATGCTTGGCTCTAAGTGCATTTCCAGGTTACGGGGATGTAGTGTAGAATGCTGCGTTTTCGCACTGAAAAACGTCAGGCTAAGAACAGCGGCCTCCAGGAATTCGTAAGGCATAATTATTTAACTATATGAAGAACATACGTAACTTTTCGATCATTGCTCACATTGACCACGGTAAGTCGACGCTGTCTGACCGTATTATCCAGATTTGCGGTGGCCTGTCTGATCGTGAAATGGCAGCCCAGGTTCTGGACTCCATGGACCTGGAACGCGAACGCGGTATCACCATTAAAGCGCAGAGCGTGACGCTCGACTATAAAGCGTCTGATGGCGAAACCTATCAACTGAACTTTATCGACACACCTGGCCACGTTGACTTCTCCTATGAAGTTTCACGCTCGCTGGCTGCCTGTGAGGGTGCGCTGCTGGTGGTCGATGCCGGGCAGGGCGTTGAAGCCCAGACCCTGGCGAACTGCTACACCGCAATGGAGATGGATCTCGAGGTTGTGCCGGTTCTGAATAAGATCGACCTGCCGGCCGCCGATCCTGAGCGCGTAGCGGAAGAGATTGAAGACATCGTCGGTATCGACGCCACCGATGCAGTGCGCTGCTCGGCGAAAACCGGCGTCGGCGTTCCCGATGTGCTGGAACGTCTGGTGCGTGATATTCCGCCGCCGGAAGGTGACCCGGATGCCCCGTTGCAGGCGCTGATCATCGACTCCTGGTTTGATAACTACCTGGGCGTTGTGTCGCTGGTCCGTATTAAAAACGGCACCATGCGTAAAGGCGACAAAATTAAGGTGATGAGCACCGGGCAGGTCTATAACGCTGACCGTCTGGGTATCTTCACGCCAAAACAGGTTGACCGTACCGAGCTGAAATGCGGCGAGGTAGGCTGGCTGGTGTGTGCAATTAAAGACATCCTCGGCGCGCCAGTAGGCGATACGCTGACGCTGGCACGTAATCCGGCGGATAAAGCGCTGCCTGGCTTCAAAAAAGTGAAGCCGCAGGTATACGCGGGTCTGTTCCCTGTCAGCTCTGATGACTACGAAAACTTCCGTGATGCGCTCGGTAAACTGAGCCTTAACGATGCTTCCCTGTTCTATGAACCAGAAAGCTCAACGGCGCTGGGCTTCGGCTTCCGCTGCGGCTTCCTCGGCCTGCTGCACATGGAGATCATTCAGGAACGTCTTGAGCGTGAATACGATCTGGATCTGATCACCACTGCGCCGACCGTAGTTTATGAAGTAGAGACCACATCGAAAGAAGTTATCTACGTCGATAGCCCGTCCAAGCTGCCGCCGCTGAACAATATTTATGAACTGCGCGAGCCAATTGCAGAGTGTCACATGTTGCTGCCGCAGGAGTTCCTCGGCAACGTGATCACCCTGTGTATCGAGAAGCGTGGCGTGCAGACCAACATGGTTTACCACGGTAACCAGGTTGCGCTGACCTACGAAATCCCGATGGCAGAAGTGGTGCTCGACTTCTTCGACCGTCTGAAGTCTACCTCTCGCGGCTATGCGTCGCTGGATTACAACTTCAAACGCTTCCAGGCATCCAACATGGTACGTGTGGACGTGCTGATCAACAGCGAGCGTGTTGATGCGCTGGCGCTGATCACCCACAACGACAACGCGCCATACCGTGGCCGTGAGCTGGTTGAGAAGATGAAAGAGCTGATCCCGCGTCAGCAGTTCGACATCGCGATCCAGGCCGCAATCGGTAACCACATTATTGCGCGTTCTACCGTGAAACAGCTGCGTAAAAACGTCCTGGCTAAATGCTATGGCGGTGACGTGAGCCGTAAGAAAAAGCTGCTCCAGAAGCAGAAAGAAGGTAAGAAGCGTATGAAGCAGGTCGGTAACGTTGAGCTGCCGCAGGAAGCATTCCTTGCCATCCTTCACGTTGGTAAAGACGGCAAATAACCCTTAAGGAGTTGGCATGGCGAACATGTTTGCCCTGATCCTGGTCATTGCTACCCTGGTGACAGGTCTGTTGTGGTGTCTGGATAAGTTTATTTTCGCCCCAAAACGTCGTGAACGTCAGGCTGCCGCACAGGCAGCCACTGGCGACGGGCTCGATGCGAAGACCCTGAAGAAAGTTGGCCCGAAACCGGGCTGGCTGGAAACCGGTGCATCGGTGTTTCCGGTGCTGGCGATTGTTCTGGTTGTTCGTTCGTTCATTTACGAACCTTTCCAGATCCCGTCTGGTTCAATGATGCCAACACTGTTGATTGGTGATTTTATTCTGGTAGAGAAGTTTGCCTACGGCATTAAAGATCCTATCTACCAGAAAACGCTGATCGAAACGGGTCATCCGAAACGTGGCGACATCGTTGTCTTTAAATATCCGGAAGACCCGCGCCTTGATTACATCAAGCGTGCGGTAGGCCTGCCGGGTGACCGGGTCTCTTACGATCCGGTGGCGAAAGAAGTGACCGTACAGCCAGGCTGTAGCTCCGGAACGGCGTGTGAAAACGCGCTGCCAATCACTTACTCAAACGTTGAGCCAAGCGATTTTGTGCAGACCTTTGCTCGCCGTAACGGCGGTGAAGCGACCAGCGGTTTCTTCCAGGTTCCGAAAGGTGAAAGCAAAGATAACGGCATTCGTCTGGTTGAGCGCAAAGAGACGCTGGGTGATGTTACCCACCGTATTCTGACCGTGCCAATTGCGCAGGATCAACTGGGTATGTACTACAAACAACCGGGTCAGCAACTGGCAAGCTGGATTGTTCCTCCTGGACATTACTTCATGATGGGTGATAACCGCGATAACTCAGCGGACAGCCGTTACTGGGGCTTTGTGCCGGAAGCCAATCTGGTGGGTAAAGCGACAGCTATCTGGATGAGTTTTGAGAAGCAGGAAGGCGAATGGCCGACCGGCGTTCGCCTGAGTCGTATTGGCGGGATCCATTAATTCTCAATAATTGAACGCGTAGCCACTTGAATTGGTGGCTACGTGAATTATTTAAGCGATAAATCTCTTCGAACTAACGACATCCCCTGTCGTTGTGTATAGAATATTCCCCCGAAGTTTAAGGTTGGCCCTTTAAGGGTGCCACGGCACACGAAACCGCGTTGGTTTTCTCAGGTCGGTTTCGTGTGCTGCATTTTTGACGCATTCATTTATTGGTATCGCATGAACCCCATCGTAATTAATCGGCTTCAACGAAAGCTGGGCTACACTTTTCAGCATCAGGAGTTGTTGCAACAGGCATTAACCCACCGCAGTGCCAGCAGCAAACATAACGAGCGTCTTGAGTTTTTAGGCGACTCTATTTTAAGTTTTGTGATTGCTAATGCGCTTTATCACCGTTTCCCGCGTGTGGACGAAGGTGATATGAGCCGGATGCGCGCCACGCTGGTACGGGGTAATACCCTTGCGGAAATCGCACGCGAATTTGAACTGGGCGAATGTCTGCGTCTTGGGCCGGGTGAGCTCAAAAGCGGTGGTTTCCGCCGTGAATCTATTCTCGCAGATACGGTCGAAGCATTAATCGGTGGCGTTTTCCTGGACAGCGATATCCAGACCGTAGAAAAGCTGATCCTGAACTGGTATCAGACCCGTCTGGACGAAATCAGTCCGGGCGATAAACAAAAAGATCCGAAAACGCGTTTGCAGGAATATTTGCAGGGTCGTCATCTCCCGTTGCCATCCTATCTGGTGGTGCAGGTGCGTGGCGAAGCACACGATCAGGAATTTACCATCCATTGCCAGGTCAGTGGCCTGAGTGAACCGGTGGTTGGCACAGGTTCTAGCCGACGCAAGGCTGAACAGGCTGCCGCCGAACAGGCGTTAAAAATGCTGGAGCTGGAATGAGCATCGACAAAACCTATTGCGGATTTATTGCCATCGTCGGACGTCCGAACGTTGGTAAATCCACCCTGTTGAATAATCTGCTTGGGCAGAAGATTTCTATCACCTCGCGTAAGGCGCAGACCACGCGTCACCGCATCGTCGGTATCCATACTGAAGGCGCGTATCAGGCAATTTATGTCGATACCCCGGGCCTGCACATGGAAGAGAAGCGTGCCATCAACCGCCTGATGAACAAAGCCGCGAGCAGCTCGATCGGTGATGTTGAGCTGGTGATTTTCGTTGTGGAAGGCACCCGCTGGACGCCGGACGACGAAATGGTGTTGAACAAACTGCGCGATGGCAAAACGCCGGTTATTCTGGCCGTCAACAAAGTGGATAACGTACAGGAAAAAGCTGACCTGCTGCCGCATCTGCAGTGGCTGGGTAGCCAGATGAACTTCCTCGACATCGTACCGCTGTCAGCAGAGACTGGTCTGAATGTCGATACCATCGCCGGCATCGTGCGTAAGCATCTGCCAGAAGCGATCCATCACTTCCCGGAAGAGTACGTCACCGATCGCTCCCAGCGCTTTATGGCGTCTGAGATCATCCGCGAAAAGCTGATGCGTTTCCTGGGCGCGGAACTGCCGTATTCTGTGACCGTTGAAATCGAACGTTTCCAGAGCAACGAGCGCGGTGGCTATGACATCAACGGCCTGATCCTCGTTGAGCGTGAAGGGCAGAAGAAGATGGTGATTGGTAACAAAGGTGCCAAGATCAAAACCATCGGTATTGAAGCCCGTAAAGACATGATGGACATGTTCGAAGCACCGGTTCACCTGGAACTGTGGGTGAAAGTGAAATCTGGCTGGGCCGATGATGAGCGTGCTCTGCGCAGCCTCGGTTACGGCGAAGACCAGTAACCCAAGACGACGAGTATGATGGAAGGATGGCAACGTGCCTTCGTTCTGCATAGTCGTCCCTGGAGCGAAACCAGCCTTATGCTGGACGTCTTCACGGAAGAGTCGGGTCGCGTGCGCCTTGTTGCTAAAGGCGCACGTTCCAAACGTTCTAATCTGAAAGGCGCATTACAGCCTTTCACACCGCTGCTGGTCCGTTTTGGTGGGCGAGGGGAAGTGAAAACCCTGCGCAGCGCTGAAGCCGTCTCCCTGGCGCTCCCTCTGTCTGGTATCACGCTTTATAGCGGCCTTTATGTCAATGAACTCATCTCGCGCGTTCTTGAACATGAGACTCGCTTCTCTGAACTTTTCTTTGATTATCTGCACTGTATCCAGGCACTTGCTGGCGCAACCGGCACGCCGGAACCGGCGCTGCGTCGTTTCGAGCTGGCGCTGCTGGGGCATCTTGGCTACGGCGTGGATTTTCTGCACTGCGCAGGTAGCGGCGAGCAGGTTGACGATACGATGACGTACCGTTATCGCGAGGAAAAGGGCTTTATCGCCAGTATCGTCATCGATAACAGTACATTTACCGGGCGGCAGCTCAGGGCGCTGTATGAACGCGAGTTCCCGGATGCCGATACCCTGCGCGCGGCAAAACGCTTTACCCGAATTGCACTCAAGCCGTATCTTGGTGGTAAGCCCTTAAAGAGCCGCGAATTATTCAGGCAGTTTATGCCGAAACGTTAGATCGTAGAAACACAAGAAAACCGAGGATTGTCATGGCTGAATTACTGTTAGGCGTCAACATTGATCACATTGCCACGCTGCGTAATGCACGCGGCACGGCGTATCCTGATCCGGTTCAGGCGGCATTTATTGCTGAGCAGGCTGGCGCTGACGGCATTACCGTTCACCTGCGTGAAGACCGCCGCCACATCACCGACCGTGACGTGCGCATTTTGCGTCAGACGCTGGATACCCGCATGAATCTGGAAATGGCCGTCACGGAAGAGATGCTGACCATTGCCTGCGACACCAAACCGCATTTCTGCTGCCTGGTGCCGGAAAAACGTCAGGAAGTGACCACCGAAGGTGGGCTGGATGTGGCAGGCCAGTTCGACAAAATGCGTGATGCCTGCAAACGCCTGGCGGACGCGGGTATTCTGGTTTCGCTGTTTATCGACGCCGATTTCGGGCAGATTAAAGCCGCTGCTGACGTGGGCGCGCCGTACATCGAAATCCATACCGGCTGCTATGCAGATGCTGAAGACGATGCCACCCAGGCTAAAGAGCTGGAGCGCATCGCTAAAGCTGCCACCTATGCGGCAGGTCTGGGCCTTAAAGTTAACGCGGGTCACGGCCTGACCTATCACAACGTCAAAGCCATCGCAGCATTGCCAGAAATGCATGAGCTGAACATCGGTCACGCCATTATTGGTCGTGCGGTGATGAGCGGCCTGAAAGAGGCGGTAGCAGAGATGAAACGCCTGATGCTGGAAGCGCGCAAGTAATGGCTATTCTGGGCTTAGGCACGGATATCGTCGAAATAGCCCGCATTGAAGCGGTGATCGCCCGTAGCGGCGATCGCCTTGCACGACGCGTGTTAAGCGATAACGAATGGGCCATCTGGGAAGCGCATCAGCAGCCGGTGCGTTTTCTGGCAAAGCGTTTTGCGGTGAAAGAAGCGGCCGCCAAAGCCTTTGGTACGGGCATTCGCAACGGTCTGGCGTTTAATCAGTTTGAAGTGTTTAACGATGAACTGGGTAAACCGCGTCTGCGTTTATGGGGCGAAGCACAGAAGCTGGCCGAGAAACTCGGCGTGGCGCATATGCACGTGACAATCGCGGATGAACGCCACTACGCCAGCGCGACGGTGATTATCGAAAGTTAGAGACCGGCCCTTACAGTTTGTCCGCGTGGTGCATCAGGACAAACTTGTCCCAAAGCTGCTCTTCGCTTTCAACGTGTGCCGGATCTTTGAGGATCGTATTGGGGATTGGGCACACTTTCTGGCAGGTCGGCGTTTCGTAGTGGCCGATACATTCCGTGCAGCGGTCGCTGTTAATCTCATAAATGCTGTCACCCATCGAAATCGCCTCGTTTGGGCATTCGGGTTCGCACATATCGCAATTGATGCATTTTTTGGTGATTAACAGCGCCATCAGGAATTTCTCAGAAACAACACAAACAGGGCGGGCATTATATGCGCATTCCCTGTTCAAACCAATTTTTTTACCAGCTCCTCGCTGTGGCGAATACGTTCCGGAGCGTGCTCCAGATCCTGCTGAACCAGCGCCATAAACAGAAGATCCGTCAGCATCATTTGGGCGCTGGTGGATGAGATAGCCGCGCTGCGCGTCGCCTGCTCTTCCGCAATGGTATACAAACAGCGTGTTGCCCGTTGTTGCAGGGCATTAGGGGTAAAACCCGTGATCGCCAGTATTTTCCCGCCAACGCGCAGGGCCTCATCGGTAGCCATGTTGATCTCGCGGCGTTCGCCGGAATAGGAGAGAGCGACCAGCAAATCGTCAGGCTCCATCGCCTGCACCGTAGCAAGCAGGGCGTGCATATCAAGCTCGACAATGCCGTTGTAACCTATTTTGGTGAGCTTCCAGCCAAAGTTACGCGCCACCAGGCCCGACGCGCCAATCCCGGTCAAAATGATCCGCCGCGCGTTACGCAGCATCGCCACGCTTTCCAGCAATTTCTCTTCTGTATTGACGTCGAGCGTGGCGTGCATTGCTGCCACATTCTCTTTGATCAGTTTTTCCCCCACCAGACGCATCGGGTCATCACCCCGGATCTGGTTGTGCACCGGCATAGACTGCGGGTTGGGATTGCTTACCAGCGCTTCGCTGATAGCCAGTTTTAAAGCCGGGAAACCTTTAAAGCCAATCTTCTGGGCAAATTTCACTACGCTGGACTGGCTCACTCCCGCTTCGCTTGCCAGCTGCTGCGAGCTGAGATGGCGGGCGTGATCGGGCTGCGTCAGCAGGTAATCCGCCAGCTTTTTATCGCTCTGGGCAAAGCCTGCGTAACGCTGGCGGATGCGAATTAAACAGTTCATACGTTCTCCTGGCGAAAATGTGATTGCTGCTGCAAATAAAGAAATTTGCTCGCCTGAATGAATTTTATATTCCATTATAGTGTGATTATTATGAATTAAAAATTCTTGAGGTACAAAAGATGAATCTTGGCTCACTTGTTTCTGAAACGCGCAACCCGCAGACCATGGATCTGGACGCACTCTCCACGCTGGAGCTGGTTAACCGTTTTAATCAACAGGATACGCTGGTCGCGCAGGCAGTGAAAGAGACATTACCGGAAGTGGCAAAAGCTGTCGACGCGGCAGCCAGTGCACTGAAAGCGGGTGGTCGCATCATCTATATGGGCGCGGGAACCAGCGGGCGTCTTGGCGTGCTTGATGCCTCTGAATGTCCGCCAACGTTCGGTGTACCGCATGGGCTGGTTATCGGGCTTATCGCCGGTGGCCCGGGCGCGCTTCTGAAAGCCGTAGAGGGCGCAGAAGACAACAAACAGCTCGGGGAAGATGACCTGAAAGCGCTGAACCTGAGCGAGCGGGATCTGGTCGTTGGGCTGGCAGCATCCGGGCGCACGCCGTATGTCATCGGCGGGCTGGAATATGCTAACCAGACCGGCTGCACCACGGTTGCTATCTCGTGCAACCCTGGTTCGCCGATTGCGCAGGTCGCCGCCATTGCTATTTCCCCGGTCGTCGGGCCTGAGGCGCTTACCGGCTCCACGCGTCTGAAATCCGGCACGGCACAAAAGCTGGTGCTCAACATGATTTCAACCGGCGCGATGGTCAAGTTTGGCAAGGTGTACCAAAACCTGATGGTGGATATGAAAGCCACCAATATCAAACTTATCGATCGAGCCTGCCGGATGGTGGTGGAAGCCACGGGCGCAAGCCGCGAAGAGGCGGAGTCCGTCCTCAGACAGACGGATTATGATGTGAAACCCGCCATTCTGATGATTTTAAGCGGGCTGGATGCAACCGCTGCGAGAGCAAAACTCGATACGCATCATGGGTTTTTACGGGCGGCTTTAGAAAACTAAAACAGAGGCGTGTATGGAAAAAACGGCAGCGCTCGCCAGCGGTATTTTGCAGGGGATTGGCGGGGAAAAAAATATTCAGCGTCTGGAAAACTGCATGACGCGTGTGCGTGTTGAGGTGCATGACGACGAGCAGCTTGACCTGCCGCGCCTGAAGCAGCTTTCCGGGGTAAGCGGGTACGTCAAACAGGGGCAGCAGCACCAGCTGATTGTCGGCCCGGGTAAAGCCGCGCAGGTGGTCGATGCCATGCGGGCGCTGATGGGAGGTGAAGCAACCGCCTCGTTTGACGATGCTGAACGCACCAAAGCGCAGGCAAAGGCAAAATACAAAGCTCCAATGAGCGATGCGCTGCGACAGCTGGCAAACGTCTTTATTCCACTGATTCCGGCCTTTATTGCCTCCGGTTTGATCACCGGGATCATCAATATCCTTAAGCGCCCGGATATCGTGGGTGACTTTGCCACCCAATATCCGAACTTACTGGGTATTCTGGCGATTTTCGGCAGCGCTGTGTTTGCCATTATGAATATTCTGGTGGGGGTCAACACCGCAAAAGTATTTGGTGGCTCGCTGGCAATGGGGGGCGTAATGGCCGGGATCCTCTCCAGTCCGCAGCTGGCGCAGATTACCCTGTTTGGCGAGGCACTCCAGCCCGGGCGCGGCGGCGTTATCGCCGTGCTGCTGGTGGTCATCCTGATGTGCTGGATTGAGAAAAAGCTGCGTACCCTGCTGCCGGGCTCGATTGAGCTTATCCTTAATCCACTGCTCACCACTTTAATTACCGGCAGCGTGGCGATTGTTGCACTGCAACCGCTCGGCGGCTGGATTTCAGAAGCCATCGCCCACGGTGCCTCTTTGGCTATCGACCGGGGCGGTTTGCTGGTGGGCGCAGTACTGTCAGGGACGTTCCTGCCGCTGGTGTTAACCGGCTTGCATCAGGGTCTGGTGCCCATCCATGTTGAGCTGGTACAAGCGCATGGTTACAACGCCTTGCTGCCGATCCTGTCGATGGCGGGCGTCGGGCAGGTCGGCGCGGCTATTGCGGTGCTGATGAAGACCCGTAATACACGTCTGAAGAAAGTGATTAAAGGGGCGCTGCCGGTCGGATTGCTGGGCATTGGTGAGCCGCTGATCTTCGGTGTAACCCTGCCGCTCGGGAAGCCTTTCCTCGGGGCATGTCTGGGCGGTGCTGTAGGGGGCGCGCTCATCAGCTACTGGAAAGTGGCAACGGTTATCACCTTTGGCATTTCCGGTTTGCCGCTGGCGTTAACCATCGTGACCGGAAAAGTCATGCTCTATCTGTTAGGCTATCTGGTAGCGGTGATCGCCGGGTTCTTGTTTACCTGGCTGTTAGGATTCAACGATCCAGAGGAGTAAGGTTTGGCTAATCACGAGCGTCGCGTTGTCTTTTTTGACCTGGACGGAACGCTGCATCAGCAGGATATGTTTGGTACGTTTATGCGCTACCTGCTACGGCGTCAGCCGCTGAATGCACTGCTCGTACTGCCTCTCTTACCGGCTGTTGGCCTGGCATTGCTGATTAAAGGGCGCGCTGCGCGTTGGCCGATGAGCCTGCTGTTGTGGGGCTGCACATTCGGCCACAGCGAAGCGCGGCTTAAACAGCTTGAAGTGGATTTTGCCCACTGGTTTCGCGGTCATGTGATCGCGTTTCCGGTTGTACAGGAAAGGCTGACACGATACCTCGCTGAAAATGATGCGGATATCTGGCTGATTACCGGTTCGCCGCAGCCGCTGGTGGAACAGGTCTACGCCGATACACCCTGGCTGCCGCGGGTTAATCTTATCGCCACTCAAATCGCCCGCGGTTACGGCGGCTGGGTGCTGACTATGCGCTGCCTGGGGCACGAAAAGGTGGTACAGTTAGAAAAGCGGATCGGCACGCCGCTTCGCCTCTACAGTGGCTACAGCGACAGCAAGCAGGATAACCCGCTGCTCTATTTCTGCCAGCACCGCTGGCGTGTCACCCCGGCTGGTGAACTTCAGCAACTCGAATAGTCTTATGCGGAAGTGGTGTGTATAATGCCGCCCGCTTTAGACTGGAGTATCTTACGTTGTCCAATCCCGAACATAATCATGAATACTGGATGCGCCATGCGCTGACGCTGGCCCAACGCGCCTGGGAAGAGGGCGAAGTGCCCGTGGGTGCGGTTCTTGTTCATAACAACCAGGTGATTGGAGAAGGGTGGAACCGTCCTATTGGCCGCCACGATCCCACGGCTCATGCTGAAATTATGGCGTTACGCCAGGGGGGGCTGGTGCTGCAAAACTACCGTCTGCTGGATACCACGCTGTATGTCACCCTTGAGCCCTGTGTTATGTGCTCCGGGGCCATGGTGCACAGCCGTATTGGCACCCTGGTGTTTGGCGCGCGGGATGAAAAAACCGGTGCGGCAGGTTCACTGATGGATGTGCTGGGTCATCCGGGCATGAACCATCAGGTCAAGACTATCGGCGGGGTGCTTGCACCAGAGTGTTCGGGGCTACTAAGTGACTTCTTTCGAATGCGCCGGCAGCAGAAAAAGCAACAAAAGGCAGAATTGAAGCCGTCGGACGATTAACTTCGTTCGGCAATACCACCGGATAGCTCTGCGCCAGCTGTTTTGCCTCTACCGCTTCTTTTTCTTTTTCAAGCAAATAGCCTACCAGGCTAATCTGATACTTACGGATGTTTTCCACATAGGCGTAAGCCTCATGCCCGCGCGCGTAACCATAGGTCAGCTTGTTGTACCAGGGTTTTTGGCTCAGTAACGGCAGCCGCTGTTTTACATCCGACCAGCTATCCGGGTTGCCTTTTGTTTTTGCCGTCAGCGCACGCGCATCAAGCATATGTGCGTAGCCCATGTTATAGGCCGCCAGCGCAAACCAGATACGCTCTTCTTCCGGCACCGTCTCCGGCACTTTGGTCATCATATCCTGCAAATACTGTGCGCCACCGCTTATGCTCTGTTCCGCATCGGTCCGGTCGCTAATGCCAAGGCTCTGCGCGGTATTTTTGGTCAGCATCATTAAACCACGCACGCCGGTTGGCGAGGTGGCCTGAGTGTCCCAGTGGGATTCCTGATAAGAAATCGCCGCCAGCAGCCGCCAGTCAATCTCCTGGGCGTACTTCTCGAACAAAGGTTGCAGGTCTGGCAGCACGCTATCTACCGCGCGCAGAAAACTCCGGGTATCGACATAATCAAAGTCTTCACCGTGGCCAAGATATTTCTCTTCAAGGCGCGCCAGGGTCCCGTCTTCATTGATCGAATTAAAGAAATCGAGCATGGCGGCGGACAGGGTTTGATCGTCATCGAGCTGGCTAAACCAGGTGACAGGCTGTTCATCGGTTACATCAAGCGCCACGGCGATTTCCGGATGTACGCGCTGGAAAAGGCTGATGGCCACGGAGTCAGCAATGGTGTAAGCCAGCTTTTTATCTTTGACCTGCTCCAGCAGCGCAGTAGTACCAAGCTTAGGATCTACCGTCCAGCTGAGGTCCGGGTATTTCTTTTCTTTGAGTGTGCGCAGATCGTCAATCACCACATGGCTTGGGGCAATAGCAAGCTGCTGCTCATTAATGGAGGCAAGGGAACGCGGGCGCGGGTTTCCCACGCGGTAAACCAGCTGCTGTGAAACCGAATAGTAGGTTGGCCCGGGTTGATAGTTCTTGCTGCGCTCGCTGTTATACACCAGCCCGGCGGCCAGGATATCGGCATCGTCGTTATCCAGGTCATCAAACAGCTGGCTGATATTCTGGCGAACGGTAATTTTGAGCTTCACGCCAAGATAATCAGCGAACTGCTGGGCCAGTTCATAATCCAGGCCAATGGTTTTACCGTTGATGTCGCCGTAAATCAGCGGGGAGCTCAGGGTACTGACGCGCAACTCCCCCCGCTCTTTGATCGCGGCGATACGGTTTTCGGCTTTGCCGAACCAGGGGATAGAAGGCCAGAGGGCCACTGCCAGCAGCAAGGTAACTATGCCGATGAGCAGATAATTAATCTTTAATTTTTTCAATTAGTTAATTCTCTGCGACGCCGGGTGCCTCAGTGTGCTGTAGCCATGTTAAGAATAAGGTTTGTCATTGAATGTGCGGCATTTTGCGCAAACTTACGCCAGTTGGCAACAAATTAGAGAGAGAGGTCACATCTATTGTTAAATGTCTCTGTCGATTTTATTTCGACGCAAACGGTTTCGTCGGCGCTCAGGATTCTCTATAATGACGCCCGTTTTCCCCCTTGCGCACACTGTAAGCGCCCCGGCGCTTCGAAGACGAGAGACTTATGATGGAAATTCTGCGTGGTTCGCCTGCACTGTCTGCCTTCCGTATCAACAAACTGCTGGCACGTTTTCAGGCAGCCGACCTTCCGGTAAGCAATATTTACGCTGAGTATGTCCATTTTGCTGACCTGAATGCACCCCTGAATGCAGAGGAGCGAGTACAGCTGGAACGCCTGCTCAAGTATGGCCCGAGTCTGAGCAGCCATACGCCAACCGGCAAATTAATCCTGGCAACGCCTCGCCCTGGTACCATCTCCCCCTGGTCTTCTAAAGCCACCGACATTGCCCACAACTGCGGTCTGAGCCAGATTAACCGTCTGGAACGTGGTGTGGCTTACTATGTGGAAGCCTCTACGCTGACGGCCGAACAATGGCAGGCCGTTGCCGCTGAACTTCACGACCGCATGATGGAGAGCGTGTTTACCTCTCTGGACGACGCGCAGAAGCTCTTCTCTCACCATCAGCCTGCGCCCGTTCAGAGCGTGGACCTGCTGGGGCAGGGCCGTCAGGCGCTGATTGACGCCAACCTGCGTCTCGGCCTGGCACTGGCAGAAGATGAGATTGATTACCTGCAGGATGCGTTCGTTAAGCTGAACCGTAACCCGAACGACATCGAACTCTACATGTTCGCGCAGGCTAACTCTGAACACTGTCGCCACAAAATCTTCAACGCTGACTGGGTAATCGACGGCGAACAACAGCCGAAGTCGCTGTTCAAAATGATCAAAAACACCATGGAACAAACTCCTGACCATGTGTTGTCTGCCTATAAAGACAACGCCGCGGTGATGGAAGGTTCCGAGGTGGGCCGCTTCTTCGCCGACCGCGAAGCAGGGCGCTATGACTTCCACCAGGAGCCTGCGCATATCCTGATGAAAGTCGAAACCCACAACCACCCGACGGCGATCTCTCCGTGGCCGGGTGCGGCAACGGGCTCTGGCGGTGAAATCCGCGATGAAGGCGCAACCGGACGTGGTGCAAAACCGAAAGCCGGCCTGGTGGGCTTCTCTGTTTCCAACCTGCGTATCCCGGGCTTTGAACAGCCGTGGGAAGAAGATTTCGGTAAGCCAGAGCGCATTGTGACCGCGCTGGATATCATGACCGAAGGCCCTCTGGGCGGTGCAGCGTTCAACAACGAATTTGGTCGTCCGGCACTGAACGGTTACTTCCGTACCTACGAAGAGAAAGTGGACAGCCACAACGGCGAAGAGCTGCGCGGCTACCACAAGCCGATCATGCTGGCTGGCGGGATCGGCAACATTCGTGCCGATCACGTGCAAAAAGGCGAGATCGTCGTTGGTGCGAAGCTGATCGTACTGGGTGGCCCGGCGATGAACATCGGCCTGGGCGGCGGAGCGGCCTCTTCAATGGCCTCCGGTCAGTCTGATGCGGATCTCGACTTCGCTTCTGTGCAGCGCGACAACCCGGAAATGGAGCGTCGTTGCCAGGAAGTGATCGACCGCTGCTGGCAGCTTGGCGATGCCAACCCAATCCTCTTTATTCACGACGTGGGCGCGGGCGGTTTGTCTAACGCCATGCCGGAGCTGGTCAGCGACGGTGGTCGTGGCGGCCGCTTTAACCTGCGCGACATCCTGAGCGATGAGCCAGGCATGAGCCCGCTGGAAATCTGGTGTAACGAATCTCAGGAACGTTACGTGCTGGCGGTTGCCGCTGACCAGCTGCCGCTGTTTGACGAGCTGTGCCGCCGCGAGCGCGCACCTTATGCCGTTATCGGTGAAGCCACCGAAGAGCAGCATCTCTCTTTAAGTGACACTCACTTCGACAATCAGCCAATCGATCTGCCTCTGGACGTGCTGCTGGGCAAAACGCCGAAGATGACCCGCGATGTGCAGACCCGTAAAGCGGCAGGCAAAGCGCTGGATCGTCAGGACATTACCGTTGCCGAAGCGGTTAACCGCGTTCTGCACCTGCCGGCTGTGGCAGAGAAAACCTTCCTGGTCACCATCGGCGACCGTACCGTAACCGGTATGGTGTCGCGCGATCAGATGGTTGGCCCGTGGCAGATCCCGGTGGCGAACTGCGCCGTGACCACCGCGAGTCTCGACAGCTATTACGGTGAAGCAATGGCGCTGGGTGAACGTACTCCAGTGGCACTGCTGGACTTCGCTGCATCTGCCCGTCTGGCGGTGGGTGAAGCGCTGACCAACATCGCGGCAACCCAGATTGGCGACATCAAGCGTATTAAATTGTCGGCTAACTGGATGGCGGCGGCTGGCCACCCGGGTGAAGACGCGGGTCTGTATGAAGCGGTGAAAGCGGTAGGTGAAGAGCTGTGTCCTGCGCTCGGCCTGACCATACCGGTGGGTAAAGACTCCATGTCGATGAAAACCCGCTGGCAGGAAGGCAGCGAGCAGCGCGAGATGACGTCTCCGCTGTCACTGGTGATCACCGCATTTGCCCGCGTGGAAGATGTGCGTCATACCATCACCCCGCAGCTGGCGACCGAAGACAACGCCCTGCTGTTGATTGACCTGGGTAAAGGCCACAACGCACTGGGTGCAACCGCGCTGGCACAGGTTTACCGTCAGCTGGGTGACAAACCTGCCGATGTGCGTGACGTGGCACAGTTAAAAGGTTTCTACGACGCCATTCAGGCGCTGGTTGCTCAGCGCAAACTGCTGGCCTACCACGACCGTTCAGACGGCGGGCTGCTGGTTACCCTGGCGGAAATGGCCTTTACCGGCCACTGCGGTGTGGAAGCAAACATTGCCACGCTGGGCGAAGACCGCCTGGCTGCGCTGTTCAACGAAGAGCTGGGTGCTGTGATTCAGGTTCGTGCCGCGGATCGCGACGCCGTTGAAGCTGTACTGGCACAGCACGGTCTGGCCGACTGCGTGCATTATCTGGGTAAAGCCGTGCAGGGCGACCGCTTCGTGATTGAAGCTGACGGCCACGTGGTGTTCAGCGAAAGCCGCACGACCCTGCGTATGTGGTGGGCAGAAACCACCTGGCAGATGCAGCGCCTGCGTGACAACCCGGAATGTGCCGATCAGGAACACGACGCGAAGGCCAACGACAACGATCCTGGCCTGAACGTGAAGCTCTCCTTCGACATCAACGAAGACATTGCTGCACCGTACATTGCGACCGGCGCGCGTCCTAAAGTGGCCGTGCTGCGTGAGCAGGGCGTTAACTCCCACGTTGAGATGGCGGCTGCCTTCCACCGTGCAGGCTTTGATGCCATTGACGTGCACATGAGTGACCTGCTGGCAGGTCGTACCGGTCTTGAGGATTTCCAGGCGCTGGTGGCGTGCGGCGGCTTCTCTTACGGTGACGTGCTGGGCGCGGGTGAAGGCTGGGCGAAGTCCATTCTGTTCAACAATCGTGTGCGTGATGAATTCGAAACCTTCTTCCACCGTCCGCAGACGCTGGCACTGGGCGTATGTAACGGCTGCCAGATGATGTCTAACCTGCGTGAACTGATCCCGGGCAGCGAAGCCTGGCCGCGCTTTGTGCGTAACCAGTCCGACCGCTTTGAAGCGCGTTTCAGCCTGGTAGAAGTCACGCAAAGCCCGTCTCTGCTGTTGCAGGGAATGGTGGGCTCGCAGATGCCAATTGCGGTTTCTCACGGTGAAGGACAAATCGAAGTACGTAACGCAGCACACCTTGCTGAGCTGGAAAGCAAAGGTCTGGTGGCGCTGCGCTTCGTTGATAACTTCGGCAAAGTCACGCAAACCTACCCGGCTAACCCAAACGGCTCAGCGAACGGTATCACCGCTGTCACCACTGAAAACGGCCGTGTGACCATCATGATGCCACACCCGGAACGCGTATTCCGCACGGTGAGCAACTCGTGGCACCCGGAAAACTGGGGCGAAGACAGCCCGTGGATGCGCATTTTCCGCAACGCGCGTAAACAGTTGGGGTAATCGGTTCTGCCGGGCGGCACTACGTTTGCCCGGCCTACGTTTTTGCCCTTACAGGCCCGGCAGGCGTGAACGCCGCCGGGTTTTTTTATGTCTGTCGCAAAATCGCGACAATCCTGTGATTTGCCTGTCTCCAAAAGGAGACATTTAACTGATTGATTTATATATGGCAATTAAGGTTCCCGTTAAGGTGTTGCTTAATAGCGACACTTAGCCTGGAAATCATTCAACCGATAATTAACAGGCAAAACGAGTTAAAGATATATATTTCAATAAGTTAATATTTTGTTTTGCATTCTGGCACGGCTGTTGCATAATAATAACCAGTGGCTCATTCACCCTCTTATGTCAGCCCCTTCGGGACGTGCTACATAAACTTCGAATGACGCACAAAAAGGTGCCTGCCGTCCAACTACTGATAAAAGCATTGCTTATCAGGCCAGGGCGAAACGTCGAGTTAGGCACCGCCTCATTCCATAACAAAGCCGGGTTTTTACCCGGCTTTGTTGTATCTGAAGGGCAGACTCAGTTACGCTCTCCTGAAACCAACATGAAGAGAGTAATGTGTTGAAACGCTGGCCTGTTTTCCCTCGTTCCTTGCGACAACTCGTGATGATGGCGTTTTTGCTGATCCTGCTGCCTCTGCTGGTGCTGGCGTGGCAGGCATGGCAAAGCCTCAATGCATTAAGCGCCCAGGCAGCGCTGACCAACCGAACCACGCTGGTCGATGCAAGACGCAGTGAAGCGATGACCAACGCGGCGCTGGAGATGGAGCGTAGCTATCGTCAGTACTGCGTTCTGGACGATCGCACGCTGGAAAAGGTGTATCAAAATCAACGTAAGCGCTACAGCGAAATGCTGGATGCCCACGCAGGTGTCCTGCCTGACGACAAGCTGTATCAGGCGCTGCGTCAGGATCTTAACGATCTGGCTCAGCTTCAGTGTCACAACAGTGGCCCGGCAGCCTCTGCCGCCGCGCGCCTTGAGGCCTTTGCCAGCGCCAACACGGACATGGTTCAGGCGACACGAACGGTGATTTATTCCCGCGGGCAGCAGCTGCAACAAGAAATTGCCGAACGAGGCCAGTTCTTTGGCTGGCAGGCGCTGGTGCTGTTTTTGGTCAGCCTGGGGCTGGTACTGCTGTTTACCCGTATGATCATCGGCCCGGTGAAGGGGATCCAGCGCATGATCAATCGCCTGGGCGAGGGGAAATCGCTGGGTGATACCGTCGCGTTTAAGGGGCCGCGCGAATTACGCTCTGTCGGGCAGCGGATCATCTGGCTTTCCGAGCGCCTGGCATGGCTCGAATCTCAGCGTCATCAGTTTTTACGCCATATTTCCCATGAACTCAAAACACCGCTCGCCAGTATGCGCGAAGGCACAGAGCTGCTGGCTGACGAGGTCGCAGGGCCATTAACCGTCGAACAAAAAGAGATAGTCGAGATCCTGGATGCCAGCAGCCGTAATTTGCAAAAGCTTATCGAGCAACTGCTGGATTACAACCGCAAACTGGCTGATGGCGCGGTGGTTCTGGAGAAAGTCGCGATTGAGCCGTTAGTGGATATGGTTATCTCCGCACACAGCCTGCCAGCAAGAGCTAAAATGATGCATACCGAAGTGGAGCTTGGCGAGTCAGTCTGTTTTGCCGAGCCGATGTTGTTAATGAGCGTGCTGGATAATCTTTATTCCAATGCGGTGCACTATGGTACTGAATCCGGTAACATTTATATCCGCAGCTACACCAATGGCTCGCGCGTGTTTATTGACGTAGCCAATACGGGAACCCCGATCCCTGATGATGAAAAAGCGATGATTTTCGAACCCTTTTTCCAGGGGAGCCATCAGCGAAAAGGTGCGGTTAAAGGAAGCGGTTTGGGGCTGAGTATTGCCCGCGACTGCATACGGCGAATGCAGGGTGAGCTCAATATCGCCAGTGACGAACGCTCGGATGTGTGCTTTCGTATCGAACTGCCTCTTGGGCCGGAAAAATCAATACAATGAATCTATGTCTGGTGAGTATGTCACACGTCTTTTCCCGCGCAGTGCGCGCGGTGTTTTCCAGCAAAAAATTACGCCTGGGTCTGCCATGTCTTCTGCTGGCAGGCTGCGTTTCCCATGCACCAACGAGTGCCATCAGTGATAAACAGGATGCAAGATGGCCAGAGAATCAGCTGGCCGATTTTCTGACAACGGGATGTGACGATATCTGGAATTTATCGGGACATGATGTTGAAACAAATCCGCTGTTCTGGTTGCGCGGCATAGATTGCTCGCAGCGCCTTGCACCGACAACGGCACGCGCCCGGGCGGCGATGTGGGACGATGACACCTGGCAGGACGCGTTTAAACGCGCCATTTTACTGGCTGATGCCAAAATTACGCCTGTAGAACGTCGTGCTAATACCTCACGCCTGGACGGGCTGGCAGCCAGTATTCCGGCGCAGGTGCGCCCGGTCTATCAGCTCTGGCGGGACGGGCAGGTACAGCAACTTCAGCTGGCTGAGGAGCGCTCACGCTACAGTAAATTGCAGCAGTCCAGCGATGCTGAACTCGATACGCTGCGCCAGCAGCAGGATTATTTACGCGCTCAGCTTGATACCACCACGCGCAAGCTTGAAAACCTGACCGACATCGAAAGACAGCTTTCGACGCGTAAACCGGCGAGCAACTACCTGCCTGATGGATCAAAGGGGAGTTCGCCATCCACCTCGCCGGATCAGGATAGCGACACGAAACAAGAGGATGTGAAGCCATGACAAGCCGCAAACCTGCCCATCTCTTGCTGGTGGACGACGACCCTGGATTGTTAAAACTGCTGGGAATGCGTCTGGTCAGCGAAGGCTATAGCGTGGTCACCGCCGAAAGCGGGCAGGAAGGGCTGAAAGTGCTCAGTCGCGAAAAGATAGACCTGGTGATTAGCGATTTGCGCATGGACGAAATGGACGGGATGCAGCTGTTTGCGGAGATCCAGAAGCAGCAGCCAGGGATGCCGGTTATCATCCTCACCGCCCACGGCTCTATCCCCGATGCGGTCGCTGCCACGCAGCAGGGCGTATTCAGTTTTCTGACCAAACCCGTCGATAAAGACGCGCTTTATAAAGCTATCGACAGCGCGCTTGAACACGCCGCACCATCTGGTGATGAAGCCTGGCGGGAATCTATCGTGACCCGCAGCCCCGTGATGTTACGCCTGCTCGAACAGGCAAGGATGGTGGCGCAGTCTGACGTCAGCGTGCTGATTAACGGCCAGAGCGGAACCGGGAAAGAGATCCTGGCGCAGGCTATCCACAATGCCAGCCCGCGCAGCAAGAATGCCTTTATCGCCATTAACTGTGGCGCACTGCCGGAACAGCTGCTGGAGTCTGAGCTGTTTGGTCACGCGCGCGGGGCCTTTACCGGCGCAGTGAGCAGCAGGGAAGGGCTGTTCCAGGCCGCAGAAGGCGGCACGCTATTCCTTGATGAAATTGGCGATATGCCTGCGCCGTTGCAGGTCAAACTGCTGCGCGTGTTGCAGGAACGCAAAGTGCGCCCGCTGGGCAGTAACCGCGATATCGACATCAACGTGCGTATCATTTCAGCGACCCACCGTGATTTGCCGAAAGTGATGGCGCGTAACGAGTTCCGTGAAGACCTTTACTACCGTCTGAACGTCGTGAACCTGAAAATCCCCGCGCTTGCCGAGCGTGCGGAAGATATTCCGCTGCTGGCGAACCATTTGCTGCGCCAGTCTGCCGATCGCCATAAACCCTTCGTCCGTGCCTTTTCTACCGATGCCATGAAACGCCTGATGACCGCCAGCTGGCCGGGGAACGTGCGTCAGTTGGTCAACGTTATCGAGCAGTGTGTGGCACTCACCTCGTCGCCGGTGATCAGCGATGCGCTGGTGGAGCAGGCGCTCGAAGGGGAAAATACGGCACTGCCGACTTTCGCGGAAGCGCGTAACCAGTTTGAGCTGAATTATTTGCGTAAGCTGCTGCAAATTACCAAAGGCAACGTAACCCATGCGGCGCGCATGGCGGGGCGTAACCGCACCGAATTCTACAAACTGCTGTCGCGGCACGAGCTGGAAGCGAACGATTTTAAAGAGTAGTACCGCAAAAGCCGAATGAATATGATACTGTGAGCAACCGATTACGAGGCAGCTTACTGGCAAGAGTTTAAGGACCCACCATGAAAAAGATTGATGCGATTATTAAACCTTTCAAACTGGATGATGTACGTGAAGCGCTGGCTGAAGTCGGCATCACCGGGATGACCGTAACAGAGGTGAAAGGTTTTGGTCGCCAGAAAGGCCACACCGAACTGTACCGTGGTGCAGAGTACATGGTCGACTTTCTGCCAAAAGTGAAAATCGAAATCGTGGTGAGCGATGACATCGTGGATACGTGTGTGGATACCATTATCCGCACGGCGCAGACGGGCAAAATTGGCGACGGTAAAATTTTCGTCTTTGACGTGGCGCGCGTGATCCGTATCCGTACCGGTGAAGAAGACGACGCGGCGATTTAACATTCTTGCCGGGTGGCGCTGCGCTTACCCGGCCTACAAAACCCTTCGTAGGCCCGTGCAAGCGAAGCGCCGCCGGGCGATTACAGCACTTTATGCGGCCCGAAACACTCGTAATGAATGCTGTCTTTATTCACACCCAGGTCTACCAGCTGCTTCGCGGCATACTGCATAAACGCCACCGGGCCACACACATAGAACTGCATATCCGGTGCGCTGAACGCCCCTTCATGCTGGCTTAAATCAATCAAACCTTCGCTGTCGAAACGCGCAGCTGCACGATCGGCATCGGTTGGCAGACGATACCAGGTGTGTGCGCTAAAGCGTGGCAGATCTGCCGCCAGCGTTTTCACTTCATCCGCAAAGGCATGAACGTCGCCATTTTCCGCAGCGTGGAACCAGTTCACCTGCGCGCTGTGGTGAGCTTCCGCCAGTGTATCCAGCATCGCCAGCATTGGTGTTTGACCAACACCTGCGGAGATAAGCGTCACCGGGGTATTGGCGTCAACGGCCATAAAGAAATCACCTGCCGGTGCGGCCAGATGTACCACATCACCGACACTGGCTTCGTTGTGCAGCCAGGTCGAGACCTGGCCGCCGTCTTCGCGTTTCACGGCAATGCGGTAGCCTTTACCGTCAGGCTTACGGGTCAGAGAGTACTGGCGGATCTCCTGGTGCGGGAAACCTTCGGGTTTCAGCCACACGCCCAGATACTGGCCCGGCTGATATTCTGCCACCGGCTTGCCATCCACAGGTTCAAATTCAAAGCTGGTAATCAGCGCGCTGCGTGGCGTTTTTTCGACAATACGGAATGCGCGAGTGCCTTCCCAGCCGCCGTTTTTACTGGCGTTTTCACTGTAGATCTGTGCTTCGCGGTTAATAAAGACGTTTGCCAGCACGCCGTAGGCTTTACCCCATGCGTCCAGCACTTCCTGACCCGGGCTGAACATCTCATCGAGCGTTGCCAGCAGGTGACCGCCAACGATGTTGTACTGCTCTGGTTTGATCTGGAAGCTGGTATGTTTCTGCGCAATTTTCTCTACCGCAGGCAGCAGTGCCGCCAGGTTTTCGATATTGCTGGCATACGCGGCGATGGCGTTAAACAACGCTTCGCGCTGATCGCCGTTACGCTGGTTGCTCATGTTGAAAATCTCTTTGAGCTCCGGGTTATGCGTGAACATACGATCGTAGAAATGGGCGGTAAGTTTAGGACCGGTTTCAACCAGCAGGGGAATAGTAGCCTTAACGGTAGCGATGGTTTGAGCGTCGAGCATAGCAGCTTCCTTTAGATGTTACTTTAATAATGTATTTTAAATGCATCTTATAAAAAATACCCCTGCGTTGTAAATGGTTCTTTGCATCGTGAAAAATATGCATCACAAACCTGAAAAGAAATCCGTTGAAAATGGTGAGAGCTTTATTCCTCAAACCCTTGCGTGGCGTGGAGGAAAACGTTTGCGTAAAATCGTTTGTCAAGACCTGTTATCGCAGAACTAATCAGTTATACTGTTGCCCGTCGTCCAACAGGACTGCCTTTTCAGGCCAAAATTTTATTGTTAGCTGAGTCAGGAGATGCGGATGTTAAAGCGTGAAATGAACATTGCCGATTATGATGCCGAACTGTGGCAGGCTATGGAGCAGGAAAAAGTACGTCAGGAAGAGCACATCGAACTGATCGCCTCCGAAAACTACACCAGCCCGCGCGTTATGCAGGCGCAGGGTTCTCAGCTGACCAACAAATATGCTGAAGGTTACCCGGGCAAGCGCTACTACGGCGGTTGCGAATACGTTGATATCGTTGAGCAGCTGGCTATCGACCGCGCAAAAGCGCTGTTTGGCGCAGACTACGCTAACGTGCAGCCGCACTCAGGCTCTCAGGCTAACTTCGCTGTTTACACCGCACTGCTGCAACCGGGTGATACCGTTCTGGGTATGAACCTGGCGCAAGGCGGTCACCTGACTCACGGTTCCCCGGTTAACTTCTCTGGCAAGCTGTACAACATCATTCCTTACGGTATCGATGAGTCCGGTAAAATTGATTACGAAGACATGGCGAAGCAGGCCAAAGAGCACAAGCCGAAGATGATCATCGGCGGCTTCTCTGCATACTCTGGCGTGGTTGACTGGGCAAAAATGCGTGAAATCGCTGACAGCATCGGTGCATATCTGTTCGTGGATATGGCGCACGTTGCCGGTCTGATTGCCGCAGACGTTTACCCGAACCCGGTTCCGCATGCTCATGTCGTGACCACCACCACCCACAAAACCCTGGCGGGTCCGCGTGGCGGCCTGATCCTGGCGAAGGGCGGTGATGAAGAGCTGTACAAAAAACTGAACTCTGCTGTGTTCCCAAGCGCGCAGGGCGGCCCACTGATGCACGTCATCGCGGGTAAAGCGGTTGCGCTGAAAGAAGCGATGGAGCCTGAGTTCAAGGTTTATCAGCAGCAGGTTGCTAAAAACGCTAAAGCGATGGTGGAAGTGTTCCTGAACCGTGGCTACAAAGTGGTTTCTGGCGGTACTGAAAACCACCTGTTCCTGCTGGATCTGGTTGATAAAAACCTGACCGGTAAAGAAGCTGACGCTGCCCTGGGCCGCGCTAACATCACCGTGAATAAAAACAGCGTACCAAACGATCCGAAGAGCCCGTTTGTGACCTCCGGTATCCGTATCGGTTCTCCGGCTGTGACTCGCCGTGGCTTTAAAGAAGCGGAAGTGACAGAGCTGGCTGGCTGGATGTGTGACGTTCTGGACAATATCAACGACGAAGCGGTTATCGAGCGCGTTAAAGGTAAAGTTCTGGATATCTGCGCACGTTTCCCGGTTTACGCATAATTATCCTGCTTTGCAGAAATAAAAAAGGCCGCGATTGCGGCCTTTTTTTGTTTAACGCCTGTCGAGGGATATTGCGCCAGGCCCGGTTATCGCCAGCAAAATAAACGCGCCAGCAATACTGACGTTCTTGTAGAAGTTAATCATATTTGGCACTACAGCATCACCGGTCAAACTCCAGTAATGGTGGCCAATCACCGCCGTTCCCAGCGTGTAGAAAATAAAGAGCACGGCAATAGGGCGGGTGAAAAAGCCCAGCACGATAAGAATAGCCGCGGGGACCTCCATCACCACTGCGATAATGGCTGCCAGCATGGGCGCTGGCGCGCCAAGGGATGTCATATATTGCACCGTGCCGCTAAAGCCGGTCATTTTCGGAAAGCCAAAAATAATAAACAGCACAACAATCGCGATACGGGCAATCAGCAACAACAAGTGACGAGACTGGCCGAAATCAAAATAACGTAGAGAGTTCATAGCAGGCTCTTTTTTCGGTGGGACCTGATTTAAAACTAATACACAAACCGGCAGCCTGCCATTCAGCTTTTCTTCATAAATCAGCCGTAAGGATGATATTCATTTTTCACCGTTCAGCATGGTGACCCGGGGCGATAAAATAGAGATCATTGCGCCCTCTAAGCCCTGTGAAGTGTGGGTGTTATTTGCTTGTTAATAGTCACTTGCGCTGGCTTACATTTAACGACAGACTATCGCCTCCATTTCAGGAGGAATTCATGGTTTTGCATTCCACACGCTGGCTGGCGCTCAGCTATTTCACCTACTTTTTTAGCTACGGTATTTTCCTGCCTTTCTGGAGCGTCTGGCTCAAAGGGATTGACCTTACGCCGGAAACCATTGGCGTGTTGCTGGGCGCCGGGCTGGTTGCGCGTTTTCTGGGAAGTCTGTTAATTGCGCCACGCGTCAGCGATCCCTCCTTACTGATTAAAGCTGTCCGTATCCTGGCGCTGCTGACGCTGGTCTTTATGACTTGCTTCTGGGTCAGTCATCAGTTTGCCTGGTTGATGGTAGTGATGGTGGGCTTCAACCTGTTCTTCTCTCCGCTGGTGCCGCTGACGGATGCGCTGGCGAATACCTGGCAAAAACAGATAACCATGGATTATGGCCGCGTACGCCTGTGGGGATCGATTGCCTTTGTCATTGGTTCGGCACTGGTGGGCAAGCTGGTCAGTCTCTACGACTATCGCGCCATTCTGGCGCTGTTGAGCGTCGGGATCGCCTCGATGCTGCTGGGTATGTTATTGCGCCCTTCCGTGATGCCGCAGGGCGAAAGCCGCCATCAGGAGAGCGCAGGCTGGCCAGCCTGGCGGGCGTTGGTTGTCCAAAGCTGGCGTTTTCTGGCGTGCGTGTGTCTGCTTCAGGGAGCACATGCAGCCTATTACGGTTTTAGCGCGATTTACTGGCAGGGGGCAGGGTACTCGGCTTCAGCCGTGGGGTATCTCTGGTCGCTTGGCGTGGTTGCTGAGGTGATTATCTTTGCCCTGAGCAAAAAACTGTTCCGTCGCTTTGGCGCTCGCGACCTGCTGCTGCTTTCTGCCGTCTGTGGTGTGGCGCGCTGGGGCATTATGGGCTGGACGACAGAACTGCCGTGGCTTATCGTGGCGCAAATCCTGCACTGTGGCACCTTCACGGTGTGCCATCTGGCTGCCATGCGCTATATCTCAGCCCGGGAAGGTGGGGATGTTATTCGCTTGCAGGCGGTCTATTCAGCCGTCGCGATGGGCGGCAGTATTGCCGTGATGACGGTATTTGCGGGCTTCCTGTATCAGCAGCTCGGCCACGGCGTATTCTGGGTCATGGCACTCGTTGCGCTGCCCGCAATGGTGGTACGTCCAAAAGTGGCGGCACGGGTCTGATTACGACTCCAGCATGGCGCGAATATGTTCTTGCTGCTGCGCATTGAGTGTCTCAACGGCATGGATCAGCGGCGGTGAGAACAACGGCAGCGCCGTGGGGTAGGGAGTGATAACCAGTGAGGCTTCACGCGGTGCTCCCTCCTTCTGAAAAGCCTGTAACGTCAGATAGCGAATATTGAGCGGCAGCAGCGTCAGTTCCCGAAGCTGTTGCTCAATTAACGCCTCGCACTCTTTATCATCCCCCGTTAACAGCACGACCTGTTTTTCGTGCAGATCGTTCTCCTGCATCAGCCAGGCACCAAAAATCACCGCCACCAGGCTCATCTCTTCCTCGGAAAAACGCAGCCCGAATTCCGCTTCCAGCTCAAACAGCGACTCTTTGGTTGTGCGCAGCAGGCGCGGGTAAAGACGATGGATCTCTTCCGGCAGGCTGTTATCGATGCCGATATCAAACAAAGAGCGGTCAAGCGCCTGAGCAAGGTGGATATAAAGCTGATCGGTCAGCCCTTGCTCGTCGCTGAAATTCATCCCGGTCTGCGCCCGAAAGCGCGCAATCATGCGGACAATGGTGCGGCGCAAACGCTGGTCCTGCTGGTGCTTGTCCATAACCGGATCGGGGGTGCGCAGCATCATGAACAGCAGCGACAAAAACAGTTGCTCATCGATGTGCGGCGCGGCGGGTACACGACGTTTCCAGTGGCGAACAATCTCCTGCGCCGTAAAATACTCACCCCTGGACTGCGCCCAGTTGCGCTGGACGTGGGTGAAGTGCGGCGTATTACCCTGATGATGTTGAATCAGACAATATTGCAAAAAGAGCTGTAAAAACTGCACATCCCGGCATTCGAACTGGCGCTGTAGCCTGCGCGAACAGAAGTTAATCAGCGCGCGCAGGTTGGTGTCATCGTACAGTGGGCGGGCAATGCCGTGCCGTTTAAGTGCGGTTTTTAATGCCGGAGTAAACTGGTGAGACACAAACTGTGGGCAAAGCCTGAGCGCCCTGCGCAGCCAGTGCAGCAGGCATAAACGCTGGTTCAGTGCGGTGCCCTCAATTCGGTAGCTGCCGTCATGATGCGTGACGATATCAAGCCGATGATAGCGCTGGATTTCATCGCGCGTCTCGGCTATATCTTGCCGTGCGATGGTGTCGTCTACCCCGTTGGCAGCTGTAATGCTCTGCGCGGTGACGGCAGCATCTGGCAGGTAAAGCATCAAAAGCACCTGGCAGCGGCGCTGCGAACTGGAAAGCACAGATGGTATCTCAAGCGTCGTCATCATCTGTCGGGTATCCAGTGTGAGTGTTTGGTAAGAATAGCTAAAGGATGCCGGCAATAAAGCGCAACGGGAACGCTTTCCTTCAGGATTGCAGGCGAACATCACAGAATTTTTGACGTGAGGAATTGATGCAAATAGTTAAACAAAGTGCTCTGGCGTTATTTTTGGCGGTTTTCACTTTTACCGTCAGCGCACATCCTCACAGTTTTATCAGCCTGAAAACCACGCTGGTGACAGACGGGACGCAGCTTAGCGGCCTTAAAATGCGCTGGACGATGGACGAAATCACCTCTGCTGACCTGCTTTATGATGCCGGAAACGCCAAACCCGGCGATGAAGTCTGGAAAAAACTGGCGGCGGAAGTGATGGCAAATGTGCTGGGTCAGCACTATTTCACCGAGTTCTGGCATAACGGCCAGAAGGTCAAATTCCTTAATCGCCCAACGGAATACGGGATGTCGCGTGAAGGGCATCAGGCGGTGCTGACGTTTGTGCTGCCGCTGGCGCAACCCCAGCCGCTGGCGGGGCAAAAGTATACCTTTTCAACTTTTGACCCAAGCTATTACGTCGATATGAGTTATGCCGAAGACAGCGATGCACATCTGCCCGCTGAGCTACAAAAACGTTGTACGCTGGCGGTTCACACCCCGAAACCCAGTGAAGAAACGCTTAACTTTGCCGTATCTCTCGATAAGGCAGATGCTCCGCCAGAGGATATGGAGCTGGGTAAACAGTTTGCACAGCAGGTGACGTTGCAATGTCAGTGATCTCTTCCCCGGTCAGAAAACCCCGCCGCTGGTTGCAGCTTTGGCCGCTGGCCCTGTTTCTGGTGTTGGCCGTAGGCGGTGCGTTTTGGCTGTGGCAAGCATGGCCACAGGTGATGATGAAAAGCATCCTCTGGCAGCGTGATGTTAACCAGCAGATGAGCGGGCTGCTAAAAGCTGTGGCGGATAACCCCACTCAGGCGGGCGGATCGCTGCTGATTTTCAGCTTTCTGTATGGCGTTCTGCACGCACTTGGCCCCGGACACGGCAAAATTGTGATTACCACCTGGCTTGCCACGCATCCCTCAAAGCTGAAATCGAGTATTGGCCTGACGCTGGCCTCCTCGCTGCTACAGGGGCTTATGGCGATTGTGCTGGTGGTGGTTGTGCTGTCGCTTCTGCAACTCCCGGCGCGTCAGTTACATTTGAGCAGTTTCTGGCTGGAGAAAGGGAGCTACGCGCTGGTAGGCGTGCTGGGGCTGATCCTCTGCTGGCGGGCGCTGAAAAAATTGCGTGCCTTACTGCAAAAACCAACGTTCAAATCCTTTACGCCGCATCATGTTCACGATGCTCACTGCGGTTGCGGGCATCAGCATTTGCCGACCCAGGAACAGCTGCAAAATGGCGACGACTGGCGCGCACGGTTGATGATTGTTCTCTCGATGGGAATGCGCCCGTGTTCGGGAGCAATCATGGTGCTGTTGTTCAGTAAGGTTATCGGGGTGTTTGGCTGGGGAATGATCTCCGCGCTGGCGATGGCGGCAGGGACATCTTTGACCATCTCTTCACTGGCGTTGCTGGTCCACAGTTTCCGTCAACTGGCGGTCAAACTGAGCGGCAATAAAACGCCGGTATTATGGCGACAGGTTGGCTGGACAACGCTTGCGCTGGCCGGTGGGGTTATTTTGCTGGTTGCGGCGGTAACGATGTGGATGAGTGCTGTGCCGGTGGGAAGGGGATTGCGGCCGTTTTAACAGGGGCGGGCTGGTGCCCGCACCCTGATACTGAATTAACGCTTCAGCGCGTCGCTCAGTTCGTCACGCATGTTTGCCAGCATGGCTTTAACAACGCGTGGGTTACCTGCAACGATGTTGCCGGTGGTCATGTAGTTGTGGCCGCCGGTGAAATCACACACCAGTGCACCTGCTTCACGCGCGATCAGCTCGCCCGCAGCAAAGTCCCACGGCTTCAGTGCCAGTTCGAAGTAACCGTCAACACGACCGGTCGCAACGTAGGCCAGATCCAGCGCAGCAGAACCGGTGCGACGGAAATCAGCACACTCGGTGAACAGTTTGCCCAGGATATTCATATAGGTCGTTGCGTGCTGCTTCGCCTTGAACGGGAAGCCGGTCGCCAGAATGGTGCCGTCCAGGTCACGTGCATTGCTGCAACGCAGACGGTAGCCGTTCAGCTGAGCGCCCTGGCCGCGGGTTGCGGTGAACAGTTCGTTACGCATTGGATCGTAGACAACGGCGACTTCAGTACGGCCTTTAATGCGTACTGCGATAGACACAGAGAAGTGCGGCAGGCGTTTTACGAAGTTGGTGGTGCCATCCAGTGGATCGATAACCCATTGAACATCCTGATCGGTACCTTCATGTTCACCGCTTTCTTCGGTGATGATGGTGTGCTGTGGGTAAGATTTGCGGATTGTTTCGATAATAATCGCTTCTGCGGCTTTATCGACGTTAGTCACGAAATCATTGCTGCCTTTCTGGCTGGTTTCTACGGAGTCTGGAGTTTCGTAGTGTTTGGCAATTACATTACCCGCCTTGCGCGCTGCGCGCACGGCGATGGTCAGCATCGGATGCATCGGTCTCTCTCACTGGATGTTAAAGAACATGAAAATCGGCGCAGAGTATAGCAGCGGGATCGGATTATGTCTCCCGATTATGATAATATGCCCGAATATTCTTCAGACACTGAATTCAGACACCAAAAACTATGCTGCAAAATATTCGAATCGTGCTGGTCGAAACATCGCATACCGGCAATATGGGCTCTGTTGCCCGCGCAATGAAAACCATGGGTTTAACCAATCTGTGGCTGGTAAACCCTCTGGTCAAACCCGACTCCCAGGCAATCGCTCTGGCGGCCGGTGCCAGTGACGTTATCGGTAATGCTCAGATTGTTGATACCCTCGACGAAGCCCTGGCAGGTTGTAGCCTGGTGGTCGGCACCAGTGCGCGCTCGCGTACGCTGCCATGGCCAATGCTGGACCCGCGTGAATGCGGTCTGAAAAGCGTGGCGGAAGCTGAACAGGCGCCAGTTGCGCTGGTGTTTGGTCGTGAACGCGTGGGCCTGACCAACGACGAACTGCAAAAATGTCATTATCACGTGGCGATTGCCGCGAACCCGGAATACAGCTCGCTGAACCTGGCGATGGCGGTACAGGTCATTGCCTACGAAGTGCGCATGGCCTGGCTGGCAACGCAGGAGAAACCGGTAGAACAGAAAGAAGAGGCGGCTTACCCGCTGGTGGACGACCTTGAGCGTTTCTACGGTCACCTGGAGCAGACGCTGCTCTCAACCGGCTTTATCCGTGAAGGCCACCCGGGCCAGGTGATGAACAAGCTGCGCCGTATGTTCACCCGCGCGCGCCCGGAAAGTCAGGAGCTGAACATCCTGCGCGGGATCCTGGCGTCGATTGAGCAGAAGAATAAAGAGTAGTGTCGTCTGTTCGCCGGGTGGGGGGGGGGGGGGGGGGGGGGGCCCCCCCCCCCCCCCCCCCCGCGCCCCCCCCCCCCCCCCCCCCCCCCCAGCGCCCGCCCCCCCCCCCCCCCCCCCCACCCGACAAAACGGCACGGAAGGTTAAATACCTGACTAAAACAGTCAAGTAAATAGTTGACCAATTTAGTCAGGAATGTCAGACTTGGCCCTGCTATGCAATACCCCCATTTTACAATAAAAAACCCCGGGCAGGGGCGAGTTTGAGGTTAAGTAAGACATGAGACTGACATCTAAAGGGCGTTATGCCGTGACCGCGATGCTGGACGTTGCGCTCAACTCCGAAGCGGGCCCGGTTCCGTTGGCTGATATTTCTGAACGACAAGGGATCTCCCTCTCTTATCTGGAACAGCTGTTCTCCAGACTGCGTAAAAATGGACTGGTTTCCAGCGTTCGTGGCCCAGGCGGCGGATATCTGCTGGGTAAAGACGCGGGCAGTATTGCGGTAGGCGAAGTGATTAGCGCAGTTGACGAATCCGTTGATGCGACCCGTTGCCAGGGTAAAGGTGGCTGCCAGGGCGGCGATAAGTGCCTGACCCACGCGCTGTGGCGCGATCTGAGCGACCGTCTGACCGGCTTCCTGAACAACATCACTCTCGGTGAGCTAGTGAATAACCAGGAAGTTCTGGATGTGTCTGGTCGTCAGCATAGCCATGAATCACAACGCAGCACCCGCGCGCAAGACGCCATCGACGTTAAACTGCGCGCGTAATAAAAAAATAAGTATTTCAGAATCAGGCCGGGGTGGAAACACCCCGTGTACTCGGTCGTACATCCAGCCGGTTGCCTGATTCCTTGCATTGAAGCGATGTACGGAGTTTATAGAGCAATGAAATTACCGATTTATCTCGACTACTCCGCAACCACGCCGGTGGACCCGCGTGTTGCCGAGAAAATGATGCAGTGTCTGACCCTGGACGGAAACTTTGGTAACCCAGCTTCCCGTTCACACCGTTTTGGCTGGCATGCTGAAGAGGCGGTAGATATCGCCCGTAATCAGATTGCTGACCTGGTGGGTGCCGATCCGCGTGAAATCGTATTCACCTCCGGTGCAACCGAATCCGACAACCTGGCGATCAAAGGTGCAGCCAACTTCTATCAGAAAAAAGGCAAGCACGTTATCACCAGCAAAACCGAACACAAAGCCGTGCTGGATACCTGTCGTCAGCTGGAGCGTGAAGGGTATGAAGTTACTTACCTTGCGCCACAGAGCAACGGTATCATCGACCTGAAAGAGCTCGAAGCGGCAATGCGTGAAGACACCATTCTGGTTTCCATCATGCACGTGAACAACGAAATCGGCGTCGTGCAGGATATCGCGACCATCGGCGAAATGTGCCGTGCGCGCGGCATCATCTATCACGTTGATGCGACTCAGAGCGTGGGCAAACTGCCTATCGACCTGAGCCAGCTGAAAGTGGACCTGATGTCCTTCTCTGGCCACAAAATCTATGGCCCGAAAGGTATTGGCGCACTGTACGTTCGTCGTAAGCCACGTATTCGCATCGAAGCACAGATGCACGGCGGCGGTCACGAGCGTGGAATGCGTTCCGGTACTCTGCCTGTTCACCAGATCGTGGGCATGGGCGAAGCGTACCGTATTGCGAAAGAAGAGATGGAAACCGAGATGGCGCGTCTGCGCACTCTGCGTAACCGTCTGTGGGACGGCGTGAAAGATATGGAAGAAGTGTATCTGAACGGCGATCTCGAGCAGGGCGCACCAAACATCCTCAACGTGAGCTTCAACTATGTTGAAGGCGAATCGCTGATCATGGCGCTGAAAGACCTGGCTGTTTCTTCTGGCTCTGCATGTACCTCTGCAAGCCTGGAGCCATCCTACGTGCTGCGCGCACTGGGGATGACCGACGAGCTGGCACACAGCTCTATCCGTTTCTCTTTAGGTCGTTTCACTACCGAAGAAGAGATTGACTACACCATCAAGCTGGTTCGCAACTCCATCGGCCGTCTGCGTGACCTTTCTCCACTGTGGGAAATGTTCAAACAGGGCGTGGATCTGAACAGCATTGAATGGTCACATCACTAATCGGTACATAAGGAGAATTCAATCATGGCATACAGCGAAAAAGTTATTGATCATTACGAGAACCCACGCAACGTTGGCTCTTTTGACAACAGCGATGAATCCGTAGGTAGCGGCATGGTCGGTGCACCGGCGTGTGGCGATGTGATGAAGTTGCAGATTAAAGTCAACAATGAAGGTATCATTGAAGACGCGCGCTTCAAGACCTATGGCTGCGGTTCTGCTATTGCGTCCAGCTCACTTGTGACCGAGTGGGTTAAGGGCAAGTCTCTGGACGAAGCACAGGCAATCAAAAACACCGATATTGCTGACGAACTTGAACTGCCGCCGGTGAAAATTCACTGCTCTATCCTGGCAGAAGACGCGATCAAAGCCGCTATTGCGGATTACAAAAGCAAACGTGAAGCAAAATAATTGAGGTTTGAGTATGTCGATTACCCTTAGCGACAGCGCTGCCGCGCGAGTAAGCGCCTTCCTGGCGAACCGTGGTAAAGGCTATGGCCTGCGACTGGGCGTACGTACCTCCGGCTGTTCTGGTATGGCTTACGTACTGGAGTTTGTTGATGAACCGGCGTCTGACGACACCGTGTTTGAAGACAAGGGCGTGAAGGTGGTGGTCGATGGCAAGAGCCTGCAATTCCTCAATGGCACTCAGCTGGACTTTGTAAAAGAAGGCCTGAACGAAGGGTTCAAATTCACGAACCCGAACGTAAAAGACGAGTGCGGTTGCGGCGAAAGCTTCCACGTTTGATCGTGCGTCATCCGATGAACCCCACCGCAGGAATCTGTGCGTGGGGTTTGTTTTAATCGGCTACCCCTGAGATTGTTATGGATTACTTCACCCTCTTCGGATTACCCGCTCAGTACACTGTCGATATTCCGGCCCTGACGGTCCGTTTTCAGGATCTGCAACGTCAGTACCATCCGGATAAATTTGCCAGTGGTACTCAGTCAGAGCAATTGGCGGCCGTTTCTCAATCTGCGACCATCAATCAGGCCTGGCAGACGCTGCGTAATCCGTTAACCCGCGCAGAGTACTTACTCTCCCTTCACGGATTTGATCTGGCGAGCGAACAGCACACCGTGCGCGATACCGCATTCCTGATGGAACAGCTGGAGCTGCGTGAAGAGCTGGATGAGATAGAACAGGCGAAAGACGAAACCCGGCTGGCGCGCTTTATCAAACGTGTCAAAGAGATGTTTGATACTCGCCATCAGCAGATGGTTGAACAATTGAATAACGAGACATGGGACGTAGCGGCGGACACAGTACGCAAGCTCCGTTTTCTCGATAAACTGCGAAGCAGCGCTGAACAACTCGAAGAAAAGCTGCTCGATTTTTGATTCTGGAAGCTCAACATGGCCTTATTACAAATTAGTGAGCCTGGTTTAAGTGCTGCACCGCACCAGCGTCGTCTGGCGGTGGGCATTGATTTAGGCACCACCAATTCTCTCGTGGCGACCGTGCGTAGCGGCCAGGCGGAAACGCTGGCAGACGCTGACGGCCGCCATTTGCTGCCATCTGTGGTCCACTATCATCAGCAGGGCCACACGGTCGGCTACGATGCACGCACTAACGCTGCGCGCGATCCGGCCAACACCATCATTTCTGTTAAGCGCATGATGGGCCGCTCTCTGGCAGATATCCAGAGCCGCTACCCGCACCTGCCTTATCAGTTCCAGGCAAGTGAAAATGGCTTGCCAATGATCGCCACCACTGCGGGTTTACTGAACCCGATTCGTGTGTCTGCAGACATCCTCAAAGCGCTGGCGGCTCGCGCCACAGCCACGCTTGAAGGCGAACTGGACGGCGTGGTGATCACCGTTCCCGCCTATTTTGACGATGCACAGCGCCAGGGCACCAAAGATGCCGCGCGTCTGGCGGGCCTTCACGTACTGCGCCTGCTGAACGAACCGACGGCCGCTGCCATTGCCTATGGCCTGGACTCCGGTCAGGAAGGGGTGATCGCAGTTTACGATCTGGGCGGAGGGACGTTTGATATCTCGATCCTGCGCTTAAGCCGCGGTGTATTTGAAGTGCTGGCCACCGGTGGTGACTCTGCGCTTGGTGGTGATGATTTCGATCATCTGCTGGCGGATCACATTCGCGAGCAGGCGGGCATTACCGATCGTAGCGATGCGCGCGTGCAGCGTGAACTGCTGGATGCGGCGGTTGACGCCAAAATTGCACTGAGCGACGCCCAGACTGTTACCGTAAATGTTGCGGGCTGGCAGGGTGACATCACCCGTGAACAGTTTAATGATCTGATTACCTCGCTGGTAAAACGCACGCTTCTGGCCTGCCGCCGCGCGCTGAAAGACGCGGGCGTCGAAGCGGAAGAAGTACTTGAAGTGGTTATGGTGGGTGGCTCCACACGCGTGCCGCTGGTGCGCGAACGCGTGGGTGAATTCTTTGGCCGCACGCCGCTGACCTCCATCGACCCGGACAAAGTGGTCGCTGTGGGCGCCGCAATTCAGGCTGATATTCTGGTCGGCAACAAGCCGGACAGCGAAATGCTGCTGCTGGACGTCATTCCGCTCTCCCTGGGGCTGGAAACCATGGGCGGTCTGGTAGAGAAAGTGATCCCGCGTAACACCACCATTCCGGTGGCGCGCGCGCAGGAGTTCACCACCTTCAAAGACGGCCAGACCGCGATGTCCATCCATGTGATGCAGGGCGAACGCGAACTGGTGCAGGACTGCCGTTCTCTGGCTCGCTTTGCGCTGCGCGGTATTCCGGCGCTGCCTGCGGGCGGGGCGCACATTCGCGTGACCTTCCAGGTAGATGCAGATGGCCTGCTGAGCGTCACGGCGATGGAAAAATCGACCGGTGTTGAATCGTCCATTCAGGTGAAGCCGTCTTACGGCCTGACCGATGGCGAAATCGCCACCATGATTCAGGATTCAATGAGCTACGCCGAACAAGACGTGAAGGCGCGAATGCTGGCTGAACAAAAAGTTGAAGCCGCACGCGTGCTGGAAAGCCTGGTTGGCGCACTCGCTGCCGATGCCGCGCTGTTAAGCGCCGCTGAGCGTCAGGTGATCGACGAAGCTGCCGCACACTTACGTGCCGTAGCGCAAGGCGATGACGCTGATGCAATAGAAGAAGCCATTAAAAACGTTGATAAACAAACCCAGGACTTCGCCGCTCGCCGCATGGACAAATCTGTCCGCGTCGCGCTGAAAGGCCAGTCCGTGGACGAGGTTTAATATGCCAAAGATTGTTATTTTGCCTCATGCGGACCTCTGTCCGGATGGCGCGGTTCTGGAAGCGAATACCGGTGAAACCATTCTCGATGTTGCCCTGCGTAACGGTATCGAAGTGGAACACGCCTGTGAAAAATCCTGTGCCTGCACCACGTGTCACTGCGTAGTGCGTGAAGGTTTTGATTCTCTTGCTGAGAGCACCGAAGACGAAGACGACATGCTGGATAAAGCATGGGGTCTGGAGCCAGACAGCCGTTTAAGCTGCCAGGCGCTGGTGACCGACGAAGATCTGGTCGTGGAATTCCCACGCTACACCATCAACCACGCACGCGAGCATTAATATGGGACTGAAGTGGACAGACAGCCGTGAAATCGGCGAAGCGCTCTACGACGCGAACCCGGATCTCGATCCAAAGACCGTACGATTCACCGACATGCACCAGTGGATCTGCGATTTAGAGGATTTTGACGACGATCCAAACGCATCCAATGAAAAAATTCTGGAGGCGATTCTGTTAGTCTGGTTAGATGAAGCAGAGTAAATCACTTAACGGGCTGCCTTCAGGCGGCCCGTTTGCTAATAAGGATAAATAAAATGACCGAAGCGATGAAGATTACGCTCACCACACAGCCTGCTGACGCACGCTGGGGCGAGAAAGCCACCTGGAGCATCAACAACGACGGCATTACCCTGCACCTGACGGGCAAAGATGACACCGGCCTGATCCAGCGCGCCGCGCGTAAAATTGACGGCCTGGGCATTAAACATGTTTCTCTGGACGGCGAAGGCTGGGATACCGATCGCAGCTGGGCGTTCTGGGCGGGTTACAAAGGCCCGAAAGGCACCCGTAAAATTGAGTGGGCGAACCTCGATGAAGCCGGCCAGAAAGAGCTGGAAAGCCGTCTGACCATTATTGACTGGGTGCGTGACACCATCAACGCCCCGGCTGAAGAATTAGGCCCGGAGCAGCTGGCACAGCGCGCGGTTGACCTGCTGTGCGGCGTGGCGGGTGACAAAATGTCTTACCGCATCACCAAAGGCGAAGATCTGCGCGAGCAGAACTACATGGGTATTCACACCGTGGGCCGCGGCTCTGAGCGTCCTCCTGTACTGCTGGCGCTGGATTACAACCCAACCGGCGACAAAACGGCACCTGTCTTTGCCTGCCTGGTCGGTAAAGGTATTACCTTCGATACCGGCGGTTACAGCCTGAAGCAGAGCGCGTTCATGGATTCCATGAAGTCCGATATGGGCGGCGCAGCCACCATTACCGGCGCACTGGCGTTTGCTATCACCCGTGGTCTGAACAAGCGCGTGAAACTGTACCTGTGCTGCGCGGACAACATGGTAAGCGGCAATGCTTTCAAGCTGGGCGACATCATTCGCTACCGCAACGGCAAAAACGTCGAAGTGATGAACACCGATGCGGAAGGCCGTCTGGTGCTGGCCGATGGCCTAATCGACGCCTCTGCTCAGAAGCCAGAGCTGATTATCGATATGGCAACGCTGACCGGTGCGGCGAAAACTGCCCTGGGCAACGACTACCATGCGCTGTTCAGCTTCGACGACAAACTGGCTGCTCGCCTGCTGGCAAGCGCTGCCGCAGAGAACGAGCCGTTCTGGCGTCTGCCGCTGGCCGAGTTCCACCGCAGCCAGCTGCCGTCTAACTTTGCCGAGCTGAACAACACCGCGAGCGCGGCGTACCCGGCAGGTGCAAGCACCGCCGCGGGCTTCCTGTCTCACTTCGTTGAGAACTACCACGAAGGCTGGCTGCACATCGACTGCTCCGCAACGTACCGTAAAGCGGCAGTTGAGCAGTGGTCTGCGGGTGCGACCGGTCTGGGTGTGCGTACCGTGGCGAACCTGCTGACGGCTGAGTAATCTTTTTTGCCGGGTGGCGCTACGCTTACGCGCGCCTTCGGAGTCATCATATTGCCCGGCGGCGCTGCGCTTGCACGGGCCTACGGTTTGTAGGCCGGGTAAGCGAAGCGCCACCCGGCGTTTTTTGAAGTAGCGAAACTATGTCCGAAACCAAAAATGAATTAGAAACCCTGCTGGAACAGGCGGCGACCGAGCCCGCGCATCGTCCGGCATTTTTCCGCACCTTGCTGGAATCCACCGTCTGGGTGCCAGGCACGGCAGCGGAAGGTGAGCAGGTTGTGGAAGACAGTGCACTGGATCTGCTGCACTGGGAGAAAGACGATGGCACCTCTGTTATCCCGTTCTTCACCTCTCTTGAAGCACTCCAGGAAGCGGTTGAAGACGAGCAGGCGTTTGTGGTGATGCCGGTGCGTACGCTGTTCGAAATGACGCTGGGCCAGACGCTGTTCCTGAACGCTAAACTGCCGACCGGGAAAGAGTTCACCCCGCGCGAAATCAGCCATCTGATTGGTGAAGAGGGCAACCCGCTCAGCACGCAGGAAGTGATTGAAGGTGGCGAAACGCTGCTGTTGTCTGAAGTGGCGGAACCGCCAGCACAGATGATTGACTCCCTGACCACGCTGTTCAAAACCATCAAACCGGTAAAACGCGCGTTCCTGTGCTCCATCAAAGAGAGCGCGGACGAGCAGCCGATCCTGCTGATTGGTATTGAAGCCGACGGTGAAATCGACGAGATCATTCAGGCGGCCGGGAATGTAGCCACTGATACACTGCCTGGTGATGAACCGATTGATATCTGCCGCGTTGTGAAAGGTGAGAAGGGCATCAGCCACTTTATTACAGAACACATCACACCGTTCTATGAACGTCGCTGGGGCGGTTTCCTGCGCGATCTGAAAACCAATCGCATTATCTGATAGCACTGGGGTGAGCACTCACCCCGTTGCTTCCAACAGCAGTAAATCCATCAACAGCACCAGATTAGACTCGAACGATGTCACGCCAGCGGCTTCGGCGGCGAAGTGTACCGCTTCGTCATAGAGGGCAAAGTGCACGTCCGCCATCCCCGCCAGCGTATTGGCCGAGGCGCGGGTAAACGCGACGATTGTCATGCCGACGTTTTTGGCAATCCGCGCTTTATCCAGCACCTGTTCCGTTTCGCCACTGCGCGAGACGGCAATAAACACCTGATAACGAGCTGCGTTACTCAGAAAAATATTTCTGCTGTCGCCGGGCCCGGAAATAAAGGCCGTTTTGCCCAACACCTGCAATTTCTTGGTGAGGTACTCGGCAAAAAGATAAGAAAACCCGGCACCATAGAGAAAAAAACTTTCTTTCTGGCGCAACAGGCCGGCAAACTGCTGGCGTTTTTCTTGCGTAACCCACTGGAATGTCTGCTGATAATTCGCAATAAACTGGCTGAACAGGGCAGGTAATTCCGGGAGGTCATTCCTTTGCGCAGTAATGTGTGGCGTGTCTGAAAGAAGCTGTTTGCAATGCCAGATAAACTCGCTAAAACCGCTAAATCCCAGCTTCTGGCACAGACGCATGATAGTGGCGGTCGAAACAAATGTCGCCTGCGCCAGCTCGCGCACCGTGATATTCCCCACCAGCAGCGGATGTTCCGTGAGGTGGGCGAGCACGCGATACTCCGCACGGGTCAATGACTCCCCGCGCGTTAAGAGCGTTGTCAGGCGGTTATCCATTATTTCGCGGGTTCGACAGGCAGATCGTCTCGCGCACCCCATTCGCTCCAGGCGCCGTCATAGAGCGTCACATCGGCTGCGCCAAGCGTGGCGAGCGCCAGGATCACTACGCAGGCCGTTACGCCGGAGCCACAGCTGGCAATAATCGGACGATGTAAATCCACGCCTGCACGGTCAAAAATGGCGCGCAGCTCGTCGGTGGTTTTCAGCTCGCCCTCAAACACCAGATCGCCCCACGGCACGTTCAGCGCGCCCGGAATATGTCCGCGCTTCAGCCCCGGACGCGGTTCATCCGCTTCGGCATTAAAGCGTGGAGCAGGACGGGCATCGACGATTTGCGCCGTTTTTTCATGGCTCACGACCAGCACATCGGTCAGGCGTTTCACCACGTGCGCGTCGAACGTGGCATCGAATTCGCCTTCCGGCAACGTCACGTCACCCAGCTGGAGCGGCAGCTCGTCGCGCTTCCAGCCCGCAAGCCCGCCCGCCAGAATCGACACTTTTTCCACGCCGAAGTTTTTCAGCATCCACCACGCCCGCGGGGCGGAGAAGAGGTTACCCTCATCGTAAACAACGAGGTGTTTGTCTTTGCTGACGCCCAGCTCGCGCATCGCCACGGAAAATGCTTCCGGGCGCGGCAGCATGTGCGGCAGGGGAGAGGTGTGATCGGAGAGGGCTTCGATATCAAAAAATACCGCGCCAGGCAGATGTCCGGCACGGTATTCACCGGGCACGTCGCGATGCTCTTGCCCTGGCGGGGCCATACGCGCGTCAATAATTTGAACTTCCGGATCGTCGCCGTGCTCAATCAGCCAGTCGGCGGCGACGAAATATGAGGTGGACATGGGTTGCCTCCATTCTTTTCCGTAAAAAAGGATTGTCGGTGTTTTTTCTGACACCGACAAGCACACCACGTTCAACTCGCGAGCAACGCCTTATTTTTTCACCGCTTCGCCGTTATTCCAGGCTTTTTGCAGTGCAGGCCAGTAATCACGGTTAGCCTCTATCATCTCATCGAGAATCGCTTTTGCATGTTCCATCGTGGGCACGGTACGGTTCAGGGTGAATGCCTGCAGCGCTTTTTCATAGTTGCCCTCTATAGTGGCTTCCACCAGCAGCTGTTCTGAAGCCAGCTGCTGTTGCAGCAACGTCTGGTGGAACAGCGGCACCTGACCCACGCGTATTGGCTCTGGTCCTTCAGAGGTGATATAGGCTGGTACTTCCACCACGGCATCGTACGGCAGGTTAGTAATCGCCCCGCGGTTTTCCACCATCACCAGATGGCGTTGGCGCAGGTTGAAGGCCAGCGAGCAGGCAACATCAACAATGAATTCACCGTGGACGCCCACATGGAAGGCATCTGGCAGGATCCCGGTGCGCTTGTACTCTTCGGCGGCGGCGAACAGCTTTTTCTCGCGCCCGTCCATCACTTCATTGGCGCGGGTATAGTCCGGGTTCTGGTGCTCGACAATCTGGTTCGGCATCAGGTAGTACTGCAGATACGGGTTCGGCAGATACTCCGGGAAGTTGTCCATAATCGGTTTGATGTTGCGCCAGGTTTTTACCCACGAAGGATCCGAATGCTGCGGATCGGTTTTCGCGGCATCTTCCGTCAGCAGGCCAAACTTCGCGATATGTCGACGCAGCTCCGGCAGCTTGTCTTCGCCATCCACCAGCACGCGGGTAAACCAGCCGAAGTGGTTCAGACCGAAATAGTCGACCTCCAGCTTGTGGCGATCGACGCCCAGAATTGCCCCCATATTACGCATGGCAGCCACCGGCATATCGCAGATGTTCAGCACCCGCGCATTTGGCCGCAGGCGACGCACGCCTTCCGCGACGATCGCCGCCGGGTTGGAGTAGTTCACGATCCAGGCTTTCTCGTGCGCGTAGCGATCGACCAGATCGATAAGCTCGACCATCGGCAGGATCGTGCGCAGCCCGTACGCCAGCCCGCCGGGTCCACAGGTTTCCTGGCCGACCACGCCATGACGCAATGGGATCTTCTCATCCTGCTCGCGCATCTTGTACTGGCCGACGCGCATCTGGGCGAAGACAAAGTGTGCGCCGCTGAAGGCTACTTCCGGGTCGCTGGTGACAGTAAATTTAATGCTCTGACTGTGGTCGCGAATAACCTTCTCCACCACCGGCGCAATGGTGTTCTGACGCGCATCGTCAATGTCGTAGAGGCGAATCTCTGCCAGCGGGAAATCCTGCAGGCGAACCATCAGGCTTTTCACAATACCCGGCGTATAGGTGCTGCCGCCGCCGGCAAGCGACAGAATGAATGGGGGTGTAAACATCTTTAGCTCCTTTCAGAGAAACGTCTCAACGGCTTCTCGCATTTTTTTGACATGCAGCCCGTAGACCACCTGAACGTTGTTACCTTGTTTGATAATCCCTTTCGCGCCGGTCGCCTTGAGGCGCGGTTCGTCGATGATGGCGACATCCTTCACCGTGACGCGTAAGCGGGTGTAGCAGTTATCCACCACTTCAATATTTTCCCGGCCGCCCAGGCCCACCACGATGGACTCGCCCAGCCCGTCGTTATTGCCTTTCGCCTGGTACTCCTGCTTGCTGTAGAGGCGCGTCTCCCGATCGTCATCCTCACGGCCGGGCGTCTTCATGTTGAAGCGCAGGATCAGGACGCGGAACACCACGAAATAGAGGGCAAACATAATCAGCCCGACCACGATGTACATCGGCCAGTTGGACTTTTCCGTGCCGAGCGGCAGGTTGTAGAGGATGAAGTCGATAATCCCGTTAGCGCCAATCGCATGAACGCCAAACAGCGAGAAGAGCATCATGCCGATGCCGGTCAGCACCGCGTGCACCACGAACAGCAGCGGGGCAACAAACAGGAACGAGAACTCAATCGGCTCGGTCACCCCCACCAGAAGAGAGGTCAGTGCTGCCGGGATAAGAATCGCTTTTGCCGCAGCCTTGCGTTCTGGCTTTGCGGTCATATACATCGCCAGCGCCGCCGCAGGCATGCCGAACATTTTGCTGATGCCGCGGGCGTCCCACACTACCGTGCTGCTGAGCTGTTTCACCTGCGGGCAAGCCATCTCGGCAAAGTAGATATTGCGCGCACCCTGGTAGGTGGCACCGCAGACCTCTTGCGTGCCACCCAGTTCGGTATACAGGAACGGCGTGTAAACCAGATGATGCAAACCGGTTGGCACCAGAATGCGCTCCAGGAAACCGTAAATGGCCACACCGAACGGACCAGAGTCTTTTATCACCAGCGCCAGGGCGCTAATGCCATGTTGGGCAAATGGCCAGAGTTCACTCATCACCACGCCGAGGAGCATGGAAACGGGAAGCATCACAATGGCGACAAAACAGTGGCCGGAGTAAATCGCCATCGCGCCGTTAAACTGTACGCCGGCGTATTTGTTGTACAGGTATCCCGACAGCGCGCCGGTCAGGATCCCGGCAAAGACGCCCATCTCCAGTACCTGAACCCCCAGCACCATGGCTTGTCCGGCCGCTTTCATCTGGTCTGCCGGAGCAAGCTCGCCCTGCAACTGCAGCGTGACGTTCATGGCATTGATAAACACCACAAAGGTCACCAGACCAATCAGGGCGGCGTAGCCTTTATCACGGGTCGCCAGGCCAATGGGGATACCCACGGCAAAGACCAACGCCAGGTTAACCAGCACTGATACGGCAGATTTGGCGATAAGTTGCCCCAGGCTCTGGATTAACGGGTGGCCGAGGAATGGCAGATAGTCTGCCAGGTTGCCGTTACCCAGCACGTTACCCAGGGCGATAAAAAGGCCGACAATCGGTAAGATAAGTACCGGTCCGTACAGTGATTTTCCGAAATTTTGTAGGGCGTTCACGGCTCGTTTCATGGCTATCTCTCTTATTGAACCGCGCACTCGGTGTGCGTCTTGGGCCTTAAACTAGCAGGCAAATGGAGGGTTCATCCAGCTATCTGCTTGTTTTAAAAACAAATGACGCGAAAGGTAACATGTGACGTTTGAGGGTGTGATCGGCATTGCAGCACCGGTTGTGAGGTATCAACTCTTTACGAGGTGCTTTCCAGAATCTCAATTTAGACTTTTTGTATTAATGAAACTTGCGGATAATACTTAACCGGATGACGATCAACAGGCTCGATGGGCCAGGGATAAAGGATGAAACCGTTTCGTTTAGCTGCGCTCTCTCTCGCGCTGCTTACCGCTTTTACGCTTGTCGGCTGTGATAACAGCGACGATAAACCACAGGCTTCGGCCCCGGCACCTGCAACCGCCAGTTCATCGAAAGAGAACACCCCGGCAAAACCCGATAGCGCGCAGCTGGCGAAGCTGGCCTCTGCCAGTCAGGGTAAACCTCTTACCTTACTGGATGCGTCTGAAATCCAGCTCGATGGAGCGGCTACGTTAGTTCTGACATTCTCTGTCCCGCTCAATCCCGACCAGGATTTTGCAAAGACGGTGCACGTGGTGGACAAGAAAAGCGGCAAAGTCGATGGTGCCTGGGAGCTGGCACCCAACCTGAAAGAGCTACGTCTGCGCCACCTCGAGCCGAACCGCAATCTGGTGATTACCGTCGAACGCGACCTGCTGGCGCTGAACAAAGCCACCTTTGGCATCGATTACGAAAAAGCGATCACCACCCGGGATGTTGAACCGACGGTCGGTTTCGCCAGCCGCGGCTCGCTGCTGCCAGGAAAAGTGGTAGAAGGGCTGCCGGTGATGGCGCTCAACGTCAACAACGTGGATGTTAACTTCTACCGCGTGAAGCCTGAATCCCTGGCGTCGTTGGTCAGCCAGTGGGAATACCGTAACTCGCTTACCAACTGGGAGTCTGACAATCTGCTCAAAATGGCTGACCTGGTTTATACCGGCCGTTTTGATCTCAACCCGGCGCGAAACACGCGGGAAAAACTGCTGCTGCCCCTGAGCGATATCAAACCGCTGCAACAGTCCGGTGTGTATATCGCCGTGATGAACCAGGCGGGACATTACAACTACAGCAATGCGGCAACCCTCTTTACCCTGAGCGACATTGGTCTGTCCGCTCACCGTTATCATAATCGCCTCGATATCTTTACCCAGAGCCTGGAAAACGGCGCGGCGCAGGCCGGTATTGAGGTCGCATTACTCAATGATAAAGGTCAGACGCTGGCACAGGGCACCAGCGATGCTGACGGCCACGCGAGGCTGGAGACCGATAAAGAAGCCGCATTAATACTGGCGCGCAAAGACGGGCAAACCACGCTGCTCGACCTGAAACTTCCGGCGCTGGATCTGGCTGAATTTGATATCGCAGGCGCGCCGGGTTACAGCAAACAGTTCTTCATGTTTGGCCCGCGCGATCTCTATCGCCCGGGTGAAACCGTTATTCTCAACGGCCTGCTGCGTGACAGTGACGGTAAGCCACTGCCTGCACAACCGGTGAAACTTGATGTGCTGCGCCCGGACGGACAAGTTGCCCGTACTCTGGTGGTTCAGCCGGAAAACGGTCTGTACCGCTTTACCTATCCGCTGGACAGCGGGGCGCAAACCGGTATGTGGCATATCCGCGCCAATACCGGCGATAACCTGCAACGGATGTGGGATTTCCACGTCGAAGATTTTATGCCGGAGCGAATGGCGTTAAATCTGTCAGGGCAAAAAACGCCGGTGTCCCCGGCTGATGACGTCAGGTTTAATGTGACAGGCTATTACCTGTATGGCGCGCCCGCCAACGGAAACAGCCTGCAAGGGCAGTTATTCCTGCGTCCTCTGCGTGAGGCCGTGTCGGCGCTGCCGGGCTTCCAGTTTGGCGATATCGCGGAAGAGAACCTGACCCGTAGCCTGGATGAAGTGCAACTCACGCTTAACGATCAGGGCCGGGGTGAGGTATCAGCGGAAAGCCAGTGGAAGGAGGCGCACTCGCCTTTACAGGTGATCCTGCAAGCCAGCCTGCTGGAATCCGGCGGCCGTCCGGTGACGCGTCGCGCAGAGCAGGCCATCTGGCCAGCGCAAACCCTGCCGGGGATCCGCCCGGAGTTTGCCAGCAAAGCGGTATATGACTACCGCACAGACACCACCGTCAATCAGCCTATTGTGGATGAAAACAGCAACGCCGGTTTTGATATCGTCTATGCCGATGCCAGCGGAGCGAAAAAAGCGGTTTCAGGGCTACAGGTGCGGCTTATCCGCGAACGTCGGGATTACTTCTGGAACTGGTCCGAAACGGACGGATGGCAGTCTCAGTTTGATCAAAAAGATCTGGTTGAAGGTGAGCAATCCCTCGATATTGCCGCTGATCAGACCGGTAAAGTGACCTTCCCGGTGGAGTGGGGTTCTTATCGTCTGGAGGTCAAAGCCCCGGATGATACGGTCAGTAGCGTGCGTTTCTGGGCAGGCTACAGCTGGCAGGATAACAGCGATGGTACCGGCGCGGCGCGTCCTGACCGCGTGACGCTGAAGCTGGATAAACCATCTTACCAGCCAGGCGACACCATCAACCTGCACATTGCTGCACCTGCCGCAGGCAAAGGCTACGCGATGATTGAATCCAGCGAAGGGCCGCTGTGGTGGAAAGAAATCGATGTTCCGGCCAACGGGCTTGATCTGGCGATCCCGGTGGATAAAGCCTGGAAACGTCACGATCTGTATCTCAGCACGCTGGTGGTGCGTCCGGGTGATAAATCTAAATCGGCCACGCCAAAACGTGCTGTTGGATTACTGCACCTTCCAATGGGTGACGAAAATCGTCGCCTGAATATTGCGCTCGATACTCCGCAAAAAATGCGCCCAAATCAGACGCTGTCAGTGAAAGTGAAAGCCAGCGTGAAAGAGGGCGCAGTACCGCAGAAAGTTAACGTTCTGGTTTCTGCGGTGGACAGCGGCGTGCTGAGCATTACGGATTACGTCACGCCCGATCCGTGGCAGGCATTCTTTGGGCAGAAGCGTTATGGGGCCGATATTTATGATATCTACGGCCAGGTTATCGAAGGCCAGGGCCGCATGGCGGCGCTGCGTTTTGGTGGTGATGGTGATGAACTGAAACGCGGCGGTAAACCGCCGGTGAACCACGTCACCATTATCGCCCAGCAGGCGCAACCCGTAGAGCTTGATGCCAACGGCGAAGGGACCATTACGATGCCGATTGGTGATTTCAACGGCGAATTACGTCTGATGGCGCAGGCATGGACGGAAGACGACTTTGGCAGCAGCGAAAGCAAAGTGATTGTCGCGGCGCCAGTTATCGCTGAACTGAACACACCACGCTTCCTGGCCAGCGGCGATACCTCAAGGTTAACGCTGGATGTGACAAACCTGACCGATCAGCCGCAGACCCTGAACGTTGCCTTAACGGCATCCGGCTTGCTGAGCCTGGAAAGCGCGCAGCCGCAGCCGGTTAAGCTGGCACCAGGCGTGCGAACCACCCTCTTTATCCCGGTTAGGGCGCTCGCGGGTTATGGCGACGGTGAAATTACCGCTCAGGTAACAGGGCTTACGCTTCCGGGTGAAACCTTCGCACCGCAGCAAAAAAGCTGGAAAATCGGCGTTCGTCCGGCGTTCCCGGCCCAGACGGTAAATACGGGAGCAATGCTCAACCCGGGTGAATCCTGGACTGCACCTGCGCAACATATCAATGGGTTATCTCCTGCGACCTTGCAGGGGCAGCTGCTGCTTAGCGGTAAGCCACCGCTGAATCTGGCGCGCTATATTCGTGAATTGCAGGCGTATCCGTACGGTTGTCTTGAGCAGACGACCAGTGGCCTGTTCCCGTCGCTTTATACCAACGCCGCACAGCTGACGGCGCTGGGCATTAAAGGGGATAGCGATGATAAGCGTCGTGCTGCGATCGACATCGGGATATCTCGTCTGTTGCAAATGCAGCGCGATAACGGCGGCTTTGCGCTCTGGGATAAAAATGGCCAGGAGGAGTACTGGCTCACCGCCTATGTGACCGACTTCCTGGTGCGTGCTGGCGAGCAGGGCTACAGCGTTCCGGCCGATGCCATCAATAACGCCAATAACCGCCTGCTGCGCTATTTGCAGGACCCGGGCATGATGTCAATTCGCTACAGCGACGATACTCAGGCCAGCAAATTTGCGGTTCAGTCTTATGCCGCGCTGGTGCTGGCACGTCAGCAAAAAGCACCGCTCGGCGCACTGCGGGAAATCTGGGATCGTCATAGTCAGGCGGCTTCTGGCTTACCGCTGATGCAGCTCGGCATGGCGTTAAAACTGATGGGGGATGCGCCACGCAGCCAGCAGGCGCTGGATCTGTCCATCAAAACGCCGCGTAACGATAGTAAAAACTGGATGGCCGATTACGGCAGCGCGCTTCGCGACAACGCACTGATGCTCTCCCTGCTGGAAGAATACAAACTGCTGCCGGATGCGCAAAACACTCTGCTGAACACGCTTTCTGAACAGGCCTTTAGCCAGCGCTGGCTCTCCACTCAGGAGAGCAATGCGCTATTCCTCGCTGGCCGTGCATTGCCAACGCTTGCTGGCGCCTGGCAGGCCACGACCAGCCTGGCTGACAAACCACTCAGCGGCGACAATGCGCAGGTGCAAAACGTCAATGGTGACCAGCTCGGTGCGCTGCAGGTGACCAACACCGGCACGACGCCGCTCTGGATCCGCCTTGATAGCAGCGGATACCCGGAATATGCGCCTCAGCCGTCATCTAACGTATTGCAGATCGAACGGCATATTCTGGCCACCGATGGCAGCACCAAATCGCTCTCTTCGCTGAAAAGTGGTGAGCTGGTGCTGGTATGGCTTGATGTGAAAGCCAGCCAGAACGTCCCGGATGCGCTGGTGGTTGATTTGCTCCCGGCAGGGCTGGAGCTGGAGAATCAGAATCTGGCAAACAGCAGCGCCAGCCTGCAGGACAGCGGAAGCGAGGTGCAGAACCTGCTGACGCTGATGCAGCAGGCGGATATTCAGCATATGGAGTTCCGCGACGATCGCTTTGTGGCGGCGGTTCCGGTCAGTGACGGCCAGCCGGTAACGCTGGTTTATCTGGCGCGTGCCGTAACGCCTGGGACCTATCAGGTACCGGCCCCGATGGTGGAATCCATGTACGTTCCGCAGTGGCGGGCAACAGGTGCGGCAAGTGGCCCGCTGATTGTTGTTCCATAACATGCAGATAGCTCGTCTGACACGCTCCCGCTGGCTTCAGCTCGCGGGAGCGCTTCTCGTTTTATGGGGGCTGATCATTGCCGCCGACCGCCTGTGGCCGTTACCGCTCAAAGAGGTCAACCCCGCGCGCGTGGTGGTGGATGAGCAGGGGACGCCACTGTGGCGCTTTGCCGACAGCGAAGGGATCTGGCGTTATCCGGTGACCATTGAAGAAGTTTCTCCGCGCTATCTCGACGCCCTGATCCAGTATGAAGACCGCTGGTTCTGGGACCATCCCGGCGTTAACCCTTTTTCCGTGCTGCGTGCGGCCTGGCAGGATCTGAGCTCCGGCAAAGTGGTGTCCGGGGGAAGCACGCTCACCATGCAGGTTGCACGATTACTCGACCCGCATCCGCGTACCTTTGGCGGTAAAATCCGCCAGCTCTGGCGGGCGGTCCAGCTCGAATGGCATCTCTCAAAACGCGATATTCTGACGCTCTATCTGAACCGTGCGCCCTTTGGCGGCACGTTGCAGGGCGTGGGTGCGGCCAGCTGGACTTATCTTGGCAAACCGCCCTCGCAGCTAAGCTATTCGGAAGCCGCGCTGCTGGCCGTTTTACCCCAGGCGCCAAGCCGGTTACGCCCTGACAGATGGCCGGAGCGTGCTGAAGCCGCGCGCAATAAAGTGCTCGACAGAATGGTGACTCAGGGCGTCTGGTCAGCACAGCAGGTTAAAGAGTCCCGTGAAGAGGCCGTCTGGCTGGCACCACGGCAAATGCCGCAGCTGGCGCCGCTTTTTTCACGGATGATGCTCGGCAAAAGCCGGGACAACAAAATCGTCACCACGCTGGATGCGTCATTGCAGCGACAGCTTGAGGAGCTGGCGCTGAACTGGAAGGCGCGCCTGCCGGAAAGAAGCTCACTGGCGATGATCGTCGTCGATCATACCGATATGAAAGTGCGCGGCTGGGTAGGCTCCGTGGATATCAACGATGACAGCCGGTTCAGCCATGTGGACATGGTCAATGCGATCCGATCGCCGGGTTCGGTGCTCAAGCCCTTTATCTATGGCATGGCGCTGGACGAGGGGCTGATCCATCCTGCGTCACTGCTACAGGATGTGCCGCGCCGCACCGGGGATTATCGACCCGGTAATTTCGATAGCGGATTTCATGGGCCCGTCAGTATGAGCGAAGCGCTGGTGCGATCGCTGAACCTCCCGGCGGTGCAGGTACTGGAAGCCTACGGGCCAAAACGTTTTGCCGGAATGCTCAGCAATGCCGGACTTCCGCTTATTCTGCCTGCGGGTGCTCAGCCCAATTTATCGCTCATCCTGGGGGGGGCAGGAGCACGGCTCGCGGATATTACGGCTGCCTACAGTGCGTTTGCCCGTCACGGCAAAGCGGCAAAACTGCGTGTCCGGCCAGGAGACCCGCTTCTGGAACGCCCTTTGTTGTCACCGGGTGCGGCGTGGATTATTCGCCGGATCCTGGCGAACGAGGCACAACCTCTGCCGGATGGCACACTGCCACAGGTGGTGCCGCTCGCCTGGAAAACCGGCACCAGCTATGGCTATCGGGATGCCTGGGCCATTGGTCTTAACGCCCGCTATATCATTGGGATCTGGACCGGCCGGCCGGACGGCACGCCAGTGGCGGGGCAGTTTGGCTTCGCGAGTGCGGTGCCATTGCTCAATCAGGTTAATAACATGCTTCAGTCTCGCTCAACGATTGCTGAAGCGCGTCTGCCGCGCGATCCACGTCCGGCATCGGTTGGGCGCGGTGTTATCTGCTGGCCAGGCGGGCAGTCGCTGTCGGAAGGTAGCGAGAACTGCCGTCGTCGCCTTTCGACCTGGCTACTGGATGGCAGCGAGCCGCCTACGCTGCTGCTGCCGGAGCAGGAAGGCGTTCGCGGTATCCGCTTCCCCATCTGGCTGAATAAAGAGGGCAAGCGTGTTGCCGCGGATTGCCCGGATGCCACAGAGAAGGTCGTGGACGTGTGGCCGCTGCCGCTGGAACCCTGGCTTCCGGCAGCCGAGCGGCGGGCGGCAAGGAGCCCCGCAGCGTCTGCGGTTTGTCCGCCGTTAGCACAGGATTCGCCAGCACCGCTTATCCTCTCTGGCGTGCGTGAAGGGGCCGTTATCAAGCGTCTGCCGGGTGAAGCGCGTGTGTCGCTGCCTCTCCAGGCCAGTGGCAGTAGCGGCGAACGCTGGTGGTTTTTAAACGGTGAACCGCTGGATGTGAAAGGAAGGGTTTACACTTTACAGCTTGATAAGTCAGGTGATTATCAGTTACTGGTAATGGATGATGCAGGTCAGGTAACAACGGTGAACTTTACGCTTCAGTAGCAAAATAGTGGCCTTTAGATGTGAGCTGTTGCTAAAACTCATCTTATTTTAAAAAAATGTTACTTAGAACCGTAGGCAATGGCGCTATTGCTCATTATAATCCGCGCCACACCATACTCCGGTATGCAAAACAACAGAACATTTGACAGAGGTTATCATGGCTATTGAACGTACTTTTTCCATCATCAAACCAAACGCGGTGGCAAAAAACGTTATTGGCAGCATCTTCGCTCGCTTTGAATCTGCAGGGTTCAAAATCGTTGGCACCAAAATGCTGCACCTGAGCGTTGAACAGGCTCGCGGTTTCTATGCTGAGCACGAAGGTCGCCCATTCTTCGACGGCCTGGTTGAGTTCATGACTTCTGGCCCAATCGTCGTTTCCGTACTGGAAGGCGAAAACGCAGTACAGCGTCACCGCGATCTGCTGGGCGCAACCAACCCGGATAACGCGCTGGCAGGTACTCTGCGCGCTGACTACGCTGACAGCTTCACCGAGAACGGCACCCACGGTTCTGACTCCGTAGAATCTGCTGCGCGCGAAATCGCTTTCTTCTTCGCTGAAGGCGAAGTGTGTCCACGTACCCGTTAATTTAACGGTTTCGTTTACACATTATTTTCGTAAATGCCGCGTGCAGACGTGGCATCCCTGCGCCAGACTTTGTACAATGCAACGCCCCGGACGAGCAGATGCTTTCCGGGGCGTTTCTTTTTAACCCTCCACGGGCCATAACGTGTAACAACGAGGCCGGAAAAAATTATGTCTGAACTAGTGAATACCTCCGAAGTCGTCATTCCTGCGGTTCCAAATAAAAATGGAAAAATCAACCTGTTGGATCTGAACCGTCAGCAGATGCGCGAATTCTTTAAAGAGATGGGCGAGAAGCCGTTTCGTGCCGACCAGGTCATGAAATGGATGTACCACTATTGCAGCGACAACTTTGATGACATGACTGACATCAACAAGGTGCTGCGCAATAAGCTTAAAGAAGTAGCCGAAATTCGTGCGCCGGAAGTGGTAGAAGAACAGCGCTCTGCCGATGGCACCATCAAATGGGCTATCGCCGTAGGCGATCAGCGCGTTGAAACCGTGTATATCCCGGAAGATGACCGCGCCACGCTGTGCGTCTCTTCTCAGGTCGGTTGTGCGCTTGAGTGCAAATTCTGCTCTACGGCTCAGCAAGGCTTTAACCGTAACCTGCGCGTGTCCGAAATTATCGGCCAGGTGTGGCGTGCGGCTAAAATCGTGGGCGCAGCAAAAGTGACGGGCACGCGTCCCATCACCAACGTGGTGATGATGGGCATGGGTGAACCCCTGCTGAACCTGACCAACGTCGTACCGGCGATGGAAATCATGCTGGATGATTTCGGTTTTGGTCTGTCCAAGCGTCGAGTGACCCTGTCTACCTCAGGTGTTGTACCTGCGCTGGATAAGCTCGGCGACATGATTGACGTTGCGCTGGCAATTTCCCTGCACGCGCCAAACGATGCGATTCGTGACGAAATTGTGCCGATCAACAAAAAGTACAATATCGAAACCTTCCTCGCCGGTGTTCGCCGTTACCTTGAGAAATCCAATGCGAACCAGGGGCGCGTAACCATCGAATACGTGATGCTGGATCACGTGAACGACGGTACCGAACATGCACACGAACTGGCTGAGCTGCTGAAAGATACGCCGTGCAAGATTAACCTGATTCCATGGAACCCGTTCCCGGGCGCGCCGTATGGCCGCAGCTCAAACAGCCGTATCGATCGTTTCTCCAAAGTACTGATGGAGTACGGTTTCACCACTATCGTGCGTAAAACACGTGGTGATGACATTGATGCCGCGTGCGGACAGCTGGCAGGTGATGTGATTGACCGTACGAAACGCACACTGCGTAAACGTATGCAGGGTGAGACAATCGCGGTGAAAGCTGTTTGATTATTATGCAGTCACGGCGCATCATCGTCGCCGTGACGCATAATCTTACTGAATAATCAGTCATATTCGTGATGATTGATTAATAATTACGGTGCGTTTCATGCGACTTTCGGGCAGTATGTAACGGCCTAAAAACAGTTTGGCTGCGCAGGCAGAGCTGTACTGTCATCTACGGGCTGACAGTCTTATACTGTCTGTTCGAGGTTAACTGACCAGAAGTTTCGCGGTGCGGGTGGCATTGTGACTCACCGGCACCTGAACCCTTATTTTTCACGTACCAGTAGTTGTAGCGAATGAATACTGAAGCCACTCACGACCAACATGAAGCACTCTCCACTGGCGTTCGTCTTCGCAACGCCCGTGAACAACTCGGACTCAGCCAGCAAGCTGTTGCAGAACGCTTGTGCCTGAAGGTTTCCACGGTTCGCGATATTGAAGAAGATAAGGCGCCTGCCGATCTGGCTTCAACATTTCTGCGTGGTTATATCCGCTCTTACGCAAAACTGGTGCATATCCCCGAAGAAGAATTACTGCCTATGATCGAGAAGCAGGCGCCGGTGCGTGCAGCAAAAGTTGCGCCGATGCAGACCTTCTCGTTGGGGAAACGTCGTAAAAAACGTGATGGCTGGTTGATGAGCTTTACCTGGCTGGTGCTGTTTGTGGTGATTGGCCTGACGGGCGCATGGTGGTGGCAAAACCACAAAGCGCAGCAGGAAGAGATCACCACCATGGCCGATCAATCTTCCGCCGAGCTGAACAACGCAGGCAGCGATAACGCACAGAACGTGCCGCTGAACACTGACAATGCGGCAACGTCTAACGACCCGCAAACTGCTGCAACAGATACACCTGCAACCGACCCGGCTCAGGCACAAGCGCCAGCAGCTAATCCCGCTGCGCCAGCATCAAATAATACCGTTGTGGCCCCTTCTCAGGCGAATGTTGATACCGCGGCAACCACGCCAGCGGCACCTGCACCTGCGGATAGCGCGGCTCAGCCACTGCCAACCGACCAGGCGGGCGTAGCGAATGCTGCGGCCGACCCGAATGCGCTGGTGATGAACTTCTCGGCCGATTGCTGGTTAGAAGTGACCGATGCAACCGGTAAAAAACTTTTCAGCGGCTTACAGCGTAAAGATGGCACGTTAAACCTGACGGGCCAGGCACCTTACAAACTTAAAATCGGCGCTCCGGCAGCGGTACAGATCCAGTACCAGGGTAAACCTGTCGATCTGAGCCGCTTTATCAGAACTAACCAGGTTGCGCGTCTTACCGTTAATGCCGAACAATCAGCAGCACAGTAACAGACGGGCAACGCGGGAGATTTTTCATGCATAACCAGGCTCCGATTCAACGTAGAAAATCGAAACGGATTTACGTTGGGAATGTGCCAATCGGCGATGGGGCTCCTATCGCCGTCCAGTCGATGACCAACACGCGCACCACGGATGTGGAAGCCACGGTCAATCAAATCAAAGCATTAGAACGCGTCGGCGCGGACATTGTCCGCGTTTCCGTGCCAACCATGGATGCCGCCGAGGCGTTCAAACTGATCAAACAACAGGTCAGTGTCCCGCTGGTTGCAGATATTCACTTCGACTACCGTATTGCACTCAAAGTCGCCGAATATGGCGTTGACTGCCTGCGCATCAACCCAGGTAACATCGGTAACGAAGAACGTATCCGCATGGTGGTGGACTGCGCGCGTGACAAAAATATTCCAATCCGTATCGGTGTAAACGCCGGTTCTCTGGAAAAAGATCTGCAAGAAAAGTATGGCGAGCCAACGCCGCAGGCGCTGCTTGAATCGGCTATGCGCCATGTGGATCATCTGGATCGTCTTAACTTCGATCAGTTCAAAGTCAGCGTGAAAGCTTCTGATGTTTTCCTGGCGGTGGAATCTTACCGTCTGCTGGCCAAGCAGATCGATCAGCCACTACACCTGGGGATCACCGAAGCTGGTGGCCTGCGTAGCGGTTCCGTAAAATCGGCGATCGGTCTGGGGCTGCTGCTCTCGGAAGGGATCGGCGACACCCTGCGTGTCTCTCTGGCAGCCGATCCGGTTGAAGAGATCAAAGTCGGTTTCGATATCCTGAAATCACTGCGTATCCGCGCGCGTGGGATCAACTTTATTGCCTGCCCAACCTGTTCGCGTCAGGAGTTTGACGTGATCGGTACGGTGAATGCCCTTGAGCAGCGTCTGGAAGACATTATCACCCCGATGGATGTGTCCATTATCGGTTGTGTGGTGAATGGTCCAGGTGAAGCGCTCGTGTCAACGCTTGGCGTAACCGGTGGTAACAAGAAAAGTGGTCTCTATGAAGATGGTATTCGTAAAGATCGTCTGGATAATAGCGACATGATCGACCAGCTTGAAGCCCGCATTCGCGCCAAAGCCACGATGATGGATGAAGCGCAGCGTATCAGCATCCAGCAGGTTGAAAAATAACGTGATGGGAAGCCGCTCGCTTCCCATGTATGATTGAACCCATTCTTTGGGTTCTTTTTTGTATATAGAAAGAGAATAAACGTGGCAAAAAACATTCAAGCCATCCGCGGCATGAACGATTATCTGCCTGGCGAAACCGCCATCTGGCAGCGCATTGAAGGCACACTGAAACAGGTGCTCGGCAGCTACGGTTACAGCGAAATCCGTTTGCCGATTGTAGAGCAGACCCCGTTATTCAAACGCGCGATCGGCGAAGTGACCGACGTGGTTGAAAAAGAGATGTACACCTTTGAGGACCGCAACGGCGACAGCCTGACACTGCGTCCGGAAGGTACGGCGGGCTGCGTACGCGCCGGCATCGAACATGGTCTCCTGTACAATCAGGAGCAGCGCCTGTGGTACATCGGCCCGATGTTCCGCCACGAACGTCCACAGAAAGGTCGTTACCGCCAGTTCAACCAGTTAGGTGTTGAAGTCTTTGGTCTGCAAGGTCCGGACATCGATGCCGAACTGATTATGCTGACTGCTCGCTGGTGGCGCGCGCTCGGTATTTCTGAGCACGTTTCTCTGGAGCTGAACTCTATCGGTTCTCTGGAAGCACGTGCGAACTACCGCGATGCGCTGGTTGCGTTCCTGGAACAGCATAAAGAGTCGCTGGACGAAGACTGCAAACGTCGCATGTACAGCAACCCGCTGCGTGTTCTTGATTCTAAAAACCCGGAAGTTCAGGCGCTGTTGAACGATGCACCTGCGCTGGGTGATTACCTGGACGATGATTCTCGCGAGCACTTCGCGGGTCTGTGCAAACTGCTGGAAGCAGCAGGCATTGCTTATACCGTCAACCAGCGTCTGGTGCGCGGTCTGGATTATTACAACCGTACCGTTTTCGAGTGGGTAACGAGCAGCCTCGGCTCACAGGGAACCGTATGCGCAGGCGGTCGTTATGACGGTCTGGTTGAACAGCTTGGTGGCCGTGCGGCACCTGCCGTTGGTTTTGCAATGGGCCTTGAGCGACTTGTTTTGCTGGTTCAGGCAGTTAATCCGGAATTTAAAGCAGATTCCGTTGTCGATATATACCTGGTGGCCTCAGGCGCGGATACGCAGTCTGCGGCAATGCAGCTTGCCGAACGCGTTCGTGATGAACTGCCGGGCGTTAAGCTGATGACCAACCATGGCGGCGGCAACTTCAAAAAACAGTTTGCTCGTGCCGATAAGTGGGGCGCAAGTGTTGCACTGGTGCTGGGTGAGTCTGAAGTGGCTAACGGCGAAGTGGTGGTTAAAGACCTGCGCTCTGGTGAGCAAACAACGGTAACGCAGGATGGCGTTGCGGCGCACTTGCGCGCTTTGACTTCCTAAGGAGAAGAACTGCGTGGAAATTTACGAGAACGAAAACGACCAGGTTGATGCGATTAAACGCTTCTTTGCTGAAAACGGTAAAGCACTGGCTGTTGGGGTAATTTTGGGTGTGGGTGCGTTAATGGGCTGGCGTTACTGGAACGGTCATCAGGCTGATTCCGCGCGTGGCGCTTCTCTGGCGTATGAAAACACCATCAGCGCTATCCGTGCCGATCAGCCGCAAACGCTGACCGCTGCCGAGAAATTTTCTGCTGAAAACAAAAACACCTACGGTGCGCTGGCCGCACTGGAAGTCGCGCAGCAGTTTGTTGATAAAAATGAGCTGGATAAAGCGGTAGCACAGCTGTCACAAGGCCTTGCTGCGGCGAGTGATGAGAACCTGAAAGCGGTCATCAACATGCGTCTGGCGCGTATCCAGGTTCAGCAGAAAAAAGCCGATGATGCGCTGAAAACGCTCGATACCATCAAAGGTGAAGGCTTTGCGGCCATTGTTGCCGACCTGCGCGGTGAAGCACTGCTGAGCAAAGGTGACAAAGAGGGCGCGCGTAAAGCGTGGCAAGCTGGCGTAGATAGCAAAGCTTCACCTGCGCTGAGCGAAATGATGCAGATGAAAATAAATAATTTGTCCGTCTGAGAGGGACCCGATGCAATTGCGTAAATTACTTCTGCCAGGACTGCTTTCTGTTACGTTATTGAGTGGCTGTTCACTGTTCAGTGGCGAAGAAGATGTTGTAAAAATGTCCCCGCTGCCGACGGTTGAAAACCAGTTTACCCCGTCAACCGCGTGGAGCTCTTCCGTCGGTGACGGTATTGGTGAATTTTATTCCAACCTGCACCCGGCATTTGCTGACAGTGTTGTCTATGCGGCTGACCGTAAAGGCACGGTAAAAGCACTTAATTCCGATGACGGAAAAGAAGTGTGGTCCGTTAACCTGGCGGAAAAAGATGGCTGGTTCTCCCGTAAGCCTGCACTGCTCTCTGGCGGCCTGACGGTTGCTGGCGGCCACGTCTATGTGGGCAGTGAAAAAGCGCAGGTTTACGCGCTGAACACCAGTGATGGCTCAATCGCATGGCAAACCACGGTGGCTGGCGAATCGCTGTCCCGCCCGGTTGTGAGCGATGGTCTGGTTCTGATCCACACCAGCAACGGCCAGTTGCAGGCGCTGAACGAAGCCGACGGTCTGGTGAAATGGACGGTAAACCTGGATATGCCTTCACTGTCTTTGCGCGGTGAATCTGCTCCGGCATCTGCTTTTGGCGCGGCGATTGTTGGCGGCGACAATGGTCGTGTCAGTGCGGTACTGATGCAGCAGGGCCAGATGATTTGGCAGCAGCGTATCTCTCAGGCAACCGGTTCAACTGAAATTGACCGCCTGAGCGACGTGGACACAACGCCAGTTATCGTCAATGGCGTGGTTTACGCGCTGGCTTATAATGGTAACCTGACCGCGCTGGACCTGCGTAGCGGCCAGATCATGTGGAAACGTGAGCTGGGCTCTGTGAATGATTTCATCGTTGATGGCAACCGTATTTATATGGTTGATCAGAACGATCGCCTGCTGGCACTGAACACCGAAGGTGGCGTAACGCTGTGGACGCAAAGCGATCTGCTGCACCGTCTGCTGACGGCACCGGCGCTGTATAACGGCAGCCTGGTTGTGGGTGATAGCGAAGGTTATATGCACTGGATTGACCCAGAAACGGGTCGCTTCACTGCTCAGCAAAAAGTTGACAGCTCTGGCTTCCTGACCGAACCAGTTGTGGCTGATGGCAAACTGCTGATCCAGGCAAAAGACGGCACGCTGTACGCGATCACGCGTTAATTACTCAGCGGTTGTTGTATACTAAACGGCTCCTGTTAATTCAGGGGCCGTTTTGACTTTTTTAAAAACGCCGCGAAAGCGACGTGATTTTGAATTTTATGAGGCTTCAAACATGGTACCTGTGGTCGCGCTTGTCGGGCGCCCTAACGTTGGAAAATCCACTCTTTTTAACCGTTTAACACGCACCCGTGATGCGCTGGTTGCGGATTTCCCGGGGCTGACGCGTGACCGTAAGTACGGTCGTGCAGAAGTGGAAGGACGTGAGTTCATCTGCATCGATACCGGCGGTATTGATGGAACTGAAGACGGCGTCGAAACCCGTATGGCGGAACAGTCTCTGCTGGCTATCGAAGAAGCAGACGTTGTTCTGTTTATGGTCGATGCTCGTGCAGGCCTGATGCCAGCGGACTCCGCTATCGCTAAACATCTGCGCGCGCGTGAAAAGCCAACCTTCCTGGTGGCCAACAAAACTGACGGCATCGATGCCGATCAGGCTGTTGCTGATTTCTGGTCTTTAGGTCTGGGTGATATCTACCCAATCGCCGCTTCTCATGGCCGTGGCGTGACCAGCCTGCTCGAAACCGTTCTGCTGCCGTGGGTTGACGAAGTGAACCCGCCGGAAGAAGTGGACGAAGACGCCGAATACTGGGCGCAGTTCGAAGAAGGTGAAGAGGGCGAAGAAGAAGAGCCTGAAGAGGCATTCAACCCGCAGGATCTGCCTATTAAGCTGGCGATTGTGGGCCGCCCAAACGTAGGTAAGTCTACGCTTACTAACCGTATTCTGGGTGAAGAGCGCGTGGTCGTTTACGACATGCCTGGCACCACGCGTGACAGTATCTACATCCCGATGCAGCGCGATGAACGTGAGTACGTACTTATCGATACTGCCGGTGTGCGTAAACGTGGGAAAATCACCGATGTGGTGGAAAAATTCTCCGTTATCAAAACCCTACAGGCAATCGAAGATGCCAACGTGGTGCTGCTGGTTATCGATGCGCGCGAAGGGATCTCCGATCAGGATCTGTCGCTGCTGGGCTTTATCCTCAACAGCGGTCGCTCACTGGTTATCGTCGTCAACAAGTGGGACGGCCTGAGCAATGAAGTGCGCGAGCAGGTGAAAGAGACGCTGGACTTCCGTCTGGGCTTTATCGACTTCGCGCGTGTGCACTTTATCTCTGCGCTACACGGTAGCGGCGTGGGTAACCTGTTTGATTCCGTTCGCGAAGCCTATGACAGCTCTACCCGTCGTCAGAGTACTGCGATGCTGACCCGTATCATGAATATGGCAGCAGAAGACCATCAGCCGCCGCTGGTGCGTGGTCGTCGCGTGAAGCTGAAATACGCTCACGCCGGTGGTTATAACCCGCCAATCGTGGTTATCCACGGTAACCAGGTGAAAGATCTGCCGGATTCCTACAAACGTTATCTGATGAACTACTTCCGTAAATCGCTGGATGTGATGGGCACACCTATCCGTATCCAGTTCAAGGAAGGGGATAACCCGTTTGCCAACAAGCGCAATACCCTGACGCCAAACCAGATGCGTAAGCGTAAGCGTTTGATTAAGCACATCAAGAAAAGCAAATAATCATTGCCTGCTTTCATATAACCCGCGTATTTCGCGGGTTTTTTTTCGTCTGAACCTGTCGTATGTTTCTCTGTGTGATGTCAATCACTATTCGTTATTAGCCAATTTTAAATCTGAGAAAGTAGACGATTGTCGAACTTTCATCTTAAAGGCCTGCTGTTGGTACTAGACAAAACTGGCACCAGGTTATCAAATGGTTAAATAACTCTTCGCCGCAGGCAAAAAATCGGCCAGATATATAACTGGTCGGCGTGTTTTGCGGTGTTTACAAGCACGACGACATACCTTCTCGGGAGAATTATGCAATCCTCTGTTAATCAAAAAGAAAGCCGAACGTTCTTCGGCCATCCGTATCCGCTTGGCTCACTGTTCTTTACTGAAATGTGGGAGCGCTTCTCGTTTTACGGTATCCGCCCGTTACTCATTCTGTTTATGGCGGCAACCGTTTATGACGGCGGCATGGGGCTGGCACGTGAGAACGCGTCTGCCATCGTGGGGATTTTTGCCGGTGCGATGTACCTCGCTGCGCTGCCGGGCGGCTGGCTGGCAGATAACTGGCTCGGCCAGCAAAAAGCCGTCTGGTACGGCTCTATTCTGATCGCCCTTGGCCACCTGTCGATCGCACTGTCTGCTGTGATGGGGAATAACCTGTTCTTCATCGGCCTGATGTTTATTGTGCTCGGCTCTGGCCTGTTTAAAACCTGTATCTCGGTGATGGTCGGGACCCTGTATAAAAAAGGCGATGCACGCCGTGACGGCGGTTTTTCGCTGTTTTATATGGGCATCAACATGGGGTCGTTCATTGCTCCGCTGATCTCCGGCTGGCTGATTAAAACCCACGGCTGGCACTGGGGCTTTGGTATCGGTGGTATCGGGATGCTGGTGGCGCTGGTTATCTTCCGCGTGTTTGCCGTTCCATCCATGAAACGTTATGACAGTGAAGTTGGCCTGGATTCCACCTGGAACAGCCCGGTCGTGAAGCGAAAAGGCGTGGGTGCCTGGCTGCTGGCGCTGGCCGTGGGTGTGGCTATTGTTGTGACGCTGATTGCGCAGGGTGTAATTGTCATTAACCCGGTAGCGGTTGCCAGTACGCTGGTTTACGTCATTGCCGCGTCTGTTGCTCTGTACTTCATCTATCTGTTTGTTTTTGCCGGCCTCAACCGTAAAGAGCGCGCCAGACTGCTGGTGTGTTTCATCTTGCTGGTTTCTGCTGCATTCTTCTGGTCTGCATTTGAGCAAAAGCCAACCTCGTTCAACCTGTTTGCTAACGACTACACTAACCGCATGATCGGCGATTTTGAGATCCCGGCGGTGTGGTTCCAGTCAGTCAACGCCCTGTTTATCATCATTCTGGCACCGGTATTTAGCTGGGCATGGCCGAAGCTTGCGAGCATGAACATTCGCCCGAGCAGCATCACCAAATTCGTTATCGGTATTCTGTGTGCCGCAGCGGGCTTTGGCCTGATGATGCTGGCCGCGCAGAATGTGCTGGCTAACGGCGGGGCAGGGGTTTCTCCGTTCTGGCTGGTAGGCAGTATTCTGATGCTGACGCTGGGCGAGCTGTGCTTAAGCCCGATTGGTCTGGCGACCATGACGCTGCTGGCACCGGAAAGAATGCGTGGTCAGATGATGGGCCTGTGGTTCTGCGCAAGCGCGCTGGGCAACCTGGCGGCTGGCCTGATTGGCGGGCATGTGAAGGCCGATCAGCTTAATATGCTGCCGGATCTGTTTGCCCGCTGTTCTGTCGCACTGCTGATTTGTGCCGCGGTACTGATTGTGCTCATTGTTCCGGTACGCCGGATGCTGGAAAATACCCAGACTAAACCGGCCGCTGACGCCTGATAAAACCTCGATGTTGCCGGGGCAGGCGTAATGCCCCGGCAATTTACTCAACGAGGTAAGCACATGCTGTTAGGGTTTGTTGGACTTGGCTCCGTAGTTGAAACGGCATACCTGCCTGCTTTACGACTTCGCTTTAGCGACTCGCTACAGTGTCTGGGGTTTGATGTTGACCCCGCAAAACAGCCCGACGGCGTGACGCGATGCACATCACTTTCTGAACTCCTCACCCAACCTCTCGACACCCTGTTTATCACCACGGCTTCTCTGCACCATCTTGAGGTGCTTGAGCAGGCGCTGGCTTCCCCGGTCCCGCGTATTGTGGTCGAAAAACCTATCGTCGCAACGCTTGCCCAAATCGAAAAACTGAAAACACTGCTGGCCTTGCCCGGTGCGGCTAGCCGCGTGCTGGCGCTCGATCACTGGATGGCGCGTCTCGGTACCGTGCAGCATGGGCTGGTCGATACCGTGGCTGATATTGTCAGTATCGAAGGATTTCTTCAGGAGCCGAGTGGATTTAACGCGGCGGGTGAGCCCATTGCGCTGAACTTTGCCACCGGCGAGCCGGATACACGCACACTTCGCCACCCGGATGGCGTTATCCTGGATATCGGCACGCATGTGCTGGCGATGATGCGTGAAACCTTGCGTTATCTGGGGGGAAAGGGCGATATGACCTTGCAGGTGGTGGCCGCGAAGGACCGCCTGGGGCGGGGTATCGGGAAAGGGGATTTGACCACCGCAGAGGGCGAGGCACACCTTCAGGGGCAGATCAGCGGCGTGCCGGTCGATCTCTGGCTAAACAAATATGCCGGGCCGTCTGGCGGGCAAAAAGGGCTGCGGATTTATCTGTGCGACGGGCGCATCATCAGCCACGACAGACGCGGTGCAGAAGATGTTCTGGAGCATATTGATGGCGCGGACATTCAGCGCTGGCAGGTGCCAGGCTCTATCTATGAGCACTGCCTGGCCGGGCATATTCTGGGGTCACAAAGTCTGTTCGGACGCAATCCGCAGGAAGTACCCCGCACAACGCAACGCAGGATTGAAGAGGTTGAGCTGCTGCTGACATTACAGCAACAGCTGCGTGGCCTTCATTAAGCGCATCGTGATAAAATTAACGCAGTAATGAATACCTGGCCAAAGGAGTCACTATGTCGATTATCTGCCCGGATTGTCATGCAGAGCTGGAGCCACAGAACGGTGTGGCGCACTGTGAACAGTGTAACAACGATATTGCGCTGGAAGCGCGCTGCCCGGAGTGCCATAAGCCGCTCCAGGTGCTAAAAGCCTGCGGTGCAGTGGATTATTTCTGCCAGAACGGCCACGGGTTGATCTCTAAAAAACGTGTGGAATTTGTGCCGGTTTAATCCGGCTTTTTCTTCCGCGTTTTTTTCGCAGCGGTCACTCCTTTCACTTCGCTTTCCACCCAGCCATCTGACAGGCGGGTGGTGAGCACATCACCGGCTTTCACTTGTCTGGTCTGCTTCAGCACTTTGCCATCCGTTGCGGTTGTCACGCTGTAGCCACGCGCCAGCGTAGAGAGCGGGCTGACGGCCTCAAGATGGGTTACGGCATTCCCAAAGCGTTCACGGGTGCTGCTCAGCCGTGCACGCAGGTTCTCTGCCAGACGAAACTCCAGCTGCTGAATCCGCGTTTGCGCGCGATAAATTTTCGGCTGCGGGTTCTGCTGGTTCAGGCGCTGGGTCACACGCTGCTGGCGTGATACCGCGCGCTTAAGCTGATTATCCAGCGCAAAGTTCATCCGCTGACGCAGGCGATCCAGCACGGTCTGCTGACGCGCCAGACGCAGCTGAGGGTGCTGCTGTTGCAGGCGATGATGAAGCTGCGTAAAGCGGCGGGTGCGATTCGCGAGGAAATAATCCATCGCCATTTCAAGACGCTGCTGCCCGTTCTGAAGCTGGCGCAGTAACTCCAGCTGATTGCGGCTCACCACTTCTGCCGCCGCTGACGGCGTTGGTGCGCGCAGATCCGCCACAAAATCAGCGATGGTCACGTCTGTTTCGTGCCCGACGGCGCTCACCACCGGGATAAGGCTGGCAAAGATGGCCCGCGCCACCCGCTCGTCGTTAAAGCTCCACAAGTCTTCCAGCGAACCGCCGCCGCGACCGACGATCAGCACGTCACACTCCTGACGCGCGTTGGCCAGCTCTATTGCGCGGACGATTTGCGCCGGCGCATCGTCACCCTGAACGGCTGTCGGGTAGATGATGACGGGCAGGGAAGGATCACGGCGCTTAAGCACGTGCAAAATATCGTGCAGGGCTGCGCCGGTCTTAGAGGTGATGACGCCCACGCAGTGCGCAGGTGAGGGCAGTGGTTTTTTGAACTGCTGGTCGAACAGCCCCTCTGCGGAGAGTTTGGCTTTTAACTGTTCGTATTTTTGTTGCAGTAAGCCTTCACCCGCAGGCTGCATACTCTCAACAATAATCTGATAGTCACCGCGTGGTTCATACAGGGTGATATTGGCGCGAACCAGAACCTGCTGACCATGCTGCGGGCGGAAGGTAACGCGACGATTGCTGTTGCGGAACATCGCACAGCGTACCTGGGCGGTATCGTCTTTTAGCGTAAAGTACCAGTGGCCGGATGACGGTTGGGTGAAGTTCGAGATTTCACCGCTGATCCAGACCTGCCCCATTTCCTGCTCAAGCAGTAAACGAACCGTTTGATTTAGGCGGCTGACAGTAAAAATTGAGGGGGCTTGAGAGGATAACATGTGAGCGGGATCAAATTCTAAATCAGCAAGTTATTCAGTCGATAGTAACCTGCTGAGAGGGGATCGCAAGTATTTTTTATAAAAAAGTGTGGATGCAATCGGTTACGCTCTGTATAATGCCACGGCAATATTTAACCACCCAGGTCAGAGATATTGCCCATGCTACGTATCGCTAAAGAAGCACTGACGTTTGACGACGTCCTCCTTGTTCCCGCTCATTCCACCGTTCTGCCGAATACTGCCGACCTCAGCACGCAGTTGACTAAAACCATTCGCCTGAACATTCCTATGCTCTCTGCGGCAATGGACACCGTGACTGAAGCGCGCCTGGCTATCGCCCTGGCACAGGAAGGTGGCATTGGCTTTATTCACAAAAACATGTCTATCGAGCGTCAGGCTGAAGAAGTTCGCCGCGTGAAGAAACATGAATCCGGTATCGTCACCGACCCACAGACCGTTCTGCCAACCACCACGCTGCACGAAGTTAAAGCCCTGACCGAACGTAACGGCTTTGCCGGTTACCCGGTTGTGACTGAAGCCAACGAACTGGTCGGTATCATTACCGGTCGTGACGTGCGTTTCGTGACCGACCTGAACCAGCCTGTCAGCGTTTACATGACGCCGAAAGAGCGTCTGGTGACCGTTCGTGAAGGCGAAACGCGTGAAGTGGTCTTCGCGAAAATGCACGAAAAACGCGTTGAGAAAGCGCTGGTTGTGGATGCGAACTTCCACCTGCGTGGCATGATCACCGTTAAAGACTTCCAGAAAGCAGAACGTAAACCAAACGCCTGTAAAGACGAGCATGGCCGTCTGCGCGTAGGTGCTGCGGTTGGCGCGGGTGCTGGCAACGAAGAGCGTGTTGATGCGCTGGTTGCGGCAGGCGTTGACGTGCTGCTGATTGACTCCTCTCACGGCCATTCCGAAGGCGTTCTGCAACGTATCCGTGACACCCGTGCGAAATACCCTGACCTGCAAATCATCGGCGGTAACGTGGCGACTGGCGCAGGCGCTCGTGCTCTGGCTGAAGCCGGTTGCAGCGCGGTGAAAGTGGGTATTGGCCCTGGCTCCATCTGTACTACCCGTATCGTGACCGGCGTGGGCGTTCCGCAGATCACCGCCGTTTCTGACGCGGTTGAAGCGCTGGAAGGCACCGGTGTTCCGGTTATCGCTGATGGCGGCATCCGCTTCTCTGGCGACATCGCTAAAGCCATCGCCGCTGGCGCTGCTGCCGTGATGGTAGGCTCCATGCTGGCCGGTACTGAAGAATCCCCGGGTGAAATCGAACTCTTCCAGGGTCGTTCTTACAAATCTTACCGCGGTATGGGCTCCCTGGGCGCGATGTCCAAAGGCTCTTCTGACCGTTACTTCCAGACCGATAACGCCGCTGACAAACTGGTACCGGAAGGTATCGAAGGTCGCGTTGCCTATAAAGGCCGTCTGAAAGAGATCATTCACCAGCAGATGGGCGGCCTGCGCTCCTGTATGGGTCTGACCGGCTGTGGTACCATTGACCTGCTGCGTACCAAAGCGGAATTCGTACGTATCAGCGGTGCGGGTATCCAGGAAAGCCACGTTCACGACGTGACGATCACCAAAGAGTCCCCGAACTATCGTCTGGGCTCCTGATTTTCTTCGCCCGACCTTGTGTCGGGCGATTTATTTAATCTGTTTCACTTGCCTCGGAATTAGCGTCAATGACGGAAAACATTCATAAACATCGCATTCTCATCCTCGACTTCGGTTCTCAGTACACTCAACTGGTGGCGCGCCGCGTGCGTGAACTGGGCGTTTACTGTGAACTGTGGGCGTGGGATGTCACGGAAGCACAGATTCGCGAATTCAACCCAAGCGGCATCATCCTGTCCGGCGGCCCGGAAAGCACCACCGAAGAGAACAGCCCGCGCGCACCGCAGTACGTGTTCGAAGCAGGCGTTCCGGTATTCGGCGTGTGCTACGGGATGCAGACCATGGCAATGCAGCTGGGCGGCCACGTTGAAGGTTCTAACGAGCGTGAGTTCGGCTATGCGCAGGTTGAAGTGGTTACCGACAGCGCGCTGGTGCGCGGTATCGAAGACTCCCTGACCGCAGACGGCAAACCGCTGCTGGATGTGTGGATGAGTCACGGCGACAAAGTGACCGCTATCCCGGCTGATTTCGTGACCGTTGCCAGCACCGAAAGCTGCCCGTTCGCGATTATGGCGAACGAAGAAAAACGCTTCTACGGCGTACAGTTCCACCCGGAAGTGACCCACACCCGTCAGGGGATGCGGATGCTGGAACGCTTCGTACGTGACATCTGCCAGTGTGAAGCCCTGTGGACTCCGGCAAAAATCATCGACGACGCCGTTGAGCGTATTCGCCAGCAGGTTGGCGATGACAAAGTGATCCTCGGCCTGTCCGGTGGCGTTGACTCCTCCGTGACCGCGATGCTGCTGCACCGTGCTATCGGCAAAAACCTGACCTGCGTATTCGTGGACAACGGTCTGCTGCGTCTGAACGAAGCTCAGCAGGTTATGGACATGTTCGGTGACCACTTCGGTCTGAACATCGTTCACGTGGAAGGCGAGAAGCGCTTCCTCGATGCGCTGGAAGGTGAAAACGATCCAGAAGCCAAACGTAAAATCATTGGCCGCGTCTTCGTAGAAGTGTTCGACGAAGAAGCGCTGAAGCTTGAAGATGTTAAATGGCTTGCACAGGGCACTATCTACCCTGACGTTATTGAATCTGCTGCCTCTGCAACCGGTAAAGCACACGTCATCAAATCTCACCACAACGTGGGCGGCCTGCCGAAAGAGATGAAGATGGGTCTGGTTGAACCGCTGCGTGAGCTGTTCAAAGATGAAGTGCGTAAGATCGGTCTGGAGCTGGGTCTGCCGTACGATATGCTCTACCGTCACCCGTTCCCGGGTCCAGGTCTGGGCGTGCGTGTGCTGGGCGAAGTGAAGAAAGAGTACTGCGACCTGCTGCGTCGTGCGGATGCTATCTTCATCGAAGAGCTGCACAAAGCTGACCTGTACAACAAAGTGAGCCAGGCGTTCACCGTGTTCCTGCCGGTTCGTTCTGTAGGCGTGATGGGCGATGGCCGTAAGTACGACTGGGTTGTTTCCCTGCGTGCGGTGGAAACCATCGACTTCATGACTGCACACTGGGCGCACCTGCCGTACGACTTCCTGGGCCGCGTGTCCAACCGCATCATCAACGAAGTTAACGGTATTTCCCGCGTGGTGTATGACATCAGCGGTAAGCCACCGGCTACGATTGAGTGGGAATAATCCCCCTCTGATCTAACCCCAAAACCCTCTGCCTGCGCAGGGGGTTTTTTATTTCCTCACTTCCCCTCACCCAGCCGATACGCCAGCGCTACCACCAGCGACTGCACCAGGCACAGCGTTGCCGACTGAGACCGGAACGCATCCACCTGCGCCTCTTTCACCACAAAACAGAGATCGCTGAACGTCGCCAGCGGGCTAATCTGGCTGTCGGTAATCACAATCTGTCGCGCGCCGACGCTGGCGGCAGTTTCGCTGACCATCACCGTCTCTTCCGCGTACGGCGAGAAGCTGATCGACACCACAATGTCCCGCGCTTTAATGCGGCTGATCTGCTCGCGCAGCATCCCGCCCATGCCGTCGAGCAGAATAGGGCGGCACTCCAGGTGGCTCAGAGCGTAGGTCAGATAGGCAGCGACGCTAAAGGAGCGGCGTAAACCGGCGATGTAGATGGTATCGGCGTCGGCCAGCAGCTGTACCGCGCGCTCCAGCATTTCCGGTTCGGCGCGGGCGGCCAGCTGCTGCAGCGCCTGCGCGTTTGAACGGGCGAACTCTTGCAGGATATCGAGCGGCGTTTCCGGCACGGCCTCGCTCTCCATTTCGCGGAACAGCCGGGCGCGGTCGCTGTAGCTGGCGGTTTCTTCCACCAGATTCATACGAAACAGCTGTTTCATTTCGTTGAAGCCGGTGAAGTCAAAGGCGTTGGCAAAGCGGATCAGCGTCGACGGCGGCACGTCGGCGCGCTCGGCAATGACGGCAACCGTATCAAAGGCCACGCTGTTAGTGTTATCCAGTACATAGCGGGAGACCTGCTGCAGCCTCTTGCTCAGGCTATCGTAGCGATCGCGGATTTGCTGCTGCAGTTCGTTCAGGCTGGTTGCTGTCGTCATGTTATCCCCCAAATACAGTCATATGATTCTAAACGCAAAACCGCGTCTTTTAAATGTCGGCCATCCATCTGGCAGCAAAAATGAAACAGAAGCTTCAGTCATTTCCTCGCCTGAAATGCCTTAATAGCGCACGCTGCGTCAGTGTTGTTGGCTGTTAACATAAAAATCCATCCTTGATCACAATAATCATCATTTATTTTATTTCAACTTAAAATGGAATATTTGTTTCATATATAGTGTTCTGTACACAGTGTTCAGGTCACAGTCACGTATCAACAGCGAGAGGTTAAGGATGGAGACGGTAGCGAATTTTATTCACGGCGAATGTGTCACCGGTTCAGGCCAGCGCGTTCAGGCGATCTTCAACCCGGCCACTGGCGAGCAGATCCGCCAGGTGGTGATGAGTACGGCACAGGAAACCGAACAGGCCATTGCCGCCGCGCAGCAGGCGTTTCCGGCGTGGGCGCGTCAGGCTCCGCTTAAGCGCGCGCGTGTGATGTTCCGCTTCAAGGCGCTGCTGGAAGAGAACATGGAGCGACTGGCCCGCCTCATCAGCGAAGAGCACGGCAAAGTCTTCTCCGATGCGGTGGGTGAACTGACCCGCGGCCTGGAGGTGGTGGAATTTGCCTGCGGCATCCCGCATCTGCAAAAGGGCGAACACTCGGCGAACGTCGGTACCGGCGTCGACAGCCACTCGCTGATGCAGCCGCTTGGGGTCTGCGTTGGGATCACGCCGTTTAACTTCCCGGCGATGGTGCCGATGTGGATGTTCCCGATTGCGCTGGCGACCGGCAACACCTTCGTGCTGAAACCGTCGGAAAAAGACCCTTCGCTGGCACTGGCGCTGGCGCAGCTGCTGAAAGAGGCCGGCCTGCCGGACGGCGTGTTTAACGTGGTGCAGGGCGATAAGGAGTCCGTTGACGTTCTCCTGACCGACCCGCGCGTGCAGGCGGTGAGTTTTGTCGGCTCCACGCCAATTGCGGAATACATATACCAGACCGCATCCGCTCACGGTAAGCGCTGCCAGGCGCTGGGCGGCGCGAAAAACCACTGCATTTTAATGCCGGATGCAGACATGGAGATGGCGGCCAACGCCATTATGGGCGCAGGCTTCGGCGCAGCGGGGGAACGTTGCATGGCGCTCTCGGTGGTGGTGGCGGTGGGCGATAAAACTGCCGATGACCTCTGCGCCCGGCTGGAAAAACAGATTGCCGCGCTGCGCGTTGGGCCGGGTCTGGACCAGACGCCGGAAAACGAAATGGGGCCGCTTATCTCCTCCGCGCACCGCAGCAAGGTGCTGGGCTATATCGACAGCGGGGAAGCGCAGGGGGCGAAACTTCGCGTGGACGGTCGCGGCTTCAGCGTGAAAGGGCACGAGCAGGGCTACTTCGTCGGGCCGACGCTGTTCGATAACGTCACCCCGGAGATGACCATCTATAAAGAAGAAATTTTCGGCCCGGTGCTTTCTGTGGTGCGTGTAGCAGATTACGCCAGCGCGGTGGATCTGATTAACCGCCATGAATATGGTAATGGCTCGGCGATCTTCACCCGCGACGGCGGCTGCGCACGCCGCTTCTGCGAAGAGGTGCAGGCGGGCATGGTGGGGGTCAACGTGCCGATCCCGGTACCGATGGCATTCCACAGTTTTGGCGGCTGGAAGCGCTCGATTTTTGGTGCGCTCAACGTCCACGGCAACGACGGTGTGCGCTTCTACACCCGAATGAAAACCATCACCGCGCGCTGGCCGGAAATGCAGCAGGAGACAGTCGCTGCGTTCTCCATGCCGACGCTGGGCTGACAGGAGGTTTTATGCAAACCGAACGTATGACCATGGCCCAGGCGCTGGTCCGGTTCCTGAATCAACAGTACGTCAGCGTTGACGGCAACGAAACGCCCTTCGTGGAGGGCGTGGCCACCATATTTGGGCACGGCAACGTGCTCGGTATTGGCCAGGCGCTGGAGCAGGATCCGGGCCATCTGCAGGTGATGCAGGGCTGCAACGAGCAGGGCATCGCCCATATGGCGACGGGATTCGCCAAACAGCACCGGCGTCAGCGTATTTTTGCCGTTACCTCTTCGGTCGGGCCGGGCGCCGCCAATATGGTGACCGCCGCGGCAACCGCTACGGCGAACCGCATCCCGCTGCTGCTGCTGCCAGGAGATATCTACGCCAGCCGCCAGCCGGACCCGGTGCTGCAGCAGATCGAGCAATATCACGATCTCAGCATCAGCACCAACGACTGCTTCCGCCCGGTATCCCGCTACTGGGACCGCATCAACCGGCCGGAGCAGCTGATGAGTGCCATGTTAAGTGCGATGCGAACGCTTACTGACCCCGCCAATACCGGGGCGGTGACCATCTGCCTGCCGCAGGACGTGCAGGGCGAAGCCTGGGATTATCCCCTGAGCTTCTTCGCGCGTCGCGTGCATCACATCGAACGTCGTCCGCCTGATCCGCAGCGTCTGGCGCAGGCGCGGGCGCTGATCGCCCGCAAGCGTCGTCCGCTGGTGGTGTGCGGCGGCGGCGTACGTTACTCCGGCGCGCATGAGGCGTTTCGTGAATTTGTCGAGACGCTGCAACTGCCGTTTGCCGAAACCCAGGCCGGGAAGGGGGCGATGGTAAGTGACCACCCACTTAACCTGGGCGGCGTAGGGGTGACGGGGGGAATGGCCGCCAACCAGCTCGCGCCACAGGCGGATTTAGTGATTGGCGTCGGCACGCGCCTGACCGACTTTACCACCGGCTCCAAGGCGCTCTTTTCCCATCCGGACGTCGAATTCCTGCTGCTGAACGTGGCCGAGTTTGACGCCCTGAAGCTGGACGCCACCGCGCTGGTTGCCGATGCCCAGACCGGGCTGCAGGCCTTGACCCGCGCGCTCGGGGATTACCGCAGCGGTTGGGGAGAAGAGATCGCCCAGGCGCAATCAGCCTGGTGCGATGAGTGCCGCCGTCTGTGGGATCGCCAGTGGCATCCGGCAGATACACCCGAAGTGGCGGGGCACCTGGACTCGCAGCTGGCGGAATACGGCGAGACGCTTAACACCCGCCTGACCCAGACGCGGGTGCTGGGGCTGATCAACCAGCATATTGAAGATAACGCCATCGTGGTGGGCGCGGCCGGTTCGCTGCCGGGAGATTTACAGCGTCTCTGGCAGGTCAAAACGCCGGACAGCTATCACCTGGAGTACGGCTACTCCTGCATGGGTTACGAGATTGCGGCCGCCATTGGTGCCAGGCTCGCCAGGCCAGAGCAGCCGGTGTACGCCATGGTGGGGGACGGCTCCTACATGATGCTGCACTCCGAACTGCAAACCGCGGTGCAGGAGGGCATTAAGGTCACCATTTTGTTGTTTGATAACGCCAGCTTCGGCTGCATTAACAACCTGCAAATGGGGCACGGGATGGGCAGCTTTGGCACGGAAAACCGCCAGCGAAACCCAAAAACCGGGCGGCTTGACGGACCGCTGGTGAAGGTCGACTTTGCGCAAAACGCGGAAAGCTACGGCTGCCGCGCGTGGCGGGTAAATGATGAGCAAAGTCTGCTGGCGGCGCTGGAGGCGTCACGCGCGCATCCGGGCCCGACGCTGCTGGACATCAAAGTGCTGCCGAAAACCATGACCCACGATTACGCCGCGTGGTGGCGAACCGGCGATGCGCAGGTGGCAGAGTCATCTGCCGTGCGCGAAGCTGCTCTGCTAACGCAGGCGCAGGTGAAAAAAGCCCGGCAGTATTAAGTTTTCCCGCCGTAACGAAATTTTCATTTCATTTTTCTTCTTCCCCCTCACCCTAACCCTCTCCCACCGGGAGAGGGGACGGTTCGGTGCAGTTTTTCCGCCCTCTCCCTGAGGGAGAGGGCCGGGGTGAGGGGGATATGTCCTCCCTTCTATGTTGTGAGATTGATAACAGAATTTATCTCATTCATCTCAAAAGTGTTAACTCGCACTCAAAAACATAATTTTCACTATTTATAAAAATGAAATAAATGTTTTATTTATAGAGTCGTTAGTTCACAGCATTCACCAACACCGGGAGCCGTTATGTTTAACATTGCTTTACTGGGCGCTGGCCGAATCGGCCAGGTACATGCAGCTAACATCGCCAGCCACGGCGCGACCACGCTCTGGTCCGTGGTTGACCCGAATCAGGAATTTGCCACCCGCCTCGCCGCGCAGTATCAGGCCCGCCAGCAGAGCCTGGATGAGGCGATGACTGACCCTAACGTTCATGCCGTGCTGATCGCTTCCGCGACCGATACCCACGCGGACCTGATTGAAATGGCCGCCCGCCACGGCAAGGCCATCTTCTGTGAAAAGCCGGTACACCTCGACCTCGCCCGCGTGCGCGACTGCCTGAAAGTGGTCAAAGAATATGACGTACCACTGTTCATCGGCTTTAACCGTCGCTTTGATCCGCAGTTCCGCCGCGTGAAAACCGACGCCCAGGCCGGGCGCATCGGCAAGCCGGAATCGCTGCTGATCATCTCCCGCGACCCGTCCCCGCCGCCTGCTGAGTACGTGCGCGTTTCCGGCGGCATGTTCCGCGATATGACCATTCATGACTTTGACATGGCACGCTTCATCATGGGCGAAGAGCCGGTGTCGGTGTATGCCCAGGGCAGTAATCTGGTGGATCCGGCGATTGGCGAGGCGGGGGATATCGATACCGCGTTTATCGTTCTGAAATATGCCTCCGGCGCGATGGCGACCATCGTTAACAGCCGCCGTTCATCTTACGGCTACGACCAGCGCCTGGAGCTGCACGGCTCCGAAGGGCTGCTGTGCGCGGGCAACATTCTTGAAAACCAGGTGCAGCACTACGGCCAACAGGGCTGCACCAGCGCGCTGCCGGAACACTTCTTCCTGCAACGCTACAAATCCGCTTACGTCGCGGAATGGGAACACTTTGTTGCGGTCCTGCGCGGCGAAGCGGTGCCTGATTGCAGCGGCGATGATGGTGAACGTGCGCTGTACCTTGCGGATAAAGCGCTGGAGTCGCTGCGTAGCCAGCGCGAGATCGTCCTCTAAACACAACAACCCTACACAGAGAGACATAATAATGAAAAAACTGATCGTAGCCGCCCTCATCGCCATGACGTCCGGGGCTGCCCTCGCCGAAAACGAGCAAATTGTTTTCAGTACGCCAAACCTGGCCATGCCGTTTGAAGTTCACATGCAGCGCACGGCGGTGAAAGCCGCAAAAGAGATGGGCGTTAAGCTTCAGGTGCTGGACGGGCAAGGCAGCTCACCGAAGCAGGTGGCTGACCTGGAAAACGCCATCACCCGCGGGGCGCAGGGCTTTATCGTCTCCCCGAATGACGTGAATGCGGTCTCCAGCGCGGTGGATGAAATTCAGGATGCGAAACTGCCGATTGTCACCCTCGACCGCTCCGTCGATAGCCAGAAGAAAGTGCCGCATTTCGGCGCCAACAACTACAAGGGCGGCCAGGCGGTTGGCGACTTCGTTAAAACCAAATTCCCGAACGGCGCGGACATCATTCTCCTTACCGGTCAGCCGGGCTCCTCTTCCAATATTGAACGCACCAAAGGGATCCGCGACAGCCTGAAGGCGGGCGGGGATAAGTACAAGATCGTCGCCGATCAGACCGGAAACTGGATGCGTTCAGAAGGGATGCGCATTGTGGAAAGCGTGCTGCCTTCGCTGCCGAAACGTCCGCAGGTGATCCTCTCCGCCAACGACGATATGGCGCTGGGCGCGATTGAAGCCCTTCAGAGCCAGGGCGTGAAACCGGGCGAAATTCTGGTCACCGGTTTTGATGCCGTTCCTGAAGCACTGGCTCGTGTGCGCGACGGCTGGCTGGCGGTAACGGCGGATCAGCGCCCGGGCTTTGCGGTGCAGACGGCGATGAGCCAACTGGTGGCCAACGTGCGCGAGAAAAAAGCCATCACCGGGGCCGACTATCCGCCGACGCTGATCACCAAAGAGAACCTGCAGCAGGCTGAGCGTATCGGTGAGGCCGGTAACTAATATGTCCCGAGCCGCCTTTGGCGGCTCATCATGAGGAGGAGCAGACTGATGTCGCAACCCTTACTGAAAGTGACCGACCTGGCAAAAAGCTTTTCCGGCGTCTGGGCGCTGAGCAGCGCTCAGCTGACCGTCGGCAGCGGCGAAATTCACGCCCTGCTGGGGGAAAATGGGGCAGGAAAATCAACGCTGCTGAAGGCGCTCGCGGGCGCGCAGCCGCAAACGCGCGGGGATATCTGGTTCAACGGCGAAACGCTGCCGGTGGACGACTCCCCGGTGGAGCGCCAGAACAAGGGCATTATTACCATCTATCAGGAATTCAACCTGCTGCCCAACATGACCGTCGCGGAAAACATGTTTCTCGGGCGCGAACCGCGTAAACGTAACCTGATCGTCGACGAAAAGGCGGTAAACCAGGAGGCGCAGGTCATTCTCGATTACCTGCAGCTGAACGTTGCGCCGACCACGCCTGTCGCCCGCCTGAGCGTCGCCCAGCAGCAGATGGTGGAGATCGCCCGGGCGCTGACCCTCAACGCCCGGTTAATCATTATGGACGAACCTTCCGCAGCGCTGAGCGACAGCGAGGTGGAAAGCCTGCACCGCGTGGTGCGGGAGCTTAAAAACCGCGGCGTGAGCATTATTTACGTTACCCACCGTCTGCACGAGGTTTTCCAGCTCTGCGATCGCTTCACTGTTTTCCAGGACGGCCGTTTCACCGGCACCGGCGCGGTGGCAGAGACCAACGTCGAACAGCTGATCCGCCTGATGGTCGGGCGCGACGTGGCCTTTAATCGCCGCCCTGCCAGCGAAACCCATCATGAAGACAAACCCGTGCGCCTGGCGGTGAAGGGGCTGAGCCGAGAAAAGCCGCCGCTGGATCCGCATGGCATCGCCCTGCACGACATCAGCTTCCACGTCCACGCCGGGGAGGTCCTGGGCATTGCCGGGCTGGTGGGCGCGGGACGTACCGAAGTGGCTCGCTGCCTGTTTGGCGCTGATGCGTTTACCTCGGGGAGCTTTGAGCTGGACGGCGTGCCGTATCAGCCGCGCGACCCGCTGTATGCCCTTGATCAGGGCGTGGCGCTGGTGCCGGAAGATCGTAAAAAAGAGGGGGCGGTGCTGGGGCTGTCGATTCGCGACAACCTGTCGCTTTCTTGCCTTTCGTCGCTCCTGCAATGGCGCTGGTTCGTGAACACCCGCAAAGAGGACGATCTGATTGAGTCCTACCGCCAGGCGCTGCAGATCAAAATGGTCAACAGCGCGCAGGAGGTGCGCAAGCTCTCCGGCGGCAACCAGCAAAAAGTGATCCTCGCGCGCTGCATGGCGCTCAACCCACGGGTGCTGATCGTCGATGAGCCGACGCGCGGCATCGACGTGGGGACCAAATCAGAAGTGCACCAGGTGCTGTTTGATATGGCGAAAAAGGGCGTGGCGGTGATCGTGATCTCCTCCGATCTGCCTGAAGTGATGGCAGTGTCTGACCGGATCATCACGCTCAGTGAAGGCCGGGTGACCGGTGAGATCCACGGTGACGACGCTAACGAAGAACGGCTGATGACGATGATGGCCATCAACCACAACGCCCTGAACGCGGCATAACGGAGTTTCTCATGACGCAGATGATTTCTAAAACGCAGGCCCCGGCTAAACGCGCCGGACGCATCGATCCCATCGCCTTCTTCGAGCGCTTCGGGGTACTGATTTTCATGATCCTGCTGCTGATCTTCTTCCAGTCGCAGAACAGCAATTTTTTCTCTGAGCGCAATATTTTCAACATCCTGACCGAAGTCTCCATCTACGGGATCATGGCCGTGGGGATGACCTTCGTTATCCTGACCGCTGGGATCGACCTCTCCGTGGGCTCCATTCTGGCGGTGTGCGCCATGACCGCGGCGTACGTGATTAAGGGCGACAACTTCACTACCGTCGACCCGAACGCCTGGGGCGGCATGAGCTGGCTGATTGGGCTGGGGATTTGTCTGGCCATGGGTACGGCGATTGGCTTCCTGCACGGTCTGGGCGTGACTCGCCTGCGCCTGCCGCCGTTCATCGTCACCCTCGGTGGGATGACCATCTGGCGCGGCCTGACGCTGGTGATTAACGACGGCGCGCCGATTGCCGGTTTCGACCCTGGCTACCGCTGGTGGGGACGCGGGGAGTTGCTCGGCATCTCCATTCCTATCTGGATCTTCGCCATCGTTGCCATCGGCGGGTATCTGGCGCTGCATAAAACCCGCTGGGGTCGCTTCGTCTACGCCATTGGCGGTAACCCGGAGGCGGCACGCCTGGCGGGGGTGAACGTCAAGCGCGTGCTGGTCAGCGTGTATGTGTTGATTGGCTGTCTGGCAGGGCTGGCGGGCTTCATTCTGAGCGCGCGTCTGGGGAGCGCCGAGGCGGTCGCCGGGATCTCCTTTGAGCTGCGCGTCATCGCTTCGGTGGTGATTGGCGGCACCTCGTTGATGGGCGGTTACGGGCGTATCGGCGGCACCATTATCGGCTCCATCATCATGGGCATTCTGATTAACGGCCTGGTGCTGATGAACGTCTCGGCCTACTACCAGCAAATTATCACCGGATTAATTATCGTTCTGGCGGTGGCGTTTGATACCTACGCCAAGAGCCGTCGCGGCGCACTGTGAGGATCATGATGAAAGAGGTTCGTATTGGATTGATTGGCACCGGGTATATCGGCAAGGCACATGCCATCGCCTATGCCCAGGCCCCGACGGTATTCAACCTGCGTGGCAAGCTGGTGCGCGAGATGGTGGCCGAGGTGAACCCTACGCTGGCGGCAGAGCGGGCGCAGGCATTTGGCTTTAACCGTTCAACCGGAGACTGGCGGGCGCTGGTGGCCGATCCGGCCATTGACGTGGTGGATATTTGTTCGCCTAACCATCTGCATAAAGAGATGGCGCTGGAGGCGATCCGCCACGGCAAGCACGTTTATTCGGAGAAACCGCTGGCGCTTAACGCCCACGACGCGCGCGAGATGGTCGACGCCGCGAAGCGGGCCGGGGTGAAAACGCTGGTGGGATTCAACTACATGAAGAACCCGACGGCGCAGCTGGCGAAGGAGATTATCGCCCGCGGCGAGATTGGCGAGGTGATCCACTTCTACGGCACCCACAACGAAGACTATATGGCCGACCCGCTGTCGCCCATTCACTGGCACTGCTTTAAAGAGACCGCCGGGCTGGGTGCGCTGGGCGATCTGGCAGCCCATATCGTCAATATGGCGCAGTACCTGGTGGGGGATATCGAGCAGGTCTGCGGCGATCTGAAGATCGTGGTCCCGGCGCGCCCGGCAAAGACCGGATCGTCAGAGATGATCGCCGTCGAAAACGAGGATCAGGCCCACGCGATGGTGCGCTTCGCGGGCGGGGCACAGGGCGTTATTGAGACCTCCCGCGTCGCCTGCGGCCGCAAGATGGGGCTCTCGTATGTGATCACCGGGACAAAAGGCGCCATCAGTTTCACCCAGGAGCGCATGGCCGAGCTGAAGCTCTATCTGCATGACGATCCGGTGAACCGCCAGGGGTTCCGCACGCTGCTCGTCGGCCCGGCACACCCGGACTACGCCGCGTTCTGCATGGGCGCGGGGCACGGGATTGGCTTTAACGATCAAAAAACGGTGGAGGTGCGCGACCTGGTAGACGGGATCGCCGCCGACGCGCCGATGTGGCCGGACTTTGAAGAGGGCTGGAAGGTGTCTCGCGTGCTGGACGCGATTGCACTCTCACACCTGCAGGGCCGCTGGCTGAACGTGAACGACATTGTCTGATGAGGTATCAATGTGGAAAAGCAGTTTGATGTGATATGCATGGGCCGCGTGGCGGTAGACCTCTACAGTCAGCAGATTGGTGCCCGCCTGGAAGATGTGTCGAGCTTCGCCAAATATCTCGGTGGTTCTTCCGGCAACGTGGCGTACGGCACCGCGCGCCAGGGGTTACGCTCGTCGATGCTGGCACGGGTTGGCGATGAACATATGGGCCGCTTCCTGCGGGAAGAGCTCAACCAGGTGGGCTGCGATACCAGCCATCTGATAACCGATAAAAACCGCCTCACGGCGCTGGTGCTACTCGGCATTAAAGACCGGGACACTTTTCCTCTGATTTTTTATCGCGATAACTGCGCGGATATGGCGATTACCGCCAGCGATGTGGACGAAAGCTACATTGCCTCCGCACGTTGTCTTGCCATCACCGGGACGCATCTTTCTCATCCGCAGACCCGCGAGGCGGTGCTGACGGCGCTGGGCTATGCTCGTCGTCACGGCGTGCGCACGGTGCTGGACATCGATTATCGTCCGGTACTGTGGGGGCTGACCTCCTTAGGCGATGGCGAAACGCGCTTTATCGCCGCCGATCAGGTCACCCGCGAATTGCAGGAGGTGCTGCATCTTTTCGACGTCATTGTCGGTACCGAAGAGGAGTTTCACATTGCGGGCGGCAGCACGGATACCCTTCAGGCGCTGGGCCAGGTGCGTGCCGTCAGTGAGGCAACTCTGGTCTGCAAACGCGGCGCGCTCGGCTGTTCGGTCTATAGCGACGCCATCCCGCTACGGCTGGACGATGGCCTGACGGTGACCGGCGTGCGCGTGGAGGTGCTGAACGTCCTTGGCGCGGGGGACGCGTTTATGTCCGGCCTGCTGCGCGGCTACCTGAACGACGAAGGCTGGGAGCAGGCGTGCCGCTACGCCAACGCCTGCGGCGCGCTGGTGGTCTCGCGCCACGGTTGCGCCCCGGCGATGCCGAGCAAAATTGAGCTGGATGATTATCTTTCCCGCGCCGCCCTCGTTTCGCGCCCGGATCTCGACCCGCGTCTTAACCATCTCCATCGCGTCACCACCCGCCGCCGCGAGTGGCCGGAGCTGTGCGTGATGGCCTTCGACCACCGCAGCCAGCTGGAAGAGATGGCGCTGCAGTGCGGCGCGTCGCTTAAGCGCATTCCGGCACTGAAGCAGCTGATCCTGCAGGCCAGCCGCGAGGCGGCGAGCCGCGCCGGGCTGGAGGGCAAAGCCGGTCTGCTGTGTGACGGCACCTTTGGTCAGGACGCGCTGAACGCGATAACCGGCGAAGGCTGGTGGATTGGTCGCCCCATTGAACTGCCGGGCTCGCGGCCGCTGGAGATGGAGCATGGCAACATCGGCACCCAGCTTATCAGCTGGCCGCAGGAGCACGTGGTGAAGTGTCTGGTCTTTTTCCATCCGGAAGATGCCCACGGCCTGCGCCTGGAGCAGGAGCAGAAAATCGCCGAGGTTTACCACGCCTGCTGCCAGTCCGGACACGAGCTGCTGCTGGAGGTGATATTGCCCGCGACTATGCCACGCAGCGACGAGCTCTACCTGCGCGCCATCTCCCGCTTCTACAACCTCGGTATTTACCCCGACTGGTGGAAACTGCCGCCGCTCTCCGCCGACGGCTGGACGGCGCTGAGCGAGATTATCGAACGCCGCGACCCGCACTGCCGCGGGGTGGTGATCCTCGGCCTGGACGCCCCGGCAGAACAGCTGCGTGCAGACTTCAAAGCCGCAGCGGGGCAGGCGCTGGTTAAAGGTTTCGCCGTGGGACGCACGCTGTTTGGCGATGCCTCTCGCGCGTGGCTGAAACACGATATTGACGATGCGCAGCTGGTGGCGCGCATTCGGGACAACTACCTGCAGCTTATCGCCTGGTGGCGCGAGCGCGGACACGCATAATGGAGACGACAATGAGTGTACAACTGGGCATTAACCCGCTGACATGGACTAACGACGATCTGCCTTCTCTTGGCGCGGAGACATCGCTGGAGACTTGCCTGAGCGAAGGGAAAGAGGCCGGTTTTGCCGGTTTCGAGCTGGGTAACAAATTCCCCCGCGAAGCGCGCCTGCTTGGCCCCATTTTGCAGCGCCATGACCTGCAACTGGTCTCTGGCTGGTACTCCGGCCGCCTGCTGGAGCGCAGCGTGGAGGAAGAAATCGCCGCCGTGCAGTCCCACCTGACGCTGCTGCGCGAGCTGGGGGCGAAGGTGCTGGTCTTTGCGGAAGTGAGCGGCTGCATTCACGGCGAGCAGCAGACCCCGGTGCATCTGCGCCCACGCTTCCCGCAGGCGCGCTGGAAAGAGTATGGCGAGAAGCTCACCGAATTTGCCCGCTATACGCAGCAGCAGGGCGTGCAGATTGCTTACCATCACCATATGGGCACGGTCATTGAGTCCGCCGAAGACGTGGACAATCTGATGATCCACACAGGCGACGCGGTGGGGTTACTGCTGGATACCGGCCACCTGACCTTCGCCGGGGCAGATCCGCTGGCGGTGGCGCAACGCTGGGCGTCGCGTATCAACCACGTCCACTGCAAAGACGTGCGTGCCGACGTGCTGGCCGACGTGAAAAACCGTAAAACCAGCTTCCTTGATGCGGTGCTGAGCGGCGTGTTTACCGTGCCGGGTGACGGCTGCGTGGATTACCCGCCGATCATGCGGCTGCTGAAAGCGCAGGACTATCACGGCTGGCTGGTGGTGGAGGCCGAGCAGGATCCGGCGATTGCCCATCCGCTGACTTACGCCCGTCTGGGGTATAACAATCTGAGCCGCCTGGCGCGCGACGCCGGACTTATTTGAGGAGGTGACATGTCACGTCTGTTATCACGCTGGCAACAGCCGAACGGCGAGGGGCGCACGCAGTCCGTCACGCCAGAAAGCGCAGGCTGGGGGTATGTCGGCTTTGAGGCGTATGAGCTACAGGAGGGGCAGCAGCTGACGCTGCCCGCCGTCAGCGAAGAGCGCTGTCTGGTACTGGTGGCCGGACGCGCCTCCATCAGCACGCCTTCCGCGCAGTTCAACGACATCGGCGAGCGGATGAGCCCGTTCGAGCGTATCAAACCGTGGGCGGTTTACGTCACCCCGCAGGAGGCAGTGCAGGTGAAGGCGCTGACGAAGCTGGAGCTGGCGGTCTGCGCCGCCCCCGGTAAAGGCACGTATCCGACGCGGCTGATTGCCCCGCAGGATATCGACGGTGAGGCGCGCGGCAAGGGGCATAACCAGCGCTACGTGCACAACATTCTGCCGGAAGATAAACCGGCCGACAGCCTGCTGGTAGTGGAGGTCTGGACCAACGAAGGGTGCACCAGCTCGTACCCGAGCCATAAGCACGACATGGATAACCCGCCAGACGAAACCTATCTGGAGGAGACGTACTACCATCGTCTCAACCCGGAGCAGGGGTTTTGTATGCAGCGTGTCTATACCGACGACCGGTCGCTGGATGAGTGTATGGCGGTCTACAACCGGGATGTGGTCATGGTGCCGAAGGGCTATCACCCGGTGGCGACGATGGCCGGGTATGACAGCTATTACCTCAACGTGATGGCCGGGCCGGTACGCAAATGGATGTTCACCTGGGAAGATGACCACGCGTGGATTAATCGCGATTACCCCGCGGATGGCGGGCGCTGAGGCTGTTTTTTGCCGGGTGGCGCTGCGCTTACCCGGCCTACAATTCGCAAAAAATTACTTTGCTTCAATCGCCTGCTCAATCGTCCGGGCGATGGCGTCCGGCTGGCTCACCATCGACACGTGGCTGGCCGCCACTTCCGTGGTGTTCGCATGGATCGCTTTCGCCATTGCACGCTCAAGATCGGGGTTGATCATACGGTCATTCTTGCTGACCACATACCAGCTCGGCTTAGTGCGCCACGCGGCGCGAGTGATCTTTTCGCCAAACGCATCGCCCTTTATGGGCCCCTGCGTGGCCGCAATGCTCTGTTGTTCACCCGGTTTCACGTCAGGCGCGAAGTCCTTCCTTACGGCTCCTGTCGGCAGGTATAAATAGCCGTCCGCCGTTTTAGCAATGCCCGCGCTGCCCGGCGGCGCAGGGAAGCTTCCTGCCAGATCCGCCGTCGACTGACCGGAATCCGGCGCGAATGCCGCCACGTAAACCAGCGATTTTACCCGCGCATCGTTGCCCGCTTCACTAATCACCGTCCCGCCCCAGGAGTGGCCGACCAGCACTACATCACCCTGCGCACGAGCAATGGCACGCTGCGTGGCGGCCACGTCATCTTTCAGCGACGTTAACGGCAGCTGCACGGCAATGACCTCCGTGTGCTGTTTTTGCAACTGGTTGATGACCTTATTCCAGCTACTGCCATCGGCAAAGGCGCCATGAACCAGCACCACGCTGGTTTTGGTTTCGGCAAATGCGCTGGCAGAAAGCGCCAGCAGGCCAGCCGTTAAGATCGACAATGTTTTCATATTCAGCCCCTTAAAAGTGATGAATTGCCGCATGTGGCGGTACGGTGAACGAGATGGTTTTGTGGTCGATGGGTTTATGCGTCGGATCGGCGAGGATGATGGTCACTTTATGTTGACCTGCGGGTAGCCCGACCAGGATCACCGGCTCACCGCTGGTGTCCGCCCAGTGCCATGGCGCGTCATCCACAACGACGTGAATGTGGCCAATACGCGGCGTGACCTTTAGCGCTTCCGGGCCGAATACTGGCTCGATACGCAGGTTTTCGACCCGGTATTGAATAAACACCGCGCCTTTACTTAGCGGGCCCGCAAGCGGCGGGTCAACAATCAGCTTTGCCGGCGGTTGTGGATGTGCGAGCGGCGCAACGGCCGCCGGGCCGTTCACCTCAGCGGCGCTGAGGCCATCTAATGGTCCGGCCCAGCCAGGGGAGGTGAGCGCGATAAAGGGGAGTAACAGATAGTGATATTTCATCAAGTGTCTCCTGTGAATGTAAAAACTGACGACAGACACAGGAGACCACTTTTATGTATCAGGCCTGTTTGTCTTCATGGGCTTTTTGTATCGCCGCGTAAGCCTGGTGGGTGAGATACAGTGCGATACATTTGCCGCATGGCTTGCCAGCGAGGGATCTGGCTAAATGACGGGCGCGAGTTTGACGATTGACGGCGGGTTTGTAGTTTAACCGCTCAGGGCAGGGACGCCCTGACGACGTTGCTTTCTCACGAGCGTGATGGCCAGTGCAGCAATCGCCAGGGTCAGGCTTAACGACACCCACATCGCGCCCGTTATTCCGAGCGTTTTACTCAGCCACGCATAGGCAAAGGGCGACGCCGCCGCCATCAGCTGCCCCGGGATAAGCAATAATCCGGTGCGTCTGGCGTAGCTTGCGGCACTGAACAGCTCCAGCGGCAGCGTTGCTTTGACTATCGTCACCAGCCCGTTAATTGCACCATACCCCAGCACAAATCCGGCGGCGCACCACGCGAACATCGACCCGCTCAACCCGACAAGAAAACAGACCGGCATGGCAAGCGAGGTCAGTAATGTTAGTCTGAACGGTGTCAGGCGCGTACCCGCCAGTACTTCCATCAGCCGTGCACCAGTTTGCCCAAATCCCCACAGCATCCCAATGCCAACCGGTAGACCAAAACTGGCGATAAATTCCGGCAGGTGTGTTGAAGTCCCGTTAGAGACAAAAGTGATAAGGGCGATAAATGTCGCATACAGCCATCCGTTATGCGGGTCATCTTCCGGTACAGAGGCTTTGGCTTTTGCAGTAACCAGAGGCTTGTGGTGAGGCAACTGGCAGATAAGCACGGCACTCAGCAGGCCAAAAAGGGCATAGACCAGAAGCGCATCCTGCCAGCTCATCACCCTGAGCAGCGCATCGCCCAGGGGCCAAAATACGGCGGATGCCAGACCACCGGCCAGGGTGACGCGGGAAATTGTGCGCCGGGCCTGCTGGCCGTAGAGGTTTACCAGTGAGGCGAAAAGCGCGTCATACAGCGAGAGCCGCATTCCGATACCGGTGATGAGCCAGACGGCATACCAGCCCGCGAGGGTAGAGGTATATGTCATTGCCACACAGCCTGCGGCGATCAGCAAGGTCCCGCTCATCACCACCCGTTGCCCGCCAAAGCGCGCCAGCAAGCGGGCGACAAAAGGGGAGACGGCGGCCATCATCAGCATGGCGAGAGTCAGGCCAAGATAGATTTCCGGCGATGACCATCCCCGGTCGCGGGCAATCGCCTGCGCGAAGGTGCCCGGCATATAAAAAGAGATGCCCCAGTTAATGAGCTGATTACAACCGGCAGTCAGAGAGAGGCGTCGGGGCAGAACAGGTGTTTCCATTATTTTTCATTCCGTTAATGCAGTTGTCCTCAGCATAACGGGCGCGGTATTGTGCAGGCAGGCTCGCGACCTTATGACCTGTATAAGAGAAACTTTGAATGACGATGCTAAATCTGGGCAATCTGGCGACTTTTCGCCTGGTGGTACAGCGGGGCAGCTTTTCAGCCGCTGCGGATGTGCTTGGCATTTCTCAGCCTGCGGTTAGCCTGCAAATCCGCCAGCTCGAGCAATTTCTCCGGACGCGATTAATTGAGCGCACGGGGCGCGGCATTAAAGCCACCGCCGCCGGACTGGCGCTGCTGAGCCACGGGGAGCGGATCGAACAGGTGGTGGATGAGGCCATTCGTTCCGTCAGCGAGTTTAACCGCGAGGTGAGCGGTACAATCACGCTCGGGACTGGGGCTACGGCCTGTATCCATCTTTTGCCCCCTCTGTTGCAGCAGCTACGAAGCGACTATCCGTTGTTAAAGGTGGGTGTCACCACCGGGAACACGCTCGATATCGTCCGCGCGATTGAAGAAAACCGTCTGGACATGGGGCTGGTCACGCTGCCTGTCAGCGGGCGCGCGCTGGAAGTCATGCCGGTGATGAACGAAGAGTTTGTCTTTATTGTTTCGCAGGATCAGCCTGGCGCGTGGGATGTGCTGACGCCAGGGGGGCTGCACGCTCAGCCCCTGATTGCGTTTGAATCGGGAAGCGGTACGCGTGCGCTGATTGACGGCTGGTTTGAAGCCTGCGGGATCGCGATAGCGCCGGTGATGCAGCTTGGGAGCATTGAGGCCATCAAACGTATGGTGCGTGCAGGGCTTGGATACAGCATCGTGCCGCGAATGGCGGTGGAAAACTCAGCCGATCGGGAAGGGTTAAGCGTGCATTCATTGACACCGGTTTTGCATCGTCAGCTGGCCGTAGTGATGCGCCAGGATAAAATCCTGAGCAAAGGGATCTCTGCCATTATACGGATGCTGCAAAATAAGCCGCTGGATTAGCGTTCGGAAGTCTCGACAGACAAACTGGTTTGCTGGGATTGCATCTTGTCCTGATGGTGATACCAGGCGCCAATGGAAGAATAAACAAAGCGGCCAAAGAAAAAAAGAAAACTAATAAGCAGTATGATGCGGGTCATCCGAGTGTTAAATCGATGTCGTTTGTGCATACGCGTGGCCTGACTCACTGTGTTTATCCTGGGCATACCCTTTTGGGCGATACGGATATTAAGGCACAGCGGGAAGAGGGGGTCAATTCCGGGATGTGTAAAAAACCGTCAATGTTTACATTAACTAATGTTATTAAACATGGTTTATGCATTTACTGCTTTGATAAAATAAAGAAAATTAGCGCTGAATTTCGTAAGAAAGCATTATTCGAATAAATTAGTTTGATTTAAGTCAACGGATTCCCTGAGCCTCGAACTAAAATCCTTCCTCCTTATGCTCACACAGAGATTGACTGGCGGGCATGTTCGTCAGGTTGGATGCCTGTCTTAATTTACCCACAGGAGCGAATGGGTTTTTAATCGGGCATCTATGAACATTCTCCTCTTCCTGAAAAACAACAAAGATCGCTGGTGGGCGCTTCCGCTAATTTTACCCAGCCTGTTGTTGCCGTCGCTGAGTGTGGTGAATACCTTTTCGCAACTGGGTGATGGACTGGCTGCGCTCTATTATCTCCCTCTCTTTTTCCTGCTGGCCATGATGTTGTTTTTTGGCCTGGCGGCGGTCCCCGGGATTATTCTGGCGCTCTTTTTCCGCTACTACCCTTCGGTTGGGCTGTTTGAAACCGGCGCAGGTATTCTGCATTTTATCGTCCCGCTGGTGCTCAGTTGGGGAGGGTATCGTGTGTTTACCCCCAGACGTAATATGACGGCCTATGGGGATGTGCGCCTGATGGCGCAGCGCATTTTCTGGCAGGTTATTTGCCCGGCCACGCTGTTTCTGTCGTTGTTTCAGTTCGCGGTGTATCTGGGGGTGTATGAGAGCCGTCAGAGCATGGCGGGGCTGAATCCCCTGAATATCCGGACGCTTATCAATTATCAGGCGCTGCTGGTCAGCGGGCTGACGGGCGTACCGTTGAGCTATCTGTTGATTCGTCTGATCCGCAATCCGCGCTACATCAGAGCGTTGATCTCTCAGGTACGTGGGCAGATAGATAAGAAAGTCAGCGTCATGGAGTTCCTGATCTGGGCGGTGATGTTGGGCGGCTTGCTCTCTCTGCTGCTGGTCCCGATGAACGAAAACAGCTCTATTTTCAGCACTAACTACACCTTGTCGCTGCTGATGCCGGTGATGCTCTGGGGCGCAATGCGGTTTGGCTATAAGCTGATGTCGATTATCTGGACGCCGGTGCTGCTGGTGTCTATTCACTACTATTACCGCTACATTCCGCTGCACCAGGGATATGACGTGCAGCTGGCGATCACCTCGTCGAGCTATCTGGTCTTTTCGTTTGTGGTGACTTACATGTCCATGCTGGCGACACGCCAGCGGGCCATTAACATCCGCTCGCGCAGGCTGGCGCTACTCGACCCGGTGGTGCATATGCCAAACCTGCGGGCGTTGTCGCGCGATCTGGCCAAAAATCCGTGGTCGGCGCTTTGTTTGCTGCGTATCCCTGAGCTGGAAGTGTTGGGGCGTAACTATGGCGTGCTGCTGCGCATTCAGTACAAACAAAAGCTGGCGGAGTGGATTAATGGCACGCTTCAGCCCAATGAGCGGGTTTACCATCTTACCGGCTACGATCTGGCCGTACGCCTGAATACCGAGTCACATCAGCAGCGCATCGACACGCTGGATGAGCATATTAAACAGTTCCGGTTTATCTGGGATGGAATGCCGTTGCAGCCCCAGGTGGGCGTCAGTTACTGCTTTGTCCGATCGCCGGTCAATCATCTCTATCTTGTTCTCGGTGAACTGGGGGTCATTGCTGACCTGTCGCTATCAACTAACCATCCTGAAAACCTTCAGCAGCGCGGTGCCGTGAATTTGCAGCGGGATCTGAAGGGCAAAGTGGCGATGATGAACCGGCTCCAGCGCGCGCTGGAGCAGGATGAGTTTACCCTGATGATCCAGCCGGTGCGGGGACTGCGCGGCGATCATTACCATGAAGTGTTGCTAAGGATGCCCGATGAACGGGGTGAACTTATTTCGCCCGATCAGTTCCTGCCGGTGGCTCAGGAGTTTGGTTTGTCATCGCGTGTTGATCTGTGGGTACTGGAACGTACGCTGCGTTTTCTCACTGAGCATCGCGACAGGCTGCCGGGCCAGCGTTTTGCCATTAACCTTGCACCGTCGACGGTGTGTCGGGCGCAACTGCCGCTGGAGGTCAGCCGCCTGCTGAGGAAGTACAGCGTTGAAGCCTGGCAGTTAGTGTTTGAAATCACCGAAAGCAGTAGCTTCGGCAACTCGCCACTGGCGGCGCAAACTCTCAGGCAGTTGCAGCAGATGGGCGTGCGTATTGCCATTGATGATTTCGGTACGGGATACGCCAGCTATGCGCGTCTGAAAAGCGTTGATGCCGATATTCTGAAGATTGATGGCAGCTTTATTCGCAATATTGTGAGCAACAGTCTGGATTATCAGATTGTGGCGTCAATTTGCCATCTGGCCCGGATGAAGAAAATGCTGGTGGTGGCGGAATATGTGGAAACCGAAGAGATACGTAGCGCGGTGCACGCGCTAGGTATCGATTATGTTCAGGGATATCTGATAGGTAAACCGGTGCTGCTGGAATCATTACTCGAAGAGAAGGCGCCCTGTGAGAGCGCCTGAGTCACTAGGCCGCAACGTTCGCGTCAGGTGAACTCTCTTCTTCAATTTTCAGTAACCAGCCGGTCACGGCTTCCCAGTACTGCTGCTCGCGTTCCAGATCCAGCAGCACCAGCGCATTCTGGCTAAACCAGTCATGCGGGAAGCTCAGCGTCCAGTGATGATCGTCCGTTTTCAGGCGCAGCGTCGGCGGTGTGGTGGTCGCCTGGCGCTGGTTATTCAGCAGCACGCTTAAACGCAGCAGCTGAATCAACGGCAGGAACTGCTTTTTCTTAAACAGCGTAAAGCGCGGCAGCTCGTCGAGCTTAATGGCTTTGCGATGGTAACGCACAAGTGTCGCCATCATGATCTGCTGTTCCTGGTTGAAGCCGGGTAAATCACTGTTTTGCAGAATATAAGCCGAATGGCGATGCATTCCGCTGTGATTAATATTCAGACCTACTTCATGCAACATGGCGGCCCATTTCAGCAGTGCGGCCAGCTGCGGATGCGCAAGCTTAGGATTCTGCTCTTGCCACTGGTCATACATTTGGGTCGTGGTGTCCAGCACGCGTTTGGCCTGTTCGCGGTCAATGTTGTACTGGTTAGCCAGGCTTTGCGCCGTGCGGCTGCGGATATCCTGATGACGGAAGCGGCCCTCCATTTCATACAGAACACCTTCACGCAGAGCGCCATCGGAAAGACGTAGCTCCTTAATGGCCAGCGCGTCAAACACGCCGCACAGGATAGCCAGGCCCGGCACAAACACCGCTTTACGTTCGTCGGAAAGACCGGGCAGGCTCAGCGCGTTAAAGCTTTTATGCTTGAGCACCTCTTCGGTGAGCATGGTCAGGCGTTCCGGGGTAATAAAACCGTCTTTTTCACCCATCGCCAGCAGCACTTCGTGCGCCGCTTTGATGCTGCCGGATGCCCCAAGGGCGACGTTCCAGCCCTGAATGCGATACTGCCAGGAGAGCGTTTCCAGCTTTTGAATGGCTGCCATGCGCGCACGCTGGAAGTTTTCGCGGGTGATGGCTCCGCCAGGGAAGTAAATCTGTGCGAAGCTGACACACCCCATACGGCGGCTTTCCACCAGACGGGGTTCGAAGTCTTCGCCAATTACCAGCTCCGTCGAGCCGCCGCCGATATCGATCACCAGCTTGCGGCCTTTTTCGGGCTGCGTGTGTTCCACGCCCATGAAAATCAGACGCGCTTCCTCATTACCCGAGATGATTTCAATCGGGTAGGGGATCACTTTTTCAGCGCGTTTAAGAAATTCCGGCGCGTTCAGCGCCTGGCGCAAGGTATGTGTTCCCACGATACAAACGCTGGAGGGCGAAAAGCCTTGCAGGCGTTCAGCGAACAGAGACAGGCAGTTTAGGCCGCGCTCCATGGCTTCTTCGCTGAGCATACTTCTCTCATCCAGACCGTCCGCCAGATGTACACGTTGCTTCAGACGACCGATTATCTGCAACGCGCCATCCACCTCACGGGCGATGACCATGTGGAAACTGTTAGAGCCAAGATCGACCGCGGCAAATTCCTGCGGTCGTGGAGTCTGATCATTTATCGGCATAGGTTAATCGGGTTGCTCGAGTGATTTGATATAGTCGTAAATCGCCAGCTGTGACCGCACTTTGCGGCGGTTGCCGCGCGGCACATAGCGGTTACTGAGTTCTTTATCGATATGGCGTGCTTTCACCGTATCGCTAAACAAAATCTCGATAATGTCGAGGATCTGCTGCTTCAGTCGGGGATCCAGCAGCGGAGCCGCTACTTCAATTCTGTAATCAATATTGCGTGTCATCCAGTCCGCAGATGAAAGATAAACTTGTTTATCTCCCGCATTATCGAAAATGTAGATCCTGTCGTGCTCCAGATAGCGGTCAACGATGCTGATTACGCGGATATTTTCGCTGATACCTTCCAGTTCCGGGATCAGGGAACACATGCCGCGGATGAGCAGATTGACCGGTACGCCCGAGCTGGACGCAGCGTAAAGTCGGTCGACCAGTCCTTTATCCACCAGGTTGTTAAGTTTCAGCGTGATGCCGGAAGACAACCCTTTTTGCGCATTGGCGATCTCTTTGTCGATCATCTCGTACAGCAGGCGGCGCGAGTTCTGCGGCGACACCAGCAGATAATCGAAACTGACCGGGCGGTACGGGTTCTCAATGAAGTTAAACACCCGACGCACTTCGTTGGTGATGCGCGCATCGGCGGTCAGGAGCGAGTAGTCAGTATAAATTCGTGCAGTCTTCTCGTTAAAGTTACCGGTACCGATATGGGCATAACGCACCACGTCGTCACCCTCTTTACGGGAGATCAGGAACAGCTTGGCGTGAATTTTCAGACCAGGGGCCGAGAAGATAACGTGCACACCCGCTTCCGTCAGACGACGGGCCCAGTGAATGTTGGCTTCTTCGTCGAAACGCGCCTGCAACTCAACGACCACGGTCACTTTCTTACCATTGTGCGCAGCATGGATCATGGCATCAATGATGCGGGAATCTTTGGCCACGCGGTAGATGTTGATCTTGATAGCCAGTACGTTCGGGTCGAAAGAGGCCTGGCGCAGCAGTTCCAGCACGTGTTCAAACGTGTGGTACGGATAGTAGAGCAGCACATCGCGTTCGCGGATGGCATCAAAACCGTTGCGGAATTTATCGAACCAGATATGACGTAAACGCGGCAGCGGTTTGTTGACCAGGTTGGCTTTGCCGACGTTCGGGAAGCCAATAAAGTCTTTAAAGTTGTGGTAGCGACCACCCGGTACGATGGAGTCATAGCGGGAGATCGTCAGTTTTTCGCGCAGCATTTCAACCATGGCGTCTGGCATGTCACGCTGATAAACGAAGCGCACCGGCTCTGCCGTCAGACGCTGTTTCAGGCTGGATGACATCAGCTCCATCAGGCTGGCTTCCATCTCGTGCACCAGGTCATATTCGGCGTCACGGGTCATCTTCATCGAGTAGGCGTTTAACGCATCGTAATCGAAGAAGCCTTTGAAGATATCATCCAGGCAATAACGCAGAATGTTGTCCAGCAGGATCATCGGCTTGCGTCGGCGCGGTGTTTCCGGCGGCAGGTTCACAAAACGTGGTACCTTATCGGACGGGATTTCCAGCAGCGCATAGCGAATAGATTCGCCGCGAATGATCTCAACCGCCAGATAGGTGTAATCATCTTTCAGGAACTGTACCAGGTCGGTTTCGCGGTTAATCAGAATCGGGGTAATGTGCTGGCGCAGATACTGTTTGAAGTAGTGGCGTAACCAGTTTTGTTGGTTAACTGAAAGCTGACGTTCGTTGATCAGGAAGATTTGGTTGCGTGCCATTTCCAGCAGCAGTTCGTTGTACAGACCGTCAAATTCCTGATCGGCTTTCAGCACACGGGCCTGGATTTTGCCAAGCAGATGCCGCGAGTGCGAGTTCAAGCCTTGCTCTTCACTGATGATGATTCGGCGCTTCAGTTCTGCAAAGCGAACTTTATAGAATTCATCCAGGTTGTTGGAATAAATACCCAAAAAACGCATACGCTCGATCAGCGGGTTGGCTTTATCTGCCGCTTCCTGAAGGACACGCTCGTTGAATGCTAACCAGCTTAGCTCTTTCTCGATATATAACTTTTCCTGACCCATTACAGCTCACACTCCAGTTCAATCACAGGACGTGGTAAATCCGTCTCGTCCTTATTATGGCGAGCATTTCCACGATATGTCCAACAGTGCCAGAAAAGTATGACAGTTATTTTTTTTCTGGGGGATTTTAGAGGGTTGAGGGAAGGGAATATCGGGTAATGCAATGTGTAGGTCGGGTAAGCGTAGCGCCACCCGACATAACAAACTACTCTTCCGCCGCATAGCCCTGCGGGGGTAACTGAACGCCGTCCAGCCAGGCCGTGCCGTCGCGCATATCCAGACGCCCGTCGACAAACCAGCTCACTACCAGCGGGTAGATAGCGTGTTCCTGGGTCTGCACGCGCTCTGTCACATCCTCTTCGGTGTCGCCGTCAAATACAGGAACCTTCGCCTGTATAATAACAGGCCCGCCGTCGAGTTCGTCAGTCACGAAGTGTACGGACGTTCCGTGCTCTTCATCGCCATTTTCCAGTACCTGGCGATGGGTATGCAGGCCCGGGTATTTAGGCAGAAGAGAAGGGTGGATATTGAGCAGACGCCCGGAATAGTGAGAAACAAACGCCGGGCTGAGAATACGCATGTATCCTGCCAGCACCACCACATCCGGCGCGTAGGCGTCTATCTCTTGCACCAGCTCGCGGTCAAAGGCTTCACGCCCCGAGAACTGGCTGGCTTCCAGCGCGTGCGCCGGGATATTTGCATCGCGGGCACGCTCAAGGCCGAATGCATCGGCCTTGTTGCTGAAAACTGCACGTATGGTGCCATTAATCTTCTTCTGTTTGCAGGCGTCAATGACCGCCTGCAAATTGCTTCCGTTACCGGAAATGAGCACCACGATGTTTTTCATTCAATGACCACACGCTGTTCGGAATCAGATGCTTTGATGATACCGATTTTCCATGCGTTTTCACCTTTCTCATTCAGAAGGGTAATGGCCTTATCAGCTTCGCTTGCAGGCAGTGCGATGACCATGCCCACGCCGCAGTTAAAGGTGCGATACATTTCATGAGAGCTGACGTTACCTGCGGTTTGCAGCCAGTTAAATACGGACGGCCACTGCCAGGAAGATTCGTCGATCACGGCCTGGGTGTTATCCGGCAGTACGCGTGGAATGTTTTCCCAGAAACCGCCACCGGTCAGGTGGGCAATCGCGTGAACGTCGACGTTCTCGATAAGTTCCAGCACGTTTTTCACGTAGATGCGGGTCGGTGCCAGCAGGTGATCGGCCAGAGGTTTGCCATCCAGTTCAGTGGTTTGTGGGTCGCAACCGCTGACTTCAAGGATTTTACGCACCAGAGAATAACCGTTGGAATGCGGGCCGCTGGAAGCCAGCGCAACCAGCACATCGCCGTCAGCCACTTTGCTGCCGTCGATAATTTCTGATTTTTCTACCACGCCGACGCAGAAGCCAGCGACGTCATAATCTTCACCGTGGTACATCCCTGGCATTTCAGCCGTTTCGCCACCAACCAGTGAACAGCCTGATTGCAGACAACCTTCGGCGATGCCGTTGATCACGCTGGCTGCGGTATCCACATCCAGTTTGCCGGTTGCGTAGTAGTCAAGGAAGAACAGCGGCTCTGCGCCCTGTACCACCAGGTCGTTTACGCACATTGCCACCAGATCGATACCGATCGTGTCATGACGTTTAAGATCCATCGCCAGGCGCAGTTTAGTACCTACACCGTCAGTACCCGAGACCAGAACAGGTTCACGATATTTTTGCGGCAGCGCGCACAGTGCGCCGAATCCACCCAGACCACCCATCACTTCCGGGCGGCGGGTTTTTTTCACCACACCTTTGATTCGGTCAACCAGCGCATTACCTGCGTCAATATCAACACCGGCATCTTTGTAGCTGAGAGAAGTTTTGTTGGTCACGGCTCAAGTCCCCACGCGATTGCATAGCTAGTAAGAAAAATCGGCGCAATTCTAACAGTCCAGGCAAACGTTTGCGAGCCTATTCTGCAACAGAAATGTGAGCAGGGATTTTTTTACTGCTGTGGCGAATGTTCACGCTCAAACTTGATTCCGTTCACGAAAATGAAACCGGTTTCGGGAATCTGCTTGCAAGCGGTTTGCTGAATGAACATCATGAAACTGAAACCGGTTTCAGTTTCATTCAGGAGGGATGAACGTCATGAATATTGCCGCATTCGACATTGGTGGCACCGCATTAAAAATGGGCATCGCAACAACGCAGGGCGAGTTGTTGCACACAGATAAAGCCGCCATTAAGAACAGCGACGGTGATGCCATCCTTTCAGAAATGCTGCATTGGGTGGCGTTACACCCGGACCTTGAGGGTATCGCCATCAGCGCGCCAGGCTACGTCAATCCCCATACCGGATACATCGAGATGGGCGGGGCGATCCGCCGCTTCGATAACTTTGCGATGCAGGCGTGGCTGAGTGCGCAAACGGGTTTACCGGTCACCGTTGAAAATGACGCTAACTGCGTGCTTCTGGCCGAACGCTGGCAGGGGAAAGCGGCCGGGACTGATAATTTTCTGGTGCTGACCATCGGTACCGGGATCGGCGGCGCGATTTTCTGTAACGGCCAGCTGGTTCACGGCGCACGTTTTCGTGCCGGGGAATTCGGCTACATGCTTACCGAACGCGCAGACTCCAGAAAAGTCTCCCGTCACTCCATGAATGAAAACTGCACCCTGCGTACGCTTCGCAAGCGCTATGCCGACTATCACGGCCTGGGGCTGGAGGAGGTCACTGGAGAGACGATTTTTGATGGTTACGATGCGGGCGATGTGGTTTGCCATCGCCTGGTCGATGACTTCCTCAACGGCATTGCGACAGGGCTTTACAACCTGGCAAATGTCTTCGATCCACACACCATTTTTATCGGCGGCGGTATCGCAGAGCGCCCCGGGTTTATGGATTTACTTCGCACGCATCTTACGTGGTTTGGCATCGCAGATATTGTCGATGTCGTGAGCCACGGCAACAGCGCCGGCCTGATTGGCGCGGTTTACCACTTCAGACAGCAGTATCCGTCAGCAATCAGCAACATTGAATGAGGGAAAGCGAATGCCAGGATTTAAAGAAGGTTTTCTGTGGGGCGGCGCGGTTGCCGCACATCAGCTGGAAGGCGGCTGGAAAGAGGGCGGCAAAGGCATTAGCGTCGCCGACGTGATGACCGCAGGCGCGCACGGCGTACCGCGTGAGATCACCAACGGCGTATTGCAGGGAAAAAATTACCCGAACCATGAAGCCATCGACTTCTACCATCGCTATAAAGAAGACATCCGACTCTTTGCCGAAATGGGGTTCAAATGTTTCCGAACTTCTATCGCCTGGACGCGCATTTTCCCGAAAGGGGATGAGCTGGAGCCTAACGAGGCTGGCCTGAAATTCTACGACGACCTGTTCGACGAATGCCTGAAGTACGGCATAGAACCGGTCATCACGCTCTCGCACTTCGAGATGCCTTTCCATCTTGTCACTGAATACGGCGGCTGGCGTAACCGCAAACTGATTGATTTCTTTGTGCGTTTCTCAAAAGTGGTCTTCCAGCGCTACCAGCATAAAGTGAAGTACTGGATGACCTTCAACGAGATCAACAACCAGGCAAATTTCCACGAAGACTTCGCGCCGTTTACCAACTCCGGGCTGAAGTACGAGCCGGGCGAAGACCGCGAGCCGGTGATGTTCCAGGCGGCGCACTACGAGCTGGTGGCCAGCGCGCTGGCCGTAAAAGCCGGACGCGAAATTAACCCGTCGTTGCAGATTGGCTGCATGATTGCTATGTGTCCGATTTATCCGCTGACCTGCGCGCCAGACGACATGATGATGGCGATGAATGCGATGCACCGTCGCTACTGGTTTACCGATGTGCACGTACGCGGCAAGTATCCGCAGCATCTGCTTAACTACTTTGAGCGTCGTGGCTTCGCGCTGGATATTACCGCCGAAGATAAAGCCGCGCTGAAGCAAGGCTGCGTGGATTACATCGGTTTCAGCTATTACATGTCATTCGCCACTAAAGCCACGGCAGATAACCCGCAGCTGGATTACGACGAGAGCAAGAGCCTGGTCTCTAACCCGTATGTGCAAAAATCTGACTGGGGCTGGCAGATTGACCCGGTTGGCCTGCGTTATTCCCTGAACTGGTTCTGGGATCACTACCAGCTGCCGCTGTTTATCGTGGAGAACGGTTTCGGCGCAATCGACGTGCAGGAGAGTGACGGTACGGTGAACGACCAGTACCGCATTGATTATCTTGCGGCGCACATCAGCGAGATGAAAAAGGCGGTGGTGGAAGACGGCGTTGATCTGATGGGTTACACCCCGTGGGGCTGTATCGACCTGGTTTCCGCCGGTACCGGCGAGATGAAAAAACGCTACGGTTTTATCTTTGTCGATAAAGACAATGAAGGAAACGGTACGCTGAACCGCAGTAAGAAGAAGTCGTTCGAGTGGTATCAGCAGGTTATTGCGAGCAACGGCGATAACCTGTAATTGTCGGGTGGCGCTAACGCTTACCCGACCTACACTACACGTAGGCCCGCGTAAGCGCAGCGCCACCGGGCAGAACCCCGCACCCAAGCCGGAGTCTCACCTCCGGTTTTTTTGTTTTTGCTTGATGTACATCAAGCAAGATGGGTATGGCGCAATCCGAAAAAAGCGGTATAATCCCGCGATTTTTTTGCGGTTGCCACCTCAGAGGAGAAAGAGAATGAAGATTGTGGAAGTGAAACACCCACTCGTTAAACACAAGCTGGGCCTGATGCGTGAGCATGACATCAGCACGAAGCGTTTTCGCGAACTGGCATCGGAAGTGGGTAGCCTGCTGACTTACGAAGCAACCTCTGACCTGGCAACTGAAAAAGTGACCATCGAAGGCTGGAACGGTCCGGTTCAGGTCGAGCAGATCAAAGGTAAGAAAATTACCGTGGTGCCAATCCTGCGTGCGGGTCTGGGCATGATGGAAGGTGTGCTGGAGCACGTTCCGAGCGCGCGTATCAGCGTAGTCGGTATTTACCGTAATGAAGAGACGCTGGAGCCGGTTCCGTATTTCCAGAAGCTGGTGTCTAACATCGACGAGCGTATGGCGCTGGTTGTTGACCCTATGCTGGCGACCGGCGGCTCTATGATCGCCACCATCGACCTGCTGAAAAAAGCGGGCTGCAGCAGCATTAAAGTTCTGGTTCTGGTTGCGGCACCTGAAGGTATCGCGGCGCTGGAAAAAGCGCATCCGGATGTTGAGCTTTACACCGCATCTATCGACCAGGGGCTGAACGAGCACGGGTACATTATCCCGGGGCTTGGCGATGCCGGCGATAAGATTTTTGGTACTAAATAATCGAATAACAAATGAAAAGCCGACTTTGATAGTCGGCTTTTTTTTGAATAAAACGTCCCACAACAAACAACACTTGAGGAAAACACTATGACGCGCCGTGCTATCGGGGTGAGTGAAAGACCGCCGCTTTTACAGACAATCCCGCTTAGTTTGCAGCACCTGTTCGCCATGTTTGGCGCAACCGTGCTGGTGCCAATCCTGTTTCACATTAACCCGGCTACCGTGCTGCTGTTTAACGGTGTCGGTACGCTGCTTTACCTCTTTATCTGTAAAGGCAAAATCCCGGCGTATCTGGGGTCGAGCTTTGCCTTTATCTCGCCAGTGTTGCTGCTGCTGCCGTTAGGTTATGAAGTGGCGCTGGGTGGTTTTATCATGTGCGGCGTGCTGTTCTGTCTGGTTTCCTTCATTGTGAAAAAAGCGGGTACAGGCTGGCTGGATGTGATGTTCCCGCCTGCGGCGATGGGCGCAATCGTTGCCGTCATCGGTCTTGAACTGGCGGGTGTTGCGGCAAATATGGCGGGCCTGCTGCCTGCTGACGGCCAGTCACCGGATTCCAAAACCATCATCATCTCGCTGGTAACGCTGGGTGTGACCGTATTTGGCTCGGTGCTGTTCCGCGGATTTATGGCCATTATCCCGATCCTTATCGGTGTGCTGGCGGGTTATGCGCTCTCCTTCGTGATGGGTGTTGTGGATACCACTCCTATCGCGCAGGCGCACTGGTTCGCGCTGCCAACCTTCTACACGCCGCGTTTCGAATGGTTTGCTATTTTCACCATTCTGCCTGCGGCGCTGGTGGTTATCGCTGAACACGTGGGTCACCTGGTGGTGACGGCTAACATCGTTAAGCGTGACCTGATCCGCGACCCGGGTCTGCACCGTTCAATGTTTGCTAACGGCCTTTCTACGATTATCTCCGGTTTCTTCGGTTCTACGCCTAACACCACTTACGGTGAGAACATCGGCGTAATGGCGATCACCCGTGTATACAGCACCTGGGTTATCGGTGGTGCGGCGATTATCGCGATCCTGCTCTCCTGTGTGGGCAAGCTGGCCGCTGCTATTCAGATTATCCCGGTTCCGGTCATGGGCGGTGTTTCTCTGCTGCTGTACGGGGTGATCGGTGCATCCGGTATTCGCGTACTGATTGAATCTAAAGTGGATTACAGCAAAGCACAAAACCTGATCCTGACCTCTGTTATCCTGATCATCGGCGTGAGCGGTGCGAAGGTACACATTGGTGCGGCAGAGCTGAAAGGCATGGCGCTGGCCACCATCGTGGGTGTGGCGCTGAGCCTGATCTTCAAACTGATCTCCGTTCTGCGCCCGGAAGAAGTTGTTCTGGATGCTGACGACAGCGAAAAAGCACCACATTGATCTCAAAACCGGGCGGATGATCCGCCCGGTTCTCACCTTGCAGGTTCCGTGCTAAACTCGTTGCCGATTTTATGTAAGATCTGGTTGAGGTATTTCTGAACGGACCGGCACAGCTCTCTCTGCCACTTTATCTACCTGACGACGAAACTTTCGCGAGTTTCTGGCCGGGCGATAACCCCTCTTTACTGGCTGCACTGCAAAACGTGTTGCGCCAGGAACACAGCGGATACATCTATATCTGGTCACGCGAAGGCGCGGGGCGCAGCCATCTTTTGCACGCTGCCTGCGCGGAGCTTTCTGCGCGCGGTGATGCAGTAGGCTATGTGCCGCTGGATAAGCGCACCTGGTTCGTACCCGAAGTGCTGGAGGGAATGGAACACCTCTCTTTGGTCTGCATCGACAATATCGAATGCGTCGCGGGAGATGAGCCGTGGGAAATGGCGATGTTTAATCTCTATAACCGCATCCTGGAATCGGGTAAAACCCGGCTGCTGATCACCGGCGATCGTCCACCGCGTCAGCTCAATCTGGGGCTGCCGGATCTGGCTTCGCGCCTGGACTGGGGGCAAATCTACAAATTGCAGCCACTCTCTGATGAAGACAAACTCCAGGCGCTGCAACTGCGGGCAAGACTGCGTGGATTTGAACTCCCGGAAGACGTGGGTCGCTTCCTGCTCAAGCGACTGGATCGCGAAATGCGCACGCTGTTTGATACGCTCGATCAGCTCGATCGCGCCTCTATTACCGCCCAGCGTAAGCTGACCATTCCGTTTGTGAAAGATATTCTCAAGCTTTGAGTTTGCTCGCCCGGTGGCGCTGTGCTTACCGGGCCTACGAAAACCCGCCACGGTCTAGCCGCCACCCGGCATAACATTCAGGCACTATCCCCCAACAAGTGCTCCATGAGCAGCGGAATCGGCCTTCCCGATGCCACACTCCGTCCATTTTCACGCCACAACGCCGTACCGCTAATATCCAGATGTGCCCACGGGATCGTCGGCGGGCAGAAATGGTGCAGTAGCCAGGCCGCCGACGCGCTAATCGCTGCGTTGTTGGTAGGCGTGTTGCACAGATCGGCGATGGCACTGTCGGTCTGCTTTTTCAGCCGCGCATCCAGCGGCAGCGACCACACCTCATCGCCGCTCTGTTGACCTGCCCGGGTGAGCGCATGGCGTAATGGCTCATCCTGGGTCATCAGTCCACTTAGCTCATATCCCAGCGCTTTTACCACCGCACCGGTTAACGTCGCTATATCAATAATATAGCACGCCTGCGGATGGCGCTTGCTGGCCCAGGCGATAGCGTCTGCCAGCACCAGTCGCCCTTCAGCATCGGTATTGTTGATTTCCACCGTGGTCCCATTGCAGGCCGTCGCCACGGTGCCGGGCTGCATGGCATCCGGGCCAATCGCATTCTCTGCCAGGGCCAGCACGCCCATGATCCGAATGGGCAGGCCCAGCTCTGCAACGCTGAGCATCAACCCCAGCACGTTTGCCGCGCCGCACATGTCGTACTTCATGGTGTACATACCCGCGCCTTCTTTCAGCCACAGGCCGCCGGTATCAAACGTGATGCCTTTGCCCACGTAGCAACGCACCGGGCCGTCTGGCACGCCGTTATAGTGGATGACCAGCAGGCGCGGTGGGCAGGTGGCGCCTTTACCAACGGCGTGCAGCAGCCCCAGACCTTGCGCCACGATCTGCCGTTCATCAAGCACCTCGCAGTGCAGGCCAGGGAAGGCTGCGCATAGTTTCTGCGCCTCTTCGACCATAAACTGTGGGGTACAACGATCGGAAGGGAGATCGGCAAGGCGTCTTGCGGCGACCATGCCCTGTGCAATGGACTGCTGCTGGCGAAAGAAAGTTTCCAGGCGTGCCTGCTGTTCCGACCGACAAAGGGCGGTAATGTGGCAAAGACGGACGGCGGTGTCGTCGGTTTTCTTCAGCTGTAAATCGCTCAGGGAATGGGCCTTATTAAAGAGAAACCGGAGCACCTGCGCCAGCACCGTATCGTGGATGTTCGTCACATCAAGCACCACCTCACGGCTGACGGGGGGGGCGAACAGGGGGCGCAGTGCGGCAAGTAAGCCCCCGGTCAGTACGTCGTGCCACAAAGCCTCTGGCAGCAGGGTTATCCGGGAAAACGGGGCACAGCCAAAACGGGTATCAGCGACAGTTTTCTGTTCACGCATCTCGGCGATAAGTGCCGTGTCCGGCAGGTGTGAACAGGATGAACAGGCTATCAGGTGACTGTGCGGCTTAGCCTGTGAAAGGGTGGTTATGAGTTGCCAGGTGATCATCATTCTTCCTCAATCGGGGCGCGAATACGCGCGGCATAAGCCTGCATCCATTCATCATCGACGGCGTGATAATGGGTTTTCTCCCGCAGCCGCTCGGTGCGAAACACCGTGAGCGGCTGGCGGGCGGTGGCAACCACAAACGAGAAGGTTTTGATATTGGTGGCTGCGCCGAATTCGCCTTTGTTATTCATGCAGACCACGGAGAGATCCCCCACGCGGCCAAAACGAGACATCAGCTTATCTTCCAGCTCAAAAACCACCGAGTCTGCCGCCTGTTGCGGTGACATTCCCTGCGCCATCCGGCGCACAATTTCGTAGCTGGTGCAGCCTTTCATCAGATCTTCACCCACGCCGGTGGCGGTGGCGGCACCGGTTTCACTGTCACAGTAAAAGCCGGAGCCAATAATGGGCGAATCACCAATGCGGCCACGTTTTTTCATAAACAGGCCGCTGGTGGAGGTTGCCACGCTCATCGAGCCCTGTTTATCCAGGCCGATAATGCCGACGGTATCGTGGCCATCGTATGGGCTTAAGCCCTTATCCAGCGTTTCGCGGCAGCGTTTGCGGTAATGCTGCATGGCGCGGTCGGTTAGCATGGTTTTGTCGGCAAAGCCCTGGCTCAGAGCCCACTCGCGTGCGCCCTGGCCAACCAGCAGGCTGTTATAGCGCTGGCGGCTTAATGCGTGGGCAACGCGCACCGGGTTGGCAATATCCACCAGATTACCCACGGCGCCAAAGGCCAGCGAATCGCCATCCATGTACGCGGCGTCGAGTTCCACCTCGCCATTCTCCGTGGGCAGCCCGCCATAGCCGACCGATTTATATAACGGGAAGTCCTCTACGGTAGCGACAGCATCCACTACCGCTGTTGCCACCGGTTTCCCCGCAGCCAGCGCAGACGCAGACTCCGTTACCCCTTCAAGCGCCATTCGCCAGGTTGCGATAATTCCCCACATGCTTTACTCCTGTTTAGCCAGCGTGGTTTCGGTTTGCGTAAGAGTGGCAACTTCCGCCGCGCGGTACTGTTTATCCACGATACGCATGAAAGGCAGGTACAGCATGGCGCCAATCAGCAAGTTAATAAGCTGCATGACGCTGCCGCTGAGATGGCCGGTGACGATAAAACCGCTGATAACGGGAGGCAGCGTCCAGGGGATAAAGACCCCGGTGGTGACGGCAACCGCACCGAGTTTCATCGCCGCATACTGCACGGTGACCAGCACCAGCGGGACAAGATTGAAAGGGATAAGCATGATGGGGTTCATGATAACCGGCAGGCCAAACAATATCGGCTCGTTGATATTGAATACCGAGGCGCCCGCACCGAGACGCGCCACTTCGCGCATGTTTTTACTGCGGGCGAAAATCAGCATGGCTATCACCAGCGACAGGGTTGCACCTGCACCACCCATCCAGATCATGTCAAAAAACTGTTCGGTAATAATGTGCGGCGGGGTTGTACCAGCCTGAATAGCGGCGATGTTATCGGTCTGGTTCTCCATCCACAGCGGGCGAATAATGCCGTTGATCATCGAGCCGGAGTTAATGCCCACTGACCACAGGATAGTGATACTGAATACCGTCATCAGCGCGCCAAAGTAGGACGTGCCGTAGTGGCGCACCGGCGTGGCAACGACCTCGTAAATAAACTGGTGAATGGTGTGGTAGTGAGTGTTTTCGAAGACGATGCGGATAATCAGCACCAGAATCATGACCAGCAGCGCCGGGATCAGCGCCGCAAACGACTCCTGCACCGCTGGCGGTACACCCTCAGGCATTTTGATGACCAGATTTTTGCGCTTCAGCCAGCAGAACAGTTCCGTCCACAGCAGCGAGCCGATCATCGCCACAAACAGCCCTTTACTGCCTATCCACTCTACCGGCATCACGGTAATACCACCGTTTTCGGCTACCTTGATGAAAGGCGTCAGGATCAGGAATGCCACAAGTGCCAGAATGCCGCAGGAGATGCGGTCTTCGCCGTAATGCTCGGCCAGGCGGAAGGCGACCAGGAAGCTAATAAACAACGACATGGTCGAGAACACCGCATTGAACGGGATTTCGATAATCGCGCTCCAGCTCTCACCAAAGGCCTGCGCCATAAAGTGCTGATAGGTTTGATTCGGGAACGACGAGATCACCAGCAGTATCGAGCCAACGATGATAAATGGCATGAATGAAACGTAGGCCCCGCGAATGGCCCCAAGATGACGCTGCTGTGCCGTTTTCGCTGCCAGCGGCATCAGTTTTGCTTCAAGAAATCCCAGAACATTGTTCATTGTGAACTCCGTACAAGATTGAGTGGTGTTGTTTATGTTATGTCTGTGGATTATCAGTGAAGCGGGGTGGCTGAAAGGTGAAATCGGTCACATTGTATTCGCTGAGATAGTATAAATCTCATAAGATTGGTTATAAGAAAATTAACTGGGATCCTCGCGATGGAAATCAAACTGCACGCCAACGCCACAACCACACCGCGTATTCGTCGCTATCTTCAGCAGTCTGATAAGAGCGACAGGGATCTGGCCATCGAGCTTGGGATCTCTGTGACCACCGTCAGGCGCTGGCGCAATCGTGAACAGGTTTCAGATAATCACACCACGCCAAAAGTGATACACAAAGCGATGAGACAAGAGCAGGTTTTACTGGTTAATCTCCTTCGCGATACCACTGGCGCACCGCTGGATGAGTTACTCCTGCTGGTCAATGAAGGGCTGGGGATTACTGTTTCACGCGCCACGCTGAACCGCTACCTGAAACCCGCGTCGGCAAAAGCCAGAAATGCACCGTTACAGGGGAAAAAGGCATTAAAGGCCGGTGTTGTGCCCCGACAGCTGGCGTTGCACCATCAGCCGTTATCACTGCATATGGATGACGGCGGAGAGCAACATCTGCTGTGGGCGCGTGAGCCTGTGAGCGGGTGGTTTTATGCCCGTCTGTACGCCGGAATTTCACCCCAGCTGCTGACGAACTGGGCGCAGGCGCTGCTGGATGCCTGTCCGGCTGATATACAATCTCTTGAGACTTTTGGTTTTGGCGTCGCTCTGCCGGGGCGTGATATCGCGGTGAAGGTCCATGCGGTAAAACACAATGCCGTGCAGGTGGCGGTTCCGTTAGGGGAGATTATTCCGCGGGTGAATGTTGAACCGGCCGGGCAGCTCTTGATCCAGATGTGTGATTTCTACAACCAGGGGAAAACGCAGAAAAAGCTGGGGGATTGTACGCCGCAGGCTTTTCTCGAAGCACTGCGGCGTCAGGATTAGAGGATTTCGAGCACGTCTTCCGGCGGGCGACCAATACGTGCCTGGCCGTTAGCCACGACTATCGGGCGCTCAATCAGCTTTGGATTTTCAACCATCGCCTGAACCAGCTGGTCCTCCGTAAGATGCGAATCGTCCAGATTGAGCGACTTATACAGGTCTTCTTTCTGGCGCATCAGTTCTCTTGCGCTACCCATTCCCAGCATGTGCAGCAGCTGGCGGATAGTCTGCGCATCCGGCGGTGTTTCCAGATACAGCACCACGTCAGGATCCACGCCATTAGACTTCAGCAGGCTGAGGGTGTCGCGGCTCTTGGAGCAGCGAGGGTTGTGGTAGATTTTTACCGCGTCTGTCATGACCTGATCTCTCCTTTATTACATCTTTTCATACGGCTTGAAGCGCTGCTGCAAACCACGCAGCTGATCGATTCGGGCATCGTAGCGAGCCTGTTGCAGGCTGCCGAGCTTAACCTGCGAGCTGGCACTGCTTAACAGCGAAATTGCCTGATCGAGACGGCCGACCAGCGCAAAACCTTCAGCACGCGCCGCCAGCTCCTGATCGCGGTTGCCCAGCTGTGCTTCCGCTTGCGCCAGTAAATCCCAGCCGTTCTGGTCGTCTTTATTATTAAAGGTGTAGCGGTTAAGAATGTTCGCCGCTTCGTTTGGCTGACCGCCCTGTAAGTAAGCATTCGCCAGGTTTAATTGCAGTACCGGGTTGGTGCGCACATCTTTTGCACCCTTCAGGCGATTAATGGCATCGGTGGCTTTTTTCTGTCCCAGATCGATATCAGTGGCAAGGTCGAGATACCACGGATTATTCGGGTCTGCCGACAGAAGAGGTTGCAGCGCTTTGCGCGCTTCATCGTATTTATCGGCTTCCATCGCCTGCAACGCCTGGCCGTACTGCGCTGCATTTTTCTCGCGCACGTTGCCTTTAGCCAGCGCATCCAGCAGATCGCTGGTGAGCATATTACGCCCGGATTTATACATCCCCAGCGTTCTCACTTTCGCCATATAGAAATCTTGCGACGACTGCACCACCACCGGACGCATCTGGTTGGCGCGGTTACGCGCATCTGACAGACGGCTTTCCGGCAGGGGGTGAGTCAGCAAGATTTCAGGTGGGCGTGTGGAATACCGTGCCTGATCGAGCAGTTTTTCCAGGAAGGTTGGCATGGCCTGCGGATCAAACCCTGCACGCTGCAACACCTGAATACCGATGCGGTCAGCTTCCTGTTCGTTCTGCTGAGTAAAACTGATCATGCCCTGGCGCGTACCGGCCAGCGTACCGGTTAACGCTGCCATCCCGGCCTGAGGGCTGGCCATTGCCAGCAGAATCGAGCCCAGTGCGCCAACCCAGGTCAGCGGGGCATTACGTTTCTGGTCTTCCATCGCGCGCGCCAGATGGCGCTGCGTGACGTGGGAGATTTCGTGCGCCATTACCGAAGCGAGCTGGCTTTCGTTATCGGAGTAGCGGAATAACGCCGAATGCAGCACCACGTTGCCGCCAAAGAAGGCGAAGGCGTTGATTTCGTCGTTATTGATTAAATAGAAGTGGAACGGGGTTTTCACCGAGTTGGCGTGCGCGACAAGTCGCATCCCCAGGCCGTTGATGTATTGCACCAGCAGCGGGTCATTAATGAGCGGAGCACTGCCGCGCAACTGGCGAACGTAGTAGTCACCCATTTGCATCTCCTGCCCGATGGAGAGCGTGCTTCCTGCTGAGGTGCCCATATCCGGCAAGGTATCGGCCGAGTCGGCAAAAGCAGGCATGACCTGACCGACTGTCAGTGCGGCGATAAGTGTCGCAACCAGCGTTTTTCTCAACTGCCTGAACATAACCACTGTCCTGTATTTTGGGTGTGCTAATTTGACCGACGAACCCGTACTTCGTTCATCACCACTGCCCTGCGAGTGTAGCCGTGTTGCCGCATGAAGAAAATCCCATTCATCAGGCTTTTGCGGATCGTTACAGTGATACAAAAAGCGAAAGTCTTTTTTGTGACAGTTAGATACAATTCACATTCTCACTCCCGCCATTCGATTCAGGGAAGGGTTGTATGCTCGAAATGTTAATGCAGTGGTACCGGCGTCGTTTTAGCGACCCGGAAGCCATTGCTTTGCTCGTCATTCTGGTTGCCGGATTCGGTATTCTGTTCTTCTTTAGCGGCCTGCTGGCTCCGCTGCTGGTGGCCATCGTTCTGGCGTATCTGCTGGAATGGCCAACGGTGCGCCTGGAAAATATCGGCTGCTCCCGTCGCTGGGCGACCAGCATTGTGCTGGTGTTGTTTGTCGGCATCCTGTTGCTGATGTCTTTTGTGGTGATGCCGGTTGCCTGGCAGCAGGGCATTTACCTGATCCGCGATATGCCTGGCATGTTGAATAAGCTCTCCGACTTTGCCGCCACGCTACCGCGCCGTTATCCCGCGTTGATGGACGCCGGGATTATCGATGCAATGGCCGAAAATATGCGCGCCCGGATCATGACGATGGGGGATTCCGTGGTGAAATACTCCCTGGCGTCCCTGGTTGGGCTGCTGACGCTGGCGGTGTATCTGGTGCTGGTTCCGTTAATGGTTTTCTTCCTGGTCAAAGATAAAGATCAGATGCTGAACGCGGTGCGGCGCATTCTGCCACGTAATCGCGGTCTGGCCGGGCAGGTCTGGGAAGAGATGAACCAGCAGATCACCAACTACATTCGCGGCAAGGTACTGGAGATGATTGTGGTGGGTGTGGCGACCTGGATTGGCTTCCTGATCTTCGGTCTGAACTACTCACTGCTGCTGGCGGTGCTGGTGGGGCTTTCGGTGCTCATTCCGTATATCGGCGCCTTTGTGGTGACAATCCCGGTGGTGGGTGTGGCGTTGTTCCAGTTTGGTCTGGGCACCGAGTTCTGGAGCTGCTTCGCGGTCTACCTGATCATTCAGGGGCTGGACGGCAATCTGCTGGTGCCGGTGCTGTTCTCAGAGGCCGTGAACCTGCATCCGCTGGTGATTATCTTATCGGTGGTGATTTTTGGCGGGCTGTGGGGATTCTGGGGCGTGTTCTTTGCCATTCCGCTGGCGACGCTGATTAAGGCGGTGGTTCACGCGTGGCCGGATGTGCCAGCGATTGACGAGACGTAGGTTTTGTCGGGTGGCGGCTCCGCCTTACCCGACCTACACACTAAAAACGGCAACCTGGGTTGCCGTTTTGCTGTTTATCACGCGTTCTCTTTCAGCCAGTTCAACACCACGTCGTGGTGATTGCTGGTTTTGAAGTCATCAAACACATGCTCAACTTTACCGTCAGCGTCGACCAGGAAGCTGATGCGATGAATACCGTCGTAGGTTTTACCCATAAAGGTTTTCTCGCCCCAGACACCAAACTGCTCGCACACCTGGTGCTCCTCGTCGGAAAGCAGCGTGAAGTTCAGCAGCTCTTTCTCAGCAAAACGTGACAGCTTTTCTGGTTTGTCGGTGCTGATCCCCAGCACTTCCACACCGACTTTTTTCAACTCGTCCATGTTGTCGCGTAAACCGCAGGCCTGTACGGTACAGCCCGGCGTCATGGCTTTCGGGTAGAAATAGACCAGAACACGCTGTCCCTGGAAGTCGGTTAAATTTACTTGCTCGCCGTCTTGGTCCGGCAGGCTAAATTTCGGTGCGATGTCACCGGCTTTCAGTGGATTCATTAATCAACTCCATCTTGTTCATGCTGCGAATAATTGACGACGCTTATACTGCCTTGCGCGTTTAATTCTGTACAGAGGGCTTTAAACGCTTGCTCGATATTTGACGCATCCTGCGAGGCAGGGCAGTGCGCAGTAATCTGAATAAACAGCATTGGAAGTGCGCTGTCATCGCCGGTCTGGGTACGGGAAACCAGCTCAGCAATGTTCATCTGATGGCTGTCAAAAAGCGCAGTAAAGCGTTCAATAAGATGCGGTGAGTCAGGGACTTCAACCTGCACCCACACGGTTGCAGGCATAGCAGGACGCGGGCGAGCCGTGGTGCGTTTCATCACGATCAGTAAATCCAGCTCCGCGCCTTTAAGCGGCAGGGTGGATTCAATCAGCGTAATGGCGTTCCATGTCCCGGAAAGCAACATAATAAATGTGAACTCTTCGCCCAGCATCGCCAGGCGGCTGTCTTCAATATTACAGCCGCAACTGCTTACGTGGCGGGTGATGGTATTCACGATACCCGGCCTGTCAGCACCCAGCGCAGTGATAACCAGGTAATGTTGTGATGAGGTTGTCAAACCCGTTCTTCCTTTGCTTGGTTAAGTCTTCCTAAGGAAAGCATAAAAAAAACATGCATACAACCGCCTGAGAGCCTCAGGTCGCTTGCTTTTATTACAGTTCCAAACGTAACATTGAGGCTCTTGTTCGCACAGAGGATGGCCCATGTTCACGGGAAGTATTGTCGCGCTTGTTACACCGATGGATGAAAAAGGTAATGTCTGCCGGTCAAGCATGAAGAAGCTCATTGATTACCATGTCGCCAATGGAACCTCGGCGATCGTTTCGGTAGGGACTACCGGTGAATCTGCAACGCTGAGCCATGAAGAGCACGGCGATGTGGTTATGCTGACCCTGGAGCTGGCCGATGGACGTATTCCGGTCATCGCAGGAACGGGGGCTAACGCAACTGCAGAAGCTATCAGCCTGACCAAACGTTTTAACGACAGCGGCATTGTTGGCTGTCTGACGGTAACGCCATATTACAACCGTCCTACTCAGGAAGGTCTGTTCCAGCATTTCAAAGCCATCGCTGAACATACTGACTTGCCACAAATTCTGTATAATGTGCCGTCCCGTACCGGGTGCGATATGCTGCCGGAAACAGTTGGCCGCCTCTCGAAAGTAAAAAATATTATCGGGATTAAAGAAGCGACCGGGAACTTAAGTCGTGTTCACCAGATCAAAGAGCTGGTTTCAGATGACTTTATCCTGCTGAGCGGTGATGATGCGACCTCGCTGGACTTTATGCAGCTGGGTGGCCATGGCGTGATTTCCGTAACCGCTAACGTTGCGGCACGTGATATGGCCGAAATGTGCAAACTGGCTGCGGCCGGTCATTTCGATGAAGCTCGCGTGATTAACCAGCGTCTGATGCCGTTGCACAATAAATTATTTGTCGAACCCAATCCGATCCCAGTGAAATGGGCTTGTAAGGAATTGGGACTTGTAGCGACCGACACGTTGCGTCTGCCAATGACACCGATTACCGACCACGGTCGCGAAATCGTTGCAGCAGCGCTGAAACATGCCGGTTTGCTGTAAAGTTTAGGGAGATTTGATGGCTTATTCAGTACAGAAGTCGCGCCTGGCGAAGGTTGCGAGTGTTTCGCTTGTTATGCTGCTCGCTGCCTGTAGCTCAGATTCACGCTACAAGCGCCAGGTGAGCGGTGATGAATCCTATCTGGAAGCGACACCGCTTGCTGAACTTCACGCACCCGCGGGAATGATCCTGCCGATTCAGAACGGCGATTATAATATCCCCGTGACCAACGGGAGTGGTCAGGTCGGTAAAGCGCTCGATATTCGTCCGCCAGCTCAGCCTCTGGCTCTGGTGAGCGGGGCTCGTACCCAGTTTACCGGTGATACGGCTTCTCTGATGGTTGAAAACGGTCGTAACAATACGTTATGGCCGCAGGTCGTTAGCGTGATTCAGTCGAAGAACTACACGATTGCGAAACGCGATGACGCCAGTCAGACGTTAACTACTGACTGGGTTGACTGGAACCGTCTGGATGAAGATCAGCAGTACCGTGGTCGTTATCAAGTCTCCGTTAAACCTCAGGGTTACCAGCAGGCTGTTACTGTTAAACTGCTGAACCTGGAGCAGGCTGGTAAGCCGGTTGCCGATCCTTCCTCAATGCAGCGTTACAGCACCGAAATGCTGAACGTTATCGCGTCCGGGCTGGACAAAAATGCGACCGACGCTGCTAACGCCGCGCAGAGCCGCAACGGTGCAACCTTCGACGTTCAAAGCGCCGCAGATGATACCGGTCTGCCAATGCTGGTGGTGCGTGCACCGTTTAACCAGACCTGGCAGCGCCTGCCAGCAACACTTGAAAAAGTGGGCATGAAAGTGACCGACAGCACCCGCTCAACGGGTAGCATGACGGCAACCTACAAGCCGCTGTCCGATAGCGCATGGCAGGAACTGGGCGCACACGATCCAGATCTGGCCGCGGGCGACTACAAAATTCAGGTAGGTGACCTCGATAACCGCAGTAGTCTGCAGTTTATTGATCCGAAAGGTCACACGCTGACCCAGTCGCAGAATGATGCGCTGGTCGCGGTCTTCCAGGCTGCATTCAGCAAATAAAAAAGAGGGCTGGTTAATCCAGCCCTTTTTATTTTAGTGCTACGCAAACGTGTGCGTGGCATAATATCCCCAGTTTTGAACACAAATCATCACACCAGGAGTAATGAAGATGCAGAAGCAAGCTGAGTTGTATCGTGGCAAAGCGAAAACCGTATACAGCACGGAAAACCCGGATCTGTTGGTGCTCGAATTCCGCAATGATACGTCAGCAGGGGATGGCGCGCGCATTGAGCAGTTCGACCGTAAAGGCATGGTAAACAACAAGTTCAACCATTTCATTATGACCAAACTGGCCGAAGCGGGCATTCCTACTCAGATGGAAGCGTTGCTGTCCGACACGGAATGTCTGGTGAAAAAACTGGATATGGTGCCGGTTGAGTGTGTTGTGCGTAACCGTGCCGCGGGCTCCCTGGTGAAGCGTCTCGGCATTGAAGAAGGTATCGAGTTGAACCCGCCGTTGTTCGACCTGTTCCTGAAAAACGATGAAATGCACGACCCGATGGTCAACGACTCTTACTGCGAAACCTTCGGCTGGGTGAACAAAGAGAACCTGGCGCGCATGAAAGAGCTGACCTACAAAGCCAACGACGTGCTGAAAAAACTGTTTGATGATGCTGGCCTGATCCTGGTCGACTTCAAACTGGAATTCGGTCTGTTCAAAGGCGAAGTGGTGCTTGGCGATGAATTTTCTCCGGACGGCAGCCGTCTGTGGGACAAAGAAACGCTGGATAAAATGGACAAAGACCGTTTCCGTCAGAGCCTGGGTGGCCTGATTGAAGCCTATGAAGCGGTTGCTCATCGTTTAGGCGTTAAGCTCGACTAATCCCTGCCTCTGCCAAAGGATGTACGCATCCTTTGGCGTCTTACCTTTGTTTCCTATGGTAATCTTGCCGTTAACCGCCTACGATCATAGCTATTGTTAATGGAATAGTTCGAGGTGGTTATGCGCTGGCAAGGGCGTCGTGAAAGTGACAATGTAGAAGACAGGCGCAGCAGCGGCGGCGGTGGCCCGATGATGGGGGGCCCCGGTTTCCGTTTACCGGGCGGGAAGGGCGGCATTATTTTGCTGGTCATCGTGCTGGTTGCGGGCTATTACGGCGTCGATCTTACCGGTTTAATGACCGGGGAACCGTTACAACAGCAGCAACAAACTCAGCGCTCCATCAGCCCGAATGAAGATGAAGCCGCTAAATTCACCTCTGTGATTCTGGCGACCACGGAAGATACCTGGGGCCAGCTTTTCGACAAGATGGGGCGTACCTATCAACAGCCAAAACTGGTGATGTACCGCGGTGCGACACGCACCGGATGCGGCACCGGCCAGTCGGTGATGGGGCCTTTCTACTGCCCGGCTGACAGCACCGTCTATATTGACCTCTCTTTCTACGATGACATGAAACGCAAGCTGGGCGCCGATGGCGATTTTGCCCAGGGCTATGTCATTGCCCACGAAGTGGGGCATCACGTGCAAAAACTGCTGGGAATTGAACCGAAAGTCCGCCAGCTGCAACAAAATGCCTCTCAGGCGGAAGTGAACCGCCTCTCCGTGCGTATGGAGTTGCAGGCAGACTGCTTCGCGGGGGTCTGGGGCCACAGTATGCAACAGCAAGGTGTGCTGGAAGCAGGTGATTTAGAAGAGGCGTTAAACGCCGCGCAGGCCATTGGCGACGATCGTCTCCAGCAGCAAAGCCAGGGCCGTGTCGTGCCGGACAGCTTCACGCACGGGACATCCGAACAGCGCTACACCTGGTTTAAGCGCGGTTTCGCCAGCGGCGATCCGGCGCAATGTAATACCTTCGGCAAAGCACTGTAAGACATGCCTTTTGAACGTCTGACTGGCCAGCTACAGCGCCGGGGGCATCGTCACCTGGTGGTGCTGAGCGGTGACCAAAACTGGACGAAGGAGCAGGCGCTGGCCTTACGCGAACAGCTGCGGGGAGACTGGCTGTGGGTGGGGCAACATGCGCCGGTTGAGCCGCACAGCGTGCCTGATGCGTTAAGCGGGCTGCTGGGGCGGGAGTTTCTTCATGCCATCTTTGATGCCCGCAGCGGCTTTGACGTATCGGCTTTTGCCGCGCTGAGCGGCACGTTACGTGCCGGTAGCCTGCTGGTATTACTTCTGTCGCCGCTTTCCACCTGGGCAGAGCGGTCAGACGCCGACTCTCTGCGCTGGAGCGACAGCGCAGATCCCATCGCCACCCCGCATTTTGTTCATCATTTTAGCCGGGTCATCGCGGCCGACCCGGATGTGGTGTTATGGCAGCAGCACCTGCCATTGCATCTCAGCCCACTTCCCCCGTCGCACGACTGGCTTGCGGCTAACGGTGAGCCGCAGCGTGAACAGGCTGCGATCCTGACACAACTTCTGGCGATGAAAGAGGGTGTTGCTGCCGTCACGGCAGCGCGTGGGCGCGGGAAATCCGCCCTTGCGGGGATGCTCCTGAACAGCATAGCCGGTAGCGCCATTGTGACCGCGCCCGCCAAAGGGGCAACGGACGTCATCGCCCGCTTTGCCGGTGATAACTATCGCTTTATGGCTCCGGATGCACTGCTGGCCTCCCGCGTTCAGGCCGACTGGCTGATCGTTGATGAAGCAGCAGCCATTCCGGGTCCACTCCTTGAAAAGCTGGTGCGACGTTTCCCCCGCGTATTGCTCACTACCACCGTTCAGGGCTACGAAGGAACGGGCAGGGGCTTTTTACTGAAATTCTGCGCCCGGTTTAGCGGGTTGCAGCGCTTTACGTTATCCACCCCGATCCGCTGGGCGGCAGGCTGCCCGCTGGAGCGAGTCGTCGCAAAAGCCTTGCTGTTTGATGACGCGCTTATTGATCGTGTTCCCAAAGGCGCGGTGCGCATCAGGGCGTTAGAGCCTCAGGCGTGGGAAAGCCATCCGGAATTAACCGCCAGCGTGTATGAACTGTTATGCGCGGCACATTACCGTACCTCTCCGCTTGATTTACGCCGCATGATGGACGCGCCGGGTCAGCATTTTACAGTGGCAGAAACCGATGATGCCATCGCCGGGGCGTTGTGGCTGGTGGATGAGGGCGGGTTAACGATCGGGCTTAGCCAGGCCGTCTGGGCGGGATTTCGGCGCCCACGCGGTAACCTTGTCGCCCAGTCTCTTGCCGCACATGGCGGCTCTCCTCTGGCTGCCACGCTCATGGGCAGACGGGTCACCCGAATTGCCGTCCACCCTGCTCGCCAGCGCGAAGGCATCGGACACGCGCTTATTCACAGTGCAAAACAGCACGCGCATCAGGATTACCTGTCGGTCAGTTTTGGCTACACCGAAGAACTTTGGCATTTCTGGCAGCAGTGCGGTTTTGTGCTGGTACGAATGGGCAGCCACCGCGAGGCCAGCAGCGGCTGTTATACGGCGATGGCGTTACTGCCATTAAGCGACGCGGGGCATCAGCTCTGCGCTAAGGCGCATCGACGGCTTTGCCGGGATGCACGCGTGCTGTCGGCCTGGAATGCGGAACAGATCCCAGTGGAAGAGCGCTGGGAAGCTACCCTTAATGATGACGACTGGCTGGAGCTGGCAGGGTTTGCCTTTGCCCATCGGCCCTTTTCCACATCAGTGGCCGCCTTAACGCGTCTGTTGCTGACGGTTGAAGCCCCGCTCCCGGCGCTGCGCGGCAAAATCGAAGGGCGAAAGGATGATGCCACGCTCAGTGCTGAACTGGCGCTCAGCGGGCGAAAAGCGCTACTGGTCACGCTTCGCGCTGAAACGGCGCAGATGCTGGAATATCTGGACTCCGGGCGCTGCCAGCGGCTGAAGCGCGACGTTTTGCAATGGCAATTTTTTCAATGACTTCTTCAGTAAAGTGGCATGGTCATTACCCCCGAGAGGCGTAGAATCCAGGTCATCAATTAAGGAGACCGCCATGAAACACGACCATTTTGTTGTTCAACGTCCTGACAAACCGGCTAAACAGCTACTGCTTCTGTTTCATGGTGTGGGTGATAATGCCGCCAATATGGGTCAGATTGGCAGCTGGTTCGCGCCGCTTTTCCCGGACGCGATGATTATCAGTGTCGGCGGTGTTGAGCCGTGCGGCCCGAACGGACGGCAGTGGTTCTCCGTGCAGGGCGTGACCGAGGAGAATCGTCAGGCGCGTATTGATGCCATTATGCCAACCTTTATTGAAACGGTTCGCTACTGGCAGCAAGAGAGCGGTGTGGGCGCTGAGGCCACTGCGCTTATCGGTTTCTCTCAGGGGTCGATTATGTCCCTTGAGAGCGTCAAAGCGCAGCCAGGACTGGTATCCCGTGTGATCGCCTTTAACGGCCGCTTTGCCACCTTACCGCAAAGCGCCACCACACAGACCACTATCCACCTTATTCACGGTGGCGAAGACCGGGTGATTGAGCTTTCTCATGCGGTAGCCGCGCAGGAAGCCCTGATCCGCGGTGGCGGTGATGTGACGCTGGATATCGTTGATGATCTGGGCCACGCTATTGACGATCGCAGTATGCAGTTTGCGCTCGACCATTTGCGCTATACCGTGCCGAAGCACTACTTCGATGAAGCGCTGAGCGGCGGTAAGCCGAATGACGACGATATAGTCGAGTTTATGTGATGAAATTCAGCGCTCTGCCCACAAGGGAGAGCGCTGAGATTGAGAGGATTACTTCTTCTGGTCTTTGTTCGGCCAGTTGTCGTCATCATCCCATTTGTCGTTAAAATCACGGTGTGGCGGGAGTTCCGGCTTGTTAGCAAGGAACTTTTTATGGTCAACACGTTTCAGATCTTTAATGACGTTGAGTAACACGCCGACCAAAAAAACCAACACCAGGATCCACCAATATTTTGCCAGCCAGTCCATTCGCTATTCCTTCTCAGAGCAATCGTCAGGCGACGAGTTGCTCCATGATACGTTGATACATGCGGGCCAACAGCTGCAAATCTGCCGCATTTACACATTCATTAATTTTATGAATGGTGGCATTCACCGGGCCCAGTTCTACAACCTGCGCACCCATCCGGGCGATAAAGCGCCCGTCGGATGTTCCGCCGGTCGTCAACAGTTGTGGCTTTATTTCATTATAGTGCGCGATAGCGTTCACCACCGCATCCACCAGTTTCCCGCGCTGCGTCAGGAATGGCTGACCCGAAAGCCACCAGTCGACGGTGTAGCGCAGTGAATATTTTTCCAGCAGCGCCACGACGCGGGCTTTGATCATCTCGTCGGTCAACTCGGTGCTGAAGCGGAAGTTGAACTGCACGTAAAAATCACCCGGAATGACGTTGTTGCTGCCCGTGCCAGCCTGCACGTTGGCAATCTGCATACTGGTCGGCGGGAAGAATTCATTGCCTTTATCCCACTCAATCGCGACCAGCTCATTCAGCATCGGCGCGGCACGGTGAACAGGGTTGTCAGCAAGGTGCGGATAAGCAACATGCCCCTGGACGCCATGAATGGTCAGATTACAGGTCAGCGAGCCACGACGGCCATTTTTCACCACATCACCGACCACTTCGGTGCTGGATGGCTCACCCACCAGGCAGTAATCCAGGCGCTCGTTACGCGCCATCAGCGCTTCAACGACCTTCACGGTACCATTGTGCGCGCTGGCTTCTTCGTCAGAGGTGATCAGAAACGCGAGGCGGTTTTTATGGTTCGGGTGCTGGGCAACAAAGCGCTCTGCTGCAACGACCATTGCCGCCAGCGAGCCTTTCATGTCTGCCGCGCCACGGCCAAACAGCATTCCGTCGCGGATAGTCGGTTCGAACGGTGGGTTGATCCAGCGGTCTGCATCCCCGGCGGGTACCACATCGGTATGCCCGGCAAAGGCCAGCGTTTCACCCTGGCCGCGCCAGGCCCAGAAGTTCTGCGTATCGCCAAAATCCATACGTTCGACGGTAAAACCGATCGCACGCAGGCGCTCAATCATTAATGCCTGACAACCTGCGTCGTCCGGGCTGAGGGAAGGACGGCGAATAAGCTGCTGAGTCAGCTCAATGACCGGGCATGACATAGACTACACCTCAACGAAAAAAGTCTGATAAAGAGAATCACTAAAGCCCAGCAGCATAGGCTGCCCGGGCGCGCAGAGCAATGGGCGTTTGATAATTGCTGGCATTTCCAGCATTAGTTTGGCCGCGCTGGTCGCATCGTTGATACTGGCACGCAGCGATTCGTCCAGTTTTCTCCAGGTGGTGCCCCGGGTATTCAGCAGTGCTTCCCAGCCCAGTTCACCGATGGCGGTATGCAGAAATTCTGCATCAAGACCGTCGGCGCGGTAATCATGAAAACGATACTCCACACCGTGGGTTTCCAGCCAGCGGCGTGCTTTTTTGATGGTGTCGCAATTTTTAATGCCGTACATCACAACCATGTTGAATCCTTTTGTTCTTATGATGAGTAAACGTTCAATTATTTCGAAGATATATCCTTAAATGGAATATAACACATTCAGGATATCGCTGATTTACAATTCTTCTTAATTCAACTCACACCTGTAAGCTGAATATTCTTTCATCATTTAAGCATAGATGTCCATATTATTTAAATTCCTAATAAAGTCAGCGATTAATTTAATTCTCACCCGCCCGTATGGTTATTTCAAAATATTGCTATTGGTCACATAAAATTTAAGGCTCTGCGCTCATATTTAGCCTAAGTCCTGATGAGAAGCGGGGCTTATCACAGTAATTGGTTAAAATGTCTTCACAGTGATGATGGGTTTACGTAGAATGCGCATAATAATAAGAGAGGTAGTTATGATTGAACGTGAACTGGGGAACTGGAAAGATTTTATCGAAGGTATGCTTCGTAAATGACTTTCAGCAGAAATTGCAAGAGCACTAAAATAACTAAAATAACCATAGTGTGAATTAATCACACAATAAAAAGGCGGCCTTAAGAGCCGCCTTTTTTATACCTTTCATATGGCATGATCTGCACACTGCCCGCCATACAACCCGAATTATTTCAGGTAGGTTACATTGCGTTATTCAGGACGCGCCTTCAGCGGGAAGCGCCGACGCACCAGCACAAAGAACAGCGGAACAAAATAGATGGCCAGGATGGTGGCTGAAATCATGCCGCCCATCACGCCTGTCCCGACCGCATGTTGGCTGCTGGAGCCTGCGCCTGAGCTGGTCGCCATCGGCAAGACGCCGAACACAAACGCCAGTGACGTCATCAGGATCGGGCGTAAACGCTGACGGCAGGCGTGCAGCGTGGCCGACATCAGATCGTGGCCTTTGGCATTCATCTCGTTGGCAAACTCAACAATCAGAATGGCGTTTTTCGCGGACAAGCCAATCACGGTGAGCAACCCGACCTGGAAGTAGACATCGTTTTCCAGCCCGCGCATCCAGGTTGCCAGCAGGGCACCAATCACGCCAAGCGGTACAACCAGCATGACGGAGAACGGCACAGACCAGCTTTCATAGAGAGCGGCCAGGCAGAGGAAGACCACCAGCAGCGAGAGTGCATAAAGGGCAGGGGCCTGGGCACCAGAGAGCCTTTCCTGGTAAGACATCGCCGTCCACTCAAGACCAAACCCGCTCGGGAGCTGCTGCACCAGTTTTTCCATGGTGTCCATCGCGGTCCCTGTACTGACGCCCGGTGCGGCTTCACCGACTATTTCTACCGCCGAATAACCATCGTAACGCTCCAGGCGCGGAGAGCCACTTTCCCAGTGCGAGCTGGAGAAAGCAGAGAAGGGCACCATGCTGCCGGCATTGTTACGCACAAACCAGCGGTTGATATCATCCGGCAACATTCGGAACTGCGCATCGGACTGGACGTAAACCTTTTTCACACGTCCTCTGTCCATAAAGTCGTTCACGTAGCTGGAACCCCACGCCGTTTGCAGCGTGTCGTTAATATCGTCGATGGAAACACCCAACGCCTGCGCCTTACGCTGGTCAATATCGACCTGGAGCTGCGGGCTGTCATCAAGGCCGTTATGACGAACACGGGTCAGGGTGGCGTCTTTACCTGCCAGTTCAAGCAACTGGTCACGCGCGGCCATTAAGGCCGTGTGTCCGGCACCGGCATGGTCCTGAAGCTCCATATCAAACCCGGCGGAGCTACCCAGCCCGCTGATGGCCGGTGGGCTGCTGGCAAAGACGCGCGCTTCCTTAATTTTATTAAACGCTTTGGTGGCGCGTTCGATAATGGCAAACGACGTGCCCGTTTTCGTGTCGCGCTCATCCCAGTCTTTCAGGCGCACGAACATGCGCGCCACGTTTTGACCGTTGCCGCCAGGCCCGGAGCCGACGGTTGAAAACACCGACACCACGTTGTCTTTCTCTTTGGTGAAGAAGTAGTGCTCAACCTTTTCGACCACTTTCAGCGTCTGCTGTTGTGTTGCCCCGCTGGGCAGCTGCACGGATGTGGTGAACATACCGCGGTCTTCCATCGGCAGGAATGACGTGGGCAGATGCAGGAACAGCCAGACCATTCCGCCCAGCAGCACCACGTAAATCATCATCCAGCGCAGGCTTCGGTGCAGCACCCGGCCAACACCTGCTTCATAACGTGCCGCGTTACGGTTAAACATGCGGTTAAACCAGCCGAAGAAACCTTTCTGGCCGTGATGTTCACCTTTATGCAGCGGTTTGAGGATCGTGGAGCATAAGGCCGGGGTGAGGATCATCGCCACCAGCACCGAAAGCACCATTGCCGAAACGATGGTGATGGAGAACTGGCGATAAATTGCACCGGTTGTGCCGCCAAAGAACGCCATCGGAATGAATACCGCCGAGAGCACCATCGCGATACCCACCAGCGCGCCCTGAATTTGTCCCATCGATTTACGCGTGGCGTCACGCGGCGAAAGCCCTTCCTCACTCATGATTCGCTCGACGTTTTCGACCACCACGATGGCGTCATCCACCAGCAGGCCTATCGCCAGCACCATCGCAAACATGGTCAGGGTGTTGATACTGTAGCCAAACGTGTAAAGCACCGCGAAAGTACCCAGCAGCACCACCGGCACTGCAATGGTCGGGATAAGCGTGGCGCGGAAGTTTTGCAGGAACAGATACATCACCAGGAACACCAGCGCGATGGCTTCGAGCAGGGTTTTCACCACGTCCTCAATTGAGGCCTTCACGAAGGAAGTTGTTTCGTAGGCGACTTTGTACTCCAGCCCGTGCGGGAAATACTGCGAAAGCTCGTCCAGACGATCCAGTACCAGCTTCGCGGTGGCCATTTCGTTCGCCCCGGACGCCAGTTTAATCCCCAGGCCGGACGCCTGATTGCCGTTAAAGCGGCTCAGGTAGTCATACTTTTCCGCCCCCATTTCTACCGTGGCGACATCCCCCAGGCGTACTTCAGAGCCGTCCTGATTCACGCGCAGCGTAATATTGCGGAACTGGTCAGGCGTTTGCAGCAGCGACTGCGAGTTGATGGTGGCGTTCAGCGCCTGCTTATCAACAGAAGGGGTTCCGCCCAGTTGCCCGACGGCGATTTGGGCGTTCTGGGATTTGATGGCGTCGGTGACGTCTGTCGCGGTCATCTGGAAGCTGTTCAGCTTGTTGGGATCCAGCCAGATGCGCATGGAATATTGCGAGCCGTAGGCATCGATATCGCCGACCCCGTTGATACGGCTAATAGGATCCTGAATATTACTGGCAACGTAGTCCGCAATATCCTGCTTATCCATTGAACCATCGGTGGAGACAAACGCAATGGTCAGAATGTTGGTATCACCGGTTTTACGTACCGTGACCCCCTGGTTCTGAACTGCCTGAGGCAGCTTACGCATGGCCGATTGCAGCTGGTTTTGTACCTGCTGGACGGCTTCATCCGGGTCCGTACCGGCGGTAAAACTCAGGGTGACCGTCGCCTGCCCGGTGGCGCTACTTTGTGAGGACATGTACATCAGGTTATCGAGACCGGTCATGTTCTGCTCGACGACCTGCGTCACGGTATTTTCCAGCGTCTGTGCCGACGCACCAGGGTAGTTTGCCGTGATACGTACGTTTGGCGGTGCCAGATCGGGATATTGCTCAACAGGAAGTGAAGTAATTGCCAGGACGCCAGTCAGACACAAAATAATTGCCAGCACCCAGGCAAAAATGGGGCGATCGATAAAGAAATTCGCCATGAAAATGTGACCTCTTTTTGCAGCACGTCATTATTGTATATTGCCCGCATCACTCTAGCGGTAAGGCGAGAGCCAAACGTGGAGAAATAAAGGAGATATTGTAAATTATCATGCCCTTTTACAGCGTTGCTCCCCGCAGGCGTAACGGCAAGTATCACGCATGACAGTGGCATGAGAGTGACAATAGTCTTTAATTTACCGTTATTTACCCGCAAGGCTCATCGGCGTTCTGAATGTTACGCTGACCTGGGTTCCGCCATTCGGCGGCTGAGAAAAGTGCAGGGTGCCGCCCAGCCTGCCTGCGCGTTCGCGCATAATGTTCAGCCCGTAGTGTCCTGGCGGCTCGCTTGCCTCGCCAATACCAATCCCGTTATCGCGAATATTCACGCTGTGCGTACCGTCAGTGGCGGTCACACAGCTGACGGTTATCTCGCTCGCCTGGGCATGTTTAATGGCATTCAGCACCGCCTCACGGACTATCTGTAACAGGTGCACCTGTTTTTGCGCATCCAGCGCCAGCGAAGACAGACGGCAGTCGAGGATCAGTCTGGCCTGCGTCTGGCTTTGTAAGCTATCCAGCGACTCCTGTAACGCCCCCGGCAGGTTGGCGTGGTTAAGCGTCAGGCGGAAGGTGGTAAGCAGCTCGCGCAGCTGATGCCACGCATTGTTTAGCTCGCGGGAAAAGTCAGAAATAATGGTTTGCGCCGGGGCGTTCTCTTCCGGCACGGCGTGCCTGAGCAACGTCAGCTGGATACGTAAATAAGAGAGCACCTGCGCCAGCGAATCGTGCAGCTCGCGAGCGATGGTGGCGCGCTCCTCCATTAACAGCAGCTGTTGATAATGTTTTTGCGCCTGGTTGAAGTAAAGCCCGCGCCCCAGCATCGTGGCCACGCTTTTCATCAGCGGTACCAGAACCGCCCCGGTTTCGCTTTGCCAGCGCAGCTCGCCGTAAAGGGTATCCTGCATCAGCACCGGCAGATTTTGCATCTTAAGTGCCTCCTGCTCACTGCCTTCGCAAAGCTGCCAGTCGTCGCTGGTGCGCAGCTCCAGATAACTCATCTGCGTGTACTCATGCACAATCTGCAAAATATGGCGGAAGCAGTGGCTGTCTATCTGGCCGGTATTCAGTGCCTGTGAACACTTAAATAACATTTCGAGCTGCTGGTGGGCTTCATTAAGATGTTGGGTTTTTTCCGCAACCGAGTGTTCCAGAGAACGATACAGCGAGTGCAGCTCTGCCGACATATGGTTGAACGCGCGGGATAATTGGCCCAGCTCATTAGGCAGGTGGGTATTAGAGACAGGGGTACTGAAATCGCCCTGTTCAATACGTTCACTCGCCTCAACCAGATGGTTCAGCGGTGCCACAACCTGACGGCGGATGCCCCGCAGGGTAATGAGGGCGAGCAGTAAAATACCCAGCCCACCGGCAAGCGAAATCAGGATAACCAGCTGGATCTTGTGTTCCGTATAGTGCTGAAGCGCCAGCACAAAGGCGTCGATACGGCCGACAAAGTCCTGAATATGCGTCTGATACCAGGCGGTGTCCCCGTTTGCTATCTGCCGGTCCATCTCTTGCCAGGCAAGATGCAACTGTTGGTAGCGTTGTTTAACGTTGTCCGGCACGTACCAGCGGTCGAGCTTTTGCAGCGCGGGCGCACTCAGCGTTTGTTGCCAGGACTGACGGTGTTTTTGCAGCTCCGGGCTTGCCCGCTGCATTTCGTAGCCCAGGCGATAGCTCTGCATTCGCAGTGAGCCCGCAATGTTAATGGCCTCGGCGTCACGCTGACTGCTGGCAAGCGTCAGCAGCGCGATGGCGCTGGTGAAAACGGACAACAACACTATCGAAAAAAAAGCCCGAGCCAGGCTTCTGGAAACAGGTCGTTTAACGGTCACAAAACAGCTTCCTGAAAATAAAGGTAATCAGATGAAACGCAATTTCATCCCGAATGAAATAAATTGATCTGCCACAGGTTCACTGTAAATAGTTTGGCTTCCTGGGCATTTGAACATTGCCTGATAACACCGCACTCGGTAAATACAATATTCATATAAAGAATAAGGTTATTGAAGCCAAAACAGGTGTAGTTATGAATCGTTTTATTATGGCCAACAGCCAGCAATGTATCGGATGTCGTGCTTGCGAAGTCGCCTGTGTCATGGCGCACAACGGCGAGCAACATGTCCTGAGCGAGCGCCATTTTCATCCCCGCATTACGGTACTCCGCTCCGGTGCCAGAACAAGCCCCATCACCTGCCATCATTGTGAGAATGCGCCCTGCGCGCAGAGCTGCCCTAACGGTGCGATCAGCAAAAACCATGACAGCGTACAGGTGAATCAACAAAAATGCATTGGTTGCAAAGCCTGCGTGGTGGCCTGCCCGTTTGGCACGATGGAAATCATCGTTACGCCGCTGAACAACGGTAGCGTGAAGGCCACGGCCCACAAGTGCGACCTCTGTGTACAGCGCCCGCAAGGCCCGGCCTGCATCGAAAATTGCCCGGCGGATGTTCTGACGCTCGCCACGCCCGGGGTACTGGATAATCTGGCGAAATCACGCCGCCTGCGCACCGCAAGGCTCGAAGCACAGCCCTGGCATAGCGAGGCGGCACAGCGCCAAACGCCACCAACAAAAATGCAACAGATGCAGGCCCTGCCACCCCGCGGCGAGCCGGACAAGCTCAGCCCTGAAGCGCGCGCCTGCCATTTTAATGAGATCTACCTGCCATTCCGGGCAGAGCAGGCGCATCGTGAGGCCTCACGCTGCCTGAAATGCGGCGAACACAGTATCTGCGAATGGACATGCCCGCTGCATAACCATATCCCTCAGTGGATTGAGCGCGTGAAAGAGGGGGACATCGCTGGTGCGGTGGCGCTTTCTCATCAGACCAACTGTTTACCTGAAATCACCGGCCGCGTCTGCCCGCAGGACCGATTATGTGAAGGCGCCTGCACCGTGCGGGATGGATCCGGGGCGGTGACGATTGGCAATATCGAACGCTATATCTCCGATCAGGCGCTGGCCATGGGCTGGACTCCGGACATGACTGGGGTCGTTCCGGTAGATAAACGCATTGCCATTATTGGCGCGGGCCCCGCCGGGCTTGCCTGTGCAGACGTGCTGGTGCGCCATGGGGTGAACGTCACCGTGTATGACCGACACCCGGAAATCGGCGGATTACTGACCTTCGGCATCCCGGCCTTCAAGCTGGACAAATCACTGCTGGCACGCCGTCGGGAGATCTTTACCGCCATGGGGATCCACTTCGAGCTGAACTGCGAGGTGGGCAAAGACGTGTCGATGGCTCAGTTGCTGAGTGACTACGATGCCCTGTTTATCGGCGTTGGCACCTATCGTTCGATGAAAGCGGGGATCCCGCATGAGGATGCGCCTGGTGTGTACGATGCGCTGCCGTTTTTAGTGGCCAACACGCGCCAGGTGATGGGGCTTGAGCCGACAGCCGCCGAACCGTACATCAACACACAGGGGCTGAACGTGGTGGTGCTTGGCGGGGGCGATACGGCGATGGACTGCGTGCGTACTGCATTACGTCATGGTGCGGCGAAAGTGACCTGCGCGTACCGCCGCGATGAGGCCAATATGCCTGGCTCGAAAAAAGAGGTGAAAAACGCGAAGGAAGAGGGCGCAGAGTTTGAATTTAACGTGCAACCGGTTGAGCTGACGCTGGCGAAGAACGGACAAGTGAACGGGATCCGAATGCTGCGTACTGAACTGGGCGAGCCTGATGCTCAGGGGCGTCGTCGGCCGGTTCCGGTGGCGGGTAGTGAGTTCGTAATGCCCGCGGATGCGGTCATTATGGCGTTTGGCTTTAACCCGCACGCCATGCCGTGGTTACAGGCCCAGGGGGTTAACACCGACGACTGGGGGCGGATTGTGGCTTCTGTTGACAGTCCTTATCGCTACCAGACAACCAACCCGCAAATTTTCGCTGGCGGCGATGCGGTGCGCGGTGCGGATCTGGTGGTTACCGCGATGGCGGAAGGGCGCCATGCGGCGCAGGGCATGATGGACTGGCTTGGGATTCGCGCGCCCAAAACGCACTAAATCAGGCGGGCGACAAAGCGGGTTTCGCGGCGTAGTATAAGCACATTCCTTGCGCCGTGGAGCCCGTATGACCCTGAAAATAGACGTTATCAAAGACAAAATCCTTTCTGAAAATTACTTTGTCCTGCGTAACATCACCTATGATTTAACACGTAAAAACGGTGAGGTGATCCGTCACAAGCGTGAGGTCTACGATCGCGGTAACGGGGCGACCATCCTGCTGTATAACCGTGAAAAACAGAGCGTAGTGTTGATTCGCCAGTTCCGTGTTGCGACATGGGTAAACGGCAACCCGGACGGACGGCTCATTGAAACCTGTGCTGGTCTGCTTGATGACGACGAGCCGGAAGTCTGTATCCGCAAAGAGGCCATTGAAGAGACGGGCTTTGAAGTGGGCGAAGTGAAAAAAGTCTTTGAGTTATTTATGTCGCCAGGCGGCGTAACGGAATTAGTGCACTTCTTTATTGCGGAATACAGCGATGCGCAGCGCACTCACCGGGGCGGCGGTGTGGATGACGAAGATATCGAAGTACTGGAAATCCCTTTTTCTCAGGCATTAACAATGCTGCGCTCAGGGGAGATCAAGGACGGTAAAGCGGTGATCTTATTGCAGTATTTGCAAACAACCGGGTTAATGAGCGGTGCTTTCGAACGGTAGTCTGATGAGTTTCAGATAAATCTATCCGATAAATCCGATTGAGCCCGCCAGGTTGTAACACGAAGATACTGCCCAGATTTGCGTTTTTGTTTCCGGGATTGTGCCATCCATGCGCTACTGCGTTTTTATTCTCTCGTTATGTTGCGTGCTACGCACGCCTCTGGTGTGGGCTGCGCCTGCACAGCAGTCTTTTTCTGACTGGCAGGTGACCTGTAACAACCAAAACTTCTGCGTTGCACGCAATACCGGTGAACATCATGGCCTGGTGATGACGCTCAGCCGCAGTGCCGGTGCGAAAACAGACGCCACGCTGCGTATCGACCTGGGAGGGCTTGATTCCCCGTCGGTTAAAGAGCCTGACATCGCGCCGCGCCTTCTGCTGGATAATGCCCCGTTAAAGCTGGAACCACTGCACTGGCAGGTGACTGCGTGGCATTTAATGACGGATGATGCCACAACCATCACCGCCTTTTTGAAAAGCATTCAGGAAGGCAAAGCGCTGACCCTGAAAGGGGGAATACAGATTATCTCTCTGGACGGGCTGAAGGCCGCGCTGCTGTTTATTGATGCCCAGCAAAAGCGCGTGGGCAGTGAAACCGCGTGGATTAAAAAAGGCGGTGAGCCGCCGTTAAGCGTGCCGCCTGCGCCCGCCCTGAAAGAGGTGGCGGTCGTGAACCCTACCCCGACACCGCTTTCCCATGATGAACTCAACGATCTGCTGGATTATGGCACCTGGCGGATGAACAACAGCCAGTGCTCGCTTGATCCTAATCGCCGGGAAGTGCGGGTAACGGCGTTAACCGATGACAAAGCATTGTTGATGATCAGCTGCGAAGCCGGGGCCTATAACACCGTCGACCTCGCCTGGCTGGTGTCACGTAAAAAGCCCTTTGCTGCCAGAAGCGTCAGGCTGCGACTGCCGTTTACGCCCTCGAGCGACAGCAGTGAAATGGAGCTGATGAACGCCAGCTTTGACGAGAAAACCCGTGAGCTGAGCACGCTGGCGTTAGGGCGGGGGATTGCAGATTGCGGCATTCAGACCCGCTGGCGCTTTGACGGCCAGCGTTTTCGCCTGGTACGGTATGCAGAAGAGCCAAGCTGCGATAACTGGCATGGGCCAGACGCCTGGCCCACGCTCTGGATCACGCGTTAATCTTTACGGAAAAAGTCGTTATACAGCATGTACAGATGCGCCGCGCTCCACGAGAAGTTAGGTGCGCCTTGCTGCGCTCCGGTCAGCGGATTGTAGTTTTCCTGAATCGGGCCGTCGGACGTGAGCCCTTTTGCATGATTAAAGAACGCCTGTGCCAGATGCTGCGCCTGCTGGCGATAACCGTAGCGCTCCATCCCTTTTAAGCCAAACCAGAACTGATCTACCCAGACGCGGCCACGCCAGTAAATATCCGGGCCGAACGCCGGGTTTGTCAGCGCGGCAGTCCCGAGCGGCACGTAAGTGTTGAACTCCTTTTCATCCAGCATCACTTTCACCACGGCATCCGCCTGTTGCTGCGTGGCTGCGCCGTTAAACAGCGGTGACCAGCCTTCCGGCCCTTTACCACGCTCGACGATAGGTTTCCCCGCACAGCCGTTTGCCAGCGGTTTGTCTTCGATACGAATGTCATAGTAAAAGCCGCTGGCGGCGTCGAACATGCAGGTATTGATATAGTTCGCGAGCTTATCTGCCAGCTGGCGGTAGTGGGTTGCGTCCTGGGTTTTGCCCAGCACAGTCGCCATTTGCGCCAGATAGTGATTGTCGCTGTACATATAGCTCGCCTGATCGACAGACTCCTGCAACAGTGAATAGCCCAGCAGAGTCCCTTCTTTACTGCGGTTCTCTGCGAATTTCACCGTCCAGTCGCTGCGTTTCCCGCCGTTTTTCACATACGCATCCAGCTGTTCTTTATCAATGAAGCCGAATACGGCGGCGTCATCGCGCCCGGATTCCCAGGACGCGGCCACCTGTGCCGGAATTTCAAGACTGTCGTAATGGCCGCTGCTGACCACCTTTTCGTACTTATCGAGGCCTGAAAGCGACTCTTCTTTCTGGCCTTTTTTGACCATAAACAGTATCTCACCGCCAGGGGTGTTATGGGCTTTGTCCCGGGTTGCGCCATATTCCGGCACGCCGTTGCCGTTATGATCCCGGTTACGCAGCCACCAGTCATGATACGCCGTCAGTTTTGGGTACATTTCGGCAAGCCAGGCTTTATCGTGTGTGACGTTATAAACCTCCATCACCGACCATGCCGCCAGGCTCGGTTTGGTATTGCGTTCGTTCCAGTTGCCGCCATCGCCGCCGCGTTCCGGGCTCAGGTTCCAGGCAATGAGATCGGGCACAAAACCGGCGTCCTGCGGGCGCACCGGATCGTCCGGTTTGATTTGCCAGGAGAAGACCGCGCGAATGTTCTCTTTGGCGATATCCGGGTTGAAGTGCGACATGGCAAAGGCCTGCTTCCAGGTATCCCACGGCCAGGTCTGGTTGCCTGAGAACCAGCGCCCGGTCACGGACGGCGTGACCGTGTTGTAGCGCACTGCGCCGCCCGGTGAGCGCCAGTTGCCATTGAGAGTTTCAATAGTTTTGACCGCCACGCGAGTCTGCTCTGGCGTAGCGTTCGGATTGCTTAACCCCTTTTGCAGATATGTTTCCCAGCGCGTTTTGGAGGCGCTCATAAAGACGGCGGGGCGCGCCAGAATGTCGCGAATTTGCGGCTGTTCGCGTTGCACTTCATCGGCATTCAGCAGATGGGAGTAGGTGGTGTAGAGCGTGGTGCTGCCGGAAATGTGCGCCTTGCTGATAAAGCGGTGACCGTCCACGCTGGTCTGCGTGGCTATCGATTTATGGATCTGATATTCCGAACTGCCGGAGGTGAGCAGATCCCAGGTGGAACGCACTTTGCCGAAGGTGACTTTTAGCCCATCGCGGGTCGGCACAATCTGGCGATGATAATCCGGGAACGCGCCGTCGATGGTTTTATCTGAGAGCGGCTTGCCACTTTTGGCTTCCAGCTTTTCCAACAGTTCGCCGTCCCACACCAGGTCGAGCGGGGTGCTGCTGGTGATTCGGGTTTCCAGTAGCGAGGTACGCGAAGAAGCAAAGCGCAGCGTCATCTCAATCTGCACATCTTTGGCGGTCAGTTTTTGCACCAGCGCGCCGGGAAGGCTGTAAGCCTCAAGCGTAAAGTCCACTTTTTTGCCGTTTTGCCAGACGCTCAGGCGGTCAAAATTGGTCGCCATAAAGTTGATGTACTCTTCGGTGAGCAGCGCTACGCCGGGAAATCCTCCCTGGGTCTGCGGCCCGTCCGGCAACAGATGACCATGCCAGGCACCCAAATCGAAAAAGGGGTTAAAACGCTGGTGGTCGTCATCATCGAAATCGTGCATGTATGCCGGCGCGCCGGTTCGGTTTATGACATTTTTAAACGCGTCGGCCGTGGCGGCGTGCGCGGAGAAACTCAACGCGAGCGCGCAGGCCAGCGGGGTCAGACAGGTCGATATTTTCATTGGCGGCGGTTCCCTTTTTACCAGTAGAAATATTGCATCAGGAAGATCCGGTCTCTCGGATCACCAGAGGCATTTTTCATATAGAAGCGGCTATCGGCAGCGGTGGCGAAGCGCCCCCCGCCGTATTCGTACCAGATACCAAACTGCATAAACGAGGTGGTTTCGTCGGCAGCATTGTCCGGGCGATGCCGTGCGTAGCTGTAGGCGGTGGAGAGATAGACCCCCTTAAGCGCCTCTACCATGGCGCTGACCATGTACCCCGATTCCGTACCGGAGGTGTCCTTGCCGCTGGCGCGTCCGGTATGGTGCCAGGCGCGAGCAGCCAGGTTAGGGGACAGAATCCCGGTCAGAAAGAGCTGACCTGTACCGTCGGTGAGTTCCAGTCCGTTCATCCAGGTGACGTCCTTGACGATGTCATACTGGATATAGCCGTTCGCCATTGCCGGGTAGGTGTATTTATCGTCATAGCGATCGTATTTGCCAAAATGCAGCCAGGCCTTGCTTTCGTCATGGTGCCCCGCAGGCGTGGCGGTCACGCTGTAACGCAGGTTACCCGAACGATTCTGCACCTTGAGGGCGTACATGATGTCGCGGGTATTGGGGATCACATATCCCATGTCCGGCGTGAAATCGCCCCACCATTGCAGGTCATCAAGCGAGGAGTCTTGTCGCACGCTGAGCATGATTTCGGTATCGTTATTGGTTTTATAACCGCCGTATAAACGGTTAAGCCCGCCTTCAAAACCGCCCCAGCTGTGATCGGGGACCCAGGCATTGCCCTGGCTGTCGGCCTGTACCGTCCAGCCTTCGCCGTAAATCAGCCCAAACCAGTTGCCCTGTTTTATTTCCAGACCGCCCTCAATATAGGTCCCGTCACTGTATTTGTGTTTTTCCTTACCTTCCAGATCCATATATCCGCCGACACCCAGTTCGCCATAAAAGCGGTATGACGGAGAACTTATCTGCGGCGTTTTGGTGTCATCGTGCTCTGCCGGTCGCGCGTCCTCTGCGGCAAATGACGGGCAGCAGAAAGAGAGGGCAGCGAGTGCCCCAGCATAATTTGCTTTAATTTTCATAAACTCATCCCAAAGAAATAAAAACCCTGCCTGCTGCATCAGGTAATATTTGATGCGGGAGATGCTTCAACTTCTTGTTGTTCTTTTGATAATCCCTTTACGTATTTGCTGTATTTCCACCAGGCAAAGCCGAGGAATAAAACAATACCGCCGACGTTATAGAAAATAATCGTCAGAATATTGCCGCCGGTCGGGAAGGTTGAGGCGACGAAGCCGATGGCGAAAATAACAATCAGCATCGATACCACCACCATGCCCGTGGTGCGTGAGCCCATTTTGAAATCGCGCGGCAGATGATCGAGCTTACGCCGCAGGTTCAGATACGCCAGCATGATGAACAGCGGTGGCAGCATAGAAGCCGCGGCGGTCATATTAATGACGGTGTTCATCAGATCCTGCGCGGTGTTCGAGCCCATAGTCGGGATAATCATCAGCGGGATGACAATCAGAAACTGTATCCAGGCCGCGCGAGCCGGTACGCCATTCTGGTTCAGGGCGACGGTTTTCGGGCCAAAAATACCGGTTGGGATTTCAGAGAAGAAGATTTTAACCGGCGTTGCCGTCCACATCAGCAGCGAGCCAAACATTGCGGTAAAAGAGACCAGGCCCACAAAACGGTTCATCAGCACTTCTGGCAGACCAAACCACACCGCCAGACCGTGAAACACCTGCACTGAACCACCGGTAAATTTCAGCTCCTTGCTGCTGATAAAGACGTTAATCAGTACCGAAGAGATGGAGTACAGCACGCCGATAAAGATCCCCGCCAGGATGATGACCTTAACGAAAGATTTTGAGCCGCCCTTCACGTCGTTAACGTATACCGCAACGGACTCAGCGCCACCGGCGGCCATAAATATCCAGGTGGTAATGCCGAGGAATGCCCAGTTGAAATGCGGGATCATCGCATCGACGGTAATCGGGTCGGCAGGTTGCACGCCGCCCATCAGCGCCGCACCGGCCAGCAGGATATAGGAGAGGGTCAGCAGCAACATCAGCGTGGAGGTCACAGAGGTAATGGGCCCCAGCATTTTCGCCCCGTTGGTGGACACCCAGGTTGAGAAGGCGAAGAGCACCATGCTCAGTACCGTGGTGGCAAACGGCGTAAGAATGTACTCATATCCCAGAAAAGCGTAAGAGGCGTAAGCGATAACACGCGGTAATAATGAGGTGAAAAAGAACAGGTTAACAAACCAGTAGGTATAGGCGGTGATAAATGCCCAGCGTCCGCCAAGCGAACTTTTCACCCAGGCATAAACCCCAGCTTCGGAGTTTTTATTCAGCGACACAAATTCCGCGATGATTAAACAAAACGGAATGAAGTAGAACAGGGTCGCTAAAAAGAACATCGGGGCCGAAGCGAGCCCCAGTTCGATATTGTTGTTGATAACGTTGTTAAAACTAAAAACGGCGGCAAACGTCAGCGACAGCAGGCCGAATTTGCCGATGGTATTACGCTTGGTTGTTTCAGACATAACGTTTCTCCGGGTACGAGGAGGATAGCGGTGCTGCGTTGGCACCGCTCGTGTTTTTTATTTGTTATGGAAGTAACCGTCTTCAATGGTCACATTGAGGACCACTTTTTTTACCGGCTCTTCACTGATGAAGCGGTAGGCTTCATGGTTTTCACAGATGACGAGTTGTCCTTCGTGCACCTGTTGGGTCTTGCCGACACCCTTCAGGTACTCGCGGTCAGTGTCGTCGCGATAGCATTCAACGGGCTGGAGCTCTTGCCGGGGAGCATACTCAATCTTTTGTCTCCCTTGCAGGTAGTAATGCACCTCGAAATAGCGACGATGCCTCACGAACAATGCGTCCGTGGTGGTATCGCGGGTCACACGGTAGGCCAGCGAATCCCCAATCGAGTGGGCAACGCCTGCCGGGATGTTGTCGATGTTATTAATGGCCTCCACGCAGCGTTGCCATTTGCGGCCTGCGCGATAAAGCTGCTGAAACTGTTCCAGGCTATCGAGAACGATCATTGGTCTGCCTCGTTGTGCGAATTCGTCGAAAAGAAACCTGCGCCAAACTGATGCTGCGCCAGTAAGCGTGAAGTGGTTTGCCCGCCCGCCAGCGGCAGCAGGGTAAATCCGTAGCTAAACGGCCTGAACCAGACGCGCCAGGAGTCCAGCACTTCGCTGCCCCAGGAATTTGAACCTAACCCCAACAGCTGGTGGTCAAGATTCAGGGTGATGTCATCGCTGCGTTGCAGTTCATTGCAGTGTTGTGCCGCGTGAATGTTCTCCGGGGTGTAGTGCCATGCGCTGAAGTGAATCGGCTGCTCGGGAACGACCAGCACGCCGCTGCCCTGACGGTTCGCCAGGGATGCCCAGCGCACCTGCTGACGGTTGCCGTTGTTCTGCGGGAAGGGATAATTTTCAAACATCTCATCCACCGTGGCGTGCCACAGATCGATGGTGCTGGCCTGCTGGCTGTCCGGGTAGTTTTCGCCCGGGCCACGGCCATACCAGGTCACCTGGTCGAACGCTCCGTTGATACCGAGGGTGACGCCGATGCACGGAATGATGTGCGGGTAGTCACCGTAGCGCTCGCCGCTCAGCTCGACGTTAATCTGCCCGTCTGCCGCCACCCGCCAGCGGTAGGTGCAGCGCATCCCAAAATCGAATACCGGTGGTGCAATCAACGTACGGGTGGTGATCACCACTTCGCTGTCGCAGGCGTCTACTTCAAAGCCGCGAAGATGCTCCTGTAAGATGTGCAGATGATTGGGCTGCCACAGTCCTTCGTACTCTTGTTTGTGGTTATCAATCATCGGCTTGAAGAAGTTAATCTTCGGTTCGCGGGTCAGTTTCTCTTCCCCGTTAACCTGCCAGGCGCTGAGCTTTCCGGTCAGTTTTGAGAAGCTCACGCGGAAGTTATGACCGGTAACTGTGCAGCTCAGACGATCCTCTTCAAGCTTCAGCGGGGTGGCGTTGCGATCGATAAATGGCATTGCGCTGGCGGTACGCGCTTTTAGCGGGAACTGGTAGGTAGCGATTTCATGCCCGGCCTCGCTGTACAGCGTGCGGCTGTTCTTGCGAACGAGAGCGGTGAGAAAAGCTTCCCGTTCATCCAGCTCCGGCAACGCAACGGCCAGGATGTGCGTGCTGTTCGGGGCAATCCCGGCCAGGCTCAGCTGCTGGCTGTGCAGCGTTTCTCCCTCTGCGCGCACCTCGAGATGCAGGCTGTAGTCATCCAGGTTGGTGAACCACAGTTTGTTTTCAACCCGCAGCGCGCCGTTGTGCCAGGCCAGTTTCACTGGCGCGATAACCTGTTTGTACTCACGCAGGCCCGGCCCCGGGGTTTGATCTGAATAGATAAGCCCGTCGAGGCAGAAATTGTAGTTGTTCGGGTAATCGCCGAAGTCGCCACCGTAGGCGTAGAACGTCCTGCCGCTGGCATCGGTTGCCTGAATACCGTGGTCGCACCACTCCCAGACATAGTGCCCCTGGATACAATCGTGGCGATCGAACACGGTCTGGTATTCGGTCAACCCGCCAGGGCCGTTACCCATTGCATGTGCGTATTCGCAGATGATGCGGGGTTTTGGGTGCGGGAATTCGCCAAACAGATTCATCAGCGGCACGCGGGTATACATGGTGGAAATAATATCCACCACTTCGGCATCGCGATCTTCCTCGTAGTGAAGCAGGCGGGTGTCGTCCAGCGCTTTTGCTGCACGCGCCATCGCGCGGATATTACAGCCATAGCCGGACTCGTTGCCGAGCGACCAGATGATAATGGACGGGTGGTTTTTCTGGGCGTGGATGTGGCGCACGATGCGCTCGACGTAAACAGGCTCCCACACCGGATCGTCCGTGATGCGGCTCAAATCACCTACGTTGGCAAAACCGTGGGATTCAACATCCGTTTCTGCCATCACAAACAGGCCATAGATATCGCACAGCTCATAGAAGCGCGGATCGTTCGGGTAGTGGGCGGTTCGCACCGAGTTGATGTTGTGCTGCTTCATCAGGACGATATCGCGCTCGACACGATCCATCCCCACCGCGCGGCCTTTCTGGTGATCGTTGTCGTGGCGGTTGACGCCGTGTAGCTTCAGGTAGTGGTTGTTGACGTAAAACAGGCCATTTCGCACGGAGATATCACGAAAACCGATGCGCTGAGGGATCACTTCCAGCGTTTGCCCCTGCTCATCTTTCAGTGTGATCACCAGGTGATACAGGTAGGGTGATTCCGCTGACCACTGCTGTGGTTGCTTAACCGCGATGCTAAACCCCGTTTCCGCTGTGCGGGAGAGCGTAAGGCTGTGGGTTGTGCCCTGGTGCAAGGCCAGGTCACCGTCATAGAGGGCATATTCCAGCGACACATTAACCGGCTGCGTGGCGAGGTTTTCCAGCGCAAGCTGGCAGGAGAGGGTTGCGTCCTGGTAGTTATCATCAAATGTGGTTTTGACCGTGAAGTCCTGCACGTGCGCCGGATTTTTGCCGACCAGATAGACATCGCGGAAAATGCCCGCCGTCCACCACATATCCTGATCTTCAATGTAGGTTGAGTCTGCCCACTGCATAACGCGCACGCACAGCAGGTTTTGCCCGGTCACCACCGCATTGCTGATGTCGAACTCGGCGGTCAGCCGGCTGCCTTTGCTAAAGCCGATATAGCGGCCGTTAACGTAAACCTCAAAATAGGTTTCTACGCCGTCGAATTTAATCAGGGTCTGTTTGTCCTGCCAGCCGTCAGACAGGGTGAAAAAGCGCTGATACGCGCCGGTCGGGTTATCGGTGGGCACCCAGGGCACATCAACCGGGAAGGGGAAACCTTCATCGGTATATTGCAGCTGGCCGTGGCCTTCCATCTGCCACATGGCTGGTACGGCGATCGCGCCCCAGTCGGCCATATATTCACAGGTAAAGTTTTCAGGTACCAGCAGCGGGTTGGTGAAGAAGCGAAAATTCCACTGGCCGCTTAAGGATAAGAAATGGTTGCTGGCTTCACGGGCAAAGGTGCGTGCCTGCGCAACATCGTTATACGAAAAGAAGTACGCACGCGGCGCAAGCCGGTTCTCATGCGTGAGTTGAATATTTTCCCAGCGATTCATGTTATCTCCCTGTGGGGCAAAACATCATTGCTGAGTATTTTAGTAAAAGTTTTACTAAATAAAATCAGTAAAACCTATTTGCTTTAACTCGATCACGAAATAAATCTCTGCCGGGCGAACCCGGCAGCGTGTGGGGCAGGACGAAAAGCGGGGAATTAGCGTGTGGTGCCGCGCAGTTTGAGCACGCTCGGAACAAAGACCTGAAGCGGCAGGGCGCGGCCATCACGGGATTTTTCCAGTAGCAGGTTTACGCCCTGGCTGCCCATCATTTCGGAATGAATACGCACGGTGGAAAGCGGCGGGAAAGTGAAGCGGGCGGTCGGGATATCGTTCACGCTAATCAGCGAGATATCCTGCGGGATGGCCAGCCCTTTCTCATGAATGGCGCGCAAAACCCCAATGGCAATGGAGTCAGACGCTACAAACAGCGCAGAAGGCCAGCTTTCCTGAGAGAGCATTTTTTTCGCCAGTTCATAGCCGGATGAACTGGAAAAACCGCCGCGCCAGATATCGTCTTCAGACACCACGCCTTTCAGACGCCCGTATTCCACGAACGCCGCTTCACGGATATCGGCTTTGCCAGGCTCATCTTCGCCGCCAATAAACCCAATGCGGTCAACGTCTTGCTGGATAAAGAAGTCGACAATTTGCTTGCTGATGCGCGAAAGATCGATATCAACCGCATCGTACTCGCTGCCCGGTTCGTGAAAATCAATAAAGCAGATGTTGTCGCTCAGCGCGGTGGCGGCGCGGCGCACGGCGGGGGAGGGTTTACCGACAATCAGCACGCCGGTGAGTTTTTTCGTCTCTGGCAGCGTGGCATTGGCGTAGCAATTGGTCAGCTCAACGCCGAGCTTTTCACACTGAGTTTCGATGCCGTGGCGAATAGCAAGGTAGTATGGATCGTTGATTTCCAGCTCTTGCAGATAGCTGTAAAGCGCCAGAATATGCTGCTGACCCACGGCACCTGACTGCATCTTGCGGGAGGTGCTGCTTTTGTATTCCAGCTTTTCGGCAATCTCCAGAATACGGTGTTTTGTCTCTTCTTTTACATTGAGCGTTGGGTCGTCGTTTAATACCCGGGATACCGTCGCCAGCGAGACACCCGCTTCTGTTGCAATATCTTTGAGCGTTGCCATGTTTTTCCTTATTCCCCACGTAATGTGCCCATTGTAAAGGATGCGTTCGCACATGCATCCGTTTTTAGTAAATATCCCGCCTGTTGTTGATCGTAAATACCGTGCTAGTATTTAGTAAAATTTTACCAAGGAGAAAATATGGAAACGGTAGCATACGATGATTTTGCAAAGCTTGAGATCCGCGTCGGGACCATTGTTGACGTTAAACGCCATGCCAACGCCGATAAACTCTACATCGCGCAGATTGAGGTGGGCGGTAAAACGCTGCAAACCGTCACCAGTCTGGTGCCGTATTACAGCGAAGAAGAGCTGATGGGGAAAACGGTGGTGGTGCTGTGCAACCTGGCGAAAGCCAAAATGCGCGGTGAAACGTCCGAGTGCATGTTACTGTGCGCAGAAACCGATGACGCCAGCGAGAGCGTGTTGTTAACGCCGGAGCGGGTGATGCCGGCAGGGGTAAGAGTGGTGTGAAAAAAAGCCGGGCGGCAGCTACGCCTTACCCGGCCTGTATAGCTTGAGTATTAAATAATGCTCAACGCTTTCTCCACCACGTTCTCAACGGTAAAGCCGAAATAGGGGAACAGTTTGTCGGCCGGGGCCGATTCGCCATAGCCGTGCATCCCGACAATTGCCCCTTTCAGCCCGACATATTTGTACCAGTAGTCGGCGATCCCGGCTTCGACAGCCACGCGGGCGGCCACATTCGATGGCAGAACCGATTCGCGATATGCCTCATCCTGGGCATCAAAAATATCCGTTGAGGGCAGGGAAACCACGCGCACCGCATGTCCTTCGGCGGTCAGTTTCTCTGCGGCTTTAACCGTGATTTCAATTTCTGAGCCTGTCGCAATCAGAATAACATCGGGCTTGCCGCCGCTGTCTTTCAAAATGTACCCGCCGCGCGCGATGTTTTTCACCTGCTCCGGCGTGCGCTCAATTTGCGCCAGATTCTGCCGCGACAAAATCAGCGCCGTTGGTCCGTTGTGGCGCTCCACGGCCAGCTTCCAGCCCACCGCTGCTTCAACCTGATCGCACGGACGCCAGGTGCTGAAGTTTGGCGTCAGGCGCAGGCTGGCCAGTTGTTCAACCGCCTGGTGCGTTGGCCCGTCTTCGCCAAGACCGATGGAATCATGGGTGTAGACCATGATCTGCCGTGCCTTCATCAGCGCCGCCATACGCGCCGCATTGCGGGCATACTCCACAAACATCAGGAAGGTGGCGGTGTAGGGCACAAATCCGCCGTGATGGGCGATGCCGTTGGCAATCGCCGTCATTCCAAACTCACGCACGCCGTAGTGAATGTAATTCCCGGAGATATCTTCTTTCAGCGATTTAGAGCCCGACCAGATTGTCAGGTTGCTGGGCGCCAGATCCGCAGAGCCGCCAAGCAGTTCAGGCAGAATGGGGCCAATGGCGTTGAGGGTGTTTTGTGATGCTTTACGGGTGGCAATTTTAGCCGGGTTGGCTTGCAGATTTTCGATTAATGCCTGGGTTTTGGCTTCCCAGTCGTCCGGTAATCCGCCACTCATGCGGCGGGAAAACTCGCGAGCCAGGTCCGGGTGCGCCTGATTATAGGCGGCAAATTTGTCGTTCCAGGCGTGCTGTTCTTTTTCCCCGGCCTCACGGGCATCCCAGGCGTGGTAGATCTCTTTTGGGATTTCGAATGCCGGGTATTTCCAGCCCAGTTTTTTCCGGGTGAGCGCCACTTCCTCTTCGCCCAGCGCGGCACCGTGCGCCTCTTCTTTCCCGGCTTTATTTGGGGAGCCGAAACCAATGATCGTGCGGCAGATAATCAGCGACGGTTTATCCTTCACGCTCTGGGCTTCGAGGATCGCTTTTTTCACCGCCTCCGGATCGTGGCCGTCAATTTCATGCACCACATGCCAGTGGTATGCCTCGAAGCGTTTTGCCGTGTCGTCGGTAAACCAGCCTTCGGTCTCGCCGTCGATAGAAATGCCGTTGTGATCGTAAAAGCCGATCAGCTTGCCGAGACCCAGCGTGCCCGCCAGCGAACAGGCTTCATGCGAGATGCCCTCCATCAGACAGCCGTCGCCCATAAACACATAGGTGTAGTGATCGACAATGTCATGCCCTGGCTGATTAAACTGCGCGCCCAGCGTGCGTTCCGCAATCGCCAGTCCCACGGCATTCGCTAACCCCTGGCCGAGCGGGCCGGTGGTGGTTTCTACGCCTGGCGTATAGCCGAGCTCCGGGTGGCCTGGCGTTTTTGAGTGCAGCTGGCGGAAGTTTTTCAGCTCCTCGAGTGGCAGGTTGTAGCCGGACAAATGCAGCAGGCTGTAGAGCAGCATCGACGCGTGGCCGTTGGAGAGAATAAAGCGGTCTCTGTCGGCCCAGGTAGGGTCATTGGGGTTGTGTTTCAGAAAGTCATTCCACAACACTTCGGCAATATCTGCCATGCCCATGGGGGCGCCAGGGTGGCCGGAATTGGCTTTTTGCACGGCATCCATGCTGAGGGCGCGAATGGCATTGGCGAGCTCTTTACGGGACATAATTCACTCCATGGCAAGGTTAAAGTTTGGCGGCGAGCAGATCTTCAAGTTTGCGCTGGTCAACGGCAAACAGACGGATGCCTTCCGCCAGCTTGTCGACGGCCATTGCGTCCTGATTGTGCTCCCAGCGGAACTCCGCTTCCGTCATTGCTTTTGGTTTCGGTAACAGGGTTGACGTCGGTATCAGCTTACGGACGACGGGTTCTTCTTTTTCCTGAAGCTCTTTCAGCAGAGCCGGTGAAATGGTCAGGCGGTCGCAGCCTGCCAGCGCGAGGATCTGCTCGGTGCGGCGGAAACTGGCGCCCATGACAATGGTTTCGTAGCGGTGTTGTTTAAAATAGTCGTAGATATTACGCACGGACTTCACGCCGGGATCTTCCTCAACGATGTACGGATCCAGCGGCTGTCTGGACTGATACCAGTCATAGATACGCCCGACAAACGGCGAGACCAGAAATACACCGGCCTCAGCGCAGGCACGCGCCTGAGCAAAGGAAAAGAGCAGCGTCAGGTTGCAGTTGATCCCCTCTTTTTCCAGCACTTCTGCCGCGCGAATGCCTTCCCAGGTGGAGGCCAGCTTAATGAGAATGCGTGATTTATCGATGCCTTGCTCCTGATACAGCTCAACCAGCCTGCGGGCCTTGGCGATACTTTTTTGCTGGTCAAAAGAGAGGCGCGCGTCCACCTCGGTTGAAACCCGGCCCGGGACGCTTTTCAGGATCTCCACGCCGAAGTTCACCGCCAGCTTATCGCTGGCTTCGGCAACATGCTGCTCCTGGGTTTTACCGCGCTGCTTGCCGTAGGCGATGGCGTCATCGATCAGGTGGCTGTAATGCGCAAGCCCGGCTGCCTTCAGCAGCAGTGAAGGGTTGGTGGTCGCATCTTCAGGCTGATAATGGCGAATGGATTCAATATCACCACTGTCGGCGACGACGGTGGTGAATTGTTTGATGCCGTCTAATTGGTTCATTGAAAATTACTCCTTTGGAATAAAAGAGTTAGATGAGTGCGTTAGTTCACACTTCTGCGAAATACGAGAGGTACTTAACAAAAAAGCATAGCAGACGAGGGAGGCATTGCTTTCTGCGACGGGTAACATGATCGTTATAAATTGATAACAATTTTTGCTTTCTGATGGTGAGAGTTTGGCAGCCTTCAAAGTTTGTCGCGCCTGCATTGGCGATACTAGCCGGCATTCCTGGGTGAGCATCAGGAGAGTTATTACGCCACCCTTTATGAACGATACGTGAAAGGAACGATAAGATGGACGATCAGTTAAAACAGAGTGCCCTCGATTTTCATGAGTTTCCTGTTCCGGGCAAAATCCAGGTTTCCCCTACCAAGCCGCTGGCGACCCAGCGCGATCTGGCGCTGGCCTATTCGCCAGGCGTTGCCGCACCATGCCTTGAAATCGAAAAAGATCCGCTGGCGGCCTACAAATACACGGCGCGCGGTAACCTGGTTGCGGTTATCTCTAACGGCACGGCGGTGCTGGGCTTAGGTAACATCGGCGCGCTGGCCGGTAAGCCGGTAATGGAAGGGAAAGGGGTACTGTTCAAGAAATTCGCCGGTATCGACGTGTTCGATATCGAAGTCGATGAGCTCGACCCCGATAAATTCATCAACGTGGTGGCGGCACTTGAGCCAACGTTTGGCGGTATCAACCTGGAAGACATCAAAGCGCCGGAATGTTTCTACATTGAGCAGAAACTGCGTGAACGAATGAACATTCCCGTGTTCCACGATGACCAGCACGGTACGGCGATTATCAGCACCGCGGCCATTCTGAACGGCCTGCGGGTGGTAGAAAAAAATCTTTCTGACGTGCGCATGGTGGTGTCCGGTGCGGGCGCCGCAGCCATTGCCTGTATGAACCTGCTGGTGGCGCTCGGGATGCAGAAGCACAACATTGTGGTCTGCGACTCCAAAGGCGTTATCTACAAAGACCGCGAGCCAAACATGGCCGAAACCAAAGCGGCCTACGCGGTGGACGACGACGGCAAGCGCACCCTGGATGATGTGATTGACGGTGCGGATATCTTCCTTGGCTGTTCTGGCCCGAAAGTGCTGACTCAGGAGATGGTGCAGAAGATGGCGCGCGCGCCAATGATCCTGGCCCTGGCTAACCCGGAACCGGAAATTCTGCCGCCGCTGGCGAAAGCGGTGCGTGAAGATGCCATTATCTGTACCGGGCGCTCCGACTACCCGAACCAGGTGAATAACGTGCTGTGCTTCCCGTTCATCTTCCGTGGCGCTCTGGATGTGGGTGCCACGGCGATTAACGAAGAGATGAAACTGGCTGCCGTTCACGCCATTGCTGAGCTGGCTCATGCTGAACAGAGCGAAGTTGTGGCTTCGGCTTACGGCGACCAGGATCTGAGCTTTGGCCCGGATTACATCATTCCAAAACCGTTCGACCCGCGCCTGATTGTGAAAATCGCCCCTGCCGTGGCGAAAGCGGCGATGGATTCCGGTGTGGCAACGCGTCCGATTAAGGATTTCGATGCTTACGTTGATAAACTCACTGAGTTTGTCTACAAAACCAACCTGTTCATGAAACCGATCTTCTCTCAGGCACGTGCGGATGCGAAACGCGTGGTGCTGGCTGAAGGGGAAGAGGCGCGCGTGCTGCACGCCACGCAGGAGCTGATCTCACTGGGTCTGGCGAAGCCAATCCTGATTGGCCGCCCGAGCGTTATCGAAATGCGTATTCAGAAACTGGGCCTGCAAATCAAGCCGGGTGTGGATTTTGAAATCGTAAACAACGAATCCGATCCACGCTTTAAAGAGTACTGGAACGAGTACTACGCCATCATGAAGCGCCGCGGCATCACCCAGGAGCAGGCGCAGCGGGCGGTTATCAGCAATACGACGGTGATCGGGGCCATCATGGTGCATCGCGGTGAGGCCGACGCGCTTATTTGCGGCACTATCGGTGATTACCACGAGCATTTCAGCGTCGTGCAGGAGATCTTCGGTTATCGCGAAGGGGTACATACCGCCGGGGCAATGAACGCACTGCTTCTGCCAAGCGGTAACACCTTTATTGCCGACACCTACGTCAACGACGATCCAACCCCGGAACAGCTGGCGGAGATCACCGTGATGGCGGCTGAAACCGTACGCCGCTTTGGCATTGAGCCAAAAGTGGCGCTGCTGTCGCACTCCAACTTCGGTTCATCTAAATCCCCGGCGGCGTGCAAAATGCGTCAGACACTGGAGCTGGTGCGCGAGCGTGCGCCGGAGCTGATGATTGACGGTGAGATGCACGGCGATGCGGCGCTGGTGGAGAGCATCCGTAACGAGCGGATGCCGGACAGCCCGCTGAAAGGCTCGGCAAACGTACTGATTATGCCAAACGTGGAAGCGGCGCGAATCAGCTACAACCTGCTGCGCGTTTCCAGCTCTGAAGGGGTGACCGTAGGGCCGGTACTGATGGGCGTGGCGAAACCGGTGCATGTGTTAACACCGATTGCGTCCGTGCGTCGTATCGTGAACATGGTAGCGCTGGCCGTGGTTGAGGCGCAGACGCAGCCTCTGTAATTGTGGTGTCGGGTGGCGCGTTCGCTTACCCGACCTACAAAGTGTACATGGGGAGAGGGGCGGGTTTAAACCCAGTCCCGAACCTGAATAAACTCACGCAAGGCGGCCTCCGGGCTGCCTTCTTTTGGCTCAAAGCTGTACTCCCAGCGCACCAGCGGCGGCATCGACATTAAAATCGACTCCGTGCGTCCGCCCGTTTGCAGGCCAAACAGCGTACCGCGATCCCATACCAGGTTGAATTCCACATAACGCCCGCGGCGATAGAGCTGGAACTCGCGCTCGCGCACGCCGTAGTCGGTGTTTTTGCGGCGTTCGACAATCGGCAGATAGGCATCGGTATAACCCTGGCCGACGGCCTGCATAAAGCGGAACGCGGTGTCAAAATCAGGGGTGTTCAGATCGTCAAAGAACAACCCGCCAATGCCGCGCTGCTCGTCGCGATGCTTGATGTAGAAGTAGTCATCGCACCACTTTTTGTATTTCGGGTAAACGTCTTCACCAAACGGCAGGCACAGGTCGCGTGCGGTGGTATGCCAGTGCACGGCGTCCTCTTCAAACCCGTAGAATGGTGTTAAGTCGAAACCACCGCCAAACCACCACACCGGGTCGGCACCGGGTTTTTCGGCAATGAAAAAGCGCACGTTAGCGTGGCTGGTCGGGACAAAGGGGTTAAGCGGATGCACCACCAGAGAAACGCCCATCGCTTCAAAGCTACGGCCAGCCAGTTCAGGGCGATGTGCCGTGGCGGAAGCGGGCATGGCATCACCGTGAACATGAGAAAAATTGACGCCCGCCTGTTCAAAGATGCTGCCGTTACGCAACACGCGGCTTCGCCCGCCGCCACCGGCTTCTCGCTGCCAGTTATCTTCCTGGAATTCACCGCCGTCAACGGCAGCCAGTTTCTGGCAAATCTCATCCTGCAGGTGCAGCAGAAATTCTTTTACCCGCTCAGCATTGGGTTTCATTAACGTTTCCTGGAGTGCGCTTTCTGGTTATCGAACCAGTTGAAATAACTGATGATCCCGGAGGCGATCGCGTTGGCGATTTTCTGGCGAAACGCCGTGGTGCCCAGCAGACGCTCTTCGTCCGGGTTAGTAATAAAGGACGTTTCGACCAGCACCGACGGAATTGACGGTGATTTCAGCACCACAAATGCGGCTTGTTCTGTGCCACTACTGTGCAGACGGTGGACGGGCTTAATCTTTTTCAGAATGTGCGACCCGAGCGTCAGGCTGTTTTTAATGGTGTCGGTCTGGACTAAATCGAACAGCACCTGTTGCAGCAGGTGGTCTTTGTCAGTGGCTTTTTTCCCGGCGACTTCATCCGCGCGGTTTTCGCGGTCTGAGAGATATTTCGCCATGGCGCTACTGGCACCACGGTTAGAGAGCGCAAACACCGACGCTCCGGCCGCAGAGGGATTAGTAAAACCGTCAGCGTGAATCGACATAAACAGATCCGCGCCGTGCTTATGGGCAATCTCTACGCGATCGTAGAGTGGGATAAAGGTGTCACCAGAGCGCGTCAGACGGGCGTCAATGCCGTTGCTGCGTAAAATCGATCGCACATTTTTTGCAATCGCCAGTACGACATGTTTTTCTTTAGAGCCATTTTTACCGATGGCGCCGGTATCAATACCACCGTGGCCCGGGTCGAGCATGACAATGCGCTTCCCGCCCGCTTTTTTCGCTTTTGGCTTGCTGTGTCCGTTACTGGTTTTCAGCGCGGTCTCTTCTTTTGCCTGCGCCTGTGAAGCGATGCCCGTTAACGTTAAGGCCGCCAGCCCCGCTTTGAGAACCTGACGACGCGATGTGAGTGCTTTTAATGGTTTGAATGTGCTCATGCGGCCTGAATTGTAAAAAATTGGGGTCCTGGTGTTATATCGTATCGCGTTTCACGTTACGACAGTCCTTGTTGAGAATTGTTTTACTTTTCATTTCAATACGTGACAGAGTGACATTATGCCAAATTTTAGTGGGATTTTCGCCGGTTATTGGCTATTGACGGCGTTCGCGCCATAATCACTGTTTTTAAACCTGAAAAGGCGGTTAATACCATGGAGATACGCGTTTTTCGCCAGGAAGATTTCGAAGAGGTGGTCACCCTTTGGGAGCGCTGCGATCTGTTGCGTCCGTGGAATGACCCGGAAATGGACATTGAACGTAAGGTGAACCACGACGTCAGTCTGTTCCTGGTTGCCGAAGTGAACGGCGAAGTCGTTGGTACGGTGATGGGCGGTTACGATGGTCATCGCGGCTCTGCATATTATCTGGGCGTGCACCCGGAATACCGCGGTCGTGGCATCGCCAATGCGCTGCTCAATCGCCTGGAAAAGAAATTGATTGCCCGCGGCTGCCCGAAAATTCAGATCATGGTGCGGGAAGACAACGACGTGGTGCTAGGCATGTATGAGCGCCTGGGTTACGAGCATTCTGATGTGTTGAATTTAGGTAAGCGCCTGATAGAAGATGAAGAGTACTGAGATACACCCGGCAGACTATGATGCGCAAGGGCGTGTCAGGCTGCCGTTTTTGTTCTGGTGCGTTTTGCTGTTGCAGGCACGTACCTGGGTGTTGTTTGTTATGGCCGCGGCATCACGCGGGCAGGGCGATACGCTGCTGACGCTATTTTACCCCGATCACGATGCCTTCTGGCTGGGATTGTTGCCGGGCGTGCCGGCGGTCGTGGCATTTCTGTGCAGCGGGCGACGCCATCTTATCCCGCGACTCTGGCAGGCGCTTCGCTGGTTGCTGATTGCGGCGCAAATTGCGCTGCTGTGCTGGCAGCCCGTACTCTGGCTCTATGGCGAGCCGCTCGCCGGGCTGGGGATTGGGTTGCTGGTGGCGGATATCGTGGCGCTGATGTGGCTGTTAACTAACCCCCGTCTTCGCGCCTGTTTTACGCCCGAGAAAGATTAAGCGGCACTTTTTGCCGATGCTGCACTCCAACAAGCGTTGATTTAACAAGTAAGGACGTTTCAATGAAATCGCTGCGTTTACTTTTATGCGCTCTCCCGCTGGCATTAACCGGCTGCTCAACGCTCTCCTCAATTAACTGGTCGGCCGCGTATCCGTGGAACTGGTTTGGTTCTTCAACAGAAGTGACCGAGCAGGGCGTGGGCAAAATCACCGCGTCGACGGCACTGGATCAGGACGCTATTCAGTCTGCGCTGAGCAGTGACTATCGCCTGCGTAGCGGCATGAAAACGGAAAATGGCACCATCGTGCACTATTTCGAAGCGCTGAAAGGCGACACGCTGGCGCTGGTGATTAACGGTGATAAAGGCACGGTAAACCGCGTTGCGGTACTGGACGAAGATATCCCGACCGCAAGCGGTGTGAAAGTCGGTACGCCATTTAGCGAGCTCTACAAACAGGCTTTCGGCAACTGCACCAGCGTGCCATCCGACGACAGCGTGGCGGTGGAGTGTAAAGCAGAAGGCAGCGCGCACATCAGTTACCTCTTTACCGGCACCTGGAGCGGCCCGGAAGGGTTAATGCCGTCTGACGATACGTTGAAAAACTGGAAAGTGAGCAAAATTATCTGGAAGCAGTAATTTGCGTCTGAACAAACCGCCCCGCTGAAATCCAGGTATAATAGCCGCCATGAATGCCACGTTGTCGTGGCATCTTTATTTCAGGAGGAGCGATGTCTCAGGTTCAGAGTGGCATTTTGCCAGAACATTGCCGCGCGGCGATTTGGATTGAAGCCAATGTAAAAGGGGACGTGGATGCCCTGCGTGCGGCCAGCAAAGTATTCGTTGATCAACTGGCCTCCTTCCAGGCCAAATTCCCCGACGCCCACCTGGGCGCGGTTGTTGCCTTCGGTAATAACGTCTGGCGTCAGCTGAGCGGCGGCGAAGGAGCTGAAGAGCTGAAAGACTTTATCCCTTACGGTAAAGGTCTTGCGCCAGCGACCCAGTACGATGTGCTGATTCACATTCTCTCTTTGCGTCACGACGTTAACTTCTCTGTTGCGCAGGCGGCGGTAGCAGCGTTTGGCGACAGCATCGACGTGCAGGAAGAAGTGCACGGTTTCCGTTGGGTAGAAGAGCGCGATCTGAGCGGCTTTGTCGACGGTACTGAAAACCCGGCGGGTGAAGAGACGCGCCGTGAAGTAGCGGTGATCAAAGACGGTGTGGACGCAGGCGGCAGCTATGTGTTCGTGCAGCGCTGGGAGCACAACCTCAGGCAGCTTAACCGCATGAGCGTGCACGACCAGGAGATGATGATCGGGCGTACCAAAGAAGCCAACGAAGAGATCGACGGCGATGACCGTCCCGTTACCTCTCACCTGACCCGTGTTGATCTGAAAGAGGACGGCAAAGGCCTGAAAATTGTTCGCCAGAGCCTGCCATACGGCACGGCAAGCGGCACGCATGGCCTGTACTTCTGCGCGTACTGCGCACGTCTGTACAATATCGAACAGCAACTGCTGAGCATGTTTGGTGATACCGACGGCAAGCGCGACGCCATGCTGCGTTTCACCAAACCGGTAACCGGCGGCTATTACTTCGCGCCATCCGTGGAGCGCCTGCTGGCATTGTAAAACCGCTTTTCATACCCAGGCCGGGTAAGCGTTAGCGCAACCCGGCAATTTTCCCCGCACCCTTATTCTCTTTTCTGCTTGTAAATCACCAAACGGTATATAAAACCGTTACTCCTTTCGTACTCGTTATAAATATTATGACCATTAGATAGTCATCACATTTATAAGGGTGCTCAATGGCCGTTACTGTACTGAAAAAAGGATCTCTGGCGCTGGCAGGTTTACTGCTGGTGGCACAGGCGCAGGCAACAGAGCTGTTGAACAGTTCTTATGATGTGTCCCGCGAGCTGTTTGCCGCCCTGAACCCACCGTTTGAACAGCAGTGGGCGAAAGAGAATAACGGCGACAAGCTGACCATCAAACAATCTCATGCGGGCTCGTCCAAGCAGGCGCTGGCGATCCTTCAGGGCCTGAAAGCGGACGTAGTGACCTACAACCAGGTGACGGACGTGCAGATCCTGCATGACAAAGGCAAGCTGCTCCCGGCGGACTGGCAGAGCCGTCTGCCGAATAACAGCTCACCGTTCTACTCCACCATGGGTTTCCTGGTGCGTAAGGGCAACCCGAAAAATATTCACGACTGGAACGACCTGGTGCGTTCTGACGTAAAACTGATTTTCCCGAATCCGAAAACCTCCGGCAACGCGCGTTATACCTATCTGGCGGCGTGGGGCGCAGCGGACAAAGCTGACGGTAACGATAAAGCCAAAACCGGGCAGTTCATGACCCAGTTCCTGAAAAACGTCGAAGTGTTTGATACCGGCGGTCGCGGTGCGACCACTACCTTCGCGGAGCGCGGTCTGGGCGATGTGTTGATTAGCTTTGAATCGGAAGTGAACAACATCCGTAAGCAGTACGAAGCGCAGGGCTTTGAAGTTGTTATCCCGAAAACCAACATTCTGGCCGAGTTCCCGGTGGCATGGGTGGATAAAAACGTTGCAGCCAACGGTACAGAGAAAGCGGCGAAAGCCTACCTCAACTATCTGTACAGCCCGCAGGCGCAGACCGTTATTACTGATTATTACTACCGCGTGAATAACCCGGAAGTGATGAACAAACTGAAGGACAAATTCCCGCAGACCGAGCTGTTCCGCGTGGAAGACCATTTCGGCTCCTGGCCTGATGTGATGAAAACACATTTTGCCAGTGGCGGTGAGTTAGACAAGTTGCTGGCGGCGGGGCGTAAGTAATGTTTGCAGTATCGACTAAACGCGTGCTGCCGGGCTTTACCTTGAGCCTCGGGACCAGCCTGCTGTACGTCTGCCTGATCCTGTTGTTGCCGCTGAGCGCGCTGGTGATGCAGCTCGCGCAGATGAGCTGGTCGCAGTACTGGGAAGTGATCACCAACCCTCAGGTGGTGGCAGCCTATAAGGTGACGCTGTTGTCGGCGTTTGTGGCCTCGATTTTCAACGGCGTGTTCGGCCTGCTGATGGCGTGGATCTTAACCCGCTACCGTTTCCCGGGTCGTACATTGCTCGACGCGTTAATGGATTTGCCCTTTGCCCTGCCGACGGCGGTAGCCGGTTTAACCCTGGCATCGCTCTTTTCCTTGAACGGTTTTTACGGCGAATGGCTGGCGAAGTTTGATATCAAAGTGACCTACACCTGGCTGGGTATTGCCGTGGCGATGGCCTTTACCAGTATTCCTTTTGTGGTGCGTACCGTTCAGCCTGTGCTGGAAGAGTTGGGTCCTGAATACGAAGAAGCGGCTGAAACGCTGGGCGCTACGCGCTGGCAGAGCTTCCGCAAAGTGGTACTGCCGGAGTTGTCTCCGGCGCTGATGGCGGGTATCGCGCTGTCGTTTACCCGCAGCCTCGGCGAATTTGGCGCGGTGATCTTCATCGCCGGGAACATCGCGTGGAAGACGGAAGTCACGTCGCTGATGATTTTTATTCGTTTGCAGGAGTTTGATTATCCGGCTGCAAGCGCCATTGCGTCGGTGATCCTTGCCGCGTCGCTGCTGCTGCTGTACTCGATTAACACTCTGCAAAGTCGCTTTGGTCGACGTGTGGTAGGTCACTGATGGCGGAAGTTACTCAATTGAAGCGTTACGATGCGCCCCGCATTAACTGGGGCAAATGGTTTTTGATTGGTACCGGCGTGCTGGTGTCAGCCTTCATTCTTGTTGTGCCAATGGTCTATATCTTCGTCAAGGCATTCAGCCAGGGGCTGATGCCTGCGCTGGAAAATCTTGCCAACCCGGATATGCTGCACGCCATCTGGCTAACCGTGCTGATTGCGCTTATCACTGTGCCAGTCAACCTGGTGTTCGGTACGCTGCTTGCCTGGCTGGTGACGCGGTTCAACTTCCCGGGACGTCAGCTGTTGCTGACCCTGCTGGATATCCCGTTTGCCGTGTCGCCTGTTGTTGCCGGTCTGATTTACCTGCTTTTTTACGGTTCCAACGGCCCGCTTGGCGGCTGGCTGGATGAGCACAACCTGCAGATCATGTTCGCCTGGCCGGGCATGGTACTGGTCACCATCTTTGTAACCTGTCCGTTTGTGGTACGCGAACTGGTGCCGGTGATGTTAAGCCAGGGGAGCAACGAAGACGAAGCCGCGGTGCTGCTGGGCGCGTCTGGCTGGCAGATGTTCCGCCGCGTGACGCTGCCTAACATCCGCTGGGCGTTGCTTTACGGCGTGGTGCTGACCAATGCCCGTGCGATTGGCGAGTTTGGCGCGGTGTCGGTGGTATCCGGCTCGATCCGCGGCGAAACCCTGTCGCTGCCGTTGCAAATCGAATTACTGGAGCAAGACTACAACACCGTCGGTTCCTTTACCGCCGCAGCGTTACTGACGCTGATGGCTATTTTGACCCTGTTTTTGAAGAGTGTGGTGCAGTGGCGTTTAGAGAATCAGGAAAAACGTCTGCATCAGGAGGGAAATCATGAGCATTGAGATTGCCAATATTAAGAAGTCTTTTGGTCGCACCCAGGTGCTGAATGATATCTCGCTGGATATCCCTTCCGGACAAATGGTGGCGCTGCTGGGGCCGTCTGGCTCCGGTAAAACCACATTGCTGCGAATTATCGCCGGGCTCGAGCATCAGTCCAGCGGGCACATCCGTTTCCACGGCACCGACGTGAGCCGTCTTCACGCCCGCGACCGTAAGGTGGGGTTTGTGTTCCAGCATTACGCGCTGTTCCGCCATATGACGGTGTTCGATAACATCGCTTTCGGCCTGACCGTGCTGCCACGCCGTGAACGCCCGGACGCTGCCACTATTAAGGCGAAAGTTACCAGGTTGCTTGAGATGGTGCAGCTTGCCCATCTGGCCGATCGCTTCCCGGCTCAGCTGTCTGGCGGGCAGAAGCAGCGTGTGGCGCTGGCGCGTGCGCTGGCTGTAGAGCCACAGATCCTGCTGCTGGATGAGCCGTTTGGCGCGCTTGATGCGCAGGTGCGTAAAGAGCTGCGTCGCTGGCTGCGTCAGCTGCATGAAGAGCTTCAGTTCACCAGCGTCTTCGTGACCCACGACCAGGAAGAGGCAATGGAAGTGGCCGACCGCGTGGTGGTGATGAGCCAGGGGAACATTGAGCAGGTTGATGAACCAGAACATCTCTGGCGTGAACCGGCGACCCGTTTCGTGCTGGAATTTATGGGCGAAGTGAACCGTTTGCAGGGCACCATTCGCGGGGGGCAATTCCACGTGGGTGCGCACCGCTGGCCGCTGGGCTATACCTCTGCGCATCAGGGGCCGGTCGACCTGTTCCTGCGCCCGTGGGAAGTGGATGTGAGCCGTCGCACCAGTCTCGACTCACCGCTGCCGGTGCAGGTGCTGGAAGCTAGCCCTAAAGGTCACTACACCCAATTGGTAGTACAACCTCTGGGCTGGTACACCGAACCGCTGACCGTGGTTATGCGTGATGAAGAGCCGCCATTCCGGGGCGAGCGCCTGTTTGTTGGCTTGCAACATGCGCGGATTTACCACGGAAACGAGCGTATTGAAACGCGCGAGGATATTGCTCTGGCGGAGTCAGCCTGATAGGTTAAGGTCACGTAGTTTTGCCGGGTGGCGCTGCGCTTACCCGGCCTACAATCATGCTCTCTGTAGGCCCGGTAAGCGAAAGCGCCACCGGGCTTTTTATTGGGCAGCGAACATGAGTACATTAGAACATACCATCGGCAACACACCTCTGGTCAAACTTCAGCGCATGGGGCCTGACAACGGCAGCGAAATCTGGGTCAAACTCGAAGGCAATAACCCGGCGGGCTCCGTTAAGGACAGAGCGGCATTGTCGATGATTGTCCAGGCGGAAAAACGCGGTGAGATTAAGCCCGGCGACGTGCTGATTGAAGCAACCAGCGGCAACACGGGGATCGCCCTGGCGATGATCGCCGCGCTGAAAGGTTATCGCATGAAGCTGCTGATGCCGGATAACATGAGCCAGGAGCGTCGCGCTGCTATGCGGGCTTACGGCGCGGAACTGATTCTGGTGACCAAAGAGCAGGGGATGGAAGGAGCGCGTGACTTAGCGCTGGAGATGGCCGAACGCGGCGAAGGGAAGCTGCTCGATCAGTTCAACAACCCGGACAACCCGTACGCGCACTACACCACCACCGGCCCGGAAATCTGGCAGCAAACCGACGGGCGCATCAGCCATTTTGTCTCCAGCATGGGTACCACCGGCACCATTACGGGGGTTTCCCGTTTTCTGCGTGAGCAGGCGAAACCCGTCACCATTGTTGGCCTGCAACCGGAAGAGGGGAGCAGTATTCCCGGTATTCGCCGCTGGCCTGCTGAATACATGCCGGGGATTTTTAACGCACAGCTTGTGGATCAGGTACTGGATATTCACCAGCGCGAGGCGGAAAATACCATGCGTGAGCTGGCTGTTCGTGAAGGTATCTTCTGCGGTGTCAGTTCGGGCGGCGCGGTAGCGGGCGCGATCCGGGTTGCACAGGCAAATCCGGGCGCAGTAGTGGTGGCGATTATCTGCGATCGCGGAGATCGTTATCTCTCTATCGGTGTCTTTGGTGAAGAGAGTTATTCGCAGGGGGCGGGGATTTAAGCATCATGGAGATGGTTTTATTTCGGGACACATCCCGGGCGCAGCAAACCGATATTGTCGCGGTGCAGTCACAGGTAGTGTACGGCAGCGTGGGTAACAGCATTGCGGTGCCGAACATCAGAACGCATCAGCTAAACGTCACCGCCGTGCCGACGGTCCTGTTCAGCAACACGCCGCACTACGACACCTTCTACGGCGGCGTGATCCCTGACGAATGGTTTAGCGGCTATCTTAAAGCGCTGGAAGAGCGTGATATCCTGCGCGAGTTAAAAGCGGTTACCACCGGCTATATGGGCAGCGCCAGCCAGATTGCGCTGCTGGCCCAGTGGCTCAAGGCCATCAAGGTGCGGCATCCTGATTTACTGGTGCTGGTCGACCCGGTGATTGGGGATACCGACAGCGGTATCTATGTTAAACCCGACATTCCGGACGCCTATCGGCAGCATCTGCTGCCGCTGGCACAGGGCATCACGCCAAATGTCTTTGAGCTTGAAATCTTAAGCGGTAAACCGTGCCGGACGCCTGAAAGCGCAATTGAGGCAGCCCAGGGGCTGTTGTCAGAGACGCTGAAATGGGTGGCTATCACCAGTGCTCCGGTAGCTGACGACCCAGAGAACATTCATGTTGTGCTGGTGACTAAAGAGAGCGTGACGGTCAGTGCGCACCCGCGTGTAGAGACCGACCTGAAAGGCACGGGCGACCTGTTCTGCTCTGAGCTGGTGAGCGGTATTGCCGAGGGCAAAACGGTGGCTGACGCCATTCGCCGTGCGGGCGATCGCGTCACGGACGTGATGACTTATACGCAGTCGAAAGGGTACGACGAGCTTATCTTACCTGCATAAACAAAAATGGCGCCCGAAGGCGCCATTTTTCTGTGCGGCAAGAATTACTTCTTGATGCGGATAACCGGGGTTTCACCCACGGTAACGCTGCCAGACAGTTTGATCAGTTCTTTGATTTCGTCCATGTTGGAGATAACAACCGGAGTCAGGGTAGACTTGGCTTTCTCTTCCAGCAGTGGCAGATCGAATTCAATCACCGGGTCGCCAACTTTAACGCGCTGGCCTTCTTCCGCGATACGTTTGAAGCCTTCGCCTTTCAGTTCAACGGTGTCGATACCGAAGTGAACGAACAGTTCGATACCGCTATCAGATTCGATAGAGAACGCATGGTTGGTTTCAAAAATTTTACCGATGGTGCCGTCAACTGGAGCAACCATTTTGTTGCCAGTTGGTTTGATAGCAATGCCATCACCAACGATTTTCTCAGCAAACACTACATCCGGCACGTCTTCGATGTTGACGATCTCGCCGGAGAGCGGAGCAACAATCTCAATAGTTCCGGAGTCTTTCTTATCATCAGAAACCAGAGATTTCAGTTTATCGAACAAACCCATGATCTTCTCCTAAGCAGTAAATTGGGCCGCATCTCGTGGATTAGCAGATTGTTTTTTCTTCAATGAACTTGTTAACCAGCGTCATTAACTCGTCCGTTGTCGGTTGAGCAAGAGCTTGCTCTGCTAATACCTTCGCATCTTCGAAGTTCGTGTTACGGATAATCTTCTTAATGCGCGGGATGGAAATGGCGCTCATAGAGAATTCGTCCAGACCCATACCCAGCAACAGAAGTGTAGCACGTTCGTCGCCTGCAAGCTCACCACACATGCCAGTCCATTTACCTTCTGCATGAGAAGCATCAATAACTTGCTTAATAAGCGTCAGTACGGACGGTGACATTGGCTGGTAGAGATGTGAAATCATATCATTACCACGGTCAACTGCCAGGGTGTACTGCGTTAAATCATTGGTACCGATACTAAAGAAATCAACTTCTTTGGCTAAATGACGCGCAATTGTGGCCGCAGCTGGTGTTTCCACCATTACGCCAACTTCGATTGCTTCATCAAAAGCTTTACCTTCGTCACGCAGTTCCTGTTTGTAGATTTCGATCTCTTTCTTCAGTGCACGCACTTCTTCAACAGAGATGATCATCGGGAACATGATGCGCAGTTTACCGAAAGCGGAAGCACGCAGGATAGCGCGAACCTGGTCACGCAGGATCTCTTTACGATCCATGGCGATACGCACGGCACGCCAGCCCAGGAACGGGTTCTCTTCTTTCGGGAAGTTCATGTACGGCAGCTCTTTGTCGCCACCGATGTCCATAGTACGGACGATAACTGCCTGAGAGCCACAGGCTTCAGCAACAGCTTTGTACGCAGCAAACTGTTCTTCTTCAGTTGGCAGCGCGTCGCGGTCCATGAACAGGAATTCAGTACGATACAGACCTACACCTTCCGCACCGTTGCGCTCAGCGCCATCAACGTCACGTACGGTACCGATGTTCGCGCACACTTCAACCTGATGGCCGTCCAGCGTAATGGCTGGCAGGTCTTTCAGTTTAGCGAGTTCCGCTTTCTCGGTGGCAACCTGCTCCTGAACGGCACGCAGTTGCTCGATCTCTTCGTTTGTTGGGTTGACGTAAACCAGGTTGTTTACGGCATCCAGAATCAGATAGTCGTCGTTTTTCACCTGAGCGGTAACGCTACCGGTGCCCACGATGGCTGGCAGTTCCAGAGAACGCGCCATGATAGAGGTGTGGGAGGTGCGTCCGCCTGCGTCAGTGATGAAACCCAGCACCTTGTTCAGGTTCAGCTGTGCGGTTTCAGATGGCGTCAGGTCAGCGGCAACCAGGATAACTTCGTCCTGAATTGAGCTCAGATCGATGATGGCCAGACCCAGGATGTTGCGCAGCAGGCGCTTACCGATGTCACGTACGTCAGCCGCACGCTCTTTCAGGTATTCGTCATCCAGTTCTTCCAGGGCAGTCGCCTGACCTTCGATAACTTCATGTGCAGCCGCATCGGCCGTCATGCCTTTATCTTTAATCAGGGCTATGATTTCCTGCTCCAGCTCCTCATCTTCGAGCAACATGATGTGCCCTTCGAAGATGGCTTCTTTTTCTTCACCGAAAGTTTCGCCAGCTTTAGTTTTGATCGCTTCCAGTTGCGCAGATGCCTTGGCACGACCGCTCAGAAAACGTTCAACTTCCTGATCAACCTTGTCGGCAGAAATTTTTTTCCGGTCAATGACGATTTCGTCTTCTTTCAGCAGCAGTGCTTTGCCGAAAGCGATACCCGGGGATGCTAAAATGCCTGAAATCATAACCCTACCTTACTTGTGACTGATATTTAAAAGAACCCGGAAACTTACTCGAGCTCAGCCATCAGTTTTACCAGATGCTCAACTGCTTTCTGCTCGTCTTCACCTTCCGCAGAGATGGTGACTACGGTGCCTTGAGTCAGGCCCAGAGTTTGCAGTTTGAACAGGCTTTTTGCGCTAGCGCTTTTGCCGTTGGAAGTCACAGTGATTTCAGAAGTGAAGCCTTTCGCTTCTTTAACAAACTGAGCAGCAGGGCGGGTGTGCAGACCGTTCGGAGCGGTAATGGTAACTTCTTGCTGGAACATTGTATTTCCCCAACTTATAGGTTTAGTGTTGTGGAACTAAAGTCTAGCCTGGCGACTGAACTTTAGCCTGTATTGTTAGCGCTGACGTTTCGATCGTCATTAAACATTATGCAGTGAAAGCAAGACTTGAACCAAATCATAAAATCGATTCAGCAAGGCTATTTCGTTCACTGATTAATTTCACGCATCAAAATAATTGCTGGTTTAAATACCAGACCCAACGAGGTGAATCAATGCCAGGAGGGGTAAAAGTTTGAAGCAGGCCACAAAAAAGCACCCAGAAAGGTGCTTTTTTACGCGTTTTTAACATGCTGGCATTACTGTTGCAGCTCTTTCTCAGTGAAGAGGTCGGCAAACAGTGCAGTGCTTAAGTAACGCTCACCCGAGGAAGGAAGGATAACCACAATATTCTTATTGGTAAAGGTTTCATCTTCCTGAAGTTTGAGTGCAGCGGCTACAGCTGCACCGGAAGAGATACCGGCCAGAATACCTTCTTCGTCCATCAGACGACGGGCGGTAGAGATGGCTTCTTCGTTGGTGATAGCGACAACTTTATCGATCAGTTTCAGATCCAGGTTACCTGGAATAAAACCAGCGCCGATACCCTGGATTTTATGTGGGCCTGGTTTGAGCTCTTCACCCGCCAGCGCCTGGGCAATAACAGGGGAGTCAGTTGGCTCTACGGCAACGGTAATCAGGTCTTTTTTACCTTTTGTGCCTTTAATATAGCGGCTAACACCGGTCAGCGTACCGCCGGTACCTACGCCAGAGATGAATACATCGACCTGACCGTCAGTATCTTCCCAGATTTCCGGGCCGGTGGTTTTTTCGTGAATTTCAGGGTTGGCTGGGTTGCTAAACTGCTGAAGCAGCAGATATTTCGCTGGGTCGCTGGCAACAATTTCTTCGGCTTTCTGGATGGCACCTTTCATCCCTTTAGCGCCTTCGGTCAGAACCAGGTTTGCACCCAGCGCTTTCAGTAGCTTGCGACGTTCAATACTCATGGTCTCAGGCATGGTCAGCGTCAGCTTGTAGCCGCGCGCGGCTGCAACGTAGGCCAGTGCAATACCGGTGTTGCCGCTGGTTGGCTCAACCAGTTCAACGCCAGGCTTCAGAACGCCACGTTTTTCAGCATCCCAAATCATGTTTGCACCGATACGGCATTTTACGCTGAAGCTTGGGTTACGTGATTCGACCTTCGCCAGAATGCGTCCATTACCGATACGGTTCAGTCGAACCAGGGGCGTATGACCGATAGTCAGCGAGTTGTCTTCATAAATCTTACTCATGGCCTGTCCTTAACTGTATGAAATTGGGATACCGACCCAGCATACCTGTTGAATAAGTATGGGGAAGTAAGGAATTCGCATATCTATATGCTGATGAGAAATAATGCCATCCAGTATGGAATAAGGGGTGGCATAAGCCACCCCTTGTTTACACATTTTTGCATTACTTCCATAACGCATGTTTAGCACGGTAGCAGTCTACCCACATCGTCGTTGCGCCGCAGACGGCCACCGGCATGATGAACAGGTTGAGAACCGGGATCATGGTAAACAGGCTGGTCAGTGCGCCGAACTGCATGTTGGCAACTTTCTGGGTGCGCAGGGCAGTGCGCATCTCTTTAAACGGCACTTTGTGATTATCGAACGGGTAATCACAGTACTGGATTGCCAGCATCCAGGCGCTGAACAGGAACCACAGTACCGGGGCCACCGTCTGGCCGATGCCAGGCACAAAATAAAGGATAAGCAGCACAATCGCGCGCGGCAGATACCAGGCGAACTTCTGCCACTCGCGCTTCATGATGCGCGGAATATCTTTCATTACTCCCAGTACGCCGGTATCTGGCGGTGTGGCGCCGGTAAGACGCGCTTCTAATTGTTCTGCCAGCAGGCCGTTAAAAGGCGCGGCTATCCAGTTGGCAATCGTCGAGAAGAAGTAGCCAAATACCAGCAGTACCGAAATGACAACAATTGGCCACAGCAAATAGCTTAACCACTGTAGCCAGTCCGGGACGTGTCCCATGATGGCAGGGACCCAGCTTTCTAGTTTCGTGAACAGCCACCAGAACGCGCCACCCATCAGAAGGATGTTGATTAATAGAGGCAAAATCACGAAACGGCGGATGCCCGGCAGAGAAACGAGTTTCCAGCCCTGAGAAAAATAGTAAACGCCGCTGCGAGAGGCGGATGTTGATGTTGAAACCATGACCAGGCTGTACTCCTTTTTTCACAACCAGTGGAATTGCACGACTATATTATCCAGTTACGGACCAATGACCAGTTCGGAAATGTTCGAAAAAACAGCAAAAAGCACGATTTAACTCATCTTTATGCTGTGAATGCTCTGCACGCACTTGCACTTGACGTCAACGGCAAATACTCTTAGTGAGTAAATGTTTGCCGTGGTGGCAAGGTGTTAGAACAACAGAGAATATAATGATGCAGGATTTGCGTCTGATATTAATCATTGTTGGCGCGATCGCCATAATCGCTTTACTGGTACATGGTTTCTGGACCAGCCGTAAAGAACGTTCTTCTATGTTTCGCGATCGCCCACTGAAGCGCATGAAGTCCAGTCGTGACGAAGATGACGGTGAAGACGACATCGACGATAGCGAAGACGACGGCGTGGGTGAAGTTCGCGTTCATCGGGTCAATACTGCGCCCGGCGCAGGCCATGGGGAGCATGAAGCACCTCGCGCCGCGCAGCACCAGTATCAACCGCCGTACGCTTCTGCACAGCCGCGCCAGCACGCGCCGCAGCCTGTGGAAGAGCCGGTACGCCAGCCGCCGCAACAGCCTGTCCATCAGCAGCCTGCTGCACCGCAGCCGGTTCAACAGCAACCTGTGCAACAGCCTCAGCAGCCGGTACAGCAACCGCAGCAGCCTGTTCATGTGCAGCCTGCGCCGCAACCTGCGCCAGCGCCTGCTCCGCTCGTTGAGCCTGAACCTGTTGTTGAAGAAGCCCCAGTAGTTGAAAAACCGCAGCGTAAAGAAGCCGTTATCATCATGAACGTGGCCGCACATCATGGCAGCCATCTGAATGGTGATGTGCTGCTTAACAGCATTCAACAGGCTGGCTTCAAGTTTGGCGATATGAATATTTTCCATCGTCACCTGAGCCCTGACGGTAGCGGCCCTGCGCTGTTCAGCCTGGCTAACATGGTGAACCCAGGTACGTTTGATCCGGAAATGACCGGTGATTTCGTGACGCCAGGCGTGACCATCTTTATGCAGGTGCCGTCTTACGGTGACGAACTGCAAAACTTTAAGCTGATGCTCCAGTCTGCTCAGCACATTGCTGACGAAGTGGGTGGTGTGGTGCTCGACGACCAGCGTCGCATGATGACGCCGCAGAAACTGCGCGAGTATCAGGACCGCATCCGCGAAGTTAAGGAAGCCAACGCGTAATTTCCGCGTTCACTTCAACTCCTCCTCAACCCCCGCATGTCGGGGGTTTTTTCTCATTGATGGTGCGATATGGACTCAATCGAACAACAACTGACTCAACTGCGAACCACGCTTCGCCATCATGAATATCTGTATCATGTTATGGACGCACCGGAGATCCCGGATGCGGAGTACGATCGCCTGATGCGCGAGCTGCGCGATCTGGAAGCGCAGCACCCTGAGCGTATTACGCCAGATTCCCCCACCCAGCGCGTGGGCGCTGCGCCGCTGGGCGCGTTCAGCCAGGTACGCCATGAAGTACCCATGTTGTCGCTGGATAACGTTTTTGATGAAGAGAGCTTCCTGGCGTTCAACAAGCGCGTGCAGGACAGGCTGAAAAGCAGCGATACCCTGAGCTGGTGCTGCGAGCTCAAGCTTGATGGTCTTGCCGTCAGCATTCTCTATGAAAACGGCGTGCTGGTGCGTGCTGCCACCCGTGGTGACGGTACAACCGGTGAGGACATCACCACCAACGTCCGTACCATCCGTGCCATCCCGTTAAAGCTGCGCGGCGAGAACATTCCGGCCCGTCTGGAAGTGCGCGGCGAGGTGTTCCTGCCGCAGGCTGGCTTCGAAAAGATCAACGAAGAAGCGCGTCGCACCGGGGGCAAAGTCTTTGCAAACCCGCGTAACGCAGCCGCAGGCTCTCTGCGCCAACTGGACTCCCGTATCACCGCGAAGCGACCGCTTACTTTCTTCTGCTATGGCGTGGGGATTCTGGAAGGCGGAGAACTGCCGGATACCCATCTGGGGCGTCTGCTGCAATTCAGGGAGTGGGGATTGCCGGTGAGCAATCGCGTGCAGCTTTGCGATTCCCCCGAGGCGGTGCTGGCGTTTTATCACAAGGTTGAAGAAGATCGACCAACGCTCGGCTTTGATATCGACGGTGTGGTGATTAAGGTCAACTCACTAGAATTGCAGGAACAACTCGGCTTTGTGGCCCGTGCGCCGCGCTGGGCGGTAGCCTTTAAGTTCCCGGCGCAGGAACAGATGACCTTTGTCCGCGATGTGGAGTTCCAGGTGGGCCGTACCGGGGCGATTACGCCTGTTGCACGCCTTGAGCCGGTTCAGGTTGCCGGCGTGCTGGTCAGTAATGCCACGCTGCACAACGCCGATGAGATTGAGCGTCTGGGTCTGCGGATTGGTGACAAAGTGGTTATCCGCCGTGCGGGGGATGTGATCCCGCAGGTGGTGAACGTTGTCGAATCAGAGCGTCCTGACGATACCCGCGCCATTGAATTTCCAACCCATTGTCCGGTATGTGGATCGGACGTTGAGCGTGTGGAAGGCGAAGCGGTGGCGCGTTGTACCGGCGGATTAATTTGCGGCGCTCAGCGTAAAGAGTCACTGAAGCACTTCGTCTCCCGGCGGGCGATGGACGTTGACGGCATGGGTGATAAAATTATCGATCAGCTGGTCGAGAAAGAGTATGTCCACACGCCAGCGGATCTGTTTAAGCTGACGGCAGGTAAGCTGACCGGCCTTGACCGCATGGGGCCGAAGTCGGCGCAAAACGTGGTGAATGCGCTGGAAGCAGCGAAAGAAACCACCTTTGCGCGCTTCCTCTATGCACTGGGCATTCGTGAAGTGGGCGAGGCGACAGCGGCAGGGCTGGCAGCCTATTTTGGTACGCTGGAGGCGCTGGAAAAAGCGACTCTCGACGAACTGCAAAAAGTCCCGGATGTCGGCATTGTTGTCGCCACGCACGTCTTTAACTTCTTTGCCGAAGAGAGTAACCGTGAGGTGATCGGCAAACTGCTGGAAGAGGGCATTAAATGGCCTGCGCCGGTGGTGGTAAATGCAGAAGAGATAGACAGCCCGTTCGCTGGTAAAACGGTCGTACTGACCGGGAGCCTGAGCCAGTTATCGCGAGATGATGCCAAAGCGCGTCTGGTGGCGCTGGGGGCGAAAGTGGCGGGTAGCGTGTCGAAGAAAACCGACCTGGTGATTGCGGGTGAAGCGGCGGGTTCAAAACTTGCCAAAGCGCAGGAACTGGGCATTGCGGTTATCGACGAAGCCGAAATGCTGCGCCTGTTAGGAGAGTAATGTGGAAAAAGAACAGCTCATTGATATCGCCAATACCGAGATGCCGTTCGGCAAGTACAAAGGCCGCAGGCTGATTGATTTGCCGGAAGAGTATCTGCTGTGGTTTGCCCGCAAGGATCAATTTCCGGCCGGGCGGCTGGGGGAGCTGATGTCCATCACATTACTGATCAAAACCGAGGGGCTGACGCAATTGGTTCAGCCCCTGAAACGCCCTTAAGCTTTCGCGGCGCGGGTTTCTTCCTGCGCCTGCTTTTCTGCCTGACGCTTGTAGCGACGCGCCAGCACAGCACAGACCATGAGCTGAATCTGATGGAAAATCATCAGCGGCAGCACCATCATCCCAATCACTGATGTCGGGAACAGGATGTTGGCCATCGGGATACCGTTCGCCAGACTCTTTTTCGAACCGCAGAAGACAATCGTGATTTCATCCGCTTTATTGAAGCCGCATTTGCGGGCGACGACGGTGTTGACGACAATCACAATCGCCAGCAGCACAATGCTGACAACAACGATAAACAGCAACGACCCCACGCCAACCTTGTGCCAGATGCCGTTCACAACGGCTTCACTGAACGCGGAATAGACCACCAGCAGAATCGACGTCTGGTCGGTTTTCGAGATCCATTTCTTGTGCTTCGCCACAAATGCGCCAGTCCACGGACGGGAAAGATGCCCAAGCACAAACGGCAGCAGCAGCTGCAAACAGATTTTACCCACCTGTTCCAGGTTACCTTCCGCACCGTGCATATTCATCAGCAGACCAACCAGCAGCGGGGAGACAAAAATCCCCAGCAGGCTGGATGCAGAGGCCGAACAAACTGCCGCGGCGACGTTGCCGCCAGCAAGCGAGGTAAACGCAATAGCGGACTGAACGGTAGCGGGCAGAATGCACAGATACAGGAAACCGGTATACAGCGCCGGGTCGACATTCACAGGCGCCCACCAGGCAAACAGCACGCCAAGGATCGGGAACAAAATGAAGGTGCTGCACATCACCCACAGGTGGAGCCGCCAGTGGCTACCGCCAGCGATAATGGCTTCGCGGGAAAGCTTGGCCCCATGCATAAAGAATAGCAGGGCGATCGCTGCGGTCGTTAACCCTTCAAAGAACGGGACGAAGCCGCCGCGTGCCGGGAAAAAAGAGGCCAGTAAGACGGTGACGATAAGGGTAAGCGTAAACGGATCAAGGATACGAAAGAGTTTCATAGTGACTCCTGAAAACAGATTTCGCTATTGTGCTTTTTTCTGTTTGAGAAATAAAATTGATTTATTGCATCCATTCATGAAAAGAACAGATGAATTATTCCTTACGTCAGCTTCGTGTATTTGTGACCGTAGCACATGCCCGTAGCTTTAGCCGGGCAGGAGAAATAATCGGCTTGAGCCAGTCGGCGGTCAGCCATAGTGTGAAAGAGCTTGAGATACAGACCGGTGTGCGGCTGCTCGACCGAACCACGCGCGAAGTGGTGCTCACCGATGCCGGCCAGCAGCTGGCTTCCCGGCTGGAAAGGTTACTGGACGAGCTGAATTCCACGCTGCGGGATGTGGGCCGGCTCGGGCAACAACTTTCCGGCACTGTGCGCGTCGCGGCGAGTCAGACGATATCTGCGCATCTTATTCCGCAGTGCATTGCCGAAAGTAATCATCTCTACCCGGAGATCGATTTTGTGCTTCATGACCGTCCGCAGCAGTGGGTGCTGGAGAGTATCCGCCAGGGGGAGGTGGATTTTGGGATCGTTATCGATCCCGGCGCTGTGAGCGATCTTGAAAGCGAAGTTGTGCTTTCGGAACCGTTTTTACTGTTATGTCGTGACGACGATCCGTTGGCATCATTGCCGGAGGTAACATGGCAGGCGCTGGAAGGAGCGGATCTTGTGCTTCAGGATTACGCATCGGGTAGTCGCCCGCTGATTGATGCTGCGCTTGCTGAGCAGAGGGTCAATGCAAGGATAGTGCAGGAGATCGGTCATCCTGCCACGCTGTTTCCGATGGTTGAAGCGGGGATAGGCATTAGCGTGTTACCCGCACTTGCGCTGCCGCTGCCTCAGGGAAGCCGTCTGACAGTAAAACGGTTTACACCGGCTATCGACCGTAAACTTATGCTGGTCAGGCGTAAAAATCGTTCTATCTCCGGTGCGGCGCTGGCAATCTGGGAAGTGGTGCGTATGCAGGCTCAGCAATTAACCGAAGCACGGATACGCGACCCACTGTTTAACCCAAACGATTATCAGATGTAGATATCAATCTGGTGCTCTGCGGACGGTTTATTCACACCTTCTTCAACGGCCTGCTGAACCGGGCCCTGCTTCGGCGCGGATTCTTCGGCTTGCTGGCGCTGAAGCGCCTCCATCTGAGCCTGTAGCATCGCCATTTGCGACTCAAGCAGCTCCTGCTGCTTTTGTTTTTCTTCGGCGGTGCCGTCACCCGATGCCACCTCTTTTAACTGCTGGGTGACTTTGGTTATCTGTTTGGCCAGACGAGAAATTTGAGAAGCAATGTCATTACCACCGGAGCTATTATCAGTGCTGCCGATTTCCATCGCTGACAGAGATACTGCCTTGAGGGTTGTCATATTGAGTTCCTTTTCGCCATAAATAAGGGATATCGGCACCGCAGGCGATAGCTTGAGGTCCGCCGGGCGATGGGGCAGAAGATATTGATACTGAAACAGTATTGATAACCCTGCAAAAGTGTATTGGTGATCCCCCCTGGGCTCCAGATATAAGACAAAGGTCATGCGATCTGCTATCGCAATCTTTGTCCTGATGGAGCCTCTATGACCCTCTCAAATAATCCCTGGTACTGTGCGGATATCATTCGCGCCCACAAACCGAATTTCACCCCACGCGTTGCTTTTATCCTGGGCTCTGGCCTGGGCGCGCTGGCAGAACAAATTGAAGATGCCGTGGCTATCTCGTATGAGAAATTACCCGGTTTCCCGGTCAGTACCGTACATGGGCACGCGGGGGAACTGATATTAGGCCATCTTGCCGGTGTTCCCGTGGTCTGTATGAAAGGACGCGGTCATTTCTATGAAGGTCGTGGCATGACCATCATGACCGACGCTATCCGCACCTTTAAACTGCTGGGCTGCGAACTGCTGTTTTGTACTAATGCGGCAGGCTCTCTGCGCCCGGAAGTCGGGCCTGGTAGCCTTGTTGCCCTGAATGATCACATCAACACCATGCCCGGCACGCCGATGGTCGGGTTAAACGATGAGCGTTTCGGCGATCGCTTTTTCACCCTGGCTAATGCCTATGACGCAGAGTACCGCGCCGTGCTGCAAACGGTCGCGGCTGAAGAGGGCTTCCCGCTGAGTGAGGGCGTTTTTGTATCTTACCCGGGGCCGAATTTCGAAACGGCAGCAGAGATCCGCATGATGCAGATTATCGGCGGTGATGTCGTGGGTATGTCGGTGGTCCCGGAAGTGATTTCTGCGCGCCACTGTGATCTGAAAGTGGTGGCTGTGTCGGCTATTACCAATCTGGCTGAAGGGCTGGGCGATGTGAAACTGTCCCATGAGCAGACGCTGGCGGCAGCAGAACTCTCGCGGCAGAATTTCATCAATCTTATCTGCGGCTTCCTGCGCAAAATCGCCTGATAAAAATAAGTGGCCCTGAACAGGGCCACACCCTGCGAAAAGGAACAGGTTATGAACATCACGACCCGATTAAAGATGATGTCCTTTATGCAATATTTTATCTGGGGGAGCTGGCTGGTTACGCTGGGCTCCTACATGATTAATACCCTACATTTTACCGGCTCAGACGTGGGGCTGGTTTATAGCTCCAAAGGGCTTGCGGCGATCGTTATGCCATCCCTGGTGGGCATCATTGCCGACAAATGGCTGCGCGCAGACCGGGCCTATATGATTTGCCATCTTGTGTGCGCGGTTGCACTCTGCTATGCCGCGCATGTCAACGAACCCGGCCTGATGTTCTGGGTGATGCTGGTTAATGCGATGGCGTTTATGCCCACAATTGCGTTATCGAATACGCTCTCTTATTCCTGTCTTGAACAGGCCGGGCTGGATACGGTGAGCCATTTTCCACCTGTACGTGTGTACGGCACGGTGGGCTTTATTGTGGCGATGTGGGCAATCAGCCTGATGGGTGTTGAACTCAGTAATGTCCAGCTCTACATCGCTGCGGGGGCCTCCCTGGTGCTTGCTCTGTATTCCCTGACATTACCTAAGATCCCGGTAGTGAAGAGCAAATCAGCCCCGACGCTTGCAAGCAAACTGGGCCTGAATGCTTTTGTGTTGTTCAGACAGCCGCGGATGGCCATCTTTTTCTTGTTCGCGATGCTGCTGGGCGCGGTGCTGCAAATCACCAATACCTTCGGCAGCCCTTTCCTGCATGATTTTGCGCGCAACCCGGAGTATGCAGACAGCTTTATCGTTAAATATCCGTCGATATTGCTCTCCGTCTCGCAGATGTCTGAAGTTTTCTTCATCCTGACAATCCCGTTTTTCCTGAAACGCTTTGGTATTAAAACCGTGATGCTGATGAGCATGGTGGCCTGGATGCTGCGTTTCGGGCTGTTTGCTTTTGGCGACCCGTCTGCGGTGGGATTTGTTTTGCTGATGTTGTCGATGATTGTCTACGGTTGCGCCTTTGATTTCTTCAACATCTCGGGCTCGGTATTTGTGGAGCAAGAGGTGACGCCGGACATCCGTGCCAGTGCGCAGGGCTTATTTATGACCATGGTAAATGGCGTTGGAGCATACGTGGGGTCGATCCTGAGCGGGATGGCGGTGGACTATTTCTCCGTTGATGGTGTGAAAGACTGGCAGACCATCTGGCTGGTATTTGCGGCTTACGCGCTGATTCTGGCCGTGGTGTTTTTCCTGTGTTTTAACTACCGACACGCGGGTAAAAACAACGCGTTGCGCACAGCGACGCATTAAAACGGGTTGTTCCTGACGCGAAAAGATTTAAGGTGAGGTATTCAGTGTTATCTCCGGGATATGCTTTGATGGAACGCGTCTACCGAACCGACCTTAAACTCCTGCGCTATTTCCTGGCCGTGGCGGAAGAGCTGCATTTTGGGCGGGCGGCGGCTCGCCTGAATATGTCGCAGCCTCCGTTAAGCCTGCATATCAAAGAGCTGGAAAGCCAGCTCGGTACGCTGCTGTTTATTCGCCATTCCCGGAGCGTTGCATTAACCCATGCCGGGAAAGTTCTGATGGAGGAATCACGTCGGCTGCTGACCAGTGCAAATCAGGCGCTGGCCCGGGTCGAACAGATTGGTCGCGGTGAGGCAGGGCGCATCGAGCTTGGTATTGTGGGAACGGCAATGTGGAGTGAAGTGCGTTCAGTAATGCGAACGTTTTTAAAAGAGCACCCGAACGTGGACGTGGTTTTTCGCGAGAAATCACCGGTGATGCAGATGGCATTGCTTGAACGGCGTGAGCTGGATGTCGGGATCTGGCGCATGGCCACGGAGCCTGCCCCGGGGTTTACCGGTATTCGTCTGCGTGACGCTGCATTTCTGGTGGCGATGCCGGAAGATCACCGGTTAGTTGCCAGCACGTCTATCTCACTTTCTGAGCTGCAAAATGAGTATTTTGTCACCATGCCGTCTGCGCATTCAGACTGGGCTTTTCTGCAGCGTGTGTGTCAGCAGGCGGGATTCTCGCCAATGATTGTCCGTGAGGCCGTTGAGCCGCAGACGGTGCTGGCGATGGTCAGTATGGGCATGGGAATTACGCTTGCGGCAGACAGTTACGCACAAATGCAGTGGCCCGGCGTGGTATTTCGCCCGTTGAAAGAGCGTATACCGGCAGATTTATACGTGGTGTATGACGAGAAGCAGGCAACACCGGCGATCGAGAGATTAGTCACCACACTGGTTGAAGGATAAAGAATGTGTATTTTGTAGTCCTGATAAGCGCAGCGCCATCAGGCAATGTGCTTTAGGCCAGAATCGCAGGTTCGAATCGTTCAAATAGCAGAAAGCAAAAAAGCGCCTTTAGGGCGCTTTTTTACATTGGTGGGTCGTGCAGGATGACTCGCTTCGCTCGCCCTTCGGGTCGTCGCCGTAAACGGCTCCGCTGTTCGGCTCGAACCTGCGGCAGGTTCGAATCGTTCAAATCGCAGAAAGCAAAAAAGCGCCTTTAGGGCGCTTTTTTACATTGGTGGGTCGTGCAGGATTCGAACCTGCGACCAATTGATTAAAAGTCAACTGCTCTACCAACTGAGCTAACGACCCGAAATGGTGGGCGATGACGGGCTCGAACCGCCGACCCCCTCCGTGTAAAGGAGATGCTCTACCAACTGAGCTAATCGCCCATTTCGGAACTGCTATCGATAAGGTGAGAATGGTGGGCGATGACGGGCTCGAACCGCCGACCCCCTCCGTGTAAAGGAGATGCTCTACCAACTGAGCTAATCGCCCATTCTCAATTCTTATCTACACTGCGAGTCTACATGAAGTAGATGGTGGGTGATGACGGGCTCGAACCGCCGACCCCCTCCGTGTAAAGGAGATGCTCTACCAACTGAGCTAATCACCCCCGCTGTGTGGAGTCGCATTATAGGGAGAGTTGAAAATGAGTCAACGCATTTTCTAAAGTTTTTATTCGTTCGTCGTAAAATTAAACAAAACGATCGCAAAACGGGCGGCGGCGCATGATTTCTAAACAAAAACAGCAAACTCAAGCCCGATTCAGGGAACAACATTGAGGAATCGCCCCACAGTGATAGAATATTGCCCATTGTTTTTTCCCCGGGATTTGCCGATTGCCGGCATCTTTATAACGTAAGGCCATTTCATGAAAATCAAAACTCGCTTCGCGCCGAGCCCGACAGGCTATCTGCACGTCGGTGGTGCCCGTACTGCTCTCTATTCCTGGCTTTTCGCACGCCACAACAAAGGTGAGTTTGTGCTGCGTATTGAAGACACCGATCTTGAGCGCTCAACGCCGGAAGCAATCGAAGCCATTATGGATGGGATGAACTGGCTGAATCTGGAATGGGATGAAGGCCCGTATTTCCAGACCAAACGTTTTGACCGCTATAATGCTGTGATTGATGAAATGCTGGTCGCTGGCACGGCATATAAATGCTACTGCTCTAAAGAACGTCTGGATGCCCTGCGCGAAGAGCAGATGGCAAATGGCGAAAAACCACGTTACGACGGCCGTTGCCGCCATGACCACAGCGAACATGCTGCGGATGAGCCGTGTGTTGTGCGTTTTGCCAACCCGCAGGAAGGTTCTGTTATCTTTGACGATCAGATCCGTGGCCCGATCGAATTCAGCAACCAGGAGCTGGATGACCTGATCATCCGTCGTACCGACGGCTCACCAACCTATAACTTCTGCGTTGTGGTAGATGACTGGGATATGGAAATCACCCACGTTATCCGTGGTGAAGACCATATCAACAACACCCCACGTCAGATCAACATCCTGAAAGCACTGAATGCGCCTGTACCAGTGTATGCGCACGTTTCCATGATCAACGGTGACGACGGTAAAAAACTGTCTAAACGTCATGGTGCGGTTAGCGTAATGCAGTACCGTGATGACGGTTATCTGCCAGAAGCGCTGCTGAACTACCTGGTTCGCCTGGGCTGGTCCAGCGGTGACCAGGAGATCTTCAGCCGTGAAGAGATGATCAATCTGTTCTCTCTGGGCGCAGTCAGCAAATCCGCCAGTGCGTTCAACACCGATAAACTGCTGTGGCTGAACCACCACTACATCAACACCATGCAGCCAGAGTACGTTGCGACTTACCTGCAATGGCACATCGAACAGGCAAACATCGATACCCGCACTGGCCCTGAGCTGGCGGAACTGGTGAAACTGCTTGGCGAGCGTTGCAAAACGCTGAAAGAGATTGCCGAAAGCTGCCGTTACTTCTATGAGGAGTTCGACGAGTTTGATGCCGATGCAGCCAAGAAACACCTGCGTCCGGTTGCGCGTCAGCCACTGGAAGTCGTGCGCGACAAACTGGCGGCGATTACCGAGTGGACCGCTGAAAATGTTCACCACGCTATTCAGGCGACTGCCGATGAGCTGGAAGTGGGCATGGGTAAAGTGGGGATGCCGCTGCGCGTGGCAGTAACCGGCGCTGGCCAGTCACCTGCACTGGATGTCACCGTTCATGCTATTGGTAAAACACGCAGCGTTGCGCGTATTAACAAAGCACTGGGCTTTATTGCTGAGCGTGAAAGCCAGCAGTAATTGCGCAAAAGGTAAGAATAACGGCAGGGAAACCTGCCGTTTTTTATGCGTGCAATTCAGTAATGCCGAGGCGGGTAAGAAATCCCTGAAGGCCTTCCCGGGTCAGTAACGTCTGAAGTCGCTCTTGCTCAATCAGCGTTAAATTCTCAAGAGAGTCGATGATTTGAGGAAGTAAGCCAGACGATTTAGATTCCCCGTATAACGAGGGCGCTTCTGCCAGTTGATAGATAGCCTGGCGGTTACGGATGGCCGGAATGCTCATGATATGCTCGCGAACACGGGCATCAATATGAATCAACCGTGCGCGTCCGCCTTTTACCCCATTAATGCCTTCCGTTTTCCATCCTTGCTGCCGAATCCAGCGATTAACTGTTTGCCGGGCAACACCCAAACTATCGGCCAGCTCTTCGGTCGTCATTTTACTGCGTAATCTTTTCATATCAGCTCTGATCGCGTATCCCTAAACGTTGCAACAATCCGGTAATCCCTTCCCGCAGTAACAGAGATGTCAGCTGCTTTTGCTCATCCGGCGTCATTTCATTTGCCAGCGTCAGAAGTAACGTGTGGAGCGAACGGTCATGGTTTTCTGGCATATCAGGTGCGTCGGACGCCCGGCGGGCGCTGTGAATAAAGTCCCGAACTTGCTCATTGACATGCACCAGCCGCGCCTTGCCACCCTGTACTCCTGGTTTTGGCGATGTAATCCAACCCTCTTTACGAACCCATTTATTGATGGTCTGGCGGCTATAGCCAGTGAGCAGGGCTAACTCTTCTGGCGTCATTCGTTCCTTGATCATGCAATTGCCTGAATATTAGTAGGGTTAATTAGTGGTTCATTTTATAGCACCGTTTTACGTGAAAACGTGACAGGCTTAACTCCTGACTGCGAGCAGGTACGCAAAGTGATTCATTTGCATGATTTTTCGGCGATTGATTCAAAGCGATCGATTTTGCCGTTGACACTCCGAAGCTAAATTCATATTATGCCGCCCGTCAACATGACAGCTTTACGATGGGGCTATAGCTCAGCTGGGAGAGCGCTTGCATGGCATGCAAGAGGTCAGCGGTTCGATCCCGCTTAGCTCCACCAAACTCTGAACCCAACAGAGTGCGGTTTGTAAAGTAACATGTGGGGCTATAGCTCAGCTGGGAGAGCGCTTGCATGGCATGCAAGAGGTCAGCGGTTCGATCCCGCTTAGCTCCACCAAAATTTAAATCCTCGTCGAAAGACGGGGGTTTTTTTATGCTTTTGTAACACCTGTGCACGGATTTTGTTGCAAGTAATGGTGTTTTCCTATACCTCACCTCAATCCAGCTTAAGAACACGGTCTAATTATGGACTTGATCTTGCTTCGCGCAATTAATAAACCTATTATCCGTCCGGTCAATGAATAATAGCGGAAAATAGTTTATTCACTTTAATGAAAAGTAAAAATGTCAATAATGTAAAGATATTTATGATTGCGTTACTGCTTTGTCTGATTGCGGTGCCGTTTTCTCGTTATATCTCACCGCGAGCAATAGTTAACGGTCATGATGTTTATTTGGCATGGTTACCATTAAGTGTAATGCTGGCTGTGATTTTATTGTTTGGCCGCCGCGCAATTATTCCCATCCTGTTAAGTTTTACTGCTGCTAATATTTACAATATTAATTTAGCGCCGCTACAACATTTAGTTTTGCTTTTTTGCCAGACTTTCTCCGTCTTTGCCGCTTGTGGCGTGATCCGTCTGGTGCTGGGCAAGCGCTGGCGCCACAGTGTGCCCAATAAGTACATCGGTATACGTATATTCTGGCTTGGTTTTATGGTGCCGATAGGCATTAAGCTATCGATGTATCTGGCGGGCTATTTATTTGATTTCCCGGTGACTATCTCTACTTTCTTCGGCGAAGGCACTGCAATTTATAACGTTGTTGATATTCAGAGCCTGATATGTGCCGCGCTCATATTTACAATGATGTTTTACTATCCCTTAAGAATGATAATTAGTCCCCGGTATGCTGCATCATTCTGGCGACAAAGTCTTAAACCATTACTCCTGAATAAACAACCTATTTATATAGTAATTTGGCTAATGGTTTTGGTGTTTATTGTTGCAGTTTTGTGCGCTCCTCTGGAGTCACCGATAATTGCGGGATATTTAATGCCCGTCATCTTTATCCTCTTTACGCTTGGGATCAGCCGCCTGAGCTACGCGCTTATCTCACTGCTGTGGGCGACGTCGGCACTGTTACTGCTGACGTACAATTATAACTTCCTCAACGGGGTGGAATCGGGATACTCCCTCTCATTTATCCTGTCGGTACTGATCTCTTTTGCTATTTGTTTGCTCTATATGTCGAGGATTTATCGACGCAGTGAATGGATGAAACAAGGCTGGCAGAAGAGGGCATTAACCGACCCGCTTACTGGTCTACCCAACATTCGTGCGCTTGAGGATTACCTGCATCTTCATCCTGATGCGAAAATCTGCTGCCTGCGGATGGACAACCTCGAGTTCCTGAGCCGCCACTACGGCATTCTCATGCGCGTGCATTGCAAGCGTATGATTACGACCTCCCTCCGGCCGCTGATGCAGAAAGATGAACAACTGTTCCAGCTACCCGGCAGTGAACTGGTGCTGGTTCTGCTAGGGCCAGGAACGGCTGAGCGCTTGCAGCATATGGTTGATCAATTGAACAGCCGTAAAATCTTCTGGAACAACACCGGGCTGGATATCGAGTTTGGCGCATCCTGGGGCGAGATTGAAAACGGTGAAAATCTCCATCACACCCTGGGGCAGCTGAGCTGGCTCTCTGAACAGTCCTGTGCAACGCACAATGTGCTGGCACTGACCAACAGCATTGAAACCGTTTCAGGGCAAACCACCGACAGAGTGTTGATGTTAGGGCGTATCAAACGTGCGCTCGACGCGGGCGGTATCCGTTTGTACGCCCAGCCGATCCAGAATGCTGCCGGAAAGGGCTATCACGAGATCCTGACCCGGCTTGAGAGTGATGGCGAAATTATTACGCCTGACCGTTTTATCCCGCTGATTGCCCAGTTCAACCTGAGCCATCGGTTCGATTTGAGCGTGGTTGAGAACTTACTGGCATGGCTGCGTGATAACCCGGTATCACATGACAAAACCCGGTTTTCCGTTAACCTCATGCCGTTGACGCTGATGCAAAAAGAGGTTGCGAACGAGATTATCAAGCTCTTCGAACACTATCGGGTTCCGCCTCACGCTGTTGTGATTGAGATAACCGAAGAGCAGGCATTCTCGAATTCAGGAACCAGCATCAAGAACATTCAGCAACTAAGGGATTGCGGTTTCCGTATTGCGATTGATGACTTTGGCACAGGGTATGCCAATTACGAGCGCCTCAAGCGCCTTCAGGCCGATATCATCAAGATTGACGGCTGTTTCGTAAAAGACATCTGTAGCGACAGCATGGATGCGATGATTGTGCAGTCAATTTGCAATCTGGCGAAAACGAAGTCGTTGTGTGTGGTTGCTGAATTCGTTGAAACGCCGGAACAGCGAGAGATGTTGCTCCGCTTTGGCGTGGACTATATGCAGGGATACCTGCTGGGCAAACCTGTGCCGCTTAGCGAACTACAGGCATAAAAAAACCGGGAGCACAGGCTCCCGGTTTTGTTTTGGTCTGGATTTACAGTACCAGTGCTGCGATAGAAGCAGACAGTACGCTCACCAGGGTAGAACCGTAAACCAGTTTCAGACCGAAGCGAGAAACCACGTTACCTTGCTCTTCGTTCAGACCTTTAATCGCACCCGCGATGATGCCGATAGAAGAGAAGTTGGCGAAGGAGACCAGGAACACAGAGATAATGCCTTCAGCGCGCGGAGAGAGCGTGCCGGCAATTTTCTGGAGATCCATCATCGCAACGAATTCGTTGGAAACCAGTTTGGTGGCCATGATGCTACCAACCTGCAATGCTTCGCTTGCCGGAACACCCATTACCCAGGCAACCGGATAGAAGATGTAGCCCAGAATGCCCTGGAAGGAAATACCCAGGACCGCAGCGAACAGTGCGTTCAGTGCAGAAATCAGCGCGATAAAGCCGATCAGCATTGCCGCAACGATAATCGCAACTTTGAAACCTGCCAGAATGTATTCACCCAACATTTCGAAGAAGCTCTGACCTTCATGCAGATTTGCCATCTGGAGGTTCTCTTCGCCTTCTTCAACGCGGTATGGGTTGATCAGGGACAGCACGATAAAGGTGCTGAACATGTTCAGAACCAGAGCTGCAACAACGTATTTTGGTTCCAGCATTGTCATGTACGCGCCCACGATAGACATGGAAACGGTAGACATCGCTGTGGCTGCCATGGTGTACATACGGTTGCGGGACATTTTGCCCAGAATGTCTTTATACGCGATGAAGTTCTCAGACTGACCCAGGATCAGGGAACTTACTGCGTTGAAGGATTCCAGTTTGCCCATACCGTTGACTTTAGACAGCACAGTACCAATTGCGCGGATAACGATCGGCAGAACACGGATGTGTTGCAGGATACCAATCAGCGCAGAGATGAAGACGATAGGGCACAGTACTTTCAGGAAGAAGAAAGCCAGGCCTTCGTCGTTCATTTTACCGAAGACAAAGTTAGTCCCTTCGTTGGCGAATCCGAGCAGTTTTTCGAACATTTCGGAGAAGCCTTTCACGAAGCCAAGCCCCACGTTGGAGTTCAGGAAGAACCACGCGAGTAAAACTTCAATAACGAGAAGCTGAACAACATAGCGGATGCGGATTTTTTTGCGGTCATGGCTGACCAGCAACGCAAGCGCAGTAACGACAACGAGTGCCAGGACAAAGTGAAGGACGCGGTCCATATTTGCTCCAAATTTGAGGCAGGTTTAATTTCCGTGCACATTCTATGTAACAAGCGTAAAGAAAACGAGATCAAAGCCACACTATAGTCACATCCTGTGACGAGTCTCAAAAATAGTGATCAACAATACATTTTTGTTATGTTAGGTAAATGAGTGAAAAGTTAAGTTTGTGTGCTACGCTTCACAAAAGACTGCGCGATTTCACATTCTGTGAGGCCGCTCCAGCAAACCTGCCCATCTATTGTTCAAAGCTATCAGAGAAATCACACAAAACGTTTTAAATGATCTTGATAATCATTCTCATTTTGTTAGCATTAAACATAGCAAAGGCTATATTTCCAGAGGCAGAAATGACAAACAGTCGCGTAGAGGGTAGCAGTGGCAGAGCAGCGCGCAAGTTGCGGTTCGCATTAATGGGACCTGCGTTCATTGCTGCCATTGGCTATATCGATCCGGGTAATTTTGCGACCAATATTCAGGCCGGGGCGAGCTTCGGCTATAAGCTGCTGTGGGTTGTCGTCTGGGCAAACCTGATGGCAATGCTGATTCAGATGCTCTCCGCGAAGCTCGGGATTGCCACGGGTAAAAACCTGGCCGAACAGATCCGTGACCACTATCCGCGTCCGGCCGTCTGGCTTTACTGGATCCAGGCCGAAATCATTGCGATGGCAACGGATCTGGCTGAGTTTATCGGGGCGGCTATCGGGTTCAAGCTGATACTCGGCGTTTCTCTGTTACAGGGTGCGGTGCTGACCGGGATTGCCACTTTCCTTATCCTGATGTTGCAGCGCCGTGGGCAGAAGCCGCTCGAAAAAGTGATTGGCGGCCTGCTGCTGTTTGTGGCCGCGGCTTATATTGTGGAGTTAATTTTCTCACAGCCTGATCTGGCGCAGCTTAGTAAAGGGATGGTTATCCCAAGCCTGCCAACCTCTGAAGCGGTATTCCTGGCCGCGGGGGTTCTGGGTGCCACTATCATGCCACACGTGATTTACCTTCACTCTTCATTAACGCAGCACCTGCACGGTGGCACGCGCCAGCAGCGGTATTCTGCGACCAAATGGGATGTCGGTATCGCGATGACGATTGCAGGGTTTGTGAATCTGGCGATGATGGCAACCGCCGCCGCCGCGTTTCATTTTAACGGGCACACGGGTATTGCCGATCTTGATGAGGCCTATCTGACGCTGGAACCCTTGCTGAGCCATGCCGCGGCCACCGTATTTGGGTTGAGCCTGGTTGCTGCGGGTCTGTCTTCGACCGTGGTCGGCACCCTGGCAGGGCAGGTAGTCATGCAGGGGTTCGTGCGCTTTCATATCCCGCTGTGGGTGCGCCGTTCCGTCACCATGCTGCCATCCTTTATCGTGATCCTGATGGGGCTTGATCCGACGCGTATTCTGGTCATGAGCCAGGTATTGCTGAGCTTTGGTATTGCACTGGCGCTGGTTCCGCTGCTGATTTTTACCAGCAATAAATCCCTGATGGGCGATCTGGTGAACACCACGCTTGTGAAACGCGCAGGCTGGGCCATTGTGGTTGTGGTGGTGGCACTCAATCTGTGGTTATTGGTCGGGACACTATTGGGGTTATAGAAACAAGAAAGGAGCCAATAGGCTCCTTTCTGTTTTAGTGGTGGTGACCATGGCCGTGGCCGCGTCCCCATCCGCCGCGACGATCGTCGCGGTCGTTCCACCCTTCGCGATAGCCGCGCTCGTAGGCTTTCCGGTTATCCCAGCCACGATGGCGACCATTATCATGTTTCCACCAGCGATCTCTGCGCCATTCATAATGACGATGCCAGTAATCACGGTCGCGCCAGCCGCCACCGTCCCAGTAGTTACCGTAATTATCGCGATCGCCAATTTGTAATTTTACTGATGGCAACAGGGTGATTTCGCCCGCATTTGCAACCAGCGGCGCCGCAGCCATTAAAACCGCAGCCAGAATCAGTGACCTGAACATACTCTTCTCCTTCACGATCGGGGCCGTCGTGCGGCCTGTTAACGCAATATTACGGGGCGGTAAAGCCCCGTTTCATCGCCTCAACTCCTAAATCACAAATGAGAGCACGTTTTGCTAAAAATGGTTTTAATTTGACCGGTTCAGAATGTCGTCGATGGTGGACAACTCTTGTGCGGAGAACTGGCGATTCCCGAGCATCCCGACCGCATCATCAATTTGCGACGTTTTACTCGCGCCAATCAGTACGGACGTTACGGCATCGTGGCGCAATACCCACGCCAGAGCCATTTGCGACAGTTTCTGGCCGCGGCTTTCCGCCAGTGCGTTCAGCGCGACAACCTTTAACCGTTTTTCTTCGGTTAACTGGTCAGGGTTAAGGAACTGGCTGCCACTGGCCGCACGTGAGTCCTGCGGAATACCGTGCAGATAGCGGTTAGTCAGTTGCCCACCCGCCAGCGGCGAGAAGGGAATACACCCGACACCTTTCTCTTTCAGGACGTCCAGCAATCCCGCTTCCGGCGCGCGCTCAAACATGGAGTATTTAGGCTGGTGGATAACACAAGGCGTGCCGAGATCGTTAAGCATATCAATCGCTTTACGTGCCAGTTCCGCCGGGTAGTTGGATAACCCAACGTACAGGGCTTTCCCCTGGCGCACTATGTGGTCAAGCGCTTTCATTGTCTCCTGAAGTGGCGTTTCAGGATCAGGACGGTGGTGATAGAAGATATCGACGTATTCAAGCCCCATACGCTTAAGGCTCTGATCAAGACTTGAGATCAGATATTTGCGTGAGCCCCAGTCGCCGTAAGGGCCGTCCCACATGGTGTAGCCCGCTTTGGTGGAAATAATTAACTCGTCACGCCAGGGCAGAAAATCTTCCTGCAATATACGCCCGAAATTGCGCTCGGCTGAGCCAGGAGGGGGGCCGTAGTTGTTGGCAAGATCAAAATGGGTAATACCCAAATCGAAAGCCCGCTGTAAAAGTTGACGGCTGTTTTCAATGAGCGTGGTGTCACCAAAGTTATGCCAAAGCCCCAGAGAGATGGCCGGTAACTTAAGCCCAGTTTGGCCGCAACGGCGGTACTGCATTGTCTGATAACGATTTTTGTCAGGCTGATAACCCATTCTCGTGACCCCTGGTGCTGTAAAGAAAAATGCGTGTATACGTTTACATTCGCGTGAAGAAAAAGAGCATAACGCAGCCTTTTTTGTAAAGCATTCTTTCCATGCCCATCTTATTGCCAATTCTGGACAGCCATCACGCTTCTTTAATACTCAAAGTGAGGTCAACATAAGAAGGATACCTGTCATGCGTACCCCATACTGCGTCGCCGATTACCTGCTGGACCGTCTTACAGATTGTGGAGCCGATCATCTGTTTGGCGTGCCAGGCGACTATAATTTGCAGTTTCTCGACCACGTGATAGACAGCCCCGATATCTGCTGGGTGGGCTGTGCAAATGAGCTGAATGCATCTTACGCCGCCGACGGCTATGCCCGATGTAAGGGCTTTGCCGCGCTGCTGACGACGTTTGGCGTCGGTGAGTTAAGCGCCATGAACGGCATTGCTGGCAGCTTTGCTGAGTATGTTCCGGTGTTGCACATTGTGGGGGCGCCGGGCATGGCTTCTCAGCAACGAGGCGAGCTGTTACACCACACTCTGGGTGATGGAGATTTCCGTCATTTTTACCATATGAGTGAGCCTGTCACCGTCGCACAGGCGATCCTTACCGAACAAAATGCCTGCTATGAAATAGACCGGGTCCTCACCACCATGCTGCGTGAGCGCCGTCCTGGCTATCTGATGTTGCCCGCCGATGTGGCAAAAAAAGCAGCCACCCCGCCTGTAACCGCTCTCACCTATAAGCCTGCTCATGCGGATAATGGCTGTCTGAAAGCATTTCGTGAGGCTGCCCTGAACCGGATCGCCGGCAGCAAACGAACGGCTCTGCTGGCCGATTTTCTGGTCCTGCGCCACGGGCTTAAGCACGCACTTCAGAAGTGGGTGAAAGAGGTACCGATGGCCCACGCAACCATGCTGATGGGTAAGGGGATCTTTGATGAGCGTCAGCCGGGCTTTTACGGTACCTACAGTGGGTCGGCAAGTGCTGATGCCGCGAAAGAAGCCATTGAAGGCGCGGATACGGTCCTGTGCATCGGCACGCGTTTTACCGATACGCTGACCGCCGGATTTACCCATCAGCTTACCCCGGCGCAAACCATTGAAGTTCAGCCTCATGCATCCCGCGTGGGCGATATCTGGTTTACCGGCATCCCGATGATCCAGGCGATAGAAACGCTGGCCGAGATTTGCAAACAGCACATTACCGGGCCGGTTGCGCCTGCTACGCATCATATATTTTCACCGGCGGATCAGGACAGTGAACTGACGCAGGAAAGTTTCTGGAGCACCCTGCAAACCTTTATCCGGCCCGGTGACATCATCCTGGCCGACCAGGGGACCTCTGCTTTTGGTGCATTCGCGCTGCGCTTACCATCAGATGTGAATTTTATCGTTCAGCCGCTCTGGGGATCGATTGGATACACACTGGCAGCGGCGTTTGGCGCTCAGACGGCGTGCCCTCAGCGCCGCGTGATTGTGCTTACGGGCGATGGTGCCGCACAGCTGACCATCCAGGAGATGGGCTCTATGCTGCGCGATAAACAGCGGCCGATAATCCTGGTGCTGAACAACGAAGGTTATACGGTGGAAAGGGCGATCCACGGACCAGAGCAACGGTACAACGATATTGCCCTGTGGAACTGGACGCAGATCCCGCAGGCGCTCAGCCTGAATCCACAGGCCGAGTGCTGGAGAGTGAGCGAAGTGGAACAACTGGCGGATGTACTGGAAAAAGTCGCGCACCACGAGAGGCTTTCGCTGATTGAGGTCATGCTACCGAAAGCTGATATCCCGCCGCTGCTTGGTGCCATCACCAAAGCCCTGGAGGCGCGCAACAGAGCCTGATTATTTGTCGTTTCGCCAGGCCATCATCATCGGTTTGCCCGCCAGCAGGAGCCAGGCGGGCAACATCACGATACATAACAGTGGGATAAGTGTGGCATCCGGTACCACCACGGCGGCCATAAACAGGCTTAGCCACGCATCGCGCGTCACGACCAGAACCAGCCCCAGAATGGAACACGACACCGTAATCGCCGCCGGAACCGCATCCACATGCTCGTGCAGCATCAGCCCCAGCGCCACGCCGATAAACACCGCCGGGAAGATACGCCCGCCGCGAAAACCGCACGCCGCCGCCACAACCAGCGCGGCCAGTTTCACCAGCGCAAACAGCAGATAATCTGACACGCTAAACACCTGGCTGAAGGCCAGCTGCTGCATCTCATCCAGACCTTTAAACAGCGTTACCGGCCCACCGATAGCGCCCAGAATACCAAGAATAAGACCACCGACGCCCAGCATCAGCACCGGGTGTTTAAGCTTATGCATCAGGCGGTGCAGGCGTGGAAGGCACCATACCGCCACCATCCCCAGCGCAATTGCGATGGCAACCACGATGGCGCCACTGAAAATATCGGCAATCTGCATTTGCCCGTAGTGGGGCAGCGAGAGCGAAAAATGCGGGTGGAAAAACAGACTGGTGGTCAGCGCGCCTGCGGCGGCCGCCATCAGCGGAGCGAAGAGTCTGTCCCAGAGAGGCACATCGCTATTGCCGCTGAGCGTCTGAGAGAAAATCAGCGCTGCGGCAACGGGAGTACCAAACAACGCGCCAATGGTGCCTGCAGAGGCGAGGATCGTCCAGTCCAGCACGCCAACACGGGGAAGAATACGCGAGCCAAGAAACACCGCCAGAGCAATATTCACTGCCATAATGGGATGTTCCGGCCCCAGACTAACGCCGCCCGCAAGGCCGATAATCAGCGCAATGATAAGCCCCGGTAACGCTGATGGGCTGACGGGCGCGCTAATTAACGGCTCCAGAGCCGGATCGGGCCCCGCATGTCCCGGGCTAAACCGAATCACCAGGCCTACCGCAATACCGGTGAGCGTCAGCATCACTACTATCCACACGGGTGAATCGAAGCTGATCCCCAATTTTGCCGGAATAGCAGTCCATAACATCGTTTGCAGCACCGACGCGACCTTCATCACGACGATGAGCACAAGGCTTGAGAAAATACCAATGATGAGCGCCGGGATAGCCAATAGCAGCATGGTTCTGGCTCGCGGGTGGAGCATGATGATTTCCTTGTACAAAACGTATGGTGTTACTTTGCACAAACAACTTTGTGGCAATAGTGCAAAAGATGCTGAAACGGTAAAGTTATTCTGTGACGAAGATCGATAATCCTGGGGCGGCTGCCTTCAGGTCGTTGTTGTTATCCAGCCTTGAATTTACAGTGTCCCAAAGATTTATTCTGACTTTAGCGGAGCAGTAGAAGAATGACAAAGTATGCTTTAGTAGGTGACGTGGGGGGGACCAACGCACGTCTTGCCCTCTGTGATGTAAACACCGGTGAGATTTCTCAGGCGAAGACCTATTCAGGGCTGGATTATCCAAGCCTTGAGGCCGTGGTTCGCGTCTATCTTGATGAGCATAGGATAAGCGTTGAGGACGGTTGTATTGCCATTGCCTGCCCGATTACCGGCGACTGGGTGGCCATGACCAACCATACCTGGGCATTCTCTATCGCTGAAATGAAAAAGAACCTCGGTTTTTCGCATCTGGAAATCATTAATGACTTTACTGCGGTTTCGATGGCGATCCCGATGTTAAAGCCAGAACACCTGATTCAGTTTGGCGGCACCGCCCCAGTCGAAGACAAACCGATTGCCGTCTATGGCGCAGGCACCGGCCTGGGGGTGTCACATCTGGTGCACGTTGATAAACGCTGGGTCAGCCTGCCGGGTGAGGGTGGCCACGTTGATTTTGCGCCAAACAGCGAAGAAGAGGGGATTATTCTTGAAGAGCTGCGTGCCGAGATTGGCCATGTGTCCGCTGAGCGTGTGCTTTCCGGCCCGGGGCTGGTGAATCTCTATCGTGCGATTGTGAAGTCTGACGGTCGTCTGCCTGAAAACCTGCAACCGAAAGATGTCACCGAACGCGCGCTGGCGGATACCTGCATCGATTGTCGTCGTGCGCTGTCGCTGTTCTGCGTCATCATGGGGCGTTTTGGCGGCAACCTGGCGCTGAACCTCAGCACCTTTGGCGGTGTGTTTATCGCAGGCGGCATCGTGCCGCGTTTCCTCGATTTCTTTAAAGCCTCTGGCTTCCGCGGTGGGTTTGAAGACAAAGGTCGTTTCAGAAGCTACGTTCAGGACATTCCGGTGTACCTGATTGTGCACGATAACCCAGGCCTGCTGGGCTCTGGTGCGCACTTGCGTCAGGTTCTCGGCCAGGTGCTGTAAACCGTGTTACCCTCTCCGGTGGGAGAGGGGACACCCCTTACAGGTGCATGAGCTGGCGAAATTCTTTCACTTTGCTGCGGCTTACCGGCACCTGAAAATCAAGATCTTTCAGACGCAAAATATAGGTGTTGTTAAACCAGGGTTCGATCTCACGGATCTTATTTAAATTCACGCAAAACGAACGGTGGCAGCGGAAAAAGTGCGCGGCCGGCAGTTTGCTGCAAAACTCGGTGATGTTCATCGCCATCACGTACGATTCGCGCCGGGTATAGACAAACGTCATCTTCTCATGCGCTTCGGCATAGTAGATATCGTCTATCGGCGTCACGATTATCCGCTCATCCTTGACCAGATTAATGGTGTCATTTTCACGCGTTGCCGGGCTTGTGTTCACGGGCGCCGCCTGCTGCTGCCATGCCGCCTCCAGCTTTTGCAACATGCTCACAATTCGCGACTCCTGGTAAGGTTTGAGAATGTAGTCAAACGCTTCCAGTTCAAAGGCTTCTACCGCGTGCTCTTTCCAGGCGGTAACAAACACAATAAACGGTTTATGGGCGAACTGATTGATGTTCTGCGCCAGCAACACGCCGTCCAGCGAAGGGATATTGATATCCAGAAAAATCGCGTCGACCCGGTTGTGCTGCAAAAATTTCAGCACGTCGAGGCCATCTTCAAAGGTGCCCACGATCTCCATCTGGCTGTGGGTTTTTATCAGCCAGCTCAGCTCTTGTTGAGCCAGAAATTCATCTTCTACGATGATGACTTTCATCCGTTACTCCTGCCTACGGCAACAGGGATGTCGGCGCATGAACGGGTGAGCGTTCATTCGGGACGTAAAAAGCGATTTCAGTGCCTGGCTCAAGACGGTGAATGTGCAGCCCATCGCCATACAGCAGTTTGACGCGGTGATGCACGTTCAGTAACCCAATCTTATTGCCGGGCATTTCGTTGGATTCAACGCGCTCAATCACTTTGGGATCGATGCCGTGGCCGGTATCGCGCACGGAAATGCGGACGCGGTTTCCGCTCTCTGCCACGCTGATGGTCACCACGCCTTTGCCTTTACACGGCTGAATACCGTGAACAATGGCATTTTCGACCAGTGGCTGGATCAGCAGGCTTGGGATCACACAGTTAACCTCTTCATCGATATCGTAGATGACCGTCAGCTTGTCACCAAAGCGCGCCTGCTCAATGGCGATGTAATCTTTAATCTGATACAGCTCTTTTTTGATGTCGATCTGCTCATCGTCCTTCAGTTCGATGTTGTAGCGTAGGTAGCGTGACAGATTAAAAATCAGCTGGCGCGCGGTGTCTGGATTCAGGCGAATGGACGAGGAGATAGCGTTCAACGCGTTAAACAGGAAATGGGGATTAATTTTACTTTGCAGCGCGCGCAGCTCTGCCTTATTTGCCATTTCGCGCAGTTGCTCGGCGCGGGAGACTTCAAGCTGGGTCGAAATGATTTGCGACAGGCCGATAGCCATCTCCTGAAGTGAGGAGGTTATCTGGTGCGCATGGCAGTAATAAATTTTCAGCGTGCCGGTCACCACGCCTTTCTCCCACAGCGGGATCACCAGCATGGAGTGAATTTCAGGGGTTCTGTAGGCTTCATCATTGTTTTTAATGATGATTTTTCCGTAGTTAATCGCCTGTCGGGTGGTGGGGCTAACGGTGTCATCGTTGTCGCGATAGTTGTGCTCACCCACGCCCACATAGGCCAGCACGTGATCGATATTGGTTATCGCGACGGCATCGGCGTGAATATCGCGGCGGATAATATCGCAGACCTGACGCAATGACTCGGCATTGACATGACGGAACAACGGCAGCGTTTTGTTGGCAATATCAAGCGCCAGCTTAGCCTGACGCGCCGCGCTGGCTTCTTTCTCTCCTTCAACACTCTGCACCAGCAGCACGATAAAGCCGATGCAGACGCTACCCAGAATCATCGGAATACCGATTTTCGAGACAATATCCAGCCCCAGATCCGTGGTGGGCGCCCAGGCGACTACCAGGATCATGGTTAGTGTTTCACACGCCATGCCGGCGATGATCCCCGCGCGCCAGTGCTGTTTTTTCGGGATTTTGCGGTTGATACAGCCGGAAAGCACCCCGGCGATAATACTGGTGATAAAGCAGGGAATGGCGGTGACGCCGCCAATATCAATCAGGTAACGATGTGTCCCTGCGATGAGGCCAGTGATAATCCCCACCCACGGGCCAAATAAAATCCCGCCGGACATGACGGCGATGATGCGCACGTTAACCAGCGAGCCTTCAACCGGGACGCCGGACCAGGTGCTGAACAGCGCAAACATCGAGAAGATGGCCGTGACGGCCAGTAGCTCTTTGGGCGAGTGGGCGGACTTATGTAAAAGCTCGCGGAACAGGCGAATGCGGATCAGGAAGAACAGGCAGATCAGCATTAATGCCGCGCGGTCAAAAACCGCCAGGAGCATATTGAATATTTCGTGCACGGGTGAACCTGGGAAATCGGGAAAAAACTATGATAAAAAACCTGGCACCTAATGACCAGCTATCCATTTCCTTTATCAAATGGGGAAAGGCCATAATTTACAAAGGGGATTGATTAGAGATCCCTGAATCGTGCCGGGTTTATTGCCTGTGGCAGGATCAAGGTAACGTATTTGATATCATTGTGTTAAATAACAGGTATTAAATATGCGTATTTAGACTTTGCTGTTCCGCTTTTACGCACAGCAGCATTCCCGTTTTAGCGCGAAATATTTTTTTTATTTTCCCTCTCGACAGCACGTTTTTTTTCAGGTTATTTTCTAAACACGCCACATACGTGGCAGCGTCGCTCGGACGGTCCGGGCGCTAACGTGAATCTGAGGAACTTATGGCTGACTCCAGTCCTGAACGCCGTTTTACGCGTATCGATCGTTTACCCCCTTATGTTTTCAATATCACTGCTGAACTGAAAATGGCTGCGCGTCGGCGCGGCGAAGACATTATCGATTTCAGCATGGGTAACCCTGACGGCCCTACACCACCGCATATTGTCGAAAAATTATGTACGGTTGCCCAGCGTCCTGATACGCATGGCTACTCGACTTCCCGCGGTATTCCTCGTTTACGTCGTGCGATCTCCCGTTGGTATCAGGATCGCTATCAGGTCGATATCGATCCTGAAAGCGAAGCCATTGTGACCATCGGTTCGAAAGAGGGGCTGGCGCACCTGATGCTGGCAACCCTGGATCACGGTGACACTGTTCTGGTGCCAAACCCGAGCTATCCCATTCACATTTACGGGGCCGTTATTGCCGGTGCGCAGGTTCGCTCTGTGCCACTGGTGGAAGGCGTAGACTTCTTCAACGAGCTCGAACGCGCTATCCGCGAAAGCTATCCGAAACCGAAGATGATGATCCTCGGTTTCCCGTCAAACCCAACGGCGCAGTGCGTTGAACTCGACTTCTTTGAGAAAGTGGTCGCCCTGGCAAAACGTTACGACGTGCTGGTGGTTCACGATTTAGCCTATGCCGATATTGTGTATGACGGCTGGAAAGCGCCTTCAATTATGCAGGTGCCTGGCGCACGTGATGTGGCAGTCGAGTTCTTCACCCTTTCCAAAAGCTACAATATGGCCGGCTGGCGTATTGGCTTTATGGTCGGTAACAAAACGCTGGTGAGTGCCCTGGCACGCATTAAGAGCTACCACGACTACGGTACTTTTACCCCGTTGCAGGTGGCGGCGATTGCCGCGCTGGAAGGCGATCAGCAGTGTGTGAAAGATATTGCCGCGCAGTATAAACGCCGCCGCGATGTACTGGTCAAAGGCCTGCATGAGGCGGGCTGGATGGTAGAAATGCCGAAGGCGTCAATGTATGTCTGGGCGAAGATCCCTGAACCGTATGCGGCTATGGGGTCGCTGGAGTTTGCCAAAAAGATGCTGCACGACGCGAAAGTCTGTGTATCCCCGGGCGTTGGCTTTGGTGAGTATGGCGATACACACGTGCGTTTTGCGCTGATAGAAAACAGCGATCGCATTCGTCAGGCGGTGAGAGGGATTAAGAGCATGTTCCGTGCGGATGGGCTGCTGGCATCGAAGAGCGGCAGCGAGTAAGCCACGTTGTGATGACATAAAAAAACAGGAGCCAATGGCTCCTGTTTTTTTTGACTGCATTCACTTTGCTAGATCATGAGAGCAAAGGTTCCGGCCCAGACTAAAACAATCACCGAAATGCCCATAAAGAAATATTTCACGTTTCATCGCTCCGCGTATCTTATGGTACGCATTGAAAAACAGAGTCCACCTGATGTTAGAGAACTGAAATGGGGCTGCTCACAAAGCCGCTAACTTCAGCTCAGAATTCTGTGCTTTCCTGTTGCCAGACGGCGCTAATGTACGCCTAAATATGGGGGGTGACAAGAGGGATTTTTTTAAATAATTTCCGATACTTACGAGTGTCGTGGAACGGCGACAGTTTGATTTCAACACGCAATAAATTCCCGTTGAGCGACGTAGGAAAAAAACAGTTACTCAGCGTAATTACAGGTGATTGAAAAGGTTAGTTTCTTAGCGAAACTAACCTTCAAAAAGGCTTAGATATAGAGCGAGGATTCGCCAAGCGGGCGGGTTTTAAAGCGGCGGTGCATCCACAGATATTGCTCAGGTGCACGCATGATCTCTTTTTCGATCACTTTGTTGATAAACACGGCGGCTTCGCATTCATTTTCCGGGTAGTTAGCCATTTCCGGGGAAATGTGTAGACGATAGCCCGACTTATCCGCTTTTCTCACCATCGTCACGGTCAACATGGCAGAGCCTGACAGACGTGAAATCACGAATGTACCGTTGGTGGTCGCAACGTTTTTAACCGCAAAGAATGGAGCAAAGCTGCTGCCTTTACGCCCGTAATCCTGATCGGGGGCAAACCAGACGGCTTCGCCTTTCTTCAGTGCCCCCACCATGCCACGCAGGTTATTACGGCTGATCATCGCTTTATTGGAACGCATACGACCGCGAGTTTGTACCCACTCCATCAGCGCGTTGTTGTGCGGACGGTAGGTTGCCATCATTGGCTGGCAAAGACCCATCACGCGGCCACCCAGCTCCAGCGACATAAAGTGTACACCCACCACCATTACGCCACGGTTCTGCGCCTGTGCGCGTTTCAGGTTTTCCAGACCTTCAACGTCAAACCATTTGCGGACACGCTCGTCGGGCCAGAACCAGGCCATACCCGTTTCAAGCAACGCCATCCCAATGGATTTGAAGTTTTCGGAAATGAGTTTTTCGCGTTCGTGCTCATTGTACTGAGGGAAGCAAAGCTCAATATTCTTGCGGGCGATAGATTCACGACGCTTAAGGAAGTGACGTGATGCGCTGCCCAGTTTCGAACCCAGTAAACGAAGTACAGGATAAGGAAGTTGAACCAACAGCCAGAGGACGCCAAGACCAAACCAGGTAAACCAGTAACGCGGATGTAAAAACGCGCGTTCAAATTTGGATTGAGACAAAATAGTGAAACCTATGTGAAGCCAGTAAAGGTAGCGCAGACATCGCGATACGTCGTGCCGATAAGACCATATATTGAGGTGATGGTTGCAGGCTTTACCGATCTTTACGGCGTCACCTGTCCACTGCCGATGTTGGCTGGCGGCGTAATGTAGCACCGTTATACGATATGTGCTATTACTCGTTTTTGATTAAAAAAGCGGCAATTCTGGACGTGCTTGATTTAGCTGGGCATGGGGCGCATTTTTTGTTCATAAGATAGCCCGCAGTAACATAAATTTCAGATTCATGCGGGCTATTTATTGTTGCGGGATTATTGGTTAAACGCGCGTTCACCGGGTTGTACGTGTTTATACCATTCCATCAGTTCCGCGGTTCCGGCTTCGCCTTCTGCGGGTGCCCAGGCGGCGAAATCTTCAGCGGCAACCGGCTGATAGCCACCGTGTTTAACTTCAAAGATCACTCCGCCATTATCCAGCGAGAGCACTGCGTGCCAGGTTCCGGCATCCATCTCCAGCGCCATACACTCTTCGCCTAACACAACGCGGCGCGTCACGTTTCCATTGTCGTCAAAATTCAATACCACAAACCGTCCGCTGAGTGGGATGAGCAGCTCAAAGGTATGCGGGTGACGATGAGGACGCACGTAAGTGCCTGGCTCCATCGCAATGGCCAGACGCTGTACGGGGTCGCTCAGCTCCGGATGAAAATTGCGGTGGGCACGTAAGCGGGGGGAGTTTGCAGCCGCTTCACTTTGTTGCTTCAAATCGCTGACGGTGATTTGTTTCATTTAAGTCGCCTGAGGTGAGTTCAGTAACGGTTTCTGGAAAGTGCTGAAGAGTGTAAGTGAAGGCGATATTGGTGGGGAAGGCATTCCTGTCTAATAATCAAAACAAACCTGAGCGCTACTGCGATACCGGATTTCGGTCACGACTTACCCTGAGAGGCCAGAAATATGGAAACTTATCTGCAAACAGTGAGGGACGAGTGGATCCAGCTTATTAATGACACTGACCCTCGGGTGCATCAGCTTGCAACGGACATAGCCAGTGAACACGCGTTAATACTGAGCAGGGAGTTCTATAGCATTGTTCTGGCAGATCCTAACGTCGCTGAGTTTTTAACCACAGAGCAAGTGGAAAAACAGCTGCGTGAAGCACTTCGCCGTTGGCTTATTGATGTTCTCTCCTGCACGACAGAGCAAGTTGAGGAGCAGATGCGAGCGCAGCAGCGCGCGGCCGATGTTCATGCCCGTATTGGTATTTCTGTTGATCTGGTTGAGATGGGGTTTCGGGTACTGAAAAAGCTGCTGTTGCCGGTGATTAACAGCAGCCCGCATTCATCTGAATTGAAGCTGGGCATTTACCATTACGCCATCAACAGCATCGATCTGGCGATGGAGGTGATGTCACGTGCCTATGTTTTCAGTGAGAACAGCGCTGCGAAAGAGGACGAAAACTACCGGATATTCTCGTTGATGGAGAATGCTGAAGAAGAGAAAGAACGCCAGACCGCCGCACTGTTGACCTGGGAGATGACTCTTCTTTATAAAGTGATGCTGGATTCCAGTATGGGCAACAGCCGACCACTCGGGCGGTCTGACTTCGGGCTTTGGTTTAACCACAAAGGACGCCATTACTTCAGCGGAATTGCTGAGGCGGGCCATATCTCCCGCCTGATCCAGGAGTTTGACCAGACATTCTATGAAATCCGCCAGTCGGAACAGGCGCTCAATAATAAGTCTCGCCGAATCAAATTCTTGCAGCAAACCCGGGAAACTCTTTCTCAGATTGTTACGCTGCTGCGCGAGCTGTTTGACGAAGTATCGCGCCACGAAGTGGGGATGGACGTTCTGACGCGACTGCTGAACAGACGTTTCCTGCCAACCATTTTTAAACGCGAAGTGATTCACGCCAGCCGCGCCGGTACGCCGCTCTCTACGCTGCTTATCGATGTTGATAAGTTCAAGCAGATCAATGATACCTGGGGACACAACACGGGGGATGAGATACTGCGCAAAGTGGCGGGAGCGTTTTACGATAATGTCCGCACCTGCGATTACGTTTTTCGCTATGGCGGCGACGAGTTCCTCATTGTGCTGACCGAAATAACCGAGGCTGATACGCTACGCATTGCCGAGCGGATCCGCCGGCGCGTGGAGAAAATTAAGGTAAACGCGCCCACGGGTGAGCCGATCCCGCTTTCTCTTTCCATTGGCGCGGCGATGTTCAATGGACATCCTGATTACGAACGCCTGATTCAGGCGGCGGATGAAGCGCTGTACGGCGCAAAACGACGCGGGCGAAATTGTGTGGAGTTGTGGAAAGCACCGTGACGGGGGAAGGATGTTTGGACGGGAAGCAGAAGTGTCCCCTGCAGGAATCGAACCTGCAACTAGCCCTTAGGAGGGGCTCGTTATATCCGTTTAACTAAGGGGACGAAGCGGCACGAGTATAGCCTTATTTACACTTTGCGTTAAGCTCATCGCCGCCTGACTGCTCAAAGAGTCGCCATTCAGTCCATTTTTTTTGCCGATTTTTCATTATCTTCCCGAGCCTTAAGCTCGGCTTTGCGCTTGTTGGACATGTCATTGCGGATTTGCGCGTGGCTCAGCAGGGCAAAAATAAACGTCCCACCGCAGATATTGCCTGCCAGCGTCGGGAGGGCGAAAGGCCATAAAAAATGGCTCCAGTGCAGCGTGCCGCTAAAGACCAGATAAAGAACTTCCACGCTACCCACCACAATGTGCGTGGTGTCTGCGAGCGCGATAAGCCAGGTCATCAGGATAATCACCACAATTTTCGCACTGCCCGCTGAGGGAAACATCCAGACCATTGTGGCGATAATCCAGCCGGAGATAATCGCATTAGCAAACATCTCAGCAGGGGTGTTTTTCATTATATCCATACCGATTTTCACAAACGCATCCCGGGTGGCTTCATCAAAAATTGGCATGTACTCAAAGGCCCAGGCCGCGACACCCGTGCCGATAAGATTTCCCAGTAACACCACGCTCCACAAGCGCAACAGCAGGATGGCATTCCCGGAGGTAGGGCTATGCATCACCGGGAGCACGGCCGTAACGGTGTTCTCCGTAAACAGTTGCTGGCGCGCCATAATGACGATTACAAAGCCGAACGTGTACCCGAGGTTTTCCAGTAAAAAACCGCCGGGCACATCCGCCAGATGAACATGAAAAATCCCTTTCGCCAGCAGCGATGCGCCCATCGATAAACCTGCGGCGATGGCTGACCACAGCAGGGCCATGGCATCCCGCTCCAGCTCTTTTTCCCCGTCCTGGCGAATATGTTCGTGGATGGCCATCGCCCGGGAAGGCAGACGGTCTTCATCGACTTCTATCTTCTCACCGCGACGCTTTTCCTCACTCTCGACTTCATGGTCGCCATTCTGCTCACCGATTTTTTCTTCGCCAATCTCTTTCATAGCCGCTCCGGATAAGAATCTTTCTGTTAAGGGTAGCGATTTTTTATGGTTTACCTGTGGGGATGCTCTTAAATTCCTGACAATGGCAACAAAGGTGATACATCTCTTTCAAAGCCAATATAAAATTGCCAGCGAAACGAAATCAAAAAGCCAGGCTATGCTGAGATTAGAGTGACGGTGATTACTGCCCGTAATTGTGTGCGTGGACATCGGTAAGCGTGCTGTTACAATCACTTGCACGTTTACAGACGGGGCGTCAGACGCTCCGTTACGGATGGCAATCAACGATAGCCATACTGAACAGGGAGATATTTATGAAACTTCGGCTGTCGGCGCTTGCGCTGGGCACTACGTTGCTTGTGGGCTGTGCAAGCTCGGGCGAGCAAACTGGGCGCTCTGATCCTTTAGAAGGGTTTAACCGCACCATGTACAACTTCAACTACAACGTGCTGGATCCCTATGTGGTTCGTCCGGTGGCGGTTGCGTGGCGCGATTATGTTCCACAGCCTGCCCGAAACGGGTTGAGCAACTTCACCAGTAACCTGGAAGAGCCTGCGGTGATGGTGAACTACTTCCTGCAAGGCGATCCGTACCAGGGTATGGTGCACTTCACCCGCTTCTTCCTGAACACCCTGTTGGGTATGGGCGGCTTTATTGATGTTGCAGGTATGGCGAACCAGAAACTGCAACGTGAACAACCGCACCGCTTTGGTAGTACGCTGGGCAGCTATGGCGTGGGTTACGGTCCGTATGTGCAGTTACCATTCTACGGCAGCTTTACTGTGCGTGATGATGGCGGCGATATGGTCGATACGCTGTATCCGGTGCTGTCCTGGCTGACCTGGCCGCTGTCGGTAGGGAAATGGACGCTGGAAGGGATTGAAACGCGTGCTCAGTTGCTGGATTCCGACGGTCTGCTGCGCCAGTCCTCCGATCCGTACATCATGGTGCGTGAAGCGTACTTCCAGAATCACGATTTTATTGCCAATGGCGGCAAGCTGAAACCGGAAGAGAATCCAAACGCGAAGGCAATCGAAAACGAATTAAAAGATATCGATTCGCAGTAAATAAAAAAGGTGAGCAATGCTCACCTTTTTTGATCTCTGTGCGATTAGAACTTGTAGTTGAAGTTGGTACCGAACAGCCAGGCTTTACCTTCTGAGTGGAAGGTGTAAGCCGCCGCGCCTTCACCTTCGGTGAAGTTCACGTTCTGACCGTGCATATAAGATGCGCCAACGTCGATGGACGCGTCATCGTTAAATGCGTAAGTCGCACCGGCGCTCAGCCACAGACGGTCCTGATCCGGGATAGAGATAGAACGCTTGTCGGCCGGAACCGGGCTATCATCAAATGCGATACCGGTACGGAAAGTCCAGTTCTTATCGTAGTAGTAGGTTGTACCCAGCGCGATACGATAAGCATCTTTGAAGCTTTCATCTTTATAGAACAGCGTCTGGCCGTTATCACCGGTGGCTTTCAGCTCCTGGAACTGGCTCCAGCTGGTGTAGGTCAGGCTATAGTGGATAGCCCACTGTGGTGCTACACGGTTATAACCGGAGATTTCCCACATTTCTGGCAGATGCAGTGACAGAGAACCGTTCTCGGTTCGCCCGCCGGTACCCGCCGGAAGGCCCGTCAGACCCATATTACCCAGAATGGTGCTCAGGTTCGGGTTGATGGAGCTTTTGTAGTCGCCGTCGAAGTCAATTTTCACTTCCGAACGGTAGGTCAGACCCCAACGGTTGTTTTTATCCAGTTCATACAGGATACCCGCGTTCCAGCCGAAGCCCCACTCGTCACCTTTCAGGTGGGCGATCTGGTCATCCGGGGAGCTGATCCCGTCCAGATAAGAAGGAGGAACTCTGCCATTGAGCTGCCCTGCCAGAAGTGGGCCCAGAGAGCCGGCATAACGCTCGATCTTCGCTTTTGCGTAAACGGCATCTACGCCTAAACCGAAGCTCCAGTTGCTATCCAGACGGTAGGCACCGCTCAGGTTCAGGTTAACGGTTTGCAGGTCGGTTTTACCGCCATAAATACCGGCACCGTAGTTTTCGCCAAATTCTGTTGCCAGACCATAGTTGGAGGTTACAGATGCACCCCAACCGAACTGATCGTTGATTGGCATAACAAAGTGCATGTTAGGAACCCAGGCTGTTGGCGCAATGTTGTCCTGGTTGGCACTTTGTCCGGTTAAGCTGGATTTGCCGGTGACGTTAACATCAGGGTCGATGTAAACCGCACCGATAGAGAAGGTAGGACGATCAAACATCGTGATAAGTGCAGGGTTACGACTCGCGTTACCTGCATCATCAGCGATTGCACCTTCCCCGGAATACGCACGGCCAAGGCCAGAGGAAGAAAATTCGTTAAGCTGGAAGCCCGCTGACCAGGCGGACGTTGAGACGATTGCCACTGCAACTGCTAACGCAGTTTTTTTGAACAGGGTTTTCTGGCTCATGACCATAACCTCATTGAGTTATTTTTATGCAAAAATTGTTACATACCGTAACAGGAGCGCGAAGTGTAGGGTCTGTGTTAAGACATACAAATCAGACCAGTGGCGTGAGTATAGGTCTGACCAGATGTAATGTTGCAAGTTTGTTTATTAAGTTTTTCCAATATGTTTCTTGAAACGGGATCTGGTTGGCAAAAATGTGACCATCCCGGCTCACCCGAAAGGGTGATTTTTGTCTTAGATCATTTTTAAGCGTGATATTGGTCACTTATCCCATTTTGCGCCATTAACGGCTGGAGCACCCGGTCATCGGGGCGTAAAATATCGGCAACGTGTTTATCTCGCGCCCGGCGCGAATACAGAGGAAAGCTACTATGAGTAAATGCAGTGCTGATGAAACCCCGGTTTGCTGCTGTATGGATGTTGGTACCATCATGGACAACACCGATTGCACCGCTTCCTACAGCCGTGTGTTCACTAACCGTACCGACGCTGAAGAAACCCTGGCTGCGCTGACTAAGCGTGCGCGCGATGTTGAGTCCGAACCGTGCGACATCAAATCAACCTTCACAGAAGTTGAAGGCGGCGTGCAGCTGGATATCGACTTTGTGTTCGCCTGTGAAGCAGAAACGCTGATCTTCCAGCTGGGCCTGCGTTAATCCTTTTTGCCCGGCGGCACTTTGCTTGCACAGGCCTGCGAACGCGTAGGTCGGGTAAGGCAACGCCGCCACCCGGTAACATACCGCACAAATGCCTCTGCCATGCAGGGGCATTTTCTTTTTCTTCTCTGTGTTTTAGCTCGCACTTTTTCGTTTCCCCGATTGGCTGAATGTAAAAAAATGGTTAAGACTGTTATCAGGTCAGACCACTTTGCGTTGAGCATGAATTTTACAGGGGAGTGTTATGAGTCAGGCATTACCGCTTATCACCCGACAAGGTGACCGCATCGCCATTGTCAGCGGGTTGCGTACGCCGTTTGCGCGTCAGGCAACGGCGTTTCACGGCATCCCGGCGGTCGATCTGGGAAAAATGGTGGTGGGGGAGATGCTGGCTCGCAGCGAAATACCGCCTGAGGTCATTGAACAGCTGGTTTTCGGCCAGGTCGTGCAGATGCCGGAAGCACCCAACATTGCGCGGGAAATTGTCCTGGGGACAGGCATGAATGTGCATACCGATGCTTATAGCGTGAGCCGTGCGTGCGCCACCAGTTTCCAGGCGGTCGCTAACGTGGCAGAAAGCCTGATGGCCGGTACTATCCGTGCTGGCATTGCCGGCGGTGCCGACTCCTCTTCCGTACTGCCGATCGGAGTTAGTAAAAAGCTGGCCCGCATTCTGGTAGACGTCAATAAAGCCCGTACTACCGGGCAGCGCCTCAAACTCTTCTCGCGCCTGCGTTTACGCGATCTGATGCCTGTACCGCCCGCCGTGGCGGAGTATTCGACCGGTCTGCGCATGGGCGATACCGCCGAGCAGATGGCGAAAACCTACGGCATCACGCGTGAGCAGCAGGATGCACTGGCCCACCGTTCACACCAACTGGCCGCAAAAGCCTGGTCTGAGGGCAAGCTGGCCGACGAGGTGATGACCGCGTATATCCCGCCTTACCGCGAACCGCTTGCGGAAGATAACAATATTCGCGGCACGTCGACGCTGGCGGATTACGCGAAACTCCGCCCGGCATTTGATCGCAAACATGGCACCGTCACCGCAGCCAACAGCACGCCACTGACGGATGGTGCCGCCGCCGTGATGCTGATGACCGAATCTCGCGCCAGAGAGCTGGGCATAAAACCCCTGGGCTATCTGCGCAGCTATGCGTTCACCGCCATTGATATCTGGCAGGACATGCTGTTAGGCCCGGCCTGGTCTACGCCGCTGGCACTGGAGCGCGCCGGATTAACGCTCGCGGATTTGACGCTCATTGATATGCATGAAGCCTTTGCCGCACAAACCCTGGCGAACGTGCAGCTTCTGGCAAGCGACAGATTTGCGCGCGAGGTTCTGGGTCGGACAAACGCCACCGGCGAAGTGGACGAAAGCAAATTTAACGTGCTGGGTGGTTCTATTGCTTACGGCCATCCTTTCGCCGCCACGGGCGCACGAATGATCACCCAGACATTACACGAACTGCGTCGTCGCGGCGGTGGATTTGGGCTAGTTACCGCCTGTGCGGCGGGTGGGTTGGGTGCGGCAATGGTACTGGAGGCAGAATAATGGACATGACATCGGCATTCACGCTCAATATTCGCCCCGATAACGTCGCTGTAGTCACGATTGATGTCCCCGGTGAAAAGATGAATACCCTGAAGGCCGAGTTCGGTGTTCAGGTGCGGGCGATGTTAAAGCAGATCCGCGAAAATAAAGAGCTTCGTGGGCTGGTCTTTATTTCGGCCAAGCCGGATAACTTTATTGCCGGGGCGGATATCAACATGATCGCCCGCGCGAATAATGCCCTGGAGGCCGAAGAGCTGGCGCGGCAGGGGCAGCAGGTGATGGCCGAGATCCACGCATTGTCTGTTCCGGTGATTGCGGCTATTCACGGGGCGTGTCTTGGTGGCGGGCTGGAACTTGCCCTGGCCTGTCACAGCCGGATATGTACCGACGATGCGAAAACTGTTTTAGGTTTACCCGAAGTGCAGCTTGGGCTGTTACCGGGATCGGGTGGCACGCAGCGTTTGCCGCGCCTGGTCGGCGTGAGTACATCGCTGGAGATGATCTTAACCGGCAAGCAGCTTCGCGCGCGTCAGGCGCTGAAAACGGGTCTGGTGGATGAGGTTGTGCCGCATTCGATATTGCTGGAAGCCGCTGTTGAACGGGCGCTTAAAGGGCGCCAGGCCAAACGGCATCTGCCGGTACGTGAGCGTATCCTGGCGGGTCCGCTTGGGCGTGCGCTGCTTTTCAGTATGGTCGGTAAGAAAACAGCGCAAAAAACGAAGGGCAACTATCCGGCAACCACACGCATTCTGGAAGTGATTGAAACCGGTCTGGCGCACGGCAGCAGCAGCGGATATGCCGCTGAGGCAAAAGCCTTCGGTGAACTGGCGATGACGCCACAGTCTCAGGCATTGCGCAGCATCTTCTTTGCCAGCACCGATGTGAAAAAAGATCCTGGCAGTGACGCTGAGCCTGCATCTTTGCGCGCTGTGGGCGTGCTGGGTGGTGGGCTGATGGGCGGTGGTATCGCCTTTGTGACCGCCAGCAAGGGCAAATTGCCCGTGCGTATCAAAGACATCAATCCGAAAGGGATTAATCATGCGCTGCAATACAGCTGGCAGCAGCTTGATCAAAAGGTCAAACGCCGCCATATAAAGGCAAGTGAGCGAGACAAAACGCTGGCACTGATTTCGGGGGCGACTAACTACAGTGGTTTTGCCCATCGTGACCTTGTTATTGAGGCGGTATTTGAAGATTTAGCGCTTAAGCAAAAGATGGTGGCGGATGTCGAGCAGTATTGCGCACCCCATACCATTTTTGCCTCTAACACCTCGTCGCTACCGATTGGTGATATTGCGGCGCACGCTGCTCGCCCTGAACAGGTGATTGGCCTGCATTTCTTTAGCCCGGTCGAAAAAATGCCGCTGGTGGAAGTGATTCCACACGCCACGACCAGCCCGCAGACCATCGCCACCGTCGTGAAGCTTGCCAAAATGCAGGGCAAGACCCCGGTTGTGGTGGCCGATAAAGCCGGTTTCTACGTTAACCGTATTCTTGCGCCTTACATAAATGAGGCGATGCGGCTACTGACGGAAGGGGAGAAGATCGAACATGTTGACGAGGCGCTGGTTAAGTTTGGTTTCCCGGTTGGCCCAATCCAACTTTTGGATGAGGTAGGAATAGATACCGGCACTAAAATTATACCTGTGCTGGAAGCTGCATATGGAGATCGTTTTAGCCCGCCTGCAAACATTGTTTCAGCAATTTTGAAGGACGATCGCAAAGGCAGAAAAAATGAACGCGGTTTCTATCTTTACGCGCAGAAAGGGCGTAAAAGCAAGAAACAGGTCGACCCTTCGGTTTATGGGCTTATTTCAGCAACCGGGCAGGGAAAACTGTCGGCGGTTCAGTGTGCTGAACGCTGTGTGATGATGATGCTTAACGAAGCAGCGCGCTGCTTTGGCGAGCAGGTAATCAAAAGCGCACGAGATGGCGACATAGGTGCTGTTTTTGGTATCGGTTTCCCGCCGTTCCTTGGCGGCCCGTTCCGTTATATGGATACACTGGGAGCGGGTGAAGTGGTTGCCACTCTGCAACGCCTTGCCACGCAATATGGTCCGCGGTTTACACCCTGTGACGAATTATTGCAAATGGCAGAACGCGGCCAAACTTTTTGGTCTGCAAGGGAAACTGGCCTCGTAAGTTGAGGTCAAAGAAGGGTAAATCCTGAGTTGAGTGAACCTGTTTTGGCGAATTTGTAAACAGAGATTGACTATACTTACGCCATTGAGGTAAAAAACAGCGTTTCATTCACCGAATGGATCAGGCACAATGCCCGGCCACCAGGTTTTCTACCTCTGTAGCGTCATCCCGGGTAGTCAGCGCTGGTGATTCTGGTTAACAAAAGCGGTGCAATATGCAAGTTTTTATCATGCGTCACGGCGACGCGGCACTCGATGCCGCCAGTGACTCAGTACGTCCTTTGACTCTCTGTGGCTGCGACGAATCCCGTCAAATGGCTACCTGGCTTGAAGGTCAAAAAGTGGATATCGAACGTGTTCTGGTGAGTCCGTTCCTGCGTGCAGAACAGACCCTGGACGTGGTGGGTGAGTGTATGATCCTGCCGTCCAACGTTGATGTTCTCCCAGAACTTACGCCGTGCGGCGATGTTGGCCTTGTGAGCGCGTATCTTCAGGCGCTGTGCAATGAGGGCGTCTCCTCTGCGCTGGTCATTTCCCACCTGCCTCTGGTTGGCTATCTGGTATCTGAACTGTGCCCGGGCGAAACGCCACCGATGTTTACGACTTCTGCCATTGCTAACGTCACCCTCGACGAAACGGGCAAAGGGGTCTTTAACTGGCAAATGAGTCCGTGCAATCTGAAGATGGCGAAAGCTATCTGACCTGACGTGCTTTCTGGCGGGGCTACCCGCCAGTCTGTCAGGGCAGTTCCGGCGGCTGCCACTCTTCCACTTCAATCAACACCAGTAATGCGGCGTCTCCGCCGTACTCTTTTGGTGCCTGATGAAATGCCATCACGTGTGGGTGTTGGGCAAGCCATAACGGCGTTTGCTGCTTGAGGATATGTTTACCGTGGCCGTGCATCACGCAGGCGCAAAACACATGCTCCCGACGGCACGCGGCAATTAATGCTCCCAGCTCTTGTTTCGCCTGCATCTGGGTTAACCCGTGCAGATCGAGAAACAGTTCCGGTGAATAATCTCCCCGACGTAATTTTTTCAGTTCAAAGTGGCTAACGTCTTCACGCACATATTTCACTGCGCCCTGGGTATTCAGCAGCGGCTGAAACTCGTCCGAAAAATAGTGGCTGTTATCAGCCTGTTCCTGCAATAAACGTTTAACCGGTACTTCGGTCACTTTCTTGCGCATCGGGCGCTGGACAATGGTGTCCTGCTTGATTTGACGCGTTCCGGTCATGAGCTGACGGAAGAGCGACTGATCCTCCTGGCTGAGCGTTGTTTTCTTTTTCATTAGCCTGTCTCATCTCTTATTTCCAATAGTGTACCTGACTAAACGCATTTTTTAACCTCAAGCAGTAAGCGTCATTGCTGATTTATCGCCGTCTTCATGGCAAACTAGCCGCCGAAAATTATGCGAGCGTGCCCTGGAGGAAAGAGTGGATAAAATATTTGTCGATGAAGCAGTAAACGAGCTGCATACCATACAGGACATGTTGCGCTGGTCGGTTAGCCGCTTCAGCGCCGCGAATATCTGGTACGGTCACGGTACCGATAACCCGTGGGATGAGGCTGTTCAGCTGGTGCTGCCGTCCCTCTATCTGCCGCTGGATATCCCTGAAGACATGCGCAGCGCGCGCCTCACCTCCAGCGAAAAGCATCGCATCGTTGAGCGCGTGATCCGTCGCGTTAACGAACGCATCCCGGTTGCCTATCTGACCAACAAAGCCTGGTTCTGCGGCCACGAATTCTATGTTGATGAACGTGTTCTGGTGCCGCGCTCGCCAATTGGTGAGCTGATTAATAACCACTTTGATGGCCTGATTAATCACCAGCCGCAGCATATTCTGGACATGTGTACCGGCAGCGGCTGTATCGCTATTGCCTGCGCTTATGCCTTCCCGGAAGCGGAAGTGGATGCCGTGGATATCTCTACCGATGCGCTGGCCGTGACCGAGCACAACATTGAAGAGCATGGGCTTATCCATCATGTGACGCCGATCCGCTCCGATCTGTTCCGTGACCTGCCTGCGCTGCAGTACGATCTGATTGTCACCAATCCGCCGTACGTCGATGCAGAAGACATGTCCGATCTGCCAAACGAATATCGCCATGAGCCGGAGCTGGGCCTGGCATCAGGCTCTGACGGCCTGAAGCTGACCCGCCGCATTCTGGCCTGTGCGCCGGATTACCTGACCGACGACGGCGTTCTGATTTGTGAAGTGGGCAACAGCATGGTACATCTGATAGAGCAGTACCCGGATGTGCCGTTCACCTGGCTCGAGTTCGACAACGGTGGTGACGGTGTCTTTATGCTGACCAAAGCGCAGCTGCTCGACGCGCGCGAACACTTCAGCATCTATAAAGATTAATCCAGCGGGCTTCGGCCCGTTTCACAACGCTCAAACACAAATAACGACATCGGAGCCGTGATGGCAGGAAACAGTATTGGACAATTATTCCGCGTGACCACCTTTGGTGAGTCGCACGGGCTGGCACTGGGTTGTATCGTTGATGGCGTACCGCCGGGCATCGAACTGACCGAAGCCGATTTACAGCACGACCTCGACCGTCGTCGCCCGGGCACCTCTCGCTACACCACGCAGCGTCGCGAGCCGGACCAGGTAAAAATTCTTTCTGGCGTGTTTGAAGGCCGTACCACCGGCACCAGCATTGGCTTGCTGATTGAAAACACCGATCAGCGTTCCCAGGACTACGGCGCCATCAAAGACGTATTCCGTCCGGGCCACGCCGACTACACCTACGAGCAAAAATACGGTTTTCGTGATTATCGCGGCGGCGGTCGTTCTTCCGCGCGTGAAACCGCGATGCGCGTAGCCGCAGGCGCCATTGCGAAAAAATACCTGGCACAAAAATTTGGCGTCGTTATCCGCGGTTGCCTGACCCAGATGGGCGACATTCCTCTGGCGATCAAAGACTGGGAGCAGGTTGAACAAAACCCATTCTTCTGCGCCGATGCCGATAAGCTGGAAGCTCTGGACGAACTGATGCGTGGCCTGAAAAAAGAGGGCGACTCCATCGGTGCCAAAGTGACCGTCGTGGCTGATGGTGTTCCCGCAGGCTGGGGCGAGCCGGTCTTTGACCGTCTTGACGCTGATATCGCTCACGCAATGATGAGCATCAATGCGGTGAAAGGCGTTGAGATTGGCGACGGTTTTGGCGTGGTAGCCCTGCGTGGCAGCCAGAACCGCGACGAAATTACGAAAGACGGTTTCCAGAGCAATCACGCGGGCGGTATTCTCGGCGGGATCAGCAGCGGGCAACAGATTGTCGCCAACATCGCGCTGAAACCGACCTCCAGCATTACCGTTCCGGGGCATACGATTAACCGCTCTGGTGAAGAAGTCGAGATGATCACCAAAGGCCGTCACGATCCGTGCGTGGGGATCCGCGCAGTGCCGATCGCTGAAGCGATGCTGGCGATCGTGCTGATGGATCACTTCCTGCGCCAGCGCGCGCAGAATGCGGATGTGACGACCACCATTCCACGCTGGTAAACATGAAAAAAACCGCAATTGCTCTGCTGGCGTTACTCGCCAGTGGAGCCAGTCTGGCCGCCACGCCGTGGCAAAAAATCACCCATCCGGTGGCGGGAAGTGCACAGTCTATCGGTGCGTTTTCGAACGGTTGTATTGTTGGCGCACAAGAGTTGCCGCTGCAATCAGACACCTATCAGGTGATGCGTACTGACCAGCGCCGCTATTTTGGCCACCCGGACCTGGTGCTGTTTATTCAGCGTCTGGGCAACCAGGTGCACAATCTGGGGCTGGGAACCATGCTCATCGGCGATATGGGAATGCCTGCCGGTGGCCGCTTCAACGGTGGACACGCCAGCCACCAGACCGGACTGGATGTCGATATCTTCCTGCAACTGCCGAAAGCGCGCTGGAGCTCCGCACAACTGCTGAAACCGCAGGCGCTGGATCTGGTCGCGAGCAGCGGTAAAAACGTGGTGCCCTCGCTTTGGTCACAGGATGTCTCCAGCATGATTAAGCTGGCGGCGAAAGATAACGACGTCACGCGGATTTTTGTAAACCCGGCCATTAAGCAACAGCTCTGCCTGGATGCCGGCACCGATCGTGACTGGCTGCGCAAAGTGCGCCCGTGGTTCCAGCATCGTGCGCATATGCACGTCCGTCTGCGTTGCCCGGCAAACAGTCTTGAATGCGAAGATCAGCCGTTACCGCCGCCAGGCGATGGCTGTGGCGCGGAACTGCAAAGCTGGTTTGAACCTGCAAAACCTGGAACCTCTAAGCCTGAGAAGAAGACACCGCCTCCGTTGCCGCCTTCCTGTCAGGCGCTACTGGATGAGCATGTACTTTAATGGATAATTTCGTCGATCTGTTTATGGTGTCACCGCTGCTGCTGGCGGTGCTCTTTTTTGTTGCGATGCTCGCCGGGTTTATCGATGCGCTGGCGGGTGGGGGCGGTTTACTGACGGTCCCGGCCCTGCTGGCCGCAGGCATGAACCCTGCACAGGCACTGGCAACCAATAAGCTCCAGGCCTGCGGCGGCTCTCTGTCTGCATCGCTCTATTTTATCCGCCGCAAGGTGGTTAATCTTGCCGATCAGAAACTGAATATCCTGATGACCTTTATCGGCTCTACGTCTGGCGCGCTGCTGGTTCAGCACGTGCAGTCCGACATTCTGCGCCAGATCCTGCCCATCCTGGTTATCTGTATTGGTCTGTACTTTTTGCTGATGCCAAAACTCGGTGAAGAAGACCGTCAGCGTCGTCTGCACGGCCTGCCGTTTGCCCTGATTGCCGGTGGCTGCGTCGGTTTTTACGATGGCTTCTTCGGGCCAGGCGCAGGCTCGTTTTACGCGCTGGCGTTTGTGACGCTGGCGGGGTTTAACCTCGCCAAATCCACCGCTCATGCCAAAGTGCTTAATGCGACCTCCAACGTAGGCGGCTTGTTGCTGTTTATCATTGGCGGAAAGGTTATCTGGGCAACCGGGTTTGTGATGATGGCGGGGCAATTTTTGGGCGCGCGCGCAGGCTCGCGTCTGGTGTTAAGCAAAGGGCAGAAGCTGATCCGTCCGATGATTGTTGTGGTGTCGGCGGTGATGAGTGCCAAGCTTCTTTATGATAGCCATGGACAGGAGATCCTCCACTGGTTGGGGATGAACTAATGGACAGTAAGCATAATTACGAACAGCTGATTGAGATTTTTGACGGCTGTTTTGCCGCTGAATTTAATACCCGTCTGATTAAAGGCGACGACGAACCGATCTATCTTCCTGCTGATGCAGAGGTTCCGTACAACCGCATTGTGTTTGCGCACGGCTTTTATGCCAGCGGGATGCACGAGATCTCGCACTGGTGTATTGCGGGGAAAGCGCGTCGTGAGCTGGTGGACTTCGGCTACTGGTACTGCCCGGACGGACGCGACGCCGCGACGCAGGGGCAGTTTGAAGATGTAGAAGTGAAACCGCAGGCACTGGAATGGTTGCTGTGTGTAGCGGCAGGATTCCCGTTTAACGTCAGCTGTGACAACCTCGAAGGCGACTTCGAGCCTGACCGTATTGTCTTCCAGCGCCGCGTTCATGCGCAGGTGATGGAATATCTTGAAAAAGGGATCCCGGCACGTCCGGCGACCCTGATCAGGGCTTTACAGAATTATTACCACACGCCGGAGATGACGGCGGAATGCTTCCCGTGGCCGGAAGATCTTTAACTGAGGAAATAAGATGATCGCAGAATTTGAATCACGCATTCTGGCGTTAATTGATGACATGGTGGAACACGCCAGTGATGATGAGCTGTTCGCCAGCGGTTATCTGCGTGGTCACCTGACGCTGGCGGTTGCTGAGCTGGAAGCAGGGGACGATCACTCTGCTGAAGCTGTGCACCAGGAAGTAACCCGTAGCCTGGAGAAAGCGATTCAGGCCGGTGAACTCTCCCCGCGTGACCAGACCTTAGTGTTGGGGATGTGGGACAATCTGTTCCAGCAGGCTAAACGCTAAGTCATCGTTTTTCGCCCGGTGGCGCTGCGCTTACCGGGCCTACGAATCTGTGGGAGAGGGCGCCAGACCGCACCCTACTTAACCATCTTCCCCTTCAGCAGTTTTCGTACCCACAGCCGGTTTGGATTGAGCCCCGCCAGCGTAACTCCGTCCAGCGGAATCGGCTCATCGCTCATCTGCGCGGCCAGCACTTCTGCCAGCAGTGGCGCAGAACACAGCCCGCGGGATCCCAGTCCGCCCAGCATAAACAGCTCTGGATATACCGGTGCACTGACTGCACTTTCTCTGTTTTCAGCAAGATCCTGGTAGGTCTCAAGCGTTGCTTCAAAGTCCGGCACATTGCCCACCATTGGCAGATGATCGCGGGTGGCGCAGCGTACGCCGCAGCGCGCTTCACCGGCGCTGATGTCTACCTCTTTCGCCCAGTCAGCCTGCGGGAAGCAGTCAATCAGGCGCTGACGATTCTGGCGTTGGTCTTCTTCGCTGTAGTGCATCTCTGTCGTGCCACGATGATAGCTGGCTCCGATGCAGTGATGCCCGTTAGACGGGTTTTGCGGCGTCAGATAGCCGTCATAGCACAGTACCTGGCGCAGTTTGCCCAGTTCAGGCGCTGCGGGAATATGGCTGACCTGACCGCCGACCGGATAGAGCGGCAGGTTTTCCGTCTGGGTAAACTGGCTGATGTGGTGTCCGTTCGCCAGCACCACGCTGGCATGTTGCGTGTGGTCACCCTGGGTAAAGTGCAGGGACCATTGCTCGTCGTCACGGCTCAATGATGCAACCTCATGGGAGTAGTGCACCGTCAACCCCCGTGACCGGGCAAGATCGATTGCCGCCGCCGTCAGTTCGGCCGGGCATAGCCAGCCGCCATGCGGATACTGGATGCCATCGCAGCCGGTTTCAAGGCCGGTGGTTTCCAGAACCTGCTGTGCCGTTACCGGGCGGGCTATCTCAGGGGGTAATCCCAGCGAGAGCATTTGCGCGATCTTCTGCTGGCTCTTTTCATCCCAGCCGAGCTGTGTGACGCCGCACCAGTCATGATCGAACGACACCGGCAGGTTGTCGTACAGGCGACGGGCAAAGGTAAATGCTGCCGGGAAGAACTGACTCAGCGCCGGATCGTGTGCGCTCAGCAGCGGGTAGAGCGCGCCCTGACGGTTACCCGATGCGCCTGTCGCCGGGGCGTCGTCAGCGCAGTAAAGCGTCACTTTCCAGCCCCGCTGCACAAGCGCGAGAGAGAGCAGGGCGCTGGCAATACCCCCGCCAATAATTGCCGTCTCGCGGGATGCGCTGGCGCGACGGGCATACCAGGGTGCCTGAGCGGGTTGGTCGAGAGTTTGCTCCATCACGCCCGTCAGCATTTCGCGTTTGCGGCCAAACCCTTTGGTTTTCTGCATGGTAAAGCCCGCTTCCTGTAACCCGCGCCGGACAAAACCCGCAGAGGTGAAAGTAGCAAGCGTTGCACCAGGGCGTGCCAGCCGTGCCATTGCCATAAACAGATGCTGGCTCCACATGTCCGGATTTTTGGCGGGGGCGAACCCGTCCAGGAACCAGGCGTCGACTTTCTGATTTTGCGTATCGTCGAGTCTGTCGGTCAGATCGTTAATATCGCCAAGCCATAAATCCAGCGTCACGCGCCCGCCGTCGAGCCACAGGCGATGACAGCCGCCAACGGCCGGTGGCCACTGCGCCTGAAGCTGCTCAGCCCAGGGAGCCAGCTCCGGCCAGTGCTGATGCGCGAGCGTCAGATCGTGTGCGGTCAGCGGAAATTTTTCGAAACTGATGAAATGTAATCTTTGTAGCGTAGCCTCAGGATGCGTCGCGTGAAACCGGTCAAACGTCTGCCAGAGGGTGAGGAAATTAAGCCCGGTACCAAAACCACTTTCCGCCACCACAAACTGGCTACGCGGATGCGAAGGGAAGCGGTCGGGAAGCTGGTTTCCGCCGAGGAAAACATATCGGGTCTCCTCCAGTCCATTATCATTAGAAAAATAGACGTCATCAAAATCTCGGGAAACAGGTGTACCCTCAGCATTGAATTCGAGGTTGGCGGGTTGTATAGCGTTTTGTTTCACGTAAGTTACTCGTCTGGCAGGCAGTGGCACGATCTTAACGATGTGAGCCCATCGGCGCAAATTTCCGCAGAAATTGGCTGATCGGACTTGTTCGGCGTACAAGTGTACGCTATTGTGCGACTCGAAACTTAATATAGTGCGACTTACAGAGGTATTGAATGAAACGTGCAGTGATTACTGGCCTGGGCATCGTTTCCAGCATCGGTAATAACCAGCAGGAAGTCCTGGCATCTCTGCGTGAAGGACGCTCCGGGATCACTTTCTCTGAAGAGTTTAAAGATTCGGGAATGCGTAGCCACGTATGGGGTAACGTCAAACTGGACACCACCGGTTTGATCGACCGTAAAGTGGTTCGTTTCATGAACGATGCCTCTATTTACGCCTATCTTTCTATGAAGGAAGCCATTGCTGACGCCGGTCTGAGCGAAGACGTTTATCAGAACAACCCACGTGTTGGTCTGATTGCAGGCTCAGGTGGTTCTTCTAAAGCCCAGGTATTTGGTGCTGACGCGATGCGTAGCCCGCGTGGCCTGAAAGCTGTGGGTCCTTACGTTGTGACCAAAGCGATGGGTTCTGCGGTTTCCGCGTGCCTGGCAACGCCGTTCAAAATCCACGGCGTGAACTACTCTATCAGCTCTGCTTGTGCGACTTCCGCACACTGTATCGGTAATGCGGTTGAGCAGATCCAGTTGGGCAAACAGGACATCGTATTTGCTGGCGGCGGCGAAGAGCTGGGCTGGGAAATGGCCTGTGAGTTCGATGCGATGGGCGCACTGTCCACCAAATACAACGAAACGCCAGACAAAGCTTCCCGTACCTATGATGCGAACCGTGACGGTTTCGTTATCGCTGGCGGTGGCGGTATGGTTGTGGTTGAAGAGCTGGAACACGCTCTGGCACGTGGGGCTCACATCTATGCTGAGATCGTTGGTTACGGCGCAACGTCTGACGGCGCTGACATGGTTGCTCCATCTGGTGAAGGCGCAGTGCGCTGCATGAAGATGGCAATGCACGGCATTGATACCCCAATCGACTACCTGAACTCCCACGGGACTTCTACTCCGGTAGGCGACGTGAAAGAGCTGGGTGCAATCCGTGAAGTATTCGGCGACAACAGCCCGGCAATTTCTGCAACTAAAGCGATGACCGGTCACTCTCTGGGTGCGGCTGGCGTGCAGGAAGCTATCTACTCTCTGCTGATGCTGGAAAACGGCTTTATCGCCCCAAGCATCAACGTGGAAGAGCTGGACGAGCAGGCTGCTGGTCTGAACATCGTAACCAAACCAACTGAAGCGACACTGACTACCGTGATGTCCAACAGCTTTGGTTTCGGCGGCACCAACGCCACCCTGGTGATGCGTAAGCTGAAAGCATAAGCGTTTGAATGTATAGTAGAAGGGAGCCTGATGGCTCCCTTTTTTTATGCCTGAATTCGGAGTTATGCATGACGGCCGCTACATCAGATATAAACGCCACGTCCGGGAACACCTCGCTGTTCCGCATCGCTTTTGCGGTATTTCTTACCTACATGACCGTCGGCCTGCCGCTGCCGGTGATCCCGCTGTTTGTTCATCAGGAACTGGGCTATGGCAACACCATGGTCGGCATTGCCGTCGGTATCCAGTTTTTAGCCACGGTATTAACGCGTGGTTATGCCGGGCGTCTGGCCGATCAGCACGGGGCTAAACGTTCTGCGCTACAGGGCATGTTCGCCTGCGGGCTGGCCGGTGGCGCATGGCTACTGGCGGCACTCCTGCCTGTGGAGCCCATGTATAAATTTGCGCTGCTGATTGTGGGGCGCCTGATTCTGGGGTTTGGTGAAAGTCAGCTCCTGACTGGCACCCTGACCTGGGGAATGGGGCTGGTTGGCCCCACGCGTTCGGGTAAAGTGATGTCCTGGAACGGAATGGCCATTTATGGCGCCCTGGCTGCGGGGGCACCGTTAGGGCTGCTGATCCACAGTCACTTTGGTTTTGCGGCGCTGGCGGGTACGACTATGGCGCTGCCACTTCTGGCGTGGGCGTTTAACGGTTCGGTGCGTAAAGTGCCGGCGCATAAAGGTGATCGCCCGTCCCTGTGGAGTGTGGTCGGGACAATCTGGCAACCCGGGCTGGGCCTTGCCTTGCAGGGTGTAGGTTTTGCGGTGATAGGCACATTCGTCTCGCTTTACTTTATGAGCCGTGGCTGGGCGATGGCCGGTTTTACCCTGACGGCCTTTGGTGGCGCGTTCGTACTGATGCGCGTGCTGTTCGGCTGGATGCCGGATCGCTTCGGTGGGGTGAAGGTGGCGGTGGCATCGCTGGTGATTGAGGCCATCGGTCTGGTCATGCTCTGGCAGGCGCCTGTGGCGTCTGTTGCTCTGCTCGGCGCGGCCTTGACCGGCTGCGGTTGCTCGCTTATTTTCCCGGCGCTCGGCGTTGAGGTGGTTAAACGTGTTCAGCCGCAGGTCCGAGGGACTGCTCTTGGCGGTTATGCCGCGTTTCAGGATATCTCCTACGGGGTGACTGGGCCACTGGCGGGAGTGCTTGCCACATCCTTTGGTTATCCGTCCGTCTTCCTGGCTGGCGCGGTGTCCGCGGTTGTTGGGATCGTGGTGACGCTGGTGGCGTTTCGTAGGTCGTAGTTTTATGCCCGGTAGCGCTTCGCTTACCGGGCCTGGAACCGCGCGAATCGTAGGCCGGGTAAGGCGTAGCCGCCACCCGGCAGTTTTAAGCAACCAGCCAGAAAATCGCCAGTGCTATTAACAGCGCAATAAACATCAATCCAGGGCGGGCTGACAAGGTTCTGAACGTCTCCACTACCGGCGCAAATAGCGGGCTGTAGATCGGCTGAATGTTTCGCGCTTCCGGTATACCGCCTTCGCGTTCTGCGCGGCGGACAAAGATCTGATTCAGCAAATCCTGCACCTGCGGCGTGGTCAGTACCGTTTGCGGCGTTGCCTGCCAGGTCTGCTGGGCGTAATCCCGAATCACTTCAAACTCATGCGGCTCAAGCGGTTGTTTAAGGGCCGCCTGTAGCGTATGCAACGTCGGGGCGCTCTGGGTGCTGAGCGTCTGACGCGCCTGGAGCCAGGTAACCAGATGGGTAAACTGTTTTGCCGGGATCATCTCTCCGGCTTTCACGCCAGAAAGTTCCAGCATGGATTGCCAGATAAGCTTCGTCGGTTCGCCCGTTGCGGCCGCCAGTTTGGTCACCATCTGCTTAAGCGTATTGTGCTCTGCGGGCAACAGTGGACGCTCGGTTGCCGGACGCTGCTGCGGTTGAGGGATAGCAAGCTGATTGGTTTGCAAAAGCGTCAGCACGGTCTTTAACTGTTCTGGTGTGAGCTGACTGAGCGCAGTCTGTCCGTACTGCTGGCGAATGAAATCGCTCGCCGCCTGGCGGTTATTGCCCTGGCCCAACAGCTCAGTCAACTGCGCAATAATCTGGCGAGTATTGTGGTTAAGTTGTGCCGAATTCAGGCGCTGATTCAGGTTTTGCTCTGCAGCAGGGAAGTGGCGCGACTGGAGCGGCGCGTCGTTTCGTATCCCTAAATCATGCTTCACCCCGGCCCATACCTCTGCGTTTTGCTGCGAAGTGAGGGCGATCAGGCGTGTTATCAGGCGCTCCAGCACGGTACGCTGTTGCGTGGATAGCGGTTGTTCGCCTGCGATATTGGGGGTTACGGGACCTTCGCCGGGAGGGCGCGGCGGCGTACCTGAAATGGGCTGCATCGTCAAAAATCCTTAAAGTCAAAACTCTGCGTAAACCAGGGTTTCGTGTATGCCTGGCGGCAAGATTATGGCACACTTGGCAGGTTTTCTTCCTCTCAAACAGGTACTCAGACGTGAAAATCCTCGTTGATGAAAATATGCCTTACGCCCGTGAGCTGTTCAGCCGCCTGGGTGAGGTTAAGGCTGTCCCGGGTCGCCCAATTCCAGTCAACGAGCTGGATGATGCTGACGCGCTGATGGTGCGTTCGGTGACCAAAGTAAATGAGTCGTTACTTTCCGGCAAAGCGGTGAAATTTGTCGGGACGGCAACGGCAGGGACCGATCATGTGGATGACCAATGGCTCAGCCAGGCGGGGATTGGTTTCTCTGCCGCACCGGGCTGCAATGCCATTGCCGTAGTGGAATATGTTTTCTCCTCGCTCCTGATGCTGGCCGAGCGCGATGGTTTTGCGCTGAAAGACCGCACGGTGGGGATTGTGGGAGTGGGCAACGTTGGCGGTCGTCTGCAAAAACGCCTTGAAGCGCTGGGCATTCGCACGCTGCTTTGCGACCCGCCGCGTAAAGATAAGGGCGACGAGGGCGATTTCCGCACGCTCGACGAACTGGTCGCGCAGTGCGATGTCATTACCTTCCATACGCCACTGTTCAAAGATGGCCCGTATAAATCGCTGCATCTGGCCGATGAAACCCTAATCCGCCGTTTGAAGCCTGGCACTATTCTGATAAATGCCTGCCGTGGCCCGGTTGTCGATAATGCGGCGCTACTGAAATGCCTGGAAGAAGGGCAGGCGCTGAGCGTCGTACTGGACGTGTGGGAGCCTGAGCCGGAACTGAATGTTGAGCTGCTCAACAGAGTCGATGTGGCCACTGCGCACATTGCTGGCTATACCCTTGAAGGCAAAGCGCGTGGTACCACGCAGGTCTTTGAAGCCTACAGCGCCTTTATTGGCAAACCGCAGCAGGTCGCACTGGATATGTTGCTGCCTGCACCGGAATTTGGCCGCATCACGCTGCATGGCCCGCTTGATGAGGCTACGCTGAAAAGACTGGTGCATTTGGTGTATGATGTGCGCCGCGATGACGCGCTGCTGCGAAAGGTCGCAGGTATTCCGGGTGAGTTTGACAAGCTGCGCAAGAATTATCTTGAGCGCCGTGAATGGTCTTCCCTGTATGTGATGTGCGATGACGCAGCGGCGGCGACGATGCTGCATAACCTGGGTTTTAACGCCACACATAACCCGGCGCGTTAATGTCTTCTTAATGCTCCCTGTCGGATACTCCGACAGGGACGCTTTTTTATTTCTGGAGTAAACCACCATGTCTGAAGGCTGGAACATTGCCATTTTAGGTGCCACTGGCGCCGTGGGCGAAGCCCTGCTTGAAACTCTTGCTGAACGTCAGTTCCCGGTGGGAGATATTTTCGCCCTGGCGCGTACCGACAGCGCAGGCGAACATCTGCGTTTTGCTGGTAAATCCGTCATGGTTCAGGATGCGGCCGAATTCGACTGGACGCAGGCGCAACTGGCCTTTTTCGCCGCCGGCGTTGAAGCCACCGCGTCCTACATTGAAGACGCAACCAACTCCGGCTGTCTGGTGATTGACCTGAGCGGCCTGTTCGCAATGGAGCCGGATGTTCCGCTGGTGGTACCGGATGTGAACCCGTTTGTGCTGGCTGACTACCGTAACCGCAATATCATCGCGGTGCCGAACAGCCTGACCAGCCAGCTGCTTACCGCGCTGAAACCGCTGATCGACGATGGCGGCCTGTCGCGCATCACCGTGACCAGCCTGCTGTCAGCCTCCGCCCACGGCAAAAAAGCCGTTGATGCGCTGGCGGGGCAGAGTGCGAAGCTGCTGAACGGCATCCCGATTGACGAAGACGATTTCTTTGGTCGTCAGCTGGCATTCAACATGCTGCCGCTGCTGCCAGACCGTGAAGGCTCAGTGCGCGAAGAACGCCGTATCGTCGATGAAACCCGCAAAATTATGCAGGACGATGGCCTGATGATCTCCGCAAACGTGGTGCAGTCACCTGTGTTCTATGGCCATGCGCAGATGGTGAGTTTCGAAGCCCTGCGTCCGCTGGCAGCAGAAGAGGCACGCGATGCGTTTGGTCGTGGTGACGATATCGTGCTGTCTGAAGAGAGCGAATTCCCGACCCAGGTTGGTGATGCCACCGGTAGCGCACATCTTTCCGTTGGCTGTGTGCGTAACGACTACGGGATGCCGGAGCAGGTTCAGTTCTGGTCCGTTGCCGATAACGTGCGCTTTGGCGGCGCGCTGATGGCGGTAAAAATTGCTGAAAAACTGGTGCAGGAGTACCTGTACTAATGTCGGAAGTGGAACAAAAGCCAGTTCATAAAATTGCCCTCGGTATCGAATACGATGGCAGTAAATACTATGGCTGGCAGCGTCAGAATGAAGTGCGCAGCGTCCAGGAAAAGCTGGAGAAAGCGCTCTCTCAGGTGGCGAATGAGCCGATCAACGTCCTGTGCGCTGGCCGCACGGACGCCGGTGTTCACGGCACCGGGCAGGTGGTTCATTTCGAAACCACCGCGGTGCGTAAAGACGCGGCCTGGACGCTGGGGGTAAATGCGAATTTACCTGGAGACATTGCGGTTCGTTGGGTTAAAGCTGTGCCGGATGATTTTCATGCGCGTTTCAGCGCCACTGCGCGCCGTTACCGCTACGTCATCTATAATCAGCGCCTGCGTCCTGCGGTGTTAAGCCAGGGCGTGACCCATTTTTATGAACCGCTTGATGCAGAGCGTATGCACCGTGCGGCGCAGTCTCTGATTGGTGAAAATGATTTTACGTCGTTTCGTGCGGTGCAGTGTCAGTCCCGTACGCCGTGGCGTAACGTCATGCACATTAACGTCACTCGTTATGGCGCATATGTGGTGGTAGATATCAAAGCCAATGCCTTTGTACATCATATGGTCAGGAATATTGTTGGCAGCCTGATGGAAGTGGGCGCCGGACACCAGCCGGAGAGCTGGATTGCAGAACTGCTGGCAGTGAAGGACAGAACGCTTGCGGCAGCAACGGCGAGAGCAGAAGGGCTGTATCTGGTATCAGTCGATTATCCGGAACGGTTTGACCTTCCTAAACCGCCAATGGGCCCGCTATTTTTAGCGGACTAAACAAGGTGCAATTAAGGCTTAGATAATATGGACGTAATACGTTTTCTGATTGATTTCATTCTGCATATCGATGTTCATCTGGCGGAGCTCGTCGCACAATATGGCGTGTGGGTATATGCCATTCTGTTCCTGATCCTGTTCTGTGAAACCGGTCTGGTCGTTACCCCGTTCCTGCCAGGCGATTCGCTGCTGTTCGTTGCAGGGGCGTTATCGGCACTGCCAACAAACGATCTGAATGTTCATATGATGGTGGTGCTGATGGTGATAGCGGCAATTGTGGGTGATGCCCTCAACTACACCATTGGTCGGGTATTTGGTGAGCGATTATTCAGCAACCCTGACTCGAAGATTTTCCGCCGCAGCTACTTAGACAAGACGCACGCGTTCTACGAACGTCACGGCGGCAAAACCATTATCCTTGCGCGCTTTGTGCCAATTGTTCGTACTTTTGCCCCCTTTGTGGCGGGAATGGGCCATATGTCCTATCGTCACTTTGCGGCGTACAACGTTGTTGGCGCACTGCTGTGGGTACTGCTGTTTACCTATGCAGGTTATCTGTTTGGTGACCTCCCGGTGGTGCAGGAAAACCTTAAGTTGCTGATTGTAGCCATTATTGTGCTCTCAATCCTGCCAGGCGTTATCGAAATTATTCGCCACAGACGCGCGGTGGCAAAACAAGCGAAGTAAATGCGCATTCGCGGTTCGACCACTTTTTTGTCCAAAGTTTCGGGCTGTTATGTTTTAATGTGCAACATTCATGGTCTGTTGGAGGCAAAAATGGCATTATTCGCCTCTTATAGCAAAACTGGCATCCGACCAGGTTCAGGCAGAAAGGTTATCAATGAGCTGGATTGAACGAATTAAAAGCAACATAACCCCGACTCGTAAAGCGAGTATTCCAGAAGGGGTGTGGACGAAGTGTGATAGCTGCGGCCAGGTTCTGTACCGCGCGGAGCTGGAACGCAATCTTGAGGTGTGTCCTAAGTGTGACCACCACATGCGCATGTCGGCGCGTAACCGCCTGCATAGCCTGCTGGACGAAGGTTCTCTGGTAGAACTGGGTAGCGAACTCGAGCCGAAAGACGTGCTGAAGTTCCGCGATTCCAAAAAATACAAAGATCGTCTGGCCTCTGCTCAGAAAGAGACTGGCGAGAAAGACGCGCTGATCGTAATGAAAGGCACTCTGCACGAGATGCCGGTCGTTGCCGCAGCGTTTGAGTTCTCCTTTATGGGCGGCTCAATGGGCTCCGTAGTGGGTGCGCGTTTCGTGCGTGCTGTTGAGCAGGCGCTGGAAGACAACTGCCCGCTGATCTGCTTCTCCGCCTCTGGCGGTGCGCGTATGCAGGAAGCGCTGATGTCCCTGATGCAGATGGCGAAAACCTCTGCTGCGCTGGCGAAAATGCAGGAACGCGGTCTGCCGTACATTTCCGTGCTGACCGACCCAACTATGGGTGGCGTCTCTGCAAGCTTCGCAATGCTGGGCGATCTGAACATCGCTGAGCCAAAAGCGCTGATCGGCTTTGCGGGCCCTCGCGTTATCGAACAAACTGTACGTGAAAAACTGCCGCCGGGATTCCAGCGCAGTGAATTCCTTATCGAGAAAGGCGCTATCGACATGATCGTTCGCCGCCCGGAAATGCGCCTGAAACTGGCAAGCATCCTGGCGAAGCTGATGAATCTGCCAGCGCCTGACCCGGATGAGCCGCGCGAAGGCGTGGTGGTACCGGATCAGGAACCCGAGGCCTGATAACTGAAAAGGGCAGGGCCGGTTGGCGCTGCCCTTTTTCTTTCTAATCGTTAATGACAACCGGGCATCATGGAAAATAAAAGCATTCCCCAAGCCACGTCGCCCCTGGCCGCGTGGCTTTCTTATCTGGAAAACCTGCACAGTAAAACCATCGATATGGGACTTGAGCGCGTAAGCCAGGTCGCCGCGCGTCTGGGCGTGTTAAAACCCGCACCGTTCGTGTTTACCGTTGCGGGAACTAACGGTAAAGGCACCACCTGCCGCACGCTGGAATCGATGCTGATGGCTGCGGGCTTTAAGGTTGGCGTTTACAGCTCTCCGCATCTGGTGCGTTACACCGAGCGCGTACGCGTGCAGAACAGCGAACTGCCGGAATCTGCCCATACCGCTTCGTTTGCGGAAATCGAAGCCGCGCGCGGTGAGATCTCATTAACCTATTTTGAATACGGTACGCTTTCCGCATTGTGGCTGTTTAAGCAGACACAGCTGGATGTCGTGATCCTGGAAGTTGGCCTGGGCGGGCGTCTTGATGCCACCAATATGGTGGACGCGGATGTCTCCGTGGTGACCAGTATTGCCCTGGATCATACCGACTGGCTGGGGCCTGACAGAGAAAGCATTGGCCGCGAGAAAGCGGGTATCTTCCGCGCCAGCAGGCCTGCTGTGGTCGGCGAGCCGGATATGCCGCACACCATTGCTGATGTTGCGAAAGAGAAGGGCGCTGTGCTGCTGCGTCGCGGCGTTGACTGGCAGTATGCGGTACAGGAAAACGGCTGGCGTTTCAGCGATGCTCAGGGCGTGCTGGAAAACCTGCCGTTGCCGCAGGTGCCGCAGCCTAACGCGGCAACCGCACTGGCAGCGCTGCGCGCCAGTGGGCTGAACGTCAGCGAACAGGCAATTCGTGATGGCATTCAGAATGCGATTCTGCCCGGGCGTTTCCAGATCGTCAGCGAGTCACCGCGCCTGATCCTGGATGTGGCGCACAACCCCCATGCGGCGGCATATCTTGCCGGACGTCTTAAATCGTTACCAAAAACCGGGCGCGTGCTGGCGGTTATCGGTATGCTTCATGATAAAGATATCGCTGGCACGCTGGCCTGCATGGAGACTGTGGTCGATTGCTGGTATTGTGCTCCACTGGAGGGGCCACGCGGTGCCACTGCCGAACAGTTGATGGAACATCTCGGCAAAGGTGAAATCTATAAAAGCGTGGCGCTGGCCTGGGAAGCTGCGATGGCAGATGCTAACCCAGAAGATACCGTGCTGGTGTGTGGGTCGTTCCACACCGTAGCACATGTCATGGAAGTGATGGACGCGGGGAGAACCGGTGGCGAGTAAGTTTCAGAACCGTTTAACAGGAACCATTGTGCTGGTTGCGCTGGGGGTGATTATTCTCCCCGGGTTGCTCGACGGGCAGAAAAAGCATTATCAGGACGAATTTGCGGCAATCCCGCTGGTCCCTAAACCAGGCGATCGTGACGAGCCTGATATGTCTCCAGCTGCCACGCAGGCTCTGCCTGCTCAGCCCCCGGAAGGTGCGGCTGAAGAGGTGCGGGCAGGGGATGCTGCGGCACCGTCGCTCGATCCTTCTCGTCTGGCAGTGAACACCAACAGTGAAATCGATCCTGTGCCTGTTCCGGTTGAACAGCCTAAGTCTGTTGAAAAACCGAAACCTGTCGAGAAACCACAGCCAAAACCGCAGCGTGATAAAACCGCCGATCAGCTGGCGGCTGCGTCAGAAACGCCGCCTCCGGCAAAACCGGCCCAGCAGGATGCTGCCCCAACCGGTAAAGCCTACGTTGTGCAGCTCGGTGCGCTAAAAAATGCCGATAAAGTCAATGAGGTAGTGGGTAAACTGCGCGGTGCGGGTTATCGGGTTTACACTTCACCTTCCACGCCTGTACAGGGTAAAATCACCCGTATTCTTGTGGGACCCGAAGCGTCTAAAGATAAGCTGAAAGGTTCGCTTGGTGAACTGAAGCAAATCTCTGGTCTGAGCGGTGTGGTGATGAATTACAGCGCGAACTGATCTTTCCCTCTCCCTTCAGGGGGGATGGAAACATACGTCCGCAGAGACGTAAAAAGCCTGTGGCGTTGAACATTTTTTCAGCGCCTTTTTTATTTACGCGCGGGAAGGAAATCCCTACGCAAACGTTTTCTTTTTCTGTTAGAATTCGCCCCGAACTGGATGACAGGGCGTTTAATCGTGGGACACATATGGTCTGGATTGATTACGCCATCATTGCGGTGATTGGTTTTTCCTGTCTGGTTAGCCTGATCCGTGGCTTTGTACGTGAAGCGTTATCGCTGGTGACATGGGGTTGTGCTTTCTTTGTTGCCAGTCATTACTACACTTACCTGTCTGTCTGGTTCACGGGCTTTGAAGATGAACTGGTCCGAAACGGAATCGCCATCGCGGTATTGTTTATCGCGACGCTGTTAGTCGGCGCTATCGTGAATTACGTGATAGGTCAGCTGGTCGAGAAAACCGGTCTGTCAGGAACGGACAGGGTGCTCGGGATCTGTTTCGGGGCGTTGCGAGGCGTGCTGATTGTGGCCGCGATACTGTTCTTCCTTGATACCTTTACCGGGTTCTCAAAAAGCGAAGACTGGCAGAAATCGCAGCTCATTCCTGAGTTCAGCTTCATCATCAGATGGTTCTTTGACTATCTGCAAAGCTCGTCGAGTTTCTTGCCCAGGGCTTAACGAGGAAAAGACGAATGTGCGGTATTGTCGGTATCGCCGGTTTCATGCCGGTAAACCAATCTATTTATGACGCGTTAACGGTGCTTCAACACCGTGGTCAGGATGCTGCGGGTATCATCACCATTGATGCAAACAACTGCTTCCGTTTACGTAAGGCCAACGGCCTGGTGAACGATGTGTTTGAAGCCCGCCATATGCAGCGTCTGCAAGGTAATATGGGGATTGGTCACGTTCGTTATCCTACTGCTGGCAGCTCCAGCGCCTCCGAGGCTCAGCCTTTCTACGTTAACTCACCGTATGGCATCACGCTTGCTCACAACGGCAACCTGACCAACGCCCATGAGCTGCGTAAAAAGCTGTTCGAAGAGAAACGTCGCCACATTAACACCACCTCTGATTCTGAAATCCTGCTCAATATCTTCGCCAGTGAGCTGGATAACTTCCGCCATTATCCGCTGGAAGCAGACAACATCTTTGCCGCCGTTGCCGCGACTAACCGCCAGATCCGTGGCGCGTATGCCTGTGTGGCGATGATTATCGGGCACGGAATGGTTGCCTTCCGCGATCCAAACGGTATCCGTCCGCTGGTGCTTGGCAAGCGCGATCTTGGCGATGGCCGTACTGAGTATATGGTTGCTTCTGAAAGCGTGGCGCTGGATACCCTGGGCTTTGAGTTCCTGCGTGATGTAGCGCCAGGCGAAGCGGTTTACATTACTGAGAAGGGCCAGCTGTTTACCCGCCAGTGTGCCGACAACCCGGTCAGCAACCCTTGCCTGTTCGAATACGTCTATTTCGCGCGTCCTGACTCCTTCATCGACAAGATTTCCGTGTACAGCGCACGCGTGAACATGGGAACCAAACTGGGTGAGAAGATTGCCCGCGAGTGGGACGATCTGGATATCGACGTGGTTATTCCAATCCCGGAAACCTCCTGCGATATCGCACTGGAAATCGCCCGCATTCTGGATAAGCCATACCGTCAGGGGTTTGTGAAAAACCGCTACGTTGGCCGTACCTTCATCATGCCGGGCCAGCAGCTGCGCCGTAAATCTGTGCGCCGTAAGCTGAACGCCAACCGCGCTGAGTTCCGTGACAAGAACGTGCTGCTGGTGGATGACTCCATCGTGCGTGGTACCACGTCTGAGCAGATTATCGAGATGGCGCGTGAAGCCGGTGCGAAGAAAGTGTACCTGGCCTCTGCGGCACCGGAAATTCGCTTCCCGAACGTGTATGGCATCGATATGCCAACCGCCAATGAGCTGATTGCTCACGGCCGCGAAGTGGACGAAATTCGCCAGATTATCGGTGCCGACGGCCTGATTTTCCAGGATCTGAACGATCTGATTGACGCCGTGCGCGCCGAGAACCCGGATATTCAGCAGTTCGAATGTTCCGTGTTCAACGGTGTGTATGTGACCAAAGACGTTGACCAGCAGTATCTCGACTACCTTGATTCGCTGCGCAACGACGATGCGAAAGCCGTCCAGCTGCAAAACGATCTCGAAAGCTTAGAGATGCACAACGAAGGTTGATAAACCTGAAGGGCGGCGCTGATGCCGCCCTTCGATTTTTTAACCGACCTCATTCACCCAGATTCGCATTTCTCCTTTCCCCCTGTTCGCCCAGCTAAACCACGGGATAAACGTCAGCGTCTGCTTTGCCACCGCCGTCTGGCGTGTATCAAAGCTGTACAGCGGTTTTTCTTCCTGCGCCGTCAGAACACGCAATCCTTCTGTTTGCAGCAACACCTTGCCTTTCAGCACGCCTGTGCCCGGCATCTCGAGAAATGCGCTTGTTTGCGGCAAACTCAGGTTATGCAATTCTGCGCCGTTATCCGCCTCTTCCAGGCAGTAGACCAGCGGCCCGCGCTGGATCGCCACTTTACCGGCCGCGTGGCGTACCAGCGGGTTGGCGTAGACGCGACGGATGGTCATTGGCAGATGTAGCGTAATGACGTCACTTTCCTGCCATGTGCGGTGCAGGTGCAGATAGCCTTTGATGTTTTCACCCTGGGGCGCTTCGCCGTTGACCCGTACCTGCGGGTCTGCACACCATTCTGGCAGGCGCAGCGCCAGCGTATGCGCCACGGCCCCGGGATGGCTAAAACGAATCGTCACGTTTTCATCCCACGGGTAGTTCCCCTCAATGTTGAGCGCCAGCGTCTGGGTATTTACCGTAAATTGCGCCTCGCTACCGGCATAGAAGTTGATGAACAGCGCATCCGGGCGAGGGGTGTAAATGTAATGGCCGATAGCCACTAACGTGCGCGCAATATTGGGCGGGCAGCAGGCGCACCCGAACCAGCGCTGACGAACCGGTTTGATATGGTCATAGATGTGGTTGTGCGGAATGCTTTTCGGGTAGGTTTCCAGTGGGTTAACGTAAAAGAAGTGCTTACCGTCCAGGGCCATGCCGCCCAATACGGTATTGTAGAATGCCCGCTCCATGACATCGGCATAGTGTGCATCGCCTTCCATTTCCAGCATCCGGCGGGCAAACATCATCAGGCCGATTGAGGCACAGCTTTCACCGTAGGCGGTGTCGTTTGGAAGGTCGTAGTCGCTGGTAAAGGCTTCCCCGATCCCCTGTGAACCGATACCGCCGGTGATATACATCCGCCGCTGGACCATATTGTTCCAGATGCGCAGGCAGCTCTGGCGCTTGTCTTCATCGTGCGTGATGCGCGCGATATGCGCGAGGCCTGCCATCAGGTACACCGAACGTACCGCATGGCCTACGGCTTCATGTTGCTCGCTGAGCGGCTTATGCGCGTGGGTATAGCTTTTGTCTTTGATCATCCCCGGCCAGGTATCGCCCCAGCCGACCCAGTGACGCGTGCCGCCGCGTTTTTCAAACTCAATATCGTAATAGTGCGGCTGCTGACCGCGCTCTTCGACAAAGAAACAGGCCAGCGCCTGATAGCGTGGCTCGCAGGTAATTTCATACAAGCGCATCAGCGCCAGTTCGATTTCCGGGTGCCCTGGATAACCGCGAAGCTGACCGGGACCCGGGCCGAACACCGAGTCGATGTGATCGGCAAAACGGCAGGCGATTTCAAGCAGGCGGCGCTTGCCGGTGGCGTTAAAGAACGCGACCGCCGCTTCGAACAGATGTCCGGCACAGTAAAGTTCGTGGCATTCGGCCAGGTTGGTCCAGCGCTGACCAGGCTCCTTCACGGTATACCATGTGTTCAGATAGCCATCTTCGCACTGGGCCTGCGCCAGCAGTTCGATTACCTTATCGGCGGTTTTTTCAAGCTGTGGGTCCGGCTTCTGGCGTAAAGACCAGGCAACCGCTTCCAGCCATTTGGTGACGTCACTGTCCTGAAAGACCATGCCATAAAACTCACCGTGCTCCAGCCCGGCGGCGATACGGTAGTTGGCCAGCGCGTGGCTGGGCTCTGCCTCCGGGAGAGCGTCATTCAGGGCTTGCCACTGATAAGGGATCACGACGTCGCGGATGAGGCGTTGATATTCCCCTAAAAAAGGGTCGGTAACGGTGATTCGATTCAGATCGGCTTCAATCACATCAGACTGCATCATGTTTACCTCAGGAAATGTGTGAATGTCGTTGGTGAAGATCGGTTGAAATCCGTTTCATCATTGGGCCGTTGAGGCGGCACTTCAGCAGGCACATGGCCAGCACAAAGTGGAACAGCGCCGGAACCAGGCTTTGCAGCAGGGTGATGCCGTGAACGGAGGCCGGAGTCTGATTACCCAGCCCTGGCTGATAGGCCACCATAATCAGGATCAGGCTGATTATGCCGCCGGAAGAGGCCCAGGAGAGCTTGATGAAAAAGAGGTTGAAGGCGAAGTTCATCCCGGAGGAGCGCACGCCCGTTTTCCATTCGCCGTAGTCATCCGCGAAGGCCATAATTGAGAAGTGCAGCGGCAGGGTGAAGCCCTGGATCACGCTGTTAATGGCAATGCACACCAGCCACAGCGTCTGGTATTGCGGCCCGATTGGGAGGAAGTACATGCCAATCCCGAAAGCGACCAGCACCAGGTTGGTCCAGAAATACAGACGCACCATATCCACGTGGCGGGAGAGCGGGTTAACAATGACCGCACCGGCAATCCCGGCCACGGTAAGGATCCCAAAGAACAGCGACATATATCCCGCGCTGCCCTGGAGCACGTAGGAGATAAAATACATATACCCGCCGCCGCGAATGCACAGGATGTTGACCAGCAGGAAAGACATCACCAGCATCATCAGCAGCTGATCGTTTTTACGCAGCCCCTGTAAATGCTCGCGCAGGGTAAAATTGCCTGCCAGCGACAGCGGCACGCGCTCTTTCACCCAGAAGAAGCACAGCAAAAACATCACCACCCCAATGGTGCACAGCACGGTCACGCCGTACTGATACCCTTTAGCCAGATTGCCCTGACCGAAGTACTCCACCATCCAGGGCAGGCCAACCGCCACCAGAAAACCGGCAATACCGCTTAACACGAAACGCCATGACTGGCAGGACATCACCTGATCGTGGCGGTTGGTAATCGCGTTAATCAGCGCGCAGTAAGGCACGTTGTTGGCGGTGTAGCCAATGGAGAGCAGGAAATAGGTACCAAAGGCCCAGGCGATTTTCGCGTTCGGCCCCATATCCGGCACGGTAAAGGTCAGAATGCCAATAACGCCAAGCGGTACGGCAGTCCACAGTTGCCAGGGGCGGAAACGACCCCAGCGGCTGCGGGTGCGGTCGGCGATAATGCCCATCACCGGGTCGGAGACGGCATCGAAAATACGCAGTACGAAGAACATCGCCCCGACAATCGCCGGGCTAAGACCAAACACGTCGGTATAGAAAAAAAGTAAAAAACCGCTGATCAAATCCGAGATACAGTGCCCGCCTGCATCCCCTAATCCGTAGCCAATTTTTTCGCGGGTCGAGAGGGTTTCTCCTGCATCAACAGCGCGTGGTACATCACTATCCAGATCATCGACAGTAGCCATAACTCATCCCATATGCAGTAGCAGTTAGCGATTGTTTAGCAAGCCATTACGACATTTCTCTGACTTTTTTCGTAAAAATTAAACGCAGATGAGCATAGATCTGGCCTGGCATTTCGGTATATGGCGATGTGTACTCAATGTGAAATTGATCGTGGTTTTTACTAAAAATAAATTATTTATAGTGATTTGGATCGCTCTATGGCGCGGAAAAGCGATTTGACGTGGGGTTTTGTTGCAGGAGTGAGTAAGATGTATTGGGTGAACGGGGCAGGGCGACTGAAAGGTAAACCGTAAAAAATGGTAAAAAAGACCCGAATTAAGGACATTGCTACGGCAAGCGGCGTGTCGATTGCGGCGGTATCGCGCGCCCTGAAAGGGCAACCAGGCCTGAGTGAAGAGACTCGCCAGCGTATTCTGTCCATTGCCGAAGCTGAAGGTTATGACTTCAGTCGTTTACGTAACGGGCGAATTAAGCGCCTGCTGTTTTTACTCCACAAGCAGCACAATATTGCCAGCGCCTTACCCTTTTATTCGTCTGTCATGCTGGGTGTTGCCGATGCGTGCCGGGAAAATGACGTTGCCATGAGCTTCCAGCCCGTCGGGCCGGATGATTCCGTCAGTGAGATAGTTAACCTGCATCAGCCCGATGCTCTGATTTGTGCCGGTTATATGGAGCCTGAGGTATTACGCGAGATCCACAAAATAGCGCTTCCCGCGGCCCTGGTCGATCTGTGGGCGCCGGACTTCCCCTGCGTGAACCCGGATAATTTCCACGGTGGTTTTGTGGCGACGCGGCATCTTATCCAGCAGGGCAGAAAACGGATTGCTTTTCTGGGGCACTCTTTACACCATTACAGCATTCGCCAGCGTGTGGAAGGTTACCAGCAGGCCTTATTTGATGCCGGGCTGACGTTACCCCCGGAGTATCGGGTTGAAGTGCCGCCGGTAAAAGACATTGAACAGGCGCTGGTTGAGGGGATGCATCATCTTCTCGCCTTGCCTCGTCCACCGGATGCTATCTTTGCTTATAACGACGTTGCCGCGCTGGTGGCGATGCGTGTATGCGCGCAAAAAGGGCTGAATGTTCCGGAGGAACTGGCGATTGTCGGCTTCGACGATATAGATGCCGCGGCATGGGCGCATCCTCCGCTGACCACGGTGGCGATTGATAAGCGGGAGCTTGGCCGGGATGCGTTTCGCCTTTTGCTGAATGAAGAGGGCGAAAGAAACTTGCTCCAGCCTGTGCGCCTTGTCATTCGTGAAAGCTCCGGCAGCGAAGCATCGCACGCGCTGTTGCACCCGGCACGTTAATCCGGCAAAGTTTGCGCCATTATGCGAAAGAGGCCATTTTAGTGAAACGACTCATAGTAGGGATAAGCGGAGCCAGCGGCGCGATTTACGGCGTTCGTCTGTTGCAGGTACTGCGTGACGTGGCAGAAGTGGAAACCCATCTGGTGATGAGCCAGGCGGCGCGTCAGACGCTCTCCCTCGAAACCGATTTCTCCCTGCGCGATGTTCAGTCTCTGGCTGATGTGGTTCATGATGCCCGTGATATCGCGGCCAGCATCTCGTCGGGTTCGTTTAAAACGGCAGGAATGGTGATTTTGCCGTGCTCCATTAAAACCCTTTCCGGCATCGTGAACAGCTATACCGACACGCTGGTGACGCGCGCGGCAGATGTGGTGCTGAAAGAGCGCCGCCCGCTGGTATTATGCGTGCGTGAAACGCCGCTGCACCTGGGGCATCTGCGCTTAATGACCCAGGCGGCAGAGCTGGGTGCCGTCATTATGCCGCCTGTTCCGGCGTTCTATCATCGCCCGCAGTCGCTGGATGATGTGATTAATCAGACGGTTAACCGCGTGCTGGATCAGTTTGATATCGACCTGCCCGAGGACCTTTTCACCCGCTGGCAAGGTGCCTGAATCTGTGCACCAGCAGCGTGCATGAAAAGACAAGTTGCCCTGTTTCAGGGCAAAACTGCAACCGCGATCATATCCTCAACATTTAATTCGTTTTTTCCCTTTTTCTCTTTCCGGTTCGTTCGGCAGACCTGCTATCTTTCACCATTAAGGCAATATCGCAACGTTTTATTAACATATTTAACGTCGAATTTTTGACCAGACGGCAATGTGGCATAAGACCTGCAAGAGAAGCCTGCAACACAACACACAACACAATACATAATAAAATCACGGTACTTGAGGGTAAATGTATGAAGAAGACGGTTTTGGCTCTGTCTTTGCTCGTGGGGTTAAGTGCGGCAGCAGGTAGCTACGCGGCACTTCCACAGACAGTTCGTATCGGTACAGACGCAACCTACGCGCCATTCTCGTCCAAGGATGCGAAAGGCGATTTCGTTGGGTTTGATATCGATCTGGGAAATGAGATGTGCAAACGCATTGCGGTTAAATGCACATGGGTGGGCAGTGACTTCGACGCGCTGATCCCGTCACTGAAAGCCAAGAAAATTGACGCCATTATCTCCTCTCTTTCCATCACCGAAAAACGTCAGCAGGAGATTGCCTTCTCTGACAAGCTCTACGCCGCAGACTCCCGTCTAATTGCCGCGAAAGGCTCCCCAATCCAGCCGACCATCGACTCGCTGAAAGGCAAGCATGTGGGCGTGCTTCAGGGTTCAACCCAGGAAGGCTTCGCCAATGCAAACTGGCGTGAGAAGGGCGTGGACGTGGTGGCTTACCAGAACCAGGACCTGATCTACTCTGACCTAGCGGCAGGCCGTCTGGATGCGGCGTTCCAGGACGAAGTGGCCGCAAGCGAAGGCTTCCTGAAACAGCCTGCGGGTAAAGATTACGCATTTGCTGGCCCGTCTGTAAAAGACAAAAAATACTTTGGTGACGGCACCGGTATTGGCCTGCGTAAAGACGATACCGAGCTGAAAGCGGCGTTCGACAAAGCCTTTGCCGAGCTGCGTAAAGACGGTACCTACGACAAACTGGCGAAGAAATACTTCGACTTCAACGTATACGGCGACTAATCGCTGTGACGGGAATGCACCATGGCAGGGGGCTGCCGTGGTGCTTTACGGGTGTCGGTGAACCATTATGGTGCATTGGCGGTCAGTTATTGGCCTGTTAATGCATACTTAAGCACTCATGATGCAAAAAATCCCACTGATGGGGCATTATCTTTTGCCTTGCGGAGGCGATTAATGGCACATTAGGGCCACCCCGTCGTAGTAAAAAATCCCGTAAGAATCCAGTCTGTTGAGGATAGATATGAAAAAACTGATATTGTCACTTTCTCTGGTGTTGGCCGTTTCCAGCACAACCGCGGCTTTCGCTGCCATTCCGCAGAAAATTCGTATTGGTACTGATCCAACCTATGCCCCGTTCGAATCGAAGAATGCAAAAGGGGAACTGGTCGGTTTTGACATCGATCTGGCCAACGAACTGTGCAAACGTATCAAAGCGCAATGTACCTACGTTGAGAACCCACTGGATGCGCTGATCCCGTCGCTGAAAGCGAAAAAAATCGACGTGATCATGTCCTCTCTTTCTATCACCGAAAAACGCCAGCAGGAAATTGCCTTCACGGACAAACTCTACGCTGCGGATTCTCGCCTGGTGGTGGCAAAAGCGTCTGATATCCAGCCAACGATTGAATCACTGAAAGGCAAACGCGTGGGCGTGTTGCAGGGGACCACTCAGGAAACCTACGGTAACGAGCACTGGGCGCCAAAAGGGATTGAAATTGTCTCTTATCAGGGCCAGGAAAATATCTACGCTGACCTGACGGCTGGCCGTATTGATGCCGCATTCCAGGATGAAGTCGCCGCAAGCGAAGGCTTCCTGAAACAGCCTGTAGGTAAAGATTACAAGTTCGGCGGTCCGTCCATTAAGGATGTGAAACTCTTTGGTGTGGGCACCGGCATGGGTCTGCGCAAAGAAGACAACGAACTGCGTGAAGCACTGAACAAAGCGTTTGCAGAAATGCGTGCTGACGGTACTTACGAAAAACTGGCGAAAAAATACTTTGATTTCAACGTGTACGGCGGCTAATCACCCCGTCATATAACGTGCGCCCCCTCCCGATAAGGGAGGGGAAAAGACACGGTTTCACTACTCACGATACGACAGGGCACGCGGTATGCTGTACGGATTTTCTGGCGTTATTTTACAAGGCGCGCTGGTCACCCTTGAGCTGGCTATCAGCTCCGTGGTGCTGGCGGTGCTGATAGGCCTGGCGGGTGCGGGGGCAAAGCTTTCGGCAAGCAGACCTCTGGCGCTGCTGTTTGAAGGCTATACCACGCTGATTCGCGGTGTTCCTGATCTGGTGTTGATGCTGCTGATTTTTTACGGCCTCCAGATTGCACTGAATAGCCTGACAGACGCCATCGGCATGGAGCAAATTGATATCGACCCAATGGTGGCCGGTATTATTACCCTCGGCTTTATCTACGGCGCGTACTTCACGGAAACCTTCCGCGGTGCTTATATGGCCGTGCCGAAAGGGCACATTGAAGCGGCGACCGCGTTTGGTTTTACCTCCTCACAAACATTTCGCCGGATCATGTTCCCGGCCATGATGCGCTACGCGCTGCCGGGCATCGGCAACAACTGGCAGGTTATTCTCAAGGCGACCGCGCTGGTTTCTCTGCTCGGCCTGGAAGACGTGGTTAAAGCGACGCAGCTTGCGGGTAAGAGTACCTGGGAGCCGTTCTACTTTGCCGTGGTCTGTGGCGTTATCTATCTGGTCTTTACGACCGTCTCCAATGGTGTGCTGCTTCTGCTCGAACGTCGCTACTCCGTGGGTGTGAAGAGGGCTGACCTGTGATTGAGATTATTCAGGAATACTGGAAATCACTGCTGTGGACAGATGGCTATCGCTTTACCGGTGTGGCGATAACTCTGTGGCTGCTGATTTCGTCGGTGGTGATGGGCGGCATTCTGGCGATCTTTATGGCCATTGGCCGCGTGTCGAACAACAAATTTATCCGCTTCCCTATCTGGCTGTTTACCTATGTCTTTCGCGGCACACCGCTGTATGTGCAGCTGCTGGTGTTTTACTCCGGTATGTACACCCTGGAGATAGTCAAAGGCACTGAGATGCTGAATGCCTTCTTCCGTAGCGGTCTGAACTGTACAGTGCTGGCCTTAACGCTGAATACCTGCGCCTATACCACCGAGATTTTCGCCGGTGCTATTCGCTCAGTACCGTACGGTGAAATCGAAGCCGCGCGTGCCTACGGGTTCTCTTCCGTGAAGCTTTACCGTTGCATTATTTTGCCATCGGCACTGCGCATCGCGCTGCCGGCATACAGCAACGAAGTGATTTTGATGCTGCACTCGACAGCACTGGCGTTTACGGCCACCGTGCCGGATCTGCTCAAAATTGCCCGTGATATTAACTCCGCGACCTATCAGCCGTTTACCGCGTTTGGCATTGCGGCAGTACTCTATTTGATTATTTCGTATGTCCTGATTAGCCTGTTCCGCAAGGCTGAAAAACGCTGGTTGCAGCATATAAAACCTTCTTCGACGCACTGAGAATTATGATGGCTGAGAACAAACTAAACGTTATCGACTTGCACAAACGCTACGGCGAACATGAAGTGCTGAAAGGGGTGTCGCTACAGGCTAATGCGGGCGATGTGATCAGTATTATCGGCTCATCTGGCTCGGGTAAAAGTACCTTCCTGCGCTGCATTAACTTCCTCGAAAAGCCGAGCGAAGGCTCTATCGTGGTGAGCGGCCAGAACATCAACCTGGTGCGGGATAAAGACGGCCAGCTGAAAGTGGCGGATAAAAATCAACTGCGCCTGCTGCGTACCCGCCTGACGATGGTGTTCCAGCACTTTAACCTCTGGAGCCACATGACGGTGCTGGAGAACGTGATGGAAGCGCCGGTTCAGGTGCTGGGCTTAAGCAAACAGGAAGCACGCGAACGCGCGATCAAATACCTGGCGAAAGTGGGTATCGATGAGCGCCAGCAGATGAAATACCCGGTGCACTTGTCAGGCGGTCAGCAGCAGCGTGTTTCCATTGCCCGCGCGCTGGCAATGGAGCCGGAAGTGCTGCTGTTCGATGAACCGACTTCCGCGCTGGATCCTGAACTGGTTGGCGAAGTGCTGCGCATTATGCAGAAGCTGGCCGAAGAGGGTAAAACGATGGTGGTGGTGACGCACGAAATGGGCTTTGCCCGTAACGTCTCGAACCATGTTATTTTCCTGCATCAGGGGAAAATCGAAGAGCAAGGACACCCGGATGAGGTGTTAGCGAACCCGCAAAGCCCGCGTTTGCAGCAGTTCCTGAAAGGGTCGTTGAAGTAGTTTATTGCCCGGTGGCGCTGCGCTTACCGGGCCTACAAAACCCGTATGCCGGGCAAACGCAGTGCCGCCCGGCATTCAGAGCGCACCACACTCCAGCCGGTACACCCAGTCGTCATACCGAACCCCGTCAATCTCATACGCCTTTTCCAGTACCTGTGTACGCACAAAACCCGCTTTTTCTAACACCCGCACCGACCCGCCGTTATCCGCCAGCACATAGGCGTTAACCGCCTTCACGCCCGTCTGGTTAAATGCGTACTCACACATCGCACGAAGCGCTTCGCTGGCGATCCCTTTTCCCTGCGCCGCGGGCACCACCGTATAACCAATATCTGCTTCCTCACGGTTTACCGCGCTGATTTGCAGGCCGATATCGCCAAGCGGGGTATCATCATCATGCATACGGATCACAAAAACATGCGGTGCGGTCAGGCGAGCCGCGAATACGCGACGCGTCTCTTTTTCCGGGGCGATGGCAGCCATATAGCGCATGATGGCGCGGTCTTCCCGCAGGGTGCGAAAGAACGCCCAGTCAGAGGGTTCGAAAGGAGCCAGGTGAAGCCGGGGTGTGGTGATGGTTGCCATTGTTACGCCATATCATCGGAACATGGCGTATCACTGTAGCACATTCACCGTACCACATCCCCTAGCGCCTCTTCTAAGTCGTACCAGCGGAACGCAAATCCCGACGCTTCCAGCCTTTTTGGCAGTGCGCGCTGCCCGCCGAGCACCAGCACAGACGCTTCGCCCATCATTAACCGGATTACCGTGGCAGGCACGCGCAATATCGCCGGGCGATGCAGCGCATGACCCAGCGCATGAGCAAACTGTTCATTACGTACCGGATAGGGCGACACCATATTGAACGGCCCGCGCAGATCGTTATCCAGCAGCCAGAGAATGCCGTTTACCATATCGTCGATATGGATCCAGGCAAGATACTGACGGCCATTACCGATAGGCCCACCCAGGCCGAGCCGAAAGGGGGGAAGCATCTTCGCCAGAATGCCGCCTTTTGGCGCCAGCACCACGCCGGTGCGCAGCAGGCATACGCGGGTGTTATCGCTCTGCGCGGTGCAGGCGATGCGTTCCCACTGGGCGCAGAGTTTATGGGTAAATTCGTTATGCGGTGGTTCCTCTTCGGTCACCACCACTTCACCCAGATCGCCGTAATAACCGGCAGCGGAGCCTGAAATAAACACGGCTGGCGGGGTATGGCTGTTGCGGAAAAGCTCCACCAGCTTTTCGGTGATGTTCCACCGGCTGCTGCACAGCAGCTGTTTTTGCTCTTCCGTCCAGCGTTTGTCGGCGATGGGTTCGCCGGCAAGGTTGATCACGGCGTCGAAGCCGTCAAGATTCTGCTGTTCTGCCAGACTTTTCCATATGTTGACCCCTGTTCCCAGCACCTGACGCGCTTTTTCCGGGCTGCGGGTGACAACGGTTATCTCGTGGTGTAACGCTTGCAGGCGAGGAATGAGATGGCTTCCAATCAGACCAGTGCCGCCAGTCAGCAGAATCTTCATACAACCTCCAGGTTTACGCCTGGCGTTGCCAGCTTAACGTCATGGAGACAGAGTCGGCGTAACGCAGGGCGTGAAGTTTATCGATCTCTACTTCAGCATAAGTGACCCAATGATGTTCGCGTGCGATATCGAGCACATCCTGAGTTAATTTTTCCAGCAAAGAGAAGCGGTTGTTCTCAACGTACTGGATGATGCTTTTGGTAATGGTGCGATAGTTCAGCGCGTCGTTGATGTCTTCGCTGGCGCGGGCTTTGTCGGCCGGGTAGTGGATAGCCACATTGATGACGATATCCTGGCGGTTGGCGATCTCTTCTTCCTTGATACCGATGAAGGTGCGTAAGCGTAAGTTTTTGATGCGAATAATAGCGTCATGTTGCGACATTGCAGGTCTTCTCCGTGTCATTATTTCTTCTATGATACATGAGGATATAACACCTGCCCAAGAGGGGCAGGTGTTTAAATCTGCTGCGCTTTTTGCAGGGCGCGCTCGGTGGCCGGGCGCGTGCGGATGCGCTCGAACCAGTTATTCACCGCCGGGTAGGTGGCTAAGTCAATCCGGTGCCGTTCGTGGGTATTTATCCACGGCCAACAGGCAATATCGGCAATGCTGAAATGATCGCCACCGAGCCAGGGGGATTTTTCCAGTCGACGATTCATCACGCCATAAAGTCTTTGTGTCTCAACCTGATAGCGCTCTATCGCGTAGGGGATGAGCTGCGGCGCGAAGGCATTAAAATGGTGATTTTGCCCCAGCATGGGCCCGAGCCCGCTCGATTGCCAGAACAACCATTGCAGTGTGTGGTGGCGTTCACGCAATTCACCGCTGAGAAGTTTGCCGGTTTTCTCTGCCAGATACAGCAATATCTCGCCCGATTCAAACAGGCTAAGCGGTCTGCCGCCGTCTGCTGGCGCGTTATCGACGATGGCAGGAATTTTGTTATTGGGGGAGATGGCCAGAAAATCCGGTCTGAACTGGTCGCCCTTGCTGATATCGACGCGGATGATCCGGTAGTCCAGGTTTGCTTCTTCCAGAAAGAGGGTGACCTTATGACCATTCGCGGTAGGGGCATAGTAGAGGTCTATCATTCTCAACTCCTGTTATGACAAAGTGCCGGGCGATAAAAACGAGTATAGGTGCTTGTTGTAAATCGTGAGTTTTCATCAAGTGACAGGGAAGCAAAGAGATTATATGTTGAGTGAAAACCAGTCTGTCGATGAGGAAATTATGAACCAACCTGCAATTGCGTTGTGGTCCGATGCCGATTTCTTTTCCCCATATGTGATGAGCGCGTACGTCGCATTGGCCGAAAAAGGCCTGTCGTTTACGCTTAAAACCGTTGATTTGAACAGTGGCGCCCACCTGAAACCAGAATGGCAGGGCTACACGCTGACTCGCCGCGTGCCGGTGCTGGAAATTGACGGGTTCGAGCTCAGCGAATCGTCGGCGATTGCGGAATACCTGGAAGATCGGTTTGCGCCGCCAGAGTGGGAACGCATCTACCCGCACGATCTCCAGAAGCGTGCGCGGGCGCGTCAGATCCAGGCATGGTTACGCAGCGATCTGGTGCCGATCCGTGTGGAGCGCTCCACCGATGTGGTCTTTGCCGGGGTGAAAAAACCTGCGCTCAGTGAGGAAGGTCTTGCCAGCGCGCGTAAACTCATTGATACCGCATCGTCGCTGCTGGCCCACGGTAATCCGAATCTGTTTGGCGAATGGTGCATTGCCGATGTCGACCTGGCGCTGATGTTGAACCGGCTTATCCTCAACGGCGACGAGGTTCCTCAGTTGCTGGTGGATTATGCGACATTCCAGTGGCAGCGTGCGTCAGTACAGCGCTTTGTGGCACTCTCCGCTAAGCGTGCGGGCTGATAAGACCTGAGGCTTCAGGTATGATAGGGCAGTCTGTTTTCCTGAGGAGTGGCTGATGAAACTTATGTTTGCGTCGGATATTCACGGGTCGCTGCCCGCAACAGAGCAAGTGTTGTCTCTGTTCGCACAAAGCCGGGCGCAGTGGCTGGTTATTCTGGGCGATGTGTTAAACCATGGCCCGCGCAATGCGCTACCGGAAGGGTATGCCCCGGCGCAGGTGGCTGAGAAGCTCAACACGGTTGCTGGGCGTATTATTGCGGTTCGCGGTAATTGCGACAGCGAAGTTGACCAGATGTTGCTGCATTTCCCCATGACGGCACCCTGGCAGCAGGTTCTGCTGGAAAAATGCCGTCTTTTTTTGACTCACGGTCATCTTTTTAGCCCGGACAATCTCCCCGCGCTCGCCGCTGGCGATGTCCTGGTTTATGGTCATACTCATATTCCGGTAGCGGAAAAACGTGGGGAGATTTATCACTTTAACCCCGGTTCGGTGAGCATTCCGAAAGGCGGATATCCGGCGAGCTACGGCATGTTGGATGAGAATACGTTAAGCGTTATCGCACTTAATGATCAGCAAGTTATTGCGCAGGTAACGATTAATCCGTAAGTTACACCTCAACTGCAAACGCGCCGTAAGAGCGCTCAGACGAAAAGGTTTCCCGATGGTGGAGCAGAGTCATTTGGCAAGTACAGAGTGGGTAGACATTGTCAACGAAGACAATGAAGTGATCGCGCAGTCAAGCCGCGCGCAGATGCGTGCAGAGCGTCTGCGCCACCGTGCGACCTATATCGTGGTTCATGATGGTATGGGCAAAATCCTGGTACAACGTCGCACGGACACCAAAGATTTCCTCCCCGGGATGCTGGATGCCACTGCGGGCGGCGTCGTTCAGGCAGACGAAGTGTTGCTGGAGTCAGCCCGTCGTGAAGCCGAAGAAGAGTTAGGTATTGCGGGCGTGCCGTTTGCCGAGCACGGTCAGTTCTATTTTGAAGACGAAAATTGCCGCGTCTGGGGCGGGCTGTTCAGCTGCGTATCCCACGGGCCGTTTGCGCTTCAGGAAGAAGAAGTCAGCGAAGTAAGCTGGATGACCCCGGAAGAGATCACCGCACGCTGCGACGAATTCACCCCAGATTCGTTAAAAGCGCTGGCGCTGTGGATGAGCCGCAATGCCAACAACGAATCCGCAAAACCCGAGAAACAGGAAGAGGCTGAATAAGCCTCAGCAGCTCTCGCGCAAACACAGGCTGGAGGCGATAGGTTTATGATCGCTCCAGTCTCCGTCATTAAGACGTTCCAGCAGCGCTTTTCCCGCTTCAATACCAATCTTACGATGTGGCACGGCCATTGTGGTCAGCGGTGGCTGACAGACCCGGCTCACATCGCTATCACCAAACCCGACCACCGCCAGCTCGTCCGGCACTTTGATGCGGCGACGCTGACATTCGTACAACGCTCCGCAGGCCAGCTCATCCGAGACGCACACCAGCGCATCCAGCTCAGGCCAGGCCAGTAAAAACTCAGGCAGTTGTGCCGCGCCGGTTGAGAAATTAGGTGGCATGGCGGCATTAATCACCCGATTAGGCGACATATGGTGGCGCAGCATGGCTTTGTACCAGCCCTGCAAATGCTGCTGGAAAATCCACTGCTCCTGATTGGCGCACAGCAGACCGATGTTCTGGTAGCCACGCTGGATAAGCATCTCCGTCAGCTCATACATGGCGGCCACGTTGTCGATCCCGATATTCATATCGATAGGATCGGCACGCATTGCCCCCATTTCCATCACCGGAATGGAGGCATTTTTCAGCCAGTGGCGCACGGTATCAGTATGTTCTACGCTGAGTAAAATTGCGGCGGCTATGTTTGACGCCAGCAAGGTTTCGAGCAATTTCTCTTCTTGTTCAAGACGATGCTGAGATTCTGCCAGCATTATCTGGTAGCCCGCGGGTTGCAGTACCTGCTGTAAACCGGCAAACATTTCCGAGCAACCCGCTTCGGAAAGATTGGGAACAACCATCGCTATCGTCCATGAGGAGGCCGATGCCAGCGCGCTGGCGGCCAGATTGGGCATATACCCCAGCTCCTGCACAGCGGCTTCAATTTTCTCACGTAGTTTATCGGAAACCTGTTCGGGTGTGCGTAATGCACGGGACACGGTCATCGTGCCCACACCAGCAAGTTGTGCAACATCGGCAAGTGTCACTTTACCGGTACTACGTCGTTTTCGGGTTAGAGACATACACCTTCCTGCTGACCAGTCGCGACTCATTTCATCCTTCGCTTCACGTGACAGGCAGTATACGCCTTAAATCCCTTTATTTTCTGTGATTTCACACATTGATTACAATTTGATAGCGCTATCACAATTCTGAATGTTAGTGATTGGTAGCGCTATCTTTGTGATCATGATCGCAGTCAAGTATTCAGGTGTTGAATAAAGTTTGCTCATCTTTTGCGTAACACCGGGAGAGCAAAGTGCTCAAAAGCTGGATATATGATACAACCATTACCCTTCAGGACAGCGTAGAAAGCTGGCCTCAGGCGCTGGAGCTGTGTGCAAAACCGTTGCTCGACATGCAGGTGATCGCGCCGGAGTATGTGACGGCAATCGTTGAGCAGCACCATAAGCTCGGGCCCTATTATGTGCTGGCACCAGGGCTGGCTATGCCACATGCGCGACCAGAAGAGGGGGCAAAAGGACCTGGACTGTCATTATTAAAACTGAAACATGGAGTGTCTTTTGGCGCCGGAGAATTCGATCCCGTTGATGTGATCGTGATGCTGGCTGCCCCCGATAAACATAGCCATATTGAAATGATATCGGCGCTGGCGGAGTTATTTTCCAGCGACGAGGATATGACTGAACTGCATCAGGTGAATACGCTGGAGGATATTAAAAAGATTATCGACCGCTTCTGATTTAATTACTTTAAACCGATAAGTCACAACATTACGCGAAAGCGTGATGGGGCGTACTCTACTCAAAAAAGGGGATAACAATGAAAATCATGGCTATTTGCGGTTCTGGCCTGGGCAGTAGTTTTATGGTCGAAATGAATATTAAAAAGGTGCTTAAAAAACTGGAAATTGACGCAGAGGTTGAACACTCCGATCTCTCATCCGCCACGCCGGGCGCCGCCGATCTGTTTGTGATGGCAAAAGACATTGCGGCCAGTGCCAGCGTGCCGCAAAGCCAACTGGTGGTGATCAATAACATCATCGATATCAACGAACTCGAAACGCAACTGCGTGCCTGGTTCGCGAAACAATAAACCCTGATCAGGCGAGGTGGATATGTTTATCCTTGAAACGCTGAATTTCGTTGTTGATATATTAAAAGTCCCTTCGGTGCTGGTTGGCTTAATTGCGTTAATTGGTCTGGTTGCGCAGAAAAAAGCATTTTCCGATGTCGTTAAAGGCACAATTAAAACCATTCTGGGTTTTATTGTTCTGGGCGGCGGCGCAACGGTACTGGTGGGCTCGTTAAATCCATTAGGCGGAATGTTTGAACATGCCTTCACTATTCAGGGCATCATCCCTAATAACGAAGCCATTGTCTCTATTGCGCTGGAGAAATACGGTGCATCCACGGCATTGATTATGGCTTTCGGGATGGTGGCGAATATTATTGTCGCGCGATTCACCCGCCTGAAGTACATCTTCCTGACCGGACACCACACCTTCTATATGGCGTGCATGATTGGCGTGATCCTGACGGTTGCTGGGTTTGAAGGTGTCGGCCTGGTGTTCACCGGCTCGCTGATCCTGGGCTTGATCATGGCGTTCTTCCCGGCGCTGGCGCAGCGTTACATGAAGCGTATTACCGGCAACGATGAGATCGCCTTCGGCCACTTTGGCACGCTTGGCTATGTGCTTTCAGGCTGGATTGGCAGCAAGTTCGGCAAAGGTTCGCGTTCAACCGAAGAGATGAACCTGCCGAAGAACCTCAGCTTCCTGCGTGACAGCTCCATTTCTATCTCCCTGACCATGATGATTATCTACCTGATCATGGCAGTCAGTGCCGGGCGTGAATATGTAGAAGCAACCTTCAGCGGCGGCCAGAACTACCTGGTGTACGCCATCATCATGGCGATTACCTTTGCGGCGGGTGTGTTCATTATCCTGCAAGGTGTGCGACTGATTCTGGCGGAAATCGTCCCGGCCTTTACCGGCTTCTCGGAAAAACTGGTGCCGAATGCGCGCCCGGCGCTGGACTGCCCGGTGGTCTACCCGTATGCGCCAAACGCGGTGCTGATCGGCTTTCTGTTCAGCTTCCTCGGTGGTCTGGTTGGGCTGTTCATCTGCGGTCAGTTCAGCTGGGTGCTGATCCTCCCGGGCGTGGTACCGCACTTCTTCACCGGCGCAACGGCGGGCGTGTTTGGTAACGCCACCGGCGGACGCCGCGGGGCAATGATCGGCGCGTTTGCCAACGGCCTGCTGATCACCTTCTTGCCTGTACTGCTGCTGCCGGTTCTGGGAGCGATTGGTTTTGCCAACACTACGTTCTCCGACGCTGACTTCGGCGCGGTCGGGATTGTGCTGGGCAACCTCGCACGCTTCCTGTCGCCAATGACGATCACCGGGCTTGTTGTTGCGTTGTTCGCGCTGCTGGTGGCGTACAACGTGTTCGCTAAAAACAAATCTGCGGGCGGTAATGCGCAGGAAAACACCGGAGCCAAATCATGAATGTAACTGAAGTCACCCAACTGGCGCGTGATATCCGCGTTGAAACCCTGAAATCACTGACGCAGCTGGGTTTTGGCCACTATGGCGGCAGTATGTCGGTGGTCGAAACGCTGGCCGTCCTGTACGGCGCGGTAATGAAAATTGACCCGGCCGATCCGGACTGGCCAGAGCGAGACTACTTTGTGCTGTCGAAAGGGCACGCGGGTCCGGCGCTCTACAGCACGCTGGCGATCAAGGGCTACTTCCCGGTTGCAGAGCTGAGCACGCTCAACCAAAACGGTACGCGGCTGCCAAGCCACCCGGACCGCCTGAAAACGCGCGGCGTGGATGCCACCACCGGCTCGCTGGGACAGGGTATCTCCATTGCGGGCGGTATGGCGCTGTCGCACAAGCTGGCAGGCAGGCCAAACCGGGTCTTCTGCATCGTCGGTGACGGCGAGCTGAACGAGGGACAGTGCTGGGAAGCCTTCCAGTTTATCGCCCACCATCGCCTGAACAACCTGACGGTGTTCGTCGACTGGAACAAACAGCAGCTTGATGGCGAGCTGGACGAAATCATCAGCGCTTTCGACCTGGAAGGAAAGTTCCGCTCCTTTGGCTATGACGTGGTGACGGTAAAAGGCGATGACATCCCGGCGCTACTGGAGGTGACATCCCTGATACCGGAAGCCGATGCACGTCCGCGGGTGGTGATCCTCGACAGCATTAAAGGGCAGGGGGTGCCGTATCTGGAGCAGCTCAGCAATTCGCACCACCTGCGATTGACCGAAGAGAGCAAAGCGGCACTCAACGAGACAATCCGCCAACTGGAGGCTTCACATGATTAAGGTTGCACCCGCAGGACAAAAAGATGCCGTAGAGATGCGTAAAGTCTACGCCGGTTTTGTGGCAAATCAGATTGAGGCCGGGAGCAAAATCATCGCCCTGGAAGCAGATCTGATGAGCTCTATGGCAATGGATGGTGTGGCGCGTGATTACCCGCAGCAGGTGATCAACTGCGGCATCATGGAGGCGAACGTTATTGGTACGGCGGCAGGGTTGTCTCTCACCGGGCGTAAACCCTTCGTGCATACCTTTACCGCGTTCGCCAGCCGTCGCTGTTTTGACCAGCTGTTTATGTCCCTGGATTACCAGCGCAACAACGTGAAAGTTATTGCATCTGACGCGGGCGTGACGGCCTGTCACAACGGCGGCACGCACATGTCGTTCGAGGATATGGGCATTGTGCGTGGCCTGGCCCATTCGGTGGTGCTGGAAGTGACTGATGCGGTGATGTTTGAAGACGTGCTGCGCCAGCTTATCGACCTCGAAGGCTTTTACTGGGTGCGCACCATCCGCAAACAGGCGCCGAGCGTCTATGCGCCTGGCTCGACGTTCACCATCGGTAAAGGCAACGTGCTGCGCGAAGGAACCGACATTACCCTGATTGCTAACGGTATTATGGTGGCAGAAGCGCTGGAAGCTGCGCGTCAGCTTGAGCAGGAAGGGGTGAGCGCTGCGGTCATCGACATGTTTACCCTGAAGCCGATTGATCGCATGTTAGTGAAGAATTATGCCGAGAAAACCGGGCGTATCGTCACCTGCGAAAACCACAGCATCCATAACGGGCTGGGTTCAGCCGTCGCGGAGGTGCTGGTGGAGACCTGTCCGGTGCCGATGCGGCGCGTGGGCGTGAAGGAGCGTTACGGCCAGGTGGGTACGCAGGATTTCCTGCAAAAAGAGTACGGCCTGACGGCACATGACATTGTGTCGGCGGCGAGAGAGCTGCTGTAATAAAAAAGGCGACCATGTGGTCGCCTTTTTGTTGCCCGGTGGCGCTAACGCTTACCGGGCCTACGGTCCTAATTACTGCTGCTGTGAAGACTGGATCGCGGTCAGAGCGATGGTGTAGACGATATCGTCTACCAGCGCGCCACGAGACAGGTCGTTCACAGGTTTGCGCATACCCTGCAGCATTGGCCCGATGGAGATCAGGTCAGCTGAACGCTGTACCGCTTTGTAGGTGGTGTTACCGGTGTTCAGATCCGGGAAGATGAACACGGTAGCGCGACCTGCAACCGGAGAGTTCGGCGCTTTAGATTTCGCAACGTCTGCCATAACGGCGGCGTCGTATTGCAGTGGGCCGTCGATCATCAGGTCAGGACGTTTTTCCTGTGCCAGACGAGTCGCTTCGCGAACTTTCTCTACATCGCTACCTGCACCAGAAGTACCGGTGGAGTAGGAGAGCATCGCCACGCGTGGTTCGATACCGAATGCAATCGCGGAGTCAGCAGACTGGATCGCGATTTCAGCCAGCTGTTCTGCGGTTGGATCCGGGTTGATCGCGCAGTCACCGTAAACATAAACCTGTTCAGGCAGCAGCATGAAGAACACAGAAGACACCAGAGAGCTGCCCGGTGCAGTTTTGATCAACTGCAATGGCGGGCGAATGGTGTTTGCAGTGGTGTGAACTGCACCAGAAACCAGGCCGTCAACTTCGTCCTGTTCCAGCATCAGCGTACCCAGCACAACGTTGTCTTCCAGCTGCTCACGCGCAACGGCTTCGGTCATGCCCTTGCTCTTACGCAGCTCAACCAGACGTGCAACATAGCTTTCGCGAACCACTTCTGGATCGACGATTTCAATGCCTGTACCCAGCTCAACGCCCTGAGAGGCCGCTACGCGGTTGATCTCTTCCGGGTTACCCAGCAGCACACAGGTCGCGATACCGCGCTCTGCACAGATGGCAGCTGCTTTAACGGTACGTGGTTCATCGCCTTCTGGCAGAACAACACGTTTGCCCGCTTTACGCGCCAGCTCGGTCAGCTGATAACGGAATGCCGGAGGAGACAGACGACGGCTGCGCTCGGAGGTCGCAGTCAGGGATTCGATCCAGTCTGCGTTGATGTAGCTTGCCACGTATTCCTGAACTTTCTCGATACGCTCGTGGTCATCAACCGGCACTTCCAGGTTGAAGCTTTGCAGGCTCAGAGAGGTCTGCCAGGTGTTGGTGTTCACCATGAATACTGGCAGGCCAGTGGCGAAAGCACGCTCGCAGAGCTTGCTTACGCGTGGGTCCATTTCGTAAGCACCGGTCAGCAGGATGGCACCGATTTCCACGCCGTTCATCGCGGCCAGACACGCGGCAACCAGTACGTCAGGACGGTCAGCAGAGGTCACCAGCAGGGAACCTGCACGGAAGTGTTCCAGCATGTGCGGAATGCTGCGCGCACAGAAGGTAACAGACTTCACGCGGCGAGTGTTGATGTCGCCTTCGTTAACCACGGTTGCGTTCAGGTGACGGGCCATATCGATTGCACGGGTCGCAATCAGATCAAAGCTCCATGGCACTGCGCCCAGAACTGGCAGCGGGCTCGCTTCCTGAAGTTGAGCCGCATCCACTTTAACCACTTTCGCTTTGGAAGAGTCGTCGAAGATTTCGGACAGGTCAGGACGAGTACGGCCCTGCTCATCAACCGGAGCGTTCAGTTTGTTAACGATAACGCCGGTGATGTTGGTGTTTTTCGCGCCGCCGAAGCTGCTGCGAGTCAGCTCAATACGTTCTTTCAGCTGTTCCTGGGTATCAGTACCCTGGGACATCACGAAGACGATTTCTGCGTTCAGCGTTTTCGCAATCTCAAAGTTCAGAGACTGGGCAAACTGATGTTTACGGGTAGGAACCAGGCCTTCAACCAGAACCACTTCTGCGTCCTGAGTGTTCGCGTGGTAGTTGGCGATGATCTCTTCCATCAGCACGTCTTTCTGGTTGCTGGAGAGCAGAGATTCAACGTGGCTCATCTTCAGCGGTTCAGCCGCTGGCAGATTGGAGTTCTTACGCACGATGGTGGTGGTCTGGTCTGGCGCATCGCCACCGGCACGTGGCTGGGCGATTGGCTTAAAGACGCTCAGACGAACGCCTTTGCGTTCCATAGCACGGATAACGCCAAGGCTGACGCTGGTCAGGCCGACGCTGGTTCCGGTAGGGATCAGCATAATAGTACGGGACACGGTTTATCCTCTTTCGTTACCGCCGAAATTGGGCGGGCTACAAAACAGCACCGCCAGCTTAGCTGGCGGTGTGGAATCAGGCAGTCAGACGGCTCGCGTCTTGCGCGATGACCAGCTCTTCGTTAGTTGGAATAACGATAGCAGGGCGGGTGCCTTCTTTGTTGATGAAACCAGACTTACCGAAGCGGGCAGCCAGGTTACGTTCGTGATCAACGTCGAAGCCCAGAACGCCCAGTTTACCCAGGGACAGTTCACGGACCATTGCTGCGTTCTCACCGATACCACCGGTGAAGATAACCGCATCCAGACGGCCGTCCATCAGTGCAGTGTAAGAACCGATGTACTTAGCCAGACGGTGGCAGTAAACGTCCATTGCACGTTTAGCGTCTTCTTTATCTGCGTAGTTGTCTTCAACATAACGGCAGTCGCTGGTCACTTCGGTCAGACCCAGCAGGCCTGACTCTTTGGTCAGCATCTTGTTGATCTGATCAACGCTCATGCCCAGGGTGTCGTGCAGGTGGAAGATAATCGCCGGGTCGATATCACCGGAACGCGTACCCATCACCAGGCCTTCCAGAGGGGTCAGACCCATGGAGGTATCAACACATTTACCGTTGCGGATAGCAGAAACAGAACCACCGTTGCCGAGGTGGCAGGTGATGATGTTCAGCTCTTCAACTGGCTTGTTCAGCACTTTTGCCGCTTCCTGAGTCACATAGAAGTGGCTGGTGCCGTGCGCGCCGTAACGACGAACGCCGTGCTCTTTGTACAGGCTGTACGGCAGGGCATAGAGGTAAGATTCTTCCGGCATAGTCTGATGGAACGCGGTGTCGAACACGGCCACGTTTTTGTCTTTCAGATTCGGGAAGGATTTCAGTGCTTCAGCGATACCGATCAGGTGAGCTGGGTTGTGCAGCGGTGCGAAGGATGCAGAGTCTTTGATGCCCTGGATCACAGATTCGTCGATCACAACGGAACTGGTGTATTTTTCGCCGCCGTGGACGATACGGTGACCAATCGCAGTCAGCTGAGCAGACAGTTCTGGTTTTTGTGCCAGAATAGTGTTAACGATAAAGTTCAGCGCTTCACTGTGAGCGGCGCCTGCACCTAAAGCCGCTTCTTGTTTGCTGCCGTCCATCTTCCACTTGATACGTGCTTCTGGCAGGTGGAAACATTCGGCCAAACCAGAGAGGTACTCGTCACCGTTGAGCGCATCGATGATGGCGAATTTCAGTGAGGAGCTACCGCAGTTCAGAACCAGTACTAACTTACTCGACATGGAAGTACCTATTATTGATACGTGGCTAAAAAAACGTCAGTGAGTCGTGAAGCGTAACGCAATCGGACCCAGACATTTATGATTAACATCATGCCGAACGAACATTCTGGCATGATGGAAGAAATACATATGATTTTATGCCATTTTGAACATTTTTCAGACAATGGCATAATATGCGATAATTTGACGAGTTAACGATTCTCGTCTAAGGCCCTATGAGGCTGGCACAGAATACCCGATACTGGGTAGCGATGACAAAATATTTTGAACGTTGTCATAGCTTGTTGTGGTTTTGCACGAAAATTTTAATTTTTATATGTGAAGTTGAGGTACAGCCATGTCGACACCTGAGATCCCCTCCGTGAGCTTTTTCAGTCTGTTTCGTCGGGGCCAGCATTACGCAAAGACGTGGCCCATGGAAAAGCGCCTTGCGCCAATGTTCGTTGAGAATCGCGTGATCCGCGCCACGCGCTATGCGATTCGTTTTATGCCGCCAGTGGCTATCTTTACCCTGTGCTGGCAAATCGCACTGGGTGGTCAGCTTGGGCCAGCCGTTGCTACCGCGCTGTTCGCGCTAAGCCTGCCGATGCAGGGCCTGTGGTGGTTAGGTAAACGTTCAGTCACGCCGTTGCCACCAACAATTTTACACTGGTTTTATGAAGTGCGCGGAAAACTTGAAGAGGCAGGGCAGGCGTTGGCACCGGTAGAAGGTAAACCGGATTATCAGGCGCTGGCCGATACCCTCAAGCGGGCATTTAAACAACTTGATAAAACATTCCTCGATGATTTGTGATTGATCATCGAAACGACTAATAAAAGAAGGCACAGTAACAAACAGTTACCGTGTCTTTTTTTTACAGTGCAATGCGCTACAGGAGTCGAAAGATGGAAATGACCCATGCTCAACGTCTGATTTTGTCTAACCAGTACAAGATGATGACTATGCTTGATCCCGACAACGCTGAGCGCTACAGCCGCTTGCAGACTATCGTTGAACGCGGGTTTGGTTTGCAAATGCGCGAACTGGATCGCGAGTTCGGCGAGCTTAAAGAAGAAACCTGCCGCATCGTGATCGACATCATGGAGATGTATCACGCGCTGCACGTGTCCTGGGCCAATCTCAAAGATCAGCAGTCCATCGATGAGCGTCGCGTGACGTTCCTCGGCTTTGATGCCGCAACCGAAGCGCGTTATCTCAGCTATGTGCGCTTTATGGTGAACACAGAAGGGCGCTATACCCACTTTGATGCAGGCACGCACGGCTTTAATGCGCAGACCCCAATGTGGGAAAAATACCAGCGTATGTTGAGCGTCTGGCACTCCTGCCCGCGCCAGTACCATTTAAGCAGCAACGAAATTCAACAAGTCATTAATGCCTGACGGAGGTGGATGTGCAGTGTAAAGGTTTTCTGTTTGATCTGGACGGTACGCTGGTGGATTCGCTGCCGGTTGTGGAGCGCTCCTGGTGCCATTGGGCCGACAGGCATGGCATAGACCACCAGGAAGTATTGAATTTCATCCATGGCAAACAGGCCATTACCTCATTGCGCCACTTCCTGGCGGGGAGTTCTGAGGAAGAGATTCAGGCGGAGTTCAACTATCTTGAGCAAATTGAAGCGACGGATACTGACGGGATCGTTGCACTGCCTGGTGCGCGTGAACTGCTTGAGCATCTGAACGAAGCGCACATCCCGTGGGCTATCGTGACGTCCGGTTCAATCCCGGTTGCTCATGCGCGTCATAAAGCGGCAGGTTTACCGAAGCCTGAAGTGTTTATCACCGCAGAGCGCGTTAAGCGCGGCAAACCAGAGCCTGACGCATTCTTACTGGGCGCGGAGTTACTGGGGCTTGCACCCGCAGACTGTGTCGTGGTGGAAGATGCTGCGGCCGGTGTTCTGGCAGGTTTGAATGCCGGTAGCCACGTTATCGCGGTTAACGTACCGGCGGACTCTCCCCGGCTGGACGACGTCGATTTTGTCCTCAGTTCGCTGACGGCGATTGCAGTTTCTAAGTCGCCAGACGGAATTGTAACTGTCTCGCTGAAAATGTAATCCCATGATTTAGCCCCACTTTGTTGGGGCTTTTTTATGGCACTCTTTTCTTCTGCTCCCTCAGACAAGGATATGTTGTGAACGGTGAACTGATTTGGGTCCTCAGCCTGCTTTTAATCGCCATTATTCTCTTTGCCACAGGCAAGGTGCGCATGGATGCCGTCGCCTTGTTTGTGATTGTTGCCTTTGTATTGAGCGGCACGCTCACGCTGCCTGAAGCTTTCTCCGGGTTTAGCGACCCTAACGTCATTCTGATTGCGGCCCTGTTTATTATCGGCGATGGCCTGGTGCGTACCGGAGTGGCGACCATTATGGGGGCGTGGCTGGTCAAGGTCGCGGGCAACAGTGAAACTAAAATGCTGGTCTACCTGATGGTGACCGTAGCCGGGCTGGGCGCGTTTATGAGCTCTACCGGCGTGGTGGCCATTTTTATTCCGGTCGTCCTCAGTGTCTCTATGCGAATGCAGACCTCGCCGTCACGTCTGATGATGCCCCTGAGCTTTGCCGGGCTAATCAGCGGCATGATGACGCTGGTGGCCACGCCGCCAAACCTGGTGGTCAACAGTGAGTTAATCCGCGAAGGGTTGCAGGGGTTTAGCTTTTTCAGCGTCACCCCGCTCGGACTGGTGATTCTGGTGCTGGGCGTTATCTACATGCTGCTAACCCGTTTTGCGCTGAAGGGCGAAAAACAGGATAAATCGAAAGACGGCTGGAAGCGGCGCACCTTCCGCGATTTGATTAAAGAGTATCGCCTGACTGGCCGCGCCCGCCGCCTGGCGATCCGCCCGGGTTCACCGATGGTAGGGCAGCGGCTGGATGACCTCAGGCTGCGCGAGCGCTACGGTGCGAACGTTATCGGTGTGGAGCGCTGGCGTCGCTTTCGTCGGGTGATTGTTAACGTTAACGGGGTATCAGAATTCCGTGCGCGCGACGTTTTGCTGATTGATATGTCCACGGCAGACGTCGACCTGCGCGAGTTTTGCAGCGAGCAACTGCTTGAGCCTATGGTTCTGCGCGGCGAGTACTTTTCGGATCAGGCGCTGGATGTGGGCATGGCGGAAGTCTCTCTTATCCCGGAATCGGAACTGTTGGGTAAAACCGTGCGTGAAATTGGCTTTCGTACCCGCTACGGCCTGAATGTGGTTGGCCTGAAGCGTGACGGCGTGGCGCTTGAGGGTGCCGTGGTCGATGAACCTATTCTGCTGGGGGATATCTTCCTGGTGGTAGGTAACTGGAAGCTGATTAGCCAGCTGGGACAAAAAGGCCGTGATTTTGTGGTGCTCAACATGCCGGTTGAAGAGAGCGATGCCTCTCCGGCTCACAGCCAGGCACCTCATGCGATTTTTTGCCTGGTGCTGATGGTCGCCCTGATGCTGACCGATGAGATCCCCAATCCGGTGGCGGCAATTATTGCTTGTCTGTTGATGGGCAAATTCCGTTGCATCGATGCGGAAAGTGCCTACAAAGCCGTTCACTGGCCTAGCATTATTCTTATCGTCGGGATGATGCCCTTTGCGCTGGCGCTGCAAAAAACCGGTGGTGTGGATTTGATTGTGAAAGGGCTGATGGACGTTGGTGGGGGCTACGGGCCTTACTTGATGATGGTGTGCTTGTTTGTCATGTGCGCCGCAATTGGCTTGTTTATCTCGAACACCGCAACTGCCGTATTAATGGCGCCTATTGCTCTGGCGATGGCAAAATCAATGGGCGTCTCCCCTTATCCATTTGCCATGATGGTGGCGATGGCTGCATCGGCGGCGTTCATGACCCCCGTTTCTTCACCGGTTAACACGCTGGTGCTGGGGCCGGGGAACTATAAATTCAGTGATTTTGTGAAGATTGGGGTTCCCTTCACGGTGCTGGTGATGGTGGTGTGCGTGGTGTTAATTCCGGTTTTATTCCCATTTTAGCGCGAGCGCAGAAACACAGGCCGGGTAAGGCGAAGCCGCCACCCGGCAAAAATTACAACGGCGAATCCTGGCTAATTTCGTCCAGCGATAAATGGAAGCTTGGCACAAACACCTGCATAAAATAATCCATCTCATCGCTGCGGCGGGCTTCGAGCGTTTTTTCCAGACGCGTTTTTGCCAGAAGAAATTCGTTGTTCCCCGCGGATAGCTCTTCCAGACATTTCAGATAGGCGCACAGCGCATCTGCCTGCTTCACCAGCGATTTCTCGTCTTCGGTGTAGCTGTGCTCATCGATAAGCGGCTCGAAGATATCACGTAACTCTTCCGGCACCATGTCGATCAGCTTCTGCTGGGCAATCTTCTCGATGGCCTTATATTCCTGAGCAATCTGCGAATTGAAATATTTCACCGGAGTGGGTAAATCCCCCGTCAGAACTTCTGACGCATCGTGGTACATCGCCAGCAGGGCAATGCGTTCTGCGTTGACCTGTCCGTTAAATTTACGGTTTTTAATGGCGGCCAGCGCGTGGGCGACCATCGCCACCTGCAAACTGTGCTCTGACACATTCTCAGTACGCACATTGCGCATCAGCGGCCAGCGGTTGATGAGCTTAAGGCGGGAGAGGTGGGCAAAGAAATGACTCTGACTCATAGGTTACCTTTTGTCTTCACAGCGACAGGCTTCATTGTGCGGGGAGGGGAGGGAAGATGCAAATCTGAAGGTGTTGTAGGCCGGGTAAGCGCAGCGCCACCCGGCAGAAAGCCAACGTTACTGATGATAACCCGAGAGGAAGCGCCCGAAGCGGCTGATAGCCATTTCCAGGTCATCTTCACGCGGCAGGGTAACGATGCGCACGTGATCCGGCCACGGCCAGTTAAACGCAGTACCCTGAACCAGCAGAACTTTCTCCTGAAGCAGGAAATCGAGCACCATTTTCTGATCGTCATGAATATTGAAGCGCTTCGCATCAATTTTCGGGAACATATAGAGCGCGCCGTTCGGCTTCACGCAGGACACACCCGGAATGTCGTTAATGAGCTCCCATGCACGGTTGCGCTGTTCATACAGGCGCCCGCCAGGGACAATAAATTCGCTGATGCTCTGGTAACCGCCTAGCGCCGTCTGGATCGCGTGCTGCGCCGGGACGTTTGCGCACAAGCGCATAGAGGCCAGCATTTCCAGCCCTTCGATATAGCCTTTCGCGTGCTTTTTCGGGCCGTTCAGTACCATCCAGCCCTGACGGAAGCCCGCCACGCGGTAGGTTTTTGACAGGCCGTTGAAGGTGACGGTCAGCAGGTCTGGCGCCAGTGCGGCGATAGAGTGGTGCTGCGCTGCGTCGTACAGGATCTTGTCGTAGATTTCGTCAGCGAAAATGATCAGGTTGTGCTGGCGGGCGATCTCTACGATCTCCATCAGCAGTTCTCTGGAGTACACCGCACCCGTTGGGTTGTTCGGGTTGATAATCACGATCCCGCGCGTACGAGGGGTGATTTTGGCGCGGATATCATCCAGATCCGGGAACCAGTCTGAGGATTCGTCGCACAGGTAGTGCACCGCTTTACCGCTGGACAGCGAGACAGCAGCCGTCCAAAGTGGGTAATCCGGTGCCGGTACCAGCATTTCATCACCGCTGTTCAGCAGTGCCTGCATCGCCTGCACGATCAGTTCGGAAACGCCGTTACCGATATAGATATCTTCCACGGTGACATCACGCATCCCACGGGCCTGATAATGCTGCATGATGGCTTTACGTGCTGAGTAGAGTCCTTTGGAATCGCAATAACCTTGCGCAGTAGGCAGGTTGCGGATCACATCAACCAGGATTTCATCCGGCGCTTCAAAACCAAATGGCGCGGGGTTACCAATGTTGAGCTTCAGAACCTTGTTGCCTTCTTCTTCGAGACGTTTTGCCTCTTTGAGAACCGGGCCGCGAATGTCGTAACAGACGTTATCTAGTTTGCTGGATTTTTCGATAGGGGACATGAACCTTTAACCTTTTCGCTATTATTGCCACTCCCTGCCGTGGAAGTCAGCACGGAACAATGTACTCCCACCTCGCTTCGTTTTGAAGGGCGTACAGAAGAAGATTTTGCACAACGGGGTAAATTCTTTGTAATCTATTCCGCTATTCACAAACGATTTACCTGCCTTAAAGTAACGTCTGCAATGTGGAATTAGGTTTATTGTGCTTTATGGGTCTTATTTTGTTGCATTTTATGCTGAAATAAATAAAGCTCAGACCCGCAAGGCGGGGAGCAGGCGAGCAGTTGCCCCGCGTGACTTTTCGTAAAACCTGAGTTTTAGGGGTGTTGCGCATTATATTGATTAACTGGGTTAAAAGTTGTCCATGTAAATTTAATGTTAAGTGTTATTAATGAATAACCTTAATCTAAATTAAAATTTATTTATTATTACCGATGAAAATGCAACTTTCGTTAATTTTAATAAAATTAGTTAAGTTGCTTATCAACCCTGTTAAATCCTGAATATTGCAATAATACTTATAAATAAAGTGGATTTGGGTTAAGATGTCTTTCAGGAGAGTAGATGAGAGATACTCATGTATTGCCTATCTGAATCAACTTTTCTTATATAATTGATTGTTATTGTTAGAGTTATCTCTGGCCGGAATGTGTAAACCACTTCTTGCTACGTTAACAGCGCTGCGATCAAGATGGCAGAAAATGTGCGTTTCCTTTAATGGAATTTACATAAACCTGCAAACATCGAAATATCCTGAACGTTTAAGAGAATAAAAATAACGTCATGAAACGTGATTTCTGACTGTTGGTTTACAGCAGCACAATAACTATCTGTCAGGCAGTCTGCCGGGCCGGGATGCGAGGGAAATCCTTCAGAAGGAATTGTTTAACTGTTACACACAGCTTCAACCCGGGCAGCTCCGCACGAGCAACCTGTAAGTGAATAGATATGATAAATGCAAATCGTCCGATAATGAATCTCGACCTCGATCTGCTGAGAACGTTTGTTGCGGTCGCCGATCTCAACACTTTTGCAGCAGCTGCTGCCGCAGTATGCCGTACCCAGTCAGCCGTGAGCCAACAGATGCAAAGGCTGGAGCAACTGGTCGGTAAAGAGCTTTTTGCACGCCATGGGCGTAATAAGCTATTAACTGAGCACGGTATTCAGCTTTTAGGTTATGCCAGGAAAATACTTCGCTTTAATGATGAAGCATGTATGTCATTAATGTTTAGCAACCTTCAGGGGGTGCTAACATTAGGCGCATCTGATGAATCCGCTGATACCATATTGCCGTTCCTTCTCAATCGAATTAGTTCGGTTTATCCGAAACTTGCGCTGGATGTTAGCGTAAAACGTAACGCCTTTATGGTGGATATGTTGAAGGGGAATGAAGTTGATTTGGTGGTGACTACGCACCGTCCCGGGCAATTTGATTGTCTGACGTTACGGACCTCACCAACGCATTGGTATTGCGCAGCTGAATATGTCCTGCAAAAAGGTGAGGCTATTCCGCTGGTCTTGCTCGATGATCCAAGCCCGTTCCGCGATATGGTGATTTCTGCGCTGAATGAAGCCAATATCCCGTGGCGTCTGGCTTATGTGGCATCGACCTTGCCAGCAGTGCGTGCCGCCGTGAAAGCGGGGCTTGGTGTAACGGCGCGTCCGGTAGAGATGATGAGCCCGGATCTTCGCGTATTGGGTAAAACCGATGGTCTTCCCGTGCTGCCGGAGACGGAATACCTGCTCTGCCACAATGCGTCCAGCAATAACGAGCTGGCGAAGGTCGTGTTTGAGGCCATGGAGAATTACCACAACCCCTGGCAATATGAGCATGTTACTCCCGAAGAGGGGGGCGACTCTATGATGGTTGAAGGGGATTTTGAGTGATCAATAGCTCAAATTTCTGGTAACAAAATGTAAGTGTAAAAAAAGGCCACTCGCGTGATTTTCTCACGGAGTGGTTTTTTTTTGACAAAAATAACCTTCACCTGACTAAGGTTTAGGTAAATAAACGTTAATAATCATTCTGTTGATGTGATTGGTTTAAAATTTAGACAATTTCTGTTCTCAGTTCCTTTCTGGGGTGCTCATGTTAAAAAAACGGGAAATATGTTGCCGTTTTTTTGATTGAATTAACAAAAGCGTGTCTCAGATCAAGAAAATACTCCTATTTGGGGGGAGGAATCGTTGGCGAATCCTGTCAAAATAGGAGGGTTATTTTTTTTACTTCCAAAACGGACACGATTCAACAACATGCATTTGACGTAAAGTCAGGTACCCACCAGGGTTAAAGGGCATGAAATGTTAATGAGAATCGCTCGATGTAATTTAATGTGAAGAAACCTTTGTTAAAGTTGACAAAAGGTTATAGAAAGGAGTAAAAAACCACATCATTTTGCTGTCTACGCCTCATTTCCGACAGTTAGTGTAAGGTTATTTGTTCCTCCCCATGAATCGATGTGATGCCCATCTGCCAGCAAGAGCAGTGTCGTAGGTATCACTTTTGATGAGTAAGCAATGAGTATGTCAACATCCACAGAAGTCATCGCTCATCACTGGGCATTCGCAATCTTTCTTATTGTAGCCATTGGCCTGTGCTGCCTGATGTTAGTCGGCGGCTGGTTCCTGGGCGGTCGCGCCCGCGCAAGGCACAAAAACACACCTTTCGAATCAGGTATTGATTCAGTAGGTTCCGCTCGCTTACGCCTGTCTGCCAAGTTCTACCTGGTAGCCATGTTCTTCGTCATCTTCGACGTGGAAGCGCTTTACCTTTTCGCATGGTCTACCTCCATCCGCGAAAGTGGTTGGGTGGGCTTTGTCGAGGCCGCAATTTTCATTTTAGTGTTACTGGCCGGTCTGGTTTATCTGGTGCGTATTGGCGCGCTGGACTGGACACCTGTGCGTTCACGCCGTGAACACATCAACCCGGAAAACAGTATCTCTAATCGTCAGCAGTAACAGCGAGGCAATAAGATGGATTATACGCTCACCCGCATAGATCCTAACGGTGAGAATGACCGTTACCCCCTGCAAAAACAGGAGATCGTAACCGACCCCCTGGAGCAAGAAGTCAATAAAAGCGTGTACATGGGCAAGCTCGAGCACGCCATGCACGATATGGTCAACTGGGGTCGTAAGAACTCCATCTGGCCATACAACTTTGGCCTTTCTTGCTGCTACGTTGAAATGGTGACGTCATTCACTGCGGTGCATGACGTTGCGCGTTTTGGGGCAGAGGTACTGCGTGCTTCCCCACGTCAGGCCGACCTGATGGTGGTAGCCGGTACATGCTTTACCAAAATGGCACCTGTCATTCAGCGTCTTTATGACCAGATGCTGGAGCCAAAATGGGTTATCTCCATGGGCGCATGTGCAAACTCAGGCGGTATGTACGACATTTATTCCGTTGTGCAGGGCGTTGATAAGTTCATTCCGGTGGATGTGTATATCCCGGGTTGTCCGCCACGTCCGGAAGCTTATATGCAGGCTCTGATGCTGTTGCAGGAGTCCATCGGTAAAGAACGCCGCCCACTCTCCTGGGTTGTTGGCGATCAGGGTGTGTATCGCGCCAACATGCAGTCTGAGCGCGAGCGTAAACGCGGTGAACGTATTGCAGTCACCAACCTGCGTACGCCTGACGAAATTTAATTTGCGCCTGTGGGCCTGGAGAACACCTTCGCATATCACTACTCAAATAGCGCGAAGCCAGGCTTGACAGTCACCACGGACCATTTGCAATGGTGAACAATATGACCGACTTAACCGCGCAAGAAGCCGCATGGCAAACCCGGGATCATCTGGATGACCCGGTCATTGGCGAGCTGCGCAACCGTTTTGGGCCGGATGCCTTTACTGTTCAGGCCACCCGCACCGGGGTACCCGTTGTTTGGGTGAAGCGTGAACAATTACTGGAAGTCGTCGATTTCCTCAAGAAATTGCCAAAACCATACGTCATGCTGTTTGACTTACACGGCATGGATGAACGTCTGCGTACCCACCGCCAGGGTCTCCCTGCTGCGGATTTTTCCGTTTTCTACCACCTGATCTCAATAGACCGCAACACGGATATCATGCTCAAGGTGGCATTGTCTGAAAACGACATGCATCTGCCGACGATCACTAAACTTTTCCCGAACGCCAACTGGTATGAGCGTGAAACCTGGGAAATGTTCGGCATGACCTTTGATGGCCACCCACATCTGACGCGCATCATGATGCCGCAGACCTGGACCGGCCACCCGCTGCGTAAAGACTACCCGGCGCGTGCAACTGAATTCGACCCGTTTGAGCTGACCAAAGCCAAGCAGGATCTGGAGATGGAAGCACTGACCTTCAAGCCGGAAGACTGGGGCATGAAGCGCGGTACCGAAAATGAGGACTTCATGTTCCTTAACCTCGGTCCAAACCACCCGTCTGCGCACGGTGCATTCCGTATTATTCTTCAACTCGATGGCGAAGAGATTGTCGACTGCGTACCGGATATCGGTTACCACCACCGTGGTGCTGAGAAGATGGGTGAGCGTCAGTCCTGGCACAGCTACATTCCGTATACCGACCGTATCGAGTACCTCGGCGGCTGCGTAAACGAAATGCCATACGTGCTGGCCGTTGAGAAACTGGCAGGCATCACCACGCCGGATCGCGTTAACGTCATCCGCGTAATGCTGTCTGAACTGTTCCGTATTAACAGCCACCTGCTTTACATCTCCACGTTCATTCAGGACGTTGGCGCGATGACCCCGGTCTTCTTCGCTTTTACCGACCGTCAGAAAATCTACGATCTGGTAGAAGCGATTACCGGTTTCCGTATGCACCCGGCCTGGTTCCGTATCGGCGGTGTGGCACACGATCTGCCGCGCGGCTGGGACCGTCTGCTGCGTGAATTCCTCGACTGGATGCCAAAACGTCTGGCCTCTTACGAGAAAGCCGCGCTGCGTAACACCATCCTGAAAGGCCGTTCCCAGGGCGTTGCTGCTTACGGTGCTAAAGAAGCGCTGGAGTGGGGTACAACAGGGGCTGGTCTGCGTGCGACCGGTATTGATTTCGACGTGCGTAAAGCCCGTCCTTACTCTGGCTACGAGAACTTTGACTTTGAAGTCCCGGTTGGCGGCGGCGTTTCCGACTGCTACACCCGTGTGATGCTGAAAGTGGAAGAGCTGCGCCAGAGTCTGCGCATCCTTGAGCAGTGCCTCAACAACATGCCGGAAGGCCCGTTCAAAGCGGATCACCCGCTGACGACGCCGCCACCGAAAGAGCGCACGCTGCAACATATCGAAACCCTGATCACGCACTTCCTGCAGGTTTCCTGGGGCCCGGTCATGCCGGCGCAGGAATCCTTCCAGATGATCGAAGCGACCAAGGGTATCAACAGTTACTACCTGACCAGCGACGGTAGCACCATGAGCTACCGTACCCGTGTGCGTACGCCAAGCTTCGCGCACTTGCAGCAGATCCCGGCCGCTATCCGCGGCAGTCTGGTCTCTGACCTGATTGTGTATCTGGGTAGTATCGATTTTGTTATGTCAGATGTGGACCGCTAATTATGCACGAAAATCAACAACCACAGACCGAGGCTTTTGAGCTGAGTGAAGCAGAACGTGCCGCCATTGAGCACGAGATGCACCACTACGAAGACCCGCGTGCGGCGTCCATTGAAGCGCTGAAAATCGTACAGAAACAGCGTGGTTGGGTGCCGGATGGGGCGATCTACGAGATCGCAAAAGTGCTGGGTATTCCGGCAAGTGACGTAGAAGGTGTGGCAACGTTCTATAGCCAGATCTTCCGCCAGCCGGTTGGCCGCCACGTGATCCGCTACTGTGACAGCGTGGTTTGTCACATTACGGGCTATCAGGGGATTCAGGCTGCTATTGAGAAAAAACTCGATATCAAACCGGGCCAGACCACGTTCGACGGTCGTTTTACCCTGCTGCCAACCTGCTGCCTGGGTAACTGCGACAAGGGGCCGACCATGATGATTGATGAGGACACTCACAGCCATCTGACGCCGGAAGCCATTCCTGATCTGCTGGAGCAGTACAAATGAAAACTGTAATTCGTACTGCTGAAACTCATCCGCTGACCTGGCGTCTGCGCGATGACAAACAGCCGGTATGGCTTGAAGAATACGAAAGCAAAAACGGCTATGCCGGTGCGCGTAAAGCCCTGGGTGGCATGGCGCCGGACGAAATCGTTAATGCGGTAAAAGACGCTGGCCTGAAAGGGCGCGGCGGTGCGGGCTTCTCCACCGGTCTGAAGTGGAGCCTGATGCCAAAAGACGAATCCATGAACATCCGTTACCTGCTGTGTAACGCCGATGAAATGGAACCTGGCACCTATAAAGACCGCCTGCTGATGGAACAACTGCCGCACCTGCTGGTGGAAGGCATGTTGATCTCCGCGTTTGCGCTGAAAGCATACCGTGGCTACATCTTCCTGCGCGGTGAGTACATCGAAGCCGCAGAAAACCTGCGCCGCGCGATTGCCGAAGCGACCGAAGCGGGTCTGCTGGGTAAAAATATTCTGGGCACCGGTTTTGACTTCGAACTGTTCGTGCATACCGGTGCAGGGCGTTACATCTGCGGTGAAGAAACCGCGCTGATTAACTCCCTTGAAGGCCGTCGTGCGAACCCGCGTTCCAAGCCACCGTTCCCGGCAAGCTCCGGCGTATGGGGTAAACCGACCTGTGTTAACAACGTCGAAACCCTGTGTAACGTTCCGGCAATCCTCGCCAACGGCGTAGAGTGGTATCAGGGCATCTCTTCAAGTAAGGATGCAGGTACCAAGCTGATGGGCTTCTCTGGCCGCGTGAAGAACCCGGGTGTCTGGGAGCTGCCATTTGGTACGACCGCGCGCGAAATTCTTGAAGACTATGCAGGCGGGATGCGTGACGGGCTGAAATTCAAAGCCTGGCAGCCAGGCGGGGCAGGGACCGACTTCCTGACCGAGGCTCATCTTGATCTGCCAATGGAATTCGAAAGCATTGGTAAAGCAGGCAGCCGTCTGGGTACGGCGCTGGCGATGGCCGTCGACCACGAGATCGGCATGGTATCGCTGGTACGTAACCTGGAAGAGTTCTTCGCCCGCGAGTCCTGCGGCTGGTGTACACCGTGCCGTGATGGTCTGCCGTGGAGCGTGAAGATCCTGCGTGCTATTGAACGTGGCGAAGGCCAGCCTGGCGATATCGAGACACTTGAGCAACTGTGTCGATTCCTGGGCCCTGGTAAAACCTTCTGTGCCCACGCACCGGGTGCTGTAGAGCCATTGCAGAGCGCGATTAAATATTTCCGCGACGAATTCGAAGCAGGCATCAAGCAGCCGTTCAGCAATACCCATTCAATTAATGGTATTCAGCCGAACCTGTTGAAAGCGCGCTGGTAAAGACAGAATTTTGATTAACGCTCAGAGCTAATCTGAGCCAACTGGAAGCATGCTAATGGCTACGATTCATGTAGACGGCAAAGAATACGAGGTCAACGGGGCGGACAACCTGCTGGAAGCTTGTCTGTCGCTCGGCCTTGATATTCCGTACTTTTGCTGGCATCCGGCGCTGGGCAGCGTCGGTGCTTGCCGCCAGTGTGCGGTGAAGCAATATCAAAACGCGGAAGACACGCGTGGTCGCCTGGTGATGTCCTGTATGACGCCAGCCACCGAAGGCACCTTTATTTCGATTGACGATGAAGAAGCCAAACAGTTCCGCGAAAGCGTGGTGGAATGGTTGATGACCAACCACCCACACGACTGTCCGGTCTGTGAAGAGGGCGGTAACTGCCACCTTCAGGATATGACCGTTATGACCGGTCACAGCTTCCGTCGCTATCGCTTTACCAAACGTACCCACCGCAATCAGGATCTGGGGCCGTTCATCTCTCACGAAATGAACCGCTGCATCGCCTGTTACCGCTGCGTGCGTTACTACAAAGACTATGCAGACGGTCAGGATCTGGGCGTATATGGCGCACATGACAACGTCTACTTCGGTCGTCCGGAAGACGGAGTGCTTGAAAGCGAATTCTCCGGCAACCTGGTAGAAATCTGCCCGACCGGCGTATTCACGGATAAAACTCACTCCGAGCGCTACAACCGTAAATGGGACATGCAGTTTGCACCAAGCATCTGCCAGCAGTGCTCTCTCGGCTGTAATACCAGCCCGGGTGAACGTTACGGCGAACTGCGTCGTATCGAAAACCGCTATAACGGTACCGTTAACCACTACTTCCTGTGCGACCGTGGTCGTTTCGGTTATGGCTATGTGAACCTGAAAGACCGTCCGCGTCAGCCGGTTCAGCGCCGTGGCGATGACCTGATCACCCTGAACGCCGAACAAGCGATGCAGGGTGCGGCAGATATTCTGCGCCAGTCGAAGAAAGTGATCGGTATCGGCTCCCCACGTGCCAGCGTTGAAAGTAACTTCGCGCTGCGTGAACTGGTCGGGGCTGAAAACTTCTACACCGGTATCGCCCAGGGCGAGCAGGAACGTTTGCAACTGGTGCTGAAAGTGCTGCGCGAAGGCGGTATTCATACGCCTGCACTACGCGAAATCGAATCCTATGATGCAGTTCTGGTGCTGGGTGAAGACCTGACTCAGACCGGCGCTCGTGCGGCTCTGGCTGTTCGCCAGGCGGTGAAAGGTAAAGCACGTGAAATGGCGGCAGCCCAGAAAGTGGCTGACTGGCAGATTGCGGCAATCCTGAACATCGGTCAGCGCGCGAAGCATCCTCTGTTTGTAACCTGCATTGATGACACCCGTCTGGATGATATCGCCGCGTGGACCTACCGCGCACCGGTTGAAGACCAGGCTCGTCTTGGCTTTGCGATTGCACACGCGCTGGACAACAACTCTCCGGCCGTTGAACTGGATCGCGACCTGCAAAACAAGGTTGACGTGATTGTTCAGGCGCTGGCGGGTGCGAAGAAACCGCTGATTATTTCCGGTACTAATGCCGGTAGCGCCGAGATCGTTCAGGCTGCAGCAAACGTTGCCAAAGCCCTGAAAGGCCGCGGTTCTGACGTTGGCGTGACCATGATTGCCCGTGCGGTGAACAGCATTGGCCTGGGTATGATTGGCGGCGGCTCTCTGGACGCAGCGTTAAGCGAACTGGAAACCGGTGCTGCTGACGCGGTTATCGTGCTTGAGAACGACCTGCATCGTCATGCCTCTGCGTCACGCGTTGACGCTGCGCTGGCAAAAGCGCCGCTGGTGATGGTGATTGACCATCAGCGTACCGCGATTATGGATAAAGCACACCTGGTGCTCTCTGCGGCAAGCTTCGCAGAAAGTGACGGTACGGTGATTAACAACGAAGGCCGCGCACAGCGCTTCTTCCAGGTTTATGACCCGGCGTACTACGACAGCAACACCATCATGCTGGAAAGCTGGCGCTGGCTGCACTCCCTGCACAGCACCGTGCAAAGCCGTGAAGTGGACTGGACGCAGCTTGACCACGTTATCGACGCGGTGGTGGAAAAACTGCCTCAGCTGGCGGGCATCAAAGATGCTGCACCTGACGCAAGCTTCCGTATTCGCGGCCAGAAACTGTCGCGTGAACCACACCGTTACAGCGGTCGTACCGCTATGCGTGCCAACATCAGCGTGCATGAACCTCGTCAGCCACAGGACAAAGACACCATGTTCGCCTTCTCTATGGAAGGGAACAACCAGCCGTCTGCGCCGCGCTCTCAGGTTCCGTTCGCATGGGCTCCGGGCTGGAACTCCCCACAGGCATGGAACAAGTTCCAGGCAGAAGTGGGCGGCTCCCTGCGTCACGGTGATCCGGGTGTACGTCTGATTGAAGCCTCCGAAACCGGTCTGGATTTCTTCAGCGCCGTACCGGCAAGCTTCCAGGCTCAGGATGGCAACTGGCGTATTGCGCCGTACTACCATCTGTTTGGTAGCGACGAAATGTCCCAGCGTTCTCCGGTATTCCAGCAACGTATGCCGCAGCCTTACATCAAGCTCAACCCGGCAGACGCCGCGAAGCTTGGCGTGAATGCGGGCGCGAACATTGCCTTTAGCTACGATGGCCAGACCATCAGCCTGCCGCTGATTATCTCTGAAGGTCTGACAGCAGGGCAGGTGGGTCTGCCGATGGGGATGCCTGGCATCGCTCCGGTACTGGCAGGCGCGCGTCTTGATAACTTGCAGGAGGCAAAAGCATGAGTTGGTTAACGCCGGATCTTATCGACATCCTGCTGAGCATTCTGAAAGCGGTTGTGATTCTGCTGGTGGTCGTCACCTGCGGCGCGTTCATGAGCTTTGGTGAACGTCGTCTGCTCGGTCTGTTCCAGAATCGTTACGGACCGAACCGCGTGGGCTGGGGTGGTTCACTCCAGCTGGTCGCGGACATGATCAAGATGTTCTTTAAAGAGGACTGGATCCCGCGCTTCTCGGATCGCGTGATCTTTACTCTGGCACCGATGATCGCCTTTACCTCGCTGCTGCTGGCATTTGCTATCGTTCCTGTCAGCCCGACCTGGGTTGTGGCTGACCTGAACATCGGCATTCTGTTCTTCCTGATGATGGCAGGCCTCGCGGTTTACGCGGTACTGTTCGCAGGCTGGTCCAGTAACAACAAATACTCCCTGCTGGGTGCGATGCGTGCTTCCGCGCAGACGCTGAGCTACGAAGTATTCCTGGGTCTCTCCCTGATGGGCGTGGTGGCGCAGGCCGGTTCATTCAACATGACCGACATCGTCAACAACCAGGCCGATATCTGGAACGTTATCCCGCAGTTCTTTGGTTTTGTTACCTTTGCTATCGCGGGCGTGGCGGTGTGTCACCGTCACCCGTTTGACCAGCCAGAAGCCGAACAGGAACTGGCCGACGGTTACCACATTGAATATTCCGGTATGAAATTCGGTCTGTTCTTCGTGGGCGAGTACATCGGTATCGTCACCATTTCCGCGTTGATGGTAACGCTGTTCTTTGGTGGCTGGCATGGCCCGTTCTTACCGCCGTTCATCTGGTTCGCGCTGAAAACCGCGTTCTTCATGATGATGTTCATTTTGATTCGTGCGTCATTACCGCGTCCTCGTTATGACCAGGTAATGTCTTTCGGCTGGAAAGTGTGCCTGCCGCTGACGCTCGTCAACTTGTTGGTAACGGCAGCTGTCATTCTCTGGCAGCAGCCATAAGGGGCTTTAGACCATGACCTTAAAAGAATTATTGGTAGGCACCGGCACCCAGCTGCGCAGTATCTGGATGATCGGCCTGCACGCGTTTGCCAAACGCGAAACCCAGATGTACCCGGAAGAGCCGGTATATCTGCCGCCGCGCTACCGTGGCCGTATCGTGCTGACGCGCGATCCGGACGGTTCCGAGCGCTGCGTTGCCTGTAACCTGTGTGCGGTAGCGTGCCCGGTAGGCTGTATCTCTCTGCAAAAAGCCGAGACGGTAGACGGCCGCTGGTATCCTGAGTTCTTCCGCATCAACTTCTCACGCTGCATCTTCTGTGGCCTGTGTGAAGAAGCGTGCCCAACCACGGCGATTCAGCTGACTCCAGACTTTGAGCTGGGTGAGTATAAGCGTCAGGATCTGGTGTACGAGAAAGAGGATCTGCTGATTTCCGGTCCGGGCAAATACCCGGAATATAACTTCTACCGGATGGCGGGTATGGCAATCGACGGCAAAGATAAGGGCGAAGCAGAGAACGAAGCCAAGCCTATCGACGTCAAGAGCCTGTTACCGTAAGGAGAGGGCAATGGAATTCGCTTTTTATATCTGTGGCCTTATCGCCATCCTGGCTACGCTGCGAGTGATTACGCACACCAACCCGGTGCATGCGCTGCTCTATTTAATCATTTCGCTGCTGGCTATTTCTGGGGTGTTCTTTGCGCTGGGCGCGCACTTTGCCGGTGCGCTGGAAATCATCGTCTACGCCGGGGCCATCATGGTGCTGTTCGTCTTCGTGGTGATGATGCTGAACCTGGGCGGCTCTGAAATTGAGCAGGAACGTCAGTGGTTAAAACCGCAGGTGTGGATTGGCCCGGCAATTCTGTCGGCCATCATGCTGGCGGTGATCGTTTACGCCATCCTGGGCGTGAACGACCAGGGTATCGACGGCACGCCAATCAGCGCGAAAGCCGTGGGTATTTCCCTGTTTGGCCCGTACGTTCTGGCGGTTGAACTGGCCTCAATGCTGCTGCTGGCAGGCCTGGTTGTTGCCTTCCACGTTGGCCGCGAAGAGCGTGCCGGCGAGGTGCTGAGCAACCGTACTGACGACCGCGCGAAAAGAAAAACGGAGGAACGCGCATGATCCCCTTAACACATGGACTGATCCTCGCTGCGATTTTATTCGTTCTGGGTCTGACCGGTCTGGTTATCCGCCGCAATCTGCTGTTTATGCTGATCGGCCTGGAAATCATGATTAACGCTTCCGCGCTGGCCTTCGTGGTCGCCGGTAGCTACTGGGGCCAGACCGATGGTCAGGTGATGTACATTCTCGCCATCAGCCTCGCGGCTGCCGAAGCGAGTATTGGCCTGGCGCTGTTGCTGCAGCTCCATCGTCGCCGCCAGAACCTGAACATCGATTCAGTAAGTGAGTTGCGTGGATGAACATGCTTGCCTTAACCATTATTTTTCCGCTGATTGGCTTCGTGCTGCTGGCGTTTTCTCGTGGCCGCTGGTCTGAGAATCTGTCTGCTACCGTGGGCATTGGCTCTATCGGTCTGGCGGCGCTGGTAACTGCGTACGCGGGTATCGATTTCTTCAACAACGGCCGCCAGCCTTTCAGCGTACCGCTGTGGACCTGGATGTCGGTCGGCGATTTCAACATCGGTTTCAACCTGGTGCTGGATGGTCTGTCTCTGACCATGCTCTCCGTGGTCACCGGCGTGGGCTTCCTGATCCACATGTTCGCCTCCTGGTATATGCGTGGTGAAGAGGGTTACTCCCGCTTCTTCGCCTACACCAACCTGTTTATCGCCAGCATGGTCGTTCTGGTGCTGGCCGATAACCTGCTGCTGATGTATCTGGGCTGGGAAGGCGTGGGTCTGTGTTCTTACCTGCTGATCGGTTTCTACTACACCGATCCGAAGAATGGCGCAGCGGCCATGAAAGCGTTCGTCGTGACCCGTGTGGGTGACGTGTTCCTCGCCTTCGCGCTGTTCATTCTCTACAACGAACTGGGCACGCTGAACTTCCGCGAAATGGTGGAACTGGCGCCGGCTCACTTCGAAGCAGGCAACAACATGCTGTGGTGGGCAACGCTGATGCTGCTGGGTGGTGCTGTGGGTAAATCCGCTCAGCTGCCGTTGCAGACATGGCTGGCAGACGCGATGGCGGGTCCAACCCCTGTCTCCGCGCTGATCCACGCAGCGACCATGGTTACCGCGGGTGTTTACCTGATTGCGCGTACCCACGGTCTGTTCCTGATGACTCCGGAAATTCTGCATCTTGTGGGTATTGTGGGTGCGGTCACGCTGGTGCTGGCAGGCTTTGCGGCGCTGGTTCAGACTGACATCAAACGCGTTCTCGCGTATTCCACTATGAGCCAGATTGGTTACATGTTCCTGGCGCTGGGCGTTCAGGCATGGGACGCGGCGATTTTCCACCTGATGACGCACGCCTTCTTTAAAGCGCTGCTGTTCCTCTCATCCGGTTCCGTGATCCTGGCCTGCCACCACGAGCAGAACATCTTCAAAATGGGCGGACTGCGTAAGTCCATCCCGCTGGTATATGTTTGCTTCCTGGTGGGCGGCGCGGCGCTGGCGGCACTGCCGCTGATTACCGCGGGCTTCTTCAGTAAGGACGAAATCCTTGCGGGTGCCATGGCGAATGGTCATATCAATCTGATGGTTGCAGGTCTGGTCGGTGCGTTCATGACCTCTCTGTATACCTTCCGTATGATTTTCATCGTATTCCACGGTAAAGAACAAATTCACGCTCACGCAGGGAAGGGGATTACCCACCACCTGCCGCTGATTGTGCTGCTGGTACTGTCCACCTTCGTTGGCGCGATGATTGTGCCACCGTTGCAGGGCGTACTGCCAGACACCACCGAGCTTGAGCACGGTCGCGTTCTGACGCTTGAAATCACCTCTGGTGTGGTCGCTATCGCGGGCATCCTGATTGCTGCATGGCTGTGGCTGGGTAAACGTACGCTGGTAACTTCTGTTGCCAACAGTGCGCCAGGTCGTCTGCTGGGCACCTGGTGGTACAACGCGTGGGGCTTCGACTGGCTGTACGACATGATTTTCGTCAAGCCGTTCCTGGGCGTTGCGTGGCTGGTGAAACGCGATCCACTGAACAGCATGATGAATATCCCGGCGATCCTGTCCCGCTTTGCAGGTAAAGGCCTGCTGTTCAGCGAGAACGGTTACCTGCGCTGGTATGTGGCGTCCATGAGCATCGGTGCGGTTGTCGTACTGGCGCTGCTGATGGTATTGCGATAGTGGTTTTGCCCGGTGGCGCTGCGCTTACCGGGCCTACGAGACCGTAGGTCGGGTAAGCGTGAGCGCCACCCGACACCACAGACCGCACTAACGCGTGAATTTTGTCGAATTTGTTGAAAATCGGTCCCTTAGGGACTTTAACAAGGAATAAAAATCGCCATGTTACTACCCTGGCTAATATTAATTCCCTTCATCGGCGGCTTCCTGTGCTGGCAGACTGAACGCTTTGGCGTGAAGATGCCGCGCTGGATCGCGCTGATCACCATGGGATTGACGCTCGCACTTGGTCTGCAACTGTGGTTGCAGGGTGGCTACTCTCTGACGCAGTCTGCGGGTATTCCGCAGTGGCAGTCTGAGTTCGTTCTGCCGTGGATCCCACGTTTTGGCATTACTATCCACCTGGCCATTGATGGTCTGTCGCTGCTGATGGTAGTGCTGACCGGTCTGCTCGGCGTTCTGGCGGTACTTTGCTCCTGGCGAGAAATCGAAAAATACCAGGGCTTCTTCCACCTGAACCTGATGTGGATCCTGGGCGGCGTTATCGGCGTGTTCCTTGCCATCGACATGTTCCTGTTCTTCTTCTTCTGGGAGATGATGCTGGTGCCGATGTACTTCCTGATCGCGCTGTGGGGCCACAAGGCATCCGACGGTAAAACGCGTATCACGGCGGCAACCAAGTTCTTCATCTATACCCAGGCGAGTGGTCTGGTGATGCTGATTGCGATCCTGGCGCTGGTGTTTGTTCACCACAACGCGACCGGTATCTGGACCTTCAACTATCAGGATCTGCTGAAAACGCCAATGTCTCACGGCGTTGAATATCTGCTGATGCTGGGCTTCTTCATCGCCTTCGCGGTGAAAATGCCGGTAGTTCCGCTGCACGGCTGGCTGCCAGATGCACACTCCCAGGCACCAACGGCGGGTTCCGTTGACCTGGCGGGCATCTTGCTGAAAACCGCGGCCTACGGTCTGCTGCGTTTCGCACTGCCACTGTTCCCGAACGCCTCCGCTGAGTTCGCACCGATTGCCATGTGGCTGGGTGTGATTGGTATCTTCTACGGTGCCTGGATGGCGTTTACGCAGTATGACATCAAGCGTCTGATTGCTTACACCTCCGTTTCCCACATGGGCTTCGTGCTGATTGCTATCTACACCGGCAGCCAGCTGGCGTACCAGGGCGCGGTTATCCAGATGATTGCGCACGGTCTGTCCGCAGCCGGCCTCTTCATCCTGTGTGGCCAGCTGTACGAACGTCTGCACACCCGCGATATGCGTATGATGGGCGGCCTGTGGAGCAAAATTAAATGGCTGCCAGCGCTGTCCATGTTCTTCGCGGTTGCCACCCTGGGGATGCCAGGTACCGGTAACTTCGTCGGCGAATTTATGATTCTGTTCGGCAGCTTCAAAGTGGTTCCGGTGATTACCGTTGTCTCTACATTCGGTCTGGTGTTCGCTTCTGTGTACTCACTGGCGATGCTGCACCGCGCTTACTTCGGTAAAGCGAAGAGTGAGATTGCTGCGCAAGAACTGCCTGGGATGTCGCTGCGTGAGCTGTTCATCATCCTGCTGCTGGTCGTACTGCTGGTGCTGTTGGGCTTCTATCCACAGCCGATTCTGGATACCTCGCATTCCGCGATGGGTAACATCCAGCAGTGGTTTGTTAATTCTGCTTCTACTACAAGGCCGTAATTCGCCATGACAATAACTCCACAACAACTGATCGCGCTGCTACCGCTGCTGATCGTCGGATTGACGGTGGTGGTTGTGATGCTCTCCATTGCGTGGCGACGCAATCACTTCCTGAATGCGACCCTGTCCGTTCTGGGTCTGAACGCTGCGTTGGTTTCCCTCTGGTTTGTTGGCCAGGCGGGCGCGATGGATGTCACCCCGCTGATGCGTGTTGACGGTTACGCCATGCTGTATACAGGGCTGGTTCTGCTGGCGAGCCTGGCAACCTGCACCTTTGCGTACCCGTGGCTTGAAGGCTACAACGACAACAAAGAAGAGTTTTACCTGCTGGTACTGATTGCCGCACTGGGCGGCATTCTGCTGGCGAACGCGAACCACCTGGCCGCGCTGTTCCTCGGTATTGAGCTTATCTCTCTGCCGCTGTTCGGCCTGATTGGTTACGCCTTCCGTCAGAAGCGTTCACTGGAAGCGAGTATCAAATACACCATTCTTTCAGCGGCGGCGTCATCGTTCCTGCTGTTTGGTATTGCGCTGCTGTACGCACAGTCCGGTAACCTCTCTTTCGTCGCGCTCGGCAAGAGCCTCGGCGACGGGATGCTGCACGAGCCGCTGCTGCTGGCGGGTCTGGGCATGATGATTGTTGGCCTCGGCTTTAAACTGTCTCTGGTTCCGTTCCACCTGTGGACGCCAGACGTATACCAGGGTGCTCCGGCTCCGGTATCGACCTTCCTGGCGACGGCGAGCAAAATCGCTATCTTCGGTGTGGTGATGCGTCTGTTCCTGTACGCACCAGTGGGTGATAGCGAAGCGGTTCGCGTGGTGCTCGGCATTATCGCGTTCGTTTCCATCATCTTCGGTAACCTGATGGCGCTGAGCCAGACCAATATCAAACGTCTGCTGGGCTACTCGTCTATCTCCCATCTGGGCTACCTGCTGGTGGCACTGATTGCGCTGCAAAGCGGTGAGATGTCGATGGAAACCGTAGGCGTGTATCTGGCCGGTTATCTGTTCAGCAGCCTCGGCGCGTTCGGCGTGGTGAGCCTGATGTCCAGCCCGTACCGTGGCCCGGATGCAGATTCCCTGTTCTCTTACCGTGGTCTGTTCTGGCACCGTCCGATTCTGTCTGCGGTGATGACCGTGATGATGCTGTCCCTGGCCGGTATTCCGATGACGCTGGGCTTTATCGGTAAGTTCTACGTACTGGCAGTCGGTGTGCAGGCAGGCCTGTGGTGGCTGACCGCCGGTGTGGTGATTGGTTCCGCGATTGGTCTGTACTACTACCTGCGCGTGGCTGTGAGCCTGTACCTGAGTGCCCCTCAGCAGCTCAACCGTGATGCCCCAACCAACTGGCAGTACAGCGCCGGTGGTATTGTGGTACTGATCTCCGCACTGCTGGTGCTGATCTTCGGTATCTATCCGCAGCCGCTGATCACCATCGTGCAGCACGCGATGCCGCTGATGTAAGCAAGGTAAAAACAAAAAACCCGCCTCGGCGGGTTTTTTTATGGTTTTCTCCCTCTCCCCGTGGGAGAGGGCCGGGGTGAGAGCATCAGCCCGCAAAGAGCGCCACCCGGCTATGCCAGTTGCTTACGACTGATCAACGGCCCGTCAATCTTCTTCACCGAACGCTCCAGCACTTCTTCGATAACTGACGACAACTCGTTAAGCTCAAACTTCGCCACATACCCGTCGGCCTTCACCTTGCGAATATGGTCTTCGTTCGCGTTGCCGGACAAGGAAGAGTGGATCACTACCGGGATGTCCTTCAGGAACGGATCGGTTTTGATTTTACGCGTCAGCGTAAAACCATCCATCTCCGGCATTTCGAGGTCGGTCAGCACCAGGGCGATTTTATCGGTGATCGGCACACCTTCAGCCTGCGCCAGGGCTGCGAGAACGCCAATTTTTTCCCATGCGTCTTTGCCGGTGATATGCAGCTGCGCCGGGATCTCCATTGCCTGCAAGCCTTTCTCCAGCATAGAGCGCGCCACTTTTGAATCTTCCGCCACGATAGCCACCGCGCCAGGCTTGATGTTGAATTTCGTGGTTTGCAGATTGGTGGCGTGCAGGTCGTGGTTCGCCGGGGTGATGTCATACAGGATCTGCTCAACGTCCAGCACCATCGCCAGATCGTTGGTATCGGTCTTCTCATCAAGACAGGCAATGCTGGTGATGTAACGCCCGCTGACGGCGGTTTCCGCCGCGTGCACCTGTTTCCAGTCCAGACGCATAATATTCTCGACCGATTCCACAGCAAAGGCCTGCACGCTGCGGGCATATTCCGTAATCAGCAGAATGTTCAGCCCGGTTGTAGGTTTGCAGCCCGCGACGGCAGCCAGGTCGATCACCGGGATCACCTGGTCGCGAATATTCACCATCCCCATCAGAGGTGATTTCATTCCCGCGGGTTTGGTGAATTCCGGCATCGGCACAATTTCACGCAGCTTAAAGACGTTAATGCCAAACAGCTCGGATTTGTTTTCATTCAGAGAGGTGCCAAGACGGAACAGCAACAGCTCAAAACGGTTCGACAGGGTCAGGTTCGCCCTGTCATCAATATCTTTCTGGAAATTATCCATTCTACCCTCAAGTGAAATGCTGACCTTTTAATCGTTATCGGCATCCTGAGGGAAAAATGAAGGACTAAACGCTGACCTGAGTGAAATCTTCCGCCAGCTCGCAGTTTGCAAACACCTCGCGGCACTCCGCCAGCAGATTTTCACAGCCGTGGGCGTCGTAACGAGAGCTGACGTGCGTCACGATAAGCTTCCTGACACCCGCGTCCAGCGCAAGCCGGGCGGCCTGGCGGGTAGAGCTATGGCCGCGGCTGTTGGCTTTCTCTTCCATTGCCGTTTCGAGCGTGGCTTCATGCACCATCACATCAACACCCTGAGCAAGCTCATGTGCACCAGGGCACGGCGCGGTATCGCCAAAAATTGCCAGCGTCTTGCCAGGCAGGGGGGCCGAAAGATAATCCTGCCCGTTTATCACCCGCCCGTCTTCAAGCTCTACGCTCTCGCCCTGCTTCAGCCGCTGGAACAATGGCCCAGGGCGCACACCATCGGCAATCAGCGCCGCGGCGTTAAGCGTGCCCTGTTTATCATGCTCTTCAATGCGATAGCCATAACACTCAACCGGGTGGTTTAGCGGCCGGGCAATGACCCGGTAAGCGCCATCATCGAAGACCAGCCCATCGGTGATCTCAATGACCTCCAGCGGATAGTCGGTCCACGAGCCGCTCAGACGCAGCGTGGTTTCAACAAATTCCGCGATCCCCGCAGGGCCATAAATGGTCAGGGGATTGGCATTCCCTGCCATCGAGCGGCTGCACAGCAGGCCTGGCAGGCCAAACAGATGATCCCCGTGCAGATGGGTAATGAAGATTTTATCGAGCTTACCGGGATGATAAGTCGTGTGTAATAGCTGATGCTGCGTGCCTTCGCCACAGTCAAACAACCACAGCCCGCCACGGGTGGGATGCTGCAAATCCAGCAGCATGGCCGTTACATTTCGTGAGCGGGTTGGCACGCCGGCGGAAGTACCCAGAAAAATCAGTTCCATAACACAGTCAGGCCCTTTGCTGAATGGGGAGGGGTTTAGTATAACGTGATGAACACTAAGAAGGAGCCTGACATGATCCAGTGGCAAGATTTACACCATAGCGAGCTGACGACCTTTTCTCTGTATGCGCTGCTGAAATTGCGCTGCGAAGTATTCGTTGTTGAACAAACCTGCCCCTACCAGGACATCGACGGCGATGACCTGGTAGGGGAAAACCGTCACATTCTGGGCTGGAAAGATAACGAACTGGTCGCGTATGCGAGGATTCTGAAAAGCGAAGACGAACTTGAGCCGGTAGTGATTGGCCGCGTCATCATCAGCGGCAGCGCGCGTGGCGAAAAGCTCGGCTATCGCCTGATGGAACAAACGCTGGCTGCCTGCGAAAAACAGTGGCCAGACAAGGCGTTATACCTTGGCGCCCAGGCGCATCTTCAGTCATTCTATGCGCACTTCGGGTTCGCTCCGGTGACGGATGTGTATGACGAAGACGGCATTGCGCATATCGGCATGGCGCGAGAAACGAAACAGGCGTAATGGGGTGTCGTTGTCTATAGTTAGCGGACTGGTGTACTAACATGGAGAAAAATATGTCTTTTCATTCCTGGGAGACCCGTATCGACGACGACCTGGCTTTACTGAGCGAAACGCTGGAAGAGGTGTTACGTTCTTCGGGCGACCCCGCCGATCAGAAGTATATCGAGCTGAAAGAGCGTGCTGAGCAGGCATTGCGTGACGTGCAGTCCCGCGTCAGTCAGGCTTCCGATACCTACTACTACCGCGCTAAACGTGCGGTATATCGTACCGATGACTATGTGCATGAAAAACCCTGGCACGGCATCGGCGTTGGCGCTGCGGCGGGGCTGGTGTTAGGGCTGCTGCTGGCGCGTCGTTAAGAGGTTGATGCAGACGCTAAACCACTCCCTATACGTGGGTACTGCTATTTATTATCAGTACCCCGTATAATGTGGGGTTTTAACAGGGAGAGGTTCGCGTGCAATCGATTTTCATCGCGCTGGAACGTCTGCGTGACCAGCTTGCGCAAGCACTACCGGCTACGCCCGGTTTACGTCATTTCGATGTCTCTTTCCCGCTAAATGATGCCTTTGATCCCCTGGCCTGGCTTGGCTCCCAGGTGTGTTATCCCCAATTCTACTGGCAACAACGTAACGGCGATGAAGAGCTGGCCGCGCTGGGCGCCGTCGCACATTTTTCTTCTCTGGCCCTGGCATCACAGTTTTTAAACGCCTGTAATGCGCCGGACACCACCCGCATCTGCGGGCTCAATGCCTTTAACCCGGAGCAGGGCAGCCTGTTTTTGCCGCGCCTGCTGTGGTTACGTAATGCGGGAATAGCCACATTACGCCTGCATCTGTGGAGTGCCATTTCCCTTCAGGATGATGCGCGTCAGGCGCTAGACTTTTTACAGCGGTTGGGTGAAACCCGGCCGATCCCCGCTCTGGCGCTTCAGGCTCTCAGAGAGACGCATCAGCCCGACAAACCCGAATGGCTGCGCCTTGTCCGCCTGGCAACGCAGACTATTGCGCACGGCGATTTTGACAAGGTGGTGCTCGCCCGGGCGACAGACGTGCAGTTTAACCAGCCCGTTAACGCCATCGCGCTGATGGCCGCCAGCCGTGCACTGAATTTACATTGCTATCATTTCTGCATGGTGTTTGATGCCAGCAACGCGTTTCTGGGCTCCACGCCTGAACGTTTGTGGCGACGCCGTGGCGCACTGCTGCGCACCGAGGCGCTGGCCGGGACGGTAGCCAGCCATGCTGAAGATAAACAGGCCCAGCGGCTGGGCGAATGGCTGATGAATGACGACAAAAATCAGCGCGAAAATATGCTGGTGGTAGAGGATATCTGCCAGCGTCTGCAACATCACACCCAAACGCTGGAGGTTCTGCCCGCGCAGATTGTACGTCTGCGTAAGGTGCAGCATTTGCGTCGATGCATCTGGACTGCGCTAAAACATACCGATGACGAGCAATGCCTGCACGTCCTGCAACCGACCGCCGCCGTGGCGGGGTTACCGCGTCAGGCGGCGCGTGAATTTATCGAAAATAACGAACCGTTCGACAGAGAGTGGTATGCCGGATCTGCCGGGTATTTATCACCCGGACAAAGTGAGTTTTGTGTGGCGCTCCGCTCTGCACGGCTGCACAACGACGCGCTAAGGCTGTACGCCGGGGCCGGAATTGTTAGCGGCTCTGACCCGGAGCAAGAGTGGCTGGAGATAGAAAATAAAGCCGCAGGGTTGCGCACTCTGCTCCTTAGGGATTAATACTGAGTCGCGCATTCCCGATTCATATCAAAATTCCATCTTTTTCTATTATTTATACTGTGTCGCAATATTGATACCGGACAATCTCATGTCAGTAAGTTCTTTTAACCGACGCTGGGCGACGGTGATCCTTGAAGCCCTGACCCGCCATGGTGTCAGGCACGTGTGTATTGCACCCGGTTCCCGCTCTACGCCGCTGACCCTTGCGGCGGCTGAAAACCGGACGTTTATCCATCACACCCATTTTGATGAGCGTGGTTTAGGTCATCTGGCGCTGGGGCTGGCAAAAGTCAGCAAAGAACCCGTGGCGGTAATTGTCACATCCGGTACGGCGGTGGCTAACCTCTATCCTGCCATTATTGAAGCCGGGTTAACCGGTGAAAAATTGATCCTGCTGACCGCTGACCGCCCGCCAGAGCTTATCGATTGCGGCGCGAATCAGGCTATTCGTCAGCCGGGCATTTTTGCGTCCCATCCTTCGCAGAGTATTTCCTTGCCGCGTCCAACTCAGGACATCCCGGCAAGCTGGCTGGTATCGACGCTCGATCATGCGATGAGCTCGCTGCGCGGTGGGGCGTTGCATATCAACTGTCCGTTTGCCGAGCCGCTGTATGGCGAGCTGGATGACACAGGGCTTGACTGGCAACAGACGCTTGGCGACTGGTGGAACAGCGAAAAAACCTGGCTGCGTGAACAGACTCATCTTGAAAGCGCGAAGCAGCGCGACTGGTTCTTCTGGCGGCAAAAGCGCGGTGTGGTAATTGCCGGGCGCATGAGCGCAGCAGAAGGGCGGCAGGTGGCTGAATGGGCGCAAACCCTCGGCTGGCCGCTGATTGGCGATGTCCTTTCACAAACAGGGCAGCCGTTGCCGTGCGCCGATCTCTGGCTGGGTAACGCGAAAGCCGTCACCGAGTTAGCGCAAGCGCAAATTGTCGTCCAGATTGGCTCAAGCCTCACGGGAAAACGCGTCCTGCAGTGGCAGGCCACCTGCGAGCCGGAAGAGTACTGGCTGGTGGATCCGCTGGAAGGGCGGCTCGACCCGGCGCACCATCGCGGTCGTCGTCTGGTCAGCAGTATTGATGCCTGGCTGGAACTTCACCCCGCAGAAAAACGTAAACCCTGGGCGGTGGACATCCCCGAGCTTTCGCGCCAGGCGTGGGAGTTAACTCATTCTCAGTGCGAAAGCTTCGGCGAAGCCGGGCTTGCCCATCGTATTCGTCAGTATCTGCCAGAGCAGGGACAGCTGTTTGTCGGTAATAGCCTGGTGGTGCGCCTGATAGATGCTTTCTCTCAGCTGCCTGCCGGATACCCGGTGTACAGCAACCGTGGCGCAAGCGGTATTGACGGGCTTATCTCAACGGCGGCGGGCGTACAACGCGCCAGCGCGAAATCGACCCTGGCGGTGGTGGGCGATCTCTCTGCACTTTACGATCTCAACGCGCTGGCGTTGTTGCGCCGGGCTTCGGCTCCGTTTGTGCTGATTGTGGTGAATAACAATGGCGGGCAGATTTTCTCGTTACTGCCCACGCCACAGAGTGAGCGCGAACAGTTCTATCTGATGCCACAGAATGTGCAGTTTGAACATGCGGCGGCGATGTTCAGCCTGAAATATCACCGCCCGGAAAATTGGTCAGAGCTGGAAACCGCGCTGAGCAGCGCATGGCGTCAGCCTGGTGCCACGCTGATTGAACTGGTGGTGAATGATTCTGCCGGGGCACAGCAGCTGCAAAGCCTGCTGGCACAGGTAAGCCACCTGTGATCCTTGCAGGTGTGCAGCAGGCCGGAAAGCCAGGAACGCCCTGGCTGGTCTTTTTGCACGGTTTTTCCGGCGATAACCGCGAGTGGCAGGTCGTTGGGGGAGCGCTGAGCGACGCTCCCCGGCTGTATCTTGATCTGCCCGGACACGGGGGATCGGCGCATCTCTCTGTTGCTGATTTTGAAGCGGTTAACGCGTTACTGGAAAGCACCCTTCTTAGTTACAACATACTTAACTACTGGCTGGTGGGGTACTCTCTCGGCGGCCGCATTGCGATGTTCCATGCGGCTCAGCAACCGACGGGGCTGGATGGTTTGATTGTCGAAGGCGGGCATCCGGGGCTGCAAAATGCCGAAGAACGCACTGCCCGACGCCAGTCCGACGAGAGCTGGGCAATGCGTTTTCGCCAGCAGCCGCTCGAGTCTGTTTTTGCCGACTGGTATCAACAGCCTGTCTTTGCGTCCCTGACGGATGCACAACGTCATGACCTGATTATGCTGCGCCGCCAGAACCGCGGTGCACCGCTGGCGGATATGCTTGAGGCGACCTCGCTTGCTGCCCAGCCCGATTTGCGCGCGGCACTTCGCGCCTGCGATGTCCCTTTTCACTATTTATATGGTGAACGTGATGAAAAGTTTGCCGCCATCGCGCGAGAACTGGATGCCGTTTGCCATGTGATCCCTAATGCCGGACACAACGCCCACCGGGAAAACCCGGCCGCGGTTGCCGCGAGTCTGGCTCAGATACTGCGTCTTCGAATAAAGGACTCTCTATGATCTATCCTGATGAACAAATGCTCTATGCGCCGGTTGAATGGCAAGACTGCTCCGAAGGTTATACCGACATTCGTTACCACAAATCCGCTGACGGCATTGCCAAAATCACCATTAACCGCCCGCAGGTGCGTAACGCGTTCCGTCCGCTGACCGTCAAAGAGATGATTCAGGCGCTGGCCGATGCGCGCTATGACGATAACATCGGGGTGATCGTTCTGACCGGCGAAGGTGACAAAGCATTCTGCTCCGGTGGCGATCAGAAAGTGCGTGGTGACTACGGCGGATATCAGGATGATGCAGGCACGCATCACCTGAACGTGCTCGATTTCCAGCGTCAGATCCGTACCTGCCCGAAACCGGTTGTCGCGATGGTGGCCGGTTATTCCATCGGTGGCGGCCACGTGCTGCACATGATGTGTGACCTGACCATTGCCGCTGAAAACGCCATCTTCGGCCAGACCGGTCCGAAAGTCGGCTCCTTCGACGGCGGCTGGGGCGCATCCTATATGGCGCGCATCGTTGGGCAGAAAAAAGCCCGTGAGATCTGGTTCCTGTGCCGTCAGTACAATGCTCAGGAAGCGCTGGATATGGGGCTGGTTAACACCGTTGTGCCAATCGCTGACCTCGAAAAAGAGACAGTGCGCTGGTGTCGCGAGATGCTGCAAAACAGCCCAATGGCGCTGCGCTGCCTGAAGGCCGCACTGAACGCCGACTGCGATGGCCAGGCTGGTTTGCAGGAGCTGGCGGGTAACGCCACCATGCTGTTCTACATGACCGAAGAAGGTCAGGAAGGACGCAACGCGTTTAACGAAAAACGCCAGCCAGACTTCAGCAAATACAAACGGAATCCATAATGCGTCGCGCGCAGGTTTACCGCTGGCAGATACCCATGGACGCGGGCGTGGTGCTGCGTGAACGGCGGTTAAAAACCCGTGACGGATTTTTCGTGTACTTACAGCAGGGCGACCAGCACGGGTGGGGAGAAGTGTCACCGCTGCCGGGCTTTAGCCTGGAGTCGCTGGATAAGGCTCAGGCAGCGTTAATGGCCTGGGCGAACGAATGGCGTGCGGGAGCTGATCCCGCGTTGCCTGACGTGCCTTCTGTGGCGTTCGGGATAAGCTGCGCGCTGGCAGAGCTTGACGGCAGTCTGCCTGCCGAAGCAGATTACCGCGCAGCACCCCTGTGTACTGGCGATCCTGATGAACTGTTTGCGCTCCTCTCGGCCATGCCTGGCGAGAAAGTGGCGAAAATAAAAGTCGGACTGTACGAAGCGGTGCGTGACGGAATGGTGGCCAACCTGCTGCTGGAAGCCATCCCCGATTTGCGTCTGCGTCTGGATGCCAATCGCGCCTGGACACCGCTCAAGGCGCAGCAGTTTGCGAAGTACGTCAATCCGGCGTATCGCGACCGTATCGCCTTTCTGGAAGAGCCGTGTAAAACCCGTGACGATTCGCGCGCCTTTGCCCTGGATACGGGGATCGCGATCGCCTGGGATGAAAGCCTGCGCGAGCCGGATTTTGTGTTTGCGGCGGAGCCGGGCGTCAGTGCGGTGGTGATTAAACCCATGCTGACCGGTAGCCTGGAAAAAGTGCGCGAGCAGGTTTCTGCGGCACATGCTCTTGGAATGACGGCGGTGATCAGTTCGTCGATTGAATCCAGCCTTGGGCTGACGCAACTGGCGCGCATTGCCGCGTGGTTAACGCCTCACACCGTACCCGGGCTGGACACGCTAAACCTGATGCAGGCGCAGCTTATCCGCCAGTGGCCAGGCAGTACGCTGCCGTGTCTGGGGGTTGAGGTGCTGGAGCCGTTGCGATGAGTTTCCCCGACTGGCCGTGGCGGCACTGGCGTACGCAGCTTGCGGACAAACCGGCGCTGCGCCTGGATGACAGCGTCCTCAGCTGGGCGATGTTGTGCGCGCGCATCGATAGCCTTGCCGCCGGGTTTCATCAGCAAGGGGTGCAAGAGGGTGATGGCGTCATGCTGCTCGCCCATAACCATCCGCAGACGTTACTGGCGTGGCTGGCGCTGCTGCAATGCGGCGCCCGTATCCTGCCTGTTAATCCACAGTTGCCGCGCCCGCTGCTGGATGTGTTGATCCCGCAGATGACGCTTCGCTTTGCGCTGGTGCTGGACGCAACCTATGATGGACTTCCGCCACTGCGCATGGAAGAACGGTCTGGCGGTGATGCGGTGATGTGGCAGCCTGAGCGTCTGGCGTCCATGACGCTCACGTCTGGCTCCACCGGATTACCTAAAGCGGCAGTGCACACCTGCGCTGCCCATCTTGCCAGCGCGCGTGGCGTGTTGTCGTTAATGCCCTATGGTGATGAGGATGACTGGCTACTGTCGCTGCCGCTTTTTCATGTTTCCGGTCAGGGGATTTTGTGGCGCTGGCTGCTTTCGGGAGCGCGTTTAACCGTGTGTGAAAAACAGCCGCTGGAGCAGGCTTTGCAGGGCTGCACCCATGCGTCGCTGGTGCCCACACAGCTCTGGCGTCTGCTCAATGTTCCGCATTATATTGCCCTGAAAGCCGTCTTACTCGGCGGGGCGGCAATCCCTGTCGAGCTGACACACAAGGCGCGGGAGCAGGGGATCCGCACCTTTTGCGGCTACGGCCTGACCGAATTTGCCTCAACGGTGTGTGCCAAAGAGGCGGACGGTGAGCCGGATGTCGGTGTTGCGCTGCCGGGCAGAGATGTGCAGGTCGTGGAAGGTGAAGTCTGGATCAAGGCGCAGAGTATGGCCGCAGGCTACTGGCGAGACGGTGCGCTGATCCCGCTCACCAACGACCAGGGCTGGTTTGCCACCCGCGATCGCGGAGAGTTGCATAACGGCGTCCTGACCATTCTTGGGCGTATGGATAATCTCTTTTTCAGCGGTGGCGAAGGGGTTCAGCCGGAATCCCTGGAGCGCGTTATCGCTACCCATCCGCAGATAAGCCAGGTATTTGTTGTCCCGCTGGATGATGCCGAGTTTGGCCAGCGTCCGGTGGCGGTAGTGGAATGCGAGCCGGGCACGGATATTACGCTTTTCCCTGACTGGATCAGAGACAAGCTCGCGCGTTTCCAGCAGCCCGTGCGCTGGCTGGCGTTGCCTGCGGAGCTCAAAAATGGCGGCATTAAGGTTTCGCGTCGTGCATTGCAGCAGTGGGTCAATGCAACCTTAAAGGGATAGCCGTACCTGCCGGAGTATCAAATAGTTACAATCTTCTTGTCTGGCGCACGCAGAGTGCTTGATCCCTGAGAGACTCGGGTTAAAATCTCGCGGTTTTGGGACATCTCTAATTAAACGGTGTGGGATCACGACAATGAAAAAAGTGGCATTACTTGGCCTGAGCGGCCTTATTTTTGTTTCTGCGGCGGCTAACGCCATCAGCTTTAACGGCTCGGCGGGTCAGGATTATACTCACCTGGGCTTTGGCCTGGGCACGGAAAGCTCCGGCCTGGCAATGACCGGCGGCTGGACGCATAACGACGACGACGGCGATGCGGCAAGCCTCGGCCTGGGTCTGAATATTCCCCTGGGGCCATTCCTGGCGACCGTAGGCGGCAAAGGCGTTTACACCAATCCAAATGACGGTGATGAAGGCTATGCGGCGGCAGTCGGCGGTGGTTTGCAGTGGAAAATTGGCGACAGCTTCGGCCTGTTCGGCGAGTACTACTACTCCCCGGATTCGCTTTCCAGCGGCATTGATAGCTATGAAGAAGCCAACGCCGGTGCGCGCTGGACGATCATGCGTCCGATCACGATCGAAGCAGGCTACCGTTACCTGAATCTGGCCGGTAAAGATGGCAATCGCGACAACGCCCTGGCCGATGGCCCGTATGTGGGTGTCAGCGCAGGCTTCTAATCTCTTCGGCGCGGTGTTCTGCCGCGCCAGTTTCTCTTCCCACCCATCCTCATTGCGCTATAGTGTTTTGACCATAGAAGTGGGAGAACACAATGATAAGCGTGGAAATGTTATCCACTGGCGACGAAGTGCTGCATGGACAAATTATTGACACCAATGCTGCCTGGCTGGCCGATTTATTCTTTGAGCAAGGATTACCGTTAACGCGCCGCAATACGGTGGGCGACAATCTTGAGTCACTGGTGAATATTCTGCGCGAACGCAGTGAACACGCCGATGTACTGATCGTGAACGGCGGGCTTGGCCCCACCAGTGATGATTTAAGTGCGCTGGCCGCCGCCACGGCCAAAGGTGAAGGTCTGGTGATGCACGAAGAGTGGCTCGCCCAGATGGAGCGCTTCTTCACCGAACGCGGCAGAGTCATGGCCCCGAGCAATCGCAAGCAGGCTGAAATTCCCGCCAGCGCCGAACTGGTCGATAATCCGGTAGGCACCGCCTGCGGATTCGCCATCAAACTGAACCGTTGCCTGATGTTCTTCACCCCGGGCGTCCCATCTGAATTTAAAGTGATGGTGGAGCAGCAAATTCTGCCGCGCCTGCGCGAGCGTTTTACGCTGCCTGAACCGCCGCTGTGCCTGCGCCTGACCACTTTTGGCCGCTCTGAAAGCGATCTGGCGCAAAGCCTGGATCACCTGCAACTGCCGCCTGGCGTGTCGATGGGCTACCGCTCCTCAATGCCGATTATCGAGCTCAAACTGACGGGGCCGGCAACGCAAAAAGCGGCCATGCTGGCGCTGTGGCCGGAAGTACAGCGCGTGGCGGGTGAAAGCCTGATATTTGAAGGGACGGAAGGGCTGCCTGCGCAAATTGCCCGCAGTCTGCAATCCCGTCAGTTGAGCGTCACCTTAAGTGAACAGTTCACCGGCGGATTGCTGGCATTGCAGCTTTCCAGAGCCGAAGCACCGCTGCTGGCCAGCGAGGTTGTGCCGTTCCAGCAAGAGACGCTGGCGCAAACGGCACACTGGGCATCTGAGCGCAGGGTGAATCATTTTGCCGGGCTGGCGCTTGCCATCGGCGGGATTGACGATGACCACCTTAACTTTGCGCTCGCTACCCCGGAAGGGACGCACGCGCTGCGGGTGAGAATGAGCATTACCCGCCACAGTTTAGCCGTGCGTCAGGAGGTGTGCGCCATGATGGCGCTGAACATGCTGCGCCGCTGGCTGAACGGAAAAGAGGTAGCCAGCGAACACGGCTGGATCAACGTTGTCGAGTCGATGTTTATCGGGTAACGCCTTTGCCGGGGTGCATTCACCCCGGCACTGATTACCCCAGTGCCTTCGCCAGCAAGGTGATAGGGTGTTCGCAACGTTTGCTGGTGGACATCTCAATCTGCCATTTACAGGTTTCGCAGTCGGTCACCACCAAATCCGCACCGCTCTCTTCAATCTGGCGGAACAAGGGCTCCCCAATCGCCTGCGATGTTGCGTAGTTTTCACTTTTGAAACCGTAGGTTCCCGCGATACCACAGCAACGTGAATCCAGCACCGTCAGCTCCAGCCCTGGGATCAGGCGCAACAGTTCGAGCGTGTAGAGTGACCAGCCCATTTTTTCCATGTGACAGGGAGTGTGATAGACCACTTTCAGCGGCAATTTGCCCAGCGGCAGGGTCTGCCCGCTATCGAGCTTGCGCCACAGAAAACGGGTTGCCAGCTCAATGTGTTCACGCAGGCCGCTGTTATCCACATCCAGCACGTGCGGATACTCATCGCGCAGTGTAAAAGTACAGGTGGAAGAGGTCGCCAGCACCGGAATACCTTTGTCGATAATCGCCTCGCGCAGCGACGTGACATTGCTTTTGGCCTGCTTACGCGCTTTATCGGTAAAACCGTTGGCAATCAAGGGTACGCCACAGCATTTCTCTTTGCTCAGCAGCTGCACGCCGGTGCCCATCGCATTCAGCACTTTCAGCAGATCTTTTCCCAGCTGCGGATGGTTGTAATTCACGAAGCAACCGTGGAAGAAGGCCACCTGTTCGGCAAACTGTGCCTGTTCTGCTGCCACGGATTTGTACCAGCGCCGGAACGTGCCGTGGGAATATTTCGGCAGGCTACGGTGATGATCGATCTTAAGCGTGGCATCCAGCAGCTGGCGCACCGGTTTGAGGGATGTGGCGGCATTCACCAGCGGAGCGAAAGGCGTTGAGACACTGCCCATCAGGTCAGTATGGCTGAGAATGGCATCGCGCAGCGTGGGCTTTTGGCGGCTGTAGCGCGCCCGCGCCCGCTGAATGATATCGCCAATTTTGACATCTGACGGGCAGGCCACTTCACACCGCTTACAGTTGATACAGTACTTCAGTGCTTCGTCGTACAGTGCGCCATCTTTCAGACGCAGGCGTTCGCCGTCCGGCCCGGCCTGCTTTGGCCCCGGATAGGCAGGGTTAACGCCGCTTACCGGGCAAACCGTGGTACAGACCGTGCATTTAATGCAGCTTTCAAAGTGGGTGTTGTTCATTGTTCTGCCTCCGCGCGCTGGCAAATCTGTTCTGCAACACTGAGCGCCGTGATGGCACATACACCGCCGCCACAGCCCTGAGCGATGGGATCGTAGCCGCCCAGAATAGAGCCGATGGCGTAGAGATTATCGATGGACGCGCCTGCCAGCTGCGGGCGCAGGGTGTTATCGACAATAACGCCGAACTGCTGCCAGGGCTGAGGGGTGAAGAAATCGCTCTGATACCAGTCGGCACGGGACGTGCTTTGCCGGACGTCCAGCCCCAGAATGGCCTCGCGGATGCCGGTGCGGCTGCTTAACAGCCCATTGCTGAAAAAGCTTCCGCTGGCGAGCACTGCAAAACGGGTGCGCAGGGGAATATCAGCATGGTTTCGGGTCCAGATCTCACTGACAGCGCCCTCGGTCAGGGTGATATTTTTCACCTCATCTCCCGCCATCCAGATCCCGCCCTGGGCGATGAACTGGCGTTGTAGCTGGTTATGCAGGCGAATGCCGGGTACCGACGGAGGCAGTGTGGGGAGTAAACCGACAGAGCATGTAAGACGATCCGACAGCCAGCGCCAGAGCCGGTTGTCTGTTAAGCCAAAGCAGGCGGGCATAAACAGGGCGTCGTACTTTTCGCAGAGCGGTTTTAGCGCTTCAGACAGCAGCGGCCATTTGTCTTCGTTATCAAGCAGTCGGGCGATGTTGACCGCCCGAAATTCGCTTGGGTTTTCCCGCAGAACATCCAGTTCAGGAAGCTCGATTTCCGCCGTGTCGGCGCTGATACCCTGCTGGTTCAGCGAGGCCGCAGCAAGGTGCGGCTGAAAATCGAGAAAACCGCTGATGCCCACTACCAGCACGTGTCTGGCTTTAAAGGGGGCGACCGGAACCTCTTCCGGGCTAAGCCAGGCGCTACGCAGCGTGCCGAGCGGCGTCACCCGCTGGTGGTTGAATTGCGCGCTGCCCTGTAAGCGTGCGCCGCAGGCCGCCAGCAGGGTTTCGGTTTGATGGGCAAAACGGGCAACATGTTGCGCGCCGACCAGGGAATAAGGATGTTCAGGGGGCAGATAATCAAGGGCTTTTAGCGGCGCGTCGACCGGCGAACCGTCAGGCAGCGTGCCCAGCAGATCCAGAGAGCCTGAAGAGAAGTGCAGGGCACTTTGGCCGCGCGTAATAATCGCACAGCGCAGACCCTGCTGTGTCAGCCGGATACCGCAAAGCACACCGGCCAGACCGCCGCCGACGATAACCGTATCAAATTTCATCGTGTTGTTCCTTCTCCAGACCGCAAAGCCCCTGGTAGACCCAGCGGGTGAATTCGCTTTCACGCAGGGCATCGCCCCAGGCAACAGGCTGAATACCTTTCCAGCGTTCGTTTAAAAAATCGCTGAGCTGAGCAAGCGACTGGGTTGAGGTGGTGGCGTGAAAACGTTGCAGAAGCCCGGCCGCGCGGCAGGCGCACAGCTCGCCCTGACAGGTCCCCATGCCGACGCGCGTACGGCGGCGTAAATCGAGCAGGTTATTCACCGTCAGATTTTCAACGGCATACTGCACTTCACCTGCGGTCACCGCCTCGCACTCGCACACCAGGCTTCGGCTAAGTCGCCCCTCGCCGAGCCACGCTGGTGTGCGGTCACCGTGGCGATAGACCGCTGAGCCACGCAGCGGCGCGGGTAGTGAGATGATTTTTTGCAGCGTTTTTTCGGTAGATTGCTGTGATCCGGGGAGGGGCTTCTCTGCGGTCATGCAGGGTTCGGTATTGCCCAGTTTGCGACACACGGCGTCAGTGGCCCACTGCGCCATCAGACGGTAGGTCATCAGTTTACCGCCAGTGATGGTGATAAACCCTTCCATGCCGTCGCGCTCAGCGTGATCGAGCAACACAATGCCACGGCTGACGTTACGCCCGCAGGGATCGTTATCGCTGGCAACCAGCGGGCGTACACCCGCATAAGCCCGAAGAATTCGGGTGTGAGCCATTACCGGGGCCAGCTTTTCCCCTTCGCGCAGCAGAATATCAACCTCTTCGGCGGTCACCCGGTTGTAATCAATCTCGCTGTAGTCAACGTGGGTTGAGGTGGTACCAATCAACGAGATAGTGTCGCCCGGCACCAGGATATCGGCGTCAGATGGTTTACGGCAGCGGTTAATGACATGGTTATTGATGCGGTGATCGAGGATCAGCAGCGAGCCTTTCGCCGGGAACATGCGGATGGATAAGTCGGCGTATTCTGCAATGCGCTGCCCCCAGATCCCCGCCGCATTGACCACTACTGGCGCATACAGCTCGCTGTATTCATTATATTGCGGGTCAAACACCCGCACGCCGCACACGGTATCTCCCTTGCGGATAAGCCCGGTGACTTCATGCCCGGTCAGGATGCGGGCGCCATGCTCACGGGCATCCAGAATATTGGCGGCCGTGAGACGAAACGGGTCCACGGTGCCGTCAGGGACTTTAACGGCACCCATCAGCGCCGGGTTTACAGAAGGCTCAATGCGGCGTGCCAGTGCGGGATCTATCGCTTCGGCGTGAATACCCGCGGCGGTACAGGCCGTAATAAAGGTGTGCTGGAACGCGAGATCATCTTCGGGAAGGGTGATGAACAGGCCATCGGTCGGTTCAATACAATGACGGGCGATACGTTTGAGGATCTGGTTTTCGGCAATACACTCGCGCGCAGATTCACCGTCTGTGACCGCATACCGCGCGCCGCTGTGCAACAGACCATGATTGCGCCCGGTTGCGCCGGTTGCAATATCGTGGCGCTCCAGCAGCGTGACGTTTAACCCTCGCAGGGCGCAGTCGCGTGCGATACCGGCACCGGTTGCCCCACCGCCAATGATAATCACATCGCTATAGCGGGGATCGTGAATTGTCATTGTCTTCCCTCATGTTCGTTTTTTTACCATTTAGCCACATCAATTCTGTGGTTTGTTTGATTTCGAACATAATCGAGCAAAATACGAAAGTGAAACGTGATTTCATGCGCTTTTTTGCGCATCCTGTCATATTTCTGTAACAATATGTGCGTTGTTTCACAGTAACAATCACTGTGATTTTTTAACATCGCCGCCTCTCTGGAGTTAGGGGGTAGATAACCCTCTGAAAATTCAAATATGGCCACGGAGGCTGTCATGCTCAGTATCTTCAAACCTGCGCCGCATCGGGCGCGTCTGCCAGAGGCAGAAATCGATCCGCTTTACCGCCGTCTGCGTTGGCAAATCTTCCTCGGGATTTTCTTCGGGTACGCGGCTTACTATCTGGTACGTAAGAACTTTGCGCTCGCCATGCCGTATCTGGTGGAGCAGGGCTTTTCACGCGGCGATCTGGGGTTCGCGCTGTCCGGGATTTCAATTGCCTACGGTTTTTCTAAATTCATCATGGGTTCGGTGTCGGATCGCTCGAATCCGCGCGTGTTCCTGCCTGCCGGTCTGATTCTGGCGGCAGCGGTGATGTTGTTTATGGGCTTTGTGCCGTGGGCGACCTCCAGCATTGCCGTTATGTTTGTGCTGTTGTTTCTGTGCGGCTGGTTCCAGGGGATGGGGTGGCCGCCGTGCGGACGTACCATGGTGCACTGGTGGTCGCAGAAAGAGCGTGGCGGCATCGTGTCGGTGTGGAACTGCGCGCATAACGTGGGGGGCGGTATTCCGCCGCTGTTGTTCCTGCTGGGGATGGCCTGGTTTAACGACTGGAAAGCTGCGCTCTACATGCCTGCCTTTGGCGCCATTCTGGTGGCGATTATCGCCTTCGCGCTGATGCGCGATACGCCGCAGTCCTGCGGCCTGCCGCCGATTGAAGAGTATAAAAACGACTACCCTGATGATTACAGCGAACAACACGAAGAAGAACTGACCGCAAAGCAGATCTTCATGAAATACGTGCTGCCCAACAAACTGCTGTGGTACATCGCGGTGGCGAACGTGTTTGTCTATCTGCTGCGTTACGGCATTCTCGACTGGTCGCCAACCTACCTGAAAGAGGTGAAGCACTTCGCGCTGGATAAATCCTCCTGGGCTTACTTCCTGTATGAATACGCCGGGATCCCTGGCACGCTGCTGTGTGGCTGGATGTCGGACAAAGTGTTCCGTGGCAACCGTGGTGCGACAGGCGTGTTCTTTATGACCCTGGTGACCATCGCCACCGTGGTTTACTGGCTCAACCCACCGGGCAACCCGGGTGTGGATATGGCCTGTATGATTGTGATCGGCTTCCTGATTTACGGTCCGGTGATGTTGATTGGTCTTCATGCGCTGGAGCTGGCACCGAAAAAAGCGGCAGGGACGGCTGCGGGCTTCACCGGTCTGTTTGGTTATCTGGGCGGCTCGGTCGCGGCGAGCGCTATTGTGGGCTATACCGTTGACTTCTTCGGCTGGGACGGCGGCTTTATGGTGATGATTGGCGGTAGCGTGCTGGCTGTTCTGCTGCTGATTGTTGTGATGATCGGTGAAAAACGTCACCACGCCGACGTGCTGGCGCGTCGTGGATAAGGAGCACTGCGATGAAATTAACGCACTTAGCAAGTGGCCTGCTGCTGGCAGGCCTGATGACCGGTTCCGCACTGGCGGCAGATAAAATCGTGATTGCCCACCGTGGTGCGAGCGGCTATTTGCCGGAACACACACTCCCGGCGAAAGCGATGGCCTATGCGCAGGGCGCGGATTATCTGGAGCAGGATCTGGTGATGACCAAAGACGACCAACTGGTCGTCCTGCATGATCACTATCTTGACCGCGTAACGGACGTGGCCGAACGTTTCCCACAGCGTGCGCGTAAGGACGGGCGCTATTACGCCATCGACTTCACGCTGGCGGAGATTCGTTCGCTGAAATTTACCGAAGGCTTTGAGATTGAAAACGGCAAGAAAGTGCAGGTCTATCCGGGACGTTTCCCGATGGGCAAATCTGATTTCCGCATTCATACCTTTGAAGAGGAGATCGAGTTTGTTCAGGGGCTGAACCACTCGACGGGCAAAAACATTGGTATCTACCCGGAAATCAAAGCGCCGTGGTTCCATCATCAGGAAGGGAAGGACATTGCTGCCAGAACGCTGGAGGTACTGAAGAAGTACGGTTACACCAGCAAGCAGGACAAAGTCTATCTGCAATGTTTTGATGCCGCTGAACTGAAGCGCATTAAAACCGAGCTGGAGCCAAAGATGGGGATGAACCTCAGCCTGGTGCAGCTGATTGCCTATACCGACTGGAATGAAACCCAGGAGAAACAGCCTGACGGGAAGTGGGTGAACTACAACTACGACTGGATGTTTACGCCGGGCGCGATGAAGCAGATTGCGCAGTACGCCGACGGCATCGGGCCGGATTACCATATGCTGGTGGCAGAAGGTTCAGTGCCGGGCCACGTGAAGCTGACGGCGATGGTGAAAGAAGCACACGCCAGCAAGATGCAGGTGCATCCGTATACGGTGCGGGCAGATCAGTTGCCAGAGTATGCGACGGATGTGAATCAGCTGTACGACGTGTTGTATAACCAGGCGGGTGTGGACGGGTTGTTTACGGATTTCCCGGATAAAGCGGTAGGTTTTTTGAAGGATAAGCGCTGAAATTGCCGGGTGGCGGCTGCGCCTTACCCGGCCTACGAACTGCGGTTTTGTAGGCCGGGTAAGCGAAGCGCCACCCGACACCATCACATCTCGATTTCGATATCGCCTTTTGCCCGGCAGCAGCAGGGCAAAATTTCCCCTTCGTTGATAAAGGCCAGCGGTTCGGTCAGCCAGTCAACCTGGCCTGCGACCAGGCGGCAGCGGCAGGAGCCGCAGTACCCGGCACGACACTGGTACTCTACCTCAACCTGATGTGCTTCAAGCGCCACCAGCAGAGAAGGGTGCTCTTCCTGGCACAGTACTTCTGTACCAGAAAGACGGAGCGTTACGCGTGTCATCAGAGCTGGAAGTTGCTCAGGTCGTCAGTATCGACTTCTGCGTCTATCTGACCCACCAGATAAGAACTCACTTCCACTTCCTGCGGCGCAACCTGCACGTTATCGGACACCAGCCAGGTATTGATCCACGGGATCGGGTTGGAGCGGGTCTGGAACGGCAGATCAAGGCCAACAGCCTGCATACGGATGTTGGTAATGTACTCAACGTACTGGCACAGAATGTCTTTGTTCAGGCCGATCATGGAGCCGTCGCGGAACAGGTAATCTGCCCACTCTTTCTCCTGCTGCGCGGCCAGCACGAACAGGTCGTAGCATTCCTGTTTGCACTCTTCGGCGATTTCCGCCATTTCCGGATCGTCCACGCCGCTGCGCAGAAGGTTCAGCATATGCTGAGTGCCGGTCAGGTGCAGGGCTTCGTCACGGGCGATCAGACGGATGATTTTAGCGTTACCTTCCATCAGCTTGCGCTCGGCAAAGGCGAAGGAGCAGGCGAAGCTCACGTAGAAGCGAATGGCTTCCAGCGCGTTCACGCTCATCAGGCACAGGTACAGCTGTTTTTTCAGCGCGCGCAGGTTCACGGTAATGGTTTTGCCGTTCACGTTGTGCGTGCCTTCACCCAGCAGATGCCAGTAGCTGGTCATCTCGATCAGCTCGTCGTAGTAGTGCGCAATACCTTCCGCACGTTTCTGGATCTGCTCGTTGGTGACGATATCGTCAAACACCACCGCCGGATCGTTCACGATATTGCGGATGATATGGGTGTAAGAGCGGGAGTGGATCGTCTCTGAGAACGCCCAGGTTTCCACCCAGGTTTCCAGTTCCGGAATCGAGATCAGCGGCAGCAGCGCCACGTTCGGGCTACGACCCTGAATGGAGTCCAGCAGCGTCTGGTACTTCAGGTTGCTGATGAAGATATGCTTTTCGTGATCCGGCAGCGCCTGGAAATCAATACGATCGCGGGAAACGTCAACTTCTTCCGGGCGCCAGAAGAAGGAGAGTTGCTTTTCGATCAGCTTTTCGAAGATGTCATATTTTTGCTGATCGTAGCGTGCCACGTTGACCGGCTGGCCGAAGAACATCGGCTCTTTGAGCTGGTCGTTTTTCGTCTGTGAAAAGGTGGTATATGCCATGAATGTGTCCTGTGAGAGATTTTGTCGGCGGGGCCGACAAAACCGTAGGCCGGGTAAGCGAAGCGCCACCCGGCATTTACATTAGATCTTACATGCGCCGCTTTCGCAGCCATCGTCCTGAATTGACGGTGCCAGGTCATCCTGGGCGTCTTCCGCACCATCACGGGTGTTGTGATAGTACAGGGTTTTCACGCCAAATTTATAGGCGGTGAGCAGGTCTTTCAGCAGTTGCTGCATCGGAACCTTGCCAGACGGGAAGCGCGTCGGGTCATAGTTGGTATTGGCAGAGATCGACTGGTCGATAAACTTCTGCATGATCCCAACCAGTTGCAGGTAGCCATCGTTGTTTGGCATTTCCCACAGCAGCTCGTAGTTGTTACCCAGCGTTTCGTAATCCGGCACCACCTGACGCAGCACGCCGTCTTTCGATGCTTTGATGCTGACGTGACCGCGCGGTGGCTCAATACCGTTGGTGGCGTTAGAGATCTGCGAAGAGGTCTCAGACGGCATCAGGGCAGAGAGCGTGGAGTTACGCAGGCCGTGCGCCTTGATGGATTCGCGCAAACCTTCCCAGTCGAGGTGCAGCGGTTCGCTGACAATCCCGTCCAGGTCTTTCTTATAGGTGTCGATCGGCATGATGCCTTTGGCGTAGGTAGTTTCGTTAAACCACGGGCACGCGCCTTGCTCTTTCGCCAGCTCGTTGGAGGCTTTCATCAGGTAATACTGAATAGCTTCAAATGTCTGGTGGGTCAGATTGTTGGCGCTGCCGTCAGAGTAACGCTTGCCGTTTTTCGCCAGCCAGTAGGCGAAGTTGATCACGCCAATACCCAGGGTACGACGACCCATCGCGCCACGTTTTGCCGCCGGGATTGGGTAATCCTGGTAATCCAGCAGGGCGTCGAGTGCGCGTACAGCCAGCACGGCCAGCTCTTCCAGCTCGTCCAGGCTCTTAATGGCACCCAGGTTGAACGCAGACAGCGTACACAGCGCAATTTCACCGTTTTCGTCGTTTACATCGTCCAGCGGTTTAGTTGGCAGGGCGATTTCCAGGCACAGGTTAGACTGGCGCACTGGTGCAACAGCCGGGTCGAACGGGCTGTGAGTGTTGCAGTGGTCAACGTTCTGAATATAGATACGGCCAGTAGAGGCACGTTCCTGCATCATCAGAGAGAACAGGTCTACCGCTTTCACACGCTGTTTACGGATGCTGTCGTCTTTTTCGTATTTGGTGTACAGACGCTCAAACTCATCCTGATCGGCGAAGAAGGTATCGTACAGGCCCGGGACGTCAGACGGGCTGAACAGGGTGATCTCTTCACCTTTCAGCAGACGGGTGTACATCAGTTTGTTGATCTGCACGCCGTAGTCCATGTGGCGCACGCGGTTGCCTTCAACACCACGGTTGTTTTTCAGTACCAGCAGGCTTTCAACTTCCAGGTGCCACATTGGGTAGAACAGGGTTGCAGCACCACCACGCACACCGCCCTGAGAGCAGGATTTTACTGCCGTCTGGAAGTGCTTATAGAACGGGATACAGCCGGTGTGGAACGCTTCACCGCCGCGAATTGGGCTACCCAGGGCGCGAATACGACCGGCGTTAATACCGATACCGGCACGCTGGGAGACGTATTTCACAATGGCGCTGGAGGTGGCGTTGATGGAATCCAGGCTGTCGCCACACTCGATCAGTACGCAGGAGCTGAACTGACGGGTAGGGGTGCGCACGCCAGACATGATTGGCGTTGGCAGAGAAATCTTGAACGTCGACACCGCGTCGTAGAAACGCTTCACGTATTCCAGACGGGTATCACGCGGATAGTTAGAGAACAGGCAGGCAGCAACCAGAATATAGAGGAACTGGGCGCTCTCGTAGATTTCGCCGGTTACACGGTTCTGAACCAGGTATTTGCCTTCAAGCTGTTTCACCGCCGCGTAGGAGAAGTTCATATCGCGCCAGTGATCGATAAACCCGTTCATCTGCTCGAACTCTTCTTCCGTGTAGTCTTCCAGCAGATGCGTGTCGTATTTGCCCAGCTCGACCATTTTCACTACGTGATCGTACAGCTTAGGCGGCTCAAACTGGCCGTAGGCTTTTTTACGCAGGTGGAAAATGGCCAGGCGTGCAGCCAGGTACTGATAATCCGGTGCTTCACGGGAGATCAGATCCGCCGCTGCCTTGATGATGGTTTCATGGATATCAGACGTTTTGATGCCGTCGTAGAACTGGATATGGGAACGCAGTTCAACCTGGGAGATAGATACGTTGTTCAGTCCTTCTGCTGCCCAGTCGAGAACTCGATGGATTTTGTCCAGATTGATACGCTCGGTAGTACCGTCGCGTTTTGTCACCAGCAGACTCTGATTCATGTGGGTTTTTACCTGTCCGTGAAATAAAAAAATATCCCCCGTTTATCCACAGGGCCGCCTTGTGACTAACTCTGTGGATAAATACTACATATAGGGGGTTTGCGATAAGAGAAACGCTATATGGTGAGTATTCTAGTATCGAATCATTTCAGCACAAGGGTTGATTTTGACGTTAAATTGAGGTTGTGAAAGGGTAAAAAAGCCTAAGTCCTCGTACCGTAAGGCCTGGAAGACATGTCAATAATTTAGAAAAAAAATTCAAAATTTGATCGAGTGCTGATTTCTTCGACGAGAGGTCAAAATTGCGCAACATGATGTCGCGCAATCTTTATAAGATTATTTGATGACGTTAGTCATTTTTGGCTGTTGTGTGCAACATATAGTTAACATCAACACCCGGGGCGAGCTTGAATTTGTCTGTTAATGGATTGTAATGCAGACCCGTGATGTGCTGCTCTTTGAGCCATGTCTGATCCACCCAGCCCAGTAATTCAGCAGGCTTGATGAATTTCTTCACGTCATGCGTCCCTTTCGGCACCATGCGCAGGACATATTCTGCACCGACCACGGCCATCAGCCAGGCTTTACCGTTGCGGTTAATGGTAGAGAAGAACACCTGGCCGCCAGGCTTAACCAGTTTTGCGCAGGCATTCACTACCGACTGCGGGTCCGGTACGTGTTCGAGCATCTCCATACAGGTCACTACATCGTACTGATGGGCGTACTTCGCCGCATGTTCCTCGACGGTTTCTTGCACATACTCAACCTGCACACCGGACTCCAGCGCGTGTAAGCGTGCAACCTGCAAAGGTTCAAACCCCATGTCAAGGCCAGTAACGGTTCCCCCTTCGCGTGCCATGCTTTCCGCCAGGATGCCGCCGCCACAGCCTACGTCGAGGACTTTCTTCCCGAACAGACCGCCGGAACGCTCCGCGATATAGCCCAGACGCAGCGGGTTAATACGGTGCAAAGGTTTAAACTCACCTTCGAGATCCCACCAGCGGGACGCCACCGCTTCGAATTTGGCAATCTCTTCATGGTCAACGTTGTGAGCCACCGGGGATTTTTCGGCATTCATGGACGCTTTTACTCCGTAATTTAAAGACGGGGCAGTATATCAGGATAATAAACCAAATTGGTTTATAACCCTGTGGGTGTGTTATAATTTGCGACCTTTGAATCCGGGATACAGTAGAGGGATAGCGGTTAGATGAGCGACCTTGCGAGAGAAATTACACCGGTCAACATCGAGGAAGAGCTGAAGAGCTCCTATCTGGACTATGCGATGTCGGTCATTGTTGGCCGTGCGCTGCCGGACGTCCGCGATGGCCTTAAGCCGGTACACCGTCGCGTACTATACGCCATGAACGTATTGGGCAATGACTGGAATAAAGCCTACAAAAAATCTGCCCGTGTCGTTGGTGACGTAATCGGTAAATACCATCCCCATGGTGATTCCGCGGTGTACGACACTATCGTCCGTATGGCGCAGCCATTCTCGCTGCGTTACATGCTGGTAGATGGTCAGGGTAACTTTGGTTCTATCGACGGCGACTCCGCCGCGGCAATGCGTTATACGGAAATCCGTCTGGCGAAAATTGCGCATGAACTGATGGCCGACCTGGAAAAAGAGACGGTTGATTTCGTTGATAACTATGACGGCACGGAAAAAATCCCTGACGTTATGCCAACGAAAATCCCTAACCTGCTAGTGAACGGTTCGTCCGGTATCGCCGTAGGTATGGCAACCAACATTCCGCCGCACAACATCACGGAAGTGATCAACGGCTGCCTGGCCTATATCGAAGATGAAGACATCAGCATTGAAGGGCTGATGGAACACATCCCGGGTCCGGACTTCCCGACGGCGGCGATCATCAACGGTCGTCGTGGTATCGAAGAAGCGTACCGCACCGGTCGCGGCAAGATTTATATCCGTGCCCGCGCTGAAGTGGAAGCGGACGCGAAAACGGGTCGTGAAACGATCATCGTTCATGAGATCCCGTATCAGGTGAACAAAGCTCGTTTGATTGAAAAAATCGCCGAGCTGGTAAAAGAGAAACGTGTTGAAGGTATCAGCGCGCTGCGTGACGAGTCTGACAAAGACGGGATGCGCATCGTGATTGAAATCAAACGCGACGCGGTGGGCGAGGTTGTGCTGAACAACCTGTATTCCCAGACTCAGCTCCAGGTTTCCTTCGGTATCAACATGGTTGCACTGCACCATGGTCAGCCGAAGATCATGAACCTGAAAGAGATCCTGAGCGCGTTCGTGCGTCACCGCCGTGAAGTGGTGACTCGCCGTACTATCTTTGAACTGCGCAAAGCCCGCGACCGTGCTCATATCCTGGAAGCACTGGCCGTTGCTCTGGCGAACATCGACCCAATCATCGAGCTGATCCGTCGCGCGCCGACGCCAGCTGAAGCGAAAGCTTCCCTGATTGCGCGTCCGTGGGATCTGGGTAACGTGGCGGCAATGCTGGAACGTGCCGGCGATGACGCTGCGCGTCCTGAGTGGCTGGAGCCAGAGTTTGGCGTACGTGACGGTCAGTATTACCTGACTGAACAGCAGGCGCAGGCCATTCTGGATCTGCGTTTGCAGAAACTGACCGGCCTTGAGCATGAAAAACTGCTCGACGAGTACAAAGAGCTGCTGGAGCAGATCGCTGAGCTGCTGCATATCCTGGGTAGCGCAGATCGTCTGATGGAAGTGATCCGTGAAGAGCTGGAGCTGATCCGCGATCAGTTTGGCGATGAGCGTCGCACCGAAATCACCGCGAATACTGCGGACATCAACATCGAAGACCTGATCAACCAGGAAGACGTTGTTGTTACCCTGTCTCACCAGGGCTATGTGAAGTATCAGCCGTTGACCGACTACGAAGCACAGCGTCGTGGTGGTAAAGGTAAATCTGCGGCACGTATTAAAGAAGAAGACTTTATCGACCGCCTGCTGGTGGCCAACACCCATGACACGATCCTCTGCTTCTCAAGCCGTGGCCGTTTGTACTGGATGAAAGTGTATCAGCTGCCAGAAGCGAGCCGTGGCGCGCGTGGTCGTCCTATCGTTAACCTGCTGCCGCTGGAAGCGAACGAGCGTATCACCGCCATTCTGCCAGTACGTGAGTATGCGGAAGGCGTGAACGTCTTTATGGCGACCGCCAGCGGCACCGTGAAGAAAACGGCGCTGACCGAGTTCAGCCGTCCGCGTTCTGCCGGTATTATCGCCGTGAATCTGAACGAAGGCGATGAACTGATTGGCGTGGATCTGACCTCCGGTTCCGATGAAGTGATGCTGTTCTCTGCCGCCGGTAAAGTAGTGCGCTTTAAAGAGAACGCAGTACGTGCGATGGGTCGTACTGCGACCGGTGTTCGCGGGATCAAACTGGCGGGTGAAGACTCCGTGGTTTCCCTGATCGTTCCGCGCGGTGAAGGTGCAATCCTGACCGTGACGCAGAACGGCTACGGTAAACGTACCGCGGAAACGGAATATCCGACCAAGTCTCGTGGCACGCAGGGCGTTATCTCTATCAAAGTGACCGAGCGCAATGGTTCCGTTGTGGGCGCGGTTCAGGTAGATGATACCGACCAGATCATGATGATCACCGATGCTGGTACGCTGGTGCGTACCCGTGTTTCCGAGATCAGCGTGGTTGGCCGTAACACCCAGGGCGTTATCCTCATCCGTACGGCGGAAGATGAAAACGTAGTGGGTCTGCAACGTGTGGCAGAGCCAGTGGATGACGAAGAGCTCGACTCTATCGACGGAAGCGCAGCAGAAGGCGACGATGAAATCGCGCCAGAAGCCGACACCGACGATGATGCAGCGGATGACGCTGACGAGTAATGTCTTCTGATGCAAAAAGGGCCGGATTCCGGCCCTTTTCTTTTTCAGATGCAGACAAGTGAACGTTGCGACAAGGCGCGTTTACCGCTACCTTAAACCACATTCTTTTTGACCCCGACGGCGGAGCCTCGCCCCCTTGAAATACCTCGTTTCCTTTCGTACCACGCTAAAAGTTTCTCGCTATCTGTTTCGGGCGTTGGCGCTATTGCTTTGGTTGCTGGTGGCACTGTTCTCGGTGTTTTACATCGTTAACGCGCTACACCAGAAAGAATCTGAGATCCGCCAGGAGTTCAATCTCAGTTCCGATCAGGCCCAGCGTTATATTCAGCGCACCTCGGATGTGATGAAAGAGCTGAAGTACATCGCTGAAAATCGCCTGACGGCGGAAAACGGGGTGCTTGCCACGCGCGGGCGTAATGACAAAACGGAAGTGCCGGACTTCGAACCGTTGTTTCCGGACTCTGACTGCTCTGCAATGGGCAGCACCTGGCGGGGTTCACTGGAATCACTGGCCTGGTTTATGCGCTACTGGCGCGATAATTTTTCCGCCGCCTACGATCTTAATCGCGTGTTCCTGATAGGCAGCGATAACCTGTGCATGGCTGATTTCGGCCTGCGGGATGTTCCGGTTGAACGTGATGACGCCCTGAAAAGCCTGCATGAGCGGATCGTGAAGTACCGTAATGCGCCGCAGGACGAGCGCGGCAACAATCTTTTCTGGATAAGCCAGGGCCCGCGTATGGGAGTGGGTTATTTCTATGCCCTGACGCCGGTTTATCTGGGGAATCGCTTACAGGCCCTGCTGGGTATTGAACAAACCATTCGTATGGAGAACTTCTTCACCCCAGGCAGCCTGCCGATGGGCGTGACCGTTCTGGATGAAAATGGTCACACCCTGATTTCCCTGACCGGGCCGGAAAATCGTTTAAAAGTCGATTACCACTGGATGCAGGAACGTTCATGGTTTGGCTACACGTCCGGTTTCCGTGAGCTGGTGCTGAAGAAAAGTTTACCGCCGTCTTCGCTCAGCATTGTTTACTCCGTGCCGGTCGATATGGTGCTTGAGCGGATCCGCATCCTTATCCTTAACGCTATCATTCTTAATGTGCTGGTCGGGATTGCGCTGTTTACGCTGGCGCGAATGTACGAGCGGAAAATCTTTATCCCGGCGGAAAATGACGCGCAAAGGCTGGAAGAGCACGAGCAATTTAACCGTAAGATTGTTGCTTCCGCTCCGGTGGGCATCTGTATTCTGCGCACCCAGGATGGAACGAACATCCTCAGTAACGAGCTGGCGCATAACTACCTGAACATGCTGACGCATGAAGACAGGCAGCGGCTGACGCAGATTATCTGCGGGCAGCAGGTTAACTTTGTGGATGTGCTGACCAGCACCCATACCAACCTGCAAATCAGTTTCGTCCATTCCCGTTATCGCAATGAAAACGTGGCGATTTGTGTGCTGGTGGATGTCTCTGCCCGCGTGAAAATGGAAGAGTCGCTGCAGGAAATGGCCCAGGCGGCAGAGCAGGCCAGCCAGTCGAAATCCATGTTCCTTGCGACAGTCAGCCACGAGCTGCGTACCCCGCTGTACGGGATCATCGGTAACCTCGATCTTCTGCAAACCAAAGAGCTGCCAAACGGCGTTGAGCGCCTGGTGACGGCGATGAACAACTCGTCGAGTCTGCTGCTGAAAATCATCAGCGATATCCTCGACTTCTCTAAAATTGAGTCTGAGCAGCTGAAAATTGAGCCGCGCGAGTTCTCCCCGCGTGAAGTGATGAACCACATCAGCGCCAACTATATGCCGCTGGTGGTGCGCAAACAGCTTGGGCTTTACTGCTTTATCGAACCGGATGTGCCGCTGACGCTACAGGGCGACCCGATGCGTTTGCAACAGGTGATTTCTAACCTGCTGAGCAATGCCATTAAGTTTACCGACATCGGGTGCATTGTGCTGCACGTCAGCCGGGCAGGGGATTACCTGAGCATCCGCGTGCGCGATACGGGCGTGGGGATCCCGGCGAAGGAAGTGGTTCGCCTGTTTGACCCGTTCTTCCAGGTCGGCACCGGTGTACAGCGTAATTTCCAGGGCACAGGGCTGGGGCTGGCGATTTGTGAAAAACTGATCAGCATGATGGACGGCGATATCTCCGTCGACACTGAGCCGGGTATGGGGAGTCAGTTCACCATTCGTATTCCGCTCTATTCGGCACAGTATCCGGTGAAATCCACGCTGGACGGGCTGAACGGCAAACGCTGCTGGCTGGCGGTTCACAACGCCTCGCTGCATGATTTCCTTGTCTCGTTGCTGAGCAACAGCGGGATGCGGGTGTCGCGTTATGAGGGGCAAACGCCGGACGCTGACGATATGCTGGTCACCGATGACGAGCTGGAGCAGGCCTGGACGGGGAGGGGCGTGGTCACGTTCTGCCGTCGTCATATCGGCATCCCGCTTGAACGCGCGCCGGGAGAATGGATCCACAGTGTCGCCACGCCGCATGAAATTCTGGGGCTGCTGGCGCGCATATACAGTGTCCAGCTGGAAGACAGCGAAGGCGCTGCGGCGCTGCCGTCACCGGAATCTCTGGCGTCTGAGAACGACGATATGATGATTCTGGTGGTGGACGATCACCCTATTAACCGCCGCCTGCTGGCTGACCAGCTGGGCTCGCTGGGTTACCAGTGTAAAACCGCCAATGACGGCGTGGACGCCCTGAATGTCCTGAGTAAAAACCACATCGATATCGTGCTGAGTGACGTCAACATGCCGAACATGGACGGTTATCGCCTGACGCAGCGTATTCGCCAGCTTGGCCTGACGCTGCCGGTGGTAGGGGTGACGGCAAACGCGCTGGCGGAAGAGAAGCAGCGCTGTCTGGAATCCGGCATGGACAGCTGCCTGTCGAAACCGGTGACGCTGGACGTGCTCAGGCAGACGCTGTCAATTTATGCCGAGCGGGTAAGAAAAACCCGGATATAAAAAAGGCCCGTAAGGGCCTTTTTTATTTGCCCGGCGGCGCTGCGCTTGCGCGGGCCTGCGGGGTCTGTAGGCCGGGTTAGCGAGAGCGCCACCCGGCATTTACAGTGAGGATCAATCCTTGTCCGTCGCGCTCAGCGTAACGGAGGAAAGATAGTTCAGCAGTGCAATATCGTTATCAACACCCAGTTTCATCATCGCTGATTTCTTCTGGCTACTGATGGTTTTAATACTGCGGTTCAGCTTCTTGGCAATCTCGGTCACCAGGAAACCTTCGGCGAACAGGCGCAGAACTTCACTCTCTTTTGGCGACAGACGTTTGTCACCGTAGCCACCCGCGCTGATTTTCTCCAGCAGACGGGAAACGCTTTCAGGGGTGAATTTCTTGCCTTTCTGCAACGCGGCCAGCGCTTTAGGCAGGTCGGTCGGCGCGCCTTGTTTCAGCACAATCCCTTCGATATCCAGATCCAGCACGGCGCTTAAAATCGCCGGGTTGTTGTTCATGGTCAGAACGATAATCGAGATATCCGGGAAGTGGCGTTTAATGTATTTGATGAGCGTGATCCCATCACCGTATTTATCGCCCGGCATGGAGAGATCGGTAATGAGCACGTGTGCATCAAGCTTTGGGAGGTTATTGATCAGTGCTGTGGAGTCTTCAAATTCACCGACTACATTCACCCACTCGATCTGTTCAAGTGATTTGCGAATACCGAACAGTACAATCGGATGGTCATCGGCAATAATTACGTTCATATTGTTCATGTATTAGGCTACCTTGCTACAGCAAGCTTTTGACGTAGGCGTCAATGTCGCTGATATATTTTTCAATGCCAGAGGCATCTTTCTCACGAATTAGATGTTCCAGCGTTTCACATAACTGCTTGCCGGGAACCAGATTAAGCATGGCAAACACCCCTTTAAGCCGGTGTGCTGTCTGCGCCAGCGCTGCAAAATCATTTGCAGCGGACTCAGTATACAACCGCTTAACATCATCTGGTACTGTATCAACAAAGAGTGAATAGTAGCCACTGGCATGGAGTTCGGCATTTTCGTCGCCGCCCAAAGGGGACTCCAGGATCTCTTCTTGCGCCAGCTGTTCTTCTATTAGTTGTAGTACAGCTTCCTGCATAGCATTGCTCATATTAAAGTTGACGCGCATCTGGCCTGGGCCGATTTTTCGCACGCCTGGCTCATCATCGCTTAAAAGCAAGCCGGAGGCTGTAAGATTAGACGGATTATCTGTTAAAAACAGATCAAATTCTTGACTCGTGAGCCTTTCATCAGGCGTGATGCACTCCGCTCCCCAGTTTTCTAACTGACGAACCACGATATTGCGGATCTCATTTGAGGTCACATCTACCATCACCGTCACTTCATCCAGCAGGCGTTCTTCATCTTCTTCTTGCGGATTTGCCGCCATTTTCACGTGCAGAGAATAGCGGGTGCCGAGCGACTCGCGGGCTTTGATATTCAGGTGCCCGCCAAGTTTGCGTGCCAGCTGATCGCACAACCAGAAGGTCAGGGCATTGGCTTTGCCGTAGCGATCGCTCTGGGTATCGTTCAGGAATGGGAAGTGCAGGTTATCGATTTCACTCGTGGTGACGCCTTCTCCGGTATCCAGAATACGGAACGTAAGACGATCGTCAGCCGATTCGTCGGTGCTGACCTCCAGCGTCACTTTGCCAATCTGGGTGGTGGTCACGGAATACTGAATCAGCATCAGCAGAATACGGCGCAGCGCTTCCCGATCGCCGTGGCGTTCGTCATTGGCTGGCAAGTGGTTGTTGATCAGCAGTTGTAGCCCTTTGCGTTTAATGACCGGCAACACCTCAGGCACCACTTCGTCGATCAAATCCTGAATAGAGAAGAGGGTGGAGCTTCCTTTCCAGTTGTCATTTTCCAGCATATTCGCCAGCTGAATTTCATCCACCAGGCGAACCAGTGAATCCGCCTGGCTGGCTATCTGATGGCCTTCAGGCGTGTTGATGCTGGCAACACCGCTCGCGAGGGATTTCAATGGGCGTTTAAAGGCCTCGCCAATATTCTGCATAAATGCCGCACGACCCTGCTGGTTTTTCTCGTAAAGTCGCTGCGCCTGTTTGAGCTTCTTGTTGACCAGCACTTCACGATCCTGGTCGCGGATAATAAAAATTTGCGTGCGGGAAGCGACCTGGCTGCGGAACTGGCGGATTTCATACAGTTCATTATTGATGGTGGCCTGAATCACGCCCTGGTGCTGATCTGCCATGGTGGTGATGTTTTGCAGATTAAGATGCGGCAGCAGATGATCGGCAATCTTATTGCTCATCACCGTGCGGTTCGCCTCTTGATCGTGAACCAGCACCCCAAGCGGCAGAACGGAAATAATCTCTTCGTTCAACGCCCGCAATACGCGCAGTTCATTACTGGTTCCCGCCGGGGCAGACGCGGCTTCGCTCTGACGCCCAGGCTGGAAACGGAAAGTGCTGTAACCAAACAGCGCCAGCGCCAGCAGACCAATGTTCAGCAGCAGCGGCAATAAAATGTTTTGCAGCGTATCGAGCAGCAGGGTGCCAAACGGCACTTGCCACACCAGGCGCATCCCGGTCGAGTTCAGCGAGGAGGCTATCTCTATCTTCGAGCCGTTAAAAGAGATAGCGACACTTTCAGCACCTTCTTTATCCGGCGGCGTGCGCATGTTTTGCGTGTTGTTATCGGGATCCAGACGGAAGCTGTCCAGCGGCATATCCGGTGGGATCAAGTCGTTGATCGGCAGATCAAATGCCACCACGGTTGCCAGGTGGCCTGGCTGATTGAAGGTGGTACGAAGCGTAAAGTAGTGACCGTTCTGCCAGGCAAGGCGGCGTAATGAAGAGAAACTCTCGCGTTCATCAAGTGCGTTAGCCTGTTGCAGCATTTCCGCACGACGGGAATCCACAATGCTGCCCACCGCGGTTTCTTTAAACCCGGAGGAGAGATCTTTGAGCGGTAAGGTCGAAATCAGGATCATACTGTTGTCCTGACCATTCAGATAATACATCGACCATGGCACTGTTTCTGCACCCCAAAGGGTATCAAGGTACGAGGAGATGCGCTGGGTCATCTCAAGCGTTGCGCTGTCGTGCGAGCCGAAAATGAGCGCTTCTGTTTTACGCTGCGGTTTTTCCAGGTAGTAAACGTCCTGCTTCAGGCGCGTTTCCTGTAACCCTTCCCCGGATGACGTTGCAGGCGCAGCGGCAATATTGTCGTAAATCTGCCAGGTGGCGTAACGCCATGTATCGATGCGCTTATGCACCGCATGGGTGATATCCACTATCTGATAGCTTTTATCCTTCAGCCAGGCATTAACCGCACTCTGAACCATCACCCCCATCGTGACTAACAGCACGACGATCAACAGAAGAAAGAAACGGGTGATGCTCCCGGGAAGAAGGGAGAATTTGCTCGGGGCGGTGGTTTCAGACTGACTCATTGATATGTTAACCCGTGATGGCCGCGCTTTAAGGGGATAGGGCAGTATAAAGGGTAATAACTGAATTTCCAGCGCCGTAGCCTGTGAATAGATGACTTTTTCCGTGGCGATTATCCCTGCACCACATTGCGTTAAAGGTGTACAGCTTGCGAGTGTTTGTACAAATAAGGAACGACGAAGTTCAGGAAATAGCACGAATTAACAAGAAATTATGCTTTTCAGCAATCGCGAATACGGGGAGATGATTTCGGCTGAATTTAATTAATAGTCGTTATGATTTCCGGTCGGTAGCACAACGAAAATATAATTACGTAAAGAAAGGTAAAAAAAAACCGAATGCTCGGCATCCGGTTCAATTAGGGATAAACAGACATTCAAAACTGAATGACGGTAATAAATAAAGTTAATGATGATAGCGAGAGTTATTTTAGTGATTTTGCTGGTTTTTGTTTTGTCATTCAGTGCTGTAACATTTTTCAATGTAACATCTTGATTTTACATGGTGAAGTTTTTCGTTTGATTATACGTGCTATATTTTTAAGCTCTTCGTGCTTTGTAAAAGTTCCCCTTAATTTACAAAATGAAACATCTTGGGTGAAAAATGAAACATCTTCAAAGTTTTCGTATCATATTCCCGTTGGATTATTCTGTAATTTTAAGGAGAATGAAATTGCCGACTGGTTAAGAGGGTTAATCAGTAAGCAGTGGTAATAATAAGGCATATAACAGAGGGTTAATAACATGAAAGTTAAAGTACTGTCCCTCCTGGTACCAGCACTGCTGGTAGCAGGCGCAGCAAATGCGGCTGAAATTTATAACAAAGACGGCAACAAATTAGATCTGTACGGTAAAGTCGACGGTCTGCACTATTTCTCCGACGACAAAGGTAACGACGGCGACCAGACCTACATGCGTATCGGCTTCAAAGGCGAAACTCAGGTTAACGATCAACTGACCGGTTACGGCCAATGGGAATACCAGATTCAGGGTAACACCTCTGAAAGCGACAACCAGTCCTGGACGCGTGTTGCATTCGCAGGTCTGAAATTCGCTGATGCGGGTTCTTTCGATTACGGTCGTAACTACGGCGTTATCTACGACGTGACCTCCTGGACTGACGTTCTGCCAGAATTCGGCGGCGACACCTACGGTGCAGATAACTTCCTGCAATCCCGTGCTAACGGCGTAGCAACCTACCGTAACCAGGACTTCTTCGGTCTGGTCGATGGCCTGAACTTTGCACTGCAATATCAGGGCAAAAACGGCAGCGTAGACGGCGAGAACAACACCGGTCGTAGCACCCTGAAACAGAACGGTGACGGTTACGGCGCGTCCCTGACCTACAACCTGGGTGAAGGCTTCAGCATCGGTGGTGCAATGTCTTCTTCCAAACGTACTTACGATCAGAACAACACCGCAGCACTGGGCAACGGCGATCACGCTGAAGTCTACTCTGGTGGTCTGAAATATGATGCGAACAACATCTATCTGGCCGCGCAGTACTCTCAGACCTATAACGCAACCCGTTTTGGTAACTCTCAGAGCAGCAGCGACATTTATGGCTTTGCTAACAAAGCGCAGAACTTCGAAGTGGTTGCTCAGTACCAGTTCGACTTCGGCCTGCGTCCTTCCGTGGCTTACCTCCAGTCTAAAGGTAAGGACATCGAAGGTTACGGCGATCAAGATCTGCTGAAATATGTTGATGTTGGTGCGACTTACTACTTCAACAAAAACATGTCTACCTACGTGGACTACAAAATCAACCTGCTGGATGACAACAACTTCACCAAACAGGCTGGTATCGGTACTGATGACATCGTAGCGCTGGGTCTGGTTTACCAGTTCTAATCGCTTCTCAGTATTACAAAGGGGCCATCTGGCCCCTTTTTTCATACATTTTTTGGGGTCTTACAAATGCCCCGTTTTGGTGTACTCTTGCCGGCCTGGCATGAGGATAATAATGAATGGACATGACTTTTTTACGCGCCAGCTTTCTGGCTACCCTTTTTTTCCTGACAGCATGTGACTCTTCCACCCCCCCGGTGGCCCAAAAAGACACCCCTGCGGCAACGGTCCTTGAAGGCAAAACGATGGGCACCTTCTGGCGTGTCAGCGTGATGCACCTCGACAGTGCACGTGCCGACGATCTGCGTGGAAAAATTCAGGCACAGCTGGATGCCGACGATCAGCTGCTTTCCACATACAAAAACGACTCCGCGCTGATGCGCTTTAATCTGTCGAAAAGCACCTCGCTCTGGCCGGTAAGTGAAGCCATGGCTGATATCGTGACCGAGGCGATGCGCGTGGGTTACAAAACAAACGGCGCTATGGATGTGACAGTCGGACCGCTGGTTAATCTGTGGGGATTTGGTCCGAATAAACAGCCGGTGACGACACCCGATCAGGCGGCTATTGATGATGCGCGCGCCCGTACAGGTTTGCAGCATTTGACGGTGATTCATCAGTACGGGCAGCAGTATCTGCAAAAAGACATTCCTGACTTGTTTGTCGATCTCTCAACGGTAGGAGAGGGCTATGCCGCCGATCACCTGGCCGCACTGATGACCCAGGAAGGGATTTCGCGTTATCTGGTCTCTGTCGGCGGCGCCTTAGTCAGCCGGGGAATGAATGCGACTGGCAAAGCGTGGCGCGTGGCCATTCAAAAACCGACCGATCAGCAAAACGCCGTGCAGGCGATTGTGGATATCAACGGCCACGGGATCAGTACGTCCGGCAGCTACCGTAACTATTACGAGCTGGACGGCAAACGTATTTCACATGTTATCGATCCGCAAACAGGTCGTCCGATCGAGCACAATCTGGTGTCCGTGACGGTGATCGCCCCGACCGCCCTGGAAGCCGATGCCTGGGACACCGGGTTAATGGTTCTTGGCCCGGAAAAGGCTAAAGAGGTGGTTCGTCAGGAAGGCCTTGCGGTGTACATGATAACCAAAGAGGGCGATGGGTTTAAAACCTGGAGCTCCCCGCAGTTTGAAAGCTTCCTCGTGAGCGAAAAAAATTAAAAAGCAAGGTTGCGGGTTTTTGTCCGGTGGCGCTCAGGCAAGGTATGAGTATGCTTGTAAGAGGAGCCGATGATGAAAAACCTGACCTTTAAAACCGATGAGGATCGCTGGCAGGCCGTGCTCGCCCGCGATCCGCGCGCTGATAATCAGTTTGTCTTTGCCGTGCAAACGACCGGCATCTTTTGCCGCCCGTCCTGCCGGGCTCGCCACGCGCTGCGAAAAAATGTTCGATTTTATCCTGATGCGCAACATGCCGGGCAGGATGGCTTTCGCCCCTGTAAGCGCTGTATGCCGGATAAACGCGACCCGCAGGAGCAGAAACTGGCAAAAGTCGAACAGGCCTGCCGTCTGCTGGAACAGGACTCGTCCATTACCCTCGAATTGCTTGCGCAGCAGGTAGCGATGAGTCCATTCCATTTCCATCGTCTGTTTAAATCCATCACCGGCATGACGCCCAAAGCCTGGCAGCAGGCCGCGCGCGACCGCCGTCTGCGCAGTGCGCTGGCACAGGGCGATAAAATTACCGATGCCGTGCTGGCCGCAGGTTTTCCTGACAGCAGCAGTTATTATCGTAAAGCCGATAGCGCGTTGGGTATGACGGCAAAACAGTACCGTAAAGGTGACGTTGCGGTGCATTACGCGCTAAGCAACTGCACCTTCGGTCGCTGCCTGGTGGCAGAGAGCGAGCGGGGGATCTGCGCTATTTTGCTGGGTGACGACGACGCGATGTTAACGGATGAGCTGCATTCACTGTTTCCCCATGCCCGGCCCGAGACTGCGGACGGCGCTTTTGCGCTGCGGGTTAGCCAGGTTATCGAAAGCCTCGACAACCAAAATACCCCTTTAACGTTACCGCTGGATATTCGCGGCACGGCTTTCCAGCAGCAGGTCTGGCAGGCGTTGCGCGCCATCCCCTGCGGGGAAACGGCAAGCTATCAGCAGGTGGCGAAAATCATCGGGAAACCCGCCGCCGTGCGCGCCGTTGCCGGAGCATGTGCTGCCAATAAGCTGGCGATCGTTATCCCCTGTCATCGGGTGGTGCGTAACGATGGCGCACTTTCAGGCTACCGCTGGGGCACTGCGCGCAAGGCGCTGTTGCTACAACGTGAAGCGAAAAACCGGGAGGGATAATGCTCGATCTGTTCGCCGGGGCTGAACCCTGGCAAGAGCCGCTGGCGCCGGGCGCGGTGATCCTGCGCCGTTTTGCGCTCTCCCGCGCGGCGGCGCTGTTTGACGGTATAAACGCCGTCGCGGCACGCTCGCCGTTTCGCCATATGGTGACGCCGGGCGGCTATACCATGTCAGTGGCGATGACTAACTGCGGCAGGTTAGGCTGGACGACGGACGATCGCGGCTATCTGTATGCCCCGGTGGACCCCATAACGGGTAACCCGTGGCCCGCCATGCCCGATGCGTTTCAGGCGTTGTGTCACGATGCTGCCGTGACTGCGGGTTATGCCGATTTTACCCCGGATGCCTGCCTGATTAACCGCTACGCCGTCGGCGCGAAACTCTCGTTGCATCAGGATAAAGATGAGCCGGATTTACGGGCGCCCATTGTCTCGGTCTCTTTAGGGCTGCCGGCAGTCTTTCAGTTTGGCGGGCTGCGGCGTAACGACCCGCTGAAACGCGTGATGCTGGAGCACGGCGACGTGGTGGTGTGGGGTGGGGAATCACGGCTCTACTACCACGGTATTCAGCAGCTGAAACCGGGTTTTCATCCGCAGGCGCAAGCGTTCCGCTATAACCTGACCTTCCGTCAGGCAGCGTATAGCGAATAAAAATAAGAATTATTCTTGATGTGCGCGCAGGGCAGTTTACACTGCTGGCTGATTTTTATTGCCTGGATTGCTCCGTATGCAACTACTTCTTCTTGTCTGGCGTCAGTACCGCTGGCCTTTTATGGCGGTGATGGCATTAAGCCTGGCCAGCGCGGCGTTAGGTATTGGCCTGATCGCGTTCATCAATGTTCGACTGATCGAAATGGTCGACACATCTTTGTCGGTGCTGCCAGAGTTTCTGGGCTTGCTGTTGCTGTTGATGGCCGTGACGTTAGGCTCCCAGCTGGCGTTAACCACGCTTGGCCACCACTTTGTTTATCGCCTGCGTAGCGAGTTTATCAAGCGAATTCTGGACACTCAGGTAGAGCGCGTCGAGCAGCTCGGCAGTGCTTCTCTGCTGGCGGGGCTGACCAGCGATGTGCGTGCTATCACCATCGCGTTCGTGCGTCTGCCGGAGCTGGTGCAGGGGATTATTTTGACTTTTGGCTCGGCGGCTTATCTTGCCTGGCTCTCAACCAAAATGCTGGCGGTGACTGCGCTTTGGATTGTGGTCACCATCTGGGGCGGCTATCTGCTGGTGGCGCGCGTTTATAAGCACATGGCGGTGCTGCGTGAAACGGAAGATAAGCTCTATAACGATTATCAGACGGTGCTGGAAGGGCGCAAAGAGCTGACGCTGAACCGCGAGCGTGCCGAGCATATCTTTAATCACCTCTATATCCCTGATGCCCGCGAGTATCGTCATCATATTATCCGGGCGGATACCTTCCACCTGAGCGCGGTGAACTGGTCAAACATCATGATGCTGGGTGCCATTGGTCTGGTGTTCTGGATGGCAAACAGCCTGGGATGGGCTGACACCAATGTGGCGGCGACCTACTCGCTGACGCTGCTGTTTTTACGCACGCCATTGCTTTCTGCCGTAGGGGCACTGCCGACGCTGCTCAGCGCCCAGGTGGCCTTCAACAAACTGAAGAAATTCGACCTCGCGCCGTTTAAGGCCGAGTTCCCGCGTCCACAGGCGTTCCCGGACTGGAAAACGCTGGAACTGCGTAATGTGACGTTCCGCTACCAGGACAATGCATTTTCTGTTGGCCCGGTTAATCTCACCATTCACCGGGGTGAGATGCTGTTCCTGATTGGCGGTAACGGCAGCGGGAAATCCACGCTGGCAATGCTGCTCACGGGGCTTTACCAGCCGCAATCTGGCGAGATCCTGCTGGATGGCAAGGCGCTGAACGCAGAGAAACCGGAGGACTATCGCAAGCTGTTTTCAGCGGTGTTCACCGATGTCTGGCTATTTGAGCAACTGCTGGGGCCAGAGGGGCAACTGGCGGATCCGGCGCTGGTAGAGAAGTGGCTTTCGCATCTGCAAATGTCGCATAAGCTGGAGCTGAAAGAGGGCAAGATCCTGAACCTCAAGCTGTCCAAAGGGCAGAAAAAACGCGTTGCGCTGCTGCTGGCGCTGGCGGAAGAGCGTGACATTATCCTGCTGGATGAGTGGGCCGCCGATCAGGATCCGCATTTCCGCCGCGAGTTTTATCAGGTGCTGTTGCCGTTGATGCAGGAGATGGGCAAAACCATCTTTGCTATCAGCCATGACGATCACTACTTCATTCACGCCGATCGTCTGCTGGAGATGCGGGATGGACAGCTGAGTGAGCTGATCGGTGAAGAGCGCGATGCCGCGTCCCGTGATGCGGTGGCGCGTACGGCGTAAGAGTTTGTGTGCCGGGTGGCGGCTCCGCCTTACCCGGCCTGTTTTTTATATTTCCTCGCTGCTTTTTTGCCCACCTTGTCCCGTTGTTTATTCTTATTTACATATCCCCGCGCTATGCTTGATGTCATCTCATTTCATGGATTAATGATTGATGTCGGTAATAAACAAAAACAGCGCAAGGCTGCGCGACCAGGAGCGTGCGCGTCTCATCTGGCTTCTCACGACCGATAAAGCGGTCACTTCAGCGTTATTAGGCAAACTGACCCTGGCTGAGCAATATGATGTCGGCACCTTATCCGACGATATTGCTGAGGTAGGTGCGCTGGTTGCTCATCTTCCGCCGCCCGACCTGGCGGATACCCTTGAAGCACTCCCCTCCGAAGAGCGTCACGCCCTGTGGCGCCTGGTTGAAGATCACGAACGTGGTCAGGTATTGCTGGAAGCCTCCGAAAACGTCTGGGATGACCTCATTGATGAGATGAGTGACCGGGATATCCTCGATGCCGTGCAGACCCTGGATATCGACGAGCAGATTTACCTTGTTCAGCACCTGCCGCGAAACCTGACCGGTCGCCTGCTGGCGTCACTGCCAGCCGATGAACGTGCCCGCGTACGCCAGGTGATGCATTACGAGAAAAACAGCGTCGGCGCGATTATGGAGTTTGGCGTCATCACGGTACGCCCGGACGTGACGCTTGGGGCGGTGCAGCGCTATCTGCGCCGTCTGGGCAAGATGCCCGACAACACCGATAAGCTGTTTGTGACCTCGCGCGATAAAACGTTGTTGGGTGAACTCGAGCTGAAAACCATTCTGCTGAACAGTGCGCAGCGACGGGTGAGTGAGGTGATGGAAACTGAGCCTATGGTCTTCTCACCTGAAGATGACGCCGAAAAAGCGGCGCGAACCTTCGAACGTGACGACCTGGTCAGTGCGGCGGTGGTGGATTCCGTGGGTAAACTGATGGGGCGTCTGACCATCGATGAGATTGTTGACGTGGTTTACGAAGAAACCGATAACGACCTGCGCGCCCTCGGGGGTCTGAGTGCGGAAGATGACGTACATGCCTCGGTAGGTAAGGCGGTTAAAACCCGCTGGGCATGGCTTGCCATTAACCTCTGTACTGCGTTTATCGCCTCCCGCGTGATTGACGGCTTTGAACACACGATTTCGCAACTGGTGGCGCTGGCCTCTCTGATGCCTATTGTCGCCGGGATTGGCGGAAACACCGGAAACCAGACCATTACCATGATTGTTCGTGCCCTGGCGCTGGAAAACATTCAGCCCGGCAACTTTGCGTTTCTCATCTTCAGGGAAATGGGGGTGGCGCTGATTAACGGCCTGGTGTGGGGCGGTATCATGGGCGGGATAACATGGTGGTTGTACAGCGATATGGCGTTGGGCGGTGTGATGATGCTGGCGATGGTGCTTAACCTGCTGATGGCCGCCATGATGGGCGTGATTATCCCTATGACGATGACCCGTCTTGGGCGCGACCCCGCGGTGGGGTCGAGCGTCATGATCACCGCCATCACCGATACCGGCGGTTTCTTTATTTTTCTTGGGCTGGCGACGATTTTTCTGATGTAAGTTCGTGCCTGCGCTTAATACGCGCAGGGAGGAGCGCCATCACAATAATCCCGCCGAGGACGCCAATCGCCAGATTACCGGTCGATACCGTCGCGGCTACGGTGACCAGCATCACTACCGTTTCAGCGATGGGCGCACCTTTCACCGTTGCGGGCTGAATGCTGTGCCAGCTGAAGGTTTTGATGGCGACAATCGCCATAATCCCGGCCAGAACGGCCATCGGGATTTTAGCCATCACTTCGCTCAGCGCGGTGACCAGCACCAGCAACACAACGCCTGCGGCAAGGGTCGAAATGCGGCTACGGCCTTTACCCATTTCCACGTTGACGATGGTTTGCCCGATCATGGCGCAACCGGCAATGCCCCCGTAAAGACCGGCCATGATATTACCGATGCCCAGGCCAATGCTTTCGCGGCGCTTGCCCGATGGTGTAACCGTCAGTTCATCCACCAGTTTTGCCGTCAGCAATGATTCCAGCAGGCCGACAAACGCGATACTTAACGCACAGGGCCAGATAATGCTCAGGGTTTCCAGATTCAGGGGGACAAGCAGCTGAGTCAGCCCGGGAAGACCACCACTCATTGAGCCTTCATCACCCACGGTCGGCAGGATTTGCCCGGTGGTTACCGTGAACAGGGTTAAGACCACAATGGCAATCAGCGGAGAGGGAATGCTTTTTATATAGCGCGGAACCCACAACACAATCAGCAGCGTCAGCACGAACAGGCCAACAATCAGCGGGCTTCTGCTCCAGAAATGGGGCACCTGGGCAAAGAAAATCAAAATCCCAAGGGCGTTAACGAAGCCGGTCATCACCGACTGCGGAATAAAACGCATCAACCGCGCCATCCCGAGCACGCCAAACAGGATCTGGATCGCTCCCGCCATAATCACCGCCGGCAAAATGTACTGCACGCCGTGCTGATGCACCATCGGGCCGATGACCAGCGCCACAGAGCCCGCTGCGGCCGTTACCATAGCAGGGCGACCGCCGAGAACCGAGAGGGCAAGACAAAGCACTACAGAGGCAATCAGGCTGACTTTGGGATCCACACCCGCAACCACTGAGAAGGAGATAACTTCAGGGATCAGTGCCAGCGCGGTAATCACCCCGGCCAGTGTTTCACGGATGAAGAGCGACGGGGAGCGCAGTACAACAGCAATACGGCCCTCATCGGGCAAAGAAGAGTGTGGTAATGACATAACAGTTCGCAGGTTAGGGCAGGCTTCCGTGCGCGCGATCACAAAGTGCAGCATAGTAGCCAGAAAAAAAGCGCGTTGCCAGTCGAACCCCCAATCCCCTACAAACAATCCATCATTAAATTTCACAATTACAATAATTTCGTAACCTTTAAACAATATTTAAAAGTTGTTACCGTTCCCCCCGCAGCTTTTTTCACCTGCAATTTCCACGCATAAAGCACTATTACTCTAAGGCATAAATTATGAAAAAAATGACTGCCATGCTCTTCTCTGTGGCTATGGGACTGAATGCTGTCTCAATGGTGGCGAATGCCGCCGCGCCAAAAGAGCAGGAAACGGACGTCCTTTTAATTGGTGGTGGCATCATGAGTGCCACGCTGGGAACCTATCTGCAAGAATTACAGCCAGACTGGTCGATGACCATGGTCGAACGTCTTGATGGCGTGGCTCAGGAGAGCTCTAACGGCTGGAACAACGCCGGGACCGGGCACTCGGCACTCATGGAACTGAACTACACGCCGCAGAAAAAGGACGGTTCCATTAGTATCGAGAAGGCGGTAGAGATCAACGAAGCTTTCCAGATCTCCCGTCAGTTCTGGTCACACCAGGTGAACAGCGGCGTGATGCACGATCCGCACTCCTTCATCAATACCGTACCGCACATGAGCTTTGTGTGGGGCGATCAGAACGTCAACTTCCTGCGCGCGCGTTACGCGGCTTTACAGCAGAGCACGCTGTTCCGCGGCATGAAGTATTCAGAAGACCACGCGCAGATTAAAGAGTGGGCTCCGCTGGTCATGGAAGGCCGTGATCCAAACCAGAAAGTAGCAGCAACCCGCACTGAAATCGGTACGGACGTCAACTACGGCGAAATTACCCGTCAGCTGGTGGGCTCTCTGAAGAAAAAAGAGAACTTCAACCTGCAACTGAGCACCGAAGTGCGCGGCTTCAAGCGTAACGCGGATAACAGCTGGAGCGTGACGGTTGCCGATCTGAAAAACAACGACGCTGAACATGTGATTAAAGCGAAGTTTGTCTTTATCGGCGCGGGCGGTGCAGCGCTGAAACTGCTTCAGGAGTCAGGCATTCCGGAAGCTGACGACTATGCGGGCTTCCCGGTTGGCGGGCAGTTCCTGGTGTCGGATAACCCGGAAGTGGTGAACCGTCATCTGGCGAAAGTGTACGGTCAGGCTTCTGTAGGGGCGCCGCCGATGTCCGTTCCGCACATCGATACCCGCATTCTTGACGGTAAACGCGTCGTGCTGTTCGGGCCATTCGCGACCTTCTCGACTAAATTCCTGAAAAACGGTTCTCTGTTCGATCTGCTGAGCGCGACCACTACATCCAACTTCAAACCGATGGTTGATGTGGGTCTGGATAACTTCGATCTGGTGAAATACCTGATTAGCCAGGTCATGCTCTCTGACGACGATCGTTTCGCGGCGCTGAAAGAGTACTATCCGCAGGCGAAGAAAGAAGACTGGCGTCTGTGGCAGGCGGGTCAGCGCGTGCAGATCATCAAGCGTGATCCGAAAGAAGGCGGCGTATTGCGTCTGGGTACTGAAGTGGTGAGCGATAAAGATGGCTCCATCGCAGCCCTGCTGGGGGCTTCCCCGGGAGCGTCTACTGCTGCGCCAATTATGCTGCACCTGATGGAAAAAGTGTTTAAAGATAAAGTCGCCAGCCCGGAATGGCAGGCGAAACTGAAAACCATTATCCCGTCTTACGGTACTAAGCTGAACGGCAACGTAGCAGCAACGGAGCAAGAGCTGGAATACACCAGTCACGTTCTGCAACTGCAATATGTTAAGCCACAGGCAGCTGAAGCGGCACCGAAGGCAGAGCTGAAGCCTCAGGCGGAAAACAAACCGGTTGCGGATATCGCGCTGTAAAATAAAAAGCCGGGTAATGATTACCCGGCTTTTTATCAACGTACTACCGCTTGTCCGATAGTTTCATCTGCCTTCCACACCCGATATTTCACGTCGATGTTTTCAGGCGTATAGACCACAATTGGCAGCTTGCTGTTGTAGCGCAGCAGACTGTTATCACCCAGATACGCGGTCACAAATTTCTTCTCTTTTTTACCGTCCGGGCAGGCCATCATGGTCGATACCGGAGAGGTGACTTTATCAAAGACGTAGTAGTCGTAACCCCAGCCTTCCAGGGTTTTGCTTTCCAGCTGGCCGCCCAGGCGATGCTGGTTGCAGTCCACTTCCAGCGTCTGTCCAATCAACAGTTCCACTTTGAAATTCGCTTCATCCTGCTGAACCGGTAATTGGATCACCTGACGCTTCATGCCTTTTTCCGCTTGCGGATAAGGCGCGACTTTTTCCAGAGGCTGCTCTTTTGAGGTTTCACTGGCAAAAGCGCTGGTGCTGACGCACGCTGCGGCGAGGAGGGCAATGGCAAATTTAGGTGCGTTTTTCACAGTCATTCCTTTATGTCAAAACGATCCTGTCCAGATTAGCATAATGCCGGTGAATGAATGGATGTATTTACTTATATTTTCATTGGTTTTGGATTAATAAACTGCATTTTAAGAGTTTTTGTGGTTGTTAATTCTGGAATGGAGTCGGACGGGAGATCGTGTTAGTGTTAGCGCTAAATAATGTTGTTCATCTGTAAAGGAAAGAGAGACATGGTTCGCGCAAAACTGAAAACACCTGAAGGCCGGAAGTTTTTACTGGCACTGCTCGTTGTGTTTATGATTGCTGCCGCAGGCGTCGGGCGGGCAACCATTGTCGGTGTTATCGAGCAGTATAACATCCCACTTTCCGAGTGGACGACCAGCATGTATGTGCTGCAATCAGCGATGATCTGCGTTTACAGCCTGGTGTTTACCGTTCTGCTCGCCATCCCGTTGGGGATCTATTTCCTGGGTGACCGCGAAAAGCATTAAGCCGCCATTCGCTATACTAAAGCCAGCCTGCGGGTTGGCTTTTTTTATGCCGTCATGTCTTTTAACGATATTTATTCTCATTTCCAGGTTAACCTGTTGCGAACGCTATGATTGTTCTACAGAAAACAGGAGACGTTAATGCTATCCCGGTTTGCAACGCTTAGCCGGATCCCAAAGGGAGTCTGGGTTGTGGGTGGTGTCAGTATGTTGATGGATATCTCATCGGAGATTATCCACAGCCTGTTGCCGCTGTTTATGGTGACCACGCTTGGTGCCAGCGTGATTTTTATCGGCCTGATTGAAGGGCTGGCAGAAGCCACCGCGTTATTTATCAAAATCTTTTCCGGAGCGATCAGCGATTATATCGGAAAAAGAAAAGGGTTAGCCGTGCTGGGTTATGGGCTGGGGGCGTTAAGTAAGCCGTTGTTTGCGATAGCCTCGTCGTCCGGCATGATCTTAGGCGCACGATTAATCGACCGTGTAGGGAAGGGGATTCGCGGTGCACCGCGAGATGCACTGGTCGCAGATGTTACGCCACCTGAACTGCGTGGTGCCGCGTTTGGCCTGCGCCAGTCAATGGACACGGTCGGCGCTTTTCTCGGGCCGTTGCTGGCCGTAGGGTTAATGCTGCTGTGGAATGATGATTTCCGCGCTATTTTCTGGGTTGCGGTGATCCCCGGTGTGCTCGCGGTTGCGCTGCTGTTCTTTGGGCTGCATGAACCCAAAACGCCGGTTGAGCACAAACGTAGCAATCCGGTAAAAAAAGAGAATCTTAAGCGACTGGGTAAAGGCTGCTGGTGGGTCATCGGATTAGGGGCCGTCTTCACCCTTGCGCGTTTCAGTGAAGCCTTTCTGGTGCTTCGGGCGCAGCAGTCGGGCGTACCGCTGGCCCTTATCCCGCTGGTCATGGTTGCCATGAACCTGCTCTATTTCCTTTCTGCCTATCCGTTTGGCAAGTTATCCGATGCGATGAGTCATACCCGCCTGTTGCAGTGGGGGCTGGTGGTGTTAATCGCTGCGGATATCGTACTGGCGTTCACAACCCACTGGACTGGTATCATCCTGGGCGTCGCGCTCTGGGGCGTGCACATGGGAATGACGCAGGGACTGCTTGCGGCAATGATTGCGAAAACCGCACCAGCGGATCTGCGCGGCACGGCGTACGGTATTTTCAGTATGGTCAGCGGCGTTGGGTTATTGATTGCAAGCGTAGTGGCCGGGGTTATCTGGGAAACGTGGGGCGCGGAATATACGTTTTATACCGGAGCGGTTATCTGTCTGCTGACACTCTGCTACCTGATGAAAACGCCGGATGACGTGCAATAAAAAAACCAGCCATATGGCTGGTTTTCAGGTGTTTTTGGTCGGCACGAGAGGATTTGAACCTCCGACCCCCGACACCCCATGACGGTGCGCTACCAGGCTGCGCTACGTGCCGACGCGTAAAAAGAATACTACTCGATTCCTTTTTGAATGCAAGGGAGTCAGGCTCTAACTGGTTTATAATTAATCAGTTAGCGATGAACCGTTTCTCATCCGTCAGCACTTGCAGAAGCAGGCTAAGCTGCGGTTTCTGGTCATGCAATTTTTCACCTTGCAGATTATACGTCTGGTAATTGCCGTTACTGTTCAACACCAGCGTCAGCTCCGGCGTGGTCACCACCAGCGTATTATTCCCTGCAGCGGTCACCCAGTTGTGGCGGCGAGTGGCGCTGAACAGATCCTGTCCTTGCGAGTACTCATTCGCCGGGGTGCTTACGTGCAGCAGACGTTGCATCAGGGTGGTCATCACGTCTTTATGATCGGTAAGCATATTGATGCGCTGTGCCGGCGTTCCCGGCCAGTGGATGACCAGCGGAACATGCAGGTTAGGGCGCGACCAGACCATGCTTTTCGACTCATCACCCAGTGGGATGCCGCGGCCGGCTGTAATAATGACCACGGTGTTATCCAGCTTGCCGGATTCACGCAGTGCGTCCAGCACCCGGCGAATTTGTGCATCAACGTCACCCGCTGCGCGGCTATAACGGCGAGCAAAGCCTTTCTGGTTGCTGTCATCAAGTGTGGTGCCGTTAAACGCAACCCAGGAGAACCAGCGGTTATCTTCCTGAGCATAACGCTGAAGCCAGTTCACCCACTGATTAGCGGTCTGTTCATCAGACTGACTCTGCGCGGCAGGCAGTGAGAAATCAGACAACAGCGCCTGGCGATACAGCGAGCTGTTAAAGCCATCCGAAGAGAACAGCCCCAACTGGTAACCCTGCTGGTTAAGTCCGGTAATTAGTGCCGCAGGAACGCGTGCCGAAAGCACGCCGTCCATGTAACCAGCCGAAATGCCGTAGAACAGGCCAAAAATACCTGCATCGGTTGAGTTGCCGGAACTCATATGCTGCGTGAACGTCACGTTCTTATCAGCGAACTCGGCGAGCGCAGGCATCTGCTTTTCGTAACGCGAGTAGTTCAGGCCATCGACGGTTATCAGCAGTACGTTTTGACCACGGCCCATATCCCGGTAACGCAGATCGCTCAGCGGATACTGAACGGTGACCGCTTCAGGGTTGCCTTGCTCAACCAGACGACGCTGATACTCCTGCGCATCCAGCAGACCGTGTTTTTCAAGGAAACGACGTGCCGTCATCGGATAAGAGAGCGGCAGGTTAGCGCGCTGCATGGTAATAGGGCGATAGAAGTTCGCATCGGCCCAGATATACATGATGTGCGAACCAATAAATGAGACAAAAAAGAGCGCCGCAACGGGCTTCGCGTAATGGCGACGCCGCGTCAGGCTGCGGAGCTTTTGCCAGCTCCAGGTGGCGAACAGCATCTCAATCAGCAGGATCACCGGCACGCTGATAAACATCAGCTGCCAGTCACGCGCGGTTTCGTTCTGGTCCGGGTTAATCACCAGTTCCCAGACGATAGGGTTGAGATGGAGGTGGAAACGGGTAAAGACTTCGCTGTCGATAAGCAATAACGTCATGCCCGCCGTCGCAAGGATGGCGGATAAGAACCGCATCAGGCGCTGCGACATGACGATAAACGTCAGGGGGAACAGAATCAGCAGATAGGTGGCGAAAACCAGAAAACTAAAGTGACCGACAACGCTCATCCAGGAGTAAATACGCCCGGTCAGCGTGGTTGGCCAGTCCGCCACAAACAGATAACGGCAGCCAAGTACCATGGCCAACAGAATGTTGAACAGGGCAAACCAGTGCCCCCAGCTAACCATCTGGGAGACTTTTTCACGGTAGCGCTGACGATTCGTCACCATAAACTGTTGTTCGTTTCCCTTAATGGGCCTGATCGTCGCTAACGGATGACTGCAAAGCCTGGGCGAAAGATTTGGCGATCGCCTGACGCTGAGCCGGAGCAACGCTGGTATTGATAAGGTTGGTAACCATATTTCCCAACACCATCAGGGAAAGATCGGTCGGCGTTTTATGTTTTTCCAGTACGTTGACCAGCTCACTGAGCAGTTGTTCAACGTGTTCGTCACTGTAGCGGGAATGTTGTGGCATAAATCAAAATCAGTTTGTTGATGAAAGGGCAACATATTACCGTAGGAGCAGCTTTTTTTCCCCTTTTTTCTCTTGTTGCACACATGCGTTGGTGGTGGTTGAATACCGCCCGGTCTAAAAGGAGAGTTTATCATGAGTCTGGATATCAACCAGATTGCCTTGCACCAGCTTATCAAGCGTGATGAGCAAACCCTTGAAGTGGTGCTGCGCGATTCGTTACTTGAACCAACGCCTACCGTTGTTGAAATGATGGCGGAATTGCATCGCGTGTATAGCGCTAAAAATAAAGCCTATGGCCTGTTCAGCGAAGAGAGCGAACTGGCGGATAGCCTGCGCCTGCAACGCCAGGGCGAAGAAGATTTTCTGGCATTCAGCCGGGCGGCAACCGGGCGTCTGCGTGATGAGCTGGCAAAATACCCGTTCGCTGATGGCGGCATCGTTCTGTTCTGCCAGTACCGCTATCTGGCGGTTGAGTATCTGCTGGTAACCGTGCTGAACAATTTAAGCAGTATGCGCGTCAATGAGCAGCTGGATATCAGCTCTACGCACTATCTGGACATTAACCATGCCGATATCGTCGCGCGTATCGATCTGACCGAATGGGAAACCAACCCGGAATCCACCCGCTATCTGACCTTCCTGAAAGGACGTGTCGGCCGTAAAGTGGCGGATTTCTTTATGGACTTCCTGGGCGCCAGCGAAGGCCTGAACGCCAAAGCACAGAATAAAGGTCTGTTGCAGGCAGTGGATGACTTCACCGCTGAAGCTCAGCTTGATAAATCAGAACGTCAGAACGTGCGTCAGCAGGTTTACAGCTATTGCAACGAACAGCTGCAGGCGGGCGAAGAGATTGAGCTGGAGTCGCTTTCCAAAGAGCTGGCGGGCGTGAGTGAAGTGAGCTTCCAGGAATTTACGGCTGATAAAGGTTATGAGCTGGAAGAGAGCTTCCCGGCAGACCGCAGCACGCTGCGTCAGTTAACCAAATTCGCCGGTAGCGGCGGCGGCTTAACGGTTAACTTTGATGCCATGCTGCTTGGGGAACGCATTTTCTGGGATCCGGCGACCGACACACTGACCATCAAAGGGACGCCACCGAACCTGCGCGATCAACTGCAACGCCGCACCTCTGGTGGTAAATAGCAGCCATAAAAAAACCCCGCGGAAGCGGGGCTTTTTTTTCGACAAGTTTGCGATTACGCGCGAACGAAGTCGATGTGAGTCAGTTTTGGCTTGAACGGGTGACGCTGAACAGCCTGAACTTTCACTTTTTCTTCTTTACCGCCAACAACGATGGTCAGAACTTCGCCGTAGAATTCAGCTTTGGTCTGCATGTTCCATACTTTGTCGTGGTCCAGTTCGATTGCAACTGGAGCAGCTTCGCCACCGTAAACGATAGCCGGGAACTTGTTAGCGGTACGCAGGCGGCGGCTCGCACCCTTACCCTGAACGCTACGTACTTCTGCTTCGATAGTAAACATTGATTTCTCTCTGTATTTTAAAACCCTACTACAGGCGACCCAGCAGCAGGTGAGTGTTCTGCTTTGCGGATGCAAAAGCGGGCGGCATTATAGCCCCCAATCTTCCGTGGGGCAATCAAAACGTACAGTCATGCTGCCGGATGCGTATTCAGCCACTGGCGGATCCGCTGCTGGCTCTGACCGTCTGCGGGGTTAAAAACCATCATGGTTAAGTCTGGTCGTCCATCAACGATAAATGTCGAAAATTCCAGTGCAATATCCTCAAGTTGCGGATGATGAAGATGTTTTATCCCTTCGGCATGTCCGGCAACGTCGTTGCGACGCCACAGCGCAGCAAATTCCGGGCTGGCAAGAGAAAGCTCTTCAATCAACCGCTCAGTCTCCCGGGAACGCCCCGCGCGAGCAACGTCGGCGCGAAACGCATTCACCACCACGCTCGCCACGCTTTCCCACTCTGCCTGGATAGATCGCGCCCGGCTATCGCTAAACATCAGACGCAGTATATTGCGTTGTTCCCGGGGCAGGGCGCCGTAATCGGTGAGCACCGCAGCGGCGGCACGGTTCCAGGCAATGACATCCCAGGTGACAGTTTTAATAATCGCCGGGCTATCGGTCATGGCATCCAGCACACGCTGAAGGCGAGGGGTGACGGTATCGGGCCCGCGAAAGTGATTTTCGGGAGGGTGTCCAAACGCAAGAATAAAGAGGTGATCCCGCTCGGGAGCGGTTAAACGTAAACCAGAAGCAATACGGTTCAGAACCTCTTTCGACGGCGCGCCGCCACGGCCCTGCTCAAGCCACGTGTACCAGGTCGGGCTGATACTGGCAAGCTGTGCCACCTCTTCGCGGCGTAATCCCGGCGTACGTCGACGTCCGGTCACAAAGCCAAAAGAGGCGGGGTCAAGGCGCAACCGACAGGCCTTCAGAAACGCGCCTGGCGCGTTATGATCCTCATCAGACATGATTACCCTGTTAATGATTATACTACGATAATGTCACTACTTTTATAGTATCAGATGCCGCATTACCCTGCCTGTGACATTCATCAGGAGGTAAGTTATGCGTCTCTTTTTAACCGGAGCAACGGGATTTATTGGTTCACGTATCGCAGACGAACTTAAACGCAGCGGGCACCAGGTGATTGGTCTTGCGCGGTCCGCGGAAAGCGCAGAGCGGTTACGCGCGGCAGGTATCGAGGTACAGCGCGGTACGATAGATGATCCTGACACGCTGCTGCCTGCCGTGGAAAAGGCGGACGCGGTGATCCACACCGCCTTTGATCACGACTTCAGCCGCTTTGTCGCCAGCTGTGAAAAAGACAGACAGGTCATCACGACCTTAAGTAGAACGCTTGAAGGATCTGAACGGCCATTGATCATTACGTCAGGTACCGGAATGGGTGACCCGGAAAACGGCCAGCCTGCGACGGAGGCTATTTTCAACCTCAGCCATCCTAACCCGCGCATCGCCTCTGAACTGGCAGGGCAGGTGGCGCTGGAAAAAGGCGTTGATGTTCGTGTCGTTCGTCTGCCGCAGGTGCATGACACGCGTCGGCAGGGGCTGATTTCATATTACATCCAGCTGTGTCGGGAAAAAGGCGCTGCGGCCTGGATTGACGAAGGGACAAACTGCTGGTCAGCCGCTCATGTGGATGATGTTGCCAGGCTTTACTGCGCTGTGCTGGAGAAAGGGACGCGCGGGGAACGCTATCACGCGGTGGCTGAAGAGGCGATTTCATCCCGGGCGATTGCCGATGCAGTCGCCGCAGGAATGGCGTTACCGACGCTCTCAGTCTCAAAGGAACAGGCCGCGGCCTGGTTTGGCTGGTTTGCTGCCTTCGCCACGCTTGATCTTCGTGCCAGCGGCGTATGGACGCAAAAACGGTTGGGATGGCAGCCCACAGGCCCCGGGCTGCTGGATGATCTGAACGCCATGAACTACAGCGAGATCCCGCACTAGCGCAGTTCATTTGCCCGGCGAAAGCGTCCCTCATAGTCAAAGACCTTTTCACGCACCTGCCAGAACTGGCCTTTCTTACGGGCGACGACAAAATCTGGATGGCGCAACAGCACCTGCTGATGCACGATATCGGCCACCGTTATCCAGCGCAGAGGCACGCCCGGCGTGCGGGTATGTGGGCGGATGAAAAGTTGTTCAAAGGCCGTTCTCTGGGCCGGCGTGTGCACCCTGAATCGCTCGCTGACGTCGGCCCCATCTTCGTCGTAATAGGTAATTTTCAGCCACTCGCCTTTTTCATCTGCTCCCGGTTGTAACGCCATACCGGAACAGCGCAGCACCAGCGCATCTTTTAGCTTCAGCGCGGCCTTCAGCATATCGTCTGGGTCGACCAGAATCGTGTCACATTCCCGGCATCGTCGGGCGGCAATATCGTTTTCGGCATTACACTGTGGGCAGTTTTTAAAACGGAAACGAAAATCGCACTGTTCACGGTGGCCTTCGTCATCTTCAAACCAGCCCTGGCAGCGGCGGCCGAAATGTTCAATCAGCGTGCCGTCGGCGGTGGTTTTGCCCCAGAACGTATTGGCGAAACCACAGGCCGGGCAAAAGACCTGAACCGGCACGTTGTCACTTTTCCCTTTTGGGGTACCCACTTCCGGGGAATAGAGATCGTGCGGATTCCCGGCGTAATCCAGAATCAGGCAATCGGTTTTACCCGGTGCCAGGCGCAGGCCGCGCCCGACAATTTGCTGATACAGGCTGACGGATTCGGTGGGGCGTAAAATGGCAATCAGATCGACATGCGGCGCATCAAACCCGGTGGTTAACACCGAGACGTTAACCAGATAACGGAACTGCTGTTCCTTGAACGCGTTAATCAGCGCGTCACGTTCGGGGCCTGGGGTTTCGCCGGTAATGAGCGCAACGTCCCCTGACGGAAGTAACCCGGTTATCTCCCTGGCGTGCTCAACGGTGGCGGCAAAGATCATTACCCCTTTGCGCGTCTGAGCGAATTCTTCAATCTGGCTGATGATATGCGGGGTAATACGCTGCTGTTTTTTCAGCTCATGGTTGAGGTCGGCTTCGCTGAATAAGCCGTTGCTCTGCGCCTGCAAGCGGCTGAAATCGTACTGTACCACGGGCATGTCCAGACGTTCGGGCGGCGTCAGATAGCCATGTTTAATCATATAGCGCAGCGGGAGTTCATAGATGCAATCGCGGAACAGCGCTTTCTCATCCCCGCGAACCATCCCGTGATAATGAAAGTGATAAATCCAGCCTTTGCCCAGACGAAACGGCGTGGCGGTCAGGCCGAGCAGGCGCAGGTGAGGGTTCACCTCTTTCAGGTGAGAAAGGATTTGCTGATACTGACTGTCGTCATCATCGCTGATGCGGTGACACTCATCGACAATCAGCAGCGAGAATTCGCCGCGAAAATGTTCCAGATTACGCGCCACCGACTGCACGCTGCCAAACACCACTTTGCCGTGGCTCTCTTTGCGTTTAAGCCCGGCGGCGAAAATATCCGCCTCCAGACCCAGCGCACAATATTTGGCGTGGTTTTGCGCTACCAGCTCTTTGACGTGTGCCAGCACCAGCACGCGGCCACGCGCCAGGCGCGCCAGCTCGGCAATTACCAGGCTTTTTCCAGCCCCGGTCGGGAGCACAATGGCAGCCGGCTCTGTATGTTTGCGAAACCAGGAGAGGGTGGCGTCAACGGCTTCCTGCTGATAGGGGCGAAGTGTAAAAGTCATGGGTTCTCTGATTAGTTAACTCATTCATAGTATGCCACGAAACTTTTTCCCTTGAGTGGCGCAACCAGACCATTATACTGAACCGTTCTTGACTGCTTCTTTTTTCGGACGCGTCGTCCGACTTCCAGCACCATTAAGGCTAAAAAGACTTCATGCGACTTGATAAGTTTATCGCTCAGCAACTCGGCGTTAGCCGCGCTATTGCCGGGCGTGAAATTCGCGCCAGCCGCGTTACCGTGGATGGCGACATTGTAAAAGACACGTCCTTCAAACTTCAGCCTGAACATCAGGTGGAGTACGACGGTAACCCGCTGATGCAGCAAAATGGCCCACGCTATTTCATGCTGAACAAACCGGAAGGTTATGTCTGTTCCACGGATGATCCCGATCATCCGACGATCCTTTATTTCCTCGACGAGCCGGTGGCGCATAAGCTTCATGCGGCAGGGCGTCTTGATATCGACACCACCGGACTGGTGCTGATGACCGACGACGGTCAGTGGTCACATCGCATTACCTCCCCGCGCCATCATTGTGAAAAAACCTACCTGGTGACGCTGGAATCGCCGGTGTCCGATGACACAGCAGAACAATTCGCGAAAGGCGTTCAGCTGCATAATGAGAAAGACCTGACGAAACCGGCGGTCCTGGAAGTGATCGCTCCGACCGAAGTGCGTCTGACCATCAGCGAAGGGCGCTACCATCAGGTGAAGCGCATGTTTGCTGCTGTGGGAAATCATGTTGTGGGCTTACACCGTGAGCGTATTGGTGCGATTGAACTCGACCCGGCACTTGAGCCAGGTGAATACCGCCCACTGACGGAAGAAGAAATCGCCAGCGTAGGCTTACCTTCGCGCTAATTTCAGGAGAACTCTGTGACCACCAGGCCACACTCGTCTTTCAAAATTGTTTTCATCCTTGGCCTGCTGGCCATGCTGATGCCATTGTCCATCGATATGTATCTGCCTGCGCTACCGGTCATTTCCGCGCAGTTTGGTGTACCGGCGGGCAGCGCGCAGATGACGCTCAGTACCTATATTCTTGGCTTTGCGATTGGGCAGCTGTTATATGGGCCAATGGCCGACAGTCTTGGCCGTAAGCCGGTCATTCTGGGTGGCACGCTGGTGTTTGCGGGCGCGGCAGTGGCCTGTGCTCTGGCGCAAACCATCGATCATCTGATAGTTATGCGCTTTTTCCACGGGCTTGCAGCGGCGGCAGCCAGCGTGGTGATTAACGCCCTGATGCGCGATGTGTATCCGAAAGAAGAGTTCTCCCGCATGATGTCGTTTGTCATGCTGGTCACCACCATTGCTCCGCTGATTGCGCCGATGGCGGGTGGGGCAGTGCTGGTGTGGTTTAGCTGGCACGCGATTTTCTGGATCCTGGCGCTTGCGGCGCTGCTGGCATCGGCGATGATTTTCTTCTTCATCGATGAAACACTGCCCGTTGAGCGTCGACAGAAATTCCACATCCGCACCACGCTGGGTAACTTTGCTTCGCTGTTCCGCCACAAGCGGGTGCTGAGCTATATGCTGGCAAGTGGTTTCAGCTTCGCCGGGATGTTCTCTTTCCTGAGCGCCGGGCCGTTTGTTTACATCGAGCTTAACCACGTTTCACCGCAGCATTTTGGCTATTACTTTGCGCTGAATATCGTGTTCCTGTTTATCCTGACCATTATCAACAGCCGTTTTGTCCGGCGGGTTGGGGCGCTGAACATGTTCCGTGCCGGGCTTTGGATCCAGTTTGTGATGGCTATCTGGCTGGTGGTGAGTGCGTTCCTGGGGATCGGTTTCTGGGCGCTGGTGCTGGGCGTTGCGGCCTTTGTGGGCTGTGTGTCGATGATCTCCTCAAACGCGATGGCCGTTATTCTTGATGAGTTCCCTCATATGGCAGGGACGGCATCATCCCTTGCCGGGACGTTCCGCTTTGGCATTGGTGCTATCGTGGGGGCGATGCTGTCGATGGCAACGTTTAACACTGCCTGGCCAATGCTGTGGGCTATCGCGTTCTGTGCGACCAGCTCCATTCTGTTTTATCTCTACGCCAGCCGGCCGCGAAAAACGGCCAACTAGCGCACACATCAGGCCCGTTTCGGGCCTTTTTGTTGATGCATATCAACCAAACCTCCGTTCGTTTACCCCGTGTTTGTTTCTTTTATGTAAAATCTATTTATGTAAAAAGTCACATCATTGTATTTAAAAAGGTTGAGTTAGATCGCAGAAACGGGTACATATAGCGCCGACGCGAACCTGTAACTCCCATAAAAAAGCCCGGATAAATAAGATGCTAATGCCCGCAAACTGCGGCTGTAAGCGTTTTCTTATCAAAAACAGGGCAGGTTAGCGATGATGTGTTACTATGAATGTAAATAAATTGTGAAGTAAATTTTGCTTCCGGGGAACGAACGTGAATACATTACAACTCTCCATTGTCCACCGCTTGCCCCAGAGCTATCGCTGGTCGGCGGGTTTTGCAGGTTCGAAAGTTGAACCGATTCCGCAAAACGTAGCCGGGTGCGAGAATTGTCTGGTCGCGCTCAAACTGCTGAGCCCAAGCGATGAAAGCGCATGGCCGGTAATGGAACGCCTGAGCCAGGCGCTGACGGATATCGAAGTCGACAGTTCAGTGCTGGAGTGTGAAGGTGAACCGTGCCTGTTTGTTAAAAGCCAGGACGAATTCGCCGCCACCTGCCGTCTGAAAAACTTCGGTGTAGCGATTGCAGAGCCTTTTTCCGGGCAATATCCTTTCTAAGCGCTAGCCTAAGGCTAACAGCTGGCGCGTGTAGCTCTGCGTCGGCGCAGCGAACACGCGCTGGCACTCTCCTTGCTCCACCACTTCTCCCTGCCGCAACACAATCACCTGATGGCATAACGCACGGACTACCTGTAAATCGTGGCTGATAAAGATATAGGCCAGCTGGTGCTTTTCCTGTAAGCCCTTCAGAAGCGCTAAGATCTGCGCCTGTACGGTTCTGTCCAGTGAAGACGTGGGTTCATCCAGAATGATCAGTTCAGGCTTGAGGATCAGCGCGCGGGCGATGGCGATACGCTGACGCTGCCCGCCAGAGAACTCCGCCGGGTAGCGATGCCGCGCCTGGGGCTCCAGCCCGACTTCTTCCATGACCCTTATCACCTCTTCTTCGCGCTGTTGCGGCGTGAGGGCCGGGCGGTGAACGCGAAGACCTTCTTCGATGATTTGCAAAACGCTCAGGCGAGGATTAAGCGAGGAGTTGGGATCCTGGAACACTACCTGCATTCGCGGGCGAACGGGCAGCATCTGGCGGCGATTCCAGCTGTGTAACGGCATCCCGTCAAACTGGATTGTCCCCTGAGAGGCGATTAAACGCAGCAGCGCCAGGCCGGTGGTACTTTTACCCGAGCCCGATTCACCGACAAGCCCCAGCGTTTCTCCTGGCCGCAGGGAAAAGCTGATGTTTTTTAGCACCGGATTTTCATCCACAATGCGCCGCAATATGCCTTTGCGTATCGGGAATGATACGGCCAGATCGGCCACGCTCAGCAAGGGCGTTGCGTTCGCAGCAAGCGGGACCGGGTCGCCGGAAGGCTCGCTATCAAGCAGACGTTGGGTGTAAGGGTGCTGAGGGGCGTTCAGGAGCGTCCGGGCGGTGTTTTGCTCAACGCAGCGCCCGTTTTGCATCACCGCAACGCTGTCTGCCAGTTTTTTCACAGTGCTGAGATTATGCGTGATGAACAGCAGGCTCATATTCAGCTCATCTTTCAGCTCGCGCAGAAGCTGAAGGATTTGCGCCTGTACGGTTACGTCCAGCGCGGTGGTGGGCTCGTCGGCAATCAGCAGCTCCGGGCGCGTCAGCAGGGCCATCGCAATCATCACGCGCTGGCGCTCTCCCCCTGAAAGCTGATGCGGGAAATCGCTCAGCCGTTTTGCCGCATGGCGAATACCTGTGCGTTCAAGACAATCCAGGATCTCGCCCCGCGCCGCCTCTTTACGCATTCCCCGGTGCAGCGACAAAACCTCATACAGCTGTTTTTCCAGGGTATGCAGCGGATTAAGGGATACCATCGGCTCCTGAAAGATCATGGCAATCTTATTCCCGCGAATGCCACGCAGCGCGTGCTCGTCAGCATGTAGCAGCGACTTACCCTGAAACAGGATATCGCCCTGCGGATAACTCACCGGCGGTGAGGGCAGTAAACGCAGCACGGAAAGGGCGGAAACACTCTTACCGGAGCCCGACTCACCCACAAGCGCCAGGGTTTCACCCGCGTGGATGCGCAGCGACAAATCGCTGACCACGGTGCGTGTTTCACCCTGATTCGAAAACGCAATCGACAGATTATCGATACTGAGAATGGGGGGCGTCATCTTATACCGCCTTGTTGGGATCAAAGGCATCGCGCACGGCTTCGCCAATAAAAATCAGCAGCGAGAGCAACACCGCTACCGACAGAAATGCCGTTATGCCAAGCCAGGGCGCCTGTAGGTTATTCTTGCCTTGCAGCAACAATTCACCAAGCGAAGGCGACCCAAGCGGCAAGCCGAACCCGAGAAAATCGAGCGACGTCAGGGTGGTAATGGAGCTGCACAAAATAAAGGGCAGGAAGGTGAGGGTAGCCACCACGGCATTGGGGAGCATATGGCGGAAGATGATCCCCCGGTCGCTGACCCCCAGCGCCTGTGCGGCGCGGATATAATCGAAATTACGGGTACGTAAAAATTCGGCGCGAACCACGCCCACCAGCGCCATCCAGCCAAAAAGCACCGTAATGGCCAGCAGCCACCAGAAGTTTGGCTGTACCACGCTTGAGAGCAGGATAATTAAAAACAGCGTCGGCATCCCGGACCAGACCTCGATCACGCGCTGGCCCCAGAGGTCAATCTTTCCGCCGTAATAACCCTGAACCGCACCGGCCACAACGCCCATCACGCTTGAGAAAAGCGTCAGCATCAGCCCGAAAAGCAGAGAGATACGTGTCCCGTAAAGGATGCGCGCCAGCACATCGCCGCCGTTTGCATCGGTTCCCAGCCAGTTTTGCCTGGACGGGGGCGACGGGAAGGGGGCGGATGTCGCATAGTTAATGCTGTTCGCACCAAAGCGGACAGGGGCCCAGATCGCCCAGCCGTGTTGGTCTATGTGTTCGCGAAGCCACGGATCCTGATACTCCGCCGGCGTGGCGAAAGGGCCGCCAAAATCGCTTTCGCTGTAGTTCGCCAGTACGGGGACATACCAGCGGTCATTAATGTGCACCAGCAGCGGTTTATCGTTAGCAATCAGTTCAGAACACATGCTGAAGATAAAGATCACGGCAAAAATCCACAGCGACCAGTAGCCGCGGCGGTTGTGGCGAAAACGGGCCCAGCGGGCCTGATTGACGGGACTTAAACGCGGCATCAGCGACCCTCAAAATCGATTCGGGGATCAACCAGCGTATAGCTGATATCACTGATGATATTCAGCAGCAGGCCAATCAGGGTGAAAATATAGAGTGTGCCAAACATCACCGGGTAATCGCGCGAGACGGTAGCCTCATAACCCAGCAGGCCCAGGCCGTTTAACGAGAACATGACTTCTATCAGCAGCGAACCGGTAAAAAACATACTGATGAACGTGGCAGGAAATCCGGCAATCACCAGCAGCATGGCGTTGCGGAACACGTGCTTCCACATAATCTGCTTCTCACCCACGCCTTTTGCGCGCGCGGTCACCACATACTGTTTGCGGATCTCATCCATAAAGGCGTTTTTGGTGAGCATGGTCAGCGCCGCAAATCCGCCAATCACCGTGGCGAGGACGGGCAGCGTGATGTGCCAGAAATAATCCGTGATTTTTTTATACCACGGCAGGGTGCTGAAATCGGCTGACACTAATCCGCGCAGCGGGAAGACATCGAAGTAACTGCCACCGGCAAAAAAGACAATCAGCAACACCGCGAACAGGAACGCCGGTATGGCGTAACCAATGATAATAAATGTGCTGCTCCAGATATCGAACCGACTGCCGTTGTAAACCGCCTTGCGGATCCCAAGCGGAATCGACACCAGATAGATAATCAGCGTACCCCACAGGCCGAGCGTTATGGAGACAGGCAGGCTTTGCTTAATCAGCGTCAGGACGGAGGCGCTGCGAAACAGGCTGTCGCCAAAGTCGAAACGCACATAGTCCCAGAGCATTTTGAAATAACGCTCGTGTATGGGTTTATCAAAACCGTAGCGGTGGGTTATCTCGGCTATCACTTCGGGATCAAGCCCGCGCCCGCCCCGGTAGTGGCTTTCGCTGATGTTGCCTGTCCCGGTTCTGGCGTGGCTGGCGCTCAGGTTTTCACCGCCGCCGCCGGGCATCCCGCTGTTATTGCCAAACTCAATGGCGGCAATCGCCTGATCAACCGGGCCGCCTGGGGCAATTTGCACGATAAAAAAGTTAATGGTGATAATCGCCCACAGCGTAGGGATAACCAGCAATAAGCGGCGTATCAGATAAGCACCCATGTTGGTTCCTTAACGCCGCTCTGCGGGCAGTTTGGCGGCTTTATTAACGTCATACCACCAGTTATCGAATCCCAGAGAGTAAATGGGGCGTATGGCGGGCTGTGAGAATTTGTTCCATTGTGCCACGCGGTCTTCGCCCATATACCACATCGGCAGCATGTAATAATTCCAGGTTAACACTCTGTCGAGGGCGCGCCCTAAAGGTAGCAGTTTGGTCTTATCTCCCTGCGCCGCCACGATTTTAGCGATCAGCGCATCGATAGCCGGGCTTTTCACGCCGGGCGCGTTATAGGACGAATTGATGTAGCTGGAGGCCCACGAGATTTGCAGGTCAGAGCTTGGCCACGGCTGGGCGGACCACAGACGCTGCATCATATCGTAATCGCGGCTGCGCATCCGGTTGGTTATTTGCGCGTTATCGACCTGACGAATGTTCATGGTGATGCCAAGTCTGGCAAGATTCTGTTTAAACGGCAGCACCCACTGGTCATTTCCGCCCGAAGAGAGCAACAGCTCAAAGCTCAGCGGTTTACCTGTTTGTGTATTGATCCGTTTCTGATCTTTCAGAACCCAACCTGCGTCATCCAGCAGTTTGCTGGCTTTCAGCAGGTTTTCGCGATCAAAGCCCTTACCGTCGGATGTCGGTGGCTGAAACACGCTGGTAAACACCTCTGGCGGGATCTCCGCTTTCAGTGGAGCCAGCAGGGTGAGTTCATCGGCGTCCGGGTAATTGCGCGCGGCATATTCGGTATTCTGGAAATAGCTGTTAGCGCGGCTGTAGGCGCCGTAAAACAGCGCTTTGTTCATCCATTCAAAATCAAATGCCAGGGTAATGGCCTCGCGAACCCGGCGATCCGTAAAGACAGGGCGCTGGATATTGAACGCCAGCCAGCGCGTATCTTGCGCAGACTCATTTTTATGTTCGTCTTTGACGATATACCCGTTGGCGAAGTTTTTACCGATATAGCGAGTGGCCCAGTTTTTGGCACTGTTCTCCACGCGTAAATCGAAGGCACCGGCTTTAAAGGCTTCGAACGCCACGTTGTCGTCGAGATAGTAATCATAGCGAAGGGTATCGAAGTTCCAGCGGCCACGGTTTACGGGCAGATTTGCAGCCCAGTAGTCTTTGACGCGGGAATAGACCACATATTGCCCCATGCTCCAGTCCGTAATGCGATAAGGCCCGCCCGCCAGCGGCGGTGTGGATAAGGGGTCGCTAAGTTTGTGGTTTTTCCAGAAAGACTCTGGCATGACGGGCAGTGAGAACAGGCTGAGCATGTTCTCTTTATTCGGCTCACTCAGTTCGATGCGCACAGTCAGCGGGGCGATGGCTTTAACCGTTGCGCCTTTATACACCAGGCGGAACTGCGGAACACCTTCGGTCATAAACTTATGAAACGTGAAGGCCACATCGCTTGCCTGCACATGCGAGCCGTCATGGAAACGCGCCTGAGGGTTAATCGATATTTCCGCCCAGGAGAAGTTATCGGCGTAGCGGACGTTGTCTGCTACCAGCGGATAATAGCTACCAGGCTCGTCGTCAGAGGTGACGAAGAGCGTGTCGTACAGCGATTCAGTACGCGCAGCCGCCACGCCACGTAACGCGAAGCGGTTAAAGTTATCAAACGTCCCGGTTGCCGAGAGCGTCACTTTCCCGCCTTTTGGCGCCGCAGGATTGACGTAATCAAAGTGATTAAAGTTAATGGCGTACTTAGGCTCACCAAGCACGGCAAATGCGTAGTTTTCTTTAATGGTTTCCGACTGACCGGAAAAACTGACGAATGCCAGCAACAGCAACACGGAGCGCATTAACATCTTGCGGCGGTTCCCTCTTTTATTCTGACTTATGTGCGTCGGCGCACGTAGTTAAGCTGAATAATAAGTGACGCCGCCACCGTTGTGAAATTATTCACGGTCAGGGTGCATGTCCGGCTGCCATTTTCTGAATTGCGCCAGCGGCATCGGGCGACTTATCCAGTAACCTTGCAGGAAATTCACCCCGTGCTCACGCAGCCAGGCGGCCTGTTCGGGCGTTTCTACACCTTCTGCTACGGTGGACATATTCAGGCGTCTGGCAAGCGTCAAAACAGCGTCAAGCACCGGAGAGGTGACGGTTTCAGTACCAATCGCGTTCACAAAACCCCGATCGATCTTGAGATAGTCCATTGTGAAACGTTCCAGATAAATCAGCGCGCTGTGGCCAGTGCCAAAATCATCAATCGCAATTTCAAACCCTTCGTTGTGAAGCCATTCGAAGAGCTGGTTGGCTTCACGCTGCTGAATCATATCGCGTTCGGTAATTTCCAGTACGGTCTGGAAATGATCCGGCGGCAGGGCTGCGTTGAAGGCGCGCATATCCTCTTTAAAGCTGTCGGCGTGCAGGTGTCCTGGCGCGATGTTAATCCCCAGTTTTGCCCCCGGCGGCAACACAGTCTGTAAAACCGGGGCATCCTGGATGATCAGATCAAACAGATGGAGCGTGAGAGGAACAATCAATTTTTGCGCTTCGGCAAAATTGATAAAGGCATCGGGTGGGATCTCTCCCATTGTCGGGTGCTTCCAGCGCATCAGCACTTCAACGCCGCGCATTTTGAGCTCTTTGGCATCCACCACCGGCTGGTAGACCACATAAAACTGGCCACGCTTAATGGCGGTTAAAATTTCTTTACCCGGGTTCAGGCGGATCGTCAGGATATAGTAACTGAGCGACCCGGCCGCAATCCCGCACACCAGCCCGAAAAAGAGTGCAAACAGCAGCTCATCTGTTGTCCACTGTTCTGCATACAGGTTGATGGTGAGGGGAAAATCTTTCAGTGTGGCGGTGCGGGAAGGGGGTTCATGAAGGTCGTTTGCCTTGAGCAGAGAGCCAGACATCGTGGACAACGCCTGGTCGCCAATAATCACCGCAATGCCTGCAAACTCGTCCTGGCGCGCAGTATAGAGCAGGTAAGGGGTCAGATTGATATTGACTGACGTAAAGACTCCACCGTCTTTCACCAGTGGATTTCGATACCAGATAGCAATGGCGGGCTTATTAGGCAGCATAGGCGTGCCAGGCAACAGCACCATATCGAGTGGCTTGTTGATGTGCAGCTCAGGTATTAACTCTTCCAGCGGGACGTCCATCGGCCCGGTCGCAGAAGAGCAGAACGCCTTTTTATCCCTGACCAGCAAAAAAGCGCGGACGTTGATGCTAAAGGCGGCGCGGGAGGTTAATTCCGCGCTAACGTCGTGGCAGTTATTCAGGGTGAGTGGCTGGAGCGTATCAATAGAGGTTTTTAGCTCTTCGAAATAGCTCGCCATGTAAACGCTCAAATCCGTAATTAAGGTATCGAATCTGACTTCCCGCTTATGGTAGCTCCAGAAAAACTGCAATGTCCCCAGGAGCAGGGCAATGAAGAAACCGGCGAGAATGCTGACGGTAAGGATCTTGCGGTTACTGGACAGATAGCGGGTGAACATAGACGTCGTTGTTCCTGGATTGCCGTGAGTGCCATCAGGACGGCCAAACTTACGTATTTACAAGACTATAGTCTGGTACAGCGTTAAGTGAATTACGAGTGACGGGCAAAAAAAAGCACTGCCGAAGCAGTGCTTTTTTTTATCGTGTTACCAGCCAAGGGATAACCGGCAACATGACAGATTAACTGCGGGTCAGAACGCGTCGCGCTTCGTTGTAGCGCTTCTTCCAGTAAGGTTCATTCATACTGGAAATGGTCACACCACTGCTGGTGGAGGCATGTACAAACTGGTCGTTACCAATGTAGATGCCAACATGTCGACCCGTAGAGCCTGCACGGAACAGGACTAAATCACCTGTACGCAGTTTGGTACGAGAAATCGACTTACCCATCTCCTGCTGTTCATATGTTGAACGCGGAAGATCTAACCCAAACTGTTCGCGGAAAGTACGCTGTACGAAACCGGAACAATCGATACCTGTTTTGGTGCTGCCGCCCAGACGATAGCGCACGCCTTTCCAGCTAGCATACTGATCCATAATTCGGGACTTTACGTCCAGGTTACGAACCATATTCTCAAATTCATCCTGAGAGGCTTGCAGTGAAGAGGAATCTTCCATTCCCACAACACGCGTCTCAGGATGCATATTCTTCGCGGTGTTAGATGTACTACATGCTGAAAGCAGTACCGCAACTGCAATCGCCGGGATCCCCCGTAAGATATATCTCAAAATCGGTTGAGATTTGACCATTTTGTTTATTTTCCCTTGAAGTCCTTAACGATAAATATCGTTATAAAAATGCCAACCGTGACGAGACTAATTATCTGTTCACAATGAGACAATTCTTTCTGGTCAGATTTGTGGCACAACGCACAAAATTATTCACCCTGAAAATAATTGTCTCTATGGGGCAAAGCGAGTTCGAGAGTAACCGATTGGCAGGGGCATTGCGAGCAAAAATAACCGTTTTTTTATAAGAAATTGTGATACAGAAAGTGAATAAACGGAATTGCTCAAAATGCCGCCAGTTTAGGTTAAAAACCGTGCAACACACTCATTTATATCACGAATAGTATTACGAGATTATGACAGAACCGGTAGGGGATGGGTGAAAATGCATCAGGGATCGAAAATGATCCCTGATGGATAACCTGAATTTAGGTTAATTATTTGTTTTTAACTTGTTGTATTCGACACGGCAGATAGCGATCAAATAGCGCTATTATCCAGTCGCTCAAGGGGGTCATCAGGCACCACGGCAGCGCTATAAGCGCAACGGAAAGGGAGCCAACGGCAATATCAGTGAACCAGTGAGCGCCGATCATTACCCGTGGGAAGGCAAAAACCACAAAAATAATCAGGGCTATGGCGAACGCTTTTTGACCGAAATAACGAAGCATGATTGCGGAAAAAATAAGCAACATCATTCCATGATCGCCCGGGAAACTGTCTTTAGACGCATCTTTTGTCGGCACAGACAACAATTCGCTGACGCGATGAATATTGTTGAAAAAGAGCGTTGGGCTTGAGCGTTTCACGGGAATAATGTTGGACGCCAGCTGATTAATCGCCACCGCCAGCAGTAACATCACCAGACCAATAATCAGAATACGGCGGCGTCCTGACTTATCTTCTTTCAGCCAGAAAGAGAGCATCAGACCGCCCATCGCCAGTAGCGAACAGCCGTCGAAAGCACGATTGTTGGTGAGGGCTACCAGCCACAGAAATGCCTGGCTCTTCACTAACTCTTCGTTAAAGAAGTGGAAGACAGCGGAGTCCAGCGGGAACCAGAAACCGTGATCCGCTGGCAGATACCAGGAGAAAAAGAGCGCCAGGCCGGCAGCGTTAAGCAATAAAATCAGGGGAAATCGAGTCGTCATCACAATTCAGCTTACAGTTAAATCAGGGGCAACGTTAGCCGCCCGAACTTAAACGAAGCTTCAACAGGCTGGACTGCAAGGCGTTCCAGTCGGTGTTAACCGCACTAATTAACTCTATCCGGCTATCTGGCGGCGCAACATTTTGCGTTTCAATGAAGAAATCCTCTCCCTGACGGTTGATGCGAACCAGGCCATCCTGGGTACGCATGATCCCTTTCACGCGATCCACCGGGGCAAGTCTTGCCCACTCCAGGATCCCAATGGTGTCGAAAATCGTATCGGCATCGAAAATCCAGCCGCAGGCCTGATGACCCTGGCCGCTGTTCAGGTTACGACGCCAGCGCTGATGTTCAGGCAGACTCAGTGCCGCCAGACCCTGTTTAGCGCTTTGGCTGTGGCTATGTGCTGCGCTGGCAGGCAGTTCAGCCTGATTAAGGCGGGGAAGGTCGAGCAGGGCGTTGTCAATCTTGCCCTGCGTGCTGTAAACACGCTGGCGCTCACCGCCAAAATGTTGCCACCAGGTATCAAATGCCGCATGGCTTTCGGCGGTTGCACGATCTTCTTTATTGGCGACGATAATATCGGCGCAGGCAAGCTGATCGCGGAAGTTTTCATTGTTAACGGCGCGCTCATCCAGCAACTGACGAGGATCAAGCAGGCACAGCGTGGCCCGCAGGTCGATCCACGGCTCGTACACAGGCGCGGTCAGTAAATCGAGAATTTGTTTTGGGTGGCCGAGTCCGGTCGGTTCAATCAGCAGACGGTCTGGCTTGCCCTGGCGCAGCAGGGTGTTCAGCCCAACCTGCATAGGTAAACCATTCACACAACACATGCATCCGCCGGGGATCTCTTTGATCAACGCGCCGCTGTCTGCCAGCAATGCGCCATCGATACCGACCTCGCCAAATTCATTGACCAGAACGGCCCATTTTTCTGCCGGGTCTTTATTGGCCAGCAAATGCAGAATTGAGGTGGTTTTACCGCTGCCGAGAAAGCCGGTGATAAGGTTGGTTTTGGTCACGTGCGCTCCAGAAATCAGTGTGATGCTATGTACATCATCCTGACGAAAAAAGAGCGTAATGAGAAGGGGGAAAGGCGAACGGAGAACCTTTCCGTTCGCGTTAAGCGCAATTATCGCTAAATATTTAACGTTTCGATAACAGCCTGGCGTGCACCACGTAGGGCAATACGCTGGTAAGCCTGGTTCACCGCGTCAACAAACAGCGGTGATTGCGGCAGATCCTGGCCGAAGATTTCATTCAGCGTCAGCAGGGCGTTGACGCGCTCATCCTCGCTGCTGGCATCGACAATTTCGCGGATCTTATCGCTGAGCGGATCGCGTACATCAATGGCGTTGCCGCTGTCATCCACACCGCTGACATAACGGATCCAGCCCGCAACACCTAACGCCAGAAGGGGCCACGCGCTGCCACGTTCCAGATGAACACGAATACCCTCCAGCATCCGCTGTGGCAGTTTCTGGCTACCGTCCATGGCGATTTGCCAGGTGCGGTGCTGTAACGCCGGATTGGCAAAACGGTCAATCAGGCTATCGGCGTACGCCGTGAGGTCCACGTCAGTGATACGCAGCGTAGGGGCCTGCTCGTCCAGCATCAGCCTGCGTGCAGCTGTGCGGAAGCTGGCGTCCTGCATACAGTCGCTGATATGCGCGTATCCGGCAAGATAACCCAGGTAGGCCAGGAAAGAGTGACTGCCGTTCAGCATCCGCAGTTTCATCTGTTCCCAGGGTAAAACGTCCTGCACCATCTGCACGCCAGCCACTTCCCACTCCGGGCGCCCGGCGACAAAGTTATCTTCGACGATCCACTGGATAAAGGGTTCGCAGCTGATGGCGCAGGGATCTTCAACACCCAGCGCTTGTGTGATTTCTGAAAGCGAAGCTTCCGTAGCGGCAGGGACAATTCTGTCGACCATCGTGCCCGGGAAACTGACATGCGCGCTAATCCACTCAGCAAGCTCGGCTGAGCGCTTCTGGGCCATCCCCAGTACCGCATTTTTCACGACATGGCCGTTGTCCGGGATGTTATCGCAGGAAAGCACGGTAAACGGCGGCAAGCCACGCTCACGACGTCTGTGCAGGGCTTCCACCAGGATCCCTGGCGCGGAATGCGGTTCGCAAGGCGTTTCCAGATCGTGAATAATGCGGGCATTGTTCAGATCCAGTTTCCCGGTTGCCGGGTCAATGCAGTAGCCTTTCTCCGTGATGGTGAGTGAAACAATCGCCACCTGTGGCTCACAAAACTTTTCAATGATGGCGGCCAGCGAATCCAGTTTTGCGTTCAGGCATTCATGAACGGCACCGACAACGATCGGCTGATTTCCGTTTGCCCCTTTTTCCATCACGGTAAACTGGTGGTCTTGCGCGCGCAGCTGGCTCATCAGCACATCGCCGCTGAAGAGGCTTATCTCACAAATCCCCCAGTCGCCTCCTTTCGCATTCAGAACGCGATCGGTCAATAACGCCTGATGCGCGCGGTGAAAAGCACCAAACCCAAAGTGAACGATACGAGAGCGTAACTGCTGGCGATCGTAGCGTGGCTGCTGGACGTGGGCAGGAAGCGAGGCGGAGGCAATAGTCTTCATTAAGTACACACCTGATTAACCATTAATTAACAATGGCAGTGTAAAGTTATATGACAACAAATTAAATTGGTGAGCCGTAAATATCCCTGTTCTGTGAGTTTGATCAATCAATGTGTCGCGGTGTATTGACCCTTCTCATTAAACATGTATGGTAGTCGTCATTGCATTAACACATATTGGTATAACAACTTGAGAGGGTGAGGCAATGGAACAAACCTGGCGTTGGTACGGGCCGAACGATCCGGTTTCTCTTGATGATGTGCGTCAGGCTGGCGCAACGGGTGTCGTTACCGCGCTGCATCATATCCCTAACGGCCAGGTCTGGCCGGTAGACGAAATCAAAAAGCGTCAGGCACAGCTGGCTGAAAAGGGCTTAACCTGGTCTGTTGTTGAAAGTATTCCGGTCCACGAAGATATCAAAACGCATTCAGGCGAATGTGAAACCTGGATCGCTAACTATCAGCAAAGCATTCGTAACCTGGCTGTCTGCGGTATTGACACAGTTTGCTATAACTTTATGCCGATTCTGGACTGGACGCGTACCGACCTGGAATACACTTTGCCGGACGGCTCAAAAGCGCTGCGCTTTGATCAGATTGCGTTCGCGGCATTTGAATTACATATTCTGAAGCGCGAAGGTGCGGCTGCGGATTACACCGCAGAAGAGCAGCAGCAGGCGCTGGCATGGTTTAACGCCGCGAGTGATGCTGATGTCGAAAAACTGACCCGCAACATTATCGCTGGCCTGCCGGGTGCCGAAGAAGGCTACACGCTGGATCAATTCCGCGCGCGTCTGGCGGAGTACGGCAATATAGATAAGAACCAGCTGCGCGAAAACATGGCGCACTTCCTGCGGGCCATTGTGCCGGTAGCGGAAGAGGCGGGCGTGCGCCTGGCGGTTCACCCGGACGATCCTCCGCGTCCTATTCTCGGCCTGCCGCGTATTGTTTCCACCATTGAAGATATGCAGTGGCTGAAAGAGACGGTAAACAGCATCTACAACGGCTTTACCATGTGTACCGGTTCATACGGCGTGCGTGCGGATAACGACCTGGTGCGGATGATTGAAACCTTCGGCGATCGTATTCACTTCACCCACCTGCGTGCAACGTGCCGTGAAGATAACCCGAAAACCTTCCACGAAGCTGCACACCTGGGCGGTGACGTGAACATGGTGGCGGTGGTTGACGCTATCCTGGCGGAAGAAAAGCGCCGTAAACATGCGGGTGATTTACGTCCTATTCCGTTCCGCCCTGACCATGGTCATCAGATGCTGGATGACCTGCGCAAGAAAACCAACCCAGGCTATTCCGCAATTGGCCGACTGAAAGGGATGGCAGAAGTGCGCGGCGTTGAGCTGGCACTGAAGATGACGAAGTATCCTGAGCTGTTGTAATCGGTATTGCCGGGTGGCGGCTTCGCCTTACCCGGCCTACAAAATCACACATAAAAAAAACCGGCCTGTTGGCCGGTTTTTTTGTAGGCCCGGTAAGCGAAGCGCCACCGGGCAACAAAACGAAAAGCGTAATTAATCCGCGCGACCCATATAACGTTTTTCTTCGATATGGATACGGATCTTCTCGCCAGCGGACAGGTATTCAGGAACCTGTACCACCAGACCGGTGGTCAAAGTGGCTGGTTTGTTACGTGCACTTGCTGAAGCGCCTTTGATGCCCGGTGCCGTTTCAACGATTTCCAGGTCTACGGTCTGCGGCAGTTCAAGCGCCAGCAGCACGCCATCCCAGGTCAGAACCTGCATATCCGGCATCCCGCCTTCAGGAATGAACAGCAGCTCTTCTTCAATCTGATCTTTGGTGAAGATGTACGGGGTGTAGTCTTCTTTATCCATGAACACGTATTCGTTGCCGTCGATGTAAGAGAAATCAACATAACGACGGGTCAGGGTCACGGTATCCACGATATCGTCACCTTTAAAGCGCTCTTCTACCTTCAGGCCGGTACGAACATCGGCGAAACGCATTTTGTACAGCGTTGCTGCTCCACGGGCGCTAGGTGCCTGAATATCGATATCTTTCACAATCAGCAGTTTGCCGTTGTAATTCAGTACCATACCTTTCTTAATTTCGTTCGCTCTTGGCATTGCAGTAATCCTGTTTACGGGAGGTAAAAAATATCGCGCCAAATTACTCGCGCGCGGCCTTTCAGGCAAGAGGATTTCGTGGCTTTTGCTATCAATACGCAAAAGGTGTTACTGTGCGCGCCACGCCCGATTGTGCGGGTATCCGTCCCTGAAAGAGAACATTTATGGATTGCCGTCCAGACTGTGGCGCGTGTTGCACCGCACCGTCCATTTCAAGCCCCATTCCAGGGATGCCGGATGGCAAGCCTGCTAATACACGCTGTATTCAGCTTTCTGAAAACAACCTGTGTATGATTTTTGGTTCACCCCTGCGCCCAAAAGTGTGTTCCGGGCTGATGCCGTCGGCTGAGATGTGCGGTAACTCCCGTGCGCAGGCGATGACCTATCTTCTGGAGCTGGAATCGCTCACGGCGCCCTAAACATCCTTAATGCGCGTCAGGCAGCCAATCGTCAGCGTGCACATCACCAGCGCAATCCAGAACACCGTGTGATAGTTCCAGATTTCGGCAACGACCCCGGCCATCGAACCGGCAATAATCCAGCCCACGCGGGTGGTATTGGTATAAAGGGTTGTTGCTGAACCCGCCTGACCCGGCATGAGATCCTGAAAGTAAAGCATCCCAATCCCGGCGAGGATCCCGATATAAATCGCGTTCAGCAGCTGTAAAGCAAGCAGCAACGCTGGCGTGTGAACGGTCAGCATCCCAATATAGAACAGCAACCCTGCCACTGCTGCTATGCGCATCAAAAAACGTTTTCCGAAGCGCTTTGCGTAATAACCCGCAATCAGCATAGTGGGGATTTCCAGACCTGCGGCTGTACCCATCATGATCCCGGCCAGTTTCTCCGGCAGATGCAGCTCATCAATAATAAACAGCGGCATATTGATAATGTAGAGGCTGTTAGTGCCCCACATTAAGGTGCAGATAATAAAGAGCAACAGTGCGTCGCGGCGGTTACGGCGGGGGGCTTCCAGTGCGCCGGTAGCCACTTTGGGCTCTTTACGCATCGATGGCAGGAAAAACCACACCATCGCGCCACACACCACAAAGGCCACCGCCGCGCTCAGATACATCACCGTAAAACCAAAGCCCATCGCCAGTGCATAGGCCAGCGGCGGGCCAATCACCCAGGCCAGGGACACCTGCGCACGAAGAATCGAGCTGAACATGACGGCTTCACGCCCGGTGCGGTCGGCGTGCTCGCGGGCGAGGGCAAACATTTGCGGGTTGGCGGTGGAGCCGAAGCTGCTCAGGAACACGCCCACGAACAGCAAAATGAAGTAGTTACGGTTCCAGGCAAAGAGGACACAGGCAAAGACACCTAATAAGCAGCAGAAGACGATAAGGCTTTTGCGGTCGCCTTTTCGATCCGAACGCCCGGCCAGAAACTGGCTGACCAGGATGCCGATGATGGCGCTTCCGGTAAAGAAGAAGCCGACCATCGCCGGGCGGGCATGGACTTCGTTAGTCAGAAACAAACTTAGCGTTGGTGTTTGTAACGCACCGGCGATCCCGGTGAGGAAGGCAACAATCAAAAACGCCGTTGACGTCAAATCAAAAGGCTTTGGTGAGGCGGCAGCGGGGGTGTTATGCATGTTTCTATATCAGTGATTGCATGAGAGACGCGGAGTGTACGCCGCTTGTCAGAAAATAAACAGATGGTGTGGTCAATTTCACCACAAAAAATCAAAATGGCATTTCAACTTACAGGTTCAGGCTGACCTTAGCTGAAACTGGATTGCTGAACGTCAGCAAGTTTCAGCTGAACGAAGAAGAAATGTGCTGCATCTCTAAATTCTGAAACGAGAAATGTAACTTTCCTTGCAACACCTTGCAGAAAGAGCAAGACTTCTTGAAACGTTTCAGCGCTATCTTGTTTTAACTGACGGAGCAGGTTAGCGCATTTTTTCTCATTTAAGCTGAAACGATTCAAGTTCAGCAGGAGAGGAGAACCATGTTCCAGTTATCTGTTCAGGATATTCACCCGGGCGCTCAGGCCGGGAATAAAGAAGAGGCCATTCGCCAGGTTGCCGATGCACTCGTACAGGCAGGCAACGTTGCTGACGGCTACGTTAACGGGATGCTGGCGCGCGAGCAGCAGACCTCTACTTTCCTCGGCAATGGCATCGCCATTCCGCACGGTACAACCGACACCCGCGACCAGGTGCTGAAAACCGGTGTTCAGGTTTATCAGTTCCCTCAGGGCGTGCTGTGGGGTGACGGCCAGGTGGCTTACGTGGCTATCGGCATCGCCGCCAGCAGCGACGAGCACTTAGGTTTGCTGCGTCAGCTGACGCACGTGCTGAGCGATGACTCTGTTGCAGAACAGCTGAAATCAGCAACCACGGCTGAAGAGCTGCGTGCATTGCTGATGGGTGAAAAACAGAGCGAAGCGCTGAAACTGGATAATGAAACGCTGACGCTGGATGTGGCTGCCACCGATCTGGTGACCTTGCAGGCGCTGAACGCTGGTCGTCTTAAAGAGGCAGGCGCTGCTGACGCGGCATTTGTCGCGCACGTGATCAACGATAAACCGCTGAATCTGGGCCAGGGTATCTGGCTGAACGACAGTGCTGAAGGCAACCTGCGCAGCGCGATCGCCGTGAGCCGTGCAGCAAACGCCTTTGACGTGGACGGCGAACGTGCCGCGATGCTGGTGACTGTCGCCATGACGGATGACCAGCCGGTTTCTGTGCTGAAGCGTCTGGGCGATCTGCTGCTGAATAACAAAGCTGAAAAACTGCTGAACGCCGATGCGGCGACCGTTCTGGCGCTGCTGACCAGCGACGATGCGCTGACTGACGATGTGCTGAATGCTGAATTCGTGGTGCGTAACGAACACGGCCTGCACGCGCGTCCGGGCACTATGCTGGTAAATACTATCAAACAATTTGACAGTGAAATTACCGTAGCGAACCTTGATGGCACGGGTAAACCGGCCAATGGCCGTAGCCTGATGAAAGTGGTTGCTCTGGGTGTGAAAAAAGGCCACCGCCTGCGTTTCACCGCACAGGGTGCTGATGCTGAACAGGCGCTGAAAGCGATTGGCGATGCCATCGCGGCCGGTCTTGGGGAGGGCGCATAATGAGCAGACGTGTTGCGACTATTACGCTGAACCCGGCATACGACCTGGTGGGGTTTTGCCCGGAGATTGAGCGCGGCGAAGTAAACCTCGTGCGTACCACTGGCCTTCATGCAGCAGGCAAAGGGATTAACGTCGCGAAAGTGCTCAAGGATCTCGGTATTGATGTCACGGTGGGTGGATTCCTCGGCAAAGATAACCAGGATGGTTTCCAGCAGCTGTTCAGCGAGCTGGGTATTGCCAACCGTTTCCAGGTTGTGCAGGGCCGTACCCGTATCAACGTCAAGCTGACGGAGAAAGACGGTGAAGTGACCGACCTGAACTTCTCCGGCTTTGAAGTGACCCCGGCTGACTGGGAGCGTTTTGTTAATGATTCCCTGACCTGGCTTGGCCAGTTCGACATGGTGTGCGTCAGCGGCAGCCTGCCGTCCGGCGTCAGCCCGGAAGCGTTCACCGACTGGATGACACGCCTGCGCAGCCAGTGCCCGTGCATTATTTTCGACAGCAGCCGCGATGCGCTGGTTGCGGGTCTTAAAGCTGCGCCGTGGCTGGTTAAACCAAATCGCCGTGAACTGGAGATCTGGGCTGGTCGTAAGCTGCCAGAATTAAAAGATGTGATTGAAGCTGCACATGCGCTGCGCGAACAGGGTATCGCTCACGTGGTGATTTCTCTGGGTGCAGAAGGGGCGTTGTGGGTTAACGCGTCTGGCGAATGGATCGCCAAACCACCATCGGTTGAAGTTGTGAGTACCGTTGGTGCAGGGGATTCAATGGTTGGTGGCCTGATCTATGGCCTGCTGATGCGCGAATCCAGTGAACATACTTTACGTCTTGCCACCGCCGTTGCTGCCCTGGCCGTGAGTCAGAGCAATGTCGGTATTACCGATCGTACCCAGTTAGCCGCGATGATGGCGCGCGTTGACTTAAAACCTTTTAACTAACAGCAGGAGAGGAATAATGAAAACGCTGCTGATTATTGACTCCGGTCTTGGACAGGCTCGCGCCTACATGGCGAAGACCCTGCTGGGAGCGGCGGCAAGCAAAGCACATCTGGAATTTATCGATAACCCGGGCGATGCCGAACTGGCGGTTGTTCTTGGCGATAAAATCCCGGCGGATAGCGCGCTGAACGGCAAAAAAGTGTGGCTGGGCGATATCAATCGCGCGGTGGCGCACCCGGAGCTGTTCCTGAGTGAAGCGAAAGGTCATGCGTCTGTTTACAGCGCACCTGTTGCGGCTACTCCGGTTGCTGCCTCTGGTCCGAAACGCGTTGTCGCCGTTACCGCGTGCCCGACGGGAGTTGCACATACCTTTATGGCTGCTGAAGCCATTGAAACCGAAGCCAAAAAACGCGGCTGGTGGGTAAAAGTTGAAACCCGCGGCTCGGTTGGTGCGGGCAATGCGATCACCCCGGAAGAGGTGGCTGAAGCCGATCTGGTGATTGTCGCGGCCGACATCGAAGTGGATCTGGCGAAGTTTGCCGGTAAGCCAATGTACCGTACCTCTACCGGCCTGGCGCTGAAAAAGACCGCCCAGGAGTTTGACAAAGCGCTGGTGGAAGCAAAACCTTATCAGGCGACTGGCGCAACGCAGAGTGCGACTGAAGGTAAGAAAGAGTCTGCGGGTGCTTACCGTCACCTGTTGACCGGCGTGTCTTACATGCTGCCGATGGTGGTGGCAGGCGGTCTGTGTATCGCGCTCTCCTTCGCGTTTGGTATTACCGCGTTTAAAGAAGAAGGCACGCTGGCGGCTGCGTTAATGCAGATCGGCGGCGGCTCCGCGTTCGCATTGATGGTACCGGTACTGGCAGGTTTTATCGCCTTCTCCATTGCTGACCGTCCGGGTCTGACGCCGGGTCTTATCGGCGGTATGCTGGCGGTGAGCACCGGTTCCGGCTTTATTGGCGGTATCATTGCGGGCTTCCTGGCGGGTTACGTCGCGAAGCTGATTAGCTCTAAGCTGAAGCTGCCACAGAGTATGGAAGCGCTGAAGCCTATCCTGATCATCCCGCTGATCTCCAGCCTGGTGGTGGGTCTGGCGATGATCTACCTGATTGGTAAGCCGGTTGCCGGCATCCTGGCGGGTCTGACCCACTGGCTGCAAACGATGGGTACGGCGAACGCGGTTCTGCTGGGTGCGATCCTCGGCGGTATGATGTGTACCGACATGGGTGGGCCGGTGAACAAAGCGGCATACGCCTTTGGTGTGGGCCTGCTGAGTACACAGACCTACGCTCCGATGGCGGCGATTATGGCTGCGGGTATGGTGCCTCCTCTGGCACTGGGTCTGGCGACCATCATTGCACGTCGTAAGTTCGATAAAGCGCAGCAGGAAGGTGGCAAAGCCGCACTGGTGCTGGGTCTGTGCTTCATCACTGAAGGTGCAATCCCGTTCGCAGCGCGCGATCCGATGCGTGTACTGCCATGCTGTATCGTCGGTGGCGCAGTGACAGGTGCAATCTCCATGGCGATTGGCGCGAAACTGATGGCACCACACGGCGGTCTGTTTGTTCTGCTGATCCCAGGCGCTATCACCCCGGTTCTGGGTTATCTGATGGCGATCATTGCCGGTACGCTGGTGGCTGGTGTGTCTTATGCAGTGCTGAAACGTCCGGAAGTGGAATCCGTGGCAAAAGTTGCCTGATCCCACTCAACTTCGCAAGGGCAGAGATTTCTCTGCCCTTTTTTTATGTCCTCGTTTTGTGCCTCACTTCTCAACTTTGTTTCCCCGCCTGAATTGTATCTATAAAAAAATGTGACTCTGTTCATATCTATTCGCTTTCGCACTTGCAGGCGGATTTACTTTGCCAAAAACATGCATATTATAAACACATGTTCATATGTGAACACATGATCTAAATCGTAGTGTCGGTTACGACAATTATTCTTAACGAACTCATTGTTATGGCGTTTTATTGCCAGAGGATGTGCTATGCGTGGAAAGGAATACATCGTTACGATCGGTTCGGCAAATATGGATGTGGCCGGGTATTCACATGCTTCATTGAATTATGCAGATTCCAATCCCGGGAAAATAAAGTTTACCCCTGGCGGCGTGGGGCGGAATATTGCACATAATCTGGCGTTGCTCGGGAAAAACTCCTGGCTTCTGACGGCGGTGGGTGATGATTTTTACGGGCAGTCATTACTGGCTCAAACCCGGCAATATGGCGTGCATGTCGATAAATGTTTTCTGGTACCGGGTGAAAATACCTCGTGTTATTTATCCTTGCTCGATAATACCGGCGAAATGCTGGTGGCAATTAATGATATGACGATATCGGAACAGATATCAGTCGCGTTTTTAGAAAAACATCTGGATTTTATTCGCAGTGCCGCGGCGATTATTGCGGACTGTAATATCAGCGAAGAAACCCTGGCATGGCTGCTGGAAAATTCAGGTGATGCGCCGGTCTTTGTTGACCCGGTATCTGCCTGGAAGTGCGTCAAAATTCGCGGGCGGCTTAACAAAATACACACCCTGAAACCTAACCGTCTGGAGGCCGAAACCCTAAGCGGTATCACGCTTTCCGGCCGGGATGATGTGGCAAAGGTCGCCGCCTGGTTTCATGACAACGGGTTAACGCGTCTGGTGCTGAGCATGGGCGGCGACGGCGTGTATTACAGCCATGCCAACGGTGAAAGCGGCTGGTCGTTACCGGTTAAAACGCAGGTAATAAATGTTACCGGCGCCGGGGATGCCATGATGGCGGGGCTGGTTTCCTGCTGGGTGGATGGAATGCCTTTTATTGACTCCGTTCGATTTGCACAGGGTTGCTCATCCATGGCGCTGGCCTGTGAATATACCAATAACCCTGATTTGTCTGTTGAAAATGTTACATCCTTAGTGGAGAACGCAGAATGTCTGAATTAATGCTGAACGCTGAATTATTACAAATTTCACCCGAAGTGCAGGAAGCTATCCAGAATAAAAAACCGATTGTCGCGCTGGAGTCGACTATTATTTCTCACGGGATGCCATTCCCGCAGAATGCGCAAACGGCAATTGAAGTCGAACAGACTATTCGTAATCACGGCGCGGTTCCGGCAACTATCGCTATTATTAACGGCGTGATGAAAGTTGGCCTGAGCAAAGAAGAAATTGAATTATTAGGCCGCGAAGGGCATAGCGTGACAAAAGTCAGCCGTCGCGATTTACCTTTTGTGGTCGCCGCGAAAAAAAATGGCGCAACAACCGTGGCCTCAACCATGATTATTGCTGCTCTGGCCGGAATTAAAGTCTTTGCCACCGGCGGGATTGGTGGTGTGCACCGTGGTGCGGAACACACCTTTGATATTTCTGCCGATCTTCAGGAGCTGGCGCATACCAATGTCACGGTCGTCTGTGCCGGGGCAAAATCTATTCTCGACCTGGGATTAACCACCGAATATTTAGAAACCTTCGGCGTGCCGCTTATTGGCTATCAGACCAAAGCACTCCCGGCCTTTTTCTGCCGTACCAGCCCGTTTGAGGTGAGCATTCGCCTGGACAGCGCCGAAGAAATTGCGCGCGCGATGGCGGTGAAATGGCAGGCCGGGCTGAAAGGCGGTCTGGTGGTGGCAAACCCGATCCCGGAGCAGTTTGCGATGGCGGAAGGGAAAATCAATGCGGCGATCGACCAGGCCGTACAGGAAGCGCAAGAGCAGGGCATTGTGGGCAAAGACAGCACGCCGTTCCTGCTGGCGCGCGTCGCTGACCTGACCGGTGGCGACAGCCTGAAATCCAACATTCAGCTGGTCTTTAATAACGCCGTGCTGGCCTGCGAGATAGCGAAAGAATATCAACGCCTCGCCTGATAACACCGCGCGGGCAGAAAGCGGTCGCCCACGAATTGCAAACATACCAAAACCTGGCGATAGCGCCGGGTTTCCTGGCATGAAGGGAATTCACAATGGACATAATGAGAAGTGTTGTGGGAATGGTGGTATTACTGGCAATTGCTTTCCTGTTGTCAGTCAATAAAAAGCGCATCAGCCTGCGAACCGTGGGGGCGGCGCTGGTGCTACAAATCGCTATCGGCGGAATCATGCTCTATTTTCCACCGGGGAAATGGCTGGTAGAGCAGGCTGCGTTCGGCGTTCATAAGGTGATGTCCTATAGCGATGCGGGAAGCGCCTTTATTTTTGGCTCGTTGGTAGGGCCTAAGATGGATGTGCTGTTTGACGGCGCCGGCTTTATCTTTGCCTTCCGCGTGCTGCCTGCCATTATCTTCGTCACCGCGCTTATCAGTTTGCTCTATTACATTGGCGTGATGGGACTGCTCATCCGTGTTCTTGGCGGGATTTTTCAGAAAGCGCTGAACATCAGCAAGATTGAATCTTTTGTGGCGGTCACCACGATATTTCTCGGGCAAAACGAGATCCCGGCTATCGTGAAACCTTTTATCGATCGCCTCAACCGCAATGAGCTGTTTACCGCGATTTGCAGCGGAATGGCCTCGATTGCCGGATCGATGATGATAGGTTACGCCGGAATGGGTGTACCGATTGATTATCTGCTGGCGGCCTCGCTGATGGCGATCCCGGGCGGGATTTTGTTTGCCCGCATACTGAGCCCGGCCACGGAAGCGTCGAACGTCTCTTTTGAGAATCTGTCATTCACCGAATCACCGCCTAAAAGCATTATCGAAGCCGCGGCAAGCGGGGCGATGACCGGGTTAAAAATTGCCGCTGGCGTGGCGACCGTGGTGATGGCGTTTGTGGCGATTATTGCGCTGATTAACGGCATTATCGGTGGCGTGGGCGGCTGGTTTGGTTACGGCCATGCCACTCTGGAAGGGATCTTCGGTTACATGCTGGCGCCGCTGGCCTGGATTATGGGCGTGGACTGGAGCGATGCCACGCTTGCCGGCAGCCTGATTGGTCAAAAGCTGGCGATTAACGAGTTCGTGGCCTATCTCAACCTTTCGCCATACCTGCAAACGGCGGGGGCGCTGGATGTTAAAACGATTGCGATTATTTCATTTGCGCTGTGTGGCTTCGCCAACTTTGGCTCTATTGGTGTGGTGGTGGGGGCATTTTCCGCCATTGCGCCGCAACGCGCGCCGGAAATTGCCCAGCTCGGAATGCGCGCCCTGGCAGCAGCAACGCTCTCTAACCTGATGAGCGCCACTATTGCCGGGTTCTTTATTGGTTTGTAACGAAACCGCCCGGGCATCACGCCTGGGCGGTTTGCAGCAGATAAACAGCGTTATCCGCGGAAAGCGTTGGGTTGTTAATACTGACGCTGGCGCGCGATAACGCGGCACAGGCCATGGCGAAGTGTGCGCTGTCGCGAAAATCGCTCCCTTCCAGATAGCTGTAGATAAGCCCGGCCATAAAGCCATCATCGGCGCCAAAACTGTCCACCACCGTGTGTGCAGGGGGCGTGAGCAGGAACTGCTCGCCATTTTTCTTGCTGCAAAAGACCGACTCATCTTTCAGGCACACATAAATGTGCTCAACACCCTGCTGATGCAGCGCAGTTACCGCTTTTATGCGGTCGGCATCGGAGTGGATGGGCTGGCCCCACAGGATCTCCAGCTCTTTTTGCGTTGGTTTCAGGGTGTGGATCCGCGAATACCAGGTCCTGATTTTTTCTGCTTTAAATTCAGAAACGGTATCAATAAAGACCGGGATATCGTCGGCGATAGTAAATACCCACTCGATAGCTTCAGCCGTCAGGTTGCAGTCAGCCAGCACGACTCCGGCATGGCGGATAAGATCCCGGGATCCGTTCAGCAGTTGCGGGGTCAGTTTTTCCAGAATATGGGTATCGTTAATCGCCAGAACCGTTTCTTCCTGCTGGTTGGCAATGGAGAGATAGGTAGAGGTGTTATGCCCGTGCAGACGGATGCAACTGGAGATATTCACCCCGGCCTGGCGGGTCTGCTCCAGCAGGGTTTCGCCGTAAAAATCGCTGCCTACGGCGGAGATCAAATGCACATCGCGACCCAGCAGGGCCAGGTTATGCGCAATGTTGCGACCCACGCCGCCCGCCGAACATTGGATGTTCCCGGGGTTTGACGCTGCCTGCGGATAATGGATATCCGCCACGCCGCGAATATCCATGTTAATCGCGCCGACCACCACACAGTACTCTTGCTCGGTCAGGATGTAGCCTTTCCCTTTGATCATCCCCTTGCGCATCAAATCCATGATATGTGCCGCTACGCGTGATCGGCTGATCTGCAAAATATCGGCGATCTCGTTTTGCTGGATAAGAGGATTACGACGCAGGATCTTGAGTATCTGCTTCTCTCTGTCGTTCATTATTACGCAACCGCCTTATCAGTCTGCTGTGCTTTCAGCCAGGCAATCTCTTCTGCCCAGATATCCGGGTTAATGGTTTCCAGCACCATCGGGATACCATCAAACCGGGCGTCCTGCATGATAAAGCGGAAAGCGTCATGACCGATATTGCCTTCGCCCAGACTGTGATGGCGGTCAACGCGGCTGCCAAAGGCGCTTTTGGCATCGTTTAAGTGCATCCCGCGCAGGTATTTAAAGCCGACAATGCGCTCGAATTCGTCGAAGGTCTTTTTGGTCTCTTCGGGAGTGCGCAGATCGTAACCGGCGGCGAAAGCGTGGCAGGTATCAATACACACGCCCACACGGGTCTTGTCTTCCACGCCGTCGATGATAGCCGCCAGATGCTCGAACTTAAACCCGAGGTTACTGCCCTGACCGGCGGTATTTTCGATAACCGCCGTCACGCCTTTGGTTTTATCCAGCGTAATGTTGATGGATTCTGCAATCCGCGCCAGGCAGGCATCTTCATCTATTTGCGTCAGGTGGCTGCCCGGGTGGAAGTTCAGCAGCGTCAGGCCAAGCTGTTCGCAGCGCTGCACTTCATCGAGGAAGGCTTCACGGGATTTCTCCAGCGCTTCTTCAACCGGATGACCGAGGTTAATCAGATAGCTGTCGTGGGGAAGGATCTGGCCCGGCCCGAAGTGATATTTCTCGCAGGCGGCTTTGAAATCATCAATGACGTCACGGGTGAGCGGGGCGGCGCGCCACTGGCGCTGGTTCTTGGTGAACAGAGCGAAAGCGGTCGCGTCGATTTCAGCAGCACGAATGGCGGCATTCGCAAGGCCACCGGCAGCGCTTACGTGCGCTCCAACATATTTCATACAAGAACTCCTGTTAACCCGAAATGCTTATGATAGCGGGTTAACAGGAGAAGGACGAGGTGGTTTATGCCATCAAACTGTGAACGACCAGGTTAATTGCACCGCCGCCCACAATCAGCCAGATAAAGAGAACCAGCGCCATCAGCAGCGGTTTAGCACCGGCTTTTTTCAGCGCGCTGACGTGGGTGGTGACACCCAACGCAGCCATTGCCATCGCCAGTAAAACCGTATCCAGCGTAACCAGCATATCAACCACGGCTTTAGGCAACAGATGGAAGGAGTTAAACACCGCCACCACAATGAACAGAATGGCGAACCACGGGATCGTGATTTTGCTTTTCTGGCTGTTGCCCGCCGGAGCCAGCTGTTTAACACGTGCCGCCAGGATAATCAGGAACGGTGCCAGCATCATTACGCGCAGCATCTTGGCAATCACCGCCGCGTTTTCTGCATCCGGGTTAATGGCATGACCCGCGGCCACAACCTGTGCAACCTCATGCATGGTTGAACCAATGTAGATGCCGTAGGTTTCAGGTGTAAACCAGTGGGCAACCAGCGGATACATGGCCGGGTAGAGGAATATCGCCAGCGTACCGAAGATGACAACGGTCGCCACGGCCACGGTCACTTTGCTGGATTCAGCCTTAACTACTGGCTCGGTTGCCAGCACGGCGGCGGCACCGCAAATACTGCTGCCCGCACCGATAAGCCAGCTGGTTTGTTTATCCAGCCCGAAGACTTTCTGCCCGATAAAGCAGGCCAGTAAAAAGGTACTGGTCAGCGTGAGCACATCGATGGCGATACCGCTGACGCCGACATCCGCAATCTGCGAAAAGGTCAGGCGGAAGCCATACAGGATGATCCCCAGGCGCAGCAGATGTTGCTTGGCGAAGATAACGCCGCCATCACAGGATTTCCAGATATGCGGGTAGACGGTATTCCCGACGACCATACCCAGCAAAATGGCCAGCGTTAATGCGCTGAAACCTGCGCCAGCAACCGCCGGAATACTGCCGCCCCATAATGCCACGCCCGTGATAACGGCACTGAGCGCAAGACCGGGCACGAAGTGCCACACTGTACGATGATTCTGTAGGGTGAGTTCTGTCATAACCTTCTCCTTTCTCTGGCTAAAAGGTTACGGCGGCCTGGCTTAAAAATAAAATTGATTATATATTTATAATTAATCTTTATAAGTGGTAAGCAACCATGCACATTACATTGCGTCAGCTGGAAGTTTTTGCCGAGGTGCTGAAAAGCGGGTCAACTACCCAGGCCTCGCAGATGCTGGCTTTGTCTCAGTCTGCGGTCAGTGCAGCGTTGACCGATCTTGAAGGGCAGCTCGGCGTTCAGCTCTTCGACAGGGTAGGGAAGCGCCTGGTGGTAAACGAACACGGCCGTCTGCTTTACCCGCGCGCGCTGGCCTTGCTGGAACAGGCGACAGAAATCGAGCAGCTGTTCCGCGAAGACAACGGCGCGATCCGCGTTTACGCCAGCAGTACGATCGGTAACTACATCCTCCCGGAAGTGATTGCCCGCTATCGTCGTGATTTCCCCACCTTGCCTCTGGAGATGAGCGTGGGAAACAGCCAGGACGTCATTAATGCGGTGATCGATTTTCGCGTGGACATCGGTCTTATCGAAGGGCCTTGTCATAACGTGGATGTGATTGCTGAACCCTGGCTGGAAGATGAACTGGTGGTCTTTGCGTCTCCTGCTTCTTCTTTATTTGAAGGAGAGGTAACCCTGGATCGTCTGGCTCAGGCGCAGTGGATCTTACGTGAACACGGCTCCGGGACGCGTGAAATTGTTGATTATCTGCTGTTATCCCATCTGCCGCAGTTTCAGCTGGGAATGGAGCTGGGGAATTCCGAGGCCATCAAACACGCGGTGCGCCACGGATTAGGAATAAGCTGTCTCTCCCGCAGGGTGATTGCCGAACAGCTTGAATCCGGCACCCTGGTCGAAATTCCGGTGCCGCTGCCTAAACTGGTACGAACCCTGTGGTGCATTCATCATCGCCAGAAGCATCTTTCCAGCTCGCTCCAGCGTTTTCTGCGTTACTGCGAAATCTGAATTTCTCTCCCCGGTGGCGCTTTGCGGGCCGGGGATGGGCCTCTTTTTATCCTGCCTTTTTTTGCGTTACTTATAATCCAGGCTGAGTCATGAAGCTCTCTTATAACTGGGTATTTCTGCCAGAAGGAACGCTTATCGTCTGTTACAATCGCGCCTCATTTATTAAATGGACAGCATTTTCACATGGTTTCAGAAATTAAAACCACAGAAGCGCCCGCGCTACGCCGCGAACTTAAGGCGCGTCACCTGACGATGATCGCTATCGGCGGTTCTATCGGTACAGGTCTTTTCGTTGCCTCTGGCGCAACGATTTCCGCGGCAGGCCCGGGTGGGGCACTCTTTTCTTATATCCTGATTGGCCTGATGGTGTACTTCCTGATGACCAGTCTGGGCGAACTGGCGGCATACATGCCAGTGTCGGGTTCGTTTTCAACCTACGGTCAAAAATACGTTGAAGAAGGCTTTGGCTTCGCGCTGGGCTGGAACTACTGGTACAACTGGGCGGTGACCATCGCCGTTGACCTGGTGGCTGCACAGCTGGTCATGAACTGGTGGTTCCCGGATACGCCGGGCTGGATCTGGAGCGCACTCTTCCTGTGCGTGATCTTCCTGCTGAACTACATCTCTGTTCGCGGTTTTGGTGAAGCAGAATACTGGTTCTCTCTGATCAAAGTGGCGACCGTCATTATCTTTATCGTTGTCGGTGTGGCAATGATCGTCGGTATTTTCAAAGGTGCTGAACCTGCGGGCTGGAGCAACTGGTCGATTGGCGATGCGCCGTTCGCGGGCGGGCTTTCAGCGATGATTGGCGTGGCGATGATTGTTGGCTTCTCCTTCCAGGGGACAGAGCTTATCGGTATCGCCGCAGGTGAATCTGAAGATCCAGAGAAGAACATTCCACGCGCGGTGCGTCAGGTGTTCTGGCGTATCCTGCTGTTCTATGTGTTCGCCATCCTGATTATCAGCCTGATCATTCCTTATACCGATCCGAGCCTGCTGCGTAATGATGTGAAAGACATCAGCGTGAGTCCGTTTACGCTGGTCTTCCAGCACGCGGGTCTGCTCTCTGCGGCTGCGGTGATGAACGCCGTTATCCTGACCGCGGTGCTGTCTGCGGGTAACTCAGGTATGTACGCCTCAACCCGTATGCTCTATACCCTGGCGTGCGACGGTAAAGCGCCGCGCATCTTCGCGAAATTGTCCCGTGGCGGCGTACCGCGTAACGCGCTGTATGCGACTACTGTGATTGCGGGCCTGTGCTTCCTGACCTCGATGTTCGGCAACCAGACGGTCTACCTGTGGCTGCTTAACACCTCCGGTATGACGGGCTTCATTGCCTGGCTGGGGATTGCTATCAGCCATTACCGCTTCCGTCGCGGGTATGTGATGCAAGGTCATGACATTAACAACCTGCCGTATCGCTCAGGTTTCTTCCCGCTGGGGCCGATTTTCGCCTTCATTCTGTGCCTGATTATTACTCTTGGTCAGAACTATGAAGCCTTCCTTGCGGACACCATTGACTGGGGCGCAGTAACGGCCACGTACATTGGTATCCCGCTGTTCCTGGTCATCTGGTTTGGTTACAAACTGACGAAAGGCACCCAATTCGTTCGCTACAGCGAAATGGATTTCCCGGAACGATTTAAAAAATAATCGCACTTCCTCTCTTTTTAACCCGCTCAACTGAGCGGGTTTTTTTATCTCCACATTATGAAGAACAGATATATTTCTTAACAATTAAATTGATAATAGTTATCGTTTGCTTTATCGTTACGGAAAAATAAGCAGGAACCCGACCAGCCGGAGATGCGGGCGGGCAGCAAGGCATTGCGAGCAATAATTATTTGATTTAGTTGTATTTACCTCATGGAGATATGGAATGTTTAGGTTGAATCCCTTCGTCAGGGGAGGACTTTGTGCGTCCGCAATGTCCCTGGCACTGCCTGTCATCGCAGCCGAATCCGGCGACACAATGGTGGTGACGGCCGCCGCTACCGAGCAAAACCTGAAAGACGCCCCGGCCAGTATCAGCGTCATTACTCAGGAAGATTTGCAGCGTAAACCCGTCCAGAACCTGAAAGATGTGTTACAGGACGTGCCAGGCGTACAGCTCACCAACGAAGGGGATAACCGTAAAGGGGTCAGCATCCGTGGCCTGGACAGCAGCTACACGCTGATCCTGGTCGACGGAAAACGCGTGAACTCCCGCAATGCGGTTTTCCGTCACAACGATTTTGACCTGAACTGGGTACCGGTGGATGCCATCGAGCGCATCGAAGTGGTGCGTGGGCCGATGTCTTCGCTGTACGGCTCCGACGCCCTGGGCGGGGTGGTGAACATCATCACCAAAAAAATCGGCCAGAAATGGACCGGAACCCTGAGTGCGGACTCCACCATTCAGGAACACCGCGATCGTGGCGACACCTACAACGGCCAGTTCTATACCAGCGGTCCGCTGGTGGACGGCGTTCTGGGGCTGAAAGCCTACGGAAGCCTGTCTAAGCGTGAAAAAGACGACCAGCAAGAATCTTCCACGACTGCCTCCGGGGAAACGCCGCGTATTGAGGGCTTCACCAGCCGGGATGCCAACGTTGAGTTCGCCTGGACGCCAAATGAAAATCATGACTTTACCGCGGGCTATGGTTTCGATCGCCAGGATCGTGACTCCGACTCGCTGGACCAGAACCGCCTGGAGCGCCAGAACTACTCCCTGAGCCACAATGGCCGCTGGGGGATGGGCAATAGCGAGCTCAAATTCTACGGCGAAAAAGTGGATAACAAGAACCCGGGGAACACAGGCACTATCACCTCCGAAAGCAATTCCGTTGACGGTAAATACGTGTTGCCGCTGTCTGAGATCAACCAGCTTCTGACCTTTGGCGGGGAGTGGCGTCACGACAAGCTGAAAGATCCGGTCAACCTGACGGGCGGCTCCAGCAGTGCGACATCTGCGAGCCAGTATGCGCTCTTCCTGGAAGACGAATGGCGCATCTTTGAACCGCTGGCGCTGACCACCGGCATCCGTATGGATGACCATGAAACCTACGGCGATCACTGGAGCCCGCGTGCCTATCTGGTCTACAACGCGACCGATACTGTTACGGTGAAAGGGGGCTGGGCAACCGCATTTAAAGCGCCATCGCTGCTGCAACTTAGCCCGGACTGGGTGACGGGTTCATGCCGTGGTGCCTGTGAAATTATCGGTAACCCGGATCTGAAACCGGAAACCAGCGAAAGCTTCGAGCTCGGGCTGTACTACAGCGGAGAAGAGGGCTGGTTAGAAGGCGTGCAGGCCAGCATTACCACGTTCCAGAACGACGTGGATGACCGGATCAGCATCAGCCGTACGGCTAACGTCAATCAGGCTCAGAGCTACCCGAACTATGTCGGGCTGAACGCCGACGGCGAACCTATTTTCCGTTATTACAACGTCAATAAGGCCCGCATCCGTGGGGTAGAAACCGAGCTGAAGTTCCCGGTGGCAGAAGACTGGAAAGTGACGCTGAACTACACCTATAACGATGGCCGTGATATCAGCAACGGCGGTAACAAACCGTTGTCCGAACTGCCGTTCCACACCGCCAATGGTACCGTCGACTGGAAGGCAACGCAGGACTGGTCGTTCTATGTCCAGGGGAACTACACCGGTGAGAAGCGTGCGCTGACGTCGGGCGAAGCAACGCCGGGTGGTTATGTTATCTGGAACACCGGTGCGGCATGGCAGGCAACGAAAAGCGTGAAGCTGCGTGCCGGCGTGCAGAACCTGCTGGATAAAGACCTGAGCCGTGACGATTACAGCTACACGGAAGATGGCCGCCGTTACTTTGTGGGCGTGGATTATAAGTTCTGATGCGGTAATGTACCGGGTGGTGGCTGCGCCTTACCCGGCCTACAAAACAGCACAAACCCGTAGGCCCGGTAAGCGAAGCGCCACCGGGCATGAAAGGCCGCACTTACCCGAACAAATGCTCCGCATGGAAGCGGAGATGATCCTCAATAAAGGACGCAATAAAGTAATAGCTGTGATCGTATCCCGGCTGAATACGCAGCGTCAGCGGCCAGCCTTTCTGGCGTGCTGCTTCAGCAAACACCGCAGGCTGTAGCTGTCCGGCCAGGAACTGATCGGCATCACCCTGATCGATAAGCGTCGGGATCGCATCTTCAGCATTGCTTGCCAGCAGTAGTGCACAGCTATCCCATGCCTGCCATTTTTCGGCATCATTCCCCAGATACTGCGTAAAGGCTTTCTGCCCCCACGGCACGTGCGTTGGGTTCACAATGGGTGCAAATGCTGAAACGCTGGTGAACTTACCTGGATTTTTCAGCGCCATGATCAGCGCGCCGTGTCCGCCCATAGAATGACCGCTGATCGCGCAACGATCGCTGACCGCAAACTCGGCCTGAATCAAGGCCGGCAGCTCGTCACGGACATAATCATACATGCGGTAATGGCTGGCCCAAGGCTGCTCAGTGGCGTTCAGATAGAAGCCTGCGCCTTTACCTAAGTCGTATCCGGCGTCATCGGCAACATCATCACCGCGCGGGCTGGTGTCCGGCATTACCAGGACAATGCCCAGTTCAGCGGCAATGCGCTGCGCACCCGCTTTGGTGGTGAAGTTTTCGTCGTTACAGGTTAAACCCGACAGCCAGAACAGAACGGGTGGTTTCGCTCCCTCTTCTGCAGGTGGCAGGAAAATGCTGAACGTCATGGCGCAGTTCAGTACGGTGGAGTCGTGCCGCCAGCGCTGCTGTCGACCTTCAAAACAACGGTGCTCTTCGAGCAGTTCCATGCAAGGCTCCTTATACGAAGTGGTATTCATTAAACCCATAATACAGAGTTTTCATTTACCTGTGAGTAACTTTCACTTCCGCTTAGCAGCAAGATACTGCATCATAAATTAACTTATTTTTAACAATTGGAGTGGTCATGGCGCTGCGTATTGCGCTCAGCGGATTTGTCGTTCTGGTCGTTGCGATGGGGATTGGGCGCTTCGCCTTCACTCCGCAGGTGCCGCTGATGATTGCGGACGGACAACTTACGCTGACGAGCGCCGGGCTGGTGGCGGCGATGAACTACCTCGGCTATCTGGCCGGGGCCTGGGATGCCATGCGAGCGCATCGTTTTGTGGAAGCGCGACTCTGGGTCGGGATCACCGGTGCGGTTGCGCTGACCCTGCTCTCAGCGGTTGCGGATAACGCCATAGTTCACGGCGTAATGCGGTTTGCCATCGGCTGTATGAGCGGCTGGTCAATGGTGCTGATTGCGGCGTGGACCAACGAGCGGCTGGGATATCTGGGCAAACCGGGGCTGAGTGCGGCGGTGTTTGCCGGGCCGGGCGCGGGTATCGCGCTTAGCGGTTTGCTGGCGGTCTACATCCAGAGCAGGGCGATCCCGGCGGGTGCCGCATGGCAGATTTATGGCGTACTGGCGCTGATCCTGGTGACGCTGGTGGCGCGCTATCTTCCCCGTGGCGGTCAGCTTCACCGCCCTGAGACGGCGCCTGAACCGCTGGTCCTGACCACCAATCTGCGGCGTCTGGTCTGGAGCTATAGCCTGGCGGGCTTTGGGTATATCCTGCCTGCGACATTTTTATCGCAAATGGCGGTCGCGCGTTTCCCGGGCAGCCTGTTTGCGCAGTTTGTCTGGCCGCTCTTTGGCGCGGCATCCGTGGTGGGGATTGGGCTCAGCATTATGTTGCGTCACTTCTCATCTTCTAACCGCAGGCTGGCCATTGTGCTGTGGTTGCAGGGTGTCGGCGTGCTGGCGGCCTGGCTGGTGCCGGGTATCGCGGGCTTATTGCTGGGCGGATTGCTGGTGGGCGGCGGGTTCCTGTGCGCCGTTCAGCTTTCCCTTTTATATGGCCGGGAACTGGCGCCTCAGCATACGCGCTACATGGCAGGGTTGCTCACCACGGGCTATGCTGTTGGACAACTCATTGGCCCCGTGACCTCGGCATTATCGACCTGGTTTTTGCATCAGCTGGAGCCTGCGTTAGGGCTTGCTGGTATTGCGCTGTTTATTGGCGGCGCGTTAGTCTGGAACCGTCAGGCTGAAAGGCAACAGCAATTGCAATAATTATCGTCGTGAATACTGGATTATGTGCGCCGCCTCACGCACAATGAGCGCACACTTTTGCCACAACGAGGGCAGAAGACAGCCACACCTGCGGGAGAAAATAAATGTCATCACTCAGTAAAGAAGCTGCCCTGGTTCATGAAGCCCTGCTTGCGCGCGGCCTTGAAACGCCTCTGCGTCCACCCGTTCAGGAGATGGACAATGAAACACGTAAACGTCTGATTTCCGGCCATATGACCGAGATTATGCAACTGCTGAACCTCGACCTGAGCGATGACAGCCTGATGGAAACCCCTCACCGCATCGCGAAAATGTATGTCGATGAGATCTTCTCAGGTCTGGACTACGCTAACTTCCCGAAAATCACCGTTATCGAAAACAAGATGAAGGTTGATGAGATGGTAACGGTTCGCGACATTACGCTGACCAGCACCTGCGAACATCACTTCGTCACCATCGACGGTAAAGCCACCGTGGCCTACATTCCGAAAGATACGGTGATTGGTCTGTCTAAGATTAACCGTATTGTGCGTTTCTTTGCGCAGCGCCCGCAGGTACAGGAGCGTCTGACGCAACAGATCCTTACTGCGCTGCAAACGCTGCTGGGGACCAATAACGTAGCGGTGTCTATCGATGCGGTTCACTATTGCGTGAAAGCGCGCGGCGTTCGCGATGCAACCAGCGCGACCACGACCACGTCTCTGGGCGGCCTGTTTAAATCCAGCCAGAATACTCGCCAGGAGTTCCTGCGCGCGGTACGTCACCACAACTAATCAGGCAGGGCAGGGTACATGGAGCGAAATGTCACGCTCGATTTTGTTCGCGGCGTCGCCATTCTCGGTATCCTGCTGCTCAATATCAGCGCCTTTGGTTTGCCAAAGGCCGCTTATCTCAACCCGGCGTGGTACGGCGACATCACCCGTAGCGATGCCTGGACATGGGCGTTCCTCGATCTTTTCGCCCAGGTTAAATTCCTTACCCTCTTCGCACTGCTGTTTGGTGCTGGTCTTCAGTTGCTGTTAAAGCGCGGTACGCGCTGGATACAGTCACGTCTGACTCTGTTAGTGATCCTGGGTTTTATCCACGGCCTGCTTTTCTGGGACGGCGATATTCTGCTGGCTTATGGGTTAGTCGGCTTAATCTGCTGGCGACTGATCCGCGATGCGCACAGCGTGAAAAGCCTCTTTAACACCGGCGTGATGCTGTATCTCATGGGCATTGGCGTGCTGATCCTGCTGGGGATGATTTCGGGCGACGCCACCAATCGGTCGTGGATCCCGGATGCGGCTAACCTCCAGTATGAACAGTTCTGGAAGCTGAAAGGCGGCGCGGAAGCCATTAGCAACCGGGCAGATATGCTCGGCGACAATCTTCTGGCGCTGGGTGCACAGTACGGCTGGCAGCTGGCGGGAATGATGCTGATGGGGGCCTCGCTGATGCGTACGGGCTGGCTGAAAGGCGAATTCAGCCTTCGTCATTATCGTCGTGTCGGGGCCGGACTGGTAGCCATTGGCGTGCTGATTAACGTTCCGGCCATCGTGATGCAGTGGCATCTCGACTGGAATTACCGCTGGTGCGCCTTTCTGCTTCAGGTGCCACGCGAGCTTGGCGCACCGTTCCAGACCATTGGCTATGCGGCGCTGATTTACGGCTTCTGGCCACAGCTGTGCCGCTTCTGGTTAGTGAGTGCTGTTGCCTGTGTTGGGCGAATGGCGCTGAGCAATTACATTCTGCAAACGCTGATTTGCACCACGCTTTTCTATCGTTTTGGTCTGTTTATGAAATTCGACCGACTCGAACTGCTGGCGTTTGTTATTCCGGTCTGGGTCGTGAATGTGGCGTTTTCGGTTATCTGGCTGCGTTATTTCCGCCAGGGACCACTGGAATGGCTATGGCGGCAATTAACCGCACATGCTTCGGGTGTATCATTGAGTAATACATCCAGATAACGATCTGGATCACAATCATTAACAAAACGGATGTAAGCGTTTTCATCCGTGTGAGCTTCTTCACGTAGTCCCCTTTCTCTCGCTGCCAAAATAGCCACCTTGCTTAACACAGGGGGTGTCTGTGAGTTGCTGCAATCCTATTAAGGATGGTGAATATGATCACCATTCGTGACGTCGCCCGCCTGGCGGGCGTTTCTGTTGCTACTGTCTCGCGCGTGCTGAACAACAGCGCGCTGGTCAGCCCTGAAACCCGTGAAGCCGTGATGAAAGCCGTCACGCAGCTGGGATACAGGCCGAATGCCAATGCCCAGGCGTTAGCTACCCAGGTCAGCGACACTATTGGTGTGGTGGTGATGGACGTATCGGACTCCTTCTTCGGCGCACTGGTCAAAGCGGTCGACGTTGTCGCACAGCAGCACCAGAAGTATGTGCTGATAGGCAACAGCTACCACGAGGCTGAAAAAGAGCGTCATGCGATTGAAGTTCTGATCCGCCAGCGATGTAACGCCTTGATTGTTCACTCAAAAGCCTTGAGTGATGAGGAGCTGGCCGGGTTTATGGAACAGATCCCTGGCATGGTGCTAATCAACCGAATTGTGCCGGGTTACGCCCACCGTTGTGTCGGGCTGGATAACATCAGCGGTGCCATGATGGCCACGCGGATGCTGATTAACAATGGCCATCAGCGTATCGGCTTTCTGGCGTCCAGCCATCATATTGAAGACGATGCGATGCGCCGTGAAGGGTGGCAGCGGGCGCTGAAAGAACACGGCATTACGCCTCTGGAAAGCTGGGTGGGCACGGGCTCGCCGGATATGCAGGGTGGGGAAGCCGCGATGGTGGAACTGCTGGGGCGCAATCTTCAGCTTTCAGCGGTCTTTACCTACAACGATAACATGGCGGCGGGTGCGCTTACGGCGCTGAAAGACAACGGTATTGCGGTGCCACAGCATTTGTCGCTGATTGGCTTTGACGATATCCCGATTGCCCGTTACACCGATCCGCAACTGACCACGGTGCGATACCCGATTGCCTCAATGGCAAAACTGGCGACTGAGCTGGCGTTACAAGGCGCGGCAGGGCAGCTGGATCCGGGAGCAACACACTGTTTCATGCCGACTTTAGTGCGTCGCCATTCGGTATCTATTCGACAAACTGTGGTTCCGATCACTAACTGATTACGCAGGTCGATGTAACCGTTTTCAATCTGTGAGTAAATTCACAGTATCTTAACAAGGCGCTTACTATGATGTCAGCGTTTTAGGAGCTGAAACGCTATGTAACGGTGATTAATCACTTTCACTATAGCCAAAGTGCCGCAAACAACCAATAAAACGCATTTCTGGAGCGTTACCGAACACGGAAGATAGAAATTTTATAAGTGAACTTCGGCTGTCAGTAACGTTTTCTTAACACCTGCCCGCCGACCGTTATTCACAAGAACTACCCTGCATAAAAAAACCGGAGATACCATGAATAAGAAGGTGTTGACTCTGTCTGCTGTTATGGCAAGTATGCTTTTTGGTGCAACAGCGCACGCTGCGGATACCCGTATTGGTGTGACAATCTACAAATACGACGACAACTTCATGTCTGTTGTTCGTAAAGCTATCGAGAAAGATGCTAAAGCAGCGCCAGACGTTCAGTTGCTGATGAATGACTCCCAGAACGACCAGTCCAAGCAGAACGATCAGATCGACGTACTGCTGGCGAAAGGCGTGAAAGCACTGGCAATCAACCTGGTTGACCCAGCTGCGGCAGGCACAGTTATCGAGAAAGCGCGTGGCCAGAATGTGCCAATCGTTTTCTTCAACAAAGAACCTTCTCGTAAAGCGCTGGACAGCTATGACAAAGCGTTTTACGTGGGTACTGACTCCAAAGAGTCCGGTATTATCCAGGGCGATCTGATTGCTAAACACTGGGCGGCAAACCCTAACTGGGACCTGAACAAAGACGGTCAGATCCAGTTCGTTCTGCTGAAAGGCGAACCAGGCCACCCGGATGCTGAAGCACGTACCACTTACGTTATCAAAGAACTGAACGAAAAAGGCCTGAAAACTCAGCAGCTGGCGTTAGATACCGCAATGTGGGATACCGCTCAGGCGAAAGATAAGATGGACGCGTGGCTGTCTGGCCCGAACGCTAACAAAATCGAAGTGGTTATCGCCAACAACGATGCGATGGCAATGGGTGCAGTAGAAGCGCTGAAAGCACACAACAAATCTTCCATTCCTGTGTTCGGTGTGGATGCCCTGCCAGAAGCACTGGCGCTGGTTAAATCTGGCGCAATGGCCGGTACCGTTCTGAACGATGCTAACAACCAGGCGAAAGCCACCTTCGATCTGGCGAAAAACCTGGCCGACGGTAAAGGTGCAGCTGATGGCACCAACTGGAAGATTGAAAACAAAATCGTTCGCGTTCCATACGTGGGCGTAGACCAGTCCAACCTGGCTGAGTTTATCGGTAAATAAGTAATTAGTACTGTCTCCACTGGGCGCAATTCGTTGCGCCCTTTTATAACGCGATATGCGAGGCCAACAAGGTATAATTATGGTCAGCACAAATACTCAGTCGTCCGGTGAATACTTGTTGGAAATGACCGGTGTCAACAAGTCTTTTCCCGGTGTTAAGGCACTCGATAATGTTAATTTAAAAGTTCGTCCTCACTCTATTCATGCTTTGATGGGTGAAAACGGTGCAGGTAAATCAACATTATTAAAATGTCTTTTTGGGATCTATCAAAAAGATTCTGGCAGCATTCTTTTTCAGGGGAAAGAGATCGATTTCCATTCGGCTAAAGAAGCACTGGAAAATGGTATCTCGATGGTTCACCAGGAATTGAACCTGGTACTGCAACGTTCGGTAATGGATAATATGTGGTTGGGTCGTTATCCAACCAAAGGTGTATTTGTCGATCAGGATAAAATGTATCGCGACACCAAAGCCATTTTCGATGAGCTGGATATTGATATCGATCCGCGCGCCCGCGTCGGTACATTATCGGTCTCCCAGATGCAGATGATCGAAATTGCAAAAGCATTCTCCTATGATGCAAAAATCGTCATCATGGATGAACCGACATCGTCATTAACGGAAAAAGAGGTTAACCACCTTTTTACCATTATTCGTAAACTCAAAGATCGTGGCTGCGGTATTGTCTATATCTCGCACAAAATGGAAGAAATCTTCCAGCTGTGCGATGAAATCACCATTCTGCGTGACGGCCAGTGGATTGCCACTCAACCGCTCGAAGGGCTGGACATGGACAAGATCATCGCCATGATGGTTGGCCGTTCGCTGAACCAGCGTTTCCCGGACCGTGAGAACAAGCCGGGTGAAGTGATCCTTGAGGTGCGTAACCTGACCTCGCTGCGTCAACCGTCCATTCGCGATGTCTCCTTCGACCTGCATAAAGGCGAAATTCTGGGGATCGCAGGGCTGGTCGGTGCTAAACGTACCGATATCGTCGAAACCCTGTTTGGTATTCGCGAAAAAGCCGACGGCACCATTACGCTGCACGGTAAAAAAATTAACAACCACAACGCTAACGAAGCCATTAACCATGGTTTTGCGCTGGTGACGGAAGAACGTCGTTCTACCGGTATTTACGCTTATCTGGATATTAACTTTAACTCGTTAATTTCTAATATTCGTAATTATAAGAACAAAGTCGGTCTGCTGGATAATTCCCGCATGAAGAGTGATACCCAGTGGGTTATTGACTCCATGCGTGTTAAAACGCCGGGCCACCGTACACAAATCGGCTCTCTGTCAGGTGGTAACCAGCAGAAAGTGATTATCGGTCGTTGGTTATTAACCCAGCCAGAAATTCTGATGCTGGATGAACCAACCCGCGGTATCGATGTGGGTGCAAAGTTTGAGATTTATCAGCTGATTGCTGAGCTGGCTAAAAAGAATAAAGGGATCATTATTATTTCTTCCGAAATGCCGGAATTGTTAGGGATCACAGATCGTATTCTGGTTATGAGCAATGGTCTCGTTGCCGGTATTGTTGACACCAAAACGACAACGCAAAACGAAATTCTCCGTCTTGCGTCTTTGCACCTTTAAGATCAGGGGCTCCTCATGAGTGCGTTAAATAAAAAAAGTTTTCTCACTTATCTGAAAGACGGCGGTATTTACGTTGTTCTTTTAGTGTTACTGGCCATTATCATTTTCCAGGACCCTACGTTCTTAAGCCTGCTGAACTTGAGTAACATTCTGACCCAGTCTTCCGTGCGTATTATTATCGCACTCGGCGTGGCAGGTCTGATTGTGACCCAGGGTACTGACCTTTCCGCAGGGCGTCAGGTTGGCCTTGCCGCGGTTATCGCCGCTACTATGTTGCAGTCGATGGAAAACGCCAACAAAGTGTTCCCGGAAATGGCAACCATGCCGATTTTCGTGGTGATCCTGATTGTGTGTGCCATCGGTGCAATCATTGGCCTGATTAACGGCATCATCATCGCTTATCTGAACGTAACGCCATTCATCACTACCTTAGGTACGATGATCATCGTTTACGGTATCAACTCCCTGTACTACGACTTTGTGGGTGCGTCCCCAATTTCAGGCTTCGACAGCGGCTTCTCGACCTTTACGCAAGGGTTTATCGCGCTGGGCAGCTTCCGTCTGTCGTATATCACCTTCTATGCGTTGATTGCGGTGGCCTTCGTCTGGGTCCTGTGGAACAAAACCCGTTTCGGTAAGAACATCTTTGCAATCGGCGGTAACCCGGAAGCGGCGAAAGTCTCTGGCGTAAACGTGGCGCTGAACCTGCTGATGATTTATGCCCTGTCTGGTGTGTTCTACGCCTTCGGCGGGATGCTGGAAGCGGGCCGTATCGGCTCTGCAACCAACAACCTCGGCTTCATGTACGAACTGGATGCGATTGCAGCGTGCGTGGTCGGCGGCGTTTCCTTCAGCGGCGGCGTGGGTACGGTTCTCGGCGTGGTAACCGGTGTAATTATCTTCACCGTTATCAACTACGGTCTGACCTATATCGGCGTGAACCCGTACTGGCAGTACATCATCAAAGGCGCAATCATTATCTTCGCGGTCGCGCTGGATTCACTGAAATACGCCCGTAAGAAATAAACACGCTCTGCATTATCTGGCCCGCTCTCTGAGCGGGCTTTTTTATTTTACGCAAGCGTCAGTTCTTGTTCGGTGACGATACGTTCAAACCCTTCGAGTTCAGAAAGTTTGCAGGCAATCCACTGTTGTGAAAAGGCCTCGCCCAGGCTATCAATCAAATATTGGTTGCCGGAAAATGCCTCGATAGCGTGCTGCTGGAAAAGCGGGAGTACAGGCTCATCATGTTGCGCTTCAGGCAAATCTTGCTCATCGATGTTTTCCAGTCCATACAGCATACCCGTCAGGATGGTCGCGACCGCCAGATAGGGATTGGCATCTGCACCCGCCAGCCGATATTCAATACGACGATTGCCTTCGTCCGAGCAGGGGATGCGTAGCGCGGCAGAGCGGGTGTTATAGCCCCAGGAGTTGAATAATGGCTCGGTCAGGTTTTTACGCAAACGGCGAAACCCGTTAACACCTGGAGCAAAGATGGCGATGGATGCGGGCATCAGCGCCAGCTGGCCTGCGATACATAAACGCATCATGCCATTGAGTTCCTCAGCGGGTGAAGCAAACACGTTTTCGCCATGAATATTATTCAGACTGAAATGGAAATGCAGACCGCTGCCTGACAGAAGGCTAAAGGGTTTAGCCATAAAGCTGGCCTGAAGACCGTTTTTTTCGGCGACAAAGCGGGTCAAACGGCGCAATCCCAGCACGTTATCGCACGTCTCAACCACCCGATGACTGTGCCTGAGGTTCAGTTCGAACTGACCAGATTCAGCCTCAGCTACGATCCCGGTGAGTGGGATATGCTGGCTTTGTGCCAGCTGTTCCAGCTCATCAAACAGCGCCGCGTGTGCTGTTGAGGTGTCCATTTGAAAACAGCCTTGATTGTGCGGATCCTGAGCGCCTTTCCCTGTCAGATAGAACTCAACTTCCGGCGCAATCACCGGGAAAAGCCCGTGCTGGTGGAAGCGTTCGAGGACGTTCTGCAATATCACGCGGGGTTCAAACGGGCAGCTTTCCCCGTTACTGTCTTTCATCGTCAGCAGGATCTGCGCGCTGTGCTGCGGATCGTGTAACGAAGGGCGCAGGGAACCGGCAACCGGAACGCATAACCGGTCTGGCTCATCATCAAGCGGTGCGGCAATCTTCCCTTTCTGATCCATCGAATAGACCGAGAGGGGAAAATAGCAGCCGTTCCCGAGACTCAGCATGTTATCCACTGAAAGCCGCTTACCGCGCATAATGCCATTGATATCGTTCAGGTAAACGTCAATGTGTTTTGTCTGCGGATAACGCTCCAGATAATCCGCCACTTCCACCGAAAACGTGCGCGTCATGGCAGCCATTTTCTCATCGAAATAGAGGCCGGAATTATGTGTCCCCGGAAGAGATAACCCCGGAAAGTTGAAGTACTGGCGGATATTTTTCAGGAAAAAAGCATTCATTATTGAGTTCATAGTCATTCTTCAATGAAGCCGTAACGGCAGTGAACTCAGCTTAAAAGGGCGGGCGTAAAGGCGGGATAAAAAGAGAGGCTCGTGGCGTAAAGAAAGAATAAAAGAGGGCTACTTTTTCTCTTTTTTCTGCATATCCAGCAGTTGCTCTGGCGTGACCGCCGGGTAACCCTGCGCATCTTCCGGTACTTCGTGCATCGCCGGGATTGGCACCAGCGGGCCCAGGAAGCGCGGTTCGCGTTTGAATATGTACAGGTCAGCCAGCGCACCAAAACGGGCACCGAATTCACGCACGCGCACGCTAAGCATATCTTTTGGTGATGGCACGGCATAACACTGGGCCTGAATACCCATATGCAGCGCGATAAACAGCGCGCGTTCACAGTGGAAACGCTGGGTAATGATGATGAAGTCGTTAGTGTCGAAAACCTTGCGGGTCCGCACGATAGAGTCGAGGGTACGGAAACCGGCGTAGTCGAGCACGATATCCGCCGGATCAACGCCAGCAGCAATCAAATCCTTACGCATCGTAACCGGCTCGTTGTAGCTTTGCAGAGCGTTATCACCGCTAAGCAGCAGGTAATTCACTTTGCCGCTGTTGTAGGCGTTCAGCGCGCCCTGAATACGGTAACGGTAATACTGATTGATAACGCCAGTGCGATAGTACTTGGCGGTGCCAAGCACCACGCCTACCTGACGGTAAGGGAGGTCTTGCAGGTCATCAAAGATGTAGGGGGCGGTTTTCCAGCTCATCCAGCGGTCGAGACCAAGCGCAGTCAACAGCAGTATGCCGACCAGGACAGACAGGCTGTAAAAAACGCGCTTTAACATACAGATGGCTCGTTCCGCAGATGAGATTTCACTCAGGCTACTTTACCCGTCCGGTAAGAGCAAGAAACAGCGGTTCAACTGAGGGGTTTTTCATCAGATGGGCGGGCATTTCTGCCCGCACTCAGTATTACGCCAGCAGTACGCGGTCAATGGTGGTACAGCCGAGCGCTTTCAGCGTGGCGGCGGTTGCATCCCACTGGATCAGCGGCGCATCGGCAATTTCTGCCAGAATCGCGCGCTGGATATCAGGGTAATCGTACCCGTTCAGGCTCAGCAGGTTCAGTGCGCCTTGCAGAGGCGGCAGCGTTGGGTTGAATGCCGCATTCTCAGCGTAGCTGCCGCTAAAGATGCGGCCATCACGGCACTGAAGCGCCACGCCGCTTGGAGATTTGCTGTACGGGGTATGGCTTTTATTGGCGGCAGTAATTGCCGCTTCGCTCAGTGCATCACCGGAAAGCGCAAAGCCATGATCCTGCTCGTCCATCAGCAGGGTTTTGATATCCAGATCTTTCGGGCCAAAGGCGTCTGGCAGGTAATCCCCCAGCGTGTGCGGTGCACGGCCCGGCAGGTTGATACGCAGTTGCAGCCCGCTGTTCAGTTCATTCATAAACTGGCGACAGTGGCCACACGGGGTGTAGTTAACGGTAATGGCGCTCAGCGCTGTTTCGCCGCGAAGCCAGGCGTGGCTGATGGCGCTCTGCTCTGCGTGAACCGTTTGCTGCATGGTCGCGCCGAGGAATTCCATATTCCCGCCGAAATACCAGGTTCCGCTCACGCCGCGTGCAATGGCACCAACGTTGAAGTGGGAGAGATCGGCGCGGGCACAGGCGGCAGCCAGCGGCAACAGTGCGAAAGCCAGCGCGTCTTCGTCCAGCCCCGTCGCCTGTTTGAGCGTCGTGACGTGCTCTGCCGTCAGCAGGGCGGGGAAATGCTCATCCGCCAGAACCGGGGCCAGGGCTGACTGCAAATTCTCTGCAAGCTGGGCGAAAGCGGCTTGAAAACGTGGATGCATGGCGATGCCTCATAAAGGTTAATGGATCGGTAGTGTACGGAGCCGTTAGGGCTTAATATGTGATCCACTTCTCATTATGTATGCAACTTATGAAAACAAAATAAAATTTGCGCGACGTATCGCAAATTTTAGCCCACAACGGCCAGAATAATCGGGAAGACGAACGGAGCAATCAGGGAGGTGATAATCCCGCAGATCACCAGTGCCAGCGAGCTGAATGCGCCTTCCTGGTAGTCCAGTTCAGCGCAACGCGCGGTACCCAGAGCGTGCGACGCTGTCCCCATCGCCAGACCACGGGCCGCTTTGGTGCGAATACGCATGGCATTTAACAGGCTGTGGCCAAATACGGCGCCAAGGATACCGACGAAAATGACGCACATGGCGCTGATGGCTGGAATGCCGCCGATGCTGCCACCCACGGCCATCGCGATAGGCGTGGTGACGGATTTCGGCAGGATTGAGGCAGCAATTTGCGGAGATGCCCCCATTAGCAGTGCGACGGATGTCCCGGTGATCATCGCCACCAGGCTGCCGACAAAACAGATGGTGATGATGGATTTCCAGCGCGCGCGGATCTGGTGTAACTGTTCATATAAAGGAAAGGCAAGGGCGACGACGGCAGGTTGCAGCAGGTCGTTTAAAATTTTGCTGCCCGCGAAATAGCGTTCGTACGGGATACCCGTCAGCAGCAGAAAAGGAATAATCACCACCATTGCGACCAGCAACGGGTTAAGCAATGGCATCTTAAAACGTACGGCAAGCTTACGCGCGGCGAAAAACACAACCAGCGTTAACGGCAGCGACCACCAGATATTGGCCATCATTTTTTTGTTTTCTCCCCAACCACTTTACGTTCGCCATGAACCAGATGCGAACTCCAGCTGACTACCAGGAAAACCACCAGCGTGCTTATCGTGCAAGACACCACAATGGGGCCGAACTGCGCTTTGAGCAAATCAAAGTACTGCATCACCCCGACACCGATAGGTACGAACAGCAGGGCCATATAGCGGATGAGTACGAAGCAGCCCGGGTTGACCCATTTTGCCGGCAGGATTTGCAGCGCCAGCAGCACAAACAGGATCAGCATTCCGATAATGCTGCCAGGAATGGTGATAGGGAGCAGCGACGCGAGGAAAATCCCGGCGTAGAGACAGGCGTAAATCAGGACGAATGCGCGCAAGTACTGCCAGATGATATTCAATGATTTGCTCATGGTGAAAGTCCTTGATGAAACGCATTCATCATACAATTAAACCCAGAAATGTGCCACGGATCACATCATGAATTTTGAGCATACCAGACATTCCTGAATGGAACGTCGGGCATTTCCACAAATGGACAGCGCGCCGGTTAAATGAGAATATATGTTTCATATATGAATCGTTACGGTATGTATAAATGGGAATCGTAAAAATATCTGACCTGCTGCATGACGACATCCGTGATGCCAGCAAGGCTATGTCGCGTTCGGTGAACGCACAGGCCGAATACTGGCTCCGTCTGGGGATGCTGTGCGAACTCTATCCTGAACTTAACTACCAACAAATTAAGATGATGATGCTGAAATCAGGATCCGACCGTCTGCTGGAGGTGATCAATGCCGTCAATAATCATTAAAACCGCTGACGAGCTGGCAACACAGCGCCATGCCGGTGAACTGCTCGCCTCCGTGTTTACCATGTTAGACGGATTTATCCAGCCCGGCGTCACGACAATGGCAATCAACAACCGGGTGGAAGATTTTATTGTCAATGAGCTGCACTCTCGCCCGGCCAGTAAAGGGCAGTATGACTTTCCATACGTGCTGAACACCTCAGTGAACGAGGTTGTTTGCCACGGGATCCCGAAAGAGTCGGAGCACCTGAAAAGCGGGTCGATCGTTAACGTGGATATCACCCTTGAGAAAGGCGGCCTGATTGCCGACTCCAGCAAAATGTACCTGATTGGTGACGTGTCACCGCTGGCGCGTCGGCTGGTGAAAAAAACCTATGAAGCGATGTGGAAAGGGATCAAGGCGGTGAAACCTGGCGCAACGCTTGGGGACATTGGACACGCTATTCAGTCACATGTTGAAGGCAATGGCTATAGTGTGGTGCGCGAATATTGCGGACACGGCGTGGGCAAAGAGATGCACGAAGATCCGCAGGTACTGCACTACGGCAAACCGGGTGAAGGCGCGGTGCTGAAAGAGGGAATGGTGTTTACCATTGAGCCGATGGTGAATCAGGGCGACAGCCGGATCAAAACCAAAAAAGATGGCTGGACGGTGGTCACCCGCGATAAAAAACTGTCGGCCCAGTGGGAGCATACCATTGCCGTTACAGCCGATGGCTTTGAAGTGCTGACGCTGCGCCCTGACGAGACGATCCCGGATTAACCCCCGTAGCGGGCGGTGAGCTTATCCAGAAACGAAAACAACGCCTGATTCATTTCCTGGTAGTCATGCGAGCGTAATTGTTCAGGCGTTTCTACAAAGCGCAATTCCCCCGCCTGGCGTAAGTCGCTTTGCGAATGCGCGATAAGCAGTTCAACCACCTCTGGCGTCAGCTCCGGGTGACACTGGAAACCGTAAACCCGCTCGCTGTACTCCACTATCTGGCGCGGACAACCTTCGCTGTACGCCAGGATTTTCGCCTGTGGCATTAACCCTGGCATATCGTTATGCCAGTGGCCCACCGCCAGTTTGCTGCCAAACCCGGCGAACAGCGGGTTTGCTTTACCCGCCTCAGTGAGGGTAATGGGAAACTTACCGATCTCTTTTTCCGGGCTGTGGCTGAACGTGGCCCCCAGAGCCTCGCCGATAAGCTGGGAGCCGAGACAAACACCAATCACCATTTTACCTGCCTGAATGGCGCGGCGAATGACGGCCATCTCTGCCCTGGCGTCAAACCACGGGCACTCCTGAAGCGTGGTTGCTGGCGACTGCGGTCCGCCCATCACGATAAGCATATCGATGTCGTCCAGCTTTTCCGGCAAGGGCTCCTCTTTATAGACTCTGGAGCAGGTCAGGGTGTGACCATGCTGTTTACCCCAGATCTCATAAGCGCCGGGCGCTTCGAAATGCTCGTGAATAATAAAATGGATGTGCATTGCGTATCCTTCAGGTTAAGTGTACAAGCAGCATCTTAACGGGAAGGGAGGATTGCGAAATGCCAACCATTATAGACAGAACGCCAATTCACGACGATGCCATCGGCTGGTCGAGAGGGGCGATTCGCTATGCGCGTGGCGAAGTGGATCCCCCGCATCATCATCCGCAAGGCCAGCTGCTGTTTGCCACCAAAGGGGTCATGCTGGTGGAAACGGGCAGCAAACGCTGGGTGATCCCCCCGCAGCGCGCATTGTGGATCCCGCCTTTTCAGGAACATACCTACAGCGTGTTGTCCGCCACGGAACTGCGCGCGGTGTGGTTCAGCCCCACGCTTATCGCTCGCTGCGAGCCGTTTATGCGCAGAGACGAGGTTCACGTGATCATGGCAACGCCGCTGTTTAAGGAGCTGATTGCCGGGTTGTTCAGCGCGGAGTACCGGCCAACGAGCCAGCGCAGTATGGCCGTTTTACTGCTGGAGATCCTCAGTGAAACGCAGCACATTTCAGCGGAGCTACCGATGCCGGTCGATGAGCGATTGCACCGGGTTGCCCGTGACATCATTGCCGGCGATCTCTGGACTGTGCCGATGGAACAGCTGGCGGAACGGGCGACGATGTCAGAGCGCACTTTTACGCGGCTGTTTATCAAAGATACCGGATTCAGCTTCCGCGTCTGGCGCCAGCGTGCAAGGATTTGTGCCTCGCTCGATCTCCTGGCCAACGCCATGCCGGTAAAGCAGGTGGCCTGGAAACTGGGGTTTTCCGGCCCGGCGGCATTCGCTGCGGCGTTTCGTTCGGTTATGGGGGCTACGCCCGGGGAATTTCTTCCTGAGCAGAAGGGCTTCCCAGCGCTATAGAGAGCGGCTACCATAGCGCGTCTTTTTTCACAGGTACTGATATGCGTGTTTTACTGGCCCCAATGGAAGGCGTGCTCGACTCTCTTGTGCGCGAGCTTCTGACCGAGGTGAACGATTACGATCTCTGCGTGACGGAGTTTTTGCGCGTGGTCGATATGTTGCTGCCAGCAAAATCATTCTACCGACTCTGCCCGGAGCTGCATCGTCAGAGCCGTACCACCTCCGGCACGCTGGTGCGTATTCAGCTGTTGGGTCAGTACCCTGAATGGCTGGCGGAAAACGCCGTCCGCGCGGTTGAGCTGGGCTCGTATGGGGTTGATCTCAACTGCGGCTGCCCGTCTAAGCTGGTGAACGGTAGCGGCGGCGGGGCAACCTTGCTCAAAGATCCGGAGCTGATTTACCGTGGCGCGAAAGCCATGCGTGAAGCCGTGCCCACGCATCTGCCGGTGACGGTAAAAGTGCGTCTGGGCTGGGACAGTGATGCACGGCAGTTCGAAATTGCCGATGCGGTGCAGCAGGCCGGGGCTAGCGAACTGGTGGTACATGGCCGTACCAAAGAAGATGGCTATAAAGCCGAACGCATCAACTGGCAGGCAATTGGCGAGATCCGCAAACGACTTACCATTCCCGTTATCGCCAACGGCGAAATCTGGGATTACGCCAGCGCGCAGGCCTGTCTGAAAGAGACCGGTTGTGATGCGGTGATGATTGGTCGCGGCGCCCTTAACGTGCCCAACCTCAGCAGGGTAGTGAAATACAACGAGCCGCGCATGGCCTGGCGGGATGTCGTCACCTTACTGCAAAAATATACCCGCCTGGAAAAGCAGGGGGATACCGGTTTGTATCACGTCGCGCGAATTAAACAGTGGCTGAGCTATTTGCGTAAAGAATATTCTGAGGCGCTGGGATTATTCCAGGAGATCCGCACGTTACAGACATCGGCCGATATTGCGCGCGTCATTCAGTCAAAATAATAAGCGTTAATTTGCTCACACTTTTTTAAAATATAAAACAAATCCGGTTTTCAATGTGGCACGAGGGTGTTAAGGTGCCACTGTTTTCAACGCAGGATTGTTACTGGTTAACAGGCAAAACCTAAGCGTTCCACGGCACTCATCGCTGTGGAGCGCTTAGGTTTTTTTTTGCCTGTCATTTACGCAGGAGAGACATTTGCCTTAACGCGAAACGAAGAAATAAAGCAGGGCGACATTTGTGGTTATTGAATAACTGCACGGACTGCTATTACCAAAATAAATTTAATGATGACAGGCGATATATAAATTGCCTGCGACCGGTTACGCACTAAATACTCAATCACAGGTTTAATTATGGCATATAAAAATATTCACTATAAGCTGTGCGCACTTGCCTTATTGACGGTTTCTCCTTTGTCGATGGCGCAGGAGTGGAACGGGACGGTGTTAGGTTTTGAAGCGCCGCCCGACCCGATCCTGGGCGATATGCTCGGCATTCGTAAGATCCTCAATGACAACGGGTTTACCTACAACCTGGGGTATCTGAATGAAATCGCCTGGAATGGCGGCGGGGGATACAACCACGACTCCCATGTGGCCTACATTGACCAGTTTGCGTTGACCTTCAATCAGGATCTGGAGCGCTGGACCGGTATCCCGGATGCACGTATTGAAGGGAATATCGTCAACCGTAACCACAATGACGATCTCACCACCAAACGTGTGCAGGATCCGCGCGTTAACTTTAACGACCTGACCCAGGAGAGCTGGGGAGGGCAATCCATTACCCGTCTGGGCTGGCTAACCTTTGCCCGTAGCTTCGACGACCGCCGCCTGACCTGGCGTATCGGGATGATGAACAAGGTGCAAACCTTCGACCAAATCATCCCGTGCGACTTCCAGATGCTCTCCCAGTGCGGCGGGAAATCGGCCAACTCGCTGACCTGGAACAACTGGAACGTCCACACCTGGGGCACCACACTTGAGTATAAAGTGACGCCAACCGTCACCTTAAAAGGCGGCGTGATGGAGCAAAACCCGGATGCCTCCAGCCGTAACCACGCCTGGAGCTGGTCGACGAAAGGCAGCCAGGGCGTCTTACTGCCGGTTGAAATCGAAGCCCGTCCGCTGATTAACGGCCTGCCGGGGGCGTACAACCTGGGAGTAGTATTTACCAATGCGCCGCAGGCTGACCTCTATCGCGGAAAATCGGGTGGTGCAGGGGCAAGTGACCCGCAAGGCTACGAAGAGCACAACCGGACATGGTTTATGTATGCCGGGCTGAACCAACAGCTGACGCGGCATCAGGACGATCCTAATCGCGGCCTCAGCACCTCTGTCAGCATGAGCCTTGCCGACCAAAGCAGTAACTATATGCACCAGGTCTACGCCGCCTCGCTGCGCTACCGTGGGCTGTTTGACGCCCGCCCGGATGACTGGATTGGCTTTGGTCTGACCTGGATTGATATGAGCAGCCAGTACGCGCGTAACCAGCGCTATCTGAATTCCCTGAGCGGTGTTTCTGACTATAACGATCCGGCGTATCACCCGGTTCCGGGTCACTCGGTGAACGGTGAATTCTATTACCGCTTCCGCCCGGTATCCTGGCTGGAGCTGCAGCCGGGTATTCAGTACTGGCACCATCCGGGCGGGGTTGCCCGCACTCAGGATGCATGGGTAACCGAGCTGAAAACCGTCGTGACCTTCTGATTAAAGCGTAGCAAGTACGATCTGCGTCACGTTTTTGCTCGTGACACATTGAGGCTACGAATGAAACTGATAGAGTGCCAGAACTGGATTGTTACTGCTTAGGCAGGCAAAACCTGATTTTCTGGCATCTGCCGGAGGTCAGGTTTTTTTGTTTCTGGGGTTCCGATGAAAATCGCCAAAATTCTTAATAATAATGTGGTGGTTGTTCAGGATGAACGCGGGCGCGAACAGGTTGTGATGGGCCGAGGACTGGCCTTCCAGAAACGCGTCGGTGAAGAGCTGGATACTGCGCTTGTCGAAAAAGTGTTCGCGCTGCAAAGTGACGAACTGGTGCGTCGACTGGGGGAACTGCTGAGCCAGATCCCGCTGGAAGTGATGACCACCTGTGACCGCATTATTGGGCTGGCCGCGCAGCGGTTAGGGAAATTGCAGGACAGTTTGTATATCACCTTAACCGACCACTGCTACTTTGCGATTGAACGGCAAAAGAAAGGGCTGGCAATCAAAAACGTGCTGCTGTGGGATATTAAACGCCTGTATCCAAAAGAGTTCGAACTGGGGCAGGAGGCGCGGGCCATTATCGCCAAACGCCTGAATGTCGAACTGGCGGAGGATGAGGCCGGGTTTATCGCGCTGCATCTGGTGACCGCGCAGCTGAACAGCGAAATGCCGGAAGTGATGCACGTTACCCGGGTCATGCAGGAGATCCTGCAACTGGTGAAATACCAGCTGCATCTGGAGTACGACGAAGAGTCGTTAAGCTATCAGCGTTTTGTGACTCATCTGAAGTTCTTTGCTCAGCGGATGCTCACCCGCACCGTGGTGGAAGACGATGATGTATCACTGCATACGGCGGTGAAAGACAACTACGCAAAAGCCTGGAAGTGCGCCGAGAAAATCGCGCAGCATTTGCAGAAAAGTTATCAGCGTGAGCTGACAACCGAAGAAATTATGTTCCTCGCCATTCATATTGAACGGGTGAGAAAAGAGGGGCGTTAAGCCTCAAAATCTGGATTGTTACTGCATAACGCAGGCAAAACCTGAGCGCGGCCTTCGAAAGGAGGACGTTCTCGGGTTTTTTTATTTTTATACTCAGTCAACAGGTGCCTGCGGGCATCAGATGTAAGGAAATCGAGATGGAATACCAGGCTTTAGCGAAGGATATTCTCGGCCACGTTGGCGGAAAAGAGAACATTGTCAGTCTGGTGCATTGCGCCACCCGACTGCGCTTCAAACTGAAAGACAATCAAAAAGCGAACGCCGAAGGGCTGAAGAAAAATCCGGGCGTGATTATGGTTGTCGAAAGCGGCGGCCAGTTTCAGGTGGTGATTGGCAACCATGTGAACAGCGTCTGGAAAGCGGTGCGTAGCGAAGCAGGGCTGACGGATGATACGCCGGTCGTGGAAGATAAGGGTGAAAAGGGTAACCTGCTGGGACGTCTGATTGACATCGTCTCCGGGATTTTCACGCCGTTTATCGGCATCCTGGCGGCATCGGGGATCCTGAAAGGTCTGCTGGCTCTGGCGGTGGTGTGCGGCTGGCTCACAACAGACAGCGGGACCTATAAAATCTGGTTTGCGGCCAGTGACGCACTGTTCTTCTTCTTCCCGCTGGTGCTGGGCTACACCGCAGGGAAGAAGTTTGGCGGCAACCCGTTTATTACCATGGTGATTGGTGGCGCACTGACACACCCACTGATGATCTCGGCGTTTACCGCCAGCCAGCAGCCGGGTGCGGTGGCTGATGCATTCCTCGGTATTCCGGTGACCTGGTTCAATTACAGTTCGTCGGTTATCCCGATTATCCTCGCAGCCTGGGTGAGCTGCTGGCTGGAAAAACAGAGCACGAAGCTTCTGCCGCCGTCGATGAAAAACTTCTTCGCGCCGCTGATCTGCTTAGGCATTACCGTGCCTCTGACCTTCCTGGTGATTGGCCCGCTGGCGACCTGGCTGAGCCAGATGCTGGCGAACGGCTACCAGTGGATTTACGTGCTGGCGCCGTGGCTGGCGGGCGCGGCTATGGGCGCGCTGTGGCAGGTCTGCGTGATCTTCGGTCTGCACTGGGGGCTGGTGCCGCTGATGATCAACAACCTGGCCGTGCTGGGTCACGACTCCATGCTGCCGATGCTGTTGCCTGCGGTGTTCGGGCAGGTAGGCGCGGCGCTCGGCATCTTCCTGCGTACCCGTGATGCACGCCAGAAAATGCTGGCGGGGTCATCCGTGACGGCAGGGATTTTCGGGATTACCGAACCGGCGGTGTATGGCGTTAACCTGCCGCTACGTCGCCCGTTTATCTTTGGCTGTGTGGCCGGGGCGATTGGCGGGGCGATTGTTGGATTTAGCGATACCCATGTCTATTCGTTCGGCTTCGCCAATATCTTTACCATCGCGCAGATGATCCCGCCAGGTGGCGTGGATGCAACCCTTTGGGGCGGCATTATCGGTACCGTTGTGGCACTGGTGCTGAGCTGCGGTCTGACGCTGGTGGCGGGAATGCCAGGGCGTACCGCGCCGGAAACGGCCGTACCGGCGAGCGTGGGTGAAAACGATGTGCTGTCGCCGATGACCGGTACCGTGCTGGCGCTGGACCAGGTGCCGGATGCCACCTTTGCCAGCGGCCTGCTGGGCAACGGTGCGGCGATTATTCCGGCGGATAACAAGGTGATTGCGCCATTTGCCGGTGAAGTGGCCTCGCTGTTCCAGACCAAACATGCCATCGGTCTGCTCAGTGAAAGTGGCATTGAAGTGTTGATCCACGTGGGGATCGACACCGTGAAACTTGACGGCAAGCCGTTTACTGCCCACGTGAAGGTGGGAGACAAAGTACAACCGGGCGACCTGCTGCTGGAGTTTGATCGTCAGGCCATTCTTGATGCCGGATACGATCTGGCGACCCCGATTATTATCAGTAACAGCGACGAGTACCGTGAAGTGGTGACCGTGGCGGCGACGTCCGTCAACGCCGGAACCCCGTTACTCAGCGTAAGCCATCAATAACAGGAGAACGTGATGAAAACTTTCCCGGATGATTTTTTATGGGGCGGCGCGGTAGCCGCGAATCAGGTAGAAGGTGCTTACCTGACTGATGGCAAAGGGTTGTCCACCTCTGACGTCCAGCCGCAGGGGGTGTTTGGCCCGGTAGTGGAGCGTGTGGCGGGTGACAACGGCATTAAAGATGTGGCGATCGATTTCTATCACCGCTACCCGGAAGACATCGCCCTGTTTGCCGAGATGGGCTTTAGCTGCCTGCGTGTCTCGATTGCCTGGACGCGTATCTTCCCGAACGGGGATGAACAACAGCCAAATGAAGCGGGCCTGGCGTTTTACGACAAGCTGTTCGACGAACTGGCCGCGCACAACATCACACCGCTGGTTACGCTGTCGCACTATGAAATGCCGTGGGGACTGGTGAAGCAGTATGGCGGCTGGGGCAGCCGTCAGGTCATTGGTTTCTTCGAACGTTACGCCCGCACTGTGTTTTCGCGTTACAAAGAGAAGGTCAAGCTGTGGCTGACCTTCAACGAGATCAACATGTCTCTGCACGCGCCGATGACCGGTGTTGGCCTGCCGGAAACCAGCAGTAAAGGTGAGGTGTATCAGGCTATCCACCATCAACTGGTGGCCAGCGCGCTGGCGGTAAAAGCCTGCCATGACATTATCCCTGACGCCAGAATTGGCAACATGCTGCTGGGCGGCCTGATGTATCCGCTGACCTGTAAACCAGAAGATGTGCTGGAAGCGCTTCAGGAAAACCGCGCCTGGCAGTTCTTCGGCGATGTGCAGTGCCGTGGCGCCTATCCGGGCTACATGCTGCGTTTCTTCCGTGATAATGGCATTCAGCTGGAGATTACCGATGCGGATCGCGATGCGCTGAAATCGACCATCGATTTCATCTCGTTCAGCTACTACATGACCGGCTGTGTGACCACCGATGAAGCGCTGAACCAGCAGGCGCGCGGCAATATCCTGAGCATGGTGCCAAACCCGCACCTCGCAAGCTCCGAGTGGGGCTGGCAGATTGACCCGGTTGGCCTGCGCACCCTGCTGAACGTGCTGTGGGATCGCTATCAGAAGCCGCTGTTCATTGTGGAAAACGGTCTGGGTGCGAAAGATAAACCAGATGCCGACGGCGTGGTGCAGGACGACTACCGTATCAGCTATCTCAACGATCACCTGGTCCAGGTGCGCGAGGCGATTGACGATGGCGTAGAGGTCATGGGCTATACCAGCTGGGGGCCAATCGACCTGGTGAGTGCCTCGAAAGCAGAACTGTCTAAACGTTACGGCTTTATTTATGTCGACCGTGACGATAGCGGAAACGGGACGCTGGCGCGCAGCCGTAAGAAAAGTTTCCACTGGTATAAAGAAGTGATTGCCACAAAAGGTGCGTCACTGAAAGTGTAAGATAATTGTTATTAACCCGGCAGGTTTTATTTCTGTCGGGTTAATAATTAGTTTGGATATAAAATATATTTAATTAATTCGTGCGCTGAATATTTTTCTAAACGTGAATTTGTATAACAAATTACGGATTGCCACAGTTTCCTAAAAAAAAGAAGTTTTACAGGGGTAATTTGCGCCTTTATTTTTTGAGTGAATGGCGTAATGAAACCGTCTCTTTTTATATCTCTGAGTGCTCCTCTTTTATTTATTCTTACCGCCTGCGCACCGCAACATTCCACGGTAGCCCCCATCGGAACACAAGCGGTAAACGCCTCGGTGGCAACACAGCTGAGCCATACCGACTGGCCGAAAAGCGAATGGTGGACAGCTTATGGCGATCCGCAGCTTAACGCGCTGATTACGAAAGCCCTGAACGATGCGCCAGATATGCAAATCGCCCGGCAGCGCATTACGCTTGCGGAAGCGCAGGCTAAAGCCGCCATGGCCGCCGATGGCCCGCAGATCGATATATCCGCAGATGTTGAACGGCAAAAAATGTCTGCCGAAGGGTTAATGGGGCCCTTCGCGATAACCGACCCGGCAGCGGGTACGACCGGCCCGTGGTATACCAACGGCACCTTTGGCGTGACGGCGGGCTGGGACCTGGATCTGTGGGGTAAAAACCGCGATCTCGTTGAGGCGCGTATCGGTAAAATTAACGCTCAGAAAGCCGAGCTGGAACAGACCCGGCAACTGCTGGCCAGCAGCGTGGCACGGCTTTACTGGGAGTGGCAAACCGAGTCGGCGATCAACACCGTGTTAAGCGACATCAGGCAGGAACAAAATTCGATTATCTCAGCGGATAAAGAGCTTTATCAGCACGGGATCACGTCATCCATCGAAGGGGTGGAGACAGATATTAACGCCAGCAAAACTGATGAGCGTATTGCCGAAGTGAGCGGCAAGATGAAAGTCATTGAGGCGAGATTACAGGCGCTGACCAACTCGTCGTCGGTGAAACTGGCCCACCATGATTTACCTGCGGTTGAGGCCGCGTTACCGACAACGCTGGGTTATGAGCTGCTGGCGCGTCGCCCGGATCTTCAGGAAGCACACTGGTACATTGAAGCGTCCATGAGCAATGTTGATGCCGCCAAAGCGGCGTTCTACCCGGACTTCAACCTGATGGCCTTCCTGCAACAGGATGCCCTGCACCTGAGCGACCTGTTCCGCCACTCTGCACAGCAGATGGGCGTCACGGCCGGGTTTACGCTGCCTATCTTCGATAGCGGCCGGCTGAATGCACAGCTGGATATTGCCCAGGCGCAAAACAACCTGAGCGTTGCCGATTACAACAAAGCCGTCGTGGATGCGGTGAATCAGGTGGCGCGAACCGCCAGTGAAGTTGAAACGCTGGCCAGCAAAAATCAGCAGCAGCAGAAAGTGGAACGCGATGCTGCACGGGTGGTGAACCTTGCTCAGGCGCGCTTTAGCGCCGGGTTAATTGCCGGTTCACGCGTCAGCGAGGCCAAAATTCCCGCGCTACAGGAAAAAATTGCCGGGCTGACCCTGAAAGGGCAGTACCTGGACGCATCGCTCCAGCTGACCTCCGCGCTGGGCGGGGGCTATCACCACGGGTAACGGGCGTGGCGGGAGCTCATTTTCACTCCCGCTTATCGTCGCGGCGTTTGAGCCAGATGCGCACGGCAATCACCGCCCCAACCACCAGAATCAGCCATGCCCAGTGCTTAACGTGCTGATCAAGGTTGTGCAGCCACGGGCCAATGACCTCACCGCCGAGATAGCCCAGCGTGGTAAAAATCAACGCCCAGGCGATGGCGCCAAGAATATTTAACGGCAGGAAAATTTTAGGCGGCAGACGGCTGGCGCCAATCAGGATCGGCCCGATAATGCGAAAGCCGTACATAAAGCGCGTGCCAATCACAAACAGGTACGGATGACGCTGAATGAGCCGCTGGGCGCGGCGGATTTTCTTACGGTGTTTTGAAAATCGTTGCAGCAGGGCAGGCCCGAAGCGCAGCCCCAGAAAATAGAGCAGCTGATCGCCAATCATGCCGCCCAGTGCCACGGCAGCCACCACCAGCGGGAAACGCAACAACCCCTGATGCGCGATCACACCGCCAAGCAGCGTGATGGTTTCACCTTCGGCCACGCTGCCTATCACCAGCGCTGCGTAGCCGTACTGTTCAATTAGACCATTGATATCCATAGAGTCAGCGTAGTCTCCCTGCCAGTATCTGCATTAATCATACACCCCATGAATCAATAATGGCGCAATGAAAGCAGATTGCCCGAAGCGGCATTTTTAGCGTTGTACATAAAATAATCTGAAGCCTGCATTATACTTGAAGTATCGCTGACGGGCCGACAACAAGGGGGCGCTATGAACCATGTCTGGGGACTCTTTTCCCATCCCGACCGTGAAATGCACGTGATAAGAAGCGAGAACGAAACGGTTGCGCATCACTACACGCACCATGTGCTGCTGATGGCGGCAGTGCCGGTGATCTGCGCATTTATAGGTACCACGCAAATTGGCTGGAACTTCGGTGATGGCACCGTTGTGAAGCTTAACTGGTTTACCGGGCTGTATCTTGCCGTCCTGTTCTACGGCGTCATGCTGGCGGGGGTGGCCGTCATGGGGCGGGTCATTCACTGGATGGCGCGTAACTATCCACAACGCCCGTCGCTGGCACACTGTATGGTCTTTGCCGGATATGTCGCGACTCCGCTGTTCTTAAGCGGTATTGTTGCGCTCTATCCACTGGTCTGGCTGTGCGCACTGATCGGTACTATTGCTCTCTTTTACACAGGTTATCTGCTGTATCTGGGGGTTCCAACCTTCCTGAATATCAACAAAGAAGAGGGGCTTAGCTTCTCCAGTTCAACACTGGCGATTGGTGTGCTGGTGCTGGAAGCCTTACTTGCCCTGACAGTTATTCTTTGGGGTTATGGATATCGTCTCTTTTAAGTTCACTGCATTGCTGGCGTAAATGCCAGCAATGCAGCATCTGTTCATGATTCTTCGCTGGCGACAAAGCACGGTGACCGCTATGATGCCGAAGCCAGCCTGTGCTTATCCTTCAACACAGGCGGTGTACGTCATTACGTGCGTGAATAATTATCAGAAGTCTCACCATGCTGAAATTCCGAGTTTCTTTACTTAGCCTTGCGCTGATTTTTGGCGCACCTGTTGCTGTGCCAGCGTTAGCCAAAACGCCCGCAGTGACCACCGCTGCACAACCGGAAATTGCCTCCGGCAGCGCGATGATTGTTGATCTGAACACCAACCAGGTGATCTACTCCAGCCACCCGGATCTGGTGCGCCCGATTGCGTCAATCACCAAATTAATGACCGCGATGGTGGTGCTTGATGCACGACTGCCGCTGGATGAAAAACTGAAGGTAGACATTAGCCAGACGCCAGAAATGAAAGGGATTTATTCTCGCGTGCGTCTGAACAGCGAAATCAGCCGTAAGAATATGCTGCTGCTGGCGCTGATGTCCTCTGAAAACCGCGCGGCGGCGAGCCTGGCTCACCATTATCCGGGCGGTTATGACGCGTTTATTCGCGCAATGAATGCAAAAGCCAAATCGCTTGGCATGACCAACACCCATTATGTTGAGCCTACCGGGCTGTCGATTCACAACGTCTCTACCGCACGTGATTTGACGAAGCTGCTGATTGCCAGCAAACAGTATCCGCTGATTGGCCAGCTCAGCACTACGCGTGAAGAGATGGCAACCTTTACAAATCCTGCGTACACGCTGCCGTTCCGTAATACTAACCATCTGGTGTATCGCGAAAACTGGAATATCCAGTTAACCAAAACGGGCTTTACCAATGCGGCGGGTCACTGTCTGGTGATGCGTACCGTGTTTAACGGTAAACCGGTGGCGCTGGTGGTGATGGATGCCTTTGGCAAATATACCCACTTCGCGGATGCAAGCCGCTTGCGTACCTGGATTGAAACCGGGAAAGTGCAACCGGTGCCGGCTGCGGCGCTGAGCTACAAAAAGCAAAAAGCTGAACAGATGGCTACCGCGCAAAACGACTGAGTCGTTTGTCTGTGCCGGGTGGCGGCTTCGCCTTACCCGGCCTACAAAACCGTAGGCACGGTAAGCGTAGCGCCACCGGGCAACAGCGGCTTATTCCGGCAGCGTCCAGTCACCATCGTTCAGTGACCGCTGCATAATAATCGTATCCCGCCAGTCACCTTTTTTATAACCCACGCTGCGCAACTGCCCGACCACTTCGAAGCCATGCTTTTTATGCAATCGCAACGAGCCAGGGTTGTTATTTCCGTCGCCGACAACGGCGATCATTTGCCGCCATGGTCCCTCTTCACAACGCGCGATCAGAGCGTCCATCAGCGCCGTGCCAAAACCGCGACCAGTGGTGCTGGCATCCACATAGATAGATTCTTCAAGGGTATATCGGTAGGCCTGACGTGGACGATAAGGGGTGGCATAGCAATAACCCACCACAATGCCGCGATACAGCGCGACCAGCCACGGCAGACCGCTGTCAGCAACACTTTTCATTCGCTGGCGCATTTCGTCAATCGCAGGGGGAACTTCCTCGAACGACGCGCGTCCGTGGAGTACATGCCAGGCATAGATTGCCGAGATAGCGTGCACATCGTCGGGTAGGGCATCGCGCACTTCAACTTCGGTTTCGGATAAAATATCGACGGCCGACATGATGTGCTTGCTCCTCGTCATAAAAAGCCGGAGAAACGTTTCTCCGGCGTCGGTCGTTTACTCTAGTACGATTGAGGAACGCTTAACAATCTCTTAAAAATGGCTGTACAGATTAATCAATGTTTTGTGTATCAGGATCCACGGTTTCAGTCTGCTCTTTCCAGTGTTTATGCCGCGTGGTTTTACCAATGCCGGGATTCATACTGTTTGTTGGGTCATTCTCGCGATAAAAGCGCGTTAACGTTTCTGGTGCTTTATACAGATGCCCGACGTTGTGTTCGGCCGGATATTGCGCGCCACGCTCATGTAACAGGGCGAGCATTTGCTCCTTCAGCTCATGCGCGTCCACCCCTTTTTTGACAATGTAATCCTGATGGAAGACATAACACATAAAGTGGCCGTAATAGAGCTTATGCACCAGCTTGCTGTCAATTTCCGGCGGCAGATGCTCATACCATTCGGTGTCGTTACGACGCAGGGCAATATCCAGCGCCAGAATGTCTTCCACCTCTTCGGCATGAACCGCCTGATAACGGATCGCCGCGCCCGCGGCGGCAAAACGGTGCAGGAAGGCTTTGCTGCCTTCTTCTGGCGTACAGGCAAAGAAATCACCCTCGGCGGTTTTGAAGAACTCCGTCAGCCAGGTTTGCGCCTCTTCGATACCGTCCCCGGCCATTTTCAGCAGCAGGTGGTGCTCGTATTTATCACGCCAGGTTTTCATCCGCTCCGGTAAATGCGCCGGGAAGACGTTGCCCAGTTTCTGCATAAAACGGTCGGTGAAGTGGGGCTTGAACAGCGACACTTTATCGAGCATTGCATCGGTGCGGCCCTTCATGGTGAAGAAGAACGGCATTTTGTCGGTGCCGAGTTTGTCGATCATCAGGAAGGTGTCTTTCCCGTAGCGCTCGGCGATGTCGTAAATATCCCGGTGCATATACTCGCCGGCAACCGGCAGGTGGGTGAATTCCCCCAGAATATGACGACGAATTTCGGTCAGCACGTCCGGCTGATTGGTGCCGATATAAAACACCTGCTGTTTTTTCTCTGCCGGGAAGGTGTCCAGACGCACCGCAAACACCGCCAGTTTGCCTGCACAGCCGGAAGACTCAAACAGCCTGTCCGGGTCAGCGTTATAGCGCGCTGGCGTATCGGCGTCGATATCACGCACGCGCGTTACGTAGTCATGATCGTGTGCATGGCGGCCGTCATGCTGAACGTCGGCGTCTTTTACACGGTCATCATCGAGCTTGCTGAGGATCTGTTCCGGGGTCACACCCAGATCAATCCCCAGATGGTTAACCAGCGTCAGCTTGCCGTTTTCATCGATACGGGCATACAGCGACATCTCGGTATACGCGGGACCGCGCTGCACCAGCGAGCCGCCGGAGTTATTACAGATGCCGCCAATAACTGAAGCGCCAATGCAGGAGGAACCAATCACCGAATGCGGTTCGCGTCCCAGCGGTTTCAGGGCTTTTTCCAGCGAGTAAAGCGTGGTGCCAGGGAAGGCGAGGACCTGTTCGCCTTTGTCCAGCAGGTGCAGTTTGTCCAGGCGCAGGGTGCTGATGATCACGATGTCGCGATCGTAATCGTTGCCGTTTGGCGTCGAGCCTTCGGTCAGGCCGGTGTTGGCCGCCTGCATCAGTATAATCTTGTCGGCATCCACGCAGACGCTTAGCACTCGCCACAGTTCCAGCAGCGTGCCGGGGAAGACCACCGCCAGCGCATCGCCCTGACCGGAACGAAATCCCTTGCGGTAGCGGGCCGTTTTGGCCGGCTCGGTGAGCAGGTGAGAGTGACCAACCAGGCGCGACAGTTCGGTAATAAAAGTATTGTTATCGTAGGTTCGAACAGAAGACATCTTCCACTCCTTGTGGTGGGGCAAATTTCTCGCTGTAAAGCATAGCGCGATAAACTGTTAAGCGGTCTAGTATTCATGAGAAAAATCAGAGAATAACCCTGCAAGGTTCAGAGGGTTTGTGGCAAACTGCGCTTTTCGCACGGTTTGGCCGAGATCTTCCGGCGGTTATTGATGAGAGAGTAAAACAACATGAAATGGCTTTGTTCTGTAGGGGTCGCCGTCAGTCTGGCGTTACAGCCTGCACTGGCAGATGATTTGTTTGGCAATCACCCGCTAACGCCGGAAGCTCGTGATGCATTTGTCACTGAATTGCTCAAGAAGATGACGGTCGATGAAAAAATCGGTCAGCTTCGTCTTATCAGCGTTGGCCCGGATAACCCGAAAGAGGCCATCCGCGAAATGATTAAAGATAGCCAGGTCGGGGCGATCTTTAACACCGTCACCCGCCAGGATATCCGCAAAATGCAGGATCAGGTGATGGAACTCAGCCGCCTGAAAATCCCGCTGTTCTTCGCCTATGACGTGCTGCACGGCCAGCGTACCGTCTTCCCGATTAGCCTGGGCTTAGCCTCCTCCTTTAACCTCGACGCGGTTAACACCGTCGGGCGTATTTCTGCCTATGAAGCGGCGGATGACGGCCTGAACATGACCTGGGCGCCGATGGTGGATGTCTCGCGCGATCCGCGCTGGGGTCGTGCCTCTGAAGGGTTTGGTGAAGATACTTATCTGACCTCGACGATGGGCAAAACCATGGTTGAAGCGATGCAGGGCAAGAGCCCGGCGGATCGCTATTCGGTCATGACCAGCGTCAAGCACTTCGCGGCTTACGGCGCAGTTGAAGGCGGGAAAGAGTACAACACCGTCGACATGAGCTCGCAGCGCCTGTTCAACGACTATATGCCGCCGTACAAAGCGGGTCTGGATGCGGGCAGCGGCGCGGTGATGGTGGCGCTGAACTCGCTCAACGGCACGCCTGCTACCTCTGACGCCTGGCTGCTGAAAGACGTGCTGCGCGACCAGTGGGGCTTTAAAGGCATCACGGTGTCTGACCACGGCGCGATTAAAGAACTGATCAAGCACGGTACGGCGTCTGACCCTGAAGATGCGGTGCGCGTAGCGCTCAAGTCCGGCATCAACATGAGTATGAGCGACGAGTATTACAGCAAATACCTGCCGGGGCTGGTGAAGAGCGGTAAAGTGACGATGGCAGAGCTGGACGACGCCACCCGCCACGTGCTGAACGTGAAATATGACATGGGGCTGTTTAACGACCCGTACAGCCACCTGGGGCCGAAAGATTCCGACCCGGTGGATACCAACGCTGAAAGCCGCCTACACCGCAAAGAAGCGCGTGACGTGGCGCGCGAAAGCCTGGTGCTGCTGAAAAACCGTCTGGAAACGCTGCCGCTGAAAAAATCCGGCACTATTGCCGTGGTTGGCCCGCTGGCCGACAGCAAGCGTGATGTGATGGGCAGCTGGTCTGCGGCCGGTGTGGCCGATCAGTCCGTGACCGTTCTGACCGGCATTAAAAACGCCATCGGTGACAACGGTAAAGTGGTGTACGCCAAAGGGGCGAACGTCACTAACGATAAAGATATCGTCACCTTCCTGAATCAGTACGAAGAGGCGGTGAAAGTTGATCCTCGCTCGCCGAAAGAGATGATCGACGAAGCCGTGGCCGCTGCGAAGCAGTCCGACGTGGTGGTGGCCGTGGTCGGCGAAGCGCAGGGGATGGCGCATGAAGCGTCCAGCCGTACCGACATCACCATTCCGCAAAGTCAGCGCGACCTGATTGCGGCGCTGAAAGCCACCGGTAAACCGCTGGTGCTGGTGCTGATGAACGGCCGTCCGCTGGCGCTGGTGAAAGAAGATCAGCAGGCCGACGCCATTCTGGAAACCTGGTTTGCCGGTACCGAAGGCGGTAACGCTATTGCTGACGTGCTGTTTGGCGATTACAACCCGTCAGGCAAGCTGCCGATGTCCTTCCCGCGATCGGTTGGGCAGATCCCGGTTTACTACAGCCACCTGAACACCGGTCGTCCGTACAATGCCGACAAGCCGAACAAGTACACCTCGCGCTACTTCGATGAAGCTAACGGCCCGCTGTATCCGTTTGGTTATGGCCTGAGCTACACCACTTTCAGGGTTTCTGACGTGAAAATGTCTGCGCCAGCACTGAAGCGTGACGGCAAAGTGACCGCCAGCGTGGAGGTGACCAACACCGGCAAACGTGAAGGGGCAACGGTTATTCAGATGTACGTTCAGGATGTCACCGCCTCCATGAGCCGTCCGGTGAAACAGCTGCGCGGCTTTGATAAGGTGAACCTGAAACCGGGTGAAACCAAAACCGTCAGCTTCCCGATCGATGTGGATGCACTGAAGTTCTGGAACCAGCAGATGAAGTACGATGCTGAGCCGGGCAAATTCAATGTGTTTATCGGGGTGGATTCCGCTCGCGTGAATAAAGGCGAGTTTGAATTGCAGTAAATTTTCCCGCCCGCTCTCTCCTTTGGAGGGAGCGGGTATTCACCCGCGCTGGCAACCCTACCGTCCTCTCATTCCTGCTGTTCCGTGATCCACAACACAACTTTTCTTACTTCTCGCGACAAAAAACCTCAAACTCCGCTTTTTTCCCCGCTCTGCGCCCCTGAAATGTGAAAGTTTTCACACTTCTTTTTTGCGCCCCGGGCGAAAACGTGAACAACGTCAAAAGTACCGGCAATGCCCTCAGACAGGCGTGATGACCTTCACTGTTCATATAAATTCCCGCTGAATGCGCAGGGAGCACACGCTGAAATCCCCGTTTAATGCCTGTTAAAACAACGCAGACAGGTAACGACATGAATCTCACATTAGAAAACGTCGAACTGGACCGTACCGGGGCATCGCTCGTGACGGCGATCCTACAGGGTTTACTCGACGAGCTGGCGATGTCCGGGGGTGGCACGCTGGTGGTCACGCCAGGCATCTATCTGACCGGAACCCTGGTATTGTCCTCACACATCACGCTGCATCTGGAAGCAGGCGCACGGCTGCTTGCCAGCCATCGCGAAGAGGATTACCAGGCAGCGGTGACGCAAAGCATGGCGGAGCTTTCGCACATGGCGCTGATATACGCCCGTGACGCGCGCGGCGTGACGCTGAGCGGGGCGGGCTGTATTGACGGGAATGCCACCGCCTGGTTTGAACCGCAGGCGGATGCGCAGGGGTATCGCCAGCCGAAAAACCACCGTCCTCGTCTGGTGGTGTTCGAAAGCTGCGAGCAGGTGCGTATCAGTGACATCACCCTGTATGACTCACCCATGTGGACCGCTCATCTGGTGAGCTGCAACCACGTCTTTATCCGTAATCTCACCATCGATAACGACCTGACGCTCTCCAACACCGACGCGCTGGATATCGACAGCTGCCAGCATGTGCACATCAGTGACAGCTACTTCAGCGCTGCCGATGACGGCATCTGCCTGAAAACAACGGCCAAAGCGCCTGAACTCCAGCAGGCGATTTATAACGTCACGGTGAATAACTGCATTATTCGCTCTAAAAGTTGCGCGATTAAAGTCGGGACTGAAACTCACGCCGATATCCGCAATATCGCCGTCAATAACTGCGTGATTTTTGAATCCAATCGCGGCATCGGCCTGGTCTCCCGCGATGGCGGCGTGTTCAGCCAGATGGTCTTTAGCAATATCCTGTTTGACTGCCGCCACGGCGATCCCTGTCACTGGGGGAAAGCCGATCCGGTCTTTGTCTCCCTGCGTTACCGCGCGCCGGATGTCCGGCCCGGCAATATCAGCCAAATCACCTTCTCCGGCCTGAATGGCGTGGGCGAGGGCGCCATCAATCTTCACAGCGAAATACCTGATGCCATTTCCGGTATCACCTTCAGCGGAGTGACCTTCAACCAAATTTGCGGGCCATCAGACGAGCAGGGCTGCTACGACGTGCGCCCACCGTGCAACCCGGAACGACCCACCGGAATGGGGCTGGATAACGCCTATAAGGTGAACCCCACTACCGGGCGCGCCCACGGTGTAGAGCGCTATCCGCAAGGGCTACCTGCGATTTTCGCCAGCGGTGTCAGCCGGCTGCAATTACGTGATTTACACATAACGCGTCCTTCACCGCTGCCTGCGGGTTGGGATGCTGAGGAAATCCGGGTTTAACACGGTAAATTCAGGGGACAAAAATGATAAAAAAAATACGTGAAATAAAGCTGCGTAACTACGTCTGTTACGGGCTGGCGGATGTGATTGGTTCTGGGGCCTTTACGCTTGTCAGCGCCTGGCTTTTGTTCTTCCTGACCACATTTTGCGGCCTGACGCCTATCCAGGCGGGGTCGCTGTTTGCAGTGGCAAGGATTGTCGATGTGATTATGTGCCCGGTTATCGGTTACGTTTCCGATAACTTCCATAAAACCCGGCTCGGACGTCGGTTTGGCCGCCGCCGTTTCTTCCTGCTGGCCAGTATTCCGCTGGTGTCGGTCTACAGCCTGCTGTGGGTTGAAGGGTTTAACTACTGGATGTATCTGCTGTTCTATATCCTCTTCGAAATCGTCTACACCATGATAATCATCCCGTACGACACCCTGTCGGCGGAGATGACCTCTGATTTCAAAAAGCGCTCAAAACTGACCAGCGCCCGCATGTACATTGCCCAGCTGGCCGGGTTTGCGGCGGCATTTCTGCCCGGGCGGCTGGTGGGTTACTTCGGCCAGGACTCTTCGGATTCCTTTTTCTACACCGGGGCCATTTTCACTGTGTCGTTCATGATAGTGCTGTTCTTTGTCTATTTCGGCACCTGGGAGCGTTCGCTGGAAGAAATTCAGCAAAACGAGCACCATGCGGAAGACGAGGAAAAAGAGCCATTCGGGACCCGCATCTTCCATATCTACTACGATTTTGTCTCAACGCTTAAGATAAAAACCTTCCGTTCGCATCTGGGCATGTACCTTGGCGGCTCCGTCGCGCAGGACATCTTCAACTCGGTGTTCACCTATTTTGTGGTCTTCGCGATGATGACCTCATCCGTGATGGCCTCTAACCTGCTGGGGGTGATCAACGGCCTGCAATTCTTTGGCGTTGGTATCGCCACCTGGCTGACGCTGCGCTTCTCGCCTTCCCGGGCTTTTGCCACTCAGGCCACTATGGCGCTGGTCGCTTTTGCCCTGTTTGTTTCGGCATACATCAGCGGCGTGGGGGGAATGACCATTCTGTATGCGGGCGCTGCGGTGGCTGGTCTGGCGCGCGGCGGGATTTATGCCATTCCGTGGAACAACTACACCTTTGTGGCCGATGTGGATGAGATCCTCACCGGGAATCGTCGTGAGGGGATCTTTGCCGGGTTTATGAGCCTGCTGCGCAAAGCGTCTCAGGCGCTCTCTATCTTCCTGGTCGGGGTGGCGTTGCAGATGTCAGGCTTCGTTTCCGGGCAGAGCTCTCAGCCGCAGTCAGCGATCAGCATGATCATGATTATCATGATTGCTCTGCCGGTCGTCCTCACCCTGTGGGGGATCTGGTCTGCCTTCCAGTTCAGGGTAAACAGCCGCACGCACGCCATTCTGAATGAAGAAGTCGCGCGTCTGAAACAGGGCGGCAGCAAAGCCACCGTGAGCGCGGAAAACCGGGCGGTGATCGAAAGCCTGACCGGGATGCCATACGAACATTGCTGGGGTGAAAACACCGTCGGCTACCTCAATCGCAAGCGGATGCTTGCCCGCAAACTGGCCGGGCAACTGGAAAACGCCTGAATTCCTGATTTGGCCGGGCCAGCACCCGGCCTGCTTAAGATGAACTGACATGACAGAACACAGTATGATTATCCAGCAGGGGATCTGGGCCCGGTTAGGGCTGCCCCGTGAGTTGTGCTGGGGGTTTTTGGGCATTTTCCTGTTTATTACCGGGGCGACTATCGAACAAAGCTGGCTCGCCTCTTTGTTACAGCATCGGGGTTTTGATGCGGTGCATATCAGCCTGCTTTCATCGGTTTTTGGCCTGTGTGTGGCGCTGGTGTCGTGGTTCTCCGGCATTGGCGCGGGTGTGCTCGGGCTGCGGCGTCTGATGTGGGCCGCTACGCTGATTTACTTTATCGGCTCCATCCCTTTTATCGGCTGGGCACTGCCGCAGGGACATTACCCGCTGATGGTGGCGAGCTATGCCCTGCGCGGCGTGGCGTATCCTCTGTTTGCCTACTCGTTTCTGGTGTGGGTCAACCAGCGCTGCGAGCCGGGCATTCTTGGCCGCGCGGTCTCCTGGTTCTGGATTGCCTTCGGCGTGGGGATGACCATTGTCGGGCCGTGGTATTCCGGTGTGATGTTGCCTGTGATCGGCGAAACCGCCACGCTGCTTAGCGGCTTTGTATTTGTGGTGCTGGGGGCGTTTTGCGCGCTGGTGCTCAACCGCGACCGCCCGCAGTGGCAACGCGATGGCAGGCTTGGCGCGGCGCTGGCGGAAGGATTACTGGTGCTGGTACGCGAGCCCAAAATGCGCCTTGCGGTAATCGTCAAAACCATCAATGACATCGGCAAGTTTTCGCTGGTGATCCTGATGCCGGTCTACCTGCCGCGCTTTGGTTTCAGCATCGCCCAGTGGCTGGCCATCTGGGGGCTGGTGAACGTGGTCAATATCTTCGCCAACTACTTCTTCGGCTGGCTGGGGGACACTATCGGCTGGCGTAAGACGGTTGTCTGGTTCTCCGGCACGCTGTGCGGGCTGGCGATGCTTGCCGTCTGTTACACGCCGGTGTGGTTTGGCAACAGTGAAACGGCCCTGTTTATGGCGCTGGTGTTATATGCCATTGGCCTTGGGGCATTTGGCCCGCTGAGCGCGCTGATCCCTTCTCTGTTACCCCAAAACAAAGGGGCGGCCATCTCCTGCCTGAATCTGGGCTCCGGGTTAAGCAACTTTGTCGGGCCGCTGATTGTCACGCTCTGCGTTGTCCCGCTTGGTGTGGAGGGCACGTTATGGGTGATCGCCATTCTCTATTTTGCCGCCAGCCTGCTGAGCGTGCCGCTGACCTTACCGGAAGAAGGCTGAATTCTGGTTTTTAGACTACGCTTTTCTCTCAAGCCTATGAAAAAGGCGGCAAAATAATGAGGAAAGCCCAATGACGATTGCAAAGGGGATCACAGGCTCAGCGGTACTTCTGGCGGCGCTGAGTCTGCCGCTACAGGCGGCAGAGCCGGTGAAAGTCGGCTCTAAGATTGATACCGAAGGTGCGCTGCTTGGCAATATCATCTTACAGGTACTGGAAAGCCACGGTGTTAAAACGGTCAATAAAGTACAGCTTGGCACAACGCCCGTTGTGCGCGGAGCGATTACCTCCGGCGAGCTGGACATCTACCCGGAATACACCGGTAACGGGGCCTTTTTCTTCAAAGATGACAACGATCCTGCCTGGAAAAATGCCCAGGCTGGCTATGAGAAGGTCAAAAAGCTGGATGCTGATCAGAACAAGCTGGTCTGGCTGACGCCAGCGCCTGCCAACAACACCTGGACCATCGCCGTGCGCAAAGATCTTGCCGAAAAAGGCAAGCTGACGTCGCTTGATGATCTGAGTCGTTACCTGAAAGAGAAGGGCGACTTTAAGCTCGCCGCTTCCGCTGAGTTTATCGAGCGGCCAGACGCGCTTCCGGCGTTTGAAAAAGCCTACGACTTTAAGCTTGATCAAAGCCAGTTGCTCTCTCTGGCCGGGGGCGATACGGCGGTGACCATCAAAGCGGCGGCGCAGCAAACCTCTGGCGTGAATGCCGCCATGGCCTACGGGACCGATGGCCCGGTTGCGGCGCTTGGCCTGCAAACCCTGACCGATCCGAAAGGCGTTCAGCCGATTTATGCGCCGACGCCCGTGGTACGTGAAGCCACGCTGAAGGCATACCCGGAGATTGGTGCGTGGCTCAAGCCGGTGTTTGAAAAACTGGATGAGAAAACGCTGCAACAGCTCAATGCCAGTATTGCCGTCGAGGGGCTGGATGCCAAAAAAGTGGCTGCCGACTTCCTGAAACAACAAGGGCTTGTGAAGTAACAGGACAGGGCTGTGCCAATAAAATGTCATAACCGCGTGCTGCTGATGCTGGCCTGTGTCGCCATCGCGGCCGTTGCGCTGCCGTTTGTGAATGTCGCGCCCAACCGCCTGGTGTCAGGTGAAGGGCGCGCGCTCTGGCAGGTCTGGTCATTTGCGCCGCTGCTGCTGGCGGGGGCGCTGGGCGCGGTTATCGCGTTATCGCTCTGGCAAGGACGTGCAGCCCAGTGGCTGACGCTTATCCTCTGCGAAGCGCTGTTTATTGTGTTGTTCTGGGGCGCAGGCCTTGCGGCAACGCTGATGGTTTCTGCCGAAAGCCCGCTGGCGCGAACCTCTGTGGGCAGCGGCCTGTGGCTGTGGCTTGCACTTTGTCTGCTGGCCAGTAGTGATGCCATTCGTCGTCTTACGCCGCACGCCGTCTGGCGCTGGGGGCTTAATGCACAGATCTGGTTTATCCCGCTATTGCTGCTGTTCAGCGGTGCGCTGAACAATCTCTCATTGTTAAAAGAGTATGCCAACCGCCAGGACATCTTCGATGATGCCCTGGCGCAGCATCTGACGATTCTGTTCGGGACGCTGTTCCCGGCGTTGCTGCTGGGGCTGCCGTTGGGGATGTGGTGTTATCGCCATCCCGCGCGCCAGGGCTCGGTCTTTGCACTGCTGAACGTCATCCAGACTATTCCGTCGGTGGCGCTGTTTGGCCTGCTGATCGCACCGCTGGCAGGCCTGGTTAAATCATTCCCGCTGCTCTCATCAATAGGCATCGCCGGTACGGGATTAACCCCGGCGCTGATTGCGCTGGTGCTGTATGCGCTACTGCCGCTGGTACGCGGTGTGGTGGCGGGGCTAAGCCAGGTTGCGCCGGATGTGCTGGAAAGCGCTCAGGCGATGGGGATGAGCGCGCGTCAGTGCTTCTGGAAGGTACAACTGCCCATCGCGCTCCCCTTGCTGTTGCGCAGCCTGCGGGTGGTGGCCGTGCAGACGGTAGGGATGGCGGTGATCGCGGCGTTGATTGGTGCAGGCGGGTTTGGCGCACTGGTATTCCAGGGATTGCTCAGCAGCGCACTGGATTTAGTGCTGCTGGGCGTTGTTCCGGCGATTGCTCTGGCGGTGGTGGTGGATGCGCTGTTTGCCCTGTGGCTCGCACTGCTCAGGGGGAGGGAGAATGATTGAATTCCACGATGTAAGTAAAACCTTTGCGGGGCGTCCGGCGGTAAGCCACCTGAATCTGCATTTTGAGGAGGGGGAATTTACCGTACTGATTGGCACCTCGGGTTCGGGAAAATCCACCACGCTTAAGATGATCAACCGGCTGGTAGAGCACGACAGCGGTCTGATCCGTTTTGCCGGCGAAGAGATCCGCAGCCTGCCTGTGCTCGAACTTCGCAGACGAATGGGATACGCCATTCAGTCCATTGGCCTGTTTCCCCACTGGACGGTGGCGCAGAACATTGCCACCGTGCCGCAGCTGGAAAAATGGTCGCGGCAAAAAATCAATGCGCGTGTGGATGAGCTGATGGCGCTGCTCGGGTTAGAGCCAGCCCTGCGCGAGCGTTACCCGCATCAGCTTTCCGGCGGGCAGCAGCAGCGGGTTGGCGTGGCGCGGGCGCTGGCGGCCAATCCGCAGGTGCTGTTGATGGATGAACCCTTCGGTGCGCTGGATCCGGTAACGCGCAGCGCGTTGCAGACGGAGATGACCCGTATTCACCGCATTCTGGGGCGAACGATAATCCTCGTGACCCACGATATCGACGAGGCGCTTCAGCTTGCTGACCGGCTGGTCCTGATGGACAGCGGCGAAGTCATTCAGCAGGGCACGCCGCTTGAGATCCTCACGCGTCCGGCGAACGATTTTGTGCGCGAGTTTTTTGGCCGCAGCGAACTGGGCGTGCGCCTGCTTTCGCTGCGCACCGTCGGGGAGGCGATGCGTCGGCAGGAGACGCAGACCGGCGGTGAACCATTGCTGGAACACATGAGCTTGCGCGATGCGTTATCGGTTTTTGTTGCCCGGCAGTGTGAAGTGCTGCCTGTGGCAGACGCGCAGGGGAAATCCTGCGGCACGCTCCATTTTCGCGATCTGCTGGCGGGGGAGGTGGCGCGTGAAGTGGATGCGTGATCCGCTTATCTGGCTGGTGCTGCTCTTTGTCGCACTGTTAATCCTGATGCCGCACAGCGCCGGGGTGTTCAGCGCGCTCTTTCCCGGGCTGCCGCGCCCGGTCTACCAGCAGGAAAGCTTTATTAATCTGACGCTGGCGCACTTCTGGCTGGTGGCAGTATCCAGTGTGCTGGCGATTGCGCTTGGCGTGGGGGCCGGGATTGTGGTCACGCGTCCGTCGGGCAGGGAGTTTCGCCCGCTGGTTGAAACCATCGCCGCCATCGGCCAGACATTTCCTCCCGTGGCCGTGCTGGCAATCGCCGTTCCGGTGATAGGTTTTGGTCAGGAGCCTGCAATTATTGCCCTGATTTTGTATGGCGTGCTGCCCATTTTACAGGGGACGCTTGCAGGGATTTCGGCCGTGCCCGCATCGGTGATGAGTGTGGCGGAAGGGATGGGAATGAGCGCCTGGCAGCGGCTGCGCAACGTTGAACTGCCGTTGGCCGCGCCGGTCATAATTGCGGGGATCCGCACATCCGTGATTATCAATATCGGCACCGCGACAATTGCCTCCACGGTGGGGGCAAACACCCTGGGCACGCCGATCATTATCGGTTTAAGCGGATTTAATACGGCTTATATTGTTCAGGGAGCAGTGCTGGTTGCGCTCGCGGCCATTGTGGTTGACCGCGGTTTCGAGCGCCTGGCGAGTTACCTCAGCCGACACCGCCGCGAACAATAAACGAATAACCTGCCAGCATAACGCCGCCGATCCCGCTGACGGCCATCAGGACGAAAAGGGTGATCACGGCCAGTTTAGTTGCCTTCATAAATGTGCTCCTGTTGTTAACAGAGCAATTATACGGTGAAGCGCAGCTGTTAATGAACCATTAAATGCCGTTACGACTCATTCGGACCGAGCGAATAAACCGGGTAGCCGTGCTCGCGCCACTCCGTCAGCAGCTGTTGCTGCGAGGCTGTCGGGACTTCGCCACACCAGACCAGCAGCGTCTGCCCGTCAAAAAATTCGGGGCGAAACTGCGCCAGAGAGTGCGCCAGTACATCCACGCGCCAGCCCTGCTGGGTGGCTATCCACGCTTCCAGCCACAGACGGGTGGTATCGTGCACATTCCAGCCAACGACCAGCGCATCTTTTCCGTTTTTGTTTCTTGCCGAGGCAAGGCAAACGGAAATGTAATTGATCAGTACGCCATCCAGCATACTCAGCAGCGCCTGCAAGGTGGACTGCTGGCACTGCAGACGGCGGCGTAACGGGATAAAAAGATGCGTAATCAGGGTTTGCGCAGGGTAGTCGCGACCTTGCTCTTTAATCCACACACGCAGGCGTTGCAGATTCCCCGCCTGCAACAGGCGCAGCAGGGTTTCTTGTTGTTCGCGCCAGATATGCTGCGTGTCAGGATCGTCCTGGCTGAGCAACGATTTCACTTTCCCAACCTGAACACCGTTGTCGATCCAGCTTTTGATCTCGCGGATCCGGTCGATATCCGCGTCATTAAACAGGCGGTGACCACCGTCTGTTCTCTGCGGTTTCAGTAATCCGTATCGTCGTTGCCAAGCCCGTAGGGTCACGGGATTGATATCACAAAGGAGTGCCACTTCACCTATTGTGTAAAGCGCCATATTCGCCCCCTGGCTTACGCGTCCCCAGCTTAACTGTAGACCCAGATTGGTGAACCAGGAAGGATTGGCGACTTTTTGAACAAATAATGCTGAGGTTAGGTTATGTTCAGCAAAAGATGTGATACCGAACACGAATTACACCTTTTTCGGTACGCTTCAAAGAAAGTTTAACCACATCAGTGTATGTTACGCGTTTTTAGAACGTGCGGTTTGCGAGTATGTACGAGTTTAACCTGGTGTTGCTGCTGCTTCAGCAGATGTGTGTTTTCCTGGTCATCGCCTGGTTGATGAGTAAAACGCGCCTGTTCATCCCGCTGATGCAAGTTACCGTACGTCTGCCGCACAAGCTCCTCTGCTACGTTACCTTCTCTATTTTCTGCATTATGGGGACTTACTTTGGTCTTCATATCGAAGATTCGATCGCCAATACGCGCGCCATCGGTGCGGTGATGGGCGGGCTGCTCGGGGGGCCTGTCGTTGGCGGCCTTGTCGGGTTAACAGGCGGCCTGCATCGTTATTCGATGGGCGGCATGACGGCGCTAAGCTGCATGATCTCGACGATCGTCGAAGGGCTGCTCGGCGGCCTGGTTCACAGCTACATGATCAAGCGCGGTCGCCCGGATAAAGTCTTTAGCCCCATTACCGCGGGCGCTATTACCTTCATTGCGGAAATGGCGCAGATGGCCATTATTCTGCTGATTGCCCGTCCGTTTGAAGATGCGCTGCATCTGGTGGGCAGTATCGCCGCCCCGATGATGGTGACGAACACCGTGGGTGCGGCGCTCTTTATGCGCATCCTGCTGGACAAGCGCGCGATGTTTGAAAAATACACCTCGGCGTTTTCCGCGACCGCCCTCAAGGTGGCCGCCTCTACGGAAGGTATTCTTCGCCAGGGGTTTAACGAAGAAAACAGCATGAAGGTGGCGCAGGTTCTTTATAAAGAGCTGGATATTGGCGCGGTGGCGATAACCGACCGCGAGCGGTTGCTGGCGTTTACCGGAACAGGGGACGACCATCACCTGCCAGGCAAACCGATTTCATCCGCTTATACGCTGCGCGCTATTGAAACCGGCGAAGTGGTGTATGCCGATGGTAACGAAGTGCCGTATCGCTGCTCGCTGCATCCTCACTGCAAACTGGGTTCCACTCTGGTGATCCCGCTGCGTGGTGAAAACCAGCATGTAATGGGAACCATCAAGCTGTACGAGGCGAAAAACCGGCTGTTCAGCTCAATCAACCGCACGCTGGGGGAGGGGATTGCACAGCTGCTTTCGGCGCAGATCCTGGCCGGGCAATACGAGCGACAAAAGGCGCTGTTAACCCAGTCGGAGATCAAACTTCTCCATGCGCAGGTGAACCCGCACTTCCTGTTTAATGCCCTGAATACGCTAAAAGCGGTGATTCGCCGTGACAGCGACCAGGCCGCGCAGCTGGTGCAGTATTTATCGACATTTTTCCGTAAGAACCTCAAACGCCCTTCGGAAATTGTCACCCTGGCCGATGAAATTGAGCATGTGAACGCCTATCTGCAAATCGAGCAAGCGCGTTTTCAGTCGCGGCTGCACGTGTCGTTATCCGTGCCGGATGAGCTGGCGTATCAGCATCTTCCTGCCTTTACCCTGCAACCTATCGTGGAAAATGCCATCAAGCACGGCACGTCACAGCTGCTGGGCATCGGGGAGATAAGCATAGCGGCGAGCCGTTTTAATCACCATCTGGTGCTGGATATTGAAGATAACGCCGGGCTCTATCAGCCAACTGCCTCTGGCGGGTTGGGGATGAGCCTGGTGGATAAACGCCTGCGTGCTCACTTCGGCGATGCGTGCGGCATTACCGTCGCCTGTGAGCCGGACCGATTTACCCGCATTACTTTACGATTACCGCTGGAGGAAAACGCATGTTGAAAGTGCTGATTGTTGATGATGAGCCGTTAGCACGGGAAAACCTGCGCATTCTGTTGCAGGAGCAAAGCGATATCGAGATCGTTGGTGAGTGTGCTAACGCCATTGAAGCGATTGGGGCCGTACATAAACTGCGCCCGGACGTGCTGTTTCTGGATATCCAGATGCCACGTATCAGTGGGCTGGAGATGGTCGGGATGCTTGACCCGGAACACCGCCCGTACATTGTGTTTTTGACGGCGTTTGACGAATACGCCGTCAAAGCCTTTGAAGAACATGCCTTTGATTATCTGCTCAAACCGATAGAAGAAAAAAGGCTGGAAAAGACGCTTACCCGCCTGCGCCAGGAGCGTACCGTGCAGGATGTAACCCTGCTACCGGAAAACCAGCAGCCGCTGAAGTTTATTCCCTGCACCGGGCACAGCCGAATTTATCTGCTGCAAATGGACGATGTGGCTTTTGTCAGTAGCCGTTTGAGCGGCGTATTTGTCACCAGCGCCGAAGGTAACGAAGGCTTTACCGAGCTGACTCTGCGCACCCTGGAAAGCCGCACGCCGTTGATTCGCTGCCATCGTCAGTATCTGGTGAACATGGCGCACCTGAAAGAGATCCGCCTGGAAGATAACGGCCAGGCAGAGCTGGTATTGCGCGCCGGGCAAACCGTGCCGGTGAGCCGTCGCTATCTGAAAAGTTTGAAAGAGGCGATTGGCCTGTAAAGCTGGTACACTGCGCGCCATTGCATCATCGACATTCGAAGGCTCTATGCTCAGTAACGATATACTCCGTAGCCTGCGCTACACCCTGAAAGCAAACAACAACGATATGGTGCGCATTCTTGCGCTGGCCGATATGGAATCCACGTCAGCCGGTTTTGACACCTGGATGACCAAAGAAGATGAAGAGGGCTTCGTGCGTTGCCCGGACATCATTCTGTCTGGTTTCCTGAACGGCCTTATCTACCATAAGCGCGGCAAAGATGAGTCTGCGCCTGAGCTGGCGCTGGAGCGCCGTGTGAACAATAACACGGCGCTGAAAAAGCTGCGTATCGCGTTTTCACTGAAAACCGACGATATTCTGGCGATCATGACCGAGCAGAAATTCCGCGTGTCGATGCCGGAGATCACCGCCATGATGCGCGCCCCGGATCATAAAAATTACCGCGAGTGCGGCGACCAGTTTATGCGTTATTTTTTACGCGGGTTGACGGTGCGCGAGCACGCGAAAAAAGCGTAGATTGCAGGCCGGGTGCCTGGTAAAAAGACCAAAAAAAAGCCGGAAATTATCTCCGGCTTTTTTATTATTTCACCTGCTGACCAGGCTTCGCGCCTTCATCAGGGCTTAACAGGAAGATATCTTTCCCGCCAGGACCTGCGGCCATTACCATGCCTTCGGAGATGCCAAAGCGCATTTTACGCGGTGCCAGGTTAGCAACCATCACGGTCTGGCGACCAATCAGTACCTGCGGGTCAGGATACGCAGAACGGATGCCAGAGAAGACGTTACGCTTCTCGCCGCCCAGATCCAGCGTCAGACGCAGCAGTTTATCGGAGCCATCGACAAATTCCGCGTTTTCAATCAGCGCAACGCGCAGATCAACTTTTGCGAAATCATCAAAGGTGATGGTTTCCTGAATCGGATCGTCAGCCAGCGGGCCGGTAACCGGTGCAGCAGCGGCTTTCACTTCTTCTTTAGACGCTTCAACCAGCGCTTCAACCTGTTTCATCTCAATGCGGTTATACAGTGCCTTGAAGGTGTTCACTTTGTGGCTAAGCAGCGGCTGAGCAATCGCATCCCAGGTCAGCTCAGTGTTCAGGAACGCTTCTGCACGGGCAGAAAGCTGCGGCAGAACCGGTTTCAGCCAGGTCATCAGCACGCGGAACATGTTCAGACCCATGGTGCAGATGGCCTGCAGATCGGCGTCACGGCCTTCCTGTTTTGCGACAACCCACGGAGCCTGCTCGTCCACATAGCGGTTGGCAACATCGGCCAGCGCCATGATTTCACGAATCGCTTTACCGAATTCACGGCTTTCCCAGGCTTCGCCAATCGCAGCGGCGGCATCGGTGAAGGTTATATACAGCTCAGGATCGGCCAGTTCGGCAGAAAGCACGCCGTCAAAGCGTTTGGCGATAAAGCCCGCGTTACGGGAAGCCAGGTTCACCACTTTGTTCACGATGTCTGCGTTCACACGCTGCACGAAATCTTCCAGATTCAGGTCGATATCGTCGATGCGTGAAGAGAGTTTTGCGGTGTAGTAATAGCGCAGGCTGTCCGCGTCGAAGTGGTTCAGCCAGGTGCTGGCTTTAATGAAGGTACCACGAGATTTGGACATCTTCGCGCCGTTGACCGTCACATAACCGTGCACGAACAGGTTGGTTGGCTTGCGGAAGTTACTGCCTTCCAGCATTGCCGGCCAGAACAGGCTGTGGAAATACACGATGTCTTTGCCGATGAAGTGATACAGCTCGGCATCAGAGTCTTTCTTCCAGTATTCGTCAAAGCTGACGCTGTCGCCGCGCTTGTCGCACAGGTTCTTGAACGAGCCCATGTAGCCAATTGGCGCATCCAGCCAGACGTAGAAATATTTGCCCGGCGCGTTCGGGATTTCAAAACCGAAGTACGGCGCATCGCGGGAGATATCCCACTGCTGCAAACCAGACTCGAACCACTCTTGCATTTTGTTGGCAACCTGCTCCTGCAACGCACCGCTGCGGGTCCAGGCTTGCAGCATTTCACTGAAGGATGGCAGGTCGAAGAAGAAGTGCTCGGAATCACGCATCACCGGCGTAGCACCTGACACCACAGATTTTGGCTCGATAAGCTCGGTTGGGCTGTAGGTTGCGCCACACACTTCGCAGTTATCGCCATACTGGTCTGGTGATTTACATTTCGGGCAGGTGCCTTTCACGAAACGATCCGGCAGGAACATGCCTTTTTCTGGATCGTACAGCTGAGAGATGGTGCGGTTTTTAATAAAACCGTTCTCTTTCAGACGCGTGTAGATAAGCTCCGACAGCTCACGGTTCTCGTCGCTGTGCGTGGAGTGGTAGTTGTCGTAGCTGATGTCAAAGCCAGCAAAATCAGTCTGATGCTCCTGACTCATTTCGGCAATCATCTGCTCTGGAGAAACACCCAGTTGCTGTGCTTTCAGCATAATTGGCGTGCCGTGGGCATCGTCCGCGCAGATGAAGTTGACCTGATGGCCGCGCATTCGCTGGTAACGGACCCAGACATCAGCCTGGATATGCTCCAGCATGTGGCCGAGGTGGATTGAGCCGTTGGCGTACGGCAGTGCGCACGTTACCAGAATTTTTTTCGCGACTTGAGTCATAGTAGTCATTACTTCTTTTAACTGTGAAAAGGGTTTTTGATATTACCAAATGGGGCATTATTAAGTAAGCACAAACCGCGGCCTTTCAGGTAAACTTGTTCAACTAAGGTCTTATTCACAAGAACAAAGGAGTCGGGATGAGTTCGCAATCCCAGGCCAAATCACCGGAAGTCTTACGAGCAATGGTTGCCGGGATACTGGCTAATTTTCAGCATCCAACCCTGAAGCACAATCTCACTACGCTGAAAGCGCTGCATCATGTCGCCTGGCTGGATGACACGTTGCATATCGAACTGCAAATGCCGTTCGTGTTCACCAGTGCCTTCGATACGTTAAAAGAGGAGTGCAGCTCTGATCTGCTGCGCATCACCGGTGCGAAAGCCATTGACTGGAAGCTGACCCACAGCATTGCCACGCTCAAGCGGGTGAAAAACCATCCGGGCGTGAATGGTGTGAAGAATATCATCGCGGTGAGCTCTGGTAAGGGTGGGGTGGGTAAATCCTCCACTGCGGTAAACCTGGCGCTGGCGCTGGCTGCCGAAGGGGCAAAAGTCGGTATTCTGGATGCCGATATCTACGGTCCGTCGATTCCCAACATGCTGGGTGCAGAAAACCAACGTCCAACCTCGCCAGATGGTACGCACATGGCGCCAATTATGGCGCACGGCCTGGCAACCAACTCGATTGGTTATCTGGTGACCGACGATAACGCGATGGTCTGGCGTGGCCCGATGGCCAGCAAAGCGCTGATGCAGATGTTGCAGGAAACCATGTGGCCCGATCTGGATTACCTGGTCCTGGATATGCCACCGGGTACGGGCGACATTCAGCTCACCCTGGCGCAGAACATTCCGGTTACCGGCGCCGTTGTGGTAACCACGCCGCAGGATATCGCGCTGATTGATGCCAAAAAAGGCATCGTCATGTTCGAGAAAGTAGAGGTGCCAGTGCTCGGTATTGTCGAGAACATGAGTATGCATATTTGCAGCAAATGCGGGCATCACGAGCCAATCTTTGGCACCGGCGGCGCAGAGAAACTGGCTGAGCAGTATCACACCCAGTTGCTTGGCCAGATGCCGCTGCACATTACGCTGCGTGAAGATCTGGACAGCGGTAAACCGACGGTCGTGAGCCGCCCTGAAAGTGAGTTTGCTGATATGTATCGCCAGCTGGCGGGACGCGTTGCGGCGCAACTCTACTGGCAGGGTGAAGTCATTCCGGGTGAAATTGCCTTCCGCGCGGTGTAAATCCTCTTTGCTTTAGTGCCGGGTGGCGCTTCGCTTACCCGGCCTACGAAATACGGTTTTGTAGGTCAGGTAAGCGAAGCGCCACCTGACTTTACCCAAGCCGGTAGTGCATCAAGAAATACTCTCCGTCCGGAGAATCCCCCGAAGCCTCAATATGCCAGCCGTGGCGCTGGTAAAACGCGATAGCCCGTTCATTTTTCACCAGACACTTTAATGCCCCGGTGCTGGTAAACGTCTTTTGCACCTGCTCCAGCAGCAATCGTCCCACACCCAGGCTCTGGTACTGCGGGTCAACAAACAGGTTGTGCAGAAAGTTATCGTTCGTCCAGACAGAGGCAAAGCCCAGGCGGTGGCCGTTCTGTTCGGCGACCCAAATCTCTTCGTCGCGGGTTGCCGCGTCAAAGTCTTCGAGCTGCCACTCCGAACGGTTTAACCACGGCCAGGCATCGCGACGCGCGTGAAGGTATAGTGTGCGCAGGAAAGGCCGGTCGCTTTCCTGCCACGGGCGGATCGTTATTGCATCAGCGGTGATAGAAAATATCTCCATTGTACGCTTTATAGATTTTGCCATCGGCATCACCGATCAGAACATAATTCTCGCCCATATAGGTCCAGTGCGTGCCTGCATCCGGTGCCGGAAGGTTACGCAGTTGATACTGTTTGATGGTGTATTCCGGTGTCTGGTACAGCGCAGGCGCGGTGTCACCGATCTTGAATTTCGTGAAATCGGCAATGAACTCTTGTTCTGCGTATGCCTGGATGCCCGCAGGAGCTGCTGCCGCTTCGGGTGCGGAAAACGCGATACCTGCAACTGACATCAATGCGCCCAGAAGCAGTAATTTACCTTTCGACATTGTTTCTCCGATGTTTCATTTAGCGATAATCTGGCCTGTGGTTCCTTAACCAGCCAGAAACAGTGTATCTTATGACTGGCGGTGTGGCTCGTTTAAGAAAAAATGTAACAAATGGTTGTGTTTTGTCTTTATCAGAACGAGTGGTGCGATCGCACAGGTACTCAGTCGAATGAACATTCCGTCCTCAGCCATACTCTGCTTATTTTCCCCGCGGCCGTTCTGTTATTTTCTATTTCCTGCCTGTTTTTTGGATAGTATTTCGGGTCGCTTTCTGAATTTCTATTATTGCCGGACGCAATTCTTGTATTAGTACATCCTCTAACTTAGGATGCAGGCTTAATCACTCGCCGGTTATTTAATATTTATTTCCTAAATAATTCAGGCGATTAACCCATATCTGTTATCAATATAAAAATGAAAATAAGTCGAATTGTCTTGCTTATATCGGCCGTCTTTATAGCGGGCTGCCAGATGGCGCCTGGGCAGCATTTAAATACTTTCGGAAAAAATAAACCCGCGGTTGTTGACGAAGAATTTGATCTGAATAAAAGAGTCGATATTTATCCTCTTACACCGTCAGTTATTGAAAGCCTTCGTAGCGTACCGCTGAAATCACAGACTAATCCTGGACTCGATGAACAGCTCAGTCGGTGGGAATACCGTATTGGCCCGGGGGATGTACTGATGATTACCGTCTGGGATCACCCCGAGCTAACAACGCCTGCCGGGCAGTACCGTAGCGCCAGCGATACCGGCAACTGGGTTGGGGCTGACGGTACGCTGTTTTACCCGTACGTGGGGAAAATGTCGGTAGCAGGTAAAACGATAGCAGAGGTGCGCGACGGTATTACCGCTCGCCTGGAGCAGGTGATTGAAAGCCCGCAGGTGGATGTCAGCATTGCCGCGTTCCGCTCGCAAAAAGCCTATGTCACCGGCGAAGTGGTGAAATCAGGACAGCAGCCGATCACCAACATCCCGCTGACCGTGATGGATGCGGTGAACGCAGCGGGCGGTTTGTCTGCTGATGCTGACTGGCGCCACGTGGTGTTAACCCATGACGGTAAAGACGCGTCCATTTCGCTGTATGCGCTGATGCAGCATGGCGATTTAACACAGAATCACCTGTTGCTGCCGGGCGATATTCTGTTTATTCCCCGTAACGATGCTCTGAAGGTCTTCGTTATGGGAGAGGTGGTTAAACAGAGCACCCTCAAAATGGATCGCAGTGGCATGACCCTTGCCGAGGCGTTAGGAAATGCCGGTGGGTTAAATCAGAATATGGCGGATGCCAGTGGGATCTTTGTCATTCGTTCCGTATTACCGGCCAGCGACAAAGAGAAAATAGCCAGGGTGTATCAGCTGAACGCACGGGATGCGTCAGCAATGGTTCTGAGCGCGGAATTTCAGCTGGAACCCTACGATATTGTCTATGTCACCACGGCTCCGCTTTCGCGCTGGAATCGCATCGTCAGCCAGCTGGTGCCAACGATTAGCGGTGTTCACGATCTGACCGAAACGGTCCGTTATATCAGGTCATGGCCGCAATGATTATCCAGTCGATATTGGTCGTGTGCACTGGCAACATCTGCCGCTCGCCGACAGGGGAGCGTCTGCTGCAAAAATATCTGCCCGTTATCCGCATTGAGTCCGCCGGCATTTATGGCCTTGAAGGTCAGGCTGCTGACAGCCGCGCGGCGGATATGATCCGCCAGTACGGTGTTTCGCTTCAGGGGCACGTGGCGCGTCAATTGACGCACACGATGCTGCGCCAGTCCGACCTGATCCTGGCGATGGAGAGCGGGCAGATAAATCATATCTCAGCGATGGCCCCCGAAATACGAGGCAAAAGCCTGCTGTTTGGGCGGTGGCTTGATAACAAAGAAATACCCGATCCCTACGGTAAAAGTCAGGATGCATTTGAATACGTTTTTGACCTGCTGGTCAGGGCAAGTCAGGAGTGGGCCAGACGGCTCAACAGGTAAAGGACTCACCTATGTTATCGAAAAATGAATATGCCTGGGGCGAATCTACTGAGATCCAGCAGCTGGATTTGGGGCGTCTTTTCGCCGAACTGTTTGACCATCGCCTGTGCATTATTTTTGTCACCCTGTGCTTTGCTTTTATTGGGGTGACTTACGCGCTGTTTTCAACGCCGCTGTACAGTGCTGATGCTCTGATCCAGATTGAGGATAAACAACAAAACAGCCTGCTGAAGTCCCTTAACCAGCTGACACCAGGCTATATGCCAGACGCAATGGCGGAAATACAGCTGTTAAAGTCACGGATGATCCTTGGAAAAACCATCGACGATCTCGGTTTACGTTATCAGGTCACTCAGTCACGCTTCCCGCTAGTGGGCAACGGCTGGGCCAGGCTTACCGGTGAAAAACCTGGCGTACTGAGCCTGACAGTTCTGCAATTCCCGGCTCATCACACCGGTGACAACAGCCTGGCTGTCATTGTGGAAGGCCAAAACCGTTTTCGGGTCGAAGGCGCGGGGTTCCGTGCTCAGGGAACCACAGGGAGGCTGCTGAAAATGGCGGGTGTCTCGCTTCTGGTCAGCGAAGTAAACGCCCCGGTGGGCACGCGCTTTCAGGTAAAACAGCTCTCTTTGCCGCAAACCATTAATGATCTGAGCAAGCGTTTTAACGTAAAGGAGATGGGAAAAGACACCGGCATTCTGAGCCTGAGCCTGACGGGCACCAGCCCGGAGCTTATCACCCGGACTCTGAAAAGCATTGCCGAAAACTATCTTCAGCAGAATATCGCCCGCCAGGCAGCCCAGGATTCGCAAAGTCTGGATTTCCTGCAACGACAGCTGCCCAGCGTGCGTGGGGAGCTGGAGCAGGCAGAAAAGCGCCTGAACACTTATCGCCAGCAGCGCGACTCAGTTGACCTGAGCCTTGAGGCAAAGTCGGTGCTCGAGCAGATAGTGAATGTGGATAATCAGCTCAATGAACTGACCTTCCGCGAGGCGGAAATTTCGCAGCACTTCAAGAAAGACCACCCCAGCTACCGCGCCCTGCGTGAAAAACGACACACGCTGGAGGAGGATCGCACCCGCCTGAGCCGGCGTGTTACGGAAATGCCCGCAATGCAGCAAGAGATATTGCGTCTTAGCCGGGACGTCGATTCAGGCCGTGCTATTTATCAGCAGCTGTTGACTCGCCAGCAGGAGCTGAATATCTCCCGCTCAAGTACGATAGGCAATGTGCGCATTATCGATGAGGCGCTCATGTCTCCTGAGCCTGTTCAGCCGCGTAAGCTGTTGATAGTGGTCCTTTCAACGCTGACGGGCCTGATCCTGTCGGCCGGTTCGGTAATGGCCAGGGCGGTTTTTAAGAAAGGGATAGATTCCCCGGAGTTGCTGGAGGCGCATGGTATTAACGTCTATGCCACTCTGCCTCGTTCATCCTGGTTGCGGGATAAAACCCGGATCCCGAAAATGCATCTCTTTGGCGCTGCCGAGAAACACAAAACCACCAACGTGCCATTTTTACCCATCGACAGACCGCTGGATATTTTCGTTGAGGCGGTGCGTGGGCTGCGAACCAGCCTGCACTTTGCGATGATGGATGCTGAAAACAACATTCTGATGTTCAGCGGGCCGACGCAAAACTGCGGCAAGACGCTGGTCAGCACCACCCTGGCGGCACTGGTGGCTCAGGTGGGGGAGAAGGTATTGCTGGTGGATGCCGACATGCGCAAGGGCTATGTTCACAACATTTTCCCGCTGAAAAATGATGCGGGATTATCCGAAGTCCTGTCCGGGAAAGTGTCGTTCCAGCAGGCCATCCAGACCTATGAAAATGGGAAATTTGACGTGGTGACTTGCGGGCAGATCCCGCCAAATCCTGCGGAACTACTGATGCACGAACGCTTTCGTAAATTTATCCAGTGGGCCAGTGAACGCTATGACATGGTGATTGTTGATACACCGCCTGTCCTGGCAGTGACGGATGCGGCACTGGTTGGCAGCCTTGCCGCATCGACGCTGTTAGTGGCGCGCTATAACGTCACCAGTGTGAAAGAGATGCTTGCCTGCACGCGACGACTGCAAAAAATGAACGTGAATATTAAGGGCGTTATCGTCAATGACGTGGTGAGATCGGCGGTGAGTTATTACAGCGCTGGCTACAACCTGCATGGCGATGATGATGAGAAGGTCACTTACGTGAAAGGGAAAAAACGCAGGGCGGGAAACAGATAAAGGGTAGGTAAGAAGAAACGGGTGAGGGCGAATGCCCGCACCCGTTAGCAATATTACTTCGCCAGAACTTCCTGCGCAGTACGCTCAACCAGAGACAGCAGGACTTTGATGTCCTCCAGCGTCACGGTTGGGTTCAGCAGAGTCAGCTTCAGGCAGGTGACGCCGTTATGCTCGGTGACACCGACGTTGGCACGGCCGGATTCCAGCAGCGCATCGCCGATTTTCTGGTTCAGCAGCGCAATGCCCGCGTCATCCATCTGCATCTGCGGACGGAAGCGGAACAGCACGCTTGCCAGCTGAGGTTGCATCACCAGTTCAAGAGCTGACTGCTCTTTCACATACGCAGCAACCTGCTGTGCCAGGGTTACACCGTGATCGATGATCGCAGCGTATTGCTCCTGACCCAGTGCTTCCAGGCTCATCCACAGTTTCAGCGCATCGAAACGACGCGTGGTTTGCAGAGACTTGGATACCAGGTTAGGCACGCCAGCTTCTTCGTCGAACTCAGAGTTCAGGTACGCCGCCTGATAGCGCATCAGCTCATAGTGACGCGCTTCTTTCAGCAGGAACGCGCCGCAGCTGATGGTCTGGAAGAACTGCTTGTGGAAGTCCAGGGTAATGGAATCCACCAGCTCGATGCCGTCCAGATAGTGACGATACTGCTCAGACATCAGCAGCGCGCCGCCCCAGGCCGCATCAACGTGTACCCAGATATTCTGCTTCGCCGCCAGCTCAGCAATCGCGCGCAGCGGATCGATAGCACCGGCATCGGTCGTACCTGCTGTCGCGACAATCGCCAGGATCTGTTCGCCGTTGGCGTTGCACTGCTCAATTTTCGCCGCCAGATCGCTCAGATCCATACGGGAGAATTCGTCAGTTTTCACCTGCACCACGGACTGGTAACCCAGGCCCATCAGCGCCATGTTTTTCTGCACGGAGAAATGCGCGTTTTCGGAGCACAGCACGCGAATTTTACGCAGATCGCCAACCAGACCATCTTGCTGGACAGAGTGGCCCAGACGCGCAAAGAACGCATCACGTGCCAGCATCAGCCCCATCAGGTTGCTCTGGGTGCCGCCGCTGGTGAAGACACCTGCGTCGCCAGCCTGATAACCCACGCGGGTACGCAGCCATTCGATCAGTTTGATTTCGATGATGGTTGCGGACGGGCTTTGATCCCAGGAGTCCATACTCTGGTTAGTTGCGTTAATCAGCACTTCCGCTGCCTGGCTTACCACCAGGCTTGGGCAATGCAGGTGCGCAACACACTGCGGGTGATGAACGGACAAACTGTCTTTCAGGAAGAACTCAACGGCACGTTCAATCGCCGCGTCGTTGCCCAACCCCTTCGGGTTGAAATCCAGCTTAATACGGTCGCGCAGTTCCGCGACCGTTTTGCCCTGATACATCTCAGGCTGTTTCAGCCACTGCATCACAGCCTGAGTGCTTTGTTCAATCGCCTGCTGGTAAGCTTCAATGCTCTGCGCAGAGGAGAACAAAATTGGGTTTGAATCAGACATCGTAATCAATAACTCCGGTTACGCCGGGCGAACGCCCGCAGCAAGCAGTGCCTGCTCGAATTTATCCAGGAAGATCTTCAGCTCTTCATCGCTGATCAGCAGAGAAGGCAGCAGACGCAGCACAATGCCGTTACGACCGCCACGTTCCAGAATCAGACCGGCTTCGAAGCACTTCTTCTGAATCAACGCAGACAGCTCGCCATCACCCGGGTAGCAACCCATGTGGTCAGCCGCTTCGTGTGGCTTAACGATCTCGATACCGATCATCATGCCCAGACCACGAACGTGACCGATTACCGGATAACGTTTTTGCAGCTCAGCCAGCTGTGCTTTCAGCCATTCGCCTTGCGCAGCCACTTTGCCCGCGATGTTCTGGTCTTTGAGGATTTTCAGCGTCGTCAGACCGGTTGCCATCGCCAGCTGGTTGCCGCGGAAAGTACCGGTGTGGTGACCTGGAGCCCATGCGTCGAACTGCTTTTTGATACCGAGCACGGCCAGTGGCAGACCGCCACCTACAGCTTTGGACATCACGATGATGTCTGGCTCGATGCCTGCGTGTTCGAAGGCGAAGAATTTACCGGTACGGGCAAAGCCTGCCTGAACTTCGTCGAGGATCAGCAGAATTCCGTGTTCCTGAGTCACTTTACGGATGCGCTGCAACCACTCAGCCGGAGCCGGGTTCACGCCGCCTTCGCCCTGAACCGCTTCCAGAATAACGGCAGCAGGTTTGCGCACGCCGCTTTCTACATCGTTGATCAGGTTATCGAAGTAGTAAGTTAGCGCTTTCACGCCCGCTTCACCGCCGATACCCAGTGGGCAACGGTACTGGTGCGGGTAAGGCATGAACTGAACTTCTGGCATCATGCCGTCAACCGCTTCTTTCGGAGACAGGTTGCCGGTCACGGACAGTGCGCCGTGGGTCATACCGTGGTAACCACCAGAGAAGCTGATGATACCGCTACGGCCGGTGACTTTTTTCGCCAGTTTCAGTGCTGCTTCAACAGCATCGGCGCCAGATGGGCCGGTGAACTGCAGGCAATACTCTTTGCCCTGACCAGGCAGCAGAGACAGCAGATATTCGGAGAACGCGTCTTTCAACGGCGTAGTCAGATCCAATGTATGTAACGGCAAGCCGCTGGTAATGACATTTTGGATGCTTTTCAGCACATCAGGGTGGTTATGGCCAAGCGCAAGGGTGCCTGCGCCTGCTAAACAGTCAAGGTATTCTTTATTATCTGCATCGGTGATCCACACGCCGTCTGCTTTAGTGATAGCTAAAGGCAGCTTGCGCGGATAACTCCTGACGTTAGATTCAAACTCGGCCTGACGGGCCAGATAGGTTTCGTTGCTTTTATGGGCATCTACGGTGTCAATACGGACTTTATCCGTCATCATATCACTCCTACAACCGCAGCTTCGTTATGCGCCACGATTGAATAAAAAGTTAAAAAACAGATGGGGGCCTGGAAAAAACGCCGCCAATATAGAGCCTTTTGCCACGGGGCTCAATGGTTAATTTGTTTACTGTTTTGTTACATGGCGCTCAGGGGGAGGAATATCCTCGTTTTGAGAAAGAAAGTAGTGAATTCTGATTAATAAAAACAGCATGTTACGCTGACTTCGTCGTGACTGTAAAAGTCGGGGATAGAGTGTTACAAATCGTGCCTTTTTTTGCCGGAAAAGGAGGCTTAATGCCTCCTCCGCTTCGTTATTTCTGTGTCACCTGCAAAAGTCCGTGCTCGCGTCCTTTGGCTTTATTCCACGAAGCATCCGTAATACCGTTCTCATCAAGGCTAATGGATATAACAAATCCGTTACCATGTATTTCATAAAAATTAGCATTCAGGCGTTTAACGGTCGCTTTTTTACCATTTACCGTTGCGCTAAAAAAGCCATTCGAAAGAGTGGCATTCAGTTCGTTCGAGGAAAACGACGCTTCACGCAGGGGATCGTGGACCTTAGCTTCTTGCGCATGTTGTACTGCTGCGGCGGCATTCTCCATCGCTTGCTTTTCAGCCGCTGCGTTTACCGCTGCCGTCCGGTTTTGCTCGGCAAGGTAGCAGGTATCGCGGCTGATGCCCTGCGCTTCGCATTTCGCCATCCGATCCGCCTGGGTTGTACAACCCGCCAGCGTTGAAAGGGTCACGGCTATCATCACTAACTTTTTCATTATATGACCTTGATTATTGAAAACGACACAGAATCAATTCGTTTATTTACCTGGCCGCTATAAGCACTGGTTTATTTGCGTAAAATAAATCACGCCAATAAAAATGCCCGTCGCAACCAGGCATAAAGACACTATTGCGCTATATATGATTAATTTCATCGAATTAATATCAATATGACGAGTAAGGAACGTCGTAAATATTATAAATTATCGTAGAACCTGTTTGAGTGTGTGTTTCTTTAGTAGCAACACTGATAACGGAGGACAACTATCCAATATCAGGACGGTCTCCATTTTGATGTAGATCACCTTTGTCACTATTAGATAAGCCCATGATTATATAAATGCTACATCCATAACATGTTGTTTTTGATGGGTATTGGTGAGTGGCGTACAAGCGGGGTAAATCAGGCTGAACGTTTAATTACTCATAAATCAATAACATTAAATGTATGCATTTAAATATAGTTGCAGCAAAAAATAATGGATAAAAATTTGATTGTTTAGCGTTGGTATCACTGAGGGAGCCGAAAGGGACAGGGCTTGCTATTACGTGTCGCTTACCTTAGTCTGCCCCTGTTACAGCATTTTGTGTAATTTGACTCGGGGTGCCCTTCTTTGTGAAGGCTGAGAAATACCCGTATTACCTGATCTGGATAATGCCAGCGTAGGGAAGTCAGATGCCTTCCCGGTCATCGCTTCTTCACGCAAGGCAGGAGCGAAATCATGCAGCCTGACCTGCTCGACTTACACGTTTTACATCAGTTCCGAACCCGTTCCCCGCTCACGCACTGCATGACCAACGATGTCGTGCAAACCTTTACCGCTAATGTGCTGCTGGCGCTTGGCGCCTCTCCGGCGATGGTCATTGAAGAGGAAGAAGCTGAACAGTTCGCCGCCTTTGCAGACGCGCTGCTGATTAATGTCGGCACACTGACCGCCCCGCGCGCGCAGTCGATGCGCCGGGCGATAGAGAGTGCCGTTGCCGCAGGTAAACCCTGGACGCTGGATCCGGTTGCGGTCGGCGCGCTCACGTTCCGCACCCGTTTTTGCCATCAAATCCTCGCGCTCAAACCTGCTGCTATTCGCGGTAATGCCTCGGAAATTCTGGCGCTTGCCGGAATGAGCGCCGGTGGCCGTGGCGTTGATACCACCGATACGGCCGCAAGCGCACTGCCCGCGGCGCAGGCGCTGGCGCGACAGACCAACGCCATCGTGGCGGTCACAGGGGAAGTCGATTACGTCACTGACGGGCTGCGAACCCATACGGTTACAGGGGGTGATCCGCTGATGACACGCGTTGTGGGAACCGGATGCGCGCTTTCGGCGGTGGTGGCTGCCAGCTGTTCATTGCCGGGTGACCGGCTGGATAACGTGGCAGCAGCCTGTGGGTTTATGAAGCGCGCAGGAACGGTCGCCATTCAACATTCCCGCGGTCCCGGCAGCTTTGCCAGTGCGTTTCTCGATGCGCTTTACACCCTGGAGGAACAGGCATGAAGCGGATTAATGCACTGACCATTGCCGGCACTGACCCAAGCGGCGGCGCGGGTATTCAGGCCGATCTGAAAACCTTCTCGGCGCTGGGGGCCTATGGCTGCTCGGTGATCACTGCTCTGGTGGCGCAAAACACGCGTGGCGTGCAGTCGGTTTATCGCATTGAGCCTGATTTTGTCGCAGCACAGCTGGACTCGGTGTTCAGCGATGTGCGCATCGACACCACAAAAATCGGGATGCTGGCGGAGACAGATATTGTTGAAGCGGTGGCTGAGCGGCTTAAACGTTACCAGATACAAAACGTGGTGCTTGATACCGTGATGCTGGCCAAAAGCGGCGATCCGTTGCTGCCTGTTTCTGCTGTCGAGACGCTGCGACAAAAACTGCTGCCGCAGGTGGCGCTGATCACGCCAAACCTGCCAGAAGCCGCAGCGCTGCTGGATGCGCCGCACGCGCGTAATGAACGCGAAATGAAAGAGCAGGGCAGCGCGCTGCTGGCCATGGGCTGCGGCGCGGTACTGATGAAAGGCGGCCATCTCGATGATGTTGAAAGCCCGGACTGGCTCTTTACCCGCGACGGGGAAATGCGTTTTACCGCGCCGCGGGTGCAGACCAAAAACACGCACGGTACGGGCTGTACGCTCTCGGCGGCGCTGGCGGCGCTGCGCCCGCGACATAATTCCTGGGCAGATACGGTGCAGGAAGCCAAAACCTGGCTCTCTGCGGCGCTGGCAAAAGCCGATACTCTGGAAGTGGGTCACGGTATTGGGCCGGTTCATCATTTTCATGCATGGTGGTAAGCCGTATACTGGCAGTAAACACCACGCCTGAGAAAACACAGATGGAACAAGCGCATACCCGGTTAATCGAGCAGCTTAACGAACGGATCGCCGCGCCGGACAACACGCCGCTGTACCTTAAGTTTGCCGAAACGGTCAAAAATGCCGTGCGCAGCGGCGTGCTGGAGCACGGGAATATTTTGCCGGGCGAACGCGATCTGAGCCAGCTGACCGGGGTGTCGCGCATCACTGTGCGTAAGGCGATGCAAGCGCTGGAAGAAGAGGGCGTGGTCACGCGCGCCCGGGGTTACGGCACGCAAATTAATAATATCTTTGAATATTCCCTCAAAGAGGCGCGCGGATTTTCTCAGCAGGTGGTGTTACGCGGGAAAAAGCCCAATACGCTGTGGGTCAATAAGCGAGTGGTGAAATGTCCGGAAGAGGTCGCCAGCCAGCTGTCACTTGCGCCGCAAAGCGATGTCTTCTTACTTAAGCGTATTCGTTACGTGGATGATGACGCCGTGTCGATTGAGGAGTCCTGGGTTCCGGCAGGATTAATTCACGACCCGGATGCGATTGGTATTTCGCTGTACGATTATTTCCGCAGCCAGAATATTTTCCCGCAGCGCACCCGTTCCCGCGTCAGCGCCCGGATGCCGGACAGCGAATTTCAGGCACATATCAAAATGGACGATAAAATACCGGTGCTGGTGATAAAGCAGGTTGCGCTTGACCAACAACACCGGCCCATTGAGTACAGCATCAGCTATTGCCGAAGCGATCTATACGTCTTTGTGTGCGAGGAGTAACGCGTCCCGCGTAGGGGCGCAATCACCGCCCCGATGGCTGACCACCCACGCTGCGACCGCGTTGCCAAGCTGCACCGCATCGGCCAGGCTCCATCCCGCCGCCAGCCCGGCAAGCGTACCGCCCGCATGGCTATCGCCTGCGCCGATGGTGTCCACCACCGTGGCAGGGAAGGCCGGAACATACCCGCTATCGTCCCCGTTAAAATACCCTGCGCCGTCTTTATCGTGACGCACGATCAGCGCAGAGGCGAACCGCTTTTGCCAGTGCGCGCCTAATGACTCCGGATCCATGCCAAACCTTTCGGCGGCAATCTCTGCCTCCTGGCGATTAAGCGACACAATAGGCTGACACGCCATAATGCGCGCCATCAGCGTATCGGGGATATCGGCAATGCGCGGGCCAAAGTCGATAAACGCCGTCACGTTGTGCAGACCTTCCAGCCATGTCGTGAGCAGCTCGCCGCAGGGTGACGCCAGCTGGTAGCCGGATAAATACACCAGGCTTGCGGGCGGTACGTCGAGCGCATCCAGCCAGGGTTGTTGCCACTGGTTTTCCACGCCGCTGAACGACATAAACGTGCGTTCCCCGTCAGGCTCGACCAGCGCCAGACACCAGCCGTTGTCGCCCGTTTCGGCTTCCACCGCACTGTGCAGATCCTGTTTTGCCATTGCGTTACGGATGATGTCCGCCCATACGCCGTGGCCGACGGGCAATGCGTTTTGCGCGGTAATGCCAAGCCGTTTCAGCGCAATGGCAATGTTCAGCGCACAGCCACCAATGTTCACGCCCTGCTGTTTGAGCTCGATATCACACCCGCGCCACGGCAGGGCGTAGGCATCAGCAATGACGTCAATCACTGCCGCACCCAGCACCGTTACCGGGCGTGTAGCCTGTAATGTCTCAAGGTGACGGGCAAAATCTGACGTCATACGCCCTCCCTTTGCTCCCGGTAGTGCAGTAATTTTGCGCAGTAATGACCAAAGTCGAGCTGGTTAACGGCATCGAGTTCATCCTTAAGCGCCGGATCAATCGCCTGCACGCCATGCAGCGCGCCGCAGATGGCCGTTGCCATCGCCCCGATGGTGTCAGTATCACCGCCCAGGTTGGCACATAAAATGGCGCAGCGATTCGGATCGGTTCCTGCCAGTTCAACCATCGCAATGGCAGCCGGAACCGATTCAATGGTACTGGTGCCTGCACCGACGAGTTGATAAACCTGCTCGCTGGCGGATTCGATCCCTTTTGCATTACGCACGGTGTGTAGTGCCAGTTCGATACGCGCGGCCAGAGAAGCGCTGAATGTGGTGGGCTTCGCTTCCTGAGCGTAACGGGCGATACCGGGCAGGGCATCAACGATGTTCTGCCAGCGCTCGCCGTCGATGGCGCGTGAAATCGCCCAGGCAATCACCACCGCCCCGGCAATCGCGAGGTCAGATTTATGCGTGGGGCTGGAGGCCAGCGCTACCTGTTCGACAAAGTGTTCAAGACGGGTGGCGGGCAGCAAACATCCTAGCGGGGATGCGCGCATGGCCGCGCCGTTGGTTACGCCGTTGTTCTCAAGCGCACTCACCGGTTTACCATCGCGGATGGCATTCAGCGCGATTTTGGACGTTGGGCCAAGTACGTTTTTGTTAAACGCGTCGAATGATTCGGCCCAGTGCAGAATATGTCTGCCGATGACATCCGCATTGATCTGCCCGTCGCATTCGATAATCGCATCGGCCAGGCACAGCGCCATTGAGGTGTCATCGGTAAACTCTGCCCGGTCAAAATAGCAGGCCGCGTTGTTCTCGGCCGGCCCCGGTAAGAAGCGGTCTATCCAGCCGAAGTGGGCTTTCACACGACTTCTTGGCCACAGTTCCGATGGCATCCCCATCGCATCCCCTAACGCCTGCCCGTAAAGAGCACCGAGAACACGTTCGTGTTTCATTTAACTTCCCCTTGTGTCAGCGCGGTATCGCCATCAACCACCTCAATTGCGGTGATCTCTTTATCCGATTCGCGGAAAAACAGCATAAACATCACGGCGATCACGGCAATCATGATCCCACCAAATGCCCACATTCCGGCCCAGTTGAAGGTCAGCCCGTTCACCGGCTCTTTGTATGCGAACATTTTTTCCATCATCACGCCGCCCAGGCGGTAACCCAGCAGGCTACCAAAGCCCTGACAGCACAGCGTGATCAAGCCCTGTGCGGCAGTACGCATATGCGCGGGCGCTTTTTTATCGACATAGATGTACGCGGTCACGTAATAGAAGTCATAGCTCACCCCGTGCAGCAGAATGCCGAGGAACAGCAGGGCGTAAGTGAAGTATTGCTCTGCGCCGCCGTAAACAAAGAAGCCGTAGCGGATGGCGGCGGTGATAAGCCCCAGCAGCAATACCTTCTTAATACCAAAGCGTTTGGTGAAGAACGGCAGCGCCAGCATAAAGAAGATTTCAGAGAACTGGCCAAGCGTCATCCAGCCGGTGGCGTTTTTCATGCCCACTTCGGTGAGATAACCGTTGGCGAAGATGTAGTAAAACGCCAGCGGCATGGCGAACAGGAACGAGCAGCAGAAGAACACCAGGAAGTTCTTGTCGCGCAGCAGGATCAGCGCATCAAGCCCCAGCATCACTTTGATGTCCAGTTTGCCGGTGCTCTTCGGTGGCGTATTCGGCAGGAACAGCGCAAACACGCCGAGCAGCGCGGAGCTGGCGGCGGTCATCAGCAGCGGGATATTGGTGTCCGAGATATCGTTATAGCCCATCATCTGCGGCAGAAAACCGCAGGCCAGGCCGGAGGCGATCCAGCCGATAGTGCCCATCACGCGGATACGCGGGAAATCGGCCTCAACATCGTCCACGTTAGAGAAGGCGATACTGTTGGTCAGGGCGATAGTGGGCATATAGGTCAGGGAATATGCCAGCAGCAGCGGGAAGAAGGTGGCGAACTGGGTTTGCTGCGCGGCGAAGTACATCAGTACGGCACCGGCAAACATCAGCACCGCCAGCACTTTCTGGGCGGCAAAGAAGCGGTCGGTCAGTGAGCCGACAAGGATCGGCGAGAGGATCGCGGCGATCGCGGTACAGGCATAAGACCAGCCGATTTCCCCGGCGCTAAAGCCGCTTTTACTCAGCCACAGCCACAGCGGCACAAACCACGCGCCCCAGATAAACCATTCAACAAACATCATGAATGACAGTTGGACTTTCGTTTTCATTGTTTAATCCTGCATGTCAGAGAGGGTACTCCTTTAACATACCATTCAATAATACCTTTTAAATACCTTTGTGGTGATTGTTTGATCGATGTAACATTTTTGTTGTACACGAATCGAGCCAGCAGATTGTGCTGAAAAAAATCCCGGCTGGTGGAAAATCTGTTAAGTCAGTACCAGGCTTAGTCTGCCCGCAAAAATGTGGGTCTGGATATCACTCACCGACACGACGTCGGAATTACGGGAGCATCACTATGACTGATATTGCGCAGTTGCTTGGCAAAGACGCCGACAGCCTTTTACAGCATCGTTGTATGACCATTCCAGCCGACCATCTCTATCTGCCCGGTCACGACTATGTCGACCGCGTGATGATAGACAACAACCGCCCGCCAGCCGTTCTGCGAAACATGCAGACGCTCTACAACACCGGGCGTCTGGGCGGAACCGGGTATCTGTCCATTCTGCCGGTTGACCAGGGCGTTGAGCACTCTGCGGGGGCATCCTTCGCGGCGAATCCGCTCTATTTCGACCCGAAGAACATTGTAGAGCTGGCGATTGAAGCGGGCTGCAACTGTGTCGCGTCGACTTACGGCGTGCTGGCCTCGGTGTCCCGCCGTTACGCGCACCGCATTCCTTTCCTGGTGAAGTTGAACCACAACGAAACCCTGAGCTACCCAACCGAATATGACCAGACGCTGTATGCCAGCGTTGAGCAGGCCTTCAACATGGGGGCGGTGGCGGTTGGAGCGACCATCTATTTTGGCTCTGAGCAGTCTCGTCGTCAGATTGAAGAGATTTCAGCCGCCTTTGAGCGTGCGCATGAGCTGGGAATGGTGACCGTGCTGTGGGCCTATCTGCGAAACAACGCGTTCAAGAAAGACGGTGTGGATTACCACGTCTCCGCCGACCTGACCGGCCAGGCAAACCATCTGGCGGCGACCATTGGCGCAGATATCGTGAAGCAGAAAATGGCCGAGAATAACGGCGGCTATAAGGCGGTGAATTTCGGTTATACCGACGACCGTGTTTACAGCAAACTGACCACCGATAATCCGATCGATCTTGTGCGCTACCAGCTGGCGAACTGCTATATGGGCCGCGCAGGGCTGATTAACTCCGGCGGTGCGGCAGGCGGTGAAACGGATCTGTCAGACGCGGTACGTACAGCGGTTATTAATAAACGCGCGGGTGGCATGGGGCTGATCCTCGGCCGTAAGGCGTTTAAGAAATCGATGGCCGACGGCGTGAAGCTGATTAATGCGGTTCAGGATGTGTATCTGGATAGCAAAGTGACCATAGCATAATCTCTGACTTCGCCCTCTCTCACAGGGAGAGGGCTGGCATGAGGGCATCAGACACCATCCAACTCAATTCGAAATAACATTTCATTTCATTCAAACACCCGTCCCGATCGACATCACATTTCAGATCCCTTTTGTGAAAACTGTCACTCCTTCCCGTGCATATGCACAAAAAATGGCCGATGCTTAGCGGAATTTGTCTAAGGCAGCGGACGAATTTTGCGCTTAAAGTTAGTTTCGAAACAGCTTTTCAAATTACAAAATCGCTCTGAACCTCTGTAGTGTTAAGGACTGATAATGAAAATAGAATCTGTAAACGTCACCGTCTTCCAGTACCCGACGCGTCGGGTTTCCGACAGCGCCGGGCATTCGCATCCGGGGCCGGAAAGCATGGCCAAAATGGCGATGCTGACCATCACGGCAGACGATGGCACCAAAGGGTACTCCTTCGCGCCGCCGGAAGTGGTGCGTCCCTTTGTGGTCAATACCTTCTTTCGCAAAGTGCTGGTCGGGCAGGACGCGTTCAACCGCGAACGCATCTGGCAGGATCTGGCGCACTGGCAGCGCGGCAGTGCACATCAGCTGACCGAGCGTGCGCTGGGCTTCGTAGAACAGGCGCTGTGGGATCTCATTGGTCGCAAACTCAACGTGCCGGTCTGGAAATTGCTGGGAGGCTACCGTGACAAAGTCCCGGCCTATGGCAGCACCATGTGCGGCGACGATCTGCCCGGTGGGTTGTCGACTCCGGAAGAGTACGCCAGTTTTGCCGAAAAGCTGGTGGCACGTGGGTATAAGGCCATCAAGCTGCACACCTGGATGCCGCCGGTTTCCTTCGCCCCAAACCCGAAAATGGACGTCAAAGCCTGTGCTGCTGTGCGTGAAGCCGTCGGCCCGGATATTGACCTGATGATCGACGGGTACCACTGGTACAGCCGTGCGGAAGCGCTCTACATCGGTAAAGAGCTGGAAAAACTCAACTTCGCCTGGTTTGAAGAGCCAATGGAAGAAGAGAGCATGGCCTCCTACGTATGGCTGGCGGAAAACCTGTCGATCCCGATTATCGGGCCGGAAAGCCTGGGCGGAAAACACCACAGCCGTGCGGACTGGGTCAAAGCCGGGGCGTGCGACATCCTGCGTGCCGGGGCAAACGGCGTGGGCGGCATCTCCCCAACCCTGAAAGTGGCGCATCTGGCCGAGTCGTTCGGGATGGACTGCGAAGTTCACGGTAACGGCGCGGCAAGCCTGGCGGTGATCGGCGCAATCAAAAACTGCCGCTGGTACGAGCGTGGCCTGCTGCACCCGTTCCTCGACTACGACGAACCGGCGGCGTACCTCAACAGCCTGGTCGACCCGATGGATGAAAACGGCATGGTCAGCCTGCCGACCCGCCCGGGACTGGGCGAAGACATTAATTTTGCATATATCGAAGCCAATACCGTCAGCCACGACTGACAGATAAAAACGTACCCTACAGGCGATATATACATGAAACGAACTCCCTTGGCCGGAGCGTGTTTACTCGCGCTCGCGCTGATGATGGGGAGCGGCGCGGCGTACGCAAAAACGCCGCCAGACCAGCTCATCATCGGTATGAATATGAACAACCTGCTGACGCTTGACCCGGCGGCAATGACCGGTAACGAAGTGGTCGGCATTGTGGTTAACCTCTACGATTCCCTGGTAGAGCTGGATCCGAACGAACTCACCAACGTCAGGCCGGCGCTGGCGAAGTCCTGGGATATTGCCCCGGACGGTAAAACCCTGACTTTCCACCTGCGCGACGACGTGAAATTCCACTCCGGCAATCCGCTGACGGCGGAAGATGTGGTCTGGTCGATGCGCCGCCTGCTGCACCTTAACCTTGCCCAGGCATCGGTGTGGAAGTCCTACGGTTTCAGCAAGAAAAATATCGATAAACAGGTCAGCGCCCCGGATGATTACACCGTACAAATCGTCCTGCCTAAAGCCAATGACCCGCAGCTGGTGATCTACTCCCTTGGCGCACTGGGTAACCTGGGCGTGCTCGACAGCAAAACCGTGCAGCAGCACGCCGCCAACAACGACTGGGGCAACCGCTGGCTCACCACCAACGAAGCAGGCTCTGGCCCGTTTATGCTGGAAACCTGGCAGGCGAAAGATGTGCTGAGGATGCAGCGTAACCCGCACTACTGGCGTGACGAGCCAAAGATGAGCCGCGTGGTATTGCGCCATTTTCAGGAGTCGCAAACCCTGCGTCTGATGATTGAAAAAGGCGACCTCGACATTGCCAACAACATGGCGGTGGCGGACATCAATGCCCTGCGTAAAGACCCGCAGCTCACCGTTGAAGCGGTACAGAAAGGCACGGTCTACTATGTGGCGATGAGCATGAAAGAGGCGCATTTCGCCAACGCCAAAGTGCGCGAGGCCGTGCGCTATCTGATTGACTATCAGGGCATCAATAAAGCGCTGATGCCAGGTTACGGCGTGCTACACCAGCGTCCGATCAAAGCGGGGATGCCGTCCACGCTGCCGGACCCTGGCTACAGGCTTGATATTCCGCGCGCCAAAAAGCTGCTGGCAGAGGCGGGTTACCCGAACGGATTCGATACCACCCTGCGCGTGCTGGCGGATCAGCCGTTCCTCAATATTGCCATCGCCGTGCAGTCCACCCTGATGCAGGCGGGGATCAACGCCAAAATCATCACCGGCACCGGCAACCAGATTTACGGTGCCATGCGCGAGCGTAAGTTCGACATGCTGGTGGGGCGCGGCGGCAGCGGGGTTGAGCCACATCCGCACTCCAGCCTGCGCGCGCTGGTCTACAACCCGGACAACAGCGATGAAGCCCGGCTGACCAATTTCCAGGGCTGGCGCACCAGTTTCTACGATAAACCGCTCAACGAGATGATCGATAAAGCTCTGCTGGAGCGCGATCCGCAAAAACAGGTAGCCGATTACCAGCAGATCCAGGTGCGTTACGACGCGCTGATCCCGGCGATGATCCCGCTCTCACAAATGGTGGATTCCGTGGTGGTGCGCAACGAGGTGAAAAACTTCCAGTCGCACCCGTCGGCCACCACCTTCCTGCGTGAAGTCTACAAAACCGGAGGTGAACAATGAGTGTGGCGATCCTCGCGCCCGGCTCCCGTACCCGGCGCTTCTCAAAACGGCTGACGCAGGTCGTCATTACGCTGTTTGGCCTGCTGCTGTTGACCTTTTTCATCGGCCGCGTAATGCCTGTCGATCCGGTGCTGGCGATAGTCGGCCCGGATGCCGACCACAGCACCTATCAGCAGGTGTATCACCAGCTGGGGTTTGATAAATCATTGCTGACCCAGTTTGGCATTTACCTGAATAACCTGCTGCACGGTGATTTAGGCAATGCGTTGCTGACCGGCAAACCGGTGACGGCAGATATCCTGCGCGTCTTCCCGGCCACGCTGGAGCTGGCAACGATGGCGATTATCGTCGGCGCAGGTCTTGGCATCCCGCTGGGCGTGCTGGCGGCGGCGCGTCGCAACAGCATTTCCGATTACGTGGTGCGTATCATCAGCCTGGCAGGTTACTCCACGCCGATTTTCTGGGTGGGGATGATGGGCCTGCTGCTGTTCTACGCCTGGCTTGGCTGGGTAGGCGGTGCAGGGCGTCTGGATCTGGGGCTGGACGGGGTAGTTCCGCGTCGCACCGGGCTGATGACCATCGATGCGTTGCTGGCCGGAAACAGTGCGGTGTTCTGGAACGCCATTAACCACCTGGTATTGCCGGCTTCGCTGCTCGGTTTTCACTCGCTGGCCTACATCAGCCGTATGACCCGCAGCTTTATGCTGGCGCAGCTGTCGCAGGAGTTCATCATCACCGCGCGGGTAAAAGGCTTAACCGAGCGCCAGGTCATCTGGAATCACGCGTTTCGCAACATCCTCGTACAGTTGCTGACGGTTGTCGCGCTGGCCTACGGCTCGCTGCTGGAAGGGGCGGTGCTGATTGAAACCGTCTTCTCCTGGCCAGGCTTTGGCTCGTATCTCACCGGCAGCCTGCTGCTCGGCGATATGAATGCGGTAATGGGCTGCGTGCTGCTGGTGGGCATTATCTTTGTGATGCTCAACCTGCTCTCCGACATGCTTTATCAACTCTTTGACCCGAGGACGAAATCATGACCGTTTCTCTGGATACGCCGCTGGGAGCCGGGCAGTCTGAAGGCCGCCAGCGTATCAAACGCGCGTTTGCCCGTGCCGCTGGTTTTATCGGCAAAATGGCGCGCAATCCGCTCACCGCTATTGGCGGCGGCATTATCCTGCTGCTGTTGATTGTCGCAGCTTTTGCGCCGCTGATTGCGCCCTATAACCCGCTGGTGCAGGACCTGAACAATGCGCTGGTTGCACCGAATGCGCAGCACTGGTTCGGCACCGACGAGTTTGGCCGCGATATCTTCAGCCGCCTGGTGTATGGCTCGCGCATCACGCTCTATATCGTGCTGCTGGTCTCCGTCACCGTGGGGCCGCTGGGGCTACTGCTGGGTGTGGCCGCTGGCTATTTTGGCGGCAAGGTGGATGCGGTGCTGATGCGCGTCACCGATATTTTTATCTCCTTCCCAAGCCTGGTGCTGGCGCTGGCGTTTGTGGCGGCGCTCGGGCCCGGGCTGGAGCACGTGGTTATCGCCATTACGCTGACCGCCTGGCCGCCGATTGCCCGCCTGGCGCGTGCCGAAACGCTTTCCCTGCGGCAGGCTGATTTTATCTCCGCCGTGCGTTTGCAGGGGGCTTCATCGGTACGCGTGTTGTGGCGCCATATCGTGCCGCTGTGCCTGCCGTCGGTGATTATCCGTATCACCATGAACATGGCGGGGATCATCCTGACCGCGGCAGGGCTGGGTTTCCTCGGCCTTGGCGCACAGCCGCCGGAGCCAGAGTGGGGGGCGATGATTTCAAGCGGCCGCACCTACATGATGGAGTGCTGGTGGGTGGTGACTATTCCGGGGCTGGCAATTCTGATTAACAGCCTGGCGTTTAACTTCTTAGGAGATGGCTTACGTGACATCCTCGATCCTCGCAGCGAATAACCCTTTGCTCGACGTGCGCGATCTCCACGTCGATTTTATCAACGGCGGGGCAGTGACTCACGCCGTGCGCGGTGTCTCTTTCCAGCTCGGGCGTGAAAAGCTGGCGATTGTCGGCGAATCCGGTTCCGGGAAATCCACCGTCGGGCGGGCACTGCTGCGCCTGCATCCGGCGAAAGCGCAAATCAGTGCTACGCGGATGCAGTTTGGCGATGTCGATTTGCGGAGCGTGAGTGAGGCGCAAATGCGCGCCATTCGTGGCAAGCGGATCTCGATGATCATGCAGGACCCGAAATACTCGCTCAACCCGGTGGTGTGCGTGGGCGACCAGATTGCTGAAGCCTGGCTGACTCACCATCCGGGGCGTAAAGCGGAGGCGAAAGCCAAAGTGCTGGAGATGCTCGACGTGGTGCGTATTCGTCAGCCGGAGCGTGTGTATCACCTCTATCCGCATGAGATTTCCGGCGGGCAGGGGCAGCGCATCATGATTGCGATGATGCTGATAACTGACCCGGAGCTGGTCATTGCCGACGAACCGACCTCGGCGCTGGACGTGTCGGTGCGCTTGCAGGTGCTGGGTTTGCTAGACGATCTGGTGCAGTCCCGCGGTCTGGGGCTGATTTTTATCAGCCACGACATCAACCTGGTGCGCAGTTTCTGCGACCGGGTGCTGGTGATGTACGCCGGGCGCGTGGTGGAGTCCATTGCGGCGAAAGATTTGCACAATGCGCAGCACCCTTATACGCAGGGCTTAATCAGCGCGCTGCCGGAAATCAACCATCGCCGCCCGACGCTGCCGGTCCTGCAGCGTCAGGCCAGCTGGCTCACCGAGTAAGGAGCAGAGATGATCGAGATTAAACACCTCAACCTGGCATTCGGCGAGGGAGAGAAGCGAAATCAGGTGCTGGATGACGTAAATATTAGCGTGAAAGAGGGCGAGATTTACGGTCTGGTAGGGGAGTCCGGTTCGGGTAAAACCACGGTACTCAAATGCCTGGCCGGGCTGTTCACTCACTGGGACGGCGAGCTGGCGATTGACGGTAAGCCGCTGGAAAAACGTATCAGCCAGGAACGCTGTCGGCGGGTGCAGATGGTGTTTCAGGATCCGTACGGCTCGCTCCATCCGCGTCATACCATTGGCGATATTCTGGAAGAGCCGCTGCAGATCCACGGCATAAAAGATCGCGACAGACGTATTCATACGTTGCTGGATAAGGTGGGGTTAAACCGGGCCTTTCGCGACCGTTATCCGCATCAGCTTTCCGGCGGGCAGCGCCAGCGGGTGGCGATAGCCAGAGCGCTGATTCTGGAGCCGCAGGTGCTGTTGCTGGACGAACCAACCTCGGCGCTGGACGTGTCGGTCCAGGCGGAGATCCTGAATCTGCTGGCGGAGTTGCAGCGGGAGTCGAATTTGACCTACCTGATGGTGACGCACGATTTAGGCGTTATTGCACATTTGTGTCAGAAGGTGGCGGTGATGCAGTACGGTAAAATCCTCGAAAGCCTGACCGTGGACGAGCTGGTGGCCGGGCAGGCCCAAACCGACTATACGCGGATGCTGGTGAATGCCAGCCAGCAGTACAGCCGCGAGATGGCGCGGGAGGTGGCGGTGTATTAGGTTTGGGCGGTCTTTAGCCGGGTGGCGGCGACGCCTTACCCGGCCTACATTACCGAACGCGTAGGCCGGGTAAGCGCAGCGCCACCCGGCAAACCATCAGCGCAAAAGCTGACAGTCCGGCGGCAACCGGCACTGTAGCGCGCCAGGCAAAACTTCGATGCGGAACCGCTCTCCGCTCAACGGCTCGCCGTCGAGGTTAAAGGTCATGCCGTGCGGGGCTTTCACCTCAAACCAGGCCGATTGACCGTCGATAATATTCGGGCTTTCCTGCGGCTGAGTAAGCGTGGTGAACAGCGCAGGCAATAGCCCGTCGCCGGTGAAAATACGCAGTTCTAACAGACCGTCGTTAATCAGCGCTCCCGGGCACAGTTGCTGCCCGCCGCCTGCCTGACGCCCGTTGCCGATACCGATCACCAGCGCATCCCCTTGCCAGTGAAAATCATCTCCGGTGATTTCGCAGCGATCCGGTTTCAGGGTGTCCATCCGCATCAGGCCGTGGATCAGATAAGAGACACCGCCAAGCGCCGCTTTCAGTTTTTCCGGTGTTTCACTGGTGATCCGCGTACCAAATCCTCCCGTCGCCATATTGATAAAACAGGTCTTATCATTCACCAGAGCGATATCCACAGCAGTGGCTTTTCCAAGAATGGCCAGCTGGAGCGCTTTCGCCAAATCCTCCGGGATCCCGGCGCTGGTGGCAAAATCGTTTGCCGTTCCGAGCGGCAAAATGCCCATGGCCGGGCGCTGGGCCGTCTCAAGATGAATCAGCGCGGTGGCAATTTCGTTGATGGTCCCGTCGCCACCGCCGGATATCACGGTGTCCACGCCAAGCTCGCACGCCTCGGCAATATACCGGGCGGCATCGCCTTTTTCCCACGTGACACGAACGTGAATACAGGCGCCGTCGTTTCGCAGGTTAACAACGGCCTGACGCAGGATATCGTTACCGGCACTCTTGCCGTTCAGAATTAATAAACTGGCTGGATAGGTTGCCATCCGCATTGCTCCCTTTTTTGCTTTATCAGAAGTGTATCTCAGGGAGGAAAAAAGCGGGTAAGAACAGGACGAAAGGAAAAAAATAAGCCCGCGTAAGGGAGATTACGCAGGCTAAGGAGGTGGTTCCTGGTACAGCTAGCATTTATGGGTTATGTTTTTCAGCGCTGTGGATAATACCCGTATTGAACGAAGCGGTATGTGATCCGATTCTAAGAATCATCCCAACCTGAAAAAATACCCATTATTAACTATTTGTTGTGCGGATTACGGGTGCTTTCTCCGTCGAAATTACGCATCAGCAGCGCAAATTCCAGATCCACCTCTTCCGGGACAGGCAGCCAGACAACGTGACCGTCACCCGGGGCCACCTCAATCGCTTCGCCTTTCTTGTTTTCCAGATGCTCCAGGCGGAAGTTCATGTTGCCCTGCGGGGTCATCAGTTCCAGGCTGTCGCCTTTGGTGAATTTGTTTTTCACGGCAACCGCAGCCAGCGGGCCTTTGCGCTCGCCGGTGAAATCGCCGACAAACTGCTGGCGCTCAGAGATCGAGTAGCCGTGCTCGTAGTTCTGGTAGTCGTCGTGGGTGTGACGGCGCAGGAAGCCTTCGGTATAACCGCGGTGTGCCAGGCCTTCCAGCGTTTCCAGCAGGGACGTGTCGAACGGTTTACCGGCCGCCGCATCGTCGATGGCTTTGCGGTAAACCTGCGCAGTACGGGCGCAGTAGTAGTAGGACTTGGTACGGCCTTCGATTTTCAGCGAATGCACGCCCATCTGGGTCAGGCGTTCAACGTGGGCGATTGCGCGCAGATCTTTGGAGTTCATGATGTAAGTGCCGTGTTCGTCTTCAAAGGCGGTCATGTACTCGCCAGGACGTTTGGCCTCTTCAATCATAAACACGCTGTCGGTTGGTGCGCCGATACCGAGCGTTGGTTCGACGTTGGTGACCGGGATAGGCTCGTGCTTGTGCACGATATTCCCGATGTCATCCTCTTTGCCTTCCTGGACGTTGTATTCCCAGCGGCAGGCATTGGTGCAAGTGCCCTGGTTCGGGTCGCGCTTGTTGATATAGCCAGAGAGCAGGCAGCGGCCGGAGTAGGCCATGCAGAGTGCGCCGTGAACGAAAATTTCGATTTCCATTTCCGGCACCTGGGTGCGGATCTCTTCAATTTCTTCCAGCGAAAGCTCGCGAGACAGGATGACGCGGGTCAGCCCCATCTGTTTCCAGAATTTCACCGTTGCCCAGTTGACGGCGTTAGCCTGCACCGAGAGGTGAATATCCATTTCCGGGAAGTTCTCCCGAACCAGCATGATTAAACCCGGGTCTGACATAATCAGCGCGTCTGGCCCCATATCCACTACCGGCTTGAGGTCCCGGATGAACGTTTTCAGCTTGGCGTTGTGCGGCGCGATGTTTACCACCACGTAGAATTTTTTGCCCAGGGCATGTGCTTCATTGATGCCGAGCTGCAGGTTCTCGTGGTTGAATTCGTTGTTGCGCACGCGCAGTGAGTAGCGCGGCTGGCCCGCGTAAACAGCGTCGGCACCATAAGCGAAAGCGTAACGCATATTTTGCAGCGTTCCCGCCGGGGAAAGGAGTTCCGGTTTAAACATGTTTGTTCTCGTTCTGATGACAGGTCAGATCCGCGTACACCTGGTGCAGCGGTAAGGGGAGATCCCCCACATTAAGGGCGGGCATTGTAGCGCTGCGGGGCAGGGAGGTAAAGTTTTTGCCCCTCGCCCCGCAGGGGAGAGGCTCAGAATGAGAAGAATGTAGTCAGGCAATCCTGCACGCATCCGCTTCCCAGCGGTAGCCCACACCATACACCGCGCGAATAAATGACTGGTCGGCGTCGAGCGCCTCCAGCTTGCGGCGCAGGTTTTTGATGTGGCTGTCGATGGTGCGGTCGGTGACGACGCGGTAATCGTCATACAGATGATTCAGCAATTGCTCGCGGGAGAACACTTTTCCCGGCTCGTGAGAGAGGGTTTTCAGCAGGCGGAACTCGGCGGGGGTGAGATCCAAAAGCTTGCTGCGCCAGCTCGCCTGGAAGCGGCTTTCATCCACAATCAGCGGGCTTTCGGCATCCAGCGCCTGCAATTCGCGATGCGGTTTGCAGCGGCGGAGAATGGTTTTCACGCGGGCTACCACTTCTCGCGGGCTGTAAGGCTTACAGATGTAATCGTCGGCACCGATTTCCAGGCCCAGAAGGCGGTCGATCTCTTCGATTTTGGCGGTCACCATAACGATAGGCACGTCAGAGAAACGGCGAATTTCCCGGCACAGCGTCAGACCGTCGGTGCCTGGCAGCATCAGATCCAGCAGGATCAGGTCCGGCGGCGTCTGGCGCACATAGGCCAACACCTGATCGCCATGGCTGATAAGCGATGGGGCGTAACTGGCCGCACGTAAATAGTCGATCAGCAACTGCCCAAGCTTAGGCTCGTCTTCCACAATCAGAATACGTGGTGTGTTTTCGTCAATCGGTAACTCGGTCATACTTCTCTCGATATATCCCGTTCCAGCGGTAACTCTACTGTAATGCTTACCCCGCCAAAAGGCGAATGGGCGGCGCGGATTGTGCCGTTATGGGCTTCAACGATGTTGACGCAAATCGCCAGCCCCAGCCCGGAGCCGCCGCTTGCGCGGTTACGCGAACCTTCTGTACGATAAAAACGCTCAAACAGCCTTTCCAGCTGCGCATCCTGCACGCCAGGTGCGGAATCCGCAAAGGTGAGGGCAAAGCGCCCGTTTCCATGCTTGCCGGAGATATGCAGCCCGCCACCGCTGTCGGTATAGCGCAGGCTGTTTTCCAGCAGGTTGTTGAACAACTGCATCAGGCGGTCGCGGTCGCCAAACACGATGGCGCTGTCCGGCAGTGAGAGGTCAATTTTCAGGTTGCGGCTGGCAAAACGTTCGCGGAAGGCGCCGCTGGCGACTTCCAGCACGTTAATCACGTCTATCGGCGCTTTCTGGTAGGCCAGTGCCCCTTCGTCGGACATCGAAAGCTGATGCAGATCGTCCACCAGCTTGGTCAGCGTGCCGACTTCGGCCTGCAAAGAGGCGACAGATTCCGGGGTAAACTGCCGCACGCCGTCCTGAATGGCTTCCAGCTCACCGCGCAGGACCGCCAGCGGCGTGCGAAGCTCGTGCGAAATATCGGCCATAAAATCACGGCGCATCTGCTGGTTTTTCTCAAGCGTGCTGGCCAGCTGGTTAAAGTCCTGCGCCAGCTTGCCCAGTTCGTCCTGGCTGCGGGTGTCCACGCGGGTTGAGAAATCCCCGGCCGCCAGCTTGTGCGTGCCTTCTACCAGCCGTTTAACCGGTGCAAGCAGCCCGCGTGCCAGCGGGAAGGTGGCCAGCGCGGCAAGCAGCGTCGAAAGTGCGACAATCAGCCAGCTGGTCTGACGCTGCTGCTTGTCGAAGTTGATATCCGTGTTGCGCGTCAGACGTTCAACCGGGGAGGCGATCACCCAGCCGACCGTCGCGTTATTCACGGTAATGGCGCGCTTTGTGCCATCAGGCGGGACGGGCGCACGCGGGCCCACGAGCACGCGCATGTCCTGGTCTATGACCCAGAACTGTGTGCGCCAGCCGTGCGGCGGCATCCCGGGGCCGGGACGATCGTCATCGGTATCGTGCTCAAGCGAGCGGAGGATCTGAAAAACAAAACGGTCGTTATTACGCAGAAAACGCCAGTTGCCGTGCAGGGCATACTGATCGCCCAGCGCATCGCTCAGCCCCTGTAAACGCTGTTCGTTCCCGTGCTTGATGTAGTCAATAAAACCGCGCTCAAAGCTGACCCGCACCGCCCAGTGCATCGTGACCAGCAGGACGATACAGGTGGCAAAAATCGCCACAAACAGCTTTCCGGTGATCCCGGGACGCCAGAATTTCATGATGCACTCCTTTTGCCACGACGAATAACAACGTTCTTACTGGTATCGTCCGGTACTCTGGCGAAGATAAACGCGGGCAGGGCGATAATCACCGCCATGCTGAGATAGGTATATAAAAACACCTGATGCGCGACCGGCGTGTCGACGCTGAGATGGTGCTGTCCGTACATGCCGAGCAGCAGGCCCGCCACGGTAACGCCCACGCTCATGGAGAGCTGCATGATCATCGACAGCAGGCTGTTGCCGCTGCTGGCCAGTTCGTCCGGCAGGTCTTTCAGCGTCAGGGTGTTCATCGACGAGAAGCGCATCGAGTTGATAATGCCCTGGCAGAACAGAACCAGCGGCAGTGCGTAGTACCAGCCCATCAGCGCCACACCCATAAACAGCAGGCTGATGATAGCCAGCCCCAGGGTGGCTGTGACCAGCACGTGACGGTAGCCAAAGCGGTTCACCACCTGCACCACAATGCGTTTCATCCCCATGCTGCCAAGCACCATCGGGATCATCATTAAGCCCGCGTGGAACGGCGAAAAGCCCATCCCAATCTGGAGAAACACTGGCGTCATAAACGGCAACATGCCGCTGCCGACGCGCCCGGCAAAACTGCCAAACAGGCCAAGACGGTAGGTGGGATTTTTAAACAGCGACAGGCTGAACAGCGCCTGATCGTTATCCCGGGCATGGTACAGATACCACAGCACGGACATCACGCCGATAGCGACCAGAATGCCCAGCGTCAGGGAGGAAATCCCCAGCCCTTTTTGCCCGTCGAGCGCCAGGGTCAGGGTTGCCATACCGGCGGCCAGCAGGATAAAGCCAACGAAATCAAAGCGCCGGGTCTGCATGGTGTAGTTAGGCATCAGCACCAGCGTGGCGATAGCTCCCACGATACCCACCGGCAGGTTGATCAGGAAAATCCAGTGCCAGGAGGCGTATTCCACCAGCACACCGCCCAGCGCAGGGCCGAGCAGCGGGCCGACCTGGCCGGGCAGGGTAACGAAGGTCATCGCCGCCATGTACTGTTCGCGCGGGACGATTTTCATCACCGTCAGCCGACCGACGGGCACCATCATCGCCCCGCCAACCCCTTGAAGGACACGGGCCATCACCAGCTCATTGAGCGTGTTGGCCTGGGCGCAAAACAGCGAGCCCGCGGTAAACAGGATGATGGCGGTGAAAAAGATATTTCGCACCCCCACTTTATCCGCCAGCCAGCCGCTTGCAGGCAGCATGACGGCAACCGTCAGTACGTAAGCGACGATCACCATATGCATGTGCAGCGGGCTCTCCCCCAGGCTTCTCGCCATAGAGGGGAGGGCGGTATTAACGATGGTCGTATCCAGCGACTGCATAAAGAAGCCGAAGGCGACAATCCATAACTGCCAGCGGACATTTTTGGGAAGTTCTGTCATTTACCCGTTTACCGTTTCTCTGTTTTTACGCGAAAAACGCACCCGCAGGCGGTCAAAGAAGAGATAGACCACAGGGGTGGTATAGAGCGTTAGCAACTGGCTCATCACCAGACCACCGACAATCGTTATCCCCAATGGCTGACGCAGCTCTGAGCCGTCGCCACCGGAGATCACCAGCGGCAGGGCGCCAAACAGCGCCGCCAGCGTGGTCATCATGATCGGGCGAAAACGCAGCAGGCAGGCCTGGAAAATAGCCTCTTCCGGGCTCAGATTGCCCTGGCGCTGCGCAACCAGCGCAAAGTCGACCATCATAATGGCGTTTTTCTTCACAATGCCTATTAATAGCATGATACCGATGAGCGCGATTAGGCTGAAAGGGGCACCAAACAGCTCCAGTGCCAGCAGCGCCCCCACACCCGCTGAAGGCAGGGTTGAGAGGATAGTCAGCGGATGAACGTAACTTTCATACAACACCCCCAGCACGATATACACCGTGGCGATGGCCGCCAGGATCAGGATCACCTGTGAGTTCATCGTCTCCTGGAATACCTGCGCCGTGCCGGCAAAACTGCCGCGCACGGTGGACGGCACGCCAAGCTGGGTCATGGTGCGGTTGATGGCATCGCTCGCCTCAGACAGCGACGACCCGGTCGGCAGGTTAAACGAAATGGTCGAGGCCGCGGAAAGCCCCTGATGGTTAACAGAGAGCGGGGCGTTTGCGGGCTGCCAGCTGGCGAAGTAAGAGAGCGGGATAGCCTTGCCATCGCTGTTGATCACAAACATTTTGTCCAGCGCGCTGATGTCCTGGGTGTAACGCGGATCCACTTCCATCACCACCTTATACTGGTTCATCGGCTGGTAAATGGTGGAGATCTCACGCTGACCAAAGGCGTTGTTCAGCAGGCTGTTAGCGGCTTCTACGTTAATGCCCAGCCGTGACATTGTTTCACGATCGTAGGTCAGATCCATCTCTGCGCCGTTGTCCTGCTGATCGGAGTTCACGTCTGCCAGTTCAGGCAGCGCCGCCAGCGCTTTGCGGATCTTTGGCTCCCATTCGCGCAGGGCGGCAAGGTCGTCAGACAGCAGGGTGTACTGATAGCTGGCATTGGCCTGACGTCCACCCACGCGGATATCCTGAACGGCCATCAAAAACAGATTGGCCCCCGGCTCTTTGGCAAGCTTCAGACGCAGGCGGTCGATAACCTGTTGCGCGGTTTCGTTGCGCACATCCCGGGGCTTGAGGGTAATAAACATCATCCCGCTGTTCACGCGTGAGCCGCCGGTAAACCCGGTGACATTATCCACCGCTTTGTCTTCGCGGATGATTTTCATAAAGTCCTGCAATTTACCGCGCATCGCCTGGAACGAGATGCTCTGGTCAGCCTGAATGCCGCCCATCAGCACTCCGGTATCCTGTTCCGGGAAGAACGTTTTCGGGATAGAGATGTACATCCAGACGTTGAGCACGATGGTGCCAATCAGTACCAGCCCGACGATCCGCGTGTGGTTCAGCACCCATCTCAGCGACTTGCCGTAGCTCTCCTGCATGGCCATCAGGAAACGGCCAAAACCTTTACGCCGTGGCTGGGAGTGCGGTTTGCTGCGTTTGAGCATCCAGCCGCACATCATCGGCGTTAATGTCAGCGATATAGCCAGAGAAATACCAATCGCGACGGAGAGCGTAACGGCAAATTCCCGCAGCAGGCGGCCAGGCAGCCCGCCCATCAGCAGCAGCGGCAGGAACACCGCAACCAGAGACAGACTCATGGAAAGCACGGTGAAACCCACTTCGCGCGTCCCCTGAAGCGCCGCCTGGAGCGGTTTCACGCCAGCTTCAAGATGGCGGGAGATATTCTCCAGCACCACAATGGCGTCATCCACAACGAAGCCCGTGGCAATGGTCAGCGCCATCAGCGAAAGGTTGTTCAGGCTAAATCCGCACAGATACATGGCGGCAAAGGTCCCGATCAATGACACCGGAACGGCTACCGCCGGGATAAGCGTTGCGCGCCCCGAGCGCAGGAATAAAAACACCACCAGGATAACCAGCGCCACAGAGATAATTAACGTCTGCTCCACCTCTTCGAGCGAGGCGCGGATCGTCGGAGAGCGATCCTGAGCAATCTGCAGATCAATGGCCGCCGGAATGGTTTCCTGTAACTCTGGCAGGCGCGCGCGGATGCTGTTGACCGTCTGGATGATGTTGGCTTCAGGTAATTTGCGGATCATCAGCAAAATAGCCGGTTTGGCATTGGTCATCCCGGCGTTACGTACGTCCTGCACCGAATCGGTGACGCTGGCGACATCGCTTAAGCGTACCGCCGCACCGTTGTTGTAGTGAATGATCAGCGGTTGATATTCCGCGGCGGTTTTCAGCTCGTCGTTGGTCTGGATCTGCCAGCGATGGCTCTGGTCATCGATCGCCCCTTGCGGCTTGCGAACGTTCGCGTTGCTGATGGCAGTACGCACGTCATCCAGCGACACGCCCTGGTTGAACAGTGCCTGCGGGTTTAAGCCCACGCGGACCGCAGGCAGGGAGCTGCCGCCGACGTCAACGTCACCCACGCCGTCAATCTGGGCGATGGTCTGCGCCAGTTGGGTGGAGGCAAAGTCGTACAGTTGCCCCTGAGAGTAGGTGTCCGAGGTGAGCGTCAGGATCATGATGGGCGCGTCAGACGGGTTGGCTTTACGATAAGTTGGACGGCTTGGCATCCCGCTTGGCAACAGGCTTTGCGCGGCGTTGATGGCTGCCTGTACGTCACGTGCGGCACCGTTAATATCGCGGTCGAAGCTGAATTCCAGAATGATACGCGTGCTGCCAAGCGAACTGCTGGAGGTCATTTCGTTTACCCCGGCAATACGTCCCAGGGAGCGTTCCAGCGGCGTGGCCACGGAAGAGGCCATCGTTTCTGGCGACGCGCCCGGCAGCGAGGCGCTGATCATGATCACCGGGAAATCCACCTGCGGCAGCGGGGCCACCGGCAGCAGCCGGAAGCCAAGCACGCCGCACAGGGTGATAGCGAGCGAAATTAATATCGTCGCGACCGGGCGGTAAATGAAGAGGGCGAAAAACTTCACTTACGCCTCCTCTTCACGTTTCGGGAAACGGCTTTTGGCCCAGATAGCCAGCTGGTCAAAGAGCAGGTAAATCACCGGGGTGGTAAACAGCGTCAGCACCTGGCTTACCAGCAGACCGCCGACCATGCCAATCCCCAGAGGGCGGCGCAGCTCAGCGCCCACGCCGGTACTCAGCATCAGCGGCAGGGCACCCAACAGCGCGGCCAGCGTGGTCATCAGGATCGGGCGAAAACGCAGCAGACACGCCTGGAAGATAGCATCCCGCGGCGACATGCCCTGTTCGCGTTCGGCGGCAAGGGCAAAGTCGATCATCATGATGGCGTTTTTCTTCACGATACCGATAAGCAGTATGATGCCGATTATCGCAATCACATCCAGTTCGCTGCCTGCCAGCATCAGCGCCAGAAGCGCGCCAACGCCTGCGGTCGGCAGGGTAGAGAGGATGGTAATCGGGTGAATAAAGCTTTCGTACAGCACGCCGAGCACGATATACATCGCCACCACGGCAGCGACAATCAGCCAGATGGTATTCCCCAGCGCCGCCTGGAAGGCCAGCGTACTGCCCTGGAACTGGGTCTGAATGTCTGACGGGAAGCTAAGATCTTTTTCCGCTGCAAGAATGGCCTCTATGGCCTCACCCAGCGAGTAATCGTCCGGCACGTTGAACGAAATGGTGGTGGACGGGAACTGATCGAGATGGTTAATCGCAAGCGGGGTGTAGCGCTCTTCCACGCTGGCAATGGCGCTTAACGGCACAATGCCGCCATCCTTACTGGTCAGGCGCACCGTATCCAGCGCGGCAAGCCCCGGTGTGTTTTCGGTGTTGTGTTCCAGCACCACGCGATACTGGTTCGCCTGGGTATAAATCGTGGAGATCAGCCGCTGCCCGAAGGCGTTGTACAGCGCGTTATCAACATCCGTCATCGTGATACCCAGACGGCTGGCGCTGTCGCGGTTAACGTTCACATAGGCCGCCAGTCCTTTGTCCTGCCAGTCGCTGCTGACGTCAGATATTTGCGGCAGCGCCTTGAGTTTATTTACCAGCTGCGGCACCCAGGTGCTGAGCGCATCAAGCGAAGTGGCCTGTAACGTGAACTGATACTGGGTGCGGCTCACCTGGGTATCGATGGTTAAATCCTGAATCGGTTGCAGATACAGCTCGATCCCCGGCACGCGGGCGACGGCAGTTTGCAGGCGCTCAATCACCGTTTGTACGCGGTCATCCCGGTCACTTAGCGGTTTGAGATTGATTTGCAGACGCGCGCTGTTCAGCGACGGGTTGGTTCCGTCAACGCCCACGAAGGAGGTCAGACTTTCAACCGCCGGGTCTTTCATGATGAGTTCAGACACCTGCTGCTGGCGCTGCGCCATGCTGGCAAAGGAGACGGACTGCGGAGCCTGAAGCGTGCCCTGAATGATGCCGTTATCCTGAATCGGGAAAAATCCTTTTGGGATGAATATCCACAGCATCACGCTCAGCGCCAGCGTACCCAGCGCCACGCCAAGTGTGGCCCACGGATGATTCAGCACTTTTGCCAGCAGGCGGCCGTAGGCGGCGATGATACGTTCGAACATGCGCTCCGACGCCCGCGAGAAGCGGTTTTGTTTACGCAGGGATTCAACGCTCAACATGCGGGCGCACATCATCGGCGTCAGCGTCAGGGACACTATCGCCGAGATCAAAATCGCAACCGCCAGAGTAACGGCAAATTCGCGGAACAAACGGCCGACAATATCCCCCATAAACAGCAGCGGGATCAGTACGGCAATTAATGAGAAGGTGAGGGAGATAATGGTAAAGCCAATTTCTCCCGCCCCTTTCAGCGCGGCGGCGAGCGGTTTTTCGCCTTTTTCGATATAGCGCGAAATGTTTTCGATAACCACGATGGCGTCATCCACCACAAAACCGGTGGCGATGGTGAGCGCCATCAGCGTCAGGTTGTTGATCGAAAAATCAAGGAACACCATCACGGCGAACGTACCCACCAGCGATAACGGTACCGCGACGGCAGGGATAATGGTGGCCGGTACGTTACGCAGGAACAGGTAGATGATCATGACCACCAGCGCAATGGCCAGCATCAGCTCAAACTGGGTGTCGGAAACGGACGCGCGAATATTGGTTGTGCGGTCGGAAAGCACCTTCACGCTGACGGACTTCGGCAGGCTCTCAATCAGCTGCGGCAGCATCGTGCGGATGCTGTCGGCGGTCTCAATGATGTTGGCACCAGGCTGGCGCTGTACGTTCATTACAATCGCCTGCTGTTTGTTGGCCCAGGCGCCAAGCCAGCTGTTTTCTGCGCCTTGCTCAACGGTCGCCACATCGCCCAGGCGAACAGGCGCGCCATTTTGATACGCAACAATCAGCTGGCGATATTCATCGGCAGACTGCATCTGGTCGTTTGCAGAAAGCGTAACGGCACGCGTCGGGCCATCCAGCGAGCCTTTGGCGGAGTTGACGTTCGCATTGCTGATCGCCGTGCGAATGGTTTCGCTGGTTAACCCCAGAGAAGCAATGGCCTGGGCGTTCAGCTTCACGCGCACAGCCGGGCGTTGCCCGCCTGCCAGTGTCACCAGACCCACCCCGGACACCTGCGAGATTTTCTGCGCCACGCGGGTTTCCACCATATCTTCCACCTGGGTCATCGGCATGGCGGAGGAGGTGACGGCAAGGGTCATGATCGGCGGATCAGCCGGGTTAACTTTGCTGTAAACCGGTGGGTTAGGCAGGTCAGACGGCAGAAGGTTAGTGGCGGCGTTAATCGCGGCCTGCACTTCCTGTTCTGCAACGTCCAGCGACAGCGTCAGCTGGAACTGGAGGGTCACCACAGACGCGCCGCCCGAGCTTTGCGAGGACATCTGTTTTAAGCCAGACATCTGGCCAAACTGCCGCTCCAGCGGCGCGGTAATGGCGGAGGTTACAACATCCGGGCTGGCACCAGGATAGAGCGTGATAACCTGAATGGTGGGGTAATCGACTTCTGGCAGCGCCGAAACGGGCAGAAAACGGTAACCAATAATCCCGGCCAGAAGAATGGCCACCATCAACAGCGTGGTGGCGACGGGGCGCAAAATGAACAGGCGTGACGGCCCACCTGTAGAGCTCGGTGGCATCACCTGCATCAGGAGGTCGCTCCCTGTTTTTTGTGTTCGCGTCTGGCGGGTTGTTCCGTGGCGGTGGTGCTGTCATGCGCTTCAACCACTTCGACTTTTGCGCCTTCGGTCAGGCGGTCAATGCCGTCGGTCACCACGCGGTCGCCCGCGGAAATCCCGGCGCTGATCACCACCGTCTGGCTGTCCTGGATCCCGGTTTTCACCAGATGCTTGCTGACCTTGTTTTCACTGTTCAGCACCCAGACAAAGTTGCCTTCATTCCCCATTTGCAGCGCTGCCGCCGGAATGACCACGGCATTTTCTTCCGTGGCTACCAGCATTCGCGCATTCACAAACTGGTTCGGGAACAGGGCGTCGTCCTGATTGTTAAAGCGGGCTTTAAGCTTGATGGTGCCGGTGGTGGTATCAATCTGGTTATCAAGGCTCAGGAGCGAACCTTCGCTCAGCTTCTGTTTGTTGGTGCGGTCCCAGGCTTCGACGACCAGCCCCTGACCGGCTTTTTGCGCCTGCACTACGGTGGCGATATCGCTTTCCGGCAAGGTAAAGACCAAATCGATAGGATGAGTTTGGGTGATGACCACAATACCGGTGGTGTCGCTGCTGGAGATTTGATTTCCGATGTCGACCTGTTTCAGCCCCACGCGGCCATCAATGGGTGCGGTGATGCGGCTCCAGTCGAGCTGTAACTGCGCGCTGGCGACGGAAGCTTCATCAGCTTTTATTGTGCCCTGGGTTTCGCTCACCAGCGACTGCTGGGTATCAAGCTCCTGGCGGGAAACCAGATTGGTTTTGACCAGCTGTTGATAGCGTGCCAAATCACGCCGGGCGTTCGCGAGCGTGGCTGTATCTTTTGCCAGCTGACCTTGTGCCTGGGCAAGGGCGACTTTGAACTGGCTTGGGTCGATCTCTGCCAGTAAATCACCGGCTTTAACCTGCTGGCCTTCCTGGAAATGAATGGCCATCAGTTGACCTTCGACGCGGCTGCGGACCGTTACCGTGTTTGCCGCCGTAATGGTCCCCAGGCCGGAAAGATAACGAGGAACCGCTTTGTTTACCGCCGTCGCGGCCTGCACCGGTGCCAGCGCGCCGCCGCGCATCCCGTGGCGGCCACCGCCCACAGGGCGCTGTGGCTGGGAACTTGCTCCAGCGGGTGTCGCAGTACCGGAAGATTGACTGTGCCAGTACCAGGCGGCGGCAAGGACCACCACAATGATGCCAGCGGCGATTGCCCAGCGGGATTTATGACTGCCTTTCATCGTTATACGTTCTCATCCTGAAACACTTCGGGAAATGATACTAGTTTAGTCAGGCAAGACGGCAGAAAAATGGAGGAAATATGGAAGACTGTCTGGAATTGTCTGAGTGTGGTGCTTTTACTTACCCGGCCTACGGTCCGTGGATGTTGTAGGCCGGGTAAGGCGGAGCCGCCACCCGGCACAACGGCATTAGCTAAACATCACCTGCGCCCAGCGCGCCAGACCCGCGGTAACGGAGCCAAAGTCATCGCCGCCCGCAATCGGTATTCCCGGCAGTTGTTCCGCCAGTGCTTTCTTGATGAGCGGTGAGCGGGCGCTTCCTCCCGTCAGGTAAATCACGTCTGGCTTCTCTTTACCATTTTCCAGTGCCAGCTGGACCTGCTCCAGAATGCGCTGTAACGGCTGCGTGAGCGCTGTTTCCAGCCCGTCCTGCGTAATGGCAGTGGCGAGGTCATCGCTAATGAACGGCAAGGTCACCGCGTGCTCAGGGATTGCCGAGAGCGCAATTTTACTCTCTTCAGCGGTACGCACCACGCGATAGCTCAAACGCTGACGCCACACTTTATACAGCAGGGCGACTTTCTCTGCGTCCTGGGCATCGCGAACCAGATCATTCAGGAAACGTCCGTTAGCGGTGCTGTAGAAATCACTTTGTGCCGGTACATCGTTGATGGCGATGGCGTTCCACCACGGCAGAATCGGCAGGGCGATCCCTTTTTCCGTCTGCCCGCCCATGCCCAGCAGCGGCATCAGGCTTTTAAACGCCAGAGCGATATCCAGATCGTTACCGCCCACGCGGCAACCACTGTGCCCCAGCAGGCTATTTTCGCGGTCACGACGCGCGTACCATTGTGGCCCCATCAGCAACAGGGAGCAGTCTGTCGTTCCCCCGCCGATATCCACCACCAGCACCCGTTTTTCTTCCGTCAGGGTGGCTTCAAAATCCAGCCCTGCGGCAACCGGCTCATACTGGAACACCACATCACGGAAACCCGCACGGTGTGCGGCACGCTCAAGAATACCCTGCGCCTGCTGGTTGGCTTCTTCGCCGCCTAATCCCTGGAAGTTAATCGGACGACCAATCACCGCCTGGGTTATGGCATCGGTAACCTGAGTCTGCGCCTGATTGCGAATGTGCAGCATCATGGCGCACACAAGATCTTCAAACATGGCCACCTGCTGCGGCTTCAGCCCGTTCGCGCCCAGGAACGATTTTGGTGATTTAACGAAGTAGACCTCTTCAGGATCTTCAACGTAATGACCCAGCGAAGAGAGGCCAAACTGCACGCTGGATGGCGTGACGTCGATATCCTCTTCGCGGTTAAAACTGACCGCACGGCGCAGCAACGCCTGCGATTCTGCGCCAGTGGCCGGAACCTGGTGATGACGGAACAGCCATTCGCTGACCGCTTCACGCGTGGGTGCGCAAAGCATGGACGGCAGCAACGTACTCTCTTTTTCCATTTTCAGGAGCTGCGGTTGCCCGTTTTGCATGATGGCAACTGAACAGTTTGCCGTACCGTAGTCAAATCCAATAAACACGTAGAAATCCCCATGCCAGTGAGAAGGGGCGAGACTTTAGCGAAATGTCCGGCCTGCGACAACAGGAATATGAAAGCAAGGCGAAACAAGCCTGTTCGGTTTATGCTGTGGTGAACCTAAAAGGAGTCGCGATGTACACCCTGAAATGGCAACCCCCTTACGACTGGCAATGGATGTTTGGCTTTCTTGGCGCGCGTGCGGTGACGGGCGTCGAAACCGTAACGGATACCTGGTACGAGCGCAGTTTCGCCTGCGACGGCCATCAGGGCGTGTTTCGCGTCACGCCCGATATTGATTCCTGCACCCTGAAGGTGACCCTCAGCCCGGGCTTGATCCCTGTGGCATCGGCCTGCCTGGCACGGATCGAACGTTTGTTTGATCTTTCCTGCGAACCACAGCAAGTCCTGGACACGCTCGGCGAACTGGGCGCAGCCCGGCCAGGGCTTCGCTTGCCGGGCTCGATGGATGCCTGGGAGCAGGGCGTTAGGGCGATTCTGGGGCAACTAGTGAGTGTGGCGATGGCGGCGAAACTGGCGGCGCGCGTGGTGGCGCTGTGTGGCGAGCCGGTGAAAGATTTCCCTGACTACCTCTGCTTTCCCACTCCTGATGCGCTGGCCGCCGCCGATCCGCTGGCGCTGAAGGCGCTCGGGATGCCCGTTAAGCGGGCTGAGTCGCTGATTCATCTGGCGCAGTCCGTGGTCGACGGGACATTTCCGCTGACGCCGCCGGATGATATCAATGCAGGAATGAAGGCGTTACAGCAGCGGCCCGGGATTGGCCGCTGGACGGCCAACTATCTTGCGCTTCGGGGATGGCAGGCAAAGGATGTGTTCCTGCCGGATGATTATCTGATTAAGCAGCGTTTTGCCGGGATGACACCGGCACAAATCCGGCGCTATGCCCAGCGCTGGCAGCCGTGGCGTTCCTATGCGCTACTGCACATCTGGTACACCGACGGCTGGACGCCGTTAGTTGATGGCGAAGTAACTGGTGTTCAACAGTAATTCCAGCGGCTGCGGCTCGGCGATGGTGTCGCCATAGATAAAGTCGATGCCAATGCCGGATAAGGTGTCCATCATGATAGGCTGATTGCTTGGCCCGGCGATGGTTTTCATTCCCAGACGATCTGCGTGGCCCTGGATGATGGTCACCATCATCTCGTCCATCAGATTACCGTGAACGTTGGTCACCACTTCTGCATCCAGCATCAGGTAATCGGCCATATTGATGCTCAGCTGGTTAAAGATGTTCATATCGCGCCCGACCTGGCTTAACACCACGCGACAGCCAGCGTGACGGAGTTTTTGCAGCCCATTCTGCACGTTTGGATCCGGGTTGTTCAGAACGTCAATGGTGATCATCAGATGCAGCAGACGTCCCGGGAACGAGCCTTTTTCCAGTAGTTCAAGCAGTTCGTCCACCAGCGTGACGCTGGCTAAACCCGCCTCTGAAAGCGGCAGGGCGACACCCATTCCTTTGCTGGCAACCTGTGCGGCGTAGGTCCGGAAAAACTCACTGAAAATACGTCTGTCGAGGGCGTGCAACAGTTCAGGCTCGGCCAGCCCGGCACGGAACGCGTGTTCTTCCTGCACTTCGCCCTGGCTGGTCCACAGGCGCAGCGAAATCAGCCAGAAATTACTGCTTTCCGGGATGCGCGGAGAGGCCACGCTGCGGGCAATCATCAGCAAGTGATTGTCTTTGATCATATGCCACTGCTCATCGAGCGACATCATGCCGCGCGTGGTGTGAACGCGTTCCTGCTGAGGTTCGTAGACTGTGACCACGCCGCGCCCGTTGTTCTTGGAGGCGTAACAGGCGATATCCGCCTGAGACATCACTTCTGCTGCCTGGTAGTTATTTTCGTCAATCAGGGTGATGCCCGCACTGGCACCGATACGATGCAGGCGGCCTTCCCACATAAAGTGATAGTCGTTGATAGCGTGGATCAGGCGCCCCGCAATATAGCGTGCGCTTTCGATATTACAGTCGGGCAGCAGCAGACCAAACTCATCGCCGCCCAGACGCGCCAGCACATCGCTTGAACGCAGCATGGTCAGCATTAACGATGAAAGCTCACGCAGCAGGGCATCGCCCGCCGCATGGCCTGCCGTATCGTTGACGGCTTTGAAACGGTCAAGATCGATAAACACCAGCGCATGACGCTGGCGAGTTTCCTGAACCGTCTGCAACAGCCGCTTGAGATGGTTTTCAAAACTCACGCGGTTCGCCAGGTGGGTGAGGGCATCGTGAGAGGCGCTATAACTCAGCTGACGCAGCATTTTGCGTGATTCGGTGACATCCTGGATAACCAGCACCGAACCGATATTTTGCCCATCCAGGGTACTGAGCGGCGTGATGCTGTAATGAATATCAAAACTCCCGCCGCTGCGGCAGTTCAGCACCACGTCCTGTTCGATATCGGAGCGAGACATATCACCGCTGTGGATGTTTTCCATCAGCGGGCCGTTCTCGCCAAAAGTAATATGCAGAACCTTCAGGATGGGCTGACCAATGGCTTCAACCTGAGTCCAGCCGCTCATCTTCTCGGCGACAGGGTTCATAAAGGTGACGTTCATATCGACATCGGTACACAGCACCGCTTCACCGATGGAATCGAGGGTAATGTGCAGTCGCTCTTTTTCCTGGAATAAGGCCTCGTTAAGCTGCTTAACTTCGGTCATATCCATGTTGATGCCCAGCAGACGCTCAACTTCGCCCTGTTTATTCAGCACCCGGTTGGCAAGGGAGCGGATATGTCGCACGCCTTCTTTCACCCGGATGCGGAACTCGAGCTTAAACGGCAGCCTTGCCATCAGTGAATCGCGGATCACCTGTTCGGCGTGAGGGCGGTCTTCCGGCAACATCGCTTCGTGCCAGATTTGCCACGTAGGCTTGATGTGCGGCGGGATTTCATACAGCTCGAACATTTTTTTGTCCCAGCTGATGATGTCCGGCTCAAGATCCCATTCCCAGATACCAATACCACCTGCTTCATTGGCGAGCGTAATACGCTCCATCAGACGCTTATTCACCCATTCCGTCTGTTTCAGGTCGTTAATGTCTTCAATCTGGGCAATAAAATAGAGGGGCGTGCCATCCGCATGGCGCACAACCGAGACGGCGAGCAGCGCCCAGACCACTTCCCCGTGACGGGTGTAGTAGCGTTTTTCCAGCGAATAGGTATTGATCTCCCCGTTGATCAACTGTTCCAGCTGTTCGAGGTCGGAGTTTAAATCGTCAGGCCAGGTCAGTTGCTGGAAGGTGAGGGATTGCAGCTCTGCCTGGGTATATCCTAAAAAATTACACAGCGCTTTGTTGGCCTGGAGCCACTGGCCTTCAATGCCGACTAATGCCATACCGATGGCGGAGTATTCCATCGCGTTGCGAAAACGCTCTTCGCTTTCGGTGATGTGCTTACGCTCCGCCCGAAACGCATACATCACCATGGTCATCACGTTAGCCGGCAGCAGCATCATCAGGAAGGGCAGCCACGGTGCATTGACCATGGCGCTGGCATTTTGGGTGGCCATTGGCGTGGGGTTGTGCGCCATCATCAGCGACACCATCATCACGGTGACCAAAAATACCAGGAACGCTTCACGACGCGGCAGGCGAACCGCGCTCCACATCAGCAGGACAATGACACAGGTGAACGGCCACGGCAGCCAGGTGATCGCAACCCAGCTCAGGACCAGCGTTATCGCCATGGTCACGAGCGTTTCCAGCAGCAGGCGCGGGTCGCGGTGGCGCAGCAGATAGTGCGGTTTAAACAGCAATCCTAACGGTACCAGTGCCAGTGCGCCGATGGACTCTGATAATACCCAGACCAGAAAGTTACGCAGCGGCTCCGGACTTGGGACAATGAAATGAACCAGAACACCACCTACCAGCGGTGGTATCAGGGCGCTGCCGATGGCCAGACGCACCCAGTCATTCAGATTTTGCAGCGGGTTGTACCAGGGCAGCAGTTTGCGCAACAGTAATGCGCCGATACAGGCTTCGATAACGTTAATGGCCGTGTAGGCGAGGCCGACTCCGCTCCATGAGAACAGCATCCAGGTGGCAAAAACATTGCCAAAAGAACAGGCCAGCGCAATGCCGGGCCACATTTTTCCCGCGTGACGATAAAACGCGACCATCATAATTGATGTCGGGAACCATAATGGCGCCAGCAGCGTTCCAAAACGGGTCAGTTCAAGCGAAAACAACGTAAAGATAAAGGTGACCAGGCCCAGAAAGACAAGTCGCAGTAAAGGATGTGGGGTGGTAACCAAAACCCGCTGGTATTGTTTATTCATTACCGCTTTATCCAGGGACGCGAGGCCGTCCGGAAACAGGTCCAGACGAGTGAATTTATGAATTTCGTTTATGCTAGTACAAACAATTTACAATTCATATGGCGACTGCTCATAATTTGACATCATAGACTTATTAAATAGTTACTCTGCAAAAAATTCATGTTAAACGCCGAAAAAATGGTCATTAAAATTTCGCTAAGGGAATGAAAAGTCACTTTTGAGGCTGTCTCGCATAACCTGTGTATTCGACTGGTATCACGCCCGCGAAATCCCTATAATTGCCGCGTTTGACGCTCCGGCGTCGTCCTTCCTTAACATCCAGGTTAATCAGGTCGCTAAATTTATGACTGATAAGTCTCATCAGTGCGTCATTATCGGCATCGCCGGCGCATCGGCTTCAGGTAAAAGTCTTATTGCCAGTACGCTTTATCGCGAACTGCGTGAACAAGTTGGTGATGAGCACATCGGTGTCATTCCCGAAGATAGCTATTATAAAGATCAATCGCATCTCTCGATGGAAGAGCGCGTTAAAACCAACTATGACCATCCGAATGCAATGGATCACAGCCTGTTGTTCCAGCATTTAGAAGCGCTTAAAAGCGGCCAGGCGATTGAACTGCCTGTTTACAGCTACGTTGAGCATACCCGTACTAAAGAAACGGTACGCATTGAACCGAAAAAGGTCATCATCCTTGAGGGCATTCTGTTACTGACCGATGCCCGCCTGCGTGAATCAATGAACTTCTCTATCTTTGTTGATACCCCGCTGGACATCTGCCTGATGCGTCGTATTAAGCGTGACGTTAACGAACGTGGCCGTTCGATGGACTCCGTGATGGCGCAATACCAGAAAACCGTCCGTCCGATGTTCCTGCAATTTATCGAACCGTCCAAGCAATACGCCGATATCATCGTGCCTCGTGGCGGTAAAAACCGTATCGCCATTGATATCTTAAAAGCGAAAATCAGCCAGTTTTTTGAATAAACCGCGCGAATTGTGTACCGTTCACAGATAACCTGGTTTGCCCTGGAGCCTGACAGGCTTCAGGGAATGATGCACGAAAGGAGAAAGTGCCATGCGTCTTTGTGACCAAGATATAGAAGCCTGGCTGGATGAAGGCCGCCTGTCTATTACTCCTCGTCCGCCAGTGGAGCGTATCAACGGCGTGACCGTTGATGTGCGTCTGGGGAATAAATTCCGTACCTTCAGCGGCCATACTGCGCCATTTATCGACCTCAGCGGGCCGAAAGATGAAGTCAGCGCTGCGCTTGACCGCGTAATGAGTGACGAAATTGTGCTTGATGAAGGGGAGGCGTTCTACCTTCATCCGGGCGAACTCGCTCTGGCGGTGACCTTTGAGTCCGTCACGCTTCCGGCTGACCTGGTTGGCTGGCTGGATGGCCGTTCCTCTCTGGCGCGTCTGGGGCTAATGGTACACGTGACCGCGCACCGTATCGATCCGGGCTGGTCTGGTCGCATCGTGCTGGAGTTTTTCAATGCGGGTAAACTGCCGCTGGCGCTGCGTCCTGGGATGATGATTGGGGCACTGAGCTTCGAGCCGCTGACCGGCCCGGCAGCACGCCCTTACAATCGCCGTCAGGATGCCAAATACCGCGATCAGCAAGGTGCCGTCGCCAGCCGTATCGATAAAGACTGATTGTTAGTCCATTGAGGATGCCATGAGAAGAGTACTGACAACGCTGATGATTTTGCTGGTGGTGCTGGTAGCTGGCCTTTCAGCGTTGGTTCTGCTGGTTAACCCAAATGATTTTCGTGGGTATATGGTGCGCCAGGTTGAGGCGCGCAGCGGATATCAACTGAAGCTTGATGGGCCGCTGCGCTGGCACGTCTGGCCGCAGCTCAGCATCCTCTCTGGCCGTATGTCGTTAACTGCACCCGGGGCGGAAACGCCGCTGGTATCGGCAGACAACATGCGTCTTGATGTCGCCCTGATCCCGCTCTTTTCGCATCAGCTCCAGGTCAACCAGGTGATGCTCAAAGGCGCGGTGATCCAGCTGACACCGCAAACCGAAGCGGTGCGTAAGTCTGATGCGCCGGTTGCTCCGCGTGAAAATACCTTACCGGATGCGCCATCTGATACCGGCTGGTCGTTCGATATCGGCAGCCTGAAAGTGGCCGACAGCGTTCTCGTGTTCCAGCATGAAGACGACGAACAGGTCACCGTGCGCAACATCAGCCTGAAGATGGAGCAGGATGCAAACCACCAGGCCACCATTGAATTCTCCGGGCGGGTTAATCGCGATCAGCGTGATCTGACACTGTCTCTTAACGCGAACGTCAACGCCGCAGATTATCCGCATCAGTTGACGGCGGATATCCAGCAGCTCAACTGGCAGCTGGCGGGCGCAGACCTGCCGACGCAGGGCATTACCGGCCAGGGCACGTTGCAGGCAGTCTGGCGTGAAGAGCTTAAACAGCTTGAGCTGGATAATCTCAATTTGCAGGCCAATGACAGTAGCCTGAAAGGGCAGGCGAGCGTTTCGCTTGCGGAAAAACCGAAGTGGGTGTTCAACCTGCAATTCGACAAGCTCAATCTGGAAAATCTGCTCGCAGCCCCTTCACCGGATGCTGCCAACGCGGACGCACCGCAGAACGGTCAAAGCCAGGTGAAGCAACCGCGTCCTGTCATTTCCTCGAATCTTGACCAGCCTGATTACAACGGGCTGCGTGGCTTTACCGCGGATGTCTTACTCAAGGCAAACAGCGTGCGCTGGCGCGGTATCGACTTCACTGACGTCAGCAGCCAGATGTTCAACCATAATGGCCTGCTGGTTATCTCTGAACTCAGCGGCAAAATGGGTGCAGGGCATTTGTCATTACCCGGCACCCTGGACGTACGCAACGATAACCCGACGGCAGAATTCCAGCCGCGGCTCGAAAACGTTGAGATTGGCACCATCCTTAAAGCCTTCAATTACCCGATCTCGCTGACCGGGCAGATGACGCTGGCGGGGGATTTCTCCGGCAGCCGAATTGACGCTGATGCATTCCGCCGTGAATGGCAGGGGCAGGCGCATCTTGATCTGAAAGACACCCGTATGGAAGGGCTCAACTTCCAGCAGCTGGTGCAGCAGGCGGTTGAACGCAGCAGCGACGTGAAGGCTCAGGAGAATTACGACAGCGCAACGCGTCTTGACGCATTTACCACGGACCTGACTCTGGACAACGGGCAGCTTTCGCTGGATGGCATGGAAGGGACCTCGTCCTTACTGTCATTGACCGGTGCCGGTTCGCTCGACCTGGTGAAAGAGACGGCGGATACGCGATTTAAGGTGCGTGTGTTGTCCGGCTGGGAAGGTGAAAGCAAGCTGATCGACTTCCTGAAAGAAACGCCGATCCCGCTGAACGTGTACGGCAAATGGCAGGCGCTGAACTACAGCCTACAGGTGGATCAAGTGCTACGTAAGCATTTGCAGGATGAAGCGAAGCGTCGACTGAACGACTGGGCGGATCGGAATAAGGATTCGCAAAGCGGGAAGGACGTGAAGAAGCTGCTGGATAAGCTTTGATGGATGTTGTGCCGGGGGGCAGATTTGCCTTATCCGGCCTGCAGGGGACCAGCATTCTACCTGATGGTTTGTACGTAATAGTCTGCTAGCCTTCACGTGGTTTCCCTTCCTGGTTGATTTCATGAAGGAACAGCCGTAATTGGGACGGCTAAATCATGGTTCTTTGTTGTCATAGTCGTAGCCTGGCTCAGGTTCATTCGCTCCAGTACTAGGGATATCTACATTCTGTTTGAGATTTGTAGGTATCATTTTCAATTGGTGAGGAACGATATTTTTGACTGTATTCTGTTGCCATTTTTTTTGCTTCAATGAGTTCTTCACTACTCATTTTACTGGTGAGTGAGTTAAGTTCACTTTCAGCGCTTTCCGAGCCATTAATTGATGCAATATAATACCAGGCGTATGATTTTTTGTAATCAATGGGCGCTTCGCCATCATTTTCCATATAAAATGAAGCAAGGTTCATTTGGGCCTGAACATACCCCTGACATGCTGCTGCTTCAACGAGTGGTAAAACTTTATCGAGATCTTCTGGATGACTTCCGAATCTTTTACCATAAAAGGCTCCTAATGAATTCCTTGCACTCATCGAACCGAGAGCAACAGCTCTCAGATACCATTTCTCTGCTTGAACGTTGTCTTTTTCAATGCCTAAACCGTGAGCATATATCTGCCCAAGATTATTCATTGCTACAGTGTTGTTTTTTTCAGCCGCTTTTAATAACCATTTTTTTCCTTCCGAATAATTTCTTTCGGTGCCTGTCGTCGTGACGTACAATGTCCCTAAATTCACTTGAGCACTTACCATATTTTGCTCAGCTGCTTTTATATACCACTTTATCGCTAGTTGAATATTTTTTGCAGTGCCCCAACCATGCTCGTAATAAAGGCCTAGATTAAATTGAGCCTGCGCATAATCTTGTGCAGCGGACTTCTGGTACCAATACATTGCTTTTTTATAATCCTTCCTGACACCATTTCCATTACCATAAGCAAGACCAAGATCGGTTTGAGCTTCCGCATTGCCTTTTTCTGCTAACATGGTAAGGTTTTCTACATCAATGGCTCCACTTTTTTTTGTTAGCTCAACATAAAAAAAGAAAAAGAGAGCAACTATTAATATACTAGCAATAGTCATTTTATTTTTTTTTCTTTGATATATTAATCATACTCCCCGTTAACTCCCAATTAGTAAAAATCATATACACAAACAGAATATATACCTATTGTTTTTACTCATAAGATGAAAGTGTATCAATAAGATAATCTAACGTCTTACTCTGGTAATCTGAACTACCTTCATCTATAAAACTCTTACCACAAGTTAATAGCAAATTTTTCGGTTCTCTCTCTCCGTCTTTTATCATGGCATCAGCAATGTCGGAGTCTTTCTCCGCTACGGTTGTCGCAGCTAAATATTTTCCTCGCTGCTGAAGTTCCCGCGATCATATCGTCTTTTCCACATCCGTTTTCCGGTGCTACGACCCATAAAGGTAACATAGTGCAGTCCTGTATCCTCACCATAGTCGGTAGCAATGAAATAGTATTCAATGTTCTTAATTGATGGAATCATATCTATAACTTTTTAGCTTGATTTTTTTTCCTTCGATTTTAAAAACAAAAACCTCCTGGACGATTCTTTTCGAATACTCTGAAAAGTATACTAATGAGATCTCATCGTTTGAAAATAAGCTATGCGTGATTTTCTCTTTTTTTAGAGTGGATTTTTTATAATTCCCAAGATGTTTTTCTTTTGCTTCTGTCATTATATCGATGAATTTTTTTTCAGATGTTGCTGTCTGAAAATCGATTGATGTAATTTTATATATGTCACTGTATTTTTTTTCTTGATATAAATCATGAAAGATATTAACTTCCAACTTTGCTGGCTCTACATTCACAGGAGAGCAACCGCATATTAAAAACAAAGCTAAAAAAATATACTTTTTCATGTTTTCTCTTATTAATTTACTAAGCATTCTTGCCACGTTTTACAAGCTAAAGACATCACCGAAGCATCAGCACCGACACCAGCACCGACTGATTCAGTTGATGATTCAGGATTATCAACATCAACTACATAAGAATACGCAAGATGCCCCACAGCACCTCCTCCAGCAGTTGCACCTACTGAATTACTAACTCCCGATGTAGGTAAGGACTTGGTTTCAGAATATGTAATCGCCGCATTTAATCCACCGCCAATTCCAGCATGTCCACATGCTGTTGCATAAAGGCAAATATCAGATAACATTTCGCCTTTCTTTTTAGAAATGGCGATGCCAACTCCAGCATGACCACCTAATGATATTAGATCTCCACTGGCAGTAATATCAATTGACGATGTTCCATATGAATCATCATGCCAAACGTCATATAATAATTCATATAAATTATACAGACCTAGAGGATCGATTAGCATAACGGGATTTAACGTATATCTGTACAAGTTCCATCCACCCTTCAGCCCTATCGGATCCTGTGTAATATACCTTCCCTGTTTTGGGTCGTAATACCGGTGACGGTTATAATATAACCCCGTCTCTTCATCGAACTGCTGCCCCGGCAGGCGGATGAGCTGTGCCAGATTATGCGGGTTATTTTCACGGAGCACATTTCCCCATTCATCATATTCCGCTTCCCATTCAATGGTCCCGCCATGGCTGACCAGCGCCAGCGGCAGGCCCCGGTGGTCACAGTGGTACAGATGCATTTTTCTCTGCGGCGTATATTCCGGTTCTATCTGGTTTTGTATCTGCTCCGGCGTCAGTCCGCACTGTGCCAGCCACGCCCGGTTAGCTTCGCTGAGTTCCCCGCGCTGTAACTCCGCTTCCAGATTATCCACCATTGCCACCAGTTCCGGCGGGAAGGTTACGTTCGCCTCCTGCTGAAATTTCTCCGCCAGCGTGCGGCGTACTGCTTTTGCCAGCTCTGTGGTTTGGGTTTCGATTCTGACCAGCGGCGTGAAGCTGCCCGGTGTGTAAATCGTCTGTACGCGCTGTGTGCCTGTTTCGGTGGTGGTCAGCCTGTCGCCGTCCCAGCCGTACCATGTCACTTCCGGGGTTTTATTCAGGTAAATATATTCCTCTCCGCTGAGGCTTCCGCGCTCATGTCGGCTTTTCCACACCCGTTTCCCGATGCGGCGGCCCAGCGGGTCATACAGATAACGACTTTCCAGCAGCGACTGCCCCTGTTGCGCGCAGACGTAATGTGCCAGCCGGTGCTGGTTATCGTAATAGTAATGGTAGCTGTGGCTGCCGCCGTCACGAATACCGCGCTCGTCTTTTTCCGTCAGCCTGCCGTGTTCGTCATGATGGTAGAACCAGCGCATATCTTCGCCGACGCGGTTATCAGGGAAGCGGGCAGGCAGTGCCGGGTACTGTTGCCGGTCCGCAATCCGGTTACCCGCCGGGTCGGTGAAGTATTCTGTGGTTGTCCCGCCAGGGGCAAGCTGTATCTGGCTCAGTCGCCCTGCATCGTCATACTGATACTGCCTCTGTTGCAGTGGCTCGCTGATACGGACAAGCTGACCGCTGTCGTTCCAGGTATATTCCCGGTTAAATTCCGCCATATTTAGTGTTTGGCGCTGCAACTGACCGCCTGCGCTGTACGTGCTGGCAAGTTCATATGTCCCGAAACTGCGCAGCGTTTCCCGGTGCAGGCGATCGCGGGTGAGGTCGATAAGCGGTGTGTCGCCGAGTTTCAGCCCGGCGATATAGCCGGAACCGTAAGTGAGCCATTCCACCGGCGGCAGATTGTCGGGGGTGGTCCGGGTCGCCAGCCCCTTCGGATAATCGTGTCTGGTGACGTGCTGCCACAGCAGTTCCCCCGTTTCGGGATGCTGTACCGTCTGGCGCTCAAGGCTCATACGCCCCTGTTTATCATACTCATACTGCACGGCGACGCGGTGTCCGTCGCTGAGGTGGCAGATTTCGGTCAGCCAGCCGCGCTCGTTGTACTGCCACTGCTCTGCCAGTTCGTCGTTTATGGTGCGGTGGGTCAGGCGGTCTGACTCATCGTAGTACCACAGGGTGACGAGGCTTTCCTCCTCACTGCGGATAAGCTGTCCGGCGATACTGTACTGATAACGCTGCGTTCTGCCGTCAAAGCCCGTTTCCTGCGTCAGCCTGTCCATCACATCATATGTAAACGTGGTGATGGCCCCGTTCTCGTTTGTCAGGGTGGTGATGCGCCCGGCGGCATCATACTCCAGGCTTCTGGTCAGGCCGCCTTCGGTGGCGCGGACCGGGTGCCCTGCGGCGTCATAGTGTATGGTTTGTTTGCTGCCGTCCGGGTGAAGCACGGTGGTCAGGTCGCCCGCGATGTTGTACTCATAGCGGGTTTCATGGCCTGCGGCATCCCGCAGGCTGACAAGCCTGCCCCGTTCATCGTAAGCACGGTACTGGCTGAGGCCTTCTTCCTGATGAAGGGCAGTGACCTGCCCGAAGCGGTTGTATTCATAGCGGGTCTGGTAGCCGGAGCAGTCGGTAAAGGTTAACAACTGCCCGTAGCGGCTCCACGTCATCTGTTTCCGGCTGCCGGTGGCGTCTTCAATGGCAGAGGGCATGTCACTGTGCGGGTCATCATAAAAATAACGGGTGATTTCTCCACTGCGGGATTTTTCCTGTATCAGACGACCCCGGTCATCAAACGCCTGCTGGCTGCGCAGGCCGTCAGTGCCGGTGGTGGAGATGAGCTGGCGCTGGTCGTTGTAACTGAACCGTACTGACCTGCCATCTGGTGCGATAATTTCCGTCACATTACCGGAGGCTATATTCAGCCGGTATTCGGTTTTACGCCCGGCAGCATCCGTCATCGCCACCATGCGACCCGCATTGTCAAATTCCCGCGTAATCGCACTGCCGTCGGCTTTTTCTTCCCTAATCACCCGTTTCAGTCCGCCTTCACCTTCGGTGTGCAGCACCTCGCGGCGGTTCAGGCTGTCGGTGATAATGACGGTATTTTTTTCATATTCATAACGATAGTTCAGGCCCGCCAGGTTGTGCTGTTCCGTCACCTTCCCGCTGGCATCATAGCGGTAGATGGTCTGCGGGCGACCGGCGTGCTGATGTGCGGTCATCCTTCCCGGATGTTTATCATCGTAAGTGAAGCTGCGCACCGGTGTACCGCTGCGGTCGTACACCGCCGCCAGCTCGCCGCGCGGGGTGTACGCATAGCGCACCAGCGGCTCCGCGGGCAGGTTATCCGGGTATTCCGGGTCGTGCGCCAGCCAGACCGCCTCCAGGCGGATACCGCTGTCGGGGCCGTAGCCGGAGACCGGCATTGTCTGCGGATATTCCGGCGCTTTTATACCCAAAGCGATTGCCTGTTTACGCGCCGCCTCCGCCCGCTGCGCCTGCGTGCTCAGCGCCAGCCGGAAGCGGCGGCCTGCGCCGTCGGTGACTGCCGTGATATTGCCGGCAAATTCCCCGTCTGCATCCCGGTGAAAGATTTGCGGCAATGGCGCAGGCAGTACCTCGTCCGCCCCTGGCACGCGCTCAGGCCAGCCGAGTATCCACCACGGCCCCTGCGGGCTGTTGATCGCCAGATAAATATGCGGACTTAAGCGCAGGTCTTCCGGCAGGGCCTGCCACAGCACATGCAGCACATTGCTCTCATGCTGCTTTGCCACACCGCCACGAGCCAGCCACAGGGATTCACTGCGGCTGAAGGCGGTTTCACCGGGCAGCAGCGGCTCGAAGTGAATACTGCGCCCGCCGTCATCGTTAATAATCAGTTCATCATCGCGAAGCTGTAAGCGGATATCGAAGGGGGCTTTCCAGCCCGGGCCGAAGACGCCCACCGGGGCAGGCGTTTTCGTCCGGTAGCTGCTGTAGCTGCGGGAAAGGATAAACGGCAGCGGGCCGGGCAGCGCAATATCTGTCTCACCGGGCAGGACTTTAGCCCCCAGCAGCGGGTTCACCGGGTTGCCGGAGGTTCTGCCTCCGGGGCACACGGAGCAGGCCACGCCCGTTGGCGCGCCAATCATGACTCCCGCCGAACCCTGTACAATCGGGCCGCCGTACTTCGTCATATCCCCCATCCGGGCTGCCGGTTTTCCGCTCATGCTCAGTTCCTTCTGTTAACAAATTTTTATGCTTTGGTTTTGTAAGGGCATTACTGTTCCGGTTTCCGGCGCTTTCTGTACCGTGAAGCTAACGTTTTCCCCCACGCTGGCGTCATACTCTTTGCCGACCAGCAAGGATTTCTGAGTTTCCACTCCGGTGATGATGCCATGGAGGTAGCGCTGTGGGACGGAGCCCCGCCAGAGGGTGAGTGTGGCGTTCTTTTCGGGGCAATCAGGTCTGGATAGGTCTGTCTGGTCCCCGGTGATATCGACACCGAGTAAAAAGGGGATGGAGAGATTCTGACAGAGGGACGACGGCAGTTGCCGATTCCGGCAGTCCCTCCACGTCCAGCGTAAAGCGCAGTCCCTCAGTGACATAATGGCTTCTCCGTAATTTAAGCAGGGAAAACCTTAGCGCTGAATTTGATGAGGAAACAGTGATAAACCGGATAAAACCCAAAACCAGGAATTTATAAAGGGATGTATAAACTCCGCTTATGGAATTGAATAAGTAATTGATAAATATGATAATGAAATGGTGGGTAGGTAACTGAAATTTATCCCCCGGAAATGAATGCCGGGGGAAGGAGGTTTACCGAGAAAACTACACCTCAAAATCCAGCTCATCCTCGCTGCGCAGCGGGATCAGCTGCACTTTCTGCACGCGATGGCTCTCAACCTGTAGCGTTTTGAGCAGATAATCACCCACCTGTACCTCTTCGCCTGGCTGCGGAATACGTTGCAGATACTCCATCAGCAGGCCCGCGATGGTGTGGTACTCGCGCTTCTCATCCAGCGGCAGCGGCACATACTGCACCAGGTCTTCCAGCGGCATATGGCCGTTGGCCGTCCAGGAGCCGTCCGGGTTTTTCTGGATATCATGGCGGGCATCAATTTCATCAACTTCGTTCGGCAGATTACCGGCGATGGTTTCCATCACGTCACTGAGGGTGACCAGTCCTTCAACCGAACCAAACTCATCCACTACAAAGGCAAAGTGAGTGCGGGCATTACGGAACTGTTCCAGCGCAGAAAGCAGCTGCAACGTCTCCGGGAACACCAGCGGCTGACGCACCAGCGCGCGTAAATCGAGCGTTTCACCGCGCAGTTGCTGCTGAAGAAGGTCGATAACATGCACCACGCCAAGCAGGTCTTCTTCCTCTTCGCCACCGGTCACTACCACGCGGGTGTGCTGGTTTTTGTCCAGCAGGGCGCGGATTTGGGACTCCGGTGCCGTCAGATCGATATGCTCAATATCATGGCGGGAGGTCATGATACTGCTGACCGAGCGCTGATTGAGGTTGAGCACGCGCTCAATCATCAGCCGCTCCTGAGGATTAAAAATCTGGCTATCGTTATGGTCAGCAAGCAGAGAGGCAGACTCTGCATCAAGCTCGGCATTCTCTTTTTGCCCGCTGAGCAGGCGCATAACCGTGTCGGCGGTGCGCTGGCGCAGGGTCTGGTTGGCAGACAGGAAGCGACGACGGTTGAAAATGGCCAGCTGGTTAAGCGACTCGATGATCACCGAGAAGCCGATTGCGGCGTACAGGTAGCCTTTCGGAATGTGGAACCCAAAACCGTCGGCGACCAGGCTAAAGCCAATCATCAGCAGGAAGCTAAGACACAGGATCACAATCGTCGGATGGCTGTTCACAAACCGGGTGAGCGCTTTGCTGGCCATCACCATCAGGGTGATAGCAATAATCACCGCCGCCATCATCACGGCCAGATGGTCCACCATGCCCACGGCGGTGATCACGGAGTCCAGCGAGAAGACCGCATCCAGCACCACGATTTGCGCCACGACGGGCCAGAACTTCGCGCCCCGGCGCTGGGTTGGGTTTTCGCTGTCTTTGCCTTCGAGCCGCTCGTTGAGTTCGACGGTGGCTTTAAACAGCAGGAACAACCCGCCGAACAGCATGATCAGATCGCGGGCGCTGAAACTCAGGCCGTGAAAGGCAATCAGCGGTTTTGTGAGCGTCACCAGCCAGGATATAGAGGCCAGCAGCAGTAAACGCATCACCATCGCCAGCAGTAAGCCCGTTACGCGCGCGCGGTCGCGCTGTGAAGGGGGCAGTTTTTCGGCGAGGATGGCGATAAAGACCAGATTATCAATCCCGAGCACTAATTCGATGACCACCAGAGTGACCAGCCCGGCCCAGATTGATGGATCGGCAATCCATTCCATAGTAATAGCAATACCTTCTGTTATATGACCAATGTCACACTTCGATCATGGATAAAGCTGGGCGAAATTGCAATGACGACCTGAGATTTATCTCAATAACCGATCGAGTGCTGCGCCGGAAAATAGCCTTATTATTTTCATGTTAAATATCATTTTATCTGATAATGAATAAAAATAAGAAATATCGCAGGGAGTGGTTTTTAATTTAATTATGTCAATATAAAGAAAATCCTAAAAGGCGAAAAACTTGCTCTTAATATTATTCTTAAAAAGCTATTTCCGGGCGGTTGTTACCTTGCCTGCTATTACGTTAGCTGCAACAATTCCTCCAGTATCAAATTTCTTGTTGCTATTACCATGCTTACGGAATGGTGAGGGATTCATTATCAAAGTGGCCTTAATTGCGCCTGATATATTGTCATCTCAACCGAATCAAAGAGGGTGTTTATCCATAACATATTGTTTAGACAGTGCATTGGTAACTGAAAGCCAAGGGCGGTAGCGTGCCTGAAAGCGTGTGAATCGGCCCCGATTATTCTGTCAATAGCCAATGGATGAATAAGCTTTTTTTAGGACTGATGCCAGTTATATTTCTATTTTATTAACTGCATTCTGAATGTTGTTTCAATCCGCGCTTATTTAAATTGCACAGGATAATTACTCTGCCAAAGTGATAAATAATCAATGATGAAATCCAAAATGAAATTGATGCCATTATTGGTGTCTGTGACCTTGATGAGTGGTTGTACGGTTTTTCCCGGCAGCAATATGTCAACCATGGGAAAGGATGTGATCAAACAGCAGGATGCTGATTTCGACCTCGACCGGATGGTGAATGTTTATCCACTGACCCCGCGTCTGGTGGAACAATTACGTCCACGGCCAAATGTGGCCCAGCCAAATACATCCCTGGACCAGGAAATTGCCGCCTACCAGTACCGTGTCGGTCCGGGGGATGTGATTAACGTGACCGTCTGGGATCACCCGGAACTGACCACACCAGCAGGTCAGTACCGCAGTTCCAGCGATACCGGGAACTGGGTTCAGCCGGATGGCACCATGTTCTATCCCTACATCGGTAAAGTCCACGTGGTGGGGAAAACCCTTGCCGAAATTCGTAGTGATATTACCGGCCGCTTAGCGCAGTACATCGCTGACCCGCAGGTGGACGTTAATATCGCCGCATTCCGCTCGCAAAAGGCCTATGTCTCCGGGCAGGTGAATAAATCAGGTCAGCAGGCCATCAGCAACGTGCCGCTGACGGTGCTGGACGCCATCAATGCCGCAGGCGGTCTGACCGATGCGGCAGACTGGCGCAATGTGGTGCTGACCCATAACGGCCAGGAACAGCGCATTTCCCTTCAGGCGCTGATGCAAAACGGCGACCTGAGCCAGAACCGTCTGCTCTATCCGGGCGACATTTTGTTTGTTCCGCGCAATGACGATCTGAAAGTGTTCGTGATGGGCGAAGTGAAAAAACAGAGCACGCTCAAAATGGACTTCAGCGGCATGACCCTGACCGAAGCGCTGGGTACGGCTGAAGGCATCGATCTCACCTCGTCTAACGCCAGCGGTATTTTCGTCATCCGTCCGCTGAAAGGCGAAGGCAGCGCGAAAGGGAAGATTGCCAACATTTACCAGCTGGATATGTCCGACGCGACCTCCCTGGTGATGGCAACCGAATTCCGCCTCCAGCCGTACGATGTGGTGTATGTCACAACCGCACCGGTTGCCCGCTGGAACCGCCTGATCAACCAGTTGCTGCCAACCATCAGTGGCGTTCGCTACATGACGGATACGGCGCGCGACATCCATACCTGGTAATCCGCGATGTTTAACAAAATTCTGGTGGTGTGCGTGGGGAACATTTGCCGTTCCCCAACGGGTGAGCGGTTGTTGAAGAACTATCAACCCGCTCTCACGGTCGACTCCGCAGGGCTTGGGGCGCTGGTGGGTAAAGGCGCCGACGAGCGCGCAGCGAACGTGGCGTTGGATCATAACCTCTCTTTAGACGGGCACTGCGCCCGTCAGGTCTCCGGGCGCATGTGCCGCGAATATGACCTGATCCTGACGATGGAAAAACGCCACATTCATGCCCTGTGTGAAATCGCACCTGAAATGCGAGGCAAAGTGATGCTCTTTGGTCACTGGGACAATGAACGCGAAATTCCCGATCCGTATCGCAAGAGCCGAGAGGCATTTGAGGCGGTTTATACCTTACTTGACCAGTCTGCCCGTCAGTGGGCGCAGGCACTGAAAGCTCAGCAGGGATAACAATGACAGAAAAAACAAAACCTTCTGCCGCCCCGATATCGGGCAGTGATGAAATCGATATTGGTCGTCTGGTTGGCACGATTGTAGAGGCGAAATGGTGGGTTCTGGGCATAACTGCCGTGTTTGCCGCGGCGGCGATTGTTTACACCCTGTTCGCCACGCCAATCTACAGCGCCGATGCGCTGGTGCAGATTGAGCAAAATAGCGGTAGCTCACTGGTGCAGGATATTGGCTCTGCGCTGGCGAACAAACCGCCGGCATCCGATGCCGAAATTCAGTTGATCCAGTCGCGTATGGTGCTGGGCAAAACAGTTGACGAGCTCAATCTGGATATTGCCGTCACTAAAAATACCTTCCCGGTCTTTGGCGCGGGATGGGACAGACTGATGGGGCGCCAGAACGATACGGTAAATGTGACCACCTTTACCCTGCCGAAAGGCGGTGCCGAACAAACCTTCACGCTGACCGTGCTTGGGCCAAAGCAGTATCAGCTTACCAGCGACGGTGGTTTTAGCGCACGCGGTGAAGTGGGGCAGATGCTGAGCAAAAACGGCGTCAGCATGATGGTCAGTGCCATTCAGGCCGCTGAAGGCAGTGAGTTTACCGTTTCGAAATTCTCCATGCTGGGGATGATCAACAACCTGCAAAACAACCTTAGCGTCACCGAAAACGGTAAAGACACCGGCGTGTTGAGCCTCAGTTTTACCGGTGAAGACAAGGATCAGATCCGCGACATCCTGAACAGCATCACCCGCAACTATCTCGAGCAGAACGTTGCGCGTAAATCGGAAGAGGCGGCCAAAAGCCTGGCCTTCCTGGCAAAACAGCTGCCGGAAGTACGTCAGCGTCTGGACGTAGCTGAAGAGAAGCTCAACAGCTATCGCCAGAAGAAAGACTCGGTGGACCTGCCTCTTGAAGCCAAGTCGGTACTGGATTCGATGGTGAACATCGATGCCCAACTGAACGAGCTGACCTTTAAAGAAGCGGAGATCTCCAAGCTCTACACCAAACGTCACCCGGCATACCGCACCTTGCTGGAGAAACGCCAGGCGCTGGAAGATGAAAAAGCCAATCTCAACAAGCGTGTGAACTCTATGCCGGAAACCCAGCAGGAGATCGTTCGTCTGACCCGTGATGTGGAATCTGGCCAGCAGGTTTACATGCAACTGCTGAACAAGCAGCAGGAGCTGAAAATTACCGAAGCCAGTACCGTGGGCGATGTGCGCATTGTTGACTCCGCCATTACTCAGCCTGGCGTGCTGAAACCGAAAAAAGCGCTGATTATTCTGGGCAGTATTATTCTCGGCCTGATGCTTTCGGTGATGGGTGTGCTGCTGCGCTCGCTGTTTAACCGCGGTATCGAAAGCCCGCAGGCACTGGAAGAGAACGGCATCAGCGTTTACGCCAGTATCCCGCTGTCGGAATGGCAGAAATCGCGCGATAGCGTCAAAACGGTTAAAGGCGTTAAGCGCTATAAGCAGAGCCAACTGCTGGCGGTGGGCAACCCCACTGACCTTGCCATCGAGGCGGTTCGTAGCCTGCGCACCAGCCTGCACTTCGCCATGATGCAGGCCAAAAATAACGTGCTGATGATGACCGGGGTGAGTCCGTCTATCGGTAAGACGTTTGTCTGTGCCAACCTGGCGGCGGTGGTAAGCCAGACCAACAAACGCGTTCTGCTGATCGACTGCGACATGCGTAAAGGCTACACCCACGAACTGCTGGGCACCAATAACGTCAATGGCCTGTCGGAGATCCTGCTCGGTAAAGGGGAGATTGAACAGTGCGCCAAACCGACCTCAATCCCGAATTTCCATCTTGTGCCACGTGGCCAGGTTCCGCCAAATCCGTCTGAGCTGCTGATGAGCGAACGTTTCAGCCAGCTGGTGGAGTGGGCGAGCAAACACTATGACCTGGTGTTGATCGATACCCCACCGATCCTGGCCGTAACCGATGCTGCCGTTGTGGGTCGCCATGCGGGCACCACGCTGATGGTGGCGCGCTATGCGGTGAATACCCTGAAGGAAGTGGAGACCAGTCTGGCCCGCTTCGAGCAGAACGGTATCGATGTGAAAGGGGTGATCCTGAACTCCATCTTCCGTCGCGCGAGCGGTTATCAGGATTACGGTTACTACGAGTACGAATACAAGTCTGACAGTAAATAAAGCCCCTCACCCAGACGGTGCGGGATATAACGACATGTTGCCTTTCACCCTCTCCCCAAGGGGAGAGGGCTGGGGTGAGGGGAATACCATGACCACACAACGCCCTTTGATTTCTATTTATATGCCGACATGGAATCGTCAGCAGTTGGCGATCCGCGCAATTAAGTCGGTCCTGCGTCAGGACTACGACAACTGGGAACTGCTCATCGTTGATGACTGCTCCTCGTCATACGAACAACTGCAAAAATTCGTGACTGACCTTAATGACCCACGGGTCATGTACACGCATAACGCCATCAACTCCGGGGCGTGTGCAGTACGTAACCAGGCGATATTGCAGGCGCAAGGGCAGTATCTGACCGGAATTGACGATGATGACGAATGGACCCCCAACCGTCTGTCGACCTTCCTGTCACACCAACATCAGTTGGTTACCCATGCGTTTCTGTATGCCAACGACTATGTCTGCCAGGGCGAAGTCTATTCGCAGCCGGCGAGTCTGCCGCTCTATCCGAAGTCACCGTACTCGCGTCGCCTGTTTTACAAGCGCAATATCATTGGTAACCAGGTCTTCTCCTGGTCCTGGCGCTTTAAAGAAAATCTGTTCGATACCGAACTCAAGGCGGCGCAGGACTACGATATTTTCCTGCGCATGGTGGTGGAGTATGGCGAGCCCTGGAAAGTGGAAGAAGCCACGCAAATCCTGCATATCAACCACGGGGAAATGCAAATCACCTCGTCGCCGAAGAAATTTTCCGGCTACTTCCACTTTTACCGTAAGCACAAAGACAAGTTCGACCGTGCCAGCCGTAAGTATCAGCTCTTTACCCTCTATCAGATCCGCAATAAGCGCATGAACTGGCGCACGCTGCTGACGCTCTTTTCTGTACGCAATACCAAGCGTCTGGCTGATGGACTTCGGGGGAAATAATGTTTCTGGAAGATTGCCGCGCGAACAGCTGGAGCCTGCGCCCTTGCTGCATGGTTCTGGCCTATCGCATCGCACATTTTTGCTCTGTGTGGCGCAAAAAAAACGTGCTGAACAATATCTGGGCAGCGCCGGTTCTGGTGCTGTACCGCATCATCACCGAATGCTTTTTTGGCTACGAAATCCAGGCAGCCGCCACCATTGGCCGCCGCTTCACCATTCATCACGGCTATGCCGTGGTGATCAATAAGTTCGTGGTCGCGGGTGATGACTTCACCATTCGCCATGCGGTGACTATCGGGAACCGTGGGCCAGCAAGCCTTGCGTGCCCTGTCATCGGTAATAACGTCGAGCTGGGCGCCAATGTGGTGATCATCGGCGACATTACCGTGGGTAACAACGTAACCATTGGTGCAGGCAGCGTGGTGTTGGACAGCATTCCTGATAACGCGCTGGTAGTGGGTGAGAAAGCCCGCGTGAAGGTGATCAAATGAATATTCTGCAATTTAACGTTCGTCTGGCCGAGGGCGGGGCGGCAGGCGTGGCGCTGGATCTTCATCAGCGTGCGCTGCAAAAAGGATTACAGTCGCGTTTCATCTATGGCTATGGCAAAGGCGGGAAAAAAAGCGTCAGCCACGATGACTACCCGCAGGTGGTGAAACAGACCCCACGCATGACCTCTATCGCCAATATTGCGCTTTTCCGCCTGTTTAACCGCGATCTGTTTGGCAATCTGAACAGCCTGTACCGCACGGTAACGCGCTCGGCCGGGCCGGTGGTGCTGCATTTCCATGTGCTGCACAGCTACTGGCTGAATCTGGAAGAGGTGGTGGCCTTTTGCGAAAAAGTGAAAGCGCACAAACCGGACACCACCTTTGTCTGGACGTTGCATGACCACTGGAGCGTGACCGGACGCTGCGCCTTTACCGACGGTTGCGAAGGCTGGAAAACGCAATGCCAGAAGTGCCCAACGCTGACCAACTATCCCCCGGTAAAAGTGGACCGGGCGCATCAACTGGTGGCGGGAAAGCGCCAGCTGTTTCGCGAGATGCTCGCGCTCGGCTGCACGTTTATCTCGCCCAGCCAGCATGTCGCCGATGCCTTCAACAGCCTGTACGGGGCAGGGCGTTGCAAAATCATCAATAACGGGATCGACGTGGCAACCGAAGCGATCCTCGCGGAACTGAAGCCTGTGGCGCACACCACCGGCAGGCCGAAAATTGCCGTGGTGGCACACGATCTGCGTTACGACGGCAAGACCAATCAACAGCTGGTGCGCGACATGATGGCGCTCGGCGACAAGATAGAGCTGCATACCTTCGGCAAGTTTTCCCCGTTTGAAGGGGCGAACGTGGTGAATCACGGGTTCGAAACCGACAAACGTAAACTAATGAGCGCGCTGAACGGCATGGATGCCCTGGTCTTTAGCTCCCGCGTGGATAACTACCCGTTGATCCTGTGTGAAGCGTTGTCGATTGGCGTGCCGGTGATTGCCACCCACAGCGACGCGGCGCGCGAAGTGCTGGAAAAATCCGGTGGTAAAACCTTCAGTGAAAATGAGGTGCTGCCTCTGGTGCAATTGCCAAAGCCCGCCGTCGCGCAGGCTGTTTTTGGCACTGACCTGGAATCGTTCCGCAACCGCAGCCGCAAGGCGTACAGTGGCCAACAGATGCTGGAGGAATATGTCTCGTTCTATCAGAATCTGTAGTTATCTGCTGCTGCCGCTGATCTACCTGCTGGTCAACGTCAAGATTGCCCAGCTCGGCGAAAGCTTCCCCATCACCATTGTGACGTTCCTGCCGGTCTTACTGCTGCTGTACGTCGAAAAAATCAGCCTGAAAAAGCTGATGATTGCCCTCGGGGTTGGGTTTGGCCTGACGGCATTTAACTACATCTTTGGTCAGTCGCTGGATGCCAGTAAATACGTCACCTCGACCATGCTGTTTGTTTATATCGTCATTATTATTGGCATGGTCTGGAGTATTCGCTTTAAAACTATTTCACCGCACAATTATCGGAAAATCCTTAGGTTCTTTTATATTGCCGTTACGTTAATTGTCATGCTGGCTGCACTGGAAATGGCGCAAATAATTTTGACCGGTGGCAGCAGCCTGATGGAGATAATTTCGAAATATCTCATTTACAGTAACAGCTATGTACTGAACTTCATTAAGTTTGGCGGCAAGCGTACCACCGCGCTCTATTTTGAACCGGCATTTTTTGCTCTGGCGTTAATCTCAATTTGGCTCAGCATCAAACAGTTTGGTATCAAAACCCCTAAGACCGATGCTATGATTCTTGCAGGAATTGTTCTGTCAGGCTCTTTCTCCGGGGTGATGACATTTATATTGTTCTACCTGCTGGAGTGGGCGTTTCAGTACCTGAATAAGGATGCGATAAAGAAAAAGTTGCCGCTGGCGATTATCTCCCTGACGGTGTTTTTAGTTGGCGTGATATTTGCCTTCCCGTACATCTCAGAACGTCTGGGAGATTTGGGTACGGAAGGTTCATCGTCTTATTATCGCATCATTGGGCCGCTGGTGATGGTGGGATATTCATTAACCCACATTGATGGCGTAGTCAGATTTGGCTCACTTTACGAATATGTTGCATCATTCGGAATCTTTAACGGTGCAGATGTCGGTAAAACCATAGACAATGGTCTGTATCTGTTAATTATTTATTTTTCGTGGTTCGCCGTATTGTTGACGCTGTGGTACTTGTTTAAAGTTTTCAAAATGATGATCAACGCGTTTGGGGATAACCAGAACTTTCGCGTGCAGCTTTATCTTTTTACGCCAGTGTCGTTGTTCTTTACGGGGTCAATATTTAGCCCGGAATATGCTTTCTTAATTGTCTGTCCGTTTATTCTGCGCAAGGCGCTCAATATTACGCGGGTATGACGAAATGAGGTGATTTATGTTTCTTAGTGTGGTTACTGTCGCCTTTCGCAATTATGAGGGCGTGGTAAAAACCTGGCGCTCGCTGCGCAACCTGGCACGCGATCCAAGCCTCACATTTGAATGGATTGTCGTGGATGGCGGCTCGAATGACGGCACGGCTGAGTTTCTTGAAAAACTCAACGGGGAGTTCAACTTACGCTACATCAGCGAGAAAGATAAAGGCATCTACGACGCCATGAATAAAGGGATCAATATGGCGCAAGGGCGCTATGCCATCTTTCTGAATTCCGGTGATGTATTCCATGAAGATGTTGCACTCTTTGCCCGTCAGCTGGCGCGCCAGAAAGAGGACGCCATGTATATCGGTGATGCGCTTCTGGACTTCGGCGATGACCATAAAGTTCTGCGTAGTGCGAAGCCCGGCTGGTATATCTACCACAGTTTACCGGCCAGTCATCAGGCTATTTTCTTCCCGACCGCAGGGCTGAAAAAACAGCCATATGATTTGCAGTATAAAGTGTCATCAGATTATGCCCTGGCAGCAAGTTTGTATAAGTCTGGTTACCCGTTCCGCCGAATTAAAGGTACGGTATCTGAATTTTCGATGGGTGGGGTGTCAACCTCGAATAATCTGGAATTGTGCCAGGATGCAAAAAACGTGCAGCGCAATATATTGCGAATGCCGGGGCCACTGGCGGAATTGTCCTATTTATTGCGTCTGAAAACGACGGGTAAAACGAAAGCCTTATATAACAAAGCCTGAATATAAGGAAGCGTAATGCAGGAACTCAAGGGATTCTCCGTGCCGAAAGGTTTTCGGGGCGGGAACGGTATTAAGGTGCAGTTATGGTGGGCAGTGCAGGCCACATTATTTGCCTGGTCACCGCAAATACTGTATCGCTGGCGTGCATTTTTATTACGCTTGTTCGGTGCAAAAATCGGAAAAAACGTAGTCATTCGCCCGTCAGTCAAAATTACGTATCCGTGGAAAATAACGCTCGGTGATTACGCCTGGGTGGGGGATGACGCGGTGTTATATAGCCTTGGTGATATCACCATTGGTGCAAATTCAGTGGTATCTCAGAAGTGTTATTTGTGTACCGGTAGTCATGATTTTATGAGTCAGCATTTTGATATTACCGCTTCGCCAATAGTGATTGGCGAAAAATGCTGGCTGGCGACAGATGTTTTTGTCGCACCGGGTGTTTCTGTTGGCGATGGCACCGTTATTGGCGCTCGCAGCAGCGTTTTTAAATCGCTTCCGGCAAATAAGGTTTGCCGGGGCAATCCCGCAGTGGTGATACGCGAACGCGTAGAAACTGAAAAACTTTGATAAGTACAGAGGAAATAAATATGTCTAAAGTCGCTCTCATCACCGGCGTTACCGGACAGGATGGTTCTTACCTGGCAGAATTGCTGCTGGAGAAAGGTTATGAAGTACACGGTATTAAACGTCGTGCTTCTTCGTTCAACACCGAGCGTGTGGACCATATCTATCAGGATCCTCATGCGACAAACCCGAAATTCCACCTGCACTATGGCGACCTGACGGATACCTCCAACCTGACCCGTATTCTGCAGGAAGTGCAGCCGGATGAAGTCTACAACCTGGGTGCGATGAGCCACGTGGCCGTATCGTTTGAATCCCCGGAATATACCGCTGACGTGGATGCCATGGGTACGCTGCGCCTGCTGGAGGCGATCCGCTTCCTCGGTCTTGAGAAGAAAACCCGTTTCTACCAGGCCTCTACCTCTGAGCTGTACGGCCTGGTGCAGGAAATCCCGCAGAAAGAAACCACCCCGTTCTACCCACGCTCGCCGTATGCGGTAGCCAAACTGTACGCCTACTGGATCACCGTAAACTACCGTGAATCCTACGGCATGTATGCCTGTAACGGCATTCTGTTCAACCACGAATCCCCGCGCCGTGGTGAAACCTTCGTGACCCGTAAAATTACCCGTGCGATCGCCAACATCGCGCAGGGTCTGGAGTCCTGCCTGCACCTGGGCAACATGGATTCTCTGCGTGACTGGGGTCATGCCAAAGACTACGTGAAAATGCAGTGGATGATGCTGCAACAGGACAAACCCGAAGACTTCGTGATTGCGACCGGTGTGCAGTATTCCGTGCGTCGTTTCGTTGAAATGGCTGCGGCACAGCTGGGCATCAAACTGCGCTTCGAAGGCACTGGCGTGGACGAGAAAGGTATTGTTGTTTCCGTGACGGGCCATGATGCGCCGGGCGTGAAACCGGGTGATGTGATTGTTCAGGTTGACCCGCGTTACTTCCGTCCTGCTGAGGTGGAAACCCTGCTGGGCGACCCAACCAAAGCGCACGAAGTGCTGGGCTGGAAACCAGAGACCACGCTTCAGGAGATGGTGTCTGAAATGGTAGCCAAAGACCTTGAAGCAGCGAAGAAACACTCACTGCTGAAGTCCCACGGCTACGAGGTTGCCATCGCGCTGGAGTCCTGAGAATGACCAAACAACGTATTTTTGTCGCCGGTCATCGCGGCATGGTGGGTTCCGCCATTGTCCGCCAGCTGGAACAACGTGGTGACGTTGAGGTGATTGTCCGTACGCGTGACGAGCTGAATTTGCTCGACAGCAAAGCCGTGCAGGATTTCTTTGCAGACTCGCGTATCGATCAGGTGTATCTGGCGGCGGCAAAGGTGGGCGGTATTGTCGCCAACAATACCTACCCGGCTGATTTCATCTACGAGAACATGATGATTGAGAGCAACATTATTCACGCCGCGCATCTGCACAACGTGAATAAGCTGTTGTTCCTCGGTTCATCCTGTATCTACCCAAAAATGGCGAAACAGCCGATGGCGGAAAGCGAGTTGCTGCAAGGCACGCTCGAAGCAACCAACGAGCCGTACGCCATTGCCAAGATTGCCGGGATCAAACTGTGCGAGTCCTATAACCGCCAGTACGACCGCGATTATCGCTCGGTCATGCCGACCAACCTGTATGGGCCGAACGATAATTTCCACCCGAGCAATTCGCACGTGATCCCGGCGCTGCTGCGCCGCTTTCACGAAGCAACGGCTGAAAACGCCCCGGATGTGGTGGTGTGGGGCAGCGGTACGCCAATGCGTGAGTTCCTGCACGTGGACGACATGGCGGCAGCCAGCATTCACGTGATGGAGCTGGATCGTGAAGTGTGGCAGGAGAACACGCAACCGATGCTCTCGCACATTAACGTGGGCACCGGCGTGGACTGCACCATTCGCGAGCTGGCGCAAACCCTGGCGAAAGTGGTGGGTTACAAAGGTCGCGTGGTGTTTGACGCCTCAAAACCCGACGGCACGCCACGTAAATTACTGGATGTAACGCGCCTGCATCAGCTGGGCTGGTATCACGAGGTGTCACTTGAGCAGGGGCTGGCCAGCACCTATCAGTGGTTCCTGGAAAACCAGCACCGCTTCCGGGGGTAAACATGTTTTTAAATCAGGAAGACTTTGCCACGGTAGTCCGTTCCACTCCGCTTATCTCAATCGATTTGATTGTGGAGAACGAACGCGGCGAGTTCTTGCTGGGGAAACGAACCAACCGCCCTGCACAAGGGTACTGGTTCGTACCCGGTGGACGTGTACAGAAGGATGAGACGCTCGCGGATGCTTTTGCGCGTCTTACCCTGGCGGAACTCGGGCTGCGCTTGCCGCAGTCCGCAGGCCGGTTTTACGGGGTCTGGCAGCACTTCTACGACGATAACTTTTCCGGGGCTGATTTCACCACGCACTACGTGGTGCTCGGTTTTCGCCTGAAGGTGAATCAGGCAGATCTGCGTCTGCCTGATTCACAGCATGACGATTACCGCTGGCAGACGCCAGAGGCGTTACTGGCGAGCGACAATGTGCATGACAACAGTCGGGCCTATTTCCTCGCAGAACGTCAGGCCGGGGTGCCGGGCTTATGAAAATCCTCGTATACGGAATCAACTACTCGCCGGAACTCACCGGCATCGGGAAATACACCGGCGAAATGGTTGAGTGGATGGCGGAGCAGGGACATGACGTGCGGGTCATTACCGCGCCGCCTTACTACCCGGAATGGCAGGTGGGTGAGCGCTACTCAGGCTGGCGCTACCGCTGCGAGCAGGGCGCTGCAACCGTCTGGCGTTGCCCGTTGTACGTGCCAAAACAGCCGTCAACGCTGAAACGTTTAATTCATCTGGGCAGTTTTGCCCTGAGCAGCTTTTTCCCGCTGATGGCGCAGCGTCGCTGGAAGCCTGAACTCATTATCGGCGTGGTGCCCACGCTGTTTTGCACGCCAGGAATGCGCCTGCTGGGCAAGCTTTCAGGTGCGCGGACATTGCTGCACATTCAGGACTACGAAGTGGACGCCATGCTGGGGCTGGGAATGGCCGGGAAAGGCAAGGGTGGCAAGGTGGCAAAACTGGCCAGCGCGTTTGAACGTAGCGGCCTGCACAACGTGGATTACGTCTCGACCATCTCGCGCTCAATGATGAATAAAGCGCAGGAGAAAGGCGTAGCTGCGGAAAAAGTGATCTTTTTCCCGAACTGGTCTGAAGTGGCGCGTTTTCGCGATGTATCCGAACAGGATGCGCTGGCGCTGCGTGAACAACTCGGTTTGCCTGAAGATCAAAAAATCATTCTTTACTCGGGCAACATCGGGGAAAAACAGGGGCTGGAAAGCGTGGTTGAGGCGGCCGGACAGCTTCAACATCATGCCCTGACGTTTGTGATTGTCGGGCAGGGTGGCGGTAAAGCGCGACTGGAAAAAATGGTCAGCGAACGTGGGCTGACCAACGTGAAATTTTACCCGCTTCAGCCGTACGAGGCGCTGCCGGCGTTGCTGAAGATGGGCGACTGCCATCTGGTGGTACAAAAACGCGGCGCAGCAGATGCTGTGCTGCCATCAAAACTGACCAACATTCTGGCGGTAGGTGGCAATGCGGTGATCACCGCCGAGGCCGATACCGAGCTGGGTCAGCTGTGCGACAGCTACCCGGGAATTGCGGTTTGCGTTGAGCCAGAGTCCGTTGAGGCGCTGGTTACCGGGATTGAACAGGCGCTCGCGCTGCCGAAAGAGAACATCGTGGCACGTGAATATGCCGGGCGGACGCTCGAAAAAGAGAACGTCCTTAGCCAATTTATTGCAGATATTCGGGGATAAATGATGAGTCAAACCAAACTTTTTCCGGTCGTGATGGCTGGTGGCTCTGGTAGCCGGTTGTGGCCGCTGTCCCGCGTGCTCTATCCAAAACAGTTCCTCTGCCTGAAAGGGGATCTCACCATGCTGCAAACGACGGTGTCCCGTCTGAACGGCGTGGAATGCGAAAGCCCGGTGGTGATTTGTAATGAACAACACCGCTTTATCGTGGCCGAGCAACTGCGTCAGCTCAACAAGCTGACGGAAAACATCATTCTGGAGCCAGCAGGGCGCAACACGGCACCTGCCATTGCGCTGGCGGCGCTGGCGGCAAAACGCAGCAGCCCGGACTGTGATCCGATGATGCTGGTGCTGGCCGCTGACCATGTTATCCAGCAGGAAGACAGCTTCCGTGACGCGGTGCGTTCTGCCATTCCTTACGCCGAGAGCGGCAAGCTGGTGACCTTCGGGATCGTACCGGACCTGCCGGAAACCGGTTATGGCTATATCCGCCGGGGGGATGTCACGCCGGGCGAAGGAGAGAGCCTGGCGTTTAATGTGGCGCAGTTTGTCGAAAAACCGAATCTGGAAACCGCGCAGGCCTACGTTGCCAGCGGTGAATACTACTGGAACAGCGGAATGTTTCTGTTCCGCGCCGGGCGCTATCTGGAGGAGCTGGAAAAATTCCGCCCGGATATCCTCAGCGCCTGTGAAAAAGCCATGGATGCGGTTGACCCGGATCTCGACTTTATCCGCGTGGATGAAGAAGCCTTCCTCGCCTGTCCGGAAGAGTCCATTGACTATGCTGTGATGGAGCGTACCGCCGATGCGGTAGTGGTACCGATGGATGCGGGCTGGAGCGACGTTGGCTCATGGTCATCCCTGTGGGAGATCAGCGCGCACACCCCGGAGGGAAATGTCCACCATGGTGATGTAATCAGCCATAAAACGGAAAACAGCTATGTTTACGCTGAATCCGGGCTGGTTACCACGGTGGGCGTGAAGGATCTGGTGGTCGTTCAGACGAAAGATGCCGTGCTGATTGCTGACCGTAACGCGGTTCAGGACGTCAAAAAAGTGGTGGAAAGGATCAAGGCTGATGGCCGCCATGAACACCACATTCACCGCGAAGTGTATCGCCCATGGGGCAAATATGACTCCATCGATTCCGGCGATCGCTACCAGGTAAAACGCATCACCGTGAAGCCAGGGGAAGGGCTGTCTGTGCAGATGCACCACCACCGCGCCGAACACTGGGTGGTGGTGGCCGGAACCGCCAAAGTGACTATCGACGGTGAAATCAAACTGATTGGTGAAAACGAGTCGGTGTATATCCCGCTTGGGGCGACGCATTGCCTGGAAAACCCGGGGAAAATTCCGCTCGACCTGATTGAAGTTCGCTCCGGCTCGTATCTGGAAGAGGACGATATTGTGCGCTTCCAGGATCGCTACGGCCGGGTCTAGCACCGTCTTTAACGCCGGATGGCGCTTCGCTTATCCGGCCTACGAATGAATAAAAACAATTTTGCCTGTTAATCGGGCGGGCCAACTGTTGCCTGAAAAAGGGGTCATCATGGAAAAATTAACCTGTTTTAAAGCCTACGATATTCGCGGCAAGCTGGGCGAAGAGCTGAATGAAGATATCGCGTGGCGCATTGGCCGTGCGTACGGCGAATATTTAAAGCCGAAAACCATTGTTCTGGGTGGCGATGTGCGTCTGACCAGTGCGTCACTGAAAAGCGCGCTGGCAAAAGGGTTGCAGGATGCAGGCGTCGACGTGCTGGATATTGGCCTTTCCGGTACGGAAGAGATCTATTTTGCTACCTTCCACCTGGGCGTGGACGGCGGTATCGAAGTGACCGCCAGCCATAACCCGATGGACTACAACGGCATGAAGCTGGTGCGCAAAGGCGCGCGTCCGATCAGCGGCGACACCGGCCTGCGCGACGTGCAGCGTCTGGCCGAAGCCAACGACTTCCCGCCGGTGAACGAAGCAACACGCGGCAGCTACAAACAGATCAATCTGCAAAAAGAGTACATCGATCATCTGCTTGGCTACATCAACGTGGCAAACCTCAAGCCGCTTAAGCTGGTGATTAACTCCGGGAACGGCGCGGCAGGCCCGGTTGTCGATGCCCTGGAAGCACGCTTTAAGGCGCTGAACGTCCCGGTCACCTTCATTAAAGTGCACAACACCCCGGACGGTAACTTCCCGAACGGTATTCCTAACCCACTGCTGCCCGAGTGCCGCGATGACACCCGCAACGCGGTGATCGAACACGGCGCCGATATGGGTATCGCCTTTGACGGCGACTTTGACCGCTGCTTCCTGTTCGACGAAAAAGGCCAGTTTATCGAAGGCTATTACATCGTTGGCCTGCTGGCGGAAGCGTTCCTCGAGAAAAATCCGGGGGCGAAGATCATCCACGACCCGCGTTTGTCATGGAATACCGTCGATGTGGTAGCGGCTGCGGGTGGCAAGCCGGTGATGTCCAAAACCGGCCACGCGTTCATCAAAGAGCGGATGCGTGAAGAAGATGCTATCTATGGCGGCGAGATGAGTGCCCACCACTACTTCCGTGATTTTGCTTACTGCGACAGCGGGATGATCCCGTGGCTGCTGGTGACGGAGCTGCTGTGCCTGAAAGGTCAGTCGCTGGGCGAGCTGGTACGTGACCGTATGGCGGCATTCCCGGCAAGTGGAGAGATCAACAGCAAGCTGGCGCTGCCGGCCGAGGCGATCGCCCGCGTAGAGCAGCATTTTGCTCTCCACGCCCTGGAAATTGATCGTACTGATGGCATCAGCATGTCGTTCCCGCAGTGGCGGTTCAATCTGCGCTCTTCAAACACCGAGCCGGTAGTGCGTCTGAATGTGGAATCGCGGGCGGATGTCCCACTGATGGAAGCGCGAACGCAGGACATTCTGGCGTTGTTGAATCAGTAAAACTTGCCCCCTCCCGAAGGGAGGGGGATCGGATAACAGGAACAACGATGACGAATCTAAGAAAGCGCGAGCGAGCCAGAACGAATGCATCGTTAATCTCAATGGTGCAGCGATTTTCTGACATCACCATCATGGTCGGTGGATTGTGGGTGGTGTGCCGGATAAGCGGACAGCCATTCTTCTACATGCATTTGCTGATGGCGTTGATTGCGCTGGTGGTGTTTCAGATGATCGGCGGGGTGACCGATTTCTACCGTTCATGGCGTGGCGTCAAAATTACCACAGAGCTGCTGCTGTTGATTCAGAACTGGACGTTAAGCCTGATTTTCAGCGCAGGGCTGGTGGCATTCAGTCATGATTTTGACACCCGTCTGGTGACGTATCTGTGCTGGTATGTGTTAACCAGCCTGGGCATGGTGGTTTGCCGTTCCCTGATCCGCTACTTCGCGGGCTGGCTGCGTAACCGGGGTTACAACACCCGCTATGTGGCCGTTGCAGGCGATTTACCGGTAGGACAGGTGCTGCTGGACAGTTTTCGCAAAGAGCCATGGCTGGGGCTGGAAGGGGTAGGGATCTACCACGATGCCAAACCTGGCGGCGTGCCTGCCGACTGGGCGGGTAATTTCGAACAGCTGATTGACGACGCGAAGGCGGGCAAGATCCACAACGTTTACATCGCCATGCAGATGAGCGATGAGTCGTACATTAAACATCTGGTGCGAGAGCTTGCGGATACTACCTGTTCGGTGATCCTCATTCCTGACGTCTTTACCTTTAATATCCTGCATTCACGTATCGACGAAGTGAACGGCGTGCCCGTTGTGCCGCTGTATGATACGCCGCTTTCAGGCATTAACCGCGTGCTCAAGCGCGTGGAAGATATCCTGCTCTCCTCGCTGATTTTACTGCTGATCTCCCCGGTGCTGTGCTGCATTGCGCTGGCGGTGAAGCTCAGCTCTCCAGGCCCGATTATTTTCCGCCAGACCCGCTATGGCATGGATGGCAAGCCGATCATGGTGTGGAAGTTCCGCTCCATGAAGGTGATGGAAAACGACAAGGTGGTGACGCAGGCGACGCAAAACGATCCGCGCGTGACCCGGGTGGGGAATTTCCTGCGTCGTACCTCGCTGGATGAGCTGCCGCAGTTTATCAACGTCTTTACCGGTGGCATGTCCATCGTCGGCCCACGCCCACATGCGGTAGCGCACAACGAACAGTATCGCTCGCTGATTGAGGGTTACATGCTGCGCCACAAAGTGAAGCCGGGGATCACTGGCTGGGCGCAGATTAACGGCTGGCGCGGTGAAACCGACACCCTGGAAAAAATGGAAAAACGTATTGAGTTTGACCTGGAGTACATACGTGAGTGGAGTCTCTGGTTCGATATCAAAATCGTCTTTCTGACCATCTTTAAAGGCTTTGTGAACAAAGCGGCGTATTAAGGAACGGTCATGAGTTTACGTGAAAAAACCATCAGCGGCGCAAAATGGTCGGCAATGGCGACCATTGTCATCATTGGCCTGGGCCTGGTGCAGATGACGGTGCTGGCGCGCATTATCGATAATCACCAGTTCGGTCTGCTGACCGTGTCGCTGGTGATTATTGCGCTTGCCGACACGCTGTCGGATTTTGGTATCGCCAACTCGATTATCCAGCGTAAAGAGATTAGCCAGCTTGAGCTTACCACGCTCTACTGGCTGAACGTGGGGCTGGGGATCACCGTCTTTGTGCTGGTGTTTCTGCTGAGCGACATGATTGCGGGCGTGCTGCATAACCCGGATCTGGCCCCGCTGATGCGTACCCTCTCTTTTGCTTTTGTGGTGATCCCGCACGGCCAGCAGTATCGCGCGCTGATGCAAAAAGAGCTGGAGTTCAACAAGATTGGCATGATTGAAACCAGCGCGGTGCTGGCGGGCTTTACCTTTACCGTGGTGAGCGCGCATTTCTGGCCGCTGGCGTTAACCGCGATCCTGGGTTACCTGGTGAACTCTGGTGTACGTACACTGCTGTTTGGTTACTTTGGCCGCAAGATCTACCGCCCGGGGCTGCATTTCTCGCTGGCGTCGGTGTCGTCGAACCTGCGCTTTGGCGCATGGCTGACGGCCGACAGCATTATCAACTACGTCAACACCAACCTGTCCACGCTGGTGCTGGCGCGCATTCTGGGGGCCAGCGTCGCGGGCGGTTATAACCTGGCCTATAACGTTGCGGTTGTTCCGCCGATGAAGCTAAACCCCATCATCACCCGCGTGCTGTTCCCGGCGTTCGCCAAAATTCAGGACGACACGGAGAAGCTGCGCGTTAACTTCTACAAGCTGCTTTCAGTGGTGGGGATTATTAACTTCCCGGTACTGCTGGGGCTGATGGTGGTTTCCAGTAATGTGGTGCCGCTGGTCTTCGGTGAGAAGTGGGTCAGCATCATTCCGGTTCTGCAACTGCTGTGCGTGGTGGGGTTGCTGCGCTCCGTTGGCAATCCAATCGGCTCGCTGTTAATGGCGAAAGCACGTGTCGATATCAGTTTTAAATTCAATGTGTTCAAAACGTTCCTGTTTGTTCCGGCGATTATCGTCGGCGGGCATCTGGCGGGTGCGATTGGGGTCACCCTGGGTTTCCTGCTGGTGCAAATCATCAATACCGTTCTGAGCTACTTCGTGATGATTAAGCCGGTGCTGGGCTCCAGCTACCGTCAGTACATTCTGAGCCTGTGGCTGCCGCTATACCTGTCTTTGCCAACCCTGGCGGTGAGTTATGGCCTGGGCGTAGTGCTGAACGGCCATCTGCCTTTAGCGGCACTGCTGGCAGTGCAGATTGCGGCGGGCGCGCTGGCATTTGGCGTGATGATCGTGCTGTCGCGCAATGCGCTGGTGGTGGAGATGAAGCGCCAGTTTTGCCGTAACGAAAAAATGAAAATGCTGCTTCGTGCAGGCTAATTTTAGAGGCCATTATGAAATTACTTATCCTTGGCAACCATACCTGCGGCAACCGTGGCGACAGCGCCATTCTGCGCGGTTTATTGGATGCAATTAACACTCTTAAGCCTGAGACAGAAGTGGATGTGATGAGCCGTTATCCGGTTAGCTCCTCCTGGTTACTGAACCGCCCGGTAATGGGCGACCCGCTGTACAGTCAGATGAAACAGCACAACAATGCGGCCGGTGTGATGGGGCGCGTAAAGAAGGTGTTGCGCCGTCGCTATCAGCACCAGGTGCTGCTCTCCCGTGTGACTGACACCGGCAAGCTGAGAAACATCGCTATCGCACAGGGTTTTACGGATTTCGTTCGTCTGCTGTCCGGCTATGACGCCATTATTCAGGTCGGTGGTTCGTTCTTTGTCGATCTGTATGGCGTGCCGCAGTTTGAGCACGCGCTCTGCACCTTTATGGCCAAAAAACCGCTGTTCATGATTGGACACAGCGTGGGGCCTTTCCAGGATCCACAGTTTAACCAGCTGGCCAACTATGTGTTTGGCCACTGTGATGCATTGATCCTGCGCGAGTCGGTCAGCCTCGACCTGATGAAACGCAGCGAAATCGACACCTCTAAAGTTGAGCACGGGGTGGATACCGCCTGGCTGGTGGAAAATCAGAACGAACATTTCCAGGCAAGCTATGCGGTGCAGCACTGGCTGGACGTCGCGGCGAAGCAGAAAACCGTGGCAATTACCCTGCGCGAACTTGCACCTTTTGATAAACGTCTGGGAACGACGCAGGCGGCCTACGAGAAAGCTTTCGCTGGGGTGGTAAACCGCTTGCTGGACGATGGCTATCAGGTGCTGGCGCTCTCTACCTGTACCGGTATCGACAGCTATAACAAAGATGACCGCATGGTGGCGCTGAACCTGCGTCAGCACATCAACGATCCGTCGCGTTATCATGTGGTGATGGACGAGCTGAACGATCTTGAGATGGGCAAGTTGCTCGCAGCCTGCGACCTGACCGTCGGGACGCGCCTGCATTCAGCGATTATCTCCATGAACTTTGGTACGCCAGCGATTGCCATCAACTATGAGCACAAATCTGCCGGCATTATGCAGCAGCTGGGAATGCCCGAGATGGCAGTGGATATCCGTCATCTGCTGGATGGATCTCTTGCCGGGATGGTTGCAGATACGCTGGGGCAACTTCCGGCCATTAATGAACGCCTCGCGGTGGCGGTAAAACTGGAGCGCGAAAAAGGTATCGGGATGGTGAAATCTGTTCTCGACCGTGTCGGGGAGGGGAAATGAAGGTTGGTTTCTTCTTACTGAAATTTCCGTTGTCGTCAGAAACCTTCGTCCTGAACCAGATAACCGCGTTTATCGATATGGGGTATGACGTGGAGATTATCGCCCTGCAAAAGGGCGATACGCAAAATACCCATGCGGCGTGGACCCAGTACGGGCTGGAGGCAAAAACCCGCTGGTTACAGGACGAGCCGCGTGGGCGGTTGAGCAAACTGCGTCATCGCGCCGTTAAGACATTGCGGGGGATCCATCGCCCCGCGACGTGGCGGGCGTTGAACATTTCGCGCTACGGTGCTGAGTCGCGCAACCTGATCCTCTCGGCAATTTGCGGGCAAACGCCACGGCCATATCAGGCGGATGTGTTTATCGCCCACTTTGGCCCGGCGGGTGTTACCGCAGCGAAATTACGCGAGCTAGGCGTTATTGACGGTAAAATCGCGACCATTTTCCACGGAATTGATATTTCAAGCCGTGAAGTGCTTAACCACTACACCCCGGAGTACCAGCAACTTTTCCGCCGGGGCGACATGATGCTGCCGATCAGCGAGCTATGGGCCGGGCGCCTGAAAAACATGGGATGCCCGGGGGAGAAAATCACTGTATCGCGCATGGGCGTGGATATGGACCGCTTCACTCAGCGCCCGGTCAAGGTGCCGGGGAAACCGCTGCAAATCATCTCTGTTGCGCGCCTGACTGAGAAAAAAGGGTTGCATGTGGCCATTGAGGCCTGTCGGCAGCTGAAAGAACAAGGGGTGGCGTTCCACTATCGCATTCTGGGTATCGGCCCGTGGGAACGCCGCCTGCGTACGCTTATCGAACAGTATGAGCTTGATGGCTATGTCGAGATGCCCGGTTTCAAACCGAGCCATGAAGTCAAAGCCATGCTGGATGAGGCGGATGTTTTCCTGCTGCCTTCCGTAACCGGCACGGATGGTGATATGGAGGGGATCCCGGTTGCGCTGATGGAAGCCATGGCGGTAGGGATCCCGGTGGTATCGACGTTACACAGCGGTATCCCTGAGCTTATCGAACCTGATCACTCCGGCTGGCTGGTGCCTGAAAACGATGCACCGGCACTGGCCGAACGTCTGGCAACCTTTAGCCATATTGCCCAGCAGGACCTGATCCCCGTACTGCATAACGCGCGCCGGAAGGTAGAGGCTGAGTTCAACCAGCGCGTGATAAACCGCGAACTGGCCTGCCTGTTACATACGCTTTAACGCCGAGGTTGTATGCTGAAAAAAATTACCCGACGCTCATTTATTTCGGCCTGCTCTGTGCTGGCCGCAACCCCGTTGTTCTCTTCTCCGGTTGCCAGGGCGGCCGGCAGCCGCACGGTGAACATCAACCAGTACAACAACCATGACTGGATAGCCGCGTTTAAGCAGGCATTTGCCGAAGGCAATACCGTGGTGGTTCCCGCTGGCTTCACCTGTGACAACATCAATACCGGCATTTTTATTCCTGAGGGTAAAACGCTGCTGATCCGCGGGACGCTGACGGGCAATGGACGTGGTCGCTTTGTGTTACAGGATGGCTGCCAGGTGATTGGCGAAGCGGGGGGGCGTAGCGAGAATATTACCCTGGACGTTCGCGGATCGAATTGTGTTATCCGCGGGCTGGCGATGAGTGGTTTTGGCCCCGTTACCCAGATTTATATTGGGGGTAAAAAGCCACAAATTATGCGTAACCTTATTATTGATGACATTACTGTGACGCAGGCGAATTACGCTATCCTGCGCCAGGGATTTCATAATCAGGTGGCAGGCGCGCGCATAACCAACAGCCGTTTTAGTCATTTACAGGGGGATGCCATCGAATGGAACGTGGCCATTAACGACCAGGATATCCTGATCTCTGACCATGTTATCGATAACATCAACTGTACCAACGGCAAGATCAACTGGGGCATCGGCATCGGTCTTGCCGGAAGCACCTATGACAATGATTATCCTGAAAAGCAGGCGGTGAAGAATTTCGTGGTAGCGAATATTACCGGCAGCAATTGCAGGCAATTAGTCCATGTGGAAAACGGCAAACACTTTATTATTCGTAATGTAAAAGCCAAAAATATCACCCCTGATTTCAGTAAAAAAGCGGGGATCGATAATGCCACGGTAGCTATTTACGGCTGCGATAACTTTGTTATTGATAATATTGATATGGTCAATAGCGCTGGCATGTTAATTGGCTATGGGGTAATTAAGGGAGATTATCTTTCGATACCGCAGAACTTTAAAATCAATGATATTAGCCTGGATAATAGGCAGCTTGATTATAAGTTGCGCGGTATCCAGATATCATCCGGCAATGCCACCTCTTTTGTCGCCATCACCAACGTCAACATGACGCGCGCCACCCTCGAACTTCACAATAAACCTCAACATCTTTTCTTACGCAATATCAATGTGATGCAAGAGTCCACCATCGGTCCGGCACTGAAGATGAACTTTGATCTCCGCAAGGATGTCCGCGGCAAATTTATGGCCAAAGAAGAGACGTTGTTGTCTCTGGCAAACATCAAGGCAGTAAATGAGAAGGGGCAAAGTTCGGTAGATATTGACCGGGTTGATCAGCAAATCGTGAATACGGATCGGCTAAATTTTAGACTGCCGCACGGTTAACCCGGATTTTGCTATTTTGCGATAATTCCTGGTATGAATCCACGCGTGATTCAGAATGCAACTACTGTAATTTGTGATGGTAAAGCGTAATATCACCTGAAGGTTATGGTAAATCATGCTGGCGAAAACAGGTTAAAGAGCTATAATTCGTCAACCATTTTAAGGTGGAAGAAATAATGATTAATTTGAAAGCAGTCATTCCGGTGGCGGGCCTGGGTATGCACATGCTGCCAGCCACGAAGGCAATTCCTAAAGAGATGCTGCCAATCGTTGATAAGCCAATGATTCAGTACATCGTTGACGAAATTGTTGCCGCAGGGATCAAAGAAATCGTTCTGGTGACGCACTCATCCAAGAATGCCGTAGAAAACCACTTCGACACCTCTTATGAACTCGAAGCGCTGCTTGAGCAGCGTGTTAAGCGCCAGCTGCTGGCCGAAGTTCAGTCCATCTGTCCTCCTGGCGTGACCATCATGAACGTGCGTCAGGCGCAGCCACTGGGCCTGGGGCACTCCATTCTTTGTGCACGTCCTGTCGTGGGTGACAATCCATTTATTGTTGTGCTGCCAGACATCATTCTGGACAACGCAACCGCCGATCCGCTGCGTTACAACCTCGCCGCTATGGTTGCCCGTTTCAATGAAACCGGCCGCAGCCAGGTTCTGGCTAAGCGCATGAAGGGCGATCTGTCCGAATACTCCGTCATCCAGACTAAAGAGTCCCTGGATTCTGAAGGTCAGGTGAGCCGCATCGTTGAGTTCATCGAAAAACCGGATCAACCACAGACGCTGGATTCCGATCTGATGGCCGTTGGCCGTTATGTTCTGAACGCTGATATCTGGGCCGAGCTCGAGAAGACGACTCCTGGCGCATGGGATCGTGTTCAACTGACTGACGCCATTGCAGAGCTGGCGAAGAAACAGTCCGTTGACGCCATGCTGATGACCGGCGACAGCTACGACTGCGGTAAGAAAATGGGTTACATGCAGGCGTTTGTGAACTACGGAATGCGCAACCTGAAAGAAGGGCAGAAGTTCCGCGAGAGCATTAAGAAGCTGTTAGAAACCTATGAGTAAACGACCGTTTTGATGGCGTAGTAAAACAGGAGACTACCCTGAAATTTCAGTGTGGTCTTTTGTCTTATATAAAGCATACAAACCCGATTTTAGATTTTGGCATAAACGCTGCCAAATACCTTATTGCTAATCTCGCCTGCAACTGAACGACACATGCAGTCCGGGAAATATCAATTTCGAATATTGCTTCTGGTAGCGTAAGCCAGGGGCGGTAGCGTGCCTTTTTTACACACAAACCCGTATTGAGCAAAGCAGGAGAAGCAGGATGTTACTTCCAGTGGTGATCGCAGGAGGAACAGGGAGTCGACTTTGGCCGATGTCTCGAGAGTTGCAGCCCAAGCAATTCCTTTCATTCCATCAGGGGGGGTCAATGCTGCAAAACACGATCTCGCGTCTGAATGGGCTGGACGTGGCAGATCCGATTGTCATCTGTAACGAAGATCACCGTTTTCTGGTGGCGGAACAGTTAAGGCAAATGCACAAACTGGCCGGCAACATCATCCTTGAACCTGTTGGTCGTAATACTGCTCCGGCTATCACTCTGGCTGCCTTACATGCGCTGGAAACAGGGGAGGACCCTGTGATGTTAATTCTGGCAGCCGACCACCTCATCGCCGATAACACGGCATTCCATTCGGTTATTACCGACGCAATTCCTTTCGCCGAAGACGGAAAACTGGTTACGTTTGGCATCGTGCCAACGCAACCAGAAACCGGCTATGGCTATATTCAGCGCGGCGAAGTACAGCACGCGGGGAATTCAACGGCCTGGAAAATTAAGCGATTTGTTGAAAAACCCGATCAGGCAACCGCGGTTTCTTACCTCGAAAGCAAAGAGTACTTGTGGAACAGCGGCATGTTCATGTTCCGCGCTTCTGCTTATCTGAACGAAGTGGCGAAGTTTTGCCCGTCGATCCTCGATGCCTGCAAAAATGCCATGCAGCAGCCTGTCAACGATCTCGACTTTATTAAACTCGATAAAGAGATTTTCAACTGCTGCCCTTCAGATTCAATCGATTACGCTGTGATGGAACATACCGAATTAGGTATTGTGACGGCAATGGATGCTGGCTGGAATGACGTGGGTTCGTGGTCCGCTCTGTGGGAAACCTCTGCCCATGATGCGCAGGGTAATGCGCTGATTGGTGATGTCTTTACCCATAAAACGCGTGATTGCTATATTCGCAGCGAAGGTAAACTGACGGCGGCGTTAGGGGTCGATGACCTGATTATCGTTAATACCAAAGACGCGCTTCTGGTATCCCATAAAGATAATGTCCAGGACGTTAAAGTTGTCGTAGAACACCTTAAAGCGAATGCGCGAAGCGAATGCCGTGAACATACTACGCGCTATATGCCGTGGGGCCATGTCGAAACCCTGGTGCGTGATGCTCGATATAAAGTGAATCGCGTAACCATTATTCCTGGCGGTGAGCTCTCTCTTCAGTTGCATCATCATCGTATTGAGCACTGGGTTGTCCTGACCGGGACGGCATTGATTGGCGTTGAAGGTAATGAAATTTATCTCACTGAAAATGAGTCAACGACCATTCCAGTTGGTAAAAAACATAAGCTGTCGAATCCTGGAAAAATAAATCTGGAGATTCTGGAAATTCAGTTTGGTAGTTATTTGGGCGAAGATGACGTACTAAGGATTTCGTAATGGACGATAAAAATAATAACAAGTTAACCTGTTTTAAAGCCTATGATATCCGTGGGAAATTAGGTGAAGAGCTTAATGAAGATATCGCCTGGCGTATTGGCCGCGCTTATGCACAGTGTCTGGGACCAAAACAGGTTGTCGTGGGCGGCGATGTGCGTCTGACCAGCGAGTCATTAAAGATGGCGCTGGCAGAAGGGCTGATGGATGGCGGTTGTGATGTCCTTGATATCGGGCTTTCCGGAACAGAAGAGATTTATTTTGCCACCTTCCATTTGAACGTCGATGGCGGAATTGAAGTGACCGCCAGCCACAACCCCATCAACTATAACGGGATGAAGCTGGTTCGCAGCGGCGCCCGTCCAATCAGCGGTGACACCGGTTTAAGAGACATTCAGCGCCTGGCGGAAGCCAACGACTTTACCCCCTATGAAAGCAAAGGGAGCTACAGGAAAGTCACTATTCTGAATGAGTATGTTGATCATCTGCTGGGCTATGTGAATCTCGATAATTTCCGTATCTCGCCAATGACGCTGGTCATTAACTCCGGGAATGGTGCTGCGGGACACGTCATTGACGAAATTGAACGACGCTTCAAAACGGCAGGTTTGCCGGTTGAATTCAATAAAGTTCATAACGACCCGGATGGTACGTTCCCGCACGGCATTCCTAACCCCCTGTTACCTGAAGCGCGCCAGGATACGGCAAATGCTGTATTAGCCACTCAGGCGGATATGGGTATCGCGTTTGACGGTGATTTTGACCGCTGTTTCCTCTTCGATGAAAAAGCAAATTTCATCGAGGGCTACTATATTGTCGGGCTCTTAGCGGAAGCGTTCCTGAATAAGGAGCCTGGCGCGAAAATCATCCACGACCCGCGACTCACATGGAACACTGTTGATATTGTTGAGACGGCGGGTGGTATCCCTGTGATGTCTAAAACCGGACATGCATTTATCAAAGAGCGTATGCGTTCAGAGAACGCGGTTTACGGTGGTGAAATGAGTGCCCACCATTACTTCCGGGAGTTTGCCTACTGCGACAGTGGAATGATCCCGTGGCTTCTGGTCGCTGAGCTTGTTTTAACTTCTGGTTCTTCACTGGGCTCGCTGGTGAAATCTCGTATTGCCAGATTCCCTGTTTCGGGTGAAATCAACCGTAAAGTGGCAAATGCCACAGCGCTAATCGCAGATATTGAGGCTCGTTATTCATCACAGGCCATTGATATTGATTATACGGATGGTCTGAGCATGTCGTTCCCCGACTGGCGTTTCAACATCCGTACGTCTAACACAGAACCGCTGCTGCGCCTTAATGTTGAAACGGATGCCAACTGGGATTTGATGGAAACAAAACGAGATGAGCTGTTAGGGCTGATAAATAGCTAAATTATTAGAGTGCTTAATCGCGTGGGAAAATAGTAATGATAGAAGTGTTATTAGCAGCGTTAGGTTTAATTTTCTTTTTTATTTTCCTCGCGCTTCCCTTACACATCAGGCTGTTGATGGTGCTGGTGTGTAGCGTTCCACAGTTATATCTGGTGCAACTGGGTGGGGCAGATGTCCCGCTTGCGTTTTTGCTCCCTGCACTGCTTTTGCCCGAGTTGATAATTAATGCAAACCGGTTCTTAGCCAAACCGACGAACATCGCGCTTCTGGGGCTGATTTGTATTAGTACCTTGAGTCTTGCGTGGTCGGTTGAAAAATCGATGGGCATTCGCGATATTGCTTACCTGACTGAGTTTATCGTGATTTCCAATGCCATCTATGTACTGGCATTAAAAGACCGGATAGCGCTTTATAAAACCATCAATGTGATGATATTTTTTATTTGCTTACAGGCAATTACCGTCATCATATTCAGGTTGAATGAATCGCTGGAACTGGCGATAGTTCTTTCTCCGGTAAGTAAATTTACCATGGGAATGAACACGCTTCAGGGATTACTGGATGGGGTCAGGAATAATTTCTACGATCCGGTAAAAGCGGGCGGTGTACTGTTTGTCAATGCCAACGCTGCGGCATGTTATGCGGGTATTTCATCCTTTATGGCATGGGGTATTTATAAAGCGTTGAAGTCCAAAATAACGCTGCTTATGGCGATTCTGCTGTGGTTGACCGTCTTCTTTACCGGGTCAAAAGCGGGTGTGCTCTTTGCCGTGCTGATCCCAGCTTTTATTTTCTACCTGAAATTACAACGTTCGACAAAGGTGGTTGTCGGCTCGGTTGGAGCCTCTTTTGCCATTATTTTGATTGCTATTAGCGTTATTTTCAGCGTTGTTGAGCAGAGCGGCTTCTTGCAGGAGTCAACCGACACAGCTGAAGCGCGCTATCAAATCTGGAATTACGCGTTCAATGCATTCTTAAACAACCCGTTGATGGGGCAAGGTTTCGGCGGCTGGGAAGTGGATTACAGTCAGCACAGTGACTATTTCCTTCCACCGCACAACACCTTGATCTATCTCTGGTCAAAGTCCGGGGTGATTGCCTCTATTATGGGAATAGCTTTTATTCTGGGCAGCATTGGTATTGCATTACGCGCAATCAAAAACGCCAGCGCAGAACAGAAAAATATTGGTTTCGCGTTATTAATGGTGCTCTCCTGGTTGTTTGCGCATGGTTTTGGCGAAAACTTTGGCCTGATTGGTGAACCGCATCAGATGATGGTATTAGCCGTCATGCTGGGGTTATGTATGGCAGGTAACGTACAGATAACTCGAAAAATAAGAGATAAGAATGAAAATGGTCGGTATTTTCAGGGGCCAACTATTTAAAGGTTCAGCGGTTTTCATTCAGCAGCAGGCTGAGGCTCCTCAGCACTTTGAAAAGTGCTATGTCGGCAGGCACGTCATCGGTAAAAAACTGAGGGCGCGATTGCCTGTGTATTAAATGAATGCTGGGAACTGCATAATTCGTCAGCAAAAAGTTAAAAACCAGGGCGATAAATTTATCAGTGTTTCCAATGTCATCGCCCAGTAAGCCCTGAGCCACGGCTTCCCTGAACATAAGATATGTCCAGCACGATATCGGTATTGATGTTGATAAATACCAACCTCGCGAAAGAGAAGACGATCAGGGTATTATCCGGCATGTGGCGAGCCTGGTTGAAAAAAAGCTGCCGTTTTAATTAGCGCCATTAATCCTTGAGCAAAACGCCATCTTCATTGGCGTTTTGCCACACAAAGATGTTATTGCATGGATGGCTAAAACCAGCATACTGGCCAAAACTGGGGATGCAGAAGGCCTGGGAATGGTGCTGCTGGAAGCAGCAGTAACGGGCGTGCCGGTGATTGGTATCCGTCATGGCAGTATCTCAGAAGCCATCATCGATGAGCAACCCGGCTTTTTTGGTCACTGAACGTGATGATATGCAGTTGGCCGACAGAATATCATTCCTGCTTAATGACGAACAAAAACGCGCTGAAATGGGCAGGAATGCACGTAACTTTATCAGCGAAAAATTCAATTTATCGACGTAAACCTTAAAGTTAGAAAAATTTATCAGGAACTGATTCATGGCTGAAGAAGTTATTATTTTCGCGCGCTCCCTTCCGTTCCACCATCTTGGTGGCATGGAAGTCGTGGCATGGGATCTTGCTTTGCAACTACAGATAAAAGGGTTCGATGTTAAGGTTATCACGACAGATTTTGATGCAGAGGTTCCTGCTTCAGAGCATCTTCCTGAAATCATTAAGATTAAAAATATCCCGAGGGCTGCGTATTCGAAAGGATGGTGGTCTGAAACAGAGAAGTTAGCAGAGTGCTGGAGCAATAAAGAAAATGTCCGCGCGGTGATAAGCATCAGTGCCGGCGCGTTTAGTACGCTAAAGTATAAAAAGCTGTTTCCTGAAGCGAAGTTTATTATGCAGGCGCACGGGACGTCGGTCGGGGAATTCGTTTCCAAACTGAAAACCCGGCAGATTAAAAAAATCCTGTCCAGTGTAAAAAACGTACACGGTTTTTACTTAGATGCTATGCATTATTCCCACTTCGACTGGGTTGTGGCGGTGGGGGAAGCTGTCCGGGCTGATTTAACGAATTTCCCGACTCGTCTTATCTGTGATAAGAACAAGGTGGCGAAGATTGAGAATGGCATTGATGAACAGCTTTTCTCCGATGCGATTTCGCAAAAAGTCGCCTTGCGGGAGCAACTGGGCATCGCGCCTGATGCGCTGGTATTTTTGTCTGCTTCACGTTTGCATGAGCAAAAAGGGGTGGATAAAAACATTGAGCTGTTTGCACAGGTCAAAAAACTCAAGCCTGATGCAAAACTGCTAGTTTGCGGTAATGGCCCCTATGAACCGCAGCTGCGGAAGAAGGTTGACGAGCTTGCATTGAGCCAGGACGTGCTGTTTATGGGCGCGAAAACCAGAAATGAATTAGCCACTCTCATGCAGTGTGCCGATCTCTTTTTGTTCCTGACGAAAAGAGTGGAAGGGTTACCCTTAAACGTGCTTGAAGCCATGAGTGCAGGATTGCCATTAATTATCTCTGAACATCTTACATTTACCGCAGGTGAAAAGATTTTCAAATGTAATCCGAATGAAATTCCTACAGGACAAGTGCTTGCTTATATTGATACGGTTAGCAACATGGAAAGAGAATCATATATTCCCGTTAAAAACACACTGAGTTACGCCGTGGGTGAATATATTTCATTATTTCAAAGAATCTCTAAATGAAAAAAGCTATTAGCCAGTTACTTGGCGGAAATATGCTCTCAAAAGTTCTTGGGTTGGTGCGAGAAGTTTTGATGGCGAAATTTTTTGGTACAGGTGATATCAACGGGGCCTACCGAATTGCCCAGACCGGCACCTTAGTACCCATCAACTTCATGACAAGCGATAGCCTGAATTCAGCATTTATTCCGTTATATAAAAAATATCTCACAGAAAACGAGTTTCGTGCTTCAACGTTCAAGTTGTGCATGTTTATGTTCTTTGCTGTGATTTCGCTGCTGCTATTTTTTGTTCTGTTCTTCTTGTCTGATTATTGGGTCGGTATTATGGCGCCGGGTATTAATGGTAATGCCCGTGAAATGACTAATGAGCTGTTCAAGATAATGGCGATTTGCTGCCCATTCTATCTCTGTTCTGGCTTGATAAACTACATATCAATGGCGCATGGGGACTATAAACCCATGTCCATGCGTGCCTCTATTCAGAACGTGGGGATGCTGTTAGGTGTTGTTGCCGCCTATTACTATAATAATTATTTGTTGTTGGCGTGGGGTTTTACAGGCAGTTACATCGTCTTTAGCTTCTGGGCGGTGATGAGAGCCAAAAAAGGCAACATTCTTAACCTGCCGGAACGTTTTGAGATGGCGGAAGTTAAGCAGGTGATGAATAGCTTCTGGATAACATTACGCCCATTGCTGTTGCTGCCCCTGATTCTTCAGGGAAACATCACGCTCGAAAGGGCGCTGGCGTCGTTACTCAGTATTGATGTGGTATCCGGTCTGGATTATGCCCGCTTTATTACCGACACCGTCACCTTCATCCTTTCGGTACCTATTGCTTTTGCGGGTTTACCTGTCTGGTCCTCGCAATCCACTGAAGTTGTCCGTGAGAAAGTAACCACGATATATAACTGGCTGGCACTGCTTTCGATGAATATGTCCTTTTTCATCTTTATGTATGCCAGGGATATTGTTGAGTTGCTCTTTATGCGCGGTCAGTTTAATGAACACTCTGTGACCGTCACAACTGACATCATCCAGGGGATGTGTATCGGACTCTGGGCGCAGGTTATCGGTTACATTTTCATTAAAGCACTCAGCGCCCATCTTAATAATAAGCAGGTCCTGATTGTGATGATCGTGGCACTGTTGAGTAACGCACTGGTTAACCTGGCTACATACAAGATTTGGGGCGCATTTGGTCTGGGGATCGGTAACTCTATTTATGGACTGGTCATGTTCGTATGCAGTGCCTGGTATCTTAAAATTGCGAAAGACCTGATCCCTGCCGCATTGAAGATTGTGCCTGGGCTGATGATATACACATTGTTGCTCCTGGCTTTAGAAAACGTCATTACTGAACCTGGTAATGTGATGGTCAGATTGCTGGTGAATGGCACATTATTTGTGGTGTTTAGTCTGTTATGGGCAATGTTGTTCCCCATGTACCGCGAGGGTATTAAAGGGATTTTCATCAAAAAGGGACTGAGATAACATATTAATCTTATGAAAAATACTACAGACATAAACGACATCGTCGTCTTATCAACAGCAGACTGGGACAACCCTTTCTGGACAAACAAACAGCATGTTGCTGTAGAGCTGGCAAACCGCGGGCATCGCGTGCTGTATATTGAATCTTTGGGGCTGCGCCGCCCAAGCGTGAACAAGAAAGATCTCTCGCGTATCTTCCGTCGCGTATTAAAAGCGATTAAAGCTCCTCGTCAGGTACGTGACAACATCTGGGTCTGGTCGCCAATATCGATCCCGTTCAATAATTATGCGTTTGTCCGTAAGCTCAACAAGTTGATCCTCAGCAGTGCGCTCAAGTTCTGGTGCTGGCGATTGAAGTTCAAAGATGAAACGCTTTGGACCTATAACCCGCTGACCACCCGTTTTCTTGAGCCGAGTGATTTTGGTTACGTTGTCTATCATTGCGTGGATGAAATTAAAGCGCAGCCGGGAATGCCGGTAGATATCCTCCAGGATGCGGAAGAAGAGCTGGTACGTCGCGCAGATATCACCTTCGTGACTTCCCTGACGCTGCTAAAATCAAGGCAGAAATGGAGCGATGAGGTTTATTACTTTTCGAATGTGGCCGACTATAACCACTTTTCTACCGCGCTTGACGAGAATTTGCCTGTACCCGCAGACCTGAGCCAGATCCCGGAGCCAAGAATTGGTTTCATCGGTGCAATCAGTGGCTATAAAGTTAATTTCTCGCTGCTGGAAGAGATAGCGAAGGCGCATCCGGAATGGTCTATCGTGATGATCGGCGACGTCGGCGAGGGTGACCCGAATACCGATGCGACTCAGTTAACCCGTCATAAGAATATTCATCTGATTGGCCCACGATCGTACCAGCAGTTACCGGGGTATTTGAAAGGGTTCACGGCAACGTTGTTGCCGAACAATTTGAATGAATACACCGCCTCGATGTTCCCAATGAAGTTCTTTGAATATCTGGCTGCGGGGAAGGCCGTTGTGAGTGTGGACTTAGCGTCATTATGTGACTTTAAAGACTATGTTCGTATCGCTCACACGCCAACAGATTTTATTTCAGCACTGGAAGATATTACGTCAGGGAACAGGATTTCTGTTGAGAAATGCCAGGAACTTGCGCAGCAGTATACTTACCAGTCACGTACTGAAAAAATGTTTAAGTTAATTGATGAGAAGCGTAATGAAAGTAGCAATCGTTCATGAGTGGTTCAGTTCCTATGCCGGTTCTGAAAAAGTAGTTGAGCAAATTCTGCGTTGCTATCCAGAAGCGGATGTATTTGCCGTATGTGATTTTTTAAAACCAAAAGACAGACATTTTCTGAATAATAAAAAAGTCGCGACGACCTTCATCCAGCGTTTACCTTTTGCCGCTAAAAAATTCCAGTCCTACCTGCCATTGATGCCGCTGGCAATCGAACAACTTGATATGTCCGCTTATGATGTGGTGATTTCAAGTAGTCATGCGGTGTCTAAAGGGGTGATCACGGGGCCGGACCAGATCCATGTTTCTTATGTTCACTCACCAATCCGCTATGCGTGGGATTTCCAGCATCAGTATCTGCGTGAATCAGGCTTAAACAAAGGCCTTAAGGGTTGGCTTGCTAAGTATCTGCTGCACAAAATCCGTATCTGGGACTACCGTACAGCCGCGGGTGTTAACCATTTCATTGGTAACTCGCAGTTTATTGCCCGCCGTATCAATAAAGTTTATGGCAGACAAGCGGACGTTATTTATCCGCCAGTGAATACGGATAAGTTTGAGTTCAGCGACAGCAAAGAAGACTTTTATCTGGCCGCATGTCGTATGGTTCCTTATAAGCGTGTCGATCTTATCGTCAGCGCGTTTGCCAAAATGCCGGATAAAAAACTCATCGTTATCGGCGATGGTTCAGAAATGGACAAGATTAAGCAACTGGCAACCAGCAATATCACCTTACTGGGTTATCAGGATGACGCGGCGCTGGTGGACTACATGAAGCGTGCAAAGGCGTATGTCTTTGCTGCGGAAGAAGACTTTGGTATCTCTCCTGTCGAGGCGCAGGCAAGTGGCACACCTGTTATCACCTATGGCAAAGGCGGATGCCTTGAAACCGTTAAGCCACTTGGTAGCGAAAAACCAACGGGTCTGTTCTTCTTCGAACAAACGGCGGAGTCCATTTGCGACGCTGTGAATACTTTTGAGAAATACGCGAGTGAAATTAAGCCGGAAGATTGCCGCGAACATGCGTTGAGCTTCTCTGAGCAACGTTTTCGTGATGAGATTAGCAGTTATGTTGATAATGCCTGGGCTCAATACTCTGAGTCATTGATTAACACCCAGGCTGCCAGAGTGCAGAACGGCTATACTCACCCCGAGAAATAATGACCACGGGCATAAATCAGATGATTTATGCCAGGGAATGAATAATGAAAAGTAGCGTATTTAAAGATCAAAAGAGAGAGTTTATATGTCGGGCAGCATTAATTGTGTCCGATTTTTTCTGGCTTAATATTTCGTTAGGCCTGTCTTTTTTAACTATCATGTTTTTTATTGGCGATTTAAATACTTTTATGCCAATTCGTCAGATTGATGTCCGACTGCTGTCGCATCTGATCCTGACTGCGTTATGCGTCTTTTGGTTTGGTGTTCGTCTGCGTCATTATGCGCAGAAAAAACCTTTCTGGTCTGAGTTGAAAGAAACACTGCGTACCATTGTCATTTTTTCAGTTTTTGACCTGGCGCTGGTTGCGTTCTCCAAGTGGCACTTCTCACGCTATATCTGGGCCTATTGCTGGATGTATGCCATCATTATGGTGCCAGTATCACGGGAAATAACCAAAGTTCTGTTGGATAAACTGGGCTACTGGAAAAAACGTACCGTGATATTAGGTGCAGGGCGTAACGCCCGGGAAGCCTATTATGCCTTGCAAAGCCATGAAGTCTCTGGCTTTAAAATCGATGCGTTTTGCGATTTTGATGCAACGGCAGATATGATGGAAGAGTGCCCAGTTATTAAAGATGAAGCCACTCTTCTCACCCAGTACAATGCTTTTTCGACCCAGTTCGTTGTCGCTTGCGATTTTGATGAAAAAGATAAATTTGAAAACTGGTTACGCTTCTTAGCCAAACATAAATGCCGTAACGTTATTATCATTCCTTCGCTGCGAGGATTCCCGCTTTACGGTACCAGTATGTCCTTCATCTTTAGCCATGAAGTATTACTGTTGCAGGTTCATAATAACCTCTCTAAAGCGACCTCGCGTTTTATCAAACGAACCTTCGATATCGTCTGTACGTTAGGTATTCTTCTTGTTTCATCGCCACTGTTTGTCTACCTCTGGTACAAAGTTTCTCGTGATGGCGGCCCGGCAATCTACGCCCATACCAGGATTGGCCGTCGTGGTAAGAAATTTGATTGCTACAAATTCCGCTCAATGGATATCAACTCTAAAGAGATACTCGAGAAGCTGCTTGAAAGCGATGCTGAAGCCAGGGCCGAGTGGGAAAAAGATTTCAAACTCAAGGATGACCCACGCATAACGGCTATCGGCCGCTTTATTCGTAAAACAAGCCTCGATGAATTACCACAGCTATTTAATGTGCTCAAAGGTGAGATGAGCCTGGTTGGCCCGCGTCCGGTTATTCACGAAGAGCTTGAACGCTATGCTGATGATGTTGACTACTACCTGATGGTGAAGCCGGGGATGACCGGGCTATGGCAGGTAAGTGGGCGTAACGATGTTGATTACACCACTCGCGTGTACTTCGACTCCTGGTACGTGAAAAACTGGTCATTGTGGAATGATATCGTCATCTTATTCAAAACCGTAAACGTGGTTCTGTTCAGAAAAGGGGCTTATTAATTTACAGCGCAATCCACCGTTAACAGGGCTGATTTTGATATCAGCCAGTCACCGCGCCCTTTTTGAAGGGGACGTTGCGGGTAGGGCGAGCAACCCAGGGTTGCTTGCGTTTGCGCCTGAGTCTCCTTTGATTAAATGACTGAAAGTGAATGAAATATGAAAATACTCGTAACAGGTGGCGCAGGATTTATTGGGTCCGCCGTTGTTCGTCATATTATTAACAATACTCAGGATTCGGTACGTGTCGTAGATTGCTTAACCTACGCTGGCAACCTTGAGTCCCTGGCATCCGTAGAAAATAATCCTCGTTATTCATTTTCGCGTACGGACATCACCGATGCTAAAGGTATTGGCACACTTTTCAGTGAGTTCCAGCCTGATATCATCATGCATCTGGCCGCAGAAAGTCATGTCGATCGCTCTATTGATGGCCCGGCAGCTTTTATCCAGACCAACGTGATTGGCACTTTTACGCTGCTTGAAGCGGCGCGTAACCATTACGCATCACTGGACGGTAAACAGAAAGACTCTTTCCGTTTCCACCATATTTCAACTGATGAAGTATTTGGCGATCTGCATGATGCTGAAGGCCTGTTCACTGAGCAAACGGCTTATGCACCGAGCAGTCCATATTCCGCATCGAAAGCAGGAAGCGACCATTTAGTGCGTGCATGGAATCGTACCTATGGTTTGCCAGTGGTGATCACCAACTGTTCCAATAACTATGGCCCGTATCATTTCCCTGAAAAACTGATCCCCTTGATCATCCTTAATGCGCTGGCGGGTAAGCCTCTGCCGGTGTATGGCAATGGTGAACAGGTCCGCGATTGGTTGTATGTCGAGGATCATGCCCGTGCACTTTACAAAGTCGCAACCGAAGGCAAAGAGGGGGAGACATACTGTATTGGTGGTCACAACGAGCGCAAAAACATCGACGTGGTGAAAACCATTTGCGCCATTCTCGATAAAATTATTGATAAAAAGCCCGCGAATATTCTCAGTTTCGCAGAGCTGATTACCTTTGTGGCCGACCGTCCAGGACACGATCTTCGCTACGCCATTGATGCCAGCAAAATTAAGCGCGAACTCGGATGGGTGCCGCTGGAAACGTTCGAAAGTGGCATAGAGAAAACGATCAACTGGTATCTCACCCACGAAGGTTGGTGGCAGCGGGTGCTTGATGGCTCCTATGCTGGCGAGCGTCTTGGTCTGAGCAAATAATCGAGGTATAGCGCGATGAAAGGAATTGTATTAGCGGGTGGGTCAGGAACCCGTCTGTATCCAATCACACAAGGTGTGTCGAAACAGTTGCTCCCGATTTACGACAAACCGATGATTTTCTATCCCGTGTCGGTCCTGATGTTGGCCGGGATCCGCGATATTTTAATCATCACCACGCCAGAAGATATGCCCGCTTTTCAACGTTTGATGAAAGACGGCTCCCAGTTTGGCGTGAATTTCACCTATGCAGTGCAACCCTCCCCGGACGGCCTTGCTCAGGCGTTTATCATCGGTGAGAAGTTTGTCGGCAACGACACGTGCGCCCTGGTGCTGGGTGACAATATTTTCTTTGGCCACGGGTTCAGTAAGAAGCTGGAAGATGCAGCCAGCAAAACCAAAGGGGCTACGGTATTTGGGTATCAGGTACAGGATCCAGAACGTTTTGGCGTGGTGGAGTTTGATGAGCACTACAAAGCAATCTCCATTGAAGAAAAACCACTGAAGCCTAAGTCGAACTGGGCTGTAACGGGTCTCTATTTCTACGATAATAACGTGCTAGATATGGCGAAAGAGGTGAAACCTTCTGCCCGGGGTGAGCTGGAAATCACGACTCTTAATCAGATGTACCTCGAACGCGGAGAGCTGGAAGTGGGGCTTCTTGGGCGCGGATTCGCATGGCTTGACACCGGGAATCACGATAGCCTTATTGAAGCCTCCCAGTACATTCACACCATTGAAAAGCGCCAGGGAATGAAGGTGGCTTGTCTTGAAGAAATTGCATTTCGTAAGAAATGGCTGACGGCAGATGACATCGCTGTTCAGGCGGAAAAACTCAAGAAGACGTCATATGGTCAATATCTGGCAATGTTGATTAAAGAGTAATACCTACCTGCTCACTTATTTGCCCCATTTTCTTCTGTTGATAGCGTTAGCGCACCAAAGGCTATCCATAAGTAACAGGCTTGAGTTAACATCATAGACACATTCAAACTGCATCGCACCGCAGTGATTATCCCCAAGACAGGAGTATGTAATGTCCAAGCAACAGATCGGCGTTGTCGGTATGGCAGTGATGGGGCGCAACCTGGCGCTCAACATCGAAAGCCGTGGTTATACCGTGTCCGTTTTCAACCGCTCCCGTGAAAAGACCGAAGAAGTGATTGCCGAAAACCCAGGCAAGAAACTGGTTCCGTTCTACACGGTTCAGGAGTTCGTTGAATCGCTGGAAACGCCTCGTCGTATCCTGTTAATGGTTAAAGCGGGCGCTGGCACAGACGCAGCCATCGATTCCCTGAAGCCATATCTGGAAAAGGGCGACATCATTATTGATGGCGGTAACACCTTCTTCCAGGACACCATTCGTCGTAATCGTGAACTGTCTGCTGAAGGCTTTAACTTCATCGGTACCGGTGTTTCCGGTGGTGAAGAAGGCGCGCTGAAAGGCCCATCTATCATGCCTGGCGGCCAGAAAGAAGCTTACGAACTGGTTGCCCCAATTCTGACCAAAATCGCGGCTATCGCTGAAGATGGTGAGCCGTGCGTGACCTATATCGGTCCGGACGGTGCGGGTCACTATGTGAAGATGGTGCACAACGGTATCGAATACGGCGATATGCAGCTGATTGCAGAAGCATATTCCCTGCTGAAAGGCGGCCTGAACCTGTCTAACGAAGAGCTGGCTGAGACCTTCACCGACTGGAACAAAGGTGAGCTGAACAGCTACCTGATCGACATTACCAAAGATATCTTCACCAAGAAAGATGAAGAAGGTAAATACCTGGTTGATGTGATTCTGGATGAAGCAGCGAACAAAGGCACCGGTAAATGGACCAGCCAGAGCTCTCTGGACCTGGGTGAACCACTGTCTCTGATTACCGAATCCGTATTTGCACGCTACATCTCTTCTCTGAAAGAGCAGCGCGTTGCGGCTTCTAAAGTACTGTCTGGTCCGCAGGCTAAACCAGCAGGCGAAAAAGCCGAGTTCATCGAGAAAGTTCGTCGTGCGCTGTACCTGGGTAAAATCGTCTCCTACGCGCAAGGTTTCTCTCAGCTGCGCGCAGCGTCTGACGAAAACAACTGGGATCTGAACTACGGCGAAATCGCGAAGATCTTCCGTGCTGGCTGCATCATTCGTGCGCAGTTCCTGCAAAAAATCACTGATGCCTACGCTGAAAATGCCGGTATCGCGAACCTGCTGCTGGCACCGTACTTCAAGAAAATTGCTGACGAATACCAGCAGGCACTGCGTGACGTAGTGGCTTATGCGGTACAAAACGGTATCCCGGTTCCAACCTTCTCTGCCGCTGTGGCGTACTACGACAGCTACCGTGCTGCCGTTCTGCCTGCCAACCTGATTCAGGCTCAGCGTGACTACTTCGGTGCGCATACTTACAAACGCACTGATAAAGAAGGTGTGTTCCACACCGAATGGCTGGATTAATCTGATTTAAACCAGTCTGATAGTCAGGCCCGGTGAAATTCACCGGGCTTTTTTTATCGCGCCGCCCCCTTGTTGACTTGCTTCGTGCAACAAGGCTCTCTCAACGCAGAATAAACCTCTGTATTATCTCACTCCTGTAGCAAGGCATTCGCCTTGACAGCCGATCAACATAAGAGGTAAAAACCTCAACAGTTGTTTATTGCGGTGGTGCGAACGCGCTTCCTGACACTCATACTTGAAGAAGTTGAACGATGAAAATAACAATCTCCGGAACAGGCTATGTTGGTCTTTCAAACGGTATTCTGATTGCGCAGAATCACGAAGTGGTCGCGCTGGATATCGTGCAGGCCAAAGTGGATATGCTTAATCAGAAAGTCTCCCCGATTGTTGATAAGGAGATCCAGGATTATCTTTCCAATAAACCTCTGAATTTCCGCGCAACGACGGATAAAGAAGATGCATACCGCAACGCGGACTACGTCATCATCGCTACGCCAACCGATTACGATCCGAAAACCAACTACTTCAACACTTCCAGCGTCGAAGCAGTGATTAAAGATGTTACGGCGATCAACCCGAACGCGGTGATGATCATTAAATCGACCATTCCTGTGGGCTTCACCAAATCCATTAAGGAAAAGCTGGGTATTGATAATGTCTTCTTCTCGCCAGAGTTCCTGCGTGAGGGAAGGGCGTTATACGATAACCTGCATCCGTCCCGTATTGTGATTGGCGAGCGTTCTGAGCGTGCTGAGCGTTTTGCTGCACTGCTTCAGGAAGGGGCGATTAAGAAAGATATCGCGGTACTGTTTACCGATTCCACCGAAGCCGAAGCGATTAAACTCTTCGCGAACACCTATCTGGCAATGCGTGTTGCGTACTTCAACGAGCTGGACAGCTATGCAGAAAGCCTGGGTCTGAATACGCGTCAGATTATCGAGGGTGTCTGCCTGGATCCGCGCATTGGCAACCACTACAACAACCCGTCGTTTGGTTACGGTGGTTATTGCCTGCCGAAAGACACCAAACAGTTGCTGGCGAATTATCAGGCTGTGCCAAACAACCTGATTTCAGCGATTGTTGATGCCAACCGCACGCGTAAAGACTTCATCTCTGATTCCATCCTTGCACGTCACCCGAAAGTGGTGGGCGTATACCGTCTGATCATGAAGAGCGGCTCTGATAACTTCCGCGCCTCTTCTATTCAGGGGATCATGAAACGTATCAAGGCGAAGGGTGTGCAGGTTGTGATTTACGAGCCAGCAATGAAAGAAGATGAGTTCTTCCACTCCCGTGTGGTTCGCGATCTGGATGCCTTTAAGAAAGAAGCGGATGTGATTATCTCTAACCGTATGGCGGATGAGTTGGCCGATGTGGCGGATAAAGTGTACACCCGCGATCTATTCGGCAGTGACTGATAATAGTTGCAGATAACGCGTAAAAAAATGCCCGGCACTGCCGGGCATTGTTGTTTTTAGACGTTGTAGAAATTGCGATACCAGTCCACAAAGTTCTTAACCCCTTCTTTCACCGAGGTTTGTGGTTTAAAACCAACCACATCCTGAAGTGGTTTGGTGTCTGCGCTGGTTTCCAGCACATCACCAGGCTGTACAGGCATCATATTCTTCTTCGCTTCGGTGCCCAGGGCTTCTTCGAGAGCGGTGATGTAATCCATCAGCTCAACAGGCGCACTGTTGCCGATATTGTAGATATGGTAAGGCGCGGAACTTGACGCAGGGGAACCCGTTTCAACTGTCCATTCCGGGTTTGGCTGCGGGATAACGTCCTGAAGGCGGATGATACCTTCGACGATATCGTCGATGTAGGTAAAGTCGCGCTTCATCTTGCCGTAGTTGTACACATCGATACTGTTACCTTCGAGCATCGCTTTAGTGAACTTAAACAGCGCCATGTCCGGGCGACCCCATGGGCCGTAAACGGTAAAGAAGCGCAGCCCGGTGGTTGGCAGACCGTAAAGATGCGAATAGGTGTGCGCCATCAGCTCATTTGCTTTCTTGGTGGCTGCGTACAGAGACACAGGGTGATCCACTGAATCATCGGTGGAGAATGGCATCTTGCTGTTCAGACCATACACGGAGCTCGAAGACGCATAGACTAAATGCTGAACCTGGTTATGGCGACAGCCTTCCAGAACGTTCAGATGACCAATCAGGTTTGATTCTGCATAAACATGAGGGTTTTCCAGCGAATAACGCACGCCAGCCTGAGCGGCCAGGTGAATCACCCGGTCAAACTTCTCTTCAGCGAAGAGTGCAGCCATCCCTTCACGGTCGGCGAGGTCGAGTTTGCGGAATGAAAAATTCTCAGACGCCAAAAGATCCAGTCGGGCTTGCTTCAGGCTCACATCGTAGTAGCTGTTCAGGTTATCAATACCTACAACCTGATGACCCGCCTTCAGAAGTCGTTCGCTGACGTGAAAGCCAATAAAACCAGCGGCTCCGGTGACCAAAAATTTCATACCAATCCTCTTCAGTAACAAATATCGCGATGCGCTATGCGCAAAAGATGGTGTGCATCATACCGCTAAGTGCCAGGTTAGCAAAACTTCACCTGTGAACAGATAACTCATAGGATTCTTATAGAAAAATCGTCAGTACAGGATAAACTATACAAATAATATTTTTTTGAGCTTTTTACCTGTTAAGGATTGTATGACGCATAACAACAATAACGCGGTCAGCAGAAGCAATGACCCGGAGCAATTTGATTTACTTGATTTAGTAATGCAACTTTGGCGCGGCAAAAAGACAATATTCACCTATGTCGTTGTTGCCATCATTCTGGCGGTTATTTACATCTTTGTCGCAAAAGAGAAATGGACCTCCACGGCGATTATCACCCAGCCAGATGCTGCACAAGTCGCGACATACAACGGTGCGCTTAACATTCTGTATGGTAATGCTGCGCCATCGTTATCGGATGTTCAGTCACGTGTTATCGGTCGTTTTAACGCGTCAATTTCAGCGCTTTCTCAGGCGCTTGATAACCAGCTGGTTCCTGAAAAATTATCCATCGAACCTGCGGTAAAAGGGCAAGCGCTGCCATTGGTCATCACTTATGTCAGCAGTACGGCAGAGGGCGCGCAGAAGCAGCTGAATCAATATATTCGCCAGGTAGATGAACAGACAGCAAAAGAGCTGGGCGTTGACCTGAAAGATAACATTACACAGCAGATTTCAGCGCTAAACGACTCACTTGGAAACCAGCAGAAAGTTGCGCAGGAGCAAAAAGAGCTGCGTATTCAGCAGATTTCCGAAGCGTTAAAATTCGCCCAAGCTGCGAAGGTTGTGACCCCGCAGATCCAGCAAACTCAGGATGTTACCCAGGAAACGATGTTCCTGCTGGGAAGCGAAGCGCTGCAATCGATGATTGACCACGAATCGACGCGCCCACTGGTATTCTCGCCTGCGTATTACCAGACCAAACAGAACTTACTGGATATCGAGAAACTTCACGTTGATCCGTCCACTATTCATGCTTACCGCTATGTCATGCAGCCAGATCTGCCGGTGACGCGTGACAGCCCGAAAAAAGCCATTCTGCTGATTCTGGCAGTGCTGCTGGGTGGGATTATCGGTTCCTGTGTGGTGTTGGTACGCAACGCGTTACGCGGCTACACACCAAAAGCCTGATGAGTTGACAAAAAAAGACCGGGTTTCCCCGGTCTTTTTTTTATTTGTGGCGTTTACGCAGATTCTCTATCACCGCGGTTAAATCGAGATCCTGGTCTTGCAGTAGCACCAGCAGGTGATACATCAAATCAGAGGCTTCGTTGGTCAACTCTTCGCGGTCATTTACGGTCGCCGCCAGAGCCGTTTCTACCCCTTCTTCACCGACTTTCTGCGCGATGCGCTTCGTGCCGCTGGCATACAGTTTTGCGGTATAAGAGCTTTGCGGGTCCGCCGTTTTGCGCTCCGCTAACAGCTGTTCAAGCTGATACAGGAACAACCACTGGTGGCTCGCGTCACCAAAGCAACTGCTGGTGCCTTTATGACAGGTTGGGCCAATCGGGTTTGCCAGGATAAGCAGGGTGTCGTTATCGCAATCTGGCGTAATGCTGACCACGTTCAGGAAATGCCCCGAGGTTTCACCCTTGGTCCACAGGCGCTGTTTGGTGCGCGAGAAGAACGTGACTTTACCGCTGTCGACGGTTTTAGCCAGAGCTTCCTGGTTCACATATCCCAGCATCAGGACTTCGCCTGATACGGCATGTTGTACAACGACTGGCAATAATCCGTCAGTTTTTTCCCAGTTCAGTTGCGCCTGTTGTTGCTCTGTTAACATACCCTTATCTCCACGCCCTGATTTGCCAGGTACGTTTTTAACTCACCAATATTGATAATTTGCTTATGGAACACGGAAGCGGCAAGCGCACCGTCTACGGAAGCATCGCGGAAGGCTTCCAGGAAATGCTCCATGGTTCCCGCGCCACCGGAGGCAATCAGCGGCACATGGCACACCGAGCGCACTTTTTTCAACTGCTCCAGGTCGTATCCGTTACGCACGCCGTCCTGGTTCATCATGTTGAGTACGATTTCACCCGCGCCGCGTTTCTGGACTTCCTGCACCCAGTCCAGCGTCTCCCACTGGGTTACGCGGGTACGGCTTTCGTCGCCAGTATACTGGTTAACGTGATACTTGCTCGTTGCGTCGTCAAACCAGGTATCAATGCCTACCACAATACACTGCACACCAAAACGGTCAGCCAGACGGGTGATTAACTCAGGGTCGGCCAGGGCCGGTGAGTTGATGGAGATCTTATCCGCGCCGAAGGAGAGAATTTTGGCGGCATCTTCCGCAGACTTGATCCCGCCCGCCACGCAGAAGGGGATATCAATCACTTCCGCCACGCGCGCGACCCAGCTTTTGTCCACAACGCGTCCATCGCTGGAGGCGGTGATATCGTAAAATACCAGCTCGTCTGCACCTTCATCGGCATAACGTTTTGCCAGCGGGACGATGTCACCAATGATTTCGTGGTTGCGGAACTGCACGCCTTTCACCACCTGGCCGTCACGTACGTCCAGGCAAGGGATTATCCGTTTTGCCAGCATTGAATCGCCTCCGTCACACTAAATTTTCCTTCCAGTAAGGCGCGTCCAACAATCACGCCGCGAACACCCGTACCGCGCAGAGCGGCGATATCGGCCAAATCACCGATGCCGCCAGAGGACTGGAACGCAACCTGCGGATAACGTGCGCAGACTTCGTCGTACAAAGAAACATTCGAGCCTGCCAGCGTCCCGTCACGAGAAATATCTGTGCAAAGGACATGTTTCAGGCCCACCGGAAGATAAATATCAACCAGCTCCTCGAGCGTCACGCCGGAGTTTTCCTGCCAGCCGCTGACGGCAACCTGTTTGTTACCCTGTTCATCGATACGCACGTCCAGCGCCAGCACCAGCGCATCCGCACCGAAACGGCGGAACCAGCCTTTGACCATTTCGGGATCTTTTACGGCGGTAGAGCCAACGACAACGCGTGCCACACCCGCTTCAAGCAGGGCTGCTACGTCCTCTTCAGTCCGCACGCCACCACCCACCTGAACGGGCACATTCACGCCCGCCACCAGTTTTTTGAGCAGAGGGATCTGGCGCTTAGCCGGGTCTTTCGCGCCGGTGAGATCCACCAGGTGCAGCACTTCAGCGCCCTGCGCGGCGTAATCCTGCAAACGTGGCAGCGGATCATTGCCGTAGTCTCGTTGCTGAGCGTAATCACCCTGGTGGAGCCGGACGACCGTGCCGTCAATTAAATCTAATGCGGGAATAATCATCACATCTCCAGGAAGTTTTTCAGCAACTGTGCGCCTGCGGCACCAGAGCGTTCCGGGTGAAACTGCACGCCGTAGAAATTGTCTTTCTGAACCGCAGCGGTAAATGGCTCGCCGTAGTTGCACTGGGCAATGGTGTACGGATTCACCGGCATCGCGTAGCTGTGCACAAAGTAGAAATAAGCCCCGTCTTCAATGCCGCGAAACAGTCTGTCTCCTGCTTTCGGGTACACACGGTTCCAGCCCATATGCGGCAGTGGCAGACCGTGGTCGGTCATTTTCGGCACATCCTGATCGATAATGCCCAGCAGGTCGACGCCGTTGTTCTCTGCGCTATGACGACCCAAAAGCTGCATCCCCAGGCAGATCCCCAGCACGGGCTGGGTACAGGCTTTAATCAGGTCAACCAGCTCACGCTCGTGGATCTGATCCATCGCTGCCTGCGCCGTGCCCACGCCGGGTAAAAAGAGTTTGTCGGCGCGTAACACCACGTCCGGATCACGGCTGACCACCGGCTCATAGCCGTGGCGCGAAATCGCCGATTTCACGGAGTTCAGGTTGGCGCATCCGGTATCCAGAATGACCACGTTCATTACAACACTCCTTTAGACGAGGGCAGGGCATCACCTTCCACACGAATCGCCTGGCGCAGGGTTCTACCAAAGGCTTTGAACAGGCTCTCTACGCGGTGGTGGTCGTTCTTGCCTTTGGTTTTCAGGTGCAGCGTCAGACCCATGGTGTAGGAAAGTGAACGGAAGAAGTGTTCAACCATTTCAGTGCTGAGATCGCCTACGCGCTGGTAAGTGAAATCGGCTTTGTATTCCAGGTGCGGGCGGCCGGAAATATCCAGCGCACAGCGCGCAAGGCACTCGTCCATCGGCAGAACAAAGCCAAACCGGTTGATACCGCGCTTGTCACCCAGCGCCAGCTTGAGCGCTTCGCCCAGCGCCAGACCGGTGTCTTCAACGGTGTGGTGATCGTCGATGTACAGATCGCCTTTTACCGCAATTTCCATGCGGAACCCACCGTGGGTGGCAATCTGATCCAGCATGTGATCGAAGAAACCAACCCCGGTGTGGATCTTGCTGCCGCCTTCACGATCCAGCCACACCTTCACATCGATCTGCGTCTCTTTGGTATTACGCTCAACGTGAGAGTATCGATCGCGTTTGGTCAGCTGTTCGCCAATCTGCGCCCAGTTGAGATCGGCACGGTTGTAGCGCAGGCCTGAAATACCCATGTTCTCAGCCAGAGTGATGTCCGTGGCGCGATCGCCGATGACATAGCTGTTGGCTTTATCCAGCACGGCTTCAGTCAGGTAACGCTCTACCAGTTTTATCTTCGGCTTACGGCAATCACAGTTATCCGCCGGAAGGTGCGGGCAGATCAGCACCTCTTCAAATTCCACACCCTGAGAGGTCAAAATCTGCATCATCAGATTATGCGGGCCGTCAAAATCCGCCTGCGGGAAGCTGCTGGTGCCCAGACCATCCTGATTGGTGATCATCACCAGCTTAAACCCGGCTTTTTGCAGTTTGAGCAATACCGGGATGACCTCAGCTTCAAAAGCCAGTTTGTCGAGACGATCGACCTGAAAATCGGTTGGCGGCTCGGCAATAATGGTGCCGTCACGATCGATGAAAAGGTACTTCTGGCTCATACTTTCTCCGCATTCAGGGCGTCAATAACGCGCTGGCTCTCTTCACGGGTTCCCACGGTAATACGCAGGCAGCCGCTCAGTGAAGGTTGTTTATTTTGATCTCGTAAGATAATGCCCTGATCCCACAAGGATTTAAATACCGCACTGGAGGCGATAAAGCGCACCAGGATGTAATTTGTTTCAGAGTCGAAAACCTGTTCAACACAGGCTATCTCTCTTAGCGCATTGACCAGATACTGACGCTCATTCAGGATTTGTGCGACGCGGCCGCGCATTGCCTCAAGCCCTTGCGGTGTCAGTGCCTGAGCGGCGATATCCGCAACAGGGGTGGACAACGGATACGGGGCAATCACTTTCAACAGCAGATCGATAACTTCTTTATTGGCCAGCGTAAAACCGCAGCGCAGGCCAGCAAGAGCAAAGGCTTTCGACAGTGTACGCAGCACAACCAGGTGCGGGTACTCTTCGAGCCAGCCAGCAAGAGACGCCTGCGGGCAGAACTCAATGTAGGCCTCATCCGCGACAACCAGGGCTTTGCCACGGGTCATTTCCAGCAGCGTGCGGATGTCCTGTGGGTTGATAATCTGCCCGGTCGGGTTGTTTGGGCTGCACACAAACACCACTTTCACGCCATCGAGGTTTTTAGCAATATTCTCAAGATCCAACTGCCAGTCGTCCAGCGCCTGCACGTTACGACACGCCACACCGAAGGTTTCCGCGCTCACGCTGTACATGCCGTAGGTTGGCTGGCAGTACATGACGGCATCTTTTCCTGGCTCGCAGAAGGCGCGGATCAGTAGCTCAATGCCTTCATCGGCGCCACGGCTGACCAGAACCTGCTCAGGCTTTACGCCAGCATAGGCGGCATAGTTCTCAATTACGGCTTTTGGCTGACACTCCGGGTAGCGGTTCAGCGTTTGCTGAGACAGCTCAAACTTCACCGCCGTCGGGAATTCGTTGGCATTCAGCCACACATCACCGTTACCGCCCAGGCGGCGCGCAGACTGATACGGAGTCAGTCGACGGACATTTTCGCGAGCTAATTCTTCGATGTTCATGCTTGCTCCTTCAGGGCTGCAACGCGCAGCGTAACGGCATTTTTGTGGGCGGTCAGACGTTCTGCGGCGGCCAGGGTTTCAATGGTGGATGCCAGTGATGCAAAACCTTCGCGGGAGAGTTCCTGCACGGTCATGCGCTTCTGGAAATCCGCCAGCCCCAGGCTGGAACAGGTGGATGTGTAGCCATAAGTGGGCAGCACGTGGTTGGTCCCGGAGGCGTAATCACCAGCCGATTCAGGCGACCAGTCGCCCAGGAAGACAGAGCCCGCGCTGGTGATGCCATCAACCAGCTCACGTGCGTTGCGGGTCTGAATAATCAGGTGCTCCGGGCCGTACTGGTTAGAGATGGCAATACACTGCTCAATACTGCTCGCTACAATCAGACGGCTGGCGGACAGCGCCTGGCGGGCGGTATCGGCACGGGGCAAATCAGCGAGCTGACGTTCCACGGCTTCGCCTGTGCGTCTGGCCATGTCGGCGTCCGGCGTCAGCAAAATCACCTGCGAATCAGGGCCGTGCTCAGCCTGAGATAACAGGTCGGACGCCACAAAATCAGGGGTTGCACCGCTGTCGGCAATCACCAACACTTCAGACGGACCGGCAGGCATATCGATTGCAGCGCCGTCCAGACGCTGGCTGACCTGGCGTTTGGCTTCAGTCACATACGCATTGCCAGGCCCAAAAATCTTGTCGACTTTCGGGACAGATTCGGTGCCGAAAGCCAGAGCAGAGATGGCCTGTGCGCCGCCCACTTTAAAGATCTCCTGCACGCCACAGAGCTTCGCGGCATACAGAATTTCATCGGCAATCGGCGGTGGCGAACAGAGGACCACTTTCTGGCATCCGGCGATACGCGCCGGAGTGGCCAGCATTAATACGGTTGAAAACAGCGGCGCCGAACCGCCAGGAATATAGAGCCCGACAGAAGCGACCGGGCGCGTTACCTGCTGGCAGCGCACGCCTGGCAGGGTTTCCACATCAACGATTTGCAGTTTTTGCGCGGCGTGGAAGGTATCGATGTTTTTCACCGCCACGGCCATTGCCTGCTTGATTTCATCACCCAGACGGCTGCTGGCATCGGCAATTTCTTGTTCGGTGACTTTCAGCGCGCCAACTTCGGTTTTATCGAACTTTGCACTGTATTCGCGCAGCGCATCATCGCCGCGGGATTTTACGTTGTTCAGGATCTCCGCCACGGTGCGGGTGATGCTCTCGGAGGCGGAAACCGCCGGGCGCATCAGCAGGTCACGCTGTTGCTCTTCGGTACAGGTATTCCAGTCGATGATTGTGTTAAAGCTCATGGCAATTACTCCATCATCTTCTCAATTGGCAGCACCAGAATAGAGCTTGCGCCCAGTGCCTTCAGCTTTTCCATAGTTTCCCAGAACAGGGTTTCGCTGCTTACCATGTGCATTGCCACACGCTGCTGATCGCCCGCCAGCGGCAGAATGGTTGGGCGCTCAGCACCCGGCAGCAGGGCAATCACTTCATCCAGGCGTTCGGTTGGCGCGTGCATCATGATGTATTTTGATTCGCGAGCCTGAATCACACCCTGAATACGGGTCAGCAGTTTGTCGATAAGCCGCTGCTTGGCGCTGTCCATTTCGCCATCTCGCTGGATAAGGCAGGCTTTGGAGCGGTAAATCACTTCTACTTCACGCAGGCCGTTTGCTTCCAGAGTTGCGCCGGTAGACACCAGGTCGCAAATGGCATCAGCGAGGCCAGCGCGCGGGGCAACTTCAACAGAGCCGTTCAGCAGACAGGATTTGAACTGCACGCCTTTTTGATCCAGGTAACGCTTCAGCAGGTGAGGGTAAGAGGTTGCAATACGTTTGCCATTCAGTGCCGCCGGGCCATCCCATGCTTCATCCGCAGGGGTGGCAAGAGACAGACGGCAACCGCCGAAGTCCAGACGGCGCAGGGTGAAGTAGCGCGGGTCTTCACCCTGTGCGCGGCGGGTCAGTAACTCTTCTTCCAGCACGTTTTCGCCGATGATCCCAAGATCAACCACACCATCCATCACCAGGCCCGGGATATCGTCATCACGTACGCGCAGAATATCGATTGGCATATTCTCAGCCAGGGCAATCAGGCGCTGAGTGTGCAGGTTGATTTTAATCCCGCAGCGAGCCAGCAATTCGCGTGAATCATCACTAAGACGGCCGGATTTTTGCATAGCTATGCGTAAACGTGAGTTATCTAACATTCTTTATTCCTCGTTAACCTGTTTTAACCTGTCTGAATTCAGTCCAAAAAAAAGCCCCCGGAAGAAGATCTTCCGGGGGCTTTTTCTTGCGTTCATGCACCACTGGAAGATCCAAACGTCTTCCAGCACACATCGCCTGAAAGACTAGTCAGGATGATGGTGATGATGGTGGTGTTTAAATTGAACGCGTGTCATAAATTTTCTCGATGAATGCTTATTCACTTGATGCCTTTTAACCTAAACCACTTGCACCGCAGAATGCAAGGGCTTTTTTTGATCATTAATTCATTTCATATTGATGCTATGAATTGTGTGTTCTGCGGGGCTGGCGTAGCCTTAATACAGACGTATGAGAGTCAGGAGAATTCACATGAAAAAGGTCGCGATTGTCGGTTTAGGGTGGCTAGGAATGCCACTGGCAATGTCATTAGCAGCGAAAGGCTGGCAAGTGACCGGGAGTAAAACCACTGCGGACGGGGTCGAAGCGGCGCGGATGTGCGGTATCGATGGTATCGAACTGCGCCTGGAACCTGAGCTGGTGTGTGACGCTGACGATCTGGATGCGTTAATGGGCGTTGATGCGCTGGTCATCACGCTCCCGGCAAGACGCAGTGGTCCCGGAGAGTCCTTCTACTTACAGGCGGTACAAGAGATTGTCGATAGCGCGCTTGCACACCATGTTCCGCGCATTATTTTTACCAGTTCGACATCGGTATACGGTGATATCGATGGCACCGTGAAAGAGGGTACTGCGCGCCAGCCGGTTACCGCCAGTGGCCGGGTACTGAAAGAGCTGGAAGACTGGTTGCATAATCTGCCCGGTACTCAGGTGGATATTCTGCGTCTGGCGGGGCTGGTGGGGCCGGGGCGTCACCCAGGGCGTTTCTTTGCCGGGAAATCGGCGCCTGACGGGCAACATGGCGTCAATCTTGTGCATCTTGAGGATGTCATCGGCGCAATTGAGCTGTTGTTACAGGCTCCAAAGGGTGGGCACATCTATAATATATGTGCACCCTCTCATCCTTCGCGACGCACATTTTATCCGCTGATGGCGCGCCAGCTGGGTCTTGCACCACCTGTTTTTGGTGATGCACAGGGTGAAAGTAAAGGCAAAGTCATTGATGGCAATCGTATTTGCCATGAACTGGGATTTGAGTATCAGTATCCCGATCCGCTGGTGATGCCCATGGAATAATGCCATCAGCGGGGGTGGTCGCACGCCGCGTGGGGGCGAACATGAAACCGTTGCTGGATGTTCTTATTATCCTGGATGCGCTGGAAAAAGAGGGGAGCTTCGCGGCTGCATCGGCGAAGCTCTACAAAACGCCTTCCGCGCTGAGTTACACCGTACATAAACTGGAAAGCGATCTGAATATCCAGCTTCTCGATCGCTCCGGGCACCGTGCGCGTTTCACCCGTACTGGCCAGATGCTGCTGGAAAAAGGGCGTGAAGTCCTGCACACAGTGCGTGAACTGGAAAAACAAGCCATCAAGCTTCATCAGGGCTGGGAAAATGAGCTGGTGATAGGCGTTGATGACACCTTTCCTTTTTCCCTTCTGACGCCGCTTATCGAAGCATTTTATCAGCGCCACAGCGTGACCCGGTTAATCTTTATTAATGGCGTGCTGGGCGGCTCCTGGGATGCGTTAACGCAGGGGAGGGCGGATATCATTGTTGGCGCGTTGCATGAACCGCCTCAGCTGAGCGATTTCGGCTTTGCGCGGCTGGGCATCCTGGAGCAGGTATTTGCCGTTGCGCCTCATCATCCGTTAGCGCACGAGCCTGAACCGATTAATCGGCGTACCATCAGAGGTTTTAGGGCAATTGTGGTGGGGGACAGCTCACACCCTGAATACACGACGCCTTCGCAGCAGCTTGATTGCCAGGAAGCGATTACGGTATTCGATTTTAAAACCAAGCTTGAGCTGCAAATAAGCGGGCTCGGATGCGGTTATCTACCGCGTTATTTGGCGCAACGATATATTGAAAGCGGCGCGCTGGTCGAGAAACAGGTCGTCGCGCAAAGTAATAATGAATCTGTGTGGGTAGGCTGGAATGAACAAACCGCCGGGCTTGCAAGCGCCTGGTGGCGAGCCGAAATTTTAGCAAATAGTGCTATCGCTATGGTTTACACTCCACCTGATGTTGAGAAATCAACCGGTTAGTGAAAAGAAATTATTGTTGTGCTTCTCAATGTATTGCCTTTTGTGTCTGGAATAGGGCAAAATGCGGCCGCTGCAAACAAATGAATAATCGATGATATAAAAGGCGTCGGTTATTTTTTTTTGCATGTATGAAACGAAACTAAAAACCAAGAGGCCGGGCTTCGTACCGGATAGATATTTACTAAAATCCGACAGTTGTTGTCGCTGAGGAATACAGAAAATGGGGCAATTTTTCGCTTACGTGGCGGTTATCACCGTAAAGGAGATTAACCATGTCGCTTAACGCAACTCCAAAAACCTCTCGCGTGGAATTACGTAAAACACTTACGTTGATTCCGGTTGTTATGATGGGCCTTGCCTATATGCAACCAATGACGCTGTTCGATACATTCGGTATCGTATCAGGCCTTACTGACGGTCACGTTGCAACGGCGTACGCCTTTGCGCTGGTCGCCATTCTGTTTACAGCGCTGAGCTACGGTAAACTGGTTCGCCGTTTCCCGTCTGCTGGCTCTGCCTACACCTATGCTCAGAAATCCATTAGCCCGGCGGTTGGCTTTATGGTGGGCTGGTCATCTCTGCTGGACTACCTGTTCATGCCGATGATCAACATTCTGCTGGCAAAAATTTACTTTGAAGCGCTGGTGCCTTCCGTACCATCGTGGATCTTCGTTGTTGCGCTGGTGGCCTTTATGACCATATCTAACCTGCGCAGCATCAAGACCGTTGCGAACTTCAACACCCTGATTGTTATCCTGCAAATGGGTATTGTTTCCGTCATTGTTGGCCTGATCATCTACGGTGTGTCCCACGGTGAAGGCGCAGGTACGCTGGCCAGCACGCGTCCGTTCTGGTCTGAAGGTGCGCACGTTGTGCCGATGATTACCGGTGCGACTATCCTGTGCTTCTCGTTCCTGGGCTTCGACGGTATCTCTTCTCTGTCTGAAGAGACAAAAGATGCAGAGCGTGTGATCCCTCGTGCCATCTTCCTGACCGCGCTGATTGGCGGCATCATCTTCATTGGTGCTTCTTACTTCCTGCAACTGTACTTCCCGGATATCTCTCGCTTTAAAGATCCGGATGCGTCACAGCCTGAAATCATGCTGTACGTTGCTGGCAAGACCTTCCAGTGGGGCGTGCTGATCTTCTCAAGCGTCACCGTTCTGGCTTCCGGTATGGCGGCACATGCAGGTGTTTCTCGCCTGATGTACGTGATGGGCCGTGACGGTGTGTTCCCTACCCGTTTCTTCGGCTACGTTCATCCGAAATGGCGTACTCCGGCGTGGAACGTGCTGCTGGTGGGTGCCATCGCTCTGTTGGCCATTAATTTTGACCTGGTAACCGCAACTGCGCTGATTAACTTCGGTGCGCTGGTGGCATTTACCTTCGTTAACCTCTCCGTGATCTCTCAGTTCTGGATCCGTGAGAAGCGCAACAAAACGCTGAAAGACCACTTCAACTACCTGTTCCTGCCGGTATGTGGTGCGCTGACCGTGGGTGCACTGTGGATTAACCTGGAAGAAAGCTCAATGGTTCTGGGTCTGATCTGGGGCGGTATTGGTCTGATTTATCTGGCTTGCGTAACCAAGAGCTTCCGCAATCCGGTTCCTCAGTACGAAGACGTTGCATAACGACTTGCCAGCAAATCCTTAGGCCCGCGTTAGCGGGCAAAAAAAAGCCGGAGACATCGCCTCCGGCTTTTTTATATCTGTAATTCAGACTATCTCTTGTGCGTACTGGAACAGGGCTTTCAACAGCGCCTGTTTTTCAGCATCGCCTTCGTACTGGTTATATAACGACTCAAGTTCCTGGGCGTAGTGCTGAAGGTACTCTGGCGTAAAGACGTTACGGCGATGCTGGAGCCAGCGTTCTTGCTCTACCTCATCCAGCGTACCGGGATAGTTACGCGCCCGGTAATTAAACATCAACTTCTCGATGCGTTTGTCAGCGAAGGTGATATCCAGCGCCGGTAAGTTACGCGGTTCGGTGTTCAGGACGATATTCATGGCGGTGCGGTCGGCATCGCTGAAAAAGCCGTTATACAGCTGTGCATCGACGTTTTTAGATGCCACAAATGGCTCAGCTTCGGCAAAAATGGCGACCACTTTTTCACGCACTTCTGGGTTTTCACGCAGCACTTTGAGGTTATCCAGGCAGTGCTGACGATTTATCCCAAGCCGATCAGCATCTTCCGGGCGCAGCGTGTTGGCCTGCGCCAGTACCGGACATTTGTTGATGTGCACCAGTTTGACCGGAACCGCGGGCAGATCGCCCAGTTCGTTTTTTGGCGTATACAACCGCTCGCGCAGCGTATCGCTGTCGAGCTCCAGCAGGGGGGAAATGTCGCCCGCCAGATCGACCATAATCACCGCATTGCGGTTATCAGGGTGCCAGGCCAGCGGGGCAACCCAGCTGGTGTTCCCGCGCCAGGCGCCAAACATCCCGGAAATATGCACTAGCGGTTTCATCTGCGGGACATCAATCAGCGTAGTGAGCTTGTGTTTGCTGCGATGGCTCAGCAGATATTCAAACAGGCGCGGCTGCGCGGCCTTCACCAGTTTTGCCATGGCGATAGTGGCGTAAACATCCGCCATCGCATCGTGAGCATTGCTGTGTTCAATGCCATTGGCGCGGGTGAGGTGTTCCAGTCTGAAGCTCGGCAAGCCATCGTCGTTTTCCGGCCAGTTGATACCCTCCGGGCGCAGCGCATAGCAGGCGCGCATGATATCCAGCAAATCCCAGCGTGAATTGCGGTTCTGCCAGCTCCAGGCGTACGGATCGTAAAAATTACGGTAGAAGATGTTGCGCGTCACTTCATCATCAAAGCGGATGTTGTTGTAACCCACCACACAGGTATTCGGAACGGTGAACAGATCGTGGATGCGGCGGGCGAATTCGGCCTCGCTAACCCCTTTATCCCGTGCTTCCTGCGGCGTAATGCCGGTCACCATCACAGCACCGGGCTGCGGCAGGTAGTCATCAGCGGGCTTGCAGTAAAAGACTTCCGGCTCGCCAATGATATTGAAATCTTCATCGGTACGGATGGCGGCAAACTGGGATGGCCTGTCCAGCGCCGGATGGGTGCCAAAGGTTTCGTAATCGTGAAATAAAAATGTTGGGCGCGCGGCAGAGTCAGACACCAGTAATACCATCCTGTTAAAAATTGACGCCACTATGGTAAACGATCGTGGTGTACAGGCCGAATAAAAAGCGCCCTGAGGCGCGAAATTTGCGAGATGGCTTCAGGTAAAACATGTTGTTTGTCACATTTTTTTGCAATTAAGGCAGGTAACGACATCAGAAGTCCCGTAAAAAGGTCAACGATTTTTAATGACCTGAGGATATACCGTTGAAACGCCGTCTGTTTATTGCTGTTTCTTTACTCGCTTCGAGTATCTCATCTGCGCTGGCTGCCGATCCGCTGGATTTTTCACCGCAGCCACCCGCTATCCAGGCAGGATCCTGGGTACTGATGGATTACACCACTGGTCAAATTTTAACGGCGGGCAACGAACATCAGCAACGCAATCCGGCGAGCCTGACAAAGCTGATGACGGGATATGTTGTCGACCGCGCTATTGATAGCCACCGTATTACCCCGGACGATATCGTCACCGTGGGTCGCGATGCATGGGCGAAAGGGAACCCGGTGTTTGATGGTTCATCCCTGATGTTCCTGAAACCAGGCGATCGTGTGTCCGTACGCGATCTGAGCCGGGGCCTGATTGTCGATTCCGGTAACGACGCCTGTGTGGCGCTGGCAGACCATGTGGCGGGCGGCCAGCCGCAGTTCGTCAACATGATGAATGACTACGTACAAAAGCTGAATCTGCGCGACACACACTTCGAAACGGTTCATGGCCTGGATGCACCGGGGCAGCACAGCTCCGCTTATGACCTGGCGGTTCTGTCCCGGGCAATCATTCACGGCGAGCCTGATTTTTACCATATGTATAGCGAAAAGAGCCTGACCTGGAATGGGATCACCCAGCAGAACCGTAACGGTCTGCTGTGGGATAAAACCATGAACGTGGACGGGCTGAAAACAGGGCACACATCCGGGGCAGGCTTTAACCTGATTGCCTCTGCTGTAGACGGTCAGCGCCGCTTAATTGCGGTGGTGATGGGGGCCGATAGCCCGAAAGGTCGTGAAGATCAGGCTCGTAAGCTGCTGCACTGGGGACAACAAAACTTCGATACGGTGCAGATCCTGCATAATGGTAAAAAAGTGGGTACAGAGCGTATCTGGTACGGCGATAAAGAGCAGGTAACGCTCGGCACGGATCAGGATTTCTGGCTGGCGTTGCCTAAAGCAGAAGTACCAAACATCAAAGCGAAATATGTGCTGGATAAAAAAGAGCTGGAAGCGCCGATTGCAGCGCATCAGCGTGTAGGGGAAATTCAGCTCTACGACCGGGATAAGGTTGTGGCGCACTGGCCGCTGGTAACGCTGGAAAGCGTTGATAAAGGTGGCTTATTCTCACGTCTTGGCGACTATCTGCACCACAAAATCTAATCGCGTGCGTTAACCGCTTTCAGCAGACTGGCAGGGATGCGAGTCTGCTCACATAATAAACACTCCTCGTTTGTTGTTCATAGAAAATCTGATTTATAGTGTATATATATACAGTAATAAACGGAGGCAGCATGGACTACAGCATCAGGCAGCAACAGAAACGTAAAATCGCGGGCTTTCACCTGGTCGGGCCGTGGGAAAAAACGGTAAAACAAGGCTTTGAACAACTGGTCATGTGGGTTGACGGGCGTCAGATCCAGCCGCTGGAATGGGTTGCTGTTTATTATGATAATCCGGATGTCGTCCCGGCAGAGAAATTGCGTTGTGACACGGCGGTAACGGTGCCGGAAGATTTTGTCATTCCCGAGAACAGCGAAGGGGTGATGCTGACTGAAATCGCCGCCGGCGACTACGCCGTTGCCACTGCCAGGGTCGAGAATTTTGATTTCGCGACGCCATGGTATCAATTCTTCAACTCTCTATTGCAGGACCACCGCTATCAGTGTGCCCCGAAGCCCTGCTTTGAACGCTATCTGAACGATGGCAATGCAGACGGTTACTGGGATATTGAAATGTACGTTGCCGTTGAGCACAAAGCGGGTTAATCCTGGTAAACGCAGGGTTTTTCAGCCGGGTGTGATCCGCCCGGCTGAAAACACAGTACAATTGTGGTTTGCCGAGCTGCTGGAGAGCGGGTGTGCGTCCCGACAAATCATTAACGCCGTTTGAAATTCGGTTGTATCAACACTACCGCGTTGTGCATGGCTGCCGTATCGCGCTGGCTTTTGTACTGACTTTTGTACTGGTGCGCTTGCTGAATGTCCCGGAAGGGACGTGGCCGCTGATCACGCTGGTGGTCATCATGGGGCCAATCTCGTTCTGGGGTAATGTCGTCCCGCGGGCTTTTGAGCGTATCGGTGGCACTGTTTTAGGCTCTGCACTGGGTCTCATTGCCCTGAAACTGGAACTCATCTCGTTTCCGGTCATGCTGGCGTGGTGCGCCGGCGCTATGTTCCTCTGCGGCTGGCTGGCGCTGGGGAAAAAACCGTATCAGGCACTGCTGATTGGCATCACGCTTTCGGTGGTGGTGGGTGCTCCCGCAGGGGATATGACCACCGCGCTCTGGCGAAGCGGAGACGTTATCCTTGGCTCGCTGCTGGCGATGCTGTTCACCGGTATTTGGCCGCAGCGCGCTTTCCTGCACTGGCGTATCCAGATGGCAAACTACGTCATGGCCTTTAACCGGGTTTATCAGACTGGTTTTTCCCCTAACCTGGTTGAGCGACCGCGCCTTGAAAAGCATCTGCAAAAAATCCTCAATGACGTGGTTAAGATGAGGGGGCTGATTACCCCGGCCAGCAAGGAAACGCACATCCAGAAATCCGTTTTCGAAGCGATTCAGACGGTCAGTCGTAATCTTGTCTGTATGCTCGAATTGCAAATCAACGCGCACTGGGCTTCTCGCCCCAGCCATCTGCTGATGCTTAACGCACACACGCTGAAAGAGACGCAGCAGATGACGCAACAGACGCTGTTAACCATTGCTCACGCGCTCTATGAAGGGAACCCGCAGCCTATTATGGCGAACAGCGAGCGCCTGACCGAAATCGTTGCCGAGCTGAAGCAGCTTATCAACGAACGCCAGAGCGACAATGTGCCTGAAACACCGATCCACGGCTACGTCTGGCTGAGCATGGAGCTGGCGCGCCAGCTGGAACTTTTGTCGCATCTGATCTGCCGGGCGCTGCGCAAATAAAAAGCAGCTATCGCCTTATGTGACGCCTGCTGCTTCGATTCAGCAGCAATTGGGGTTATGATAGCTTTAAACGATATACTCATTGTCATTCGCGACCGCTGTCAGTAAGGTTACGGTTACAACGGTTGCTTTAACGAATCCGAATCTCACATTATCAGGGGTGTAAAAATGGAAACTACCAAGCCTTCGTTCCAGGATGTTCTGGAATTCGTCCGCCTGTTCCGCCGCAAAAACAAATTGCAGCGCGAAATCCAGGACGTTGAGAAGAAGATCCGTGACAACCAGAAACGTGTTCTGCTGCTGGACAACCTGAGCGACTACATCAAGCCGGGTATGAGCGTTGAAGCTATTCAGGGCATTATCGCCAGCATGAAGAGCGACTATGAAGACCGCGTTGATGACTACATCATCAAAAATGCTGAGCTGTCCAAAGAACGTCGCGACATCTCCAAAAAGCTGAAAGTGATGGGCGAAATCAAAAACGGTGAAGCAAAAAGCGAGTAATCGCTGCTGAACGTGAAAAGGGCTCTCTGGTGACAGAGAGCCTTTTTTGTTTTAACTCGCCGCGCGCGGCTGTAGTTGATAAATCCACGCCGTAACCTGCTGGCCTTCCACCGTAGTGACACTGACTTCTACCCGGTCGTAACCCTCTTCAAACTCGTCCAGCATCGCCCAGTGCGTTTCAAGGTTGTCGGAGACAAACAGATAACCGTCAACGCGCGTGCCGTGTTCATCCAGAACAATCCCCGGGAAATCGGCTGCTGCACCCCATCCGCGCGCGTAAAAGGTGCCTTTCACGTAACCCGACAGCCATTCGCCACCGATGTTTTCCAGAATATGCGCATTTGAGTGGCCAGGTTGCAACGTGCCGTAGACAAACAAAGGGTTCATGCTTCATCACCATTGAACAAGAGAATTGCTTAACATAAGGGGGAACAGCAGGGGGTGCAATCGCTTCGTGCCTGGCGCAGAAAAGCAAAAAGCCTGCTCGAAAGCAGGCTTTTCAGAATGTGGCTCCTCTGACTGGACTCGAACCAGTGACATACGGATTAACAGTCCGCCGTTCTACCGACTGAACTACAGAGGAATCGTTGTGGAGGCTTATCTTAGCGGCGAAAAAAGTTTTGTCAAACCTGATCTTAGGTAAAAATGTTCAATTGCTGAATCTGTCGTCAGTTTGTTGTAATTCCAAACATATTTTTATGGAAAATACTTTGCAGGATGAGCATTTCTCCATCATCATTTGAAATGGAGTTTCAACTTTCTCGCTAAGGTCCATTTTGAACGTCACCGCCCCCATACGCCAGGCGATTATGCGCACGCCCTGGTACGCAAAACGTAAAAGTTATCGTGTTCTTTTCTGGCGTGAAATCACCCCTCTTGCTGTCCCCATTTTTCTGGAGAATACCTGTGTCCTGCTGATGGGGGTGTTAAGCACCTTCCTGGTGAGCTGGCTTGGTAAAGAGGCGATGGCCGGCGTAGGGCTGGCAGACAGTTTTAACATGGTGGTGATGTCTTTCTTTGCCGCGATTGATCTGGGGACAACGGTTGTCGTTGCGTTCAGTCTGGGGAAACTGGATCCCAAACGCGCTCGCGAGGCAGCCAGACAGTCGCTGATGATCATGACCCTTTTCTCCATCATTCTGGCGGCGGTGATCCACTATTTCGGTAAGGAGATCATCGATGTTGTGGCGGGAGAGGCAACGGAAGAAGTCAAAGCACTGGCGCTGACCTATCTGGAAATGACGGTATTGAGTTATCCGGCGGCGGCAATTGCGCTTATTGGTAGCGGGGCGTTGCGCGGGGCCGGGAATACCAAAATTCCGCTGCTGATTAACGGCGGCATGAACATCCTGAACATCATCATCAGCAGCATTTTGATTTACGGTGTGTTCTCGTGGAACGGGCTGGGTTTTGCCGGGGCAGGGCTTGGACTGACTATTTCGCGTTATATCGGCGCGGCGGCCATTATTGGGGTATTGATGACCGGTATGACGCCGTCGCTGCGCCTCACGCTGAAAAGCTACTTCCGGCCGCTCAATTTCGCCATTATCTGGGAAGTCATGGGGATCGGTATCCCGGCCAGTATCGAATCGGTGCTGTTTAACGGCGGTAAACTGCTCACGCAGATGTTCGTGGCAGGAATGGGGACCGATGTTATCGCGGGGAATTTTATTGCCTTCTCTATCGCCTCGCTCATCAACCTGCCGGGGAACGCCCTTGGTTCTGCTTCGACAATTATTACCGGCAAACGGCTTGGGAAAGGGCAGATAGGGCAGGCTGAACGCCAGTTGCGCCACGTTTTCTGGCTCTCGACCATCGGGCTGACCGCAATCGCGTGGGGCAGCGCGCCTTTTGCCGGGCTGATGGCATCGTTCTACACCCATGAAGAAGATGTTAAAGAGGTCGTTAAGATCCTGATTTGGCTTAACGCTGCATTTATGCCGATCTGGGCCGCTTCCTGGGTACTTCCTGCCGGGCTGAAAGGCGCGCGTGATGCCCGCTTTGCTATGTGGGTATCGATGCTGGGCATGTGGGGTTGTCGCGTTGTGGCGGGGTATACGCTCGGGATTATGCTGGGAATGGGCGTGGTCGGTGTCTGGCTGGGGATGTTCCTCGACTGGGCAGTGCGCGGAGTTCTGTTCTACTGGAGAATGGTGAGTGGGCGCTGGCTATGGAAATATCCCCGCCAAAAAGCCGAAAGTGTCGAGACAGAATCCAAAGAATGCCTGCCAAATGCACGAAGTGGAGAATAATTCGGCAAACGATCGGAAATCTGCATTCTGCCTTTGACATCATCGGGGAGCATCGATAATATGCGCCCCGTTCACACGATTCCTCTGTAGTTCAGTCGGTAGAACGGCGGACTGTTAATCCGTATGTCACTGGTTCGAGTCCAGTCAGAGGAGCCAAATTTGAAAAGCCTGCTTTTAAAGCAGGCTTTTTGCTTTTCTGCGTTCTGTAAAACTGCCCGGTGACGCTGCGCTTACCGGGCCTACGGGAAAGTAGGCCGGGTAAGGCGAAGCCGCCACCCGGCATCAAAACAACAGCACGCTATCTGTTCACGCGAATTGGCGCTGTCGCCTCAAACAGCCACGGCCGTGCATCGCTGTCTACCAGCGGCGATAACACATCGCGGACCTGCTGGTGGTACTCGTCCAGCCACTGTTTTTCCTGCTCGTTCAACAAATGCAGCTCAACCTGGCTCAGGTCAATCGGGATCAGGGTCAGAGAGGCAAACTTACAGAAGCCCGGGCGGCTCTCGACAATTTCCACCTGGTTTTCAATACGTATACCGTGGCTGTCAGCCAGATAATAACCGGGTTCAATGGTCATGATATTGCCTGCCACCAGCGGCCACGGATTAACCTTCTTCGCTAAACGGTGTGGGTTTTCGTGGATAAGCAGTTGATGGCCCACCCCATGTCCGGTACCGTGATCGTAATCCAGACCCAGTTCCCACAGCGGGCGGCGCGCAAACGCATCCAGCTGGTGCCCCTGAGTACCGGACGGGAATTGCAGCGTAATCAGCGATAAAAAGCCCTTCAGCACGGCGGTATAGTGCAAACGCTGCTGCGGCTCAACCTTGCCCCACGCCAGTGTGCGCGTGGCGTCGGTGGTGCCGTTGTGGTACTGACCGCCGGAATCATTCAGGTAAAAATGGTCATGACCAATTGGCTTGTTGCTGGCTTCAGTTGAGTGGTAATGGCACATCGCCGCATTGCTGGACGAGGCGGAAATAGTGGCAAAACTCTGTTCGATAAAACCAGGCTGCCGCTCTCGGAATGCCAGCTGCTGTGCCTGAACCTCCAGTTCCGTCAGCGGCTTACCTGCGGCAACGCGCTGCGGCACTTCGCGCGACAGCCAGGCCAGGAAATTCACCCACGCCGCGCCGTCCTGGTGATGACATTCACGGTATCCGGCAAGCTCAGTCGGGTTTTTACCGGCCTTCATCAGGGTGATGGGGTCGGTCTGCCAGACGATTTCCCCCTGCGGCTCAATGGCAAAACGCAAGGCCACAGGCGCAGAATCGGCGTCGACCAGCACGCGTTTGCCCTGTGAGATCTGCTGACAACGCCCGATAAAAGCATCCTGCGGCGAAAGCGTGAATGCCTCTTTCACCGTGTCGGTGAGTTCGCTTAGCTTGTTGTCGTTAACAAACCACTCAACGGCGCCGTCACGGCTGAGCAAGGCGAATGAGAGGGGAACCGGGCTGGTCGGGATATCTGAACCGCGCACGTTCAGCAGCCAGGCAATGTTGTCCGGAAGCGTAATGGCCAGATAATCCGCATTATTCTCAGCGAGGACCTTCGCGATACGCTGGCGTTTATCGGCGCTGCTCTCGCCGCTGACCTCAACCGGCATTTCGCGGATAAGCCCAGCCGGAGCCGCAGGGCGATCTGCCCACAGCGTATCGAACGGGGAAGTGTTCAACGGCACCAGTTCGCACGGCGTGGCTGACAGCTGTTGATAGTCCGAATTCGTCATCAGTAGCGCCTCAAAACCGATGCGCGTCCCTTCCTTAACGTTTTGCGAAAGCCATTGCGCCAGCGGTTCATTGTGCAGATGGTGGATCTCGACGTCGTCAAGATTGACCTGAACGCGTGCCTGGACCTGATAGCGGCCATCGACGAACAGCAGCGCTTTGTCTTTCAGTACCAGCGCCAGCCCGGCTGAGCCGTCAAAACCCGTCAGCCAGGCCAGTTTTTCGTCGTACGGCGCACAGTACTCGCTTTGCCAGGCATCGGCACGCGGGACGATCATCCCGTCGAGATGGTTTGCTTCCAGCCACTGACGCAGTGCAGCGAGCGATGATGTGGTGTGCATTGTTTTTCCTTTTAGTTATTAGCGGAACGGCGGCTCGTTGAAGGTACGCAATTTACGGGAGTGCAGTTTATCGCCTTCCGCACGCAGTAAATCGATGGCACGAATGCCGATTTGCAGGTGTTCGGAAATCGCGCCTTCATAGAAACGGTTTGCCTGGCCGGGAAGTTTGATTTCCCCGTGCAGTGGTTTATCAGACACACACAGCAGCGTGCCATAAGGGACGCGGAACCGGTAACCCTGTGCAGCGATGGTGGCGCTTTCCATATCGATAGCCACCGCGCGGCTTAAGTTGAAGCGCAGTGCAGAGGCAGAGTAGCGCAGCTCCCAGTTGCGGTCATCGGTGGTGACAACCGTGCCGGTACGAAGGCGCTGTTTAACCTCTTCGCCCGGCATCCCGCTGACCTCTTTGGTGGCGTCGTACAGAGCACGCTGGACTTCGGCAATGCTTGGAATTGGGATATCGGGCGGCAGTACCGCATCCAGCACGTGATCGTCACGCAGATAGGCGTGGGCCAGGACGTAATCGCCAATCAACTGGCTTTCACGCAGGCCGCCGCAGTGACCAATCATCAGCCACACGTCCGGTCGCAGCACCGCCAGATGGTCGCAGATGGTTTTGGCGTTTGAGGGGCCAACGCCGATGTTGATCAGGGTGATCCCCTGGCCGTCAGCGGTGATCAGGTGCCAGGCCGGCATCTGGTGTTTTTTCCATGCCAGGTCGGAAATTGCCTGCTCGGGAGCTTCGGTTTCGGCCGTGATCCAAATTCCCCCTGCACAGGAGAGCGCGATATACGGGCTCTCCGGATCAAGAATTTGGCTGCAACCCCAGCGGACAAACTCATCCACGTAGCGGGTGTAGTTGGTAAACAGCACGAAAGGCTGGAAATGCTCTGCGGGCGTACCGGTGTAGTGGCGCAGGCGGGCCAGAGAGAAGTCCACGCGACGGGCATCAAAATGCGAAAGCGGGGAATACTCAGCCGGATGATAAATACCATCTGCGGTTTCATCGCCAATCTGCGACAGCTCTGTGGTCGGGAAGTGGCGCGTCAGCCCTGCACTCATTGAACGGTCAAGTGTCAGCGCCGAGCCGTCAATCACGTAGGGATACGGGATTTCATGACGGGAGGGTTCAACACTGATATGTGCACCGTAATCCTGGAAAAGCAGCGTGAGCTGTTCTTCAAGGTAGGGGCGGAACAGGGCAGGGCGGGTGACGGTGGTCGTATAGCAGCCTGAGTGCGTAAAGCGCGCGTAGGCACGGGTTTTTGGCGTGTTGGTGGCGCTTCCGTCCCAGGTGACGGAGAGTGATGGATAAACAAAAAGGCCATTGCTTCTGGCCTTATCGTCGGGAAGTTTTCCGTTTTCGATGTACTCACTAATGGCGCTGCGCAACGCATTCACGGACTGTTCGTACAGCGCATCGAGTTTTTCCAGTGCCTGAGCCGGGGTCAGGCTGGAGCCCTTATTATTCATCTCTGTCTCCTTGTTCCACAGGTGTACGGCTACACCCGATAGTATGTCACAGGAGTGTGAAACAAAAGCCGGTATTCAGGGATATGACAAGAGGCTGCCGTAGCAGCCCTGATACGTAAAACTGGGGGATCAAGGGTGGGAAGTTTCTTTCATCAACAGGGCTGTTGCCGCTGAGAGCAGGCAGCCACCCAGCAGATAAATTGCCACGCTGTGCCAGTTGCCACCGGAGAAAGTGACCAGCGCGGCGGCAATAAACGGGGTAAACCCGCCGCCCACCACACTCGCAACCTGATAACCGACTCCAGCACCGCTGTAGCGATAGCGTGCACCGAACAGTTCGGTAAACATCGGTTGCTGCACGCACACCACCATGTCATGCGCAATATTTGCCAGCATGATGGCAAAAAAGACGATCCAGAAGACCGACTGCGCTTCCAGTGCCATAAAGAATGGCCAGGCACTAAGCGTGCCAATCAGCGCGCCAGTAATATAGACACGGCGGCGGCCAAACCGGTCAGCCAGCCAGGCAAAGCAGGGGATAGTCAGGCAGCTTATGCCACCCACCAGCAGCCCGATATTGAGGAACAGCTCGCGCGGTAACCCCAGATTCTGCGTCGAGTAATTAAGGGCGAAAGCGGTGACGATATACATGGTCAGCAGTTCGCACAGACGCAGGGCAATAATTTTCAGAAAAGCGCCAGGGTGCTGGATAAGCGCTTCCATAACGGGCAGTCGTTTATTGACTACCGGTTTTTCTTGCTGCTGCTTCTCAAACTCCGCAGATTCCTCCATACCGTTACGCACCCACAGCGCGGCGATAACCAGAACGATGCTGAAGATAAAGGGAATGCGCCATCCCCAGCTCAGGAACTGCTCGTCGGTCGTCAGCTGACTAATCAGCGATACCAGCCCGGTGGAGAGCAGCAGGCCAACGCCATACCCCACCTGCACACCGCTGCTGTAAAACGCTTTCTTATTCTTAGGCGCACTTTCCACGGATAACAGCGCAGCACCACCCCACTCACCGCCAACGGCAAAGCCCTGAATCGCGCGCAGGGTGACCAGCAGAACGGGGGCCCACCAGCCGATAGAGGCAAAGGACGGCAAAATACCGATAAGCGCGGTGGCACCGCCCATCATCCACACGGTGAGCATCAGCATCCGCTTGCGCCCGAGGCGGTCGCCAAAGTGACCGAAGATCACGCCACCGAGAGGGCGGAACAGAAATCCTACGCCGAAGGTGGCAAACGCGGCGAGCGTGCCCATCGCTGGACTAATCTGGGGGAAGAATTCACGGTTAAATACCAGGGCGGCAGTAATGCCGTAGAGCAGAAAATCATACCAGTCGACGACGGCCCCTGCGAAGCTACCGAGAGCGGCGCGGCGGGCACGGTTGAGCGAAGGTGTCTCCTCATTAGGGCGTGCGGAGGTGAGGGTGGAGTCCATAGTTGTCCTGTCTGTACTGATTTTTAATTATTGGTATAAGAAAAGGTTACTCACATTGCATCCGTCATATTGGCGGAACGTATGAGACTACCGCGACAGGGGGCATGAGGAAACTGATTTTATTTCCTGATGATTCACAAAAAGTACCCATAATGAAGCTGTACGGGACGGTAAGAACGACAAAAAAGACTATACTTATCCGATACGTGGAACGACTGAGGAAGGGATTATGCGTCGTGTAAGTTTGTTTGGTTGTATTGCCGCCTTAATGGTCAGCCAGAGCGTGCTGGCGATTAGTTACCCGTTGCCCCCAGAAGGAAGCCGGCTGGTGGGGAGCACGCAGGTTATTACCGTTCCACATGGCAGTACCTTGCCGCTTGAAGCATTTGCTGCGCAATACGATCAGGGGCTCAGCAATATGCTGGAGGCCAACCCGGATGCCGATCCGTTTTTACCCAGAGGCGGCTCACAACTTATTATTCCCCAGCAGCTGATCCTGCCTGATACGGTACGACAAGGGATTGTGGTGAATGTGGCGGAGATGCGCCTCTACTACTACCCGCCAGGCGGTAACACCGTTGAGGTGCTGCCCATTGGTATTGGCCAGGCCGGGCGTGAAACACCACGTAACTGGGTGACATCCGTGCAACGCAAACAGGTGGGGCCGACCTGGTCGCCGACACCGAATACGCGCCGGGCCTATGCTCAGGAAGGGAAAACCCTGCCTGCCTTTGTACCTGCCGGCCCTGATAACCCGATGGGGCTGTATGCCATTTATATTGGCCGGATGTATGCCATACACGGCACAAACGCCAATTTTGGGATCGGGCTGCGCGTAAGTCAGGGCTGCATTCGTCTGCGTAATAACGATATCAAATACCTGTTCGACCAGGTTCCGGTCGGGACGCGTGTTCAGATAATCGATCAGCCGGTCAAAATGACCACCGAACCGGATGGCAGTCGCTGGCTGGAAGTGCATGAGCCGTTGTCGCGTAATCGTGCGGAGTTTGAATCAACGAATAAAGTGCCGCTGCCTATCTCCGCTGCAATGCGTGCAGAGCTTAACAATGAGGGGGCTGCCAGCGTGCTGGAACGCCGCTCCGGGATGCCAGTGAAAATTGGCAGATAGTTCCTGTAGGTCGGGTAAGGCGTAGCCGCCACCCGACAGTTTTAAAGAACGCAGAAAAGCAAAAAGCCTGCTTTAAAAGCAGGCTTTTTAAATTTGGCTCCTCTGACTGGACTCGAACCAGTGACATACGGATTAACAGTCCGCCGTTCTACCGACTGAACTACAGAGGAATCGTGTGAACGGGGCGCATATTATCGATGTCAGTTACCCTTGTCAAAGGGTGGATCACCACCTTTTGATCGTTTGCTGACAAAATCAGCAAAGTGGTGTTTTTGACAACGGATTGCACCGTTCTGGTGCGGGTATACCCCTTATGGGGCAGATCCTAAACCGCTGTTTCGGTAATAAAACGGGCACTGACGATTAGATTTCCTTATTTTCAGGCGTTTAGCAGACATATCAGACCTCTTATAAAAACTGGCATTCATATTGCAAAAACCTCTTCAACAATTAGAGCCGGTACCGGCACTGCATTTTCGAACAGGGGGCAAAATGAACTTAAGACGACTGAAATACTTCGTAAAAATCGTCGATATCGGCAGCCTGACCCAGGCCGCGGAAGTGTTGCATATCGCGCAGCCTGCGCTGAGTCAGCAGGTGGCCACTCTGGAAGGTGAGATGGATCAGCAGTTGTTGATCCGTACAAAGCGTGGCGTGACGCCAACCGAAGCAGGCAAGATCCTCTATACCCACGCACGTACCATTCTGCGCCAGTGTGAACAAGCACAGCTGGCAGTGAATAACGTGGGCCAGACGCTAAGCGGACATGTCTCTATCGGGCTGGCGCCAGGCACTGCCGCTTCTTCTATTACCATGCCGCTGTTGCAGGCAGTCCGCTCGGAATTGCCAGACGTGCTGGTTTATCTGCACGAAAACAGCGGTTCAGTGCTGAATGAAAAACTGCTGGGCGGCCAGCTGGATATGGCCGTGCTGTATGACCGCTCTCCGGTTGCCGGTATCACCAGCCAGCCGCTGCTGAAAGAAGATCTGTACCTGGTAGGAACCCGTGATTGCCCGGGGCAGAGCATTGACCTGACCGCCGTCGCGGAGATGAATCTCTTCCTGCCGCGTGATTACAGCGCCGTGCGTGTGCGTGTGGATGAAGCGTTTTCATTGCGCCGTCTGACGGCAAAAATCATCGGTGAAATCGACTCTATCTCCACGTTGACGGCCGCTATTGCCAGCGGAATGGGTGTCACCGTGCTGCCAGAATCAGCGGCTCGCTCACTGTGCAGCGCGGCGAATGGCTGGATGGCGCGGATCACGACGCCATCCATGAGCTTACCGCTGTCGCTGAATATGTCCGCACGGGGCTCTCTGTCGCCGCAGGCGCAGGCAGTTAAAGAGATCCTGATGTCTCTGGTGAGCAAACCGTCGCTGGAAAACCGCGAGCTCCAGCTCGTGAGCTGATATTCCATAAAAGCATAAGATGCTGGTTTTTATTATTTGTTCTGCGGGTCAGCTAACTCTAACAATAGAGCTATGTCAGATGCGCCGGAGTGAATCGTGAATTTCCAGCAACTTAAAATTATCCGTGAGGCAGCGCGGCGGGATTACAATCTCACCGAAGTCGCCAACATGCTTTATACCTCTCAGTCCGGCGTCAGCCGCCATATCCGCGAGCTGGAAGAGGAGCTTGGGATTGAGATCTTCATTCGTCGTGGTAAGCGCCTGCTTGGCATGACGGAGCCCGGTAAAGCGTTACTGACCATCGCTGAGCGTATTCTCAACGAGGCCAGTAACGTGCGCCGCCTGGCGGATCTCTTCACCAACGATGCTTCCGGTGTGCTGACCATTGCCACCACCCATACCCAGGCACGTTACAGTTTGCCGCCGGTGATTAAAGCGTTTCGCGAACTTTTCCCTGATGTGCGTCTGGAGCTTATCCAGGGTACACCTCAGGAAATCGAAGTATTGCTGCAAAACGGCGGGGCAGATATCGGGATTGCCAGCGAGCGTCTGAGCAACGATCCGCTGCTGGTGGCCTTCCCGTGGTTCCGCTGGCATCACAGCCTGCTGCTGCCGGTCGACCATCCGCTTAACCAGGTGTCGCCGCTGACCCTCGAAGAGATTGGCAAATGGCCGCTTATCACCTATCGACAGGGAATTACCGGGCGTTCACGTATTGATGAGGCGTTCAACCGCAAAGGGCTGACGCCGGATGTGGTGCTGAGCGCGCAGGACTCCGACGTGATTAAAACCTATGTTGAGCTGGGGCTGGGGATAGGCCTTGTCGCGGAGCAGTCCGGCGGCGAGCGTGAGGTGGGAAATCTTGTTCGCCTCGATACCCGTCATTTGTTCGATGCCAACACCGTCTGGCTGGGTCTGAAACGCGGGCAGCTACAGCGAAACTATGTGTGGCGGTTTATCGAGCTTTGCAATGCAGGGCTGTCGGTGGATGAGATCAAACGTCAGGTGATGGAGCCAGAAGAAGTGGCGATTGATTATCAGATTTAACACACACTAACCCCCGCTATGCGGGGGTTTTTACTATTTCCACCGGATCAAACTCAGGGGTAGTTAAAGCAAGATGTCAGGAACAAGCGACTTGCGTTTATTATTATCGGCGGGGGTACTTGTTGTTATGTTCGATTAATTTTTCTATCATCAATGCTGTGAACAAACCAAGTGATCTTTGTGCTTTTTTCTCCGGTTTGAAAGGATAAACATATTCTTTAATTGAAACACTTTTTTCGAGGAGAGAGTTTGGTAGTGAATTGTATTTTTCAAATGAATCTAACAGATCCATGACTTCCGCCTCATACCAATGATAACGAATATTTAGTTTGAAAAATTGCTCGTGTTTTGTGGAGTGAGAATCTTCACCCTTTAACGTGAACGAAAAATCATCAGGTTGTTTAATGTAAGATAGAGGGTAATCGTACTCCCATTCGACATTAATTTTAATATCCTTGTTGTCAAAAGGGTTCGTTAATTCATGAAGGACTGGATCTTCAGCTAGTTTAATTCTGCTGTTACATTGTTCACAACATGGAATCAAATTATATAATGAAGTAGCCAGCCACGGATATAAAGACTCCGGGAAAAAATGATCAAGAGGAGGGCGCATCATAAAGCCGTTTGTACTTTTATGAGTAAAGTGATAGTTAATATGATTCAAATGACAATAAGGACAAATTCTGTAATTGTGCTTTCCTATGAGACTATATGCATTGATTTTACAAGAAGTTTTTCTTGCTTTTTTCTTATCGCTGAAATCTTTGTAGTCAAAAAGCATGTTAATTAGTTTGACTGTGTTATCAATTTTTGTTTGCTTTCTTTTTTTTCTATTTTTGTTTTCAAGATATTTTCTGGTTGTAGGGAATTTTTCCCGATACTGATGAATAAAGTTAATAAGGATATCAGGCTTCCCTATTAAAATGTTTTTGATATTATGGTCTAAGAAATAAATTATATTGTCTGTGTTCTTATGACACAATGGCAATAATTTAATGAATTTTTTACTTTTTTTTACTGTGTCATATTTGTCTTTCATGACTGTATAGTATTTATTTTCAAATTCTGATGAAAGAATATTTAGTTTAATCATGAAAATCTCCTGCGTTTTTGATTTTTTCTTTTAGCACATTCTTTAATTTTTCATCAGCAAGAGATTCAATGAGTAAGAAAGCACTCTTGAATGTTTTTCTATCCTTTATCTTTACATTCGAAATTATTTTTTCGAATAGCTTAATGCTCAATTCACCGGAAAAATCTCCTGCGTTATAAACATCTTCCAGAATGGACTTCGGGCCAAGGCCAAATCCATTTACATTCTTTTGTTTCTCCATGTCATATAATGTTCCTGGTGGACAGTCTCCTGCGATAATCAACGAGTGGGTGGTGATTATGAGGTGTACACGGGTAGCAATTTTTTCATTTTTACCAATATAGTCAAGTAATTGTGATAGATATTTTTTTTGCCATGAAGGGTGTAAAAAAGTTTCTCCTTCATCAATTAACAAAAGAATTGGTGAGCTATCATCTGGGACAACATTAGCTAAAGCATTCCCAATGGCAAGAAAAATATTTAGTAAGGCGCTTTCACCCGAACTTATCTTTGAAAACTCGTATCGAAGTATACCAAGTTCGAACAACTTTTGCAGAAGCCTCTTTTCTTTGTCAGTTGTTTGTGAAATATAATTATTCAAGGTATCAGCATCGATTCTTTCCCTTTTTGAATCTCTTAACGATATAATACCTTTTAAGGTGTCTTCAATTTCATTTAGGGTTAGTGAAATACGTTCATTAGATGCGTGGTGTGTTACTAAATTAATAAAGGCTGAGTAGTCATTCTCGTTTGCAACCTGAAGTAATTGTGTAAGTTCCCTGATGAACGAGGAACGTTTTGGACTTATGGATGCATCGGTAATTAATGATGTTATATTAATTCTGTTTTGCAAACGTTCTTCTGTTGTTACCTGTGTTCTCCAGTTCTTAATCCAGCCAGCAATTAATTTATTATTAGCAGAGCGAATTTTCCTTAGCCTGGTGTCAAGAGAAGGGGATATAATATCAAGGATGTTTCTTGTGCATATATTTTCAGAAGGTACGGCGGAGCCAAGTGAGAACTCTATGTTTTTAAAAAGATCCATCTTCCCTTTTATTTCAGCTAATGTTTGCATCATTAATGGAATACTGAATGGGATATTTTTTTCAAATCGTGGAGATACGTTGTGAATATGAGAAACATTTGAAATGTTATTCCATCTAACTGCATCAAAGGGAGACGATGAATAGCATATCGTATGAACTGGGTTTTTTAACGGTGATATGATAATATCACAGGTCCACTGATTAAGTACTCGACCCTTATGCAAATGTGGCTTCCCGTCACGACTGTACAGAACACCAAAGAACCGCCCATTATTACCAGAGCATGATCTTGCTAGCTGGAGAAGAAGTTCAGTTTTTCCTGAAGCATTAATGCCAAAAAGGGCAGTAAATGATGCGATGTTATCGAGTGTGTAAACAGGCTTATGTTGAATTATGTTGATATGTTTATTTTCGTAATTGAATTCAATATCATAAGTGAGTGTTAAATTTAACCATGAAAGTTCGCCATCTTTTTCTAATATAAAACCTTCAATTTTATCCACAATAGAGTCCTTGGCATGTTGATTATTGTTGATGCAGATTGCAGATTACAGGCCGGACTGTTTTGTGGCAATTAGCCTTTTTTCAGGATGCGCATGGTTACGTCTTGAACTACGAGGGACTTTCGCCAGATACAGATGAGCAAGTGTTGTAGATTACAGAAAAGCAAAAAACCTGCTTAAGTTTCCTTAAGCAGGCTTTTCAAATTTGGCTCCTCTGACTGGACTCGAACCAGTGACATACGGATTAACAGTCCGCCGTTCTACCGACTGAACTACAGAGGAATCGTGTGAACGAGGCGCATGTTAATGGCCTCGCTAATTTGTGTCAACACTAAAATTAACATGCTGATTCAAATGATTAATTAAGCTTCAAACTGTCGTTTTAGTGTACTTGGGTGGATAAATTACCACCATGCTCGCCATTTTTACGTAAACGCTGTAGCGGGTCTTGCTGGTAAAAATGGCAGAAGCGTTGCCACAAAGCCGGGAAACGCGGTGCGAAAAGTTCGGGGGCGCTGAAGAAATATTCCGACAGCACGGCGAAACACTCCGCAGGATCGGTCGCTGCATAGGCGTCGATGCTGGCTGCGCTCTCACCAACCAGATCAATTTCATCCTGGATATTATCCATTGCCGCGTGCAGGTCGTGTTCCCATCCCGCCACTTCGCGCAAGGGGATCAGAGGTACTCCACTGGCCCGGTCGCCGTTGCGGGTATCAAGCTTATGCGCCACTTCATGAACAATAAGGTTAAACCCGGACGCATCGAAAGAGTCCTGGATATCCAGCCAGTTGAGGATAATCGGCCCTTGCTGCCAGCTTTGTCCCGACTGGACGACGCGCTGATTGTGTACCAGCCCGATATCATCCTGCCATTCGTCATCAACAACAAACGGCGCTGGGTAAATCAGCACCTCGTGGAACCCATCGAGCCACTCGATACCGAGTTCCAGAACCGGTAAGCAGAAGAGCAGGGCGATACGCGAACTTTTCAGCGCATCCAGTTCAAATCCCTGTAGTGCAACCAGGCGTTTTTGCTGCAAAAAACGATCGGCAAGCTGAACCAGTCTTGCCTGGTCGTCCGGCGGGAGATTAGCCAGTACAGGGATAGCCAGCGCTTCATCCCAGGGCAGCGCCGTATTTCGACCTGCGTCATTCGATTTCCAGGGCCACTTAATCATCGCTTTGCTCGCAAACTCGTTACGTGAACAAAATTGAAAGGTCAGGTCTGTTAACATGCCAAACAATCCGGCATGAAGGCAACCATCAAAACAGGGTTGCCGGAGCATCTGAACGGACTTGTGTTGATAACCAGAGTAGAGATTACTCTACAGGAAGGATAAATTCCCCTCTCTTTGCCAGCGTTGCTTCAAACCTGTCAGCCTGATCCTGTCTCACTTTACGATGCCTTTTTTATCATGTCATCTGCTGGTTGGCACCCAATTTTATCCCTTTGAGTTCACACAATTAGCAACAAGCGAAGGGGGACTTTTATATGAAAGCGATGGGAATAAAAAAAGCCTGCGGGAGCAGGCTTTGAGAAAATGCAGTCTGTTTTATCAGGTTACGCGATGGTGCTTAACGCTGGGCACAACCCGCACACTGTTTGTTCTGGATCTGCTGGAAGAAGTCATTACCTTTGTCATCCACCAGAATGAACGCCGGGAAGTTTTCCACTTCGATTTTCCAGATAGCTTCCATGCCCAGTTCAGGGTATGCCACGCACTCCAGGCTCTTAATGCTGTTTTGCGCCAGTACCGCTGCCGGGCCGCCAATGCTGCCGAGGTAGAAGCCGCCGTGTTTATGGCAGGCATCGGTCACCTGCTGGCTGCGGTTACCTTTTGCCAGCATGATCATGCTCGCACCATGCGATTGCAGTAAATCCACGTACGAGTCCATACGGCCAGCGGTGGTTGGGCCTAACGAACCAGAGGCATAACCTTCTGGCGTTTTGGCCGGGCCTGCGTAATAGATCGGATGATCTTTTACGTACTGCGGCAGTTCTTCGCCGTTGTCGAGCAACTCTTTCAGTTTGGCGTGAGCGATATCGCGCGCCACGATAATGGTACCGTTCAGTGACAAGCGGGTAGATACCGGATGAGCAGAAAGCTGCGCCAGGATCTCGTTCATTGGCTTGTCCAGGTTAATGCTGACCACCTCACCTTCACCCTGCTGGCGTAGTGCATCCGGAATGTACTGGCCTGGGTTATGTTCCAGTTTTTCAATCCAGATACCGTCGCGGTTGATTTTCGCTTTGATGTTGCGGTCAGCGGAGCAAGAGACGCCCATGCCAATTGGGCAAGACGCGCCGTGACGCGGCAGACGGATCACGCGGATATCGTGCGCGAAGTACTTGCCGCCAAACTGCGCGCCAAGCCCCAGATTTTGCGCTTCCTGCAACAGTTCCTGTTCGAGCTGAACATCGCGGAACGCCTGACCGTGTTCGTTACCTTCCGTTGGCAAACCATCGTAGTAACGGGTCGACGCCAGCTTCACGGTTTTCAGGGTGCTTTCAGCAGAGGTCCCGCCGATAACAAAGGCAATATGGTAAGGCGGGCAGGCCGCGGTACCCAGGGTACGCATCTTCTCAACCAGGTAGTTTTTCAGCTTAGCCGGGGTGATCAGCGCTTTGGTTTCCTGGTACAGATAGGTTTTGTTGGCTGAACCGCCACCTTTTGCCATGCACAGGAATTTGTACTCGTCACCGTCGACGCTATAAAGATCGATCTGCGCAGGCAGGTTGGTGCCGGTATTCACCTCTTTATACATATCCAGCGCGGCATTCTGTGAGTAACGCAGGTTGTCTTCGATATAGGTGTTATACACGCCCTGGCTTAATGCAGCTTCATCACCGCCGCCGGTCCAGACGCGCTGGCCTTTTTTACCCATAATGATTGCCGTGCCGGTGTCCTGGCAGGTTGGCAATACGCCTTTGGCGGCGATCTCAGAGTTACGCAGGAATTGCAGCGCAACGTACTTGTCGTTTTCACTGGCTTGCGGATCGTTCAGGATGGCAGCAACCTGTTTCTGGTGAGAAGGGCGCAACATAAAGGCGGCATCGTGGAAGGCCTGCTGGGCCAGAAGGGTCAGCGCTTCCGGCTCCACTTTCAGGACTTCCTGGCCGTCGAACTCACTAACAGAAACATGCTCTTTGGTCAGCAGATAGTATTCGGTGTCGTCATGTGCGAGAGGGAAGGGGTTCTGGTAGTAAAACGGTTTGTTTGACATAACTTGCTCCACAAAAAATAAAACCGCCGGAGGATGAGTCCGGCGGTCAGAAATCAGAACATCATGGACATCCACGGATAACCAATCAGCAGCAGGGCCGCCAGGAAGATGGCACCGAAGATAGTGCCCAGGCGCCAGTAGTCTTTGGTTGGCAGGTAGCCGCTACCGTAATAAATCGGGCTTGGGCCAGTACCGTATGGGGTGATGATCCCCATGATACCCAGCGAAGTCACCATCAGCAGGACAAACACTTCCATGTTCATGCCCGGAATGGTGGCGGCGATGGTCAGCATCGCTGGCAGCAGCGCCGTGGTGTGGGCGGTGGTGCTGGCAAACAGGTAGTGCAGCAGGTAGAACGCCAACAGCAGCACGATAGTCGCAACACCCGGAGAGATGCCGCTCATCAGCAGGCCACCTTCTTTACCCAGCCAGCTGATAAAGCCGGTAGAGGAAAGACCATCAGCGAGCGCAACCAGGGTGGCAAACCAGACGAAGGTGTTCCATGCGGCTTTGTTACCGGTGATGTCGTTCCATTCCAGTACGCCAGTCCACAGCATCAGACCCACGATTAACAGAGCGGCCATTGCCGGTTCGATCCACGCGGCGGCGAAGATCCACATCAGCAGCGCACAGCACACGAACACCAGCAGCAGGATTTCATTGCGGGACAGTTTACCCAGTTTTTCCAGTTCACGGCTTGCCCACAGCGGCACTTCGTCGTTCACTTTAACTTCTGGTGGGTAGAACCAGTAGGCCAGCAGCGGCATCACCAGTATCAACAGTACGCCCAGCGGCAGGAAGGCGATAAACCAGGTGCCCCAGGAGATATTAATCCCGACGATGCTTTTCACCAGCGCCAGCGCCAGCAGGTTAGGTGCCAGAGCAGAAAGGAACATAGAGCTGGTGATACAGGCCGCAGTAATTGCCACCCACATCAGATACGAACCGATTTTACGCGCGCTTGGGTCGTTAGGTTTTGAGCCATACAGCGGCGGCAGGTTAGCGATGATAGGGTAGATTGTCCCACCGCTACGTGCGGTGTTGGATGGCGTAAACGGTGCCAGCAGCAGATCCGCGAAGGTGATTGCGTAACCGAGCGTCAGGCTGCGACGGCCCAGGTACTTCACCAGAATCAGCGCCAGACGGCGGCCGAAGCGGGTTTTGTCGTAGCCTGCCGCGAACATGAACGCGCCGAAAATCAGCCAGACGGTTGAGTTACCGAAACCGCTCACCGCCCATTTAAAGGAGGCACCCGCCAGTTTGAATTTAGGGTCGGCCAGCTGTTCAGGACTGAAAAGCACCCACTGGCTGCACAGGGCGATGGCCACAACACCCGTCAGGCCGATAACAGCGCCTGGCAGGGGTTCAAAGATTAACCCAACGATCACGCCCACAAAGATAGCGAAGTAGTGCCATGCATAAGGAGGCAACCCTTCCGGGACAGGAACAAACAGAAGCAATACGGCAACGATAATGGGCAGAGCCATCATCAACAGACGTTTTGCGTTTCCGTCAGATGCCTTACTCGCCACCGGGGGCGTTACAGCAGTTTTTGTATTCATAGTTTCACGTCTTAAGTTGTCAAAAATTCGGTTTATGCTGAAATGACAAATTCGCTTTCTTTAGTTTCTTTGCTTTTTTTAGTTATTAAAGGTGCGTTTTTGTAATTTCGTTAATAAGAACTCAACGCATTTCTGTATGCGTTAAATTAAAAAATGATGATGTTTATATATTGCGCCTTTGGATGCCAGATCTGTTGATCGCGATCAATAAAATAGAATCGAAGGAGTATTTTTAATCTTTAATAAATAACCCTATGGAGCTATGTGGATATTATTGGTTTTATTATTTAAATTGTTTCTTTTTGATAACATTTGGTATGGGGTGTTTTTGTTATATGATTGATTTTATTGTATTTAATGAGCTTTGCTGGAGTGGCTATTGGTAAGTGAAAGGTTAACGGTGTTTAAATTATTGTGAATGAAGTAATTTATATTACTAACACCAATGTGTTATTAATGTTACCGAAGGGATTAAATAGTTATTTAACTAACGTAATAACTTTAGAAACTAAAAAAATCATTATATTAATATCATGACATCGGCATAAAAAATCGAAATAAAACTGATCCCGATAACGAATTCTTAAATTTTAAAGTTTGGAGTTTCTATTATGAGTACTAACGAACGCATCCTAAGCCCTTTCACTCTGCCAAACGGTACTGAACTTAAAAACCGCTTATTAATGGCGCCGATGACAACCTGTACCGGCTATTACGATGGTACAGTGACCAGCGAGCTGGTGGAGTACTATCGGGCCCGCTCCGGCAGCATCGGTACCATCATTGTTGAATGCTGCTTTATCGACGATCTTGGCCTTGCCTTCCCGGGCGCTATTGGTATCGATAACGACGAAAAAATCACCGGTCTGGCAAAAATCGCCGAGGCGATCAAATCCAAAGGCTCGAAAGCCCTTCTTCAGATTTACCACGGCGGCCGTATGGTTGACCCGAAACTGATCGGCGGACGTACACCGGTTGGGCCGAGCGCCGTTGCCGCACCGCGCGAAGGCGCCGCCACCCCTGTTGCCCTGACCACTGAAGAAGTGGAAGGCATGATCGGCAAGTTTGGTGAAGGCGTACGTCGTGCTATTCAGGCGGGTTTCGATGGTGTCGAAATCCACGGTGCAAATACTTATCTGATCCAGCAGTTCTACTCCCCGAACTCTAACCAGCGCACCGACGAGTGGGGCGGCAGCCGCGATAACCGCGCGAAGTTCCCGCTGGCGGTACTGGACATCACTCATAAAATGGTACGCCAGTACGCGGATGACGCGTTCATCATTGGCTACCGTTTCTCGCCGGAAGAGATGGAAGTCCCTGGCATCCGTTTTGATGACACCATGTACCTGCTGGAAAAACTGGCGGCACGTGGCGTGGATTATCTGCACTTCTCCGTAGGGGCAACGCTGCGCCCGTCAATTGTCGACACGCAAGACCCGACCCCGCTTATCGAAAAATACTGCGCGATGCGTTCCGATACCCTGGCACAAATCCCGGTTATGGGCGTGGGCGGTGTGGTGAATGCCGCAGATGCCAACAAGGCGATAGACAGCGGTTACGATCTGATTGCCGTTGGCCGTGCAACCATCGCGTATCCTGACTGGACCGACCGCATTGCTGCTGGCGAAACCCTTGAGCTGTTTATGGACAGCACTCAACGCGAAGCGCTGAGCATCCCTGAGCCGCTGTGGCGCTTCTCGCTGGTGGAAGCGATGATCCGCGATATGAGCATGGGCGAATCGAAATTCAAACCAGGCACATTCGCTGAAAAAGTGCAGGACGATGTCAACGAGCTGGTGATTAACGTCAGCCTTGAAACTGACCGCATCGCAGACATCGAACTGGCGTCCGGGCCGAGCCAGGACGTGGAGTTTGTGACCAGTTTTGAAGAGATCCGTACCCGCATTCTGGATGCCAACACCCCGCATGTGGATGCCATCACTGGTGCCACCAGCCAGAGCGAAGCGGTGAAAAAAGCCGTTTCCAAAGCAATGCTGAAATCCAGCAAAGCACTGGCAGCGGAAGAGGGTGCCGATCCAAACGAAACCAAATCTGTTGATGTGGTGGTTATCGGCAGTGGTGGCGCTGGCCTTGCGGCGGCGATCCAGGCGCATGACGAAGGCGCGAGCGTACTGATTGTCGAAAAAATGCCAACCATCGGCGGTAACACTATTAAAGCGTCGGCCGGGATGAACGCAGCGGAAACCCGCTTCCAGCGTGTGAAAGGCATTCAGGACAGCAAAGAGCTGTTCTACCAGGAAAGCCTCAAAGGCGGCGGCAACAAGAACAACCCGGAACTGCTGCGTCGCTTTGTGGAAAACGCGCCAGAGGCGATTGAATGGCTGGCAACCCGCGGCATCATGCTCAACGACATAACCACCACCGGTGGGATGAGCATTGACCGTACTCACCGTCCGAAAGATGGTTCTGCGGTGGGCGGGTATCTGATCAGCGGTCTGGTACGTAACGTCACCAAACGCAACATCGACGTGATGCTGGATACCTCTGTCAGCGAGATCATTTTCGAAAACGGCGAAGTGACCGGTGTACGCCTGACAACCGAAGAGAACGAAACCGTCACCGTGGCAACCAAAAGCGTGATTGTCGCCACCGGCGGCTTCAGCGCCAACAGCCAGATGGTAGTGAAATACCGCCCTGACCTGGAAGGTTTCGTGACCACCAACCATAAAGGTGCAACAGGCGGCGGTATCGCGCTGCTGGAGCGTATCGGCGCAGGCACTGTTGATATGGGCGAAATTCAGATCCACCCAACCGTTGAGCAGAAAACCTCGTACCTGATTTCCGAATCCATCCGCGGTGGTGGTGCGATTCTGGTGAACCAGCAGGGGAGCCGCTTCTTCAATGAAATGGAGACGCGCGACAAAGTCTCTGCCCAGATTATTGCCCTGCCTGAAAAATACGCTTATATCGTCTTTGACGAGCATGTCCGTGCGAAAAACAAAGCCGCAGACGAGTATATCGCCAAAGGTTTCGTCACCAGTGCCAGCTCACCGAAAGCCCTGGCTGAAACCCTGGGAATGGATTATCACACTTTCCTGGCAACGCTTGAACGCTACAACGGCTTTGTTGAAAAACAGCACGATGATGACTTCGGCCGTACCACCGCACTGCGTGCGCCAATCAACGAAGGGCCATTCCATGCCATTCAGATTGCACCGGGGGTGCACCATACAATGGGTGGCGTAACCATCAACACCGAGACCTGTGTTCTGGATAACGACCATCAGGTCATTCCGGGGGCGTTTGCCGCAGGTGAGGTGGTTGGCGGTATCCACGGGGGTAACCGCATTGGCGGTAACGCAGTGGCAGATATCATTATTTTTGGTACGCTTGCCGGACATCAGGCAGCGATGCGTTCGAAACTGTAATGGCCCCATGCCCGGTAGCACTGTGCTTACCGGGCATGAAACGTACAAATGGCACCTGACCCGTAGGCCGGATAAGCGAAGCATATCCGGCATGTCAACCAAGGAGCCCTGTCCATGCCTTCTGCCAACCGTGTCTACAGTTATTCCGCCGTGCTGATGGGGTCGCCCATCCTTCTGAAACTCTTTTCCCACGACGAGGCGCTTGCCTCCCGCGTTTTCCGTTTAATCAAACAGTATGAAGATTTACTCACCGTAAACCGCGCCCAATCTCAGGTGATGGATATCAACCATGCGGCCGGGCGTCACCCGGTTACCGTCAGCCAGCCTGTATTCGAACTTATTCGTTGTGCAAAAGCCGCCAGCCTGTATCCGGGAAGTGCTTTTAATCTGGCGATCGGCCCGCTAGTGAAACGCTGGAAAATCGGTTTTAAAGGCGACACTGTGCCGCCCGCCGAGGACATTGCTTCACTGCTTTTGATAACCCGGCCCGAAGATGTCCTGCTTGATGAAGCAAAAAGCAACGTATTACTGGCCAAAGCGGGAATGGAGATTGATCTGGGCGCCATTGCCAAAGGCTATATCGCCGACAGGGTGCGCGATTACCTGCGTAAAGAGGGGGCAGAACTGGGGCTGATTAACCTGGGCGGTAACATCCAGACGCTGGGATCGCCGGAAGGCGGCTGGAGCGTGGGGCTGAAAAAACCGTTCGCTGCGGATGAACTGATCGGCACGATGGACGTCGAGAATATGTCCGTTGTGACTTCCGGTACCTATGAGCGTTACTTTGAGCAAGATGGTAAACGCTATCACCATATCCTTGACCCGCGCACCGGTTATCCGCTGGATAATGAGCTGGATAGCGTGACGATTGTTTCAAAGAACTCTATCGACGGTGATATCTGGACCACGCTGATGTTTGGCATGGGGGTTGAGAAGGGCTGTGCGGCGCTGCGTGCGCGGCCAGACATTGAAGCCATCTTCGTCACGAAAGCGAAAGAGGTGGTTTTCTCATCAAAACACCTCTTCCGCTTTACGTTACTGGATAACGGTTATCGCATTACTGGCAGTACTGTCTGAGCAGGCCAATCTGTTCCGGCTGGAGCCGGTAGCGATACACTGGACGCCCCGTTGCACCGTAGTGAATGCTGGTAAACAGAATGGTGATTTGCGCCAGCCAGATAAGATATTTGCGGCACGATACGCGTGAAATATTCACCGCATTTGCCAGGTCGTCGGTTGAAAACTCCACATCCGGGTGTGCGTCAATCCACTGGCAAATGGTGCGCAGCGTCTGTGGGGTTAAGCCTTTCGGCAGACGCTTGCTGTCTGCCAGCTCTGGCGCACCGCCATGCAGAAGCCTGTCGACATCCGCCTGTTCATAATACTGGTGCGATCCCATCAGGCTGTGTTTCGCCTTCCAGCCGTTAAGCGCCTCTTCAAAACGCGGGAACTGGAACGGTTTAATCAGGTAATCCACCACGCCGTAATGCATGGAGGTCTGGATCGTTACCGCATCAGACGCTGAAGAGATCATGATGACGTCAATCTGGCGACCAGATGCACGGATGACCGGCAGGAGATCGAGCCCGTTATCCTGCTGCATGTAGACGTCCAGCAGCACCAGATCGATAGGCTGAGCCGGATTGTTAATATACGCCTCGGCCTGGTTGAGCGTGGAGGCGACGCCGCAGCAGCTAAATCCCTCAACGCGGTTAACATACAGACGGTTGAGGTCGGCCACCATGGCATCATCATCGACAATTAATACATTTATCACGCGATATTCCTCTCGCTATCCCAGGGGATCTGAACAAAAAATTGGGTAAAAACGCCAGGTTCCGACTCGACGGTGATGTCTCCGCCGAGGTTGTGGATCTGCTGGCGAGCAAGGAACAGCCCAACGCCACGGTTTTCACCTTTCGTTGAGTAGCCTTTGTTAAAAATATCTTCCAGCCGCACAGGATCAATCCCGGGGCCGTCATCGCTAACTTCACAGCTGAGCCAGCCATTCTGGTAGTGCAGGAGCAGGCTAATTTCGCCTTCACGCTGGCCCGCCATCGCGTCCAGTGCATTTTCAATCAAATTACCGAGCACGGTAATGAGCACCGCGACCTGTTCTTCGTTGGTACAATCCGGTAGCTGGCACTCATCGGCCAGGGTCAGGGTAAAACCGGCCTCTTTGGCGCGATTAATTTTGCCCAGCAAAAAGCCCGCGATCACCGGTGACTTAATCTTGCCCTGAATCGCGCCGATGTCGGTCTGGTAATTTTGCGCGGTCTGGATAATGTACTCTTCCAGTTTGTCGTAACGCTTTATGTGCAACAAACCCAGGATAACATGCAGCTTATTCATAAACTCGTGGGTATGGGAACGCAGGGCATCGACATAGTTGACCATGCCGTCAATGCGCTGCATCAACTGGCTGATTTCGGTCTTATCACGGAAGGTGCTGATGGCCCCAATCACCTGATTCTGGCTCTTAACGGGCACCATGTTGCAGAGCAGCAAACGGCCGTTGCAGCTGATCTCCTGATCCTGACGGGCAACCCCGGTTTTCGACACTTCTCTGAGGCTTGCCAGCAGAGGAGAGTGGGGCGGTTCACCGGTATTATCAGCGGACTGGCCCGATGGCAGCAGCAAAATCTGCCGGGCTGCATGGTTTATCATCGTGACCCGGCCATGAATGTCGACGGCAACCACACCTTCACGCAAGGACTGCAACATCGCCTGACGCTGCTCAAACAGCGCGGAGATTTCATAAGGCTCAAGACCAAACAGGATGCGTTTCAGGACGCGGACCAGGCCCCAGATCCCAATAGAGCTCATCAGGATACTGAACAGGATGGTCCAGAGGGCATTTTGCCGCCCGCGGGTGATTTGCTCTTCAACTTTATTGAGTGAAATCCCCACCACGACGACGCCGATCTGCTCGTGCTGTGCATCATAAATCGGGGTAAACACGCGCAGCGCTTCTGCGAGTACGCCCCGATTGACGGAGACATTCTCTTTTCCTTCCAGCGCCGGCGTCAGGTCATCCCCGATAAAATGCAGCCCTAAAAGCGCTTCGTTTGGGTGAGAGTAGCGGATCCCCCGCATATCGGTCACCACCGTGAACAGCAGATCGTTACGCTGCGTGACGGCCTGCGCGATGGGTTGAATAATATCGGCCTGCGGCGGTTGCATCAGTCCGCGTTTGACTTCCGGGCTGTCGGCCAGCGTTCTGGCAATCCCCAGAGCGGTATCTTTAACATCATCGCGCGTCGCCCGGGTGATTTGCACAGAATAGAGCGCGAACACCACCAGCAGGACCGAGCCTATAATGGCGCAGACCATCAGGGTGACCAGCGTGTTCAGCTTCATGGGGCGCTTGCGCGTCAGGGGAAAAGGCTGCAAATCGCTCATCAACACTCCGCGATGAATAAGAAAGGGCTAATTATCGCCGATGACGCGCGTTTCTTAAAGCTATGTAAAACTTGCCTTTGCTCCTCTTTTCGTGAACCTCCTCGCATGTCATCCATATAAAACCCTTTATAGTGTGTGTGAACTCATAATAAGGAGGCTGTTTATGAGCATTATGCTTACCGGTTCAGTCAAGGAAAGACGGCATTCCAGCACGATCAACATTGATAGATTGTCCACGCTGGACATGCTGCAAGTCATTCACCAGGAAGACGCACGCATCTCCTCTGCCATTACCCCATTTTTAAGCACCATCGCTCGCGTGGTGGATAACGCTGCGGCAACCCTGAGCCATGGCGGCCGCCTGGTGATTGTGGGCGCAGGGCCTTCCGGGCGGATGGCCGAGCAGGCAGCGCAAGAGTATGCGCCAGGCAAGCATCCCGTTATTGCCCTTACGGCAGGTGACGGCGCCGGAAATTATGAGCGGGGTGTGGCCGAGCTCCAGGCGATCAAATTTGGCGAGCACGATATGATGCTGGCCCTGACCGTCAGCGGTAAAACGCCGTGGGTGTGGGGAGCGATGCGACATGCCTGGTCGCTGGGGTCGCCGCTGGCGGTTGTCACCAGCGATGCGCAAAGTGAGGCGGCACAGCTGGCGAGCATGGTGATCGCACCGGAGCTGGGCGCCGATGTGGTGGCTGGTTTTAGCAATACCAAAGCCGGGATCGCCCAGAAAATGATCCTTAATATGGTCACCACCGGGCTGGCGGTACGTAGCGGGCGGGTTTACAGCAATCTGCGGGTGGATCTTGAAGCCAGCAGTACCAAATGGGCAGAGCGGCAAATTGCAATAGTGATGGAAGCGGGGGGCTGTACCCGGGCGGTAGCGAAAGCCGCGCTGGAAAGCTGCAATCACAATTGTAAAACCGCCGTGCTGATGGTGCTGACCGGTCTGGATGCGTGGAATGCCCATGAACTGCTTTCACAGAATAATGGGTTTATTCGGGTGGCCTTGCAGGAAGCGCCTTAGTTACTAAAACGTGAGACAAAAAAGCCCGCAGAAGCGGGCTTTGGTGTTTTTGGGGTATTAGAACTGGTAAACCATACCGATACCCACAACGTCATCGGTACTGATGCCGTTGGCGCTGTAGAAGTCATCGTCTCCATCCAGCAGGTTGATTTTGTAATCAACGTAAGCTGACATGTTTTTGTTGAAGTAGTAAGTTGCTGCGATATCGGTGTATTTCACCAGATCTTTGTCATTCCCGAACGCGGAATTCAGGTCTTTACCTTTAGACATCAGGAAAGCAACGGATGGACGCAGACCAAAGTCGAACTGGTATTGAGCCGTGATTTCGACGTTCTGGGTTTTGTTTGCAACACCGAAGTCACCGTAAGGGGTCATGTTACGGGTTTCTGCGTACATGGCGGCCAGGTAGATATCGCGAGCATCGTACTTCAGGCCCACGGTCCAGACGTCCGCTTTGTCACCACCGGCGTTGGTGCTACGCACCTGGTCGTTGGTACGGTCAGAAGAGGCATATGCAGCACCGGCGCTGAAACCTTCGGCGAAATTATAGGTAGAGGAGATACCCCAGCCATCGCCGTTCTGGAAACGAACGCTGCGGCCGTTGTTGGTGCCTTCCTGGTTGTTAGATGAGCTTTCGTTATTGCCCTGGTATTGAATGGCAAAATCCAGTCCTTCAACGGCACCGAAGAAGTCGGTATTACGGTAGGTAGCAATACCGTTAGCGCGGCCAACCATAAAGTTGTCAGTCCAGGTATAAGTATCACCACCGAACACCGGCAGCATATCGGTCCAGGATTCAATATCGTATACCACACCGTAGTTACGGCCGTAATCGAATGAACCATATTCTGCATACTTCAGGCCAGCAAACGCCAGGCGGGTAAAGGCATTAGCACCAGAGCTTTCAGTATTGTTAGCGTAAGATTTGTATTCCCACTGACCATAACCCGTAAGCTCATTGTTGATCTGGGTTTCGCCTTTGAAACCAATCTGTACGTAGGTACCGTCGCCGTCATCACCGACGTGATCGGAGAAGGTATGGCGAGCGTCAACCTTGCCGTAGAAATCCACTTTATTCCCGTTCTTGTTATAAATCTCAGCTGCATTTGCTGCGCCTGCGACTAACATTGCGGGGACAAGAATTGCCAGAACTTTTCTTTTCATTATATATTCCCTATAAATATAGATTCTATGAATATACGTAATCACCCTCCGTAATTACATCGCCGATACTATTCTATGTGGCGCGATATTTGTTCAAAAATAAATGTAATTAAATGATTGTTTTTATTTCAATATATTTCTAATGATCTCTTTATTTTTCAAATCTATGAGTGATGAAAACATATTTGCATTATTTATGTTTTTATTTTCATTGTGTTATGGGTGTTTTTGAGTTTTTTACATTGGATTTGTAAATGAATTATAGCCAAGTCTGGGCGTTAACATTTGCATTGGTTATATATTTTATGAGTGGTTAATACGTGTTTATTAAATAAGTCATTGAATGATCATGGGAGGGTAAAATAACTCAAGAAGGAAAATAGGTTTCTGATTTTCTTTCATGTTACGTAATCGATTTAAACACAGAGCATTGGGATTTATGCCTTTACCACGTTAAGCGGCAGGCGCGACGGGGGAAATTTGCCTGAGATCAACTTAACGCAAACTGAGGCGCAGAAAGCGTCGCCTGAGACAGCATTCAGTGACAAAATGTGATAAAAGTCACAAAAATAAACGTGTGATGTGAAAGTGGTAACGTCGCGACCGTGCAACAGGGGGGTGAGAATGGAACAAAATATCGATCGGAGCCTGGGAGGCAAACTGGCCCTGTGGCTGTTTTATGCATTTTGCGGATATTTCATGTGGGCCATGGTTCGTTATGTGTGGGTGGTCAGTAAAATTCCCGCCGTGTCCGGTTCCGTTGTTGAGGGCGATTTAGGGTCAACCAGCGGTAAATGGCTTGGTGCATTACTGGGGTTTTTGGTTCTGGGTGCCGTTGGCCTGATTCTGGGTGGGATTGCCTGGTACACGCGTCCCCGTACTGACAGGCAGTGATAGCCGTTGGGAAAGTTGCTATTGTAACCTTTTTGGCGACAGGACGTGATTATGGAACTTACGCAGTGGCAACACCGCTTTGAAAGCTGGCTGGAACAACACCATTCTACCGATGATACCGCACACGATATCTCTCACTTTCGCCGCGTGTGGATGACGGCGCAGAAGATGATGGTGAACGAGGCGGCCGATCCACTGGTGGTGCTCACCTCATGCTATTTCCATGACATTGTCAGCCTGCCCAAAAATCACCCTGAACGCAGCCAGTCTTCAGTGCTTGCGGCACGCAAAACTCGCCAGATCCTGAGTGACGACTTCCCCGATTTCCCGCCAGAGCGCTACAGCGCCGTGGAACATGCGATAGAGGCGCACAGCTTTAGCGCCGGGATCACACCCCTCACACCAGAGGCGAAAATTGTCCAGGATGCGGACAGGCTTGAAGCGCTGGGAGCCATTGGTCTGGCGCGCGTTTTTGCCGTATCAGGGGCATTAGGTGTGCCATTGTTTGATGCCAACGATCCCTTTGCCGATTCACGTACGTTGAACGACAAAGCCTTTGCACTGGATCATTTCCAGACCAAACTGCTGCGTCTGCCAGACACCATGCAAACGGAAATCGGGCGCGAAATGGCGCGTCACAACGCCGATTACCTGATTCAGTTTATGGCGAAACTGAGTGCCGAATTACAGGGCGACTGCCTGGGCGTCGACAGCCAGGTGCAGAGCCGCTTCCGTCGCAGTTTGCAGTCCTGAACTGTGGTAATCTGTTTCCAGTCTTTATTGTCCGGTTAAAAGAATGCAGGAAAATCGATCAGTGACTGAACCCGCGCCTGCACAGGCGGCAAAATCTACGGTAGCTGTGCAGGCATTACTGCGTCAGTTGCTGGATATCTATGATGCAAAAACGCTGGCAAACCAGCTGGAGGCTTATGGTGAAAGCCACTGGAGCCCGGCAATACTGAAAAGACTGCTGACCAGCGAGCGGGCAGGGCATCGTCTGAGCGACGGCGAATATCGCTATCTGCAAAATTTGCTTCCGCGCCCTCCGGCGGCACACCCGAACTATGCTTTCCGCTTTATCGATCTCTTTGCCGGTATCGGCGGTATTCGGCACGGGTTTGAAGCCATTGGTGGCCAGTGCGTGTTTACCAGCGAATGGAACAAACATGCCGTGCGCACCTACAAAGCGAACTGGTACTGCGATCCTGCCAGCCACCAGTTTAATGCCGATATCCGCGAAGCGACCCTGAGCCATAAAGACGGTGTCAGCGATAAAGACGCTGCTGAGCATATTCGCCAGACCATCCCGGAACATGATGTGCTGCTGGCGGGCTTCCCGTGTCAGCCATTCTCTTTAGCCGGAGTGTCAAAGAAAAATGCGTTAGGTCGCGCTCACGGTTTTGCCTGCGACACCCAGGGCACACTCTTTTTCGATGTGGCCCGTATTATTGATGCCCGCCGTCCGGCCATTTTTGTGCTGGAAAACGTGAAGAACTTAAAGAGCCACGATGGCGGGAAAACTTTCCGTATCATCATGCAAACGCTCGATGAGCTTGGCTACGATGTGGCGGATTCACAGGATATGGGTGCCGACGATCCGAAAATTATCGATGGCAAACATTTCCTGCCCCAGCATCGCGAGCGCATTGTGCTGGTGGGGTTCCGCCGCGACCTCAATCTGAAGGGTGACTTCACCCTGCGGGATATCCCATCGCTCTATCCGGCGCGTCGTCCGACGGTTGCTGAGCTACTGGAGCCTGCCGTGGATGCGAAATTCATCCTGACGCCAGTGCTGTGGAAGTACCTCTATCGCTATGCCAAAAAGCACCAGGCCAAAGGCAATGGCTTCGGTTTTGGTATGGTTAACCCGAAAGATCCGGGCTGCGTAACCCGGACGTTATCGGCTCGCTATTACAAAGATGGCGCAGAGATCCTGATCGACCGTGGCTGGGATAAAGCGCTGGGCGAGAAGGATTTTGACGACCCGCAGAACCAGCGTCACCGCCCGCGCCGTTTAACCCCGCGCGAGTGCGCCCGGTTAATGGGGTTTGAAACACCGCAAGGGTATAGCTTCCGCATTCCGGTCTCCGACACCCAGGCGTATCGTCAGTTTGGTAACTCGGTGGTGGTTCCGGCGTTTGCGGCGGTAGCGAAATTACTGGCATCACGCATCAGACAGGCCGTTGCGCTTCGCGAGAGTGAGACCGTCAATGACGGATGTGCACAATAAGGCCACCCGCAGCAAAAACATGCGTGCTATCGGCACGCGTGATACCGCAATCGAAAAACGGCTGGCGGGGCTGCTGACTCAGGCAGGGTTTGATTTTCGGGTGCAGGATGCAGTACTTCCCGGGCGTCCTGATTTCGTTATCGAACAGTACCAGTGCATCATCTTTACCCACGGCTGTTTCTGGCATCACCACAACTGCTATCTGTTTAAAGTGCCAGCCACTCGCACCGATTTCTGGCTGAATAAAATCGGCAAAAATGTGGCGCGCGACACACGCGATATCGGGATGCTTATCTCGCAAGGATGGCGGGTACTGGTGGTGTGGGAATGCGCGCTACGCGGCAAATTGAAGCTGGATGACGCAGGGCTTAGCGAGCGGCTGGAAGAGTGGATCTGCGGCGGCGGTCAGGCCGCGCAGATTGACACTCAGGGCATTCACCCTTTTACAGTTTATCCGCCTCACAAGGCGTGACCACCGGTTTAGCAGGCAGCAAATACTTGCCTAACGTCACCAGCACAACCGCCAGAATAATCACCCCTAACGCCAGCCATTCAACTGGCGACAGCGTCTCGCCAGCGAATCCCGTCCCCAGCAACACGGCGACTACCGGGTTGACGTAGGCATAACTGGTTGCCACGGCCGGTGAAACATTGCGGATCAGGAACATATACGCATTGATGGCGATGATGGAGCCAAACAACGCCAGATACCCCACAGCCAGGAAGCCTGATAAATCCGGCATGGTTGTCAGTTTTTCACCCGAGATTATGGAGGCGATAAACAGCACAACACCTGCCGCGAGCATCTCGATCGCGCCTGCCATCATGCCGGACGGCAATTCGATACGGGAGCCATAAACGGAACCAAACGCCCAGCTCATCGAGCCAATCAGGATAAGAATGGCTCCCCACGGATTCCCGCTCAGGTTGCCGCCGCTGTTAAGCAAAATAATTCCCGCAAGCCCGATGCCAATGCCCATCCACTCCAGTTTGCGGGTCCTGATACCGAAAAGTCGGCTAAAGCACAGCGTAAACAGCGGCACTGTCGCCACGACCACGGCAGCGATGCCGGATGGCACATTCTGGTGTTCTGCCACGGTCACGAAACCATTACCGACGGCCAACAGCAGCACGCCAATCAGGGCGGCATTTAACATCGGGCGCAGAGGCGGAAGTTTATGGCCACGCAGCAATAAAAAGGCTGTCAGTAGCACGCCCGCCGAGAGGAAACGCGTACCCGCCATCATCAGCGGTGGCCAACTTTCTACACCGATACGAATGACAAAATAGGTGGAACCCCAGATGATATACAGCGAAAAAAGCGCTCCAATGAGCGGTAACAGGTGCCGGAAACGCATAGTCCCTCACGACGGAATAAAAAGGTCGCTGATAGTAAACGTGAAAACTATCTCGCTGGCGAGCCCTTTAATTGTGTAGTTGATGTGAATTTTTTGTTGACTTGAGGTGCCTGTTTCAGGGTTTTCGCTTTTGCTCCATACTATTCACTTAATTACCAAAAAAAGAAGGATAGAGATTTTGGCAGGAAGTAGCTTGTTAACATTGCTGGACGATATTGCCACCTTGCTGGATGACATTTCGGTCATGGGAAAACTGGCGGCGAAAAAGACCGCTGGCGTTCTGGGGGATGATTTATCGCTGAATGCCCAGCAGGTGACCGGGGTGCGGGCGAACCGCGAATTGCCGGTTGTCTGGGGCGTGGCAAAGGGTTCTTTTATTAACAAAGTGATCCTGGTGCCGCTGGCACTGCTGATCAGCGCATTTATCCCGTGGGCCATCACGCCGCTGCTGATGGTGGGGGGGGCGTTTCTCTGTTTTGAGGGCGTGGAAAAAGTCCTGCATTCATTTGCGTCACGCAAAGAAAATGAGACGCCGCAGGCGCGCCAGCAACGTCTGGAGGCGCTTGCCGCTCAGGATCCGATGGCTTTCGAGCGCGATAAGATCAAAGGCGCTATTCGTACCGACTTTATTCTTTCGGCGGAAATCGTGGCGATTACGCTCGGGATTGTCTCTGAATCACCGCTGCTGAACCAGGTGCTGATCCTCTCCGGTATCGCGATTCTGGTAACCGTGGGGGTTTACGGTCTGGTGGGAATTATCGTCAAACTGGACGATATGGGTTACTGGCTGGCAGAGAAATCGAGTGTTATCGCTAAGGCTATTGGTAAAGGGCTGCTGGTGCTGGCGCCGTGGCTGATGAAAGTCTTGTCGGTTGTGGGAACACTGGCGATGTTCCTTGTGGGGGGCGGGATTGTGGTACACGGTATTGCGCCGCTTCACCACGCGATTGAACATTTTGCCTCGGCTCAGGGAGCCATTGCGGCGGCGGTTGTGCCAACCCTGTTAAATCTGGTACTCGGATTTATCATCGGTGGCGTGGTGGTCGCGGCGGTAAAACTGGTCGAAAAGATGCGCGGAACGTCGCACTAATTGTTACCTTGTCAGGGATGCAAAAAGGCCATTCCTCGTCTAAATTGAAACAGTTTCACCCTGATACAGGAGGCAGGTATGGTCTTTTTGGTCAGTGATGAAGTTAAGCCCAAGAATGGCGGTCCTCGCATGATTGTCACCGGATATTCCAGCGGAATGGTGGAGTGTCGGTGGCATGATGGTTACGGCATCAAGCGGGAGGCTTTTCGTGAGGACGAGCTGTTGCCAGGTGAAGGCCGGCAAAAGCGCGACAAGGCTTAATCACGTAACGCCCGGCCTCGCCGGGCGTTTTTACTGGTAAGCAGGTTAATCGTACTGCATGTTTCTGCGCCAGGGTTGGGGCGGAGGCTGTAGGGTGGCAATCAGGGAGTGTGTGTGCAGCGCGATACCTATGTGGTGAAACGAACCTTTCTGCAATGGCTGCATAAACGCAGCAATCCCCGCTTGATTGTTAATCTCTGTTTTCTGGTAGTGTTAGTCTTTTCCACGCTCCTGACCTGGCGTGAAGTGGTGGTGCTTGAGGGGGCGTATGTCTCCAGCCAGCGCAACCACCTGGAAACGGTCGCCACGGCGCTGGACAGGCAGTTGCAGTTCAGCGTGGATAAACTGCTTTTTTTCCGCCACAGTATGCGTGATGCGCTCCAGGTCCCACTGGCTTTCGGCGTATTGCATGAAGCCGTTCAGCGTTTTGAAGGCCTGCGTAACATCCCTTCCTGGCAGCTCGCCGTTGATAAAGACCGCACGCTACCGATAAACGGCGTGTCGGATGCGTTTGTAGAGAAAACCACGCTGCTGAATCGCGATGACGATCTGTTGAATAACGAACTGTCTGCCGCGCTAGAAGTAGGATATTTGCTGCGCCTTGGCTCCTCGTCGACGCGTAAGGAAGAGCGGGTGGTGTATGTTTCTCGCGCCGGGTTTTACCTTTCAACGGATACCGTCTCCCGCACGGAAGATATCGTTCCCCGCTATTATCAACTGGTGACGCAGCCGTGGTTTGTTCAGCAATCTGAGCGCGCCAACCGCGCGCGGGCCGTGCGCTGGTTTATCTCGCCGCCGTCATCCTGGACCGGCGGCGAGCAGGCGATTACCGCCAGCGTGCCTATCTATTACGACCACTACTGGTACGGCGTTGTGGCAATGGATTTTTCTCTTTCCACCATGAAGCGTCTTCTGACTGATGCGACGTCCGATCACACGGAAGGGGAGTACCAGCTTTACGATACCCGTCTCAACCTGATTGCCTCTTCAGAGCCCGCTGCGGGCCACATTAACCGTTTTGACGAACGAGAGCTGGCGCAGATAGCTTATGATATTGAAAGCGATACTGAGGGCGGTGTCCGACTGGGTAGTCGCTTTGTGAGCTGGGAGCGTCTGGATCACTTTGATGGCGTTGTCCTGCGGGTACATACGTTGCATGACGGTGTACGGGGTGATTTTGGCAGCATCAGTATCGTTCTGGCGTTGCTGTGGGCGCTCTTCACCGCCATGCTGCTGATCTCCTGGCTGGTGATCCGCCGTATGGTCAGTAACATGTATGCGCTCCAGCACACGTTGCAGTGGCAGGCGTGGCACGACCCGTTAACCCGTCTGAACAATCGCGGCGCACTCTTCGAACGCGCCAAAATACTGGCGAAAAGCTGTGCGCAGCAGTCGCTGCCGTTCTCGGTTATCCAGATCGATCTCGATCACTTCAAGAGCATTAATGACCGCTTCGGCCATCAGGCCGGGGACCGGGTGTTGTCGCATTCGGCGGGCCTGATTGCCAGCGCGCTTCGTACCAACGATGTTGCTGGTCGCGTGGGCGGCGAGGAGTTTTGCGTGGTACTGCCCGGCATTGCTCTTGACGAAGCGGCCGAGGTAGCCGAGCGTATTCGCTCACACATCAACAGCAAAGAGATCCTGGTGAAAAAAAGCACCACCGTACGGGTCAGCGCGTCGCTTGGCGTAAGCTGTGCGCAGGAGAAAGGTAACTATGACTTCGAGCAACTCCAGTCTATCGCGGATGCCCGGTTGTATCGGGCAAAACAGCGCGGGCGTAATCAGGTGGTGTGGGACGATCAGGACAAGAAGTGATCCAGCCCCTCGTGCCAGCCAGCAGGGCCGGGGAGACGGGTGTGATACACCCGCTCGGGGTTATCATCTTTAAGCTGTACGCCCTGGCGGTTGATCCCTTTGACCACCACGGCGAAATCAACGCTGTCCAGGAGCGGGGCGTCATTGGGGCCGTCCCCCAGACCAAGAGTGGTGGGGGTGATGCCTTCAAGCGCGCGGTATTGCTCAATTAACCAGCTTACCGCCCGATCTTTACCTTCACGCGCATCCAGTATGTGCCAGAAGCGGGCACCCTGGACGAACTTCAGCCCCCGATGAGCGAGATCGTCTTCAAAGCGTGCCATCTGTTCATCGCTGTCGCGCCAGATAAGCGTAACGGAAGCTTCATGCCGGCGCGCCAGTGCCGCGCGGGCGCGACTCAGGCCCGTCCACTCGCTGACTACACGCTCGTCAACATCGTCAAAGGTAGTGAATTTGTAGCCCTCTTGCTGGCGGAGCTGTTCGATGAAGTGGCGAATGTTGCCGTGCGAAATGCCTTTGATAAGCCTTGGAGCCGCCGGGTGCGCTTCCCAGCGTACATCCAGCTGGATCACCGCGCCGTTTTCAGCAATGAATGGCAATCCTTCAAGCCCCAGATCCTGCTGGATAGCAATCACTTCCGCTGCCGTCTTGCTGCTACAGAGAATCACCGGGACCTGATAGTCCTGAAGTCGGTCCAGCCAGGGCATCGCGGGTTGCCAGTCGTAGGTATGGATATCCAGCAGTGTACCGTCGAGGTCAGTAAAAACCAGCAGGGTGTCCTGTAGTGAAGGCATAACAACTCCTGATAAAGGATTAGCAATTCTACTAAGAATATTCCTAAAAAAGATCCGTGCGTCGAACGGTTTTGTTATGGAACCGATACCGTTAAACCCGCTGGCGGCGCATGTTGGTACACATAACTAAAACGCACATTCTTACTAAGTTATATTTATATAGAGAATATTTCCTTGTCATACAAAATTGTTGGGGATAGTGTGGATGACACATCAGATTTCCTGGTGTAACGAATTTTCAAGTGCTTCTTGCATAAGCAAGTTTCATCCCGGTCATCCCCATGACCGGGATTTTTTTCGCATTAACGGTTTATTTCCGTCACGCTAAAGTCGTGAATATCAAGCTCAAAGGCTTCGGCCAGCTCGCGATAGGTATGGTAATCCCGCCCGTTTACCATGACTCGCGTGGGGTCATCTTCCCGCCGGCGAACTTCACTCTCACTGATTTCATTAATGGCGGCGAGCAGGGCATCGACATTTACATCGATATCGCTCTTCTCATTTCCGGTCTTCATTACATACACCTCATTCAACCCGTCCACACTTAAGTATAGACCGCACACAAAAACGCCATTCACGCCAGGTGGCGATGAGAGTTTTTGAGATTTGTTCTACACTGGCTCAAAACCACAGGAGGAATGTATGAACGTCAACGATCGGGTAACCGTCAAAACGGACGGTGGGCCGCGCCGCCCAGGCGTGGTGCTGGCAATAGAAGAGTTCAATGAAGGCACAATGTACCTGGTGTCACTGGAAGACTACCCGCTCGGTATCTGGTTCTTCAACGAACTGGGGCACCCGGATGGGATCTTTGTGGAAACGGCGGAATAATCGCGCGTCGGGCGGCAATCTGCGTGCCCGACATCGGGTTACACCCATGCAAAAATCTCTGGCCAGGCCAGAGATCACAGGTAGAGTACAAAAGGTAAAAAGCGGGTTAGCGCATGTTGACGAAAATACCGTTCGTCACATTATCGGTCAGGCGGACGACGTGGTAGATCACTTGCTTATTATGCGTTTTAATTTTCCTTTTAATATTTCCTTTATGTGACGATACCGTTTTTGCTTTGATATTCATTTGGTCAGAAATCTGAATTGTCCCTTGCCCAGCCATCCACATTTTTAACATACTTGATTCAGTTCTGCTTAATGATAGGGTCGGTAAGTTAACCGCTCCTACATTCTTAACTTCTTTATTCAAATAATCGCCCAAAATGTCATCCAGCGACTCTGGTTTAATCGACTTAGAACTGATCAATAAATTGTTTCGGACTAACAAATATTCATCGAAATGGATATTTGCGATCGCCATAAAAACAATAAACAGAGTTTTAGGATGCTGATTAATGATTTGCTTAATTTGCTGACTGTTGGCTGGATCGTGAATGAAACAGTCCTCATTAATAAACACCACGCCCGGCTTGAGTTCGACACAAGCGGCTGCAAGTTCGTCAACGGTGTGCGCATCGTTGATTTCCCTTTTTCTTACCCCTCTGCTTGCCAGGTACCCGGTTAACCCTAGCCGGGTGTAACTGCATAAATCCATAATGATCGTTGACATGGCATACCCTCACTCAATGCGTAACGATAATTCACCATCTGCCTGAGAGCTCATAAACAGCCATACGGGATGGAAAAACATAATAAAACCTGTGAGCATGACAAAGACTTTCAGGCGAACTCACTATCCCGTAAAGTTACGTATAATTTGCCAGGAATCATCTTAAAGTAAAGTAAATATTAAGTATTGTGAGGTGGTTAGAAACAATTAAACCGCGTCAGATATATCCTGGAAGATGTTTTACAGGTTTTATTTTAGGAATATCCTCAGAAAGACAATGTAAACATTGCGGGTTATTATTTACGAGGCAGTTCACTGACAATATCCGCTAACAGGTTGAATATCTCGCTGAATAAATGTTCACAGAACGGAGCGATAAGTGGCATGAGTAATGACATTAATAAAAGACCGACCGTCAGTGTCACCGGAAAACCGATGACAAATACCGATAACTGCGGTGCCATTCTGTTCAGTAATCCTAATGAGAGGTTAACCGTGAGCAGCAACGTAATGATCGGCAGCGCCAGCATCAGCCCGTTCAGGAAAATAAGCCCGGCGGCGCGCGTCAGCGCCAGGAACGCATTACTGTTGACCGGCGACTCGCCAATCGGCAGCGTGTGGAAGGTATCCACCAGCATCGAGATCAACCACAAATGCCCGTTGAACGACAGGAACAACAACATTGCCAGCAGGTCGATGATACGGGCCAGCACCGGCATGTTCAGGTGACTACCCGGGTCGACAAAGGTCGCGAAGGATAAACCCATTTGCAGGCCGATCAGCTCGCCCGCGGTACGCACCGCCGCAAACGCAAGTTGCATGGTAAAACCGACGGCCACGCCAATCATCACCTGCTGCATGGCAACCCACAGCGCATTTGCCGACACAATAGGGATATTCACCGGCGGAAGCGAAGGGGCCACAATGATGGTAATGATGATGCCCAGCCCCACTTTGACCCGCTTGGGGACTGACTTTTCGCTAAGAATGGGGGCCGTTGAGATAAGCGCCATGATGCGAAGCATTGGCCAGAAGTAGACTCCCAGCCACTGAACCCACTGATCGCTTGTGATGTGCAGCATCGTGTTCTTAGCCGATAATGTACGGCAGATTGGTAAACAAGTTACGCATGTAGTCCAGCAGCAAATTCAGCATCCACGGCCCGGCAACGATCATCGCCACGAAAACCGCGATGATTTTCGGGATGAACGACAGCGTCATTTCGTTAATCTGGGTGGCGGCCTGCAAAATACTGATGATAAGACCGGTCACCAGCGAAACAAGCAGCAGTGGAGCGGCAACGGCAATCGCGACTTTCATCGCCTCCGTGCCCATCATCATGACCGATTCTGGCGTCATTGCGGCGTACCTTAACTGTAGAAACTCTGTGCCAGCGAGCTGACCAGCAATTGCCAGCCATCAACCAGCACAAAGAGCATGATCTTAAAGGGCAGGGCAATGGTTGCCGGCGGCACCATCATCATACCGAGCGCCATCAGCACGCTCGCGATCACCAGGTCGATAATCAGGAACGGAATAAAGATGGTAAACCCAATCTGGAAAGCGGTTTTCAGTTCGCTGGTAACGTAAGCGGGCAGCAGTATGCGCATCGGCACGGCTTCCGGCCCCTGCAATTCGCCGGTGTTCGCCAGCCTTGCAAACAAGGCCAGATCCGCTTCACGGGTCTGACGCAGCATAAATTCACGCAGCGGCTGTGCGCCCTTCTCCAGCGCATCCTGCATCGAAATCTTGTCTTCGCTGAACGGCTGCCAGGCGTCGGTATAAATCTTGTCGATAACCGGCGACATAATGAAAAAGGTCAAAAACAGGGCTAACCCCAGCAGCACCTGGTTAGGCGGTGCGGATGGCGTACCGAGCGCATTTCGCAGCAGGCCAAAGACGATGATGATGCGGGTAAAGCTGGTCATCATCAGCAGGATCGCCGGGATAAAGGTCAGCGAGGTGATGAACACCAGCGTCTGAACGGGAAGCGACCAGCTTTGACCGCCACCGGCAAGCGGGGTGGAGACCAGACCGGGTAATTGCGCGTAAACGGAAGGTGCAAACAGGGCAATGCCCGCAAGCGTAAGGGATAACAAACGGCGCATCAGGATCTCCCGGAACGCTTAAGCAAACTCTTCATGACGGACTGAAAATCCGCTGGGGTCTCTGCATTCGCTTCGGCCGTCACCGGCGCAGGCGGCAGTTTATGTAATACATTGATGTTTGAGGCGGTTACGCCCAGCACCAGCCGCGCGTCTTCAACATCGACAATGACCACGCGTTCGCGTGGCCCAAGCGTGGTGCTGGCGCTGACCTTAAGGCCACGCCCGGCGGCGGTTTTACCCGCCACACCAAAGCGTTTCGCAATCCAGGCGATAATAAGAATAAAGGCAATAATACCAAACAGCGCGCCGCTCACCTGAAGCAGGGGCGAACCGGGTACGGCTGAAGGCTGCGATACTGTTGCCTCGGTTTTCATTCTTAACGGCTCAGACGACGCATACGTTCAGACGGGGTGATGATGTCGGTGATACGCACGCCGTATTTATCGGCTACGACCACAACTTCACCCTGGGCAATCAGATAACCGTTGATCAGAATATCCAGCGGCTCACCGGCCAGGCCATCCAGCGCCACCACGGAACCCTGCGTCAGGCGCAGCAGCTCTTTAATGGTCATGCGGGTACGACCCAGTTCAACGGTCAGCTTGACCGGGATATCCATAATCAGGTCGATATCCTGCAATGTGCCGCTGACATCGCCGCCGCCTAATTGCTGGAATACCGCATCCGCCGCGCTTTTTGTCGGGGTGGATTGTTGCTCGTTTAACGCGTCAGCCCACAGATCGTCCAGTGCTCCGCTGTTTTCATCGGACGGATTGTTCATGTCACTCATTTGGGCTGTTCCTCATTCAGCGAATTCAATATCGGGTTGATCAAGTGCTCAACGCGTAATGCATACTGGCCGTTTACCGTGCCGTACTGGCTTGTCAGCACAGGCACGCCATCGACATGGGCAATAATGCGGTCGGGTTTTTCTATCGGCAGAACGTCGCCGGGTTGTAATTTCAGGATCTGGGATAACCGTAGCGGGATATCGGCAAAACTTGCGATCAGCTCAAGCTGCGAGTGCTGAACCTGGCGCACCAGGTTTTCACGCCAGTTCTGATCTTCGTTACGCGAGTTCTCAAGCGGTGGGTTCACCAGCAGCTCGCGCAGCGGCTCAATCATGCTGAACGGCAGACAGATGTTAAATTCACCGGTCAGGTTGCCGATCTCGACATGGAACGGCGTGTTGACGACGATATCGTTCGGCGAGGTGGTGATATTGGTAAATTTCACCTGCATCTCGGAACGCACGTATTCCACATCCAGCGGGTTAATTGCTTTCCACGCGTCGCTATAGGACTCCAGTGCCAGCTTCAGCATTCGGTTAATAACGCGCTGCTCGGTGTGGGTAAACTCACGTCCCTCAACTTTCGTCGGGAAACGGCCATCACCACCAAACAGGTTATCGACCGCAATGAAGACCAGGCTTGGCGAGAACACAACCAGCCCGGTGCCGCGCAGCGGTTTCAGATGAATAAGGTTAAGGTTGGTTGGCACCGGCAGGTTGCGGGCAAACTCATGATACGGCTGAATGCGGATCGCACCGACGGTGATATCCGGGCTACGACGCAGCAGGTTAAACAGCCCCATACGGAACTGACGTGCAAAACGTTCGTTGATGATCTCCAGCGCCTGAAGACGCTCGCGCACCACGCGACGCTGGGTATTCGGGTCATAGGGGCGAATATTGTCATCGCCACTCAGACCCGGTTGCGGATCATCACTCTTATCGCTGTCGCCGTTAAGCAACGCATCGATTTCTGCCTGAGAAAGAATACTGTCGCCCATGTCGTTACCGCAGAATGAAGGCTGTATACAGAACGTCAGTGACTTCCTGCTTAGGTTGACCATTTACCAGCGGCGTGGCCAGCGTTTGTTTAATGGCATCGACCAGCTTCTGCTTACCGTCATCGGTGGCAAGCGTGGAAGCATCCTGACGAGAAAACAGCAGCAGAAGACGGCTACGCACTTCAGGAAGGTAATCGTTCAGACGAGAACGGGTGGCTTCGTCTTTCAGGCGCAGCGTAATGCCAACATAAAGCACACGATCCGCATCACCCAGGTTAACGGTGAAGGTATCCAGTGGGAAGAATACCGGCGCCGGTGGTGGTGGCGGTTCGGCCTTGGCCGTAGCAGAGGAAGGTTCCTGCTGCATACGCCAGTAACTATAGCCCGCGGTAGCGCAGGCGGCGAGCGTGATCAACACCAGCAGCGGGATCCAGATGGAACGCTTACTTTTTTTGGTGATAGCGGAGTCAGTCATCTGATACGAGCTTCCTGTTTCGGTACAGCTTAATAAGGTGATTATCCCGTGTCCGCCTTATCTCAAAGCGTGGAAAAGACGGGGATAATCACGCTACCTCTGGCGTTTAGGCGAAGATGTCTACAGCACTGTTTCCACGCGCGGCGGATTGCAGTGCGACAGGGGCTGGCAGTAACTCGTCGCTCTCTTCATTAAAGCCACCTTGTTGGCCAGAACGCGAAGCCTGCTGATGCTGCTGTGAGGCAGACTGCTGCTGGCCTGAGAAGCTTTCACTGCTGACGCTGCTTTGTGAAAGCTGAATGCCGCTCTCAGCAAGCGAAGTACGCAGAACCGGCAGCGCCGCTTCCAGTGCCGCACGAACGTGGCTATGCGCAGACACCATCTGCAACTGCGCCTGGTTATCATCAAGCTTAATCGAAATTTGTACCTGACCAAGGTCTTCCGGGTGTAGGCGCAGCTCAGCCGTTTGTTGCCCTTGTCGGGTGAACAGGGTGATGTGCTGGCTCAGCGTCTGTTGCCATTCGCTGGTGCCAAGCGGCTGGCTCAGTACCGGTGCGGTGGCGACCGTCGCGGCGGGCTGAGAGGTAGCCTGGCTGCTGACAATCGGCGCAAGCGTTGCCGTTGGGCTGGTTGACGAGGACTGGCTTGCCAGGTCCTGCTTTTCAGCGGTAACGGCTACGGCGGGCGTCAGCGGGGCGTTAGCGGCCGATGCATCAGCGGTTTGCGACTGAGGTGCGTACGCAAGCGCAGACTGTGCTTTTTCATGTGTACCCGGGGCGGTCGTCAGAGCCGGTTGTTGCCCGGTGCTGGCCTGTGTCAGTGACGTGCCTGCCAGCACTTTCTCTGCCACGCCTTCAGTGCTGACGGCCTGGGCGGTGACCGGGGTTGCGGTCTGCTGGTGCGGCAGCATCGCCATCAGGGCGCTTAATCCGGCCAGCTCTTCTTCGCTGAGGTCGGTTTTGCTGTCATCTTTGGCGGCCGTTGACGTCAGGCTTTTCAGGGCATCGCTGTGGGTAGCGGGCATAAGCCCGGATACCAGGCTTTGCAGCGCGGTGGTTTGCGCGGTTTCGTCCCCGGTGAGCGTGTCCTGGCGTGACAACAGATCGGCAATTTTAGCCTGAAGTGTGGTATCGCCGTCTTTATCCTGCGCGACTTTTGCCAGCTTGCTGCCGGCCGCTTTCAGGTCGGCAAGGGTCAGCGGCGCATCTTTACCCTGACCGGCGGTATCCGTCAGGGCACCAGCCAGCAGGGAGAGAAAATCTTGCGCACCGTCGGTGCCTTTTCCCGTCTGCGTGCCGCCTGACAGGTCACTGTCGGTCATCAGCAGTTGTTGCAGTGTGATCATTCAGGTTTCCTCATTGATGCGCGCTGTGCAAACTCATCCATTTTTTTCTGGTCCAGGCGGTTCTCGGCGAGGGTGGTTGCTGCCACTTGCCGGTCCTGCAAGGTTTGCCATGCCTGGAGCCGCTGTTTTTTCTCGCGCCAAAAATTCAGCGCCGTATCGACTTTTTGGGTCCACTGGTTAAGCTGCTGGCGATGCTGTTCAATCGCCTTTTCAAGCGTCTGGATAAACTGCTGATAGTTAATCCAGCGCTGGCTACCAATGCCCTGTGTCATGTCGGTATTGAGGTTGGTGCGATATTCATGCTGATAGTCGATCAACATCTTCAACTGTTCTTCAGCCTGCTGGCACCCGCGCCGCATTGCGCCAAGCTGTAATGCGGCATCATCAACTTCTTTTTCAGCCAGATCTTTTAGCGTTGATAACGCGCTGTTTTGCGCCATGACCTTCGCCCTCCACCTGTATTACACCTGCGGGAAAATCAGCTCCAGAGCCTGAATCGAATCGTCCCAGTCGGCGCGTTCAAAAATACCTTGTTGCAGGAATGCCTCCAGATGCGGCCACAGAGCAATCGCTTTGTCGAGCATCGGGTCGCTGCCTTTGGCGTACGCCCCCACGCTCACCAGGTCGCGGTTACGCTGGAAGCTGGAAAGCAGTTGTTTGAAGTTACGCACGCGGGCGTAATGTTTCTCAGTAATCAGTGCCGTCATCGCACGGCTGATCGAGGCTTCGATATCGATAGCGGGATAGTGCCCGGCTTCAGCCAGACGACGGGATAACACAATGTGGCCGTCGAGGATCGCACGCGCGGAGTCGGCAATCGGGTCCTGCTGGTCGTCGCCTTCGGTCAGAACCGTGTAAAACGCAGTAATGGAACCGCCGCCGGTGATGCCGTTACCGGCACGTTCAACCAGTGCTGGCAGCTTGGCAAACACCGAAGGTGGATAACCTTTGGTGGCGGGCGGTTCACCGATAGCCAGCGCGATTTCACGCTGCGCCATCGCATAACGGGTCAGGGAATCCATGATCAGCAGCACGTGCTGCCCACGGTCACGGAAATCCTCTGCAATACGGGTGGCGTAGGCGGCACCCTGCATACGCAGCAGCGGGGAAACATCCGCCGGGGCGGCGATCACCACCGAGCGGGCACGGCCTTCAGCACCCAGAATATTTTCAATAAAGTCTTTTACTTCACGACCACGTTCACCGATGAGCCCCACGACGATAACGTCGGCCTGGGTGTAGCGCGCCATCATGCCAAGCAATACCGATTTACCCACGCCGGAACCGGCGAACAGGCCCATACGCTGTCCACGCCCGACGGTGAGCAGGGCGTTAATCGGGCGCACGCCGGTATCAAGCACATGTTCGATAGGCGTACGTTGCAGCGGGTTAAACGGCTGAGTGATCAGCGCCCCGGTTTCGGTGGTGTCAGGGGAGGGTAGACCGTCGAGCGGCTTGCCGCTCCCGTCCAGCACGCGGCCTAACAGCGCCGGGCCAAGCGGCAGCTGTTTGCCACTTTGCAGGCCATCACCTGAGTTGTTTTTTGCATAGACGCGTGCGCCGGGCAGAATGCCTTCGACCTCTTCAAGCGGCATCAGGAACAGACGCTGGCCGTTAAAGCCAACGACTTCACTTTCCACTTCGCGGGTTTCGATCCCGTCCTGACGTTCGATCACGCAGGTGGCGCCCAGCGGAAGCTGCAAGCCCGTGGCTTCGAGCACCAGGCCTGTGGCGCGGGTTAAACGCCCATAACGACGAACAGATGGCAGTTGCGCCATCTTCGTTTCGAAGTTATCAAGGGTGGTAAGCCAGCGAGTGAGGCGTGCGGTCATCAGACGACTCCCGGTGCCGCCAGGCGGCACAGTTCCTGCCAGCGGGTGGCGACGCTGGCATCCAGATCGCCTTCATCCGCAGAGACTTTGCAGCCGCCGTGGTGTAAGGAAGGGTCGCCGCGCAGACGCCAGCCGTGCAGGCTGAGCGTGGCGCCGAGGCTCTCTTCCACACGCTGTAGATCGTCAGGATGAACGCGCAGCTGCGGTTTACCGCTAAACAATGGCTCCTGCTGGAGCAGGCCCTGAATTTGTTTGATCAGCGCCGAGTTATCTACCGTTGGCGTCTGGCCAATGACCTGACGCGCGGCTTCAAGCGCCATCTGCATCAGGCGCGAGGCAATCACGCTGTCGAGCGCATCAAGGGTGTGCTGGAATTCGCTGACCAGCTGCTGCATCCGGGCATGAAGCGGCGCCTGTTGCTGGCGCGCCTGTTCAATACCTTGCTCTAACCCTTTCGCCAGACCTTCCTGATAACCCTGCTCCTGGCCTGTCTGCCGTCCTTCATGTAAACCCGCGTTATAACCCTGTTCGTGCGCCTGCATTTGCATTTGCGCCAGCATCTGCGCACGCTGCTCTTCTTCGCTGAGCGCAGGGGGCTCTGTGCCCGTATCGCCTTCGTCGGGCGATATCATAGCCGGGGTAAACTCGGAGATAGGAGGGGCCAGATCGTCGGGCGTCCAGCGCTTCCACAGCAGCTCATTAGACATACGTGTCTTCTCCGCTGCCAATCACCATCTCGCCGGTTTCTGCCAGACGACGAACAATAAGCAGGATGGCTTTCTGTTCGTTTTCCACCTGAGACAGACGCACCGGGCCACGGTTGGCAAGGTCGTCGCGCAGAATATCGGCTGCACGCTGAGACATGTTGCGCAGGAACTTCTCGCGCAGTGGCTGTTCGGCACCTTTGAGGGCGATAAGCAGCGATTCGGAGTCCACTTCCTGGAGCAGGCGCTGGATGCTGCGATCGTCCACTTCGACCAGGTTTTCGAACAGGAACATCTCGTCGATAATTTTCTGTGCCAGCTCGCCGTCGAACTCGCGAACCGCCGTAATAACTGCTTCTTCCTGCTGCGTTTTCATCAGGTTGATGATCTCTGCCGCCGTTCTCACGCCGCCCATTTTGCTGCGCTTGAGGTTCTGGCCATCGAGCAGGTTGTTCAGCACTTCGGTCAGTTCTGCCAGAGCCGCTGGCTGGACACCACCAAAGGTGGCGATACGCAGCATAACGTCGTGACGCAGACGCTCTTCGAACAGCGCCAGAATATCGGCCGCCTGACCACGTTTGAGGTGAACCAGGATGGTGGCGATAATCTGCGGGTGCTCGTCGCGAATAAGGTCGGCGGCACTCTGCGGCTCCATAAAGTTGAGCGTCTCGATGCCGCTGGCGGTATCGCGGGTTTCCAGAATATCTTCCAGCAGGCTGGCGGCGCGTTCTTCGCCAAGCGCCTTGACCAGCACCGAGCGCAGGTATTCGTTGGCGTTGACGTTGAGCGCGGCAAACTGCTCGGCTTCCTGCTCAAACTCAGCCAACACTTCGGTCAGCTGTTTGTTGGAGATCTGACGAACGTTCGCCATTGCCGCACTGAGAATTTGCACTTCCCGCTGGGAGAGGTGTTTGAACACCTCTGCCGCGCGGTCTTCGCCAATGGTCATCAGCAGGATGACGCTTTTATCGGTACCTGTAAGCGTATTACTCATGTTCGTTACCCATCCAGCCGCGGATGACCAGCGCGACGACGCGCGGATCGTTATCTGACATTTCGCGAATACGTTGACTCATTACTTCAGCACCCATGCGCTGGTTAGCACGGCGCTGCTGCATTTGTTCGTCTTTGCTCAGGCGAACTTCAACGGCTTCTTCCACTTCCTGACGCGAATTCATGAGCTCCTGAGCGGCTTTGGCTTCTTCCGCGCGGCGCGTCAGTTGCGGACGAATCGCTTTACGCCACAGCAGCCATGCGACAATCAGAACCAGCAGCCAGCGACCGGCAGACATCAGCTGATCGATAAACGCCTGCTGTTGCCAGAACGGCAGTTCGCCACCTGTCTCATCAACCGAGTTGAACGGAGAGTTCACCACGTTGAGGGTATCGCCACGCTTCTCGGAGTAACCCATTGCTTCACGGGTCAGGTCCTCGATCTGCTTCATTTGCTCGGCAGTCAGCGGCAGCGGTTTGCCGTCTGGCAGCGTTTTGTAGTTTACAACCACGGCAACAGAAAGGCGTTGTACATCCCCCACGTTCAGCTTGGTGTGGCGAATGGTACGGTCGACTTCGTAGTTGGTCGTTTCATTACGGCTGCTGGTACGTGGGCCAGCAGACGTGTTTGAAGAGGTCGTTTGCTGATTCGTTTGCTGACCGTTCTGCTGGTTTGCCGGCGGTGTAGAAATTGGTGCAGCGTTAGCCGGGGCAGGCTGGTTAGACAGCGCGCCTGGCACGCCACCCGGGTATGGACCGCCCACTTGCTCGTTTTCATTCACCTGGCGAGAACGCATCACGGCCTGAGCAGGATCGCCATTCGGGCTGTACTGTTCTTCCGTTTGTTCTTTATTTGCGAAGTCAATCTGAGCGGTAACCTGCGCATGGACGTTGGAATTCCCCACGACCGGGCCAAGAATGGCTTCAATGCGGCGTTGCAGACGGCCTTCGACATCGGCGGCATATTTCAGCTGCGCATCATTTAAGTCGCGACCTGCGCTGTTGTTCTGTGTCAGCAGATGGCCACTCTGATCAACCAGAGTCACGTTACCTGGCGGTAAACCCGCAACGGCGCTGGAGACCAGATGCGTTACCGCGCTGATTTGCCCCTCATCCAGCGCGCGGCCAGGTTCGAGGTTAACAGTCACAGAGGCAGACGGGGATTTTTGTTCGCGAACAAACAGAGAAGGTTTTGGCATGGCGAGGTGCACACGGGCACTTTTCACCGGGCCTAATGTTTCAATGGTGCGGGCCAGTTCACCTTCCAGCGCACGCTGGTAATTCACCTGCTCGCTGAACTGACTGATACCGAATTTTTCCTGGTCCAGCAGCTCAAAACCTACCGCGCCACCTTTTGGCAGGCCCTGCTGCGCAAGACGCAGACGCAGTTCGTGCACTTTATCCGCTGGAACCTCAAGCGCACCGCCGTTATCGGCGAAGCGATAAGGGATGTTCATCTGGGTAAGCTGGGTGACGATGGCACCGCCATCCTGGTCGGAAAGGTTACTGTAGAGCGTGCGGTAGTCAGGGCTTTTCGCCCACAAGACCATCGCGACAAGAATCGCAATTGCGGCAGCGCCTGCCACGATCAACGGGATTTTAGGATTCGCGCGAAGGCGGTTCATCCACTCTAGTGATTTAGTCTGCGGTGCTGTCGATGCTGTCGCACTCATTGCGCACCTCTTAAATCCTGGTGGGTTACGTTATTCGTGTAGAGAAACAAAACTGACTCCCGGGTCGGCAAACACGACAAAAGTTCCATACTGATGGCCCTGCCATTATTTGATGATTCGGGATTTTCTATGCGTCAAATAACCTGGTTTTTTCACGCTATTTACCGCCTTTATCTTATTGACAAGCTGTTAGTCTTGACCGCGTAAAAAACCATCCAGGGGAAAGTCATGGCTATACAGGGCATTGAAGGGGTGATCAGTCAGTTGCAGGCAACGGCGATGACGGCACGTAATCAGAGCGTGGCAGAAGAACAGCCGACCATCAGCTTTGCGGGGCAACTGCACGCCGCTCTTGACCGTATCAGCGATACCCAGACCGCTGCGCGTACGCAGGCGGAGAAGTTCAGTCTGGGTGAACCGGGCGTGGCGCTTAACGATGTGATGACCGACTTGCAAAAAGCGTCAGTGTCGTTGCAGATGGGGATCCAGGTAAGGAATAAGCTGGTTTCTGCGTACCAGGAAGTGATGGGGATGCAGGTTTAGGTTATTTGAATATTCGTCGAATTGAAAGCCATTTACTCTTTCACATATATCGATGTTTGTGAGTTATTTGGCTTTCTCTATGAAAGATTCAAGGTTGGTATTTTTCAAAAATCATGCCCTTTGCTAGAACACTTAAATGCATTTGAAGATATAGGACAGAATCAGAGCCTATGTTCTTTAGTAGTTATCATGCCTAATCTGGCGGTATTCTTTATCCGACACATCACTATGGTTAGGTATGTTTCGGTAAGAATGTAATCATGAATGGGAAATTGATTTTTCTTGACAATAGAAACTTGACTGAAATGATAGATAAATACACTACAGTAGTCGTGTTGGAATTAATGGTGGCATTGGTTTCTGCATTGGTAATATATCGGTTAGCAAAAAAAAATTTTGTTAAGGAAACTATAGAGTCAGGAAGGTTTGATACGCTTGATGGAGTTAGGGGGATTGCTGCTACTATGGTCGCAATTCATCATTCCTTTTTCTTTTACGGTTATGCTACTTTCGGGATATGGTCAATAAACTATCTTGGAAAGGGACTGTTGCAAGTGATTGTTGATTACATGGGGAAAGCAAGTGTATCGCTTTTTTTTATGATAACTGCTTTTCTCTTTTGGGGGAAAGTCTTGGATTCTTCTAAAGGAATAAATTGGCAGGGGTTTTATATTAAACGTTTCTTCAGAATTTTTCCGCTTTATTTTGCCGCTGTTTTTTTATCATTTTCCTACGTAATCATAACAACTAAAACCCCATTTACTATATTCCCATATCTTAGAGACTCATTCTATTGGCTAACATTTGATTTTATTAGTACACCAAATATAAATGGATTCCCATTCAGTGGGAGTATTGTTGCTGGTGTTTTTTGGTCATTGTCATACGAATGGATTTTTTATTTTTTGCTTCCTATGTTTTCAGTTTTTGCTGTCAATAAAAGAACGTCATTCTTTATTGTTTCCTTGATGTTCGTAATTATAGCATTTATTTATTTCTTTAATGTTGAGATCAAATATTGGACTCAAGTGCATGTTTTATGTTTCATAATTGGTGGCGGGTGTGCTCATATTAATAAGTATTATCCAGCAGCGATTAACATGATGAAGGGACCTGTTCTATCAGCGTTTGCAGTAGGTGTGTTTCTGGCTTGCATCGCAAACTTTGATGCCCCATATTCTCATATTCCATCTGTGTTGATTGGGATCTCTTTTCTGATTATTTCCAGTGGGAATAGCATTTTTGGCGTGTTGAGCCTAAAATTCATAAAAATGCTCGGAACTATAAGTTTTAGCATATACATGCTTCATGGGCTTGTTTTTACTGTCCTTTTTTCTCCAATGATAAAGTCTGGCGTTTCGTTTCAATTAGCAGCAACGATAACCATACCTGTGATAATCGCGGTAAGTACAATATCTTATATAGTCATTGAACGTCCATTTATTGATAGGGGGCGTGTTTTTTCAAAAGGAATGTCAGATATTATTCAGTTAAGTAAGTCCGCGTAGTAACCTGCTCCCAGTTGATTAATACACCGCGATATTAGTGATGTCTTCATATGTCACATGAGGACATCCCTATGAGCGTGCTATTTCCCGACTCACACCCTCGCGAGGCCGAAACCGAATTTCGGCCCGGGAAATCTCCCGCAAATATGTTATTTCAGACGCCACTCTAACGACCTGTTCGTGAAGCTCCGGAGACGTCGTAAGAGTCTGGTGACTAAGCGGTTTCTACTTCTTTGGTCGGATACGCTGAACCTGACATTGTCAAAGGATTTTGTCACGGATGCATATGGCAGCTGCCGTCGGATTGCGTGGATGATTTCACGAAGGCGTGTCTGAATGAACACTCGTCCAGCGATGCCAGGAAAACCATTAGCGAATGAAGTAAAGATAATAATTAGTGTTACCCATACTTTACGTTGAATTTTCTGACACTGTCTGAATTTGCAGTTGGCTGGAGAAAGGGTAATTCGAAGAGTGAAGGGACCGACATTACTAAATGATGGTTGTATCTTTTACCGGGGCTGGAAATAATTTCTATTCAATACATTGTGGTAGGTGGTTATCAGGAGGTGAGAAGTTCAAATCCTGATAACCAATTGTGCATGGGTTACGGGTTTTGTAGATTAATGAAGCATATTGATTATATGACTAACAAACCAGATAGACCCTGGATAAGTCAGATGTGCATTATCCCACTGCATCGGAATCGTTGGATTTTTGCCCACCGTTGCTTTACATGTAGCCTTACTACACATGATATCGATAGCGGATATATAGGTTGAGTTGGCTGAAGCACTCACTATTTTTTCAATAGACTTGTCATCGCCAAGCACATTCCTGGATGAGTCAAAGAGAGTAACAGGCATTGTTCCCTGTGGATTCAATCCGTTTGTTTCAATGATTTTAGGCAGGTGATCATGCCAGAATGGGAAAGGACCAATCACTACTGTACGAATACCCGCAGAACTCAACATTTTCAGCGTGTCAGCAAGGTAATCCTTAAAAGGGTATTGAGACCAGAATGCCGCCAAAACCACCAGTTTAGGTTTAACACGCAACAATTCGGCAATAATATTTTTATTGATATCTTTACAGAAAGGGCGCTGGCTATTTTCCGCACTATACAACGGTCCGCACAGGCTGGATGTTCGTTGAGTAAAATTATCATTTTTCAGTACCGATCTAATTCCGGGCATCAATTGCGCTGCATGGGAATCCCCCCAGATAACAATCGACTCTGAGGTCATTTTATCCTGACACTTTGAAAATACTGAATAATCCTGCCGTGGATTCAGGAAGCAAGTGTCAGGTCGCCACTCTTTATTATTGAACCGGTAGGTGATGACATCATTCATGTCACCTTTGAATCTGAACGTTGCGCCATGGGTCTGTACCACCATAAAAGCACAGGAGGTGATAACGATGGCACTGATAAAATCGGTGCGTAGCCAGTTTCTTTTTCGGAATGGCATCTCGATAAGATAGTAAGAGATCACGGCCAGAATGAATGACACGGCAATCCCTGCGCCGATGTTAATGGCATTCATTTCAACTCTGTAGTAACGCATCAGCACAACAACGGGCCAATGCCAGAGATACCAGGAGTAGGAAATGGTACCGATAAACTGGGCAGTTTTGTTTTTAATAAGATACGCGTTTTGATTATTCGCGAGGATAACAAGCGCTGCACCTGCTACCGGAATCAACGTTGCCAGACCCGGCCACGCCTGCGATCCCTCGACAGTAAAGAGTGAAAACAGAATAAGCAGCAGGCCGGGAATGTTGAGCTTAGACAGGTGCCTGAAGTTCGTAAGTACACCACGGGTGCTGATGATATACACCAAAGCACCCGTCAACATTTCCCAGGCTCGGGTTGGCAGAAGGTAGAAAAGATCCTCTTTTGTCCCTGATAACCCGAGGGCGACATACACGAGAGACAAACAAAATAGTGCCAGGATGGAGAGAGATACTGGAAGCCGGCATTTCTTAATGGCTAAAACAATCAGCGGGTAGATCAAATAAAACTGCCATTCAACAGACAATGACCAGGTATGCAACAAGAAATTGAGATCTGAAGAAGGGTCGAAGTAACTTGAATGAGCAGCGTAATAATTATTCGAATAGAACAACAAGGATGCGGTGGCATTTCTGGCGAGCAGCTCGAATTCACTGGTGCTTAACGAGAAATAGCCAAATATCAGCAACGCTAATATGATTGCGACCAACGCAGGGACTATGCGTAAAAAACGAGCAACGTAGAAATCGAAGATACTTTTATGGTCAACTTTCTCAAGTACGATACCCGTCATCAGGAAACCGGATATTACGAAAAATACATCAACTCCTGTGAATCCTCCAGAAACGTAGGGAACACCAAAGTGAAATAGCACGACACTCAGGACAGCAACCGCTCGCAGCCCATTAATATCGAGCCTGAATTTTTTGTAGCTCATTTTGTAACCATCATTCCGAAAAGCCAAAACTGGCAAAAAATAAGATAAGGATGATAGACGCTTTATCCCGACCCGTCATCCAACGAATCAATGTTATTAACAACATAGCGATTTAGCTCACTGTAACTAACAGACTGCTTGCGATAACGTCAAACATATAATTATTAAGTGAACTGTGGTTCCATACAGTGTTCTGTTGGTTTCATCAAAAAAACAATCTTGAGCATGGCTGGAAATTATCTTCCACTGGCACCCTCAACGCTTTAATGCCACAATCTTTTTTTCTTCGCACGCAGGAAAGATGATGAAAAAAATAGCAATTGCTGGCGCACTGCTGGCGTTGACCGGGTGTGTTCAGGTGGATAACTATCAGGATGTCATTAAGCATCCGGTTCCGAAGCATCTGGCGGGGTACTGGCAGTCGAAAGGGCCGCAAAGCAAAATGGTGAGCCCGGAGGCGATTGCCACGCTGGTGGTAACGGAAGAAGGTGATACGCTGGATTGCCGTCAGTGGCAGCGCGTTTTGGCTGTGCCGGGGAAAATCATGTTACGCTCAGACAGTTATTATAACGTGACCAGTAAACTGGATATCTATCCGCTTGAACGCGATGGTTCAACGCTGGAATATGATGGACTGGAACTGCAAAAGGTTGACCGTCCTACCGTGGAATGCGCAGATTACCTGAGCAAAAACCCGCTGGAGAGTAAGCTTCCGTAACCGTTTTTTGCCGGGTGGCGGCTTCGCCTTACCCGGCATCGCTCTACAGAACATCCTCCATCACCCACACGCTCACGCTTCCGCCGTTGCAGGTGAAGATCCCTTCACCGTCTGCTGCCGTTGTGACGGTTTCTTCGCGATTACCCAAAAAGTCACGCCACGTTTTATTCCCGTAGTTCTCGCCAAGACAGAGGGTTTTCTCCCCGTCATCACCGTTAGACAACACCACCACACAGCCTGGGTATTCTTCCGTCCCGCTACGGCTAAACGCAATACAGTTTGGATGATCAAAAAAAAGCGTCTGAATACCGTGGGCAAAACGCTGGCGCGCCAGAATAAGTTCGTGAAGCTGTTCGATAACCGGCATGTCGATATGATAAGTCTCGCCATCACCGCCCACGTCGTCATAGCTTGCGCCGAATAAATCCGGGTAGAACACGCTCGGTACGCCATTTTCACGCAGCAATATCAGGGCGTAGGCCAGCGGTTTAAACCAGGATTCAACCGGCGCTTCCAGCGCCTGCAAGGGCTGGGTGTCGTGGTTTGCCACCAGAGTAACAGCATGGAAAGGGTCACTCTCAACCAGCGTGTCGGTAAAAATCTGGCTCATGTCGTAATCACGCCCCTGGCGCGAAGCTTCGTGGAATTTCATTTGCAGGGGCGCATCAAACAGCATGGTTTTGCCGTCAACCTGGTTGATGTAGTTCTGCAATTTATCCACTTCATGCGACCAGTATTCCGCCACGATAAAGAGGGGCTGGGTGGCAACCTCCTGAACATGCTCAATCCACTCTTTGTAAAACCAGGCCGGAATATGTTTTACCGCATCCAGACGAAAACCATCGCACTGGGTTTGCTCCATGACCCAGCGTGCCCAGTATTTTATCTCTTCGGTCACGGCATGATTACGAAAGTCGATATTCTCGCCCATCAGGTAATCAAAATTACCCAGCTCATCATCAACCTGGTCGTTCCAGCCTTCACCGCTGTAGTCGTTAACGATTTTAAAGATGCCGTCCAGGTCGGGATTTTCAATGTGGTCGATGCCACTGAAACATTTAAAATCCCAGATAAATTGCGAATATTCGCCCGCGCGGGCAGGGAAGGTGTAGCGGGTCCAGGCTTCGCAGTTAATGATTTCATCGTCAATTTGCGTGCGGTCCTGCTCGTTTACACGCTGAACGTGAATAGGCTCTTTCTCATCTGCACCCATTTTATGATTCACCACCACGTCAAGCAGCACGGCGATATCGTTGCTTTTTAACGCGGCAATGGCTTCCAGTAGCTGCGCCTTGTCGCCATATTTGGTGGGAACAGATCCTTTTTGGTCAAATTCACCGAGGTCAAACAGATCATAAGAATCATATCCAACAGAAAACCCGCCCGATGCCCCTTTATAAGCCGGGGGGAGCCAGACCATGTTGATGCCGATTTCGTTAAGATTGGGGGCTAAAGCGGTCACTTCTTGCCACAATTCACCGCCAGCGGGGTAATACCAGTGAAAGCATTGCAGTAAGGTTGGATTGCGCATGTACCATCTCCATGAGGTCGCGAAACTCAAGTATGGGATAGGACGCGCAGAAATGCCTGGCGAACGAAGCGAGAAACGCCCGTTCGCCAGCAGATGGCTAATTTATATCGAGATTGTTTTGCGGGACCAGAACATGGCCGCCCTGGTTGCTGTAGGTGGAAAGAACGGTTTTCTGGATGGACGTTTGACCAACCAGCTTTGCCAGTTCATTCATTCTGTTTTGCAGCAGCGTTTTGACCTGGCTTTCGTTGTCCAGGATCACCCGCAGGGTAGGACGAAGTTGTTCCTGCACTTGTGAAGAGGGTTGAAATTCCTCTGTGAGCTTAGCCAGCGAGTGCACCGCATTAACATAATCGGTTTCACAGGCGATCAGTTCATCCCACAGGCCCTGACGAGCAAGGCGCAGCATCATCTGGCTCTGATCCAGGAGCTGCTGGTAAAGGGTGTAGAGTTGCGGTGCATTACTCATTAGACGGCGTCCTGAATCAGTTGTGGCGAACCGGCAACTTCCTTCCACCCGTCAGCGATATTGCGCAGCAAGTTTTCCACCTCTTCGATGGCGTTAGCGTCGTTATTCACGTTGGCGTGCAGGAGGCGTCTTACCATATAGGCGTAAAGCGCGATCAGATTTTGTGTCAGCTCATCACCATTATTTTCGACCAGGCCAACCTTCAGCCCGTTTTCGATAATGTTGATGGCTTTCGAAAGCGCCAGTCCTTTAGCCGGGATATTACCGTCCTGCAAGAACAGACGCGCGCGTACCAGCGCGCTGAGGGCTCCATCAAATAGCATGATAACCAGCTGATGCTGGCTGGCGCTCATCACTGCGCTTTCAACCTCTATTTTTGCGTAGGCTTGCGTGCCTTTTGCGCCGTACATGTTATCCCCCTCGGGTTCTATTAGCGTTTACGACTTGCTGCTGGACGAAGATGTATCGAACTGCTGAGTCAGGTAGCTGCTGGTGTTATTCAGTGACGTCATCAGTACGTCCAGCTGAGTAAACTGGGCTTTGTACTGCGCCACGGTGGCATCGATACGGTCACTCACGGCGTTATACTGATCGGTCAGGTTGTTCAGCGTTTTGCTGACGCCATCTTTCGCAGCCTGAATGATGCCTTTCGTTGAGAGCCAGTCAGTCAGTTTGGTCGCCATGGTGGTGGTAATACCGGTGGTTTTACCGTCGCCAACAATCAAATCTTTCACTGCCGATGGGTTGTCTGTCAGGGCTGTTTCCAGTTTGGTGCTATCCAGCGTCAATTTACCCGTTGATGGATCACTGGTAATGCCAAGCTGCGTTAAAGACTTATATGACGTTCCGCCCGCAGAGTTTGTGAGCAGACTTTTCAGCTGAGTCTGGATAGTACGCAGCGTGCTGTCGCCAAGCAGTGCGCCATTGCTGGAATTCTGTGAGCTGCTGCCTGCATCAACGGCGGTATATTTGGTCAACGACGCAAAGCTGTCCTGAAGGGTGTTATAGGCATCAACCCAGGCTTTCAGTGCCGTTTCCGCTTTAGACGTATCCTTTGAGATGGTCAGCGTCTGGTTGCCGGTGGTGACGTCATTCAGGTTCAGGGTGATATCTTCCAGCGCATCACTGATGGAGTTGCTGCTGTTTTCGATATCAACGTTGTTCACTTTCAGTTTTGCGTTTTGCGCAGTCACACTTTCAGCCATGCCGTTGTTGGCATCGGTGCTGGTGCCGTTGTAACCCATAAAGGATTGCAGGGCGCTGTCACCGCTTACGCTGATGCTTACCGCATTATCAGAGCCGGTTTCGGTTGAGGTAATAGACAGACGATACTGACCATTACCTACGTTGATAATACTTGCGGTTACACCGGCATCAGCCTTATTGATGGCATCGCGAATGCCCGACAGCGAGGAGTTTGCCGCGCTGATATCCACAGTTACCGGGTCTTTTCCGTTGCCCGCGGTAAAGGTGATTTTGCTGTCCGCTGAGGCGATAGCCGTTTTGGTATCGGACTGCGTGCTTTTGGTTGTTAGCGTCTGGGCCTGCGCCAGCTGCGACACGCTAATCGTGTATTTACCGGCAATAGCGCTGCCGGTTGTGGTGGCGCTAAAAGCGGTAGAGCTGCTCGACGTGCTGGTTGCGGTAAACAGGTCGGCTTTATTCAGGGCTGTGTTTGCCGTCTGGAATGCTGATACGGCACTGCTTAACGTGCCGTAAGCGCTCAGCTTGGCGGTATAAGACGACTGCTGATTTGAAATTGGGGTCAGCTGCGTTTTTTCTGCGGCTGTCAGGCTGTCCAGAATATCGCTTAATTGCAGACCCGAGCCCACACCCAGCGTTGAAATACTTGCCATATTTATTCCTTAATGTATCGACACGTAGAACGAATACTGGGGTTATCGGCCTCATCAGGGGAAAGTTTACGGTTAATTCTTTTTTTTTAATGGCGGGAATAACGCTAATAGAGAAGAGTATTTCCATGGCTAAAAAAATATTCGAGATCCTGAAAAAAATTCTAAAGGTTGTTTTGGACCAGACGATAACACCTTTGACGGCGATGAAGCCGAAGGGTGGAAACCCAAATCTAACCAAACAGATTTGATGAACAACAGGAAACGAAATCATGGCACAAGTCATTAATACCAACAGCCTCTCGCTGATCACTCAGAACAACATCAACAAGAACCAGTCTGCTCTGTCTTCTTCTATCGAGCGTCTGTCTTCCGGTCTGCGTATCAACAGCGCTAAAGATGACGCTGCGGGCCAGGCGATTGCTAACCGCTTCACTTCTAACATCAAAGGTCTGACTCAGGCAGCACGTAACGCAAACGACGGTATCTCTCTGGCACAGACCACTGAAGGTGCACTGTCTGAAATCAACAACAACTTGCAGCGTGTTCGTGAGCTGACTGTTCAGGCAACTACCGGTACTAACTCCGATTCTGACCTGTCTTCAATCCAGGACGAAATCAAATCCCGTCTGGACGAAATCGACCGCGTATCTGGTCAGACTCAGTTCAACGGCGTGAACGTACTGGCTAAAAACGGTTCTATGTCTATCCAGGTTGGTGCCAACGATGGCCAGACCATCAACATCGACCTGCAACAGATTGATTCTTCTACCCTGGGCCTGAACGGTTTCTCCGTTTCCAAAAGCAGTCTCTCAGTGGGTGCAAGTATTACTCAAGTTGTCAACAACGGTACAACCGCTCCTGACGTTGCCGGCGCGATGGTTGACGTTGACCTGAGCGACGTTGCTAAAAACCTGAATGTTGATGCAAGCACTCTGTCTCTGCACAATATTACAGGTACCGATAAGTATGTTGTTCAGTCAGGAAGCGATTACTATTCTGTGTCTGTAGGCGATAGCAGTGCCACAGCCGGAGATGCAGGTAAAGTTGAACTGAACACCACCGATGTTAAATATGGCGACTACGCGAATGGTATTGCTACGGACGGTGCAACCATTAGCGGTCAGTACATCAAAGTTGGTGTTGACGCTACTACAAAAGCTGTTTCTGCTTATGTAACAATTCAGGGTAAAAACTTTGCAGTCAATTCAGATGGCTTAGTTAACAGCAAGGACTCTGCTACTCCTACTCCTGCTACTGCAACAACCGGTATTGAACTGAGCAATATTACCAACGCTGCTGGTGCCGTAACTACTGCTGCAACATCTCAATTCGCTGGTTCCGCTACAGCAGACCCACTGGCTCTGCTGGACAAAGCTATCGCTTCTGTTGATAAATTCCGTTCTTCTCTGGGTGCGGTACAGAACCGTCTGAGCTCTGCTGTAACCAACCTGAACAACACCACCACTAACCTGTCTGAAGCGCAGTCCCGTATTCAGGACGCCGACTATGCGACCGAAGTGTCAAATATGTCTAAAGCGCAGATTATCCAGCAGGCTGGTAACTCCGTGTTGACTAAAGCTAACCAGGTTCCTCAGCAGGTTCTGTCTCTGCTGCAGGGCTAATCGCCTGATTACGCTCAAACCCCGCTTCGGCGGGGTTTTTTCCATCTATAATTTATCTGTAACCTCCAAATAACCCCTCATTTCACCCACTATTCACCCAATTAAAACCCCTCCAGAATCGGATAATCATGCCGATAACTCAATTAACGCAGGGCTGTTTATCGTGAATTCACTCTATACCGCTGATGGTGTAATGGATAAACACTCGCTGTGGCAGCGTTATGTTCCGCTGGTGCGTCACGAAGCATTGCGCCTCCAGGTGCGTTTGCCGGCGAGCGTGGAACTGGACGATCTGCTACAGGCGGGCGGTATCGGGTTATTGAATGCAGTTGACCGATACGACGCTCTGCAAGGAACGGCATTTACTACTTACGCAGTACAGCGTATTCGTGGTGCGATGCTGGACGAGCTGCGCAGCCGTGACTGGGTGCCGCGCAGTGTTCGCCGTAACGCACGCGAAGTGGCACATGCGATGGGGCAGCTGGAACAGGAACTGGGACGCAACGCGACGGAAACAGAAGTGGCGGAACGTCTTGGCATTGCTGTTGAAGAGTATCGTCAGATGTTGCTCGATACCAATAATAGCCAACTCTTCTCTTATGATGAGTGGCGTGAAGAGCATGGCGATAGCATCGAGCTGGTAACAGATGAACACCAGCAAGAAAACCCGTTACACCATTTAATGGAAGGTAATTTACGCCATCGCGTAATGGAAGCTATTGAAGCTTTACCAGAACGTGAACAACTGGTGTTGACCCTCTATTACCAGGAAGAGCTCAACCTCAAAGAGATTGGCGCTGTTCTTGAAGTGGGCGAGTCGCGGGTCAGCCAGTTGCACAGCCAGGCCATTAAGCGCTTACGTACAAAGCTGGGTAAGTTATAGGTGATTGATTCACCTGAAAAATGCCGCACAACGTATTGACAACCAGGAGTTATCATGACGGTGCAGCAATCAAAAAGACGGCCTCTAAGCCGCTACCTGAAAGACTTTAAACACAGCCAGACGCATTGCGCCCACTGTAATAAATTACTCGACCGTATCACGCTGGTTCGTCGTGGCGAAATCGTTAACAAAATTGCGATCTCTCGCCTCGACACGTTGATGGATGAATCAGCATGGTTTGAAGAGCAAAAAGAGTGGGTGGCGCTTTGCCGTTTCTGTGGTGATTTACACTGCAAAGAGCAAAGCGACTTCTTCGACATTATTGGCTTCAAACAATTCCTGTTTGAACAAACGGAGATGAGTCACGGCACCGTGCGCGAATATGTGGTTCGCCTGCGTCGCCTTGGCCAGCATCTGACCGTGCATAACATCTCTCGCGATCTGCTTAAGACCGGCTATCTGGATGAAAATCTGGAGCCGTGGTTGCCGGCAACCAGCACCAATAACTACCGCATTGCACTGCGCAAGTACGCGCAATATAAGGTACAAATGCCGGGTGTGGTGAAGCAGAAAGTCCACGCCGAGACAACTTCTGATATATATTAAAAAAGAATAAGATGTAGCGCAGCCGCCTTTGACGTTGCAGGCGAATTCACTACACTACTCAAAAATTCCACTATATCGGGGTATTTATGAAATTAGCACTTCTGGGTCGTCAGGCGCTGATGGGTGTAATGGCTGTTGCGCTGGTCGCTGGCATGAGCGTGAAAACGTTCGCGGCGGAAAATCTGCTGAATAAAGTCAAAGAACGCGGCACGCTGCTGGTTGGGCTGGAAGGAACTTATCCTCCGTTCAGCTTCCAGGGTGATGACGGAAAACTGACCGGTTTCGAAGTGGAGTTTGCTGAAGAGCTGGCGAAACATCTTGGCGTAAAAGCCTCGCTCAAACCGACCAAATGGGACGGGATGCTGGCATCACTGGATTCTAAACGTATCGACGTGGTGATTAACCAGGTGACCATTTCTGATGAGCGTAAGAAGAAGTATGACTTCTCTACGCCATACACCGTGTCAGGTATCCAGGCGCTGGTGAAGAAAGGTAACGAAGACGCCATCAAAACCGCGGCTGACCTGAAAGGTAAAAAAGTGGGCGTCGGTCTGGGGACGAACTACGAAGAGTGGTTGCGCCAGAACGTACAGGGTGTTGACATCCGTACTTATGATGATGACCCGACCAAATACCAGGATCTGCGCGTGGGCCGTATCGACGCCATTCTGGTTGACCGCCTGGCGGCGCTGGATCTGGTGAAGAAAACCAACAACACCCTGGCCGTTGCGGGTGATGCGTTCTCTCGTCAGGAGTCTGGTATTGCGGTGCGTAAAGGCAACGAAGACCTGGTGAAAGCCATTGATGCGGCCATCGCCGACATGCAGAAAGATGGCAGCCTGAAGGCGCTCTCCGAGAAGTGGTTCGGGGCTGACGTCACGAAATAAGTCGTTGGCTGTAAAAAAAGGCGCTTTTAAAAGCGCCTTTTTTATTTCTTACGCGTCTGCGTGCATAATAAAAAGTATCTAATAAAGACAGCGTTACCGGAGGATCCATGTCACTGCAAAATTTAACGCGCTTCCCACGCCTGGAGTTTATTGGCGCACCCACGCCGCTGGAGTATTTACCGCGATTTTCTGATTATTTAGGGCGCGATATTTTTATTAAACGTGACGATGTGACGCCAATGGCGATGGGCGGCAATAAGCTGCGCAAGCTGGAGTTTTTGGCCGCAGATGCGTTGCGCGAAGGCGCGGATACGCTGGTGACCGCCGGGGCAATTCAGTCCAACCATGTGCGCCAGACGGCCGCCGTGGCGGCAAAACTGGGCCTGCACTGTGTGGCTCTGCTGGAGAACCCGATTGGCACGCGCGCAGAAAATTACCTGACCAACGGCAACCGCCTGCTTTTGGACTTGTTTAACGCCCAGGTCGAAATGTGTGATGCACTGACTGACCCGACGGCACAGCTTGATGAACTGGCCACGCGCCTGGAAGCGCAGGGCTTTCGTCCGTATGTTATTCCGGTGGGGGGCTCGAATGCGCTGGGGGCGCTGGGCTATGTGGAAAGCGCGCTGGAGATTGCTCAGCAGTGTGAAGGAGCAGTTAATTTGTCTTCTGTGGTGGTCGCCTCTGGCAGCGCAGGGACCCACGCCGGGCTGGCGGTAGGCCTGGAGCAACTGATGCCCGAGGCGGAGCTGATTGGTGTGACGGTTTCCCGAAGCATTGCCGATCAAAAACCAAAAGTGGTGACCTTGCAGCAGGCGGTGGCAGAGCAGCTCGAACTTCAGGCGAAAGCCGATATTATTCTCTGGGATGACTATTTTGCCCCGGGCTATGGCACGCCAAATGAAGAAGGCATGGAAGCGGTAAAATTGCTGGCCCGGCTGGAAGGTATCCTGCTTGACCCGGTGTATACCGGTAAGGCAATGGCAGGTCTTATAGACGGTATTGCGCAGAAACGCTTTAAGGATGAAGGCCCGATTTTATTTGTGCACACTGGCGGGGCACCCGCGCTGTTTGCCTACCATCCTCATGTCTAAACATCAGGTAGAAAAATAATAATGCAAGAAAGTATTCAACTGGTTATTGATTCGTTGCCGTTCCTGCTAAAAGGCGCGGTGTTTACGTTACAGCTCAGTATCGGCGGGATGTTCTTTGGCCTGGTGCTGGGGTTTGTGCTGGCATTGATGCGAATGTCACCGCTGCTGCCGGTACGCTGGCTGGCGCGGTTTTATATCTCTGTCTTTCGCGGCACGCCGCTTATCGCCCAGCTCTTTATGATCTACTACGGTTTACCGCAGTTCGGTATTGAGCTTGATCCGATCCCTGCGGCGATGATCGGCTTGTCGCTGAACACCGCGGCCTATACCTCGGAAACCCTGCGCGCGGCGATTTCCTCTATTGATAAAGGCCAGTGGGAAGCGGCGGCCAGTATCGGTATGACGCCGTGGCAGACGCTGCGCAGAGCAATTCTGCCGCAGGCAGCACGCGTGGCGCTCCCGCCGCTCAGCAACAGCTTTATCAGCCTGGTGAAAGACACCTCGCTGGCGGCGACTATCCAGGTGCCTGAGCTGTTCCGCCAGGCGCAGCTTATTACCTCGCGTACGCTCGAAGTGTTCACCATGTATCTGGCGGCCTCGCTGATTTACTGGGTGATGGCGACGGTACTGTCTGCGCTGCAAAACTATTTTGAAAACCAGCTTAACCGCCAGGAGCGTGATCCGAAATGAGTGCTATCGACGTCAAAAACCTGGTGAAAAAATTCCACGGACAGACGGTACTGCACGGTATCGATCTTGAAGTTGAGCAAGGGGAAGTAGTGGCGATTATCGGGCCAAGCGGCTCCGGGAAAACCACGCTGCTGCGCAGTATTAATTTACTGGAGCAGCCGGAAGGCGGAACCATTCGCGTGGGTGATATCACCATCGACACCGGGAAGTCCATCAACCAGCAGAAAGGGCTGATCCGCCGTCTGCGTCAGCATGTCGGGTTTGTCTTTCAGAACTTTAATCTTTTCCCGCACCGGACCGTGCTGGAAAACATTATCGAAGGGCCGGTCATCGTAAAAGGCGAGCCTAAAGACGAAGCCACCGCCCGTGCCCGCGAGCTGCTGGCGAAAGTGGGGCTTGCCGGTAAAGAGACCAGCTACCCACGGCGTTTATCTGGCGGCCAACAGCAGCGTGTGGCGATTGCCCGCGCACTGGCCATGCGTCCTGATGTGATCCTGTTCGATGAACCTACCTCTGCGCTTGATCCTGAGCTGGTGGGAGAGGTGCTAAACACTATCCGGCAGCTGGCGCAGGAGAAACGCACAATGGTGATTGTGACGCACGAGATGAGCTTCGCCAGAGATGTGGCCGACCGGGCTATATTCATGGATCAGGGGCGAATTGTAGAGCAGGGGCCGGCAAAAAGCCTATTTGCTAACCCACAACAGCCGCGTACCCGCCAGTTCCTCGAAAAATTCCTTATGCAGTAGCATTTATACACTAATTTGCTCCAGATTTTCCCCCTGGAGCAAATTATTCTCCCCTGAGCCCTTTCGTATTGTTTTTTTATTCCGCACAGTTCGGATTAACCGTATTAAAACTAAAGTTAATAGTCATATTGCCGATATTTTGTATATCTAAATAAGTTTTATGTGTTAGTTTATATTCACCATAATAATGATTATCTTTATCAGAGGCTTCATTCAGTAAGTATGAAGGATACAGACTTTTTCACATGGCGTCGGAAATGCTTCCTCCGGTTTCAGGAAATGACAACCGCCGACGAGGTTTATCTCGAACTTCAGAGACAAACTCAGGAACTGGAATTTGATTATTTCGCTCTCTGCGTCCGTCATCCAGTGCCATTTACGCGCCCTAAAATTTCTTTGCAAACCACTTACCCCGCACAGTGGTTAGCGCAATATCAGTCAGAGAATTATTTCGCCATCGACCCGGTGCTGAAACCTGAGAATTTCGTTCAGGGGCATTTACCCTGGACTGATGAATTATTCACTGATTCTCAGGCATTATGGGATGGGGCGCGCGACCACGGCTTACGCAAGGGAATAACACAATGCCTGATGTTACCCAATCATGCGCTGGGTTTCCTTTCCGTATCGCGTACTAGCCTGGTGGAGAATGCCTTCGACGGTGAAGAATTAGAGCTGCGCTTACAAATGCTGGTGCAAATGGCCTTAACGTCTTTGCTGCGATTTGCACACGAGACGGTAATGCCGCCTGAAATGAAATTCAGCAAACGTGAGCGGGAAATTCTGAAGTGGACAGCGGAAGGAAAAACCTCAGCAGAAATAGCAATCATTCTCTCAATCTCAGAGAATACGGTTAACTTCCATCAGAAGAATATGCAGAAGAAATTCAACGCACCCAACAAAACGCAGATTGCCTGCTATGCGGCGGCGACGGGGCTTATCTGAAGCAAAAGACGTTCTGCGTGGCAGACGAGGACAACGGCTGAATGCAACGCATCCAGCCGTTTGTTTTACTGGCGGTAAGCTTGTTTAATTTGCTTAACCGTATTGGCAAATACCGCTGATTCAGCCTGGTCTTCCATTTGCGCGATTTGTTTTTCCATCTTAATGATCACACGGCCGGCGTCAGCCTGACCCATTGCCTGTAGCATAAGCGTCAGCAGCGCTTTCAGGCAGGATACTTCCTGTGCCAGTTCTTGGTTATTCTCCGCAGTGGCAAATTCAGGTGTGCTCATTTATTTTCCTCATTATAAAACAGCGCTTGAGCGCGACGATGAAAGTTAAGGGCGCGGAGTATACCACAAGCCGCGCCAAAAAATGCAGTGGTTGTTTTTCGTACTTTTACGCTTTTTGTTTATTCGCGTAAACAACAAACGGCGGTAATCTGTACGCCTGATTATCTGCAATTAATTGTTTAACGTTGGTACCGCCACCGTTAATTATTGTTACAAAAATTTGAGTTCTGTTTTCTCTTAGGTTTTTTTAGGGTTGTTTTGTAACCTTTTGAATACAGATGCTTAAAAATAGCCTCAAACGCCCTGGCGCCGCTGCGTTTCTTTCCACCAGGTGTACAGGCTAATTTCCAAAAACGAGAGCAAAATCGAATAGCCGGTTTTTTAACGTTTTAATCTTGTGAGGAAAACCGTTAATATAAACCAAATTAGCAGTCAGTAGCGTTATCCCTATTCTGGAGACATTTCCTTTGATCAACGTCCTTCTTGTTGATGACCACGAACTGGTGCGCGCAGGGATACGACGCATTCTTGAAGATATAAAAGGTATCAAAGTTGCCGGTGAAGTCTGCTGTGGTGAGGACGCTGTTAAATGGTGTCGCACTAACTCGGCGGACGTTGTGTTGATGGATATGAACATGCCCGGCATTGGCGGGCTGGAAGCCACGCGTAAAATCGCCCGTACCTTTATTGATACAAAAGTCATCATGCTGACCGTGCACACTGAAAACCCGCTCCCCGCTAAAGTGATGCAGGCGGGTGCTGCAGGGTATCTCAGCAAAGGTGCTGCCCCGCAGGAAGTGGTCAATGCTATCCGTTCAGTGTTTGCCGGTCAGCGCTATATCGCGTCGGACATCGCTCAACAAATGGCGTTGAGCCAGATTGAACCCGACAAAACAGAATCGCCATTCGCCAGTTTGTCTGAGCGCGAATTGCAGATTATGCTGATGATCACCAAGGGCCAGAAAGTGAATGAGATTTCAGAGCAGCTGAATCTCAGTCCGAAAACGGTGAACAGCTACCGCTATCGTATGTTCAGTAAACTGAACATTCACGGCGATGTCGAACTGACTCACCTGGCGATTCGCCATGGTCTGTGTAATGCGGAAACCTTAACCAGTCAGTGAGTGATGTGTTCGATTCAAAAGCATTTCTGAAAACCGTTACCAGCCAGCCAGGCGTCTATCGGATGTATGACGCTGGCGGTACGGTTATCTATGTAGGGAAGGCGAAAGATCTTAAAAAGCGCCTCTCCAGCTATTTTCGCAGCAATCTCGCTTCCCGTAAGACCGAAGCCCTGGTCGCGCTTATCAACAGCATTGATGTCACCGTGACCCACACCGAGACAGAAGCGCTGCTGCTCGAACATAACTACATCAAGCTTTACCAGCCGCGCTACAACGTGTTGTTGCGTGATGACAAGTCATACCCTTTTATTTTTCTCAGCGGTGATACCCATCCACGCCTGGCAATGCACCGTGGCGCAAAACATGCAAAGGGTGAATATTTTGGCCCGTTCCCTAACGGGTACGCCGTCCGTGAAACCCTGGCGCTGCTGCAAAAAATCTTCCCGGTTCGTCAATGCGAGAACAGCGTTTATCGCAACCGCTCACGTCCGTGCCTGCAATACCAGATTGGGCGCTGTCTGGGGCCATGCGTTGCCGGCCTGGTGACGGAAGAAGAGTATGCTCAGCAGGTGGAGTATGTGCGCCTGTTTTTAGCCGGAAAAGACGATCAGGTGCTGACGCAGCTGATTGCCCGTATGGAAAAAGCCAGCAGCGCTCTGGAGTTTGAAGAAGCGGCGCGCATTCGCGATCAGATCCAGGCCGTGCGCAGGGTGACCGAGAAGCAGTTTGTTTCTAACACGGGTGACGATCTTGATGTCATCGGCGTTGCCTTTGATGCCGGGCTGGCCTGTGTCCACGTGCTGTTTATCCGCCAGGGCAAAGTGCTCGGCAGCCGTAGCTATTTCCCGAAAGTGCCAGGTGGTACTGAGCTTGGCGAGGTTGTTGAAACCTTTGTGGGCCAGTTCTATCTCCAGGGCAGCCAGATGCGCACGCTGCCTTCTGAGATCCTGCTCGATTTCAATCTTGATGATAAAACCCTGCTGGCCGATTCACTTTCTGAGCTGGCGGGGCGGCGCGTCAATGTCCAGACCAAACCGCGCGGCGATCGCGCACGTTATCTGAAGCTGGCGCGCACGAATGCCGCCACGGCATTGACCACTAAGCTTTCGCAACAGTCGACGGTCAGCCAGCGATTGACCGCCCTGGCAACGCTCCTGAAATTACCTGAAGTGAAGCGTATGGAGTGTTTTGACATCAGCCATACGATGGGTGAACAGACTGTGGCATCCTGTGTGGTGTTTGATGCCAACGGCCCGCTGCGCGCGGAGTATCGGCGCTATAACATCACCGGCATCACGCCAGGCGATGATTACGCGGCCATGAATCAGGTGCTGCGTCGTCGTTATGGCAAAGCGATAGAAGAGAGCAAGATCCCGGATGTTATCCTGATTGACGGCGGCAAAGGGCAGCTTGGTCAGGCGAAAGCCGTTTTTGAATCGCTGGACGTGACCTGGGACAAAGAGCACCCGTTGCTGTTAGGTGTCGCAAAAGGGGCGGATCGTAAAGCGGGGCTGGAAACCTTGTTTTTTGAGCCAGAAGGAGAGGGGTTCAGTTTGCAGCCGGATTCCCCTGCGTTGCACGTGATCCAGCACATTCGTGATGAGTCCCACGATCACGCAATCAGCGGACACCGTAAAAAACGGGCAAAAGTGAAGAACACCAGTACACTTGAAACCATTGATGGCGTGGGTCCGAAACGTCGCCAGATGCTGTTGAAGTATATGGGCGGATTGCAAGGATTACTCAATGCGAGCATTGAAGAAATTGCAAAAGTGCCGGGTATTTCGCAAGCACTGGCAGAAAAGATCTACTACTCGTTGAAACATTGAGGGCTCTGTAGCAACATAGAGCTAAATTTTACTGACAACAGACAGTTACCGTCATTATGCGATTTAATATCCCTACGTTGCTCACTCTTTTTCGCGTCGTGCTCATCCCGTTCTTTGTATTGGCGTTTTACCTGCCGGTTGTCTGGTCGCCCTTCGCGTGTGCACTGATTTTCCTTGTTGCTGCCGTCACCGACTGGTTCGATGGTTATCTGGCTCGCCGCTGGAACCAAAGCACCCGTTTTGGCGCATTCCTTGATCCGGTTGCTGATAAAGTGATGGTGGCTATCGCCATGGTGCTGGTGGCCGAACACTATCACACCTGGTGGGTGACACTGCCTGCGGCGACGATGATTGGTCGTGAGATTATTATCTCTGCGCTGCGCGAGTGGATGGCGGAGCTGGGTAAACGCAGCAGCGTGGCTGTGTCGTGGATCGGTAAAGTCAAAACAACGGCGCAAATGGCGGCGCTGGTATGGATGCTGTGGCGTCCAAACGCATGGGTTGAGTGGGCGGGTATTGGTTTACTGTGGGTCGCTGCGGTTCTGACATTGTGGTCAATGTTGCAATATCTGAACGCTGCGCGCGGGGATTTGCTTGAACAGTGATCGTTTCGCCGTAAATTTCAGCAAACGATCCAGGGATGCAAAAAATAACGTTGACTCAAAACGTCATATAAGTAGAATGCAACGCATCGAACGGCGGCACAGTTAGCCAGACGATAATGAAATCAAGTGATTAGTTAATTACTTGGTGACATGCGGGAATAGCTCAGTTGGTAGAGCACGACCTTGCCAAGGTCGGGGTCGCGAGTTCGAGTCTCGTTTCCCGCTCCAGATTAAACGCATCGGCAATTGCGGGTGTGAGTCGAAAGACAAAAGAATTAAGGCGCGTTAGCAAAGCGGTTATGTAGCGGATTGCAAATCCGTCTAGTCCGGTTCGACTCCGGAACGCGCCTCCACTTTCTTCCCTGGCCGGATGGTGGAATCGGTAGACACAAGGGATTTAAAATCCCTCGGCGTTCGCGCTGTGTGGGTTCAAGTCCCACTCCGGCTACCATGGGAAAAGAAGAATAAAATCAATGATAAGCAGTGTCGTATAAACCACCGAAAGGTGGTTTTTTTATTATCTAAATTTCGCCATTCGCCATTGTTTCGCCATTCAACTTCGCCAGACGAAGAGGGCATTACTGCCCCCCGACCACCGGTACTACAGGTATTTTGCGGTTATATCTTGCGGTCTGCGAAGCATTTTTGCGGCCTTCTTTTCCTTCATCCACTGAGCATTGAACGCATCACGCGTAGAACGTGTTCCTGAAGGTATCCCCCTCTCTTATCCATATACATTTTTAATGTGCTCCGGCTTGATGTTGTCTGGTTTCATTTTTCCAAATACAACATTCATTCCATCAAGAATTGCACAGACTACAGGGTCTAATCTGACTATGCGTCTGAAAAACTGTGCTGCCATTGACCTTGATACTGAAAACATGTTTTTTGCTTCTGGCGGAATGCTTACACTGCCAGGTGATATTGATTACGGTGTGAGTAATGTTGGAATGAATAGCGGTGGCATTGTGACCTACCTGCCAGTAATTCATAACATTTTTGCTGACATGTCTTTGGTAGTCTCACAAGATGGGACTGCCGTTCGTAACATAAACAGGTCTCTGTCATGCGGTTCTGGCATGGTTATGGCTAACAGCAAAATTTGGAAGCATCTATTCACTGGGACAACTTACACGAGTAGCTTTTTGTGGTATTCACAGGGATATGATAACTGGTTGAATGGCATAATAAATTATCGTAAGATCTGCTTATCATGACCGTATCGTGATTGGCAATGAGAAATAATGCACTTGACTCAGCAAAGCTACTTGCTTGCTTTTTTATTATTGTTGTACACGTTGGTAATTATCAGGAAGTGACTAAGCCGGTCGGTGACTTTTTCCGTGTTTCATCAAGATGGGCACTTCCTTTTTTCTTTTTGTCATCAGGTTATCTCATGGGGTTATCAAGAAGCCTTGATGTTGAAAAAAAAGTTAATAAATTAATATCAATACTATTTTATTCATCTATATTATACATTCCTATTTTGTATAGGAATTTCAATTGGGATTTTGAACGGTTGGCAGGAAAGATAATATCTAATGATACTTTGCACAGCGGTACGTTTTTCCATTTGTGGTTTATAAATGCTCTTATCTTAGGGATAATGCTGACAGGGTACTTTATAAGGAATGTTAATATATTGGTGTCTATGACTGTATCAGTGCTGCTAATACTGGCATGTTGGTCTACCGATGTAATAAAATCACTGCACTTTAATGTGTATTACTTCTACACATTCAGAACATTGATAGCATTCTCACTGGTATACATAGGCTACATTCTTGCGGTGACAAAAAATTAGAAGGTATAAGTATAAAAAAATCTTCTATTATCATTGTTGTAGGAATTATACTGATGCTGGTAGAGGTGTGGGTAAATAATGTGCTGTTTAATGCTGATATTAATGAGAGACAATTCCCTTTGTTTTGTGTTCCGGTTAGCATATTTCTTCTTGCCTTGAGTGTTAATATAACAGTAAAGGATAATATTATCTCTAGGTTAGGAAGAGACTATTCTCTTGGTGTATATCTAATACACCCCTTCATATTATATTATCTTGGTAAAGATGTCGGTGGAGTTGTTGGGAATAGCGGGTTCTTAAAGCTGTTTGTGAGCTTCTCTTCATCTATAGTTATCCTTTACGTTCTTAAAAAATTTATACCCGTAGCATATAACAAACTAAACGGAGTATATGTTAAGTGATAATAGTCAGATCCTAACTCTGAATAAATACCATTAGCAAAACTGCCGCAGACTGCAACATTATCAGGCAGTCTGCGGCAGTTTTGCTTCATTCAGATACCTGCCACATTTCGGCCTCCTCAAACATATCCTGCACAACCCTACTTATCTGTTCCTTCTAATGCTTACTCGCATCAATATTGATTGCTGGCAGTGTCATCATTGGTTTAACGCGAACTTCCGCATCCGGGAATACGCGGGCAATCCTCTTTGTTAACTCATCGAGAATGATGCTTTTTGCGCCTTGCAGGCCTCCAAAATTGCGTTTGTCATAAACAAGTTCTACTAACATAACCTCTACTTAGAATGTGAAAATAGTCTTGGCTTGATCTATGGTTTTAAAAATACATACTGTATGTGAATACAGTAAATGGACGAGTGAGGGGGCGACTCATGCCACAGCCATATGGGATATGAGCTGCATTCGTTGGGGGCCATACAGCAATATCAGAATGGCTACATGAGCGACGTACTTCGCAAAACTGTCCGAGGTAGCTGCAACTTTATTAGTGACAAGACTTATTGCTGTTTGGGTGTCGGCTTTGTAGGGGGGGCTGAATGTTCATCCGAGGGGGAGCACTTGGCATCACCAGTCATATTCACTACGGTATCTGGCAGACCTGAGGTTGAGAGGACAAATCAAGCAGTTTTGTCTGGAGTTAGAAGGCTACCGAAAGCTCCATCTCGACTTAGGTGATATCGGCAATAGTATGGGGCTAACCGGGTATGGGGCAGTTCAACTCGGGAGCAACAGATGAGCGTTGGGTAATGGGAATAAACGCATGGTGATTTTTCTAATTACAACGATATTTTTTAATATTTAGCATCGATATGGCTCGAGTAAACAGATGCAATCGATTGAGAATAAAAATCAATATTATTAATCTCTCAGATGTGTCTAGATTATCCGTGCCGATTCAGTATTATGCGAAGATAGAAACGATGATGGGGTAATGTTTATTCTCAGATTTAACTATTTGTTAGTGATACGATGGATGCAAATGTCAGACGCGCCAGGTAAAAAAATTGTGCGCCTGACATATATCAACTATAAAAATTCGGAATACATTTTTTCGAGTTTTTCTGTTTGAGTTACAAGATTGAATTCCCTTTTCATTAATTCTCGTCCCGCGGCACCAAAAGAAGACTGAAGATTTTCTGACTCGATTAGTTGCATTATTCTGTGCGAAAGGGAAACGGGATCTCTCTCTTTTACAAGAAACCCAGTTTTTCCGTCTATTATGGCTTCAGGTATTCCGGAATGGAAGGTTCCGATTACGGGTAAGGAAAATGCGGCGGCTTCCATTATGACCGTAGGAAGGCCTTCACAATCTCCAGATTTTGCTTTTACGCTGGGGACGACAGCAAAGGATGCTGTTTTTATCTTGTCGATCACATCAGAATGAGGCATTTCACCGAGAAATTTAATGTGATTATCCAGTTTGAGGGCTTTTATTTTTGAACTCAGATAATTTCTTAATGGTCCATCGCCAATAATATGCAACTGATATCCATCAAGACGATGTTTTATTATGTTGATTGCATCAATTAGTATTTCCGTTCCTTTCTTTTCCACGAGGCGACCAACATGGATAATTGTCCTATCCTTTTGTTCTAACCCATTAGGTTGATATTTTTCAACATCAATGCCTATCCTATGTGTAAGCGTTTTGTTTTCATGAAATCCAGCCTCAATAGCTTTTTGTCTGATATAATCAGATACGCACAAAAACCTCTGGCCATTTTGAATCAGTCTTTTCTGAAAAAGAGCGTAATTAATCCAGGCAGGGGATTTTGAAAGGAAAAAGTGTTTTCGGGATGTAGTGACGTCAAAACCATGCAAAGTAGTGAAAAGAGGAATATCCAGCTTTCTGGCGTAATTTAGCGCATATAGGCCATCGACCGCAAAATGAGCATGAACAATATCAGCCTGCTGATTTTGGGTTAGTTGCAGAAGTTTTCGCTGCGACATAGTTATTGCTTGATAAGCGTTCCCAATGCGGGATGCTATACCACCAGAAGTTGAGGTGCTAACCTTGAACTGGATAGAAGGAGAGGGAGGGGGATTTATTGCCTCTCTTCCTATAAATTCAACATCAAAATTTTTAATTGAAAGAGCCTGGTTGACAATAAATGTCTCAGATAATTTGAATAATTGATTTCTATATATGGCTACTTTTTTCATTGCCAGTCCTTTCTATATTCATTACTGATGCAAAAATACAAATGAGTTAGGAGGTGTTTTAATTCTTTGGGATAAAACAATTCATTTAATGTTGTTTTTTCTTTAATAATGGAAGAGGGTAATACCCGTCAACGAGTATCTATAGAAAAAGATAAGCTAACAATACAGGTATTAACTATGCATTAGAAATTGTTAATGCCTATTGATGTTTTGTTTTTAATCGTCATATTCGATGTGTGAAATGTTGTGACGGTTAAAAAGTGGACGTAAAAATATGGTGACTGTTATTGGAATATGTTTTTCACAAAAAATGTGACCTAATGTTTTTTCGAGTTACAGATCAAAAAGTGGAACACGGATTAATGTGTCTGAAATATATTCTTTTTCAATATCAGAAAGTTAGTGACCTATACAAATGCTTGCAACTTTCAATGCCCTAATATGTGAGCGTAAGATAAGGCAAATAAAGATAGCTATCCTGTCTAAATATCAGTAAGGCTGCTACTTAGTAGGAGAAGGTCAGCGTAGTAGATTTACTGTCCCTCCCGCCTCGACAATGCAACCCCTAACTAATGTTAAACGCCTTAACGATGTACGTTTATGTAAGCTTTAAACCACAAATTAAATGACATAGACTCAGTGCTATAGGAACGTTCCAAAAATGTGGGGCTGATACTTATGATAATGATTGCTTCACCAGAGTACCTCTCAACTTTCTCAGCTGCAAACTAGCCTCGAGCGAGGTGATTTGGGTGAAAATCGTAATGTAGGTGAGTAAGGCCCAGCGATCATGGTTTAGTGGATGCCTTGACCTTCAGTCAGGGATTGATGGGGCATCGCTACGTCCCGCCAAGATACGCTTTCCTGACCTCCTGATTACCCAATAATTCTTCACCCGTTCCGCTAAGGCGGATTTGCCCGTTGACCATCACGTACCCGCGGTCAGAGAGCTTCAGCGCGTGATGCGCATTTTGCTCCACCAGAAAAATGGTCATCCCGTTGCGGGCCAGCTCGCGCAGGGTCTGGAAAATCTGTTTCACCACAATGGGGGCCAGACCGAGGCTCGGTTCATCCAGCAGTAACAGTTTTGGCCGGCTCATTAGTGCCCGGGCGATGGCCAGCATTTGTTGCTCCCCGCCGGACATGGTCATCGCGCGCTGTTTGCGGCGCTCCTTCAGGCGCGGGAACAGATCAAACATGCTTTGCATATCCTGTGCGGCATACTGGTTGCCAATGGGGATAGTCCCCATCAACAGATTTTCCTCCACCGTCATATCAGGAAAAATACGCCGTCCTTCCGGAGCCTGCGCAATGCCGCCGGAGGCAACAAAGTGCGTCGACTGGTGGCTGATATCATCCCCGCAAAACAGGATTTGCCCCTTGCGAATGCGCGGCTGGCCGAAAATAGACATCAGCAGGGTGGATTTCCCCGCGCCGTTCGCGCCAATCAACGCCACGGTTTCCCCTTGATTAACCTGCAAGGAAACCTGTTTTAACGCCTGGATCACGCCGTAGAACACATCCACTTCACGAAACTCCAGCATTGCCTCGCTCATATATTGACCTCGCTCTCATCGGTGCCCAGATAAGCGGCAATCACTTTTTCGTCGTGCTGGATCTGCGCGGGTTTTCCCTGGGCAATGACATCACCGTGGTCGAGCACAATAATGTGGTCCGAAATCTCCATCACCATCCCCATATCATGTTCAATCAGCAGCACCGTTATCTGGTGATGATCGCGCAGGAAGCGGATGATTTTACTGAGCGTGCGGGTTTCTACCGGGTTCAGCCCGGCGGCAGGTTCGTCCAGGCAAATCATCTCCGGCCCGGTACACATGGCACGTGCAATTTCCAGGCGACGCTGCTGCCCGTAGGACATCTCGCCCGCCAGCCGGTTGGCGCAATCCACCAGATCCACCACCTCCAGCCAGTAAAAGGCCCGGTCCAGGGCTGCACTTTCTGCCCGGCGATACGCAGGGGTATTCAGCACTCCGGCAATCAGATTACGGTTTACCTGCATGTGCTGCGCCACCAGCAGGTTTTCCACCACCGACATCTCCCGGAATAGCCGAATATTTTGAAACGTGCGGGCAAGCCCGGCGCGGTTCACCAGGTGTGTCCCGCCGAACATCTTGTAAAAAAGACGCTGGCCCAGCTGCGCCGGGTTTATCCAGTCGCCCGGCTGGAATTTTTGCCCCAGCACCTGAATCACATTGGTGGTCTTACTGCGGGTGTTGAACATAATGTTGCCGCCGGATGCCTTATAGAATCCGGTCAGGCAGTTAAAGACCGTGGTTTTCCCCGCACCGTTCGGCCCAATCAGGGCGGTTATCGAACCGCGTTGTACCTCCAGATTCACATCGTTCAACGCCTTGATACCGCCAAAATGCATCATCAGATGTTCAACGCTTAAGATCGTTCCGTTCATGGCGCGACTCCCTTACGCACGGCAAAACCGCTGCGGTTAATACGGATCAGGCCGCGCGGTCGCCAGATCATCATGACCACCATCAACATGCCAAACAACAGAACGCGATACTCCGCAAAGCTGCGCAACAGCTCCGGCGTGACGGTAAGCACAAAGGCGGCAAGCACCACGCCCACGGTCGAGCCCATACCGCCCAGCACTACAATGGCGAGGATCAGCGCCGACTCAAAGAAGGTAAACGAGGTGGGATTTACAAAGCCCTGATACGTTGCGAAGAACACCCCGGCAATTCCTGCGGTAGATGCACCCAGAGTAAAGGCCGAGAGTTTCACCAGCACATGATTTAGCCCCATTGAACGGCAGGCAATTTCGTCTTCGCGCAGCGCTTCCCATGCCCGGCCGATCGGCATCCGTGTCAGACGATGTTTGATGTACAGCACCAGCAGCACGACCAGGAAGAGGACCGCATAGATAAAGATAAACTTCAGGTTCGGGTTATAGGTGAGGTGGAAAAATTCATGGAAGGGGACGCCTCCCTCTTTCGCGCGCCGCCCAAATTCCAGACCAAAAAAGGTCGGAGGCGGGGCGGAAATACCATTCGGGCCGCCGGTGAACGACAGCCAGTTGTTGAGGATCAGGCGGATAATCTCGCCAAAGCCCAGCGTCACAATCGCCAGGTAATCCCCATGCATTCGCAATACCGGGAAGCCCAGCAAGGCGCCTGCGGCGGCGGCCATCAGCGCGGCAAGCGGCAGCATGGACCAGAAACCCAATCCCAGATACTGATATCCCAGCGCCAGGCCGTAAGCGCCAATGGCATAAAAGGCGACATATCCCAAATCCAGCAACCCGGCCAGACCCACCACAATATTCAGTCCAAGTCCGAGCAATACGTAAATCAGTCCCAGAATGGCAACCGTCAACACGTACTTAGTGGCAACAAAGGGGAAACAGACGGCCAGCGCGATAACCAGCGGAATAATCCAGCGCATCCGGCTTTTATAATCTGCCGGGCGAACATAAACGCCCGCGTTATCCGCTTCAAAGCGGGACAAGAAACGCATCCCGGTATGAGTACCCAAAAAGGCGCTGAGCATAAACCGTCCGACCATGACGATGGCGACAATCCACGCCAGCCTGACCCCGGCAAAGTTAAAGCTGTAGCCATCCAGTACAACGCCCACAATCGGGCCGAAAATGATGAGGGCAACCATGCCTGAGAAGATCGCGTCCAGGATGCAACGCTTAAGTGAGAAACCGTCAGACGAAACAGCGTGTGATGTCATGCCATTCTCCCTCACACTTTGGCCACGACAGGGCGGCCAAGCAGTCCCTGCGGGCGGAAAATCAGGATGACCACCAGTAACCCAAACGAGAATACGTCCTTATAATCCGAATTCACCATACCGGAGAACTGCGCTTCGGCAACGCCGAGGATCAACCCGCCGAGCATGGCGCCCGGTAATGAGCCGATTCCCCCCAGCACCGCAGCGGTAAAGGCCTTAATACCAATCACAAACCCGGCGTAAAAATCAAAAGTGCCGTAGTTCATAGTGATCAACACCCCGGCAAGGCCGGCCATCGCCGCGCCAATCACAAACACCAGGGAGATGATCCTGTCGGTATTGATCCCGAGGATCGAGGCCATTTTGCGATCCTGCTGAACCGCGCGGCACATGCGCCCTAAGCGGGTATTGCTGATTATCCAGGTCAGCAGCAACATCCCCAGGAACGAGGCGACCAGGATAAAGACTTTGGTATAGGTTATCTGCACAAAGCCGTCACCCAGATGGAAGCGGAGCACGCCATCAAGCATGGTCGGAACCCCTTGCTGGCGCGGTCCCTGGCTGATTTGCGCGTAGTTTTGCAGGATAAGCGACATCCCGATGGCGGAAATCAGCGGTGCTAAACGGGTGGAGTTGCGTAGCGGTTTATACGCAATGCGCTCTATCGTCCAGCCATACACGCCCGTCACCACAATGGTAAAGACCAGTGTGCCGAGAATGAGCAGGGGGAATGACTGCAAACCGAAGAACGACAGCAGCGCCAGGCCGATGGCGCAGAGATAGGCCGAGATCATATACACCTCGCCATGAGCGAAGTTAATCATGCCGATAATGCCATAAACCATGGTGTAACCAATGGCGATCAATCCATAGACAGAACCGAGCGTTAAGCCATTGATTAATTGTTGCAGGAAGAATGTACTCATTTTAGCGCGCTCTTTATAAAGGCCGCGCGAACCGCGCAGCCTGATGTTTATTTCGCGCCGGCAGAAGACCCGCCGGCGTTGAGCGTGACTCCGTCCTGTTACTGAACTTCCTTATATTTACCTTTGTCATCCCACTGATAGACAACGTAGTCAGACACTTTCAGGTCGCCTTTGCTGTCCCAGGCTTTTTTGCCCATTACCGTTTCAACCGGGTTGGCTTTTAGCCATTCGCTGGCTTTGGCAGAATCCGTACCACCGGTTGCTTTGAATGCCGCAGCGATGGCCTGCACAGAGGCATACGAGTAAAGGGTGTAACCTTCAGGTTCAAATTTGCCTGCACGGAATTTCTCGATAACGGCTTTGCCATCCGGGATAAGGCGAGGATCTTTACCGAAGGTCATATAGATACCGTTGGTGTATTGCGGCCCACCTGCGGCGGTCACCATCTCTTCATTGACGATACAGTCGCCAGAGAAGAACTTGGCCTGTACGCCTTGCTCACGCATCTGGCGCACCAGCGGGCCGGCTTCCGGGTGACAGCCGCCGAAGAAGACCACGTCTGGCTTCTGCGCGCCAATTTTGGTGACCAGGGCATTAAAGTCTTTTTCACCGCGCGATAAGCCTTCGTACATCACGTCCTGGACGCCGCGTTTCGCCAGCGCGGCTTTGGTGGCATCCGCCAGCCCCTGACCGTAGGTATCTTTATCGTGAATGATGACGACCCGTTTAGCTTTCAGTTTGTCGATGATGAAATCGCTGGCAACCTGGCCCTGCTGGTCATCGCGTCCGCACATGCGGAACATATCGCTCATGCCGCGTTCAGTGATAAGCGGGTTGGTCGAACCCGGGGTGATGGCGATAATTCCCGCATCGCTATACACCTCTGAGGCGGGCATGGTTGAGGAAGAGCAGAAATGGCCAATAACGGCTTTGACTTTATCCTGATCGACTAAACGGTTAGCAACTGCAACGGCCTGTTTAGGCTCGCAGGCATCATCGCCCTGAACCAGTTTAATTTTCTCACCGTTGATCCCTCCTGCGGCGTTAATGTCTTCTGCTGCCTGTGTGGCACCATGCCAGTACTGATCGCCATACGTGGCATTTGGGCCTGTGAACGGCCCGGCGACACCAATAACAATATCCGCCTGGGCGGAGAATGCGGTCACCAGACAACCTGCCAGCACAAGAGAAAGAGGACTTCTGATAAATTTCAGCGACATTATTATGTTCCTTAGCGAAGAGGTTTTTGCACGAGGTTAAAGCCCGAACGCCCGACGGCGTTGCCAATCCAAAAACAAAAACGAGAACAAAATGCACTAAACCCAACAACATCCTGCTTATTACGGCGAGGGTTCCTTGCGCAAAATTCGCGCGCAAAACAACAAGCAAAATAGTTGCCAGAATTGTTAACCCATTGACCGGGTTGCGACATGTTTGAGTATAGAGTGCCGTTTTACGCCGCCTTGCGGGACGCAATGAAATTACAGCGGAGATCACATCTCGTTAACAAGAATGCCCATAAGTTGTGCAAGGGTCACGGTTTGTACTTTTTTGCACCAATAAAGACCTAAACTTCAGATAGGCATGGCGTGCGATATATGCCAGGATCTTTTCCTTTTTTTATCAGGAGTGTCAGCGATGACGGAAGGCCCATTAAATGAAGGCGAAATGGCGTGGCTGGAAGAGACATTAATCTCTTACGGGCATGAAGATGCGTCAGTTATCGACGTGTCTGAACTGGACGGTATGCTCACCGCAGTCCTTTCTGGCCCTGTTGTGGTTGAACCCGATGCATGGCTGGTGGCGGTCTGGGGTGGCGAGAAATATATCCCACGCTGGAAAAACGATCGCGAAATGAACCGCTTTATCGACCTTTGCTTTAAGCATATGAACGATATTGCCGAGCGCCTGAGCGAATACCCGGATCAGTTTGAACCGATGTTTGGTTACAACGATGTGGATGGCCAGAGCTACACGGTAGTTGAAGAGTGGTGCTACGGCTACATGCGCGGTGTGGCGCTGACCGACTGGTCATCTTTGCCGGAAGAGCTGAAAGCGGATCTGGATGTGATTGCCCTGCACGGTACAGAAGAGAACAGCGATAAGCTGGATGAACTGACCGAAGAGGAATACACCGCCAGTATTGAAGGCATCCAGCCTGCGGCGTTGCGCCTGTATAACTACTGGGTCGAGAATCCGCAGCAGCCTGTCGCACAAAAACCGGTCGTGAATGGCGCGAAAGTTGGGCGCAACGATCCGTGTCCGTGCGGTAGCGGCAAGAAGTTTAAAAGCTGCTGTCTGCACTGATAAAAAAAGGGGCTACGAGTAGCCCCTTTTTTATTAACCCACTTCCGGCAGCAACCCTGCTGCAATCAAAAACTGCACCAGAATAATCACCACGCCGCAGGCAAACACAATACACAGCAGCGGTTTACCGCCTGCAACGCGGTAGCCTTGTTCAGGATGCTGCTGACGGCTTTTCCATGCCAGCAGGGAAGGCAGCAGCAGGGCAAGGACGGATAACGCCACGCCGGCATAACCCAGCGCCATCACAAAACCACGCGGATAAAACAGCGCAAACGCCAGCGGTGGCAGGAAGGTAATCGCCCCCGTCTGTAAACGCCCGCCAGCGGTGTTACGACGCTGGAACAGATCGGCCAGGTAGTCAAACAGGCCCAGCGCCACGCCGAGGAACGATGTCGCCAGCGCCAGGTCAGCAAACAGATGCATCGCCAGCTCAACGTGGGAAGAGGTCACCACGTCGCGCAATGCTACCAGGAAACCGTTCAGACCCGAATGCTCGGCCATCAGGCCCACAAAGGTTGAAGAGTCAATACTGCCCAGCGTCACCAGCTGCCAGAAAATATAGGCAATCAGCGGAATGGCGCTACCAATCATAAAGACGCGGCGCAGCTTGCGGATATCACCATTCATATAGCTGACGATACTTGGCACGCTACCGTGGAAACCAAACGAAGTGAAAATCACCGGAATAGCGGAAAGCGCCAGCCCTTTTTCCAGCGGCAGCGTCAGCAGGTTAACCTTGTGAACATGCGGTGCCAGTAAAACCAGCATCACTATCAGAAACAGAATTTTGGCGCTGAACAGAAAACGGTTGAACAGATCGACCAGCGATGTGCCCACACAAACAACACCGCCGCCGATAAGCGCAAAGCAAATAGCCCCGGTGGCCGGTGTGATGCCGGTACCGAACCAGTCGTTGACGCTGGAGGCGATAAGTTCTCCGGCACCGCTGATGTAGGCCGCGGTCAGGGCATACATCAGGAACATCATGCTAAACCCGGTGATCCACTGGCCGTAGCGGCCCAGGTAGCGCGCCGCAAGTGACCCCAGGCCGGTATCAGCAGGAACGTGCTGGTACACTTCAAGCAGTAATAACGCGGTGTAGCACATCAATGCCCACAGGCAGACCAGCAATATCAGCGTAACGCTGAATCCGACACCAGCCGCCGCCAGCGGCATGGCCAGCATTCCTGCGCCAATTGTGGTGCCAGCGACGATAAAAATACTTCCCAGGGTTCTGTTTTTCACGCTTTCCTCTACAACGAACTTACATCGCGACAAAATCTGCGGCGCAGAGTAAGGGAAAAGCACTATCTCGTCAAATCACCGTTACAAGCAGTGTAATGATTACTTTACACTTTGCCCGGTGGGATTAATCCTGGGCAACTCACTGATCCTTTTTGGGGTTTTGCCTACTTCATAAGGGCAATGTTATCGCGCGAAAATCAGGCGTACCTTAAACAGTAAAGATAAATTATCAAAAAAAGTGAGGGGTAATGGCGGGGACAAATCCATTCACGGCTGCCTGGAGTCGCGGAGGTAATTTACTCTGTCACGGGCACTGGATCATCAGCTGGCAGGATAAAGCGCTGACGCTCCCGGAGTCCCGGCAGGACAAAGACATGGGCACCTGGGCAATCTATTCGATTATTGACCCGGAAGATGAGACCTTTGCCCAGGGACTGACGGAAGACGACTGGATCATCGAAAACGTCGAGTGGCTGACCGATCTCTTCTTCGATGCCGGTGTTCCGCTGGAAACGGCGAATTATCGTTACTTCTACCAGGCTGTTAATCCTCATGACTGGCGATGTACCAGCTGTGCGGGGTGCATGTAAACCTGCGCCAGCGCAAGGCGCATTTCCCCTTGAGCGTATAGTCTGCTGACTTCTTTTCAGAGGGGATAAGAATGTCGATCCACGGACATGAAGTGCTCAATATGATGATTGAGTCTGGCGAGCAGTACACAGAGCAAAGCCTGGTTGCGGCTATTCAGGCGCGTTTTGGGGCAGAAGAACGTTTTCATACCTGTTCAGCAGAAGAGATGACGGCGGGTGAGCTGGTGGCATTTCTGGCGGCACGCGGCAAGTTTATTCCGGCTGCGGAAGGGTTTTCAACGCACGAAAGTAAAATTTGCCGCCATTAAAACAGTACGGAGCTGAATATTCAGCTCCGTATGTTCATTAATTCTGAGTATCGAGAGTGGAAAGCTCTTTATCGATAAAGTAAAGACCTTCACCGGATTTGCCCGCCAGAGATAATTTATCCAGCACGGATTTAAACAGCTTCTCTTCTTCGTGTTGCTCGGCAACATACCATTGCAGGAAATTAAAGGTTGGATAATCCTGGTTGGTCATTGCTGAGTGCGCCAGTTCGTTAATTTTCTGGGTGATCAGCTGCTCGTGTTCGTAGGTAGCACGGAACAGTTCATCCAGAGAAGCGTACTCTGCGAACGGTGACTCTACGGTGGCAATGCGCGGCAGGCTGCCCGTATCTGTCAGATAATCAAACAGACGCTGCATGTGCGTCATCTCTTCCTGAGCATGACGGCGCAGAAATGCTGCCGCACCTTCAAAGCTGTGATAGCTGCACCAGGCGCTCATCTGTTGATAGAGCAGGGATGAGTACAGTTCAAGGTTCATTTGAGCATTGAGCTTGTCGATCATTTCAGTTTTCAGCATGGTGCAGCTCCGGTTTATTATTTCTGGTTCACGATGAGCGACACTATAATTTGTTATTTAATTATTTGCAAAAAGTAAAATAAATAACTTTTTATTAAAAATACGAATGGGAATAAAACGCATTGGCGCTCATTTATATATATTAATGCGAATTGTTTTTTTTCTTAATTGAATATACTGCCAGTCAGCGCTGGCAGTAAGGATTAATACCAGGGATTCGCGCTGTTTGGATTAACGGCATAACCCATGCACTTGTACTGGATGGTGACGGTTTCGTTCAGGCACAGTGAACCACTGATCAGGGTACAGGTTTTAATCGGCTGGCCGTAGGCTGAGGCAGTTGCATAACCCATGCTTTGACAGGCTTTTGCCGCGGTGCCGTTGGTGACGTAGTCATCATAATGGGCGTTCTGAAGCATTGCCTGGCCGTAGTCGAGACGGACTATCCCGTTTGGTGCATCCAGGTTACTCACTTCTGCCTTGCGGGTGACGGAACATCCCGCAAGTAACAGGAGCGTAGCGGCAACGAATACTTTTTTCATATATCGCTCTGAATAGATGGAGATACGTTATCCTAACCGCAGATGCCTGACGCAATGCCAGGAATAGCCAGACAAACTGGCCTTTCTCTTTGCAACGGCGTGCCACACAGCTGCCACAGGCGCGTGTTTCGCGCTGAATCATCACAAATTTGTGAGCGTGCTTCTGTTTTTTAAAACAAGTTTTCACTTAATTTGAAAGCACGTTTATTTGATAGTAAGGTGATGTTTTCAGGTATCCACGGCGGGCTACCCCGCAACGCATTCAGGAGAGTAAAGATGAAAATTGCACTGATGATGGAAAACAGCCAGGCAGGTAAAAATGCCATCATCCTTAACGAGTTGAACGCTGTTGCCGATGAGAAAGGCTTCCCGGTGTATAACGTCGGGATGAGTGATGAAAACGATCATCATCTGACCTACATCCACCTGGGGATTATGGCGAGCATTCTGCTGAATTCCAAAGCCGTGGATTTCGTGGTGACCGGCTGCGGTACAGGGCAGGGCGCGCTGATGTCCCTGAACATTCACCCGGGCGTTATCTGCGGGTATTGCATTGACCCGGCTGACGCATTCCTGTTTTCACAGATCAACAACGGTAACGCGCTGTCACTGCCATTTGCCAAAGGCTTTGGCTGGGGTGCCGAACTGAACGTGCGCTTCATCTTCGAAAAAGCCTTTACTGGCCGTAAAGGTGAAGGTTATCCACCAGAGCGTAAAGAGCCGCAGGTGCGTAACGCCGGGATCCTGAACCAGGTGAAAGCGGCGGTGGTGAAAGAAAATTATCTGGATACCCTGCGCGCTATCGATCCTGAGCTGGTGAAAACCGCCGTAACCGGCCAGCGTTTCCAGCAGTGCTTCTTCGAAAACTGCCAGGACAAAGAGATTGAAGCCTTTGTTCGTGGGATTGTAGGCTAATCCCGTGCCGGCCGGATGACCCGGCCGACAAACAGTGTGCATCACAGGCCCGATAAGCAATATCGGGCTTTTTTATTTCTTCACCGACACTGCGCTGCCTGCATCTTTGGTCAGGCGTAAAGTATCAAACATCCCAACCAGGCAAATAAGCGCGATAACCACAAACGCCAGCCGGAAGCTGATGCCGGGTATCGCCACCATCCCAATGGCATCACTGACCTTTTCGCCAATACGAATACCTATAGCGCCGAGCGTAATGCCCAGCCCAACGGCAAGCTGCGTGGCGGTGGAAAACAGCGTGTTGGCATAGCTCATCTGGGCGGACGGAACATCGGCAAAAGCCAGCGTGCTCACGGCGGTAAACTGAATCGAGCGGAACACGCCACCCAGATAGAGGATCAGCATAATCAGCCAGACGGGCGTATGCGGGGTGAGAAACGCACAGGCCAGCAGCGCCAGCACGTTTAATGCGCCATTGATCAGTAGCAGGCGCTTAAATCCTAAACGGCGGATGAGCGGCGTGGTTGCCGGTTTAATCGTCAGGTTCCCCACAAATACCGCCAGCACCAGCAGGCCGGAATGAAACGCGTCCATGCCAAACCCGACCTGGAACATCAGCGGCAACAGGAAAGGGACGGCACTTATTGATGCGCGAAACAGCGAACCACCGTACATCGTTACCCGAAAGGTCGGAACCTGCATCGCATCCAGGCGGATCATTGGCCACTGCACGCGCTGGAAATGGCGAAGGGCGAAGATCAGAGCGGCGGAGCCGATGGCTAACAGCAGCAGCGTCAGTCCCTCCTGTATATGCTGCCCCCCCATGGATTCCATCGCGTACACCAGGCTCACCATGGCCACCGTTGTGGCGACAAAACCCGGTAAGTCAAAAGGTCGACGGGCATCTTCATGAAGGTCGGGAATGATCTTCAGCGCCAGAATAATAGCGGTGATACCCAACGGGACATTGATGAAAAAGATCCAGCGCCAGTCTGCATAGCTGGTAATAAAACCACCGAGCGGCGGGCCAATAATCGGGGCAACCAGCGCGGGCCAGGTTAGCGTGGCGATAGCGGTAATAAGCTGGTGTTTTGGTGTGGTGCGTAAAACGGCCAGGCGGCCAACGGGCACCATCAGCGCGCCGCCCATTCCCTGAAGTACACGCATGGCGACGAACTGATCAACCGTCGTAGACAGGCCACAAAATACCGATGCCAGGGTGAAGATGGCCAGTGCAAGGGCGAACACCTTGCGTGCGCCGAAGCGGTCGGCAATCCAGCCGCTGGCGGGGATTAACACGGCGAGCGTAATCAGGTACGCACTGATGCCAATGTTAAGGTCAACCGCCTGCACGCCAAAACTTTTTGCCATGTCCGGCAGCGCTGTGGCGATAACCGTGCCGTCAAGAAACTCCATAAAGAAAGCACCGGCAACCAACAGCGCCGCAGGCGACAAGCCCCGACTCTCTTTGCCGGTTATGTTTTCACTCATTTTTTCCTGCCGTATCAAAAAAAATTATAAAAATTTACTGGAATTTATAGGTGCGTAACTTACGGATTTACCGCGATTTTTCTTAACAACCTGGCAGCACAGGTGGATTTATAATCGTGATGTAGGTCACAAAAATATTGATTTTTGTGATGGTGGTCATATTATAAGCGCATTGACAATAACACCTGCATAACAAATTACCGGAGTATCACAATGAAACTGCGCAAAATCCTGAAAAGCATGTGGGCTAACTACTGCAACACATTTAAAGACGTACCACCGGGTGCTATGTTCTGATGGAAAAACCTGCTTCGGCAGGTTTTTTTATGCCTGTAAACGACGAGAGGGAGATGAAAGGGCCCACGTTTTGCTACTATGGCTGCCTTTAAATAAGGAGAAAGCCTATGTCTCAAAACCTGAGCGCCGATCAGGAACTGGTGTCTGACGTCGTTGCATGTCAGTTGGTTATCAAACAAATCCTTGATGTGCTGGACGTGATTGCGCCGGTTGAAGTGCGCGAAAAAATGTCCAGCCAACTGAAAACCATCGATTTCACCAGCCATCCTGCTGCGGCAGACCCGGTTACGCTCCGTGCTATCCAGAAAGCCATTGCGTTAATCGAATTACGATTCACACCGCAGGGTGAGTCTCACTAAAATAAACCGATGTTTTGAAATTAGAAACACTTTTCTGAAAAACGTCGAAGGGCGACAGAACTGTCGCCCGGAGAGGCCCTTAAAAGAACGTCTGCACCAGTAAATAACTCGCCGCGCACGCACAACTCACACCAATCAGCCCCGGCAGTATAAAGCTGTGGTTAAGGATAAACCGGCCAATGCGCGTGGTTCCTGAACGGTCAAAGCCGATACAGGCCAGATCGCTTGGATAGGTGGGCAGGACAAAATAGCCGTAAGAGGCCGGGAAGAAAGCGATTAGCATTTTAGGATCGATACCCAGCATTAACCCCATCGGCGCCACGGCCGTGAGCGCGGCAGCCTGACTGTTGACCAGCTTAGAAACCAGAAACAGCACGATGGCATACGTCCAGGGATGACTTTTCACCACGCCTTCAAGCGCCATTTTTAGTTCATCCAGGTGCGCCTGGAAAAAGGTGTCGCTCATCCACGCCACGCCAAATACCGAGAAAATCGCGACCATCCCGGCTTTGAATACGGCACCGTTCGAGATGGTTGCCGCATTGACCTTACAGACGACTAACATTACGGCCCCGGCAATCAGCATCATCATCTGGATGACCAGGTTCATTGAAAGGGCGGTCATTTTGCCTTTCACGTCGAAGGCTGGCCGCAACTCTGGCAACGCCCCCAGCAGCACGACTACCGCAATCCCCGCAAAGAAGATCCACGTCGACCAGTACGCCTGTTTCGGGAAGCGCTGGTTCATCAGCGTTTCCGTGCCACCATAAATAAACTCGCGCTGTTTAGGGTCTTTGATCCGCTCCTGAAACTCCGCGTCATCGGCCAGGTCTTTGCCGCGCCGCAGGCTCCAGAGCGCCGCGATAGCCACGCCAAACAGTGACGCAGGAACCGATACCGCCAGGATTTCAAGGATCCCCCAGGCGTGCCCAATTCCGTGCTGCGCACCCAGAATCGACACCAGAGACACCACCGCCACGGACACCGGAGATGCGGTGATCGCCATTTGCGAGGCCACAGAAGCCACCGCCATTGGGCGTTCAGGACGAATGCCTTTTTTCAGTGCGATATCGGCAATGATGGGAAACATGGTGTAAACCACATGCCCGGTCCCGCATAAAAACGTCAGCATCCAGGTGGTAAAAGGAGCCAGGAGCGTGATGTGCTGCGGGTGCTTACGCAGCAGCCGCTCGGCGAATTGCATCATCACATTCAGGCCGCCTGCCGTCTGCAATGTGGCCGCACAGCCAATAACGGCCAGGATCGTCAGCATCACGTCAACCGGGGGCTTGCCCGGTTGCAGACCAAAGACAAAACACAAAATGAACAGACCGATACCGCTTATCAGGCCAAGACCCATGCCGCCGAACCGTGTTCCCGCCAGCAGGCAGAGGATAATGACAATAAACTCGATGGTAATCATGAAGCTCCCTCGTCGATGATAATGAAATTACGCAAATCATTACATGATGTAGGGATATTCATTGGGAGCGAGATCTGATTTGTTAAATGTCAGAAAAAGCAGGGAGTTGATAAGAAAGAAGGGCGCCTGCACCGGGAAGAAGATGCAGGCAGCAGGATCAATGGTGCTGGTAATTCACAATATCGAGTAAATGGCGGTCGGTCTGCTCCGGGCATAACCCGGCACGTTTCGCATTATGGATCTCAGCCGCCAGGGTTTTCAGCAGCACACCATCCTGCTGTTGCTCTTTGCCCATATCCTGCAAAAAATGCAGCGTCGTGCTGTCTTTCTGCGCCCTGGCTTCATCCGCCAGGCGGTTTAGCGTGGTGCAACGCTGTTCGTACTCTTCCAGTGTTTTCTGGAAGAGGTCTTCCAGACAGGAGTAATCGTCTTCCATCATGTCGATGGCTTTAACGATAGGATTAGCCCCAACATGTTTCATAAAATCAAAGACACGCATCATATGGGTGACATTACTTTGCGCCTGGGAGCGAAAGAAGGTGGCTGTACCGTTGAGGCTGTTCTCAGAGCACCAGTCGCTCAAATACAAATGCAGATTAGAGGCGTAAAACTCCAGATTCATCTGGGCATTAAGTTTCTGAATCATCGCTTGGGTAGTCATACTAATATCCTTATTTACTGTGGGCATGAATGCCCGCTGCTTAACCTGGCCCGGCAGGTTGTAGATGCTTACCGCACAACGTAATCAGCGCACGATAACGGAGGGCAGAATAGAGATATTCTGCTTTTACTGAATGTTCTCGAATATTCACATCCTGTGTTCGATACAAATAAGCATACCCTTGTCAGGGGAGTAAGAAAACTCTTAATACTGTTTATTTTACGTTACATTACAAATTTTAATATAGTTTAAATACCTAAACATGAGTACACATTTAATGGTTTATTAACTTATTGAAATTAAAGGTTTTGAGTATTTATCATATAGATTATCGCAATGAGAAAATAACAAGGAGATGGGTGTAATGTGCAGCGCGATAATCAATGGGAAAACAATATATCTTTCCGAAAATATATGATGTTATCGAAAAATTGCGCCAGATCATTTTTCTTCCCTGTGCCTATTTCTGTGATCCGAACGGAAGTTTGTTCTCGCGCATTATGAAAAAATGAAACATCGTTTTATCTTTTTATTAAATGGTGAGGTAAAAATGGCTAAGGTTGCGGTGCTGCTGGCACCAGGGTTTGAAGAAGCAGAGGCAATTATTACGATTGATATTCTGCGTCGCATGAATATTGAAGTGGAAACGCTCGCCTGTGCGGAGTCTCGTGCCGTGGTGAGCTACCACGATATCCCCATGGTGGCAGACAGTACGTTGCTGGAACGTATCGATACGTTGTATGACGCCGTCGTATTGCCCGGCGGGCCGCAGGGGAGCGTAAATCTGGCGGCCAACAGGGATGTCCTGCGTTTTGTCGCGGCGCATGATGAAAGCGGCAAATTTATCTGCCCGATCTGCTCTGCTGCCGCCCGGGTGCTCGGCGCGAATGGCCTGCTGAAGGGGCGTCGTTACGTCTGTTCCGGTGATTTATGGCAGCAGGCCAGCGACGGCGTCTATGTCGATGCGCCGGTGGTGGAGGACAAAAATCTCATCAGTGGTAAAGGGCTTGGACACGCCTTTGATTTTGCGCTGACCCTTTCTGCGCGTCTGCTGGGTGACGAAATTCCGGTGCGCGATCACGCCGATCACATCTATTACGCCTGGTAATTTTCTGGCCGGGCGTTATGGCGTCCGGCTTACAGGGATTTCTTAGCTGACCTTATGGATAATTCTGCTTAGCTGTCTTTCATTTGTCCGACAATATCTGCCGTTTTTATGTCATTTTCCGCTGAATTTATGTACGCAATTACTGTAATTCTGCGGTGTGATGGCGCTCTCTTATGGATGATTAATTTCCCGCTAAAACTATCACCAGCACTAACGCTTATGACAAGGTAAGCGCTAATGCCTTGTTTTAAGTCCGATTAAATAAGAAGCACGCAAATATTCCCTACAGAAAAGAATGCTAAAGCTGGAGTTTACCATGCACAAATTTACTAAAGCTCTGGCGGCCGTTGGACTGGCTGCTGTTATGTCACAATCCGCTATCGCAGAAAATTTAAAACTCGGTTTTTTGGTAAAACAACCTGAAGAACCCTGGTTCCAGACAGAATGGAAATTCGCTGATAAAGCCGGGAAAGATTTAGGGTTTGACGTCATTAAAATTGCGGTGCCGGACGGTGAAAAGACCCTGAATGCCATTGATAGCCTGGCAGCCAGCGGCGCGAAAGGATTCGTCATCTGTACGCCTGATCCAAAACTCGGTTCCGCGATTGCCGCAAAAGCGCGTGGCTATGACATGAAAGTCATCGCCGTTGATGACCAGTTCGTCAATGCCAAAGGCAAACCAATGGACTCCGTGCCGCTGGTGATGATGGCAGCCACCAAAATCGGTGAACGCCAGGGCCAGGAACTCTATAAAGAGATGCAAAAACGCGGCTGGGATGTGAAAGAAACAGGCGTGATGGCCATTACCGCGGATGAGCTGGACACTGCCCGCCGCCGCACCACCGGTTCGATGGATGCCCTGAAAGCGGCCGGTTTCCCTGAAAAACAGATCTATAAAGTGCCGACCAAATCCAACGACATTCCGGGGGCGTTTGATGCGGCTAACTCCATGCTGGTACAGCATCCTGAAGTGAAACACTGGCTGGTGGTCGGTATGAACGACAACACCGTGCTCGGCGGTGTGCGTGCAACAGAAGGCCAGGGCTTCAAAGCACCAGACGTTATCGGTATTGGTATCAACGGCGTTGACGCCGTGAGCGAACTCTCTAAAGCCCAGGCGACCGGCTTCTACGGCTCTTTGCTGCCAAGCCCGGACGTACACGGCTATAAATCCAGTGAAATGCTCTACAACTGGGTGACCAAAGGGGCGGAACCGCCGAAATTCACCGAAGTAACCGACGTGGTGCTGATCACCCGCGATAACTTCAAAGAGGAGCTGGCGAAAAAAGGACTGGGCGGTAAGTCATAAGTAATTCGCTGTGATTGTGCCCCTCATGTCGCCGTGAGGGGCCAGACGTACACACTACAGGAATCACGGAGTCGTTATGCAACAGTCCTTACCGTATCTCTCTTTTCGCGGCATAGGTAAAACATTCCCCGGTGTAAACGCGCTGACCGATATCAGCTTCGATTGCTATGCCGGCCAGGTTCACGCCCTGATGGGGGAGAATGGCGCGGGGAAATCCACGCTGTTGAAAATCCTCAGCGGCAATTACACCCCAACCACCGGTACGCTTGCCATTCGCGGCGAAGAGGTGGCATTTGCCGACACCACAGCCGCACTGAATGCGGGTGTGGCCATCATTTATCAGGAGCTGCACCTGATCCCTGAAATGACGGTGGCTGAAAACATCTATTTAGGCCAGCTCCCGCACAAAAGTGGCGTGGTAAATCGTTCGCTACTCAATTATGAAGCGGGGCTGCAATTAAAACACCTTGGGCTGGATGTCGATCCACAAACGCCCCTGAAGTATCTCTCTATTGGCCAGTGGCAGATGGTGGAAATTGCGAAGGCGCTGGCGCGTAACGCCAAGATTATTGCCTTCGATGAACCTACCAGTTCGCTCTCTGCGCGCGAAATTGAAAACTTGTTCCGCGTAATACGCGAGCTGCGTAAAGAAGGTCGCATTATTTTGTACGTTTCGCACCGCATGGAAGAAATTTTCGCCCTCAGCGATGCGATTACGGTGTTCAAAGACGGGCGTTATGTCCGCACCTTTAGCGACATGCAGCAGGTCAATCACGATCAGCTGGTGCAGGCGATGGTCGGACGCGAGCTGGGGGATATTTATCACTGGAAATCCAGAGAGTATGGTCCTGAACGCCTGCGTCTGGATAACGTCAAAGCGCCTGGCGTACGTACGCCGATTTCATTATCGGTACGCAGCGGTGAAATCGTTGGGCTGTTTGGCCTTGTCGGGGCGGGGCGCAGCGAGCTAATGAAAGGGCTGTTTGGCGGGACGCGCATCACCGAAGGGCAGGTCACTATCGACGGCGAGCAGGTCGATATCCGCAAACCCGCCCACGCCATCAGGGCAGGGATGATGCTCTGCCCGGAAGACCGCAAAGCCGAAGGGATCATTCCTGTGCACTCGGTGCGCGACAACATCAACATTTCAGCAAGGCGTAAGTTTATCCGCGCTGGCTGCCTGATTAACGATGGCTGGGAGTCGAGCAACGCCGATCATCACATCCGGTCGTTAAATATTAAAACTCCGGGGGCGGAGCAGTTAATCATGAACCTCTCCGGCGGTAACCAGCAAAAGGCGATCTTAGGCCGCTGGCTGTCGGAAGATATGAAGGTCATTTTGCTGGATGAACCCACCCGCGGAATCGACGTTGGGGCAAAGCACGAAATCTATAACGTGATTTATGAACTGGCAAAACGCGGTGTGGCAGTGCTGTTCGCCTCAAGCGATCTGCCAGAGGTGCTGGGGGTTGCCGACCGCATTGTGGTGATGCGTGAAGGTGAAATTGCCGGTGAATTGCTTCATGAACAGGCGAATGAACAACAGGCGTTGAGTCTCGCCATGCCTAAAGTTAGCCAGGCTGTCGCCTGAGTAAGGAGTTAATGATGTCCTCTGTTACTACATCTGGATCACCAAAGTCGGCATTCAGTTTTGGCCGCATCTGGGATCAGTACGGGATGCTGGTGGTTTTTGCCGCCCTGTTCATCGCCTGTTCCCTGTTTGTCCCGAACTTTGCCACTTTCATTAATATGAAGGGGCTGGGACTGGCGATTTCCATGTCTGGCATGGTGGCCTGTGGGATGCTGTTCTGCCTGGCGTCCGGCGATTTTGATTTGTCTGTTGCCTCTGTGATTGCCTGTGCTGGCGTCACAACGGCGGTGGTCATCAATATGACCGAAAGCCTGTGGATTGGTGTCTTTGCCGGGCTGCTGCTTGGGGTGATAAGCGGTCTGGTGAACGGCTTCGTGATTGCGCGCCTTAAGATTAACGCGCTGATCACCACCCTTGCGACAATGCAAATTGTGCGCGGTCTGGCTTATATCATCTCTGACGGTAAAGCGGTCGGGATTGAAGACGAGCGCTTCTTTACCCTGGGTTATGCCAACTGGTTAGGTCTGCCTGCGCCAATCTGGCTGACGGTGGCCTGTCTTATCCTGTTCGGCTTCCTGCTTAACCGCACCACCTTTGGTCGCAATACGCTGGCTATTGGCGGTAATGAAGAAGCGGCGCGTCTGGCGGGGGTTCCGGTGGTACGCACCAAGATAATCATCTTTGTATTGTCCGGACTGGTGTCGGCAGCGGCGGGGATTATCCTGGCATCGCGTATGACCAGCGGTCAGCCAATGACCTCTATCGGCTATGAGCTGATTGTGATTTCAGCCTGTGTTCTGGGCGGGGTATCCCTGAAAGGCGGCATCGGAAAAATCTCATATGTGGTGGCCGGTATTCTGATCCTGGGGACGGTAGAAAACGCCATGAACCTGCTGAACATCTCGCCGTTCTCGCAGTATGTGGTACGTGGCCTGATCCTGCTGGCAGCGGTAATCTTCGACCGTTACAAGCAAAAAGCGAAGCGCACCGTTTAAGCCATTTCCCACCTTTTTACGACCCAACCTATAACTGTAGTTGACCCTCTAACCCACCGGCCAGTTTCCCTGGCTGGTGGGTTCCTGAATGGCGAGCAACGTCACACTGTCTATACTTACATGGCTAATGATGGGGTAACGGTTTTACCTCACAAAACCCTGTAAGGAGGAAGAGGGTGGCTGACCTGTTAACTGCACCGCCTGTACGGCCCGGACACTTTGCATTCTTTTTTGACCTCGACGGCACACTCGCCGAGATAAAACCGCATCCCGACCAGGTGGTCATACCCACTGCGGTTCTTCAGATGTTGGATCAGCTCTCGCAGATGAATGAGGGAGCACTGGCATTGATATCAGGGCGTTCAATGGCCGAGCTGGATACGCTCGCCAGGCCTTATCGCTTTCCGTTGGCGGGTGTCCACGGAGCGGAGCGCCGCGACATCCATGACCAAACCCATATCGTTTCTCTCCCGGATGATTTAATTGCTCTGCTGCACACGCAGCTTACGTCTGAGCTTGCCCGGCTTGCAGGCACGGAGCTTGAAGCCAAAGGCATGGCCTTTGCGCTGCACTATCGTCAGGCGCCGCAGCATGAAGCCGCGGTGCTTGCGCTGGCAAAGACGCTGGTGGATGCACATCCTCAACTGGCGCTTCAGCCAGGGAAATGCGTGGTCGAGATAAAACCTGCCGGGATCAACAAAGGCGCGGCAATCAGTGCCTTTATGGGAACCGCGCCGTTTAAAGGGCGGACGCCGGTATTTATCGGCGATGACCTGACGGATGAAACCGGGTTTGCAGTCGTCAACCGGGCCAAAGGCATATCGGTAAAAGTTGGACCGGGTGAAACAAACGCCGGATGGCGTCTGGGTAATGTCGGCAGTGTCTGGCAGTGGATAACGGATGTCGCTAATCAGCAAATCGCACAACACAGCGGGAGGAGCCAGTATGGGTCGCTTAGTCGTCATCTCTAACCGGATTGCACCACCGGACGATAAGAAGTCCAGCGCAGGGGGTCTGGCTGTAGGGGTGTTAGGTGCCTTAAAAGCCGCCGGAGGCCTGTGGTTTGGCTGGAGCGGTGATATCAGTAATGAAGATAAGCCCCTGAAGAAAGTGACGCGGGGCAACATTACATGGGCGTCCTTCGCTCTCAATGAGAAAGACTACGAAGAGTATTACTCTGAGTTCTCGAATGCCGTGTTATGGCCTGCGTTTCACTATCGTCTGGATCTGGTGAACTTTCAGCGCGGTTCCTTTGAGGGCTATACGCGGGTTAATGCGCTGCTGGCGGATAAACTGCTGCCATTAATCGAGCCGGACGATATTTTATGGGTGCACGATTACCATCTGCTCCCCTTTGCCAGAGAGCTGCGAAATCGCGGTGTGAATAACCGGATCGGCTTTTTCCTGCATATTCCGTTCCCTACGCCAGAAATATTCAACGCGCTGCCGCCACATGAAGAGCTGCTGGAAGGGTTATGTGACTACGATCTGCTGGGGTTTCAGACCGAAAATGACCGGCTGGCATTCCTCGATAGCGTCTCAGGCAAAACCCGGCTGGTAACCAATGGCGGCAAGTCGCATACCGCGTGGGGCAAACCGTTCCATACCGATGTCTATCCTATCGGTATCGAGCCTGATGAAATTGCCGGGCAGGCCGCTGGGCCGTTGCCGCCAAAACTGGCGCAGCTTAAGAATGAACTCAAGCATGTTAAGAATATCTTTTCGGTTGAACGATTAGATTACTCCAAAGGTTTGCCGGAGCGTTTTCTTGCCTATGAAGCACTGCTGGAAAAATTCCCTCAGCATCACGGTAAAATTCGCTACACCCAGATAGCGCCCACCTCACGTGGTGAAGTGCAGGCCTACCAGGATATTCGTCATCAGTTAGAGACGGAAGCGGGGCGCATTAACGGTCGTTACGGGCAATTAGGCTGGACGCCACTCTTTTATTTAAACCAGCATTTTGAGCGGAAGATCCTGATGAAGGTTTTCCGCTATGCCGATGTCGGGCTGGTGACACCTTTGCGAGACGGCATGAATCTGGTAGCGAAAGAGTATGTCGCCGCGCAGGATCCTGCCGATCCTGGGGTGTTGGTGTTGTCACAGTTTGCCGGGGCGGCAAACGAATTGACCTCTGCGCTGATCGTGAATCCTTACGATCGCGATGATGTGGCTAATGCACTCGATCGTGCGCTGAATATGCCGCTTACTGAGCGTATTTCACGTCATGCGGAGATGTTGGATACCATCCATAAAAATGACATTAACCACTGGCAGGCGCGTTTTATTCGCGATCTGCGCAGTATCACGCCGCGGGATACGGAGCAACGTTTACAAAAAAAAGTCGCGACATTCCCTAAGCTGGCATAACACCTTCCGGGGGTATTATTTACCCCCGAGAGGCACTAACAGCACGTCAACCTGGCTTGATGCAACAATCGATTTTGCAGAACAGGCCGCTCTGGAAAAGAAACTGTGGTTATGATTACCGCAAATAACCAGGTCAATATTCTGTTTTTGACACATGCTAAGAATATGTTCGTTTAATTCACCCGTGGCAATGACGGTGTCATAAACAGGATATTGTGCCTTCTCAACCAGCTCCCGCAGAAATTGCTGCGTCTCTTCCTGCAATACGTCACGAATATCTTCAAGCATCGGTGCGGCCAGTTGATTGTACATCTCTGGCTCAGCCGCAAGGGTTATCAGGGTTATCCGGGCATTGGTGGGCCTGGCGATGGAGACCGCACGGGCGACAAGTTGGTGGCTTTCGGGTGAAACAGCAACAGAAACAAGAAGATGGGTGTAGCTCATCACGCACTCCTTTGGCATCTGAAACACAGTGTTTCAATCAGCATTACCGCGATTTTGCCGCTTCTGCAAGAGGTGAATACGACATTAGTGTGAACCTTATCATAATTATTCATTAATTATTCTTATAAGAGGAATAATCAAATAATGCTTCTGAATGATAAAAATTAACAACTTAACGTAAATAAAACAAAGATAGTGTTGGACTGTTAAATCGTTATAACGGGTTATCAACCCAGGCGGGATGATAACGCATGGAAATTTGTTAAATGCAATATATATATAACTATATGTTTTTAATGGATTATAAGTGCATGTCTCTATCTTAGAGATATCATCAGTGGCAAACCTGCTAAACAGCGGGTCGCTAAGCAATTGTCATACCCAACCTCTTCATACTTCTGCATGAGTATTCGTCCATTAAGAATATAAAATAGTGTCAACAGGTCAATATATAACCAATTTACAAGTCATGCTGATGGATTTATCGGTAACATTCGCTTAAATTATGTGATGGAGATCACATTTTTTTTAAATTTTGGGTGAGGTCGCATTGTATGTGTCAGAGCTGACGAGTAGAGTTTGCGTCGAATTAGGAAAAATCTTAGTTATTTGTAAGAAATGATAAAACGTGTAACCAACTCAGCAGAGTGCTGGGATATTGCGCGTTTTGCTGCATACAAACCTTAATTCAACTATGCATTTGGCCTTTTCTTTTTTATACCGGGTGATTTCCCGGCGACATCACGGGGTGCGGTCTTTCCGCATAAAAATAATAGTAGTTATTCGGGATGGGAAAAATGCATACATCCGAGTTGCTAAAACATATCTATGACATCAACTTGTCATATTTACTGCTCGCGCAGCGTTTGATAAGTCAGGACAAGGCGTCCGCGATGTTTCGTTTGGGTATTAACGAAGAAATGGCAACCATGCTGGGCGGGTTAACCCTTCCACAGATGGTAAAGCTGGCGGAAACAAATCAACTTGTATGTCAGTTCCGTTTTGATAATCCTCAGACTATCACGCGTTTGACTCAGGAATCCCGTGTTGATGATCTGCAACAGATCCATACCGGTATTTTACTTTCGACCCGCTTGCTCAGCGAAATCAGCCAGCCTGATGACGCAGCCCGTAAGAAAAGGGCGTAAAAATGAGCGAAAAAAGCATTGTTCAGGAAGCGCGTGACATACAGCTGGCAATGGAACTGATTACGCTGGGTGCTCGTTTACAAATGCTGGAAAGTGAAACCCAGCTGAGCCGTGGTCGCCTCATCAAACTGTATAAAGAATTACGTGGCAGCCCACCGCCAAAAGGGATGCTGCCGTTCTCAACGGACTGGTTTATGACCTGGGAACAGAACATCCACGCGTCGATGTTCTGCAACGCCTGGCAGTACCTGCTGAAAACAGGTCTGTGCAGCGGCGTTGATGCCGTGATCAAAGCGTATAAACTCTACCTTGAGCAATGCCCACAGCAGAATGACGATGGTCCACTGCTGGCCTTAACCCGCGCCTGGACACTGGTGCGTTTTGTTGAAAGCGGAATGCTTGAACTGTCACGCTGCAACTGCTGTGACGGTAATTTTATTACCCATGCTCATCAGCCTGCTGGCAGCTTTGCCTGTAGTTTATGCCAGCCTCCATCCCGGGCCGTAAAAAGACGTAAACTTTCCCGGGATGCTGCCGATATTATTCCACAACTGCTGGATGAACAGATCGAACAAGCTGTTTAACCCGAACGTGTGGGCAAGATTCCAGCAGCGGTAAGAAATTACCGCTGCTTTTTTTTACCCCGCATTCCGGTCACACACTCGAAATGAACGTCCTGCCTTAGTCACTAGCGGAAGGATGATGTCGTGCTTATCTTATTAGGTTACCTGGTAGTTCTCGGTACAGTTTTCGGCGGTTATATGATGACCGGCGGGCACCTTGGAGCACTCTATCAACCGGCCGAACTTATTATCATCGGCGGCGCAGGGGTAGGGGCTTTTATCGTTGGTAACAACGGTAAATCGATCAAGGGGACGCTGAAAGCTATTCCACTGCTGTTCCGTCGCTCGAAATACACCAAAAGCATGTATATGGATTTGCTGGCGCTGCTCTATCGCCTGATGGCGAAGTCGCGCCAGCAGGGGATGTTCTCGCTGGAGCGAGACATTGAAAATCCAAAAGAGAGCGAAATCTTTGCCAGCTACCCGCGCATTATTGCCGACGCCATGATGCTGGATTTTATCGTTGATTATCTGCGTCTTATCATCAGTGGCAACATGAACACCTTCGAAATCGAAGCGCTGATGGACGAAGAGATCGAAACCCACGAAAGCGAATCCGAAGTGCCGGCAAACAGCCTGGCACTTGTGGGCGACTCGCTTCCGGCTTTCGGTATCGTTGCAGCGGTCATGGGGGTAGTACACGCCCTGGCGTCTGCGGATCGTCCGGCGGCGGAGCTGGGTGCCCTGATTGCACACGCAATGGTCGGGACCTTCCTCGGTATTTTGCTGGCCTACGGTTTTATTTCTCCGCTGGCAAGCGTGCTGCGTCAGAAGAGCGCCGAAACCACCAAAATGATGCAGTGCGTGAAGATCACGCTGCTCTCTAACCTCAACGGCTATGCACCGCCGATCGCTGTCGAATTCGGTCGTAAAACGCTTTACTCCAGCGAACGTCCATCGTTTATCGAGCTGGAAGAACACGTACGTGCGGTGAAAAACCCAAATCAACAGACGACAACTGAGGACGCATGAAAAACCAGTCCCATCCGATCGTCATCGTAAAAAAGCGCAAGCACAAGGGCGGCGGGCATGGCTCGCACGGCTCCTGGAAAATAGCTTACGCCGATTTTATGACCGCAATGATGGCGTTCTTTCTGGTGATGTGGCTTATTTCCATCTCCAGCCCGAAAGAGCTTATCCAGATTGCCGAATATTTCAGAACCCCGCTGGCGACAGCGGTAACAGGTGGGCAGCGTATCGCGAACAGCGACAGCCCAATTCCTGGCGGCGGTGACGACTACACCCAACAAAAGGGTGAAGTGAAAAAGGAGCCGAACATTGACGAGCTGAAAAGACGGATGGAACAGGCGCGCCTGAAAAAACTGCGTGGCGATCTGGATCAGTTGATTGAAGCCGATCCGAAACTGCGCGCATTACGCCCGCACCTGAAGATTGACCTCGTGCAGGAAGGTTTGCGTATTCAGATTATTGATAGTCAGAACCGCCCAATGTTTAAAACCGGCAGTGCCGAAGTTGAACCTTACATGCGCGACATTTTGCGTGCCATTGCGCCGGTTCTGAACGGGATCCCAAACCGCGTCAGCCTGTCAGGACACACGGACGATTTCCCGTATGCCTCGGGTGAGAAGGGATACAGCAACTGGGAACTTTCTGCCGACCGTGCCAACGCCTCGCGTCGCGAGCTGGTGGCGGGTGGGCTTGATGATGGCAAGGTACTGCGCGTGGTCGGCATGGCCGCAACGATGCGCGTCTCCGACCGCGGGCCAGATGATGCCATCAACCGTCGTATCAGTCTTTTAGTGCTGAACCAGCAGGCGGAGCAGGCCATCCTGCATGAAAACGCCGAAAGTCAGAATGAGTCACTGGACGATTTAAAACAGCCTGGGGCCGTACCTTCGGCTGCCGTTCCAACATCGCCACCAGCCAATCCGAGGTGATAGCGTGAGCATGGATATTAGCGATTTTTATCAGACATTCTTTGATGAAGCCGACGAATTGTTGGCTGATATGGAGCAACACCTGTTGGATCTGGTGCCTGAAGCACCGGATTCAGAGCAGCTCAATGCCATCTTCCGTGCGGCGCATTCTATTAAAGGCGGAGCAGGGACGTTTGGTTTTACCATCTTGCAGGAAACAACCCATTTAATGGAAAACCTGCTCGATGAAGCTCGCCGCGGTGAGATGCAGCTCAATACCGACATTATTAACCTGTTTTTGGAAACCAAAGATATTATGCAGGAACAGCTCGACGCCTATAAAAGCTCGGCAGAGCCTGATGCCGCCAGCTTTGAATACATCTGCAACGCGCTGCGTCAGTTAGCGCTGGAAGCAAAAGGTGAAGCAGCGGCTCCCGCTGTTAGCCCGGCAACCCTGAGCGTTGTCGATGCCGTTGAAGACGCAGCGCCTGCCGCTGCTGCCAGCAAGCTGCGCGTTGTGCTGTCTCGCCTGAAAGAGAGCGAAGTCAATCTGCTGGAAGAAGAGCTGGGTAATCTGGCCAAATTAAGCAATGTGGTGAAAGGCAAAGACAGCCTTGCCGCAACGCTTGAAGACGGCATTAGCCAGGACGATATCGTGGCGGTGCTGTGCTTCGTCATCGAAGCCGATCAGATTGATTTTGAGACAGAAACGGCTCAGGCCCCTGCGCCAGCCGAAGCGGTGGTGGCGGTTGCTGAAGTGGCAGCACCCGCTGTCGTTCCTGCGGCACCCGCGCTGAAAGCGGTGCCAAAAGAACCAGCTGCACCTGGCCGCGGAGAAAAACCGGCGGCACGTTCAAGTGAATCCACCAGTATTCGCGTGGCGGTCGAGAAAGTTGACCAGCTGATTAACCTGGTGGGCGAACTGGTGATCACCCAGTCTATGCTGGCCCAGCGTTCCAACGAACTGGACCCGGTCACTCACGGCGATCTCATCACCAGCATGGGTCAGTTACAACGTAACGCCCGCGATTTGCAGGAATCGGTGATGTCCATCCGTATGATGCCGATGGAATATGTCTTCAGCCGCTTCCCGCGTCTGGTACGTGACCTGGCTGGTAAACTGAACAAACAAATCGAACTGACGCTGATGGGCAGCTCTACCGAACTGGATAAGAGTCTGATCGAACGCATCATCGATCCATTAACGCACCTGGTGCGTAACAGCCTTGACCACGGTATCGAACTGCCGGAAAACCGCGTTGCTGCGGGTAAATCACCGGTCGGTAACCTGATTTTGTCTGCGGAACACCAGGGCGGCAATATCTGTATTGAAGTGACCGACGACGGTGCTGGCCTGAACCGCGAGCGTATTCTGGCGAAAGCGATGTCTCAGGGCATGGCGGTTAGCGAAAATATGACCGACGAAGAAGTAGGGATGCTGATCTTTGCACCTGGCTTCTCGACAGCTGAACAGGTGACGGACGTTTCCGGCCGTGGCGTAGGCATGGACGTGGTGAAACGTAATATCCAGGAAATGGGTGGTCACGTTGAGATCCAGTCTAAACAAGGTTCCGGTACAACTATTCGCATCCTGCTGCCGCTGACGCTGGCGATTCTGGATGGGATGTCGGTCAAAGTGGCCGACGAAGTCTTCATTCTGCCGCTGAATGCGGTAATGGAATCCCTGCAACCGCGTGAAGAAGATCTGCACCCACTGGCGGGTGGCGAGCGCGTACTGGAAGTACGTGGCGAGTATCTGCCGCTGGTTGAACTGTGGAAAGTATTCGAAGTTAATGGCGCGAAAACCGAAGCGACGCAAGGCATCGTGGTTATTCTGCAAAGCGCCGGCCGCCGCTATGCACTGCTGGTCGATCAGCTGATTGGTCAGCATCAGGTGGTGGTGAAAAACCTCGAAAGCAACTACCGCAAGGTGCCGGGAATTTCTGCCGCCACCATCCTGGGCGATGGTAGCGTTGCGCTGATCGTTGATGTTTCAGCGCTTCAGGGATTAAATCGTGAACAACGTGTGGCATACACAGCCGCCTGATTAAGAAAAGGTAATAACATGACCGGTATGAGTAATGTAACGAAACTGGCGGGCGAGCCATCTGGACAGGAGTTCCTGGTCTTCACTTTAGGCGATGAAGAGTACGGAATCGACATCCTTAAAGTGCAGGAGATCCGTGGTTACGATCAGGTTACCCGTATTGCTAACACCCCCGCCTTTATCAAGGGCGTGACGAACCTGCGCGGTGTGATTGTGCCAATCGTTGACCTGCGCGTGAAGTTCAGCCAGGGCGATGTGGATTACAATGACAACACCGTGGTGATTGTCCTGAATCTGGGTCAGCGCGTTGTGGGTATTGTTGTTGATGGCGTATCTGATGTGCTGTCGCTGACCTCCGACCAAATTCGCCCTGCGCCGGAGTTTGCGGTAACGCTGTCTACCGAATATCTGACCGGTCTGGGTGCGCTCGGCGAGCGTATGCTGATTCTGGTGAATATCGAGAAGCTGCTGAACAGCGATGAGATGGCGCTGCTGGATATCGCTGCGAGTCATGTAGCATAGGTAAATGCAAAACGGCAACCTGGTTGCCGTTTTTAGTGTTTGCACCCTCTCCCGTGGGAGAGGGACGGGGTGAGGGCAACAGACCTCACCCTTTTTTTACATCTTAAGCTTCCTGCTCCACCAGCTCGGTTTCCGCTTCCCGCGCACCTTCGTTCTGCGACAGCATCGCCGTCGCAATCCCGTTACCCAGCACGTTAATCGCGGAACGACCCATATCCAGGAAGTGGTCAATTCCCATCAGCAGCAGAATACCCGCCACCGGAATATTAAAGCTTGGAATGGTCGCCGCCAGCACCACCAGGGAAGAACGCGGAACACCCGCAATCCCTTTGGAGGCCAGCATCAGCGTCAGCATCAGCACCGTCACTTCGGAGAAACTCAGATGGATGTTGTACGCCTGGGCGATAAACATAGAGGCGAAAGAGCAGTACACCATTGAGCCGACCAGGTTAAAGGAATAACCAATTGGCAGAACGAAAGAGGCGATATTGCGTGAACAGCCAAAACGCTCCAGCTGCTCCAGCGTTTTTGGATACGCCGCTTCAGAGCTGCTGGTGGTAAACGCGACCAGCACCGGATCTTTCAGCATACTGACCAGGCGAAACACCTCTTTTTTCAGCACCATGTAACCCACAGCCAGTAGCACCATGCAGGTGAGCAGGATGGCAACATAGTAACCGCCGATAAATGACGCGTAGTTCAGCAGAATGCCCAGACCCTGGGTGGCAATAACGGATGAGATAGCCGCGAAAATGGCCAGTGGCGCAACGTACATCACGTAGCCCGTCACCTTCAGCATGATGTGAGAAACCACATCCAGCGCGGCAACCAGCGGAGCATTGAATTTTTGACCCAGCGATGCACCACCAATACCGAAGAACATCGAGAACACCACGATTTGCAGGATCTCGTTATTTGCCATGGCACCCGCAATACTGGTTGGAATGGTGTGGGACAGGAAGGCTTTCAGCGTCATCCCGCCTACGGCCAGACCGGTATCAACCGCTTCGGTCGGGATCGCCAGGTTCAGGCCGCTCCCCGGATGTTCCAGGGTGACAATAAACAGCCCCACCAGAATAGAGAGCACGGAGGAGCTGATAAACCACACCATCGCTTTACCGCCAACACGGCCAATGGTCGAAGTTTCGCCCAGCTTCATAATGCCGACGGTTAACGTACTGAATACCAACGGCGCTATCACCATTTTAATCAGTCGCAGGAAAATATCGGTCAGCAGCGTGATGTTATCCGCCCAGGCGGTAATGACATCCTGTGATGCGTACTCGTGAATGGCTGCCCCTGAAAGAATACCCGCCAGCATGAATATCACGATGAAGAGTGTGAGTTTGTTTGCACTTGCCACGAAAAAAGACCCTCTATGCGCTAAAGATTCATCCCCGCGCCGATACATATAGATTTTTTATTACAGCGCAGGAAAATATTCGGCACATAAATTGACGTAAAGCGAGGGGGGATACAACTGCTTTTTAATTTTTATTAATTTTGTTGCTAATGCCGTGACGATATATTGTGACGCTCATCACGTTTTTATGGATATATCCTCAGAATGCGACGCGTTTAATTCTTTTAAATCGTGTTAACTGTTTGTTTTTTCATTAACTAACTTGTCAATACGGCAAAAGTTGTACGTCCCCTGGCAAGAGTGGTTGAAGCGGTAACCATCAACTAAATTCTCATTAACCCCCTCTCGCGTTAGTTCAGTGGGGCTAACATATTGAACAGTATCAATAAAATGTAGCAAGCGAATGGCGACATCTTCTGGAGGGTGGAAAATGAAAAGAAAACGCCTTTTGATATTTGCAGGCACCCTGCTGATCGCAACGACCGCCTGGCAGGCGCAGGCCGTAACCAGTAGCGGCACCATCGGCGCGACGCTGACGCTGACCAACGGTTGCCTGATCAACGGATCCCCCACTCAAAACGGAATTAACTTCGGGACGCTGGATTTCGGGACCCATCCAGCGACCTTTTCCACCCTGACTACCCAGTTGACCGGGGCCAGCGGCGGTAACACCTTCACGATCCAATGCACCACCGCCAGCTTCACGGTAGCGATAACCGGCAATACCAACTCCACCGCGCCGGGTACCGTTGTCGGAACACCGGGAACGCCCGCGCGTTACCTGATCAATACCGCCAATGCGGCACAGGGTGTGGCATATAGCCTGTACAGCGACAGCGGATTTAACAACATTATCGCCAATAACGCAGCGTTGCCGGCAGCGTCGACGACGGGCGGGGTGAGCAGTTACACCCTGTACGGACGCATCACCGGAGGCGGCAACAGCGTTACGGTTGTCCCGGGAACCTACACTGACACCATCAACGTCAGCGTAACCTACTAGTTCCAGCCATGAAGGCATTCTGGTTATGTCTGCGCAAAAGCGCAGAGGGTTTCGTGCAACCTTTTTTTGGCCTCGCGATGGGGTTGATGCTGGCACCCATCGCCGGGGCGGTGACGTCACAGCCGTTTAAAGTCACTGCGACCATTGTGCCGGGCTGCTCGGTCACCTCCGGAACCGGTGGGATTTTGGGGACTCTGGATTTTGGCACACATACCGGGGTGGAAAGCGCCCCGGTCAGCACCAGCTTTGTGCCCAACGGGGCATTGTCCATTGCCTGTACGCCAGGCGTGGCGCTGAGTATGAGCATCGATAGCGGGCAGAATTACGCTTCTGTACGGCGAATGAAACGTTCAGGCGGAACCGATGTTGTGGCGTACCGACTCTACAGCAGCAGTTCTCTGGCCGCGAACAGTGAGATTGGGGTCAACCAGGCGGTTGCGGTGACCTATACCAACAGCAACAACATCTCACTGCCGCTCTTCGGTGTGGCGCTCCTGACCGGGTTTAGCCCGGCTGGTGCGTATTCTGATCAACTCGTCGTGACGTTGTCATGGTGATAAAGGGAGAGAATCGATGCAGCCATTATTCAGGCATCTTTGTCTGGTGAGTATATTGGGGGCCACCGCTGCTGCAACGAGCCAGGCGCAGGCGGCGGCGACCATTCTGTTATGGCCCATCGACCCGTGGCTTTCGGCAGAGACCAAAGCCACGGAATTGTGGATCCAGAATCAGGGCAACAGCGCGACGACCATGCAGGTGCGCATTGTGCGCTGGAAGCAGGAAGCGGGGTTTGAACGCTATACCGCACAGCAGGATGTTGTCGCCAGCCCGCCGATTGTCACCATCGGTAAAGGCAGCAAGCAGCTTATCCGTCTGATCAAACAAGGCTCTGTCCCGATGGGGGTCGAGCAAGCCTACCGCATTATCGTGGATGAAATTCCCCAGCCAGATGCCAAAGCCGAACCGGCCATCGGCCTTAAACTCCAGATGCGCTACTCCATTCCGCTCTTTGTCTACGGGCAAGGGATCCCGACCATAAAAGAGGGGGCACATCATGCGCTGGTAGAGAGTAAAAATCTGAGCTGGCGGGTGACGCAGGAAGCAGGGCACCCTGTGCTTGAGGTGCGCAATCAGGGGGATGTGCACGTCAGGCTGAGTCAGGTCACGCTGGATCAGGGCGGGCAGAAACGCACGGTTGCCGATGGATTGCTGGGTTACGTGCTGCCCGGCAGTACCCGCAGCTGGCCGATCCCGGCGGGAATTCGCCAGCCAGAGCAGATGAGCGCGCAGATTAATGCCAGGGATACGCAATGGCAGTCGACGCCCGTCAACTGAAACCGGCGATGATTATCCTGTTCTGCGTCAGTACCAGCACCTGGGCCGAGCCTGGCGATGACAGTTTGCCACCGCCACCGCAAGCCCAGGCGATAAATGGTGAGGCCGTTTTCCAGCTTGCTCTCGTACTGAACCATTACGACACCGGGCTGGTGGTGCCTGTCACGCAGCGCGATGGTGCTTATTTTATCTCCAGCGCCGATCTGCTGCGCGCCGGGCTTCCCCCCGAGCATGTGCCGAATGGGGACGTCAATCTGTCCACGCTTTCTCAGGTGCGCGTGGAGTACGACAGCGCCGCCCAGCGGCTGTTGTTAACCGTGCCCCGCGACTGGGTTTCATCCCGCGTAACGCCGTTTAGCGGCATGGCGGCGCAGAGCAAACCCCACTATGGCCGGGGGGCGCTGTTTAATTACGATCTCTATACCAACCACACCGACCACATTGGCGGCCAGGCGTCTCTCTGGCATGAATTCCGCTACTTCAACGAAAACGGCTCCTTTTCATCTACCGGCTACGCCCGGCAAAATTTCTCCGGGGACAATGGTCAACAGGAAGGTTACGTGCGCTATGACACCACCCTGTTGATGACCAACGAAGACGATGCAACGACCTGGACTGCCGGGGATGTGATAAGCGATGCCCTGAGCTGGAGCAGCAGCGTGCGGATGGGCGGGATAAGCTACGGGCGTGATTTCTCCTTGCGCCCGGATCTGGTGACCTGGCCGCTGCCGGAGTTCTCGGGGGAAGCGGCCGTGCCCACTTCCGTCGATCTGTTTATCAACGGCTATCGTTCGGGCTCGACTCAGCTTCAGCCGGGGCCGTTCACCCTGACAAACCTGCCCTATATCAACGGTGCAGGGGATGCGGTGCTGGTGACCACTGATGCGCTGGGGCGACAGGTCAGCACAACGCTGCCGTTTTATGTCACCAGTGATGTGCTCAAACAAGGGCTGAGCGACGGCGCGGTAACGCTCGGGAGCCTGCGGCGAAATTACGGAATTAAGAGTTTCGACTATGGCCCGGCGGCAGGCAGCGGATCGTATCGCTATGGTCTTACCGACTGGCTGACGCTGGAAGGACACGCAGAAGGCGCGCAAGAGCTGGCGCTGGGCGGGGCAGGTACGGTAGTGAAGCTCGGACGTTTTGGCGTGGTGAATACCTCATATACCCGCAGTCATATGCGCGGGGACGATGGCGGGCAAATCAACTGGGGGTATCAATACAGCACCAGTGAGTTTAGCCTGGCGACCCAGCATAGCCGGCGCGGCCGCGGCTATGGCAACCTGGCCCTGTACGACCAGCCGACGGTCTATGATGAAAACAACCGTCCAATTGCCAGTTTTAGCCGCAATACTGACCAGTATTCCCTGACCTTTAACCTTGGGCAGTACGGCAATATCGGCGCGGCCTGGATCGGTGTCGAGAGTTTTGATAACCAGAAAACGGAGCTGCTGAATCTCTCCTGGAGCCGCAATCTGTGGGGGGCCAGCAGCATCTATCTGGCCGCCAGCCGCGACCAGCAGCGGGGTGACTGGACGGTTGCGCTCTCACTACAGGTGCCGCTGGGTGAACGTGACAGCGCCGCCGTCACCTTTGAAAATACGCCGGATGCAGGCAGCACACAGCGCATCAACTACAACCACTCCATGCCTTCCGACGGTGGGTTCAGCTGGAATATGGCGTGGGCTAACCAGTCGCGGGCGAATAACTATCAGCAGAGCACGCTGGGCTGGCGCAACAATAATATTGAATTGCAGGGCGGCGGTTACGGCGAACAGGACATGATGACCTGGTGGGGCGAGGCGATGGGCTCCCTTGTGCTGATGGACGGCGAGCTGTTTGCCGCCAACAAAATCAATGATGCGTTCGTGGTGATCAGCACCGATGGCCACCCGGATGTTCCCGTCAGCTATGAGAACCAGCCGGTCGGCAAAACCAATAACAACGGTTATCTGCTGGTGAGCGGCGTGTCGGCCTATTATCCGGCGAGCTACAGTATTGATACCCTGAATCTGCCTGCCGACACCCGGCTGAAAGAGACCGAGCGGCGGGTGGCGATCCGCCGTCACAGTGGCTATCTGGTCGATTTCCCGATGGAGCAAGAGCGGGTGGCAAGCGTGATCCTGCATGATGCGCAGGGGCAGGATATCCCGGTGGGAAGCCAGGTGCGACGCGCCTCGCGAAGTAATGCGGTGGTGGGGTATGACGGTATTGCCTGGCTGGAAAATCTCAGCGATGTGAATCCGCTGGATATCACCACCCCGGACGGAAAACACTGCACGGTGACGCTGACCATTGGCGCAAACCCGGAACATAAGCTGCAAACCTACGGGCCACTGGTGTGCCGGGAGGGGCCGTGAAGCGCCTGCTGCTGTTGCTATTGCTGCTCTTTTCCGGCGGCAGCTGGGCGGTCTGTACTATCAGTACGGTAAATGCCGCTTTTGGCAACGTTGGGTCATTTTCCCTCAGCGGAACCGGGGAGGTGGAAACCACCGGAACTCTGGTGGTTTCCTGCGATGCGATACTCAATCTTTTGACTAACGATTCGGTGACGCTGAGTTACACCTCGGCATCGGTGTCCGGTAACAGTCGCGCCACGATGAAACGCACCGACAACGCAACCATCACTGACGTAATCCCCACGCGCCTGTGTGGTTTATCGGGCTGTGCAAGCAACAGTGAAGTGCAAATCAGTCAGACCTACACCTGGAGTGGCAACACGCTGCTGGGGCTGCTGGGGTCGAAGCAGTACAACATCCCGCTCTATTTCCGTACCGTGGCCGGGCAGAACGTCACGGCCGGACCGTATCAGGTGCTGTTGACCTTCAGCATCAACTATAACGTCTGTTCTGTGGGCGTTCTGGGACTCTGTACTACGCCGCAAACGGGGACGGCGACGACAAGTATTCTGCTCAACATGACCGTGACCAACGACTGTAGCGCCATGACCGCACCGGACGTGAACTTCAACAGCGCGCCGCTGGTACAAAATTTCCCTACCATTTCACAAGCTATCGCCGTGACCTGCACCAAAGGCAGCACTTACACCATAGGAATTAACAATGGTGCCAACGCGCTGAACAATGTTCGCCGTATGGTTAACGGCAGTAACTATATGAGTTACGACATCTATAAAGAAGCCACTACCAGCCGCTGGGGCGGTAGCGGCACCGAGCGCTGGGCCAGCTCAGCCTCTTCGCAGCTGAGCACAGACGGCCTGCTGCGCACCTATAACTACACGGCCAAAGTGCTCACCAACCAGACCACCCCACCTGCCGGAACCTACACCGACACCCTGATTGTCGATGTGGCGTTTTAACGGCGTTTTCCCTTTCGCAAATGTAAAGTTCCTGTGGTCAGTGCCGATAACACCGTTAATAAATCTATGAGAAGGTGTTGTATGTTGAACCGTATCCGCGTTGTCACAATGCTTATGATGGTGCTGGTCATTTTCGCGCTTCTTCAGCTCATTTCGGGCGGGCTTTTTTTCTCGTCGTTAAAAAATAATCAGGACAGCTTTGCCGCATCAAACGATCTGCGTTTACAGCAGAGCGAACTGACATCGACCTGGGATTTGATGCTGCAAACGCGCATTAACCTGAGCCGCTCTTCTGCCCGCATGATGATGGACCCCAATAACCAGCAGAGCACTGCGAAAACGGATCTGCTGAAAAATGCCCGAGCAACGCTTGCCGATGCCGCGAAACACTACGACGCCTTCAAGAAAATTGCCCCGCAGCCTGCCATGGAGCAGGTGAGCAGCAACATCGATGAAAAATACACGGCCTACTTTGCGGGCCTGACGGAGCTGATTCAGTTCCTGGAAAGCGGCAACATGGATGCCTACTTCGCACAGCCAACCCAGGGGATGCAAAACGCCCTCGGCACAGCGCTGGGTGAATACGCCAAAGCCAGTAACGACCTGTATCACACCTCCTTTACCGAAAGTCAGAACGACTACCGCTTCGCCAAATGGCAGATGGCCGTACTGGCGCTGGCGCTGGTGATTGTGCTGGTTGGCGTGTGGTATGGCATTCGCCACATTCTGCTGAATCCACTGGGCCGCGTGATTGCCCATATCCGTGAAATCGCCAGCGGTGACCTGACCAAAACGCTGACCGTGTCCGGGCGTAATGAAATCACGGAGCTGGCGAACTCCGTTGACCATATGCAGCGCTCGCTGATTGATACCGTGACCAATGTGCGTCAGGGATCGGATGCCATTTATACCGGCACCAGTGAAATTGCGATGGGCAACAACGATCTCTCTTCACGTACCGAACAGCAGGCTTCGGCGCTGGAAGAGACTGCCGCCAGCATGGAAGAGTTAACGGCGACCGTGAAGCAGAACGCCGACAACGCCCGTCAGGCTTCTCAGCTTGCCGAAAGCGCCTCTGAAACCGCTCAGCGCGGTGGCCGTGTGGTGGATGGTGTGGTGAAAACCATGCATGAAATTGCCGACAGCTCGAAGAAAATCGCCGACATCATCAGCGTTATCGATGGTATTGCCTTCCAGACCAACATCCTGGCGCTGAACGCCGCGGTTGAAGCCGCTCGCGCCGGTGAACAGGGCCGTGGGTTTGCGGTAGTGGCCGGTGAAGTGCGTAATCTGGCAAGCCGCAGTGCTAACGCGGCGAAAGAGATTAAAGCGCTGATTGAAGATTCCGTTTCCCGTGTGGATACCGGCTCTGTGCTGGTGGAAAGCGCAGGGGAAACCATGAATGACATCGTGAATGCCGTTACCCGCGTAACGGACATCATGGGTGAAATCGCCTCTGCATCGGATGAGCAGAGTCGTGGTATTGACCAGGTCGCCCTGGCGGTATCTGAAATGGATCGCGTGACACAGCAAAACGCCGCGCTGGTGCAGGAGTCCGCCACGGCGGCGGCTGCGCTGGAAGACCAGGCGAGCCGTCTGAAGATGGCCGTCTCGGCGTTCCGTCTTGCTTCGAAAACGACAAATACGGTCAACGCGCGTGCAGTGCACAGTGAATCGGCAACTGCCCCGGCAGCGGCTCGCACCCGCACCGTGACGACCGGACAAGATGAAAACTGGGAAACATTTTGACTGAACTTTAAACCGCGGCTGCTTGCCGCTTAATGGGAGCGTGGATGTTAAATCGTATTCGTATCTCGACCACACTGTTTTTGATTCTGATCCTTTGCGGTGTGTTGCAGGTTGGCAGTAACGGGTTGTCTTTTTGGGCGTTTCGCGATGGCTATCAGAATTTGCAGGAAGTTGAGGCGAGTAATCAACAGCGCTCCGCACTGGCACAAACGCGTGCCGTGCTGTTGCAGGCAAGCACTGCGCTGAACAAGGCAGGGACCTTAACCGCGTTAAGTTATCCGCCAGATGACATCAAAGCGCTGATGGCAACGGCGCGCGAAAGCCTTAAACAGGCCGACGCGCAGTTTAAAGCCTTCGCGTCTCAGGAGGATGTCAGCGAGAAGGGCAAAGCGCTGAAAGTTGCCATGAAGAAGAACTTTGATCAGTGGCACAGCGATCTGGATCACCAGGCGACCTGGCTTGAGAACAACCAGCTCTCTGATTTTATGACCGCGCCGGTGCAGGAATCGCAGGCGGCCTTTGATGGCAGCTTTAACGCCTGGCAGCAGGACATCAATCAGTTTGTTGAGCGTGCAGGGGCAGACAGCCGCACCAGCTACCACATGTCCGGCGTGATTTTTGCCGTAGTGGTGATTCTGGCGGCATTGCTGACCGGGGGCGCGCTGTTCTGGTCGCGCAGGATGATTGTGCAGCCGCTGGCGATCATCAGCAGCCATTTCGACAGCATTGCGAAGGGCAATCTGGCGCGCCCGGTGGCGGTGTACGGTAAGAACGAGATTTCGGCAATTTTCGCCAGCCTGAAGGCGATGCAGGGATCGCTGCGTGAAACGGTGACCGATGTGCGTCAGGGCAGTTATGCCATGCACACCGGGATATCTGAAATTGCAGCAGGCAATAACGATCTCTCTTCCAGAACCGAGCAGCAGGCCGCCTCGCTGGCACAAACGGCTGCCAGCATGGAGCAACTGACGGCGACGGTAAGCCAGAACGCCGATAACGCGCGCCAGGCATCGGATCTGTCGAAACAGGCCGCGCAAACGGCGAAGAAAGGGGGCGACCAGGCGACTCACGTTGCCAGCACCATGCATGAGATAGCCGCCAGCTCACAGAAAATTGGCGACATTATTAGCGTGATTGACGGTATTGCCTTCCAGACCAACATTCTGGCCCTGAACGCCGCCGTTGAGGCAGCGCGCGCAGGGGAACAGGGTCGAGGGTTTGCGGTCGTCGCCGGTGAAGTTCGTAACCTGGCAAGCCGCAGCGCTAACGCGGCTAAAGAAATTAAGGTGCTGATTGAAGAGTCGGTGTCTCGCGTTGAGCAAGGTTCTGCGCTTGTGGATACGGCAGCAAAAACGATGACCGAGATTGTCACCTCAGTGACCCGGGTTAACGACATCATGGGTGAAATTGCCTCCGCGTCCGATGAACAACGTCGCGGGATTGAGCAGGTAGCCCAGGCGGTCAGCCAGATGGATCAGGTGACACAGCAGAACGCTTCGCTGGTGGAAGAGGCGGCCGCGGCAACCGATCAGCTGGCAAACCAGGCCGATCACCTGACCGGGCTGGTCGCGGTATTTAATGTAAAAGAGCACGTTGAAGCAGTAACAGAAGTCGGGCGGTCGCAGGCCGTGCCAGTTGGAACCTGAATGTGATTAAGAAGGCGCTATGACATCACCAATGCCCTCAGGGCAAACGTCATTACTGTTACAGATGACACAGCGCCTCGCGCTGTCCGACGCGCATTTTCGTCGGATATGTCAGTTAATCTACCAGCGTGCGGGGATCGTGCTTGCCGATCATAAGCGAGACATGGTTTACAACCGGCTGGTGCGGCGCTTGCGCACCCTCGGGCTGGATGATTTTGGCCGCTATCTGAGTATGCTCGAAGCGAACCAGAACAGCGCGGAATGGCAGGCATTTATTAACTCGTTAACCACTAACCTGACCGCGTTTTTCCGCGAAGGGCACCACTTCCCGGTGCTGGCGGATCACGCGCGTCGTCGTAGCGGGGAGTATCGCGTCTGGAGTGCGGCAGCCTCAACCGGCGAAGAGCCGTACTCGCTGGCGATCACCCTGGCGGACACGCTGGGTATGGCGCCCGGGCGCTGGAAAGTGTTCGCCAGTGATATCGACACCGAAGTGCTGGAAAAAGCGCGTAACGGGGTCTATCGCCAGGATGAACTGAAGACGCTCTCGCCTCAGCAGCTCCAGCGTTACTTTATGCGTGGCACAGGCCCGCATGAAGGGCTGGTGCGCGTACGCCAGGAGCTGGCGAACTGCGTGGAATTCACCTCTGTAAACCTGCTGGATAAGCAGTACAACGTTCCGGGGCCGTTTGACGCCATTTTTTGCCGTAACGTGATGATTTATTTTGATAAAACGACGCAACAGGACATTCTGCGTCGCTTTGTTCCGTTGCTCAAGCCTGACGGTTTACTGTTTGCCGGGCACTCGGAAAACTTTAGCAACCTCGTGCGTGAGTTTAGCCTGCGTGGGCAAACGGTATATGCGCTGAGTAAGGAAAAAGCATGAGCAAAATCAGGGTGTTGTCTGTCGATGATTCGGCGCTGATGCGCCAGATCATGACTGAAATTATCAATAGCCACAGCGATATGGAGATGGTGGCAACAGCGCCTGATCCGTTAGTTGCGCGGGATTTGATCAAAAAATATAACCCCGACGTGCTAACGCTGGATGTCGAAATGCCGCGCATGGATGGCATCGATTTTCTGGAAAAATTAATGCGTCTGCGCCCGATGCCGGTAGTGATGGTGTCATCCCTGACCGGGAAAGGGTCTGAAATCACGCTGCGCGCGCTGGAGCTGGGGGCGGTGGATTTTGTCACCAAACCGCAGTTGGGTATCCGTGAAGGGATGCTGGCCTACAGCGAGATGATTGCCGAGAAGATCCGCACCGCGTCGCGCGCGAAGCTGGCGGCGCATAAACCGACGGCCGCGCCGGCAACGTTGAAAGCAGGCCCGTTACTCAGCTCGGAAAAACTGCTGGTGATTGGTGCGTCAACCGGGGGAACAGAGGCAATTCGCCATGTACTCCAGCCATTGCCGCTTTCAAGCCCAGGTATTCTTATTACGCAGCATATGCCGCCAGGATTCACCCGTTCGTTCGCGGAACGTCTGAACAAACTGTGTCAGATAAGCGTGAAAGAGGCGGAAGACGGTGAGCGTGTTCTTCCGGGGCACGCGTATATCGCGCCGGGTGACAAGCATATGGAGCTGGCGCGCAGTGGCGCGAACTATCAAATCAAAATTCATGACGGGCCGCCGGTTAACCGGCACCGTCCGTCGGTGGATGTGCTGTTTCATTCGGTGGCGAAACATGCGGGGCGCAACGCCGTCGGGGTGATCCTGACGGGGATGGGCAACGATGGGGCCGCCGGAATGTTAGCGATGCACCAGGCTGGCGCCTGGACGATTGCGCAGAATGAAGCAAGTTGTGTGGTGTTCGGCATGCCGCGCGAGGCCATCAATATGGGTGGCGTGAGCGAAGTGGTCGATCTTAGCCAGGTAAGCCAGCAGATGCTGGCGAAAATCAGTGCCGGACAGGCAATACGTATTTGACTCAGGAGTATTATTTTATGGCGGATAAAGAGCTTAAGTTTTTGGTTGTGGATGACTTTTCCACCATGCGTCGCATCGTGCGTAACCTGCTTAAAGAGCTGGGCTTCAACAACGTTGAAGAAGCAGAAGATGGCGTGGACGCGCTGAACAAACTTCAGGCTGGCGGATTTGGTTTTGTGATTTCTGACTGGAACATGCCAAACATGGATGGTCTGGAACTGCTGAAAACCATTCGTGCAGATGCGGGTATGGCCTCTTTGCCGGTTCTGATGGTGACTGCAGAAGCGAAGAAAGAGAACATCATTGCAGCAGCACAGGCGGGCGCAAGCGGCTATGTGGTGAAGCCATTCACCGCTGCAACCCTGGAAGAGAAGCTCGGTAAGATCTTCGAGAAACTCGGCATGTGAGGTGATGGATATGTTGCAACCTGCTATGAAACCCGTTGAAGAACATTCACCGAGCGACATTATTGCCCGCATTGGTAGCCTGACGCGCATGTTGCGTGACAGCCTGCGTGAATTAGGGCTGGATCAGGCTATTGCTGAAGCGGCGGAAGCGATTCCGGATGCGCGCGATCGTCTGGACTATGTGGTGCAGATGACCGCTCAGGCGGCTGAACGTGCGCTGAACAGCGTTGAAGCATCACAGCCACACCAGGACGCGATGGAGAAAGGGGCGAAATCCCTGACCAGGCGTTGGGATGAGTGGTTCGAGAACCCAATCGAGCTGGCGGATGCCCGTGAGCTGGTGACCGATACCCGTCAGTTCCTGGGGGATGTGCCGGGTCACACCAGCTTCACCAACGCGCAATTGCTGGACATCATGATGGCGCAGGATTTCCAGGACCTGACCGGTCAGGTCATCAAGCGCATGATGGATGTGATTCAGGAGATTGAGCGTCAGCTGCTGATGGTTCTGCTGGAGAACATCCCGGAACCGGCTGCGCGTCCGAAACGCGAGAACGAAAGCCTGCTCAATGGCCCACAGCTCGACGCCACCAAAGCGGGCGTTGTGGCAAGCCAGGATCAGGTGGACGATCTGCTGGACAGCCTTGGTTTCTGATAGTGTTATTCCCCTCAGGTTGTTCGTTCAACCTGAGGGGATGTAGTCTATCGAAGATCCATTTTTACCGTTACGTTACCCTCAAAGCTCCCGGATTCAGGTATCGTACTGGTGGTGCTGACCGGCGTTGCCTTGATGTGAATCACACCTTTTCCTTGTTCATCCACCGTGACAGGAAACTCGTAGCTGCCGTCCAGCGCAATATCCTGATTCCGCTCATCGAACACCCTGACGCCGATATCATCCCTACCGATCATTTTCGCGATCACAGGATTGCTGCTGTCCACAACCCCCTGATCGGCACTCAGCGTGAGTTTAATCCTGTCATTTTTACCTACCGTGTTATTGCCGCACTGGTACGAAATGTCGACATCTTTCAGCGTAAAGCCTTTGGGCTGGAGCCCCTTAGCAACAAACTGGCTGGAAACCAGATCGCCAAAATCGACCTCAATGGTACTTCCTTCGTTTATTGTGCAGCTTAATGGGGCAGTAAGAGAACCGCTTAACCAGATGTTTGATACCTGCTCAGCGTTGGTTGGGTCACAGCTGCCGGATCCATAGTAGAGGCAGGCATAGTTTTGTACCACGATGGTCGGGGGAATAGTCGCTTCTCCCAGAATGGTTTTTTTGACCAGAAAGCTTGCGACAATGACATTCCATCTGAACTGCCGTTTCACGGGGGGATCGCTTTCAGGGCGGGTGCTTTCACTGCAAACGCTGGCGGTGCCCTCGGTTGTTTTTATCTTTTCGATCATTTTTTCCATCGACGAGAGCGACGAAGGGTAATCGTTGATATCGAGTTTGGTTAAATTTGCCCCATCAGGAGAATTAATTGCATCGCTGTATCCAGATACGTGAATATCCAGAGAGTCCGTAAGATAGCCATAGCCGCTGGCGCCGGCGCTAAGAGGGCTACCGGCAAGCGTCAGCTCCATGATCGTAGTATTTTCATCCAGATCCTTTGGGCAGCTGCAGTTAGCCTCCATTTCGGCGCCGCTACCGACAAGGTGCTCGTTATCATTGATTGCATTACCCACCACGTTCTCCGTGGTGGAGAGCTCCCGGCTATAGGAAATCTGGTAATCCTGAGGGGCCGTGAAACAATTCGTTAATGCCGTGGCGGCGTGTCCTGTAAGGGGGAAGGCGAAGCCGTACAGGGCGACCTGTAGGAGCGTCAAAACAAATTTCTGGCGTTTAGTGATCATGCGGTTGTTCCTGCTGACATAGCACGCGGGCCTGGCGGATCCCCGTGGGGTTTTTTGATATTTGCAAATCGGTAAGCATGACAGGTGCCGTGCAGCGTTGATCGCTGGTGTCACCCCAGACGATGTCAAGCTCAGCATTTTTGCTTATTCCTGCAAGGTAGAGCGTGCCCGTATCGTCGACAATTCCGGTCATACTGGACGTTCTCTCCGTCGCTATCGCCCCGAAAGGAACGTTCCTTCCATCCTGGCGGACAAGCGTGATCAGGGCACGGTAACCGACATGGGCGTCAAAACTCGCGGCCACGGCAGCATTACGCGAAGGCACTACGGTAATGGCGGTGTCGCTGGTATCTACATCTTGTGGCAGGCTGGTTGTATCGATACGGATGCGGTTTTCCTGATAGGGCGTGAGAGAGGGGATCACCGCATTTCCCTGCCAGTCGGTCCGGACGCCCCGCTGATTCTTGAAACGAACACCCGCCGCACCGGAAGCACTGACGATGGCAAACTGATCGCCTAATGGCTGAGCAAGCGTGATCCCATGTGGATGGGCGACGATTGCGCCACTGGCGCCGTAACTGAGCTGCTGGCTGTTATCCGATGAGTAGTAATAGCCAGCATTGAGGTTGGCGTACTGCGAACGATAACTACCGTACAGGCTACTGCTATCGTCAGCATCGTGGTTGGCATGGCTCTGTTGCAACGAATAGCTCAACCGTTCATCGTCCAGCAGGGTGCCGCTGATACCCAGATTTTGTCGCGTATAACCCTTTTTACTGTTGCTTAAGGAATAACTGCTCCACGCTCGCGGCAGCCATTTGCTGAGCGGGATGCTGAAGCCAAAGGAGACCATCTGGTCGCTGCTGTCGTCGCTGGTTTTACTGTAGGTGTAAGCCATGTGCAGGCTGACCCCTTCCACGATGGTGTTCGCGCCAGCGGAAAGGCTGCGCTCTTTACGCGAGCTTCCCCAGTAATCCTGCTGATAGCCATTCAGGTAAAAACTGCTGCCAAACAGGCTCTGGCTGATACTGGCCTGAAGACGGCTGCGTTTGTTGTACTGATACAGCCAGTCGTTTTCATTACCCTCATACTTCTGGTTGGCGTCAGCAAAACTGTAATAGCCCGCCGTGGAGTAGCGATAACTGCCGAGCGTGAAGTTGGTCTCTGTGGCATCGATTTTCCCTGAGTAAAGCAGACGGTAAGACTGCCCGGTGCTTTCTTCGCCATTATCCAGACGGGTTTTGGCCACCGTTACGTCCGCTGAAAGTGAACCCAGTTCGCCTAATGCCATACCCGCGCCGCTGTTGACCGCCTGATAGTCTTCAGACGCGGTGATGCCGCCAAACAGCGTCATGGTATTGTTCAGACCATAGATGGCACTTCCCTGAACAAACGCGGGTTCTTTTTGCCCGCTGCCACTGTCGGCCCGGTAGCGTGCGGCGGTCACTTCATACTTCAGATGACCGGGGCGCTGCATTACGGCGATGCTGGAATAGGGCTGGGTGAAGCGGTGCTCGCTGCCGTCGGCTTCTTTCACCGTCACCTCAAGATCACCGCTGTTGGTTGTCGAATAACTGACATAGTCCATTCGTCATTTTGTTGATTTATCCCTGAATCATTGTGGATGTGTATTTTTCCGATGCATTCCCGTAATCCGTAATACAACGCCAGCTAACCTGAGCGCCTGAGGCCTTCGCCGGAAGAGGGACCGAGACGTGAGAAAATGGCGCAACCATATCGGCCTTCGGTAGTGGGATATTCCCGAACTGTAGGCTGTCAAAAACGCTGTAAAATGCCCCATCGTTAATGACAATCAGGTCACTCTTAACCTGGCGGAAATGGAGGTTTTTACAGGTATCACCGGGTGTCCCTTTAAGCCCTGAAGGACGCCAGAACAGCTTCAGGCGCGTCTTATAAATAAGGCGCAGCATGTTTTTATCGCTGTCCTCTTTTGCGGTTGCAGGAATGGTGCGGATGTTCATATAAAACAACGATTCGCGGTCTTCAGGGAGTGAGGCGCCATTCCAGGCGATGCGAAGACTTTGCTCTTTTTGTGCATCCAGGCGAAAAAGCGGGGGGGTGACAATAAAGGGGCCACGCGTTGTCTCGTCGCCAGTGTCCGTCCAGGACTGGATGAGCCAGGGAAGTGCGTTATCTTTGTTGACGAGCGGAAGGGCTATCTCTTTTTTTTCGGCATTGTAAATAATACGCGTGCGGCCAATCTGGACACCTGCTGCATGGCTCAATGTAGGTATCATGAGTGATAGATAGATAAATGCTTGCGACAATTTACGCATGGTCAGCCTGCTGTTCGTGATTTTAAAATAAAATAGAATAATCCGGGCTTATTCGGACTATTCTATTTAGTATTCTGAGGGTGTATTTTTTTAGTTAAAAATTGAACGGATAAATGCCCGATACAACCTGTTAATGGTAAATAATGTTAATTGTCATGTCGGCATCTGCCGCGCCTGGTGTGACATCAGATGCAAAAGATTTATACCGCGCATTGAAATCAGCATGAACCTGATCTTCTTTCGTCGTGGGTAGTGTAATATGCACCTGATCTTCGCTGCCATCGAAGGCAATATAGTCTGTATTATCATCTTCCGGGCTCACGGCAATGCCAATACCTGTCGCGGCGGTGTCGCCTTCGGTGGTGATTTTACTGACGTCCAGCAAGGTTGTTGAACCTGTGACAGCAGTGCTCCCGTTAAACGTTAGCTGTACTGATGGCAGCCCATCACTTTTAACCGGGCAGTCTGAGAGCGTGATACTAAAAGGGATCAATTCGCTTTCTTTACCCACCTCAGTAAATATTGAGTTCGGATACGTACCCAAAGGCACAGTACTGTCTGTGCCGTTATCACCATCAATCGTGCAGCTTGGTTCAATAATTTGCCCGGTAAAGTGAATTGTCCCTGCATTCATTTCCGCAGCCATAGCGCTAACAGAAACGAGGCTAAGAATAAAACTGGCTACCATAGTTTTGGTACGTTTCATAAATAGTGTCCTTTAATAAATAATGCATCTACTCGTTGAGTATTAAGGGGTTAGTAATAGTGGTGCTGATTCTGCGGGGAGTATACACCCTTATTTTGGGCTGAAAAGAACGGTGGGGATAAAATGGCCTTAATAAACAAGTTATTTCTTTGGTGAATCTTTTGATTTTATTGATCGAATTGATCTTTGCATTTGATTATATAAATCACAAAAATGTAATTCTGCATTGCGATGGATATTTCTGCGTATTATGGTTGCTGCCGTAAACTTATTGTTTATGAGTTGTAGTAATAAGTATTTAGACACGTAAGGGTTTAACAAATATTGTTAACGAATAATACATCCAGGCACTTTTCTGAAAAATGAAGTAGTGTTGAAAAAGCGTTGTGAAGAGTAAACCAGGTAAAAACGATGAGTTATAGACCCTTTTCCGGCCATTGATTGCCCTGACCTCTGGCATGATACCCGTGACTCAATGGGCTGCGAGCACGTACAGTGGCAGAAGAAAACGACGACAAAACGGAAGCCCCCACACCCCACCGACTTGAAAAAGCGCGTGAGGAAGGGCAGATCCCCCGTTCCAGAGAACTGACATCCCTGCTTATTTTAGTGGTGGGTGTTTGTATTATCTGGCTGGGTGGGGAGTCGCTCGCCCGAAGACTGGCCGGAATGCTTTCTACCGGATTACGTTTTGATCACAGCATGGTCAACGATCCGAACCTTATCCTCAGCCAGATTATCCTGCTTATCAAAGATGCGATGATTGCCTTGCTGCCGCTGATAACCGGCGTGGTACTGGTGGCTATCGTCTCGCCTGTTATGCTGGGCGGCCTGGTGTTCAGCGCCAAATCGCTGCAACCTAAATTTTCCAAACTTAATCCGCTGCCGGGCATCGCGCGTCTGTTTTCCGCCCAGACCGGCGCAGAGCTGGTGAAAGCCATTCTGAAATCCACGCTGATGGGCAGCGCGGCGGGTTTTTATCTTTTGCACAACTGGCCGGAAATGATGCGCCTTATCAGCGAATCGCCACTCACCGCCATGAGTAACGCCATGAATCTGGTCGGGCTGTGTGCTCTGCTGGTGGTGCTGAGCATTATCCCGATGGTGGGATTCGACGTTATCTTCCAGCTGTACAGCCACTTCAAGAAACTGCGCATGTCACGTCAGGATATTCGTGATGAATACAAGCAGATGGAAGGTGACCCGCATGTGAAGGGGCGTATTCGCCAGATGCAGCGTGCTGCTGCCCGCCGTCGCATGATGGAAGACGTGCCAAAAGCCGATGTCATTGTCACCAACCCGACGCACTACTCGGTGGCGTTGCAGTATGACGAAAACAAAATGAGCGCACCAAAAGTGGTGGCGAAAGGGGCCGGGCTGATTGCGCTGCGTATTCGTGAGATCGGCACGGAGAATCGCGTTCCCATTCTTGAGGCTCCACCGCTGGCGCGTGCTTTATACCGCCATGCGGAAATCGGACAACAAATCCCGGGGCAGCTTTACGCCGCAGTGGCGGAAGTGCTGGCCTGGGTATGGCAATTGAAACGTTGGCGTTTAGCAGGTGGTCAACGACCTGTGAAACCTGAAAACCTTCCAGTGCCAGAAGCGCTGGATTTTATGAACGAGAAGGACACTGATGGCTAATCTGGTGGCAATGTTGCGCCTGCCGAGCAACATGAAATCGACGCAATGGCAGATTCTGGCCGGGCCGATTCTCATCCTGCTGATTTTGTCGATGATGGTACTGCCGCTCCCGGCATTCATCCTCGATCTGCTTTTCACATTCAACATTGCACTGTCCATCATGGTGCTGCTGGTGGCGATGTTTACCCAGCGGACACTGGAGTTTGCAGCGTTCCCGACCATTCTGCTGTTTACCACCTTGCTGCGTCTGGCGCTGAACGTGGCCTCCACGCGTATCATCCTGATGGAAGGGCACACCGGTGCGGCGGCGGCGGGTAAAGTGGTTGAAGCCTTCGGTCACTTCCTGGTGGGCGGTAACTTTGCCATCGGTATCGTGGTGTTCGTGATCCTCGTTATCATCAACTTTATGGTAATCACCAAAGGTGCAGGGCGTATTGCGGAAGTTGGCGCGCGCTTCGTGCTTGACGGGATGCCAGGTAAGCAGATGGCGATCGATGCCGACCTTAATGCGGGTCTTATTGCCGAAGACGAAGCCAAAAAGCGCCGTGCGGAAGTGACCCAGGAAGCCGACTTCTACGGCTCAATGGACGGTGCGAGTAAGTTTGTGCGCGGGGATGCCATCGCGGGCATCCTGATTATGGTGATCAACGTGGTGGGCGGCCTGCTGGTCGGTGTACTGCAACACGGCATGGACATGGGCCACGCGGCGGAAAGCTATACGCTGCTGACCATCGGTGACGGCCTGGTTGCACAGATCCCGGCGCTGGTTATCTCTACCGCTGCGGGTGTTATCGTTACCCGCGTCAGCACAGACCAGGACGTTGGCGAGCAGATGGTTGGCCAGCTGTTCAGCAACCCGCGCGTGATGCTGCTGGCTGCGGCGGTACTGGGGCTGCTCGGTCTGGTTCCGGGGATGCCAAACCTGGTGTTCCTGCTGTTTACCGGCGCTCTGCTAGGCCTTGCCTGGTGGATGCGCGGGCGTGAAGCCAAACCCGCGGCCGAGCCTGCTCCTGTTAAAGTACAGGAGAATACGCAGGCGGTCGAAGCCACCTGGAACGATGTCCAGCTGGAGGATTCACTGGGGATGGAAGTGGGATATCGCCTGATCCCGATGGTGGATTTCCAGCAGGATGGTGAGCTGCTTGGGCGTATTCGCAGTATCCGTAAGAAATTCGCACAGGAGATGGGCTTTTTGCCTCCGGTTGTCCATATCCGCGACAACATGGATTTACCGCCGGCGCGCTACCGCATTCTGATGAAAGGGGTGGAAATTGGCAGCGGTGATGCTTATCCGGGACGCTGGCTGGCTATCAACCCGGGTACGGCTGCCGGGACTCTGCCGGGCGAGCAAACCATCGATCCGGCCTTTGGTCTGGCCGCTATCTGGATCGAGAGTGCCCTGAAAGAGCAGGCGCAGATCCAGGGCTATACCGTGGTGGAAGCCAGTACCGTCGTGGCAACCCATCTTAACCATCTGATCGGCCAATTCTCGGCGGAGCTGTTTGGCCGCCAGGAAGCGCAGCAGCTTCTGGATCGCGTCACGCAAGAGATGCCGAAACTGACCGAAGATCTTGTACCGGGGGTAGTGACGTTAACCACGCTGCACAAAGTGCTGCAAAACCTGCTCGATGAGAAAGTGCCAATCCGTGATATGCGGACCATTCTGGAAACCCTGGCGGAACATGCGCCGCTGCAAAGCGATCCGCATGAGCTGACGGCAGTGGTTCGCGTGGCGCTGGGACGTGCGATTACCCAACAGTGGTTCCCGGGAACAGGCGAAGTACAGGTTATTGGCCTTGATACTCCGCTGGAGCGCTTGCTGCTTCAGGCCTTACAGGGCGGTGGTGGCCTGGAACCGGGTCTTGCAGACCGACTGCTGGCACAAACTCAGGAAGCGCTGGCGCGTCAGGAGATGCTGGGTGCGCCACCGGTTCTGCTGGTGAACCACGCGTTGCGTCCGCTGTTGTCCCGCTTCCTGCGCCGTAGCCTGACGCAGCTGGTGGTGCTGTCGAACATGGAGCTGTCGGATAACCGCCATATCCGCATGACGGCAACCATTGGAGGTAAATAATGCGTAAGTGGCTTTGGATACTGTTCTTCCCGCTGGCTGCGCAGGCCGCAGGTGAGGGGACATGGCAGGCCAGCAGCATGGGGATTACGCTCAATCATCGCGGTGAGTCGATGTCTTCACGCCCGCTATCACCTTCTGAACCGGCCACCGGCCTGATGACGCTGGTGGCCTGGAATTATAAGCTGATTGGCCCAACGCCCGCAGGGTTGCGTGTACGCCTGTGTACGCAGACCCGCTGTGCGGAAATCGACGGAGAAAACGGCACAACTCAGGCGTTTAACGGCGTATCGGCTCTTGAGCCACTCCGCTTTATCTGGGAAGTTCCTGGCGGCGGGCGTTTGATCCCGGCGCTGAAAGTTCAGAGCAACTCTGTCATCGTCAACTACCGCTAACTACCCGCCTTAACGCCCGCCATCAGGTGATTCTGGTGGCTGGCTCGCAAAAATGACACCTGCTTTTGATGCAAAAGAAACGCTGTTTTATAAATCAGTGACACGCGTAGCGACACTCTTTGCATTTTTGCCATCCCCTTGTTTAGGGTGGCAGAAACAGAAAGGTATCACCCCAGCGATACTTTTACTGTAGCCGTGTAAAAACTCCCGGATGAGGTTGTTTACAGGGAGTCTCCCAACACTGATTAGGGTTGACGGCAATGAAAACACGTAAAATTGGACTCGCAAATTACCTTGCTTATGGCTCGGGCGATTTCCTTGGCGCAGGGACGACTGCGCTGACCTCCGCCTGGCTTTTATATTTTTATACGACCTTCTGTGGACTCTCGCCTATCGAGGCAACCTTTATCTTTGCCGCCGCAAGGGTACTGGATGCTGTGGTCAGCCCGCTAATGGGTTTTTTAACCGATAACTTTGGTACGACCTGGTTTGGCAAACGCTTCGGGCGGCGTAAGTTCTTTATCCTGCTCGGTATTCCTTGCGTGTTCAGCTATTCACTGATGTGGGTAGGGGACATGAACTTCTGGTACTACCTACTGACCTATCTGGTGTTCGATGTCGTCTACACCATGATTCTGGTGCCATACGAAACGCTGGTACCGGAGATGACCGATGACTTCAAACAGAAAACCAAATTCTCTGGCGCGCGTATCTCAATGGCGCAGATGTCGGCCATTCTGGCTTCATTCCTGCCGGGCGTATTACTGACCCACTTCGGTAAAGACAACGCGGTGTCCTTCTTCTATGCAAGCCTGGTCTTCTCTGTGCTCTGTGCGGTGATGCTGATCTTCGTCTGGTGCTTTACCTGGGAACGCCCGCGTGAAGAATGGACCGAAGCGGCGCTGCGTGCCGAAGAAGAGAAGAAAAAGCTGTCTCTGGGGCAGAGCCTTAACCGCCTGTTTGTGGAGTTAAGCTCTACGCTGCGCATTAAAATCTTCCGTCAGCATCTGGGCATGTACCTGGGGGGTTACATCGCCCAGGACGTGTTCAATGCCGTGTTCACCTACTACGTGGTGTTTGTCCTGATGCAGGAAGCGTCAACGGCGTCGACCCTGCTCGGCACGATGGCGAGCTTCCAGTTCATTGCGGTCATCGCCATGATCCCGCTGTGTATCCGCTTCGGGCCTGCGCCGTCCTACCGCATGGTGGTGGTACTGTTCGGTCTGGCGTCTGTTTCATACGCCGTGCTGTATTACGCCGGTCTGAGTGACATTTACTCGCTGCTGTTGCTGGTTTCCGCGGTAGCGGGTCTGGGCCGTGGCGGTATCAACTACGTGCCGTGGAATACCTACACCTATATTGCTGACGTGGACGAAGTGATCACCGGCCAGCGCCGCGAAGGGATCTTTGCCGGCATCATGACTCTGACCCGTAAAGCCTCTCAGGCGGGGGCGGTAATGCTGGTCGGTATCGTGATGCAGATGTCCGGCTTTGTCAGTGGCCAGAAGGTTCAGCCTGCTGAGGTGAGCCACACCATCCTGATGATCCTGAGCGTGGGCACCGTCCTGGTGCTGTTCTGCGGCTTCCTGGTGTCCTTGCGTTTCAAACTCAATTTGCAGACCCACAGCACGCTACGTGAAGAGACCGCCAAAATGCGTGAGTCTGGCCGGGCGATGCCTGAAACAGCAACCCCGCAAGCCCGTGAGACGGTGGAGATGCTCGCCGGGATGCCGTACGAGTCACTGTGGGGCAATAACAACATCGGTTACCTGAATCGTAATAAACCCGCGGCACCTTCTCTGAAGGATCGCGCGGTACTGAATTCGACATACAACAGAGGTTAAGATTATGAAAGTGTGGCCTGTCAAACAGAGTCCGTTACTGCGTCAGCCAGAGCGTTTTATCGCCAGGGATGAGCTGAAATCACTGATTCAGAAGGTGACGCATAATCTGGTGAACATTCACGATAAAACGGGCGAATTTTTGCTGCGACTGGACGACGGGCGCGTGATCGACACCAAAGGCTGGGCGGGATGGGAGTGGACGCATGGCGTCGGCTTATACGGCATCTGGCAGTATTACTGCCAGACCGGTGACGTCGCGATGCGAGACATTATCGACAGCTGGTTTACCGATCGCTTCGCGGAAGGGGCGACCACTAAAAATGTCAACACGATGTCACCGTTTCTGACCCTGGCTTATCGCTACGAAGAGACGGAAAACCCGGCCTGGCTACCGTGGCTGGAAAGCTGGGCAGAATGGGCGATGAACGAGATGCCGCGCACCGATCACGGCGGGATGCAGCACATCACTCTGGCCGAAGAGAATCATCAGCAGATGTGGGATGACACGCTGATGATGACGGTTCTGCCGCTGGCGAAAATCGGCAAGTTGCTGAACAAACCGGAATACGTTGAAGAAGCGGTGTATCAGTTCCTGCTGCACGTGCAGAACCTGATGGACAGGGAAACCGGGCTGTGGTTCCACGGCTGGAACTACGAAGGCAACCATAACTTTGCCAGGGCCCGCTGGGCGCGCGGCAACAGCTGGCTGACCATTGTCATCCCGGATTTCCTCGAGCTTGTGGATCTGCCGGAAAACAACGCCGTGCGGCGTTACCTGGTCCAGGTTCTGAACGCGCAGATTGCGGCCCTGGCAAAATGTCAGGACAACAGCGGCCTGTGGCACACGCTGCTTGACGATCCTGACTCCTATCTGGAGGCTTCAGCAACCGCTGGGTTTGCCTACGGGATCCTGAAAGCCGTGCGTAAGCGTTATGTCGGGGCGGAGTATGCAGAGGTCGCCGATAAAGCGATTCGCGGCATCGTGAAAAATATTTCGCCGGAAGGGGAGTTACTGCAAACGTCATTCGGTACGGGGATGGGCAGCAACCTGGAGTTTTATCGCCAGATCCCGCTGACGTCGATGCCTTATGGTCAGGCGATGGCCATTTTGTGTCTGACGGAGTATCTGCGGAAGTACTTCTGATCTTGTGGAGATCCCCGGTGGTGCTGCACTTACCGGGGCTACAAAACAACAAACCCGGCGATTGCCGGGTTTCTTTTTTACATACGTTCTACGGTTTCGATACCCAGGGTATCCAGACCCAGTTTCAGGGTCTTCGCCGTCAACTGCGCCAGCTTCAGGCGGCTGTTGCGCACCGCTTCGTTTTCTGCCGACAGGATTGGGCAATGTTCGTAGAAGCCAGAGAACAGACCCGCCAGGTCGTACAGATATGCACACATCACGTGCGGGGTGCCATCGCGTGCAACGACGGACAGCGTCTCTTCGAATTGCAGCAGGCGGGCGGCCAGCTGGGCTTCACGATCTTCGCTGATCTGAACTGCGACATTTGCCAGTACGCTTTCGTCGATATTCGCTTTACGGAACACAGACAACACACGGGTGTAGGCATACTGCATGTACGGCGCAGTGTTGCCTTCGAACGCCAGCATGTTATCCCAGTCGAAAACGTAGTCAGTGGTACGGTTCTTGGACAGATCCGCGTATTTTACTGCACCAATACCGACCGCGTTAGCCAGTTTTTCCAGTTCATCGGCTGGCATATCCGGGTTCTTCTCTGCCACCAGACGACGGGCGCGTTCCAGCGCTTCATCCAGCAGGTCAGCCAGTTTTACCGTGCCGCCAGCGCGGGTTTTGAACGGTTTTCCGTCTTTGCCGAGCATCATCCCGAACATGTGGTGTTCCAGCGGAACAGAATCAGGCACGTAGCCCGCTTTGCGCACAATCGTCCACGCCTGCATCAGGTGCTGGTGCTGACGGGAATCGATGTAGTACAGCACGCGATCGGCATGAAGGGTTTCGTAACGGTATTTCGCGCAGGCAATATCGGTGGTGGTGTACAGATAGCCGCCATCCTTTTTCTGGATGATCACGCCCATCGGTTCGCCTTCCTTGTTTTTGTACTCATCAAGGAACACCACCGTTGCGCCTTCGCTCTCTACCGCCAGACCTTTCGCTTTAAGGTCAGCCACAATACCTGGCAGCATTGGGTTGTACAGGCTTTCACCCATCACATCGTCACGGGTCAGGGTCACGTTCAGGCGGTTATAGGTTAACTGGTTCTGGGACATGGTAATGTCTACCAGTTTGCGCCACATCTCGAGGAAGTACGCGTCGCCGCCCTGTAATTTCACCACGTAGCTACGGGCACGCTCGGCGAAGACTTCATCTTCGTCGTAGTGCTTTTTCGCTTCGCGGTAGAAGCCTTCCAGGTCCGCCAGCGCCATTTCGCCTGCATTTTCCTGCTGCTGTTTTTCCAGGTAAGCAATCAGCATCCCGAACTGTGTACCCCAGTCACCCACGTGGTTCGCACGAATAACGTTGTGGCCGAGGAACTCCAGCGTGCGTACGGACGCATCACCAATAATGGTGGAGCGCAGGTGACCGACGTGCATCTCTTTCGCCACGTTTGGCGCAGAGTAGTCAATCACGATGGTCTGTGCTTCTGGCTGGGTTACGCCCAGACGATCGGACTTCAGCGCCGCGTCAACGTTGCTTGCCAGGAATGCCGGGTCAAGGAAGATATTGATAAAGCCCGGGCCGGCGATTTCCGTTTTGCTGGCAATACCGGCGAGATCCAGATGAGTCAGCACCTGCTCAGCGAGTTGTCGCGGCGGCATTCCCAGTTTTTTAGCCACTGCCATCACGCCATTAGCCTGATAGTCGCCAAACTGTACTTTTGCTGACTGACGAACCTGCGGTTCGCAATCCGCAGGTGCGCCTGCGGCAATCAGTGCCTGACTGACTTTTTCTGAGAGAAGAGCCTGAATATTCACCTGGATACCTTACATTTTTGATGCGGACACAACACATCCGCGCCAGTTTAAGAATTTAGGGCGGGAGTATACTGCAAATGCCTTCTGGCGTCAGCATTGCGGGGGCCTTTGATTGTGCAGAATCCAGGCTAAGGCAGTGTGCATAATCATGCAGTCGTAAAAACCACAACGCTGCGGTTGGTAGAAACGAGCCAACAGAGTAAATTAGCGGCTTTGCGACATATTGAGAGACGATTTTATGGCGAACTGGCAATCTATTGACGAACTGCATGATATTTCAGCAGATCTCCCGCGTTTCACCCAGGCGTTCACAGAACTTGCCACCCGTCTTGGTCTGGATATTGCGCCGCTTGAGGCCGATCACATTTCACTGCGCTGCCACCAGAATGCCACCGCCGAGCGCTGGCGTCGTGGGTTTGAGCAGTGTGGGGAGCTGCTGTCCGAAAACATCATCAACGGACGCCCAATTTGCCTGTTTAAGCTGCACGAACCGGTTTGCGTTGCCCACTGGCAATTCAGCGTGGTTGAGCTGCCGTGGCCGGGTGAAAAACGCTATCCGCATGAAGGCTGGGAACACATCGAAATTGTGCTGCCTGGCGAGCCTGAAACCCTGAACGCGCGCGCGCTGGCCCTGTTGTCTGACGAAGGGTTAAGCAAGCCGGGTATCTTCGTGAAAACCAGTTCACCAAAAGGGGAGCTCGAGCGTTTGCCAAACCCGACGCTTGCCGTGACCGACGGGCAGGTTACCGTGAAGTTTCATCCGTGGACGATTGAACAGATTGTTGCCAGCGAAGCCTGAGTGTAAGACTTGTGAGCTCACGCCAGGACCCACAGCGGCAGGCGTGTCATGATGGTGTGTTTCGTGGATCTTTAAGGAGGATTGAATGGCGCTGCTGGAGATTTGTTGTTACAGCGTGGAGTGTGCCGTGACCGCACAACAACAGGGGGCCGATCGCATTGAATTGTGCGCGGCGCCCAAAGAAGGGGGCTTAACACCCTCTTACGGGATGCTGAAGTCTGCCCGTCAGGCGGTTTCCATTCCGGTTCACCCGATCATTCGTCCGCGCGGCGGTGATTTTTGTTATACGGCGGGTGAGTTCAGTGCCATGCTGGAAGATATCGCCCTCGTTCGCGACCTGGGATTCCCGGGCCTGGTTATCGGCCTGCTTGATGAAGACAGCAATGTCGATATGCCGCGAATGCGTCAGGTTATGGATGCGGCGAAAGGGCTGGCAGTCACTTTTCATCGTGCATTTGATATGTGCAAGAACCCGGTGCAAGCCTTTGATAATCTTGCCGAACTGGGTGTTGCGCGTATCCTGACATCGGGTCAGCAGTCGTCCGCAGAAAAAGGACTGCAATTAATTAGGGAACTAAAAGCACATTCCGGTGTTCTAAAAATAATGGCAGGCGCAGGAGTTCGCGCCAGCAATCTGAATCTGTTTTTAAACGCAGGGGTAGAAGAGCTTCATAGCTCAGCAGGCAAGTGGATGCCTTCACCTATGCGTTATCGCAATACAGGGTTGTCAATGTCGACGGATGCTGAAGCGGATGAGTATTCACGCTACGGTGTAGATGGAGAGTCGGTTGCGGTAATGAAATCGATGATTGAACGTCATCACGTGTAGCAACGTACCGCTTTTTACCGCGCATCATGTCGCCCAATATGATGCTTGCTTGTACCAGGCCCCTGCCAATTACACAGGGGCCTTTTTTTCTCCTTCATATTTCAAGCCGCAGCTGCGTTGGCCGCCTCGCTCCCCCCGGTCACTTACTGATGTAAGCTCCAGGGGATTCGCTACGTTGCCGCCTTGCTGCAACTTGAACTATTTTGGAGAAAACCATCTATGAGTAGGCCGGGTAAGGCGTAGCCGCCACCCGGCTAAAAGACTACGGCTTTGTCGCAATCAACACCGCACGCATCGGTGCCGGATAGCCTTCAATGGTTTTACTGTGATCTGCCGGGTCGAGGAACTGCTCCAGCGATTCGGTAATCATCCAGTCTGTACGGCGCTGCTCCTCAATTGAGGTCACGCTCACATCGGCAATACGTACATCCACAAAACCGCACTTCTCAAGCCAGTTTTTCAGCGCCAGTGCGGAAGGAATAAAGTAGACGTTGCGCATCTGCGCGTAGCGGTCGCCAGGCACCAGAACGGCATTCTCATCACCTTCGATAACCAGCGTTTCCAGCACCAGCTCACCCCCGCTGACCAGCTGATCTTTCAGCTGCCACAGATGCTCAAGCGGGGAACGGCGGTGATAAAGCACGCCCATGGAAAACACGGTATCAAAGGCTTTCAGCGCCGGTAATTGCTCAATACCCAGCGGCAGCAGATGCGCACGCTGGTCATTGCCGAGTAATTTACGCACGGCTTCAAACTGACACAGGAACAGCTGCATAGGATCGATGCCGACCGCCAGATGCGCGCCTGCGCCAATCATGCGCCACATGTGGTAACCACTGCCACAGCCCACATCCAGAATGGTGCGCCCGCTGAGGTCAGACAGATGCGGCAGAACGCGATCCCATTTCCAGTCTGAACGCCATTCCGTGTTGATGTTCACGCCGTAAAGCGAAAACGGTCCTTTGCGCCACGGCATCAGGTTACGCATCAGCGTTTCGATACGGTTCGTCTGGCCAGCGGAGAGTGGTTCTGCGCTTTCGGCCGTTACGCTGTGCAGCAAATCAAGACGATGAGGCGTCAGTTCCGGCAAAAACTCCACTGCATTCGACCACTGCTTTAACAGACCATGCTGCTGATCGCGCTGCCAGGTGGCGATTTGCGCAGGCAGTGTTTCCAGCCAGTGGGAAAGGTGATTTTTGGCGATCAACTGATAGAAATTACCGAACTCGATCATGCCGCATCCCCGGCTTTCAGCGCCACCAGAGAGCCAAAGTTGAAGCACTGGAACCAGAGTTCGCTGTGCTCAAACCCGGCCTTACGCAGACGCGCTTTGTGGGTTTCAACGGAATCCGTCAGCATGACGTTTTCAAGCATACTGCGCTTCTGGCTGATCTCCAGCTCGCTATAGCCGTTCGCCCGTTTAAAGTCGTGGTGCATGTTAAACAGCAGCTCGCCCACATCGGCATCCTCAAAACTGAATTTCTCGGATAACACCAGCGCACCGCCCGGGTTCAGGCCCTTATAAATCTTGTCCAGCAGCAGCTGGCGGTCTTCCGGCACCAGGAACTGAAGGGTGAAATTCAGAACCACCATTGAGGCGTTCTGAATGTCGATATCGCGGATATCACCTTCCACAACTTCAACCGGTGTTGGGGCCTTATACGCGTCAATATGGCGACGGCAGCGTTCGACCATGGCCGGAGAATTATCAACGGCGATGATTTTACAGCCTTCCTGACGAACGTTACGACGAACCGACAGCGTTGATGCGCCAAGCGAACACCCCAGATCATAAACCTGCGTGCCGGGTTGAACAAAACGTTCAGCTAGCATCCCGATCATGGAGACAATATTGGAGTAACCAGGTACAGAGCGCTGGATCATGTCAGGGAAGACTTCGGCTACCCGTTCATCAAAGGTCCAGTCGCCCAGACTGGCGATAGGCGCGGAAAAAAGCGTGTCGCGATCAGACATAACGTAAAAATCCGGGAAAAATAAAGTGGCGTATTGTGCGCTAATGGAAGGAGAAAACCAACTCCCACGGCATATACCAAAGGTTAGCCAGCACCATCAGCAAAAGCGAACACCAGGTTGCGCTCATACCGGAACGACGCCAGCGGAACAAGCGGTGGTGAAAGCCGTAATAATGCATTAACCGGCCTGCAATCAGAAGCAAGCCACAGATGTGGACCATCCAGGTTTCCGCGCCGTTCATCTCCATAAACAGCAGCAATATCAGCGCAACGGGGATGTACTCAACCGCATTACCGTGGACACGGATCGCGCTTTGCAGCTCGGAAAAACCACCGTCGCCATAGGACACGCGGTACTGCATTCTGAGGCGCACAACATCAAACGAAAATTTAATCAGCAATAATGCACCTAACACCGCATAGAGCGCGCTGACCATACAAACTCCCTGTTTTTGGCAGATGGCACGTCTACATGATAGGGGGTGATATCAGAAAAGAGAAGATTGTTGTGGGATAGAGGGCGCGTCGCCTACGGACGGAACCGCATTCTGCAAGGCCTGCCAGAGTGCATCGACCAGTTCAGGAGCCTGGGCGATATCAGGCGTATGCAAAAACAGGAACGGCGTGGTGGTCTGTTCCCATTTCGGCAGGGTTTGCAGCCAGACGGCGAACATGTCCTGATTTTGCTGCATGTTATCGCTGCCGATAAACCGCACCATCGGGTTGCTGGCCGTTACTACGGCATGGACGGGCACTTTCGGTTTCTTACGCTGCGCGTCAATAATGGCGTCGTTATGCGCAATGGCGCTATGCACCGGGCGGCTGTCGAGGATCACGCGGTTAACCGTGCGTTCATGCAGGCCGCGATTGAGTGCTTTTTCAGCCTCGCCTTTGGCAAAAAAATCGGGATGGCGCACTTCAACGCCGTAGGTAAACTCCCGGGGCAGGGCATCGAGAAACTGCCACAGGGCAGGCATGTCGCGCGGGCCAAATGTCGCAGGAAGCTGGAGCCAGTACTGGCCGATACGATTTGCCAGTGGCGACATTCGGTCAAAAAATTCAGCGGTTAAATCACCACAGTTACGCAATGCCGCGGTATGGCTGATGGTTGCCGGAAACTTAAAGCAGAAGCGGAAATCATCGCGGGTTTGCTCTCGCCAGCGTTCGACAATCTCTGCTCTGGGAAGGGCATACAGAGTGGTATTGCCCTCCACGCAGTTAAAGTGGCGGGCATACTCTTCGAGGCTGGTTATCCCAAGGCGCACCCATTTCGGGTGCGACCACTGGGGCAGGCCCACATACATCATAGGGCGCTTAACACCTCATCGGTGCTGCGCACACGACCGATACGCGGGAAGATGTTGGTCATGCTTCCCTGATGTTGTTCTGCAGAGCCTGCGCTGCACGCATCCTCCACGATGACCAGATTAAAACCCAGCTCCCAGGCGTTGCGGGCCGTTGATTCCACGCCAATGTTGGTGGAGATCCCGCACAGGATAATGGTGTCGATTCCGCGGCGACGCAGTTGCAACTCCAGGTCGGTGCCATAGAATGCGCCCCACTGGCGTTTAGTGACTTCGATATCGCTGTCGCGTTTGCCAAGGGATACCGGATATGTCCACCAGTTTTCCGGCAGCGCATGTCCTGCGGCCTGGGCATCGACAGGCTGTTTTAACGCTTCGGCGAAATCCGCAGACCAGCCGACACGCACCATGACAACAGGCGCGCCAGTGGCGCGGCATTTTTCCGCCAGACGGGCGGCACGGCTGACCACGTCGTCAGCGGTGTGCGGGCCTCCGGCAAATGGCAGGATCCCTTCCTGTAAATCAATCACCACAAGGGCGGTTTTGGTGGCATCGAGTGTAAACATAGTAACTCCAGTCAAATTAATCGCTTCGGCTACACCTTACGATGTTCCTGCCTGTTACCGGGCGGATAATTTTGTTAATTTTTGTGAGAATGCGCAATAAGAGTGCAGCAAACGTGCCTCAGGCCGCGCTTCTCTCTTATCGTCGGGCGGAATTTCCAGTATAATAGCCGCCTTTTTTCATCCAGTTGTGACATACAGTTAAAGCTGCGACAACGTAGCCTGATTTAAAGGCGACAAACAGCCTGCGGCTAATTAAGGGATATCTCATGCGTACAGAATATTGCGGGCAGCTGCGTCAGTCCCACGTCGGGCAGCAGGTTACCCTGTGTGGTTGGGTCAACCGTCGTCGTGATCTTGGTAGCCTTATCTTCATCGATATGCGCGACCGCGAAGGTATCGTTCAGGTGTTCTTCGATCCAGATCGCGCCGAGGCGTTGAAACTGGCTTCTGAGCTGCGTAATGAGTTCTGCATTCAGGTCACTGGCACCGTTCGTGCGCGTGACGAGAAAAATATCAACGCAGACATGGCGACCGGCGCAATCGAAGTGCTGGCGTCTGACCTGGTTATCATCAACCGTGCAGAAGCGCTGCCGCTGGACTCTAACCACGTCAACACCGAAGAAGCGCGTCTGAAGTACCGCTATCTTGATCTGCGTCGCCCGGAAATGGCTCAGCGCCTGAAAACGCGCGCGAAGATCACAAGCCTGGTGCGCCGCTTTATGGACGACCACGGTTTCCTCGATATTGAAACCCCGATGCTGACCAAAGCCACGCCGGAAGGCGCGCGCGATTACCTGGTCCCGTCCCGCGTGCATAAAGGCAAATTCTACGCGCTGCCGCAGTCACCACAGCTGTTCAAACAGCTGCTGATGATGTCCGGCTTCGACCGTTACTACCAGATTGTTAAGTGCTTCCGTGACGAAGACCTGCGTGCTGACCGTCAGCCAGAATTTACCCAGATCGACGTTGAAACCTCCTTCATGACCGCCGAACAGGTGCGTGAAGTGATGGAAGCGCTGGTGCGTGGCCTGTGGAACGACGTGAAAGGCGTTGAGCTGGGCGATTTCCCAATCATGACCTTCGCCGAAGCCGAGCGTCGCTACGGTTCTGATAAACCAGACCTGCGTAACCCGATGGAGCTGGTGGACGTGGCAGACCTGGTGAAAGCCGTTGAGTTCGCGGTGTTCTCCGGCCCGGCTAACGATCCGAAAGGCCGCGTTGCTGCCCTGCGTGTACCAGGTGGTGCAAGCCTGAGCCGTAAGCAGATTGACGACTACGGCAACTTCATCAAGATCTACGGCGCGAAAGGTCTGGCCTATATTAAGGTTACCGAGCGTGCAAAAGGTCTGGAAGGCATTACCAGCCCGGTCGCTAAATTCCTGAACGCAGAGATCGTGGAAGCTATCCTTGAGCGCACTGGCGCGCAGGACGGCGACATGATCTTCTTCGGTGCAGACAACAAAAAAGTGGTTGCCGATGCGATGGGCGCGCTGCGTCTGAAGCTGGGCAAAGACCTGAACCTGACCGACGAAACCAAATGGGCGCCGCTGTGGGTTATCGACTTCCCGATGTTTGAAGACGACGGTGAAGGCGGCCTGACAGCAATGCACCACCCGTTCACCTCGCCAAAAGACATGAGCGCGGCAGAGCTGAAAGCAGCACCGGAAGATGCTGTGGCGAACGCCTACGACATGGTAATCAACGGCTACGAAGTGGGCGGCGGTTCCGTACGTATTCACAGCGGTGAAATGCAGCAGACCGTGTTCGGTATCCTGGGTATTAACGAGCAGGAGCAACGCGAGAAGTTCGGCTTCCTGCTGGATGCCCTGAAATACGGTACGCCTCCGCACGCGGGTCTGGCATTCGGCCTTGACCGTCTGACCATGCTGCTGACCGGTACCGACAACATCCGTGATGTTATCGCCTTCCCGAAAACGACCGCCGCGGCGTGTCTGATGACGGAAGCACCAAGCTTTGCCAACCCGGCCTCACTGGCTGAGCTGGGCATCGACGTGGTGAAAAAGGAAGAGAAAAACTGATATGACATATAAGCTCCCCGTTTCTGTCTTAGTTGTCATTTATGCCCAGGACACGAAGCGGGTGCTGATGTTGCAGCGGCGTGACGATCCTGATTTCTGGCAGTCGGTTACCGGCAGCCTGGAAGAGGGTGAAACTGCGCCGCAGGCCGCCGCGCGCGAAGTAAAGGAAGAGGTCGCGATTGATGTTGCTTGCGAGCAACTGACCCTGAAGGACTGTCAGCGCACGGTGGAGTTTGAAATTTTTAGCCATTTACGTCATCGCTATGCTCCGGATATCGAGCGCAATACGGAATCGTGGTTCTGTCTCGCGCTTCCCCATGAACGGGAGATCGTGTTCACTGAACATCTGAACTACCGCTGGGTGGATGCGGTGGATGCCGCCGCACTGACCAAGTCGTGGAGCAACCGGCAGGCGATTGAAGAATTTGTAATTAACGCTGCCTGAGAAGGCGCGATTTTTGGAGAACTTTTTATGGCAGGTCATAGTAAGTGGGCCAACACCAAACACCGCAAAGCGGCACAGGATGCCAAACGCGGTAAGATCTTTACCAAAATCATTCGTGAGCTGGTAACAGCAGCGCGTCTGGGCGGCGGCGATGCGGGTTCTAACCCACGTCTGCGTGCGGCGATTGATAAAGCACTGTCTAACAACATGACGCGTGATACCCTGAACCGTGCAATCGCTCGTGGCGTGGGCGGCGATGAAGACGCGAACATGGAAACCATCATTTATGAAGGTTACGGCCCTGGCGGTACTGCGGTCATGGTTGAATGTCTGTCTGACAACCGTAACCGTACCGTTGCCGAAGTGCGCCACGCGTTCACCAAAACCGGTGGCAACCTGGGTACTGATGGCTCCGTGGCTTACCTGTTCAGCAAAAAAGGCGTGATTTCTTTCGAGAAAGGCGACGAAGATGTGATCATGGAAGCGGCGCTGGAAGCCGGTGCTGAAGACGTTGTGACCTTTGATGACGGTGCTATCGACGTGTACACCGCGTGGGAAGAGATGGGTGCGGTGCGTGATGCGCTGGAAGCGGCTGGCCTGAAAGCAGACAACGCTGAAGTGTCTATGATCCCGTCAACCAAAGCGGACATGGATGCAGAAACTGCGCCTAAACTGCTGCGCCTGATCGACATGCTCGAAGACTGCGACGATGTGCAGGAAGTGTACCACAACGGTGAAATCTCTGATGAGGTTGCAGCGACTCTCTGATGAGAGCGTTTAAACCGTTTACAGGAGGCGCGTGATGTCGATTATCCTCGGGATTGACCCCGGCTCACGCGTCACCGGTTATGGCGTCATCCGTCAGGTTGGACGCCAGTTAACCTACCTGGGCAGTGGCTGTATTCGCACCAAAGTGGACGATCTGCCGTCACGTCTTAAGTTGATCTACGCAGGCGTGTCCGAGATTATCACCCAGTTTCAGCCAGACTATTTCGCTATCGAGCAGGTTTTTATGGCGAAAAACGCCGATTCGGCGCTGAAGCTTGGCCAGGCGCGCGGCGTGGCGATTGTTGCGGCCGTAAACCAGGATCTTCCGGTGTTCGAATACGCGGCAAGACAGGTTAAGCAGACGGTGGTAGGAAATGGTGGCGCGGAGAAAAGTCAGGTGCAGCACATGGTGCGCACGCTGCTGAAGCTCCCCGCTAACCCACAGGCTGATGCCGCCGATGCGCTGGCAATCGCCATAACCCACTGTCATGTCAGCCAGAATGCGATGCAGATGAGTGATTCACGGCTCAATCTGGCGCGAGGCAGGTTACGATAATGACAAATGAGGCTGGATGTTTATCCAGCCTTTTTTTATTATACCCGCAGTTAACTCTTCCAGAACGCAGGAGCGTCACGTGATAGGCAGACTCAGAGGCATCATCATTGAAAAACAACCCCCGTTAGTGCTGCTTGAAGCGGGAGGCGTAGGCTATGAAGTCCATATGCCAATGACCTGTTTCTATGAACTCCCTGACGCGGGCAAAGAAGCCATTGTCTTCACCCAGTTCGTTGTGCGCGAAGATGCGCAGCTGCTCTACGGTTTCAATAACAAGCAGGAACGCACCCTGTTCCGCGAGCTAATCAAAACCAACGGCGTCGGGCCGAAACTGGCGCTGGCGATTTTATCCGGCATGTCAGCACAGCAGTTTGTGAATGCCGTAGAGCGCGAAGATCCGGTCGCCCTGATTAAACTGCCTGGCATCGGCAAGAAGACCGCAGAGCGCCTGATTGTGGAAATGAAAGACCGCTTTAAAGGCCTGCACGGCGATCTGTTTACCCCAGCGGCAGACCTGGTGCTGACATCACCGGGCGCGCCAACGGCTGATGATGCCGAGCAGGAAGCGGTTGCTGCTCTGGTAGCACTGGGCTATAAACCTCAGGAGGCCAGCCGTATGGTGAGCAAAATCGCCAAACCGGATGCCAGCAGTGAAACCCTGATTCGTGAAGCGCTGCGCGCTGCATTGTGAGGTAAAGGATGATTGAAGCAGACCGCCTGGTATCGGCAGGCACTATTCAGGCAGATGATGTGGTGGATCGCGCAATCCGCCCGAAGCTGCTTGATGAGTACATTGGCCAGCCGCAGGTTCGCTCTCAGATGGAGATCTTCATCCAGGCGGCAAAACTGCGCGGCGATGCGCTCGATCATCTGCTGATTTTTGGCCCGCCGGGGTTAGGTAAAACCACGCTGGCAAACATTGTTGCCAATGAAATGGGCGTAAACCTGCGCACCACATCCGGCCCGGTGCTGGAGAAAGCTGGCGATCTGGCGGCGATGCTGACCAACCTTGAACCGCATGATGTCCTGTTCATTGATGAGATCCACCGTCTTTCCCCGGTAGTGGAAGAGGTGCTCTATCCGGCGATGGAAGATTATCAGCTGGATATCATGATTGGTGAAGGCCCGGCTGCGCGCTCCATCAAAATCGACCTGCCTCCGTTTACGCTGATTGGCGCCACGACCCGCGCCGGTTCGTTAACATCACCACTGCGTGACCGCTTCGGCATTGTGCAGCGTCTTGAGTTTTATCAGGTGCCTGATCTCCAGCATATTGTCAGCCGCAGCGCACGTTACATGGGGCTGGAGATGAGCGAGGAAGGGGCATTTGAAGTGGCAAAACGCTCTCGCGGCACGCCGCGTATCGCCAACCGCCTGCTGCGCCGTGTGCGTGACTTCGCTGAGGTGAAGCATGATGGCAGCATTTCGGCAGACATTGCCGCACAGGCGCTGGACATGCTGAACGTGGATGCCGAAGGTTTTGACTATATGGACCGTAAACTGCTGCTGGCGGTGCTGGATAAATTCTTTGGCGGGCCGGTGGGGCTGGATAACCTGGCGGCAGCGATTGGGGAAGAGCGCGAAACCATCGAAGATGTGCTGGAGCCGTATCTTATCCAGCAGGGCTTTTTACAGCGCACCCCACGTGGCCGTATGGCGACGGTGCGGGCGTGGAATCATTTCGGAATTACGCCACCGGCAATGCCGTAAATAATGCCGGGTGGCGCTTCGCTTACCGGGCCTACAATTTGGCTTTTGTAGCCCCGGTAAGCGAAGCGCCACCGGGGAGACATACCCGCTACTGTGCGGTCTTCTTCATCATACTGAAAATAAACAGTACAGCTGCGCACAGCACCACTGATGGCCCCGCTGGCGTGTCGTAAAACGCCGAGAAGGTCAACCCACCCGTTACCGCAATCATCCCTACAATAACTGCCACGCCGGCCATTTGCTCTGGCGTACGGGCAAAACGACGGGCGGTTGCTGCCGGGATAATCAACAGGGAGGTGATTATCAGCGCCCCGACGAACTTCATCGCCACACCAATGGTCAGGGCAGTCACCAGCATCAGAAGCAGTTTCACGCGCTGAAGCTTAACCCCATCGACGAATGCCAGATCCGGGCTAACGGTCATCGCCAGCAGGTTGCGCCACTGCCATAACAGGATCGCCAGCACGACCACCACACCAATGGCGATAGAGATCAGGTCCTCCGGCGTCACGGCCAGCAGATCCCCAAACAGGTAAGCCATCAGGTCAACGCGAATATTCGACATCAGGCTTACGACCACCAGACCCAGTGACAGCGCACTGTGTGCCATAATGCCGAGCAACGTATCAATGGCGAGGTGAGGGCGCTTTTCCAGCCACACCAGACCGGCGGCCAGCATCAGCGTCACCACGATCACCGCATAAAACGGGTTTACATTCAGCAGCAGACCAAAGGCAACGCCAAGCAGAGAAGCGTGCGCCAGCGTATCGCCGAAATAGGACATTCTGCGCCACACAACAAAAGAGCCCAGCGGCCCTGCGGCGCAGGCAAGCATAATCCCGGCCAGCCAGCCGGGCAGTAACAGTTCAATCATGAGTGTCCATTTCCCCGACGCAGTACAATCCGTCCCTGCAAATCATGGCGATGATTGTGGTGGTGGCGATAGATGCCAAGCTGTTCGGCTCCACGAGGGCCAAACATAGAGATAAATTCCGGGTGCATCGACACCACTTCCGGCGTGCCGGAGCAGCAGATATGGTGGTTCAGGCACAGTACTTCGTCGGTTTTTGCCATCACCAGATGCAGGTCGTGAGAAACCATCAGCACCGCGCAGTCAAGCTCATGGCGAAGCTGATCAATTAAATCGTACAGCGCAACCTGGCCATTCACGTCAACACCCTGAGTTGGTTCATCGAGGACCAGCAGTTGCGGGCTGCTCAGTAATGCGCGAGCCAGCAGAACGCGCTGCGTTTCGCCGCCAGAGAGCTTCTGCAAAGGGGCGTCGATCAGATGTCCGGCCTGCACGCGTTTCAGCGCGGGAAGGATATCGTCTTTACGCGTGCCTGGACGCAGCCGCAGGAAACGGCTCACCGTCAGTGGCAGAGTGGCGTCCAGGTGTAATTTTTGCGGCACATAGCCAATACGCAGTTTGGTATCACGTTTGATAACACCTTCATCGGGTGCTACCAGACCCAGAACCACGCGCACCAGGGTGGATTTCCCGGCACCATTAGGGCCGAGCAGTGTCAATATTTTACCGGGTTTCAGTTCCAGCGAAACGTCAGAAAGGACGCGGCGCTGACCGAATGACACCGAAATATTTTCGAGAGAAACCAAAGTCGTCATGTCAATTTAAGCTTGCAGAAGTCATCGAATGTTATAATATCACATTCCCCGAACTTATTACGATGAATAGTCGCATTATGTTACATAAAAATACGCTTCTTTTCGCAGCATTATCCGCTGCCCTTTGGGGTACAACAGCACAAGATGTTAACGCTGCCGTTGTCGCTTCGCTTAAACCCCTTGGCTTCATCGCCTCTGCCATTGCAGATGGCGTAACGGAGACCCAGGTTTTGCTCCCTGACGGTGCCTCTGAACATGATTATTCCTTGCGCCCATCTGATGTAAAACGCTTACAAAACGCGGACTTAGTCGTCTGGATTGGCCCGGAGATGGAAGCGTTCATGCAGAAGTCTGCCCAGCAGGTTCCGGCGCAAAAGCAGGTCACCATTGCGGACCTTGCAGGCGTGAAACCGTTACTCATGAAAGGGACTGACGACGACGAACACGAAAGTGAGCACAACCACGCTGAAGGTGAAAAAGGTGACGACCATCACCATCACGGCGAGTACAACATGCATCTTTGGCTCTCGCCAGAGATAGCGCGGCTTTCGGCGGTTGCAATCCATGACAAATTAGTGGAACTTATGCCGCAAAGTCGAGCCAAATTAGACGCCAACCTGAAGGATTTTGAGGCAAGTTTAGCCGCAACCGATAAACAGGTGGGTTACGAGCTCGCACCGCTGAAAGGCAAAGGGTATTTCGTTTTTCATGACGCTTATGGCTACTACGAAAAACACTACGGTTTGACCCCGCTCGGGCACTTTACCGTCAACCCTGAAATTCAGCCTGGTGCGCAGCGTTTACATGAAATCAGAACACAGTTGGTTGAGCAGAAAGCGACATGCGTTTTTGCTGAGCCACAGTTCAGGCCAGCGGTCGTAGAAGCCGTGGCCAGGGGAACATCCGTGCGCATGGGAACCCTTGACCCGCTAGGAACGAATATCCAGTTGAGCAAAGCGAGCTATTCGCAGTTCCTCAGCCAACTGGCGAACCAGTATGCGAGCTGCCTGAAAGGAGATTAACGAGGAAGTGAATACGTGCAACAGATAGCCCGCTCTGTCGCCCTGGCATTTAACAATCTGCCCCGACCCCATCGCGTTATGCTGGGGTCGCTTACAGTTCTCACTCTGGCGGTCGCCGTATGGCGGCCCTATGTTTACCATCCGAGTTCTGCGCCCGTCATCAAAACCATTGAGCTTGAGAAGAGCGAAATCCGTTCCCTGTTGCCTGAGGCCAGCGAGCCTATCGATCAGGCAGCTCAGGAAGACGAAGCGATTCCTCAGGATGAACTGGACGACAAAACCGACACCGAAGCGGGTAACCACGAATATGTGGTATCTACCGGAGACACGCTCAGCAGCGTACTGAACCAGTACGGCATAGAGCTGGGGGATATCAGCCAGCTCGCCGCCGCCGATAAAGACTTACGTAACCTCAAAATCGGCCAACAACTCTCCTGGACCTTAACCGCAGAAGGCGATTTACAACGTCTGACGTGGGAAGTTTCTCGCCGCGAAACCCGTACTTACGATCGCACTGCAAACGGTTTCAAAATGAGCAGTGAAATGCAGCAGGGCGACTGGGTCAACAGCGTGCTGAAAGGCACGGTAGGGGCGAGTTTCGTCAGCAGCGCGCGTGATGCGGGCCTGACCAGCGCGGAAATTAGCTCGGTGATCAAAGCGATGCAGTGGCAGATGGACTTCCGTAAGCTGAAGAAAGGCGATGAGTTCTCGGTGCTGATGTCCCGCGAGATGCTGGATGGTAAGCGCGAGCAAAGCCAGCTGGTGGGCGTGCGTCTGCGTTCTGATGGCAAAGATTACTACGCCATCCGTGCTGAAGATGGCAAGTTCTATGACCGTAACGGTACGGGTCTGGCGAAAGGTTTCCTGCGTTTCCCGACCGCGAAGCAGTTCCGTGTTTCCTCTAACTTTAACCCGCGCCGTCTGAACCCGGTAACCGGCCGTGTTGCGCCGCACCGTGGTGTTGACTTCGCAATGCCGCAGGGCACCCCTGTACTGGCGGTGGGTGATGGCGAAGTGGTGATGGCGAAACGCAGTGGTGCCGCGGGTTACTATGTTGCCGTGCGCCATGGTCGTACCTACACCACCCGCTATATGCACCTGCGTAAACTGCTGGTTCAGCCGGGGCAGAAGGTGAAACGTGGCGATCGTATCGCGCTTTCCGGCAATACCGGACGTTCAACCGGGCCGCACCTGCACTATGAAGTGTGGATCAACCAGCAGGCGGTGAACCCGCTGACGGCGAAGCTGCCGCGCACCGAAGGCCTGATCGGTAAAGATCGCACCGATTATCTGGCGCAGGTGAAAGAAGTGATGCCGCAACTGCGTTTTGACTAACCTCGTGTTTTGTAAAGCCGGTGCCTTCGCGCACCGGCTTTTTCTTTTGTGCGTAAGCGCCAGCCTCGCTACACTATCCGCATTGTTCTTTATTTTGCGTCATCTTCCCTGGAATCAGCATGGAAACAAAAAAAAATAACATTGAGTACATTCCTGAGTTTGAGCCGTCGTTTCGCCATCCCTCCAACTGGGGCGCCTGGCTGGGTGTCTATGCGTTTGCCGGTATCGCACTGCTGCCGGCCTCTGTCCGCGATCCTGTTCTCGGCAAGATAGGCCGCCTTGCCGGGCGGATGGGCAAAAGCGCCCGTCGCCGCGCGCAAATTAACCTCTACTATTGCTTCCCTGAGAAAAGCGACGCCGAGCGCGAAGCCATCATCGATGCGATGTACACCACGGCACCGCAGGCAATGGCGATGATGGCAGAGCTGGCGCTGCGCGGGCCGGAGAAGCTGCTCAGCCGTGTTGACTGGAAAGGGCTCGAAATCATCGAAGAGATGCGCCGCAATGACGAGAAGGTGATCTTCCTCGTTCCTCACGGCTGGGGCGTTGATATCCCGGCCATGCTTATGGCATCGCAAGGGCAGAAGATGGCTGCCATGTTCCACAATCAGGGGAATAAGATCTTTGATTATGTGTGGAACACCGTCCGCCGCCGTTTTGGTGGCCGCCTGCACGCGCGTAACGACGGTATCAAACCCTTTATTCAGTCTGTGCGTCAGGGCTACTGGGGATACTATCTGCCGGATCAGGACCACGGGCCTGAGCACAGCGAGTTTGTCGATTTCTTTGCCACTTACAAAGCCACGCTGCCAGCGATTGGCCGCCTGATGAAAGTCTGTCGCGCCCGCGTTATTCCGCTGTTCCCTGTTTATGACGGTAACACGCACCGCCTGAGCATTGAGGTGCGCCCGCCAATGGATGATCTGCTGACGGCAGACGATCACACCATTGCGCGCCGGATGAATGAAGAGGTTGAGCTGCTGGTGGGGCCGCATACGGAACAGTACACGTGGATACTCAAGCTGCTTAAAACGCGTAAGCCGGGCGAAAAAGAGCCCTATAAACGCAAAGAGCTTTTCCCGAAGAAATAAAAAAAGCCCCCTCCGCAAGGAGGGGGCTTTTTAACACCACCGGAATTATTCGACGGTCATAACACGGGTGGTGTTGGTTGAACCCACGGTGCTCATCACATCACCCTGAGTCACGATAACGATATCGCCGGACACCAGGTAGCCTTTGTCGCGCAGCAGGTTAACGGCATCGTTCGCCGCGGCAACGCCATCGCTGGTGCTGTCGAAGTAAACCGGCGTCACGCCACGATACAGCGCAGTCAGGTTCAGAGTACGCTCATGACGGGACATCGCAAAGATTGGCAGACCGGAGCTGATACGGGACGTCATCAGTGCGGTACGGCCAGATTCGGTCATGGTGATGATGGCGGTAACACCTTTCAGGTGGTTTGCCGCGTACATTGCGGACATCGCAATAGCTTCTTCCACGTTGTCGAACTGCACGTCCAGACGGTGTTTAGAAACGTTGATGCTTGGGATCTTCTCAGCGCCCAGACACACGCGCGCCATGGCAGCAACGGTTTCAGCCGGGTACTGGCCTGCTGCGGTTTCAGCAGACAGCATGACCGCATCGGTACCATCCAGCACGGCGTTTGCCACGTCCATAACTTCTGCACGGGTTGGCATTGGGTTGGTAATCATCGATTCCATCATCTGGGTCGCAGTGATCACGGCGCGGTTCAGCTGACGCGCACGGCGGATCAGCGCTTTCTGGATACCCACCAGTTCCGGGTCGCCGATTTCAACGCCCAGGTCACCACGGGCAACCATCACCACGTCGGAGGCCAGGATAACGTCATCCATCGCGTCCTGATCGCAAACGGCTTCTGCACGCTCAACTTTGGCAACGATTTTCGCATCGCAGCCTGCATCACGTGCCAGACGGCGAGCGTAGTTCAGATCTTCGCCACAGCGTGGGAAGGAGACCGCCAGGTAATCCACACCAATCTGCGCAGCAGTAACGATGTCGGCTTTGTCTTTATCGGTCAGCGCTTCCGCAGAGAGGCCGCCACCGAGTTTGTTAATGCCTTTGTTGTTGGAAAGCGGGCCGCCCACGGTCACTTCGGTGAACACTTTCATGCCCTGAACTTCCAGCACTTTCAACTGAACACGGCCATCGTCGAGCAGCAGAATGTCGCCAGGTACCACGTCAGCAGGCAGACCTTTATAGTCGATGCCAACTTTCTCTTTATCGCCTTCACCTTTGCTCAGGTTGGCATCCAGCAGGAACTTATCGCCAACATTGAGGAAAACTTTGCCTTCTTTGAATGTTGATACACGGATTTTTGGCCCTTGCAGGTCACCGAGAATAGCAACATGGCGGCCCAGTTTAGCCGCGATCTCACGCACTTTATCTGCACGCAGTTTATGGTCTTCTGGCGTACCGTGAGAGAAGTTCATACGTACCACGTTGGCGCCTGCGGCGATAATTTTCTCGAGGTTATTATCGCGATCGGTAGCCGGGCCTAAGGTGGTTACGATCTTGGTTCTGCGAAGCCTTCTGGACATGTAATACTCCGTTGACTGAAACAATTTTGGTGTTGCGTGAACATTGAATCGGCGTTCTGTCTGCTGCAAGGCAACAGGGAACTGACCGAGTGCCGTAAATCGTTAAAACATCATTATTAACTATTAGGGAACATCGCTCTTTATGAGCAATTCTTTATCAAAACGCGATTCCTTGAGCGCTTCCTTGACCCGCTTCAAGTTATCTCTGAATTTTGCCCCACGACGCAAGGTAAAACCGGTCGCCAGTACGTCAATCACGGTGAGTTGCGCAAGACGTGACACCATTGGCATATACATGTCGGTGTCTTCCGGCACATCCAGCGTGATGGCGAGAGTCGCTTCTCGTGCCAGCGGTGTGCCTGCGGTTGTAAGCGCTATCACCATAGCATCATTATCTCGCGCCAGTTGGGCCAGTTCCACCTGGCTTTTGGTGCGTCCGGTATGCGAGATAAGAACCACCACATCATCTTCGCTACAATTCATACAACTCATGCGTTGCAGCACAATGTCATCGGAATAAATGACCGGAACATTAAAGCGGAAGAATTTGTTCATGGCATCGTGAGCAACCGCGGCGGACGAGCCCAGACCGAAGAAGGCTATCTTCTTCGCCTGGGTCAGTAAATCGACCGCGCGATTAACCGACGTCATATCCAGCGACTGACGGACATGATCGAGCGTTGCCATCGCGGATTCAAATATTTTCGCGGTATAGGCATCAACGCTGTCGTCTTCATCCACATTGCGATTAACATACGGCGTACCGTTTGCCAGACTTTGTGCCAGATGCAGTTTAAAATCGGGGAAGCCACGCGTTTCAAGGCTTCGACAGAACCGGTTCACCGTTGGTTCGCTAACGCCCGATTCCTGTGCCAGAGCGGCGATGCTTGAATGAATCGCCTGAGCGGGGGAGGCGAGAATAACTTCAGCCACTTTTCGCTCGGATTTGCTAAGGTGTTCCAGTTGAAACTGGATTTTTTCCAGCATGTTCATCGTTAACCAGGCGCTCATGGGTGGAAACGATTTCATTGATTGATGAAATCATGATTCGATTTAGTCGATATTACCCCTCGGGCTTCCTTAAAGGGTAATGTACGACAAGAAATGTTGTTGTTTTTTTTCATTACTTGATCGCTGTCGGGTTTTGTCGTGACCGGGCAGTACAAAGATTCAACGGATCCAGCGTTTTTGCCGTGCCGCAGGCGTTTGACTGGCGAAAAATCACGGTATCGCACGTGACGTTAAGCGCTAATGGTTTCGGGAATGACGTAAAAGCAGTACAGTGCATTGTAATAAAATTACAACGATACCTGGCAGAAGTACCAGGTTATCCAACTGAGGAGAATGACATGGCGGTAACGCAAACAGCCCAGGCATGTGACCTGGTCATTTTCGGCGCTAAAGGCGATCTTGCACGCCGGAAATTGCTGCCTTCCCTGTATCAACTGGAAAAAGCGGGTCAACTTCATCCGGATACCCGTATCCTGGGTGTCGGGCGCGCCGAATGGGACAAGGACGCTTATACCAAAGTCGTGCGTGAAGCGCTCGAAACTTTCATGAAAGAGAAAATCGATGAAAGTTTGTGGGATACGCTGAGCGGACGCCTCGATTTCTGTAACCTGGACGTGAACGACGTCAGCGCGTTTTCCCGCCTGGGCGATATGCTGGATCAGAAAAACCGCGTCACCATCAATTATTTCGCGATGCCGCCAAGCACCTTCGGCGCCATCTGCAAAGGTCTGGGCGAAGCAAAACTGAACGCCAAACCTGCACGCGTGGTGATGGAAAAACCGCTGGGGACTTCGCTTGCGACCTCCCGCGAAATCAACGATCAGGTGGGCGAGTTCTTTGAAGAGTGCCAGGTTTACCGTATCGACCACTATCTCGGTAAAGAGACGGTACTGAACCTGCTGGCGCTGCGCTTTGCGAACTCCCTGTTTGTGAACAACTGGGACAACCGTACTATCGATCACGTGGAAATTACCGTGGCCGAAGAGGTGGGCATCGAAGGGCGTTGGGGTTACTTTGACCAGGCCGGCCAGATGCGCGACATGATCCAGAACCACCTGCTGCAAATTCTGTGCATGATCGCCATGTCACCTCCGTCTGACCTGACGGCTGACAGCATCCGCGATGCCAAAGTGAAAGTGCTGAAATCTCTGCGCCGCATTGACCGTTCAAATGTGCGTGAGAAAACCGTTCGCGGCCAGTACACTGCAGGCTTTGCCCAGGGCAAAAAAGTGCCGGGCTACCTGGAAGAAGAGGGCGCGAACAAGGCCAGCAACACCGAGACCTTCGTGGCAATCCGCGTGGATATCGACGACTGGCGCTGGGCGGGTGTTCCGTTCTACCTGCGTACCGGTAAACGTCTGCCGGCCAAATGCTCTGAAGTGGTGGTGTACTTTAAAAACCCTGAGCTGAACCTGTTCAAAGAGTCCTGGCAGGAACTGCCGCAGAACAAGCTGACCATCCGTCTGCAACCGGACGAAGGTGTGGATATCCAGATCCTGAACAAAGTGCCAGGCCTGGATCACAAACACAACCTGCAAACCACCAAGCTTGATCTGAGCTACTCCGAAACCTTCAATGAAACGCACCTCGCGGATGCTTACGAGCGTCTGCTGCTGGAAACCATGCGTGGTATTCAGGCGCTGTTCGTACGTCGCGATGAAGTGGAAGAGGCGTGGAAATGGGTCGATTCCATTACCGAAGCCTGGGCTGCCGATCAGGACGCGCCAAAACCGTATCAGGCGGGCACCTGGGGACCTGTCGCCTCTGTGGCGATGATCACCCGTGATGGCCGCTCCTGGAATGAGTTTGAGTAGGATAATCCTCTAGCCCGAAGGTGTTATTTTACCGGTAACATGATCTAACACAGTTAGTGGCACAATTTTTAATCTTTTAAGCTCCGCGTGGATTTCCCCGCGGAGCTTTTTTTATTACACTGCCGGAAGCGATTTTGCCCCTGAGCTCCGGACACCAAGCGTTTCAGCGTTGTTAACAACTGCCAGAGACTTTGTAAACTCCCGAGCGCGGACAGATAAATTAGAGGAGCTTTTATGAATCCGACATTGTTACGCGTAACACAACGCATTATCGAGCGCTCAAAAGAGACGCGTTCTGCCTACCTCGCCCGTATTGAACAGGCCAAAAGCGATACCGTACATCGTTCACAACTGGCTTGCGGTAACCTGGCCCACGGCTTTGCGGCCTGCCAGCCGGGTGACAAAGACTCGCTGAAAAGCATGTTGCGTAACAATATCGCCATCATTACCTCCTACAACGATATGCTCTCGGCGCACCAGCCGTATGAGGTCTACCCGAACATCATTCGTAATGCGCTGCACAGCGTGAATGCGGTGGGGCAGGTTGCGGGTGGCGTACCGGCCATGTGTGACGGCGTGACCCAGGGCCAGGATGGGATGGAGTTGTCCCTGCTGAGCCGTGAAGTGATTGCCATGTCTGCGGCTGTAGGGTTATCGCACAATATGTTCGATGGTGCGCTTTATCTGGGCGTGTGTGACAAAATTGTCCCGGGCCTGGTGATGGCGGCGCTCTCATTTGGTCATCTGCCTGCGATTTTTGTGCCGTCAGGCCCAATGGCAAGTGGCCTGCCAAACAAAGAAAAAGTGCGTATCCGCCAGCTGTATGCTGAAGGCAAAGCGGATCGCCAGGCGCTGCTGGAAGCTGAAGCCGCCTCCTACCATGCTCCCGGTACCTGTACTTTCTACGGTACGGCCAACACCAACCAGATGGTGGTGGAATTTATGGGGATGCAGCTTCCTGGCTCGTCCTTCATTCAGCCGGATGCGCCGCTGCGTCAGGCACTGACCGAAGCCGCTGCCCGCCAGGTTACTCGCCTTACCGGAAATGGTAACGAGTGGATGCCGATGGGCAAAATGGTGGATGAAAAAGTTATCGTCAACGGGATTGTTGCCCTGCTGGCAACCGGCGGTTCTACCAACCACACCATGCACCTGGTGGCGATGGCGCGTGCGGCGGGCATTCTGATTAACTGGGATGATTTCTCTGACATCTCTGCCGTAGTCCCGCTGATGGCGCGTCTGTACCCAAATGGCCCGGCAGACATTAACCACTTCCAGGCGGCCGGTGGCGTACCGGTGCTGATGCGCGAACTGCTCAAAGGCGGCTTGCTGCATGAAGATGTGAATACGGTGGCAGGCTTTGGCTTGCAGCGTTACACCATGGAGCCGTGGCTGAACAATGGCGCGCTGGACTGGCGTGATGGGGCGACTGCCTCCCTGGACGCACAGGTTATCGCGACCTTCGATACCCCGTTCTCCCGTCACGGCGGCACAAAAGTGCTGAGCGGCAATCTGGGGCGCGCGGTAATGAAAACCTCTGCCGTACCGGAAGAGAACCAGATTATCGAAGCTCCGGCTGTGGTATTTGAAAGCCAGCACGATGTTTTACCTGCCTTCGATGCCGGTCTTCTCGACAAGGATTGCGTGGTGGTCGTGCGTCATCAGGGGCCAAAAGCGAACGGGATGCCAGAATTACATAAACTTATGCCACCACTTGGTGTATTATTGGACCGCCGTTTCAAAATTGCGTTGGTTACCGATGGACGCCTCTCTGGTGCATCAGGTAAAGTGCCTTCTGCAATCCACGTGACGCCCGAAGCATACGATGGTGGGCTGCTGGCGAAAGTCCGTGACGGCGATATGATTCGCGTCAATGGCCAGACAGGCGAGTTAACCCTTCTGGTGGATGAAGCTGAACTTGCTGCCCGTAAACCGCATATTCCTGACCTGAGCGCATCGCGCGTGGGAACCGGACGCGAAATGTTCAGCGCGCTGCGCGAGAAACTCTCCGGCGCGGAACAGGGTGCGACCTGTATTACGTTTTAAGACGACCTGAATTATCGATCTGGCGAGAGAAACTCTGATGAAAAACTGGAAAACAAGTGCAGAAGCAATCCTGAAAACTGGCCCTGTCGTGCCGGTAATCGTGGTGAATAAGCTGGAACACGCCGTACCTATGGCAAAAGCGCTGGTTGCTGGCGGTGTTCGCGTGCTGGAAGTGACCCTGCGTACTGCCTGTGCAATGGACGCGATCCGTGCGATCGCCAAAGAAGTACCGGAAGCGATTATCGGTGCGGGCACGGTTCTGAACCCACAACAGCTGGCTGACGTGACTGAAGCTGGCGCACAGTTCGCTATCAGTCCGGGCCTGACTGAGCCACTGCTGAAAGCCGCAACCGAAGGCACTATTCCGCTGATCCCGGGTATCAGCACCGTTTCTGAACTGATGCTGGGTATGGACTATGGTCTGAAAGAGTTCAAATTCTTCCCGGCTGAAGCTAACGGCGGCACCAAAGCGTTGCAGGCAATTGCTGGCCCATTCTCTCAGGTTCGTTTCTGCCCGACTGGCGGCATTTCTCCGGCGAACTACCGTGACTACCTGGCGCTGAAAAGCGTACTGTGCATCGGCGGTTCATGGCTGGTTCCTGCGGATGCGCTGGAAGCGGGCGACTGGGATCGCATCACTAAACTGGCTCGCGAAGCGGTTGAAGGCGCGAAACAGTAAGTTTGCTAGCCGGGTGACCCGGCCTGCGAAATAAAAAACGGGCCTTTTGGCCCGTTTTTTTATCCTGCGACGATAACATTCGCCGCGGCTGTTTTGGCTCTTGCCACGGCATCGTCCACGTTATCACCGGTGGCTAATGCCACGCCAAGACGGCGCGTGCCGTCGATTTCCGGCTTGCCAAACAGACGTACCTGCAACCCTGCGCCGACGGCACTGTCAACGTTATCAAACGTTACGTTCTGGCTGGTCAACTGCGGCAGGATCACCGCCGACGCTGCCGGACCGTACTGACGAATGCCGCCAACAGGCAGGCCAAGGAATGCACGGACGTGCAGGGCGAACTCAGAGAGATCCTGTGAAATCAGCGTCACCATCCCGGTATCGTGCGGGCGAGGGGAGACTTCGCTGAACACCACTTCGTCGCCACAAACAAACAGCTCAACGCCGAACAGACCATAACCGCCCAGAGCCAGAACCACTTTGCGGGCTATCTCCTGCGCGCGCTCCAGCGCCAGGGCGCTCATCTGCTGAGGCTGCCAGGATTCACGATAATCGCCATCTTCCTGACGGTGGCCGATTGCTTCGCAGAAATGCACACCGTCCACGGCGCTGACGGTCAGCAGGGTGATTTCGAAATCAAACTTCACCACGCCTTCAACAATTACGCGTCCGGCGCCTGCGCGGCCACCCTGTTGCGCATAATCCCAGGCCTTATCCAGCGTGGCGCTGTCGCGGATAAAGCTTTGTCCTTTACCGGAAGAACTCATCACAGGCTTAATGATGCACGGGTAGCCAATCTCTTCCACGGCACTGATAAAGGTCTCTTTGCTGTCGGCAAAACGGTAGCTGGAGGTTGGCAGGGCCAGCTCTTCTGCCGCCAGGCGGCGAATGCCTTCGCGATTCATGGTGAGCTTTGCCGCTTTCGCACAAGGCACAACGCGCTGGCCTTCCTGCTCAAGCGCAATCAACGTATCGGTGGCAATGGCTTCGATTTCAGGCACCACAAAATCCGGTTTTTCTTGTGCAATCAGCGCACGCAGAGCATCGCCATCCAGCATGTTTATGACATGTGAGCGATGGGCAACATGCATGGCAGGCGCATCGGCATAACGGTCGACCGCAATCACTTCCACGCCTAAACGCTGGCACTCAATGGCGACTTCTTTACCCAGTTCACCTGAGCCCAGCAGCATTACGCGAGTGGCTGACGGACGCAGCGCGGTTCCTAAACGAGTCATAATAATCCCCCTGAAAAAGTTGCGGGCAGTATAAACGAAAACGTTTGCGTCTGTCTTGTCTCTGGCCTGATGAGGTGGGTAAGAAATTGCGCTTTCCGATTTCAGGGCTAAGTGATGGGGCCAACGGCGATGTTTCGCTTGCATCGTGCGTGTGTTTTGCCAACCTTATAGGGTGTAAAACCAAAACGAATAAATAACATGTCACCAAAAGCCCGACGCGAGCCTCACGCCATTACCACGCATGGCGATACACGCATAGACAACTATTACTGGCTGCGGGACGATTCGCGTTCCCGGCCGGAGGTTCTCGACTATCTTCACCAGGAAAATGACTATGGCCGCAAGGTTATGGCCAGTCAGCAGGCGCTTCAGGACCGGTTATTAGCCGAAATGGTGGAGCGAATCCCGCAGCGCGATATCTCCGCCCCCTGGACCAAAAATGGCTATCGCTATCGCCATATCTACGAACCCGGCAACGAATACCCGGTGTATCAACGCCAGTCTGCCCTGAGCGCGGAATGGGATGACTGGGAAATCCTGCTGGATGCCAACCAGCGCGCAGCCCACAGCGAATTCTATACTCTGGGCGGCATGTCCATCTCCCCGGATAACGCCATTATGGCGCTGGCCGAGGATTATCTTTCGCGTCGGCAGTACGGCCTGCGTTTTCGCAATCTTGAAAGCGGAAACTGGTATCCCGAAATGCTCGATAACGTGTCACCGGATTTTGTCTGGGCCAATGATTCCGAAACGGTCTACTACGTGAAAAAACACGCGGTGACATTGCTGCCTTACCAGGTCTGGCGCCATACCGTTGGGACATCCGCCGCTCAGGATGAGCTGGTGTATGAAGAAAAAGACGAAACCTTTTACGTCAGCCTGAGTAAAACCACGTCCCGCCATTATGTTGTTATCTCCCTTGCCAGTGCGACCACCTCAGAAGTGCTGCTGCTGGATGCTGAGCTTCCTGACGCGCAGCCTTTGTGCTTTCTGCCGCGTCGTAAAGATCATGAGTACAGCCTGGATCACTACCAGCACAGCTTTTACCTGCGCTCAAACCGCGAGGGTAAAAACTTCGGCCTTTATAAAACCAAAGTGCGCGACGAGCGGAAATGGGAGGTGTTAATACCTGCCCGCGAACAGGTGATGCTGGAAGGTTTTACGCTGTTCACTGACTGGCTGGTAGTGGAAGAACGCCAGCGCGGTCTGACCAGCCTGCGGCAGATCAATCGTAAAACGCGGGAAGTGGTGGGGATTGCCTTTGATGATCCGGCCTATGTAACGTGGATTGGCTTCAACCCGGAACCGGAATCGTCTCGTCTGCGCTACGGCTACTCGTCAATGACTACGCCGGACACGCTGTTTGAGCTGGATATGGACACCGGGCAACGTCAGGTGCTGAAACAGGCTGCGGTTGCGGGTTTTGAGTCGGAAAACTATCGCAGTGAACACCTGTGGGTGAAAGCCCGGGATGGCGTGGAAGTGCCGGTATCGCTGGTGTATCGGCCGGAACATTTTCGTAAGGGCAAAAATCCATTGCTGGTTTACGGTTACGGCTCGTATGGCGCCAGCATGGATGCCGATTTTAGCAGTAGCAGGCTGAGCCTCCTCGATCGTGGTTTTGTTTTTGCAATCGCCCATGTGCGTGGCGGCAGTGAGCTGGGCCATCACTGGTACGAAGAGGGGAAATTCCTCAGGAAGAAAAACACCTTCAATGACTATCTTGATGTCTGCGATGCGCTAATAGAGCAGGGCTATGGCGATCCGGGGCTCTGTTTCGGTATGGGGGGCAGTGCCGGGGGAATGCTGATGGGGGCGGTGATTAACGCACGACCCGAGCGTTTTAAGGGCATTGTTGCCCAGGTGCCGTTTGTTGATGTCCTAACCACGATGCTGGATGAGTCCATCCCGCTGACCACCGGCGAGTTTGAGGAGTGGGGCAATCCGCAGGACGAAACCTATTATCGCTACATGAAAGAGTACAGCCCTTATGACAACGTGGAGGCCAAAGCCTATCCGCACCTGCTGGTGACCACCGGGTTACATGACTCGCAGGTACAATACTGGGAGCCGGCAAAATGGGTCGCTAAACTCCGCGAGTTAAAAACCGACGATAATCTGTTGTTGCTCTGTACGGACATGGATTCCGGCCACGGGGGAAAATCGGGGCGTTTTAAATCGTACGAAGGGGTCGCGCTGGAGTATGCCTTTTTGATTGGCCTGGCGCAGGATACGCTGCCTGGCCATGCCGGGAATTAGGATTCGCCCAGGTAGTGCCGAAGGGTTAAACGAAGCTCCGGGCTCATTCTGTCGAGGTTGTTGTACAGCCAGCGCAGATAGCCCGGATCCTTGTCGGCAATTTCAGACACCGCTTTTCCACGGTATTTGCCGAAGGTAAACGTCGTTAACAGTGCCGGGCGCCCGGTTATGGTTGCCATATCATCCGGCGTCCAGCCCGAGGTATTCATAATATCGATGAGCAGTGCCGCGGTGATATAGCAATCATACAGCGCACGGTGATGGTGTAACCCTTCAGGGGTTCTCACGCTTAGCTTGCGCGATTTGTAGAGCGCCATATTGCTGTATTTGATCCCCGGCCATAAGCGGCGGGCCAGCTTCATGGTGCAGATCCACTCGCCGGGCATCTCCGGCAACACGCGGCGGTCAAAACTGGCGTTATGCGCCACGTACCACAGGCTGCCGTAATAGTGGGGGATGACCTCTTCAATCCAGGGTTTATCCGCCACCATCGATTCCGTAATGCGGTGAATGGCCATCGCCTGCGGGCTAATCGGACGATCGGGACGCACCAGGTGACTCATGGGATTGACTATTTTACCGTCAACCACGTCCACAGAGGCAACTTCCACGATTCCGCCCTGAAGATCGCAAGTTTCGGTGTCGATTACGCGCAGCATTGATCGCTCCTGACCCTAAAACGCTTAGCCTAAAGGAATGATATCGCCTTGCCAACCCTGTCTTCCCCTGGAGCCAGTCAATAACAGTTCACCCTGATCGGCCCGGACGATGAGTTGCCCTTTTTCATCCCACAGCGCGCTGCCGTTGCGGGCATTCGCCATCAACACGGCAATCGAATATTTGTGGGCAAATCGCTGTAAGGTACTAATAGACTGACGCCAGCGGTGATCGCCTACATCCTGGCTGCTGGTTAATAATGCGGCCAGTGGGTCGAGGTTTGGCGTGTCGGAGTGGGTATCTATTATAGTGAGTTGCGTATCATCGCGGGTAAGGCTCGCGCTGCTTCCCTGCGGGTAGCGCAGAGCGGTATCGCAACACGGGCTAAACAGGGCTAACCCTTTCTGGCGCTGACCCTGGTTTTCCAGCGTGATCCCGGCGATAACGGTAATACGGTAAATCTGGCTTGCGCGAAGCAGAGGCTCCAGCTGGCGATCGCTGGGTGGGGCTGGCAGAACCTCATCACCCGGGCCGGTTAACGAAAGCTCAGGGAAAACCAGCAAATCGCACTGCTGTCGTGCGGCTTCGGCAATGAAGCGTAAATGGTGCTCAACGTGCGCATCCACGCAGTTATGCTGGCGGGCATACTGGGCGGCAGCAATATTCCATCGTGACATCGTGACATCCTTATACACAGAGTCGCAGGCTTTAAGAATACACCTTAAAATATCAGGGTTTTCTTATCCTGCCACAATCCGTGTAAGGAAATGTAACACGTCGTTAAGGTTATTTAACTTTAGGTTCGTAGGGTAAACGCGAAAGATTGACGGAAGCAAGACGGTGGGCAATGAGGCGTTCACGGAACCAGTCACGCAGGTGCGCAGGCTGTTCACGTTCGACAACTTCGGCCACGATAGGCATGTTGTAACGCTCTTTAAATGCCACGCCTGCGGCAGCGAGATCGACATTCACTTTGTCCATCTCGTCCTGAGGAAGGGCGGCCAGATTGATCTTCATTTCCTTCTCCTTTTTTTGCGGCGGCAACGTTACCGCGATTGCACGGCGTTGACAAGCAGGCGCAGGATGATCCTCGACTCGTTTATTATACAGAGTTATTCTCTGTCATGTAGACATAACAAAAAGGAATGATTGCGATGGTTTTTTCCTCGACCCGCGCGGTTTGCGCGTTAACCTTTCTGATTGCTTCGGTGGTAACACCTTCTGTCCTGGCGCACGCGCATCTTAAACAGCAAATTCCGGCGGCAGACGCCGTGGCCGCAACGGCACCACGGGCGTTAACCCTGCATTTTTCAGAAGGCATTGAACCTGCGTTTAGCGGAGTGACCGTGACAGGGGATCAGCAGCAAACGGTCAAAACAGGCGCGGTTAAGCGTGATGAGAAAGACAAAACGCAGCTGATTGTGCCCTTAGATCAAACGCTGACGACGGGGACGTATCTCGTCGAATGGCATGTGGTTTCTGTGGATGGCCACAAAACCAAAGGCAGCTACCGTTTCAGCGTGAAATAACATGCTGGCGTTAAGCTACGTTGTTCTGCGTTTTATCCACTTCGGCGCGCTAATGCTGATCTTCGGCAATGCGTTGTACAGCGCCTGGCTCGCGCCGTTTTCGCTGCACAGGCTGATGACGCGGCGTTTTCAGCAACAGCAAAAAATCATGGCAGTAGTTAGCCTGCTGTCGGCGCTCCTGATGTTTGGTCTTCAGGGCGGGTTGATGGGGAATGGCTGGAGTGACGTGTGGCGCCCGGAAATCTGGGGGAGGGTGGCCTCGACGCAATATGGCAGCGTCTGGGTGTGGCAGGTAATTCTGGCATTAGTCACCACCGCAACCGCCTGGATTGCGCCGCAGAAAGGGGCACGATTACTGTTACTGGCGATGGGGCAATTTTTCCTGCTGGCGGGCGTCGGACACGCTGCGATGAACGAAGGCATTGCCGGAGGCGTGCAGCGCGTAAACCATGCAGTGCACCTGCTGTGTGCTGCAACCTGGATCGGCGGATTGCTGCCACTGCTGTTTTGTATGCAGCTGGCCAAAGGCCGTTGGCACGTTGCTGCCATCTACACCATGATGCGTTTTTCACGCGTGGGGCATTATGCGGTGGCAGGCGTCATTTTTACCGGGGTAATCAATGCGCTGTTTATCCTTGGGCTAAATGTTCCCTGGGATACGCACTACGGACAACTTTTGTTGTTCAAATGTGCGCTGGTGGCAATGATGGTGGTAATTGCGCTGACGAATCGGTATTTTCTGGTTCCACGATTTCGACCGGATGCCGGACGAGAACAACAGATTTTTATCAGGATGACACAGGCAGAGGTTGTGCTGGGGGCGCTGGTGCTGGCAACGGTCAGTCTTTTCGCCACCTGGGAACCCTTCTGAGAAGGTTAAAACATATGAAAAAGACACTACTTTCGCTCTTACTGCTGGCCAGCGCCGGAAATGCACTGGCAGCGCAGCAGGTGATTACGGTCAGCCGTTTTGAAGTGGGTAAAGAGAAATGGGCGTTCGATCGTGAAGAGGTGATGCTGACCTGTCGTCCTGGTCATGCTCTGTATGCCATTAACCCAAGCACTCTGGTGCAATACCCGCTTAATGATATTGCGGAGCAACAGGTCGCCAGCGGCAAAAGCAGCGGGAAACCCATCAGCGTGATCCAGATTGATGATCCGGCAAACCCGGGCCACAAAATGAGCCTGGCGCCGTTTATCGAGCGCGCCGACAAGCTCTGCTAGCATTCTGGTTTCCAATAAAAAAACCGCAGGCGCTTGCGAGAGCTCTGCGGTTTTTTAGTTTTTATGATGTCGATGCGCTTTTTTTCAGGCCACTTTTACCGTGGACTGGAAAACCTGGCGCTCTCATCTATTCTTAAAAGGCAAGGCGATTTTAGCCTGCATTAATGCCAACTTTTAGCGCACGGCTCTCTCCCAAGAGCCATTTCCCTGGACCGAATACAGGAATCGTATTCGGTCTCTTTTTATGTGCTTGTTTTTTCACAGTGCTTACCGGTGTTAACCCGAAACCACCCGAAAATTTCTCGAATTTTCCATATCCTTTCTCAACCATAACATACTCTGCACCGCGTTCGTCCAGGTATTTTTTGTCATTGTTACGTTTTCGTGTTTAAGCGATTCGGAGATGGGATGCGGGGCGAGGGCGAGATAAAAATGCCGCCCAGAAGCGGCATATCTTACAACGGGTTTTGACCCGTTTCAGGCTTAAAAGCGTGATTTTACTGACGCTTCAATTTCATCGAGCAGTTCAAAACGGCGGCGGTATTCAGCACGTTTTTTACTGGCAATCTCTTCCAGGGATTTACGTTCCATCTGCAAAGGTAACTGCCAGCGGAATGTGGACAGTTTTTTGCCGTCGATAGACTCCCAGAACTCATCGTAGCTGGCGTGGAAATGGCGGCCTTTGCTCAGACGATAACGCAGCGCACGGAAGATGTGACCTTCATCGCTAACGGCGTAAATGGCTTTGATGCCGGAAAGCGTTGCCAGCTGGAACAGCACTTCCATCAGCACGCGTTTCGGGAACAGGCCATGACAGGCGCGGGTAGCTTGTTTAATTACATCACGCGACACGCTGCGGCGCGGGCCTTGCAGACCGCCAATCACCAGCACCGGCTGGCCGTTTTCACGGGCCACACAGAACGTCAGGCTCGCGAGCAGGGTATTTTCGTTATCGCGCAGCCACAACGTACATTCACCTTCACGTTCCGCTTTGCTGGCATTCATGGCATTGACGTTATAGCTGACGCCTTCTTTAGCATGAAACTCAACAATCGACTGTTCCTGCGGGCCCGTTAATGCCTTGACCAGACTGGCGTCTTTCAGGGAATCGATCCACTCATAGTGGCTGACGATGGCTTCAGCACGATCGTTGGCATTCATGCCGCGCATCAGATACTGACGGTGAGTTTTGCTCGGCAAGGTGATTTGCGAGGCCAGAAGCTGATCAAAATCGTCACGACGAGACAGCGCTTCCAGCATCCGGTGAGTTGAAGACCAGAACAGCAGAGAGCGCAGCAGAAACTTCAGTCGATACTCGCGTTTTTGCCAGATTGGGCCTGGGACGAGTTTACCTTTCACCAGATCGGAAATAATAGTTGCGCGATGAGAATGTGCTACATCGTTTTGCAGGCGCGAATTTGACACGTGAGAACCTCAGATTTTATGCATTGCATATTTTAGGGGGCATGCAAAAGTGGATTAATACTGGTGAGAGTTTTATTTTCCCTTAGTTTACTGTTTGTTTAGCTTTATGAAAAGGTACATCACCCTGGTCGCTCCGTATGGACTTTTATGTTGCGGCTATACTCCTGTGAGGAGGCGTTATGTATCAACGAATCGATGGTTCACAGTGGCGTCATATCTGGGTTGTCAGCGACATACATGGTTGCTATCAATGGCTTATGGACGAACTTAAGCGTCGGCATTTTAATCCCTATGAGGATCTACTTATCTCGGTTGGGGATTTAATCGACCGTGGGCCGGACAGTGTCAGTTGCCTCGCACTGATGCACGAAAAGTGGTTTCGTGCGGTACGGGGTAACCATGAACAAATGGCCCTCGATAGCCTTCAGGATAATGATTTTTCGCTCTGGACGATGAATGGTGGCATCTGGTTTGCCAGGCTTGAGAGCGAACAGCAAAAAAGAGCGCTTACGCTGCTTGAGGAGTGTCGTACGTTACCGCTGATTATTGAAATCACCTGTGCAAACGGTCTCAACGTAATTGCCCATGCAGACTACCCCTCAGAAGAGTATGCATGGAACAAACCCGTCAGCGAGCAGCGGGTCTTGTGGGACCGTAACCGCTTAATGGGGTTTATGGCGGGTAAAGGGCAGGGGATTCGCGGTGCGGATCACTTCTGGTTTGGGCATACGCCCCTCGATAAACGCTATGATTTTAATAATCTGCACTATATCGATACCGGTGCAGTCTTTGACGGGTATTTTACGCTGGCGCAGTTACAGTAACGCATAAATAACCCGCCTTCGGGCGGGTTCTCTTTAGGTCAGACAAGCCGCATGACCCAGGCATCGGAATTACGATCGTAGTGCTCACGGTAAAGAACAGAGTGTTCGCCATCAAGAATTGCAGGAATGCTGATATCGGCATCCCAGGCATCCAGTTGCATACATAAATCCGGGTCGGATTTGCAGGGAATACTTAACGTTCGGTCGCCTTGTGTTTCGCCGCGCAATTCTGCATCGTCGATTTCAAAAGCGCCAATACGCACGCTGGTTTTCGTCATAATGCTCTCCGGGGTTTGTGCTAAAAATCTGGTATGACCAGTAGGTCACCCAGATTTTAGAGTAGCCAGGTGAAGCAAAATCGCCAGTAAAAAAGTGCGCTTTTTTCAGGCAGTGCGATCGTTACCGGTAAACAGGCGGCCATCGCGTACCAGTTCGCGCGGGTAGCTGTTTTTCAGGCGCGAACCCACCTTCTTCGCCAGCCCTATAGGATATCCCTGATGGGTGACGACGACTTCGTCAGACGCAGGTGTATTTTCAGGGTAAACATCCCGGCCGCGATACCACTCTTCGGCTTCCTGATGCGTCAGGGCAAAAGTATTTGCCTCACCGGCAAGCGCAATCACCGCTTCATGTTGCCAGCGATAACCTTTGTTATGTACCTCTGCAAGGCGAATACCAATACGCGAAAAACGAACTTTTCCGATCAGCGGCTCAATGTTGACCGGGAACAGCCAAATCTCTTTATCACGCATCCAGAGGCGCAGGCTCTCATCCCAGAAAATCCCGGCCTTACGTGCAGCCTCTTCGGCCTGTGCTGCTTCGCGTCCTTTTAAGGGGGTGAAGGGGAAATTGCCGACTTTGAATTTCGGGGCGGGCAGCGGTGCGATTGCGGAGGTTTTACGCAAACGGGCAACGAAGAACCCTTCGCAGTCGTAAATTTGCGGGAAGACATGCAGGAAGCCTTCAGGCGTCAGCGCCTCTTTTGCCGAAGAAAATAGCTCGCCAAGCGGCAGAAATTCGACAGCATCCGGATATTGCGCCTTGAGCCACAGGCAGACGTCTTCGTTTTCGTCGCGGTTTAATGTGCAGGTGGAGTAGACCAGCGTGCCGCCAGGGCGCAATGCATGGAATGCGCTGTCGATAAGTTCACGCTGCGTGGCGGCGATATCCAGATTACTTTCAACGGACCAGTTCTTAAGCGCATCGGGATCTTTTCGTACCACACCTTCACCGGAACAGGGCGCATCCAGCAAAATGGCATCGAACGCTTCAGGCAATGCCGCGCCAAACACGCGGCCATCAAAGTGCGTAAGAGCAACGTTGTGGATACCGCAGCGGCTGATATTGGCGTGCAGCACCTTAACGCGACTGGCGGAGAATTCGTTAGCGAGTATTGCCCCGTGGTTACCCATGCGTGCGGCAATCTGGGTGGTTTTTGACCCAGGCGCGGCGGCGACGTCCATAACCCGTTCAGGCGTATTGCCGTCGGCGAACAGCGCTGCAACAGGCAGCATGGAACTGGCTTCCTGAATATAAAACAGCCCGCTCAGATGTTCGGCGGTGCTGCCCAGCGGCAGGGCTTCTTCATCATCACGCTCAATCCAGAAACCTTCTTCACACCAGGGGACGGGCGTCAGCTGCCAGTTGTAGGGCGACACCAGCGCCAGAAAATCGGCCACGCTGATTTTCAGTGTATTGACGCGAATACTGCGGCGTAACGGACGCTGGCAGGCCGCGATAAAATCGTCAAACGAGAGATGAGAAGGAAGCGCCTCGCGCATCTGCGCCAGGAATTGTTCAGGAAGAAATACGGAGTTTTGAGCCACGGGCACACCACTGGGAATAATTCAGGTGCGCAGTGTAACATAAAGGCTCCGGCGCGTTGACACCGGAGCCCTGAGATTAACGCGGTAACGCGGTTCCCCACTCACGCCACTCTTTTGGTTCGCTCTCCAGCAGCAGGAAGTGTTTATCCGGCTGCGCTTTTGGCGCAAGCGGCGTACCAGGCGGGGTGGCGAAGGCGATGCCACCGCGGATGAACTGGTTGAAGGTCCCGGTTTTCACCACGCCTCCCGTCAGACCAAAGTCCAGCGAATAACCTGAGGCCAGCCAGAACACCGAGTTGTTCCGCACCAGATGCTGGTAACGTTCGCTGATCCGAAGGGCTACCATCACGCGGTCAGACAATGTCCCGAGCGTCAGGCCGGTGACGGTACCCACTTCAATCCCGCGGAACAGTACCGGCGTCCCGATATTCAGGGAGCCCGCTTCCGGCACTTCAACCACAATGCTCAGGCCGTCAAGATAACGGGAGTCGGTGATGGTGGCTTCCTGTAGTTCAAAGTCACGACGGGCATTGCCACGACCGGGTTCGACGTTGATATACGGTTGCAGGATAGTATCCAGATGCTCAACACCCGCAGCAGAAATCTGCGGTGTGACCACCGAGAACCGGCTGCCTGTTCTGGCGAAGGTCTGCACATACTCCGGATACAACACGGCGGTTGCCTGCACTTCGTTACGGGCGGTGATAAGCGTTAACTTCTGGATCTGCCCGATGTCGATACCCAGATAGCGAATGGGCATTCCCTCCGCCAGCTTGCCCGCATCGAATGCATGAAGCGTTATCTGCCCACCGACCGCGCGTGCTGCCGTTTCTGACGGGAAGAGAATACGTTTATCGCCTTTACGCAGGTTTGCACCTGCACCGCTGAGGTTGTCGAAGCTGATCGCCCCGCGCAGGGCCCGGGAGAGCGGGGAGGCCTGAACGGTTAAACCGCTGCCATTGAGCTGCACTTTCGCGCCACCTTCTGCCCAGAAAACGCTATTCGGGGTCAGCAGATGACGGTATTCCGGTTTAATATGCAATTCGATATCAAAGGCATCGGCACGCGGGCGCACGGTAATCACTTCACCTACGTCAAACTTACGGTAGAGCACCACCGAACCCGCCTGCACATCAGGCAGAGTTTCAGCGCTGAGCGTCAGTGTGGTGGTGGGTAGATCACTCAGGCTGTTTTCAATCGCCTTATCGAGATTGGCATACAGTGGATAACTGTCGCGCAGCGGGCCTTTGTCGCCCGGCAGAATACGGATGCCGCCGTTAACCCATTCGCTGGCGCTGGCGCCAAGAAACTCCACGCCATCCAGACCGACTTTTACATCGACACGGCTGTTAACCACAAATTTACTGTCGCCATGCAGCAAGTCACGATACTGCGGCTCGACGGCAGCGGAGAAGGTCACGCCCTGTTCCGTTAGTTTACGCTCCAGCACCTGGCCGACCTGGACGCCGTGTAAGATCAACGGCTGGCCCGCTTCGATACCGTAGCTTTCCGGGGCATTCAGCGTCACCGTGATGACACCAGGCTGTTGCAGCAGTGATTTATCTGCAGGGGCGATAACAAAACTGCTGGCAGGCTCGCCGTCACCGGGGATCAGCTCAAAGGTGCTGCCGGTCAACAGGCTACTGATGTTCGCATCGCTCAGGGATAGCTTCGGATTACGCATTTCAATGCGCGTTTTTTCACGCAAGAGGTCGACCACACCAGGGTCGACGGTCATCTCTCCGGTAACCGAGCCGCCAGGATTAAGCGTCATTTTGGTGAGTTGCCCCACCTGCAAGCCTTGATACATCAGCGGCGTGGATCCGGCTTTCAGGCCTTTGGCATCCGGCAGGGCGAGTTTGACGATAACGCCACGCTGGCTGTGGGCCAGGTCGGCATACAGCCCGAAAGTGTCGTCTGCCGTTGCGGCACTGGAGTTGTCAGGGGAGTCGAACGCGATGGCACCATTAACCAGGGCCGCCAGACTCTCCAGTCTCACTTTGGCACCGCTCAGGCTCAGGTCGGCGTCCACGCCAGAAACATTCCAGAAACGGCTGCCTTTTTTGACCAGATTAGTGAAGCGGCGCTCGATCAGGACGTCAATGGTCACCCCCTGTTTGTTGGGGTTGATCGTGTAATCGTAGACACGCCCGACAGGGATTTTACGGAAATAGACCAGTGAGCCACTGTTCAGCGAGCCCAAATCCGGGGATTGCAGGTGAATCATCAAATCACCGTTGTTGAGACGGTATTTGGGTTGGGTATCCAGCGCGGTGAAGTGATCCTGGGGATCGCCTTTACCGGGCATCATGCCGATATAGTTCCCGCCCACCAGCGCATCCAGGCCCGATACGCCAGCCAGTGAGGCTTTTGGTGTCACCAGCCAGAACTGTGTTTCACTGCGCAGGGCGTCCTGCATATCGGATTTAATACTGGCGCGAACCTGAATCTTATTCAGCCCTTTCGCCAGCGTAATATCCTGAACCGTACCCACTTCTACACCCTGGAAGCGAACAGGGGTTCGCCCGGCGACAATGCCGTCCGCAGACTGGAAATCAATGGTGATGGTATTCCCGCGATCTTCATAGCTCGTCCAGACGAGCCAGCCAGCAATCATCAGCGCGATGACCGGCAGCAACCAGAATGGTGAAATGCGGCGTTTTGTTTTAATTCTCGCTTCAGTCGGCGAAGCGGGCGTTTCCTGACTCATGTGCATCCCAAAGTAAGCGGCTATCCAGCCATTCCACTGCAAGAATAGTCAATATCACCGCAGAGCCGAAGTAAAAAGCTGCGGGTCCCATTGTAAAAGCAAGTAACTGATCGCGATTGATGAGCGACATCATCAACGAAATCACGAACAGATCCAACATCGACCAGCGCCCAATCCAGGTGACCAGGCGCAGGAGCAGGATACGCGTGCGTAATCCTTGCTCACATTTAAAGTGAATGCTGATAAGCAACGTAAACATCACCACGACTTTGGTAAATGGCACCAGAATACTGGCGATGAATACGATGGAAGCCACGGCTACGTTGCTGTGACCCAGTGAGATAATCCCTGAGAGGATAGTATCTTCCTGTCGCCCCCCGTTAACATAAATGATTGAAATTGGCAGCATGTTCGCAGGTATCAGGAATACCACCGAGGCAATCAGCGCCGCCCAGCATTTTTGCAGGCTGTTGTTGCGGCGTAATCTTAACGGGATATGGCAGCGCTTGCAGCGTCCACGAGCGTCGGGCAGGCCGGTGTAGTGGCAACCCAGACACACGCGCAGGTTGTTATCGGGGCGCGTGGCAGGGCGCTGGGGATAAAACCGCTCCCAGAGTTGCTCTACGTTGAGATGGATAAGCGTCAGAATACTGAGCAACACCAGCGAGAGAAATGCCACCAGGCCAATGCCTGGCTGCAAAAATGCGTAGTCCTGTACCTTAATAGAGGCAACGCCAACGCCGACAAGATAGATATCGAGCATTACCCACTCTTTGAGCTTTTCCAGCATCAGCAGCACAGGGCGCAGGTTCATCCCCAGAATGTTGCCAAACCACATGTAAGCAATGGCCGCGACCAGTATTAGCGGCGCACCAACGGTACAAAACAGCACCATCGCTGCCGTCAATGGATCGCCCTGACGGGTCATTTGCCAGATACCTTGCAATACGTTGGCATCAATGCGCACGCCAAGCAGATAGAGCTTGAGCAGCGGCTCGCTCCAGGCGAAGGGCATCAGCATCAGCATGGTCACCGCCATTGCCGCGAGTCGGGTTAACGACCAGTCGCGACCACTGCGGATTTTTGCATCGCAGCGAGGGCAAAATGCACTTTGGTGCGATTTCATCTTCGGCAACATAAAAAGCGTATCGCACTGAGGGCAACGCTGATAATGTGCACGAGGCAGCGCATCGCTTACCGTATGAACTGTTATCTTTTTTGCCGGCGTAATTTTGGGTGTTTTTAGAGCCATCAGTCGCGCACAGATAAGTATTGTTGAAGGTTATATTAACTCATGAACTGATTCATCTTGAGCATGAGCGCATTTAATGCTTATTTTAATAGGCTATGCGGTAATTTTGTAAGACAACCAAGTGATTGAATAATGAACAAAACAGAATTCTACGCGGATCTCAACCGCGACTTCCAGGCATTAATGGCAGGTGAAACCAGCTTTTTAGCCACTCTGGCAAATACAAGTGCGTTGCTGTTTGAACGTCTTTCCGATGTTAACTGGGCCGGTTTTTATCTTCTTGAAGATAAAACGCTGGTGCTTGGGCCATTCCAGGGAAAAATCGCCTGTGTGCGTATTCCTGTGGGGCGTGGCGTATGCGGCACTGCGGTTGCGACAAACCAGGTTCAGCGTGTAGAAGATGTTCACGCCTTTGACGGACATATTGCATGTGATGCGGCCAGTAATTCTGAAATCGTCCTTCCGCTGGTGGTGAAAAATCAGATTATTGGCGTTCTGGACATTGACAGCACGGTCTTTAGCCGCTTCACGATCGAGGATGAACAGGGGCTGCGCGAGCTGGTCGCTCATCTTGAAAAAGTACTAGCAGCCACCGATTATCAAAAATTCTTTGCGAGCGTCGCAGGATAATCAACGGATAACGTAGCATTTACTGATGGCGTCATTATAATGTCGCCTGTTCATGCCTGCGCTTGTTGGCAACGTCCGTTGTAATCAGGAAATTTCATGGAAAATCAACCTAAGTTGAATAGCAGTAAAGAAGTTATCGCATTTCTGGCCGAGCGTTTCCCGCAGTGCTTTAGCGCTGAAGGTGAAGCTCGTCCCCTGAAAGTCGGTATTTTTCAGGATTTGGTAGCACGCGTTGAAGGTGAGATGAATCTCAGCAAAACTCAGCTGCGTTCTGCCTTACGTCTTTATACTTCGAGCTGGCGTTACCTGTACGGTATCAAAGCGGGCGCGACGCGTGTCGATCTCGACGGCAACCCTTGCGGTGAGCTGGACGAGCAGCACGTAGAGCACGCACGCAAGCAGCTGGAAGAAGCGAAAGCCCGTGTTCAGGCACAACGTGCTGAGCAGCAAGCGAAAAAACGCGAAGCCGCAGCGGCAAACGGTCAGGAAGAAGCGCCTCGTCGTGAGCGTAAACCGCGTCCTGCACCACGTCGCAATGATAATAACGATCGCAAACCGCGTACTGACAAACCAGCAGCAGCGAAAGCTCCGCGTGAAGAGCCGCGCCACACCCCAGTTTCTGACATCAACGCGCTGAGCGTAGGTCAGGCTCTGAAGGTTAAAGCGGGTAACAATGCGATGGACGCCACCGTACTGGAAATCACCAAAGATGGCGTTCGGGTACAGCTGACTTCTGGTATGTCAATGATTGTACGCGCAGAACACTTGTTGTTCTGAAACGGAGGCCAAGCCTGGCATGAACACTTTTTTTAAGCTCACCGCGCTGGCGGGCCTGTTTGCCATAACAGGTTACGCTTTCGCAGTGGACGATATTACGCGTGTTGATCAAATTCCGGTTTTAAAGGAAGAGACCCAGCACGCGACGGTGAGTGAGCGTGTGACGTCACGCTTTACTCGTTCGCACTATCGTCAGTTCGATCTCGATCAGGCCTTTTCGGCCAAAATCTTCGACCGCTATTTAAACTTGCTGGACTACAGCCATAACGTGCTGTTGGCCAGCGATGTTGAACAGTTCGCAAAACGTAAGGCTGACGTGGGCGATGAACTGCGCTCCGGTAAGCTGGATCTGTTCTACGACCTGTATAACCTGGCACAGAAGCGTCGTTTTGAACGTTACCAGTACGCACTGAAAGTGCTGGAACGTCCGATGGACTTCACCGGTAACGACACCTTTAATCTGGATCGCAGCAAATCTCCGTGGCCTAAAGATGAAGCCGAGCTGAATGCGCTGTGGGACGGAAAAGTAAAATATGACGAGCTGAGCCTTAAGCTCGCCGGCAAAGACGAAAAAGAGATCCGTGACACGCTGACGCGTCGTTACAAATCGGCCATTCGCCGTCTGGCGCAAACCAACAGTGAAGATGTGTTCTCACTGGCCATGACCGCGTTTGCCCACGAAATCGATCCGCATACCAACTACCTTTCCCCACGTAATACCGAACAGTTCAATACTGAAATGAGCCTGTCTCTGGAAGGTATTGGTGCGGTGCTGCAAATGGACGACGATTACACAGTAATCAACTCCATGGTGGCGGGTGGTCCTGCATCCAAGAGCAAAGCGATTAGCGTTGGCGATCGCATTGTTGGTGTTGGCCAGACGGGTCAGGGCATGGTTGATGTCATCGGCTGGCGTCTGGATGACGTTGTCGCGCTGATCAAGGGACCTAAAGGCAGCAAAGTTCGCCTGGAAATCCTGCCTGCTGGTAAAGGCACCAAAACCCGTATCGTTACCCTGACCCGCGAACGTATCCGTCTGGAAGACCGTGCGGTGAAAATGTCGGTCAAAACCGTGGGTAAAGAGAAGGTCGGTGTTCTGGATATCCCTGGCTTCTACGTTGGCCTGACGGATGACGTAAAAGTACAGTTGCAGAAACTGGAAAAGCAAAACGTCAGCAGCATTATCATCGACCTGCGTAGCAACGGTGGTGGTGCATTGACTGAAGCCGTCTCACTTTCCGGGTTGTTCATTCCGTCCGGTCCGGTGGTTCAGGTTCGCGATAACAACGGTAAAGTGCGTGAAGACTCTGATACCGATGGCGTGGTTTATTACAAAGGCCCGCTGGTGGTGTTGGTCGATCGCTTCAGTGCTTCTGCCTCTGAAATCTTTGCTGCTGCAATGCAGGATTATGGCCGTGCGCTGATTGTGGGTGAGCCTACCTTCGGTAAAGGTACTGTTCAGCAATACCGTTCTCTGAACCGTATTTACGATCAGATGCTGCGCCCTGAATGGCCAGCGCTGGGCTCAGTACAGTACACCATTCAGAAGTTCTACCGTGTGAATGGCGGCAGTACGCAGCGTAAAGGCGTCACGCCGGATATCATGATGCCTACGGGCACGGAAGAGACTGAAAGCGGCGAGAAGTTTGAAGATAACGCACTGCCGTGGGATAGCATCAATGCTGCGACCTATGTGAAATCCGGTGACATGACCCAGTTTGGTCCTGAACTGCTGAAAGATCATAACGAACGTATCGCAAAAGATCCTGAGTTCCAGTACATCATGAAAGACATTGCGCGTTTCAATGCCATGAAAGATAAACGGAACATTGCTTCTCTTAACTACGCCCAGCGTGAGAAAGAGAACACGGAGGATGATGCAACCCGTCTGGCGCGTATCAACGATCGCTTCAAACGTGAAGGCAAACCGCTGCTGAAAAAACTGGACGATCTGCCTAAAGATTACCAGGAGCCAGATCCGTATCTGGACGAGACGGTGCATATCGCTCTCGACCTGGCGAATCTTGAAAAAGACAAGCCTGCCGTTCAACCCGCACCGGCAAAATAACCCCCCAGACAGGCACAAGTAATTGTGCCTGTTCTTTTTAGTTCTGCATCCTCCCGTCAATCAGCTTTTCAATTGTGTAAAGTTGTGTCTTTCTGGTGACTTACGCCCGTCGAATCCTTGAAAATAGCCGCAATACCCATACGATGTGGGTAATCGCATAGTGCGCTTTGTTAAACTGAGGTTAAAAGAAAATTATGATGCGAATCGCGCTCTTCCTGCTCACCAACCTGGCGGTTATGGTGGTATTCGGGCTCGTGCTAAGCCTGACAGGAATTCAGTCGAGCAGCGTTCAGGGCCTTTTGATTATGGCGCTGCTGTTTGGTTTTGGTGGCTCCTTCGTTTCTCTGCTGATGTCGAAGTGGATGGCACTGAAATCCGTGGGTGGTGAGGTCATTGAGCAGCCACGTAACGATATGGAACAGTGGCTGATGAACACCGTTGCGCAGCAGTCGCAGCAGGCGGGTATCGCCATGCCACAGGTCGCCATTTACCATGCACCGGACATCAATGCGTTCGCCACGGGCGCGCGCCGCGATGCGTCCCTGGTTGCGGTCAGTACTGGTCTGTTGCAGAACATGAGCCGTGACGAAGCCGAAGCGGTAATCGCTCACGAGATTAGCCATATTGCCAACGGTGACATGGTGACCATGACCCTGATTCAGGGCGTGGTGAACACCTTTGTTATCTTTATTTCGCGTATCCTGGCGCAGATTGCCGCAGGGTTTATGAGTGGCAACCGTGACGAGGGCGAAGAGAGCAACGGTAACCCGCTGATCTATTTCGCTGTGTCGATGGTGCTTGAGCTGGTGTTCGGTATTCTGGCAAGCATCATTACCATGTGGTTCTCCCGTCACCGTGAATTCCACGCTGATGCGGGCTCTGCGAAACTGGTAGGGCGTGAGAAGATGATTGCCGCGTTGCAGCGTCTGAAAACCAGCTACGAGCCGCAGGAAGCAACCAGCATGATGGCATTCTGCATCAACGGTAAATCGAAATCGCTGAGTGAGCTGTTTATGTCTCACCCACCGCTGGATAAACGTATCGAAGCGCTGCGTAGCGGGGAATACCTGAAGTAACGCAGTGTGGGACGAAGAGCCGGGCAGGAGTCACTCTGCCCGGCTTTTTTTATGCCTGAACGCCTGGCTGAGTGACGCGAAGCCCGCTGATAATCGCGGCAATGGTTGCCAGCGTCCCGGCGGTAAACAATGCCACGTGCGTACCATTCTGGCCGGCAAGGTTGAACATCAGTGCGACCAGCGCCGCCCCGGTACTTTGCCCCAGTAAACGCGCCGTACCCAGCATCCCGCTGGCACCGCCGCTGCGATGGCGTGGGGCGGAAGTGATAATGGTGTGGTTATTCGGTGACTGGAACAGGCCAAACCCGGCGCCGCAGAGGATCATTCGCCAGATAATATCCAGGTCAGAAGGCGAGGAGGGGAGAAGTGCCAGAGCGAACAGTCCTGTCGCCATCACCACCAGACCAAGCGCACCCAGCAGACCGGCATGAACCCGCTCAATCAGATAACCTGCCAGCGGTGCCATCACCATCGTGGCCAGCGGCCATGGGGTTAATAACAGCCCCGTCTCCACTTCAGTACGGCCAATCACGCTCTGTAAGAAGAAGGGCAGAGAAACCAGCGCCAGCATTTGCGCACAGAACGAACAGATTGATGTACCAATAGAGAGTGAAAACAGTGGAATGCGTAACAGATCAACCGGTAGCAGGGGCACGGGTAAGGACAACTGGCGGCGGACAAAGAAGAAGCCGATAACCAGCATTGCGACGATTTCTGCGGCGATTAAGGTGATGGACTGACCTTGCGCAAAACCACTCAGGGCGGTGATCAGCAGACCGAAGGTCAGCGCATTCATCACCGCACTGGGTAAATCGAATTTCGGCATTGTGCTTTTCGGCCCATTTGCCGGGAGGTAACGCAGGGCAAAAACGATAGCAATGATGCCCAGCGGCACGTTGATGGCAAAAAGCCACTGCCACGACGCAACGGAGAGGATTGCGGCGGCAATGGTTGGCCCGGCCGCCGAGGAGACCGCGACAATAAAGGAGTTTATCCCCATGCCGCGCCCCAGATGGCGCTGCGGGTAGATAAGGCGTATCAGAGCCGTATTCACGCTCATCAGGGCCGCGCCGCCAAACCCCTGTGCGATACGGGCGAGCGTCAGGGTATGCAGGGAATCCGACAGGGCGCAGAAAAGGGAGGTGAGCGTAAAGACCACCAGGCCACACTGATAGACCCGACGGTAGCCAAACATATCGCCGAGGAATGAGAGCGAAAGCAGAGAAACCACGATCGCAATCTGGTACGCATTCACAATCCAGATGGAACTCGCGGGTGAGGCATGAAGGTCGCTGGCGATGGTTGGCAGGGCAACGTTAGCAATTGCACCGTCCAGGACGGCCATCGAAATACCGATAATAATGGTGGCAATGGCGCCGTACCGCTGGGGCAAGGGCAGCCCATCAGAAGGATTTTTTTCCATGGGGAATGAAAAGCTCAACGTGAAATTATTCTCAGGGTAACTATTTTAGCATTGTTAATTCGGTTTTATGTCGCAGATTTGTAACGAAGTAAACGCGGATTGATTGCAGGCAGGATGACAGGAATTTATAATAAAAACCGGTTCTGATTTTTATAAAACACTCTCCATGAGGTGATAAATGGCAATTGCGGATTTGGATAAGCAGCCAGATTCTGTTTCTTCCGTGCTGAAGGTGTTTGGCATCTTACAGGCGCTCGGAGAAGAGCGTGAAATTGGTATTACAGAGTTGTCGCAGCGTGTGATGATGTCGAAAAGCACCGTTTATCGCTTTTTGCAAACCATGAAGTCTTTAGGGTATGTCGCGCAGGAAGGCGAATCTGAAAAATATTCTCTGACGCTGAAACTGTTCGAACTGGGTGCCCGCGCACTCCAGAATGTCGATCTGATTCGTAGCGCCGATATCCAGATGCGTGAATTGTCGCGTTTAACCAAAGAGACGGTTCACCTGGGCGCGCTGGATGAAGACAGCATTGTTTACATCCACAAAATTGACTCCATGTACAACCTGCGCATGTATTCGCGCATTGGTCGTCGTAACCCGCTGTACAGTACCGCAATCGGTAAAGTGCTGCTGGCCTGGCGCGATCGTGAAGAAGTGACCCAGATCCTCGACGGTGTGGAATATAAGCGCAGCACCGAGCGAACCATCACCAGCACTGATGAGCTGTTAACGGTTCTCGATAAGGTGCGCGAGCAGGGTTACGGCGAAGATAACGAAGAGCAGGAAGAAGGTTTGCGTTGCATAGGGGTGCCGGTGTTTGACCGCTTCGGCGTGGTGATTGCCGGCCTGAGTATTTCGTTCCCGACGCTGCGTTTCTCTGAGGAACGTCTGCACGAGTATGTGGCGATGCTGCATACTGCTGCGCGTAAAATCTCTGAGCAGATGGGTTATAACGAGTATCCGTTTTAATCCCGGCTAAAATAAAAAAACGCCGCGTTTACGCGGCGTTTTTTGTGAATTCCCTTTGCGGAGTTAGCCGTTATCGATAACGACCGTCATTTTGCGCAGTACCGGGCAGTTGGTTAACCCAATGAAACCGCTATCTGAATGCAGGTATTGTGCAGTGCTGACTCCACGAGCGGTCACATACTTACACTGAATGCCTAAGCCCGCCGCATTTTCTGTGCTTCCCACGAGGACACCGTATCCGGTTAATAACAGGCCAATCCAGATAATGGCCAGCGCAATAATGGTGCGAATGATTAAATGCATCATTGCCTCTTTTTGTTAGTTGTCATGCTGTTAAGCGTAACGGGTTTACGCAATGAAACAAGTGCACTATTCCGAAAAGTACTTGATGACAGTACAGTTAGCCCCTGTTTAAGATAGCCATGCTAACCTGGTTGCATCAGGTCATAAGACGGAGTGTGGAGTGAAAAAAATACGCTGGGTAATTCTGGTTATCGTGCTGATAGCGTGCGTAGTGCTATGGACGCAGACTATCAATGTGATGTGCGATCAGGATGTACAGTTCTTCAGTGGCGTTTGTGCAATCAATAAGTTTATTCCGTGGTAAGACGCATTTTTTCTCAAGGTGATTTCCTTCCTTCGCACCAGTGGTAAAATAGACGTTTTTATTGAGGTGGTGAAATGGGTGAGTTACTGAATTCAGGGCTGCTGAGTATGGCGTCCCTGGTTGTCTCGTTGGTTATTCTGGTTGTGGGTTTGGTTCTGTGGTTCTTCGTAAACCGTGCCAGCTCCCGCACGAACGAGCAAATTGAGTTACTGGAAGCGTTGCTCGATCAGCAGAAACGACAGAATGCTTTACTGCGCCGTCTGTGCGAAGCCAACGAGCCAGAAGAGAAAGAAGAAGCAAAAGAAGCGGCTGTTGAAGATAAAGAAGAAGACGACGATTTTATTCGCCTGGTGGCTGAACGTTAATCTGTGATTTACGGGAGGTGGCTGTGGTCTGGAAAAATCCCTGGTATGACCCCTCCCTGAAGCATCACACCCCCGCAGGTTTTCGCAATACGCTCCCCGCTGGCCATCAGCAGGGCGATATTGATCGCTGGCGAAAAGAGCGGAAATTAGCCGGTTTGCCTAAACCTCCCGCATTGGGATATGACGCCTTTCTTAACCAGTGGTGGCAGCCTGTAATTCTTAACGCGCTACCCGAAGATGGCGTATGGTGGCTGGGTCATGCCAGTCTGCTGTTGCGTATGGACGGGAATTATATCCTGACCGACCCCGTTTTTTCCCGACGCGCCTCGCCGTTACCTTTTGTTGGGCCCGAGCGTAAAACGCCCCCGGCTATCTCTGTCGATAAACTCCCGCAGCTTGATGCTCTGGTCATTTCCCATAATCACTATGATCACCTTGATGCCGCCACCGTTCGTCATCTGTTGCGTCGTTTCCCCGATCTGCACGTGTTTGTGCCATTAGGTCTGGCGAGCTGGTTTCGTCGGCGAGGGGCAAAAAATGTGACTGAACTCGACTGGTGGCAAAGCATCAGCTGGCAGGGGATGACGCTAACGGCTGTACCCGCGCAGCACTGGAGTATGCGCACGCCATGGAACCGAAATCGTTCCCTCTGGTGTGGATGGGTGTTTGAAAGCCGTCAACATCGCTTCTGGTTCAGCGGTGATACGGGGTATACGCCGGAGCTGCTCACTATTCCCGAACGCCTTGGCAAGATTGACGCTGCCGCATTGCCGGTTGGCGCGTATGCACCACGCTGGTTCATGTCCGTACATCATATGGATCCACAATCCGCCGTTGCCTTATGGCAACAACTGGGTGCCCCGCTGGCGTTTCCTATTCACTGGGGTGTGTTTGAACTGGGGGATGAATCGCTGGAAGAACCTGTGCAGGAGTTAAATCAGGCGCTCGCTAATTTAGCACCAGTTAATGATTCATTCAGGACACTGAAAATTGGTGAATATTTATCCTTCTAAACGCAGCGCTGATGTGTTGCATATATTCTGTATTTGAATCATTCAACGAGAGTTTTATTTTTATCGAAACGTTTTGCTTGCCTTCTTTTGAGGCAGAGTCATAAAAATTTCATTATTTTGGTGCATAACGACATTTATTAAGCGGTGAATTTTAATACAATTCAGGCGGGTTTATTAACATCGTATTTTCATTACAACTGTTCCTGCGCGTTGCAATGATTTAAGCATAACTTTTCACAATTTGTTCTAACTCAATCATTGCATTGAGGATTCTTTTGCCCGGCGCTGGACGTACCGAAGTGATTGAGCTAAGGTAAAAAAGTCTTAGATTACAGCGGTTGTGATAACATCGTTAAGGCAGTTCAGGCTGGTAATGCTGACCGCAAACATTGCGCATAATTGTGCAGAAGGTTACGAGGCAGCGCCAGAATTTGTGCGGCGGATCGAGACACGTTTAAAAATGGCTTGCCATAATTAACGTTGTGTGTGATAACACGTTTTGGGTCAAACGAGGTACAGTTCTGTTTATGTGTGGCATTTTCAGTAAAGAAGTCCTGAGTAAACACGTTGTCGTTGAATACCGCTTCTCTGCCGAACCTTATATTAGTGCCTCAAGCAGTAATGTCTCAGTTTTATCTAAGTCAATGCCTGCGGGCTAAGAAAACACTCTAAGGAATTTTGCAAATGGCAAAGATTAAAGGTCAAGTTAAGTGGTTCAACGAGTCTAAAGGTTTTGGTTTCATTACTCCTGCTGACGGCAGCAAAGATGTGTTCGTACACTTCTCTGCAATCCAGGGTAACGGCTTCAAAACTCTGGCTGAAGGCCAGAACGTTGAGTTCGAAATTCAGGACGGCCAGAAAGGCCCAGCTGCAGTTAACGTAACTGCTATCTGATCGAACCACTGCTGACTGAAGTGCTTCTGCGCTTCGATCTCAGATATAAAGCCTCGCTTATGCGGGGCTTTTTTATTACCTTATCTTTCAAAATATTACGAATGAACGCCTTGTTAGCAACTTGTTGCAAAGCTACGAGGTTATTAGCATTGTTTTCACCGCGTCAGCCAGTCTTTTCCCGTTAAATCAGGGCGTTGTTCAACGGACCTGGGGTTCAGGTGAAAAAGAAAACGATAACGACAGCCGGCAACTTCACCCCGGCTCGTTTTGCGCTGCTATGTCTTGCTATTTTTTGTAGTCTGGCTTTCTTACTGGGCCGTGTTGCCTGGTTGCAAATCATTAAACCTGACAATCTCGTTAAGCAGGAAGATATGCGCTCGCTGCGTGAGGTGGCGATTGATGCACCGCGCGGGATGATTGTCGACAGGGAAAATCGACCGCTTGCCGTCAGTGTACCGGTCAGAGCCGTCTGGGCCGATCCGAAAACCGTGCTGGCAAAAGGCGGTGTGGGGTATGACGAACGCTGGCAGGCGCTGGCGAATGCCCTGCATCTCTCTCTAGGCACACTCTCTGCCCGAATTAACAGCACCCCGCAGGGACGCTTTATCTATCTTGCCCGCCAGGTTGATCCTTCCCAGGCGCAATGGATCGATAAACTGAATCTGCCAGGCATCAATTTGCGCGATGAATCCCGGCGCTTTTATCCCGCCGGGCATGTTGCGGCCAACCTGATAGGGTTCACGAATATTGACGGGCAGGGCATTGAAGGGGTTGAGAAAAGCTTTAACGCTCAACTTTCGGGGAAAGCCGGCGTCAGGCAGGTGAGGGAAGATCGCTACGGGCGCGTGGTTGAAAACCTGACGGAAATAGCACCGGTTCCTGCGCATAACATCAAGCTGAGCATTGATGAGCGTCTGCAAACCATTACGGAAGATGCGCTGGATAACGCCGTCGCGTGGAATAAAGCCGAATCAGGCGCCTCTGTTCTGATTAACGTGCAGACGGGCGAGATCCTGGCGATGGCAAGCTTCCCTGATTTCAACCCAAACAACCGCGATGGAGCGACGCTGAACGATTTTCGCAATCGCGCCATCAGTGACACCTTTGAACCCGGCTCTACCGTCAAACCTCTGGTGCTGATGACCGCATTACAGCAAGGGCTGGTGCAGCCAGACAGCGTGATAGATACCCATCCGTACATGCTTGATGGTCACCGCATCCGGGACGTGGGGTATTACCCGGAACTGACGATGACCGGGATCCTGCAAAAATCGAGCGACACAGGTGTGTCGCGGCTCTCGCTGGCGATGCCGATCCAGCGGTTGCTCGATACCTATAAGAACTTTGGTTTTGGGACGAACACCGGGCTTGGCTTAACGGGGGAGAGCTCGGGCTTGCTGCCGCAGCGCAAATTCTGGAGCCAGCTCGACCGGGCCACCTTCGCGTTCGGCTATGGGCTGATGGTCACGCCGCTACAACTGGCGCATGTCTACGCCACCATCGGCAGCTTTGGCCTGGAGCGACCTTTGTCGATAACCCGGATTGATCCTCCGGTAATCGGGCACAGGGTAATGTCTGAGGAGATTGCCCATGAAGTCGAGCATATGATGGAAAGCGTGGCGCTGCCGGGCGGCGGTGGCATTAAGGCGGCGGTACGCGATTATCGTGTTGCCGTTAAAACCGGGACGGCGAAAAAAATCGGTGATGACGGTAAATATGTCGATAAATACGTGGCTTACACCGCAGGCGTTGCGCCCGCCAGCCAGCCGCGTTTTGCGTTAGTGGTGGTGATTAACGATCCGCAAAACGGGGATTATTACGGTGGGGCGGTATCAGCACCGGTTTTCAGCGAGATCATGGGGAACGTGTTACGGCTTGAAAACGTCAAACCCGATGGATTAGCGGCGGATTCCACTCACCTTATCGTCATGCGTTAGCCAGGCGTTTATAACCCGGGCGAATAGCGGTACACTTTCGCCCTTTATGATTGCCCGGAGCCACCATGTCCTTCAGTTGCCCACTTTGCCACGCGCGCCTGACGCGTTCTGAGAAAAGTTTTACCTGCCCGCAAGGGCACCAGTTTGATATGGCGAAAGAGGGCTATGTGAATCTTCTTCCGGTGCAACATAAGCGCTCGCGTGACCCGGGGGACAGCGCAGAGATGATGCAGGCGCGCCGCGCGTTTCTTGATGCCGGACACTATCAGCCCCTGAGAGACACCGTTGCACAGCTTCTGACAGACAACCTCTCGTCGCCTTCAGCCATTCTGGATATCGGCTGTGGTGAAGGTTACTACACGGCGCTGTTTGCAGATGTGGCTCGCGAGAAGGGTGCTGAAACCTACGGTCTGGATGTTTCTAAAGTGGCTATCCGCGCGGCGGCCAGGCGCTATTCGTCGGTGACGTTCTGCGTGGCGTCAAGCCATCGCCTGCCGTTTGAGGATGCCAGCATGGATGCCGTGGTGCGAATTTATGCGCCCTGTAAAGCTGAAGAGCTGGCACGGGTCGTTAAACCCGGTGGCTGGGTGATTACCGTTACGCCGGGCCCGCGTCATCTGATGGAGTTGAAAGGTATGATTTACGATGACGTGCGTTTACATGCTCCGCATTCTGAACAGCTGGCGGGTTTTAGCCTGCAACAGGAACAGACGGTCGCGTATGAGATGAAACTCAAAGGGGATGAAGCGGTAGCCTTGCTGCAGATGACGCCCTTTGCATGGCGGGCGAAACCGGCTGTGTGGGAAACGTTAGCGAAACAGGACGAGTTTCGCTGCCAGACAGATTTCAGTATCCACTGCTGGCAGCGCGAAGTTTAACCGGCGAAGTGTGCCCACAGGATTTGGGCGCCAATCCCGATTAACACGATACCGCCCAGGATTTCGGCTCGCTTGCCAAGCAGCGGGCCGATAAAGCGGCCAACCATCATGCCAAGCGTCGACATAATCAGGGTGGCACAGCCAATCGCCAGAGCGGTGGCGATGATGTTGACCTGAAGGAATGCCAGACCAACCCCTACCGCCATCGCGTCAAGACTTGTGGCGATAGCGGTCGTGACCAGCAACCAGAAGCCATGTCGATGCTGCGGCGCTTCATCTTCATCGCTGTTGCCGCGAAAACCTTCGATAACCATTCGCCCGCCGAGGAACACCAGCAGAACAAAGGCGATCCAGTGGTTCCACTCCAGGACGAACTGACTGGCGAGCATACCCAGACCCCAGCCAATCAGCGGCGTCAGCGTTTCGATAGCACCAAAGATAAGACCGGTGCGTAATGCTTCAGAGAATTTTGGTTTGTGGAGAGTGGCGCCTTTACCAATGGAAGCTGCAAAAGCGTCCATGGACATGCCGAAAGCAAGAAGAATTGTTGCAGAGATATTCATAAGAGCGTCCAGACCGGGAGATATCCATATGACACATCACTGCCCCCAGTAAACAGCAGTTAATGTATCTATGGTCTCGCCTGATCTTTTCGTACACAGCAACTGTGCAGAAAGATCCGTACGCGCCACGTTTTTCAACGAGTATGTTGACACGTACATTTCCTGGAAAACAGGAAATCAGCTACTCCCCAACGACGGGCGCAACCTTAACATATTTTTAGAATATAAAACAACAACAGGAAAGTATTATCCCATTAACCAGTTGATAACGATTTTCATTTAGATTTAAGCGTAAAATTATCGTTAATGAATATAAGTGTTTTTTGGTTTAGTAATATAGCTAAGGCTATATTGTTTGCGCGAAAATACCGCAATATATAGCCAGTGCTATAAATTTAACTTATTGAGTTTTAACGAGTAACTTGTATATCTTTTCGAGGTCATCAATATTTTTGACCCGAATAAGCAGACGCCGTTGTTCTAATTGCATCACCAGAACGCCATCTTCCGATAAATTCATCTCTTTAATGCGGTTATATTCTATCCACACATTAGCAAAGAAAAATCCCTGGCTTTTAAAGATGACCTTTGGTGAACGGACCCAGAACAAATAAATTGCCATTAATACCAGCGCACATAATAACCATGTGGTTAATAATGCACCGTGACTCATGATGTTGTTGTAAATCAGGATGACCAGTAAACCCACAAAGATGACGGCATCGATGCGGTTACGGCGCAGAAGAGGGATGGTGAGCAATGATTCGCCATGGCGGCGGGGCATGATGAACTCATCATAAATGGCGTAAGCCAGAAGGGCCGCAATAAAAAGAACCAGTACGATGTCCGTGGCAGTCATTCATCCTCCAGATAAAAAAACCGGGGGCAAGCCCCCGGTATATAAAGCAGTAACTTACAGACCCAGCAAGCCGACAGCGTAGCCCGCGATACCGATGACGAAGAAGCCAACGATGATCCACAGCGGGTTCACTTTCTTACGCAGCAGCCACATACAGGCGAAGGTCAACAGCAGTGGAACCAGGCCTGGCATCAGCTGATCCAGAATGGTTTGCACCGTGGTGACGCGCGTCTGACCATCCTGACCGGTAATGGTCGACACCACCAGCGGGATGTTCACGTGCGTCCACTTGTTAACCAGCGCCCCCATGACAAAGAGGCCGAGAATAGACGCCCCCTCGGTCAGTTTTTGCAGGAAGCCGCCGCCCATGTCCTTAACGATGTCCACCCCTTTACGGTAGCCGTATGCCACGCCGTAATAACGGGTCAGCAGACGCACGGCGTTGAACAGGATGAAGAACAGCAGTGGGCCGAGCAGGCTCCCACTCATCGCGATACCTGCGCCAAGCGCCGCAAATACCGGACGAACAGTACCCCAGAAGATTGGGTCGCCCACGCCTGCCAGCGGTCCCATCAGACCGACTTTGATGCCGTTGATGGCACCATCGTCAATCTCTGCGCCGTTAGCACGTTGTTCTTCCATCGCCAGGGTAACGCCCAGAACCGGCGCTGCTACATAAGGATGGGTGTTGAAGAATTCCAGGTGACGCTTAATCGCCTGACGGCGTGCTTCGTTGTTTTCCGGATACAGGCGTTTGATCGCCGGTACCATGGAGAAGCAGAAGCCAAGCGCCTGCATACGTTCGAAGTTCCATGAACCCTGAAACAGGTTAGAACGGATGAACACGCCACGAATATCACCCGGAGTGAGTTTCTTCTCAGTGGTATTTTTTGTCATATCAACCATTTCGCTCACCTGCTAGTCCAGTTCGTTATCGAGATCGTTATTACCAGCAGCCTGTGCCGGAGCACCCGCTACGCGGTTGTATTTCGGGCTGAGCTGGATGTAGAGAATCGCCATGACCGCACCAATCACACCCAGAGCAACCAGGTTGAAGTTGGTGAACGCAGCGGTAACGAAGCCGAGGTAGAAGAACGGCATCAGATAGCCTGCGCGCATCATGTTGATGACCATCGCATAACCTACTACCACGATCATGCCACCTGCGATGTTCAGGCCGCCGGTCACCACTTCAGGAATGGCGTTCAGCATACTCTGCACTTCGCTGGTACCGACAGAGATAGCAACGATCACGGCCGGGATTGCAATTCGCATTGCTTGCAGGAACAGGGATGAAACGTGGATCCAGGACAACGCCGTCAGGTTGCCATTTTCGGCCGCCTTATCCGCCGCGTGCTGGAAGGCTACGGTGATGGTACGAACGATGATGGTCAGTACCTGGCCTGCTGCTGCCAGTGGGATCGCCAGCGCGATACCTGCACCGATACTTTGGTGACCGGCAATAACCAGAACGGTAGAAATAATGGATGCCAGTGCGGCATCTGGCGCAACCGCCGCACCGATGTTCATCCAGCCGAGGGCGATCATTTCCAGGGTACCACCGATGATGATACCGGTTTTCATATCACCGAGAACGGCACCAATCAACGTACAGGCCACCAGAGGGCGGTGGAACTGAAATTCATCAAGTACGGATTCCATACCCGCAATACATGCGACGACGAACACCAGCACAATCTGAAGAGTGGTAATCTCCATTGCACTTCTCCTATTACATAAGCTTTATGTGAAAAATCAGCGCGGGGTTATTTCCCAACTTTGCCGATCAAATCCATCATTTTCAGTTTCTGGTCTGTGGAAACTTTACGGGCTTCCAGCTCAATACCGCGTGCATTCAGTTTGTTGAATGCTTCGATATCTTTCTCATCGACTGAAATCGCGTTGTTGACCTGAGTTTTCCCCTGACGGAAAGCCATACCACCAATGTTAACGGAGGAGATTTTCACGCCGCCTTCAACAATGCGCTCGACGTCTGTCGGGTTAGTAAACAGCAGCATCACGCGCTCACCCGCATATTTCGGGTTGTTATAAACGCGGAGCATCTTGGCGATATCCACAACGTGCGCGGTTACGCCCGGTGGGGCAACCTGAGTCAGAAGGGTGCTTCGCACCTTGTCGGCGGCAACTTCGTCGCTGACCACGATAATGCGTTTAACATTGGTTTCTTTGGTCCAGCGTGTTGCCACCTGGCCGTGGATTAAACGGTCATCGATACGCGCGAGGCCGATAACCATATAATCGTTCGGACCCATCGGTTTGGCTGGTGCGGCGGCTTTGGGTGCTACGGCCGCAGGAGCTGGCTTCGCAACCGGCTGTGCTTTCAGCGCTTTCACGCCTTCGCGACCGGTTTCAACGGCCAATGCTACAAGTTCATCGAAAGACGGATTGTCGTCACGCGCCATGAAGGTTTCCACCAACATCGGGACGTTAACCCCGGCGATGACTTCATAGTGCTCTTTATCGACGACAATGCGACTGGCAGCGTTGAACGGGCTGCCGCCCCATGTATCGACGAGAAACAGCACGCCTTTGCTGGTATCCAGCTTCTCCAGTTGAGCAGTGTATTTCTCAATTAGCGTTTCGGCGTTTTCACCGGGAACGAAATCGATCCAGCCCACGTTTTCCTGCTCGCCCAACAGCATTTCTGCTGTTTTGAGTAACTGCTCTGCAGCCCAACCATGTGTGCCTATTACAATAGCAATGGTCACTTGCTACCTCCTTTTATTATCATTAATACGTCTGCCAGGCATTCGTACTGAGAATCGTATTAGGTGAACCGAATCGATTCAGATAAGGGTTAGAGTTAAATTAACTAAGACTTCCGCGAATTATTTTAGATAGTGAAAAAATAATTTATGTGATGAAGATCCGTAATTTAGCTACGCATTACAGAAATTCCTGTAAGTTAAAGCACTTGTGTTACAGATGTTTGCAAAGGAACGTAAATCTTTGCTAAAAACCCATTGTCTCTGATATGTTTAGCCTCCGTTTAATTGTTCAGGAGTATAGGGCAGCAGCCCACTGTATGGACCGTCACCGACGTCAGACATCTTTCAGGCTATTTCATGCCTTTTTCACCGGCGTTCCTCGCCACGCATCAATTCTGTCTACCCTTGATTTGCCCACGTTGAGTGGGGCACCGTTTCGTCATTCCTTTAGCAGGAGCTTGTCATGGAATTCTTAATGGACCCGTCAATCTGGGTGGGATTACTCACGTTGGTGGTACTGGAGATTGTTCTCGGTATCGACAACCTGGTGTTTATTGCCATTCTTGCGGACAAACTGCCGCCGAAACAGCGTGATAAAGCGCGTCTGATCGGCCTCTCGCTGGCGCTGATTATGCGACTGGCGCTGCTGTCCGTCATTTCGTGGATGGTAACGCTGACCAAACCGCTGTTCTCCGTGATGGATTACACCTTCTCCGGCCGTGATTTGATCATGCTGGTCGGGGGTATATTCCTGCTTTTCAAAGCGACGACGGAGCTTCACGAACGGTTAGAGAACAGACAGCACGATGATGGCCACGGTAAAGGCTATGCCAGCTTCTGGGTTGTGGTCCTGCAAATTGTGGTGCTGGATGCCGTGTTCTCGCTGGATGCGGTGATTACTGCGGTCGGTATGGTGAACCATCTGCCGGTCATGATGGCAGCTGTGGTCATTGCGATGGCGGTTATGCTGCTGGCGTCTAAACCGCTGACGCGTTTTGTGAACCAGCACCCGACGGTGGTTGTACTCTGTCTGAGCTTCCTGCTAATGATCGGCCTGAGCCTGGTGGCAGAAGGGTTTGGCTTCCATATTCCGAAAGGTTACCTGTATGCCGCAATTGGCTTCTCGATCATCATCGAGCTGTTTAACCAGATTGCGCGCCGTAACTTTATCAAACAGCAGTCGAATCAGCCGCTGCGCGCCCGCACGGCAGATGCCATTCTGCGTCTGATGGGGGGTCGCCGTCAGGTGAACGTGCAGTCTGATTCAGACAACCGTAACCCGGTTCCGGTGCCTGAAGGGGCGTTTGTTGAAGAAGAGCGTTACATGATTAACGGCGTGCTCTCTCTGGCCTCCCGTTCGCTACGTGGCATCATGACCCCGCGCGGTGAAATCAGTTGGGTAGACGCGAACCTGAGCGTGGATGAAATTCGCCAGCAGTTGCTCTCATCACCGCACAGCCTGTTCCCGGTGTGCCGTGGTGAGCTGGACGAGATTGTCGGTATCGTGCGCGCGAAAGAGCTGCTGGTGGCCCTGGAAGAGGGTGGCAACGTTGAAGCCATTGCTGCTGCGTCGCCTGCTATCGTGGTGCCGGAAACGCTGGATCCGATCAACCTGCTGGGCGTGTTACGTCGTGCCCGCGGCAGCTTTGTTATCGTCACCAACGAGTTTGGCGTTGTGCAGGGGCTGGTCACGCCGCTGGATGTGCTGGAAGCCATCGCCGGTGAATTCCCTGATGCGGATGAAACCCCGGAAATCGTCGCCGATGGTGACGGATGGCTGGTTAAAGGGACCACTGACCTGCACGCGTTATCCCATACGCTGGGCGTGGAAAACGTGGTCAACGATGAAGAAGACATTGCCACCGTGGCAGGTCTGGTCATCTCGGTGAACGGACAAATTCCGCGTACCGGTGACGTTATCGAACTGCCGCCGCTGCACATCACGATTGTCGAAGCGAACGACTATCGCGTTGATTTGGTGCGTATTGTTAAAGAGCAATCTGCACACGACGAAGATGAGTAAGTGTTTCTAACGTAACGGCATTAAAGGCACGATGTGCCCGTTATGACGCGCTGGCGGGGGCGAGCTCCCCGCCAGCCATTCAGGAAACTCCCGCAACGGCATCGGCCGGGCGTAAAAAAATCCCTGCAAGATATCCACACCGTGGCGGCGCAAATACTGCGCCTGCTCCCCGGTTTCCACACCTTCTGCAACCAGTTCAATATTCAGCCGCTGACCGAGCGCGATGATGATGTCCGTCACGGTTGAATTCACCGCGTCCGTACCAATCGCCGTGGTAAATGACCGATCGATTTTCAGCACATCCGGGTGCAGCTTTTCCAGCCAGGAGAGCGAACTGTTTCCGGTACCAAAATCATCAATCGCAAGTTTCACCCCTTTATTGTGAAGCTCGCGCACTATCCGGTAATCCACATCCATAAGCGCATCGCGCTCTGTCAATTCGATCACCAGCTGCTGCACCGGATGCACGTTAAACCAGAAACGGTTGAGATCCTGTAGCAGAGTGGCGCGGCGAAAATGGCTCGCGGCAACGTTAATGCCTATCTGAAACCCGGAGGAGGCAGGAAAAAAACCAATCTGGCGAACCGTTTCGGAAATAACATAGCGGGTGAGCGGGACGATCAGGTTGTGCTCTTCTGCCAGAGGGATAAACACTTCGGGGGAAATCCAGCCCTGACGCGGGTTATTCCAGCGCAGTAAAATTTCAACGCCAACGCATTTCTGCGTTCGGGCATTCACCAGCGGCTGACAGAAGAGTTCAAATTCGCGTGTCGCCAGCCCCATGTTAATTTCCCACGTGAAACTCATTCGCCTGGCCGTGGCAAGCCAGGCGACATAGCCCAGCAGCAGGCTGAGCATGAGCGCCAGCGGTAACTGAGTTGGCAGGTTTTTCAGCGCCAGTTTTCCGGGGCCGGGGCCACTTACCGTAATGCTGAAGGGATAGCGTGATGACGCTTTGTGCAGGAGCGAATCGCCATCATCAAAGGTCAGGGTATCCGTCACCTCTTGCCCGTAGCGCAGGAAATTGTTGCCCACGGTCAGGACAACGTCAGTAATCAGCGGGGGTTGCGGCTCCAGCATCATTCGGGTGAGGAGATCAATGTTAACAACCTCCATCACCCCATCTTCGCCGCTTTGTGAAACGGGATACCACTGGATGAGGATTGGGCTGCCTTTCAGCAGCCACTGGTCGGTCGATAAAATGAGCCGGGGGGCGTTAGCGGGTAACGTGGGCTGTATCTCGCGCACCAGAACGTCCCGCGTGCCAAAGATACTCGAACAGTACAGGACACCATCCTTGACCAGGGCGATGGAGCGGACGGTTTGCAAAATGGCGGCCTGTTTTCGCAGCACAAGGTGAGCTTGCGTGCAGGGCTGCCCGACCAGCGATTGCAGCACCCCGCGATGGTTTTCTAACGAAAGTAAAACCTTATCCATTGAATTAACGGTGTGGCTGGTAAAGTCGCGGATCTGTTCTCTATTTAAATTGCGCTGTGAAATAAACCGAATTCCCAGCGTTAGGATGAGCGTAAGAAGCGCGACCGTGACACTGACGATAACGCGTTTTCGGCGGTAGTTTTTTATGATCGTTTGTGCAGTCTGCATAAAACGGTCGCCTGATACGCCACCAGCACCAAAAGCCAGAAGCAACAGAGATAGTGTAGTGGGGAAATGGTAAGGCGACGAGAAAGAAGGGGAAAATTCGCCCATCCGTTGCAGATGGGCGAGAGCGAGGTATTAGTCGCACTGTACCTTAATGGCCAGCCCGCCACGCGAGGTTTCGCGATATTTGGCGTTCATGTCTTTACCGGTTTCGTACATGGTTTCGATAACCTTATCCAGCGATACGCGTGGTTCGCTGGTACGGCGCATCGCCATGCGAGACGCATTGATCGCTTTCACGGATGCGATTGCGTTACGCTCGATGCACGGCACCTGCACCTGTCCTGCGACCGGGTCACAGGTCAGACCGAGGTTATGCTCCATACCGATTTCGGCAGCAACACATACCTGCTCAGGGCTTGCGCCCAGCAGTTCCGCAAGACCGGCTGCGGCCATAGAACAGGCCACGCCGACTTCACCCTGGCAACCCACTTCAGCGCCAGAGATTGAGGCGTTCATTTTGTACAGCGCGCCAATCGCACCTGCCGCCAGGAAGTAACGGATATAAATATCCGGGCTGACAGATTCAATAAAGTGGTCGTAATAGGCCAGCACCGCCGGAACAATACCGCACGCGCCGTTGGTTGGTGCTGTAACAACACGGCCACCTGCGGCGTTTTCTTCGTTTACCGCCAGGGCAAACATGTTCACCCAGTCGACCACATTCATCGGGTCATTGGAGAACTTATCAGTTGTGACAAGCATCCGGCGCAGTGCAGAGGCACGGCGCGGCACGCGCAGTGGGCCAGGCAGCACGCCTTCGGTATTCATACCACGGTCGATACAGGCACGCATGGTTTGCCACACGTTAGCAAAGTAGTCTTCAATCTCTTTCTTGCTGTGCAGCGCCAGTTCGTTCTGCATCACCATGCCGGAGAGCGACAGCCCCGTCTCTTTGCAATACGCCAGCATCTCGGTGGCAGACTTGAACGGATACGGCACGCTGACGTCGCCAGCGCTGTCTTTGCCAAAATGCTCTTCATCAACGATGAAGCCACCGCCAATGGAGTAATACGTTTTGCTGTAAATCTCTTTTTCGCCGTTCCACGCGTGGATGGTCATGCCATTTTCATGCAGCGGCAGGTTGTCGCTGCGAAAACGCATTCCGTCATCATGAGGGAAATCCACTTCGTGCTGGCCGTTTGCCAGCAGCAGGCGACCGCGCGTTTCCACGTCGCGGATGAATGCCGGGATGGCATCAATATCAACGGTGTCCGGCATATTGCCCGCCAGACCCATAATAATGGCGATATCGGTGTGGTGGCCTTTACCCGTCAAAGACAGCGAGCCGTAGACATCCACGGCAACACGGGTAACGCTTTCCAGTAATCCTTTTTCGACCAGGTCATCGACGAACTGTTTACCGGCCTTCATCGGCCCTACAGTATGGGAAGAAGAAGGACCGATTCCCACTTTGAACATGTCGAATATACTAATCACTTTCACACTCCTGACAGGGTTACCGGGTTTCCAGTAACGATGTTATAACTGCGCATAGTGTAAGAGGGAACACTGGCCTCGGCTTAACTATTCACATGAATTAAACTAATGGATAACACCTGTTTTGCTAATAGCGCGACAGCGATCGCAAACCTGGCAGAAAAGGGTGGAATGTAAAGTATAGTCAAGGCTTCAGGCCGATTTGCAGCGCCAGCTCACGAATGATGCCCGCCGTCATGCCCCAGACAAAATAATGCTGATACCAGGAGAGCCACACACGGTGAGCATGTCCACGACGCTGAATATCCAGAGGATGATAGCGACCAAGTCGAAGGGCCTCTTCCAGCGGCATTTCAAATACCGCAGAGACTTCATCCACGCTGGCGTGATACTGAAGGTCGGGTGGAATAATGCCCACCACCGGTGTGACCTGAAAACCCGTTACGCTGTCCACCGGCGGCAAAACGCCAATGATTTCCACTGACTCTGGCGGGATGGCGACCTCTTCCTGTGCTTCACGCAGCGCCGCGGCAATTAGCGATGCATCGGTGCTGTCCACCGCACCGCCCGGAAACGCAACCTGGCCGGCGTGCTTACGTAAGTGCGGTGAGCGCTGAGTGAGCAATAATCCGGGGTGCTCGCGCCGCACCACCGGGATCAGCACGGCGGCCTGGCGGTTATTCAGGGTTTCGCGGTGCGTCTGTGGACGCAAAAGCTGAAAGCGTGACAAAAAATCATCCAGCGTCAGGTTATCGTTCTCCACCCGTTAGTTCTCCAGTTGTTTCAGGATACGGTTAACTTTATCAAAGGTTTCCTGATATTCCGCCTCAACCTGGCTGTCGGCAACAATGCCTCCTCCGGCGGAGCAGTACAGCGCTCCGTCGCAGGCCGTGAGGGTGCGAATGGTAATGCTGGTGTCCATTGTGCCGCACAGGCTCACATAGCCAATACTGCCGCACCAGGCATTGCGACGGTGGGGCTCCAGTTCGTCGATAATTTCCATCGCTCGCACTTTTGGCGCACCGGTAATAGAGCCACCCGGAAAGGCAGCACGCAGCAGGTCGCAGGCGGTGCGCGAGCCCGGCAGGCGAGCGGTAATGGTACTGACCAGATGATGTACGGCCGGGAAGGGTTCGACCACAAACAGCTCAGGTACGCGCACGCTGCCTGGTTCCGCAACCCGGCCAATATCGTTACGCATCAAATCCACAATCATCAGGTTCTCCGACCGGTCTTTCGGGGAAGCAGCGAGTTTTTCTGCCTGCTGACGGTCGGCGACAGGGTCGGCCAGACGCGGCAGCGTACCTTTAATTGGCCGGGTCTGAATGGTCCCTTCAGCCAGATGAATAAAGCGCTCCGGCGACAGGCTTAAGATAGCGCCATGCTCCAGGCGCAGGAATGCGCTGAACGGCGCCTTATTGCTGGCATTCAGACGAGTAAACGCTTGCCACTCACCCCCCTGATACGTCGCCTGGAATCGCTGCGCCAGGTTAACCTGATAACAGTCGCCACTTTGCAGATAGGCCTGAACACGGGAGAATTTATCCGCGTATTCCTGTTCGGTCATGTTCGAACGCCACTTTGAGGTCAGCCTGAATGTCTCCGCCGGTGCAGGCTGCTGATCCTCAAGCCAGGCAAGACGCGCATGAGCCTCACCATGGCTAAGAAGTGAAACCGTTTTTTTCTGGTGATCAACAATTAACGCCCAGTCATACAGCCCTACGGCCATGTCTGGCAGGGGAATATCCGCCTGTGCAATCTCGGGCAGCGTTTCGAAACGGCGACCTAAATCGTAGCCAAACAGGCCCAGTGCGCCTCCCTGAAAGGGGAGGTCCGGGTTGGGCGTGGCAGATAAACCCAGCGCGTTAATTTCTTGCTGAAGCTGCATCAGCGGATCGTCCGTTAACGGCAGGTCACTGGTCGTCAGCGTTTTCAGCGGGTCGGCCACCAGAATATCAAAACGGCTATAGGGGTGATCCGCATGGCCGGAATGCAGCAGCATCGCAAAAGGGAGGTGGCTCAGGCGTGCAAACCAGAATTCAGCGGCGTCTGAACGCCAGGGTAAAGTTATGACAGTGGGAAAGCGCATCTTCATGTGTGGCAAACAACCGGGCAGCGTGAAATAATTAGCGCAGACAATTTAGCAGGAGTTGACGATGTTTGCAGGTTTACCTTCTCTGAGCCATGAGCAGCAGCAGAAAGCGGTTGAGCAAATCCAGGAGCTGATGTCCCAGGGGATGAGCAGCGGCCAGGCTATCGCACAGGTGGCAGATGAACTTCGCGCCACCCATACCGGCGAGCGGATCGTGGCGCGTTTCGAGGATGAAGACGAAGAGTAATCGGGCTCAGACCGCCGCGATGATCTTAATCTCTACCTTATATTCCGGTTTCATTAGCGTGGCCTGTACGGTGCAACGTACAGGCGCGTGACCCGCCACTACCCACGCATCCCAGGCTTTGTTCATCGCCGCGAAGTCATCTTTACTGGCAAGGAAAATGGTCGCATCCAGAATGCGGGATTTGTCGCTGCCCTGTTTTTCCAGTATCGCGTCAATCTGTGCCAGGGTGTTGGCCGTCTGTTCGAAGGCATCGGCATCCAGGTTTGCCGGCACGCCGGTGTAGTACAGCGTCTGGTTATGGATAACCACATCAGACCAGCGTGCTTCGGCATCAATGCGCACAATTGTCATAAACGTTTCCTCGTTATTTTTCGTATCAGGCGGCAAGACTGCCATATTGTGCATCTGTCGTCACTATTTGGGGTGGCACATGAAAGGATGGGCTGACATAATCCCTGTGCAAAAATACAGTGAGAGAGCACCGTGGCAGACGATTTTTCCCCTGAAGGTCAATTAGCGCAGGCTATCCCCGGTTTTAAACCGCGCGAGCCGCAGCGACAGATGGCGCACGCCGTTGCGCACGCTATCGATAAGGCTCAGCCGCTGGTGGTCGAAGCCGGAACCGGCACGGGTAAAACCTATGCTTACCTTGCTCCGGCGCTGCGCGCGAAGAAGAAGGTGATTATCTCCACCGGATCGAAGGCGCTGCAGGATCAGCTCTACAGCCGCGATTTGCCCACGGTGGCGAAAGCGCTGAAATACAAAGGGCGTCTGGCTCTGCTGAAGGGGCGTTCTAACTACCTTTGCCTTGAGCGTCTCGAACAGCAGGCGCTGGCGGGTGGCGATCTGCCGGTACAGACGCTGAGCGACGTCATTATCCTTCGGTCATGGGCGAACCAGACCGAAGAGGGGGACATCAGCACCTGCGCGAGCGTGCCGGAAGACTCTCCTGCCTGGCCGCTGGTGACCAGCACCAACGACAACTGCCTTGGCAGCGACTGCCCGCTGTACAAAGACTGCTTTGTGGTTAAAGCCCGCAAAACTGCAATGGACGCCGACGTCGTGGTGGTAAACCATCACCTGTTTCTTGCTGATATGGTGGTCAAAGACAGCGGTTTCGGCGAGCTGATCCCCGAGGCTGACGTGATGATCTTCGATGAAGCGCACCAGCTCCCGGATATCGCCAGCCAGTATTTCGGTCAGTCGCTCTCTAGCCGCCAGCTTCAGGACCTGGCGAAAGATTTCACCATTGCCTATCGCACAGAATTGAAAGACACCCAACAGCTGCAGAAGTGCGCTGACCGGCTGGCGCAAAGCGCGCAGGATTTCCGCTTACAGCTTGGGGAGCCGGGTTATCGCGGTAACCTGCGTGAACTGCTGGCGGACAAAAATATCCAGCGCGCGCTGCTGCTGCTCGATGATGCCCTGGAACTCTGCTACGACGTGGCGAAACTCTCGCTTGGACGCTCCGCGCTGTTAGATGCGGCGTTTGAACGCGCCACGCTGTATCGCGGGCGGCTCAAACGGCTGAAAGAGATTAACCAGCCGGGCTTCAGCTACTGGTATGAGTGCACCTCACGGCATTTCACGCTGGCGCTCACGCCGCTGACCGTGGCGGATAAGTTCAAAGAGGTGATGGCGCAAAAACCGGGGAGCTGGATTTTCACCTCGGCAACGCTGTCGGTAAATGACGATTTGCACCACTTCACCGAACGCCTGGGGATTGAGCAGGCCGAATCCCTGCTGCTGCCAAGCCCGTTCGATTACGAAAAACAGGCGCTGCTCTGCGTTCCCCGTAATCTGCCGCTGCCGAACCAGCCGGGCGCGGCGCGCCATCTGGCGGCGATGTTAAAACCGATGATTGAGGCCAACAACGGCCGCTGCTTTATGCTCTGCACCTCTCACGCCATGATGCGTGACCTTGCCGAGCAGTTCCGCGCCACCATGACGCTGCCGGTTCTGCTGCAGGGCGAAACCAGCAAAGGGCAACTGTTGCAACAGTTTGTCAGCGCCGGTAATGCCCTGCTGGTGGCGACCAGCAGTTTCTGGGAAGGGGTAGATGTGCGCGGTGATGCGCTATCGCTGGTGATCATCGATAAACTGCCGTTCACCTCGCCGGACGACCCGTTACTGAAAGCGCGCATGGAAGACTGCCGTCTGCGCGGCGGCGATCCCTTTGACGAAGTGCAACTGCCTGATGCGGTGATTACCCTGAAGCAAGGGGTAGGGCGTCTTATTCGCGATGTCACCGACCGTGGCGTGCTGGTTATCTGCGACAACCGCCTGGTGATGCGTCCGTATGGTGCCACTTTCCTGGCGAGCCTGCCGCCCGCGCCGCGCACGCGGGACATTAAACGCGCGGTTCGGTTCCTCGCGAACCCAACGGCGGAGTAATTTGCTCCGGGGTGTGCTAAAATGCGCGCCATTTTGTGACTGACCACTGCGAGAGCGCGACGACTCATGCGAATTCTGGCTATTGATACCGCCACAGAGGCCTGTTCTGTTGCCCTGTGGAACGACGGTGCTATCTGTGCTCATTTCGAAGAGTGCCCACGAGAACATACCCAACGGATCCTGCCGCTGGTAAAAGAGATCCTCACCCAGGGCAACACCGCCTTAACCGACCTTGATGCGCTGGCCTACGGCCGGGGCCCGGGCAGTTTTACGGGCGTACGTATTGGTATCGGCATTGCGCAGGGGCTTGCCCTGGGCGCAGAACTGCCGATGATCGGTGTTTCTACACTGGCAACCATGGCGCAGGGCGCATGGCGCATGACCGGTGCAACCCGCGTGCTGGCGGCCATTGACGCACGTATGGGCGAAGTTTACTGGGCGGAATATACCCGCGACGAAAACGGCGTCTGGCACGGTGAAGAGACGGAAGCGGTACTTAAACCGGAAGCCGTAACCGAACGTCTGCTACAGCTCTCAGGCGAATGGGCGACAGTGGGGACCGGCTGGCCAGCATGGCCGGAAATGGCGAACGATACCGGCGTGACGCTGGTAGACGGCAACATGCTTCTGCCTGCCGCGGAAGACATGTTACCTATCGCCTGTCAGCTGCTCGGCGCAGGAAAAACCGTTGCAGTTGAACAAGCTGAACCAGTTTATTTGCGAAACACCGTTGCGTGGAAGAAACTTCCGGGCCGCGAGTGAATCTCAGTAACAGGAACTGAGAAAAAGGAGTCGCACCATGGCGGTTCAAACTAAAGTAGTACGTCTGATGATGGCGGGTATTGTTGCCGCAGCGCTGAGCGGGTGCGTTACCGTTCCTGATGCGATCAAGGGAACAAGCCCAACGCCACAGCAGGATCTGGTGCGCGTGATGAATGCGCCTGAGCTCTACGTTGGCCAGGAAGCGCGTTTTGGCGGCAAGGTGGTTGAGGTCTTAAACCAGCAGGGGAAAACCCGCCTGGAGATCGCCACCGTCCCTCTGGATAGCGGCGCAAGGCCGGTCCTGGGCGAAGCCTCGCGCGGGCGTATCTATGCTGACGTCAGCGGCTTCCTCGACCCGGTTGATTTCCGCGGACAGCTGGTGACCGTTGTCGGCCCCATTACCGGCACGGTAGAGGGCAAAATCGGCAGTACGCCGTATAAATTCATGACCATGCAGGTCAACGGTTATAAACGCTGGCGGCTTGAGCAGCAGGTGATTATGCCACCACAGCCTATCGACCCGTGGATGTGGGGCCCACATCCATACCGTTACGGCTATCCGGGATGGGGCTGGTATAACCCAGGTCCGGCGCATGTTCAGACCGTTGTAACCGAGTAACTAACTGTTATTAATAGGAAAGAGACAGCGGCTCAGCCGCTGTCTCTGTTTTTTTACGGATAAAACGAAAAAAAAGAGTGACGCGCTTCGCAACCTTAAATCTGAACAATTAATAAACTGGTACGCTGAGTTAATATAATGTTAACAAACTGTTTATTATCGGGGTTGTGATGACGACGAACACTCATTTCAGAGGTGATGCATTGAAGAAGGTTTGGCTTAACCGTTATCCCGCAGATGTCCCCGCGGAGATCAATCCTGACCGTTATCAATCCCTGGTGGAATTATTTGAGCACTCGGTAAGGCGCTACGCGGACCAGCCCGCATTTGTGAATATGGGTGAGGTAATGACGTTCCGTAAGCTTGAGGAGCGTAGCCGCGCGTTTGCGGCCTATCTTCAGGAAGGGCTTGGGCTGCAAAAAGGGGACCGCGTCGCGCTGATGATGCCAAACCTGCTGCAATACCCGGTGGCGCTGTTTGGTATCCTGCGTGCCGGGATGATTGTCGTCAACGTCAACCCGCTGTATACCCCGCGCGAGCTGGAGCACCAACTGAACGACAGCGGCGCGGCCGCGATTGTGATTGTGTCCAACTTTGCCCATACGCTGGAAAAAGTGGTCGACAAAACCCAGGTGAAACACGTCATTCTGACGCGCATGGGGGATCAACTCTCCACCGCCAAAGGCACGCTGGTTAACTTTGTCGTCAAATACGTCAAGCGTCTGGTGCCAAAATACCACCTGCCGGATGCCATCTCTTTCCGCCGTGCACTTCATGCTGGCTACCGGATGCAGTACGTGAAGCCGGAAGTGGTTGCAGAAGACCTGGCCTTCCTGCAATACACCGGCGGCACCACCGGCGTGGCCAAAGGGGCGATGCTGACCCACCGCAATATGCTGGCGAACCTCGAGCAGGTTAATGCGACCTACGGGCCGCTGCTGCATCCGGGTAAAGAGCTGGTGATCACCGCGCTGCCGCTGTATCACATTTTCGCGCTGACCATGAACTGCCTGCTGTTTATTGAACTCGGCGGTCAGAACGTACTGATTACTAACCCGCGGGATATTCCGGGGCTGGTGAAAGAGCTGGCGAAATACCCGTTCACCGCCATGACCGGGGTAAACACCCTGTTTAACGCGCTGCTGAATAACAAAGAGTTCCAGCAGCTCGATTTCTCAACGCTGCATCTCTCTGCCGGCGGCGGGATGCCGGTTCAGCAGGCGGTGGCCGAGCGCTGGGTGAAACTCACCGGACAGTATCTTCTGGAAGGTTACGGCCTGACCGAATGTGCACCGCTGGTCAGCGTAAACCCGCACGATATCGACTACCACAGTGGCAGCATTGGTCTGCCGGTCCCTTCCACCGAGGCCAAACTGGTCGACGATAACGATAACGAAGTCGCGCCGGGCGAGCCGGGCGAGCTGTGCGTGAAAGGCCCGCAGGTGATGCTGGGCTACTGGCAGCGTCCCGATGCGACCGACGAAATCATCAAAGATGGCTGGCTGCACACCGGTGATATTGCCGTAATGGATGAAGAGGGCTTCCTGCGCATCGTTGACCGTAAGAAAGACATGATCCTGGTGTCCGGCTTTAACGTTTATCCGAACGAAATTGAAGACGTGGTCATGCAGCACTCTGGCGTGCAGGAAGTAGCGGCTGTGGGTGTCCCTTCCGGCAGCAGCGGCGAAGCGGTGAAGATTTTTGTGGTCAAAAAAGATGCTTCGCTTAGTGAAGAGGAACTTATCACCTTCTGCCGCCGTCAGTTGACGGGCTATAAAGTGCCGAAGCTGGTTGAGTTTCGCGATGAACTGCCAAAATCCAACGTCGGGAAGATATTACGACGAGAATTACGTGACGAAGCCCGTGCCAAAGTGGACAATAAGGCATGAGCTTCACGCTAATCGCCCAGACGCCGGTTTAGCCGGCGTTTTTTATGGGCGCAAACAAAAGAGAAACCGTTTTGAATTACCAGATGATCACCACCAACGACGAGCTGGCTTCGCTGTGCGAGGTTACGCGTGATTTTCCCGCCATCGCGCTGGATACCGAGTTTGTCCGCACCCGAACGTACTACCCGCAGCTGGGTTTGATTCAGATGTACGACGGTAAACATGTTTCACTTATCGATCCTCTTGGTATTACCGACTGGTCGCCAATGCGAGAGCTGCTGCTGGATACTGGCGTCACCAAATACCTGCACGCCGGCAGTGAAGATCTGGAAGTGTTTCTCAACACCTTTGGCATCATGCCACAACCTCTGATTGATACGCAGATCCTGGCGGCATTCAGCAATCGTCCGCTCTCATGGGGCTTCGCGGCCATGGTTGAGGAGTACACGGGGATCGCACTGGATAAAAGCGAATCCCGTACCGACTGGCTGGCGCGTCCCTTAACCGAACGTCAGCTGGAATATGCTGCGGCAGACGTGTTTTATCTGCTACCGATTGCCGGCCAGCTGATGAAAGAAGCCGAAGCGTCTGGCTGGTTGCCTGCGGCGCTGGACGAGTGTCGTATGACGCAACAGCGTCGTCAGGAAGTGGTTGATCCGAAAGAGGCCTGGCGTGACATCAGCAACGCGTGGCAGCTGCGTACGCGTCAGCTGGCCTGTTTGCAGTTGCTGGCCGACTGGCGCCTGCGTAAAGCGCGCGAGCGCGATCTGGCCGTTAATTTTGTGGTTCGTGAAGAACATCTCTGGGCGGTTGCACGTTATATGCCGGGCAGCATGGGTGAGCTGGACAGCATTGGCCTTTCCGGGAGCGAGATCCGTTTCCACGGTAAAACCCTGCTGGCGCTGGTGGAAAAAGCCCAGCAAACGCCGGATGACGCGCTGCCAGAGCCGCTGCTGAACCTGATGGACATGCCGGGTTACCGCAAAGCGTTTAAAGACATTAAGGCTCTGGTGCAGGAAGTGGCAACTGAGAGCAAACTGGGCGCTGAATTGCTGGCGTCGCGTCGTCAGATTAATCAGTTGCTGAACTGGCACTGGAAGCTGAAAACACAGAATGGATTGCCGGAAATGATGGCAGGCTGGCGCGGGGAACTGATGGCTGAACGTCTGAATAAATTGCTCGAATCCTACCCGCGTTAAGAAACTGTAGCCCCGGTAAGCGCAGCGCCACCGGGGGATTGCCGGGCGGCGGAACGCTTGCCCGGCCTACAAAATCACAAACGATTAGCGTGATTCTTCCGCTTCCGGAAGCGTAACGTTCAGCTCCAGAATCGAAATATCCCCGTCTTTTTGTTCCAGCTGTACGGTGACCATTTCCGGGTCAATCTGCACATACTTACAGATCACTTCCAGGATGTCCTTGCGCAGCTGCGGCAGGTAATGTGGCTCGGCGTCACTACGACGACGCTCCGCAACGATGATTTGCAGACGCTCTTTAGCGATGTTGGCGGTGCTTTTTTTCCGCGAGAGAAAAAAGTCCAGTAATGCCATAACTTATCCTCCGAACAGGCGTTTGAGGAAACCTTTCTTCTCTTCTTCAATGAAGCGGAAAGGACGTTCTTCTCCCAGCAGACGATCAACGGTATCGGCGTAAGCTTTACCTGCGTCTGCCATCGTATCCAGAATAACCGGCTCACCCTGGTTAGAGGCGCGTAACACGGACTGATCTTCCGGGATAACACCCACCAGCTTGATGCGCAGGATCTCCAGCACGTCTTCCATGCTCAGCATGTCACCTTTGTTCACGCGACCTGGGTTGTAACGGGTCAGCAGCAGGTGCTCTTTGATTGGGTCCTGGCCATTTTCCGCACGGCGGGATTTAGAGGCGAGGATACCCAGAATACGGTCAGAGTCACGCACGGACGACACTTCAGGGTTAGTGGTGATGATCGCTTCATCAGCGAAGTAGAGCGCCATCAGTGCACCTGTTTCGATACCGGCAGGGGAATCACAGACCACAAAGTCGAACTCCATCTTTTTCAGATCGTCGAGCACCTTTTCCACGCCTTCGCGGGTCAGGGCATCTTTATCACGTGTCTGAGAGGCCGGGAGAATATAGAGATTCTCGGTGCGCTTATCTTTAATCAGCGCCTGGTTCAGCGTGGCATCGCCCTGAATGACGTTCACAAAGTCATACACCACACGACGCTCACAACCCATGATCAGGTCCAGGTTACGCAGGCCGATATCGAAATCGATAACGACGGTTTTCTTTCCCTTCTGGGCCAAACCAGTAGCGATGGCCGCGCTGGAGGTGGTCTTGCCAACGCCTCCTTTACCCGAAGTAACAACAATAATGCGTGCCATAGAAATTCCTTGTTAAAAAGGGATCAATTCAACGGTTGAACGGTCAACGCGTCGTCTGCCAGTCGCAGACGAGCCGCTTTGCCATAAAATTCGGCTGGGATCTTGTCGCTCAGCCAATATTCACCTGCGATGGAAACCAGTTCCGCCGTCAGGTGAGTACAAAATATTTGTGCATCCCGATCGCCACTTGCACCTGCAAGCGCACGCCCACGCATCATACCGTAGACGTGAATATTGCCATCCGCAATGAGTTCTGCACCGGCGCTGACGTGACTTGTAACAATCAGATCACAGTTTGGTGCATAAATCCGCTGACCGGAACGAACCGGCACATCAATCAATCGCGTTTTTGTGACAGGTGTAACATTCTGCACCGCCGGCGGGGGTGTTTGCTCGGCAACAGGTGCCGGACGTGGGGCTTTTTCTTTGCCTTCTGTCAGAATGGGCAGCCCAGCGCGGTCAATCTCGGCTTTCAGTTCGGCGTCTTTGCAACCGCTGATGCCGACAATGCGCAGCCCGGTCGATGACACTGCCTGCTGGAGAAGTTTCCAGTTAACCGGGGCATCAAGACCACTGACATTGACGACGACGGGGGCGTGCTTCAGAAAAGCGGGAGCCTGCGCGATTTTGTCTTCTAACGCCTGACGAATAACCTCGGGTTTTGCATCATGCAAATGAACCACTGATAAGGTGAAGCTACTGCCTTTAAGCTCGATGGGCGTGTTTGACATCCTGGCCTTACTCAATTTGCTATTAACCACAACGCAGTCGTTGCGATATTCCGAAGAGTATCAGGCATGTTATAGTCAGGAGTATATTGAGGCAAGCAACCACCCGAGAATTCAGAGTAAAAACATGTTTTGTGTGATCTACAGAAGTACCAGCCGCGACCAGACCTACCTTTATGTCGAAAAGAAAGACGATTTCTCCCGCGTGCCTGAAGAATTAATGAAAAGCTTTGGCCGTCCGCAGCTGGCGATGCTGTTGCCGCTGGATGGGCGCAAGAAACTGGTTAATGCCGATCTGGAAAAAGTGAAATCCGCATTAGCTGAACAGGGCTATTATTTACAGCTTCCGCCACCACCCGAGAATTTATTAAAACAGCATCTTGAGGTGAACGGAAAGAAATAGTCCCGGGTAGGCCCGGGAACAACACATCAACCGTTTAGGGGTCGTAAATGTATCAACATCATAACTGGCAAGGTGCATTACTGGATTATCCCGTCAGCAAAGTTGTCTGCGTTGGCAGCAATTATGCGAAACACATTCAGGAAATGGGCAGTGCCACGCCAGAAGAGCCGGTGCTGTTCATTAAACCGGAAACTGCGCTTTGTGACATTCGCCAGCCGCTGGCGTTGCCACAGGGGTTAGGTTCGGTTCATCACGAAGTGGAGCTGGCCGTACTGATTGGCGCAACCCTGCGTCAGGCCTCTGAAGAGCACGTGCAAAAAGCGATTGCTGGGTACGGCGTCGCGCTGGACCTTACCCTGCGTGATGTGCAGGGCAAAATGAAAAAAGCCGGGCAGCCGTGGGAAAAGGCCAAAGGGTTTGATAATTCCTGCCCGATCTCCGGTTTTGTGCCAGTGGGCGAGTTCACTGCTGACCCGCAGGATACGCCGCTTTACCTGAAGGTTAACGGTGAATTCCGCCAGCAGGGCACCACTGCCGATATGATCCACAAGATCCTGCCGCTGATTGCCTATATGAGCCGTTTCTTCACCCTGAAACCGGGTGATGTGATCCTGACCGGTACGCCAGAAGGTGTTGGCCCGCTCAACAGCGGTGACGAACTGGAAGTGAGTTTTAACGGCCAGTCGCTGAAAACCCGCGTGCTGTAAAAGCAACTTGCCGCCTTCTTCGGGCGGCAAAACTTGCATCAACGTGCCAGACTCGTTATAAGGTGCGCTTTCTTTTGACGTGTGGACATCCTGATGAACGACATCCCTTTCTGGCAAAGCAAAACTCTCGACGAAATGACCGACGAGGAGTGGGAATCGTTGTGTGATGGCTGCGGGCAGTGCTGCCTGCATAAGCTGATGGATGAAGACTCAGACGAGATCTATTTCACCAACGTTGCCTGCAAACAGCTGAACATTAAAACCTGCCAGTGCCGCAACTATGAGCGTCGCTTCGAGTTTGAGCCGGACTGCATCAAGTTAACCCGCGATAACCTGCCAACCTTCGAATGGCTGCCGCATACCTGCGCTTATCGCCTGCTGGCGGAAGGTCAGGACCTGCCGACGTGGCATCCGTTGCTGACGGGGTCGAAAGCGGCGATGCACGGCGAGCGTATTTCCGTGCGCCATATTGCGGTGAAAGAGTCAGAGGTGCGGGACTGGGAAGACCACATCATGAATCATCCCAACCGTTGATACGAAAAAACCCGCCGAAGCGGGTTTTTTTATGTGCGCTGCTGTGCAAGCGAAGCGCCGCCGGGCAAATTAGCGCCCAAACAAATCACGTTTCTTCGGTTTGAACGGCTGAGCAATCAGTACCAGCAGCGCTACCACGAAGTAAGCAACAAAAATCCCTACCAGCCACTGAGGCATCTCCAGCGTCAGGAACTCCCACTGACGCACAGAACAGTCACCGGATGCCACGAACACCTGCGGCAGCCATTTATCCAGCGGCAGCCAGCTCGGGAAGCGGGCGGCAAAATCACAGGTCATAAACGGTGACGGATGCAGCTGCATCATAGTGTGCTGCCAGGACAGCTCAATGCCTTTCCAGGCGCTGTAAATCCAGATGGCGAGGCCGGCATAGCGAAGCGGGGATTTTGGCGCAATAGCCCCAACCAGACCCGCACCCATAATGCCGAACAGTGCGCAACGCTCGTAGATACACAGCACACAAGGCTTAAGCCCCATAACATGCTGGAACCACAGAGCGACCATTTCCAGCGCAAAGGCGGTCAGGGCCATCAACAACCACGCTCCGCGACCGCGAGAGCACTGGTTTAAAAATCTCAACATAATCATTTCCCTGGAACATGCTTGGAAAGCGCAGTGTAAACGAATTCGTTTCCTGCGCCACCTGTGCCTTGCGAATTAAAGCGTAATCGGATGTTTATCATGCGAAAACGCAAACGGGCAGCGAACTGCCCGATATGCCTGATTTACTGCGCCGCAAGTATACCTGCTTGTAGCAACCAGTGCGTATAGGGAATGAGGGTAATTTTGACGCAAAGCAATCCCACGAGCGTCAGCACCAGCGTGTAAGGCAGCGCCATCCATACCATTCTTCCATAAGAAAGTCGTATGAGTGGGGCGAGGGCAGACGTCAGCAGGAATAAAAAGGCCGCCTGTCCGTTTGGCGTTGCAACCGAGGGCAAATTCGTCCCGGTATTAATGGCGACCGCCAGAAGCTCAAACTGCCCGGCGCTGATAGCGCCATGTTCCATCGCGGCTTTTGCTTCATTGATATACACGGTGCCGACAAAGACGTTATCCGAAATAGACGACAACAGGCCGTTAAACAGGTAGAAGAGCGTAAGCTGCGAATCAGGAGCAGCCTTGAGCACAAAGGCGATGATCGGCGAGAACAGCTGCTGGTCAATAATGACCGCTACAACCGCGAAAAATACCGCCAGCAGTGCGGTAAACGGCAGGGCTTCGGTAAACGCTTTGCCGATAGCATGTTCGTCTGTCACGCCGGTAAACGACGTGGCCAGAATAATCACCGACAGGCCGATTAAGCCCACTTCCGCGAGATGGAACGCCAGTGCGGCGATAAGCCAGACGCCGATAATCCCCTGGGCGATAAGGCGCAAGCTTTCCTGCCGGGTGCGCTGGCTACGACTTTGCTGGTCAAATTTGCGTAACTCCTGGAGTACCGGCTCCGGGAGTTTGGCTCCGTAACCGAAGACGCTGAACTTCTCGACCAGAATGCAGGTGGCCAGGCCGCAGAAAAGCACCGGTACGCTGACAGGCGCCATGCGCAGGAAGAACTCGCCGAAATGCCAGCCTGCAGCTTTCGCGATGATCAGGTTTTGCGGTTCACCGACCATGGTCATTACACCGCCCAACGCGGTACCGACACCGGCGTGCATCATCAGGCTGCGCAGGAAAGCGCGGAACTGCTCCAGCACCGCACGATTATGTGCGTCGATGTGGCTGTCGTCCTGGAGGTCATCGCCCTGGCGGGATGAGGCAACCCGATGGTAAATACCGTAAAAACCGACCGCCACGCTTATCACTACCGCGACCACCGTTAAGGCATCGAGAAACGCAGACAGGAAGGCTGCGGCAAGGCAGAAGGCGAGTGAGAGCAGCATTTTCGAAGGAATGCTTAACAGCAGGCGCGTGAATATAAACAACAGAAGCTGTTTCATGAAATAGATGCCTGCCACCATAAACATTAGCAGCAGAAGCACTTCAAGATTCGATGCCAGCTCTTCTTTGACATGTTCAGCACTGGTCATACCGATGACCACCGCTTCAAATGCCAGCAAGCCGCCAGGCAATAATGGATAGCATTTCAGCGCCATTGCCAGGGTAAAGATGAACTCTGCCACCAGCAGCCACCCGGCAAAAAAGGGACTGACGATAAAAATGATGGGGTTAACGACCAGAAATACCAGGAGTGCCAGTTTGTACCAGTCAGGTGACTGGCCTAAAAAATTGCGCCACAGTGCGCGCCCAAATGAGATTTCCACTACAGATTTCCCTCTCCATCAAGACAACCAAAGCATTAGTATACGCAAATTCAACACCCGGGAGGGCAATAAGGCCGTATTGTAAATTTCACAAAAATGAAACGCCGATCCCTCTTTTCTCGCGCTGCTGCGCTACCTGCCGGTTCTGGCCTCTGGTATGATGAGTCCAATTTGCTAAAGCTGTGTAATGGAAATCTCACTATGGTCATTAAGGCGCAGAGCCCGGCGGGTTTCGCGGAAGAGTACATCATTGAAAGCATCTGGAATAATCGTTTCCCTGCGGGGTCAATTCTTCCTGCTGAACGCGAACTCTCTGAACTGATTGGCGTCACCCGTACCACGTTGCGTGAAGTTCTTCAGCGACTGGCGCGTGATGGCTGGTTGACGATTCAGCATGGCAAGCCAACAAAAGTGAACAACTTCTGGGAAACGTCCGGGCTGAATATTCTTGAAACGCTCGCGCGTCTCGATCACGAAAGCGTGCCGCAGCTGATTGATAACCTGCTGTCCGTTCGAACCAACATTGCCACCATCTTTATCCGTACGGCATTCCGTCAGCATCCGGACAACGCGCTGGAAGTGCTGGAAAGCGCCAAAGCGGTTGAAGATCATGCCGATGCCTTTGCCACCCTCGATTACAACGTATTCCGCGGTCTGGCGTTCGCATCAGGTAACCCGATTTACGGCCTGATCCTCAATGGCATGAAAGGGTTGTACACCCGTATTGGTCGTCACTATTTTGCGAACCCGGAAGCCCGTAGCCTGGCGCTGGGGTTCTATCACAAGCTGAGCGAGCTGTGCTCATCGGGTATGCACGATCAGGTTTATGAAACCGTGCGTCGCTACGGACACGACTCCGGCGAGATCTGGCACCGGATGCAGAAAACGCTGCCAGGCGACCTGGTCATCCAGGGCCGCTAAAATAAAAAACCTCTCGTACGAGAGGTTTTTTTTCGCCCGGTGGCGCTTCGCTTACCGGGCCTACAAAACCCGTAAGCCGGGTAAGGCGTAGCCGCCACCCGGCAAAAAAACTACAGCGTATTTAACCGTGCCGGGCAGCGTTCCAGCAGCTCCACGCTACCATCTTCGTTTTGTTGCTCCAGCAACACGTCAAACCCCCACAGGCGATGCACATGTTTCAGCACCTCTTTGCGGCCTTTATCCAGCGGCGCGCGGTTATGCGGAATGTAGCGCAGCGTCAGCGAGCGGTCGCCGCGTAAATCCACATTCCACACCTGGATGTTCGGTTCGAGGTTGCTCAGATTGTACTGGGAAGAGAGGCGGGAGCGGATCTCGCGGTATCCCTCTTCGTTATGGATTGCGGAAATTTCCAGATAATTATTCCGGTCATCATCCAGTACGGTAAAGAAGCGGAAGTCACGCATGATCTTCGGCGACATAAACTGGCTGATAAAACTCTCGTCTTTAAAGTCACGCATCGCAAAGTGCAGCGTTTGCAGCCAGTCGGAGCCTGCGATATCCGGGAACCAGTATTTGTCTTCCTCCGTGGGTGACTGGCAAATACGTTTAATGTCCTGGAACATCGCAAAGCCGAGCGCATACGGGTTAATACCGCTGTACCACGGGCTGTTGTACGGCGGCTGGAATACCACGTTAGTGTGGCTGTGGAGGAATTCCATCATAAACCGCTCGGTAACTTTCCCTTCATCGTACAGATGGTTAAGGATGGTGTAGTGCCAGAAGGTGGCCCAGCCTTCGTTCATTACCTGAGTCTGTTTTTGCGGATAGAAATACTGGCTCACCTTGCGCACAATGCGCAGGATCTCACGCTGCCACGGCTCCAGCAGCGGCGCGTTTTTCTCCATAAAGTAGAGCAGGTTCTCCTGCGGCTCAGACGGATAACGGCGCGCCTCCGTCACCGTTTTCTCTTCTTCACGTTTCGGCAGGGTACGCCAAAGCATATTCACCTGGCTTTGCAGATACTCTTCCCGGCTTTTCTGCCGGGCTTTCTCCTCCTGCAAGGAGATCTTCTGCGGACGTTTGTAACGATCTACCCCGTAGTTCATCAGCGCGTGGCAGGAGTCGAGCAATTTCTCAACTTCATCTACCCCATAGCGTTCTTCGCATTCGGTGATGTATTTCCGGGCGAAAATCAAATAATCGACAATCGAGCTGGCATCCGTCCAGCTGCGGAAAAGATAGTTATTCTTGAAAAACGAGTTATGCCCATAGCAGGCATGGGCCATCACCAGCGCCTGCATGGTAATGGTGTTCTCTTCCATCAGATAAGCAATACACGGGTTGGAGTTAATGACGATTTCATACGCCAGCCCCTGCTGACCGTGTTTGTACAACCGCTCGGTTTCAATGAATTTTTTACCAAAAGACCAGTGCGGATAGTTGATAGGCATCCCAACGCTTGAGTAGGCATCCATCATTTGTTCGGAGGTAATCACTTCAATCTGATGGGGGTAGGTATCCAGGCGATACAGTTTTGCCACCCGGTCTATCTCGGCCAGGTAGACATCCAGCAACTCAAATGTCCAGTCGGGTCCATCGCTCAGACGTGTGCTGTCCTTGGATATGGAATCAATAGTAGCCATTAGCGCGCCCTCGTTGTTGGTGCTCTCTCTGTCTGGAGAGCCTCTTTTCAAGCATAGAACAACGCATTCAAAAGCGTGCTGGCGCAGAAATTTTTTCTTTGCGATTTCCCGTTTTTGAAACGGGTGAAAAGCCGCTGTCTGCAATATTTTATGCTGGATAAAAATACCGCGCAGCAGGAGATCCCAAATAAGCCCTGTCCCCGTGTACAGGGGAAGATGTGAGATAAGTCACCATAAAAAAGTCGTATGTTGAATAATATTTTCAACTAGGTTATCAATCTGTAATTAGAAGATTGTTCTTTTGCACATAATGGAGTTGGCTATGCGTGTTGTCATACTGGGAAGTGGTGTCGTTGGTGTAACCAGCGCCTGGTATTTAAGTCAGGCAGGACATGACGTTACCGTTATCGACAGGGAACCCGGCCCGGCACTGGAAACCAGTGCGGCGAATGCGGGACAGATCTCTCCGGGCTATGCAGCACCGTGGGCCGCTCCGGGTGTGCCGCTGAAGGCGATCAAATGGATGTTCCAGCGCCATGCACCGCTGGCGATTAGCCTTGATGGCTCGCAATTCCAGCTCAAGTGGATGTGGCAGATGCTGCGCAACTGCGACACCCGTCATTACATGGAAAACAAAGGTCGTATGGTTCGCCTGGCGGAATACAGCCGTGACTGCCTGAAAGCGCTGCGTGCCTCTACCGGCATTGAGTATGAAGGCCGTCAGGGCGGCACTTTGCAGCTGTTCCGTACCGCGCAGCAGTACGAAAACGCCACGCGCGATATCGCCGTGCTTGAAGATGCCGGCGTGCCGTATCAGCTGCTGGAAGCCAGTCAGCTGGCGCAGGTTGAACCGGCGCTGGCGGAAGTCGCACACAAGCTGACCGGCGGGCTGCGTTTGCCGAATGACGAAACCGGCGACTGTCAGCTGTTTACTCAGCGTCTGGCCGCGATGTGCGAACAGGCAGGAGTGAAATTCCGCTTTAACACTTCCGTCGATAAGCTGCTGTCGGAAGGTGAAAACATCTACGGCGTGAAGTGCGGTGACGAAGTGATTAAAGCCGATGCTTATGTTATGGCGTTTGGCTCTTACTCCACCGCGATGCTGAAAGGCATTCTTGATATTCCGGTCTATCCGCTGAAAGGCTACTCGCTGACTATTCCGGTCAAAGAGGAAAGCGGCGCGCCGGTCTCAACTATTCTTGATGAAACCTACAAGATTGCGATCACCCGTTTTGATAACCGTATTCGCGTGGGCGGTATGGCCGAAATCGTGGGCTTTAACACCGAGCTGTTACAGCCGCGCCGTGAAACGCTGGAGATGGTGGTGGGCGATCTGTTCCCTCGCGGCGGCTTTGTTGAGCAGGCGACATTCTGGACCGGGCTGCGCCCTATGACGCCAGACGGCACGCCTATCGTTGGGCGTACACCGTTTAAAAATCTGTGGACCAACACGGGCCACGGCACGCTGGGCTGGACGATGGCCTGCGGTTCAGGCCAGCTGTTGAGCGACCTGATCTCCGGGCGTACACCGGCGATCCCGTTCGACGATTTAAGTGCCGCGCGTTATCAATCGGGGTTTACCCCATCGCGCCCACAGCACCTGCACGGCGCGCATAATTAACAAGGAGTTGTCATGTCCCGTCCTATTCTGGCTCAGCTGGATCTGAAGGCGCTGAAGGATAACCTCCAGATTGTTCGTCGTGCAGCGCCAGGCTCGCGTGTATGGTCGGTTGTCAAAGCTAACGCCTACGGCCACGGTATTGATCGCATCTGGAACGCGCTCAGCAGCACGGATGGTTTTGCCTTACTGAACCTGGAAGAAGCCATTTTACTGCGCGAGCGCGGCTGGAAAGGGCCGATACTGCTGCTGGAAGGGTTCTTCCATGCCGACGATCTGCCGCTGCTGGATAAGTATCGCCTGACTACCAGCGTGCACAGTAACTGGCAAATCAAAGCGCTGCAAAATGCGAAATTACATGCCCCGCTGGATATCTACGTCAAAATGAACAGCGGCATGAACCGCCTGGGCTTCCAGCCTGAGCGGGTGCATACGGTCTGGCAGCAGCTCCGCGCCCTGCAAAATGTGGGTGAAATGACGTTAATGGCGCACTTCGCCGATGCAGAAAAACCTGATGGTATTGCCGACGCCATGACGCGTATCGGGCAGGCCGCCGAAGGTCTGGATTGCCCGCGTTCGCTTTCCAATTCAGCGGCCACGCTCTGGCACCCTGAAGCACACTATAACTGGGTGCGTCCGGGGATTATTCTGTACGGTGCTTCTCCGTCGGGCCAGTGGCAGGATATTGCCAACAGCGGCCTGAAACCGGTGATGACCCTGCGCAGTGAAATCATTGGCGTGCAAACCCTGAAGGCCGGGGATACCGTCGGTTACGGTAGCCGCTACCGTGCGACAGGCGATCAGCGTATCGGGATTGTGGCAGGCGGTTATGCTGACGGCTATCCCCGCATTGCACCATCGGGCACGCCGGTATGGGTTGATGGCGTTCGCACCGGTACGGTGGGAACCGTTTCGATGGACATGCTGGCGGTTGATTTAACAACTTGCCCGCAGGCGGGGATTGGGTCGCCTGTCGAGCTGTGGGGGAATGAGATTAAAATCGATGATGTGGCCGCTGCGGCGGGGACTATCGGGTATGAACTGATGTGCGCGCTGGCACCGAGAGTGCCAGTTGTGACGGTGTAACATTTTACTCAAATGTAGGCCGGGTAAGGCGAAGCCGCCACCCGGCACAAACCTACTACTCCGCGTCCTCGTCCATCGGCCTTACGCCGACCTTACGCACCGCGTTATCTTCTTTCTCGGCCACCGTCCAGATCATCCCGGCAAACTCCACCTGGTCACCGACAACCGGCGCCGCACCCAGCAGTTGCTGGATAATTTCGCCGAGCGTCTGCTGCTTATCGCGGTACTCAAGCCCCTCATCCAGACCGTAAATCAGCGCGACATCGGCAAATTTGGCGTTGGCTTCCAGAATAAAATCACCGAAGAAGCGCTGATCCAGCGCCACCGGAGGTGACTGGCTGAACAGCTTCCCTAATGCCGGAAGGTCACGCTCGCGGCCAATAACGCAGAGAATATCGCCTTCCCGCAGGCGCGTGCTGCCGGTCGGGTGCAGCAGAATATTATCGCGGAACAGGGCGGCAATTCGCGTTTCGGCAGGCATGTGCAAATCGCGCAGCGAAGCACCCACGCACCACTTGTCGGCGCTCAGTTGATAAACAAACTGTTCCCAGGGGTTTTCCGGGTGAATGTCCAGCCCCACGCGGGAGACCGGCCAGCCGACAGGCGGAACCACCACTTTGGCTTTTTTGGCCGCCCAGCCCAGAGATGTCCCCTGGAATAACAGCGATACCAGCACCACGAAAAAGGCCACGTTAAAGAACAACCGCGAGTTATCCAGGCCCGCCATCATCGGGAACACGGCAAGGATAATCGGCACAGCGCCGCGCAACCCGACCCAGCTGATAAAAATACGCTCGCGCAGGTTGAACCCGCGAAACGGCAGCAGTCCGGCAAAGACCGACAGCGGGCGGGCAAAGAAAATCATCCAGGCAGAAAGGATCAACGCCGGAACGGCAATTGGCAGCAGGTCGGATGGCGTAACCAGCAGTCCCAGCACCAGGAACATGCCGATTTGTGCAAGCCAGGCCAGCCCGTCAAAGTTCTGCAAAATAGCATGGCGGTTGCGAATAGGGCGGTTGCCCAGCAGGAATCCGCACAAATAGACCGCCAGAATACCGCTGCCGTCCATCGCCGTAGTGAGGCCGAAAATAAGGATCCCGCCGCTCAGGGCCAGCAACGGATAGAGCCCTGCAGGCAGGGAGATGCGGTTGATCATTTGCTGTAGCAAATAGCCGCCGGAAAGGCCGATGACAATCCCCAGACCAAACTGCTGCAAAATGTGCCAGGCAAACATCCAGCTTAAACCGGTTTCGTGCTGCTGGATCATCTCAATCAGGGTAATGGTGAGGAACACCGCCATCGGGTCGTTACTGCCGGATTCAATTTCAAGCGTTGAGCCAACACGCTCGTTCAGCCCTTTACCGCCGAGCAGGGAAAAGACCGCCGCCGCATCGGTCGAGCCGACAATCGCGCCAATCAGCAGGCCTTCCATGATGTTGAGATGAAACAGCCACGCCGCCATCATCCCGGTCAGGCCGGAGGTGATAAGCACCCCGACAGTCGCAAGTGAAAGCGCCGGGCCTAAGGCGACCCGAAACGAGCTGGCCTGAGTACGCATCCCGCCATCCAGCAAAATGACCGCCAGGGCGAGGTTACTGATCATATAAGCGAAGGGATAGTTATCGAAAGGAATACCGCCGATACCATCTATACCGGCCAACATCCCGATAGCGAGGAAAATAACAAGAATAGGGATGCCAAGGCGCGAAGAAAATGAACTTAATAAAATACTACAGGTTACAAGGACAGAACCCAGAATGAATAGGCTGATTATCGCTGCGGCATCCAATGTTGTCGTACTCCCACCTTAATGCTGTATCTGTTATTAAAACCCTAACATATTAACGGCAGATACAGCGTTTTATTGCGGTGGTTTAACGGCTTTTTTATGCCTTTATGACCGGATGGCCGCTTATTGTTAGCCGACTGCCCGAATTATCGTGCTTCAGGAAAGCCTGCGCGCCAAGCGGAAGGGTCACCGTTTGTTGTTCATGGCCGAATGCCAGCCCGGTTATCACCGGAATATCCAGCCTGGAGCGGATAAAATCGACCATCGTTTCAAGAGAATAGCCCGCGTCGTACTCATTCGGCGCGGAGCCGCTAAAACTGCCGAGCACGATAGCCGACTGACGCGCAAGAATACCGGCATGATAAAGCTGAAGCAGCATTCGCTCGACGCGGAACGGGTGCTCATTGATATCTTCAAGCACCAGAATGCCGTCATCAATATCCGGCAGCCACGGTGTGCCAATCAGCGACACCAGCATCGCCAGATTTCCGCCCCACAGCTGCCCCTCACATTCCCAGTCTGGCCCGTCGCCTTGCCACTCGATATTGAAGGTCGGATTGCGCAGGGCGCGCCAGAAATGCTCCTGGGTAAAGGCATCAAGCTCTGGTGCGCCAAAATTCCCGGCCAGCATCGGGCCGCTGAAAGTAATGACATTATGCAGTGCCAGCAGGCCAAGCTGGATAACCGTGAAGTCACTGTGGCCGCAAATCAGCAGGGGATCGTGCTGCTGACGTTTGGCCAGCCCCGCCCAGTCGATGCTTTCCAGCAACCGGCTGGCGCCGTATCCGCCTCGCACCGCCAGCACGATGTTATTCTCACCCTTCAGGTTCACCAGACCGTTGATATCATTTAGTCTCTGCGCTTGCGTCCCGGCAAAACGTTGCTGGCGGCGGGGGATAATCGTCTGATTTTCTACCTGATGGCCGGATTCCAGTAAGCGCTGAACGCCCCGCTGTGCCGCTTCCTGGTTAATGCAGTAGCCCGACGGCGCGATGAGATGAAACTGAGACATGGCAATTCCTTGCTGAATGAGAAGCTAATTGTCTATATCATGCCGCTTACACGATGCCACCTTCAAGAGGCAGCGTGACCGCGATGACCGGCTATAAGGATAGATGACGTGAAATTGAGATGGTTTGCTTTTTTGATTGTGTTGCTTGCTGGCTGTAGTACCAAACATGACTACCAAAATCCGCCGTGGAACCCGGAAGTGCCTGTTAAACGGGCAATGCAGTGGATGCCAATCAGCGAGCAAGCCGGAAAGGCCTGGGGCGTGAGTCCGCGTCTGGTGACGGCGATCATTGCGGTGGAGTCGGGTGGTAATCCGACCCTGGTCAGTAAATCCAATGCGGTGGGGCTGATGCAGCTAAAGGCGTCGACGGCCGGGAAAGAGGTTTATCGCTATATGGGATGGAGCGGGCAGCCATCGACCAGCGAGCTGAAAAACCCGGAACGTAATATCTCAATGGGGACGGCGTATCTGAGCATTCTGGAACACGGCGTGCTAAAAGGCATCGAAGATCCAGAAGTGATGCAATATGCGCTGGTGGTCTCTTACGTGAACGGTGCGGGCGCGTTGCTCAGGACATTCTCATCTGACCGGAAAGAAGCGATCGACGAGATTAACGGCATGGATAAAGACGAGTTCTTTGAACATGTGGTGAAGAATCATCCGGCACCACAGGCCCCACGTTATATCTGGAAAGTTCAGAAAGCGATGGATGCCATGTAATGCCGTCGTCGGGCGGCGGTCTGCTGCCCGACATCTGTCACAGGACTTTGTTGGCTCTTTCCCGCGCTTCGCGTTCCAGTGAAAAAATAATGCGCTGAAGTTCCCGCTCTGCACCTGGCCCGACATTCAGAAAACGGAAGCTCAGACGCGGGGTGGTGATGGTTTCGTTCTTGCTATCAACCACTTTGCGCTCGCTGATAGCAATCAGCTGGGCATCAAAATAGAACCGCCCCCAGCCGCCCATATCCAGCTCAATTTGCGAAAAACGCATTCCTTCGACCAGTCCGTCGGGTTTTGGCGTGTCCATTAAAGCGCCCATCCCGCCGAGGGACAGATCAAACAGGCGGAAGCGAAACTCTTTCTTATCCGGCATTCGCGCCTTGCAAAAATAGGCCGGATGAAGCGGGGCGCTGATACGAAAATATTCGCGGCGTTGCACAAACCACAGGTTAGTCGGCAAGGGTGTGATAAACGCAGGAAGCCCCTGGAATTCACCCTGTGTCAGTCGTGGCAGCACAAACTCTACTTTTGCACCCTGCGTTTCAGCCATCACTGAGATATTTTCTGCCCGAAGTGCCGCGCGGTTTTCGTACTCCTGGCTACCCAGATCGATGACCAGGCGCTCCGGCGAGGCTTCGAGGATTTTGCTGATAAACTGATTGGTTGCCCAACTGATGCGCAGTGGCACCTCACCTTTTTGCAGATCGCGTAATACCCCTAATACAGCCAGCGGATTTTGTTTCAGGAACTGCTCACTGTAATTACTCACGCCAGATGGCTCCTCGATGTGTGACAGACTGTCTTTGAGTTATCGGCAGCCTGAAATGAAACTTAATACAAACCGGTGAGTTTTTTTCATGGCGGCAGTAATTTAAGTCGGTGAGATGAAATCGGTTTTATGGCTTTAGCCTATAATTAGAGTACATGTGCAGAAGGTTTTCTGCGTATGCGTTAAACCTGCAAGAGGGCATCGCTATGGGTATCATCGCCTGGATTATCTTTGGTCTTATTGCCGGCGCTATCGCCAAACTTATCATGCCGGGGCGTGATGGTGGCGGCTTTATTTTGACCTGTGTCCTCGGGGTCGTTGGTGCAGTTGTTGGTGGCTGGCTGGCAACAATGTTTGGCCTCGGAGGTAACGTGAGTGGTTTTAATATGCACAGTTTCCTGGTTGCCGTAGTGGGCGCCATCGTGGTACTGGGCGTGTTCAGGTTACTCAGAAGAGCATAAGAACAGTGAAAAACGGCTCTCTCCGGAGGGCCGTTTTCTTTGGTGGTATTGATTTGTTTATGCAAATGATAATAATTGTCGTTCCTAATATCATTTAATAATAAGACGACAATATGATCACTTCGCGTTTTGCGTTATGTGCGTTGGCAGGAGCCGTGACGCTGGCATTGCAGGGAGCGGCTTTTGCCGAAGAATCCACAATTGTAGTTACGGGGGCAACGCAGGGCGATGCGCTGCCGGTCTGGACGAACAGTGCCACCAAATCTGCGGTGGCGGAAAGTAAAACCCCGCAGGTCATCAATACCCTCTCTGCACAAGAGATTGAACAACGCCATGCGAAATCGGTGAACGAGATCCTGCGCTATGCGCCGGGCGTGTCGACCGAGGTCCGTGGTAATACGTCGTACATGAGCGAGTATAAAATTCGCGGCTTTACCGTCGACCAGGAGTTCTACAACGGTCTGCAACTTCCTTACAACGTCACCGGCAACACCAAAGCGCGCATCGACCCGCTGCTGATCGAGAACGTCGATATTCTCAAAGGGCCATCGTCAGTGTTGTATGGCGGGGGCTCTCCGGGTGGTCTGGTGAATATTCAGGGCAAGATGCCGCAAAAAGAGGCGAAAACCGAGCTGGGCTTTACCACCGGTAACCGCAATCTGAAAGAGGGATATCTCGATTCGACCGGGCAAATAGCTGACAGCGACTGGAATTACCGTCTGTTGGGTAAAGCCACCGAAAATGACGACCAGCCGCACACCACGCGCTATGAAAACTATCTGGTGGCGCCGTCCGTGACCTGGCAGCCAGACAGCAACACGCGCCTCACGATTGATGCTCTGGCGCAAAACACTCCGAGTTTGTCGCCGTCTAACCCGCTGCCGTTAGCCTATCTGCGCTCTGAGTATGCCGGACGTCGTGATTATGCCGGGGACGAATGGAGCGGTTTCAAACAGCGGCAATGGATGCTCGGGTACCACTTCGAACATGCCTTCGACAGTGGCTGGGGCTTCAGCCAGAAAGTGCGTTATTTCGATGTGGATACGCATCAGCGCAGCGCCTATTCCACCGGGCAGGGAAGTGAAGTGTATGAACTTAACCGCTTCGCCTATACCACGGATGAAGACCTCCAGAGCTTCAACATGGATAACCAGGTCACCAAAACGGTAACCCTCGGTGAGTGGCAACATCATCTGCTGGCGGGGTTCGATTACCAGAAGCTGAACTCCCACTTCCACTATCGCTACGCCTCTGCCACACCGGGCATCGATATGCGCGACCCGGACTACTCACAAATTCATGAAAGCGAGCTGGGTTTATATACCGCGCAGAAAAACCGCCTGAGCTATCAGCAGGACGGTTATTACGTGCAGGATCAGGTGGTCTTTGGCGGGCTTAACCTGCTGGGTAGCCTGCGTTATGACGATTACCGCTCTGTGACCACCAACTACCTGCAAAACGGGGATAAAGCGTGGGTTTCACAGGATCGTGTCACCAAACGGCTGGGCGCGCTGTATGCCTTCGACAATGGTATATCGCCGTTCATCAGTTACTCCGAAGGATTTGCCCCGGTATCGCCGCAAGGCACGCTGACGGCCCGGGACGTCAAGCCAACGACCAGTAAGCAGGTGGAAGGCGGGGTGAAGTATCTCATGGAGGATTTCGCGACCACGCTGACTGCCTCGGTATTTAACATTCGCCAGAAGAATGTGGTCACAACCGATCCTGGTTTCCTGAACTATCGCCAGACTGGCGAGGTTGAATCTGAAGGTGCGGAGCTTTCAGCAACCAGCCGCCCGACGGACAACCTGACGCTGGTGGTCAACTATGCGTATACCCACGCGATTAACACCGAAGATGATAAGTACAAAGGCAAACGCCCGACCCAGGTGCCGGAGAATGCGTTTAACCTGTGGGGCGATTACACCTTCGACAGCACGCCGCTGAAAGGGGTGAATATTGGTGCCGGTGCCCGCTATACCGGGCCAATGGAAATTTCACCAGCCAACGATGCGGGGAAATTGGGTGGCACCACGCAGTATGACCTGGCGGCGTCTTATCGTATGGGCGAGCTCCTGCCGTCACTTGCGGGGCTGACGCTGAAGATGAGCGCACAGAACATCACGAACAAAGAGACGCTGACCTGCTATGACGCCAGCAACTGCTGGATAGGCCGCGACCGCACCTGGCAGCTGGGAGCAAGTTACAGTTTCTGATGATGGGTCTGATGCCCGGTGGCGATTTTCTTGCCGGGACCCCGGGTTGCCAGGGTGGTGGCGGAGAGCCACCCTGGCACGTTCACGAGTAATGTAGTGACAGAGTAGCAAGGAACATAAAGTGAACGGAATGACCACTTCAGCCGTATGTACCCCTCACTCCACCACAATCCCCGACAATCACCACCTACTGCGCCGCACTTTTCGCTGGTGCCGCGACCTCCTCATTTGCCGCAGGCTGATTCACCGGCACACTCTCGCACGGCTTCTCTTTCGGACACACCAAATCCAGCATTTTCAGCGTCACGCCGTTCGTCCAGCCGAAGCCGTCCTGCAACGGATACTCACCGCCACCACCACCTGTGCCAGTAGTAGAAACATCATACTTCTCAACCAGTTTCTGCTCGCGATCGTAGGTATGCTGAACATTTTTCAGGAACCGCCAGGTCACATCCATGGCCACCTTGTCTTGCCCGTAATTCTGCAATCCTTCCGTCGCGATCCACTGTAATGGCGCCCAGCCGTTTGGTGCATCCCACTGTTGCCCGCTGTTGATCGTGGTCGTCGAAATGCCGCCGGGTTTTAACAGTCGCGCAGAGGCCGCGGCCGCCACTTTATCCGCACGTTCCTGCGCCGCCGCTTTCACAAACAGCGGGAAGAGTGCGGCAGCGGTCAGCTGATTACGTACCTTTTTGCTTTTCAGATCGTAATCGGCGTACCAGGCCTCTTTTTCATTCCACAGATGGCCCTCAATGGCTTTCTGGCGCGCGGTTGCCAGGGCGTCATATTTTGTCGCACTAGCCGTATCCCCTGCGTCCTGGCTGGCTTTGGCCAGCAGTTTTTCCATCTTGTACATCAGCGCGTTAAGATCGACCGGCACAATGCTGGTGGTGCGGATCGTGCCGAGCTTTTGCGGATCGTCCATCCAGCGGGAGCTGAAATCCCAGCCGGAGGCGGCAGCGGAGCGCAGATCGCGATAGATCTCCGTTGCCGGGCGGTTAGGGTTATTTTTCGCGGTGGTCACATCATCAAGCCAGGACTCCGGACGCGGTGTATCCCGGTCGTCCCAGTAGCGGTTAAGGATGGTGCCGTCGTCCAGTTTCACCACCCGCTTATTGGCCTGCCCCGGCTGGAGTGCGTCCACGCCGTCCATCCAGTACCGGTACTCCTTTTCCATCTGCGGGCGGTATTTTTTCAGCGCGTCGCTGTCGTGCGTGGCTAACAACTCAACCATCAGTGCGAAGAACGGAGGCTGGGAGCGGCTCAGGTAATAGCTGCGGTTGCCGTTCGGGATATGCCCCCAGGTATCAATTTCATAGGCAAAGTTGTCCACCATATCGTTGATTTTGTCCCAGTGGCCGCTTTCCGCCAGGCCGAGCATGGTGAAATAGCTGTCCCAGTAATACACCTCGCGAAAACGCCCGCCGGGTACCACATAAGATTTTGGCAGCGGCAGCAAAGAGTCCCATTTGCTGGCTTTGTCAGTGGTACGCGTCAGTACTGGCCACAGCCCGTCGATATGTGCGCGCAAACTCTGTCCTGACGGCGGAATGTACTTTTCGCCTTCCATCGGCAGGGTAAAGTTCATTTCCACAAAATGCCGCAGGTCGAAGCCGGACTGGGTGTGCTGCATCCGGTAATCCGCCAGGATAGTCAGGGGATCGCTTTTAGGAACCGCATCGGCAAAGGTCTTTTGATCGGGAAAGAGTTTGGCGCTCTGGACATCGTTAAAAAGGGGCCCGAGCAGTATGTCAGGGGGCGTCGACTGGCCAGTAACCTTGTCTTCCGCGTAGCCAGATAAGGTTACGCCCAGCAGTGCACCGCCAAGTGCGAGCGATAAAAGTGTAGGGTGGCGCATATGAGGTTTTATCATCGGTTCTCTCCTGTATTTGCTGAGCAGCGTGACCGCTGTCATCAACCACGTGAAAACCTTAGACGAATATTGAGAGGTTCGCGTGTTGAATATCCCATTTTTCGCAGACTCAGACAATTTACCGTTGCGTTGAGGGTCACATCGGAATAATGGAAATATTGACCGGAGAAATAAGTAAGACATTATTTAATATAAAGGGGAGGGCGTTCTTGCGGTCATTGCATTTTTTTAATTGTCAGGATCACATAAAGCAAAAAACATAATCTTGTAGTGAAAAATCATAATGGATAATCGTACGCCTCTCAGCGAAATTATCGCCGACAACAGAAACCGGTTTCATTAAATGAGGTGAATCTATGGCGGCGACAGAACGAATTCCAGTAAAAGAAAAAATAGGTTATAGCCTGGGGGATGCGGCGAGTCATATTGTATTTGACTCGTCAGTGGCTATTCTGGCGTATTATTACACTGATATATACGGCCTGCCTCCTGCAGTAATGGGGACAATGTTCCTGCTGGTCCGATTATTAGATGCGATAACCGACCCGATAATGGGAGCCATTGCGGATGCCACGTCAACGCGTTGGGGGCGTTTTCGCCCGTGGCTGTTAGCTATTTGCATTCCCTTTGCGGTAAGTTGCGTGCTGGTGTATTCCATTCCTGACTTTACCGAAACCGGGAAAATCTATTATGCCGTTGGGGCGTATATTTTTATGACCCTGATGTATACCGCCATTAATATTCCTTACTGTTCGCTCGGTGCGGCGTTAACCTCCGACCCGCGTGAAAATCTTTCGTTGCAGTCCTGGCGTTTTGCCATCACCCCCATCGGTGGCGCGCTGGGCACGGCCTGCATTCTGCCACTGGCGGATTATCTTTTCCCGGGCGATCGCGCCACCGGCATTCAGGTGGCGATGGGGATCTTTGGCGTGATTGGCTGTCTGATGTTTCTGGCCTGTTTTCTCACCACCAGAGAGCGGGTTCAGCCCATTAAAGAAGAGAATCTGAATATCGCTCGTGACGTTAAGATCCTCTTTCGTAACGACCAGTGGCGCATTTTGTCGGTCTATAACTTTATGATGCTGGTCGCAGTGGTGATCCGCGGTGGCGCCGTGGTGTATTTCGTCAATACGGTGCTGAATAAAGGGGCGGACATCATCTCCTTCTTTATGCTGGGTGGAATGCTGGCCTCGATGTTTGGTTCGGTGCTGGCGCAACCCTTCGGGACACGTTTTTGTAAGGTGAAACTGTCGTTCTGGATCAATATCCTCAATGCCGCCCTCGGCGTGGTGTGCTTCTGGCTCCCGCTGGAGTTCTGGATAATGCCGTTAATCGCCCACGTCCTGATTCAGATAGTGCAGGGTGGAAATGGGGCATTGCAGTGGTCAATGATTACCGATGCAAATAACTATGGTGAATGGAAAACCCAGCGTCGAATAACAGGGATGAATGTTGCTGCCAATATTTTTGTCATTAAATTGGGTGTTGCCGTCGGTGGCGCAATTCTGGGATGGGTTCTGGCCTGGTTCAACTATGAATCAAACAGTGAAATACAGTCTGATTCCGCCGTGCAGGGCGTTATTCTGTTATTCACCCTCATCCCATCGTTGTTTTATTTACTCACGGCATTTTCCATTAAATTTTATGGACTGACTGAAAATGTGATGAACGGTGTAGTCCGTGATTTGAATAAAGGTGAATTCGCGAAGGAATAAAATAACGATTGATGTATTAAACCGGTAATACAGTCGTATTACCGGCATAGGGTAGTACAACTCAGGACGTAATGAATAATTCACGAGGATGGAATCCATGAGAGTTAAGGCTATTGCTCTGGTCATTAGTGCTTTTTGTACCACAAGCGCTTTCGCAGCAAAAAATACCCCAACCCTGGAAGAAAAACTGGCGAAACTGGAAGCTCGCCTGGAAAGTGCAGAAAACCGCGCGGCGCAGGCTGAAGCGCAAATTCAGGCTCTCCAGCAACAACAGGCTGTTACCGCGCAGAAACCCGCAAGCGTTAATGTGGAATCAGCGGAGCCTGTAACGACACCCGCTATACCAAAACTGACGTTATCAGGTTATGGCGATATTAAATTCTACGGTGATGTGGAATTTAATATGGATGCGGCCAGCAAAACCGGCAGCCTGACGTCAATGAAAACGACGGCCAATAAAGACTGGGCGCCTGGCAGCAACGAGCGCTGGGATATCAACGGCCGCCTGCTGCTCGGTTTTGACGGTTATCGCCGGATGGATAACGGTAATTTCGCCGGTTTCTCCGTGCAACCGCTTGCCGACCTGACCGGTAAAATGAACCTTGATGATGCCGTGTTCTTCTTCGGAACTGAAAACGACTGGAAGGTAAAAGTGGGCCGCTTTGAAGCCTACGACATGTTCCCGCTGAACCAGGACACCTTCATCGAGTATTCCGGCAACACGGCAAACGACCTTTACAGCGATGGCTATGGCTACATCTATATGCTGAAAGAGGGGCGCGGGCGTAGTGACAGCGGCGGTAACTTCCTGCTCAGTAAAACGATGGATAACTGGTATTTCGAGGTCAACACGCTGCTGGAAAACGGCAGCACGCTGTTCGTCGATCAGCAGTATCACGGCGTTGATCTTGATAACGACAAGAACGTGGCTTATGTGCGTCCGGTCATCTCATGGCAAAGCGGGGGCTTCTCAACCGCCATCGCGATGGAGAGCAATCTGGTGAACAACGCTTATGGCTACCGCGATGCATCCGGCAAATGGGTAGATCAGTCCGATCGTACCGGTTACGGGCTTACGATGACCTGGAACGGCCAGAAAGCCGATCCGGAAAATGGCACGGTGATCAACCTGAATACGGCCTACATGGACGCCACGGATGAAAAAGACTTCACGGCGGGGATCAACGGGTTATGGCACAAGTTAGAGCTGGGTTATATCTATGCGCATAACGAGATAGACAAATTTGACACCGCCAGTTTTAACGCCGACTGCGACAACGACTGCTGGATAACCGATCCGGGCGATTACGATATCCATACCGTTCACGCATCCTATCTCTTCGATAACGTCATGAAGATGAAGAACTTCAATATTTATCTGGGTGCGTATGCCTCCTGGGTTGAAGCGCATCCAAACCAGGGCGACGGTAATAACGACTCCCGATACGGTGGCCGCGTACGCTTTAAATACTACTTCTGATAGCGCCTGACAGTCAGACCTCTTCCGGGGTCTGGCTGGTTTCACGCAGCGAACCGGGCGCCTGGCCGACAATGCGCTTGAACGCCCGGCTAAACGCGGCAAGTGACCCATACCCCAGACGCAGCGCAACCGTTTCGAGCGGCTGATGTTCATGGCGAATATACTGAATGGCCAGCCGCATCCGCAGCTCTGACAGGTATTTGGCAGGTGTGGTGCCGGTTGCCGACAGAAAACGCTCGGCGAAGACAGAGCGCGATGTCCCTGCCTCTTTTGCCAGGTCCGCCACGTTCCAGTTGACCCCCGGCTGTTGATGCATGGCATAGATCGCGCGGCTTAAACGCGGGTCGCGCAGCACCTGCACCCATCCGGTCGCTTTTCCGCATCCTGCTTCTACCCAGCCACGCACAATCAGCGCCGCCACCACATCGGCAAGGCGTGCCAGGATGCCAGCAAAACCGACCTGCCGGGTCATGGATTCTCGCTCCATTGCCGCGAGCAGCGGATGGATCTCCGGCCACGTGGACATCAGGCGGCTTACCATCATCACTTCCGGCATCGCCTTGATCAGGGGCTGCATCCCGCCAAGTTCAAAATCCATGCATCCGCTGAATATTATCGTGTTCTCGCTGTCCGGGCAGGGTTCGCAGGTGATGGCGCAGACGGAGTTACAAATCGGCTCACTTGGAAATGCGCTGACCGGCGTGATGTCGGCATGTTCGTCAGAAAGCAGGGCATGGGCGTTGCCGTTCGGGATAAACAGCGCATCGCCGCCGCTCAGGGTGAACGTCGCGCCACTCTCCATGCGCAGCAGCGCAGAGCCGTGGCTCACAAAGTGGAATTGCGCTTTGCCTGGCGCCTGATGGAACGCCACGCCAAAGGGAGAGCTGGCTTCTATGCGACGATATTTCACCCCGGAAAGGCGCATTCCACGGAGAAGCTCGCTGATCAAATCGGGTGACTGGTGGCTCATGTCTTCACTTCCGGACGAATTATCAATAATCAGAGATTATATGTCATAGATCGTCCATGGGGAACTCACTATGCTTTTGCGACAGTTGTCACATTTTTCTAACGGGAGAACAACAGATGAATTCATGTGTCGCGGCGAGAGAGGCCATTGCACCCGCAAAGCCCGCCTGGCGAGCAGTCTATTCACTGGGTCTGGGGGTCTTTGGCCTGATAACGGCAGAGTTTTTACCCGCCAGTTTACTGACGCCGATGGCGGCCAGTCTTGGCGTCAGCGAAGGGATGGCCGGACAAGCCGTGACCGCAACGGCGCTGGTGGCACTGGTGACCGGGCTGCTGATCACCTCAGCCACCAAAAGTATCGACAGACGCTGGGTACTGATGTTTTTCTCGGTGCTGCAAATTATCTCCAGCCTGCTGGTCGCGTTTGCGCCAACCCTGCAGGTGTTGCTGCTGGGGCGCCTGCTACTGGGGGTGGCCATCGGTGGTTTCTGGGCGATGTCTACCGCCACGGCGATGCGTCTGGTGCCCGCCGATAAAGTGCCGAAAGCGCTGGCGGTGATTTTCTCCAGCGTGTCGATTGCCACGGTGGTTGCCGCTCCGCTGGGCAGCTATCTCGGCAGCCTTATTGGCTGGCGCAACGTATTTATCCTCTGCATCCTGCCAAGTATGCTGGCGCTGCTCTGGCAGCTGTGGGTTCTGCCTTCCATGAAACCGGAAAGCAGCGGTAACCTGGGGACGTTGTTCCGCGTGCTGCGCCGTCCCGGCATGATTGGCGGGATGCTGGCGACTATCCTGATTTTCAGCGGTCACTTTGCCTTCTTCACCTATCTGCGTCCGTTCCTTGAAACGGTTGGGCAGGCAAGCGTTGAAAGTATTTCGCTGATCCTGCTGGGCTTTGGCGTGGCGAACTTTATCGGTACGTCGATTGCCGGGCATCTGCTGGCCCGAAATCTGCGCCTGACGCTGGCATTAGTCCCGTTCGCGATGGGGATCCTGGCGCTGATGATGGTGGCGTTCGGACATCTGGCGATGCTGGATGGGTTACTGGTGGCGCTCTGGGGCTTCGCGTTTGGCCTGGTGCCGGTCGGCTGGTCAACCTGGCTTGCCACCACCGTACCGGATGAAGCCGAAAGTGCAGGGGGGCTACTGGTGGCATCCATCCAGCTGGCCATCAGTGCGGGTGCGGCAGGCGGCGGTGCGGTATTTGATCTCAATGGTGCCAGCGGCGTATTTGCCGGAAGCGGCCTGCTGCTGGTAACGGCAATGGTGATTGTGTTTATGGGCGTGAAGGTGAAGGCGGAATAGCCTTTGTAGGCCCGGTAAGCGTAGCGCCACCGGGCTATTGTGGTGACAGTGAAGCAAGGAACATAAAGCGAAAGGTAGCTCTATGTTCCTTAACCTCAATTACCAGACACTTACAACCCTTTCTTATCCATCAGTACGGCCAGATCCACCAGGCGGTTCGAGAATCCCCATTCGTTGTCATACCACGCGAGGATCTTGACCATATTGCCGCCAATCACCAGCGTGGAAAGACCATCGATAATGGAAGAACGTGGGTCACCCTGATAATCGCTTGATACCAGCGGCTCATCGCTATAACCCAGGATCCCTTTCAGCGGCCCGCTGGCAGCGGCTTCGCGGAAGGCAGCGTTAACCTCTTCAGCGGTCACGTTTCGACTCAGCGTTACCGTTAAATCCACAATCGACACCACCGGAACCGGTACGCGGAGTGAATACCCCGTCAGCTTGCCATCCAGTTCAGGAATGACCTTGCCAAGCGCTTTTGCCGCACCGCTGGAGTAAGGCACAATCGACAGGGCCGCCGCCCGCGCGCCGCGCAGATCTTTCTCCGGCTGGTCGTGCAATGCCTGGCTGTTGGTGTACGCGTGGGTGGTATTCATCAGCCCGTGTTCGATACCAAATGTCTGATGCAGTACCTGTGCCGCCGGTGCCAGCCCGTTGGTGGTGCAGCTCCCGTTACTGACAACGAAGTGCTGAGCCGGGTCGTAATTCCCGTGATTAACGCCCATCACCACCGTCAGGTCATCGTTCTTGCCAGGTGCCGAGATAATGACGCGTTTCGCGCCACCGCGGGTGATATGTACCGCCGCTTTTTCGCGCTCGGTGAAAAATCCGGTCGCTTCGATAACCACGTCCACGCCCACATCACGCCAGCGAATGTTTGCCGGATCACGCTCGCTAAACACCCTGATGCGCTGGCCATCGACCTGCAATGCGCCGTCTGCCGCTTCAACAGAAACCGGTAAGGTACCGAGCAAGGAATCGTATTTCAGTAAATGGGCGAGCGTTTTGCTGTCCGTCAGATCGTTAATTGCTGCAATTTGAATATCCGGGTTACCCAGCGCAGCGCGTAAGAAATTACGTCCGATCCTGCCGAAGCCATTAATACCGACCTTAACCATGATTAACTCCTTATCTGTGTTGTCTGGAGTCAATGTAGGCTTTAGGTGAAATGGCGTAAATGACAAAAAAGGATCACATTACGCCATCTTGCGACAGTGAAAACGCTGGCGATATTCGCCCGGAGTGAGGTGGAGCTGCTTTTCAAACACCCGGTGCAGATTGATGCTGCTGCCAAAACCACTTTCTTCGGCAATGCGATCCAGGGGCTCTGTGGTTTGTTCCAGCAACTGTCGTGCCGTCGCCAGCCGTGCCTCGGTGACATATCGCGCCGGGGACGCACCGGTTTCCCGGGTGAACACACGGGTAAAGTTACGTGGGCTCATGGCGACTTTTTCCGCCAGATTCTCAACGCACAGGTCGGCGGTGAGATGCTGCAGGATCCAGCGTTGCAGCTCATTTATCGGTCCGGAAGCGCCGGGCTGATGCAGGTTATAGCGGCTGAACTGAAGCTGCCCGCCGGGGCGGCGCAGGTACATCACCATGTCCTGCGCCACGTCACGCGCAAGGCTAAATCCGTAATCATCTTCAACCAGCGCCAGCGTCAGGTCAAAGCCAGAGCTAACGCCGCCGGATGTCCATATCGGGCCATCCTGAATGTATAGCGGCCCGCCTTCAACGTTGATTTTAGGGTAGGTGGCCTGCATGGTTTCCAGCAGCCGCCAGTGGGTCGTTGCCCGTCGGCCATCAAGCAAACCGGTCTGCGCCAGCAGCATCGCTCCGCCGCAAATCGACGCCACACGGCGCGCGTGCGGCGCAGCGAGATGCAGCCAGTCGACCACCGCAGTGCTCTCCAGTTCATTCATCCCGCGTCCGGTAATGATGATGGTGTCGAGTGGCTCGCGGGGATCAAGCTCCGGCAGGCGGTAGTCCGCCAGCAGGTTTAACCCGGACTGGCCGTGGATCACCTGGTGGGGCTGGGTGGTGGCGATAATAATGCGATAGCAGGGATGTTGCAGGCCTTCCGGGTGCAGCCGGTTGGCCTGCATTAAAATGTCGGCGATACCGGCGGCTTCAAACAACATGCCGCCATCCGGAACGATAATCAGGATCTTCTTCATGTCCTGAAAAGTACCTTTATCGCAAAATAAGTCAAGAAGCAGCTGTGCTTAATCAGGGATGGATAACAATCCCGTTCAGCGGTTGCCAGCTGGCATTGACATAAGGCTGTATCGACGCCGGGTGATATAGCTGCGCTCCCCACATCCCGGTGTTATCCTGGACGGGAAGCGGAGTCGGCCAGGCCATTCTCGATACCGCTGAGCTGTGGATAGCAAGGTCCGGGCTGTCGGGACGTCGAAGCTGTCGGACGCCCAGCTTGTAAGGTATCTGGTACCACTCGCAATGGATAGGTCCTTTGAAATCTACGTTGACCTGCACAGGATCCAGATGCACGCCAAGCTGACCCAGCTCGGTGCGGATCCACAGATAAGCGCCGTTCGATAATCCGGTTCCATTATTGGTGCTGCTGTAACCGCCACCGACATCCGCGTGAATCCCCGGAAAATAGAGCTGCACGATATTGTCGCGCTTGTCCCAGAAGGTGGGGGTAAAATCCAGACGCATTTCATCAATGGCAATGGCCTGTCGGCCATATTTGACGTGCCCCCCGAGCGCAGTGCTGGCAAATTTGAAGGCGTCGATACGGGCGTCTTTAATATATTCAGGAATACCCAATGAGCCCACGGTTTCCCAGACGGTCACGGCTTTAATCGGCACAAAATAGATAATCTTGTTCGGATCAACCTGCTCATGCAAAAACATCGGGGCATCGCGAATAATTCGGTCTAACAGCGAACCGTCAACGTTGGTTTTTTGCCGGTACTGTCGCCATACCGCGGTACCCAGACGGTAGGCTTCCTCTTTGTCAGTGAGGTCGATTTTGTTTTTATCCAGAAGCCCACATTCACCAATCATCCCTGCCAGAGCCCGTGCCGTGTAGGCTCCCCGGCTAAACCCGATAAGAAAGATATCATCATCTCTGTCGTAATTACGGCAGATGAAGGTATATCCACGCACAATGCGCTCAATGATCCCCGCACCAAACACGCCGCCCAGTATTTTATCGAGCCAGTTATTTGAATCTCCCACGCCATGAATGTACTTACTGACCTGCAAAACAACCCCCGATTTATTTCGCAGGGTTTTTTCCTGCTCATTGCGCACAAACATATCGGGAGTATCGGCGGAGCCATCCAGCTCATTAAACAGCCGTAAAACGTTTGTGTAATCGGGAATATCGTCCTTGTTATCGTCGTTATTCGGCCCATTCCACGTACCATCTGCACAAAAGATAATGTTTTTACTCATGATGTGTTTTCTCACATAACGGGAATACCACTCAATTTTCGGCGTGGTTAACGGTGTTAACCCTCATGAGTATTGATGATCTTTGCGATTAAAACCCGAAACGATACATACCGTTTCGGGTCCGGGGCTGTGCTTAATGTGCGGGTTGTGCCGCGTTTTTTGCCATTGGGATCGCAGCGATTATCACAGCCCCCAGCACCAGGAACCCGGCCACCATGAAGATCCCGGCATTGAAATTCCCCGTGGCGTCTTTCATCAGGCCCATCAGCAGCGGGCCAAGCGCTGCGCCGGTCATCCCGGTGGCGTTGATCACCGCAATGCCCACCGCACGGGCGCGCACGGAGATAAACCGGTCCGGCGTGGTCCAGAAAATCACCATTGCGGCAAAGGCACCGGCAGAGGCCATCACTATCCCGGTGAACTGGAACAGTGGCGTGGTGCTGGTGGCGGTTAACATCCAGCCAGCGGCCGCAAACAGATAGGGGAGCAGGGTGTGAATTTTACGTTCGTTCAGCCTGTCCGAACGCTTACTCCACCAGACCATCGCCACGATGGTACAGACCTGTGGAATGGCGCTCAGAATGCCGATGGTCACGTTGCTGCTGGCTTCGTTAATACTGCGCAAAATCAGCGGCGTCCAGACGCTCAGCGCGCTGAGGGTGTTGGTCAGGCAGAAGTAAGCCACGGTGTAGAGGATAATGACCGGGGTAAAGAGTTCGCGCGCCAGGCTGCGCTGCGCCACAGGCGCGGTGTTTGCCGCGAGCTGTGTTTTCTGCACCGCCACTTTGTCCGCCTCCAGCATCTCGTTCAGGCAGGCTTTGTCATCATCCGTTAACCATTTGGCTTTCGCCGGGCTATCGTCCAGCCAGAACCAGACCACCAGGCCCAGCAGCACGGACGGGAACCCTTCCAGCAGGAACAGCCACTGCCAGCCTTTCAGGTTCAGCAGGCCGTCCATATTCAGGATATACCCGGAGGCCAGCGAACCCAGCGCCATGGTCACCGGCATCGCAATCATAAACAGCGCGTTGGCGCGGGCGCGATAGTGCGCCGGGAACCAGTAGGTTAAATAGAGCAACAAACCGGGCAGGAAACCGGCTTCGGCAATCCCCACCAGCATTCGCAACACGTAGAGGCTGTTTGGCCCGGTAGCAAACATGGTGGCGGTGGAGGCAATCCCCCAGATAACCATCAGGATGGCAATCCAGCGGCGTGCGCCGACAATACTCAGCATCACGTTGCTGGGGATCCCGCAAATCACATACATCACGTAAAACAGGGTGGTGGCCAGGCCAAACATGGTGCTGGTCAGCCCCAGATCTTTGCCCATGGTTAGCCCGGCAAAGCCAATGTTGATGCGGTCGAGGTAGGAAAAGACGAACAGAATAAATAAAAAAACAATTAAACGGCGGAACAGCTTTTTGATAACGGCTTGCTGGCGGGGATCCAGAGTGGTATCTCCCGTGGCTGGCGGGGCCAGCGTTCCGTTGTGGGTCTGTTCTACAGAGGCATTATCGTTCATGAAAGCTCCACATTGCGTTTTTTAGTATGAGTGTGCAGGTCGGCTAACGTATAGAAAATCGCCACATGAAGCGTCAAATTAATGTTCAAAAAATGATACGTATTTGTTAATTGCATAGCATTTGTGAATCATAATGAGACGGGGATCGCACCCGGAGCTCCCCGGATCGCCGCCTGGGGTTTTGCTGGCTGCAATGGTGCTATAGCCGTCACAGATTCGCAGGGTATAATCGCGTTATCTGCCGCTTTTTTTGGTAAGGAAACGCATGAGTAATATAAAAAAAACAGCCGAAGAACAGGCCACCGATCCTGCCTTTCATCGTGAAGAATTTCCCTTCTACTGGATTGTTAATGTCTATGCGCGCTACACGCAAATCATGGAAATTACACTGAAAAAAGCGCAGCTGGATGTCTCTGGCTTCCGGGTGCTGATGGTGACGCACCAGTACGGCAAAGCGAGCATTTCGCAGATTTCCGAATACGCGATGGCAAAAATGCCGACGGTGACCAAAATCGTCGGGCGGCTGCGGGAGGATGGCCTGGTGACCACCGCCAGTAGCGAAAATGACGCCCGGGTAACAGAGGTGATGCTCACCGACGCCGGCCGGCAAAAAGTGGAAGAAGCGATGGCCCAGGCAGGCAAAGTGTTCGAGAAAGGCTTCAAAGGAATGACCCGTAATCAGGTGGCCAAAATGAACCTCTCCCTGGCAAAAGTCCTCGATAATCTCAACGAGCTTTAAGCCAACAAAACCGAATGACAAATTTGTGACCTGCGTAGAAATTCGTTTTAACTCATTGTAAAACATCGCCTTTCATTCAGCCGCTGTTGCAAGTGCTTGCAACGGTGGTTCTTGCCGCTTTTGTCTTTTTTGCTTTATTTTTCATCACCATGAATGATTAACCATGCACATTGAATGGTTAATAAAATGTTACTGTTACGTAAAATTAACGTGAAACATTACTTGAATTTTCATCTAATTCTTCCATGATTGACCTAACGTTAGTCAGGACAAAAAGACAGCAATGACTGTCAGCCTGAATGTGATTCAACATTTCTGGTCAAGGTGTCAATCATGAAGCCAGTTTCAGAGAGCAATGGTTATACTGAGCAGTTTATCCTCGGCGAAGGCGATCTGCGCTTCGCCGTCAAAGACACGCTGGATATCGCCGGATACCGCACCCAGGCGGGTTGCCCGGCGCTGGCAACGTCGCCTGCCGCGCGCCGCCATGCAGGCGTCGTGTCGCAATTACTGGAAAACCGTTGCGTACTGACGGGCAAAACCACGCTGCATGAACTGGCCTTCGGGGTAACGGGCATCAATCCGCGCTGCGGTACGCCGGTTAACCCACGTTTCCCGGCGCTGATCCCGGGTGGCTCATCCAGCGGCTCGGCGGCGGTGGTGGCCTCCGGTGAGGTGGATTTTTCACTCGGCACCGATACCGGCGGCTCCGTGCGGATGCCAGCGGCCTGCTGCGGCGTGATGGGTCTTAAGCCAGGCTATGGCGTGTTAAGCCGTCAGGGTGTCATGCCCGCCGAAAGCTCTCTCGATTGCGTGGGTGTCTTCACCCGTGATGCCGCGGTGCTGCGCCAGGTCATGACGCGCCTGTCGGTGCCGGTTGGTGCCCCGCTGAATTCCCTGCCGCCGGTGGCGTTTGTGCTGGCAGCGGAGCCTGATATCGACGCCTGTATCCTGAACGCACTCTCCCAGGCCGGGGTTTCTGCACAGGAAATCACGCTGCCCCTGCTGGAAGAGGCGCACCGCGCGGGGTTAACGCTAATCAGCCATGAAAACTGGCTGGCATTAGGCCCGCTGCTGGCAAGCGGTGCTGTCTCGTCGGACGTGGCGTCCCGTATCCGCGCCGGAGCTGACGTCAGCCGCGAAGCGCTGGAGCAGGCAGAAAAGGTCCGTGTGGCCTTTAGCCAACACCTTGATGCCGTGCTCGAACAGACGCCGCTGCTGGCGCTGGCCACACTGCCAGAGCTGCCGCCCACGTTACAGGAAGCACAAGATCCGCTCACAGTGGTCAACCTGACCCGACTGGTACGCCCGTTCAACCTGAGCGGCCATCCCGCACTCACGCTACCGGTGGGTGAGATCGACGGTCGCCCCGTGGCTCTGCAACTGGTCGCCCGCAAAGGGCACGATGGTCTGCTGGTGCAGGCTGCCGAATGGCTCACGGCGCGACGACGCCACTAGCCACCCCCTGTTTTCATTTTCCTGATTTCTCAGTGAGTACGACTCATTGCGGCCCCGTTCGCCCTCGCGACAGCCGCGGATAACTTTTCGGAGGTCGCTATGTCTGCTGTACAGGTTCGTGAAGAGCTGGTTTCGCTGCTGAATGATGTTGCCGCACGCAGCCCTGATTTTGAGCACCAGCGCCATATTTCTGACGATGTGATCGCCCGTTTCAGGGAGGTGGGCGTATACCGCGCACTGGTGCCGAAAATGTACGGCGGGGAGGAATGCTCTCCGGCGCAATTTTGCGAGCTGATAGAACAAATCTCTACCGCCGATGGCTCGGCCGGATGGGTGGCAAGCTTTGGCATGAGCCCGTTTTACCTGGGCGCATTGCCGCCGGATACCCTGAAAGAACTGTATCGCGACGGGCCGGACGTGGTTTTTGCGGGCGGCATTTTCCCTACCCAAAAAGCCACCCAGGCCGATGGTGGTTATCGTGTGAGCGGTCGCTGGAGCTTTGCCAGCGGCAGCATGGGCGCCACGGTGCTGGGTGTGGGCATTTTGCCGGAAGGCGATCAGGCTCTGCCGCGCATGGCGGTACTCCCCCGTGAGTGTGTACAGATTGATCCGGTCTGGGACACCGTCGGGTTGGCCGGTACCGGCAGCCATGACCTGGTGGTAAACGACGCCTTTGTTCCGAACGAATGGACCTTTATTCGCGGCGGCGCACTGAACCTGGAAGGGCCGCTGTACCGCTACCCGGTGCTTTCCCTGGCGACCCAGGTGCTGTCGGTGGTGGCGCTCGGTGTGGCGCGTGCCGCACTCAACGAGATCTACGCCATCGCCCATCGTCAGCAGTCCGTCACCGGCGCACCGCGTCTGGCAGACCGGCCGCAGGCACAGATGCAAATTGCCCGCTGCGAGGCGGAACTGCGCTCAGCGCGCGCCTGGTTCTACGACGCCATCGACGACGTGTGGCAGCGGCTTCTGGCGGGCGATGACGCCAGCTGCGAACAAATTAACGCACTACGTCTTTCCTCAACGCACGTGACCCGCGTGGCCGCCGACGTGGCGCGTCAGGCGCTGGCGCTCAACGGCATGGGCGGCGTCACCATGCGCAGCCCGCTGCAACGTTACGTACGTGACACGCTGGTTATTACCCAACACGCCTTTATGGGCGACCTCTCGTACCTCAATGCCGGGACGGTCTTTTTCGGCGGCAAACCTCTGCCGGGTTACCTGTGATTTTTAACGAAAGGAGCAACACATGAGCCAGTCAACCACCTTACGCGTGCTGTTTTGTATCGGAGTGAATCAGAACTTTTTTGACGCCAGCGCGACCGAAGCCAAACAGGTCTGGGCCGCCTTTGGCGTGATGATGAAAGGCATCGACGAGACGCCGGGGATCCGCGTGATCGGCAACATGGATGACGATCAGCTGATGGTCGGGCCATCGACCACCGCCCCCTGGACAACCTACGTGCTGGCAGATGCCGAGCGCCTGGAAAACGTGGCGGCCGTCTGCAATCTGTTCCGCACCACGCCGGTAGGCGACAGCGGCAGCAAGCTGTGGAAGTACTGCAAAATCGAAGCCCGCGTGGGCCGTGAACTGATTATCCAGAACTAACGGAGCCCGCGATGAACGCCCAGGATGCGCTGCGTTTACAGCAGCTTGAAGACTGCCAGGCCGCCCGCGTCTGTATAAGCGACTACATGCGCCTGTGCGACAGCCTCGACAGCCCTGAAACCGTGCAGGCCATTGGCGCCTTGTTTACTGCCGATGCCTGCTGGGAGGGCATCGGTGAACCTTATGCCACGCGCCTGGGGCGCCATCTGGGGCGCGAGGCCATCGTCACCATGATGGCCGGTTACGTGCGCAAGCCTGCGCACTTCGCCATGAACGCCCATTTTTTGTGCTCCGAGGCGATATGGCATGAGCCGGATGGGCAGCTGAAGGGCCGCTGGCTGATGCTGCAAACCTCGGCGTTCAGTGCCGGCGGGGCACACCTGAATGCGGCGGAAATCCGCGTCACCTTCGTGCGCGATGAGCACGCCATGGCGATGGCCCATTTCACGACCCGCAATCTGTTCAGCAGGCCGGTTGATCACTGGCACGCGGCGGATGTGCTTCCCGTACCGGATAAAAAATAAGACTTGCAGGAGACTGGACATGCAATGCGATCACCTCATCAACGTGAAGAATATCGATACCACCACGCCAGCCACGCCGACGGCGGCGGAGATTGCGGCGCTGGTGCAGCACGACCGGGTACACACCTCGCTGTACACCTCGGAAGATCTGTTCAGCCTGGAGCTGGACAGGATCTTCAGCAAAACCTGGGTGTGGGTTGCCCACGCCAGTGAAATCCCGGACACCGGCAGTTTTAAAACCACCGAGATCGGCACACAGCCGGTGATCGTGGTGCGCGATCGCAAAGGCACGGTACACACTCTGCTGAACCGCTGCCGCCACCGCGCCGCGACCGTTTGCGAGCACCGCAGCGGCAAAACCAACAGCTTTGTCTGCCCATACCACGGCTGGGGCTATGCGCTGGACGGCAGCCTGCGAGGCGTGCCGCACCCGGAAAGCTACGCCGACCAGCTGGAAAAAGGCGAGCTGGGGCTGGTGTCGCTGCGTACCGAACAGTACGCCGGGATGATTTTCGCCACCTTTAATGACCAGATTGAGCCGCTGGAGGATTTCCTCGGCGTGGCGAAGAAGTGGATGGATCTGTTTATGAAGCAGGGGGCTGGTTACCCGATCAAAACCGGCCCGGCACACCGTTTCCGCTTCCCGGGCAACTGGAAAATCCAGCTCGAAAACACCACTGACGGCTACCACTTCCCGGTGGTTCACCGCTCGTTTTTGAGTTCAGTCGATAAGCAGACGGAAGAGATGCTGAATTTTGTGGACGGCAGCGGTTACGTCGAAGACTTAGGCAACGGCCACAGCGTGATGGTGATGATCCCGGAGCTGGTGGATCTGGACGCTAACCTTGATGCGCCCATCCCGGAGCGCTTTAGTGAACTGGCAGACGCCCTGCGCGCAGACCACGACGAAGAGCAGGTGCGCCGTATTGTGCGCGCGGTCGGCGGCTCCGGTTTTAACCTCAATATCTTCCCGAACATTGCCTGCTCGATGGCGTTCTTCCGCGTGCTTCAGCCGGTGTCCGTCAACGAAACCGAAATTCACCACGCGGTGATCACCATGGATGGCGGGCCGGAAATCGCCAACCAGGCGCGTCTGCGTCTGCACGAACACTTCCAGGGGCCGATGGGCTTTGGCACGCCGGACGACTCCGAGGCCTGGGAGCGCGTTCAGCGCGGGGCCTCCTCGGGCAACGATCTCTGGATCATGCTCAACCGTGGGCTGGCAGGGGAATACCGCACCGATGATGGCCTGCGCAGCGACGTGAGCGCCGAAACCGGGATGCGCGCCGCCTACCAGCAGTGGAAAAAGCTCATGACGGAGAACGCACAATGATAACGCCTGACTCAGCACTCTTTACCGCCATGTCGGTAATCAATCTCGAAGGTGATTTGCTCGATCAGGGCGAATTCAACACCTGGCTTGAACTGTGGCAGCACGATGGCCTGTACGTGGTGCCGATTGACCCTGCCGAAACGGATTTCAAAAACACCCTCAACTACGCCTGTGACGATCACCATATGCGGGAAAAACGTGTGAAACGTCTGTACAGCGGGGAGTCGATCTCCACCACGCCGCGTGCCCGTACCTTGCGCACTCTGTCGCGCTTTCGCGTGCTGGAATCAGCCGGGGACAGCATTGTGGTGCGGGGGGCGCAGTCCCTGTGGGAGCACCGTAAAGGCCACAGCCGCCACTATGCGGCGGACATTACCTGGCACCTCCGGCAGCAGGATGGCCGCTGGCTTATTCAGCAAAAAGTGATCCGCCTGGTGAACAGCGACGATGTGCTGCACAGCATCGGCTACATCCTCTGAGGAGCTGACCATGACGCAAACCGTATTAGTGACCGGCGCTGCCGCCGGTCTGGGACAGGTTATTGCCGCCACGCTGCTGGAGCAGGGTTATCAGGTGGTGCTGACCGATGTAGACGCCCGCCGCGCACAGCAGGCGGCAGATGAACTGGATAACGGCAAGGTGCTGGCGCTTGGGCTGGACATCCGCCAGCCGCAGGATTTCGCCCACGCGCTTGATGCCACCCTCGCTCGCTTTGGCAGCCTGGAGGTGCTGGTGAACAACGCCGCGCTGACGCTGGCCACGCCGGTGATGGAGATAGACGTCGACGAATTCGACCGGGTGATCTCCACCAATCTGCGCGGCACCTTTATCGGGTGCCAGACGATGGGGCGCTATTTCGCCGGCCGGGGCTATGGCCGAATCATCAACCTGGCGTCCCTGGCCGGGCAAAACGGGGGCACGGCATCCGGGGCGCACTATGCGGCCTCCAAGGGCGGCATTTTAACGCTGACTAAAGTCTTTGCCCGTGAGCTGAGCAAATCCGGCGTAACGGTGAATGCCATCGCGCCAGGCCCGATGGATCTGCCCACCGTTCACGCGCTGGTTCCGGGAGAGAAGATGGCCGGGCTGCTGCAAATGATCCCGGTGGGCAAACTGGGCGAGGCGGAGTTTGTCGCCCAGGCCGTTGCGTTGCTGGCTTCACCCCAGGCGTCGTTTGTCACCGGGGCGACCTGGGACATCAACGGCGGCCTGTTTATGCGTTAAGGAGTGAACATGCTGACATTACAGGTTATCCGACGCGAGGTGCAGGGCGACGTGGTGCTGCTGACCCTGGCGCATTCTGAGGGCATCGCACTGCCGGCTTTTCGCGCGGGGGCGCATATCGACCTGCATCTCAGCGCCGGACTGGTGCGCCCGTACTCCCTTTGCGGCGATCCGCAGGACCGGCAGCACTATCAGCTGGGCATCCTGAAAGAAGGGCGCTCAAAGGGCGGATCGCTTGCGGTACATGCCCTGCGTGAAGGTGATGCCATTGCGGTCAGCGAGCCGCGCAATCTGTTTGAGCTGGACGAACGCGCGGCGCACACCCTGCTGATTGGCGGGGGAATTGGGGTCACGCCGATGCTGGCGATGGCCGCTGAACTGCACGCCGCCGGGCGCGCTTTCACACTGCACTACTGCGCCCGTTCGCGTGCACAGGCCGCGTTTGTCCCACAGCTGGAACGTGCCCCTTATGCAGCGCAGGTGCAACTGCACTTCAGCAACGAACAACGCCTGGATCTGGCGGCGGTGCTGACCGATGTGCCTGCAAATACCCACGTGTATGTGTGCGGCCCCACGCGGCTGATGGATGCCGTCGCCGAACAGGCGCAAACCCGGGGGTACTCGTCGGGCCAAATCCATCAGGAATGTTTTAGCGCCGAGGTGCAAACCGGCGGCTCGGCCTTTGATGTGGTGGCGGCTACCAGCGGGATCACCGTGAAGGTGCTGGAAAACCAGACCATTGTCGAAGCCCTGGCCCAGGCCGGGCTGAAGGTCAATGTCTCCTGCAAGCAGGGGATCTGCGGCAGCTGTTTAACGGACGTGCTGGAAGGGGATGTGGATCATCGTGACCACTATCTCACCGATGAAGAGAAAGCCGACGGCGATCAAATCCTGCTGTGCTGTTCCCGCGCAAAGTGCGGGCGTTTAGTTATCGATCTGTAAGGTGACACCCATGACTCTGCAAACTGAATTTCGTAATGCGATGGCACAGCTCGGCAGCGCGGTATCGGTGATCACCACCGACGGCCCGGCGGGCAAATTTGGCTTCACCGCCTCTGCCGTCTGTAGCGTGACCGATCAGCCGCCAACCCTGCTGGTCTGTATGAACCGCAACTCTTACGCCCACGAACACTTTCGCCGCAACGGGGTGTTGTGCGTCAACGTGCTCTCCAGCAGCCATCAGGAGTTGTCCGGCGTGTTTGCCAACGCCAGCCTGCGCTCGGACCAGCGTTTTCTGCATGACAGCTGGCAGGTAATGAGCAGTGGCTCACCGGTGCTGAGTTCCTCGGTGGCCAGTTTCGACTGCCTGATAGCCGATTGCCATGAAGTCGGCAGCCACTCGGTCTTTTACTGCCAGGTGCAGGCCATTCGCATCAGCGAACAGCCGCGCGGGCTGGTCTATTTCAACCGTCGTTACCATGCCATCGGGCATGACATTGAGGCTTAAGCCTTTTTCCCGAATACAGGGGAGTGCGTAATGAGCAATGTCGTCACAGAAAACAACATCACCGCCGGGGTGAACCAGGATGCAGGCCAGATGCGCAAGCTGGTGATTGCCTCGGTACTGGGGAATGCGCTCGAGTGGTATGACTTTTTCCTCTATGGCACCGCAGCGGCGCTGGTCTTTGGGCCGCTGTTCTTCCCGGTCGGCGGCGATCCTCTTCAGGGGACGCTGCTGGCGTTTTCCGGTTTTGCGGTCGGCTTTCTGGCGCGTCCGCTGGGCGGCATCGTCTTTGGCCACCTGGGTGACCGCTACAGCCGTAAGATGACGCTGATCATGACCTTAACGCTGATGGGGGCGACCACCTTTGTGATTGGTCTGCTGCCGGTCTATAGCCAGATTGGCATCTGGGCACCGCTGACGCTGATTATTCTGCGCTTCTTGCAGGGCGTGGCCTCGGGCGGCGAGTGGGGCGGTGGCGTGCTGATGCTGAGCGAAAATGCACCGGCATCGCGGCGGGGATTCTACACCGCGTGGAGCCAGATGGGGGTTTCGGGCGGGTTTGTGCTGTCGGCGTTTGCCTTCTGGCTGGTGCAAAAACTCCCGGAGTCCGACTTTATGTCCTGGGGCTGGCGCGTGCCGTTCCTGCTGAGCATCGTCATCTTTCTGGTCGGGGTTTATATCCGTAAAAACATCCGCGAAAGCAAGGCGTTTACCCAGGCGAAGCCGCAAGAGAAACACGAAAAAATACCGCTGTTGGTCCTGGTGCGTGAACACCCGAAAGCGCTGCTACAGGCCATCGCCCTGCGTCTGCCGGAAAACGGTGCGTCGTACATCTTTTTCACCTTCTCCGTAGTGTATGCCAAACACATCGGCATCAGCACCGGGGACATCATCAGCGCCGTGACCCTGGCGATGCTGGTGGAGTTTTTCTCCATTCTGTTCTGGGGCGCGTTGTCGGATCGCATCGGCCTCAAACCGGTCTATTACATCGGCGTGATTGGCCTGCTGGTGATGGCCTTTCCGTTCTTCTGGCTGCTTTCAACCGGGAACTACGGCGCGATCATGCTGGCCATGTTCCTCGGCCTGCCGTTCTGCCACGGGGCGATGATCGGCACGCAGCCCTGCATCATGAGCGATCTTTTTCCGGTGCGGGTGCGCTACTCCGGGCTGGCGCTGGGGCATGAGGTGGGATCGATTTTCTCCGGCGGATTAGGGCCGATGCTGGCGGTGGCGCTGCTTATCGAGTTCGACGCTGCCTGGCCGGTCTCCATTTTACTGGTGGTCTACGCACTTCTGGCGTGGGTTGCGCTACGTAGCCTGCCGTCTCAACAAGAGGAAAAACAATGATTGATAAAAGGATGACGGACATCGACAGCGCGGTGGCGGACGTGTTCGATGGCGCGGTGGTGATGGTGGGCGGCTTTGGCCCGGCGGGGCAACCGTCGGAGCTGCTGGACGCGCTGATCCGCCGTAAGCCTCGCGGGCTAACGCTTATCAGCAATAATGCGGGCAATGGCGACTACGGCCTGGCGGCGCTGCTGAAAGCCGGCTGCGTGAAAAAGGTGATTTGCTCCTTCCCGCGCCAGGTGGACTCCTGGGTGTTCGACGACCTCTATCGTCGCGGGGAAGTGAAGCTTGAGCTGGTGCCGCAGGGCAACCTCGCGGCGCGGATCCAGGCGGGTGGCTCGGGTCTGGGGGGTATTTTCACGCCAACCGGCTTCGGCACGGAGCTGGCGCAGGGCAAAGAGACTCGCCGTATCGACGGCAAAGATTATGTGTTCGAAACACCCCTGAAAGCCGACTTTGCCCTGATCAAGGCGCTGAAGGCAGACCGCTGGGGCAATCTGGTGTTTGACAAAACCGGGCGCAACTTCGGCCCGATTATGGCCACCGCGGCGGCCTGCACCATTGCGCAGGTGAGTGAAACCGTCGCGCTCGGCGAGCTTGATCCCGAAGCCGTTGTCACGCCGGGGATTTTTGTGCAGCGCGTGGTGTCGGTTACGGCGGCGCTTAAGGAGACTGCGTGAATAAATTAACCCATCAGCAGCTGGCGCAGCGTATTGCGCGTGATATCCCGGAAGGGGCGTACGTTAACCTCGGCATCGGGATGCCTACGCAAATTGCGAACTACCTTCCGCCAGACCGTGAAATATTCCTGCACAGCGAAAACGGCATTCTCGGCATGGGGCCTGCGCCCGCGCAGGGAGAGGAAGACCCCGAACTCATCAACGCCGGAAAACAGCCCGTCACGCTGCTGGCGGGCGGCTGTTATTTCCACCATGGCGACTCCTTCACCATGATGCGCGGCGGCCATCTCGATATCTGCGTGCTGGGCGCGTATCAGGTGTCCGAACGTGGCGACCTGGCGAACTGGAGCACCGGTGAACCGTCATCCATTCCTGCCGTGGGCGGGGCGATGGATCTGGCGATTGGCGCAAAAAAAGTGTTTGTGATGACCGAACACCTGACCAAAAACGGCGCCTGCAAAATCGTCAAAGCCTGTACTTACCCGCTCACCGGGATGGCCTGTATTGACCGCATTTATAGCGACATGGCGGTGATGGATATCACCGCCAGCGGCGTGATGGTCCGCGAGCTGTTTGGCGATATCACTGCCGACTATCTGCAATCTGTCACGCCCGTTGCACTGACGTTCGCGTTACAGACTGACGATGCCACGGCGTAACGGAGGGTGACGATGGATCTCGAATACCGACTGGATGGCGACAGCTCTCTGCCGCTACTGGTGCTCTCAAACTCGCTGGGCACCACCTGGGAGATGTGGCAGGCGCAGCTGCCCGCCCTGACACAGCATTTTCACGTGCTGCGTTACAACACGCGCGGGCACGGCCGTTCGCCGTTAGCGCAGCATGATCTCAGCCTGGCCACGCTTGGGCAGGATGTCGTTTCGCTGCTCAACCATCTTGGCGTGGAGCGCGCCTTTTTCTGCGGTCTATCTCTGGGCGGCCTGACCGGGCTGTGGCTCAACCGCCACGCGGCGGGGCGTTTTCATCGTCTGGTGGTGGCAAACACCGCCGCCAGAATCGGCGAAACAAACGGGTGGTTGCAGCGCGCAAACCTGGTGCGCGAGCAGGGTATGGCGCCCGTGGCCGCCAGCGCTGCCGACCGCTGGTTTACGCCAGCATTTCGTCAGGCTCATCCGGCGGTGATGGAAAACCTGGTGTCCACCCTGGCCCACACGCCCACGGAGGGGTATGCCGCCTGTTGTGAAGCGCTGGCCCGCGCCGACCTGCGCGATGAGGTGCCCGCCATGCAGCGCCCGATGCTGGTGATTGCCGGAGAAGATGACCCGGTGACCACTACGCACGACGCCGAATGGCTGGTAGTGGAAGCCCCGCACGCGCACTACCTGGCGCTTCCCGCCTCGCATCTGTCGAACATCGCCTGTGCTGAGGCATTCAGCCAGCATGTCATCTCTTTCTTAACTGCCGGAGCAGAACATGAGCATCACGATTGAATCCATCGCCTGCTGGCTGGTGGATATCCCGACCATTCGTCCGCACAAGCTGTCGATGACCACGATGGGCTGCCAGACGCTCACCATCGTGCGCATGACCTGTGCGCAGGGTGTGGTGGGCTGGGGCGAAGCCACCACCATCGGCGGCCTGAGCTACGGGGCCGAAAGCCCGGAGGCCATTAAATCAGCCATTGAAACCTATCTGGCACCGCTGCTGTGCGGCAAAAGCTTCAGCGGCCCGGCGGCGCTGGCCGAAACCATGAACGCCAGCGTGAAGGGCAACACTTTTGCGAAGTCTGCCCTCGAAACCGCGTTCCTTGATGCGCAGGGAAAAGCCCTTGGTGTGCCCGTCAGTACCCTGCTGGGTGGCGCGTTGTGCGAACGGTTGCCGGTGCTCTGGACGCTGGCGAGCGGTGATACCGACAAAGACATTGAAGAGGGCAAACGCCTGCTGACGGAAGGCCGACACAACGCGTTCAAACTCAAAATTGGCGCCCGCGAACTGGCAACAGATGTGCGTCACGCGCTGGCGATTAAGGCCGCGTTGGGGGATGAGGTCAGTATTCGGGTGGACGTGAATCAGGCCTGGGATCTTACCACCGCAATGAAAGGAATGCGCCAGTTGCAGGACGGGGGGATCGACCTCGTGGAGCAGCCCATCCCGCAGTGGGACACGCAGGGGTTAATCACTCTCAGCCAGCGCTTTGAGGTACCGATTCTGGCGGACGAAGCGGTGGGCACGCGCCATGACGGCTATGCGCTGGCGCGTGGCGGCTTCACAGGCGCTTATGCGCTGAAGATTGCCAAAGCGGGTGGCCCGGTGCAGGCGCTGAAGCTGGCTCAGGTGGCCCAGGCGGCAGGCGTGGCGCTCTATGGCGGCACCATGCTGGAAGGCACGCTGGGAACCGTTGCCTCACTCCATGCCTGGTCAACGGTCAGGATGCAGTGGGGCACGGAGATGTTTGGCCCGCTGCTGCTAAAAGACGACATCGTGGTGCGCCCGCTCGATTTTAGCCAGGGGCAGGTGAGCGTACCGAAAGGCCCAGGGCTGGGTATTGAGATTGATGACGATAAATTGCGCCATTACGCGCGCCAGTAAGGGGTTTATATGCTGTTTAAAGTGGAAATGACGGTCAACATTCCCGCCTCACTGCCAAAGGTGCAGGCGGATGAAATTAAAGCCAAAGAGAAAGCCTATTCGCAACGGCTACAGCGCGAAGGCAAATGGCTGCATATCTGGCGGGTGGTGGGGCAATACGCCAACGTCAGCATCTTTGACGTTGCCGACAATCAGGAGCTGCACACGCTGTTAACGGAGTTACCGCTCTACCCGTATATGGACATCGCCGTGCAGCCGTTATGCGCGCATCCGTCGTCGATTGATAACGAAAAATAGTAAAAACCGTACCCTACAATAACGAGGAACATGCAATGTCCAAAAATCCTGCATATCAGTCTGAACTGGAAACCTTACTCGCCATCAGCAGCGGTCTGAACGCCGACGGCGGAAACGATCGTTTTAAGAACATCATGCACCAGCTCCTGAGCGACCTGTGCCAGACTATTAAAAAATTCGACATCACCGACGAAGAGTTCTGGGTGGCGGTGAACTACCTGAACGAACTGGGCGAGCGCAAAGAGGCGGCGCTGCTGGCGGCAGGCTTAGGCCTTGAGCACTATCTGGATATGCGCGCCGATGAAAAAGAGGCCGCTGCCGGTACTGACGTGGGCACGCCACGCACCATCGAAGGGCCGCTGTATGTGGCCAATGCGCCACTGAGCGAAGGTTTCGCCCGCATGGATGACGGCAGCGAAAACGCCGAAACCATGTGGCTGCACGGTAGCGTGACTGACCTTGACGGTAAGCCGGTTGCGGGGGCGATTGTCGATATCTGGCACGCCAATACGCTTGGCGGCTACTCGTTCTTCGACCCGTCACAAAGCGAGTACAACCTGCGCCGCCGCGTTAAAACCGGCGCGGACGGCCGCTACGCGGTGCGCAGCATTGTGCCATGCGGTTATGGCTGCCCGCCGGATGGCCCAACGCAAAAACTGCTGACCGGCCTTGGCCGTCACGGCAATCGTCCGGCACACGTCCATTTCTTTGTCTCGGCACCGGGCTTCAAACACCTGACCACCCAGATCAACCTCAATGGCGATCAATACCTGTGGGATGACTTTGCCTTTGCAACCCGTGAAGAGCTGATTGCTGACCCGGTGAAAATTACCGACAGCACGCTCGCCCGTGAGCGCGATATCAACGCGCCGCATACGGAAGTGAGTTTTAACTTCTCGCTGGTGCAGGCCGCCGAAAATGCCGAGGAGACGAGAGGGAAACGCTCGCGCGTGAAAGAGTAACACTGGCTGGCAGCATCCCGGTGCTGCCCCTGTTTTTCTGGCAAAGCATAGCGATTTAAGTTCTTTGTTATTTCAGGCGTTATCCCGGATCTTCATGCCATAGAGTCAATGGCGGAAAGGGCGTCTGAAGGAATGGGTAAACGAAACTCCCTCTATTTACATCAACAACAACGAGAACATATTCACCAGCTTTCAACCAGCATCCTGTGGCGCAGCGAACTCCCGACCTGGATACTCATGATAACCATTTATGGTGGCTGGTTTGCGACCCTGGCAAACTGGCAGGTGCTGGGTTTGTATCCCGCCACGTTGCTGCTTATCGGGTTTACCGCCTGGTACATGTCGCTACAGCATGAGTTGATCCACGGACATCCCACGCGTTTTCCCCGGCTGAACCAGCTTTTCGGCATGCTGCCGCTGGCGGTCTGGTATCCGTATGGCCTGTACCGGGACTCCCATCTGGCGCATCACCGTAACGACCACCTGACCGTGCCGGTGGACGATCCTGAGTCGTATTACTTTAGCGATGAAAGCTGGGCGCGGTTTCGCCCGTGGCAGAAGCGGGTGATTCATCTGCGTAACACTTTCATCGGACGGCTGTTGCTGGCACCGTTAATTGATATTGTGCTGACGCTGGGCTGCGCTGTGTCGGCCTTTCGCCGCTTACAGGTTTCCGCCATGCTGATGTGGATAATCCACGTAGCCTTACTCGCGGTGCTTTTTGTCTGGATGTCGCACCTTGGCTTCTCCCCGCTGTGGTTTGTTCTGGCGGTGAGTTACCCTGCGCTGGCGCTGACCAAAGTGCGATCTTTTCTTGAGCACCGCGCGGCGGACGATCCGCTGGCGCGGTCGGTAATCAACGAGGCCGGACTGTTCTGGCGGGTCCTGTTTTTGAATCTTAACTATCATTCTGTACATCACGATCTGCCGGGAGTGCCCTGGTACGGGCTGAAGGCGGTTTACCTGCACAATCGCGACGCTTATCAGCAGCGCAACCACGGTTTCCTGGTGAAGGGATACGGCGAATGGTTACGCCATTTCTGGGGTAAACCGGTGGATGTGACGGTGCATCCGGGCATTCATAAAGGAGACAGTCATGAGTGATCCGCTGGCATTCCCGATGTACGCCGTGAACCGCCGCGACACCGATGCCCTGTGGCTGGCGGTACAAGGGCTGCTGGTTGCCCGGGGCGTGCCGGTGGGAAGCCTCACGCCCGTATTGCCGCAGGAGTCGCTGGTGGCACACTGGCAAAACCCGCAACTGATCCTGAGCCAGACCTGCGGCTACCCGCTGGTGACACAGCTTTTGGATGTTCAGGTGGTTGGCTGTTTTCACTACACCGCGCCGGGCTGCGAGAATATCTATTACCGCAGCGTGCTGGTGGTGCGTGAAGAGGATAAACAGCAAACTTTTGCTGATTTTCGTGGCCGGCCGGTGGTGTGCAATTCCACCGATTCACAGTCAGGCTACAACGTGCTGATGAAGATGGTGACGCCGCTGGCGGTGAACGGGCGCTTTTTCTCGCGCGTTGCCCTGAGCGGCAGCCATCGTCAGTCGCTGATTGATGTGCAGCGTGGGGAAGGGGATATCGCGGCTATCGACTGCGTAACCTGGGCGCTATTACAACACCATGAACCCGCGTTACTGGAGGGGCTGGCGATCATCGACCAAAGCCCGCTGGCACCAGGATTGCCGCTCATCACCGCAGGTGGAACCTCTCCCGATACGCTTGCTTTGCTGCGCGAGGCGCTTCATACGCTGGTCAGTGCGCCGGAATACCGGGAAATTTGTACCGCGCTGCTGATTGGCGGGTTTAGCGAAGTGACGCGCCAGCCTTATTCGCGGTTACTGGACTGGCGTAAGGCGGCGCAAACAGCCGGGATAGCCCGGCTGTAGCCCTTCAGGCAAAGTGGTTTTTGGCCAGTGGAAGGCCCAGTTTTTCACGCAGGGTGCCCGGCGCATAGTCGGTTTTCATTACGCCTTTGGCTTTCAGAACAGGGACAACCTGTTCCGTGAAGCGATCAAAATCCCCCGGCAGCAGCGGGAACATCAGGTTAAAGCCGTCTGCGGCCCCGGAAAGATAGATTTCCGCCAGCGTATCGGCAACCTCCTGCGCAGTGCCAATCACCAGCCAGCTGTCGGAGCTTTGCAGCAACAGGCGGCCCAGCTCCAGAATGGTCAGGGCGGGGTCGTAATCCCGGATGAGTTGCAGCGTGGTGCGAATACCGTCGAAGTTTGCTTCGTCCGGCAGCGGCGGCAGCGGTTCATCGTGCGGATACGGGCTCAGATCCAGCTTCAGATAGGCCGACAGCAGATCGATAGCCATTCGATCGTTCATCAGCCCGGCGTTAAGCTGCTGACGCTCGGCTTTTTCAGCTTCGGAATTCACCACCACCGGCAGCACCCCGGCGATGATTTTAAAGTCTTCAGGTGAACGTCCGAGCGCGTTCAGGCGCTGATTCATCTCTTCGCGGTAGGCTTTTCCCTGTTCGATGGATTTGATAAACACAAAGTGCATATCCGCCCTGCTGGCCGCAAGCTGCTTACCGGCTTCGGAAGAGCCTGCCTGCACGAGTACCGGATGCCCCTGTGGCGGACGTGGCACGTTAAGCGGGCCGCGCACCTTAAAGAAATCCCCGCGATGGTTAAGATGATGCACTTTGTCGGCATCGGCAAACAGGCCGTGCGGTTTATCAAACAGGAGCGCGCCATCTTCCCATGAGTCCCACAGACGGGTGACCACATCGATAAACTCCCCGGCGCGCTGGTAACGATTACCGTGCTGCGGGATCTGATCCAGCCCGAAATTGGCGGCTTCCTCTTCCAGCCAGGAGGTCACTATATTCCAGCTTGCGCGCCCGTTGCTCAGGAAATCGAGCGAGGCGAAATAGCGCGCCAGATTATAGGGCTCGGTATAAGAGGTTGAAGCCGTTGCCATCAGGCCAATATTGTCCGTCACGGCGGCCAGCGCCGAGAGTAGCGTCAGCGGTTCAAGCCGGGCATTGGCGTAATGGGCAAGGCCGCTGTCCCAGATCCCGGTATGGTCGGCAATGAACAGGGCATCAAGCGTGGCGGCTTCGGCCTTGCGGGCAAGGGCGGTGTAGTAGCTGAGGGTGAAAACCTCGTGTTCGGGGGCGTCCGGGTGACGCCATGAGAACCGGTAATCACCCTGGGGATTGAAAAAGAACAGATTCAGGATCATGGAGTTGTGCGACATTGTGGGGCCTGTGTCAGGTTGTGGCCGATCCCTGGCCATTGAATAATTAAAAACGTTACAGGTTGGTGTTGACCCATTGTTCTGCCACGGCAGCAGGATCTTTGTGCTGGAGGTCAACCTGTTTGTTCAGCTCGACCAGAGCGGTGTTATCCAGCTTGTGAGACACCTGGTTGAGGATGCCGTCGATTTTTGGCGTCAGCGCCGCTTTGCGTACCAGCGGGACAACGTTCTGGCTTGGCTGTTCGTGTTTATCATCTTCCAGGACTACCCAGTCCTCTTTGGCGAGTGAGCCCTGAGTGGAGACCACCGTTGCCACATCAATTTTGCCGGAGTTCAGCGCCAGGCGGGACAACGGCCCGCCCATGTCGAGGGATTTCACCTCTTTAAACTCCAGGCCGTAGACGCGCTTCAGGCCCGGCAGGCCGAGGGCGCGAACCGGAAACTCCGGCGGGCCGCCGATCACCAGCTCGTGTGCCACAGGCGTCAGATCGGAGAGTTTGGTTAACCCGTATTTTTTGGCGGTTTCGGCGCGGACGGCCCAGGCCGTGACCGAGCTGGCGGAAGAGGGAGTGAGCAGCGTGAATTCTGCTGGCAGCACTTTTGCCAGCCCGGCACTGACGTCGCTCTGGGTGGTTGCCAGCGTTTTCCCGTCATAATAATTCAGCAGTGCGCCGAGATATTCCGGGACAATATCTATTTCACCGCTTTTCAGCGCCGGAATAATAATTTCGCGGTTACCCAGATTAAGCCGCGTTTTAACATCGATATTATTTTTCTTTAATGCGCTGGCGTAAATATTGGCAAGAATGGAGCTTTCGGTAAAATTCGCTCCGCCAATGGTGACGGTTTCCGCCAGAGTAGTAAAACTTAAGCTGAATAATCCTGCCGCCAGAAGGGATAATTTAAATCCACGGCGGTTAAACGCGTGCCATAATGATTGCTTCATAATGCCTCTTTTATTTGCAGGTGGTTTTTATCATGATTCCGTTATTGCGGGTGCGGCCTGTGACTGAAATAACATGTTGTTGATAAGTGAAAATATCCCCTCGCAGGCAAGCGCCAGCAGTGTTACCACGAGGGAGCCGGAAATGACCTGCGGGATATCGCGCTGACCCAGACCATCAATCAGGAAGCGGCCCAGCCCGCCCAGCCCGGCATAGGCGGCGACTACCGCCGTGGCGATTAGCTGCAACAGTGCGGTGCGAACCCCGGCGAAGATCAGCGGCATCGCCAGCGGAATGCGCAGCTGCCACAGGCTCTGTATGGGCGTCATGCCAAGCGCGGTGGCGGCATCGCACAGGGTACGGTCGGCGTGATAGATCCCCACCCAGGTATTGGTCAGGATCGGCGGGACAGACAACGCGATCAGCGCAACAAACACCGGCACATCGTTGAAACCAAAAAGAATAATACACAGTAAAATCAGGCCCAGGGACGGGATCGCCCGGCCAATGTTAAACAGGTTGATGACCAGAAAAGCCCCTTTGCGCCAGTAGCCCAGCGCCACGCCCAGAGGTAACGCAATGGCCGAAGCGATGACCATGCTCACCAGCACATACCAGAGATGCTCGCGCAAGCGCAGCAGGATCCCCGTATCGCTGAGCCAGTGTTCTGGCTGAATTAGCCAGTGCCAGGTTGCGGTTAAGATGTCCATTATCGTGCCCACGGCGTAACCCAATAGCCCACGCGCGCTATCAGAGAGTCAAAAAGAAACGACAGGACCAGGCTCAGCACCACGCTGACTACAATCGGCGTCAGGAAATCCTGGTTAAAGCCCGACAGCAGCAGTTGCCCAAGCCCGCCCTGACCAATCAGCGCCGTGACCGTAACCAGCCCCACCAGCGTGACCGAGGCAATACGCAGCCCGGCAAACAAAGACGGAATAATCAGGTGCAGTTCAACGTCAACAAAACGGTGCCAGCGGGTGTAGCCCAGCGCGCGGGCGGATTCCAGTACGTCGAACGGCAGTTTTTCGATTCCGGCGACCACGTTGCGCAGCAGGATCAGCAGCGAATAGAGCGTTAAGCCGATCACTGATGTGGTGAGCGACAGACCGGTAAACGGGATCAGCAGAATAAACAGCGCCAGTGAAGGAATGGTAAACAGCACCCCGCACAGACCAAGCAGTGCCGGAGCTGATGCGGGCCAGCGTAGTGTCAGGCCAATCAACACCCCCGTGAGCGCCGTGCCGAAAAAGAGCGATACGGCCACCAGCAGCGTGTGCTGCCAGAGCAGGGCGGCAATCGGGCCCTGATTATCCACAATCCACTGCCAGTCAATCATAGCGGCGCACATCCACATGTCCGTCCAGCACGCGCTGGAGCAGCCCGTGGGAAATACTGCCCTGATACTGACCGTCTCCGTTGACGTGCACCAGTACGCCGCCCGGCGTATCCAGAAGCGCGCTGTAGGCGAAGCGCAGGGAGTGAAGCGCCTTCAGGGTGAGCGAAACGGGCAGGGTGGTGCGCCGCTCAGGGTCGAGCCAGTACAACGGGCGCAGCTGTTTATCGAGCACCAGGCGCAGCGGGCTGGCAACCACCGGATGCTGGCTGGAAATTGGCGTTAGCGCCTCGTCCACCAGGGGAACATCGTGGCGTGGAAGCTGCCCAACCTGAAGCCTGGCGAGGCGTTTTAAGTTGGGCTCAGGCCCGATGAATCGCGCCACGAACTCACTGGCAGGCTGGGCGAGAATATGATCGGGCGTATCAAACTGAGCCAGAACGCCACCTTCCTGAAAGATGGCGATTTTATCGCCGAGGCGAATGGCTTCATTGATGTCATGGGTGACGAGCACGATAGTTTTGTGCAGGCGCTGCTGGAGCTGCAACAGCTCGTCCTGGAGCTTTTCCCGCACGACCGGGTCGATGGCCGCAAAGGGCTCGTCCATTAACAGAATAGGCGGATCGGCCGCCAGCGCACGGGCAATCGCCACCCGCCCTTGCTGCCCGCCTGAAAGCTGGTGGGGGTAGCGCGCAAGCAGGCTCGGGTCGAGGGACATGACCTCCACCAGCTCATCAATACGCGCCTGAATATGTTTTTTATTCCAGCCAAGAAGACGCGGAACGGTTGCGATATTCTGGGCAACGGTCCGGTGCGGGAATAAGGCTGCACTTTGCATCACGAAACCGATTTTTCGTCGCACCTGAATAATATCGGCATCGGCTATTTTAATACCCTGAATATAAACCGAACCGGCATCCGGGATATCTAGTTGATTAATCATACGTAACAGGGTGGTTTTCCCGCAACCGCTGGGGCCAACGAATGTGCAGAATTCACCTTCATTGATCGTGATATTTAATTTGCCGATCGCGGCGTGCGTACTACCAGGGTACGTTTTGTTTATGTTTTCGAGTCTGATCATATGAAACAATAGCGCCCTGAAATTATTTCGTTTATATCAAACACAAATTACAGAGGCGATGAACAGGGCGCAAATATGATATTTGCATTTGTATTGCAGGTATTTGGATTAATAATGCGGGCACCAGCAACGCCCTCTCCTCCAGGAGGAGAGGGGAACATCACATCAAAAAATAGCTCAGACCTGAAAATGCCACCATTCCCGCAAGCACCGTCGCGAAAAGGCTGCGCGTCACTATCCCCGCTAATGCAGCAACCGCCGCCGCCAGCAGCGAAATGCTGACCCCGGACGGTGTCAGTGCTGGTTTGCCCAGCAGCTCGGCGGTAATAATGGCGGCCATAATGGCGGCAGGAATAAAACTCAGCCACTGCTGCAACGCTGGTGCAAGGCGAAAACGGGAAAGCAGCAGAATAGGCACGGTGCGCATCAGTGCGGTAACCAGCGCAGAGATGAAAATCGCGAGCAGAATATTGCGTTCCATCTTATTTCCCTCCCTGACTGAAGAATCGCAATCCCAGGGTGGCAAGCGTGGCCGATACCGATGCCGCGATAATCACCACCAGGCTGATATCCATCTGGCGGGCGGTCAGCAGCGTAATCACCACCGCGGCGGCGATACTGAATGTTTCCAGCGCTTTTCGGTGGCTGGCAAACCACAGCATCAGCACCAGACCAATAAACATCGATACCAGGCTAAAGCTCAGGCCTTCCATCAGCGATGGCGGAAGGGCAGAGGCCAGCCACGCGCCGACCACGCAGGCGAGGATCCAGTTAAGCCAGGCGGCGACGTTAAGCCCAAGCATCCAGGCAAACGGAACGGTACTGTGCTGGCTGCCGCGCTGCACGGCAACGCCGAAGGTCTCATCGGTCAGTAGCAGGCCGCTTACCAGTTTTTGCAGGGTGCTGTGTTCGCGAAAGAAGACGCTCATGGCGGAGCTCATCAGCAGGTAGCGCAAATTCACCAGGAAGACGCTGAACACCACCGAGGCCACTTCTGCCCCGGCCGCCCATAGTGAGTAGAACAGAAATTGCGCCGAGCCGGTATATAACACGCTTGCCAGCAGTGCGGTTTGCAGGGTGGTAAACCCGGAAAGGGTGCCGATAGCCCCAGCGGCAAAACCAATACTCCAGTAACCGGGGATCGTGGGCAAACAGGCGGTGATCCCTGCGCGAAACTCCGCGCCTGCCTCATCTCTGTGTGAGGCCTTTGTTTTCATCAACATCAGTATTTCCTGTACCAGTGCATTAAGCCAGAATCGTGATAATCATTTGATCTATTGTTATTTGTGAACATCAAACGGTGATGTACAACTAACTTATCACGTCCTGGCCGAAGTGTTCCGATGAAAAAGAGTTCCATTTTTAGTGTGGCAGAAGAGCTGCCGCAGTTCTGGCAGTCGCGCATTCTGGGGCTGGTTGGCGATGCCAGCATTAAAGTTATCAGGATGGGCGGAGAGGGGATCCCCCCGGAAGTGCATGACGATTTCGATGAATGGCTGCTGGTACTGGAGGGTGAATTGCCGCTGGTGGTGGCAGAAAACGTGTTCACTTTGTCTGCCGGAGAGTATGTCGTTGTGCCGCGTGGCGTAACGCACCATGTCCCTGCGGGGAGTGTCGGCACACTGTTGCTGGTGGATATTCACGCACCGGGGCCGTAATGCTCACCCGCGCCCCGCTATTCGTAACTCTCATTTTCCACCGTATAAATATCCTGAGCGTCGGTAAAGCAGCGCAGTGCCAGAGATGACACCGGCTCCTGTTTGCGCATAATCAGGCCAATAGGGGCGTCGATGTTTGAGTCGGTTATCGGGGTAATCAAAAAGTGGCTGTTTAAGTTCTCAAGCCCGTTATTCAGCGGCATGACGGCACAGCAGATGCCGCTTTCTACCGCCTGGATTATCTGAAAGGTTGAGTCGCTCTCAAACACATAGTCCGGGGTGATCCCGGCGGATTTAAAACTGACGTCCATATGGTCGCGATAGTGCATCCCTTTGCTCAGGAACCCCAGCGGGAAATTCACCAGATCCTGCCAGGTGAGCGTTGTCTTATCCATCCGGAAATGGCGGGAGTCATGCAGTAAGCCCATTTTGGTTTTCGGCAGCTTAATAACATTAAAAACGCTGGTGTTAATATTATTCAGATAGCAAATCCCCAGTTCCAGCTGATTACTGTTTACCCCTTCGGCGATTTGTTCTGACGACATGGAGTACAGGCTAAATTTCAGTTCGGGGTATTTTTGCGTCAGCTGGCGAATAAAGATCATCGGGTCAACGCTCGCCAGCGGAACCATGCCAAGACGCAGTTCACCCACTACTTGCCCTTTGCACAGGGCAGCCTCCGCCTGAAGCCCATCGTGTGCGGCAAGCAGCGCGCACGCCCAGGCCAGGATCCGTTCTCCCTCTGGCGTAAAGCCCTCAAAGCGTTGCCCACGGACGATCAACACCAGGCCGAGCTCCTCTTCCAGGCTGCGAATACGCATGGAAAGCGTCGGCTGAGTGATATTGCATTGCGCTGCCGCCTTACCAAAGTGACGGGTTTGATCCAGGGCGATCAAATATTTTAATTGTTTTATGTCCATTATTATTCTCAGAACGAGCAGGTGCTACGAGTATTACATAGATGCGGAAGGAATTGAGAAATCCCCCTTATTCATTGCCGGAGCGTTGAATAAGGGGGACTGAGATCAGAGCATCCGGATTTCTTTTGAACGCAGGGTCACACGAACAGGCACGGACTTATAGGACGGCGTACCACTGTCTTTATCGAGGTAGTTAAGCGGCACCAGCACGTTAGCTTCCGGGTAGTAGGCGCCAACGGAGCCTGGCGCGATGCTGTAAGCCACCACGGTAATATCCTCGAGGCGCTGAACACTTCCCGCCAGCGCCGTTTCGATATCCACGCGATCGCCGTGCTCCAGACCCAGGCTATCCATATCGCCTTCATTCATAAACAGAATATCGCGGCGGCCAAAGACGCCGCGATAGCGATCGTCCAGCGCATAGATGGTGGTGTTGTACTGGTCGTGGCTGCGAAGGGTAATCAGGCGCAGAACGTTGTCCCCTTCGCCTCTGGCATTCTCATCCACGCCATCGAACACGGAGAACATCGCTTTACCGGTGGCTGTAGGCCAGATGCGCTGGATTGGCGGCAGCGGCATCCGGAAACCGCCCGGCACACGAATGCGGTCGTTATAGTTGTCAAAACCGGGGATGGTTTGCTCGATTAACTCGCGGATCAGATCGTAGTCTGTCACCAGTTCCAGCCAGTTCACTTTGGTCTGTTTCAGCGTTGCGCGAGCCATGCCCGCAACGATGGCCGGTTCAGAGCGAATCAGCGGGGAGGCGGGTTTCAGCTTACCGGAGGAGGCATGAACCATCGACATGGAATCTTCCACGGTGATGGACTGACGCCCCGTCTGCTGCAGATCCAGCTCGGTACGGCCAAGACAGGGCAGGATATAGGTTTCTTTGCCCACCAGCAGGTGAGTACGGTTTAGTTTGGTGCCCACGTGCACACTTAAATCCAGGGTCTGCATGGCCGGGAATCCATTCTCGTGATCGGGCATCGCAACCGCAAAATTCCCGCCAAGGCAGATAAGGGCTTTGGCATGGCCGTCGATCATCGCCTGTGTGGCTTGTACGGCATCGTGACCATGTTTAGCTGGCGCATCGAAGCCGAAAACATCCTTAAGGCGCGCAATAAACGCTGCGGTAGGTTTTTCGGTGATCCCCACAGTACGGTTGCCTTGCACGTTCGAGTGGCCACGAAGCGGACAAATCCCCGCACCCGGTTTGCCGATGTTGCCGCGCATTAGCAGCACATCGGCAATCAGCCGCACGTTCGCCGTACCCTTGTTGTGCTGGGTGATCCCCATACCGTAGGTGATAATGGTAGCGTTCGATTTTGCATAGGCTTCAGCCACGCTTTTCAACGCGTCTGCGGTTAACCCGGATTCGCGTTCAATCGCCTCCCAGGAGGTTTGCGCGATATCGTCCGCAAAGGCCGGGAACCCCTGAGTGTGTTCGGCGATAAATTCGCTATCCAGCACGCCACCACGTTCTTCTTCCATTTGCAGAAGGTGTTTGGCGATCCCTTTTAAGGCCGCGGCATCGCCACCGGCTTTCACCTGGAAATAGGTAGAGGCGATATCGGTCGAGCTGTAGGTGGCCATTTCAAAGACGCTTTGCGGGTCGGCAAAACGCTCCAGGGCTCTTTCACGCAACGGGTTGAATACGATGATCGGCACATTGCGGCGCGCCAGCTCGTGAAGCGTCCCCATCATGCGCGGGTGGTTTGTGCCCGGGTTGTGACCAATAGAGATAACCAGCTCTGTTTTGTCGAAATCATCCAGTGAAACGGTGCCTTTCCCGATTCCGATAGAGCGCGGTAAGCCGACGCTGGTGGCTTCATGGCACATGTTGGAACAATCAGGAAAGTTGTTCGTACCGTATTCACGGGCAAACAGCTGGAACAGATAAGCCGCTTCGTTCGATGCTCTGCCCGAGGTATAAAATTCCACCTGGTCTGGTTCAAGCCCGCGCAGGACTTCGCCGATCCGCTCAAAGGCCTCTTCCCACTCAACAGGGCGGAACGTGTCGCTTGCCCGGTCGTAACGCAGCGGGCGGGTCAGACGGCCATAGCCTTCAAGCTCGTAATCGGATTTTGCCAGCAGGGAAGTAACGGTGTTTTTCGCCAGAAATTCCGGGGTGACGCGCTTGTTGGTGGCTTCCCACGTTACGGCTTTCGCGCCGTTTTCGCAGAACTGGAACGTGGATTTGTGTTCTTTATCCGGCCACGCGCAGCCCGGGCAGTCAAACCCATCGGGCTGGTTGGTACGCAGCAGCGTGACGGGAGCGTCCAGCGCATCCATCTGCGTGCGTACGGCTATCGCCGTCGCTTTTAAGGCACCCCAGCCACCGGCAGGCCCGTCATAATGTCTGATCCCGGGAACTGAACGTCTTTTCTTATTCATACGAACTCCTGACTATTCTGGTCATGACAAAGCGCGGCCAGATTAACCATAAATAAACTATGGTTAATTAAAGGGGCCACTACAGCAGTGGGTTGGGATAATAAACAGAAGCAATGAATAATCGTTGTATAACTCATTACATAACCGATGATGAGTTTCGTTTAAAACACACAGTTTGCAGCGGTTAACAAAATCAATGCTTTTGATTTAAAGAAATTATAACAGGAATTTATCATCTTCATAATAAATGTTATCTATCACTTATTAAATTTAACCTATTCAGGAATTACTGTGTGCAGGTGAATTTGTTAATTATATTTCAATGTCAGCGCTGAAATCTTACACACTGACATATTTAAAATTCACCAGGCCGTGTTTATTAATAATTACATTGACCATTGTGCAATGGAAAACCGTATTACCTGGCGTTTTTTAAGATTAAAAATTCAATAAGGCTTTGGACTCTTTTGGTTTTACCCGCGCTTTTAGGATAATAAAGAAACACCGGGGGATAGGTTTTCCAGTAGGGCTCCATTACCGGAATAAAACGGTCTTTATCGGACTGTAACCGATACACCGGCTCGAAAAGACGCCCGATGCCCAATCCGCTGCGGATCCCGTCTGCCATCACGTCAATATCATTACTGATAAGCTGGCCTTGCATATCAAGGGTTAACTGCTCACCGTTCTCCTCGAGAATCAACGGCAGGATACGGTTATTGGTGATAAACCGATAGCCTATCAGTCGATGCCGCGAAAGATCTGCGGGGGTCACTGGAATACCAAACTCCTCAAGATAGGCGGATGAGGCATACAAGCCCTCACGAAAGGGTGCCATCAGCTGACGTGCGACGACCCCGCCTTCAAGGATATCGCCAAACCGGATCCCCAGGTCATAGCGCTCATCGACAATGTTGATGGTTCCATCGTAGACGGATACCTCAAGCTGAATACCCGGATACTGAGCACAAAACTCGGCCATATGAGGCTTGAGGATCAACAGATATGCGAAGCGGGACAAGGTGATCCTGACCAGCCCGGAAGGTGCCTGATGCGTGTCCTTGATGCCCTCAAGCGCATTTTCCAGTGACGCTACCGCCGCCTGAGTTTGCTGTAACAGCTGTTGCCCGGCATCCGTCAGCGCTATATGCCGCGTTGTGCGGACAAAGAGAGGATGCCCGATGTGCTGCTCCAGCAGTTTTAGCGCCTTGCTCACGGACGGGGGCGTAATTTCCAGCTTTCTGGCCGCAGCTGTGATGCTGCCCTCGCGGGCAATGCTCTGAAAGATCCGTATCTGGTTATAAATCACATTGTTCATTAGGCCATCCTGATGTAATCAGCATACTGATTATTAGCTGTTGGCTAACTATCTTTGAATCAATGATGACCTAATCTTCCCGCGATCGCGACCTTATACTGGCGGTGTCTTTTTACATTCATGCTACGTTCAGGTGGGGAAAGCGAATGCAATACAGTCAGTTGGGTAACAGCGATTTACGCGTTTCCCGCATTTGTATGGGGGGCATGGGGTTTGGCGATCCTTCTTCGGGTCAACACAGCTGGACCCTGAGCGAGCCGGAAAGCCGGGACATCATCCGCTACGGCCTGGAGCAGGGGATCAATTTCTTCGATACCGCTATCGCCTACCAGAATGGCTCAAGTGAACGTTTTGTCGGGAAAGCGCTTCGCGACATGGCGAGGCGAGATGAGGTGGTGCTGGCAACGAAATTTTTGCCCCGCACCGGGCAACAGATTGCCGCGGGGATCGGCGGCCAGCAGGCCATTGCGCACTCGCTTGACCAGAGCCTGCAAAACCTCGGCATGGAGTACATCGACCTTTATATCTACCACATCTGGGACTACAACACGCCAGTCCTTGACGTGTTGATCGCGCTGCACCAGGCGGTTCAGGCGGGAAAAGTGAGAGCCATTGGCATCTCAAATTGCTTTGCCTGGCAGCTGGCGAAAGCCAACGCGCTGGCGGAACGCGAAGGCTTGACGCCTTTTGTCTCTGTCCAGAGTCATTACAACCTTATTATGCGCGAGGATGAACGCGAGCTGGCGGGGCTTTGCGCGCAGGACAATATCGCCATGACGCCCTACAGCGCGCTGGCCAGTGGTCGTCTTTCCCGCATTGATAATGCTCAGACGCGACGCGCCAGGGAAGACAGCTATGCCAAAGGGAAATACGACAAAACGGCAGAGCAGGACGCAGAGATAATTGCCCGCGTGGCGGAGCTGGCCAGCCAGTACCAGGTGTCAATGACCGAGGTTTCACTGGCCTGGCTGTTAACCAAAGTGACGGCCCCGGTTGTGGGCGCAACGAAAATGCAGCATGTCGAGGGCGCGGTAAAAGCTGTGAACTTGCGGCTGAGCGAGGAAGATATCCGTTATCTGGAGGCCTGCTATCAGCCTCACGCATTATCGGGGATCATGGCGCAAAACACCCCAGCCACGAAAGACCAGAAACAGGTCTGGACCCGCAAACGGCCCGGAGAATCAATAAGGTGAACACACAATGAAAGTTAATGCATCCGTACTGTCTGACGCCGATATTCAGTCGGTATCACCCGCACTTGTCCGGTTTGGTAATGAGGTTATCTCCGGTGAACTATGGCAGCGAAATGAGCTGTCAGCGCGGGATCGCAGTATCGTCACGCTGGCTATTCTTATCGCCAGAAATCAGCCTGCCGAACTGAAGCACTATGTGGAAGTAGCGCTCGAGTGCGGCGTAACCCCGGCTGAAATCTCTGAAGTGATTACCCATCTGGCGTTTTATTCCGGCTGGCCGAATGCGATGGCTGCCATTGCGGTGACTAAAGATATTTTCCGCACACGCGGAGTAAGCCCTGATGAACTCCCACAGGCGACACCGCAGCTATTGCCCCTGAATGAAGAGGCTGAACGGCTACGAGCTGAAACCGTGAAAAAGAACGTTGAACCAGTTTCGCCGGGGCTGGTGAAATTCACCGCCGATCCTCTTTTTCTTGAGCTGTGGCAACGGCCAGCGCTCGCCTCCCGTGACCGGAGCCTGGTTACCGTCAGCGCGCTGATTGCCGCCGGGCAGAGTGCGCAAATCGGCTATCACCTGAACCGGGCGATGGACAATGGACTTACCGCGCAGGAGGCGGGGGAAATTGTGGCGCACGCCGCATTCTACGCCGGCTGGCCAAATGCCTTTTCAGCGGTTGGTGTGGTGGGGGGAAGTATTGCAGGGAAGGAAAGCCTGGTTCGGCCTTGTTAAACTGATAGTGTTGCGCCCCCTGCAGCGGCAGGGGGCGCAACAGGCGTGTTTTATTGCTCGATTTGTTGTAACACGAAGGTTTCTAATGAGACGTTCAGGGTTTCGCGCACGCCGGACAGCGGTGACCAGCGCACAATGTTGCCGGTCGCGTTGTCATAGAGATAATAGTGACCATCCTCCGCATCCATTAGCGGAACCGCGCAGACCGGGAAGTTGGGGTGTTGCTGACGTAACTCCGCCGTCGAGCGCAGAATGTTTAACCACGCTGTCTCCTTTACCCCCAGTCCGAACACTTCGGTGGCTTCATAAGAGAGGATCCCGACGTTTTGCAGCCAGGCTTTATAGTCCGGGGTGAAGGTAATATGAAGCGCCTTTTCCGCGTTGTTGATCGTTGCCGCGTCAACCGGGCGGGTAGTCACATCATGTTGTTCGATAAACGTTTTCAGTTGTTTCATGCTGCGGCCTCGCTTCGTTGATTTTTAATATCTTCTGCACGCTGTTTCCAGTGGTCGGTGCGTTCCTTTTGGAAATCACCGCGGTCAATTTCCGAATCTTTGGTGACATCATGGAGGATTTTATTATTACCACCGCCCATATGTTCGCTTTGCGTCAGCTCTGCTAATGGTGAATCCGCATTTTGCCCGATATGGTGAAGCTGATAAGGCTTGCCGTCGGCATCCTGCGGCGGCAGACCTTTTTCCATTCGCTCAAGATTCGTTCTGCCCAGTTCATCCACCTGGTCGGGGTCGATATCCGGTTGCACCAGCACATCTTTCCCGTTGACCGTTTCACATTCCAGCCCGGCATCAAGGTAAATCTGCGCTTCCTGCTCGCTTCCGATGCGTTCAATGACGTCTTCACTGTAGCCTTTGTCACGCAGTGTTTCACGCATCTCGTCACTCAGTTCAGTCAGCGGAGTGTCAACCGTCTTCAGGGGCTCATCCAGCTTATCAATGTCAATGTCGGTAATATCAATATCTTTAGTGAGTTCAGTCAGCTCTCCGTGCTCACCCACGATCTCAAGGGCCGTTTCTAAAACTAGCATTTCGCTCATTGCAGGGTTTCCTGTACGTGTTTACGCCACCCGGCGTAGGTCTTCAGCCATGTTTCTGACTCCGCCGAAACGTCTTTCATCAGGCACTGCTGTACTGCAATACGCAGCGCTGTAGGTAACTCACCGGTGCGACGGGTAAGCAGGGTATCAAGTGTGCTATTCAGGGTGCTGAAGTCGCTGCACTGGCTGAGTTGATGGATCAGCTCACGACGACAATCGAGTAACCCGGTGATGGTGCTGGCTAACTGACGGAACTGGTCTTCACGTTGAATTCGCAGAGTTCGATGGGTTTCGAACTCTGCAATTAATGAGCGCAGCAGGATTTTGTTGCGCGTCGACAGCATCAGTGTATCGATCCGCTCGACCAGTTGTTGCGGCGTGATGTCGACCGGATGGGGGAGACGATGGTTAAGTAACCAGCTTAAAAGCGGCGTCCAGGCTTGCGGATTTGTGGCAACCAGCGCTACCGTGGGCTTGTACTGCCATGGCTCTGCTGGGGCCTCAAACTTCCTGACTCTACAAAGTACCGGCTCCAGCCAGTCGTTCTGATACACCACCGCGACCCCACGTGGCAGGCGCGCCAGTTCATCGAGTTGTTCATCACTCAGGGCCGCTGATTTTCCGGCAGTGCGGCGATCCGTATCTTCCGGCAGACGCATGATGATTTTAGTATTGGTGTTGCGGATGGCTGCCATATCTACTGCCGCAGGTGACTGATCGGCAATGATAAAACCCTCGCCCCAGGTGCGCATTTCAGCAATGGCATTCGCGAGCATTTCCACGGCTTTACCCGTGATATCCGCACCTTCTGCGCCAGCGTTACCGCCGCTGCGTTTCAGCAGGTGATGGGCCTCCTCAAGCACGGTCACATGGCGTAAAGCCTGGTTCATCCCGCTCATCGCGGCACGATGTTCGCTGAGGCGGATCACCAGAATACCGGTAATGAACGATCGGGTTTCCTGCGAGCCGATACGGCTTAAGTCGATAATGGTATTACTGTCAAAAAGAAGGCTGTTATCTATCTCCTCACCGCTAAAAATTTGCCCATTCAGGCCATTGGTCAGCGAGTTAACGCGTGTCACCAGTGAACCGATGTAGTTGCTTTTCACCTCCTGCGACCACTCGGATTGTTCAATCACCTGGCGAAGTTGTTCCTGCAGATCGGCAAAAGTTGGAAAAAGAGGGGCGGGGTGCCAGTGATTTTCCGATGTCACCAGATCCCAGCCGCACACGGTGTAAGCTTGCAGAATGGCATCTTTTAATACAGCAGGCATGGCGGCATACATCGGCCAGCACATGGAGAAAACATCCACCAGGCGGTCAATATGCTCAAAAACGTGGGTGGATTCAGGAAAGCGGAACGGGTTAATACGCAGAAGGGGTGAAAAGCGAGCATTCGTCCCAAAGACCGAGACATCATCACGATGACCAAAGACTTGCTTGTACTCACCTTTAGCCGGTTCAATAACCAAGAACGGGACATTGTTCTGACCCAGTTGTTCCAGCAATGCGTAAATGGTGTTGCTTTTGCCTGCGCCGGTGGAACCGGTGATAAATACATGGCTGGTGAGCCTGTCCACGTCCAGATCGATGGGCATATCCAGATCGTTCCACAAATGGCGCATCTGCCCGAGCCGCAGCGTCCGGCTCTGTTTTCCATCAGGCTCCGGGCCGTCGAGGGGCAGGACTTTTCGCCCGAATGATTGGGTATGCAGTACTGCGACGCTGGAGGTTGAACGACGGGGCAGGCTCAACTGTATAGCCATCTCTTTGCCGGAAACCAGCGTTGCCGGGGTGAGCCAGTCGATAGCCAGCACCGGGGCAATGGCGGGTTTCAGCGGTGGGTGCGCCAGTACCGACAGCCAGTCAAGAATGGGTTGTTTGCTTTGTGAGTTCCAGGTGGTTAAAGCGAAATCCTCCGTGCTTGAGCGGGTTCCGCGCATTAACCCCAGGAAAATGCTGGCCAGCGATTCTGACGAGGCGGTGCTGTCACCAATAAAGTAGGCGGCAGTTTGCCAGCCACCATAGGTTCGCGCTTCATTCACTCGTTCCAGATGATGATCGATTTTTGCCAGCAGGTTCTCGATGGTTTTGTCATTCACCTCCAGCGAAATCTGCTGGCTGTTGCCCGTCGTTTTATTGATAGTCTGGCCGTCAGTGCGGGTGGTGGTATCGTTTCGGTTCAGCGTGCGCGACTCGCTTTGGGAAGTGTTGCTGCCTTGTGTTTCCGACGTGCCGGTGGTGGTATTTTCGCTTACGCTGTCCGAGTGGGTACGGTTGAGGGCGATACCCTGCAGCACACCTTTAAAGGTCGCACCGAGTGATATCTGGCTGCCCTTTTTATAGCCCGCCATGACGTCAGCAAGGACCCCGGAGGTGGATTCGCTGCTTGAGATGCCAACGCTTGTGGAGTGGTTCGTACCACGGGTGAAAGAAGTGCCCTGAGACACCGTCATACCTAAACTTTCACCGAGAGACTGGCTCAGACCTTCACTGATGCTCAGGCCTACGCTGTCACTGTCCTGCACGCCAAAAGCGTACTGACGCTTTGCCAGGACAGAGAGCTGGGTGGCGACCTTTTCATAACCGGTGCGAATGCGATCCAGTTCCGGCGGCGTCACCGGCTCTGCAAGGATAATGGCCTGATAAACGCGGCTTTCGGCGGCATCAATAAAATGCTCCAGCCCTTGCATAAAATGTTCGCTGTCTTCTGTTGCCAGCGACGGTACTCCCGTGACGGCGGTCACCGAGGAGGACGGATTTTCTTTTTGCGCCAGCGCACCATCCAGTAACTGTGCGGTTTGTTGCGCGTCCTGCGCAATCAGCTTACTGCCGGGGAAATGTCCTTTGAACGTTTCATTGAGCAGTTCACCGGAGTTTTGCCCCAGCATCTTACCTGGAGCACCACGTGTGCCGATATAGACATCGGTTTCCCGTCCATCGGATTTCAGCAGCAAAAAGACGCTATAACCGGCAGCGCCTAATGCGGTGTAAGCGGCAGTGGTGCTCTCCAGCACCGATTGCTTGTTTTCCTGAACAATACGCTCAATGCGAAACAGGCGGATATCACCGGCGCGGTGGATTGGCACGCCCTGATAATCTTCAAGCGATTGCACTGGGTAGTGGCGCATTTCAGCCAGATAGCTACGGTTAATCAGCGTGTTAGCAGAGGCGAGGGTACCTGCCGCGCGCTGTTCCATCTCCTGGATTTGCAGTGGCATCATTGGTTTTTGCATGGTGATGCCTCCGTTAAAGCAGTGCGAAAATCAGTAGTGCCAGCGCGGCGAGCGCCCCCCCTGCCAGTGCGGCAACGCGCAGGGCCGAAGTGGAACCGCTCTGATGCACTGGTGTGCCAGGTGCAGGCGTCGGGCTGCGCGGTGCCGATGCCGTAGGGGCACTTGCAGAGCGCGGTGCGGCTTTCGGCTGGTGGACAAAGCCGGAAACCGCGCGATCGCGCAGTACCTGGTAGATGTTAATCAGGTGCTCAAAACGCTCCCGTGAGAAGTTCATCACCAGATACGCGGACTGAAGATTGTAGTAATCCACATCCCACTTGCTTTTGTCGGCCTCAAAACCGAGCGCCAGCGTGCTTTCTTCATAGTCGGCAAACAGTCCGGTTGCACGAGACTCTGCCCATTTCATCGCCTGACGAACCGTCTGTGCATCCAGTCGGTTATTTTCCAGTTCTGCAACCAATGCAGAACGCAGGCGGTTGAGGGAGCCGGACTCCAGTGCGGCAAGCAGGCTCTGGCCCGGTGTAAACGTCGTGGTTTCATTGTTGTTCATGTTTTGGTTTCCCTTGTCTTTATGCGCTGCAGGGGCGGCAAGAAAGCCATCATGCTGCTGCTCGGTCAGCCACTGGCTGAGGGCAGTCAGATGCTGCGCTCGCTCCAGCGAGAAGTTGTGTTCAAGGCTTCTGACCTGCAACGCAAAGTAAGCACTGTTCCAGTCAATGGTTTCATGGTTGATGGCCTCACAGATGCTATCTTCCCGGTGGGTGTCGAAAAGCGCCGGTTTCGCCGCGTAAGACTCCTCCAGCATGGCGTTCAGCAGCGCAAAATCACGCTGCGGGCAGTTGAGCGCTGCCAAAAATGCGTGGTGAAAATTCGGCTCCATCTGCGGTTACTCCTTCAGGCTCAATGTGTTGTCGAGGCGTGATTTAAATTCACTGATCCACGATTTCTGCGCACGTGCTTCGGAAATTGCGACTTCACGCGCTTCACGATCGGTCGTTTTCTCCTTCAGGGTGGCGATCAGTGCATCGAATTTGCTGTTAAATTCGCGTTCGATAAACGCAATGTAGTTTTCGACTAACCGGTCTTTATCCGTTTCGGTTTTCTTGCGCGCCGTATCAATCAGGTCCCGGAAGTTGCCCTCGATCTCGCTGCGTTTTTCATTCCATAGTTCGGACATATCAACATATTCCACCGTGCGGTAATCCCAGACGGTGCGGGTTCTGAAGTAGGAGAACGGGTTCCACCACGTTGCGTCGCTAACCTCGCGCGGGTTATAGCGTTCTTCCCGGTTTTTAATGTTATTGGAGTTAAGGCTTAAGTTGAGCGAAAAGTCGGCCATGTTTTCTTTCAGCCCCTGGAACAGCGGGAGCTTCAGTTCGCGGGTGTCTTCAAACAATTCGCTGATATAGCGGCGGTACTCCACTTGCAACTCGTCCTTAATTAACACCTGTGCGGCCTGGAATGCGGCTTCGAATTCGTTGATCAACTCTTTGAAGCGAAAACACGCGTCGCGTTCAGCTGCATCCAACAGCCGCTGTGCATCGGCGGGTGTCTGCTGAGGCACTTTTGTGAATTCGTTACCTTGCTCTCTGATGGCTGCCCGCACCTGCGCCAGTTTTTGCGTGAATACGGCAGCAATGTCCGGCGGCAGTTCTTTCCCTTTCTGGCGCAGTGACTGTTTGTACACATCGGTATCTGCGCTTTCTTTGCGCTTTTCTACGAGCCGGGTAATTTGTTCGTTCAGGTACGCGAGTGCGCGTTCATCCTGATCCAGTTGCTCGGTGAGCTCGGCTTCGCGCATGCCTTTCTCGATCGCATGATTGAGAGCCTCATAGGCTCGTTTCAGTCGGTTCGGGAAGGTGTATTTATCAATATATTCGTCAATCATCACTTCAACGGCGGGCAGCCCGCTGCGATAGAGGACACGCGACAGGTTGCGTTGCTCCAGTGCGCGGCTGACGCGGGAGGTGAGCGGCATATAAGAGGGCAGATTCATGCTGGCTTCTTCGAGGAAAAGCTCGGTCATGGTGTTGAGCTCGCCGCGCTCTTTGCGGGTTAGGGCATCCGGGTTTTTACGCAGCAGGCGCGTCAGGTTGGCAGAGATCGGGTACACCTGCGGGTTGTGAATGCCATTATTCTGCAAATAGGTTTTGATCCGCTCCAGCGCCGCGCCGACGTTTTCACCGTTTTCAGGATCAAAGTTATCCATTTTGTTGACGGCGAAAATAAAGCGATCTTTGCTCTGCTTGCCGCCACGCATCATGGTTTGCGCGACCAGGCGAAGCAGATGCTGGTCATCATTGATCCCCAGTTGTGAAGCGTTCAGCACATACAGGATCAGCGGATTGCGCTGCGAATCCTGGATATAGCTCATGGTGATTCGCTGGTGTTCACCGTCCTGGCTGTTATTTGGCCCTGGGGTGTCGGTTAACACCAGGCGCACATTATCACGCTCTTGCATCGAGACAATGTTACCGCGCAGATCAATCTGGTGGGTGTCCTCCAGTTGGTTCCACTCTTTGAGCAACTCAGAAGATACCGGAATTTCTTCGCCTGGCCCCGTGTGGCTGCTGATACGACGCGCCATAAAAGAGGATCCCAGTGTTTTGTCGTCGGTTATCTGCGCGATGGTGGCGGTGGTGGCTTCGTTGGCTGCGGGCAGGAGATCTTGGCCGAGCATGGCGTTTATTAATGTGGACTTACCCGACGACATGGTGGCGACAACATAAAGGTTAAAGTCGCGGTTAAAGGCCTCCTGGAACCCGCGGTTTACCTTTTCGTTATTTTCGATGTAGTCGTTAAACTGTGGATTCTGTCGGGCTTCTTCCATCATCGCCTGAATCACATTCAGGCGATGATGGACCTCTTTAACCCGGGTCTGCTCTAGTTCGATGGTCATGCCTTTCTGGCGGGCGGCGTCTGCCGCTTCCAGCACATCCAGATAATCGGATTCAACGCCTTTGAACTCGACATTAAAAGCCAGATCGCCGTTAAGCAGACGGCTCAGTTCATCGAAAAGGGTTTCGACCCAAAGCTGAAGACGCAACTCTTTGTAGCTTGACAATTTGCAGCCTTCGGCAGGTTCGGAGCCGTTGATTAAAAAGCGGGTTTCAACAATAAACGGGTTATGTTCGATATATATATTATTCATGATGCGCTCTTCAAAGATAATGTGTCAGATAGAGTTCCAGCGTCCGTACGCCGCTGTAGGCGGTAAACTGGCGCAATTCGCTCCGGCAAAACGTATCGTTGCTGACGGTGGATACTGCGCTGTGTGTTAATTCCTGCCGCAATGTCTCGCGTAGCGGTGGTGGGATCAGGGCTGCATTGTTAAGGACGTGCTTATTCAGGCGAAAACGCGCCAGTTCGTTACGTAAATGATGGGTCTGCGAACGCGTTGTGCGCAGACGCGTGAGCATTTTTCTGGCTACCAGGGCACATTGCATCATTGCCGGAATGATAACCGGCGCGCTAAAGCCATTCTGTTCCAGGTAGCGGGCGGCGGACTGCACCGCGTGTTCAGTGGTTTCACCTTTATCTTCGTCAAGTTCGTCGACTTTATTTAGCACGAAGATAATTTGCTTCCCTGGCCTGGCATCCAGATGCTGTTTGATGTCGCCCAGCAGAAGGGCATCATCCCGAGTTGCTGGCTGGGTGGCGTTAAGAACATAGACGATAATGCCGTCGTCACAGGCTTCCAGCGCCTCTTTCAGCAGTTGCGCATGGCTACTGTCCTGGCTGTTATTTGCCCCTGGGGTGTCGTAAATAACCGGTAAAAAGCGGCTTTTGCTGAAGGCTTTCACGCAACCACTAAGTTCAATATGTTTCACCTGCGGGCTACCGTTCCAGGTATGCAGAAGCTGCTTATCCACGGCCTCCGCCATCTGATAGCGCTTTCCCTCCCAGGTAAAACAGATACCACGCATACTATTGTCATCCTGAATGGCATGCTGAATGCGGGTAATGGTCGCTGTCGCCGCTTCATTCGCCGACCATAGTAAATCCGTGCCGAGGAGGGCATTGATCAGCGATGTTTTCCCGGCGCTCATTGTTGCGGCAACAATAATATTCACTTTTGGGAAGTTGCGTACGAGATGTCGGGGCGGCTGTTTTTTATTCTTGCGCATAATGCGTGTTTTCAACGAGGACATATTTTATTCATCCAGCCAGGTTTTAATTTCCTGCGCCAGCTCGTTTTGTAAGCTCTGGGGCGCAATGATTTTCAGATGTGGGATCCAGTAGCGCACCACTGGCGTTATTTCCGTTTTGTGGGAGATCCGCGTAGAGATAATTAAACCGCCATCGGCCATTTTCTTTTCGATGACCTGCTCATTCAAAAGCTGGCGGCGTTCAAAATATTCGGCGACATCTGCCGAGACTTTCAGCACCACTTCGAATTTTTCCTCGCCTGCCCAGACACTTTGTTCCTTATTAATGTTCTGGCGTACATTCTCATCAGCACTGAAGTGCTCAAATGTACACTCCAGTGTGGCAATTTTACTGAGGGTGAAGTGCTTTGTTTTTTCCGCATGGCGGGCGGCGAGATACCAGATGCCGTTGTAATTAATCAGTTTATAAGGTTCAACGCTATAGTGGCGTAGCTCATCTTTACGACGGTAGCGAAACGACACAATACGCTGTTCGTCGATCGCACGTTGCAGACGCGGGAAATTAACGCTATGCATGTCGTCGTCGATATATTTATGACCGTGTACCAAAAAATTATGCTGACCGGAAGGACGGAAAATAGTGTTCAGCATGGATTTATCGAGTGCCGGAAACAGGCCTTTGATGCCAGCCAGTCCGGAATAGCGTTCAATACTGTTGCTGTCGAAACGCCCCAGCATTTCCGGTGACAGCGTATAGCCACCATTATTTGTATCGCGCTGGAGTTCAAGAAATAGCAGGCGTTCTTCAATATCACGCCGAATCGTGCGCGTGCAGACGTCATACTGTTCTGCCAGTTTTGCCAGATGCAACGTCTCGCCATTATTCAGGCGCGTCAGAATATCCGCGATGCGAAGCGCTAACTGTGTATTTCGTTTACTCATTGACTGTCTGTCCCTTTTTCCTGAACACCGGCATCTTGCCATGCCGAAATGACAGGGAGTGTCACACCTGACACTATCAATAAATGGCAGCGATATACTTTTTGCCCCAAAGTGATTAACGGCAAATTTCAAATAAACTTGATAAGTAACAGTGTGTTAAAAACATAGAAAGATGTTTTTATTTGGCCTTTATCTGAAATTCCTTTCATAACAGTCAGTTAAGAGATAGCAAAAAATGTTGACGCGAGCAGAAGGCAAAAATAGGTAGGTTAGCGAGAAAATCGTTGACAGGTTTTTAAGTGGTGACGCCATCACATCCATGTACTCATTTAGGACTGCGATGTTACGAGAGGAGTTGAGGCTCTGTGAAATGAAAAATCCACGCAATTGCGTGGATTTTATAGCTCTTTATGACTCTTGTGAGATTGAGCGAAACCTCATGAGACAACAAATTTTATTTAGACGTTGAACAGGAAGTTCATCACATCGCCATCTTTAACAATGTAGTCTTTACCTTCTGCACGCATCTTGCCGGCTTCTTTCGCACCTTGCTCACCTTTGTAGGTGATGAAGTCTTCAAACGCGATAGTCTGCGCACGGATGAAGCCTTTTTCGAAGTCGGTGTGGATTTTACCCGCAGCCTGAGGTGCTGTGGCACCCACTGGGATGGTCCATGCGCGTACTTCTTTCACGCCAGCGGTGAAGTAAGTTTGCAGGTTCAGCAGTTCGTAGCCTGCGCGGATCACGCGGTTCAGACCCGGTTCTTCCAGACCCAGCTCAGCCATGAATTCTTCACGGTCTGCGTCGTCCAGCTCAGCGATATCAGACTCAACGGCTGCACAAACAGCAACAACCACAGAACCTTCGCCAGCTGCGATTTCACGCACTTTATCCAGGTACGGGTTATTTTCGAAACCGTCTTCGTTGACGTTAGCGATGTACATGGTTGGCTTCAGCGTCAGGAAGCTCAGGTATTTGATGGCTGCCTTGTCTTCTTCTGTCAGGTTTTTCAGCGCACGCAACATGCCTGCGTTTTCCAGCTGTGGCAGACATTTTTCCAGTGCGGTCAGTTCGGCTTTAGCGTCTTTATCGCCACCTTTAGCTTTCTTCTGCACGCGGTGAATGGCGCGTTCGCAGGTGTCCAGGTCAGACAATGCCAGCTCGGTGTTGATAACGTCGATGTCGTCAGCCGGATCCACTTTATTGTTTACGTGGATGATGTTGTCGTTTTCAAAGCAACGAACAACGTGGCCGATGGCTTCGGTTTCACGGATGTTGGTCAGGAACTGGTTACCCAGGCCTTCACCTTTAGATGCGCCTTTTACCAGGCCCGCGATATCCACGAATTCCATCGTCGTTGGCAGAATACGCTGCGGTTTAACGATTTCAGCGAGCTGATCCAGACGTGGATCGGGCATCGGTACAACACCGGTGTTTGGCTCGATGGTACAGAACGGGAAGTTCGCTGCTTCGATGCCCGCTTTGGTGAGCGCGTTAAACAGGGTGGATTTGCCAACGTTAGGCAGACCAACGATACCGCATTTGAATCCCATTTCTAAATCACCTTAATATCTTGATAATCAATCCGTTAGCGTTAACCGACTGAAGAAAAGTAAATAACTCTGCCTATTATACACGTAACCCGCACGCTGCGCGGCAAAAAAGCCGTAATGTGCGGATTATTGCGCTTTGAAGGCGTGCAAGCGATTTGTGGCTTTGGTTAAACCGTCTTTGAGCCAGATTTCGGTACAACGCACCGCTTCGTCTACCGCTTCGTCAATCAGTTTCTGCTCAGAAACCGGGGGTTTACCCAGCACAAAACCGACAACTTTGTTTTTATCGCCCGGATGGCCAATTCCGACGCGCAAACGGTGGAAATTGGGGTTATTACCCAGTTTGCTGATAATGTCTTTCAGACCGTTGTGGCCGCCATGACCGCCGCCGAGTTTAAACTTTGCCACTCCCGGTGGCAGATCAAGCTCATCGTGGGCGACGAGGATTTCGTCAGGATTGATGCGATAGAACGTCGCCATTGCAGAAACCGCTTTACCACTCAGGTTCATAAAAGTGGTCGGGACAAGCAGACGCACATCCGCCCCGGCAAGGTTAATACGTGAGGTATACCCGTAAAACTTCGGTTCCTCACGCAGAGGGGCACGTAACCGTTCGGCCAGCAGATCAACATACCAGGCGCCCGCATTATGGCGAGTTGCTGCATACTCTGCGCCCGGGTTGGCAAGACCGACAATCAGTTTAATCGTCACGATGTAATTCCTAAAGGGTTCCGGATCTGGCGCGTAGTTTACTGTCTGGCGAGCCGGTTGACAAAATTCTGCGACAACAACGACGGAATACGAATAATTACTTATTTGAACAATTAGAATTTCAAGCTGTTCAGTTGCTTATTTGTAAATTTTTGTACCAACGGTAACCATTATTGTGATCGTTCACGCAACTCACAAAACGGGCGTTGTCTATACTTTACACACAAGGATTAGGGGCTTTTCCCCTTACAACCCAAAGTTCCGGAGGTGACATATGAAACGCAAAAACGCTTCGATGCTCGGTAACGTGCTCATGGGGTTGGGGCTGTTCGTGATGGTGGCCGGTGTGGGTTATTCTATTTTAAACCAGTTGCCACAGCTTGACCTTCCACAATACTTCGCACACGGTGCGGTGCTGAGTATCTTCCTCGGTGCGGTTTTGTGGCTGGCAGGTGCGCGTGTGAGCGGCCATGAACAGGTAAGTGACAGGTACTGGTGGGTGCGCCACTACGATAAACGCTGTCGCCGCGATCAGCATAAACACAGTTAGCGGTTAAACGGTTTTATAAGAACGGTTCCTTCTGGAGCCGTTTTTTTTGCTTTTTATCTTGACCCTCACGTAACGTAAGGCTCCAGAGTGGGGCAACTGGCGAAGAAAAGGAGCCGCTATGTTGATTCAGGTGGGGGAACTGGCAAAGCGTGCCGGGATCACCGTACGCACACTACATCACTACGAACAAACTGGGCTGTTGCTGCCTTCTGCCAGAAGCGAAGCAGGTTACCGGCTTTACAATCTGCGCGATGTTCAGCGTTTGCACATGATACAGGCGCTGGCAAAAGCGGGGCTGGAACTTGCTGAAATCAGGGACTTTCTGGAAAAGGAGTCGCTCTCACTGGCGGAACTGCTCGACGCACAAATCACGTTGCTGGAAAAACAGGCTCGCAGCATTACGACACTGCGTGACAGGCTGGTGGATTTGCGTACCGGGCTTAGCGCCGATGAGGACCCCGATCTTGAGTCCTGGCTACAGACTCTGGAGTTAATGAACATGTACGATCGCTGGTTTAGCAAAGAAGAGTTGCAGCAGTTGCCATTCGCGGTACAGAAAGAGGAACTGGGCGTTATCTGGGCAGGGCTGGTTGCAGAGGCAAAAGCGTTGCTGGAACAACACGCCGACGTATCAGACCCACGTGCCATGGATCTGGCCACCCGCTGGATGGTGCGCCTGGAGCAAGATACAGCCGGAAAACCGGAGTTTCTCACCCGTCTCAACGAGATGCACAGCGTTGAGCCGCAGATGCGCCAGCAAACGGGGATCACCGCTGACATGACGGACTACATTACCCGGGCATTTGCGGAAACCAGGCTCGTTATCTGGCAGAACTATCTGTCCTCCGACGAGATGGCATTCACCCGCGCACACTATTTCGACCGCATGATGGAGTGGCCACCGCTGGTAGCAAAACTGCACCAGGCACAGCGCGAGCGCCTGGAGCCCTCATCAGAAGAGGCGCAAAAACTGGCGGAGAACTGGCTGGAACTGTTCCAGTCTTACGCCGGAACCGATCCGGCGACACAGCAAAAGTTTCGCGTTGCGATGCAGCAAGAGCCGCATCTGATGAAGGGAACCTGGATGACGCCTGCTGTGCTCGAATGGCTACAGCAGGCGATAGGGATCATGATGCAAAGACGAATGTCAGTGCAGGGTCGGTGACAGGTCTGCTAACGCAGCGGAACGGTCAGGATAGAAGGCAAGGCGGCCAGGGATTGGCTGCACGCCAGCACGTGCCATCGTGCGCAGCGGCTGGAACTCAAGATTACTTACCCGCAATTCGCAGTCTTCCGGCAGGCGTTTCACAAAGCGCTGGAAGGCATCAAGACCGCCCGCATCCAGCACCGGCACCGCATCCCATTTCAGCACCACAATCCGTTTGCCTGCGATACGTGACTCCAGATCGCTAAACAGACCTTCTGCGGCGGCAAAGAAAAGCGGGCCAATCACGCGCAGCACCAGAACATCGTCCGGAACGTCGACGTTGACCGGGGCCAGGCGTGTCATCCGCGCAATACGGCGCATAAACAGCAGAGAGGCCAGCACAATACCTACGCTGATGGCGATGACCATATCGAACAATACGGTCAGCGACATACAGATGAGCATCACGATAATGTCGTCTTTCGGCGCGCGACGCAGCAGGTTCACCACTTTATGCGCCTCACTCATATTCCAGGCCACCATCAGCAGCAGGGCCGCCATTGCTGAGAGCGGCAGCCAGGAAAGCAGCGGGGCGAGGATCAGCAGAGCGAGGATCACCAGCACGGAGTGAATGACCGCCGATACAGGAGACGTCGCCCCCGCACGCACGTTAGCCGCAGAGCGGGCGATGGCCGCCGTGGCGGTAATACCGCCGAAGAATGGGGCAATGATATTACCTAAACCCTGGCCCACCAGTTCGCTGTTCGCTTTGTGTTTGGTGCCGGTCATGCCGTCCAGCACTACGGCGCACAGCAGAGACTCTATCGCCCCCAGCATCGCCATAGAAAAGGCGGCAGGAAGAAGAGCTCGCAGAGAATCCCAGCTTAAGGTGAAGCTGGAGCCGGGCATGTCCCACGGCAGCACCAGTTGCGGCAACAGTTGCGGGATCCCGCTTCCCTGAGATCCGTCAGACAGCGTGTAATGGAACTGAGAGCCAATTGTCGCCACATGGCCGCCGAGCATATTGACGATAGCCATTACTGCGCATCCTAACAGCAGTGCCGGTAAATGACCGGGCAGACGAATACCCAGGCGCGGCCAGACAATCAACGTACCCAGCGTGACAATCCCAATGGCGGCATCGCCCAGGTTCGCCGTCGGTAGCGCCATAATCAGCGCACCCAATTTTTGCAGGTAATGCTCAGGAACGTGAGTCATTTGCAGGCCGAGGAAGTCCTTGATCTGCATTGTCCCGATGGTGATACCGATCCCGGAAGTAAACCCCAGCGTCACAGAAAGGGGGATATATTCGATTAACCGGCCGAAGCGGGCCAGCCCGAACAAAATCAAAAAGACGCCGGACATCAGGGTCGCAACCAACAGGCCTGCCAGCCCAAACTGTTGAGATACCGGATAGAGAATGACCACAAACGCGGCCGTCGGGCCAGAGACACTAAAGCGCGAACCGCCGGTCAGCGCGATGACAATCCCGGCAACAGCCGAAGTGTACAGCCCGTACTGTGGTGCCACGCCGCTGCCAATAGCCAACGCCATTGCCAGGGGAATGGCGATAATGCCAACGGTTATCCCGGCAATAACGTCGCGCAAAAAGCGTGACGAGGTGTATTTCTCTTTCCAGCAAGCGTCGATGAGGGCGCGAAAGGGCAGAACATGTGAGGAGGCTACGTTTTTCACAATTATCTATCATCCGTGTGCGCATCATCTGTCATAAGAATGGCAGGTGAAGGAGGCATTAGTCATACAAATTAAAACCAGAGACAAAAAAACCCGCCGCAGCGGGTTTTTTGGCCGTGTTCGATTAGTGCTCGAACATTGCAGAGATGGATTCTTCGTTGCTGATACGACGAATCGCTTCGGCCAGCATCCCGGACAGGGTCAAAGTACGCACGTTTGGCAGCGCTTTGATTTCGTCACTCAATGGGATGGTATCGCACACCACAACTTCGTCGATAACGGAGTTACGGAGGTTGTTCACGGCATTACCGGAGAAGATCGGGTGAGTTGCGTAAGCGAATACGCGCTTAGCACCACGCTCTTTCAGCGCTTCTGCTGCTTTACACAGCGTGCCGCCGGTATCGATCATGTCGTCAACCAGCACGCAGTCACGGCCAGCAACGTCACCGATGATGTGCATCACCTGAGAAACGTTAGCGCGTGGACGACGTTTGTCGATGATCGCCATGTCGGTGTCGTTCAGCAGTTTCGCGATAGCGCGAGCACGTACCACACCGCCGATGTCCGGGGAAACCACAATCGGGTTATCCAGATTCAGTTGCAGCATGTCTTCCAGCAGGATTGGGCTGCCGAATACGTTATCAACCGGAACATCGAAGAAGCCCTGGATCTGCTCTGCGTGCAGGTCAACGGTCAGTACGCGGTCAACGCCTACGCTTGACAGGAAGTCAGCGACAACTTTGGCAGTGATTGGCACACGCGCGGAACGGACGCGACGGTCCTGGCGGGCATAACCAAAGTAAGGGATTACAGCAGTGATACGGCCTGCGGAAGCACGGCGCAGGGCATCGACCATAACAACCAATTCCATCAGGTTGTCGTTCGTTGGAGCACAGGTGGACTGGATGATGAAAATATCACCACCGCGTACATTTTCGTTAATTTGTACGCTGACTTCGCCGTCGCTAAAGCGGCCTACAGCGGCGTCGCCGAGGGAAGTGTACAGGCGGTTGGCAATACGTTGTGCTAGTTCCGGGGTGGCGTTACCAGCAAAAAGCTTCATATCAGGCACGAGAAGAACCTCAGGCATGCGTCCAGTGGTGGATAACCTTCGCCAAAAACTGTGCGGGCCAGGCGAACGCTATCCAGGCGTGTATTAAAGAGCGCGATGCAACGTCTGGAACAGGGTGACGTTGTCACCGAAACTCAGTCTGCGCCAGAATGGTCTGCTGTAGGGGGGAGATGTTCATCCCGCGTGCTACAAAACCATGCAGCCAAACCGGCGCTTGCTCAAGCACCTGACGAGCAGCGGACTCGGTGTCAAATTCAGCAAAGACACAAGCCCCTGTACCAGTCAGGCGCGACGGCGCGTATTCTAACAGCCAGGAAAGCACCGCATCAACCTCGCGAAAACGTTTTCTTGCGATATCCTCGCAATCGTTGCTGAATTCACAATTTAATAACGTTTCTATTGACCGCACCGGGGTATTTCTTTTCAGGTCAGGATCTTTAAAGATGACCGGTGTCGGAATACTGACTCCCGGGTGGGCAACCAGGTACCATTTTTCCGCGGGTTCTGCGGGCGAGAGGATTTCACCTACGCCTTCGGCAAACGCCGCGTGACCCCGCACAAACACCGGAACATCTGCGCCCAGCGTTAACCCTAAGGCGGCCAGTTCGTCTTGCGACAGCCCGCATCCCCAAAGATGATTGAGCGCGACCAGCACGGTAGCGGCATTGGATGAACCACCACCTAAACCACCGCCCATTGGCAGACGCTTCTCAATACTGATATCCGCACCGCTTCCGGCAGGCAAACGATCAGAGTTGGCGGCTGCCTTCATCAGCAGGCGCGCGGCACGCACAATCAGATTGTCTTCGTGTTCCACACCCTCTACTGCGGTGAGCAGGTGAATCTGGCCATCGCGGCGCAGTTCAATCGAGATCGTGTCGCCATAATCGATAAACTGAAACAACGTCTGCAACGTGTGATACCCGTCAGCACGCTGCCCGGTGATGTATAAAAACAGATTCAGCTTCGCGGGTGAGGGCCATTGGGTCATCATTTAACGATCCAGTTGTCCATTTTCAGCTTGATACGCTGGCTACCCTGGGTCAGCTCCATATTAGACGGCAGCGACGGTTTGGTGTTGCTGTCGTAGGCGCTGTAAACCACTTTCCAGGTTTTACCGTTCTGAGTGTAGTTGACCTGGCTCAGACGATACTGGTCGTCGAGGGTGTAGTCGGTCGCATCACCCGGCAGGCCGAGGATCCACTGACGCAGGCTGTTCAGCGGGATCGGCATCCCGGTCAGTTTGCCGATCATCTCTTCGGCATCGGTCGCGGTGTAGTGCTGGCCCTTGTTGTCAGTTATCTGCGCTTCACCAGGTTTGGCGATAAGCTCCAGCTCAGTGCTGCCCAGTGGGTTCAGCAACAGCAGGCGATAGTTATCCTGACCCGTTTGCTGCCAGAAGAAGCGCGCATACACCTTTTGTTCGTCAGACAGATAAGCAAAGGCGCCACGCGTCTGGTACTGGCTCAAATTGCGTACGTCCTGCTGGTGCTGACGCCATTGCGGGGAGTCCGGGCTTTTGCCTGGTCCTTTCGGTGGAGTAATCGAACACGCGGTCAGAACCAGCGCCGCCAGCGGCAAAAGGCGAATCAGTCGGGTCATGATAATGACAAATCCTTGAGATACGTTGCAGTTATAACTGTTAATGCTAGCGTCACAGGGTGCCACCGTCTACGTTCAAATTATCTCAAAGCGTTCTCTATGCCCTAAATAATGTGAGTTGCTTGACCGGGATAAGCTATTACTCCGAAAGGGTGCAGTCCCTTTTATTGATCTCGCGCATCCTGTATGATGCGACCTGCTAACCTTATTAACGCTGGTACTACTCCCGCTCATATGACCCTTTTAGCACTCGGTATTAACCACAAAACAGCCCCGGTTTCTCTGCGAGAACGCGTAACGTTTTCGCCGGATACGCTCGACCTGGCGCTGGACAGCCTGCTTGCACAGCCAATGGTGCAGGGCGGTGTGGTGTTGTCGACGTGCAACCGTACCGAGCTGTACTTAAGCGTTGAAGAGCAGGACAACCTGCACGAAGCGCTTATTCGCTGGTTATGCGACTACCACAATCTGAACGAAGAAGAGCTGCGTAAAAGCCTCTACTGGCATCAGGACAACGATGCCGTCAGCCATCTTATGCGCGTGGCCAGTGGCCTTGATTCACTCGTTCTGGGCGAACCGCAGATCCTGGGTCAGGTAAAAAAAGCCTTTGCTGATTCACAAAAAGGGCACCTTAAAGCCAGTGAACTGGAACGTATGTTCCAGAAATCCTTCTCTGTGGCGAAGCGAGTGCGAACCGAAACCGACATTGGTGCCAGTGCGGTTTCTGTTGCTTTCGCAGCTTGTACGCTTGCGCGTCAAATCTTTGAATCGCTCTCCACCGTTACGGTGCTGCTGGTCGGCGCGGGTGAAACCATCGAACTTGTGGCGCGTCATTTGCGCGAACATAAAGTGAAAAAGATGATTATCGCCAACCGTACCCGTGAGCGTGCGCAGGTGCTGGCAGACGAAGTGGGCGCAGAAGTGATTGCGCTCAGCGACATCGATGAACGCCTGAAAGAGGCGGATATCATTATCAGTTCCACCGCCAGCCCGCTGCCGATTATCGGTAAAGGGATGGTAGAACGTGCCTTAAAATCCCGTCGTAATCAGCCAATGCTACTGGTGGATATCGCGGTTCCGCGCGATGTTGAGCCAGAAGTCAGCAAACTGGCTAACGCCTATCTTTACAGCGTGGATGACCTGCAAAGCATCATTTCGCACAACCTGGCGCAGCGTAAAGCCGCGGCAGTTCAGGCGGAAACGATAGTCGAGCAGGAAACCAGTGAGTTTATGGCCTGGCTGCGCGCGCAAAGCGTCAGCGAGACTATCCGCGAGTATCGCGGGCAGGCAGAACAGGCACGTGACGATCTGACTGCCAAAGCGCTGGCTGCCCTTGAACAGGGTGGCGACGCACAAGCAATTATGCAGGATCTGGCCTGGAAACTGACCAATCGCCTGATCCATGCACCAACCAAATCTCTTCAGCAGGCAGCCCGAGACGGGGATGACGAACGCCTGACTATTCTGCGCAACAGCCTCGGGCTGGAATAGCGCCACATACCCATTTTCTATTACAAGGTGCACTTACGCCTATGAAGCCTTCTATCGTCGCCAAACTGGAAGCTCTGCACGAGCGCCATGAAGAAGTCCAGGCGCTGCTCGGCGATGCCGGGACCATCGCAGACCAGGACCGTTTTCGCGCGCTGTCGCGTGAGTACGCGCAGTTAAGTGATGTTTCTAAATGCTTTACCGACTGGCGACAGGTCCAGGAAGATATCGAAACCGCGCAGATGATGCTCGACGATCCCGAAATGCGCGAAATGGCGCAGGAAGAGTTACAGGAAGCAAAAGCGCGTTCAGAAGAGATGGAGCAACAGCTCCAGGTTCTGCTGCTGCCAAAAGATCCGGATGATGAACGCAATGCCTTCGTGGAAGTGCGCGCCGGGACCGGCGGTGATGAAGCTGCGCTGTTTGCAGGCGATCTGTTCCGCATGTACAGCCGTTACGCGGAAACGCGCCGCTGGCGTGTCGAAATCTTGAGCGCCAACGAAGGCGAGCATGGTGGTTTTAAAGAAGTGATCGCCAAAATTAGCGGTGACGGTGTGTACGGGCGTCTCAAATTTGAATCCGGCGGCCACCGCGTGCAGCGCGTTCCGGCTACCGAATCGCAGGGGCGTATCCACACCTCCGCCTGTACGGTTGCGGTGATGCCAGAGCTGCCGGAAGCAGAACTGCCGGACATCAACCCGGCCGATCTGCGTATCGACACCTTCCGTTCATCCGGTGCGGGTGGTCAGCACGTTAACACCACCGACTCCGCCATTCGTATCACCCACTTGCCAACCGGCATTGTGGTGGAGTGTCAGGACGAACGTTCCCAGCACAAAAACAAAGCCAAAGCGCTTTCCGTGCTCGGCGCGCGTATCCGTGCCGCTGAGGTGGCTAAACGCCAGCAGGCAGAAGCCTCGACCCGTCGTAACCTGCTGGGTAGCGGCGATCGCAGCGATCGTAACCGTACCTATAACTTCCCGCAGGGCCGCGTCACCGACCACCGTATCAACCTGACGCTGTACCGTCTGGACGAAACGATGGAAGGGAAACTCGATATGCTGATTGAGCCTATCGTGCAGGAATACCAGGCCGACCAGCTGGCGGCATTGTCCGAGCAGGAATAATGGATTTTCAGCACTGGTTACGTCATGCCGTCAGCGCGCTTTCAGAAAGTGAAAGCCCGAAGCGTGATGCCGAAATATTGCTTGAGTTTGTGACGGGGAAACCCCGCACTTACCTGCTGGCTTTCGGCGAGACGATGCTCACTGCTGAACAGGAAACAGAGCTCGCCGCGCTGCTTGCCCGCCGTAAAACCGGCGAGCCGGTGGCGCATCTGGTGGGTGAACGCGAGTTCTGGTCGTTACCGCTGTACGTCTCAGCGGCCACGCTCATCCCGCGGCCCGACACCGAATGCCTGGTGGAACAGGCGCTGGCGCGTTTACCGGCCACTCGCTGTAGCATTCTCGATCTGGGCACCGGCACCGGCGCGATTGCGCTGGCGCTTGCCAGCGAACGCCCGGACTGCGACGTGACGGCGGTGGATGTGATGCCCGATGCCGTGGCGCTGGCGCAGCGTAACCAGCAACGTCTCGGGCTCTGCAACGTGACGGTTCTGCAAAGCAGCTGGTTTAGCGCGCTGGCAAACCGCACGTTTGCCATGATCGTCAGTAATCCGCCCTATATCGACGAACACGATCCGCATCTGGCGCAGGGTGACGTGCGCTTTGAACCGCTGACGGCGCTGGTCGCCGCCAATGAAGGGCTGGCTGACCTCGATCATATTGTGTCGTCATCGCGCCAGCATTTACTGCCGGGCGGATGGCTGCTGGTCGAACACGGCTGGACACAAGGCGAAGCCGTTCGCGCGCTGTTTACTGCGGCAGGCTACACCGCGGTGGAAACCTGTCGCGACTATGGCGGAAATGACCGCCTGACGCTGGGACAGTGGTCATGAGCCTGTTTTCTGTTCTTATCACCGTCCACCTGGCGTCGGTTGCGCTGACCATCGGATTTTTCATTGTCCGTTACTGGTGGCGCTACAGCAATAATCCACTGATTGACGCGCGCTGGGTGCGTATTGCGCCGCACTGTATCGACACGGTGCTGTTCCTGTCCGGCGCAGGATTAATGTGGAAGACCGGTTATCTGCCATTTACTGATAAAGGCACATGGCTGACTGAGAAGCTGTTTGGCGTTATCATCTACATCGTTTTGGGTTTTATCGCGCTTGGGCGTCGTCGTCCGCGCAGCCAGCAGGTGGGGTTTATTGCCTTTCTGCTGGGTCTGGTGGTGCTGTACATCATCATTAAACTCGCCACCACAAGAATACCGTTACTGGGGTAAGTCATGAGGTCCTTAGCCGATTTCGAATTTAACAAAGTCCCGCTCTGCGATGGGATGGTCCTGATTTCGGAGATGATCCGCGACGATTTTTCGTCACGCTTTGTCTACGATGAGCTGGAAAGCCTGGTCAGCCTGGCGCGAGAAGAGATCAATCAGGCGCGTCCTCAGGACTGGCAGTTAGAGAAGCTGGTTGAGCTTTTCTATGGCGAATGGGGCTTTTGCGACACGCGTGGCGTGTACCGCCTTTCTGATGCGTTATGGCTGGATCAGGTTTTAAAAAATCGCCAGGGCAGCGCCGTTGCGCTGGGGGCTATTTTACTGTGGGTTGCCCACCGTCTGGATATTCCGCTGGTGCCGGTCATTTTCCCGACGCAGATGATCCTGCGTGCGGAGTGGCTGGACGGTGAGATGTGGTTAATTAACCCCTTCAACGGCGACACGCTGGACGAACACACGCTGGATGTCTGGCTTAAAGGCAACATTAGCCCGGTGGCTGAGCTCTTCAACGAAGATCTCGACGAAGCCGATAACTCAGAAGTTATCCGCAAGCTGCTGGATACGCTGAAAGCCGCGCTGATGGAAGAGCGGCAGATGGAGCTGGCGCTGCGTGCCAGTGAAGTGCTGCTGCAATTTAACCCGGAAGATCCGTACGAAATTCGCGACCGTGGTCTTATTTATGCCCAGCTCGACTGCGAGCACGTGGCGCTGAATGATTTGAGTTATTTCGTCGAGCAATGCCCGGAAGATCCGATTAGCGAAATGATTCGTGCGCAGATCAACTCGATCTCGCATAAACAAATTACACTGCATTAAATTTAATTCCGATTCACACCTGAATAAGGCGATCCTATGAAACAAAAAGTGGTTAGCATTGGTGATATCAAGGTAGCAAACGACCTGCCGTTCGTGCTGTTTGGCGGTATGAACGTGCTGGAATCCCGTGATCTCGCGATGCGCATCTGCGAGCACTACGTGACCGTGACCCAGAAGCTGGGCATCCCGTATGTGTTTAAAGCCTCTTTTGACAAAGCCAACCGCTCCTCTATCAACTCTTACCGTGGCCCGGGCCTGGAAGAGGGGATGAAGATTTTCCAGGAGCTGAAACAGACCTTTGGCGTGAAAGTGATCACCGACGTGCATGAAGCCGCTCAGGCACAGCCAGTGGCTGACGTGGTTGACGTGATCCAGCTTCCGGCCTTCCTGGCGCGCCAGACCGACCTGGTTGCCGCGATGGCGAAAACCGGTGCGGTGATCAACGTGAAGAAACCACAGTTCGTTAGCCCGGGCCAGATGGGTAACATCGTTGATAAGTTTATCGAAGGTGGTAACGACCAAATTATCCTGTGTGACCGTGGTGCAAACTTCGGTTACGACAACCTGGTAGTGGACATGCTGGGCTTCAGCGTAATGAAGAACGTGTCCAACCAGTCTCCGGTTATCTTCGACGTGACCCATGCCCTGCAATGCCGTGACCCGTTTGGTGCTGCGTCTGGCGGTCGTCGTGCGCAGGTTACCGAGCTGGCGCGTGCCGGTATGGCAACTGGCCTGGCTGGCCTGTTCATTGAAGCTCACCCGGATCCGGCTAACGCGAAATGCGACGGCCCATCCGCACTGCCGCTGGATAAGCTGGAGCCGTTCCTGAAACAGATCAAAGCAATTGACGATCTGGTGAAAAGCTTCGACGAGCTGGATACCAGCAACTAATAAAAAAACCCGCTTCGGCGGGTTTTTTTATGGGGCATATTGCCGGGTGGCGCTGCGCTGACCCGGCCGACAAAACCCGTAGGCCCTGCAAGCGAAGCGCCGCTGGGCAAAAAGCTACGCAAATATCGTCATCAGATACGCAATAAACAACGCCATATGCGCCGCACCGTTAAGCACGTTAGTGCGCCCAGTTGAGAACGAGATATGGCACAACACCAGCGACGCCACCATCACAATCATCTCTGGCGCGCCCAGCGCAAAGTGCAGTTCGTTACCCGTCATAAAGGCAATCAGCGTCACCACCGGTACGGTAAGTGAAATCGTCGCCAGCACCGAACCAAAGAACAGGTTCATTGCGCGCTGTACCTGATTGTTCAGCACCGCTTTCAGTGCACCAAGGCCCTCCGGCGAAAGGATCAGCAGCGCGACCAGGAAGCCGGTAAATGCCACCGGCGCGTTCAGTTCGGTCAGCAGCGTCTCCAGCGGGTTCGCGTTCATCTTGGTCACCGCGATAACCGCAATAAGATGTACGATCAGCCAGACGGTATGCCACGCGCTGCTGTGCGCAGACGGTTTACCGTGATGCGGGTCGTCGTCGTCGCTGTCGTCTTCGTGCTCATAGACAAACAGGCTCTGGTGCGTTTTGGTCTGAATCAGCAGGAACACGCCGTACATGGCCGCAGAAATCAGCGCAACCAGTAACGCCTGGCCGGTGGTGAAGTTCGCGCCCGGCAGCGCCATCGGGAACACCAGCACGATAATCGCCAGCGGGAAGAGGGCAATCAGGTACTGTTTAATCCCGAACAGGTTCATATATTGGGTAGCGAATTTACGCCCGCCCAGTAACAGAGAAAAACCGACCAGGCCACCCGTTACAATCATAATGATGGAATAGAGCGTGTCGCGCATCAGCGTTGGCGCGGCGTCACCGGTTGCCATCAGGGCAGAAATAAGGCTGACCTCAAGAATAACGACGGAAAGGCTTAATATTAAGGAACCGTACGGCTCGCCCAGACGGTGGGCTAAAACATCAGCGTGGCGAACAACGCTGAATGCGCTGGTTAAAATACCAATCAGCGCAAGAATATTGATACCAACGACCACTGGCAGTGACTGACTGCTTCCCCAGAAGAGCAGCACAGCCAGTGCCAGAACCGGGAAAATGAGCGACGTCTCCTTGTGGCGGGTCTTTACCGCCTCGTGTGCTGCTGTCATGTGCTTCTCCATCAATGCAGGTGCTTGTAATTATAGATAGAATTTTGAGGTCATTAAACTAACAGATCTCTGTTAAATACCCTTTAATTTTTACTTAATTTTACTGTTTTCCATTTCTTTAGATTGTGTTGATTGAAAATAAGTATCTTTTATAAATATTCATTAAATAACAGATAATTAATTAATGTGAAATAACAAAATTATTATCGCAATGGCGTGATTGAAAGGGATCGGCCACACTTAACTCTTTAGCAAAAAAAGAGGTTAGTGATGCCATATAAAGCGAAACACGAATTACCTGATAGCGTACAACACGTACTCCCCGCCCACGCGCAGGATATCTACAAAGAGGCCTTCAACAGCGCCTGGGAACAGTACAAAGATAAAGAGGATCGCCGGGATGATGCCAGCCGCGAAGAGACGGCGCACAAAGTCGCCTGGGCCGCCGTAAAACATGAATATGAGAAAGGAGACGATGATAAATGGCACAAAAAGAAATAGCGACCAAATAATACGCTGCCTTCATTTTGACTTTTCAGGCGGTTGAACTTTCGTTGTATTGCAACTGGCCCATGAATTGCTTATCGTTAATTCACTGCTGGCAAAATGACCAGCAAAGATAACCGGGAAGGTGAATTACAGATGTCGCAAGGAAGCATGCAGTGGCGGAGGTGTAAAGTGTTAACGCGTGATTTCTTAATGAAGGCAGATTGTAAGACGGCATTTGGTGCTATTGAGGAATCGCTTCTCTGGTCGGCTGAACAACGTGCGGCATCGCTTGCTGCCACGCTTGCGTGCCGCCCGGATGATGGCCCGGTATGGATTTTTGGCTACGGCTCCCTGATGTGGAATCCGGCGCTTGAATTTGTAGAATCAGCAACAGGGACGCTCCCTGGCTGGCATCGCGCATTTTGTTTGCGTTTGACCGCCGGGCGGGGCAGTGCATGTCAGCCTGGAAGAATGCTTGCACTGAAAGAGGGCGGGCGCACCACGGGTGTGGCATACCGGCTGCCGGATGCGACCCTGGAAGATGAGCTGACGCTGCTCTGGAAGCGTGAAATGATCACCGGCTGCTATATGCCGAGCTGGTGCAAGCTTGAACTCGACGACGGTCGTACCGTCAATGCGCTGGTGTTTATTATGGACCCGCGCCATCCCCTGTACGAAGCCGATACCCGTACGCAGGTTATTGCTCCGTTGATTGCCGCCGCCAGCGGGCCGCTTGGCACCAACGCCCAGTATCTATTTTCACTGGATCAAGAACTGACTCGCCTCGGCATGAAAGACGATTGTCTGAATGAACTGGTGATGAAGGTGAAAGCGCTGCTGGAAGGGAACCTGCTGAATAACCCGTTGCGTCCAGGTTTTGCCTGATAAAACGCCCGGCTGCCAGAGGGCAAACCGGGCGTTCATTTATTACGCGGCAACGTAGCTTACAGAATGCTCAAGAGACTGACTGTGGCTGTCAATCAGCACATCCCAGGTGCCGGTGTAGGGCACGGTCAGCCACGCTTTATCGTCCTGCACGGTCAGAATATCGGCTTGCGATTGCTTTTGCGCTTTAGAACTCATCAAATGAATGCGGCAGCGCTCAGAGCAACGCACCACAACAGTATCCCCGCCAAATAGCTTCAAACTTGTTTTTACCAGTGCCATTTTTAAACCCCGTAGTCTTAAACAACGCTCTCCTTGCAGCCAATCCTGAGCGTGATGTTGTTCACAATTCACTCATTGCATAACACCAAAGGGGAGGGTACGGGATGCTGATTTTGATCAAAAAATGGCATAACGTTTAAACAAAAATGACAAAACACCTGAAAACTTTTAGCCCGCACGCATTTAGCCAGGTAAATGCGCGCGGAAGGAACATTAAATGCGGAAATGACCGGCCGTTTCAGCAAGGTCGCCCGCCTGGCTTTGCAATGCGCTGGCCGCAGCGGCCGATTGCACCACCAGTTCGGCGTTTTGTTGCACCATACGATCGAGATGTGTTACCGCGTGGTTAATCTCATGAATACCTTTCATCTGCTCGCTGGTTGCGATAGAGATTTCACGCATAATCCCCGACACGTTACCGATGCTGGAGCGGATCTCATCCATGCTTTCACCCGCCAGGTGCACGTAGCGTGAGCCCGTTGCCACGCTGTCGGTGGTGGAATCAATCAGGGATTTGATCTCTTTCGCGGCCTGGGCGCTGCGGCTGGCAAGGTTACGCACCTCACCGGCCACCACGGCGAACCCGCGGCCCTGTTCCCCCGCACGGGCCGCTTCTACCGAGGCGTTCAGCGCCAGAATATTCGTCTGGAAGGCAATGCCGTCAATCACGCTGGTGATATCACCAATTTTTGCGGATGCCACTTCAATTGACTGCATGGTGCTGATGGCCTGAGACACTACATCACCGCCGCGCGAGGCGGCAGCAGAGGCTTTGCTGGCCTGATCGTTAGCTTCCGCAGCCGATTCGTTCGACTGGGTAACGGATGCGGTGATCTCCTCGACGGCGCTGGCGGTTTCGCGCAGGCTGGATGCCGCCTGTTCGGTACGCCCGGAAAGGTCGTGGTTGCCTGCGGCGATCTCCTGGGCCGCATTTTTCACCGAGGCGCTGGCATCACGCAGCTGCGCCATCACCACCGATAACTTATCGCTGAAGGCGTTAAACGCCTGCGCAATTTGCGCCACTTCATCGTCGCCACTGTCCGGCAGACGCTGTGACAGGTCGTTGGTGCCGTTAGCAATGTTGTGCATGGCATCGCGAATATCAGAGAGGCGCTTCAGCAGACGGGCAATCAGGAAGTGGACAATGGCACCGCTCAGCAGGGCAAGGATCACCAGCGACAGTGCAGAAGCCTTCAGTAAGGCTCGCATCCCGGAGGTGGCGTCGTTGTTGTCGAGCGCGACAATGAGCATCCAGTGCGTGCCGGCAACCGGCGTCGCCACAAAGGTCTTTTCTGTGCCATTAAAGGTGCCGTCGAGCGGGTTGCCGTTTTTCAGCGCCGCAAAATCCACGCCTTTGATGGTTTCAGCGAAGGGTTTCAGGGTCAGGGCAGGATCACTGGCGGCAATCACGGTGCCATCGCTGTCCACCAGCAGCCCGCTGCTTGATGGTGTCGGATGAATGCCGCGCACGTTAGACACCACGCTATCCATCGCTACATCGCCTGCAACAACGGCCTTCAGCGTTCCGTTGTCTTTCACCGGCACGGCAAAGGTCACCACCAGTTTCCCGGTGCCTGCGTCAACATAAGGCGCGGTCACCACCGGTGCATCGGTGCTGACGACCTGCTGATACCACGGACGCACGGTAGGATCGTAATCCGCAGGCACACCCGCAGGATCAGAGAATTTCGCCGTCTTGCTGGTATAACCCACATAGACGTTGGTAAACCCGCCCGCCTGCGCCAGCTGTTTGAAGACCGGCACCGGGTCATCGCTCAGGGCAACGGTTTGTGCGGAGGAGATAACGGTCATTTTGCTGTTTACCCAGTCAGCAATGGCCATGTTATGGCTGGCGCTGGTGCTGGTCAGAATATCGCGCTGTGACTGCTGGTTATCCTGGCGGGTAACCTGGAAGTTGATAACGGTGTTAAGAATGAGAGCGACGATCAGACAACCTGTCGTCGCGGCAATGATGCGTGCACGAATGGACCTGAACATAAGTGAAATACCTGCTGTGTTGTTTCCATGCCTATCGGCAACCTCGCAGGTAAACTTGATGCTGAAACCGCGTCCATAAGAAAATAATATTTTTACGAGTTTATTATTAAAACGTTAATACTTTATCCGCGGTCAGAGTCCATTGCGCCAGTTCAATCAGCGTTCCAATCTCCACTCCGTCGATCAGAGGCAGGGCAGTAATACCCCGCCCGTCGGTGCAGGTTTTGCACAGCTTCACCGGGATGTTTTGCGCCGTCAGGATCTCCAGCATCTGCTGAATGTTGTAGCCTTCGGCTGGTTTTTGTCCCTTCAGCCCGGCAGTCACCGCATCTGACATTAAAAAGAGACGTAACTGGAGTTCGCTGTCCTGATCGCGCAGGGCAATGGCCAGGCGCAGGCTGTTGAAAAGAGATTCACTTCCGTATGCCGCACCGTTCGCGACGATCACAATCTTCTGCATGTTGACTCCTGTTCTTTGAAAAGGCACGAATTTTGCTTGTTTCTGGATATAGAACCTATCCGGGAGAATAAGTATGACGTTAATGGCTGGCAGTTCGCCCGGCGCAACCGAATGGTTCCTGCGCGCAAAACAGATGCGCCAGTTACAGCTCAGCAAGCTCGCACAGCTGGGTGAGCTGGTGAACGGCATCAGTCGGCTGGTGCATATGCTACAGTGCGAGCGCGGTGCGTCAAACGTCTGGCTGTGTTCGCAGGGGCAACTTTACGCCCCGGAATGCAAGGCCAGCCGGGCGCTGGTGGACGAAAACCTCACCGCACTTCACCGGATGCTTAACCAGCAATCCCCGATGCCGGGCAGCGCCGTGTGCGAACGCATCGCCAGCGCGCTGCTAAGCCTGGAAGGACTTATCGCCCTGCGCGATGGCGTCAGCGGGCAACACATTGCGGCACCGATGGCAATGGAGCACTACAGCCGGATGCTGCGCCAGCTGCTCAGTATCGTACCGCAACTCAATGACAGTATTGATGATCCGCAAATCGCCGGGCGATTTGTCGCGCTCTATAGCCTGATGCAGGGTAAAGAGCTGGTGGGGCAGGAGCGGGCGTTAGGGGCGATTGGCTTCACGCAGGGCTTTTTTAGCGATGATACCCGCCAAAAGCTGGTTGACCGTATTGATGGCCAGCAGGCCTGTTTTGAGGTCTTTTTGTCACGCAGCGGCGATGATATCCGCCAGACATTTACTCTCAACTGCCAGCCGTGTCTGGAAACAGAACAGCTGCGTCGCGTGGCCTGCACCCGCCAGCCTGCGGCGGATAATGGTCAGACGGCCCTCAACTGGTTTGCCCTGCAAACGGCGCGCCTTGAGCATCTGCGCACGCTGGAGGAGATGGTCATCGCCGATCTGATGGTCGCCGTGGATGCGCGTATTCACAGTGACGATGATGTCACCCCCGCCGGGGACGAGCACGACGACCCCCTTGTACGTTACCCGGACAAACCCTTACTGCCCTTGGTACGCCAGCAGGCTCGGGAAATAGAGCTGTTGTCCCGCCAGCTGGCATCGCTTCGCGACACGCTGGAAGAGCGCAAAACCATTGATAAAGCCAAAAGCGTATTGATGACCCACCAGAATATGAACGAAGAACAGGCATGGTATGCCCTGCGTAAAATGGCGATGGACAAGAACCAGCGCATGGTGGATATCGCCCGTGCGTTGCTCACCGTGAAGACCTTATGGCAGATAACTCCAAAGGAGTAGTTGCACAATCAGTGGGCATTTTCTGCCTGATTGAGGTGCGTAAAGGGGGCGGGAACCCCGCCATGAGCAGCAAAACAAGGGCTTAAAAGCTGGCATTGAGTTTGCATTAACAGATTAACCATTTTTGACGATGCGCCAACGGCGGTGCAATCGTCTGCGGGATAAAGGCGTCCAGCGGTGCTTCGGCACTGTAGGGCGCTTTTTTTTGTCTTTTTTTCAGGAGTGGGTCATGGCGGATTTGTCGAGACGGCGGTTTTTGCAGGCCAGCATGTTGGCGAGTGGCGCAATGTTGTTACCGGGCGTTATGCAGGCCGCATGGGCAGCAGGTTCGGATAAACCAGAGCAGGACACGGTGCGCATTGGGTTTATCCCTCTGACCGACTGCGCCCCGGTGGTGATCGCGGCGCTGAAAGGGTTTGATAAAAAATACGGTATCACCATTGTGCCTACCAAAGAGGCGAGCTGGGCTGCGGTACGCGACAAGCTGGTAGCCGGTGAACTGGACGCCGCACATATCCTTTACGGCCTGCTGTACGGGCTGGAGCTGGGCATCGCCGGTAAGCCGCAGCAGATGGCAAACCTGATGACCCTCAACCAGAACGGCCAGGCGATCACGCTGTCAGCCGATCTGGCGGAGAAGGGCGTGCGCGATCTTGACGGGCTGAAAAAGCTGGTCGGGCAGCAGGTGCCTGGGACTTACACCTTTGCGCACACCTTCCCGACCGGGACGCACGCCATGTGGCTGTACTACTGGCTGGCCAGTGCGGGCATTAATCCGTTCGACGACGTGCGCACCGTGGTGGTGCCGCCACCGCAAATGGTGATGAACATGCGCATTGGCAACATGGTCGGCTTTTGTGTCGGGGAGCCGTGGAATGCGCGCGCCATTAACGACCGCATCGGTTTTACCGCTGCAACCTCGCAGTCCATCTGGCCGGAACATCCTGAAAAGATCCTCGGCACGCGTCGGGAGTGGGTAGAGAAAAACCCCAATACCGCCCGCGCGCTGGTGAGTGCCGTGCTGGAAGCGTCTCGCTGGATAGACGCCTCACCGGAAAACAAACGCGAAACCGCGCAGATCCTCTCGCGTCGGGCGTGGCTTAACACCAAAGAGCAGTACCTCACCGGGAGAATGCTCGGCGAATACGACAACGGAATTGGCAAGCGCTGGCAGGATGCCAACCCCATCCGCTTCTTCAACGACGGGGAGGTCAGCTATCCGTACCTGTCCGACGGAATGTGGTTCTTAACCCAGTTCCGCCGTTGGGGATTACTCAAAACCGCACCGGACTACGCGGCCATTGCCGCACGCATTAATCAGACCTCGGTCTGGCAGGACGCCGCCACCGCAGTGGGCGGGATCTCTGCACCACCATCACCTGTTCGTAGCAGCACCCTGATGGACGGTACCGTCTGGAACGGCACCGACCCGGAAGGTTACGCAAACCGCTTCGCCATTCATCGTAAAGGGGCCTGATTATGAAGCATCTGCAAAACACCAGACATGTTGAAGAGAAGCCACTGAGCGGGGAAGTGATAGCCCTGCCGCCGGTTCAGGTTCGCCGTCGTGCACCGGCACTGGCGCGTAAGGTCAATGCACTTTTACAACGCATTGTTCCGGCATTTCTGGGGCTGGGGTTGCTGGTGGTGCTCTGGCAACTGGCGGCCATTAACAGCAAAGGGTTCCCGACGCCGCTCAGCACCCTGGATTCCGCGTTAACGCTGTTCGCCGATCCGTTTTACCGCGACGGGCCAAACGACATGGGGATTGGCTGGAACGTGCTGGCATCGTTACAGCGCGTGGCGGTGGGCTTTGGCCTGGCGGCGCTGGCGGGGATCCCGCTGGGCTTCCTGATTGGCCGTTTCACCTTTTTCTCGCGCATGTTTACGCCGCTGATTGCGCTCCTGCGCCCGGTTAGCCCACTGGCGTGGTTGCCTATTGGATTGCTGTTGTTCCAGAAAGCGGAGCCTGCCTCAAGCTGGACCATTTTTATCTGCTCTATCTGGCCGATGGTCATTAACACCGCCGAGGGCGTGCGCCGTATTCCGCAGGACTACCTCAACGTCGCCCGCGTATTGCAGCTTTCCGAGTGGACCATCATGCGCAAAATTCTGTTCCCGGCGGTGTTACCTGCCGTGCTGACCGGGGTGCGCCTCTCTATCGGGATCGCCTGGCTGGTGATTGTCGCTGCCGAAATGCTCACCGGGGGGCTGGGGATCGGTTTCTGGATCTGGAATGAGTGGAACAACCTCAACGTCGAAAACATTCTCATCGCCATTGTGATCATTGGCGTGGTCGGGTTGCTGCTGGAGCAGGGGCTGATGCTGATCGCCCGTCGCTTTAGCTGGCAGGAAAAATAAGGAGTGACTATGAAACCATTAATTCAGGTACAGGCCGTGAGCCAGCGTTTTTCCACCGCCAGCGGTGAGTTTCTGGCGCTGCAAAATGTCTCTTTCGATATTCACGAAGGCGAAACCGTGAGCCTGATTGGCCACTCCGGCTGCGGTAAATCGACGCTGCTGAACCTTATCGCCGGGATCACCTTGCCGACCGAAGGTGGGCTGATTTGTGATAACCGCGAAATCGCAGGTCCCGGGCCGGAGCGTGCGGTGGTCTTCCAGAACCACTCTTTACTGCCGTGGCTGACCTGTTTCGACAATGTGGCGCTGGCGGTCGAGCAGGTGTTTCGCCGCTCTATGGGCAAGGCCGAGCGCAAGGAGTGGATTGAGCACAACCTCAATCGCGTGCAGATGGGCCACGCGCTGCATAAGCGCCCGGGGGAGATCTCCGGTGGCATGAAGCAGCGAGTGGGCATTGCCCGCGCGCTGGCAATGAAGCCGAAAGTGCTGCTGATGGATGAACCTTTCGGCGCACTGGATGCGCTAACCCGTGCCCATTTGCAGGACTCGGTAATGCAAATTCAGCAGGAGCTGAACACCACCATCGTGCTGATTACCCACGATGTGGATGAAGCGGTGCTGCTTTCCGACCGGGTCCTGATGATGACCAACGGCCCGGCGGCCACCGTCGGGGAGATCCTTAATGTTGATCTGCCGCGCCCGCGTAACCGGGTACAGCTTGCTGACGACAGCCGCTATCACCATATGCGCCAGCAGATCCTGCATTTCCTCTACGAAAAACAGCCGAAAGCGGCGTAGCGAGGAGGCCACGATGCGTCTGGTTATTATCGGCAACGGCATGGCAGCAACACGACTGATCACCGCGCTCACTGAGCGCGCACCGGGCCGTTTTGTTATCACCGTCATCGGTGATGAGCCAGAACATGCCTATAACCGCATTCAGCTCTCTCCGGTGCTGGGTGGCGAGAAAGAGGCAGCGAAAATCCGTCTTCAGGATGACGAAAGCTATCGCGCACAGGGGGTGACGGTACTGCGGGGTGAAAAAGTCACGGCGGTGGATGTGGCAGGCCGTGAAATTCACACCCAGAGCCGGACGCTGCCGTGGGATGAGCTGGTTTTCGCTACCGGATCCAGCCCCTTTGTGCCGCCGATCCCCGGCCACCAGGCGCCGCATGTTTTTACCTTTCGCACGCTAAAGGATACCCGCGCCATTCAGGGGATCGCAGGCCCGGCGGTGGTGTTGGGCGGTGGAGTACTGGGCGTAGAGGCGGCCGCAGCGCTTGCACTCTCAGGTGACAACGTCACGTTGGTGCATCGTGGGGAATGGCTGATGGAACAGCAGCTGGATCAGCAGGCCGGAGTACTTCTGGAAGAAGCGCTGGCAGAGCGAGGTGTTCGCTGTGAACTGTCGTCCGGTATTACGGCGATTGCGGAGGATTCGGTCACGCTGGCGAATGGTCGTCAGCTACCGGCGGCACGCGTGGTGATGGCCACCGGCGTTATCCCCAACAGCCGCCTTGCGAACGAGAGCGGTATTGCCTGCGCCAGAGGCATCCTGGTTAACCACCAGATGCAGACTTCCGTCCCACACGTCAGCGCGATTGGCGAGTGCTGCGAGATTGACGGCCAGACGTTTGGCCTGGTCGCCCCCTGTCTGGCACACGCGGATATTCTCGCCGCACGCCTGGCCGGGGAGAGGCCACCAGCGTTGAGTCATCACGACAGCGGGATGCGCCTCAAGGTGACGGGGGTGGAGTTGTTCAGCGCCGGGCGCGCCCGGGCGCTGCCGGAGGATGTGGTCTGGAGTTCGTGGGATCCGCTGACCCGCCATTATCGCCGTTTATTAATTCATCGCGGTGCCCTTGCTGGCGTGCTGCTGATGGGAGATTGCCGCAGCGCGGCAACATTTACCGATTTACTGGCAACGCCTGTTCCCGCGCACGTGGACTGGCTGTTCGATCGTTTCACTACGCAACCGCAGGTTGCAGGACAGAAAACTATGACAAAACCTACTCTGGTGGTGGTTGGGCACGGTATGGTCGGCCATCATTTTCTTGAGGATTGCGTAAACCGCAATCTGCATCAGCAGTACCAGATTATCGTCTTTGGTGAAGAGCGTTATGCCGCCTATGACCGCGTACATCTTTCCGAGTATTTTGGCGGGCGCAGCGCAGATTCCCTCTCACTGGTCGAGGGCGATTTCTTTGCTGACAACGGAATCGAACTGCGTTTATCCCAGCAGATCACCGCTATCGACCGGGAGTCCCGGGTGGTACGCACCGCCAGCGGGCATGAAACCCACTGGGACAAACTGGTGCTGGCCACCGGCTCTTATCCCTTCGTGCCACCCGTACCGGGCAATGACCTGCAAGGGTGCTTTGTCTACCGCACGCTCGACGATCTGGACAATATCGCAGCTCATGCCACGGGTTCCCGCCGTGGGGTGGTGATCGGCGGCGGCCTGCTGGGGCTGGAAGCGGCAAATGCCCTGAAACAGCTCGGGCTTGAAACGCACGTGGTGGAGTTTGCCCAGAATCTGATGGCGGTCCAGCTCGACAACGACGGTGCGGCGATGCTGCGTAAAAAGATTGAAGCGCTGGGCGTGGGTGTGCATACCAGCAAAGCGACAACGGAAATCGCTGCGACCGACGCAGGGCTGGTACTGCGTTTTGCCGATGGCGAACAGCTTGATACCGATATGGTGGTGTTCTCTGCGGGGATCCGCCCGCAGGATGCGCTGGCGCGCAGCAGTGGCCTGGCAGTAGGCGAACGCGGAGGGATCTGCATTGATGCCCGGTGCCAGACCTCGGATGAAAACGTGTTTGCCATCGGGGAATGCGCCCTGTGGGAGGGTAAAATTTTTGGCCTGGTGGCTCCGGGATACCAGATGGCGCGCGTGGCGTCAGCCTGTCTGGCGGGTGAAGAGAAGACCTTTGCTGGCGCTGATATGAGCACCAAACTGAAGCTGCTCGGGGTGGATGTTGCTTCGTTTGGCGATGCGCACGGTCGCACGCCGGGGGCATTAAGCTACCAGTGGACCCACGGCCCGCAGCAGATCTACAAAAAAATCGTCGTCAGCCACGACAGTAAAACGTTACTCGGCGGCGTGCTGGTGGGCGATGCCAGCGAATACGCGACCCTGGTACAGATGATGCTGAACGGCATCAGTCTGCCAAAAGAGCCGGAAACGCTGATTTTACCGGCCGTTGCCGGCAGTGCGCCCAAAGCGCTCGGCGTGGCGGCGCTGCCTGAGAGTGCGCAGATTTGCTCATGCCATAACGTCAGCAAAGGCGACATCTGCCAGGCGGTCAGCGCCGGGGCAACGGATATCGGCGCCATCAAGCAGTGCACCAAAGCGGCCACCGGCTGCGGCGGCTGTAGCGCGCTGGTCAAACAGGTAATGGAATTCCAGCTTGCCGGGCAGGGCGTTGAGGTGAAAAAGGACATTTGCGAACACTTCCCGTACTCGCGTCAGGAGATTTATCACCTGGTGCGTGTTAACCACATCCACACGTTCGATCAGCTGATTAGCCGTTACGGACAAGGACACGGGTGTGAAATCTGTAAGCCGCTGGTGGGCTCTGTGCTGGCGTCCTGCTGGAACGAGTATCTGCTTAAGCCTGCGCATTTGCCGCTTCAGGACACCAACGACCGTTACTTCGCCAATATCCAGAAGGACGGGACTTACTCCATCGTGCCGCGAATGCCGGCCGGTGAAGTTACCGCCGACGGGCTGATTGCCATTGGCCAGATTGCCAAACGCTATCAGCTGTACAGCAAAATTACCGGCGGGCAGCGAATTGACCTGTTTGGTGCCACCCTCGAACAATTGCCGGAGATCTGGCTGGCGCTGGTGGAAGCGGGCTTTGAAACCGGGCACGCGTACGGCAAATCCCTGCGGACGGTGAAATCCTGCGTCGGCTCAACCTGGTGTCGCTACGGCGTGCAGGACTCCACCGGACTTGCCGTCAGGCTGGAGCATCGCTACAAGGGGCTGCGCGCGCCGCATAAAATCAAAATGGCCGTCTCGGGCTGTACCCGCGAATGTGCGGAAGCCCAGAGCAAAGATGTCGGCGTTATCGCAACCGACAAAGGCTGGAACCTGTACCTGTGCGGCAACGGCGGCATGAAGCCTCGCCACGCTGACCTGTTCGCCAGCGATCTGGATGACGAGACGCTTATCCGCACGGTCGACCGTTTTCTGATGTTCTATATCCGCACCGCGGATCGTCTGCAACGCACCAGCACCTGGATGGATAACCTGGAAGGCGGTCTGGATTACCTTCGCGAGGTGATCCTGGACGACAGCCTGGGCATTGCCCACGAGCTGGAGCAGGAGATGGCGCGGGTCGTGGATACTTATCAGTGCGAATGGCAAACCACGCTTAACGATCCCGATCGTCTGGCGCTGTTCCGCACGGCGGTGAACGGTACGCCAGCGGACGAGAACAAACGCTGGCAGGAAATCTGCGGCATTGAGGATATTCCTGAGCAGGCGGGCATTGGCGCGACACTTGGCCGCAAACACATTGCGCTGTTCCGCTTCGGAAAAACCGTTTATGCCCTTGACGATCTCGAGCCCGGCAGCACCGCCCGCGTGCTTTCGCGCGGCATTCTGGGCGATGCGGGGGGCGAGCCTGTTGTCATTTCGCCGCTCTATAAGCAACGCATCCGTCTGCGCGATGGGCGTCAGGCTGAAAACGGTGAACCTGCCGTGCGCGCATGGCCGGTGAAAATTGAAAACGGCAAGGTGTGGGTCGGAAACGAAGAGCTAGTGATGCGCGCGGAGGCCTCATGAATGAAACCCGTACCACTTGTCCTTACTGCGGCGTAGGCTGCGGTGTCGTTGCCCGCGTTGAGGGTGAGACAGTGAGCGTGCGGGGGGATGAAACCCATCCTGCGAATCTGGGGCGGCTTTGTGTTAAAGGCTCGGCGCTGGGTGAAACCACAGGGTTAGCAGGGCGGTTGTTACGCCCTGTGGTGGAGGGCAAAGAGACGACATGGCCGCAGGCGCTGGACGTAGCCGGTGAGCGCCTGCGTGAGGTCATTGAAACCTGGGGGCCGCAGGCAGTAGCGTTTTACGCCTCCGGCCAGCTGTTGACCGAGGATTACTACGCCGCCAATAAACTGATGAAGGGATTTATCGGTGCGGCGAATATCGACACTAACTCCCGGCTGTGTATGTCGTCGGCGGTGGTGGGGTACAAACGCGCGTTTGGCGAAGATATCGTGCCGTGCAGTTACGAGGACGTAGAAAACAGCGATCTGGTGGTGCTGGTGGGCTCGAACGCTGCGTGGACGCACCCGGTGCTCTATCAGCGTCTGGTGCAGGCGCGCCAGCAGAACCCGGCGATGAAAGTGGTGGTTATCGATCCGCGCAAGACAGCCACCTGCGATATTGCCGATTTGCATCTGCCGTTACTCCCCGGCAGCGATGCCGGGCTGTTTGTCGGCCTGCTGAATATGATTCAGGGGACAACGGATTGGCCGCTCGCGCGGGTGGCAGAATTTTGTGGTTTGTTGGCAGAAGATGTCGGTACGTTTTATGACTGGTTTATTACCGCGCCCCGGGCGATCACGCTCTACACCATGGGCATTAATCAGTCCTCCAGCGGCAGCGATAAATGCAACGCGATCATCAATGTCCATCTGGCCAGCGGGAAGTTCGCCCGGCCGGGCTGTGGCCCGTTTTCCCTGACCGGACAACCCAATGCGATGGGGGGGCGAGAGGTGGGCGGGCTGGCGAATCAGCTGGCAGCACATATGAATTTTGAACCGGATGACTTATCGCGCGTGGCGAGATTCTGGGGAACCGAACGACTGGCGCAAACGCCGGGGCTGATGGCCATAGAGTTGTTTGATGCCATCGCGCGTGGAGAGGTCAAAGCGGTGTGGATCATGGGGACGAACCCTGCCGTATCGCTGCCGGACAGCCACGCGGTGTGCCAGGCACTGGCATCCTGCCCGCTGGTGATTGTCTCTGAGGTCATGCGTGACACCGATACCAGTCACTTCGCCCATATCCGGTTTCCGGCGCTCGGCTGGGGAGAAAAGAACGGCACCGTCACCAACTCGGAACGGCGTATCTCGCGCCAGCGTGCTTTTCTTCCTGCGCCCGGAGAAGCCAGACCGGACTGGTGGATCATCGCCCAGGTGGCAAAACAGCTTGGCTACGCCGAGGCGTTTTCCTGGCAGCATCCGCAGGAGATTTTTTGTGAACATGCGGCGCTCTCGGCGTTTGAGAATGACGGCGCGCGGGCCTTTAACCTGAAGGAGCTGGCTTCGCTGAGCCGCGAAGAGTGGGACGCGCTGGCCCCGTACCAGTGGGCGGCGGGGGATTTTCCGCGCCGGAAGATAATCCCCGTGGAGCCAGAAAAGCACGGTGCCACGGTGGATGCGCTTTATCCGCTGCTGCTGAACAGCGGGCGTATCCGCGATCAGTGGCACACCATGACCCGCACCGGCTACGTACCCAGGCTGATGCAGCATATGGATGAACCTCGCCTTGAAATAGGTGCAGAGGATGCTGCGCGTTTTGACCTGTGCGATGGCCAGCTGGCACGCGTCAGTTCACCGCGCGGGGTGATGGTCGCCAGAGTGAAGATCAACAATGGTCAGCGGGCCGGTGAACTGTTTACCCCGATGCACTGGAACGGCTGTTTTGCCCGTCAGGGGAAGGTCAATGCTCTGGTGGAAGGGCGCTGCGATCCGCATTCAGGCCAGCCCGAAAGTAAGCAGACGGCGGTCAGAGTCATGCCCTGGCAGCCCGCCTGGCAGGGGGAGCTGTACGCCCGCGAACTGCCGGAACTGCCGCCATCGGCCTGCTGTTGGCGCAAAGCGGCGCAGGATGTGCAGCGCATCACCCTGGCTGGGGATAAATCACTACTGGAGTGGGTCATGGCGCACTGCACCGGACAAGGCTGGCAGCTGCAAATTGCGCAGACGGGTGAGCGCAGCAGCGTGCTGGCCTGGCAGCAGGGGGAGCTGATGCTCGGTTTTTGGGAAGGAAAGACGTTGCCGGAACTGGCACATGCGTTTATTGAAGAGACGTTTCGCACCGCGCCCGTGGCGCTGGCCGAGCGACATGCGATCCTGAACGGGCAGCGTCCGGGCGAACGGGTGGAGCCGGGGCGGATTATCTGTAGCTGTTTTAGCGTGGGTGAAAATACGATACGCGAGGCAATTGCTGAGGGGTGCGATTCAGCGGCAGCGTTGGGAGCGAAGCTGCGCTGTGGCACCAACTGCGGCTCTTGCGTACCGGAGCTGAAAGGGTTGTGTAAGGTGACAGTGTAACGGTGTCGGGCGGCGGCTTCGCCTTACCCGTCCGACAAATGCGCGCCGCCCGACGAAAATGTTCAGGATAATCCTGAAATTTCGGCTAGGACTGCATTTCACTGCTTATCGCGTTAACATAATAAGAGTTTATTCATAAACACAGGTTCTTATTTACGACGTTGATGGCTGTATCGTCCCGCATTCGTTCGCTGTTTTTACTCCCCCTTATTTCGGCCGGAGCCGTTTACGGTGCGCCGAATTCCTTTATCCAGCAGGCGCAAAATCCCTTCGATAATAACGGTGATGGTCTGCCCGACCTCGGTCTGGCGGCACCGTCGTCCGCAAGAGAAAAACATCTGGCGGAGATGGCAAAAGCATTCGGTGAAGCGAGCATGACCGATAACGGCCTGACGACCGGCGAGCAGGCCCGCCAGTTCGCCTTTGGCCAAGTGCGTGATGCGTTAAGCGGTGAAGTGAATCAGCAAATTGAAACCTGGCTCTCTCCCTGGGGTAACGCCAGCGTGGATTTGCTGGTGGATGAGGAGGGGAATTTCACCGGCAGCAGCGGGCGATGGTTTGTGCCCTGGCAGGATAATAACCGCTACCTGAGCTGGAGCCAGCTTGGGCTGACTCAACAGACGGACGGCCTGGTCAGCAATGCCGGTATCGGCCAACGCTGGCTGGCCGGGACCTGGCTGCTGGGTTACAACACCTTCTATGACAACCTGCTTGATGAAAACTTGCAGCGTGCGGGGCTGGGCGCCGAAGCCTGGGGTGAGAATTTGCGTTTATCGGCAAACTACTACCAGCCGTTTGCCAGCTGGCGAAACCGCTCGGATCTCCAGGAGCAGCGCATGGCCCGTGGCTACGATGTCACGGCGAAAGCATGGCTGCCGTGGTTCCATCACCTCAACACCAGCGTCAGTTTTGAACAGTATTTTGGCGATAGCGTGGATCTGTTTAACAGCGGAACCGGCTACCACAACCCGATGGCGGTAAACCTGGGGCTGGATTATACCCCCGTGCCGTTGCTGACCTTTTCCGCTGCCCACAAGCAGGGTGAGAGCGGCGTCAGCCAGAACAATCTGGGCCTTAAGGTCAATTATCGTTTCGGAGTTCCGCTGGTTAAGCAGCTCTCTGCCGGTGAAGTGGCCGCCACACGTTCGCTGCGCGGCAGTCGTTACGATTCGCCAGAGAGGGATAACCTGCCGGTGATGGAGTTCCGCCAGCGCAAAACCTTATCGGTGTATCTGGCGACGCCACCCTGGGATCTGAAAGGGGGCGAAACGGTGATGCTGAAGCTGCAGGTGCGCAGTACCCACGGTATCCGTAAACTACACTGGCAGGGCGATACGCTGGCCCTGAGCCTGACGTCGCCGGCTAAAAATAACAGCAGCGATGGCTGGAGCGTCATTATGCCTGCCTGGAGTGAGCAGAGCGATGCACGTAATAGCTGGAAATTATCGGTGGTGGTGGAAGATGAGGACGGGCAGCGTGTCTCTTCCAATGAGATCACGCTTGCTGTGGCACAACCGCTGGTGGCATTACCTAACGACGACCCACGCTGGAAGCTGCTGCCGGACGAATGAAATCAGAAGATACGTTCCTGATGTACCCAAACCGCCGCTTCAACGCGGGATTTTAATTTCATCTTCTTGAGCATATGTTTCACATGCACTTTGACCGTACTTTCGGTGATATCCAGACGGCGGGCGATCATTTTGTTTGGCAGACCCTGAGCAATCAGCTTGAGAATGTCACGCTCGCGTGGCGTTAGCTGGCTGACGTCACGGTCAGAAGTGGCGCGGTTGGCGCGCAGGCTGGCGGCCAGCACAGGCGTTAAGGCTTCACTCAGCACCATCTCACCGGCGGCGGCCTGCTGCAGTGCTTTGAGCAGATCTTCCGGCTCCATATCTTTCAGCAAATAGCCATCGGCACCCCGTTTCAGCGCGGTCACAACGTCTTCTTCATGATTCGAAACGCTGAACACCACAACACGACCAGACAGTGATTTTTCACGCAGTTTGTCGAGCGTTTCCAGACCGTTCATACCCGGCATATTGAGATCGAGCAGGATCAAATCAGGATCAAGCGATTCGGCAAGTTCAATACCCTGTTCGCCGTTGCTGGCTTCGCCAACCACCGTGATATCCGGTGCCATGCTGACAAGTTGCTTCACGCCTGTGCGCAGCATCGGATGGTCGTCAATCAACAGGATGGATGCCGGTTCCTGATTAGTCATGGTTTTCTCCTTGAGCAGTTATTTGGGGCTTTTCGGGAATAAAGGTGACCACTACCTCGGTGCCACCAGACTCTCCCCGGCGAACCTGGCAATCTCCGCGCAGGCTTTGTGCGCGATCTCGCATGATAATTAAACCATAGTGGTTACTTCTCTCGGCATTTTCTGGCACGCCGCAGCCGTTGTCCTGGACCGTAAGTTTCACCTGATTATTGTGCTGGCTGACGGTCACGGTTACTGCCGTCGCACCGGAGTGTTTGAGCACGTTGCTCAGGGCTTCACGGGCGATTTGCAGTAAATGTATGGCCTGATGAGAGGGGACAAAACGCGGGGGCAGCTGGTAGTCGAGCTTCACCGGGAACCCCAGTCGGGCGCTAAATTCGTGGCAGCTGGACTCAAGTGCCGGGCGCAGGCCAGGCTCGGTCAACTGCAAACGGAAAGTGGTCAGCAGTTCGCGAAGCTGTACCCAGGAGGTATTCAGCTCGTTGCGGATCTGGCTGAGAAGCTGTTTGCTGCTTTCCGGCAGCCCATCGTCCTGCATTTGCAGGCAGCTGACCTGCATCTTCATACAGGAGAGCGACTGGGCAATGGAGTCGTGAAGCTCGCGGGCAATGGTGGCGCGCTCTTCCATAACGATCAACTGCTGCTGTTTTTCCTGGTGGTGATCGAGCGCCAGTGTGGCGGCCAGCTGTTCAACCAGCGTGTCTACCAGTTGTTGCTGGTCATGGCTCAGGTGACGCCCCGCAGGCAGGGTGGCCAGCAAAATACCGTACTGCGTGTGGCCGTCCGTCAGACGCCATTTGAGCGTGGTCCCGCTGCCGGTCAGCGGCGGTAATCCGCGCGGACAAAGATGGCAACCCTTATCATCGCAGGACATGTCCGACTGACAGGTAAACTCCTGATGATTTTCTTCATCTTCGATGTCGTAAACCCGCAGCTCCAGGTCGTGCAGCAGGGTTAAATTTTGCAGGCCGTTCAGTACCGGTGAGAGGCGTTCACACAGGGGAACCTGCATATGCAGACGGCGATTGGCCTGCCATAAAAACGAGAGAATTTCGTTTTTCTGCTCAAGACCGGCCGTTTTTTCCTGGACGCGTTTTTCCAGCACCGCATAGCTTTCGGACAGCTCTTCCGACATGGTATTGAGCGCTTGTCCGAGCATCGCCATTTCATTGCGGCCGCTGATGTGGGTGCGCTGGGTAAAATCACGTTGCGTGACCGCTCGCGCCATCGCCAGCAGCTGTTTCCACGGGTTGAGCAACCGCGCACGCAGCCAGACGATGGTAAACACCAGCAATAACGCCATAAATATCGCCATCACCCGATGGACGACGACCACCCGGTCAATACGGTGTTCAGTGGTCTGGTCGAACGAAGAGACCAGCGTATCGATGCGCGAGACAAAACCGGCGACATCCTGTGATACGGTGTCTGCACGTTGGGCACTTTTCAGGTTGGGTTTCAGCTGCGAGTGCCAGTAGCCCTGGAGCGCCTTAAGCTGCGACTCTTGCCCGTCGCGGGTGGCGGCTCTTTCCAGCTCTGGGCTGAACGCCGTGCGTTCCATTTCGTCGATCAGCGGCTCATTGTCCAGAGAAAGGGGCACTGCTGCCAGCAGGCGGTAACTCTGCATACGTAGCGAGCCTGCCTCGTTAATGGCATGTGCATTACCCTGCACACCCTGTACCAGCGAGCCAGAGATAGCCATGCCGGTCACACCGATAGCGGTGGACAGCAAGACAATCAGTGCCAACTGGTTAACGAGTGTCAGCGGGGATAAGCATCTTTTTAACATAGGGTTGCCGGGCTCCTGACGTGGCCTGCTTGCAGGAATGGCGCTATTTTCATGCATACCCTGGAGTATACCCATACCAATAAAGGATTACCTCTAAATTGCCAGGCGGGTGATGTCTGGGGGGAAGGGAGTACGGGGAAGCGTCAGCACCGTGAAAAACCACACCTTTTTTACCGGAAAAGCCTACTCACTTAGAGTAATGGCTTTTTTTTCGCCGCAAATCTGCCCACTTTTCCTTTGATTTATATCAACTTACCGTCGGCCTAAAACCCTAATGTTTGCAGCATCATTCGAGAATCAGAGGTGTCTATGAGTCACTCATCCGCCCCCGAAAGGGATAATGGTGCCGTAATTACAGAATGGCGTCCGGAAGATCCGGCGTTCTGGGAACAACGCGGCCACCGTGTAGCAAGTCGTAATCTGTGGATTTCCGTTCCGTGTCTGCTGTTAGCGTTTTGCGTATGGATGTTGTTTAGTGCGGTGGCGGTTAACCTGCCGAAAGTTGGGTTTACCTTCACAACCGATCAGCTGTTTATGTTGACTGCGCTGCCGTCGCTGTCGGGTGCGCTGCTGCGTGTTCCTTACGCGTTTATGGTGCCGGTATTTGGCGGCCGTCGCTGGACGGCGTTCAGTACCGGGATCATGATCGTGCCGTGCGTATGGCTTGGTTTTGCCGTGCAGGATACCTCTACACCGTTTAGTGTGTTCGTGATTATCTCTCTGCTGTGCGGTTTTGCTGGCGCAAACTTTGCCTCCAGCATGGCAAACATCAGTTTCTTCTTCCCGAAAGCGAAGCAGGGCGGAGCGCTGGGCATTAACGGCGGTCTGGGGAATATGGGGGTGAGCGTGATGCAGTTAATTGCACCGCTGGCGATCTCTGTTTCTATTTTTGCGGCGTTTGGCGGCGGCGGTGTGACGCAACCTGATGGCTCTTCTCTGTTCCTGCAAAACGCGGCATGGATCTGGGTACCGTTCCTGGTGATCTTCACCCTGGCATCCTGGTTCTTTATGAATGACCTGTCTGCATCGAAAGCTTCTCTGAGCGAACAGCTTCCGGTTCTGAAGCGTGGGCACCTGTGGGTGATGGCGCTGCTGTACCTGGCAACCTTCGGTTCATTCATTGGTTTCTCCGCAGGCTTCGCGATGCTGTCGAAAACCCAGTTCCCTGAAATTCAGATCCTGCATTTCGCCTTCTTCGGGCCGTTCATTGGCGCGCTGGCCCGTTCTGTTGGCGGGATAATCTCCGATCGTCTGGGTGGAACGCGCGTGACGCTGGTGAACTTTGTGGTGATGGCTATCTTCTGTGCGCTGCTGTTCCTGACGCTGCCAACCAACGGCCAGGGCGGTAACTTTACCGCGTTCTTCGGTGTGTTTATGGTGCTGTTCCTGACGGCCGGGCTCGGTAGTGCCTCTACCTTCCAGATGATTTCGGTTATCTTCCGTAAGCTGACGATGGACCGCGTGAAAGCGCAGGGTGGTAACGAAGCACAGGCCATGCGTGAAGCTGCGACCGATACTGCAGCGGCACTGGGCTTTATCTCTGCCATTGGCGCCATTGGTGGCTTCTTCATCCCGAAAGCATTCGGTATTTCGCTTGACCTGACGGGCTCTCCGGCAGGGGCAATGAAAGTGTTCCTCGTATTCTATATCGCCTGCGTAGTGATTACGTGGCTGGTATATGGCCGTAATACCAAGAAAAATAAGTAAGTTTGATTATCCGTTTGCGCGGCCTTAGAGCCGCGCTTTTTTTTGATCCTGAATAGTTACAACATACTGATAGGGTATTTACCTGTCGCCGCGGGTAACACTGTGATCTTCATCGCTTTGCAGCCGTTTCTACCCCTTAATACCTAATATGTTAAAAAAAGCCGTAGTGTTTGTACGATAAATCAATATTTCCCTTTTAAATCAATATTATAAAAAATAGAAAATAATACCGCTTTGGTGGTATGTGCACTAATACCACCGCGCAGAGACCTCCTTTGCCTTGATCGTTATCAATTCCCGTCATCTATCAGAGCGTTACTTTCGCTGCAAATCAGCAATGTCGATTTAGAGAGCCACAGGCTCCACACAGGAGATACCCGATGAGCAAATTTTTGGACCGGTTTCGCTACTTCAAGCAGAAGGGCGAAACTTTTGCCGATGGGCACGGCCAGGTTCTGGAGACCAACCGGGACTGGGAAGACGGTTACCGTCAGCGTTGGCAGCATGACAAAGTCGTCCGTTCAACCCACGGCGTTAACTGTACTGGCTCGTGTAGCTGGAAGATTTTCGTTAAAAATGGTCTGGTGACCTGGGAAGTGCAGCAGACGGATTACCCGCGCACCCGCCCGGATTTGCCAAACCATGAACCGCGTGGCTGCCCGCGTGGCGCAAGCTACTCCTGGTATCTGTACAGTGCTAACCGCCTGAAATACCCGCTGATGCGCAAACGCCTGATGAAAATGTGGCGTGAAGCGAAAGTCCAGCACAGCGATCCGGTCGATGCCTGGGCCTCTATTATCGAAGACGCCGACAAAGCGAAAAGCTTCAAGCAGGCTCGTGGTCGCGGTGGTTTCGTGCGTTCCTCATGGAAAGAAGTGAACGAGCTGATTGCCGCCTCCAACGTCTACACCGTCAAAACCTACGGCCCGGACCGCGTAGCAGGCTTCTCGCCAATCCCGGCGATGTCGATGGTGTCCTACGCATCTGGCGCGCGCTACCTCTCCCTGATTGGCGGTACCTGCCTGAGCTTCTACGACTGGTACTGCGACCTGCCGCCTGCGTCTCCGCAGACCTGGGGTGAGCAGACCGACGTTCCTGAATCGGCCGACTGGTATAACTCCAGCTACATTCTGGCGTGGGGTTCTAACGTTCCGCAGACCCGTACACCGGATGCCCACTTCTTTACTGAAGTGCGTTACAAAGGCACCAAGACTGTCGCCATTACCCCTGACTATGCAGAAATCGCCAAACTGTGCGACCTGTGGTTAGCACCAAAACAGGGTACCGATTCCGCGATGGCGCTGGCGATGGGCCACGTCATGCTGCGTGAGTTCCACCTCGATAAACCGAGCCAGTACTTCACCGACTACGTGCGTCGCTACACCGACTTCCCGATGCTGGTCATGCTGGAAGAGCGCGATGGCTACTACGCGGCAGGCCGGATGCTGCGCGCGGCCGACCTCGTGGATGCACTCGGTCAGGAAAACAACCCGCAATGGAAAACCGTTGCCTGTAACAGCAATGGTGAGCTGGTGGCACCAAACGGATCTATCGGCTTCCGCTGGGGTGAAAAAGGGAAATGGAACCTTGAGCAGCGCGATGGTACCTCCGGTGAAGAAACTGACCTGCGCCTGAGTATGCTGGGCAGCCAGGATGAGATCGCTGATGTAGGTTTCCCGTACTTCGGGGGGGAAGGTTCCGAACACTTCAACAAAGTTGAGCTGCAAAACGTCTTAATGCACAAGCTGCCGGTCAAGCGCCTGCAACTGGCGGATGGCTCCACGGCGCTGGTAACCACCGTTTACGACCTGACCATGGCCAACTACGGCCTGGAGCGCGGTCTGAATGATGAAAACTGCGCGACCAGCTATGACGAAGTGAAAGCGTACACCCCGGCCTGGGCAGAGCAAATCACTGGCGTACCTGCTGCACAGATCACCCGTATCGCACGCGAATTTGCGGAGAACGCTGACAAGACGCACGGTCGTTCGATGATCATCGTCGGTGCCGGTCTGAACCACTGGTATCACCTCGATATGAACTATCGCGGCCTGATCAACATGCTGATCTTCTGCGGTTGCGTCGGTCAGAGCGGCGGCGGCTGGGCACACTATGTGGGCCAGGAAAAACTGCGTCCACAGACAGGCTGGCAGCCACTGGCGTTTGCGCTTGACTGGCAGCGTCCGGCACGTCACATGAACAGTACCTCTTACTTCTATAACCACTCCAGCCAGTGGCGCTACGAAACCGTGACCGCGCAGGAACTGCTGTCACCGATGGCGGATAAATCCCGCTACAGCGGTCACCTGATTGACTTCAACGTACGTGCTGAACGTATGGGCTGGCTGCCGTCTGCTCCACAGCTGGGCACCAACCCGCTGCGTATCGCCGAAGAGGCGAAGAAAGCGGGCATGACGCCGGTGGATTACACCGTCAAATCCCTGAAAGAAGGCTCTATTCGCTTTGCGGCGGAACAGCCTGAAAACGGTAAAAACCATCCGCGTAACCTGTTCATCTGGCGCTCCAACCTGCTGGGTTCATCCGGTAAAGGCCATGAGTTCATGCTGAAGTATCTGCTCGGTACCGATCACGGTATTCAGGGGAAAGATCTCGGCAAGCAGGGCGGTGTGAAGCCTGAAGAAGTGGAATGGAAAGACAACGGTCTGGACGGCAAACTGGATCTGGTGGTGACGCTGGACTTCCGTCTGTCGAGCACCTGCCTGTACTCCGACATTGTGCTGCCAACCGCGACCTGGTACGAAAAAGACGACATGAATACCTCGGATATGCATCCGTTTATTCATCCACTGTCTGCGGCCGTTGACCCGGCATGGGAATCCAAAAGCGACTGGGAGATCTACAAAGGCATCGCTGAGAAATTCTCCGAAGTGTGCGTAGGGCATCTGGGCAAAGAAACTGACGTGGTTACGCTGCCAATCCAGCACGACTCCGCTGCCGAACTGGCGCAGCCGCTGGACGTGAAGGACTGGAAAAAAGGCGAGTGTGACCTGATCCCGGGCGTTACTGCTCCGCACATCATTCCGGTTGAACGTGACTACCCGGCGACCTATGAGCGCTTTACCTCTATCGGCCCGCTGATGGAAAAAATCGGTAACGGCGGTAAAGGGATTGCCTGGAATACCCAGAGCGAAATGGATCTGCTGCGCAAGCTCAATTACACCAAAGCAGACGGCCCGGCAAAAGGCCAGCCAATGCTGAACACGGCGATTGATGCGGCAGAGATGATCCTGACTCTGGCACCGGAAACCAACGGTCAGGTGGCAGTGAAAGCCTGGGAAGCGCTGAGTGAATTCACCGGTCGTGACCACAAGCATCTGGCGCTGAACAAAGAAGACGAGAAGATCCGCTTCCGCGATATTCAGGCGCAGCCACGCAAAATTATCTCCAGCCCGACCTGGTCTGGCCTTGAAGATGAGCACGTGTCTTATAACGCCGGTTATACCAACGTTCACGAGCTGATCCCATGGCGCACCCTGACAGGTCGTCAGTCTCTGTATCAGGATCACCAGTGGATGCGTGATTTCGGTGAAAGCCTGCTGGTTTACCGTCCACCAATCGACACCCGTTCGGTGAAAGCGGTGATGGGCGAGAAATCCAACGGTAACCCGGAAAAAGCGCTGAACTTCCTGACGCCGCACCAGAAGTGGGGTATCCACTCCACCTACAGCGACAACCTGCTGATGCTGACGTTAGGTCGCGGTGGTCCGATTGTGTGGATGAGCGAAGCCGATGCTAAAGACCTGGGGATCGTGGATAACGACTGGATTGAAGTGTTTAACACCAACGGTTCATTGACGGCGCGTGCCGTCGTCAGCCAGCGTGTGCCAGCCGGTATGACCATGATGTACCACGCGCAGGAACGTATCGTGAACATTCCTGGCTCAGAAATTACCGAGCAGCGCGGTGGTATCCATAACTCGGTCACCCGTATTACGCCGAAACCAACCCATATGATTGGTGGCTATGCGCAGTTGGCCTACGGCTTTAACTACTACGGCACCGTGGGTTCTAACCGTGATGAGTTTGTGGTGGTTCGTAAGATGAAGAATATTAACTGGTTAGACGGCGAAGGTAATGACCAGGTACAGGAGAGCGTAAAATGAAAATTCGTTCACAAGTCGGCATGGTGCTGAATCTGGATAAGTGCATCGGCTGTCATACCTGCTCAGTCACCTGTAAAAACGTCTGGACCAGCCGTGAAGGTACCGAGTACGCGTGGTTCAACAACGTTGAAACTAAGCCAGGTACCGGCTTCCCGACCAACTGGGAAGATCAGGAGAAGTACAAGGGCGGCTGGATCCGCAAAATCAACGGTAAGATCCAGCCGCGCATGGGTAACCGTACCATGCTGCTGGGAAAAATCTTTGCTAACCCGCATCTGCCGGGCATTGATGATTACTACGAGCCGTTTGATTTTGACTACCAGAACCTGCATAACGCCGCGGAAGGTAAGCATCAGCCGATCGCTCGTCCTCGCTCGCTGATCACCGGTCAGCGGATGAACAAGATCGAGAAAGGTCCGAACTGGGAAGACGATCTGGGCGGTGAATTCGAGAAGCTGTCGAAAGATAAAAACTTCGAGAACATGCAGAAGGCGATGTACGGCCAGTTCGAAAACACCTTCATGATGTACCTGCCGCGTCTGTGCGAACACTGTCTGAACCCGGCGTGCGTGGCGACCTGTCCGAGCGGCGCCATCTACAAGCGCGAAGAAGACGGTATCGTACTGATCGACCAGGACAAGTGCCGCGGCTGGCGCATGTGTATCACCGGTTGCCCGTACAAAAAAATCTACTTCAACTGGAAGAGCGGTAAGTCAGAGAAGTGCATTTTCTGTTATCCACGTATTGAAGCAGGGATGCCTACCGTCTGTTCCGAAAGTTGCGTAGGCCGTATTCGTTACCTAGGAGTGTTGCTGTATGACGCGGACGCCATTGAGAGCGCAGCGAGCACTGAACACGAGAAAGATCTGTACCAGCGTCAGCTGGATGTGTTCCTCGATCCGAACGATCCGAAAGTGATTGAGCAGGCGCTAAAAGACGGCGTGCCGCAGAGCGTGATCGACGCCGCACAGCAGTCACCGGTATATAAAATGGCGATGGACTGGAAGCTGGCTCTGCCACTGCACCCGGAATACCGCACGCTGCCAATGGTGTGGTATGTGCCGCCTCTGTCACCGATTCAGTCTGCTGCGGATGCCGGTGAACTGGGCAGCAATGGCATTCTGCCGGACGTGGAAAGCCTGCGTATCCCGGTTCAGTATCTGGCAAACCTGCTGACTGCGGGTGATACCCAGCCGGTGGTGCTGGCACTGAAACGTATGCTGGCAATGCGTCACTTTAAACGCACCGAAACCGTGGACGGCGTGATTGATACCCGTGCACTGGAGGAAGTGGGTCTGACCGAAGCGCAGGCGCAGGAAATGTACCGTTATCTGGCAATTGCTAACTACGAAGACCGTTTCGTGGTACCAAGCAGCCACCGTGAACAGGCGCGTGAAGCCTTCCCGGAAAAGGGCGGCTGTGGATTTACCTTCGGTGACGGTTGCCACGGTTCAGATACCAAATTCAACCTGTTCAACAGCCGTCGCATTGATGCCATGGATGTGACCAGCAAAACGGAGCCGCACCAATGATTGAACTCGTCATTGTTTCGCGTCTGCTCGAGTACCCGGATGCTGCGCTTGCGCAGCATCAACAGGAACTTTTCGATGCACTCGCGTCATCTGAAAACCTGGATAAAGAAGATGCCCAGAGCCTGGGCGTTTTCCTGCGCGATCTGTTAGCGCGCGATCTTCTGGATGCACAGGCTGACTACAGCCAGCTGTTTGACCGTGGCCGTGCCACTTCACTGCTGCTGTTTGAACATGTTCATGGCGAATCCCGTGACCGGGGTCAGGCAATGGTCGACCTGATGGCGCAGTACGAGCAGCACGGTCTGCAACTCGACAGCCGCGAGCTGCCGGATCACCTGCCGCTGTACCTTGAATATCTGGCGCAGCTGCCAAAAGAAGAAGCGCTCGGCGGGTTGCAGGACATCGCCCCGATTCTGGCGCTGCTCAGTGCGCGTCTGCAACAGCGTGAGAGCCGCTATGCGGTGCTGTTCGACCTGTTGGTGAAACTCGCGAATGCGGCAGTCGATAGCGAGAAAGTGGCGGAAAAAATTGCCGATGAAGCTCGCGATGATACCCCGCAGGCGCTGGATGCGGTCTGGGAAGAAGAGCAGGTGAAATTCTTTGCTGACCAGAATTGCGGCGAGTCAGAAATCTCGGCTCACCAGCGTCGTTTTGCCGGAGCTGTTGCCCCGCAATATTTGAATATCTCTAACGGAGGACAGCAATAATGCACTTCCTGAATATGTTCTTCTTTGATATCTATCCGTATATTGCAGGCACCGTGTTTCTGGTGGGAAGCTGGCTGCGTTATGACTACGGTCAGTACACCTGGCGTGCGGCCTCCAGCCAGATGCTGGATCGCAAAGGGATGAACCTGGCCTCTAACCTGTTCCATATCGGTATTCTGGGTATTTTTGCCGGTCACTTCCTGGGGATGCTGACTCCGCACTGGATGTACGAAGCCTGGCTGCCAATCGAAGTGAAGCAGAAGATGGCGATGTTTGCGGGTGGCGCCAGCGGTGTGATGTGTCTGGTCGGCGGGTTGTTGCTGCTGAAACGTCGTCTGTTTAGCCCGCGCGTGCGTGCCACCACAACCGGTGCAGACATCCTGATCCTGTCCCTGCTGATGGTGCAGTGTGCGCTGGGTCTGCTGACCATTCCATTCTCTGCCCAACATATGGACGGCAGCGAAATGATGAAGCTGGTGGGCTGGGCGCAGTCTGTCGTGACCTTCCACGGTGGTGCGTCTGAGCATCTGGATGGCGTGGCGTTTATCTTCCGCGTGCACCTGGTGCTGGGGATGACCCTGTTTGTGCTGTTCCCGTTCTCTCGTCTGGTGCACATCTGGAGCGCGCCGGTGGAGTACCTGACGCGCAAATACCAGATTGTGCGTGCCCGCCGCTAGTTAACTGTTTTGATACCAACCCCGCATTCGCGGGGTTTTTTTTCGCCCCAGCCCAGGTTGTTGCCCGCGGCGGCAACCAGGATCAGCGCACCACCTGCCAGTTGAGGTGCAGTCAGCGAATGCCCGAAGACCAGATTATCAACCACAATCGCTACCACCGGGTAAATAAAGGAGAGGGAGCCGGTGACAGGGGTAGGGAGCTTCTGAATGGCGCTATAGAGCAACTGGTACATTATGCCGGTGTGCACAATCCCCAGTGTTAAGAGCATTCCCCACGGGAAGTGCCCGGAAAACGTGGGCATCTGCGCCAGCGGCAATAGCATAACCACCCCGGTTAAGACCTGGATAAACGCAATATGTGGTGGCGCAATACTTCTGAGCTTGCGGGTGATAATGGCCGTCAGCGCGTAAAAGAAGGCTGCACCGAGCGCCAGCGCAATACCGCTAAGCCAGCCAGCTTCCCTTTTGCCGGTCAATTCGCCTGAGAGCAGAACCACCACGCCGCCGAAGGCCAGCAGGAGCCATCCCCATTTTGCCAGACTCACGCGTTCACCCAGCAGCATCCCCATCATTACCAGCATAAACGGCTGCGTGTTGTAGACCACGGTCGACAGACCTATCGAGATGCGCGCGTAGGCGGCAAAAAGCAGCATCCAGTTAACGACCAGCGCGATACCGCCGAGGATGGCCAGCCCCAGGGTAACTTTGGTTAACGGGCTAAAAGGCTGTTTGTTGATACGGATAAAAAGAAACAGAGCAACGGCGCCGATGAGGCAGCGCCAGAACACGACTTCTGTGACCGGTAAACCGGAGAGTAAAACAAAAGCTCCGATTGAGCCGGAAATAAGCATCGCCAGGCTCATTTGCCAGACGCCTTTTTGTCTATCACCCATAATGTACCTCCTGATTAATGGCTATATTGTCGAAAAAGCGTGTGGGCTTTTACAGTGGTGATATAAGGTGAAATACAGTTATGGCGTTTTTAAATTAGGTGAATGCTATGGATTACCTTCTCGATGATATCGACCGCCAGATATTAGCCTGCCTGGTGGAGGATGCGCGCGTGTCGTTGAAAGTGCTGAGTGGCCGTGTCGGGCTGACATCGCCAAGCACCGCAGAGCGGCTGAAAAGACTGGAGGAGCGGGGCGTGATTCAGGGGTATGGCGCACGCGTGAATTTAGCTGTGCTGGGATATACCTTGCAGGCGCTGGTGCGTGTGCGGCCGCTGCCGGGATTGTTACATAAGGTGGATAAATACATTCAGGCCATGCCGGAGTGTATTGAGAGCGACAAAGTGACCGGTGAGGATTGTTTTGTTATCAGGCTGGTGGTGCGCTCAATTGAGCAGCTTGATACGTTGCTGGATGGTCTCGCTGAACATGCCCAGTGCAATACATCTATTGTGAAGAGTTCGCCTGTGAAGCGCCGGCTGCCGCCGATGTAGCTGTCTGTTGCCGGGTGGCGGCTGCGCCTTACCCGGCCTACAAGGGGGGAGTACGATTTGTAGCCCTGGTAAGCGAAGCGCCACCGGGGAAAGCAGGTGTGCAGATGCCAGATACAGGCATTGGTATACATCCTTCCCTGCATCGGAAATAAATGTGGCATGGTGCAAAGAGTGAATGCGGAGTGATTTAAAAGTGATGGTGGTGGGGGAAGGATTACCCGGCGCGTTGCGCCTCGCCCTTCGGGTCGTTGCCTTCGGCAACGCTTTCTCGCTGCGCTCGAATCGAACCTTAGTCGAAGCTTCTCATCCTTCCCTGCATCGGAAATATATGTGGCATGGTGCAAAGAGTGAATGTGGAGTGATTTAAAAATGATGGTGGTGGGGGAAGGATTCGAACCTTCGAAGTCGATGACGGCAGATTTACAGTCTGCTCCCTTTGGCCGCTCGGGAACCCCACCGGGGGTAATGCTAATTTTGAGGTACAGCTTGAAGATGGTGGTGGAGGAAGGATTATTCGTCGCTTCGCTCCTCACCCTTCCCGATAAGTGCAAACTTCACATTATCTTATCGGTGTTACCACATCGCTGTGGTGAATAATGGTGGTGGGGGAAGGATTCGAACCTTCGAAGTCGATGACGGCAGATTTACAGTCTGCTCCCTTTGGCCGCTCGGGAACCCCACCACGGGGGAATGCTATTTACAGGCCTGCTTCCTGTTGGAAGCGGGGCGCATCATATCAAATGAGGCGCCCCTGTAAAGCGTTACCACGATAAAAATAAACTGGTTGGCTGAATTTTATGCGCAAAGACGCAAAGCTAACCAATTCATTTCTCAGTCGATTAAAGAATAATCGTCCGGTTACCGTAAACAAAGACGCGTTGACCCAGTACCTGATACAGCGCGCGGCTTAATACATTCTTCTCTACGTCACGCCCGGCACGCATCATGTCTTCTGCTGTGTAGGTGTGATCCACATGAATCACGTCCTGCATGATGATTGGGCCTTCGTCCAGGTTGTCATTCACGTAGTGCGCGGTTGCACCGATGATCTTCACACCACGCTCATACGCCTGGTGGTATGGACGAGCGCCGATAAATGCCGGCAGGAACGAGTGGTGGATATTGATAATCTTGTTCGGGAAACGTGACACGAAGGTTGGGGTCAACACACGCATGTATTTTGCCAGCACCACGTAGTCCGGATTATGCGCTTCAATGGCCTGCGCCATTAAGTCGTCGTGCTCTTCACGGGTATGACCTTCGTGGCTCACCAGTTCGAACGGAATATCAAAACGTTCCACCAGCGTACGCAGCGTGTCGTGGTTACCAATAACGGCGGCAATTTCCACATCCAGCCCACCGTAGTTTGCCTTCATCAGCAGATCGCCCAGGCAGTGCGCTTCTTTGGTGACCAGAATCACGATACGACGACGGCCAGCTGGCGTCAGTTCACGAACAGAGCCTTCAGGTAATGCGCTATCCAGGTCGGCAAGCAGGGTGGTGTCGTTGAAAATACCTTCCAGTTCGGTACGCATAAAGAAGCGACCGGTACGGTGGTCAACGAACTCGTTGTTCTGCACGATATTCAGTTCATGTTTGTAACAAATGTTGGTAATTCGTGCGATCAGCCCTTTTTGATCGGGACAGATGGTGCGCAGAACTTTACGTTGTAATGATTGCATCGCCGGGAAATCCTGTTTGAGTATTTGCGAAATCTGAGTTGTCAGGCATTACTGCCCGCAACACTTTTTAAATTTTTTACCTGAACCACAAGGGCAGGGATCGTTACGACCGATTTGCGGGCGCGTACCGTCAATATAATACCACTGCCCGCTTTCCTTTAAGAAACGGGAGCGTTCGATAATGGCAGCCGATTTATCGCGCTCGGTAAAGCGGGCAACAAAGCTGACGTAGCCTTCGTTGTCGTTGCTTCCGGCTGATGCTTCAAAAACGGTCAGGCCAAGCCACTGCGTGTTGGCGAAGCCAGCTTCAATGTCCTGACGAAAATCGGCGGCATGACAAGACGGGTGCCAGGTCTTAATCAGATAGTCTGCGTCTTTGATCACAAAAGCAGTATAACGCGAACGCATAAGGTGTGACGGGTCTGGTGCAACCTGCTCGCCAGTAAGATATCGCTGGCAACATAGGCTATAATCCAGAGCGCTACCACAGGGGCAGAGTTGAGACACGATTCTCTTCCTGGAACAAAAATTAAGGGCGTAAAACGCTTCGGGTAGCACCATGTTAACTGAGCAGTTGCGTTGACGCTATGTTGGGAATCCAGGGGAAGTAAATCAGGGCTAATGAGAAAGGTTAAAATTGGACTGGCGCTGGGCTCAGGTGCAGCTCGCGGCTGGTCACATATCGGCGTAATTAGTGCCTTAAAAGAGATGGGCATTGAGATTGATATCGTTGCAGGGTGTTCTATCGGTTCGCTGGTCGGGTCTGCGTATGCCTGCGGAAAGCTCCCTGAGCTGGAAACCTGGGTGCGTTCCTTCAGTTACTGGGATGTTCTGCGCCTTATGGATCTCTCCTGGCAACGCGGCGGTTTGCTGCGTGGCGAACGAGTGTTTAATCAGTTCCGCCAGATAATGCCTCTTGAAGACTTCAGCGATTGCCAGCTGCCTTTCGGCGCTGTAGCGACCAACCTCAGCACGGGCCGGGAACTTTGGTTTACCGAAGGCGATATCCATCTCGCCGTACGTGCCTCCTGTAGTATGCCGGGTTTAATGGCGCCCGTTCCGCATAACGGCTACTGGCTGGTCGATGGTGGCGTGGTGAACCCGATCCCTATCTCACTCACCCGCGCGATGGGTGCAGACATCGTGATTGCCGTCGATCTGCAACACGATGCGCACCTGATGCAGCAGGAGCTTTTGCCCGTCAATCTGCAAAGCGAGGATGCGGAAGGCGAAAAACTCGCCTGGCATGAACGCCTGCGTGGGCGAATCGGGCGGATGGCGGCGCGTCGTGCGGTAGCCGCACCGACGGCAATCGAAATCATGACGACCTCAATCCAGGTGCTTGAAAACCGCCTTAAACGTAACCGCATGGCGGGTGACCCGCCTGACATCCTTATTCAACCGTATTGCCCGCAAATTGCTACCCTGGACTTCCATCGTGCCGAAGCCGCCATTGCTGCGGGCTCGCTAGCCGTTGAGAAGAAATTGGATGAGCTGTTGCCGTTTGTGCGGACATCAGCCTGAGCACCCTTTTTTTGATTACTTCAGCAAAATCTGACAGGCGATAGTGCCGATCACATGCCACTATTTAGTAACTGTCAGCCAGGGGAGGAACCATGACGCAGCCATTGGCCGGAAAACACATATTGATAGTTGAAGACGAGCCCGTTTTCCGTTCGCTGCTGGATTCGTGGTTATCCTCGTTAGGCGCGATGACATCGCTTGCCGAGGACGGTATTGATGCTCTGGAAAAAATGGTCACTATCACGCCTGATCTGATGATTTGTGACATTGCCATGCCGCGCATGAACGGACTCAAACTGGTCGAACATCTTCGAAACGAGGGGGACCAGATCCCGATTCTGGTGATTTCTGCCACCGAAAACATGGCCGATATTGCCCGGGCATTGCGTTTAGGCGTGCAGGATATTTTGTTAAAACCGGTCAAAGATTTGAATCGCCTGCGTGAAACGGTACTGGCTTGCCTGTATCCCAATATGTTTAATTCCCGGGTTGAGGAAGAAGAACGCCTTTTCCAGGACTGGGATGCGTTAGTCAGTAATCCGCTGGCAGCCTCAAAATTGTTGCAGGAACTCCAGCCGCCGGTTCAACAGACTATTTCTCATTGCCGTATAAATTATCGCCAACTGGTCGCCGCGGATGAACCCGGGCTGGTGCTTGATATTGCACCTTTATCGGATTCCGACCTCGCGTTTTATTGTCTGGATGTTACGCGGGCAGGTGATAACGGTGTATTAGCTGCGCTGTTACTTCGGGCGCTATTTAATGGGCTCTTGCAGGAACAGTTATCCCATCAGGGTCAACGACTTCCTGAATTAGGCAGTTTACTTAAGCAGGTTAATCATCTTTTTCGCCAGGCCAATTTGCCGGGGCAATTTCCCCTGCTGGTTGGTTATTACCACAGCGGTCTGAAAAACCTTATCCTCGTCTCTGCCGGGCTAAACGCAACGCTCAATACGGGGGAACATCATATTCAGGTAAGCAATGGCGTTCCTTTAGGGACATTAGGAACAGCTTATCTTAATCAAATTAGCCAACGCTGCTCCTCCTGGCAGTGCCAAATTTGGGGGGCAGGGGGACGGTTACGCTTAATGTTGTCCACGGAATAAGCAATTGACTTTTATTCGTCAGATTGCTTTTCCGGTGTTTTGCTGACAGTGCTACTATCACCGCCAGATTCATACGTATTTATCCTAATTGATCGGCAACGCGTCCTTTTCAGACCCGGACTGTATGGTGAGGCTGATATACTCAACGCGTTATTTATTGAATAAGTTCAAAACTTGAACAGCTCAGGAGAATTTCAATGGCTGCCCTAAATTCGAAAGTCAGAAAGGCCGTTATCCCGGTAGCGGGATTGGGAACCAGGATGCTACCCGCAACGAAGGCAATCCCTAAAGAGATGCTGCCGTTGGTTGATAAGCCATTAATCCAGTATGTCGTTAATGAATGTATCGCTGCCGGAATTACCGAAATTGTGCTGGTAACGCATTCATCCAAAAACTCAATCGAAAACCATTTCGATACAAGTTTTGAACTTGAAGCCATGCTGGAAAAACGCGTTAAGCGTCAGCTGTTAGCGGAAGTTCAGTCTATTTGTCCACCGCATGTCACCATCATGCAGGTGCGTCAGGGTCTGGCGAAAGGCCTGGGCCATGCAGTGCTGTGTGCTCACCCTGTTGTGGGTGACGAGCCTGTGGCTGTTATTCTGCCAGACGTTATTCTGGACGAATTCGAATCCGATCTGTCCCAGGATAACCTGGCTGAGATGATTAAACGCTTCGATGAAACCGGCAGCAGCCAGATCATGGTTGAGCCTGTTGCGGATGTGACCGCATATGGCGTTGTAGACTGCAAAGGCGTTAATCTCGAGCCTGGCGAAAGCGTGCCGATGGTTGGCGTTGTTGAAAAGCCAAAAGCGGATGTTGCACCGTCTAATCTGGCCGTTGTGGGTCGTTACGTCCTGAGCGCAGAAATCTGGCCGCTGCTGGCGAAAACCCCTCCAGGAGCGGGTGATGAGATCCAGCTGACTGATGGCATTGATATGCTGATCGAGAAAGAAACCGTTGAAGCTTACCACATGAAAGGTAAGAGCCATGACTGCGGTAATAAACTCGGTTATATGCAGGCGTTTGTTGAATATGGCATTCGCCACAATACTCTGGGTGAAGAATTTAAATCCTGGCTCCAGGAGAGCATGGGTATTAAAAAATAATCTGTTTCCCGGATGAACTAAACCGGTGTGGCATTGCCCACCGGTTTTTTTATGCCCATAACCCGGGCGGGGTTACCTGAGCCGGATTGTAAGGGTTTTTAAATAGTGTCTTGTCGCTATATGACAGAGTGTAAGGGGATGTTCGGCGTGAATTACAGATACAAAAAATCCCGCATTTAGCGGGATTTTTTAGAATGCGTCCTGATTAATCCTTGATCAGGAAGTCATCCAGTTGTTTACCCTGCTCATCCATTGCTTTCTTGATAACAGCAGGAGTACGACCCTGGCCGGTCCAGGTTTTAGTTTCGCCGTTCTCATCAACGTAGCTATATTTAGCAGGGCGAGCAGCGCGTTTCGCTTTGGTGCCGGTTTTAGCAGCAGCCATGCTGTTCAGCAATTCGTTTGGATCGATACCATCAGCAATCAGCATTTCACGATATTGCTGAAGTTTGCGAGTGCGTTCTTCGATTTCAGCAGCAGCTGCGCTTTCTTCTTCACGACGCTCATTAACTACAACTTCTAATTTTTCCAGCATTTCTTCAAGCGTTTCAAGGGTGCATTCTCTTGCCTGCGCACGAAGAGTACGGATGTTGTTCAGAATTTTAAGTGCTTCGCTCATTGTAGTAATCTCAAACTTATAATGGGGGGTGGTTTGTTGTCCTAATAATAGAGCCATAAATTGACTTGTGCAATAGGTGAGAATGTAAGGAATTCAAAAAATACTAAATATGAGACGCTATTATTAATTACGCTAACTTAAATTTCATCCCCTCCCTGAGATGCTACTTATCACGTCATAGTTCATAAGGTTGCCGAACACATGTTTGTTTTTGTGACATTTACCGCAGGAATTATAGTTGCGGCGGATAAATATCAGCCTTTTGTATTACTCCAGAAAAGCAGAGCGTTGCCGAGAATAGTTAATAAATAGTGAATTTTAATGAATGCAGAATCCAGTATAAAAAGAAGTGTTATCTATGACTAAACGCTTAACCAAACTTTGCTGAAAAATGCGTTTACTTCATGTTTTAACGGATTATTTTCTTAATCTGCCTGCTGATGCCACCCCCCTGAATCCCATACTCTGTGCTGCGTGTCGCTGATGGAGAGACAAAATATGGTACAATGAACCATCGGGAATATTACACATTGATTAGGGTTTTACGGCCAATGGCACAACTATATTTCTACTATTCGGCAATGAATGCAGGGAAATCGACAGCGTTACTCCAGTCCTCCTACAATTACCAGGAAAGGGGGATGCATACGGTGGTTTACACAGCCGAAATTGACGATCGCTTTGGCGCAGGGAAAGTGAGTTCAAGAATAGGTCTTTCGTCTCCTGCGAAGCTGTATAACCCCGAGACTGACCTGTTAGCGGATATCCGTGCAGAACATGCTTCACGGCCCGTTCATTGCGTGCTGGTGGACGAGAGCCAGTTCCTGACGCGCCAGCAGGTGCATGCCCTTTCAGAGGTCGTTGATGAGCTGGATATCCCGGTGCTTTGTTATGGTCTGCGAACAGATTTCCGTGGAGAGCTATTTGCCGGCAGCCAATATTTACTCGCGTGGTCAGACAAACTCGTCGAATTAAAAACAATCTGTTTCTGCGGCCGCAAAGCCAGCATGGTACTGCGTCTTGATCAATCCGGAAGACCCTACGCTGATGGTGAGCAGGTGGTGATAGGGGGGAATGAACGCTATGTTTCGGTCTGCCGTAAACACTATAAAGAAGCGTTGGTCGTGGGCTCGCTGACAGCCATTCAGAGCGATAACCGGAAATAAGATAAGGTTTGTTCCTTTAATTGCCTGACAGGCAGACATAAAAAAACCCGCCAATGGCGGGTTTTTTATCAGGCTGTCAATTAAGCGCTTTTCTTCGCTTTTTTGTCAGCTTTTGCCGCAGGAGCCGCTTCAACTTTAGCTGCTGCAACTTCACCTTCTTTGAACTCACGGCCGTAGTAGGTATCCAGCAGGATCTGTTTCAGCTCGGAGATCAGTGGGTAGCGCGGGTTAGCACCAGTACACTGGTCATCGAAGGCATCTTCAGACAGTTTATCTACGTGAGCGAGGAAGTCAGCTTCCTGAACGCCAGCTTCGCGGATAGATTTAGGAATACCCAGTTCAGCTTTGATGCTTTCCAGCCATGCCAGCAGTTTCTCAATCTTCGCAGCAGTGCGGTCGCCCGCAGCGCTCAGACCCAGATGGTCTGCGATTTCAGCGTAACGACGACGTGCTTGCGGACGGTCGTACTGGCTGAATGCAGTCTGTTTGGTTGGGTTGTCGTTCGCGTTATAACGGATAACGTTGCTGATCAACAGGGCGTTTGCCAGACCGTGAGGAATGTGGAACTGAGAACCCAGTTTGTGCGCCATTGAGTGACAAACACCCAGGAAGGCGTTAGCAAACGCGATACCCGCGATAGTTGCTGCACTGTGTACACGCTCACGTGCTACAGGGTTTTTAGACCCTTCGTTGTAGGACGCAGGCAGGTTTTCTTTCAGCAGTTTCAGCGCTTGCAGAGCCTGACCGTCAGAGAACTCAGATGCCAGTACAGAAACGTAAGCTTCCAGGGCGTGAGTCACTGCATCCAGACCACCGAACGCACACAGTGACTTCGGCATATCCATTACCAGGTTGGCGTCAACAATTGCCATATCTGGAGTCAGCGCGTAGTCAGCCAGTGGGTATTTCTGACCTGTTGCATCGTCGGTAACAACCGCAAACGGCGTTACTTCAGAACCGGTACCGGAAGTGGTAGTAACGGCGATCATTTTCGCTTTTACGCCCATTTTCGGGAACTTGTAGATACGTTTACGGATGTCCATAAAGCGCAGGGCCAGTTCTTCGAAGTGAGTTTCTGGATGCTCGTACATGACCCACATGATTTTCGCGGCGTCCATTGGGGAACCGCCACCCAGTGCGATGATCACATCTGGTTTGAAGGAGTTCGCCAGTTCAGCACCTTTGCGAACTACGCTCAGTGTTGGGTCAGCTTCAACTTCGAAGAAGACTTCAGTTTCGACGCCAGACGCTTTCAGAACAGAGGTGATCTGGTCTGCATAGCCGTTGTTGAACAGGAAACGGTCAGTCACGATGAGCGCACGTTTGTGGCCATCAGTAATCACTTCATCCAGCGCGATTGGCAGGGAGCCACGGCGGAAGTAGATAGATTTCGGAAGTTTGTGCCACAACATGTTTTCAGCTCGCTTAGCAACGGTTTTCTTGTTGATCAGGTGTTTTGGACCAACGTTTTCAGAGATGGAGTTACCACCCCAGGAACCACAACCCAGAGTCAGGGACGGTGCGAGTTTAAAGTTGTACAGGTCACCGATACCACCCTGAGAAGCAGGGGTGTTAATCAGGATACGTGCTGTTTTCATCATCTGACCGAAGTGAGCAACACGTTCTGGCTGGTTATCCTGGTCGGTATACAGACATGAGGTGTGGCCGATACCACCCATGGCAACCAGTTTCTCGGCTTTTTCTACTGCGTCTTCGAAATCTTTCGCGCGGTACATTGCAAGCGTAGGTGACAGTTTTTCGTGAGCAAATGGTTCGCTCTCATCAACAACTTTCACTTCACCGATCAGGATCTTAGTGCTAGCCGGAACGGTGAAACCTGCGAGTTCAGCGATTTTATACGCTGGCTGGCCAACGATAGCGGCGTTCAGCGCGCCATTTTTCAGGATGATGTCCTGAACGGCTTTCAGCTCTTTGCCTTGCAGCATGTAGCCGCCGTGGCTTGCGAAACGTTCACGAACCGCATCGTATACAGAATCAACAACAACTACGGACTGCTCAGACGCACAGATTACGCCGTTATCGAAGGTTTTAGACATCAGCACAGAAGCAACAGCACGTTTGATATCCGCAGTTTCGTCGATAACCACAGGGGTGTTACCTGCGCCTACGCCGATGGCCGGTTTACCGGAGCTGTACGCTGCTTTAACCATACCAGGACCACCGGTCGCCAGGATCAGGTTAATGTCAGGGTGATGCATCAGTGCGTTAGACAGTTCAACAGAAGGTTGGTCAATCCAGCCGATCAGGTCTTTTGGTGCGCCCGCAGCGATAGCCGCCTGCAATACGATATCAGCAGCTTTGTTGGTCGCATCTTTAGCACGTGGGTGCGGGGAGAAGATGATTGCGTTACGGGTCTTCAGGCTGATCAGCGATTTGAAGATTGCGGTAGAAGTTGGGTTGGTGGTTGGAACGATACCGCAAATAATGCCGATAGGTTCAGCGATAGTGATAGTACCGAAGGTGTCGTCTTCAGACAGAACGCCACAGGTTTTCTCATCTTTATAGGCGTTGTAGATATACTCAGAAGCAAAGTGGTTTTTGATCACTTTATCTTCGATGATACCCATGCCAGATTCAGCAACGGCCATTTTAGCGAGAGGGATTCGAGCATCTGCAGCAGCCAGAGCGGCCGCGCGGAAGATTTTATCAACCTGTTCTTGGGTGAAATTGGCATATTCACGCTGGGCTTTTTTGACGCGCTCGACGAGTGCGTTCAGTTCAGCGATGTTAGTAACAGCCATAATGCTCTCCTGATAATGTTTAAACTCTATTAGTAAACCAGCGCTCGATACGAGAGACAGTATAGTCAGAGCCATTAATACTTGCGTAACACATAGTAAAACAAAGGGTTACTTGCTGCTCTAACACACTAATTTACTAAAAGAGCCTTACCTTAGCATCATCCCTTTTTGATAGGTGATCTCCCTGGGGGCGTAATCAAGATTACTCACTTCTGAGTACGAAAATCATGATCTACGTCAATTTTACCCCAAGCTGATACCTTTCAGCAGGGTTATTTCTTTGAGATTTTTCCAGTGTTAAATAATTAAGTAACTATTGGAAGTGGCGCTATCATTGAGAACACAAATGTTTAACATCATGAAATGATAGCGTTTTGACATAGATTTCTGGTGAAGTGTGCTAATAAAAAGCGTATCTTCAGCGCGGATTTATCATGACACACTGTCAGTCCCTGGCCATGCTCATAGGCGGAGCTAAACGTGATTCAAACGCTCTTTGATTTTCCTACATATTTTAAGTTTTTTATTGGTTTGTTCGCCCTGGTCAACCCGGTGGGGATTATTCCTGTCTTCATTAGTATGACCAGCTACCAGACGGCAGCGGCCAGGAACAAAACCAACCTGACGGCCAACATGTCTGTTGCCATCATCCTGCTGACGTCACTGTACCTGGGTGACGGCATTTTGCAGATATTCGGCATTTCTATCGATTCATTCCGTATTGCGGGTGGGATCCTGGTTGTCACCATTGCCATGTCGATGATTAGCGGCAAATTAGGTGAAGATAAACAAAACAAACAAGAGAAGTCAGAAACGTCTGTCCGTGAAAGTATTGGTGTCGTGCCACTGGCGTTGCCGCTGATGGCAGGCCCGGGGGCAATCAGCTCCACTATTGTATGGGGAACGCGTTACCACAACCTGATGCACCTTATTGGTTTCTCCGTCGCCATTGCGATTTTTGCGTTGTGCTGTTGGGGTGTGTTCCGCATGGCGCCCTGGCTCGTTCGCCTGCTCGGGCAAACCGGCATTAACGTCATTACCCGTATCATGGGTCTGCTGCTGATGGCGCTAGGGATTGAATTTATCGTGACCGGGATAAAGAGCATTTTCCCCGGACTATTGCACTGAAGTCTTCATATGAAAGAACGGAGCCAGTGGCTCCGTTTTTTTTTACGTGATTATCAGCAAATCATATAAATAAAATTGAAAAGGCGATGCGTCATAATAAATTCTACTAATAATTATCTTTCATTAAATTTCAACAGGTTAGCTATTTCCTGTTGACCTGCCTGCGCAGAAACCATCCAAACGATCTGTTATTTTACTCACATGATACTCTGGGGCTTGCTGAGAGATAACCGAAATGATATTAGTAATTTCAACGTTCCCCTAGAGGAATGTGCTAAATAATAACCAGTTGTTAAATTTTCGTACAAAACCAGTCGATGATAGCGCAGCGACGCGCTTGCAGAGGAAAATTCCTCTATCACATTGAATGTCATATGCTTTTCTTGATGTTCAGTGCCTGGCAGGGCTGCCCCCAAAGAAACGGTAATCACCGTAAAAGAGAATTGCTTAACAAATTTGCAAAATGTATTGGCGCGAGATTACGCCATTTGGTACTTTCCGGCCTTATATTTTGCACACTAAACAAGTAGATGAGAATTACTTTCATATAGTGTCCATCTCAGATATCCAACGCACGTCTCATAACAGGGGAGGCGTGTTAAGAATCGACGCAAGACGGCCATACGAGCGGTCAGTAATAAAGAAGTCGGTGATAGCAAGAAGTAAAAAAAGAACCTGACAGTAGCAAAAAAAACTCCTGCGCTGTACAGGCCCCAACAGGGGATTACACAGCTGGCAAAGCCAGTAATTATAATGAGTGGAGTATCAACACAATGTCCATCATCACTAAAAAAAGTCTGATTGCCGCGGGAATCTTTACTGCGCTAATCGCGGGTAATATGGCAATGGCTGCCGATGTCCCTGCTGGCGTTACGCTGGCAGAAAAGCAAACCATGATTCGTAACAACGGCGCTGAGCCGCAGTCTCTCGATCCGAACAAAATTGAAGGCGTACCTGAAGCAAACATCAGCCGCGACCTGTTCGAAGGTCTGCTGATTACGTCGACGAAAGACGGTCACCCAATTCCGGGTGTTGCTGAAAGCTGGGATAACAAAGACTTTAAAGTCTGGACATTCCACCTGCGTAAAGACGCAAAATGGTCCAACGGTGAACCTGTCACCGCACAAGATTTCGTATATAGCTGGCAGCGTCTGGTTGATCCAAAAACCGCTTCCCCATACGCCAGCTATCCGCAGTACGGTCACATCCTGAACGTTGATGAAATCATCGACGGTAAAAAAGCCCCATCAGAACTCGGCGTGAAAGCCGTTGACGATCATACTCTGGAAGTGACCCTGAGTGAGCCTGTTCCGTATTTCTACAAACTGCTGGTGAACCCGGCAATGTCTCCGGTTAACAAAACCGCGATTGAGAAATTCGGTGAGAAATGGACTCAGCCTGCTAACATCGTGACCAACGGTGCTTATAAACTGAAAGACTGGGTTGTTAACGAACGTATCGTGATGGAGCGTAATACCAACTATTGGGATAACGCGAAAACCGTCGTAGACCAGATTACCTATCTGCCGATCTCGTCTGAAGTGACAGACGTTAACCGCTACCGCAGCGGCGAGATCGACATGACCTATAACAACCTGCCGATCGAACTCTTCCAGAAACTGAAAAAAGAGATCCCGACCGAAGTTCACGTCGACCCGTACCTGTGTACTTATTATTATGAAATCAACAACCAGAAAGCACCGTTTACCGATGCTCGCGTTCGTACCGCGCTGAAACTGGGTCTGGACCGCGATATCATCGTAAACAAAGTAAAAGCACAGGGCGATCTGCCGGCATTTGGTTACACCCCGCCATACGCGGACGGTGCAAAACTGACCAAACCAGAGTGGTTCACCTGGACTCAGGAAAAACGTAACGAAGAAGCGAAGAAACTGCTGGCCGAAGCAGGCTACACCGCAGACAAACCGCTGACGTTTAACCTGCTGTACAACACCTCCGATCTGCACAAGAAACTGGCAATCGCTGCGGCATCCATCTGGAAGAAAAACCTGGGTGTGGATGTGAAACTGGTGAACCAGGAATGGAAAACCTTCCTCGATACCCGTCACCAGGGTAACTACGACGTGGCGCGTGCTGGCTGGTGTGCGGACTACAACGAACCAACGTCCTTCCTGAATACCATGCTTTCTGACAGCTCCATGAACACCGCGCATTATAAGAGCCCGGCGTTTGATGCGATCATGAAAGACACGCTGAAAGTGACCGATGAAGCGCAACGTACTGCCCTGTACGACAAAGCAGAACAGCAGTTAGGCAAAGATTCTGCGATTGTACCGGTTTACTACTACGTGAACGCGCGCCTGGTGAAACCTTGGGTTGGCGGTTATACCGGTAAAGACCCGATGGACAACATCTATACTAAAGATCTGTACATCATTAAGCATTAATGGCAATCCGTGGGGCAAAGTCATTTGCCCCACTGTGTCTTAACTCATCGCACTATATACACCCGAATTTTCAGTTTTCCTGAAAGCTCAGGTGTAAAAGGCACACGCCAGAAGGTACGGGCAATGTTGAAATTTATCCTACGTCGCTGTCTTGAAGCGATTCCGACGCTCTTTATTCTTATTACTATTTCATTCTTCATGATGCGTCTTGCTCCGGGTAGTCCATTTACCAGCGAGCGCGCGCTGCCGCCAGAAGTGATGGCGAACATCGAAGCGAAATACCATTTAAACGATCCTATCTCCACGCAGTACTTCAATTATCTGAAGCAGCTGGCGCATGGCGATTTTGGACCGTCATTCAAATATAAAGACTATTCCGTTAACGACCTGGTGGCCTCGAGCTTCCCGGTGTCGGCTAAATTAGGTGCTGCGGCATTTTTCCTGGCCGTGGTTCTCGGAGTGGCAGCGGGTGTTATCGCCGCGCTTAAACAAAATACCAAATGGGATTATGCAGTAATGGGGGTCGCAATGACCGGGGTGGTTATCCCCAGTTTCGTTGTCGCGCCATTGCTGGTGATGATATTTGCCATCACGCTGAAATGGTTGCCTGGGGGCGGCTGGAACGGCGGGGCACTCAAGTTCATGATTTTGCCGATGGTGGCATTATCTCTGGCGTACATCGCCAGTATCGCACGTATTACCCGTGGCTCGATGATTGAAGTTCTGCACTCAAACTTCATTCGTACTGCACGTGCCAAAGGGTTACCTATGCGCCGCATTATTCTGCGCCATGCGCTTAAACCTGCGCTGTTACCGGTGCTGTCTTATATGGGACCAGCCTTCGTCGGTATTATTACCGGTTCAATGGTCATCGAGACCATCTATGGTCTGCCGGGAATTGGTCAGCTGTTTGTTAATGGCGCGCTCAACCGCGACTATTCGCTGGTACTGAGCCTGACTATCCTTGTCGGCGCATTAACCATTCTCTTTAACGCAGTTGTCGATGTGCTGTATGCCGTTATCGACCCGAAAATCCGTTACTAACACTGGAGCACGCCATGATGTTGAGTAAGAAAAACAGCGAGGCGCTGGAAAACTTCAGTGAAAAACTGGAAGTGGAAGGACGTAGCCTCTGGCAAGACGCCCGCCGTCGCTTTATGCATAACCGCGCAGCCGTTGCCAGCCTGATTGTTCTGGTGATCATTGCGTTGTTCGTGACCTTTGCGCCAATGCTGTCGCAGTTCACCTACTTCGATACCGACTGGGGCATGATGTCCAGCGCGCCTGATATGGCGTCCGGGCACTATTTTGGCACCGACTCCTCTGGCCGCGATCTGCTGGTGCGTGTCGCTATCGGCGGTCGTATCTCGCTGATGGTGGGTATTGCCGCCGCGCTGGTGGCGGTGATCCTCGGGACGTTATACGGCTCACTTTCCGGCTACCTGGGCGGCAAAGTGGACTCGGTCATGATGCGCCTGCTGGAGATCTTAAACTCCTTCCCGTTCATGTTCTTCGTCATCCTGCTGGTGACCTTCTTCGGTCAGAACATCCTGCTTATCTTCGTGGCAATCGGGATGGTGTCCTGGCTGGATATGGCGCGTATCGTGCGTGGTCAAACGCTGAGCCTTAAACGCAAAGAGTTTATCGAAGCGGCACAGGTCGGCGGTGTTTCAACCGGCAATATTGTGGTTCGCCACATTGTTCCTAACGTGCTGGGCGTGGTGGTGGTGTATGCCTCTCTGCTGGTGCCAAGCATGATCCTGTTTGAATCCTTCCTGAGCTTCCTGGGCCTTGGTACGCAAGAGCCGCTGAGTAGCTGGGGGGCGCTGCTGAGTGATGGCGCTAACTCCATGGAAGTTTCACCGTGGTTGCTGCTGTACCCGGCAGGATTCCTGGTTGTAACCCTGTTCTGTTTCAACTTTATCGGCGATGGCCTGCGTGACGCCCTCGACCCGAAAGATCGTTAAGGAGCGCCGTGATGACTATTATTGAAACGGCATCTGCGCCGGCGGCGCAAGCGCAGGGCAAAATCCTGCTGGATGTGAAAGACCTCCGCGTCACCTTCAAAACGCCAGATGGTGATGTGACGGCGGTAAACGACCTCAATTTCAACCTGCGCGCAGGTGAAACCCTGGGGATCGTTGGTGAGTCGGGTTCGGGCAAATCGCAGACGGCGTTTGCACTGATGGGGCTTCTGGCCCAAAACGGCCGTATTGGCGGCTCGGCAACCTTCAACGGTAAAGAGATCCTGAACCTGCCAGAGCAGGAGCTGAACAAGCTGCGTGCTGAACAGATCTCAATGATCTTCCAGGACCCGATGACGTCTCTGAACCCGTACATGCGTGTGGGCGAGCAGCTGATGGAAGTGCTGATGCTGCATAAAGGCATGGGTAAAGCCGAAGCCTTTGAAGAGTCTGTGAAAATGCTGGATGCGGTGAAAATGCCTGAAGCGCGTAAGCGTATGCGCATGTTCCCGCACGAGTTCTCAGGCGGGATGCGTCAGCGCGTTATGATTGCAATGGCGCTGCTTTGCCGTCCGAAACTGCTGATTGCCGACGAACCTACCACCGCGCTGGACGTTACCGTACAGGCGCAGATCATGACGCTACTGAACGAGCTTAAGCGCGAGTTCAATACCGCCATTATCATGATTACCCACGACCTTGGCGTGGTTGCCGGTATCTGTGACAAAGTGCTGGTGATGTATGCTGGTCGTACGATGGAATACGGTAAATCCCGTGATGTGTTCTACAACCCGGCGCATCCTTACTCCATTGGCCTGCTGAATGCCGTTCCGCGTCTTGACGCGGAAGGGGAATCGCTGCTGACCATCCCGGGTAACCCGCCGAACTTACTGCGTCTGCCAAAAGGTTGCCCGTTCCAGCCTCGCTGCCCACATGCGATGGAAATCTGTAACAGTGCTCCGCCACTGGAAGAGTTTGCACCAGGCCGCCTGCGCGCCTGCTTTAAGTCGCATGAGGAGCTGGTATGAACGCTTTAGACGAAAAAAGAAATGTGCTGCTCGAAATTGCCGATCTGAAAGTGCATTTCGACATCAAAGATGGCAAGCAGTGGTTCTGGCAACCGCCTAAAACCCTTAAGGCCGTAGACGGCGTGACGCTGCGTCTGTATGAAGGGGAAACCCTGGGCGTGGTGGGTGAGTCTGGCTGCGGTAAATCCACCTTTGCCCGTGCGATTATCGGCCTGGTGAAAGCCACTGGCGGTAAAGTCGCCTGGCTGGGGAAAGATCTGCTGGGTATGAAGCCTGATGAGTGGCGCGATGTGCGTAGCGATATTCAGATGATTTTCCAGGATCCGCTGGCATCACTGAACCCGCGTATGACCATTGGCGAAATCATTGCTGAGCCGCTGCGTACCTATCATCCAAAGATGCCGCGTCAGGAAGTTCGCGACCGCGTAAAAGCGATGATGATGAAAGTGGGCCTGCTGCCTAACCTCATCAACCGCTATCCGCATGAGTTCTCGGGCGGTCAGTGTCAGCGTATCGGTATTGCGCGTGCGCTGATCCTTGAGCCGAAGCTGATTATCTGTGATGAACCCGTCTCCGCACTGGACGTGTCGATTCAGGCTCAGGTGGTTAACCTGTTGCAGAAATTGCAGCGCGAGATGGGGCTGTCCCTGATCTTCATCGCGCACGATCTGGCGGTGGTAAAACACATCTCTGACCGTGTTCTGGTGATGTATCTGGGCCATGCGGTTGAGCTAGGCACTTACGATGAGGTGTACCACAATCCGTTGCACCCTTATACGAAAGCGCTGATGTCGGCTGTGCCGGTTCCAGACCCGGATCTGGAAAAGAACAAAACTATCCAGCTTCTTGAGGGTGAACTGCCATCACCGATTAACCCGCCTTCAGGCTGTGTTTTCCGCACCCGCTGCCCGATGGCCGGGCCGGAATGCGCGCAAACGCGACCGGTACTGGAAGGCAGTTTCCGACATGCAGTTTCCTGCCTTAAAGTAGACCCGTTATAATCGCAAGGGCTGACATGATGTCAGCCCTTATTTTTTGCGAGGTTAATGTGTCGCGATTATCTATTTCTGCCCGTCAGCGGCTTTATCATTATTTGTTCGATCTAAAAACGCGTTCAGGCCGTCGATTCGAAGGGCTTTGCGGTTTATTTGCGCTGCTAAGCGTGATTATTATTTTTGTCGAATCAGGTGCCGGGACGCAGTACCACCTGACCTTTGACGAATGGCACGTGTTTGTCTGGCTGGAGCTAATTGTGACTCTGGTCTTTACCTGCGAGTATTTGCTGCGGGTATTCTGCTGGCCGAACCCGGCAAAATATGTCTTCAGCTTCTGGGGATTTATCGATCTTGCGACGATCCTGCCGCTGTATGTGATGTGGCTGTGGCCGGAAATCAGCCTCAACTACGTATTCGTCTGGCGGGCCATGCGTGCAATTCGTGTTCTGCGCATCCTCAAGCTCCTGCGTTTTATGCCATCGTTACGGGTATTCTGGCAGGCGATATTAAGCGCACGTCATCAGCTGGCACTTTTCTATTCGTTTATCGCCATCGTGATGATTGTTTTCGGCGCGCTGATGTATTTAATCGAGGGTCCGAAGTATGGATTCACCACGCTGAATGCGTCCGTCTATTGGGCCATTGTGACCGTTACAACGGTGGGGTACGGCGATATTACACCCCATACGCCGCTTGGGCGCATTGTTGCATCGGTGCTGATCCTGATTGGTTATTCGGTGATTGCTATTCCGACCGGGCTGATTACCACCCACATGAGTTCTGCATTTCAGAAACGGCAATTTGAACGCCGGTGCCCGAATTGTCAGCAACGTGGCCATGAGAACAGCGCCCGGTATTGCAACCGGTGTGGTAACGAACTGCCGGATTAAATAAAAAAGGCTGCCATCGCAGCCTTTTTTATTATTCGCGCCAGAGAATATGGCACAGCTTGTGGTCTTTCTCGCGACACAGCAGCACACGGGCGAAGATGTCGTTAATTTCACCGCCATCTTCATCAGCAAGCCCAATCACCACTTCGGCGAAGAAGTCCGGGTTGAGGTCGAAATCCACGTGCTCGGCCCAGTCTTCTGCCGGGTCGAATAACTCGGCACCGCCGCGCTCTTCAAATTGCAGATTAAAGAGGATCACGTCTGCGGGATCGAGGTTATCAACCGCCAGTTCGAGAAAAATGTCATAGGCCTGCTCGAGCGTTTCGTCTTCGGTCAGGCGATTGTTCAGATCCATTTCCATGATGACTACCTGTTTAACATCGTTGGGCACGTTTTACAGCAACGGACTAAAGAAGTAAAACAGTCGTTCAGCAATTCTCTGCCATAGCGGGCGTTTCACCCACAGTCGGGCATCCAGCAGGCGGGAACGGGAAATATAATCATCCTGAACCGCTGCCAGATCGCCGCCAAATCCGGCATCGTCAATCACCAGCGTAATTTCAAAGTTGAGCCAGAGGCTGCGCATATCCAGATTAACGGTGCCGACCAGGCTTAATTCACCGTCGACCAGCACGCTTTTCGTGTGCAGAAGACCGCCTTCAAACTGATAGATTTTTACCCCTGCGGCCAGCAGTTCAGTAAAGAAGGCGCGGCTGGCCCAGCCCACCAGAACCGAATCGTTTTTACGCGGCATGATGATGCTGACATCCACCCCCCGCTGCGCTGCGGTACATATGGCGTGCAGAAGGTCATCGCTCGGAACGAAGTAAGGCGTGGTCATTATCAGGTACTCACGGGCGGAATAGGCCGCAGTGAGCAGAGCCTGGTGAATAAGATCTTCCGGGAAACCCGGGCCTGAGGCGATGGTATGGATGGTGTGCCCGCTGGCCTCTTCAAACGGCATGATGTTGACGTCTGGCGGCGGCGGAAGAATTCGTTTCCCGGTTTCGATTTCCCAGTCACAAGAGTAGACAACCCCCATGGAGGTGGCGATCGGGCCTTCCATGCGCGCCATCAGGTCAACCCACTGTCCAACACCGGAATCCTGCTTGAAGAAGCGGGGATCAACCATGTTCATACTGCCGGTGTAGGCAATATAGTTATCAATCAAGACCATTTTACGGTGCTGGCGCAGATCCATGCGGCGCAGGAACACACGCAGGAGATTTACCTTCAGCGCCTCGACCACTTCGATGCCTGCGTTGCGCATCATCGCGGCCCACGGACTGCGGAAAAACGCCACGCTGCCTGCGGAGTCCAGCATCAGCCTGCAGTGAATGCCGCGACGGGCGGCCGCCATCAGTGATTCGGCAACCTGGTCCGCCATGCCGCCTGGCTGCCAGATGTAGAACACCATCTCGATATTATGGCGAGCCAGCTGGATATCGCGGATAAGCGCCTGCATCACATCGTCTGAAGTGGTCAATAGCTGGAGCTGGTTGCCCTTTACGCCGGCGATCCCCTGACGGCGCTCGCACAGCTTAAACAGCGAAGAGGCAACGCTGCTATTGTCCTCAGCAAATATGTGTTTGCAGGCTTTAAGGTCGTTCAGCCATTTCGCCGTAGAGGGCCACATGGCGCGTGCACGTTCCGCCCGCCGCTTGCCAAGATGGAGTTCACCGAAGGACAGATAAGCAATAATCCCGACCAGAGGCAGGATATAGATAATCAAAAGCCAGGCCATGGCAGAGGGTACGGCTCTGCGCTTCATCAGGATGCGTAACGTCACCCCCGCGATGACCAGCCAGTATCCCAGAATGACCAGCCAACTCACCACGGTGTAGAAGGTTGTCATAAATAAAAAATCCTTTTGAAAGCGTATTGTTATGAGTGTACGCATCCGGGTTCATCTGGCAAATAAAAACGGCAGATAAAAGCGCTGGTTTGCCGCAGGGTTGGGTTTATAATGGCCTTTCTTTTAGAGAAAAAGTGTTAGAGAAAGAGTTGTAGACATGAAGCGCAGTAGAACAGAAGTAGGGCGCTGGCGCATGTTGCGACAGGTGAGTCGTCGTAAGGCTCGTTGGCTGGAAGCACAATCCCGCCGCAATATGCGTATACACGCCATCAGAAAATGTGGGTTAAGCAAACACCGTAACGCGTTACTGTTTGCATTCCAGGAACTCTGAAAACCACGAGGGCACCGTTAAGGTGCCCGATGTTTATCTAAGGCTATTATTTTTCGCAGTCTCCCCCGACGTGATTCCGCGATATACTGCCCCCTGTTTAACATTATGAAATAAAAGATGAATCCATACCTCTGGGTATTTATTGTGCTTTTTGCGCTGGATGCGCTCAGAGAAAATTTAGGACTGTCGTCATTTTCCTCATTGGCAGATTTTATATTTGCCTGGGTGTCACAGTGGTTTTACTAAGGAACAAGGGATGAACGGAAAAGTTGTTGCTGCTATTTTGAGCATTGTTGCGTTGAGCGGGTGTGCCAGTACCAAAACAGCTCCGGAACGACATGCGTATTATTTCGTCTCACATAAATCGAGTTTCACGGGTGGGAATTTTGCCTCCAGCGTGCCCGAGAATTATCGTCTGAACGTACCGCAGTTTCGCGAGATGTACGCCAGTGGTAAAGCTGACCGCTCGGCGGGACACACCCAAGCCGAGGCCAATGCCTATGCGCAAAGTATTCGCGATCAGCTAAAGAAAAGTGCCGTGACAAAACAATCTTTCTCGGGCAATGCGAATGACCAATGGTCTTCAGATATGGACCAGAAAGATGCCGTGTTGTTTGGTAACGAATTAGCTGCGACTTATCTTGATGGCTTTAACGGCGTACAATAAGTCAATTCACTGTCGGGAATAGCGCCGTTGCAGCGCTATTCCCTTTGTTTTATAGCAAAAGGAGGGAGCTGTGTTTGCGGAGTTTGGTGTGCTTAATTTCTGGACCTATGTGGTAGGCGCATTTTTTATCGTCCTGGTTCCGGGGCCAAACACACTGTTTGTGCTGAAAACTGGCATTGGCCATGGCGTCAAAAAAGGATATCTGGCCGCGACAGGTGTCTTTATTGGTGATGCCGTACTGATGTTTCTGGCATGGGCAGGGGTCGCTGCGTTAATTCAGACCACACCTGTCTTATTTAATATTGTGCGTTATTTAGGCGCATTCTATTTGCTGTGGCTCGGCGGCAAAATGTTGTGGTCGGTTATTACCCGCAAGAACAACGGGCATGATACCGGTGCTGAACCAGCAAGTATGATCATGAAGCGCTCCCTGGTGTTAAGCCTGACGAACCCGAAAGCGATTCTGTTTTATGTGTCGTTCTTTGTGCAGTTCATTGATGTGCGTGCAGAAAACACCGGAACCTCTTTCCTGATCCTTGCCACCACGCTTGAGCTGATTAGCTTTACCTACATGAGTTTCCTGATTTTCTCTGGTGCGTTTGTCACTCGCTACCTGAAAACCAAGAAGAAACTGGCGAAGCTGGGTAATGGCCTGATAGGGCTGCTGTTTGTAGGATTTGCTGCGCGACTTGCGTCGCTGCACTGAGATGAGGCTCCTGAGGGAGCCTTTTTAATGTCTGGCGTAACTGGAAAGCCGCGCCAGGCAAGGCTTCAAGTTTTACTACTAGCAGTCAAAACGGCCAGGGTGTGGACACATTGTGGACACTCTGACCACCGTTAGCACGCTTCAACGGGTTAAGCGAAATCGCATCCTGCAGGTACTGAGGAGCGAAGTGCGCATAGACCATTGTCTGCCCAATTTCGTATGACCGCGAATGATGCCAGTGCCGCCGGTGCATACTGTTAAAAACATTAAGCTGATGGCTGTCGTGCATCGCCTGCAGCAAATTATGATTAATGAAAATCTGACCCCTGACGAGCTGGTCGGGTGTGCCGGTGTCGTCCGGGATAATCACCGTAAATACATCGACATCAGCAACACGAAATCAGATGTGATCCAGCCACCACCACGGCGACCGTAAGAACGCCACCGGCGGTGAAACTCGCTTTCACTGGCGGTGGTGTTGAACAACTCACCAGGCGAGGCGTTAGCGTTTCTGCTGAACATCTGCTAAAAAAATACTGTATGTGAATACAGTATTTTTGTTGTGGAGAGACTATGGGCGGCAAAGAGCTTAAATTTCAGATGGTTTACCGTGATGAGGTGTTAGAAAGTTACCAGCCGGCCGGGTGGGTTTTCTTCCAGCGCCCGAAAGAATATAGCGGGGGGTACTGGTTAGGTCGCACATATGATGGCGTTTTTATCATTTAATACGAGCGACCGCTGTCTCTGCATGATGGTGTGGTGTACCTGAATTCACATAACAGAATTGAGGCGCAAAGTCAGGAATTTGACCCGAATTTATCCCTGTTTTAGTCCTGCACGCATCAGGTGCATGAGTTTGCATTCTTTTATAATTTCCAGTTTTGCCAGCCAGCGCCAGTGCTGGCGCGGTTCGGGACTCCTGATGCACCTGCATTAAAAGCGACCCCTTAAGCGCGCAGGCGAGGCGGGGATAGCATTGCGCGGCACTTTGCAAATTTATAATTAAGTTCTTTTCTAAATACACACATTGTATTATTTTATGTTCTTGATAAGAGACTTCTTGCTAACAATCAATTGTGTTGTAAATTCCCCTGAATGGAGTGTGCTATGCTACAGTCTTCGCAACCATTAAGTCCTGCAAAACAGTTAACGGGCGAAATATTAAATGATCGCTGGTTGGTTGGTGAACGTATTTTAGTTGGTACGCAGGCTGGGGGTAATGGTACTGGAGGTCATTTCTCTGTTTCCTATCAGGTAGAAAGTTTAGATAAATCGAAGAAAGCTTTCTTAAAAGCATTTGATTTTCATGAAACATTATTAAAGTCCGTCGATGAAGATAAAGATGTCATGGCTGAGTTAGCTGGTTTGACAGCTAATTATCAATTCGAAAACAAACTAAATGAAATATGTATCTCTAAGCGATTTAAAAAAATAGTTAAAGTTTTAGATAAAGGGCAAAAGGTAATTGGTGGTAACTACCTAAATGTCGTTCCATATTTAATTATGGAACTGGCAGACAGCGGTGATATCAGGAAGTATGTCGAAGTTACTAAGGAAATAACACTCACAGCTAAATTAGAATACTTAAAGGACGTAGTCGTAGGACTTAATCAACTTCATAGTGCCAAAATCTCTCACCAGGATTTAAAACCATCTAATGTAATGATCTTTTCCGAGTTAGGTGCAAAAATTGGAGACCTTGGGCGTGCTAGCTTACAAGGACAACCTCACTGGCATGATTCTATTGATATCGCAGGTGACCGCGGATATGCACCTCCAGAACAGCTTTATGGGTATGTACCACCTGAATGGATTGATAGGCGAGAGCGTTGTGATTTATATCAATTAGGGTCAATAGTGACTTTCCTTTTTCTTGGTGTCACACTCAATGGATTGTTGAAGAAAAATCTTCCCTTAGAAGTTGCCCCTGCTCAATGGGGAGGTGGAGGCGATTCTTATTTGCAGTCCCTTCATCATATAGAACATGCTTTTAATGAATCAATTATTCATTTTGACGCCTTAGAACCACAGTGGTTAGCTGAAAGACTTAAAAACGTTGTTATAAAATGTAGCCACCCTGATTATAAAAAGCGTGGAATGGTTCAATCGATTGGAATGAAAAATCCCATTTTAGGATTGGATCGTCTAGTGAGTGAGTTTGATTATTTGATCAAACAGGTGCATGTCAAAAGCAAGGTTATATAGGAGCGAAAATGAGTATACTAAAATCGGATGATAATCGAGTGCTTGCTCCTGCTTGGTACACTTCAGAAGAGGCCATCTATTCCGCTGAGCTTAAAGCACTAAATAAAAAAAAGGTTATAACACCAGAATTTTCGAGCTTAAATTCTTTATATGATCTTTTCAATGAGCATCCAAGTTTCGATTTGGCATTAGAGTTGTTTAGCGTAGCATTTACTGAAAACTCATTAGAAATTGCAAAGCAGGCGGCTAAATTCATTATTGAAAGCGGTAAGGTATTGCCGACAACGTTAACATCATTCTGTGAGAAAGTTCTTGATGATGAAAACAAGACTACTATTTTGGATGACAATATAAAAACGCAAATAAAGGATAAGAAGAACTGGCTCAGAAAAAATCCATCTGATTGCCTTTCATGGGTGGATTTGTCTCGATTGTATATGTCGATCGGTCAATCTAAGCAAGCTGAAAGAGCTATGATTATAGGTCTAGGCTTATCTAACGATAACCGCTGGGTTACGAGAGTTTCCTCTCGTTTCTTTTTTCACCTTGAAGACTATGAGCGCTCTCATTCAATTTTGCTTAGGCATCCTAATATTAATCATGACCCATGGTTACTGGCCTCGGAATTGGCAATTTCGAATTCCTATGGTAGAAATTCGAAATTCTGGTTAAGTGCGAAAAAAGTGTTGCAGATAGGATATCTCCCATATCATATTTCTGAACTTCAAAGCTCAATTGGTACACTGGAATTGAAAAGTGGAGCACTTAAAAAGGCTAAATTGCTTTTTAGTAATTCATTGGTACATCCCAATGGAAATGTTTTTGCGCAAGCGAAATGGGCTGAGAGAAAGGGAAATATAAAAAACCTTGTACACCATGAAGACTTAATTAAGCACCACAAAGCATTTGAAGCAAAATATCAAGAGGCATATTATAACAGAAACATGCCCTTGGCGCTTTCATATGCTAAGCAGTGGCTTGATGAAGAGCCTTTTAACCCTAAGCCAGCCATCCATGCTTCATATGTTGCTTCTTTACTTGATGACTATAAGCAGTGCAGAGATATTTCGGAAAAAGGTTTGCAAATAAACCCTTCTGACGAAACGCTTAAGCTTAATCTAATTTTCTCCAAGATTTCCCTGGAGCATCTTGAGCACAATGGTGTTTCTGCTGAGTCATATTCGCAAGCCATCGATACTGTAGAGAGTGTTATTAAAAATGATGATGATGAAACTTATCCGCACGCCTATGCTAACTTAGGGTTGCTTTATTACAAAACCGGCGATTTGACAAAAGGTAGGCAGTTCTATGAAATAGCAACTGAATGCTTTAAAAAAAATAATCACCCTAGTTTTGTTCTTTGCGAGTTGAACCACTTAAGAGAAGCGCTTATTTCGAACTCCCCTTGGAAAGAAGAGCTTTTTAAATCGATAGAGGAATCATTAAAATTAGGTGGGTATTGGAGTGAGCCGTGTGTGTCATTTTACCTTGAGAAACTACAAAAAATAAGATTTACATCCAAAAACTGGAAGGTTTTACTAACTGAAAATCAAAGCTATAGAATCGAGAGTAAGCCTGTTGTCCCATTGCGTGGTAAGTTTGATTTTAGTAATCAATCCCCGACAATATGGTTGCCGCCGGGGAAAAAATAATTGAAATCAAGGTGATTCATTTAATGTGTCACCTTGGGTTACTTTTAATTTAAATTATATTTTTCAAATTTTATTACTTCCATCCCCAACCAGTCGTTAATCTCTTTGAAACGCTCCTGCAGCGGCGTGAGCTCGTTACGAACAAACACCCGCGCCACCTTCTCGATATCTCCCATTGAGCCGATATTCTCAGGCTTACCTCCCATCAGTTGAAAGGGTACGCGGTGCGCATCGAGCAGGTCGGCGGCACTCATCTTTTTGATATTGAAAAAATCATCCTTCGTGGCGACTTCACTCAGTGGCACGATCTTGATGCCATCCGGTTTCCCGTTCGGGGCATAGAAAAACAGGTTTTTAAAATTCCCGAGTCCTTTCGAGTCACGCATCGCAGAGCGCAGCAACTCGACATCGGTGCTGCTTTGCGCCGTGTCGGTCAAGGTCGCCACCGAGCAAAAGACGACGATAGGAATGCTGAAAAGTCAGCTTTCAGTGTCGCAGGGAATTGCCAGGTGAAATGAAACCGCGCAGGTCAGTTTACGCGGGGAACTGATTGCCGCCGGTGCGATGGCCGTGCGGCGTGAAGAGACCATAACGAGGCTGTTAAATGAGAATGAAACGTTACGTCGCTGGTATAGCGCTGAGTTGCCTGATGTTGTGCGCAGGCTGCACACCCGCGCCGGTTGCGCCTCCGCCGGTCATTGTTTACAGCGCCTGCCCGAAGGTGAGCTATAGCCCGATGCCGGAAAGCGAACCGGTCACTAATGGCGACCTGAGTGCAGACATCCGCAGGCTTGAGCACGCGCTCACCGCCTGTGCGCTGCAGGTTGAAACCGTCAAAGACTGTCAGGATAAACTCGATGAAGAAAGCGCTCAGCCTGCGAAAAGCGTTAACTGACGCCGTCCCGCAGCTTAAAACCAATCCCGAAATGATGCGCATCTTTGCCGATGAGGGGAATATCGACGCGCGGCTTGCGGCCTCGCTGTCACACGAAAAAATTTACACCCTGAATGTGATCGTGTGTGATTTTGTGGGCGACCCTGATTTGATTTTCGTGCCGGTGGCCGCATGGCTCAGGGAAAACCAGCCGGATATCTGCACGCTCGATGACGGACGCAAAAAGGGCTACCGTTTCCAGATGGATTTAAACGATGGGAACAGTGTCGATATCAGTATCAGCCTGCAGCTCACCTAGCGCACCATCATCAAAGAGGAAAACGGCGCGCTGCATGTGAGCTATGCCCCTGAGCCGCCATTGCTTGAGCCCGTTACCCGACCAAAAGAGCTTTATATCAACGGCGAATTGGTGAGCAAGCGGGATGAGTGACTCTAAGCCCTTTGATGACCAGCTCGCAGGGCTGCTTGCTGCCCTGTCACTGGCGGGGCGGCGAAAACTCGTCGATGAGATAGCGAAGGAACTGCGCAGATCGCAACAGCAGCGAATCAAACAGCAAAATACGCCCGATGGCAAGCCGTATCAGGCGAGGAAGCGTCAGCCGCTTAGGGCAAAATCGGGACGTATCAAGCGCGCTATGTTTCAGACGTTGCGCACTAGCCAATAAATGAAAGGTCGTGGCCGTGAAAATAGTGCCGTGGTTGAATTTAGCGGCAAAGTGCAACATATCGCGCGGGTTCACCACTATGGACTTAAAGATCGGTTACCCCCCACGCCCAAGAGGTTCGATATCCTAAACGTATGCTCTTGGGGATCACGAATGAAGATATTGACATCGCTTCAAATACGATCATTAATCATATATCGGAATAATCTCATGGTGGGGGGGGGAGTGCACAAATTTAGTAAGGAAAGTGAAGCAAGTTTAACTAAAAAAATTGAGTTGATGATAAAGGTTATCATTCGAACTGATTCTTATTTAAATTCTGCAAATACTAAATCAACCATTTTGCTTAGCCTTGCTTCAGCTCTAATTGTTGCATTGTCGGTTAACTATACAAAAGTTCTCGAGTTGGTTAAGGTCGAGGGAGATAAGACTTTCTTGTCTGCATTATTTGTTATTATTCTTTTTCTTTTAATAGCTTCAGTCTTGTATTCGTTAAGGGGTATTACCCCCTATATTAACCCTAGTGTAAGAAGCAACACATTTTCATTTGTAGACATAGCAAAAAATTATGAAGATCTAGAAGAGTATAAAAAACATTTTAAGACAGATAGTGATTTTGATTTTCTTAATCAACTTATAGCTTTAAATCATAATCTTTCTAAAGCGTTGATCTCAAAATATGAAAAACAGATCACAGCTATTACCTTTATTGAGGCTGCTGCGTATGTGCTTTGTTTTTCTATTTATATGATGATTCTATCAAATTGTTAAGAGGGATTTTATGTCAATCAAAAATATATATTCAAACTTAGAAAAAAGTTTGGGTAAAACAATTTCCGATTCTAAGTATAGGTGGCAGAATGAATCGCTCATGGATTCTGCTATGGATTCTGTGGTGGGAGTGGAAAGCTCTAGGAAGTCTTATGATTTTGTAAAAAGCACTGCTGGCCTTGAAAGTATGCAGCTCAGCACGGAAAGTCAAGGTTATGGGGTCAAAGAAATAGTTCGACATAAATTCGGCAAGCATGGGAAACTGATGTCAAGCTTTGGGTGTCATCCTGATTTTGACGGCATGGAAGAGGGTGAATTAAGGAATGGTTATTCAGTTACGCTTTTTATGGATATTATCGGTTCAACAAAGTTAGGAGTAATCTTCTCACCTGAAACAGTATTCAAAATAAAAAATGATATTATTAGATGTGCTATTGAAACCGTAAACTCATTTGATGGCCATGTTCATAGAATCATGGGGGATGCTGTCATGGCATTCTTTAGAAGTGATATTTACAAACAGAATGGACGGATTGCTGATAGTGCCATTGACGCAATAAACTGTGCAACTTTTTTGATTCAAATGTTTAAAGATGTTGTTATTCCTAAACTGAATGAACTAGGTGTGGATGAAAATCTAGGCATAAGGATTGGAATTGATTATGGAGCGGATGAGCAAGTTGTGTGGGGCAAATACGGGTATATGGATAGTCAAGAAGTGACTGCCACTTCATTTTTTGTTGATGTTGCAGCTAAACTTCAGCAAAAAGCTCCTAAGAATTCTATTATGATTGGGGATAGTCTCGCAAAGCTTCTAGGTTTCGATGATAATCAACTCTCAATCAAAACTAAATTAAAAGGTGATGAGGTTGTTAATGTGAAATACATTACTCCGAATTATCGAGATGCTAGTGGGAAACCGATAAATTATAAGCAGTTTGTTTTGAATAATGAATATTACTGTAAATTGCTCCCGACTTCAGAAGAAAATGATGAATTACATGTTAGAGCGAGTTTGAAAACCAACAAGGATGATGTTTCAGATGATGAGTATTATCCATGCTCAAGAGTCATCAAAAAAGGAATGGGCATATCCTTTAAAGGTTATTTTTACTCGCAAGTAGCCTACTCGAATCCACGGTTCAGGTTCAGAGTCGTCAATACAGGTATTGAAGCATCTGAAGCAGAAAACAATGGAAATCATGAAGAATATGAAGATGCCAGGTATTCAGAAGGACGCTATTTTGCAAAGCACTGGGAGGATACCTCCTACAAAGGACTTCACCACATGCTCGTCTCTTTTTGGGATGGCGAACGATTAATTGCAAATGAAAAATGTTTCTCTGTATTTATTAACGATTAAACCGAGAAGATTCTAGCTGATTTGTTTTAAGTATTCTCGTTGTACCAAGCACCATAAAATTACAAAGGATTGCCGCTGGCCTTGCCCGGCGGCATCCTTTCTCCATGAATAATTTAAACTCTCTGCAAGAAATCGCACGCGCGATCCGAAACCTCATCCGCGCCGGCATTGTGAACGATATCGATCTCGACGAGGTGCTTTGTCGTGTCCAAACCGGCGGGATGCAAACCACCTAGCTGAACTAGCTCACCTGTCGCGCCGGTCAGATTTACTTATCGAAACGCCGGTTGCGGTGAGAAGCTTTAAGCGCGTAATAAACGAGCTGGCATGGATTATTAGCTGTCTTAACGGGAGCGGCTACACGACAGGCTTAGTGCTTGAGGTTAAGGTTTCGGATGTGGAGTACGAAAGCGAGGAATTAGATAAAAGTGACTTGAGTATTTGTTACATAAGGTGTTAATGGCTAAAATTAATGCATCGGAAACTTAAAGAAGTGCTCGCTATGTTTCACTGCCCAAAATGCCATTTCGCCGCCCACGCTCGTACAAGTCGCTATTTTTCTGACATGACCAAAGAGCGCTATCATCAGTGCATAAACATCAATTGCAGTTGCACGTTTGTCACGACCGAATATCTTTCGAGATTTATAGTATTCCCGGGTGGGGTAGTGCCTGCGCCGCCACATCCAACAACGTCAGGCCAGCAACAAATCCATTGGATGTGAATAATATAATAGCCCCCCTAATTCAGGAGGGTTATTTGCTTAATACGTTAAATATATAATTGGCTTTATGAGGCATTGAGTTACTTAGTCTTCTGTGGTGTTGTTTGGTTTTTTGCATTGCTTACAGCATTGTCTAATATTTTTGAAAATAATTTAGCAAAATCGTTCTCATTAATAGCGTTAGAGCCGTAACTCATACAGAGTGCAAAGTTTGATGATAAAACATAGAGCGATGGAGACATCTCATCATCTTTATTTAATAGTATAATATTAGAATTGTATTGTTTTTCACCACCGGTAGTAATTGTTCCTTTCGGGATCGGAACTGCGATATTACCCTTACGTATTTGTGTCAAAGCCTCAGCAGCCTGAGCTGGGAGGGTGCAAAGCACAGGGTGCTGATAGTTTGGGTCATCTTTTCTGTAAAGAACATATGACAAATTGTCAGTTGGACTAGTAAGAATTAACTTGCCCTGAAGTTTACAGTCAGTGATGTATTTTGTTTCACCATTACTTCCCGTGTATAGACAGTTTGGTGAAGATTTATTGGTGATGGCAGTAATTGAAGATTTTTTTTCTTCTGTATTTTTACAAGCACTTAAAAACAAAGTCGCAAGAAAAAAAACTGCGAGTGCAATGATATGTCTGCGCATTGTATTGTTCCTTACATTTGGGTCTTTAATAATTATTAGATGTGCAGTAAAAAAACAAATTGAAACTTATGTATCAATTTTTCAGGTGCAAGTCACCTAATCGCAGTAGGAAAGAATATTTCCCAACGTTTGCTGTTCAGAAAATGAGAACGTCTTTGATCAAGTTTTTGAGCGCTGAAATCGGTCAAATTGAAGCCCTGCATCGCAGGGCTTCTTGTATCGATGCGGTCAATATGTGGGCGCGGCATAAAATAAATCCTTTTATTTCATTATGTTAAAGAGTTTGAAAGACTCCTGAGGGAGCCTTTTTAACCTATACAACATCAACCATCAATTCCCACTGACTGACCTGGCAAATCATCACACATCTCTTGCAACTCATTGAACATTCGTGCCATATGGAAACCATCGCACACGGAATGGTGGATCTGAAGGGCGACTGGCAACAATATTTTTCCGTTTTGTTCGTAGTATTTTCCCAGCGTAAACATCGGGGCGAAAAAGTTTTTCATATCAGCAACGGTGATATTAAAACTGGTAAAGGTTACCCAGGGGATCGCCGATACGAAAAATATATTTTCCCGCGACTCTTCCTTAGGCCAGTACGCAAGGTTATCACCATAGCGCGCCATGTCTTCTGAATAAACGTTCTGGAAGTGATGAATATTGCCATCGTAGTGGCTCCATAAAGACGAAAAAGTCTCCGTTTCCTTATGGAAAATCGTATAGTTTGGATGTACTTCATTCCAGATAACTAACTCATTGTTTTTCATCGCCATACGGAATTCGGTATGGCTGTTTACGATTTTAGAAAGGAGGAAAATCATCGTAGGGTATAATTTCCAGCCAGCTTCTTTGATATTTTTAAGCAGGGCAGTAATGTCTATCAGCACCGTCTGGTTAATAGTGCTCTGAGCAAAGCCCTGAAATACCTCAAAATGTTCCTTTCTGGCCCAACGAGATAAGTCAACAGGGGTAAATTCCGGGATTATTTTTTTCATTTCTTACCCTTTGATTAGCAATAACACATCAAATGTTAGCCTAAATTATTTCTCATGAATGACGTTACTCTACAGGTCATGAGCCGTTTTGATCATAAACGAGATTGCGAGATTAGCGCATCCTTATACAGGAAGGAAGTGAGTGTTAACTATTTAATTTTTAAGATAATAAAAGTAGATTTTCCAACCTAAGCAGTCGTCGAAAATTAGCGCATGTGTGAGGTTTTTCTTCACCCGCCGGAAAGCACGTCCTGCACGAGCCAGTCATGAAAGATTTTAACCTCACCGCGCATCACGGCGTGTTGAGGAGTGACGACGTAATACGACCATTTTAGCGGCCAGCGATGGGCGGGATGCAGCTGGACAAGCTGGCCGGTCTCAATCAGCTGTTTCACCAGGGCATGACGGACAATCGCGACGCCACGGCCACTCAGCGCCGATAAAATCACCGCCGAGGTTGAGTTAATGTGCAGGCCGCTTTCCTGTGCCGCAGGCGCATTGACAGCCTTCAGCACATCATCCCAGGAGGGGAAGTCCGCGCCGGGGTGGGGCGTGTCGTCATGAATGAGTTTTTGTGTGGCAAGCCAGTCGCGACAGGCAACTTTTTCGGGGGGCACAAGGCGCGGGCTGCACACGAGGATCGCCTCTTCATCCATCAGCCAGGTTTTGTTAACACCTTGCCAGTCTCCCAGGCCACAACGGACACCAATATCTGCCTCGCCGTGTGAGACATCCATCAGTTTCTCCGTCACGTTCAGACGCAGGTCGATGTGCTCATGGGTTTCCGAGAAGCGATTTAAACGCTCCATGAGCCAGTTCATTACCAGCACCTGAGACGCCGTAATCACCACAACTGAACGGGCCCGGCGACCGCGCAGTTTGTTCAGTCCCGTTTCCAGTTTATCCAGCCCCTGCGTGATGTCCTGTAGTGCATCTCGGGCTTCATCAACCAGTGTGAGGCGCTCTTTGCCACTGCGTGTACGGTGCAGCAATGGGTGGCCGACCCAGTCCTCCAGGGAACGAACAAGCTGACCTACGGCGGCTGGCGTTACTCCCATTTCCTGAGCCGCGCCGGTAAAGCTGCCATGACGCGCAGTTGCTTCGAAAGCCTGTAGCCATTTTAGTCGGTTAAGGGAACGCATGTATGATTCCTGGTAATCAGATTTCCCGTCAGTATACGTAATCGACAAAGATTTTCTTTCTTGCAAGGTAATTTCTTCTCAGTCGTCAGTATCGCGCCGTACTGGCATTCTGGCCTCACCCGATGAGACCGGACGCGTCTCATCAATACCATTCAATTGATTTCAAAGAGGTGAGCGATGAACGCACTTTTTTCCGGTAAAAAACTGTTAGTCGTTGGCGGGACAAGCGGCATGGGGTTTGAAACTGCGAAGCGTGTTCTGCAAGGTGGTGGCAGCGTGGTGCTGGTGGGTAATCGTCAGGATAAAGCCGAACAGGCTCGCCAGGCGCTTTCAACGGTGGGCAACGTGTCAATTATCGTGGCAGATCTCATGACAGAATCAGGTATGAAACACGTGGTTGATAAGCTCAATGCCGGGCATAAAGATATCAGCCTGCTGGTGAATGCTGCGGGCGTCTTCTTTCCGAAACCCTTTACCGAACATGGGCTGTCCGATTACGACATGTATATGAGTATCAACCGGGCCACGTTTTTCATCACCCGCGATGTTGTGCGCAACATGATCGATGCCGGTATTAAAGGCGCTGTGGTGAATATTGGCTCTATGTGGGCGCAGCAGGCTATCGGCGCGACGCCGTCATCCGCTTATTCTATGGCGAAGGCAGGGCTTCATGCACTGACGAAAAACCTGGCGATTGAACTGGGTGGTAACGGTATTCGCGTTAACGCAGTCTCACCTGCGGTGGTACATACGCCAATTTATGAAGGATTTATCCCTAAGGACGATGTTAAAGCGGTGATGAACAGCTTCGACAGTTTCCATCCGATTGGCCGGGTAGGGACGCCAGAGGATGTCGCTGAAACCGTTGCTTTCCTGCTCTCAGATAAATCAGGCTGGGTGACCGGAGCCATCTGGGATGTCGATGGCGGTGTTATGGCAGGGCGAAACGCGTAAATAAAAGGCTCCATCCGGAGCCTTTAGTGAATCAGAACACTTTCTTAAACGGACGCACGGTGACTTTTGCGTAAACGCCAGCCGCCACATACGGGTCAGCTTCAGCCCAGGCTTTGGCCGCTTCCAGAGATTCGAACTCCGCAATAACGGTTGAACCGGAAAAACCTGCCGCGCCAGGATCGTTGCTGTCTACTGCGGGCATTGGGCCCGCGGTCAATAAGCGGCCTTCATCGTGTAACAGCTGTAAACGCGCCAGATGGGCAGGGCGTACAGAAAGGCGTTTTTCCAGGGAATCAGCTACATCTTCTGCATAAATCACATAAAGCACGGCGGAGCTCCTTAACCAGTAAAAGTGGCAATTACGTTATGTGAAAGCACAATTGACTGCAATGTAAAGATAACGACAATGTTAAAACCCTGATCTGAATGCGCCTTTTTTGGCCTCTCATGCGCTTAAATCGCGCGAAGACAAAGTGTCTTATTGAATATGATTGCTATTTGCATTTAAAATCAGGGTCTGGTTTTTTAATTCTGATGATTATGACTTCGATGATTATTGAATGGAGTCTATTCGGTTTCGATTTTTTACTCTTCGATCACAAAAGAAATCACTGATAACAGTAAGTTAATCCGTAGTATTATGCGTGAAGTAAATTGTTATTGGGATACGCCCAGTAATCAATTTCTAACATCGAAAACACGGTTCCGAATCTGGGCGGTTGGAAATTCGTATGCCACCAGAGTTGTTGGAAATCCTTTATGCCGGAGTTAATGACAGGTTCAAAGTTTCGTGGCGTTTCAGTGCTGCATCTTTGAGTGGATCGGTAAAATCTCTGTCAAAGCTATGCAGGAAGGCTTGAAAGGGGGGCACGGTCGCTGTAGGTGTGATTGCATAACTAATTACAACCTATTTGATTGGCTAATTTTTGTGTTTATGTACTGATTTACCAGACAAAATTCTGAAAATGACAACATCAAGTGATAAGGAAAATGAGTGATGTTTTTTAAATTAGATCCGCTGTTCGTTACCAGCTTTTTGCTGTGGTTTTTGATGATTTGCATTATTGGTTACGCTGTGGAGCATAAGTCTAAATACCCCGCGATTGGATTTACATTCAAACTGATTGGAACATTATTGACTTCGTTCTGGTTGATCGTTTTTGCTTTGAAAGAGTTAGGTCTCGTCACATACAGCTTTTAATTTTTAGTAGCTCGGATACGAATGAAGAGATTTATCCATTAAAGCCTCTTAATACCAGGCTGTATAAAAATAGTACTCATTACAAAGCATAAGGAATGTACAAGAAATGAGCGATGGTAGTGTCGGGAATTCTATAAAAGAAGCCCTTCAGGATAGACTTACAAACCCGCTATGGGAGTTCATCCTTCGTTGTTGGAGGGGCTTGTAAGTGACGCGAAAACAATAACATTCCTTATTAATTCGGCTCAAAGAAATAATTTTTTATTTCTCGCTGGTTCAGGCCGTCAAGTTCGATTTGCAGTTTCTGCCGCTGGTGATTAAGTTCGTATACCTGCTCTTTTAGCTCTGTCACATCATCAAGTTTGAGAGTTATAGGTGGAAAGGTGCAACGACCGTCAGGAACGTTGTTACAGCGATAGACGTCCTGGTAACTGTTCTAAAACGGTATGGCCTGAGGGATAGTTACCATCCTGAATGTTTTGCAGCATTCGACCAAAATCACCTTTTAGATGGGCCATGGTAAGCCGATTGGCCTTCATCCATGAATTCATCGACAATTTTTGCATCTGGATGCTTTTTAACCAGCTGGCGAAAAGTTCTTGTTGGCGGCGTATAGAATCACCGCGCTCTTGTGGCTTACTGCTGAATCGAAGGTATGTTATTACCTGGCGCATGGTGGTACACTCTGACGCAAATGATTATCAATTAGCTAAAAGCCTATTAAATGTATGTCTTATGCTACAATGCCGAATAGCTCAAATACAATGACCCTGGATTTACCTCGCCGCTTTCCCTGGCCGACGTTGCTTTCTGTCGTTATTCACGGTGCTGTTGTGGCGGGTCTGCTCTACACCTCGGTTCATCAGGTTATTGAAATGCCAGCGCCCGCGCAGCCTATTTCTGTGACCATGGTTACGCCAGCAGAGCTTGAGCCGCAGGTCGTTACGCCGCCGCCACAACCGGTTGCTGAGCCGGAACCTGAGCCAGAGCCAGAGGTTGTCCCGGAGCCGCCGAAAGAAGCGCCGGTGGTGATCCACAAGCCTGAGCCGAAGCCTAAACCCAAGCCGAAACCAAAGCCGGTGAAAAAGGTTGAAGAGCGTCCAAAACGTGAAGAGCGCCCTGTTGAGACGCGAACCACGCAGCCGGTTGCAAACGCCGCGCCAACGCGTGCCGTGGCCAACAACACGCCAGCGGTAGCAAAACCGACGCCAGCCGCACCTGCAGGCCCGCGCGCATTGAGCCGCAACCAGCCGCAGTATCCGCAGCGCGCCTGGGCATTGCGTATTGAAGGGCGTGTTCGCGTGAAGTTTGACGTTACGCCAGATGGCCGCCTTGATAACATCGAAATCTTATCTGCGCAGCCTTCGAACATGTTTGAACGTGAAGTGAAAACCGCCATGCGTCAGTGGCGTTACGAACCGGGTAAACCGGGTAGTGGATTGATTGTGAATATTGTGTTCCGCCTGAACGGCGGGGCAAAAATGGAATAAAAAAAGCCTCCAGAACGGAGGCTTTTTTTTGTCTGGCATTAAATTGCAGGTAGCTGGCGGGGTTTCCCCTGGCTATCTACTGCCACATAAATAAACAGCGCCTCGGTCGCTTTATAACGCTGACCGATAGGCTCGGAAGAGACTTTTTTCACCCACACTTCAATGTTGATCGAAATTGAGCTGTTACCACGCTTCACGCAGCGTGCATAACAGCAGACGACATCACCCACGGCAACCGGGCGCAGAAAAGTCATCCCGTCTACCCGAACGGTCACCACGCGCCCGTGAGCAATCTCTTTTGCCAGGATTGCGCCGCCCATATCCATTTGTGCCATCAACCATCCACCAAAAATATCGCCATTGGCGTTGGTGTCTGCGGGCATTGCCAGTGTGCGTAATACCATTTCGCCCTGAGGGGCGTCATTTGTTGTCATTGTTTTAACTCGTAACTGAAGACTTCAGGCGGGATGCTACTATGATTTTCGGCTGGTGAGAATAGACCAGAACGCCCGTGGGGTGAGCGTTCTGGTAAAAACTGTCAGTGCTTATCGTCCTGCGGCATGTGGCGGTAAATATAAACACCGCTTAAGAGCGTAAAAATAAGCGTCAGGGCGGTCAGGCCGAAGACTTTGAAGTTGACCCAGATATTCTGTGGCAGCCAGAAGGCGATGTAGATATTGGCCAGCCCACAAAGGATGAAGAACACCGCCCAGGCGATATTCAGTCGGGACCATACTTCCTGCGGGAGCGTCAGCTCTTTACCCAACATACGCTGGATCAACGGCTTTTTCATGACCCACTGGCTGATCAGGAGCGCGCCGGCAAACAGGGCATAAATGACCGTCACCTTCCATTTAATAAACTCATCGTTATGGAAGAACAGGGTTAGCCCGCCAAACACGGCGACCAGAACGAACGTGATCAACGCCATTTTCTCAACTTTGCGATAACGCACCCAGCTGTAGATAAGCACGATAGCGGTCGCGACGATCAGCGCCGTTGTGGCGGCATAAATGTCGTAAAGCTTATAAAACGCGAAAAACACGACAAGGGGTAAAAAATCAAGAAACTGCTTCATTCTGTGATTCCATCTTCTTCGTTGAGCCGGGTACAGCGACATACCCGGCCATCAGGATTACTGACGAATTAACATATACAGGCGGAACAGGTAGACCAGCAATACGGCTGAAATCAGGTTGCTCAGCGTATTCGCCACTACCGCGCCAACGTTTGGCGTGAGTACGGCAAAGTTTGGTGCAAACAGCAGCAGAAGCGTTTTGGCCAGCAACCAGCCGATTACCGCTGGAGCAACCAGGCGCATATTAGACCATGCCAGTTTTATGCTGCTGCGCATAGCGACGAATATTCCCATTTTATCCTGCACAACCATCACCGGTGCGAAGGAAAGAACAATCGCCAGAAGTACGCCAGGCACAACAACCAGCATAATGCCAATCTGAACCAGCATCGTGGTTAAAAAGATAAGGATGAACAGCTTCGGTAAAACAGGTGCGCTGGCGCCGATAGCGCGCAGGGCGCTAACACGCTGTCCCGCAGACACCAGCTGGATCATCAGCAGAACCCCGCCTGCAAGAATAGCGTTGCCAATCAGGCCGGAGAAGGTTGAGGCCGCAGATGCCCGCAACAGGATTTGCTGCTGTTCGGGAGTCATGTTTTGCACCAGCTCAAATAAGCCCACGCTGCCTGCAAGATTGTCGCCCTGACTCAGGCTGGCAATCTGGTCATCACTGGGTGAAAACGCATGGCCAAGCACCACCGTGATAAACGCACATAGCAACGCTATCAGTAAAAAGGTAATGAACTGATTGCGGAAAAAATTCCCCGTGTCACGGTAGACAGACTTCGCCGTGATAGACATGCACTCTCCTTGAGTATTGCAGGTGTTAATTAGCCGGCAATTGTACACCGGATAAGACTGCGGTGGCAGCATCAAGCCTTGTATGGAAAAGCATATCTTTGTAAAGAGGAGGTAATCCGTAGCGTGCCTTCGCCCGATGACAGACCTCTTTGCCCTGCATATCCTCCCTCGACATTGAACATTCCCGGCAGGGTGTCGGTACACCTGCGAATAAGAACGCATCAAATCAAATGATGAAACAGCTAAATTATCCAGCCGCTGAAAAGAGAGCAAGAGGGGAAAATCAGAATATTTTGGCGCTGTGAAATGGCAAAAATTGACTTAGAGACGTGTTACTCCTTTCTGATTAGTTATGAAAAATTAACTCAGATCAATGAATGTTAACTTACTGGTTTTTATGTGATCTGTGTTAGATCACTTATTACTCATTTGTGAGTATATTCTGCCCCGAAATAAAACCACAACGATGGAGCGGATATGAAAAAATTAGCGGTGGCAGCCCTTATCTTAAGCAGTATCTCTGGCGGCGCGTACGCGCATGAAGCAGGCGAATTCTTTATTCGTGCAGGTTCGGCAACGGTTCGACCAACGGAAGGTTCCGATAATGTGTTGGGTAAACTGGGGGGCTTTAACGTCAGTAACAACACCCAGTTGGGCCTGACATTTACCTATATGGCGACCGACAATATCGGGGTAGAACTGTTAGCAGCAACGCCATTCCGTCATCACGTTGGCACCGGGCCTACCGGTAATATCGCTACGGTTAACCTGTTGCCGCCAACCTTAATGGCGCAATGGTATTTTGGCGATGCCAGCAGCAAGGCGCGTCCTTACATTGGCGCGGGCGTAAACTACACAACCTTCTTTAACGAGAAATTTAACGATACCGGTAAAGATGCGGGCCTTTCGGATCTCAGCCTGAAAGATTCCTGGGGCGTGGCGGGGCAGGTCGGGCTGGATTACCTGATTAACCGCGACTGGCTGATCAATATGTCCGTCTGGTATATGGATATCGATACGGACGTGCGCTTTAAAGCGGGCGGCGAACAGCAGAGCGTTAGCACCCGTCTTGATCCGTGGGTCTTTATGTTCTCGGCGGGTTATCGTTTCTGAGTATCACAACCACCTGCCTGGCAGGTGGTTGATTTACGCCTTGCAGCACAGCACTTCATCGAACAACCAGCACCGGACAGGTGGCATGACGCACAACAACTGCCGCATTTGACCCTAAAAGATAGGTCGAAATATCAGGGCGATGAGAGGCAATAATAATCAAATCAGCACGGATGGAATCCGCCAGTTTCAGTATCTGATCTTTAGGTGAGCCAGAAATGGCATGGGTATGCACTTTGTCTGCGGGCAAGTTGAACTGTTTAACCACCTCATCCAGCTTCGCTAACGCGTGCTGCTGTATCTCCGCCAGTCTCGGCGTTTCAATCGAATAAGCCAGCCCCAGCGACGAGTAATAAGGTAAAGAAGGGATAACCGTCAGAAAATGCACGCTGGCGTTGTCGATTGCTGCGTTCGCCTGAACATAGGGGATCACCTGATGAGTCAGGCGGCTTTCGGAAATATCAAGAGGAACCAAAATGGAATGGAACATGCTGCACCTCCTGTTTGTTTTTTGTCCGCTTTAAGTTTAGCCCCGGTGAAACATCACCGGTGAGATTAGCGAGCAAAATGGGAGGCAGAGCGTTTTTTCAGGCGATGTCTGGAACAGGTCAGTGCGCCCCTGAACGGGGCGCGACGGGATTATTTCTGAATCAGATAGCGAATGGTTGGCCCATCCTGTTGAATATCCAGCACCGTATAGCCGTGGTTTCTGGCATCCAGAGGAATATTGTTAATGGATTGCGGACAATCGCTCACCACTTCCAGAATTTCCCCTTTCTTAAGCTGAGGCAGGGCTTCAAGCGTAGCGACCGCCGGATAAGGGCAAGGCTCGCCCACCATATCCAGGCGGTAGTCAGGCACAATCTCTTTCATACGATAGTCTCCTGGGTTTGAGTTTTCGTGGCTGTACGGCGAAAGAAGCGCTTTTCCTGGGCGATAACCAGCAAAAATGCAATCAGCAGCAGGGCGTAGGTCACAAGCAGACCGCCGAGCGGGCCGAAGGTGTTCAGCAGGTTTACCTTGTCCCAGCTGGTTGCCAGAACCGGGGATAAATCATCCCAGAAGTACGCCAGCACTGTAGATCCAATTACGTTGCCCAGACCAACCCACCAGTAATGCACCTGGCCTTCTACCGCACGATACATCCAGCCCGTTTCACAACCACCGGCCAGCACAATCCCGAAACCAAACAGTAAACCGCCGATCACCGCATTGGGGCCAGCCCACATGATTTTCGGTTCAACGCCGAGCTGCACGTAGCTGAAAATACCGATGGCGCTGACCGCCATCCCGGCAATGATGGCTTTTGCCATCATGGTACGGCCGGTTATCCACATATCGCGAAACGCAGAGGTGAAGCAGATCTGCGCACGCTCTATCAGTAAGCCAAACCCAACGCCGAACAGCATTGCCAGGCCCAGTTTCGGCTGGTTAAGGGCGGTGCATAATCCCCAGGCCAGCATGGCGAAAAAGACCAGCATCCCGAGTCGAAAGCGACGGCGTGCCTGAGCGGGTTTTTGCGTCAGCGGTGAGGCGGCACTGACTTTGGTCATTTTCACCGGAATGCGGAAGAAGGGCAGCAGCGTAAAGCGCGCGCCAAAGTAAGAGCCAATGGCCGTTGCCACGGCAAAGAACCAGGCGTGAAGTGAAAACTGTGGAATACCGGTAAAGAAAGCGGCCAGGTTACAGCCCATTGCCAGGCGCGCGCCAAAGCCGGCGATAATACCGCCCGCGACGGCCTGCATAATGCGGATCCGGCTTTTCGGCATTCGTAGCTTCACGTTATTTGCCCACAGCGCGGCAGCAAAACAGCCCCCGAACATGCCGATAATCATCATCCCGTCGATACGAGTCAGGGGCGTACCGTCCAGATGAATCAGCTTAAAATAGCCCCACTCTTCGGTATGCACGCCCGCAAGCTGTAATAATTGCCCACCCCAACGGGTAAACTCACCCGTTACCGCCCAGAAGGTGCCGGTGATCCCGAAATAGTAGGTAGAAAGAATGCCCGCGGCGATAACCGCCGGAACCGGTGACCAGAACTTAACCAGGTAAGTCTGTTTGAAATGATGCCATGTCATGACTATGCCTCTGAACTCAGAAGGTAAAAGACAGCCGCCAGGCTGAAAAAGAGTCAGGGATCATACGCCGACGCCAGTATTTGAAAAGCCAATAAGACTCAAAGTATCGATACGATCAATTTTGACCTCCCCCCAAAGACTTCTCTGAACCGTCATAAAAGCGCTTTATAATGTCGGGTTTGCTGGCTTTTTACTGAGGACTCTATGAACCAACAGGCTGTTCTTTTTCTGGCGATTGCCATTGTGATGGAAGTCATTGCCACCACGGCACTCAAGCTTTCGGATAGCTTTACGCGTCTGTTGCCGAGCGTGGTGGCTATTCTGGGGTACTGCATTGCCTTCTGGTGCCTGACCATCCCGATGAAAAGCATTCCTACGGGGATTATCTACGCTATCTGGTCCGGGGTGGGTATCGTCATGATCGGCGCGGTTGGCTGGCTGTTTCTGGGGCAAAAACTGGATTTCCCGGCCATGCTGGGGATGTTGATGATTATCGGCGGGGTGGTGGTCATTAATCTCTTTTCGAAAAGCGTGGTCCACTAAGGATACCCGTCTGGCAGCGAGCCAGACGGGGGATACCGATTACGCTTTACGTGTAGCGGCTTTCATCGCAGTCACGAAGGCTTTCAGTTCGGCCAGCATCTGCTCTGGCTTATCAACGTTCTTCTCGATGATTTTCACAATCGCAGAGCCTGAAATGGCCCCGGCAGCCTGGGCATCAATTGCCGCAGTCACCTGCTCTGGTGAGGAGATACCAAAGCCTTGCAGCGGAGGCGCTGCGTGGTATTGCGCCAGTTTTTCCACCAGATGATGCAGCGGCAGCGCTGCTTTGTTCTCGGCTCCGGTTACGCCTGCACGGGAAAGCAGATAGGTGTAACCACGGCCGTAAGAGGCAATCTGGCGCAGCAGTTCGTCATCGGCATTTGGCGGGCAGATGAAAATCGGCGCAACGTTATGCCGCATTGCCGCCTGGCGGAACGGGGCAGACTCTTCAACCGGCACATCCGCAACCAGCACGGAATCAACACCCACGCGGGCGCATTCGGCATAGAACTCATCAATACCGCGGTTAAACACCAGGTTGGCATACATCAGCAGGCCAATCGGGATTGTCGGGTGTTTCTGACGAATAGCAGCCAGCATCTCAAAGCACTGGGTTGGCGTTACGCCCGCTGCAAAAGCGCGCAGGGTCGCATTCTGAATGGTTGGGCCATCTGCCAGCGGATCTGAGAACGGGATCCCCAGTTCCAGCGCGTCGGCACCAGCTTCTACCAGGGTGTCGATGATTTTCAGCGACTGCTCCGGGCCAGGATCGCCAAGGGTGACGAAGGGAACGAACGCGCCTTCCTGGCGGGCTTTCAGTTGTGCAAATGCGTTTTCGTAGCGTTCCATCAGATTTCCCCTCGTGCTTTCAGAATATCGTGAACGGTGAAGATATCTTTGTCACCGCGACCGGAAAGGTTAACCACCAACAGCTGCTCTTTTTCCGGGTTTTCTTTCATCATTTTCAGCGCGTGTGCCAGCGCATGAGAGGACTCCAGCGCCGGGATGATCCCTTCGTGGCGACACAATGTTTTAAATGCTTCCAGCGCTTCGTCATCGGTAATAGAGACATAATCCGCACGACCGATGCTGTTCAGATACGCGTGCTGTGGCCCAACGGACGGGAAGTCAAGGCCCGCAGAGATAGAGTAAGACTCTTCAATCTGGCCCTCATCCGTTTGCATCATCGGGGATTTCATACCGAAGTAGATCCCAACGCGGCCATGCTTGAGCGGCGCGCCGTGTTCACCGGTTTCGATACCATGACCGGCAGGCTCAACGCCAATCAGCCCTACGCTGGTGTCGTCGATGAAATCTGCAAACATCCCGATGGCGTTAGAGCCACCGCCCACGCAGGCAATCACTGCATCCGGCAGGCGTCCCTCTTTGTCGAGGATCTGGGCTTTGGTCTCTTCACCGATCATGCGCTGGAATTCACGTACGATAGTCGGGAACGGATGCGGACCCGCCGCGGTACCCAGCATATAGTGCGCGGTGTCATAGCTGCCAGACCAGTCGCGCAGCGCTTCGTTACAGGCATCTTTCAGCGTGGCAGAACCGCTGTGTACCGGGATCACTTCAGCACCCATCAGACGCATACGGAACACGTTCGGCGACTGGCGTTCAACATCTTTCGCACCCATGTAGATGCGGCATTTCAGGCCGAGTAGGGCGCTGGCAAGTGCCGACGCCACACCGTGCTGACCCGCACCGGTTTCGGCGATGATTTCGGTTTTGCCCATGCGCTTGGCGAGCAGCGCCTGACCCAACACCTGGTTGGTTTTGTGCGCGCCGCCGTGCAGTAAATCTTCACGCTTAAGGTACAGCGTGGTTTTTGTGCCTTCGGTCAGGTTACGGCACTTGGTCAGCGCCGTCGGGCGGCCGGCATAGTTTTTCAGCAGGTCGGTAAATTCAGCCTGAAATGCCGGATCCTTTTGCGCGCTCACGAATGCTTCTTCCAGCTGGCGCAGCGCAGGCATCAGGATTTGCGGTACGTACATACCACCGAACTCACCAAAATAAGGGTTTAGTAATGTCGTCATCTTCTCTTCCTTAATATGCACGCAGAGTTTTAAATACCGAGGCCAGCTTGCTGGCATCTTTGATACCCGGTTGGGACTCTACGCCTGAATTGAAATCGAGGCCGGCACAGCCGGTTTTCGCCGCTTCCACACAGTTATCCGGGCTCAGCCCCCCTGCCAGCAGCACGTTGTCCAGCACTTCACCATTCAGCAATGACCAGTCAAAACGCTGGCCTGTACCGCCCTGGCCGTTGTCGAGTACGTATTTATCAACATTATTCAGATTACGCGCGGGCAGGGTGTCGCCTACGCTCTGGGCTTTCCAGATTTGCACCTGTGGCGCCAGAACTTCACGCAGGGCATCGATGTATGCCTGGTCTTCGCTACCGTGCAGCTGGACTGCGCTCAGCGATAAGGTTTCGGCTTTCGCAGCCACATCAGCAATATCCGCGTTACGGAACACGCCCACGTAGCTGAGTGGTGCCGCCGCAATAATTGCACGTGCCTGTTCGACGGTAACGGCCCGAGGGGAGGTGTCGACGAAGATCAACCCGCCGTAAATTGCACCGGCTTCACAGGCTGCCTGCGCATCCTGTTCACGGGTTAAGCCGCAGACTTTGTTTTCCCCAAGCAGCACGCGGCGCACGGCGGCGTTGAGATCGTCATATGCCATCATGGCGGAGCCAATCAGGAAGCCGTTGGCAAAATGGCTCAGCTCGCGCACCTGGGCATAAGTGTTAATTCCGGATTCGCTGATAACCGTCACGCCGGAACCGAGGCGCGGCGCAAGCTGGCGCGTACGGTTGAGGTCAATGGACAGGTCTCGCAGGTCGCGGTTGTTAATGCCAACCACTTTGGCTTTCAGCGCAATGGCGCGTTCCAGCTCTTCTTCGTTGCTCACTTCGGTCAGCACGCCCATGTTCAGGCTGTGTGCCACGGCAGAGAGCTGGCGATACTGTTCGTCGTCAAGCACGGAGAGCATCAGCAGGCAGGCATCGGCCTGGTAAAACCGCGCCAGCCAGATTTGGTACGGGTCGATAATAAAGTCTTTGCACAGGATCGGCTGCGGCGCGATGCCGCTGACAATCGGCAGAAAATCAAAACTGCCCTGGAAATATTTCTCATCCGTCAGCACGGAGATGGCTGACGCATGATGTTTGTAGACGCCTGCAATGCGTGCAGGATCAAAATCATCACGGATAACGCCTTTCGACGGAGAAGCTTTTTTGCACTCCAGGATAAATGCGGTGCGCGCACCCTGAAGGGCATCATAAAAACGGCGGCTGCTTGGTACGACATCATTCTGAAAACTGGCAAGCGGCTGCTGCTGTTTGCGTGCTTCTACCCAGATGGCCTTATCGGCAACAATTTTCGCTAAAACGGTCTGCATTCTTTACCCTCTCGCCGCAAGTGCGGTAACGCGATCGTATGCTGCACCAGAGCGCAGTACGTCCAGAACTTTTTGTGCGTTGACCTTCAGGTCTTCCTCACCGTGTAAACGCATCAGCATGGCAACGTTGGCGGCAACGGCAGCCTCATGAGCGGACTCACCTTTACCTTGTAGTAAGCGCGTCAGAATGTCACGGTTTTCTTCCGGTGTGCCGCCTGCCAGCGCTTCCTGGCGATAGGGCACTAATCCAAAGTCTTCGGCTTCAAGCTGGTAGCTCTGGATTTCACCCTCGCGCAGCTCTGCAACCAGGGTTGGCGCATGAAGAGACACTTCATCCATACCGCCGCTGTGCACGACTGCGGCACGCTGATAACCCAGCACGCGCAAGGTTTCGGCAATCGGCAGTACCAGTTCCGGGCTGTAAACGCCAATCAGCGCCAGCGGCGGATGCGCCGGGTTAATCAGCGGACCCAGCACGTTAAACAGGGTGCGGGTTTTCAGCTGCTGGCGAACCGGCATCGCATGGCGGAAACCGGTGTGGTATTTCGGGGCAAACAGGAAACAGACACCCAAATCATCCAGCGCTTCACGGGAGCGTTCTGCTTTCATGTCCAGGTTGATGCCAAAGGCCGCCAGTAAATCAGACGACCCCGAGCGGCTGGATACGCTGCGGTTACCGTGTTTCGCCACTTTCATTCCACAGGCTGCCGCCACAAATGCGCTGGCCGTGGAGATATTAATGCTGTTACTACCGTCGCCACCGGTGCCGACGATGTCGGCAAATGGATAATCAGGGCGCGGGAACGGTGCTGCGTTTTCCAGCAGTGCGGTTGCTGCGCCGGCGATCTCCTGCGGACTTTCGCCGCGGACTTTCATGCTGACCAGCGCTGCTGCTAGCTGTTCAGGTTTCAGTTCACCGCGAACCACGGCAGAGAAGAGCTGGTGGCTTTCCTGCTGGCTCAGCGTCTGCGCCTGGTACAGTTTTTCCAGAATCGGCTGGAGCGTATTGGTTTGCTCCAGTTTCTGTAACGCCCAGTCGAGGGTCTGTTCCAGCAGACGTGCGCCGTTGGAGGTCAGAATTGATTCCGGGTGGAATTGCAGGCCGCAAACGCGATCCGCATCGTGGCGCACTGCCATCACCATGCCTTCAAAAGAAGCGTTAATCGTCAGCCCTGCCGGGATATTGCTGCCAACCAGCGAGTGATAACGCGCAACCGGCAGCGGGTTTGGCAACCCGGCAAACATCGCCTGGCCGTCATGTTCAATGCTGGAGGCTTTACCGTGCAGAATTTCACCGGCCTGGCCGACATACCCGCCGTAAGCTTCAACAATTGCCTGATGACCAAGACAGATGCCGATGATCGGCAGCTTGCCGCGCATCCGGGTCAGCAGCTCTGGCATACAGCCTGCTTCGCTTGGCGCGCCAGGCCCAGGGGAGAGCATCAGCACCGGGTTTTGCATGGTGCCCAGACGCTCAATCAGGGTCTGCGCTGGCACATGGTTACGGTAAATAACAACGTTGTGGCCATTTGCACGCAGCTGATCTGCCAGGTTGTAAGTAAAGGAGTCGATATTATCGAGCAGCAGAATGTCAGCCATCAGAAAATCTCCTGTGCATGGTGTGCGGTAGCAATGGCGCGCAATACCGCGCGAGCTTTACTGCGAGTTTCGTCAGCTTCAGACTGCGGAACGGAATCCAGAACGATACCTGCGCCTGCCTGGACGGTGGCAATGCCATCTTCCACATACGCAGAGCGGATAACGATGCAGGTATCGAGATCGCCGTGAGCGGTGAAATAACCCACTGCGCCGCCATAGCTACCGCGACGGCGGCCTTCGGCTTCAGCGATAAGCTGCATGGCGCGAACTTTTGGCGCACCGCTCAGGGTGCCCATGTTCATGCAGGCGCGGTAGGCGTGAAGCACGTCCAGGTCGCTGCGCAGTTCTCCGACCACGCGGGACACCAGGTGCATCACAAATGAATAACGGTCAACTTTGGTCAGGTCAGCGACGTAGCGGCTGCCTGGGGTACAAATACGCGCCAGGTCGTTACGCGCCAGGTCAACCAGCATCAGGTGTTCGGACAGCTCTTTATGGTCGGTACGCATCTCCAGCTCAATACGGCTGTCGAGATCGCGGTCAAGCGAGCCATCCGCACGGCGGCCACGTGGGCGGGTTCCGGCGATCGGGTAGATCTCAATCTGGCGGCTGGTGGCATCGTATTTCAGGGAGCTTTCCGGAGAGGCGCCAAACAGGGTGAAATCATTGTCCTGCATAAAGAACATGTATGGGCTCGGGTTGCTCTTTTTCAGCACATCGTAGGCGGCCAGCGGTGACGGGCAAGGCAGCGAGAAACGACGGGACGGAACAACCTGGAAAATTTCACCGGCGCGAATCGCTTTTTGCATCTGGCGCACGACGGCACCGTACTGATCGTCAGTCTGATTAACATCGCATTGCATTTTTTCCACGCGCTGAACCGGCAGCACAGGAGGCTCTTCGGTCAATTGCTGCTGAAGTTGCGCGATACGGTGATCAAGACGTTTCTTTTCAGATGCTGACGGTGTGAACAGGCTTGCCTGAATGCGGGTGTATTTTTTCTGATGGTCGATCACCAGCAATGTTTCGGCCAGATAGAAGCAGTAGTCCGGGCAGCGGTTGCCTTGTTCGGTTTCCGGCAAATCTTCAAAACCCGCGACCAGGTCATACGCAAACAGCCCGCCAAAGAACATGGCTTCACGTTCATCTTCAGGCACGGAAACCAGATTTTGCAGCAGACGGAAGGCATCGAACACGGACAGGGAGCACAGGCGAGCGTCTTCATCCAGCAACTGGCTGACCGGCGGGAAATGCAGCACACGCATTTCTGGGTGATGTTCATTCTCGATGCCAGCAGGTAGCGCGGCATCCAGCAGAGGCAGCAGGGATGCACCGTTGTCAGATAACGCTTTAATGGTGACGGTGTCACCTAACGCGGTAATGCGCAACGCACTGTCGACCAGCAACAGGCTTTTGAGATCGTCTTTGCTGTCGATATCCGCTGATTCCAGCAGCAGGGTGGCCGGACGCGCACCGCACACCTGATGAAACAGCGCGGTAGGGTTATGGCGATAGGCCGCCTCGCAGGTCAGCAATTCGAGGTGTGGTTTGGCTGTTTGCATGATGTTCTTCTCATTTATTCTGTTCAAAAAAAAGCCCGCTTTAGCGCGGGCCTGGTATCTGTTTGCATTTCGCAGACGAGTGACACTGCCCGATAATCAGGAAGTGCGCCACCAACCATGCAGAGTGAAATGTGCTGTCATTTTCAGATACCTTTCTCGTGTGAACTTGCGTACTAGTTAACTAGTTCGATGGCGTGTTGTCAACCCTTGATTTCAGAATTTCGCGGCAAGCCGTTATCATAGGCCTCTGAGATGTTATTAACCTGTGATGGGAAGTGCTTTGAGCGATACCACCTACGCCGTAATTTATGATTTACACAGCCACACTCAGGCTTCTGATGGCCTGCTGACGCCCGAAGCTCTCGTCCACCGTGCCGTTGAAATGCGTGTTGGCACGCTGGCAATAACCGATCACGATACAACGGATGCCATTCCTGCGGCGCGGGCCGAAATTGCCCGCAGCGGTTTACCGCTAAACCTGGTTGCTGGTGTGGAGATTTCAACCCTCTGGGAAAACCATGAAATTCATATCGTTGGCCTGAACATCGATACAGAACATCCTGCAATGTGCGCATTTTTGCAAGAACAAAAAACGCGTCGAAACCTGCGTGCAGAGATGATTGGCGAGCGCCTCGAAAAAGCGCATATCCCGGGGGCGCTGGAAGGAGCTCAGAAGCTGGCGAACGGCGGGGCTGTTACGCGCGGACATTTTGCCCGTTTTCTGGTTGAGGCCGGTAAAGCCACCACCATGGCCGACGTGTTTAAAAGATACCTGGCGCGCGGGAAAACCGGATACGTTCCGCCACAGTGGTGTACAATAGAACAAGCTATTGATGTGATTCATCATTCTGGTGGCAAGGCAGTGCTGGCCCATCCTGGGCGGTATAATCTTTCTGCTAAATGGCTGAAAAGACTGTTGGCTCACTTCGCCGAGCGCGGAGGCGACGCGATGGAAGTCGCACAATGCCAGCAGGCACCCAACGAGCGTTCGCAGCTCGCGACCTATGCCCGCCAGTTTGGGCTTCTTGCGTCACAGGGCTCTGATTTCCATCAGCCTTGTGCGTGGATCGAACTGGGGCGCAAGCTCTGGCTCCCCGCAGGCGTAGAGCCTGTCTGGCAGCTCTGGGAACAGCCAAAGCAACTTGAAGAGAGGGAAGTATGAGTCAGTTTTTCTATATTCATCCAGATAACCCGCAACCTCGCCTGATTAATCAGGCTGTGGAGATTGTCCGCAAGGGGGGCGTTATCGTTTACCCGACCGATTCTGGTTACGCGCTGGGCTGCAAAATTGAAGACAAAGGGGCGATGGAGCGTATCTGTCGCATTCGCCAGCTGCCGGACGGCCATAACTTTACGCTGATGTGCCGCGATCTCTCTGAGCTGTCGACCTATGCTTATGTTGATAACGTGGCGTTTCGTCTGATCAAAAACAACACACCGGGTAACTACACTTTCATCCTGAAAGGGACAAAAGAGGTTCCGCGCCGTCTGTTGCAGGAAAAACGTAAAACCATCGGGATGCGCGTTCCTTCGAACCCGATTGCGCAGGCGCTGCTGGAGACACTCGGCGAGCCTATGCTCTCCACCTCGCTCATGCTACCTGGCAGCGAGTTTACCGAGTCCGACCCGGATGAAATCAAGGATCGGCTGGAGAAGGTAGTAGACCTGGTTATTCACGGTGGATACCTCGGGCAGCAGCCGACTACCGTGGTTGATCTGACTGACGATGCGCCGGAAGTGATTCGTGAAGGCGTGGGTGATGTTAAACCTTTCTTGTAAAGGTGTAAGCAGCTATACTACGCGGCCATCAAAACGGGGCGCTGCCGTGTTTTGACCTGATCCGACGCCTGTGAAGGCGACACCTGAGGAAGCTCAATGAGCGAGAAGTTACAGAAAGTGCTGGCGCGCGCCGGCCACGGTTCACGCCGTGAAATCGAAGCCATTATTGAAGCAGGTCGCGTGAGTGTGGACGGTAAAGTCTCCACGCTGGGCGACCGCGTAGAAATCGTACCGGGACTGAAGATCCGTATTGACGGTCATCTTATCTCGGTAAAAGAGTCCGCTGAACAGATCTGCCGCGTGCTGGCCTATTACAAGCCAGAAGGCGAGCTGTGTACCCGTAATGACCCGGAAGGTCGCCCGACAGTATTCGACCGCCTGCCTAAACTGCGCGGCGCTCGCTGGATTGCTGTGGGCCGTCTGGATGTGAACACCTGCGGTCTGCTGCTGTTTACCACTGACGGTGAACTGGCAAACCGCCTGATGCACCCAAGCCGCGAAGTTGAACGTGAATACGCAGTGCGTGTATTCGGCCAGGTTGATGAGAACAAACTGCGCGACCTGTCGCGTGGCGTGCAACTGGAAGACGGCCCGGCGGCGTTCAAAACCATCAAATTTACCGGTGGTGAAGGGATTAACCAGTGGTACAACGTGACCCTGACGGAAGGCCGTAACCGCGAGGTTCGTCGTCTGTGGGAAGCGGTTGGTGTGCAGGTGAGCCGCCTGATCCGCGTACGTTATGGCGACATCCTGCTGCCGAAAGGTCTGCCGCGTGGTGGCTATACCGAGCTGGATTTAACCCAGACTAACTACCTGCGTGAACTGGTCGGCCTGACGCCGGAAACCACCTCTAAAGTGGCGGTTGAAAAAGATCGTCGTCGCATGAAAGCGAACCAGATCCGCCGTGCGGTAAAACGTCACAGCCAGGTGAGCAATAATCGCCGTTCTGGCAGCCGTAATAACAACGGTTAATCTCTAAAAGCCCGGTCTTATTAACCGGGCTTTTTTCTTAGTAATCAATCCCGATCTGGGCTTTGATACCCGCATCGAAAGCATGTTTAACCGGGCGTAACTCGCTGACGGTATCGGCTATGTCCAGAATATCCCGGTGGCACCCGCGTCCCGTTATAATCACCGTCTGGTGTGCCGGGCGTGCCTGTAATGCAGCCAGTACGGCATCCAGCGGCAGATAGTCGTAGGCCACCATATAGGTAATTTCATCCAGCAGCACCATGTTCAGCGTGGGGTCTGCCAGCATTCTTTTCGCGTGTTCCCAGACGGCCAGACACGCGGCTGTATCGGTTTCACGGTTTTGTGTGTCCCAGGTAAATCCGGTCGCCATAACCTGAAATTCGACGCCGTGCGGCTCCAGCAGGTTACGCTCTCCGTTAGGCCATTCGCCTTTAATAAACTGAATAACACCCACTTTCTGACCATGGCCCACTGCACGTGTTGCCGTACCAAACGCGGCAGTGGTTTTACCTTTCCCGTTGCCGGTGAAAACAATAATAATCCCGCGCTCGTCCTGGGCTGCGGCGACACGTGCATCAACCTGCTCTTTCAGACGCTGCTGGCGTTGCTGATGGCGTTCTTCACTCATTGCGATATCCCCGGTTTACGGCCTGGCTGTGCGTCAAAGGTCATACCGGTTTTACGGCGGCTGTCATCACCCATGAGCCAAAGGTAGAGCGGCATAATTTCCGCCGGTGTTTTCAGTTTTTGCGGATCTTCCCCCGGGAACGCGCTGGCGCGCATTTTGGTGCGTGTTCCACCCGGGTTAATGCAATTTACGCGCAGATGGCGGCTCTGATACTCCTCGGCCAGCACCTGCATCATGCCTTCTGTAGCGAATTTTGATACCGCGTACGCTCCCCAGTTTGCACGTCCCTGACGCCCAACGCTTGACGATGTAAAGACCAGCGAGCCTGAATCAGATTTGAGTAATAAAGGAAGCAATGCCTGTGTCAGGAAAAATGTGCCGTTGACGTTAACCTGCATCACCTGCTGCCAGATCTCCGGCTTTTGTTCATCCATAGGACGAACTTCCCCGAGCAGCCCGGCGTTGTGCAATACGCCGTCGAGGCGCGGGTGGTGCGTTGCGATGCGCTGTGCAAGCTCCTGGCACGTCTCAGGCGTGCAGGTCAGTAAATCGAGCGTATACCATGGGGCTGGCGCGCCACCTTCGTCTTCTACTTCTTGCGCCACGCTGCGCAGTTTTTCTTCGTTTCGGCCTACCAGGATGACGTGTGCCCCGTAGCGGGAGTAGGTCAGCGCAGCTTCACGACCAATCCCGTCGCTGGCACCGGTGACAAGAATGATGCGGTTTTGTAGTAAATCTTTTTGTGGTTGATAGTGCACGGTGACTCCTCTGGGCGCTGCACATAGATTGCGCCTGCTTTTTATCACTTTTCGGCTTTATGCCCGAAATAGCATGAGAATTCAATCAGTCTACAGGACGCTTCTCTGTGAAATTAACAATTTGCAAATATTTCATCCAGTAACGGGGATTCCTGAAGGCGGCTCGCACAGGTATTGTCACGAGCAAGACGCCTGACAACGGCTGTTGTACACTGGCGGTGAAGAATCGTGGTTAAATCAAGGTGGAACACGTGGAATTACTTTCTGAATATGGGTTGTTTTTAGCCAAAATCGCGACGGTGGTGATTGCCATTGCGGTAATCGCGGTCTTGCTCGTTAACCTGACCCAGCGTAAACGTCAGCGCGGCGAATTGCGGATCACCCGTTTAAGCGAACAGTATAAGGAGATGCAGGAAGAGATGTCCCTGGCGCTGCTGGATAGCCATCAGCAAAAACAGTGGGCAAAAGTGCAAAAGAAAAAGCACAAGCAGGAAGCTAAAGCGGCGAAAGCGAAAGCAAAATCACAGCTCCCGCAGGATGACGTGAAACCACGTGTTTATGTTCTCGATTTTAAAGGCAGTATGGATGCACATGAAGTGACCTCCTTACGCGAAGAGGTAACGGCGGTGCTTGCAGTGGCGAAGCCTGCGGATCAGGTGGTATTACGTCTTGAAAGCCCGGGCGGTGTGGTGCATGGCTACGGCCTGGCGGCGTCTCAGCTCCAGCGTCTGCGGGATAAACAGATCCCGTTGACCGTCGCGGTGGATAAGGTGGCCGCGAGCGGTGGCTACATGATGGCATGTGTGGCCGACAAAATTGTTGCCGCGCCGTTTTCAATCATTGGCTCCATTGGCGTGGTGGCGCAAATTCCGAATTTTAACCGTTTCCTGAAAAACAAAGAGATCGACATTGAGCTGCATACCGCCGGGCAGTACAAACGCACGCTGACGCTGCTGGGTGAAAACACCGAAGAGGGGCGTCAGAAGTTTCGTGAAGACCTTAATGAAACCCACCATCTCTTTAAAGACTTTGTGCAGCGTATGCGTCCAACCCTGGATATTGAGCAGGTTGCAACCGGGGAGCACTGGTACGGCACGCAGGCTCAGGAAAAAGGGCTGGTGGATGACGTAGGTACCAGCGACGATCTGCTGTTAGGGCTGATGGACGGGCGTGAGCTGGTCGGCGTGCGCTTTGCGCAGCGTAAACGCCTGCTCGACCGGTTTACCAACAGCGCCGCGGAAAGCGCAGACCGCCTGCTGTTACGCTGGTTACAACGCGGGCAAAAGCCGCTGCTGTAAACGAAAACGCGAGGCATCTGCCTCGCGTTTTGCGTTAATCGACCAGGTGATACTTCTCGGAAAGCGTATGTGCCAGGTATTTAAACATGTTAAACACCGCGGTGCTTTTCGGGGTGGGTAACCCTTGCTCATCAAGGAAATATTCGCCGCTGAACACCAGCACGCCATTTCGTTGCTCTACGCCGGTTGCTTCGATGCCGGCGAGGGTGTCTTCATGGTTGCGAATCAGTTTGTTCGCTTCAATAAGCAGAGATGCTCGGTCAATTGGTTGGGTTGTATTCTGCATAATCCACTCCTTAAACAGTGACAATAGTCTACGCCGGAGGGGCTTTGGGGGCAAATTTTCCCTGTTATCTGAGGGGGTAAGCACGGTTGTGGCGGCTGGCGGGAATCGCCATTACATGCTAATAAAGTTGCGTAACGAATTTTATCAGGTACAGTGTGCGCTTTCGTCATTCTGGCAACAGAATTGCTTGACATTCGAGCGGGAATTCGTCACGAATTAACGTCTATCTGAGAAAAATACCCGATAACTCAATCACCTGGACGTCATCTTTCTGGCGCAGGTTAAGACAAAGGGGTTGATATCCCCTGACGCAGTCTCAATATCAAGAGCTCGTCGTCAGCGGAAGGGATATCAACGTGCGGCGTATTCCTGGAAGAATTAAATTAGGTAAAGGTGAATATGGGTAAAGCTCTCGTCATCGTTGAGTCCCCGGCAAAAGCCAAAACGATCAATAAGTATCTGGGTAATGACTACGTGGTTAAATCCAGCGTTGGTCATATCCGCGATTTGCCGACCAGTGGCTCAGCCAGCAAAAAGAGCGCAGACTCTACCTCCACCAAAGGGGCTAAAAAGCCTAAAAAGGATGAACGTAGCGCGCTTGTCAACCGCATGGGTGTTAACCCGTGGCACAACTGGGATGCACAATATGAAGTGCTGCCAGGAAAAGAAAAGGTCGTTAATGAGCTGAAGCAGCTCGCTGAAAAAGCTGACCACATCTATCTCGCAACCGACCTTGACCGCGAAGGGGAAGCCATTGCATGGCACCTGCGGGAAGTGATCGGTGGCGACGACAAACGCTACAGCCGTGTAGTGTTTAACGAAATTACGAAAAATGCGATTCGCCAGGCGTTTGAAAAGCCAGGTGAGCTGAATATCGACCGCGTAAATGCTCAGCAAGCACGTCGCTTTATGGACCGTGTTGTGGGCTATATGGTTTCTCCGCTTCTGTGGAAAAAGATTGCCCGTGGCCTGTCAGCAGGGCGCGTTCAGTCCGTAGCAGTACGCCTGGTTGTTGAACGCGAGCGCGAAATCAAAGCGTTTGTACCAGAAGAGTACTGGGAAGTAGACGCCAACGTCACCACACCAGGCGGTGACGCGCTGCCGTTGCAGGTAAGCCATCAGAACGACAAACCGTTCCGTCCTGAAAATCGCGAGCAGACAATGGCTGCCGTCGCGTTGCTGGAAAAAGCACGCTATCAGGTCCTGGAGCGCGAAGATAAACCGACCAGCAGTAAGCCTGGCGCGCCTTTTATTACGTCCACATTGCAACAGGCGGCGAGCACGCGTCTGGGCTATGGCGTGAAGAAAACCATGATGATGGCGCAGCGCTTGTATGAAGCGGGCTACATCACCTATATGCGTACTGACTCAACCAACCTGAGCCAGGATGCCGTCAACATGGTGCGCGGTTATATCAGCGACAACTTTGGCAAAAAATACCTGCCAGAAAGTGCTAACCAGTTCGCCAGCAAAGAGAATTCTCAGGAAGCGCACGAAGCGATTCGTCCTTCTGATGTCTCTGTGTTGGCTGAATCGCTGAAAGATATGGAAGCCGACGCGCAGAAGCTGTATCAGCTGATCTGGCGTCAGTTTGTGGCGTGCCAGATGACGCCAGCCCAGTACGACTCCACCACACTGACCGTCGGTGCAGGTGATTTCCGCCTGAAAGCGCGTGGACGCATCCTGCGTTTTGACGGCTGGACAAAAGTGATGCCTGCGCTGCGTAAAGGCGATGAAGACAGAACCCTGCCTGCAGTAAACAAGGGCGACGCGCTGTCTCTGGTCGACCTGGTACCGGCACAACACTTCACCAAACCGCCTGCGCGATTCAGTGAAGCGTCACTGGTTAAAGAGCTGGAAAAACGTGGCATTGGCCGTCCGTCAACGTACGCGTCAATTATCTCGACTATTCAGGATCGCGGTTACGTTCGCGTTGAAAGCCGTCGTTTCTACGCGGAAAAAATGGGTGAGATTGTTACCGACCGTCTGGAAGCTAACTTCCGTGAGCTGATGAACTACGATTTCACCGCGCAGATGGAAGACAGCCTTGACCAGGTTGCCAGCCATCAGGCTGAGTGGAAAAAGGTACTCGACAGCTTCTTTAGCGACTTTACCCATCAACTGGATAAAGCCGAGAAAGATCCGGAAGAAGGCGGGATGCTGCCTAATCAGATGGTGCTGACCAGTATCGACTGCCCAACCTGCGGCCGTAAAATGGGTATTCGTACTGCTACGACCGGCGTCTTCCTGGGCTGTTCTGGCTACGCGCTTTCACCGAAAGAGCGTTGCAAAACCACCATTAACCTGGTGCCAGAGAACGAAGTGCTCAACATTCTTGAAGGCGACGATGCCGAAACAAACGCCTTGCGTGCGAAGCGTCGTTGTAAGAAATGTGGCACTGCGATGGACAGCTATCTCATCGATCCTAAACGCAAACTGCACGTCTGCGGTAATAACCCAACCTGTGATGGGTATGAGATCGAAGAGGGCGAGTTCCGCATTAAGGGCTACGACGGCCCAATCGTTGAGTGTGAAAAATGTGGCTCCGAAATGCACCTGAAAATGGGACGTTTTGGTAAATACATGGCTTGTACCAACGACGAATGTAAGAACACCCGTAAGATCCTGCGTAACGGTGAAGTTGCACCGCCGAAGGAAGATCCGGTTCCGCTGCCAGAGTTGCCGTGTGAGAAATCAGACGCTTACTTCGTGCTGCGCGACGGCGCCGCCGGGGTCTTCCTGGCCGCCAATACCTTCCCGAAATCGCGTGAAACACGTGCGCCGCTGGTGGAAGAGCTGTATCGCTTCCGCGATCGTCTGCCGGAGAAACTGCGTTATCTGGCCGATGCGCCGCAGCAGGATCCAGAAGGTAACAAGACAGTTGTGCGTTTTAGCCGTAAAACCAAACAGCAGTATGTTGCCGCTGAGAAAGAGGGTAAAGCGACCGGCTGGTCGGCCTTCTATGTTGACGGCAAATGGGCTGAAGGCAAAAAATAATCTGCACTTACTGTAACTTACCTGTAAAAGGGCCGGTCTTCCGGCCCTTTTTTATTACGTCGTTATTATTTTTTGTTCCGTACTATACAGTCAGGCTATAAATGATATAGTGGTTATAGTTAACCCTTTTCTTATTATCAAATCGTCTTAAGCGATTGACCGCGTGCGCTAAATCGGATGGTCTGGCATGAAACTACAGCAGCTTCGCTATATCGTTGAGGTGGTAAATCACAACCTTAACGTCTCTTCTACCGCTGAAGGTCTTTATACCTCTCAACCCGGCATCAGTAAGCAAGTTCGAATGCTGGAGGATGAGCTCGGTATTCAGATCTTTGCCCGTAGTGGTAAACACCTCACTCAGGTTACGCCTGCGGGGCAGGAGATAATCCGTATCGCCCGTGAGGTGCTTTCTAAAGTCGATGCGATTAAATCGGTGGCAGGAGAGCACACCTGGCCTGACAAAGGCTCGTTGTACATTGCCACCACCCATACTCAGGCGCGTTACGCCCTGCCTGGGGTGATTAAGGGCTTTATCGAACGTTACCCGCGCGTATCTTTGCATATGCATCAGGGCTCACCGACGCAAATCGCTGAAGCGGTATCCAAGGGCAACGCAGATTTCGCCATTGCCACAGAAGCGCTGCATCTGTACGACGACCTGGTGATGCTGCCGTGCTATCACTGGAACCGCTCGATTGTGGTTACGCCCGATCACCCGCTGGCCGGGAAAGGTTCGGTGACCATTGAAGAGCTGGCGCAATACCCGCTGGTAACCTATACCTTCGGGTTCACTGGCCGTTCTGAGCTGGACACCGCCTTTAACCGTGCAGGTTTAACGCCGCGGATTGTCTTTACTGCAACAGACGCAGACGTGATTAAAACCTATGTCCGGCTGGGGCTTGGGGTAGGGGTCATTGCCAGCATGGCGGTTGATCCGGTATCCGACCCGGATTTAGTCCGTCTTGATGCGCATGATATTTTCAGCCATAGCACAACCAAAATTGGTTTCCGCCGTAGCACCTTCCTGCGCAGCTATATGTATGATTTTATTCAGCGCTTTGCGCCGCATTTAACGCGCGATGTCGTAGATACCGCCGTAGCTCTGCGTTCCAATGAAGACATCGAAGAGATGTTTAAAGACATTAAGCTTCCTGCCAAATAATCACTCCCGGTATCTTTCCATTACGGAAAGATACCGATATATCCGCTTAAACCTAAATCAGAATTATCATCATCTGCACTTCGCTGACATATAATGTCATAACCCATTTTATTTATAAGGTTTTACTGTCGCAAATTTGCGACAAAAGTAGAAAGTAAATTCCGACTGCGCAAATAATTCTTTTCAATTATTTATTTCTGGTCAAAAGATTGAATATTTAACCTCTGCCACAGCGTAAATTCACTGGCTTTTCAGCGAAAGTTTCTTTAGGATTTATCTCAACTGATAATTACTTGTACCAATTGTTTGGTATCAAAATGATAAGCGATGTCGATTGTATGAGGTTAGCAATGCCGTCAGGAAGTGAAGAACCGCAAAGGGACCCTGCGCTTAAACGCAAAGCCTGGATGACGGTCTTTGTTGTCTCTGCCCTGTTTTGGGTGGTGGTTGCTCTCCTTGCCTGGAAATATTGGGGTTAACTATGACAGTGACGGTACGTACAGAATCGGTCAAACAGATGAGTCAGCATCGTGACAGTAGCCACAAAGCGCGTAAAGAGCCGGCTACCAGTGTTCCAGTCTCATGGAAACTCACACCGCAGCAGAAGGCCTTTATTGATGTCTTCGCTGAAGACGAAACTAAAAAACAATAATGTAGTTTTGAGCGTTATTACGCGAATAGTCTGAAGAATGTCTCTGCGCTTTTGTACTCTTTTATAAATACACATCAGCAATATTGTACTGAGGAACTAACTCAGGATCGCTAATTAATAAAGTCTGGTGTTGCTATGATGAATAACGTGACAAATCTCAAATACTGGTCGTGGATAGGCGTTTTTTCGCTGTCGATTCTCTTCTGGTGTCAGCTTGTCTGGCTGACCTTCTTCTAATTGATAAAACCTCGCTACGGCGGGGTTTTTTGTTTTATACCCGCCGTCTTCGCCCGTAAGAATTTATCAATTTGGGTTGTTATCAAAACGTTACATCCACCATGTGTTATCTTTAATTACGGCCCTGGAGTTAATCAGGGTATCTCTGTAATTAAGGAGGAGCTTATGTCGTTAACCCTACGCGAAGCCAGTAAGGACACGTTACAGGCAGAAAACAAAACCTGGCATTACTACAGTTTGCCGCTGGCTGCCAAAAGCCTTGGGGACATTTCGCGGTTACCCAAGTCGCTGAAAGTTTTACTGGAAAACCTCTTACGCTGGCAGGATGGTGATTCTGTCACTGCTGATGATATTCACGCGCTGGCCGGATGGTTAAAACATGCCCATGCGGACCGGGAAATTGCCTACCGACCCGCCAGGGTGCTGATGCAGGACTTCACGGGCGTACCTGCCGTGGTGGATTTAGCCGCCATGCGGGAAGCCGTAAAACGTCTCGGGGGTGACACGGCCAAAGTCAACCCGCTCTCCCCGGTGGATCTGGTTATAGACCACTCCGTCACCGTCGACCGCTTTGGTGACGAAGACGCGTTCGATGAGAACGTGCGTCTGGAGATGGAGCGCAATCACGAACGCTATGTCTTTCTGAAGTGGGGACAACAGGCGTTCAGTCGGTTCAGCGTCGTGCCACCCGGCACCGGTATTTGCCACCAGGTTAACCTCGAATATCTGGGGAAAGCTGTCTGGAGCGAATTACAGGGTAAAGAGTGGGTCGCTTATCCTGACACGCTGGTGGGCACCGATTCCCATACCACCATGATTAATGGCCTCGGCGTGCTGGGCTGGGGCGTGGGGGGGATTGAAGCCGAAGCCGCGATGCTCGGGCAGCCGGTTTCAATGCTGATACCCGATGTCGTGGGTTTTAAACTCAACGGCAAGCTCTCTGAAGGCATTACTGCCACTGACCTGGTGCTGACCGTCACCCAGATGCTGCGCCAGCATGGTGTGGTGGGTAAATTTGTTGAGTTCTACGGTGATGGCCTTGATTCACTCCCGCTTGCGGACCGCGCCACTATTGCCAATATGTCGCCAGAGTATGGTGCAACCTGCGGCTTTTTCCCGGTCGATGATGTAACGCTGGACTATTTACGCCTGAGTGGGCGTACAGAAGAGCAGGTGGCGCTCGTAGAGGCGTACACCAAAGCGCAGGGCATGTGGCGTAATCCGGGTGATGAGCCGGTCTTTACCAGCACTCTGGAGCTTGATATGGGCACCGTTGAGGCAAGCCTCGCAGGACCAAAACGTCCGCAGGATCGGGTGGCGCTACAAAACGTCCCCAAAGCCTTTGTGGCCAGTAACGAACTGGAACTTAACGCGGCGCAAAAAGATCATCGCCCGGTCGATTATGTGCTGAACGGGCAAACCTGGCAGTTGCCGGAAGGTGCGGTGGTCATTGCGGCGATTACCTCCTGTACCAATACCTCTAACCCGAGCGTACTGATGGCAGCAGGCCTGCTGGCGAAAAAAGCCGTCGAGCTTGGGTTAAAACCTCAGCCGTGGGTCAAAGCGTCGCTGGCTCCGGGGTCGAAAGTGGTATCCGATTATCTGGCAAAGGCAAAACTCACACCGTATCTGGACGAGCTTGGGTTTAATCTTGTGGGGTACGGATGTACCACCTGTATTGGGAACTCAGGGCCTTTGCCTGAGCCTATCGAACAGGCGATTAAACAGGGCGATCTGACGGTCGGCGCTGTTTTGTCCGGTAACCGCAATTTTGAAGGCCGTATCCATCCGCTGGTGAAAACGAACTGGCTGGCATCACCGCCATTGGTTGTAGCCTATGCGCTGGCCGGCAACATGAACGTCAATCTGGTTTCCGACCCGATTGGGCAAGACCGTAATCACCAGCCGGTTTACCTCAAAGATATCTGGCCGACATCGCAGGAAATTGCGCGTGCGGTTGAGCAGGTTTCTACCGAAATGTTCCATAAAGAGTACTCGGAAGTGTTTGAAGGTACGCCAGAGTGGAAAACCATTGCGGTCGAGGGATCTGACACCTACGCCTGGCAGGATGATTCGACTTATATTCGCCTGTCACCTTTCTTTGATGAGATGCAGGCTCAGCCCGCACCGCTGAAAGATATCCAGGGCGCACGCGTGCTGGCCATGCTGGGCGACTCTGTGACCACTGACCATATATCTCCGGCAGGCAGCATCAAAGCCGACAGTCCGGCAGGGCGCTATCTGCAAGGCCGCGGTGTGGAGCGCGGGGACTTTAACTCATACGGTTCACGTCGCGGTAACCATGAAGTTATGATGCGCGGGACGTTTGCCAATATTCGTATCCGCAATGAAATGGTGCCGGGCGTGGAAGGGGGGATGACCCGCTACCTGCCAGGAACGGAAGTGGTGTCGATTTATGATGCGGCAGTCAGTTATCAGCGGGCGGGGATCCCACTCGCGGTTATTGCCGGTAAAGAGTACGGTTCCGGCTCCAGCCGTGACTGGGCGGCAAAAGGGCCGCGTTTGCTGGGTGTCCGGGTGGTTATTGCCGAGTCGTTTGAACGTATTCATCGTTCGAATCTGATTGGTATGGGGATTTTACCGCTTGAGTTCCCGCAGGGCGTGACGCGCAAAACCCTTGGGCTGACCGGGGAGGAGCAGATAGATATCAGTGGATTGCAAAATCTTCAGCCGGGTAAAACGGTGCCGGTGAAACTCACGCGCGCGGACGGTAAAACTGAAATGCTTGATTGCCGGTGTCGTATTGATACCGCTACAGAGCTGACGTATTACCAGAACGACGGCATCCTGCACTATGTGATCCGTAAGATGCTGGATTGATAGAATGTGCCCGGCGCGAATTATCGCGCCGGGCTTACTGCAATTATTCGCTTAACAGATGGCCCATTTTCGCGGCTTTGGTGTCGAGATAGTGGGCATTTTTCGGGTTACGCCCCACAATCAGCGGTACACGCTCAACAATGTTGATACCTGCTTCCGTCAGGATCTCAACTTTACGTGGGTTGTTCGTCAGCAGACGTACTTCATCCACGCCCAGTAGCTTGAACATATCTGCACACAGGGTGAAATCACGCTCATCGGCGGCAAAACCAAGCTGGTGGTTAGCTTCGACCGTATCGTAACCCTGATCCTGAAGGGCATAAGCGCGGATTTTATTCAGCAGACCGATATTTCGGCCTTCCTGGCGGTGATAGAGCAGAACCCCACGACCTTCCTCCGCGATGTGCGTCAGGGCCGCTTCCAGCTGGAAACCGCAGTCGCAGCGCAGGCTGAACAAGGCATCGCCCGTCAGACACTCCGAATGGACGCGAGACAACACCGGCGTCTGCCCTGAAATGTCACCAAACACTAAGGCGACGTGATCCTGTCCGGTTGCCAGTTCTTCAAATCCCACCATCAGGAAATCGCCCCATGGGGTTGGCAGTTTGGCTTCTGCCACACGTTTAAGCTGCATGTGATTCTCCAGAGTATGCTGACACGTTTCGTGTCTTTCGCCTGTTTGGCTTTCTGTATCTGTTCATTTTGCCACAAGCTCAGCAACTTCGCCTAATCGCCACCATGCTATACGAACGTTAAACGCACGATCCGACATATCCACCTGTCGGGTGAAATTCAGTTATGATTGTGACGCTTAGCGAACAAGGAGAAGACATGCTTTCAATTGCCCGACGAACGGCAGCAGGTGCGGCCATCTTACTTATCATGCCTCTGGCCGTGTGGATTTCCGGCTGGACATGGCAGCCCGGTCAGGATACCGCGTGGCTTAAAGTGCTGTACTGGATAACAGAAACGGTTTCTCAACCCTGGGGGATCATTACCCATGTACTGCTGTGCGCGTGGTTCCTGTGGTGCCTGCGTTTTCGCCTGCGTCCGGCGGTGATGCTATTTGCCATTCTTGCGGCGGCGATTGTCGTCGGGCAAGGGGTGAAGTCCTGGGTGAAAGACCATGTGCAGGAGCCGCGTCCGTTCGTTATCTGGCTGGAGAAAACGCACCATATCCCGGTGGATGAGTTCTACAATTTAAAGCGTAAAGACCGTGGCGAGCTGGTCAAAGAGCAGCTTTCTGAACAACAGGATATTCCCAAATTTTTGCGTAAGCACTGGCAAAAAGAAGCTGGCTTCGCGTTTCCTTCGGGGCATACGATGTTTGCTGCCAGCTGGGCGTTACTTGGTGTGGGATTACTCTGGCCACGTCGCCGGATGGTGACGATAGCCGTGCTGCTGGTGTGGGCGACAGCCGTGATGGGAAGCCGCCTGCTGCTGGGAATGCACTGGCCACGTGATTTGGTTGTTGCCACGCTGATCTCCTGGGTGCTGGTGACCTTTGCTACCTGGCTTGCCCAGAGAGTCTGTGGGCCGCTGACGCCGCCGCCGGAAGAGAAGAAAGAAATCGCGGAAAGAGAGCAAAGCGGGGTCTGACGGTTGATATTCTGCGTTTAGCCCATAAATCCCATACTGGCGCGTTACTTTTTCCGTATCGCGCCCGTCACTAAAATGGTAGTTTATAAGGCTGATTGCGGTAAGTTGAACACACTTTATTCGCTTGAACCACATAACGGGAAGTAATGTGAAATATTTACTCATTTTCTTACTGGTATTGGCGATTTTTGTCATTTCGGTCACATTGGGTGCGCAAAACGACCAACAGGTGACGTTTAACTATCTGCTGGCCCAAGGTGAGTACCGGGTATCAAGCCTGCTCGCGGTGTTGTTCGCTGCGGGGTTTATCATCGGCTGGCTGGTTTGCGGTCTGTTCTGGCTTAAAGTTCGTGTTTCGCTTGCGCGCGCTGAACGTAAAATCAAACGCCTTGAACTTCAAATTGCGCCCGCGACTGACATTCCAGAGCGTTCTGGTGTGCCGGTAGCCAAGGAATAATCGAATATGCTGGAGTTGTTGTTTCTGCTTTTGCCTGTAGCCGCAGCCTATGGCTGGTATATGGGCCGCAGAAGTGCGCAACAAACAAAGCAGGATGAAGCAAACCGACTCTCCCGTGACTATGTTGCGGGGGTGAATTTCCTGCTGAGCAACCAACAGGATAAAGCGGTAGACCTGTTCCTCGATATGCTTAAAGAGGACACCGGTACCGTTGAAGCCCATCTCACCCTCGGAAACCTGTTCCGCTCGCGTGGCGAAGTTGACCGCGCTATCCGCATTCACCAGACCCTCATGGAAAGCGCATCGCTGACGTACGATCAGCGCCTGCTCGCGGTTCAGCAGCTGGGGCGTGACTACATGGCCGCCGGTCTGTACGACCGCGCCGAAGATATGTTTACGCAACTGGTCGATGAAACCGATTTTCGAATCAGCGCGTTGCAGCAGCTGTTGCAGATTTACCAGGCGACAAGCGACTGGCAGAAGGCCATTGATACCGCTGAACGTCTGGTGAAGCTGGGCAAAGACAAACAGCGCGTTGAAATAGCCCATTTCTACTGTGAACTCGCATTGCAACAGATGGGCAGCGATGACATGGATAAAGCCATGACATTGCTGAAAAAAGGTGCTGCCGCCGACCGTAACAGCGCGCGCATTTCCATCATGATGGGGCGCGTCTTCATGGCAAACGGCGAGTTTGCCAAAGCCGTGGAGTGCCTGCTGCGGGTGATTGACCAGGATAAAGAGCTGGTCAGCGAAACGCTGGAAATGCTGCAAACCTGCTACCAGCAGCTGAATAAGCAGGATGAGTGGGTGACTTTCCTGCGTCGCTGTGTTGAAGAAAATACCGGGGCAACCGCCGAACTGATGCTGTCTGACATTGTTGAACAGCATGAAGGTAGCGACACTGCACAGGTTTATATCACCCGTCAGCTTCAGCGTCATCCAACGATGCGGGTCTTCCATAAGCTGATGGACTATCACCTGAATGATGCGGAAGAAGGTCGCGCCAAAGAGAGCCTGATGGTGCTGCGCGATATGGTGGGTGAACAGGTGCGCAGTAAGCCGCGCTACCGCTGCCAGAAGTGTGGTTTCACCGCGTATTCGCTCTACTGGCACTGTCCTTCGTGCCGCGCCTGGTCCACGATTAAACCTATTCGCGGCCTGGATGGGCAGTAGCTTTTTTTAAAACACATTATTTTAGTTACAACATACTGATCTGCGTTTCTCACTCTGGCGGCAACGTGCGACCATTGGCCTGGCAGGAAAGGAAATCGATTCTGTTCATTTGTGGCGCTGACAGGTAGAATGCTGGCCGTTTATCTGTTCCGCGCCGCTGCGCGCCCATAGACGAAAAGGGCTGGTCATGACGTCTGTTACTTCCTCCGCTTCCCGTGTAGTTACTGATTCTCCTGTTGTTGTTGCTCTCGATTACAATAACCGCGATGCTGCACTTGCCTTCGTCGATGGCATTGATCCACGTGACTGTCGCCTGAAAGTCGGCAAAGAAATGTTCACGCTGTTTGGGCCACAAATTGTGCATGATCTGCAACAGCGTGGCTTTGAGATCTTCCTCGACCTGAAATTTCACGATATCCCCAACACCACGGCACATGCCGTTGCCGCGGCTGCTGAGCTGGGCGTATGGATGGTAAACGTCCACGCGTCGGGCGGGGCGCGAATGATGACTGCCGCACGTGAAGCGCTTTTACCTTTTGGCAAAGATGCACCATTACTGATTGCTGTAACGGTTCTGACCAGCATGGACGAAAGCGACCTGCGCGATCTTGGCGTGACATTGTCACCAGCTGAGCACGCTGAACGCCTTGCCCGCCTGACACAAAACTGTGGTCTGGACGGTGTAGTTTGTTCTGCGCAGGAAGCAGTACGCTTTAAATCAGAACTGGGCCAGGCGTTCAAACTGGTCACGCCGGGTATTCGTCCGGCAGGAAGTGACGTGGGCGATCAGCGCCGCATCATGACGCCTGAACAGGCGCTAGCGGCGGGTGTTGACTATATGGTTATCGGTCGCCCTGTAACGCAATCGGCAGACCCGGCTCAAACGCTGAAGGCCATTAATGCCTCACTGAAGAAGGGCGCGTAATGAGCGATTCTAACAGCCGCCTGGTGTATTCCACCGAAACAGGGCGTATCGATGAACCCAGGGCCGCGGTAGAGCGTCCGAAAGGCGATGGTGTGGTGCGCATTCAGCGTCAGACCAGCGGCAGAAAGGGGAAAGGTGTTTGCCTGATTACCGGCATTGATGCCGACGATGCTGAACTGGCGAAACTGGCAGCCGAGCTTAAAAAGAAATGCGGATGCGGTGGCGCGGTGAAAGACGGAATTATTGAAATTCAGGGCGACAAACGAGATTTAATTAAATCACTGCTCGAAGCCAAAGGCATGAAAGTAAAACTGGCGGGCGGTTAAATTAAGTGAGCCACGGAAAATACCGTGGCTCTATTTTTACGTGCGTAAGTCAGACCTGAAATGTATTCAAAATTATCTTTATACCGGTGGTTGCCGTTATGGAGATTATTTGCCCACCTGGTGACCGATAATACCGCCGACAGCAGCACCACCTAAAGTACCCAGCGTACTACCGTCAGTTAAGACCGCACCACCAAGTGCACCGGCACCGGCACCAATGGCTGTGTTACGGTCGCGTTTTGACCAGTTGGAACATGCGCTCAGGGACATTGCCAAAGCAACAGCCAGAACAGCTGCGGTTAATTTTTTGCTGGTTAAAGACATAATACTTTCTCCTGAATTATCGATTCACGGAAAGAAATACACTTTAAGTATAGACCATTGGCATACCTAAATTCCGTTTCCCGTGAAAGCTGGTCGCGCAGGCGTTACGTAATCACGCAGGTGATAGTCACTTCCTGTTATATCGCTAATATTAATTTTACGATTTTAACGCCGGTTAAACAGGTAAAAAGTCTTAAATGGAGACCAGGAATTCTCTCAGAGATGAAATTGCCTGCGCCCGGGAGAGTTGGGCGCAGAAAAGATATTATGCGGGGTGTTTGACAATATCGACCGTCAGGCCAGTTTGTTCGAGCTGCTGGCGATGTTCATTACTTAACCGATCATCGGTAATTACGCGGCTGAAACGGGAAATCGGCCCCATCATATAAGGGTGAACCGCACCAAATTTTGAACTGTCGGTAAGAACAATGGCTTCACACTCTTTTTCAAGTACCGCGTTAACCACATCCGAACGCATCATGTCCCGGCCGGTAAAGCCTGTCTCTGCCTGCCAGCCGTCGATACCGATAAAGGCTTTACTGAAGTGAACCTGCTGAACGTATTGCCGGGTCAGCGGCCCAACCATACTCTCGCTTTTTTTCTGATAAATCCCCCCGAGCAGAATCACTTCGCAGCGGGTTTCTTTAAGCAGGTGAGCGATATAGCTGCTGACGGTGATGATAGTAATGTCTTTCTGGTCGGCAAGCGTACGCGCCAGTAGCGCGTTACTGCTGCCGTTCTCGATAAACACAGTCTCACCGTTATTCACCAGCGACGCGGCAAACTCTGCCAGTTCACGTTTCAGCGCATAGTTGTTCATCATGCGGGTTTCGACGTCTTCGCTATCCAGCGGAACGGCATACCCGTGCGCACGGCGCAGGTAACTCTGTTTTTCCAGCAGATTAAGATCCTGACGGATGGTGACTTCAGATACGCCAGTGGTTTTAGCGAGGTCGACCACGCTCACGCGTCCCTGATCGATGACCATCTGTAAAATGAGTTGTTGTCGGGAATTCATAGCATCCATTTAAAAAAGCTGAACGAGGTCGGAAACGTGGTGGTTACACTTCCCACGGGGCTTTAGGTTGCGCGCTTTCTGGTGCGGTGTCGGCGCCATTCTGTGCCAGCAATTCGGATTTTAAGATCTCAAGATTACGGATAGCAGAGTGATAATCGCCCGCAACCAGGATATCCAGCACAGTATCAATACGTTGTGCCACGGTCAGTGCATCAATGTTGGACATAATTTCACCCCTGGAGCGAAAAGTTAATATTTTCAATGATGCAGAAAATAGGATCAAAAGAGAAGGGAAAAAATGCAATAAGGAAATTACATAAATGAAAGTGATAAATTTATCCCTCCTCATGCAGTGATTTGAATGTGTGGATTAGGCTAATTCTGCGCGCAAGGCGCTTTTTTATATGAGGAATTAGACTATGACAGTTATCAATCAAGCTACTTGCACACTGTTCACTGATGCTGAACGCTTTACCCAACTTGCTGCGTATTATGAGGAGGAACGTCACACCGTCTGGATGATGTTACGGTCTCAGCCACGGCCTTGCTTCAACCATGCGTTGATTGAAGAAATCATGAACTTGTCCTGGCTGGTGCGGCAGTCTGGTTTTGTTGTCGATTTCTGGGTCACCGGGTCGCTGGTTCCTGATATGTACAACACGGGGGGCGATTTGAAGTTCTTTGTCGAGTGCATCCAGAACGGCCGCCGCGAAGCATTACGCGCCTATGCCCGTGCCTGCGTCGATTGCGTACACGCCGCCTCACGCGGTTTTGATACCGGAGCCATCACCCTGGCGATGGTTGAAGGCAGCGCTTTAGGCGGCGGATTTGAGGCGGCCCTGGCACACCATTTTGTTCTTGGCCAGCGCGATGCACGTTTGGGATTTCCTGAAATTGCCTTCAACTTGTTCCCCGGGATGGGTGGGTATTCGCTGGTTGCCCGCCGTTCAGGCATGAAACTGGCAGAGGAACTCATCTACAAAGGGGAGTCACATACTGCGGAGTGGTACGAACAGCACGGGTTAGTGGATGTCCTGTTCGAGCCAGGACAGAGCTATATGGCGGTGCGTACGTTTATCGACACATTACAGCCGAAGATGAATGGAGTAAGGGCAATGCTGCGCGCCCGTACGCGCGTTCTGCAACTTCCGCGTAGCGAGTTGATGGACATTACAGAAGATTGGGTCGATGCTGCGTTTTGCCTCGAGCCCAAAGATATTGCCTATATGGAGCGTCTGGTTATGTTGCAGGACCGCCACCACGCGGCGGGTTTACGCAAAGCCAGTTAGCGCATTTTTCGCGCCTGATAACGCTTTAGCCATCGCTCGAATGCGGCAGCGGGCATAGGTTTAGCAAAGAGATAACCCTGCCGTTCGTTGACGCCGTTCTTAGTCAGAAAGGCGTCTTCTTTCGCGCTTTCTACCCCTTCCGCAATAACCTGTAAATTGAGCGCCTGCGCCACCGCAACGATCGCGCGCACCAGCGATTGTGAAATCGATTGTTTGTGAATATCCCGAACGAATGACTGATCGAGTTTAATCGCATCGATTGGGAAGCGCGCCAACTGCGAAAGCGACGAGTACCCCGTACCAAAGTCATCGAGGTGGATTTGCGCCCCGAGCTGGCTGAACTGCTGGATAACCGAAAGCGCCAGCTCTTCATTTTCAATCAGGCAGCTTTCGGTTAATTCCACATCGATAGGGCAGTACTCAAAGTTTAAATCCTTCAGCGCCTGTTTTAAATCGCTGAAAATGGTCTGATCGGCAAGCTGACGCGCCGAGACGTTAACCGCGACGCGCAGATTAATGCCTTTATCGCGCCATTTGGCAACCTGACGTACCACGTCGAGCATAACCCAGCGGCCAAGCGGGACAATCAACCCCGATTCTTCCGCATAGGAGATAAACTCCAGCGGCGGGATCAGACCGCGCTCCGGGGACTGCCAGCGGACCAGCGCTTCCAGGCTTCTGATTTCGCCCCGCCAGGTCATTTTTGGCTGATAGTGAATCAGCAGTTGATCGTTATCCAGCGCTTTACGCAGGTTGGTATCAAGCCAGAGGTACTCGAATACGCGTTGATTCATCTCTGGTGAGAAGACGCAGAACTTACCGCGGCCGCTCTCTTTGGCGGTATACATTGCCGTATCCGCGTTACGAATGACGCTTTCACGGTCGATACCGTGCTGAGGCGCAAGGGCGATACCCAGCGAACAGCCGGTATAAATCTCAATCAACCCGATGCGGAATGGCTGGCGTAAGCGGGTGAGGATCCGCGAAGCCATCGCTTCCAGCGAACCTTGCGAAGTGTCCGTCGCCAGCACAATAAATTCATCGCCACCGAGACGGGCGAGGATTTGTCCTTCTTCCAGACAACTGAGGATCGCCAGCGCGACCGCCTGTAATAACTGATCGCCAAACATATGCCCGTAGGCATCGTTCACTTTTTTGAAGTTATCCAGGTCGAGATACACCACACCGACCTGGGTTTCTCCTCGCGCCTCTATGGCATCGGAGATCAGTTCGTGGATGGCATTCCGGTTTGGCAACCCGGTGATGGTATCGGTATTCGCCAGCACGCGCAGGCGCTCCTGGGCGCGGCGTTCCTCGGTGATATCGGTGCCTGAACAGATAAGGTAAATTTCATTCTTACCGCTGCCGCTGTGAACAAATTTGTTTCGGAACAGAAACAATCTTTGTCCCTTGCGGGTCTTGATCCAGCGTTCAACTTCGTAGGAACTGCCGTTACGAAAAAAACCGGTAATGTTGCGTTTTGACGCGGCTGCTTCACTGCGGCTCATGAACAGCTTAAAGACGTTCTGGCCGATCACTTCCTGTTCTTTCAGGCCGGTATACTCTTCGCTAAGACGGTTGAAGCGCTGAATGTTCCCGTTTTGATCGAGGATGACAATAACGGAATTGGCTTCGGAGACAACCTGCTCTGCGAATGAGAGCCCCTGAACCAGATCTCGGGCAACAGAAGGGGTATCGTTCCAGGCCGAAGCTGTGCCAGCCCACTCTTTTTTATTGATCTTGCGGCCGACTAAATGAACAGGGACATCAGCACCATACAGTGACAACGTCATCGTAATGCTGGAGGTGATAACGGTAAGTTGACGAATGAGATCGGCCTGCTCATCGCTCAGTGCAACGACCTGAATAACATCGGCACTTTCGCTGGTGGCAAGATGCAGAGCATTGCTATCGGCTGTCAGTCGCCACCAGGGACTGTGCGTACCCATGTAACGAAACAGCAAATTCTGCTCCAGATCATCCATCATATTTTCTCCTGCGGCTGCTCATTAGCGCAAAAAATATTCAATTGCAGTCGACTTTTCCGTAGTGAGACAGCGGCAAAACCGAAGTGAACTTATTGTTTTTCCCAGTTTTATTATATTAAAACGAGTCGCGCCCAAAAGGATACGTGCTGTATAAAAATTCACGTAACCGAATATGACTGCTCTCTTTTAATGTAGATAATTCTGGCAAGTTTTGGCGGTATGAAGAGGAAAATAATAAGAAAAAATGATGATTTGGCGGTTTAAGGGGGGGTAAGAAAATGTCGGCCTTTCCCAAAAGGAAATAGCCGACATTTTAATAAGTTATCAGGCGACAGGGCGAGCGATAATGCTACGGGTTTCCATGCGAACTTCAGCGATGTTCACGTCAATCACGTCTGTGACCTTATAAACCGTTTCGCCTTTGATTTGCACAGAGCCATTCTCCTGGCTACAGACCAGCTCATCACGGACGGCGTGCAGGAATGGGGCAGGAATAAAGGCAACCGCGCCATTATCAACTAGACGTACACGCATCCCACCACGGCTGATATCGATGATCTCCGCCGGGAAACGGGTGTCAGTACCCGCTTTATCGTTCAGGAAACGCGCATACAGCCAGTCACCGACATCGCGTTCAGCCATGCGGTTCAGGCGACGACGTTCCGCCATCTGTACCGTGGTATCGTCCTGCGGACGCGCAATGGATTCACCTTTGATAATCGCTTTCAGCAGGCGATGGTTAACCATATCGCCATACTTACGGATTGGAGAAGTCCAGGTTGCGTAAGCCTCAAGGCCCAGACCAAAGTGCGGCCCTGGCTCGGTGCTGATTTCAGCGAAGGACTGGAAGCGACGAATACGGCTGTCCAGGAAACCGGATGGTTGTGCATCCAGCTCGCGGCGCAGTTTGCAGAAGCCGTTCAGCGTCAGCACTTCTTCTGGATCAACGTGTACATCGTGGTTTTTCAGCAGGGCAGCCAGCGCTTCGGTGTTTGCCGGATCAAAACCGGTGTGCACGTTGTAAATGCCAAAGCCCAATTTGTCGCGCAGTACACGAGCGGCACAAATATTGGCGGAAATCATGGCTTCTTCAACAATGCGGTTCGCGATACGACGCGGCTCTGCGACGATATTCAGCACTTCGCCTTTTTCACCGAGAACAAAGCGGTAATCAGGACGGTCTTTAAATACCAGCGCGTGGGTGGTACGCCATTCGCTACGGCTCAGGCAGATGCGATGCAGCAAACGGATCTGCGCGGCAATCGCCTCGCTTTCGGGGTTCCAGTTGCCGGTGTTTTCCAGCCAGTCAGAAACGTCGTCATAGGCCAGTTTGGCTTTTGATTCGATGGTGGCGGCAAAGAATTCGATATCGTCTTCAATGGTACCGTCAGCGGCAATGATCATGCGGCAGGCGAGCACTGGACGGATTTCGTTCGCACGCAGCGAGCAGAGATCGTCAGACAGTTCGCGTGGCAGCATCGGGATGTTGAAGCCCGGCAGGTAGTTGGTGAATGCGCGAATTTTCGCGGCATCGTCCAGCTTGCTGCCTTCAACGATCCACGCCGTTGGATCGGCAATCGCCACGGTCAGGTGCATTTTGCCGTCAGTTGACTCTTCAGCAAACAGGGCATCATCCATATCTTCAGTGCTGGCACTGTCGATGGTGACAAAATCCAGAGCAGTCAGGTCACGACGTACCAGACCTTCGTCCTGCATTTCGGTTGCTACGCCATCTGGCGCTTCTTTTTCAAGATTGTGGCGTGCCAGCGTCACCCACCATGGGACGAAATGATCGTCGCCAAAGGTAATGAACTGGGTCAGTTCCGCATAAAAACCGCGGTCGCCTTTCAGAGGATGACGGCGCATTTCAGCAACGGCCCAGTCACCTTGTTTAAAATCATGCTCAACACCACGTGCAGCGCGGCACGGAATGGCATCTTTCAGCAGGGGATGGTCCGGTACGATAGACAGACGGTCGTCTTTTTTATGTACCTTACCCACGAAACGGGTCAGGAAAGGTTCGATCAGTTCTTCCGGCTCGGCAGACTCACGTTCTTTCTCTGTATGAATAACGGCCGTGACGCGGTCGCCGTGCATCACTTTCTTCATCTGCGGAGGCGGAATGAAGTAGCTTTTCTGCGCATCGACTTCAAGGAAGCCAAAGCCCTTTTCCGTGGCTTTTACGACCCCTTCTGCACGCGGCGTCTGGGAATGCAGTTGCTGTTTAAGCTGCGCTAGCAGCGGGTTGTCCTGAAACATAATGTTCTATTTTCGTAGCCATTGAGCGGCTGACAGTTTTACGCGATTCTCACTGCTACAGCAAGCGCTCTTTAGGTAATTAGTATGGTTATTCCCCTTTGCCGAGGGCAATGCCAAGACGGCCAAGCCAGCCGTTAAATGCACTCCAGGAGAGCAGATTAATTGCCTGTACCTCGCTCAGGCCACTCTGGGTCAGAGGCGTAAATTGCGCGGCGCTGAACCGGTCCGGGGAGGCGTTGAGCAATGCTATTGCGTCAGCCATTTCTACAGAGGATGCATCATCGGCAGACGAACGAATACCGCCGGTCAGGATCTCCCCGGTCAGGGCAAGCAGGGCTGGCTCGTGACACAGCACCGGCGTCAGCGCCTGGAGTTCAGGTTGTGCCTGCCAGCGGGCGAGCAATTCAAGCTGCTGAGCACTGGCATAGCGCAATTCGACAACGGGCAGGATGGATTCCCATTCCCCCGGAACCCTGTGCGTGTCACTGATGAGTGCATGAGGCTGGATATGATGCCCCGGGAGCCAGCGTACGGGATGCCCCAGGAAGGCCTGAAACGCTGCCACCACGCGCGCCTGGAACCCAGTGAACCCGATAATCTGACTGATCAGCACAATGTCGTAGGTTGTCATGCCCACTTCATCGAGTTGTTGCTGTGCTTTATCGTCGATAACGTCAGGAGAGCTGGCAAGCTGGCGGGCATACTGGGTAATTTGGGCGAGGCGGCGATTACTTTCTCGTGATGAATCCGGGCCGGGAAGCGGGGCGAGCAGAGCAGCGTAGTGGTTACAGAGCCGTTGAACGCCGCACGCCTGAGCAACGGTCAACGCGGTGCTCAGCCTGTCGTACGCGCTGAGTGTTCGCAGACGGCTCACAGCAACATTGAGCGGAAACAGCTGGTGACAGAGCGCTCTGGCAGGGGCCAGCCAGCTTTCGCATCCGGCGACAATCTCTTCGGGAAGGGCTAAATCGAGCAAAAAACGATCGTCAACGTAAGCGGCTTCGGGTACCAGAGGCAGAACATCCGTCTGCGAATGATTTGACTGGGTTTCATGATACCAGTGGCCTTTGCCAGAAAAGCGGCGTTGTTCCATGGGCGTTCCTTGATCTCAAAATGGCGATCAATATCCTGGCGTAAGGCGGATGAGGGGAAAAATATTGTTAGGTGATAACAAATAGCAGAACGGAATAACGAAAGGGCTTGCAGGGGGAGGGAAAACTCTCTTCCCGTGCGGGAAGAGAGTGACAACTTATTTGATTTCCAGCTCGTTCATTGCAGCGATGTTGAAGCCGCCGTCAACGTGAACCACTTCTCCGGAGATACCCGCGGAAAGGTCAGAGCACAGGAATGCTGCGGAGTTACCCACATCTTCAATGGTAACAGTACGGCGAATCGGGGTAACCGCTTCGCAGTGTGCCAGCATTTTACGGAAGTCTTTGATGCCAGACGCCGCCAGGGTGCGGATTGGGCCAGCAGAGATACCGTTAACACGCACACCTTCTGGACCCATTGCGTTCGCCATGTAGCGCACGTTTGCTTCCAGAGAGGCTTTAGCCAGACCCATAACGTTGTAGTTAGGGATTGCACGCTCTGCGCCCAGGTAGGACAGGGTCAGCAGCGCAGCGCCCGGGTTCAGCATGGTGCGGCAAGATTTAGCCATCGCCACGAAGCTGTAAGAGCTGATGTCGTGAGCGATTTTGAAGCCTTCACGGGTAACCGCGTTCACGTAGTCGCCGTCCAGCTGGTCTCCAGGAGCGAAGCCGATGGAGTGAACGAAACCGTCGAATTTCTCCCACGTTTTTGCCAGTTCAGCGAACATGCCATCGATGCTTTCATCTTGTGCAACGTCACATTCCAGAACAATGCTGGAACCCAGCTGCGCGGCAAACTCTTCAACACGGCCTTTCAGCTTGTCGTTCTGGTAGGTGAACGCCAGCTCAGCGCCTTCGCGATGCATAGCCTGTGCGATGCCGTATGCGATGGACAGTTTGCTGGCAACGCCGGTCACCAGAATGCGCTTACCGGAAAGAAAACCCATAGCTTTAATCCTTATATTCATTGCTTGTTTTTGCCTTGTAAATCATAGCATTACAGGCAGTATTTCAAAATCATTCGAAATTAGCTCGAAATTATATCCCACTCACTGCCCCTTGTGTCACGATATTTCTCGCTCATTTCCCGTGACTTATGTCCCAGAAGGTGTTGAGCGAACTCATCATCGTGTTGTTTCTCATGTCGTCGCGCAGACAAACCATGCAGCTCATGAAAGGGGGCGGGTCATTTACCCAGGTCAGCCCAGTAGCACTTCTGGCGCTGGCAAAGTGAGTCGTAATATTCGCTGCCGGGAGCCTCGTTTTGCGAGCAGAGGAGATAATGAATCCACCTCTTGATATCCTCCGGCATTGCTCCAGTATATCACCGGGCACCAGGTTCGCCTCATCCAACCAGAGGGGATAAGGGGATTGCCACCTTCGCACCGGTTTTTATCTCCTGGGGTGAAATGATGGATGCCAGGGCAAAGAGATTTGGCATAGATATTATTCAAGGCCCTTTGGGCCATTTATCCTATGATAAACGGACTTTGTTTGAGAGTGACACCATGAAGCCAAAGAAGCCAAATGCTGAGCAGCAGCACCAATTAGATCTTGAACTGGTCAAGACGAAGCCTGCTAACCGAACCGAGGCAAAGGCCCATTTGGCAGCACAGTTGCGGATTAGCAAGCATCAAACACAAACCTCGTCCAAAATTCGCGTTAACAATTTTAGGGGAAGAAAGAAAGTAGACTTCAGTAAGGCGGAAGAAGATGCCCGGAAAGCAATGGCTAAAGCTAATGCAACAAGATTTTCCGAGGGTGAAGTTGAGTCCGTAGAAACAGATCGTATCTCTGAAAGTAACAAACGCTGGCGTGGGAAAACCGCTGATTAATGTCAAGGTGGAACATCACTGCAAAGAGCCAGAAAGAACAGGCAAGATTAACGTTAACCTGATGGCCTATAGCGTGACACTGCCTGAAGAGTAGCGGTCTGCATAACATCGGAATGGAAAAGGTTTTTCAGATATGAGATGGATAGTAATGGTTTTTGTTGTGTTCGCTTCTCCTCTTTTAGCTGAAGAGTACAGTTATGGTCCTCCGATTGCTGTATGTCTCAATAAATATACGATCCCGTATATCAACACAGATAGGCCAGCCATAGAAATTGTTGATGAGGCGTACGATAAGTGTCAGGACGTACTTGCTCAATGGGATAAGGAGAGGAAGTCATTACCTCCAGAACTTATTGTCAGCCAGAATGAAGAGTTTCACACGTTCTATGTTCATATGATTGAATCCCGTCGAAAATCGGAGGCCAACAAAAAATGACGATTGTTTTTATCCCCGCATTGGTAGCTATCCTGGTTGCAAAAGAACGAGAAACAGGTCGTGCACTAACCCAGCAAGAAGTAGAGTCTATTCGGGATGAAGCGACGGGAATTAACCTTCCTGATGATGTCGCAGAAAGTATGGCGGTTGAACGTGGTTATGAGGATATTGACCATGAAAATGTTTGGCGAGAGTGGCTGAATTTCAAATCGCTTAATGCCGAGGAGATTCGTGACAGCTTATAAATCCAAAAATGGTGGCCTAACGTCTCTGATCGCTACAGAGGATGGCATCCTTCCATTGAGGTGTCTGTTAAACCCGTGGCGATACTGCCGAAGGATTAGAAGAGTGAGACGATGCAAGTTAAAGAAGAAAATTGGCGGTTTATAATTCCTAAGTGTAACCAATTGATTTTATATTGATTTATTTTGTTGAAAAGCCTAAGTTCGGTTGGAAAAATAGTAGCGTGTAATTTACAGGAGGCTACTATGCAAGTCCGCATATTCCCATTAAGTACCAATAAAGAAAGAACGTACATTTTACTTACTGAAGTTATGGACTTATTTGAGCCTGCTATACAGGGTGGAAGCAGTAAACAACAGCGGGCAAAACAATTGGCCAAAGTCCAGTATGGTAATTGCCCTGTAATTGAGGATGACATTGATTTTACTAAAAAAATTTTCCGCAGCAGGTCTAAGTTTGTTGTAACGAAATTCCTGGACGATTTTAATGTTAAAAACGGAGATTTACTTAAACTTGTCAAAGTTGCCCCATATTCTTACAGGATCACTCTGCTTGAGAGTGAAAACTAGCGCTGAGGGAAAGCAAAAATCCCTCATCGTTATGGATAGTTTTTTTGAAAGGGATAAACACTGAAAGATCCTCTATCGTTGATACGACAACCCGCCAATCCACCAGAGGGGAAAGTTGAAGATGCTACTACTTGAGCAGGAGTATTGACCCGACAATTGCTTGATTGTTGCTGGTATGATAGGGACGATTTGCGAGTGTGTGTGATAACACCTGTATTTATCGGCATCACGGATAATTCTGCTAACTCTTCCGTAAGAGGTGAATTTTGAAAAATTTAAACGATGAAGAAAAAGAAGCTTATATGGCGGTTGCAACTGCATGTTTGAATGCATTCGTTGATAGCGCACCAAACTCGTTTTATGACCTGCCAACATCTGAAAATCAAAGTGGAGGTGCAGAAATTATCGGTTTTTTTCCATAAAGGAAAGGTTATAATGAATAAATAGTGGTATTAATATTTTTTATTAGAAGCGAAGGATGCATAAATGAAAGTAGTTGTGGCAAGTGCGATCATTAGCGTCGCGACTGTTGTATCTGCGGCAATGATGTCCGGGAACATTGATTTCAAAAAGCAAAATGTAGTCAAAACAGATAGTGGCCATGTTAATCTGGGTGAAGTGTACAGCGAGCAGGGAGTAGTTGATGTGGAACTTAGATTCATAGATGATAAGTCTCAAGTGTTCTCGTTAAAAAACTTACCTCGTGGTTCTTACCAAAGCAGTATTGATGAGAAAATCCAGTCGCTTCTTGATGAATACAATAAAGGCAAAGCAGAAGATAAACAAATTACTAAGGATTCATTAACCTTTAAGGTGCCTTACTCATTAACTTTACAGTCCCATACAATGTATATGACTGAAAATATTCCTTCGTATGATTTGATACTGGATAAAAAAACAATTAACTTCGATAAAGATACTGTTGTATATAAATCAATTTCAGATGCAACAAACCAGTTTATGAAGGATAACGATAAATCGTACGCGGCAACATATTTTATAAAAGAACACTGAGTTAACACTTCTAAATAATATGAACCCGCCCTGGCGGGTTTTTGTTTTCTAAAACCGGTCAAGCGGCAGATTCTGACCAAAATTGCAGCTACGATCTTGCCATGCCTTAAACCTGAAGAAGAAATCATAAATATAAGTCAGGAATAAGATCAGAAACTGTGGATAAGGTTTTAGTCCCTCGGAACGATTACGTCACTGATTTATATCAGGTGGGTTGTCTGGTTTTATTGCATTAAACTGTACGTTTTTTATGCAAAGACCAATGCCAACCCACTAATATAAAAGGACTAAATAATTTTCTAAACCTATTTAATCCGACCACGCTTTGACGTGCGGTTAACGGTCTTTTCGCCATGCATCGGCGGTTAATGCTTCACCAAAATGCCCGGCAATCAGTCTTTTCGTCAGCTCATGAAGCGGGGAAGCCATCACATCCGCGGTGCTTCCGCGTTCGACCACTTCACCCTGATGCATCACCAGTACCTGGTCACTAATGTGCTTCATCATGCCAAGATGTTGGGTCACATAGATATAAGAGATACCCTGTTTTTCCTGCAATTCCAGCATCAGGTTAATTAACTGCGAACGCATCGACATATCCAGCGAAGCCAGCGCTTCGTCGGCGATAATCACCTTCGGGCGCAAAATTAACGCGCGCGCCAGACCCAGACGCTGCTTCTGCCCCGGGGCCAGCATATGCGGGTAATAACTCTCGTGGTCAGGCAGCAGGCCAACCATGCGCAGGGTTTCGATAATCCGCTTGCGGCGCTCTTCTGGCTCCAGCTCCGTATTTAATCTCAACGGGAAGTCCAGAATCTGCGAAATGCGCTGGCGCGGGTTGAGGGATGTCGACGGATCCTGAAAAATCATACGGATGCGTTGACTGCGAAACGAGTAATCACCAAATTCCAGCGGATGATCGTCAATCAGCACTTCACCTGCGGTAGGTTCAACCATGCCGGCGAGCATTTTCGCGAGCGTGGATTTCCCGGAGCCGTTCTCGCCGATAATGGCCAGTGTCTGTTTTTCGCGCAGCGTAAAGCTCAGGGGTTTAACCGCTTCTACGGTCTGGCGATGAAATAACCCCGTCCGGTAGCGAAAGGTCTTACTCAGGTTGCGAACTTCCAGCAAAGTTTCGACCATTTCACTCTCTCTCCATGTTCAATGGGAAATGACAGGCATAAAGATGGTTTTTAGCGCCCGACAGCCGTGGCGTTTCAATGCATTTGCGCTGGGCGTAAGGGCAGCGCGGGCCAAGACGACAGCCAATAGGGAGGGATTCCAGCAACGGAATGGCCCCAGGCAAGGTATTCAGACGGCTTTTGTGCGGCATGGCGCTGCCAAAATCAGGTATCGCGCGGATCAGCGCCTGAGTATAAGGATGATGCGGGGTGTTCACCAGCTCTTCGCTGACGGCCGTTTCTACCGTCTGGCCGCAGTACATCACATCAATTTTATCAGCCCATTTGCTCAGCATTTGCAGGTCATGGCTGATCAGCAAAATGGTGGTGTTGTTGTTCTGATTAAGACGCGTCAGCAGGCGGAAAATCTGTGCCTGAGTGGTCGGCTCCATCGCGTTTGTTGGTTCATCGGCAATCAGCAGACGCGGCTGGTTCGCCAGCGCGATGGCAATCATCACTTTCTGGCATTCGCCGTCGGTCAGTTCGTAAGGGAAACTGCGCATCGCGTCTTTATGATCTTTGATACCAACCCGGTGCAGCAGCTCGATGGCACGACGCTTGCGCCAGCCAACGCGTTGCCACCAGTGGCCTTTATACGTCCAGCCGGGGATGTTCTGCATCAGCTGTTTACCCACGCGCTCGGAAGGATCAAGACAGGATTGCGGCTCCTGAAAAATCATCGACACGTTATGACCCACCAGCTTGCGGCGTTCACGCGGAGAAAGGCGCAGCAGGTCAATATCATCAAAACGCATACGGTCAGCGGTCACGCGCCAGTTGTCTTTCGCCACACCACAGATGGCCTTCGCAATCAGGCTTTTACCGGAACCGGATTCACCCACCAGCCCGCGGATTTCACCCTCTGCAAGCGTGATGCTGATGCGGTCAACGGCTTTCACCCAGCCTTCACCGGTCTTGAATTCAATCGTCAGGTTGCGGATATCGAGTAACGGCATTATTGCACTCCCGCATTAATTGCCCGGCGAATACCATCCCCAAGCAGGTTGATCAGCAACACGCTGACCATGATCGCGGCCCCGGGCAGCATAACGGTCCAGGGAGCGACATAGATAAGTTCCAGCGCGTCGCCCAGCATTGCACCCCATTCAGGAGACGGAAGCTGAGCGCCAAGATCGAGGAAACCCAGCGCGGCGATATCCAGAATCGCCATCGACAGGGCACGGGTGATCTCGGTGACCAGCCCGGACGCAATGTTTGGCAGCACGGCAAACCACAGGATATTGAACGTGGTGGCGCCGTCCAGACGTGCGGCAACCACATACTCTTTTTCCAGCTCGTCATGAACCATGCTATAGACCGACCGCACCAGACGCGGAAGGATTGCCAGCCAGACGGCGAACATCGCGTGCGACAGATGCGGGCCAGCAAAGGCCACGACAATAATGGCCAGCAGCAAGGAAGGAATAGAGAGCAGCGTATCCAGAATGTGATTCATCACGGCGGAACGCAGGCCGTGGGTTGAACCGGCAAAAATCCCCAGCGCCAGGCCACAAATGGTGGCAGCCAGCGTAACCACAAACGCACCACCCACTGTTGGCGCGGCACCGCTCAGCAGGCGGCTTAAGACATCGCGGCCCAGATCGTCAGTGCCTAAAAAGAAGGACACTTCACCATAACGTGACCAGGAAGGCGGTAAAAGCTGATAACCGAGAAACTGCTGGTCGATCCCGTAAGGTGCAAACCACGAACCAAAAATGCACAACACCGCCAGTGCACCACAGCCATACAGGCCAATCATCGCCGTAGTGTCACCATAGAATTTACGCCACACGGTACGCAGCACACCAGGTGTGCGTTTTTCGCTGTATACGTTATCGTAAGGCATACCATTCCTTATGCTTCAGTGGGTTAGCCATAGCACCCAAAATATCGGAAATCACGTTAACGATGATGACCAGCGAGCCAATCACCATGACCCCAGCTGAAATCGCCGCATAGTCTTGCTGACGAATGGCGTTAATCAGCCAGCGACCAAGCCCAGGCCAGCTAAAGACCATTTCCGTGATCATCGCCAGGGTCAGCATGGTTGAAAATTGCAGCCCAAGACGCGGGATAACCGGCGGCAGGGCGTTGTGCAGTACGTGACGGCGCAGGATCGTCAGCCGGGACAGCCCGCGTGTGGCCGCCGCTTTTACGTAGTTTTGATCAAACACCTCGATGGTACTGATACGCATCAGGCGGATCACTTCGGTTGTGGGCGCAACGGCCAGCGTCAACACTGGCAACACCATATGGCGCAGGGCACTGATGATCATTTCATGGCGCCAGACCGAATCTGAAAGCCAGGCGTCAATAAGCGCAAACCCGGTCACCGTTTTTACCGTATACAGCAGGTCGAAACGACCGGACACTGGTAGCCAGCCCAGGGTCAGCGAGAAGAACAGGGTTAATAGTAGCGCCAGCCAGAAGATAGGGATCGAGAAGCCGAGCAGAGCGAGGGCACTGATAAATTTGTCCTGCCATTTATTGCGATAAATCCCCGCCAGCATCCCCACCGGAATACCGACCAGTAGAGCAAATCCGAAGGCCAGAATACACAGCTCCATGGTGGCCGGGAAAACCTCTTTCAGCTGTTCGGAAATCAGCTGCCCGTTGATGCTGGACACGCCAAAGTCCCAGTGCAGCACGCCGTTAAACCAGAACAGCCAGGCATCCCACAGCGACGAACCCTGAAGCGGCGCGTGCGGCGTGAAATAGCTCAGGCTAAAGCCCACAAAGGTCAGGAAGAACAGAGTTACCAGCAGCAGTAACAGGCGACGCAAGGTAAAAATAATCACGGTTTTTTCACCTCTTGTTCTTTTTCACGCGAGACGCCCGCAAAGGAGGCGTTACCAAACGGACTCAGCACCAGCCCTTTGATGTCATAGCGATAGGCCTGAAGGCGCAGGGACGAGGCGAGCGGCAACACCGGCAGTTCTTTTGCCAGAATGTTTTGCGCTTCATCGTAGGCGTCGATACGGGAGGCCAGCTGTTGTGAGGCGAGGGCTTTTTGCAGCACGGCATCAAATTCCCGGTTACACCAGTGGGCATAGTTGGTTTGCGAGTTAATCGCCGCACAGCTCAGGAGCGGGCGGAAAAAGCTGTCCGGGTCATTACTGTCGGTCGCCCAGCCTGCCAGCGTTAAATCATGGTTCATGTCCATCAGACGCGCCTCCTGGAAACGTCCCTCAACCGGCACGATCACCACTTTGACACCCACCTGAGCCATATCGGCCTGCAGCAGTTCAGCGGTTTTCAGCGGGCTTGGGTTCCAGGCTTGCGAACTGGTCGGTACCCAGAGCTGGAGCGTCAGGTTTTCTACACCCAGCGCTTTTAGCTGTTCACGCGCTTTTGCCGGATTGTATTCCGTAATTTTAGCTTCGCCGTCATAGGCCCAGGAGGCGCGCGGTAAAATAGAGGCCGCGGTTTCTGCTGTCCCGTAGTAAATCGACTGCATCAGGCGCTGGTTGTTAATCGCTAAGGCCAGCGCGTGACGCACGGCCGGGTTGTTGAGCGGTGGTTTATCCGTATTAAATGCCAGATAGGCGATATTCATGCCCGGACGCAGGGTCAGACGTAAACGCGGGTCGTCACGCAGAATGGTTAACTGGCTGGCGGCAGGCCAGGCGAGCACGTCGCACTCACCGGTCAGCAGTTTAGAGAGTCGGCCAGTACCGCCAGAGCCGAGATCCACCACCACCTGCGGCATCAGCGGTGTGCCGCGCCAGAAGTGTTCGTGACGTTGCAGGCGAATGTACTGGCCAGAACGGTACTCCGCCATCTGGAAAGGCCCAGTGCCAACGGGCTGCCTGTCGAGCAGCTCCTGGCGATCCTGACTGGTCAGCTTCGCCGCGTATTCTGCTGACATCACTGAGGCATAGTGGGTCGCCAGATGCCATAAGAAAGAGGCATCCGGGCGGGTCAGGCTAAATTCAACAGTTCTGTTGTCGAGCTTACGCACGCTTTTGACGGTATCGGCAAACTGCAAACTGTCGAAATAGGGGAAGCTCCCGCCATTCACGTTATGCCACGGATGATTGCGGTTAAAGATTCGCTGGAAGGTAAAGACCACATCATCCGCATTCAGTTTACGGGTTGGCGTAAACCAGGGCGTGCGCTGGAAAGAGACATCGTCACGCAGGTGGAAGCGGTAGGTCGCGCCGTTATCAAGCACTTCCCAGCTCTCGGCCAGCTCCGGCACCAGGCGATAGGTATACGGGTCGACATCCAGCAGGCGGTCGTAAAGCTGTGCGGCAAGGGTGTCAACGATCAGGCCGCTGCCCGCTTTTTGCGGGTTAAAGGTGTCAACTTGCCCGCTGACACAATAGACAAAGCCGCTATCGCGAATATCAGGAAGCGCAGCACGCTCAGGCGCAGCAAAGACCGTATTGCTGAACAGACCGAGCGCAAACAGGGACGATAAAACCAGACGCATAATTTTTAAGGTTTTTAGGTTCGATCTGCAAAGTGTATCGCACTTACGCCTGCTTCGTAAAAATGTCTGCGGGTAAGTGCTGATATTGTCAGCGCATTTGATGCTTTTTGAGCAATGCCCTTAATTGATGGTAGGTCAGACCCAGCAGTTCAGCCGCTCGTTTCTGGTTATATTTTGCCTGTTTCAGACTCTGTTCAAGCAGTTGTTGTTCCTGATGATGCTGGAACTGACGCAGATCCAGCGGCAGCATCTGGGAATTGTTGCTCATGGCGGGCGTTACGTGTGCCGGCTCCGCTCGCCGGAAAGGATCAAGAATAATGTTATCCAGCTCCATTTCACTGCTCCCATGACGATAAACAGAGCGTTCCACCACGTTTTTTAGTTCACGGATATTCCCCGGCCAGTGGTATCCCAGAAGCGTTTCCCGGGCGTAATCGCTAAAACCGGGGAACAGCGGTAATCCAAGCTCACGACACATCTGTATGGCGAATTGTTCAGCCAGCAACATGATGTCGCTTTGGCGTTCACGGAGTGGCGGCAACTGCACAACATCAAACGCCAGCCTGTCCAGCAGGTCGGCGCGGAATTTGTCCTGCGCAACCATCTGTGGCAGATCGGCATTGGTGGCACAAACCAGACGCACGTTGACCTGTAACGGCTGGCTGCCGCCAACGCGCTCCAGTTCACCGTATTCAATCACGCGCAGCAATTTTTCCTGTACTAACATTGGCGCGGTGGCCAGCTCATCCAGAAACAGTGTGCCACCATCAGCTCGTTCAAAACGACCGGGATGGCGCTTTTGCGCACCGGTAAATGCCCCGGCCTCATGGCCGAACAGCTCTGAATCCAGCAGGTTTTCATTCAGCGCAGCGCAGTTCAGGGAGATAAATGGGCCGTCCCAGCGGCCGGATAAAAAGTGTAAGCGGTTGGCGATAAGCTCTTTACCGGTTCCGCGCTCACCGATGATGAGCACCGGTTTATTGAGTGGCGCCAGGCGCGATACCTGCTCCAGGACCTCCAGAAAGCTATTCGCTTCACCCAGGAGATTATCTTTAAATTCGGCCATAGTTAAATTCACCACTCGTTAGCGATATTCACCAGGTGAGAGTAGAGTGTTGTTGGTTTAAAATCAAACAGAATCAGGTAAATCAACAAGATAAAAAGTTGGCATGAGTTTTGTATTATCTGTTCAGCAGGGCATTGCCCGATAACAGAACTATGAGGATCGAATTATGGGTATTTTTTCTCGTTTTGCCGACATCGTGAACGCCAACATCAACTCTCTGCTGGAGAAAGCGGAAGATCCGCAGAAGCTGGTGCGCCTGATGATTCAGGAAATGGAAGACACGCTGGTGGAAGTCCGCTCAACGTCAGCGCGTGCGCTGGCAGAGAAAAAACAGCTGACACGTCGTATTGAGCAAGCCACCGCGCAGCTCAATGAATGGCAGGAAAAAGCCGAGCTGGCGCTGCGCAAAGATAAAGAAGATCTGGCCCGTGCCGCGCTGATTGAAAAGCAGAAACTGGCCGATCTCATCACTGCGCTTGAGCATGAAGCGACACTGGTGGACGACACGCTTACGCGGATGAAGAAAGAGATCGGCGAGCTTGAGAACAAGCTCAGCGAAACCCGTGCTCGCCAGCAGGCGCTGACGTTACGCCACCAGGCGGCCAGTTCATCACGCGATGTGCGTCGCCAGCTGGACAGCGGCAAGCTGGATGAAGCCATGGCCCGTTTTGAATCCTTCGAACGTCGTATCGATCAGATGGAAGCGGAAGCCGAAAGCCACGGTATTGGTAAACAAAAGACGCTGGACCAGCAGTTTGCAGATTTGAAAGCGGATGACGAAATCAGCGAGCAACTGGCTGCGCTTAAAGCCAAAATGAAGCAAGACAACCAATAATAATGGGGGCGGCACCTGAGTGTGCCGCCACGCATCGTAAAACAAGGAGTACCTATGAGCGCGCTTTTTCTGGCCATTCCCCTGACGATTTTCGTGCTGTTCGTTCTGCCGATCTGGTTATGGCTGCACTACAGCAATCGTTCTTCTCGTGGTGAGCTTTCCCAGAGTGAACAACAGCGTCTGGTGCAGCTTTCCGCAGAAGCAAACAAAATGGGTGAACGCATTCAGGCGCTGGAAGCGATCCTCGATGCGGAACATCCAAACTGGAGGGATCGTTAATGTCCGGGCTGAATCTGAATAAAAAACTGTGGCGGATCCCCCAGCAGGGCATGGTTCGCGGTGTGTGTGCCGGGCTGGCGCATTATCTCGATGTACCGGTGAAACTGGTGCGTGTGGTCACGGTGCTGTCGATTTTCTTTGGTCTGGCGTTTATTACGCTGGTGGCGTACATCATTTTATCGTTTGTGCTTGACCCAATGCCGGAAGGTGAACTGGCGAGCGAAAATGCGCCAACCACCAACGATTTGCTCAATGCGGTGGATGCCCAACTGGCTGCCGGTGAGAAGCGGTTACGCGAGATGGAGCGCTATGTCACGTCTGATACCTTTACGTTACGAAGCCGTTTTCGTCAGCTTTAAGAGAGAATACGAATGAATCACTCCTGGCAACAGGCGGGGCAAAAGGTGAAACCCGGTCTGAAGTTAGCAGGGAAGCTGGTTTTGTTTACCGCCTTACGTTACGGCCCGGCAGGTGTGGCTGGCTGGGCGGTGAAGTCCGTCGCCCGCAGGCCGGTCAAAATGTTACTGGCCGTGGCGCTGGAGCCGTTGCTGAGAAAATTAGCCGGGCGGCTCTCGGGAAAACTAAAATAATCTCCAAACGGCACGCTGACTGGCGTGTCGTTATGCTCTAAGGTTTTATTCCTTTCATTTTGTCCCCATGTCATATTTTTAAGAATACAAACGCCTTCAGGCAAAAAGGATGGCGATGAAGCGACTTAAAAACGAACTCAATTCACTGGTGAACCGTGGCGTCGATCGCCACTTGCGACTTGCTGTGACAGGGCTCAGCCGCAGCGGCAAGACGGCCTTTATCACAGCGATGGTCAACCAGCTGCTTAACCTGCACGCGGGGGCACGGTTGCCGCTGCTCAGTGCGGTACGGGAAGAACGATTGCTGGGCGTGAAGCGTGTTCCACAGCGAGATTTTGGCATCCCGCGTTTTACCTATGATGAAGGGCTGGCGCAGCTGTACGGCGACCCACCTGCCTGGCCAACGCCCACGCGCGGGGTCAGTGAAATTCGTCTCGCGCTGCGTTTTCGTTCTAATGATTCCCTGATGCGCCACTTTAAGGATACCTCCACGCTGTATCTCGAAATTGTGGATTATCCGGGCGAGTGGCTGCTGGATTTACCCATGCTGGCTCAGGATTATCTGAGCTGGTCACGACAAATGACCGGTTTGTTACAGGGTCACCGCGCGGAGTGGTCGGCGAAATGGCGACAGCTGTGCGAAGGGCTCGATCCTCTGGCACCTGCGGATGAAAACCGCCTGGCGGCAATTGCTGAAGCCTGGACTGACTATCTGCATCAGTGTAAGCAGGAAGGGCTGCATTTTATTCAGCCCGGGCGTTTTGTGCTGCCGGGCGATCTGGCAGGTGCGCCGGCGTTACAGTTTTTCCCGTGGCCGGACGTCGACGCAAGCGGGGAGTCGAAACTGGCGCAGGCAGATAAACACACCAATGCCGGGATGCTGCGCGAGCGCTACAACTACTACTGTGAAAAAGTGGTGAAAGGTTTTTATAAAAATCACTTTTTACGTTTCGACCGCCAGATTGTGCTGGTGGATTGTCTTCAGCCTCTTAATAGCGGGCCGCAGGCATTTAACGATATGCGCCTGGCGCTGACGCAGTTGATGCAAAGTTTCCATTACGGGCAACGCACGTTGTTCCGCCGGTTGTTCTCACCGGTTATCGACAAGCTGCTGTTCGCCGCTACCAAGGCCGACCATGTCACTGTCGACCAGCACGCCAATATGGTGTCGCTGTTGCAGCAGCTGGTGCAGGATGCGTGGCAAAACGCGGCGTTTGAAGGGATCAGCATGGACTGCCTGGGGCTTGCGTCGGTGCAGGCGACCCAGAGCGGGTTGATTGACGTGAATGGCGAGAAGATCCCGGCGCTGCGCGGTAACCGCTTGAGCGATGGCGAGCCGCTGACGGTCTATCCCGGTGAGGTGCCTGCACGCTTGCCCGGGAAGGCGTTCTGGCAAAACCAGGGATTCCAGTTTGAAGCGTTCCGCCCACAGGCAATGAACGTTGACCAGCCATTACCGCATATTCGTCTTGATGCGGCGCTGGAATTTTTGATTGGAGATAAATTGCGATGACGGAACCGTTAAAACCGCGCATTGATTTTACGGGCCAGCTTGAGAAAGAGCCGCTCGACGCGTTCAGGACCGCGCAAACATTCAGCGGATCGCAGGCCGATAATTTTGCGCCTGTGCTGTCGGAAGAGCCGCTTTCTGATGAAGGGCAGGCAGAAGCGGTCGTTGAATCCGCGCTGCGCCCTAAACGCAGCCTGTGGCGCAAAATGGTGACCGCCGGGCTGGCACTGTTTGGTGTCAGCGTGGTTGGGCAGGGCGTCCAGTGGGCGGTTAATGCCTGGCAAACCCAGGACTGGGTGGCGATGGGCGGCTGCGCGGCGGGAGCGTTGATCATCGGCGCGGGCGTCGGCTCGCTGGCGACTGAGTGGCGGCGTCTGTGGCGCCTGCGTCAGCGGGCGCATGAACGCGATGAGGCGCGGGATCTGCTGCACAGCCATGCCACCGGTAAAGGGCGCGCATTTTGTGAAAAACTGGCAAGCCAGGCGGGTATCGATCAGTCACATCCGGCGCTTCAGCGCTGGTACGCCGCTATCCATGAAACGCAAAACGATCGCGAAGTGGTGACGCTCTATTCCCATATGGTGCAACCGGTACTGGATGCGCAGGCCCGTCGGGAAATCAGTCGGTCGGCGGCTGAATCCACACTGATGATTGCCGTCAGCCCGCTGGCGCTGGTGGATATGGCGTTTATTGCCTGGCGTAATTTACGCCTGATTAACCGTATCGCCACGCTGTATGGCATCGAGCTTGGGTATTACAGCCGCCTGCGTTTATTCCGCCTGGTTTTGCTGAATATTGCCTTTGCCGGCGCCAGCGAACTGGTGCGGGAAGTCGGTATGGACTGGATGTCTCAGGATCTGGCCGCGCGCTTGTCGGCAAGAGCCGCGCAGGGGCTGGGCGCCGGTTTACTGACGGCACGTCTGGGGATTAAAGCGATGGAAATCTGCCGTCCTCTGCCGTGGATAGACGGCGACAAACCCCGGTTGGGTGATTTCCGCCGCGAGTTAATTGGCCAGCTTAAAGATACGCTGAGCAAAAAAGCGTAACTGGCTCACATCATCGTCTAATTAACCATCAGGCTGTCAATATTTGTTGACAGCCATCTTCCCGATCACCGCTTTCTGACATATTATTTTAATGTTATTGGCTTAAATGGTGAATTTCCCATGCGTCTGGAAGTCTTTTGTGAAGACCGACTCGGTCTGACCCGCGAATTACTCGATCTGCTTGTTTTACGTAGTATTGATCTGCGTGGCATTGAGATCGATCCTATCGGGCGAATTTACCTCAACTTTGCCGAAATTGAATTCAATACATTCAGCAGTCTTATGGCTGAGATCCGCCGTATCGCTGGCGTTACGGATGTAAGAACCATTCCGTGGATGCCGTCAGAGCGTGAACACCTGGCGCTGAGCGCACTGCTTGAAGCGATGCCAGAGCCGTTCTTATCCCTGGATCTGAAAAGTAAGGTCGAACGTGTAAACCTGGCCAGCTGCCAGCTCTTTGCACAGAGCCAGGAGAAGCTGAGCACTCATCATGCAACACAGCTGATCCCCGGCTTTAACTTCCAGCGCTGGCTGGAAAGCAACCCGCAAAACACGAACAGCGAACACGTGGTGATCCACGGGCAGAACTTCCTGATGGAGATCACCCCTGTGTACCTGAAAGGGGAAAATGATGCTCGCGTGCTGACCGGCGCGGTGATCATGCTGCGTTCTACCGTACGGATGGGCCGTCAGCTGCAAAACCTCTCAAGTCAGGATGTTGGCGCCTTTAGCCAGATAATCGCCGTCAGCCCGAAAATGCGCCATGTGGTCGATCAGGCGCGCAAGCTCGCCAATCTGACAGCTCCGCTGCTGATCACCGGCGATACCGGAACCGGGAAAGACCTGCTGGCTCATGCCGTGCATCTGTCCAGCCCGCGGGCAGCAAAACCGTATCTGGCGCTGAACTGCGCCTCAATTCCGGAAGATGCGGTTGAGAGCGAGCTGTTCGGCCATGCACCTGAAGGTAAAAAAGGTTTCTTCGAGCAGGCAAATGGCGGCTCGGTACTGCTGGATGAGATCGGCGAAATGTCGCCACGGATGCAGGCTAAACTGCTGCGTTTCCTCAATGACGGGACTTTCCGTCGCGTAGGGGAAGATCATGAAGTCCATGTGGATGTGCGCGTGATTTGCGCCACGCAGAAAAACCTGGTGGAGCTGGTGCAGAAAGGGGTGTTCCGCGAGGATCTCTACTATCGCCTGAACGTACTGACGCTCAATATTCCGCCGCTGCGGGATTGCCCTCAGGACATCATGCCGTTGACCGAGCTGTTTGTGGCACGCTTCGCCGATGAACAGGGTGTGCCTCGCCCGAAATTGTCTGCCGATCTGGGGACAGTGCTGACGCGTTACGGCTGGCCGGGTAACATTCGCCAGCTCAAGAACGCCGTTTATCGTGCGCTGACTCAGCTGGAAGGGTACGAGCTGCGGCCGCAGGATATCTTATTACCGGATTACGATGCCGGGACGGTGTCGGTGGGGGAAGAGGCGATGGAAGGCTCGCTGGACGATATTACCAGCCGTTTCGAGCGCTCGGTGCTGACGCAGCTTTATCGTAGTTATCCGAGTACACGTAAGCTGGCGAAGCGTCTTGGTGTGTCTCATACCGCGATTGCGAATAAACTGCGTGAATATGGCTTAAATCAGAAAAAGGGCGACGAATAATTCATTCAGGCCAACCTTTAGAATGAGGTTGGCCTTTTTATATTTAATATTTATTAGTGCTGAGGTTATATTTCATTTTATTATTTATTTTGGTCTGACCTTCGAGCGTTTTTCTTAAATAAACCGCTGTAAATCGTATAGTGATATTTATAATTCGATGATCCTTTTAAAGTTAACCCGCATTTTCTTGCACTTAACATAAAAGGGAATTATATGAAACTCAATATATTTACCAAGGCTATAATTGGTATGGGCGCGTTGTGCGCCGCCGCACCCGTGTTTGCACTTGAAGCATGGAGCGGCCAGGAGGGGACTGGTCCGTTTGAAGTGATCTACGACAGCGGCGTATACACCAACGCCTGGTGGGTAGGGGCAACAGACTGCCCGGGAAACGCGTCGGGTGATGAAGCTAACAATCCGTGGCGTTATGAACGTGCAGCCACGTCTGCAGAGATTTCCGAATACGGCAACCCGACGACCTGTGATTCGGGTGGTGGCACGGTAACCTACCCTGACTACAACAGCGCAAGTTCATATAACGCCAATGACATCGTCAGCTACAATGGCGCGACCTGGCAAACCTCTGTTGCCCAGAGTGCGTATGGCTTCACGCCGGGTGAAGGTAACCCGTGGGAGCTCTATGCTGAAGTGCCGCAGTGGTCAGCGACAACCGTCTATAACAAAGGTGATAAAGCTCAGAAAGACGGCCAGGAATATGAGGCTTTGTTCTATACCGTTGGCGATGATCCTTCTAATCCCGATAACCAGAACCCATCCGGCACGAATGGCCGGCCGTGGAAACCACTGGGTGCCGTTGTAAGCTATACCACGGACCAGCTAAACAACGCGCCGGAATTTAATGCATCGACGCTGTATGAAAGCGGCACCTTGATTCGTTATAACGGTGCGAATTACGTTTCCCAGGCCAAAGTCCAGAAAGTCTCACCTGCCGATACCAATCCATGGAAAGTCTATATTGACTGGTCAGGGACCAAAGCGATGGTTGGCACACCGTCTTCTCCATGGCCGGCACATGTTTACGCACCTTACGTAGATTTTACCCTGAACTCTCTGCCGGATCTTGCAAGCCTTGCTAAAGATCAGGGGGTCACCCATTTCACCATGGCCTTCGTGGTAGCGAAGGATGCCGAAACCTGTCTGCCAACGTGGGGCACGGCTTACAACATCAACGATTACACTCAGTACAGCAAGATTAAGGCATTGCGCGAAGCGGGTGGCGATGTGATGGTGTCGATTGGTGGCGCCAATAACTCACCGCTGGCGGCTGCCTGTAATAACGTCTCCGACCTGCAGCAGCACTATTATGACATCGTTGATAACCTGAATCTGAACGTGCTGGACTTCGATATCGAAGGTACCTGGGTTGCCGATCATGACTCTATTAATCGTCGAAACGAAGCTGTTAAGGTCGTACAGGATCAATGGAAAACCGAAGGGCGTAGCGTCGGGATCTGGTATACGCTGCCCATACTGCCGACTGGGCTGACCCCTGATGGGCTTTATGTGCTCAATGATGCAAAAGAGAAAGGCGTGAACCTTGCAGGGGTCAACGTAATGGCAATGGATTACGGGAGCAGTATCTGCCAGTCCGAAGGGACAGAAGGGCAGAACATTCACGGTAAATGTGCGACCTCTGCCATTGAGAATTTGTTCAGCCAGCTGAAGGCAATCTTCACTGATAAGAGTGATGATGAGATCAATGCCATGATGGGTGTCACGCCAATGAATGGCTACAACGATGTTCAGGGAGAAGTTTTTTACCTGTCAGATGCGAATCTGGTGATGGGTGGCGCTAAAGACCGTGACATGGGTATGATTGGCATGTGGTCGATGATGCGTGACCAGCCGGGTGTCGCCGGACAGGTATCACCGGAACACAGTGGTCTGACGGAATCGCAGGCAGCGAAATATGCCTTCAGCGCCGTGTTTGCGCCGTTTACCCATACCGACGATGCATCAGGAACGACGGAAATTAAAGACATCCATGTTGATAAATCGACAAATAATCCGGAATTAAAATGGACGCAAAATACCGCCAGTATTGAGAGCGGAGAATATACCGTTACATTGCAACATGATGGCTGGAATAAGGATGCCGTGGATGAGCCGTACTATTACGGTAAATATGGCAACGAAGGGATCGACCAGGTGACGGTAACGGATTCAGGTGATGGCTATTCCACGGTTAAGTTACCCATAATGTCCGGATACATTACCGAAGGGCATAACGTCACAGTCACCGATGCGAAAGGTAACGTTGTATTAACGTATCAGTACACGCTGGAAGATGTGACGACGGGCACCCCTTCGCAAATCGTGTCGTCAGAAACGTCGGTTAAAAATGGCTCGTTGTCCTATATGATTAATGCAAAATCTGCATTGATGATTACGTATGAGTACGTTAACTTTTACTACGATTCAACCGACACGAAAGGAAAAACAACCACCAATTTCTGTGGCTCCTGGTTCCAGGGGAAATTCAAGAAGTCTGGCAAAAGTTGTTCCACGTTGCTGTATCCGAACACGGGTTACTGGTCGCCTTCTGAGACCATCTCTGTGAATAAACTGAAAGCAGGTGATAAAGTTTATGCGGCTACCGCTGATGGCAGTAGTGAAAGTGCAAAAATCTTTACCGTGCTGGATTCGATTACCTTAACGGATGAGATGTTAAAAGCATCCAGGTAAGTTAAAAAATCCTCACTTCCAAAGCCGTAACAGCAATGTTACGGCTTAATTGTTGACAAATCCCGGCATCAACAACTTATTCCTTCGCCAGAGATCTGGTATCAACCGCGACTTTTGTCTCCCCCTGAATCGACGCGATCCTGTTTTCAACCTCTTTCACCTGTTGCGCGCTGTGAAGCAGCGTATAGGTCAGATCAAACTGAGTGCTGGCGCCGGGCTGCAGCTGCTTAACCCGCTTCTGTTCGCGTTCAATCGTGACAGGGTAGGCGTAGCTGGTGCCCGGCTCAATGCCCGTGACATAACCCTGCTTTAGTGTGTCGGTGTTTTTCCATAAAGTCAGCACGGGCAACTGACGGGTATCAAACTGAATTGATGCACCTTTATCTCCGGCTTTATTGACCACTGCCGCGAGCGTTTCGTGATTATTGTCCGCGAGTGGTTTGATGTTAAAGACCATCTCATCAAAGCCTTTTGTCGGCCCGGCATAAGTTTGCCAGTCATTAACACCCGCTTTAGCGTAGTCATTGAATGGGCTCACGCTCGCCGCCGGAGCAAGAAAACGAGCGCCTTCTTCAAGGACAGGTGTGCCGAAGTTGCTGTGATAAATAATCTGATAGTCATGAGGATAATCTGCGTGGTTAGTCAGAACATCATGCAGACTAAACTGGTTGGATCCAGGAACGTAGCGTAGTTCGGTCAGGGTTTGCAGATCCGCTTTTTTAAACGTGCTCTCTTTGATCAAACCACGAATACGTATTTCATGCGGTGCGGCATCCGCAACTTCTACTTCAACCTGCGACGCCGGTGTATTTCCTGCCTTGCCGTGCAGCGTATACATCTGCCCATCGGCAGTGACCGGGTGGCCTGTCCACTCATAGCCACAGCGGACCATCATCTCATTGAAACCTTCCAGCCAGCCAAGACCGTTACGGCTTTCAAGATTGATATACGCCGGGTTAACAACCTCTTTAACGGGTGAATTCCACCCCAGCCTGGTGCCGAAACCTTCAACATGCAGCAGGTTCATGCCGCGCGTCGGGCTTAAGGTAATTGTCAGGCCATCTTTGCTGCTAATGATGATGACTTTGCTGCCTTCCTGCTTACCGCCATGTAAGAGTTTTTGCTCAATGCTGAACGTCTGACCTTTAACGTTCAGCTCATCACTGGAAATCTTCCAGTTCCCTTTCTCCATGCTGCTTTCAGCGCTTGTCAGCACCCAGGTTTTAGCCGCGACATGACCCGAAACCAGTACCGAAAGAAGCGTTAAAGCCAGTTTTATTTTCATGTTTCCCTCCCTTGCTGAAACGATTATTTAATTTCGTAAGCAAATCTAATGTGTTGGCGAAAAGGGGAATGTGATCCGTCTCACTGAGGAAGAAAATGTGAAAATTGAACAGACTTTATGTGAATATGATCGCTAAAATGGTGAATGTAAAATATCTATTTTCAATAATAGTGTGAAATTCGCCCATTTATGCTTTAACGATTCAGCTTTCGGGGAATAAAAAACCTCGCCATGGCGAGGTTTAGAATTCACTGTATAGAATGCTCAGTACTTATTATGCTTTCAGCACGTCCAGCGCAGCAGTGTAATCTGGTTCGGTGGTGATTTCGTTAACCAGTTCGCTGAAGACGATGTTGTCATTCTCATCGATAACCAGCACTGCACGTGCTGCCAGGCCTTTCAGGGCGCCTTCAGAGATACCCACACCGTATTTCTCAAGGAAATCCGGGCTACGCAGCGTAGAAAGGGTGATGACGTTGCTCAGGCCTTCTGCACCGCAGAAGCGAGACTGGGCAAACGGCAGGTCTGCAGAAATGCACAGCACAACGGTGTTGTCCATTTCAGTTGCCAGTTGGTTGAATTTGCGCACAGATGCGGCACAAACACCGGTATCGATGCTTGGGAAAATGTTCAGGACTTTACGTTTGCCTGCGAACTGGCCCAGCGTGACGTCAGACAGATCTTTAGCCACCAGAGTGAATGCCTGTGCTTTGCTACCAGCCTGCGGAATGGAACCTGCAACAGCAACCGGGTTGCCCTGGAAATGAACGAGTTGTGACATAGATATCTTCCTGTTTACATATAGTTAACGTCAGGGCTAGTGTATGCCAACTGCGGACAGCACGGCAAACCAATTTTATCGCCTCACCGGGCCGAAAGGAGACAGTCAATGAGAAGCGTGAAAGTCTATGAAGAAGCCTGGCCATTGCATTCCCCGTTCGTTATTTCGCGCGGCAGTCGCAGCGAAGCCTGCGTTGTGGTGGTTGAAATAGAAGAAGACGGGGTGAAAGGCGTGGGGGAATGTACCCCGTATCCGCGTTACGGAGAGAGTCTTGCCTCGGTGATGGCTCAGATTATGGCGCTGGTGCCTGAGCTGCAAAAAGGGCTTACCCGGGCAGCATTGCCACAGCACCTGGCGGCGGGAGCTGCACGTAACGCCATTGATTGTGCACTCTGGAGCCTGGAGGCCGCACAACAGCACCGCACTTTACCATCGCTTCTGGATATCACGCTGCCGGCATCGGTTGTCACCGCGCAAACGGTGGTGATTGGTGAGCCGGAACAGATGGCCGCCAGCGCAAAAGCGCTGTTTGCCTCCGGGGCAACCTTATTAAAGGTGAAGCTTGATGACCGGTTAATCAGCGAGCGTATGGTTGCAATTCGCGCAGCCGTGCCGGACGCCACGCTGATTGTCGATGCTAACGAATCCTGGCATAGCGAAGGGCTGGCCGCCCGCTGTCAGCTGCTGGCGGATCTGGGCGTGGCCATGCTGGAACAACCGCTACCGGCAAAGGATGACGCCGCGCTGGAAAACTTTATCCATCCGCTGCCCGTATGCGCCGATGAAAGTTGCCATACCCGCGAAAGCCTTGTCGGGCTAAAAGGCCGTTATGAGATGGTGAACATTAAACTCGATAAAACGGGTGGGCTAACCGAAGCACTGGCGCTGGCGAAAGAGGCGCGGGCTCAGGGTTTCTCGCTGATGCTGGGTTGTATGCTCTGTACGTCCCGGGCGATTAGCGCCGCGTTACCGTTGGTTCAGCAGGTGAGTTTTGCCGATCTGGATGGCCCGACATGGCTGGCGGTAGACGTCTCGCCAGCCCTGCATTTCACCACCGGCACGCTTCATCTCTGAGGTTGCCAGCGCAGAAGTCCGACCATCGCTTTAAGGTACTTTTCACTCGCTTCGTCGGATGAGATTGGGGGGAACTCTGCGGTGATGCAGTGTAACCCCAGGTCGGCGCACCAGCTCCCGAACGAGCCGGGCGTCTCGTAACCCACACTTGTGACCAGCGGAAGGGCAAAGGCATCTGCCAGCCACTGGCCGAGCGCGGTGTGGTGGGGATCTTCGATACAGGCAAGCGGGTCGTGAAACGAGACGACCCAGGCCGGATGTAATCGATGGATCAACTGACACAGGGCGTGTGTTTCCGGCTCTGAACCTGGTTTTTCCCCCGTCAGTAACACCACGTCACGCTCTTCTGCGGAGCTGTTCCAGCGATAGACCGTCTCACCCGCGCGCCAGTTTGCCGCCGGGAAATTACGATTTAAGTCGATGCCTCGCGCATTTGCCCGAAGCCCAAGCTGACAACCGTCCGGGTTGACGGTCAAAATGACGTGATGACGGCGTAATTCTGGCGCCAGGGTACGCAGCGCACAGGATAACGTCACAATTGAGGAGTTCTCGTCACCATGCGTACCGGCGATGATTAGCCCGCTGTTGCGGTCGGCCTCCGGGGCGGGAAACCAGATTAAGGGCGCGCCTAAAAATGAATGGCCATAATGTTCGGTTCCTGGCGGGAAAGCGCCACGTTCCGTTCTTGGTCGGGTGACTGACATAGGAAATCCTGATAAAGAAGTCTCTACTGGCAGTGTTGTGCAAAACTCGCTGTTAATCAAATAGTTTCCGTCGCTGCGGAAAATTGCCAGATATCAACTTTCCGATTTAAGGTATTTGCATTTCTCCGTTTCGAAACAAATAATTACGCATCTGTTTTACCTGACATCTTAAGGGGATCTCATGAAGCATCCTGTTTCGCTGCTTTGTTCTGCACTCTGGCTGTGCGGACTTTCTTCACTTTCTTATGCTGCGGACATCCCGAAGGGAACCGTTCTGGCACAAAAGCAGGAACTTGTACGTCACATAAAAGACGAACCTGCCTCACTTGATCCGGCAAAAGCCGTGGGGTTGCCCGAAATTCAGGTGATTCGCGATCTCTTTGAAGGGCTGGTCAATCAGAATGAAAAAGGGGAGTTAGCGCCGGGTGTCGCGACACGCTGGCAGAGTAACGATAACCGCGTCTGGACGTTTAGCCTGCGTGATAATGCAAAATGGTCGGATGGTTCCCCCGTGACCGCACAGGATTTTGTCTATAGCTGGCAGCGTCTGGTTGACCCGAAAACCACATCGCCTTTCGCCTGGTTTGCGGCCCTGGCGGGCATTAACAATGCCCAGGCCATTATTGACGGGAAAGCGGCGCCGGATACGCTTGGCGTAACGGCCGTCGATGATAAAACCCTGCGCGTACAGCTGGATAAACCGCTGCCGTGGTTTGCCAGCCTGACGGCGAGCTTTGCGTTTTATCCGGTGCAAAAAGCCAATGTTGAAAGTGGGAAAGAGTGGACGCGCCCGGGTGCTCTGGTGGGTAACGGTGCCTATGTCCTGAAAGACCGCGTGGTGAATGAAAAGCTGGTTGTTGAACCTAATACGCACTACTGGGATAACGCGAAAACGGTACTGAAAAAAGTCACCTTTGTGCCTATTAATCAGGAGTCTTCCGCGACCAAGCGCTACCTGGCCGGTGATATTGATATCACTGAATCTTTCCCGAAAAACATGTACCAGAAACTGCTGAAAGATATTCCTGGCCAGGTTTACACCCCACCTCAGCTCGGGACTTACTATTACGCCTTTAATACCCAAAAAGGGCCAACAGCAGATGCCCGCGTGCGTCTGGCGCTGAGTATGACCATCGATCGCCGCATCATGGCAGAAAAAGTACTTGGCACGGGTGAGAAACCTGCCTGGCATTTCACGCCTGACGTGACCGCCGGGTTTACTCCGGAAGCGTCCGTGTTTGAACAGATGTCGCAGCAGGAGCTAAATGCGCAGGCGAAGATGTTGTTGCAGGCGGCTGGTTATGGCCCTCAGCGCCCTCTGACCTTGAATCTTCTGTACAACACCTCAGAGAATCATCAGAAGATCGCGATCGCTGTGGCATCGATGTGGAAGAAAAATCTGGGCGTTGACGTCAAACTGCAAAACCAGGAGTGGAAGACCTACATCGATAGCCGAAACACCGGGAATTTCGACGTGATCCGCGCATCCTGGGTTGGGGACTACAATGAGCCATCCACTTTCCTGTCGCTACTGACCTCTACGCACAGCGGCAATATCTCCCGGTTTAACGATCCGGCGTACGATAAGATAATCAATCAGGCGTCGCTTGAGACAACCGAGAAAGCGCGGAATGTGGATTACAATAAAGCCGAGAAGATCCTCGCCGAAAAAGCCCCAATTGCACCGATTTACCAGTACACCAATGGTCGTCTGATCAAACCGTGGGTTAAGGGCTATCCTGTTAATAACCCGGAAGATGTTGCTTACAGCCGTACGATGTATATCGAGAAGCACTAATTAATGCCGGGCGGGACTTAACCTAAATTAATGTCCCGCTTGTAAAAAAGAAATAAAAAAAGCCCGTCAGAGAACGGGCGAAATAAGCAAATGATTTATTGATTCGTTACCCGCCATCACGGAGGCTAACAGCGCGTATATTACGCGTCTGTTCAGTTGGCGTGTAGCTGACAAATTCGGTAGGTGAAACAAAGGATTAAACGTGCGTTACGGAGCTTCGATGGACGGGTATACGCTGTTTTCAAAATATTCGACAAGCTGCCAAATCTCACCGCTGAAGATAAACCAATAGCCAAAAATAATAAGGCTTAAAATAATTAAGATGAGTATTAGTTCTGTCTTTCCCATTGCTGGATACTACCCACCTGAAGTCTGTTTCTTCGAGGTGGGCATTGTAGCGAGGCTTGATTAAATACTCCAGTTTCACGCAGCCAGCACTTTATTGCGCCCGTTGTTTTTGGCGCGGTACAGCGCATCATCAACCCGTTTAAACAGGTCATCGATACTCTCTCCCTGATTATGGCGCGCGACGCCAATGCTGACCGTAAAACGCGGAAGGCCGGGGATAGTAATGCGCGCAACGGCGGCGCGGATGGTTTCGGCAACCTGCATGGCGGCATCAAGCGACGTTCTGGGCAACAAAATCACAAACTCTTCACCGCCCCAGCGAAAAACGAAGTCGTCTTTACGGCTACAGGCCTCCAGCGTGCGGGAGAGGGATATCAGGACTTCGTCGCCTTTAAGATGGCCAAAGACATCGTTGATATTTTTAAAATGGTCGGTATCCACCAGCAGCAGGCTGAACTGCTCCTGAGCGGGCAGGTGAGAAGGATTTGTTTGTTCGGTGATGATGTAAAACTGCCGACGATTAAGCAGACCCGTCATGGAATCTCGCAGGGCCGCATGTTCCAGCTCCTGTTCTAACCGCTTTTGCTCTGTAATATCGTGAATGATGCACAACATCAGCTTATCGCCGTAAATTTCAATTGGCCCGGCGTAGGTCTGTACATGGCGGGTTGAGCCATCGGCGAGTCGGTGGACAAAGTTAAGCGGTTTATGCCCCCCTGGCAGGCTCGCTATCTCTGTCATTACCGGCATGATGTCACGACCGAGAGTGTTAATTTCCCAGGTATGTTTGCTGCACAATTCGTCGTGCTGATAACCGTAAAAATTCAGTGCCGCCAGGTTAGCATCCACAATTTGACCATCCCGCGCCGGGTCGATGAGCAGCATCGGTGCGCTGTTGGTCAGGAAAAATCGTGCGTAAAAGCCCTGTTTTTTTCGCTGATAGGTTGCCGAGCGGCTGGCTTTAAGGCCCGATGCGGTTTGCTGGGCAATCCCCTCAAAAATGATGACATCACCGTGAGGCTCACACTGGGTGAGTGACAGGCGGCAGGTTAACGTTGACACTTGTTCATTGCGCCACACCGTCCAGATTTCGATTATTTCCTGGTCGGCTTTGAGGTCCGGAACATACATTGATAGTGCGGATTGCGCGTTTGCGGAATAGATCCCCGTGCGCATTTCATAAACTGTTTTAGTCCGCATAACATCGGTAGCGGCGGCGTTTGCAAATATAATGTGTTCTGAGACAGGTGAAATCAGCCAGACAGGTGTTTTGATGTAATTCAGTGCATCGAAGCAAGTTAGCGGCATAGGGAATTCCTATCCATCGACACTGCGTGCCTGACGATCACGACGGAATTGACTCGCGTGGGCTTCTTTGAAACATACTCTACTTCACCACATCAGGCATGATTTTTTTGTGAAACAAATGGGGATTCCGTATGAATTTTACCGATTGGTATAATCTGTTTGTCAGACTTTTTTTGTAACAACAACCAGGGGACTTGTTCCGCAGGTAACGGACGAGAAAAAAGAAAACCCTGCAGGAAATCACAGCCTAAATCGGTAAGAACGGCCTGTTGTTGTTCTGTTTCAATGCCTTCGGCCACGACATTCATCTCCATCGTGCGCGCGATATTAATAATGGTTTCCACCAGTTTCCGGCTTTTCTCGTTTTCCAGCATTGAGCTTACAAAGCTTTTATCGATTTTAAGTTCTTTCGCAGGAAGCACGCTGAGCATCAAAAGGTTTGAATAGCCTGTGCCGAAGTCATCGATGGAGACCGTTATGCCGGCATGGTTAAAGGCGGTGAGTAACTCAATACTGCGATCGAGATTTTTGAGCGCGGTGCTTTCGGTGACTTCAAGGATCAATCTGGATGGCGATAAATTGTATTTTTCCAGCATGGACGAAACAACCTGGAATATATCCTGTTGCTCAAACTGGATGGGCGACAGGTTAAAGGATAACGTCCACTGACTGAAGCCTTGTTCCGTCCAGAAATTGAGCTGACGGCACGCCGCTTCAATCGCCCAGTTGCCCACCGGAATAATTAAACCGGTCTGCTCAAGAGAAGGTAAAAACACATTGGGCAGTAAAACACCTTGTTCCGGATGGCGCCAGCGAATAAGCGCCTCAAAACCATGGATGGTATTTTCTTCGGCGATATAGGTTGGCTGATACCAAAGCTCAAACTGATCGCGTTCGAGTGCCTGGGACAACTCCTGCAAGAAACCCGGCTCCGCCGGGGCGGTGGTGGACATCTCCTGGCGGTAAACTGCCCAGTCGTTGCGTCCTTCCTGCTTGACGTACTGCATGGCTGCATCGGCCTTAAGCTTGAGCTCATGCAATGTTTCACCATGTTGGGGATAGAGACTAACACCTGCGCTGAGGGTGGTACTCAGCGCGTGCCCACAGATGGGCTGGCGACGGCGCATATCTTCAATCAGCGTCGAAAGCAGGGTGTTTAATTTATCGTCATCGCATTCCGGGACCAGCAACATAAACGAATCGCCACCCAGTCTCGCCAGCGTCATTTCGCGTGTCAGCCTGGCCGTAATACGCTGGGCAACGTTAATCAGTAGCTCATCACCCACCTGATGTCCCCAGGTGTCGTTCACCCGCCTGAAGTGATCGACATCGAAGAAGATCAGCGCAAATTGTTTCTTATTCAGTAATGAATTGTGCAGGCAATCCTGTAAGCGGATATCCATCTGATGCCGGTTAGCAAGCCCGGTGAGGGTGTCAAAACGCGCCTGCAACTCCAGCTGGCGGTTAAGCTGGCGCAGATTGTCCGTCAGCCGGGTTGTACGCCAGTGGGAGTCCACCAGCGAGATAATAAGCATCAGACCGAGCAGGCACAGGGTGGTGACTGACACCCAAATCGACAGTCCCAGCTCACTGACCCCGCCTGACCGCGTTTGCTCCATTTCATGAATATGGGCGGCGCTCATTCCGGTGTAGTGCATGGCGCAAATCGCGACGGCCATCACCAGCGCGGCCATTACGCGATTAATAAAGATACCTTTGCGATGTTCCCGCAGGTGGAATGCTAACCACAGGGCAACACCGGAGGCGATAACGGCAATCACGACGGACAACAGCACAATACGATGATCCCAGATAATACCGTCTTCAAGCATTAATGCGGCCATGCCGATATAGTGCATGGAGGCCACGCCTGCGCTCAGAATGAGCGTGGCAAGGATCAGCCGGAAAGGGGAAAGGGTTTTAGCGGTGACGGCAATATAGATAGCAATGGTCGAAGCCAGAACGGCAGCACCCAGTGAGGCGAGTGTAAGCCACAGGTCATAGCTCATGGTCATCGGCATTTCCATCGACAACATGCCAATGAAGTGCATTGACCAGACCCCGATACCCAAAGTTACACCTCCGGCAATCCGCCAGAATAACGCGGCTTTGCGGCTGGAAAGGGGGATCTTACCCGCGCTGTCCAGTGCAACAAATGAGGCGATAAACGCCACCAGGAAGGAGATGGCAATTAACACTGGGTCCCACGATACATTGAGCATTATGCAATCCCACGCCAAAAGATGACTGAGGTCGCTTGCTGACGCCCTGCATCAGCTAGCCGCGAACTCGTTCAAACAATATTAGTTATTAATCGCGAAAAAAAAGACCAGGCGCATTACTTTTTTTACTCATTTCGAAGAACATAATATATTCTTTTATTAATTAGTTAAGTTTTGCTAAACCAAAAACCTGTAGAGCAATACTGTTCCTTAAAATATGAGTGCGATCATATTAGTTCACAAAAGAAGATGCTATCGCTTAAATGTCATAAAAACCAGTGTGCCGGGATGAAGTTCATAACATTTATCATAATATGGTATTTTGTATCTACTTAAGTGAAATCACGGGGTGCAAAATGCGAAACACCTGGAGTTGCGGGATAGTGATGAAAAAGTGCTGAGGCAATGCTATATATTTTAAGGCCGACCAAAATATCAAGCAGTGGGAAAAATCATGCTAAAAAATATTAGTGTCAGAACTTTTATCATCTATTTTCTGGTGAGCGTTTTTTTGTTAATTGATGGTTTGATTGCTTTGTTATCTCGCAGCACAACTCTTTTTATTTCTGTAACTGTTGTTAATTTAATCGCATTATTTCTACTTTGGGCCTACATGACAAAATATCTTGTGACGCCCATCAACACTGTGAAAAAAAGTATTGAAGAAGTGATGTCGGGCAATCTTGCCGTCTCTATTCCCGAGTTTGGCAATAACTGTGCCGGGCGTCTGATCCCGGGCATTAATACCTTATCGAGCAACATTGCAACGCTGGTGCGGGAAATTCGGGCATCCTCCGAATCAGCCATGACCTTGTCCGGGCAGCTTTCTGAGCGAAGCGCACAGCTTTCTGTGAAAACAGAACAGCAGTCAGCCTCGCTGGTGCAAACCGCGGCCAGTATGGAACAGATGGCCGCCAGCACGAAAAACAACGCCGATAACACCCGTTTAGCCAGTGAACAGGCGAATGCCGCCACGTTGCAGGCGCGTAAGGGCGGGGAGTTGATGGGGCAGGTTGCCCACAATATGCAATCCATCACCGAATGTGCCCAACAAATGAAAGAAATCATCACAATGATTGACGGTATTGCGTTCCAGACCAATATCCTGGCCCTGAATGCCGCCGTTGAAGCGGCTCGCGCAGGTGAACACGGTAAAGGTTTCGCCGTGGTGGCGGGTGAGGTCAGAAATCTGGCGCATCGCAGTGCAGAAGCGGCGAAAAACATAAAATCCCTGATCGACGAAACCAGCTCAAACGTCACGCAGGGCGTAACCGTAGTCTCTCAGGCGGAAAAAAACATGCATGAAATCGTGGCGGGTTCGGGCGAGGTCAGCAGGCTGATGGATGATATCTCTTCATCGACATCAGAGCAGGAGAAAGGGATCTCGCAAATAACGCTGGCGCTTTCTGAGCTTGAACGGGTTACCCAGAGTAACGTTGCGATGGTGGAAGAGCTGAGCGGTTCGTCAGATGTTCTGAAGAATCAGGTCATTGAATTGCAGGCACGGACGCGCAATTTCAGGCTTGAAGAAGGTTTCCAGAAACCGCAGAACGCATCGCCACATCACCATTCCCTGATGTTTGCGCAGCACGCTAAACACTCCCTCTGAGGGTAAAAAAGAGCCTGGTTCCCGGGCTCTTTTTTTTACGCCTGCACCCAGCGATTTCGTCCTTGCTGCTTTGCGCTGTAGAGCGCCTTGTCAGCCCGGGCAATCACCGACTGGGCCGTTTGCCCAACTTCCCATGTCGCTAACCCCTGGCTTACTGTCACGAGAGGGTTGACCGGGGAAAGGGCATGAGCCTGTGCCTGGGATTGCAGCGTACTGGCTATCGCCGCCGCTGTGCTCTGCAACTGACCGGGATCGGGCAATAACACGATAAACTCTTCCCCACCAAAGCGTCCGACCACGCCGTGGTTATCCTGTGTGACGCTTTCAAGTATGCGGGCAATCATAATCAGGCAGCGGTCACCGCCCTGGTGGCCATAGTAGTCGTTGTAGAGCTTGAAATGATCGACATCGAGCATAATCAACCCGAATTCGGTGCCTTCACGCTGGTGGCTGATAATTTCCTGATCCATGCGCGTTTCAAATGTGCGGCGGTTTGCGATACCGGTTAACGGGTCTTTGCTGGCAAGCTGCCCCAGTTGTTGAATAAGTTCCGCATTTTCCTGCTCCCGACGTAGTGCAAGGATAAACCAGCTGTTGAGGATCCGGCGGCCGGATTCAATCATCCCGGCCAGCAGTATCCACAACAGCGCGTTCAGCACGGTAAGGTTGGAGGGATGAAAAAGGCTGGTGATCAGGATGGTTAGCCACACCGGCGCGATAAAGCTCAACAACACTTTGGGGTCGAAATAGAGCGAAATCAGCGCCGTAAAAAGCAGCAGGGCCGCAAACGGAAAAATTAAACGCATGTCTCCGCTGGCGATTAGCACGTAAAAACAGACCGACCAGCAAAGGCTTATCCCGACGACCACCCCTTTTGCCAGATCCCGGAGCCAGGATGCGTTCTGGAGTGGCGCCATACGCAGGATAAACAAAACCCCGGCCGAAAGAGTCAGGTCGATAACCATCATGGTTTCCAGCAATCCGGCGGGATTAAGCGGTGCGGTTAAGGTATCAACCGTAGAAAAATAGCGCCGTCCCAGCAGGAACAACGAGAATAAAATGTTCACCCACAGGAACCAGGTCATGCTGGTTTTGATGGCAATTGCGCGCATTTCCGCCAGGCGAAAATCGAATGCAGCACAGGGCTTTTTTGTTGTCACCAGCTCACTCCGGGATACATTTAGATCAAAACGGCAGCATTTCATTAACTCTAACGATTTACCTGTACCTGTCTACTGAAACCTGAAGGATAATGTGCAATTCCTGAGCTAATTCAGCGCGATGCTGGACATATTTATTGCTTAACGTTAAGTGAAAGCTAGACTGACAACCAAAGAGTCAAAAAGGTGGAGGTGCTGTGGATAGCATTAAAGGGTCTGAGGTGAACGTGCCTGACGCGGTTTTTGCGTGGCTGCTCGATGGTCGTGGCGGCGCGAGGCCGCTGGAAAACGGTGATGACATCGACAATCAACATCCTTGCTGGCTGCACCTGAACTACACCCACCCGGATAGCGCTCAGTGGCTGGCCACAACCCCACTCTTACCGAACAATGTGCGGGATGCGCTTTCGGGAGAGAGCCTGCGTCCGCGAGTCAGCAGGATGGGTGAAGGCACGCTGATTACGCTGCGCTGCATTAACGGCAGTACTGATGAACGCCCCGACCAGCTGGTGGCGATGCGTGTGTATATGGATGAACGCATGATTGTCTCTACACGTCAGCGTAAAGTGCTGGCGCTGGATGATGTGGTCAACGATCTGAAAGAGGGTACCGGGCCGGCGGATTGCGGCGGATGGCTGGTGGATGTTTGCGACGCCCTGACCGATCACGCCAGCGAGTTTATCGAGGAACTGCACGATAAAATTATCGACCTGGAAGATAATTTGCTCGATCAACAGATCCCCCCGCGCGGTTTTCTCGCGCTGTTGCGTAAGCAGTTGATTGTGATGCGCCGCTACATGACGCCCCAGCGCGATGTCTATGCGCGTCTGGCCAGCGAGCGCCTTAACTGGATGAACGATGATCAGCGCCGCAGGATGCAGGATATCGCCGACAGGTTAGGGCGAGGCCTGGACGAGATTGACTCCTGTATCGCCAGAACGGCGGTGATGGCCGATGAAATCGCACAGGTGATGCAAGAATCCCTGGCGAGAAGAACCTATACGATGTCGCTGATGGCGATGGTTTTTTTGCCGAGCACCTTCCTGACCGGGCTGTTTGGTGTGAACCTGGGCGGGATCCCCGGTGGTGCCTACCGGTACGGATTCATTACATTTTGCGTCATGTTAGTCGTTTTGATAGGTGGTGTTGCGTGGTGGTTGCATCGTAGTAAATGGTTGTAAAATTACGTTTTTTCGCTTCGATGAGTGCCTCAAAACGCTATTTTATTTGAGCGAAGTCAATAAACACATACCCCGTAAGGTGCAATATTACTCCCGCAGGTGAATGCAACGTCAAGCGATGGGCGTTGCGCTCCATATTGTCTTACTTCCTTTTTTGAATTACTGCATAGCACAATTGATTCGTACGACGCCGACTTATTAGTCGGCTTTTTTTTGCCTCCTGTTCTTCAGCGTCTACCCTAAAAAGGGAGAACGCCCAAACCAGGAGGGAAAGATGAGCATCCTGCCCACTCTTCAACGATTAAATTCCATTCCGATTGGTCCTGAACCTAACGATCCTGTACCGATGCCGGACCCCATCCCGCGTCCGCAGCCAATGCCAGACCCACCACCCGATGAAGAACCGATTAAAATGTCGCATCAAACCCCGAGATCTGCGAGGATACGCGCCATCTGACTGCAAAGATGACCGCGAGAGTATATTGTGACCGCATTTTCTACCCTGAATGTTCTGCCTGCTGCCCAACTCGATAACCTTAACGAGTTGGGTTACCTCACTATGACCCCTGTTCAGGCGGCTGCGCTGCCCGCCATTCTTGAAGGCCGTGATGTACGCGTACAGGCAAAAACGGGCAGTGGAAAAACGGCTGCATTTGGTCTTGGGCTGTTGCAGCATATAGATGTCGCACTTTTTAAGACCCAGTCTTTAGTGCTGTGCCCGACCCGTGAACTGGCGGATCAAGTCGCCGGTGAGCTGCGTCGACTGGCGCGTTTTCAGCCAAATACCAAAATTCTGACGCTGTGCGGTGGACAGCCATTCGGCGCCCAGCGCGATTCGCTCCAGCACGCTCCACACATTATTGTGGCAACTCCGGGGCGTTTACTGGATCACCTGCAAAAAGGCACCGTATCCCTTGATGCGCTGCAAACGCTGGTGATGGATGAAGCCGACCGAATGCTGGATATGGGCTTTAGCGACGCCATCGACGAAGTTATCCGCTTTGCACCTGCCGATCGTCAGACGCTGCTGTTTTCTGCGACATGGCCTGAAGCCATTGCGGCAATCAGCGGACGGGTACAGAAAAAACCATTAACCATCGAGATTGATACCGTCGATGCGTTGCCTGCCATTGAGCAACAGTTCTTCGAAACCTCGCAGCAGGGCAAAATCCCGCTGCTGCAAAAGCTGCTGAGCCAGCATAAACCTGCATCCTGCGTGGTGTTCTGTAATACCAAAAAAGATTGTCAGTCCGTATGCGATGCGCTGAATGCCGCCGGGCAGAGTGCGTTGTCGCTGCATGGCGATCTTGAGCAGCGCGACCGCGATCAAACCCTGGTCCGTTTTGCCAATGGCAGTGCGCGCGTTCTGGTGGCAACCGACGTTGCGGCACGTGGTCTGGATATCAAATCGCTGGAGCTGGTAGTTAACTTTGAGCTGGCCTGGGATCCTGAAGTGCATGTACACCGCATCGGACGTACCGCCCGCGCCGGGAACAGCGGCCTGGCAATCAGTTTCTGCGCACCGGAAGAGGCACAGCGTGCCAATATTCTGTCTGAAATGTTGCAGCTGAAGCTGAACTGGGTCAGCGCGCCGGGTAATGTCAGCGTTGTGCCGCTGGACGCCGAAATGGAGACCCTGTGCATTGATGGCGGTAAAAAAGCCAAAATGCGTCCGGGTGATGTGTTGGGGGCATTGACCGGGGATATTGGTCTGGACGGGGCAGATATCGGGAAGATTGCCGTGCATCCGGCACATGTCTATGTTGCTGTTCGTCAGTCGGTGGCGCAGAAAGCCTGGAAACAGTTGCAGAACGGTAAAATTAAAGGCAAAGCCTGCCGGGTTCGCCTGCTTAAGTAAGCGGCAGGAAGGTAGCGTCCCGAAGTCAGTTCGGGACGCTAACGGATTACTTCACTTCAACGACGTTCAGACGCAGTTCATCGAGCTGGGCGTCATCTTCTTCCGGTTGCCAGCCAGTCGGCTGCATCGGGATCTCTTCACGATCAAATGCCAGATCGCCGCCGTTTACCACTTCTGAGTCGTGGTTAATCCCTTTAAAGTCAAACAGCTCTACGTCCGCCAGATGCGAAGGCACAACGTTCTGCATGGCGCTGAACATGGTTTCGATACGACCCGGATAGCGTTTGTCCCAGTCACGCAGCATGTCGCCAATCACCTGACGTTGCAGGTTTGGCTGCGAACCACACAGGTTGCAAGGGATGATTGGGAAGCCTTTCGCCTGTGAGAAACGCTCGATGTCCTTCTCACGGCAGTATGCGAGAGGGCGGATAACGATGTGCTTTCCGTCATCGCTCATCAGTTTTGGTGGCATCCCTTTCATTTTGCCGCCGTAGAACATGTTCAGGAACAGCGTTTGCAGGATGTCATCGCGGTGATGGCCCAGCGCAATTTTGGTTGCGCCCAGTTCGGTTGCCGTACGGTAAAGAATGCCGCGGCGCAGACGAGAGCACAGGGAGCAGGTGGTTTTGCCCTCAGGGATCTTCTCTTTCACGATACCGTAGGTGTTTTCTTCGACGATTTTATACTCGACGCCCAGATTCTCCAGATATTCAGGAAGAATATGCTCCGGGAAACCCGGCTGTTTCTGGTCGAGGTTGACTGCCACCAGTGAAAACTTCACCGGTGCGCTCTGCTGAAGGTTGCGCAGGATCTCCAGCATGGTGTAACTGTCTTTCCCCCCGGAGAGACAGACCATGATGCGATCGCCTTCTTCAATCATATTGAAGTCAGCAATCGCTTCGCCCACGTTACGGCGAAGACGTTTTTGTAATTTGTTCAGGTTGTATTGTTCTTTTTTGTTAATGTCTTGATTTTGTTGCATTTATTACTACCTTTGGAACCAAAAAGGGCATTTATTCAATTCTTTAATCTACGCATTGCAGACGTCATAAACCATTTGCGCGTTGTCATGCCCCATCTGGCTCACAATGAAAGAGGGGTTAGCGCCAGCGGATAAAAGCCAGCAGGCAAAAGTATGTCGCGTATGGTACGGATTCCGGCGACGAATTCCAGCACGTTTTACAGCGGCGTTTGATCTGGCATCGGTACTTGATAAAGCGTAGTCGGCTTTTAACGCGCTTTGCGCAGCGCAGGCGCAGAAACAGAAGGTACTTTTTGATACTCCTGGCTATGCCGCATTACCCTTCACGCGTGGGCGGCGCGGCGGGGGCGGCATACCAGTTTTCTTGCGCGACCATAATGTTCCCTTCGGGCTGCATAACAAAATTCGGCGACATGATCTGAACGTTGAATTCATTGAACACATCCTGAATGTTGCTGTACAACGCATTGCGCGCGATGGCCAGCGACTGCCCGGGCAACAATCTCACCTGGAGCTCGTAGGCTATGTACCAGTCCATCAGTTCCAGCTGGCGTACCAGCGGCGGGTGCGTGAGGTCGACACAGTTTGCCCGCTTGGCTGCCAGCTCAAGCATGGCGTGAACCTGGCGCCACGGGGTGTCGTATCCAATTGTCACACCGACGGTTAAGTTGATGCTGCCATCTTTATTTTGCGCACTGAGGTTAACAATCTTGCCACTCACCACAACGGCATTGGGCACCGTCACCACGTAATCTTCGCGCGTGATAATTTTCGTCGCGAGCATCCCGATTTCGCTGACTTCGCCTTCGTTATCTGCCACCCGAATGATATCTCCTTTTCTCAGGGCTCTTGAATAAATGAGGACCAGGCCACTCATGGCGTGATTCATCACGCCAGCCGAGCCGAGCGTTAACATCAGGCCAAAGAAGACGCTAATGCCTTTAAAGGCCAGCGAATTTGCGCCGGGCAGGAAAGGGTAAGCGGCGGAAAGGGCAAATAACCACACCATTACGGAGATAAGTTTACGGGTCGCCCCGACGGTCTCAGGGTGAAGCCCCGGAAACTGTAAACGACCAGCTTCAACCTGGCGGAGCACCATTTTAAGCAACTTCAGAATAAAGGCGGTGATGATGAAAATAATCAAAACAATCATCAGGCCAGGCAATGCAGAGACGATAGACAGGGCTATCTGGCGGATGACACGCAGTGACCAGTCACCCAGCGACGTGGCCCAGACCCGCGTCCAGGGGAACAAACTTAGTGCCCAGCTTAACCAGATGTAAAAAGCCACAATCCCCAGCAATATCATCAGTAAGCCATACAGACGCGCTTCAATTGCCCCCGTATAACGGCGCCAGCTTTTGGGGATCCAGCCCCGGTTTTCAGCAATCTGGCGGCGATAATATTGTCGCACCCGGCGCCACGAGCGCCACGCGCCATAGCCAACGAGCAGAAACACAGCCAGACCTGCAACCGTCTTAACCGCAGAAAGGGCAAGCCAGCCGGTATTGAATTGATCGCGCAGTGCAGTGCGTTGTGCTTCCAGACGCACCAGTACGCGTTGTGCAGCCTGGTCCAGAGTCAGATCGTCCCCCTCATCCAGATCCGCCTGCGTCAGCAGCATGACAGGTTTGCCATTCATCACGAACAGTCTTCCTGGCTGGTTATAGCGGGTAACAGGGACGATTTTCAGGGGGTCGAGAAGATCCGCATGTTCGAAATGGCGCAGCGTGTTGCGGATGCGGAGCACGCGCTCTTCTGGCGTAGTGAGCCCGAATTTCGCCTGAAGCATAACAATGGGATGATGGAAAATATATACCGTGCGGGCTTGCTCCTGGTCAGTTGGCTCCTGACGCGGTTCTGCCGCAAAAGAACAGAAGGTGAAAAGCGATACCACACACGTCAGAAATGCGAGCACTCTCTTATTCATACCTACCACCCGATAACACGAAATTATCATTATTTTTCAGGCAGCCAGCTAACCGGCAGGCATGAACTTTTTGAGCATAGACCAGTTGTCCGGTTGTGCAACATTCACCTCAGGCGATGCGACGACCGCCGGGATGTTCATCAACAATGGATTGAGGAGGTAAGAGTGGATTAATAGCTGTCTAAATGGTTCAGAAAGTCGCCAAGATGGCTAACGATACCGCCAATATCGAAAATCAACGCCATCCACAGCAGTGCGAGGAGGGCGAGCACAACCACGGAGATACGACTAAACAATGCGAATGTCCTTATTCATGCTGAAAGGTCCAGCTCAATATACTTTGACCTCTTTAAACTTACCTTTAACGACGCCGTCATAAAAGCGACCTTTGGACACTACGCTCAGGAAATCCCGAAAAATGCGAGCGGGGACACGTTGATACTGGAAAGCAGAGCGATCGTGAAACCGTATCTCGAGGGTGGCACTGTTTTCGTCGTAGGCAATCGATGAGATGCGTGATGATCTGACTGGATGGTGGTTCATGATGGACTCTCCCTGACGGCGTAACGGGGAGATTCATCATCCACCATTACAGGTACAGGGCGCAATAAGTAAATTCAAATCAGTTATGCAAAGAATCAGACATCAGGCGAAATAAGAAAGGGTAATGAGGATGGGGTGTGTAATTTCAGTTAAACAGATTTCGGTAATAAATTAATAGCCCGCGCTTGCACGCGGGCCATAAGAATTAGAACTGGTAAACCAGGCCTAACGCTACGATATCATCCGTACCGATACCGTTGTTTTTGTAGAATGCGTCGTCTTCGTCCAGCAGGTTGATTTTATAATCAACATAGGTAGACATGTTTTTGTTGAAGTAATAGGTAGCACCTACGTCAGCATATTTAACCAGATCTTTATCACCTTCGCCATTAGCCAGATCTTTACCTTTGGATTGCAGGTAAGAAATGGCCGGACGCAGACCGAAATCAAACTGGTATTGCGCAGTGATTTCGAAGTTCTGCGTTTTGTTAGCAACCGCGTATTCTTTGTCACCGTATGGGGTCATATTACGGGTTTCGGAATACATAGTTGCCAGGTAAATATTGTTGGCATCATATTTCAGGCCAGCAGTCCAGGCATCGGCTTTATCGCCGCCCGCAGTTGTGTAGCGAACCTGATCGTTTGAACGGTCAGAAGAGGCGTAAGCTGCACCGGCGCTGAAGCCCATGCCGAAATCATAGGTGGTGGAGATACCGAAACCGTCGCCGTTCTCATGACGCGTATCGCGACCGTTGTTTGTCCCTTCCTGGTTGTTGTTGGCGCTTTCATTTTTGCCCTGGTACTGCAAGGCAAAGTTCAGACCCTGCACCAGGCCGTAGAAGTCGGTATTACGGTAGGTCGCAACACCGTTAGCACGGCCAGTCATGAAGTTGTCCGCTTTGGTGTAAGAGTCGCCACCAAACTCTGGCAGCATATCGGTCCAGCCTTCCACGTCGTACAGCACGCCGTAGTTACGACCGTAGTCAAATGAACCGTAATCGCCAACTTTCACACCAGCGAACGCCAGACGCGTCCAGGACTGGTTGTCAGAGCCTTCAGTATTGTTAGCCTGAACGTTGTATTCCCACTGTGCGTAGCCGGTCATCATGTTGTTGATCTGGGTTTCACCTTTGAAGCCCAGACGCATGTAGGTCTGATCGCCATCAGCGCCTTTATCGTCAGAGAAGTAGTGCAGACCATCTACTTTTCCGTACAGATCTAATTTGTTGCCATCTTTGTTGTAAATTTCAGCTGCATTCGCTGCGCCAGCCATTAACAGGGCCGGAATCATAAGAGCCAGTACTTTTCTTTGCATTGTGATATTCCTTTGCAGTTGTTTTTATTTAATTACTGATTGAACTTTCCTGACTGGAAAGATGTCCCATGCTAGATCACTCCGATATGAGAGTTATAAAATATAATTGTTACCAATTAAGTAAAACATCAACAGAATAATGCAGTTGAAATGATGATAACCCTCATGAATATATCTGTGTAAAACATACGGAATAAAAATTATTAATGTGGCGGGAAAGAGGGTAGGCTCTACGTTGTTATATGCCTTTAAGATATTCATTCATTATTTCGGTGAATCCTTTTTACTTAAATAAAGAGTTTTCGGAAATAAACTGAATACGCCCGATGCGAATGCATCGGGCATTTTTTTGCTCAGAATAAAAAAAAGCCCGGACATGCCGGGCTTGAGTGATTATTCGTTGGTGGATTTTTCCGCTTTACCTGCCATCTGGGCCAGGAAGTCATAGCGTTTTTGCAGGTCGGCGGCCGCATCTTTCCAGAGCTGCTCAGCTACCTCAGGTTGCTGCGCATTCAGGCGACGGAAACGCTGTTCCTGCATTAATGTCTCGGCCAGCGCATCTGACGGTGGACGCGAATCCAGCGCCAGAGGCAATTTGCCTTCATCAGCACGACGCGGATCGAAGCGATACAGCGGCCAGAACCCGGTGGCGGTGAGCTGGCGCATCTGATCGTGGCTGAGCGCCAGATCGTAACCATGCTCTTCACAAGGGCTGTAGGCGATAATCAGCGATGGGCCTGGATAGGCCTCCGCTTCCTGAATGGCTTTCACCGTCTGGTTAAGCTGAGCCCCCAGCGAAATCTGTGCGACATAGACATGGCCGTACATCATCATGCTGACGCCCAGATCTTTACGCGCTTTGCGTTTCCCGTGCTCACCAAACTTCGTGACCGCACCCAGCGGGGTAGCTTTTGAGGCCTGGCCACCGGTATTGGAATAACACTGCGTATCAAGCACCAGAATATTGACGTTTTCGGTCAGGCTCAGCACATGATCCAGGCCGCCGAAGCCAATATCATAAGCCCAGCCGTCACCACCAATCAGCCAGATAGATTTCTCAACCAGCGCATCGGCATCGGTCAGCAACTGTTCTGCGCCGTCAACGCCCTGGAGCGCACTACGCAGCGCCGCCACCTGCTCGCGGCGCACTTCTGGCGTCGCGTCAGCGCGCAGGGCGTCGTTCAGATCCGCCGGTATTTTATCGGTAAACTGCTCCAGCAGGCGCATCACGCGGGCACGATGCTGATCGACCGTCAGACGGAAGCCCAGGCCGAACTCGGCGTTGTCTTCAAACAGGGAGTTCGCCCAAGCCGGGCCGCGCCCGTTGGCATCAGTGGTGTACGGTGTTGATGGCAGGTTGCCCCCGTAAATAGATGAACAGCCGGTGGCATTGGCAATCAACATGCGGTCACCGTACAACTGGGTCAGCAGTTTGATGTACGGTGTTTCACCGCAGCCAGAACAGGCACCGGAGTACTCAAACAGCGGGGTGATCAGCTGCGAAGTACGGATGTCGATACGTTCCAGTTTGCTGCGATCGATTTCTGGCAGATCCAGGAAGAAGTCATAATTCACTTTCTCCTCTTCCACGTGCTCCAGACGCGACATCATATTGATGGCTTTAATTTCAGGATCCTGACGATCTTTCGCCGGGCAAACTTCCACGCACAAGTTACAGCCGGTGCAATCTTCCGGTGCGACCTGGAGAACATATTTCTGCCCGCGCATATCGCGGGATTTTACATCCAGCGAGTGCAGGCTGGTCGGTGCATTTTCCATCGCTTCCGGTGACACCACTTTGGCGCGAATGGCAGAGTGCGGACAGGCAGCAACGCAGTGGTTACACTGCGTACACAGTTCTTCTTTCCAGATGGGGATCTCTTCGGCAATGTTGCGTTTTTCCCAGCGGGTGGTACCCATCGGCCAGGTCCCGTCTGGCGGCAACGCCGAAACAGGAAGGGCATCACCCAGGCCAGCCAGCATTGCAGCGGTAACGGTTTTAACGAAGTCAGGAGCCGCGTCAGAGACCACGGGCGGACGGTTCGGGCTGGTGGCATTCACCTGCTGTAAAGGTACTTCGAACAGGGATTCGCGCGCCAGCGCCAGCGCCTGCCAGTTACGTTCAACCAGTTCCTGACCTTTGCTGCTGTAGCTTTTGGCAATCGCACCCTGCAGCTCCGCCAGCGCGCTGTCGCCCGGCAGGATGTTGGTCAGGTGGAAGAAGGCCATCTGCATGACGGTGTTAATACGCGCAGCAAGCCCGCACTCACGGGCAATTTTGGCCGCGTTGACCACAAAGAAGCGGGCTTTTTTCTGATTAAGAACTGCCTGCACTTCCTGCGGCAGGCGCGACCAGACTTCATCTGCGCTGTACGGCGTATTAAGCAGGAAAATACCGCCAGGTTTCAGGCGTTCGGCCATCTGGTATTTATCGATAAACTGCAACTGATGGCAGCCGACAAAATCTGCCTGCGACACCAGGTACGCCGAACGGATCGGGTGTTCACTGACGCGCAGGTGAGAAACGGTCAGCCCACCGGCTTTTTTCGAGTCATACACGAAATAACCCTGCGCATACCACGGCGTCGAGTTACCGATGATCTTAATGTTGTTCTTGGTTGCCGAGACGCTACCGTCACTGCCTAAGCCGTAGAACAGTGCTTCAAGCTTCGCTTTTGATGGCAGCGTGTTTTCCGGTAACACCAGCGAAAGGTTGGTGACGTCATCATAAATGCCGACCGTAAAGCGCGGTTTTGGCTTCGCTTCAGCCAGTTCATTAAACACCGCGAACACGCAGTCCGGGCCAAACTCTTTGGAGGAAAGACCGTAACGGCCGCCAATGACACGCGGTAAGGTTTCGCGCTCTCCGCTGTTGAAGGCTTCCGCCAGGGCGGTCATCACGTCCAGATACAACGGCTCGGCATGTGCGCCAGGCTCTTTGGTACGGTCGAGCACGGCAACGCTACGGGCGCTTTCCGGCAGGGCAGAGAGCAGGTGTTTTGCCGAGAACGGGCGATAGAGACGTACCTTCAGTACACCGACTTTTTCGCCACGGGTCAGAAGTTCGTCCACCACCTCTTCACAGGTGCCAATTGCCGACCCCATCAGCACTATAACGCGTTCTGCCTGCGGGTGGCCGTAGTATTCAAACGGTTTGTATTCACGCCCGGTCGCGGTGGCAAAGTCGTTCATCGCCTGTTCAACGTGGTCGTAAACGGCGTTGTACCACGGGTTTGTCGCTTCACGTGACTGGAAGTAGGTGTCCGGGTTGGCAGACGTGCCGCGAATAACCGGATGTTCCGGGTTCAGGGCGCGGGCGCGATGGGCGTCGATCTCTGCCTGCGGCAGCAGGTTCAGGATAGTGTCATCCGCCAGGGGAACGATTTTGTTGATTTCATGCGAGGTGCGGAAACCATCAAAGAAATGAATAAACGGTACGCGGCTCTTGAGGGTGGCGATATGGGAAATCAGCGCGAAGTCCTGGGCTTCCTGAACGCTGCTGGCACATAGCATGGCGCAGCCGGTCTGGCGTACGGCCATGACGTCAGAGTGATCGCCAAAAATAGAGAGCGCGTGCGTGGCAACGGTGCGCGCCGCCACGTGCAATACAAAGGGAGTCAGTTGTCCTGCCAGCTTATACAGCGTCGGGATCATCAACAGCAAGCCCTGGGAGGAGGTGAACGACGTAGACAGGGCGCCGGTCTGAAGTGCGCCATGCACGGCAGCGATGGCCCCGGCTTCTGACTGCATTTCTACCACTCTGGGAACATCGCCCCAGACGTTTTTTAACCCGTTTCCCGCCCAGGCATCGGCCTGTTCAGCCATCGTTGAACTTGGTGTAATTGGGTAGATGGCGATAACTTCGCTGGTGCGGAACGCGACTGACGCGACAGCACCATTACCGTCAATAGTTTGCATAAGACGACACCCTTACATTGCGCAAAAAAGGGGACCCGTGAAACCGCTACGGGTCCTGATAATTATTCCCTTATTTTAGCAAAGGTCGGGTTTTTCGATTTTCGCTTTTGTGTCCTCGGTATTCTCTGCATCAATGAGTAGATCAACTTTTTGGCAAAAAAAACGTGAGCATTTGTTTCCAGAGTGCATAAATACGCATTCTGGCTCTCGACGCAACGCGGTGGGATGCCTATTATGCTTAGGTTTCGTTACCGTTGATGGGGAAAAAAATATGCGTTCAGCATTATGGGTGGGGTGTGCCGCATTATTGTTGTCGGCCTGTAGCAGTGAACCTGTGCAGCAAGCGACTGCCGCACACGTTACGCCGGGGATGAAAGCGGCAATGACCAGCTCAGGTCAGGCCAATTGCGCGATGATTGGCGGCTCGCTATCCGTTGCCCGTCAGCTTGACGGCTCTGTGATCGGGATGTGCGCACTGCCAAACGGCAAACGGTGCAGTGAACAGTCGCTTGCCGTAGGAACCTGCGGAAACTACTGATTACTCTGCCCGTTTAAAGGTCAGCGTTTTCTCCGCCGTTGCCAGCGTTAACTGGTCTTCAGTCAGGTCGACCTGCGCCCCTTTGCGCAGCATATTGCCGATCGCCTGATCCAGCTCGTTAAGCTGCGGCTCAGTACATAATTTGCGGGTCATGGCCAGCGTCTTAACCTTAAGCTCGCCTTCGGACAATTTCCCCTCGCCGCTAAAGCGATTACACATCACGCCGGAAACGGTAATGTTTTTGATCAGACTAATATCTGACTGCGCACCACTGAAGCTAATTTCAGGCCGCGTTGCGGTGGTAGCCACGGCTTTGCCGTCTACATTTTCCAGAATGAAACGATGGTTCTGGAGTTGATCTGCCTGAACGGATGCTTTACCGGGATTAACGCAGCCGGCGAGCACCAGGCTGAACAAACTTAACGCAACGAGCTTTTTCATATTTCTTCTCAAACTATAAATTCTGTGAATCAATTACAGTGTAACGATACTCCTGCGTGAGTTAATGGGGTTTATCTGAAAGTGCGAGAAGACACCGGGCCGCGTGATGCAGCCCGGTTTGTCGGTTAGTGAGATTTAAATCCCGCGGCAGCCATCAGCAGGCGAAAGACCATACTCACTCCCGCCAGAGCCAGCACGCTGCCACCCCAGATGAGAGCTAGCCACATCAGGCGTTTCCAGACCGGTTGTTGCATCAGTGATAACCCTCCCCATGCTGTACTTTTCCGCGAAAGACGTAGTAGCTCCAGAATGTGTAGACCAAAATAACCGGAATAATCAGCAACGCCCCCACCAGCATAAAGCCCTGACTTTGCGCTGGTGCTGCGGCCTGCCACAGGGTAATCGATGGCGGAATAATGTGCGGCCAGATGCTGATCCCAAGCCCGCTAAAGCCGAGAAAAATCAGCCCCAGCGTCAGAACAAACGGCAGATTATGACTCGCCGGGTTATTCAGGCTGCGCCACTGGAACAGACTAAACACCACAACCAGTACCGGCACAGGCAGCAGGAAAAACAGGTTCGGCAGCGTAAACCAGCGCGCGGCAATGGCAGAGTGCGTCAGTGGAGTCCAGGCACTGATCACAGCGATAATCACCAGCAGCACCAGCAGCAGGCGCTTTGACACCTGGCGCATCTGCTGCTGAAGGGCGTTCTCACTTTTCATCACCAGCCATGTTGAACCGAGCAGAGCATACGCCACCACCAGACCCAAGCCGCAGAACAGATTAAACGCCGTAAACCAGTCGAATGGCCCGCCCGTGTAAGTGCGCCCGGTTACCGAAAACCCATTGATCACCGCACCCACCGTCACGCCCTGGGTGAAGGTTGCCAGAATCGACCCACCAATAAAGGCTTTATCCCAGAAAGGACGGTGCGCGGGCGTGGCCTTAAAACGAAACTCAAAGGCAACGCCGCGGAATATAAGTCCGATCAGCATTAATGTCAGCGGAATGGTCAGGGCATCAATAATCACCGCATAGGCCAGCGGGAAAGCGCCAAACAACGCTGCGCCGCCAAGCACCAGCCAGGTTTCGTTGCCATCCCAGACCGGCGCAACGCTGTTGACCATCACATCGCGATCGTCGGCGTTTTGCGTTGCCGGGAACAGAATGCCAATTCCCAGATCAAAGCCGTCCATCACGATATACATCAGCGTGGCGAAAACGATGATGACAAACCAGATAACGGAAAGATCGATACCCATTATGGTTTCTCCTTCAGTTCAGTAACGGCAGAAAGCGGGCGCGCAGGGCGGCCATCGGATTCTGTGGCAAAAGTTTCGTGCGCCTGAGGGCCTTTCTTAATCAGCCGCACCATATAGCTGTACCCCACGCCAAAGACGGAGGTGTAGACCACAAAGAACGCCAGCAAACTGACGCTCATATGCAAATCGCCATGCGCCGATACGGCATCTTTTGTGCGCTGTAATCCGTACACCACCCACGGCTGGCGACCCACTTCGGTAGTCACCCAGCCAGCCAGAATGGCAATCAGCCCGGACGGTCCCATCAGCAGGGCAAACCACAGGAAGGGGCGTGAAGAATAAACGCGCTTTTTGTAACGCAGCCATACGGCCACTACTCCGAGCAGCAGCATCAACATGCCCAGCCCGGCCATAATGCGGAAAGACCAGAACACGATGGTGGCGTTAGGGCGATCTTCTTTCGGGAACTCTTTCAGCGCCGGAACTTGTTTATCCAGGCTGTGCGTGAGGATCAGGCTGCCCAGGGCCGGGATCTCAAGCCCAAAACGCGTGCGCTCCTGCTCCATATCCGGCAGGCCAAACAGTAATAATGGTGTCGGCTCGCCAGGCGGGTTTTCCCAGTGGCCTTCAATAGCGGCGATTTTCGCTGGCTGATGTTTAAGGGTATTCAGACCGTGCATATCGCCAATCATCGCCTGAATGGGGGCAACAATCAGGGTCATCCACAGCGCCATCGAGAACATGGCGCGGATAGCGGGCGTATTGTTACCTCGCAGGAGATGCCAGGCCGCAGACGCGCCGACAAAGAGCGCGCTGCTCAGGAATGCCGCTATCGACATGTGCAGCAGGCGATACGGGAAGGAAGGGTTAAACACCACCGCAAACCAGTCGACGGGCACAACCTGCCCGTTGACGATTTCATAACCCTGCGGGGTTTGCATCCAGCTGTTCGAAGCCAGGATCCAGAAGGTTGAGATGATCGTGCCGAGCGCCACCATACAGGTTGAAAAGAAGTGCAGCCCCGGCCCAACTTTGTTCCAGCCGAACAGCATCACCCCGAGGAAACCCGCTTCCAGGAAAAATGCGGTCAATACTTCGTAGGTGAGCAGGGGGCCGGTAATACTCCCGGCGAACTGGGAGAATCCGCTCCAGTTGGTGCCGAACTGGTAGGCCATCACCAGGCCTGAAACAACCCCCATGCCAAAGTTAACGGCAAAGATTTTTGACCAGAAATGGTAAAGCGAACGCCAGACCGGGTTTTTCGTTTTCAGCCACAGCCCTTCCAGCACGGCAAGGTAGCTCGCCAGGCCAATGGTGATCGCCGGGAAAATAATGTGAAAGGATACGGTAAACGCGAATTGTATCCTCGCAAGATGAAAAGCATCTAAACCAAACATGCACAGCCTCAATGTCAAACGGTGTGCTGTTATGGTATGGGGTCGCGGAGCGCAGTATCAGACGCAGAAAAATGAAATTTATGTATAACAGTTTGCTAAAGGCATGTTTTTTCGGCATCTGATATAGCTGGTTTTGCCTGGGGGTATCAACTGGAAAGACATAATTCCATGGATTATAAAAAGATTATTCTTATGCATTTTATTTATTAATTCGCTTGCTTTATGGTCATCGACGTGCGTTAATGTCTCTCTGGTTTTGATTTCAAATAAATATCTGACGTAGTTTTATAAAGCAGTTCTCATCACGTTGTGCCTCTCCGCAGCCTCTCTTGGGTCTTTTTCTACACTCCGATAAGTTTTGTTTCATACCACTATCGCCTGAATGGCCCATTAGCAATTTACGTTTTTTACGTTTACAGGAGAATCTTATGACTTCTTATATCCATTTCCGCTGCCCATGCTGCCATGGCTCGCAGTACCGCACTTCAGTTTTTGATGTGTCGGAAAAAAATCCACATGGTGCGAAATGCATTTTCTGCAAATCGTCGATGATTACGCTCGATCATTTAGCTGCTGCCCGCTTTGCCCAAAGCGCAGTGACTGAGTTCCGCAAGTAATTACATCGTTAAACCATAACAGTTAGCAAAATCTTCTCTTTTTCTTCTTCTGATATACACTGTTGGTCAGTAAGGAGAATCTGATGAAAAAATACCAGCGTCTGGCGCAACAAATTATCTCGCAAATTGAGCTTGGCGCATGGCTGCCAGGCGATAAGCTGCCTTCGCTGCGTGAGCAGGTTGCGAGCAGCGGCATGAGTTTCATGACCGTTGGCCATGCCTATCAGATGCTGGAAAGCCAGGGAAGGATTGTCGCAAGACCGCAGTCGGGCTATTACGTTGCCTCGCGCCCGACCACACAACAGCCTTCGCCACCGGCCCAGGTGATGCGTGATGAAGTGGTGGATATCAACACCTATATCTTCGACGTGTTGCAGGCCAGCCGCGATCCTTCTGTGGTGCCATTTGCTTCGGCGTTTCCTGATCCCCGGCTTTTCCCGCTCCAGCAGCTCAACCGCTCACTTGCTAATGTCAGTAAAACCGCCACCGCCATGAGCGTGATTGAAAACCTGCCGCCGGGTAACGTCGATTTACGTCATGCCATTGCCCGCCGTTATGCTCAGCAGGGGATGAACATCTCGCCGGAAGAAATTGTCATCACCGCCGGGGCGCTTGAGGCGCTCAACCTCAGTTTGCAGGCGGTGACCGAGCCTGGCGACTGGGTGATTGTCGAAAACCCCTGTTTTTACGGCGCGCTTCAGGCGCTCGAACGCCTGAAATTAAAAGCGCTGTCCATTGCCACTGACGTCCGCGAAGGGATCGATCTGAACGCGCTTGAACATGCGCTGAACGAGTATCCGGTCAAAGCCTGCTGGCTGATGACCAACAGCCAGAACCCGCTTGGGTTTACGCTAAGCGCGGAGAAAAAAGCGCATTTAGTGGCGCTGCTGACCCGACACAACGTCACCCTGATTGAAGATGACGTTTACAGCGAGCTCTATTTTGGCCGTGAAAAACCGCTTCCGGCTAAAGCGTGGGACACCCAGGACATGACGCTGCACTGCTCGTCATTTTCAAAATGTCTGGTGGCTGGATTTCGTATCGGCTGGGTGGCCGCCGGGAAACATGCCCGACGCATTCAGCAGTTACAGCTGATGAGCACGCTATCCACCAGTTCACCCATGCAACTGGCGCTGGTAGATTATCTGGCGACAAAACGCTATGACGCCCATCTTCGCCGCCTGCGGCGCACCCTGGCCGAACGTAAACAGCTGGCGTGGCAGTCGCTTTTGCGCCATATGCCAGCGGGAGTGAAAATCCATCATAACGACAGCGGCTACTTCTTATGGCTGGAGCTGCCTGCGCCGCTGGATGCCGGGTTGCTGAGCGAAAAAGCGCTGGAGCACCATATCAGCATCGCGCCGGGCAAAATGTTTTCAACCTCTGACGCCTGGACCCCGTTCTTCCGTTTTAATACCTCCTGGGCGTGGGGCGAGCGTGAGGAACAGGCGGTCAGTCAGTTAGGGAAATTAATAAGTGCGCTGATGGAATAATAATTATCGCCAGATTTCCGTGGAGTAATGTCCGCGCAAAAATAAACAATCCTTATCTCAGATAAAGCACTGCGAATATCCCGCGGTGCTTTTTCTTTTGCATCATAGGAAATCTGCATCCCGCCTCTCAGCGCTAACCCCTTGTCTATAATCCAGTTAACGGGGAATGCGCCCTCGGTCACAACCTGATGAAATTTCCTTAAGCCGCAGGGTGCGGCCCATTTGCGCGGTCTACGTTTAATTAGGGAGATATTTTTACGGCACGGCTGCCGCCAAATTTCATTGCGACAGGAGTAAATCTAATGAGCAAAAAATTTGCCCGCAGCAGCCTGTGCGCGCTCGGTATGACTATCATGACAGCGCAAGCCGCTGAGCCACCAAAGGCGATTGGCGAAGGGGAAGGTCGACTGGATATTATTGCCTGGCCGGGGTATATCGAGCGCGGTCAGACCGATAAAAACTATGACTGGGTAACGCAATTCGAAAAGGACACCGGCTGCGCGGTGAATGTCAAAACCGCCGCCACTTCCGATGAAATGGTCAGCCTGATGGCAAAAGGCGGTTATGACCTTGTGACTGCTTCAGGTGATGCGTCATTGCGTCTGATTGCGGGTAAACGCGTTCAGCCGATTAATCCGGATTTGATCCCCAACTGGAAAACTATCGACCCGCGCATCGTTAAAGGGGCGTGGTTTAACGTGGGCGGTAAGGTTTACGGCACGCCGTATCAGTGGGGGCCGAACCTGCTGATGTACAACACCAAAACCTTCCCGACGCCGCCGGATAGCTGGAGCGTGGTTTTCGTAAAACAAGACCTGCCGGACGGCAAAACCAACCAGGGCCGCGTACAAGCCTATGACGGTCCGATTTACATCGCTGATGCGGCGCTGTTTGTGAAAGCCACCCAGCCGGCACTGGGGATAACCGACCCATACCAGTTAACGGAAAAACAGTATGCCGCGGTCCTCAAAGTGCTGCGCGATCAACATGCGCTTATCCACCGCTACTGGCATGACACCACCGTTCAGATGAGCGACTTCAAAAACGAAGGCGTGGTGGCCTCCAGCGCCTGGCCATACCAGGCGAACGCCCTCAAAGCAGATAACCAGCCTGTCGCCACCGTCTTCCCGAAAGAGGGTGTGACCGGATGGGCAGACACCACCATGCTTCATGCTGAAGCTAAACACCCGATGTGCGCCTACAAATGGATGAACTGGTCGCTGACGCCAAAATTGCAGGGAGATCTGGCGGCATGGTTTGGCTCATTACCGGTTGTTGCTGAAGGCTGTAAGGCCAGTACGCTGCTGGGCGACAAAGGCTGCGAAACCAACGGCTATAACTACTTCGACAAAATTATGTTCTGGAAAACGCCGATTGCAGAAGGGGGCAAATATGTTTCGTACAGCCGCTGGACGCAGGATTACATCGCCATCATGGGTGGCCGTTAATCGCCCGGGAGCAGAACATGACGTACGCAGTAGAGTTCAATGATGTTTCCCGTCTGTACGGTGACGTACGGGCGGTGGATGGAGTCACCATTGGTATCCGTGACGGGGAATTTTTCTCCATGCTGGGGCCTTCGGGCTCCGGCAAAACCACCTGCCTGCGCCTGATCGCAGGGTTCGAGCAGTTAAGCGGTGGTGTGATAAAAATCTTCGGTAAAGAGGCCAGCGAACTGCCCCCGTGGGAGCGCGATGTGAACACGGTGTTCCAGGATTACGCGCTGTTCCCGCATATGTCTATTCTCGATAACGTCGCCTACGGGCTGATGGTCAAAGGTGTCGATAAGAAAAAACGCCATGCTCAGGCGCGGGAAGCGCTGGACAAGGTCGGGTTGAGTTTTGCCGTCACCCGTAAACCTTCGCAACTGTCCGGCGGGCAGCGTCAGCGCGTGGCGATTGCGCGCGCGCTGGTCAATGAACCGCGCGTGCTGCTACTGGATGAACCTTTAGGCGCGCTCGATCTTAAATTGCGCGAACAGATGCAGTTTGAGCTCAAAAAGCTCCAGCAAGAGCTGGGCATCACCTTTATTTTCGTCACCCACGATCAAGGCGAAGCCCTGTCGATGTCTGACCGGGTGGCGGTCTTCAATAACGGCCGTATCGAGCAGGTCGATACTCCGCGTGAGCTGTACATGCGCCCACGCACGCCATTTGTGGCGAGTTTTGTCGGCACCTCAAACGTATTTGATGCCGGGATCGCGCACCGCGTTTGCGGCATGGAAGGCATGTATTCGCTACGCCCGGAACATATTCGCCTGAATGAAAGCGGTGAAGTGCAGGTGCAGGGCGTGGTACAGGCAGTGCAGTATCAGGGGGCGGCAACGCGTTTTGAACTCAAACTGGCCGACGGTGAAAAACTGCTGGTGAGCCAGGCAAATCTTAGTGGTGCAACGGTGCCTGCGGGCGTGGAGCCGGGGCAGCAGGTACTGGCATCGTGGTCGCGCGAGGCTATGGTCCTGCTGCATGAGGAGAGGTGAAATGGATATGAGCGTTTCACATACTCCGTCACACCACGGCAGGTTAAGCCGCATCACCGCGCTGTTCTGGCGCAAACCGTCGCTCGGGCTATTCCTGCTCCTGATTGCGCCGTTGATGTGGTTTGGTATCGTCTATCTGGGATCGCTCCTGACGTTGCTCTGGCAGGGGTTTTATACCTTTGACGACTTCACCATGTCGGTTACGCCGGATCTCACTTTTGCGAACATCCTGGCACTTTTCAACCCGGCCAACTATGACATCATTGTGCGGACGCTGGTCATGGCGATCGCGGTCACCCTTGCCAGCGCAGTGCTGGCGTTCCCGATGGCCTGGTATATGGCCCGTTATACCAGCGGTAAGTGGAAGGCGTTTTTCTATATCGCCGTGATGCTGCCGATGTGGGCGAGCTACATCGTGAAGGCCTACGCGTGGACGTTGCTGCTGGCGAAAGACGGGGTGGCGCAGTGGTTTCTAAGCCATATGGGGCTGGAGCCGATTTTAACTTCGATCCTCACGCTGCCTGCAATTGGCGGCAATACGCTTTCGACCTCCGGGCTTGGGCGTTTTCTGGTGTTCGTTTACATCTGGCTGCCGTTTATGATCCTGCCGGTGCAGGCGGCGCTGGAACGGTTACCTGCTTCTTTATTGCAGGCGTCTGCCGATCTGGGTGCCCGCCCGCGGCAGACCTTCCGTTATGTGGTGTTGCCGCTGGCGATCCCGGGCATCGCCGCCGGGTCGATTTTCACCTTCTCACTGACGCTAGGTGATTTTATCGTGCCGCAACTGGTGGGGCCTCCGGGCTACTTTATTGGCAATATGGTCTATTCCCAGCAAGGGGCGATTGGCAATATGCCAATGGCGGCCGCGTTCACGCTGGTTCCTATTGTTCTTATTTCACTCTATCTGGCGTTCGTGAAACGTCTGGGAGCGTTCGATGCACTCTGAACGCGCACCATTGTTCCTGAAAGTGGCAGCCTGGGGCGGGGTTATATTCCTGCACTTCCCGCTGCTTATCATCGCAACCTATGCGTTTAATACCGAAGATGCTGCGTTTAGCTTTCCCCCGAAGGGGCTAACGCTGAAGTGGTTTAGCATCGCGGCTGCGCGTGGGGATATCATCGATTCTGTGACGTTGTCACTTCAGATTGCGGCGTTATCGACGGGTATCGCCCTGATACTTGGCACGCTTGCTGCTGCGGCGTTATGGCGCAGTGAGTTTTTTGGCAAAAATGCCATCTCGCTGTTACTGCTGCTGCCAATAGCGTTACCGGGGATCATTACCGGCCTGGCGCTGTTGACCGCATTTAAAACCATCAATCTTGAACCGGGCTTTTTCACTATTGTTGTCGGGCACGCCACTTTCTGTGTGGTGGTGGTCTTTAACAACGTGATTGCCCGTTTCCGGCGCACCTCCTGGAGTCTGGTGGAAGCGTCGATGGATTTAGGCGCAGATGGCTGGCAAACCTTCCGTTATGTGGTGCTGCCCAATCTTGGGTCGGCGCTGCTGGCGGGGGGGATGCTGGCGTTTGCGCTGTCGTTTGACGAAATCATCGTCACGACATTTACGGCGGGACACGAGCGCACGTTACCGCTGTGGTTGTTGAACCAGCTTGGGCGTCCGCGTGACGTACCGGTTACCAACGTTGTCGCACTGTTGGTGATGCTGGTGACAACCATTCCTATTCTGGGAGCCTGGTGGCTAACCCGCGACGGCGAAAATATAGCCGGCAGCGGGAAATAACTTCGATTTCAACAGGATAACGCTATGCAAAATCAACTGCTCATTAATGGTGAACTGATTACGGGCGAAGGCGAGAAACAGCCCGTGTTTAATCCTGCCACCGGAGAGGTACTGCTGGAAATCGCTGAAGCCTCTGCCGCACAGGTTGATGCTGCCGTGCAGGCGGCCGATCGTGCTTTTGCTGAATGGGGACAGACCACCCCGAAAACCCGTTCAGAGTGTTTGCTGAAACTTGCTGACGTTATTGAAGAACATGCCGAAACCTTCGCTCAGCTGGAATCCCTTAACTGCGGGAAGCCGCTGCACTGTGTGGCGGGGGATGAGATCCCGGTGGTGGTTGACGTGTTCCGCTTCTTTGCCGGTGCGGCGCGCTGCCTGAACGGGCTGGCCGCCGGAGAGTATCTTGATGGCCACACCTCAATGATCCGTCGTGACCCGGTTGGTGTCGTTGCCTCTATTGCACCGTGGAACTACCCGCTGATGATGGCCGCATGGAAACTGGCACCTGCACTGGCGGCAGGAAACTGTGTGGTGATCAAACCCTCGGAAATCACCCCGCTGACGGCGCTTAAGCTGGCTGAACTGGCAAAAGACATCTTCCCGGCAGGCGTCCTTAACGTGCTGTTCGGGCGTGGCAAAACCGTGGGTGATCCGCTGACCGGGCATGAAAAGGTGCGCATGGTGTCGCTGACCGGCTCAATTGCCACTGGGGAACATATCATCGGCCACACGGCATCGTCGATTAAGCGCACTCATATGGAACTGGGCGGCAAAGCACCGGTGATCGTTTTTGATGATGCCGACCTGGATGCTGTCGTGGAGGGCGTGCGTACCTTTGGTTTTTACAACGCCGGGCAGGACTGCACTGCCGCCTGCCGCATCTATGCTCAGAAGGGCATTTACGCCGCGCTGGTGGAAAAACTCGGTGCCGCAGTTGCCACCCTGAATATGGGCGCCCCGGAGGATGAATCTACAGAGCTTGGCCCGCTGAGCTCGGCTGCGCATCTGTCACGTGTCTGTAAGGCGGTGGACGAGGCAAAATCCCAGAGCCACATCCGCGTTGTGACCGGCGGTAGTAAAAAAGAGGGGGCAGGATATTATTTCCAGCCAACCCTGCTGGCGGGGGCAAAACAGGAAGACGCGATTGTGCAACAGGAGGTGTTTGGCCCGGTCGTCAGCGTGACCGAATTTGACGACGAAGCGCAGGTGCTGGCCTGGGCGAACGACTCCCGGTATGGTCTGGCTTCATCCGTGTGGACTAAGGACGTGGGTCGCGCTCACCGTCTCAGCGCCCGTTTGCAGTATGGCTGCACCTGGGTCAACACCCACTTTATGCTGGTCAGCGAAATGCCGCACGGGGGGATGAAGCTGTCAGGCTACGGGAAAGATATGTCGGTGTATGGACTGGAGGATTACACGGTCGTGCGCCACGTCATGATTAAACACTAAAAGTCTGATATTCGGGATTTTACGTGTTGTATTACGGCCGGGCTGTAGATGGGTGCCAGCTTGAATGGTATGATCCTGGAAACTTTCAGGCTGGCACTTTTTAATGAGAAACAACACCTTAGACTTCGCTAAGTTTTTTGCGAGCTTCTTTGTTATCGTCGTGCATTCAGGATCTTACCCTGAAATGTCGCCGGCACATGCTGACTTATTCCGTGCGGCGTCACGCTGGGCCGTCCCGTTTTTCTTTTTGGCCTCCGGGTATTTAATGGGGAGCGTGGGAAACATCGATGTTGGCAAAAAACTGAATAAATTATTCGGTATTTTATTTTATTCATCACTGCTGTACGTTCCGATTATCTACCTCAGTGTTAATAGCGATATTACGACGCTATTTATCCGTGTTTTTTCGTTTGACACCTTACGGTCAGGAACCTTTTTCCATTTGTGGTTCATCACCGCACTTATGTCAGGGGTAATGCTCACCAATTACTTGACTAAAAATGTAAAAACAGCAACCGGGCTGGTGATTGCACTGTTGCTTTTAGCCGGGTACTGGCTCAGTGATATTGGGCAGGCGTTTAACATCCCGGCGGAACGAAACTACATGTTCTATGTGTTCAGAAGCCTGTTGGGTATTCCGCTGGTGTACATGGGATACCTTCTCGCTAAAGAGGGTTTACTGAGTAAGATAAGCAACACAATGGCATGGACTCTGTTCATTGTGGGGATAATGCTGATGATGCTTGAGGTTCCACTGTGCCAGTGGGTCATTGACGGGTATGCACGTGAAAGGCAATTCCCTCTGTTCAGCGTACCTGTAGCAGTGGCTCTGCTGGCGATTTGCGCGAATACCGCAACCAAAGAAAACCAGATTTCCAGAGCAGGGCGAGATTTTTCATTGGGTATTTATCTCATCCATCCATTCCTGCTTTATTTCATTGTTCCCTGGCTTGAATCGAAGGGGGTGAAAGTATCAACGGTGAATCTGGTTTCAGCCTTTATTTTGTCATGGTTCATTTTTGCCATCATGAAAAAATGGTTACCGGCGCTGTACGGTAAATTTAACGGTGCGGGTATTAAATAACGCGACGAAAATCTGGCCGGGCTATTCACCCGGCCAACACACTACCAGCCGCACACTTCGTGCTCATTTTCCGTATCGTAAGCACGTACGGTATTCACCAGCTCTTTAACCACTTCTGCGGCGACATCCGGAATCAACAGCTCCATCGGGGCTTGCGTTTCATAGTCCACCGAGACACCGTTGCTATTATTGGTGACCGTGACGGTATAGGTTGCTTTGCCCATGATGTTACTCCTTATGCGTGTTAACCACTTTTCCGATGCCCGCACCCTGGAGGGTGACATCCGGGTCGGCGAAAAAGTCGATATTAAACCAGGTATCGTCGGTCAACAGTTCGATGCGATGCCATTTTTCGGGCGGGGAAATACCAAATGAACCGGCTTCAATCACCAGCTCCAGATCGGGTTCAGTGGCGTTGCCATCCGCGAAGCCGAAATAGCGCACGGCGCCCTGCATCACAGACAAACGGCCGTACACACCTGCTTTCGTATTGTGATGAGTGAAGAGCGCTTTTGGTGCCGTCTCCTGGTTCCAGAACGGTGTTGCGCGGGTATGAACAAAATTCTCAGGAATACGTAGCATAATGGTTTCCTTATCAGTGTCAGACACTTAAAGAGACTTCAGCACTTCAGGCTCGACAAAAAAGTCGATATTGAACAGGGTGTCGTCGCTCATCACCTCGATATGGTGCCAGCGTTCCGGGGGGAAGACACCGAAGTGGCCTGCGTGAATAATGAGTTCGCTATCCGGTTCTGGTGTGAATTCGTCAGCATAGCCCAAATAACGGACTGCACCCTGCAAAACGGACAGGCGAGGGTAGACGCCCGGGCGTGTGCCCTTATCAAGATGACGCTGAAAAATCCCTGCGGGGGCAGTCTCTTTGTTCCAGAAAGGGGTGGAACGGGTATGAATACAACTTTGCGGAATGCGTAGCATGTTTCCTCCCTTTAAAGCCTGGCTTTATTAGAGCGCTTTCTGCGAGTGAGAATTTATCAAAAAGTGCATTTATAATGCATGTTATCAAAAAAGGTGATCTCCCATCCTCATGAGATGTAACGCAAAATACCTAATTGTTATTACCCGTTATCTTTAAGTGGTTATTGTGTAACGAAAAAACTTGATCTGTATCAACATATGACGCATATTGCGTGCGGTTATTTTTGACAGTTTGGGTAAGCGGGATGACGTTGTATCAAAAAATGTTGGTTTTTTACGCAATCATGGCAACCATCAGCGCGTTCATTACCTGGTTCCTGTCTAAAGACCGTAAACGCATCCGCCTGCTGAGCGCTTTCCTCGTGGGTTCTACCTGGCCGATGAGCTTTCCTGTCGCGCTGCTGATATCGCTTTTCTGAAGCACGCTTCCAGTTTTAAAAGATGAACATAGCATTCCGCCACCGATGCCTGTATAAATAAACAGTACATCGAAAAGGAGTGCTCATGAACAGTTTCTACTCTCGGCGCGCGGGTTGCAGTGTGCGCTGGCAAGACCTCCCAGGTTCTGGTGATCCCGTCGTGTTTATCCACGGCCTGGGGTGCGCTTCGTCCTATGAATATCCGCGTGTTGTCTGTGACCCGAATTTTGGTGCGCGCAGAGCCATTCTTATCGATCTCCCCGGCAGTGGATACAGCGATAAACCTGAGCACTACAGCTATCAGACGGGCGATCAGGCCAGGGTGGTGGCTGAATTGCTGGATAATGTTGGTATCAAGACCTTCTGGCTTTACGGGCACAGTATGGGCGGCAGCATTGCCATCGAAACCGCGGTGTTGATGCAGACACGTCTCAACGGTTTAATCGTCTCTGAGCCTAATTTTCATGCCGGTGGCGGCATGTTCAGCCGCGGTATTGCCGCGCAGTCTGAACCGCAATTTGTTGCACACGGATATGATCAGTTACTTGCCGCAGAAACCTCTGCATGGGCAGGTAGCCTGCGAAGTAACGCGCCTTTTGCGGTGTGGCGTGGTGCCACAAGTCTGGTTGAGGGCACCAGCCCTGACTGGGAAGCGCAGTTCCTGTCATTAACCTGCCCAATTACGCTTATTTTTGGGGAACACTCACTGCCTGATAAAGATGTGGATTCGCTCAAAGGGAAAGGTGTTGCGGTGAAAATCATCCCTGCGGCGGGGCACTCGATGTCGTGGGAAAACCCTTCGGCGCTGGCTCTGGCGTTATCTGATTGCATGATGGGTAAATAGCAGCCCGCATGACTGCGGGCTGACAAAGGCTAGCGCAATATAGCCTGTAAGGCCTGGCGGGCGCTGGGCTGGACATCGTACGGACCCTGATAATCGATGTTCTCGGTCGCCCGGCTGTACAGCGCAACCAGCCAGTCGTAAACGTAGACGGTTGCAGCGTGAACAGGTTGTTCACCCAGATGCGTCAGGCGCGGAGTCGCGCTGTTAACCACCGGGGTGACAAAGATAGGCTGGCCTTTGCGCACGCGGCTGGCAGGGCGGTCTGTAACAGGTGTCTGCTCGTAACCAAGCCAGCCGATGAAGTTCCCCATCACGGCATGTAACTGCGCCGCACTGCTTTTATCTGCTTCGACAATACGCTGAAGTTGTTGCGCCAGATCCAGACGGTAGCTGCTGGTAACCAGGACATCCGCAATTTGTTGTAACACCGCTGGCTCCAGGCCTAAACGGGTGGCAGCCGCTTCATTCCGGCTCCACTGGCGCAGGTGATTGATCCACACCTTGTGTGCAAGTCTCGCTTTGTCTTTTGTCTGAAACGGGCTGCTATTCTCCTGGGCATTTTCTGCGAACAGGTCAATTACATCGGTAAACAACCCGTTGACCTGCTCCTCACGCGGTTGCTGAACCGCTAACAGCGTTTCGAAGGCTTTCAGCGGTGGAAGAAGGCCTTCCAGCAACTCGCCGTGGCGGGCTGCACTGGCCTGGAGCATTCGTACCATGTTTTCAGCCTGAGCACGTCTTGCGCCTGGCTCCAGCGTTACAGGTGCCAGATAGCTTTGCATCAGGGCGGATACCTCCTGCTGCAACAGCGTTTTCAGGGTGCGAAGACGGGTCTGACGCTGTGCTGGGAGCGTTGCCTGAGACAACCACTCAACCACGCGCTGCATACTGTGGCTGTCCAGCGCCTGTAATGTGCCCCAGCGCTGGCCTGGTTTGCCAAGCAATTGCTGGACTGCTTCGTCGAGGTTTTGTTTGGTGGTAAAACGGGCATCATGCGGGGTGATCGCCCAGACCAGCCCCGGCAGGGCGGAATCAACGGACGGCTGCGTATCCTTAACCCAGTTAAGAAGCACTTTTGCGGTTTTTGCCGTCTGCTCATGTTGCGCTGTGGCGTTACATATCACCAGCACGTCCGGCTGGAGCTGCTGGCGATAATGTTCCAGCAGCCACAAACATTTTGCCTGGGTTAACAGCGGGCTACTGCAGTCTGAGAACGCCGGAATATCAATGATATCCACGTTATCCAGAACTGCGTTTTCAACCGGGAGCACCAGTTCGCGGGTCAGGAAGGCGAGCACGTCTACGGGAATACTGATGGCGTTGAGCATCTCACCGTTGTTAAGCGGGTGAAGCAGTGTTTCCTGTGACTCCGGTGACGTCAACGCGCCGTGAGTCAGAAAACCTTCGCTCGGCAGACCGAAGTTATCCACCAGCAGGCTAAGTGGTGCGGCAAGCTCGCTGGCATGGCTGGTCTGATGCAGGACATGAGCCAGCTTCAGCCACTGCTGGGTCAGCTCTTGTTGCTCGCCCCACAGCAATGACCAGACGCTTGCGCGGGTGCTTAAATCAAGAGATGGCACCAGAAGGGCAAACTGATGCCAGAGCGCATCATCCATTTGTTGTTTAGCGCCTGGCACCGTGCTTTGCCAGAAGCGTGCAATGGCACCCACTTCCTGAGTGGTAATACCCGGCACGCCCTGAGGCTGGCGAAGTGCGCGCCATTTTTCCAGGCGCGTTTCAATCACGGATTTATCAACCGGGCGGATCTGCGGATGCAGCGTGGTGCGGGCAATAAACAGCTGTACCAGCTCTGCCTCAGTCACCAGACTCAGACGCAGCGGAAACGCCTCATCGGCGATATCGCGGCTTTCTCGGGTGAAACGCACGGCCATATTGGTCAGCGCATGACCAGGGTTGATATGGGAAAAATAATCGAAGGTGCGTTGCCCCGGAACGACATTCAGGCGGGCGTTGCCGCTACCGCACAGAGAGGCCAGCAGATGCGCTTTTGCCGCCTGAGAATGCCCGTAAAGCCCGATACTGCTGCGGCTTGCCAGCGCACGATCGATAGCCTGCTCGCGCGCCTGGGCGGCATTGACCCGTGCCAGAAGTGCGTCAGCATCGTTATCCAGAACAGGAGCGTGCTGGCGCGTGTCGTTAATCCACTCGATTATGGCCTGAGTGGTGGCAGTCATCGCAGTCATTTCAGGTATACGCTCCCGCTGTCGATCCAGTAGTGGCTTCCGCTATGACGGCGATCGGCCAGGGTATTCAGTTTAAACGTTAAGGCATCAGCCGGAACCGGGGTGCCATCCTGGAGCCAGGCGTCGCTAAGCTCAAAGGACTCAGGCCCTTCGTGCTTACTCCCGCCGCGAAGTTTCAGACGCACATTCAGCACGCCATCTCCGGCAATGGCTTTTGCCAGCTCGGCAGAGTTGATGCTCAGGGTGTACAGCGGTGTTGCCGGCCAGCGTGCGTTCGCCAGCTGACGGAAGCCCAGGGTCACATTTCCGCGCAACGGGAAATGCAGGCGAGCGTCCAGTTTCGCCCCCGGTTTGTCGAGGTCGATATCCTGATACCAGACGTTTTCCTCGCGCAGAGTGTTCACTGTATTATCCAGCACACCCAGATACCGCACGGTGGAGTACGCACCAATGTCCGCGGCTTTGAAATTAAAGCGTGGCAAGCGCAGGTCAAGCGCCAGGCTACACAGCATCGCGCCCACTGCAGCGGTGGATTTCGGGTTGCCAATACGCCCCTGCTGGCTGAACGGATACCATTCATGTACCTGATACTTATCCAGCCAGACAATGCGGTTGACCGGCACAGGTTGCAGGTGGCGAATCAACGCCTGAACACCCGGCAGGCAGCCCGGGCGGCCCGTGATCAGCAAAATATCGCAGCTGTAATGTGAAATGGCTTCGCAAACGGCATGGAGCGGGGCTGCCAGCGTAAACTGGCCTGCCAGCATCGCATCCTGCATTTCGCGGAAATTCACGTGCAGCGGCACTGCGAACAGATCAAATTCCCCCGAGCCCGCAGGCAGGGCGTGATCAATGGCCTGTTGCAGATAACCCATCACGTTACGGGTGGGTTTCTGGTTCAGCAAATCACCAAAGGTTGCGTGCAGCCCGGCAAGCGGATCGTCGATATCGCTGCTTTCCCAGGCGGCAAGAATAGCGTGGCCGATAGGCATAAACAGCTGGAGCGCGGTTTGCTGGCGTAACACCGCCTGGGTGTCGATACGCCCGGAATCACCAAACAGCGATGCCATCAGCATCGAGGCATCGGCAATGCCGGATTTCTGAAGCTGAGTTTGCAGGGCAGGTAAGACATAACGCTGGATCACGTCCAGCAGGGTGTCATCACCCGCCACCTTAAAGCCTTCGCGGAACAGCAGTTGTGGTGTGATTTTGACGTTGTTACCTGAGCCATCGTCCAGCGCATAATGCGTGATCGCCATATCCGTGGTGCCGCCGCCAATATCAATGGACGCAACGCGCAGGGAACGAGCGGGGTTCACCCCTGGCTCTGGCGCTCTGTCCGGGCGGGCCAGAGAGGCGAAGAACGCTTCAGTCTGCCCGCCGAAATGGGAGATAGCTTCGTTGTAGAGCCACACCAGTTGGCCACAGCTGGCTTCGTCCCACTCCATCTGGATCTCGGGTACCGGAACAACGCTCTTTTCCTGCTGTTTACGGCTGGCAAAATCTTCGTCCTGCGGGTGCCATCCCATTGCCTTCCAGACAATCGCGATGGCTTCAAACATGCGGCGGCGGAAGATCTCGCGCTCCTGTTTTGGCATGGCGGAAGGCAGCGTCAGGATCAGGGTGCGCAGCTGGCGAGGTGATGCCGGGAAGCCCAGGCGCAGACGCGTTGCCACGCTGTTGATCTGCCCCAGAGCCTGAGCCAGCAGTTCGCACAGCATGTGCGTCATCAGGGTGCTGCGGCTGTACTGCGGCGAAAACACCGGCAGACGCTCATCCTGTGGCAGGGTAAAGAGCGGCTCGCCGTCGTCGTTCATCAGGTTCATCAGCGGGAAGGCGGTGGCTAACGGCTCGCGCTGGGTTTTGCTGTTCATCTGGCTGAAACGCCAGTCCTGTACCACCGGGGTTTCGTCCCACAGGTAGCGACGCGGGCTGGAGATCCCGCTGTTGCCCTCGGTTCCCAGGCGCTGCATCGCCAGCTTGCGGGCTTCATCGCCCACGCGCACGATAGAAGGCCAGACAAACGCATCTTCACGGCCGCTTTCAACCGAGAAATGCTGCTTGCCAAAACGGGCTTCAGAAAACTCAAGGCGGCTGGTGAAAAGCGGCTCATTAAGGAACTGCGGTTCGCTCAGGGAGCGCACCTGGAGCTCAGCCGTCTGGCGCAGTCCGTCGTTGGCATCGCCGTGATCTTCGATGATCACGCCGCATGTATGGGTATTACCGACGTCGAGGATCAGATCGACCGGAATGGCCGGCGTGCTGAGCGTGTGGGTAACAAACTTCACTTCCGGCACGGTGAGCTGCTCACCGAGCATGGTCAGCAGGTTCAGCCAGTGGGCCTGGTATTCAAAGCCGCGCATCGCCTGTTGCAGGTCGCGTTCAGAACGGTTTTCCACGCCTGTCGCGAACTGGCTGAACGCTTCACGCAGCCAGCCGTCAATCCAGGTCTGGTCGAGGAAACTGTCCACTTCGTCATCGCGCCAGGCCAGCGCAAAGCGCGTGCCGTTCAGGATATCGTTCCCGACGGGCGAAAGGGCCGATGTGGCGTGTTCGGCAATCTGGCTGTCGAGAGCGAAAGTCACCCGGTGGGTATTACCGGCGCTGTCTGGCTCATCAAGTTTACGTACCTGAACGCGCGCCCAGTTATCCGGGCCATCGACAAAAGTGCGCGGTGGGTTAAAGCGCAGGAAAGGTACAGGAAGCCACACGCCATCCAATACCGTCAGGGACTGATGCAGTGGGATCGTACTTTCCGGCTTAACCACTTCGGGCTGGGCGCCTCCGGTGCCTGGCAGCGTATAGCGACCATTAACCAAATCGAAGTCCAGACGCAGCAGCGGGCCATTGGCCGTTTTGCGGACAAACCGACCATTGCTGGCGGTATCCTGTGGGGTCAGACCGAAATCAAGGAACTGCACGCCGCTATTGGCAATAAGCGTAACGCTTTGTTTATAGTCGCAAAGATTTACCAGCATAGGGTCATGCACCTGCTTTCTTGAACGTCAATGGAACGACGGTTTTGGCATCGTAACGTGCACTACATTCCGCCACATCGCTGGTCCCGGCCTTACAGGCGATCTCAGGCATCGGATAGCGCGAGCCATCGGTGCAGCGTGCGTTGCCACGACTTTTGATCATCAGCTCGCCATTACTGTGTAACCCGGAAAATACGTCAGTCCGACACACAATATTGTCGCCGTGTACCACGCGGGCAAAGCCTTTGTTGTTCTGGATCTGGAAGCGCAATGACGGCGGTTTACCCGTGACCGGATCTTTCACATCCAGAATGGCGCGCCAGCTCCCGTTGAGGAAACGGGTTGAACCGGCTTTCACCTGGTTTGCGTCCATCACCATGGCATCTTTCGGGATAGCGGCAATCACCACGGTGGCTTGTACCGGAGCAGGCTCTGGCTCTTTGACCTTTGCCACCAGCACTTCAGCCTGATGCAGAGGCAGATTTAATGGCAGCGGTTCAACCGCTTTCACCGGCTGCGGGGCAATAGCCAAAGGCGTCGGCGCAGGCGCGGGTTCAGCCGGTGCAGAAGGTGCCTGTTTTGGCCACAGCAGTGGAGCGGCAACCGCGGCAACCAGCACTGCCGCAACAGGGAGGGACCACAGCGGGACACGGCGCTTTTTGCGCACGATTTCCGGCGCTGGCTGGACTTCCTCAACAGGGGGAATGACCACGGGGGCTGGTTCAGGCTCATACAGATCTTCTGGCGTAATACGCACCACCGTCGCCGGTGTCATCAGCGACTCATCGGCCTGTTCAAACGTGATGACCGGCGCGGGTTCCGGTTCGGGTTCTGGATCTTCAATCACCACGGGCGCAGGTTCAGGAATAAGCGACTCGCGCAGGCATTCAAGAACATCATCGCGGGCGTTCTCGTTAAGATTCACAAAGCCCCAGAATGTGATAACCGGCTTGCCATCAATCAAAAACAGGAAGTTTTCACCAGGAAACTGAAAGGCTTTAGAAAGCAGGGAGCCAAAAAGCTGTTGCGCAGTTTTAGGCGACTGGAGGCACTTTTTACTCAGCGACTCAACGCTCGCGAGGGTGTTTTCCAGATAACGCAGGGCGCGGAAGCGGGTATCTTCGTCGGCAGCTTTCCAGCTGGTGACCATCCCGTCAACCGGTGAATACCAGTCGACGCGGTCGCCGCCATCATTGACCTGAGGGATAGCCAGACAATCGACAATGGCCTGCTGTTTGCGCAGGCGAAGTGCTTCACGGATTTGCAACGCTGATTCAAAAACGGCTTGTCCGCCGCCGCCAACGGCCTGAAAGTCATCCAGATTACCGCTGCGTAAAAGAGTTTTTGCCACGATTTGGTCCCATATACTTCTTCACACCGTTACTTTAACGAAACTGCTCATCAAGCAAACGGGGGAAGAGAGGCTAAAAGGGGGGATTTCTTGCGGCATTGATCGTGACGGTTGTGCTTGACGAATAATGGCACTTAAGGCAAATCAATTTCAGAGTCACTGGCTGTAAAACCAGCGAAAAGCACTGCTTTAGAATAACCTGATAGTGTTTCGTTATTTGCCAGGCCATTCGGGCTGTGCTGTTATTACTGTCCTATATAATAAAACCGAAAGGGTTATAACCATGTCTACAGGGAAAACGCTGCTCGCGCTTGCGCTGAGCACTCTTTTACCGGCAAGTGCCGCATGGGCGGCGAACAACGATACCATTATTTACTGCTCTGAAGCCTCGCCTGAGTCATTCAACCCACAGATTGCCAGCTCCGGTCCTTCTTTTGTCGCCAGCTCTCAGGTGCTGTATAACCGCCTGATCAATTTTGACCCGGTAAAAAATACCCCGGTTCCGTCGCTGGCGGAGTCATGGACCATTTCCCCGGATGGCAAGACCTATACCTTTACGCTGCGTAAAGGGGTCAAGTTCAACAGCAATAAATACTTCAAACCGACCCGTGATTTTAATGCCGATGACGTTATTTTCTCCGTCATGCGTCAGAAAGACCCTAAACATCCGTATCACGATGTATCGAAGGGCAATTACGAATACTTTAATGACGTTGGCCTGGATAAGCTAATTCAGGACGTCAAAAAGATTGATGATTACCACGTTCAGTTCACCCTGAGTGAACCGAATGCAGCATTCCTGGCCGACTGGGGGATGGATTTCGCCTCTATTCTGTCTGCGGAATATGCGGATGTGATGCTGAAAAAGGGAACGCCAGAGAACGTGGATACCTGGCCGATTGGTACCGGGCCATACGTGCTCCAGCAGTACAAAGTGGATTCGCTGATCCGCTACATCGCTAACCCGAACTACTGGGACGGCGCGGTGCCGACCAAACACCTGATATTCTCCATCACGCCGAACGTGGAAACGCGTCTGGCGAAGCTGCAAACCAACGAATGCCAGATTATCCCCGCGCCATCTCCGGTGCAGTTTGAGGTCATCAAAAACAACAAAGATCTGACCCTGCATTCCGTGGATGCGCTGAACGTGGGCTATCTGGCGTTCAACACCGAGAAAAAGCCGTTTGATAACGTGCTGGTGCGTCAGGCGCTTAACTATGCGACCGACAAAAAAGCGATCGTTAACGCCGTCTTTATGGGCTCCGGTACGGTGGCAAAATCACCTATTCCGCCAAATATGATGGGCTATAACAAGGATCTGAAAGATTACAGTTACGATCCTGAGAAAGCGAAAGCGCTGCTGAAGCAGGCCGGGCTGGAGAAGGGTGCAGAGGTGACGCTGTGGTCGATGCCGGTGCAGCGTCCGTATAACCCGAACTCCCGTCGTATTGCGGAGATGATCCAGGCCGACTGGGCGAAAGTGGGCGTGACGGCGAAAATTGTCTCTTACGAGTGGGGCGAGTACCTCTCCGGAATGCGTAAAGGCGAGCACGATTCTGCGCTGTTTGGCTGGATGTCTGATAACGGTGACCCGGATAACTTTGCCGACGTGCTGCTGGGTTGCAACAGCATCAAGACCGGCTCTAATGCCGCACGCTGGTGCGACAAGGGTTATGATGACCTGGTACAGAAAGCCAAGCTTACCAGCAACCCGGGCGAACGCGCGAAGCTCTACAGCCAGGCGCAGGAGATCTTCTACCAGCAGGCACCGTGGATTGCCCTGGCAAACGGGAAGACGTTCTATGCTACCCGTAGTAATATTTCGGGATACAGCGTGAGCCTGATGGGAAGCGATTTCTCGAAAGCGAAGCTGAACTAAGCATTTTATCGCCGGGTGGCGGCTACGCCTTACCCGGCCTACATTTGGCACCCGTAGGCCCGGTAAGCGTAGCGCCACCGGGCACATAACAAGGAGTGACAATGTCACATTTAAACGAAGTGACTGCCCGTGTAGACGCCGCGCTTGAAGAGAGCGTTATAACTCATATGAATGAACTGCTTATCGAACTGAGCGATGATGCTGAGCTGAGCCGCGAAGATCGCTTTACCCAGCAGCAGCGACTGCGTACCGCGATTGCGCATCACGGTAAGCAGCATAAAGAAGAGATGGAGGCGCGTCACGAGCACCTCACGAAGGGCGGCACTATCCTTTAAAACTGGCGTCTGGCCACCAGCCAGGCCATATCTCGCCAATTATTCCCTCTTAAACTTCAATCGTATGGCCCCATCATTTGGGGTCACCCTCTGTATATCGATAAAAAATAATCCTTATTTTCAGCGCAATAAAAATCTTTCTGAGAGAAGACTCAGGTGCAAGAAACAGGAGACTGAAACAATAAAGCGCGATCCTAAGGCTAGCGGTTGGAAAATCACAAAAGGCATGATTTCGTTAGGGTAATTGTGCTTAATGCGATCGTTTGTAACGATCGATTATGGGTAATCGATCTGCCGTAACTATTTGAAGGGATGGTAAAGACCATGTTTACATCATGGGGATTTCTTCTTGTGATTGTGTGGTGTTCGAATGAGTCATTATTTAATTATTCTCAGCATTATTGAGGCTTGCTTTATTGCTGGGCTAATTAGCAAGGTTATACGCCTCGAAAGAGAAGTTGAGGCGGAGTGCTCGGCTGAGCTGGCGGAGTTATATGAAGAAGTGGCGCAGTTGAGAAACGAGCTCCGTGATGTCAATTCAGCGAATGCTGAGCTTTACTTCAGTCTCTATGAAAAAGAGCAAGCAGCTCAAAGGCACTGAGAGCTCAACAACCAAAACCTAACCCGCGCAATATGTGCGGGTTTTTTATTGGGAGTCATATGAGAAGTAAAGGTCTCTTTTGTATTGCGCTGGTCACCTGGTTGGTTGGGGTAACAGCCATTTGCTGGCTGTTACTTAATTATTCGGTATGTATTTTTTATTGGCTAAGGAACATTTATATGAAAGTTAAAGCTCTGTTTATCACAATCGCTCTGGCGCTCATCACTTGCTCATCAGGGTACGCGTGTCCTAAAGGCCAGCATCCTCATGGAGGGACGGGAAGTCACCATAAGGGAGGATATTGCTCTTATGAATAACCGATTAAAAATTGCTGGTCTACTTTCTGTATTTACTATTTCAGGGTGCGCAATAACTAAGCAAGAGGCAGAGAGTATGAGTCCGGCAGATTCGTATTACTGCTCCGTGGACGGCGGTATTCACTATGCATTTGGCCTTTTGTACAAGTTTGATTCAAATGGGTACTGCCGAGAAAGAACTGCTGAACTGGAGAAGTCAGGGCAAATGCTCGATGCTGATAAGGATCGGGCTCTGAGGGCTGGAGCTGGATTATGATTAGAAAATTTCTTTGGATTGCTGCTGTATTTTTGGTTGCTCCGGCTTATGCAGGTTGCGAATCTGGGCACTGGATTCAAACTAAAAACGATGATGGGACGCTAATCACTCTCGAGGATGGATCTGTATGGCGGGTGATTGACGGAGGGCAGGTCGATTCTAAACTTTGGCTGGAAGTTGACGACGTTCTGCTTTGCGATGATGGCACGATGATTAACACCAGTGAGCAAAATGAACAAGTATCCGTAGAACTTCTTTCCCGAGGATAATACTTAGGAAACCATTTTGGTGTGGGTATGGGGAAGAACATCTTCCCCCTTAACAATCAAAAAGTTATTAAAATGTGCGCCGCGCAACCAGCCAGGCCCCCACGACCAGCATCACTGCGCCGCATCCCGGGCCTATCAGTGCGCGCAGTGGGATACCGTTACTTCTCAGTACATCCATCACCAGCCCACCGATAAGCTGGCTTGCGACCAGCACCGCAATGGTGGTGGCCGCGCCCACGTTCTGATATCCACTGATACTGGCAAACACAAAAAACGAGCCCAGCAAACCAGGGATCAGCGTCCACCAGCGTACGGTAGATGCCAGCTCGCTAAACCCGGCTGTACCTTGCTTAATCAGTAAGATACTTACGAACAGGACAATCCCCACCAGCGAGTTCAAAAGCATCGCGATAAGGATCGTGGAGGAGGACTGGGTAATGCGCACCATTAAGGTGTTCTGCACCACCAGGCCAATACCTGCAGCCACCAGAAATGCCAGTGTCAGTGATTGATTCATGAAATGGCGTCCGGGTCGGTGCGATCGTCCAGCTGCAACTGCATAAAGGTTAAATCCAGCCAGCGGCCAAACTTGGTGCCGACCTGCGGCATTTGCCCGGTAGTGACAAACCCGAGCGTTTCGTGCAGATGGATAGACGCATGGTTTTGCGCTTCAATCCCTGCAACCATCACATGCTTGCCAATATTACGCGCTTCAACGATCAGGGCTTTCATCAGCTGGCGGCCAATACCTTTACCCTGGTGTTCCGGGTGAACGTAGACCGAGTGTTCAACCGTATGGCGGAAGCCATCGAAGGCGCGCCAGTCGCCGAATGAGGCATACCCTGTCACCACGCCGTTTTCTTCACTGACCAGCACCGGGTAGCCCACCAGAATACGCGCTTCATACCAGGCGATACGGTTATCGGTATCTACGGTTTTATCGTTCCAGATTGCTGCGGTATGCACGACCGCGTGGTTGTAGATCTCACCGATGGCGGCGCAGTCTTCTTTGCTGGCGTGGCGAATTATCATGATTGAGCCTCTGAGTGTGTTGTTCACTATAGTAGTACGTGTTTGACACGATATTACACAACTGTCTCACCAAATCGCTACGGCATAAGCCATATTTTTTTGTTATGAAAACACCATTGAATTGCCGTTCATACACTATAGTATGACGTCATGAACACTATTACAGACAATATGAATCAACGGATTAGCGCACGAATTCGCATTGAACGCGAGTCGCGCGGCTGGTCACTGAGCGAGCTTGCCGACCGGGCAGGCGTTTCGCGCGCCATGATCCATAAGATTGAACGTGGGGACAGCAGCCCAACGGCGACCTTGCTTGCCCGTTTATCCGGCGCGTTTGGGATCAGCATGTCCACGCTGATTGCCAGAGCCGAAATGCAGGAAGGAAAACTGCTGCGCCTGGCGAATCAGCCGGTCTGGCGCGATCCGCAAACCCACTATCTTCGCCGCCACGTTTCACCGCGAACCGATCTTCCTATCGACCTGGTCCAGGTTGAATTGCCTGCGGGCAGTGATGTACCCATGCCTGCTTCGTCCTATGCGCTGGCGCGTCAGCTGATCTGGTTACAGGAAGGCGAACTGGTATTTCAGGAAGGCGATACCCGCCACGAAATGAAAGCCGGAGACTGCCTGGAGCTGGGGCCGCCCAACGACTGCCGGTTTATCAATGAAACCGGGAGTTCCTGTATTTATCTGGTCGTCCGGCTTAATCAGTCCGGCTCGTAATGCTAAAGCGGCCTGCAACATAAGGGGCTAGTCTCTAATGACATTTGCACAATAAGGAACATGTTATGAGTCAATCTCCACTGCAAAATCGTCGCTGGGTTCTGGCCTCTCGTCCACATGGTGCGCCGGTCGCTGAGAATTTCCGTTCAGAAGCGCAGCCAGTCCCGACACCCGCTGCGGGGCAGATAGTGCTCCGCACCGAGTGGCTGTCTCTTGATCCCTATATGCGTGGCCGCATGAGCGATGCCCCGTCTTATTCGCCGCCGGTTGAGATTGGCGCGGTAATGGTGGGCGGCACCGTCAGCCGCGTTGAGCAGTCAAATAATCCGGCCTTCAAACCGGGTGAGTGGGTGCTGGGTTACAGCGGCTGGCAGGAGTATGAACTGTCCGACGGCACTGGTCTGGTGAAACTGGGTGAAAACCCGGCGCATCCGTCATGGGCGCTTGGCGTGCTGGGGATGCCAGGTTTTACCGCGTATATGGGGTTACTGGATATCGGGCAGCCAAAAGCGGGAGAAACGCTGGTGGTTGCCGCGGCTACCGGGCCGGTGGGCGCCACGGTTGGGCAAATCGGCAAAATTAAAGGTTGCCGGGTCATTGGTGTTGCGGGCGGAGCAGAGAAATGCCGTTATGCCACCGAAGTTTTAGGTTTTGATCTCTGCCTCGATCACTATGCGGATGACTTTGCGGCGCAGCTGGCGAAAGCCTGTCCGGACGGGATTGACGTGTATTACGAAAACGTCGGCGGCAAAGTCTTTGATGCCGTGCTGCCGTTACTGAATACTTCGGCACGTGTGCCGGTGTGTGGCCTGGTGAGCGGTTATAACGCCACCGGATTGCCGGATGGTCCGGACCGTTTATCGCTGTTAATGGCGACTATCCTCAAAAAACGCATCCGGATGCAGGGTTTTATCATCGGGCAGGATTACGGTCACCGCGTCCAGGAGTTCCAGGCGGAAATGGGACGTTGGGTGCAGGAAGGTAAAATCCACTATCGTGAACAGGTTATTGATGGGCTGGAAAATGCGCCCCAGGCGCTGATTGGCCTGCTTGAAGGGAAAAACTTCGGCAAAGTCGTGATACGCGTCGCGACTGAAAACAAATAAACCTTGTTATGGCGGGAATACCCGCCATAAATATTTGTGAAGATACGATATATTGTCTTTAATTAAACCAGCACATCCTCTTCACCCCCAGCATTGCTGAGCGGGGAGAGTAAAAAAACAAAATGTGTAATATTTGCGTTTTTAGCGCATTTCCCAATACCAGGTACCAGGATACAGGATATATCTAGCGGCGTCGTATTTTCACGGACGCTGAAAATAGCGTATTGTTTTGGCTACGGGAATTGAACATGCTTGATTTGGATAATTTAGAAAAGGCACAGCGCGTCAGTCTTACCATGCAGGTCGAAATCAGTCTGAAAGGGGCATTAATTACCGGGTCGTTGAAACCGGGAGCCAGGCTGGTTACTAAAGAGATCGCCGATAAATTAGGCACCAGTATTACTCCGGTTCGCGAGGCGCTGTTGCGACTGGTGTCCGCTGGCGCGCTTCATGCGACGCCGGCTCAGGCGTTCCTTGTGCCTGAAGTGACGCTGGAACGCTATAACGAAATTAACGCCATCAGAAAACAACTTGAGCCTATGGCTGTCGCCGCGGCCTGTGAGCGCATGTCTGATGCGAAGCTTGCGGCATTGCGCGAGCTGTCGGATCTTTTCCATCAGGCCATGCGCAATGGAAATGTTCAGCAGGCGCTAAATGCCAACCGTATTTTCCGTTTCACACTTTATCAATATGCCGATATGCCAACGCTCAGCGCACTTATTGAGCAGTTATGGGTGCGAATTGGGCCGTGTATCAACTACCTGCATGAGGGGCTGAACGACATCACCGACTCGCCGTATCACTATGCTGAGCTGTTGTCTGCGCTCGAAAGAAGGGATGTGGAAGCCAGCCAGCAAGCGATTGATACTCTGATTGATGAAGCCAATGTACTTTTACAACGGCAATATTTTAGTTAGGGAATTATTTACTACAGGTCGCGTCTTTTAATTTCAAATATTCATTATATAAATAATTTCCTGGTGGCACGATGTCACCGGGAACGTTATTTCATTTTTCGACAGGTAAGACCAACGTCGCTATGAAATAACCCCACATCCTGCCGATAACGGGTAAAGGCACATTTGCCTTTTAAGGAGCCCAGGATGTTTAGTATTAGCCTTCGATTACGTAATATAAAAATGAGCAAAAAGCTTTCAGCAGGTTTTGGCGTGGTATTGCTGCTGGTGGCGGTTTCAACCGCCATGAGTGTGCTGCGCTTCAAAGAAATCCGCGATGTATATCAACAAACCAACCTTATCTACAATATCAATATTGAAGTATTCCAGGCAAAGATTAACCGGCTCAAGTATCTCTATAACGGGGATGAAAAATCGGGTCAGCTTCTGGCCGGGTATGTGAAACATGCCGAAGAATTAACCGCTGAAGCCAAAAAACTGAGCTGGACGGCAAAAGAAGCCCCGATCGTTGACGCAATTGCCGAACACCTGGCGCAGTTTAGCACTGGTGTGCAGGACATGCAGACCGCAATGGCCGCTGTAAAAGCCAATAAGGGTGATGCAGCAGCGGAGCAGGCGTTGAAAACTGCCGAAGATAACGTCAAAACCGCGGGCGATAACAGCAGTGCCGCCATCCGGGATATCATCGCGCTGGTAAAAGCGCACAATGATGCGCTGGCCTACAGCTCCAGCACCATTACGGCGATTGTCGGCGTGATTGCCATCCTCTTTGGCATCCTGGTGTCATGGTGGGTGACCCGCCAAATCACCCGTCCGGTAAAACATAACCTGTTACTGGCTGAACGTATCGCCAGTGGCGACCTCAGTTCTGATATCCGCGCGCAGGGCAACGACGAGCTGGGCAAACTCACCGGGGCAATGGGGCGCATGAACGACACGCTGCGTTCGATGATTGGCGATGTGCGTAACAGCGTGGCGCAGGTTTCTCAGGCGGCGAGCGATATCGCCGAAGGGAATACCGATCTCTCTTCGCGTACTGAACAGCAGGCCGCGGCAGTAGTGGAAACGGCAGCCAGCATGGAAGAGTTAACCGCCACGGTGAAAAACAACGCCGACAACGCCCGTCATGCCAGCCAGCTGGCAGCGGAAGCCTCACAGACCGCCACTCACGGCGGGCGCGTGATGCGCGATGTGGTCAACACCATGAACGATATCAACACCAGTTCGCAAAAAATTGCCGACATCACTGCGGTGATCAACAGTATCGCGTTCCAGACGAATATTCTGGCGCTGAACGCCGCGGTGGAAGCGGCGCGGGCGGGTGAGCAAGGGCGTGGGTTCGCGGTGGTAGCCAGCGAAGTGCGTAGCCTTTCCCAGCGCAGCTCGCAGGCGGCGAAGGATATCGAACTGCTGATCAGTGAATCGGTTAACCGCATCACCACGGGCAGCGACCTGGTGGTGAAGGCCGGGCAGACGATGGAGCAGGTTGTGGAGTCTGTCACCCGGGTGAATGACATCATGGGTGAAATCTCGTCGGCGTCTGAAGAGCAGAGTCGTGGCATCGAACAGATTTCACGGGCAGTGATGGAGCTGGATACCACCACGCAACAGAATGCCTCGCTGGTGGGTGCATCGTCCACGGCGGCAGGGGCGCTGGAAGATCAGGCGCGCGTGCTGGAGGAACTGGTGGCGGCGTTCCGCCTTGAACAGAGCGCGCAGGCGGCGTAATAAAGAACCCGGCAGCAGGACGCTGCCGGGTGTTTACTTACTCGAAACGGTAGGAGACTGACATCCCGACACCGTAGTTACGGCCAGGCGCCGGTTCGTAATAGCGTCCGTTAGATTCGTTCACAATCACTGAGCCGACATACTCTTTGTCGAACAGGTTATCAACGCGACCGAACACGTCCATTCCCCAGTTACCGTAATTGAACTTATACCCGGTATTCAGACCCACAACCGTGTAAGACGGGGCTTTCGCCGTGTTTTCGTCATCGGCCATGATATCGCTCATGTAACGCACATCGGTACCGGCATACCAGCCTTCTTCTGGCTGCCAGCCAAAGGATGCGTAACCCATGTTACGGGCAATACCCGGCATCCGGTTACCGTTACAGTCGGCATCGCTACAGACGTTGGTGCGGTAGGTGGCGTCCAGATACGTCCACGCCATCTTCAGCTTCCAGTTCTCGGCAAACTGCTGGTCGAGGGAAAGTTCAACGCCCTGACGACGCGTTTTCCCGGCGTTTTTATAGCTGGTGCGCCCGCCGGAACTCGCATCCACCACAATTTCGTCATCCGTGTCGGTACGGAACAACGCGGCCGTCAGCAGGCCATTGCCGATACGGGTTTTGCTGCCCACTTCATAGGTATTGTTGGTCGACGGCTTCAGGCCGATATTCAGCCCGCCCTTATCATCTGAACGGTAAGAAAGCTCGTTAATGGTCGGGGTTTCAAACCCACGTCCCGCTGCGGCATACAGATTCCAGGCATCGGTCAGCGCATATTTAACCGAACCGGCAGGGAGCCACTTGTGATAGCTCGCATCACCGCTGTCGTCGCCATTCCCCGGGGTAATGTAATGGTCGTTAGAGTCAAACCACACAGAGCTGTAACGCACACCCGCATCGACAGAGAGCTTCTGCGTCAGCTGCCAGCTGGTTTGCAGATAAGGGTCAACGTTCCACATCAGGTTACGTTCGTCGCGGCGTTTTTCACCTTTTACGCCGTAGTCTGGCACGCCGTTATCCATGACGAAGTTCTGGTAACCCCGGCGATCTTCGCTCATGTTTTCGTAGTTCAGCCCGGTGGTAAAGGTGACCGGAACCAGCAGCTCGCCTTTGTGCGTCCAGCGGGTATCAATGCCCTGGTAGTGGCGCTGCATGTCAATCACACCGCCGGAGTGGGTGGCTTTTAGCTGCGGCTGATACGGAATGGACTGGTACTGCGTCATTTCACGCTCGCCCGCGTACATCATCACGCTGAGGTCATCCTTGGCGCTTAACTGACGGTCATAGCGCAACCCGGCCTGCGTCTGCTTGATGGTTTTACGGGTGTTGTACTGATCCCCGCGCGGTGACTGGCGCGGATTGTCCCGCCACTCCTGGTAGTCCAGGCCGCCCGGATCGTTGGCTTTCATGTCCACGCTGTTAAACATCAGCGTCAGCTTGCTGACGTCATCAATACGCACGCCCAGTTTGGCGTTGGCGAGGTTTTTCCGCGCGCCGCTGTGGTCGCGGTAGCCTTTGGTGGTGAAACGGGTCGTCGATACCGTGTAATCCACATCACCCGCGTGCGTACCATCCCCCATTGCGCCGGTGGCTTTCATACCATAGCGCCAGGTGCCGTAGCTGCCGTAATAACTGCTGGCTTCAATAGTTGGCGGTTGTTGCCCGGTCTGGGTGTTGATGTTGATAACGCCGCCAGAGGCATTGCCGTAGAGCGCGGAGAACGGCCCGCGCAACACTTCAACGGTGTCCACGCTGGTCAGATCAATGTTGGACGTCTGGCCCTGGCCGTCAGGCATGGTTGCCGGGATGCCGTCCACATACATACGGATCCCGCGCACGCCAAAGGTTGAACGCGCGCCGAAGCCACGCATGGATAACTGTAAATCCTGCGCATAGTTCTGGCGGTTCTGAATTTGCAGACCCGGCACGCTGCCGAGGGATTCCGAAAGGTTAATGCGCGGGGCCGCCTGGCGCATATCGTCCCCGTTGACGACGCTGACCGCCGCCGGGGTATCGAGTTCCGATACGGTTTGCGGTGTGGCGCTGACGATCATGGTCTGTTCATCTGCTGCCATCGAGACGGCAGGGGCGAAAACAACAGGAACCAGCAGCAGCGGAAAGGTTGCCTTAGAGGCAGAAAAGATTTTCATGGAGTAAACCGCTTGAGGAAAAAATACGAACCAAATGGAACATGTGCATACATGTTAAATCTTTTGTAAATCTTTTGAAAACTATAACCGCACATTGCGTTAATGAAAGGTGGCCGGGGAAAGAAAAACTCCACATTCAGCTGATTAATGATTACTATTCTCATTAAAATGACGGCGAAGCCATGACTTTGCCTGCCGGAAGCGATGTCAGCAGTACACCACCTCTTTTAAAAAGGAATTGTTATGTCTTTACGTCACCTGTGCTCGCCGCGTCTGCGGAGTTCTCTGCTGTTAGGCTCCTTACTGTTTGCCGGAAGCTTCCAGGTTCATGCCGCCGAAGAGATGCTGCGTAAAGCCGTCGGCAAGGGCGCATATGAGATGGCCGTAAGCCAGCAGGAGAATGCGCTGTGGGTTGCGACATCATTAAGCCGTAAAACCGATAAAGGCGGCGTGGTTTATCGCCTGGACCCGGTAACGCTGGAAGTGACGCAGGCGATCCATAACGATCTCAAACCGTTTGGCGCAACGATCGACAATGCCACCCAGACGCTGTGGTTTGGTAACACCACCAGCAGCGCGGTGACGGCCATTGACGCGAAAACCGGCGAGGTGAAAGGGCGCCTGGTGCTGGACGACCGCAAGCGCAGCGAAACGGTGAAACCGTTACAGCCGCGCCAGCTGGTCGCGGATGACACCACCAATACCGTTTACATCACCGGCATTGGCAAAGAGAGTGTTATCTGGGTGGTTGATGGTGCAACGCTGAAGCTGAAAGAGACCATTGCCAACACCGGGACGTTCAGCACTGGTCTGGCGCTGGATGCTCAGGCCAAACGCCTGTACACCACTAACGCAGATGGCGAACTGGTGACGATTGATACGACAACCCATAAAATCCTCAGCCGTAAAAAAGTGCAGGATGACGGGAAAGAGCATTTCTACCTGAACCTGAGCCTGGACACCGCCGGACAGCGCGCATTCCTGACCGATTCAAAACAGCCGGAAGTGCTGGTGGTCAGCCTGAAAGATGGCAGCGTTATCGGGAAAATCGCCGCACCTGAATCGCTGGCCGTGCTGTTCAACCCGGCGCGTAACGAAGCCTACGTGACCCACCGTGAAGCGGGCAAGGTGAGCGTGATTGACACGAAGACCTATAAAGTCACTAAAACGTACGATACCCCGGTCTATCCGAACAGCCTGGCGCTCTCGGCCGACGGCAAAACCCTGTACGTGACGGTGAAACAGAAGTCCACCCGCCAGCAGGAAGCCACCCATCCGGACGACGTGATCCGTATCGTGCTGTAACCGCTCCGAAGCCCTGCATATGCAGGGCTTTTTTATCTGCCACGCGTTAGTCATTGAAAGCGGCTGAATTTCGCCTTAACATATATGGAAAATCATATATGAATGCGTAAGAGGCAGGTTGCAATATGCTACGACCCGTTCAGCTATACAAAATTTTATCCGACGAAACCCGGCTGGCTATCGTTTTGCTTCTCAGAGAATCCGGTGAGCTTTGCGTATGCGATATCTGCGGCGTGACGGCAGAATCGCAACCTAAAATCTCCCGGCATATCGCCATTCTGCGTGAAGCAGGGCTGGTTCTCGACCGCCGAGAAGGGAAGTGGGTTTACTACCGTCTGTCTCCGCATATGCCTGCCTGGGCAGCCGAATCCATTTCTACAGCTTGGTTGTGTATGCGTGAGGAGATCCGCCTGTGGCGGGAAAACGCCGCACCTTCATCCTGTTAGATAACAAGCAATACATTCATTTAGGCATATATAAAGGGGCGGGAAATGTTACTGGCAGGGAGTATTTTTGTTCTGACGCTGATTCTGGTCATCTGGCAGCCCAGGGGACTCAGTATTGGCTGGAGCGCGAGCATTGGCGCCGCGCTGGCATTGATGGGGGGCGTTATTCATATCGATGATATTCCGGTGGTATGGCATATCGTCTGGAACGCCACAGCAACCTTTATTGCGGTGATTATTATCAGCCTGCTGTTGGATGAGTCCGGCTTTTTCGAGTGGGCGGCATTACATGTTTCGCGTTGGGGCAATGGCCGCGGTCGCCTGTTGTTTACCTGGATAGTGCTACTGGGCGCAGCGGTTGCGGCGTTTTTTGCCAACGATGGTGCCGCGCTGATCCTGACGCCTATCGTGATAGCCATGCTCCTTGCTCTCGGGTTCAGCAAAGGAACGACTCTCGCCTTTGTTATGGCGGCGGGATTTATCGCCGATACAGCCAGCCTGCCGCTGATTGTTTCGAATCTGGTGAACATCGTCTCTGCGGATTACTTTTCGCTGAGCTTCAGCCGCTACGCATCTGTCATGATCCCGGTTGATATCGCGGCCATTGCCACCACGCTTGTCATGCTCCACCTGTTCTTTCGTCGGGATATACCGGCGACCTACGACATCGCCCGGCTAAAAGCCCCCATCAGTGCAATCAAAGATGCCGCAACCTTTAAAGCCGGCTGGGTTGTTCTGATCCTGCTGCTGGTTGGCTTCTTTGTGCTTGAACCTCTGGGGCTTCCCGTCAGCGCAATTGCAGCCGTTGGTGCACTGATCCTGTTTGCGGTCGCCAAAAGAGGTCATGCCATAAATACCGGCAAAGTATTGCGCGGTGCCCCGTGGCAGATTGTGATTTTTTCTCTAGGGATGTACCTGGTGATATATGGCCTGCGAAATGCCGGGCTGACGGACTCACTTTCCGGGATCCTGAGTATCCTGGCCGATAAAGGATTATGGGCGGCCACCTTTGGCACTGGCTTTATAACGGCATTTTTATCATCTGTAATGAACAATATGCCCACAGTGCTGATTGGCGCATTATCCATCGACGGAAGTACGGCCTCTGGCGTGGTGAAAGAAGCCATGATTTATGCCAACGTCATCGGCTGCGACCTGGGCCCTAAGATTACCCCAATCGGGAGCCTGGCAACCCTGTTATGGCTGCATGTGCTGGCGCAGAAGAATATGACCATCACCTGGGGATACTACTTCCGTACTGGCATCATCATGACCCTGCCAGTGCTGTTTGTCACACTTGCCGCGCTGGCGCTGCGGCTCTCAGTCACTTTGTCGTGAGACACAACAATGAGCAATGTTACGATTTATCACAACCCGGCCTGCGGCACGTCGCGCAATACGCTGGAAATGATCCGCAATAGCGGTATCGAACCGACAATTATCTATTATCTCGACACCCCACCCACGCGGGATGAGCTGGTGAAACTGATTGCCGATATGGGCATTACGGTGAGCGCATTGCTGCGAAAAAACGTGGAGCCTTACGAACAGCTGGGCCTTGCGGATAATGTTTATACGGATGAGCAACTTATTGGCTTTATGCTCCAGCATCCGATCCTGATTAATCGCCCGATTGTGGTGACTGCGCTTGGCACCCGGTTGTGCCGGCCTTCCGAAGTGGTGCTGGATATCCTCCCTGAGTCCCAGCAAGGGGCCTTTACGAAAGAGGATGGGGAGCAGGTTGTTGACGCACAGGGCAAGCGAGTCAAACCCTGAGGTGTATCCGCCACAAAGCAAAAGGGAAGGCAAAATGCCTTCCCTTTTTCATGACCGTCGTGTGGTATTAACGCGACGTCTCTTCAATCAGCGGGCCGTCCTGTTTTTCATCATCAGGATGAACAGGCGCGGTGCTGTGAATTTCGTGAACGCGTTTACGCACGCCAAACCAGCCTGCAATCAGCAACACAGCCAGCAGTGGAATGGTGGCGATGGTGTAAGTGCCGTTCGGGTAATCGAACGCCATGAGCACCAGCACGCTGAACAGGAACAGCAGGGTCAGCCAGGAGGTTACCGGCGCGCCTGGCAGCTTAAAGCTGACTTCTGCGGCTTTACCTTCTTTAATCGCTTTGCGCAGACGCATCTGGCAAACCACGATAAAGGCCCAGGAGGCGATAATGCCCAGTGCCGCCACGTTCAGGACGATCTCAAACACCTGAGACGGCACCAGATAGTTCAGGAACACGCCAAAGACATAGACTACCAGCGTAGCGAGAATACCCGCGTAAGGCACCTGCTGCTTACTCATTTTCGACATGAATTTCGGTGCAGAGCCACCCATCGACATCGAGCGCAAAATACGGCCGGTGGAGTACAGACCAGAGTTCAGGCTTGAGAGCGCCGCGGTCAGTACCACGATGTTCATAATGCTGCCAACATAAGGCACGCCGAGTTTAGAGAAGAAGGTCACGAACGGACTCTGACCTGCCTGGTATGCCGTCCACGGCAGAAGCAGTACCAGCAGTACCACAGAGCCGACGTAGAACAGACCAATACGCCAGATAACACTGTTAATCGCTTTTGGCACCATGGTCTGCGGATCTTTACATTCGCCCGCAGCCGTACCGACCAGTTCGATAGAGGCAAACGCGAACACCACACCCTGTACCAGCACCAGTGCAGGCAGCAGACCGTGCGGGAAGAAACCGCCGTTATCGGTTATCAGGTGGAAGCCGGTGGCATTACCATCCAGCGGTTTACCGCTGCCGAGGAACACCGTACCGACCACCAGGAACACCACAATCGCCAGAACTTTTACCAGCGCAAACCAGAATTCCATTTCGGCGAACCACTTCACGCCGATCATGTTCATGGTCCCGACAATGGCCAGGGCGCCAAGGGCAAACACCCACTGTGGGACATCACCAAACGCACCCCAGTAATGCATATACAGCGCAACCGCGGTGATATCGACAATACCGGTCATCGCCCAGTTGACGAAGTACATCCAGCCCGCAACGTAGGCCGCTTTTTCGCCGAGGAATTCACGGGCATAAGAGACAAAACTGCCGCTGGAAGGGCGATGTAAAACCAGTTCGCCCAGCGCACGAAGAATAAAGAAAGAGAAGATGCCGCACACCAGATACACCAGTGCGAGAGCCGGACCCGCCATTTGCAGACGTGCGCCTGCACCTAAGAACAAACCCGTACCGATAGCGCCGCCGATGGCGATCATTTGAACCTGACGGTTGCCCATCGCTTTGTGGTAGCCCTCTTCATGAGAGTTCAACCAGCGACGTTTCGCAGCGTGATGATCGGCTGCGCTTTTATTGCTTGTTTTCATTGAGTTACCTGTTTGCCTGTCTGAACCATTGTCGTGATAGTCCCGTCTGGCAGCTGGCAATACAAACGATTGCCTTTGCACAGACACATGTCGCCTTTCCAGTCTTTCTGCGTATGGATAAGGCGAACATGGCGTGGCATCCTACCCGCAATTGATAAGCGACGCAAAATATAACCGCGCCGAAAGTGATGTCTGTCGAAGGAAATTGTGTGGTCAGAGCAGACGGGGATCACAACGCGCTGAATCGTGGTGAATTTCCAGGCAAACCAGTAAGTGTAGTGGTGCTTTAATCATCAGATTTACTTAATAGTTGCCGCCTGGTAATTCACGCGTTACGTAGCGCATCGACAAGCAACGTGAAAGCGGTGGTGTGCTGACGGCGGCTGGGATAGTACAGATGATAGCCGTCAAAGGCCGGGCACCACTCTTTAAGCACCTGAATCAACCGTCCTTCAGCGATGGCTTCATGGACGGTATCTTCCGGCACATACGCCAGGCCAAGACCAGACTCAGCAGCATCGATGCGCTGTGGCAGGCTGTTCAGCGTCAGCTGGCCTTCAACGCGCACGCGCAGCTCGCGTCCGTCACGTTCAAATTCCCAGGCATATAGGCCTCCCCGCGTGGGCAGACGCATATTGATGCAGCTGTGCTGCGCAAGCTGCTCTGGCTCTTCCGGCACGCCAAAGCGCGCCAGATAGTCCGGCGAACCGACCACCGTCATGCGTAGATCCGGCGCAATACGCACGGCAATCATATCTTTGGCGACCTGTTCACCCAGGCGCACCCCGGCATCAAACCGCTCGTCAACAATATCCGTCAGGCCGTTATCCACGGTCACTTCAACATGAATATCGGGATATTTCACCATGAAGGGTTTTAGCACCGGCCACAGCACACAGGTCATGGCGTGCTCACCGGCGGTGATACGGATATTTCCGGCGGGCGTGTCACGCATGTCACGCAACGCGGTGAGCTCCTGTTCAATCTCCAGCAGGTGTGGGCTAAGGCGCATGAAGAGTTGCTCCCCGGCGGCGGTCGGCGCAACGCTGCGGGTAGTGCGGGTCAGCAGCCGCACATCCAGCCGCGCCTCCAGATTACGCATCGCGTGGCTCAATGCCGACTGTGAAACACCCAGCTGGGCGGCCGCGCGTGTAAAACTGCGTTCGCGGGCGACTACCATAAAAGAGAGCAGGTCGTTGAAATTGTCTTTTAACATCGTCAGATACCCGATTCATGAATTGCGTTCATGGTTCCTTTCTGATTATGCAGTCTAATGCGCCACACACCTTTGCGCTACTGTTAGCACAACAGCAAACGAGGAGTACAACATGAAAATTATCCGTAGCGGTTCATTACCTTCCATCCGTGGCCCGGAAGACTGGTTTACCGGCACTGTTCGTATTGATGCACCTTTCCAGGCGACCGAGCCCGCCGCCGTAGGTGGTGCAACGGTGACCTTTGAACCCGGCGCACGTACCGCCTGGCACACGCACCCGCTGGGACAAACGCTTATCGTGACTCAGGGGCGCGGCTGGTTACAGGAGTGGGGTAAAGAGGCAGAGCCGCTGAACCAGGGCGATATCGCGTGGATCCCACCAGGCGTAAAACACTGGCACGGGGCCAGCGCGCAAACGGCGATGACCCATATTGCCATCGCCGAATCGGTGAACGGTAGCCCGGTAGAGTGGATGGAAAAAGTGACCGACGAGCAGTACCAGAACAGCTAGCCGCCAAACACCGCTATCGCCTGTTGCAGACGCGTGGTGCGCTGCGTCAGGTGATTGGCGGCATTGGCAACATTGTCGACCATCCCGGTGTTGTTGCTGGTCATTACGCCAATACGAGAGATGGATTCGTTAATCAGCGAAAGCGCCTGCGTCTGTTCCTGCGTCGCATGGCCGATCTCTTTAATCAGGGAGGACATCTGCAACACATTACCGATCATCACCGTCAGGTGCGTTTCGGTCTGTTCCACCATTTCGACACCGTTGTTCACGCTGGCGACGTTCTTCTCGATCAGGGTTTTGATCTCTCTGGCCGCCGTGGCAGAGTGTTGCGCCAGGTTGCGCACTTCAGCCGCCACGACCGCAAAACCGCGCCCGGCCTCACCCGCGCGTGCCGCTTCAACGGCGGCGTTCAGCGCCAGAATATTGGTCTGGAAGGCGATGCGGTCAATCACGCCGATGATGTCGACAATCTGGCTGTTATCCTGCGACACCGACTGCATCATGCCGATGGTCTGTTTCATCATCGCTTCGCCGCTGTGGGCGCTGGCGCTGGTCCGGTCCGCCATCTGAATGGCTTCTTTTGCGGTTTCTGCCGTCTGCTGGACAGCACTGGCAATTTCTTCTACCGCCGCAGCGGTTTGCTGCAAATCATCTGCCGTCTCTTCGGAACGCGCCTGTAAGGCTGCACCTTCTTTGGCCACCTGCTGACTGATATTGCCGATACCGCCAATCTGGGTACCAACATCATCCACCAGCGAATTCAGGTTTAAACCCGACTGATTAACGAGGCGCATCATCAGGCCAATTTCGTCGACCCGATCAAAATGGCAATAGTCTGTTTTACGCCCGGAAACCACGCGTTGCATCTGGCCGACAATGGTTTTTAACGGACGTGATATTTGTGCATTAAGGTATAGTGCCAGGATAATTAACGGCAGAATTACGCTACCCAGTTGACGAATACCCTGGGGCAATATCAGGTAAAGTAAACAGGAGAACAGGGCGGTTAGGGTAATGCCAATATTAACGCGCCGGGTAATGCTCAGTCGTTTAAACACCGAGGTAAAAGATAAAAGTCCGCGGCGAACTAACAAACCTTTATAAAAACGGTGATGTTTTAATTCGTTATTTCGCACTTTCGCATAGAGTTTTTCACTGGCTTCGATCTCTTCACGGGCGGGAATATTACGCACAGAGATATAACCGGTTAATGTGTCATTCTGGTAAACCGGCGTAACATTGGCGCGCACCCAGTAGTGATCCCCATTGTGGCGGCGGTTCTTGACCAGTCCAGTCCAGCTCTCTCCCTGCTGTAACGTAAACCACATATCACCAAATGCCTCGGCCGGCATATCCGGATGGCGAATAACATTATGGGGTTCACCCAGAAGATTTTCTTCTTTATATCCACTGGCTTCAATAAAGGCCGAATTCGCATAGGTAATATGACTATGCGTATTAGTCGTCGACATTAACGTCGAACCTTCGTTAAGTAAATACTCGTTTTGTGTAACGGGAGTGTTACGCCTCATGAGTAACTCCATAGTGATGTATATGTAAAAGAGAAGCCGCCCGATAAAGACACAGGCAAGAGATAATTTTTTATTCTTTGTTTTACAGCGAGCGTATTCTCCATGAAAGTAAAGGTATTCGGAACACTCTGAGTTAACTATTTTTTACCTGTGTAATTTCGGCTATGTAATAAAAATGAAAATAATTACAGGTTCAGAATAACGCACCCCTGCAAATAAATGACTTAAGCCAAATAAACAGCGATACGTAGACTCCCCGGGTAAACTGATAATCCGAAATAGCGTTTTATTAACAGGATTTAAACGCTATGATTTGTTCAGTTTTTCTTCTTACAGGCCAGGAGGGAGAGTGAAAATCAATATAATTGGTACCAGCGGGAGCGGAAAAAGCACGCTTGCCAGGCGGATCGCCGCCGGGCTTGCTATCCCATACATCGAGATGGACCGGCTTTACTGGCGCCCGAACTGGCAGGGAACAGAGGACGACGCGCTGTGGGCTAAGCTTGAAAACACATTAGCCGCTACCGAGGACTGGGTGCTGGACGGCAACTATAACCGTACGCGCCCTGTTAAGTGGCGCAATGTGGATCTGGTGGTGTGGGTGGATTACGGGTTTGCCTGCACCCTGTATCAGGCCGTGAGCAGGGCATTCAGGCGTGCGTGGCATAAACAGGAGCTGTGGCCCGGCACGGGAAATTGTGAAAGCTTTCGTCGATCGTTTTTCAGCCGTGAGTCCATCATCATCTGGACAATCAAAACCTGGCGCAGTAACCGCGAACGTTACGAAGCTGATATGCGAAACCCGCAATATGGACATATTCGTTTTGTGCGCATCACCCGGCGACAGGACGCAGAAACGCTGATCTCTTCGCTTAAGGCACAATCAGAAAAGGGTTTTGCATTCCCGGTTTCCGGCAATCCAAATGTAAATTAATTGTTTCTCAGTGGTGAAATCCGCCTTTAATAATGACGACATGTTAAGTCAAACGAGATAACAACATGTCCTGGCGAATCAGCATTCTGGATAAAAGCCCTATAGCCGAAAATGAAACGGCTGCAGATGCGCTGGCGCGCACCTTAAGCCTGGCCCAACAGGCAGAAACCCTGGGTTATCACCGCTTCTGGATTGCCGAACACCACAATACCCCTCAACTGGCCAGCCCCTCGCCGGAGCTGCTGATTGCCTGGATCCTCGGGCAAACCAGGCGCATTCGCGTCGGCTCTGGCGGCGTCATGCTCCAGCATTACAGCCCGTACAAAGTGGCGGAAAATTTCAACGTTCTGGCGGCCATTGCTCCCGGGCGCGTGGATCTGGGCGTGGGTAAAGCGCCTGGTGGTCTGCCGCTCTCAACCCGTGCGTTACAGCAGGGTCAGAACCCGCAACAAAAGGGCAGTTTTGCCGAGCAACTGACGCAGCTGGATGGCTGGTTACGCAATGAAAACCCGTCGCAGGATGATGCCGTGCGTGCCACGCCGCTGCCACAGGTTCCGGCTCAGGGATTCCTGCTGGGAGCCAGCACCGAAAGCGCGCTGTTGGCGGCAAAACTCGACTGGCATTTTGTCTTTGCTGCGCATCTGAACGGTGATCCCGACCTGCTGCGCGATGTGATTACAACCTGGCGTGCTAACAGCGCCCGTGACGTCATCGTTGCGGTACAGGTGATTGTTGCCTCGTCACAGGCCCAGGCCGATGCCCTGGCGCAAAAAGTGGAAGTGTGGGGCGTTGAGCTGGCAAACGGGCAGCGCGTGACCGTGGCAAGCGAAGAGCAGGCCTATGCCTTTGCCCGTCAGGCCGGGAGCGAGCCGGTGCGTATTGCCCGTCGCGCCCAGTCTTTGCTGGCGGGGACGGCGGAATCGGTACTGGCACAACTTAACGCGCTGCACCAGCAGTGGGGCATCGACGAATTCATTATTGATACACCGGTTGCGGATGGCGCAACGCGTATTCAGTCCCTGCGTCTGCTGGCGCAGGCGCGACTCAACAAGGAGGTTACAGCATGAGTTTTGGTGAACAATTAATTGCCTGGCGCCGCGAGCTGCACCAGAACCCGGAACTGTCAGGGCAGGAAGTGGAAACCACTGCCCGTTTACGCCAGTGGTTAACCCGTGCGGGCATCACGCCGCTGCCTTACGAGCTGTCGACGGGGCTGGTCGCTGAGATTGGTACGGGTAAAAAGCTGATTGCCCTGCGGGCAGATATTGATGCCTTGCCGATAGAGGAGCGCAGCGGCGTGCCGTTTAGCTCACAGCGGGCGGGCGTGATGCACGCCTGCGGACACGATATCCACACCAGCGTGATCCTGGGGGCCGCGCTGAAGCTGAAAGAGCGTGAAGACGCGCTCAACGGGCGCGTGCGGATCCTGTTCCAGCCCGCAGAGGAGAATTTCGGTGGGGCAAAAAGCATGGTGCGCGCCGGGGCGTTACATGACGTCAGCGCCATCTTCGGGATGCATAACGAGCCGGGGCTGCCGGTGGGTGAATTCGCCACCCGCGGCGGGCCGTTTTATGCCAACGTCGACCGGTTTGTTATTCGCATTACCGGAAAAGGGGCGCACGCCGCACGTCCGCACGAAGGAAATGATGCCATTGTGCTGGCCAGCCAACTGGTGACGGCGCTGCAAAGCGTGGCCAGCCGTAACGTCAATACGCTGGATTCCGTGGTGCTTAGCGTCACGCGCATCGCCGGAGGGAACACCTGGAACGTCCTGCCGGAGAGCGTCGAGCTGGAAGGGACGCTGCGTACCCATCGCACCGAGGTGCAGCAGAATGTCAAAGCGCGGGTGGGTGAAATCGCTGCCGGGTTTGCCAGCGCCTTTAGCGCCCAGATTGATATCACCTGGTACGCCGGACCAACGGCGCTGGTGAACGACGAACGCTGGGCGGAATTCGCCACCTCGGTTGCCCGGGAAGCGGGATATGAAACCCGGCACGCAGAGCTGCATATGGGCGGGGAAGATTTTGCGGTTTATCTCCAGAATATTCCGGGCGCATTTGTCAGTATTGGCAGCGCCAGCCCCTTCGGCTTACACCATCCGGCATTTAATCCTGACGAAGCATTAATCGAGCCCGCTGCCCGCTATTTTGCACAGCTTGCGGAAAAAGCACTGCAACACGTTTAAAAAATAAGAGGTGAATATGTCTGCAACCCGACAATTGCGGCTGGGAACCATATTGCATGGTGCATCCGGGAATATGTCTGCGTGGCGTCATCCGGCGGCTGCCGCAGATGCCAGTATTAATTTTAATTTCGTCAAAGAAACCGCATTAAAAGCTGAAGAGGGCAAGCTCGATTTTTTATTTGTCGCCGATGGCCTTTATATTAATGAAAAATCCATTCCGCATTTTTTAAATCGCTTTGAACCGCTCACCGTATTATCCGCGCTGGCGAGCATCACCACGCGTCTGGGGCTGGTGGGAACATTATCCACCTCGTACAGCGAGCCGTTCACCGTGGCGCGCCAGTTTGCGAGTCTGGATCATCTGAGCAACGGCCGTGCGGGCTGGAACGTGGTGACCTCGCCGCTGGAAGGCTCGGCGAAGAATTTCTCCCGCGAAAAACACCCGGAACACGCGCTGCGCTACCGCATTGCCGATGAATATCTGGATGTGGTGAAAGGGTTGTGGGACTCCTGGGAAGGTGATGCTTTTGTGCGTAACAAAGAGACGGGTCAGTTCTTTGATCCTGAAAAACTGCATACCTTGGATCACCACGGCGATTTCTTTAAGGTGGCCGGGCCGCTGAATATTGGCCGCACACCGCAAGGACGGCCAATTGTATTTCAGGCTGGTGCATCAGATGACGGCAAAAAACTGGCCGCGAAACATGCCGACGCCATTTTTACCCATCATGAATCGTTAGAAGAAGCACAGGCTTTTTATCACGACGTGAAACAACAGCTGGAAAATCATGGTCGCCGGGCAGAGGATTTACATATATTCCAGGGCGTCAGCGTGATTGTCGGCAAAGATGCTGATGATGTGGAAAACCAATATCAAACCACCGCCGCACTGGTTTCTGTTAAAGATGCCCTGAATTATCTCGGCCGTTATTTTGAACATCATGATTTCAGCCAATATCCGCTTGATGAACCTTTCCCGGATATTGGCGATTTAGGCAAAAACAGTTTCCGCAGTACCACGGATGAAATTAAGCGTAATGCCCGGGAGCGCAACTTAACCCTGCGTCAGGTGGCGCTGGAAGCCGCCTCGCCGCGCCCGCGTTTCTCCGGTACCCCGGAACAGGTGGCAGATGGGCTTCAGGCGTGGTTCGACGGCTTTGCCGCTGACGGATTCATCATTCAGGGCGGTACGCCGGATACCTTCCCGCGCTTTGTTGAGCAGGTCGTGCCGGTTCTCCAGGCTCGCGGTATTTTCCGCACGGAATACCCTGGCACCACGCTTCGCGAGAGCCTTGGATTAGCTCAACCTGAAAATCAGTTTACACAACAATAAAAGAGAACCCCGCTATGCAGAAAACATCGCTTATTCTGGCGCTTGCGCTGGCCTTTACCCCTGCCGTCTGGGCAGAAAATGTGAACATTAACGGCACGGGCGTGAGCCTGGAAGCCAATAAAGCGCCGGTCAATACGGCGAAAAACAGTGCTGCCGTGGCGCAGTTGCCAAAAGATTATCGCTTCGCCGTGCCGGGTAAATTTACCGTGGCGGTGGCCGCGCTAAACTCGCCGCCGCTGACGGTTTTCTCTGACGACAACAAAACTCTGCTCGGCAGCGAAGTGGACGTGGCGCGACTGGTGGCCGACAGCCTGGGACTGGAGCTGAACGTGGTGCCAACTTCCTGGGAAGACTGGCCGCTGGGCGTGGCGTCTGGCAAATACGATGCGGCAATCAGCAACATTACCGTCACCAAAGAGCGCAAAGAGAAGTTTGATTTTGCAACCTACCGAAAAGATTCGCTGGGTTTCTACGTGAAATCCACCAGCCCGATTAAGTCTATCGAGAAAGCGGAAGATATCGCCGGGCTGCGCATTATTGTCGGATCGGGTACCAATCAGGAATCGATCCTGCTGGCGTGGAACGCCGAAAACCTCAAAAAAGGGCTTAAGCCTTTTACTCCGGTCTACACCAAAGACGATGCGGCGCAAACCCTGGCGATTCAGTCCGGGCGGGCTGATGCCTTCTTCGGGCCGAACGTGATCGGCGCCTGGAAAGCCGCATTAACCGGGAAAACCAAACTGGTGGGCAGCGTAGACGGCGGCTGGCCAAAGGCAGCACACATTGCGGTCACGCTGAAAAAAGGCAGTGGTCTGGTGGAGCCGGTGCAGACCGCGCTTAACGGCGTGATTAAAAACGGCGACTACGACAAAGTGCTGAACCGCTGGGGCGAAGGGGTTGAGCGTATCCCGCAATCAGAAGTGAACCCGGCAGGTCTGGGTGACTAAGGAGGTCGTATGAGCGAACAATTTCGCGATGTTTCGCCGGAAGACGCCGATCTTCAGCCCATCATTGATGGGTTGTTCGGTGAATACGCCGCCCGCTACGGGGACTATTTCTCAAAAGACGCAGAAGTGGAACTGACGCAGTGGTACTTAGCGCCGCAAGGGCTATTTATCGTGCTGGAGCGTGACGGCGAGATCATCGCCACCGGGGCCTACAAGCCCTTTGATGAACGCACTGCTGAGATCAAACGCATCTGGACGAATAAGGCGCTGCGCCAGCAGGGGCTGGCTGCCCGCGTGGTACAGGAGCTGGAGCGTCGGGCGGTGCTGGCGGGGTACAGCCAGATTTACCTCACCACCGGTTTTCGTCAGCCGGAGGCCGTCAGGCTCTATATCAGCCAGGGCTATCAGCCGCAGTTCGATCTTGACCGTGACCCGGAAGAGTACAGCCAGCCGCCGTTTGACGGACGGCTGCGATTCACCAAAACGCTGGTACGCGAAGCGTTCAGTAAAACCGCATGAGGAACGACGATGAGAAACGTTGAAACCATTAAGGTGGTCCCGGCGCGTTACCCGCTGCGCGCCGTCGGTGCTGTGGCGGCGCTGTTTGTGCTGGCCGTGGTTATTCAGTCTGTGGCCTTCAACCCGCGTTGGGAGTGGGCGGTGTTTGCCCGCTGGTTCTTTGATCCGGTTATCCTGGAAGGGTTAGGCCAGACGCTGTTGCTGACGCTGATTGGCACCGTCTTAAGCGTAGTGATCGGCGGGATGCTGGCGCTGGCACGCCTGTCGTCTTCATGGCTGTTGAGCAGCCTGGCCTGGGGTTATATCTGGCTGTTCCGCTCGCTGCCGCTGATTGTGGTGCTGATCATCCTTTATAACTTCTCGTATCTCTACGATACGCTTTCCCTCGGCGTCCCCTTTACTGGCATCACCTGGGGAAGCTTTGAAACCATCAACGTGCTGGGTCAATTTTCCACCGCCGTGGTGGGGCTGACGCTGGTCCAGAGTGCTTACACCGCTGAAATTATTCGCGGAGGATTCCTTGGGGTCGATCATGGTCAGTATGAAGCGGCCGCCGCACTGGGATTACCCGCGTGGCGCCGTACCCTGCGCATTATTCTGCCTCAGGCGCTGCGCACCATTCTGCCGGCAGGGTTCAACGAAATCATCAGCCTCGCGAAGGGCACAGCCATGGTCTACGTGCTGGCGATGCCGGAGCTGTTCTACACCATTCAGATGATCTACAACCGCACGCAGGAAGTGATCCCGCTGCTGATGGTTGGTGCGGTGTGGTATCTGGTGATCACCACGGTGTTGTCTGCCATTCAGCATTTAGTGGAGCGTGGTCTTGCCCGTAGCGAACGCCGTTCGGCGGTGAATCAGAACCGTGCCAGTAGCCGTACCCGTTCCGTGACCACCACTCAAGTACAGGAGCCTGTCCATGCAAGCCTCTCCTGAAGGACACATTTCGATTACCGGCGTCAGTAAGTTCTTTGGCCGCCATAAAGCTCTGGATAACGTCTCGCTTGAGATCCCACCCGGTTCCGTCACGGTGATCCTCGGGCCATCCGGCTCCGGGAAATCCACGCTGCTGCGCACCATTAATCATCTGGAGCGGGTGGATGAAGGCTTTATCCAGATAGACGGGGACTATATTGGTTACCGCCGTCAGGGGGATAAGCTGTACGAACTCAAGGAAAAAGAGATCCTGAAGCAGCGCGTCAACGTAGGTTACGTGTTCCAGAACTTTAATCTGTTCCCGCATCTCACGGTGCTGGAAAACCTGATTGAGGCCCCGATTGCCCATAAACAACTGAGCCGCAAAGAGGCCATCGAAAGGGCGCACGGGCTGCTGGACGTGGTGGGACTGCGCGATAAAGCCGATGCCTGGTCGCGGCATCTCTCTGGTGGCCAGCAGCAGCGCATTGCCATTGCCCGCGCCCTGGCGCTGCGCCCGCGGGTGATGTTGTTCGATGAACCCACTTCTGCACTCGACCCGGAGCTGGTGGGCGAAGTGCTCGACGTTATCAAAAAGCTGGCCCGTTCCGGGACAACGCTGGTGGTGGTAACCCACGAGATCGGTTTTGCCCGCGAAGTGGCAGATCAGGTGGTGTTTATGGTCGATGGCAAAATTGTCGAGCAGGGCAGCAGCGACGAAGTATTAAACCACCCGTCCCACGCGCGAACGCGCCAGTTCCTGTCAAAAGTGCTGTAAGGAGCGCAAATGAAATATGGAGTTCTGGCCGGCCTGGTACTGAGCACCGCGAGCCACGCCAGCATTGATCTAAAAGCCAATGAGCAACCGCTGCCGGTCACGGTGGATCAGCAGGCGGTGGCGAAGATCCCGAAAGGCTATGAGTTTGTCGAGCCGGGAACGCTGACGGTGGCGATTTCTGCGCTCAATTCACCGCCGCTTGCGCTGCTCGCCAGTGATAACCGCACGCGTATCGGCAGTGACCCGGATATCGCCCGGCTGCTGGCGGGCAGCCTGGGGTTAAAACTGAAGCTGGTGCCCACCGCCTGGGAAGACTGGCCGCTGGGGATCACCTCCGGGCGTTATGACGTGGCGCTGGTGAATATCGCCGTTACCGAACAACGCAAAGAGAAGTTTGACTTTGCCACCTACCGCGTTGACTCCCTGGCTTTTTCGGTGAAATCCACCAGTGATATTCAGGCGATAAAAAGCGCTGGCGATCTGGCGGGCAAAAAGGTGATTGTCGGCTCCGGGACCAACCAGGAGCGAATTTTGCTCGGCTGGAATGAAGAGAACAAACGCGCCGGGCGTGAAACCGCGCTCCCGGTGTATCTGACCGATGATGCTTCGGGCAATCTGTACATTCAGTCCGGCAGGGCGGATGTCTTTTTTGGCCCGCAGTCCGTGTCGGCGTATAAAGCCGCGTTAACCGGCAAAACCCGCGTAGTGGGCTTAGGGCCGAAGAAAGCCTATGTCGCCACCACCACCAAAAAAGGCAACGAGCTGGTGTATGCGCTACAGGCGGCGCTGGACGGTGCCATTCAGCGCGGTGAGTACCAGAAAGTGCTGGCACGCTGGGGCGAGCAGGGCGAAGCGGTGGCGCAATCAGAGGTCAACCCGCCGGGGATAACTTACTAATGCTGCTCTACACTTAGGGTTTTATTCCTGAGGGGCAACATGATGAAACTCTATGGCGTACCCGGCTGGGGCTCGGCAATCAGTGAAGTGATGCTGACCCTGGCCGACATTCCTTATCAGTTCGTCAATGTGGACGGTTTTGATGCACCCGGCCCGCAGCGGTCCTTACTCGAAACGCTTAACCCGTTATGCCAGGTGCCGACGCTGGCGCTGGAGCACGGTGAGATCATGACTGAAACGGCGGCCATTGCCCTGATGGTACTCGACAGATGTCCGGATCTCGCGCCACCCGTTGGCCAGCCTGAACGCCGACAGTTTCAGCGCCTGCTGATCTGGCTGGTGGCCAATGTCTATCCCACCTTCACCTACGCCGATTATCCCGAACGCTGGGTTCCTGATGCACCGGAACAGCTTAGGGATAACTGCCTTGAATACCGAAAATCACTCTGGCTGTGGCTGGAAGAACAGCTCAGTTCTGCGCCCTATACCTTTGGCGAGCGGTTGACGTTGATTGATGTTTATCTTGCGGTAATGCGCTCGTGGGGGCCGCGCCACGCGTGGTTTGCCGCCAACACGCCAAAGATAACTGCCATTGCGGATGCCGTGTGTGCACTGCCAGAACTGCACAAGGTGTTAAAGGCGAACGAAATTATCTGATAACGTGGAACGCTAACTCACAACTGGAAGCCTGCACATGCCACACGTAGATATCAAATGTTTCCCTCGCGATTTGAACGATGAACAAAAAGCCGCGCTGGCGGAAGATATTGCTCAGGTGATTATTCGCCATTTCGACAGCAAAGACAGCTCAGTGTCTGTGGCCCTGAATCAGGTACAGCCGGAAGACTGGAAAGCACAGGTCTGGGACACGGAAATTGGCCCGAGGATGGATGAGTTGATTAAGAAACCCGGCTATTCGATGTAAGTTTGTAGGCCGGGTCAGGCGATGTTGCCACCCGGCGATTCACACATAAAGCTCCGGATGTTCCACTAACATCGCCAGCATATTATCCCGGATCTCATCCTTCGCCCCGTTCACCCACACCGCCTCCAGCGGCATCCCCGTCGCGTCTGAACCCGTAATGCGCACAAACTTCACCCCCGCAACCTGAAAGCGACTACTCCAGGCGGGCACAATCGCCAGGCCAATACCGGCTGCCACCAGGTTGATGATGGTCTGTTTTTCATCGGCCATCTGTGACACTGTCACCTTAATGCCTGCATTGTGGAACAGATTCATCGTCAAATCATGACTGTGTGGTCGGGAGCGCCGCTCGGGCAGGATCATCGGCATTCCTTCCAGTTCGGCAATATCCACACATTCCCGCCCGGCAAAAGGGTGGCTGGCAGGCAGCGCCAGGATGCCGGGCTCATGACACAAAAACGTGCGGCCAAATTGCGCATCCAGCTGTGAAGGCGGGCGGATAAAGACCAAATCCAGCCTGCCGCTTTTCAGTTTTGGCAGCAGATGCACGGTTTTATCCTCAAACAGCTGGATTTCCACATCCGGGAATTTCTGGCGAAACAGTTGCAGCAAACCTGGCAGCAGGCCGATTGCCGCGCTGTCGATGGTACCGACGCGCAGAAGCGGCTGTGTACGGCGCGGATTTTGACGAAATTGCAACATAATCGCGTCGGCGTGAGCGAGCAGTTTCCGCGCTTCTTCGCGCAGCAACACGCCGTTCTCGGTTAAGGCCACCCGCCGGGTGGAGCGGGTGAACAGGCGCGTGCCAAGTGCTTCTTCTAAAAGACGAATATTCCTGCCTAGTGCTGACGGCAGCATGTCGAGGCGCTGCGCCGCTTCGCCAAAATGCAGTGTTTCCGCCACCGCCAGAAAACAACGTAAGTGCTGAAGTTCCATTTTTGTCCGCTCTCGATTATTGCATTTTTTTGTATAAACCGTAGCGCATGATCCTGCAAGAAAAATCCGCATACTCAATCAAAGCAGCCTGACTGCTAACCCTACATATAAAATTATAAGGAACACCTCACATGACCTGCACAATCGAACAACGGGTCATGCGCAAGATAACCTTGCGCATCGTACCCTTTATCATGCTGTTGTATTTCATCGCCTTTCTCGACCGCGTCAATATCGGTTTCGCGGCGTTGACCATGAACGAAGATTTAGGTTTTTCTCCCGCCGTCTTTGGTTTTGGCGCGGGGATCTTTTTTCTCGGTTATTTCCTGTTTGAAGTGCCTTCCAACCTGATCCTGCACAAAGTCGGCGCCCGTATCTGGATTGCGCGGGTGATGATCACCTGGGGTCTGGTATCGGGTGGGATGGCCTTCGTTCAGGGAACCACCAGTTTCTATACCCTGCGTTTTCTGCTTGGTGTGGCTGAAGCCGGGTTCTTCCCGGGGATCATCCTCTACCTCAGCTACTGGTTCCCGGCACAAAAACGCGCGCAGGTAACCGCCATTTTCATGGCCGCCGCCCCGATATCCACGGCGTTAGGCTCGCCTGTCTCTGCCGCGCTGTTAGAAATGCACGGACTGATGGGCTTTGCCGGCTGGCAGTGGATGTTTGTTCTCGAAGCGGTTCCTGCCGTGATCCTCGGCGTAGTGGTGCTGTTCTGGCTGACCGATCGCCCTGAAAAAGCCAAATGGCTAAACGAGGAAGAGCGCGGCTGGCTGATGGCAACGCTTGCGCGTGAAAACGCGGCAAAACAGGCCACCGCACAACACAGCGTGTGGAAAGGGCTGCTCGATAAACGCGTGCTGGCGCTGTCGCTGGTTTACTTCGGAACCTCTGCCGGGCTGTACACGCTTGGGATCTGGTCACCGCAGATAATCAAAACGCTGGGGATCTCTTCGATGACGGTCGGCCTGCTGAATGCCGTGCCAGCGGTGATTGCCGTCTGCGCCATGGTGCTGTGGGCGCGCCATTCCGATAAAACCGGTGAACGTTCCTGGCATGTGATCGGCGCGTGTCTGCTGGCGGCGGCAGGGCTGTTTATGGCCGGGAATGCCGTCAGCGTGGTGGGCGTTATCTTCGCGCTGACCATTGTTAACTGCGGCATCAGCGCCTCGAAACCCCCGCTCTGGAGTATGCCGACGCTGTTTCTTTCCGGTGGAGCGGCGGCGGCGGGTATCGCCACCATTAACTCGCTCGGCAACCTGGGCGGATTTGTCGGGCCATTCATGATTGGCCTTATCAAGCAACAAACCGGGAGCTATACCTGGGGCCTGTGGTTTGTTGCCGGTTTATTGATCCTCTCTTCTCTTGTTGTTCTGTGGCTGTCGGCTTCTGCCCGCAAGGCACAGATCAGCGAAACGTTAATTCATCCAAAACCTTAATTAAGGAATAAACACATGAAAGATTACGCAATTGCTGCTATCCCGGCTGACGGTATTGGCCCGGAAGTGATCTCCGCAGGCGTAGAGGTGCTTCATGCGCTGGCTGAGCGTCAGGGAGACATGCGCTTTTCCGTTCACACCTTTGAGTGGGGCTCGGATTACTACAAAACCCACGGCGTGATGATGCCGGAAGACGGACTGGAACAGCTGAAATCCTTCGACGCCATCTACTTTGGCGCGGTAGGCGCGCCGGATGTGGCGGATCACATCACCCTGTGGGGGCTGCGTCTGCCAATCTGTCAGGGCTTTGACCAGTATGCCAACGTTCGCCCAACTAAAATTCTGCCAGGCATTCAGTCGCCACTGCGCAAGGCCGTGCCGGGCACGCTCGACTGGGTGATTGTGCGTGAGAACTCCGAAGGGGAATACTCCGGCAACGGCGGCCGCGCTCACCGTGGATTACCGGAAGAAGTGGGGACGGAAGTCGCTATTTTCACCCGCACCGGGGTCACCCGCATTATGCGCTATGCGTTCCGTCTGGCGCAGACCCGCCCGCGCAAACTGTTAACGGTGGTCACCAAGTCGAACGCTCAGCGCCACGGGATGGTGATGTGGGATGAAATCGCTGCTGAAGTAGCGCGCGAATTCCCGGATGTGACCTGGGATAAAATGCTGGTCGACGCCATGACCGTGCGCATGACGCTGCACCCGGAGTCGCTGGATACCATTGTTGCCACTAACCTTCATGCGGATATCCTTTCCGATCTGGCGGGCGCGCTGGCCGGGAGTCTGGGGGTTGCGCCAACGGCGAATATCGATCCTGAGCGCCGTTTCCCGTCCATGTTTGAGCCTATCCACGGATCTGCGTTTGATATCACCGGTAAAGGCATTGCAAACCCGGTCGCCAGTTTCTGGACGGCAGCACAAATGCTGGAACATCTTGGCGAAAGCGGTGCGGCAACACGTCTGATGGCGGCGGTTGAAGCGGTCTGCGCGCAGGGGATTATGACCCCGGACGTGGGCGGTACGGCCAATACCCGTGAGGTCACCCAGGCGGTGATCCGCGCCATCCGTGAAGGTTGAGCCTATGGTACAGACATCTGACAGCGCCCTGAGAGGGGCGCTTACCGAAATCTTTATGGCGGCGGTAAAAAGCGCCGATCCCTTTGAGGCCCTGATCAACGCCCTGCCGGAGAAACCGCGCGGACGCTGCATTGTGGTGGGCGCCGGAAAAGCCAGCGCCGCCATGGCCGCCGCGCTGGAAGCAGCCTGGCCGGACGTCGATATGCACGGCGTAGTGGTGACCCGCTACGGACATGCGGTGCCCACGCAGCATATACGCATCGTCGAGGCTGCGCATCCCGTGTCGGATGCCATGAGTGAAGTCGCATCGATGCTGATGATGGAGCAGGTGAAAAACCTCAGCGCAGAGGATTGCGTTATCGCCCTGATTTCCGGCGGCGGGTCGTCATTACTGGCCTTGCCGCGTCAGGGGATCACTCTTGCTGACAAGCAGGCGGTGAATAAAGCGCTGCTGAAAAGCGGTGCCACCATCCAGGAGATGAACACCGTGCGTAAACAGCTCTCGGATATTAAAGGCGGGCGACTGGCACTGGCCGCGCAGCCCGCCCGGGTGATCACCCTAATCATCAGCGATGTACCCGGTGACGACCCGCAGAGTATCGCCTCGGGCCCGACGGTGGCAGATACCTCCACCGCCGGGGAGGCGCTGGAGATTGTGCATCGTTACGGACTTAATCTGCCGGAGCACATTATGCGGGTGCTGGAAACACCGCGCCCGCAGGTGACGGCCGCTGATATTGCACAGGATATCCGTATGATCGCCACGCCGTCGGGGGCGCTGGCCGCGGCGGCATCAGTGGCAACCAAAATGGGCTTCACGCCGATTATTCTGGGGGATGCGCTTGAAGGTGAAAGTGCGCAGCTGGGTATTGTGATGGCCGGTATTGCGAAGTCGGTTAAACAGCACGGTGTGCCGGTGAAAGGCCCGGCCGTGCTGCTCAGCGGAGGGGAAACCACGGTCACCATTGGTCAGGGCGGAGCCGGGCGTGGTGGACGCAATACTGAATTCCTGCTTTCACTGGCCTGCGCGCTGAAAGGAGAAAAGGGGATTTATGCCATCGCGGGTGACAGCGACGGGATTGATGGCACGGAAGATGCGGCGGGGGCCATTGTTACCCCGGAAACACTGGCGCGAACCGCAGGTGATGCGAAAGCGTTTCTCGCTGCCCATGACAGTTACAGCTATTTTGCCACGTCCGGGGATCTGCTGATCACCGGCCCGACGTTAACCAACGTTAATGACATTCGGGCGGTGATTGTGCTGTGACATTATGCGATGCCGGGCAGGCAGGCGTGCCACCCGGCAATAACATTACAGCGCCGAGCGACGATACGGCGCGTAATCCGCCTGCCACCAGGTCTTCTCAATACGCGCCATCAATTCGTCTTCAGAGATAGCGGACGCAACCCCCTGGTCAATGGCCGTGCGCGCAACGGCAAACGCAATGGTGCGGGAAACCGACTCAATCTGATCCACCGGAGGCAGCAGGCCACCTTTTTCGGTGGTGACCAGCGGAGACTGCGCGGCCAGCGTGCGGCTGGCGGTCATCAGCATCTCTTCCGTAACCCGGCGGGCGTGACAGGCCATGATGCCTAAACCGAGGCCCGGGAAGATATACGCGTTGTTGCACTGGGCAATTTCATACTGCTCGTTTTGATAGAACACCGGTGCGAACGGACTGCCGGTGGCAATAAGGGCGGCACCCTGGGTCCACTCGATCAGATCCTGCGGCTGTGCTTCTGCACGCGATGTTGGGTTAGACAGCGGCATAATAATCGGGCGCGGGCAGTGGCGATGCATCTCTTTGACGATCTCTTCACTGAACAGCCCTGGCTGACCCGAAACCCCAATCATCACCGTTGGCCTGGCGTTTTTCACCACCTCCAGCAGCGAAATATTATTCGATTCAACCTGCCAGTCCTGGAGATTTACCCGCGCCGTAAGCAGGTTTTTCTGGAAGTCGAGCAGGTTGGTCATGTCATCCGTCAACAGGCCAAAGCGATCGACCATAAAGATCCTGCTGCGGGCTTCGGTCTCGGTCAGGCCGTCATCCACCATCAGCGCCACGATTTTTTCCGCGATGCCACATCCCGCTGAGCCGCTGCCTAAAAAGACAACGCGCTGGTCGCGAATGCGGGTTCCCGCGGCGTGAGCGGCGGCAATCAGCGTGCCGGAAGTGACTGCTGCCGTGCCCTGGATGTCGTCATTGAAACAGCAAAGCTGGTCGCGATAGCGCTGGAGCAGTTTGGTCGCGTTCTTTTGGGCAAAATCCTCGAACTGGAGCAGCACATCCGGCCAGCGCGCTTTAACGGTGCTGATAAACATGTCCATAAATTCCGCGTACTGGTCATCGCTGATTCGCGGATGGCGCCAGCCCATGTACATCGGGTCGTCGAGGTGCTGCTGATTGTTGGTGCCGACATCCAGCATAATCGGTAGCGTAGAGGCCGGGTGCACACCGCCACAGGCGGTATACAAAGACAGCTTACCAATCGGAATACCCATGCCGCCGATCCCCTGATCCCCAAGCCCCAGAATACGTTCGCCGTCGGTGACCACTATGACGCGGATATCATTGCGGGAAAAACTCTGGAGCATCTCGTCAATACGGTGGCGGTTAGGCCATGAAATAAATAAACCACGCGCACGGCGATAAATGGTAGAGAAGTGTTCGCACGCTTCACCTACGGTTGGCGTATAGATGATGGGTAAGGTTTCTTTAAGGTGCGAGCGTAACAGGTTGTAAAATAATGTCTCGTTAGTGTCCTGGATATTTCTCAGATATACGTGACGGGAAATATCACTCTTGAAATGACAGAATTGCACCCAGGCGCGTTCGGTCTGTTCCTCGATAGTTTCTACATTATGCGGTAATAAACCGTGCAGGTTAAAATTGTCGCGTTCTTCTTTAATAAATGCCAGCCCCTTGTTTAACAGCGGATTTTCCAGCAAAACGGCTCCGTTATACGGTGTATAAAGCACTTCTTTGCGAGACATGGGTAACTCCTGAGCGAATTTGAATTAAAACAGATTAAGAAATTAAATAAATCATAATGCCTTCTGTCAGCACACCCACGGCAGTACCAATCAATATCGATGAAGAGGCCGTGTCAATATAGGTGTCGCTGCGTAACGCAAACATTCCTGCGGCAATGGCGGAAGGTGTCGCGCCAATAATTACAACCTGCTGCAATAACGTATGGCTGAGCCCAAATGCCAGACCGGCGGCTGCCATCATGGCTGGCTGAATAAGGTTTTTAATGCTGATATTGGTAAATGTCTGCACGTTTAGTTTTGGACGTTCACCGTAGAAAAGCAGCCCAAGGGCAAACAGAGAAAGCCCGCCAGACACTTTGCCAACCATTTCAATCGGCATACTGAGAATATGGGGTATTTGCACACCGGCCAGGCTTAACAACACGCCCGAAACCGGGATCCAGACGATGGGGTTGCGGGCTGCTTTGATGAGGTTTTGCAGCACCATCGCACCCGGATGCAGCGCGTTGAGGCTCTCATCACTTTTATCTCCCATACGAATCAATACGATAGTCAAAGGGATCATGATGACGCTGGTAATGATGTTGCCGATCAGTACGCCGATAAATCCTTCCGGGCCAATCAATACCGCCAGAACCGGGGCACCAAAATAGGCCATATCCGGGAAGGCGCAAACCAGTGACTGAATGGCGCTGGTTTTAATATCATGACGGAAAACAAAGCGTGAAATAAACAACGTCAGTAAATAAGAACCCATTAGGCCAACAACCAGCACGGCCATAAACGTCAGGTTCTTAATTTTATTGGGGTCGGTATTTAACGCGCCAATAAAAAGATGAAAAGGAAGGGCGAAGCGGATAACGACCGTTGCCAGAACGTTAGCATCTTCACGCCGGGTATAACCAAGTTTTCCGCTTAACCACCCTAATAGCATAATAAAGACGAGTGGAAACAGGGACTGTAATAATAATGAGGGCATAAGATATCCTGTCGAGTACATTTTATGGGTATTGTTGATGCGCTAATCTAGCGGTTAGCAAACAGGGCAGGAGTGATAACGGTCACACTCTATCTGGTTTTATTAATTTCAAAATGGTTGTTTTAGTTTGATAAGCCTGTGTGCATTCATATATTGATGAATGACAAGAAAAACGCAGTAATTTATAAAAAACAGAATCGCCGGTAACTTTAGTTACGCAATGATGATTTAAGTTATTTAAAATGGAATTACCATACTGCTCACATTTCCATCAATCATGTCGCCGGGCGATCTGTTTTACTGAATTTGGCCATGATATTTTCACCCTGAGCCTGTTCTATAAAAGGCCTTATTACATATTTTTCTTTTTAGAACGTTTTAAATCTGATGGATAACATCACGTTATTCTTTTTCTCTGTTTATCCGAACTGACTAATCAGGTGATTATATGAAAGATAATCCTGTACATCCTTCTCCGGCGGTATCCCCCCGTTTTACCTTCAACCTGAACAATGCCGAGGTTGGGGCCGTGCCGTTGATCTTGTTTGTGGGCATTGCCTCTATCGTGGCCATTTCCGCGTGGGCGGGTCTGTTGCCGAAAAATATGATTGGCGGGCTGGCGGTGATCATGACGCTCGGTTTCGCGTTTGCCAAAATCGGTCGTCAAATCCCGGTGCTGAAAGATATCGGTGGCCCGGCGATCCTGTGCCTGATGGTGCCATCGATACTGGTTTATTTCGGGGTGTTCCAGAAACATACGCTGGATACCGTTCACCTGCTGATGAAAGAGGCGAACCTGCTCTATTTTGTGATCGCCTGTCTGGTGGTGGGCAGCATTCTGGGGATGAACCGCATTCTGCTGATCCAGGGGATGATCCGCATGTTTGTTCCGCTGGTGGTCGGCACGCTGATGGCCGTGCTGAGCGGGTTAATCGTCGGTTCACTGTTCGGCTTTACGCCGTATCACACGTTCTTTTTCATCATCGTGCCGATTATCGGGGGCGGAATTGGTGAGGGGATTTTGCCGCTGTCGCTGGCGTATTCGGCAATACTGGGGCAAACACCTGACGTCTATGTTGCGCAGCTGGCACCGGCCGCGGTGGTGGGGAATATCTTTGCAATTATCTGCGCAGGCGTCTTTGCGCGTCTGGGAGCGAAACGGCCCTCGCTTTCAGGGAATGGCATGTTAACCCGTGGCAAAAGTGAGGATAACCTGTTCACTGGCGCGCAGCATGTGCAGCCGACCGATTTTCACCTGATGGGCGGCGGCCTGTTGATGGTATGCGCGTTCTTCATTGTGGGGGGATTGTTTGAAAAGCTGGTACACATTCCAGGCCCGGTGCTGATGATCCTGATTGCCGTGCTGTGCAAGTACTTCCGGCTGATCCCGGACTCGATGGAGCAGGGGGCACACAGTTGCTATAAGTTTGTGTCCGCAGCCCTGGTGTGGCCGCTGATGATTGGCCTTGGCATGTTGTATGTTCCGCTGGAAAGCGTGGTATCGGTCTTTTCCGTGGGATACGTGGTGGTGTGCGGCTCGATTGTGATAGCGATGGCGTTAAGCGGGTATTTTATTGCTTCGCGGCTGAACATGTACCCGGTTGAAGCGGCCATTGTGACCTGTTGCCACAGCGGCCTGGGCGGAACAGGGGATGTGGCGATTTTGTCCGCCTCTAACCGTATGTCGCTCATGCCGTTCGCGCAGATTGCCACCCGTATTGGCGGCGCGTCGACGGTGATTTTCGCCACGCTGCTGCTGGGATGGATAATGTAGTGTTGACGGAAGCAAGCCGGGTAGACACCTGGCTTGCTGAACGGCAATCAACGATGGCGGATTTGCAGCGTTGCAGGCAGGTAGCGCTGTAGCGGCTCCGGCGTATTGCCATCAATCAACTGGGTTATCAGGTCGTAGCAGTGCCAGGCAAGCTGACGGTTGTCCTGCTGCACGGTATCAATACGCAGAGACAGCGAATCGTAGAGATAGTGATCGTCGAAGCTCGCCAGATGAATATCGGAATCGAGCAAATTGTGCTGGCTCATATAGCGCAGTACCCCTTCCAGCAACCCGCAGGCAGCAGTAAACAGCGCCTTTGGCGGCCGACCGAGACGGGCGCAGAGGGCGGCGAACATCTCGTAGCCGGAACTGGGATGATAGTTACCGTTGATCACCCATTCCGGATGCAATTCGATACCCGCCTGGGCCAGACCCTGCGTAAACCCAGCCAGTCGGTCGCGAGACGGCGATAGCCGCGGCTGGCCGCCTAAAAACCAGAACTCATCGCTATGGGAAGGCGCGATACGGGAAATCAGATCTGCCGTCGGGGTAATCGAGTCGGTCATGACCAGTGGCAGGGCGCTTTCATTAGGGCAACGGTCAAACAGCACCACCGGCAGCTGGTTGCTGAGCTTAAGATAGTCGGCATCATTATGCATACAGGAGGCGACGATCAGCCCGTCAACCTGACGGGCAATCATATTGTTCACCACCATGTTCTCCTGACTGGGGTTTTCATCAGTACAGGAGATAAGCAGCTGAACGCCGGCCTCGCGGCACAGTGTTTCAAGCTCGTGGGAAAAGACGGCAAAACCGTAGTTGGTGATCTCCGGCACCACCAGCCCGACGGTGTGGCTGCGGTTATCGCGCAGCGAACGGGCATGAATGCTCGGCTGATAATGATGCTCACGGGCAATCGCCAGCACGCGCTCGCGAGTTTCCTGCGCCACGCGCAGCTCCTTGCCACGCCCGCTCATCACCAGGCTGGCGGTTGCTTTGGAAACGCCAGCCAGTTCGGCAATATCTTTAATGGTTACGCGTTTGGTTTTCATTACGACGCCATGAGCCTGAAATCAAAACGCTTATTCTACCATGCATCGTCGCAGCGGCCAGTAGCAGAATGCTTCAGGCGTGATCCCGGAGAGCATTAGCTGTGCCGGATAGTCCGGGAAGTAGCGGCTGCTCATGACACCTTCACCGTCGTTGATGAAGATTTCCACGCTCGACTGGTCGATAAAAATCCGCAGCGAGCGAACCTCGCCGCGCCAGTAGCGATAGTGTGTTTCGTCACTGGCGAGGCTGCGTCGCGCCAGACGGATGCCGCCGGCATCGCGCCCGAGGGTTAACGCGCCACCGAAATCGATGCGTAATGCATCGTCGCGGGTGGTTTCCAGGGATATTTCCATCGGTTCCAGCGGCAGGGCACTGCTCTGCCAGCTGCGCGCCTCGCCACGCAGGGCGTTGAGTTCGCGCAGCGGACGCTGCCAGAGCTGACCGTTGATCAACTCCAGCTCGCGCAGGCAGGTCATCTGATGGATCCAGCCATTAGCCAGCGTCGGCTGAAGCATCTCTTCGCCGTCCGGCACGCCCATCCAGCCGACCAGCAGACGTCGACCGTCGCTGGTCTGCATGGTTTGTGGCGCGTAGAACTCAAACCCGGCGTCCAGCTCGTGCAGTTCGCCGTGTTTGAACGCCGCGCGGTGGTAGTCGAAATCGCCGCTCATCCACACTGCCGGGTAGGTGTTGAGGTAGCGCTCTTTCTCTCGAGGCACGCCCTGCGGGCAGCAAATCAGGATATGCTGGCCACCGAGCGCAAACAGATCCGGGCATTCCCACATATAGCCCGCCTCGTCCAGGCCGTTGATAGCGTAACCAGCAATTTCGCCCTGACTCGTCCATTCATGCAGATCCGCCGAGCTGAATAACAGCACCTTGCCACGCTTTTGCAAATCCTGTGCGCCCAGCACCATGTACCAGCGACCTTCATGCTGCCAGACTTTCGGGTCGCGCACGTGGCCGGTATAGCCCTCTGGCAGCGGTAATACCGGGCCGAGCTTAGAAAACGTGCCGTCGGCATTTTCCGTCGCCAGGCACTGCCACGCGGTTCGGCTGCCGTCGTCAAATTTAACGTTACCGGTATAGCACAGGGTGAGCGTGCCCTGACTGTCTACGGCGCTGCCGGAGTAGCAGCCGTTGCGGTCATACTCTTCATCCGGCATGAGCGCGATCGGCTCATGTTGCCAGTGCAGCAGATCGGCAGAGCTCCAGTGTCCCCAGCACTTGAACTTATGATCGCAGGCGAGCGGGTTCCACTGATAGAACAGGTGATAACGTCCGGCAAATTCAACAAAGCCGTTGGGATCGTTCATCAGCCCGGTCACCGGCGCATGGTGCCAGCGGGGATAGTGGCTGTCGGCCAGCGCGCGCGGCTGGCCCTGCATAACGGCCTGCAAAATCGCAGGCAGGCGTGATGGAAGTGACATTATTCAGCGTCCGTTTTGTATTTCAGTACCAGGGAGACGACAAAGGCGACGCTAAAGGCGATAACCATCCCGATAATGTAGTTCAGCAGCGAGCTGGCCTGCACGATAGCCATGCCAGGGATAGCCGTCAGGCCTACCGCGGTCATGTAAACATGCACGGATACGACCCACGCGCCGCCCACCGCGCCGCCAATCAGGGCTGCGATAAACGGTTTTACAAAGCGTAAGTTAATACCAAAAATCGCTGCTTCGGTGATGCCGAGCATGGCAGAAAACGCCGAGGGTAGGGTAATGGCTTTAATTTTGGCATCTTTGGTTTTGAACCACACCGCCAGACAAGCGCCACCCTGGGCGACGTTGGCCATTGCCCAAATCGGCAGCAGGAAGTTGACGCCGATGGACGGGTTGCCAAGCAGTCCTGCTTCGATGGCATGGAAGCTGTGGTGAATACCGGTAATGACGATAACCGAATAGAGGCCGCCAAACAGCAGTCCGGCCAGCCAACCGGCGTGGGTAATCAGGGTGCTAAGGACTAACGAAATACCGTCGCCAAGCGCGCGACCGGCCGGGCCGATAATCAGCAGGGCGATAAAACCGGAAATGATCACCGTCAGGAACGGCGTCAGGATCAGATCCAGCGCATCGGGGATCACACGACGCAGTTGTTTCTCAACGATGCTCATAAACCACACCGCCAGCAGCACCGGGAACACTGTGCCTTGATAGCCGATCATGGCAATCTCAAGTCCGAAGAAGTTCATGGTGTGGAAACCGGCGGCCACACCCCAGGCGTTGGTGAGCGCCGGGTGAGTCAGGATGCCACCAAGCGTTGCGCCGAGATAAGGATTACCGCCAAATTCACGGGCGGCGGTGAAGCCAATCAGGATCGGCAGAATAATAAATGCCGCTGAGCTGCACATATCCAGCATGATGTAGATGGCGTTGCCCGGGTCGACCCAGCCGTAAGTTTTGACCATCCCCAGAAGGCCCATCAACAGGCCGGAGGCGACGATAGCCGGGATGATCGGCACAAAGATGTTCGACAACAGGCGGGCAATGCGCTGGAAAGGATTCAGTTTTTTAGCCGCAATGTCGGCAGCTTCCGATTTACTGGATTCGCCAATCCCTGCCGCCTGGATAAAAGCGGCGTAGACTTTGTTTACCACCCCGGTGCCGAAGATAATCTGCATCTGTCCGGCGTTACGGAAACAGCCCTTAACCCCATTAATTTTGCCGATGGCCTGCTGATCGGCCAGTGAATCATCGACCAGCACCAGGCGCAGGCGCGTGGCGCAGTGCGCGGCGCTGGCGATATTTTCCTTGCCTCCCAGAAGCGGAAGTAGCGAGCGGGAAATCTGTTCAAAATCCATAGTACCCTCTGAATGCGTATTGATTTTCGAGTCGCCGTCCCGTGGTAGGTGGGGCGCATTCTCTTCGTTGTTATTGTTTCCGGGGCGACGAACCGTACTTTGTCGCCCCGGCGGTTACTGTTGCCAGGTGTTTACCATCAAAACCAGGTTTCCATCTGCATCCCGAACGACCATTCGCCGCCCGATTTAAACCCACTGCTGCCCAGCGCGTCATCACTGGCGTAATTATTGAGTTTTTTGCTCCAGTCCATCCATGAGGTGTAAAGACGGATTTCAGGACGACTGAAGAAATCACCGATGTCGCCAACCTTAAAGGTCGGGGCGAAGGTGAGCTTGTAGAAGCTACCGTTTACCGCATGGCGATCGTTATAACCTTCAGGTTTGAGATCCATATACTGGTAGCTGCCTTCATAAGCGAGGGCGAAGTTCTGATTGATCTCCTGGATCAGGCGCATGTTGAGGGTTGCCCACTGATAGCTGTCGCCATCGACATAACGGTCTTTACTGGTTTGTGCCAGTATTGCTGGGGCGATAAACCAGTTCTTGCTCAGCGGCGTGGTGCCGTAGCTGGCGAAGCGCCAGGTGTTGGCCCCCGAGCGTAACGCGCCGTCAGAGCCGACGCCTTTAACTTCTGCACCCAGGCCGTGACCGTAGAGCAGGGCGGTTTTGCTGGCGCCTTCACGCAGGCCGTAAAAACTGTCGTTATGCAACCCAAGCAGCGTATGCACGCCGGTATTTGCCGCATCACCTTTGACCGGATTACCGTTGGTATCCTGGCGTTCGTCGTTGTCTTTTGCCCGCATCCCGCTGACCATCACCTGCACCGGACCGATGAAATTGTTCATGCTGACGATGTAGTTCTGCACGCTGTTGCTGGTATCAGCAATATCGCCGAAGTTACGCCCGTAAAGAGAGAAGTTGCTGCGAACGCTGTCGTTCCATCTGACATCGTAAATACCGCCGCCGGTACCGGCGAGGAACACGACATCCGAGTCGATCCAGTGAATGTCAAAGTTATCCCGGTCAAAGCGTTTCCCGGCCCACAGGGTGGAGCCTTTAAACGGCCCGTCGAAGGTGGGTAAGTTACCCAGTTCAACAAAGGCCTGACGCACGTTCAAATCACTGGTGCTTGCCGTCCAGTCGTTATAAGTGGTTTGACCGTCGGCAACCATGACTTTGAAGCGGGTCGTTGCCCCGTTATCCAGGGTCTGCTTATGTTCAAGATTCATTTCAACATAGGTATCGGCCTGGTTTCCCAGACGGCCAATAGCCCCGCCGGTTTCCCCTGCAGGCGTCATATAGGCCCCGGATTTGGTGCTGGCACCGGAGTCATTCATTATCACGCCGGAACGGGCGTAGCCGTGGAACTCAAACCCGCTTTTTTCATCGGCTTTTTTCTCCAGTCTGGCGGTACGCTGCGCCACTTCCTGAGTGCTGTCCTGGGTTTTTTGTTGCTGTGTCGTGAGCAGCTGTACTTTCCTCTCTGCCGACTCTGCACGGGTTTCTGCCGTTTGCGCTCTGTTTTCTGCATCCTGTAAGCGTTTTTCCAGCGCAATTAAACGGGCTTCGATACTGCTGAGATCCGTTTGTGCATGGGCTGAGGCGGCGCCGGTTAGCAAAGCGATAAGAACCGCGAGTGTGCTTTTTCTGAACATATTGATTGCATCCCAAAAGGAAAATTAAAAATTGTGTGTTTTTGCTAAACCGGTTTAGTTGCTATGTTAAGCACGACATTTAACATTTTGAAATTGATTTTGCTAAACCGGTTTAATAAGTGTGATGGATGCAACAAAGTGGACCGCGCACGACGGTATTTAGGATCAGATCTGGCGTTGTAGATCGCGCTGGTATGGAAGGGCAGTCATTGCGCCTTTCGCCAGGGTTGCCAGAGCGCCGCAGGTTTGCGCCAGAGTGAGCGTTGGTTCCAGGGCATTGATATCCGCCGGCATCCCGTTGGCTGCAAGGCTGGCGAGCAGTCCGGCGACAAACGCATCGCCCGCACCGGTGGTATCCACGCTGATAACCGGTTTCGCGCTGAAATGAGCAAACTGCTGCCGGAATGCGGCGATGACGCCTGCTTTACCCTGAGTCACCAGCAGTAATTCAGGCTGATAGCGTTCGGTGATGCTGGCGATCCCCTGCGCGATATCATTACTGCCGCTGATGAATATCAGCTCTTCTTCGGACAGTTTCACCACGTTCGCCAGACGCAGGGCGCGGTCAAGACAGGTGTGCAGTTGGTTCTGATCCTGCCAGAGATCCAGGCGGATATTAGGGTCAAAGCTCACCCGGCCACCGGCACGTTTGATTTTTTCCATCGCGGCAAACGTCGTACTGCGGCTGGGTTCGGCGCTAAGGGCAATAGAGCAGACGTGCAGCCACTGATTGGCGGCAAACGCCGGCAGGTCTTCTTCTTCCAGGTACAAGTCCGCGCTGGGACGCACCATAAAGGTAAAATGTCGCTCGCCCTGATCGTCAAGGTCGACCACCACGGTGGAGGTACGATGCTGGCCGTCAAGGCGCATATGGCTGACGTCAACCTGCTCCTGTTGCAGGGTATGGCGCATAAAGCGACCAAAGGGATCGTCGCCGACGCGCCCGATAAACCCGCTATTGCCGCCAAGGCGAGCAACGCCTACCGCCACGTTAGCCGGTGCGCCGCCGGGACACTGCAGCAGGCGGCCTTCACTTTCCGGCAGTAGATCCACCACTGCGTCACCCAAAACCCAGACTTTTGCATTCATGTTGGTATTTCCCCTCTCAATGCTAAACTTAATTAAACCGGTTTAGCTCATTAAAGCACAGGGATACAGTAAGTGAAATGCCACGATCCGAAAAGTGCGAGTCAGGGGCAAAAATGAACCGTTGAAATGTTGCCTGATTTTCAGGTGAGATAAGACGCAAAAAAGCCCCCGAGGGGGCTAAAGGGTTTTGCTGCTGCGAGAGGAAAGGTGACCCTCTTACTTGGTCAGTTCAGCCGTCATATGGACGCGGTTATTAAACTGAGCGCTGGTAATTTTGTATGACGCACCCTGTTCAGCTGCCTGCGCGGCAATTTTGGCTTCTGCACGATCCAGGGTGGATGCGTTAGCGCTGATACTCTGCGCGAAAGCACCGAAAGACATCAGAGAAAGAGCGGAAACTACAACTAAAGTTTTGATGGTTTTCATGGTCGTATTCCTTAAGTTATTTTGTTCGGTATGGGCTGTGTTGCCCTGATGTGATAAATAATAGGACGAGCATGAGGTGATTAAAATCGAAACAATTTGCTTGCATCATTCAGAAAAATAGAATGATTTTTGTGGTTCGTGGATCCACCGCGTATCGAAATTCCGTAACTGCCTGCTTTGAGTGAAAAAAACACCTTTCGGGGGTTTTACTGTGTAATGATGAAGTGGCGCTACTTCATTGACTCCAGGACCAATAATGAAAAGACGTTATGCCATTGCTGATGTATTTACGGATACCCCTTTTCTCGGCAATCCCGTTGCCGTTGTTTTAGATGCTGAAGGTATGAGTACCGAACAGATGCAACGGATTGCGGTTGAGTTTGGCTACAGCGAAACAACGTTCGTTTTGCCACCTGATAAGGTGGAAAACACTGCGCGAGTCAGGATTTTTACCCCCTCGCGTGAAATTCCATTTGCCGGGCATCCCAACGTAGGCACCGCCTATGTCCTGGCACAATATGCCGTTCTGGCGGGTGATGTGGTGCCTGACACCCTGCGGTTCGAAGAAATTGCCGGACTGGTCCCGATTACGATCCTGAAAGATAACGGCAAGGTTACTGGTGCTGAACTGCTTGTGCCCGAACCATTATCCTGCCGCTCTGAAGTGAGTCCTGAAAAAGTCGCCGCTTGTCTGTCTCTGGACGCAGAGGATATCAGCACGAAAACGCATAACCCGCTTGTCGCGTCGGTAGGGTTGCCATTCCTGGTGGTGGAGTTGGCCTCACGCGAGGCGTTACGCCAGTGTGTGCCAAATTTACAGGGATTTCGGGAACTCCTGCCGCTTGATGGGGCGGTCTCTATTTATGCCTGGGTCGCAGAATCCGATCCCGACGCGCAATGCGATCTTCACGCGCGGATGTTTACGCCGCGTATGACCGAAGACCCGGCGACGGGCAGCGCAACCGCCGCCGTCACGGCCCTGCTGGCAACGCTTCAGGATAAAAAGACGCTCGCACTGCATATCCGCCAGGGTGTGGATATGGGGCGCGCAAGCTCGCTTTATACCCACTACGATGCGACGTCCGGTGAGCCGCTGGTCAGAGTGGGTGGCAAGAGCGTCATTACCATGGAAGGTACGTTTAGCCTCTGACGTAAACAGGCTATTTCAGATCTAACAACGTTATTACGCTGGCAATCTCTGCAATATCACCGGCGGATAATGGCTGAAGCGGGCGGGGCAGGCAGTCAACGTCAGTCAGCCCCAGAACGCCCGCCGCAGCGGCCACCACGCGGATACTGCCGCCATGTTTGCGATAAAGCGCCCATAAGGGCTCCAGGCGCGCAACCAGGGCGGTAACCCGGGCATGATCTTTCATCGCCGCCGCCTGGGTTATCTGTATTGCGGTTTCCGGGAATAGCCCTGCGCAGACGGAATACCAAATCTCACACCCCGCATTGAGCCCCAGGCCTGCAAAAGCATCACCGCTGATACCGATGGTCACACCCGGTTTGAGCTGACTGCGTAAGTTCCTGACGCGTTCAGCAGCCGCTTGTGCCGTATCAGGTACGCCTGGGATTTTGACCGAGCCAACGCCATCCAGCGATGACAAGCGACCGTGCAGTTCATCCGAATACGTAAAATGCGTTGTGCCGGGATTGTCATACACGCATATCGGCAGTGATGTGTGCCGGCTCACCGTTTCAAAGAGGCTGAACACGTCGTCATCCCTGAGTGACTGGTAACTGACTGCGGGCAGGAGCAGTGCATCCGCGCCTGCCTGCTGGGCATCTTCCGTCAGACACAGAATGGCATCGGTGCTGATGGCGCCGACACAGACCATCATCGGAATATCCCCGGCCAGTTCACGGGCAAGGAGAGCAACACGTTTGCGTTGTTCCCGTGTCAGGTAGGCATAACTTCCTGTCGAGCCCAAAATCCCCAGGGAATCGACCCGTGCGGCGGTGAGACGCGACAGGATCTTCCTGAATCCAGCCTCATCAACATCGTTGCCGGTGACAGGGGTTAACGGGAAAGCGCACAAACCAGTGAACATGTTGTTTCTCCAGCAAAATATTGAGTGTTATTCCGTAAGAAGCGTCACGTCAAACCACAGGCCTGGCATCATTTTTTCAAGGCCATCCGTCAGCATTTTTCCGGCTTCATGAAGTTGTTCCAGCGGCATTTGTGGCAGGCTTTCCAGAATAAACCACATTTGCCGGGCTTCCACATCCAGGCGTGTCCTGATTCCTTGCCTCCAGTTCCAGCGGCGGCAGGTCACGCCTGTGTCGTCCCGCCAGATAATTTCCCCGGCGGAAGGGTACTCAATAGCAGGCTCGCCATCTTTCACCGTATCAAAAGGTTCTGTGCCGTCTGAAATCGTCAGACACGGAGCACCCTGGTAGGCCGCAATATTCTCGCCACCAACGGGAATGGCGTAACGGAGGCTCACGGCGTTATACAGATCAACAACAGGGTCGAGTGCCGGCATCATACCATCACGCAATACGCGCTTGCGCAATGCCTCGGCGGAACACGGTGTCCGCTTTGGTTTGGCGCCAAACTTCTGAAAAACATCTGCCCATGCCGCCAGATGAGCTTCTGCCCATTCGGGCCCGCCTGCCAGTATGGCTTCACAGGCTTCGCGTAGCGCTATCTCTCCAGCGCCAGGGTTCACTACCGGCGCGGCTTTTACGCTGATACTCAGCGCCCGAAAACCAGGCGCAATACGATAAATTTCCGGGGCAATTGACGGAGATACTGTTAGCACGGGATAATCCTTTAATGACCAATTTATTTCATGATAATGACCTATGACCAAAAAAGTCAATTTAATGACCGATGCAAATTCCATTGTCAGCACCGTAAATGAAGCGGTATCTCAGCGGATTAAGCTGTATCGCAAGCAAAAGAAAATGTCCCTCGATGAGCTGTCTCGTCGGGCCGGGGTCAGCAAAGGCGCACTGGTTGAAATCGAAGGGTGTAAGGCGAACCCGAGTATTGCGCTGTTATGCCGCCTGGCAGCAGCGATGGGTGTTTCAGTGGCTGATTTTGTTGATGTCAGCTCAAAACCGACGGTGCATCTTATCGCGGAAGATGAAATCCCTGAGCTCTGGAAAGGTGAGAAAGGTGGACGGGCGCGGCTTCTTGCGGGGTCCGGTGGCCCCGATATGACGGAGCTCTGGATGTGGGAAATGCAGCCGGGAGAAAAGTTTGCCTCACCCGGACACCCTGAAGGAACCCTCGAACTGTTTTATGTGCAAACAGGAACGCTTACGCTTGGAGTACAGGATCATCAGTACGTGGTGAAAACCGGTTGTTCGGCAACCGCCAGGACCGATGTCCCTCATTTCTACGAGAACCAGGGCGAGCACCCACTGAAATTTATCATGACGGTAAATGAAAAAGCATCCTGAGTGATGAGCGATAAGATTTGTCGGACACACTGCACGGCAAATCCGCTATCAGCATAACGATCTCTGCTCGTTCAGCCATGCCTGCTGCGAAATGGAATACAGCAGGCTAGGGGGCGCATTTTTTACGTCATGAATTTCCCGGATGTACTTCAGCCCCGATTTTTCCAGCACCTTTTGCGATGCCAGGTGATTTCCTCTGACCACGGCGGCGATCTCCGGTAATTTCAGCGCGTTAAATCCGTATTTCAGCGCGCCTTCAGCGAATTCAGTGGCCAGCCCTTTTCCCCATGCTTCGGTGGCGAAACGGTATCCGAGATTATTAATCGTGATGCCGTCATAGCTAAGAATGCTCAGCCCGCCAAAGCCGATGATGCTTGTTGGGGTATCGAGAAGTGAAATAGCCCAGTTGCCAAATCCGTGTTGTTCACGGTGGCGGATCCAGCGTTCCAGCACCGTTTCTGCATGATGAAGGTCAGGATAGGGGCCGGAAGGGTTAAAGGTGTTGGTGGCCGGATCGCCATAAATGCGGAACAGGGCGTCTGCATCGGATGCCACAACGGGGCGAAGGCACAGGCGTTTCGTTTCAACGGGCAAACTGGGCTCCTTATCGACAAATGGCTACGCGGGGTTCATTTCACCTGTAACAGTATTGCCATCAGCCCCGGAAAGCGGGCGTCAAGATCGTCTCTTCGCAGGGAAATCATATTTTCTCGCCCCTGAGGGCGCTGCCAGATCACACCGCTGTCGCGTAAAACGCGCCAGTGATGGGTCATGGTGGACTTCACCACGTCTTCAGGCCGCAGGGCATTACAGCTCAGTTCTTCGCCATCGGCAAGACGGCGGATTATCGATAAGCGTAGCGGGTTGCCGAGGGCAAACAACACATTTTCCAGCAGTATTTGTTCAGGTTCAGGGTGGTTTGGGATCATAGTTTTCCTGCGTCAGGCATCAGATTGAGCTATATCAACAATAGGTCAATCATCAAAAAATAGTTCGATAATACTCGTACAATGGGACTATTATAGCAAACGAATGAATACACGGCCATCCTGGCCTTCACAACAGAGTCTTAGAGACTTAAGGAAATATCATGCCCCGACCCATCCCGCTCGAACGTTATCGCAACATCGGTATCTCCGCGCATATCGATGCCGGTAAAACGACCACCACTGAACGCATCCTGTTTTACACCGGGATGAGTCACAAACTGGGTGAAGTACACGATGGCGCGGCAACTACTGACTGGATGGCGCAGGAGCAAGAGCGCGGAATAACCATTACCTCCGCAGCCGTTAGCTGCTTCTGGCCGGGTATGGACAGAGGGTTTGAGCCGCACCGGATCAATATTATCGACACCCCCGGGCACGTGGATTTCACCATTGAAGTGGAACGATCCATGCGTGTGCTCGACGGTGCGGTAATGGTGTATGACTCCGTGGGTGGCGTACAGCCGCAGTCGGAAACTGTCTGGCGTCAGGCGAATAAATACCATGTACCGCGCCTGGCGTTCGTCAACAAAATGGACCGCCCGGGGGCTGATTTCTTCCGCGTGGTGCAGATGATGCACGATCGCCTGAAAGCCAATCCGGTGCCGATTGTGATCCCGGTTGGTGCTGAAGATCACTTCAGCGGCGTGGTTGATCTCATCAAGATGCGCACTATCGTCTGGGACGATGCTACGCAGGGCATGGTGTTTACCTATGCGCCAGTGCCTGATGACTTGCTGAGTACCGCCCAGGAATGGCGGGAAAAAATGGTGTCAGCGGCGGCGGAAGCCAGCGATGAGCTGATGGATAAATACCTTGAAACCGGTGAGCTTGATGAGGCCGATATTATCCGTGGACTGCGCAAACGCACCATTTCAGGAGAGATCCAGCCGATGCTGTGCGGCAGTGCCTTTAAAAATAAAGGCGTGCAGCGAATGCTGGATGCCATTGTCGAGCTGATGCCATCGCCGCTGGACGTCCCGGCCATTGATGGTGTGGACGAAAAAGGGCAACACGCAGAACGTCATCCAGGCGATGAAGAACCGTTCTCAGCGCTGGCGTTCAAACTGATGAGCGACCCGTATGTCGGGCAGTTGACCTTTATCCGCGTTTACTCTGGCGTGCTGAGAAAAGGCGATGCGGTCTACAACCCGGTGAAAGGTAAAAAAGAGCGCATCGGGCGTATTGTGCTGATGCACGCCAACGACCGGCACGAAGTGGATGAACTGCGAACGGGCGACATCGCCGCCTGTGTTGGCCTGAAAGATGTGACAACCGGCGATACGCTGACTGACCCGAATGCGGTGATCACGCTTGAACGTATGGAGTTCCCGGACCCGGTGCTCTCCCTTGCGATCGAGCCGAAAACCAAAGCGGATCAGGAAAAAATGGGTATCGCGTTGCAGCGTCTGGCGGCGGAAGATCCGTCGTTCCGTTTGCACACTGACGAAGAGTCCGGGCAGACGATTATCTCCGGGATGGGAGAACTGCATCTGGAAATTATCGTCGACCGTATGAAACGTGAGTTTGGCGTAGAGGCGAACATTGGCCGTCCGCAGGTTACTTACCGCGAAACCCTGCGCAAAGCGGTGAAAGATATCGAGGGCAAGTTTGTACGCCAGTCTGGTGGTAAAGGTCAGTACGGTCATGTGGTGCTGAGCCTTGAACCATTAGCGCCGGGAAGTGGTTTCAAATTTGAAGATGCCACCAAAGGCGGCGTGGTGCCGCGCGAGTACATTCCTTCAGTGGAAAAAGGGCTGCGCGAAGCCATGAACACCGGCGTACTGGCGGGTTATCCGGTGGTGGATGTGAAAGCGACCCTGACGTTTGGTTCGTATCACGATGTCGACTCCTCGGAGATGGCATTCCGCATGGCAGCAATCCTCGGTTTTAAAGAGGGGGCGCGCAAGGCGGATCCGGTGATCCTTGAGCCTGTGATGCACGTCGAAGTGGAAACGCCGGAAGATTACGCCGGGAATATCATGGGCGATCTCTCATCCCGTCGCGGTATGGTGCAGGGCATGGAAGAGCAGTATGGCAGCCAGATTATTCGCGCTGACGTGCCGCTCGCCGAGATGTTTGGTTATGCCACCACGCTGCGCTCGATGTCGCAGGGGCGCGCAACCTACACGATGGAATTCCATCATTATGCGGAAGCTCCGCGTAATGTAGCGGATGAAATCATTGCAGGGCGTACGAAGTAAGATAATTAAATGCACACGGCAGCTAAATGACTGCCGTGTGTATTATTGCTACGACAGGAGATTCGCAAAGAATGAATTGCATCAGTATCTACGCCATATCGCCGATTGGGTCATTCCGGAACATCTAGATTTCTTAAAAATTCAACACTGGCGACTGACTGCACCTTCCAGATTTCATTTTCTTTTACCATACAGTCAATGACTATATGATCCTGCTTTTTTCCGAATGCGATGTATACGTTCACACAGACAGGGTCGGTATCTCCAGCAATGGCTTTTACATTACCGGGCCAGTCATCACCAATATCCTGAGCCTTTAGAAAAATATCCGCGTCGTAAAAGTCTTCTCCATTTTCACCGTAATCAGGATCCTGTGTATGCCGCAGTTTCTTCATTGTTGAAGCTGTAACGTACTTGTCAATCTCGTTCCCGGCAGTAATTGGAAATACATCCTTGCTGATTTGGTTTACATACCAATTATTGAATTCAACAGCTTGCTTAACCGGATCGTTCGGAGCTGACATAGCTGTGCAAGAAGACAACACTAAAAGTAGAAAGATATTTCTCATATTAGTGGTGCCTGTAAATTGTGATTTTAGGCTGGATCTTTCGATATGTTGGCCCCGGATAAAGACTGTTCTGTTTAAAATCGGAATACCAGGTTCCGGAGCCATCGTAAATACATGCGTGCCCATGCTGATGTGGACCAGGTAACGCATCTATAACAGCCACATCACCTTCAATTGGGTTGCCGTACACTTTTGAAAATCCGGCTTTTTCAAGCGAACGCCAGAAGTCATTGGCATCAGCGCCCTCAATTTTCAATCCGCCCGCTCTTATAGCTGCTGCTACAGCACGGGCACAATAACCATCACTGCGAAGACTCGCGTGACTTCGCGCATATGACACTGCTTCATGCTTATTCCATGACATAGATATTTCCTTATCGAGAGGCTGTTATTGCAACAGCGTCAGAAATATCCTCCCTTTAGCGATAAGATGCTAAGCATAAAATGTCATCAAAAATCGATATAATTCATCGTGATATGATTAATTATATCAATCCGGTGCCTTCACCATTTTCCCACTGGTCACAAACGTTCCGGCGCCCAGGTGGTGCAGCGTATTCAGCTTGTCCCCGTCAAACTGCCAGCGTCCGGCCACAAATGCGCGTTCATCCGCTGCAGCGGAAACCACTTCCCCAAACAACGTATCGTATTTCTCCGCGGCAGAGGTGATCGGCAATAACCGGCACTCCATCCACGCCAGACATTTATCTTCAATCACCGGCAGGCCAAGTACCGGGCCATCGATCGCCGGGATGCCATAGCAGTTGAATTTATCTTCATCACGCCCGCTTACGCTGCCGACTGCATATGTCCAGTTTGCTGCCGCCACACCGGGGATCACGATGCCAAATTTACCGCTGCGCTCAATTAATTCGCGGGACCAGGCGCTTTTATCCACCACGATGGCAATGCGCGGCGGTTCGAACTCGACGGGCATCGACCAGGCGGCAGCCATCACGTTGCGGCGATCGATAGATTCATCACGGCTGGTGATCAACACCGTAGGGCCGTGATTCAGCAGACGGCTGGCGTGCTTTAACTCAACAGGGCGAAACGCGCTCATAGATTTTCCTCTCAACGTGGCTATCGGCATTAAACGACTGAAGCGCATAAGAAATCAAGACGCAACATTAGCGTCATGTTTTCGTCACACTCGCTCCCTACAGTGGCCGACAGTAAATCCCAAAGAGGATAACAATATGCTCACTTCCATAACGCTCAAAAGGGTGTCGTACGCTTTTGGCGCGAATACTGTATTGAATCAGATAGATCTGCACATTGAGGCAGGCAGCGTGGTTGCGCTGTTAGGGCCATCAGGGTGCGGTAAAAGTACGTTGCTCCGTCTGCTCGCCGGGCTGACACAGCCTGCCTCGGGCGAACTCCTGTTTGGCGATCGCCTGGTTGCGAAAGCAGGGTGGTCATTACCGCCTGACGCACGCGATATCGGTATGGTCTTCCAGGACTATGCCCTGTGGCCGCACATGACCGTGGCGCAGAATGTCGCCTTCCCGTTAAAGATGCGCAATATTCCTCGCCCGGAATGTGAATCCCGCGTAGCGAAGGCCCTGTCGCGCGTGGGGCTGGGGGATTTTGCCGGGCGTAAACCGGCCGGCTTATCGGGCGGGCAGCAGCAGCGCGTGGCGCTTGCCCGCGCCATTGTCGCCGAACCCCGCGTGCTGCTCTTCGATGAGCCGCTCTCCAACCTCGATAGCGAACTGCGTGAATCACTGTGTCAGGAGATGGCCACGCTATTGCGCCAGCTCGGGACGACTGCCGTGTACGTTACCCACGACCGCCGGGAGGCTGAAATCCTGGCCGATCGCATCGTGCATTTATCTGCTGGCAGCGTTGCTGCCGATCGTTTGATTTCATCCTCAGGGGAGTTTGCATGAAAGCCACAATGTCCGTGAAAAAAGGAGTTCTGCTCGCAATGGCGTTATCGTCCGTCATGATGTCCAGCGCCCACGCGCTGACTGTCTATACCGCAGGCCCGGGATCGCTTGCTAAAAATCTGGCAACGGGATTTGAAAAGAAAACTGGCGTGAAAGTAGACATCTTCCAGGCCACGACCGGCAAGGTGATGGCTCGTCTGGAAGCAGAGCAAGCCAACCCGCAGGCGGATATTTTGATCTCCGCATCCTGGGATACCGCAGAAGATCTGCATACCCGTGGCTGGCTGCTGCCGTACCAGAGCGCCAATGCGGAAAAAGTCCCGGCGGACCTCAAATCTACCGACTTCGTCGCGCAAGGGGTGTCGGCGCTCGGGATCGTCTGGAATACCAAAAGCGGGACGCCAGAGCCGAAAGAGTGGCAGGACCTGACCACCGACGCCTTTAAAGACAAAGTCACCACGCCAGACCCGGCGCTGTCTGGTGCATCGCTGGATTTGCTGATCGGTCTGCAAAACGGGATGGGCGATAAAGCCTGGGCGCTGTTTGATGAGCTGAAAAAGAACGGCATGGTGGTAAGCGGCCCGAACGCACAGGCCGTCACGCCGGTGATGCAGGGCGCGAAAGCGGCCGTGTTCGGCGCGGTGGATTATGTCTCTTATGGCAACATCAGCCAGGGGGAATCCCTGAAGGTTATCTTCCCGGCCAGCGGTACGGTGATTGCGCCGCGTCCGATGATGATCCTTAAATCGACGCAACATGCCGACGATGCGAAAGCCTTTGTGGACTACGTGCTGTCGCCAGAAGGTCAGGCAATGGTAGCCGACGCCTGGCTGATGCCAGCCCGCGATGATGTGAAAGCGAAACGTCCGCTGTTAGGCGAGCTGAAAGTGCTGCCAACCAAAAGCGATGGCTCCAGCGCGCGCGGCGATATTCTCAAGCGTTTCAACGCCATTTTCGCCCTGTAATCCACCTGACGGGGGCAACCCCGTCTTCAGGAACCTCTCGTGAATCAACGACTCTTGTCTGCGATAACGCTGACGCTGCTGGTTATCCTGGTGGCGTTTCCGTTGTCGTTTATCGCATTACAGGCGGTGTTCCCGCAATTTAGCGCAGGTGATTTTAGCGGTGCCTTTAGCGGCGTTCGCACGCTGCTGGCAGAGCCACAACTGCCCGCGATGCTTGGCGGAACGCTTCAGATTGCCATCGGCGTTGCGCTGGTGAGCGCCTTAATTGGTTTTCCGCTTGGGGTTGCGCGGGGGCTGTTGAACCTGCCTGCACCACGGCTGTGGGATTTGCTTTTTCTGATCCCGTTCTTAACACCACCCTATATTGCGGCGTTGTCGTGGATGCTGGTATTGCAAACCAACGGCTACCTCCAGCAGATAACCGGTATCAATCTCAACGATGTGCTGTTCAGTAAAGCCGGCATCGTGCTGGTGATGGCGCTGAATATTTTCCCGGTGGTCTATTTTGCGGTGTCGCGTAGCCTGCTGGCGAGCGGGCAGTGTCTGGCGCTGGTGGCCCGCGTTCATGGTGCGAGTGCCGCCAGAGCATTCTGGCATATCACCTTGCCGATGCTGTCACCTGCGCTGGCAGCAGGAATGCTGCTGGCATTTACCCTTGCCATTGAGGAGTTTGGCGTGCCTGCGGCGCTGGGCACCCGCGCGGGCGTGCTGATGTTAACCACGGATATCGAAAAGAAACTGGCTGACTGGCCGGTGGATCTCTCCGGGGCGTCGATGCTTTCTGTAGTGCTGGTGGTTATCGCCCTGTCGGCGTGGGGGTTACAGAAAAAGCTGACCGGACATCATGATGTCACCAGCGTGACCGGCAAACCAACGGAAAATAGCGGGGCGAACGCGAGCGTATTTACGCTGCCGATAGTGATGTTGATGGCGCTAGTGGGCGGTATTGCGGTGATCCTGCCGGGGGCGTCGATGGCATTATCCGGTGTATTAGGAACGTTGTCAGGCGGGGTGACGCTGGCTAACGTGACAATGTCACATTATGTGGCGTTGTTTAGCCAGCAGGGGGACGCGCTTTCTGCGCTGGGCACCAGTCTGTCGTTGGCGTTGGGTGCCGCCTGTATCACCGGGATATTGGGGCTGCTGGCGTCCTGGCTGGTGGTTGTGCAGAAGATAAAAGGGCGCGCGGTGCTGGATGCGCTGTCGCTGATGCCAGCCGCGCTGCCCGGGATTGTGGTGGGTGTCGGGCTGATCCTTCTGTGGAATCAGCGTTTCTGGCCCGTTTCTCCCTATAACACCTGGGTCATTTTACTGCTGTCGTACTGTTGTTTGCTCCTGCCGTGGCCGGTGCGTTATGTGGGCAGCGCGTTGCGCCAACTTGGCGGTAATCTGGAGCCTGCCGCGCGGGTTCACGGGGCGTCGGCATTTCAGGCGTTACGTTTTATCGTGATGCCGCTGGTGTCGCCTGCGCTGCTGGCGGCGATGCTGATGGTGTTTGCTATCGCCTCGCGTGAGCTGGTGACATCGTTATTACTTGCGCCAGCGGGAACGCAGACGGTGTCGGTCTTTATCTGGCGACAGTTCGAACAGGGTTCGGTAGGACAAGGGATGGCGATGGCAACGCTGACGCTCATCACCGGGCTGATTTTGATGCTGAGTGCGCTTGGCATCATGCAGCGCAATACCCAAAGATAAAAAGCACTTTTGCACCAGTGGGCAGACAAAAATAGTTTATAAACAGGGAATCACTGAACAAGGAACCTCTGACATGTCTCCATTTTTGAGTGCGTATTTTGCGCGAACAGGCTGGCAACAGCCTGTATCTGTTGATATCGACACCCTGCGTGCGCTGCATTTGCAGCATAACTGCACCATCCCGTTTGAAAATATCGACGTCGTGCTGCCGCGCGAAATCCATCTTGAGGATCAGTGCCTGGTCGACAAGCTGGTGACGGCGCGCCGCGGCGGTTACTGTTTTGAGCAAAATGGTCTGTTCGAGCGCGTATTGCGTGAAACCGGCTTTACGGTGCGCAGCGTACTGGGTCGCGTGGTGTTATCTAATCCGCCACAAATGCCGCCGCGTACGCACCGCCTGTTGCTGGTTGAGCTGAACGGCGAGCGCTGGATTGCTGACGTAGGTTTTGGCGGGCAGACGCTGACGGCGCCGATTCGCTTAATTGCCAATGAAGAGCAAGCCACGCCGCACGGGCTGTACCGGCTGCTCAGCGAAGGCAACGACTGGGTGCTCCAGTTCCGCCATCACGAGCACTGGCAGTCGATGTACCATTTCGAGCTGGCGACGGTCTATTTTTCCGATTTCGTGATGGGGAATTTCTGGTCAGCACACTGGCCGCAATCGCATTTCCGCCATCATTTGCTTATGTGTCGCCATCTGCCGGACGGTGGGAAACTGACGCTGACCAACTTTAACTTCACCCACTGGCAGAACGGACATGTTGAAGAGCAGATCCACTTAGCGGATGCAGAAGCGCTGTATGCATTGATGGCAGAACGCTTTGGCCTGGGCGTTGACGATCCGAAACACGGTTTTTCGCTGGCAGAACTGACGGCGGTAATGGCCGGGTTTGAAACACATCCACAGGCCGGCAAATAGCCCGGTGGCGCTAACGCTTACCGGGCCTACAAAACCCATGAACGTAGGCCGGGTAAGGCGTAGCCGCCACCCGGCACCATCAACGTCGGGATCGCACCACCTGATACCTGCGCGTCAGATACTCCACCGGCGCGCTCCACACGTGCACCAGACGCGTGAACGGGAACAGCAGGAAGATGGTCATCCCCAGCACCAGGTGAACGCGGAAGATAAACGCCACGCCATCAAGATGCGCAGACGCACCGCCGCGGAAGGTGACGACTGCCTGCGCCCAATCCACCAGTTTCAGCATTTCACTGCCGTCCGGGTGTTGAGCGGAGAACGGGATGGTTGTCAGGCCGAGAATACACTGCACCAGCAGCACGCAGAGGATCAGGATATCGGCAGTCGATGAGGTCGCCCGGATACGCGGATTGGTCAGACGGCGTACCAGCAGCCCCGCACCGCCCACCAGCGTCAGCACACCGCACACGCCACCAGCAATCATCGCCAGCAGCTGCTTTTGCGACATCGGCAGAAACCAGGAGTAAACCCAGTGCGGCGTCAGCATCCCGAACAGGTGTCCAAAGAAGATCCCCAGAATGCCGATATGGAACAAGTTCGACCACAGCACCATTCCGCGTTTATCGAGCATCTGACTCGATGAAGCTCGCCAGGTGTACTGTCCGTAATCGTAGCGCAGCCAGCTTCCCACCAGAAAAACCGTGCCGCACAGGTAGGGGTAGATATCGTAAAAAAAGACGTTCAGATACTGGATCATTTTGGGCCTCCGGCGCTGACGTCGACATACTGTGGGGCAACGTCCTGGCTAAAGCGTCGTTGATATTGCTGCATCGGCGAGCTGTCGCACGATGTGGCGTTGTCCTCAATAAACTTAACCTGTTCCTCTTCCCAGACCGCGTCCAGCGCCTGACGGGTATCATCCCGTTTTTCGCCGGAAACCTGTTTTGCCACGCTGTCGCTGGTAAGGCGGCTGCCGGCAAGCGACAGCAGGGCATCAAACAGCTGATAATGCGCCACACCGCGTTGTTTCAGACGACCGCCAATCAGCGCCAGGATCGGTGCCACGTTTTGCAGCCCTTCACGTGCCTCGTCATCGGTAACGATACTGAGGTATTCCAGATACAGCGGCAGATAGTCCGGCAGTTCGCGGCAGTCTAGCTGAAGCCCGGCTTTCTCATATTGCCCCATGAGATCAACCATTGCCTGACCGCGGTCGCGGGATTCCGCGTGAACATGTTCGAACAGCAGCAGCGAGGTTGCGCGGCCGCGCTCAAACACTTCGCACCACTCAGCCTGTTTATCCAGCAGGGCGGCGCCCAGGTGCTGCCGGGCAAACGGCAGCAGCACGGGCGCATCCTGCGCAATCAGCGAGAGCGCCTCGTCACGGCTCTCCCACAGCGCGTCATCGGGGTATTCGATCAGCAGCGCGATGATTTTGAGGATCTGCATTATTCTCCCTCCCCATGTTCGCGCACCTCGGAGATGTTGATGGCATCAATACGGTGGCTGTTGAAGAGGTTGAATTTGGTGTCGGAGCCGTGGCAGCCGTCACCAAAGGTAAAGCCGCAGCCGTTTTTCTCCGGGAAGGCGTCCTGCGCCATTTCGCGGTGGCTGGTTGGGATCACAAAGCGATCTTCGTAGTTGGCAATCGCCAGGTAGCGGTACATCTCCTCAACCTGTTCCACGCTCAGGCCCACTTCTTCGATGGCGCGGGTATCGGTCACGCCTTCAACGGTCTGGGAGCGTTTGTAATGGCGCATTGCCATCATGCGTTTCAGGGCGCGCAGCACCGGACCGGTATCGCCAGCGCTGAGCATGTTCGCGAGGTACTGCACCGGAATACGCAGGCTTTCTACGGCAGGGAGCACGCCGTCGTTCATCGGCAGGCCGCCCGCGTCGGCGTAAGACTGGATGGGGGACAGCGGCGGCACATACCAGACCATCGGCAGGGTGCGGTATTCCGGGTGCAGTGGCAGGGCCAGCTTCCAGTCCATCGCCATTTTATAGACAGGGGACTTTTGCGCGGCTTCAATCACGTTTGCCGGAATGCCTTGTTTCAACGCTTCTTCAATCACCGCCGGATCGTGCGGGTTGAGGAACACGTCGCACTGACGCTCATAGAGATCGGTTTCATGCTCGGTGCTCGCCGCTTCTTCGATGCGGTCTGCGTCATACAGCAGTACGCCGAGATAACGGATACGCCCGACGCAGGTTTCAGAACAAACGGTCGGCTGGCCGGATTCAATGCGCGGATAACAGAAGATGCATTTTTCTGACTTGCCGCTCTTCCAGTTGAAGTAGATTTTTTTGTACGGGCAGCCGCTGATGCACATACGCCAGCCGCGGCACTTGTCCTGGTCGATCAGCACAATACCGTCTTCTTCACGCTTGTAGATAGCCCCGCTCGGGCAGGTGGCGACACAGCTCGGGTTGAGACAGTGTTCGCACAGGCGCGGCAGGTACATCATGAAGGTGTTTTCAAACTGGCCGTACATCTCCTTCTGGATCTTCTGGAAGTTGCGGTCACGGGCGCGTTTTTCGAACTCACCACCGAGCAGTTCTTCCCAGTTCGGGCCGCCGACAATCTTGTCCATCCGCTTGCCGCTAATCAGCGAACGGGGGCGGGCGGTGGGCAGGTGGTCGCCCTCCGGCGCGCGGTGCAGATCCTGGTAGTCAAAGGTGAAGGGTTCGTAATAATCATCGATACCCGGCAGGGACGGGTTGGCGAAGATTTTCGACAGCACGCCCACGCGGCTGCCGAGGCGGGGCGTCAGCTTGCCGGTAATGCCGCGCACCCAGCCGCCTTGCCACTCCTCCTGATCTTCCCAGTTTTTCGGGTAGCCGATACCTGGTTTGGTTTCGACGTTGTTGAACCACGCATATTCCATGCCTTCTCGCCCGGTCCAGACGTTTTTACAGGTGACCGAGCAGGTGTGACAGCCAATGCATTTATCGAGATTCAGTACCATGCCAACCTGTGAGCGTATTTTCATTTTTGCGCCTCCTGAACCTGATCCCGACCTTCGCCGTCCAGCCAGTTAATGTTTTTCATTTTGCGGATCATGATGAACTCGTCGCGGTTGGAGCCGACGGTGCCGTAATAGTTAAAACTGTACGCCAGCTGCGCGTAACCGCCGATCATGTGCGTCGGTTTCGGGCAGACGCGGGTGACGGAGTTGTGGATCCCGCCACGGCGGCCGGTCACTTCTGAACCCGGAATGTTCAGAATGCGCTCCTGGGCGTGGTACATCATGGTCATGCCCGGCGGCACGCGCTGGCTAACCACCGCGCGGGCGGTGAGGGCGCCGTTGGCGTTAAAGGCTTCGATCCAGTCGTTATCTTCAATGCCTAACTCTTTGGCGTCCGCTTCGCTTATCCAGACAATCGGCCCACCGCGGGACAGGGTCTGCATCAGCAAGTTTTCGCTGTAGGTGGAGTGAATGCCCCATTTCTGGTGCGGCGTCAGGAAGTTCAGCGCTTTCTCCGGGAAGCCGTTCGGTGGGATCTCGCGCATATGGGTGACGCTGCGGGTATCAATTGGCGGACGATAGGCCACCAGACTCTCGCCAAACGCACGCATCCAGGCGTGATCCTGATACAGCTGCTGGCGCCCGGAAATCGTCCGCCACGGGATCAGCTCGTGTACGTTGGTGTAGCCCGCGTTATATGAAACATGCTCGCTTTCAAGCCCTGACCACGTTGGGCTGGAGATGATTTTGCGCGGCTGGGCCTGGATATCGCGGAAGCGGATTTTCTCGTCTTCTTTGTTGATGGCCAGATGGGTGTGATCGCGCCCGGTCAGCTGCCCAAGCGCTTCCCAGGCTTTTACCGCCACCTGGCCGTTGGTTTCTGGTGCCAGGGCGAGGATCACTTCTGAGGCATCAATCGCCGTTTCAATCAGCGGGCGGCCTTTCGCCGGGCCGTCGAGCTTGACGTAATTCAGCTTGCCGAGGAAATCGACCTCGTTTTGCGTGTTCCACGAAATGCCTTTCCCGCCGTTGCCAAGCTTATCCAGTAGTGGGCCAAGGGAGGTAAAGCGTTCATAGGTTTCCGGGTAGTTACGTTCCACCACCGCGATACTCGGGGCGGTTTTGCCGGGGATCAGGTCACATTCACCTTTGCGCCAGTCCTGAATATCAAACGGCTGCGACAGCTCCGCTGGGGAGTCGTGCTGTAACGGTTGCAGCACCACGTCCGTTTCGGTACCCAGATGGCCGACGCACACCTCAGAGAAGACTTTGGCGATGCCTTTGTAGATCTCCCAGTCGCTACGGGATTCCCACGCCGGGTCAACGGCGGCGGAAAGTGGGTGAATAAACGGATGCATATCCGAGGTATTCATGTCGTCTTTTTCATACCAGGTGGCGGTCGGCAGGACGATATCCGAGAACAGGCAGGTGCTCGACATACGGAAATCGAGCGTCACCAGCAGGTCGAGCTTGCCTTCGATGGCTTTGGTCTGCCATTCCACCTCTTCAGGTTTGACGTCATCGGTTGAGCCTAAATCCTCACCCTGAATTCCGCTTTCAGTACCGAGCAAATACTTGAGCATGTACTCGTGGCCTTTGCCGGACGACCCAAGCAGGTTCGAGCGCCAGACAAACAGGTTACGCGGGTGGTTTTTGCCGTTGTCGGGTTGTTCGCAGGCGAAACGGATATCGCCCGATTTTAACGCCTGGACGGTGTACTCCTGCGGTGTCATTCCGGCGGCATCCGAGCGGGCCTTGATGTGCAGCGGGTTGAGGTTAAGCTGTGGTGCAGAAGGCAGCCAGCCCATACGTTCCGCGCGCACGTTGAAGTCGATCAGGTGCCCGGTGAATTTAGAGGCATCCGCCAGCGGAGAGAGCAGCTCCTGCGCGGTCAGTTTTTCGTAGCGCCACTGGCTGGCGTGGTTGTAGAAATACGAGGTGCTGTTCATCTGACGCGGCGGGCGGTTCCAGTCCAGCGCGAAGGCCAGCGGCAGCCAGCCGGTTTGCGGGCGCAGCTTTTCCTGGCCAACGTAGTGCGACCAGCCGCCGCCGCTTTGCCCGACACAGCCGCAGAAGACCAGCATATTGATCATCCCGCGGTAGTTCATGTCCATGTGATACCAGTGGTTCACCCCGGCTCCGAGGATGATCATCGAGCGGCCGTGGGTTTTATTCGCGGTATCGGCAAATTCCCGGGCAATTTTTTCAATCAGATACGCCGGTACGCCCGTAATTTGCGCGCCCCAGGCCGGGGTGTAGGCTTTGATTTCGGCGTAATCTTTCGCTGCGTTGCTGTCTTCCAGGCCGCGATCAAGCCCGTAGTTTGCCAGTACCAGATCATAAACGCTGACCACGCGCTTCTGGCTGCCATCGGCCAGCGTCAGGGTTTTGCTTGGCACGCGGCGAACCAGGACCGGCTCCTGCTTCACACTGCGGAAATGCGGGTTCTCGTTGCCACCGAAATAGGGGAAGGCGACATCGGCGATGCTGTCGTGGGTGATCAGCAAAGAGAGCGTTAGCTCCGTTTCATGACCGGCTGCCAGCGGTTCGAGGTTCCATTTACCTTTTTCGCCCCAGCGAAAACCAATCGAGCCATTTGGCGCGACCAGGTTACCGGAAATATCAAAGGCGATGGTTTTCCATTCCGGGTTATTGGCTTCGCCAAGCCCGTCAGCCAGGTCAGACGCGCGCAGCATCCGGCCAGGCACTACCTGGCCATCGTCACGCTCATCCAGCATAACCAGCATCGGCATGTCCGTATAACGGCGGCAGTAGTTCAGGAAATAGTCGCTTGGGTTATTCAGATGGAATTCTTTGAGGATCACATGCCCCATGGCCATTGCCAGCGCGCTGTCGGTACCTTGTTTTGGCGCCAGCCACTGATCACTGAGCTTCGCCACTTCGGAGAAGTCCGGGGTAATGGCAACGGTTTTGGTGCCTTTGTAGCGCACTTCGGTAAAGAAGTGGGCATCAGGGGTGCGGGTCTGCGGCACGTTAGAGCCCCAGGCGATAATGTAGCTGGAGTTGTACCAGTCGGCCGATTCCGGCACGTCGGTCTGCTCGCCCCAGGTCATCGGCGATGCGGGCGGTAAATCGCAGTACCAGTCATAGAAGCTCAGGCAAGTTCCACCTAACAGCGAGAGGTAGCGCGTCCCGGCGGCGTAAGAGACCATCGACATCGCCGGAATAGGCGAGAAACCGGCCACGCGATCCGGGCCAAAATTCTTGATAGTCCAGACGTTGGCGGCAGCAATCAACTGGTTCAGCTCTTTCCAGTTCGAGCGGATAAACCCGCCGCGACCGCGCGCCTGCTTATAGCTCTGGCTCTTTTGCGGGTCACTCTGGATGGCATCCCACGCCAGCACCGGATCGTTATGCTGTGCCAGTGCGTCGCGCCACAGCTCAATCAGCTTACGGCGCACCAGCGGGTATTTCAGGCGGTTGGCGCTGTACAGATACCAGGAGTAGCTTGCGCCACGCGGGCAGCCACGCGGTTCGTGGTTCGGTAAATCCGGGCGGGTGCGGGGGTAGTCGGTTTGCTGCGTTTCCCAGGTCACTAACCCGTTTTTGACATAGATCTTCCAGCTACAGGAGCCGGTACAGTTCACGCCGTGGGTGGATCGCACAATTTTGTCGAACTGCCAGCGCTGGCGGTAGCTGTCCTCCCAGTCACGGTTGGTGTTGTACACCTGGCCGTGTCCATCGGCGAAGGTGTCGCCTTTTTGTTTGAAATAACGAAAGCGATCCAACAGTTTACTCATGACATTTCTCCTGCTCCGATAACATTGCCGGAAAGCGCTGCACCGCTCGCCGGCGAAAGGCTATTTGTTATTTTTGTGAGGATTTACGGCCATAAACCAGCCAGGTGACGAATACGCAGACGATGTAAAAAATGAGGAAAACTTTCATGGCGCCAACCGGCGAGCCGGTCATGGCAAGCGAGGTGCCAAAGGCTTTAGGGATAAAGAACCCGCCCACCGCGCCAATGGCCGAGATAAAGCCCAGCGCCGCCGCCGTTTCGGTGACGGCTTCATGCTGGGCCTGTTCGTCAGTTCCGCCTTGTTGCTTCACGCGGGTAATGGTTATCTGGCGAAAGATGATAGCAATCATCTGGAAGGTAGAGCCGCTGCCCAGTCCGGCGGTCAGGAACAGGCCCATAAACACCAGATAGAACGCGACAAAGCTGCCGGAACCTGAACCGGGCAGCGTCAGGAACAGCAGGGCGCTGAAAATCGCCATAAACACGAAGTTAATCAGCGTCACGCGCACGCCACCAAGTCGGTCAGAGATCATCCCGCCCGCGGAACGGGCCAGTGCTCCAATTAAAGGGCCAAAGAAGGCGAGGTGCAGGATGTTTACATCCGGGAACTGGGTTTTCGACAGCATGGCAAAGCCTGCGGAAAAGCCGATAAACGATCCGAACGTTGCCAGGTAAAGCAGGCTCAACAGCCAGAGATGAAAGCGCTTTAGCACCGGAAGCTGGCTGGCGATAGAGGCCTTAGAGCTGGCGATATCGTTCATACCAAAGAAGGCGGCGATGGTGGCCAGCAGCAGAAGCGGGGCCCATATCCAGGCGGCGTTCGCCAGCCACATCGTCGAGCCATCATCCTGAGGCACGCCATTCACGCCGAGAAACGTGTACATCGGCAGGAAAATCACCAGAGGCGCGACCAGCTGCATCACGCTGACGCCCAGATTCCCCAGCCCGCCGTTGATACCCAGCGCGCTGCCCTGTTTTGCTTTCGGGAAGAAGAAGCTGATGTTACCCATGCTGGAGGCAAAGTTTGCCCCGGCAAAGCCGCACAGCAGGGCGATCACTATAAAGATCCAGTAAGGTGTGGCCGTGTTCTGTACGGCGATGCCCAGCCAGACGCAGGGAACAATCAAAATGACGGTGCTTAATACCGTCCAGTAACGGCCGCCAAATATCGGCACCATAAAAGAGTAGGGGACGCGTAATATCGCACCCGAAAGCGAAGGTAATGCGGTTAACATGAACAGCTGGTCGGTGGTGAAATTAAATCCGACTTTATTAAGATTTACCGTAATGGCGCTAAATAACATCCATACGCAAAAGGCTAAAAGCAGGCAAGCGACAGATATAACAAGGTTTCTTCGGGCAATACCTTTGCCTTTGTTCTCCCAAAAATCGTTGTTTTCCGGTTTCCAGTTACTGAGTAGATAATGATTATTCTTCTCACTTTGTTGTGACATATCGCCCTCTTGCTTACGCACAATGAACAGAAAAGTGAATATAAAACAAACAGATATCTTACGTAGTGTTGTACGGGGTTTTTGGAATTATGGGGATGCAGTTGAAAGGATAGATAAAAAAGCGAACCCCCGACCCGGGAATGGAATAGTGGCTCCGCTTTATGTGTTACTAATTGTAACTTTTACCGAAATTTAATACTCCATAGTGGGTATTAAAACAATTCGAGGGTGATTAATTTATCAAGATGCTTATTAAAGGCAGCATTGTCCATTTCAGCCATATTTAAAACGTATATCCCGTCCAGACCGCAAACCAGCCCAATCAGACGCCAGGCAATATTTTCTGCCCGGTCTGTCAGGGTAAATTCTTTTGCATCAGCGCCGCCCTGGATAATGGCCACCGTTTCCTGGTGCCACATTTCCATCGTCAGGATGTAGGCGCTTTTGATTTCCGGATCACGGCTCGCGAGGATTTGCGCTTCACGCCATAGCCTGATGTACGGCTCAAATCCGCCGTCATCGCTGCCCAGCATTCCGTGCAGGCGTTCCCGCCAGTTGGCGTTTTCGGCAACGATGTCTGCATCCAGCAGGGTGCGGATCAGCCGGACAAAGGCGAGTGATTTTAATTCGCCGCCAGATGCAAAGTGGTGGTGAACTTGCCCGGTGGCAACGCCCGCTTCGGTGGCGATGCGCCTTACCGTCATAGCGGCCAGCCCTTCGGCTAGCGCCACGCGCATGGCCGCCTGAAGTATCTCTTCCCGCCGTTCGTCCTTGCTCAGATAACGCATTTTTACTCACTCTTAATGGAGATGAAACGAGTATAACAAAGAGCTGGACATGTGTTCAACTTTGCGTAGGATCGCATTCTGGACATGTGTCCAGGTTTGAAATGAAAAGGACATTTATGTTTCGTCAGTGGTTAGCGTTAGTGATTATCGTGCTGGTCTATATTCCGGTGGCGATTGACGCAACGGTGCTGCACGTGGCGGCACCGACATTGAGCATGACGCTTGGCGCAAGCGGCAATGAATTGCTGTGGATTATTGATATTTACTCGCTGGTGATGGCGGGGATGGTGCTGCCGATGGGCGCACTGGGTGACCGCATCGGCTTTAAGCGCCTGCTGATGATTGGCAGCACGCTGTTTGGTCTCTCGTCGCTGGCTGCGGCGTTTGCGCCCTCAGCGGGCTGGCTGATTGCCGCGCGGGCTTCTCTGGCGATTGGCGCGGCGATGATCATTCCGGCCACGCTTGCCGGGATCCGCACGCTGTTTATCGATGCCCGGCATCGCAATATCGCGCTGGGGGTATGGGCCGCCGTCGGTTCAGGCGGCGCCGCGTTTGGGCCGCTTATCGGCGGGATGCTGCTTGAGCATTTTTACTGGGGCTCGGTCTTTTTAATCAACGTACCGATCGTGGTGGTGGTGGTTTCACTGGCGGCGCGATTTGTCCCGGCACAACGAGGGCGACCGGAGCAGCCGCTGAATATCAGCCATGCCATCATGTTGATTGTCGCCATCTTACTGCTGGTGTATAGCGCCAAAACGGCGCTGAAAGGCGCACTTGCTCCGTGGATGGTGGCGTGTACGCTGCTCACCGGCGCGGTGATGTTGTTTGTTTTTGTGCGCATTCAGCTGCGCGCCCGGGTACCGATGATCGACATGCGCTTGTTCTGCCATCGCATCATCTTAAGCGGCGTGGTGATGGCAATGACCGCCATGATTGCGCTGGTGGGGTTCGAGCTGCTGATGGCTCAGGAGCTCCAGTTTGTTCACGGTTTTACGCCGTTTGAGGCCGGGATGTTTATGCTGCCACTGATGGTGGCCAGCGGGTTCAGCGGCCCCATTGCCGGGGTGCTGGTCGGGCGTCTGGGGCTGCGGATTGTGGCCGCAGGAGGCATGGGGTTGAGCGCGATAAGTTTTATTGGCCTGTCGTTGCTCGATTTCAGCACCCAGCAGTGGCAGGCGTGGAGCCTGATGGTGTTGCTGGGGTTTAGCGCCGCCAGCGCGCTGCTGGCCTCTACGTCCGCCATTATGGCTGCTGCGCCGAAAGAGAAAGCCGCTGCCGCAGGGGCTATCGAAACCATGTCCTATGAACTGGGTGCCGGGTTGGGTATTGCCATCTTCGGCCTGCTGTTAACCCGCAGTTTTTCGGCATCGATTACCCTGCCGGACGGGTTAGCCCCGGCGCTGACCGACAAAGCCTCATCGTCAATGGGTGAAGCGGTGAAGGTCGCCCAGGAGCTGACGCCCGCACTGGCAGATTCGGTGATCGCCGCGGCGAAAACGGCATTTATTACCTCACACAGCGTGGCGCTGGGCAGTGCCGGCGGCATGTTGTTGCTGCTGGCCATCGGGATCTGGTTCAGCCTCGCAAAGGTGAACCCGAACTCGTAGCGTGTTGGCGTGAAAAGGGGATGTGGGCTATGATTTTTAAAGGATTATCAGACCCACGCTGGATTATATGAACCTGCTCAAAAGCAGTGAAACATCGTCCGCATCCCCCCGGGCAATCTTGCTGGCGGGTAGTGCGCTTGGTGTGGTGTTCGGTGATATCGGCACCAGCCCGCTCTATACCTTCAAAACGGTACTGTCGTTGTCCGGGCATGACCCGACACCCGCGGTCATTTTAGGCCTGCTTTCCCTGATTACCTGGACGCTAATCCTGGTCACCTCGGTTAAATATGCCGCGTTCGCCATGCGCATTGATAACCACGGCGAGGGTGGCATCATGGCGCTAATGTCATTGCTGGTTGAAAAGGGAAAAGGCGGGCGCTGGGTGATATTCGCAGCGCTTATCGGGGCAGCACTGATTTACGGTGACGGGGCAATCACCCCGGCCATCTCCGTGCTCTCTGCGCTTGAAGGCTTAGAGATTGTGATCCCGGAGTCTAAACCTTTTATCCTGCCTGCAACGGTTGCCATTTTACTGGCGCTCTTTTTTATTCAGCCCTTCGGCACTGCCAGAATTGGCAAAATTTTTGGCCCGATCATGGCGTTGTGGTTTTTCACCATCGCCGCGCTGGGCGTATGGGGCATAGTGCAGCACCCGGCGGTTTTACTGGCCCTGAACCCGTACTACGGCATCACCTTTTTACTCTCTAATGGCTTTACCAGTTTTCTGGTGTTAGGCGGGGTATTTCTCTGTGTGACCGGTGCGGAAGCCCTGTATGCGGATATGGGTCATTTTGGTAAGAAACCTATCTGGCTGGCCTGGTACGGGGTGGTCTTCCCCGCGCTGTTGCTCAATTATGCCGGACAATCGGCGCTGATACTGGCGGGTGCAGACAGCACCAAAAACGTCTTCTTTATGCTGTGCCCCGGCGCGCTCCAGGTTCCGCTGATCGTTCTTGCGGCACTGGCGACCATTATTGCCAGCCAGGCGATTATAACCGGTGCCTTCTCAATGACCCGCCAGGCAATCCAGCTGGGCTGGTTGCCGCGCTTACGGATCAAACAGACTGCCGCCGAAAGCTACGGGCAGATTTATATCGGTGCGATCAACTGGCTGCTGATGGTGGTGACCATCGGGCTGGTCGTGTTCTTTGAATCGTCCGATAAACTTGCCGCCGCTTACGGTATCGCCGTGTCGTTAACCATGCTGATGACCACCGGGCTGCTGTTTGTGGCCATGCGTGAAATTTGGCGCTGGAGCCTGTTCAGCAGTGCAGCGATCGCCATGGTGTTTTTCGTCATCGATACCAGTTTCTTATTCGCCAATATGATTAAAGTCCTTGAAGGGGGCTATATCCCGCTGCTGTTAGCCGCCGCCATCTGCACCGTTATGCTGATCTGGAATCGCGGGATTAAGGCGGTAGCAAAGGCGATTGGCGAGAAAGGGATCAGTGTCGATGGTTTCTTTTCGGCGCTGGTGCAAAAAGAGGTGCCCAGAGTGGCAGGCTCGGCCATCTTTTTAACGCGCACCCGGGATAACATCCCGCCGGTGATGCGCTGGCATGTGGCACGAAACCGCGCCTTGCAGCGTGAAGTGCTCTCCCTGACCATTGATATTCTCAACGTGCCTTACGTGGATGATGAACAGCGAATCGAAGTGATGCAACGCGCGCCGGGCTACTGGCACGGCATCGCGCAATACGGTTTTATGGAGCACCCGGACATCCCGCATTTGCTGCAAGGGATAAGTGAAATCAATGCGATATTTGCGACCGAGGATGCAACCTGGTACGTCGGGCATGAAACCATTGTTGCGGGTGAAGGCTCAGCGGGAATGGCGGTCTGGCAACGCCACATCTTTGCCTTTATGAAGCGCAATTGTACACATGTGATCAATCACTACCATCTGCCGAGCGACAGGGTGGTCGAAATCAGCCGACGCGTTGCGATATAGGTTCTGGCGAAAGCAGAGCACCTCTGCTTTCGCACAGTGTTATTGCTCCTGAGCCGCCGCCAGCACGCTGTGCAACAGTACATTCGCCCCTTTCTCTGACCATTCCGGCAGGATCTTTTCCGCTTCGTTATGGCTGATGCCTTTCACGCACGGAATGAAAATCATGCTCGCCGGAGCAATTTTGCTGACATAACAGGTGTCATGCCCCGCGCCGGATACCATCGGTTTTGATGAGTAACCCAATGCCGCCACGGCCTGCTCTGTACGGGCCAGACACTGCGGGTTAAAGGCAATCGGCGCGTAGTCAAAAATGCGTTCAACGGTCGCGGTAACGCCGCGTGCAGCCAGCGATCCCGCAGCCTGATGCAGCGCCGATTCCATCGCTTCAAGCGCATCCTGCGCCGGGTGGCGAAACTCCACGCTGCACACCACGCGAGATGGCACCACGTTACGTGAGTTCGGCGTAACCTGCGCCATGCCGATAGTGGCGCGACCATCAGGCTGATGCTGATAGCCAATCTCTTCCACCTTTAACGCCAGTTCGGCAAAGGCGGTTAATGCATCGCGTCGGCTGTGCATCGGGGTCGTACCCGCATGAGCGGCAAAACCGTCCAGGGTAATGGTAAACCAGCGCTGACCCATTGCGGCCCGCACCAGCCCGATATCAATGGCTTCATCTTCGAGAATCGGCCCTTGTTCGATGTGCAGTTCGTAACAGGCGTGAACCGGAAATGCCTGCGCAGGCTGTTCACCGCGATAGCCGATAGCCTCAAGCGCTTCACCAACGGTAATCCCCGCGTTATCGGCACGTTCATGGGCGTATGCTTCGCTGAACTGCCCGGTCCAGACTCCTGAAGATAGCATCGCCGGAGCAAAGCGTGCGCCTTCTTCGTTGGTCCAGTTCACCAGCACGATATCGCGCTCGGTTTCCAGCTGGTTATCGTTCAGGGTACGCAGCAGCTCAAGCCCGGCCAGCACGCCGTAAATCCCGTCGTAGTTCCCGCCAAGCGGCTGAGAATCAACGTGCGATCCGGTCATGACCGGAGCCAGAGCCCGGTTTTTTCCGGCGCGGCGGATAAACATGTTGCCCATGCTGTCCACATCACAGGTAAAACCGGCGTCCAGCGCCCAGTCGCGCAGCAGATTGCGTGCGATCCGGTCTTCTTCGCTTAACGCCAGACGGGTGACGCCACCGGCGGGCGTGCCGCCGATTTGCGCCATCATTTCCAGCGTAGCCCACAGGCGTTCTGCGTTTACGCGGATCATGCTTTGTCCTTTGTGCTGCGATAGCGGAAGTCGCAGCATGAACCGCCCTGCATGATGGTGGACGTGCGGGTCAGCTCCACATCCGGCGCATAACCCACAATGAATTTCTCATCGCGGGCGCAGGAGAGCAGATGCCCGATTTCGCCTAACCCCATCTCGTGATACATCTCGGCGTAGCGGCAACGGGTCACGTTGTAGTTGTACTGCTGATCGTCAGCGTCGATCACTTTGACGTCCAGCGCGTTGTCTTTCTCCCACAGATATTGCAGGGCGATAAAACTTTTCACATCCGCGCCGTCGGGCTCTTTGCTGGCGAATTCTTTACCCGCATCGATAGCGGCCTGTTCAATGGCCTCGCCAATCACCGCCTGGGCGCGGGTTTTCCCTATCTCGCGCACCAGGATTTCGTAAATTGGCTTAATAATTTCTGCTTCAATTTTGCGGCGGGCGAGAATGCCCAGCTCATTATTATCACTCATCACATTGCCTCACTGCGTTACTTCGCTTTGGTGCCGCCCAGTACGGTCTGCGGCTGCCATTTGCCATCCACCACTTTGTACACGGTGAAGGACGGCGCTTTCAGGTTACCTTCGTTATCAAACGCAATCTGTCCGGTGACGCCAGAGTAGTTAATGGCGCGCAGGGCAGGCAGGTAGTCAGACGGGTCGACGGAATTGGCTTTTTCCATTGCGGCAACCAGCACTCGGGTAGCGTCATAGGCGAACGGCGCGTGCAGCTCTATATGGGTGTGATAACGGGACTGATAGGCCTGCTCGAACGCTTTACCGCCCGGCATCTGATCAACCGGCAGACCTGGCTCCAGCGCCACAACGCCTTCACCTTCTTTCTGTGCCAGTTGCAGGAAGGTCTGGCTGACGAATCCGCCTGCGCCCATCAGGGTGGCGTTCATGCCGAGCTGTTTGATACGGCGAGCCAGCGGTGCGGCCTGGCTGTCCACGCCGCCGAAGAAGATCAGGTCAGCGTTTTTGCTGCGGATCGCGGTCAGAACGGCGCTGAAATCCACGGTTTTGTCATCAACGTACTGGCGGTCAACAATCTTCACGCCCTGGGCTTCCAGCGATTTAATGAATTCGTCGGCCAGACCCTGACCAAACGCGGTACGGTCGTCGATCACCGCAATGCGTTTTGCCTTCAGGGTGTTTACCGCGTACTGCCCGGCAAACTGGCCGCCGTCATCGTCATGGCCCATCACGCGGAAGCTGGTGTCGAAGCCCTGTTTGGTATAGGCGTGACCGGTGGCTACAGGGGCAACTTGCGCGATACCGGCATCATGATACACGCGCGCGGCCGGAATACTGGTGCCGGTGTTCCAGTGGCCCACCACACCTGCCACGCCGCTGTCCACCAGACGCTGCGCAACCGCTACTGCGGTGCGTGGGTCAGACTGATCGTCTTCGGATTGCAGTTTGAAGGTCACGGCTTTGCCGCCGATGGTCGGATGCTGTTTGTTGATATCGTCGATAGCTAACTGCGCGCCGTTTTCCAGATCCTTACCGATACGGGCAGACGGACCGGTTAACGGGCCTGCCAGGCCAATAACAACGGTTTCGTTATCCGCTGCCCATGCGCCCGTTGAGGCAAAACCACTGAGCAGAATGGCGGCGCTGAGCGCACTGATTTTTACTGTTTTCATTGTTTTCCCTGATGTTGGTTGGTGTGGTTAAACGGGCATTTCGCCCAAATAAATCTGTGCAATCTGGTCGTCGTCCAGCATGGCTTTCGACGCGCCGTGATGAACGATGCTGCCGCTGTCCATGACCCACGCGTTGTCGGTCACTTCCAGCGCCAGGCGCGCGTTTTGTTCAATCAGCAACAGGGCCACGCCGCGTTCGCGCAGCCCGGAAATGACGGCAAAAATGTTCTCTACCATTTTCGGTGCCAGCCCCATCGACGGTTCATCGAGGATCAGCAGGCGCGGGCGGCTGAGCAGGGCGCGGTTAAGCGCCAGCAGCTGTTGTTCCCCGCCGGAAAGCAGCCCCGCCAGCTGGTGCTGGCGTTCGCCAAGGCGCGGGAAGCGTTCAAATATCGCGTTCATTTCATGTTTGACTGTGACAGTGTCACGCCTTAGCCAGGCGCCCATCTGCAAGTTTTCCAGTACCGTCATGCGGGCAAAGATGCCGCGCCCTTCGGGAACCATCACCAGCCCGTCACGCAGCAGGGCCTCCGGCTTGTGTTTACGCACATTTTTGCCGCTGAAGGTGATGCTGCCGGTGAAACTTTCCAGCCCGGTAATGGCGCGCACGGTGGAGCTTTTCCCCGCGCCGTTGGCACCGATCAGCGTGGCCTGTTCGCCTTCGTGCAGGGTAAAGGAGACATCGCGTACTGCCTGAATGCCGCCGTAATGCACGTCAAGACGCTCAACTTTTAATAATTCAGACATGCGCGTTGCCTCCAAGCCAGGCGGCGATCACGGCCGGGTCGCGACGTACGCTGTCCGGCGTGCCGCTGGCGAGCGTTTTGCCATAATCAAGAACCGTCAGACGGTCGCAGATCCCCATCACCAGCTTGACGTCATGCTCGATCATCAACAGGGTTTTACCGTCGTCACGAATACGGGTAAGCAGTTCACCGAGTGCCACTTTCTCTGCCGCGTTCATTCCGGCAGCCGGTTCGTCGAGCGCCAGCAGCAGCGGATCGGTGGCCAGCGCACGGGCGATTTCCAGCCGACGCTGGTGGCCGTAAGCCAGATCGCAGGCGCGATAGTGGGCGAATTTTGCAATGCCGGTATATTCCAGCCAGTGCCAGGCTTGCTCGCGGGTGTCGGTTTCCTCTGCCCGTGCGCGTTTGTGGCGGCTCAGGGCAGCCCACAGCCCATTGCGGGTGCGTACATGGCGGCCGACCATCACGTTTTCCAGCACCGACATCTGGTTAAACAGACGCACATTCTGGAAGGTGCGTGCGATCCCGGCGGCAGTGACTTTCTCTATCTGTGTGGGGTAATAGGGTTTATCGGCAATCAAAAATTCACCGCTGTCGGCCGGATATAACCCGGTTATCAGGTTAAAGCAGGTGGTTTTTCCCGCGCCGTTAGGGCCAATCAGGCCGTAGATCTCACCCTTGTTGATTGAGAGTGAAACATCGTCCACGGCGGTCAGGCCGCCGAAGCGTTTGGACATGTTGCGAACGGTGAGCAGACTCATGCTTTTACCTCCTTGTGGCGCACCGGCCAGATCCCGGACGGACGAAGGAGCATCACCAGCACCAGCGCCAGGCCGTAAAACAGCTGACGGAGAATTTCCGGGTCAATCAGTACCGTGCCGAACAGCGCCTGCTGTACAGGGGCCGCCTGGCTGCGCAGCAGTTCCGGCAGGGCGGTCAGCAGCACCGCACCGAGGATAACGCCCGGGATGTGTCCCATACCGCCCAGCACCACCATTGCCAGTACGGCGATAGATTCCTGCAAGGTAAAGGATTCCGGCGAGACAAAACCCTGGAACGCACCAAACAGCGCGCCCGCCACGCCGCCAAAAGAGGCTCCCATGGCAAAGGCCAGCAGCTTATAGTTGCGCACATTGATCCCCATCGCGCGGGCCACGTCTTCATCTTCACGGATGGCGTGCCATGCGCGGCCAATGCGGGAGTGTTGCAGGCGCAGGCAGACGAAAATGATCGCCACAATCACCAGCATTAGCAGGTAGTACCACAGCCACAGTGCAGGCACCTTAACGCCGAACCAGTGATACACACCGCTGAACTTCAGTCCGAACAGGTTCAGCGTATCCACACCGGTAATGCCTTTCGCGCCGTTGGTGATATTGACCGGGCGGTCGAGGTTACGCATCAGGATGCGGATAATCTCGCCAAAGCCCAGCGTCACAATCGCCAGATAATCCCCGCGCAGCTTCAGCGTCGGTGCGCCGAGCACAATGCCGCACACCGCGGCAACGAGAGCGGCGAGTGGAATAATCAGCAGATACGACGTATGCAGCCCGTCCGGGAACCAGACTGCGAGGATCGGGAAGACCTCAAGCAGATGCGGTGAGGCCAGCAGGGCGGCCAGATACGCCCCCACGGCGTAAAAGGCGATAAAGCCCATATCCAGCAGCCCGGTGTAGCCGACAACGATGTTCAGCCCCAGCGCCAGCATGATGTAGAGCAGAGCGAAGTCGATCACCCGCACCCAGTAGTTACCGCCAAGCTGGCTGGCAACAATCGGGGCAAGCAACAGAGCGAGGCAAAACAGGGTCATTCCTGACCAGAATTTGCGGGTTGCGACAGGAGTCTGTAATTGTACGGTTGTCATAGTGTTCCTTACGCCCTGTGCGCCACACGTTCGCCGAGCAGGCCCGCCGGACGGAAGACCAGCACCAGGATCAGCACCATGAACGCAAACACGTCCTGGTAGTTACTGCCGAATACGCCGTTAGTGAGTTCGCCGAGATAGCCCGCGCCCAGCGCTTCGATGATGCCGAGTAAAATCCCGCCGACCATCGCGCCACGGATATTGCCGATACCGCCCAGCACGGCGGCCGTGAAAGCTTTGATCCCCGGTAAAAAGCCCATCGAGAAACTGGCGTTGCCATAGTTGCTGGCCATCATCACGCCCGCCAGCGCGGCAAACACGCCGCCAATGGCGAAGGTCAGGGTGATTATGGCGTTAGGGTTAACGCCCATCAGCGTGGCGACGCGGGGATTTTCGGCAACCGCACGCATCCCGCGTCCAAGACGGGTGTATTCAACCAGCAGCCACAGTGCAGTCATGACGACCAGCGCCAGCACCACGGTCACAATACCGGTTACGGTAACAATGGCTGGAGGGTGGGCTTCGCTGCCTGCGGTGACGGCAATCGGGTCCATCGGCAGGATCTGCGGGAACATCAGCGGATTGCGCGTCCAGACGATCATCGCCACGGTTTGCAGCAATACCGAAACGCCAATCCCGGAGATCAGCGGTGCCAGACGCGGCGCGTTGCGCAGGCGGCGATAGGCAAAACGTTCAACCGCCATTGCCAGCAGGGCGCAGATTGCCATCGCGATCAGCAGCGCAGAGCCCAGCTGAAGCAGCAGCGGCAGATGCGGGAAGGTGTTATTCAGGACGTTAATGGCAGAAAGCGTAGTAAGCGCGCCAACCATCAGAATATCGCCGTGGGCAAAGTTAATAATGCGCAAGATGCCATACACCATGGTATAGCCCAGCGCGATCAGCGCGTAGATGCTTCCCAGCATCACACCGTTGATCAGTTGTTGTATGAGTGTATCCAACGTTCGTACCCGACAAATTGCTCTTTCAGCGGCTACCATCTAATAATTGAATTAAATTGTAAAATACACATATATTATTTCTTATGATAAACCGGTATCGTTTTATCTTTATGATTTATATAAGATTAACAAAACCGTCTGAGCGGACTAACGGTCTAAAGAAATCAACATATGAATAAAACAGAACAATCGGCAGGCCAGTCTCTCTTTGCTGAAACCCGTCTTGCTAACGATCCACCCCTGCGGGCCGTGCGCGCGTTTGAAGCCATTGCCAGGCTCGGCAGCGTGACGCTGGCCGCGCAGGAGCTGGCGATTTCACCATCCGCGGTGAGTCACCAGCTCAGGGTGCTGGAAGGGTATTTGCAAATGCCGCTTACGGAGCGTCAGGGACGCAGGCTGGTGTTGAGCCAGCAAGGGCGAGATTACTACCGCTCGATCCGGGCCGCGTTTAACGTGCTGCGCCAGGCCACAGAACATCTGGTGGAACAGTCGCAGACGCGGCAGGTCACCATCAGCCTGATCCCGCTGTTTGGCATGGGCTGGTTTATCCCGCGCCTGCCTGCCTTTATGCGGGCGAACCCGCAGACTGAAATTAATGTGGTGTATGCCAACCACCGCAACTACCTGAGCGATGCCTCGGACATGTCGATTCGTTTTGGGAACGGGCAGTGGGCGGGCTATCAGAGTGAAAAACTGATTTCCGGGCAGATGGTACCGGTGTGTAGCCGGACTTTTTTGCGCATTCACGGGCACATCGACACGCCGGAACAGCTGCTGCAAATGCCGTTGCTGCATGATGAGGAGCGCAGTACCTGGCAGCAGTGGTTTATGTTACAGGGGGTAAAGCGCCCGCCACGTCGAAGCGGCCCGATGTTTGAAGATGGCCTGCTGACGCTGGCGGGTGTTCAGGCCGGGCTGGGCTGTGCGCTGATGCGCGAACCGCTTATCGCGCCGTATCTTGAGAGTGGGGAACTGGTGAAAGTTTTCGATTTACCTATCGATGACGGTCGCGACTATTACCTGTGCGTGCGCTCAGATACAGAAATGACCGAGGACGGAAAGCTCCTGCAAAACTGGCTACGCCGTGCGGCAGGCAGTGAACAGCCTACAGCGTAAGCAGACAGCTCTTATCCTGCGCTTCAATTTCCGCCCCGCTAAAGCGCGCGTATTGCCCGGTTAATCCCCAGAACGCGGGCTGGGTTTCGGTATAAATTTCGGCGGCCAGCACCAGGCGGCGACGTTCGTCTTCGCTCATCTCCAGCAGCGTCCAGGGAATGAAGTAGCGTGCGGAGGAGTTTAATTCAAACCACAGCGGGCAGCCGCAGCCCGGGCAGAACCAGCGTTCGCCGCGCGGGGAGGACGAAAAATGAGAAGGGGCGATGGAATCGTCCTCTACCAGAGGATGACCTTGCGCTTCCAGATACATGGCGACACCACCGGACCATTTCTGGCACAACGTACAATGGCAGGCATACACGTCGAAATTGGTGAGACTCACACTGAACTGACTCATCCCACACAAACAGCGTCCTTTGAATATGTGCATGGCGTACTCCTTTATCACGCCAGTAAAACCGGATAAAAAAAGCCAGCCACGAGGGCTGGCCTTTTTATACTGACAAATCTTAGAACTGGTAGGTCAGACCCAGTGCAACGATGTTGTCGGTAGAAACACCAGCAGCTTTGGTGAAGCTGTTGTCGTTAACCAGGTTGATTTTGTAATCAACATAGGTAGACATGTTTTTGTTGAAGTAGTAGGTCGCACCCAGGTCTACGTATTCAACCAGATCCTGGTCGCCGTAAGAACCAAGGTCTTTACCTTTGGATTTCAGGTAAGCGATGGATGGACGCAGACCGAAATCGAACTGGTACTGAGCAACAACTTCGAAGTTCTGTGCTTTGTTCGCGATATAACCGTCACCGAAGTTGGTCATGTTGCGAGTTTCGGAGTAGGTGGTTGCCAGGTAGATGTTGTTCGCATCGTATTTCAGGCCAGTCGCCCAAACTTCTGCGTTCTCACCGCCAGCATTGATGGTGCCCGCTACACGGCCAGCACGAACCTGGTTATCGGTACGGTCAGATTTCGCATAGGTCGCACCCACGCCGAAACCGTTCATTTCATAGGTAGAAGACAGACCCCAGCCGTCACCGTTCGCTTCGGTGATGTCACGGTCATCGTTTTTACCCTGGTACTGAGCTGCGAAGTTCAGACCGTCAACCAGACCGAAGAAGTCGGTGTTACGGTAGGTTGCAACGCCAGTAGTACGGCCAGTCATAAAGCCATCAGTCTGGGTCCAGGTATCGCCACCGAATTCTGGCAGAACGTCAGTCCATGCGCCGATGTCGTAAGCAACACCGTAGTTACGACCGTAGTCGAAAGAACCGAATTCGTTGAATTTCAGACCCGCGAATGCCAGACGGGTTTTGTTGCCGTCAGAACCCTGAGATTCAGAGCGGTTGCCCTTGAACTCGTATTCCCACTGGCCGTAACCGCTCATCTGGTCGTTGATCTGAGTTTCACCTTTGAAGCCCAGACGAACGTAGGTTTTGTCACCGTCGTTGCCGGAATCATCAGAGAAATAGTGCAGACCTGTTACTTTACCGTACAGATCCAGCTTGTTACCGTCTTTGTTATAAACTTCAGCCGCGTTTACAACGCCTGCCGCCAACATGGAAGTCACTGCCACTGCAACTAATTTAAGTTTCATCTTAAATAATCCTTATAATTTTCTTTAGGTATTTCCTGGGCCAAATTGAACGATTTCTAAACGAGGCTGTTCGTCAATGGCATGTTATTTTTAAAAATCTTGTAGCTTCGTTTCAATAATAAGTTTCAAAATATTAGCGATAATTTCAATTAGTGTGATCCTGATCTGAAAAATTGCCGAAAAATGGGCCGTTTTGACTAATTAATACACAAGAAAGCACTATTTTCAGCCGCGAATAATTGTCATGGGTATAGTTTTTGTGGGGTTCTATTTATCGCTGAAATTACAGGTGATGACGCGAGGGGTATTTGAGTTAATGTATATTTGATGGCGTTAAAACAGGAGGTTATGAGATTTGTTGCGTAATTGTTATACATTATTTTATGAAACATCCAGAAATAAACTATTGCAATAAGTGCTATATACAGGGTGAATATTCGCAGGGAATTAGTTGCGTGTCGTTGTCAATTAATGTCAATAATCGTGAGGGAGGGATTTACGAAAGGAGATAAATATAAACAGAATCTAAACCTATTAACTACGCGTCGTGTAAATATTTTGAGGCGCGATCACGTTTTATTTGTACAAGGATTACGCCGGACAGGGAGTTTGCCCGGCAGAGAGCTATCAGGCTTTATTTCGTGTGGCACCCCAGCACAGCAACGAGCCTGCGCAGACCATCAGAGCGCCTTGCCAGAAGGCGAAAGAGAGCGGTGCGTTGAGCAGTGCGGCGGCCAGCGCGGCAGATAACACGGGGGTAAAATAGGATACCGCCGCAAGGACCGTGACATTACCGTGCAAAATGCCGATATTCCACGAGGCATAGCCAAACCCAAGCGCAACGCCGCACATTAATAGCTTCACCACCACCGGGACGCTGAACACCATTTCCGGCTGGCTGCTCAGGGCATATTTCACCCACAGGCTCAGGGCGGTGAGCAATACGAAGAGGGTGATGCCATTTTGCCCTTTGGCAAATTTGCTGGTGACGGTGCAGTAGGCCGCCCAGATAAATGCCCCGGCAAACGCCAGTGCATAGCTCAGTGGGCTGGAGACAATATTGCTGATGATTTCATCAATATGCAGGCCATGTTCACCCCCTAATACCCAACACACACCCAGCAGCGAGATAGCTAATCCCGGGATCACCCACAGGGTTGATTTTTGACCATTAAACAAAATCGCAAACACGATGGTCAGGCTGGGCCAGAGATAATTGACCATCCCCACTTCAATCGCCTGCGGCCGCGTTGCCGCATAACCTAAAGACAGCGCCAGGCAAATTTCATAACTGACGAACAGGACACTGCCTGCAATAAGATATCGGATTGAGAAACGTCTGATGTCAGGAAAACCCACCGTCACCAGACACAGTAATCCGCTGATGGTATAAATCATTGCCGCGCCGCCTACCGGCCCCAGCCCTTCACTGACACTGCGAATAAGCCCGACCATCGTGCTCCATAACAGGATTGCCGCCAGCCCAATGAGCGTTGCTCTTTTTCTGTCCATTACCTTGCCATTGCCATCAAATATAAAGGAAAAATTTATAGCATTATTCCACGGTTTACCGCGAATAATTCTGTTAAGCGCTTAACCCAAAAGGATTATTCAATTTCGTCAGTCGCGACTATTAAGGGGGCGATGCCGTTCGACATTGATTTGACGCAAAAAAATCAGGGGCTTTGCTGTTAGTTTGCGGCGCGAAGTCTTATCAGAAAAAAGAGGACAGCAATGGACGTCAGCCGCAGACAATTTTTCAAAATCTGCGCGGGCGGTATGGCCGGAACAACTGCTGCGATGTTGGGATTTGCTCCCAAAATGGCACTGGCTCAGGCACGCAACTATAAACTGCTGCGCGCCAGAGAGATCCGTAACACCTGCACATACTGCTCCGTGGGATGCGGGCTATTAATGTTTAGCCTGGGCGATGGCGCGAAGAACGCCAAAGAAGCGATTTATCATATTGAAGGTGACCCGGATCATCCGGTAAGCCGTGGAGCGCTGTGTCCTAAAGGGGCCGGGCTGCTCGATTATGTTCACAGTGAAAACCGTCTGCGCTATCCCGAGTACCGTGCGCCAGGTTCAGATAAATGGCAGCGCATCTCGTGGGATGAGGCTTTCTCACGTATTGCAAAACACATGAAAGCCGACCGCGACGCCAATTTCATTGAAAAAAACGCGCAGGGCGTCACCGTCAACCGTTGGCTTTCCACCGGGATGTTGTGCGCCTCTGCGGCAAGTAATGAAACCGGGATGCTGACGCAAAAATTTGTGCGTTCGCTCGGGATGCTGGCGGTAGATAACCAGGCGCGCGTCTGACACGGACCAACGGTAGCAAGTCTTGCTCCAACATTTGGTCGCGGTGCGATGACCAACCACTGGGTTGATATCAAAAACGCTAACGTCGTCATGGTGATGGGCGGTAACGCCGCTGAAGCCCATCCGGTGGGATTCCGCTGGGCGATGGAAGCGAAAAACAACAACGATGCGACGCTTATCGTCGTCGATCCACGCTTCACGCGCACGGCATCGGTGGCGGATATCTATGCGCCTATTCGCTCCGGTACGGACATTACGTTCCTGTCTGGCGTGCTGTTGTACCTGATTGAAAACAACAAAATTAATGCTGAGTATGTCAAACACTACACCAACGCTAACCTGCTGGTGCGGGATGACTTTGCCTTTGATGACGGGCTGTTCAGCGGCTATGACGCGGAAAAACGGCAATACGATAAGTCGTCCTGGAACTACCAGCTCGATGAAAACGGCTATGCGAAACGCGATGAGACGCTGACCGATCCACGCTGTGTGTGGAATCTGCTGAAACAACACGTTTCCCGCTATACGCCGGACGTAGTCGAAAACATCTGCGGTACGCCAAAAGCAGACTTCCTGAAAGTGTGTGAAGTGCTGGCGTCTACCAGTGCGGCCGACCGAACCACCACGTTCCTGTACGCGCTGGGGTGGACGCAACACACCGTGGGTGCGCAGAACATCCGCACCATGGCGATGATCCAGCTGCTGCTCGGCAATATGGGGATGGCCGGTGGCGGGGTGAACGCGCTTCGTGGTCACTCGAACATTCAGGGGTTAACCGATCTCGGACTGCTCTCCACCAGCCTGACGGGTTATCTGACGCTGCCGTCGGATAAACAGCCAGACCTGCAAACCTATCTGGCTGCCAGCACGCCAAAAGCCACGCTGCCTGACCAGGTTAACTACTGGAGCAACTATCCGAAGTTCTTCGTCAGCCTGATGAAATCCTTCTATGGCGATGCGGCGCAGAAAGAGAACGACTGGGGCTTTGAGTGGTTGCCGAAATGGGACCAGGCCTACGATGTCATCAAGTATTTCAACATGATGGATAAGGGCAACGTCACGGGTTATATCTGCCAGGGCTTTAACCCGGTGGCCTCTTTCCCGGACAAAAACAAAGTCGTTCGCAGCCTGAGCAAGCTGAAGTACATGGTGGTTATCGATCCGCTGGTGACGGAAACCTCGAACTTCTGGCAAAACCACGGCGAGATGAATGACGTGGATACCGCGTCGATTCAGACCGAAGTATTCCGCCTGCCATCAACCTGCTTTGCTGAAGAAGATGGCTCTATTGCTAACTCTGGCCGCTGGTTGCAGTGGCACTGGAAAGGGCAGGATGCACCGGGTGAAGCGCGTAATGACGGCGAGATCCTGGCCGGGATTTACCATCGCCTGCGGGAGATGTACCGCACCGAAGGCGGCAAGGGCGTTGAGCCGCTGCTGAAGATGAGCTGGGACTACAAACAGCCGGATCACCCTGAATCTGAAGAGGTGGCGAAAGAGAACAACGGCGTTGCGCTGGCAGATCTCTATGACGCAACCGGCAACCTGGTAGCGAAGAAAGGGCAACTGTTGAGCAGTTTCGCGCTGCTGCGTGACGACGGTACCACGGCGTCTTCCTGCTGGATTTATGCCGGTAGCTGGACGGAGCAGGGCAACCAGATGGCCAACCGTGATAACGCCGACCCTTCAGGATTAGGCAATACGCTGGGCTGGGCCTGGGCGTGGCCGCTGAACCGCCGCGTGCTGTACAACCGCGCCTCGGCGGATATCAACGGTAAACCCTGGGATCCGAAACGGATGCTCATCCAGTGGAACGGGTCGAAGTGGACGGGTAACGACATCCCGGACTTCAACACTGCGCCGCCGGGTAGCGCAACGGGGCCATTCATCATGCAGCAGGAGGGCTTAGGCCGACTCTTTGCGCTCGATAAGCTGGCAGAAGGTCCGTTCCCGGAACACTACGAGCCGATGGAAACGCCGCTGGGCACCAACCCGCTGCACCCGAACGTGGTTTCAAGCCCGGTTGTGCGTATATATGAAGATGATGTACTGCGCTTAGGTAAGAAGGACAAATTCCCTTACGTGGGGACAACCTACCGTCTGACCGAGCATTTCCACACCTGGACCAAGCACGCGCGGCTTAACGCCATCGCCCAGCCGGAACAGTTTGTCGAAATCAGTGAAACCCTGGCAAAAGCGAAAGGCATTGCCAATGGCGATCGCGTAACGGTAAGCAGCAAACGCGGTTTTATTCGCGCCGTGGCCGTGGTGACTCGCCGCCTGCAATCGTTAAACGTGCATGGTCAGCAGGTGGAAACGGTCGGTATCCCTCTGCACTGGGGCTTTGAAGGTGTGGCGCAGAAAGGTTATATCGCCAACACCCTGACGCCGAACGTTGGCGATTCCAACTCGCAAACGCCGGAGTACAAAGCGTTTCTGGTCAACATCGAGAAAGCGTAAGGAGCGAATAAATGGCGATGGAAACACAAGACATTATTAAACGCTCCGCGACAAACGCCATGACTCCCGCGCCGCGCGCGCGGGATTTCAAGGCAGAAGTCGCAAAGCTTATCGATGTCTCTTCCTGCGTGGGCTGTAAAGCCTGCCAGGTGGCCTGTTCAGAATGGAACGATATCCGCGATGAAGTGGGGCACTGCGTGGGGGTCTATGATAATCCCGCCGATCTGAGCGCCAAATCCTGGACGGTAATGCGCTTTAGCGAAACCGACCAGAACGGCAAGCTGGAGTGGCTAATCCGTAAAGACGGCTGTATGCACTGCGAAGATCCGGGCTGCCTCAAGGCATGTCCGTCTGCCGGGGCAATCATCCAGTACGCCAACGGTATTGTCGACTTCCAGCAGGACAACTGTATCGGCTGCGGTTACTGCATTGCGGGCTGTCCGTTTAATATTCCGCGTCTCAACAAAGAGGATAACCGGGTCTACAAATGCACCCTGTGCGTGGATCGCGTCAGCGTCGGGCAGGAGCCTGCCTGCGTGAAGACCTGTCCGACCGGGGCCATCCACTTTGGTACCAAAAAAGAGATGCTGGAAGTGGGGCTGCAACGCGTGGACAAGCTGAAAGTGCGCGGCTATGAAAACGCGGGGATTTATAACCCGCAGGGCGTGGGCGGTACGCACGTGATGTATGTGCTGCACCACAACGACCAGCCGGAGTTGTACCACAATTTGCCGAAAGATCCGGCGATCGACACCTCGATCAACCTGTGGAAAGGGGCGCTTAAACCACTCTCGGCGGCAGGCTTTATCGCCACCTTTGCCGGGTTGATTTATCACTACATTGGTATCGGTCCAAACAAAGAGGTGGATGACGACGAGGAGGAGCATCATGAGTAAGTCATGGATTGTGCGCACAAAGTTTGTTGACCGCGCCTGCCACTGGACGGTGGTGATCTGCTTCTTCCTGGTGGCGGTATCGGGGATTTCGTTCTTCTTCCCGACGCTACAGTGGCTGACCGAAACCTTCGGTACCCCGCAGATGGGGCGTATTCTGCACCCGTTCTTTGGGGTACTGATTTTCGTCGTGCTGATGTTTATGTTCGTGCGCTTTGTGCACCACAACATCCCGGATAAACAAGATATTCCGTGGGTGAAGGGGATTGTCGAAGTCCTGAAAGGTAACGAACATAAAGTCGCGAGAGTGGGGAAATACAACGCCGGGCAGAAAATGATGTTCTGGACCATCATGAGCATGATTTTCGTGCTGCTGGTGACCGGGGTGATCATCTGGCGGCCGTATTTTGCGCACTACTTCCCGATTCAGGCCGTGCGCTATGCACTGCTGATCCATGCGACATCCGCCATCATTCTGATCCACGCCATCCTGATCCATATGTATATGGCTTTCTGGGTGAAAGGATCGATTAAAGGGATGATTGAAGGAAAGGTGAGCCGCCGCTGGGCGCAAAAGCACCATCCGCGCTGGTACCGGGATGTTGAACGCCTGGAAGCGAAGAAAGAGAGTACTGAAGGAATGAAGTAAGCGTTAGCGCCGTCGGCGTGGGTCGGCGGCGTTTAACAATTGCCAGTGCTTTAGACCATGCAGGCAAGTTATACTGAAAGCCTCAGTCCTGGTCAGGTATTGGTTAACAGCCTGTCAATAGCTGCAATAACATCATGACGAGAATCGCGTAAATTACAGATGAAGTCTTTTCGGTTAATTTTATGAGTATTGATGTTGGTGATCATTGGCGCATAAATAAGGAATGATTCGAATTCTATATTTATACCTGGCGCAAGAGGGCTATGCCATAATGGCAACTGATGATTTCGCATTAAAGGCACAATTACACGTGTTGCCAGATCCTCATAACAATCATCCTGAATAAGCATGTAATAAGGCAGTTTATCCCGGGTCATCGTAGAGGGGTTACGATAAACATTAAATTGTTTAAGCATTAAAACACCCTGAAAAACTCATCATCGGTAATCGTCCCGTTCTTCTCGACAAAATCATTCATTGTTTGAATAAACTGTCGGTCATGCTCTGATAGCTTACGCTGAGCGTTTGCGCGCCTGTGAGTAAGGGCTACGTGGCTTTGGGACGGACTGGATTGATGTTCATGAACTGCTGCTGAATCTTTCATTTTTCACCTCCTGTGTGGGTGCGCTCATTATCAACCTCTGCTACACAAAAACAATACTGTTCCCACTGGCAATATTATTATTGCGAGCACCATTCCAGATAACTGTGAACGTAATGACCTCTTTGCATTTTACAAAGAGGCCAGGGAATATCAGAAGCGTTCTTCGACATACCTGAAGGGGTATTTTGTGGGTTTGACTTTACCGATTTTACGCTTCGGCAATTCAACGGGTTCAACGTGCAGTTCTTTATACGGGATCTGGCTCAGCAGGTGAGAAATAATATTCAGGCGAACGCGTTTCTTATCTTCCGAGCGGGCGACAAACCAGGGCGCCCAGGCGGTGTCGGTGGCGGCAAACATGGCATCGCGTGCGACGGTATAATCATCCCACATATTGAAGGATTTAATGTCCATTGGGGATAACTTCCAGGTTTTACGCCCGTCGTTAATACGATCGCGCAGACGACGCTCCTGCTCTTTTGGGGTCACTTCCAGCCAGTATTTCAGCAGGATGATCCCGGCATCCACCATTGCTTTTTCCATCACTGGCGTGCCATCCAGGAACTTTTCAACCTGTTCCGGGGTGCAAAAGCCCATCACCCGCTCAACGCCTGCGCGGTTGTACCAACTGCGATCGAAAATAACGATTTCACCCGCCGCAGGCAGGTGGGGCACGTAACGCTGGAAATAGAGCTGACTTTTTTCTTTTTCGGTTGGGGCCGGTAACGCAACAACCCGGAACACGCGCGGGCTGACGCGCTCGGTTATCGCTTTAATCGTACCGCCTTTACCTGCTCCGTCACGACCTTCAAAGACAATGCACACTTTCAAGCCTTTACTGACGACCCATTGCTGAAGCTTAACCAGCTCAACGTGGAGTCGGCGCAGCTCTTTTTCATACTCTTTGGTTTTGAGAGGTGCATCTTTAACGACATCAACAACGACACTGGCTTTCTTTTTTTTACTGACCATCATTGTCATCCTCTTATTGTCCGGTCGCGGAATAAAGGGCCGTACTTTGAAGTGTAAACCACCTGAATTAATGGATTAACCTGTCAGCGAGCCGTTTTGAACTGGCTCACCATACAAGATTATTTAATAATAGTTGTCGCAAATTTTTAACAAGTGGTTGCGGTATGAAAAAGACTATTTTTTCGTTAGCACTTGGCACGTTTGGCCTTGGTATGGCTGAATTTGGCATTATGGGTGTGTTAACCGAGCTGGCGAAAGATACGGGGATTTCAATTCCCTCCGCCGGCAATATGATTTCGTTTTATGCTTTCGGCGTAGTGATCGGCGCGCCGATTGTTGCCCTGTTTTCCGGTAAGTTCTCGCTGAAATCGACGCTGCTGTTTTTAGTGGCGATGTGCGCGGTCGGGAATGCCATTTTTACCTTTTCGACCTCCTATACCGGGCTGGCGATAGGGCGCCTGATTTCCGGTTTTCCGCACGGAGCCATTTTTGGCGTGGGTGCCATCATCCTGTCGAAAATCGCCCCTCCGGGTAAGGTAACGCTCGCGGTTGCAGGCATGATTGCCGGGATGACGGTCGCCAATCTGGTGGGGGTCCCGCTCGGGACGTGGCTTGGGCATGAATACAACTGGCGCTACACCTTCTTATTGATAGCCGTGTTCGATGCGCTGGTGATCTTGTCCGTCATTTTCTGGGTGCCTAAGCTCTACGATAAAACGGAAACCCGGCTTAGCGAGCAATTTCATTTTCTGAAGAAGCCGGAACCCTGGCTTATTTTTGCCGCCACCATGTTTGGCAATGCCGGGGTGTTTGCCTGGTTCAGCTTTGTGAAGCCGTTTATGGTGAATGTCTCCGGTTTTTCCGAAGGGCTGATGACGGTGATCATGATGCTGATGGGGCTGGGCATGGTGTTGGGTAATATGCTGAGCGGTAAATTATCCGGTCGTTATAGCCCGCTGCGCATCGCAGCCACGACCGATATGGCGATCGTCGCCTCGTTGTTGCTGCTCTTTACGTTCGGAGAGCATCAGACCGCTTCCCTGTTGATGGGCTTTATTTGCTGCGCAGGGCTGTTTGCGCTCTCTGCGCCGCTGCAAATACTGCTGCTGCAAAATGCGAAAGGTGGGGAGCTGCTGGGTGCTGCGGGTGGTCAGGTGGCGTTTAATCTTGGCAGCGCAATTGGCGCCTATTTTGGGGGGATGATGATAACGCTTGGCTTTAGCTGGAGTTACGTCACCTTGCCGGCGGCCATTCTTTCGTTCTCTGCCATGACGTCACTGCTGATGTATGGCTACCTGAAAGCCAGGCGAAACCAGGCTAACGCACGCGCGCTAGCCTGATCCCCGTCAGGACAGCCAGGGTTCGCCCAGGGTCAACATCAACCGGTTGGCCCAGGCGAAAAAGGCGGCGGACTGAATCAAATCGAGTTGTTCCAGCGTATCCAGCGACTGTTTTTCCAGTGCCGCGAGGTGATGTGGCGTCACCGCGGGTGGCGTGACGGACAGCGCCGCCGCAAATTCAATTTCCGCCTGCCAGCGCGCAGACTGCCCTTCAATCAGCGACTGCCCTGGTCGAATGGCCAGCAGCGTTTCAACAGCATTGTCATCCTTCGATAACTGACTGGCTTTACGCGCATGGACAGATGCGCAGTAAATGCAGCCGTTGACCTTACTGGTGACCGTTGCCGCAAGCTCGCGTTCGGCACGGGGAAGGCCGCCCGGCGTATAAAAAATCCCTTTATCAGTCAGCGTGCGTTGTTCCAGTACCGGCAGGTTGCGCCCCAGCAGGCGGAAATAGTCAGAATCGGTGTGGCCAAATTTCGCGAGGATAGCCACCTCATCGTCGGTAAAATCGGCCAGCGGTTTTGCCGCAATCCACGGTTCCCAGCCGAGCTCCGCCTGGGTGAAGACCACTGGTGCGGCTTTGCCCGTTGCGGTGGTGTTTGTTGTGTGCCAGATGCCCGCCACAACCGGTGTATCACTGGCTGTAACCGGTTTATCGTTCAGCAAACGCAGCCCGGTGATAAGCCGGCTCTGGAAACTGACAAACGCGATAAGCTGCGCCAGCGTCACAATGCCTTCTTTGCTCCAGCCCGCCTGAGTCAGTGTTTTCAGGGCTGACGGAGTGGCTTCTACCGGAGAAAAAGTCAGCAAACGGGCGAAATTCAGGGCCGGAGTCAGACGCGCAGAGGTCGGGTCAGCCAGCCCAAATCCGGCGTAGTGCGCCGCCAGCGCGTCTGCGTTATGCCATTTCGCGACTTTTGCCGCCACGGCAAAACGTTCATCCAGCGGAAATGCCGTGTCCTGCTGGCTGAACAAGGTTTCGTAACTCCCCTGGGCATGACGCGTTGCGGCATCACGCGTGGCGCGGGCCTGTGCCAGAGCGGAACCGGGGGCGATCTCTGCCAGTTCGGCGAGAATATCCTGACTTAATGCCATCTGTGACTCCTCAAAGAATGTGGGGGGCGATATGTGCTGCAATCAACTCAATCGAACGCAGGGTATCCGGGTGCGAGGGTTCCACCGAATGCACCTGGAATGAAATATCCGTCGCGCGCGCCAGGACGGAATCGGCTTGCAGCGAGGCGAGTACGGTTTCAGGCGCACCAATATGTGCGTCAAACTGGCGGCGATAATCCTTTACGCTATCGCCTGTTACCTGATGTCCGGCCGCGCGATGCTGCTGAGCCTGTTTTGTCAGCCCGGGGGTTGCCACCGTTAACGCATAGTCATCACTGTCGGCAACGAACGCCGTACGCGAGGCCAGAATACGTGGCGCGACGCCCGCAGGCAGGGCATTCAGATAGGCATCAACGATCGGGTTCTGGATTTCTTCCAGCGTCAAATCCAGCCTGTCTGCCGGGCGGGGTTGCGTGCGTGAGAGCATCAGACCGTGCCCGGCCTGCGCCGCGCGAATGGCGCCCTCCACCGAGAAGGTCGCAATCCACACCCGCTGGTTAAGCTGTGGTGCGGGTGGGTAAAGATGATTGTCGGGATGGGTGAGCGAATCCCCGCCCCAGGCACTCTGGATCACATGCAGATGTTCAGCAAACACGGCGGAACGTGCTTCAAACGTCAGGCCAAACGGCAGGAATGAGGTCGGCGTGCCACCCGAGCCAAAGCCCACTTCCAGGCGGCCATTCGCCAGCAGATCCAGCACGGCGGCATCTTCTGCCACGCGCAGCGGGTTTTCCATCGGCAGCGTGATGATGGCGGTTCCCAGACGAATGTTGCGTGTATGCGCCGCCACATGCGCCAGAAATAACAGCGGAGAGGGCAGTCCGCCTTCGTGCTCATGAAAGTGGTGCTGCGCAATCCAGGCGCTGTCGAAACCGTGGCGCTCTGCGTGCTGTATTTGTTCTGTTGCCAGGCGATAACGTTCTTTTGGCGTGACGTCATCAAGCAGGCGGGTGAAAAATCCCAGGCGTTTTCGCGTCATGCGAACTCCTCCGTAACGGGTGAAAAATGGGGAATGGCGTCAATCAGTTCACGGGTGTAGCTGTTCTGCGGTGCGGCAAACAGCGCCTCTACTGCGCCATGTTCAACAACCTGGCCGCTACGCAGCACCGTCACGCTGTGCGCTATGCGGCGAACGGTCGCCAGATCGTGAGTGATAAAGAGATAGGTCAAACCCAGCTGTTGCTGTAACTGCTGGAGCAGGGCCAGGATTTGTGCCTGTACCGTGACATCCAGCGCCGAGGTGGCTTCGTCCAGCACCAGGATAGTCGGTTCAAGGATCAGCGCCCGCGCAATAGCCACACGCTGACGCTGCCCGCCGGACAGTTCGCGTGCCGTTCGGCTCAGGAGTTCTGCTGGCAATGCGACACGCCGGGCAACGCTCTCGACGCGCGTTTTACGTTCCGTTTTACTGAGACGGGCAAAGTTTTTCAGGGGTTCTTCGATTACCTCAAAAAGGGTTTGTCGCGGATCCAGTGACGCAAACGGGTTCTGGTACACAAACTGGATTTTCTGGCGCAGCTGGCGGCGCGCCTCATTGCTTAAGGTGGTGGCGTCGATATCGTCAATCACCACGCGGCCGCTGTCGGCCTGCTCGAATCCCAGTAAAATGCGGGCGAGGGTAGTTTTCCCGGAGCCCGATTCGCCCACCAGGGCGTGCGTGCTGCCGCGCGTCACGTCGAAACTAACCTGATCCAGAGCCTGAAGCTGATGGCCTTTACCCAGCGAAAATTGTTTGCTGATCCCCTGCGCGCGAATGGCTGGTGACGCCAGCGGTAAACCTGACACCGGGGCAATGGTTAGCCGTTGTCCCTGGAGATCGCTTAACAGCTGCTGAGTGTAGGCGTGCTGCGGTGCACGCACGATATCTGCCGTAGCGCCGTGTTCCTGCACCTCTCCGTGACGGAACACCAGCAGTCTGTCGGCGCGCTGTGCGGCAAGGGCCAGGTCGTGCGTGACAAACAGCACAGCCGTACCGGACTCGCGACGCAGCACATCCAGTAAATCGAGAATGCGCTTTTGTACCGTGACGTCCAGCGCGCTGGTCGGTTCATCGGCGATGATCACGTCCGGGCGCAGGGCAATAGCGATGGCAATCAAAACGCGTTGCTTCATTCCCCCGGAGAGCTGATGCGGGTACTGTTTCATGCGTTGTTGCGGGTGGCTTAACCCCACTTTGGTTAACAGGGCTAGAACCTGTTCATTCCGCTGGGCGGCAGTAATTTTCTGATGGAGCTGAATAATTTCCCCAACCTGCGCGCCGATGGTCTGAACCGGGTTCAGTGAGTTGCCTGGGTCTTGCGGGACAAGGCTAATCCGCGTGCCTCGCAGGGCATCGAGCCGTTTAGCAGACCAGAGGCTGATATCTTCACCATTAAGCAGAATGCTACCGCCATCGCGGCGGGCGTTGTCTGCCAGCAGGCCAATAATCGCCTGTGCGGTCGTGGTTTTTCCCGACCCGGACTCGCCGACAAATGCCAGCATTTCACCCCGTTTTAATGTAAAGCTGACGTTATGGACCACTTCACGCCACTGGCGACCGGTCCGGTAGCTGAGGCTGAGGTTTTCTACGCTGAGAACGGTCATACACGGCCTCCGCTGAGCTGCTGGCTGATGCGGTTGGTGGCAAGCACCACCGCGATGACGACAATGCCCGGGAAGGTGGTTAACCACCAGGCGGTGGAGAGATAGTTACGTCCCTCGGCAATCAATAATCCCCATTCCGGGACGGGCGGTGGCGTGCCGTAGCCAAGAAAACTCAACGTAGAGAGCGCCAGAATGGCCTGGCCAAACTGCAAAGTGGCAAATGCCAGCACCGCAGTAAGCGAATTGGGAAGAATATGTCGCCACAGCACGGCCAGGAATGTGCCGCCACTACCAAACGCCGCTTCGACATAATCGGTATGGCGAATACGGACCACTTCACCGCGAGCCAGCCTGGCGAAGCTGGCGATAGACGCCACCCCGACGGCAATGGCAGCATTTACGGTGCCAAAACCAAGCAGAATAATGACCGTCAGCGAGAGCAACAGGGATGGAATAGACAGCAGGACATCGACAAAGCGCATCAGCAACGACTCAACGCGTCCGGCAAACGCGCCAGCAATAACGCCAATCCCTGTTCCGGCCACGAGTCCCATGGTGACTGCAGCCAGCGCAGCGCTCAGGGAGTGTGATGCGCCGTAAATAATGCGCGTATAAACATCCCGGCCAAGCTGGTCGGTACCGAGCCAGTGGCCCGCCTGCGGCGCCAGACGTTGCGCTCCCGCGATGCCTTCAATCGGGCTGTAGTGGGTGAGCAGGCCCGGCGCAAAAGCGGCAAACGCGGCAAGCACAATCACGGCCCAGGCCAGCCATAATCCGGGTTGCCATGAAATACCAGGCAACCGGGGCACCCGTTTTCGTGCGGCCGCGGCGTAATCAACAAGACTCATTGCGCACCTCCGGTGACGGTTTGCAGGCGAGGATCGAACAGCGGCATCAGCAGATCCACCAGCAGGTTAATCAGGACAAACCCCAAGGCCGAAATCATCACTATCGCCTGGAGCACGGCGATATCCTGGTTATTTACCGCCTGCTGGGTCAGTTGGCCCAGGCCGCTGCGCCCGAAGACGGTTTCAGTAATAAGCGCCCCGGCAATCAGTTCACCCAGCAGCAAACCGGCAATGTTCAGCACCGGTAGCAGGGCGTTACCCGTGACGTGACGCCACAGAACGGCGGTTTCGCTCAGCCCTTTGGCACGCGCTACGGCCACAAATGGCTGGGATGCCACCTGGTCCAGGCTGCGCATTAAAATCTGTGCCAGCGGAGCAGAGATCGGAATGGCGACGGTCACGATCGGCAGGATCAGGCCTTGCAATGGCGTTGGGTTAATAACCGGGATCCACTTCAACTGGAATGAAAAGAGCTGGATTAAGGCGATACCCAGCCAGAATGTGGGCAGTGAGATAAACAGCACCGGCAAAGACTGTATGGTATTGCTGAGCCAGCGCAAACCCGGTAGGCGCGAAGCAAAAGCCAGTGCGAAAGCCAGCACCACCGCCAGCGCAAACGCCGGGAGCGCCAGGCTCAGGGTATCCGGCAGATTACTGGTAATCAGCTCACTGACCGGAACACCCGCCTGAAGCGAGTAGCCAAAATCCCCGTGTAACATGGCAAACAGCGTATGGCCATACTGCTGCCACAGCGGGCTGTCTGCCCCGTAAGCCACGCGCATCTCCTGAATTTGCGCCGGGCTTAAACCAAGATCAGGATTCTGAAATTTGATCAGCACCGCATCACCCGGCAGCACCTGAAGCAGCACGAACGAAAGGGTAAAGGCGGCCCATAACACCAGCAGCCCGTGGCCTGAACGTCGAAGCAGTGCGTGGCTCATGTTCGGCTCCTTAATGTTTCTCAATCCACGCGCCGTAGAATGACGGGCGGCCAACGGCTTCAAAGTTCACCCCTTTAAGCCACGGCGCACCGGCAAAGACCTGTGGCTCTTCGAAAATTGGGATCACGTAGGCGTTGTCCAGCAGGTAGCGCTGTGCATCTCCTGTCAGCTGAAGGCGTTTTTGCGGGTCCACTTCTGCGGAAATATTCACCAGCAGCTCGTTCAGCTTGTCATCACGGAAACTCTTAACCTTGTCGCTGGAACCGCCTTTTTGCAGCAGTGCATCGCGGTTAGCGGGGTAGAACATGCTTTTCACCACGTCCGGGTCAGCGCGGCCCACTTCAGAAACCGTCAGCGGTGTTTTTAACGGGTCGAGGTTATCCAGCGTGCGGCTTCCGGCGTCACCGGCTTTGACGCTCAGCGCCACGCCTACCTGGCGCCACTGCTGGGCTACCAGCTGTAATACCTCTTTGTTTTGCGGCTGCGGCAGGGACTCATAAATGGTCAGCGCCAGGCGTTGCCCGTCTTTGGCGCGGATCCCGTCGCTGCCCGCTTTCCAGCCGGCATCATCCAGTAATGCGTTGGCTTTGGCTGCATCGAAGGTCAGTTTGTCGCTCAGATCAACAAAGCCCGCGGCGGAACCGGCAATAACGGATTTTGCCTGCGGGTAATTGGGCGAGAAGAGGGTGTCGACCACCTGTTTCGCGTTGGTGGCATGGAGCAGCGCCTGACGGACGCGTACATCGGCAACCAGCGGGTTATCCGGGCGGAAGCTGATACTGTCGTTCACGCCCCGGGTCGGTGCGGCGTAAATGTGATAACCCTGGTCCGTAGCCTGTTTTTCGTCATATGCCTGCACCTGACGAATCAGATCTGCCTGGCCTGCCAGCAGGGCGCCAATGCGGACGCTGTCTTCCTGGGTGACAATAAATTTAATACCGTCGAGGTTGGCCGGGCCTTGCTGGGCCAGGTTTTTGGGCCCCCACTGATAGTCTTTACGCGCCCCGAGCGTCACTTCGCGCCCCAGCTTTTCGTCTTTCACCACAAACGGCCCGGAACCAATAATATGGCGGGCGTCACCCAGCTCTTCGAAATTACGCTTCAGCGTACTGAGCGACACCAGGCCCGAGCCGATGGTGGCGGTACCCTGTAAGAACCCCGGCGAAGACTTTTTAAAGAAGAACTTCACGGTGAGCGGGTCGACCACTTCGCTGTGATCGTAGTTGTTGATCACCTCAGAAACCGGCAGGCGCTGTGCCTTATTCCCCAGGCCATAGGTGTCGAAGTTTTTCGCCACGGCGGTAGCATCAAGCGGTGTGCCGTCAGAGAACGTGATCCCCGGGCGGATCTTAAAGGTGTATTCGGTTTTATCGGCGTTCGTGCTCCAGCTTTCCGCCACCCAGGGTTCAACCGCCAGCGTCTGCGGGTTCTGCCAGGTCAGTTTGTCGGTTATCTGATTCAAAATGCCGCCGTTAGGGTAAAAACCCCCGGCGGGCGGATAAAGGTTGGTATGCGCCTGTTGTTCCAGATAGATAAGCGTGCCGCCTTTAACTGGCGTATCAGCCGCGTAAGCCGCCGTGGTAGCCAGAATCAGCGCTGTCAGCAGCGGCAGACGAAATGGGGTTTGCATGGTGAATTCCTTTGTTATCTTCTTGTTAGCGTCGGATTAATCATCGGGCGCGGGGGAAAACAAGGGAACAAAGGAATTGAGATAAGGTTTGCCGGAAACTGAAAATGAAAACGCCCCATCAGCGGGGCGTTGAAAGCGAACTACACAAATTTAGCCAGCGGATCAGCGGCAGCAAATGCCACGGATTTATCTGCCGCAGGTGGGTAGATAAGTTCGTTAGTGATGGCGATTTTGATCTTCTTCGCCTCTTCACGAACAGACTTCACCTCCTGCTCCCAGCCTTCGGTATACACTGCGCCCCAGGCACCTAAATCGAGGCAGGTGACATAATTCACCTGGCGATAAGGATACGGCTCGAGGTTTAACAGGCTGGCCGCGGCGTTGTGCCCGGCAAATTTACCCAGCTGGATAGCGTGCTGGCAGGTCATCAGCGCCGTGTTGCCCACATCGTCGGTTTTGGCGTGCGCCATATCGCCAGTGGCGTAAATGTCCGGGTGAGCGGGCACTTGCAGGCTCTCTTCAACAATCAGACGCCCCTGATTATCACGTTCGCCTTCAATCTGCTGGTTAAGCGGGCTGGCTTCAACACCGGCCGTCCAGACCACGGTTGAAGACGGGATGCGCTCGCCATTTTTCAGAGTCACGCCGTCAGCATCGATGGCTTCGATTTCGCTACTCAGACGCCATTCCACACCCAGCGATTTACTCGCTTCTTCAATGGTGTTGCGCAGCGCTTCGCTGTAGCGACCACCGATAACCGCACCGCGTTCAACTACGATAACTTTAGTCTCTGTATCCTCACCAAAACGAGCACGAAGACGGGCAGGGAGCTCGGTTGCCAGTTCAATACCGGTAAACCCGCCGCCACACACGACAACGGTATTACGTGCCTGTGATGACGGGCGAGTCACCAGGGAATCGAGGTGTTTTTCGAATACCTGGGCGGATTCTAACTGGTCGATATCAAATGCATAGTCGGCAAGCCCGGCAATCGCAGGGCGGCGGGTCTGGCTGCCCGTGGCCAGTACCAGTTTATCGTAGGGGGCAGACAATGTAGCGCCGTTCGCATCACGATAAAAAACGGTTTTTTCTTCAGCATCAATGCGTTCAGCGCTACCGGCGATAAATGAAATACCCAGCTCGGCAAATAAATCGTTCAGCGGTGCAACCAGCGTGGACACCTTCTCTTCATAAAAGCGCGGACGAACGCGCAGCTCAGGGACGGGTGCCAGCACGGTAATCTTCAGGTCATTATCTTTTTCCATGTCGGCCAGGCGCGCCGCACTTACCGCTGCCCACATACCGGAAAAACCACTGCCCACAATTAAAATTTGCTTCTTCATATTCGATCCTTTTGATCGTCAGGCCGTATGTCTGACATAACTGCAACTATACTTGTCGCAGTTAACTACGACAACTTCTTTCTGAGTTAAAATTAAAAGTTGCCTGAAATCAGTTTGTTAAAGCAAAAGGGTGGTGAGAGGTGTTTTTCCTTTGAGGAACATCGCTATAATTACCCGGATTATTGACTTCGGAGTTAACCATGGCTTTTTACAGTTCCGGTGTGGAATATGGCATTCACAGCCTGATGTGTATGGTGGATGCGAAAGGCAACGAACGTGAGATGAGCGTCAGAGAGATGGCAGCCTTACAGGGTGTGCCATACGATTATCTGGGCAAAATTTTCACCCGATTGTCCCGCGCGGGTCTGGTGATCAGTACCGAAGGCAAGGGCGGCGGATTCAAGCTGGCTCGCCCGGCGGAGCTGATCACGGTGCTGGATGTGGCGCACGCCATCGACGGTGAAAAGAACATGTTTGAGTGCCGGGAAGTACGGCAGCGTCTGGCCGTATTTGATGAAACACCGCCTGCCTGGGTATGTGATGGGCCATGTGGTGTACGTTCAGTGATGGACAGCGCGCAGCAGAGAATGGAAGAGGAACTTTCGCGCCATACGATCCTCGATCTGGCCCGCAAGATGTTCCGTAAAGCGCCGGATACGTTTCAGATTGAAGTGCAGGAGTGGATTGCAGACAGGCGCAGTACGAACTGACACCTTCACGCCAGCCCTCTCCCCAAACATTGAGGAATCCCCACAAAAATACGAGCACGGACGGCTCCCTCTCCTTTTTGGGGAGAGGGTTGGGGTGAGGGGGAACATACAGCTCAGGTGGTCATTCCGTTCACTTTATGTTCCTTGCTACTCTGTCACTACATTACCGGTGAACGAGCCAGGGTAGCTCACCGCCGCTACCCTGGCGACCCGGGCTCCCGGCAAGAAAATCGCCGCTTCGCGGTACCCTCAGCTTATTCCTTTCGGCTTTCGGGTCGGGCGCGATGCAGCGTCCATGCAAGTCGCGCCCTCTCGGCGCATCCATGCGCCTCGCCCCGGCCTACAGGAAACGCTTCGGCGATTTTCGGCCGGACCATGGCACCGCTGTATGCCTTTTATTTCAATGGCGTAATGTCATCGCTGAATTAAAGACACAAAATACTGGGGAACCCTCAGCCCCAAAACAGTAGAGGGAAGGATATAGATTACGAACGTAAATCAATCACCATACGGCCGCGGATTTGCCCTTGTTCCATCTCTTTGAAGATGGCATTGATATCTTCCAGCGGGCGCATTGTTACTTTCGGAACAACTTTACCTTCGGCGGCAAACTGGAACGCTTCCAGCAGATCCTGGCGGGTACCCACAAGCGACCCCACAACCTGAATACCGTCCAGCACCAGACGTGGGATATCCAGGCTCATTGCTTCCGGCGGCAGACCGACGGCGACCACACGGCCACCCGCACGCACCGCATCCACCGCGGAGTTGAACGCCGCTTTTGCCACTGCGGTCACCACTGCGGCATGTGCGCCGCCGGTTTTCGCCTGGATAACCTTTGCCGCATCTTCGCTACGGGAATTCACGGTCAAATCAGCACCCATGCTGGCGGCCAGTTTCAGCTGTTCGTCATTAACGTCAATGGCGATGACTTTGGCGTTGAACACATTTTTGGCGTATTGCAGCGCGAGATTACCCAGCCCGCCGAGGCCGTAAATCGCAATCCACTGGCCTGGTTTGATAGAGGAGATTTTCACCGCTTTATAAGTGGTAACCCCGGCACAGGTAATACTGCTGGCGGCGGCAGAGTCGAGACCATCCGGGACTTTTACCGCGTAATCGGCGGTCACGATGCACTCCTGCGCCATGCCACCGTCTACGGAATAACCGGCGTTTTTAACATCACGACACAGGGTTTCGTTACCGGTATTACAGTATTCACAATGTCCGCAGCCCTCGAAGAACCACGCCACGCTTGTCCGATCGCCAACCTTCAGCGAGGTCACGCCCGGCCCAATCTCTTTCACGATACCGATCCCTTCATGGCCCAGAATAACCCCGGTTTTATCCCCAAAGTCACCGTTCTTAACATGCAGATCGGTGTGGCAAACGCCACAGCATTCCATCGTCAACAACGCTTCGCCGTGTTGCAGCGGACGCAGGGTTTTTTCAGCGATATTCACCTGATGATCGTGGGTGACAACAGCAGCCTTCATATGTTTCTCCTTATTCATTATGAGATTCTGCATAGCAGGTCCGGCGTATATGAGAATACGTCTTACTCCTTAAGGATTAGAGTTTTGCCGGTGTTATGCAAGGCCGCAGCAACATAATGTCATCATTTTATTCGGTTTTTGTTCATTAATGCGGCAAAACGGCATCAATCCCCTCAATATAGGGGGGGCGGTAAAAAACTGACAAAAAACTGTCATGATTCTGACATGAACCAAACGTAACGTGTTGTCTTCCTAATAACCGAAGAGTTAAAAGACAATGCATCTGGTGAAAAAACTTATCGCAATCAGCGTTCTCCTGTCCGCTTCCGTTCAGGCGCAAAACATCCTCGAATTCCCTCAGCCGGAGAACAACCCGGAAGAGTTCTATGCCGTTACGGAAATCCCCGCAGGCGGCATTATCAAATATGAAACCGACGCTAAAACCGGTTTTATCGTTGCCGACCGTTTCCAGTCCATGCCTGTGGCTTATCCGGCCAACTATGGTTCCCTGACGCAATCTCTGGCCGGTGATGGCGATCCGCTGGACGTAATTTTCTATACCCGTGCGCCAATGGCTCCGGGTACGCTCATCAAGCTGCGTGCGATTGGCGTGCTGAAGATGGTGGATGGCGGTGAGAAGGACGATAAAATCGTGGCGGTTCCGGCGAGTAAAATCGACCCGACTTACGACGATATCAAAGAGCTGAAAGACCTGCCGAAAATCGAAGTGCAGCGTCTGGAGTCGTTCTTCCGCGTCTACAAACAGCTGCCGGAAGGGCGCAAAAAAGTTGAGCTGAGCGGCTTTAACGATGCGGCGACCGCGAAGCAGGAAATTAAACAGGCATGGGATGCCTGGAAAGAGAAAAACCCGCAGTAATACTCTGGCCCGGCGGGGTTAACCGCCGGGCGCAGACTTACAGTTGTGCTTCCAGCTCCTCTATTTCTTTACGCCATTGCGCCTGCAACTGCGGCTTCTGATGCTTCGGCTTACGCGCTAAGTCCTCTGCAAGCAGTGTCTCCAGCGCCACCAGTCTTTCCAGCACATCGTCATACGGCGACGGTGTTTCGTCCCGTGGTAGCACGATATCGACCGGTTGTGTCAGCCCCGAACTTTCACGCAGACGCTCGAACACGGCGTCGGCATCGTGCCATTCGCTGAGCTTACCGTCTTCAATCAGCCAGAAACGATTGCAGCTCTGAGTGATTAGCTGTCGGTCGTGGCTAACCAGCAGTACGCCGCCTTCGAACTGTTGCAGGGTATCGGCTAGCGCTTCTTTGCCTTCCATATCCAGATGGTTGGTTGGCTCATCCAGCATCAGAAGGCTATAACGGGCGAGCGTCAGTCCGACAAACAGCAGGCGAGAGCGCTCGCCACCGCTAAGCGTGCTGACCTGCTGCCCATGACGCGCCCACGGGAAGCCCGCGCTTATCAGCGCCATTTTGCGATCCTGCGGGTTTGGCGCGAAGGGCTCCAGCGCGTCCAGCAGAGGGGCATCGTCCGGTAGCTGGTGTAGCGTCTGGTCGTAATAACCCGGCGCAAGACGTGGGTGGAGTTTCAGCGTATCCGTTGATTGCTCAGCACTACATTGCTGCCAGATAAGCTTCATCAGGGATGATTTTCCGCAGCCGTTACGCCCGATTATGGCAACCCGATCACCACTTTTCAGCCGTGCGATGTCCACCCTGAACAGGGCAGGTAAACCCGGCGCCGGAGGCACGTCGAGGTTATCCATTTCCAGCAGGCGGTCGGCCCGCAGCGCATCCCCCCGCAGGGTTAAGGTCCACTGGCTGCCGGCAGTGACTTCCGTCTGGCTCTCTTTGAGCCGTTCGACCTGTTTTTCCATCTGCTTGGCTTTGCGGGCGAGATCTTCGTTATCGTAAACCTTGCCCCAGGTCGCCAGCCGTTTCGCACTGGCCGCGACGCGGTCGATCTCTTTTTGCTCTGCTTTGTGGCGCAGGGCATCGCTTTCATCCTTCGCGACCAGCGCCTTGCGTGCCGCAGTACAGGGGAGCGCAAAGTAGTGCAGCGTTTTGTCGCGCAGGATCCAGCTGCCGTTGGTGACGGCATCCAGTAATTGCCTGTCATGCGATACCAGCACAAAGCTACCGGACCAGTTTTGTAAAAACTGCTCCAGCCAGAGCATTGTCGGCAGATCCAGGTGGTTGCTGGGTTCATCCAGCAGCAGAAGATCCGGCTCGCTGATCAACGCCCGCGCCAGCAACAGGCGGGTATGTTGCCCACCGCTGAGGGTAGCCGATTGCAGGGCGGTGTCCTGCGGTGTAAAGCCCATGCTGGCCAGCAGCGTTTCCGCTTTCCAGCGCAGGCTGTCACGTTCAGCTGCGGGTAACTGCGCCAGTACGGCATCGAGCATAGTTAGCGGGTAAATTGCTTCCGGCAGATGTTGTTCCACACGTGCCATCATGCAGTGCCCGGCCAGCGCGACAGTGCCCGCTGCGGGGGCGTCTGTGCCGTCCAGCACCTTCAGCAGCGTACTTTTACCGCAGCCGTTATCCCCCAGCAGGCCAATGCGGTCGCCTTTTTTCAGCGTAAAGGAGAGTGAGTCGAAGAGCGTGCCAAACGCTGTATCAACACGTAAAGATTGTGCAGTGAGTAAAGTGCTCATTTGTTGCTTACCCAAGAGTTACAGGCATGTTTATGCCTCGTCAAACATCGCTGACGATAACTCAGTAAGCCCGAGAGAAGGGATTTCAGGGATTGGTGTCTTCGCTCAAGCCGAAGTTATCGCAGCACGATACCGATAACGCTTGAGCTGGTGCGATCACCAAATGTATGTGAAACATTGAAAATTTCACAGTACAGCATAATTGGCCTCCTTATATATTCAGTGGGTTAATGGATGAAGGGAGTGTAGCGGGGAATGTCAGGCCCGGCAAGCGGGCGCTGAGCAAACGATGTGCCGGGTGGCGGCTACGCCTTACCCGGCCTACGTTTTAGATTGAGGTACGGCGATAACTCCGGTATTCCGGCATCCAGAAGTTATCGTCGATGGCCTGTTGCAGCGCATCGGCAGAGGTTTTGATCGCCACGCCTTGCTGCTGCGCCATTTTGCCCACCGCAAAGGCGATAGCGCGGGACACCTTATGTATGTCTTTGAGCTCTGGCAGCACCAGACCTTCGCCGTCATTGACCAGCGGCGAGTGCTTCGCCAGGGTTTCACTGGCAGACATCAGCATTTCGTCGGTAATGCGCGATGCACCCGAAGCAATAACTCCCAGACCAATGCCCGGGAAGATGTAGGAGTTGTTGCACTGGGCGATTGGGTAGGTTTTATCCTTCCACACTACTGGATCAAACGGGCTGCCGGTGGCAACCAGCGCATTGCCTTCAGTCCAGGCGATGATGTCCTGCGGGGTTGCTTCCACACGTGAGGTCGGGTTAGACAGCGGCATCACGATAGGGCGTTCACAGTGTTTGTGCATCTCACGAATAATCTCTTCGGTGAAGAGACCCGTTTGCCCGGAAACCCCGATCAGAATATCCGGCTTGACGTTGCGCACCACGTCCAGCAGGGACAACACTTCGTTATCGGTATCCCAGTTTTTCAGATTATCGCGTTTTTGCACCAGCTTAGTCTGGAACGGCAGCAGGTTTGGCATCGCGTCGGTTAGCAGGCCGAAACGGTCGACCATAAAGACACGGGAGCGCGCCAGCTCTTCACTTAAGCCTTCGCGCTGGGTCTGGGCGATAATCTGTTCGGCGATACCGCAACCCGCAGAGCCTGCGCCCAGGAAGACGATTTTCTGGTAGCTCAGCTGGCTACCTGCCGCACGGCTGGCTGCGATCAGCGTGCCAACGGTCACTGCCGCAGTCCCCTGAATATCGTCGTTGAAAGAGCAGATTTCATCACGATAGCGGTTCAGCAGCGGCATAGCGTTTTTCTGCGCAAAATCTTCAAATTGCAACAGCACATCCGGCCAGCGGTGCTTCACGGCCTGGATAAAGTCATCGACAAACTGATAGTACTCGTCGTCGGTAATACGAGAATGACGCCAGCCCATGTACAGCGGATCGTTCAGTAACTGCTGGTTGTTGGTCCCTACATCCAGCACCACCGGCAGGGTATACGCCGGGCTGATACCGCCACAGGCGGTGTACAACGACAGCTTACCGATTGGAATGCCCATCCCGCCGATGCCCTGGTCGCCCAGGCCCAGAATACGCTCGCCGTCGGTCACCACGATCACTTTGATGTTGTGGTTTGGCACGTTTTGCAGGATGTCATCCATGTTGTGACGGTTCTGATAAGAGATAAACACGCCGCGGGAACGACGGTAGATCTCAGAGAAACGTTCACACGCCGCGCCCACCGTCGGGGTGTAGATCACCGGCATCATCTCTTCGAGATGGTTTTGTACCAGACGATAGAACAGGGTTTCGTTGGTATCCTGGATGTTACGCAGATAGATGTGCTTATCGATTTCGGTTTTGAAGCCCTGATACTGGATCCAGGCACGTTCAGCTTGTTCTTCGATAGTTTCAACTACTTCCGGTAACAGGCCGAGCAGGTTGAAGCTGCTGCGCTCTTCCATGCTGAAGGCGCTGCCTTTGTTAAGCAGGGGGAATTCAAGCAGAACGGGTCCGGCATAGGGGATATATAGGGAACGATGTTTTTTCAGTTTGTTGTCCATGTCACTCACTCTTTTTTGAAGATCCGTCCCTGACACTGCGGTTGTCATCTTTCTGGCCTGTGCTGCGGGTTTCGGTCGGGCAGTATTATAGAGGAGCTGAATGTTAATTACCGCAACCCAGAAACAAAAACACCATCGGCTTTGCCGATGGTGTTGTGCGTCATAAGCGGAAACTTACTTCTCAGCGTGGCGTTTTCTGCCCGTTGCATGAGCGATAACCGTTTCATGGCTATCTTCGATCACCACTTTTTTGTGGTTAGAAATCTTGTAGTTCAGTCCCAGAATATGGCGTGCCTTACGGTTCGATTTCATGCGTACTCCTCAATCCTGTTGATAGTTTTAAGGACAACTCCGCGTGTGCGGAAGAAATGTAACCCCTTAGGTTGCCAATCCAGCTTAGCAGATTTTCACATTACCACTTCATTTCGCCGGTATTCACTTTGGCGCTCAGCTCCAGGGAGCTGGCTTCCGCCAGGTTTGGCCACTGGGTTTTCATGGCATTAATCACACCTGCGGAATCTTTATGTTTCGCCAGTGCCTGCTCAAACTGCGCCAGATACTGGCGGGTAAAGGCAATGGCCTCGCTTCCGGCTGGCGGTGTGCCAAGATAATGCCCGGGGATCACGCGCTCAGGATTATGTGCGGCCATACTCTCCAGCGTCTGTTGCCACTGCTGGCGGCTCTCTTTGCTTTGGGTATCGGCGGTCCAGACGTGAATTCCCCATGAAACCCCGGTACCACCCAGGATGGTTTTTGCTGACGGGATCCACACATATGCGGCATAGCTGTCGGGTTGTTCAATATCGATTTTTTCACCATCAACCATAAAGGTTGTCGAGGCGATAACCTGCGGCACCACCAGCTTGGTTGGCGCGCCGTCTTTCATCTGCGGCCCCCAGAAGGCAAGTTTGGCATCTTTGGTGGCTTTAATGTGATCAACCACTTTTTGCGTCGCTACCACTTTGGCGTCCGGGAAGGCTTTCACCAGCGGTTGCAGGCCAAAATAGAAATCCGGGTCGCCGGAGGTGATCACAATCTTATTGAGCGTCTTGCCACTGCGCCGAATTTTGTCGACCAGCTGCTCGCCGTCTTTCACGCTGAACTGGGCATCAAACAACACCGCTTCAGTTGGCCCGGACACCAGCGTGGAAGAGACGGCAAAGATGCCTTTTTCCTGCGGGTTGTAGCTATCAATGGTTAACGGTGCGGCGAAAACAGCCGGAGTGAAGAGGGTGCACAGTACAGCAAGGCGGGTGAGCTTCATCATCATGTCTCTGTTATTCAGGAAAGTCTCTATTGTATGGATTTCTGCATTTGCCAGAATTCCTGAAACAAGACATGCTTAGTTTCATAAATCGAGCAGATGGAGCACAACATGGATCGCGTTATCGCCGCCCAGGTCTATAACCGGATATGCGAACTGGGAAGTCTGAGCGCCGCTTCGCGCTCGCTTGGGATCTCACGTCCGATGGTTAGCCGTTATCTGGAACAGATGGAAAAGTGGGCCGGAACACGGCTGGTAAACCGCTCCACGCGCAAGCTGACGCTGACGGCGGCGGGGGAAAAAGTGTTGCTGAAAACGCGCTCACTCTCGCAAATTTCCCAGGAAATAGAAGATCAGTCCGCCAAAGACTTGCCTTCGGGCACATTGCGGGTCGCCTGTGCGCACTTTACCGCAATGCATATGATTGCCCCCGTGTTGCCTGAGCTGCTGGCTCGCTACCCGCAGCTCAGGGTCGAGCTGGATGTGAATAACCACCCGGTGAGCCTGGTCGGTGAGCGTATTGATGTGGCTATACGCATAACTGATAACCCCGAACCCGGAATGATTGCCCGGCGTCTGGGGGAGTGTCGCTCGGTACTGTGCGCTTCGCCGCAATACCTGGCCGCGCGGGGCACGCCGCAGTGTCTGGAGGACCTGACGCAGCATAACTGTCTGCATTACAGCTTCTTTGCCGGGCAGTCCTGGCACTTTGTCACCACAGAGGGCGAGCAGGTGAGCGTGGCGGTTAGCGGAAATCTCAGCGCCAGTATCTCGTCGTTGTTGATGGAATCGGCGATTCAGGATTGTGGCATCGCCATGCTGCCGGAACGAGAAGCCCAGGTCGCGCTGGCTGCTGGGCGGTTAGTGCCAGTGCTTACGTCCTTCACGCCAAAGTCACTCGCTATTTACGGTATATATCAGTCACGTGAGTATCAGCCTGCGGCCTTGCGGGTGTTTCTTGATGAGCTTGCCCGCAACCTGAGCTGATTCATGAGCTACGCTCATTACGCTATGCCACTTTTATCCATAGTCAGCGCGCCGGGGGTGCAGTAGCGTTGTACGGTTCCTTCTGCGCATTGCCATGAAATGAGGTAAAGAGATGAAAGTATTGGGTTACGCAGCAAAAACACCAACCGCGCCACTGGCTCCCTTCACCTTTGACCGCCGCGAGCCACGATCTGACGACGTTGTTATCGAGATCCTGTACTGCGGCGTTTGTCATTCCGATTTGCATCAGGCGCGTAACGACTGGGGATTCAGCGAATATCCTATCGTACCTGGCCATGAAGTTATTGGTCGTGTTGTCTCTGTAGGTGACAGTGTCACTAAATTTAAGGCAGGCGATCTGGCCGGTATTGGTTGCATGGTGGATTCCTGCCGCAAATGTCATCCGTGTCAACAGGGGCTTGAGCAGTATTGCGAAGAGGGCAATGTTCAAACCTATAACGGCCACGACCGTCACGATCACCAGCCCACTTACGGCGGCTATTCTCAGACGATTATTGCCAGCGAAGCCTTTGTGCTTCACATCCCGCAAGGTATCGACCTGAAAAGCGCGGCACCGTTACTCTGTGCCGGGATCACCACCTGGTCGCCGCTGCGCCACTGGAATATTGGTGAGGGCAGTAAAGTCGCCGTTATTGGTTTGGGCGGGCTTGGGCATATGGCTATCAAGCTGGCGCATGGTCTGGGTGCAGAGGTTACGCTCTTTACCCGCTCGCCCGGGAAAGAAGCGGACGCCCGCCGACTTGGGGCTGACCATATCGTCTACTCAACAGATGCCGATCAGATGCAGTCGGTGGCGAATCAGTTCGATCTGATTATCGATACCGTACCGTATGTTCACGATATTAACCCCTATATGTCGACCTTAACGCTCGATGGCACCCTGGTGTTTGTCGGCTTCCTTGGCGATAACCCGCCGGTAAGTACTTTGCCGTTGATTCTGGGACGCAAGTCAGTGGCGGGTTCGTGCATTGGCGGCATTGCCGAAACTCAGGAGATGCTGGATTTCTGTGGTGCACACGGAATTACTGCCGATGTGGAAGTGATCAAAATGGATGAGATCAACGACGCCTTCGAAAGAATGCTGAAAAGTGATGTGAAGTACCGTTTTGTCATCGACATGAGCACCTTAGGCGCCTGATACCCTGTTCCTTCCTCACGCTACCCCGCCGGGTGCCGGGTAGCGTATGATGAAATCTCACCTGGCATGTCGATGCGGATGCGTTACGCTTACACCATGAGCGTCGCTGACAGGATCAGGCGTCAATGAACACATTCATTCCCTCTCTGGCGGTTGCCATTATCATTTTCTATGTCCAGCCTGCATTCTGTGAGCAAGGTTTTGAACGGGTGCCTTCCGGATATAAAACAGCAGAAGGCAGTACTCTTGAAATAACCAACTTGCCTAAACGGCGATCGCAAGGCTCGGCACCCATTTGTTATGCCAGCGTCGCAGCGAGTATTATTGATTATGAATATTGTAAGGCAAATAATATTACAGACTGTAGCCTGCTGAGTGATGACAAGCGCGTTTCGATGATTGATCTCTCAAGATATAATCATGACTTGCCGGAAAACGTAGATGTTTCTGACCGATTTAATTATGAGGGTCTGTCTGATAAAGGCAGCTCAGCCGTGTACGTGATCGATGTTGCCCGACGTACGCAGAAGGTTGCTAAAGAGTCGTGCGCACCCGAGTCCGCGATTAATTTTTATGAAGATGGCAGGGCGGAAAGCGTCATTAAAGGGCTGAAAATAAAAGAGATGCTCAAGCTGATGTACGAAGGCTACCAGGAAAAAACCAAACAGGATAAAACACTGGCCGAGAACTACGCGAATGCCGCAGCCAATTTTATTCTGGCGGAAATTAATTTGCTCACGCAGCAGAAAAATGTTGTGAATGCATTTAAAGAGAGCTCTTTCGAAAAATTCACTGACATGGTTTATGTTCCTGATATATGTTGGGATATCAAAAATCAGCTGGATATTAAGCGTAACTGGGAAATAGGGCAGAGTGAGAAGATGAATTACGCGAAATCAATCGATAAAATAAAAGAACTGCTGAAGAATAAAAATCTGCCTGTCCTGGGTATCTGCGCAGAAGAGCCACTCAAAAGTAAGGCAATGAAACAATGTAGCGCTGGCCATTCGGTATACGTCGCCGGTTATAGAAAAATGTGTGGTAAAGGAAATACGTGTGTAGACGTCATCAGGGTGATCAATTCCTGGGGAACCAAATGGCAGGAAGATCATGATGACGGCTGGGTGATGGCGAAACCTCTGTTGAACAGAGGTTTTTATGAGAAGGCTTCGATTGAATGGGCTTACCTGACGCCTGCGCCGCTTAAAGACCAGAATAAGCTTGCCGCGAAGTGAGAATAATCCGTGTTCGGCATTGAGAAAAATGCGTTGTCTATACTTAACCCTTTGCAGGCAAAAGGAGAGCGACGATGACGATTCATAAACACGGTTCGGCACACTGGTCTGGCGACATTAAACGCGGAACAGGGACGGTTTCTACAGAGAGTGGCGTTCTTAATCAACAACCTTACGGTTTCAACACCCGTTTCGAAGGGGCCAAAGGCACCAACCCGGAAGAGCTGATTGGTGCAGCGCACGCGGCCTGTTTTTCTATGGCGCTGTCACTGATGCTGGGCGAAGCGGGCTACACCGCAGATTCCATTGATACCACTGCAGATGTGTCACTGGATAAAACAGACACTGGTTTTGCAATAAGCAAAATTGCGCTGCAAAGTCAGGTCACGGTGCCAGGCATTGATCCGCAGCAATTCGACGGCATTATCCAGAAAGCCAAAGCGGGTTGCCCTGTGTCACAGGTGCTTAAAGCAGAGATCTCGCTGGATTATAAGCTTAACTGAGTCAGAGCCGGGGCTGCCCCGGCTATCCCTTTAACCCCGCCGGGAATACCTCACCAAGCCAGCTAATAAATACGCGTAAACGATGCGTCAGGTGTCTGTTCTGCGGATAGACCACATGAAAAGGATAGGCTGCCGGGCGCCATGCCTGGAGGATCTCAACCATCGATCCGTCTTTCAGGTGTGTTTTAACGGAATACGCAAAGGTCTGGATGATGCCCAATCCGGCGACCGATGCCGCGAGGTGGGCATTGCTTTCATTCACTCCCAGATAGTGTGGCGCGCTGATTTCCCGCGTCTCGCCGTTTGCGAGAAACCGGAACGGGAAGGGTCTGCCGGTTGCCGGTGATAAGTAACTGATCAGCCTGTGGCCATTACGCAGCTCCTCCGGATACGCAGGGATGCCGTATTTTTTCAGATAATCCGGCGTGGTACAGGTGACCATCTCAGCATCACCAATATGACGCGCGATAAGGCTGGAGTCATTGAGCGGGCCGCCACGGATCACGCAGTCCACATTACCGCTAATCAAATCAACAGGGCGATCCGCCACACCCAAATCAATGCGAATATCCGGATAGCGCTGCATAAAATCGGGCAACAGGGGAATCAGAACATCCCGGGCGGTTGAGCCTCCGACATCAATACGCAGATGTCCCTTAGGCGAGCTGCGTGTTACGCGAAACGAGGTGTCGATATCCTCGATATCAATCAGCACCCGCAGGGCTTTTTCGTAATATTCCTCGCCTTCCGGTGTGCTCACCACCCGGCGCGTAGTGCGGTGCAGCAAACGCACTTCAAGATGGGTTTCAAGCGACTTCACCAGCTTGCTCAGGGTCGCAATGGGCATGTTCAGTGAATCTGCCGCCTGAGTAAAACTCCCGGTTTCCACCACGCGGGTAAACGCGCGCATCGCCATTAGCTGATCCACTTTGCAATCCTTCTGATTATTTCTGTGTGTGAATAGTCATTTTCATTTTTGCTGGTTTTTCACTAATCACGCAAGCGTTAAAGTGATTTCAACGCAAGCGAAAGCCCCTTCAAACGTTTTTGCTGGCTCTACTCCACATAACAGAAGGTGAATCACATGAATCAGAATCTCTCAGGTAAAATTGCACTGGTCACTGGCGGTAGCACAGGTATTGGTCTTGCCACCGCGCAGGAACTGGCCGCACAGGGCGCAAAAGTCTATATCACCGGCCGCCGTCAGGCAGAGCTGGATGCAGCGACCGCCGAAATAGGCGCCGCAGCGGTGGGTATCCGTGCCGATGTTTCAAAATTGTCTGATCTCGACCAGGTGTATGCGCAGATTGCCAAAGAGGCTGGCCGCCTTGATATCCTGTTCGCCAATGCTGGTGGCGGTGACATGCTGCCGTTAGGCGCCATCACTGAAGAGCAATTCGACAGAATATTTGGTACTAACGTGCGTGGCGTGCTGTTTACCGTGCAAAAAGCACTGCCGTTGCTCTCAACCGGCTCGTCCATCATTCTTACAGGCTCTACGGTATCGATTAAAGGTACGGCAAACTTCAGCGTCTACAGCGCCAGTAAAGCGGCCGTACGTAACTTTGCCCGTTCGTGGGCGCTGGATTTGCAAGGTCGCGGGATCCGCGTCAATGTGGTAAGCCCTGGCCCAATCAAAACGCCTGGCCTTGGTGATTTAGTCCCGGAAGAACACCGTCAGGGCTTGTACGATGCGCTGGCCGCGCAGGTGCCGCTGGGTCGCTTAGGTGCGCCTGGGGAAGTGGGTAAAGCGGTGGCGTTTTTGGCCTCTGATGCTGCAAGCTTTATCAATGCCACCGAGCTGTTTGTCGACGGCGGTATGGCCCAGATTTAAGGCTGATAAAGCACCGTTAAATCGCCGCCCATGCGGCGATTTTTTTGTGAGTGGCTGGCATCGCGCAGTGAAAGAGTGACACTGTCACATTTTACTAAAGTGCAGTAAGGCGCGAGCCAGGCCGCATTGCGGTTATCATGCTGCAAAACCCAGTTTGCCAGGCGTTGCAGGGCGTCATGATTTTCCGGTAACAGGTCAACGCCGTTGGCCTGCGCAAAACTTGCGATCATGACCAGCGGTTGCAGGGCGTAATTGTGGTATGCCGCCGCCCGTTCGCGGCGTTTACGTTCGTTGGGCAAGGTGCCATCTGCTTCAATCTGCCTGGCGGCAATGCGGTACTCTTTTACCGACCAGTTAAATAAATCCTGCCTGTTTAATGCCACCGACGCGGCCATCACTGACCAGGCGGCCCAGTAGCTGTGGTTATTGGTTTTGGCCAGCGGCAGGCCGTCCCAGTCCTGCACAACTTTGTCGGCCAGCAAGGCTAACCAACGTTCAATATCTGCATTTTCTTTTAACGGCGAACCGGGCATAAATTTCAGTTCAACCCAGCCGGTGGCCAGGGTTGCCAGCGCCCATTTACGCATCGAGCGCCCGGTATGGTTGGTGTGGGCAGAGGTCAGGGCGTCGGCATTAGCCCACTGCGTAAAGCCGCTCAGGATACAGTCCCGCGTTTTCGCATCACCGGTGTATTTATAGCGCCAGATCATCTGTGAAATGCCGCGTTCAAAATCGGTTATCGGTTTGGTTTCGTCACGAAAGGCTTTTTCAGCGTCAGGATTGAGCGTTGCGCGGGCGCTGTCAGAGCCTTCGTATTTGCTGCGAAATACCAGGTCTGCGGTATAAGGCGCAGGCAGCGTGACACAGCTTCCGTGCCCGGTGTGGGGTAACGGTTTGGTAAAACCCGGCGGCGGCACAAGCTGTGCCGCACAGGCATAAACGGGTAAACAGGCCAGGAAAAGAACAATTCGCATCAGGTCACTTTACGCCAGCAGCGTACGGCGCGTCCATCGGCGGCGGGTTGCAACGACTGTGGTGCCTGGCAACCCTCAGTCGCCAGTGGGCAGCGATCGCGAAAATAACAGCCTGCGGGAAGATGCCGGTTACCTGGCAGATCCGTTTTTCGCAGTGCGAGACTGTCATCCAGCGGTTCGCCGGTTCTGGGGACGGAATCGAGCAACAGCTGGGTGTACGGGTGGCGCGGCTGGCTCAGCACCTGCCGGGCAGGGCCTAACTCGACGATTTGCCCCAGATACATCACCGCTACCCGGTCGCTCATATGCCGCACGACGGAGACGTTATGCGAAATCAACACATAGGTGAGATTGCGCTGATGTTGCAGCTTGACCAGCAGATTCAGGATCTGCGCCTGCACGGAGATATCCAGCGCGCTGGTGGGTTCATCCAGTACGATGATATCGGGATCGGATGAGAGCGCACGGGCAATGGCGATGCGCTGGCGCTGCCCGCCGGAAAACGCATGTGGCAGCCTGTCGAGGTATTCCGCGCGAATGCCTACCTGTTGGGCCAGGTTTTCCGCAAGCTGGCGGCGTTCGCGCTCGCTGCTGCGTTTTTGTACCCAAACGGGCTCGGTAATAATCCGCCAGACGGGCAGGCGCGGGTCGAGGGACGAGAGCGGATCCTGAAACACCATCTGCATCCCGCCGGCGCTGCTGGTCCGGTGACAATCGCCGGTGCTCGGTCTGAGCATCCCCATCAGCAGCTGTGCCAGGGTGCTTTTCCCGCAGCCGGACTCCCCGACAATGCCCAGCGTTTCGCCTCTGTGAATTTGCAGATCCATCCCGTTTAGGGCGTGAACCTGCTCCGTTACGCGGCCCAACCAGTTTTTACGGGCCGGGAAATTCACATGTACATGGGCCAGTTCGAGCAAAATGTCAGACATGGCGTTCCTCCAGTTGCGGATACCAGCACGCTGCCAGCTGGCCCTGCGCGCCATTTGGCGTTAAACGTGGCGTGTCGGTGCACTTTGCCCCTGCGGCAAAACAGCGTTCACGGAAAGCACAGCCCTGGGGTAAACGGGTCAGATTCGGCACCGTGCCGGGAATGGCGGGCAGCATGTCTCGCGGCTCACCGTTTTCCGGCGCACACTGCAACAGACCAATTGAATACGGGTGAACCGGGTGGTGGATAATCGTCTGGGTGGTTCCGCTCTCAATAACGCTGCCGGCGTACATCACATACAGACGATCGCAGAGCTGCGACACCACCGCCATATCATGGCTGATAAACAGCACCGACGTGCCGCTGGCGCGGGCTTTGTGTTTAAGCAACCGCAGCACCTGCAATTGCACGGTGACATCCAGCGCAGTGGTGGGTTCATCGGCAATGATCAGCTCCGGCTCGCAGGAAAAGGCAAGGGCGATCATCACCCGCTGGCGCATCCCGCCGGACAACTCAAACGGATAACGATCCATCACTTCGCCCGCATCCGGGATTTGCATCTCTTCCAGCAGCGAAATGGCTTTCTTCTGTGCGTCGCGTCGCGAAAGGGGCTGGTGCTGACGGATAACCTCCACCATCTGCTTGCCAATACGCCGTGTGGGGTTGAGTGCCGTCATCGGCTCCTGAAATATCATCGCCACTTTTGCCCCGCGCCACTGGCGAAGCTGTTTTTCTGAGGCATTCAGCACATCTTCACCCAGCAGCTTCACCTGGCCGTGGTGAACGTGATAGCTCCCCTCCGGCAACAGTCGCATGGCCAGCATCGCCGTCACCGATTTGCCGGAGCCGGACTCGCCCACCACACCGATGATTTCGCCGCGTTTGATCTCAAGCGACACATGGTTTAACGCGTGGACTTCACCGCGAAACACCGGGAAGCTGAGGTGTAAATCGTCAATGGATAAAACGGACTCGCTCATCACTGTTTCCCTCCTGATTTCGGGTCAAGCAGATCGCGGATACCGTCGCCAAACAGGTTGAAGCCCACGGCGGTGATCAGAATGGCCGCCCCGGGAAACGCGCAGTACCACCACTGGTCGAGGACATAGTTACGGCCCACAGCCACCATCGCCCCCCATTCCGCTGTGGGTTGCTGGGCGCCTAAACCAATGAACCCCAGCGTGGCGGCCATCAGGATCGCACTGCCGATATCCAGCGAGGCCTGGACAATCAGCGGCGGCAGAGCGTTACGCAGAATATGCCAGCTGATCAGATGCCAGCGCGATGCGCCAAACGTCCGCGCCGCCTGCACATAGGTAAACTGGCGCACCACCAGCGTTTGCCCGCGCGCCAGGCGCACGTAAAACGGAATGCGCACAATCGCAATCGCCAGCATGGCATTAAACAGGCTGGGGCCAAGTGCCGCCGCCAGCGCCATGGTCAGAACAAGGGAGGGGATCGACAGCATGATATCCATCACCCGCATGATGATGGCGTCTCCTCGTCCACCCAGCACCCCGGATAAACAGCCCAGCAGCGAACCAATGCCCCCGGCAATCACCACCACGGCAAGCCCGGCCGTGATTGACTGCTGGCTACCCACCAGCACGCGGCTGAACAGATCGCGACCCACTTCGTCGGTACCAAACCAGTGTTGCGCCGAGGGCGCCTGTAACCGAGCGGTGAGATCCAGGGCATTAGGATCGTGAGGCACAATCCACGGCGAGGTCAGCATTAACGCCAGCATCAGGAACATAATCATGCCGCCAATCATCGTCAGCGGGCTTTTACGCAGTAACCAGAACATTTTTGCCCAGTCGATGCGCGGTTTGTTGCTTTTAACGGGGACGGGCGTTTCCTGGGTCAACATCATTCGGCACCTCCGCGCCCGATGCGGGGATCAATCCACAGATAGAGCAGATCGACCACCAGATTCACGAAAACGTAAGCCAGCGACACCACGACGGCGAAGCCCATCACGGCGGGGAAATCGAGCGCCTGGATAGAGGTCACGACCCATGCGCCCATCCCCGGCCAGGCAAAGACGGTTTCGGTTAACACTGCGCCGTAGAGCAGGTCGCCTAGGGCCAGACCAAGCACGGTGATGGACGGGATCATCGCGTTGGGTAAGGCGTAACGTAAAACGATGTACCAGCCAGGCAATCCGCTGGCGCGGGCGGTACGAATGTAATCCTCGCTCAGCTGTTCCAGCATCGCGGAGCGTACCTGGCGCGCCACTATGCCCAGATGCACGAATGCCAGGGTCAGCGAGGGCAAAATCAGGTGTTGCAGGGCGTTAAAAAAGACCTCGCCGTTGCCCTCGAGCAGTGCGTCCAGCAGATAAAACCCGGTGACGTGTGCGGGCGGGTCGAGCCAGTCGTCCAGCCTGCCGCCACCGGGCAGAATTTGCAGATGCCCGTAGAACAGCACGATGACCCCAAGCCCGAGCCAGAATGCCGGGGTGGAGATCCCGGTCATCGCCATCAGCCGCACCAGATGGTCGAGCCACCGGTTACGGTAAACCGCCGATAAGATCCCAAGCGGTACACCGATAACCAGCGCCAGCAGCAAGGAACAAAACGCCAGTTCAAGGGTGGCCGGGAAGAAGGCTTTTAAATCTTCCGCCACCGGACGACCAGTGCGGATAGAAGTGCCTAAATCACCGTGTACAAGGGCATCCACATAGCGACCGAACTGGATATAGAGCGGTTGATCCAGCCCCAACTGCTGGCGAATGCCCTGCACAATGTCGTCGCTGGCGCGATCACCGGCCAGCAGACGAGCCGGATCGCCGGGGATCAGGTGCGAAATGATAAAAGTGATGATACAAACACCCGCCACTACCAGGAGTAATCCCCAGCAGCGCTGGCGCACAATGCTCCAGAACGTCATACGCGTCTCCCCGGCCCGGACCGTTACTTGCTCATGGTGTCGATGTTGAACACCTGCTCAAGCATCGGGTTAAAGGTGAAGCCTTTCACCTCTTTGTTCATCGCCAGCTGGTAGTTCTTCTGGAACAGATACACATAGGCGGCCTCGTCGATCACAATCTTCTGCGCCTGTTGATAATCTTTGGTACGTTCCGCCTGGTCAGTGGTTTTCAGCGCCGCCTGCAACAAGGTATCGACCTCTTTGTTCTCATAGAACGAGCGGTTGCCTGGCAGCCCTTTTTTGTCCGACTCAAACCAGTAGTTCATGAACATGTACGGGTCGGCGAAGTCCGGGCTCCAGTTACCGATAGCGATGTCGTAATCGCCTTTTCCGACGCGGTCACGCATGGTGGCGTTAGCCAGCTTCTCCAGTTTGACGTTGATCCCGAGCTTGCCGAGGCTGGCCTGAGTTGACAGCGCGATAGGCTCCCAGTTCGGATCGTTATCGGAATAGAGGAAGGTCAGGCTGGCCGGTTTGTCTTTAACCTTTTCCAGGGCGTCTTTGGCTTTGGCCTCATCAAAGCTGTACTGCATGGCGGTTGCGTCAAAGCCCCACATGCCGTCCGGGATTGGGCCGCGCATCTGCTTACCATTCCCGCTGAGAATACCTTTCACCATGCCCTGATAATCGGTCGCCCAGGAGACCGCGCGGCGCAAGTCCACCTGGTTCAGCGGCGCTTTGCTGTTATTGAGATACAGATAGGTCACGCGCAAAGAGGGGTATTCCGCGACTGCCACTTTGCCTTCCTGCTTCAGGGCGGAAAGCTGATCTACCGGCAGGGAATCGGCGATATCCAGATCCCCGCGAGAGAGTTGCAGGCGACGCGATGCGCTCTCACCGATAATCTTCACCGAGACACGCTTAAAGTGCGGCTTATTTCCCGGCCAGTGCGGGTTCGGCACCAGCACCAGCTGTTGGCCTTTCTGCCAGCTTTTCAGCATAAACGGCCCGGAGCCTGCGGTGTTTTGCGCCAGAAAGCCGCGCGCATCATCCGCGGCGTTAGCTTTGAGTACGGCAGGGTTAATGATCGAGGCCCCGTCGTTCGCCAGGGTATACAGGAATGGCGCAAACGGCTGGCTTAAGGTGAATTTCACGGTGTGCTCATCCACCACATCCACTTTTAAATCTTTCGGGAAGGCTTCAGACGGCCCCTGGCTTAGCTTCAGCAGACGCTCAAAGGAGAGTTTGACCGCTTCGGCGGTGACCGGCGTTCCGTCGGAAAATTTTGCGTTGTCCGTCAGGGTAAACGTCCACTCTTTCTGGTCGTCGGAGGCTTTCCAGCCGGTCGACAGGTCGCCTTCAACCTCGGTGGTGCCGGGTTTGTATTTCACCAGACGCTGATAGGACGGATAAGTTACGGTCCAGTCGTTGTTATCAATGGTCACCGCAGGATCAAGCGTTTGTGGGTCGGCAGCTTTACCGATCACCAGCATATCTTTTGGCACCGCAGCAAGCACGGCGGGGGCGCTCATGGCCAGCGTCGCGGCGATCAAAGTGGTCAGAATCGTTGTTTTCATAGCAAAGCTCCAGATTTAAAGGGATGTGTGCGTCAACGGAAAACAGTCAAAACGATCGTCAAGAAGGGGGTAGCTGGCGGCGTTCGGTAGTTCAAAGTGCCACCATTCGCTGCTGATCCCCACAAAGCCGCCGCCAAACATAATGGCGTTAAGCAGCAGGCGGTTACGCTGTGCCTGCGGCGGCACAGAGGGGTGATAGGGGTGCGAGCGGTCATGCATTTCGTCAAACCCGGCACCCATATCCAGTATGTTGTCGTGTTCGTCCATCAGGGTGACGTCGATGGCGGTGCCGCGGCTGTGGTTAGAGCCAATGGCCACGTCAACCACGTATTCCGGGTTCGGGCAGGCGTCCCAGAGTTGCGCCTGCGCCTGCTGTGGCCGGTAGGCGTCGTATACCACCAGTTTCAGCCCGGCCAGCGTGGCGATACTGATGGCCTTCGCCAGCGCGGTGGTGGCATCGGGATGCAGCAGGCACAAGGCTTCCCGGTAGATAGGGTGGCCGGTAATGTTGTCGGCTGTCGCGTATTTAAGATCGATATGCAGCGTGGGAAAGGTTTTCGCCACATCTACCAGTTGACACTCTTCGGGCATAGCTCCGCTCCTTTAGCGTTCGAATTGACCAAACTCTTGTTGTAATTGTCGGTTGACTGCCAGACGTGCCGGGAGCACATCACCCAGCGCTTCCACCACGCCCGACAGCAGCAGGTTGAACAGACAGCTCACCGGTGCCAGCGAATCCCAGAAATGACCGGTATCGGTTTTCACCTGGAGCAGGTCGACAGGGTAATCCCGCGCCCACGGGCACCAGATGTCGGTGATAAGCGCCATGGGAATATTCTTTTCACTCGCCACGCGGCAGTACTGACGGGCGATGGCAGAGTAGGCGCGGGTATCGGTCAGCACGATATAGGGGTGCGTAAACCCGGAGTTCAGCGACTCAACCCAGCTGCCGGACAACCCTTCCGAATAGCTGACGCGCGGGCGCAGATATTCCAGATGGCTGAAGAAGGCGTTGGCTATCCCGCGTGTCGACTGGATCCCCAGCACGAATACCGCATCGGCATGGGTTAAGCGGTGAACGACCTGTTTAAAGGTGTCACTTTGCGCCAGCTGATAAACCTGGGTAATGGCGTCTACTTCAAGCGATAACGAATGCTGAACCCGATCAGAGAGCGGGCGCTGCTGTTGCCAGGAGTCGAGGCGCTCGTTCATTCCCCAGGGCTGATAAGGATCGCGCAGACTTTTTTTGGCGTCTTCCAGATTGCGATAGCCTAGCTTACGCAGGAAGCGGCCCACGGTGATCCCGCTGGTTCCGGTCGCCAGGGCAACGCTTTCCGCTGTTTCAAACGGAATTTGCGCACCATGCGCCAGCATCCAGCTCGCCACGCGTTTTTCACTGGGCGTGAGCTGGCTGAAGGTCGCTTCAATGCGGCTCATCATCTCGGGTTTTATCGTCATGCCGCCTCGCTGTTAACAGGCTGTCAAACGCCGGGTTGTTGTTACCTGATTAACAATGCACGGCGCGTGCCATGTTCACATGGCGTGGTTTTTCGCCTGTGCTGCAAAGTTAATGCAATATTTGTTTAACCAATGATCAACATTTGTGCAGCGTAGTTCACTTTTGGTGCAGTGAGCGGATGGCCGGGTATGATTTTGGTGAATACGTCAGTGCCTTCACATTTTTGTTAAGATAAAAGGTATCGTGAACAGGAAAGGGATATCGGCATGGCTAACCTGCCGTGGCGCATCAGTATGCGTCTGATGGTACTTGCAAAGAGAATTGCGCTGGTGATAGGCGTGGTGCTGATTGTGCTGCTCGCGATCCGCATTTATGCCTCGCAAAAAGGGCCGGCACTGCATGTATGGCATACCTGGACCGCAGATGAGATGTCGGTCGCAGAGATTGACCGCGCCAGCTTTACGCAATACCTCACCCGGGAAAACGCCATTTTTAGTGACCTGCGCAGTCAGGTGACGGATAAAATCGAGGCGAGCGAGCGTACACCGCTTAACCGTTTTTACCGTCAAAGCCTGGTGTGGCCCGGTCAGTTTTCGCCTGACGCTAACCGTTCTTTTGTTCTGATGCCCGCCGGGAAGCCGCGCGGGGCCGTGGTGCTGCTGCATGGGCTGACGGATTCACCCTATAGCGTCCGGCGTCTTGCGGTTGATTATCAACAGCGGGGATTTGTGGCGGTTGCCCCACGTCTGCCAGGGCACGGAACGGCACCTGGCGCTCTCACGGATGTCGACTGGGAAACCTGGCTTGCGGTGACGCGGCTTGCGGTAAGAGAAGCGACACGTCTGGCGGGGGATAATATGCCGCTGCATCTGGTGGGCTATTCCAACGGCGGGGCGCTGGCCATGAAATATGCGCTCGATAGCCTGGATTCCCCCAAGCTTCGCAAACCGCAGCAGCTGGTATTACTTTCCCCGATGATCGGCGTCACGGCGTTTGCGCGTTTTGCCGGGTTTGCTGGTTTACCTGCGATGCTGCCGGCATTTGCGAAAGCGGCCTGGCTGAATATCGCCCCGGAGTATAACCCCTATAAATACAATTCATTCCCGGTTAATGCCGCCCGTCAGTCCTGGTTACTGACCCAGGCGCTGCAACAACAGCTCAGCCGCGACGCAAAAGAGAACAGGCTGGCCGCGTTACCGCCTGTGATAGCATTTCAGTCTGTGATGGATTCAACGGTCAGTACCCGGGCAGTGGTCACCGAACTGTTCGACCAGCTCCCTGCAAACGGCAGCGAGCTGGTGATGTTTGATATCAATCAGGCCGCCATTTTCCGCCCGCTGTTCAGGGCATCGTCATGGACGGCTTTCTCTGAGCTATTGCCCGCTGCCGTAAGGCGTTACAGTGTCACAGTTATTACCAACGCCAGCGCCCACACGTTCGACACCATCGCCAGAACCACGCCAGCCGGGAGCCTGGAGGCGCAGGTTGTCCCCTTAAACACGCCGTACCCGCAGGATGTGTATTCGCTGTCGCATATCGCGGTGCCATTCCCGCCCGACGACTCGTTGTACGGCAGCCGTCCGAAGGTGAGAAACCAGTATGGCGTCAGTCTGGGAACCGTTTCGCTGTGGGGTGAGACATCGGTACTGAGCGTTGGCAAGGACACCCTTATGCGTGTCACATCGAATCCTTTTTATGGCTATATGCAGCAGCGGATCGACAGGCATATCGGAGGGGAAGATACAAAGTAACCTGGCCATCACTGATGACGACATAAGCAAACTTTTAATCAATTTCACTTATGTTTAACCCGGAAAATCTTAAAACAATTTATAGCAGCAATATAATTAGTCGGCATTGAGAAAGTATGCTAAACAAGAGGTTACAGGCGTAAAAATTACATCGGGAACAGTTTCTGTGCTTACTACACTCATTTATCGAAGCCAGTTAAATTCATCCTGTAAATCTATTCAGCTTAGCGCTCTGGTCAAGAAAGCCAGACATCGCAATGCGTTGCTGAACATCACCGGGATTTTGCTGTTCAACGGACATGACATTCTGCAAATTCTGGAAGGCGCTGAAGAGAACGTCGTTAAGCTGTTTCATCGGATCCGTGACGATAAACGACACAACGATGTGGTTGAGCTGATGCGGGACTACGGCCCGCGCAGACGCTTCGAAAATGTCGGTATGTTGCTTTTTGACCTGCGTATTGAATCCCCCAGTGCAGTGCTGGAATCGGTCCTGCATTACAGCAAACTGGAAAGTTATCTGGCATCTGATGATCGGGTGTTTAAATTTATCCAGTCGTTTATCACCCGGAAAAGAACCTCGCATTCAGGCACTGCGTTAAGTGCCGATAAATGGACACTGGCAAAAGAAAACACCCGTTTTAGCGAGAGTGTAGGCGTGCCGATAGCGAATCAGTTTTGCCAGTTTGCCTTGCAACCCATTGTCGAACCCGGCGAAGGTAAAATCTCCTCACTTGAAGCCCTGATCCGCAGCAATGACGGTGGTAGCCCCGAGCATTTCTTCAGGGCGCTCGATCAGGATAAAGTCTATGAAGTGGACCTTCAGACCAAGGCGTATGCGTTTGCGCTGGCCGAAAAAATTGGCATTGGCGGCCATAAAATCGCGGTTAACCTTCTGCCCATGTCGCTGGTGAATGTCCCGGGGGCGGTGGAGTTTTTGGTGGATCAAATCAAGCTTCACGGGCTCCAGCCCGAGCAGGTGGTTATAGAGGTGACGGAAAACGAGATGATCTCCGGCTTTAACCAGTTTAACAGCGCCATTAAACAGCTGCGTGCCGAAGGTATTGGCCTGGCGATTGATGATTTTGGCTCCGGCTATGCCGGGCTTTCTCTGTTGACCCGGTTCCAGCCGGACAAGATCAAGATCGACCGGGAGATCGTCAGCAATATTCATTTAAGCGGGCCGAAACAGGCGATTGTGAAATCAATTGTCAGCTGCTGTACCGACATGGAAATTTCGCTGGTGGCGGAAGGGATCGAGAAGATAGAAGAGTGGTGCTGGCTTGAGTCTGCCGGTATCCGTCGTTTCCAGGGATTCTTGTTTGCGCGGCCACAGCTTAATGGTGTCGGTGATATCCACTGGCCGCAGGTTGCCTGTTAATTCATTAGCCAACAAACAGATTAATTTTGGACACTAAAATAAATATTTTCACCACCCATTATTATCAATAACTCATTGATATTAAACAGAGTGATAGTGTGGTGACTTTACTTAATAATGTAATAATTTTAATTAAATAATGTTATGGAAAAGCCGATAACCATAGGTAATCTCTATCCCTAAGGTATCTGTCCATGTCGTTGAAAAAATCGTCCCTCATTATCCTGTTCTCCTTGCTGTTTTTCTTTGTCGCCAGCACGTTTACCAGCGTCCGGCTCATCATTAAAAGTAATAACTCGCTGGATGATGTGAACAAAGAAATCCAGGTCGTGTTATCCATTATCGACCCCATTAACCATAGCCGTACGTTGCGCGTAAGGGTTATGGAGTACGTGAAAATGGTGGAAGCAGGGGATTCAGCCGATCAGGCTGAGAAACTGTCGTCTGTTAAAGCGGCGCTGGAAAAAGCCGATAGCGCCTTTGCCGCCTTTATGGCCGCACCGCGTCTGCAGGACGAAGCCCCGCTGGTCAGCGCGTATCAGGATGCCTGGCAAAACTATCGTAATCAGGGGCTGGAGCCGCTGATTAACGCCGCACAAGCGCATGATGTGCCGAAATTCAATGCACTTATCACTGCGGTTTCTCAGCTCGACCGTAAATACGAAATCGTGCTCGATCAGGTGCTGTCGGTTCACCAGAAATACGCCAAAAACCTGAACGAAGATGCGCGCAGCAATTTTGTTTCGGGTCTGTGGCTTATCGCCACGTTTGCCATTCTGTTTGTGGCGGTGATTATTGCCGTCAGCCTGCTGATGAAACGCGTTATTTTTGCCCCAGTAAACCTGGCCCGCGAGCATTGTAGCCAGATTGCCGCCGGAGAGCTGACTCAGCCTGTACCGGTGAAAGCCAACTCCAGCAATGAGATCGACAACCTGATGGGCTCGATGGAGCAGATGCGTCTCGCGCTGCTTGATACCATCTCTCAGGTTCGCGATGCCAGCCATACGGTAACCCATGCCGCACAGGAAATTGCCTCCGGGAATATCGACCTGGCCTCACGTACCGAACAGCAAGCTTCCGCCCTGACCCAGACCGCCGCCAGCATGGAAGAGCTGAGCGCGACCGTGGCCAATAACACTGAAAACGTCAATCAGGCAGGCAAGCTGGTGCAGGACGCGGTGAAAAACGCCCATACCGGTGAAGCCGTCACGCGTGAAGTTATCGAAACGATGAACACCATCGCGTCCAACTCAAAACGTATTGAAGATATTACCAGCGTCATTAACAGCATCGCGTTCCAGACCAACATCCTGGCGCTGAATGCGGCGGTTGAAGCGGCGCGCGCCGGAACGCAGGGGCGTGGATTTGCGGTTGTCGCCAGTGAAGTCCGTACGCTTGCCCAGAAGAGTGCGGTTGCCGCGAAGGATATCGAAAGCCTGATCGCCCAGTCGGTCGCCAGCGTTAAGAATGGTGCAGAGCTGGTGAACCGCTCAGGGGAGGTGATCGACTCGATCATCACGTCGGTGAATAAAGTGAATACGCTGATGGAGCAGATCTCCGTGGCTTCTGAAGAGCAGAGCCGGGGAATTGGCCAGGTGGGCCAGGCCGTAACCGAGATGGATGGCGTCACGCAGCAAAACGCCGCGCTGGTACAGGAATCTGCCGCCGCGGCGGCATCTCTGGAAGAGCAGGCGCAACATCTGTCACACAGCATTTCAAGCTTTAGCCTGCCTGCGCGGGCGTAACTCTCCTGTCAGGGGGAGTAATCCCCCTGAAAACACCCTCTGATATTTTTCATTTTTTTAGCAATATTCTTCTCGCTGATTCGTCTACCTCATCACAAGCCATAATCAGTTACTGTAATGAGGTAAAAAAATGAGAGATTTTGATATGCACGCAAGAGGCCACGGGCGCGGTTTTGGTCGTCATCGTATGGGTAAAGCCCTGGTGATTGGCGCGGTGTTGTTTGTGGTGCTTGGCCTGCTGGTGATGTCCCTGTGGAACGCGCTTCTGCCAGCCATTCTGGGTGTTAAAGCCATTGGATTCTGGCAGGCGCTGGGATTATTGGTTCTGTGCCGTATTCTGTTTGGTGGCCTTGGTTTCCGTCCGGGCATGTTTGGCGCGCATCGCCGGATGCATGAGCGCTGGATGAAAATGACGCCTGAGCAGCGGGAAGCCTTCATCCAGCAACGTCGCGACGGTTTTGGCCGCCACGGTCACTGCGGCTGGCGCGGACATCGTGAAGACAAACGGGATGACAGCGCGGCAAAAGCGCCGGAAGCCGAGTGAGTGAGATGAAAACCGGGATGGCTGGCGAATCATTGCTGGTGTCGGCGCTCAGTGCCTGTCGTGCCCGGTTGAAAGCCTTTATTCGCGGGCGAAGTACCGTACGCGATGATGCCGACGATATTGTGCAGGAAGTGACTTACCAACTGATGAACGTTGAGCAGCCGGTCGAGAACGTCGCCGCATGGCTGTTTCGTGCGGCGCGCAATGAAATGACCGACAGGGCACGCAAGAAACGGGAATTACCGCTTTCCGGTTATTTCACGGCCGATGACGACGGGGATTTTGCCGAAGATGAGATTGCAGAAACGCTCTTTGGCGTGCCGAATACGCCGGAAGAGGAGTATCTGAAAACGCTGCTGTGGGAAGAGCTCGGGCAGGCATTGTCTGAACTGCCGCCGCTTCAGCGAGAGGTATTCGAAAAAACGGAGCTTCAGGGCTATAGCATGAAAGCGCTGGCGGAGGAGTCTGGTGTCAGCGTACAGACGCTTTTATCCCGCAAACATAAAGCCGTGCAGTATCTGCGCACCCGGCTGCGGGATATATATGATGCCCTGACCGGGGTGTGAGGGCGTCTGAGAAAATGGATCATTATTTCGTTGTTTACGGCGTTAAGGTTTCGTTAATTAACAGGCGTAATACTGGCAAGGTTAATCCCTGACAGAATGGCTGAATGATGAACGAAAAAATACGCAATGCTCTTCCGCACCAGGACACACCTTTTTTTCGGGTGCTGCATATTATTGTGGCCGTATTGGTTTTGTTGCAGATAGTGAATTCAAACCTTACCGAAAGCGAGGCACTGAATAATTTCTCACTGACCGGCATCGTCACATGGTTCCATGTTATATCCGGTCTGGCGCTGATTGTTCTTGGCATCATTATGCTTGGCTGGATGCTGAAGCAGCGAGGATTTCGTTACTACTTCGCCTGGCTGGCCCTTGATTTTAAAGGGGTAATTGAAGACGTTAAGCTGCTTTTTTCATTCCGTCTTCCAGAAGCTCATGCCGGTGGGATCGCGGCCATAATTCAGGGGCTTGGCGTGCTGGCACTGCTGGGTGTTGCCCTGTGTGGTGGACTCTGGTTTGTACTTAATACCCTTTACGGGCCGTCATCAGCGCTGGCAGAAAACGTGCTGCATTTTCATTAATTCCTGACGGTTTTTATTGAGACTTATTTCTGGGCGCACGGTGCGATGGGGCTGATTCATATATTCCTTACCGTCCGCAGCCAAAGGAAAAATTCTGTTACCGGGTAAAGCGGCTAAGTTGATTATACTTATTCAATCATTTTCAATTATCCGCACCTGGGTACAGGAAACCAGAATTATGCATCCTGAACGACACAGTATTGAAAGCGTTGGATGGCTAAGGGCTGCGGTTCTGGGGGCCAACGACGGCATTGTGTCGACGGCAAGCCTGGTTCTGGGCGTCGCGTCGGCAAATACGGCCCCCTCCGGGGTTTTACTGGCCGGTGTAGCTGGCCTGGTGGCTGGCGCGATGTCGATGGCCACCGGGGAATATGTGTCAGTTTCATCGCAGTCAGATACGGAGGACGCAGCACTCGCGCAGGAAAGAAGGGAACTGGAAACTGATTATCACGGAGAAGTGCGGGAGCTGACGGCACTGTATATACAACGTGGTCTGGAGCCAGGGCTCGCCCACCAGGTTGCGGAGCAACTCATGGTGAAAGATGCGCTGGATGCCCATGCCCGGGAAGAGCTCGGGCTGACCGGGACAAATGCCGCCCAGCCGCTTCAGGCCGCGCTCTTTTCAGCACTGAGTTTTTCCGCCGGTGCGGTGCTGCCGTTACTCGTGGCATGGATTGCTCCGGCAAAGCTGGTTTATTTGTCTGTTATTCTTTCCACCCTTTTTTCGCTGGCAGCACTTGGCTATATTTCTTCAGTTGTCAGTAAAGCTTCTCCCGTCAAACCCATCATCCGTATTACCTTCTGGAGCGCTATGGCAATGGCGGCATCGACAGGTATTGGTCATCTCGCCGGGCAGGCGCTGCTATAAAATTCCTTTCAATTTCAACCTCACACTTCCATTACGGCGGGTTGATTCTGTCGCACTTTTGCGGAACAGTACGCGCTGGATAATCCAAAGCTAAAGGGGTCTACGGCGGCCCCCGATAATGCCGGAGATGAGAATGAAGAAATTACTGTTACTTTCAGTGCTGGCGGTTTCCGGGCTGGCACACGCAACTGATGCCGTTCCTGACGTGGTGAAGAACTTCAGCGAGCAGCAAGGTATTAAAATTATTAAGAAAATTGATGCACCTGGCGGGGCGCCGGGCTGGGTAGGTCAATATCAGGACATGGGCGTTACGCTTTTTTTAACGCCGGACGGCAAGCATGTGATCTCTGGTTATCTTTATGATGATAAAGGGAAAAACCTGAGCGAAGAATACTTCCAGAAGGAAATCTACATTCCGCTGGGCAAAGAGATGTGGAAAACGCTCAATGCGGCACATCCGCTGAAAGAGGGCGCAGATACTGCCCCGCGTAAGGTATTCGTCTTTGCCGATCCGTTCTGCCCGTATTGCAAGGCGTTCTGGTCTGAGGCTCAGCCCTGGGTGAAAGCCGGCAAGGTCCAGCTGAATACGCTGCTGGTTGCGTTTCTCAATCCGAACAGCGGGCGTAATGCCTCCGCCATTCTGAATGCGGAAGATCCTGTCAGCGCCTGGCGGGACTATGAGCTTTCCGGCGGTAAAACGCTGCCGAAAACACAAGGCGATACCTCACACGCGGCCTTTAATATCCTGCAACAGCATCAGAAGCTTATGGACTCGCTGGGGGCCAATGCCACACCAGCCATTTATTATCTGAATGCTAAAAATGAGCTTCAGCAGGTGGTCGGGATGCCAGACGAAAAACAGCTTCTGGAGATGTTTGGGCCGAAACCCCAGTAACCCAGCAGCCGGTCTTGTCTTTTCAGATATGCAGGCAGCGCAGGTAAACAGGCAGAAATCCGCGGTTTCTGCCTGATGGATTAACTTCCCCAGCGGGTCCTGAGGTAGCTGACCGCGTCCTGAGTCTGAGGCTGGTTGAGGTAATCTTCCCGGAAGAGGATCGTGCCGCTGACGTTAGGCAAAGATTCGTTCAAATCGAGCTGTTTTTTCAGCTCCGGTACACCGCCATTCACCGTCCAGTCCGGCTCATTTCTGGATGGCTCGCCCACTTTATAGAACGCGATACCGATGTAAAGACGCGTATGGGTAGGTTTGACGACGTCTGCCCACCATTTCGTCAGCACATCATAACGTGCCGCGCTGCGGGAGAACGGCCAGTAAATCTGTGGCGCGATGTAATCCAGCAAACCTTGCTGCACCCAAAGACGGGTGTCAGCGTATGACTCATCATAAGCGGCGGCTCCACGGGTGTCTGAACCCGCAGGATCAAACGAGCGGTTACGCCACACCCCGGCAGGGCTCACGCCAAACGCGACATCAGGTCTCTGCTGTTTGATGGCTTTAGACACCTGCGCAATCAACTGCTGCGTATTGTGCCTGCGCCAGTCTGCTTTGGAAGCAAAACCCTGGCCGTATTGCCGGAAGGTCTGGCTGTCATTCAGCGCGGAACCCGGTGTTTCGGTGTAGAAATAGTCATCGAATTGCACGCCGTCTATCGCGTAACTGGCGACAACTTCAGTCACCACCGCGGTGATCCAGTCGCGCACCGCCGGGATGCCCGGGTCGAGCACAAAGCGATCGCCAGCAGTCCGGATCCAGTCAGGATGCTGCACAAACACGCTGGCGGGGCTTTGCGATGCGGTTCTGTTGAGCGCCGCAACGGTAGACGGTTTTGTGTTAGTGGATACCCGGTACGGGTTAAACCAGGCATGGACTTTCATCCCGCGTTTATGCGCTTCATCGAGCATAAATTGCAGCGGATCGTAACCCGGGTATTCGCCAATATTTCCGGTCATCATATCGGACCAGGGGAGGATTTTAGATGCCCAAAGCGCGGTACTGTCAGGTTTAACCTGGAAAAACACGGTGTTGATACCGAGGCTTTTCAGCTTATCCAGCTTGTCTTTGAGCGCCTGCTTTTGCATTTCAATGCGTCGGTCTGCACTGCTGACATTTACCGATGCCACCGGCGGCCAGTCCAGGCGCGAAACGGTGGCCAGCCAGATGCCGCGCATCGGTTCGTTTGCCTGCTGACCCGGTTTACTCACCGGAGGGAGGGGAGTCACGAGCGATTTGGGTGGTTTTGAGGAGCAACTAACAAGTAAAAGTGCGCAGCCAATAAGCGCACCAATCCGTTTTACGTGTAGCGACATTTACGTTTTAGCTCTTAGTAATCCGACTATTTGCCCAAGGGTTAAAGGCGAGAACATCCGGTTCTTCGGTGGCATCATCACTGAGAGAATCGAGATACAGGGCTTCAACTTCGGCACGCGCCCAGGGCGTTCTGCGCAGAAATTTTAAACTCGATTTGACACTTGGATCGTTTTTAAAACAGTTGATATTGATGATTTTTCCCAACTCACTCCAGCCATAGCGGGCAACCAGCGCATTGACTTGCATTTCCAGCGTTACGCCATGCAAAGGATCTTTCGAAGTGTGTGCTGTCATGTTGTCTCATATATACGGGGAGGGATGAACGATAAAAGGGTACAAGAAAGCAGGGAAAGCGGCAATGAAATGGCGTATTTCACTGACAGAAACCCGGCCAGGCAGAACCAGACCCGACTCAATACGGTTATCTGCGGTTTCTGCCCTTCATCTGGCGATTACGGGTCAGGGTTTTGCGCTACGCTTCAAATCAGATGCATAAGTGCTTATTGCTACACGCTGCCATAACGATAAAAAAGGGGCCCGGAGATGTCATTTTTTAAACCTATAGTCGTCCTGCTTATGCTTTGTTCCTGCGCTACTGCGTATGCAGTTGAGAAAGACATATGTTTGTCTCCTGGCCTGGTCAAGTCCATGCTCTCCCGGTTCGACATTACGGCCATCGATGATACGGGCAAGGAGACGAAAAAATACACGGTAGCGGATAAGTGCGATAAAGATGCGTTTAAAAAAACCGTATTGGCACTGGAGCAGATCAAGACCGTTTCTGAACAAAAAATCAAAAACGCGCCTGATGAAAATCGTATTGATTTCTTTGCCTATATAAACGAAAAGGTTAAAAAAATAATTCTCATGCCGGATAACTCCAGCTTATGCGGATTCAATGAAGGCGGCGCGGTCCTCGACCCTGAAAAACCGGATAAAATTATCCGTCTGTGTATTCTTAATGGAAGGGTGCCTGTTTCTCAGCTGGCCACGATAATCGTTCATGAAACCCGCCATATGGATGGCTACAGGCATGTTAAATGCACTCATGGCTTGTATCAATCACTCTCGTTTCCTGAATGTGATGTCTCATTTGAAGAGCAGGGTAGCCACGCGTATGCAGTGTCATACATGCTGAGACTACACAGCACTCTAAAAGATAAAGATGATAAATTCAGGGTAAGAACGCTTATTACGCAATCTGTTGAATACAGCTTCAATAACGTCCCCTTTAGACTCAAAAAAGGCGGGTTGATGCTGGATTCGAAAAACAGGGTGCTGTTTTTTGATGGGAGTGACCTCTCAGTTGTTAATGAATTCAAGGATAAAATAACGGCGCTCGTCCTTGATCTTGGCTACCCCCTGGTCTTGCATCAAAACGGTTCTGTTCAGGCTTACACCTTTACTGATAACTGGAGTTTCGTGGCGGGACCACTCACGGACAATTATCAAAAACTGGATGACGATACCAGAGGTAAAATACTGGATGTTTATATCGATAACCGGGAGAAGTGTTATCTGTTGCCCACTGAAATACTCTGCGCCGGAAAAGAGGGTTTTGTTAAGTTTACGTTTGACGGTATCTCGCCGGTGGCATTTTATGATGCCCCCGATATGAGCAGATACTCACTGATGCGCATAAAAGACAAGACCGGTCGTATATTTGTTATACCGGGATCCATATTGTTTAACAGTGACGATAAGAACTTCAACTCAGCATTTGAAGATAAAAAACACGCCCTGGAGCCTGACGTCGCTTCTTATGCTGAGTGCGAAAACGGCGACCTGATTGGCGTAGGCGCAGAAGGGGCTGTTGTGGTCAAAAGTAAGGGCGGTGAATGGAAGGCCGACGAGCGTTTTAAGGGCGTAACGGTTAAAAAAATCATTCCCTACTATTGGTCGAAGCAGCTACAGGACTTTCTTAAATATTAAATCGCTTTGATTATGCCAAAACGTATTAAGGTAGCCGCCGGAGGCTTGATATCCCCGGCGGTAAGATGTGTTATTCATCATCCTCGGTAATGCGTTTACCGCTGAAACGGCGCCGCACCACCACGAAGAAGACCGGTACAAAATAGATAGCCAGCAGCGTTGCTGCGACCATTCCGCCAATGACGCCAGTACCGACCGCGTTCTGCGCACCGGAGCCGGCACCACGCCCTAAAGCCAGTGGTAACACCCCCAGAATAAAGGCCAGTGAGGTCATAAGGATAGGTCGCAGGCGCATATGTGCCGCTTCGAGTGTAGCTTCAATCAGTCCTTTGCCTTCTTTCATCATCAGGTCGTTGGCAAATTCAACAATCAGGATGGCGTTTTTAGCTGATAGGCCAATGGTCGTCAGCAGACCGACAACGAAGTAAACATCATTGTTTAGCCCGCGTAGCGTCGTCGCCAGCAAAGCGCCAAAGACACCCAGTGGAACGACCAGCATAACCGCGAAGGGTATTGACCAGCTTTCATACAGTGCGGCCAGACACAGAAAGACGATAATCAATGACAGCGCATAAAGTGCCGGTGCTTGCTCTCCGCTGAGGCGTTCCTGATAAGACATTCCGGTCCAGTCATGGCCAATGCCTTCAGGCAGTGTGGATGCCAGTTGCTCCATCAGCGCCATCGCTTCACCAGAACTTCGCCCTGGTGCAGGTTGCCCAAGAATTTCAAGGGAAGACAAACCGTTGTAGCGTTCAAGACGCGGTGAGCCATAAACCCACTGTGCTTCAGCAAAACTGGCAAAAGGAACCATCTTACCGTTGCCTGCGCGGACATACCAGTTATTCAGATCTTCAGGCATCATGCGCCATGCAGCGTCACTCATCACATAGACTTTTTTAACCCTGCCACGATCCATAAAATCATTCACGTAGCTTCCGGCCCAGGCAGTGCTGAGGGTCGTGTTGATATCGTCCAGCGATACGCCCAGAGCAGACGCTTTGTGCTGATCAATATTCACCCGATATTGTGGTGTATCTTCCAGTCCGTTTGGTCGCACGGCCATCAATACATCAGGGTGTTGCTGAGCCATCTGCAGCAACATATTTCGTGCTTCCATTAATTTTTCATGCCCGACCCCTCCCTGGTCTGTCAGCTCAAAGTCAAAGCCGGTGGCGTTACCCAGTGCAATAATCGGGGGCAGGTTGAACGCGGCGATCTGGGCATCGATTAGCTTTGAAAAGGCCTGATTAGCTCTTGCCGCAATCGCATCAACGCTGTTTTCACTTCCCTCACGCTCAGACCAGTCTTTCAGGCCGATAAAGGCGATACCGATATTCTGTCCTCGACCGGCAAAACCAAAGCCGTTTACCGTCAGTACGTTGGCAACGTTTTGTTTTTCCTCATTCAAATACCAGTCATTGATCTGATCCAAAATCAGCTGGGAGCGTTCCTGCGTGGCACCTGCGGGCAGAACAGCCTGTGTTGCCAGTACACCCTGATCTTCTGAAGGAAGAAACGCCGTTGGCAGGCGGGCAAACAGTAAGGCCAGGCCCAGGACAATAACGCCGTAGACGATCAGGTAGCGACCTGTACTGTTCAGCATCCGTGCGATAGCGCGTGAATAATGCGAACTACTGGCCTCAAAGCGGCGGTTAAACCAGCCGAACAGTCCACGATTTTTCGTGTGCTCGCCGGGTTTAACCGGTTTCAGAAGGGTGGCACACAGTGCGGGCGTCAGGGTCAGGGCAACCAGTACCGACAGAACCATCGCTGAGACAATGGTGATGGAAAACTGTCTGTAGATAACCCCTGTACTGCCACCGAAAAAGGCCATGGGAATAAAGACTGCCGACAGCACCAGTGCAATGCCGACGAGAGCGCCCTGGATCTGATCCATGGATTTTCGTGTTGCCGCGCGGGGTTTTAGCCCCTCTTCAGCCATCACTCGCTCTACGTTTTCCACCACGACAATTGCGTCATCAACCAGTAACCCAATGGCTAACACCATTCCAAACATTGTCAGGGTGTTGATGGAGTAACCCAGCGCACTGAGGATCCCAAACGTACCCAACAGAACCACCGGTACGGCAATTGTCGGTATCAATGTCGCCCGGAAGCTTTGCAGGAACAGGTACATCACCAGGAAGACGAGAATAATCGCCTCAAATAGTGTTTTCACCACCTCATGAATCGAGATGCTGATAAACGGGGTCGTATCATAGGGATAAACAACCTTTAGTCCTTGCGGATAATAAGGTTCCAGTTCCGTCAGTTTGGCGCGAATGGCTTTGGCGGTATCCATCGCATTGGCCCCGCTCGCGAGCTGGATCCCAAGTGCGGATGCGGGTTTACCGTTAATTTTCACCACGAACTGATAGTTTTCACCACCGCGTTCAATCTTGGCGACATCGTGTAATTTAACCTGTGATCCATCGTTGTTGACCTTCAGTAAAATATCCCCGAACTCCTCAGGAGAGGAAAGTCGCGTCTGGGCGATAATCGACGCATTGAGTTGCTGGCCCTTAATCGCAGGGGCACCACCTAACTGTCCGGCTGCAATTTGCGCATTCTGCACCTTGATCACATTGGTCACATCAACAGGCGTAAGCTGATAATTATTAAGCTTATTCGGGTCAAGCCAGACGCGCATTGCATACTGTGAGCCAAACAATGTGGTATCACCCACACCCTCAATACGGCTGATGGGGTCTTTAATTGTGGAGGCCACAAAATCAGCAATGTCTTCCATGCTCATGCGCCCGCTTTCGTCTACAAAACCGGGGACAAGGAAAAACGTGCTGGATGATTTCATTACCGTGATCCCTTGTTGCTGCACTTCCTGAGGCAGCAGCGGGGTGGCAACTTGCAATTTGTTCTGGACCTGGACCTGAGCGATATCCGGGTCGGTTCCATTTTTAAAGGATAAGGTCAGCTGTAGCGTTCCTGAGGAATCGCTGGTGGAGGACATATACATCAGGCCATCAAGACCCGTCATATTCTGTTCGATGACCTGGGTTACGCTGTTCTGAAGCGTGGTGGCATCCGCGCCCGGATAATTTACACGGATCTGCACTGCCGTTGGGGCGACATCAGGATATTGCTCTACGGGTAATCCCAGGATCGCAATGCCCCCGGCAATCATCACAATGATTGCCAGCACCCAGGCGAAAATAGGGCGGTTAATAAAAAATTTTGACATCAGAATGATTCCTGAGAAGACGAACCTGTGGAGATGGCACGCTCATGGGGCGTCACAGTTTCTCCCTCTTTAACGCGCTGGCTACCGGAGACAATGACGCGTTCACCTGCTTCTAAACCGCGGGCGACATGCCAGCGGTCACCTACGGTTTGAGTCACGACCACCGTGCGGCGTTGAACCCGATTTTCGTGGTCGACGACGAGAGCCGTCGCATCGCCACGCGGTGTGCGGGAAATGGCCTGTTGAGCAATCAGCAGCGCGTTGGGGGTGACGCCTTCATCAAGCCGCGCGCGGACAAACATGCCAGGCAACAGTTGATGTTCCGGGTTAGGAATAATGGCGCGTAAAGTGATGGCACCCGTTGTCTGATCGACGGTGACATCCGAGAAGGCCAGCGTTCCGCTTAAAGGGTACGGCGTCCCGTTCTGCATGAGTAAATGAACCGGGACTTTACCGTCGACCTGCTTAATCTGCCCCTGTGCCAGCGCCTGTTGCAGGCGCAAAAAATCGTCACTGGGCTGGGTGATGTCGACATACATAGGATCTAACTGCTGCACGGTCGCCAACGCGGTTGCTTGCCCGTTCTGAACAAGTGCACCTTCCGTCACGCTCGACAGACCAATTTGACCATCCACAGGCGATGTGACGACGCTGTGTTTAAGGTCTATTTCAGCAGAGCGAAGCGCCGCACGGGCAGCGTCAATGGCCGCATGAGACTGCTGAGCGGTAGCCTGAGCCTGATCGAGATCCTGACGGCTGACATAATTTTTGCCGCTCAATGCGCGATAGCGAGAGAGCGTAGCCTGGGCGAGTTGTGACTGTGCAGTCGCCTGGTTAACAGCCGCTCTGGCGTTATCCACCGCTGCGCGAAATACCGCGGAGTCGATATGATAAAGCGCCTGACCTGCACTGATGTCACTTCCTTCTGTAAAATCCCTGGACAATACAATGCCTGACACCTGCGGGCGAATTTCCGCAATGCGTGAGGCCACCGTACGGGCAGGGAGATCGCGTGTCATGGAAAGAGGAGCGGACTTTAGGGTTTCGACAATCACTTCCGGGTTCTCATCTTTGCCGGAAGAGGAAACAGCTTTATTATCGCACCCAGTTAGCCCCGTAGATAAAGCGCAAATGCATAGCATCGCCAGAGGCGTATAAGCCACCGAACTTTTCATAAATGTTAACTCTTATTATTAGAACAGTATTAGTAATGCCTTTCGGCATACAAACGACGATATTTTTGCGGTGGGATTCGGTATTTTCTGGAGAATGAACGGGTAAATGATTGCTGAGAATCAAAGCCATAGCGAAAGCTGATATCAAGGATCTTATCATGACTTTTAACAAGATCGTTTGCAGCTAACGTCAGTTTTCTGTCCCTGATATACGCGGCAATGTTTTCACCCTTCATTTGAACGAAGACGCGCTGAAGATGCCATTTAGAATATCCAGCGCGCGCCGCAACATCCTCGATGCTTAATGGTTGGTGAATGTTATCGTCTATCCACTGCGTAATTTCAGATATTAAGTTATCCAGTCTAATCATTTACAGTCTCATTTGTTAAATCAACTAAAACACTCAGTAAAATGATTGTCACTGGAGATGACTTCTGAATTATTTGTATATTTCTGCTACGCCATGCATTTTATTGGCGCCAGAAGTGGAAATAACTTTGAAATAGGTGGCCCCTTTTTTATCTGCCTGAGCGGAAAGACTGGCAACCAGCTCGTCAAGCGTTGTGGCACCGCCAGCGGAAACAACGCCAATTTTTTCTTTCCCGGCATCGTTATTCACAATTTGTGCAGAGAAGGCGCTACCTGCGGTAAACAGTGCGAAAAGAGTGGATAAAGTGATAATAATGGTTTTCATCTGTAACCTCAGAGATATAACTACGGAAATATAACGGAACGAGAACATAGTAACGATTTTGGTTAACTTGATTAAGACATCCTCGCCGCTAACACTTATGAATATTTATCATTAATAGGCTCTTGAAAAACCTGAAATTTAACTCTTTATGCGATTCCTGTCACAAAATGTGCTTTTATTAATTACGTAACAAGATAAGTTGATGCTGGAGATAACCGATGATTACGAGGACGGGAAACTCTTAGGCAGTGTACTTATTCCGCATATAACCTGGAATTCGTGCACGTGATCTGGCCAACATAGGGGCGTTGTTGGCCACTATCGAGATTAAAGGGAATTAGTCTGGACGCCGGTTTGCTGGCAATGTCGGAGTAAAGCAATCAATCAGGGTTTGACCGCATTAGGCAGCCTATTTATCCACCCCAAATCCTTGTTTCAGCAGCGAAGGCAGCACGTCCGGGAAATAAACGTGCTGGTAATAACCGCTCACGCTTTCACTCCATGTTTCACCGTCAGGGCGATTAATGGCCTGCCAGTGATCGGTCATCTGCTGATTGTAGCGGGTGATTTTTTCTTCCAGCCCATCGGTAACGTAGGTTTCGTCATGGCGGAACGTCTCCAAAGGAAGACGCGGTTTATGATGGGACGGGACATCGACGTGTCCAATCACCACACCGGCAACCGGGTAGGTGTGTTCCGGCAGACCGAGCAGATCGATCAGCGCCTGAGGATGCAGGCGGATACCGCCAATCGGCACGATCCCCAGACCTTCGGAACGGGCTGCTGCCATTACCGAACCCAACGCGATACCCACGTCGGTTGCGCCGGCAACAAGGCTCTCGATACTTTGATGGGCTACCTGTTGCTTGCCAGCGAGCTTCATGCCCACTTCGGTTTTGTGCATATCCAGCACGAAGGTGACGAATACCGGTGCTTTGGCAATCCACGGCTGGCCGCCCGCAATACGGGAAATCTCTGCGCGCTTTTGTGCATCTCGCGTGACGACCACTGAAACCTGCTGGGAATGGACTGAGGTAGGGGCGTTCCAGGCGGTGCTGAGAATACGGTCGAGCGTGGCGTCATCGATGGCTTTATCGGTAAAACTGCGCTCGCTCTTATGGTCGTTAAACAGGTCAATAATGGTGTTCATAGATTCTCCGGTGTTAATCACAAAATCCTAACAGCCCTCAGCCGTTTTTCATTTAACACTCTTTGCGGAATGCAGGCGAAAAGTACTGACGCACATTGACCATGATGATCCTGGCCATCGGGGATTGATGGCCGGGCTGGTGGTTAACTCAGCTGCGCAACAAGAGCTTTGGCGACACCTTCGGAGCTGGCCGGGTTCTGCCCGGTGATCAGTTTGCCGTCTTCGACAATAAACGGTGCCCAGTTCGGGCCTTTCTGGTAGTGCGCGCCCAGTGCGATAAAGGCATCTTCAATCAGGAAAGGCACAACACCGGTCAACTCCACATCAGCTTCTTCGCCATTGGTAAAGCCCGTCACCTGTCGGCCTTTGATCAGCGGCTCGCCATTTGCGGCTTTAACATGACGCAGCACGCCCGGTGCGTGGCAGACGAAGCCCGTTGGTTTACCGGCGCGGGTGAAGGCTTCAATCAGTGCGATGGAGGTCTTCGACTCCGCCAGATCCCACAGTGGGCCGTGGCCGCCAGGATAGAACACGGTGTCAAAATCCTCCTGACGTACGGTGTCGAGTTTTACTGTGTTGGCAAGTTCATGCTGTGCTGCCGGGTCGGCTTTGAAACGATGCGTCAGTTCGGTCTGAAAATCGGCTAAATCACTTTTCGGATCCAGCGGTGGCCGGCCAGCGGCCGGAGAGGCCAGCACAATTTCTGCGCCAGCATCTTTGAACACGTAATACGGGGCGGCAAACTCTTCAAGCCAGAAGCCGGTTTTTTTACCGGTGTTACCCAGTTCACTGTGAGAGGTCAGAACCATTAATACTTTCATTGCTATCTCCCGATAATGTTGTAAGACAGGGGCGAAATCAGTTTTGTAAAAACGATCGGTTACAGCCTGATATGGTTACAACCACGCGTGGCATATGCAAAACAGATCCTGATTGAACATATTGATGGCGCTGGGAGGCGGGTGTAAACCGCAAACGTACTGCATTCAAAAACTCATCGCCAGGCCAATCCCGTAACCACTGGTGTCATGCCCAAACATGTAGCGTGCCACAAGTCGCGTGCGGGTGATAAATACAGGGTACTGACTGCTGTCCAGTTCGAGCCCTACACCCACCGAACTCAGGCTGTTAAAACCCAGTTTCCACCGTGGCTGTCACGGTACACCGGGAAATCCCAGCCGACACCGCCGGTTGATGTCAGGCTGTTCCATTTGGTGGGAATGCGCCGTGTATCTGTGCCGTTACTTAGCACGAACTTTGGATCGTAGCGGCTATAGCCCAGCGCACCTTCCAGGTAGATCGGGAATGTATCACTCATTGTCGCGCCGCCGCCAAACTGGGTGATTGTGAGCTCATTACTTTCATTAGTACCCGTCTCGATATTCAGATCGCTGGCTGTAATATCAGGAACCACCATAAAACTCATTAGCGTCAGGACAGCATCTGCTCGTTGTTTGATTCGATGGTCGTCTGCGGCCATCCCCTCGGTATTCATGAGCAGTAGTGCTAGCAATAATCCGCGCAGACAAAGGGCATCTGAGTTCATGACCAGTCCCGGGGTACGAAAGTGTCATTTAACTATAGGGCAAGGCTTGCAACTGTCAGTAGTTTGCGACGCGCAAACGGGGATACTTGTTATACTCAATTTTTATTCCTGATGGTGAGAAAATCTCAGGTGATCTTCAGTAGCGAATATATTCTTTCAAGGTGAAACGCTAAATTACGGATCCAATAATGAAGACAAAAAAATTCTCGATGCGCCTTTTTGTTTTTCTGTTAATCGCTCTCTGTCTGGTCATTTATTTTATCTTCCTCAATAACGTTAAAGTCAGTGACAAAAGGCCGGGCGTTGCCTACGTCAGCTATACGCGGGTATTGAATGAATCATCAATCATGCAGCAAGAGAAACTCAGAACCGAAAAGGTCACTCTGCTGGCTCAGGAAGCAGAGAGAAGCGCGCAACTGAAGAATTCAGCCCTGCCTGAGCCCCAGCGTCGCGAAATCGGATTGCTCGAAAAAGCCAGCCTAAGCAATAAACTCCGCGTCGAAGCGGGCCGCATTCGCATGATTAGCCAGAATGAGATCACCCGGGTTGTTGAGTCGTATCGCGTTAAAAACCATTATTCAGTGGTCTTTAATAAAGACCAGAGTGTGACTTCAGAAAGTGGTCAGGATATTAGTGAGGCGATCATTGATGAATTGCAGGGGATAAGAATCAACTATGGTGAACTCCCCAGTTTTCAAGAGAGTGAATAATAAAATTACCTAACGCAAGTGGCAAATGAAGAAAATAACACTGGTTTATCTGGGATTATTTCTGTCACAAACAACCCATGCAAGCGCACTCTATTTTTATGAAATTGCTACGGAAGACACGGCGCTTGCCGGAGCCGGGCAGGCGGCACGCGCTCAAGATCCCTCAACCATTGTCACTAACCCCGCAGGAATGACGCGACTTCCTGATCATATGTTTACGGGTGGCTTGCAGGCCATGGACGGTGACATTTCCTATAAGCTGGATGATGAATCAGGGCGCAAAAGTCCTGGCGATATCATGCATTTTTTCCCTAACGCCAGCGCGTTCTACGCACAAAAGCTTAATGACGATGTTTATGCCGGTATTGGACTGTATGGTAACTATGGTCTGGGGATTGATTTTGGCAACTGGGCAGGGGATCGACTTATTAAAAAGAGCACCATGGTTGCCATGACATTGAGTCCATCACTGGCTTATAAACTCAGTGACCGTGTTTCAGTAGGGGGTTCTGTTAATGTTAACTATGGTTTCCTCTCACTGACCCGTAATGTCGATGGTGATGATGTAACGGAGAAAGATCATGACTGGGCGTTGAGTTATCGTCTGGGTTTACTGATGGAGATTACCGATCAGACACGAGCCGGTATTGCCTGGACCAGTAAGACGGAATATGACTTTAACATTAATGGTAAAGCCCGTTTCCCCAACTTACCCAATGTTGAATATGATCTGCCAATCTCTGCGCAAATCAGAGCCCCGCAACAAATCATGTTAAGTGTGGTACACGACGTTAATAAACAATGGTCAGTGATGGGTGACCTTGGCTGGCAGGACTGGAGCCAGTTCGGCAGCCCACAGATTACGATTGCCGGGCAGGATGTTGATCGGAAAAATCGGCTGAAAGACTCCTGGCATACAGCGCTTGGTGTGCAGTATCGCCTGACTGAACTATGGCGAGTAAATGCAGGCGTGGCATTTGATAGCACCATTTATAAGTCACAAAGTGATATTGCGCTGTCTTTACCAACCGGTGATGAATGGCGATTTGCAACAGGGGCGCAATATCAGGTGACACCGCAAAGCAATATCGGTTTCGCGGTGTCGTATCTGCATATGCAATCTTCCCAGGTGCAGTCGCCTGAGGTATTTAAAGGAAGCTATGATAATCCCTGGCTATGGTTCGCCAGTGTGAACTACAGTTACCAGTTCTGAGTGGGTATTGTGGATTATTTATATATTTCCGCAACTCCGTGCAACCTGTTATTTCCCGATGTAGAGAGAATTCTAAATGACGTAGCACCTTGCTCATCAGCCTTACGAGAAAGTGCATTTGATAAATCGTCAAGCGTATAGGCATTGCTGGCTGAGATTACGCCAATTTTTTCTTTGCCATCGGCATGGTTAATTTCCTGAGCCGCAAATGCGGCATTCGCTGAAATGGAACCCATCACCAATGTTGCAATAAGCAGTGCTTTCATATCTGGTACCTCTTTTAAACGCTATCTTTAAAACTGGGCTTGTATCAGGAGGGATTTCTCCGTCTGTTTAGTTAACTATACAGACCTAAGCTGTCATAAGACTGACCGCTATATGACAATGCTGTCAGGGTTTTAGATGCGCTGAGTTTTTTGAATACTGATTTAGCTCATTAATAATGCACTCAGGCTCTTCACTGAGGGGCATATTGTCCATATCTAAAATGGCATCATATTTTTGGGGATTGTCTGCCTGCAATTGAGCAAACAGAGGGGTAAGATCCTGCTGTGCTATGCCTCGTACGGCTACCAGCTCGAACGTTTTATTTTTTGCCGCATCGTTGCTCAGAGCACTGACCAGAACCAGGGCAATTTGCTCGCGGGATATCACACCATCTTCTGGCGTTCCCGCATGGCGTCTGTCTCCCTGAAGCATAACGATTTTGTGTTCATCTTCATTGTTGTAATCAAACCAGCCGGGCCTGACGATGGTATAGGGATGACCACTCGCCCTGACCAGACGTTCGGCACGTCTTTTCCAGTCATGAACCTCAGTGCGTTGATTCCATGTGCTGAGCCGTTCAGTCACGCCAATCGTGGTCATTAAGGCGATACGAACAGACGTATCCTTGAATATTTGTAGAATATTACGCACGCCGCCGTAATCTATTGCTCTGGCACCAATTCGCCCCTGACCATCAGAGCCGAGAGTGAAGATCACGGCATCGATATCTTTCGGCAAATCGGTAAGTGTTTCAGGCATTGAGACATCGCCGTAGAAAACATCGGTTCCACGAGGAAGTAATTTAACTTTGCGCTTATTTCTGACAAGGGCTACGGGATGATGGCCCATTTCTATAGCGGTATTCACGACATGAAGACCAATACTTCCTGTCGCACCAGCAACGAGTATTTTCATGATAAACCTTCTGATACTTCAGACTAATTTTCGATAGCGTCAGAATATCAATTATCATTATTGTCAGTAATGGGGCTAAAATGATTGTGTCTATGAACGCCCTTCATGAGTGAGCGTTGAAGGGAATGCTTCTATAAGGAAATCGCCAATGCTCAAAGAAAACTTCAACGAACTTCAACTCTTTCTTGTGGTAGCAAGGGAGCGTAGTTTTACGAAAGCCGCGGGCAAACTTGGTGTTTCCCAGTCAGCCCTCAGCCATGCGATTAAGGCACTGGAAGAAAGGTTGAAAATCCGCCTTCTGACCCGCACGACCCGAAGCGTTGCCCCAACAGAAGCGGGGGAGCGAATTATTGCCTGTCTTGAACCCCGGATAGCCGATCTTGAACAGGAGCTGGAATCCCTTGTTCAACTCAATGGCACTGCTTCCGGCAATATCCGTTTATCCGCCGGTGAGCATTCCGCGCGAAGTGTGGTATGGCCGAAGTTAAAACCCTTCCTCAGGGAATATCCGGAAATCAACGTTGAGCTGGTGGTTGATAACGGTTTTGTCGATATTGTGGAAGGGCGTTTTGATGCCGGGATCCGTCTGGGTGAAAGCGTGGATAAGGATATGGTTGCCGTAAGAATCGGGCCAGATATGCGAATGGCAGTGGTTGGCGCACCGTCATATTTTGCAGAGAACCCGGTACCTGAAACACCCCACGATCTTCAAAATCACCGGTGCATCAATATGCGCCTGCCGACGGCTGGTGGACTTTACCATTGGGAGTTTGAGCGGGAAGGGAAGCCGTTACGGGTCAGGGTTGATGGGCAGGTAACGTTTAATATGCAGGCGGAAAGGATCGATGCCGCGTTATCCGGTTTTGGGATCGCCTGTATACCTGAGGATAGGGTGCTGGAGTATATACAGTCAGGCGAACTCATTCAGGTTCTCCAGGACTGGTGTCCCTCTTTCCCCGGATATTATCTTTACTACCCGAGCCGAAAGCAGCATCCGCCGGCGTTTGCGCTGATGATCGATGCGCTTCGCTACTCGGAATAACGGGTCCGCAACGTGATACGGACCCGCCAGGGTATTAACGGCCTACGCGAGCCTGATGCTCAGGGGAGTAACGCTCCCCGACAATTTTAATCGTTTCAAGCGCCTGTGTTATCTGCCGTGAGTCATCCTGAGAAAGAATGATGTCGGCAGCGCACAGGTTTTCCTCCAGCCGGTGCAGCTTAGTGGTGCCAGGGATAGGAACAATCCACGGCTTTTGTGCCAGCAGCCATGCCAGCGCGATTTGCGCAGACGTCACGCCTTTTTGTGCTGCCAGTTCACCCAGCAATGAGACCAGTTTTTCATTCGCTTCAATCGCTTGTTCGGCAAAACGTGGCACAGTGCTGCGGTAATCATCCTTGCCAAACGTGGTTCCTGGCTTAATTGAACCCGTCAGGAAGCCTTTACCTAATGGGCTGAAAGGGACAAAACCGATGCCCAGTTCCTCCAGCAATGACAGGATCTCCTTCTCAGGCTCGCGCCACCACATGGAGTATTCACTTTGCAGGGCTGTGACAGGTTGTACCGCATGTGCACGACGAATGGTTTGTGCACCCGCTTCAGACAGGCCGAAATGTTTAACTTTGCCTTCAGCTATCAGGTCTTTCACTGTTCCTGCAACATCTTCAATGGGCACATCCGGGTCGACACGGTGTTGATACAGCAGATCAATGACATCAGTTTTAAGACGGCGAAGTGATCCTTCCACAGCGTCACGAATATGCTCCGGACGGCTGTTTAAAATCTGCTGCTTGTTGTCATCACCGAAGGTAAAACCAAACTTGGTGGCGATGACCACGCGGTCACGAAACGGTTTTAACGCTTCGCCGACAACCTCTTCATTAAGAAAGGGGCCGTATACTTCGGCGGTATCGAAGAAGGTGACGCCACGTTCGACCGCAGCGCGAATCAGCCCGACAGCCTGACGAGTATCTGTCGCCGGGCCGTAGCCGTGGCTTAAGCCCATGCAGCCGAGCCCAAGCGCAGAGACTTCGAGTCCGGATTTACCCAGATAACGTTTTTGCATTGAATGACTACCTCTTTTATATCGCGACTTAAACATCAAGTTTGCGGCCAGTCAGCCATTCCACCATTGCCGGGTCGCGGTGGGAGAAGAAGGCGCTGGTTGCGGTATCGAGTGCGGCAATTTGCAGCATATCTTCATGACTGAGTTCAAAATCGAGAATGTTAATGTTTTCTTCCATGCGTTCTTTACGCACTGATTTCGCCAGCGAAACGATGCCTCGCTGGAAGATCCATCGCAGCACAACCTGGCCCACGCTTTTGCCGTACTTCTGACCAATGGCCGTTAACACGGGATGCTGGAACAGACCATTTTTGCCTTCCGCAAACGGCGCCCAGGCCTCCGGCTGAATGCCACGGCTTTGATTCCATGGAACCGCATGTAACTGCTGGTTAAACGGGTTAACTTCAATCTGATTTACCGCAGGGACAACGTTGTTGAAAGCGATAAGATCGGCCAGTCTGTCTGGATGGAAGTTACTGACACCAATGGCGCGAATTTTGCCTGCCCGGTGCAGTTCTTCCATGGCACGCCAGGCCCCATGGACATCACCGTAAGGCTGGTGAATCAGGTACAGGTCAACGTAATCAAGTTGCAGTCGATTAAGGGAGCGTTCGAACTGTGCTTTAGCGCCTTCGTAATGGGTATCCTGCAACCACAGTTTGGTCGTGACAAAGAGTTCGTTACGGGCGATGCCGGTCTGTTTCAGTGCGTTCCCGACCTGGGTTTCATTCTGGTAAGACGCGGCGGTATCGATCAGGCGGTATCCCGTATCGATGGCATCAATAACGGCTCTCTCGCATTCAGCGGCATCAGACATCTGAAACACACCAAAGCCCAGCAAGGGCATTTCAACACCGTTATTCAGTTTTACAGTTTGCATGACGTTATCCTTCAGCTGTTGTCCAGGAAAAGCATAACGCAAAGAGATTTATTCGATTAGATGGGGTAATTAGCTAGGGTTTATTTGATTTATTCATTAATAAACACAGGGAACGATCGGCTTTGTGCCAGGAGCGGCAGTTGGATGCTGAGCGATTAGAACAATGATGCTCGAATCAAAGTGATGATAACGACGTTTCTGAAAAACCCCCGACCTTTTTAAACCTGTTCGCTAAGGATTTCTGTAAATTCTCCGCGCTTCCTTGTTGCCCATTCAGGTTTGATGGAGAGCATTAAACTATATTGTTGAACACAATAGCCATTTCAATAAGTCTCCGCTAATCGCTAAATTTGAATCATTTTGACATAAGTAGCAGAACTGTAAGAACCAATGATGGCTAATAATTTGCTGTGAAATGCCGATATCTTCAATTCTTAATGAATAAATGAAGGAACATGTATGTTTATCGTACGCCTTTTAACGCGCCCACTCGTTTTACTGTCTTTCTTGCCGTTTTCTTTCGTTCAGGCTGCTGATACGCCTACATTGACAGGTGGTGACACTAATCCCTTATCCGTCACCAGAATCCATGATCGTGTAAATTTCATGGTGTCGTTAAACTTTAATAACGGGAAAACAGCCCAACAATGGCGAACCATTGATTGCAAACAGGGCAAGGCACAGCTTCTGTACAAGGATTTGTTGAATGATAAGGGCTATACCACTGCTCGCTATTACGGCGACAGCTACCTTCGGTATGCACCTGCACAGGATGATAAGCAGATGACAGCAGAAGATATTCGTACGGTTTGCCAGCTACCAATAAAAGAGGCTCGATGGGAAAAGTTATCAGCCACGTCTGAATTCGGCATTACCAAGCTGGTCGATGTTAATAGCATTCAGCACAGTGGCGACATTTTATCGGTACGCGTTGGATATGACTTTGCAGATATCATTTGGGAACCGCCTTACGATGCGCCGCTTGAATTAAAGATTGAACACTACATATACAACTGTAAAACCCATCAGGGTGATGCCGTTGCTGCAATGAACTTTGACAGTGAGGGGCGCGTAACGGATTCGCTCATAACTGCTGACATTGTTCGTCGCAAGAGTAGTTTCAAAATTGACACTCAGATGGCACAACGCTTCGAGCAGCTTTGCCAGTTACCCGCAGGAAAAAAGTTTACAGCAGAAGGCCACTTTGTACCCGCCGCGAATAAACCAATATCAACATTGATGGGGCCATCAATGCCCGACCTGAGTGATAATAATCCACAGTGGCTGAATAAATATTCCCTCTCTGATGCAATTGAGCGCCAGGCTCAGTCATTGATCAAACCCTGGGCACTTCCACGCTTTAAACAGGTTCGTTATACCGAAGTAAGCGCGCTCGGTAAGACCAAAGTGCAGTTGGATGCACAACCAAATGGTTATGTACGCAAACTGGAGGATTATGGTATCTGGAAAGTGCAACGTTTAACTCTGGCTAATCAGCTACAGCTTAAGTTTACCATGTCCATCAGCACTGGCTCATCACTCCTCAACAAATTGCAGACGGATCTGCATTTCCCGCTAGTGACAGGTCAACGTTATCAGGCGCAATGGGATAGTATTGACTCTGATAAGAAAGTCATTACTTCAGCGTTAAGCTGCGAAGTAACAACAAAGGGCGACGCAAATAGCATTGCTCCTGAATTTGGTGGGAAATTTCTATTAGTTGACTGCCATGAAACTGACGAAGGGCAAGTGGGTAGCAGTATCAAACTCGCCTGGCTGCAGGATCTCAATGTTTTTATCCCGGTAGCGATGCAAGTAGGTAATAAGCCTGAAAGCCCAGTGAAACTGGAAAATGTCAGTGTGATACGTTAATCAGTAGCTTGAAGTCCATATGCCCAATAATATTGTGTCTTATGGCGATAAACCTACAGCTCAGATACTTGTATTGAGCCCTCAACAATGAAGGCTCAATACTATCACTTCCTATTGCAGATCCTTGTCCTTAAGGAACTGACTCACCAAATCAGCAATCTGCACATTATTTAAATCAGAGAACGGGAAGTGCGTATTCCCTTTAATTCCCACTTCTGGCAGATGCGTAACCGTCACATCCCCGCCATGCTTATTCACCACTTCACGCCACTCACGGGCCATCGCCAGGCGTACGCGCCAGCTGTCCTGCGCGGGCATGGCGACAGGTTTATCCGGTATGTTATCGCCGTAAATAATCAGAATCGGGATTTTGGTCAGAGCCATAAACTGCTCCATTGGCACTGGCTCGCCCTTTAGCGTGTCAAACGCGCTTGGCATAGGGGCAGGGAGCTCTTTTTCCGGGAAGACAAAACTGCTGCCAGGCTCGAAAGCGACAATGGCTTTGACATTGTCATTTTTCATTGCCGTGTACCAGCCTGGTCCGCCGCCCTGAGAGTGGGTGAAGAGGATCGCCGGGCCAGATTTATCCACGACGGCGGACATCGCGTCCGAGATAACATTGATATCAAACGGCCCGGTATTGGGAGTCATCTGACGGAAATACTGATTCAGCGCTTCTTTGTCATGAGAGAACTGAACACCTTTAAAATACTCTGGCCACACGCCAACGCGGAATTGATTAAACCACAGCTGCTCATCCGGTTTTGGCGAAACAGTACCTTCTACCGTCGTGCGCCCGGCGCTGCCCCGACGAGGCTGATCGACAAGATAAGTTGAGAATCCGCGACGCAGGAATATATTCTGGAAACCTTCACGACCATCCGGGGTGCTTTCCCAGGTTCGGGAGAACTGGCCAGCGCCGTGCAGCATGACGATTGGGTATTTATGTGGATTCACCGGGATTTGGTAGAACACAGACGCGTGATCGCCGTGATAAGTTTGACCAGCAGAGTCCATCGGCTTTTTCGCGTCAAATTTCCCGGGGGAAGTGATTATCGTCCCGCCAGCAGAAAAGCTGCCCTGTTCCTGAATGACCAAAAGCTCGGCGGATACCGACTGAGCCACCATGCCACCCGCAATAACGCAGAAGGACAGTGTTTTTAAAAGTGTCTTCAAGGGTATTTCCTCTTATAAATAAATCAGCTGCGTATCGTCTCTAACCAACTCCTAATTGTTTGCGAGCGCCTGTTGCAACGCTTTTTCAACCCGCATAGCTGCATCATTTTCGCCATGTTCACGCAGAACCTCTGCCAGCTGGCGCAACTGCGCTGCCGTCAACCCGACCCGCATACTTGCACGCGTATGCGAAAGCAGTTGTGATTCAACGCCTGGTGTGGCTGCTAATGCGCCAACCGTTGCCAGCTCGCGGCTTTGCCAGTCGAGGTTATCGCGGGCAAAAATGTCCCCGAACAGATGCGTTTGCAGAAATTGATTTATGACCGGGGCAAAATCAAACAGCGGGCCCTGAACCGGAGCGCCTGAGATTTTCGTCTGGTTGGCAGTACCGAAACGGCGAAGTTCATCTCCGACAGGGATCGGGGCGGTGGGTTCTTTACCCTCAACGTCTTTAATGCCACGTTGTTTACGTGCTTCGACAACCTTCATCAGTTCACTCAGCGCGTTCAGACTCCGGGGGAAGCCCGTGTAGGCATAAAGCTGGACGAGTATCTCTTTGGTTTCGTTGATCGTGAGCCCGGCATCAAGGCCCTGATTCAGTGCCGTATTCAGCTTATCCATCTGACTGCTGGCCATCGATGCCGCAATCAACGGGATGGCCTGCTGGCGGGCTGACAGTGTTTCTGAAACTGTTTGTTCATGGTTCATCTCTGAGGCTCCTGTATTGACGGGCGCAGCCTGTGCTGTAAGACCAAAACCGAAGGTCAGCAGTACCGCTGCTGCTAGTGCCTTAATGGGCGTGGTATTGTTCATCTGTCACTTTCTCCATCCAGTTAACGCTTTTGCCATCCACAACCCCGGTTACTGCCAGATGCGTCATCGCGCTACCCGGTGCGGCCCCATGCCAGTGTTTGATGCCCGCCGGACAAGTGACAACGTCACCCGCGCGGATAACCTGCACCGGCTGGCCTTCTTGTTGGGTAAGCCCAACGCCCGAGGTCACAATCAACTGCTGGCCTGCCGGATGCGTATGCCAGGCGGAACGGGCGCCGGGTTCAAAGGTGACATAGGCCCCGGAAGCACGGATGTCGTTATCCGGTTTAAAAAGAGGATCAACCCGGACGCGGCCGGTAAAGTTCTCCGCTGGCCCATATACTGCGTTCTGACTTCCGGCGGGAGCGATATGAACAGCGGAATGTTGCTCCGCTGCCCAGGATGAAAACACAAAGAGAGGAAATAACAGCCCGAGGTAACGTAAATGCCTGATCATACGAAGCGTCCTTATCAATGAAGAGGGGGATTGCCTGTGATGATATTAACGAGGGTGCGATGTCCTCAGGCTGACACCCCCCTGACAATTCTGTCAGTTAACCCTGGTTCCGGTTCAGTGCCGGAGTGCGAATTGCTCGTCGTTTTATCCGCGTGTATCTCAAAGGTCAGGCCAAATGTATTGATGCCACCTTCACTTCGCGCAAAAGCATCACCCCGGTGCATAATGGCGACGGCGCGTACGATCGACAGGCCCAGCCCATGATGGGTATCACTCCGGGCCCTGGAGGTATCAACGCGATAAAACCGCTCGAAAAGCCGGTGTAAGTGCTCTGGCGCTATGGGATCGCCCGGGTTTGAAACTTCAACACAGGCCTGATGACCTTTTTCACTTAAGCGCACCGTAACCGTGCTATTGGATGGCGAATGTCTTGCGCTGTTTTCCAGTAAATTGGCCAGCGAGCGGTGGAACAGTCGCCGGTCGATGTGGGCGGTGACGTCGCCCTGAACGTCCATCAAGAGCTGCTTTTCCGCAAAAGAGGGTTCAACATACTCCGCTGTTTTCAGGGTTTCTTCTCGCAGGGACACCTGCATGAGCTGGGAAGCATGTTCACCCGCGTGGGCATGGGACAGGAACAGCATGTCATTAACGATCGACGTCATGCGTTCAAGCTCTTCCAGATTGGAACCCAATAGCTCTTCCAGTTCATCCTGCGAGCGTCGGCGTGAGAGCCCCAGTTGCGTCTGGCCAATCAGGTTGGTCAGTGGGGTCCTGAGTTCATGTGCAACATCGGCATTAAAACTGTCGAGCTGACGCCAGGCGATCTCCTGACGTTCCAGCACGCCATTAAATGATAGAGACAGTTGCTGGAGTTCTTCGGGTAACGTGCGGGTGTTCAGGCGCTGGCCGTGGTCCCCGGGCGCGAGTTGCCGGGCCTGTTTACTGAGCGCGCCAACTGGACGCAGACCAACCTTTGAAACCACGTAGCCCAGTATGGCGACAATCACGACGCCCAGTGCGACAATGATAAGCAGCGTCCTGGTGAAGGCATTCAGTGTACCCATGTAGGGTGTTGAGTCGATGGCAACGACATAGCGCAGCTCGGGTCTTTCTCCATTGGCGGGGATAGTTTTCACTAACAGGAACAGTGAACATGCACCTTCCGATGCGCCAGGCACTTTATTAAAACCTTCCTGCAAAGAAGACCACTGAACGCCTACTGGTGGCGTTCCTCCTACGCTAAAGCGTGGGTTATCGCTCACGATCCAGTAGCGAACGCGCTCACCTTCAGAATTGGTTAAAACGGTGAATTTGTTGGCAAGCGTCGACCAGCCTTCAGCCGAGGTTCGTGCGGTGATCCACGGGCTCATTAATGATTCCCGGAACAACAGCTCGTTGTGCATCTGCTTTTGCAAAGAATCATGCAAGGAGCTTCTCAGCAGGATGCCGATTACGGACACAATCAGCAGCGCGGATAAAGCAAACATCAGCGCCAGGTGAACTGAGATGGAACGCTTAGGCATGATTATCCTCTTCATTTATTCAGAACGAACTTCGAGGACATAGCCCATGCCACGAACGGTATGTAACAGTTTGACGTCGAACGGGGCATCCACTTTTGCGCGAAGGCGTTTAATGGCGACTTCAACCACGTTGGCATCACTGTCAAAATTCATGTCCCATATCTGCTCAGCAATCATCATCTTTGACAGGATCTCCCCCTGATGCCTGGCCAGAAGACTCAACAGGGAAAACTCTTTCGCCGTTAGCTCCAGCCGTGTTCCGGCACGAAAAACGCGGCGAGCCAGTAAGTCGAGATGCAGATCGTGAATTTGCAGCTGGGTGATATCCGCGCCATCCATAGAGCGGCGACGTACCAGGGCCTGAATGCGTGCCACCAGTTCAATAAGAGAGAAGGGCTTGGGCAGATAATCATCTGCGCCAAGGCGGAGACCTTTTACGCGCTCATCGACCGATCCCCGAGCAGAGAGCATCAGCACCGGTGTCTGTTTGGCTGCCCGCACACCCTCGAGTACCCGGTAGCCATCCATCCCCGGCAACATCACATCCAGGATTATCGCGTCGTAGTCGAACTCCAGTGCGTAATGAAGACCTTCAGCGCCATCTGCTGAGACATCTACCGTAAAACCTGATTCGCTCAACGCACGGTTGAGATAGGTTGACGTTTTTTCTTCATCTTCAACTAAAAGTAGGCGCATATCGGGACTTCCTCTTTACTTTTCAACGGTGCTTCAATACCTGACCAACCCTGTTACTGAGACCATTTTGCCTCCTGGTTGCCAACATAAAGCTGACAGTTACCTGACAGCATTGTCAGAAACGCTTAGCCATCCCAGCCCGTTTCCTGACAAAAATGTTATTTCCTTGTCACCCTGCTGACAGTCCTCTCGCCCTAATCTGAGCCTGCACATTTAAATCCGCGAGCCTGCAAAACCAGGCCGACACTCATCGGGGGAGACCATGAAATTCACGCTTATAAGTGCAATGCTACTCACGGCAATGGCTGGAGTGAGCTCAGTCAATGCGGCTGATTACAAAAAGAATCCATTCACACTCGTTTATGAAGGCGCCATCGCTGAGAACGTAAAAGGCAAGGTCAACATTCATCCGGTGAAATACGATCTGCATGGCATCCAGATTGCTGCGAATGTCTATACCCCTGCTAACTACGATCCCGCCAAAAAATATCCTGCCGTAGTGGTCGCGCATCCTAATGGTGGCGTAAAAGAGCAGGTCGCCGGGTTGTATGCGCAGCGCCTCGCCGAGCATGGGTACATTACGATCACCGCCGATGCGGCTTATCAGGGTGCCAGTGGCGGGATGCCCCGCAGCGTGGATAAACCGGTTAACCGTATTGAAGACGTTCACGGTATGGCTGATTACATCAGCCAGTATCCGGGGGTTGATACTTCCCGTCTTGGCCTGCTTGGCATTTGCGGTGGTGGCGGTTATTCACTCGTTGCTGCCGAGACGGACAAACGGTTTAAATCCATTGCAACCATCAGCATGTTTAATTCCGGCCTTGTACGCCGCAACGGGATGCAAAATTCACAGCTGGATACTGTCCAGCTGCGTCTTCAGCAGGCATCTGACGCACGTGCTCAGGAGGCTGCCGGAGGCGAGGTGCTTTATTCCGGTGATGCCAACCTGACTGATGAACAGATTGCTAAATTGCCTTTTGCCTTATATCGGCAGGGCTACGAGTACTACTGGAAAACCCACGCACACCCGAACTCAACGTTTAAATACACCACAAGCAGCCTGTTAGATTTGATGAGTTTTGATGTAACGGACCATATCAATCTCATCAATAAACCACTGTTGATGATTGCCGGTACAAAAGCGGATACGCTCTATATGACTGAAGATGCGTTCGCGAAAGCCACCGGGACGAAGGACAAAGAACTGTTCCTGATCGACGGTGCTACCCATATCGAGACTTACTGGGTGCCAAAATATGTTGACCAGGCTTTGCAAAAATTAGACGTCTTCTTCGATAAAAACATCTAGTTAGTCTCTATAACACCCCAGCCGTACAGGTTGGGGATGCCCACCATCTTCGCGGCACTGACTCTCCTGATACACCCAGATTAAAGAAATTGCGGTTAAAGATAATTACGCTACTTAAATAGGTGCTATGAATGGAATTCATAGACCTGGTAAGGGGCAGGGGATGAACTACGGGGTCGACGGGATAGAAAGTGGCAATCATCATAGCTGTAATTAATGAATTCAATTCATTTCTCTATTCTGATAACCGCTATTAACAAGCTGTTTTGTTCTGTTCAAAATAGCTGTAAACGTCTGCGCTCGGGTGGCTATCCATGGTTATCTCTTCTAAAACGCAACCTGTATTACCCGGCCTTTCGGGTTGGTTAGTGCTGGCCTTGATCACGATATTTCCGGCTACGGTAATTGCACGTCATACACAGGAAAACCCTATGAAGTTACGCATTATTCTCGACGACAAAACGATTACCGCGACCCTGAATGACAGTCAGGCAAGCCGCGATTTTGCAGCACTTTTACCGCTTACATTGACGCTGAAAGATTATGCCGGGGAGGAGAAAATAAGCGATTTACCCGCCCGATTGTCTACCGCGGGTTCACCAGCAGGCATGGCCGCGAAAAAGGGTGATATCACGATGTATGCCCCGTGGGGCAATCTGGCTATTTTCTATAAACCACATGGCTATGCGGGCGGATTAGTTAAATTAGGTCAGTTAGATGAGCCGGACGCGTTGCCCGTCCATCCTGACTCCTATAGCGCCAGATTTGAACTTCTGACTGAGTAATCGTTACTCCGAACATTTTTGATGCCTAAAACAGAGTGGAGGTACTCTACAGTGGAATATTCAGTATTAAGCAACAACCTAAAAATGCCGATGGCAGGTTTTGGCGTTTTTCAGGTTACCAATAAAGAAGAATGTAAACAGTCAGTATTGAATGCGATTCGTACCGGCTATCGTCTTATTGATACCGCCGCGGTATACGGTAATGAAGATGCGGTGGGTGACGCAGTTCGTGAAGCCATTGCCGAAGGTTTGTGTACCCGCGAAGAGTTGTTCATTACCTCAAAACTGTGGGTACAGGATATGGCCAGCTACGATATGGCCAAAGCGGGTATCGACGCATCGCTGGAAAAATCTGGACTGGAATACTTTGACCTTTACTTACTCCACCAGGCGATGCGTGACTATTTCAGCGCCTGGCGTGCGCTGGAGGATGCTTATGATGCCGGCAAACTGAAAGCGATTGGGGTGTCCAATTTTTATGCTCATGTATTAGCAAACTTCTGTGAAACCGTCAGGATCAGGCCGATGGTCAATCAGGTTGAATTGCATCCTTATTTTGCGCAACCCGCCGCGCTGGAAACTATGAAGCATTACAACGTCCAGCCAGAAGCCTGGGCACCGTTGGGCGGCGGAAGACATAAACCGTATGAAAATGAGATGCTTCAGGGAATTGCTGACATCCATAAAAAAACCATTGCTCAGGTTGTTTTGCGCTGGAACATTCAACGTGGTGTTACGGTTATCCCTAAATCCACTCATCAGGAACGTATCGTTGAGAATTTCGCCATCTGGGACTTCTCATTGTCGGAGAGCGAAATGGCGCAAATCAGCGCACTCGATTTAGGCTATGTTGGTGAGGCCGTGAAGCATTTTAATCCTGAATTTGTTCGCGGTTGTCTTGGCGTCAGGATCCATGATTGATCTTGCCGCTCTAATGAGTTAACAAGTCGTTCTGGAAAAAAGGGAAGGGTGAAAGAACGGCAATTTCGGCGCGCGTCGATGAGAAGTAAGGCCACGTCATGTGGCCTTTTTTGATACCGCAAGGTACAGCAGATAGATTACGCCAATTGGTATGGACACGACGAAAATCAGCATGAAGTAGAATGCGTACAATCCGTTCTTCATCGGCGTTTCAGTATAGAAACCTGTAGTCCACTGTCCGCGTGTTGAATATTTCAGGGCAATCCGTTCAATCGCTTTCTTTGCAAAGGGGAAAATCAACCACCAGAACCGTATCTTATGGGATAAGAATGAATCTTAGCTGGTCGGGTAGCGAAACAGCAGGGAATGGCTCATGAGCTGGTACGGTACGGTTGGTTATATTCCATTTAACATAATATACATTATGCGCACTACAGTTCTAATAACTAAATTGAGATGTCCGTATCTGACCAGATACAGTCTCACCACAGCGATCGCCGCTTTCTGAGGATGAGACCAATGACGGCATACGGAACGGAGTTTTTTTCGATGAACGATGTGAACCGACTCAGGATCCTGCAGGACGTGATTGACCGGCGTCTTACTACTCGTCTTGCCGCCCGCCGGCTGGAGATCTCGGACAGACACTGCCGCCGTTTGCTTGAGCGTTACCGCGAACACGGACCACTTTCGCTGGTTAACCGTCGTCGTGGCCAGCCAGGTAACCGGCAACTGATGCCGGGCCTTGCTGAACGTGCACTGCGTATTATTCGCGAACGTTACGCTGATTTTGGTCCTACTTTAGCCTGCGAGAAGCTGGCCGAGATCCACGGTCTGTATCTGGCCAAAGAGACGGTACGCAAGCTGATGACACAGGCTGGTTTATGGATCCCCCGCAAGTTACGGCCACCGCGTGTATATCAGCCGCGGCGTGCCTGTACCCGAGAGCTGATCCAGATTGATGGCAGCGAGCATCGCTGGTTACAGAACCGTCTGGTCAAGGAGCTGCAGCTCCGTGGTATCACTACACCTGAGGCTGCAAACGCCTTTACCGAAGAGTTTATAGCTGACTACAACCGCAGGTTTGCAAAGCCACCTATTCACATGGTGTGAACATTGTAAGTTCTAAAAAAACCTGATATTACAGTACGATAAGAAGCTTTATCTGCTCGAAGATAATGAAGAAAATCGGCGTTTTCAGGGGAATACATTGATGGCTGGCAGTATCCGGACGGCACTATTGAGCTCCGGGCTAACGGTATAACGGTACTTCCCTGCCCTTCATCACTTACGACCAGCAGGGAGAATTGGACCAGGGAGCCATCGTCGACAACAAGCGCCTGGGACACGCACTGGAGATGATAAATCTGGTTCAGGACAAGCGTGACAACCCCCGTTCGCAGGCTCTGCCATCAATTAACGGCCAGACCTCACGCAGAAAGATGCAGCCTGGCAAGAAATCACAACGTAGCCTGAATCAGGATGACATGTTGACGGCACTCAAACACCTGCAAACTCGGAGCAAAGACATCTTCGGCAAGAGCTGAAAACATAACCCATACGCGGACATCCACCTATTTTGAGTAATGTTGCTCATATCAGTATCTCATTACAAAGTGACAGAGAGCCGCCACCCCAGCGCGGCCAGAGTGACAAACAGCACTGGCACAGTCATTACAATGCCGGTACGGAAGTAATATCCCCAGGAGATTGTCATATTTTTCTGGGCAAGCACATGAAGCCATAGCAGTGTAGCCAGACTGCCAATTGGGGTGATTTTCGGACCTAAATCGCAGCCAATCACGTTGGCATAAATCATTGCCTCTTTGACGACGCCAGCCGCTGTACTCCCGTCTATCGACAGCGCACCAATCAGCACCGTCGGCATATTGTTCATTACTGATGAGAGGAATGCAGTCAAGAAGCCAGTGCCAAACGTCGCAACCCATAAACCTTTGCCTGCGAGCAGGTTCAGCACTCCGGACAGGTACTCCGTGAGCCCTGCATTGCGCAGGCCATAGACCACGAGGTACATGCCCAGCGAAAAAACAACGATCTGCCATGGTGCACCGCGCAGGACTTTCCCCGTGTTAATTGCATGACCTTTTTTCGCCACTACAAACAACACTGTTGCGCCAGTAGCCGCTATTGCACTGACAGGGATCCCCAACGGCTCCAGAACAAAGAAACCGATAAGCAACAATAACAGGACAATCCAGCCCGCTCTGAAGGTTGCAGGATCTTTTATCGCACTGGCAGGCGTTTTCAGCAGCGAAACGTCATACGTCGCCGGAATATCCCTGCGGAAGAATAAATGCAGCATGACCAGCGTGGCCACAATCGCTGCTACATCCACGGGGATCATAACGGATGCGTACTGTGTGAAGCCCAGACCGAAGAAATCCGCCGAGACGATATTCACAAGGTTAGAAACAATAAGCGGCAGGCTGGCCGTATCTGCAATAAACCCTGCGGCCATCACAAAGGCAAGTGTAGTGCTCTGGCTGAACCCCAGTGCGAGCAACATAGCAATCACAATTGGCGTCAGGATCAGCGCGGCGCCGTCATTGGCAAATAACGCCGCAACAGCGGCACCGAGCAATACTATCCAGGTAAACAGCAGGCGACCATGGCCGTTACCCCAACGGGAGACATGTAGTGCGGCCCATTCAAAGAAACCGGACTCATCAAGCAGCAGGCTGATAATGATCACCGCAATAAATGCCGCCGTTGCGTTCCAGACGATATTCCAGACAACGGGAATATCAGCGATATGGATGACACCGGTACCCAGAGCCAGCACTGCCCCGATACTCGCGCTCCAGCCAATACTCACGCCTCTGGGTTGCCAGATCACCAGTACCAGCGTCAGTAAAAAAATACTCCCTGCCAAAAGCATCTCGGACTCCATCATATATGATTTTGTAAATATGTTTTCCTGCCTCAGCAGGAGGCGCAGGCTGATTTGTCCAGCCATTCACGTACATCCTCGCGCAGACACTGCCAGGTCGTCGTGATTGTCTCTGCTGCCCACGCCGGTATATGGGGTGACAGACGATAGTGGATCCATTTGCCTTCCCTACGGTCAAGAACCAGCTCGGTCTCACGAAGAATAGCCATATGTCGCGAGATTTTTGGCTGTGATTCGGAGGTGGCCGCGCAGATATCGCAGACGCACAGTTCACCGGACTCCCGAAGAAGCATGACGATGGCGAGCCGTGTTTCATCCGACAGGATTTTGAAAAGCTGAACAGGTTGTAGCATTTATCACTCCATTCCCGTTAGTAAATACATATGGTAAATCATATGTGTTTGCTTTGGAATCATCTGTTCTCTCCGAAGAAGAAAAATGGAACAATTTCCTGCCCTGAACACTGAATGCTTTGATCAACACATCGCTGAACGCCTTAACTGCAGGAGCCACCACGGATTCTGATCCTGTATGGCCCAGTAAGGGAACGCTCCCGCGGAAGTAGCCGGTCGCCTGCTGACGGCGATGTTCTTCCCTACTCCACCTGTAATCGGCTCCAGGAAGTCGACCTGCGAGCAATCGTGGACAACAAACGACTCGGACGCACACTCGAATTTATCAAGCTAGTTCAGGATAAACGCTCGCAGGCACTCTCTGCCGAGGACCGCCCCACGCTGTTTGCCCTAACTTTTTCAACAATCTCTAAGTAAAGAACATATATTCATAAGTTCTTCATATCTCTCTGATTTGAAACATATATATCGTTGCAGAATAATTGGTTGTGTGAAGGGTTTCTCTATATACTGTACACTACTTGAAAAATTCATATCATTCATTATGGCGTTTGACATAAAACTCACCCCATCCCCTTTATTTACTAGATAGCAAATTTCGTTAATATCAGCAACTGGGAATGAATCAAAACTATATTTGTTTTCATTTATTATTTTTTTGACTTTAATAAATAATGAGTTTTTTAATGCCGCATGTGTCTGCACAACTTTATACCTGGCAAGTATGTCACTAACTTTTTTATACCTTCCTAAAATATCAGAATGTACAACAAGGCCAATAAGTTCTGGTTCCATACTGATAGAAGTAATACTTCCATCATTACCCCCAGGCCGCTTTGTGGATATATATATATCCACGATTCCTTCAGATAGGATTTTTTCTGGGATTTCATCCCGACCCGGTAAAAATTGAACTTTTTTTTCTGAATTATTTCTAATGAAGTGATGCATTTTTTCCTTTATTTTTGGAATGTATAGGCCATCAGTCCCAATCATGACTGCGAGATTTTCTTTAGATTTTTTCAATCGATTTGCTAATGACTGAATTTCATTATAATGAGGTAAAAGTTCAAGATATAGTGATTTTCCTTTATCCGTCGGTTGTATGCCATTTCGAGTTCTTTTAATTAACTTAGAGCCTATTTTATTTTCTAACTCACTAATGCCCCGACTCATTGCGGAAGGGGTAATTGCAATCTTTTCTGAAGCTTTTAACAAGCTTTCTTCTTGTATAGCAACGATGAACTGTATAGTTTGCCTGGATAAGAACATGCTCTTCACCTTTATGATTAAGTTTATTTATATTTATTAAATATCATTTATCAGTGAGTTATTTGATATAGATCTAATTTTCGGCTTCTTTATTATGTATGTGTGGCATTCATAAAAATGAGAGTGCAATTGCTTCCAGGTTGGGAAATGCTCAGCCAGAGGCTGGGGGACTGACGAAAATACTATGAGCAGCGTTTTCTCAAAGGGTATCTTTGAGTTGTGAATGACATCACGAATTAAATAATAGTTAAACTCTCAAACCTCTTTCATTTGAGAATAGTGATTATTTTAATATGGTAATTGTGTTTTTTTCAATCATAACCAGATGAATTTATTTTATATTTGATATGGCAACAACAAAAGGTAATAAAAACTTACACCCTGAATGGTTAAAGTACGCATTAAGGGTGGAGAAGAAAATTAATATATTAAACTAAGGAGAATCTATGACTCAAGCAACTCAACTTATTTATAAAGACGCATTCAGTGATATGTCACTCGCAGGATGGGTTTATGAGGGTGAGGGTGAAGCACCTGAACTTGTTTCACGAAATGGTCAGGTTTTTGTCCATTTAATAAAAGATCAAGTGATCAAAAATAGAATCCCCGCCCTACCTGATACTGTATATAAATTAAAGGCGTTTGTTGATAAAGAAGTACCAGTACTTCGAGAGAGCATTATAGTTTGCAAGCTAACGGAGTTAGATGCTGCCGGAAATCCCTTAAATCAGCAGTTATGCTACTCGCAGTTTCTAAACCTATTCTATGTTTATGCTGCCCTGAAAACATCATCCGAGTGTAAATTTATTGAAATTGCGTTGACAAACATCCCATCTGACACCCTATCGTACAATATATATATTAATGATGTAAATCTATTCTCCGTTGAAATGGAAAATACCGTAATTCTCCATGAGGACTTTAACGATACGATTGCTTTTTCCTATAACTGGGTAATGCCGGAGTATCCAGCATTTGGATTTACTGGCTGTTTACGTCGGCCAGTACTTGATAATGTTAATGATATAATGTTTAGTCCGTATTATGATGTCCATGATTTTGTGACTTGTGCCTCTAAAAATGAACTTCCCTTTGCCCCTGGGGAAGTTTACAGAGTAGCGGCACGAATTAAGCTTGATAGAAATTTCAAATATTCAGCAATGGTAGCTAAAGTGAATGTACTCACAACGGAAGGTTATAGCTATGGTGGAGGGCTTAACATATCAACAGATACTCATGCTGTAGGTGATGATTTCGTTTATTACGAAGGATATTTTTATTTCCCGGAATATGAAATGACTACAAAAGAGTTCTTAATCGGTGGAATTCTTGCTCATATGTATGATGTTACTGTATATAGCTAAAAGGGTAAAATCCAACGTTATTTAAGGCGATGGATTTTAAATCATACCAGCCAAATTCTTTACTGCTTTGTACGAGGAGCTTGTAGCCGGACTACACTCCTCGTATACACGATGTTCACGGATGAATTTTTCCTTCAACAACCTCCCCATGGCAATCATCGAATTACCAACGTCCGAAGCTCTTTCCTGCCTCAGTATGTACACTCTTTTTGTTACTGAGCTTTACGGGAGAAAAAAAGCGTCACCGTGCCGAATGTGATGCCAAATTTCTTCATCTCGGTTTTATTAAACAGATGGTTGTCATCCTGCAAGTACATCCAGTCATCAAAGTTTAATAGCCATGTTTTACCGTTGGCCTTCACATTCATGCTGTAATGCCAGTTAAAAGCATTACCTGCTTCGCCGCCCTTTGCGACACCTTCAATATCGTCGGCAGTGCCCTCGTAACGACCGGCACTGACCCGACGGATGTGCCACACCCGCTGCTGTTTCTCTCCGTTGTCATACACAAATCGTTCGTTGAGGGTTAACGTGTTGCCTACCACATCACCGTTGATGCTCACATGGAAACGGCGAAGCTGTTTGCCGTTGCGATTCTGAACCATTCCCCACGCCTGCGTTTCTCCCTGAAAGTACTGAAAGATATCCAGTGTCGGCTGCTGCTGGCGATAGTCAGCGATGTCTGCGCTACAACCGGCCAGCTGCATCATCAACAGCAGGCTCAGCATGAATAAATGTTTCACTTTTCACCTCCAGTGAGTTGCATCATCGACTCATCCACGTTCAGCCGTCAGTTGCACCACGCTAATAGTGCGAGCCTTAAATCCAGCTTCACAGTAGCCGAAGTAGTACAGCCACATGCGACGAAAACGTTCATCAAACCCCAGTTTTTCAATATCCTGCCAGGCATGGGCGAACTGTTGCCGCCAGTGAGCGAGTGTCAGGGCGTAGTCAGGTCCCATATCGAAAAGATTGCGCACGACAAAATCGGTATGCTTTGTCATCAGGCTGCTCATCGCAGTGATACTGGGTAAAAATCCCCCTGGGAAAATATAACGCTGTATAAAATCGACGTTTTTACTGTAATCGCGATAGCGCTGATCCTGAATGGTAATGGCCTGAATCACCATCTTGCCCCCGGGACGCAGGCGAGCCTGACAGGTACGGAAAAACTCTGGCAGGTAGCGTCGCCCTACCGCTTCGATCATTTCAACTGACACCAGTTTGTCAAATTCCCCGGTCAGATCGCGGTAGTCGCTCAGGAGCACTTTCACTCTGTCCTGTAAACCAGCGCGGGCAATGCGGGCATTAGCCCATGTAAACTGCTCCTGCGACAGCGTGGTGGTGGTCACACGGCATCCGTAATGACGCGCGGCGTATTCCGCCATTGCTCCCCAGCCAGTACCGATTTCCAGCAGGTGGTCATCAGCGGTGAGCGCCAGCTGTTCGCAAAGTCGCGCCATTTTAGCCTGCTGAGCCTGTATTAACGTCAGTTCCGGACGGGTGAACAATGCGCTTGAGTAGAGTAAATCCGCATCAAGAAAGTGCGCATAAAATGCATTGCCAAGATCGTAATGGGCTGCAATGTTTTCTCGCGCCTGTTGACGATAGTTGCGTCGTGTCCAGTGACGCAAACGCTCAACAGGTCTGCTCAGCAGGCGAAAACCGTTTTCCAGTCGGCCCAGTATGGTGCGGTTGAGTGCGAATATCTGAAGTAACGTGGTTAACTGTTGCGTTTCCCACTCCCCATCAATCCAGGCTTCTGCCGCAGCAAGACTTCCACCAGTCAGCACTCTCCAATACACCTTCGGGGAAATAATATGAACGTCGGCGCGTAATTCTGCCGACATGTTGCCAAAATGAATGACCTGCGCCCCTTCCCGCACGGTAAGTGAACCTTCGCGAAGGCCACTTAGCACACGAAAAAGGAGCCAACGCGCCAGACGCAGCGTGCACGGAATATCAGGTTCAAGCGCAAAGACGGGATCGGTCATGATCGTTCACTCCTGCTAGCGGGATGGTTGTAGAGTGGGACTCGCTTGAGCCACAACCTCAAAGCCTGCCAGTAAATAGCGACCACCGTTTTAAGTGTCATAAATGGCAGGCGCAACAGCAGTGCGTGCAGACTCGCTTTCGTCAAAGGCTCACGCTTGAGCATCAGGGTGGCATCAAATACTTTCGCTGCCTGATGGTTTTCAATATGCATATGCAGCGTTTTACCGGGCGGGTTAAATCGCCAGTGATAGACCATGTCCATTGGGTTAAACGGAGATACGTGGAAGGCTTTATCCAGCGGATACCTTTTCTGTGCATCTATGGCGTAGTAATAACGCTCATTCCACGGCGTATTGCGGACCTCTGCCACTACCCAGTGCAGTATGTCTTTGCGATCATAGTAGTAGTAGAAATTGACTGGATTGAAATGAAAGCCGAGGTAGCGGAGCTGTGTCAACAGCATCACACGACCATCTGGTCTAGCCCCTGTCAGACGGGTAAGTTGATTTAACGCTTTTTCTTTCAACGGTGTCCCCAGCGGATAATCGACATCATGAAAAGCCGCTGCTGCAAAGTGATTTCTTCGTATCCCTACGCCAGGGAGTTGCTCCAGTTCATCCAAATCGAGCCAGGCCATAAACACCTGATAACAAAACTGGTGCGTTTTAGGTTGAAGGCGGCGGTGGCGTAAAAGCCCCTGGTAAAGGCAACTGTTCATTTTAGCGACCCATTCCTGCGACTATGCCCTGAACCACATCCAGTGCACTCCGCACGCCATCTTCATGAAAACCGTTATACCAGTAGGCACCACAGAACCAACTCCGACGCAGGCCACTTATCTCATTGCGGCGAGTCTGTGCCTGCCAGCTTTCAGGATTAAATAAAGGATGCTCGTAGACAAAGCGTTTCCAGACGTATTGCTCTTCAACAGGAATGTCCGGATTGAGTGTCACGCAGAATAATGGGCTCCCTTCAGGCAATCCCTGGAGAATGTTCATGTTATAGGTGACACAGGCTCTGGCCAGATCCTGTCCGCTAAGACGATAATTCCAGCTTGCCCACGCACGTTCGCGTACCGGCAACCAGCGGTGATCGCTATGTAGCACTACCTCGTTACGCTGCCAACCAAACGCCCCCAGCACGTCACGCTCGCTGGGGGTTGCATCCTCAAGCATGGCCAGCGCCTGTGAGGAATGGCAGGCAAAGATCACCTGGTCAAAATTATGTGTTGATTCCGCCAGCGTGATGTTGACGCTGCTGTCGTTACGCGTCACCTGTAGAACTGGGGTATTTAGGCGCAGCGTCAAACGTTCGCCCAGCAGTGCCAGCATCGCGCGGATGTATTCCCGTGATCCGCCCGGCACAACGTACCACTGCGGTCTGTTCCTGATATCCAGCAGTCCATGATGCTCAAAGAAGCGTAAAAATAAGAGTAGCGGGAAACGACGCATCTCCTGGAGCGAAGATGACCAGATCGCCGCGCCCATCGGCAGAATATAGTGACGCGCAAAAAAAGCACTGAAGTGATGCTGGTCAAGGAATGTCTGTAGCGTTGCAGAAGGGCCGATCTGATCCAGTGACTGTTTCGCCAGAAAATTAAAACGAACAATCTCTTTCAACATTCCCCAAAAGGCAGGATTAATCAGGTTACGACGCTGCGCAAACAGTGATGTCAGAGTGTGACCACTGTATTCGAAACCGCTTTGCGGATCATGCACTGAAAAACTCATCTGCGTTTTTTGCCCATGGATGCCCAGTTCACTCAGCAATCCCATAAAACGCGGATATGTCCGGTCGTTATAGACGATAAAGCCGCTATCAATCGCAAAACGCCCCTGAGGCGTAACCACATCCACGGTGGCGGTGTGTCCGCCAGGGGTCGACTCCGCTTCAAAAAGAGTCACCTGATGGTGCCCGGCAAGACGCCAGGCGCAGGTCAAACCGGCGATACCACTGCCAATGATAGCGATATTCATGAGCGCACCATCCTGCGCAGCACTGAGCGCTGGAGCCCTTCAGGTAGCCCAGCCAACAGTCGCAACATCACACTAAAGCCTGTCGGAAAGGCGATATGGTTTTTCCCTTTTGCCAGGCCGCAGCGAATTGCCTTCACCGCATATTCAACGCTCACCTGGCCTGGCATGGGAAAATCGTTTTTACGCGTGAGAGGTGTATCGACAAACCCTGGTGAAACAACGGTCACCGCAATACCTTTCTGTTCCCAGTCCAGACGCAAGCTGTTAGCAAACCAGGTCAATGCGGCTTTGGAGGCACCATAAGCTTCAGCCCTTGGGAAAGGCAACCAGTGCGCCATCGAACTGATGAACACCACACGGTTACCCTCCGTCAGCTGTGACTGGAGTGCTTCAAGGCAATTCACAGAGCCCAAATAGTTCGTCGCCATGACGCGCGCGACCAAAGCAGCGTCCACCCGTCCATCGTCCAGATATTCGCAAGTCCCGGCGCAGAAAATAGCCAGATCGGGCTGGCAGTCTGCGAGCCCCAGGCGACAGGCGGCCCTGTCTGTCATATCGAACAGCCGTACTGTGATTTTTGGACTATATCGACGCAAGTTTTCCAGCCGCTCAGGATCGCGACCGCAGGCAATAACATCACTGCCTTCATCAGCCCATGATTTTACGAGCCCTTCGCCAATCCCGGAACTGGCGCCGGTAATGAGGACGGTTGTCATGCGCCTACCCTCCTTTTGATGCTCCGAACGGCCCATCCCAACAAAGGCAAATGTTCATAAATCATTTGTCCGGCGTCGTAGTAATCACGCTGTCGGAATATCTTTTCACCCTGGATCTCAACCGTTGAACATCCTGGTAAAGAGCGTATTTCGCCACCGGCTATACGCGGATGCGACCAGTGCATGGTCCACGTCACGGCAAAACGTTGGGTATCACACAGCGGAGGATCAATGGCAAAACGGCAGGCGCTTACATTTGCCAGCAGATACGTGAAATAGCGCTGGATTGCAAACAGTCCATTATGCTCCCCGAAGGGATCAATAAGTACGGCGTGCTTGTCGTACAGCCCGGCAAGTGCCGGAACGGACTTCTTATCCAGACCGGCATAGTAATCAACGAACCTGTCAATAACGGATGGCTGTTCGCGCATAAATCCTACCCTTACGAAAACCACGTCGTGTGGCGCATAATTAAAACTTACACAAACTTATTTATTTGTCCAAGTTAAAGGCAGGGAATATTTTTAATTACTTAAAATTCAACTGGTTAAAATTTTTTGGCGAGGGGTTATGTTGACTGGCAGAAATGGCTGTTCATTAAATCAACTGTGTCAGGGACGGGAGACTACTGAGATATCTTATGAAGAGAGCGGCATTCTGTTGCCAACTCTCTGAATGTATTACGGTGTGGTTTTTTAAACTGGTGCTTCTTCATTTCCAAACGGAATTATTGAGATATGGCCGTTACGCTCGAGAATGGCATACTTAATTTTTGCAAACTCTGTTATGCCATTGTTTTGACGAGCGGACACCAGAATATCATCACATGACACATCTACTTTCTTAAGCTTATCAATTAACGGTTTACCATTTTCAACCAAAATAACGGGCGAGCCATCAAGAATATCTTCTACAGGAGAGATATATTTTTTCATCAACCCAAATATAATATCCACCACCACCAGAGTGGTGATTGTTATCATTGCCCCCGTAACCGAAAAATCTTCACCCAGCAACGCTTGTTGCGTTGCTTCACTGATAATCAGGAGCAGAATAAGATCAAAGCTGGTCATCTGAAGTAACGCTCGTCGTCCAGCAATTTTAAATACCACCATCAAAAACAGGTAAATAGCCAGTGCACGAAAGACCATATCCATACCGGCCTCCTAAGGGTAAATAAATTGCCAGAATTGAATTCCCGGCTCGTTGTTTACTCGGATAACGTTGTTCCATTTTCCTGCTCTGGAAGGTGTAATGAATATCCAGACAGAGATGCTATCTCCCTTTTTCAGCTCATCGTAGACCATATACAGCGTTCCTCCGTGACTGTACATACTGTCCGGTTGTGGCCAGACGCTACCAGGTTCATAGGCATTGCTATTTTCTGCGGTTAAGCTGATGGTGGATTTTCCTGCCGCTTTAACCAGAAAATTGAGTTGCATTCTTGATTCTGTCTGGCGACGACCAAAGCGCTCGTAGTCGAGTCTCACTGATTTTGTTGCATTTATTTTTTCGGCACTACTGACTACCCCTTGAGAAAAAAGACCCACAAGCGCAGCAACGATAATAGCCAGTAAGATAACAAACCCCACTTGTCGAAATATATATTCAAATTTCAGTAAGTGATAGTTTTCATTGACACCAGAAACCTTTTCATTTTTACGATTCATGATGGTTATTACCGTATCGCTTATTATTTGAAGTCTTTTGATTTATAAGGACAATATTTTTAAGACTTATCACATTTGCCACATAAAGGAATAGCAATAATACTTAATAAGTCAAGTTACCGGAAATGAAGGATACCAGATGAAATTATCACTTTTTTCAGTATTTTTGATATTTATGGCCCCTGCCGCTCTTGCCGATAATAATGGAGGGTTACAAAAGGGTGAAGCACCTCCACCGCCACATGCACTGGATAGCGGTTATCGAGGCACGGATGATGCGCGAATCATGACCATTAATCAGGCCAAAGAAATGCATGATGGTGCAACTATTTCATTGCGCGGAAATCTAATTGATGGTAGCGGCGATAAGTATGTTTTTCAGGATAAAACAGGAAAAATCGACGTTATTATTCCACAGGCCGTATTTGATGGTAGAACCGTAAAACCTGACCAGATGATCAGTATTAATGGTTCGCTTGATAAAAAATCCTCTCCGGCTGTCGTTCGGGTCGATCATATGCAAAAGTAAATTCAGCGAAGTGTTAACGCTGCCAGTATCCATCAATTCTCACCCCTTACCTTTAAGGAGTCAGTTATGAGTGATATTCAACACCGTACGAACGCTAAGCAACCCCCTTTCCCTGAACAGCGACAAACTCCTCCTGGGCTGGCTTCTGAAATGCAGCCACTTCCCGATCACGGAGAGAAAACGTATAAAGGCCATGGTCGCCTTGCCGGCAAAAAGGCCCTTATCACCGGCGGTGATTCCGGGATTGGCCGCGCTGTGGCCATTGCCTATGCCCGTGAAGGCGCAGATGTCGCCATCAATTATCTGCCGGAAGAAGAGAAAGATGCGCATGAGGTCATTGCGCTGATAAAAGCGGAAGGTCAGATTGCCGTCGCTCTTCCTGGCGATGTACGGGACGAACAGTTTTGTCAAAATCTGGTAGAAGATGCTGTCAATAAACTGGGAGGGCTGGATATTCTGATTAATAACGCTGGCCGCCAGCAATATTGCGAATCGATTGAAGATCTCTCCACCGAAGATTTCGACGCGACTTTCAAAACCAATGTCTATGCTCCTTTCTGGATAACCAAAGCCGCACTCCGGCACCTGAAAGCCCCCGCCGCCATAATTAACACCTCCTCTGTACAGGCAGCAAAACCGAGTGCCTTGTTGCTGGACTACGCTCAGACCAAAGCCTGCCTGGCCGTGTTCACTAAAGCACTGGCTAAGCAGCTTGGGCCGAAAGGGATACGGGTTAATGCTGTTGCACCGGGTCCTTACTGGACAGTATTGCAATCCAGTGGCGGACAGCCGCAGGAAAAAGTAAAACAGTTCGGGAAAGACACGCCGCTGGGCCGTCCGGGACAGCCTGTTGAGATTGCACCGTTGTATGTGACGCTGGCCTCGGATGAATGCTCGTATGCATCAGGGCAAGTCTGGTGTTCTGACGGGGGCGATGGCGTACTGTAGCGCTGCTCTATCCCGTTAAGTCCTGCGTATTGTCAATATGCACAAATTCGCTTGAAAGTGCACGATAGTGCGTATTACCATGCATTCTTCATTTTAAAACGTGCAAACACATGTCAAACCGTGCAATCTCATGCAGAGGGACAGTTAACCAGGTTTGCAGAACGTACAACAAAGAATGAGGTATGTATGACACAACAACTGATCTTAATCGCCGGCCCTTACCGCAGCGGAACTGACGGCGTACAGGCACGCATCGATGAGAATCTCGCCAGGCTGGAAAATGCCGCACTGGCGGTTTACCAGCGCGGGCATGTTCCGGTTATTGGTGAGTGGCTGGCTCTGCCGCTGGCAAAAGCGGCGGGATCTCAGTTTGTAGGTGATGAAATCAGTGAGGAGATGCTTTACCCCGTTGCTCACCGGCTCATTGCCAAATGCGATGCCATTTATCGCATTGCCGGTGGATCCAGAGGGGCTGATTTGGATATTGAAGTGGCGCAGAAACTGGGATTAGCGGTGTACACATCCCTCGACAGCATTCCTCAGGCCTGAGGATAGTCACAAACCTGCCTGTATTTTCAGGCAGGTTTCAGGTTGAGCCCCCTGCACTTTTACTCAGCCGGCCATGCAGTCTGAGCACATTCTTGTATATCGAGGTCGCGACCTTTTGCGAAAAGTCCGTGGGTAAAGAACTCATCACCGTATCCAGCGCCTGCGGCACATGGTCGATAAATTCCTGCATTATCCCGGTCATCTGGTTTTCAGGAAACCTGACGGCCCTGGCTGTCGCCATAAAATGTCTCGGATAGATCTTGTCAATATCGTTTTTACGGCCTTTTGAGGCATTCAGGCTCATGGCCAGTTTCAGATCGCTGATGTGGATCCCGGCGCCGCCCAGCACAGGAAACGCCGAAATGATGTCGTAGAACGGGGTCAGTCGATAACTTCCGCCAGGCTGGATGAATATCGAGAAGTTCTTGGCATGTCCATCTGTTGCCCCCGTTATCCACTGAAATAGCTGGAATTTCATGAAATTATAACGATCGGTAAGCGCTTCGCTGGAGCCCAGTAAAAATGCCATGATGTGTGGAATACCGGGGCCGCCATCAGACTCATACTTCACGGACGAAGGAAGCCCAAAAGTCTGACACATATCTTCCTGCGGTAATCGCAATAAAACTGAGCGGCTTGCGTTCCAGCGACGGTCAAAACGCTCGACGGCAAGTGCCCGCACCCTGCCCGCTCTGATGATTTCTGCATTCGGCACATCAAATCTCAGCGCTCTGGCCAGCTGCAAACAGAAGTATTCATTATCCACACTGTCGCTCAAATCCAGCGTGGCATTAGGCTGTTTAATCTCGCCAATCGGCAGCTTGATGATATGCGTGGTAGGCGTGATCCCTTTCGGAATACACCAGTCGTCACCGGCTTTAAGGAGCGCCGTTTTTTCCTGAGCGCCAGCAACGGAAATGCGGAAATCATTTTCCTCATTAATCATCCCCAATGGAATGTCTGACTGATAAGCCGTCAGCACCGTCTCGAGCTTCTCTTCGCTCAGTGTCTCCCATGTCATTTCCGGTGTCGTACTGTTTTCATTTGCGGGTAATAACGTCACCGCGCCAACGCTGTCACGCCCTACCTCTGCCAGTAAATCAAAGGGTTGCCTGGAACGGGCGTGGTAGCGCTTAACAATACGATCCCGTACCGCCGGGCTATCCGGGAGCAGGTTGTCAAAGAAATTGAACACCGCATCAGAGGTAATTTCACCAAATTGCAGCGGAAGCGATAACGACAATGGCCTGGCATACCGGTTCAGTAGCCATTCATTGGCATATTTAAACGTATGGGCTCCGTTAGTCAGCTTTGTCAGTTCGCCGACCCGTTCGTTATTCATCCACGTCACTAGTTTTGGCATTACCAGTCCAGGCCCTGTTGGTTGTTATTGTCTGACCCCGACGCCGTATCGTCTTTTTCATACAATGCCATGGTCATTTCAAGGGATTGCAAGATCCTGAAGAACGTTGTCAGCGTGGTGTTATCCGGATTGTTTTCAAAATTCGAGATGGTGGCCTGTTTAATGCCGATTCTTTTGGCCAGGTCGCTTTGCGTCCAGTTATTTTTCTGACGCACCAGTCTCATGGTATTCGCCAGCTGGACCGGACTATAAATCATTGGTGGTTTCATCTGTTCACGCCCGCGGTTTACCCCCTTGAAGGGATATCGTCAGTATTATCCCTTACAAGGGATATTGTCAACTTTATATCCCCGCCAAGGGATAATACCGTGTTTATCCCTTGGCGGGGATAAATCAACCCGTTCATCTCACTTTCCCGTCTGATACAATCAAAGAGCAACGTTACCATGACGACGAGATCAGGATATGCGCCCTAACATGCTTGAATATATGGATATATTTGTCCGGGTAGTTGAGCTAAACAGCTTTACCCGCGCGGCCGAACAGTTACAAACACACCGGCCATCCATCAGTAAAGCGATCACCCGGCTGGAAAGCGAGCTGGGGGTAAAGTTATTGCACCGGACAACCCGAAAGCTCCAGCTGACTGACGAGGGGCACGCATTTTACGAAAGGTCAAAACTCCTGTTAAACGAAGCCGCCGAACTGATGGCGTCCTACTCGTCCGGGCAGCACCCGCGCGGGCGATTAAGGGTGGATTCGCCCCTGGCACTCACTCATACCATGCTGATCCCTGCGTTGGGTGATTTTCAGCAACGCTATCCCGATATTGATATTGTTTTGACCTCAACAGATCGCAAAATCGATTTCCTGTCGGAAGGGATCGACTGCGTTATTCGCCTGGGAAAACTGGAAGACTCAAGCTTTATTTCCCGCCGTCTGGGTAGTGTGCAGCTGATGACCTGTGCCGCTCCTTCCTATCTGGAAAAATATGGTCAACCTCAGACGCTGGACCAACTCCAGGATCATAAAGCTGTCAATTTTTTCAGCCGAAACAGCCGTGAAGTGATGGACTGGCAATTTATTGTTGAGGGCAAAGTAGTTAACCAGAAAGTCAAAAGCAGCATTCTGGTGGATAATTCAGATACCTTTCTGACCTCGGCGCTTAATGGGCTGGGCTTGATCCAGGGCATTAGTGTTGCGCTTGCTCCACATATCGCCTCCGGGGTGCTGGTCCCGGTTCTGTCGCAGTACCCCTGCGCCCCAAAAGACGTGTCGGTGTTGTTCCCGGACAGGCGCTATTTACCGCCTAAAGTCAGGGTCTTTATTGACTGGTTCAGTGACGTCTTTTCCCGCTATCAGGGCTGATACGATTGGTAATTTAAAGGCAACACTGAGGTGCCCGGGTGGTGCTTTATCCTTCACGGACAACCTCTTACAGTAACCCCATCGAATCATTAACTCGTTTTATCGTGGGGTTTACTATGTCTAAAGTTGTCACTTTTAATCGTACCGGTGCGCCAGACGTGCTGGAAATCACTCATATGACGGTCGCCGCGCCAGCAAGTCATGAAGTACAAATCCGCGTGAAAGCCATCGGTATTAACCGGGCCGAAGTGATGTATCGCACCGGACAATACGTAATTGAGCCGCAGTTCCCTGCCCGCCTGGGATACGAAGCCGCCGGGATTGTCGAAGCCGTGGGCACTGGCGTCACGGATTTTGCCCCGGGCGATCGCGTCAGCGTTATTCCCTCTTTTATGTTCAGCGAATATGGCATGTACGGCGAGCGGGTAAATGCCCCCGTTCATGCCGTGGTAAAACACCCTGATAATCTCTCCTTCGAAGAGGCCGCAGCCAGCTGGATGATGTTTGTTACTGCTTACGGCGCGCTGATTGAGTACGGCAATTTGCAGGCCGGGCAATATGTCGCGATTGGTGCAGCATCAAGCAGCGTGGGCATTGCCGCCATGCAAATCGCAAATATGGTCGGGGCTAATCCGATAGCACTTTCACGTACCCGCAGTAAAAATGCGCTGCTGATGAATGCGGGCGCGTCGGCGGTGATTGCCACCACCGAGCAGGACGTTACCGAAGAACTGAACAAGCTGACTCACGGCGCAGGGGTGAATATTGTGTTTGATCCGGTCGGTGGCCCTGACGTGGCAAAACTGGCCTGCGGAATGGCGAAAGACGGCGTGTATTTCCAGTACGGCGCGCTGGACGAACGTAATCTGTCGATCCCGGTGATGGATATTCTGGGGAAACACCTTCTCTTCCGGGGTTACGAACTGTTTGAAATCACCACAAACCCGGAAAAAATGGCCAGAGCAAAAGCTTTTGTCTACGACGGGCTGCGTTCCGGGAGATTAAAACCCGTCATTGATACGGTATTTCCGTTCGATGACATCGTACAGGCACACCGTTATATGGAATCGAATAACCAGACCGGCAAAATTATCGTGACGCTTTAAGCCCGTTTATGCTGGTCGTGGTTATCGTTCATAAGTGTCGTTAACATCCTGCGTGGTGTCGGTGGCTGTCACCTGCACATCGCGTAACACCAGGCCATCCACGCCGGATATTTTGCCGAACTCGCTGGCGTCTATCACAACGGATGCCAGCGTTAACGCCGAAATTGGTCGGTCTGGATAGCCCTCAATAAAGAATGCGCGGGAAAATACGCTGCTTTCTGAGCGGCGCGCAGAGATATTTTCCAGCGTCAGATTGCTGACGTGAGTCAGGCCAGCCTCTCCCTGAACATCGTCCGCCAGTTTGCGCCAGTGGTCGGGTTTATCCGCCAGATTTCCCCGCTCGCCATAGCTGTATTGTGCAAACCAGTTCAGCTGGATCATCACCAGGAAACGCACATCAACGAGTTGCAGATGGCGAACCTTGATATCGCGAATAAAGCCGCCGCGATTACGGGCAGATTTAATGCGAAACCCCACGCCCGTGCCGTTGAAACGATTATGTTCAATCAACACCCGTTCAATCCCGCCAGAGGTTTCACTGCCAAGGGTAATACCGGAACCACTGTTCAGCGTGCAGTCATGGATGACAATATCCCGTGCGCTGCGGGCTTTTGACGCCGCCTCCTGTCCTCGCCCCGCTTTGATACAAATATTGTCGTCATTGCAGGAGACCACACAGCGCTCCACCCGTACCTGTTCGCAGGAATCGATATCAATGCCGTCGGTGCTTGGCCCTGCTGAATTGCTTATCTGAACGCTGTCGAGCGCTATATGGCGTGAATAACAGAGATGCACATTCCAGAAGCCCGACTCGCGGCTGGTGAAATCACGCAGCGTGATGCGCTCGCTTTCATATACCAGAATGTTACGCGGTCGCTGGCAGTCATAATCCACCACCCATCGCAGGCCTCTGGTGCTGTAATCGCCCAACATGCCACTGCGCTCATCATCTCCCCAGAAGCGTTGCCACCAGACAAGCCCCTGGCCGTCGATTGTGCCGCTGCCGGTGATAGTGACATCGTGGCAATCAATAATATTGATCATCGCCGCAGGCCAGCGCATATCAATGCCCGCCACGCGGGTATCAATCAGCGGATAGTCATCCAGGTGCTGGCTGCCAAGAAGCTGTGCGCCAGCCTCCAGGTGCAGGGTCATTCCACTTTTCAGAAAAAGGGAGCCGGTAAGGAAACGACCTGCCGGGATCACCAGGGTACCGTTGTGACCCGTCCCGGCAATTGCCCGCTGAATGGCGGCCGTTGATATCTGTCGCCCGCTGGGATCTGCCCCAAAATCACACACATTACGTTCCGTCATGTTATTTCCTGATTCGGATAAAAATCATGAGTATACGTAGCAGCCACAGGCATAACCTTTTTGTCACCGACACCCAACGGTGAAAGCTGGCAAAAATACGGTAATGATTTCAATGACAGGAACGGTGAACGCGAGCCCCGGTCAGAAAGCGAGCTCTGGCACCAGAGCATCTTTACTGTGCATACACGCCTTCCATGCTCGCCCCGGGTCGCCATTATCTAAAATCGTGGATGTTCGGTATTCAACAACGCGTACCCGCTGGGTGGTGAAGCCCTCATCTGGCGGAAGAACATATTTCACCGTCGTCCAGCGGCTGTTGGTTGACTTCCCCTTCGCCACCAGGTCGATCGTTTTCTCTTTAACCTCTTCAGAACACTGATGCGCCGCCGCATCAACCCGCTGGTATTTCTTTTCCTGAGGGGATAGATAACCCTGAGACGAGCAACTCACCACGGCAAAACATGCCAGGGTTGCTACACACATCTTCTGAAACATGGTCTGTTCCTTAAGCGTAAAATCTGCTCACCGTTTTTGGCTGTTTCCACCTAAGCGTAGTCACGTTATCCTGAATTTTCATGTCAATAGCGGAGCATATTATGTCAACACTGCACCTTCTTTGCGGGAAAATCGCCAGTGGAAAATCCACGCTGGCCGCGAGCCTGAGCGAAACGCCTGGCACGGTAGTGATAAGTGAGGACACCTGGCTTGCAGCGCTTTATGCCGACCAGATGACAAGCGTGGCCGATTATGTCCGTTGCGCGGGGAAATTACGCCTGGCACTCACGCCGCATCTTGTGGCGTTACTGAAAGCGGGAGTCTCAGTGGTGCTCGATTTCCCCGCAAACACGGTTGCTAACCGCCAGTGGATGATGACGGTTATCCGTGAATCCGGGGTTCCGCATCAACTGCATTTTCTGGATGTGGCAGACGATATCTGTAAAGCGCGATTGCGCGCCAGAAATGCCTCTGGCGAGCATGATTTTGCGGCCACCGATGAGCAATTCGACCTGATCACCGGTTACTTTGTCGCCCCGGAAGAACAGGAAGGATTCAACATCATTCGTTATCAGGATCAGCCGTCGTAATCACGGAAACGCCCTTTTCCCTGACCGCCTTCATCCAGGTCTTATCGGTGTCGCTTTCCACCACGACGGTGTTGATAAGCGACAGATCGCCAATCACAAAAGACGATGCAGTATTAATTTTCTCGGGCGAAGCCAGCACGATGGTTTCCGCCGCCCTGCCGGAAAATGCACGTTTGATGCACGCTTCTTCATAATCACCCGTCGTCAGGCCAGCTTCCGGGTGAATACCGGTGACGCCCATAAAGAACAGATCGGCATGAATGTTTCCGATGCCCTCAATGGCTGCGGCGCCCACGGTAACAATAGAGTGTTTATACAGCCGCCCGCCAATCAGGATAACCTCAATACACGGATGATCGACCAGACCCAGCGCAATCCCCGGGCTGTGCGTTACTACGGTAATGCGCAGATCCTGCGGTAAAAAAGTCAGCAGTTCAGAGGTGGTTGTTCCGCCATCCACAATTACCACTTGCCCCGCCGAAATCAGCTGCGCCCCTTTTCGGGCGACACTCTTTTTAGAGTCAATTTTCAGTGTCTTACGTTCAGCAAACGGTGCAATTGCGGAGGATGATGGTAGTGCGCCACCGTGAACGCGCTGCAGACGCCCTTCTGCGGCCAGCTCGCGCAGGTCGCGGCGGATGGTATCTTCGGACACATCAAAATGGAGGCTCAGTTCCCTTGAGAGAACCTGCCCCTCCGCACCGAGTTTTTCAAGGATCAATTGCTTTCGCTGGCTGGTTAGCATCGTTGTCTTCCTGATATTGCACGTTTTATCTTGAAAGTGCGTGGTTATGCTGATTATGATAACAGCTCAACGCGAGGAGATACAATCGTGCATACCAAACATGCAGAAATACGCATTATCGAAACAAAGACGTTGTCCGATAACTGGTACATCCTGAAAAAATACACATTTGACCTGCAACGCCACGACGGTGAATGGCAAAGACAGCAGCGCGAAGTCTATGACCGGGGAAATGGCGCAACGATCCTACTCTACAACCGCGATAAAAAAACGGTGATCCTGACCCGCCAGTTCCGCTTCCCGGTGTTTATCAATGGACATAATGGCTATCTGATTGAATCTGCGGCAGGGCTTCTGGACAACATGGATCCTGAAAGCAGAATCAAAGCCGAAGCAGAGGAAGAGACCGGCTTTCGTGTGTCCCGCGTGCAGAAGGTTTTCGAGGCGTACATGAGCCCGGGATCGGTTACTGAGAAACTCTATTTCTATCTTGCTGAGTATCAGCCCCGCGACCGGGCAAGTGCTGGTGGCGGTATAAAAGCAGAAGGTGAAGATATCGAAGTACTGGAGCTGACGCTTGAAGAGGCGTTACGCGGAATCGAAACCGGGCTTATCGTCGATGGTAAAACCATTATGCTGCTCTACCACGTTGCCCTGAAAGGCATTTTATAACATCGCGCAGTACAGATACCTGCCGCCGTGCAGGTATCTGCCTATGCTATTCTTGCTGAAGAATAAAACAGGAGATGCGCAAATGGCCGACTGGAACCCTTCGCTTTATCTGCAATACGGAGCAGAACGCACACGCCCCGCCGCTGAGCTACTCGCCAGAGTCCCCCTTGACGATGTGACGACAATCGTTGATCTCGGTTGCGGGCCGGGTAATAGCACGGCGTTGTTAAAACAACGCTGGCCTACGGCCGACATTACCGGCGTGGATAATTCGCCAGCAATGCTGGAAGAAGCACGTAACGCCCTGCCTGAATGCCATTTTGTTGAATCTGACATCCGGCACTATAAATCCGCTCAGCCGCTGAGCCTGATTTACGCCAATGCGTCTTTGCAGTGGATCCCGGACCATTACACGCTGTTATCGCACCTCGTTTCGCTGCTGCGTTTAAACGGTGTTCTGGCGATTCAGATGCCTGATAACTGGCTTGAACCGACGCACGTCTCGATGCGCGAAGTGGCATACGAACAAGGTTACCCTGACCGTGGGCGTGAACCCTTACCGGGTGTACATGCGTATTACGATATTTTGAGCGATGCCGGGTGTGAGGTGGATATCTGGCGGACAACCTACTTCCACAAAATGAGTTCGCACCAGGCGATTATTGACTGGGTTAGCGCCACCGGATTGCGCCCGTGGTTGCAGGAGTTAAACGAGAGTGAGCAGAAGAATTTCCTGAAGCGTTACCATCAGCTGCTGGAAGAGCAGTATCCGCTCCAGGAAAACGGGCAGATACTGCTGGCTTTTCCGCGACTGTTTATTGTCGCTAAACGTGTGCCCTGAGGCGTTTATCAGAACTGATAAACGACGCCTACAGCAACAACATCGTCGGTGTTGATCCCGGCTTCACGGGTAAATTTATCTTCATCGACGAGGTTAACCATATAATCAACAAACACATTAATGTTTTTGTTGAAGTTATACGTTGCACCGAAATCAACATATTTGATCAGATCTTCGTCACCATAAGTATTTCCTGTGGCTGCTTTGCCCAGGTTTTTACCTTTCAGGACGTCATACGCCACAAATGGTTGCAGACCGAAATCAAATTGATAACCCGCGTAAAATTCCATGATTTGCGATTTATTCGCATAACCATAGGCGCTGTCGCTGGAATGCGAACCAAAGCGAGATGCGTTATATGCCTGAGTAAACATAGCGGCCAGATAGATATTATTGGCATCATATTTAATAGCACCGGAATAAGCTTCCGCGCGTTTACCCTGCCCCATAATACCGCTGGTGTTATTTTGCTCGTTAGAGCGGTCAGCACTCATCATGGAACCGGCAATACTGAAACCAGCGCCAATATCATAAGTAATAGATGCGCCAAAACCATCACCATTCTGGCGTAACACGTCACGCACGCCAGGCTCGCCGCCACCGTCATTTTTACCCTGATATTGCAGGGCAAAATCCAGACCATCGACGGCACCGAAGAAATCGGTATTACGGTAGGTCAGCAGACCGTTGGCACGGCTAAACATGAACTGGTCTGAGCCATAGGTCATGCCATCGAACTCAGGCTGCATGTCGGTATAGCCAAGGGAATCGTACAGCACGCCCTTGTTACGGCCGTAATCGATGGAGCCGTAATCTTTCACCTTCAGGCCAGCGAACGCGTAACGGGTACGTGGGTTGTTGCTTTCTGATTCCGCACCGTTAGCATTAATATGCATCTGCCACTGGCCATAGCCGGTGATTTGATCGTTAACCTGGGTTTCACCACGGAAACCAAGACGCATATAGGTCTGGTCGCCATTCCAGTCACTGCTGTCATTATCGGAGAAATAATGTTCGGCAGAAACTAACCCATACAGATCCAGTTTATTACCGTCTTTATTATAAATTTCGGCTGCGTGTGCGGTTGTTGCGAGCAGCGCCGCGCCAATCAGCACGCTCAGTTGATTAATTTTCATTTTATATACCCTGTCATATGCCACTTATTATATTTGTTGCAACGGCAAAAGCAGTTGCAGGGCAATATAGTTACCATCGTTGTAAATCTATGTAAAACGATTAAATCATTAGCGCACGAATCGCCAAGAATGAATGAAATAAAACCAATATTTAAAAAGCACATATTGTTAAGGCGTGTCGCTTTAAAAAAAGATATTAAGGCGACACGCCATCACTTTATGTTCTGGCCTCTTTCAGCAGTTGCTGAATCACCTGTTCTTGCTTGTCATAATTTCCTTCGCCAAATGAGGTATAACGCAGCTGCCCTTTGGCATCGAAATAGTAATGCGCTGGCCAGTACTGGTTCCCAAAAGCGTTCCAGATCTGGTAGTTGTTGTCCGCCACAACGCGGTACGGGAGCTGCCATTTATTCACTGCTTCTTTCACCGAGGAGAGCGGTTTCTCCCAGGGATATTCCGGTGTGTGTACCCCAATGACCACCAGGCCCTGAGACTGGTATTTGTTCGCCCAGTCGCGCACATATGGCAGTGTATGCTGGCAGTTGATGCAATCCCACGTCCAGAAATCGATCAGCACCACCTTCCCTTTTAAAGATTCAGGGGTGACCGGGTCGCCATTTATCCAGCCCGTGCCACCACTCAACGAAGGCAGGTCGCTACGCGGCGCCTCCTGCACAACAGGCTGTAATTTTGGCTGCGTTGTTGCCGGCCTGGCCAGGCTCAGCAGCGAATTTTCCAGACTGTCGGCAAGGCCATTCGCCCCTTTTAAGGTTGAGGTAAGACCTGTGGCATTGAACACAACGGCCGCCAGCATTACAACGCCTGCGCCCTGGCGTAACCGAGCCATCAGCACCGATTTTGCTCTCAGCGGCGCCATCAGCGTACGTCCTCCGGCTGCCAGCAGAGCCAGCATCAGGGCGCACCCACTGCCGTAAGCAATCAGCAGCGCACCGGTCGTAATGGACGAATGTCCGGCGATATTAATGCTGAAAATCGCCCCCAGTATCGGCCCGGCGCAGGGCGACCACAGCAGACCAACCGCAAGCCCGGCCAGAAATGCAGACAACATCCCGCGCGTCTGCGTGCTTCGGTTATTCAGGGCATTCCCCGCGCTGACTACGGGCCCTGCAATACGCTGGGCAAACTGAGGAAAGATTAACGCCAGTGCCGCGATCGCCAGAACCAGCAGCGCGGCCCAGCGCCCAACCCGGGTGGCGTTCACAATCCACTCGCTTGCCGCCGTCACCAGCATGGCAACCAGAGTGAACATCACGATCATACCGGCAAATAGCGCAAGAAGATGACGGCGTTGCCCCTGAAATCCGGCAAACAGCAGCGGGATCACGGGAAGCGTACATGGGCTGAGCAGGCTTATCATCCCGCCCAGGAAAGCGATAATCAGAAACATAATGACCTCACAGGACAGATTATCTGCGACGTTGCAGTGAGGACATTTCAGCGTGTTGATGTGTTCAGACGATGTGCAAAACAACGCGTTTTGTGAGGCACTGTATCTCCCTCCCTGTTTGATACAAAGCCGTACAATTAACTGCGGGGTAAGGTGATAACCACGTCGAGCCCGCCTTCCGTGCGGTTGTTAAGTTGCAGTGTGCCATTAAGCTGGGCGGTTAGCTGCGCGGCAATGGCCAGCCCTAATCCGGTGCCGCCGGTATCGCGATTACGCGACGTTTCGACCCGGTAAAAGGGCTGCAACACGGCTTCCAGCTCGGCTTCAGGAATGCCGGGCCCGTTATCCCTGATATTAATGACGATATGTTCAGGCTCACGGTCATTAAGGGTGATAACTGCACGATCGCCAAACTTAAGCGCATTATCCAGCAAGTTAGTCATCACGCGGCGCAAGGCCTGCGGGCGTGTTGTCAGCGGCAGGCGAGTGTCTGTTGCCTGAAACTGCACGTTTTTACCGATATCCTGGTAGTCACACACGATGCTGTTAATCCAGGCGTTCAGCTCCAGTTTTAACGAGGTTTCTTCCAGAGGTTCTGATGACCGGGCATAGGCAATACCTTCCCGTACCAGGCGCGACATATTATCTAAATCATTTAATAGCTTATCGCGCAGTTCGGGTTGATCCGCCATTTCAACGCGCAGCTTCATTCGGGTGATTGGCGTCTGGAGGTCGTGTGAAATCGAGGCCAGAATTTGCGTGCGCTCGCGCAGATAAGCCTGAATACGGGATTGCATGGCATTAAAGGCGTGCGCCGCCCGGTGAACTTCAACCGGCCCCTGCTCCGTCATCGGGGTGTTGGCCGAAGGATCAAGCGAATCAACCGCACGGGTGAACTGCGAAAATGGCCGCACCACCTGGCGTACCGCAATCCAGGAACACAACGCGACAAGCAACAGTTGCAGAACCAGTACCACCGGCAGCCAGCTGGCAACCGGTGGCATTCGAGGGATCAGGTCGATGGTGAGCGGTGCGCCGTCGTGCAGTTGCAGGTGAGCCTGAATATGCGAAACCGGCCCGGGGACGGCTGTGAAGCGCAGCGGGTATTGGGCAGCAAGGGTATCGGTTAATGTACGGATCGCATCCCGGGACCGTTTATCCTGTGGGGCTTCACCTGCCTCTCCCTCCCCAAGGATATAACGATAATTGCCGCGTTCGAGCCGGGGCAGCCAGGCCGCGCGTTCGTTCGCCGGCAGCCGGTCGAGGATCGCCACGCTGGTAGCTACATCATATTCCAGGTTGCCGAGCATCACGGTGCGGGCACTGCGCATTCGCTCATACATAACCAGCGTCAGACTGAGCGAGTTGGCCAGCAAAAGTCCCGCCAGGACAATGATCAGCAGACGCGCAAGTAACGAGCGCGGCCAGAGCCTCATTCATTGGCCTCTTTGATCGTGACCGGCATCGTAAAGACATAACCTTCGCTGCGCACGGTTTTGATGTAGGCCGGTGTCCGGGCGTCTTCGTTAAGACGCTGGCGCACGCGGCTGACCAGAAGATCGATTGAGCGTTCAAACAGCTCGGCATCGCGCCCCTGGGTCAGATTCAGTAGTTGATCCCGCGTCAGCACGCGCTGGGGGTGGTCCAGGAACACGCGTAATAGCCGGTATTCCGCCCCGCTTAACGCCACAATCATACCTTCGTTATCAATCAGATGGCGGGCAACGGTATCCAGTTGCCATTCACCAAACACCACTAACCGCCCGGCCTCAGTCACCTGTAGATTGGGCGGCATGGTACGGAAACGGCGCAAAATGGCTTTGATCCGCGCCAGCAACTCTCGGGCAACGAAGGGCTTGACCACATAGTCGTCCGCCCCCATTTCCAGACCGAGGATGCGGTCGGTATCTTCATTGCGCGCGGTCAGCATTAAAATCGGCAGATCTTTATGCTTACTGCTGCGCAACTGGCGACAAAGCGTGAGCCCGTCATCGCCGGGCATCATCACATCCAGTACCAACAAATCGACATGCTGTTTATCCAGGATCACATGCATCTCTTTACCGTTGGCGGCACCAGACGCGTGATAACCAGACTTCACAAGATAATCGACGATTAACTCACGAATATCCCTGTCGTCATCGACGACAAGGATATGATCAATATGCTCCACCGAACGCTCCTGAATGAAGGGTAACGTATTGAAAATAGCACATTTCAGAGCTTGTCCGCGTCGACGACCGCTTTCACGAAATCTTGCGGATCTTCCTGCGGAGGATTGTGACCAACGGTTGCCCCAAAGGTGCGATGTTCATATTTGCCGGTAAATTTACTGGCGTACGCTTCAGGTGCCGGGTGTGGCGCGCCGTTGTTACCGCCTTCAATGGTGATGGTCGGTACGCTGATGGTCGGTAATGTCGCCAGTTTTTGTTCGTAGCTGTCGTATTTGTGTTCGCCTTTTTCCAGTCCTAAACGCCAGCGGTAATTACTGAGGGTGACCGCGACGTGGTCCGGGTTGTCCAGTGATTTGGCGCTGGCATTAAATGTGGCATCGCTGAATTTCCAGTCTGGTGAAGCCTGAGACCAGATTAAACGGGCGAAGTCGTGGGTGTTTTTGGCATAACCCTGCGCACCACGTTCTGTTGCAAAATAGAACTGATACCACCATTGCAGCTCGGCTTTCGGTGGCAGTGGCTGTTTGCCGACGGCCTGGCTGCCAATCAGATAACCACTAACGGAAACCAGCGATTTCACGCGTTCTGGCCACAGTGCGGCCACGATATCTGCGGTGCGAGCCCCCCAGTCGTAACCAGCGAAAACAGCCTGTTTGATATTCAGCGCGTCCATCAGATTCACAATGTCTTTTGCCAGGGCTGAAGGCTGTCCGTTACGCGGCGTTTTATCTGACAGAAAACGGGTTGTGCCGTAACCACGCAGTGAAGGCACAATAACGCGATAGCCTTCCGCCGCCAACGCAGGAGCAACATCGGCATAACTGTGAATGTCGTACGGCCAGCCGTGTAACAGAATGACAGGCTGTCCATCTTTCGGGCCGATATCCACATATCCCACGTTCAGATCGCCTGCGTTGATCTGATGAACCTGGTTAAACGCGGCGGTGTAATCTTTGCCGGTGACTTCAGCCTGGCAGGACATCACGGTGCCAAGTGAAACGGTCAATGCTAATGCTGAGGAAGTGAATTGAGTAAACATGTTGGTATCTCCGTTTGAGTATGTTTGACGGGGATATCACAACAAATTTATGTATAGCGGATGTGTGTGGAAACGGCTTTTTTGCAAGCCTGTGTATGTATCTCAACATCAGATACAGTGTGATACAAACACAGGCTAATTCTGCGGAGCGTTACAGCGAAATGCGGTAGCGAACATAGTCATCGGCTTCGCCGAAACGGTCATACAGTTTCCGCGCAGGGTTATTCTGGCGTGTTACCCAGTAGAGTTTTGACCATCCTTCGCGCTTACCTTCTTCCATCAGCGCATCGATCAGCGCCTGGCCGGTTCCGGCCCCACGCATCGCGGCATCCACAAACAGATCTTCGAGATAGCAAATGGGTGCCGTCGACCAGGTACCTTCGTGCAGGACACACATTGCAAACCCAATCACGCGCCCTTCGCTTTCTGCCACCCGGCAAAACATCGATGAGTGCGGGTTCAGCGCCCGTTCCCAGGTGGATGCGGTGACAGACTCATCCAGTACACAGTCATAAAAATGCGTGTAACCGTCCCAGAGCGGGCGCCACTGCGGGTAATCTTCTGCACGTACTGCTCTTACTGTAACTGCCATGTTTTCCTCACATTACAGATCTAAAACCATTTCAAAACAGCGTAACTCGGCTTCCGCCATACGGGAAAAATGACGACTCTCCCCGAGCGTAACGAAACCATGATTTTGATAAAAGGTGTGCGCGTTTGGCGTTGAAGATAGGCTAATACGCGTCATTCCGCGCGTTCTGGCCTCTGAGATCAGGGCATGGATAATCTGTGTTGCAAACCCTTTTCCAGATGCGCCAGGCAAGGTAAAAATCGCCTCAACGCTCTGGGTTTCCAGGTCCAGATATCCCGTCGCCACAATGTGTCCATTGTCATCCTCAACCACATAAAACGGGTTAGCCACCACCATGTGCCGATAGTGCTCTGGCATCAGCTCCGGCGTCCAGCGGGCGATCACGTCCGCATCGTAACTGGATTTACAGCCAAAACGGATCGCCTGATTGCGAATGTTCCAGAGTATTTCAGCCTCTTTCGGCTCTGCCTGTCTTAACGTCATTGCGCCCCCTGCAAAGAGTAGTAGTGAATGAAACACAGCACGCCATGATGGAATGTGGTAAAGATGAAAATACCAGAAGGCAAACAAAAGCATAACGCTTAAAAAAGGAGATCAACGGATGACGACACCCACGTTAAAGACGGAACGTTTGTTGCTGAAACCGCTGACGGCGGAAGATGCGCCGCAAATCCAGCGGCTCTATCCACGCTGGGAAATTGTGCGTTATATGGTGGCCACGGTCCCCTGGCCTTACCCGGATAACGGCGCGGAAAATTACGTGAACAATGTTGCCTTGCCGGATGTGGAGAAAGGCGTGGCCTGGTTCTGGACGCTTCGCCGCCAGGAAGCCCCTGACGAGCTGATGGGGCTTATCTGCCTGTATGACGTCGAAGATAACAACCGTGGCTTTTGGCTGGCACCGGAGTGGCAAGGACAGGGTTACATGCGTGAAGCCAGCATTGCCGCAACGGATTTCTGGTTTAACACCCTGAATAAGCCGGTGCTGCGGGCGCCGAAAGCGGCGGACAACAGCCGCTCTCAGCGAATTTCTGCCAGTAGCGGCATGAGACTTATCAGAACAGAAAAGAAAGAGTACGTCAGCGGCCTGCTGGACTCTGAGCTGTGGGAGATCACCCGCGACGAGTGGAACGCCCGTTACGTCAGCTGATAGTGCTTATCCGGCAGCAGTCTTTCCGGTATCACCTCTTCATCGTTCATCTGTAACAGATCACGTTCCATCGCGTTACAGATGGCGTCTAACGGCAAATCGTTGTCTTCGGTGCCAAACGGATCTTCCAGCTCTTCTGCCAGCGTATCCAGCGAGATAAAAGTGTAGGAAATCAGCGCGGAGACGAATGGTGTCATGTAGTGCAGGTCCACAACCAGTGCGAACGGCAGCATAATGCAGAACAGGTACACCGTGCGGTGCAAGATAAGCGTGTAGGCGAACGGCACGGGCGTGGTGGCGATACGCTCGCAGCCGGAAAGCACAACCGACATATCGTTGAGGCGGTTATTCAGACTGTGGAACAGAATGTCGGAAAGCTGCCCTTCCCGGCGTCTTACGGCGAGCCATTCCCCCATCAACAGCAGAATGCGGTTCGCCGGAGAACTGGAATCCATCACCCGACGCAGATTGTCAGCGGACATATAGCCTGCGAGCTGCTCTGCCTGCGGTTGACGTCGCAGGGTCATCCTTAAACAATGCGCAAAAGCAATTTGCAGGCGGACAAACTCCCCCAGATGCGGATCGTCCGGCAAGGTGTTTTTTACCTCGCGAAACAGCGAGCGTGCCGCTATCATCAGTTGCCCCCAAAGCAGGCGAGCCTCTACATAGCGCGAATAGCAGGCGTTATTTTTGAAACCCAGAAATATGGCGATGGCCACACCCAGGATGCTGAACGGCGCAACGGTGAATTTGATGCCAAGCGAGGTATACCACGGCAACATCAGGATCACGGCGATGGAAAGCAGGAAGTTAAGAAACAACCGGGTGTAGATTTTAGGCAGTACAGAGCCGTGCCAGACAAAAATCAGACGCAGCCAGTGCTGTTGAGGACGAACAATCATAGTCAGCTTCAGAAAGGTAAAGAGCGTGGCTATTAAACGTGATCCCCTTCACGGTTGCAAGCATGTTAATAGAACATTGCTTTTCCTGTACTGATTAGCCCAGGCCGCACGGTGCTGAAGTCTGCTTTTTAAAAAGAGCAGCAAATAGTATGTTGTAACTAATGATTTATTCAAATAAAGGGGAAAGCCCTGAAGTGCTGTTCCCCTTGTGTCCGCCCGCTCAGAATGAGCGCATTTCAGGCCTTAGCAGAGCGGTTTTACCGCGTCACGCATCCCCTGATGCAGAATGGCATCCAGATCCAGCGTAACTTGTTCTACCAATCCGCTAACCTGAGTGAGATCTTGCTCCCAGTGTTCGCTGACGCTGAGTACAGATTTCACCAGTTCACTGGTGCTGATCTGTTTGTCGTGGTGTTGCGTCCACAGTTGTTGATAGCGTTCCAGCCAGTGAGCATCGTCCTGAACCGGGTAGCTTTCGCCCCGGCGTTCAGCGCGGTAGAACGCAATCAGTGCCGCCAGAGCAAACGTCAGGCGCGCAGGCAATTTACCGGTGGCTTTCTGCCCTGCCAGCAGCTGCGGAAGAATACGGGTACGGAATTTCGTCATGCCGTTCAGCGCGATAGACAGCAGCTGGTGCTTGATGTACGGGTTACGGAAACGCCCGGTTACCGCGCTGGCGAAGGATTCCAGCTCATCACGCGGCAGATCCAGCACCGGAATGATCTCTTCGTAAATCGCTTTTTCAACAAACGCGCATACTTCTGCGTCGTTCATTGCTTCACCCACCGTATCCAGACCGGCCTGGTATGCAACCGGAACCAGCGCCGTGTGCGCACCGTTGAGAATAGCGACCTTACGCTCTTTGTACGGTTTGATGTCGTCAACAATCAGCACGTTAAGCGGCAGTTTGTCCAGACGCAGTTCGCTGGCAAGTGATTTAGGGCCCTGAATCACAAACAGATAGAAGTGCTCAGCGGTATCAAGGAAACCGTCGTGATAACCCAGTTGCGCTTCCAGTGCAGCCACTTCATCACGCGGATAACCGGTAACGATACGGTCAACCAGGGTGGAGCAGAAGCTGTTTGCATCATTCAGCCATTGGGTAAATGCCGCCGGTAACGCCCACTCCTGCGCATAGCGCAGCACCAGTTCACGCAATGCGTCGCCATTGTAATCAATCAACTCACACGGAATGATGATCCAGCCTTTATCCGCCGCACCGTTAAAGTGGCTGAAACGTTCGAACAGCAGGCGCGTCAGCTTCGCCGGGTAGCTCACGGCCGGAGCATCGTCGAACTTGTCGTCCGCATGGTAGCTGATGCCTGCTTCCGTGGTGTTAGAGAACACAAAACGCATGTCCGGGTTGTGCGCCAACTTCAGAAACTCATCGTACTGGTCGTAAACGCTGAGTTCGCGATTAACAGAGCGGATAAGACGCGCATCGCTTACGGCTTCGCCCTGCTCGTTCAGGCCACGAATAATGGTGGTGTACAGACCATCCTGAGTGCTCAGTGACGGCGGGAAATCGCTCTTGATTGGGCGGACAATCACCACGCCAGAGTTAAGATCGGTATGTTCGTTAAGCAGGTCGATTTGCCAGTCTACGAAGGCGCGCAGGAAGTTGCCTTCACCAAACTGAATGATACGTTCTGGGTAGAGAGCACCGGGGAAATCACGACGGTTGAGTGTGTTCACAATGGGGTCCTTTTTGATTAGTCATACAGCCTGATAAGATTGGTGTAATAACTTATCAAAACTTTTCGACCATGACCCCTGTTTTGATCAATTCATGAAGCAATTGTGAAAAATAATCACAAGAATTTATAGAACACCGAAGTAGCCGTCATAGTGCCGTCAGGCATTAAGGCATAGCGCGGAATTTCACCCACTTTTTGCCAGCCCGCGCGCTCATAGAACGTCTCTGCGCCACTACCTGTAGATGTATCCAGTACAAGAACCGACACACCATGCTTTCTGGCCTCCGCTTCCAGAGCTTCCATCAGGGCCATCGCTGCGCCTTTACGCCGCGCTTTCTCATGCACCAGCAGTTTCGCGACATCCGCACGGTGAGGCTGGTTTTCAGGTTGATCGGTTATCAGCTGTACCGTACCGATCAGTTCACCCTGCTCATCGGCACAGGCCAGCACGGTGCGCTCCTGGCGGCCAACGCTTTCCGCGACGCCAAGCCAGAATGCGCGAGCTTTTTCGTGGGTAAATGGCAGCATAAAGCTGACGGAAGCACCGCCGTTAACGCAGTTTTCGAGGATGTCGGCCAGCGCATCAATATGCGCGAGTACGTCATCCCGGGAGAGTGACCGGAGAGTCAGTGAGGTTGTCATTGTATTTCCTTGTGTTGAGTCCCCTCACTTTGCATTTAACAATAATTTAACGCAATGCGCGCAAGCATAGGATTTTGTTATGCTAGCGGGAATGTCCCCGCTCACGCTTCATGGTGAACATTTTCTCGTCGGCATCTTTCAGCCACTGCTGCTGATCGTTGCGGTTGTGATCAAATTCGCTAACGCCCCAGGAGAACTTCAGCGCCCAGGGATGCAATTTGCGCTCGTTATACAGGGCAACCTGCTCGGTAAGATACTGCATGGCAATCCACGCCCCCTGCTCATCTGTGTCGGCGAACAGCACGGCGAACTCATCGCCGCCAAAACGCACCAGCAGATCCGCCTCACGGAACGACGCCCGTAAAAGGTCGGCCATTGCTGTTAACGCTTTATCGCCCTCTTCATGCCCAAACCTGTCGTTAATCTGTTTGAACTGATCCAGATCGATCCAGCCCAGCGTAACCGGCTCTGCGCGGCGCCGGGCCACAGAAAGCGCAAAATTGACGAACTGATTAAACCCGCGACGGTTATATAACCCGGTCAGTTCGTCGGTCGTTGCCGCACTGATGGCCGCAAACTCATCCTCCACCAGCGCGCCGAGGTCGCTCAACACGGAAAGATCGGTCTCTGAAAACTCGCGCGGCGAAAAATCGACAAGACACAGCGATCCCACACTGGCGCCATCGCGTAGACGCAGTGGCATCCCGGCATAAAACCGGATACCCGGCTGCCCGGTCACCAGCGGATTATCGGCAAAACGCTCATCCTGATGGGTATCCGCCACCACCAGCGGCGCAGAGTGCAGAATGGTATGACCGCAAAATGAGATATTGCGGGGATAAGTGCAGTTGGCTGTGCCATCGATAGATCTGGCCACCAGCTCGTGTTCGGCCACCACATTGACCATCGCCAGCGGGACCTGGAAGAAACGCTTTGCCAGCCGGGTTAACCGGTCAAAGGCTTCTGAGCCATCAATATCAAGTAGCCCTGACTCTCGCAGAGAGTTCAGACGTTCCGTTTCATTTGCAGGGAATTCAGGTGCTTTCATACTGTCTCCTGACGCTTAGTTCTCTTAAAAGCGTAGCCTAAACAGAGACATTTTCAGTGTGCGAATATTCTGTTCTTGCCTTCACGCTTGGCCTGATAAAGCGCGCTATCTGCGGCCTGTAGCCAGTCTGTAACGCTTCTCATGTCGCGCGTGGCACACGCTATACCAATACTGAGCGTGCAATGCACAGCCTCTTGCGCCACATCTTTCATTATCGCGGTGGCTTCCATAATGCGTGTTGCCACGATATGGGCCTCATCGATGGTGGTATCGGGCAACAGGATAACAAACTCGTCGCCCCCCAGCCGCGCCGGGGTGTCGGCGGGCCGTGTCGCCAGATGCAATATTTGTGAAACGGTCGCCAGCATGGCATCACCCACCTTGTGGCCAAACCGGTCGTTCACGTCCTTAAAATTGTCGATGTCGATAAACATCAGTGCCGATTCACGGCACGCCTGCTGAAGCTTCTTCAGCTCATTATCAATACGTTTTTCGAGCAAACGCCGGTTAGCGATATCCAGCAGCGGATCCATCATCGCGATCCGCTCAAGCTCACGGCTTTTAATCCGTAAACGCAGCGCGATACTGTCGGTGAGCACGCTCAGGGCGATAAGGTAAATGGCTATCAGGGGTAAGGTCGCGAACATGGTCCGCTGGGAGACAAACAGATCGACCGCCATTCCCTGGGTCAGCCAGCTCACAAGAAACACACCCAGCATCGCAGCGGCGGCTCTCTTCATCAGCGTAAAACCGCCCGCAGAAAGCCGGTCGGCAAGCAAAATGGTGGCAATCACCACCGAGGGCAGCGGGTTGACCGCCATCATGGCAATCCAGAAGCCCCCCGCGCCGGCATCAAACACCAGATTTTGATGTTCCGTCTCCAGAGGCACCGGTGATTTTCGCGAACGAAACCAGGCAAGCGTCGGCCAGACAAAGGCATTCGCCCCCAGGAGAATCATTAGCCAGACTGAACGTTGATGTTCGATCAAGACGCAGAGGATCGGAATAAAACAGAGCAATGTACCGAGAATACGCATCAGGTACATACGTTTGACAAACCGACTTCCTGGTAAGCGAGGATTGTTACTGAGTTTGTCAGTTCCGTTCATGCCACGATTTTTCCGATATATTTCTTGCGGTATCTTATTGAGCTTAAAAATGCGTAGCAAGCAATTTATCAGCGAATCGTTAACATCAATGTCGCATTCTACCTAATGTGGTTACGCTTACACCGGTTATGTTCCACTCTCAGGTTCTGCCACGATCAAATCGTCTGACAAACGTGCACTGGTACGATTTCGCCCTGCTTTTTTCGAACGATACAGATAATCGTCCGCCTCGGCCATCAGTCGGGTAAAGACCTCTGTCAGCTGCCAGGATTCCGACTTACCGCTCCCCAGACCGATGCTCACAGTAATAAACAGCGTTTGTTGCCGCCAGACAAACGGATGGTTTGCTATCGAAACTCTAATACGTTCGGCCAGTTCAACTCCTTTACGGGCATCGCCGGAATTCACCACAACCGCGAACTCTTCGCCGCCCATGCGCGCCACTATTCCTTCTTCACCCACGACCTTTTGCACTTTCTGGGCAAAGGTCGCCAGTACCCTGTCTCCGCACTCATGACCGTAGTTATCGTTAATGCTCTTGAAGTAATCGATATCCAGCAGCATCACCGTCAGGTAACGAGGATGGCGATGGGTCTCTTCCCGCTTAAGCGCTTCATACAGGCCCGAACGGGAATAGACATGGGTCAGAAAATCGAAATCGGCACGTAGCGAAACTTGTTTAATCAACGAATTAATAGCCGCCACGCTGACAGAAACCATCACCGGGCAGATAGCCATCGTCGCGATACCAAGGCGTGCCGAGAACATCAGTGGCGTGGAAAGTGGCGTTGCAACGGCAATATTGATAATTGAGTTTGCTACCAGGATCACTTCGACGGCCCCCGTCAGGAAGGTCAGCAGGCAGGTTGCAGGCAACGAATAGCGCACTGCACACCAGATAAGCGCAGGCAGCGGAAAAGCCAGGCTACCGGCACCGCCGATGACAACCGATGCCACAACCGAAACGATCAGCGCCAGCACCGGTAAACATTTTTCCGGTGCGGGCCAGGACGGGATAAACCGCTGCGGCATTTTCACCGTCAGCATACAAGGCACAATCAACACCCCGGTTGAAAACTGCTCGCTAAACCAGTCAGCAAACAGTGGCCAGAAGGTTTTGCTGTCAATCCCGACCGAACCAAACGCCCCCAACAATGCGCAGAACACGGCCGCAATCAGGCAGTAGTTAAACAATCGCAGGGCATTAATCGGGTCGGGTCTGCCCTTCAGCAGCCGCTTGTCACGCAGGACCAGCAAGGCCACGATCACAATAAAGACCATATTCGACAGGTTGATCACCACCGACGCGATCCCCCAACTGGTGGTGACCGCGTCGTACATCAGCATGGCGACATACGACACCGCGTAATAATGCAGACGATTAAGATACACGTAACGGGCAAATACCCCCGCCATCACGCCATTCAGCGGCCAGAAGAGAGATAACGCTTCCACCAGGCGTAACTCTGCCCCCACAAAATAAAACAACGTGGTGAGTACGAATATTCCCACCGCATTTCGCAGAGGGCTATCTGGACGAAAAAGCTTGAACGATGCGGTTGCAGAGGACATTAAATATCAATCCATATAATTGCCTGTCGCAATTATTTGTGGTCTTCAGCATGAACGGGAATAACCTAACATCCATCTATAGCACATATAGAACCGGATAATAACTCGTCAATTTTGGGGGTTCATCTGCAATACCAGCCAGTGATGAATTACGCCGACAATATATTGTTGTTGCTCTGCATTAAGTACTACGCCCTGCGGAATATGGTGCCATTTTTCCAGGCACCCCCGACAACAGGTTGCGGTTGCATGTTGCGCGATAAACACCGGATGACCGCGCATGGGCGTTTGTTTTCCGTCATTTGCCGGATAAGCGGGCGCCAGTCGTTTAGCAACAAAGTCCGCGGCGTGCTGGTCAATGGTGTCAGCACCTTTATCCCAGCAATATTGCCGATCTTTAGGCCCCAGGCGAAAGCGCGAACGAAATGTGGAACGCGCCAGCCGGGTGAATAACGGATCCAGTGTCGACATCAGTACACGGAACGCCCCAGTCGCTGCGTGAGTTGCTCCAGTACCGCCACGCCCGCCAGCGAGTTACCCGTTTCATCCAGCTCCGGGCTCCAGACGGCAATCGCCATCTCATGCGGCACTATCGCTACTACGCCACCGCCCACACCGGATTTTGCCGGCAGGCCAACGCGCCAGGCGAATTCCCCTGCGTTCTGGTACATACCGCTGGTCGCCATCAAGGCGTTAATCTGACGCGCCTGCATTGGCGAAACCACTTCCTGAGACAGATGCGATGCGTATCCCTGATGTGCCAGGAACAAAAACGTCTGGGCCAGTTCGACACAGCTCATTTTCAACGCACAATAATGAAAGTAATTTTGCAGAACCGTTGCAACATCATTATGGAAATTGCCGAAGGATTTCATCAGCCAGGCAATGGCGGCGTTGCGGGCAGAGTGCTCAAACTCAGAGCGGGCCACAACGGGATCGTAGGTAATATCCTGCACACCACAGAGCAAACGGACAATTTCGAGCATTCGCTGACGCGGCGCGCTCAGGCGGCTTTGCAGCATATCGCACACCACCAGCGCCCCGGCATTGATAAAGGGGTTACGCGGTTTGCCGTGTTCAATTTCCAGCTGAAGCAGTGAGTTAAAGGGCTGTCCGGACGGATCCTTACCCACGCGCTGCCAGATCTCCTCTTCGTCGTACTGGCGCATTGCCGCCACCAGACTCAGCACTTTCGAAATCGACTGGATAGAGAAGCGTTCTGTGGCGTCTCCGGCCTGATAGCGCTGTCCATCCACTGTACAAATAGCGATGCCGAGTTTATTGCCGCTGACCGATGCCAGCGCCGGAATATAGTCGGCAACCTTTCCTTGGCCCAGCAATGGACGAACCTGCGCCAGAATCTCTTCCAGCATCTCATTATGGATGACCGCAGCCACACTTTGCTCCTTGCCCTCAGGCTAAAACGGGCTGCGAGTATAACAGAGGCTTATCAATCGCGTCAGGCAGGAAGACGAAAACGCGATACCGCCTGGAGTAAAATGTCGGATTCCTGATGCAAACGATCGGAAGCCTGTGACGCATCAGACACCAGCACATCCGTCTGACGTGAAACCTGGTTCAGCGCCTGAAGCTGACGGGTCATCAGATGAATACTCTCCCCCTGGCTCATGGTGGCCGCCGAGATATCATTCAGCAAACTGCTTAAATTCCCCACCAGCCCGGTCACCTGCTGCAGATTATCCTCAAGACGGGTCACTGCTTTAGAACCGTCTTCTATCCCCTGCAAGGAGTGGTTAATCAGCTCCTGAATTGTTTGGGTCGAATGGCTGCTTTTACGCGCGAGTAATCCCACTTCTCTGGCCACCACAGCAAAGCCCCGCCCCTGATTACCCGCATGAGCCGCCTCTATGGCCGCATTCAGCGCCAGAATGTTTGTCTGAAACGCCACGTTGTCGATCATGGAGACGATCCCGCGCATTTCTGACGATCGTTCAACGATCGCCTGCATTGAGGCGTTGACCGTGGACATCATCTGGTCGCCGCCGGCTGCCGCTTCCCGCGCTTCGTCAGCCCGTGAACTGGCAAGCTTCGCATAACCTGTATTGCCCTCGACATGGGTTTCCAGCGAGGCAATATGCGCCGTCACCTCTTCCAGCTCTTTTGCCTGGCGAGCCGACTGCTGATACAGCTTCTGATTACCCTGCGCAAGCGAACCAATATTCTCAACCATTGAGGTGGTAGCCTCACTCACCTGGGTGACCAGCTGCTGTAATCCCTGCTGCATGGTGAAAATGCTGTCGCCCAGTTGCCCTATTTCACGGTTAAAGCGTGTCACACCCGGCGGACTGGCAGACAAGTCTCCCGCCGCAAGCTGATTAATATGGCCAATCAGACGACGCAGCGGGGTAATGACCCACTTCGCCATGCCAAACCAGACCACAATAACAATTGCCAGCAGCACCAGCGGGGCAAACAGGAACAACGTTTGTAACCCGGACAGGCGCTCCATTAAGGATTGTCGCCCCTCTGTGGCCTGCTTTTCGCTTATCTGCTGGTAGCGGGCATAGTTATCGTTGAAATCGGTCTGAAAGGCCTGCGCAGGCACCGCGAAAAAGGCATCGATGGAATTGGTTTTGATAAGCCCTTCGGCCTGCTCTTTGATGGCGCCGTAGAAAAGCTGATAGCTGTTCACCAGCGCCTCATCTTTCGGCGGGTTTAACGCCAGCCATGCTTTCCACGCCTGCTGGGATGCATCGAGCGCCTTTTGCGCTTCATCCATCAGGCTGTGCCAGCTGCCGTCTGAGCCCGTCTCTTTATCCTGCATAAAGTACACGCCCGAGCGGTTCAGCAAATCGCTGGCGGCCAGCAACGACACGCGCGCCTGATCCAGCTTTCCCTGTTGCTGCCAGGCCAGCTGATTATGCTGTTCGTTACGCTGCGCCTCGCGAAGAGAGGCGGTAAGCAGGAATGAAGAGGAGAGTTGCAGTGCGGAGAAAAGCCCAATAATACAAAAGATGCCGGCCAGCAATCCAAACTGACGTGGAATGATGCGCTGCGCAATACGGCGAAAAATTTGCGTTAGGTTCATAATTTTCTTCTGTAACAATACCTTAGACGCGAAGGAGTCTACGAAACGAAAATGACAGAACCATTGCAGAAAAATGACAGAGGGCAGGAATTACCGGGCGGCGATAATACCTGCCCGGCTTGATAAAGTATTGATTAAATTAGACGCGATCCTTCCACACCGTCTGCACATTACAAAACTCGTGCAAACCGAAGTGAGAAAGCTCACGCCCGAAACCGCTTTTCTTCACGCCACCAAAGGCCACGCGGGCATCGCTGGCGCTATAGCCATTGATAAACACGCCGCCGCACTCCAGCTCACGGGAGAATGTTTCAGCCAGTGCATCGCTTTTGGTAAATACCGTCGCAGACAAACCAAAGTCGCTGTCGTTGGCGAGCGCCAGGGCATGAGCAGCATCTTTCGCCACCGTAATGGCGGCCACCGGGCCAAACAGCTCCTGACGAAACGCGGTCATTTCAGGGGTAACATTGCCCAGTACCGTCGGAGCGTAATAGTTACCCTCACCCGCGATTTTCTCACCGCCCAGCAGAAGCGTTGCGCCTTCGGCAAGGGAGGCCAGAACCTGCTGATGCAGCTCATCACGCAGATCGTAACGCGCCATCGGGCCGACATAGTTTTCGTCTTGATCTGGTGCGCCCATCTTCAGCGCAGCCGTGGCTGCAACAAAACGTTGGGTAAAGGCATCGGCAATGCCCTCTTCCACGATAAAGCGCTTCGCCGCCGCGCACACCTGTCCGGTATTTTGATACCGCCCGGCCACCGCCGCTTTCACCGCCAGATCCATATCCGCGTCGTTCAGGACAATAAAGGGATCCGATCCCCCCAGCTCCAGCACGCATTTTTTCAGGGCCGCCCCTGCCTGCGCACCAATCGCCGCCCCGGCACGCACGCTGCCGGTTACGGTTACGGCCGCAATACGACGATCGTTAATCGCCTGGCTTACCCCCTCATTGGTGGCATTAACCCAGCCAAACACCCCCTGCGGGAAGCGGGCATCGGCAAAAATGTCGCCAATAAGCGAAGCCGAGCCGAGCACGTTCGGGGCGTGTTTCAGCAGATAGCTGTTACCGGCAAGCAGAATGGGTACCGCTCCCCGCAGAACCTGCCAGAGCGGGAAGTTCCACGGCATCACGGCCAGGATCGGCCCCAGCGGACGATATTCAATGACCGCGTTATGGTTTTCTACCTGAGTGGCTTCCGCTTTCAGCATTGCCGGGCCATGTTCGGCGTACCAGTCGCAAAGGTTGGCTGATTTGGTCACTTCACCGCGAGCCTGAGCAATCGGCTTACCCATCTCGCGGGACATCATTTGCGCCATCTCTTCGGCGCGCTGGCGAAGTGCTGCACCTAAGTCACGCAGTTTTTGCGCACGGTGCGCGACCGTTTCGGTGCGCCATTGACGGAAACCAGCGTCAGCCAGCGCAATCGCCTGGTCAACGTCATCTTGCGATGCCCACGGATAAGCCGCCAGGGTTTCGCCGGTGGCCGGATTAACAGACAGCGCATGTGTGGCAGGTGAATGAGTCATGATTATCTCCATGCAATAACAGTTGATTCATTGTGGCCCACTCTGCTATTTCTTAAAAATGAATAATACTAACCACCTTATTCACGAATCGAGAATGGCATGGACTTAACTCAGCTTGAAATGTTTAACGCCGTTGCGCAGACCGGCAGCATTACCCAGGCCGCGCAAAAGGTGCATCGCGTACCGTCTAACCTCACCACCCGTATCCGTCAGCTTGAAGCGGATCTGGGCGTTGAGCTGTTTATTCGTGAGAGCCAGCGCCTGCGGCTTTCCCCCGCGGGGCATAACTTCCTGCGATACAGTAAGCAGATCCTGGCGCTGGTTGACGAAGCGCGCATGGTCGTGGCGGGCGATGAGCCTCAGGGATTATTTGCGCTTGGCGCGCTGGAAAGCACCGCCGCCGTGCGCATCCCGGAAAGTCTGGCCCAGTTTAACCAGCGCTACCCGCGCATTCAGTTTGCCCTCTCTACCGGGCCATCCGGGACCATGATTGACGGTGTTCTGGAGGGCACGCTGAGCGCCGCCTTTGTCGACGGACCGCTATCGCACCCTGAGCTGGAAGGAATGCCGGTATACCGGGAAGAGATGATGCTGGTTGCCGCGGCGGGTCATCCTGAGGTGTCGCGGGCCACCGAGGTGAGCGGCCGTGATGTGTATGCATTTCGCGCCAACTGCTCTTACAGACGGCATCTGGAAAGCTGGTTCCATGCCGACCGGGCGATGCCCGGGCGTATTCATGAGATGGAGTCCTATCACGGGATGCTGGCCTGCGTTATCGCTGGCGCAGGTATTGCACTGATGCCCCGTTCAATGCTGGAAAGTATGCCGGGACATCATCAGGTTGAGGCATGGCCGCTGGCGGAAAACTGGCGCTGGCTCACCACCTGGCTGGTGTGGCGGCGCGGCGCAATGACCCGCCAGCTGGAGGCGTTTATAGCGCTGCTAAACGAACGTCAACCACCAGCGCCTTCTCCATAAACAGGCTCAGGGGATCGGCAGTATAAGGGGCAAACGGCGGGCGCATTTCGTAGCCGCAGCGCTCATAAAGCCGCACCGCCGCATGTTGTTTGATCCCCGTTTCCAGCCGCACGGTATGGCAGTGGCGGCTTAACGCCTCATCTTCCAGCGCGGCCAGCAGCGTTTCCCCAAGATGTTGCCCACGATGGGTTGGATCAATGTACACCCGTTTCATTTCGCCGGTGCCGTCACCGTTGAGCACCACCGCACCGCACCCCACGGCCGTCAGCTGCTGGTCGCGAATGACCATCAGGATCAGGTTTTCTTCAGTCAGTTCTGATAAATCAAGCAGATGGTTGCTCTCCGCCGGATAGAGTTCGCTCTGATAACGATCAAGCGCCGCAATCAGATTGATGATGTCAGGATGGTGTGACGATTCAGAGGTAATAGAGTACATAGCCGGTTCCTTATCTTTTTATTTCATCTTTATTTCAAAATAGCCCAGCCACTTAAGGGTGCTTCATAGGATTAACTTATGCGTCTCTTCACCTGTTGCACGCCACCCCGTCCGGCAGTAATTTTGTGTACAGAAGCCGTTAAATCACAGTGGAATACGAATGAATACCAAAGCCCGGAAAGTGATGATTATTGGTGCAGGAAACGTGGGTGCCTCCGCAGCCTATGCCCTGCTCAACCAGAACATTTGTGAAGAGCTGATCCTCGTCGACTTGAACCGCGAGCGGGCTCAGGGCCATGCGCAGGATCTCAGCGATGCAGCCGCCTATATGCCGGGGATGATGACGATTTCAACCCGTGATGCCAGCGAGTGTGCCGATGTCGATATCGCGGTGATCACCGTTTCGGGCGGTGCGCTGAAACCGGGGCAAACCCGTCTTGATGAACTGAGCAGTACCGCGCGTATTGTGAAAAGCATTGTCCCGCAGATGATGGAAAACGGCTTTAAGGGCATTTTCCTGATTGCCACCAATCCATGCGACATCATTACCTGGCAGGTGTGGAAGCTGTCTGGCCTGCCGCGCAACCAGGTTATCGGCACCGGCGTGTGGCTGGATACCACCCGTCTTCGCCGCACACTGGCGCAGGAGCTGGATATCGGGGCGCAAAGTATTGATGCCTTTATCCTTGGCGAACATGGGGATACCCAGTTCCCGGTCTGGTCGCACTCGTCGGTTTACGGTTCCCCCATTGCCGGGGTCTACCAGCGTCATACCGGGAAAGCGCTCGATAAAGAGCAACTGGCGGAAAAAGTCCGCAAGCTGGGGTTTGAGATTTACAACCGCAAGGGATGCACGGAATACGGGATCGCCGGGACCATTGCCGAGATTTGCCGCAACATTTTTACCGGCAGCCACCGCGCGCTGGCGATCTCCTGCATTCTGGATGGAGAGTATGGCGTAGACGGTGTGGCGATTGGCGTGCCTGCGGTGCTGGCACAGGGCGGCGTGCAGCAGATTATTGAATTGCAGCTGGCGGAAGAAGAACAGGCCAAATTCCGCCACTCTGTTGAGGTGATTAAAAACAATATCGCCCGTCTGCCCTGACCAGAAAACAGGGATGACGGGCGGAGCATCACTCAGTTAGCGCAGATAAATACGGCCTTTCAGATACAGCGTGGCCTGTCCGCCAATCAACACACGATCGCCCTGCAATTCGCAGCGCAAATCCCCGCCCCGCCGGGATACCTGGCGGGCGTTTAACTGGGTTTTGCCCAGTTTCTCGCTCCAGTACGGGATTAACATGCTGTGCGCTGAACCGGTCACCGGATCTTCCGGCACCCCTTCTCCCGGGCAGAAGAAACGGCTGACAAAATCATACTGGTCACCCGGCGCGGTGATGCAGACCATTTTATCCAGCGGGATCATCGCCGGGATATCCGGCGTCAAGGACTCCACCTGCTGCTGGTTTTCCAGCACCACCATGTAATCACGCCCTACACGCACCTCTTTTGCACTGCTGATACCCAGCGCGCTGAGGAGTAACGCCGGTGGGTTGTCTACCACCTCCGTAGACCATGCCGGGAAGTTCAGTGTCAGCCAGTCACCGTGACGTTTTACCGTCAGGTTGCCAACAAAACGGGTGGAGAATTTTATTTCCGTATGCGGATAGTTGAGATATTCAAAAATGACATGGGCGGCCGCCAGCGTGGCGTGCCCACAGAGGTTAATCTCGTCCAGCGTGGTGAACCAGCGCAGTTCGAATCCGTCATCCGTGTGCACAAAGAACGCGGTTTCCGACTGGTTGTGTTGTTGCGCCATCCTGAGCAGCGTTTCGTCCGGCAACCACGCTTCCAGCGGGCAAACGGCTGCTGCGTTGCCGCCAAAGGAGGTGTCACTAAAGGCATCTACCAGATAAAAATCAATTTCCTGCATTGTCTCTTCCCCTGTTGTTATATGTTCTTAGCGCAAAAATACGGTGCCTTTCAGATAGAGCGACGCCTGGCCGCCCATCAGTACGCGTTGCCCGTTCAGCTCACAGCGGACATCACCGCCGCGGGCTGATATCTGGCGGGCGAACAGTGAGGTTTTCCCCAGCCTCTCGCTCCAGTACGGGATAAGCATGGTGTGCGATGAGCCGGTGACTGGATCTTCCCAGACGGCAACGCCCGGCGAGAAAAAGCGGCTGACAAAATCGTATTGCCCGTTGCCGCGTGCGGTAACGGCCACCTTATGTTCACCTGGCGTCATCGCTGAGATGTCCGGTGCGACCGCTTCCACCTGCTGTTGGTTTTCCAGCACAATGACCCAGGCCCGGCCTTTGCGCGCTTCAACATAGTGGCTTATCCCAAGCGCCGAAAGCAACTCTGGCGGCGGAGTTTGTGCTTCGGTTGGGCAGGCCGGGAAATCCAGCGTCATCCAGTCACCGTCGCGGCTGACGGTCAGCCGGCCAGAGGCGGTATCAAAATGAATACGTGAATCGGGGTAACCCAGTTCGTTAAACAAGACATATGCGCTGGCGAGCGTTGCATGACCACAGAGATTGACCTCCGTTACGGTGGTGAACCAGCGAAGTTCGATGCCGCCCTTGCTGCACACAAAAAACGCGGTTTCCGACTGGTTATGCTGCTGCGCCATTTTGAGTAACGTCTCATCCGGCAGCCACTCCTTTAACGGGCAGACTGCCGCCGGATTGCCCCCAAACGCGGTATCGCTGAACGCATCAACCAGATAAAAATCAATCTCCTGCATTGTCTTACCCCCTGTTTTTGTTGTGCTGTTCCTTATATTCAATGAAAACACCCGCCGTCGCTACCGCTGTCATAAGGTAAATTTTGAGAACTGAGTCACATAATGATTGAGTTTTAGCCGTTTAACACTTTAAGATCCCCGTCACATCCTCCAGGCAACGGTCCCAGACATCCCTATGACAACAAACACAGTTTCCCGCAAAGTCGCGTGGCTACGTGTGGTCACGCTTGCCATCGCAGCGTTTATCTTTAATACCACTGAATTTGTCCCCGTTGGGCTGTTGTCCGACATCGCGGAGAGTTTCCAGATGGAAACCGCTCAGGTTGGCATCATGCTAACCATTTACGCCTGGGTGGTAGGCATGATGTCGCTGCCGTTTATGCTGCTGACCAGCCAGATGGAGCGGCGCAAACTGCTGATTGGGTTGTTCGCCTTATTTATCGCCAGCCACGTGCTGTCGTTTATGGCCTGGAACTTTACCGTGCTGGTGATAAGCCGCATCGGGATTGCCTTTGCCCACGCGGTCTTCTGGTCAATCACCGCCTCGTTAGCCATCCGACTCGCCCCTGCCGGTAAGCGCGCCCAGGCGTTAAGCCTGATCGCAACCGGTACCGCGCTGGCGATGGTTTTAGGCTTGCCGATTGGCCGTGTGGTGGGGCAATACTTTGGCTGGCGAACCACCTTCTTCGCCATTGGCGTAGGCGCCCTGGTTACGCTGCTGTGCCTGATCAAACTGCTGCCAAAAATGCCAAGCGAACACTCGGGTTCACTGAAAAGCCTGCCGCTGCTGTTCCGCCGTCCTGCGCTGATGAGTATCTATTTGCTCACCGTGGTGGTGGTAACGGCACACTATACGGCCTACAGCTATATCGAACCGTTTGTGCAGACCGTGGCCGGTTTTAGTGCAAACTTTGCCACCGTGTTACTGCTGATCCTGGGGGGCGCAGGCATCATCGGTAGCGTGCTGTTCGGGAAACTGGGTAATCAGCACGCGTCGCTGCTGGTGAGCAGTGCCATTGGGCTGCTGCTGGCGTGCCTGCTTCTGCTGATGCCCGCGGCAGACAGCGAAATGCATCTTGCCGTACTGAGCATTTTCTGGGGCGTGGCGATCATGATTATCGGTCTGGGAATGCAGGTTAAAGTTCTGGCGCTTGCGCCCGACGCCACCGACGTGGCCATGGCGCTTTTCTCCGGGATATTTAACATTGGGATCGGTGCAGGTGCGCTGGTGGGCAATCAGATAAGCCTGCACTTTTCGATGGCGTCGATTGGTTATATTGGCGCAATCCCGGCGCTGGCGGCGTTTATCTGGTCGGTTTTGATTTTCCGCAAATGGCCGGTGGCGATGGAAGAACAAGGCCAGCATGGGTGACATTTGTTTGTGCCGGGTGGCGGCTTCGCCTTACCCGGCCTACAAAACCCGTAGGCCCGTGCAAGCAACCCGCCGCCGGGCAAAACATCAATGATAGGTCTTAATAATTTCCAGCACGCCGTTAATAATAAACTGCACGCCCATACAGACCAGCAGGAAGCCCATCAGACGAGAAATAGCTTCAATACCGCCCTTGCCCACCCAACGCATAATCGCGCCAGAACTGCGCAAAGAACCCCACACAATAATCCCGATAAGCGCAAAGATGATTGGCGGTGCCACAGTGATAACCCAGTCCGGGAAAGTAGCGCCGTCACGCACCGTTGAGGCAGAACTGATGATCATGGCTATCGTCCCTGGCCCGGCGGTGCTTGGCATCGCTAAAGGGACAAAGGCAATGTTGGCGGAAGGTTCCGTTTCCAGCTCCTCGGATTTACTTTTAGCTTCCGGCGACTCATGCGCTTTTTGCGCCGGGAACAGCATCCGAAAACCGATAAACGCAACAATCAGCCCACCCGCAATACGCAGACCCGGAATCGAGATCCCGAAGGTGTTCATCACCAGTTGTCCGGCGTAATACGCAACCATCATGATCGCAAAAACGTATACAGAAGCCATCATCGACTGATGATTGCGCTCTGCACTGTTCATATTCCCTGCCAGCCCTAAAAACAGCGCAACCGTCGTCAACGGGTTAGCCAGCGGCAGCAAGACCACCAGCCCAAGACTAATTGCTTTAATCAAATCCAACATAGTGCGTCGTCGTCCTTATCCATAATTCAACACGGCAATTATAGGGTGAAACTGGCCGTTTCAGCCATTGGCACAACGTAAGGATTATTTTCGCTGCTGAATCATAACTATCAGTTATGTTTTTGATTTGAAAGCCCCAAAAAAAAGTTCATGAAACGTTTTAGCAATTCGTGGCATCGGCTGATTCATTCAGTTGACTTATACTTGCCTGAGCAATAATATCTGCCGTGACTAACTACTTGCCAGGGCAACCATTGTGAAAAGCACCAGTGATCTCTTTAACGAAATTATTCCGCTGGGTCGTCTTATTCATATGGTTAATCAGAAAAAAGATCGCCTGCTTAATGAATACCTGTCTCCGCTGGATATCACCGCAACACAGTTCAAAGTGCTGTGTTCCATTCGCTGCGAAGTGTGTATCACGCCGGTAGAGCTGAAAAAGGTGCTCTCTGTAGATCTCGGTGCCCTGACTCGAATGCTGGATCGACTCGTCTGCAAAGGATGGATAGAACGAAGCCCTAACCCGAATGACAAACGCGGCGTACTGGTGAAACTGACCAGCGACGGCGCGGCGATGTGTGAGCAATGTCATCAATTAGTAGGACAAACAACGCACCAGGAACTAACAAAAAACTTAACGGCGGATGAAGTGGCAACGCTTGAGCACTTGCTTAAGAAAATACTGCCGTAATACAGAAAGAGGTATGACGATGTCCAGACGCAATACTGACGCTATCACTATTCATAGCATTTTGGACTGGATCGAAGATAACCTGGAATCGCCGCTCTCCCTTGAGAAAGTGTCAGAGCGTTCAGGTTACTCAAAATGGCACCTGCAACGGATGTTTAAAAAAGAGACCGGTCATTCATTAGGACAATACATTCGCAGCCGCAAGCTGACGGAAATTGCCCAGAAGCTCAAAGAAAGCAATGAACCGATCCTTTATCTGGCGGAGCGGTATGGGTTTGAATCGCAACAGACCTTAACGCGTACGTTTAAGAACTACTTCGACGTGCCGCCTCATAAGTACCGAATCACCAGTATGCCGGGTGAATCCCGCTATCTGTTTCCGCTGAAACATTGCAGCTGAATGAATAAAGCTAACCATCGCCTTTAAGACGTAACCGAGGAAATCATGAAATTCACCGTCTCCGCCGCCCTCGCCTTGCTGGTGCTTGTCTCCAGCCAGACCTTCGCGGAGCAAACCCCACAGGCAGCTCAGCAGAACAATCGCGATGCGATGATCATGCCCTCTGCCAATAACCAGTCACCTTTTGATTTCAACCACATGGGTGCTGGTAGCGACAAATCCGACGAATTAGGCGTGCCGTATTACAACCAGCGCGACCACTGATTCGTTTTGCCCCGCTGACGCGGGGCTTTTTTTAGCGTTAATTTCTCACCTGCGTCGCCCGGCGTAATCGCAAGCCAAACACATTGATATACAGCCCCGCCATAATCAGCACCGCACCAAGCAGCTGCAACGCACTGAGTTTCTCCCCCAGCAACACTGCGGCACTGGCAATACCGACCACCGGAACCAGCAAAGAGAGCGGCGCCACACGCCAGGTTTCGTAGCGGCCAAGTAACGATCCCCAGATACCATAACCAATAATGGTGGCCACAAAGGCCAGGTAGACCAGCGACAAAATCGTGGTCAGGTCGATATTCACCAGGCTATCCAGCATGACGGCCGGGCCATCCAAAATAGCCGACGCCACCATAAACGGAATGACAGGGATCAGCGCACTCCAGACCACCAGCGACATCACCGGCGGTCGTGCTTCGTGCTGCATAATCAGCTTATTGAAAATATTACCGCAGGCCCAGCTCAGCCCCGCCGCCAGGGTCAGCATAAAACCAAGCAACGCCACATGCTGCCCGTTAAGGCTGGCCTCAACCAGCACCAGCACGCCAAACACGGCAAGGGTAATCCCCGCCAACTGCTTGGCCTGCAACCGTTCGCCAAAGACAAAGGCACCGAGGATAATGGTGAAGAAGGCCTGCGCCTGGAGCACCAGCGATGCCAGCCCGGCGGGCATCCCGAATTTGATGGCGCAGAACAGAAAGGCGAACTGGCCAAAGCTGATGGTCAGGCCGTAACCCAGCAATAAGGTAAACGGGATTTTAGGACGGGCAACAAAGAAGATTGCCGGGAAGGCCACCAGCAGAAAGCGCAACCCCGCCAGCATTAATGGCGGCATGTTGTGCAAACCGACTTTGATTACAACGAAATTTAGCCCCCACACTACCACTACCAGCAACGCCAGTAGCCCGTCTTTACGCGTCATACCCTGCCCCTGATTATTAAATTTTTGTAAACAGATTCAAGGTAACGAAAAAAAGCACGGAGGAAAAGATCATTAATTCTGGCAGTCAGTGGAAGCACTTACGGATAAATTAGGTGCTATACAAGCCCCTTATGGCGTGATAATCCTGATAAGACACAACAATAAAACATAAGCTAATGTCGGGCAGGAATATGAAACCATCTCTCAGGCGCTCAACCGCAGCGCTGTTGGCATCGTCATTGTTATTAACCATCGGTCGTGGGGCTACGCTGCCGTTTATGACCATCTATCTGACGCGTATGTATAACATGAGCGTGGAGAATATCGGTTATGCACTGACCGTGGCGCTGACTATCGGCGTGGTGTTCAGCATGGGATTTGGCATCCTGGCGGATAAATTCGATAAGAAACGCTACATGTTGATCTCCATTACGGCCTTTATTGTGGGCTTTGTGGCGATCCCGCTGGTGGATAACGTCACCCTGGTGGTGCTGTTCTTCTCGCTTATCAACTGCGCCTACTCGGTTTTCTCAACGGTGCTGAAAGCCTGGTTTGCCGATGTGCTGACATCAAGCGAAAAGGCCCGCGTGTTCTCGCTGAACTACAGTTTTCTCAACATCGGCTGGACTGTCGGGCCGCCGATTGGTACCTGGCTTGTGATGTACAGCCTGCAACTGCCGTTCTGGCTGGCTGCGATTTGCGCCGCGCTGCCGCTGGTCTTTATTCAGTTTTACGTCCAGAGAAGCATTGCCTCTGACACGCCGCAGGAGACCACGCCGTGGCAACCCTCAATCCTGCTGAAAGACCGGGCGCTGATGTGGTATACGCTTTCCGGCCTGCTCGCCTCCTACGTGGGCGGTTCATTCGCTACCTGTATTTCCCAGTACGTGCTGGCCGCTAACGCCGACAGCGATTTTGCGCAGAATGTGGTTGCGGTAGTATTACCGGTGAATGCCGCCGTGGTGGTGACGCTGCAATATGCCATCGGGCGCAAGCTGTCGGCGGCGAACATTCGCCCGTTAATGGCGGTTGGCACACTTTTTTTTGTGCTCGGTCTCGGCGGGTTCATGTTCTCTGGCGAGAACCTTGTTTACTGGGGGATCGCCGCAGGGATCTTTACGCTGGGTGAGATTATTTATGCACCCGGTGAATACATGCTGATTGATAACATTGCCCCGCCAGGGATGAAGGCGAGCTATTTCTCAGCGCAAGCGCTGGGCTGGCTGGGCGCGGCGGCAAACCCGATGATCACCGGTATTATCCTGACTAACCTGCCGCACTGGTCACTGTTTGCCATTATGATGGCGGCGATTGTGGTGGCCTGGCTGATGATCCTGCGCGGGATGAGCGTGAAAAGTGACGCTAGCGTGGTAGCCTGTAGGCCGGGTAAGGCGTAGCCGACACCCGGCAACAGCAAATTCTAGTGGTGCAACATCTCGTCTACCACCTGATCTTTGTACATCTCGTTAGGATAATAGGTTGGCCAGTTATCCATCTCTTTCAGCAGCGCCTCGTGGGAGGTGTTGCCCATAAAGATATGGAAATGCGAGGACGATTTTGGCCCGATGATGTGATCGCTAAACTGGACAAACTTCGGCGCGCTGCTGCTGGCATCCTTACACTCAAACAGATAGCGAACACCTTTCTTGCCTGATGCGTAAGTCAGGATTTTGTATCCGCTGTAGTCGTAGTGACAGCTGCTGACCTCTCTGCCTTTGTGGAACTCCATGACGTTATTTTCAATGCCGATGCTGTCGACATCCGTGGCGTAGCCCGTGCGGTAATACGCTTTGACCTGGTCGAACGATTTGCTTTTATCTTTTGCGGCTTTCTGTTTAAAGACCGGATCCAGCGAACCGTCCAGCAGGAACGGATAGACAGACTGCCAGACGCCGTCCCAGTCGGACAATTTTCGGTCCTTCACATCTTTGTCAGCAAAAACGCCATTTGCCGCCTGCTGTTCGGCTTCCGTCATCTGGTGACCATGTGAATGGGCAAAAAGCTGGCCGCTGACCAGCAGCGCCCCCAGAGTCATTGCAAATTTTCCAATATGTGCAGACAAAACAATACCCTCACTCCGTTTTATAAGAATGAGAATGTTATATTATAACATTTCAGATCGCAACCAGTCCGCGAACGCCCTCCTGCTCCATATTTTCGCCACGACCACGCTGAATGATGGTTCCGCGCGACATCAGCAAATAGCTGTCGGCCAGTTCAGCGGCAAAATCGTAAAACTGTTCAACCAGCAGAATGGCCATATCGCCCCGGTCAGCCAGCTGGCGGATCACCTGGCCAATCTCTTTTATCACCGATGGCTGAATGCCTTCGGTTGGTTCGTCCAGGATAAGCAATTGCGGGCGGCTCGCCAGCGCACGGCCAATAGCCAGCTGCTGCTGTTGCCCACCGGAAAGATCGCCGCCCCGGCGGTGTTTCATCTCTTTGAGCACCGGAAAGAGCTGCCAGACCTCCTCAGGGACGTTTTTCGCCTCGCGCGCAGAAAAGCGCGATAACCCCAGGAGCAGGTTTTCTTCAACGCTTAAACGCGGGAAGATCTCCCGCCCCTGCGGCACATACGCCACGCCTGACTGCACGCGCTGATGGGGTTTGCTGTGCGTGATTTTCTTCCCCTGCCACAGCACCTCGCCCGTTTTGGCCGGAATCAGCCCCATCAGGCATTTCAGCAGCGTGGTTTTCCCCACGCCGTTGCGGCCTAAAAGGCAGGTGACTTCTCCCGTAACCGCTTCAAAGCTCACGCCGCGCAGAATATGGCTTCCGCCGTAATACTGATTCAGTTCGTTGACCTGTAACATTAATGCTCCTTAGCGCCCCAGATACACTTCAATCACCTGCTCGTTGGCCTGCACTTCGCGAAGCGATCCTTCCGCCAGCACCCGCCCCTGGTGCAGCACCGTCACGTGGTCGGCAATGGTTTCCACAAAGCCCATATCATGCTCAACCACCATCAGCGAATGTTTACCCGCCAGCGTCCTGAACAGCTCCGCCGTGTATTCGGTTTCAGCATCCGTCATCCCGGCGGCAGGTTCGTCGAGCAGTAATAAATGCGGGTCCTGAACCAGTAACATGCCGATTTCCAGAAACTGTTTTTGCCCGTGGGAAAGCAGCCCTGCACGTCTGTCTCGCTCGCTGCTCAGACGTAACAACACCAGCATCTCGTCGATGCGGTCAGCCTGTTCGCCGCTGAGCTTAGCCCGCAGGCTTGCCCACACGGATTTATCACACTTCATGGCCAGTTCCAGGTTTTCCCATACCGTCAGCGCTTCAAACACCGTGGGTTTCTGGAATTTTCTGCCAATGCCCTGACGGGCGATCGCCGCAGGATCCAGCGCCGTGAGATCGATTGACTGGTCATACACCGCCCGCCCGCTTTGTGGCCGCGTCTTGCCGGTGATGACGTCCATCAGGGTGGTTTTACCGGCGCCATTGGGGCCAATCACGCAGCGTAATTCGCCCACGCCGATATTTAACGACAGGTCGGTCAGCGCCTGAAACCCGTCGAAATTGACGTTAATGGCCTCAAGTTGCAGCACCGGGTCGGTCTGGTCGCGGTAACGATCGCCTGGCAACTGGCGGGTAAAAAGTCCTTCGGCTGGCTGCATTATTTCTCTCCCTTACGAAACAGGCCGTAGACGCCGCGCGGTAAAAACAGGGTGACGGCGATAAAAATCAGCCCCAGAAACAGCTGCCAGTATTCCGGCATTGCCACGGTGAACACACTTTTTGCGCCATTGACCAGCGCAGCGCCAATCACCGGGCCGACCAGCGTGCCACGGCCACCCAGCGCCACCCAGATAGCGGCTTCAATCGAGTTGGTGGGCGACATTTCACCCGGGTTGATAATCCCCACCTGCGGGACATACAACGCGCCCGCCAGGCCGCACAGCACGGCGGACAACGTCCACACCAGCAGCTTAAAACCACGCGGATCGTAGCCGCAGAACGTCAGGCGGTTTTCCGCATCACGCACGGCGGTCAGAATGCGGCCAAATTTGCTTTTCGCCAGCGCAAACCCGATACCCAGCGTCAGCAACAGCAGCACAACGGTGGCCAGGAACAGCGCAATGCGTGTGGACGTCGCGGTGACAGAAAAACCGAGCAGGGTTGTGAATCCCGTAAAGCCGTTGTTGCCGCCAAAGCCGGTTTCATTACGAAAGAAAAGCAACATGCCTGCGTAGGTCAGCGCCTGGGTCATGATCGAGAAATAGACCCCTTTAATCTTTGAGCGAAACGCAAACCAACCGAACACCAGCGCCAGCAGACCGGGGATCATCACAATTAACACTAACGCCCAGGCAAAATGCTGGGTGCCCCACCAGAACCAGGGTAGTTCGCTCCAGGAGAGGAACGACATAAACGCGGGTAACCCATCACCCGCCGCCTGACGCATCAGGTACATCCCCATCGCATAGCCGCCCAGCGCGAAGAAAATGCCATGCCCTAACGACAACATCCCCGCGTAGCCCCACACCAGATCCAGAGCAACGGCCACAATGGCGTAACAGAGAATTTTGCCCACCAGGGTGAGCATCCAGGTTGATAACGCCAGCGGGTGTGTGGCGGGCAACAGCGCCATGAAAGGCAATACCAGCAGTAGTGTCACCAGCAGGCTGCCGAGAATTTGCGTGGTCCGCGGCGCTTTACGCGCCAGCGTTAAGGTAAGTGGCTGGCTCATCAGTCAATAACCCTCCCTTTGAGTGCAAACAGCCCCTGCGGACGCTTCTGAATGAACAGAATGATCGCCACCAGGATCAGGATTTTACCCAGAACAGCGCCCATCTGCGGTTCGAGGATTTTATTGAAGATCCCAAGACCAAAGGCCGCAGCCACGCTCCCGGCCAGCTGGCCGACGCCGCCAAGCACCACCACCAGGAACGAGTCGATAATGTAACCCTGACCCAGTTCAGGCCCCACGTTGCCGAGCTGTGATAACGCCACACCACCCAGACCGGCAATGCCCGACCCGAGGCCAAAGGCCAGCATATCTATGCGCCCGGTTGGCACGCCGCAACAGGCCGCCATGCTGCGGTTTTGCGTTACCGCACGCACGTTCAGCCCCAGACGGGTTTTATTCAGGGTAAGCCAGGTAAAGAACAGCACCAGCAGCACAAAACCGAGCACCACAATTCGGTTCCACGGCAGCGTCAGGTTGGCAAAAACCTGTACCCCGCCGGAAAGCCAGGCCGGGTTTGCCACTTCGAGGTTTTGCGCACCGAACGTCATCCGTACCAGCTGGATAATCATCAGGCTGATCCCCCAGGTTGCCAGCAGGGTTTCCAGTGGCCGGCCATACAGATGGCGGATAACCGCGCGTTCGAGCACCATGCCAACGCAGGCAGTCAGCATAAAGGCCACCGGCAGCGCCACCACCGGATACAGCGCCAGCCACTGCGGGGTAAATTGTGCCATGACCTGTTGCACCATCCAGGTGGCATATGCCCCCAGCATCAACATCTCGCCATGCGCCATGTTGATAACGCCCAGTAATCCATAGGTGATAGCCAGCCCCAGCGCGGCCAGCAGCAGTACGGAGCCCAGCGACAGCCCCATAAAGGCCTGGCCGAGTAAATCGCCCCACATCAGGCGGTGTTTAATGTGATTCAGGCTCTCTTCGGCAGCGGCACGCACTCTGGCATCCGGTTCAGTTTGCGCCTGAGCAAATGGCGTCAGTTTTGCCTGAACATCCGGATCGTCAGACTGCCCCAAAAGCGCCACGGCCCTGAGGCGCACATCGGCCTGTGGGCTGGTCAGTTGCAGATTCGCCAGCGCCAGCAACAACGCCTGGCGTGCGACATCATCCGTTTCACTGCTCGCCCGCTTTTGCAGGAAATCGAGCATATCGGGCTGAGCGTCGCGCTGAAGTTGTCTCGCAGCATCCCGCCTTTGCGTGACACTGTCACTCACAAGTTGATGTGTAGCAAGCGCCATGGTCGCCAGCACCCGCAGGCGGTTAGTCAGACGGACGGCTTTTGGTTGCCCTTCTGCCGCCGTTGCGTCACCCAGCGCTACCATCACACCGTTGCTGCGGGTAAACGCATGTTTTTGAGTGTCGAGATAGAGATTTTCTTTTTGCAGCGCCTGTAACAGCGGCAGCCGGGCCGCTTGCGGCGAGGCTGCCCACTGTTCCAGCATCGCAGCCTGCTGGCTGCGGCTGGCGGCAACAAAATCATCAGCATCCGATGCCTGCGCCATCCCTGGCAGCAGTCCGGTAAGCCATACAACAGCGACAATAACGCGCATGATATTCATGGCTTTTCTCCCTTTGACAATGGCTTAGTTGCTGGCCGTTTTCATTGGCTGATCGGGTTTTTTGTCATTACCGGCAATGAACGGACTCCACGGCTGGGCACGTACCGGCTGCTCCGTCTGCCAGACCACGTTAAACTGCCCGTTACCTTCAATTTCGCCAATCATGACCGGCTTATGCAGATGGTGGTTGGTGGCATCCATGGTCAGCGTAAAGCCGGATGGCGCTTTGTAAGATTGCCCCGCCATTGCCGCACGGACTTTATCCACATCGGTGGTACCGGCTTTTTCTACCGCCTGCGCCCACATGTGGATCCCCACGTAGGTGGCTTCCATCGGGTCGTTGGTGACCACGGTATCGGCGTTCGGCAGCTTGTGCGCTTTGGCGTAGGCTTTGTAATCCGCCACAAAGGCCTGGTTGGTTGGGTTATCGACGGACTCAAAGTAGTTCCACGCCGCAAGGTTACCCACCAGCGGTTTGGTATCGATGCCGCGCAGCTCCTCTTCACCCACGGAGAACGCCACCACCGGCACATCGGTCGCTTTCAGCCCCTGGTTTGCCAGCTCTTTATAGAATGGAACGTTGGAATCGCCGTTAATGGTGGAAACTACGGCTGTTTTACCGCCCGCGGAGAACTTCTTGATATTGGCCACGATGGTCTGGTAATCACTGTGCCCGAAGGGGGTGTACACCTCTTCGATATCTTTATCCTGAACCCCTTTCGAGTGCAGGAACGCGCGCAGGATTTTGTTGGTAGTGCGCGGGTAGACATAATCGGTGCCGAGCAGGAAGAAGCGTTTGGCACTGCCGCCGTCTTCACTCATCAGGTATTCCACTGCCGGGATAGCCTGCTGGTTTGGCGCCGCCCCGGTATAGAAGACGTTTGGCGACATCTCTTCGCCTTCGTATTGCACCGGGTAGAACAGCAGCCCGTTCAGCTCTTCAAAGACCGGCAATACGGACTTACGAGATACCGATGTCCAGCAGCCAAACACCACCGCCACCTTATCCTGGCTCAGCAGCTGTCGGGCTTTTTCCGCGAACAGCGGCCAGTTAGATGCCGGGTCGACCACAACGGGCTCCAGCTTTTTGCCCAGCACGCCACCTTTAGCGTTGATCTCATCGATCGTCATCAGGGCAACATCTTTCAGGGGCGTTTCAGAGATAGCCATCGTGCCGGACAACGAGTGCATGATCCCCACTTTGATGGTATCCGCAGCCTGCACACCAAAACTCATTCCCATAGCGACCACAGAGGCCGACAGTGCAAAAGCTTTTACAAAGGTACGACGGTGCATATTTTCACTCCTGAAAAGAAAGCTGTGCTAAACGTCCGTTACCGCGTGGACGCAGAAAATAAACATGTGTCAGCTTAAGAGGAGCAAAAAGGATGCCAGGATGAAAAACGTGGATTTTCGGGGGCGGAATGACGGGCTGCGGGGAAAACGACTCAGAATGGTACAGCGCTGCACTTTAATAATGCAGCGCTGTACCAGAAGTATTACCAGACTTCGCTGGCGATTTGCGTCACCAGACGCACTTTGTCCCACTGCTGGGTTTCGCTCAGGGTGTTGCCCTCTTCAGTAGAGGCAAAACCGCACTGCGGGCTTAAACAAATCTGCTCTTTCGCGACATATTGCGCCGCCTCTTCCAGACGCGCCTTCACGCCCTGCGGGTTTTCCAGCTCGCCATTTTTGGTGGTGATAAGGCCCAGCACCACCTGCTGTTTACCCGGACGGATAAAGCGTAATGGCGCAAAATCACCGCTGCGATCGTTATCGTACTCCAGGAAGAAGGCGTCGACGTTGACCGTGCCAAACAGCACTTCAGCCACCGGCTCGTAACCGCCTTCGGAAATCCAGGTTGAGCGGAAATTGCCGCGACAGACATGCAGGCCGATGGTCAGGTCCTCTGGTTTTCCTTCCAGCGCTTTATTCAGCACGCGGGCATAGGTGCGAGCCAGCTCATCGGCATCATCACCACGTTCGCGGATCTGACGACGCTGATCGTCAGAGCACAAATACGCCCAGACGGTGTCGTCCAGTTGCAGATAACGACAACCTGCGGCATAGAACGCCTGAATCGCATCGCGCCAGGTGGTTGCCAGGTCGTCAAAATAGGCATCCAGATCCGGGTAGACCGTTGCGTCGATATCTTTGCGACCGCCACGGAAATGCAGCACGCTTGGGCTTGGAATGGTCATCTTCGGCTGCGCATTCCCACTGATGCTCTTCAGGTAGCGGAAATCAGCCAGCATTGGGTGCTCACCAAATCCCAGTTTGCCGGTGACACGCACGCCGTGGGCTTTGGTCTGCACCCCGTTGAACTGGATCCCCTGCTGAGAATCGTAACGTTCAACGCCCTGCAAACCGTCGAAGAAATCGAAATGCCACCAGGCGCGACGAAACTCCCCGTCGGTGACCACATGCAGGCCACAGGCACACTGCTGTTCGACAACATGGCGGATAGCCTCGTCCTCAACAGCGCGAAGCTGTCCGGCATCAATCTCACCGCTGGCGAATTTCAGACGAGCCTGTTTGATGGCATCCGGGCGTAAAAAACTGCCTACTACATCGGCGCGGTACGGGGCGTGTTGTCGCTGCATGGAAATCTCCTGTTTCTGCCGGCAGATAATTGCCAACAGTGATAATTCATCTCTTGAACTTTTAGACTTCTGGATGTCTAAATGTCCAAAAAAGATGTCATACCCGCCGCGTCACGACAAACGAGAAAATTTCACATGTGTTGAAAAAAATTCATCTTAAGCCAGGTGCTGATGAAATTTGCCCGGCAAAGTCGAAGTTTTCATCCTGCCAGCCGGTGATCCCGCCGAGCATGATTTTTACCGGCAACCCCAGACGGGCGAGCTTCAGCGCGGCTCTGTCAGCGCCGTTACAGTGCGGCCCGGCACAATAGACCACAAAGACCGTATCGTCTGGCCACTGCGCCATGCGCTCCGCCGTGATCTGGCTCCAGGGCAAATGGACGGCGCCCGGAACATGACGACGGGCAAACTGCTCAGGTTTACCCACCACGTGCAGCAAAACAAAATCCTGATCGTTATTGGTCATGGCGTGATACACATCTGCGCAGTCTGTTTCCACGCTCAGACGACGCAGAAAATGGGCAACGGCTTCCTGTGGCTCGGCTGCCGGAAACTCCGTAACATAACTCATGAACCTTTCTCCTCTATGGCGTTTGTGTTAACACTACTCTATCCATAAATTCACCCACTGAATGCGTCCGCTCATGCCAGAAAACCGCAAAAAGATGACAAAGTTAAGACAGCTTTCCCCGCCGCAGGTGGTCGTGCTTGCCTATGACGGGCTGTGTACCTTTGAGTTTGGCGTAGCGGTTGAAGTCTTCGGACTTCCACGCCCGGAAATGGGTGAAACCTGGTATCGTTTTGCCGTGGCGGCGGTTGATGAAGGTGAACTTCGGGCGACGGGCGGGATCCGCATTCTGGCCGACGGCGATCTCAGTTTGCTGGAACACGCCGACCTGATCGTGGTGCCCGGCTGGCGTGGAATGGACTCACCGGTGCCGGAGGCCCTGTGCGACGCGCTGCGTCAGGCCAGCGCCCGGGGATGCCAGGTGATGTCAATCTGCTCCGGGGTGTTCGTGCTGGCGGCCTCCGGGTTACTCGACGGACGTCGCGCCACAACCCACTGGCGCTATATTGAGACGCTTAAAACACGTTTCCCGGCCATCGATGTGGTAGAAGACGTGCTGTATCAGGATGAAGGGGATATTCTGTCCTCCGCCGGCAGCGCGGCGGGCATTGATTTATGCCTGCACGTGGTCCGCCGGGATTACGGCATGGAAGCGGCGAATCGCGTGGCCCACCGTCTTGTTATTCCGCCTCATCGGGATGGTTCGCAGACACAGCAGTTAAGCCGCCCGGTAGCGCAACTGCGGGAAAGCCAGCGTTTTGGCAAGTTGTTTGATTATCTTCATCAGCATCTGGCGCAATCGCACAGCGTCGATTCACTCTCGCAGCGCGTGGGAATGAGCCAGCGCACCTTTCTGCGCCGCTTTCAGGACGCAACAGGCACAACGCCCGCGCGCTGGTTGCTGAACGAAAGGCTGCTGCGGGCGAAAGATTATCTGGAAAATAGCCGCTTAAGCATCGACAGCATTGCCGAACAGACCGGGTTTGGACAAGCGGCTACGCTGCGCCACCATTTCCGCCAACATTTCGCACTTTCTCCGGCGCAGTATCGCAAACAGTTCATCCTTTCCTCTGAACGGCCCTGATGGCAGACAGGCAAAAAAAAAACCGCCATTGAATGGCGGTAAATGCTTGCATGGATAGATTTGTATTTAGGTATCAACATCCCCGCCATTCCATGACGGGTTGTGTACTGCGATCACCCTATCACGGGTCATCTCAACAAATGCTAAACAACGCAATGAACTTGTTTTACGATCAGGATTGGGTGACGTCCGCGTCTTTGGTATTGATTTGCAGATACTTCATTAAACCCTGGCTGGCGCTCTGTTTTGCATCGTCATTGATGGCTTCAAGATAAAAAGAGCGTGATACATCGTAAGGGGCCTGTTCAGCCGAATAGACCGCAAACTGGAAGCTTTTTCCGCGTTTTTGATTCAGGCAGTCCAGCTCCCAGCGTTTATCGTCAATCTGGATGCTGGTGCAGGACACTTTGCCGTAGTCGCTGGTCAGATATGAACCCACACGGGATTCGGCAGATTCCATAAAATCAGGTTTGTTATTATAGGCGTAATTGACACACGCTGTTGCCGCTACAGCGATGACCGCAATAGCCACAGAGAGTGATTTTTTCATTTTGGAAGATCCCATTCCTTAACCAGAAGACCGTCATTATATAAGATTTATCCTGAATCCTCATTTATCTTTATTTACCAAAAATGGCTGATTTTTTAGATTTATATATATGCTATGCGGCCACGCCTGATTCCATGGGCCTAATTGTTCAATTAACCGCCTATATCCGGAATCATACCAGGTTTAATTTTTCAGATTATTCTTTTGTGCACCCAGGACTTTTCCAGCCATTCCAGGCAGATTCTTAATCTCAGCACGCATCCACATTTTCTCCACTTTTCGGTGTTCAAATCTGCGGCGTCAAACAAAAAGAAAGGAAACTACAACATGAAAAAAATCACCACACTTGCTGCGGTCATCGCGCTGGGCCTGTCGTCTTACGCGTTTGCGGATAACAAACCACCCGTGCCGTTTGAAAAGCAGTCAACTGAGCACAACCAAAAACAACCGCCACGTGATGGCAAACAACCTCAGCACGAAGGTAAAGCACCGCAGCATAATATGAATGGCGATAAGTCTCAGCATCGTGGCGATAAACCACAACACGATGGGAAAGGCCCACAGCATAATGATGGCAAACAGCCGCCAAAAGACGGTAAAAAGCCATTACCACCGCAAGACCAGCGTAATTAAAATTCAGGGGCGTTATGCCCCTGTATTATTTCCGGTTACCACAGAAACTGACAATCCCTTTGCGTGAATTTGAATAGTTGAATAATAACTCAATAAAACTATCTGCATCATAGCCGTGAAATGTAATTCAGCGGTGAAATAATGTTTAGAAAAGGGTTATCGGCAATCATGTTGATCTGCGCATTATTTTCGGGTCAGTTGATGGCAGGACACAAAGGGCACACCTTTTTATGGGTGAAGAATGTCGACCATCAGCTTCGTCATGAAGCCGACAGCGACGAACTACGCAGCGTGGCAGAAGATTCCGCAGAGGGCTTGCGCGAACACCATCACTGGCAGAAATCCCGCAAACCCGATACTCACTTTCGTTGATTAACTGCCTTTACGTTTTGGCAGGGTTTTCATCAGATCTTCAGGGCTGACAGAGGCAACAATGCTGCCCGGCTGCGGCATTTTGAAGATGTGGTTTTTCATCTTACCAATCACGTGCATCTCGCACGGACGGCAGTCAAATTTCAGGGTCAACACCTCATCCCCGTTCACCAGCTGCATTGGGGTTGCTTTCCAGCTTTTAATATTGCCCTTCGCCTGTTTCGGACACAGGTTAAACGCAAAGCGCAGGCAGTGTTTGGTGATCATCACCGGCACATCGCCCTTCTCTTCGTGCGCTTCATACGCCGCGTCAATCAGTTGCACGCCATAGCGATGATAGAACTCGCGCGCCTTATGGTTGTAGACGTTTGCGAGGAAGGATAAGTGCGATTCAGGATAGACCGGTGCAGGCACAGAAACGGCTTTGCGGCTGCCGCGCGGATAGTTAGCCAGGCGCACCTCGTCGAGCATTTCTGCCGTTTCACGACGGAACTGATTCAGCAGGCTATTTGGTACAAACAGCGCATCCGGCAGGTTCACTTCGATTTTGCGGGCGTAATAAAGGGTTTGCCCCAGCTTCGCCACCCCATCCTTCAGGTTGTTCAGCGCTTTTTCCGCGTTGTTAGCTACCTCGAACTGGCCATCAAGGGTATGGGTCACGCTGACACCATCTTCGCTGGTCATGGTCAGGATCAGCTGTTCTTCCCAGCCGCCCAGCTCAATATCTACCGCAATGCGACGCTCGCTGGAGGTTTTCAGTAACGCCTGCTGCCAGTTGTGATCCAGGTTGCGGTTAAGCGCTGCGTCAGGACGCGCTTTATACAGATCGGCTGGCATCTCATTCGGCCAGACGCGATAACGATTCTCAGCGGTTTTTTCAACTGTGTTGGCGCGAAAACCTACCACTTCACGCTTGATCATCACGTTCAGGCCATCGCCGTTCGCCAGCGGCTCCGTCACTTCCACGTCCAGATGATCTTTTGCCACTTTCAGCACCGTGCCTACCGGCAGACCGACAAACTTCGGCGAATCGAACGCACCGATGTCACCTTTACGGGCATTCACAAAGTAATCGGTGCTGCCGCGGTGGAAGGTTTTATCGGTCGACGGGATAAAGAAGTGCTCTGTACGCCCGGCAGACGCACGCGCCAGGTCACCGCGATCTTCAATAATGGCATCCAGCATCTGACGATAGTGCGCGGTGATGTTTTTCACGTAGCTCATGTCTTTGTAACGCCCTTCAATTTTGAAGGAACGTACACCAGCGTCGATCAGCGCGCCGAGGTTGGCGGTCTGATCGTTATCTTTCATGGAAAGCAGGTGTTTTTCAAAGGCCACTACGCGGCCCTGATCGTCTTTCAGGGTGTACGGCAGACGGCACGCCTGAGAGCAATCGCCACGGTTGGCGCTACGCCCGGTCTGGGCGTGGGAGATATTGCACTGCCCGGAATAGGCAACGCACAGGGCGCCGTGGATAAAGAACTCGATGGTGGCGTCAGTGGCCTGGTGGATATCGCGGATCTGGTTCAGGTTCAGTTCACGCGCCAGCACTATCTGAGAGAAACCGACGTCGGAGAGGAACTTCGCCTTTTCTACGGTGCGGATATCGCACTGGGTACTGGCGTGCAGCTCAATCGGCGGAATATCCAGCTCCAGCACGCCCATGTCCTGCACAATAAGCGCATCAACGCCGGTCTGGTACAGGTCAGTGATCAGACGCTGCGCAGGCTCCAGCTCATCATCATGAAGAATGGTGTTCAGGGTCACGAACACTTTCGCCCCGTAGCGATGGGCGAACGGCACCAGCTCGGCAATATCGCTCAGGCTGTTGCTGGCGTTATGGCGGGCACCGAAGCCAGGGCCACCAATGTAGACGGCATCAGCACCGTGAAGGATCGCTTCACGGGCAATGGCGGCATCACGGGCCGGGCTTAAAAGTTCAAGATGATGGGATTGCAGGCGCATACTTCGTCGTTATCCGTTATGGTCAAAATGGCGGCTATTGTAGTCAGAAGTATGCGTTAGCGAAACAGTTTTGCGTACCTTCAGCGAGGATAATGGATCAGTGAATGAAAGTGCACCGTCAGGGCGCTGCTGTTGCGGTACGCATGGGGTTTATCGCCCGCAAAACGCACGCCAGAATCAGCCTGAATAGTGCGCCACTCGCCGTCGATGTGCATATCAAGCTCGCCGCTTATCACCACCACATGCTCAATGACGCCCGCTTCGTGCGGCGTGGATTCACTTATCGCGCCGGGGGCAAGGGTTATCGAGAAGTGATCGTATCTCAGCGCCTCGTCCCAGGGGAATAACGGTTTAACCACCATCGCCTGCTGCTGCGGATCGAACACCGCTTCCGGGCTGGCCTGCGGGGTAATGAAAACGGAAAACGGGACGTTCAGTCCGGTTGCTATTTTCCAGAGCGTCGAAACCGTAGGGCTGGATTCGTTGCGCTCAATTTGGCCGAGCATCGCTTTTGACACGCCCGTCTCTTCAGCAAGCTTTGACAGGCTCCACCCGCGCGTCTGGCGCAGGTTTTTCAGTGTGGATGCAAGATGTTGCGTAATGTCCATAAATCCTCCTGTTGGCGCAAAGTGTACCACTTGTACGCTATAGCGCACAGTGTTACATTGCTTCGGACGCTATAACGCACAATGGAGTTTTTATGCGCAGTTCAACGCCTCTCTTTCCCGCGATTCTGGCCGGATTTGTTGCCGTGCTGGTGGGCTATGCCAGTTCAGCGGCGATTATCTGGCAGGCAGCCGCCGCCGCAGGGGCAAACGCCGGGCAGATTGCTGGCTGGATGACCGCTCTCGGCCTTGGGATGGGTGTCAGCACGCTTGCGCTCTCCTGCTGGTATAAAGCGCCGGTGCTTACCGCCTGGTCCACGCCGGGTGCCGCACTGCTGGCCACCAGCCTGCACGGTGTAACTCTGGCAGAAACGATCGGCATTTTTATTTTTGCCAACGCGCTCATTCTGCTATGCGGGCTGACCGGGCTGTTTGCCCGCCTGATGAAGCTTATTCCGCACTCCCTTGCGGCGGCTATGCTGGCTGGGGTATTGCTGCGCTTCGGCCTTCAGGCCTTCAGCCATCTCGACGGTCATTTTCTGTTGTGCGGCAGTATGCTGGCGGCGTGGCTAATTGCCAAAGCGTTTGCGCCGCGCTACGCCATTGTGGCCACCCTGTTGGTTGGCGGGGCCGTTGCCTGGGCTGGTGGTGACGTTGTCACGGATAAAATCACCCTTTCGGTTGTTATGCCGCAATTTATCGCCCCCACATTTACCTTTACCAGTCTGGTCAGCATCGGATTGCCGTTTTTCCTGGTGACCATGGCCTCGCAAAACGCCCCCGGTTTTGCCACCATGAAAGCCTCCGGTTATCCGCTGGCGGTGTCGCCACTCATCATCGTTACCGGCGGAATTGCCTTACTGTTTTCACCGTTCGGGGTCTATTCGATCTGCATCGCTGCAATCACCGCGGCCATTTGCCAGAGTCCTGATGCACACCCGGATGCCGGTAAACGCTGGATTGCCGCCGCCGCTGCGGGCATTTTTTACCTTCTGGCGGGCGTGTTTGGCGGCTCCATCACCGGGCTGATGGCCGCCCTGCCGCTGAGCTGGATCCAGACGCTGGCCGGGCTGGCGCTGCTGGGCACCATCAGCGGAAGTTTGTATCAGGCATTGAATAACGAAGCGGAGCGTGACGCGGCGATTGTCACTTTCCTGATGACCGCCAGCGGCGTAACAATACTGGGCATTGGTTCTGCGTTCTGGGGATTGATTGCTGGCGGGCTTTGCTACACCGTTTTACTACGCGCTCGCCGCACGTAACTGGGATGGCGTTACGCCCATTACGCTGCGAAAACGGTTACTGAAATGGCTGGCAGAGTTAAAGCCGCAGGCAAGCGCGATGTCGGTCAGCGGCTGGCTGGTGTGGGTGACCAGCACTCTGGCTTTTTCCATCCGGCGCTGCATCACATACTGATGCGGCGCTTGCTGCATTGACTGGCGGAACATGCGGGCAAAATGGTACTCACTTAACGCGGCCTGTGCGGCCAGTTCAGCCAGCGTCAGCGGTTGCGCGAGGTTTTCTTCAATAAATGCCAGAACGTTTCGCAGTACAAATGGCGACAATCCCCCTGTCACCACCGGCAGTTTCCACTGCACGTTGGCGTAGTTTTGCAGCAGATGCGTCAGCAACATCGTTGATGCTGTGCTCAGGGTGAGCTGATTGGCTTTTTGTTGCCAGTCGCAGCCGAGCAAAAACTGGCGATACAGCGCGGTAATTTTCGGGTCGCTGCCAAAGATTTTTTCATCAAGCGTCAGGGATACCGGGCGCTTATCCCAGATCTTCTCGCCGATATCGCGCAAATGTTCATCGGTACAGTAAAGATGGACAAACGACAAGTCATCGCGGATATCCCAGGTGGACTCACTCTCTTTGGGCATCAGACAGAAACGGTCCGGGCCGCCGCCATTTTTCCAGCCACCCGGTGTTTTTTGATAACTCTCGTAGCCGTCAGCCACGTACAGGCTGAGGGTATGGTGATCGCTCTTAACGGTTATGGTGTCGTGCTTGTTGTACCACGCCGCCAGCTGAATACCGGAGTTGAGCGCAACCGTTTCCCGGAGCACCGCGTTCTGCTGGCGTAGCGTTTCAAAGGTTTCGTAAGCGTGGGACATAACCATTAACACTTCATTAATCAGAGTATCAGTCTAAGAATTGTTGCCCCCCGTTGCCAGTGCCCTGACGATAAAAAAGCGCAAGAATTTGCAAGTCCACCGCAAGCGGGTGAAAGCGTGCGGGGCTTCCAGCCGCCACACTGAGGGTTTTCGCGGTTTGAGAAGAGAGAGAACATGAACGCACTGTTATACGGGCTGGTGGTGGTTATCTGGGGAACTACCTGGATTGCGATTTTTCTGCAACAAGGGCCTGTCGCGGCTCCCGTGTCCATTTTTTGGCGCTTTGCCGTTGCCTGCGCCATTATGATGGTTGTCTTAGTTGCCCTGCGTCGTCTGCGCAAACTGTCATTGCGGGACCATCTTTTTTGCATCATTCAGGGCTGCTGCGTGTTCTGCTTCAACTTCTGGTGTTTTTACACCGCGGCGGCACACATTAACACCGGGCTGGAATCAGTGATTTTCAGCATGGCGGTACTGTATAACGCCATCAACAGCTTTATCTTCTTCGGCCAGCGACCACCGGCACGCTTCTGGACGGCAGCAGCACTGGGGTTAATCGGCATTATCACCCTCTTCTGGGACGATCTGCTGGCAAGCGGCTGGAGCGCCTCATTACTGACGGGAATTGGCCTTTCCGCACTGGGCACTTACGGGTTCTCACTGGGAAATATGATCAGTTTGCGCCACCAGCGCAACGGGCTGGAAACCATGACCACCAACGCTTGGGCAATGCTCTACGGGACGCTGGTCATGGGCTGTATTGCCCTGATCCGGGGAGACAGCTTTGCACCTGAGTGGACGGTGAGCTATATCGGTGCCCTGCTTTATCTGGCGCTGTTTGGTTCGGTGATTGCGTTTGGCGCTTATTTCACCCTGGTGGGTCGCATTGGCGCAGGAAAAGCGGCTTACAGCACGCTCCTGTTCCCGCTGGTTGCGTTGTCTATCTCAACCGTTTACGAAGGCTACGTGTGGCATATTAATGGGATTATTGGGCTGTTGCTGATTCTGGGGGGAAATATGGTGATGTTTACCAGGCCGGAAACCTGGTTCAGACGTCTGCGTACGGCATAAAAAAACGGCCTGCTTAATGCAGGCCGTCATCAGAATTATTTCGCGGTTTTTTTCACATCAAACATAGTGGCATCCGTTGCCATGTCATCAACAACCTGCTTCAGCGTTGCAAACGTCATTGGCGTGCTTTCGTTATTCAGCTCTTTACCTTCGCCTTTACGAACCACTTTAATGACGGGTTTACCGGTTTTCGCATCAATCAGCTCACCTTCAAAGTACAGGTGGGTATCCATTGTACGGTGGCCTGTTGCCATCTGCGTACCCGCTACGACCAGCGCAACAGGGACCACTTCATAGAACTGCAACCCTTCTTTCTTGGAGCTAACCCCGGTCACCGCCCCACGGAAGATCAGGCTGCGTGGGCCAGGTGTAGTAACGATTGGCTTACGCTGCCCAATCGCCGTTTTCATTTTGTTGTTGGTGTAACTCAGCAGCTCATCCAGCGTTTTTTGACCAATCTGCGTGGTTGGTTTTGGAACCGGATAATAAGTAATCGGATTCCAGACGATATTGTCATAATTCGCTTCGTTGTAAGACGGGTCAACCCAACGCAGGGTTGGTTTGCCTGTCGCAGACGTTGTTTCTTTTAAGCCAGAATAGTCTTTTAAAAAACCGGAGTATTGTTCAGGAGCGGCGACTTTTGAAGAGCAACCCGCCAACGCCAACAGACCAGTAAGCACTGCAACCCTAAAGAAAGTTTGAGTACGCATGATGATATTCCATGTTATCTGCAAGTATGCATTTGAAGTTATAGCAAAAGATTGGCAAGAGTGTGGTGGGAAAAAATGTTGTTGAGAGCACAAATTGAAAAAAACTGCCCGAAGGGCTTCGGGCAGTGAAAAATTACTGGTTAATATCGACTTGCCAGAAGAGATGCTTACCAAACGGGTCGATTTCGTAGCCTGTCACTTCTTTGCGTACCGGCTCGAAAATCGTGGAATGCGCAATCATTACCGCGGGCATTTGATCGTGCATCATCTGCTGCGCTTCTTTGTATAACGCCACACGTTTATCGTGATCGGTTATCGATTTGGCCTCAGCAATAATTTTATCAAACGGCTTATAACACCATTTTGCGGAATTCGACCCGCCATTGGCGGAGGTACAGGTAAACAGCGGACCAAAGAAGTTATCAGGATCGCCCGTTGCTGTCGTCCAGCCCATCAACGCCGCCTGATGTTCACCCCCCTTCACGCGCTTGAGGTATTCACCCCATTCGTAGGTGACAATTTTGGTCTGCACGCCAATTTTCGCCCAGTCCGCCTGAATCATCTCAGCCATACGCTTAGCGTTCGGGTTATACGGGCGCTGTACCGGCATCGCCCACAAATCAATGCTGATACCGTTGGCAAACCCGGCCTCTTTGAGCAGGGCTTTAGCTTTTTCAGGAGCGTAGTCGTAATCCTTTAGCTCGCTGTCCGCACTCCACACGCCCGGCGGTAACAGGTTTTTCGCGGCGGTTCCGGTACCGTGGAACACGGCATCGATAATCGCCGGTTTGTTGATGGCCATCGCCAGCGCCTGACGCACCTTCACGTTATCAAGCGGCGGCTTCTGGGTATTAAACGCCAGGAATCCGGTGTTCAGCCCTGCCTTGCTCATCAGGTTAATGTCTTTGTTGGCCTTCATTCGCGGCAGATCGGCCGGGTTCGGGAACGGCATTACCTGACACTCGTTTTTCTCGATTTTAGCAAAACGTACCGAGGCATCTGGCGTAATGGTAAACACCAGACGATCGAGTTTCGATTTACCCTGCCAGTATTCCGGGAATGCGGTAAACAGAATACGCGAATCCTTCTGATACTGCGCCAGCCGGAACGGTCCGGTGCCTATCGGCTCCATATCCACCTTCTCTGGCGTTCCTGCTTTGAGCATCGCATCGGCATATTCAGCCGACAGGATCGAGGCAAAATACCAGGCCAGGTCGGCCACAAACGGGGCTTCCGGGTGCGCCAGGGTAAAGCGCACCGTATGGTCATCCACCCTGTCGATGGCGGTGATCAGGCTGCCAAACTCCAGGCTTTCGAAGTTGGAATAACTGCCGTTAGAGACATTGTGATAAGGGTGATTGACGTCTTTCTGGCGCATGAACGAGAAAATCACGTCATCGGCGTTAAAGTCACGCGTTGGCGTAAAGGACTTGTTGCTCTGGAACTTAACCCCTTTGCGCAGATGGAAGGTATAGACCTTACCGTCTTCACTCACATCCCAGCTTTCTGCCAGGCTCGGTACCAGCTCGGTTGTGCCGGGTTTAAAATCCACCAGGCGGTTATAAACCGGTACGGCGCTGGCATCCACGCTGGTGCCAGACGTATACAGCTGAGGATTGAAGTTCTCCGGCGATCCTTCGGAGCAATACACCAGCGTTTTCGCACTAACGGCGGAACTGGCCGTCAGCGCGGTAAGCGCCAGCGTTAACATGGTGAGTTTGCTTTTCATCTTTTTTCCTGTCTTTTTAATTCGACGGCTAATTAATTCTTTTGCCATTTCATAAATAACATTAAAGTGACATTGCAAACACCTGATAATACAAAATAAGAAGGAATCACTATGGCTTCAGAACTCTCCAGACAATTAACCCATCGTTTTTTCCGCTATCTCGCCATCACCAGCCAAAGCGACCCTAAAGTCAAAACGCTCCCCTCCACACAGGGGCAGCACGACATGGCGCGTGAACTGGCGAAAGAGCTGGCACAGCTGGGTTTAGAGGATATCGTCATCGATGAGTTCGCGACCGTCACCGCGGTAAAAAAAGGCAATGTGGCAGGCGCGCCGCGTATTGGTTTTATTACGCATATCGACACCGTCGACGTGGGATTATCACCGGATATTCATCCACAAATATTAACGTTTACCGGAGAAGACCTCTGTCTGAATAAAGAGAAAGACATCTGGTTACGTGTCCAGGAGCACCCGGAAATTCTGTCTTACCCCAATGAAGAGATTATTTTCAGCGATGGAACCAGTGTATTAGGCGCAGATAATAAATCTGCGGTCACCGTGGTGATGACGGTGCTGGAAAATCTGAAAGCGGAACATCAGCATGGCGATATCGTGGTGGCGTTTGTGCCGGATGAAGAGATCGGTCTGAATGGTGCCAAAGCGCTGGATCTTAAACGTTTCGACGTCGACTTTGCCTGGACCATCGACTGCTGTGAAATTGGTGAAATTATTTACGAGAACTTCAACGCCGCGGCGGCAGAAATCCGCTTTACCGGCGTCACCGCGCATCCGATGTCTGCCAAAGGCGTGCTGGTAAATCCGTTACTGATGGCCACCGACTTCATCAGCCATTTCGACCGTCAGCAAACGCCGGAATGCACCGAAGGCCGTGAAGGCTATATCTGGTTTAACGGCATTCAGGCCGGGCAAAATGAGGCGGTACTTAAAGCTAACATTCGCGATTTTGATAAAGACAACTTTGCCGCACGTAAGCAGCAGATTGCCGATGTGGTGGCAGTGATTGCCGCACAGCACCCCACCGCGAAAGTGGAATACCGTATTGAGGATACCTACAGCAATATCAGCAATGCGATTGGCGAAGACCGCCGTGCCATTGACCTGATGTTTGAAGCGATGGAGTCCCTCGGGATCACGCCAAAACCGACACCAATGCGTGGGGGCACAGACGGCGCGGCGCTCTCTGCAAAAGGACTGCTCACCCCGAACTTCTTCACCGGCGCTCATAACTTCCACTCGAAGTTTGAGTTTTTACCGTTGTCGTCGTTCGAGGCGTCTTACAAAACAGCCCTGCAAATCTGTCTGCTGGCTGCCCGTTAAGCAGGTTTACGCGCCAGCATGGTGGCAAAACGCAGCTTGATGCGATTACCGTTGGCGTCGGTTCGGTGCAGTTCACCCACCTCTTCGTTGTATTTGAGCAACTCCCAGCCTTCATAGTAGTTGCTCAGTTCACCGCTTTTGAACGCGAACGGGAAACCAACGGTACACGGATAATCGGCGGTATCCATGGCAGCAACAATCAGGTTATAACCGCCCGGTTTAGTGCTGCGCTGCATATTGGCGATAAGACCAGGGATGGTTTTCGCTTCCAGGAACATCAGCACCACGGTTGAGAGAATAAAATCGTACTCGCCGTCAAAGCTCAGGCTGTTGAGGTCTTTGATTGCCGCCTGCAAATTGACGATCCCTTCCGCCGCTTTGATGCGTTCGATATTGTCGATGCTCATTGGGTTTTTATCCCACGCCGTCACATCGTAGCCGTTGGCAGCAAGATAAAGGCTGTTACGGCCATTTCCGCAGCCCAGATCCAGGGTTTTACCCGGCTTAACGATATCTGCGCTGTACAGCACTTCTGAGTGCGTGCGGGTCAGACCATATTTATCGGTGAAGTAGTTCTCATCAACAGTCATTGTTTTTCCTCAGGAAGCATAAGCAGTGCTTTATCAGTGCGCACCAGAAGTTTGCCCTGCATTAGCAAGATAAACGTACGAACCAACAGCATCGCAATGATAATATTAGTAAAAATAAACAGCGGGACAGCAATCGCGTGGAAGAAGCCCGACGGGCTGCTCTGCCCCAGATGTAATCCGGTGGTCGCCAGCGCCGAAACGCCGAACGAGAAGCTCCAGAAAGAGGCATTAAACGGCTGCGACAAATACCACGGCATCAGGCGCAGCATAAACAGCAGTTGCAACAGCCCGTAGCCAAACAGCATTTTAGCGAAGGTATCGGCTTCCCCACCGTTCACGCTAAACCAGGCACTACAGGCCACCAGCGCCGGGGCCAGCTGAATACCGAGTGAGGTTCGCAGCGCGGAGGGTAACTCCCCGGCGCTGCGCAGACGTTGCAGGATAACCGGCTCCAGGCTGAGCCATGAAAACACCCCCGCCCCCAGGAACACCAAACCGGCATCGGTAAACCCAAGCGCACCGCAGGCCATTGCGCTGATAAAATTGTTGGCCACCGTCGGCAGGTAGAGTCCTGGCGTTGTAGCCTCTTCAGGGTGTTTACCCCGCCATAAACCGGCGCTCTGCCAGGCTGAGTAGCTCAGCTGCATCACCACGCCGACGCCGAACAGCACCAGCGAAATGGGGCGAAACCAGGGAACAAAACCAATTGATACCAGCATGGTGGTTGCCGGAAACAGGCTCACAAAACTGCTCATCACCGGGTGACGCATCTCCGTCAGTACGCTGTGCGGAAAACGAATGGCGCGGGTAATAAATGCCAGCGTCAGCAAAAACCAGATACATACCGCCAGCCCGACCAGAATATCGCCCGGCCAGCGCGTCACTGGCCACTGGGTGCTGGCATAGCGCCAGGCAAACCCCATACCAATCGTCCCCAGCACCATACCGAAGTAACCCGAGGGTAAGTTAAGGACCTGTTGAGCTGTGTAACTTTTACGCATTTATTTTAAATTATAAAATGTATTTTAAATGCCATTTTATGAGGTTTCAGCAGTAAGCGCCAGCATTTCGAAAAGACTAAACTTTGCTACGTTTAGTTAAGACGCATATCAGGGATATTACGATGAAAAAGTATCGGCTTGGCGACGAAATCCGCCTCTGGCACTGGCAAAACGGCGAGAGCAAAACCACAACCCCCCTGCGGCAGATTATCGCGACCACTGATTTTAACGATATCGTCAGCGGGACAAAAGGCGGATGGGTCGAAGATGAGAGCGCGCTCGCCCACGAAGGCAACTGCTGGATCTACGACGAAAACAGCGTGGTATTTGCCCGCGCCAGCGTGCTCGGCAATGCGCGGATAACCCAGCCCTGTGTGATAAGCCATAATGCCTGGATTGGCGGCGACTGCTGGGTGGATGGCGCGCAAATCAGCCATGGCGCCCGCATAAGTGACAACGTCACCATACAGCGTTCTGATATTCGCGGCGAATGCCACATTTTTGGTAATGCCCGCGTCCTTCATCACAGCCAGGTCATTGCGGCAAAAGGGTTAACCCCCGACAACGATCAGATTTTACAGATTTACGGCAACGCCACCGTGAGCCAGTCCCGGGTGGTTCATCAGGCACAAATCTACGGAGACGCGCTGGTAAACTATGCCTTCATTGAGCACCGCGCCGAGGTGTTTGAAAACGCCATTCTGGAAGGCAATGACCTGAATAACGTCTGGGTGTGCGACTGTGCAAAAGTGTACGGCAATGCCCGCCTGATTGCCGGGAAAGACGACGATGCCATCCCCACGCTGCGTTACAGCTCACAGGTGGCGGAAAATGCCGTCATCGAAGGCAACTGCGTAATAAAACATCATGTGCTTATCGGCGGCCAGGCCTGGCTACGGGGCGGGCCGATCATGATTGACGACAAAGTGGTTATCCAGGGACGTGCCCGCATCAGCGGAGATGTGCTGATCGAGCATCGAATAGAGATTACCGATGACGCCGTGATCGAAGCCTTTGCCGGGGAAAACATCCATCTGCGCGGGGAAAAGGTGATCAACGGCAATCAGCGGATTACCCGCACACCCCTGCTGGGCGCGCTATAGCGAAAAGAGTCTGGCGTAGCTGTTTACATCGTCAAAGCGGCCGTTCAGGTATTCCGCCTCCCGAAGGCAGCCTTCAAGCGTAAAGCCATTTCGCACCGCAACCTTATTGCTGTTGGCATTGTCTACCCGGCACTTGAGCACAAAGCGACGGACTTCACCCTGGCTAACGTAATAGTGCATAAACGCCTGTAACGCCCGGAAAATAATCCCCTGCTTCTGGTGATGTTCATCCAGCCAGTAACCGATGTAGCCCGTTTTGTTGGCCGGCTCGATGGCATTAAACGACAGCACGCCCACCAGAATATCGTCCTGAAAAATAAGAAACATTTTGGCGTAACCACGTGCGTGCAGCATCTGGTTGCTCTGCACGTTACGGCGGGTGTCCTCTTCAGTCCCCACGTGCTGCGCCCAGTCGAAAGCTGTTTGCAGGAAGGCTTTATTTTTGATGACGAGATTATGCAGCTCGGCGGTGTAGCGCTCTTCGACAGCACGAAGCTCGATGTGTTGTGATACGGGGATGATTTCAGATGTCATAATACCTCATGTTAACGCATTTTATTCTTCAAACAATCATGCCTTTTCACCTTGCTAAGCTTTGTTATCCTGATGGCTTCTTGCTCAAGTGCATAAAGATTTGCCGAGCAAATCTTAAAATAGTCATTACCCGTGAACGGCTCAGGGTGAGTGTAACTACGTTCATTATTTACTGAATAACAATCGGCAGAATGCAGACAAGTTGAGTTTTCAGGATCCAGTTTATCGCTTACTTCACTTCTTTTAAGCAGATTTAAAACATAGCCTTCAGGGTTGGCATCCAGCCAGTTTTTATATTGCACTTCGCTGTGCAAAAGTTCTTCACTGTGAAATCGTACAACGGAGGCATTACGTTCAGTAATATATTTCATTGCAGCCAGTAGATAGGAGGCTTTGAACGTCACATCCTGATAGTCTTTCGCTAACAAACTTTCAGTTTCTTCAAAGCGCTCCACAAATGCTGCAACTTCTTTCGGATCGATACGGCTGGTATTATCTTTTCCATTTCGGACAAACAGCTTTTGCTCTTCAGTGTAGAGTGTGAAAGGGACATTCCTTGATCCAGTGAACAGCTCGACGGGTTGGGAAAAATACTCCAACATTAAATGATAGAAATCTTTATAAGCCATGGTTATGTCTCCCTCACCGTTTTAATATTCGTGAAATGCGTGGCTGTTTTGTTGCTCATCTTAAACGACTTCAGACTTATCTTCAGGGAAGCAACGGAACGAATCCTGCCATTCGCCTTTTACCAAACCACCTGATTCAAGGTCAAAGGGCACACACCATAGAGATAAATCTTCATCGAAACGGAACACCGGCAATGGCGTAGCAAAGTACTGATGACGCGGATAAATCAGCATCATATTGCCTTTCCCATGAAGATACTTTTGCCCATAGGCGAACATCTGATACAGGTCCGGTTGACTGATTTCATACTTCCTCAGACTATCATCAGCTCTGCTATCTAATAGTTTCCATTTGGCATCCATCACCACCGTCTGCCTGCCGGTGATAAGAAAGTCAGGTTTAAGCATGAACCATCGTTGAGATGACTTTTCGCCAGCAGGAACATGTTCTAACAGGTACTGGCTCTTCGTCTGCTCAATAAGCTGGTAATCGTGATGTAACGCTCCAGCCAGACCGTATCCAACCCAGCCCTCATATAACTTCTCCATAGGGAACAACAAAGAAATTCCCTGATGCGAGCCATATTGAAAATCTGGATTCATCTGTTCAAGAATAAGCTGGCACCAGGGTTTTATGGCGCGATAGCCAAAGAGATATTTACCGTCACTCCACTGCCTCATTGATTGTGTTGTACTGCCGGAGATCGGCACTATGCCATCCAGTTGGTGGCTAAGTGAATTTGCCTGCCTCCAGCTCTGCCCTTGTCTGGTCATTTTGAGAGTCCAGTCTAAAGCAGTCCGTAGCAGACGGTTTTCAATACGCTGAGGGGAGAATTCGGCATAGCGCACATGGAAATGAGTGCCTCGGCCCGGAGGCATTCTCATTTGCGCAGTGACATCCAATTGACCACGGATGAACGCACTATGTTCATCCTCAATGAGGTGATAATCAAAACGCAGTCCTTTACGAACTAAATCAGCAAGATGTCGCAGGAACTCACTGATTATCCATTCATGAAGAGGTTGGTCACTGCGTTGTAATACCGCCTGGCTCGCCTCACGAGGTGTAATTCCGGTAGAGGCGCTTAGCATTCGGCGTAAAAGCTGACGCAGTGGGACTATCTCAACTGGAACGTCAAGAGTGGTTTTTGGCAGAATTTCAATTGACTCGCCAGTCGGGGATTGCAGATAACCAACATAACTTCCCAAACGCAAAAATCGCCGCCCTTCCCGGCTGAGAATTTGAGAGGTTCCACTCCACTGTTGTTGCAATTGCTCAAGCCAGGAAAATGTTGCTTCAGAGACAATTCCCAAATCCATGCTGGCAGGTTGAACGTTATCACTGGTAAGCAGAGCATATTCCCGGACCTGAATCATCATGCCACAATACCCTGATAAGCTTCTGCCGACACGAAAGCATCTTCATTGATACGAAAACGCCTGTCAGACAAACTATCTGCAATATCTTTTGGGAATAACGCAGAAAATGACGGTAATTGTGCTGACTGTTGCAACAGGATAAAACGGTTTTCTTTCGCTTTCACAGAATCATTAAGCACCCAACCGATACGCTCATAATCATCAAAGAAATACTCTCTCAGCAATGGAATGATTTTGTCCTGGAAGATGCTGGCAAGACAGGCTTCGCGGTCGGCGTTACTTTCTAATTTTTTTAGTGGCATGAAGTAAGCGTGGCCAATCATATGCTCACTGTCCAGCAACGCTTCGATACGCTGATTAATGCGCGTTAACAACGTTTCGACATCAACGCCAAACGCAGTGACCCCAGCTAACAGTTCCGGTCGCGCAGGCATTTCGGTAAAGCTAAAGCGTCGTCTTAGCGCCAGGTCCATTTGTATCAGGGATTTATCCGCAGTATTCATCGTCCCAATGACATAAACATTCCCGGGCACCGAAAACAGCTGTTTAGAATAAGGCAGGACTAAGGAGCGGGCATCTTCGGCTCCCGATCGTTTATCGGATTCCAACAGAGTAATCAATTCACCAAAGATACGGGCAATATTCCCCCTGTTTATCTCATCGATAATGAGCACGTGCGGCAATGCTTGATTATCACTTGTTTCAACCGGGGCCAATAGCTGAGACAATTTCGCCCTATCAATTGAAGTATCCCTCAATTCATATAACGTCATCTGTGAAAGAGATTTTAAAAAAAGTTGCTCTTTCGGTAAGCTCGGTGAATAGGTTCGTAACCAGTTGACCTTACGCATTTGATGAAAGCCAACGCGTTCATCATTCGGCAGATATTGATAATCCCCGGCGATCTCGGCAATGGCCCTGAACTTATGATTACCATCAGAAATAATAACCAGATCACCATTGCGCATGATGTTTTTAAACATATTGACCGCAGTCAACATGTATTCACTTCTCTCAACCTGGCCTTCATTCGATTCGTCTATGCGTAATCGGACATCCGCAGGCGTCGCGCAGCCACTAAAATCAAGATTATCGCCCCACCCCAAAAGAATATAATTGTTCGCAAGGCACTCATCGAAAATATAATCTTCACCGTCAAGCGTATTTCCAAGAGACATTTTCCAAATCCGTCTCCCATTCAAAGACAATGACTGGATTGAACTACCACTCGTTTTAACTTCAGCATTCAGGCACAGCTGTTTAAAAATACCATCCATAACTTCATAGCGAAGCGTACCCGAGCTTTCATCAGTCGTCGCACGAATGCCCTCGATAAAGTCCTCATACGAGAAACTCTGATGGAAAGTGGTAAACATAATGCGCTGCTTTTCTACCAACGCCTTATAGCGTTCTTTTACCAACGCCCGTAACTCACTGCCATGATGTTCCCGCGTAGCCTGTTGATACCACGCATTATCCGCAATTTTGACTGCCATTTCGGTCGTCGTGTAGGTTTTACCTGTGCCTGGTGGTCCAAAGAGAATCTGGTTTAAGGGATACATTAACGATTGCTCCTTGTTTTCGTTGTCTCTTTTTAGTCCAGGTTGGGCGTTCGAAGAGGGTTGACCTCCCAACAAAACCACCAGAGCCTGTAGCGCTTCGACTGATTCAACATCAGCCGCATAACCATACTGGGACGTACCATTATCTTTCGGGTAACGGCGGTAGCTGGTGCTTTTTACTTTTTCCCAAAGGCAGTGGATACCCTCAAGGCGATCAATTTCCGTTTTTAAGGCAAGGGTGTCTGGTGCAAGAACCAATGGGCTCTTGTTAACAACGCTGTCCCGACTGCGTTTGACATACAGATACTTTCCATTCCCGAGCGGATGCTCGGATGCATAGCTTGGCTCGAATTTTCCATCCTCAAGCCGGTAACCCAGTTCATTCAACGCATGGTATATCTGGAGCGAATTCAGCATTTCCTACACCACTCCTTGATGAAAAAGCAGCACAAATGCGAACATATACAAAATCATGATTTAAGACTGTTAATCGCCCGGCAGCGTTACGCTTACCGGGCGCAGTTCAGCTCGACTAGCGCATTACCCGGTCGTCAACGTAATTACGTTTATCCGGTGCTGGCGGGAAGTACTGGTAGAGCCAGGTTTCGCTGATGGCATCGCCCTGGCAACGCAGGAACATCCGCATATCCACCGGCTCCGTTGAGTCAGACGTCGGATACCAGTCAAACAGGATGCGATAGCCATCGAACGGCTCAACGTAGAGGATCTCAATCTGCTTTGCTTCACCGTTTGAAAGCGTAATCACAGGCTCAATCCCCTTCGGCGCCGCGGCTTTCAAATCACCACCGACAAAATCAATGGCAAAGCGACGCGCCCAGGTTTTCGGGTAGTTTTCACCCGGTGCCCAGCCTTCAGGGAACCCACCCATACCGGTGCGGGTCGCGAAGACGTTGGCCAGCGGCGAGCGCACCGGAGGCTGTGCGCTCCAGTACAGGCGATATTTGAAGTCCAGCTCATCGCCCGCTTCTACTGGTTTTTCGGGCTGCCAGAAGCAGACCACGTTATCCAGTGTTTCACCGGTTGTCGGGATCTCCATCAGGCCAACCGCGCCCTTACCCCAGTTGTTACGCGGCTCTACCCACAGGCTCGGGCGTTTGTTATACCAGCCCATGATGTCCTGATAGTGCGAGAAATCGCGATCAAGCTGGAGCAAGCCGAACCCTTTCGGGTTTTTATCCATGTAGGCATTGAACTGCAATTTCTGCGGGTTATTCAGCGGACGGCAGATCCATTCGCCATTGCCCCGCCACATCGCCAGACGGTCGGAGTCATGGATTTGCGGGTGAATGGTGTCACACATGCGACGTTCGTTATTCCCGCAGCTGAACATACTGGTCATCGGGGCGATGCCAAGCTGTTTGATGTCTTTACGCGCATAGAGGTGATTTTCGACGTCCATGATCACCTGGCTTTTCTCGCAGTGGATCACAAACTTGTAGGCACCGGTAACGCTTGGGCTGTCCAGCAACGTATAGACGGTAAAGGTGGTATCGCCAGGCTTGACGGTTTCAAACCAGAACGAGGTGAAATCCGGGAACTCTTCCGGCGTATCCGTAAAGGTATCCACCGCCAGACCACGGGCAGAAAGACCGTACTGATAGGTGTCGTCAACCGCGCGGAAATAGCTCGCGCCGAGGAACGAAACGATATCGCGGCGTGCCAGCTCTGGTGCTTTAAACGCGCGGAAGCCCGCAAAACCGAGATCGCTCTGCCCTTGCAGCTGTTTGGTGTCGACGTCCGTCTCGTTGTAGCTAAACAGTTCCGGGCGGAAGTGGATCTCACGCGCCTGAGAAGTGGACGGATCCAGCGAGAACATGCGCACACGGCGGCGGAAACCCATCCCCATATGGAAGAACTGCACGTCGAGCTGACGGCCTTCAATGTTATTCCACAGCGACTGCTTTTCATCGTAGCGAATGGCGTTGTAGGCCTGCGGAGTCATGGTCGCCAGCGTTTCCGGCAGCGGACGCGGTGCTCCCCCCCACGGGTTTTTTGCCAGGTCATGCGCCATGGATTGCAGTACGGAGTAGTCAAAACGTCGGCTCTGACCATCAGCAATGTCAGAGTCAGCAGCGAATGCCGCCTTAGAAAACAGTGAAGCAAGGCCTGATGTGCCGCTCAGGGCAGCCATTGCCAGCGAACCTTTTAAAAAACGTCTGCGATTCATGCCTGGAAAAACGTCCTTATGGTCGTGTGAATGTGTTTCGCGCTCGGCGAAATGACGGCAAGAAAGAACGCACAGCCTAAACAAAAACGGTTAAGAATCCAATTGTTGCCGGGTGATTATATGAGCAAAGTGAGAAATATTTTCTGTCGACCAGAACAGCCCGAAAAAGGCGTAAAGAAAGGTAACGTCACTGGACACACAAGGCGGCTGGTCTGAGGGGTTAAAGAGTGGCAGGAAGAAAAATGCCCCGGCAGGACATCGACAGCCGGGGCAAAGCGAGGCGGTTATTTTACGCTGACATCGATACCCGGGAAGTACTTATCAGCGAGTTTAGCGATCGTGCCATCGGCACGTACTTTATCAATCGCGGCATTAAGCTGCTTCTGGGTGGCCTCATCCCCCTTACGCAATCCAAAACCGATACCACTGCCCAGAATAGTGTCGTCAGACACCGGTTTGCCGATAAAGCCAAACCCTTTCCCCTGGGGCTTGCTCAGGAAACCTGCCTGCCCGGCCGCTGACATGACTAACGAGGCATCGATACGGCCGTTCAGCAAGTCTCCCCAGGCCATGTTCTGATCTTTATAAGACACCACGGTGACACCCTGCTTTTCCCAGTGCTCTTTGGCGTAGGTTTCCTGGATAGAACCCTGCAACACCCCGATGGTTTTACCTTTCAGCCCTTCAGGCGTAGCTTCTACCGCCGTGCCCGCTTTTCCCACCAGCTGTGACGGAATGCGGTAAATCGGCTGTGTAAAATCAATGCTCTTGCGGCGTTGTTCGGTGATGTTCATCGCAGAGTTGATAGCATCAAATTTCTTCGCCACCAGGCCCGGGATCAACGCATCAAACGAAGTTTCAACCCAGGTACATTTCAGCGCTGCCGCTTTACAGATGGCATTACCCAGCTCAACGTCAAACCCTTCCAGTTCGCCTGAAGCATTGCGGCTTTCAAACGGCGGATACTCTGCTTCCAGCCCGTAACGCAACTCTGTGGCGGCAAAAGAAGAGAACGTACACAGCAATCCCATGCCGACAACTAACGCGCGTAATTTCATGTAAAACTCCTTAGCGTGGTTTAACCCGACACAGGGCCTGGGCACCTGCCCGTAACGTTGCCTCATCTTTCGCAAAAGAGAGACGGATCAATTTATTATCTGTGCCATCAGCATAAAACGCCGACAGCGGAATGGTTGCAACACCGCACTCGGTAATCAACCGCTTCACCATGTCACTGTCGCTTTCATCACTAAAATGGCTGTAATCGGCCAGCAGGAAGAATGAACCGGCGCTTGGCAGCAAGCGGAACGGTGATTCTGCAAGCAGCGATTGCAGCAGGTCGCGTTTGCGCTGATAAAACGCGGCCAGCGATAGCCAGGTTTGCGGATCGGTCATGTGTTCTGCAAACGCGTGCTGCATTGGGGTATCGGCAGAAAACATTAAAAATTGATGGACCTTGCAGATCTCTTCCATCAGCATCGCCGGTGCAACACAGTAACCGACGCGCCATCCGGTGACGTGATAGGTTTTTCCGAAGGATGAGATAATGACGCTACGCTCCGCCAGCTGCGGGTGTGTGGCCATGCCGTGATGCGGTTCGCCATCAAAGACGACGTGTTCGTACACTTCGTCAGACAAAATAATGATATCGGTATTACGTGTGACCGCCGCCAGCTGTTGCAGGTCGTTTGCAGAGAAGACCTGCCCGCTCGGATTATGCGGGGTGTTAACGATGATCATCCGCGTTTTCGGGGTGATGGCAGCACGCACTTCATCCCAGTTCACGGCAAAATCAGGTACCGTCAGTTTGATGGCAACAGGGGTCGCGCCCTGCAAACGTACGATAGGCGCGTAGCTATCAAACGACGGCTCAAAGTAGATAACCTCATCTCCCGGATGCACCAGGCCGCTTATCGCCGAATAGAGCCCTTCGCTGGCGCTGGCCGTGACCAGCACTTCGCTGCCGGGATCATATTGCGTGCCGTAAAGCGTGGCGATTTTTTCGGCAATCCGCTCTTTCAGCGTCTGAAGGCCGGTCATCGCCGCATACTGGTTATGGCCGGCTTCCATGGCACGGGTGACACCGGCGACCAGTTTAGGGTCACAGGAAAAATTCGGTGCGCCCTGAGAAAGGTTGATGGCGTTATGTTGTGCAGATAGCTGGCCAATAACGGTAAAAATCGTGGTGCCAACATCGGGCAGTTTGGACCGGGTTTGCACCGGAGTTCTCAAAGTCATCATCTTTCCCTTCTCATAAAGATTGCATAACTATTCAAACAATAAGTCGGTTGTGGCGACAAACGAATTGTTGTCATAATAGCCATGAGAAAAATGCATACCTGAGGTGGTTTATGTCGCGCCGTTCCTTCCCGCTTAATGCCGTTGACGCATTTTTAAAAACGGCACGTCATCTGAATCTTACCCATGCGGCAAAAGAACTCTGCCTGACCCAGGGTGCGGTAAGCCGTAAAATTGCGTCACTTGAGGCATGGTTCGGCTTTCCGCTTTTTGAGCGTCACGCCCGCGGGTTGCGGCTTTCCCCCCAGGGCAGCGCCCTGCTTCCCGAGCTGCAATCCGCCTTTGAGCATCTGCTGACCGTCGCTGAGCAGGCACGCGCACAGCAAACCGTGGTGCGGCTGAAAGCGCCAACCTGCGCAATGCGCTGGCTGATCCCGCGTTTGTTACAGGTCGAGCGCGAGCAGCCCGAACTGCAAATCGCGCTCACCACCACCACCGATCACAATGTCAATTTCAAAACCGAATCCTACGATGCTGCCATTGTTTTCGGCACACACATGAGCGCAGGCGATCTGCTGTTTGAAGAAGCGCTGACGCCGGTTCTCAGCCCATTACGCGCGGGCGCAGAGCTAGAGTCGTTAACCTTCCTGCACCCCACTCGCGACAAAACAGACTGGTCGCTGTGGCTGGCAAAACAGGCGCTGTCCCCCAAAGCCATGCTCAAAAATCAACACTTCGATACGATGGATTTGGCTATCACTGCGGCCATTCAGGGGCTTGGGATCGCCATTGCGGATGAAACGCTGGTGGAAGAGGATATCCGCGCCGGACGGCTGACGCGGCCTTTTGAGACGAGTATTAAAACCGGTGCGAGCTATCGGCTGGTGTTACGCGAATCGCATAGCCAGGATAACGGACTCGCCGCGTTTCGCTCATGCCTGCTCAGTCAAGACTGACGTGGTGCTTCATGACCCGTTTGAAGAGGCTCATGCGGGCACGCATAAAGCGGTTTTCAAGCCTGAATTCTGCATGTTTATTCACTCCAATCCGTAACAACACATCCCGTCCTTTACGGCAGGCAGGCCAGTGGATCGGCCCCTGGAGCGTGTCCCGGCTGCTGCTTGCATGGTGAGCGAAATTCACCCAGTAGTCAGCTACCTGAGCAGAAAACTGCATATCGCGGGAGTTAACATAGTGTCGGGATGGCTCGACCTGCCCCAGCGTGTCGAACACGTAAGGCACTTCGTTACCATGCCAGGCACCGTTGATATAGGTGCCGTGTTCCGCTTCGGCAACGTAGTCAAACCAGTACCGCCAGCACGGAGCACCTACACGCTGCTGCGCCTGCATCACCACAAACCCCATGGTGGTAAATGCCATATCACGGCAGACCTGTCTGCCCAGCTCCTCGTCCCCTTTGACGCCCGGATACAGCAGTTTTATTAATCCCAGACCAAACCGGCGTTCACGGCGCAGCTTCTGAATTTGCCCGGCAAGGTCGACGCCAAACACCGCCATGACGCTTGCTTCATCGCTGTTTGAGCCAATCATCACCGGAACCGGATGCTGACGAGCGGCAAAGAACACATCGAGCATTGCTTCCGGAAGCACACAATCGCCCACAACAGGCGCCGGGGCGATATTCAGCGGCGAGGTCAGCGGCCAGAACGCTTCGGGGGGAATGGCGCGCAGCTGTTCCGCCGTCGCATTTTCAAAACCGAAATGGGCCGCCAGAGCTTCGCCTTTTTGCAGCGCCTGCGCGCGCGGCGTGTCCGGTAAGGTGTAGCCGCTCTGCACAATCGCTTTATGGAAAAGCCCGCCAGCCAGCGGAGAGGCCAGCAGCGACAGCACGCTACGCGCGCCGGCAGATTCGCCAAACAGGGTTATCGAATTCGGATCGCCGCCAAAAGCCGCAATGTTGTCCCGCACCCAGTTCAGAGCGGCAATCTGATCCAGCAGGGCAAAATTGTGCACAACCTGTTCCTCTTCCCCGGCAAGGGCCGGATGGGCGAAGAAACCCAGATGCCCAAGGCGATAATTGAGGGTCACCACCACCACATCACGCCTGGCCAGCGCTTTACCGTTATAGGGCGGAAGCCCGCCTGCGCCAATGGTAAAACCACCGCCATGCAGCCAGACCATCACCGGCAGCGGTCTGGTACGCGCAACCGGCGACCAGACATTAAGATAGAGACAATCTTCGGAGAACTGACCCGGATCGCCACCACCCAGCTCCTGACAATACTCGCTGTTTTGCCAGCTTGATGCCGAAAACGCCGTAGCAGAGCGCAGCCCTTCCCAGGCTGCGGGCGGTTGTGGGGAACGCCAGCGCCACGCGCCCACAGGCGGAGCGGCGTAAGGAATTCCGCTCCACACGTGTACATCATCATCGGTAAAACCAGCGAGTGCGCCCTGGCGCGTTTCAACCACAGGGGCGGAGGGATTTTGCATACTAACCTTCTTTTTCCGTCACACCCCCGCAGAGTACCTTTTTCAGAGCAAACCGCAACGGTGTTTGCTGCGCGCTTCCGCCTCCTGATACAACGTAAACTCGTCATAGACCGCGCAGCCTAGCGCGGTTTCAAACGCATCGCGGCTGGCGTTTCCGTGACTGCGCGCCTGGGTTTCATTCCCCAGATTTGACTGGAAAATACCCGCCGCACTCACCGGCAGAAAATCTTCGTAGGTAATCGGCTGAGCAATCACCCATCCCCGCTCAATCAGCGGCTGCGGATCGTCGCCCGGGCGGAACGCCTGACGGTGCGCTTCCCCCGCTGGAGTGAGACGGTAGCGGAAATAGGCCAGCTCCTGACGACGCAGGAACATTTCGCTGTCCGGGAAGGCGCTGAACACCTCTTGCAGGTGCAGCTGGTGCGTCAGGTTATCTTTCCCGGTACCGGCCTGCCCCAGAAGGCTGTCGTACAGCTCGCGGCCTTTCGGCGTCAGCGCCACGCCGCGCTGTTCAATTTCACCAAAGCGAGCAGTATGGGTTCCCAGATGTTCACCGGAAAAGAGCACCGGCTCTTCCAGTGCTTTGAAGCTGGTCTGGCGCAGTAAAATCGGCACTTCGCGGCGCGGCGGCCCTTCAATCAGGATCTTGGGTTCAATGCCATATTTCGGCATCAGCTCCTGGGCGCGGTCGATATCCAGCGTTCGTGGCGTAAGGTGGTTGATATGGCAACCCGGGAAACAGACCACATCGGCAATCAACCGGTGTTCATTGCTTAGCGCCAGATACGTTTCCTGATCGACCGTGGCATGGCGATGCCAGCGGAAGGTTTCAATCGCCTCTTTCACAAACTCGCGGGCCTGCGCCTCTGTAAAGCCCCCTTCAGACTCATACAAGTCAATCAGCGCCAGGCAGCGTGGGGTAAAGATATTTCGGCTCGCCAGGATTTGCGCGGCGCGTTCGCGTAGCGCGACGTTCTCGATCAGCTCCAGGCGCAGCAGCGAAGTAAAAATACGAAACGGATTGCGGGACAACGCCTCATCATCAATCGGACGGAACGCCGTGGAGTGGACAGGGACGCCCGCCTGAGAAAGGTCGTAATAGCTGACCGGGAACATCCCCATAATCGCAAACATCCGGCGCAGCGTGGACAGTTCAAGTGCCGTGCCAACGCGGATCGCGCCGTGGCGTTCAACGTTCAGGCGCGCCAGTTCATCTGCGTTCGCCAGTTGTTCATGTAACAGGGGATTGTTTTCCAGAACGGCCAGGTTCACGTCGGCAACCAGTTCAAGTAACGTGCCGTACTGCGGAACTTCCTGCTGGTACATCGCCGACATAGCCTGCGAAAAGTGTTCCCGAATATCATCAGCCGTGATGGTGTTCGCCATGATGTCATGCCTCCAGTGAATATTACCTGGAGTGTAGAGAAGCCCGTTCTGGTTGGCGGGAAGAATTTACAAATTGTGATCCAGGCAGATGAGTGGTTAAAGGCTGTACTTTCGGGTGTGAATTCAGGTTATTGCGTGCGGGAGTGAAAATGGGTCAGTTGAAAAACAGCTTGTAACTCAAATAGATCAAATGTTAAAAATATTTTGCTATCAGGTTATCAAAATTAAACAACTTAACTTGTCACCCGCATCGCTCTGTTTTTAACATCGCCTATGGAAAAAAATGGTCTGTTCAGTCAGCGCATACGCTTGCGCCATTTGCATACATTTGTGGCCGTCGCTCAACAGGGAACGCTGGGGCGAGCGGCTGAAACCCTTAACCTAAGTCAGCCCGCACTGTCGAAAACACTCAACGAGCTGGAACAACTTACCGGAACCCGGCTGTTCGACAGAGGACGCCTGGGCGCACAGCTCACGCTCGTGGGCGAGCAATTTCTGACCCACGCTGTGAAAGTTCTGGATGCCCTCAACACCGCAGGCCAGGCGTTAAACCGTAAGGACGATCACACCAGCGAAATCGTTCGCGTGGGCGCCCTGCCAACGGCGGCGTTGGGCATTCTGCCCGCAGTAATCGGCCAGTTTCACAAGCAGCAAAAGCACACCACGATCCAGGTTGCGACCATGAATAACACCATGCTGCTGGCAGGACTCAAATCTGGCGAACTGGATCTGGGGATCGGCCGGATGTCCGACCCGGAACTGATGACGGGCCTTAACTATGAACTGTTGTTCCTGGAATCGCTCAAGCTGGTGGTTCGGCCGAACCACCCGTTGTTGCAGGATACCGTCACCTTAAGCCGCGTTATGGAGTGGCCGGTGGTGGTGTCACCAAAAGGTACAGTCCCGCGTCAGAACGCCGAAGCGCTGTTGCAATTACAGGGATGCACTCTGCCAACCGGCTGTATCGAAACACTTTCAGCCTCCCTTTCACGCCAGCTGACGGTCGATTTCGACTATGTGTGGTTTGTGCCTTCGGGCGCGGTGAAAGATGATTTACGCCACGGCACGCTTACGGCGCTGCCGGTCACATCGCCCGGAGCCGGAGAGCCAATTGGCATTCTGACCCGCGTTGATATCCCGCTTTCAACAGGCGCACAGACGCTGCTCAGCGCCATCCGCAAGTCAATGCCTGCCTGATCCTCCCCTGGCAACCTCTCCTTTCACCCGCCGTCACGGCGGGTTTGATCTGTTCACTAATCAAATAATGCGAAATCTTTCATTAACAATTGCGTAAAACAATTTAACAGTTTTATCATAGCCGCGAATTCACCAAATGGTTCGCAGACTATTTGTTACCTGTGAATTCCTGCGCTGAATGACAGGTTCATTCGCGTAAAACCACCATAACCCTCGTCTTTATTTACCCATTTGGTACAGATGCCGCACAGCACAGACCTGAAAAGACGAGAGTATTTAAGGAGACAGAAATGGCATTTGGCAGCGCGCCGCGTGGGTTACCTCGTATCCTGCAGTGGCTCCTTGCCGGATTGATGGCACTCATCGGTCTGGCAGTCGGCGGCTTGGGTTTCAAGCTCGCCACAGTAGGCGGAAGTTGGTACTTCCTGATAATGGGCGTGGTAATGCTAATTGCCGCAGGCCTGATTTTCACCAACCGCACCAGCGGTATTGTGCTTTACGCCATCGCGTTTATTGCGTCACTGTTCTGGGCCGTCAGCGATGCGGGCTGGGACTTTTGGCCGCTCTTCTCGCGCCTCTTCACCTTCGCGGTGCTGGCGTTCCTGTGCGCGATTGTCTGGCCTTTCCTGCGCGCCGCAAACAGCAATGCGCCCGTCAGAAAATGCGCGCCATTTGGTATCGCCGCGGTGCTGGCCGTTGCCATGCTGGCAAGCTTTGGCTGGATGTTTAAACCGCAAACGCTGGTTACCGCCAACGAGCCGGTTCCGGTTAAACCTGTCGCCCCAGGCGAGCAGCAAAAAAACTGGGAGCACTGGGGTAATACCACGCACGGTGACCGTTTTGCCGCACTGGATCAGATCAACAAACAGAACATCGGCGATCTGAAAGTGGCCTGGGTTGCCCATACGGGCGATATCCCGCAGAGTAATGGCTCCGGCGCTGAAGATCAGAATACCCCTCTCCAGGTTGGCGACACGCTGTATGTCTGTACCCCGTACAGCAAAGTGCTGGCGCTGGATGTGGATTCAGGTAAAGAAAAATGGCGTTACGACTCGAAAGCCACCGCACCAAACTGGCAGCGTTGTCGTGGTCTGGGCTATTTTGAAGACCACAGCAATGTGACAACGTCACAGGCAAAAACCCAGCCTGCGGCCTGCTCTCGTCGTCTGTTCCTGCCAACCACCGATGCACGTCTGATTGCCATCAATGCCGACAACGGCAAAGTCTGTGAAGACTTTGGCGAGCACGGTATTGTTGACCTGAGCGTGGGCATGGGCGACATCAAACCGGGTTACTACCAGCAAACCTCTACACCATTAGTAGCAGGTAATGTGGTCGTGGTCGGTGGACGCGTGGCCGATAACTTCTCCACGGGCGAACCGCCGGGAGTGGTGCGTGCTTATGATGTTCACACCGGCAAACTGGCATGGGCGTGGGATCCGGGTAATCCGAACCTGACCGGCCTGCCAGCGGAAGGCCAGACCTACACGCGCGGTACGCCGAACGTCTGGTCAGCAATGTCTTACGACGCAAAACTGAACCTTATCTATCTGCCAACCGGTAACGCCACACCAGATTTCTGGGCAGGTGAACGTACCGCGCTGGATGATAAATACAGCTCGTCTATCGTCGCCGTTGATGCAACCACCGGCCAGGTGCGCTGGCATTTCCAGACCACGCACCACGACCTGTGGGACTTCGACCTGCCGTCTCAGCCGCTGCTGTATGACCTGCCAGACGGTAAAGGCGGCACCACGCCTGTGCTGGTTCAGACCAGTAAACAGGGCATGATCTTCATGCTCAACCGCGAAACGGGTAAACCTGTTGCGAAGGTTGAAGAGCGTCCGGTTCCTGCCGGCAATGTGGAAGGCGAACGCTACTCTCCGACTCAGCCGTACTCCGTAGGGATGCCGATGATCGGCAACCAGACGCTGACGGAATCCGATATGTGGGGTGCCACGCCGGTCGACCTGCTGCTGTGCCGTATCCAGTTTAAAGAGATGCGTCATCAGGGGATCTTTACCCCACCGGGTCTTGACCGTTCATTGCAGTTCCCTGGCTCGCTGGGTGGCATGAACTGGGGCAGCGTTTCCGTTGACCCGAACAACAGCCTGATGTTCGTGAATGATATGCGCCTGGGCCTGGCGAACTATATGGTTCCGCGTGCAAACGTTGCGAAAAACGCCAGCGGTATCGAGATGGGTATCGTGCCAATGGACGGTACACCGTTCGGCGCTATGCGTGAGCGTTTCCTGTCCCCGCTGGGTATTCCGTGCCAGAAACCACCGTTTGGTACCATGTCTGCAGTGGATCTGAAAACCGGGAAGCTGGTCTGGCAGGTTCCGGTCGGCACCGTGGAAGACACTGGTCCGCTGGGGATCCGTATGCACATGCCTATCCCAATCGGGATGCCTACGCTGGGTGCATCGCTCTCTACACAGTCTGGCCTGCTGTTCTTTGCCGGTACTCAGGACTTCTACCTGCGTGCGTTTGATACCGCAACCGGGAAAGAGATCTGGAAAGACCGTCTGCCAGTTGGCAGCCAGTCTGGCCCGATGACCTACGTGTCACCGAAAACCGGTAAGCAGTACGTCATCATTAACGCAGGTGGCGCACGTCAGTCACCGGATCGTGGTGATTACATCATCGCGTACGCATTGCCGGATAAGCAGTAACGGATGAAAAAAGGGACCTTTCGGTCCCTTTTTTTTTTGCCCTACAGGCCTGGTTTTGTAGGTCGGGTAAGCGAAGCGCCACCCGACACTGCTGGTGACTCAGAACGTTTCCCAGTTATCCCCGGATACAGCAGCAGCGGGACGCAATGGCGCGCTTTTAACAGCCGGCGAAGACACTACCGAACGGCTTGCCGTTGCACCGTTCAGGCGAAACGCGCCTACGGCTTCTGTCAGACGTGCGCCCTGTTCTTCCAGAGACGCAGCTGCCGCAGAGGCTTCTTCCACCAGCGAGGCGTTCTGCTGGGTCACTTTATCCATCTCGGAGATGGCCTGGCTCACCTGCACAATGCCACGACTTTGCTCATCGGACGCCGCAGCGATTTCCAGCATGATGTCGGTGACGCGTTTAACGGCTTCAACGATTTCATTCATCGTATTACCTGCGGCAACCACTTCGCCAGAGCCCTGGTCAATCAGCGACACGGATTCATTGATCAGGCTTTCAATCTCTTTCGCCGCGTTCGCACTGCGGCTTGCCAGCGTACGGACTTCACTCGCCACCACCGCAAAACCACGACCCTGCTCACCGGCGCGCGCGGCTTCTACTGCGGCGTTCAGCGCCAGAATATTGGTCTGGAAAGCGATGCTGTTAATCACCGCGGTGATTTCAGAGATTTTCTTCGAGCTGGTAGAGATATTGCCCATGGTTTTCACCACGCCGGACACCATCTGGCCACCACGGCTGGCTTTGCCGGAGGCATCTTCCGCCAGTTTGCTGGCATGGTGGGCGTTATCCGCGTTCTGCTTCACGGTAGCGGTCAGCTGCTCCATGCTGGCTGCCGTCTGCTCAATGGCGGCCGCCTGCTGCTCGGTGCGTGAAGAGAGATCGGTATTACCGGCAGAAATCTCGCTGGTACCGCGGTAGATCTCTTCCGCCCCCTGGCGAACCGTGCCTACGGTGGTCACCAGCGAGTGCTGCATGGTTTGCAGATCACGCGTCAGACGACCAATTTCGCTGCGGCCAGTTGCGTCGTCCGGCATCGTCAGGTCGCCTTTGGCGATATTCTCAATGCGCTTAGCGGCACGCTGAAGCGGGTTAATCACCGTACGCCGCAGCACGACAAATGTCATCGCCGTCAGTACCAGAGCCAGCGCAAAGGCACCGACCATAAACATCAGGCCCAGCTGCGTGCGGGTATGCGCCTGTGCCGTCAGCGCATTCGCGCGATCGGTACGGATTTTAATCGCCTTCATCAGCACGTCGTTATACCCGTCATCCAGCGGACGTGCGGTTTCGTTTTCGTGGTTGATGATGGCTTCAAACATGCCGTTTTTGGCATATTTCAGCATCGGCTGAAGCCCGGCGATGTAGGCGTCGTAACGCGCTTTCAGATCCGCGTCCAGGGCTTCATCTGCCGGGGTGCGAACCTCGCGTTTCATATACGCCGCAAAACTTTCCTGGGATTGCTTAATGCGCGTTTCCGCCTCGTGGATGTTCTGCTTCATGGCATCCATTTCGGCAATACGGCTCGCCGCACCCGCGTGGATCATATTGATACGGGCAGTGCGTAAGTGGTTTGAACTGTTCGATAACCCCAGACGAACCTGGATTTCGGATGTGACATCCTGCTGATCGGTGTCAGCTTTTAACAGGAAGTAACCCGCCAGACCGGAGCTCAAGGCAAACAGAAGAATAATGCCACCGAGAATGGAGGAAAACAGCGGAACCAGCCTGATGTGATGCAAGAAGCTCAGCTTGTGCTGCGCCTGCATCGAAGTTGTGTTGTCCATGACCGTCGACTCTCTTATAGGTAAGATGCGTAAAAACACGCCTGTAAAATAGTCATCGGCACTGCGGGGAATTAGATTACGGCTAAAATCGCCAGCCAGGTCACAGTTTAGAGAAGATTATTAAAGAAATGCCAGCGGCAAAAACCGCTGGCAGAATAATTAGTTGTCGCCGAAATGGATGACGGTACGAATCGATTTACCTTCGTGCATCAGGTCAAACGCTTCGTTGATTTGCTCTAACGGCAGACGGTGGGTAATGAACGGATCAAGCTGAATTTTTCCGCTCATGGCATCTTCAACCATACCCGGCAGTTGAGTACGGCCTTTCACGCCACCGAACGCCGAACCGCGCCATACGCGACCCGTCACCAGCTGGAATGGACGCGTGCGGATCTCCTGACCTGCACCGGCCACACCAATGATGATGCTTTCGCCCCAGCCTTTATGGCAGCATTCAAGCGCAGAACGCATCACGTTGACGTTACCGATACATTCAAAGCTGAAATCAACGCCGCCGTCGGTCAGCTCCACAATCACGTCCTGAACCGGTTTTTCGTAATCTTTCGGGTTCACGAAATCGGTCGCGCCCATTTCACCGGCCAGCTTGAATTTTTCCGGATTGGTATCCACCGCAATGATACGACCGGCTTTTGCCTGTACCGCCCCCTGAATCACCGCCAGACCAATACCGCCCAGGCCGAACACCGCCACGGTGTCCCCCTCTTTCACTTTCGCCGTGTTGTGAACCGCACCGATACCGGTGGTCACACCGCAACCCAACAGACACACTTTATCCAGCGGCGCCTGCGGGTTAACTTTGGCCAGAGAAATCTCGGCGCACACGGTATATTCGCTGAAGGTACTGGTGCCCATGTAGTGATAAATCGGCTCACCGTTGTAAGAGAAACGGGTGGTTCCGTCTGGCATCAACCCTTTACCCTGGGTGGCTCGCACCGCCTGGCAGAGGTTGGTTTTGCCGGATTTACAGAACTTACACTCGCCGCATTCTGCGGTGTACAGCGGAATCACATGATCGCCTGGTTTCAGGCTGGTAACGCCTTCGCCCACCTCAACCACAACCCCGCCGCCTTCATGGCCGAGCACCGCCGGGAATACGCCTTCCGGATCGTCACCTGACAGGGTGAATGCATCCGTATGGCACACGCCGGTGTGGGTGATTTTGATTAAGACTTCGCCTTTCTTCGGCGGCGCAACGTCAATTTCGACGATTTTCAACGGCTGGCCGGGGCCAAATGCGACAGCAGCGCGAGATTTCATAATGTCTTTCCCTTGTTGTGAGGTCTGTGGGTTTATTTTAGATAAGAGCGCAGTAAATGGCCGACTTCTGCCATTCTGACTGCCCGCTGGTCCGGGGTTGTCTCACCCGTCACCAGCTCATCTTTGAGGTGAATTTCGACCATTTCCCCCATCAGACCATTTGCAGCACCGCGCACGGCGGCGATTTGTTGCAGGATGGCCAGACAGGGTTCGCCGGACTCCAGCGCGCGTTCCAGGGCGTCAACCTGCCCACGGATGCGCCGGACGCGAGTGAGGATTCGTTTTTTATCTGCGGGTGAATGCGGCATACGCCCTCCTGATACTATAGGGGGGTATAGTAAATTGTTATTTGTTCTCTGTAAACCGCCAGTTTCTTATGGCTTTTCGGCAAAATGCTGTAATATGCGACTTATTGCAATATTTTGCAGGATTAAACCCAGATGCATAAAACCGCTCGTCAGAAATACTTGCTTGATATCATTAGTGAAAATGGTCAGGCCAGTATCAGTGACCTCGTTGAAAAGTTGCAGGTTTCTGCGGACACTGTTCGCCGGGATCTTACAGACCTTGAGAAACAGGGGCTGGCGCAGAAGAACCACGGTGGTGCCATCGCGCTCGATCTCTCGGCGATGAACCGCCATGGCAGAAATACGTTACTGCCCAAAACCAAGCAGCAGCTTGGTAAAAAAGTCGCAGAGAGCGTACCCGCAGGCTCAACCCTGTTTCTTGATGCGGGAAGTACGGTAATGGCCGTCGCCACCTTTCTTCAGGGGCCGCTGAAAATCATCACCACCTCGCTGGATATCGCCCAGCACTTCAGCGATCGCGCAGACATTGAACTCATTCTGCTCGGGGGCCAGTGGGATCAGAAACAGCGCCTGTTTGCCGGAAGCGCTACCCTATCCCTGCTTTCTCGCTATCGTGCTGATATCGCCATTCTCGGTGCGTGCGCAATCCATGCCCAGCTTGGGTTGAGCGCCAGCAAAGAAGCCGATGCAGATGTCAAACGCGCGATGCTGGCCGCCAGCCATGAGCACTGGATTGTCGCCGATCATCTGAAACTTAATCACTGCGAACCCTGGCTGGTGTCCGGGTTAGCCGACATTCATCAATTGTTCTTAGATCGTCCCTGGGCTGAACTTGGGGACAATAGCGCACTGCAAGTCACTATTGCAGATGCTTAATAACGTGGAGATGGTCATGAATAAAGTTGTCGCTCGAAACGGTAAGACAATCAACATTGCGCTGATCGGCTATGGGTTCGTGGGTAAAACCTTCCACGCGCCGCTGATCCAGTCCGTCGATGGCCTGAAGCTGGCGGTTGTCTCTTCCCGCGACGAAGAAAAGGTCAAACGCGATATCCCGGACGCCATCGTGGTGGCCACGCCTGAAGAAGCTATCCAGCACCCGGATGTCGATCTGGTGGTTATTGCCTCTCCTAACGCGACCCACGCACCGCTGGCAACGCTTGCCCTGAACAGTGGTAAGCATGTGGTGGTGGATAAACCCTTTACCCTCGATATGCAGGAAGCGCGTGACCTTATCGCGCTGGCAGAGGAAAAACAGCTACTGCTGTCAGTCTTCCATAACCGCCGCTGGGACAGCGATTTCCTCGGTATTAAGCAGGTTATTGAGCAAGGTCAAATCGGCAAGGTTAAGCATTTTGAGTCTCATATCGACCGCTTCCGCCCGGAAGTGCGCGTGCGCTGGAGAGAACAAAACGTGCCTGGCAGCGGCCTGTGGTTTGATATCGGGCCACACCTGATTGACCAGACGTTGCAGCTGTTTGGCCTGCCGCAGTCCGTGCAGGGTAATATCGCCACCCTTCGTGCAGGCGCTGAAATTAATGACTGGGCACACGTGGTCTTAAATTACCCGGAACATAAAGTGGTTCTGCATTGCAGTATGCTGGTTGCCGGTGGCACGTCGCGCTTTACGGTTCACGGTGATAAAGCCAGCGTGGTTAAAGCCAGAATCGATCAGCAGGAAGCGCAGCTTCTGGCAGGCGTCATCCCCGGCAGCGACACCTGGGGTGAAGACAGCGACAGCATGGTGCTGTTTGATGCCAACGGCGAGCCGCACGCGGTTAGCACGCCAAAGGGCGATCAGCGTCAGTATTACATTAACGTGCGTAACGCCCTGAACGGTGAAATCGAGAACCCGGTTCACCCGGTAGAAGCGCTGGCGGTGATGGCCGTGCTGGAAGCTGCGGTGACCTCGTCAGAAACCGGCACCACGCAGCCGCTGGCATTAACCGCGGGCGAGCGCGCTCACCTGCAAAAATAACCTCTGCGGTAACCTGCGGTTCTCCGCGGGTTACCCTCAACGCGGCAGCGGTTTACCGGCAGTTTCTTTCGCCCGCATTACCGTCAGGAAGGTGACTAACGCGGCGACGATGACATACCCGGCAGGAGAAAATGGATTGCCGGTGCTGGTCAGCAGATAGAACGAAAACCACGGGGTGAACCCGCCCAGCAGCGCCACCACAATGTTCCCGGCTATCGCCATACCACCAAATCGCACGCGGGTCGGAAAAAGCTCGGCCATGGCCGCACTGCTCGCACCATCAAACGCCGCAATAAAAACCCCGAGGATCAGCATCGCCATCACGGCAGAGGCCATCTCCCCGCGCGCCATAAGCATCATGGCTGGCAGGGTAAAAACGATTAATCCACCACATCCCACCAGCATCATCGGTTTACGCCCCACGCGATCGGATAACCACCCCATCAGCGGCACCAGCAGAACAATCGCAAATAACCCAAGAGTGGTTATCGCGTAGGCATCCCGCTGAGAATAGGCCATTGCACCTGAAAGATAATGAGGAACAAAGGTTTGCAGCGTCCAGTGCCCCACCGCCTTGATGACCATAAAGCCAGTACAGAACAGCAGTGCGCTCCGGGAGTGGGTCACTACAGCATGAAGGGGGGCTGCGTCGGTTTTGCCGCTTTTCAGCGCCGCCAGAAATTCAGGAGAGTCCTGAAGGTAATGGCGCAGATACAGGCCAATGATCCCGAGCGGGCCGGCTATCAGAAATGGAATGCGCCAGCCCCAGTCATTCATCGCGCTTTCACCCAGCACCGCCGTCAGAAAGAACACCAGCCCGGATCCTGCGACAAACGCCAAAAAACCGAAGCTGTCTGTCCAGCTGGTGAAATAGCCGCGGCGATGAGCTGGGGCGTATTCGGCCAGAAATGCAGTGGCCCCCGCGCTTTCACCACCAACGGCAAAGCCCTGAACCAGGCGGGTGAGCACCAGTAAAATGGTGGCGCTTATCCCCAGTTGCGACCAGGTGGGTAAAATCCCCATCGCGAAGGTTGAACCCGAGGTGAGCAAAATGACCGTGGCCAGCACTTTCTGCCGGCCGATGCGATCCCCGAGCGAACCGAAAAACAGCCCGCCGAGCGGGCGCATAATGAACCCTGCGCCAAATACCGCAAATGATGAGAGTAACGCGACGCCCGGGCTGTCGGTATGAAAAAACTGCATCCCAATAATCCCCGCCAGCGTGCCATAGAGGCCAACATCAAACCATTCGACAAAATGGCCGATACCGGTCGCGAGGAGTACTTTGCGCGGTTTACCCGCGGCGGGTGTCACTGACGTTTCTTCGGCATCATGCGCAGCAGCGTATTGTCTTTCCAGAAATAGTGGTGCGCCAACGCCGCCAGAGCGTGAATACCGATGAGGAAATACCCGAGGTTTGCCAGAATGGAGTGCCACTCTTTAAGCGAGTCGACCCGGTCAAAATTCGCCTCTGCCGCGTGCGGCATCACCAGCCCAAAGGCGTACCAGTCGTTGCCGCGGAAATACATCATGGTCAGGCCAATAACCGGCAGCGCCATAAACAGCAGGTACACCGCCAGATGCCCGAGGTGGGATAACCCGGTGATCATGGCCCTGGGTTTTGGCTGGATAGGCGGTGCCGGATGTTTAAGGCGCACCAGCAGGCGTGCGCACATCAGCACCAGAATCGAGATCCCGCAGGAGACGTGGATCATGTTGATTGTTGGGCGGGCGGTTCGTGGGAAAAAGCCCCTGAACTCCATGGCGCAGTAGGCCACAACGACCAACATAAACACCAGCCAGTGAATGCCAATTTGCAGGCCCGTATATTTAGTGCGCATATGATTTCCTGAGATAAAACAAAATTACGGCCAACATAACCAGCTTTACTTAAAAATTCATTAACTTTTCTGTATGGTTTTTCAAATGCTTCGCGACGCATGACATATCTTCAATTGCCTGCGCGGGTTTCATGGTCTAAGCCTGGATGAGTTCAAACTGTCGCTTCGACAGATTCACCAGGAGAAAACCATGAGTAAAATTGGTATTAACGGATTTGGTCGCATTGGACGTCTCGTATTGCGTCGCCTTCTCGAAACCCAGGACAGCAACACCGTGGTCGCCATCAATGACCTCACCTCCCCCAAAGTTTTGGCCTATCTGCTCAAACATGATTCTAACTACGGTGGTTTTCCGTGGAGCGTTGATTTCACGGAAGACTCGCTGATTGTCGACGGAAAATCCATTTCGGTGTATGCCGAAAAAGAGGCGCAGCATATTCCGTGGAAGGCCGCGGGCGTAGAACTCGTCGTGGAATGCACCGGTTTTTATACCTCAGAAGAGAAATCAAAAGCGCACCTGAATGCGGGCGCTAAAAAAGTGCTGATTTCTGCCCCTGCGGGCGAGATGAAAACCATTGTGTTCAACGTCAACGACGACACTATCAATGCCAGCGATACCATTATTTCCGTGGCATCCTGCACCACCAACTGCCTGGCACCCATGGCAAAAGCGCTCCACGATGCGTTCGGCATTAAAGTGGGGACGATGACCACTATTCACGCCTACACCGGAACACAGGCGCTGGTCGATGGCCCGCGCGGTAAAGACCTTCGCGCCTCACGCGCGGCGGCGGAAAATATCATCCCGCATACCACGGGTGCGGCCAAAGCGATTGGGCTGGTGATCCCGGCTCTGAGCGGCAAGCTGAAGGGCCACGCCCAGCGCGTGCCGGTCAAAACCGGCTCTGTTACAGAACTGGTGTCCATTCTGGATAAAAAGGTCACGGTAGAAGAGATCCACCAGGCGCTGAAACAGGCTACGAAGGATAACGACTCGTTTGGCTACACCGATGAAGAGATCGTCTCATCCGATGTTATCGGTTCACATTTTGGTTCAGTGTTTGACGCGACCCAGACGGAAGTGACGGATGCCGGGGATGTGCAGCTGGTGAAAACCGTTGCCTGGTACGACAACGAATATGGCTTTGTCACCCAGCTGGTACGTACGCTGGACAAGTACGCGAAACTGTAATGATCATGACGGATGGGGATCCCATCCGTCATAACCTGATGTGCAGAAATGCTTTTTATTTGTCACCTCTTTTCGCGAATAATATTATTCACCAACTTTCTGAATGCCACGCAAATTATTATTAGAATTTCTAAATTTAGCTTTTAAATATAGTCACTTTTGTTTCATATATAATCCAAAATAATATAGAGCCAAGACAGATAATCAGGCCTGTCATGATAAAAAATCGTATTTATATTGTTAAGGAACGACAATGAAAAAAGCTATTTTGGTTTCTTTAATTGCACTGGCCAGTGCTTCCGCTTTCGCAGAGCCTACCGCTGTATTGAAAGTACAGGGAACACTGACGAATTCAGCGTGCTCGCCGTCTATCGGCAATGGGGGGGTTATCGATTATGGGTATATTCGTCTTGGCGAATTATCCGCAACGCAAAACAACAAGATTGGTCAAAAACAGGTGCCGGTTACCATTACCTGTACCGCACCAACAAAGGTAGGCTTTACCATTCTTGATAATCGCGGAGACAGCAATGCGCAGCTCCCGGTTGATATTGGCGGTAATACTAACCAGACCGTTAAGTATTACACCTATGGCGTGGGTAACACGACAGAAGGTGTAAAAATTGGCGACTACGGTATGTGGATGACGGATGTCACGGCAGACGGCAATACGGCAGATGCTATTGCCAATAACCACGACTGGGGGACAGAAAAATGGCGTAAAACTGGGATTCCACGTAGCGATGCATTTTCCACTATCTCCTTTGCTGCAACCGGTACCGAGGTTCCTATTGCCCTCACCACGGCTAACTTTAACTTTGTCACCAACCTGACGATTCGCGATACCACCGCTCTGGCCATTACTGACGATACCGCGCTGGACGGTCAGGCCACCATGACACTGGTGTATCTGTAATAATTCCTGTTTAGTGTATAACGGGCCAGCGGTTCACGCTGGCCCGTTATTATTACGACTGCAAATAAACCACCTGAGTTTGCAGATATTCGTTCAGACCATGTTTCCCGTCAGCCCCGCCAATCCCGGACTTACGCCAGCCCGCGTGGAAGCCCTGCATCGCTTCGAAGTTTTCGCGGTTGATATAAGTTTCGCCAAACTTCAGCCCTTTGATGGCCTTCATCGCCACGTTCAGATCCTGCGTATAAACAGAAGACGTCAAACCGTAATCGCTGTCGTTGGCCATTTTCAGCGCCTCTTCCAGGGTGTCGAACACCACCACAGGCAGCACCGGGCCGAAGGTTTCTTCGTGCATGATGGACATCTCCTGACGGACATCCAGCAGCAGCGTTGGCGGGTAGTAATAGCCTTTGCCCTCAACCGCTTTACCGCCGAGCACCACTTTTGCCCCTTCCTGCACCGCACGTGCCACTTTTTGCTCTACGCGTTCAAGCGCGGCGGCGTTAATCAGCGGGCCCATCGCAATATCATTGCGTTCGGCCGGGTTGCCAAACTGCACGGCTTTCATCGCCTCACCCAGACGGTTCACAAAGCGGTCGTAAATGCCCTTCTGCACATAAACACGCTCGGCACAGTTACAAACCTGCCCGGTGTTGATCACGCGCGAATCCACAATCGCCTTCACCGCCAGCTCAAGGTTCGCATCGTCCATCACGATAGCCGGCGCTTTACCGCCCAACTCCAGGCCAACCTTAGTGATGTTTTTCGCGGCGGCAGCCATGATTTTCTCACCGGCGCCGACGCTGCCCGTCATGCTCACCATCGCCACTTTCGGGTTGCCCGCCAGCTCCTGACCCACGGTTTCACCGCGCCCCAGCACGAGGTTAAATACCCCTTTCGGCAGGCCGATTTCATCCACAATTTTGGCAAAAGCAATGGCGTTATTCGGGGTGAACTCGCTCGGCTTGATAACGATCGTGTTGCCGGTCAGCAGCGCGGGCGCAAGCTTGCGGGCAATCAGGAAAAACGGGAAGTTCCACGGCAGAATGCCGGTGGTCACGCCAAGCGCGCGTTTGAAGACCAGGATATTTTCGCCAGGCCTGTCGCTCTGGATGATTTCCCCTTCGTAGCGACGCGCCCACTCGGCCATGTAGTCGATATAGTCGGCAGTAAATGCCACCTCAACCTCAGCCAGCTGCTGAATTTTCCCGCCTTCGGCCACAATTAAGGCGCTGATTTCACTGGCACGCTCGCGAATACCGGCCGAAATTTTTCGCAGCCAGTTGGCACGCTGGATCGCTGGAAGCGCTTCCCAGTCGGCCTGGGCGCGGTCGGCGGCTTCGATAGCTTTCCGCGCGTCTTCAGCGCGACCATCGGGAATACGGGAAATGACCTCTTCGGTTGCCGGGTTGATCACATCAATCCAGGCATCACCCTGCCAGGCAACAAACTGACCATCAATATACATCGGATGTTGTACGGGTACTGTCATGACCTGCTCCTGTAATTACACTGTTTTTGACAAGTAAATTTATTGTTAAAAACTACAATCACAGGGCAGCATTCCTACCCTATCGCGCTGTTTTTGTGAGATATCTCATAAAAGAATCGCGTCAGCAGACTTTTATAATTACAAATTGGCAACATAAATTGCCCGTTTGCGGAAAACCCTGCGCAAACGGGCAGCAGGCTAGATAAGTGAGCGGCTGGTCAGGGCGTCGGTCAGAATGGTATCGCGGCGTAAAATCTCCCATGCCCGGAGTACCGCATCTGGGAAATCAACGTGCGCGATAAAGTCGCGCCCCGCAGGGCCATACCCGCTGGCATCATCAAACAGGCGCGGCAGCTCCCCCAGCACCAGCGAAAGATAACGATCGACAGGCCAGACACCTTCGCCGCCACCGCAAAATATCAGCCCCTTGTCGCTGTTTTGCAGCTGCGGGATTAACCCCGGGTGGCTAATCCACTGCGGTGATACCGGTTCATCGCGGCAGACACGGGCGAAGGTCGCCATGGTGCGTCGTTGCATGGTCGGATCCTGAACCACCAGCACATGCTCCGCCTGAGGGAGTTGTTGCTTCATCATATTCCAGCTAAAGCGTGCATTCTCGCCACAGTTCGTTGACTGATCGTCAACCCGGATATGTTCCGGCGGGATCTGCCAGAACTGGCGCGCCACATCCGCGAGGATGCTGGCTTCCGCCCTGCCCGTGGTGGCAATAGCGTGGTAGCGAGGGTGATGGGCAATTTCGGCATACAAAAACGACGTGGAATGGCCGATCCCACCGCTAATCAGCAGCGGGACGTTTTGCGCTGCCGCAATCCGACAGGCCGCATCAATGGTCGGGATCACCGCATTGCCCGCCAGCACCACAAAATCAATGTTCTGCGCAGCTATGCCTGCTTTTACATCATCCTGCGCCAGCCATTCACCCACAGTATTGACGGCAGCCAGTGTGTCGTCCGGTAAGCACGGAAAGATCGCCCGGTTCATTGTGTACTCCTTAAGCGCTTTTCTGTTCAGGGTAGTGGTTTTTTCCTGACAAAACAGAGGAGCACTCTGAAAGCCGGGACACAAAACCCGCTCAATTTGTCATCTTTCTGAAATAACCAGAAACATCCAAAAATCGGCGGGTTGCACCTGCATTTTATGCTTTTAATGGCAATGCATACAAAAGATCATACCAGCCATGCCGCCAATAAAAGCACCAGGCGCTGCTTATTTCACCGTGATCTGACCAGTATCTGCCCCTCACCGCTTGCCAAATTCAACATCCAACCCTAAGTTGCTTAACAATTTCACAACCTTTTACTTTCTGCAGGTTGCACCTGAAGCGCACCAGGTGACACCTCTTTCATCATCTACGTGGCGGGGTTAGTAGTCATGACACAACATGAAAGTACGACGACAGTATTACGAAAAAACAAAAAAGTCTTAATCGCGAGCCTCACCGGCAGTGCCATTGAATGGTTTGACTATTTTCTCTACGGCACAGCAGCCGCACTGGTGTTTAACAAGATCTTCTTCCCGATGGTCGACCCGGTCATTGGATTGATTCTTTCCTACCTTTCATTCTCATTAACCTTTTTCATCCGCCCTATTGGCGGAGTTATCTTCGCCCACATCGGGGACCGTATCGGGCGTAAAAAAACACTGGTGTTAACCCTGTCGCTCATGGGGGGTGCAACCGTCATGATAGGTTTGCTGCCGACCTACGAGATGATTGGCATGTGGGCGCCTGCTCTGCTTATCCTGATGCGTATTATTCAGGGGATGGGGATTGGCGGCGAATGGGGTGGCGCGCTGTTACTGGCTTACGAATATGCACCGGAAAAACGCAAAGGTTTCTTCGGCAGTATTCCGCAGGCGGGCGTGACCATCGGGATGCTGATGGCGACCTTTATTGTGTCGCTGATGACGCTGTTCAGCGAAGAGGATTTCCTCTCCTGGGGCTGGCGTATTCCGTTCCTGTTAAGCTCCGTGCTGGTGCTGATTGGCCTGTGGATCCGTAAAGATATCGATGAAACGCCTGATTTTAAAAAGGTGAAAAAGTCGGGCCAGGTTGCCAAAGCACCGCTGCGCGAGACACTGAAACACCACTGGCGCGAAGTGCTGATTGCCGCCGGGCTGAAGGTTGTCGAAACGGCGCCGTTCTATATTTTCTCCACCTTCGTGGTCAGCTATGCCACCACCACCCTGACCTTCCAGAAATCTCAGGCGCTGGAGGCGGTCACGCTGGGCGCGCTGGTGGCAACCATCATGATCCCGCTGATGGGGCTGTTGTCTGACAAAATTGGTCGTCAGCGGATGTATGCGGTGAGCGTCTTTATCCTCGGCTTGTTTATCGTGCCGTGGTTTATGTTGCTCAACACCGGCACAACCTGGGGCATTGTGACGGCCACGGTTATCGCCTTTGGCGTGCTGTGGGCACCGGTCACCGCCGTACTGGGCACGCTGTGTTCTGAAATTTTCAGCGCTAACGTTCGCTACACAGGTATCACGCTAGGTTATCAGTTAGGCGCTGCGCTGGCGGGCGGTACTGCCCCGCTGATCGCCACCGGCCTGCTGGCGAAATACGATGGCGACTGGGTGCCAGTGGCCTGGTATCTGGCCATCACCGTGGTGATTTCGTTGATTGCCATCTTCTGCGCCAGTCGCGTGAAACGTGGCCCGGCTATCCGGGCGCAACCTAACGAGATGTGATCCTCAGGCGGCCCCACTCGCGGGCCGCTCTTATTCCTTACCCGCCCCCTCAACAAATGATTAACATACGATAATCATATTCACTTGAATTATGATTTGCGTCAGACGTAGAATCATTAGCCCACTAACTATTCAACTTTTCCAAAGGTAAACGACGTTATGCGCCTGCCTCAACGCGATCCTTATGCTCCTCGCGAGTGGCAGCCACACGAGAAACCCGCCCTGCTGGGTTCACCCTCTACGCCGATCCACAGCACGCCCCGGCGTATTGCTTATGGCGTTGTCGGTTTACTGGTCTGTTTGACCGGGGCTCTGGGAAATGCGGTTGTCACCGCCAACCTGCAGAACTTACAAGGTACATTTGCCGCCTGGTCGACCGAAATCGCCTGGCTGCCTGCCGTGTACGTCATGACCAACGTTTCCATCAACCTTCTGCTGGTGAAATTTCGCCAGCAGTACGGTCTGCGGGCGTTTACCGAAGGGTTTCTGGTGCTGTATGTGCTGGTGACCTTTTTCCATCTGTTTGTGAACGACCTCAGTTCTGCGCTAATGGTACGCGCCGCGCACGGCATGGTGGCCGCCGCGCTCAGCTCTCTGGGGATTTACTATCAGATCCAGGCCTGGCCCGCGAAGCATCGCCTGAAAGCGCTGACCATCGGCATCACCGGCTCGTCACTCGCCATCCCGATTGCCCGCCTCTTCTCTACCGAGCTGCTACAGCTGGATGAGTGGCGAGGGCTCTATTTCTTCGAGCTTGGCCTGGCGCTGGTATCCCTGGCCTGCGTGATGGCGCTGAAACTCCCGCCAGGCGATCGCAAAAAGGTCTTTGAGAAGAAAGATTTTATTACCTTTATCCTGCTTGCGCCGGGGATGGCGCTGCTGTGCGCGGTGCTCTCTTTAGGCCGCCTTGACTGGTGGTTTGAAGCGCCATGGATCGGCTGGTCACTGGCGTTGTCACTGGTACTTGTCGTGTCGGCTGTCGTTTTCGAACATAACCGCACCAACCCTTTGCTCAACACCCGCTGGCTCTCGAGCGGCAGTATTGTTCGCCTGGGGCTGATTATGCTGCTGATCCGTATTGTGCTGGCAGAACAGAACACCGGGGTGATTGGCTGGCTCCAGTACGTTGGTTTGCAGAATGAACAGATGACGCATCTGGCATGGTCCATCTTTGCCGGGATCGGATGTGGGATTGCCGCCAGCTGTATGACCATCAAACCCACAAAGCTTCCCTGGCCGATTATCACCTCGCTGGTGCTGATGATTGTCGCGTCTTTACTGGACAGCCAGTCCACTGACCTGACCCGCCCGGATCAGCTTATGCTGAGCCAGTTCCTTTTGGGCTTTGGCAGCGCGTTTTTCCTGGCACCGGCGATGCTGGCGGGGATTGGCGGCGTGATTGCCGACCCGCGCAACCTGGTCAGTTTTTCCGTACTGTTCGGCATGAGCCAGAACATCGGCGGCCTGTTAGGCTCCGCCATTCTGGGGACCTTCCAGACCTGGCGCGAGAAGTATCACTCCAGCCTGCTTGCCGACCAGCTCACCACGCTTAACCCGCTGGTCAACGACCGTATTCAGGCCTACAGCCAGCTGTACCAGAGCCAAATCGGCGACAGCGCCTTGCTGGGCACCCAGGCGATTACCCAGCTTCAGACGGTCACCAGCCTTGAGGCAAACATTCTGGCCTACAACGACACTTACCTGCTGACGGCGAGCATTGCCGCCGCCACGCTGGTGTGGATTTTATGGCGCTTGTTGCGCCTGCGCATAACCGCCCGTATGGCATTGAAAAAAGCCACTGGTAACAAATAATTGAGATAAACAAATGATGTTTCTGGAGATGTTATGAGTCAGCAGGATGCCGCCACCGGGCAGGCGAATACCCGCAAAAATGTGCGCATTGTTTCTGTTTTTACCGCAGCGGCCATCGGCATTGTCGGGGTTCTGGTGATCCTGTATGCCTGGCAGTTGCCGCCGTTTACGCGCAGCTCGCAGTTTACCGATAACGCCTACGTGCGCGGCCAGACAACCTTTATCAGCCCGCAGGTGAACGGCTATATCACCGAAGTAAAGGTGCAGGATTTTGTGCAGGTCAAAAAAGGCGACCTGCTGTTGCAAATTGATGACCGCATTTATCGCCAGCGCGTGCATCAGGCGCAGGCGCAACTGGCAATGAAAATTGCCGCGCTGAATAACAACCTGCAACAGCGTAAAAGCGCTGAGGCGGTGATTGCACGTAACGATGCAGCGCTGAAAAATGCCCGCGCCCAGAGTCTGAAGACCCAGGCGGATTTAAAGCGCGTGAAGGATTTAACGGCAGACGGCTCGCTCTCCATTCGTGAACGCGATGCCGCGCTGGCGAGCGCTGCACAGGGCAGTGCAGATATCGACCAGGCAAAAGCCACGCTTGAGATGTCGCGCCAGGATTTGCAGACGGTAATCGTCAATCGCGGTTCGCTGGAAGCCGATGTCGAGAACGCCAAAGCCGCCCTTGAGCTTGCGCAAATCGACCTGCAAAACACCCGCATCGTCGCCCCGCGCGACGGGCAGCTTGGGCAAATCGCCGTGCGCCTGGGGGCGTATGTCACCGCTGGCACGCACCTCACTACGCTGGTTCCGCCACAGCACTGGGTAATTGCCAATATCAAAGAGACGCAGCTGGCAAATCTTCGTGTGGGGCAATCGGTGAAATTCACCGTCGATGCCTTGAACGACAAGGCCTATGAAGGCCGTGTGGAGAGCATCTCTCCGGCTACGGGTGTTGAATTTAGCGCCATCACCCCGGATAACGCCACGGGTAACTTTGTGAAGATTGCCCAGCGCATCCCGGTACGCATCGAAGTCCTCGGCAAACCTGAAGAGTCGGCGTTGTTACGCCCAGGGATGTCCGTGCAGGTGACCATCGACACCCGGGAGGCGAAACAATGACGCTTCGCCCGATTGCCGGTTTACTGCTGGCTTTACTGCTGGCAGGCTGCCAGTCCGTAGATGTTGCCCCTGCCAAATCGTCACTGCATATCCCTGCGCAGTGGCGTGCTGATGCAGGGCCTGCCAGCCCGGCGGAGCAGCTCTGGTGGCGCAACTTTCACGACAGTCATCTGAACCGCTATGTGGATGAAGCGCTGAAGAATAACAGTGACGTATTGATTGCCCGCGAGCGTATTAACGAATATCAGGCGCGCGTCTACGCAGCCGACGGCAGCCTGTTCCCATCGCTGGATGCCGGAGTCACCGGTGCGCGGGCGCGTTCGCAATCTGCCGCGACCGGGCTGCCCATCTACAGCACGTTGTACAAAGGCAGCCTTACCGCCAGTTATGATGTGGATCTCTGGGGAGTGAATCGCAGTACCGCCAGAGCGGCTGAAGCCACCCTTGAAGCACAAAAAGCGGCGGCGGCCGCAGCCGACCTGACCGTGGCGTCTTCGGTGGCGTCGGGTTATGTCACTCTGTTGTCTCTTGATGAGCAGCTTCGCGTCACGCAAGCCACGCTGAAATCCCGTGAACAAGCCTTTAATCTGGCAACCCGGCAATATCAGGCGGGCTACAGCTCACGCCTCGAGCTGATGCAGTCTGATTCGGAATTACGCTCGACGCGGGCGCAGGTTCCACTTTTGCAGCACCAGATTGCACAGCAGGAAAACGCCCTGAGCCTGTTGCTTGGCGGCAACCCCGGCAGCGTGGCGCGCAGCGAGAATTTTGAATCTCTTACGCCACTGCATTTGCCCTCACAACTGCCTTCGACGCTGCTCAACCGCCGCCCGGATATTGTGCAGGCAGAACGACAGCTCCTTGCTTCCGATGCCACGCTTGCAGCATCCCGCGCCAGTCTGCTGCCGTCGATCAACCTGACCGCCAGCGGATCGGTGCAGGATCGTACCTTGCCCGGCCTGCTGGATAACCCGCTGCAACTCTGGAGCGTGGGCGGCAGTATTCTGGCCCCTATCCTTAACCGCCAGGCGCTGAATGCCCAGGTTGATATTTCCCAGTCGCAGCGCAACCAGGCGCTGTACGGATATGAACAGACGGTGCGTAACGCCTTTCGCGAGGTGAATGACAGTCTGGATGCCATTACGCGCTATCAGGAACAGCTGACAGAGCTTCAGGCGCAGCAGGATGTGGCGCAGGAAACCTTACGAATTGCGCAAAACCGCTACAACAACGGCTATTCTTCCTATCTGGATGTGCTGGATGCCCAGCGAACGCTGTTCTCGGTACAAACGAGTGTAGTGCAGGTGAAAAATAACCTGCTGCTGGCGCAGATAGATTTGTATAAAGCGCTGGGCGGCGGGTGGTCCAGTGCCTGAAAACCTGCCCGGTGGCGCTGCGCTTACCGGGCCTACATTTCGCCCGTAGGCCGGGCCAGCCGGCAATTACCCTCAGGAGTCAATCTATGCAACAACAGTGGTCTGCCGTAGATAATTTCATGATTTCTTGTCTTATACCTCAGGATGACGTGCTTCAGCAGGTACTTGAAAACAATAAACGCGCCGGGCTACCGGAACATGATGTCGCCGCCAATCAGGGACAACTTCTGGCGCTGTTTGTCCGTATGACGCAGGCGAGGCGTGTTCTGGAAATCGGCACTCTGGGTGCATACAGTTCAATCTGGATGGCGCGCGCCCTGCCAGCAGACGGGCAACTCATCACCCTGGAAGCAGACCCGACCCATGCCGATGTCGCCCGACGGAATATTCATCTGGCAGGTCTGGACACGCGCATCACCTTGATTGAAGGCCCAGCGCTGACATCACTTGAAAAGCTGGGTGATGTTCTGCCGTTTGATCTGATCTTTATTGATGCCGACAAGCCAAATAACCCGGGTTATCTGGAGTGGGCGCTGCACTATTCCCGCCCGGGTACGTTGATTATCGGCGATAACGTGGTACGCGACGGCGAAGTGATTAACGGGCAAAGCGACGACGCGCGTGTACAGGGCGTGCGGCGGTTTATTGAGATGATTGGGGATAACCCGCGTTTAACCGCCACCGCGTTGCAAACGGTGGGGGTTAAGGGGTGGGATGGATTTACGCTGGCGATGGTGAACGGGTGAAAATTGTGCGGCCTGATGCCCTCACCCCGGCCCTCTCCCACAGGGAGAGGGAGAAAACCGGGCAAGGGTTTTAAGCGGAAATCTGCTCCATCGCCTGCAAAATACGCTTATCCGAAATTGGATACGGCGTCCCCAGTTGCTGCGCGAAGAAGCTGACGCGCAGCTCCTCAATCATCCAGCGGATCGCCTGAACGTCTTCATCGTCACGGCGGGCTGGCGGCAGTTTGTTGAGCCACTGCTGCCAGGCCTGCTGCACGCTTTCCACTTTCAGCATTTGCGCGCGATCGCGATGCGGATCCACGGCCAGCTTCTCAAGGCGTTTTTCAATCGCAAGCAGATAGCGCAGCGTGTCTCCCAGACGCTTAAAGCCGTTGCCGGTGACAAAGCCACGGTACACCAGCCCCGCCATCTGGGCTTTTACGTCCGACAGCCCCAGCGCCATGGTCATATCCACGCGCCCTTTCAGGCGTTTGTTGATATTGAACACGGCCGTCAGGATTTGCTCTACCTGCCTGGCGATATCGACCACGGTGTCGTTCAGCTCTGCACGCACTTTATCGTGCAGCTTCGCAAACGCCTCTTCCGTCCACACCGGGCCGCCCGCCTCGTCGATAAGCTTGTCCACGCCGCAGGAGATGCAGTCGTCAATCAGATCCAGCACTTTCCCGTACGGGTTAAAGTAGAGCCCCAGCTTGGCTTTGTTCGGCAGTTTTTCGTGCAGATACTTAATCGGCGACGGAATGTTCAACAGTAGCAGGCGGCGTAAACCGCGCCACATCATCTGCTGCTGCTCCAGCGGATTATCAAACAGCTTAATCGCGACACTGTCACGTTCATCCACCAGCGCAGGCCAGGCTTTCACCTTGTAGTTTCCGCGTTTCTGCTCGTAGCTTTCCGGCAGTTGACCAAAGCTCCAGATATGCAGCCCGCTCTGTTCGATACCGTCATCCGCCACGGCAGACAGGGTTTCCTGCACCTTACCTTTGAGCGCATCTTTCAGCTCCGTCAGGGAACGCCCTTCCTGGAGCTTTTTATTTTTATCGTCCACCACGCGGAAGCTGATTTTCAGGTGATCGGGCACCTGATCCCAGTTCCAGTCGTCGCGGTCGATGGTCGTGCCGGTCATACGCCGGAATTCACGTTCCAGCGACTCCAGCAGCGGCAGTTCCAGCGGCGTGACGCGGCCCAAAAAGGCTTCGGCATAGTTTGGCGCCGGGACAAAGTTACGGCGCACCGGTTTTGGCAGCGACTTAATCAGGGCAATCACCAGCTCACGACGCAGGCCGGGGATTTGCCACTCAAAACCACTTTCATCCACCTGGTTTAACAGCGGCAGCGGGATGTGTACCGTGACCCCATCGGCGTCTGCCCCAGGCTCGAACTGATAGGTCAGACGCAGCTTCAGGTTGCCCTGATGCCAGAAGTTCGGGTAGTCAAGCTTGCTGACCGACTCCGCCCCTTCTTTGATCAACATGCTCTTTTCAAAGTTGAGCAGGTCTGGCGTCTCTTTACTGGCTTTCTTCCACCAGCTGTCGAAGTGGCGCGCAGAAATCACATCATGGCTGATGCGCTGGTCATAAAATTCGAACAACGCATCGTCATCCACCAGAATGTCGCGGCGGCGGGATTTGTGCTCAAGCTCTTCCACTTCAGCGCGCAGTTTCAGGTTGTCACGGAAGAACGCGTGGCGCGTCTGCCAGTCGCCTTCGACCAGCGCATGACGAATAAACAGCTCGCGGCACAGAGCCGGATCAATCTGGCTGTAGTTAACCTTACGCGCCGCCACCACAGGCAGGCCGTAAACGGTCACTTTTTCGGTCGCCATGACCGCGCCCTGCGCGCGTTCCCAGTGCGGTTCACTGTAGGAGCGCTTCAGCAGATGCTGAGCAACCGGCTCAACCCATTCAGGGTCGATGCGGGCAGCAATACGCCCCCACAGACGGCTGGTTTCCACCAGTTCGGCCACCATGGTCCACTTCGGCGGTTTTTTGAATAAACCCGAGCCCGGGAAGATGGAGAAACGGGCGTTACGCGCACCGGTAAACTCCTGCTTATCAGTGTCTTTCATCCCGATATGGGACAGCAGGCCCGTCAGCAGTGAAATATGAATTTCGCGGTACTCAGCCGGCTCGCTGTTCACCGGGATACCCAGCTCTTTCACTACCTGGCGCAGCTGGGTGTAGATATCCTGCCACTCTCGCACGCGCAGATAGTTAAGGAAATCAACCCGGCACTGACGACGGAACTGATTAGACGACAGTGCTTTCTGTTGCTCGCCCAGATAGTTCCACAGGTTCACAAAAGCAAGGAAATCAGACTCTTTGTCGTGGAAACGGCGGTGTTTCTCATCGGATGCCTGCTGTTTATCCATCGGACGCTCGCGCGGATCCTGAATGGAAAGCGCCGAGGTGATGATCATCGCCTCGCGCACGCAGCCATGTTTTTGCGCTTCCAGCACCATACGCGCCAGGCGCGGGTCAACCGGCAACTGGCTGAGCTGACGCCCCTGCGGGGTCAGTTTATACGCCGTGGCCTGCTCGTCTGTGGTGATGGCGCCTAACTCTTCCAGCAGGCGCACGCCGTCCTGAATGTTGCGTTTATCCGGCGCTTCCACAAACGGGAACGCGGCAATTTCGCCCAGCCCTAACGCGGTCATTTGCAGAATGACGGACGCCAGATTGGTTCGCAGGATCTCCGGGTCGGTAAACTCCGGGCGCGAGAGGAAATCGTCTTCAGAGTACAGACGAATACAGATCCCTTCCGATACACGGCCGCAACGCCCTTTTCGCTGATTCGCAGAGGCCTGGGAAACCGGTTCAATCGGCAGGCGCTGCACTTTGGTGCGGTAGCTGTAGCGGCTGATACGCGCCGTACCCGGGTCGATAACGTATTTAATGCCCGGCACGGTCAGTGACGTTTCCGCCACGTTGGTTGCCAGCACGATACGACGCCCGCTGTGCGCCTGGAATACGCGGTTTTGCTCGCTGTTCGAAAGACGGGCATACAGCGGCAGGATCTCGGTGTGGCGCAGGTCACGCTTGCTTAGCGCGTCGGCGGTATCACGGATTTCGCGCTCGCCGCTCATAAAGATCAGGATATCGCCCGCGCTTTCGTTCCCCAGCTCATCGACGGCATCGAAAATAGCCTGCAACTGGTCGCGTTCGGTATCGTCCGCCTCTTCAACAATCGGGCGATAACGCACTTCCACCGGGAAGGTACGGCCAGAAACTTCGATAATCGGCGCATTGTTGAAATGCTTCGAGAAACGTTCCGGGTCGATGGTCGCGGACGTAATGATGATTTTCAGATCCGGGCGGCGCGGCAGTAGCTCTTTCAGATAACCGAGCAGGAAGTCGATATTCAGGCTGCGTTCGTGCGCTTCATCGATGATGATGGTGTCGTACTGCATCAGCAGGCGATCCTGCTGGATTTCCGCCAGCAGAATACCGTCGGTCATCAGCTTGACCATGGTGTTATCGCTGACGTGATCGCTGAATCGCACCTTGTAACCAATGCAACCGCCTGGCTCCGTTTGCAGCTCTTCGGCAATACGGTTCGCCACGGTACGCGCCGCCAGACGACGCGGCTGCGTATGGCCAATCAGCCCTTTCACCCCGCGCCCCAGCTCCATACAAATTTTAGGCAGCTGCGTGGTTTTCCCGGACCCCGTTTCCCCCGCCACGATCACCACCTGGTGGTCGCGTACGGCGTTGAGGATGTCCTGTTTCTTCTGGCTGACCGGCAGGTTTTCCGGATAGGTGATCGCCGGGCGTGCGGCTTCGCGCAGCACAACTTTCCCTGCCGCCTGTTCAATCTCTTGCGCCATCTCCTGGTAAATGGCCTGTTGTGCATCAGGATTTTTAACCTTCTTCACGCCATGCAGACGGCGGGCAAAACGCTGTTTGTCCCGCAGCATCAGGGAATCGAGCTGTTGCAGGAGCATCGGGAAGGATAATTTTTGTTGTTCTGTCATAGCGTTAACGGGCAGAGCTCTGCCTGGTAAAATCTCTTTTTAATGATTGGTATAGATTACCACATCACAGCTTTGGTCGCCTTATTCAAAAAATTCGAACATAGGATTCGATATATTGCGCTATCCCTGCGACAGGATTGTGAATAGAGTGTCAACAAGCAACGGGGCAACCCCCTTCAATCAAATGCACAACAGGAATCACCCATGAGCAAAGTATTAGTTTTGAAATCCAGTATTCTGGCAGGGTACTCTCAGTCTGGTCAGCTGTCCGACTATTTCGTTGAACAGTGGCGTGAACAGCATTCCGCTGATGAAATCACCGTGCGTGACCTGGCGGCTAACCCGATCCCTGTGCTGGACGGCGAACTGGTTGGCGCACTGCGTCCGAGCGATGCTCAGCTGACTCCACGTCAGCAGGAAGCGCTGGCGCTGTCTGATGAGCTGATTGCTGAACTGCAGGCTCACGACGTTATCGTGATCAACGCCCCAATGTACAACTTCAACATCCCAACCCAGCTGAAGAACTACTTCGACCTGGTGGCGCGTGCTGGCGTAACCTTCCGTTACACCGAAAAAGGCCCTGAAGGTCTGGTGAAAGGCAAACGTGCGGTTGTGCTGACCAGCCGTGGTGGTATCCATAAAGATACCGCAACTGACCTGGTGACCCCATACCTGACCGTTTTCCTGGGCTTCATCGGTATCACCGACGTGAACTTCGTGTTCGCTGAAGGTATCGCTTACGGTCCGGAAGTGGCGACCAAAGCACAGTCTGACGCGAAAGCCGCTATCGACGGCTTCGTAGCAGCATAAGATTTAGCCCTCTCACCGCCTGGTGGGAGGGTTTTTATTTTTCCCCATATTTCGCTATCATCCGCTCCCACTCTCCAGCCGGGTAGCCTGATGTCTGTCATTGTCGATAATTTTATTGCCCCACCTTGTCTCAATGAGATAGAGATCCTCTGGCAGGACGAGTACATCTTACTTATCAATAAACCTTCCGGTTTGCTTAGCCTTTCCGGTAAAAATCCGCAAAACCTCGATTCCGTCCATTACCGGCTGGTTAAAATTTTCCCTGGCTGCACGCTGGTGCATCGCCTGGATTTCGGTACTTCCGGATTAATGGTGGTCGCCCGCAATAAATCCATCAACGCCGCCCTGTGCCACCAGTTCAGCCAGCGTGCTGTCAGCAAGGTGTATACCGCCCTGCTTTGCGGGCATATGGAAGACGATGAAGGGGTAATCGATGCGCCGATTGCCAAAGATGCTGCGCTGTTTCCGCTGATGTCGATTTGCGCCATCACCGGCAAACCGGCCCGCTCCCGCTATCGGGTTATCGAGCGTTTTTATCAGGGTGCGGAACTGCCATTAACGCGGGTCGAGCTTATCCCGGAAACCGGGCGCACCCACCAGCTGCGCATTCACTGCCAGCAGACAGGGCACCCGATTTTAGGCTGTGATTTGTACGGGGGGCTTGCGTTACCGGGTACTGAAAGTACCGCGAGGCTGATGCTACACGCCAGTGGACTGGATTTTGTTCATCCGGTCACCGGGGAAGTGATAAAGGCGCGTAACGCCAGCCCGTTTTAGATACGGCTTACCACATCAAATCGTCAGGGATTTTGAAATCTGCATACGGATCGTCTTCATCTTCCGCTTCCTGACTCAACGCACTGTTAAGCACAATGCTGTCCGCATCACGCTGGGCAATTTTATCCGCCACTACCGCCGGGATAATCGCGTATTCACAGTCGCCGTTGGCGTTGATCACCAGGCGCGCAATGGCGAGGCGGCCATTAATCAGCTGCGTCTGGGTTTGCTTATCCACCTCAATCTTTTTGATCAGATTGCCGTCGGTGAAGTTAAAGGTAATGGTACCCTTCGCAACCGTGAGCCGGTTCATTTCAATCAGCTGCTTGACCTGAGCTTTAAACTCTTTCGCTAACACCGCCTGTTTCTGCTGCTCGCTCAGCTGCTTATCGCGCTCGATCTGCGCTTTTTTGTTCTCTTCTACCGCTTCTCTCGCCTCGCGAGCCTGAACGCGTGATTTTTTTGCCGTGCGCTGGACTTTGGCCATTTTCTTGCTGGTCACTAAGCCTGCTTTCAGCATCTGCTCTTGTAAGGTGAGTTTTGTCATGTTCGTTTCTAAACCGGTTAGAGAATTTCGGGAGATTATACAGGGGATCGGCAAGCGTGTGCCACGCCGGAGGCGTTGATCGTACGTACACATGGCCAAAAACCGGCCAGCAGAACCGGTTCAGAAGATCACTGCAAATGAAAAATCATCAGCAAAACACCATATATCACCGCAGTGCTTAGCAGACACATTAAATATGTTCCCAGAACCTGTTGGTTTTTTAAATAAGATTGCTGATCCAGCTTCTCTCTTATCGTTCCTTTACCGGCCTTATTATTCATTCCGTTATTCATAGTCTGCTTCAACAATAGTTTAAGAGGGACGAAAAACACACCAGACCTCACGCCTTAGCACACTCTGTTAAACACCATGATAATATATTGTTGAATTGTTAAAAGTTAATTCGAGTGATATTTTTTTACGTTTAAATAAGCCAGCAAAAAAAGATAACCCAAATAAATGACGCCTCCCGCGATCGCTTAGCCACACAAACAACGACACCTGTCGCTTAATCCCAGTGAAAAAAACTGGTGCGTTCAATCGTCAAAATCGTAACCACAGGTTATAACTTAAGCGGAGTGATTTTGACGCCTGACGATCAGCAAAAGAGACGGCGCACACAGGCAGGCATCACGCTTATTCTCCTTCTTTCCATTCTGGGATATATTGTGAAGCCCACTCTTTTTAGCAGGTAACATTGGCAATGGCTTTGATCCCCAAAAACTACGCGCGACTGGAAAGCGGCTATCGTGAAAAAGCGCTTAAAATCTACCCCTGGGTATGCGGGCGTTGTTCGCGGGAGTTTGTCTATTCAAACCTGCGCGAACTGACGGTGCACCACATCGATCACGACCATACCAACAACCCTGAAGATGGCAGTAACTGGGAGCTGTTGTGTCTGTTTTGCCACGACCACGAACACTCTAAGTACACCGAAGCTGACCAGTACGGAACCACCGTTGTGGCGGGTGAAGACGCGCAGAAAGATGTCGGCGAGGCAACCTATAATCCCTTCGCTGATTTAAAGGCGATGCTCAATAAGAAAAAATAATATCGCGTGCTGCGTTCGTCAGCTCATCCTGCGGGGAGAGGAGAATAGAGCTCCCTGCCGGACGTTCCGGTGGCCACATCCCGTTCTTGCGCCAGCTCAACGGGACGAGATCCCGCATTATCCCGCCTCAATACTGCCTTCATACTGCGCCTTTTAAATAATTAAAAAGTCCCCACAACGATTGTTTAAAGGCGGCATGTTTTTTGTTTGCGCTATCTCGACATCCCTCTGACCATGGTCTAATGTGATGAATAGTAGAATTTTATTGTAGCTGTGAATGCTTCTCACGCGTTTTTGGGTTGGTTGGAAAAAAACATATCATTGTTTAATTAACGCCATTAAACGGGTAAAAAAAAGACAGATAAGAATATGAAAATTTATAACTCACGCTATAGTAAGCTGATAAAACTACTGGATTTTTTTACAGTCAATATTCTGGTGTTTACCTATTTAAAGTATTTTTATACTGACCCTACCACGGCCAGCGCGCTGCTGGGCATCATCTTCTCATTGGTATTTATTCGTATTAACGAATATTTTCATCTTTACAGCGGAAAATTGAAAGGTCGTTATTTCACTAAGTCACTGGCTCTCATTTTAAGCATCTCCCTGAGCAGTATTGTTTCGTTTTTATTTTTCGCAATTGCCGAAAAACTTATCAATAAGCAACCCGTGGAGAATTTTATCCTGCTGGCCGAGAGTTTGGCGAAATGTTCGGTGTTTATATTTTTAATTGTATTCCTGGTTCGTGTAATCAGTTCTTATTATCTCTTTAACTCGCCGTTACGCGTCGCGATCCTCGGCATTACACCCGCAGGTCTGGCCATTAAAAACGCGCTACAAAAAGAGTATTCGCAGCGTGGCTTCACCATCACCTATTTTGAAGACCGCAACAACCAGCGCGAAAGCGCGCTTATCGGCATCGAACGTCACGGCACCCGTAGCGATCTGCTGGCTTTAGCGAAAGCAGGCGAAATCGACGAAATTTATATCGCGCTGCCCATGGTCGCCCGCCAGCGCATCAAGCAGTTTCTCAACGAATTCTCGGACACGACCGTGGATGTGTTTCTGGTGCCAGATCTGTTCTCATACAGCCCGCATATTTCCCAGCTGCGCATGTTCGGCAACCTGCAAACCATCAGTATTTTCACCTCTCCGTTTGACGGCGAAGGCGCCATCATCAAGTACATCGAAGATATGATCCTGGGGTTCTTCTTTACCCTGATCAGCCTGCCGGTCATGATCCTGGTGGCTATTGGCATCAAAATCACCTCCCCCGGTCCGATTCTGTTTAAACAGACCCGCTATGGCCTGAACGGTAAGCAAATCGAGGTGTGGAAATTCAGAACCATGCGGGTTATGGAGAACAGCACCGTCGTTACGCAGGCGACCCGCAACGATCCGCGAATTACCCGGTTTGGTGCATTTTTACGTAAAACCTCACTCGATGAGCTGCCACAGTTTTTTAACGTCCTTCAGGGGCGGATGTCGATTGTTGGCCCGCGACCACACGCGGTGGCGCACAATGAGCAGTACCGCGTACTGGTCGAAAACTACATGATTCGCCATAAGGTAAAACCGGGGATAACCGGGCTGGCGCAAATCAACGGTTTTCGTGGCGAAACCGATACGCTGGATAAAATGGCAAAGCGCATTCAGTACGACCTGGACTATATCCAGTCGTGGTCGCTGTTCCTCGATCTTAAAATCATAATTTTGACCTTCTTACGGGGCTTTGTGGGGAAAAATGCGTTCTAGGTTCGCTATCCTGGCCGGTCTTCTCTCTGTGCCTTACGCACATGCCGACCTCCAGGCAAAACCGCACACCGGTATCGCTGGCATCGATTTCGAGAGCCAGTTGGGCTATGACATTGGTTACGATGATAACGTGACCTGGCAGCACGATAGCCAGGATGCCATTGGCTCAAGCTACCAGAACATAAAACCTGTTGTGAAAGCGATGGGCGAACGCCAGGACGATCGGTACTTGCTGATGTATTCCGGTGATTATCGTTACTACGCCAACGATAGCGCGGATAATCGCAACAACCATTATTTCATGTTCAACGGGAGCTGGCGCTTTGGTGACATGCATGGACTGGCGCTTGACCTGGAAGAGACGCTGAGTCATGAAGAGCGCGGGCGCGATACCACCGAAGGCTTTTTGCCCGCGCAGTTTAAAGAGTTTGGCATCGACAAGCCGATCGGCACCCGCTTTTTCAACAGCGAGTTACGCTACAGCTACGGTGCGCCAGAGGGTCGCGGTAAGGCAGAGCTCGCACTCCAGCATAAGCAGCTGCGTTTTCGCGATATTGACGGCATCAAAGATGCCAGTGATGACTTCGGCTACTACATGCGCGATCAGGAGTGGCATGAAGACAGCCTGGTGGCCGACGTGTTCGACCAGAAAGCAAAAACGCTCCGCTACCGCTATAGCTTTATTACTAACCAGCGGCGTTACGAGCTCAATGAGCTGAAAGACAGCAATGAGTATTACCTGCTGTTCGGTATGAAAAATCGGCTGACGGGGAAAACGGAGATCAACGCCAACATTGCCTGGCTGTACAAAGAGTTTATCCATAACCCGAATTCGCAGGGCTTTAACGGCCTGAACTGGGATATTACCGCTGACTGGGCGCCGCTCGAGCAAGTTAACGTTAACCTGCACAGCTCGCAGCGAATTAAAGACCCAACCGATTCTGGCGGATATATTCTGGTATCGACGACAGGCATTGGCTACGAACATCACTGGGTGGTGGATCGTTTTTCAACCTTGATCGATTATTCCTATATTACCGAAGACTATAAGCACCAGAGTGATAAGCGCAAAGATACGTCAAACCTGGTGTCGTTGACCTTTAACTATGATTTTCGTCCATCCATTAACTTTAAGCTGAAGCTGCAATGGAACACCATGCACTCCAATAAAGATACGGATACTTTTTATATTGGCCCGGACTACACACATGCAGTTGACCGCACCCTGGGCTATGACGATTCGGCCATTATTTTTATGACGCAGGTACAAATATGACCTTTTTAAACAGGAATCTGGCGATGCTTCCGCTGCTGGCGCTGCTGCTGGCGGGATGCTCAACCCCGCAGCAGACCATCAAGACACAGCCGAGTACCGTTTACCTGCTGGACCATGGCGATGAAGTCAATATTAACGTTTCCGGCGAGCAGGATATGTCCATGCGGGTAAAAATCGATAACAGCGGCAACATTGATTACCCGTTTATTGGCGTGATGCAACTTAAAGACAAGTCTCCTGAACAAGTCAGTAAAGAGATTGCTGATAAGCTGCGCGGCAGCTACCTGAAAAAGCCAATGGTCACGGTAAGCGTCGCCGAATACCGCAAAGTGTACCTGTTGGGTGAAGTGAAAAAACCGGATGGCTACGCCTGGGAGCCAGGCTTAACGGCGGAAAAAGCCATTGCGCTGGCGGGCGGTTTTACCGATCGCGCTGACCGTAAGGATATTCAAGTTAGACAGTCTGGCAGCGGGCTGCTGCTGAACAACGTCGCCGCAGACTCCGCCATCCAGGCTGGAGATACCATCATTATTGGCATGAGCTTCTTCTAATATGGCAATTTCATTGGTAGAAAACGGAAAAAAGAAAGAAGGCTTTATCGACTTCACGCCTTATTTCAACAAAATTAAGCACAAGCTTATCTGGTGCCTGGTGGTGGTGATCGTCGCCGCCGTAGCGTCATTTTTGTTGACTCGCTTAATGTCCTCGAGCTATACGGCGACGGCGACCGTGCTGTTTAAAGCGCAGTCATCGGATATCTCTCCCCTGCCACGCGTAGATAATTACGACTCCACGCGCAACGATTACTACGAAACCAAATATGCATTGATGGGTTCACGCGTAGTGCTCGATGCCGCGGTGCGTAAATTAAAGCTGTATGAGGATCCTGAATTTAACGACGGCGATAAACAGGATGAAGCCGGGCGTATTGATAACGCGGTGCGGGCGCTACAAAAGAAACTGACTATTTCTGGCGTGCGATCCACCCAGCTGGTTTCCGTTTCGGTGGAAGCCAAATCGGCGCAAAAAGCTGCGGATATCGCTAACGGCGTCGCCCAGGCTTTTATCGATTACAGTTTGCAGCAGAAGAAAAACACCCTGCTTCAGGCACAAAGCTCGAACGAAAAAATGATGGACGAGCTGAAAAGCAAAATGGATCAGCAGAAGGCGGATATCGATATCTTCCTCAGGCAAAATGGGTTGCTGACCTTCCGCAGCGTGGATGGTTATGAAACCGAACGCATGGGTATCGCGATAAACCGCCTGGCCGATGCAACCCAGCGCCGCCTGAAAGCACAGACCGAGTGGGACAAAGTCCGCCAGCAGCAAGGCAAACCGATTGAGCAGATTATCTCTCTGCCCGAAATATCGGGTCATCCACAGATTCAGGATCTGCGCATTGCCATGATCCAGACGCGCCGTGAGCTTTCCGATGCGGCGGAACACTATGGGCCGCAGCATCCGAAGTATCTCCAGGCCCAGGCGCAAATGGAAGCGGTAAACGCCCAGCTCGGTCAGGTGTTAGGTGAGCTGTCAAACGGCCTGCGCCAGCAGTATCAAATCGCGCTTGATGACGAGCAGCACTATCAGAAAATGCTCGATGAGCAAAAGGCCAACTTCCAGGCCCTCGGTGCTAAGCGTGATCAGTACAACACCATGACCACCACGCTGAACAAAACTGAAGAGCTGTATAAGTCGCTGTATCAGCGCGCCAGTGAGCAAAAGCTGTCGGAGAATCTCTCGGCGCCGGATGAGGTGATATACGACGCTGCTGTTCCACCGGATCGCCCGTCAAAACCGCAGCGCGGCCTGCTGATTGTGATGATTACCCTGATGGCGCTGGCGCTGTACATCATGTACCTGATCGTCGGTACCGCGATGGACAAAACCGTGAATAGCCTCAGCGAACTGAAAGCGAAAGCGGCTCTCGACGCCAGCGGTGAATTCCCGCAGCTGCCGAATGTGGAAAGTGCGAAACAGATTTTCCACAACGTCCAGTATGCCGACATGATCCACAGCCTGCGCCTGACGTTGCTTAATCGCCGGGATAAACCAGCGACCATTCTGGTGACCTCGGTCCAGCCCCGGTTCGGCAGCTCGCTTATCGCCGAACTGTTGGCCAGCTCCGCCAGTAAGTCACGCAAAACGCTGCTTATCGATCTCGATTATCTGGCCTCTAAGGGATTATCCGCGAAGTATCCGCAGCAGAAACAGGGCTTCAGCCAGTTACTGAACGGCACCGCCACCGCTGAACAGGCGATTGTTAAACTGGATGACCAGCTGGACTTCCTTGCGCGCGGTGAGCTCAACGACTCTTCCCTGCTGCTGCTGACGTCCGAACGTTTACCCGCCCTACTGGCAACGCTGCACCAGACGTACGATACGCTGGTTATCGATACGCCAGCACTGAGCCAGGCGCAGGATAGCCTGCTGCTGGCGCCACAGAGCGACATCAACTTGCTGGTGGTGAAAGCCGGCGAGCAGGCGTCGCGAGTTCGCGAGGCGGAGCTTCGTCTTAAACGCGCCGGTGATGCACCGGTCGCGCTCCTGCTCAACCAGGTGAAAGAAGAGAATCTGGAAACGCAGGAAGGGAAACGTCTGCTCGATCGTGAAATGCACGAACTTATTTCACCGAAATAGCGATTATGAATCTCATCAGGAGCATTTCATCCATCGCCAGCTCGTCAGTGCTTTCACAGCTGATCGGTGCTTTTTCCGTCTGGCTTATCTCGCATCGTTACGGGATGGCGGAGGTCGGCCATTACGCGATGATCTACAGCAATGTGCTGATCGGCGCGCAGGTCTGTATGTTTGCCTCCCAGCTGCTGATCCCCCGCCAGGAGGATCAGCACTTAGGGCAAAACGTGGTGTTTTGTGTGTTACAGAGTCTGGTGATGGCTGTCCCCTGGGCGGTGATCACCGGGCTTATCTTCAACCTGAATATTGCCTTTCTCTATTTGCTGACTTTCGGCTATGCGCTGGTACTGGTTGCCGAAAACCTGTCGCTGCGCGGCGGAAATTACCCGTTCCTGACCTTCCAGCGTATCGCCGTGTCGCTGGTTGTGGCTGTTGCCCTGCTGGTGATGCCAAACCCGATGCTGTTCTATCTGGCGTGGATGGCCGGTATTTTGTTGCTGATTAGCGGCTGCATAATCCGCCTGTTTGACTTCCGCAGCCTGACGCTGAGCCACTTTTCACTGAGCGCTAACGCCCGCTTTTTACGCGAACACTGGCAGCATATCAGCCGCGTCGGCAGCGCCGAGGTACTGGCGATGGCCAGCAACAACCTGCCGACCATGCTGATTAACATCTGGTTCTCGCCGCTGGTCGCCGGGTATTTCTCGGTGGTCAGCCGTTTCTGTTTATCGCCGGTGATGATCATTGGCAACGCGGTGCGCAACTCCATTTTCTCTAAATGGTCGATGGATTTTCGTAACAACACCTTTAACTACCCGGAATATAAAAAGGTGCGCCTGATGCTGATGGGGGCCTCGGTGGTGTGTATTCTCGGCATCTGGATTTTCTATCCGCTGGTGATGCGTCTGGGCTTTAGCCAGGAGTGGCTGAACTCGATCCCGACGTCGCGGTATATGCTGCCCTATTTGTTTGCTGCGCTGGCAGTCAGCCCGCTGACGGTCATTGAGCTGATTTTCGGCTCCCGGCGCTACTTCCTGCGGATCCAGATTGAGCAGATGTTGATTATTGCCATCGCCTTTATCGCCCTGCCGAAATTCGGCGTGGGCTATCAAATCGCGCTGTTGACCTTCTCGGTACTCACCAGCGTACGCTACCTGTTCATTCTCATCAAAATGAACCAGCGGGCGAAATCGCTCTGGATACAGGAGCAGAAAATATGCAGCTAAACACCGGCCGCTACCTTGAAGCCTATGCCCTGATAACCCTGGTTTTCTGCGGCACGGTCCAGTACTTCACCGGCGTGGCGGCTATCCTGTGGCTGCCCTTCTTTATGGTGCTGGTCATGGCGGTACTGCTACTGATGCAAAACCGCCCGCAGCCGCTAACGCTCACCGGACGCGAAAAGCTGATACTGGCGCTGTACCTGACGTTTATTTTCCTCGGGCTTGTCTCTACCGTGCTGCAATCGGGGATTGTGACCACTATCGTTGGTTTTAAAAACGAGCTGGCGCTGTCGCTGCTGATGCTCTGTATGTTACTCGGGATGGTCCGTGAGTCGCAGCTGCACAGGCTGACTCAGCTGTTCTACTGGATCTTTTACGTGCAGATCCCGGTTGCGATTTATCAGGTGATTTTTGTCGTCCCTCAGCGCGTGGCGCTTCGTGGTGAGGATGAGAAGTGGGACTCGGTGGTTGGCACTTTTGGCGGCGACCCGATGGGCGGCGGCAACACAGCAGCAATGGGATCGTTCTGTCTGCTGATCATGCTGCTGAAGCTATCGGAGTATAAGCACGGGATCTGCTCGTTAAAATCGCTGGTGATCCACATTGCGCTGGGCTTCTTCCTTTGCGTGGTGGGCGAAGTCAAATTCATTATCCTGCTGTCGCCCTTCCTGCTGGCACTGCTGTGGATCCTGCCCGGCTATGTGCGTGGCGTCAGTGCCGTCAGCCTGCGCTCGCTGCTGATTATCGCCGTCGGGATGACGCTGTTAATTTTTATCGCCATTACCGTTCTGGCATCGAATTATTCGGCGGCCTTTGGCGGGGATCCTACCCGCAGCGCGCTTTCCGTGTTTATTGATTCACTGAGTTATATTTTTGATGCCAACTACATCATGCCGAGCGGCGAACTGGGGCGCTTCACCACCGTCTTCTTCTGGCTCCAGCATAACGACCTTTTCGGCCCGGGCGGGATGCTGTTCGGCTACGGTCTTAACGCCACGAACAGCGGCAGTACGGTTTCACCGGGGTATATTGGCGCCTGGTATCACCTGATCCTCGATTCCACCGCCTTAAGCATGTTGCTGTGGGAAGTGGGCATTATCGGCATCATTCTGTTTATCGGCATGATTGGTGCCGTACTCGTGGCGATGCGGCCAAAAAAGACCTTTTCCCGCCAGGAGCTTAATCGTGAAGATCTCCAGCTGCTCAGCTCGGCACCGGCGTACTACGTCTTTGTCATCGGCTGCCTGCTCAGCCTGCCCTACAGCCAGATCCTGATGATTGTCCCCATGCTACAGTTTTTATTATGGGTGGCCCTCGGGGCGCTTATTGTCATCCACCGCACTATCCGCCTGAACTCCGGTAACGAACATGAATAAAACACCCTCTATTACCGTCAGCATTAAGACCCTGAATGAAGCGCAGGGCATTGAAAAAACGATCGACAGCGTCCGCAAACAGCTGCAACCCTATCCGCATCAAATCATCGTGGCCGACAGCCTCTCGACGGATAACACGCGGGAGCTCGCGTTAGGTAAAGACGTTATGGTGGTGTGCCTGGATAACATCAGCGATCGCAGTTGCGGTATCGGCCACCAGCTCGGCTGGCTGTATAGCGAAGGCGATTACCTGCTGCTGCTGGATGGCGATATGGAGCTTGAACCCGGCTTTCTTGATACCGCTGTCGAATTTCTGGAAACCCATCCTGAGTATGCGGGGGTAGCCGGTAGCGTCGAGATGGATGATGCCTCTAACTACGAGTTCAAATCACGCAAGCAGCGCCTGCACCTGATCTATCCGCACGGCGATACTGACCATTTAGGCGGCGGCGGGCTGTATCGCCGTTCGGCCATCGAAAAAGTCGGCTACCTGACCAATCTGAACCTGCACGCCTATGAAGAGGCCGAGCTGGGCATCCGTCTGGGAGCTGCTGGCTACAAGCTGCACCGCCTGGATGTGCCCTACTTTAGCCACACGTCCTACACCATGCCGACCTTCAAAATGCTGATCTATCGCTGGAAGAACCGTTTCCTCTGTGCGCCAGGTGAGCTGCTGCGCGGCTGCTGGGGCAAAGCCCATTTCCCGGCTGCGTTGCGCATTGTGCGTAATGAGCTGGTCTTCACCCTGTATCTGCTGATTTTGCTGGTTTGCCTGCTGACTTTTAACGTCAAGATTATCGCTATTGCGCTGCTGCCCCTGCTGGCGTTTATCGCCCTGAAAACAATCAAAAACAAATCCCTTCGCGACGGCGTGCAGAGCGTTATTAACTTATTTATGTTTTCAGCGGGGATGCTGCGCGGAATGGCTCGCGCAGTCCGTGACCCGATGCAACGCCCGGCGGTGACCGTGTTTAATCCAAAGCATATCGATACTGAAAATGAAAATTCTCTTCGTTAACAAGTTCTTCTTTATCAAAGGAGGCGCGGAAACCGTTTATTTCCAGGAGCGGGATGCCATGCTGCAATCTGGCTACCAGGTCGTCGACTTCAGCATGAAGCACGTGGAAAATAAACCGTCGCCGTGGGAAGAATTTTTCGTCCAGAATGTCGATTATCACGACAGCCACGGTCTGATGAGCCGGGTCAGGGCCGGGGTGGATTTTATCTATAATTCACAGGCCTGTGCGAAGCTCAATACGTTGCTGCTGCGCGAGCGACCGGATATTGTGCATTTTCATAATATCTATCATCAGATAACGCCCGCCGTTATTGGCGTGGCGAAGCGCTTTGGCTGTAAAACCGTACTGACCGCGCACGATTACAAAATCGTCTGCCCCTCCTACACCATGCTGCGCGACGGCCACGTCTGCGAAAAGTGCCTGACCGGGTCAGTCATCAACGCGTTCCGCCACCGCTGCCAGCAAGGCGATACCTTTAAAAGCCTTCTGCTGTCGCTGGAAGCCTACTGGCAGAAGTTCGCCAGAAACTACGCCATGCTCGATTGCATCATCGCGCCGAGCGAATTTATGCGCCAGACGCTGCTGCGCAAGCTCCCCCACACCCGCATCGACGTTATCGTTAACGGTATCGACGCCAGCACCACCGTACCTGGCGACACGGCAGGCGACTATTTCCTCTATATCGGCCGCCTGAGCCGGGAAAAAGGGGTTTCTACCCTTGCTCAGGCACAGCAGAAAATGACCCAGAAAATGCCGCTGAAAATCGTCGGCGATGGCCCGCTCGGTAAAGATCTGCGCGCCCGTTTCAGTGGCCCGGAATTCCTCGGGTATATGAAACACGGCGAGGCGCTGAACAACCTGATCCGCGGGGCCCGCGCGGTCATTGTCCCTTCCGAATATTACGAAAACTGCTCCATGTCAGTGCTCGAAGCCATGGCCTTTGGCCGCCCGGTTATCGGCGGCGACATTGGCGGCATTCCTGAACAGATCCGTGACAACGTGGATGGTTATCTGGTGGAGCCTGGCGACAGCGACGCGCTGGCGCAGCGGATGGACCAACTGGCAGCGGACCCACAACGGGCGCGTGAAATGGGGATCAGCGCTCGTCAGCGCCTTGAAGAAAAATACGATCTTGCCCGTCATATGCAGGTACTACAGGCGCTTTATCAGCAACTTGTGGGAGTGACAACATGAAAACCATCGTGACGGTGCTGGGCACCCGCGGCATTCCCGATGTTCAGGGCGGCGTCGAAACCCACTGCCAGAATCTGTACCCGGAAATCTATCGTCTGGGCAACGCCGAGATCTGCGTGCTGGCCCGGTCACCGTACGTGAACTATCGCCGCAGTGAATATAAAGGTGTTAAACTCAAGAGCTTATGGGCGCCGAAAAGCCGTAAGTTCGAGGCCATCGTGCACTCAACCCTGGCAGCGCTCAGCACCTTATTTGACGGGTCCAGCGTGGTTCATGTTCACGCCATCGGCCCCGGACTGGTGGTGCCGCTGTTGCGCCTGCTGGGAAAACGCGTCGTGTTTACTCATCACGGCCCGGATTATGACCGGCAGAAATGGGGAAAAGTCAGTAAAGGGATGCTGAGGCTGGGCGAGAAATGGGCGGTAACCTACGCCAATGAAGTGATCGTCATTTCCGAAGTCATCAACAATCTGATTAAGCGCAAACATGGCCGGCATAATGCCCATGTTATCTATAACGGCGTCCGCCAGACCGCGCTGCCATCCGCTGAAGAACAGGCGACGATCCTTGAAAGGCACGCCCTTAAGCCGGGTCAGTATATTGTTGCCGTGGCACGCTTTGTGGAAGAGAAAGGCTTGCACGACCTGATAGCCGCCTATGCTGCAGCGGGTTGTGCGACGCCACTGGTGCTGATTGGCGATGCCGACCACGCCGATGAGTACAGCGAACGGCTAAAGAAACAGGCTTTCAGCACGCCGAACATCTTTATGACCGGTTTTGTCAGCGGCCCGACGCTGCATACGTTGTTCTCGCAGGCCGGATTATTCGTCCTGCCCTCCTACCATGAAGGCTTACCGATCGCCCTGCTTGAGGCCATGTCGTGGTCGTTGCCGGTCATTGTCAGCGACATCCCGGCCAACCTCGAAATCGGCCTGCCGGAAGCGGACTATTTCCCGGTCGGTAATGTTCCGGCCCTGACGCAGAAGCTTCAGCAGTGGGTCGGAGGAGAGAAAGCGGATTACAGCCAGTTTCTGCCCAGGTACCGCTGGCCGGAAATTGCCGCACAAACCGCTCAAGTTTATCAGCGCCTAACGTAAACAGGTAACACGTGTCGAAATCTACAGCAGAACTGGTCATCGAACGCTTCTATGCCTCGCTTGACCAGGAGGTCGAAACCTCATTAACCCCGGAACAGAAGCACGGAATTGAGCAGGCGCTGATCCATACCAATCTGGCGACGCGCCACCGGCTCGATTTTCGCCATAGCTTCCCGTTCCTCCACCGCCGCTATTTCGTGGTGTTTCTCTTTGGCCGGGATCTGCGCAAGGTATCGCGCGAAAGCACTCTGGTTGGGCGCATCTTCACTACACTTTTCATTACCCTCGGGGTGTTGTTCTGCCTGCTGTCGGTTATGCTGGCACTCTATATGCTGAAATCGGCACTGGGCATCGACGTATTCACCAATTTCCACGTCGGGATCTGGACGTGGTTTATGGATCTTCATGACAAAATGACAAGGTGAAATGAAATGCCGATGTCGTCTCTGCGTAAAGCGCCTTTGTTTCGTGCCCTGCTGCTGGCGGGCTTGCTGACGTCAGGCCCTGCGGGTGCTGTCACCACGGTAGTTACACCTCTGGCCTTCGACGGCCTGTTGACCAATCCTGGCATGGGCGTTGCCAGTTTTCATGACGGATATGGTCAAAAACCTACTCTTGCGCAGTATCCCGACACCGGCTTTGAATACGAGCGTTTTTACTGGAGCGAACTGGAGCCACAGGAAGGGGTTTATAATTTCGCCCTCATCGACAACGCTTTCGCCGTTGCCGCCAGACACCAGCCGGCGATGAACGTCGGTCTGCGCTTTATGGCGCTTGATGAACCGCAAACCGGGTCGAAAATCCCCACCTGGCTGATTGCCAAAGGCATTAAAGGACAGTGGGTTGAGAACGGTAAAACCTTCGTGCCGGATCTCAGCGACCCCACCTTCATCGCCTACGCGCAGAAACTGATCGGCACCATGGGCAAACGCTACGACGGAAACCCGGAGCTGGCGTTTATCGATATCGGCATGGTCGGTTCGTGGGGGGAATGGCATAACTCCAATTTTCCTGACGTGCCGAAATTAATGGATAAATACACCCCCGCACAGCTCAATCGTTATGTCGATATGCACTTTGATAGCTTCCCGAAAACCCCGAAAGTGATGCTCATTAGCGGGGGTGACTCGCTGGCATGGGCCAGCCGCCGGGGTGCTGGCTGGCGCGCGGACTGCTGGGGCGACTGGCGTAATTTCTCAACCGAGTGGAGCCATATGCGCGATGACTACCCGCAGCGTCTGGCTGCCGCGCAGGCCGCCGAGCCGGGCTTTAACGACAGCTGGAAACGAGCGCCGGTTAGCCTTGAAATTTGCGGCTATATGACCGAATGGCAAACCGTGCAGCACTATACCCGTGCTGAGGTCCAGGCGACCGTCGACTGGGCGTTGCAGCAGCACGCCAGCACGCTGAATATCAAATCGCGACCGATCCCCACGGAATATCGCGACATTGTTGATAAGGCCTTACTGCGCATTGGCTATCGCTACCGGGTGAATAAGTTGACGTTTGACACCCCGCTTCAGGCCGGGCAACCGCTGACGCTGACCGTTAACTGGCGTAATGACGGCGTTGCGCCGGCTTATCTTGCTTATCCGGTGCAGTGGCGGGTGGTTAATGCCGCAGGTGCAACTGTTCTGAAGCAGAAAACGCAGGATGATATTCGCCGCTGGTTACCGGGCGATATTCAAAGCCGCGTGGTGCTGGCGCTGCCTGCCACCCTGCCCGCTGGCAACTATTCACTGCAAACGGCAATCACCAATGCCCAGGGCACACCGCGAGTCCAGCTTGCCAACAAAGGGAAAACCACCGATGGCTGGTATCAGATGGCGACTTTTGCTATCAGGTAAGCCTTTAGAAACATTCTCAGGATAAACGTTCGTAGTTTACCTGTTCCTGATAACCGTTGCGTATCTCGCCTGCGACATAAGGTTGGGGTTTACCAAACAGATATCCTTGTGCGAAATCGCAGCCCAGCGCCTGAAGACTCTCCAGCTGTTCCTGCGTTTCAACACCTTCGGCAATAGCCTTCATATTCAGTGACTTCGCCATACCCGTGATCAGTTTGATGATGTTAATGGCGTCTTCCTGGGTGGAAAGCGTATGGACAAAAGATTTGTCTATCTTGATCTTATCAAAGGCAATTCGACTCAGTCGCGAAAGTGAAGAGTATCCCGTACCAAAATCATCGATAGATATTTTCACGCCCAGGGATCTGAGCTTGCTGAGAGTATTCATCGGCGTTGTGCTCTCCGTAAAGAGAGAGGACTCAGTCACTTCCAGCTCCAGACGTTCATTCGGAAGCCCAGTGTCTTTCAGGATGGACAACACCACGCCGGCAAAGGCTTTGCTGCTGAGCTGAACAGGCGAGACATTGACTGAAATTTTCGCCGGAACCGCCCAGGTCGCGGCTTCCCGACAGGCCATTTCGAGCACCGATTTACCCATCTCATTGATCATGCCTGTTTTTTCTGCAACCGGAATAAAGCTATCCGGTGACAGGATCCCCTTCAGTGGATGTATCCAGCGGATAAGGGCTTCATAGCTGTAAATTTCCCGGCTGAATGAATCAACAATAGGCTGATAGTAAACCACGAACTCTTTGTTCACGATTGCCGTGGCCATATCATGTTCGAGGGTTCTGCTTTCTTGCAGTTTGTCTAACATGCGCTGGCGGAAGACTTTTATCTTGCCTGAACCTTCATTTTTGGCTTCATAAAGCGCCAGATCGGCAAATTTATACAGGAAGTCAGAGCGGCGTTCAGTGTCTGAAATAACAATGCCCACACAGGTGGTGATATTAATAATGGTGTTATAAATCGTGTACGGCTGGTTGATAAATTCACAGATTTTTTGCGCACGGGAAACCGCCTGGCTTTCTGTCAGGCCACTCGAAAGAAACGCAAACTCATCCCCACCTAAGCGGTAAAGCGTATCTGAAGCAAGGCTCATCGACTCCAGACGGTGGGAGATCTGGCGTAATAAAATATCACCAGCATCGTGCCCGTACGTATCGTTGACCTCTTTGAATCGATCTAAATCAAACAACATGACGACCACAGACTGATTATCTTTTTTCGCCACTTCGATGGTTTTAGTTAAGTTTTCCCAGAAGAAATGGCGGTTATTCATCTCGGTGAGAGAGTCGTGATAGACGTCATACTCCAGTTTGGTGTTCTGGATTTGTAGTTTTTCTTTCGATTTCTGCAGCTCTTCGGCCAGGCTTTTTACCTGAAGATGCGCCTTCAGAATATTTCTGTTTTGATAGAATATCAGCACGCCTAATATCGCACTGAGTATTATTAGCAGTACTGAGGTCGCTGAATAAATATAGTACAGCGTTTGAATGTTGTGGTTCGCATTATTAATCGAGTTAACATCTTTATCTAATGCACCCGATGAGAGGCGGCTTAGCGGCGAATCAAGCTCATGCATGACTTTCAGGTACTCTTTGATGTCTGAACGGTTCATTTTCTCAAGATGAACATCCAGATATTCAAGCGTACTTTGCAGTTGTAAAGCCAGTTCATGATGGGCTTTATTGCTGTCTATATAATGCCCTAAATCGCCGCCTTTCATTAAATCACTCTGGCTGAGCATAATGTCGAGACGCAGGCGTACTTCATCGAGGTCCATAGTATCCACAAAAGTGTAAAGACCAAGCCATGATTCAAAGCGATAATATTCTGACACCAGCTGGGCAGCAGACCATGAGTCGGTGTAACGACTTAGCTTCTGTAACTCTTGTTGCCTTTCATGCACAAGGAAAGAAATATACCCTGTGGATATAAAAAGGGAAAAGATGATGCCAGCCAGTATTCTGTTCATGATGCTCCTCTGAACTCTTACTCAATACTCATACGGCTGACCTGCCATGCTGATCGTGAATAATAGATCTGATTATTCAGCTCAGGCAAACTGTCATAGGGATACACAATGAAGAACGGACCTTTATCACGGACACGCATATATTCCCCGTTGATTTTGAAAGCAAGGATCACATTGTAATTCTTGAAATCACTGAGAGGGATAACGGTAGTATAGTCATTGAGCGCGGTGACCTTAACAACAGTCCCTTTCGCCCCGACATAATCCATGAGCTTTTGCATGGAAATACCCGTAAAATTCGTACGCCCATTATACCAGGGAGAAGTGGTCTGGAAGCTGACCACGCCCAGTTTTTCAAGAGTAGCGATATCAAAAACGGCTTTGCCGTTTTCATTGGTGTTTTCTATTTTACCGGAAATGGTTAAAAGGACTTTACCGGTAGGTTTGGTAAGTTCACCAGCCCAAACCTGAGTGCCGACTACCAGGCTTAACAACATGACAATTAAACGCATTCTAACCTCACCTATCTACCGGATGTTAAAGGATTATAATTTAGATATCATGCCTTTAGTATATGCTGCCTGGCTAATCTTGTTGCAATAAGTTCAACAACATTTTAACTTAGTAGAATCAATGGGTTAGTCCGTGTCATTTTTTTAATATTGATTAATAAATGTCGGCACTGTTATTTAATGTACGATTAATCCTATGGTTTCTGTACAAAAAACAAGCCACCAGTTTAGGTAGTACAATGAAGGCACATAAACATAAAGGTTTATTTATCCAGCGCCAGGGAAACATTTCTGTTTGCTGGGCCAGAGTGTGAGTCGTAGGCGACAGATGCCAGAAGGATCGTTGAACCCGCGCTCCATAACCGTTTCACGCAGTTTCGCTCGTCCGCCCCTGTAGTCCATGCTCGTTGCTGATTCAATCACCGAACCTAACTTATTAAATGATTGAGCTTTTCTGATTTTCAGCAAAATTTGAAACACGGACACTAAAAATAATTCTTATTTTTGCATCCGTTTTATCGACTCATTCGTATTAGTAGATGAGGGCACCTAAGCCCGCTATGAAACGTAATGAGGGAAGTCCAAATGAAAAAATTCATGCCAGCCATGCTAATTTCTGCACTTGTCTTAAGCACAGTCTCTCAGGCAGCAATGACGGACAGTCACACCGTCATGGTAGGTGGTGCAGCCATGTACCCCTCTAAAAATATTGTTCAGAACGCGATAAATTCCAAAGACCACACCACTCTGGTTGCTGCTGTCAAAGCTGCCGGGCTGGTACCTACTCTGGAAAGTAAGGGGCCATTCACCGTTTTTGCGCCAACAAATACCTCTTTCGAAAAACTTCCTCCGGGCACCGTCGACTCTTTGCTTAAACCTGAAAATAAACAAAAACTCATCAGCGTCCTTACATACCACGTTGTTGCAGGAAAGCTGGATATGAAAACACTTGAACAAAAAATTAAAGCGGGTGGCGGTAAGGCTGAACTGAAAACCGTGAATGGTGGGTCTCTGTGGGTTATGGCGAATGGACCTCATAATATTCAAATTAAGGATGCTCGCGGCAATGTAGCCAATATAATCACCTATGATGTTAACCAGAGTAACGGTGTCATAGACGTAATCGATACCGTCCTCATGCCGTAAAGAATTGCCTATACTGTGTGTAGCCACGGAATTGTGGCTACACCTTTAAAAAGGAATCTGATGACCACGAACGTACCATTAGTTCATGCAGGAATAATGAATCAAATCGCAGGCGGCGATAAAGATGCCCTGGCTCAGCTATACCGAATTTTGTCCCCCAAACTGCTGGGTATTATTTTCCGTCTGGTCAGACGCCGGGACTGGGCTGAAGAGATCCTGCACGATACTTTCATCCAAATCTGGCAATCTGCCATTCATTACGATGAGCAAAGAAGTGATCCGCAAATTTGGTTAAGTCATATAGCAAGGAATCGCGCAATTGATTTTCTCAGGCAGCGAGAGCTTCGTTGTTGCTCTGTTGAAGAGATAATCGAGTCCGAAGCCGGTTTTACAGGATTAAATCAGGCCACTGATATGCATGAAGATGCGCTTCGATTACAGAAATGCATTGAGCATTTACCCTCTGAGCAACGGCAAAGTATCGCTCTGGCATACTATCGGGGTATGTCGCAAAAAGAGATCGCGTTATCTTTGGATCAGCCTGAAGGTACGGTTAAAAGTTGGATCCGTCGTGCATTGACTCATCTCAGGGAATGTATTGGCCTATGAATTTACAGGATAAAGATCCCCTCACTGCTGCATACTATGTGCTGGGCATAACGGATGCTCTGACCCGACAGCGACTCGATAAACGCCTTGGCGAGGACCGGGAATTCGCTCAGGAAGTGTTGCGCTGGCAAAAAGCATTCAGTATTGCTGACGTAACGACTCAGGATGTCATTCCGTCAGCTTCTGTCTGGACGAAAATTGCGCGTGACCTGGACCGTAATGATTTTGCGACTAAAAGATCGTCACCTCATCTGCGCCCGATACATTGGGCAGGATGGGCTATCGCTGCAACATTGGCTGGCGTAATTATTTTCGCTAACGTGATAAAACCTGAGGCTACTCGTGAAACTTTCCCGATTGCCATTCTTAATGGAATACAATCGAACACTCAGTTTGTGGTGAGTATGGACAGCTCAAGAACAATCATTCAGGTCTCTTCTCTGGGTGTAACATTGCCACAAAACAAAAGCCTGCAACTATGGATGATTAAAGGCAACTCCCTGCCCCGCTCACTGGGTATTATCAACCATAGCAATAATAATACGTTCAGGCTTCTCCCCGATAAGTTTGATAATCAGACTGTACTGGCTATTAGTCTTGAGCCTGTTGGTGGTTCTCAGCAAGCAGGCCCGTCAGGCCCTGTAATTTTTCAGGGGAAAGTTATCAAATTCTAAAAACGTTCAGCTTAATGAATAATGTATTAGTCTGATTTCAATAACATTCTTTAAAGGTTCTCAGTGACTAACCCTGCATATCAAAGCCGGATTTATGAAAATCCCGATAAACGTCCGGGTTGGTAAAGGCCGGGAACCGGGCTTTCTGCGCAGCTGATTTTACGGCCTCGCAATAGGCTTTATTGCCGTTGCTGGTTGATATGTTTAACGCCGTACCATCCTCGGCAAATTCCAGATGCAGCCTGCATTTCTTCCCTTTCCAGCGTTGTGGATCTGCAATTTTGGCATTGACTGCGTCTCTGATTGCCCGGGCTTGCGCGCCCCATTGATCGTTGTCATCCCAGCGGCCAGAGCCGCAACTACCCGTTGCCGTGGTTTTATGGCATCCGGACGGATGTAACGGCGCACACCCTGCAGCCAGGCTGGCCACAACGGCCAGCATCACGATTGTCTTCACCCTTTTACTCGCTCTCAGCCTTTTCATTCCCTTTCCCTTATTACTGCGTTATCGCCGCGTTGAAGCAATCTTCATTTACCGTCAGGCTGGCAATTTTATGCACCGGACCGCACATGCTGACCTGAAAATCATGGCCGAAGCTAATCTGCAGCTGCCCACCAGGCATATTAACGTTGACCCAATCGTTTACGCGGCCCAGTTTACGCATCACACTGGCCGCCGCGCAGCTGCTGCTACCTGATGCGGTCGTGAATCCGGCCCCTCTCTCCCAGATACCAATGCGCAGAGTTCCGCGGTCAACAACTTCAACGAATTGCACATTCGTGCGTCTGGGGAACAGTGGATGGTTTTCAATCTGTGGGCCTAACCGGTGCACCTGTGCCAAATCCAGCTTATCGACGGGCACGACACAGTGGGGATTACCCATAGAAACCAGCGACACTGACAGGGTTTCATCTTTTAGTTTCAGGGGATAATTCAGCGCTTCGGGCAGTTCCAGTAAGGCCGGCAATGCCGCCGGATTAAAATTCGCCCGGCCCATTTCAACAGTAATCTGATGCGGATCGTCATGCACGGTGCAACGGACGTCCCCACCTGCGGTATGCACCAGAAACGGCTGATGCCCCACCCGGCCGATATCAAAAAGGTAACGTGCGTAAATTCGCAAACCATTACCGCTTTTTTCAGCTTCAGAACCGTCAGGATTAATGATCCTCAGTGTAGGGTGAATCTGATCGCCACTGTCGATAAGCAGACCGTCAGAACCGATGCCATAGTGGCGATGGCACAGGATTTGAATCTGTTCATTGGTCAGTTGGTCGGCGATATCACGATGGCAAACCAGGTAGTCATTACCGAGGCCATGATATTTATGCAAAAGAAGTGGCGTCATAGGATTAGTCGAATAGCAGCGGATACGTTAACTTCATAATACAACAAGTTATTTATCTACAAATAAAAATTCAGCTTAAGGACTCAAATAAAGCTGGCAACATAAAGCACCTGCCAGACAGGTGCTTTAATGACGTACTTGTCATTACTCAAATTCGATTAAGCAGTATATTCAACATGCGCCGTAGTGGTTCCGCAGCCCCCCACAAGAGTTGGTCCCCAACGGTCAGAACAGAATAGACAGGCTCATTGTTCAATGCCATTTTTTTATAACGCCCTATACCTACCTTCAGCGAACCACTGATCGAGGCGGGGGTCAGCTGACTGATACTCGCTTCCTTATTATTGGGTACGTAATTCACCCAGGGATGCGAATGGGATACCCGTTCTGCAAATTCGGCTTCACTGACTTCACGTTTGAGCTTGAGGGTGATCGCCGCGCTGTGACAACGAATAACGCCTACCCGAATGCACAAACCGTTTACCGGGATCGTCCCCTGACGAAGACCCAGAATTTTGTTTGTCTCTGCTTCGCCTTTCCATTCTTCCCTACTGTTCCCATCGCCTAAGTCGCTATCAATCCAGGGAATGATACTCCCCATTAATGGCGCGCCAAAGTTCTCGACTGGCATGTCAGCGCTGTTAATAAGTTCACTCACCTTATTGACCAAAGGGAGCACTGAGCCTGGATTTTCCAGTTCAGCATCAGACAAGTGTCGGCTGATGTAGGCACTTTGCGCAATTAACTCCCGCACATACTTAGCACCCGCACCAGAGGCTGACTGATAGGTCATTACACTCATCCACTCAATCAAATCAGCCTTTATTAAACCAGCAAGCCCCATCAGACTTAATGTAATTGAACAATTACCTCCGACAAACAGCTTAATACCCTCTTTGACAGCACGATCTATATTTGCCCGATTAACAGGGTCAAGAATAATACAGGCTCTTTCATCCATTCGAAGCGCTGAAGCTGCATCTATCCAGTATCCATCCCAGCCATGTTCAAGCAATGTGGAATAAATTAATTTTGTGTAATCCCCTCCCTGGCAAGTAATGATGATATCCATTTCGGCAAGAGCAGCGATAGAATACGCATCTTTCAGTATAGAGTTCTCGCCAGAGATAACAGGGCCGGGTTTTCCTGAACTGGATGTACTAAAAAAATGGGCAGAAATATGATTAAAATCATTTTCCTCCACCATGCGTTGCAACAATACGGAACCGACCATCCCTCTCCAGCCAACAATCCCCACCTGCTTCATAGCGTTAACCTTTTTGATGTTATGAAAATACCGGTAATAAGAACTAAACAGACGTTAACGAAAGTACGGAAATCATCTGCTCTAAAGAGAATCATGCTTAATGATTTTTGCGTAGATCGCGCCTGTTAGTGACAGGTCGACTAACACGGAAAAGGCATACGTAGACACCGACATCCCGACATTATTCGCAGGGATCACCAGACAAATTACTGCTGACAGCATCGCCCCTAGAAGAACCAGTCCTGCCCTGCAGAAAGACCACCGCGAGAAGAAAACAGTACTTCTGTTTTTTTCTGTCATCGCCTGTAAGACCATCCCCTGGCCCAGACCGGAAATAATGATCCCCGGCACCAGTGAACTCAGGCTGGCCGCGCCATGCGAAGCCAGGAGTAAAAACAGCATCCCGGCGCTACTGATCAGGAATCCCAGATAAATACGGGTTAGTACGGATTTTCTCTGGAACACGGCCCAGCACGCCCCCAGATTGCCACCTGCGAAAGCGATAAGCAGAAGAACAGTTAGTGCGACAGCAGAAAGAAAACGTGTGTGAACAGAAATAATCTGTAAAAGGATAATCTGGCCCACCAGCCCGCTGAACAAAAACAGGCCAGCAGTAAATCGAACCTTTTCTGTCGTTGAAGGGGTTTCAGTTAATGTTGTCATTGTCACGACATGCCTCACTCATACGTTAACAGGAAAATAAAATTCATCCTGACCGGGGTATGAATGAAGCATATCGCTTATATAATAGGGCATTCAAAGTCACAATTTTCACTCATGGATGAATGCAACTCATCATGAAATTATCACGCTTACCCCCTCTTGGTGCGTTACGCACTTTTCACGCGGTTGCCGGTTGCCTGAGCTTCAAGGGTGCGGCGAGTCAACTTAGCGTCAGCGCCACCGCCGTCAGCCACCAGATCCGCCTGCTCGAGTCAGTGCTGGAATGCCGCGTGTTCGAACGCAGCGCGCAGGGCGTCAGATTGACCGAAGCCGGTCAGTTACTCTATGCCGGGACACAAAGCGCGTTTACATCGCTGGAAGATGCCGTCAAAAAGATTGATCAGGCCAGACAATCCCCGGCACTGACGGTCACCACCACCTCGAATTTCCTGACGAACTGGCTGGTGCCGCGCCTTGCTGATTTTAATGCGCAGTTTCCGCATATTGATGTGCATTTGCATACCAGCGTGGAGCTGATCGACCTGAAAAAGCGCACCGTTGACGTGGCTATCCGTTATCAGGAAGCGCCGGAAAGTGATTTGCACAGCACGCTGCTCTGGGAAGATCGATTCATTGTTGTTGCCAGCCCCAATCTGAATTTAAAAAATGCCGATGATCTAAACCACGTGATGCTGCTGCATGTCGAAAACCGCCATGTTCCCGCCGAATCCCCTGACTGGGAGCACTGGAAGCGGCGGTATGGGCCGGACACGCTGAACACAAACAGAGGCGTGCGTTTCAGCGAGGAAACGCACGCCTTGCAGGCGGCCGTTGCCGGGAGCGGTGCTGTTATCGCCAGCAAATTGCTGGTCGCAGATTTGATTCAACGGGGCGTACTGGTTGCCCCTTTTGACGATTCTCTGCCTGGCGCGAATTATTATCTGGTTACGCTGGAAGAGTCTGTCGAGCGGGCTGAAATTGTCGCCCTGCGGGAATGGATCCTAAAAATGCTGGCGCTTTAAACCGCGCCATCTTTAGCAAGGGCCCTCACAAGGTAGCATTCATCTCGTCAGCCAGCAGGTGCAGTTGCGCTTTTAGCCAGTTCGTCACGCCTCGCTTACCGCTGCGTTTATGTGAATAAATCTTCACTTCAAACGGGCTGATTGCGAACGGCAGAGGGAAAATCCGGATATCCGTTGCCGGAACGAGCTTCTCAGCGGCATATCGCGGAATTGCCATCAGCAGATCGCTCTGGGCAACAATAAAAGGTGCGCTGAGCATAGACGGCGTTTTGATCGCAATTTGCCGTGTGTACCCCATCTGCTCGAGCTGCAGATCCAGAACACCCTGCTTCTCATTCCAGGGCGTTACTACCAGATGACGGGCGGCGAGATAATCCTCCAGCGTAAGCTGCGTCCGGCTGGTATTACTAATGACGACATACTCATCTTCAAACCAGCTGATCTCATCCAGTTCCGGGTGACGGATGTCATCCGACGTGCTGAACCCAAGCGCCAGATCCACTTCCCCTGCCAGCAGTTCCGTCAGTGCCGGGCTATGCGGTAAATAGCGTAACTCCAGGCGCAAACCTGGTGCCTCATGCTGCAATTTGTGCATCAGCGCCGGGAAAATACAAAACGCGGTGAAATCGGTAATCGCAATCTGCAAAGACTCCGTGCTCACAGAGGCTTCAAATTCCGGCTGTGGCGTCAGCTCGTGATTGAGGAATTTCAGTGTCGATGCAATCACAAGCGCAAGCTGGGTGGCATACACACTGGGGCACATGCGATGGCCTTCCCGATAAAATAACGGATCGTTGAGGGTGATACGCAAACGCGACAGTGCATGGCTCAGCGCCGATGTGCTCATCGCCAGTTCATCCGCCGCCAGGCGCACAGAGCTGTGGCGGTATATCGCGTCAAAAACAGGAAGAAGGTTTAAATCAAGACGCCTCAGCGTTGGATGCATGATATTCATCATTTGTTGATTTCATTGCACTTAATTCTTCTGAAGATAACCCTTATGCTTAGCGCCATCAACAAAATGCAGAACAAACAGGAAAACTCATGAGCATCACAATTCGTCAGGCCCGCCCGGAAGATGCAACCGCAATTTACGATATGATTTACGAGCTGGCGGTGTACGAAAAAGCCCCGCAGGAGGTTGTCACCACGCCAGACGAGATCCGGGAAACGCTTTTCGCCGCAGGCAGTAAAACCGAAGCGTTGATTGCCGAGAGTGAAGGTAAAGCCGTGGGATACGCCGTTTTCTTCACCAGCTATTCAACATGGCTGGGTCGTAACGGTATCTATATGGAAGATTTGTATGTTTCACCGGATTATCGTGGCCAGGGTGCGGGAATAGCCTTACTGAAAAATATTGCGCAATGCGCAGTGCAGCGCCAGTGCGGCCGCCTTGAATGGAGTGTTCTGGACTGGAACCAGCCAGCCATTGATTTCTATCTGAGCATCGGCGCATTACCGCAGTCTGAATGGGTGCGCTATCGCCTTGATGGTGAAGCGCTGATCAAATTTGCCGGGTAAAGACATCCCCTGCTGTTTCGCGCCATTCGCAGCAAGGTGATGAGCCGCAGCTTCCCCCATACCACTTGATGCTCCGGTGATTACAATCACTTTATCTTTGATGTTATCTGTCATTTTTTTCTCCGGCTGATGGAAAGGTTCGTGTGAGCTTAACCTTGCGTATCCTGACTGTTATTACAGCCGGAAACGGGTAATGCAGATAATGCTGGCAGGGTGGGATTAATACGATAATACGTATAAATTGCTAACAAACATTAGTACAACTAATTAATCTTCGAGAGAGTAACGATGTGGCGTGACCCGCTATGAAAATGGCGTAATCAGCCCGTCCATCCCCTCGCTATTCTTTTTATAATCACCTGCAGTTATTGCAGGGAATGCCTTGCACCAGCGAATGTTGATGGAGATCCAATGGTACGTAATCAGACTTTTTTCCTGAATATTGGATGGCGGGCTTTGCTGAAAGATTTAGGTGTCAGGCAGGAGCATGTACTGCGCCGTGCCGAACTCCCTGAAGATTTACTTTCACGCACGAATGAAGGGTTACCCACTGAAGCCTATTTCCGTTTCTGGCAGGGCCTTGAAGATGAAGTGGAAGATGTTTTATTTCCGCTGAAACTCGTTGGGCTTGTTTCAACAGAATCATTTGATCCCCCACTTTTTGCTGCGCTGTGCAGCGCCAGTCTGGCTCAGGCGGTGCAACGGCTGGCAAAATATAAGCAGTTAATGATGCCGATGAGTCTGGAAATTGCAGTTAATCCCCGGGGAGAGATGACGATTTCACCGCGCTGGTTACTGGCTCAGGATCAGGTTCCCCGCTCCCTGCAAGTGGCGGAACTGGCGTTTTATATCCGACTGATGCAACTCGCCACCCGCGAGCCGGTTAACGCGCTTCGTGTAACATTACCTGAACTGCCACCGCCCTCTTATGCACGTCAATTCAGCGCCTTCTTTGGTGTTCCGGTAACGCAGGGCCAATACCCGAGCATCACATTTTCGTCAACCGATGTCCTGCGCCCCTTTTTGACCGTTAACGAAGGGATGTGGCGTGTCTTCGAACCTGAACTCCGGCGCAGACTCAGTGAGCTGGATGCTACAGCAACCACCCGCGAACGCGTAAGTGCAGTGCTGCTGGAACTGATACCCGGCGGTACCGCCAGCATTGATAAGGTTGCGCTAAGGCTGGGGATGAGCCGCCGAACGCTACAACGCCGTCTTGAGCTTGAAGGCGAAAGCTTTCGCACGCTCATTAACCACACCCGGGAAAAACTGGCGCGGCACTATCTGGAGAACTCGTCCTTCTCCAGCGGAGAAATCGCTTTCTTACTGGGCTTTGAGGAACCAAACTCGTTTTATCGCGCTTTCCATGAGTGGACGGGACAGACACCGGACGCAGCCCGCCGAGCCACATCTCTTTAAGATCAGTTCCGGAACAGCAACTCCATTCCCCTCTTCGTTACGTCAGACATGGAACAGCCCCGGACAGCAACTGGCGTATTTCACATGCTGTCTGGCGCGTTTCGCGAGTTACCCGGCGAGTATTGCTATTCATAATCCGTCCACAAATCTGAATAACGGAGACGTACCAATGAAAGCGACTGATGCTATTGACAAGCTTAACCCCGGGAAATGGGCAGAAACCTCCCCCATGCAACGTTTACAGGTGCTGGAAGAAGTTCGCAGAAATCTGAAGAAGTATGGTGATGAACTGGCCGTCGCCGACAGCAAGATGAAGAATGGCATCCTCGGCGCACCTCTCTTTTCAGAACCATTGTCAAAAGTTGCGACCGTCGTACCGATGGCGAGTACCGTTTCAGCTGCCATTACCCTCTATGAATCACTGCTGGACGGCAAGATGCTTCAGCCTGCCAGAATCGAGAAGGCTGGTGATAATCTCTACGACATTTACGTCTTTCCGCAAGAACGAAAGGACAAGTTGATGTATGCGGATCAGAAGAACCGCATTCGTGTAAAAGGTGAACTGAAACAGACCAGTCCTCTGGATAAGCCTGCCGGTATTATTGCCGTGCTGGGCGCAGGCAACTACAGCTCAGCGCTCGAGGTATTAAAGGCTATCTTCTTCGAGAACTGCGCAGTAGTGCATAAGCCACACCACCTGAATGAAGAGACCGACAGGATCTGGGCGAAAATCATGCAACCGTTGGTTGAGCTACGTGTACTGAGCTTCTGTGACGCCGATCAGGGGCAGGCTCTGACTGCCGACCCCCGTCTGACCCGGATTTACTTCACGGGCGGAAGCGCGACAGCCGAAGCCATTATGTCGGCCACAAACACACCGCTTGTCTCCGAATGCGGCGGGAACAACCCCTGCATCATCGTGCCCGGCGATCGTCCGTGGACGAAAAAGGAAATCGAGCACCAGGCCGTGCAGATAGCCACCATGGCAAAACTCAATGGTGGCGCTAACTGCGGTCGCCCTCAGACTCTGGTAACGAGCAAACACTGGCCGCAGCGTAAGGAATTCCTTGATGCGATGCGTGTCGCGGTGACGCAGACCACCCCGGCCATGGGGATGTATTACCCGGGTGCCGACAAGGTCGTTGAGGGTTTTCACTAGGCCTACCCTGATGCAGAAGTCCTGAGATCCGAGGGTGGAAAGTACCCGCATTCCGATGTGCTGTTTATCACAGGGGCTGAGCCTGGCAGTTATGCCACGTCACATGAAGCGTTCAGTCTGGTGCTCAATGAGGTACCACTTGATTTGCCAGCCAATGCCGCAGGCTTTCTCCCTGGGGCAGTTGAGTTCGCCAACACGCAGCTGCTGGGCACGCTCGCCAGTGCCATTCTTATTGATGAGGACACCAAAAAGGCCCACCAGGCATTACTCGAACAGGCTGTGACCGACCTGGACTATGGTGCGGTCGCCATCAACGGAATGCCCTCCTTCATTTTCCTTAATCCCTACCTCACCTGGGGCGGCAATGAGGTGGGCAAAACCTTTGTCTCCGGCCAGGGCAACTTCGGCAATCTGCTCAATTACGAAAACGTTGAAAAGTCGATCATGGAGGCTAAGTTCATGTCGCCAGGACACCTGCTGTATACAAACAAACAGGCGTTCGACAACATGGCCCGCAACATGGCGACGTTCGCCGTCGAGCCCACCTGGATGAATCTGACCTGCCTGATGGGTCAAGCCATCCGTGACAGCTTCCGTAAGAAAGATTTTTAAGCTGAAGCGCCTCTCATATATGGGCACGCAGCATGTGCCCGTTAGTCCGTATTTGCGTGGTTACTCAGAGGCTTTAGCACGTAATGCAGCCTGTGCACCACAGGCCGCGCAAATTTCACTGGTAATGATAGAGCCATTCCTGGCATCGATTGAGTACAGATCGAGCAGATAACTAAAAATGCCTGCCAACGAAGTGACGATTCAACCTGACGTTGCATGAGGGGATCGGGTTTGATACAACCAATAAATCATTACTCAAAATCACCTACACTGATGAATTCAATTCACACTTTCCAGGTGCCATTTCAGGGTGAAACCCTTCACGGTGAAAGCACATTTGGTAGCAAAGGACATGTCCTGATGCTTCATGGAGGCGGCAAAGATCGGACCGTTTTCTATAAATACCGCGATGTTCTGGACTCTCTGGGCCTTGGAACAACGATATTTGATTTTATAGGTCATGGTGAAACAGGGGGAGACATTCACAAATCTTCTCTTTTTAATCGCACGATGCAAGCAGAGGCAGTGATTGCTTCCCAGCGGCTGGTGCTTACAGGCTGTGTGGGCGTCAGTATGGGAGCATATAATGCACTTCAGCTAAGCAAAGCGATGCCGCTACAGTCTCTCGTCCTCATGGTGCCCGGTGTTTACTCAACCGCTGCCTATAAGATTAAATTTGGTCCTGATTTTTCTGCAATCATACGCAAACCCCGGAGTTGGGAGCAGACTGATGCATGGGATATTACTGCTGCACTTAACGGAAATTTATTGGTTATTGCTGCCGAAATTGATGCAATCATCCCCTCAGAAATACCAGAAAAACTGCTGTCTTCTGCATCACGCTGTAGCCAAAAACAACTCCTGATCGTTCCTGAAGCTGGACATAATAATATTTGGGAAAATCTAATGCTCTCACCTGTGCTATACGAAAACGTACGCTCGGCCTTTAAGCATTGCTTATCTCATTGAATAGTGCAGGCTTGACAGGCAGCGTCGTTTACTAAGCTGGCAAGCGGAGGACACAAACGGCCTGCTACATTTCAAGTGCGGCAAGAATGTCGGCTTCCATTTTCTCCGGGGTGGTATACGGCGCAAAACGCTTGAGCGGTTTACCGTCACGCCCAACCAGGAACTTAGTGAAGTTCCACTTGATCCGCCCCCCCAGCACGCCGGGTAATTCGTTTTTCAGATAACGAAACACCGGGTGAGCGGCGCTTCCGTTGACCTCTACTTTCGCGAACATCGGGAAGCTCACCCCGTAATTGACGTGACAGATCCGCGCGATGTCGTCGGCATCACCGGGCTCCTGTTTGCCAAACTGGTTGCAGGGGAAACCCAGCACCACCAGCCCCTGGGCGGCATATTTTTTGTAGAGCGTTTCAAGGCCTGCATATTGCGGCGTGAAGCCACACTGGCTGGCAGTATTAACCACCAGAACCACCTTGCCCGCGTAGTCGGCCATTGGGATCTGCTGGCCACGAAGGCTGATGGCTGAAAATTGATGAAAAGTAGTCATATCGGGCTCCTTAAAGCAGAACCCGTTCAAAATCGACATGGCAACATTGTGCGTTGCTGTCAGAGCAGGTCTGAAAATGTATGTGATACATCTTTGCAAAGTCGAACGAAAAGAACAACAAACCCTTGGTCTAAGCCCTGAACGCGCCCTGTGGTCAGGAGATAGCTATCCCTCTCGCCCTCAGGCTGCGTTTGCTTGAACTGATTGCATCCAGAAGGCGGAGGCGGCTTTCACAGAGATGCGCAGCGAGTAACTCTGCTGCTTTTTCAGTCTCCTGCGAGCGAAGCGCTGCAATGATTTCGCGATGTTCTTCCCAGGCGGGGTTTGACGGTGCTTTGTCGAGCCATCGTGCCCGCGAAAGCCGGCGCAGTGAATCGCTTATCCCTTCGATGATAAACGTATTCTGACAAAGACGAGCCAGTTGTAGATGGAATTGTGTTCCGGCATCGTCCATCATCTCTTCAGATGCATCATCACTCTCCGTTTTGAGCAGGTTTTCCAGAAGATCGAGTTGATCATGCGTAATCTGGCTGGCTGAACGTTTTAATGCAGCTACTTCCAGCACTTCCCGGTAAATACACAGCTGTTCAACTTCAACTACATCGATGGGCGCCACCAGCCAGCGTAGCCCATCACGACACACCAGCCCCTCTGTTTCAAGTTTTTGTAATGCAGCCCGAACCGGTGTCCGGGACGCGTTAAACATCGCTTCAGCCCAACGCTCCGTCAGACGCTCTCCCGGGCCCAGCTCCATGCTGAGTATCAGTTTTCTTAATTGGTTTTCAACCTCTGATGCCTGGCTCATGACGGCAATGTTCTCCTGGAAATTGACAGTAAATTACGCAATCGCTATGGTATACCAGTTTGGTATACCAAGAAAGAGTGTTCTCATGACCCAATTCTATAACAGCTTTTGGCAGCGAAACCTGATCGTTTGCTTCATTGGCTCGTTCTCAACCGTCTTCGCAATGACCCTGATGCTGCCGTTCCTGCCCCTGTATGTCGAAGACCTGGGTGTTAGCGGGCACGCAGCTGTTGTGCAGTGGTCGGGTGTGGCATTCAGCGCAACGTTTATTACCGCCGGGTTGGTCGCCCCTGTCTGGGGTAGACTCGGTGACAGGTATGGACGCAAATCGATGCTCGTGAGAGCAAGCCTGGGAATGGCGGTGACGGTTTCGCTGATGGGGATGGTGACAAACATCTGGCAACTTGTTGGTCTGAGATTACTCGTTGGCCTGGCTGGCGGCTACTCTTCTGGCGCGACAATCCTTATCGCCGTCCAGGCTCCCAGAGAGCGTGCCGCCTGGGCGCTGGGGATTGTTTCGTCCGGCGTCATGGCCGGCAACCTTGTTGGCCCACTTGCCGGTGGGTGGCTGCCAGGTCTGATCGGTATTCGATCCACATTTTTCTGTGCGGGCGCGTTGATATTTCTGGCCTTTATCATGACCCTAACGCTCATCCGCGAAGAGAGGCAAAAATCCGCTTATAGCGCGGCAAAAACGCAAGTGAGCTGGTCGCAGCTACCGGCCCGTTCGGTGATTGTCTGTATGCTTTGCGCCGGCATGTTGCTGATGCTGGCCAATATGTCGATAGAACCCATTATTACGGTCTATGTGCGTACCCTTGTCAGTGACGCTTCTCAGATAACGCAAGTGGCGGGCTACGTGATGGCTGCCGCGGCTCTGGGCAGCATCATTTCTGCCTCCTGGCTTGGGAAGCTGGCCGACAGGATAGGACATTTGCGCATTATCACGCTGGCGCTGACTGCTGCCGGCTTATTGCTAATCCCTCAGGCATTTGTCACCTCGGGCTGGCAGCTTATTGCGCTGCGGTTCCTTATGGGGCTGGCGCTGGGTGGATTACTGCCCTGCATTGCGGCGGTGATACGTCATCGCGTACCCGAAGGAATGGTGGGAGGCATTCTCGGTTATTCCGTAGCCGCACAGTTCGCAGGCCAGTTCATCGGGCCACTGACAGGCGGCGTGATCGGTGGCCATATCGGAATGTGGGCCGTGTTTCTGGCAACCAGCTGCATCCTGCTACTGGGCGCGTTCTGGAATTTCAAAATACATCGCACGTCAGTTACACGCTGATCACTGCATTCCCCCTCACCTGTATATTTCGGAGATCATATGACGACTCAACTCAATAATATCGATAAAAAAAGCGCCCTGCTGGTAATGGATTTTCAGACCATCATCCTCAACAACTTCCTCCCGCAAGAGCGCGCCAGAGACGTTATTCGTCACACCGCATCACTGATCGCCTCCGCGCGCGCCACAGGCGTGCCGGTGATCTATGTCAGTGTTGAGTTTCGCAAGGGATACCCCGAAGTCAGCCAAAACAACACTATTTTCTCGTCGATTAAAAATAATGGGATTTTTATGACCGGAAGTGAAGGCACGGCCATTCATGCTGGTGTCGCTCCGGCTGAAAATGAGGTAGTCATTGTGAAACGCCGGGTGGGTGCATTCTCATTTACCGAACTTGAGATGGTGCTTCGTGCGCAGGACATCGATACCTTGATCCTGGCGGGTGTCACTACCAGTGGCGTGGTGCTTTCTACGGTCGGGCAGGCTTTTGACCTGGATTACCGCCTGATGGTTGCGAGTGATTGCTGTGCCGATCCGGATCATGACACGCATTTATTTTTACTCGAAAAAATCCTGCCGCAACACGCCATTGTGACCCGTTCATCTGAAATATCAGATTGTTGGATATAATAAAGCTGGGTGTCCAACACCGTAATCGTCAGTAAGGTGCGGTATGACTGAAGGCCAGAACGACTGATATTAACGAGAAGCTGGCCATCTAAAATTTATCCAGAAAAACGCTTAAATAAATCCAACTATTCTGCTAAGGAATAATCGCTCACAAAATAGGTCCACTCCGGCTAAGCGGCAGTTTTTGAACTATGTTTAACACCAGTCAGAATAATACGTGTTGCAGTGTCATTATGGCCGGAGCAGCAGCTATCTCATTCCGGAAGCATTTGAAAACCATAACCTCACTCAGAAGTGTGTCAACATTGCGTGGGTGAGAGCAATATCCGGAGAATAACGTGTTCGGTAAATTTTTATTAAACTACATGCCAGGTTTACAGAATTTATTAGCCTACGATAAGGGCTGGCTAAAACATGATGTTAAAGCCGGGTTATCTGTTGCGGCTGTCGCACTACCGGTTGCAATTGCTTACGCTGAGTTGGCGGGCGTTGGGGCAATTGTAGGCCTGTATTCCTGTGTTTTACCGATGATAGCTTATGCACTGTTTGGTTCTTCACGTCAGCTGATTGTCGGCCCTGATGCAACAACCTGCGCTGTGATTGCGGCCGTGGTGTTTCCCCTTTCAGCAGGCAATCCTGAACTGCACTGGCAACTGACGATCATCATGACATTGATGATGGGCGGCTGGTGTCTGCTTGCCAGTAAATTTCGCCTCGGTGCCCTTGCCGATCTGCTTTCTCATCCCATTCTCACTGGTTTGCTTAATGGCGTAGCCGTGACGATTATTGTCGGGCAATTAGGTAAGGTTTTGGGGATCAAGCTTGATGAGGCGCAGGTTATTGAGAAAATAATTGCCCTGCCTGGCCAAATTGCAGACAGCCATCTATTAACCATAGGGTTATCGCTTTTAACGCTAGTTATTTTAATAGTTATCAAAACGTATCGCAGCAACTGGCCTGCACCGTTGATTGCCATTGCGATAACAACGGCGCTGGTGTGGGGAACATCTGCTCAACATTATGGGATTGCCACTATTGGAGGTGAAGGTTTCCAGCCTGGTTTACCCGTCGTTAACTGGGCGGCCTTCCAGCCAGGTCCGATGCGTGATTTAGTGATCCCGGCGCTTAACCTGGCGTTGGTCAGCTTTGTCAGTCTGATGCTGACCGCCCGCAGCTTTGCCGCGAAAAATGGCTATGACATTAATGCTGATGCTGAGTTCAGGGCTCTGGGCATTGCGAATATCATGTCTGGATTATCTCAGGGGTTTGCTATCAGTGGAGCCGATTCCCGAACCGCAGTGAATGATTCAACGGGGGGAAAAAGTCAGCTGGTTTCCGTGGTCGCCGCCCTGCTCATCGGTATCGTGGTGGTATTTTTCACTCAGCCATTACAGTTTATTCCGGTTTCTGCATTAGGTATCGTTCTAATGTATGCGTCGTGGTCATTGATTGATTTACGTGGGCTATGGAACCTGAGGCGAAGAAATAAACAGGCATTTCGCCTGGCCTTCTTCACGTTTGGCTGTGTGTTAATTATCGGCGTTATTCAGGGGATCGGCCTTGCGGTATTGCTTGGCCTGTTACAGTTCCTGCGAACAGTCTTCCGCCCCTCTGAGCACTTACTGGGAACTGACGAAAATGGAATGATTCACTCATTGGGTAATACAACCGATATTAAAATGGTCCCGGGCGTACTGATGTATCGATTCAACTCCCCGTTGACCTATTTTAATGTGGCTTATTTTAAACGTCGGGTATTGAACTTAGTTGATGGTGCAGCATTGCAACCGAAATGGGTGGTTATTGATGCCGTTGCCTGCTTCACCTATTCAGATATCAGTGTGCTGGCCACCATTAATGAGTTAAAGCGTGACCTGAAAAGTCGACAAATTAAGCTAATCCTTGCGGGCCGAAAAACGGAACTAACACGCTGGTTTAAAGAAAGTCGTCCAACAATGAATGATGATGACATGCTTCTGGCACCAGACCTCTATCTGGCACTCCGGTTCATTCAAAGCAAAGAGAGTGCAAGTGAGGGTGAATCAGACGGTGATGTACCATCCCAGTGACACAATTCTTGAAAGGAGGCCAATAGTGCTGATCTACAACGTTTTTGGACGACATATAGGGGTCAAGCGTGAAGATGGTCGCTGGCTGGTATTCCGCGCAGACCTGACGGAACGAAAATTCTCCCGGCTTTACGACATTGCTATTCCAGACAATATGACGGAAGACGAGATACCGGGCTGGCTGGGCGATATTTTCCATGAAGCAGCAACTGAGCGTCATCCTGATGTGAAACGTATAGAATAGGAATCTGTCAGATACACGTTCCTCGCTACACCAGGGTTTAGCATTAGTCCATCAATGTTCGTTTCTGGCACATAGCAGAAAAGCTCGTGACGCTGAAGGTCCGCTATGAGCGAGGAGCGGACGTTGTACAATCGTAAATGCAAGTCATACAGCTTTAAAATGTCAAAGTGATCTTTTCCATCTATGAACCTCACAATCCAGCATCCTTCTAGACCCTCCCTTTCTTTTTGCGATCTATCTTCAAAAGAACTTTAAATTACTCATCTTTGTGTTTTTATTGCCGATAACATTAATATCAAATTCACGTCATACAAACACTGATGACTCAGGCAAGAGAAAAAATGGAACTGATCGCTTACGATAAAAATGCACTTCAGCAAATCCACGACTGGAAAAACCCACAGCAAGGTTTTCTGACTAAATCATTTGAGTTAATCAGCAAACCTCTAAACAGCGCCGGAGAGTTGGTTCTTTCAACGCCTGTCGTCGGCGAAGCCATTCAATCTTCTGTGCAGGGTCTGGTGGGTGTCTGTAACGATGCCGCACTGTGGTCAGTGCGACCAGAGGCGATTTTCGAAGAGTTCCGTAATGACGGGCATGTCCACATCAATAACTACGAAGATATTGAAACGTTACGTCTTGAGGACATCGATAAAACCGTCGGCTGGCTGGCAGCTAAATACAAGGGCATTGCACTAGCGGAAGGTGCAGGCACGGGCATGATGGGGATTGCAGGGATAACCATCGATATACCTACCCTCATTACATTGAATCTGCGAGCAATCGGAGAGTATGCGACGTATTACGGTTTTGATATCACCCGTCAGGAAGAACGGCTTTTTGCCTTTAACATATTGGGGCTTTCATCTGCTTCATCAGCTATGGCGAAAAACGTAGCCATGGCGCAACTGGTAAAAATATCGCAGCAGGTCGCCAAGAAAGTAGTTTGGGAAGAGTTGGAAAAACAAGTATTTGTGAAGATTATTAAGCAGATTGCCAACAGTCTGGGGATTCGTCTCACTAAAGCAAAACTGGCCCAAACGATTCCTATCGCAGGGGCGGCCGTTGGCGGCGGTTATAACGCCTATTTCACCAGTAACGTCTGCGATGCGGCCTACCACCTTTATCGCGAGCGCTTCCTCGCAATGAAATACGATCCGTCTGTAATTGATATCACGGTAAAACCTGCAGATGATTTTTTGCCCGGCGACGGCGATCCGGTTTTCGAATGAGTAAAAATGGGTCGTTCTTCGACTCTTTTTCCATATGAAAGAATGGTTTCATAAACGATCACTGAATCTGAATAGCTGCAGGTTTAACAGATAATTCAGTAGTCAACTTTCAACCTGGCAAAAAATACCAACTTCGTTTTTGGTAAGAAGCGGACCAAGCAACTGAGTTGATGGTCCGCTATGAGCGAAGAGCGGACATTGCACTTAATTTGCCGAGCAGGCAAGGTGCTTTTATTTTTCTTGTACTGATACCACACCTGAACCGCCAAAGAGCATTCTGATTCCCAGCGCGACCATGACAACACCAGTAAATCGCTCCTGCCATTTGATAAAGGCAGGGTGTTTACCTAGCCAGTTTCCAAATGTTCCTGATGCCATCGCGACTGACCCCAGGGAAACAATTCCTGCCAGTTTCTGGATACTGCCCAGAACAAGCAATTGCAGCCAGACAGGACCCGCAGCGGGATCGACAAACTGAGGAAGAAAAACAAACATAAACAGCAGGGATTTTGGGTTAGTCAGGCTGTTCAGGGCGCCTTCCTTTACAGCATTCCAGTCAGAAATTTTTGATGTTTTCCGCAGCCGCGTATCAGTGCCTGAAGTCGCAATCATTTTTATGCCCAGCCACATTAGATAAGCCGCACCAGCCCACCTTAACAGATCTAGCGCAACCGGCCAGGCATGAACAACGGTTACCAGCCCCAGGACAAGAAAAGAAACTTGCACAAAGCCTGCTACAAATACATTACCCAGTACCGTAAGCAGTGCAATGCGTCTTCCCTGACCGACTCCTCTGGCGATAGTTAGCATCATATCTGGCCCCGGAGAAATCTCCAGAAGCGTTAGCGCGAGAAGGAAAGTTACAAACGTTTCGATGGAAGGCATCCTGGTAGAGTCCGAAAAAATATTTCCGCTACGTTACCTCAGCCCGATGCGAGTCGAAAGCGGAATGTACTGCAACGTCCGCTTCTGGCACCAAACGGACAAGTTAACCATTCCGTGGACCCGAACGTCATCATTCAACATTACGCAGTGCCTGTAAGCGTATTCATTTCCGCAAGCAACCAGCGTTCAAAGCTATCCAGCGCGGCATCATTGATTCCCGTTTCTGTCGGTTTGACTAAACAGAATCGTTTGCTCAGCCTGTCTGAAGCCGGCCAGGGTGAAACAAGCAGGCCGCAGTTCAATTCCTTCTCGACATACATACGCGGCACCAGTGCTACGCCCTGTCCTGCCAACACGGCAGCGATGGCCATTTCATGAAGATCGTACCGCACTCCCTGCGCCGGATTATCAAGGTGTATTCCACTTTCCCGGGCATAGTGATGCCATGCATCAGGATTCTGCCGACGGTGGATGCGCGGCAGTTCGTTTAACTGATGATTGACGTCATGACTGGTCAACAGTGTCGGATGGCAAACAGGCACCAGATTTTCCTGAAACAGAAATTGCGTTCGCATCCCTGCCCATGCGGAGTGTTCAAAATGAATGACCGCGTCAAAGCCACTTCCCGGCAAAATAAATGGATCCGTTCTGGCCGCGATATTTAACGTAATATCCGGGAATAAAGAGGTAAAACCGTTAAGACGGGGAATAAGCCAGCGGCTGGAAAAGGTCGGCAGCACGGCGATATCCAGGCTCTTACTGCCCTCAGGCATTCCCATGATGTACTGTGTATCCCTTTCGAGCCTGTCGAGCGTTTCACGCACGTGATGGGCATAGCGCGTGCCGACAGGGTTAAGCTTTACCCGACTCCCCACACGATCGAACAACTTACAGTTCAGCAAGGCTTCAAGTCGCGCAATCTGACGGCTAATAGCCCCTTCTGTTAAGGATAACTCCTCCGCGGCGCGGGCAAAATTACCGTGCCTTGCGGCGGCATCAAACGCCTGAAGTGACGCACTACTGGGGATTTTCCTGCGCATACCACCTGTTCCTTGCACTGAGCCTGCGACCTGTTCTTATTGAGTAAATATCACTAAAGCATGACTTATTATCGATTTTACACCGTAAAACAAGCTTGTAGCATGATGAAAAATCATTGAGCAACTGTTTTTGCTTGCGCCTGTAACTCATGTGGAGATGAACTGATGTGGTATACCGTGGAATGTTCGTATAACGATGCTGAAAGCGAGGCAGAATGGAATGCCTTCTACAGCCAGCAAAAATTACCTGCACTGCTGTCTGTTACCGGGTTCGCGACATCACAACGCTTTCGTGCCGTCTCACCCGGCTGCCCTGTTTACCTTGCCATTCATACTGTTAAAGATGCAGACACACTCACCAGTGATGATTACGCTTCAAAAGGAGGCGGTAATTTCGCGCGTTGGCAGGCCTGCATTACGGACTGGCACCGTAATCTGTATGAAGCTGAAGACCTTGCTCCAGCCATATCTTCTGATGAAAGGCTGCTATTGAGCGCAAAGCCAATAGACTTTTTAGCAACAGAAATGGGATATCGGGGGCTGGAAATGCGTGCGGCGGGGCTGGATAAATCCCCTGACTATCGCGTTGCTTATGTTTTACCTGTTGAGCATAGCGCCCTGTTTACGGATATGCCCGGGGTGTACCTCTATGTGCCTCTTACTCCGCAATTGCAGCGTGCTGAATAACACCGATTGCTTCCTGAGCAGAACACCTGTTCGCCCACAACAACTCCCGAGGTAATAATGAGCCACCCCCTTCCGTTCCGGCACACTGGAGATTTTCAGATAACGGCTCTGAGCGACGGCACGATGTCAGCCAGTCTGGAATTACTGTCAGGCATTGAAAACGCTGATGCGAACGCCATTCAAAAGAGTGCAGGAATCGCTGAACCAGGCGATATCCATATCAACTGTTACCTTATCCGTGGCCGGGGTCGGGTCATTTTGGTCGACGCTGGCGCCGGGCCGCTGAGCAATGCAGGGGGGCAGCTCATCGCAAGCCTTGCAGCAGCAGGCGTCAGCCCCGACGACGTCGACACTGTTTTATTAACGCACTGCCATCCGGACCATATTGGTGGTCTGCTGGATCCTGAAAAACAGCCGGTTTTTAAGCGTGCTGAAATAATGCTTCATCCTCTTGAAGCACAACACTGGCAGGATGATGAAAAACTCAGCATGGCGAATGAACGCGCGCAACGTAATTTCAGGCTGGCCCGCCAGACGTTAAACGCTTATGCGCAGAAGCTGCGTTTTTTTAACGGGGATAAAATAGCAGGCGCTATTCTCCCGGTAGTGTTACCGGGCCATACGCCCGGGCATACAGGGTTTCAAATCGAGGCGGATGACCAATGCTTATTAATATGGGGAGACATCGTCCACTATCCGCATATTCAGTCCGCGCACCCGGATGTTTCTATTTTATTCGACACCGATCCCGCTCAGGCCGAAGAAACAAGGAAGAATATTATGGAAAAAGCTGCCAGCAAAAAAATGCTCATTGCAGGTATGCACTTAGGCCAGGCAGGCTTTGCCCGTATCCACAGGGCGGGTACTGGATACCGCATGGCCTGGTCTGAGCAATGAATGAGTGGCAGCACTAACAGGCACATTCTCCTGTCGCTGTGTGCCAGGCTAATGGTGTTTTTTATCAAATATGAAGCGCGCCATTCCCTTGCTATTAACGAAAACGGAAGAATGTCGAGGACTCAATGATCACGTTATGCAAAACCTGTGGTACATCCTATGAAATAACCGATATCCATCCAGAACATTGTGATATTTGCGAAGATGAACGCCAGTTCGTCCCCAGGGCCGGGCAGAAATGGATCAATTTTGACGAGATTTGTGCGTCACACACAAATACATGGAGACAACACGAAAGCGATCTTTTCAGCATCCGCACCGTCCCTGACTTTGCGATTAATCAGCGCGCATTTATTCTGCGCACCCCGCAGGGCAATATACTGTGGGACTGCATCGCCACGCTCGACGATGCCACGAAAATGCTCATAACTGCCCTGGGTGGGCTTAAGGCTATCGCAATATCGCACCCTCATTACTACACCACCATGCAGGACTGGGCCGAAGAATTTCACGCCCCTATTTACCTTCATGCCAGTGATAGCCGGTGGGTCATGCGCAGCAGTCCCTGGATAACCTGGTGGGATGGCGACACACTCGAACTGACCCGTGACGTTCATGTGATACGGCTTGGTGGGCACTTCGCTGGCGGCTGTGTTTTGCACTGGGCGCGAGAAGACGGCGTGGTGCTTTCCGGTGACATCGTTCAGGTTACCCCAGGTGCACGCGCCGTCTCCTTTATGTGGAGTTACCCCAATTTGTTGCCGCTGCCAGCCACGACGGTCGGTGATATTATCCAGCGTCTGAGTACGGTAAAATTTAATAAATTGTACGGCGCGTTTGAAGGAAGAAATATCACAGAAAATGCCGATGATATTGTGCGTCGCTCAGGTGAAAAATATATTTCCTGCCTCAGATAGTTCGCAGTGAATAAGGTCCGCTTCTGCTAAAAAGCGGACCTCAAATTAACAAACTTACGCCCTCACCCTGCGGACTTCGGACGTAAATTCTCATCAAACTCCAGCCGTTTGCGGCCAGGCTCTTCTTCACGCAGCGGCTCGACCTGGTGCATGGTCAGCTTACAGCGTTCAACCAGAACCTGATATTCTCGTGTCCCCTGCATTTTCCACTCGATTTCCTGAGCGCTGAGTTCACGTATCGCTTTCGCCGGGCTGCCAATAATCAAATGGTTCGCCGGCATCTCTGCCTTCGCTTTTACGAATGCCGCAGCACCAACAATGCTGTTTTCGCCGATCACCGCCCCGTCCATCACCACCGCATTCATCCCCACCAGCGCGTTACGCCGGATGACACAGCCATGCAAAATGGCGCTGTGGCCGATATGTCCATCCTCTTCCACCACGGTGTCTTGTTCCGGGAAACCGTGCATCACGCAGTTATCCTGGATATTCGCCCCATCTTTCACCACGATACGACCAAAGTCCCCGCGCAGGCTGGCATTCGGGCCAACGAACACCCCTTTGCCCAGGATCACATCGCCAATCAGCACGGCGGTCGGATGAACATAACTCTCTTCAGGTACAACCGGCGTCAGGCCGTCAATTTGATAAACAGGCATCCCCACTCCTTATGCGATATTCAGGCCACCAAAGCGCTGGTAATAGAGCGTGCCAGGCACAGGCAATTCGCCTACCGAGGTTTCACCTTTCTCGCTGACAAACGCCAGCGCCCCCGGCGCTACGCGCTGGTAGATATTAATGCACAACTGTCTTGCGCTTTGTCCTGCCCAGTGCGCCGGGAGCAACTCCTCCGGCAGCAGCGGATCTTTAAGCACAACACGACGATAAAAGTGAATCAGTAGCAGCTGGATCTGGAAGCAACGTTCCGGCGTCAGCTCTTCCGGCGCAGCCTCTTTCAGCAGCGGCAGCAACGGGCGGAAGGAGTCGATAAACGCCTCGTACATCGTATTCTGTTCAGTCAGTTGCCAGCACTCCTCCACACGCGAACGCAGAGCCGCACGGGAAAGCGCCAGCGGTGAATGGGCTTCAAAAAAGATAACGTTTTCCGCCACCCCCGCGTCATGCAGCAACGACTGCACATCTGCCAGATGCTGTGAGGGGGACGCCATCAGGCTCGGGGCCAGCGTGCCAAACCCCTGCCAGATCAGCTGTTTTTTCACGTCAGCGAGGGTGGTTTTATCCAGCCCTTCAGACAATAACAACAGCCATTTACCGTCCCAGGCGGGCAGCTCGGCACGGTAGATTTTATTTTCCGCGCGACGAGTCAGCCTTAACCCTTTATCGCTCAGGCGGTAAAAACTGCGACGCCCGATGCGGGAGACATCCAGCCAGCCCTCTTTGTTGAGGCGAAACAGCGCGGTACGCACAAAACGTTCGCCAAAGCCCATCCCTTCGAGCAGTGCGGCAAGGCTTCCAAGCCAAATCTCGCCACCGCGATGGGAAAGCGCATCACCATAAAGGGAAGAGATAAGCGAAGTACCACTGATGGGAACCGAGCTGACAGCGTGCTGGATAAAGGCGTCGAGTTTATTCATGTGATTCATTCTGTTGTGATTTTTTTCCTGGATGAATCATAGCACAGTTTTAAAACACCCCTCTCTCCTAAGGAGAGAGGGGTTAAGGTTAGCCGTTGGCGGCCACTTTACGCAGGTCGAACACGCGACAGGCTTTGCCTTCGGAGCGCGGGATACTGCCACAGTTAACGATAGTCACGTCCGTTGAGATCCCCACCATCGACTTAATGCGGTGGCGCAGGTTATGGCACACCTGGCAGCGCTGTTCGTGGGTCAACGTCAGGCTACTCTCTTTCAGCTCAACCTTCACAGAAAGCGAATCAAGATGACCACGACGATTCACCTCCAGCTGGTAGTGCGGAGACAGGTGCTCAAACTTGACGATCTCCTCTTCCAGCTGCGACGGGAAGACGTTTACGCCACGGATAATCAGCATATCGTCGCTGCGACCGCTGATCCGGTCCATACGGCGCATAGTGCGTGCCGTACCGGGCAGCAGACGGGTCAGGTCGCGGGTGCGATAGCGGATCACCGGCAATGCCTCTTTGGTGAGCGTGGTGAACAGCAGTTCGCCCAGCTCGCCATCTTCCAGCGGCGTGCCATCGTTCGGGTTAACAATTTCAGGGTAGAAATGGTCTTCCCAGATTGTCGGACCATCGGCGGTTTCAATGCATTCCATCGCCACGCCCGGGCCCATCACTTCTGACAGACCGTAAATGTCCAGCGCGGTAATACCCAGACGTTTTTCGATTTCGCGGCGCATGGCCTGCGTCCACGGCTCGGCGCCAAACACGCCCACGCGCAGGGAGCACTGGCTGGCATCGCCACCCATCTGGCGCTCCAGCTCTTCAATCAGGTTGAGGCAGTAAGACGGCGTTACCATGATCATGTCCGGCTGGAAATCACGGATAAGCTGCGCCTGTTTCTCGGTCTGGCCGCCGGACATCGGGATCACCGTGGCCCCTAAACGTTCTGCGCCATAGTGCGCGCCCAGCCCGCCGGTAAACAGCCCGTAACCGTAGGCCACGTGGATTTTATCTTTCGCGCTGCCGCCTGCGGCACGCAGGGAGCGGGCGACGATGTTAGCCCAGGTATCAATGTCATTCTGGGTGTAACCCACCACCGTCGGCTTGCCGGTCGTACCGGAAGAGGCGTGGATACGCACCACCTGCTCCATCGGCACGGCAAAGGTATCGAACGGGTAGTTATCGCGCAGATCCTGTTTAGTGGTGCACGGGAATTTGCGGATATCGGCCAGCTCTTTGAAATCATCAGGGTGAACGCCCGCCGCATCAAACTTGCGTTTGTACATTGGCACGTTGTTATAAGCATGGTTCAGCGTCCATTTCATGCGCTCAGTCTGCAAGGCCTGTAACTCATCAAGGGACGCGGTTTCGATCGGATCAAGCTTTGTTGTATTTGTCATTGTAGGGTACTCACATTGTATTTCGCTCAAACACGCTCAAGGATCATGGCAATGCCCTGACCCACACCGATGCACATCGTACAAAGCGCATAGCGCCCGTTGCGTCGGTGCAATTCGTTGCTCGCTGCCAGCGCCAGCCTGGCACCGCTCATTCCGAGCGGGTGGCCTAACGCAATCGCCCCCCCGTTCGGGTTAACATGCGCGGCATCATCCGGTAAGCCCAGCTGACGCAACACACCCAGCGCCTGCGAAGCAAAAGCTTCGTTAAGCTCAATGACATCCATATCGTTAATACTTAGCCCCGCACGCTCCAGCACTTTACGGGTCGCCGGAACTGGCCCTAACCCCATCAGGCGCGGTTCGACGCCTGCCGTTGCCATTGCCACAATGCGCGTGCGTGGCACTAAACCTTGTGCCAGCGCCATTTGCTCGCTGGCGATAATCAACGCTGCCGCGCCGTCGTTCACGCCGGAGGCGTTCCCCGCCGTGACCACACCGTTTTTACGAAACGGCGTTTTCAGCGCGGCAAGCTGCTCCAGGGTCGTCTCGCGCGGATGTTCATCAACGCTGACTTCCGTTATGGCCCCTTTTTTGCCCGCCACCAGCACCGGCACAATTTCCTGAGCCAGAATGCCGTTTTGCTGGGCCAGCGCGGTACGCTGCTGGCTACGCAGCGCGAAGGCATCCTGGTCGGCGCGGCTAATATTTAACAATTCAGCTACATTCTCCGCCGTTTCCGGCATACTGTCAGTTCCGAACTGCTGATGCATGAGCGGATTCACAAATCGCCAGCCGATGGTGGTATCAAACATCTCCGCCTGACGCTGAAATGCCGATGTCGCTTTGCCCATCACAAACGGGGCGCGGGACATTGACTCCACACCGCCGGCAATCAGCAGATCGCCGTCGCCTGCTTTAATCGCACGTGCCGCAAAGCCAATGGCATCCAGCCCGGAGCCGCACAGGCGGTTAATCGTGGTGCCAGACACCGTTTGCGGCAGCCCGGCCAGCAGCGCCGACATACGTGCCACGTTGCGGTTGTCTTCCCCGGCCTGATTCGCGCAGCCGAAGATCACATCGTCTATGCGTTCTGCGTCCAGCTGCGGGTAGCGCGCCAGCAATGCACGCAGCGGCACCGCACCTAAATCATCGGCACGGACGCCCGACAACACACCGCCATAACGCCCCACCGGGGTACGAACACCGTCACAAATAAATGCATCACGCATCAGGCTTCTCCTGTCACACTGCCGCCAATGCGGTGAGATTTCCCGCGAAAGAGAGCGACCGTTTTTTGTTGTTGGTTTTGGATTTCAATGTCGTACACGCCGGTCAGTTTGCCCTGATGCTTAACCCGCGCGATGGCGGTCAGCTTATCCCCGGCAAATCCCGGACGCAGAAAGTCGATGGAGCAGCCCGATGCCACCGCCGCCAGCCCCTGACTGTTGCAGGCGTAGGCGAATGCGGTATCTGCCAGCGAGAACAACTGGCCGCCGTGGCAGGTTTTGTGGCCGTTGAGCATCTGCGGGGTGATGGTCATCGTCACCACCGCGTACCCTTCGTCCATTTCGATAATGTCGATCCCCAGCGCCTGCGCGCAGGCATCCTGTTCATACATCGTACGGGCGTTATGCCAGGCGTTATGACTCATAGCTACTCTCCAGAAGCGCACGCTGGCGCAGCAGTGAACAGGGGCGATAGCGTTCCTCGCCGTAATGGCGTTGCAGGTTTTCCAGCAGCGCTAACAGACGTTGCCAGCCCAGACGTTCGCCCCAGGCAATCGGCCCGCAGGGGTAATTCACGCCAAGGCGCATCGCGGTATCAATGTCTTTCTCGCTGGCGACTCCTTTTTGCAGGGCGTCCAGCGCTTCGTTGGCAATCATCGCCACCGTACGCCAGATGAGCAGACCAGGGTAATCTGCAATCTGGACCACCCGTTTTCCCTGCTGTTGCAGCCAGAAAATGGCTTTTTGCGTCGCCGAATGCGGGTTACTGGCGGCCGCGGCGATCACCGCCACATCGCCTTCCATCCGGTCGACCACCACCACCGGGCTGTTTAAGCGCAGCGCCAGCGCCTGGGCGGTCTCCCCCTGGGTTTCAATCAGCAGCAGCTCATCAATTTCTGTGACACCGTCACTTCTTCGTTGCGTATTCATCGGGTTATAGCTGTCGCTGACGGCATCGAGCCACTTCACTTCCGGTTTATTCCCGTTCCAGTCGTACACGCCCTTCCCGCTCTTTTTACCCAGACGCCCGGCCAGCACCAGCTCTTGCTGAACCAGCGAAGGCAGGAAGCGACGCTCCTGCCAGAAGGCGTTGAACACTGAACAGGTCACGGCAAAATTGACGTCCTGACCAATCATGTCGGTCAGCTCCAGCGGCCCCATCGGGAATCCGCCGCCTTCGCGTAACGCGGCATCGATGACTTCGGGCGCGGCCACCTGTTCTTCCAGCGCACGCCAGGCTTCTGAATAGAACGGACGCGCCACCCGGTTAACGATAAAGCCCGGCGTGGACTGGCAGCGCACAGGCTGTTTGCCCCAGCTAGTTGCCAGTTCGCACAGTTCATCCGCCACGTCCGGGGATGTGGCCAGCCCGCTGACCACCTCGACCAGTTTCATTACCGGGGCCGGGTTGAAAAAGTGCAGCCCGGCCACGCGCTCAGGATGATGGATATCTGCCGCAATCGCGGTGACGGAAATGGACGAGGTATTACTGGTCAACAGCGTCTGCGGCTGGCAAATCTCGGCCAGTTGAGCAAACAGCGCCTTTTTCACTTCCAGGCGTTCGGAAGCGGCTTCAATCACCAGATCCGCCGCAGCAAGCGCGTTAATATCGGTTACCGGAATGAGCCGCGCGAGGATCTGGCCGCTGGCATCCGCAGACAGTTTTCCGCGCGTCACGCGGGAGGCCAGGCGCTGACGGATACCGTCAATGGCGCGCGAAATGGCGGCTGCGGCGATGTCGTAAATCAGGACCTGATGGCCGTGGCTGGCCGCCACTTCGGCGATCCCGGCGCCCATCGTGCCGCTGCCAATCACGGCAACAGTGCGAATATTCATCACCATCTTATTTCCCCGTGAAGTTCGGCGTACGTTTTGCCAGGAAAGCGCTCACGCCTTCGCGATAGTCGTCGCTGCGTCCGGCCAGACGCTGGTAATCACGTTCCAGGTCGAGCTGCGCATCCAGCGTATTGGTTTCAGCGGCGTTGATGGCCTGCTTGATAAGCCCCAGGCCAAAGGTCGGCTGGGAGGCAAAGTGCAGCGCCATCTGCTGGGCGGTGCTGGAGAGTTGCTCATCATCCACCACCTGCCAGATCATCCCCCACGTCTGCGCCTGCTCGGCACTCAGTTTGTCGCCGAGCAGCGCCAGACCCATGGCACGGGCGCGTCCTGCCACGCGTGGCAGCAGCCAGGTACCGCCGCAGTCCGGCACTAAGCCAAGCTTGCTGAAGGCCATGACGAAATTCGCTGAACGCGCGGCAATCACCATATCGCAACCCAGCGCCAGGGTTGCGCCCGCGCCCGCCGCTACGCCGTTTACCGCGGCAATGACCGGTTTTGGCAGTCTTGCCAGGCGGCGCACCAGCGGGTTGTAGAAGGTTTCCACGGACATCCCCAGATCCGGCGCCGGGCCGTTCGGGTCGACGTTGCGGTCGTTAAGATCCTGCCCGGCGCAAAAACCGCGCCCCGCTCCGGTTATCAGCAAACAGCGGATGGTGTCATCACGCTCGGCCTGTTTCAGGCATTCGGAAAGTTGCTGATGCATGACATCGTTAAAGCTGTTCAAACGCTCCGGACGATTGAGCGTAATGGTCATTACGCCTTGCTCTACTTGACTCAGAATAAATTCCACAATTAGCGTCCTTTATAGTCGGGGGTGCGTTTTTGTAAGAAAGCCTCGATACCTTCACGGCGATCGTCAGTGGCTGAAAGTAAGGTAAACAGCTGTCGCTCTTGCGCCAGCCCGGCCTGTAGCGGCACTTCCTGAGACTGACGCAGCGCCTGTTTCGCAGCCTGTAACGCCAGTGGCGAGTGGCGCGCCATCAGCGCCGCCTGCTTCAGGGCATATTCCAGCGTCAGCGGCGCAGGGAAGATATCGCTCACCAGCCCGGCGTGTTGCGCCTGCTGCGCGGTAATGCTTTCACCGGTGAGCACCATTTTGCTGGCCAGCGATTTCCCCACGCTGCGAATAAGACGCTGCGTACCGCCAGCACCCGGCATAATGCCGAGGGTGATTTCCGGCAGCCCGAATCGGGCGTTGTCACCGGCGATCACCACATCACACAGCAGCGCAAGCTCACAGCCCGCGCCCAGCGCAAAGCCGTTAACGGCGGCAATCAGCGGTTTAGGAAAGGCGTTGATGCGCGCCCACAGCTGGGGGCGAGTGTCATTCAGCGTGGCGGCCAGATCTTTTTCCGCCATCTCGTTGAGATCCGCGCCTGCGGCAAAGCAACGTTCATTGCCGTAAATCACGCAGGCCGAGATACCGCTGTCCACCGCCGCGGCTTCCAGTTCAGTGGCAAGCTGGGTCAACAGCGCATTGTTCAGGGCATTGCGCGCGGCCGGGCGATTCAGCGTGAGCTGCAACACGCGGCCATGACGGGTGACAATCAGTTCGCTCATGCCATCCCCTTTGCATCAAAGTCGACAATGACGTCAGCGGTTAACGGCAGCGCCTGGCAGCTCAGCACATATCCGGCAGCCAGTTCGTCCGGCTCAAGGCTGTAGTTGGTTGCCATATCCACTTGGCCGCGCACCACTTTGCATTTGCAGGTGGCGCATACGCCGCCTTTGCAGGCATACGGCAGATCAGCGCCCTGACGCAGGGCCGCATCCAGAATGCTTTCGTCGTCGGCGGTCAGGGTGATTTCACGGTCACGGCCATCCTGACGCACGGTGACTTTTTGTCCCTGCGCCTGCACGCTGACGGTACGTTTCACGCCAGAGCCAGGTGTGTTAAAACGCTCAAGATGAATGTTTTTTTCCGGCATCCCCAGCGCTTTTAACGTCGCTTCGGCATCGTCCATCATCGCCGATGGGCCGCAGATAAAAGCTTCGTCATACTGGCGGAAATTGATCAGCGTCTTTGCCAGCGCCTGAAGTTTTTCGCCATCAATACGCCCGTGCAGCAAATCACTGTCGAGGGTTTCCTGGCTGAAGATGCACACCAGTTGCAGGCGCTGCGGGTACTTGTCTTTCAGGTCAGCCAGCGCCTGACGGAACATCATGCTCTGGCTGCTGCGGTTACCGTAGATCAGGGTGAAATGGCTGTTCGGCTCGGTGGTCAGCGTGGCGGACAGGATCGCCAGCATCGGGGTGATCCCGGAGCCCGCAGCGATAGCCAGATAGTGGCCTTCGCGCCCGGCCTGTGGCTGGTAGCCAAAGTGCCCCTGCGGAACCATGACCTCCAGCGCCATGCCCTGTTTGATCTCATCCCGGGCGTAGCGTGAAAAACGCCCGCCTTCGATGGCTTTCACGGCCACGCTGATTTCGCCAGGCGTCACGCTGCGACAGATAGAGTAGCAGCGGCGCAGTTCATCGCCGCCCAGCGTGGCTTTAAGGGTCAGGTGTTGCCCCGGACGAAAGCGGTAAGCCTCCTGCAATGCCTGTGGGACCGCAAAGGTAATGGTCACCGCATCGCGGGTTTCAGGTTCTACTTTTGCCACAGTTAAGGAGTGAAACGTTGTCATGGCAACCTCAAATACATTTGAAATAGTCGAAAGGTTCGCGGCAGCTATTGCAGCGATAAAGCGCCTTGCAGGCCGTCGAACCAAATTCACTGATAAGCGAGGTGTCGGTGCTGGCACAGCGCGGGCAACTGACTTCAGCCGGAGCATGGGCGTGGCAGCTGTGGCCGACGGGCGGGCTGATGCCATATTTACGCAGACGCTCGCGGGCATCGGCGGTCATCCAGTCGGTGGTCCAGGCAGGCTCAAGCTGCAACACGATATGCACAGGGGTAAAGCCGTGCGCCGTCATTGTTTCGCGAATGGCACCCAGCAGGTGTTCCGTTGCCGGGCAGCCCGAATAGGTTGGCGTAAAGCCAATCACCCAGCCTTCACCCTGTGCGGTAACGCTGCGAACCATCCCTAAGTCGGTGATGGTCAGTACCGGCACTTCCGGGTCCGGGATCTGGCTTAACAGCGACCAGATTTGCGGGATTTCCGCAGGCGCAATCTCGACGAAACGTTGCATAACCGCTCTCCTTACCACTGCTGACCCGGGTAGACACGCTGGAGATATTGCATCTCTGCCAGCATCGGCCCCAGGTGTTCGGTGTGCAGCCCTTTCTTGCCGCCGGTGCGATACGCCACTTCTTCTGGCACGTGCAGTTCGGCTTCCTGCAATCCGGCAAACACTTCGCTTTCCCAGCCCTGACGCAGTTCGCGAGGGTCAACGGCAATACCTTCCTCAATCAGCGCCAGCTCAACGTCATCGGCTTCAAACAGCTCTGCCGTAAAGCGCCACAGGTTATCCACCGCCTGCTGCATCCGCTGTGCGGACACTTCCGTGCCAGCGCCCAGACGCACCACCCAGCCACGGCTAAAGCGCAGGTGATAACGCGCTTCTTTAATCGCTTTCGCGGCAATGGCGGCCAGCTGGCGATCGCGGCTCTGGGTTAACCGGCTGAACAGCTCCACGTGCCAGGCATCCATAAAGTACTGGCGGGCAATGGTGTCGGCGAAGTTGCCGTTCGGCTGTTCCACCAGCAGCAGGTTGTGGAACTGGCGTTCATCGCGGCCAAAGGCCAGCGTGTCTTCATCGCCCTGGCCATCAAGCTCTGCCGCGTACGTCAGGAAATTACGCGCCTGCCCAAGCACATCCAGGCCGATATTGGCCACCGCCAGGTCAATTTCCAGCTCTGGCGCGTGGCCGCACCAGGCGCCAAGACGCTGTGAAAGCACCAGACCGTTGTCGCCCAGACGCAGGGCATATGCAGTTGTCGTTTTCATCCCTGACCTCACATGTGCTCGATGCCATCAGGGATGGTGTAAAACGTCGGGTGGCGGTAGACCTTGCTTTCCGCCGGGTCGAAGAACTCACCGCTCTCTTCCGGCTGTGAAGCCACGATCTCACTCGCTTTCACCACCCAGATGGAACAGCCTTCGCTGCGACGGGTGTAAGCATCACGTGCATTTTCCAGTGCCATGCGATCGTCGGCAGCATGAAGGCTCCCCACATGACGGTGGGACAACCCTTGTTTGGATCGCACAAAAACTTCGTATAACGGCCAGTAGACATTACTCATTGTTGTTTCCTCTTATGCGACCTGACGGGCGCGCTGTTTTTCTGCGTGCACCAGTGCGGCTTCGCGCACCCACGCCCCGTCTTCCCAGGCTTTTCGCTTTGCGGCCAGGCGTTCGTGGTTACACACGCCGCGCCCGTTAATCACGTCGTCAAATTCGTGCCAGTCAATTTCACCGAAGCGGTAATGACCGCTCTCTTCGTCGAAACGCAGGTCGGCATCCGGTACGGTCATACCCAGCATTTCCACCTGCGGTACGGTGTTATCAACAAAACGCTGGCGCAGTTCGTCGTTGCCAAAACGTTTGATTTTCCAGGCCAGGCTGCGGGCGCTGTTTGGCGAGTTGTCATCGTTTGGCCCGAACATCATTAATGCCGGCCACCAGAAACGGTTGATGGCGTCCTGCAACATCTGACGCTGGGACTCACTGCCCTGTGCCAGCGCCATGCAGGCTTCAAAGCCCTGACGCTGGTGAAAGCTCTCTTCTTTACAGATTTTCACCATCGCGCGGGCATAAGGGCCATAAGAGGTACGGCACAGGGCCACCTGGTTCACGATGGCAGCACCGTCCACCAGCCAGCCGATCACGCCGATATCGGCCCAGCTCAGCGTCGGGTAGTTAAAGATGGAGGAGTATTTCATCTGACCGTCGAGCATCTTCTGGTAGATGTCTTCCCGCGCGCAGCCCAGCGTTTCCGCCGCACTGTAGAGATACAAACCGTGTCCGGCTTCGTCCTGCACTTTCGCCAGCAGGATCGCTTTACGTCTCAGCGTTGGGGCGCGGGTGATCCAGTTCCCCTCAGGAAGCATCCCGACAATTTCGGAGTGCGCATGTTGCCCAATCTGGCGGATCAGCGTCTTGCGGTAGGCATCAGGCATCCAGTCCTGTGGCTCGATGGCCGTCTCCTGCGCTATGCGCTGCTCAAAGCGTTGTTCTTGTGTCACATCATCACCCTTATGATTCGTTAACTTGCTGCGTTAAGTGAAATGGTGAATCACTTCGTTTCTTAAAAGTTACACAAAGGTTAAATACTACCCCAAGAAACGTTTGTGTAATTTGTGACATCGCTCGCAAGGCTTTTCAAATCCGGGGGAAGCACGCAGAAGAATGGACGGGCGTTTCGTCAGGCGAGATCACAATGTTAACAATTCATTAAAACATCGCTTGATTTTTATGATTCACGATCAAAGTATTTATAGTGAAATCACGTAACACTTGGAGATAAGAAATGCAGCAGTTAGCCAGCTTCTTGTCCGGCGCCTGGCAGTCTGGCCGGGGCCGTGAGCGCCATATTCATCATGCCATTAGCGGCGAAGCACTGTGGGAAGTGACCAGCGAGGGTCTGGATATGGCGGCGGCTCGCCGCTATGCCATTGAGCACGGCGGTGAATCACTTCGCGCCATGACCTTTATTGAACGCGCTGCCATGCTGAAAGCGGTGGCAAAACACCTGCTGAGCCAGAAAGCCGCGTTCTATGCGCTGTCGGCACAAACCGGGGCAACCAAAGCCGATAGCTGGGTCGATATCGAAGGTGGTATCGGTACCCTCTTCACCTACGCAAGCCTTGGCAGCCGCGAACTGCCGGACGACACGCTGTGGCCGGAAGACGAACTGATCCCGCTGTCAAAAGAAGGTGGGTTTGCTGCACGCCATGTCTTAACGTCCAAATCCGGTGTAGCGGTACACATTAACGCCTTTAACTTCCCCTGCTGGGGAATGCTGGAAAAACTGGCACCGACCTGGCTTGCCGGGATGCCCGCCATTATCAAACCCGCCACTGCCACCGCGCAGGTGACGCAAGCGATGGTGAAATCCATCGTCGACAGCGGCCTGGTGCCGGATGGGGCAATCAGCCTGATTTGCGGCGGTGCCGGGGATCTGCTGAGCCAGCTCGACAGCCAGGACGTGGTGACCTTTACCGGCTCCGCCAGCACCGGGCAGAGCCTGCGCGTACATCCGAACATTGTCGCCAACTCTATTCCGTTCACCATGGAAGCCGACTCGCTGAACTGCTGCGTGCTGGGCGACGATGTGACGCCGGAACAGCCAGAATTTGCCCTGTTTATCCGCGAAGTGGTGCGGGAAATGACCGCCAAAGCCGGGCAGAAATGTACCGCTATTCGCCGCATCATTGTGCCGCAAAACCAGGTCGATGCCGTGAGCCAGGCGCTGATTGCCCGCCTGGAAAAAGTGGTAGTGGGCGACCCGGCACAGGAAGGGGTAAAAATGGGTGCGCTGGTCAACCACGAACAGCGTGCAGATGTGCAGGAAAAAGTGGATCTGCTAATTGCCGCTGGCTGCCAGGTGCGTCTGGGGGGTAAAGCCGATATACAGGCGGCAGGTGCGTTCTTCCCGCCAACCCTGCTCTTCTGCCCACAGCCGGATGAGAGCCCGGCGGTCCATTCCACCGAGGCCTTCGGCCCGGTTGCCACGCTGATGCCATACCGTACCGCCGACCACGCCATGCAGCTTGCTCGCGCCGGCGGCGGTAGCCTGGCCGGGACGCTGGTGACGGCAGATTTAGCCATTGCCCGCCAGTTTATTGCCGGTGCGGCGCGCGCGCACGGACGCATTCAGATCCTCAACGAAGAGTCTGCCAAAGAGTCTACCGGGCACGGTTCTCCGCTGCCGCAGCTGGTTCACGGTGGCCCGGGACGCGCGGGTGGCGGTGAAGAGCTGGGCGGCTTGCGGGCGGTAAAACATTACCTGCAACGCACGGCCATTCAGGGAAGCCCGTCGATGCTGGCGGCGATCGGCAAGCAGTGGGTTCGCGGCGCACAGGTGCAGGAAGACCGGGTTCATCCGTTCCGCAAATACTTCGAGGAGCTACAGCCGGGCGACAGCCTGCTGACACCGCGCCGGACCCTGACGGAGGCCGATATCGTCAATTTTGCCTGCCTGAGCGGCGATCATTTCTACGCTCACATGGACAAGATTGGCGCGGCCGAGTCTATCTTCGGCGAACGCGTGGTCCACGGTTATTTCCTGATTTCCGCCGCTGCGGGTCTGTTTGTGGATGCGGGCGTGGGGCCGGTGATTGCCAACTACGGCATGGAAAACCTGCGCTTTATCGAGCCGGTCAAGCCGGGCGACACCATTCAGGTTCGCCTGACCTGCAAACGCAAAACGCTGAAAAAACAACGTGCCGCCGATGAAAAACCGACAGGCGTGGTGGAATGGGCGGTTGAGATCTTCAACCAGCATCAGCAAGCCGTTGCCCTCTATTCCATTTTGACGCTGGTCGCGCGCCAGCAAGGCGATTTTGCAGAGTAAGACGTTACGCGCTTTGACCGGGGATGTGATTTACCCCCGGTCTTTTTTTAACCTGGCAAGACTGACAAATAACCTGGCAGATGCAGGCAAACGCTTTTCACACAGCCCTGCCAGGATAACGCTGGCACAACACAAAAAACACAACAAAACAAAATGAGGTCAACGATGGGAAGCAACTCTTCTTTTTCTGCCCGTAAAACGGCACTGGCCATGGCAGTTGCTCTGATTTGCGCCTGGCAAACCCCTGTTTTCGCCCACGGCAGTGAGGCGCACATGGTTCCGATGGACAAAACGCTTCAGGACTTTGGCGCGGATGTGCAATGGGATGATTATGCGCAGATGTTCACCATCGCCAAAGACGGTGCATTTGTGAAGGTCAAACCAGGTGCGAAAACGGCGATCGTCAACGGTAAAACCCTTAAGTTGCAGGTGCCTGTGGTGATGAAGGGCAAAAAAGCCTTTATCTCTGATACCTTCATCAACGATGTTTTCCAGTCCGGCCTTGACCAGACCTTCCAGGTAGAGAAACGCCCTCACCCATTGAATGCATTATCAGCCGATGAAATTAAGCAAGCCGTAGAGATTGTTAAATCCTCTGCGGATTTTAAACCTAATACCCGCTTCACCCAGATTGCGCTGGCCGAGCCGGAAAAAGCCAAAGTCTGGGACTTTGTGCTGAACGGCACGGCGGTGGATTCCCCTCGCCAGGCGCAAGTCACAATGCTTGACGGTAAACACGTCATTGAAAGCCTGGTTGATCTGAAAGACAAAAAAGTGCTGCGCTGGGAGCCTATCAAAGATGCACACGGTATGGTGCTGCTTGATGACTTCACCGCCGTACAGCAGATTATCAATGACAGCCCGGAATACGTTGAAGCGCTGAAAAAGCACGGCGTAACCGATCCGAAGAAAGTGATCACCACCCCGCTGACCGTCGGCTATTTTGACGGCAAAGACGGCTTAAAACAGGAAGACCGCCTGCTGAAAGTGGTGAGCTATCTCGATACCGGCGACGGTAACTACTGGGCGCACCCGATTGAAAACCTGGTGGCCGTTGTCGACCTGGAACAGAAGAAAATCCAGAAAATCGAGGAAGGCGCCGTAGTGCCGGTACCCATGGCACCACGTCCGTATGATGGCCGCGACCGCGTAGAGACGCCGAAGAAACCACTCGAGATTATTGAGCCAGAAGGCAAGAACTACACCATTACCGGTGACATGGTGCACTGGCAGAACTGGGACTTCCACCTGAGCCTGGATTCCCGCGTGGGGCCAGTTATCTCTACCGTGACCTACAACGATAATGGCAAAAAACGCCAGATTATGTACGAAGGATCGCTGGGCGGGATGATCGTGCCTTACGGTGACCCTGACGTGGGCTGGTACTTCAAAGCGTATCTGGATTCCGGCGACTACGGCATGGGCACCCTGACCTCTCCGCTGGTGCGAGGCAAAGACGTCCCGTCTAACGCCGTATTGCTGAATGAAACCATCCCGGATTACACCGGTGCCCCAATGGAGATCCCACGCGCCATCGCCATTTTCGAGCGCTACGCAGGGCCAGAGTACAAGCATCAGGAGATGGGTCAGCCGAACGTCAGTACCGAACGCCGCGAGCTGGTTGTGCGCTGGGTCAGTACCGTGGGTAACTACGACTATATCTTTGACTGGGTGTTCCACGAAAACGGCACCATCGGTATTGATGCCGGTGCAACCGGGATTGAAGCGGTGAAAGGCGTGCTGGCGAAAACTATGCATGATGCCACCGCCAAAGACGACACCAGATACGGCACGCTGATCGACCATAACATCGTCGGCACCACCCACCAGCATATCTATAACTTCCGTCTGGATATGGACGTGGATGGCACCAACAACAGCCTGGTAGCAATGGATCCTGAAGTGAAGCCAAACACTGCGGGCGGCCCACGTACCAGTACCATGCAGATTAATCAGTACAATATTGATACGGAACAGCAGGCCGCGCAGAAGTTTGACCCGGGCACCATCCGTCTGCTGAGCAATACCAGCAAAGAGAACCGCATGGGTAACCCGGTTTCGTATCAGATTATCCCGTATGCAGGCGGTACTCACCCGGTTGCCACCGGGGCGAAATTTGCGCCGGATGAGTGGATTTACCATCGCCTGAGCTTTATGGACAAACAGCTGTGGGTCACGCGTTACCATCCGAATGAGATGTACCCGGAAGGGAAGTTCCCGAACCGTTCCACCCACGACACGGGCCTTGGCCAGTACAGCAAGGATAACGAGTCGCTTAACAATGAGGATGATGTGGTCTGGATGACGACGGGCACAACCCACGTTGCCCGCGCCGAAGAGTGGCCAATCATGCCAACGGAATGGGTCCACACCCTGCTGAAACCGTGGAACTTCTTCGACGAGACGCCAACGCTCGGCAAGAAAAAAGACGATAAGTAACCTCAGACAAGCCGGGCATAATACCCGGCTTTTTTGCTTCTTTTCCTTCCGGCCAGTTGCTGAACGCATTCCCCCGATTATATTTATTCATGCTTTCTTCTTTTTTATCTCTTACAACACGTCCAAACTGGACACTATGCCCGGATATCTGGATAACGCTGAATTCTGATTGAATGTCGTGACACCGTAACGTATTAACGAGCGATTCTTCCGGCTCGCTATTTTCACTTTATCCCTTTGGATGGGGACACTGCCCGCTATGGAAAAAAGACACAATACCACGCCCGATCTCGCCACCTGGCCTACCCGTAAATCGATGGTGCGTCACGGCCTGGCAATGAACCTGCCGTGGCTGGCTTTTGTGAACGTGAGCTTCGCGCTCATGCTCCTGCTGCGTAACGTTTTGTTTGGTGATGTCGACAGTCAGCTCCGAACGACGCAACAACTGGTGTTGATGGTGGATACCTCAATGCTGGGGGTGATCATTATTTCGGCGGGCCTGCTGATCATGGCCTGGCAACATATCGCCGGGATCAGCATCGTCTTGTTTATTTGCAGCCTGCTGTGGGCGATATGCGGATATCTGTTAATCGCCATCGTGCAGCTTCCTCACGCGTGGCCCATCTTCGTTGTGCTGCTTTTAGCCGGCATGACGGCGCTCTATTTTTACCCTTCCGGGCTGTTGGCTTTTGTCATACCGCTGTGGCTTAGCCTGCCCGTTTCGAGTATCGCCCTGAACCAGGGCGTTAACCTGCGCTTTGCCGTCATCTGGCTGGTGTTTACCCTTATCCTGATCTGCGGGCGCTTTATCCTGTTGAGCTGGTTCGAAGAAGCCTGGCGGCGTAACCAGCAGAATCAGCGTTTAATTTTGCGGCTCGACGCGCTTGCGCATCTGGATGCCTTAACCCAGACGGCAAACCGCCGGGCGATGGAAACCGTGCTGGAGAACGCGGTTGATCAGAACAAAGCCTTCTCGCTGATTATGCTCGATGTCGATTATTTCAAGCTTTATAACGACACCTACGGCCACCAGGCCGGAGATGACTGCCTGACGCGTGTGGCTCAGGTGTTAAAAAAATCGGTGCGTACCCCGCACGATGTCGTGTCTCGTTATGGTGGCGAGGAGTTTGTGGTGATCCTGTTCAACTGCCCGGAAAACATGGCAGAACAGGTTGCGGTACGTATTCAGGATGGGCTGCGCGCGGCGGCTATCCCGCACAGTGCCTCAAAAGTGAGCGACGTGGTTACCGCCAGCATGGGTATTGCGGCCATGGAGGAGGGTCTGGCCGGGACGGAGATTATCGCCCGCGCCGATGCGGCGCTGTACCGGGCGAAAGACGCCGGGCGGGACCGGTGGGCGCATTAAAAAAGCCGGGTGGCGGCTACGCCTTACCCGGCCTGCAAAACCTAAAAAGGTTTATTAATACCGCACACAAACCGACTTCGTCTCACACCAGCCATCCAGCCAGTCCGGGCCGAAATCACGCCCGGTGCCCGACTGTTTCATGCCGCCAAACGGCAGGTTAGCGTCGATCAGCGTATGGCTGTTCACCCACACGGTGCCGGCCTGGAGTCTGTCGGTGTACTCCAGCGCTTTGCTCATGTTCTGAGTCCAGACGCTTGCCGTCAGCCCATACTCCGTATCGTTCGCCAGCTGTAATGCCTCTTCGCCATCGGCCACGCGGACCAGGTTAACCACCGGACCAAATACCTCTTCACGCGTCAGGCGCAGGCCCGCATCCGGGTTCACCACAAGCGTTGGCGAGACATAATAACCCTGCCCATCCGGGCCACGGTTGCCGGTAATAAGTTCCGCATTGCGCGACTTCGCTTCATCGAGGAATGTCTGAACCTTGTCACAGTGAGCACGCGACACCAGCGGGTTAATAAACGCCTGCTGCGACATACCCGGGCCGACGCTCAGGGATTTAACCGCCTGCTCAAAACCGCTCACCAGGGTATCAAACAGCGGTGCTTCAATATAAATACGCGAGCTTGCCGCGCACACCTGCCCCTGGTTGAGGAAGCTGCCGGTCATCAGCCCTTCAATCACCCAGGCCGGGTCGGCATCTTTCAGGACGATGGCCGGGTTTTTACCGCCCAGCTCAAGCGTCACGCCCGTCAGCGTATCTGCCGCAGTGCGCGCGATCTGCTTGCCCGTCGCCGTGGAGCCGGTAAAGCTGACTTTGGCAATATGCGGATGAGAGGTTAACGCCGCACCACACACGGCGCCGCTGCCGGTCACCACGTTAAACACGCCATCGGGAATGCCCGCTTCGCTTGCCAGTTCCGCCACGCGCAGCATGGTCAGCGGCGTGGTTTCGGACGGCTTAATCACAATCGAACACCCTGCTGCCAGCGCGGGCATCACTTTCCACATGCCAATCATCAGCGGGAAGTTCCACGGCACAATCCCGGCAACCACGCCCACCGGCTCTTTGCGCGTCCAGGCCTGATAGCGCGCGCCCTGCGGCAACGGAATAGAAAGGTCGAGCGTTTTGCCCGCAATTTTAGTGGTCAGCCCGGCGGTGTAACGCATCCAGTTCAGGGTACATCCCACTTCAAAGGCGCGGGAAATATTGATGGATTTGCCCTGCTCCAGGGTTTCAAGCTGCGCCAGCTCCTCGCTGTGCTGTTCCACCAGATCGGCAAAACGCAGCAGGATACGCTCGCGCTCGGCGGGTAATTTTCCGGCCCAGCTGCGGGCCACAAAGGCACGCCAGCCGGACATCACCGCGCGATCGACATCCGCTACGCTGGCATCGGCAGTTGAAGCAATGACCTCACCGGTTGCCGGGTTAAACACGTTCAGGCGTTTTTCACTGTCGGACGCAGCCTGACGGCCTTCAATCCACAGTCCATGATGTCTATCTAAAAACTGCTGTACGCCTGGCAGGACTGCGACCTGTGATTCAGACATAGGGTACTCCTTCGTTATTATTCGCAGGGTGTCATTGCAGTCTAAGAGGCGTTTTGCATTCCCGCTTTTGTCTGTGTGACATTCGCTTTGCCACCTGTGACAGGCTCCGCAAAACATGATAATTCCCGCTTATAACACTGTTCCCGGTGAGTGTTCTTTCCTATAGTCAGCCTCATGGCTCTGACAAAATGCAACACAAATGCAACAATGCGAAAACATTGAAAGTGCAGCGAGATAAACGATGGCGTGTGCAAGCGAGCAGGAAAAATATCAGCAATGGCTGGCGCAAATTAACCAGGTGTGTGGGCGTTTTGACGCTCGCCCGTTAGAGGGTGAGTTCATTGGTGAGCTGGAAACCAGCTATGCCCGTAGTCTGAAATTAAGCACTGTTACCGCCGGTGGTGTGAATCTGTTTCGTACCCGTCAGGAGATTAAAAACGGCAACGATGCCTGGTTTTATACCGTGTTTCAGCTTGAAGGCAGCGCTGAACTGGAACAGGACGATCGCCGCTCCATTCTTAAAACGGGTGATATTACCCTGATTGATGCTTCACGCCCCTGCTCGATTTACTGGCAGGAAAAATCCCGCCAAATTTCCCTGCTCGTTCCCCGTCAGATTATTGAACAACAGTGTCGTTTCCAGGAAGTTAGCTGTGCGCTGACGCTGTCGCGCAGCCTGCCAACGGTGCAGCTGAGCCACCGCCTGTTGCAGGAGAGTATGGGCAACGCCGACCTGAGCGATTTAGAGAGCGAAGCAGCGCTGGAAGCTATGGTTTGCCTGCTGCGTCCGGCGTTTCAGCAGCGCGAAGCGGTCCAGCCGCGCAAAGAGCGTCAGTTCCAGAACGTGCTGTCCCTGATTGACGATCATATTCAGTCTGAAGCTTTACGCCCGGAATGGATCGCCACTGAAAGCGGGATGTCGGTGCGCAGTCTGTACCGGATGTTTGCCGATAAGGGGCTGGTGGTGGCGCAGTATATTAAAAACCGCCGTCTTGACCTGTGCGCGCAGGTGTTGCGCACCGCCAGCGATGATGAAAAGCTGGCGGGGATTGGCTATAGCTGGGGATTTGCTGACCATAGCCACTTTTCAACGGCGTTTAAGCAGCGTTTTGGCGTGTCGCCTGGCGAGTATCGTAAGCGTTGCCGCTAACTACTTTTTCAGCCATTTACCGTTAATGCCCTTCACGTATTCACCCGGCTGCGCCCGGGCAACCAGCTTTTGACCGGCCATTTTCGCCACTTCATCCACCGGCAGATTGTTGCTGTCGGCCAGTTTCTGATAGCTTTCGGACCGCGCGGCATTGATTTGATTCACCAGCGCCAGAGTTTCTGCATCCTGACGCAGTGGCGCGATATAACCGCTCAGCGTTTCCCCTACGCGTCCCTCGGCTCGCGCCGCATTCAGGGTAAGTGTTGCAGCCTGCACGTTCATGCCCAGCGCCAGTAAAATAAGAGCTAATGTTCGTTTCATGGCGTCCTCAGAACAGATCGCTGCGCGATTTCAGCAAGGTTTCGACGTCTTTATCGACCTTGATATGGATCTCATGCTCAATTTTCACGTTCATATTGATGGTAATTGGCTCTTTTGGCGCCGCAACTTCAATACGCGGCGTACAGCCTGTCAGCAACGCGACAACGGCCACGGTGAGTGCACCAGCCATCTTTTTCATTGTTGTTCCTCACTTTCCTTGCCTGTCGAACTGCGGCTGGTATTCGGTAATGCCGCGTGTTGCTCAAACCATGTTTGCAGATTGTCCCCAAAACGCAGACTGCGCCAGAGGGTAAAGACGTTCTCGTCATGGGTGTAATTAAGATGAACGGTACTGCTTTTCCCGTCCACCCGGCTGGTTCCACTGATCGTGGCCTGCATGGTTAATTCACCCAGATTATCTAAATTGATTCTCGTCCACGAGCGCGAAATTTCCATATAGCGGAGCCAGTTAATTGCCGCCCCCGCAACCATATTATCGTTCACGATGGCATCGGCCGTGTCTTTGTCGATACGCAGCGTCATCGGGCCGGGGTTGGTTAACCAGCCGTCCTTGATTATCCATTTTTCGTTATCCAGCCAGAAAGGCAACGCCCCGCTTACCGGGCCGGACATCGCAAACTGCTTCGGGTTTACCGCGCTGATAAGTTCGCTGGAGGAAATATTATTCACCCGCAGCAGAGCCGGGTCGTGCTGCGGCATTCGCAGCTGCTGCATGGTGATTTTGCCGCCCAGCGCGTCGACGCTGACATTGGTTAACAGCAGCGGATTGTCTTCACTCCATGGGTAGTCTCCCTGTAAATCCGCCGTGATATTACGCGCGGTGATCAGGTTGACAACCTCACCAATGCGTAACGTGACCGGGCCGCGCGTGCCAAGCGACCAGGTGCCTTCGCTAAAGCGGAACGGCAGTACAAAATCGATGCCGTTGATCTGGTTGTCTGGCATCCAGGCGCTACCGGATTTAAGTACCCCGTGGCCACCGGCTTCAAAACCTTGCCCCGCAGCGGCAGAGAATGCCACCTGCGCATAAAGATTGCCGTCCCGTAGCGTCATTTTCCAGTCTGGTGGAAGAAGCGGCTGGAACACGGTGAGGGACTGTTTCGGCCACCAGGCCTGGCCGCGCAGGCGTTCGCCATCCCAGCGCCCGTTCACCTGGACCGGGCCAATTGCCCCCGCATGGAGCGAGCCTTTGTACTGGAAAATCGTCGGGTCGCTGCCGTCCACGCTAAAGGTCAGCACTGATGGCGGCAGCACGCTGCCGCCGGAAAACGTAGTTTGTCCGGCATTCAGCGACAACGCGCCGCTGAACTGGGAGTTAGTCGGATCGCGTAACCAGCGCACCGGTTTATCCAGCACCAGACGTGGTGTGGTGACCAGCATCGTTCCGTACTGGAGTTTGTCGAACCCCGTCGACAAATCGGTCAGCTCGATAACGTTGTCGCGCCATTCCCCTTTACCGGCCACATCCCAGCGTGCGTTCATTGGCGTGAAGTTCCCTTTCCCCCAGTAACGCCAGCGCCACAGGCCGTTATCGGGCAGGAAGTCATTGGCCTGGCCATCCAGATGCAGCTCAAAATCCCCCATTTCATTTTCGTGGGCGCGCAGGATGGCCTGTAAACGGCCGTCTACGCCCTTCCGGGCGAGCTTAACACCGGCTAAAGGCCAGCGAATTTCATCGATATTCAGGGAATTAATCACCCGCCCGCGCGAGCGCAGCAACGCCCCGGGTTCGAACGCCAGCTGCGGGTCGTTCAGGCTTCCGGTCAGTTTTGCCGGTAGCATGGCGTAGAGGATCAGATCGTTTTGTTTGGCTTCACCGCTCAGATGCAACGGCATATCGCTGTTTTCCATACTGAGCTTACCCGGCCCGATGATCAGCACGGCGTTACCTTTGCCCGCATCGCCCTTCGTCAGCACGTTAAGACGGCCTGAGAGTGTTGCTTTCTCCAGCCCCTGCTGCCAGTTATCGATATTCAGACCAATGCGCCCGCTCAGCGGCATCCCTGAGAGAAGCCAGTTCCAGCGACCATCGCTGATGGACAGCTGCTGCGGCGTAATTGTCCACGGCAGGTCGAGGAGCGGGTCGGGGTTATCGCGCGACATCACAACCAGCTGCCCCTGGTTTTGTTCCCAGTCCAGGTCTGCATCCACCAGAGAGGAAAGTTGCGGCACATTAAAGGTTGCCACCGCATGGCCTTTAACCGGCACGCCGTCTGGCACCAGCGGCAAGGTGAATTCCCCCACCAGCGACACAGGCTGCGGGTAATCCGGCAGATGGGCCTCAAACTGGCTGATGGTCAGCGTTTGCCCGCGCAGTTTGCCCTGCACGTTGACCTGCTCGCCCTTATAACTCAGCTCCTGTATGGCAGGCGTTAGCGACGCCTTGAGTTCACCCTGCCATTGCTGCCAGGGAGAGAGCGTCAGCCGATGGACGCTAATCCAGGTGTTGGGAAGCAGCGCCTGCCACTGTGCCAGCGTTTTGGGTGCGACCGTTGACGGCGCGGTTTGCGGCAATTTGCTCAGACAGGCGGTATTAAGATCCAGCGCGCCTATATCCAGCTTCCAGCGGCTCGGATGTGACAGCGTCACGTTTTCGACTCTGGCAATCTCACAGTCTTCAACCAGATAACGGAGATCCGGGATAACGACCGAATGGCGGGTCAGACGAGGGCTTTTTTCAAAGGCGATACGTGTACCCACAGGTAGCCAGACTCCGGCAAGGGTGGGCACCCACTGGGCGAGCGTCATCAGCAGCGTCAGCGGCAAAAGTATCATCAGCAGTAGAAGCGCGAGCGCGGCTTTGTATTTACCCTTCATGGGCAGTTAATATCCTGATTTATTGAAAAAAATAAGCCGACAGTGCCGATCATTGTCGCATGTTTAGCCAGTCAGTTGAAGAGAACACCACTATTCAGGATAGATGCACCTTCGGGCTTAGGTAAAATTATTAATACGTAAAAAATCAACAATATGACTGTTATTCAATTTGTTAGCTTATGCCTGCGCGGGTTCTCATGTGAAGAGTGGCTTGTGGGCGGTTAACCCCTGCTGCGCGTATTGTCTTTATCTTTGCCGGTGATAATCCCTGAACAAAATATCAACGAAAGAAAACCCTGTCGTTTGAATACCCTGGGGTTATTGCCCCCAGATGCTCTAGAATTATCCATAGAACTTATTGAATTCAATAATATTTTATAAATTGTAAGATTATTTTAATCATGCTAACGTGAATGCAAAATCACTGGAGAAAGTCTTATGAAACTCGCGGTATATAGCACAAAGCAGTACGACAAAAAGTATCTGCAACATGTTAACGAGGCTTACGGATTCGAACTTGAATTTTTCGACTTTCTGCTGACTGAAAAAACGGCCAAAACGGCTAACGGTTGTGAAGGCGTCTGTATCTTTGTGAACGACGACGGTAGCCGCCCGGTTCTGGAAGAGCTGAAAAGGCATGGCGTGAAGTATATCGCCCTGCGCTGCGCGGGCTTTAACAATGTTGACCTGGATGCCGCTAAAGAGCTGGGTCTGAAGGTCGTTCGCGTTCCGGCTTACTCCCCGGAAGCCGTTGCTGAACACGCTATCGGGATGATGATGTCGCTGAACCGTCGTATTCACCGCGCTTATCAACGTACCCGCGATGCAAACTTCTCGCTGGAAGGCCTGACCGGTTTCACCATGTACGGCAAAACCGCTGGCGTGATTGGCACAGGTAAAATCGGCGTTGCTGCCCTGCGCATTCTGAAAGGCTTCGGGATGCGTCTGCTGGCATTTGATCCTTACCCAAGTGCAGCCGCGCTGGAGCTGGGCGTGGAATATGTCGATCTGCCGACGCTCTTTTCCCAGTCGGACGTGATCTCCCTGCACTGTCCGCTGACGCCGGAAAACTATCATCTGCTTAACCAGACGGCGTTTGACCAGATGAAAGACGGCGTGATGATCATCAACACCAGCCGCGGTGGTCTGATTGACTCTCAGGCGGCTATCGAAGCGTTGAAAACCCAGAAGATTGGCGCGCTGGGCATGGACGTGTACGAGAACGAACGCGATCTGTTCTTTGAAGACAAGTCTAACGACGTTATCCAGGATGACGTGTTCCGTCGTCTGTCCGCCTGTCATAACGTGTTGTTCACCGGCCACCAGGCATTCCTGACTGCCGAAGCGCTGATCAGCATTTCAGAAACCACACTGGGTAATTTGCAGCAGCTCGAAAAGGGCGAAGCCTGCCCTAATGAGCTGGCGTAAGGTTGTTCACTTGTAGATTGAGAAACCCTCAAAACACAATGCGAACACGGACGGCCCCCTCTCCCTTTTAGGGAGAGGGTTGGGGTGAGGGGGGAATCACCCGCTTACCCCTTAACTCAACCCACGATTCTTCAACATCGGCTCAATCTTCGGATTATGTCCACGCCAGTCACGGTACAGCGCTTCCAGATCACTGCTGTTGCCGCGCGACAAAATCGCGTCGCGGAATATCTGCCCGTTTTCACGCGTTAACCCGCCCTGCTCAACAAACCACTGATAGCCATCGTCTGCCAGCATTTGTGTCCACAGATATGCGTAATACCCTGCCGCGTAGCCGCCGCCGAAGATATGGGCAAAATAGCTGCTGCGGTAGCGCGGCGGAACAGCAGGAAGATCCAGGCCTTCTTTTTTGAGTGCGGCAGCTTCAAACGCATCAACGTCATCCACCGGTTCCGCGATCCCGTGCCAGTTCATGTCGAGCAGCGCGGCGCTCAGTAGCTCCGTCATGTCATAGCCTTTATTGAACTGGGTGGCGTTAAGCATCTTGTCGCGCAGCGCTTCCGGCATTGGTTCGCCCGTTTCGTAATGCCGCGCATAATGGGCAAACACCTGCGGATGACTGGCCCAGTGCTCGTTAATTTGCGACGGGAACTCGACAAAATCACGCGGCGTATTGGTGCCGGAAAGCGTGGCGTAGCGCTGACTGGCAAACAGGCCATGCAGGGTATGACCAAATTCGTGGAACAACGTGACCACGTCATCCCAGGAGATCAACGCCGTCTGCCCGTTAGCCGGTTTTTGATAGTTGCAGACGTTATAAATAACCGGGCGCGCGGCAAATTCGTAAGATTGCTCCACGAAATTGCCCATCCACGCCCCACCGCCTTTTGAGTCGCGGGCAAAGAAATCACCGTAGAACAACGCCATCCCTTCGCCCGTGTGATCGAATATTTCCCACACGCGGACATCCGGGTGATACGCAGGAATATCAAAACGCTCGACGAAGCTAATGCCAAACAGCTGGCTGGCGGCCCAGAACACACCGTCTTGCAGCACGGTATTGAGCGCAAAGTAAGGTTTAATCTGCGACTCATCGAGGGCGTATTTCCCTAAGCGAACGCGCTCTGCATAAAGCGACCAGTCCCAGGCCTGCGCGGTGAATCCACCCTGCTCGTCGTCGATCACTTTCTGGATATCCGCCAGCTCCTGCTCTGCCCGGCCACGTGCCGCCGGAACAATACCGCGCATAAACGTCAGCGCAGCCTCAGGCGTTTTGGCCATTTGATCGGCGGTGCTCCAGCTGGCGTAACTGTCGAACCCTAACAGCTGAGCCTGACGTGCACGTAACGCCGACAGACGCCGAATCAGCTCGCGGGTATCATTTTCATCACCCTTTTGCGTGCGCAGCCAACCCGCATTGAACAGGTTTTCGCGCGTCTGGCGGTTCTCAAGTGCCGAAAGCGCCGGCTGCTGTGTGGTGTTAAGCAACGGGATAAGCCAGCGATCGTTCAGCCCCTTTTCAGCCGCGGCCTGGGCGGCAGTGGCTATCTCATCGGCACTGAGCCCGTCAAGCTGGTGAACATAATCCACCACCAGCCCACCCGTTTTATCCGCTGCCAGCAGGCGCTGGTTAAACTGGCTTGTCAGAGAGGCGGACTCGGTGTTCAGGGATTTCAGTTCGGCTTTTTCATCAGCGTTCAGCCGCGCACCTGCCAGCACAAAGTGCTGATGGGTTTCTTCAACCAGGCGGCGGGATTCGGCATCCAGCGAGGCCCTTTCCTGCCAGACGGCCTCGACGCGGGAAAAGAGCGTTTCGTTCAGCCAGATATCGTTGGCAAGCCCTGCGAGTTCGGTGGAAAACGCCTCGTCCAGCTCTTGTAAATAATCATTGGTATGCGCCGACGTCATGGCGAAAAACACGCTGTTGACGCGCGACAGCATGGCGCCGCTTTTTTCCAGCGCCAGCACGGTGTTGGTGAAATCGGGTGGTGTGGTTTGCGCGATGATGGCATCAATGTCGGCGCGCTTCTGGCGCATGGCTTCATCAAATGCCGGACGATAATGGCTATCGTTAATTACGTCGAATCGCGGAGCCTGGTAAGGTAACAGGCTGATTTCAAAAAAAGGATTGCTGACCGACATCGTTGACTCCTGAGAACGGGATATCCCCCAGAGTAGGACAGCCGCTCCCCGCCTGCAATCCTGACATAGAAAAGTTGCATTAACGCGCTCCCTGAGAGCGTGCTATGGTAGTACAACATAAAAAGCGTTGAGGAACAGTGAGATGATTATTTTAGTTACCGGGGCGACGGCAGGTTTTGGTGAAAGCATCACGCGCCGCTTTGTTGCCAACGGCCATAAAGTGATTGCGACCGGCCGCCGTCAGGAACGTTTGCAGGAGCTGAAAGACGAGCTCGGCGACAGCATCCTGACTGCGCAACTGGACGTCCGCAACCGCGCGGCGATCGAAGAGATGATTGCCAATCTGCCTGCTGAATGGCGTGCCATTGACGTGCTGGTCAACAATGCCGGTCTGGCGCTGGGCCTGGAGCCTGCGCACAAAGCCAGCGTGGAAGACTGGGAAAACATGATCGACACCAACAACAAAGGCCTGGTGTACATGACGCGCGCGGTACTGCCAGGCATGGTTGAACGTAATCGCGGCCATGTGATTAACATCGGTTCCACCGCAGGCAGCTGGCCGTACGCAGGCGGCAACGTCTATGGTGCAACCAAAGCCTTTGTTCGCCAGTTCAGCCTCAACCTGCGCACCGACCTGCACGGCACGGCAATTCGCGTGACGGATATTGAGCCAGGTCTGGTGGGCGGCACTGAATTCTCCAACGTGCGATTCAAAGGCGATGATACCAAAGCCGACAAAACCTATGAGAACGCCAATGCGCTGACGCCGGAAGATGTCACCGAAGCGGTGTGGTGGGTGGCAACGCTGCCAAAACACGTCAACATCAACACCGTTGAAATGATGCCGGTTAGCCAGAGCTTTGCCGGTCTCAGCGTGCATCGCGGTTAATCGTACCCTACCCGGCCTGCGGGCCGGGTCTGTGATGGCAGGCAAAAGAATGGTAGTATGTTCGCGTTAACTCTCTGAGAAATCACAACCCATGGCCGCTGAATCGCAACTCAACCCTACCCAGCCTGTTAATCAGCAAATCTATCGTATTTTACGACGTGATATTGTGCATTGCCTGATCCCGCCGGGAACGCCTCTTTCTGAAAAAGAAGTGTCGGTGCGTTTCGACGTTTCTCGTCAGCCCGTTCGCGAAGCCTTTATTAAACTCGCCGAAAACGGTTTGATTCAGATCCGCCCTCAGCGCGGCAGCTATGTGAATAAGATTTCACTTTCCCAGGTCCGTAACGGCTGCTTTGTACGCCAGGCCATTGAGTGCGCCGTCGCTCGCCGTGCCGCTTCGCTTATCGACGACAATCAGTGTTACCTGCTGGAGCAAAACCTGCATCAGCAACGCATTGCTATCGATCGCAAGCAGCTGAATGACTTTTTCCAGCTTGACGATGAATTCCATCAAAAACTGGCGCAAATTGCCGATTGCCAGCTCGCGTGGGACACCATCGAGAATATCAAAGCCACTATCGACCGCGTGCGCTATATGAGTCTGGATCACGTCTCGCCGCCGGAAATGCTGCTACGTCAGCACCATGATATTTTTAAGGCGCTGGAAAAACGCGATCCTGATGGCGTAGAGAAAGCGATGACGCTGCATTTGCAAGAAATCAGCGAATCCGTGCAGTTAATTCGACAGGAAAATAGCGACTGGTTTAGCGAAGATTAATTTATGCCGCATCCCACGACTTTCGGGGGACGCGGCGGTGATATTAGCGAACCACTAATACCGGGATTCTGGCGTAACGTAATATCGATTCCGCATTTGAACCAAGCAAATGCGTGGTAATACTTGGGTTTTTCGAGCCGATGACAATGATGTCATATTCGCCTTCTTTGCTCATGGCGATAATTTCATCGCGGACGTTACCAAAACGTACCGTGCAGTGAATATCTTCTGGCGCAATATCAAATAAGCGTTTTAATTCGCTCATCTTTTTTTCTGACTCATTCGTCATATATTCTTCAAACTTCTTGATATCCGCGTTGAAGCCGCGCAAAAGAGAACGACTGCTGATGGGCAGGATGTTCACCAGCGTGATCGTCGCCCCTTCTGACTTCGCGAGATTGGCTGCGTGGCGAACCGCTTTATCGCTCAAATCCATTTCAAACACATCAACAGGCATCAAAATGTTTTTATACATAAGCCTGGCTCCTTATTCCGCTGAAGAGTTATTTTCTGAATACAGAGTGACATTCTCGATATAAACAAACCTTAAACAGTCACATGCAGAAACTATCAATAAACGAAAATAACCGTCCGCTTTGTAAATACCTGTCGGGATACGTCAACCCCTACGAAAATTGAGAAAAAAGTGTGAGTTTGATCAAAAACAAAAAAATACGTGGCTGACAGGCGTATTTATAGTGCTCCGAAAGCGGCAAGAGATGAATATCGCCGTATCGGCTAAGCAAGAGAGGAGAAAATACCATGATGACTTACGATCGTAACCGCAACGCAATTACCACTGGCAGCCGCGTAATGATTAACGGCACAGGCCGCACCGGCATTATTAAAGCGATTCACAGCAACGGCCTGGATGCCGCACGCGTGCGTCGTAGCAAAACGGTTGAAGTGGAAGGATGCGAAGGGAAATTTGAACCGATTGAACTGATTCGCCTTGGTATGCACTAAAACGTGCGAAACATGCCGCCGCGAACGGCGGCATGTAATGGATTACACCAGGGCGGCGTAGGCTTCAACCGTGGCTTTCGCACCGTTCGCCAGTAATGACTGATAGGCTTTCATCACCGCATCCACAAAGACAGGCTCCTGCGGTAATTCCTTACCGAAAATGGCGTCAATACCCAGCAGCGCTTTCACCCGGCTTTCACCCTCAGCACTGCCTTTCACTGCGGCCTGAATCACTTCCAGCTGAGGATCGCTCACTTCAATGGCGTTACCCTGCTCATCCACACCACCCACATAACGCATCCAGCCTGCCACACCCAGCGCCAGCAGAGGGAAACTACGCTGATGCACCAGATGCCAGCGCACAGAATCCAGCATCCTCTGTGGCAGTTTCTGGCTACCATCCATCGCAATTTGCCAGGTACGGTGGCGCAACGCCGGGTTGCTATAGCGCGCAATCAGCAGGTCGGCATAATGTGCCAGATCAACCCCTTTTACTTTTAACGTCGGCGCTTGTTCTTTCAGCATCAGCGCATGTGCTGCCCGGCGATAGTGAACATCTTCCATGCAGTCGTTGATGTGCTGATAACCGGCCAGATAACCGAGATACGCCAGGAATGAGTGGCTGCCGTTCAGCATCCGCAGCTTCATCTCTTCAAACGGGATGACGTCTGCAACCAGCTCTGCACCGGCTTTCTCCCACTGCGGGCGGCCAGCAACAAAGTTGTCTTCGATGACCCACTGGCGGAACGGTTCGCAGGCCACACCTGCCGGGTCACGTACGCCGGTCAGTTGCTCAATTTTATCCAGTGTTTCAGCCGTCACTGCCGGAACAATACGATCCACCATGGTGGACGGGAATGTGACGTTCGCTTCAATCCACTCCGCCAGTTCGCTATCCAGCGCGCGGGCAAAGGCGCAGGTGACATTGCGCATCACATGCCCGTTTTCAGGCATGTTATCGCAGGACATCACGGTAAAGGCCGGTAGTCCCGCCGCTTTACGGCGTGCCAGCGCTTCAACAATCACGCCAGGCGCAGATTTTGGCTGATGAGGATTTTGCAGATCAGCAACGATGAACGGATTGTCGAGCATCAATTGCCCGGTTGCAGGAGAGTGGCAGTAGCCTTTCTCCGTAATGGTGAGCGACACAATCGCGACCTGAGGTTCGCACATCGCCGCCAGCACGGTTTCCAGGCCATCAACCTGAACATGCAGCGCCCTGTTCACCACGCCTACCACGCGTGAGGTCCACGCATCGGCAGACATTTCAGCCACGGTGTAGAGATTATCCTGAGCCTTGAGGTCGGCAATTTGCTGCTCGCCACCAATCAGGTTAACTTCGCAGTAACCCCAGTCGCTACCCTGTTCAGCGGCAAGGATATCGGTATATACCGCCTGGTGCGCACGATGGAAGGCACCAAACCCTAAATGAACAATGCGCGTCTTCAGGCTGTCGCGATCGTACTGAGGAAGCGTAGCTTTCGCCTTTAATAACCGGTTTTCCATGATTGAGACTCGTTGTCGTAAATGAAAAATGTAACCCTGCAGCGGCAACATCATCACCGCTGCGGACTTGCTGACTACACCAACTAGAATGGCAGTTCGTATATTTTGGATGAGCCATAACCATACTGAATGCGCCGGGCCGAATATTGATTTACATTAACTTTCGTCTAATTGGTGTGATATAAAAATTAAGTTGTGTGACATCTAAGGCAAAAGCTATAAACCACCCTGCTTCGCGGAAAATGCCCCTTGCGGAATGCTGCCCGACCAGGTGTTCTCCCCCAGGCACAGCGTGTCGTAAGAATACCCTGTAAGATCTTCCACCACCCGGCGTGCTTCAGGCGTGGCCTGCTGCGCTGAACCATTCGCTTTCAGACGTTCCAGTTCATCAACAAAAATCTTGTGGGTGCGTTTGTTAAGGTGGAACGTCAGCGCCTGCCACAGGGCCATGATTAACAGCCCGGCAGTGCCGATGAACAACAGCATGGCGATGGTATGAATCGCTTCCGGCGGCTGGGTCTGACTCCCCTTCACGAAACCGCCATTTTGCAGCAACAAACCGACAATAAAGGTCGCAACTGCAACGGTCGTTTTACGGGCAAAAGTCATAACGGCAGCAAAAAGCCCTTCGCGTCGCTGGTGACTGACCATTTCGTCAATATCCGGAATGAACGGAAACACATTCCACGGTGTGAACTCCAGCACCGAACGCCCGACCTGGTAAAGCCCTGCCAGGAGAACCAGCGTGGCCACCGTGTTGAGCGCCGGGATTTGGTACACCGCGAAGAAACCGCCCAGACACAGCATCATCAGCGAATACGCAAAGATATAGAGTTTTGACGGGCCAAATTTGATGATCCCAATGCCTGCCAGAAGCGTAACGGGCAGCCCGACAATACTCATCGACAGCAAGCTTCCCGCCAGTGATGAAGAGACATTCAGGCAGTAAACGCAGAAGAAGACGAACACCGTGTTGTAAACATCTTTGCCGGTGAAAGAGAGCAGATAGATAGCCAGATGTTTTCTGAACGCGCGGATCTTAAGGGTGGAGCCGTAATCCTTAAAGAGCTGGCAAAAGGCAGCCAGTTGTTCCCCCCGTGTTTTACGCGGTTCGCGTTTATCGATGCTGGCCTTCATTTTTGGCGTCAGTTCGCGTTCCCAGGTGACTTTCCAGGAAATGAACACGCAGAGCATAAACAGCACCGCAAAGATAACGCCGTTAATCAGGTACGCATGGGCACTCTTTTCACCAAAGTAGCCAATGAGCAACCCGGGAATAAACGTGGCGAGAAACGTACCGGACGCCGATAAAAACATTCGGCAGGTCGATAGCTTGGTACGTGAATTAAAATCTTTGGTCATTTCTGATGGCAGGGTTTCCCACGGTATGAGAACCATTGCCGCAATAATTTCAAAGGCTAAATATACGGTAAGATAAAAACCGTAATTCATACCATCCAGCCAGAGCAGTGCATATACCAGCATTAAGGGCGCGCCAATCAGCAGGAAAAAGCGTCGACGGCCAAATTTCTTACCAAAATAGTTTGTATAAAAGTGGTCGGTAAAACTCCCCATGAAGAGACTGACGATGGCATCAACGATTCGTGCAATCGCCACAATAGATGCCGCCTCTACCGGGGATAAGCCAACAAACGTAGTGTAGAAAAAGAGTAGCCAGGCGCCAATAACGGTAAAAGCACCGCCACCCATAATATCCGTCAAGCCGTATCCGATACTAACCGGAATGGTTATTTTTCTGTTTTTCCGTGACATGATCCATTCTCACAAGATAAATAACATTTAAAAAACGAAATAGTCCCTGGCATTATCGTGACAAATATTTATTATCATTCTGGAAAGCACTTATTTATTGTCTGGCACACCTCCTTTTAATTCATCACCCAGCCAACGCCGGGTGATGAATGCTGAATGACTATTCCCGGTTAGTAATAAAACTCATGGCTGCACCCCGTATTTATGCGCGTTAACATTTAATGCTTTAGCCTCGGCGGCATCTTCGGCTTCGCTTAAATCCCGATCGCACACTTCCGGCATTAAGATTGCGGACAGCAGGCCGATCAGCGAGTACACCACCATCATCACCACAATAGGCCACCAGGAGCCGGTCATGTTGCAGAAGATCCCCGCCAGCACCGGGCCAAAGCCAACCGCCACCAGACCGCCCGCCTCTTTCGAGATAGCCATGCGGGTAAAGCGGTTACGCGAGCCGAACATTTCCGCCATGGTGATGTTTTCCAGCGCGAACAGCCCCAGTACGGCGAAGTTGTGGATAATGATGATGCAGAGCATGGCAACACCCGGGGTGTAGGTTTTGTCGACGATGATCGACAGCATCGGGTAGGCCAGGATGATGGCCGAGATATTAAGAACAATGTAAGGCAGACGACGCCCGATTTTGTCCGACAACCAGCCCAGCAGCGGAATGGTGATGAACCCCAGAATGGAGCTGATCATCAGCGCATCGGTTGGAATGCTTTTATTAAAAAGCAGCGTCTGTACCAGATAGCCCGCCAGGAAGGTCTGAATCAGCCCAGAGTTACCCGCCTGACCAAAACGCAGACCGGTTGCCAGCCAGAACGATTTGCTTTTGAGCATCGCGCCCAGCGTTGTTTCCTGCTCAGGGACCGGCGCCGCGTTGTCTTCATCATTCACCTTCTCAAAGACCGGGCTTTCCTTCAGGTTCATTCGCAACCAGATAGCAAAGATCATCACCACCACGCTTGCCAGGAACGGAATACGCCAGCCCCATGCCACCAGCTCTTCACGATCGAGAACAAAGAACATCAATGCCCAGATAGCCGTCGCGCTCAGCGTTCCGCAGTTAGTCCCCATCGCCACCAGGGAAGAGATGATGCCGCGCTTACCTTTCGGCGCATACTCGGCAAGCATGGTTCCCGCACCAGAGATTTCTGCTCCGGCGCCAAGCCCCTGGATAATGCGTAGTGTGACGAGCAAAACAGGCGCAAAGATACCAATCTGCGTATAGGTGGGTAATACGCCAATCAGGGTGGTACAGATCCCCATCATTGTGATAGTGATGAACAGCACTTTTTTGCGGCCGATTCTGTCGCCCATTCTGCCGAAAATAAACGCCCCGACAATGCGCGCAATGTAGCCCGCGCCGTAGGTTCCCATCGCCAGGATCAATGCCATCGCAGCGGATTGCTCCGGGAAAAAGATTTCATGGAAAACAAGGGCGGCGCCCAGCGAATAGAGCTGGAAATCCATGAACTCGAGCGCGGTGCCAAGCCAGCCGGAAACAGCGGCTTTCACCAGATCCGAGGTCGTTCTTTGAGGTTGTGTCTGAGTCATAATGGCTATCTCTGAAAGGTAAGATGCGTACCACGTAGAGCCTGTCTGCGCAGGCTCTTAACCGCACTTGTTGTTATTGGTCGAATGTGAGCAAGACTTTGCAGCACTGCCGCTGGTCTTTCTCAAACAGTTCAATGGCGTCTGTTACGTGGTGATAGTCAAAGGTATGAGTAACCAGTTTTTCCGGGTCGATAAGCCCTTTTTCCAGCCACTCAATGACAACCGGGAATTTGTGTGCATTCAGGCGCGATGAGAAAATCGACAGCTCTTTGCCGGTAATGCCCTGCTGCACAATCTGGCTCGGTTCACTGGAGAAGCCCATCAGCACAATGCGGGCTGCCGGTGCGGCCAGAGTGATAGCCTCCTGTAGAATGGATGGATGACACGCGGCATCAATAATCAGCGTGGGTTTGACGCCTTTTTCTTCCAGTACGGACTGCACGGAGCGCTCGGCGTTATTGAACACCCAATCCGCGCCGCTGCGTTCGGCCATCGCCAGGCGTTCATCGATCCTGTCGACGACGATGACCTGCTTCACCTTGTAAACCCCTTTCAGGGCCTGCACAGTGACAAGCCCCATCGGGCCAGCGCCGAAGATCAGAGCCACATCCTGCTCCGTGGGTTTGGCCTGCCCGGTCACGTTCGCCGCTATGGTAAAAGGTTCGACCATGACCGCATGTTTATCGGGGATAGCATCGGGAATAACCCACGCATTTTTTGCCGGCACCACGGCGTACTCACTGAAGCCGCCATCGCGGTGCACACCCAGCACCACAAGGGATGCACAGACGTTTGGTTTACCGACTGAGCACTGATAGCAGTGACCACAGCTAATGACCGGGTCAACCGACACGCGCTGTCCAACACGTGAGGCATCAATCCCCTCACCCACGGCATCAATCAGGCCAAAGAACTCATGCCCGATCACTCGCGGATATTTGGCGAAGGGGTTGTGGCCGCGATAGATATGGCTGTCTGAACCACAGATCCCGGCAAGTTTGATTTTGACGCGGACTTCACCCGCAGCGGGAGCCGGGAGCGGACGCTCTTCAATCACCAGTTCATTCGGTTTTTGAATTACTACGCTTTTCATTGTTCGCTCCTCTTTTACCAGTTCCACAGCGTGCCATCTTCAAGACGTGCTACCGGCAGGTAGGCCGGATCGTACGGATATTTCGCCGCCAGCTTTTCGTCGAATTCGATGCCCAGCCCTGGTTTTTCGCCCGGGTGCATATAGCCGTTATCAAAACTCCAGCTATGCGGGAAGACTTCCAGCATCTGTTCGGAATAGCCCATATATTCCTGCACGCCAAAATTCGGCACCCACAGGTCGAAGTGCAGCGCGGCCGCGTGGCAGATCGGTGACAAATCGGACGGGCCATGCGAGCCAGTACGCACCTGATACAGCGAGGCGAAATCAGCAATACGACGCATCCCCGTGATCCCTCCCGCATGAGTGATAGTGGTTCGGATATAGTCGATAAGCTGCTCTTCGATGAGCTGTTTGCAATCCCAGATGCTGTTGAACACTTCACCCACCGCAATCGGGGTAACGGTGTGCTGGCGAATCAGGCGGAAGCACTCCTGGTTTTCCGCAGGGGTTGGGTCTTCCATCCAGAACATGCGGAATTCTTCGATGCTCTTGCCGAAACGTGCCGCTTCAATTGGCGTCAGGCGGTGGTGCATGTCGTGCAGCAGGTGTTCATTAAAGCCATACTTGCTACGCACGGCATCAAACAATTTCGGCGTAAAATCGAGGTATTTTTCCGTTGACCACAGCTGTTCTTCCGGCCAGTTGCCTTTGGTGGCAGGCTCGTAGGCCAGTCCTTTTCCTTTAGACATGCCGTAAGTGGTTTTCATTCCCGGCACACCGCACTGGACGCGAATGGCCTTGAAGCCCATCTCTTTGTGACGCGCATAGTCTTCCAGCACATCATCAATGGTGTGGCCCGTGGTATGGCAATACACCATCACGCCTTCACGGGATGCGCCGCCCAGTAGCTGGTATAACGGCATATTGGCCGCTTTCGCTTTGATGTCCCACAGCGCCATATCAACGGCAGAAATCGCCGACATGGTGACCGGCCCGCGACGCCAGTAGGCGCCTTTATAGAAGAACTGCCAGATATCTTCGATTCGGTGGGCATCGCGGCCAATCAGCTGCGGGCAGAGATGATCTTTCAGGTAAGAGGCAACGGACAGCTCACGCCCGTTCAGCGTGGCATCACCCAGGCCGACAATTCCTTCATCGGTGGTGATTTTAAGGGTGACAAAGTTGCGCCCCGGACAGGTCACAAATACTTCAGCCCCGACAATCTTCATAATCCAGTTCCTTACATCGCTCGTTGTGATGCAAGAAATTTACTCAACTACACTACTACCATACAAGTATAATGATCATGAAATAAGCGGCTGGTCACAAAATGGGGGCACTCACGTGCGCCCCCATCCGGCGACGATGATCAACATCCCGCACAGCGCAACCAGTGCGCCAGCCCAGTCGTACAGGCTCAGTTTTACGCCATCCACAACCCGCAGCCATAACAGCGCCGTGCAAACATACACACCACCGTAGGCCGCGTAGACCCGGCCACTGGCAGCGGGATGCAGCGTTAACAGCCAGACAAAAAGCGCCAGCGCTATCCCGGCGGGAACCAGCAGGAATACCGAAGCGCCCTTTTTCAGCCATAGCCAGGGCAAGAAGCAACCGATGATTTCACACAGTGCGGTGGCAAAAAAAAGCAGCGTTGTTTTGATCATATCGAACATCTTGTGAGGATTGATTTAGACATCATACGCGATAATCTCCTTTACTTTTCCATACCTGCCGCACGGGTATGCCGCCCTTTTGGATTGGTGTAGAATCCGGGTTGGGTAAAACGCTTATCTGCACCCATTAAAAAGGAAACGCGATGACTACATTAAGCAAACGCCTTTGTCTGTCAGCGATGCTCGCGCTGTCAACGTTCGCCTTCGCCGCCACGGCATCAGCCGAAACCAGCAAGCTCGTTATCGAGTCTGGTGATAGCGCACAAAGCCGCCAGAACGCTGCTATGGACAAAGAACAATGGAATGACACCCGCAATCTTCGCCAGAAGGTAAACAAGCGGGCTGAAAAAGAGTGGGACAAAGAAGATGTCGCCTTTGATGCGCGTGACAAATGTCAGCAAAGTGCGAACGTCAACGCCTACTGGGAGCCCAACACGCTGCGCTGCCTGGATCGCCGTACCGGCCGTACCGTTGCCCCCTGATTTCACGGAGTCACTATGGCCGATATGTTAGCCGTTAAACTTCGTCCGCTGGAACGCGAGGATCTGCGCTTCGTCCACCAGCTCGACAACAATGCCAGCGTGATGCGCTACTGGTTTGAAGAGCCTTACGAGGCGTTTGTCGAGCTGTCAGATCTTTATGATAAGCACATTCACGACCAGAGTGAGCGTCGCTTTGTGGTGGAGTGTGAAGGCGAAAAAGCCGGTCTGGTCGAACTGGTTGAGATCAACCACGTTCACCGTCGGGCGGAATTTCAGATAATTATTTCGCCGGAACACCAGGGCAAAGGTCTGGCGTCACGGGCAGCTAAGCTGGCGATGGACTACGGGTTTAACGTCCTGAATCTGTACAAGCTGTATCTCATCGTCGATAAAGAGAACGAAAAAGCGATCCATATCTACCGTAAACTGGGCTTTATGGTGGAAGGCGAACTGATTCACGAGTTCTTTATCAATGGCGAGTACCGCAACACCATTCGCATGTGTATCTTCCAGCATCAACACCTGGCCGGACACAAAGCCTCTTCTGCAAGTCTGCTAAAACCAACCGCGCAATAACCTGCGCGGTTTTCATTTTTATCAATAGTAATCAATGCTGTTCTTGATGGTGTACTTGCGTTCAACGGCCGGTTTTACGCTGTCGTCGGTGATCAACAAATCACAGGTGACCGGGTTGTTATGACGATCGTAATCGCAGCTCTGTTTTACGTGCCCGAGCGGTTTGTCGTTAAGCAGGCTGATGGCAGTGTAGTCCAGTTTTTTACGCACATCTTTTGACGGCGTGGCCTGAACAGACAGATGTTGCTCGCCGGATACCGTGGTTTTTCCCAGCGGATACCCTTCGGCATCATAGCGATACTTCACTTCCATCTCTTTGCCGTGTGCTGCAACCACAAACCCGTTGTCGTCGGTATCCCAGGTTACGCCTGCCGCAGGCAGCTCCGCAAGCTGGCATTTGCCCTGCAACTTCACCTTACGCTGCTGCGTTTCCGCGTCGAGGTAGTAGTTGGCATCCAGTACCAGCGCGACACCGGTATTGGCTTCCAGGTCGTGCAATTCCAGCGTATCAAAACACCCTTCTGTTGATACGGTTCCTGTTACCCGTTTCGAGACTTCCCCCTTATCGTTGAGCAACGTCTGGGTAAAGTCTTTTACCGGCCCGCGCAGGGGATCAAAATCAAACTCATTCGAGAAACTGGCCATCTCCGGCGAAAAAGACAACGGCGCAGAGGCGTTATCGCACCCCACCAGCACCGTAGCCAGAAGCGTCATCACTGCGTATTTCTTCACATTATTTACCGATACAGGGAGATAATTCCCAATCATATTAGCAAATACATATGTTTACGCGAACCCTGCTAAAATTATTCTACACACAGAGAAGAGAGAAGGAGCTACAGATGAAACGGTTACCCTGGATTACCGCCCTGCTGTTGATGAGTGTTTCCCCGGCCATTCTGGCTGCCCCGGATTCGTGCGAGCGGATTAAAAGCGACATCCAGCAGAAGATTATTAACAACGGTGTGCCTGAAACCGGCTTTACGCTGAACATCGTACCGAACGATCAGGCCGACCAGCCGGATGCGCAGGTCGTTGGGCATTGTGCCAACGATACTTTCAAAATTTTGTACATCCGCACAGGAAGCGGAGCGGCAGCGGGCGCTCAGGACAGCACGCAAGGTGAACCGCAGTGATTTTTATCCCATTTCGCCGCAACAATACCCTTTGATTTGATGAGGATTAACATTTAGTACCTCCAAATAAGTAAAACTCACCCATCATTAGCCCGGTTGTAATAACGGGCGTAAATAATTCCCATTACAATGATGGAGTGAGTCATGTCCGAGGCAGATATCCACGGCGGGATTAGCCGTCGAACGCTGGTTAAATCCACCGCAATTGGCTCACTGGCGCTTGCCGCCGGTGGGCTTTCATTACCTTTCGGTTTAAAAAGCGCAGCCGCCGCGGTGAAAGATGCCGTGTCGCCCGCTGAAGATAAAGTGGTCTGGGGAGCCTGCTCCGTAAACTGCGGTAGCCGGTGTGCGCTACGCCTGCACGTGCGCGATAACGAAGTATATTGGGTAGAAACCGATAACACCGGCGACGATATTTACGGCAACCATCAGGTTCGTGCCTGCCTTCGTGGACGCTCAATCCGTCGTCGTATCAACCACCCGGACCGCCTTAACTACCCAATGAAACGCGTGGGAAAACGCGGCGAGGGCAAGTTCGAGCGCATCAGCTGGGATGAAGCCCTGAATACCCTGACCGCCAGCCTGAAAGGGGTGGTAGAAAAGTATGGTAATGAAGCGGTATACATCAACTACTCCTCCGGCATTGTCGGCGGCAATATCACCCGCTCCTCTCCTTATGCCTCGTTAGTGGCGCGTCTGATGAACTGCTACGGCGGTTTTCTGAGCCACTACGGCACCTACAGTACGGCACAAATTGCCTGCGCAATGCCCTACACCTATGGCAGCAACGACGGCAACAGCACTTCTGATATCGAAAACACCAAACTGGTGGTGATGTTCGGCAATAACCCGGCGGAAACGCGCATGAGCGGCGGCGGGATCACGTACTACCTCGAACAGGCCCGTGAGCGTTCCAATGCCCGCATGATCGTTATCGATCCGCGCTATACCGATACCGCCGCCGGACGCGAAGACGAGTGGATACCTATCCGCCCAGGCACCGATGCCGCACTGGTGGCCGGGATTGCGTGGGTACTGATCGACGAAAACCTGGTTGACCAGCCATTCCTGGATAAATACTGCGTAGGTTACGACGAAAAAACGCTGCCGGAAGGCGCACCCGCTAACGGCCACTACAAAGCCTACATCCTCGGCCAGGGCGATGATGCCACCGCCAAAACGCCGGAATGGGCGTCGCGTATCACGGGTATTCCTGCCGACCGAATCATCAGGCTTGCCCGCGAAATCGGCTCCGCAAAACCAGCCTATATCTGCCAGGGCTGGGGCCCGCAGCGCCAGGCGAACGGTGAGCAAACCTCGCGTGCTATTGCCATGCTGCCGATTCTGACCGGCAACGTGGGGATCAACGGCGGCAACAGCGGCGCTCGCGAATCCACCTACACCATCACCATCGAACGTATGCCGCTGCCGGACAACCCGGTGAAAACGCAGATCTCCTGCTTTAGCTGGACGGACGCCATTGTGCGCGGCCCGGAAATGACGGCGCTGCGCGACGGCGTTCGTGGTAAAGATAAGCTCGACGTGCCGATTAAATTTATCTGGAACTATGCCGGGAACACCATCACCAACCAGCATTCCGATATCAATAAAACCCACGACATTTTGCAGGACGAAAGCAAATGCGAAATGATCGTCGTGATCGACAACTTCATGACCTCGTCCGCGAAGTACGCCGACATCGTGTTGCCAGACCTGATGACCGTAGAGCAGGAAGACATTATTCCTAACGACTACGCCGGTAACATGGGTTACCTGATTTTCCTCCAGCCGGTTACCGCACCGAAGTTCGAACGTAAACCCATCTACTGGATCATGAGCGAAGTCGCTAAACGACTCGGTGCGGATATTTATCAGCAATTTACCGAAGGGCGCACTCAGGAGCAGTGGTTACAGTATCTGTACGCCAAAATGCTGGAGAAAGACGCCAGACTGCCATCGTATGATGAGCTGAAAAAGATGGGCATTTATAAGCGCAAAGATCCTGCCGGGCACTTTGTCGCCTACAAAAAATTCCGCGATGACCCTGTGGCAAATCCGCTCAAAACCCCTTCCGGTAAAATTGAAATTTACTCCAGCGCGCTGGCGAAAATCGCCTCGACCTGGGAGCTGGAAAAAGACGAAACCATCACCCCGCTGCCGGTGTATGCCTCCACGTTTGACGGATGGGATGCGCCAGAACGCAGCACCTATCCGCTGCAACTGTTCGGCTTCCACTTTAAGGCCCGTACCCACTCAAGCTATGGCAACGTCGACGTCCTGAAAGCGGCGTGTCGCCAGGAAGTCTGGCTGAACCCGGTCGATGCCGCGCAGCGCGGGATTAAAAACGGCGATATGGTGCGCGTTTTCAACGGCCGTGGCGAGCTGCGTATTCCGGTCAAAGTCACGCCGCGCATCATGCCGGGTGTGAGCGCCATGGGCCAGGGTGCGTGGCACGATGCCAACATGAGTGGCGATCGGGTTGACCACGGTTCCTGCATTAACACGCTGACCACGCATCGCCCTTCTCCGCTGGCGAAAGGTAACCCACAACACACCAACCTGGTGCAGATCGAGAAGGTATAAGGAGTAACCGATGACAACCCAGTATGGATTTTTTATTGATTCCAGCCGCTGCACCGGTTGCAAAACCTGCGAACTGGCCTGTAAGGATTACAAAGACTTAACCCCGGATGTCAGCTTCCGCCGTATTTACGAATACGCCGGTGGCGACTGGCAGGAGGATAACGGCGTCTGGCATCAGAACGTGTTTGCCTACTACCTGTCGATTGCCTGCAACCACTGCGAAGACCCAGCCTGCACCAAAGTGTGTCCGAGCGGGGCAATGCACAAGCGTGACGACGGTTTTGTGGTGGTGGATGAAGATGTCTGCATCGGCTGCCGCTACTGCCACATGGCCTGCCCGTATGGCGCACCGCAGTATAACGCCGCCAAAGGCCACATGACCAAGTGCGACGGCTGCCACACCCGCGTGGCGGACGGCAAAAAGCCGATTTGCGTGGAGTCCTGCCCGCTGCGTGCGCTGGACTTTGGCCCGATTGAAGAGCTGCGCCAAAAGCACGGCCAGCTTGCGGCAGTGGCGCCACTGCCGTCTGCGCACTTCACAAAGCCGAGCATTGTGATTAAACCTAACGCCAACAGCCGTCCGACGGGTGACACCACCGGCTACCTGGCAAATCCGAAGGAGGTGTGAGATGGGAAGTGGATGGCATGAATGGCCGCTGGTGATCTTCACCGTCTTTGGGCAGTGCGTGGCAGGTGCGTTAATTGTCAGTGGATTTGCCTGGTTCAAAGAGGAAGACGCGGCTGCAAAAGCACGTATTGTGCGCAGCATGTTCTTTTTATGGGTTGTGATGGGAGTTGGCTTTATCGCCTCTGTACTGCATCTGGGCTCCCCGATGCGCGCCTTTAACTCGCTTAACCGCGTCGGCGCTTCCGCGCTCAGTAACGAGATCGCGGCCGGCTCGGTGTTCTTTGCCGTTGGCGGGTTCTGGTGGCTGGTGTCCGTAATCGGTAAAATGCCCCCGGCACTGGGCAAAATCTGGCTGGTGTTGAGCCAGCTCCTTGGGCTGGTTTTTGTCTGGGCGATGACCCGGGTGTATCAGATAGATACCGTCCCCACCTGGTACACTGGCTACACCACGCTGGCGTTTTTCCTGACGTTAGTTCTCGGCGGCCCGCTGTTTGCCGCGCTGTTGCTGCGGGCAGTCAGAGCCCCCTTTAAGGGTTCTGCCGCCGCGGGGCTGAGCGTCCTGGCCCTGCTGGCAAGCGTGGGGGTGATTGTGCTGCAAAGTAACGAATTAGCCACGATCCACAGCTCAGTCCAGCAGGCCAGCGCCCTGCTGCCGGAGTATGGCACATGGCAAATCTGGCGTATCCTGTTAGTAACAGCCGGATTAGGTTGCTGGCTGTGCCCGCTTATTCGCCGCCAGGAGCCAAAAACGCTCGGCCTGTTCGCCGGGATTGTGCTGGTGGTATTCGGTGAGCTGATTGGTCGCGGGCTGTTTTATGGCCTGCACATGACCGCAGGTATGGCGATTGCCGGTTAATACACGCGTGCGGGGCAAACCGCACGTGCGCAAGGAATGTCGTAATGAATGAATTATCACAACGCGAGTCTTTCGCTTTCAGCGCCCGGGTTCTGGGCGCACTGTTCGGGTTTGCCCCGGATAGCGAGCAGGCTGCACCGCTGGTGAGTGCGCTCACCACCAGCGACTGGTATCAGGACTGGCCGTACGCGCATCCGTCGCTGATGAATATCGCGCAGACGTTTAAAACCCCTGCCGATGAGCCGTTAACAGAGGCCTGGCAGCGCCTGTTTATTGGCCCCTATGCGCTCCCGGCGCCGCCGTGGGGTTCCGTCTGGCTGGATCGTGAGTCCGTGTTATTCGGTGAATCCACCCTCGCCCTGCGCCAGTGGATGCGTGAATACGCGATAGCCTTCGAGATGCAGCAAAACGAGCCAGAAGATCACATCGGCACGTTACTGATGCTGGCTGCCTGGCTTGCGGAGAATGGGCGTGATACGCAGTGCGATCAACTGCTGGCATGGCATCTTCTGCCGTGGAGCCATCGCTTCCTGTCGGTGTTTATCGACAACGCCGGGCACCCTTTCTACGTTGCGCTTGGCAAACTGGCGCAGCTTACGCTGGCTGACTGGCAATCCACCCTGCTGATCCCGGTCGCGGAAAAGCCGCTTTACCGCTAATCCCCCGCAGCCAGTGTTTCCACTGGCTGCCCTATTCAGCCTCTTATCCTTTACTGCTGGCAAGCCATGCACGCCACCCACCAAACTCCGTAATGTCCCGGGCATCCTGCAATCCATACGCTTCGCAGATAAACCCGGTTACCCAACGCCCGTCCTCCAGCTCGATTTTGCCCAACCCCAGTGGGGCAGGAATACCGGCCAGAAACGATCCCACTTCGATGTGCGGCACGTCCCAGATTTCAACCGCGATAGCCGCCCCCTGCTCCCGGGTACGCACCATACCGGGCCGCTTACCATCCGCCAGCGCATACAACCGGTAATGTGGCGCACTGCGTGTGGCTTTCCGCAAGGTGGCACCACGCTGACGCAGTTGGCTGTTCAGCGCCAGCCCATCGAGATGCGCGCCGCAAACCACAATGGCCATTTTGTCGTGGGTTGCACAGGTTGCCGGGGGTTCAGCGCGCATTTCACGCCCGCCAGGCAACACCAACGGCTGAGTGCGTTGTAAGGCATCGGCAAGGCTCAGTAAATACTGGTCGGTAAACGCGCGGCCAAACAGCGTCACGCCGGAAGGCAGTCCATTCGCCATAACCCCCGCCGGGACCGCAACCGCCGCGTAGTCGAGCAGGTTCATAAAGTTGGTGTATACCCCAAGATCCGAGTTGCGTTTCACCGGCTCTGCCGCCAGCTCCGCCAGAGTCACAGGCCGTGGATAGGTTGGCGTTAACACACATGACACCCCGGACAGAATGGCATCGCACTGCATTTTGTAATGCTGCAATTTGTACTGGGCATCAAACGCCGCCACAGCATCCGTTGACGGTGCCTTTTGCAGGACATCGCGGATCACCGGCAGCACGGCATCCGGTTGCTGCTCAATCAGTTTGCCCGCCACGTGGTATCGCTCTGCCACCCACGGACCGTCGTATAACAACTTTGCCGCGGCCAGGAACGGCGTGAAATCGATGATTTCCGGCACACCGCCGAGTGCTATCAGCCGCGCTTTAGCGGCATTAAACAGCGCTTCACTTTCCGCACATCCCAGGAATTCCAGGGTGTCCGGGATCCCAAAACGGAAGCCGGGCTCCGGCGCGCCAAAGGCCTGAATACCATTCCAGGATGGGTTAGCACGGCTGTAATCATCACGCGGGTCAAGTACCGCCGTCAGCGCCAGCAAACGGCTGGCCTCCGCGGCGGTAGCGGTAAAGAAGGTCACGCAGTCCAGCGTGCGACAGGCTGGCACCACGCCAGCCGTTGAAATTAACCCTTTGGTGGCTTTCAGCCCCACCAGGTTGTTCAGCGAGGCCGGAACGCGGCCGCTGCCTGCGGTGTCCGTGCCAAGGGCGAAACTGGTTATTCCCAGTGCCACCGCCAGGGACGACCCGGCGCTGGAGCCACCTGATGGATAATCCGCATGAACGCTGTTGCGGCACAGGCCATACGGCGAACGGGTGCCGTTTAATCCGGTGGCAAACTGGTCAAGATTGGTCTTTCCGAGCGGTACTGCGCCCAACGCAATCAGCTGCGCAACTATGGTCGCATCGTCCTGCGCCCGGTAGGCAAACGCCGGGCAGGCAGCGGTGGTTTCAATCCCCACCAGATCGATGTTGTCCTTGATGGCAAAGGGAATGCCGTAGAGCGGTAACGACGCAGGATCAGCCCTTTCCAGCGCGGCGAGATACGGCTCCAGCTCGGCTGACGTCAGGATATAAATAAAGGCGTTAAACGCCGGATTTAACGCCAGCGCACGTTCACGCAGCGTGGTGATGACTTCGCGCGGCGTATAACGCCCTTCACTGTAGGCCTGAGCCAGCATATCAAGACGTAAATCAAACGGATGCATCATGCTGTTTTCTCCAGAACGACCACACACTGCCCTGCGCGAACCGATGATCCCGGCTGCACGCGCACCTGGCTTACCACACCATCCCGCGTGGCGAGCAGCGGGATCTCCATCTTCATGGATTCCAGTACCACCAGCACATCGCCTTCCCGCACCGGCTTGCCGACTTCAACGTTCACCTGCCACAGGTTGCCAGACACCGGGCTATCAACCCCTTCCTGCCCGGGTTTGAGCGGCGCATCGTCCTCTTCATCCACCAGTACATCGCTGCTGTCGAAATGGGCCTGGCCGTTGGCAATCCAGCGTTCGCGCTCGGCGTCAAACGCCCCCTGCTGATGGGTGCGAAACGCAGCAATTTCCGTGGCTTCATCGGTGAGGAACTGCTGATATTCCGCCAGCTTCAGCGTGGTGTGCTCAATGCGCAGCGGGTAACGTCCCAGCGGGAAATCACGGCGGATGGTCAGCAGCTCGTCGGCAGAGACAGGATAGAAACGGATCTGGTCGAAGAAGCGCAGCAGCCAGGGCTTACCGCCGAAGTCCTCAACAGCGTGATAGCGATTCCACATCTGCAACGTGCGCCCGACAAACTGATACCCACCAGGCCCTTCCATCCCGTAAACACACAGATATGCCCCGCCGATACCCACCGAGTTTTCCGCCGTCCAGGTACGCGCCGGGTTGTACTTGGTGGTCACCAGCCGGTGACGCGGGTCGAGCGGCGTGGCCACCGGCGCACCGAGGTAAACATCCCCCAGCCCCATCACCAGATAACTGGCGTCAAACACCGTTTTGTAGACCTGGTCGATGTTCGCCAGGTCGTTAATACGGCGAATAAACTCCAGGTTGCTCGGGCACCATGGTGCGTCACGACGCACGGTGGTCATATATTTGTCGATAGCCTTCTGGCAGGCAGGATCGTCCCATGACAGCGGCAGCCAGACGATACGCGAAGGCACATCCAGATCCTCACGCTCGCAGACGCTTTGCCACAAACCCGCAACCACATCCAGCAGACTCGCCAGGCTCAGCGCCTCCGGCTGATAGTGAACCTGTAACGAACGGATCCCCGGCGTCAGATCGATAACCCCGTCAAGCGCGCGGCTCTCCAGAGCCTGCATCAGCGCATGGGCGCGAAAACGCAGCACCAGATCCAGTTCCGGCTCGCCAATCTCCAGCAGCAGATGCGTATCACCGGAAAGCCGTGCCACCAGGCGTTTATCCGCCTGCCCCTGCTCCAGAACAATGGGTGACGCGAGCGCTGCCGGTTGCCATACCACATCCTGCGGATGCAGACTGTTGATTTGTGCCTCCTGCGCCTGAGCCAGCCGCCGCGCAGTGGCAATATCCACGGGGACAAAGCGCACCTTATCGCCGGCTTTTAGTTGCCCGATGGCGTGTAAATCAGCTTCGATGATGGTGACCGGGCACACAAACCCGCCCAGGCTCGGGCCATCCGGGCCAAGGATCACCGGCATGTCGCCCGTAAAATCGACAGCGCCAATGGCGTACGGGTTATCGTGAATGTTCGACGGATGCAGCCCCGCTTCGCCGCCGCTTTCACGCACCCACTCCGGTTTCGGGCCAATCAGACGTACCCCGGTGCGGCTGGAGTTGAAATGCACTTCCCACTCGGTTGCGAAAAAGGTCGCCACATAAGCCGGGGTAAAATATTCCGGCGCGCCGTGCGGCCCGTAAATCACACGCAGTTCGCGCACGGGCGCAAACGTGAAGCGCAGCGCCTGGGGTAAAATAGCCTCACTGCCCGCAGAGGTAAGTGGCGTAAGGTGCAGTACATCCCCGGTACGCAGCGCCCGCCCGCCGTGCCCGCCAAACTGGCCCAGAGTGAAAGTACTTTTGCTGCCCAGATAATCCGGCACGTTAAACCCGTCGCGCAGGCACAGGTAACTGCGCACGCCGTCACCACGAATATCGCCCATGCGCAGCGTCATCCCGGCACGCACCGTAAAGACGGCGTTGTTTGCCAGAGGTTCGCCATCCAGCGTCAGGTCTATTTCCGCTCCGGTGACGGCCAGCTGCGCGTCGCAGTTGAATTTCAGCGTAGGGCCGCTGAGGGTGATTTCCAGCGCGGCAGCGCTATCACCGTTGCCAAGCAGGCGGTTACCCAGACGCAAGGCGCGGCTGTCCATTGGCCCGGAAGGCGGCACGCCCACGGCCCAGTACCCCACGCGCCCTGGATAATCCTGAACCGTGGTTTGTGTCCCGGCGCTGAGCACTTCCAGAGTGGCAGCCTGATAGGTCAGTCCTTCCAGGCAGCGTGTCCAGGGTTCGCCGCTGGCAAACGGCGTGAAGGTTAAAATCTGCCGAAGGTAGCTGCGGTTCGTCTCCACGCCGTAAAGCCGCGTTTCGCCAAGTGCTGCGTGCAGCGCGCGAATGGCCTCATCTCTTGTCGGTTGCCACGCGATAATCTTTGCCAGCATCGGGTCAAAAAACGGCGGCACCTCACAACCGGACTCCACCCAACGGTCGATACGCAACGTGGTGCGGTTATCTTCCGGGAAGACCACTTCGGTCAACAGGCCCGGCGAAGGCTGAAACTGACGACCAGGATCTTCCGCATACACGCGCACCTGGATGGCGTGACCGCAGGCGGTAAGGCTTTCTCGCAGCGCAGCCAGCGGCGGCAAATCCCCGGCGGCAAGGGCAATCATCCAGCGCACCAGGTCAACACCCCAGACCTGTTCGGTCACGCCGTGCTCGACCTGCAAACGGGTATTCACTTCGAGGAAATAAAAACGCCCGGCATCGCTGTCGTAGACGAACTCGACCGTGCCCGCGCTGCGATAATTCACCGCTTTGCCAAGCTTAATGGCCGCCTCGCACAATGCGCTTTCCATGCCCGCAGGCAGGTTTGGTGCGGGGGTTTCTTCCAGCACTTTCTGGTTACGGCGCTGCACCGAGCAGTCCCGCACCCCCAGGGCAATCACCTCGCCCTTGCCGTCACCAAACAGCTGCACTTCAAGATGGCGTGCCCGCTCGATGTACTTCTCAATAAACACGCCCGCATCGCTGAAGTTGTTTTTACCCAGACGCACCACGGCATCAAACGCCTCGCTGAGTTCGGCGGCGGAATAACACACTCGCATCCCGATACCACCGCCCCCGGCCGTGCTTTTCAGCATCACCGGGTAACCCACGCTCTCAGCCGCCTTAAGCGCTTCGCCGACATCCGCCAGCAGCTCTGTACCTTCCAGCATCGGTACGCCGTGCGCTTTCGCCAGCGCGCGGGCGGTGTGTTTCAGGCCAAACAGACGAAGCTGTTCCGGCGTGGGGCCGATAAAGGCGATCCCGGCGGCTTCACAGGCTTCGGCAAAGGCGGCATTTTCCGAGAGAAAACCGTAGCCGGGATGAATGGCCTGCGCGCCGCTGGCTTTTGCGGCGGCGATAATTTTTTCGGTGACCAGGTAAGTATTCGCCGCCGGGCCCTCGCCCAGACTAAGGGCTTCATCGGCTTCACGAATGTGCAGGCTACTGATATCGGCTTCAGAATAGACGGCCACGCCGCCCACATTCATGGTGCGCAGCGTACGAAGAATGCGGCAGGCAATGGCCCCGCGGTTAGCGATCAAGAGTTTAGTAAACATAGTTAAGACTCAATCGGGGCGGGTCGTCCCGCCGAAAATCGGCTCGCCGCATGGTCGTCCATGGGGAAAAAGCAGTTACGGCAGGATGCGTCCGGCGCGTACTTCAAACAGGCGATAAATCATCTTTCGCAGGCGCTGCCAGCGCCCTGGCGTCAGTTCCATACCAGCACCTCCGCAGGCGTCGGGTTCCAGCCGTTGCAGGGGTTGTTGAGCTGCGGGCAGTTGGAAATCAGCACAATGACGTTGCACTCCGCGCGCAGTTCAACGTATTTCCCCGGCGCGGAAATGCCGTCTTCGAAGGTTAATCCGCCCTGCGGCGTAACCGGCACGTTCATAAAGAAGTTGATGTTAGCGCCAATATCACGCTTTTGCAGGCGGCCATCATGCAGGCAGGCGCAAAGAAAATTGTCGCGGCAACTGTGCATATGGCGCTTGTCGAGGGCGTAACGCACGGTGTTACTTTCCTGAGCACAGGCGCCTCCGAGGGTGTCGTGGCGTCCGCAGGTATCGGCGACGATGGTCAGCAGCGGGTTGCCAAGGTTGGAGTACAGCACGCTGCCGGTGGTGAGATAGGCATTATTCTGGCGACGCAGTGTACGCTGGGCATCGTAGCGTTCGCGCGGGCTGTCGGCGTTATAAAACAGCGTGTCGACGGCCTGGTTACCTTCAAGGTCGAGCAGGCGCAAGGTCTGCCCTTTTTTTACTTCGAACAGGTAAGGTTCCCCCGCCGGGATCACATGGCGGAAACTGGCGTGTTGGGCGTTTTTTTCGCTGGCAACGGTCATTTGCGGCTCCTTACAGGGCAAAAAGTTGAGTGTTGGTGAAGGCGCGGTTATTTTCCGGGCGCGTAAGCAGCGCGTTAATGGCCGCCTCTTCGTCCTGTGCCTGTCGCCAGCTCAGCGCGACCGGGCGTGGCGCATACCCGGTGGATGGATCCATCGGATGCTGTAACGCCGTCATCACCACCAGCACGTCCATCGGCGCGAACAGCTCAACATAACTGCCGGGCTGCGAATGGCTGCTGTGAAAGCTGAACTGACCGTTGTTGTCCACCGACACCTTGCTGAAGAAGTTCACCACCATCAGCAGGTCTTCCAGGTTGAGATCCCACTTGCCCATCTCCACCAGCAGGTTGTCCGTGCCGTTACGGAAGTAGCCGTTACGTAATTCCTGATAACGTCCCTGGCCGTATTTTTCCGCTACTTCGTCCGCGTTGAGCACGCCGCCAAACGGATCATGCCAGCCGCAGGTATCGGCGGTGATCCCCGCCAGCACACGCCCCATATCGGAATAGAAGCAGTGCCCCGCTGTCAGGCGCGCGGTATGCTGGCCTTTCAGGGTATCCGGCAGGTTCAGGCGTTCACTTTTCTGGTGGGCGTTGAGCATCATCAGGCTGACGTTTGCCCCTCCGTCGGTGTCGGTCATGCGCAGGATCTGCCCGCGCTTGAGGATAAAAGAGAGATGGCCGCCGCCGGGCAGGATTTCTTCGCGTAATGTTGTTGTATTCACAGGATTAACCCCTTAATGCGTAAACGTTATCTTGTGCGGTACCGCTCAGCGCGGAAAGGCGCGTCTCGTTGAGCGGGATGTCGTAAGTAATGCGCGCGCCGTAGGCGTTAGGTGCCTGCGGATCAATGCGCACTTTGTCGAACACCAGCAAACGGGTGCCAAGGTTGAAGCCTTCAGAAAGATCGTGCGTGACCATAAAGACCGTCATGCGGGTTTCACCCCACAGTTGCAGCAGCAAGGCGTGCATGTCTTTACGAATTCCCGGGTCGAGCGCGCCGAAAGGTTCATCAAGCAACAACACGCGCGGCTGCATAATGAACGCCTGGGCAATGGCCAGACGCTGCTGCATCCCGCCGGAGAGCTGCGCAGGGTATTTGTGCAACGCGTGGCCGAGGCCAACTTTTTCCAGCATCTGTGTTGCCCGCTCCCGCGCCGCCCGTTTCTTCGCGCCAAACAGCCGCCCGAACAGCGGTGATTGCGGCAGCTCAAGACCGATAGCGACGTTATCCAGCACGCTGAGGTGCGGGAAAACGGAGTAACGCTGAAACACCACGCCACGGCTGCTGTCCGGCTCGGCGGTCAGCACGTTGCCGTCCAGAGTGATGGAGCCCCGGCTTGGAGATTCCTGGCCCAACAGCAGACGTAAGAATGTCGATTTACCGCAGCCGGATGCCCCTACCATCGAGCAGAACTCGCCCTCTTTCACCGTTAAATTCAGGTTCTCCAGCACCACGTGGTCGCCGTACTCCTGCCAGATATTGTTGATGGTGATAAAACTCATGCTTTTCCTCCTTCCGCCCACGGGAAACAGGTCTTGTGAAGCTTGCGCAGCGCCAGATCCATCAGCCATGCCAGCAGCGTGATCCACAGGACATAGGGGATGATGACGTCCATGGCCATATAGCGGCGCACGAGGAAAATACGGTAGCCAAGCCCGGCGGTAGACGAGATTGCCTCCGCCGAAATCAGGAACAGCCACGCCGAGCCCAGCAGCAGACGCAGCGAGGTCAAGAGGCGGGACAGCAGCTGCGGCAGGACCACCCGCAGCACCAGCGTCCAGCTGTTTGCCCCCAGCGTCTGGGCCTTGATCAGGATCTCCGGCGGGATTTCACAGGCGCGATGTTCAAGGTCTCGGGCCAGCATCGGGGTGATGCCGATAACAATCAGCATCACTTTTGATAGCTCGTCCAGCCCGAAAACGATAAACAGCACCGGTAAAATCGCCAACGGTGGGATCATCGACAACACCGTCATCAGCGGTGACAGCGAGGCCCGCCACAGCGGGAATACGCCGGAGGTGATGCCAATGCACAGGCCAATCAGCGACGCGATCGCCAGCCCGGTCAGCAGACGGGCCAGGCTCACCAGGGTATCAACCCAGAACAGGTACTCACCGCTGCGTTTATCCGGGCTAAACGCCATCCGTGAAAGTGCATCCAGCATCTGCTGCAGGCCGGGCAAAAGTTTGTCCTGCGGGTTGGCTTCCAGCCGCACTGCGGAGCCAAAAAAGTAGGCAGCCAGCAGCAGGACGAAAGGCAACATCACAAGCATTAACCTCATGCCTGAGGTGGGATGGCGGTTAATTTGTCGCATGGCGAACTCCGTCAGTTATCACAGCTTGCCGGCAGCGGCCATTTTCACGAAGCTGTCGTCAAAGTGCAGTTTCACGTTATTCGCATCACCCAGGGTGACATTGCCCGGGAAGCTCATGCCGATAAAATCAGCACTCTGCGCCCCATCGCCCAGCAGCCCTTTCTCGAAGGAGAATGACGCCACGCGCTGCATGGTTTTCGCCAGGTCTGGCGAGGTGACAAAGGCGATGTTGTCCTGCGGGGTGTAGAACAGGTGCGTCGTTTTCAGCTGCGCCTGATAACCCGCCAGATCGGTACCGGAGGCGGCGGCCATCGCATTCAGGGCGTTTGCGTCCTGCGCTTTCATCAGCCCCATCATTTCGTACCATGCGCCGGTCAGTGCTTTGCCCAGTGCCGGGTTGTCTTTCAGGGTTTCACTGTTGACGACCATCATGTCGATGAGCTCGCCCGGGACCTGAGAGGAGCTAAAGACTTCGGTGGTTTTCGGTGTGCCTTTGATAACGGAAAGCTGCGGGTTCCAGGCCACGGCGGCCTGCACGCTTGCCGTGCCAAACGCCGAGACGATATCCGCATCAGAGGTGTTCACCACGGTGACGTCTTTCTCGGCCAGCCCGGCTTTTTCCAGGCCGCGCACCAGCAGATAGTGGGAAACGGACAGCTCCGGCAGGTAGACCTTCATCCCTTTCAGGTCGTTGAGGGTTTTGCCCTCGCCTTTCATCACGACCCCGTCGTTGCCTTCCGAGTAGCTGCCGAGGATAAGCGCAGTGGTATCAACCCCGCCCGCCGCCGGGATGGTCAGCGCGTCCATGTTGGTCATGGTACAGCCGTCGAACTGGCCTGCGGTGTACTGGTTGATGGATTCGATATAGTCGTTGAGTTGTACAACATTGATTTTGATACCGTATTTACTGGCCCATTTATCGATGATTTTGCTACTGCTGATGGTGCCCCAGGGCATCCACCCGGCGTAGATGGTCCAGCAAACGTTGAATTCTTTTTTAACAGCAGCAAACGTGGGGAGACTGACCAGCATCGCCAGCGACAGTACAAGAGAGCGGAGTAATGGCGTTTTCTTCATTCTTGACCTCTGAGTGGCACAAAATTAGGGGGCAGCGCGACACCTTTGGTGCTGCTGTCTCCCGGGTTTTTGTCCCGCCGTGTAACCTCTCAGAGGTCGCCAGCTCTTGGACCAGCCATTCACCGTAGTGAACCGGAACCCTAGCCAGCTATTGTTCAAATTGTGTGGTGCTGCCCTTCAGTGAAAGAGTTTGCAAAGGGTGTGCCAGAAATTTTTACGATGTTTATTAGTGGGTTGGAGTTTGGTGCCGGTTGGGTTTCACCGTTTTGGGGAGGGAGCGCGGGGTTGGTGCACTGTGGTGGGGCGTTTGATTGTCGAAAATCGACTCTATTTTTCTTCGGGGGATAGATTCCCGTCAGTTCCTCATCTCAGGCCTTCAAGATTTGACTTAACCGCCTCTAACATCCGTTTGCGGATCCAGCCGCTTCCTGCCCGTATTGCGAGCCAGTAGGCAGCCATTTTTAGCTGCGTCGTTCTGTCAGGACAATAGATGAAGGTTTCTGTACACAGTTCATGTTGCTCTGTCGTCAGTTCCGATACCTGATAGCGCAGTAATAGCTTTGCGCTGCCCGGTGCGATCGGCGCCTGAAAAGCGCGGGCATCCGGCACATCTTCCAGCCCGAAATCGGCACGCCAGAATCGCCCTCTTAAGCCATAACAGAGCTCGGTTGCAGAACTTTTCAAAAGGGTAAAACTGTGCAACCCAAAGCTGCTGGTCGCATGAGCTGACTGGTTGTGCAGAAATTTCTGCGGTAATTGCCGCAATGACATTAACTTGCGGATAACGGCGTCTTGCTGGACGTCAAATGTTGCGATGAATGGCAGAATATTTTCAGGGGACGTGGTGCGTATGACCGTACGATGTTTTTCATGGAACTGAAACTGAGGTAAAAAGACCGGCGCATCCTGCCATTCAGCAAGCGCTTTGCGGGTAATGAATCCTGGGTTTAGCATGTCTCTTCCTGGTCATCCGTTGAGCCCAGCCAGATTAACAGATACGCCACCACACACAATTACCAGGAAAATGGAGTTCTGAAGAATACGTCAATTGAACGCTACGGCTTTAAAGCCCGAAGTTCCTTATTCAGGAGGCAGTATCAGGCATGATTTCTCTCCACCAGTCAGGTTTCATATCCTGAAACGAGTGGGACTGGGGCGAAAAGATGAGGCTTTCGTTGTGGTCAAAAACACCGCTAAGCAGAGCCGTCACCGGCGCGTCATCGATAGCCCCCATTGAACTGCCGCACCGGACGCAGAACGCTCTGGATGATGTCTCAGATGAGCGATACAAAGAAGGTGTGCCCCCTTCGCCAGTCCATTCAACATCCGCCGAGTGGAATTCAAGCCATACCGCGGTCTGACAACCAGAATGTTTCTGGCATATATCGCAGGAGCAGGAATGAGCGGAAACAGGGTTAATCGCTATGAATCGGATAAACCCACATAAACAGCCGCCTGACAATTTTATATCCATATTAGTCGATACCTTTTCAACGCTCGGAGAATGGTAATGATAGCATCGTCCGCTCTGTGCCAGCAGCGGACCTTTCGCACTTCTGCTTATGTGGCCAAAACCGGTATGCTTCTAATATTTACAGCATTTAAATCAATAGGTAAGATAAAATGAAGGTTGATTGGAGTTTCATTTAGTTACATAGACTCAACGTTCAATTGATAATGGACTCAGAAATTATCACTGCCAGGGTTCGTGTTAAAACTCAGGAAAGGGAATATCAGATGCCATCTGTATACACTCTCAATGAGCTGCTCGGGTTGCTTGTGTTTTCAGGAAAATATCAATTTCTTCACAATGATCTGGACAGCATGATCATTGCATGGGCTGAAGATCAAATTATCGAAGGAAATGATTCGGACACTCTTTTAATCCTCGCTTCACTGGGGCTTGATAATCAACCTGTACGGGCCGAGGTTGAATTATATATGTCACGGTACATGGCAGAGCAGCAGATAAACCTACCACCGCTAAAAACAGCAGCATTGGTCTGGATCAAGCTATTTATGAGTCAACTTTCCCAATGCGCTTCCATCCATGATGCAGAGCAGAAAATGTATTTTCTGGTGTGTCATTGGCTTGAACCTGACGTAAAGATTTTCACTGCAGTGGTCGATACCTTGAAATCGCTTTACTGGCATCTATTTGATGAATGGGAGGGACCTGGAACAAGCGAAGCCGTAAGGATGGAGGAGTCAGAACTCTTTGAGTTGATTAATCGTGCAATGTTGCCCTATTCACGTAAAATTGAGAACCCAGATTGGTTGGATCTGCTTGTTCGGTAATTTTTTCCAGTATCCTGAAAGGTGTGACCTTAACCTAGTTAATTGATACATCGTGATGTTAGTAATTCCTTAACCAGTTGTGAGAACAATTGCGAACTTCCGCTCCTCGCTCACAGCGGACCTTCAACTCAGTAAGTTCTTCCGCTTCGAATCAGATTCGGGATATCGCGCTTCCAGACTCATGAAAGTGGCCGCATTTCGAAACAGGAAAGATTCATGGTAAACCAGGCCGCATCTGTAATGCGTGCGGCTTCAGGACATGTCCGTAGCGAGCCTGGATTTATCAGGTAAAACTCAGGTTATAGCCCTCAATCAGCATGAATTGGTACCGCTGTTTTTTTGGAATTTTTATTCACCCTCCCCAATCTGCGCCCTCCCTCCTTGACGCTCAATTTTTCCCTGATCGCGTTTTCTTTTCAGGAACCCATTGTTCCAAATAATATAATTAACTATTTATCCATTGATTTAAATACACTTTCTCAACACATACCCCGCATGAAACAAAATATTCAAAAACCAATGCTTGACCAGGTAGAACAATCATTCTACCTTTGCCGCATGAACAAAAAACCAAGTAACACACGAGAAAAAATCCTCGCCACCGCTGAGCAGCTTATCTATCAGAACGGCATCCACGCCATGGGCATGGATCTTCTGGTGAAGAGTTCGGGTGTCGCAAGGAAAAGCATTTACCACCATTTCGCCAACAAAGAGGAGGTGGCATCAGCCGCGTTGAATGTGCGTGACGAACGGTGGATGCACTGGTTCAGAACCGAGTCTGATAAAGGCGAGACACCTCAGGATCGCATTCTGAACATGTTCACGGTTCTGAAAAGTTGGTTCGAGTCCGAAGGCTTCCGGGGCTGTGCCTTTATAAACACAGCAGGAGAAGTGGGAGACCCGGACGATCCCGTTCGACAGATAGCGAAAATGCATAAGCAAAAACTGCTGGATTACGCCCTCGAACTGAGCGCACAACTGAACACGGAACACGCTGTAGTTTTGGCCAGACAGCTGCTGATTCTGATTGAGGGGGCAATCACCATGACCTACGTGATGGGCGACCGGAATGCCGCTGACAACGCACAGGGCGTTGCAAAAGTTTTGCTGGAACAGGTCCCAGCCGGGGCCTGAGTAACGAAAATTGTTATTGCCTGTAAACCGAAACTCACAGGAGTTTTCCATGACAGATACACAAGTACGTCCGCCGCTTCCGCCCTTTACGCTGGAGACTGCTATCGAGAAAGTCCGTCTGGCTGAGGATGGCTGGAACACCCGCGACGCGGCAAAAGTGGCGCTGGCTTATTCACTGGATACCAAATGGCGTAACCGTGCCGAGTTCGCGAATAATCGTGAGGAAGCCGAAGAATTTCTCACCCGTAAGTGGAAAAAGGAGCTCGAGTATCGCCTCATCAAAGAGCTGTGGGCTTTTGGCGGAAACCGCATCGCCGTCCGTTACGCTTACGAATGGCATGATGACTCAGGAAACTGGTTCCGCTCTTACGGCAACGAAAACTGGGAGTTTGAGGCCGACGGCCTGATGAAGCGTCGCTTCGCATGTATCAATGACATGCCGATCAAAGAAAGCGAGCGCAAGTTCTTCTGGCCGCTGGGGCGTCGTCCTGACGATCACCCGGGCCTGTCTGAACTGGGTCTGTAATTCACTGATTTACACCGTGTAAGACCCGCGACGAGTTTTCTTGTCGGGGTTTTACTCTGCCAGTTGATGTAAAAAACGAACGGGTTGGTAGCGGGAAAACCTTGCTGGTATCGCCTCACAGAAAATAACAACGCACTGAACCTATGACTCAACGTCCAGAAAAAGTGAAGTCAGTCGATGCCGGTAAGACAATCCGGGATTTGTCTGGAGGCCTGAAAAATCCAGGATATGTTTCTGGAAACGCATATTCTTCAACAGGCCTTATACCAGTGAGTAAATGAATTCTCCGCTTCCCGCTCATAGCAGACCTGGTCAGATCTTATTCCGACCTATACATTCCAGAAGCAAACGCCCTTTCCCACTCAACATCAACCCATGAAATATTTATAAAAAACAATGCGTTAATAATATAAAAGTTATACAATTTTATTTCCAATTGTAATGATAACCATTCTCATATTAATATAGCCGTGTGATAATTAACTTTTGATACACTCCGCATGTCTGACCGCGCCACTACCACTGCTTCCTTAACGCTCGAGTCGCTCTATGGCGCACATCACGGCTGGCTGAAAAGCTGGCTGACGCGCAAACTTCAGTCTGCCTTTGATGCGGATGACATTGCCCAGGACACTTTTCTGCGGGTAATGGGCAACAACACGCTCTCGACGATCCGCGATCCTCGCTCTTTTCTGTGCACTATCGCCAAACGCGTGATGGTCGACCTGTTTCGCCGAAACGCGCTGGAAAAAGCCTATCTGGAGATGCTGGCGCTTATGCCGGAGGGGCTGGCACCTTCGCCTGAAGAACGCGAAAGCCAGCTCGAAACCCTGCAACTCATCGACAGTATGCTTGACGGGCTGAACGGAAAAACACGCGAAGCGTTTCTACTTTCGCAACTGGATGGTCTGACATACAGCGAGATCGCACTGAAGCTGGGTGTATCCGTCAGCTCGGTGAAAAAATATGTGGCAAAGGCTATCGAACATTGTCTGCTGTTTCGTCTGGAGCACGGCCTGTGAGCGCTTCTATCACCGATTCTCGCCGCCAGGCATTGCGTTCGGCATCACACTGGTATGCCGTGTTGAGCGGCGAGCGCGTCAGCCCACAGCAGGAGGCGCGCTGGCAACAGTGGTATGAAGAGGACAAGGATCATCAGTGGGCCTGGCAACAGGTTGAAAACCTGCGCAGCCAGCTGAGCCACGTACCGGCCGATGTCGCCAGCCGGGCGCTGCATGATACGCGCCTTACCCGTCGACATGTCATGAAAGGGCTGCTGTTGCTGCTCGGCGTGGGTGGCGGCTGGCAGATCTGGCAATCTGAAACCGGTGAAGGTCTGCGCGCTGACTACCGCACGGCCAAAGGCGCGCTCAGCCATCAGCGGCTGGAAGATGGCTCGCAGCTGACGCTCAACACCCAAAGCGCCGCTGACGTTCGGTTTGATGCGCATCAGCGCGCAGTCCACCTCTGGTACGGCGAAATTGCCATTACCACCGCAAAAGACACTCAGTTGCGACCTTTCCGCGTGATGACCCGCCAGGGCCAGCTCACCGCGTTAGGCACAGAGTTTACCGTCTACCAGCAGGACAACATCACTCGCGTTGCCGTTCAGCGACACGCTGTTGAAGTCTTACTGGCAAACCATCCGCAGGAAAAACGCATTGTAAACGCTGGCGAGAGCCTGGAGTTTAGCGCGTCAGAATTTGGTGCAATAACCTCAACGGATGATGAAAGCGCCACCTGGACGCAGGGTATTCTGAGCTTCAGCGATAAACCGCTCGGTGAGGTGATCGCCACGCTCAGCCGCTATCGAAACGGTGTGCTGCGTTGTGATCCGGCAGTGGCCGGACTGCGCCTGAGCGGGACCTTCCCATTGAACAATACCGATGCCATCCTGAATGTTATCGCTCAAACTCTTCCAGTTAAAATTCAGTCGGTTACACGATACTGGGTAAATATTTCAGCATTGTAAGAAAAATAATTCTCATTTCCATTGTCCTTTTTCCCCTTCTCGTTCGACTCATAGATGAACACAACAAAAATGATGATGGAGAAGGTATGACGCCTTTACGCGTTTTTCGCAAAACAACACCTTTGGTTTACGCCATTCGCCTGAGCCTGCTGCCGCTGGCCGGGCTGTCTTTATCGGCCTTCGCAGCGCAGGTTGATATCGCGCCGGGTTCGCTCGACAAAGCCCTTAACCAGTATGCCGCGCAAAGCGGAATTACTCTGTCGGTTGACGCCAGCCTGACGCGCGGCAAACAGAGTGACGGTCTTCACGGTGACTACGATATCGAAACCGGTCTGCAACATCTGCTGAACGGTAGCGGTCTGCAGGTGAAACCGCTGGGGAATAACAGCTGGACGCTGGAGCACGCCCCCACACCGAAAGAAGATGTCCTGACCGTGGTGGGCGACTGGCTAGGGGAAGCGCGCGAGAACGATGTATTCGAACATGCTGGCGCGCGTGACGTTATCCGCCGTGAGGATTTCGCCAAAACCGGCGCGACGACCATGCGCGATGTACTGAACCGCATCCCTGGCGTCACTGCCCCGGAAAATAACGGCACCGGCAGTCACGATCTGGCGATGAACTTCGGCATTCGCGGCCTGAACCCGCGCCTCGCCAGCCGTTCAACCGTGCTGATGGACGGTATTCCCGTGCCGTTTGCCCCTTACGGCCAGCCACAGCTTTCACTGGCACCCGTCTCACTCGGCAATATGGACGCCATCGACGTGGTACGCGGCGGTGGAGCGGTGCGTTACGGACCGCAGAGCGTGGGCGGCGTGGTGAACTTTGTCACCCGCGCCATTCCGCAAGACTTCGGTATCGAAGCCGGCGTGGAAGGCCAGCTCAGCCCAACGTCCTCACAAAATAACCCGAAAGAGACGCACAATCTGATGGTGGGCGGCACGGCGGATAACGGTTTTGGTACCGCCCTGCTTTACTCCGGCACGCGCGGCAGCGACTGGCGCGAGCACAGCGCGACGCGCATCGACGACCTGATGCTGAAAAGCAAATATGCGCCGAACGAAGTGCATACCTTCAACAGCCTGTTGCAATACTACGACGGTGAAGCCGACATGCCCGGCGGCCTGTCCCGCGCGGATTACAACGCCGACCGCTGGCAGTCCACGCGCCCATACGATCGCTTCTGGGGGCGTCGCAAGCTGGCAAGCCTCGGCTATCAGTTCCAGCCGGACAGTCAGCATAAATTCAATATTCAGGGCTTCTACACCGAAACCCTGCGCAGCGGCTACCTGGAACAGGGCAAACGCATCACCCTTTCACCGCGTAACTACTGGGTACGCGGCATTGAACCACGTTACAGCCAGAGCTTTATGATTGGCTCTTCCGCACACGAAGTCGGCGTGGGGTATCGCTATGTGAGCGAGTCGACGCATGAAATGCGTTATTACACCGCCACCAGCAGCGGGCAGTTACCGTCCAATTCAAGCCCTTACGATCGCGACACCCGTTCCGGTACCGAAGCGCACGCCTGGTATCTGGATGACAAAATCGACGTAGGCAACTGGACGATCACACCGGGTATGCGCTTTGAACATATCGAGTCATACCAGAACAACGCCATCAAAGGCACGCATGAGGAAGTGAGCTACAACGCCCCGCTTCCGGCGCTCAACGTGCTCTATCACCTTACTGACAGCTGGAATCTTTATGCAAACACTGAAGGCTCGTTCGGCACCGTACAGTACAGCCAAATTGGCAAGGCTGTGCAAAGCGGCAATGTGGAACCGGAAAAAGCGCGAACCTGGGAGCTCGGAACCCGATACGACGATGGCGCGCTGACGGCAGAAATGGGGCTGTTCCTGATTAACTTTAATAATCAGTACGACTCCAACCAGACCAACGACACTGTTACCGCACGGGGTAAAACGCGCCATACCGGGCTGGAAACCCAGGCCCGCTATGACCTCGGCACGCTGACGCCCACGCTGGACAACGTTTCGGTCTACGCAAGCTATGCGTACGTGAACGCCGAGATCCGCGAGAAAGGCGACACCTACGGCAACCAGGTGCCGTTCTCGCCGAAACACAAAGGCACATTGGGTGTGGACTATAAACCGGGCAGCTGGACGTTCAACCTGAACAGCGATTTCCAGTCCAGCCAGTTTGCGGATAACGCCAACACCGTTAAAGAGAGTGCCGACGGCAGCACCGGCCGCATCCCTGGCTTCATGCTCTGGGGCGCACGTGTCGCCTACGACTTTGGTCCACAGATGGCAGACCTGAACCTTGCGTTCGGCGTGAAAAATATCTTCGACCAGGCGTACTTCACCCGCTCTTACGACGACAACAACAAAGGCATCTACGCAGGCCAGCCGCGCACGCTGTATATGCAGGGGTCGTTGAAGTTCTAATTCACACCGATTTGTAGGCCGGGTAAGCGCAGCGCCACCCGGCTTTCAGGAGCACCGATGTTCACATTTATCCGCACGCTTTTCGCCGCTCTGCTGCTGGTCACCAGCCACGCTTTTGCCGCCACGGTTCAGGACGAACATGGCACCTTTACGATTGATAAAACACCACAGCGGATAGTGATACTGGAGCTGTCGTTCGCGGACGCGCTGGCCGCCGTCGATGTCAGTCCTGTCGGCATTGCCGACGATAACGATGCCGCACGCATTCTCCCAGAAGTTCGCGCACATCTGAAACCCTGGCAGTCTGTTGGCACGCGTGCGCAGCCGAGCTTAGAAGCCATCAGCGCGCTGAAACCGGATCTCATCATTGCCGACAGCAGCCGCCATGCGGGTATTTTCAGCGCCTTGCAGCAAATCGCACCGGTGCTGCTGCTGAAGTCTCGCAATGAAACCTACGCTGAAAATCTTCAGTCTGCGGCCATCATCGGCGAAATCGTGGGCAAAAAGGCACAGATGCAGTCACGTCTGGCGCAACACAAACAACAGATGTCAGCGTGGGCCAGCCAGCTGCCAAAAGGCACGCTGGTGGTGTTTGGTACGTCCCGGGAGCAGCAGTTCAACCTGCACACGCAGGAGACCTGGACCGGGGGCGTTCTGACCTCTCTGGGGCTGAAGGTGCCTGCGGCGATGGCAGGTGCATCTATGCCATCCATCGGCCTGGAACAGCTGCTGGCGCTCAATCCGGCATGGCTGCTGGTCGCGCATTATCGCGAAGAGAGCATCGTGAAACGCTGGCAGCAAGACCCGCTGTGGCAGATGTTAACGGCTGCGCAAAAGCAGCAGACGGCGTCGGTCGACAGTAACGCCTGGGCGCGGATGCGCGGCATTTTCGCGGCCGAACGTATTGCCAGCGACACGGTAAAAATCTTTCATCACCAGCCTTTATCCGATGTGAAATGACAGTTCTCAGACATCCGGCGCTGCAATGGGGGCTGCCCCTTGCCGCGCTTATCGCAATTTTCTGGCTGAGTCTGTTTTGCTACTCGGCCATTCCTGTTTCTGGCGCTGATGCCATCCGCGCCCTGCTGCCCGGCCATGCGCCGACGCTTCCACAAGCGCTGGTGCAAAACCTACGTCTGCCGCGAAGCCTGGTCGCCATTCTGATTGGCGCAAGCCTGGCTCTCGCGGGAACGCTGCTGCAAACCCTGACGCATAATGCAATGGCCTCCCCTTCGCTGCTCGGCATTAACAGCGGCGCGGCGCTGGCGATGGCGCTCACCAGCGCCCTCAGCCCTGTGCCCGTTTCGGGTTACTCGATCTCCTTTATCGCCGCCTGTGGTGGCGGCGTAAGCTGGCTGCTGGTAATGGCCGCAGGCGGCGGATTTCGCCATACCCAGGACAGAAATAAACTGATCCTCGCGGGTATCGCTTTCTCGGCTTTTTGTATGGCCCTGACCCGCATCACCCTGCTGCTGACAGAAGATCACGCCTACGGCATTTTTTACTGGCTCGCAGGGGGCGTATCCCACGCGCGCTGGCAGGAGTTCTGGCAGCTTTTCCCGGTGGTGGCGGTTACTGTACCGGTGGTGTTGCTGCTGGCCAATCAACTGAACCTGCTTAACGTCAGCGACAGCACCGCCCGCACGCTGGGGGTGGATCTGCCGAAGCTACGTTTGATCATCAACATTCTGGTGCTGCTTCTGGTCGGTACTTGCGTCAGCGTGGCGGGCCCGGTGGCGTTTATCGGCCTGCTGATGCCGCATCTGGCTCGCTTCTGGGTGGGATTCGACTAGCGCAAGGTCCTGCCGATGAGCATACTGATGGGCGCCACGCTGATGCTACTGGCGGATGTTCTGGCCCGCGCGCTGGCCTTCCCTGGCGAATTGCCCGCGGGGGCCGTAGTGGCTCTGATTGGTGCGCCCTGCTTTGTCTGGCTGGTCAGGAGGTGTGGATGAAAATTGCGCTAGTTATTTTCATCGCCCTCGCGCTGGCAGGATTTTCGGCGCTGTCGCTGCAAATGGGGGTGATCTCCGTTCCCTGGCGCGCCCTGCTGACCGACTGGCAGACCGGGCGCGAATATCATTACGTGTTAACGGCGTACCGCCTGCCGCGACTGCTGCTGGCGCTGTTTGTCGGAGCAGCCCTTGCGGTTGCAGGCGTTCTGGTGCAGGGGATAGTACGTAACCCTCTGGCATCGCCGGATATTCTCGGCGTAAACCATGCCGCCAGCCTCGCCTCTGTGGGTGCACTGCTTCTCTTACCGTCACTGCCGGTGATTGCACTGCCGATGATGGCCTTTGCCGGTGGCATGGTGGGACTGATCCTGCTGCGAATGCTGGTGAACACCAGCCAGCCGATGAAGCTGGCGCTCACAGGTGTCGCGCTTTCTGCCTGCTGGGCCAGCCTGACGGACTGGCTGATGCTCTCGCGCCCGCAGGATGTGAACAGCGCCCTACTGTGGCTGACCGGCAGTTTATGGGGCCGTGACTGGAGCTTTGTGAAGATTGCCGTCCCGCTGCTGATGTTGTTTCTGCCACTGAGTCTGGGTTTTTGCCGCGATCTCGACCTTCTGGCTCTGGGCGATGCGCGCGCCACCACACTCGGTGTGGCCGTGTCGCGTACCCGGTTTCGGGCTTTGCTACTGGCTGTCGCCATGACATCGACCGGCGTGGCCGTCTGCGGCCCGATCAGCTTTGTTGGTCTTGTGGTGCCACACATGGTGCGCAGCATCACCGGTGGACGTCACCGCTGGCTGCTGCCCGTTTCGGCGCTGACAGGTGCGTTGCTGCTGGTGGTTGCCGATCTGCTGGCGCGAATTATTCATTCCCCGCTGGAGCTTCCGGCTGGCGTGCTGACCGCCATTATCGGCGCACCGTGGTTTGTCTGGCTGCTTGTGAGAATGCGATAAATGACATTACGAACTGAAAATCTGACGGTTAAGTACGGTACAAACACGGTGCTTGACGGCATTTCACTCGCTCTGCCAGCGGGCAAGATCACCGCCCTGCTCGGCCCTAACGGTTGCGGGAAATCGACGCTGTTAAACTGTTTTTCACGGCTGTTAACGCCGCAGTCCGGCAGCGTAGTTCTCGACAATAATCCGATCAACGCACTCTCATCGCGCCAGCTCGCTCGCAGGCTGGCGTTGCTGCCACAGCACCATTTAACGCCAGAGGGGATCACCGTCCGGGAGCTGGTTTCGTACGGTCGCAACCCGTGGTTGTCACTCTGGGGACGTCTTTCCGCTGAAGACAATGCGCAGGTCAATGTCGCCATGAGCCAGACCCGGATCCATCATCTTGCCGAACGACGGTTAACCGAACTGTCCGGCGGACAGCGCCAGCGAGCCTTTCTGGCGATGGTCCTGGCGCAGGATACGCCCGTTGTACTCCTTGATGAGCCAACCACCTATCTCGATATAAATCACCAGGTGGAACTGATGCGGTTGATGGGCGAACTCCAGGCTCAGGGAAAAACGGTGGTCGCAGTGCTGCACGACCTTAATCAGGCCAGCCGGTACTGCGACCATCTGGTGGTGATGGCAAACGGACAGGTTATGGCGCAAGGCACGCCAGAAGCGGTGATGAACCCTGGATTGCTGAGAACCGTATTCTGCGTGGAAACGGAGATACACCCCGAGCCGGTATCTGGCAGGCCGATGTGTGTTGTGAGGTAGATGGCGCGGGTAGTCATTTTTGGGGGATGTTCGCTTTGTTGAGTCGCTACGCCTTGAGAACTCATATTTTAGTAATCAACATGGGAAGTCCACCGCGTTCTCAGTTGGGATAGCAATGGCTCAGGATGAGTTTTTTTCATCCACTCATGAAAACTATGTCTTTGATAACACTCTTATACCAGGGATATGCTTGTGCCATAACCTTTTCAGGATGAATTTCACAGTGTCGTTCTAAATATGTTTTTTAGCAGGACTAATAAAAGTATAGCGAAGAGTATTTCTTAAGGTATTAGATGAGTAAGAAAATTGATTTATTCATGGGGTTTTTAGTGACTGTGTTGTGGGGAGGGAACTTCGCTGTTATTGATTTAGGGTTAAGAGACCTGGATCCCTTTGCCCTGACATTAATGCGATTTGTATTTTGTGCATTCCCTCTGGTCTTTTTCATCAGAAGACCCAAAAACGTTCCATTAAAAAATATAGCTCTCTATGGCTTTGTTTTTGGTGTGGGTTTGTGGTGGATAGTCAATTGTGCAATGTATAAGGGATTGTCGGCTGGATTATCATCTGTTTTTCTTCAATTCAGCGCGTTTTTCACAATATTTTTTAGTTGTTTGTTTATGGGGGAGAGGGTAAACAAAGTACATTTCCTGGGTATTATTTTAGCATCCTTTGGTTTATTGATGATCATTGTTTTCTCTGATGATACATCCACCATCAATGGGATAATACTCGTAATGGTCGCGGCAGTTGCCTGGGCCATATGTAATATAATTATAAAGTTTACCAAACCCGCTGATATGGTGGCATTTATAGTCTGGTCAAGCCTATTTTCTGTACCAGCAATATTAATAATGACCGTATGTTTCAAAGGCTGGGGAGCTATAACATCAATACCGGCGAACCTAACGGTTGGATCCGTATTTTCTGTGTTATTCCAGGCTTATATAACTACCATTCTGGGGTATAGGATCTGGAATAATTTGATGAAAAAATACCCGGCAACGCAAGTGGCCCCTTTATCACTTTTTGTGCCTATCTCGGGAGTAATAACGTCCTATTTATTTTTAGATGAGAAATTGAGTTTAGCTCAGGCACTTCCAGTTGGTGTTGTTATAGTCGGTATCCTTATTTTTTTGAATTCCGGTGCTTTCCTTAAATTTTTCAACTCAAAAGGCCAGCATGTAAAACTTAGAAATAAATCCCGACAATAATCTAAGAAACTTACCTCCCCTATTCTCTTTAAGATGATCAGTAATAAAAGACTATAGAAGTCAAAACATAATTCCGTTCACAATGAGATTTAATGCTGGCCTTTTCAGCATATTAATTAATATCAAATAGGATGATCATGACATCAAAAGACATCGCTGAACGCGTTGTTGATTCGGGCTTACTACCGACATTAAAAACGTTCCCATTAATCGTTCACACTTTGTTATTTTTTACTTTTGTCATACGGTTTAGCTATTTCATGGCATGGCCATTTATCGCAGTTATTATGACGAAAAATTATCATATGACACCGACCGAAATTGGTCTAACGATGACGAGCAGTGCATTAATTTCGGTGATCCTGGGTATGTACGGCGGACAAATTTCAGACAGGTTTGGACGTCGTATTATTCTTTTGCTGGGTTGTGGGTTTTCAGCCGTAGGATATATTACTCTTGCACTGGCCACAGGGTTCGGTCTGTTCGTAACAGGCCTGATGATTATAGGCATTTGTTTTGCATGGGTTGATCCACCTGTGCGGGCACTGATGAGTGATTTGCTTGTTGATCACCGCCGCCGTGCACTGGCTCTTCAATTGCGCTATTACCTGATCAATGTTGCGGCGGTTTTCGGCCCGCTAATCGGGTTAGCATTTGGCCTGACATCACAGAAGGGTACGTTTCTGATAACCGGTTTGACCTATTTTCCTTTTTTCATCTATGTACTTTTTTATATTCCGAGGGGCAGGATAATAGCTGGACAAGATACCAGAGTTACCCAGGTGCTTAAGTTGCATCAAATGGTATTAATTATTGCCAGAGACAGGATTTTCCTTGCGGCGTTACTTTGCAGCATCCTGTGTAATGTCGTATATATCCATTATGAAGCAATACTCCCCCAATACCTGCTTTCACTTGACGGTAATGGTGCCGTTAAGCTCATTACCCTGGTTCTGGTCACAAACGCATGTTCCGTACTTTTTTTTCAAACGTTTATAATGCGTTTTCTTGCAACTGTTACTCTTTCTGGACGCATTATCCTGGGAGGGATCATTTTTGCGATTTCACAGTTTTGCTTTTTTTCCATAGATTCGACGGATATTTTGATCTGGCTAGCAGTTACCTGCTTATTCAGCATGGGCGAGGCAATCCTGATGCCGAATCTGAATATATTGCTCGACCAGTTAGCACCACCTGAACATCGAGGCGCTTACCTTGGAGCGTCTACGCTTTCAACATTAGGCGTTGCTGTAGGACCGTTAATTGGAGGAATGTTACTCGCCATGACGGGGGCAGGAGTATTCATATTCACAGCTTTCCTCAGTATTTTCATATGCACGATTATGTACGCCTGTCGGGCGAAACTACTTATGCGTATTCAGGCATAACGCCTCGCTCTCAGCGGACCTTAAGCCCACCCAGTTCGTCCGTACTGTGCCAGGAGAGGACATTGCACTGTTCACACCCGTCCGCCTCCTGCCAGAAGCGGACGGATGTTTATCCGCGAAGCCAGGGTGTTATCGTAAGTCCTGTGAGCAACCCTTCAGGGCTAAGCAGACGAGTCACGGTTTGTCCCCAGGGCTCTGTGCGGTTAGCCACCAGCAGGCGATACCCCTTCTCACTTAAGATGCGGGTAGCGGAATCGAGATCCTGAACTTCATACTCAATCCATCCCTGCGGTTTTGGGTGTTCGGTTGGCCACGCTTCAGTGCCAAAACATGAAGTTGCGGCCTGTGATAACGGCCAGACGGCAAAATGCTTAACGCCCTCCAGCCTGTTTTCCGATAGCAGGTAATCGCCGCTTCCCTCCATTGGCTTAAGCGGCAGACCGAGTACCTTCACATAAAACGCGGAACTGTCTTCAGCGTTCTGCGAGATGGGCCCAAACCCAGCGACAAACAAAACGTCAATTCCCGGTAAATTCTGCGACATACCTGCTTCCTTAATTATCTGAAATTGAACCCTGAATTTATCCTACGACTCACTGAATCACCACGCCCAATTTTGGCATCTTAGTGCCCTGCCAGCGTCAGCAATAACCTTCGTATCTCGCTCTCAGCAGATCCTCCGCTCAGTGAATTCGTCCGCTCCCCGAGCGACTGTCGTTCCAGTTTATGCTTTTTGAAAGGTTTCCAGCCAACCTCCCTTTTTTATATACCCATAAAAATTAAGCTATTGGCCGGTGTTGCCGATATTAGTTTCTTATGATTAAACAACGGGAAGTATGAATGAATAGTTTGTTATCGAGATCACTTTCAATTGTGTTTACAACGCTGCTACTGACGGCCTGCTCAGGCGTTCGCGACAATTCTGCAAAGTCGTACACATACCACGCTGAACATAGCATCGCCTGGAATATCAGCAATGCATCGGGTATGGATCCTTTTAGCGATGCCCAGGTCAGCCACTCTCAAAGCGAAATGTTCAGCCGCACGGATTACGATTTTACTTTTCCGATAGTGGAAAATGATAAATTAAATGAAGCGTCATTGCCTTTAACCCCGTTACTGCAGTATCGACCAACGGGCCTGGGCGTGGAAGAGTGGCAAACCGATGGAATTCTGGCGTGGATCCCTACTGAACTGGCCCCTACCCCAGAGGCAGCATCACTGGTGCTCTCAGATAAAATTGAATCTGCTGTGCTAGCGACCTTAAAAGAATCTAAACGCAAACATGGCGATGTCCGTAAGGGAGAGGGATATAATAACTGGTTAGGAAAATACGTGTTTCAGACCAATGAATCCCGCTATCTGGTCGTTAAATTTGCAGATAAAGATACGGGATGTGAGCTTCCAAAAAATGGATATTATGATCCTGCAAGCCAGAATAGTCCGACCTGCGGCTTTTACGCCAGCTTCCACGACGCAGAAAAAATTGTTCGCACTCCTGACTTCATAGGTGCGAATGCGACCGGAAAAAGTTATCTCATAAGGCACGATGGGTTAAATGGAAGTCACCTCAGCCCGGTATTTATAAACAGCGCCGGACAATCGGATGCAAAAAATCAGCGTATGAATTATGCCTTCATGCAACAAGTTAGCCGCCATCTTCCAGCGTGGGTAATTATCTACCTCTCACCCGAAGAAGATAAGGGTTTACCTGCCGTTGTATTACAGCAAGGGAAAGTGCATTTTTTCTTTCGCGAAAAATAAAGCTGATCGCATCAGCGGTTGATCTTAATGTCCGCTCCGTGCCAGAAGCGGACATTAATAGCGAATGAATTACCGCGAAATAGAACCGACTGAGAACATTCCGTCAGCCTCTGTAATGTCGGGAAGAAAAGCACAATGCCGGATGACCGGATGGTCCGCATCGCCCTCTGCGTGATAAAACAGCCAGGGCAGTTCCGGTAGATATAGAGATATTTAAAATTGATGCTCATCACATTGATACGTTCTTAAGTGAGTTCGTTTTCAATCTCTTTATATACTCTTTATTTGTTCATATTTTCATAAGGAATAAGCAATGTTCGATCATGTGAAGTTCGGCGTAAGTGATTACGAAAAAAGTAAAACTTTCTTCCTCAATGCGCTTCAGCCGCTTGGCGTGAAACTTATTGATGAAGGCACACCAGCCTACGGAGTTGAAATGAGTTCCGGCAATGTTTCACTTTGTCTGTTCCACTCGAATGACAAACCGGCGCCTCTGCATCTGGCGTTTGTCGCACAAACCCGACAGCAAGTTGATGAATTTTACAATGCTGCTTTGCGTGCAGGCGCCCAGGATAACGGAGCACCTGGCTTACGTTCCTACAGCGAAAACTACTATGCCGCATTTGTCATCGCGCCTGATGGCCATAATATTGAAGCAGTCTGCCATGCGCCGGACTGATTAAGGATGCAATTTGGATATACCTGAACTGGCCTCAGTCGACGAAACTTACCGGTATCCGGTTACTCTTCAGGATATAGTCGCCTTTGGCCAGTCCAGGATTGATGCCATCCGCAAGAATGGTGGTGAGGAGTAAGTAAAGTTCGCTGTGTGCCAGAAGCGAACGTTGCTATCGGCTGGCGTAATAAGCCGAATTAACCCGAAGCCGACTCAGTGGTCTTTGTTCAGTTGAGCCACACAAGGGAGGTTGCGGAACTTGTTCTGCCAGGGCAACCCGTACCCTATGAGCAGATCATCATTCTCCATTTCATAAGCGTAATAACAGTGTGCAGGAATGGATACGCGTCCGGGCTTAACGAAAAGGACGGCAACCGAGACGGACTGTGGGTTATATTTTTCGTTAAGATGCTCCACCAGTCGTTTCATTGTCCCCCCTGACTCGATCGCGTCATCGATAACAATCACATGTCGGCCCTCAATGCCGATGTTATTATGGAAGACAATTTCTGACGCGTTATTGCGCTCACCGGGCGTGTGTGGGCAGGAAATATAATCCATCTCAATATCAAATTTCAGTTTTCTGGTTAAGTCAGCCGTGAAAAATACCCCGCCCGGTACGACGGTAATAATCACAGCATCGCTGAAGTCAGAATTAAGCCTGTCGGCAACTAGATTGACACCTTCCGCGATTGTGGATTCGTCGAGAATGATCTTTCCGGCATGTGTATGATTCATTTTAGTTACGTTCCTTTATTGAATATGTCTTAACACCCAGGCCGGCAGCCCACTGATGAAAAATACGGCCAGACCTTGTCTCTTTCCACAAAGTATCACAATCAAGCACAACACAAAGCAAAAAGTTGCATAATCGAGCAAAATCGAGCTAAAAACCAGAATCAGGCTCTGATGACGATGGCCCATGATGACGGTGGGCTTCCCGCGTCGCGCGTTGGCGTGAAAAGAATATGATGTTCGATCACGAATGCCGCAGATTGCTTCAAAAAAATTACCGTATTTGTTATATTGTTGTTTATTGCTTATTCACCTCTGCGGTGCCAAAAAGAACAAGATTCACCGCAACCCAGGACAGAAAAATGTTAGATTACCGCTTCCCGACAGCTTTGCAGATGGTTCTCAGCGTAGCGATGGCGGAGCAATTGGGTGAACGTTCGACGAGTGCAATTCTGGCCTACGGCCTGGAAGCGAATCCGAGCTTCATCCGCAAATTGATGGTTCCGCTCACGCGTGACGGCATTATCGTCTCAACGCTTGGCCGTAACGGCTCAATTCATCTTGGTCGCCCGCCGGAAGAGATCACCCTGCGCGACATCTACCTTTCCGTTATCGAAGATAAAAAGCTGTGGGCCTCACGCCCTGATGTCCCGCCCCGCTGCGTGGTCAGCGCTAATGCCTGCTGGTACTTTAAATCGATTTCTGAAGAAGCTGAGCAGGCATCGTTAGCGGTATTAGCCCGCCATACCGTGGCAAGCGCCCTGGAAACGGTGAAAAACGCCGACAGCAGCGGCTGCGATCAGCTCCCCGAGCTTATTGCCCAGTATCAAAAAACCTCTTAACGCTTTTCCTGTTACGAAAAAAAACCGCCCTCACAATGAAGGCGGTTTTTTGTTATCTGCAACGTCTCTACGCAGGCAGAACTTCCCTTTCCACTTTGCCGCGCGTCACGAATTTACGCAGCGTCACGTAGAACACCGGCGTCAGGAACAGACCAAACAGCGTCACGCCCAGCATCCCGGAGAATACGGTGATCCCGGTAACACCGCGCACTTCGGCCCCTGCGCCGTGGCCAAGGATCAGTGGAATGGTCCCGGCAATAAAGGCGATGGAGGTCATCACAATCGGACGTAAACGCAGGCGGCAGGCCTCCAGCGCGGCTTCCATAATGCCCTTGCCCTGCATTTCCAGCTCGCGGGCAAACTCCACGATAAGGATCGCGTTTTTACACGCCAGCCCCATCAGTACCACTAGCCCCACCTGCACGAACACGTTGTTATCACCACCGGTCAGCCAGACGCCAAACAGCGCGGACAGCATGGTCATCGGAACGATAAGGATCACCGCCAGCGGCAGCGTCCAGCTTTCATACAACGCCGCCAGCACCAGGAACGCCAGCAGCACCGCGACAGGGAAGACGATCAGCGCCGTATTACCCTGCGTGGCCTGCTGGAAGCTCAGGTCCGTCCATTCGATATTCATCCCGTTCGGCAGGATTTGCTTAGACATCGCGTCCAGCTGCGTCATCGCCTGCGAGGACGAGAGCACGCGCGGGTCGGCATCGCCAATCAGATCCGCCGCCGGGTAGCCATTGTAGCGGATCACCGGATCCGGGCCGTAGGTGGTTGTGATTTTCACCATACTGCCAATCGGCACCATTTCGCCCTGGTTATTACGGGTGCGTAAATTCGCAATATCTTCCACGCTGTCGCGGAACGGCCCGTCTGCCTGCGCCATCACGCGCCAGGTACGCCCGAACTGGTTGAAGTCATTCACGTACGACGAGCCCAGATAGGTTTGCAGCGTACCGAAGAGATCGGTCAGCGACACGCCCTGCGCTTTCGCCTTATCACGGTCGACCTGTACGTCCAGCTGCGGAACGTTAGCCTGATAGGTTGAGATCGGGAAATGCATCCCCGGCGTCTGCATAATCGCACCGGACATGGTGTTCACCGCGTTTTGCAGCGCGCCATAGCCCAGACCCGCGCGATCCTGAATGTACAGGGAATAGCCCGACCCCTGACCCAGCCCTAAAATTGGCGGCGGCAGGATGGAGAAACCAAAGCCCTCCTGAATTTGCGCAATCTTCGCGTTGATCTCAGCGTTAATTTCCGCCGCAGTATGTTTACGCTGATCGAACGGTTTCAGGCCAAAGAAGACGGTCCCGGTATTCGGCGTGTTGGTGAACTGCAACGCATTCAGCCCCGGAAACGCGACCGCATAGTCCACGCCTTCGGTATTCATCCCGATTTCGCTCATTTTGCGGATCACCGCATCGGTGCGCGCCAGTGATGAACCTTCCGGCATTTTCACGCCGCCAATCAGGTACAGCTTATCCTGTGTTGGAATAAACCCGCCGGGTACCGCTTTAAACATCACGCCTGCCGCGCAGAGCAGCAGCAGATAAACCACAAACACCGCACCGCGTCGCCCGAGCGTTTTACCCACCAGCCCCTGATAGCCGTTCGAGCTGCGGTGGAAAAAGCGGTTAAACGGACGGAAGATCCAGCCGAACAGACGATCGATAAGCCGGGTCGGAAAATCTTTCGGCGCGCCGTGCGGCTTTAACAGCAGTGCCGCCAGCGCCGGAGAGAGCGTCAGCGAGTTAATGGCGGAGATCACCGTGGAAATCGCAATCGTCACCGCAAACTGCTTGTAAAACTGACCGGTAACGCCGGAGAGAAATGCCATCGGCACAAACACCGCGCACAGCACCAGTGCAATCGCGATAATTGGCCCGGACACTTCCCGCATCGCCTGATGCGCCGCCGCAAGCGGTGCAAGCCCCTCTTCGATATTTCGCTCGACGTTCTCCACTACCACGATGGCGTCATCCACCACGATACCGATGGCCAACACCAGCCCGAACAGGCTCAGGGTATTCAGCGAGAAGCCCAGCAGATAGAGAATACTGAAGGTACCCACCACCGAAACCGGCACCGCGATCAGCGGAATGATCGACGCGCGCCAGGTTTGCAGGAACAGAATCACCACCAGCACGACCAGCACCACCGCTTCCAGCAGCGTTTGCACGACCGCACGGATAGAGTCGCGCACAAACACCGTCGGATCGTAAGGTGCCGCCCACTTCATATCTGCCGGGAAACGCGTGGACAGTTCGTCCATTTTAGCGCGCACCGCGTTAGACAAGTCGATGGCATTCGCCCCCGGAGACTGGAAGATACCAATCCCGACTGCATCTTTATTGTTCAGCTGGGAACGCAGCGCATAGCTGCCGGAGCCCATTTCAATACGCGCCACGTCGCGCAGGCGGACAACAGAACCGTCCTGCGCCGTTTTCAGCACAATATTGCCAAACTCTTCTTCGGTATGCAGACGACCCTGGGCGTTAATGGAGATCAGGAAATCGCTCTCTTTCGGCAGCGGCTCAGCACCAAGCTGACCGGCAGAAACCTGCACGTTCTGCTCCTGCATCGCCGTGACCACGTCCGAGGCGGTCAAGCCGCGGGACGCCACCTTGTTGGGATCCAGCCAGATGCGCATCGCGTATTCGCCGGAGCCAAAAATCTGGATCTGACCAACGCCGGGCAGGCGCGCCAGCTCATCCTTCACTTTCAGCGTGGCGTAGTTACGCATATACAGGGAGTCGTATTTCCCGTTGGGCGAAAACAGATGCACCACCAGCGTCAGCGTCGGCGACTGTTTCTGGGTGGTAATGCCCAGACGCCGCACATCCTCCGGCAAACGAGCCTCGGCCTGCGCGACGCGGTTTTGCACCTGAACCTGCGCCTGATCCGGATCAGTGCCCGGACGGAAGGTGACGGTGGTGACCAGCACGCCGTCAGAGCCCGCGACGGACTTCATATACATCATGTTCTCAACGCCGTTAATCGCCTCTTCCAGCGGCGTCGCCACGGTCTCGGCAATCACTTTCGGGTTGGCGCCCGGGTACTCCGCGCGCACCTGCACGCTTGGCGGCACGACGTCAGGATATTCGCTCACCGGCAACAGCGGGATGGCGATCAATCCTGTGATAAAAATCAGAATCGACAGTACGGCGGCAAAAATCGGCCTGTCGATGAAAAAACGGGAAAAGTCCATGGGTTGGATTCTCGGGTTAGGGATCAGTTAAGGGCGGCGTTGGCGGTCATGGCAACGGTTTTCGCGTTAACCGGCATCCCCGGCATAAACACTTTTTGTAACCCCTCGACGATGACTTTATCGCCAGGATTCAGCCCCAGCCGCACGATGCGTAAACCATCGGCCAGACGCCCAGGCGTAATGTCGCGGCGCTGCGCTTTCCCCTCTTTATCCACGATATAAACGTATTTACGATCCTGATCGGTCAGCACAGCTTTGTCGTCGATCAGCGTGGCTTTGAATTCCGCACTGCCCGGCAAACGTACACGGGCAAACAGTCCCGGCGTGAACTGCCGCTGCGCGTTATCCAGCAGCGCGCGCATACGGATCGTGCCAGTACTCGGCGTGAGCTGATTATCAAGGAAGTCCACTTTCCCCTGATGGGGATAGCCGTCCTCGCCCGTCAGGCCAATCTCAACGGGAAGCGCCATGTGATTACTGGACGCCCCCTGCCCGCTGCGGGCCAGATTTTGATAGTGAAGGTAGGTCGACTCATCTACGTCAAAGTAAACGTAAACCGTTTTCTGCGAGACCAGCGTGGTCAGCACGCTGGCGGTGTCCCCCGCAGTGACCAGGTTGCCGCTGGTGATCAGCGCCCGGCTGGCGCGGCCGTCGATAGGTGCGGTGACTTTGGTGAAATCCAGGTTGAGCTGTGCAGCATCAACCGCCGCCTGTGCGGCACGAATATCGGCCTGTGCCTGAGTAGCGGCCGAACGACGCTGCTCCCACTCTTCACGGGAAACCACGTTGGTATTGACCAGTTTATCGGTACGGTTAGCCTCACTTTGCGCCAGGCTGGCCTGGGTTTTGGCTCGCGCCAGGTTCGCCTGCGCCTGTTCCAGCGCCGCACGATAGGTTCGGTCATCAATGGTGAACAGCACCTCGCCCTTTTTTACTTCCTGGCCGTCGGTGTAATTCACTTTATCAATGTAGCCGGAAACGCGCGGACGCAGCTGAACGCTCTCCACCGCTTCAACCCGGCCGTTAAAACTGTCCCACTGGCTAATAGATTTCACGACCACGTCAGCGGCGCTGACGGCGGGCGCAGGTGGCGCGGCGTTTTGCGCGACGCTGTTATCACATCCGACGAGCAGCAGGGAGAGCATCATCGCCCCCAGCGCGCTCGGATAAACGTTACCCCAGGTTTTTTGCAGGCTCATTATTTTTATTCCGGTATTGATAGCCGCCGGGCAAGACGCTGCGGGAGACGCCGCGCCACTTCCTTTGTCCGGTAGCTGGCTTAAGGCCATTTGTGTCGTTCATCGCCACAAAACTGTAACAGTTGCGAATACACTATTCGCGGCGATTGTAGGAAGGCGCTTAATTAAGTGCAAGAATAATTGTTGCACTTTATGTGCTATTTGTGTCGATGTGAAAAGACCCGTTTCGGACAGGGACTTAAATGCAACAATAAAACTTGCAATTAACGTAAAAACACGCCACCTTTAAATGCAACAGACAAAGATACTTTTAGATATACTGCGTGGGGTAACCAGATGAACACTGGCGCATTTATGCATGATTTACTTGACTGGATCGACAACAACCTGGATAGCCGTCTGGATATTGAGTCCGTCGCCAGGCGGTCTGGCTACTCGAAATGGCACCTCCAGCGCCTGTTCAAGGAACATACAGGCCATCCCCTCGCCGGGTATATTCGCGCGCAAAAGCTGCAAAAATCGGTAGAGCGCTTAACCCGCAGCGATGAACCCATTCTGAACGTGGCGATCGCGCTGGGCTTTGACTCCCAGCAGTCCTTCAACCGCAGCTTTAAGCGTCAGTATGGTCAGGCGCCAGGGGCATGGCGGCGCAGTATGGGTAGCCCGGAAGCGCAGCAGCTACGCCAGTAATCCAGGTCGAGCCGGGTAAGTTACTCAGGGCTCATCACCCGCAATCAGCAGAAATACCCTTTCGGATGCTGGCAATAAAATTGTCACGGATGACATCCTCCTTGCTTGCGTCCCACGCGATGCCCACCTGCCAGCTGATTGACTCCCCTGTTAACGGGATGATCACCCGTTCCGGCGGTGCGATGTGCGTAACGCTGTTGGGCAGAATGGCAACACCGATCCCCGCAATCACCATCGCGACGATAGTTTGTATATCGTCAGTCAGTTGAGTTGATGAGATGAAAAGATCGTTGTCGTGCAGATAACGGTCTATCTGCGTATTTAAACCCCGTCCCCGCTCATCATAAAGGCGTAACAGAGGACGCTTCGATAGCCACTCCGCAGCAGACATTTTCGCAGACGTCGCTGGCGCCACCAGAACCAGTCGATCGGTAAATAGCGGCAGGTATTCAAGCGCTGCAGGGGGAGGAACCCTGACAAAACCAACCTGAAGCTCATCATTTTGCAAAAGCTCGTACTGCTGGAATGAGGGCAGATCCGTCAATGACATCTCTACGCCCGGATAGTCTCGCCGAAAGTCAGCGATACAGCGCGGCGCCAGATAAAAGCTCGAGAGACCGAACCCAACGGTGATATGCCCCTCCATTCCTTTTGATACCCACTCAGCATGTTGCATAAATGACTGGGTTTGCCTGACCACTTTTTCAGCTTCTGGCAGCAAACGCCTGCCAGAGGCCGTCAGTATTGCGCCGTGACGACCACGTGAAAACAGAGACATATTCACCTGGGATTCGAGGAGATTAATCTGTTTGGTCAGTGCCGGTTGCGAGATAAACAACGCCCGCGCCGCATCGGCATAATTTCCTTTTTCAGCCAGTGTCAAAAAGGCTTTAAGCAAACGGATGTTCAATTTTACATTCCAGATGGTTATCGAAACCAGAAATCATTTGATTATACAGTTATTGGTTATCGTTATGTAATTCAGTTTCGATGACAACTGGAGACACATCATGAACGAACCTCAAACCTTAAAGGCGGCAACCGTACAGTTTCAGCATCAGGCCAATAACAAAAAACACAACCTGCTGATAATGGAAAAATTTATTGAACAGGCGGCGCTTGAGCAGGTGAAAATTCTCACCTTCCCGGAAATGTGTATCACCGGCTACTGGCACGTACCCAAACTCACCGCAACTGAGGTGTCTGCTCTGGCAGAGCCGATTGCTGATAGCCCTTCCCTGACGTTAATTCGCGCTCTGGCGATAAAACACCAAATGCTGATTGGCGCCGGTCTTATTGAAAGAGCCGACGATGGCAGTCTTTATAATGCGTATGTTGCCTGTATGCCGGACGGCTCAATGCATACGCATCGTAAACTCCATGCGTTTGAACATCCGGCCATCAGCAGCGGGGACAGCTTTACCGTTTTTGATACGCCCTGGGGAGTGAAAATCGGTATCCTGATTTGCTGGGACAATAATCTGGTCGAAAATGTACGCGCAACGGCGTTGCTGGGTGCAGATATTCTTCTCGCGCCGCATCAGACAGGCGGTACCGATTCCCGCAGCCCTCATGGGATGAAGCGTATTCCGCTGGCGCTCTGGGAGGAGCGGGAAACGCGCAAGGAAGAAATTACTGCTGCATTCAAAGGGCCAGGCGGTCGGGAATGGCTCATGCGCTGGCTTCCCGCCCGTGCCCATGACAACGGATTATTTCTTCTTTTCAGCAACGGTGTCGGGGCAGATGATGACGAAGTGCGCACAGGGAATGCCATGATCCTCGACCCTTATGGGCGGATCATTGTTGAAACCTGGGTCGCGGAAGATGCTATGGTGAGCGCTGAGCTGGATTTAAGCCTGCTTGCCATGAGCACCGGACGCCGCTGGATCCATGGTCGTCGTCCTGATTTATACCAGATACTGACACAACCGCAGGGCTATGAACGTGATGCGATCAGTGCACGATTTTCGACTGAGCCCCCTGCTCGCTAGAAATGTCTGCACTTTTTAGCTGCAACTTAAATCAGGAATCGATATACTGTACATAACTACAGTATAAGGTGCGCATAATGGCTGTTGAAACAAAATTTGTTGTCGTAAGAAAAGGTGAAGAGAAAATGACATTTGCCAGTAAGAAAGAGGCTGACGCTTACGACAAACTGCTCGATATGGCAGACGCGTTCACCGACTGGCTGCTGCAAAGCGGAATGCAGATGGATGAAACGCAGGCTGAAAATCTTGGCCTGTATCTCGCCGAGCAGAAAGAGACCGTGCAGCATATTCTGCGTACCAGCAAGCTTCCCGATCTCACTGATCCAGCTGCAGCGGATAAAACAGAATCCGGCGCGGCTGACACGAAAAAAATCAAAGCCGTAAAAGCGGCCTGATCGTCAGAAAAATCATCCCCTGCCCTGGGCCGTAAGCAGACAGCTGCTTACGGCTTTTTTGCTGTCTGAAGGGAGGGCCGGCAGCGTTAGAACCCTGCATTATTGATTTCGTTTCACTTCGTATTGCAAGCACACTACGCCCGACGGGAACACGTTACTCTTCACCAGCACGAGTGAGGTTCTGTCTTTTACGTTTTTGAACAAGGGAATACCGTGCCCCAGCAGCACCGGATTGACGAACAGCCAGTACTCATCGATAAGGTTTTCCGCCATTAGCGAGTGAGTCGCTGATGGGCTGCCAAATATTAAGATTTCGCTGCCCGCGCTTTGCCTGAGCCTGGTGATTTCGTCACTTAAATTGCTACTGATAATGTGCGCATTAGGGTGATCTTGTTGCAACAGCGTTTTCGACAACACCACTTTGCTGGCTGATTTATACCACCGCGAATGCGCACGATCATGCGGGCTGGCGTCGGGCTTATCGGCAGCCGTTGGCCAGTACGATTCCATCATCTGGTAGGTGATGCGCCCATATAAGGCGGTGTCGGTCTGCTGAATTCGCTGCTCCACGTATTCAAACAAATCGGGGCTGATGCTTATCCAGTCCAGGCTCGCCAGCCCCTCAGCGGTAGAAGCGACAAAACCATCCAGCGACACATGAACAAACGACACGAGCTTTCTCATGATTTTCTCCCACCCCCCCTGATACTTGACTGGTGAGGGCTGTTTAACGGGCTTTTCGGGTGAACTGTTGCTCAGTGATGGTACTGCCCCACTGATCGCCTTCCCATTCTTTCGATAATTCAAATCCAAATGATTCGTACAACCGCCTTGCCGCCTTAAGCTTATTAAACGTCCATAATTGTACTGACGAGAATTTTTGCTCATCGCAAAATTTCATCGCCCCGGCAATGAGTTTTCTGCCCACCCCGCTGCCACGACATCCATCGTCAAGGATAAACCAGCGCAGATGTGCCTCATTATTTCCCAGGTCTTCCCCGTCTATCGCAACGGATCCGACGACGCGATTGTTCACCATTGCGAGCCAGATCTGATTACAGGGCTTATCCAGGCGGTCAGAAAAATCAACAAGACCTGCGGCAACCTTCCTTTCAAAAAATGAACCGAAGTTATGCTCTCTGGCGTAATAGCTGCCATGCATTTCAGTAATTCGGCCAATCATGCCGGCATGATAACCCGTGACTATTTTGATGCTGTTTCGCACGTTGCCTTCGCTGTTTTCGCGGCTGGCTTTCAGCGCGCTGGCGTAAGAAGAAAGGCCTTGTGATACGGCGTCCTGGGTAAAGGGATCCAGTTTCCCGAGTGCCGCTGCGACCTGTTCGTCAGCAAAAGTATTAATGTTGCGTACGGTCTCTCTGCCCTTCCCTGTGAGGCTTAGCAGTTTCGTCCTCGCATCTTCAGCGGACGGGGTTTCTTCGAGTTCTCCGGCTTTGACAAGTTTAGCAAGCATCCGGCTGACGCTGGATTTCTCTAGCCCCAGGATCTGAACCAGTTGCGCGGCAGTCATTGACCCATGCGCGTCAACTTCCAGCATGGAGTGAACGGCTGAGGGCGGATAGTCCGTTGTCGCCAGATTTTGGTTCATAAACCCCAGTTCCCGCACCATTAAGCGTGATGCCGCACGTATCGTTTGTATGTTCTTCAGTTCAGAAATCATCAGTATTACCCTGCAACAATAGTTGTACTATACAACCATTGTTGCAGGGAACGTGTCAATCACTTCATGTTTGCTTCATGCCAGGTGTGGTTTTTGGCGTCAGCCCGCCAGTTCTGGCATCTGCGCCATCGCAAACGCTAAAACTTTTTCCGCATCGAGTGAGGCATAGGGAAGACTTTCAATCACCGCAATAGAACGAGAGTCTCCGACAATGCTTTCAATCTCCTCGGCCTTATACTGAATATGCGGGGCAATGAGAAATGCGTCGAAAGCGGGAGCCACGCTGGCAAAATTATCCAGGCCTACCGCACCGACAATAAGAGGATGCCCTTTGTGTTCTGCCAGTAACTGCATCTTTTTGGCGAGAGAATTTGCTGTGTTTCCAAACAAACAACAGATCAGTAGTTTTTTCATTTTGTGACCTCCTGAGAATTAATCACAGGATATGACTCGGCATGTTCATAAAATGAGCACTACTTCATATTTGTGTGAACGGTTAAAAAGATCTGACCATAGCTGAAACGACAATCCCGGCGGTGATAGCAGTCAAAGGCCTTTTAAAAACGAACATCACGACTGCCGTGGTCAATAATGCCAACTGCGCGCCTTTGTCACCAGTGAGGGCTACGGGGGCGAGTATCGCCACAAGAACCGAGCCTGACATACCCTGAATAAAGGCTTTTATGCGGTGATTAAAAGGAACAAAAGACATAATCCACACACCGCCCCATCGGGTAACGAGTGTGACCAGCGCCATCACTAAAATAATAATCAGAGGTCCCGCACCTGCCGTCTCAATACTCATTTTTTCTCTCTCATGATAATTCCAGTAATACCTCCGGCAAGGGCTCCGGCGATCACATGACTATTTTCTGGTAACCATTTAAACGCTATCAGCGAAGCACCAGCCGCTACGGCCCAGATAATAAACATCCTCAGGTTTCTTTCCCCTTCGAACACCATCGAAAGGAGAAAACACCCCATGACCATATCCAGACCAACGCTTTTGGGATCCTGAATAGCACTCCCGAAATAAAGCCCTGCGAGGGTACCGACGCTCCAAAAAAGCCATAACGCAAGACCGCCGCCAAAGAGTAATCCCAGCCCCGCTCTTCCCCTGCTGAATGCCTGAATGGACATGGCCCAGTTCGCATCGGATACGACCATCATGATCCCGTAGCGTTTCACGGGGCTTAACGATCGCAGCCACGGGTATAAGGTGGCCCCCATTAACAAATGTCGGGCATTAATGGCAAAAACGGTGGCGATAAGTGTCAATACAGGAACGTGAGACGTCCAAAGTTCCAACGCGGCAAACTGCGCATAACCGGCAAAAACCAGCACACTCATCATTGTCGCCGACATCTGGTCCAACCCTTTCTGCGATGCGGCCAGGCCAAAGGCAGCGCCAAAAAAAGCGACAAACAGTGAAACCGGAATAAGTTGCCGAAAACCCGCCCATACCAGTGAATGGCTAAGCTGAGACAAATCGGGCTCGTGATACGTCATCGGTGACCTCATGATCGTTCAAACGGTGAAAGCGATGAGGGCCACTATGGCAGTATTGTTGAATTGACAAAAACGCATAATAATTGACGCTACTATTTGATAATCGAATGTGAGGATCACCGGTGCATTATCAAGACCTCCAGATGGACTGGCTCAAATGTTTTGTAGCGGTAGTGGATGCAGGATCGCTTTCGGCTGCGGCACCTGAGGTCCATCGCTCACAGTCTGCGGTCAGTATGCAGCTAAAAAAGCTGGAATCTGCATTAGGGTGCCAGCTTTTGCTACGCGGCCCCCGTCAGCATCAACTCACCTCTGAAGGACAAAAACTGCTCGGGTATGCCCGAAGGATGCTCGACCTTCATGCTGAAACGCAGGCGGCATTCCACGGTAAGGAATTAACGGGGCGTATTCGCCTGGGTGTCCCTGATGACTATGCAGCAAAATACCTTACACCTGCTCTGAAGAGGTTTGCCCCGAATTTTGGGTCAGTCGAGATCGAGCTGAGTTGCGAGCAATCTACGTCATTAATTCCTCGCGTTGAGGCCGGCGATCTAGATTTGGCGCTGGTCTCCCGGGAACATCCTGGCCAGGGAGCGTTATTATTTTATGAACCGATGGTGTGGGTCGGTTCTCCACAGTTTGAGGTCTGGAGGCGTGATCCATTACCCATTGCGGTGTATGAAAGCACAAGCCTTGCTAAGCGTAGTGCTATCAACGCATTAGCCCTACAGGGGCGGAGATATAAGGTGGTGTATAACAGCTCCAGTCTGTCAGGGCAGATCACCGCAGTGGAAAGTGGCCTGGCTGTGGCGGTTCTGACCCAGTGCAGCGTGCCGCCTCACCTGCACGTTCTTGGCAGCGAACATCTTTTGGGCCCCCTGGAACCGATGGAGGTCGCATTGTTCAGAAGCCGTGCTTCCCAGGGGTCTTCTGCTGTGGATAGTTTGTATGATTTGCTACTGCGAACGTTACGAGTCAGAAAAGTGTAACGGTGAGACGATTTTAGATGTATCAATGTCCGCTTTGTGCCAGGAGCGGACGTTGCTAGTTTTAACTTGAAAATTGCTCAGTTGCCTTTGACCAACTGAGATATGTGGGGCAAATTACGGAATTTGTTCTGCCAGGGCATGCCGTAGCCTATTAGCAGATCATCATTCTCCATTTCATAAGCGTAATAACAGCGCGCAGGAATGGATATGCGGCCGGGTTTAACGAAAAGCACGGCAACCGAAACTGACTTTGGGTTATATTTTTCGTTAAGATGTTCAATCAGCCGTTTCATTGTACCTCCGGATTCGATTGCGTCATCGATAACAATCACATCTCGTCCTTCAATTCCGATATTATTATGGTAGACAATCTCTGACGCGTTATTGCGTTCTCCAGGTGTGTGCGGGCAAGAAATATAATCCATTTCAACATCAAATTTTAGCTTTCTGGTTAAGTCAGCGGTGAAAAATATACCTCCTGGTATAACGGTCATAATCACCGCATCACTGAAGTCAGAATTAAGGCTGTCGGCAACAAGATTGACACCTTCCGCGATGGTGGATTCGTTGAGAATAATTTTTCCTGCATGTGGATGGTTCATTTTAGTTACTCCCCTTTATTGAATATGTTTTAACACTCTGGCGGGTACCCCACCGGCTATAACCCTGTCAGGGATATCACGGGTCACGACGCTACCTGCGGCAATAACAACATCATTGCCAATTTTTACTCCCGGAAGAATGACCGATTTACCTCCAACCCAGACACGGTCACCGATGGTAACCGGCTGTACATACTCAATTCCGGTACTCCGGTGCCCGGGGTTGACGGGATGACTGACGGTATAAATATTCACCTGAGGACCCAACTGAACATCATTCCCGATAATAACGTCAGTGAGATCAAGGATGACGCAGTCAAAATTACAGTAAAAATTCTTCCCCGCCTGGATGTTATACCCTCTGCTACAGTGGAAAGGCGCGGTGACAGAGGCACCTTCCCCGCATTCAGGCAGCAGCTCTTTCATCAGTTGCAGGCGGGAAACAGTATCGGCGGGATCGGTATGGTTAAAACGATGAAGGAGCGATTTTGTTCGCAGAGAATCTGCTTTTATGGCGGGTTCAGAAGGGAAAAAATAATCCCCGTCTTTAAGATAGACACGTTCCATCCCGACGTCAGCGCAGGGAGAAGATTTTTCGGTCATTAACTCTGTTTCCTCTGTGTTCAACGTATAATCTGCGAGCAATGCTTCGTTAACATATGAGCTCAGCCGCTTGTGCCAGAAGCTGTATTACAGAGTACGAGCGGCATTAATTAGTAAAGGTCAGGTCAGTATGTTATCAATAATGTCCAGCATCTCATGACTCTCCGGTAGATTGTCTTTTTTGCCAGTGTGACCCTGTATTAACCAGTAAATTATTAAACTTAATGCGGTACGTAGTCTGTACTGAGGTACCTGCCGGACGCGCATGATGGAATTGGCCAGGCTGTTGGCAACCTGAGGAAGAACGCTTATCAAGCATTCCAGTGAATCATCCAGGAAGTAGGCATAAGTATTTTTTAAATCTCCGGATTGCGCTTCTTTGAGATAGAGAACAAGCATTGCTGATAATGCGTTATGTTTATGAGCGTCAAACCACGCGGAATTGAGTTTTTCCAGGTTCACAGCGTCTTGCTCAAGTCTGTTTATACATACTGGCCCACACATTTTTCCCGCTCTCCTGATCAACATTGTCAAAAGATACCTGCCCGGTATATCACACGTGTATTATATTCACAGACCCACTATGCTTCATTGTGTACACTTATGCAATATTACGTTTATTTTGAGAGTATAGAATGATTGATTATGATGCTCTGCCTGAACAGAGGCAGGAAGTGATTTACCAGATGCTGCAGCAGACTGGTCGGGTGATTGGCGCTGATATTGCCCGCCAGTTGGGCGTGTCTGAACACACGATACGCAGAGATTTGCAGGCGATGGTTCGCAAGGGGATGTGTAAGAAGGTCTACGGGGGGGCTGTCAGCCAGTTCAAACAATCCGCAAGCTTTGAAACGCGGGTTATGCACAGCATTGAAGAAAAGTCAGGGGTGGCCAGACGTTGTGCGGAACTTATTAGAACCGGAACCTGTATCTTTATAGACGGGGGTTCGACGTATCTTGCTATGGTCAGCTTCATTCCTGAGGACTACGTTCTCACTATCGTGACAAATTCCCCACAAATAGCAGCAGCACTGAGTGGACGCAAGCAGGGGGAAGTTATTATGTTGGGCGGAAAACTCAATCCACAGACCGGAAGCATTCTGGGATCAGAACCGCTTAATCACGTCAGGGAAATGTTGTTTGACCAGATGTTTATCGGCGTCTGCGGATTAGACCTTCAGGCAGGACTGACTGCGGTTTACTATGAGGATGCCTGCTTCAAAAAAGAAGTAATGCGCCAGAGCAATGAGGTTATCGCCGCTGTCATTGCGGATAAAATGCCCCAGGTCGCCCGGTATAAAGTCGCTTCATGTGAGGATATTGATGTCGTCGTGGCAAGCAGTCTGACGGATACAGGCTCTCTTACGCATACAAATATACGGCTGGAAATTGCAGGCTGATATGCACCCAATCTTCGGGAAGGCATGTGTTAAGCCTTCCCTTTCATTACCGTCAGGATTGTAGTGCCAGCAGGCGGTTGATGGTTTCCATCACCGCACTGTCATCGTTGGTTCCGGTGACAAAACGCGCCGCGTGCTTCACCTCTTCAAAAGCGTTTCGCATGGCAAAGCTATATTCTGCCTGGGCCAGAAGTTCCAGATCGTTGTACCCGTCACCAAAGGCCATTGTTTCTTCCGGACTGACATTCAGGATTTCCTGAAGTTTTTGTACGGTGCTCCCCTTGTGCACGCCATAACCGGCAATATCGATCCATGAGGCTTCAGACACCACGATGTACACATCATCCTCAAACGGGCTCAAGTGCGGGCGAGTTTGCGGGCAGTTTCCCTCTTCATCAAAAACAGTGATTTTGACAAAATCACTATCGACCCTGTCAAAGTCCACGGTCTCTATCATGCGGGCATAGGAGCGTCTGACTTTATCCTTAAGATGTTGCGGAACATCAGAGCGCACAATCGCGCCTTCCGGAGTACAGGCAATAATGACATGCGTGGAGCTCACTTTCTCAAGCGTGTTAATGATTGCCTTGCCTGTAGCATTATCTATCAGTGACTGAAAGGCAAAATTACCCTTATGTTTAATGCGCGTAGCGCTATCGCCCACTATCCAGATGTCTTTACTCAATTCCCCGAAAAGCTCTTCCACCCGCTCGCATTGCTTGCCGGTACATGCAGCAAAATGCACCCCGTGGGACAACATATTCGCCCACGTTTTGGCAAATAAATCATGGTCATAGTCCCCATAGCTGTTTAAAAATGTGCCATCAAGATCCGTAATAATCAGCTTTATCATGCTTCCTCCTGACTGCCTGGTCATCAATAGTCGTTTTGAACAAATAAATCTGAGCGCTTACACGTTACGTAACTCAAAGTATCACCGCATGATAGATCATGCAAAGTTATGTTTATTTGTGTTCATTTTATTGATGAATAAGCAAGAGATAATGGCCGCTTCTCGCTCAAAGCAGACAGTTAAACATCATCAAATCTCTCCCTCACAAGACACATTCTCAATCAGAACAAGCACCCTCCAATTTCAAAGGGGCACACTACCGCCCCTTTACCGTATTACCCGCGCTTAGTGCGCCACCACTCGTGGCTCTTTCACAAACTCCGCCAGAAGCCACACCATGTCGTGCAGCAAGCCCGTCAGCTCTTTCGCTACGTTAGCAGGCAGCTCCCCACTCATCACCGCCTGCACCAGCGCCAGTGCGTAGTCCACCTGAGTCAAGGTGTCCTGCCAGCAATCCGGTACACAGGAATGGGTCTTCTCCCCCATGATCAGCAGTGCCACCAGGTACGGCGGGAGATCGACATCGCAGAGTTCACGCAGTTTGCGCAGGGCTTGCAGTAAGCGTTCACAGAGTGCAATAGCGGTTTCGCTATCATCCGTTTCGACCAGCACGCTCACCAGCGCGGCACAGTGGTCGGCAACGTCAAACAGATCCGCATCAGGCGCTAGTGACCAGGAGATAAGCTGCGGAATAATGTTTTCGTCAGATTCGGGGTAGATCAGGGTTGGGATAGTCGCCATAGTAAGGCTTCCTTCTATATGCAATTCAAATAACCACCCCGTAAGTTCCTACGCTCGGGGGGTAGCGCTGACAGAGGTAGGAATACCGCCCATATAGAAAAACGGTCAGCCTTACGGCTGCTCCGCCAGCGCCACCGCAATTTTAACGGGATACACGCTGCCATGACATGCGAAATGTCACTATATGGAAGACGGGTTCCTACGCCCGATTGCGGATGTGCCGCAACGCCGTCACTTTACGACCGCGATCGCCTGAATAAAAGAGATAACCCTGAATTACACAGGGTTACTTTACGCTTTGCGAGGCGCCTTCCAGAACGGCAGCCATGCCGGGGGCGCTGCACTTGCCCGGCCTACATTTTCAGCGTATCGATCACCGCTCTCAGCGCGGGCGACACGTTGCGATGCGGGTAGTAAAGGAACAGCCCCTCCATGCGCAGGCTGTAGCGTAGCAACACCCGGATAAGCGTGCCGCGCTCAAGGTCGTCCTCCACCAGCTCTACCGGCACATACGCCAGCCCCAGACCCAGCCGTGCGGCTTCGGCTTCCATATAGCTGTCGGATAACGCCCACTGTCCTTCTGGCCGATGGGTAATTGTTTTCTCGTCCTGCACCAGTTCCCAGTGGTAAAGACTGCCGTCGGCAAACTGGTAAGCAATGCAGGGGTGAGCCGTCAGTTCGGCAGGCGTTTGCGGGAAGCCGTAGCGGCGAAAGTGCTCCGGCGTGCCCACCACCGCCATCTCCATATCGGGCGTGATACGTACAGCGATCATTCCCTGCCCCACTTCCGGCCCCAGCCGCACGCCCGCATCAAACCGCTCGGCGATGATGTCGACAAAGCGGCTCTCGTTCATTAGCTCCAGCCGAATATCCGGGTAGCGCTGCTTAAATACCGCCAGTTTCGGCAGCAGACATTTGTCGATAGCGTGCTGGCTGGCATTAATACGCACCGTGCCGGAGGGTGTCTCGCGAAAATGCGCCAGGGTGGCAAGGCCGTTATCGAGCGCATCAAATCCCGATTCAGTGGTGCGATAAAGCTGCTCGCCGGCCTGAGTCAGGGACAGTTTTCGTGTGGTGCGTACCAGCAGCTGAACGCCCAGCCGCGCTTCCAGTTCGCGCACCGAACGACTGATCCCGGATTGTGCCAGCCCAAGCCGCTGCGCGGCGGCCGTAAAGCTCCCTTCCCGCACCACCTGCATAAACAGGTACAGCTCATTGTAGTTTTCCCGCTTCGCCATCCCACACCCGGATTTATAACAACATGATATGAATCCTAGCAGTTTTAGCCCTCTAATCAGCACTATTTCTGCTAACTATAATGGCCGCATCACAACAACACACGGTACCTCTTATGAAAACATTCACTCAAAAACTGTCAGTTGCGATGCTGCTCTGTGCATCATTAAGTGGAGTTACAACAATGAGTTATGCAGAAACCACCAACCCAAACGCCCCTGTATCAATGGTGACCACCTGGGACAAAACCTTCGCCGAAAGTGATAAGGTCGACCATCGCAAGGTGTCATTCCAGAACCGCTACGGGATAACCCTGGTGGGAGATTTGTATCTTCCTAAAGATCGTGGCGACCGCAAACTGGCGGCAATTGCCGTCAGTGGGCCGTTTGGCGCGGTTAAGGAGCAGTCCAGCGGCCTGTACGCGCAGACTCTGGCTGAAAACGGATTTGTGACCCTGGCGTTCGACCCGTCCTATACGGGCGAAAGCGGCGGCCAGCCACGCAACGTTGCCTCCCCGGATATCAACACCGAAGACTTTAGCGCGGCGGTGGATTTCCTCGGTATTCAGGAAGAGGTGGACCGGAACCGTATCGGTATCCTCGGCATCTGCGGCTGGGGCGGCATGGCGCTCAACGCGGCATCCATGGACACCCGCGTGAAAGCGGTCGCCACCAGCGTAATGTATGACATGAGCCGCGCCATGGGTCACGGTGTGGGCGACGGGAAAGATCGCTACACCACGTCGGACCGCCATGCCGTGTTGCAGTATCTGAACGAGCAGCGCTGGAAAGATGCCGAAAGCGGCACATTCGCCCATGCGGGCCATGACATTTATGTCGATGAGAACGGTAAGGTGAGCGCTGCCGACCGTATCCTGCCGGAGTCATTACCTGCAAACCCGCATCCGGTGCTGAAAGAGTTCTTTGATTACTACCGGATGCCGCGTGGCTACCATGCGCGTTCCGTCAACTCAACCGGCGCATGGACGGCGACAACGCCGTTATCCTTTATGAACATGCCGCTGCTGAGTTATGCCAAAGAGATAACCATCCCGACGCTTATCGTCACCGGTGAGAAAGCGCACTCCCGCTATTTTGCCGAAGATGCGTTCAACGCCGTAGGCAGCAAACAGAAAGAACTGGTGATTGTCCCGGGCGCAAACCATGTTGATCTCTACGACAACGTTGCCGGAAAAATTCCGTTTACCCGCTTTGAGCAGTTCTTCAAAACCAGCCTGAAATAACCTGCTATGCCACCCGTTTTTACGGGTGGCTCTTTGTGAAATCTGACTATGTCCACACTGAACCACACCTCATCAGCAAACGCTGAGCCTGCGCACTGGGGCGGTATTTTTGCCATGACCCTGTGCGTGTTCGTCCTGATCGCCTCGGAATTTATGCCCGTCAGCCTGCTCACCCCCATTGCCCGGGATCTGGGGGTGACAGAGGGGGTCGCAGGTCAGGGGATTGCCATCTCCGGTGCGCTGGCGGTACTGACCAGCCTGAGCCTTTCTCAACTTGCCGGGAAGTTGAATCGCAAATATCTGCTGCTGGGCATGACGATGCTGATGGCGATATCGGGGATTATTATTGCCTTCGCGACTGGCTATCTGGTGTATATGGCAGGCCGTGCGCTCATCGGCATCGCGATCGGCGGATTCTGGTCGATGTCCGCCGCAACGGCACTCCGTCTTGTGCCGCAACATCAGGTATCCCGCGCGCTGGCCATCTTCAACGGCGGTAACGCGCTGGCGACGGTCATCGCCGCCCCGCTTGGCAGCTATCTCGGTGCGACCATTGGCTGGCGCGGTGCCTTTCTGTGTCTGGTACCTGTCGCCATCGTCGCCGTTATCTGGCAGTGTTTTAGCCTGCCTGACATGAAGAGTCATCAGAGCCCACGCGGAAGTGTGTTTCGCCTGTTCCGCCAGCACGTGGTTGGTATAGGGCTGATGGCCTGTGGCCTGTTCTTTATGGGACAGTTTGCGTTATTTACCTATATCCGGCCATTCCTGGAAAACGTCATCCGTATCAGCCCTTCCGGCTTATCGCTGATCCTGCTCGCCATCGGTATCGCGGGTTTTATTGGCACGTTGATCGTTGCCCGGGTTCTGAACGCCGCGTTTTACCCGACGTTAATGGCGATCCCGCTTCTGATGGCAGCCATTGCTGGCGCGTTAATCCTGGCCGGACACAGCGTGTGGATGGTGGCAGTGCTCTCCGCCGTTTGGGGGATGCTGGCAACGGCGGCGCCAACAGGCTGGTGGACATGGCTTGCCCGGACTCTACCCGATGACGCAGAGGCAGGCGGTGGGCTGATGGTTGCCGTGATCCAGCTCTGCATTGCGCTGGGCTCAACGGTGGGTGGCATGGTGTTCGACCATTCCGGCTGGCAGAGCACCTTTGCAATGAGTGCCCTGTTACTGCTGAGTGCCGTTGTACTGACCTTTTTCACGTCACGGCAAAGGTGAGCTAACCTGACAGGTTGGAGCCTTGCTCGGGGATGTGCATAAAACACGCAACATATCCGTGAAGGAACCGTTAGTTTGCCCTTCCCGTTGTACTCTGCCATTTCTGGTAGCTTTGCGGCAAAAACGCAATCTGGCCTATTGTCTGAATGAATTCATCCCATAAAGGACACCTGCACCATGCTCAAGATCCTCGGCAAAACCACCTCGATAAACGTTCGCAAAGTACTCTGGACCTGTGAAGAAGCCGGACTGGACTATCAACAGGAAGATTTCGGCATCGGTTTTGCCTCAACGGAAACGGAAGAATTTCGCGCCCTGAACCCGAACGCGATGGTGCCGGTGCTGATTGATGACAATTTTGTATTGTGGGAGTCCAACTCCATTTGCCGCTATCTGGCGCGCAAAGCCGGGCGCGACGATCTGCTCCCTTCTGAGCCAAAAGCCTGCGCAAATGTCGAACACTGGATGGACTGGCAAGCCACGGAATTCAACAACGCCTGGCGCTACGTCTTCCCGGCGCTGGCACGCAAGAACCCGGACTATAACGATCCAGACCGCATTGCCGCAGGCATTAAAGAGTGGAACCACTGCATTGGTATCCTTGAACAACAGCTCCAGCGCACAGGGGCGTGGGCGACGGGTGATACCTTTACCCTTGCGGATATCGTGCTGGGATTGTCGGTAAACCGCTGGAAAATGACGCCGTTCGAGCACCCTTCTGTCCCGGCCATCGATGCCTGGTTTGCGCGCCTTAACCAGCGTCCGGCATTTTTACGCCACGGCAATAACGGGATGGTGTAATTCTAATGCGCCGTCTTCTGATTGCCGCAAATCAGTCCGGAGACGGCCCGCGCTCCAGGAAGGTAGAGAGCGCGATATAACTGCGCACGGAACGCACGCCGTCAACACTCTGAATTTCCATCAGGAAGTTCTCCAGCGATTCGGTATCGGCAGCCCGCACCTTAATCAGCACGCAGCCATCCCCGGCGACAGTATGCAGCTCTTCAACCTCTTTTCGGCTGGTGAACTGGAGCAGATCCCGGGTGGCTTTATAGGTACTGGTGTCGATGACCAGAAAGGTCAGTAACGTCCTGCCAAGCTTGCAGCCATCCAGCACCGCAACCGTGTTTTTAATTACCCCGTCGCGTTTCAGGCGCTTCACACGGTCGTGAACCGCCGGGGCTGAAAGATGAACAATTTCACTCAGCTCGACGTAACTCCGCCCGGCATCTTCCGCCAGCGCGCCTAATATTTTTCGGTCAATCGCATCAAGATCCGCCGGTTTGTGTCTCACCGGCTTAATGCCATCTTTTTCTTTATCAACGTCACCCATACAGCCTCGATTGCAGAATAAAAATATGAATATACTCGATTCTACTTAATAGCATTCATCCTGCAATCATTACCGGAGTTAACATGCCTGTCGCACTTTTCGCCCTCGCCATCGGCGCATTCGGGATCGGTCTTACCGAATTCGTTATCGCAGGGATCCTCCCACAAATCGCCGCTGAATTTGCTGTCAGCATTCCCGCTGCCGGGCAAATGGCCACCTCCTACGCGCTCGGCGTGTTTATCGGGGCGCCGCTGCTGACCATTGTGGGTTCACGCGTTCCGCGTAAAACCATGCTGATGGGCCTGGCGCTCATATTCACGCTCGGCAACATCATCACCGCACTCGCCCCGACGCTGTCCCTTGCCGTGACGGGCCGGATAATCACCTCCTTCAACCACGGTGCTTTTTTTGGTATCGGCTCGATTATTGCGGCTTCGCTGGTTGCGCCAGGGCGTCAGGCCAGCGCTATTGCCTTTATGTTTTCCGGGCTGACGCTGGCCAATCTGGTGGGTGTCCCGGTGGGAACCTGGCTTGCTCAGACATTCAGCTGGCGTTTGGTTTTCTGGGTGATTGCCGGGATTGGTCTGGTCACTATTGCCAGCATTGCCCTGCTGGTGCCGCGCATCGAGAAAGGTAAGCCGATCGCCCTGAAAACGGAGCTGCGGGCGTTTGTTGATCCTCAGGTATTGCTGGTGATGGGCATTACCGTGTTCGGGCCAGCCGCTTTTTTCACCTCCATTACCTACATCGCGCCGATGATGGTCGAAGAAGCCGGTTTTTCTGCCGGTGGCGTCGCCTGGCTGATGGTCCTGTTTGGCCTTGGGCTGGCAGTCGGAAACTGGATCGGTGGACGCTTTGCGGACCGTTCGCTGTTTGGCACCCTTTTCGTCACCCTCGCCGCTCAGGGAATTGTCCTGATGGTGTTCTGGGCGGGCGTCGATAACCAGATTGTCGCGGCAGGCTCTGTATTCCTGATGGCGGCCTTCGGTTTTGCGACAGTGTCACCGATTCAGAAACTGGTGATGGATCGCGCAAGCCATGCCGGTGCCCCCACAATGGCGGCATCCGTTAATATCGGCATGTTCAACCTTGGGAATGCGATGGGTGCCTGGGCGGGCGGTGCCGCCATCTCGGCCGGTTTTAGCCTGGCATCACCCAACTGGGCTGGCGCTATCCTGTCGGTTATTGCGCTCGGGCTTGCGCTGATTGCATGGCAGAGTGCGCGCAAAGAATATGCCTTACAGGTGGAATAAACACCGTTCGCTGTTAAAGCAACTGCCCCAGTAAACGTTGCATATTATCGTCGCAGGAGATCTCGTCAGGCCGGTTCGTGATACTGGCGGCCAGGTTCAGCAGAGCCTGTTTGTTCTCCTCGAGTTGCTTCTGCATCGTCTCAATTTCCGCAATACGTGTGTTCAGGGACTGGATCAGTCCCTCATGATCCCACTGTTTTTGCGGCTGGGGCAGAAAGCGGCGAATTTGCTCAAGTGAAAAACCGGTGCGCTGCGCGTTGTCGATAATCTTCAGCAGATTTGCCGCTTGCAAAGAATAGGTGCGATACCCGTTGCCTTGTCGCGAAGGTCTCGGAAGCAGGCCTTCCGCTTCGTAAAAACGAATACGCGATGGCGTAATTCCCGTCATTTTTGCCAGCTCGCCAATTTTCATTTCATCCGCTCTTGCCTGTTGACCTTAAAGTTCACTTTAAACTTATACTTTTTGCACGGTCAACTGACGATCGCGATATAAGTTTTCACTGAGGAGCTGAAATGCAAACCATTCTGGGTGCCAGCGGGCAAATTGCCCGCGAACTGGCCCGCGAGTTAAAGCGCAATTACACCGATGACCTGCGACTGGTCAGCCGTCATCCGCAGAAAGTTAACGACAGCGACATGACGTTTGCCGCCGATCTGCTTGATGCGCAGCAAACCCGGAACGCGGTGAAAGGTAGCGATACGGTCTATTTTGCCGCGGGTTTGCCGCCCGACTCCGCCCTGTGGGAGCGACAGTTCCCGGCCATGCTGATAAACGCGCTTGAAGCCACCCGAATGGCCGGGGCGAAATTCGTCTATTTTGACAATACCTATATGTACCCCCAGAGCAACGCACCGCAAACCGAAGAGACGCGCTTTGCCCCGCGCGGGCGAAAAGGAAAAGTGCGGGCTGCGATGGCTGACAAGGTGCTTGATGAGATGAAACGTGCAGAAATCCCCGTTCTCATCGGCCGTGCGCCCGAGTTCTACGGACCCGGTAAGACGCAAAGCTTCACCAATGCGCTGATCCTCGACAAGCTCAAAAGCGGCAAACAGCCGCGTGTTCCGGTACGTGACGATAAACTCCGCACGCTCATATGGACACCTGACGCCAGCCGCGCGCTGGCGGTTCTGGGCAATACGCCCGACGCCTACGGACAGAGCTGGCATTTGCCCTGCTGCGATGACCGTCTCACCTACCAGCAGTTTGTCACGCTTGCCTGTGACATCTTCGGCCAGCAGGCGGATTACAGCGTCATCAGCAAACTGGCATTTACTGCGGCGGGGTTAGTGTCGAAGGGCGCCCGTGAAATTCGTGAACTGCTGCCGAGGTATGAATTTGATAACCTGTTTGAGTCAGCAAAATTTAAACAGCGCTTTCCCGATTTTGCCGTCACTAGCTACCGCGAAGGGCTGGAGAAAATCTGGCAGGAATGGAGCAATTCCGGCACGTTGTAAGGTAAAACGCGTTGCCCGCACACCGGGCGCGCGGCCCAATATGTGACAGTGTCACATTTCATTTTCGTCTTTAGGACTATTCTGCCTCTCCCATAGCCAGCCCTTACCCCATCTGGCCTGACATTAGGTTTACTCATTAATCATAGGGTTACTGATTTTCCCCCTTCGCTGGAACCCTTCCCGGTCCCTTGCTATAGCTCAACTACCCCTGCCAAAACATGGCATAACAACAGGCAACCGGTGGTTGCTATAACGCATGAGCACAGGGAGACACACCGCAATGCACGCGTCATTACTAAAACGTTCTCTGCTTTTTATCGCCGCCATTATCGCAATACTTGCCCTTCTGACCTGGGGCATCGGGCCTGAAACAATCAAAGCGCGCCAGATTGATTTGATCTACCTCGGGCAACAGCACCTGATACTGGTTTTCTCGTCGATGTTCTTCGCTCTGCTGATCGGCATCCCAAGCGGGATCTTGCTAAGCCGCCCCGCAGCACGCGGGATAGCCGAATACGTGATGCAAATCTTTAACGTCGGCAATACCCTGCCGCCGCTGGCCGTGCTGGCACTGGCGATGGTGGTGATCGGCATTGGCGATAAACCCGCCGTTATCGCGCTGTTCCTGGCGTCTCTGCTGCCGATTGTGCGTAACACTTACGCCGGATTGTGCTCGGTGCCAGCATCCTTGCTGGAAGCCGCGAACGGCATCGGGATGACCCGGTGGCAGCGCCTGCTTCAGGTCGAAATCCCTAACGCCTGGCCGGTGATGCTCTCCGGTATTCGCATTGCGACAGCGATCAACGTCGGTACTGCGCCGCTGGCCTTCCTGATTGGTGCCAGCAGCTACGGCGAGCTGATTTTCCCCGGCATCTACCTTAACGACTTCCCGACGCTGATCCTGGGCGCGGTGGCGACCGCACTCTTCGCCCTGATTCTGGATACCTTACTGGCCGCGCTGGGTCGCATAATGAGCCCGCATCTCGCTCGATAACAATAACAAGGAGCTTTTATGAGATTACTTTCCGGCCTCACGGCCCTGTGTGCTGCGGCGCTGTTCTCCAGCCAGACGCTTGCCGCCCCGCTGATACTGGCGACCAAGAGCTTTACCGAGCAGCACATATTGTCGGCCATGACGGTGCAATACCTGCAAAAGAAAGGTTTTCAGGTGCAGCCGCAAACCAATATTGCAACGGTGATTTCCCGCAATGCGATGATCAATAAGCAGATTGATATGACCTGGGAGTACACCGGTACCTCCCTCATCATCTTTAACCACATCAACAAACGCATGTCACCGCAGGAGTCTTACGAGACGGTAAAACGCCTGGACGCGAAGCACGGTCTGGTCTGGCTCAAACCCGCGAATATGAACAACACTTATGCCTTTGCTATGCAACGCAAGCGCGCCGAGGCCGAGCACATCAATACTATGTCGGAGCTGGTGGCGAAGATTGAGCAGATCCGCAAAACCGACCCGGACAACAACTGGCTGCTGGGCTTAGACCTGGAATTTGCCGGGCGCAGCGACGGGATGAAGCCCCTACAGGCGGCGTACAACATGGCGCTGGATCGCCCGCAAATCCGTCAGATGGATCCGGGGCTGGTTTATAACGCCGTGCGCGATGGCTTTGTCGATGCCGGGTTGATTTACACCACCGACGGGCGCGTGAAGGGTTTCGACCTGAAGGTACTGGAAGACGATAAAGGCTTCTTCCCGAGCTACGCGGTGACTCCGGTGGTGCGCAAAGACACGCTGGCGGCCAATCCCGGGCTGGAAGAGGCGCTCAACACCCTCTCTGCCCAGCTCAACAACGACGCTATCACCGAACTGAATAAGAAGGTGGATATCGACCATCAGTCACCGCAGCAGGTCGCCCGTGATTTCCTGCGTAGCAAACAGATGCTGTAGGAGGCGCTATGGATACCGTTCATTACATCCTTGATAACTGGAGCTACCTGTTAACCCTGACGCTACAGCACCTGTGGCTGGTGGCGCTCGCCGTTGGCTTAGCCATCATCACGGGCGTGCCGCTGGGTATTTTAATTGTCCGCCATAAATGGCTGGCCACGCCCGTGCTCGGTGTTGCCACGCTTGTGCTGACCATTCCGTCTATTGCCCTGTTCGGCCTGATGATCCCGCTCTTTTCGCTGATCGGTCAGGGTATTGGTGCCCTGCCCGCCATTACGGCGGTGTTCCTTTACTCGTTACTGCCGATTGTGCGTAACACTCACACCGCGCTCGACAGCCTGCCGCCGGGTTTGCGGGAAGCAGGACGCGGCATCGGTATGACCTTCTGGCAGCGCCTGCGCTGGGTCGAAATTCCGATGGCGCTGCCGGTGATTTTCGGCGGGATCCGCACCGCCGTGGTGATGAACATTGGGGTCATGGCGATTGCCGCCGTCATCGGCGCGGGCGGGCTGGGCCTGCTGCTGCTTAACGGCATTGGCGGCAGCGATATCCGAATGTTGATTGCGGGCGCACTGATGATTTGTCTTTTAGCAATTGTGCTCGACTGGCTGCTGCATCGCCTCCAGGTCGTGCTGACTCCGAAGGGGATTCGATAATGATAAAACTGGAAAACCTCAGCAAACACTTTTCACAGAAACATGGGCAGACCGTGAAGGCTGTCGACAACGTCAACCTGAACGTCCCCGAAGGGGAAATGTGCGTCCTGCTTGGCCCTTCCGGGTGCGGGAAAACCACCACCCTGAAGATGATTAACCGCCTGATTGCCCCGAGCAGCGGGACGATCCTCATCAACGGCGAAGACACCAGCGCCATGGATACCGTCACCCTGCGCCGCAACATTGGTTACGTCATCCAGCAGATCGGTCTGTTCCCGAATATGACCATTGAAGAGAACATTACCGTGGTGCCGCGCATGTTGGGCTGGGACAAAGCCCGCTGCAAAACCCGCGCGCAAGAGCTGATGGACATGGTGGCGATGGATCCGCATAAGTTCCTGAACCGCTATCCGCGTGAAATGTCCGGCGGGCAACAGCAGCGTATCGGCGTGATCCGCGCCCTGGCGGCAGATCCGCCGGTGCTGCTGATGGATGAACCGTTCGGCGCCGTCGACCCGATTAACCGTGAGGTGATCCAGAACCAGTTCCTGGAGATGCAGCGTAAGCTGAAAAAGACGGTCATGCTGGTGAGCCACGATATCGATGAAGCGCTGAAACTTGGCGACCGGATCGCCGTCTTCCGCCAGGGGCGGATTGTTCAGTGCGCCAGCCCGGACGAGCTGCTGGCGAAACCGGCGAATGAGTTTGTCGGTTCGTTTGTCGGGCAGGACAGAACCCTGAAGCGCCTGCTGCTGGTTTCTGCCGGTGATGTGACCGATCAGCAGCCCACCATCACGGCGCGTGAAGCAACACCACTGCCAGAGGCCTTTGCCACAATGGATGACAACGATATCCGCGCCATTACCGTGGTGGATGACCAGGGCAAACCGCTGGGCTTTGTGAAGCGCCGTGAAGCGCGTAATGCCAGCGGAACATGCCGCGATATCCTCCACCCGTTCCGCATGACCGGCAAAGCCGAAGATAACCTGCGCGTGGTGTTGTCCCGTCTGTACGAGAGCAACGCCAGCTGGATGCCGATTGTCGATGAGGATGGACGCTATAACGGCGAAATTTCTCAGGATTACATTGCGGAATACCTGAGCTCAGGCCGTACACGTCGGGCGCTGAATATTTCCAGCGAGAGCTAATACCGGGCCGGGCAATGCCCGGTTTTTTTTTCGCACGCATACCTTTTGCTAACCTCGCGATTTCCCATCACAATATTGTATCTTTCCCGTTTATGCGTGCTCCATGCAACGTCTTCATACTTACCCCGACATTCGCGCCATGTTTCGCCGGCTCCTGATTGCCACCCTGACAGGCGTGCTGGCTGCACTGGCCGTGGCTGTTTTTCGCCACGCGATGTTCCTGCTCGAATGGCTGTTTCTGGGTAACCAGAGCGGTAGCCTGGTGAATGCTGCGGGTGAACTTTCCCCCTGGCGACGGGCGCTCACGCCAGCACTGGGCGGGCTGGCGGCAGGGTTACTGCTCTGGGGATGGCAACGCCTGACCGCGCAACGCCCTCAGGCACCTACCGATTACATGGAAGCCCTCGAAACGGGTGACGGGCAGTTCGACTACGGCGCCAGCCTTGTTAAATCGCTGGCATCATTGCTGGTGGTATCCAGCGGCAGCGCCATCGGCCGTGAAGGTGCGATGATCCTGCTCGCAGCGCTTGCCGCATCGTTTTTTGCCCAACGCTTCACCCCGAAATCAGAATGGAAATTGTGGATTGCCTGCGGTGCCGCTGCCGGGATGGCCAGCGCCTACCACGCGCCGCTGGCCGGAAGCCTGTTCATCGCCGAGATATTGTTTGGCACGCTGATGCTGGCCTCACTTGGCCCGGTGGTGATTGCGGCCGTTGTGGCGTTGCTCACCACGCGCCTGCTCAGCCCGGGCGCCAGCACGCTCTATGAGGTGCATCTTAGCGAAACGCTGACCGCCATGGATTATGCCCTCATGCTGGGGATGGGACTGCTGGCAGGCGTGTGTGGCCCGTTGCTGATGTGGCTGATGGACGCCAGCCACGCTCTTTTTCTGCGGCTCAAGCTCTCGCCACCGTTCCAGCTTGCGCTTGGCGGCCTGATAGTCGGCCTGTTGTCGCTCCTGACGCCAAAAGTCTGGGGTAATGGCTACAGCGTGGTACAGGCATTTCTGCTGTCACCGCCGTTGCTGGCGGTGATTGCCGGAGTCTTTATCTGCAAATTGCTGGCGGTGCTGGCAAGCAGCGGATCGGGCGCACCGGGCGGGGTGTTCACCCCGACGCTGTTCGTCGGTATGGCGACAGGAATGCTGTTTGCGCAGATCTTCGCGCTGTGGTTCCCTGGTTCAGAAACCGCGATTTTGCTGGGGTTAGCGGGAATGGCAACGCTGCTGGCGGCCACCACACATGCGCCGATCATGTCGGCCCTGATGGTCTGCGAAATGACCGGGCAGTATTCGCTGCTGCCCGGTTTACTGGTTGCGTGTGTAATGGCCTCGGTGCTGTCGAGGACGTTACGCCACGACTCTATCTACGGACAACACGCTACCGAGCGCGGAGAGATTGATATACTGCGATAGCTCGCGCTGTTCGGCGCGGGGCAGATAAGGCAGCTCGCCAACTAATGGCCCCGGCAGCTTTTTGCTCAGCACATCGATGATTTCGGCGTAATGCGCCAGCCCCGGGTTGATGCGGTTTGCGACCCAGCCCACTAATGGCAGGCCGTCATTGGCAATCGCCTGAGCAGTCAACAATGCATGGTTGATACACCCTTCCTGAATGCCCACCACCATAATGACCGGCAGTTGTTCCTGAACAACCCATTCTGACAGCGGACGCAAATCGTTCATCAGACTGCGCCAGCCGCCCGTCCCCTCGACAACAACGTGGTCAACCTTTTCGCTCAGGTTTGCCAGGCCGTCTGACAACAGGGTGTAATTGATAAGGCCGCTGTGCGCCACGCTGCTCTCATCTTCGCTTAACGCGATAGGATTCACGGCGTGATACGGCAATTCCAGCGTTGAGACACTTTGCAGGACCAGCGCATCTTTATTACGCAGTCCTTCAGGCGTCTCTTTACTGCCTTTTGCGACCGGTTTGTACCCTGCAACACATTTACCGTTTGCCGCCAGGGCTTGCAGCAAAGCGCGGGACACAACGGTCTTTCCGACAGAGGTATCGGTACCCGTTACAAAGAAACGCTTAAGCATGACTCATCCCACCTCCTGGTGATGCTTCGAAAATATAAACCAGGTAAATAATTCAGTGGGGGAAGTCTACGGGATGCATACGCTACCCGGCTTGAGATAGCGCAATTTTTCTTACATCTGTGGAAATGAGTTAGCCCTGGAGCAAACGAATCAGTAACGAACCGTTGTACATGGCATCTTTTACCAGCGCCGCACCGGCCATGGTTCCCTGATTAGAGAACTGGGTGCTTTCAACCACGATATTCTTACTGTATGCCGGGAGCGACTGCTGACGAATGCAATCAGAGATAGCCGGGAACAGGATGTCTGCCGCCTGGCTGAGCGGTGAGCCAATCAATATCTTTTGCGGGTTAAACAAATTCACCATGATGGCGAGAATACGGCCGACGTTATTGCCGACACCGGTGATAATATCTTTTGCCAGCAGATCGCCCTGCCTCGCCGCTGCACACAGGGCATCCACCGTTAACGGCTGACCATGCAGCGTCGAACTCATCGACTGGCTAAGCCGCACCTGCGCCAGCTCCAGCACGCTTTCAACGCTGGCGATGGTTTCCAGGCACCCGTGGTTACCGCAGTAGCAGCGCTTTCCATAAGGGTCGACCTGGGTATGGCCAATTTCCACCAGGCTGCTGCTTCCGGCATGAAGCAGGCGACCGTCGGTGATAACCCCGGCACCCACGTTATGATCGATAACCACCTGAATAACATCGCGTGCGCCGCGGGATGCACCAAACAGCGCCTCAGCCATCGTCCAGGCACTGATATCATGCTGAATGTAGACCGGCACGCCGGTGTGGTTTTCCAGCACTTCGCCAAGCGGCATCTCTTTGACACCATCGTAAAACGGCATCCGGTGCACAATGCCGTTTTCCGTATCGATAATACCTGGCATGGTGATGGCAATCGCCGTCAGACGCTCAAGACGCTGCTGATGGCGAATAAAGAACTGGTCAATATGCGTAAGAATAGCGTCCAGGAGGGACTGATCGATATCGAGCGGCAGCTCCAGACGGTCTTCAACCACCAGCTTGCTGCTCAGATCGCGCAGAGCGAGGAAAATTTCGCCACGGCTGATACGCAGCGACAGGTAGTGCCACGCCTCAGTTTCCACTACCAGCCCCACCGCAGGGCGGCCACGGCTGCCTGGCTCCTGAATTTCTGTCTCCTGAACCAGGTGTGCTTCCAGCATTTCACGAACAATTTTGGTAATACTGGCAGGTGCCAGTTGTGCCAGGCGCGAGAGATCGATACGCGAAACCGGACCAAGCTGATCAATCAGGCGATAAACCGCGCCAGCGTTGGTCTGCTTAATCTGATCAATGTGCCCTGGCTGACTATCAGCAACCACCTCGTACTCCCTTATTTTCGAGCTTCGAAATAAACTGTGGGCTATGGTGAAGCACTTCAATGGTGCTCGTCAAATATTTACTTAGCCATGTGATTTACTGCACATTTTTGCCCACTTTCCTTATACATTTCGCCCCCGCGACGCCGTCATCAGCTGCGTTTTGAAACGCTGTGCCGCATGACTGAGTTCCCGGTGTTTTGACCATACCAGCCACATCTCTGAAATGGCATCTTTTTCCTCAATGGCTACCCAGCGCATTTCACGCAACTGTACCCGCTTAAATGAGGCCGGAAGGATTGAAACGCCAAGCCCGGCGGCTACCAGGCCAATAATGGTCATCGCCTCGCCCACTTCTTGCGTCATTGTCGGGGTAAGTCCGTAACGGCGCATTAACCCCAGGATGTCGTCATACAGCCCGGTACCCACCTGCGGGTCGAAAAAGACGAACGGCTCGTTAGCCAGTTCTGCCAGCGAAACAGAGGGGCGAGAGGCAAGCGGATGGTCATGCGGGATCATCGCCATCAGCGGCTCGCGCAGGATTACCTGCCACTCAAGCGAGTCCGGCAGTTGGGTGTTTCGCATCAGGCCCAGGTCGAGCGAGCCTTCATTCAGCGGGGCAATTTGTTCGCGGGTGTTGATTTCACGGGTCTGGAGATGGACATCCGGAAAATGACGGCGAAACGACGACAGCGTGGCCGATACCGCGCTGATAAACGGGGCCGATGAGGTAAAACCGATACGCAATTCACCGGCCTCCCCCAGGTAGAGCCGCTCAGCTCTGGCTGCAGCGTCATCGACCATGCTCAGGATCTGGCGGCTGTCGATAAGAAACTGTTTCCCCGCCGCCGTCAGACTCACACTGCGGTTGGTCCGCGCCAGTAAGCGTGCCCCAATCTGCTGTTCGAGGATCTGAATTTGCTGGCTTAGCGGGGGCTGAGAGATGTTCAGGCGGGCGGCAGCGCGACCAAAATGCAGCTCTTCGGCCACCGCAATAAAGTAGCGCAGATGACGCAGTTCGATATTCATATCTTTAAAGTATCATTTGAGATTATTAATATATTAGACAGAATATTTACATTTTCCTACCCTGAACATGTGGTCATACCCGTCACCAGCCAATCACGGGGATGTTTAAGCAAGGAAACTGTGTGAGTCGTACAACAACCATTGATATCGCGCCGGCAAGCGACATCGATAATCTACCCCCAGCATCACAGCCGGTTCAGTTCATTAAACGTGGTACTCCTCAATTTATGCGCGTCACGCTGGCGCTCTTCTCGGCAGGCCTGGCAACCTTTGCCCTGCTGTATTGTGTTCAGCCTATTCTGCCGGTTTTGTCCCATGAATTTGGCGTATCCCCTGCCAGCAGCAGTATTTCACTCTCTATTTCCACCGGGATGCTGGCTATCGGTTTGCTGTTTACCGGGCCACTTTCAGATGCCATTGGCCGCAAGCAGGTCATGGTAACGGCATTAATGCTGGCCTCTGTCTGCACGCTGCTCTCAACCATGATGACCAGCTGGCACGGCATCCTGGTGATGCGCGCCCTGATTGGACTATCGCTTAGCGGAGTCGCCGCGGTCGGGATGACCTACCTCAGCGAAGAGATCCACCCCAGTTTTGTCGCCTTCTCAATGGGGCTGTATATCAGCGGGAACTCGATCGGCGGCATGAGCGGACGCTTGCTGAGCGGGGTGTTCACGGACTTCTTTAACTGGCGTATTGCGCTGGCGGTCATTGGCTGCTTTGCCCTGGCCTCTGCGCTGATGTTCTGGAAAATTCTGCCGGAATCACGCCATTTCCGCCCGACATCCCTGCGCCCGAAAACGCTGTTTATCAACTTCCGTCTGCACTGGCGCGATAAAGGGCTGCCGCGGCTGTTCCTGACCGGTTTTCTGTTGATGGGTTCGTTCGTGACCCTGTTCAACTACATTGGTTATCGGCTGATGCTCTCTCCGTGGCATCTCAGCCAGGCGGTGGTTGGCCTGCTCTCTGTTGCCTATCTCACCGGCACCTGGAGTTCCCCTAAAGCCGGGGCAATGACCGCACGTTTTGGCCGTGGCCCGGTCATGCTGGTCTCAACCGGCGTGATGCTGCTCGGCCTGCTGATGACGCTGTTCTCTTCGCTGTGGCTGATTTTCGCCGGGATGCTGCTCTTCTCCGCAGGCTTTTTCGCCGCGCATTCGGTCGCCAGCAGCTGGATTGGCCCGCGCGCGCGTCGTGCCAAAGGCCAGGCCTCATCCCTGTACTTGTTCAGCTATTATCTGGGATCCAGTATCGCCGGGACGCTCGGCGGTGTGTTCTGGCATAACTACGGCTGGAACGGCGTGGGCGGGTTTATTGCGCTGATGCTGTGTATGGCATTGCTGGTGGGGAGTAGCCTTCACCGGCGTTTGAAATAACCTAAGCCTCTGACTGTTGTGTCGTCTTTCTTGCCGGGTGGCGCTGCGCTTACCCGGCCTACGCCTCTCGTATCAAACCTCTGAAAATCACGTTAAACTCCCAGGACACATCAAACCGAACGAGAACAATAACTATGCCAAAAAATGTTGCTTATCAGGAGCTCACCCGCACCTTCCAGCGTCTTTCCCGCTTCTCGCACCTCTCCTCCATCGCCAGCTGGGATATGTTCACCATGATGCCGCCAGGCGGCAGCGCTGCGCGGGGTGAAGCCCTGGCTGAGATGAGCGTCTTGCAGCACCAGATCCTGACAGACAAGAAAGTGGGCGAGTGGCTGGCCGCAGCGCAAAGCGAAGATCTGAATGACGTGGAACAGGCAAACCTGCGTGAAATGACGCGCCACTATCAGCAGGCGTCCCTGCTGCCGGAATCGCTGGTGGAAGCGAAGTCTCTGGCGGGCAGTAAATGTGAGCACGCCTGGCGTTCGCAGCGTCCGGCAAATGACTGGCAGGGTTTTTCTGCAAACCTGAAGGACGTGGTCAGGCTGAGCCGGGAAGAAGCCCGCCTGCGTGCAGAGGCGAAAGGCTGCTCGCCGTACGATGCCCTGCTGGATATTTTTGAGCCGGATATGACCAGCGCCCGTCTGGACGTGCTGTTTGCTGACATGAAATCCTGGCTGCCAGACCTGCTGGCGAAGGTAGTGGAAAAACAGTCACAACAGTCGTTTGTCCCGCCACAAGGCCCTTTCGCGACCGCCGATCAGCGGGAGCTGGGTCTGGAAGCCATGAAAATGCTCGGCTTCGATTTTAACGCCGGTCGTCTGGACGTTAGCGCTCACCCGTTCTGCGGCGGTGTGCCAGAAGATGTGCGTATCACCACACGTTATGATGAAGACGAACTGCTGAGCGCGCTGTTTGGCGTGGTTCACGAAACCGGACATGCCCGCTACGAGCAAAACCTGCCGCGTGCCTGGGCGGGCCAACCCATCGCACAGGCGCGATCCACGGCAATCCACGAATCCCAGAGCCTGTTCTTTGAAATGCAGCTTGGGCGCAGTAACGCGTTTCTGAAACATCTGCTCCCTGCCGTACATGCCCGTTTCGGTAGCCAGGCCGCCTTTAGCGAAGAGAACTTTATTGCCTGGAACCAGCGAGTGAAGCCTGGCTACATTCGCGTCGATGCTGATGAAGTGAGTTATCCGGCGCATGTTGTGCTGCGCTATGAGATTGAACGCGCACTGATTAATGGTGAGATTGAAGTTGATGATATCCCTGCCCTGTGGGATGAGAAAATGCAGGCCTGGCTTGGGTTGTCCACCAAAGACAACTACCGCAATGGCTGTATGCAGGACATCCACTGGACCGACGGCGGCTTTGGTTACTTCCCGTCTTACACTCTCGGTGCAATGTACGCCGCACAGCTCTTCCACGCCGCGAAAACCGCGCTGCCCGGGCTTCAGGCATCTGTTGCAGACGGCGATTTCTCTGCCCTGTTTGACTGGCTGCGTCAGAATATCTGGCAGCATGGCAGCCGCTTTAGCACCTCGCAGTTAATTACCCAGGCGACCGGGGAAGATCTGAATATCCGTTATTTCCGTGAACACCTGACCGCGCGTTACCTGTAATACATTCTGCCGGAGTTCGCTCCGGCAATCCCCCCTAATTTCCGCACTAAGAATATGATTTTGTGCATATACTGACGCTTGCGCTTAATGCCATAATTCTTTTTCTGGCCCAGAATTAAACCGTTATCAGGCCAGGCATAAAAAATAAATAAAGGGATGAATGATGAAAGGCAAAATGAAAACGATGGCCTTAGCCATGCTGTGCGCGACGAGTCTGAGTACTTTCGCCGCCACGGATAACACGCCAAAAGAAGCGTACGACGATATTACACACTCACTGGCTGACCTCCAGCCCATCACGTTTCAGGCTCCTGCTGAAAAGTACAAGCTGCTGGTGTTTATTGATAACCAGTGCATCTACTGTAGCAATGTGGTGAAAAACGTTAAGCAATATACGGATGCCGGTTTGACGATGTCGTTTGTGACCGTCGCCCCCGACTCTATTCGTGATTCTGTGATTGAAGACATGGGGCGCGTCTGGTGTTCCGCCGATAAGGTGAAAAGTCTGCAAAAAGCGATGACCGGTTTTTTACCCGATAACGACTCGACTCCGGCCTGTTCTGCGCTGGTCGAGCGGCAATCAGCGCTGGCCGCAAGACTGGGTATTAACATCACGCCATTCATGGTGGTGATCGAACCTGAATCACGTTCAATCTTAGGCAGCCAGCCACCCGCTGCCATCCTTGCAGCCCTGAAGAAATAAGCCTCGGGGTGTACGAACAGGCGCGTGCTGCCTTGTTCGTACACCTTGCACCTGCCGTTGTACATTACGTTACACGCCGATACCAATCACTCACGGAAACCTCGGGTTTACAGGGATATAGTTCTTTCAACGGCCCCGCAGTGGGGTTAAATGAAAAACCAAATTCGAGGGTATGAGAATGAACAAAGTATTAGCTCTGGTTGTTGCCGCTGCTATGGGTCTGTCTTCTGCTGCATTTGCTGCTGAAACTACTGCAACTCCTGCACCAGCTGCTGCTCCGGCTGCAACTACCACCGCAGCACCAGCTAAAGCGGTTCACCACAAGAAACATCATAAAGCCGCTGTGAAAAAAGAAGCAGCAGCGCCGGCAACCGCAGCGCCAACTGAACAGAAAGCGCAGGCTGCCAAAAAGCACCACAAAAAAGCCGCTAAACCAGCTGTAGAGCAGAAAGCTCAGGCTGCTAAAAAGCACCACAAAAAAGCCGCTAAGCCAGCTGTAGAGCAGAAAGCTCAGGCTGCTAAAAAGCACCACAAAAAAGCCGCTAAACCGGCTGTAGAGCAGAAAGCTCAGGCTGCTAAAAAGCATCACAAAAAAGCAGTAAAACACGAAGCTGCTAAACCAGCTGCACAGCCAGCTGCGTAAGAGTACAAGCTTAACCGTGCCCTTCGGGGCACGTTGGTAAACCGGCGCTGAACCGGAAAGGTACAGCGCCGTTTTTTTATCCGGAGGGCGTATGCTGCGACGCTATCGGTTTGAGCTCATTCTTATTCTGCTTATTTTATGCGCGCTCATCGCAAGCCACTTTTATCTTTCCTGAATGTAGCACGCTGATTTTACTCCCACTTTAACGCCGTCCCGTCTATAGTATTTTCATAGGGTTCACTTTTAATAATCATAATTACCCCCACCAGAGTGTGATATGCGTAAATCTGTAGTGTTGTTACTGGGAACGTTTACTCTTTTTTCTGGCTTTTCACATGCGGATGATGGTGGCGATGACACCATGAGCGCCAAAGATGTAAAGACGCTTTTTTTTGGCCATGACGATCGTACGCGTGTTGCCAACCCTACTCAGCCCCCGTGGGATGCTATTGGCCAGCTGGAAACCGCCAGCGGCAACTTATGTACTGCCACCTTAATTACCCCTCAGCTTGCACTGACCGCAGGCCACTGTCTGTTAACACCGCCAAACGGCAAACCGGATAAAGCCGTTGCCTTGCGCTTTGTGTCACAAAAAGGGGTGTGGCGATATGAGATCCACGGAATTGAAGGCCGTGTCGACCCGTCGCTGGGCAAACGCCTGAAACCGGATGGTGATGGCTGGATTGTGCCGCCGGCTGCGGCGTCCTGGGATTTTGGTCTGGTGGTGTTACGTTATCCGCCGTCTGGCATTACGCCACTGCCGCTGTTTGACGGTGACAAAGCCGCACTGACTGCCGCGCTGAAGGCCGCCGACCGCAAAGTGACACAATCGGGTTACCCTGTTGATCACCTGGATACGCTGTACACCCATTCAGACTGTATTGTCACGGGCTGGGCGCAAAACAGCGTATTGTCACATCAGTGCGATACCTTACCGGGCGATAGCGGTTCGCCGTTGATGCTGAAAACAGACAACGGCTGGCAGCTGATTGGCGTTCAAAGCTCTGCTCCTGCCGCTAAAGACAGATGGCGTGCCGATAACCGCGCGTTGTCCGTTACCGGTTTTCGTGACAGACTCGAAGCGCTGGCGCAGCAGTAGGTCAGCACTGTCTGACCTGACGTAATTCAATAATTGCCTCAATCGGCATCGGCTGGCTGAACCAGAATCCCTGCAACTGATCGCAGCCAGCCAGCCGTAAGAGTTTCATCTGTTTTTCGTTTTCCACACCTTCCGCCACCACCGCCATCCCCAGCGCGTTAGCAATTCGCACCGTACCACTCACCAGCGCGGCGGCCTGTTCATCGTTATCCACCAGCCCGGCCAGCGATTTGTCTATTTTGATGGTGTCAAAATTGAAACGGCGCAGATAGCCGATGCTTGAATAGCCTGTGCCAAAATCATCCAGTGCAACCGCCGTACCCAGCGCTTTCAGGTTAACTATCGCTGAACGCGCCCGCTCCGGGTTTTCCAGAACATAGGTTTCAGTGACTTCAAGCTGGAGTCGGTTCGCCGGGAAATGGGTGATATCCAGCACGTTGGCGACCTTATCTTCAAATTCAGGGTCGCGGAACTGCGCCGGAGAGATATTGACGGATAATTTTAAATCGCCAAAAGGCTCCAGATCGCTACAGGCCCGGTGCAGGACAAACTGGCCGAGCTTATAAATCAGGCCACTGGTTTCAGCAATCGTAATAAAGGTGTCCGGGCCAAGTTCTCCTTCCGGGCGGCGTGGCCAGCGCACCAGGGCTTCGACGCTGGTCATTTTCTGGCTACGCGCATCAATAATCGGCTGATACCAGACATCAAACTCATCGCGTTCAAGGCCGCTACGGATCTGGTTTTCAAGTGCCAGCTGCCGTTCCCGTACGCTGTTGAGCTCTGCATCGTAGTGGGTGATCCGCCCTTTTCCGGTCATTTTGGCGTGATACATGGCGATATCAGCGCGACGGAACAGCTCGGAGCTGGTGCACTCAATCAGGGTTCCACTGGCGATCCCGATGCTGGCGCTGATATGAATGGTGCGATCCCCCAGACGAATCGGGGCATTCAGGAAGTCGAGCACCGCCCCGGCAAACGCTGACGCCTGCGCCTCTGAGCGATCGCCGCCAATGGTCATCGCAAACTCATCGCCCCCCATACGCGCCAGCATCCCGCCAGGCGGAACCCGTTCACGCAGGGTTTTTGCAATGGCGATGATCAGGTCATCACCCACGCTGTGGCCATAGATATCGTTCACGTCCTTAAAGCCATCAAGATCGATAAAGACCACGCTTTTCACGTCAATATCACCGCGCAGGCTGACCTGATCCAGCGCTTCTATCAACGCGCGTCGGTTGGGTAAATGGCTCAGCCAGTCCGTTCGTGCCACCAGCCGGGCCTGACTTTCCCCCCGGGCAAGCTTATACAGCCCCACGCTACTCACCAGAATAAACAGCAAGATCAGGGCAGCCGCCAGAATGACGATTTGCGTGATGTCTGACGATGCCGCCATCGCCGCCTGCGCCCCCGGCAGCCGCGCTTGCCAGTTGAGATAGCCCAAAATCTCCCCGGCCGAACTGTTAAGCGGCATACTCATATCGTTGATTTTATTGGGCGTATAGTTGAGGCGGTCTATCTGAAACGTGGCCCCGAGATCGGACAAAATCTGGGGATTAAGATGGCGGGTAATGACCAGATAACGGCGCGTATCACCGCTAATCTGGAGCGGCCCTACCATCGGGCGCACAAGCCCGATACCAATAAACGCCACGCCGTTGCGGGTTCGGGTGATCCCGGCGTAAATATTCTTGTCTGTGAGTAATGCGCTGCGGTGCTTATCAATCAGCGCTTTCAGGCCTGAACCAAAAAATGAGAGATCTTTTTCCCTAAAAGGCTGGCTTTGAAATGCCCCCCACAGCACATTGAAATGTTCATCCAGTACAAATGTCCCGTCGTAGAGATTATTGATTTTAAACCCCGCGCCCCAGGTATTATACAGCCATTCGGTATCCAGCTTAGGGCTATAAAGCTCACGTACGGCGTCGTCCCAGACGGCATTATCGATCACCAGCGAGGAGACACGGTTAACGGAGGTCTGGATCGCCCCCTGAACCGAAAGCACGGTGCGGTGTTCATCAATTTCATTGGTTTTGGTGCTGATAAGATGAAGAGACAGGTAAAGCAACGCGACGACAGACACGATTAAGCCGATCCCCGCCATGAATATCATGACGAACAGCGTTTTTGCGGTGGGGATATTGCGCCAGCTTAAGGTGAGATACATCAGCCATCCTCTTCAACGTCATGCTTTTATAAGAGTAATACAGGCAGCGGATTTCGCTGCCCGTAAACACTGGCTGTATTCGTCAGGCGAGTTTGATCATCACCATACCTGCTAACAGTAGCGCCAGCCCTATCCAGCCTTTGTTATTTAAACGCTGGCCGAAAAGGATCCAGCCCGCGGCAAGCGTTGCGGCAATACCAAACCCGCCCCACAGCGCATAGGCCACAGACAAATCGATGCCTTTTACCGCCTGCGACAGCGCACTGAACGCGCCCAGTACGGCGGCAATGGACAGCAGGCCGTAAAACTTACGGCGAAAACCATCGGAAAACTTCAGAAAGACGTTAGCCACAATTTCCAGCACAATGGCGAACGCCAGCCAGGCCGCGTGGATCCATTCAAACTGCTGCATGAGCCTTCTCCTTCGGCTGTTTTGTCGGCTTACGTGTACCCGATTTAATCAGCACAATCCCGGCAACCAGGGTCGTCAGTCCGGCAATTTTCATGGTTGATAACGCCTCATCAAATAACATGACGCTGAACAGCGTAATCAACAAAATACCGACACCTTCCCACAATGCATAGGCCACACCCAGCGCGATTTTCTTTACCGCAAAGGACAGGAAAATATAGGAAAGTGAAATCATCACCAGCATTAAAATAAAGCCAGTGTTGCCATCACTGACACTTGCCCATTTCATAGACAAGGTGCCGGTAATTTCAGCGATGATAGCCAGAGCTAATAAAATCCAGTAAAACATGATCTTCTCCTGCTTGAGAATATAATCCATCGTGGCTCGCCTCAGACGGCAAACCAAAAAAATATGAAATTAAATCAGACAGCTAAGCGCATAGCGCCAGCTCAGGCAGAAGACGTGACTATAGCGCGGTGCGCCAGTGTTGCTCACCAGACAGAAGGCAGAGGGAGGTAGAAAATACAGCGGTGTTTTTTGAAATGTACGTCCTGAACAAATTGTCCATAAAATTACAATTATCCGCGATCTTGCTTCTCGTCTTTGCGGATGAAAATTGTCCTCGGTAGTTGAACACGCCTGATTTGTACCATAAGCCAGGAATTTACTCAAAGTCTTTTCATTTCTTTACCCACCCTGTTTGACCTCGGTTAGTTTATTGAATCAGCATTCGCATCTATTATAAATAAAAGAATTATTTCAGGAACTTCCATGGCTAAACCCATCATTACCCTGAACGGGCTTAAAATTGTCATCATGCTGGGCATGTTGGTGATCATTCTGACGGGCGTCCGTTTTGCGGCGGACATCATTGTGCCCTTTATTCTCGCGCTTTTTATTGCCGTGATACTCAATCCGCTGGTTCAGCGCATGGTCCGGCTGCGCATTCCCCGCGTGCTGGCCATTACGCTTCTGATTGGCATCATCATTGTCGCTATGGTGCTGCTGGTGGCGTATCTGGGAACCTCCCTGAACGAGCTGGCACGTACCCTGCCTAAATACCGTTCATCGCTGGTGATCCCGCTGCTGCAAATTGAGCCCTGGCTGCAACGCGCGGGTATTGAGGTATCGGTTGAGGAGCTGCTGAAGTATATCGATCCTAATGCTGCCATGACCCTTGTCACCAGTCTGCTGGCGCAGCTTTCGAATGCCATGACGTCTATTTTCCTGCTGTTTTTAACGGTGGTCTTCATGCTGCTTGAAGTGCCGCAACTGCCGGCAAAGCTGCAACAGATAATGACTCGCCCCGTGGAAGGCATGGGCGCGATTCAACGCGCGCTGGACAGCGTTTCGCGCTACCTGGTGCTGAAAACGGCCATTAGCCTGGTCACGGGGCTGGTTGTCTGGGGGATGCTCGTCGCGCTGGATGTGCGTTTTGCGTTTGTATGGGGGCTGCTGGCCTTTGCGCTTAACTATATTCCCAATATCGGCTCGGTGCTGGCGGCTATTCCGCCCATCCTTCAGGTGCTGGTCTTTAGCGGGTTTTACGATGCGCTCATTTTACTGGCGGCCTATCTGGTGATTAACCTGATCTTCGGCAACATCATGGAGCCGCGAATGATGGGACGCGGGCTTGGGCTTTCCACTCTGGTGGTGTTTTTGTCCCTGATTTTCTGGGGCTGGCTGCTCGGCCCGGTCGGCATGTTGCTTTCCGTGCCGCTGACCATCATTGTGAAAATTGGTCTGGAGCAAACGGCAGGTGGGCAAAGCATCGCCATTTTGCTCAGCGATATGAGCCATAAGTAAGCGTGGCCCCTGTCTGTCAGAGGCTTACAGGTTCATATCCAGCAGCGGTTTACTGACTCTTCCGGCCTGGCGGTAGCACTGTAGCGCCGCCTGCCATTGCGTCAGCGGATAAACCGTAACGCCGCTGTACTGGCTTGCACACAACGTCGGCCAGATGTCCCGGAACGCCGCCTGCCACGCCTCCACGCTCAGCGCATCCAGGTAATTGCGAATGTGGAACCACTCCACGCGTGGAAAGGCCCGTTGCTGCCTGAACGTTTGCCCGCTGAGCAGCCCATAACAGACAAATACCCCCTCTTCGGGCATCAGGCTCAGAAGGGTTTCTGCCAGGCTACCGCCCGTGGCATCGAACACCACGTCCGCACGCGCGGCGACGGCGGTCACCATCGCCGTATTACCTTGATCTATCGGGATAATGCCCATCGCAGCCAGCCGTTCGCCATGAACAGGCGAGCGGTGAATGCCGTATACCTCTGCCGCCCCGGAGCTGCGTGCCCACTGCCCGAGCAATATAGCGCAATCCGAACCGGCAGCCGTTAGCAGCACCCGTTTCCCCTGCGGTGGGTAGAGGTTCAGCATCATCCTGGCGGCCAGCGGGTTAATGTATGCCCGCGCGGCAAGGTGCGAGTGAACCTCTTCCGGCACCGGGATCGCATATTCCGCCGGGCAATCAACATACTGCTGCCAGGTACCTTGCCCCCGCAGCGGCAGCACACGCTTGCCCAGAAGATGCGCGAAACCTACAGGCGCTTCAGTCACCTCTCCCACCCCTTCATAACCCGCCACAGCCGGTAATGGCGTGCGGTGACGATACGCACCGGTAATGGGGATAAGGTCAGAGGCATTGACCGGGGAATAGTGCATACGCACCCGCAGTTCCCCAGGTTTCAGCGCGCCAGGCGCAGTGAGTTCAGGTTGCAGTACGGACGCAGGTTCGCCAAAACGGCGATACCAGAGAGCGAGGTTATTCATGACTTTCTCACCGAACAGAATCAGACCGGCTGATACACCGCAGAGGCGGAGTCAGCAAATGCACACCCTTTAGTGTGTCCCTTTTATACCAGCATGAGATAGGCTTTTACCGCTTCACTGGGTTCTTGTTCCCGGCTGATAATCACCAGATTGGCGGTTAAATCCGGCTCATTCAGCCGACGGTAGATCAGGCCTGGAATATGCACCTGCTGCAACGGGGCCGGGATCAACGCCAGCCCCAGCCCGGTAGCCGCCATCGCCAGAATACTCAGCGTACTGCCGGAGCGGTAGGCAATATGGCAGTGCTCCCCAAGCCGTTGTGTCAGCATGATAAACAGATGTTCATGGCTATCGTGCGCGTCATATAAAACAAGAGGTTGCCCGGCAAGCATCTCTATCGTTAAGTCTGCATACTGTGCGAGAGGGCTTTCCTCAGTCAGTGCGACCAGGATTTCCCAGTCGCCAATGCGCCTGACGGCAATGTCCGGCCCTGTGATATTGCTGTGCGCCGGGGTATAGCCAATGTCCAGATGCCCGGCAAGAATGGCATCGACCTGCTCCTGCGGGCCAACTTCCTGAATCATCAGCTCCGCATCTGGAAAGCGTTGATGAAAAAGGCGCAAGTCCGCTATCAACTTCCCGCTAAAGATAGCATTACCGGCAAACCCTACCCTGACCCGCCCCGTTTCCCCACGCATGGCGCGCTCAACGGTGAGCCGGGTATGTTCAGCCTGCTCAAGCGTTCGTCTGGCTTCAGTGAGTAACAGCACGCCCGCCTCAGTAAGCTCAACCCGGCGGCTGGTGCGGATAAACAGTGCGCCCCCCAGCTCAGCTTCAAGGGCCTTTATCTGCATACTCAAAGCGGGTTGTACAATGTTGAGTCGCTCCGCGGCGCGACCAAAATGCCCCTCTTCAGCGACAGCTAAAAAATAGCGCAGATGACGTAATTCCATACTGAACCCTATCAATAACTAAAATTGATTGATTGGTAATATCTATATATTTCATTTTATCTTTTTCCCGCGGCAAACTGAATCCCGTCAAACAACAGGAGCAACGACCATGCGTAATCAACAAAATGACCGCCAGCAACTTAATGACCTGATGAACGGCTGGATGCACCGGGATCTGGGCGAATGGGAGCAGCTAAATGAATTGTTCCATCCCGACGGCACGATTGAAATCACCTGGTTTGAAGGACTGGGAAGCGATTTTGTGAAGGGTTCAATGCGTATGGGCGCATCAGATTTACGAACCAAGCACCTTATCGCCTCTCCCGCGGTGACCTTTAATGCTAACGGAGATAAAGCCATCCTTGAAACAAATGCCATCATCATCGCGGAAAACGTAAAGCTGAACATCGGTTGCGAATGCCACAATCGTTTTTATGATCTGGCGGAAAAAAGAGAAGGTATCTGGAAGCTGTTCCACCGCCAGAGTATTTATGACATGGGCACGTTTACCTTCCCGCTGGGCCCGGTTGAAATTGATCGTCGTATTGCCGAAAAATACCCCCGGGAATATGCGGCACTGGCGTATTTACTGGAGCAGAGCGGATTCCCGCTCGGGCGCGTATTTGCCACCCGGGGCAGCGAGCTGGAAACAAACATGAAAGCGGATGCGCAACGCTGGCTGTCAGCCTGAGTGTTGAGCGCCCTGTCGCCTGCGGGGATTAATACCGGTAACGGGTTAATCCCCCGCGTCCTACCGTACCACCGGCAAATCCGCATACTTTGTCGTGTAAGACGGAGACAGCATCTCACGCTTCATCGACCAGGCTTTCTCGATCCCCTGCCCGGCAAACCAGACTTTCCCTTTCCCGGAATGATTAAGCCTGTCTATCGCCTCCATCAACGCCATGCTATTGGCTCGCGGGCGGTTGTCATCGAACAAATTAAGCTGTGCGACCCCACTGCTGAAAAAGTCTGCCAGCATCACCCCCGCTTTCATATAGCGATACCCATCGAGCCATATCCGCTCTAACGCTTGCGTGGCGGCGCGGATGATATCGCGTGAGTCATTGCTCGGCGTCAACAGGGTGACGGAAGCCTGATTGCCGTAATACACCTCATTATCTGCATGAGGGCTGGTCCGCAGAAATACGCTGATAAAGCGACAATACTGGCGCTCGCCACGCAGTTTTTCCGCTGCGCGTTCGGCGTAAGCGCAAATCGCCTGATGCATCTCAACGTATTGCGTAATGCGATGCCCAAAAGAGCGGCTACAAATGATTTGCTGCTTCGTGGGGGTAAATTCCTCCAGGCTAAGGCAACGCTCGCCGCGAAGTTCACGAACCGTGCGCTCCAGAACCACGTTGAAATGTTTCCTGATGACCCACGAAGAGCTGTCGGCCAGCTTAAGCGCCGTGGTTATGCCCATCGCATTTAGCTTTTTGGTGATCCGCCGCCCAACACCCCATACCTCTTCCACCGGCACTGCGGCCAGCAGTTTGCGCTGACGATCGTGGTCTGATAAATCAACAACACCGCCCGTGCTGCGCCATTTCTTCGCCGCATAGTTCGCAAGCTTTGCCAGCGTTTTCGTCTGCGCAATCCCCACACCCACCGTCAGCCCGGTATTTTTCAGTACCTGGTTGCGCATCTGGTGCGCGAAAATATCCAGTGGCATACAGCTGTCGATACCCGAGACATTCACGAACGCCTCATCAATGGAGTAGATCTCTATCGCCGGGGAAAGATCGGTTAACGTCTGCATCACGCGGCTGCTGAGATCGGCATACAGTGCGTAATTCGAGCTAAACACGTAGACCCGCGACGGATAGCGTTTCTCCTTGAACTTAAAGTATGGTTCGCCCATTTTGATCCCCAGCTGCTTTGCCTCGCGGGAAAGCGAAATAATGCAGCCATCGTTATTGGACACCACCACAATGGGCTTTCCCTGAAGGTCAGGGCGAAAAACCGTCTCGCAGGACGCGTAGAAGCTGTTGACGTCAACAAGTGCGAACATGGCTATGCATTTCCGGGTCACCCGCGCGATGGCTTTTTACCCCGCCCGAATGTTTATGTGTTTTCAGCGTATGCGTCACCACGCCGAAGATTTGCAGCTCCTCTTCGGAGTGAAACGTAATAGGCTGATAGCGGGTATTGTGGGGAAGCAATCTTAAGACCGGCCGGGTTTGTAGCTCTTTTACCGTAAACTCTCCGTCCACCGCCGCCACAACGATGTCGCCATGTCCCGCCGTTAACGAACGGTCGACCACCAGCAGATCGCCATCGCCGATCCCGGCCCCGATCATGGAATCCCCGCTGACTTTCACGAAATACGTTGCGCTGGGGTGTTTTACCGCCAGCTTATTCAGGTCGATACGGTCTTCAACGTAATCCTGCGCAGGGCTTGGAAAACCACAGGCAACGCGCTCCAGAAACAGCGGTAACTCCATGTCCTGCAGGGGATAATACGAAAAGAGAGTGCTCATAATTGCCTTTCCTGCCATTTACTGTATATAAATACAGTATTACGGGTTATGGGTAAGGATCAAGGCACTTTCCGGGCGATCGCGCAAACACGTTGATGTGTGGAGGGATTTAATTCTGTCGTCTTGTCCGGTTAGTTACTCCACCATGACTTTCACGTTAGGTTTGGATAACAGGATTTTTATCAGCTCCGTAAACGGAACGGGCTTAAAGAAGTAGTACCCCTGCTGGAAGACAATATTATTCCGGTTGAGGTAATCAAGCTGTGCTTTAGTTTCTACACCTTCGGCGACAATACTTATCGACAGCTTACGCGCCAGATCCAGCACACAATCCAGGATCCGGGTGGATTCTTCATGCTCATTGACCCGGCTGACGAAGCTATGGTCAATCTTGATGTAATCGATATGCAGATCGTGCAGGTAAGAGAGCCCTGAATACCCGGTTCCGAAGTCATCCAGCGCGATGGCAAAGCCGTTTTCGTGCAGCGCATTCAGGGTGTGAACCAGGCGTTCGTCAATATCCAGCGGTTCACGCTCTGTGACTTCAACCACCAGGTTCAAATCTTTGCGCTCAAAGCGGCTTTTATAGTTCAGGCACTCATCCACAAAGGTGGGCATGGCGATATGAGATGCGCTGAAGTTAATCCCCACATGAAAACCTTCCGGCAGCTTGCTGGCGATGGCGTTCATCTGTATCACTACCTGTGCCATCAGGCTACGCGTCAGCGGCACTATCAGGCCGGATTTTTCAGCAAGCGGGATAAACGAGGCCGGGGAGATATAGCCCGCTTTCGGGTGTTTCCATCTCGCCAGCACCTCTACGCCCCGCAAGGTGCCCTCCCGGCCATTAACAACGGGCTGATAAAACGGGATGATCTCCCCCTTTGCGATGGCGCGCTGTAGCGACTCTTCAGGCGGCGTACTTTTATTCAGGTACTTATACAGCGCGTAAGCGCCAAGACAGGCGATCAGCAGTAAAAAAAGCAGGATGCCAGCCCCCTGGCTTACCAGCCTCTGCACGCTGAATAACGGAGGATAGTTGTACTCGATACTGTAGGGATAATCTTTAGCGTCAAGCCGCCCGACATGCTCACCTTTAGCGTTTACCGATGTAGCATCACCAGACAAGCCCAGCACAGTGTCGCCAACCCTTAACCGGTAAGCGATGCCTTTTATCGAAATACCCAGGGCGTCGCGGATATGGCGATCGCTGACCGTGATCCCAATACGGCTACCATCAGATACCGTCTGATACAGCAGTACCGGTAAACCGTTTACCGTCTCTTTTTCTGGCAGCAGCATCAGTGGTGAATCAGGTAATCTCATCGCATTAACCAGCAGCACACGGTTATCCGGCAGGGATGAACACACAATTTGCCCGTGAGCGAGAATGAAAATAGTCCTGAGATGAGGTTGTAGCGCCGCCTCGGTGCCCAGCCGGTATTGCCCTTCTGCATCACAGCCTGCCGCGGCGACCGTCATCGCCGTCCGGGTAGCACGCTGCGCTTCACCCAGGATCGTATTCATATTTTTTGCGACAAACTTCGCCCCCGTCATGCTGTCGGCCCGTGCGGAATACCAGAGCTGGGTATTCAGAATAAAAATGCCCATGATAAACAGGGCCAGAGCGGCAGTAACAGGGACAAGAATATGGCGCATTAACGTCTCCAGGGCACAAGTGAGTACGATGACGCTGACGGCATTTACGGCGCTTAATGGTGTAAGTACAAAGAGCATGGTCGACAAAAGTAAAAATAACCATGCTCCTTCAATAAGTTCTGCAAAAATTGTTTAGCAGGTGAACGCTTTATCCTTCGCCAGGAAGAAAGGCCGTAAATAAGCAACGGTGCTGGAAAGCGGGATCACATCCGCGCTCAGTTCAATCTTAAGCACATCCTTGAGATAACGTTTACGGGTTTCAATTCTTGCCCATAGCTCAGGGTATTCGCGTTTGATCTCGGCCTGGAGCGCGAAATCCGCCAGCGCAACGCTCTCCTCGGCGCTGGTGCCGGTATATCCCGGCACTGACGGAATAATATCAATCTGCAAAATCATTCCGCTTTTCAGGGTTTGCGTCGAATGTTTATAAATGGGCGATGACATCCACTCTTCATCGGCGCTGAGATGCCCGGGATTCAGATGCCAGCCATATTTCTCTTTTGGCAGGATGGACTCCATCAGGGAATACATCTCCCCGCCTTCCATGCCAATTCTGATATTTTCAAGCCAGGTCACCACACCAGCAAAATAGGGTTTTACCACGCGTTCAAGATAATCTTTCTGCGTATCGGGCAGCTCACTTTCGCTGGCAATCACAAAACCGGTGCGGCTGGATAACCCACCTTTAAACCCGGTGGTCATGGACAGCGGCTGGCCTCTTTGCAGCGGTTTATGCGTGGGATAAAGATTGGCCTTTTCAAAACGCTGGCCCGATGCAGCAATAGTCACCACCGTATTGTACTGGCCTTCCGCCGTCAGATACGCCCCTAACGCCGCTTCACTCATTCCCGGCTCCACCGCGTTCATGGCATTCAGGATGCAGTTCGACGCCAGATTCGCACCATATTCATAATGGGCTATTTCATTGGCATTGTTGGTGGTCCGCGCGCCGTTGTCTCCGGCAATGAACAAATGTGCGGCATTCTCTGACACCGCCCCGGCAGGGAGGCTGTTTTTAAGGGCATCGACAATAAACCAGGGTAAATCGAAAAGCTGTTTGTTATCCACCAGACCTGACGTAAACATTTTCCAGCCCACAACCCCCACGCGGTGCATATCGCCCAGGCCCGACTCGGCGAATAACACCTCGAGCGGTTTTTCGTTATCCATTGGCTGATTCGGTAATGAGAAATACGGGCAGTGTTTAAGCGTGACCGGAATACGGGAATGGGCAGCCATTTTCAGGTTTTCATTCCCGAGAATAACGGTTGCGGCACCCTCTTTAGCCAGCACCAGCAGCCCCTCTTCAAAGCGGGGAATAAATCCTGTCAGGTATTCAAAGTTACTGCCGTGCTCTTTGTCGGCATAAATAATGAGGGCGTCATATCCCTCAATAGCCATCCGTGCCAGAAGCTTCTCTTTACGCTCCTGCAGAGTGGCATCGGTCAGGGGAACGGGCGAGACGCCCGAAAATTGGTGTGGAGCCACCGTCGTCTGAAGCTGAAGCGCACTAAAATCCATGTGTTTGACCTCACGTTCTGATGGGGAACCCTCGCGTAATCATCAGGCCAGCAGCTCGGTAATACAGTCCGAACTGAGCTGTACCAGCCCTTTCACGCCATAGTGATATCCCGTTTTATCATGCCGGATACGGATCTCGCGAATATGCTGGTTGGGGGTGTTATCAAGCATATCCTGCACCCGCGGTAATACCTCGTCGCCGTAATCTTCAAACAGCTCACCGGTGGCGATCGCCAGTTTGATGTTATGGATCGGCGCAGTACAACAGATAGCAAAATAGAGCGCCCGGGCCGTCGTTTGTACGGTTTCGGCTTTGTTTTCTTCTTTCACATTAAAGGCTTGTTCAATGCCACCTTCATAAGGCAGATGGACAATTTCAGGGTAAAAGCCGTTCTCGCCCAGCCCCGGTTCGCCGTTGGTGCAATAACCATACCCCAGGCTGCCAAAACCGGGCATAAATGCCACATAAGACAGCCCCGGTGAACGCTTTGCCAGCAGATAGTTAGTGCAATGGGCGATATTGTAAATCCGGGTGGTGATACCAACATGCTCCTGAATACGCGCCATCAGGTTAACGTTCGTATCGGTAAATAACGGGCAATAACGCACCACGCCGGTGAAATGTTCAATACCGCCCTGCAACGCCACGCTGACGACGTTAATGCGGGATTGCGCAATCCCCGCCGCCTCGCAAAGCGCCTTAATGCCTTGCGCAATCAGCATGACCAGCTCGTCTGGCGTCATGGACTCCGGCAGCGAAAATTGATGGCTGGCCAGCGCATCACGCTGGGTATTGTAGTCATTCAGCGTGCCCTGAAAGCTGCCCTTACGCAGCATGATATTCACGCTGAAGGCGCAACCGCCCTTCACGGCCAACAGCTGCTGCGGGCGGCCAAAGGTAATATCTTTGATTTCCCGCTCCTCGATCAGCCCTTCCTGCAAAAGCTGTGAGGTCAGTTTGGTGATATAGGCTTTGGTCACACCTACCCGGCGGGTCATTTCCGCGCGAGACTCATGCTCGCTGTGCAAAATATTGAGGATCTGCTTTTTATAGTCCATGTCGTTTCGCCTCCGCCCGACCGGTTTCGTCCTGTGTGCGCATCATAACATCTCTCGTTTTCTGTTCATCCAGCCGGTAAAACTGCAGGATACCTGCCGTCAGGAACAGGCAACAGGCCGGTAACCAGATATACAGCACTCTGAATGCCGGAAGCTGTTCCGGCAGTGCCGCCGTCGCGTTGCCCGGCTGATAGCCAAACCAGGCCAGAATGTAGCCCATCAGCGCCCCGCCCACGGCCATGCCTGCTTTGGTGGAAAAGAGCATCCCGCCGCCAATCATGCCGTTGATACGCACACCGAAACGATAAAAACCATAATCCGCCACATCGGCGACGCTTGCCCACAGGATCACCGCAATCAGCTCGGCCATCAGTGTGGCGCACACAAAGAGCCACAGATGCGGCCAGACGGCGCTGGCCGGTGTAAAGCCCATCACCAGTGTGATAACTCCGCTGGCAAGCTGGCTGTAAACCAGCAGCGGGATGCGTTTTATGCGCCCGCGCCGCAGCAGATACCCGGTCACCAGCGGGGCGACAATACCGGCCACCGAGGCGGCCGTCAGCATCAGGCTTAAAAAGGTGGCGGGCATCTGGAGCACATACTTCACAAAATAGGCGGCCGCACCAAACTTTAGCGTATTCATCACCATAACAACGGCCTGTGCGGCAAACAGGATCAGCGCCTGGTCATTTTGCAGCAGGTGGCGAAACTGCTCACGTACCCCGATCGCCGGCACGCTTTGCGGGGGAACGCGCTCCCGGGTATTGAAATAACAAATCAGCACCAGCAGCGTGGACAGCACGCCGATGCCGCACATCACCGCCCGGTATCCCAGGATTTCGTTATCAAACAGCGCAATAAGTACCGGAACAAACAGCGAACAGAGCAGATAAGCCAGCTTGGCAAGCGGGAAACGGATCGCGTTGATTTGAATGCGTTCATCGCTATCCACGGACATCGCCCCGAGGAGCGACACATACGGCACCACCACCAGACTGAAACTGAGCACCAGCGCCATGTACGTCACATAGGCGTAAATGATACGCCCTGTCGCGCTCAGTTCCGGTGAGAAAAAGACCGCAGCACAGCTCAGACCATAAGGGAGGGCAAACCAGAGCAGCCAGGGGCGATAACGCCCGCGCGGGGAACGGGTTCGGTCGGCCAGCAGGCCAATCAGGGGGTCACCAATGGCATCGATAAAACGCGCCAGCAGAAACAGGCTGCCCATTGCCACCGGGCTAAGACGGAACACATCGGTGTAGTAAATGGACAGGAACATCATCGTCATGCCCATAAAGATATTCGCTGAGGTATCTCCCAGCCCGTAGCAGAACTTCTCTCGCAGAGTGATGGCGGGTGCAAGAGCGGTTTTCATCATGGGTTCACCGACAATATTAACGATAACGCGAAATCGGGTGCCCACCGGCACCCGACATCACTAATACCCGAATTAATTGACGGAAACAATAATACGACGATAGGAGGTTAACGACGGTTTGCCGTTATCCGTGACGGCCAGGATCAGGTGTTCCGTCCCGGTACGCAGGGCTTTCACTTGCACGCTCTGTTTGCCATTTTCACCCAGGGTCAGCACCGCCGGCGCATTGAGATTGTCTTCCCCACGACGCCCCTGAACATCTTTGACCGCCACCGGTTGCGAGCTTGCTGAACCTGCTTCCGGGTACAGGAACCAGTTATAGCTGAGCTTATCGCCGTCAGGATCTTTGCTGCCTGCGGCATCGACCGTCAGCGTGTCTCCGGCTTTCGCCTTAAGATAAACCACCTGCTGCCCCGCCTGACCGTTCACCACGACTTCCGGATTGTGATTGGCATGAGCGTAGTCTTTGATGCCCCACTCCATACGGGCAGCAAAATCATGCTGGAAAGCTTCGCGCCAGCGCCAGATGGTCGCCTGGTTCGAGGTGTACTGTTTCCCGTCTTTGCCGATCACCGTATCGGCGGCATTCGGGTTGCCCGGATAGAAGTCACCGCCGCTGCTCCAGATAGGGTGCGTTTCATGCTGCGGCTGGCGCACAATGTAACGCCCGCCCCAGCCGCCCCAGCCCGGGTTTCGTTCGCTGTTTAAACCGTTACGGATAAGACTGAGGAACGACGGCGTATCCCCTTCCATAATGAACATGTACTTCAGGTAGCCTTTACCCATTGGCCCTTTGCTGCGGATATTTTCATCCAGCCAGTGCTGGGACACGGTCGTAAAATCGGCGCCTGGCGCATTACGGTAATACTGGTCGCCGCTGATACCGGTCCAGGTCGCACGCGCGTAATCTTCGCCATTCTGGCTGGACGGATCGACGATCCAGGTCATTTCCGGGTAATGTTCGCGGATCCAGAACCCGGCATCATCCTGATCGGAAATGGAATACGCCACCATGTTGCGGGTCAGCGACTGAACAACATCCGCAGGGTGTTTTTTGGCGAGATCCTGAAGTGCCTGCGCAAGTGTATTCGCCCCGCCCCACAGGGTAATAAACAGCGGGTGATCCGCATCGGTACTTTTCTCAATGGCTTTCACCAGCAGATCGGAACCGGCGGTGTTTTTACCTTCACCGGTTGCCGCCATACCGTAACTGGCGAGGCCCGGTGCCACCACAGACTGAAGCTGAGACACCGTCGGGAACCCGGCCGCATGTTTCAGCAGGTTCGGCTGCACTTCACCATAGTGACCCACAACAAGGTCAATCATATCGGTGTGTACTTTTTCACGCTGCCAGGTGGAGGTGGTCGCCACCAGCCCCTCAACGTTCATCTCATTTGAGTACAGTAAAAAACGCGTCAGGGACATCTGATCGTCGGGTTCATTACCGATGTCAGTCAGGACAAAAACGCGCGGTTTTTCCTGATAAGGCAGCACTTTACCGGCCGCTTGCGCGATCGCCGTTTCTGCCCCAATAGCCAGCGGAGCGGCAAATGCCATGACCCCTGCCATTGCCAGCAATACCCCTTTCGCGACCTTATTGATTTGTTGGTTCACCATGTTGTTCTCACTTTTTTTTGCTGTAGACCGAATGCTTTCAACATAGTTAACACAGGAAACAAAGTAAAAAGGAAAAGATCGATTCTGTGATGACGCCGGAATTTTTAGCGCCGCCAGATCCGGCGCTAAAAAGTCCCCTCACAGGCACTTAACAATCACTTTTAGATGACTTAAATCAAGAGAAACCAAATATGAAAGGTAACTAAAGAATCACTGCATATTGACTTAACAAATACTCTGGAGCATATTTCATAGCACGAATTAACAAGACAATTTTTGGAGGACGTTTTCTATGCCATCCCGTGATTATCCGGACAAACGCACTGCTCGCGGTTTAGCAAAGGATGCTGATCTGAAGATGCTAAGTGCCAGAGTAGAAACAGACTTAATGGAGTATGTCAGGATCACAGCGTATGAAACGCGCAAGAGCAAGCAGGAGATTGTGGCAGAAGCATTAGCACTTCACCGGAAAAATCGCCGGGAAGAAGCCTCCTCCGAACAGGCGTCATAGTGTAAGACATGGTGCAATAAAAAAAGCCCGACAGTTGCTTCGGGCCTTTTCGCGTTTACGCCACCAGCGCATTGAGCGTATTGATTGCCTCGGCCGGCAGCACCAGATCCGCCGCCGCCAGGTTTTGCTGCAAATGCGCCACGGAAGAGGTCCCCGGGATCAGCAGAATATTCGGTGAACGTTGCAGCAACCAGGCCAGCGCCACCTGCATCGCCGTTGCCCCCAGTGAATCCGCAACCGCCTGAAGACCGGAAGATTGCAGCGGTGTAAAACCACCCAGCGGGAAGAACGGCACCCAGGCGATCCCCTGAGCGGCAAGCGCATCCACCAGAGCATCGTCACCGCGATTCACAATGTTGTACATGTTCTGCACGCAGACCACCGACACCATTTTCTGCGCTTCAGCGACCTGGGCTGCGGTCACATTGCTCAACCCGATATGGCGAACCAGCCCCTGCTGTTGCAGTTCCGCGAGCGTAGTCAGCGGTTCGGTGATCGAACCTTCAGCCGGGCCGTGAGCGCTGAACATGATCCGCAGGTTTACCACGTCCAGTACATCCAGTTTGAGGTTACGCAGGTTATCATGCACCGCCTGCGTCAGCTCCTGAGCCGAAAACGCAGGGAGCCAGGAGGCGTCATCACCCCGCCGCGCCCCAATCTTGGTCACAATCGTAAGATTGTCCCGGTACGGATGAAGTGCCTCACGGATAAGCTGGTTAGTGATATGCGGGCCGTAAAAGTCGCTGGTATCAATATGATCCACACCCGCTTCCACGGCTTCACGCAGCACCGCCAGCGCGGCGTTTTTATCCTTTGGCGGGCCGAATACGCCTGGCCCGGCAAGCTGCATTGCACCATAGCCGAGTCGTTTTACCGTACGCGTCCCGAGCGTGTACGTCCCGCTTTTCTCAATACTGCTCATGTCTACCTTCCTCATAAAAATGATCCGGATTTACAACAGGTTCCAGAACGGAACAATTAGTTAAGCAATAGTTAAATTAAAGTTTAGTTTCGTTGCGTCGATAGTATTTGGGCAACCCCTGCACCTATAACGGACGACCGCTATGCTGAAAAATCTGCACGTGATTACCGGTATTCTCTTTGCCCTCACCATATTCTGTCTGCTGCAAGTTGTCACGGGAGGCTTGTTCTACTCTGCCGTCAGCAACGATCGCCATAACTTCCAGAACTCGGGGATGCTTAATGCCCAGCAGGAAAGCCTGAGCGACAGCGTCAACACGCTGGTGAAAACGCGCGTCACCGTCACCCGTGTGGCGATCCGCTACCTGAAAAACCAGCGCGATCCCGCGTCCCTCGCCGCCATTAACAAACTTCTAGGTACGGCCAGCACGTCGTTAGGCAACGCAGAAACCTATTACAGCGCCTGGCAGAAAATGCCGCAGGTTAACGGACAAAACGCCGCGTTAACCGAAGAGATGCAGAAAACCTGGAGCCAGATGCATGAAGTGATGCGTCTGTCGATTGAGTATCTGCGTGCCGATAACTATCAGGCTTATGGCGACCTGGATGCCCAGCAGGCACAGGACGATATGGAAGCGGTCTATAACCGCTGGCGCGCCGAAAACAACACCTTGCTGAAGGCCGCAGCTGAAGAGAATCAGAGCAGCTTTACCCATATGCAGTGGACACTGGCGGCTATTTTCCTCGCCGTGGTTGCCGTGCTGGTGGTTATCTGGCAGGGCCTGCAACACCTGCTGTTAAAACCGCTGAAGATCATTATGAACCATATTCGCACCATCGCAGGTGGCGATCTGACGCATAACATCAACCTGGGTAGCCGTAACGAAATGGGTCAGCTGGCGGTGGGTCTGCACGAAATGCAGCAGTCGCTGGTAAGCACGGTCAGCGCCGTACGTGGCAGTACCGACTCAATTTATACCGGTGCTGGTGAAATTGCCGCCGGGAGCAATGACCTGTCTGCCCGTACCGAGCAGCAGGCGGCCTCGCTGGAAGAAACCGCCGCCAGCATGGAAGAGTTAACCGCAACGGTGAAACAGAACTCCGATAACGCGCGTCAGGCCACGTTGCTGGCGAAAAACGCCTCCGAAACTGCCGCGCGCGGCGGTCAGGTGGTGGATAACGTGGTGCGCACCATGACCGAGATTTCCGACAGTTCGCAGCAAATCGCCCACATTACTGGCGTTATCGACAGCATTGCCTTCCAGACCAATATTCTGGCACTTAACGCGGCGGTTGAAGCGGCACGTGCTGGCGAACAAGGACGTGGTTTTGCCGTAGTGGCCGGTGAAGTGCGCACCCTGGCCAGCCGCAGTGCGCAGGCGGCAAAAGAGATCAAAGGGCTTATCGAAAACTCTGTCAACAGGGTCAATACCGGCTCTGAGCAGGTCAGCGAAGCTGGCGAAACCATGCGAGAGATCGTCGCCGCCGTCACCCGCGTGACCGACATTATGGGCGAAATTTCATCGGCTTCTGATGAACAAAGCCGGGGTATTGAGCAGGTCAGCCTCGCGGTTTCGCAGATGGACAGCGTGACGCAGCAAAACGCCGCCCTGGTACAGGAATCCGCAACCGCAGCCGCAGCGCTGGAAGATCAGTCCGAACAGTTGCGCCAGGCCGTTGCCGCATTCCGTCTGAATGCCAAAGACCAGGCCGCGGCACCACGCCCGACGAATGTGAAAACGCCACAGCTGTTACGCCCGGCAACCGCCACGGCAAGCGTGGCAGACGGTAACTGGGAAACCTTTTAAGGAATACGCGGGCGATGAGGTCGCCCGCTATTTTACGTAGGCGCTAATATCCGGGACCTGTGCCAGCAGGAACGCGCACAGCGTCGCTATCCCCTGCTGTTTCGGGCTGTTTTCCGGCCAGATCAGATAATAGCCATCACCGGTGTTAATCGCCTGGCTAAATGGCATCACCAGTAACCCGTTCTCCAGCGCCGGAAGGCTGAGCGTCACATCCCCCACCGAAACGCCATGCCCGCCAACGGCCGCCTGATTTCCCTGATCGAGGGTATCGAAAACCTTTCCTTTGCTGATATCCGGCGTGGCCTCAGGCGAACACGCTTTGAGCCAGCGCCGCCAGTCCCGGCGATCCGGTGACGGATGGATCAGCTCGCAGGCCTGGAGACTGTCTCTGGCCTTATCCACCAGCCCGGGGGCGCAAACCGGGGCAAGCCATTCGTCAAACAGCAACTGTGAACGCGTCTGCTCCCCAAACTGGCCGTTGCCGAGCAAAATCGCGCAGTCGAACGGCTCCTGACGGAAATCGACTTTATCAACATCCATCCAGACGCTCGAAACATGCACCTCCGGCGTTGAGTATTTCTCAACAAATACCTTCATGGTATTCAGCAGCCAGTTCAGCGTCAGGGTTGAAGGCGCTTTTAAGCGCAGCGCGTGTCGGGTGGCCCGAAATGCGTCGCAGGCGCTCTCCAGGGTGGCGAACCCCTGCCTCAGCTGGCTGGCTAATGCGCGTCCGGCATCGGTCAGTTCCACAGCCGGCCCTTTGCGCACAAAGAGCTGACACTGAAAACTCTCCTCTAACGTGCGGATATGTCGGCTGATGGCGCCAGGCGTGACGTGCAGCGTTTGCGCGGCCCGGGTGAACGAACCGTACAGGGCCGCGACATCAAATGCCCGCAGCGCATACAAAGGGGGAAGTGGTGATGGCATCGCATTGCTCATTGTGAGTTTAACTCACATTAAAGCGCAGGATTTTCCGTTTTTCAATGCCGCGAATTTTACCGACACTGCCTGCCACTCTTCACAAAAGGATCCTCTTCATGGCGATGTCGCTACTGGGTACATATCTGCTGGCGGTGGTGCTGTTACTTATCACCCCCGGCCCTGTTATTGCGTTAGTCACCCACACCGCGGTACAGGACGGTTACAGACGCGCCTTTATTACGCTTGCTGGAACCAATCTGGCGTCTCTGGTTTTGCTGTCGATGGCGGTGATGATCCTGGCGGGCATCGTGGATATTCACCCGTTAAGTCTGGCAGGGGTGGGTTTTATCGGCGCGCTGTTTATCGGCTGGATGGGGATTGGGATGCTGGCGCATCCACAGCCCACAGCGGCCACATCGGCGCGGCAAGGCGGCTTTCTTACCGGTTTTTTTACCGCCATCGCCAACCCAAAAGATATTCTCTTCTTTGTCGCGTTCTTCCCACAGTTCGTGCCGGTGACACGCAATTTTGCCCAGAGCATTACCCTGCTGACGCTCATCTGGATTGCGCTGGACCTCCTGATCCTCACCTTGTGGATCGTGGCCGTCAGGCGCTACGTGTCGCTTCGCTACGCGCGCACCATCCGGCTGGCGACGGCGCTGTTTATGCTTGTCGTCGCCATCTATGGCGCAGTGTGGAATGGAAACGCTATTCTATTTGCTTTCAGAGCGGGCTAGCGGCTGCGTTTGGCGTGACGCTCCCGGTTGTCCAGCCTGGCTTCATCTGATTTTCGCAGCGCCACATAACAGGCGCCACTGCCGCCGTGATGCGGCAGTGCAACGCAGAATGCCTGCACGGAGTCGAACTCAGTCAGCCAGCGTGCCAGATAACTGCGCACCACATTCGGATGCGACTGCTCTTCACGCCCTTTACCGTGGACAATCACCAGGTTGCGCAGCCCGTCACGTTCGGCCTGACGGATAAACGAAAACAGCATCTGACGGCACTGTTCAACAGGCCGGCGTAACAAATTGATGCTGGCCTGACGGGAATATTTACCGGAACGGAGCTTATCAATCACCCCCTGCTGGACCCCTTCCCGCTGAAACGCCAGAGGTTCAGCAAGCGGAAGCAGCTCCAGAAACCCCAGCGTTAAGAAGTTATCGAGCTGTTCAGCATTCAGCGTCTGCCGGGGGCGGGTATTGCGGCTCGGCTGCCAGTGAATATCCGCACAATGCTTGAGTGACTGGACATCCTCCATGGCGTCAAGAAAAAGTGATTTGTCGTCAGGGTTCATGGCAATCCTCCGGCTACATCTGAGCCTGTACTATACCCGCGCCTGACAGGCGTCTCAACGTCCTCTGCCTGGCAACCTGCTCCGTGGAAATGAGATATATTCACCCGATGAATAAAATAATATCGCAGCTAAAAAGTTAAACTTAACTTAACTAAAATTTCAGCCGCAATTAAATGACTGTATTTAAGTTAAATTTTTGTGAACTTGAGCAATCTGAATACTACCATTTTGAGAAAAGTCTGTTATAACTTAATAAACCTGCCCCACGGATAAAACATGCGGGACTCGCGAAAGGAAACACTGCTGTGTGTACTATAGGGTCTGTTGATGTCGGCAGCCCCTGTTTTTTTTATTTTATTCTGAAATTAATGCCCGGGCTTCTCGTCTGAATTGCGTAATTAATGATTCAGTCAATGGCGTCTGTCGGGAATCACGGCGCTGAATTAAATAATAAGCGGCTTTAGGTAATGATTCGACAACCGGCAGCATCACCAGACGGTGCGCCAGCAGCGGGTCACAGCCAAGCTCCTGTGGCAAGATGCTGATAAAATCGCTCTGTGCGACCAGGCTAATACAGGACGAAAACGTTTCGCAGACAATACCAATACGCGGTATTTGCGAGCGGTGATGAAACACATCTTCCAGCTGCTTATAATAACTCCCCCGCGGCGTTGGCATCGTCCAGTTATAATGCAGAAGTTCGTTAATTGACTTTACCCCTATCGCCGGATGCCCTTCCCGACAAAATATCGCAAAGGGTTTTTCAAATAATTTTTCAAACGTAAACTCATGGTCATACGGACCCTGACAATAGGTATTAATGGTGAAGTCCAGTTCTCCCTGGCGTAATTCATTAATCATCGATACCAGTTGCCCTTCCATAATACGGACTTTCACCAGCGGGTGCTGCGCGTGAAAACGGGTAATCACTGCAGGCATCAGCGTGCGTGAAATACTGGCGCCCATACCGATATTGATCTGCCCCGCCAGCTGCCCCTGCCGCTGACGAATGTCGTCCTGCGCCGCACGCAGCTCTTCCAGAATCAGGTTGGCATGTTGATAGAAGCTCTCACCGCATTCAGTCAGCGCCACGCCTTTGCTGCGCCGGACAAAAAGTTGCGCGGCAATGCCCTCTTCCAGCTCCTTGATCGATTTCGTCAATGCCGGCTGTGAGAGGTTAAGCGCCCTGCTGGCCCCGCGAATGCTGCCCTGACGCGCCACTTCCACGAAAGCCCGAATCTGATGAAATTTAACCTGAAATGACATAGCCCGACCGATAACCGTTGTTTATCAGAGTAAAGAAATTGTCATCTACTTTAATGGAAATGGATGTGCGAGGGTAATTCCTGAACGGTTAAAACTGTGAAAAAACGGTTAGTGATAAGTAAAAACTATCACAGCGTGAAGCAGTTCACATATTTTAATGATGACAGGAAGAGATATGGACTCACTGGCGCACGACATTCAGACATTAACCCCGCAACTGACCGCATGGCGTCGCGATTTCCACCACTTTGCTGAATCTGGCTGGGTGGAGTTTCGTACCGCAGCCAAAGTGGCGGAAATCCTGGACCACCTGGGTTATGAGCTGGCGATGGGGCGTGATGTGGTTGACGCCGAAAGCCGCATGGGCCTGCCGGACGCGCAGACGCTGGCAAAAGAATTTTCCCGTGCCCGCGAGCAAGGTGCGCCCGAGAAATGGCTCGCCGCGTTCGAAGGTGGATTTACCGGCATTGTCGCCACACTGCGTACAGGGCGTCCGGGGCCGACACTCGCCTTTCGCGTGGATATGGATGCGCTGGATCTCAGCGAAGCGCTAGACGAAAGCCATCGCCCGTTCCGCGACGGCTTTGCCTCCTGCAATCCGGGGATGATGCACGCCTGCGGCCATGACGGGCATACCACTATTGGCCTGGGTCTGGCTCAGGTACTGAAACAAAACGAAGCCCAGCTCAACGGCACCATCAGGCTTATCTTCCAGCCTGCGGAAGAAGGCACGCGCGGGGCTCGCGCAATGGTGGCGGCAGGCGCGCTGGACGGTGTGGATTACTTTACTGCGGTCCATATTGGTACCGGTGTTCCTGCCGGGACGGTTATTTGCGGTAGCGATAACTTTATGGCAACCACCAAGTTTGACGTGCGCTTTACCGGCGTGGCGGCCCATGCGGGCGGTAAACCGGAGGAAGGCCGTAACGCACTGCTCGCCGCCGCGCAGGCCGCCCTTGCCCTGCACAGCATCGCCCCTCACAGCGAAGGTGCCTCACGCGTCAATGTGGGCGTCATGCAGGCCGGTAGCGGGCGCAACGTCGTTCCGGCCAGTGCCTTGCTGAAGGTGGAAACCCGTGGCGAAAGCGAAACTATCAACCAGTACGTGTTCGACCGTGCGCAATCCGTGATCGCAGGTGCGGCGGCGCTGTATGGCGTAAGCGCAGAAACGCACCTGATGGGAGCGGCAACGTCCAGCGCACCATCTCCTGCCTGGGTGAATTACCTGCGCGAGCAGGCTGAACAAGTTACCGGCGTCCTTCATGCCATTGATAAGGTCAAAGCCCCGGCAGGATCAGAAGATGCCACCCTGATGATGGCCCGCGTGCAGCAGAATGGCGGTCTGGCCTCCTACATGGTGTTTGGCACCGATTTGAGCGCCGGGCATCACAACGAAAAATTCGACTTCGACGAGGAGATAATGAATGTGGCCGTTGAAACGCTGGCGCGAACGGCGCTGAACTTCCCGTGGACGCGAGGTGTGTGATGCAGGAAAACTACGCTTTTATCGCGGATGCCATCGACACGCGATGTCAGACCTTTAGCGATATTGCCGACGAAATCTGGGATCATCCCGAAACACGTTTTGAAGAGTTCTGGTCAGCCGAACGGCTCGCCAGTGCGCTGGAAGCCGAAGGTTTTAGCCTGACGCGCGAAGCCGGTGGTATTCCAAACGCTTTTATTGCCAGCTTCGGCAGCGGTAAGCCGGTTATCGCGCTGCTGGGCGAATACGATGCTCTGGCCGGGCTGAGCCAGCAGGCGCACTGCGCCACCGCGCAGTCGGCAACGCCGGGCGAAAATGGCCACGGCTGCGGCCATAATCTGCTGGGTACGGCGGCGGTAGCAGGAGCCGTCGCGGTGAAAAGCTGGCTGGAGCAGCACGGTGGCAGCGGGACAGTGCGCTTTTACGGCTGCCCGGGTGAAGAAGGCGGATCCGGCAAAACCTTTATGGTACGCGAAGGGTTGTTTGATGACGTCGATGCCGCTGTCACCTGGCACCCGGAAGCTTTTGCCGGGATGTTCAACGTCAGCACGCTCGCCAACATTCAGGCCGCCTGGCGATTTCACGGCGTGGCGGCTCATGCTGCGAACTCCCCGCATCTGGGGCGCAGCGCGCTCGATGCCGTGACGCTGATGACCACCGGCACCAATTTCCTCAACGAACACATCATCGAGAAAGCGCGCGTACATTACGCCATCACCGATACCGGGGGCATTTCGCCAAACGTGGTGCAGGCGCAGGCCGAAGTATTGTACCTGATCCGCGCCCCGGAAATGGCCGATGCACAACAGATCTACGAGCGCATCGAAAAAATCGCCCAGGGTGCGGCCATGATGACGGAAACCACCGTTGAATGCCGTTTCGATAAAGCCTGCTCCAGCTACCTGCCAAACCGCACGCTCGAAGCGGCGATGTATCAGGCATTGCAACATTACGGTACGCCAGCCTGGACGGAAAAAGAGCGCCAGTTCGCCAGTGAGATCCGCGCCACGCTGACCGCAAACGATCTGCAAAACAGCCTGAAAAATATCGCTGCGACCGGTGGCGATGCGGGCAAAGCCTTTGCCCGCCGTCATCAGGTTACCTTGCTGGTTGATGAAGTCGCACCGTATGCCATCACCGATAACGTGCTGGCAGGCTCGACGGACGTTGGCGATGTCAGCTGGAAAATGCCAGTCGCGCAGTGCTTTAGCCCCTGCTTTACCGTCGGTACGCCGCTGCACACCTGGCAACTGGTGGCTCAGGGACGCACCTCAATTGCCCATAAAGGGATGCTGCTGGCCGGAAAAGTGATGGGCGCAACCGCCCTGAATCTGCTTCTGGATGCCGCGCTGCTGCAAAAATGCCGTGACGAGTTTGAACAACAAATAACAGAAAGACCGTACGTGTGTCCGATCCCTGCTGGCGTGACACCGTCACCTTTAAAATAAAAATACATAACACAACAACACAACAGTCCCGAGGAACGCCCATGAGTATGTCATCCATACCTTCGCATTCCCCAACCGGTAAGCTCTATGGCTGGGTTGAAAGGGTCGGCAATAAAGTGCCGCATCCTTTCCTGCTTTTTATCTATTTGATTGTAATTTTGATGGTAGCCACCGCCGTACTCTCCGCCTTTGACGTGAGCGTGCGCAGTCCGGCTGATGGCAGCATGGTGGCGGTAAAAAACCTGCTGAGCGTCGAGGGGTTGCACTGGTTTTTACCCAACGTGATTAAGAACTTCAGCGGTTTTGCGCCGCTGGGGGCGATCCTCGCGCTGGTGCTGGGTGCGGGCCTTGCCGAGCGTGTGGGGCTACTGCCCGCGCTGATGGTGAAAATGGCCTCCAACGTAAGCGCGCGTTACGCCAGCTATATGGTGCTGTTTATCGCCTTTTTCAGCCATATCTCGTCTGACGCCGCGCTGGTGATCATGCCGCCGATGGGGGCGCTGATCTTCCTTGCCGTGGGGCGTCATCCGGTGGCCGGGCTGCTGGCGGCGATTGCCGGCGTGGGCTGCGGATTTACCGCCAATCTGCTGATTGTAACCACCGACGTGCTGCTTTCGGGGATCAGTACCGAAGCGGCGAAAACCATTGATACCGCGATGCACGTCAGCGTAATCGACAACTGGTACTTTATGGCAAGCTCAGTGATTGTGCTGACGATTGTCGGCGGGCTGATTACCGATAAGCTCATCGAGCCGCGGTTAGGGAAATGGGAAGGCCGCAGCGACGAAAAGCTGGAGACGCTCAGCAAAGAACAGCAGTTCGGCCTGCGGGTGGCCGGGATTGTCTCGCTGGCGTTTATCGCGGTTGTGGCGCTGATGGTTATCCCGGAAAACGGCGTGCTGCGCGATCCGGTCAAACACACCGTCCTGCCCTCGCCGTTTATTCAGGGCATTGTGCCGCTGATTATTCTGTTCTTCTTTATCGTGTCGATCGCCTATGGCATCGCTACGGGCAAAATCCGCAACCAGGCTGATCTGCCGCAGCTGATGATCGAGCCGATGAAAGAGATGGCCGGTTTTATCGTGATGGTGTTCCCGCTGGCGCAGTTCGTGGCCATGTTCAACTGGAGCAACATGGGCAAATTCATGGCCGTGGGGCTGACGGATGCTCTTGAAGCGGCCGGATTAAGCGGTATTCCGGCATTTGTCGGCCTGGCCATTCTGTCGTCGCTGCTGTGTATGTTTATCGCCAGCGGCTCGGCAATCTGGTCGATTCTGGCTCCGATTTTTGTGCCGATGTTTATGATGCTCGGGTTCCATCCGGCGTTTGCACAAATTCTGTTTCGCGTCGCCGACTCCTCCGTCATCCCGCTGGCACCGGTGTCGCCGTTTGTCCCGCTGTTTTTAGGTTTCCTGCAACGCTATAAACCGGAAGCAAAACTGGGTACCTACTATTCGCTGGTCTTACCCTATCCGCTTATCTTTTTAGGGGTATGGTTGGTGATGCTGGTGGCATGGTATCTTGTCGGCCTGCCAATTGGACCGGGAATTTACCCAAGGCTGCACTAAAGGAGAGAGGATGCTGAGGTTACTCGAAGATAAAATTGCGACCCCGCTTGGGCCGCTGTGGATCATGACCGACGAAGCGTTCAATTTGCGCGCCGTAGAGTGGGAAGAGCACAGCGACCGGATGGAGGAATTGCTCAATATCCATTACCGTTCACAGGGCTATGAGCGCATCAGCGCCACCAACCCGGGCGGATTGAGCGATAAACTTGCAGCGTATTTCGAGGGCGATCTCAGCATTATCGACACCCTGCCTACCGCGACGGCGGGAACCCCTTTTCAGCGTGAAGTCTGGCAGGCACTGCGCCAGATCCCATGCGGGCATGTGATGCATTATGGTCAGCTCGCAGAGCAGTTAGGTCGTGCGGGTGCGGCGCGTGCGGTTGGAGCAGCTAATGGCTCCAATCCCGTCAGTATTGTCGTGCCCTGCCACCGCGTGATTGGACGCAACGGCACCATGACGGGCTATGCCGGAGGCGTGCAGCGCAAGGAGTGGTTGCTGCGCCATGAAGGCTATCTTTTACTGTAGTATCCAGGCTTTTAGTGCTTAATTTTCTTCCGGTTAGGTTAATAATCCATAATCAAGCTGTGGAATTTCAAGAAGATGCCAGCACAATGCCGACTCTTGTCTTTATTGATGGTTTGCCAGGCTTACGTACTCTCCAAAAAGATGTTAAAATTGACCAATATCAATTAAGGCTTGAGCAAACCTATGATCCCGGAAAAGCGAATTATACGACGCATTCAGTCTGGCGGTTGTGCTATCCATTGCCAGGATTGCAGCATCAGCCAGCTCTGTATCCCGTTTACCCTGAATGAGCATGAACTTGATCAGCTTGATAATATTATCGAGCGCAAAAAGCCTATTCAGAAAGGGCAGACGCTGTTTAAAGCGGGAGACGAACTGAAATCGCTCTATGCTATCCGTTCTGGCACCATCAAGAGCTACACCATCACCGAACAAGGCGATGAGCAGATCACCGGCTTCCATCTGGCGGGCGACCTGGTCGGCTTTGACGCTATCGGTACCGGGCATCACCCGAGCTTTGCTCAGGCGCTCGAAACCTCAATGGTTTGTGAAATCCCGTTTGAAACCCTGGACGATCTGTCCGGCAAAATGCCTAACCTGCGTCAGCAGATGATGCGTCTGATGAGCGGCGAGATCAAAGGCGATCAGGACATGATCCTGCTGCTTTCCAAAAAGAATGCAGAAGAGCGCCTGGCGGCATTTATCTATAACCTCTCCCGCCGTTTCGCGGAACGCGGTTTCTCTCCACGTGAATTCCGTCTGACCATGACCCGTGGCGATATCGGTAACTACCTGGGCCTGACCGTTGAAACCATCAGCCGTCTGCTGGGTCGTTTCCAGAAAAGCGGAATGCTGGCGGTTAAAGGTAAGTACATCACCATCGAAAACGGTGAAGCGCTGGCGGTACTCGCCGGGCATTCCCGCAACGTTGCATAAAACCCGCGTATGACTCTGCCAGGTCGATAAATTTTCATGATTTATTGATCTGGCAAAACTTCCCCCCTGTTTCATTCAAGATATATAGGTTACTCTTTTAATTACAGACTGTGGTGACAGTAGTAAGGAGACCTGTATGGCAAAGTATCAAAACATGCTGGTGGCCATCGATCCTAATCAGGACGATCAACCGGCGTTACGACGTGCTGTGTATTTACATCAACGGATTGGCGGCAAAATCAAAGCGTTTTTGCCGATCTATGACTTCTCATATGAGATGACCACCCTTCTGTCGCCTGACGAGCGTACCGCTATGCGTCAGGGAGTGATCAGCCAACGAACCGCGTGGATCCGCGAACAGGCAAAATATTACCTGGAAGCGGGCGTTCCTATCGATATCAAAGTGGTCTGGCATAACCGGCCTTTCGAAGCCATTATCCAGGAAATTGTCAGCGGCGATCACGATCTGCTGCTGAAAATGGCGCACCAGCACGACAAACTGGAATCGGTGATCTTCACCCCAACCGACTGGCACTTACTGCGTAAATGCCCTTGCCCGGTGTGGATGGTGAAAGACCAGCCCTGGCCAGAGGGCGGTAAAGCCGTTGTGGCGGTGAACCTTGCCAGCGAAGAGGATTACCATAATTCGCTCAATGAAAAACTGGTAAAAGAAACCCTTGAGCTTGCCGATCAGGTTAACCATACCGAAGTTCATCTGGTGGGGGCTTATCCGGTCACTCCCATCAACATCGCCATCGAATTACCTGAATTTGACCCAAGCGTTTACAACGATGCCATTCGTGGACAGCACCTGCTGGCGATGAAAGCGCTGCGTCAGAAATTCGGCATCGATGAGAAAATGACTCACGTTGAAAAAGGTTTACCGGAAGAAGTCATTCCTGACCTCTCCGAACACCTCCAGGCCGGGATTGTGGTTCTGGGTACGATTGGCCGTACGGGTATTTCCGCTGCCTTCCTGGGTAATACCGCCGAACAGGTGATCGACCACCTGCGCTGCGACCTGCTGGTCATCAAGCCGGATCAGTATCAGACGCCGGTCGAGCTGGACGACCCGGAAGACGATTAAGCAGTAAAATGAAAAAAAACCGTCGGGGAACCGGCGGTTTTTTTTTGCCGGGTGGCGACTTCGCCTTACCCAGCCTACGGGTTTGGTAGGCCCGGTAAGCTTGCGCCACCGGGCTTTACCTGTCAGAGCGCTTTCAGAATCGCATCCACGCTGGCTTTGGCGTCGCCAAACAGCATGTGGGTGTTCTCTTTGAAGAACAGCGGGTTCTGAACGCCAGCGTAACCGGTGTTCATTGAGCGTTTGAAGACAATCACGTTCTGCGCCTTCCACACTTCCAGAACCGGCATCCCGGCAATTGGGCTACCCGGATCATCCTGCGCGGCCGGGTTGACGGTGTCGTTGGCGCCAATGACCAGTACCGTATCGGTATCGGAGAAATCATCATTGATTTCATCCATTTCGAGCACGATGTCATAAGGCACTTTCGCTTCTGCAAGCAGCACGTTCATGTGGCCTGGCAGACGACCGGCAACCGGGTGAATACCAAAGCGCACCTTAATACCGCGCGCACGCAGCTTCTCGGTGATTTCCGCGACCGGATACTGAGCCTGTGCCACCGCCATGCCGTAGCCTGGGGTGATAATGACAGAGTGCGAGTTTTTCAGCATGTCTGCGGTATCTTCCGCAGAAATTTCACGATGCTCACCCACTTCTTCATCAGCACTGGAAGAAGAACCATCGGTCCCGAAGCCTCCGGCAATTACGCTGAAGAAGGAACGGTTCATCGCCTTACACATGATGTAAGACAGGATCGCACCGGAAGAACCGACCAGCGCACCGGTAACGATCAGCAGATCGTTGCTCAGCATAAAGCCTGCTGCCGCCGCTGCCCAACCGGAGTAGGAGTTCAGCATTGACACCACGACTGGCATATCTGCACCACCGATGGACGCCACCAGATGCCAGCCAAACGCCAGAGCAATGATGGTCATCACCAGCAGCGCCAGCACCTGCATCCCTACGCTTTCGGTACGTACGAAGACAACCAGCAGCACAAATGACACCACCAGCGCAGCCAGGTTCAGCTTATGGCGGTTAGGCAGCATCAGCGGTTTAGAGGAGATCTTACCGCGCAGCTTACCAAACGCCACAATAGAGCCGGTGAAGGTTACCGCACCAATGAAGATGCCGAGGAACACTTCGGTCAGGTGAATATTGACCAGAATCGGCTCCATGCCAGGTTCGTGATACAGGTAGCTGTTGAAGCCCACCAGCACCGCAGCCAGGCCGACAAAGCTGTGCAGGATCGCCACCAGCTCTGGCATTTCGGTCATTTCAACACGTTTTGCCAGACGAATACCGATAGCACCACCGATAATCATCGCCACCAGGATCCACGCAACGTTGCCGGTGTCCGGCCCGAAGATGGTGGCAATCAGCGCAATCGCCATCCCGGCGATACCGAAGTTATTACCCTGCTGAGACGTTTCGTGTTTAGAAAGCCCCGCCAGACTGAAAATAAACAGGATCGCAGCAACAATGTATGCGGCTGTTACTAATCCTCCAGACATATGCTACCCCTTAGCCTTTACGAAACATTTTCAGCATTCGCTGAGTCACGGTGAAACCACCGAAAATATTAATGCTGGCGATCAGCACCGCAACAAAGCTCAGGAAGCTAATCCAGCCGCCGTGACCAATTTGCAGCAACGCCCCGACCACGATGATCCCGGAGATGGCGTTTGTAACCGACATCAGCGGCGTATGCAGCGCGTGCGATACGTTCCACACCACGTAGTAACCCACCACGCAGGAGAGCGCAAATACGGTGAAGTGTCCGAGGAACTCTTTAGGGGCGACATCGGCCAGCCAGCCAAAGAGAATAATCACCAGCGCCATGATGGCGTATTTACGCCACGGCGAAGCCGGTTTTGCCGGTTCTTTTGGCGCAGGTGCCGCTTTCGGAGCCGCCTGAGGCTGTGCCGATACCTGAATTGGCGGCGCAGGCCAGGTGATTTCACCTTCACGGACAACGGTAACGCCACGGACAACCACATCCTCAAAATCAACGGTTATATTGCCGTCTTTCTCTTTGCAGAGCAGCTTCAGCAGGTTAACGAGGTTGGTGCCGTACAGCTGAGAAGACTGAGTTGGCAGGCGACCCGGCAGGTCGGTATAACCGATCACTTTCACGCCGTTGGCCGTCGTGGTGACCTGGTTTGGCACGGTATATTCGCAGTTACCGCCGTTTTGCGCCGCCAGATCAACAATCACACTGCCCGACTTCATGGAATCAACCATTTCACGGGTGATCAGCTTCGGTGCCGGTTTACCCGGGATCAGCGCCGTGGTCACGATAATATCGACATCTTTCGCCTGAGCGGCGAAGAGTTCCATTTCGGCTTTAATGAAGGCTTCTGACATCACCTTCGCATAACCATCACCGCTGCCCGCTTCTTCCTTGAAATCCAGCTCAAGGAATTCGGCGCCCATACTTTGCACCTGCTCTTTCACTTCCGGGCGGGTATCAAATGCACGCACAATCGCACCGAGGCTGTTTGCTGCGCCAATGGCAGCCAGACCGGCAACACCAGCACCGATAACCATCACTTTCGCCGGCGGAACCTTGCCCGCCGCGGTGATTTGCCCGGTAAAGAAACGACCAAACTCGTGAGCCGCCTCAACGATGGCGCGGTAGCCCGCGATGTTCGCCATTGAGCTCAATGCATCCAGAGACTGCGCACGCGAAATACGCGGCACGGAATCCATCGCCATCACGGTTACACCGCGCGCCGCCAGCTTTTCCATCAGTTCCGGGTTTTGTGCCGGCCAGATAAAGCTCACCAGCGTCGTGCCCGGATTCAGCAGTGGGATTTCGCTCTCTTCCGGCGCATTCACTTTCAGAATGATCGGCGACTGCCAGACATCTGCACCTTCTACTATTTCTGCGCCAGCCTGGATAAAGGCCTCGTCATCGAAACTCGCCAGCTTGCCCGCGCCGCTTTCAACCGCGACGGTAAAACCCAGTTTAAGCAGTTGCTCCACCGTTTTCGGTGTAGCCGCTACGCGGGTTTCATTGGCTAACCGTTCTTTTGGTACCCCAATACGCATAGTTTTCCCTTCCATCGGTTTTTGATGATGGTTTGTCGATAAATACCCGTGGTTTGTATCAACTTTAGCCAGTTGTTAGCGCCGACACATGATTACCCCGGAAAATAAAACAGTAACAAACTTTCTATAACCTACTGAAAATAGCGCCTGTGATCCACCGCCTGAAAACACTATTTCTTACTTTATTTGTGAAAAATAAGTGATCCGCATCGCTGACAGAGATATTTACCTTAAATTCACCGCCAGAACCGATAAATAGCGCAAGCGAAGCGGTAAAAAGATGATATAGCGCCATAAGAGATCAACTTATTAACATTAAATTAACTTGTAAAAGTCATATGCTTTATCAGTTTTGCTTGTCAAACGCGTGTTTTTTCAACATATCACTAAATGTTATCGAAAAGGGTCATGCACTTCGCACGGCCTGTGAAAAATGGCGCAGACAGCGACGGGTTTTAAATGCCATAATCGAGGCCGTTTCAAATTAACAACAATACCAGTATATGGTTTGCGCAAGGCGAAGGATTATTTTTATGAAGCTTAAGAACACACTCCTGGCGTCCGCACTTCTTTCTGCGACCGCCCTGTCCGCGAATGCCGCGACAGAGTTAACGCCGGAGCAAGCGGCAGCGTTAAAACCTTTTGACCATACGGTCATTGTGGGTCGTTACAACTCAATTGGCGATGCCGTCGCCGCTGCAACAAAAGCCGCCGACAAAAACGGTGCAGCTTCCTTTTATGTTGTTGACCAGTCTGATTACGGCAACAGCGGCAACCAGCGTGTAACCATCGCGCTGTATAAAGACAATGCACCAAAAGCTGACGCACCGAAAAACCGCGTCATTAACGGCATCGTCGAACTGCCAAAAGATCAGGCAATCGAGCTGGAACCGTACGACACCGTTACCGTGCAGGGTTTCTATCGCAGCCAGCCTGAAGTGAACGACGCCATCACCAAAGCCGCAAAAGCAAAAGACGCTTACGCGTTCTACATTGTGCGTCAGGTTGATGCCAACCAGGGCGGCAACCAGCGCATCACCGCGTTCATCTATAAGCAAGATGCGAAAAAACGTGTTCTGCAAAGCCCGGATGCTATTCCTGCCAACTCCGAAGCGGGCCGCGCGGCTATCGCGAAAGGTGGTGAAGAAGCGAAGAAAGTTGAGATCCCAGGCGTTGCGACGTCCGCAGCACCAAGTGCTGAAGTGGGTCGTTTCTTTGAAACGCAATCCACCAAGGGTGGTCGCTACTCTGTAACGCTGCCAGACGGCACTAAAATTGAAGAGCTGAACAACGCCACTGCTGCGCAGATGGTTCCGTTCGACAGCATCAAGTTTAGCGGCAACTACGGCAACATGACGGAAATCTCTTATCAGGTAGCGAAGCGCGCTGCGAAGAAAGGGGCGAAGTTCTACCACATCACCCGCCAGTGGCAGGAACGTGGTAACAACATCACCATCAGCGCTGACCTGTACAAGTAAGCAAACCGTTGAACAAGGGCGGCGCAATGCCGCCTTTTTTGTTACTTTTTTTCGAAATTCCGCCCCACGTCATTGCATGACTTCGTGACACTCCGTAAAATCCCGCGCCTTAGTGTGATCCACCATTTTTATGCGCCTGTGCGAAATAATTATTCTGGATTTGGAACTTTCATAACAGGAAGCCAATGGAAAAGAAACTTGGCCTGAGTGCTTTGACTGCACTCGTTTTAAGCTCAATGCTGGGTGCGGGTGTATTCAGTTTGCCGCAAAATATGGCGGCCGTAGCAAGCCCTGCGGCGTTACTCATTGGCTGGGGCATCACCGGGGCCGGAATTTTGCTGCTGGCCTTTGCCATGCTGCTGTTAACCCGCATTCGCCCGGATCTCGACGGCGGGATTTTCACCTATGCACGGGAAGGTTTCGGCGAACTGATTGGCTTCTGTTCGGCGTGGGGCTACTGGCTGTGCGCGGTTATTGCCAACGTCTCTTATCTGGTGATTGTCTTCTCTGCCCTGAGCTTCTTTACCGACACGCCAGAGCTGCGTTTATTCGGTGACGGCAATACCTGGCAATCCATTGTGGGTGCATCGGTGCTACTGTGGTTTGTGCACTGGCTGGTGCTGCGTGGCGTGCAAACCGCAGCAAGCATCAACCTGGTGGCAACACTCGCCAAACTGGTGCCGCTCGGCCTGTTTATCGTGCTGGCCTTTATCGCGTTCCGCCTGGATGTCTTTAAACTCGATTTCACCGGTATCGCGCTGGGCGTTCCGGTCTGGGAACAGGTGAAAAACACCATGCTGATTACCCTGTGGGTGTTCATTGGTGTTGAAGGCGCGGTGGTGGTTTCAGCGCGTGCACGCAATAAACGCGACGTTGGCCGCGCCACGCTGCTCGCGGTTCTCGCCGCGCTGGGCGTGTATCTGCTGGTGACGTTACTCTCGCTCGGCGTCGTCGCGCGTCCTGAGCTGGCCGAAATGCGTAACCCGTCAATGGCCGGACTGATGGTGAAAATGCTCGGTTCGTGGGGCGACGTGGTGATTGCGGCGGGACTGATTGTGTCCGTGTGCGGCGCCTACCTGAGCTGGACTATCATGGCCGCCGAAGTACCGTTCCTGGCCGCCACGCATAAAGCGTTCCCGCGTCTGTTTGCGCGCCAGAATAACAATAATGCGCCATCGGCGTCGCTGTGGCTCACCAACATCAGCGTACAGGTCTGTCTGGTGCTGATCTGGCTCACAGGTTCTGACTATAACACCCTGCTGACCATCGCCTCTGAAATGATTCTGGTACCCTATTTCCTGGTCGGTGCGTATTTATTAAAAATCGCGACCCGCCCGGCACACTATGCCGTGGGCGTAGGTGCCTGTATTTACGGACTATGGTTATTGTATGCTTCCGGGCCTATGCACCTGCTACTATCTGTGGTGTTATATGCGCCGGGTCTGCTGGTGTTTATCTACGCCCGCCGCACGCATCAGCTGGATAATGCGCTAAAGCGCCGTGAAATGGCGTTAATTGGATTACTGCTGGTTGCTGCCGTACCAGCAACGTGGATGTTAATGGGATAGCATCGTCTTTCCCATTGTTGAACTGAAAGGAGACTACGATGGGAAATACACAGCAACGCCCTATTCTGATCACTGGTGGAGGCCGCCGTATCGGCCTCGCCATCGCCCATCATTTTCTCAACCTTCACCAGCCGGTGATTGTGAGCTATCGCAACGAATACCCTTCCATTGAAGGGCTACGCAAAGCCGGTGCCGTCTGTATTCAGGCCGATTTCTCAACCGACGAAGGTATTCTCGCTTTTGCTGAGAAAGTGAAATCCACAACCAATGGGCTGCGGGCGCTTATCCATAACGCCAGCGCCTGGCTTGCTGAAAAACCCGGCACGTCGCTCAGCGATACCCTCTCCGGCATGTTGCAAATCCACGTTAACGCCCCTTACCTGCTTAACCACGCGCTGCTGGACCTGCTGCGCGGGCACGGGCACGCCGCAGCCGATATTATCCACTTCACCGATTACGTGGTGGAACGCGGCAGCGACAAGCATATCGCCTACGCGGCCAGTAAAGCGGCGCTGGACAACATGACGCGCTCCTTTGCCCGCAAGCTGGCGCCAGAAGTTAAGGTCAATGCCATTGCTCCGGCGATGATTTTATTTAATGAAAGTGATGACGCGGAATACCGCCAGCAGGCGCTGAATAAGTCGCTGATGAAAATCGCCCCCGGCGAGAAAGAGGTGATCGATCTTATCGATTATCTGCTGACCAGCTGCTACGTGACAGGGAGAACCTTCGCGGTGGATGGCGGCCGTCCGCTGCGTTAGTTGAAACGGCTCCAGAAGAAGATAAGTACCCAGGCGCTGAGGCTCCAGCAGACAACGGCTCCGCCCAGCGCCAGCGGTAAACGCAGAAACCCGGTGAAATACCACAGCGACAGCAGATAAAGAAAATACGGGATTATCGACCACATGCCGAAGACGATGGTGGTTCTCAGGGCTTCGATGCCCCGCTCAGAAGCAACGATATAGTGTGCGATAAGCGCAAACGTCGGGAAAAGCGGAATCAGCCCGGCAATGTAATAGTTCTTCGTTTTCGCCAGAATACCAATCAGTAGCACCACCAGCGCACCCAATGCCGCTTTAATCACCAGCCCCATGCTTTTTCCTATAACAATCAAATAACAATGTGAACCAGAATAACGGAACTGACGTTAATTTTGAAAGATTAATGGAAGGTTAAGGTTGCGCGGTGTATGTTGGCTTTTTTCGCGATAACAGACGCTGTATGAATAAGATTGTTTATGTAGAAGATGAACCCGAAGTTGGGCAGTTGATCGCCGCTTATCTGGGTAAACATGATATGGACGTCATCGTCGAACCTCGTGGCGATCGTGCTGAAGAGGTTGTGGTCCGCGAAAATCCCGATCTGGTGCTGCTGGATATCATGCTGCCTGGCAAAGATGGGATGACGGTGTGTCGCGACCTGCGCGCGCAGTGGGATGGCCCGATTGTGCTTCTCACCTCTCTGGACAGCGATATGAACCATATTTTGTCGCTGGAAATGGGGGCTAACGACTACATCCTGAAGACAACGCCTCCGGCGGTGCTCCTCGCGCGTTTACGGCTCCACCTTCGCCAGCGCGCAAGCGTTGAGCGCGAAGCGCCGGCACCGTCACTTACGCCGCATAAAGCCATGCGTTTCGGTACGTTATCCATCGATCCGATTAACCGCCAGGTTCTGTTATCCGGTGAGCTGATTGCCCTCTCAACGGCGGATTTTGACCTGCTGTGGGAGCTGGCAACCCACGCCGGGCAGATCATGGACCGGGATGCTCTGCTGAAAAACCTGCGCGGCGTCAGTTACGACGGCATGGATCGCAGCGTGGATGTGGCCATTTCGCGCCTGCGCAAGAAACTGCTGGATAACGCCACTGAGCCATACCGTATCAAAACCGTGCGTAACAAGGGCTACCTTTTCGCCCCTCACGCCTGGGAAACCTGATCAACATGTCATCCGGGATCGCCTGCATGTATTCCCCCCCTATTTTCCCCTCAGGACTTGCTACCGGTTTAATCGGATATCGATCACATTTACGCCGCCTAAATATATCCATGTCATCTATAGGTGATATTATCCTGCGCGTTAAACACTGCAAATCTACCGAGGCTTCGATGCTGGAGAATGTAATCATCTGATAATCAGCTTTCCGACCAATTTTGGCCGGACTGGTTATCAATGCGCCGAAAAGAATGTGAACACCTCTTCGTGTTCGCACGTTTAGCTCATGATGATTATAAAGGTTTTCCAGTATGAATTTATCCCGTCAGGAACAGCGTACCCTGCACGTTCTCGCAAAAGGTGGGCGCATCGTCCACGTCCGCAATTCTTCAGGCCGTATTACCTCAGTCGAATGCTATACCCGTGAAGGGTTGCTGCTTACCGACTGCTCTCTCGCCGTATTTAAAAAACTCAAAACGAAGAAACTCATTAAGTCCGTGAAGGGTCAGCCCTATCGAATTAATGCCACCGGACTGGGCAACGTACGAGCCCAACTCGACAACCGCCAGGAGTGAGCGATGAAAGACTCAATGGATATCCCACGTATCTTTACCATTAGTGAAAGCGAACACCGCATCCATAACCCTTTTACACCTGAAAAGTACGCAACATTGGGACATGTTTTACGCATGAAACCGGGGACACGAATTCTCGATCTTGGCAGTGGCTCTGGTGAAATGCTTTGCACCTGGGCAAGAGACCATGGTGTTACCGGAACCGGTATAGACATGAGCCCGTTGTTTACGTCTCAGGCGATAACACGCGCCGAAGAACTCGGCGTAGCGGAGCACGTACAATTCATTCATAACGATGCCGCAGGTTTCGTCCCGGAAGAAAAGTGCGATATAGCGGCGTGTGTGGGCGCCACCTGGATCGCTGGCGGGGTGCCTGGAACAATCGCACTGCTACAACAAAGCCTGAAACCGGGAGGGATGATGCTTATTGGCGAACCTTTCTGGCGTAAGGTTCCGAAGACGGAAGCGGATGCACAATCATGTGGTGTAACATCTATCACTGATTTTCTCACACTTCCTGAGCTGGTCGCCTCATTTGGGGAACTCGGTTATGACGTGGTAGAAATGGTGCTGGCCGACCAGGAAGGCTGGGACCGGTATGAGGCCGCTAAGTGGATGACAATGCGGAGGTGGCTGGATGAAAATCCGGATGATGATTTTGCTAACGACGTTCGTAATGAGCTAACGTTGTCGCCAACACGTCATGTCACCTGGACGCGGGAGTACTTCGGCTGGGGTGTTTTCGCATTGATGTCACGATAAAATGAGTCAGCCGGTATAGTTGAAAAACTATACCGGCACTGAATCAGCGCGTGGGCGGATATACACATGCCCCCACAGTGCCCCTGAAGGTAAAAACAAGATAGTTAACGTATTGATTTTTTCGGTGATATTTAATGAAAAAACTGTTTGTGCAGTTTTACCTTCTGCTGTTTGTCTGTTTCCTTGTAATGACCATGCTGGTCGGGCTGGTCTATAAATTCACCGCCGAGCGTGCGGGCAGGCAATCGCTGGATGATTTGATGAAAAGCTCGCTCTATCTGATGCGCAGCGAATTACGCGAAATCCCGCCACACGACTGGGCGAAAACCTTAAAAGAGCTGGATCTGAATCTGTCGTTTGATCTGCGGATTGAGCCGATGAAGGATTTTGATTTAGAGCCACCCGCCATGCAGCGACTGCGCGACGGAGATATTGTCGCTCTCGACGAAAAGTACACCTTTATCCAGCGCATTCCCCGCAGCCACTATGTGCTGGCGGTGGGGCCGGTGCCCTATCTCTATTATCTGCATCAGATGCGGTTGCTGGATATGGCGCTGCTGGCGTTTATCGCCATTTCTCTGGCTTTCCCGGTTTTTATCTGGATGCGTCCCCACTGGCAGGACATGCTGAAACTCGAATCCGCAGCGCAACGCTTTGGTGAAGGGCATCTGACCGAGCGCATCCATTTTGACAGCGGTTCCAGTTTCGATCGTCTGGGCATTGCTTTCAACCAGATGGCCGATAACATCAATGCGCTGATAGCCAGTAAGAAACAGCTGATCGACGGTATCGCCCACGAATTACGTACCCCGCTGGTGCGCCTGCGCTATCGTCTGGAAATGAGCGAAAATCTTACCGAGGCGGAGTCTCAGGCGCTTAACCGCGATATTGGCCAGCTCGAAGCGTTGATTGAAGAGCTGCTGACCTACGCACGCCTTGACCGTCCGCAAAACGAACTGCACCTCAGCACCCCTGACCTGCCCGTCTGGCTGCAAACCCATATTGATGACGTGCAGAGCGTTAACCCGCAACGCGTGCTGCTGACGACCATTACGCCTGGTGATTACGGTGCGCTGGATATGCGCCTGATGGAGCGTGTTCTCGATAACCTGATGAACAACGCCATGCGTTATAGCGAAAGTACACTGCGTATCCGTTTAGATTTGCAGGGCAGTCAGGCCAGTTTATCCGTTGAAGACGACGGGCCAGGTATTGCCCCGGATGAACGAGAAAAAGTCTTTGAGCCGTTTGTGCGCCTTGATCCAAGCCGCGACCGCGCGACAGGCGGCTGTGGACTGGGGCTGGCCATTGTCTATTCTATCGCACAGGCGATGGGCGGCACGGTGCACTGTGGTGAGAGTGAACTGGGCGGCGCACAGTTCTGTTTTAGCTGGCCGGTCTATCACAACATCACCCTTCCCGTTCCTGCCTGACATTAACCGCACGCTGGCCTGACCCGGCGTGCTGTGCTATATCATTAAGTATGTTGTAACTAATAAAGGGTAATCATGGCGACCTACGACCTTATCGAACGGCTAAACACTACATTTCGGGAAATGGAGCACGAGTTACTCACCCTGACCGAGCGTTTGCAGACCTGCCGTTTACTGGCGGCGCGAGTGTTTACCCTGCCGGAGGTCGGCAAAGGGGCTGAACATGACCCGCTCGACACCATCGAGGTGAAACAGCACATCGGCAGAGCCGCACTAGAACTCACTCTACTTCACTATCGTCGCCTGTTTATCCAGCAGCAGTCAGAAAACCGCAGCAGTAAAGCTGCCGTCCGTCTGCCTGGGGTTATCTGTCTGCAAACCGATACTGCCGCGCGGGAAGCGCTGGAAACCCGGATTGCGCACATCAATACACTGAAAGCAGCGTTTGAGAAGATAGTTACTGAAGAGTCGGGGTTAGCCCCTGCCGCCCGTTTTGAATGGGTGCACCGCCAGCTACCGGGGCTGATTACCCTGAATGCCTACCGGACCCTGACGGTACTGCGCCAGCCTGCCACGCTGCGGTTTGGCTGGGCGAACAAGCACATTATCAAAAACTTCACCCGCGATGAGATCCTCGCCCAGCTTGAAAAGAGCCTGAAAGCCCCGCGTACGGTGGCCCCGTGGTCACGGGAACAGTGGATTGAACGCCTGGAGCAGGAGTATCACAGTATTGCATCTTTACCGGCGGACACGCGCCTTAAGATAAAGCGCCCGGTAAAAGTGCAGCCTATCGCTCGTGTCTGGTATTCGGGGCAACAAAAACAGGTGCAATACGCCTGCCCGACGCCGCTGATTGCACTCTATGACGCCGACCAGGGCGCGGTGGTGCCGGATATTGGTGAACTGCTGAATTACGATGCCGAAAATGTTCAGCATCGTTATAAGCCTCAGGCGCAGCCGCTACAGCTGATCATTCCACGGCTGCACCTGTATGTGGCGGAGTGATTATTTCAGGCTGCCAACCATATCCTGCGGACGAACCCAGGTGTCGAACTCGGCTTCTGTCAGATAGCCGAGCGCCAGTGCCGAGGCCTTGAGCGTCAGCCCCTCTTTATGGGCCTTTTTAGCAATTTCAGCCGCTTTGTCGTAACCGATGTGGGTATTGAGCGCGGTGACCAGCATCAACGACTCATTCAGCAGCTGGCTGATACGATCGTGATTTGGCTCGATCCCCACCGCACAATGCTCATTGAAACTTTCCATACCGTCTGCCAGCAGGCGAACCGATTGCAGCACGTTGTGGATGACCATCGGGCGGAAGACGTTCAGCTCAAAGTTACCGGATGCGCCCCCCATATTCACGGCCACATCGTTACCCATTACCTGACAGCAAAGCATGGTCATGGCTTCGCACTGGGTCGGGTTCACTTTTCCTGGCATGATCGAGCTGCCCGGCTCATTCTCCGGGATACTGATTTCGCCAATACCGCAGCGCGGGCCAGAGGCCAGCCAGCGCACGTCGTTGGCAATTTTCATTAGCGAAGCCGCCAGCCCTTTCAGCGCGCCGTGGGTATGCACCAGTGCATCGCAGGTGCCGAGCGCCTCAAACTTGTTTGGCGCGGTGACAAACGGCTGTCCGGTGATATCCGTCAGCTCTTTGGCCACGCGCACCGCATACTCAGGGTGCGTATTCAAACCGGTACCAACCGCCGTGCCGCCCAGCGCCAGCTCCGCCAGGTGCGGCAGGCTGTTATCAATGTGCTTAAGATTATGTTCCAGCATCGCAACCCAGCCGGAGATCTCCTGGCCGAGCGTCAGCGGCGTGGCATCCTGAAGGTGTGTACGGCCAATCTTGACGATAGAACTGAACGCCTGCGATTTTTCGTTGAGGGTCTTTTTCAGCACATTCAGCTGCGGGATAAGCTGCTCGCGGATGGCGATCACCGCCGCCACGTGCATTGCTGTCGGGAAGACATCGTTAGAACTTTGGCTCTTGTTCACGTCATCGTTCGGGTGAACCTTACGCTCCATGCCGCGCACGCCGCCCAGCAGTTCGCTTGCGCGGTTTGCCAGCACTTCGTTCATGTTCATGTTGCTTTGGGTACCGGAGCCGGTCTGCCAGATGGCAAGAGGGAATTCATCGGGGTGTTTACCTGCCAGCACCTCATCAGCCGCGTTGATGATGGCCGAGGCTTTTTCTGCCGCCAGCAATCCTAAGTCCTGATTCACTTTGGCTGCGGCGCGTTTGGTCAGTGCCAGCGCCTGAATCAGCGAAACGGGCATTTTCTCTGTTGAGATGCGGAAATGCTCCAGCGAACGCTGGGTTTGTGCGCCCCATAGCTTGTCGGCCGGGACGTCGATCGCGCCCATAGAATCTGTTTCGCGACGATGCGTTGTCATTACTTTCTCCTTGATAACAAAGATGGGATTGCTCACATGCTTAAGAGATAAGTATTGATGACTTCTGAGAAACGATATGGCGCTTTGTGCGCTCTTATTGGTGTCGGGTGGCGGCTTCGCCTTACCCGACCTACGAGAATGTAGGCCGGGTAAGCGTCAGCGCCACCCGGCATTTTCTTCAGACTACTTCACACACGCCGAACACTGAGAAGACTGGATCTGTTTGAAGAAGTCATTGCCCTTGTCATCCACCAGAATGAACGCCGGGAAATCTTCCACTTCAATTTTCCAGATAGCTTCCATACCCAGTTCCGGGTACTCCACGCACTCCAGGCTCTTGATACTGCCCTGCGCCAGTACCGCCGCCGGGCCACCGATGCTGCCCAGGTAGAAGCCGCCGTGTTTGTGGCAGGCATCCGTCACCTGCTGGCTGCGGTTACCTTTCGCCAGCATAATCATGCTGCCGCCGTTGGCCTGCAACTGGTCAACGTAGGAGTCCATGCGGCCTGCGGTGGTCGGGCCTAACGAGCCGGATGCATAACCTTCAGGCGTTTTGGCCGGGCCTGCGTAGTATATCGGGTGATCTTTAATGTACTGCGGCAGACCTTCGCCATTGTCCAGACGCTCTTTCAGTTTCGCATGGGCGATGTCACGTCCAACAATAATGGTGCCGTTCAGTGACAGACGGGTCGAAACCGGATACTGCGAAAGTTGCGCCAGGATCTCACTCATCGGGCGGTTCAGGTCAACGTGTACCGCTTCACCCTCGCCCGCTTTACGCAGCTCTTCCGGAATATATTTGCCCGGGTTGTTTTCCAGTTTTTCGATCCAGATACCGTCGCGGTTGATCTTCGCTTTAATGTTGCGATCCGCAGAACAGGAAACCCCCATCCCTACCGGACAGGATGCACCGTGACGCGGCAGGCGGATCACGCGGATATCGTGGGCGAAGTATTTACCGCCAAACTGCGCCCCCAGCCCCAGGTTTTGCGCTTCCTGCAACAGTTCCTGCTCAAGCTGCACATCGCGGAACGCCTGGCCGTGTTCGTTACCTTCCGTCGGCAGGCCGTCGTAGTATTTGGTCGAGGCGAGCTTAACGGTTTTCAGCGTGCTTTCGGCAGATGTCCCGCCAATCACAAACGCAATGTGATACGGCGGACATGCCGCAGTACCCAGGGTGCGCATCTTCTCCACCAGGTAATTTTTCAGCTTGCCCGGCGAGAGCAGCGCTTTCGTTTCCTGATAGAGGTAGGTTTTGTTGGCAGAACCGCCACCTTTGGCGATGCACAGGAATTTGTACTCGTCGCCGTCCACGCTGTAGAGATCGATCTGCGCAGGCAGGTTAGTGCCGGTGTTGACCTCTTTGTACATATCCAGCGCCGCGTTTTGCGAATAACGGAGGTTGTCTTCGATATAGGTGTTATACACACCGTGCGCCAGCGCAGCTTCGTCACCACCGCCGGTCCAGACACGCTGGCCTTTTTTACCGGTGATAATGGCCGTACCGGTGTCCTGGCAGGTCGGCAGGATGCCTTTGGCGGCGATATCGGAGTTACGCAGGAATTGCAGTGCCACGTACTTGTCGTTTTCGCTGGCCTGCGGGTCGCTCAGGATATCGGCAACCTGCTGCTGATGCGCCGGACGGAGCATAAAGGAGGCATCATGAAACGCGTGTTGCGCCAGTAAGGTCAGCGCCTGCGGATCCACTTTGAGGATCTCCTGCCCTTCGAATTCAGAGACAGAAACATGATCGCGGGTTAACAGGTAATATTCGGTCTGATCCTTACTGAGGGGAAAAGGATCTTGATAATGAAAGGGTTTGTTCGACATTGTTCTCTCACTTACTGCTTCGGTCTGATTATTTGGGCAGGCGTTCCGCTGCCCGCTTAAAAGCGAGTTAGCCTATCCTACACAATTTTTTAACAAAAACTGAGACTAGTACGACTTTTTACATCCGAAGGTTACTTCCACACGGTTTATTGCTTTAATACCCGGAGTTAATTCCACCTTTTGAATCAGGGCTTGATAATGCAAAAACTCATTAACTCAGTGCAAAACTACGCCTGGGGAAGTAAAACTGCGTTAACGGATCTCTACGGTATCGCGAACCCCAACAACCTGCCGATGGCAGAGCTGTGGATGGGCGCTCACCCGAAGAGCAGCTCAAAAATTGAAGACGCCAGCGGTCAGACACGTTCCCTGCGTGACGTGATCGACGCCGATAAAGCGGCGTTGCTGGGCAGTAAGGTTGCCAGTCGTTTCGGCGAACTGCCGTTCCTGTTTAAAGTGCTGTGTGCCGACCAGCCGCTTTCCATTCAGGTTCACCCGAATAAAAAAGCCTCTGAAATTGGCTTTGCGAAAGAGAACGCCGCGGGTATTCCACTGGATGCCGCAGAGCGTAACTACAAAGATCCTAACCACAAGCCTGAGCTGGTCTTTGCATTGACCCCGTTCCTGGCAATGAACGCATTCCGCGAGTTCTCAAACATTATTTCTCTGCTGCAGCCGGTCGCGGGGGCGAATAAAGCCATCGCCCACTTCCTGCAAAATCCGGACACTGAAGGGTTAAGCCAGCTGTTTGCCAGCCTGCTTAACATGCAGGGCGAAGAAAAAGCACACGCGATCGCGGTACTGAAAGCCACGCTGAATAGCCAGCAGGGCGAGCCGTGGGACACCATTCGCGCGATCGCGGAGTTTTACCCGGATGACAGCGGCCTGTTCTCTCCACTGCTGTTGAACGTGGTGAAGCTGAATCCAGGCGAAGCGATGTTCCTGTTTGCTGAAACCCCACACGCCTACCTGCAAGGTGTGGCGCTGGAAGTGATGGCAAACTCCGACAACGTGCTGCGCGCTGGCCTGACGCCGAAGTACATCGATATTCCGGAACTGGTTGCTAACGTGAAGTTTGTCGCTAAACCTGCTGCAGAGCTGCTGACGCAGCCGGTGAAACAGGGTACGGAGCTGGACTTCCCGATCCCGGTGGACGATTTTGCGTTCTCCCTGCATGACCTGAGCCAGACCGAAACCGCCATCGCCCAGGAGAGCGCCGCGATCCTGTTCTGCGTGGAAGGTGAAGCCGTTCTGCATAAAGACGCGCAGCGCCTGGTGCTGAAACCGGGTGAGTCTGCCTTTATTGCCGCCACTGAATCACCGATTAGCGTAAGCGGCACTGGCCGACTGGCGCGTGTTTTCAATAAGCTATAAGCACTTACTGAATTTTTTAACAACTCTTGCTAAGCTAGTTGAAGACTTTATATCACCGGGCGGTTTTTACCGCCTGGTTTCATTTTAGGGATAGTCGCAATGAAAAAATCGGTCGTAGCGGTTGGCGTTATTGTTGCATTAGGCGTGGTCTGGACAGGTGCATCCTGGTTCACCGGAAAACAGCTGGAAGGCCGTCTGGCTGAGATGGTGGCGCAGGCCAACAGCGAAATTAAACGTAGCGCGCCAGAAGCTGGCGTGGAACTGAGTTATCAAAACTATCAGCGCGGCGTGTTTACCAGCCATATGCAGCTGGTCGTCAAGCCGGTGGCAGGAAATGAAACCGCGTGGCTGAAGCCCGGCCAAAGCGTGGTGCTGGACGAAGTCGTGAGCCACGGCCCCCTCCCGCTGGCACAGCTGGCCTCTTTCAATCTGATCCCGTCGATGGCATCGGTAAAAACCGTTCTGGTGAATAACGACATCACGAAACCGCTTTTCGATATTGCGAAAAATACCTCGCCATTTGAGATTGATACCCGCATCGGCTATGCCGGAGACACCAGCTCAAACATTGTGCTGAAAGCGCTGGACTACGAAAAAGGTAACGAGAAAGTGGCCTTCAGCGGCGGCAATTTCCAGCTGGACGCCGATCGTGACGGCAACGTCTTCACCCTGACCGGTGAAGCGCAGAGTGGCCTGGTGAATGCGGTTAACGAGTACGACCAGAAGGTTCAGCTCACGTTCAACAATCTGAAAGCCGACGGCAACAGCCGTATGACCAGCTTTGACGAGCGCATTGGCGACCAGAAAATCAGCCTGGAAAAGCTCGCTATCGCGGTTGAAGGTAAAGAGATGGGCGTGCTGGAAGGGATGGACCTGAACGGCAAAACCGATGTGTCCAAAGACGGTAAGAGCATCAATACCCAGCTGGATTACAATCTGAAAAGCCTGAAGGTGCAAAATCAGGATCTGGGTACCGGTAAACTGTCGCTGAAAATTGGCAACATTGACGGTGCCGCATGGCACGAGTTCAGCCAGAAATACAGCAAAGAGAGCCAGGCGCTGTTGACGGATGCCGCACTGAAGCAAAACCCTGAGATCTATCAGCAGCAGGCAATGGCCGTGCTGTTCAACAATCTGCCGATTCTGCTGAAAGGCGATCCGGTGATTACTGTTGCGCCGCTGAGCTGGAAAAACAGCAAAGGTGAAACCAGCTTTAACCTCTCGCTGTTCCTGAAAGATCCGTCCACCGCCACGGGTGAACCACAGACGCTGGCCCAGGAAGTGGACCGCACCGTGAAATCGCTCGACAGTAAGCTGACTATTCCGATGGATATGGCCACCGAGCTGATGACCCAGGTCGCGAAGCTCGAAGGTTATGGCGATGAAGATGCCGGTAAGCTGGCGAACCAGCAGGTGAAAGGCCTGGCAGCGATGGGACAGATGTTCCGCATCACCAAACTGGAAGACAACACCATTTCAACCAGCCTGCAATATGCAAACGGCCAGGTGACGCTCAACGGCGACAAAATGCCGCTGGAAGATTTTGTCGGTATGTTCGGGATGCCTGCGTTGGGAATGCCAGAACCGGCGGAACCTGCCGACCCGGCAGTGCCAGCAGTTCCGGCTGTGCCGCAGCAGTAATAGACTTAAGCCCCGCGAGGGGCTTTTTTATGGCTGAAAATCAACACCCTGTTGCCAGCGATTTTCCCAGTGCGTCAGATATTTCTGCGCAAGTTCAGGGGCATGATGAATAACAATGACATTCTCGGAATTCAGATATTCGGCTGATTTCGCAAAGTTAAACGAGCCGGTTTCTACCGTGTCCCCATCCACAACGATCGTTTTATCATGCTGAATACGGTAGTGATTATCCGTGCGCAGCTTTACGCCGTTTTGAGTGATATAACGCATGGCCGCCAGGCTTTTGGCACTGGTGTTTCCCTCTTCATCAATCACCACCCGCACATCCACCCCGCGCTTTTGTGCGTCCACCAGCGCGGTCATCACATCGGGCGCGCTAAAGGAGAATGCCATCATGCGAATCGACTTCTTCGCCTTATTGATGGTTTTCAGTACAAGCGCCTGCGCCCCGCCTTCAGGAGAGAATCCGACTTCGATATCGCTGGTGGCGTAAGAAATAAGCGGGATAAAGGTTAGTGCAAGAAGAGTCTTGAGGATCCGCATGGGCAAACCTGGTGAAAAAACGAGGTGGAGAATACGCATCGTTTTGATGCGCACACGGTTGATCCGGATCACATTTTATTGCCAGGTGGCGGCTGCGCCTTACCCGGCCTACGAACAGCAAACGTAAACCGGGCTGAGAACTACTTCACCGGCACCAGACGCGCCGCCACAATCTGATGCCCGGCCTGTACCTCGGTGTTGTCGATTCGCTGCATGATCCGGTCAGCCAGCGTGTGCCCCATCTCGCGAGCGGGTGTGGTTGCCCAGACGATGGGCAGATCGTCCAGCGCATTTTCGCCGACATCGGCAAAAGCCCCTAGCGCTACCTGCTGGCCAAAGAAGGTTTCAACGCCCCCTTCACCGCTCTCGCGCCCCGCACGGATAAGGCCAAACCAGGCCCCCATCGCAATGGTGTCGTTGTAGCAAATTACGGCGCTGATCGTGGGGTTACGGCGCAGCATGGCGCCTATCACTTCGGCGGCCTGTTTCTGGCTGGATTCGCACTCCACTACCCATTCACTGTGGAATGGTAGCCCGTATTTAATCAGCGTGGCGCAATACCCACCTACCCGTTCAGCCCGCGTCAGGGAGGAGCTTTTTCCGCCCAGCCAGGCGATGCGCTGATGGCCACGACGGATAAGATGTTCGGTCAGCATTTGTGCAGCCTGCATGTTGTCGGGCCGCAGCGTATCGGCTTCGTCCAGGTAACTGGCACGCGATGCAAACACCAGCGGCACGCCTTTTGCGGCGGCGCGCTCACACAGTTCACTGCCGACACCGGACGCCCCGGCGATAATCACACCATCAACACCCTGCGTCAGCAGCATATCCAGCCGCTGAAGAAGCTGGTCGGCCTCGCGCCCGCCGTGCAGCAAGAACACCATCCGCCCCTGCGCTTCCAGCGCTTCAGTCAGCCCGGCGGTCAGTTCGGCGTAAAACGGTGAGGTCAGATCGCGCACAATCAACCCAATCACACCGCTTTGCCCGCCGCGCAGCGCCGATGCCTGGCGATTGCGCACAAAACCCAGCTGCTCGACAGCCTCGTTAACGCGCTGACCCGTGGCGGAAGAGATGCGCCCTTTTCCGCTCAGAACCAGCGAAACGGTGCTGACGGACACGCCAGCCGCCAGTGCGACATCGTTGATGGTGATTTTTTTCGCTACAGCCATGTGTTGGCGTGACTCCCTGATAATGAGATCGGTAAAACGTTTTATCAATACGTTATCTTTATACTCTCTGCCAAAGCCTGAGAATGTGATTTAGCGCGCACTAAAGTTTGATAAAACGTTTTATCTTCTCGCAGCATTGAAGCAGATAAACCTATTTTAACAATAAAGGAGTCGTTTTATGACGGCGAAAGCAGCACAAAAAATATCGCTGTGGGAGTTTTTCCAGCAACTGGGTAAAACCTTTATGCTGCCCGTGGCACTCCTCTCCTTCTGCGGGATCATGCTGGGGATCGGCAGCTCACTGAGCAGTAATGATGTTATTACGCTGATCCCGTTCCTCGGCAACCCTGTGTTGCAGGCGATCTTCATCTGGATGAGTAAGGTCGGCTCCTTTGCGTTTAGTTTCCTGCCGGTGATGTTCTGTATCGCTATCCCGCTCGGGCTGGCGCGTGAAAACAAAGGCGTTGCCGCTTTCGCCGGGTTTGTCGGCTACGCGGTGATGAACCTCGCCGTAAACTTCTGGCTGACGGCGAAAGGCATCCTGCCAACAACCGATGCCGCCGTACTGAAAGCAAACAACATTCAGAGCGTCATTGGCATTCAGTCTATCGATACCGGTATTTTGGGTGCGGTGATCGCGGGCGTCATTATCTGGATGCTGCATGAACGCTTCCACAATATCCGCCTGCCAGATGCGCTGGCATTCTTCGGTGGCACGCGCTTTGTCCCGATTGTCACCCTGGTGGTAATGGGCCTGTTTGGTCTGATCATTCCTCTGATTTGGCCGGTCTTTGCGCTGGGCATTACCGGAATCGGGCGCATCATTAACGGTGCCGGTGATTTTGGCCCGATGATCTTTGGTACCGGCGAGCGTCTGCTGCTGCCGTTTGGTCTGCAACATATCCTCGTGGCGCTGATCCGCTTTACCGAAGCAGGCGGTACCATGGACGTGTGTGGTCACGACGTCAGCGGTGCGTTGACCATCTTCCAGGCGCAGCTGAGCTGCCCGACCACTCACGGCTTCTCTGAGAGCGCAACCCGCTTCCTGTCACAGGGTAAAATGCCTGCGTTCCTGGGCGGCCTGCCAGGTGCGGCGCTGGCGATGTACCACTGCGCACGCCCGGAAAACCGTCATAAAATTAAAGGCCTGCTGATTTCTGGCGTGATTGCCTGCGTGGTGGGCGGTACAACCGAGCCTATCGAATTCCTGTTCCTGTTTGTTGCTCCGGTGCTGTATCTCATCCACGCGGTGCTGACCGGTCTGGGCTTTACCGTTATGGCGGTGCTGGGCGTGACTATCGGTAACACCGACGGCAACGTTATCGATTTTGTCGTGTTCGGCATCCTGCATGGCCTGTCGACCAAATGGTATCTGGTGCCGGTTGTGGCGGCTATCTGGTTCGCGGTGTACTACGGGATCTTCCGCTTCGCTATCACCCGCTTTAACCTGAAAACTCCGGGTCGCGATGCGGACACCGCCACCAGCGTTGAACAAGCCGTTGCCGGTACAGTGGGTAAATCCGGCTATAACACCCCTGCTATTCTGGCGGCACTTGGCGGGACGGATAACATTACCTCGCTGGATAACTGTATTACCCGCCTGCGTCTGTCAGTTAACGATATGTCGAAGGTCGATACCAATGCCCTGAAGGCCAATCGCGCCATCGGTGTGGTACAGTTGAATCAGCATAATTTACAGGTTGTCATCGGCCCGCAGGTGCAGTCAGTCAAAGATGAGCTGGCGACCCTGATGCGAACAGTAGAAGCCTGATGCCTCGCCCCCTCTTCGTGAGGGGGTTTTACTTTAAGGACCAACATGATGTTTGATTTTTCTACCGTTGTAGACAGACACGGCACCTGGTGCACCCAGTGGGATTATGTTGCCGACCGTTTCGGCGCCGCCGACCTGCTGCCGTTTACCATTTCGGATATGGATTTTGCCACCGCGCCCTGCATTACCGAGGCCTTACATCAACGCATCAGCCACGGTGTATTCGGCTACAGCCGCTGGAAAAACGATGAGTTTCTTGCCGCCGTAGCGCACTGGTTCCAGCAGCGCTTTAACAGCCGCATTGATACTGATTCGGTTGTTTATGGCCCATCGGTCATTTACATGGTGTCGGAGCTGATTCGTATCTGGTCAGACGCGGGCGACGGCGTTGTGGTGCATACGCCAGCCTATGATGCCTTTTACAATGCCATCAACGGCAATCAGCGCACCGTGGTGCCCGTGGCGATGGAAAAAAATGCATCCGGCTGGCAGGGCAATATGGCCGCACTGGAAGCCGCACTCGCCAGGCCGGAAAACAAAATCCTGTTGCTGTGCAGCCCGCAGAACCCAACGGGTAAAGTCTGGACGCGGGAAGAGCTGCACAAAATGGCAGAACTTTGCGCGCAATACGACGTGGCGGTTATCAGCGATGAAATCCATATGGATATGGTGTGGGGTGAGCACCGCCATACCCCGTGGAATGAGGTCGCACGCGGAAAATGGGCGCTACTGACCTCAGGTTCCAAGAGTTTTAACATTCCGGCGCTTACCGGTGCATACGGTTTGATTGGCGATGATGAAAGCCGCACTGCCTACCTGAGCGCGCTGAAAGGCCGCGATGGGCTCTCTTCTCCTTCCGTGCTGGCGCTGACCGCGCACATTGCGGCCTATGAGCAAGGAGCCCCCTGGCTGGATGCGTTACGCCGTTATCTGGAAGAAAATCTGCACTATGTTGCGCGTGAATTGAACAGCGCTTTTCCGAATCTGAACTGGCAGCCCCCTCAGGCGACCTATCTTGCCTGGATAGATTTAAGTCCTCTGGGCATTGACGACAAAGCACTGCAAAAAGTCCTGATTGAGCAGCAAAAAGTCGCCATCATGCCGGGATATACCTACGGTGAAGAAGGCAACGGTTTTGTGCGCCTCAACGCAGGTTGCCCGCGCAGCAAGCTTGAGCAAGGGGTTCAGCGGCTCATCGCCGGGATTAACGCGCTGCGCTAATTGATTTGCGCAACGGAATATTCCATTGCGCAAATAGCTTTTTGCCTCGTTTTGTTTTTATAATATGGCGCACTTTAACCAGAAAAGAGTGCGACCATGATTGATACAAGCCTTCCTTTAACTGATATTCATCGTCACCTTGACGGTAACATTCGTGCCCAAACCATTCTCGATCTTGGCCGCCAGTTCAATTTAACTCTTCCTGCTCAAACACTTGAAACCTTGATCCCCCACGTTCAGGTCACGTCGAATGAACCGGATCTGGTCAGTTTCCTGAGCAAGCTCGACTGGGGCGTGAAGATGCTGGCCTCTCTGGATGCCTGCCGCCGTGTTGCTTTCGAAAACATTGAAGATGCTGCGCGTAACGGCCTGCACTACGTCGAACTGCGTTTTTCACCAGGCTACATGGCGATGACTCACAACCTGCCTGTAGCTGGCGTGGTTGAAGCGGTGATTGCCGGCGTGCGTGAAGGCTGCAAGGCCTTCGACGTACAAGCCCGCCTGATTGGTATTATGAGCCGTACGTTCGGTGAAGCAGCGTGTTTGCAGGAGCTGGAAGCGCTGCTCGCGCACCGGGATCAGATCACCGCCATTGACCTGGCGGGCGATGAGCTGGGCTTCCCGGGCAGCCTGTTCCTCTCCCACTTCAACCGCGCACGTGATGCCGGCTGGCACATTACCGTCCATGCGGGCGAAGCTGCTGGTCCGGAAAGTATCTGGCAGGCTATCCGCGAGCTGGGCGCTGAGCGTATTGGTCACGGCGTTAAAGCCGTTGAAGATCGCGCCCTGATGGATTTCCTTGCCGAACAGCGCATCGGGATCGAATCCTGCCTGACGTCCAACATCCAGACCAGCACCGTGCCGACGCTTGCGCAGCATCCGCTGAAAACCTTCCTGGAGCACGGCGTACTGGCATCGCTGAACACTGATGATCCGGCGGTACAGGGTGTCGATATTATTCACGAATATACCATTGCAGCACCGCAGGCAGGTCTGAGCCGCGAACAGATCCGCCAGGCGCAGATTAACGGGCTGGAAATTGCCTTCTTAACGCCTGCGGAAAAACAGGCGCTGAAAGACAAAGTGGCTCGCGGTTAAGCCATGTGCCGGGTAGCGTGTGCCTGCCCGGCCCTTAGCGTTATGCCAGACAAAGCGTTGCACGATGTTTGGCAGATTCAATCCCCAGCTCAATCAGCTCCATAATCTGAATGGCCTGGCTTGCCGGAACCGGATTTTCCCCCGTGCCATTTAGCGCATCGCGGATCCCCGCATAATAAGCCGGGTAGTTGCCGGGCATCGTCAGTAAAGTTTCCTGAACCTGCTCCTCGCCTTCGAAGCGCGTGAACACACCATCGCGCATATCGTAGCCCCAGTCTTCCTGCGGCAGACGCTCGCCATTTTTCAGGCGATCTTCTTGCGGGTCGAGGCCAAACTTCACGTAGCTGCCGCGCGTACCGTGGATGATATAACGCGCAGATTCCGCTGCCGCCAGCATGGTGGCGTGCAGGACAATGCGCCGTTGCGGGTAACTTAATACCGCGTGGAAGTAATCCGTTGTCTGTGCACCCGGCCGCAGCTGGGCCAGGTCGACGGTCAGGCTCACTGGCAAACCAAACAGGTTCACTGCCTGATCGAGCAAATGCGGCCCTAAGTCGTACCAGATACCACTCCCGGGGCCAGCCTGCTCGCGCCAGCGGTCACGCACCTGAGGACGGAACCGGTCAAAGTGCGATTCGAAATAGGCAATTTCGCCGAGCGCACCTTCATTTATCAGCGATTTAACGGTTAAAAAATCACTGTCCCAGCGGCGGTTATGAAATACCGAAAGCAACCGGCCCGCACTTTTTGCCTGCGCATCCAGCTCTCTGGCTTGTGACAACGTCACGGTGAAGGGTTTATCCACCACCACGTGTTTACCCGCTTCCATCGCGGCTTTTGCCAGCGGGAAGTGGGTATCGTTTGGCGTGGGGATCACAATCAAATCAAGATCCGGATTGTTAAACAGATGCTTTGGCTCAGACACAACAGGAACCGATGGCCAGTCGGCATGGACTTTTGCTGCATCACTGCTTGAAATCGCGGCGAGTTCCATTCCTGAAGTCCCGGCAATCAGAGGGGCATGAAATGTTTTACTCGCGTACCCATAACCAATAAGCCCGACACGGATGTTGTCATTCATATTGTTACCCTCTCAGCTGATGTTCTTATTTCACACTGGCTATTCTGATGTCTGAACAGATTAATAATGTGCCATATGACTTAAAATAGCATCCTGTACCGGTTATTTTTGTTACATAGATTTAACCTGCTGATTTTCTTTAAGGAAACCGTTCCCAAAGCGCTTGCCGTGGCGAATGTTGCGCTGTAACATTTGCAATCTGTATTTATGGATAAATTACAAACACGAATCATGACGTCAATAATTAATCGAATCATTGAATTAGCGGGATGGATTGTCCTTGGAGTTTCGGTCGTGCTGCTGGGTGTTGCCAGCCATATCGATAACTACCAGCCGCCGGAGCCTGTCACAGTCGCACAACCGAAATAACCTCAACGCGGTAATAAAGAGTGACATATTATGTCAGTTTCATATTGCCAGCCGTGTTGAACAGGGTTAACCTTCTCATCCAGGCATCGTCTGATGCCTGAATCATTCAGCAAAGAAAACTCCTAATTTAGTCGCATTACCTGAGTGGGCAGTTTACGTCTTTATTAATCCGTTTATTATTCGAACGAATTACCTTCACTGGTATTACTCACTTTTATATGGAAACTTATTAATATGACAGTTCAGGACTATTTATTAAAATTTCGCAAGATCAATTCGCTTGAGAGCCTGGAAAAACTGTTTGACCATTTGAACTACACGCTGTCGGATAATCAGGAAATCATCAATATGTATCGTGCAGCCGATCACCGCCGTGCAGAGCTCGTCTCTGGTGGCCGGTTGTTCAATGTTGGCGAAGTCCCTAAGTCTGTATGGCGTTACGTACTATAAGAAAGTAGCCATCCGCGCGAAATGTTATATACTCTGCGCCCTGCAAATTGGCTATATAACGTTTCGCGCAGACTTATGGGAGAGAACATGACCGCATCGCCTGGAGAAAAAATCGGAGGCTGGTTAATCGCCCCGCTGGCATGGCTGCTGGTTGCATTATTAAGCGCATCTCTGGCGCTTCTGCTCTACACCACCGCACTGATTACCCCTCATGCGATCCAGACCCTGATGTCTCAGAGTGCGGGCAAAATTGCGCTGTGGTTTGCGTCGTTCGTCTTCGCGATAGGCATGTGGTATTACACACTGTGGCTGACCATCGCCTTCTTTAAGCGCCGTCAGAGTGTGCCTAAACACTACATTATCTGGCTGCTGATCTCTGTGCTGCTGGCGGTGAAAGCCTTTGCTTTCTCACCAGTGTCTGATGCGCTGGCCGTTCGTCAGCTGCTGTTCCCGCTGCTGGCGGCATCACTGTTGGTCCCCTATTTCAAACGCTCGTCGCGCGTGAAAAAAACCTTCGTGAACCCGTAATAACCTTACAGTTATCCTGTTGTCGCCTGTTCTGGTTTATCCGATAATAGGCGGCTTTTTTATTTCAGGCTGAATAATGACCGATTACTTACTGCTCTTTGTCGGAACTGTGCTGGTTAACAACTTCGTACTGGTGAAGTTCCTTGGCCTGTGCCCGTTTATGGGTGTGTCCAAAAAACTGGAAACAGCAATGGGCATGGGGCTGGCGACAACCTTCGTCATGACGCTGGCGTCTATTTGCGCCTGGTGGATTGATACCTGGATACTCATCCCGCTGGGTTTAACCTATCTGCGTACGCTGGCCTTTATCCTGGTTATCGCGGTTGTGGTGCAATTTACCGAAATGGTGGTGCGCAAAACCAGTCCGGCGCTTTATCGCCTGCTGGGCATCTTCCTGCCGCTGATTACCACCAACTGCGCCGTACTGGGCGTGGCACTACTGAACATCAACCTCGGGCATAATTTCATGCAATCGGCGCTGTACGGTTTCTCCGCCGCAGTCGGTTTCTCTCTGGTTATGGTGTTGTTTGCCTCTATTCGTGAGCGCCTGGTGGCAGCGGATATCCCTGCGCCGTTTCGCGGAAATGCGATTGCGCTGGTGACCGCAGGTTTAATGTCTCTGGCCTTTATGGGCTTTAGTGGTCTGGTGAAGTTGTAATGAATGCTATCTGGATTGCCATCGCATCTATCAGCGTGCTGGGATTAGTGTTTGGCATCATTCTGGGTTATGCCTCCCGCCGCTTCGCGGTTGAGGACGATCCGGTTGTTGAAAAAATTGATGAGCTTTTGCCGCAAAGCCAGTGTGGGCAGTGCGGCTATCCTGGCTGCCGCCCTTATGCAGAGGCGGTCGGTGTGCAGGGTGAGAAAATCAACCGTTGTGCGCCGGGTGGCGAAGCGGTAATGCTGAAAATCGCCGCGCTGCTTAACGTTGATCCGCAGCCTGCTGATGGCGATGCGGATGTGCAGGAGCCCGTTCGCGCACTGGCGGTTATCGACGAAGCAAACTGTATTGGCTGCACCAAATGTATTCAGGCGTGTCCTGTCGACGCCATTGTCGGCGCAACCCGCGCCATGCACACCGTTGTGGCGGATTTGTGCACCGGCTGTAACCTCTGCGTTGCGCCTTGCCCGACGCAATGTATTGAGTTACGCCCGGTCGAAACGACTACCGATAGCTGGAAGTGGGATCTTCAGACCATTCCGGTTCGCATCATTCCTGTGGAACAACATGCTTAAGTTATTTTCTGCTTTCAGAAAAGAGAAGATTTGGGACTTTGATGGCGGCATTCATCCGCCAGAAATGAAAACCCAGTCTAACGGCACCCCGCTGCGTCAAATTCCGCTGGCGACCCGCTACGTTATGCCGCTGAAACAGCATATTGGCGCTGAGGGTGAGCTGTGTGTGAAAGAAGGCGATATCGTCCTGCGCGGCCAGCCGCTGACCTTCGGTCGCGGACGTATGCTGCCCGTACACGCGCCGACGTCCGGTAAAGTGGTGTCGATTGCGCCGCATACCGTTGCGCACCCTTCTGCCCTCTCTGAACTTAGCGTCATTATCGAAGCTGACGGCGAAGACCGCTGGATCGATCGCGATGGCTGGAGCGACTACACCGCCCGCAGCCGCGACGCGCTCATTGAACGTATTCATCAGTTTGGCGTGGCCGGTCTTGGCGGCGCAGGCTTCCCGACGGGAAGCAAACTGCGTGGCGGCGGCGATAAAATCCAGACCTTAATTATCAATGCTGCGGAATGCGAGCCTTACATCACCGCGGATGACCGTCTGATGCAGGATTGCGCGGCACAGGTTGTGGAAGGTATTCGCATCCTCGCCCACATTCTGCAACCGCGCGAAGTGCTGATCGGCATTGAAGATAACAAACCGCAGGCGATTTCCATGTTGCGTGCGGTGCTGGCAGGCAGCCACGACATTGGCCTTCGCGTTATTCCAACTAAGTATCCTTCCGGCGGCGCGAAGCAGCTGACGCAGATTTTGACCGGCAAACAGGTTCCGCACGGCGGGCGCTCGTCCGACATCGGTGTACTGATGCAAAACGTGGGGACCGCCTATGCGGTGAAACGCGCAGTAATTGACGGCGAGCCGCTGACCGAACGTGTGGTCACCCTTACCGGCGAATCGGTTTCTCGGCCGGGTAACGTCTGGGCGCGTTTAGGCACACCGGTGCGTCACCTGCTGGAGCAGGCCGGTTTTTGTGCCGGTAGTGAACAGATGGTGATCATGGGCGGCCCGCTGATGGGCTTTACCCTGCCGTGGCTGGATGTTCCGGTCGTTAAAATTACTAACTGCCTGCTCGCCCCTTCTGCCACAGAGATGGGTGAAGAGCAGGAAGAGAAAGGCTGTATTCGCTGTAGCGCCTGTGCTGACGCCTGCCCGGCGGATCTTCTGCCGCAGCAGTTGTACTGGTACAGCAAAGGCCAGCAGCACGATAAAGCCACAGCACACAATCTTTCCGACTGCATCGAGTGCGGTGCCTGTGCCTGGGTCTGCCCGAGCAATATTCCGCTGGTGCAGTATTTCCGCCAGGAGAAGGCCGAAATTTACGCCATCTCGATGGAAGAGAAACGTGCGGCAGAAGCAAAAGCCCGCTTTGAAGCCCGTCAGGCGCGTCTTGAGCGTGAGAAAGCCGCGCGTCAGGAACGCCATAAACAAGCAGCCGTGCAGCCCGCAGAGAAAGATCAGGATGCGATTAACGCCGCTCTGGCGCGCGTTCGCGAGAAAAAAGCCTCGGCCGCTCAGCCCGTGGTGATCCCTGCAGGGGCGAAACCGGATAACAGTGAAGCGATTGCCGCGCGTGAAGCACGCAAGGCAGAAGCCCGCGCTCGTCAGGCGGAAAAAGCGCAAATCGCGCAGCCGGAAACAGCAACCGACCCGCGTAAATCGGCCGTCGAAGCGGCCATTGCCCGTGCTAAAGCGCGCAAAGCAGAACAGCAGGACGTTGTGGTAGCGCCAGAACTGCCCGTTGACCCGCGCAAAGCCGCTGTCGAAGCCGCTATTGCCAGGGCCAAAGCGCGCAAAGCAGAACAACATCTACAACAAGCAGAGCCTGAAGCCCCTGTTGATCCGCGTAAGGCAGCAGTAGAAGCCGCCATCGCCCGGGCCAAAGCCCGCAAAGCGGCGCAGCAGGAAGAGCAGCCTCAGGCCGCAAATGACGATCCACGCAAAGCCGCAGTCGCAGCCGCGATTGCGCGCGTTCAGGCAAAGAAAGCCGCGCAGCAAGCAGTTAACGAGGATTAAATGGTTTTCAGAATCGCAAGTTCCCCTTACACCCATAACCAGCGTCAGACATCGCGCATTATGATGCTGGTTTGCCTGGCGGCCCTGCCGGGTATCGCCGTGCAGTTTTGGTTTTTCGGCTGGGGAACCCTTTTCCAGTTAGTCCTGGGTTGTGCTACCGCTCTGGCGGCCGAAGCACTGGTTCTGACGTTACGTAAGATGGATGTTTCCCGCATCCTCGGCGACAACTCAGCACTTCTGACCGGCCTGCTGCTGGCCATCAGTATCCCGCCTTTCGCGCCGTGGTGGATGGTGGTACTGGGCACCGTGTTTGCCGTGATTATCGCAAAACAGCTTTACGGCGGCCTGGGGCATAACCCGTTTAACCCGGCGATGATCGGCTATGTGGTGTTGCTTATCTCTTTCCCGGTGCAGATGACCAGTTGGTTGCCACCGCATGATATTGCCGCAACCGTGCCAGGCTTTATGGATGCGCTCCACGTTATTTTCACCGGACACACGGCGCTGGGTGCGGATATGAATACACTGCGCATGGGTGTGGATGGCATCAGCCAGGCGACTCCGCTGGATACCTTTAAAACCTCACTTCACGCCGGGCACAGCGTTGAGCAGATCATGAAATCAGCCATCTACAGCGGCGTGCTCGCCGGTGCAGGCTGGCAGTGGGTGAATCTGGCTTATCTGCTGGGTGGCGTGTTACTGCTGTGGCAGAGGGCAATTCGCTGGCATATTCCGGTTAGTTTCCTGGTGACGCTCGCCGTCTGCTCCACCCTGGGCTGGGTGTTTTCTCCGGAATCCCTGGCCAGCCCGCAGATGCATCTGCTCTCGGGTGCGACCATGCTGGGCGCATTCTTTATTTTGACTGACCCGGTGACCGCATCGACCACCAACCGTGGACGTTTGATCTTCGGTGCCCTGGCGGGGCTACTGGTGTGGCTTATCCGCAGTTTTGGCGGTTATCCAGATGGCGTGGCGTTTGCTGTCCTGCTCGCCAACATCACCGTTCCGCTTATTGACTATTACACGCGTCCACGCGTGTACGGCCACCGCTAGGAGCCTGCTATGCTGAAAACGATGCAAAAACACGGCGTCACGCTGGCCATCTTCGCTGCGGTGCTGACCGGGCTGACGGCACTGGTGAATGCGCTGACCAAAACGACCATTGAAGAACAGGCGACGAAACAACAGAAGGCCCTGTTCGACCAGGTGATCCCGGCAGAATTCTACGATAATGACCTGCAAAAAAGCTGTTTTGTGGTTCAGGCAGCCCCGTTAGGGAAAGGCCAGCACCGGATTTTTATTGCCCGTAAAGGGGATAAAGCGGTGGGTGCCGTGATGGAAGCCACGGCGCCAGACGGTTACTCCGGGGCCATACAGCTGCTGGTCGGCACTGATTTTTCCGGTACGGTTCTGGGTACGCGTGTGACAGAGCACCACGAAACACCCGGTCTTGGTGACAAAATTGAGCTGCGCTTAAGCGAGTGGATTTTGCATTTCGCAGGCAAAGTGATCCATGGCGAAGATGATACCGCCTTTGCGGTAAAGAAAGATGGTGGTGAATTCGACCAGTTTACCGGCGCCACCATCACCCCGCGTGCGGTGGTCAACGCCGTAAAACGTGCCGGGCTGTATGCCGAAACGCTGCCCGCGCAGATCAACAATCTTCCGGCCTGTGAGGAGTAATCATGAGCCAGGTTAAAGAGGTTATTGTCCAGGGGCTGTGGAAGAACAACTCCGCACTGGTGCAACTACTGGGGATGTGTCCGCTGCTGGCGGTAACATCGACCGCGACCAACGCACTCGGGCTGGGCCTTGCGACAACGCTGGTGCTCACCCTGACGAACCTGTCCATCTCTGCACTTCGCCGCTGGACACCATCAGAAATCCGTATTCCGATTTACGTGATGATCATCGCCTCGGTGGTGAGTATCGTGCAGATGCTGATTAACGCCTACGCATTTGGTCTGTACCAGTCGCTCGGGATCTTCATTCCGCTTATCGTAACCAACTGTATTGTGGTTGGGCGTGCTGAAGCCTTTGCGGTGAAAAACAGCCCGGCGATGTCTGCGCTGGACGGTTTCTCCATCGGTATGGGCGCAACCTGCGCCATGTTTGTCCTCGGTTCCATCCGTGAAATTCTGGGGAACGGTACGCTGTTTGACGGTGCGGACGCCCTGCTGGGTGGCTGGGCCAAAGCATTGCGCATCGAAGTGTTCCACACGGACACACCGTTCCTGCTGGCCATGCTGCCGCCTGGCGCATTTATTGGCCTTGGAATGATGCTGGCGATAAAATATCTCATTGATGAGAAACGTAAACGCCGCGCCGCTGAGCGCAGCGTACAGGAAGGGATACCCGAGAAAGCCTCATGAACAAAGAGAAACGCATTGCGATCCTGACCCGGCTGCGGGATGAAAACCCGCATCCGACAACAGAGCTGAACTTTAACTCACCGTTCGAGCTGCTGATTGCCGTGCTGCTCTCTGCACAGGCCACGGACGTGAGCGTCAACAAAGCCACTGCACTGCTCTACCCGGTCGCCAATACGCCACAGGCGATGCTGGAGCTCGATGTAGAGGGTGTTAAGTCCTACATCAAGACCATTGGCTTGTTCAACAGCAAGGCCGAGAACGTCATTAAGACCTGCCGGATCCTGCTTGAACAACACGGTGGTGAGGTGCCGGAAGATCGCGCAGCGCTCGAGGCATTACCCGGTGTAGGCCGGAAAACCGCCAACGTTGTTCTTAACACGGCATTTGGCTGGCCAACGATCGCTGTCGATACCCATATCTTCCGCGTTTCAAACCGCACTAACTTCGCTCCCGGCAAAAATGTCGAGCAGGTTGAAGAGAAACTGCTCAAAGTGGTTCCCGCAGAATTTAAGGTTGATTGCCATCACTGGCTGATCCTGCACGGGCGTTATACCTGCATTGCGCGCAAGCCGCGCTGCGGCTCCTGTATCATTGAAGACCTCTGCGAATTTAAAGAAAAAGTGTATCCCTGAGTCCTTTTTCGCTTTCTGAGCTCATATCAAATGGTTATGAAAGGAAGGTCTCACTGTGAACCTTCCTTTCGACCACTTATTGTCCGCATTAGCCATCCTTAACCCTGTCGATTGTTCGGTTATTTAACACTCAAACAGGTTAATTGTTTTTTCATCACCAAAAATTTCTATACATCTGTGAGCGAGATCACTCTGATAACTCCATGTTGGATTTTTGTTGTGAAAAGCTGTGTAAACCCTTTGCCAGACAATATTTAACCGATCCTTTACCGCAGATAAGACCAGTCATTTTTCAGAATATGGGCTATATCACTGGCCATAAGGCCAAATAGCAGAACATATTGCCAAATACGGTCTTTTTAGGGTTTGCGGCAGTGAAAAAAACCAACAATCCTTAACCAATGAAATTTAACGCTGAATAACATTTGCATGACCCGAGTATTATACCGCTCCAGATATATGTAACAGATTATTACAAACGTATTGCCAGATGGGTCAGGATAGTGAACATTACCCGCCGTTTCCCCTCCCAATATAACTATAAGGCGGATGGACTACGGTCATCACGCTATGAACACCCCCGTTAATATGGGATGTAAAAAAAGAGGTATATGTGTCTACTGCAAACAATAAACCAACAGATGAGAGCGTAAGTCTTAACGCTTTCAAACAACCTAAAGCGTTCTATCTCATCTTCTCTATTGAGTTGTGGGAGCGTTTTGGTTACTACGGCCTGCAAGGGATCATGGCGGTTTACCTGGTTAAGCAACTGGGTATGTCCGAAGCAGATTCCATCACGCTGTTCTCTTCATTCAGTGCTCTGGTGTACGGTCTGGTCGCAATCGGCGGCTGGCTGGGTGATAAGGTTCTGGGTACCAAACGTGTCATCATGCTGGGTGCTATCGTTCTGGCAATCGGTTATGCGCTGGTTGCATGGTCCGGTCACGATGCGGCTGTGGTGTACATGGGTATGGCGACTATCGCAGTCGGTAACGGTCTGTTCAAAGCGAACCCGTCTTCCCTGCTTTCTACCTGCTACAGCAAAGATGACCCGCGTCTGGACGGTGCATTCACCATGTACTACATGTCCGTGAACATCGGTTCCTTCTTCTCTATGCTGGCAACGCCATGGCTGGCCGCGAAATTCGGCTGGAGCGTTGCGTTCTCCCTGTCTGTTGTCGGGATGCTGATCACCGTTGTTAACTTCGCCTTCTGCAAGAAGTGGGTTAAAAACTACGGTTCAAAACCAGACTTCGAACCTGTGCACATGGGCAAACTGCTGGCAACTATCGTGGGTGTGGTGATCCTCGCGGCAATCGCCACCTGGCTGCTGCACAACCAGGGCGTGGCACGTGCTGTGCTGGGCGTGGTTGCACTGGGTATCGTCTGCATCTTCGCGAAAGAAGCATTCGCCATGCAGGGCGCTGCTCGCCGTAAGATGATTGTTGCGTTCATCCTGATGCTGGAAGCAATTATCTTCTTCGTGCTGTACAGCCAGATGCCAACGTCTCTGAACTTCTTCGCTATCCGTAACGTTGAGCACTCTATTCTGGGTATCGCGTTCGAGCCGGAGCAGTATCAGGCCCTGAACCCGTTCTGGATCATGATTGGTAGCCCGATTCTGGCCGCTATCTATAACAAGATGGGTGACCGTCTGCCAATGCCGCACAAGTTCGCGATTGGTATGGTGCTGTGCTCTGGTGCGTTCCTGGTGCTGCCACTGGGTACCAAATTTGCGACCGACGCAGGTATCGTCTCCGTTAACTGGCTGATCCTGAGCTATGCTCTCCAGTCTATTGGTGAGCTGATGATCTCCGGTCTGGGTCTGGCGATGGTTGCTCAGCTGGTACCACAGCGTCTGATGGGCTTCATCATGGGTAGCTGGTTCCTGACCACTGCCGGTGCAGCGATTATCGCCGGTAAGATTGCTAACCTGATGGCTGTTCCAGAGAACGTAACCGACCCACTGGTTTCTCTGAACGTCTACGGTACGGTATTCATGCAGATTGGTGTGGCTACCGCAGTTATCGCCGTGCTGATGCTGCTGACTGCACCTAAACTGAATCGTATGACTCAGGACGACGACAAAACTGCTAAAGCGACCGAAACCGCGACAGCATAATGTCATCGGGGAACGACTGAACAGAAGCCGTTAACTTTGTGTTAGCGGCTTTTTTTTTATTCGTTCGCGCACTAACATAGCTGAAACCTCAGCAAAAAGGAGTTACCGATGAAACTGTTCTACAAACCGGGCGCCTGCTCTCTTGCTTCCCATATTACCTTGCGCGAGAGCGGCAAAGATTTCACGCTGGACGGCGTTGACCTGATGAAAAAACGCCTGGAAAACGGCGACGATTTCTTTGCTATTAACCCGAAGGGACAAGTTCCGGCACTGCTGCTGGATGACGGTACACTGCTGACGGAAGGCGTTGCGATTATGCAATTCCTGGCGGATAACGTCCCGGATCGCCAACTGCTGGCACCGACCGGCAGTATCTCGCGTTATAAGACTCTGGAGTGGCTGAACTATATCGCGACCGAGCTGCACAAAGGCTTTACGCCACTGTTCCGCCCGGACACGCCGGAAGAGTACAAACCTACCGTACGTGCCCTGCTGGAGAAAAAACTTCAGTACATTAACGAGTCGCTGAAAGACGATCAGTGGATTTGTGGCCAGCGTTTCACCATTGCAGATGCGTATCTGTTTACCGTTCTGCGCTGGGCGCGTGCAGTTAAGCTGAACCTGGAAGGGTTAGATCATATTGCATCGTATATGGAGCGAGTGGCGGCACGCCCTGCGGTTGCTGCGGCGCTGAAAGCGGAAGGCCTTAACTAATATCGCCCGGCGGCGCTGCGCTTGCACGGGCCTACGGGTATTGTAGGCCGGGTAAGCGCAGCGCCACCCGGCATAGTTTACAGCTGCGTTGCGCTGAAATAGTGCTCCGGCTTCGCAATACGATCCTGCGCCGCAACCACCTGCAACTCATACTCCTGCATATTTTTCGTTGCTGTCATGATTTCGTACACGGCGGCAGTTACATGCTCCAGCGCATCACGAAGCGTTGCGCCTTGTAACAATTTCACCAACAGCAGACCACTGGTCACATCGCCTACCCCAACCGGCTGACGCACGCCAAAATCGACCAGCGGACGGCTGATATGCCAGGCTTCGTCTTTCGTCACCAGCAGCATCTCAAAACGGTCAGGGCTCAGCCCTGCACGCGCAAGGTGCTTGACCAGTACAATCTCGGGCCCTTGCGCAATCAGCTCGCGAGAAGCGCTTACAGCCTCTTCTACACTGTTAACCGGATGCTTGCAGAGGATCTCCAGCTCAATCAGGTTGGGCGCAATGATGTCGCTCGCGGGCAGTGCGTGTCGCACGTGAAACTCAGCCACGCCAGGTGCCACGATGCAGCCCTTTTCCGGGTGCCCCATTACCGGGTCGCAGAAGAATTTTGCCGCCGGGTTCGCCGCCTTCACCTGACGCACGATGCCGAGAATATGTTCGCCCTGCTCTGCTGAGCCCAGATAACCGCTCAACACTGCGTCACAGCGTTTGAGCTGGTCGATATCAGCGATGCCCTGCACAATCTCCGTGAGATGCGAAGGCGGCATCACACAGCCGGTCCATTTCCCGTACTGGGTATGGTTAGAGAATTGAACGGTATTAAGCGGCCAGACATTGGCACCGAGGCGACGCATCGGGAATTCCGCTGCGCTGTTGCCAGCATGTCCAAATACAACGTGGGACTGAATGGCGAGGATATTCTTCATTTTTAGCTTACCACAACCCTGAAAAAACAAAGGGGCGTGGTTTCCCACGCCCCTGCATACTGTTGATTACTTCCAGCACACCAGACAGTAATTCTTTTTACCGCGACGCAACAGCGTGTAGCGGCCATACAGACGATCGCCGTCAACAAAGGTGTATTCAGGATCGGCCTGCTTTTCACCGTTGATGGTAATGGCGTTAGAGGCAATGGTCTTACGAGCCTGACCGCGGGACGGTTGCAGCTCAGAATCCACCAGCGCCTGCATCAGGTCTGCGCCTTTTTCCATCTCAACCATCGGCACGCCATCCTGCGCCAGCTGTTCGAAGTCCGCTTCGCTTAAATCGCTCAGCGTACCGTTGAACAGGCTTGCGGTAATGCGTTTTGCCGCAGCCAGACCTTCTTCACCGTGAACCAGTTTGGTCACTTCATCAGCCAGAACATACTGCGCACGAGGTGCTGTGCCGCTGTTTTTGTCTTCTTCTTCCAGCGCATTGATGGCTTCAATGTCCATAAAGGTGAAGAATTTCAGGAAGCGGTAGACGTCAGCATCTGCGGTGTTGATCCAGAACTGATAGAACTTGTACGGGCTGGTTTTCTTCGGATCGAGCCATACTGCGCCGCCCTCAGTTTTACCAAACTTGGTGCCGTCGGCTTTGGTGATCAGTGGAACCGTCAGGCCGAACACCTGGTTCTGATGCAGACGACGGGTCAGATCGATACCGGAGGTGATGTTACCCCACTGGTCTGAACCGCCAATTTGCAGGGCCACGCCGTGCAGTTTGTTCAGGCAGGCGAAGTCATAACCTTGCAGCAGGTTGTAAGAGAACTCGGTGAAAGAGATACCCTGATCGTCACGGTTCAGACGCTGCTTCACGGCTTCTTTGTTGATCATCTGGTTAACAGAGAAGTGTTTACCGATGTCACGCAGGAAGGTCAGCACGTTCATGCCGCCAAACCAGTCATAGTTGTTCGCGGCAATCGCAGCGTTTTCACCACAGTTGAAGTCGAGGAACGGCGCAACCTGTTTGCGGATCTTGTCCACCCACTCCTGCACGGTGTCTTCGGTGTTCAGTTTACGCTCAGCGGCTTTAAAGCTTGGGTCACCAATCAGACCGGTCGCGCCGCCAACCAGTGCAACAGGCTTATGGCCTGCCATCTGGAAGCGTTTCAGGCATAACAATGGAACAAGATGCCCCAAATGCAAGCTGTCAGCGGTGGGATCGAAGCCGCAATAGAGCGCGATCGGGCCTTGCGCCAGTCGCTCTGCTAACGCTTCCTCGTCCGTCACCTGGGCCACAAGGCCCCGCTCTTGCAATTGTTTAATCAAGTTACTGCTTGCCATCAAATTCTCCATGTATAAACGACTGCACCTTTGCCGGTGCACGACTTTTCGCCTGATGCGAAAGATACATAGAATAAAGCGCTGGCGCACGTAGCGCTAGCGCTTAAAACAACAAATTTCGGGGATTACGGCGCCAGTCTGTCGATTTTCCAGCCTTCATTCTCGCGCTGGTATAAAAAGCGGTCGTGCAGGCGATGTTCACCACCCTGCCAGAATTCCATCTGCTCGATTGGGATGCGGAAACCGCCCCAGAAGCTCGGCAACGGGACTTCACCCTGCTGAAACTTTTGTTTTAACTCGAGGAATTTACTTTCCAGTACACCGCGGGCAGAGATTCGGCTGGACTGTTTAGAGACCCAGGCACCAATCTGGCTGTCGCGCGGGCGGCTGTGGAAATATTTCAGCACTTCCAGGGTGGAAAGGCGCTCGGCTTTACCGGTGACCATGACCTGACGTTCCAGCATATGCCACGGGAACAGCAGGCTCACACGCGGGTTGTTTTCAATCTGATGCGCTTTACGGCTGCCCAGGTTGGTATAAAACACCAGCCCTTTCTCATCGTAATGCTTCAGCAGCACAATACGCTGGTACGGCTGACCGGTCTCATCAACCGTGGCAACAACCATTGCGGTCGGGTCGGCAAGCTTTGCTTCACAGGCCTGTTTCAGCCAGCGTTCAAAAAGCACCAGGGGTTCGGCGGGAAGATCCTGGCGACGCAGGCCGCCTTTGGTGTATTCACGGCGCAGATGCGCAATTTGCTGCAATTCGTCGTTATCTGACATGGCGTTAGCTGAAATTGACAATAGGTGGCGCTATTGTGCGCCGCCCCTGTAAAAATCTCAACGCTTCGGATTTTGTAGCTGGCAATTGTTCAGCACAATGCGGTCACGTTTGTAGACCGTTGCTTCATCGCCTTTAGACCAGAAAACATAAATGCCATCGGTATAACGCGCACCTGACGCAGACATGCCCTGCTTCAGATTCAGCAGTTTGTTGTCGTACACAAAGCTGGCTTCCTGACGAGGGTTGTTGATCTTCACGGTCAGCGGTTTTTCGTCGCAACGATACTCGAGGGTATCGGTCTGCATACGTTCAACGAGCTGGTTATAGACGCTGCACCCTGACAGCAGTAAAGGCACGGCAATAAGAAGAAGTTTTTTCATGGGCGTATTCCGAAGACTATCCTGGTCCTGGAGGGCACTGCTGCCCCCCTGTTTTCTTTCCATTTTAACGGCTACACGCAGTGCTGAATTTCAGTTAACTCTGATTATGACGTGGATTTGCCGGGAAAATCGCACCCAGCACGCTTGCTTCACGCGCACCGGTTACCGACGGGAGATTCCCAGGCAATCCGGCGATGGTGCGCCAGGCAAGCCAGGCAAAGGCCAGCGCTTCCATATCATCGCCGCTGATCCCGGCATCGTCCGTCGTCGTGACCTCGGTGCCCGGCAGTAACCCGGCCAGACGCGCCATCACCAGCGGGTTGCGGCTGCCACCGCCACACACCAGCAGGCGTTCGCATCCACCGCTGAGGAGAACCTGTTCGGAAATCGAGGTAGCCGTGAGTTCCGCAAGCGTTGCCTGTACATCTTTAGGGGAAAGTGCGGGGAACGGCATAAGCTGACGTTCAAGCCAGCCATAGTTGAAATACTCGCGCCCGGTGCTTTTTGGCGCAGGCGCCGCAAAATACGGGTCGCTCAGCATGGACTGTAAAAGAGGGATGATCACTTTTCCTTCACAGGCCCACTGGGCGTCTTTGTCATAAGGTTTTCCGTACTGACGCCAGATCCAGGCATCCATCAGCATATTGCCCGGCCCGGTATCGTAGCCACGTACGGGCTGGCCCGGGATAAGCATTGACAGGTTGGCGATGCCGCCGATGTTGAGCACCATCCGGCGTTCTGTTGGGTGCGCCAGCAAAGCCTGGTGAAACGCAGGAACCAGCGGTGCGCCCTGCCCACCCAGCGCGATATCCCGACGGCGAAAATCACCCACGACGGTCACGCCGGTTTTGGCGACAATCTGGTTGTTATCGCCTATCTGCATCGTGTGCGGCGCGTCGCCGGTCGGCTCATGCCAGACCGTTTGCCCGTGACAGCCGATCGCCACCACATCCTGCGGTTGCAGCTTCTCTTTTTGCATCAACGCCAGTATCGCATCGCCGAAAAGCGCGCCCAGGCGCACATCAAGCTGACCAAGCTGTGACAGCGTCAGCTGCTGGCCCTGACAGATACTCAGGATAGATTCCTTAAGCGAAACAGGGATCGGCCATGTCAGGCTCGCCTGCTGTGCTACCATGTTTTCATCTATGGCAGCCAGAACAACATCGACACCATCAAGACTGGTACCTGACATCACACCAATATAGCGACCCGATTTCATGCGCTTTCCTTACGTTTCGTGGGCGAGTTACCCACACTCCACCATAAACGGCGTCGCTTTGCTATGCAGAGATAATATTTTTTAACAATGTCAGACACGTAACCAGAGGGCTTCTTGTTTATGCCTCGTTAAGCCAAATTCAAGTACAATTTTCCTATTGTTAGTGCAAAGATATGAACTATGGCCTCTTATGCCATATAATTTAGCCATAACGGATGCCCTGACTGGGCGTTTTTGGTGAACAGGAGATTCAAATGATTTTACGTGTACTGGGCGTTTCGCTGATTGGATTGACGCTGGCGGGTTGTGTGAATAACGATTCCCTTTCCGGTGACGTTTATAGCGCGTCTGAAGCTAAACAAGTTCAGAACGTGACTTACGGTACTATCGTTAATGCACGTCCTGTACAAATTCAGGGCGGCGATGACAACAACGTTGTAGGCGCAATCGGCGGTGCCGTATTGGGTGGCTTCCTGGGTAACACCGTAGGTGGCGGTACGGGTCGTTCTCTGGCGACTGCCGCAGGTGCCGTAGCCGGTGGTGTTGCAGGTCAGGGCGTTCAGGGCGCAATGAACAAAACTCAGGGTGTTGAACTGGAAATCCGTAAGGACGACGGTAATACCATTATGGTTGTGCAAAAACAGGGTAGCACTAAGTTTGCAGCTGGTCAGCGTGTTGTTCTGGCCAGCAACGGTAGCCAGGTTACCGTTTCCCCGCGTTAATACCAAAGAGGATGCGGCCAACTGGCTGCATCCTTTTACAATATTCATCATTTAAATATATACATTTACAAAATACCTTTCCCGCTATTTAGTTTCCCCTTCTTATATTGCTCCTGCGCAAAGTATTTGTTCATGACGTTGTTAAACTAAGCAGACTCACACCTCTTTAATAAACTATTATTTTTTTGTTAACAAAAACGTATGAACACGATTGAACGTTACATAAAGAACCGCTATATCGCTTTCTTCTTTGGCTGCATTATTGTCATTGCGATATTACAGGGTTCATTTTTAAAACTGGTCGAGTTAGTCCCGTCATTTTCACCCTTATTATTCCCGACGCTCACCATATTTTTACTCGTGTTTCATCTGTTTATTGCTTGTTTTATGTCCATGAAATACTGGTGCGATCGCAGACGCTTGTATTTGGTCGCCATCGCCTCCGCCTTCACCGGGTCGATGCTGCTGATGACCGGGACGCTGTCGAGCTTCCCTGCCTGGCTTGATCTCTACCAGTTCGACATCGTTAACTATAACGATGCGATGATTTTCTTCACGTTTCGCCATCTCCTGATGGCGGTGTTGATTATCTTTGCTGCGCTACTGTATATGGTCCGGGATTACCCTTTATCTCGACTGACTCATATCAGTATTATTATCGCTATATTTATATTCACCGCATGTATGGTTGTGCTGGCATGGCTTTTTTCCGGCCATTCATCAGTACTGACGATTGATTTAGTGGATAATGAAACCCGGCAATTTATGGTTCTCTGGAGCCATTTAATCAATATATTGCTTATCATTTTGTGGCTGGTGGCATTAGTGACACTGATCGCTATTACGCGTTTGCGCAACCTGTTCTGGGTCGGCGGTACTTTTTTAAGTGTCTGTTATATCGTGACGCTGGGGATGCTGTTCTTCGGTGGGCACGCTGAAGACATCGCCTGGTATCGCGCCCGTTTATTTGAAACTGCAGCGACCTTACTCATCATTCTGGTTCTGCTTTATGATGTATTTAATCTCTATCGTGATTCACATTTAAAGTACCAGCAGTCTTATCAAAACTCGATTCGCGATCCGCTGACCCGTCTCTACAACCGCAGCTATTTTTATGACGCGTTAAACCAGTCCCTTGCGACGGCGAAAGCGACTCGCCCTGTTTCTGTTATCGTCAGTGACCTCGATCGCTTCAAGCGCATCAACGACTGCTATGGCCACTTACAGGGCGACAAGGTATTGCAGTTTGTCGCCAATTTGCTGATGGATTCCGTGCGCCCTCAGGATATTGCCGCACGTATTGGTGGCGAAGAGTTCGTCCTGATGCTGGCCAATACCGATTCCGATGCCGCGCGCCAGGTTGCAGAGCGTATTCGCCTCAACTTAAGCAGTTTTGATAAAAGCAGCAGTAACGGACAGCTTCCTGAGCCTATTACCATCAGCATGGGGGTATTTACCGCGACATCGTCACAGATAACCGCTGAAGAGTGCGTGGAAAGCGCGGATAAAGCGATGTATGAGGCTAAAGAGACGGGACGTAACCGCGTGGTGGTCTTCCAGTAAAAAAAAGCCTTGCTGATGCAAGGCTTTTTTATGTTATCAGTCGCGGGACTGCAACTCACTGATGTTCTGCTCAAGACGAGCAATGAGACTAATGAGCATCTCAAGTTCCGCAGGTGATATCCCGGACAGGATCTCCCCTCGCGTTTTGCTGATCACAGCTTCCATCTCATCAATGATTGGCGCTGCTTTTTCAGTGAGTTTAATCCGCTTGGCGCGACGGTCACTGGCGCAGGTCTGCCGTGAGATCAGCCCTTTTTCCTCCAGCTGATCGAGCGTTCGTACCAACGACGGCTGCTCAATACCAATCGCTTTGGCCAGTTGAATTTGCGACTGTTCGGGTGGCAGCTGATGAATGTTATGCAGCGTGACCCAATGCGTCTGTGTCAATTCCAGAGGTTTCAGGCGATGGTCAATCAGAGCACGCCAGACGCGTACCAACCTTGCCAGATCAGAACCTAATGGCGATTCCAATTTCATCTCCTTATAATTAGCTTGCTAAGTTATTATACTGATTTTAGAATAGTGTGCAGCATTTATATTGCCAAAACAAATGCAATACTGCATTCAGCGATGTTGAAAGTATGATTTACACTGAATACTGACGCCTCATCGTGTAATGACCGGCCACTGTGGCCACCCTTTCAACTGCAAAGGATCTCTGCTCGTGAAGTTTTCTTACAGCTCCGCGGGGTTACCCCTCCAGGACTTGATTGTCGGTGCATCAGTCTATTTTCCTCCTCTTTTTAAAGCCGTTTTTGTCGGCTTTTTAATCTGGCTTGTTGCACACCGCCTGCTGCGTGACTGGATGTATTCCGGTGAAATCTGGCATCCGATGCTGATGGATCTCTCCCTGTTTGCCCTTTCCGTATGTCTTGGCCTTGCCGTGTTGATTGTGTGGTGAATATGTCCCTGAAAACGCTAAAATACTTTTCCACTCTTTTGGTCCTGGCCCTGGCACTGGTTGCCGGCTGGTGGATGTGGACTTACTACATGCAGTCCCCGTGGACGCGCGATGGTAAAATCCGCGCCGAACAGGTCAATATTACTCCGCAGGTCTCCGGCAGCATCACCACTCTTCTGGTTAAAGATAACCAGTTTGTTAAAAAAGGCGATGTGCTGTTCCGTATTGACGAGACGCCCTTCCATATCGCTATTCTGAATGCGCAGGCGCAGCTTGCCAAAGCGCAGTCTGACCTGGCGAAAGCCAACAACGAAGCCAATCGTCGCCGCCATTTATCGCAAAATTATATCTCTGCTGAAGATTTAGACACCGCCAACATTAATGTGAAAGCCATGCAGGCAAGCGTCGATGTCGCCGAAGCGACGCTCAAACAGGCCCAGTGGCAGCTGACGCAAACGGTGGTGACCTCTCCGGTTGATGGATGGGTGACGAACCTCTCCACGCGCGTGGGGAATTACGCCACCACGGGGCAGCCGGTGTTTGCGCTGGTAGACAGCCACTCATTCTATGTTGTCGGTTATTTTGAAGAGACGAAACTGCGCCATATTCAGGAAGGTGCACCGGCGCGGATAACATTGTACAGCGGCTCACAAACGTTACAGGGTCACGTATCGAGCATTGGCCGGGCCATTTATGATCAAAGCGTCGAGACAGATTCCGGCCTGGTCCCGGACATCAAACCGAACGTGCCCTGGGTGCGTCTTGCCCAGCGCGTTCCGGTTCGCGTGGAGTTTGACAGCCTGCCGAAAGACATCACGCTGGTTTCAGGCACAACCTGTACCGTCTCTGTCGGAACACGTTAATGAACCTCTCCGCTTTCTCCTGGCGTAACACCCCCTGGATAAAAGCAACCCGCCCGCAGTGGCGTTATGCACTGCGTAACGGCATTGCCATGTGTCTTGCGCTCATGGTGGCCTACTATCTGAATCTGGACGAACCCTACTGGGCGATGACTTCTGCGGCGGTGGTGAGCTTCCCCACCGTTGGCGGTGTTATCAGTAAAAGTCTGGGACGTGTGGCGGGTAGCCTGCTCGGTGCTACTGCCGCGTTGATCATCGCCGGCCATACCCTTAACGATCCCTGGCTGTTTTTACTGAGCATGGCAACGTGGCTAGGCTTTTGTACCTGGGCCTGCGCGCATTTTACCAATAACGTGGCCTACGCATTTCAGCTGGCAGGCTATACCGCCGCCATTATTGCCTTCCCGGTGATTAACGTCCTGGACACTACCGAACTGTGGGATATCGCCCAGGCGCGCGTGTGTGAAGTCATTATCGGTATTCTGTGCGGCGGAGTTATGATGATGATCCTGCCCAGCACATCGGACGGCACTGCGCTGATCACCGCGTTAAAAACCATGCACGCCCGTTTGCTGGAACACGCAAGTCTTCTCTGGCAGCCCGACACCAACGACGAAATTCGCCTTGCGCACGAAAAAGTCATCGGCCAGATCCTGACCATGAATTTACTGCGTATTCAGGCGTTCTGGAGCCACTATCGTTTCCGCAGGCAGAACGCGTTGCTTAACTATCTGCTGCATCAGCAACTGCGTATGACCAGCGCCATTTCCAGCCTGCGCCGGATGTTGCTTAACTGGCCCAATCCGCCGGAAAACACCCGTGAAATCATTGAAGCGCTGCTGGCTGAGCTTGCGCGACCCACGGCAGATTTCTATAGCGTGGCGCGCATTATTGCGCCGCTGGCGCCGGTAGATGAATATGACTATCGCCACCGCGCGTTCTGGCAACGGCTGCGCTATTTTTGTCGGCTTTACCTGCTGAGCAGCCGCTGGATCCGCGCGGTAGAAAATGCCACGCCCATTACGGAGTTCTCTGTCCCGCAAAGCCCTGCACTGGCACGGCATACCGATAATATGGAGGCGCTGTGGAGCGGTTTTCGTACGTTCTGCGCGCTGACTTTGGTAGGCACATGGGGCATCGCAACCCAGTGGGACAGCACCTCCGCCGCGTTAACCCTCGCCGCCATTAGCAGCGTGCTTTACTCGGTTTCCCCCTCACCGTTTAACTCCCTGACGCTCTTGCTGCGTACGCTGATACTGCTGTCACTGTTCAGTTTTGTGGTAATGTTTGGCCTGATGGTGCAAATCACGGATCTCTGGCAGTTCCTGCTGTTTCTTTTCCCCCTGCTCACCACCATGCAGCTGCTGAAGCTACAAATGCCAAAACTCGCCGGGCTCTGGGGGCAGCTTATCGTCTTTATGGGATCGTTTATCGCGGTCACCAACCCACCTGTTTATGATTTCGCCAACTTCCTCAATGACAACCTGGCAAAAATCCTTGGTGTGGCGTTAACATGGCTGGCGTTTGCAGTGCTCCGCCCGGGCTCTGATGCGCGCAAAAGTCGGCGTCATATTCGTGAGCTTCGCCGGGGATTTGTCGATCAGCTCAGCCGTAAGCCCCATCTGCGTGAAAGCGAGTATGAATCCCTTGTGTATCATCACGTGAGTCAGCTGAATAACAGTCAGGATGTTCTCGCGCGTCGCTGGCTGCTGCGCTGGGGCGTGGTATTGCTTAACTGTTCGCATGTGGTGTGGCAGCTGCGTGCCTGGGAAACCCGTTCTGACCCTCTGGCGCAGGTTCGGGATATCTGTATCGCGTTACTGCGCGATGTGATGAGTGAACGTGGTGTTCAGCAACGTCCGCTGGAAGCTACACTCGTTGAGCTTCAGCGTATTTGCGACACCCTCGCGCGCCACCATCTTCCGGCCGCGCGCGATTTGGCCTCAATAATCTGGCGGCTGCACTGTTCGCTGTCGCAGCTGGAACAGGCCCCGCCACCGGGCACCATTGGCGATCACATCACGCCACAGGCATAACGTGCGCCGCCACCGCCCAGAGGTTTAGGCTTGTCGGACATGTTATCTCCGCCCACGTGGATCATCAGCGCCCGGCCTTTGATTTCATCCAGTTTTTTCAGCCGCGGCGCAATGACCGGCGTCGTGGCTTTGCCGTCTTTATCTACCACCAGCACGGGCAGATCGCCCAGATGCCCCATGCCGTTCGGCCCTTCGTGCTTACCGTAATGTTCAGGATCAAGGTGGCCACCTGCGGCTTCTGCCGCCGAGGCTTTCCCCTCTTTCAGGGCAGGCTGGCAGCTACCGTTGGTATGAACATGAAAACCATGCTCGCCGGGTGGAAGTGAGTTGAGATGAGGAGCAAACTCCAGCCCTTTGTCGGTTTCAGTGATTTTTACTGTTCCGACAGACTGGCCTACGCCAAGTGGGGAAACGAGGTTCATTTCTACTTCGTCACTGGCAGCCTGCGCCCCTGCGCATACTGCCAGTGTCACGAGTGCCAGAGCAAAACGCTTCATGTGACCTCCAGAGTTTCTTTTTGCCCCTTAAGTCTATACCAGAGGCAGCATTTTCACCTGGAGGCCACGTTATAGCGGATTACGGGACGTCGTAACCCAGCGCCGCTTTACGGATGCGGAACCACTGCTGGCGGGTCATTTCCAGCGCTTCAGCGGCAATCGCCGCGCGCACACGTTCAATTTTACCGGAACCGATAATCGGCAGCGGTTTTGACGGCAGACGCATGATCCACGCATACACTACCTGTTCAATGCTTTCCGCATTCAGCTCCTGTGCGATGGTGCTCAGTTCATCACGCAATGGCTGGAAGGCATCATCATTAAACAGACGCCCGCCGCCCAGGCACGACCACGCCATCGGGCGGATGCGCAGTTGTTGCAGCTGATCGAGCGTACCGTCCAGCAGCAGCGGCTGGTGAACAGGTGAAATCTCGACCTGGTTAGTAGCCAGCGTAAATGGCAGGCGCGACTGAAGTAAAGCGAACTGTGCAGGGGTAAAGTTCGATACCCCGAAATGACGGACTTTGCCGCTCTGGTGCAGATTCAGGAAAGCCTCCGCCACTTCATCAGCATCCATCAGCGGATCCGGGCGATGGATCAGCAGCAAATCGATATGGTCAGTTGCCAGATTAACCAGTGATTGCTCTGCGCTTTTTACGATGTGGTCGCGGTCGGTAATGTAGTGGCCAAGCGCGTGCTCTGGTTTAGCCGTGGTGGCGATGCCGCATTTCGTGACGATCTCCATACGCGAGCGAAGCGCCGGAGCCAGCTTAAGTGCCTCACCAAACGCGGCTTCACACAGGTAGCCACCATAGATATCGGCATGATCGACGGTGGTGATCCCTAAATCGAGATGCTCTTCAATGAAGCTCGCGAGCTGAACAGGGGACATATTCCAGTCCATCAGCCGCCAGTAACCCATCACAAAACGGGAAAACTCCGGGCCCTGGGGTGCAAGGGTAATACGCTGAACCATAACAATTTCCTCAAGGAAGTGATGTCATGAGTATACGCAATTACGCTGCTAAAAAAGTGAAGGTTGCTGAGGTTCTTCGGTTTCGCCCGCTTTGTTTGCGCGTATTTTGCGCAGCAGACGCTGTCGACACAGGCGCAGGACGTCCTGTTTTTGCGTGTCGCTAAAATTTTGCCAGTTAAAACGCTCGTCACGGGTGCGCATACACCCACGGCAATATCCGCGCTCATCTGACTGACAAATTCCCCGGCACGGGCTCTGGATGGGGAAAAACTCCAGTTGCTCTGCCACACACACCTCCAGAAACCGATTATCACCTACAGTGAAGACGTTAAATGCCGCTCATGCAAGGGCTTTACCACAGAAATATGGCATTAAGGTTTCACTAATCTTCTCTCCCTATACTCGCCGCATCACTATAAAGAATGGTTTGTTAATGATGTGGTTGATTAAAAAGTTACAATGTAACGACATTAAATTTACTCTGGGTTGTGCCCTCTTTTTTACCGTGCTGAATGCCCTGTTCATCCAGCGCAGCTGGGCCATCATAGCCCCTGCACAACTGCATGATATGCTTTTCGCGGCGTCCGTTCCGCTGGTGCTGTTTTGCGGCTGGGTCATTGTTTTTAGCATTCTCAATATTCCCTTTATCCGTAAGCCGCTGCTTATCCTGTTGACCATGGGATGTGCTGCAGCCACCTATTTTATGTATACCTACGGCGCGGTTATCGATCAGAACATGATTGTTAACGTGTTCGAAACCAACTCCCAGGAAGCGACCGCTCTGGTAACACCGCAGATGATCATCTGGATTGTCATTGCCGGTCTTATTCCATCCGTGGTGTTAGCCCTGACGCGTATACGCACCGGTAAATGGTGGTACGCGCTGCTGACGCGTATTGCCGCGATGCTCGGCGCGCTGCTGGTGATCATTCTGGTCGCCTCCGTGTTCTATAAAGATTACGCATCGCTGTTCCGTAACAACAAAAGCATCGTCAAGATGGTGACCCCTGCCAACTACGTCAGCGCCATCATGAAATACAGCAAAACCCGCTGGTTTGCAGGCGATCAGACGCTGGTGCGTATTGGTGAAGATGCCCAAAAAGGCCCGGTGATTGCCGGGCAGCAGAAAAAAACAGTGCTGGTATTGTTGGTCGGTGAAGCGTCCCGTGCGGCGAACTACTCTCTTAACGGTTATGACCGTGAAACCAACCCTGAGCTGAAAAAGCAAGACATCATCAACTTCCCTCAGGCGTCCTCCTGCGGGACAGAAACCGCGGTCTCCGTTCCTTGCATGTTTTCTGGCATGACGCGTAAGAAATATGATGCTGACCTCGCCCGCCACCAGGAAGGGTTGCTCGACGTGCTGGGACATGCAGGTATCAACCTGTTGTGGCGCGATAACGATGGCGGCTGTAAAGGCGCTTGCGACCGTATCCCGCATACGGACATGACTCAGTGGAAACTAGACCAGTTCTGCAAAGACAAATCCTGTATTGATGACGTCAATTTCTATCGTCTGGATAACGTGCTGGACGGCCTGAAGCAGGACACGGTTCTGGTCATTCACCTGATGGGCAGTCACGGCCCGGCGTACTATCGCCGTTACCCGGATAACTTCCGCAAGTTCACGCCAACCTGCGATACCAACGAAATTCAGGATTGCGATCATCAGGCGCTGATTAACACCTATGACAACACTATCCTTTATACCGACAGCATAGTGAGCAGGACTATCGATACCCTGAAAGCTCGCCAGGGAAGCATGAACACGGCATTGATTTACCTGTCGGATCACGGTGAATCACTGGGCGAAAGCGGTATCTACCTGCACGGCACGCCGTACATGCTGGCGCCTGAACAACAAACACATATTCCGTTTATGTTCTGGCTCTCTCCCGACTACGCGAAAAACTATGGCGTTAACGGGCAATGCCTGCGCGACCATGCAGCAAAAGATGCGGTTTCACAGGACAATTTATTCTCAACGGTACTGGGGATGATGAACGTGAAATCAAAGGTTTATCAGCAACAGCTGGATATCCTGAACGCATGTCGTCAATAAACCCGCTTGCAATAGACCGATTGGTCTATTAGAGTGCCGACATGAGCAGAAATACTGAACACGATACGCGCGAACACTTACTGGCTACAGGCGAGCGTCTTTGTATGCATCGCGGGTTTACCGGTATGGGGCTTAGCGAACTGTTAAAAACCGCTGAGGTGCCGAAAGGGTCGTTCTACCACTACTTTCGCTCTAAAGAAGCCTTTGGCGTGGCGATGCTTGAACGGCACTATGCCAGTTACCATCAGCGCCTGGCCACCCACTTTGCCAGTGGCGAAGGTAACTTCCGGGATCGTGTTCTTAACTACTATCAGGAAACGCTGACCCAGTTCTGTCAGCAGGGCATTATCAGCGGATGCCTGACGGTAAAACTCTCTGCAGAGGTGTGCGATCTTTCCGAAGATATGCGTGCCGCAATGGACAAAGGTGCCAGTGGCGTTATCGCCCTGCTGGCCCAGGCGCTTGAGAAAGGCCGCAATGAAAAAACGCTGGCCTTCCCCGGTGAGCCACTTACCCAGGCGCAGGTGCTCTATGCGCTCTGGTTAGGTGCAAACCTGCAAGCCAAAATTTCTCGCAGTGCTGTGCCGCTGGAAAGCGCACTGGCACATGTGAAAAGCAGTATTACAACGCCTGGCGTTTAGCAGGCGTTTTTATTTACCCAATTACTAGTCGACTGGTCTACTCAGGAGTCTCTATGTCAGCTGAAAAATTATTTACCCCACTGAAAGTGGGTGCCGTTACCGCGCCAAACCGCGTGTTCATGGCCCCTCTCACCCGTCTTCGCAGCATTGAACCGGGTGACATCCCAACCCCATTGATGGGTGAATATTACCGTCAGCGCGCAAGCTCAGGGCTTATCATCTCTGAAGCTACGCAGATTTCTGCCCAGGCAAAAGGTTATGCTGGCGCACCTGGCCTGCACAGCCCGGAGCAAATCGCAGCCTGGAAAAAAATCACCGCCGGTGTTCACGCTGAAGATGGCCGCATCGCCGTACAGCTGTGGCACACCGGTCGTATCTCTCACAGCAGCATCCAGCCTGGCGGCCAGGCTCCGGTTTCCGCCTCTGCGCTGAGTGCAAACACCCGTACTTCATTGCGCGATGAAAACGGCCATGCCATCCGCGTCGATACCTCTATGCCGCGTGCGCTGGAGCTGGACGAGATCCCGGGTATCGTGAACGATTTCCGCCAGGCCGTTGCGAATGCGCGTGACGCCGGCTTCGATCTGGTTGAGCTGCACTCTGCTCACGGCTACCTGCTGCACCAGTTCCTGTCGCCGTCTTCTAACCATCGTACTGACCAATACGGCGGCAGCGTTGAAAACCGCGCGCGTCTGGTTCTGGAAGTGGTTGATGCCGTCTGCAAAGAGTGGAGCGCCGACCGTATCGGTATCCGTGTTTCCCCGATTGGTTCGTTCCAGAACGTTGATAACGGTGCGAATGAAGAAGCGGATGCCCTGTACCTGATTGAAGAGCTGGCAAAACGCGGCATTGCTTACCTGCATATGTCTGAACCAGACTGGGCGGGCGGTCAGCCATACACTGAAGCTTTCCGTCAGAAAGTGCGCGACCGTTTCCACGGCGTGATTATCGGTGCCGGTGCCTATACACCAGAGAAAGCAGAAGATCTGATCAGCAAAGGGCTGATCGATGCGGTGGCATTTGGTCGTGATTACATCGCTAACCCGGATCTGGTTGCCCGTCTGGAACGTAAAACGGCACTGAATCCACAGCGCCCGGAAAGCTTCTACGGCGGCGGCGCTGAAGGTTACACCGACTACCCTTCCCTGTAATTCCTCCTTGTGCATTGATAGCGGCGACATTTCGCCGCTATACTAAAACATCGTTTCTGTTCAAAAAGATAATCCAATCCATTGGTTAATGAGGAAATTATGCGCCTACTTCACACCATGCTGCGCGTTGGCGACCTGCAACGTTCTGTCGATTTCTACACTAACGTGCTGGGTATGACGCTGCTGCGCACCAGCGAAAACCCGGAATACAAATATTCACTGGCATTCGTAGGCTACGGCCCGGAATCAGATGAAGCAGTTATCGAGCTGACCTATAACTGGGGCGTAGACAGCTATGAGCTGGGCACGGCATATGGCCATATCGCGCTGGAAGTGGAAAATGCCGCTGAAGCCTGCGAACGCATCCGCAGCAACGGCGGCAACGTGACCCGTGAAGCTGGCCCGGTCAAAGGTGGCACCACGGTCATTGCTTTTGTTGAAGATCCAGATGGTTACAAAATCGAGCTGATTGAAGCCAAAGACGCTGGTCGCGGTCTGGGCAACTGATCCCGCAGGGCGCAATATGCGCCCGTAGTTTTACTGCATCCCCTCTTAAAATTTGCCATAATGCGCACTGCTTTTTCCCCATGTAAGAGACCCTGATGTCCGATAACGCTCAATTTACCGGTCTGTGCGACCGTTTTCGTGGTTTTTATCCCGTTGTCATTGATGTAGAAACAGCCGGATTTAACGCTAAAACCGATGCGCTGCTTGAAATTGCCGCCATCACGCTGAAGATGGATGAACAGGGCTGGATTTCACCGGACACCACGCTGCATTTCCACGTTGACCCGTTCGAGGGTGCCAACTTACAGCCAGAAGCGCTGGCCTTTAACGGCATTGACCCGCATAACCCCCTGCGTGGCGCTGTAAGCGAATACGATGCACTGCACGCCATTTTCAAAATGGTGCGCAAAGGCATGAAGGACAATGATTGCAGCCGCGCGATCATGGTGGCGCATAACGCAACCTTCGATCACAGTTTTATGATGGCGGCTGCCGAACGTGCATCGCTCAAACGCAACCCTTTCCATCCGTTTGTTACCTTCGACACCGCAGCCCTGAGCGGCCTGGCGCTGGGACAAACGGTATTATCCAAAGCCTGCATCACGGCAGGAATTGCGTTTGACGGGACTCAGGCGCATTCCGCGTTATATGACACCGAACGCACGGCCGAACTGTTCTGCGAAATTGTGAACCGCTGGAAACGTCTTGGCGGCTGGCCGCTACCGATGGGCGATGAGGCAGATATTCAATCGTAGGTCGGGTAAGCGCAGCGCCTCCCGACAAAAAAAAGCGACCTCGACGGGTCGCTTTTTTATTTTCGCAGATAACTTACTCTGCGTCTGGTTCTTCAGTTTTGTACTTAGCAGCGGTTTCTTTGATCAGCTGTTGCAGTTCGCCACGCTGATACATTTCGATCAGGATGTCGCAACCGCCAACCAGCTCACCATCAACCCACAGCTGCGGGAAGGTCGGCCAGTTTGCGTATTTTGGCAGCTCAGCGCGAATGTCCGGGTTTTGCAGGATATCAACGTAAGCAAAGCGCTCGCCACAGGCAGACAGCGCCTGAACTGCTTGTGCGGAGAAACCGCAGCTTGGCAGCTTCGGAGAACCTTTCATGTACAGGAGAATTGGGTTTTCAGCAATCTGGTGCTGGATTTTTTCAATAGTGGTGCTCATGTCTTGCTTCCTTTAACTTCTGTTACGGCATTCGTCTGACATTGTAGCGGTTCAGAGCGGCATCGGAAAATAACATTTTTTTCACGTCTATATATTTTAAACGTTACCGGCATAAGTTGCATTCCAAATGTAGCTTAACCCTGCTGCGGGTAAGGTTTTGCTTAAGGAGTAAACAATAGTGCTACAGATTGATGAATTTTTTTGCACTTGCTAACGAAACATAATTTTAGATTGAAAAATGCTATTAACTTATCGGGTTTTTATAGATTAGAATCGACGGGTTTTGAAAATCACACGCAGGTATGATTGATGACCTGCATTTACCAGGGGACTGGCCAGTGGCGCGGATAAATAAAATCTCGATCACGCTCTGTGCTTTATTGTTTACGACACTCTCTTTCACGCCAGTGGCTAACGCCTCCCAGCAGGCGCGGCATTCTGCTGTACAAAAAACGCACCTGGCGAAAGTCACAGAACGTAAGAAAAAAACCAGCAGTAAGAACGAAAAGAAAAAAACCACCGCACAGACAAAACGTACTGCCTCCAGCAAAGCCAAAATCACTCACACAACCTCATCCAGCTCGCGCAAAGCCCAGCAAACTGCCGCTAATCTCGTTACCGAAAAATGCACGACCCGCAAAGGTCACAAAGTGAAGTGCGTTAAAGGAATGAAGGTTGCGGAAGTGCATAAAGTACGCGTCCAGAAAGCGCAAAAAACCGCGATGAACAAGCTGATGGGGCAAATTGGCAAACCTTATCGCTGGGGCGGAACCTCACCCCGTACCGGTTTCGATTGCAGCGGTCTGGTGTATTACGCTTACAAAGATCTGGTGAAATTCCGTATTCCGCGTACCGCAAACGAAATGTATCACCTGCGCGATGCTTCACCGGTCGATCGTGGTGAGCTGGAAAACGGCGATCTGGTGTTCTTCCGCACTCAGGGGCGCGGCACGGCTGACCACGTGGGTGTTTACGTGGGTAACGGGAAATTCATCCAGTCCCCCCGTAGCGGCCAGGACATTCAAATCACTTCTCTGAGCGAAGATTACTGGGTACGCCACTACGTTGGCGCACGCCGAGTGATGACCCCGAAAACCATTCGTTAATCCCTGCCCTGCCGCGTCTGCGGCGGGGTAAGTTCCTCTTTTGCATACCCTTTCAATTTGCTACTCTATCCTTGTTGTCCGTATGGTTATTGGCAACATAAAAAATAATAAGGAGAGAAGCAATGTCGTTCGAATTACCTGCATTACCGTATGCAAAAGACGCCCTGGCTCCACACATTTCCGTGGAAACCCTGGAATATCACTACGGCAAACATCATCAGACGTATGTCACCAACCTGAACAATCTGATCAAAGGCACTGACTTTGAAGGCAAAACGCTGGAAGAGATCGTGCGTAGCTCTGAAGGTGGCGTGTTTAACAACGCCGCTCAGGTCTGGAACCACACGTTTTACTGGCACTGCCTGGCACCGAATGCAGGCGGAGAACCAACCGGTGAACTGGCCGCCGCCATCAATGCTGCGTTCGGCAGCTTTGCTGATTTCAAAGCAAAATTCACTGACGCAGCGATTAAAAACTTTGGCTCCGGCTGGACCTGGCTTGTGAAAGAAGCCGATGGCAAACTGGCTATCGTATCAACATCCAACGCGGGTACACCGCTGACCACCAGCGCAACTCCGCTGATGACCGTCGATGTGTGGGAACATGCTTACTACATCGATTACCGTAACGCGCGTCCGAACTACCTGGAGCATTTCTGGGCGCTAGTTAACTGGGAATTTGTTGCGAAGAACCTCGCAGCGTAAGAGACACGCAGAAGGGTTCGCCCTTCTGCGTTTTTTGATTATTCAGCAGCGCAGGCCGTTTCTGGCTGTTTACGACCCGACATCAATACCAGCAGTAACCCCAGAGCGGCAATAATCGCTCCCATCACCGGCACAAAGCTGTACCCCAGGCCACCCGAAATCACTGCACCGCCAGCCGCTGCACCCAACGCATTACCCAGGTTAAACGCACCAATATTCACGGATGAAGAGAGTCCAGGTGCCTCATGAGCCACACGCATGACACGCATCTGCAACGGTGGAACCACGGCAAAGGTTGCTGCACCCCATACCACCATCGCAATGGCCGCGCCAAACTCGTTACGCGCCAGCCACGGAATGGCCACCATGATGACAATCAGCAGCGTTAAGAAGCCTTTCAGCGTGCCGCTCACGGAACGATCTGCCAGCTTGCCGCCCAGATAGTTACCAATAGAGAACCCTACGCCAATCAGCACCAGCATCGCGGTAATAAAGACCGGCGTGGCATGAGTAATATCGTGCAGCACGGGCGAAATATAGGTATAGAGCGTAAACATCGCCCCTGCCCCCAGTACCGTGGTCAGAAGCGCAGACAACACCTGAGGACGCACCAGCACGGACAGCTCTTTGCGTACATCCGGGCGTTCACCAGCGCTGCCTTTTGGCAACGAGAAGAACAGTGCGACCATCGCAATCACACCCAGTGCAGCGGTTGCCAGGAACGACATACGCCAGCCGATGGCTTCACCCAGCCACGTGGCCGCAGGGACACCGCCGATATTGGCGATGGTCAGGCCCATGAACATGGTTGCCACGGCGCTGGCCTGCTTATGTTTAGGCACCACGCTTGCGGCAACCACCGAACCCAGTCCGAAGAAAGCACCGTGGTTAAGGCTGGTCAGGATACGTGACAGCATCAGCGTGGTGTAATCCGGTGAAAGCGCAGAAAGCACATTCCCCAGCGTAAAAATGGCCATCAGGAAAATCAGCGCATTACGGCGCGCACGGTGTGAAAGCAGCAGCGTCATTAACGGTGCCCCTACCATCACACCAATTGCGTAGGCGCTAATCAACATACCGGCCGCAGGGATAGAGACGTCCACACCCCGGGCGATAACAGGCAATAACCCCATCGGGGAAAATTCGGTGGTGCCAATCCCAAAAGCGCCAATCGCCAGGGCCAGCAGTGGAAAATTGATTTTCATGAGTCAACTCCGGATGCCGTGTCGTACCGCGACACAGAACAAAGAAGTCAAAAGCATGACACCAATCACAAAAAATGAGAAGTTAACAATTTGGCAAAAGATTTTTGCCGGAGAAGTAACAATCGGGGAAAATCCGGAGGGAGAGCGTTCTCCCCCCGTTTGAATCAGTGCAATACAGCCGTCAGACCCGCGGCAACAATCAGAGCCAGCACGATAACGGTGGTCGTCAGCGAAAACTTAAGATCGGTACTCATCAATTTTTCTCCTTTTAATCACCTTACGAAAAGTGAGCTTGCTCATTTTTACACAGTTTACGTCAAAAATCTTCCTGGATTTAAACTGATATCCACTTTTGCTCTTCCCCTTTTCATCAAGATAGGACAAAATTCCACGCTAAATTTATTAGCGTACCGGCCATTGACCCCCTCCTGACGTCCTGTGTCGTTTTCCCGGCGTGTCGCAATTCCAGATTGCGTGATAAGGGTGAGAGAAGGCAAACGTTTACCTTCAAGTTTTTCAGGAGCTTAGGATATGGTCTGGAGTGACATTTAATGGCAACAATTAAAGACGTGGCAAAACGCGCAAACGTTTCCACTACAACCGTATCACATGTAATTAACAAAACCCGTTTTGTAGCGGAAGAGACGCGTAATGCCGTCTGGGCGGCGATCAAAGAACTGCACTATTCGCCAAGTGCGGTCGCGCGTAGTCTGAAAGTTAATCACACCAAATCCATTGGTTTGCTGGCCACCAGCAGTGAAGCTGCGTATTTCGCAGAGATCATCGAAGCGGTCGAGAAAAACTGCTTCCAGAAAGGCTATACCCTGATCCTGGGTAACGCGTGGAACAACCTTGAGAAACAGCGCGCGTACCTGTCGATGATGGCGCAAAAACGCGTGGATGGCCTGCTGGTCATGTGTTCTGAATACCCGGAATCTGTGCTCTCGATGCTGGAAGAGTATCGGCACATCCCGATGGTGGTGATGGACTGGGGTGAAGCGCGCGCCGATTTTACCGATTCCGTTATCGATAACGCCTTCGAAGGCGGCTACATGGCCGGTCGTTATCTGGTGGAACGCGGTCACCGCGAGATCGGCGTGATCCCGGGCCCGCTGGAGCGTAACACCGGTGCAGGCCGTCTGGCCGGGTTTATGAAAGCCATGGAAGAAGCGCTGATCACCGTACCGGAAAACTGGATTGTTCAGGGTGACTTTGAGCCTGAATCCGGTTATCGCGCGATGCAGCAGATTGTCTCCCAGCCGCATCGTCCGACTGCCGTCTTCTGCGGCGGCGATATTATGGCAATGGGTGCGCTTTGTGCTGCCGATGAGCTGGGTCTGCGCGTACCGCAGGATATTTCTGTGATCGGGTATGACAACGTGCGCAACGCGCGTTTCTTCACTCCGGCGCTGACCACCATTCACCAGCCGAAAGATTCTCTGGGTGAAACTGCCTTCAATATGCTGATGGACAGGATCGTTAACAAACGTGAAGAGTCACAGTCAATTGAAGTCCACCCGCGTCTTATTGAGCGTCGCTCCGTTGCGGATGGTCCTTTCCGCGACTACCGCCGTTAATCGTGTACGGAGCCAGTTAATCTGGCTCCCGTAACCACTCCCTGTTCAGCGTTTCACTGTCTCCCAGATAATCCAGCAGCCACGCCATCGCGGGCGATACATCGCTTTGCTGCCAGGTCAGACAACATGCCGCGTCCGGGAACGGGTTTTCCAGCTCAAGAGCAACCCACTCTCCGGCATCGATTCGTGGTCTGGCAAAATGGACCGGCACCATCGCCACACATAACCCGGCAGTGAGGCAGGTCGCGGACGACTCCCAGTCTGGCGCAATCACCCGCCGCTGGTTATCCAGCAGCCAGGTTACACGCTTGGGTAGCGAGCGTGACGTATCTTCCAGCACCAGCGAGGGCCAGTTACGCAAGGTATCGTCACTTAACGGTCCCGGCATTGCCGCCAGCGGGTGATCGCTTGCCACCACGCATTTCCAGCTTAACATTCCCATATCGCGAAATGCGTAACGTCCCCCTACGGGTATGGCCTGTGTTGCGCCGATCGCCATCTCTGCCCTGCCGTCTGCCAGTGCATCCCAGACACCGTTAAAGACTTCCTGGGATACCCGCAGCTCGACATCGGAGAAGTGGCGATAAAAATCGACAATCATCTGCCGGGTACGTTCGGGTTTGACGATGTTATCCACTGCAATAGACAGATGCCCTCGCCAGCCGTTTGCAATCTGCTGACACTGTTCACGGGTGATCTGCATTTTTTTGATAACAGAACGCCCTTCTTTCAAAAACCACGCCCCGGCAGGCGTTAACTCCACGTCGCGATGGCGGCGTTCAAACAGCGGAACCGCCAGCCATTCCTCAAGCTGACGCACCGTGTAGCTGATGGCCGAGGGGACGCGGTGGAGTTCCTGCGCGGCTCCGCTGAAGCTGCCATTACGGGCGACAGCATCCACAACTTCAAGAGAATAATCTGACCACATTTTCTGCCTGCAAAAAATTTGAATGCACCCGCCAAATATTAGCGTTTCACAAGCTGCTTTGCACTCCCTACACTCTGCGCCAACGTACACCTGCCTCCTTAAGGAGAATAAAACAATGCAACCCAGGAAAGGTTTTTTAGTCTGGCTCGGCGGCTTAAGCGTGCTGGGCTTTTTAGCTACCGATATGTACTTACCCGCATTCGCCGCCATGCAGGAAGATTTGCAAACGCCTGCCGCAGCCATCAGCGCCAGCCTGAGTTTGTTCCTCGCCGGGTTTGCCTTTGCGCAGCTGCTGTGGGGACCGCTCTCTGATCGTTTTGGTCGTAAACCGGTGCTGTTACTGGGCCTGGCCATTTTTGCCGTGGGCTGCCTTGGGATGCTGTGGGTACGCGACGCGACCTGGCTACTGGTGCTGCGTTTTGTTCAGGCCGTCGGCGTTTGTGCCGCAGCGGTCACCTGGCAGGCGCTGGTGACGGATTACTATCCGGCCTCACGGACTAACCGGATTTTTGCCACCATTATGCCGCTGGTTGGCCTTTCCCCTGCGCTGGCTCCCTTGCTGGGCAGCTGGATCCTGGCGCACTTCGACTGGCAGGCGATTTTCGCCACCCTGTTTGCCATCACTCTGGTGCTGATGCTGCCCGCATTCGCCCTGAAACCCGCGCATAAAAAAGAGACGCACCCGGAAGCGAAGCCGATTACCTTTACCTCTTTGCTGCGCACCAAAGCGTACCGCGGCAACGTGCTTATCTACGCTGCCTGCTCCGCCAGCTTCTTCGCATGGCTGACCGGCTCCCCCTTTATTCTGCATGAGATGGGTTACAGCCCGGCCGCCATCGGCCTGAGCTATGTTCCACAGACCATCGCCTTCCTGGTAGGTGGTTACGGTTGCCGCGCGGCGCTGCAAAAATGGCAGGGTCAGCAGATGTTACCCTGGCTGCTGGTACTGTATGCGTTAAGCGTTGTGGGTACCTGGGCCGTCGGCTTTATTCCGGGCGCAGGTCTGGTAGAAATCCTGATCCCGTTCTGTGTGATGGCGATTGCTAACGGTGCCATTTATCCGATTGTAGTGGCGCAGGCTTTACGCCCATTCCCGCAGGCTACGGGCCGTGCGGCAGCCTTGCAGAACACACTGCAACTGGGGCTGTGCTTCCTGGCAAGCCTGGTAGTATCGGCACTGATTGCGACGCCGCTGCTTACCACCACCAGTGTGATGTTGGTGACCGTTGCCCTTGCTGGCATCGGCTATCACATGCAGTCATCGGCACACCGTGAGGAAAATACGGCAGGCCAGGCTGAAACATCTCACGCATAATCGCGCCAGCAATTATGTTACATTTCAGTGATTAGGTTGCTAAGAGTTTTCTGTTGAATCACCAAATTTTGAGGCCTATACTAAATTTGGTTCGATTAAATACGATAAATATTAAGTGTTAACGGGAGCCGGAGTGCTCCCGTTTTACCATGGAAGGCCTTTCGGCAAGGGCTATCTCCCTTCCTCTGTTCTACGTCGGATACTAGCCTCACGGGGCGTAATACCGTGAGATTTCTCACAAACCAAGAAAAGCGTCTACGCTGTTTGAAGGTTCTAATCACAGCAAGGTGATGGAGAAGCTATGAGTTCATCGTGTATAGAAGAAGTCCGCGTTCCGGACGACAACTGGTCCCGGATCGTCAGTGAATTATTGAGTCGTGCAGGCATCACTATTAACGGGTCTTCCCCATCCGACCCCCAGATCAAACATCCCGACTTTTTCAAACGTGTATTGCAGGAGGGATCGTTAGGGCTGGGTGAAAGCTATATGGATGGCTGGTGGGACTGCGAACGGCTGGATATCTTTTTCTCAAGCGTTTTACGTGCAGGGCTGGAAAGCCAGCTACCCCGCAATGTGAAAGATACCCTGCGTGTCGCGTCTGCCCGCTTGTTCAACCTGCAAAGCAAAAAACGGGCATGGATCGTGGGTAAAGAGCATTACGATCTGGGTAATGACCTCTTTAGCCGGATGCTTGACCCTTACATGCAATACTCATGCGCCTACTGGAAAGAGGCCACCACGCTTGAGGATGCACAGCAGGCAAAATTGCGTCTGATCTGCGAGAAATTGCAGTTACAGCCGGGGATGCGCGTGCTGGATATCGGCTGCGGCTGGGGTGGTCTTGCGTACTATATGGCGAAAAACTACGGTGTCAGCGTGGTGGGTGTGACCATCTCTGCGGAACAGCAGAAAATGGCGCAGGAGCGCTGTCACGACCTCGACGTCAATATTCTGCTCCAGGATTACCGTGAGCTGAACGATCAGTTCGACCGCATTGTCTCTGTCGGGATGTTCGAACACGTTGGGCCGAAAAACTACAACACCTATTTTTCGGTGGCAGACCGTAACCTGAAACCGGATGGCATCTTCCTGCTACACACCATAGGTTCGAAAAAGACCGACCATAGCGTTGATCCCTGGATCAACAAATACATCTTTCCGAATGGCTGTTTACCGTCGGTTCGCCAGATTGCGAACGCCTGCGAACCCCACTTTATTGTGGAAGACTGGCATAACTTCGGCGCAGATTACGACACCACGTTGATGGCATGGCAGTCGCGTTTTCTCAGTGCCTGGCCGGAGATTGCTGACAACTATTCCGAACGATTCAAACGGATGTTCACGTATTACCTTAACGCCTGTGCAGGCGCATTCAGGGCGCGTGATATACAGCTATGGCAGGTGGTCTTCAGCCGTGGTGTTGAACACGGTTTGCGGGTCGCCCGCTAAAAAAATAACCCCGGATAGCCGGGGTTATTTTTTTATTCTTCTTCAGATTTTATTATTGCGGCTTCTTTTGCCGCCAGCACGCGCTCGACGGTATCCACAACCGCCTGCGTTTGCGGATCTATTTCGATATTTACGCGATGCCCCAGTTTTTTAGCACCCAGCGTAGTGCGCTGTAATGTTTCAGGAATTAAATGCACGCAAAAACGCGTTGGTGTCACTTCGCCAACCGTCAGGCTAATACCATCAATGCCAATAAATCCTTTATACAGGATGTATTTCATTAATGTCGTATCCTGCACTTTAAACCAGATTTGGCGGTTATTTTCAGAGGTCAGGATTTTCGCAACTTCAGCCGTCGTCATGATATGGCCAGACATCAGATGCCCACCGATCTCATCGTTGAACTTCGCCGCACGCTCTACGTTTACGGTATCGCCAACCACCAGCTCACCCAGATTGGTGATGCGCAGCGTTTCTTTCATTAAATCAAAGCTGATGTGATTGCCGTTAATTTCAGTGACCGTCAGGCAGCAGCCGTTATGCGCAACCGATGCCCCGGTTTCCAGGCCATCGAGCATATATTCCGGCAGCTCGACAACATGGGTGCGGAAATTGGGTTTTTCATCAATGGACACCAGTTTAGCCGTGCCCTGAACAATACCAGTAAACATGCTTACAACTCCTGTTTCTTCGGACGGTGCTGACACCGTTTAATCCCACCACAATAACAGTTGGAAAAACAGGTTGCCAGTGCAGCGCATTTTCTGGCGATTTTTTCACTAGATAATTAGTTAAAGCCCGCTACAATAGCTGCCATCCCCCTGCATTTTCTTCTTGCTGCCAGTAACGGCGGCTTTTTTAGTCTCTCAAATAACTACAATACAAAGGTGTTCACGTGCAGAAGTACATGAATGAAGCGCGTCAGTTGTTGGCACTGGCTATACCAGTGATCATCGCGCAGGTTGCCCAAACCGCAATGGGATTTGTGGATACGGTGATGGCAGGTGGCTATAGCGCCACCGATATGGCCGCCGTTGCAATCGGAACCTCTATCTGGCTGCCGGCCATTCTCTTTGGCCATGGCCTGTTGCTGGCCCTGACTCCGGTTATCGCCCAGCTGAACGGCTCCGGCCGCCGCGAGCGTATCGCGCACCAGGTGCGTCAGGGATTCTGGCTGGCGGGTGCGGTCTCCGTGCTGATTATGGTGGTGCTGTGGAACGCAGGTCATATCATCCGCTCCATGCATAACATCGACCCTGCCCTCGCGGATAAAGCCGTGGGTTATTTGCGCGCGTTACTGTGGGGCGCGCCGGGATATCTGTTCTTCCAGGTGGCGCGTAATCAGTGCGAAGGGCTGGCAAAAACCAAGCCTGGCATGGTGATGGGTTTCATCGGCCTGCTGGTGAATATTCCGGTGAACTACATCTTTATCTACGGGCACTTCGGGATGCCTGAACTGGGTGGTGTCGGTTGTGGTGTGGCGACGGCGGCGGTGTACTGGGTAATGTTCTTTAGCATGATGACCTATGTCAAACGCGCGCGCTCCATGCGCGATATCCGTAACGATGAATCTTTCAGCAAGCCGGATATGGCTGTCGTGACCCGTCTTGTGCAGCTCGGGCTGCCTATTGCGCTGGCGCTGTTCTTTGAAGTGACGCTGTTCGCAGTGGTTGCACTGCTGGTCTCTCCGCTGGGCATTATTAACGTAGCCGGGCACCAGATAGCGCTGAACTTTAGTTCGCTGATGTTCGTGATGCCGTTGTCACTGGCAGCTGCGGTTACCATCCGCGTCGGCTTCCGTCTGGGGCAAGGTTCAACCATTGATGCACAAACGGCAGCGCGTACCGGGTTAGGCGTGGGGGTCTGTATGGCGATGTGTACCGCGCTGTTTACCGTCGCACTGCGTGAGCAGATTGCCCTGCTCTATAACGACAACCCGGAAGTGGTTCTCCTGGCGTCGCACCTGATGCTGCTGGCAGCGGTGTACCAGATTTCAGATTCGATTCAGGTTATCGGCAGCGGGATCCTGCGTGGGTATAAAGACACGCGCTCCATCTTCTTTATCACCTTTACGGCGTATTGGGTTCTGGGGCTGCCTGCTGGCTATATACTGGCGCTGACCGACCTGGTGGTTGACCGTATGGGGCCAGCCGGATTCTGGATGGGCTTTATCATCGGCTTAACATCAGCTGCTATCCTGATGATGCTGCGTATGCGCTTCCTGCAACGTCAGCCTTCGGCCGTGATTTTGCAGCGCGCTGCACGTTAAATACACAGTAGCCGCTGGCGGGCGGCTACTTTCTCTTCATTTTGCGCGGGAATAAAGCAATCGCGTGAAATCTGAGAGAAAATTGCATTTTCCCTCTTGCCTCATCCGGACAGTGCCGCTAATATTCGTCCCCGTTGTCGCCGACAACACGTTGCGTTCATAGCTCAGTTGGTTAGAGCACCACCTTGACATGGTGGGGGTCGTTGGTTCGAGTCCAATTGAACGCACCATTCTGCGTCCGTAGCTCAGTTGGTTAGAGCACCACCTTGACATGGTGGGGGTCGGTGGTTCGAGTCCACTCGGACGCACCATTTCAGTCCTGAAATGGTGCAAAATTCCTTCTTATTTTTTCTTAAGACAAATTCTGTACTTGCATAAAGCTTCCATCTGGCTTCTCTGCAGCATACATTTATGCTTATACGACGGAATGCTGCCCTACAATAACATTCGTTATCCATCCCCGAGCAGGGGTACCCGGCGTACCATCTTCAGTAACGAATACATCATCGCAGTATTTATTGTTATCAATAGCTTTTTTTGCTTCATAGAGTTTATCGTCAACTCTGATAGTTGCGAATGACTGGAATATTATTTTCCAATGGCCATCCTCTAATATTGCACTCAAGGTTAATTGTTCTCGAGAAAAATTCTTATTGTTCTGCGCATCAACAATAAATTGCTCTATTGCACTTCGGTGAATAATAAAAAGAACAACACCTCTTTCATCAACAATAGGCAACCTATTTTTATCTTTTTTGATTAGGATACCATTAAGAATATCCGTTAATAAATTAACATGATCGATTGTTCCTTCGTGAATAACTAATTTTTCCGTACCTGGCCCCGCCATGTTGATCATTACATCTCTGGCATCTATTCCACTTAATTTCTGCTCACTGGTTAACTTGTTGATTAACTCATGTGTTTGCTTCGCAGCTGATTCTATATTTACCCTGGAATAGTAAAAGGCCAGGACCGTACCGATCCATGTAGCCAAAAGAGGTAGTATGATGCTTAAAATATCTTTAACATAATCAAATCTGTCTTTACCACCAGTGACAGCAACAATTAATGATATAGCCACCAGTACCGCGATCATCAATAGCACTCTTTTAATAATCACAAAACTTAATTTATTGCGTGTTTCAGCGTCAGCTCTATCATTATCATTTAGCGGCTCGGTCATCAAATCGTCTCCTCATATCAGAAACCATGTGCTAACGTTTTTCAAGATAACCTGCAAAAACATACCCATCGGCCATGCCATCGCCTTCAATATCAACCAGCGCCCACTGCCCTTCTATTTTTATAACGCTTAGTAACGTTCCTTTTTGCACAATCCCGGCAACATCAAACTCAACACCCGGTCCTCTGCGAACTCTCAGCCCATTTCTTGCGATGACCTTAAACTGTGATTTCTCAGTGATTGTGTTAGAGAGCTGAAATTGCTGCTGAACGTGTGGAAGTCTAAATGTACCGATGCCACGGCCATCAGGGTTTGAATGATTATAGTCGACACCAATCCCACAAATATTTCCCGACGGATACTGCTGGTTTAAGTTAAAGGCACCACTTTTCTGAGCTGCTTTGGTTCCCTGAAATCCGGAGGACATAGCCAGCCAAACCAAACTTATCAAATCAGCTTTTTTCAAAGTTTCGGCAGTAAAACCTGAACCATAGACCCCGATATCATATTCAATACTTTCACTCTTCTCTTTAAGAAACGCATCTCTAATACCCTCAAAAAAAGGAACAATAGCTGTCGTAATTTCTTTTTTCGTGGCATCAAAATCCACAGAGAAGTAAATCCCGGATCCTACAGGTTGATTAATATCATCACGGGCATATCGGTAGGCTCTTCTTCCTGCAGAAAACCCTTTTTGATAGTTAAAATCCCCTGCTTCATTTTGTTTTTGCTGAAATACCACACCAATATCAATTCCCTTCTGGCTAAGCATTTCAGCCTCGGGCAGCGTCAACCTCTTTTCAGGAAATGAAATCGAATTGCTAAAATTATAATAACGAATAACTGTTGAAACACCTTCCCTAAGCAAACAAGAGACGATGTTTTTTGTATTATATGGCGTATCAATTATACTCATAATCACCTCCTCAATTTTTTTAATTTTTTACGAGATGATACACAAAGAAAATCACACAGAGTAATGATTTCCAAACTGAAAATTAATAGGCAAGTATTAAATCAGCGGGGTTAAAATGAATCATTTCATCCACTATATAAGGCGAAACCTTGTTGTCAGCACTAGCAAGAAAGAACTAAATACACCCACACCATTTTATGCTGAAGAGCAGAGTGGTCGCCTGGGTATTTTGGCTCCAGAATGGCATATTACTCGTGCAACTCAAGGGGCTGCGACGCGAATAAAAGCCGATGATGTCATTTGGATCTTCGCGCAGCTTTATTCGCCCTGGGGGGAGCTACCCCCTTCATTGGATGCAAAGATTATTGTGAAACGCGTAGAATCTAGCACTCCTGGCAATAAACCCGTCCTGAGATTCATTGCTAAGCCTGAATCACGCTGGTATCCCTGCCTGGATGCTAAAGAACATCTGAAGCAGCTTCGAACTATCAATAGCAAGTCGGAAATAGCAGCACTATGGGGCAATCCGACCACACCGATCGGACATTTTTTACAGAGTATGCGGCAACTTGAATCCATAGATTTAATGAAAGCGTGGGAAGAGAAAATCGATGAACTCCCATTTGACTTCATCAGCTATCGTATTAAAGATGGTACTCACTCTGCATGGCTGCAAATGGATGACCTTATTAAGCAGGGCCGGGCTGTATTTTGGGATCGCTGGTCCCTTCCCCGCAGAATGGTTGAAAGGCTCGATATGCTGGAGGATACCTCACTCATTAGTTACTTGTATGACCGTATCGATAAATGCAGAGCGGTTATTCCTGTGCTCTCCCCGATGTATGGAGCACCGGGCAGCTATTCCGCCCTTGAGATCAATTACGCGCGGGAAAAGGGGAAAATTCAACAGGGAATGGGCATTATAATTTAACAATCATGCCATGCGTTTGATGCTTATCCTGCTACGCTTTTCTGATGGAAAACAACGCAGGAAGACGGTCGATGAAGAAAATCGCAATTATCGGCGCGGGCCCCACAGGGATTTACACCTTTTATTCTCTCCTGAAGAGTAAAACACCACTTTCGATATCTCTTTTTGAACAAGAAGAGGAAGCCGGAGTTGGGATGCCATACAGCGTCGAAGATAACTCACGCCTGATGCTGGCGAACATTGCGAGTATTGAAATCCCCCCACTCTTCATCACCTATCTCGACTGGCTTAAGACGCAGAGCCAGACCCATCTCGCCCGCTATGGCGTTGATAAAAATTCACTGCATGACCGCCAATTTTTACCGCGTATTTTACTGGGCGAGTTTTTCCGCGATCGGTTTTTGGCCATTGTTGCAGAAGCTAAAAAGCGGGGTTTTGCGGTACAGGTATACGAATCCTCCTGCGTGACCGATATCGATGCCCACGCGGACGGGGTCACACTTTCGGTAAACGATAAACCTTTCGGCGAAAGCGTGGATCTTGCCATCGTTGCCACTGGCCACGTCTGGCCCGACGATGATGAAGCCACGCACGCCTACTTTCCAAGCCCGTGGTCCGGGCTGATGGATGCGAAAGTCCGCCCCTGCCACGTCGGCATTATGGGCACCTCGCTGAGTGGCCTGGATGCCACCATGGCGGTGGTGATGCAGCACGGGACGTTTGTCGACGACCAGTTCCGGCTGGCAGAAAAAAGTCAGGGGCTGAAAATTACCTTAATGTCGCGCACCGGGATCCTTCCGGAGGCCGATTTTTATTGCCCCATCCCGTATGAACCGCTCGCCATATTGACCCGTGCAGCCGCAGAAGCCGAAATCAAAAAAGGGGCGGACGGCCTGCTCGACCGGATATTTGCGCTTATGGTGGAAGAGCTCCAGAATGCCGACCCTCAGTGGTGCGACGCAATAAATCTTCACCGGCTTAATGCCGACACCCTCCTTGATGCCTGGTTTGCGGATCGCAAAAGGCACGACCCTTTCTTATGGGCGGAAGACAACCTCCAGGAGGTGGTGCGAAACAAACAGGAAAAACGCACCGTCGCCTGGCGCTATACCGTGCTGCGGCTACACGATGTGGTGGGGGAAATCGTTCCTCACCTTAACGAGAAAGACAGCGAGCGTTTTAAAATGGGGCTGGCGCGGGTGTTTATTGATAACTATGCCGCCATTCCGCCGCAGTCCATTCGCCGGCTACTGGCACTGCGCGAGGCGGGGATCCTCAACATTCTTACGCTGGGGAATGAATACGAACTGGATATCGGCAATGATCATACTGTTATCACGACCCGGGACGCCACCTGGCAATTCGATGTATTTATCGATGCACGCGGACAAAAGCCGCTTAAAACCAAAGACCTGCCCTTCCCGACGCTTCGTAAGCAGCTGCTGGCAACAGCAGATGAAATACCGAATGTGGGAGAGGATTACACATTGCAGGCGCCTGAATCGCTGTGCGGACGGGTAGCCTTTGGGGCAATCCCCTGGCTCATGCACGATCAGCCTTTTGTGCAGGGGCTGGCGGAATGCGCAGAGAGAGGAAAAGCGATGGCAAAAGCGGCAGAGAAACCTGCGTCCCGGCCACGCAGAAAACTGTTTTTTGTGGAGAATTAACCGGGCGTCCTTGCCCTTCACAACCGGATTATTCGAAGAACACTTCCGGGTTGTCAGACAGCGACACAAAGGTTTTGGTCTCTTTATCCAGAGCGCGAATATCACCGCTTTCGATATCGTAAACCCAGCCATGCAGGCGAATAGAGTTATTGCGCAGGCCGACTGCCACAGACGGATGCGTTTTGATGTTGCTCAGCTGCGCGAACACGTTCTCCTGCACCATCGCATTCACTTTGTCCGTACCGTTGGTCCAGGTTTTGTTTTCCACAACCGCTTTTGCCGCATCGGAATAGCGCAGCCAGTGGGATACCGCCGGCATAGGCTCCAGGTTGGCGTTGTCGGCAATCGCCTTCATCGCGCCGCAGTTGGAGTGGCCGCAAATAACAATATCGGTCACACCCAGCGCCACTACCGCGTATTCGATCGTCGCCGACACGCCGCCTGGTTCAGGGCCGAACGGTGGAACGATATTGCCAGCATTTCGAATGACAAAGAGCTGTCCCGGCTCTTGCTGCGTTACCAGCTCTGGTACCAGACGACTATCGGAGCAGGAGATGAACAGCGCTTTGGGATTCTGGCTGGACGCTAAACTGCGGAAGAGTTCTTTACGTTGCGGGAAAACTTCTTTTTGAAAGCTGAGGAAACCTTCAATGATATGTTGCATAGCAATGTCTCTTTATCTGTTTTAGTTTAGGCGTGACAGTGATCACGTTCGTAAAGTTTAACTATCCCGCTTAACATCATACAAGAATTATATTGCTGACCCGACCACATTGCCCGTTACCCCCGCATTTTGCACTTTGGGCTGTTCTGCCGCCCGCGGGATGCATCAATCCCTGTTTTTGCCCTATACTGTGCTGACCGCAAAAACTGAACAAAGCAGGTAAATAATGGAAATTGATCTCAACAATCTGGTGTTTAACGGACTGGATGAAGCCGAAGAGCGCAACGCTGAGCGTCTGGATGACGCAGATAAAAAGGCTCAGGCTATTGTAGCTGACGATGACTGCGGCGACGCCTGCAAAATCTGATCACGTAATTGACCCGCGCCGGATGCAACACCCGGTGCGGGTTACTTGTTACAGCTTCAGGTTATCAATCGCCTGCTGCGCGCACGCTTCATCAAGATGACCGCCCGGCGCACCGCCGATACCAATCGCCCCGATCACTTCATCACCCTCCTTCAGCGGTAAACCGCCCGCCAGAAGCAGGAAGCCCGGAACATCACGCATGTTTTGCGCACCGGCATTACTCTGCGCCGCTTCCATCACTTTGCCAGAGGCATTCTTTGTACTGAGTGACGTATAGGCTTTCATTTCGCTGGCTTTCACCGTGTGCGGGCCTGCGTTGTCGGTGCGTTGCACGGCCTTAATGACGCCCGCACGATCAACCACGGTCACCGTCACCTGGTAGTTTTTCGCCATGCAGGCCTGAATGGCAGAGGTCGCCAGGGCGTTCGCCTGGGCCAGAGAGATATTTTTTTGCGCCAGCACATCTGCCTGTGCTGTCAGGCTCACACTGCCCGCGATAAACGCCGCAACCATCATTAACTTTTTCATCGCACATCCTCGATTATTGGGAGACACCACGAGGTTATCGGGATGCGCGGGGAAACGTAATTCGGTTGAATACGCACTCCTCCTGGTAGTTATACGGATTGCAATTTGTCGTAATCGCGGATGGCCTGAACAAGGCTCGTGACACCGAGCTTGGTAAATGCCGCAGCGCGGTGCGCTTCAACGGTTCTGGGTGACAGGCTGAGCTGCGCGGCGGCCTCTTTATTGCTGCGCCCTTCCATCAACACGCTGAGCACCTCATGTTCACGCGCGGTAAGGAGTTCAAAGCGGGCTTTAATGCGTGACGTCTCCTGCCATGTTCCGAGCAGTCGTAGGCTCTCTTCAAAGGCCATGCCAACCGTCTCAATCAGCTTATCCGCATCCAGCGGCTTGGTGAAAAATTCAAATACGCCATTGCGAAACGCCCGGCGGCAGGCATCGACGGTGCCATGCCCGGTCATAATGATGACGGGTAACAGCGGCCACGGCCATTCCCCCTCTTCCAGCCACGCAAGCCCGCCTTTACCGGGCATCCGCATATCAAGCAGCAGGCAGCCCACCAGCGCCGCGTCCCCCTGATGCGCAACCGTAAAGGCATCAACACTGTCATAGGTCTTCACCTGCCACTGCATCCCGGAGAGTAAAAATGCCAGCGATTCCCTGACTGACGCATCATCATCAATCAGATAAATAACGTTAACCATGCGATGTCTCCTTGTCATTCGCCAGCTGAAGCAGGATCTGCGCGCCGCCACCCGGTGCGTTGTTAAGCGTAATGGCGCCGTTCATGCGCGTCATCAGTGACTCTGTTAAGGTCATGCCGAGCCCAATCCCCTCTTTTCGCCCGCTGTAAAAAGGCATAAATGCATTCTGCAATGCCTCAGGGCTAAAGCCCGGGCCACCGTCGGTGACGGTTATCTGTACGGTATCGCCTTTCTTCTGGCTTTCTATCCGCACCCAACCCTGAGGAATGTCCTGCTGTGCCTGGATCGCATTGCTGAGGATATTATGCAGCATTTGCTCAAGCCACAGCCGGTCTGCCTGCACTGTCGATGCATCCGGCGCAAAGCGGTGGCTGACCGTAATATGTTCAGCCTTACGCTCATGTTCGAGTAGATTCACCACCTGCTGCCAGCACTGCGCCAGGTCGGTGTCGCGCAGGGTCACTTTTTCCTGCACCACGTGTTCACGAAAGCGCGTTAACAACGCGCCAATCCGCTGAGTCTGCACCAGCGCTGCCGCCAGCGCCTGAGACACCGCCTGCGGGTTATCCTGCATCTGCTGGCGCTGCGCTCCCTGGATCCAGGTCTGTACCGCGGTGAGCGGCTGGTTGATTTCATGCACGATGCCCGCGGTGATCTCCCCCAGCGTGTTCAGCCTGGCGTGCTGGTAATAGTGCGCGCGTTGCTCCGCCTCTTTTCGCGCCTTGCGCTGCCAGAACGCCACGCTCGCCACCGCAATCACCACCGCCCAGCCGAAAAAGACCAGTGGAAAGCTAAACCACGAAACCCCGAGCCAGTCGGGTTCCGCGTCTGCATTTAGCGTAAAGGGTTGAGTGTGCTGCGGGAAAGTGCGCTGCCAGTGCCAGAAAGCACCAGACGCGGTCTCATCAGGGTTCGTCGAAAAGTGTATATGAAGACGGGAGAACGTGTGGCTGGTCGCCAGCAGCGGCGCCAGGTCGATAAGCACCCGGATCTGACGCCAGGGGTTGTACAACCAGTACTGCTGATCGTGCAAAGGTTCAACTCTGGCCGCATCCAGCGCCCGACCCGTTGTCTTTTCCAGTGCCAGAATACGCGGGAATTTTTTACGCAGCGCGGCGATATCTTCATCGCCACTGAGGAGCGGCAGCACCGATTCGTTTTGCGTCAGTACGGCACCGACAGTGGAATAGAGCGTCGAAAACTCACGATCCTGCGCCCAGTACTGGCGGCGGATCTGTTCGGCGTACAGCAACACACCACTAATCAGGCAGACTATGGCCCAGACCGCGATGCTGCGTTTAATCAGAATAGAATTACTCATCGTGTTAACGGGCGTCGTCATTCAGGCAGTCGACATTATCAGCTAACCCTTATGAGAACAAAAAAACCGTGCCGTTATCCGATCTCCGGGGTGTTTTTAACACCCGGCTTTCCTCAGCAGCCTTCGCACAGCTCATTCCAGTACATTTCGCGCTTTAGGCGCAATTCAGCGTGACGTTTGATCATGGAACCACTCCGGGTCTATGTTCGCGATATCCACGCCATAAAGGCTGGCAACAGGCAGTATCGACTCAAGAACACGTTGCGCGCTGTTCTCCGCACTTGCTGGTGAGCCCGCAAAAAACCGCCGTAACGTGCTTATCCACTTTTTCATCGTCTTTACCCCTCGTTGCTGAACCTGCCCTAAGTTAAACACCCCTTTCCCGTGCAAGTGAAATACCAATATCGACTGTTGATGTGCAGGAAGTGCAAATAGAATCCTTTCATTTACCTGACGATAACACCTTGTTCACTAATGCTTTTTCGTTAATTACAAAGCACGATTTCTTATTTGGCGATAGGGTTCACTTATGGGAGCGTGGAAGGACAAAACAAAACGATGAGATAACACTATGGCAGCTTACACAAAATTGGCACTGGCTCTGGGTTTACTGGCAGCAGGCGGCATTCTTTCCACACAGGCACTGGCCGATCAACTGGCCGATATCAAGGCCGCAGGCGTGGTGAAAGTGGCCACCTTCGATGCCAACCCGCCGTTTGGCTCTATTGACGCGAAAACCCATGAAATTGTGGGCTATGACGTTGATTTCGCCAAAGCTCTGGCAAAAACGCTCGGCGTGAAACTGGAGCTGGTTGCCACTAACCCGGCGAACCGTATTCCGCTGCTTCAGTCCGGTAAGGCGGATTTGATCGTGGCCGATATCACCATCACGCCAGAGCGCGCGCAGGTTGTTGATTTCTCCACCCCCTATTTCGTGACCGGGCAGCAGTTCCTGGTACCGGCAAAATCCGCCGATAAGCTCGACGAATACAGTCGGGCACGCATCGGGGCGGTGAAAGGCACCACCGGCGAGCAGACATTACACCAGCGTTTCCCGCAGTCTCGCGTGCTCTCTTATGACGATATCCCGCTGGCGCTGACGGCGCTGCGTAATGGCAACGTCCAGGCAATCACCCAGGACAGCACCATTCTGGCCGGGCTGCTGGCACAGGCACCGGATAAAGCGAACTTTAAAATCCTGCCTGACCTGATAAGCAAAGAAGAGATTGGCGTCGGGGTGAAAAAAGGCGAAACCGCGCTGCTGAAAGTGGTTAACGATGAGCTGGTCGCTCTGGAGAAAAATGGCCAGGCCGCCAGCATTTATGACGTCTGGTTTGGCCCACAAACCCAATCACCTCAGCCTCGTGCCTTTAAAATAGAAGCTCAGTAATATGCTCTCAGGTTTATTTTCACGCTCCGCGGCCAGTGCCGCGGATTTTTCACATCTGGAACAGGCCAGCGTTGAGTTTCGGGACGTGGTAAAGCGCTACGGCTACCATCACGTGCTAAAAGGTATTAATCTCAGCATTACCCCTGGTGAAGTGGTTGCCATTCTTGGCCCTTCCGGTTCCGGTAAATCCACCCTTATCCGTCTTATCAACCAGCTTGAAACCCTGAACGGCGGTGAGATCCTTATCGATAACAAACCCACCGGACAACTCACCGGGGCCGCGCTTCGCAAGCTGCGCAGCCGCGTTGGCTTCGTTTTCCAGCAATTCAATCTTTATGCCCATCTTACGGCCAGCCAGAACATCACCCTGGCGCTGGAGCATGTTCATGGCTGGAAACCGCAGCCTGCTGAGGAGCGTGCGCTGGAACTGCTGAACAACGTCGGGATGCTGGAAAAAGCGCACCACTTCCCTGCCGAGCTTTCCGGAGGCCAGCAACAGCGCGTAGCGATCGCGCGCGCACTGGCCTCATCACCCCAAATCATCCTCTTCGATGAACCCACTTCCGCGCTGGATCCGGAGATGATTGGCGAGGTGTTATTTGTGATGAAAGCGCTGGCCCACAGTGGGATAACCATGATTGTGGTGACGCATGAAATGCAGTTCGCCCGTGAAATTGCCGACCGGATTGTCTTTATCGACGGCGGGCAAATTCTGGAAACCGCGCCACCTGAACAATTCTTTACTCAGCCAACACATCCGCGCGCGCAGCGTTTCCTGCAAAAAGTGCTTAACCCGCTGCATCAGGAGCATCTGTAATGCCTGCGCTCGACTGGCACGGGGTGCTGACCGGGCAACCCCTGCAATGGATCCTCTCCGGTTTTCTTACCACGCTGTGGGTCACGCTTGCCGGTGTGATTCTGGCAAGCCTTCTGGCGCTTCTCTTTCTGCTGTTACGTCTTTCCGGTGGACGCACCGGACATGCCATCGTCAGCGGCTGGGTTTCACTGTTTCGCAATACGCCACTGCTGGTGCAGCTCCTGTTCTGGTATTTCGCCGCCTGGAACGGGCTGCCGCAGGCGTTTCGCGATCTGGTGAACGCCGATCACAGCTGGTCGATTTTGCCCGGCAACGTCTGGTGGTTCACACCTGAATTCCTCTGTTCTGCCTGGGGGCTGGGTGTTTTCACCTCGGCCTTTTTAATTGAAGAGGTGGAGTCCGGATTGCGCTCCGTCCCTGACGGGCAGCGGGAAGCCGCGCTGGCTCAGGGGTTCGCCACCTGGCGGCTTTTTCGCCACATCCTCCTGCCGCAAGGGCTTGCTAACGCCTGGCAGCCCATCGTTGGGCAGTATCTCAATCTGATGAAGCTGTCATCGCTCGCCAGCGGGATTGGCTTTGCCGAGCTAACGTACCAGGTGCGGCAAATCGAAAGTTACAACGCACACGCGCTGGAGGCGTTTAGCGTGGGAACCGTGCTCTATCTGGTGACGGGGGTCGCCCTTGGGCTGCTGCTCACACGAACCGGCCCGTCGATGAAAAAACGCACCCGCCGCCAGCGGGCAGCATCTGCCAGCACAGGGAGTGAAAACGCATGATTGCCGGGCTGAATGTTATTACTGATAACCTGGATTATTTACTCTGGGGCCGCCTGGCGGCCGGTGAACCCGGCGGCGTGCTTCTGACGTTGCTGATGGCGCTGGGTGCCGCCGCGCTGGCGCTACCGGGCGGTATCGGGCTGGCGTGTCTCGCCTGGCGCTTTCCGGGCGTTGTGCGCAACACGCTCTTTTTGTGGGCAGAGCTTATCCGCGGTATCCCGCTTATCTTTGTCATTTTCTGGATGTGGTATCTCTTGCCGCTGATCACCGGTGGGGATTTACCCGGCGCGATGACCGTTACGCTGGCGCTGGCGTGGTTTAGCGCAGCTGCGGTGATGCATTCGGTGTTGTCCGGGCTGAGCGCGTTGCCCGCAGGGCAGTATGAAGCTGCACTGACGCAGGGATTTAGCACGGGGCAGACGCTGTGGCGGATTTTATTGCCGCAGGTTTTACGCAATATTCTGCCGTCACTGCTGGGTATTTTTATCAGCCTGCTGAAAGACACATCTCTGGCCTTTATTGTGAACGTGCCTGAACTGACCACCGTGGCGGGGCAGGTGAACAACCGGGTGCAGATTTACCCGGCCGCCATTTTTATCTTTACGGGTGTGGTTTATTACCTGCTGTGCTGCTCCCTTGAGCTGCTCGCAAAACGCTGGCGCGTTATCCGGCCAGCGCTTTAACCACCGTTTCCATGGCCTGAGTGGTCAACTCGCTACGTTTGACGCGCTGGTTCGCCAGCGCGGTTCGCAGCACGCCGGCAATAACAATATGTTTCGGCTCTTGCCCTAAATCACGCATCTCAAGCACGACCTTCCCTACCACCCGGCACATTTCCTGATACAGCGCGTCGTCTTTGGTCACATTGCCCATTGCTCTCACTCCATTGCTCTAAAGACTCAGCTTAAATGATTCGTCGGCTGGATACAAAAAAGAAGCCCGGCGAGAAACTCGCCGGGCTTCATCTGTGAAATCAAATGATTAGTTGTTTACCGGAATAACCGCGCCTTTGTATTTGGTGCGGATCCAGTCCTGAATTTCTTTGGAATGCAGCACGTTCACCAGCGCCACGATATCTTTCTTCTTCTCGTCACCACGGTGCACCGTAATGATGTTGGCATACGGGTTGTTTTCACCACTCTCTACCGCGATAGGATCGTGAACCGGATCCAGACCTGCGTCAATCGCGTAGTTCGCGTTGATAACCACCGCAGCGCCTTCGTCGTTGTTGTACATCTGCGGCAGCAGAGACGCTTCTACGTTAGGCGTGAATTGCAGTTTTTTCGGGTTCTCAACGATATCGCTGATACGTGCCGTCACTTTGTCGATGCCCGGCTTGAGCTTAATCACGCCCTCTTTTTCGAAGATGGAGAGAATACGGCCTTCTTCAGACACCGCATCACGCATGATGATTTTGCCGCCTTCCGGCAGATCTTTCAGTGACTTGTATTTTTTGGAGTAAATTCCGATTGGCTCGATATGGATAGCGCCCGCGCTGACAAAATCGTAATCCTTGTCGCCCGCATGATCTTTCAGCACGCTGTTCAGATAAGGAATATGCTGGAAGTAGTTCGCATCAATGTCGTGCCCGGCCAGCGCGGTGTTTGGCAGAATGTAGTCCTGGAACGGTTTGATCTCCAGATCGATACCTTGTTTTGCCAGAATCGGCTTCGCCTGCTCCAGAATTTCGGCGTGTGGGGTGTTGGACGCGCCCACGGTTAAGGTATCAGCCCAGGAGGCGAAGCTCAGGGCACTCAGGGTTGCTGCGGCGATCAGTGTCAGTGTCTTTTTCATGATGATGGTTCCTGTGTGTATTTATTAGCGTTTATCTAACAGTGAAGTAATGACATCGCCGCAGAACTGGATAATGAAAACGATGATCAAAATGGTCACCGTTGCCACCAGCGTGACGTCACCGTGGTTGCGCTGGAATCCTTCCAGATAAGCCAGATTTCCCAAACCCCCGGCACCAATCACCCCTGCCATTGCGCTGTAACTCACCAGCGCAATCAGCGTCACCGTAATACCTGATACCAGTGCAGGTGATGATTCCGGCAGTAATACCCGAAAAACTAACGTACTCAGCCTTGCGCCCATCGAGCGCGTTGCCTCAATGACCCCTTTGTCCACTTCACGCAGGGCAATCTCGACCAGACGTGCGTAAAACGGTGCTGCCCCCACAATCAGGGCGGGCAGCGCGGCATTCGCGCCAAGAATGGTGCCGACGATGGTCTTGGTGAACGGGATCAACAAAACAATCAGGATGATGAACGGAATCGAGCGGAAGACGTTCACCACAATCGAAATCACGCTGTAGACCGTCCGGTTCTGGAACAGCCCGCCGCGTGCGGTCAGGAACAACGCCAGACCAAGCACGATCCCCAGCACAAAAGTCGCAACGCCCGAGAGCGCGGTCATGTACAGCGTTTCCTGCGTTGCCGCCCAGAGCTGGTCCCATTTCAGATGGGGGAACAGATTTTCAGCCATGTTTAATTACCTCGCCTTCAATATCGCTGTGCTTCAGGTCGGCGAGGATATTGTTCAGTTGTTCGTCAGATGCCACTACGTGTACCCATAACTGGCCAAACACACCGTGGGCGGTTTGCGTCATTTTCCCGTGCAGAATGTTAAACGGCAGGCCGTAGCGTAACGTCAGCTCACCGACCACCGGCTTATGCGTGCTGTGCCCGGTGAACGTCAGTCGGATCACCGTTCCTTCCAGTTCGCTGGCCAGCTCGGTATTAAAGGTCTCTTCTTCCGCATACTGGCTCACCTGTCGCACAAACTGTTGGGTGATCGGCTGTTGTGGATGGGTGAAGACACTCAGCACGTCCCCTTCTTCCACCACTTTGCCGTTTTCCATCACCGCCACACGGTCACAAATTTTGCGCACCACGTGCATTTCGTGGGTGATCAACACGATGGTCAGTTTGAATCGACGGTTAATGTCCAGCAGCAGATCGAGGATCTGATCGGTGGTCTGCGGGTCGAGCGCAGAGGTTGCCTCGTCGCAAAGCAGTACGTCAGGGTTGTTTGCCAGTGCACGCGCAATGCCCACGCGCTGCTTTTGCCCGCCGCTCAGCTGTGAAGGATAGGCATTCTCGCGACCTTTCAGCCCAACCAGTTCCACCAGCTCTGCCACACGTGCTTTGATCCTGGCTTTCGGCACGCCCGCAATTTGCATTGAGAAGGCGATGTTCTCGTTCACCGTGCGCGACCACAGCAGGTTGAAGTGCTGGAAAACCATGCTGATTTTCAGGCGAGCCTGGCGCAGCGCCTCACCTTTGGCAGCAGAGATATCCTGCCCGTTAATGGTCACGCTGCCGGTGCTGGGTTTTTCCAGGCCGTTCAGCAGGCGAATCAGGGTACTTTTGCCTGCGCCACTGTAACCAATGATTCCGTAAATCTGTCCCTGTTCAACCGTCAAATTGACGTTATCAACGGCAGTGAGCGCCACTTTCCCGTTGTCAAAAATCTTCGAAATATTCCTGAGAACTATCATTCTTCTTCGTTATCCGTTACGCACATAGCGGTTTAGCAGTATGGATGTCCAAACGATAGTAATCAGCGATTATCCGCTTTTAAATGACCAAAAAGGAATTTGTTATAACCAAAAGAAATAAAAGGCGGATTTACTGGGCGGGAAGCAAATAGCTCAATTTCAGTAATGATTATCTGCCAGACGCATATATCACGACCCTTAGGGGCACAATTCGCTCATTTTTACAGCATTTTATGCCGGTATAGCCATCCTCACTTCCAGACCACTTTACGTCTTGCTGGCTGGGCTGCTGAAATAGTCATTAATATTACTTTCCGTTCTAAAAGGCAGTTAAACGTTCTTTATCGCTAATTTTTCGCCGCACTATCATCCCGTCATGACCTTCATACAGGAAAAAACCATGACGATTTATCACTCCGTCACCGAACTGATTGGCCGTACCCCGCTTATTCAGTTGCATAAGCTCAATACCGGCCCTTGCGCCTTGTTTCTGAAACTGGAAAACCAGAACCCGGGCGGCTCTATCAAAGATCGCGTTGCGTTGTCGATGATTAACGAAGCCGAGCGCAACGGCCAGTTACAGCCCGGCGGGACAATTATTGAGGCCACCGCAGGCAATACCGGGCTTGGCCTGGCGTTAATCGCCGCGCAAAAAGGCTACTCGCTGATCCTGGTCGTCCCCGATAAAATGAGCCGTGAGAAGATTTTCCATCTGCGGGCGCTGGGCGCACAGGTCGTGCTGACGCGTTCAGACGTTAATAAAGGCCATCCGGCCTATTACCAGGATTACGCGCAGCGCCTGGCCAGTGAGCTACCCGGCGCGTTTTATATCGATCAGTTTAATAATGACGCCAACCCGCTGGCCCACCGCACTACCACGGCACCGGAGCTGTATGAACAACTTGATGGCGATATCGACGCCATTGTGGTTGGCGTGGGCTCCGGCGGCACGCTGGGCGGCCTTCAGGCGTGGTTTGCTGAACATTCCCCTCACACTGAGTTTGTGCTCGCCGATCCCGCAGGCTCCGTTCTGGCCGATCAGGTCGAAACCGGGCATTACCATGATGCGGGCTCATGGCTGGTCGAAGGAATTGGCGAAGACTTTATTCCCCCGCTGGCCCATATCGAAGGCGTCAACCGTGCATGGCGTATCACTGACCGCGAAGCGTTCACTACCGCCCGCGAGCTGCTGAAAACAGAAGGTATTCTGGCGGGCTCTTCAAGCGGCACCCTTCTTGCGGCGGCACTGAAATATTGCCAGGCGCAGACAACTCCCAAACGCGTGGTGACATTCGCCTGCGACAGCGGAAATAAGTATCTGTCGAAAATGTTCAACGACGACTGGATGCGCCAGCAGGGGCTTATTTCCCGTCCGCAGGCAGGCGATCTCTCCGACTACATTGCCCTGCGCCATGATGAAGGCGCCACGGTGACCGCCGCGCCGGATGACACACTCTCCACCGTGCTGGCACGAATGCGTCTGTACGACATCTCACAACTCCCGGTTCTGGATGATGACAAAGTCGTCGGCATCATCGATGAGTGGGATCTGCTGCGCCACATCGGCGGCGACGGTGACCGTTTCGCCCTTCCCGTCACCAGTGCCATGACGCGCCAGGTGGAGTTTCTCGATAAACGCGCCCCGGAAAGTGCGCTGAATGCGATTTTCGACCGCGGCCTGGTGGCGGTCATTAATGATAAAGATCGTTTTCTGGGTCTGATTACGCGCAGCGATGTTCTTACCGCCTGGCGCAACCGCCTGCAACAATAAAGGAAGAGACAATGAAAAATTTAGCCACCCTCAGCGTTCACAGCGGTGAATTTAACGACCAGCACGGTGCGGTGATGCCCCCCATTTACGCCACATCTACGTTTGCGCAACCGTCACCGGGTGAACATACCGGCTACGAATATTCCCGCAGCGGGAATCCAACCCGTCACGCCCTTGAAACTGCCATTGCCGCGCTGGAAAGCGGCACCCGCGGTTATGCATTCGCGTCCGGGCTGGCGGCGATCGCCACGGTGCTGGAGCTGCTGGATAAAGACAGCCACATCGTTGCCATTGATGATGTCTACGGCGGGACGTACCGTCTGTTTGAAAATGTGCGCAAGCGCAGCACCGGGTTGCAGGTCAGCTGGGTTAAGCCGGGCGACGTGGCGGCGCTGGAAGCCGCTATCCGGCCCGACACGCGTATGGTGTGGGTCGAAACGCCGACGAATCCCCTGCTCAAGCTGGCCGACCTGGCCGCCATTGCGGATATCGCCCGTCGCCATCGCCTCATCAGCGTGGCTGACAACACGTTTGCTTCGCCGGTTATTCACCGCCCGCTGGAGTCGGGATTTGATATCGTGGTGCACTCCGCAACCAAATACCTGAACGGCCATTCCGATGTGGTTGCCGGGGTGGCGGTTGTGGGCGATAACCCGGAACTGGCCGATAAACTGGGCTACCTGCAAAATGCGGTGGGCGGCGTACTCGATCCGTTCAGCAGTTTCCTCACGCTGCGAGGAATACGTACCCTTTCACTGCGCGTGGAGAAGCACAGTGCCAACGCCCTGGCGATTGCGCAATGGCTGGAGCAGCACCCGCAGGTGGAAAAGGTGTGGTTCCCGTGGCTTGAGTCCCATCCGCAGTATCAACTCGCGCGCAGTCAGATGGCGCTGCCCGGCGGCATGATTTCGGTGGTGGTAAAAGGCGATGCGCAACGGGCGACGGAAGTCATCCGCAAACTGAAACTGTTTACCCTGGCAGAAAGCCTGGGCGGCGTTGAAAGCCTGGTCAGCCAGCCTTACAGCATGACCCATGCCTCGATTCCGCCCGAGCAACGACGGGCAAACGGTATTGTGCCGCAGCTGATCCGTCTTTCGGTGGGTATTGAAGATGTGCAGGATTTAATTGCCGACCTGGATCAGGCGCTAAAAATTTGAGCAAAATGCGGCAGGTAACCAGCCTGCCGCCATAAGTTGTCATTATGCCTTAACGCCTTGATAACAATCTTATGTGAATCTGCACAGATTATTTTTGAAACGCTGTTTTCATTTTCCTTTTATCTGAAAATCAGCGTATAATGCGCGCCTAATCCCTGGTGAATGGTTTCAGCGCTTGGAATACAAAAAACAACGTACAACTTTTCCTCTCCTCCGTTGGGCTGACACTCAGGCACACTTTCTTCTGCACGCTCATTTGATGTCTCCTATCCTTAGTGCGTGTCATATACTCTTTTGCAACACAGGTTTGACTCCGCGGCGGTGCGCCCCCGGAGCGATATTTCCATATCCTTCCCAACTTAAAGACTAAGACTGTCATGAAAAAGACGAAAATTGTTTGCACCATCGGCCCGAAAACCGAATCTGAAGAGATGCTGACCAAAATGCTGGACGCCGGCATGAACGTTATGCGTCTGAACTTCTCCCACGGTGACTATGCTGAACACGGTCAGCGTATCCAGAACTTGCGCAACGTGATGAGCAAGACCGGTAAAAAAGCAGCAATCCTGCTCGATACCAAAGGTCCTGAAATCCGTACCATCAAACTGGAAGGCGGTAACGACGTTTCTCTGAAAGCGGGCCAGACCTTCACCTTCACCACTGACAAGTCTGTTGTCGGCAACAACGAAATCGTTGCTGTGACCTATGAAGGCTTCACCAGCGATCTGTCCGTCGGTAACACCGTGCTGGTGGACGATGGTCTGATCGGTATGGAAGTTACCGCTATCGAAGGTAACAACGTTATCTGTAAAGTGCTGAACAACGGCGACCTGGGCGAAAACAAAGGCGTTAACCTGCCGGGCGTTTCCATCGCGCTGCCAGCACTGGCTGAAAAAGACAAGCAAGACCTGATCTTCGGTTGCGAGCAAGGCGTTGATTTCGTTGCAGCGTCCTTTATCCGTAAACGTTCCGACGTAGTTGAAATCCGTGAGCACCTGAAAGCGCACGGCGGCGAGAAGATCCAGATCATCTCCAAAATCGAAAACCAGGAAGGCCTGAACAACTTCGACGAAATCCTCGAAGCGTCTGACGGTATCATGGTTGCTCGTGGTGACCTGGGTGTTGAAATCCCGGTTGAAGAAGTTATCTTCGCGCAGAAGATGATGATCGAGAAGTGTGTTCGCGCGCGTAAAGTGGTTATCACTGCAACGCAGATGCTGGACTCCATGATCAAAAACCCACGCCCAACCCGCGCTGAAGCAGGCGACGTGGCGAACGCCATCCTGGACGGTACTGACGCAGTGATGCTGTCTGGCGAATCCGCTAAAGGTAAATATCCGCTGGAAGCTGTAAGCATCATGGCAACCATCTGTGAACGTACCGACCGCGTGATGACCAGCCGTCTGGACTACAACAACGACAGCCGTAAACTGCGCATCACTGAAGCGGTGTGCCGCGGTGCGGTAGAAACTGCTGAGAAACTGGAAGCACCACTGATCGTAGTTGCGACCCAGGGCGGTAAATCTGCACGTGCTATCCGTAAATACTTCCCGGATGCCACCATTCTGGCGCTGACCACCAACGAAACCACTGCCCGTCAGCTGGTTCTGAGCAAAGGTGTTGTTCCTCACCTGGTGAAAGAGATCGCGTCTACAGACGATTTCTACCGTCTGGGTAAAGAAGTGGCTCTGCAACTCGTTGAACGCGGCCTGGCACAGAAAGGCGACGTTGTGGTGATGGTTTCTGGTGCTCTGGTACCAGCAGGTACCACCAACACTGCATCTGTTCACGTGCTGTAATAATTCTCGAACGAATTAATTTTTTGATAAAAGCGCCCTTCGGGGCGCTTTTTTTATTCCTGGTATTAGCCAGATTTATTCAAAAAGCAAATCGGGTTTTTCTATTTAATAGCGATTTATCTAAGATGAATCCGATGAAAAATGCCTTTTTTAACATAGCTTTTTCGACAAAAATGCCGAATTCGTTGCTTCTTTGAGCGAACGATCAAAAATAGGCGTATTCCCATCAAAAAAATATTCTCAACCTAAAAAACTTTGTGTAATACTTGTAACGCTACATGGAGATTAACTCAATCTAGAGGGTATTAATAATGAATCGTACTAAACTGGTACTGGGCGCGGTAATCCTGGGTTCTACTCTGCTGGCTGGTTGCTCCAGCAACGCTAAAATCGATCAGCTGTCTTCTGACGTTCAGACTCTGAACGCTAAAGTTGACCAGCTGAGCAACGACGTGAACGCAATCCGTTCCGACGTTCAGGCTGCTAAAGATGACGCAGCTCGCGCTAACCAGCGTCTGGACAACCAGGCTACTAAATACCGTAAGTAATAGTACCTGTTAATAAAATGGCGCACATTGTGCGCCATTTTTTTTGCCTTCACTTCTACTGTGTAACCTTCTCACCCTCGCCTTCTGACACCGCCGCAGACGCCCGGCTGTTCTGCACCGATAACACCGCATTATTCGCTGACGGGCCATTGCCAGCTGACACCACCACCGGGATCCCCGCGCGGCGCGATAACGCCTTGTTGATAAGCGCTTTATCACTCCCGGACTGAGACACAAAAGTAGCAAAGTCGGTTGAGTGATTAATTGGTGTTGTCTGCGGATTCTCCCCTTCCTGCTGTGCCAGAGGACGGTGGACCTCAACGTAGCGTCTGCCATCGGGCTCAAGGGAGTATTTCACCGGCTCGTTGATGATTTGCACCCGCGTACCGACGCGTGCCTGCTCAAACAGCGCCTTAATGTCCGGCGCGTTCATGCGCATACACCCGGAGCTGACCCGCAACCCTACGCTGTCGGGCGCACTGGTTCCGTGAATGAGATATTCCCCATTACCCACGCCTAAACGCAGTGCAAAGCGTCCTAACGGGTTATTAGGCCCGGCGGGGACTACCGGGGGCAGTTTAATGCCCTGCGCCAGTGAGCGCGCTCTGATGCCCGGTGTCGGCGTCCAGGTTGGATTTGGGATTTTCTGACTCACCCGCGTAGTGGTGACCGGGGTTTCCAGACCCAGTTGTCCAATACCCAGCGGGAATACCTGAACGATGTTTTCACCAGGCGGGAAGTAGTACAGCCGCAGCTCAGCCAGGTTCACCACAATGCCTTCGCGTGGCGTGTCCGGCAGGAGCATCTGGGAGGGGATCGTAATTACAGTTCCCGGCGCGGGATCCACCGGGGCTATCGTATTATTCGTTTCAAGGATCAACTGTGCAGCAGTATTAAATCGTCGGGCAATGGCCTGCAGTTTATTGTCACCTTCCTGAATGGTGTAGGTTTGATTTTGACCAATAAGTCGGCTGCCGACAGGCGGCAATGGATAATCAACCGCCCAGGCCGAATTAAGCGCACCGAGCGAACCGAGGAGTAATAGAGTAATAATAGACGCGCGCTTCATGCTGAGATTCCTTATTCACTGGCAGAAAGCCAGAAAGCTGAAAAACCAGCGAGGCGGGAACCACCTCGCGAAACAGAATGAATGCTGTCTGTTAAGTCTAGCTAATGATTGACGCTTTGGAGCGAATTGCGCGAATCATCGCTTCGAGTCCCTGAGAGCGGGACGGGGTGAGGTGTTGGGTCAGCGCCATTTTTTCAAACCATGGGCGCACGTCAAAGGCGACAATATCCTGCGCGGACATCTGGTGATAAAGAATAAACACCACCGCGATAAGCCCCTTCACAATGGCCGCATCGCTGTCGCCCTGTAATTCAATTACGCCATCGTCGTTCTGGCGCATGACGATCCACACCTGGCTCTGGCAGCCCTGAATCGTGTTCTGCGGGTTATGCTCTTCTTCACCGAGCGGCGGCAGGCGCTGCCCCAGCTCGATAATATAGAGATATTTCTCTTCCCAGTTTGCGCAACGCCCAAAGTTACGCAGCAGTTTATCTCTGTCCGGCAAATCGGCCATCTCTTGCCTCTCCGTTATCCAAGCAGCTGGTGAATGCGTTTAAGTCCCGCCACCAGTCTGTCAACCTCTTCCATTGTGTTATACATCATCAGCGATGCCCGGCACATCGCCGGCACCTGGTAAAATGCCATCAACGGCATGGCGCAATGATGCCCGGTACGCACGGCCACGCCGTAATTATCCAGGAAGCTGCCCACGTCATAGGCATGGTGTTTGCCCAGATTAAAGGCAATCACCCCTTTCCTGTCGGCCGGGCCGTATAAGACCAGATCCGGCACACTGGCCAGCTCCTGCAATGCGTAGTGCATCAGCACCTGCTCGTACTCCTGAATGGCATCAAGACCAATCGAAGAGATATACGCAATCGCCGCCCCCAGGCCGATGATCCCGCCCGTATTCGGCGTACCCGCTTCAAAGCGCCACGGCGCACGTGCATAGGTGGTGCCTTCCGTCAGGCTGACGGTGGCAATCATTGACCCGCCCCCTTCCCAGGGTGGCATGGCCTGCAAAATCGCGTCTTTGACATACAGCACGCCGATGCCGGTTGGCCCGTAGAGCTTATGCCCGGAAAACACGTAGAAATCGCAATCCAGCGCCTGGACGTCAATGGCGTGGTGCATCACGGCCTGCGCGCCATCAACCAGCACTTTCGCGCCTACCTTATGCGCTTTTTCGATGATCTCCGCCACCGGGTTTTCGGTACCCAGGACGTTAGAGACCTGCGTGACCGCCACCAGCCGGGTGCGTTCGTCGAGCAATTCATCGAGATGCGCCAGCTGCAAAGTGCCATCCTCGTTCAACGGGATCACGCGCAACTGTGCACTGGTGCGTTCGCAAAGCATCTGCCAGGGAACGATATTCGCGTGATGCTCCATCTGGGTGATGATGATGTTATCCCCGGCGTGAACCTGCGCACTACCCCAGCTGTTCGCCACCAGGTTTATCCCTTCGGTGGTGCCGCGCACAAATACCAGCTCTTCCGGCGAGCGGGCATTGAGAAAAGCGGCCACCTGAGTGCGCACGTTTTCCATGCTCTGCGTCGCCTCAGCGCTGAGCGTATGAATACCGCGATGCACGGCGGCATAGCCGTGGCGGTAAAACTCCGCTTCAGCGTCAATCACCTGATTCGGTTTCTGGGCGCTGGCAGCACTGTCGAGATAGGCCAGCGGCAGACCGTTCACTTCACGGGTCAGAACCGGAAAATCTGCCCGTACTTTCTCTACGGGAAAACTCATGCCTCGCCTCCAGGCAGACGCTGACCAATACGCTCCAGCACCTGCTGTTTTAACGCGTTATCACGCAGAGCTTCCGTCAGCTCTGCCGCAAACGCGTAAATAATCATCTTTTGCGCCGCCTGTTTGTCGATCCCACGCGAGCGCAGATAGAACATCTGTTCATCGTCGATGCGGCCAACCGTGGCACCGTGGCTGCACTTCACGTCGTCGGCGTAGATCTCAAGCTGCGGCTTGGTATCCACTTCCGCCAGGCGCCCCAGCAGCAGGTTATTGTTGGTCATCTGCCCGTCGGTTTTAATGGCGTGTTGCGCCACGTTAATCAGGCCGTTGAAGACCGCGCGGCCTTTATCGCTGACGATGGTTTTATGCAGCTGGCGGCTGTTGCAGTAGCCTTTGTTGTGCTCAAGCCAGGTACGGGTATCGCACACTTCCGATTTAACCGGCATCGCCAGGCTGTTAATGCGAAGCGTAGTGTTTTCGCCATTCAGCTGCGTGCTGGTGTTATGACGCAGCACCGCACCGCCCAGCAGGAAGCTGTGGCTATATGCCGCTGCATCGGCCCCCAGCAGAATATCGTTATGGGCAAAGTGGTGGCTGACCGGGTTTTCAAACGCCAGCTTGATATGGTGAAGCTGTGCATTGGCCGCCACGTTCATGGTCAGGCGTGCGCCGGTAAAGTGCGGCGCGTCATTCAGGCTGACGTAGTGTTCAACGATCGTCGCCTCAGCCCCTTCGGCCAGCTCAAGATGGTGGCGGTAATGCGCGGTGTTGATCTCTTCGCCCGCCAGCCCCTGCGTGATATGCATCAACAGCAACGGCTGCGCCGGACGCTGGTTTCGCTTCACGCGGATCTGCGTGACGCTCTGCGCCAGGCTTTCGGTAAGGTGCAGGAACACCTCCGGCTGCACCGGTGCCACTAGCGGCTGGCGATCATCATTCACGGTTACCTCAAAGCCGCTGTCCTGAGTATCGTCACTCAGTTCCGGGTGGAAACGCCCGTCTACAAATACCAGACGCACCGCCTTGACGCTCAACGCCAGCAGATCGCACTGGGCCTTGCTGACATCCGCCAGACGGGTCACAAACTGGCCGTTCAGCAATCCGTCGAGCGGGGTGTACTTCCAGTTTTCATGCTTACGCGTCGGCAATCCCAGACGCAGCATCTGTTGCAGGTGCTGTTGGGCATGTTCAGAGCGCGAGTCGCCCTGCGCTTCAAACAGGCGATGCCACTGCTGGAGCGCGTTACTGCTGTTCGGTAAGCCAGCCATAGCCCTGCTCCTCCAGTTGTTTGACCAGCGTAAAGTCGCCGGATTTCACAATGCGCCCTTGCCAGAGCACATGGACGTAATCCGGTTTGATGTAATCCAGAATTCGCTGGTAGTGCGTAACGATAATGAACGAGCGGTTGCCGTCACGCAGGGAGTTTACGCCGTCTGCCACAATCTTCAGGGCATCGATATCCAGACCGGAGTCGGTTTCATCGAGAATGCACAGTTCCGGCTCCAGTACCGCCATTTGCAGAATATCGTTACGCTTTTTCTCACCACCGGAGAAGCCGACGTTCACGGAGCGGGTCAGCAGGTCTTCCGGCATTTTCAGCAGTTTGATTTTCTCTTCCATCAGATCCTGGAAGTCAAAACGGTCGAGCGCCTCAAGCCCACGGTATTTACGCACCGCATTGAGCGCCGTTTGCAGGAAGAACTGGTTGCTGACGCCAGGGATTTCTACCGGATACTGGAAGGCCATAAAGATGCCCTCTCCTGCACGGTCTTCCGGTGACATCTCGAGCAAATCTTTGCCGTTAAACTCGACTGTTCCGTTGGTGACTTCGTAATCTTCGCGTCCTGCCAGCGTCGCTGAAAGCGTACTTTTCCCGGAGCCGTTTGGCCCCATGATCGCGTGAACTTCTCCCGGTTTGACGTCAAAATTGAGACCACGCAGGATCTCTTTGTCTTCAACGCTTACCTGTAAATCTTTAATGCTTAACATGTGCTTTCCTTAACCGACGCTGTGTTCAAGACTAATGGCGAGGAGTTTTTGGGCTTCAACGGCAAATTCCAGCGGCAGTTCAGAGAACACATCCTTACAGAAGCCGTTAACAATCATTGAAATCGCATCTTCTTCGCTGATCCCGCGTTGCAGGCAGTAGAAGAGCTGATCTTCACCAATACGCGATGTGGTCGCTTCGTGCTCCAGTTGGGCGCTGTTGTTACGGCATTCCACGTACGGGAAGGTATGCGCACCGCTATCAGGGCCAATCAGCATTGAGTCACACTGGGTAAAGTTACGGGCGTTGGTGGCCGTAGGCATGATTTTCACCAGCCCGCGATAGCTGTTCTGGCTGTGCCCGGCGGAGATCCCTTTCGAGATGATGGTCGATTTGGTGTTTTTACCAATGTGGATCATCTTGGTGCCGGTATCCGCCTGCTGGCGTCCGCTGGTAAGCGCCACGGAATAAAACTCACCGATGGAGTTATCCCCGCGCAGAATGCAGCTTGGGTACTTCCAGGTGATCGCAGATCCGGTTTCCGACTGAGTCCAGGACATTTTGCTGTTTTCGCCTTCACACAGCGCGCGCTTGGTGACGAAGTTCAGGATGCCGCCGGTGTTGCCATCGCCCGGGAACCAGTTTTGCACGGTGGAGTATTTCACTTCAGCATCTTTGTGGATGATGACCTCCACCACCGCCGCGTGCAGCTGATAGCTGTCACGAACCGGGGCAGAGCAGCCTTCAATGTAGCTGACGTAACTTCCCTCATCGGCAATCAGGATCGTGCGTTCGAACTGGCCGGTTTTTTCTGCGTTGATGCGGAAATACGTTGACAGCTCCATCGGGCAGCGCACGCCTTTCGGCACGTAGATAAAAGTGCCATCGGACGCCACCGCAGCGTTCAGCGCGGCAAAGAAGTTATCGTTACCCGGCACAACGGTCCCCAGGTACTTCTTCACCAGCTCCGGGTGTTCGTGAATGGCTTCGCCAAACGAGCAGAAGATAATGCCCTGCCCGGCGAGTTTTTCACGGTAGGTGGTGGCAACGGAAACGGAGTCAAAAATGGCGTCAACCGCCACCTCTTTACCTTCCCGCACCGGCACGCCCAGCTGATTAAACGCCTCTTCGACTTCTTTGCTCAGGAAGCTGTTGTCGGCCCCGGTCTGCTGTACAGCCCCCGGCTGCGAAGCACAGGTATCATCACAGCTGCCGCAGGATGGCGCGGAGTAGTAGCTGTAATCCTGATAGTTCAGCTTGTCGTAGTGCGCTTTCAGCCAGTGAGGCTCTTCCATTTCAAGCCAGGCACGGAAAGCATTCAGACGGAACTCAAGCATCCACTCCGGCTCATTACGTTTGGCTGAAATCGCGCGGATGACATCTTCATTGATGCCCTTTGCCAGTTCATCTGTCTGCAGGTGCGTGAAGAACCCCTCTTTATAGTTGAGGTGCCCGCCGCTCCAGGTGTTGACATCATCAGTTGCTTCAGTATTACGAGACATAGTACCGCCTATACCCCAAAGCTTTCGCCGCAGCCGCATTCGTTCTGGGCTTTCGGGTTATGAAATTTAAAGAGCTGGTTTAAACCTTCGCGAACGTAGTCGACTTCGGTTCCGTCGATAAAAGGCATGGCCTGTAGCGCGACGTACAGTTTCGCGCCATCGGTTTCAAAGACCAGGTCGTCTTTTGCGGGTTCCGTGACGGTATCCAGCACATAGCCGAACCCCGCACAACCGGTCTGCTTGACTCCTAAGCGCACGCCCAGGAGCTCTGGTTTTTTCGCCACCAGCTCGTGAATATGTGCCGCAGCCGCTGGCGTGAGCGTTAAACCGCGCCAGGCAAAGTCGGCAGGATTGAAGGTTTCTGAATGCAATTCCATAGGTCCACCTCATGTATTGAGCCACCAGGGCATAACACCATGTTAGTGATAACGATTATCACTTCAACCCCCTGACAGCAGGGGCTTTCGGCTAAATCGCCCTTTTTGGCTACTTTTATTAAGCATAGACCCTGTGGAAGGATGCAGGCAGGATGGATTTAATTGTTCAATACATTGATAAATAATGCATTTCGTCACGTCATCTATGACGCAGAGAAGAAAAGTAAAATATGCATCGGAAATGCCTATTTTTAAGATAGCTTTTGAGGAAAGGGGCAAAAACAAAAAAGGCCCTTAAGGCCTCTTACGATCAGTGATGAAATGAGACAGCAAACCCCTGTTCACGCCAGTGATCCAGTTGTTCCTGCTGGCGAGACGTGGGTGATTTCCCCGTCCAGACGAAGATTTTTTGCCCCGGGAAAAGCTCAGGACGCGGTGAATCGATGGGTTCAGCCAGCACGTCGATATGCCAGCCCTTCTGTGCCAAACGCGCGGCTTCAAGCCACAGATGGGTTCGGTCATCGCATTCCCAGCCAATCAGGAGAGCGTCTTTACCGGCTTTCTTGCGGGACTCCGCCAGACTCGCAATCGCGAATTCGATCAACACGCCATCCAGCAGGCTCGCCATGTGGCGCACTGTATTTTGATCCTGGTTCATTCGCTGGCGGACGGGGGAGATAATATTGTCAATCAGTGCATCCATCGCGTGATCGCGGCGGAATTCACCAATTTTGGCGCGCAGCTTTGCCGGGCTGGCGTAACGCAGAACGGTCATCATCTCTTCCTGGAACGAAACCCAATTGCCCTGGGTCAGCACTTCCTTGTTTTCCAGCAAGACTTTAACTTTTCCGACCGAAACGCCGCTTTTCATCAGGCGTTTGATCTCTTCAATACGCAGGATGTCTTCATCGTCAAACTGACGATGCCCTCCTTCGCTGCGCTGCGGCTTCAACAATCCATAACGACGCTGCCAGGCACGCAGCGTAACGGGGTTGATACCGCATCGTTCGGCCACTTCGCCGATACTGTAATAGGCCATTAACTCCCTCACGCTCAGAACTTCCATACCTAACTACACCAACCTTATCAGATTGTACAAACCATTTGTATAACTAAGACCACATTTTACTCAGGTGAATGGGCTACTCTTGCCTGCACCTGTGAATATATTGTTGTATAAAATTTACCATTCGTACAGTTAGGTCCGCCGCTTTATGTACAGCTTTATCAGAATTCGAATTTTTTCTCCGGCCACGCAATAGCCGGAATACCGCCATGCCGGGGGCTGGCAAAGAGATGCCCCTGGAACTGGGAAATTCCCGCAGACTCCAGCCACATCCACTCTTCCGCCTTCTCCACGCCCACCGCGCAGAACTGGATCTCAAGTGTGGTACAGCATTTGATAATCGCCTGAATGATGGCCTGTCGGGGACCGCTTTTGTGCACGTTAGCGACCAGATCGCGATTTATCTTAATTCTGTCCGGCTGGAACTGAGCCAGCAGTTGTAGCCCCGCAAAACCTGCGCCAAAGTGATCGATCGTCACACTGATGCCAGCACTTTTTAGCTGCCTGACTGAATCCGAGAATTCATCAAAACGGGAAATGGCTTCGCTTTCAGTAAACTCCACCACAATTTGCTCGGGCACAAACCCATTTGCTTCAATCGCCGCGAGCAGAAAATCCACAGCGTTGGGAATGTTAACCAGCGTCATGGGCAGCAGGTTAAGAGATAATGTTTGATCCTGTAATCCCAGCGCGCTGGCCATTGAAAGCGCCACCTGCTTGCTTTGCAGATCGGACGTATACACTTCGTCACGCGGGAGGTTGGCGAAATAGGCCTCCGGCGAGCCGCCGTCAAGTGTGCGGATAAGCGCCTCCCAGGAAACGACCTGCTGCATAAACGGATCGACTATCGGCTGGAACGCAAAGCTGCAATCCGCCCCCTTTGCGATCACCCCGGGCTGCGCGGATAAGCGAGTGTCTTCGGGAACAAAATCCCATGAATCCGCCGGCGGAAGTTCAAAGTAGTTTTCTTTTTCCGTGGCATCGACAAAAGTGCGGAAAAACTGAAGTGGGCGGTCGTTATAGGTCAGCTGGTAGCGTGTCGTGCCTTTGTCGAGCACCTGCTGCAGCACCTCATCCCTGTCGAACTGGCGTAAATCGAAAAGCTCCATGCCCACGTTGCCAAAGCGCCGAACAGGCCCGTGATCGCGCATCAACTCCACCACATTATGGTGACGTGGGTCGTTACAGATCTGCTCATAGATCGATGAAACGTGCTCCACTGGCCCTTCAAGCAGTTGGAAAAAATGTGTGCCGTTAAACAGCAGGATCCCCGTGACATTAGATTGCCGGTTTTTACTATTTGCAGCAGCGACCATTGCTTCCAGCGCTTTCACTGGAACGTCCTCACAGATATGACTGCGGTAAATGATGGTTGTGAGCATGCTATTCCTGGGGTGTATGGGTTTTGGCCACAAAAGACGTGGGTAATTTTCATTTATAGCACATTAATTGCTTAACAAATAATTTACATCTCAACCATTTACGGCAGTTAATGAGACCTGTTTTCTCTGCTGTACAACTTATCAGTACCCGCTCTTTTTGTACAATATATCCTGTAGCATCATCGCTTCATGAACATCACACAATAAATTGAAAATAAAGTATTTTTTAAAAAATGTTATAAAACACATAAAAATTTGTACATTTTTTATGTACAGATTTTGAAATTGTGTATACCTTAAATGTAACGTTATTGACGACATGATTTTACAGGAGTGAGACATGCAGCAGGAAGGTTACGCCACAGATTCCGCAGCAGCGATTGCACAGTACTTTGAAAAGGCTGCGCGTCCCACCCAGCAGGAGACGCTGGGTCAGGTAGTTGTTGAAATTCTCAGCGACGGACGAAACCTTAATCGCAAATCGCTTTGTACCAAGCTGCTCAGCCGCCTTGAGCGAGCCGACGGGCCGGAAGAGGAAGAGCATTACCACATGCTACTTGGTCTGCTCTTCGAACGGTAACGTGATGAACAGCAGTGACGCAGACCGACTGATCGACATGCTTATCGGTGAAGCCGTTCTCTCTCTTCTGAAAGAGCGGGGACCAGTGACAACCGAAGGATTGCTACAGCGTCTGCGGGTAATGAAACAACATGAAAAGGATCCCCAGCGGCGGGAGACACTTGCGATGGTGATTGCCGAAATCGGCTCAGACAGCATCGCCTTTACACGTCGCAGAACCGTGCAAGGACGAACGAAAAGAGAGGGACCTCTTAACAACAGAGACAATGTAGTGCCTTTATTTGGAAATGGAAAACCGTCCGATCCCAAAAAAATACATTGACTGCAATCTAACAGCTACGGTGAAAACAAATGAGACAAAATATTCAGCTTCAACCCGAATACCATTCTGCTTTTTTAGACAGTGCGCTGTCGGAATATTTCCGTCACGCAGGCGATCGTTTTGCTGAAGAGTCCGCTGTTTTTTCTACTGCAGTACGCTGTGTTCTGGCTTCCGAGGGGCATCTGTCCAATAAAGCAATCATCCTCTGGCTCATTCAGACGCTGGAAACCACCCGCGACGTGGTTCAGGCGGATGTGATCCGTAAGACTCTGGAAATCGTGGTGGGTTACACGATGGACGATCTCTAAGACGATTCGCTCCCATGGCGTGTCATCGTCAAAACTGACGAACGACCTGACGATGACATGCCCCCTCTGCATATAACACCCTGTAAAACAAGCAAAACCAACCTGGCACAGTTCCTGCTTACCTTCGCCTACGGGACTGGGTTTTCCAGTCAACTTGCTTCATTTCTTAACAGGTCTGTTATTGATGAAAAAAATCGCCAGTGTCTGCCCATACTGTGGTGCAGGCTGCAAATTAAACCTTGTCGTAGAAAATAACCGCATTCTCCGTGCCGAAGCCGCCGATGGCGTAACAAACCAGGGCACGCTGTGCCTGAAAGGCTTTTACGGCTGGGATTTCCTCAACGATACCCGTCTGCTGACTCCCCGTTTAACGCAACCGATGATCCGCTACCGCAAAGGCGACGCTTTCACCCCCGTCACCTGGGAAGAAGCCATTCGCTACACCGCCCACAAACTGCAAAGCATTAAAGAGCAGTTCGGCCCCCGGTCGATTATGACCACCGGCTCCTCCAGGGGGACAGGCAATGAAACAAACTACGTGATGCAAAAATTTGCCCGGGCGGTGCTTAACACCAACAACGTGGATTGCTGCGCGCGTGTCTGCCACGGCCCTTCCGTTGCAGGCCTTCAGGAGACGCTTGGCAATGGCGCCATGAGCAACTCCATCAACGATATTGAAAACTCAAAATGCCTGCTGGTCTTTGGCTATAACTGCGCCGATTCTCATCCGATTGTGGCAAGACGCGTGCTCAAAGCGCGTGAAAATGGCGCGAAAATTATTGTCTGCGATCCGCGGCGCATCGAGACCGCGCGCATTGCCGATCAGCATTTGCAGCTGAAAAACGGCAGCAATATGGCGCTGGTAAACGCTTTCGGCTATGTGCTGCTGGAAGAGGAGTTATACGACAAAAACTATGTTGCGCGCTTTACCGAAGGGCTGGATGCCTATCGTGAGGCGGTAAAAGAGTACGCCCCAGAGAATGTCGAACATCTGACCGGCATTGCCGCCAGGGATGTTCGCCAGGCAATGCGTACTTTTGCAGCGGCACCGTCTGCCACCGTGATGTGGGGAATGGGCGTCACCCAGTTCGGGCAGGCCGTAGATGTGGTTAAAGGGCTTTCCAGCCTCGCCCTGCTGACCGGCAATCTGGGGCGTCCGGCGGTCGGGGTCGGCCCGGTGCGCGGGCAGAATAATGTTCAGGGCGCGTGCGATATGGGCGTGCTGCCTAACATGTTCCCCGGGTATCAGGATGTCACCGATACGGTGGTCCGGCAAAAATTTGCCGATGCCTGGCACATCGATGTCAACCAGATGGACGACCGGGTGGGGACACGCATCACAGAAGTCCCGCATCTCGCGCTGGAAGGCAAGATCAAGGCTTATTACATCATGGGGGAAGACCCGCTCCAGACAGAGGCCGATCTTGGCCTGGTGCGCCGCGGATTCGAGGCGCTGGATTTTGTGGTGGTGCAGGACATTTTCATGACCAAAACCGCCGAAGTGGCTGACGTGCTGCTTCCGGCGACCTCCTGGGGCGAACATGGTGGCGTCTTTACCTGTGCCGATCGCGGCTTCCAGCGATTCGGCAAAGCCATAGAAGCCCGCGGCAACGTGAAACGCGACTGGGAAATCATCAGCCTGCTGGCAACAGAAATGGGCTACCCGATGCACTATACCTCTGACCAGCAGATCTGGGATGAGATGCGCGAACTGTGTCCGCTGTTCTATGGTGTGACTTATGAAAAAATGGGCGAGATGGGTCATGTCCAGTGGCCGTGTACAACGCTGGAACACCCTGGCACGCCTTACCTGTACAAAGATAATCAGTTCGACACCTCAACCGGCAAGGGGCAACTTTTCGCGACTGCGTGGCGTCGTCCGGCCGAAATTCCTGATGCGGAATATCCCCTGGTGCTCTGCACGGTAAGGGAGGTTGGCCACTACTCCTGTCGCTCAATGACCGGGAACTGTGCGGCACTGCAAAGCCTGGCCGACGAACCTGGCCGCGTGCAGTTAAACCCGGCAGACGCCAACGCGCTGGGCATCCGCGATGGCCAACTGGTCTGGGTTCGCTCGCGCAGGGGGAAAGTGATTACCCGCGCCAGCATCAGCGAGCGCATCAATGCCGGTGCGGTCTACATGACCTATCAGTGGTGGATTGGCGCCTGTAACGAACTGACGCAGGATAATCTCGACCCGGTATCCAAAACGCCGGAAACGAAATATTGCGCGGTGCAGGTTGAGGCCATTGAGGACCAACACTGGGCGGAAGATTTTGCTGCTTCTGCGTATCAGACGATGAAAACGCGCCTGATCAGTGCCGTGAATGTCTGACCATAGAGAGGCCCGCCCGGCGGGCCTCTCACTCACGCAATAGCCAGGTTTGCAGCTGTTTAGCGAGAGTATGGCGATTCAACTCAACCCGGGATACCCGGGGCCAGGACTGACACTATAATCAGATGGGCTTTCTTAAAGGTTATCCGTCATGTTTGTTTCAGGCTCATCTCATCGTGGCTCGCCCTATGCACAAGAGCTTATTACCCATTTACAACCCTACTCTGTCACGCGGAAAACGGGCCGTGGTGAGCAACTGGATCTTCAGGTAAACCATCAGGGCATGTGTTATCTGGTGATAGAAGGGACTGTCGCCATCTACCGCAGAAGCGACAATATGCTGCTTTCAACGGCGAAAAGCCCGGCCGTCCTGGGCGTTGCCAATCTCGCAGATGTTTTCTTTGATGATTATCTTAAAACCGTCACTCCCTGTCTTATCGGCACACTGCCCACTGAGCAGCTCAACGAGATTATCAAAGACAAAGCGCTGTGGGGGCTTATCTCAAAACACCTGATGTTTATGTATAACCGGCTTTATAACAATATCATGCCCCGCGGCGCGCCGACGGCGTATGAGATGATCCGCCAGCAGCTAATGCTGTTGATGAATGAAGACGAGAGTTTCCGCAGGAGCATCACGGTGGAACGCTATATCAGGGACAAAACACTGCTCTCGCGCAGTGGTGTGATGCGCATTCTGGCCGACCTGAAAGCGGGTGGGTATGTGGAGATGGAAGATGGCAGGCTGATTAAAATTAACAAACTCCCGGCAAGGTACTGAATGCCGCAGACAAAAAAGGCCGCAAGCGCGGCCCTTTTTCAGCAATTAATGGACATGAACACCCAACCGCCAGGCAAAATAGATCTCTTCTTTCAGCTCGCTGGAAGAGAGCGCGAGTAAGTCGGCAAATTCCAGCTCAAGCTGTTTCAGCTTTTTAAGGTACTGTGCCGGAGACAGGTTGCTCTTATCGCGACGTAAATATTCAACTGCCAGTTGGGTTGGGTTCAATTCGGTATCCATGACGTCCTCGCTTGTGTACAAAACCTGAGCAGTATAACACGTTTTACTGCTCAGATTTTGACCAAAGGCAAAACATCCTGGATGTTTAAACGCGTTACACCACCGCCGTCGTCAGACGCGATGAGCAGCACAGACGGTCCTGCTCGTCCAGAATATCAATCTGCCACACCTGATGACGGCTACCTGCGTGCAATGCGCGGCAGATACCGCGTACACGCCCACTGCGAACAGAGCGAATATGGTTGGCGTTCACTTCCAGCCCTACCACTTTGTGTTCCCCTTCAGTACACAAATAGCCTGCGACTGAGCCAAGCGTTTCAGCCAGCACCACCGACGCACCGCCGTGCAAAAGACCAAACGGCTGATGCGTGCGGCTATCGACAGGCATGGTCGCTTCCAGCGAATCTTCACCAATGTGGGTAAACTGGATATCCAGCAAGCCCACCATATTCCCTTCTCCCATGGCATTGAGCGCCTGAAGCGTCACTGCTCGTTTCCAGATCATCCCATAATCTCCAGTAAAGCCTGCAATGGATGGCGTACACCGTTACCTTCAACGCGTTTCACCTGGCTGCGGCAGGAGTAACCTGTCGCCAGACAGCGGTTGCGCGGTAAACGCTGCATGGCCTGATGCCATGACAACTCGTAGATCCCAAGCGAGTTCTCATGATTTTTAACTTCATGTCCGTAGGTTCCCGCCATGCCGCAACACCCCACGCTGACGCTCTCGAGCTTCGCACCGAAGCGGGCAAAAATAGAGGCCCATTGTCCAGGTGCCCCTGGCAGGGCCGTTACCTCAGTACAGTGTCCAAACAGATACCAGGACTCACCGCTCACCTCTTTGGTCGCGGTTTTTTGCAGCGCCGCGGGCAGCCATTCGTGCACCAGCATGACGTGGAAATCCCCACGCTTTTCGCCAAGCGTCAGCTTGTACTCATCGCGATAGCAGAGCACCAGCGCCGGGTCGACGCCGACCATCGGGATCCCCAGCGTGGCAACGCGGTTGAGGAAGTCCGAAGTTTTCTGTGCAGTTTTCGCAAAGCGGTTCAGGAAGCCTTTGATGTGCTGTGCCTTACCGTTAGGCGAGAACGGCAGCACCACCGGCTGATAACCGATTTTTTCGGCCAGACGGACAAAATCGGCCACGACCTGCGCATCGTAGTAGCTGGTGAACGGGTCCTGCACTACCAGCACCACGTTGGCTTTTTGCTCTGCGCTTAACGCTTCAAGCTGCTCCAGGGTCATGTTTGCAGAACGATGCCCCACCAGCTGACGCTGTAAAGATGGCGTCGAGAGCAACGGCAGATCCACCATGCCGATATGTTTTTCGGAGAGCTTACGTACCAGCGGTTGATTGATAAAGAAGTTGAATGTCTTAGGCGCTCGCGCCATCAGCGGTGCATAGCTTTCCACCGTGGCGACCAGGTGATCGCGCACCGGGCGCAGATAGCGCGTGTGGTAAAGTTGCAGGAAACGCGAACGGAATTCCGGGACGTCGATTTTAATCGGGCACTGGGTCGAACAGGCCTTACAGGCCAGACAGCCTGACATGGCTTCTTTGACTTCATGGGAGAAATCATATTCGCCTTTCCGGGCGTGCCAGCTGTTCCGCGTACGTTCGATAAGCGTACGCAGGCTGGCCGCTTTTTCCGGCAGCTCGCTTTCCAGCTTCAGCGGATCAACACCGCGATCGGCCAGCAGACGCAACCATTCGCGCACCAGGGTTGCACGCCCTTTTGGTGAATGAATACGGTTACTGGTGATTTTCATCGACGGACACATTGGGCTTTTCGCGTCGAAGTTAAAGCACAGACCGTTGCCGTTACACTCCATAGCGCCGCGCCAGGATGAGCGGACGGCGATAGGAATTTGCCGGTCATAGGTGCCGCGTTTCACCGCATCCACGCGCAGCATTGGCGCATCCACACCTTCTGGCGGGCAGATTTTGCCCGGGTTGAGGCGGTTATCCGGGTCAAACGCCGCTTTAACTTTGCGCAGTTCCCCAAACAGTTGCTCACCGAAAAACGCCGGGCTGTATTCCGCGCGGAAGCCTTTACCATGCTCGCCCCACAACAGACCACCATATTTTGCCGTTAATGCGACGACGTCATCGGAGATCTGTTTCATCAGGATTTCCTGCTGCGGGTCGCACATATCCAGAGCCGGACGCACGTGCAGTACCCCGGCATCCACGTGGCCAAACATGCCATAGCTCAGCCCGTGGCTGTCCAGCAAGGCGCGGAACTCAACAATATAGTCAGCCAGATGCTCCGGCGGTACGCAGGTGTCTTCTGCAAACGGAATGGGTTTCGCTGCACCTTTCGCATTGCCCAACAGCCCCACCGCTTTTTTACGCATCGCATAGATACGCTCAATACCGGAAAGGTCGTTACACAACTGCCAGCCAATAACCCCGCCCTCACCTCTGGCAATAAGCTCGTCCAGACGCTGGCAGAGCATCGACACCTGGCTTTCAATCAGCTCGGCGTCATCGCCGGCAAATTCAACGATGTTCAGGCCAAGCATCTCTTTATCCGGCACATCGGTGATCAGTTCGCTCACGGAGTGCCAGACAATGTCTTCCCGTGCCAGGTTAAGCACTTTGGAGTCGACGGTTTCAACCGACAGCGCCCGCGCATCAACCATAAACGGCGCATTGCGCAGCGCAGAATCGAAGGAGTTGTATTTCACATTGACCAGACGGCGTACCTTCGGCAGCCGGGTGATATCCAGACGCGCCTCAGTAATAAATGCCAGGGTGCCTTCCGAACCGGTCAGAATACGGGTCAGATCGAACTGGGTCAGGTCATCGTTAAACACATGACGCAGATCGTAGCCCGTCAGGAAGCGGTTCAGTTTGGGGAATTTATCGAGGATCAGCTGACGGTTGTCGCGACAACGTTCCAGTACGGTGCGATAAATTCGCCCGCTGGCGGTGCTCTCTTTGCCCAGCGTTTCAGCCAGCGCAACGGGCATTGGCTGAGTATCAAGGATGTCGCCACCCAGCAGTATCGCGCGGACGCCCATCACATGATCGGAAGTTTTGCCATACACCAGCGACCCCTGTCCGGACGCATCGGTGTTGATCATCCCGCCAATGGTCGCGCGGTTACTGGTAGAAAGCTCTGGCGCGAAAAAGTAGCCATAGGGTTTTAAAAACTGGTTGAGCTGATCTTTGATAACGCCCGCTTCAACACGCACCCAGCCCTCTTCAGGGTTGATTTCAATAATGCGGTTCATATAGCGGGACATATCAATGATGATGCCCTGATTAAGCGCCTGGCCGTTTGTGCCGGTGCCGCCACCACGCGGGGTGAACACCAGGGACGTAAAACGTTCCTGCGCCGCCAGACGGGAAATTAATGCCACATCTGCCGTCGAGCGGGGAAAGACGACTGCATCGGGAAGAAGCTGGTAGATACTGTTATCGGTCGCCATCGTTAGCCTGTCGGCATAATTTGTGGCGGTATCACCTGTAAAACCCTGTTGCTCCAGTGCCTGCAAAAAATTCAGCACCAGCTGAACGACGCCAGGTGCCTGAGAAATCTGTGGGATCATTACGGTCGACCCTAATTAGAGGTGTGAAATCGTTTGCGTTGTGTCGTGAAAGTTTTATCACATTTTTTTCTTATACGCTCAGCTGAATTACATGCAGAATCTGCCTGTTAAAAATCGCTGAAATCACTAATGATTAGAATGACGCGGTTTCATGTTCTCGCCAGCCTCGCTGGTGTTCATCAAAGGAAAGTTTCATTTATGGTCAATCTTCGTCAGCCGAGGGATGTTGCGCAAATCCTGCTGTCAGTGCTGTTTCTGGCAATCATGATTATTGCGTGTCTGTGGATTGTTCAGCCATTTGTGCTCGGCTTCGCCTGGGCCAGTACCGTAGTCGTCGCCACCTGGCCACTGCTGCTGCGTTTACAGAAACTGCTGTTTGGCCGCCGTGCGCTTGCCGTGCTGGTCATGACCTTACTGCTGTTCCTGCTGTTTATTATTCCCATTGCCTTACTGGTTAATAGCCTGGTTGATACCAGCGGCCCGGTTATTCGCGCCATCAGCACCGGCGACATGACGCTGCCGGATCTCGCCTGGCTGAACAGCATTCCGGTTATCGGTTCAAAACTGTACAGCGGCTGGCACGGCCTGCTGGAGATGGGCGGCAGCGCATTGATGGCGAAAGTGCGTCCTTATATTGGCACCACGACCACCTGGTTTGTCGGCCAGGCCGCGCACATTGGTCGCTTTATGATGCACTGTACGCTGATGCTGGCCTTCAGTGCCCTGCTGTACTGGCGTGGTGAGCAGGTCGCACTGGGTGTGCGACATTTTGCCACCCGACTGGCCGGTAAACGCGGTGATGCGGCGATCCTGCTGGCGGCTCAGGCCGTACGCGCCGTTGCGCTGGGTGTGGTAGTGACGGCTCTGGTACAGGCCGTTCTGGGCGGTATCGGTCTTGCGATTTCTGGTGTGCCATACGCCACTATCTTTACCGTGATCATGATAATGACCTGCCTTGCGCAACTGGGGCCATTGCTGGTGCTGATCCCCTGCATTATCTGGCTCTACTGGACCGGGGACACCACCTGGGGCACCGTTCTGCTGGTCTGGAGCTGCGTGGTCGGTACGATGGATAACGTTATTCGCCCGATACTCATTCGTATGGGCGCGGATCTGCCGCTGATTCTGATCCTGTCTGGCGTTATCGGCGGGTTGATTGCATTCGGCATGATTGGCCTGTTTATCGGCCCGGTGCTGCTCGCCGTCACCTGGCGTCTGTTCTCTGCCTGGGTGCATGAAGTACCACCACCAGGCACCGACCCCGATGTGATCCTCAGCGAACTGGAAGAGCTGGAAGACAAGAACAAGCAGTAACGGTATCGCCGGGTGGCGCTGCGCTTACCCGGCCTGATTTCCTCGCAATACTTAAACATCGTTAATCATTTCACTGGTCAGACCCGCCACATCGCCTGTAACTCTGTCATTCACCTCAAAAAATCTTTACGTCTCTTTAACTATTGAGACGAATCTGATCGACGCAAAAAACCTCAATGCCTACTATTAGCTCACGGTTATAAATCAACACCTTGATTTATAAGCATGGAAATCCCCTGAGTGAAACAACGAATTGCTGTGTGTAGTCTTTGCCCATCTCCCACGATGGGCTTTTTTTTATCCTTCTCAGACGCTCTTCGTCTCACATTGACTGAGCATCCGCCAGTCGGCAGGCAATACACGTGTCTCACCGGTAACATTCACCGTGACCATCTCGCGAATATCTGCCGACGACGTGCCAATCTGTAGCTCAAATTCGCCCGGCTCGACAATTCGCTTACCGTCGCGGCGGGTAAAGTTGAACATATCGACCGGCAACGTGAAGGTCAGCCGGGTTGTCTCTCCGGGTAAGAGCGTCACCCGCTGGAAGGCTTTCAGCTCCTGCAACGGGCGCACCTGGCTTGCCACTTTATCGCGTACATAGACCTGCACCACTTCGCTGCCGCTGCGTTCGCCGCGGTTGGTCACATCAATACTCAGGGCCACTTCCCCTGTAATATCAATCCGCTCAGATGCCAGTATCGGGTTGCTTAAGCCAAAGTCGCTCCAGCCCAGACCAAACCCAAAGGGATAACGCGAGCCAAAATGAAACGCAAACGGCGTGCCGCCACTTTTGAGTTTGTGGTTGTAGTAATAGGGCATCGCCCCCGCGCTTTTCGGCACGCTGACCACCAGCCTGCCCTGCGGTTCTGCGCGGCCGGTCAGCACATCGGCAATTGCCCAGCCGCCTTCCTGGCCGGGTGCCCAGGCGACCATAAATGCCGCGACCTTGTCCTCCAGGCCTTGCAGGCTGTACGGCCTTCCCCCGGTCATCACCACCACCACCGATTTACCTGTTGCGACAAGCGCTTCCAGCAATTGCTGTTGCACGCCAGGCAGGTTCAGGGAGTCCGTGTCGGAACCTTCTCCGACGGTTCCGCTCTGGAACAACCCGGCAAGATCCCCGACGCAGGCCACCACCACGTCACTCTCCTGTGCCGCGCGTACGGCCTCGGGGATCAAGGCGGTACTGTGTGAAACCGGGGATTGCTGCATCGGTTTTCCGCCGCTGTCCCCCGGGAAAACCGGCGCGCCCGCCATCCGTTTTTCGATGATGTGACAACCTTTGGCATAACGCACCTGCGATGCCCCCAGGTAGTGCTCAAGCGCCGCGCGCGGTGTCGTCACCTGCGAGGTTTCATCCACCATATCGCTGATGATTAAATGCACCGGGAAGCTATAGCCACTCAGCAATGCCAGCGGATCGTCCGCCGTTGGCCCCACAACCGCCACACGCGGTTTTCCGCTTAGCGGCAGGATGCCGTTATTCTCAAGCAGGGTTAGCGAGCGGGTTGCTACCTCACGCGCCACCTGCCGGGTGGCGTCATTTTGCAGATCAATGGCGTTTTCATCGGCATAAGGTTTTTCAAACAGCCCAAGACGGAATTTCTCAGTCAGTACGCGGCCCACGATCTCATCCACTTTCGCCATGGTGATAAGCCCACGTTCAACCGCCTGTGCCAGATGGCGCGCGCAGTCATCTTTTGGCAGCTCAACGTCCAGCCCGGCATTAAACGCCAGCGCCGCCGATTCAGCGGCGTCATGCGAAATACCGTGGTGCTGATGCAGAAGACTCACGCCACCGTAATCGGCAACGATAATACCGTCAAAACCCCACTGCTCACGCAGCACTGTGGTCAGCAGGAAGCTGTCGCTGTGGCCAGGCTGGTTGTCGATATCGTGATAAGCAGGCATCACCGACCCAGCATTAGCGAGCTTCACCGCCATTTCGAACGGCAGCAAGAAGGTATCGTTCAGTTCGCTGAATCCCAGATGCACGGGCGCATGGTTACGCGCACCTTCACTGAAAGAGTGGCCAACATAGTGTTTCAGGGTGGCCAGCAGATCGCGTTTTTCGCCCTGTAATCCCTCCACATAGGCGCTGGCCATCACGCCGACTAACCACGGGTCTTCACCAAACGTCTCTTCGGTACGCCCCCAGCGGACATCGCGTGAGACATCAAGAACCGGTGCCAGCCCCTGCTGACAACCCACCGAGCGGGCCTCGGCACCAATGTGCTCTGCGGCACGCCTGACGAGCGCGGGGTCCCAGCCTGAACCATAGTTCAGCGATGAGGGGAAAAGCGTGGCGTCTTTACAGAGCAGGCCGACCAGGCACTCCTCGTGGAACAGCGCCGGGATGCCGAGCCGCGTCTCTTCCATCATCATTCGCTGCAAGCGGTTTGCCGCCCGCACGCCCGTTCTGGCATCAACAATATGCGTCCCCAGCGGCCGGGTTATCTGCCCGACACCCAGCTTCAGCCTCTCGCCCAGCGCAGCCTGTTCGCTGACACCTGCAAACTCATCACTCAAATCCGTCCGCTCGCGATGGTTGCCGTGTTCATCGAGGATCAGCCAGTACGCGTGCATCTGCGCAAATTTCTCTTCTGGCGTCATACGGGCCAGTAAATCCGCCACACGTTCGTGCACGGGACGCCCCGCATCCTTATAGATTGCAGTCATACGTTACTCCTTGATTACATGATGAAGTGCCGGGCTGAGTGCTTCCTCGTCCGGGCGCGCCTGGCGCTTGCTGGCAAGCTCGCGGGCAATAGTGTCAACCAGTCGGCTATTGAGTTTGTAAACGGTGAGCAGCGCGACCATGCCAATGAACAGCGCGCAGGGGATCAGCGTAAAGAGTGCGTTGATGGTGCTCAGCACGTGCGGAGCCTGTATAGCCTGGCCCGGCGCATAGTCCACCATACCCAGTACCCAGCCCACCACGGCACCGCCCAGCGCCAGACCAAATTTGATGGCAAACAGCGCGGTAGAGAACACCAGCCCATCCAGCCGACGGCCACTGCGATGCTCTTCGTAGTCCACCACGTCAGAGAACATGGTCCATTGCAGCGGCGTGGTCAGGTTTTGAATAAAGCTGAAGATAATGTTCAGGCCGAATATCAGCCAGACCTGCGACGGCGGCAGGAAGAAAATTAGTGCACCAAATATAACGAAAGTGATAATCGTCCACTGATAGGCCCGTACCCGGTCGAATTTACCCAATAACCGTTCAGACAATAATGCGCCACTGAGGGAGGCCACCATCCCGGAAACAATAAAGGCGAAAACCAGCTCCGGGCGTAACAATACGTAGTTCACGTAATACAGGGTTGCCGAACCACGCGTAACCACTGCGGTTAGTAATAAAATATTAAACACAAACACTATCCGCCACTGGCTATTTCCCGCCAGGCGTTTTAAATCGGTAAGCATCGAGCCGGAAGTATCGCTGTGCGGAGAATAACGCTCCCGGGTCATCATGAAACAGCAGAAGAATAAAACGATGCCCAATACCCCCATTAAACTCATGGCGTAGAAATAGCCTTTTTGCACATTGCCATCACCCAGTTTTGCCACCAGCGGCAGGGCAATTACCGTGACAATCAGGCCGCCGATAAAGGACAACCCAAAGCGCCAGGATTGCAGCGAATGGCGTTCACGCGGGTCAAGGGTGAGCGCCCCTGGCATCGCGCAGTAGGGAACATTAATGGCCGAATAGATAAGGCTCAGGATGGTGTAAGTCACGCAGGCGTAAATGATTTTCGCCGTTGGCCCGACATCAGGAACATAGAACGTAATCAGGCAACTCACGCCAAAAGGAATAGCGAACCATAACAGCCACGGGCGAAAGCGGCCATGCCGGGTTTGCGTGCGATCCACCAGCGCGCCAATACAGGGATCGACAAAGGCATCAACCACGCGCACCACTAAAAACATGGTTCCCATTATTGCTGCCGGCAGACCAAATACATCCGTATAAAAATAGGCAAGAAATAAGGTAGCGGTTTGCCAGACCAGCGCGCTGGCCATATCACCTAAACCGTAACCTATTTTATCTTTCGTACGTAAGACAGGAGAGATGTTCATTTTTATGGGCCTTTTATCAGGTTAAAACGTATTTCAACCAGTTGCGCATCATGTAGGGTAATGCGCAGTTAAGGCTCAAGTATTAGCAACGCTTTGCGCGCTAACAATTGTCTAAATTAACAGACAAATTATGATATTTGGTTTTTTGCTTTATTTGTGACGGGGAGCATGTCAACGGGAAAATAAAAAAGGCGAGGATAAATATCCTCACCTTTTCAGTGTACAGCTATTACGGCATTACTTTTTCAGTTCTGCCAGGCTCAGCCAGGTTTGCACCACGGTGTCAGGGTTCAGGGAGAGGCTATCGATCCCCTCTTCCATCAGCCAGGCGGCAAAGTCTTCGTGGTCGGATGGACCCTGACCACAAATCCCGACGTATTTACCCTGTTTCTTCGCCGCTTTGATGGACATTGACAGCAGCGCTTTTACCGCGTCATTACGCTCATCGAACAGCTCGGAAACCACGCCAGAATCGCGATCCAGACCCAGCGTCAGCTGTGTCATGTCGTTTGAACCGATAGAGAAGCCGTCGAAGTATTCCAGGAACTGCTCTGCCAGCAGGGCGTTGGACGGAATTTCGCACATCATGATGAGCTTCAGGCCGTTTTCACCACGCTTCAGACCCTGACGCGCCAGTTCCTCAACTACCGCTTTGGCCTGCGCCACGGTACGAACAAACGGGATCATGATTTCAACGTTGGTCAGCCCCATGTCGTTGCGCACGCGTTTCACCGCATCACACTCCAGCGCGAAGCAGTCACGGAAGCTGTCAGACACATAACGTCCGGCGCCACGGAAGCCCAGCATCGGGTTCTCTTCTTCTGGCTCGTAACGTTCGCCCCCCACCAGGTTGGCGTATTCGTTAGATTTGAAGTCAGACAAACGCACGATAACGCGTTTCGGGTAGAACGCCGCACCCAGCGTCGCGATCCCTTCGGTCAGACGGCCGACGTAAAACTCTTTCGGCGAGTCGTAGCCTTTCATCATTTCGCGAATTTCGTTTTGCAGTTTCGCGTCCTGATCGTCGAACTCCAGCAGTGCACGCGGGTGCACGCCAATCATACGGTTGATGATAAATTCCAGACGCGCCAGGCCAACCCCTTCGTTTGGCAGGCAGGCGAAGTCAAACGCCCTGTCCGGGTTACCCACGTTCATCATGATCTTCAGCGGCAGATCCGGCATGGTATCCACGCTGGAGCTTTTCACGCTGAAGTCCAGTAGTTCGGCGTAGACATAACCGGTATCGCCTTCCGCACAGGAGACGGTCACGTTTTCGTCATCCTTCATGCGTTCGGTCGCATCTCCACAGCCAACCACCGCCGGGATACCCAGTTCACGGGCGATGATCGCCGCATGGCAGGTACGGCCACCACGGTTGGTAACAATCGCCGCAGCCTTCTTCATGATCGGTTCCCAGTCCGGGTCGGTCATGTCGGTGACGAGCACGTCGCCCGGCTGAATGCGGTTCATCTCGCTGATGTCCTGGATAACTTTCACCGGGCCCGCACCAATGCGGTGACCGATGGCACGACCTTCCGCAATCACTTTGCCCTGCGCATGAAGCGTGTAACGCTCCATTACCTGACCGCGAGAACGAACGGTTTCAGGGCGCGCCTGCACGATAAACAGCTTGCCGGTGTTACCGTCTTTGGCCCACTCGATATCCATCGGGCGGCCATAGTGTTTCTCAATCTGCACAGCCTGTTTTGCCAGTTCCTGCACTTCGGCATCGGTCAGGGAGAAGCGGTCGCGCTGTTCCTGCGGCACGTCTTCAATTTTAACCTGCTTGCCGTGCTCCTGAGTCGGGGCGTAAATCATGCGGATCTTTTTCGACCCCATGGTACGGCGCACGATAGACGGACGGTTTGCCGCAAGCGTTGGTTTGTGCACGTAGAATTCGTCCGGGTTAACCGCACCCTGCACCACCATTTCACCCAGACCCCACGCAGAGGTGATAAACACCACCTGGTCGAAGCCGGATTCGGTATCAATGGAGAACATCACGCCGGATGAGCCGACATCAGAGCGTACCATGCGCTGAATGCCCGCCGAGAGCGCTACGCCACGGTGGTCATAGCCCTGATGCACGCGATACGAAATGGCGCGGTCGTTGAACAGGGAAGCAAACACGTGCTTCACCGCCACCAGCACGGCATCGTAGCCCTGCACGTTGAGGAAGGTTTCCTGCTGACCGGCGAAGGAGGCATCCGGCATATCTTCTGCGGTGGCAGAAGAGCGTACCGCAAACGAGGCCTGCGCATCGTCAGAGGAAAGCTGGTCATACGCGTCGTGAATCGCTTTTTCCAGCTCCGGCTGGAAAGGTGTGTCGATGACCCACTGGCGGATTTGTGCGCCGGCTTTGGCAAGCTCAGCAACATCATCGATATCCGTTTTATCCAGCAGTTCGTAAATGCGCTGGTTTACACCGCTTTGGTCAAGAAACAGGTCAAACGCTTCGGCGGTAGTGGCAAACCCATTCGGTACGGAGACACCCATGCCGGACAGGTTGGTAATCATTTCACCCAGGGAGGCATTTTTGCCCCCAACTCTGTCTACATCATTCATGCCGAGTTGGTTATACCAAAGCACCAGCGGTGACGAGCCATTGTTGGACATCGAAACAATCCTTTTGTGATATTTGAACGGGATTAAGAAACACCTTAATGCGTATTTATCCTGGCATATTTGTTCTCGTGAAAAAAACGGTGAATCGTGTAAGCAACTTTATTTTTTATTTTTTCGGACACTTCCCCATCAATCGCTAACCCAATGATTACAATGGATTCCCACAAAAATGTTCGGTTTATATCGGTTTTTCAAAAAATGAAATCCACTTTTCATTAAAATTAAAAATACCGTTTCATTTATAATTAAGACGATTCCCTCTCTGTTGTATTTTACTTTTTTAATTTATGCTTTCAGTCAATTAGGTCCGATATTCAGGGTGAGAAAAATGGATAATGCTGTCGATCGCCACGTTTTTTATATTTCTGATGGTACGGCGATTACCGCCGAAGTTCTGGGACATGCGGTCATGTCGCAGTTCCCGGTTTCCATCAACAGCATCACGCTGCCGTTTGTGGAAAATGAAAGTCGCGCGAAAGCCGTGAAAGACCAGATTGACGCCATCTACCAGCAATCAGGCGTGCGTCCGCTGGTTTTCTATTCCATCGTGATCCCGGAAATTCGCCAGATTATTTTGCAAAGTGAAGGCTTTTGTCAGGACATCGTGCAGGCCCTGGTGGCCCCGCTGCAAGGTGAACTGAAGCTTGATCCCACGCCGATTGCCCACCGCACCCATGGTCTTAACCCCGGAAACCTGATCAAGTACGATGCCCGTATCGCGGCCATTGATTACACCCTGGCTCACGATGACGGCATCTCCCTGCGTAATCTCGATCAGGCACAGGTGATCCTGCTTGGCGTATCCCGCTGCGGCAAAACCCCGACCAGCCTCTACCTGGCCATGCAGTTCGGCATCCGCGCGGCGAACTACCCCTTTATTGCAGACGATATGGATAACCTGGTATTACCCGCTGCGCTTAAGCCACTGCAACATAAGCTGTTTGGCCTGACGATAAACCCGGAACGCCTGGCCGCCATTCGTGAAGAACGCCGTGAAAACAGCCGCTATGCCTCGATGCGCCAGTGCCGCATGGAAGTCTCAGAAGTTGAAGCCCTGTACCGGAAAAACCAAATCCCGTGGCTTAACAGTACCAACTATTCGGTAGAAGAAATCGCTACCAAAATCCTCGATATCATGGGGCTGAATCGCCGCATGTACTAATATGCTAGTACATTAATCCAAATTAAGGTATCATCCTGCACATCATCGGGGCGGCTTCGCCCCGAACTTGAAATCAGCAGGGATTGGTTTAAGGTGATGCCCATCACTTCCCGGTAGTCTGCCGATGAAGCAAAAATTTTCTGAGATATTCCATGAACAAAACCGACGAACTCCGCACTGCGCGTATTGATAGCCTGATTACCCCGGCTGAACTGGCGGTGCGACATCCTGTTTCCGCAGGCGTTGCGGAACATGTCACGGCCTCGCGCCGTCGTATTGAAAAAATCCTGAATGGTGAAGACCGCCGTCTTCTGGTGATCATCGGCCCTTGTTCCATTCACGACCTGGATGCCGCGATGGATTACGCCAAACGACTCCAGGCGCTGCGTGAAAAGCACCAGCATCGCCTGGAAATCGTGATGCGTACCTACTTTGAAAAACCCCGCACCGTTGTCGGCTGGAAAGGGCTGATTTCTGACCCTGACCTGAACGGCAGTTATCGCGTGAATCACGGTATTGAGCTGGCGCGTAAGCTGCTGTTACAGGTCAATGAACTGGGTGTGCCTACCGCGACCGAATTCCTCGATATGGTGACCGGGCAATTTATCGCCGATCTGATCAGCTGGGGCGCGATTGGCGCGCGGACCACCGAAAGCCAAATCCACCGCGAGATGGCGTCTGCCCTCTCCTGCCCGGTTGGGTTTAAAAACGGTACCGACGGCAATACCCGCATCGCGGTTGATGCGATCCGCGCGGCCCGTGCCAGCCATATGTTCCTCTCGCCGGATAAAAATGGCCACATGACCATTTACCAGACCAGCGGGAATCCATACGGCCATATCATTATGCGCGGTGGCAAAAAGCCGAATTACCACGCAGAAGATATCGCTGCCGCCTGTGAAACGCTGGCCGAGTTTGATCTGCCAGAACACCTGGTGGTGGACTTCAGCCACGGCAATTGCCAGAAACAGCATCGCCGCCAGCTGGATGTCTGCGATGAGGTTTGTCAGCAGATCCGCAGCGGCTCAACGGCCGTGGCCGGGATCATGGCTGAAAGCTTCCTGAAAGAAGGGACGCAGAAAGTGGTGGCTGGCCAGCCTATCGTTTACGGTCAGTCGATTACCGATCCGTGTCTGAGCTGGGAAGACAGCGAGCTGCTGCTGGAGAAACTGGCCTCAGCCGTGGACTCGCGCTTTTAAATCCTGCCGGGTGGCGCTGCGCTTACCCGGCCTAAGGTACGTGCCCTTCTCCCTCTCCCACCGGGCTGAGGGCATCAGACCGCACCTCACCCTCAAATTTGATCCCGTCACAAATTTTTCACAAAAAGGCTTGCTGTGAATTTTGACTTTGTTGATAATGATTATCATTGTTACATTGATTGTTATTTGTAAATATTATGTCACGTATGGATAACGCCGCGGCAACACCTATAAAAACACACACAGCACCTTCCCGTTCTCCTGACGACCGTCGTATCGACAGCAAAAGTCTGCTGGGTGAGGAGGGGCGGGTCATCATCGAGCATGACGGCCAGCACTACCTGCTGCGCCAGACCCATGCCGGAAAACTGATCCTGACTAAATAAATTACTCAAAAAAATACGCCAGCCACCCAGGTGATCCCCAGGCAGCCAGCGCTTTCGATTCTTAATGGAGAGTTGCTATGCCACACCCGCATTCCGCGTCTTTGCGTCCATCACTTCTGGCGCTGGCCATTGTCAGCACCTTGCCGGGCGCCGCGTTTGCTGCCGCAGATGATATTACCGTTACCGCGACCGGTAATGCCCGCAGTGCCTTTGAAGCCCCGATGATGGTGAGCGTGATTGACGCTACCGCCCCGGAAAACCAGACCACCAGCTCCGCCGCAGACCTGCTGCGCAAAGTCCCGGGCCTGACGCTGGACGGTACCGGACGTACTAACGGCCAGGATATCAACCTGCGCGGTTACGATCGTCGCGGTGTGTTAGTGCTGGTTGATGGTGTACGCCAGGGCACTGACACCGGGCACCTCAACAGCACCTTCCTGGATCCGGCGCTGATCAAGCGCATTGAAGTGGTTCGCGGCCCGTCTGCCCTGCTGTACGGCAGTGGTGCGCTGGGTGGCGTGATCTCCTATGACACCGCCGATGCCAAAGACCTGCTGGAGCCGGGCAAAAACAGCGGTTATCGCGTATTCGCGACAGGGGCTACAGGCGATCACAGTATCGGGTTGGGGGCGAGCGCCTATGGCCGTACCGATACCCTGGATGGCTTAGTCGCCTGGTCAAGCCGCGATCGCGGGGATATTCGCCAGAGCAACGGTACGACTGCACCAAACGATGAGTCCATCAACAATATGCTGGCGAAAGGCAGCTGGAAAATCGACACCGCCCAGACGCTGAGCGGCTCGCTGCGCTACTACAATAATGCGGCGCAGGAGCCCAAAAACCCGCAAACCTCTGAAGCCAGCGATACCAGCAATCCAATGACTGACCGTTCCACCATCCAGCGGGACGCCCAGCTTGGCTACAACATTGCCCCGGAAGGCAACGACTGGCTCAATGCCGATGCAAAAGTCTACTGGTCGGAAGCGCGTATTAATGCCCAGAACATCGATGGCTCAGGCGAATTCCGCAAGCAAACCACCAGGGGCGGCAAGGTTGAAAACCGCACCCGTCTGTTCTCTGATACGTTCGCATCGCACCTGCTCACCTACGGCGGCGAATACTACCGCCAGGAGCAGAACCCGGGTGGCGTAACTACCGGTTTCCCGGACGCGAAAATTGACTTCAGCTCCGGCTGGTTACAGGACGAAATCACCCTGCGTGACCTGCCTGTGACGATCCTCGGCGGTACGCGTTATGACAACTATCGCGGCAGCAGCGATGGCTATGACGATGTGGATGCCGACCAGTGGTCATCCCGCGCGGGGTTAACCGTCAGCCCAACCGACTGGCTGATGCTGTTCGGCTCTTACGCCCAGGCCTTCCGTGCCCCGACAATGGGTGAGATGTACAACGATGCGAAGCACTTCTCCATCGGCAGTTTCTACACTAACTACTGGGTGCCAAACCCGAACCTGCGCCCGGAAACCAACGAAACCCAGGAGTACGGTTTTGGTCTGCGCTTTGACAACCTGATGCTGGCCAGCGATGCGCTGGAGTTCAAAGCCAGTTACTTCGACACCAAAGCGAAAGATTACATCTCAACCACCGTCGATTTTGCTGCCGCGACGACCATGTCCTATAACGTGCCAAACGCCAAAATCTGGGGCTGGGACGTGATGGCAAAATACTCCGCCGATCTGTTCAGCCTGGATATGGCCTATAACCGTACACGCGGTAAAGACACCGACACCGGCGAGTACATCTCCAGCATTAATCCGGACACCGTCACCAGCAAGCTGGACATCCCGGTGGCGCAAAGCGGTTTCTCAGTGGGCTGGATCGGCACATTTGTTGATCGTTCAACGCATATCAGCAGCAGCTACAGCAAACAACCCGGCTACGCGGTCAACGATTTCTACGTGAGCTATAAAGGCCAGGAGCAGCTGAAAGGGGTAACCACCACGCTGGTGCTGGGTAACGCCTTCGATAAAGAGTACTGGTCACCGCAGGGCATCCCGCAGGATGGCCGTAACGGTAAGATTTTCGTGAGCTATCAGTGGTAATCCCCTCGCCCCGGCTCGCCGGGGCAAACATAAAGAAAGGAAGAGACAATGAATCACTACACACGCTGGCTTGAGCTAAAAGAAGAAAACCCGGGTAAGTACGCGCGTGACATCGCAGGCCTGATGAATGTCAGTGAAGCCGAGCTGACCTTTGCACGCGTAGGGCATGACGCATGGCGGCTGCGCGGAGAAATTCGCGAGATCTTAGGTGCACTGGAAACCGTGGGTGAAACCAAGTGTATCTGCCGCAACGAATATGCCGTTCACGAGCAGGTTGGCGCCTTCACCAACCAGCATCTCAACGGCCACGCCGGGCTGGTGCTAAATCCGCGTGCGCTGGATTTACGTCTGTTCCTGAACCAGTGGGCGAGCGTGTTCCATATCAGCGAAACCACCGCCCGTGGTGAACGTCAGAGCATCCAGTTCTTCGACCATCAGGGCGATGCGTTGCTGAAGGTGTACACCACCGACAACACTGACGTTTCTGCCTGGGGCGATCTGCTGACGCGCTTTATCTTTGCCGATAACCCACCACTTGAGCTGAAAGCCGCGGAACTGCCTCTTCATGCTGAAAACGCCGACGGTGCTCTGGTGGATAAAGAGTGGCGTGCCATGACCGACGTCCATCAGTTCTTTGCCCTGCTGAAACGCCACAATCTGTCCCGCCAGCAGGCCTTCCGCCTGGTGGGTGACGATCTGGCGTGCAAGATCGATAACCGCGCGCTGGCGCAACTGCTGGATACCGCCCGTCAGGACGGTAACGAAATTATGGTGTTTGTCGGCAACCGCGGGTGCGTGCAGATCTTCACCGGCGTCGTAGGAAAACTGGTGCCGATGAAAGGCTGGCTGAACATCTTTAATCCGGCCTTTACCCTGCATCTGCTGGAAGAAACCATTGCCGAAACCTGGGTGACCCGCAAACCTACCGCTGACGGTCATGTGACCAGCCTGGAGCTGTTTGCCGCCGACGGCACGCAAATCGCACAGCTGTACGGTCAGCGTACCGAAGGTGAACCAGAGCAAAGCCAGTGGCGCAGCCAGATTGATGCCCTGACACCAAAAGGGCTGGCCGCATGAAAAAATGGTTCGCCCTGCTCAGCGCCTTACCGCTGGTCGCGTTTGCCGCCACGCCTGAGAAAGTGGTCACGCTTGGCGGCGATGTCACTGAGATTGTCTATGCGCTTGGCGCGCAGTCGTCCCTGGTCGCACGCGACAGTACCAGCCAGTGGCCGCAGGCGGCAAACAATCTCCCGGATGTGGGGTATTTGCGCCAGCTTAATGCCGAAGGGATTTTATCAATGCGCCCGACGCTGGTGCTGGCAAGTGCGCAGGCACAGCCTTCTCTTGCCCTAAAGCAGGTCGAACAAAGCCATGTGAAAGTCGTCACCGTGCCCGGCAGCAATGACCTGAGCGTGATTGACGAAAAAGTCCGTGTGATTGCCCAAGCCACTCACCAGCAGGCACTGGGCGAGATCCTGCGCGGCAAGCTGCGTCAGGAGCTCGCAGCACTGCCCACGACACCGCTTAACAAGCGTGTGCTGTTTATCCTCAACCATGGCGGCATGACCGCAATGGCGGCAGGACAACAGACCGGGGCCGATGCCGCTATTCGCGCTGCGGGGTTGCAGAATGCCATGCAGGGCTTCACCCGCTATCAGCCACTCTCGCAGGAAGGGGTTATCGCAAGCCAGCCCGATTTGGTTGTGATTTCTCAGGACGGCGTGAAAGCGCTCGGCGGTGAAGATAATCTGTGGAAGCTGCCAGGTCTGGCGCAAACACCGGCAGGGCGTCATAAACAGGTACTGGCCATTGATGATATGGCACTGCTGGGCTTCAGCGTACGCACGCCGCAGGCCATTCAACAGTTGCGCACGAAAGCCGAGCAGTTGCCCTGATGACCCGGCGTATCACATTCTCACTGTGTATGCTGGCCGTGGCGCTACTGGGGATGACGCTTGTGGCAACCGGTTTTGGCGCGTTGCGCCTGCCGGTGAGCCTGCTGTGGAATAACAGCGATGACGCACTTCGTCAGATCTGGCTGACCATCCGCCTGCCCCGCGTGCTGCTGGCGCTGGTGATTGGTGGTTCGCTGGCGCTGGCGGGCTGTGTGATGCAGGGGCTGTTTCGCAACCCCCTTGCCGATCCGGGCCTGCTTGGGATCAGCAGCGGCGCTGCGCTGGCCGTTGCGCTGTGGGTGGTTATTCCGCTTTCGCTGCCAGCTCTGGTGATGTTATATGCGCCGATGCTGGCGGCATTTCTCGGCGCGCTGGCGGCAACCGTGGTGATTTTTCTGCTCAGCCAGCAGCGGGAAAGCTCGCTCTCGCGGCTGCTGCTGGTGGGCATTGCCATCAACGCGCTGTGCGGTGCGGCGGTGGGGGTACTTTCCTGGATCAGTAACGATGCTCAGCTTCGCCAGCTCTCGTTGTGGGGAATGGGTAGCCTTGGACAGGCCCAGTGGTCAACGCTTCTGGCCGTGACCTCGCTGATGGTGCCTACGGTGTGGATCATCTGGCGGCTTGCGACTGCGCTCAATCTGCTGCAACTGGGCGAAGAAGAGGCGCACTATCTCGGGGTCGATGTGAAGGTTGTTCAGCGTGTGTTACTGCTGTGCAGCGCATTGCTGGTGGCGGCTGCCGTTGCCGTCAGTGGCGTTATCGGCTTTGTCGGGCTGGTGGTTCCGCATCTGATGCGAATGTGGCTCGGGGCCGATCACCGGGCGGTGATCCCCGGCTCCGTACTGGCTGGCGCATTTTTACTGTTGATTGCCGATACGGTTGCTCGAACTCTGGTTGCTCCGGCGGAAATGCCGGTTGGGTTACTGACCAGCATTCTTGGCGCCCCCTGGTTCCTGTGGCTTATTTTCCGTCGGGGAGGCCAGCATGGCTGATTGTTTTAGCGCAGAAAATCTCACCTTCAGCGTGCCACACCGCACCCTGATTAATGACGTATCCCTTTCGTTATCCCAGGGCGAGCTGGTGGCGCTGATTGGCCCTAACGGTGCCGGGAAATCGACGTTATTGCGCCTGCTCACGGGTTATCTCAAACCGGCGAGCGGACAATGCTTACTGGCGGGGCCCCCCCTTCACGACTGGCACCCGGAAAAATTATCCCGTCGTCGGGCAGTGATGCGACAGCAGACACAGCTGGGCTTTGACTGGCCGGTAGAAGCCGTAGTAGGAATGGGCCGCGCGCCCTGGACACACCATCCTGAAGCAGCGGTTGTACGTGAAGTGATGGAGATAACCGGCTGTTTACCGCTGGCCGGGCGGCAGTTCGCGGCGTTGTCCGGAGGAGAGCAGCAGCGCGTGCAGCTTGCCCGCGCGCTGGCGCAGTTGTGGTGTGACGGCGAACCAGGCGGCTGGCTGTTTCTGGATGAGCCAACCTCGGCGCTGGATCTTTACCACCAGCAGCACCTACTGCGCCTGTTGAAAACCTTAACCGGCCGGGGAAAATTACACGTCTGTATTGTTCTTCACGACCTGAATCTTGCCGCACTGTGGGCTGATCGGGTTGTGTTATTACATAACGGGCAGATAGTTTCCCACGGTACGCCCGAACAGGTCTTGCAGGCCGACACCCTGGCACACTGGTATGGCGCGCAGGTTCACGTCGGCAGGCATCCGGCTCACCACGCGCCGCAGGTTTTTCTCGCCCCTTAGCTTGAGCAGCTGACTTCCAGCCGCTTGCCCCAGTCCGGCGGGCGGCTGACATAATCATCATCCCTGTCGGCAAAAGGCGTGCGTAACGCCAGGTGCAACCGGTGCAGCTCCGCGTATTCACCCTGCTCTGCCTGTTCAATTGCCCGCTGCGCCAGCCAGTTGCGCAAGACCATCGCCGGATTAGCCGCATTCATTTGCGCCTGACGGGTTGCATCATCCACATTATCGCGCTGCAAACGCTCACGATACTGCTGGTACCAGTTATCAAAGGCCTGGCGGTCGATGAACTCATCGCGCAGCACAGAAGCGCTGCTGTGCTGCTCTGTCTGGCCCAGCATCCGGAAGGTGCGGGTGTAATCACTGCCCTCGCGCGCCATCAGCGCGAAAAGCCCGTTCAGGATGTCGTTATCGCCCTTCTCCTGGGTTATCAGCCCCAGTTTCCCGCGCATTAATTTCCCGTACTCGCTCAGCAGAACGTCCTGATAGGTGTCGAGCGCATCGTTGAGGGCATCAACATCGATAAACGGCGATAAAGATTGCGCCAGGCGCTGCAAATTCCACAGCCCGACCGCCGGCTGGTTGTCGAAGCTGTAACGACCCTGGTAATCGGAGTGGTTACAGATATAGCCCGGCTGATAATCATCCAGGAAGCCGTACGGGCCATAGTCAAAGGTCAGCCCCAGGATGGACATGTTATCGGTGTTCATCACGCCGTGCGCAAAGCCCACGCTTTGCCAGCGGGCAATCATTGACGCGGTACGCGCCACCACATCAAGGAACCAGAGTCGGTATTTATCCGCTTCGTCCTGCAATGCGGGCCAGTGGCGGCGAATGGCGTAATCGGCAAGCTGGCGGACCTTGTCCGGCTCACGACGATAATAGAAATGTTCGAAATGGCCAAAACGCAGGTGGCTTTGCGCAACGCGCATCAGCATCGCCCCCTGCTCCATCGTTTCTCGCGCGACGGGCGTATCGCTGGTCACGATGGATAACGCCCGCGTGGTGGGAATACCCAGAGCGTGCATTGCTTCCGACGCCAGACATTCACGGATGGTTGAGCGCAGCACTGCGCGGCCATCGCCCATGCGGGAATACGGGGTAAGACCCGCACCTTTCAGATGCCAGTCGAATGATTGTCCGTCGGGGAGTTGTTGTTCACCCAACAAAATGCCTCTCCCATCACCCAACTGTCCCGCCCAGACGCCAAACTGGTGTCCGCTGTAGACCTGGGCCAGGGGTTTCATGCCAGGGAGCAGCGTTTCGCCGCCCCAGATGCCAGCGCCTTCAGAGGACTGGAATAACGCAGGCGGAACGCCCAACGTATCGGCAAGCTGGTCGTTATGCCAGATCAGTCGGGCATTGTTTAATGGGGTTGGTTTGAGCGCGGTGTAAAAGCCGGGCAACTCGTCATGCCAGTGTGCAGTAAAAGACAGGGTCATAAGTCCTCCTGCCTTTAGTGTAGAGGGTTTACCTGGACTTAAACACGGGCGAAAACAAGGGTTATCACTGCACAAGCTGGGTGACTTGTTCCGCCGTGACGGCAGGCCAGAGCGCACCCTGCATCGCGCCGAATTCAAATGGCATCACGCGCTGCAATGTTCCGTGGTCGTCGATACCAGCGACAATCACCGACTGGCAGTGCGGTGTTATTTGCCAGAGGATCGCTCGCATAAATGGCTCAAATGACAGCTCGGTGACGCGTTGCTGAATAAAGTTTCTGTCGATGATCACACGTTTAAACAAACCGTCATACACAGGCTTCAGAGAAGCGGCCCCGGCACCAAAATTGGCCAGCACCAGCGGATAACGGATCGCCATCCTTGCCATCGTCAGATCGTCCTTCCCGTTATTTAAACCTGGATAGTTCTCATTAACAGTAAACTCCAGAAACGGGAAGCGTTCGATTATTGAAACAGCGTTTTCATTTGTTAATAAAAACTCAACAATTGCAGGTGTAATATTAATCCATGCAATAAGCTGATGCTGAATAAAGAACAGTTTGCATGTCTCGAGCAGTTGCAGTTTTTCCTGAAACAGCGCGAGCTCTTCCGCAGGTGAAAGATGTGGGATAACCAGTTCAGTGGGGATTCGTACGTTTGTTTCCACGCCAACAAAGTTAACCATAATTTCTAAAGCTTTAAGCTCCCCGGCACTATTACGTGCAGGGCAAAGTAAAAACTCAGACTGGTAAGCATTATCTAGCGTGATTATCATTGCGCTCGCCCCGCTTTAAAGATGATAGAGGACATCCTGGAGCAATTGCTGACACAATTCCACTGTATTGATTTTAATAAGATTAATTTCATTAGTTCCGTATTAGTTTTCAGATTTATCCCTGAATCTAAAAATAATCTTATCCTGGTTACTCATTAATAGCCAGTTTTAGATAAAACAGACACATACAGACATAATTAATTCGGCGTAAATTTAACTTTAATCAACATATATCTGAAACTCAGGCGCGTTTTTTTAGCCAGTACGCGCCAGGAAACTGACATGTTAAGCGTTGCTAAATACGCCTGGCTTGCCAGAAGTTTTTACGCCAGTAAACATTATCGAGTGATGAACGCATCACCCCACGACTGGTTGAGGCATGAATGAACTGGTTATCCGTATCATAAATGCCAACATGAAGGCCGCTTTCGCCTGAGCCTGTTTTGAAAAATACCAGGTCGCCAGGCAGTAAATCGTCCTTATCAATTTCAGTGCCGATTTCAGCCTGTTTACGCGTTTCACGCGGTAGCTGTAAATCAAACTTATCGCGAAACGTCATGAGCACAAACCCAGAGCAATCCACACCGCCACGGCTCATCCCACCGTAACGATACGGCGTGCCGCGCCAGTTGCTCAGCTGATCGTTAAGACTGGCAATGACCGTAATGGAATCAGACAGTCGCGCATTAGGTGGTGGCGCACGATGGCTACTGCATCCCGCAAGAAATAACGCCGCTGCAAGAAGAAACCAGAATCGCATTTTCAGACGAATCCTCTGCTTTTATTGTTCTTTTCGTAATTTAGCGTGCAATTGTGCAACCGCGCAAGAAACGGTTACTCCGGTGCCGTAGAAATCAGCATCTTATGCCCTTCTATGTCCAGCCTGCGAAACGACATATTGTACGCGCGGGCAAGATTTGGGGGCGTAAGAACCTGGTCACGCGCGCCGCTGGCAATCATTTTGCCTCGCGACAGCAGCCAGACCCTGTGGGCATGACGCAGCGTGTGGTTCAGGTCATGACTGCTCATGACGACGGCTATCCCCTGACGGGACAACCCGCTTAGCAGGGTATCCAGCGCCGCCTGCTGGGCGACATCCAGACCGCTCATCGGCTCGTCCAGGAGCAGCAAGCGTCCGTGAGGATTTCCTGCCGGATGGATCTGCAGGATAACCGCGGCCAGACGCACGCGCTGCCACTCCCCACCCGAGAGCTGGCTGGCGTGACGGGCGAGTTTGTCGTCTAACCCTAACGCCGTCGCGACATCCGAGAGCAGCGTGGCGCTGTTTTTATCATGCAGATGCAGCATCAGATAGTGCCATACCGGCATCGCAAACGGTGGCACCTGCTGCTGAACTAAATAGCTACGCCGGTGTGCCAGCGATACCGGTGACCAGTCGGCAAGGGCGTGCCCCTGCAGCTCGATCTCGCCCGGACCATAGGTCAAGCCCGCCATGCGTGCCAGCAGCGTGCTTTTACCGGCCCCATTTGGCCCAACAAGATGCAGGATTTCTCCGGCATTGATAGCACCGGTTACCGGCTCCAGACGTCCCTTATCGGCGACGTCCGTGAGCTGCATCAGCAACGTCATTATTTCGCCAGCGCCAGCTTGATAGACTCCATGACGATCGGATCTTCAGGGGTCATATCCGGTGAGAAACGCTGGACAACCTGGCCGTCGCGACCGATCAGGAATTTTTCAAAATTCCACAGGATATCGTCAGGATAGAGCGGCGCACGCCCTTTGCTTGCCATACGTTCATAGAAACCGCTGCCCTCTGGCGCCACGGCGGTCGGCGCTGCGGCAACCAGCTTCGCATAGAGCGGGTGGCGGTCTTCACCGTTGACGTCGATCTTGCTGAATAGCGGGAACGTCACGCCATAGGTGGTGCTGCAGAAGGTTTTAATCTCCTCTTCGCTGCCCGGCTCCTGACCCAGGAATTGGTTGCACGGGAAGCCCAGTACGGCGAAACCGTCTTTCTCCCAGGCTTTCTGAATGTTCTCCAGCTGTTCGTACTGCGGCGTCAGGCCACATTTAGATGCCACGTTGACGATGAGCAACACGTTGCCCTTGTAGCCTTCCAGCGTGGTTTTCTCGCCGTCAATGGTGGTCACTTCGGTATTCAGAATATCGTACTGCATAGCATCCCCTCAGTTTATTCCGTGGTTGGGTAGGTTTAACGTCCGGCTTTTAATAGTAGCCAGATAAATACTGGCGCGCCTAGCGTGGCGGTGACCACGCCAATCGGCAATTCAGCGGCAGTCAGTGCAAGCCTGGCGATAATATCAGCCATCAGCAGCGTTGCCGCACCGGCTATGGCCGCGCTCGGGAGTAACGTGCGGTGATCCGTGACGCCACAAAGTCGTAGCATGTGCGGGATAACAAGGCCAATAAAACCAATGGCACCGGCCAGCGCTACGCTCACCCCCACCATCCAGCCAATGGCAATGACCAGCACATTGCGCCATAAATTCATCGACATGCCGAGCTGGCGGGCGGAGGTTTCCCCCAGCGCAAGGATGTTCAGCGGCTGCGCCTGGCAGCACGCCCAGATTATCACCGGGATAAGCAACACCATCAGCCACCCCTGGCGCCAGTCAACGCCGCCAAACCCGCCCATCATCCAGTACATCAACTGGCGTAAATCAAATGAGGTAGAAAAATAGACCGCCCAGGTCATGAGCGCACTGCAAATGATCCCCAGCGCAACCCCGGCCAGCAGCAACCGGCTGGTCGATAAATGACGTCTTGCGAAGCGCAGGAGTATCACGGTAATCACAAGCGCACCGACAATGGCGCTCAGACTAATGCTCCAGGCTGAAAGCTCTCCGCCTCCCAGCATGACCGCCGCAATCAGCCCTACGCCTGCCCCATTCGACACTCCCAGCAGGCCCGGCTCCGCCAGCGGGTTTTCAAACAGCGCCTGCATCATGGTGCCGCAGAGCGCCAGCGCCGCGCCAACGAGGATCACCGCCAGGGTACGCGGCAGACGGATTTGCCAGACAAAAAGCTGCCCGTCTGCGCCAAACCAGCTTTCCGGCCCCAGCCACCGGTCGCCCGCGCACAGACTGACGGCTGCGGCAACAAAGAGCAGCAGCACAAGTACAAGCAGGCGACGCAGGTCGGATTGGCGCTGGCGGTGAGCGAAATCAGGCATAGACATGGTTTTATCAGGATGAGATGTAATTGATTTTACGGTGGGTTCACAGGAGAGCAAAGAAAAAAGGCCGCGAATGCGACCTTTTTAGTTAGTTCATATTACTCTGCTTTGGGCGTTGCGTTTTCGACACGGCTTTTTAACTTCTGGCCGGGTCTGAAGGTCACCACGCGGCGGGCTGTAATGGGAATATCTTCCCCCGTCTTCGGGTTGCGGCCCGGACGTTGGTTTTTGTCTCGCAAATCAAAATTGCCAAAACCGGAGAGTTTTACCTGCTCGCCGTTTTCCAGAGCACGACGGATCTCTTCGAAAAACAGCTCTACCAGCTCTTTGGCATCCCGTTTGCTAAGCCCAAGCTTATCAAACAGATATTCTGACATTTCAGCTTTTGTAAGCGCCATAGGTTCAATCCCTCAATGATGCCTGGAATCGCTCTTTTAATGCCTCTACACATTTGGCGACGGTAGCGGCAATCTCCTCTTCTTCGAGTGTACGGCTGGTATCCTGAAGGATAAGGCTGATAGCGAGGCTCTTGAAACCTTCTGCTACGCCCTTGCCGCGGTACACGTCAAATAAGTTTACGCCAACTACCTGATTTACGCCAACTTTCTTACATTCGGCCAAAATATCTGCTGCAGGCACGTTTTCAGCGACCACAACCGCGATATCACGACGGTTCGCCGGGAAGCGTGAAACATCCTGCGCCTGAGGAATGACGCGGTCTGCAACCGGATTCCACTCCAGCTCGAACACGATGGTACGGCCGTTCAGGTCCAGTTTGCGCTCCAGCTCAGGGTGAACAACCCCAATGAAACCAACGCGTTTGCCATCTAAATAAATGGCAGCGCTCTGGCCTGGATGCAGGGCCGGGATGGATTCCGCGCGGAATTCAATTTCAGATAATTTACCGGTCAGATCGAGAATCGCTTCCAGATCGCCTTTCATATCGTAGAAATCAACCGTCCCTTTTGCCAGGTCCCAGTGTTCTTCATAGCGGTTGCCGCTGATGGCGCCAGCCAGCATGAGATCCTGACGGATGCCTAAATTTGCCTGATTATCTGGCACAAAGCGCAATCCACTTTCGAAAATGCGCACACGGTTTTGCTGACGATTCTGGTTGTAAACGATAGTCCCGAGCAGACCCGTCCACAGGGACAGACGCATTGCTGACATTTCGCTTGAGATTGGGCTTGGCAGGATCAGCGCTTCCTCAGCCGGGTGGATCCACTGCTGTACCTTCGGATCAACGAAGCTATAGGTGATCACTTCCTGATAGCCTTTGTCGTTGAGCATGGTTTTCACACGCTTCAGGGACAGATCGGCTTCACGGTGAGAGCCCATGACCAGGCCTGCCTGTACCGGCGCGTCTGGAATGTTGTTGTAGCCGTAAACACGCGCCACTTCTTCCACCAGGTCTTCTTCGATTTCCATATCGAAACGCCATGATGGCGCGACAGCTTTCCACTCGTCCTGACCTTCGGTGACTTCACAGCCCAGACGGCGCAGAATGTCGCTGACCTGCGCATCCGCAACGTGGTGGCCAATCAGACGATCCAGCTTGCTACGGCGCAGGGTGATGGTTGCGCGCTTCGGCAAAGTGGCTTCGTTTGTCACATCAATAACCGGGCCCGCTTCGCCGCCGCAGATATCGATCAGCAGGCGCGTTGCACGCTCCATTGCTTTGTATTGCAGTGCCGGGTCAACGCCACGCTCGTAACGGTGAGAGGCATCGGTATGCAGGCCATGACGGCGCGCACGGCCCGTGATAGACAGCGGGCTGAAGAAGGCGCATTCCAGCAGTACATTCTGCGTTTCGTCATTCACACCGGAATGCTCACCACCGAAGATACCGCCCATCGCCAGCGCTTTACCATGATCCGCAATGACCAGGGTGTCAGCGTTAAGTTTTGCTTCGCTGCCGTCCAGCAGAACCAGGGTTTCGCCCTCTTTCGCCATACGCACAACAATACCGCCTTCGATACGATCTTTATCAAATGCGTGCATCGGCTGGCCCAGCTCCAGCAGGACGTAGTTAGTCACGTCTACTACCGCATCAATAGAGCGGATGCCGCAACGACGCAGCTTCTCTTTCATCCACAGTGGGGTTGGCGCTTTAACGTTAATGCCTTTCACGACACGGCCCAGGTAACGTGGACACGCATCGGCCGCTTCAACCTGAATCGGCAGAGTGTCGGCGATGGTGGCAGCCACTGGCGTGATATCTGGCACGTTCAGTTCAACCTGGTTCAGCACGGCAACATCACGCGCCACACCGATAATGCCTAAGCAGTCGGCACGGTTTGGGGTCACGCTGATCTCGATGGTGTTGTCGTCGAGTTTCAGGTATTCGCGAATATCCGTACCGATTGGCGCATCCAGCGGCAGCTCAATGATGCCGTTGTGGTCGTCGGAAATACCCAGCTCAGAGAAAGAGCACAGCATCCCTTCAGACGGCTCACCGCGCAGTTTTGCGGCTTTAATTTTGAAATCACCCGGCAGTACCGCACCGACGGTTGCCACAGCAACTTTCAGCCCCTGACGGCAGTTTGGCGCGCCACAGACGATATCCAGCAGGCGTTCGCCGCCCACGTTCACTTTTGTTACGCGCAGTTTGTCTGCATTAGGATGCTGGCCGCATTCAACCACTTCACCCACAACTACACCGTTAAAGGCACCTGAAACTGGCTCAACGCCGTCAACTTCCAGGCCTGCCATGGTGATTTGGTTGGAAAGCGCTTCGCTATCGAGAGAGGTGTTCACCCATTCGCGTAACCACAGTTCACTGAATTTCATTGTTCTGTCCTGCCCTTATTTAAACTGTTTGAGGAAACGCAGATCGTTTTCGAAGAATGCGCGCAAATCGGTTACGCCGTAGCGCAGCATGGTCAAACGCTCCATGCCCATACCGAAGGCAAAGCCAGAGTAGACTTCAGGATCAATGCCGACATTACGCAGAACATTTGGGTGCACCATGCCGCAGCCCAGCACTTCCAGCCATTTGCCGTTTTTACCCATCACGTCAACTTCCGCGGACGGTTCGGTGAACGGGAAGTAGGAAGGACGGAAACGAACCTGCAAATCTTCTTCAAAGAAGTTATTCAGGAAGTCGTGCAGTGTTCCTTTCAGGTTGGTAAAGCTGATGTTTTTATCAACGATCAGACCTTCCATCTGGTGGAACATTGGGGTGTGCGTCTGGTCGTAATCGTTACGATAAACACGGCCTGGCGCGATGATGCGAATTGGCGGCTCTTGATCTTTCATGGTGCGGATCTGCACGCCAGAAGTCTGGGTACGCAGCAGACGCGTAGCATCAAACCAGAAAGTGTCGTGGTCAGCGCGTGCCGGATGATGGCCAGGAATGTTCAGGGCATCGAAGTTATGATAGTCATCTTCAATTTCCGGGCCAGTCGCTACGGTAAAGCCGAGCTCACCGAAGAAACTTTCAATACGGTCAATAGTACGGGTAACCGGGTGCAGACCGCCGTTCTCAATACGACGACCAGGCAGGGAAACATCGATAGTTTCTTCAGCCAGACGCGCGTTCAGTGCCGCATTTTCCAGCGCGGATTTACGCGCATTCAGCGCCTGCTGTACCTGCTCTTTGGCTTCGTTAATCACCGCACCCGCTGCCGGACGATCTTCTGCTGGCAACTCACGCAGGGTAGTCATTTGAAGGGTCAGGTGCCCTTTCTTACCCAGATATTCGACGCGGACGTTGTCTAACGCGGCAACATCTGAGGCCTGGTTAATGGCGGCCGTTGCACTGGCAACCAGCTCTGCGAGATGTGACATGGTTTTCCTCATTATGTCGGTGCAGACACCGATTTGGTGGACTTAATCTCTCGAATTTAGACACAAAAAAAGCCTCCATCAGGAGGCTTATTCGGCGCTGTTTTTCGTTTCATCTTTCACGCGCTAGCCTCCTGATATCAGGTGCTAAAGTAAAAGAAGAAGCGGAAAATAGCAGCATTCATGCTTGCGTTACCTTATAGGTTTCGAGCCGTTAAGGCCTTATTGGAAAGCCTGAACGGGTAAAAGTCAATCATCAGATAAACATATACCCTAAATAATTCAAGTTTTAACAAGGCGGCAAGAGAGTGAATCCTCAGGAGCTTACATCAGTAAGTGACTGAGGTGAACGAACGCAGCCAACGCGGGTACAACTTGAAGTATGACGGGTATATGAAAAGAGGGAGCAAAGCCCCCTCTTCCAACTGGCTTACGCCAGTGCTGCTTTCGCTTTTTCGACCAGAGCGGTGAACGCTACTTTGTCGAATACTGCGATGTCAGCCAGGATCTTACGGTCGATTTCAACAGAGGCTTTTTTCAGGCCGTTGATGAATTTGCTGTAAGAAATACCGTTCTGACGTGCTGCTGCGTTGATACGTGCAATCCACAGTTGACGGAACTGACGCTTACGTTGACGACGGTCACGGTAAGCATACTGACCAGCCTTGATAACAGCCTGGAAGGCAACGCGGTATACGCGTGAACGCGCACCGTAGTAGCCTTTAGCTTGTTTCAGAATTTTTTTGTGACGTGCACGAGCAATTACACCACGTTTTACGCGAGCCATGTGAGCTCTCCTGTATCTATATTCTTAGTAAAAAAATTAAACGTTAACGGCTTATGCGTACGGCAGGCACGCGATAACCAGACCCAGATCGCCTTTAGACACGAGGCCTTTTGGACGCAGGTGACGTTTACGTTTAGTAGATTTTTTGGTCAGAATATGACGCAGGTTTGCGTGCTTACGCTTAAATCCACCACCACCGGTTTTTTTGAAGCGCTTAGCAGCACCGCGTACGGTCTTAATTTTAGGCATCTTAATAACTTCCACTTCGCATTGTTAAATAAACGAAACATAGGCGAGCAAAACCTATGAGGCCCGAAGGCTCCACAGATTTTGCTGCTTGAAGGCCTTACTGTTTCTTCTTAGGAGCGAGCACCATGATCATCTGGCGGCCTTCGATCTTCGTAGGGAAGGATTCGACTACTGCCAGTTCACTCAGATCGTCACGGACGCGGTTAAGCACTTCCATACCAATCTGTTGGTGGGCCATCTCACGACCGCGGAAACGCAGTGTGATCTTGGCCTTATCGCCATCTTCCAGAAAGCGAATCAGGCTGCGGAGTTTTACCTGATAATCGCCATCGTCGGTACCAGGACGGAATTTAATTTCCTTAACCTGGATAACTTTTTGCTTCTTCTTCTGTTCCTTAGAAGACTTACTCTTTTCATAAAGGAACTTGCCGTAGTCCATGATACGACAAACTGGCGGTTCGGCGTTAGGGCTGATTTCAACTAAATCTACTCCAGCTTCTTCAGCCTTTTCGATCGCTTCTCTCAGACTCACAATTCCCAGTGGCTCACCTTCCAGATCTGTTAAGCGAACTTCCTGGGCGCGAATCTCGCCATTGATACGATTCGGACGTGCCGTTTGAACTCGTTTTCCGCCTTTAATACCTTATTCCTCCAGTTGTTGAAGACTGCGGCTGCGAATCTCTTGTTGCAGCTTCTCAATCACTTCACTTACGTCCAGGCTCCCCAGGTCTTTACCACGGCGGGTGCGAACGGCAACTTTGCCTGCTTCCACCTCTTTATCACCACAGACCAACATATACGGGACACGACGTAAAGTGTGCTCGCGGATTTTAAAGCCAATCTTCTCATTTCTCAAGTCTGCTTTTACGCGAATGCCCGCATTTTGTAGTTTCTGCGTCAATTCTTTAACGTAATCTGCCTGAGAATCGGTAATGTTCATCACGACTACCTGCACTGGCGCCAGCCAGGTTGGGAAGAAGCCCGCGAACTCTTCGGTCAGGATGCCGATGAAGCGCTCCAGAGAACCGAGAATTGCACGGTGAATCATTACCGGTACCTGACGCTCGTTGTCTTCGCCAACATAAGAGGCGCTTAAACGCTGCGGCAGGGAGAAGTCCAGCTGTACAGTACCGCACTGCCAAGCTCTGTCGAGGCAGTCATACAGGGTAAATTCAATTTTCGGGCCGTAGAAGGCACCTTCGCCAAGCTGGTATTCGAACGGAATACCGTTCTCTTCCAGCGCCACGGCCAGATCCGCTTCAGCACGATCCCAGGTCTCGTCGCTGCCGATACGTTTTTCAGGGCGAGTTGAGAGTTTGACCACGATCTTCTCGAAGCCAAAAGTGCTATACATATCGTAGACCATACGAATACAGGCGTTAACTTCGTCACGTACCTGATCTTCAGTACAGAAGATATGCGCATCATCCTGAGTAAAGCCACGAACACGCATCAGACCGTGCAACGCACCTGATGGCTCGTTACGGTGGCAGCTACCAAACTCCGCCATACGCAGCGGCAGGTCGCGGTAGGATTTCAGACCCTGGTTGAAGATCTGAACGTGACCCGGGCAGTTCATTGGCTTGATGCAGTATTCACGGTTCTCAGAAGAGGTGGTGAACATCGCATCTTTGTAGTTGTCCCAGTGGCCGGTTTTTTCCCACAGCACACGGTCCATCATGAACGGGCCTTTCACTTCCTGATACTGGTACTCTTTCAGCTTGGAGCGCACGAAAGTTTCCAGTTCACGGAAGATAGTCCAGCCATCGTTATGCCAGAACACCATACCCGGCGCTTCTTCCTGCATATGGTACAGGTCAAGCTGCTTACCGATTTTACGGTGGTCGCGTTTTGCGGCTTCTTCCAGGCGTTGCAGGTACGCACTCAGGGCTTTCTTATCTGCCCATGCGGTACCATAAATGCGCTGCAACATCTTGTTGTTGCTGTCGCCACGCCAGTAAGCGCCCGCAATCTTCATCAGTTTGAAGTGATGACAGAAACGCATGTTCGGCACGTGCGGCCCACGGCACATGTCGATGTATTCTTCGTGATGGTACAAGCCTGGCTTGTCATCATGAGAGATGTTCTCATCAAGAATAGAGACTTTATAGCTCTCGCCACGCTTCACGAAGGTTTCACGCGCTTCGTGCCAGCTGACTTTCTTCTTAATGACGTCGTAGTTGGATTCAGCGAGCTCGTGCATACGTTTTTCGAGCGCGTCGATATCTTCCTGGGTCAGGGTGTGGTCAAGGTCAACGTCATAATAGAAGCCGTTGTCAATAACCGGGCCAATCGCCATTTTGGTGTTTGGCCACAGCTGCTTGATTGCATGACCTAACAGGTGCGCACAGGAGTGACGAATGATCTCCAGACCTTCTTCATCTTTCGCTGTGATGATTGACAGTTTCGCATCGTTTTCAATCAGATCGGACGCATCAACCAGCTCACCATTTACACGGCCGGCAATAGTCGCTTTTGCGAGTCCAGGACCGATGTCCAGGGCCACATCCATTGGGCTAACAGCGTGGTCGTATTGGCGTTGGCTGCCATCAGGAAGAGTAATTACAGGCATTTTATATCCTTATTTGCAGTGATGCCCCACACATAAGAGCATATACAAAGAAAATAATCGTGATTTAACAGTAGATTACGAGGCCATCTGACCAACAATCGTCAAATTGGTTCGTTATCATGCACCCGACGAATTCAGACAAATGCGGATTTACGCCAGGCCTTGCAATGTTAACACTAACAAAAGGGAGAATGCACCCTCTGTGGCAGACAGAAGTACCTGGTACTTTCGCATGAGTTTGCAGGGGTTCGCTTCCTGGCGCTCGCATTCCAGTCGTGCTGAGCTATTCTTGAACAGGTCCTTAAACCTTAAGGGGCAAAACATGAATGTATCCAGTAGAACCGTAGTGATATTGAATATACTTTCAGCCACCGGTTTATTGTTGATTCTCGCAGAAAGATTCCACTGGTTCTGAACCGCACCACTATGATGTGGCATAACCTAATCCCGGATAATGCGCATTTCACCGCTCTCTTTGGTACACTGGCATTATCAACAGACAAGGATTAGGTTATGCCAACAAAACGATTTGCCGTAAAGCACTGGAAAATGGTGCTGGTGTTAATTGCTATCTGCGGAGCGATGTTACTGTTACGCTGGGCGGCAATGATCTGGGGTTAGAACGTCATGGAATTAGACAGGCGAAATGCCTTTACCGAATAATACATTTCGGTGAAGGTTTTTTTGCGAATACGAAATACAGGTAATGAATAAACTTTAATTATCTTTACATCATTTTAAACCGCAAAAAACCGGTACATCACAATCCGGTTTTTGACGGGTTGAGTTATTGGTTTAATTTCAATAACAACGCGACAAGGAACGTATCAGGACCACTCACCTGCAACCAGTTTATGCACATCAAATGCGTCATTCATTGATTGACCGGTAGATTGGGAACCTGGGGCAATGTTAGAGCCTGCTTCAACGTCAGACGCTTTCGCAATGCCGACCTGGGTATTGCTGTTACTGGCAGGTGGAGTAACTTCATCAGCAGCGAATACGCCAAAGGAGAGTGCAGAAAGCACCATTGCTGCTGCGGCAGTTTTGATTTTTTTCATAATAATGGTTCTCTTACTGAATTAATGCAGAACGACTTAAGGCGAAATTTTGCCTGTGTTATGAGTGTAGATCTGGATCACACTTTTGCCTAGTCAATTTATTTATCAATTCGTGTCAAATAAACTGAATGTAATACGAAGGGAGTCATTATGGAGAAAATATGGAGATATCTGCCGAATAAATATTTTAAAACGCTGTTCAATATAAAATAGCACAGTTCGTAAAAATAAAAAAACGGGCCGATAATATTTCGGCCCGCGGAAATTACATTTTGTAGCCCAGTGAAATCGTGGTTCTGCGGTCAGTGTGATCCGGTGCAGTATCTGGAGGCGAAGAGTTCCAGGTCACGTTGTAAGCCACTTTTAAACCAAAGTGTTCATTGATTGCTACATTCAGCGCCGTTTCAGAGTTTAACGTTGTATCATCGGCACCGAATACAGAAACACCCTGAGTAAATTTGGTGTTGTCGGTCATCTGCCAGGCATAAGTACCAGACGCATAGCCTAACGGTTGGGTTTTGGTATCGCCGTCGGTGTACTCGTCATAACGTACACCAGGACCGAATTCAAAACGGAAGCTGTGAACAGGCCCGTTCAGGAACTGGCGACCATAACCTGCGGTGAAGACATCACGCTGGCGATAGCCGTTGTAACGGTCGGTTAACCAACTGGCCTGACCGAACAGGTAGTCGTAATCGGTCATATTGTAACGACTACGTCCACCTACTGCGTATTTTTCGGAAGAGCGTTCGTCGTTAGCGGAGGTGTTGCTGGCGTTACCCCACAAGGACCAGGCCGTGTTGCTACCATACCAGGTCAGCGTGCTGTCCGCTGTCAGCGAAGAACTTTTCGTGTTACCGGATTGCGCCAAATATCCGGCGTTCAGGTTACCTTCAAAGGGCTTTTGCGCCGTGGTGGGATCGTCCATGACAGTAAAAACGGTATCATCGGCGGTCGCATTCATTGATGCAAACACGCCACCCGCCAGCATCAGTGCAGCGGGTACTGTCTTCAAAAGCTTCATTTTATTAAGGAGTCCGTACAACAAAAAAAGAGACCATTACGGTCCCGGAAACTTTCTTGAGGATCAATGACAAGGCGTCCAGAGAAAGGTAAGAAATTATAAAAAGGCCCAAATAACATAGCAATGTTTTCTTATTTCATTTTTTGAATAAGAACGCTCCCAAAACGAGTTTTATTTTATAAACCAATTTGGTTACTTTTCTCATTATTCATATTGAAAATCATGATGTTAATTACTTTGCCTTCTGGTGAATTGGTGCCAGGATTACTGATACCCATACTAAAAGGAGGTAATGATGGTTTCTATTTATACACTCACGCTCTCCCCTTCCCTCGACTCCGCCACCCTGACGCCGCAGATTTACCCGGAAGGTAAACTGCGCTGTAGCGCCCCTGTGTTTGAACCAGGCGGGGGTGGGATCAACGTGGCGCGCGCCATTACGCACCTCGGCGGAAAGGCGACGGCAATATTCCCCGCCGGCGGCGCTACCGGAGAACATCTGGTCGCATTACTGGCAGATGAAAAGGTCGCGGTTTCAACTGTTAACGCCCAGGACTGGACGCGGCAGAACCTGCACGTGCACGTGACATCCAGCGGCGAACAGTACCGTTTCGTTATGCCCGGCGCGAAACTGAGCGAAGATGAATTTCGCCAGCTTGAAGAAAAAGTTCTGGCCATCGAGAGTGGCGCCTTGCTGGTCATTAGCGGTAGCCTGCCGCCTGGCGTCAAAACGGAAAGGCTGACGCAGCTGATCCGGGCAGTCCAGCAGAAGGGGATCCGCTGCATTGTTGACAGCTCCGGTGAAGCACTTCAGGCCGCTTTAGAGCCAGGTCAACTTGAGCTGGTCAAACCCAACCAGAAAGAGCTAAGTGCGCTGGTCAATCGTGAGCTCACCCAGCCTGACGATGTGCGTACAGCGGCACAAGAGCTGGTTCATAGCGGCAAAGCCCTGCGTGTGGTGGTGTCTCTTGGCCCACAAGGGGCATTAGCCGTTGATGGCTCCGGTTTTGTACAGGTGGTTCCGCCGCCAATGAAAAGCCAGAGCACCGTAGGTGCAGGCGACAGCATGGTGGGTGCAATGGCGCTAAAACTGGCACAAGGGGCCTCGCTGCTGGAGATGACGCGCTACGGTGTGGCGGCAGGTAGCGCGGCAACCATCAACCAGGGTACGCGGTTGTGTTCTCTTGCCGATACGCAAAAAATTGTGGATTACCTTTCCAGAAGTTAAGACATTCTCCCCTTCGTTATGGAGGGGAAATGCTCCCCGGGTTCGCCAAACGCGTACTATCGACTATGCTAAGAAAACTTTCATGATAACAATGGGGTGAAATATGAGCAGTGGGGACATCACTCGCTACGTCATAACCGTCAATTTTCATGAAGCATCACTGACCGAACTCAATGAAATCAACAATGCCTTTACGCGAGCGAACTTTTTACTCACGCTGACCGATGAAGAAGGCAATATTCATGAACTCGGCACGCTGACGTTTGGGCTGATAAGCGCGCTATCCAGCGATGAAGTAAGCGCGCTGGCAAGCAGCCTGATTGAAAGTGCCACCCACAAAACAGCCGACATTGACGTAGACACCTGGGAAAACTGGCAAAAAAAAGAACAATAAGTGCCCTGCGTTGATCCAAACGGCTCAGGTGTGCGTTAGTTCGTATTTTTTTACAGCGGTTTTGCGCTAACTTTATGATCTGGCAGACAACATGGGAGAGACATCATGTGGCAGGCTATCAGTCATCTTTTAAGTGAGCAACTGGGTGAAGGTGAGATTGAACTGCGTAACGAACTGCCAGGCGGAGAGATCCACGCCGCATGGCATTTACGCTACGCAGGGCGTGATTTCTTCGTCAAGTGTGATGAACGGGAGCTTCTCCCTATCTTCACTGCCGAAGCCGACCAGTTAGAGCTGTTATCCCGCAGCAGGACCGTTACGGTTCCTCAGGTCTGGGCCTTAGGCAGCGATCGTGACTACAGCTTCCTGGTGATGGATTATCTCCCTGCCCGTCCGTTAGATGCCCATAACGCCTTTATCCTTGGGCAGCAGCTGGCGCGTCTGCATCAGTGGAGCGACCAGCCCCAGTTTGGGCTCGATTTTGATAACGATCTCTCCACCACTCCGCAACCCAATGCCTGGCAACGCCGCTGGTCAACCTTCTTTGCCGAACAACGCATCGGCTGGCAGCTTGAGCTGGCTGCGGAAAAAGGGCTGGAGTTTGGCAATATCGACGCCATTGTCGAACATGTTCAGCAACGTCTTGCTTCGCATCAACCGCAGCCTTCGCTTCTGCATGGCGATTTATGGTCAGGAAACTGCGCGCTGGGGCCAGATGGTCCGTATATTTTCGACCCGGCCTGCTACTGGGGCGACAGAGAGTGCGATCTTGCCATGCTACCTCTCCATCCTGAGCAGCCTGCGCAAATCTATGACGGATATCAGTCAGTGTCGCCACTCCCGGCAGACTTTCTTCAGCGCCAGCCGGTTTACCAGCTTTATACCCTGATTAACCGTGCGATTTTGTTTGGTGGCGAGCACCTGCTGAACGCCCAGCGCGCGCTGGAGCGCGTACTGGCGGCATAAGAGAGGAACGGGTGGCCAGATGCCACCCGTTTGTTCTTATAAGAAACCGAGTAACGAGAAGAAAAAATATCCGGCCACGATAATTATCACCGGCAGGACGTAGAGCGGAAAAATCTGCAGGAAAATGGTGTTACGCGGAACCACGATGCGGGACTCAATTTGCTCGCGGCTCATTCCTTCCGCCCCTTTCGCCTGCTCCAGGATCAGCTGGTCTTCCACCCCTTCACGCAAAAAACGCGTCTGGCGACTCATTCTGGCACCCGACGCCTGGAGCGCCATCGCGACAAAGATCAGCGCATAGATTATCCAGAATCCGACATTGAGCTTCTGGTGAAAATCAGGTGTTGGCGAGTTGAACCAGAAGAAGTTTAAAAAAGGTGTATTAAAACGCATCATCTCAATCATGACATGCGCAAAATCAAGCATTACCGCATTGATACCCGGCTGTTTTTCGCTGTGATCGTACATAAACTTAAGCACAGAAATCAGCGTGGAAATCACGGCCGGAATAAAGATCACCCACCCGGCAATACGTTTTAAGACAGCAATGCGTCCAGCTTGTTGATACGTCATCAGTTCCCCTTCAAAAGACGCGTTATTTGTGCCTAAGTCTACCTGCTGCCCATCATTTTCGCCCGCTCTTTAAAGGCAATATGCTAAATTGCAGACTGCACTTAGCACTTATCGTCTGTCGTACACCCTGAATTAAGGAGAAGTTGTGATGTCGACACCGCGCCAAATTCTTGCCGCTATTTTTGACATGGATGGATTACTTATTGATTCCGAGCCGCTGTGGGATCGTGCAGAACTGGATGTCATGGCCAGCCTTGGCGTGGACATTCGTCGCCGTAACGAACTTCCCGATACGCTGGGGTTACGCATCGACATGGTGGTTGAACTCTGGTACGCCCACCAGCCGTGGGTTGGGCCCGACCGCGACGAAGTGACGGCGCGCATCATCAATCGCGCTATTACCCTGGTTGAAGAGAACCGCCCGTTGTTACCCGGTGTGCGTGAAGCCATCGCCCTGTGCAAAGCACAAGGCCTTAAGGTTGGGCTGGCTTCGGCTTCTCCGCTGCATATGCTGGAAAAAGTGCTGACGATGTTCGAACTGCGTGACAGCTTTGATGCGCTGGCATCGGCAGAAAAGCTCCCTTACAGCAAGCCGCATCCGCAGGTCTACATGGACTGCGCCGCGAAGCTTGGGCTTGATCCTCTCACCTGCGTTGCGCTGGAAGATTCCGTTAACGGCATGGTGGCATCGAAGGCTGCGCGGATGCGCTCAATTGTCGTCCCTGCCGAAGAAGGCCAGCATGACCCGCGCTTTGCCCTTGCTGACGTTAAACTTGCCTCGCTGACCGACCTTACTGTGCAACACCTGCGCGGTGAATAACGCATTATCTCAGGCAGCACTCGCTGCCTGAATCTGCAAATCACAAAAATAAAACATCGTTTCATTTTATTTGCTTTTCTGCTTATTGCCTCCTATTCTTGGGTCAGAACGACAATAACCCTACTTCTGAGGCGCGTATGATACTGGATACCTTCACTCTTTCTGGAAAAGTGGCCATCGTTACCGGGTGCGATACCGGGCTTGGACAAGGAATGGCCGTTGCCCTGGCTCAGGCCGGGTGCGATATCGTGGGGGTAAACCGAAAAATTCCTGAAGAAACGGCCGCCCGGGTCACCGCCCTCGGCAGACGTTTTCTGGCGATCCGGGCCGACCTCGGCCAGCAGGAAAGTATCCATGCCGTCGTCACGAAAGCAGTTGCAGAGATGGGGCGCGTCGATATTCTGGTGAACAATGCGGGCACCATCCGCCGTGAAGACGCTCTTTCCTTCAGTGAAAAAGACTGGGATGAGGTCGTTGACCTGAATCTGAAATCAGTCTTCTTCCTTTCTCAGGCGGTCGCCCGGCAGTTTATTGCCCAGGGCCAGGGCGGTAAAATCATCAACATAGCCTCCATGCTCTCGTTCCAGGGCGGTATCCGCGTTCCCTCTTATACGGCCTCGAAAAGCGGCGTGCTTGGCATCACACGCCTACTGGCAAACGAATGGGCGGCTCAGGGGATTAACGTCAATGCCATTGCGCCAGGTTATATGGCCACCAACAATACGCAGCAGTTACGTGATGATGAGCAACGCAGCCAGGCGATCCTGGACCGTATTCCTGCGGGGCGATGGGGATTGCCCGACGATCTGCAAGGCCCGGTGGTATTCCTGGCGTCATCGGCATCAGACTACATTAATGGTCACACCTTAGCCGTTGATGGTGGCTGGCTCGCGCGTTAACGTCGTTTTGTGACAAAGAGTTACACCGTCACCTCTTCCGCCCACTGTATAAAAACCCTATACTGTATGAATTGACAGTTTTCTGGGTTTTATCATGACGGCGGAAGGCCACCTGCTTTTTTCTATTGCTTGCGCAGTGTTTGCCAAAAACGCTGAGCTAACGCCCGTGCTTGCCCAGGGTGACTGGTGGCATATTGTACCTTCAGCAGTGCTGACCTGCCTGTTACCCGATATCGATCACCCTAAATCATTTCTCGGACAGCGGTTGAAGTGGGTTTCCAAACCCATCGCCCGGGCGTTTGGTCACCGGGGATTCACTCATAGCCTGCTGGCCGTGTTCGGTCTGTTGACCCTCTTCTATTTAAAGGTTCCTGAAAGCTGGATAGTGCCCGCAGATGCCATTCAGGGCATGGTACTCGGCTATCTGAGCCATATTCTCGCCGATATGCTGACCCCTGCGGGTGTGCCGTTGCTGTGGCCGTGTCGCTGGCGGTTCCGCCTGCCGATCCTGGCGCCACAGAAAGGTAACCAGCTGGAGCGCGTTTTGTGCATGGCGCTCTTCGCCTATGCCGTGTGGATGCCGCAAACCTTGCCCGAAAATGGTGCAGTTCGCTGGTCTTCCCAGATGATCAATTCGCTGCAACTTCAGTTCAATCGATTTATTAATAACCAAATTGAACATTAAACCCGCAAATTAAACACATTTGTCATAACCCATTCCATTTGGATATAAGCGCTACATCACACTTCTGCTAACCTTGCGCCAACAGGTTCGGTAAAACCGACCACATAATAAATCAGGAGAACGGGGATGAACTTTCCACTCATCGCGAACGTCGTTGTGTTCGCTATTTTGCTAGTGCTTCTTGCTCAGGCGCGCCACAAACAGTGGAGCCTGGCGAAGAAAGTACTGATCGGTCTGGGTATGGGTGTCGTATTTGGTCTGGTGTTACAGGCAATTTATGGCTCAGATAATCCGGTACTGAAAGACTCTATTCAGTGGTTCAACATCGTGGGTAACGGCTACGTACAGCTGCTACAGATGATCGTGATGCCGCTGGTGTTTGCTTCCATTCTGAGTGCGGTTGCACGTCTGCATAACGCCACTCAGTTAGGTAAAATCAGCTTCCTGACCATCGGTACGCTGCTGTTCACTACGCTAATTGCCGCGCTGGTGGGTGTTCTGGTGACCAACCTGTTTGGTTTGACCGCAGAAGGTCTGGTGCAAGGCTCTGCTGAAACCGCGCGTCTGGCTGCCATTCAGTCTAACTACGTGGGCAAAGTCGCCGACCTGACCGTTCCGCAAATGGTGCTCTCCTTCATTCCGAAGAACCCGTTTGCTGACCTGACCGGTGCGAATCCAACCTCCATTATCAGCGTGGTTATCTTCGCGGCCTTCCTGGGTGTGGCAGCGCTGAAACTGCTGAAAGACGATGCCCCGAAAGGTGAACGCGTTCTGACAGCTATCGATACCCTGCAAAGCTGGGTAATGAAGCTGGTGCGTCTGGTGATGCAGTTAACGCCTTATGGTGTTCTGGCTCTGATGACCAAAGTCGTTGCTGGCTCTAACTTACAGGACATCATTAAGCTGGGTAGCTTTGTGGTTGCCTCTTACCTGGGTCTGGGTATCATGTTCGTGGTGCATGGCATCCTGCTGGGTGTGAACGGCGTTAGCCCACTGAAATACTTCCGCAAAGTATGGCCGGTACTGACATTTGCCTTCACCAGCCGTTCCAGCGCAGCATCCATCCCGCTGAACGTTGAAGCGCAAACCCGTCGTCTGGGTGTGCCTGAATCTATCGCCAGCTTCTCTGCGTCCTTTGGTGCCACCATCGGTCAGAACGGTTGTGCAGGTCTGTACCCGGCAATGCTGGCAGTGATGGTTGCCCCGACTGTGGGTATTAACCCGCTCGACCCGGTGTGGATTGCAACGCTTGTAGGTATTGTCACCGTGAGCTCCGCCGGTGTTGCTGGTGTGGGCGGTGGTGCAACCTTCGCCGCGCTGATCGTACTGCCTGCACTGGGTCTGCCGGTCACTCTGGTTGCGCTGCTGATTTCCGTAGAGCCGTTAATTGATATGGGCCGTACCGCACTGAACGTAAGCGGCTCAATGACCGCGGGTACGCTAACCAGCCAGTGGCTGAAGCAGACTGACAAGGCGATTCTGGAAAGTGAAGACGACGTCGAACTGGCGCACCGTTAATCATTGCTGAATTAAAAAAACCGCCTGATGGCGGTTTTTTTATGGCTGTTATTCTTCAACCTCTTCATCCTGGCGGGTCTGTACCGCCCAGCGCTGCGCCGATTCCGGCACCGTAAACGCAGGGGAACGACGGAAATGTTCGCCGATCAGCACAAAGGCCACGTATTTACCCCGTAACTGCCAGACATCGCGAAAACCATCCACTTTCAGAGCATGGTCAGGCGGAGCGGGTTCAACGCGGGGCACATAGCTAATAACCTGGCGGTTTTGTTGACGAAGAGGTTTCATAAGAGACTGGTTCACTAAAGCAAATTCTGGAAACAGGAAAATTCTATGATAGCCGATCCTTCCCCCACGCGTCGCGCCTTCCATGCTGTACACAGCTTCTTTCGTTAACAATGGCATCTGAAAACTCTGAGTTCGCCAGCCACGTCATCACATTGTACTACCCTTAATAAGGTTTTTAGCAATGAATAAAGGAGACGCGTGCAATGTCGAACAAAGATAAAACACATCAATCACCCATTCATGGCACTGAAGAATCTCAACCGGGCATGGACTCTCTCGCACCTGCGGATGGATCGCATAAACCCTCACCCGGCCTGTCAGCCCCAGGCGAACAACCTACAGCATCAGGAAGCCTGAAATCCCCGGATACGGGGAATGAGAAGCTGAAATCACTGAACGCTCAGCGCAAAAACGGCGAAGACTTTGCCCTCACCACCAACCAGGGGGTGCGTATCGCCGATGACCAGAACTCCCTGCGCGCAGGGACACGCGGGCCAACCCTGCTGGAGGACTTTATCCTGCGGGAGAAAATAACTCATTTCGACCACGAGCGGATCCCGGAGCGGATTGTTCACGCTCGTGGTTCAGCCGCGCATGGTTATTTCCAGCCCTATAAAAGCCTGAAAGCGATCACCAAAGCGGGCTTTCTTTCCGACCCGGAAAAAATCACGCCAGTTTTTGTCCGTTTCTCCACCGTTCAGGGTGGCGCAGGTTCAGCAGACACGGTGCGCGATATCCGCGGGTTCGCGACCAAGTTTTATACCGACGAGGGCATTTTCGATCTGGTTGGCAATAACACCCCGATATTCTTCATTCAGGATGCGCATAAATTTCCTGACTTTGTCCATGCGGTAAAACCGGAGCCCCACTGGGCCATACCGCAGGGACAAAGTGCGCACGATACGTTCTGGGATTATGTCTCACTGCAACCCGAAACGCTGCACAACGTCATGTGGGCAATGTCGGACAGAGGCATTCCGCGAAGCTTACGCACGATGGAAGGATTTGGTATTCACACCTTCCGCCTGATTAACGCCGAAGGTAAAGCCACCTTTGTGCGCTTTCACTGGAAGCCTGTTGCGGGTAAAGCCTCGCTGGTGTGGGATGAAGCCCAAAAGTTGACCGGGCGTGATCCGGATTTCCACCGCCGTGAACTGTGGGAATCCATCGAAGCGGGAGATTACCCGGAATACGAGCTTGGGCTTCAGTTGATCCCGGAAGAGGACGAATTCAAATTCGATTTCGATCTGCTGGATCCGACCAAGCTTATTCCCGAGGAGCTGGTTCCGGTGCAACTGGTCGGCAAAATGGTGCTCAATCGCAACCCGGACAATTTCTTTGCCGAGAACGAACAGGCGGCATTCCACCCGGGACATATCGTTCCCGGACTCGATTTCACCAATGACCCTCTGCTACAGGGGCGTCTGTTCTCTTATACCGATACGCAAATCAGCCGTCTTGGCGGGCCAAATTTCCACGAGATCCCGATTAACCGGCCTACCTGCCCGTATCATAATTTCCAGCGTGACGGGATGCATCGCCAGGATATCGATACCAATCCGGCGAACTATGAGCCAAATTCAATCAACGATAACTGGCCGCGTGAAACCCCACCGGGCCCGCAACGCGGCGGTTTTGAGTCTTATTCGGAGCGTGTTGAAGGGACAAAAATCCGTGAGCGAAGCCCATCGTTTGGCGAATATTATGCGCACCCTCGCCTGTTCTGGAACAGCCAGACCCCGATTGAGCAGCAACATATTATCGGTGCCTTTAGCTTTGAACTGAGCAAAGTCGTGCGAACGTACATCCGCGAGCGCGTTGTCGACCAGCTGGCACATATCGATATTCAGCTGGCTCAGAGCGTTGCCGATAAGCTCGGCATTACCCTGAGCGACGAGCAGCGTAATGCCGTACCGCCAAAAGACGTCAACGGGCTGAAGAAGGATCCGTCCCTCAGCCTGTATGCGGTGCCGGGCGGCACGATTAAGGGGCGCGTGGTGGCTATCTTGCTGAACGACAAAACACGGGCCAGCGACGTGCTGGGCATAATGCAGGCGCTCAAAACGAAGGGCGTACACGCTAAACTGCTTTATTCCCGTATGGGGGAAGTGACCGCCGATGACGGTTCAGTACTGCCGATTGCCGCAACCTTTGCCGGTGCGCCTTCCCTGACCGTGGATGCGGTAATTGTGCCTTGTGGCGATATCGATAGCCTGCTCAACAATGGTGATGCCGTTTATTATCTGCTGGAGGCTTATAAGCACCTGAAACCCATCGCGCTGGCAGGCGAAGCGCGCCAGTTTAAAGCGTTGTTAAAGGTGGCCGCTCAGGGCGAAGAAGGGATTGTCGAAGGCGATAACGTCGACGATGCATTTACGACGAAGCTGTTTGAATTACTTGCCGCGCACCGCGTGTGGTCGCGCAGCAGTAAGATTGACCAGATACCGGCGTAAAAAAAGCCGGGTGGCTCTTGCGCTTACCCGGCCTACATTTCGACTGGTTTTGTCGGCCCGGTAAGGCGAAGCCGCCACCGGGCTTTTTTACTCACAAATCCCCGAACGTCCCCAGACGATACCCGCGCTCGGCAATCGCATATTTCAGCGACGCCGACGTCAGCACATCCAGCTCCGCCAGGCGTGGCCAGCAGTAGGCGCTTTTGCGCACGGTGTTGTCGACAAACGCAGGATGCGCCATCACCTCCACCGAGCGTTCACCGCGTGCGGCGGAATCATCCAGCACTTTCAGAAACAGTGCTTCGCTAATTTCATCTCCATAAAACGCGCTGCTGAAACCGTCGGTCGTCACCGCAGAAGATAACAACAGCCCGTGCAGTGCCTGGACGTCACGATCCACGCGCATCGCCACCCCTTTACGTTGGGCAAAATCCGCAACAATCGGGAAAATCGCCGGGATCATATGCACGTGATGATGGCTATCAATGTGCGTCGGTTCACGACCGAAGAGATCGACAAAACGGTTGAACTGACAGTCCAGTTCACGGGTAATTTCCTCGAGTGGCAAGGCATTCTGCTCAGCCATTTCCCAAATCCATTTCCCCAACTGTCCGTCGCGTGTCAGCCCCGGCATCGGTGAAATCGGCATCCCGAGCGTGAGGACAAAATGCATCCCCACGCCCAGCTCCGGAACTTCACGGCTCAGCGCTGCCGCATGGTCAACCGCCTCGCCGTTGACAAGCGTCGTGGTCGAGGTCACTACACCCCGACGACAGGCTTCAATGATGCCGTAGTTCTGCCCTTTCGACAGGCCAAAATCGTCGGCATTTACGATCAGCAGGTTTTCCATCGTTCTCCCTCTTAACGGTGGTTGAACTTCAGCTTCTCAACCGTTGCAGCAAAGTTTGGCAGCCATTTTTCATGCGCCAGGATCATCTCACTCGCCAGCTGTTCTGCGTCACGATCGGAATGCACCAGCGGGCTCAGGTTCAGCGCCAGCAGGACGTCATTCAGCTCGCCGCTCAGCGCCGCATTGCTTGCCGCCACTTCAAACCCTTTAATGGTATGGATGAGTCCCATCACTTTGTCATCGAAGTGAGTGATACGCGGATGCGGTTTCGCGCCGTCGCGACCGAGGATACAGGTCATCTCAACCGCCCAGTCAGCCGGGATATTGTCGATGTGTCCGTGGTGCGGCACGTTGACGTAGTGCTCGGCCTGTTTGTCGTTGTAAATAGCGTTGATCACTTCACAGGCCGCATCTGAATAGTACGCCCCGCCGCGCTGTTCCAGCTCTTTTGGTTTCACATTCAGGTTTGGATCTTTGTACAAATCAAACAGTTGTTTTTCAACTTTCTGCACTACCTGCGCGCGTGCACCGCCTTTATAGTACTCGCCCATTTCGATGGCCAGCATCTCTTTCTGCTTGAAGTAGTAAAGCAGATACGAACATGGCAGCAGGTTAAGGGAACGGATCAGCCCTTCGCTGAACGGCAGATCGAAGATATTTTTAACCGATGCCGCGGTCAGGCGACCGGAAGCCACGCCGTCGAGCAGTTCAGCAAAGCGCGATTTACCGTTAACAATCACATCCTTGATAAAGACCATGTGGTTCAGGCCGAACAGATCGATGGAGAGATCGTCGCTGTCGCGCAGTTCCAGCACGTCGCGGATAAACATTTTCATACCGATCGGAATGTTACACACGCCGATAAAGCGTTTAAAACCGGTGTGACGATAGACGGCTTCAGTCACCATGCCTGCCGGGTTGGTGAAGTTAATCACCCACGCCTTCGGACAAATTTCTTCTACATCTTTGATGATGTCGAAAATCACCGGAATGGTACGCAGACCTTTGAACAGACCGCCCGCGCCGTTGGTTTCCTGGCCCAGATAACCGTGGCTCAGTGGGATGCGCTCATCCAGCTCACGGGCTTTCAGCTGGCCTACTCGCAGCTGTGTCGTCACGAAATCGGCATCTTTCAGTGCAAGACGGCGATCCAGTGTTTTATGCACGGTTAACGGTACGCCCGCTTTTTCGACCATGCGCTTGCATAGTTCGAAAATAATATTCAGCTTCTCTTGCCCTTCTTCTACGTCCACCAGCCATAATTCGCTGACCGGCAATTCATGATAACGTTTCAGAAAACCTTCGAGTAATTCCGGGGTATAACTGCTGCCGCCGCCAATGGTCACGACTTTTAATTTCTGTTGCATAATATCTCCCTTAACGTATCAGGTTAACCGCCTGCAAAGTATAGCGCTCTCGTCCCGCTATTTTGGGCAAGCAATTACGTCAATATTTCTGGCGGATAATACCGCCGATAGTCAATTAATTACCGTCAAGCTTTTCCGGTAACTGTTAGGCGTGAATGAGGTGAATTTTTTAAATGTTTTAATAAACAGGCTGGGGCTACTGTAGCCGGACTCATAAGCAATGTCGGTTACAGAGTAGTTGGTAATTTCCAGCTGTTTTTTGGCAAAATTAATGCGGATCTCATTAATAATTTGCACCGGCGTCTTACGATAATAACGCTGAGTTGCCCGGGTTAAATATTCCTGAGATTTACCTGACAGCGTCACCATATTCTCCAGCGCATTGTCGCTGAACTGGCCTTTATCGTGCATAAGCTCAACGGTGCCACGTAACCACTGCGGGATATCGTCAATCACCTGCTGCTCTTCACGATGGTGGCGCAGGCGGTTCATCACGTAGAAGGTTACCGTTTCAATAAATTCGTCGAACTCATTGTCGCGGAAGTTAAGCGAAGCAATGACCGTTTCTATCCAGGTCATAAACTCGTTTTTAACGCGATACACCTGCGACGCCACAAAGCAGAACGGCACCAGCGGCAGATAGTGTTTCTCAAAGAAGCGTTTGCTGACGCCGACATTGAGGATCCGCGTTGCGCCAAATTCGTAAAAGCTCTGGTGGTAAGAGCCCATCGGCAGGAAGACAAAATCACCACGCTCCAGCAGAACACGCTTACCGTTGATCTCCTGGTAGTAACGTCCGGTCAGAACAATCGTGAACTCGTAGTAGTCATGCTGGTGCAGGCCACTGGCGCTCTCCGTCTTGTTGTAAATAACCACGTGAAAATTCTTGCCATTAAACAGTTGCTGCTCAAGTGCGGTTTTAATTTCCATCGTGCTGACCTCCTGCTTACGACTCTGACTTAGTGCATTTTTTCGTGAAGCTCGATTAACTCTGCCACCAGCTCGCGTGCCAGCATCGAGGTCATCAGGTGATCCTGGGCATGAACCAGCACCAGACTCACTTTCATTTTCCCTTCGCCCTGGTCGCCTTCGATGAGCTTCGTCTGTACCAGATGCGCTTCATTCAGTGCGGTACGGGACTGATCCATCATGGTTTTCGCTGCGGCGAAATCGCCCTGCTTAGCCTGCTTGAGTGCGGCATACGCCAGGCTGCGTGCTTGTCCGGAATTGATGATAAGGCCCATCACCACTTCTTCCAGATCGTTCTCTTCGGTTTCTTCAGCAACGATACTATCCAAATCTAACATCTTTTAGCTCCTTTTCGCTGGCGCGGGTTACCCCGCGCCGGTCAAACTTAGAATTTCAGTGAGAGGGCAATATCCTCTTCGCTCTCTTCTTCATCGATGATGGTTGCAGCTTTGTTCGCAATCGCCACAAACGGCATGTAAAGCAGTGTTGCAATCCCGAGGTTGAATATCGCCAGCAGGAAAGCCGCGATGCTACCGTTGGTGTTGAAGAACGCACCCAGACCTGCCGGCATTGTCCACGGTGCAATGTTGGTGATTGGCGGGATAATGCCCAGGTAATACGCCGTCAGGGTAATGGCAGCCAGCAGTGGCTGAATCAGGATGAATGGAATGAACATTACCGGGTTCATGATGATTGGCAGACCAAACAGAATCGGCTCGTTAATCTGGAAGATGCCTGATGGCAGCGCCAGCTTCGCAACCTGACGGTAGTCAGCGCGACGAGAGACAATAAAGACCGCGATGATAAGACCCAGTGTTGCCCCTGTACCACCCAGGAAGATATAGGAGTCAAGCATCGGCTTCGCCCACACATGGAAGGTTTTACCGGCTGCCAGTGCCGCATCAACGGAACCGTACTGCTGGTAAAGCGCTACGTTTTCCAGTGCCCACGGGGTCATGATGCCGCTGTCCAGCGCCGCCAATGCCAGTGAACCATGCACGCCGAAGAACCACAGCAGAGAAGTGAAAATCACGTACGCCCAACCGACCACGCCACCCATTGACGCCAGTGGCGTAGAGATAGAGTCCATGATGATCTGGTGGAAGTTTGTACCCCAGTGAGAAAGCGCCCAGGCAATAATCCCCATGATGGAGAGAATAATGAAGCCTGGAATCAACGCGGAAAATGAACGGGAAACAGATTCAGGAACACTGTCCGGCAGGCGAATAACCCAGTTGCGGCGGACAATAAAGGTGAACATCTCTGCAACCACCAGACCGATCACAATACCGGAAATAATGTTTGCACCACCTAACCAGTTAGCGCCTACAGCATACGCTTCGCCCACGCTGTAAGGGGTAACAGTCATAAAGGCAGCAACGGATAATAAGCCCGCTGCCAGCGGATCAACTTTACGCTCTTCTGCCAGCGCCATCCCGATAAAGAATGGCGCCATCAGCGACATAATACCCAACGTACCGTTGTATACATTGCCGCCGATGGCTTTAAAACCATTAAGGGTTTCAATTGTAGAAGCGTCTAACCGAATTCCTAATGAATAAAAGAAGGAACCTTCACCAAAGCTCAGAAAAACGTTGTTAATTAAAACGAACATTGCCCCGGCCAGCGTCAACGGCATTAATTTAATAAAACCGTTTTTGATGGCATTAACGTGAGGCTGCTTTCCTATTTTAACAGCAAAAGGAAGGAGTACCTTTTCAAGTGAAGCGATGACTTTACTCATAGGAAAATACCCTTAAATGCCGCAACTCATGTTACGGCGTATTGTGTGTGAAATAACTCTTTGACGGGAAAAATAAAAGATTAATTAGCAGCTTTTTTAATTGCTGCAACAGCAGCTTTCAATACACCTAAACCATCGATCTTGCCGTACAGCCCCGAGTCGATAACTTCGACCGGTTTATTCGGTAACAGACGTTGAATTTCTGGCAACATGTAGGCGATTTGCGGCCCTAACAGGACAACATCGGCACTCTGGCCCTTTTCACCCGCCAGCGTTTCAGGAAACGCTTCAATCACCACAGGGACTTCATATTTTTCAGCCTGCGCACGCATCTTAGAAACCAGCAGTGAGGTTGACATGCCCGCAGAGCAGAACAGGTAGATATGTTTCTTTTCCATAGTAACTTCCCTCTTTTTAACCACCCGACGTCGCGTTCTCACTCGACTCGCTATCCCGGCTGACGGATGGTTTGCTTACCATTGTTTGTCGTTGGAGTGAGTATACGCAATGGTACAGAGAGGGGATAATTCTGAACAGACTCAAATTGTCTCTCATTGACCTGGCTTGTTGACTACCTTCACATTTCGGGCAAATAATTCGCGCAAAGAAATAAGATTTCCCTATACATAAAAAAACCGGCCATCTGGCCGGTTTGTTAACATACTCAGGCAAGCAGGGTTACTGCGCCTTAGGTGCCTGCGGATCGGTATCGTATTCGGCACAGGTCTGATAGCCGGAATTGATCACGTGTCCCGTGTCATCCAAAGCAACAAAATAGGTTTCAGCCTTACCATCACGTTGACCCAGGATATAGGTCTGGCAGGTACCTTTTGCATGAATCATCGTAATTTCAGAAGAAGGCGTACCGGCAATCGCAGCCACCTGCGAACGCGTCATGCCTTTTTTAACATCTTTCACTACAGGCTGAGTGAACTGATCTTTGGTGCGATCGTAAGCCGTACACCCTGCCAGCATAGTCAGAACTGCCGCTGCACTTAGAATTCCTGCTACATTCTTGTTCATATTCCGTCCTCTTGTTTTTCAGCGTGTTATCTAAGCATGGGATAAAAAGTACTATTGTTCAACTTTGCGAGTTTCGCCAGAGGAATTTCGGAGGATTCCGCTAAAACAAAGATAACCTGCTAAATCGCCGTAAATTCCCGCACTCAAAACTGTGATCCTTGTCGTTTTACGCCCAAAGGGTTAGTTTTAACAGATCATACATTCTGTTTAGTTCTGCATATGGAGGGCGTAATGGCTCTGCAACAAGAGATTATTCAGGCGCTTGGCGTCAAGCCAGCGGTCGATGCACAGGAAGAGATCCGCCGTAGCGTCGATTTTTTAAAATCTTATTTAAAAACGAACCCTTTCCTGAAGTCACTAGTACTGGGCATCAGTGGTGGTCAGGATTCCACGCTGACCGGCAAACTGTGCCAGCAGGCCATTTCAGAACTGCGTGAAGAAACCGGAGACGTTGCGCTGCAATTTATTGCGGTGCGCCTTCCGTATGGTGTGCAGGCCGATGAACAGGATTGCCAGGACGCCATTACCTTTATTCAGCCCGACCGCGTGCTTACCGTAAACATCAAAGGATCAGTGCTGGCGAGTGAACAAGCGCTGCGCGAGGCCGGTATTGAGCTGAGCGATTTTGTCCGTGGTAACGAGAAAGCGCGTGAGCGTATGAAAGCGCAATACAGCATTGCGGGTATGACCAAAGGGGTGGTGGTCGGGACTGACCATGCCGCAGAGGCCGTTACCGGCTTCTTCACCAAATACGGTGACGGTGGTACCGACATTAACCCTATCTTCCGCCTCAACAAGCGTCAGGGTAAGCAGTTACTTGCCGCGCTCGGTTGCCCGGAACATTTATATAAGAAAGCCCCTACGGCCGACCTGGAAGACGATCGCCCTTCCCTGCCGGATGAAGCCGCGCTGGGTGTAACTTACGAAAATATCGACGATTACCTGGAAGGTAAAACGCTGGATGCAGGTATCGCGAAAATTATCGAAGGCTGGTACCTGAAAACCGAGCACAAGCGCCACACGCCGATTACGGTGTTCGACGATTTCTGGAAGAAATAGTCACCTTTTGCCGGGTGAGTAAAAACGCCACCCGGTAATCCCCCTGAACCACAGCCTCTTTTTTAACCACCCCACACCTGCTAGACTGTATACATAAACAGTATCCGGAGTGCTATGTGAGCAGGCGTCAATCGGCCCCGCGTCTTGAGTTTGAAGCGGCGGCAATTTATGAATATCCCGAACATCTTCGCCCCTGGCTTGAGGCATTACCGAAACAGCCAGGCGTGTATCTCTTTCACGGTGAAAGCGACACCCTGCCGCTGTATATCGGCAAAAGCGTTAATATTCGCAGCCGGGTTATGTCCCATTTCCGCACGCCGGATGAGGCAGCAATGCTTCGCCAGTCCCGGCGAGTCACCTTTATCCGGACGGCTGGCGAGCTGGGCGCACTGCTGCTTGAAGCCCGCCTGATTAAAGAACAACAACCGCTTTTCAATAAACGCCTGCGCCGCAATCGCCAGCTCTGCTCTTTACAGGTAATCAACGACAAGCCGCAGGTGGTTTACGCACGCGACGTCGATTTCGCGCACACGCCCAACCTGTACGGTCTGTTTGCCAGTAAACGCGCCGCGCAGCAAACGTTGCAGACGCTGGCTGACGATCTCCAGCTCTGTTACAGCCTGCTGGGGCTTGAAGCCACAACCAGAGGCCGCGCCTGTTTCCGCTCCGCGCTGAAGCGCTGTGCCGGAGCCTGCTGTGGAAAAGAGAGTATTGCGGATCACCAGGCACGATTTCTTGCCGGGCTGGAGGCCATCAGCATCACCTGCTGGCCGTGGGAAGGCGCCATTGCGCTAAAAGAAACCGGGGATGGAATGACGCAATATCACATCATCCACAACTGGCTATGGTTGGGGGCGGTCGATAGTTTAGACGACGCGACAACATTACTGCGCATACCCGCCGGATTCGATCACGATGGCTACAAAATTCTCTGTAAGCCATTATTCACCGGCGAGTATGAGGTTATTTCACTCAGTGACCTGCCAGCCAGATAATCTCACCAAACAGCAGCGTGCCTTCGGATTCAAGCAGCCGCAGGGTATGCGTGCCGTCATCCCAGCTGGCGCCCTGATCCGCCGTCAGCAGTTTATCGCCAAGCTGCCAGGCGCCGCTGAGCACAAACGCCACGCCGCCACGTGAAGCAAAAGTGGTGAAGGTACGGTCGGCCACACGCACTTTCGCCTTACAGCGATCCCGACGGGTCATGACGTTGAAGTCCATCGACATCTGGCCATCACTGAGCAGAGCCTTCACCGGCAGATCGCCCGCGAAGCTAAAGGGCTGGTGGTGCTTCAGGGTATGGCAAAATGCCTGACCGGCATCCAGCGTCACTTCCCCGCCTTCCAGCAGGGTAATGACCCGGTCGACCCCCGGGAAAGATGAGAATTCGCCGTTGCTGGCGATAGTTGCAATACTGGCGCGCCAGGAAAAATCGCGCGTCGCGGGAGGAAAACAGCAAATTTCACGTGTCTCGCCGGCACCATTGCGCCAGAGACTGACCGGCATTTTACGGATATCAAAGAACTCCATCACCACTCCTGAAAGGCACAACATGTGCCAGGGCAGCAATATCACTATCGCTGCATTCTTGGTTGTTATCGTTGGGAACTCACAGACGTATTATCGGCAGCAGAACGCGCAGGCCTTAGACGGGCGTAAAGAAAAAAATAACGCCATGACTCTGCTGAACATTCTCTGGAGCGACTACAGGAGGATACCGCGCTTCTGGCGGCAGACAAGAGGCTGTAAAAGAAAAAACCGCCGGTCCTGTCCACAGCGTTTGCGCTTTTGTGGACAGGATCCCGGCGGTCTTAAGATGTTGAACCGATTATTCGGTTGGTGCTGGCATTTTACCTTCCGGCGCCGGGCGTTCTGTCAGATGCTTCTCAAAATTGGCATTAAATTGTTTTTTCTGTTCCGGCGTCAGAATGTTGTAGATCTTGTTCTGAGTTTCCATGCGAGCCAGCATTCCGGCTTTGTGCTGCTCAGCCATTTTGTCGATTTGCGCTTCGGCTTTCGCTTTATCGAAGCTGTCGCTGGCGATGATGTCATGCATCGCGCGGCGTTCTTCCAGCGGCGGACGTTTCATCTGGTCACGCTGGCTTTTCATGATGTCGCGAACCTGCTGTTTCTGTGCATCGGTCAGGTTCAGGTCTTTAAACATCATGTCGTGGTGCATCCCCGGCTTGCCTTTATGATGCATCATCATTTTGCCTTCGGTTGGTGCGGCAGTCGTGGTGGTCGCGGTATCTGCGGCGAACGCCATGCTGGTAGCGCCCAGAGCCAGGGTAGAAGCAACAAACAGTGCAGTTAACTTACGCATAATTTATTTCCTTACTTTCAGTTATTCTTCGGCGCTATGCCGTGTTGACGAGATTAACTTTACGGGGTTTATCGTCAATAAGTCAGAGCAACGGTAAAACAATGAAAGTGTAAAAAACAAATTATCGCCAAATGTGGAGAAATTAAGGATAAAGCATGGAGAGTTGAAACGAAAATATACAACACAGTGATTTTAAAGGGATTATGAAGGAGTATATACAATCGATGATTATTTTAAAAGCAATTAACCAGGAATAATCTGCAAAAAACGGCACTCCGCAATAATAGCTAAGAAAATAAGTTTGTTAGTGGCAGTGAAAATAACTCATCAGGACTGCGGCCCGCAGCCTGCTGCTATGGGCCGCAACGGTATTAACGCATTTTCTCCAGCATCAACCCTGCCCGCAGGCCAAATGCCACGGACGGGTTTGGAAACAGCACATACTCTGTTTTCTCATGTACTTCATAACGCTCATCGCCATCCTCTGCCAGTAAAACCCCCTGACGAAACGGCGTGAAGTTTAGCGTGTGCGCGGCCATGTGCAGCTGAAACGCATCGCTGCGCCGCGTGATCTGCTGCACCACCCGATAGCGCTCAACATGTTCCTGGCAATGTTCTGGCGACGTTCCTCCCAGCAACGCCCGCAGCGCCAGATGCGTAGGGGCAAAACGTGAGAGATCGTTCTGGCCAAACGGCAGCGCTTTGCCCAGCTCCAGCGTACAGGACAGCGCGCCAAAATTATCACAGGTGAAGTGGGTAAAGGTCCCGCCAGGCGACTGATGGAATACCAGCGCCTCCAGGCCCGCATCGCCCAGCCAGGTCAGGAATTCTTCATCCCACGGCTGATTACGCTGCGGTAAAACGCCAAATCGCACATGGTATGAAGCGCGGATCGCCGTATGCAGATCGAGATGCCAGCGGTTTTCCCCGGCAGTGGCGAAAAAGTCTGTCACCACATTTTCCAGCCACTGCGCACGGTCGGTTTCATCACTTTGCGGGAACTGCGACCAGCGGCCACCAAACATCCGGTTAATGTCGCTCACGACATAACGTTTGTTTTGCGCCAGCGCCTGGGGGTTTCCTAATACCACCAGTAGCCGACAATGCAGGGCGACATCACCGCGATACAGCGCGTGTAACAACAAATCGACAATCTCAACCGGCGCAGTTTCGTTGCCATGAATTCCGCAGGAGAGCACCAGTGACCGCTCGCTTACCTCCTGCGGTGTCAGTTCAAGAACACCCCGCCCCAGCCACCGCCAGTGGAACGAGGGGCCGTCACCTTCATGCTGATCGGGTGTTTCGTCCGCCAGCGTCAGCGCCAGTAAATTCTCCATAACAGCTCCTTTAACGCTGGAACGGGTAAACAGAGCCCAGGTGCAGAATCGTGGTGAGGTCATCCAGCGCCTCACGCCCTTCACGCAACAGTTGTGGGTCGACCAGATCAGCCTGCGTTAACCTGTCGCGGTAGTATCTGTCCACCCAGTTATTCAGGGTGTTAAACAGCGTTTCATTCATCACTACCGCAGGGTTAACCGCCTGCATCTCCTGCGGGGTCAATACCACCCGCAGACGCAGACATGCCGGCCCACCGCCATTTGCCATGCTTTCACGCAGGTCAAAGACCCGCAATTCATCGATAGGGTTATCCGCCTTCACCAGTTCGCTCAGATAACGCCACACGCCGGCGTGATTGCGCGACTCTTGCGGCAGCACCAGCACCATACTGCCGTCATCCCGGCTCAACAGCTGGCTATTAAAGAGGTAGGTTTCGACAGCATCCTGCACACTTACCGCGTCCGTTGGCACCTGCACCGGCATAAAGCCGGGCACGCGTTCATGCAGCGTGGCCAGGAGTTTGTCCTGATGCGCAAACGCCTGTTCATGGCAGAACAATACCTGGCGGTTAGAGACGGCAATCACGTCGTTATGGAACACGCCCTGATCGATAACATGCGGGTTTTGCTGGGCAAAAATCACCTGCTGCGGGTTAACCTGGTTCAGCCGTGCTACCGCCTGGCTTGCGGCCAGCGTCTGACGCGCCGGATAGCGAGACGGCGCCGTACCGCCGCCCTCTTCACGCCCGTAGATAAAGAGTTGCAGACCCGGCTCACCGTAATCCCCGCCCAGGCGATTGTGGTTAGCGGCGCCTTCATCACCAAACATCGCCACCTGCGGCAGCGCCGGGTGCACACTAAAATGCGCATCATGGCTAAAAATGGCGCGCAGGACACGCTCGGTGGTTTCCGCTTCAGTGGCGCGATGGAATTTGTTATTCAGGTTTGCAACGGTCAGATGCACTTTACCATCCAGTGTATCCGCTGAAGGCGCAACGGTTGCGGCATTCGCCACCCACATCGAAGATGCAGAACTGGCGGCGGAGAGCAGATAAGGCACCTGCGTCCCGGCCTTCTCGATAACCTGTTCATCACTGCCGCTGAACCCCAGCTGACGCAATACCGGCACGTTCGGGCGCTCCTGCGGCGGGATCACCGCCTGCGGGAACCCGGCATCCGCCAGCGCTTTCATTTTCAGAAGCCCCTGCTTTGCCGCCAGCTTCGGGTTAGAAACCTGAAAACGGTGCTTTGTCGAGGCCTCATTGCCAAACGACAGCCCGGCGTAGTGGTGCGTAAGCCCCACCAGCCCGTCAAAGTTAACTTCACGCGCTTTCATGGCCATTCCCCTGCGTAAAATCCAGACCCGGGTTCAACGTTTCCGGCAGCGTCAGCGCGGGTGTTTCAAGGCTAGCCATCGGCCACGCGCAATAATCTGCGGCATACCACGCGCTCGCACGATGGTTACCCGATGCACCCACGCCACCAAACGGTGCGGTACTTGCCGCGCCGGTAAGCGGTTTATTCCAGTTCACAATCCCGGCTCGCGCTTCCAGCAGCAACTGGTCAAATTTTTCCCGCTGCGGGGAAATCAATCCGCTCGACAGGCCATAACGGGTGTTATTCGCCATCACAATGGCGCTGTCAAAATTGTCATAACGCCAGACGCACAGCAGCGGGCCAAAGACCTCTTCATCCGGTACGTTGCTCGCGCCACTCATCTCAATAATGCCCGGCGTTAACAGCGAAGCACCCGCCTGCACCTGCTTCGGCTCCAGCAGCGTTTTCGCCCCACGCGCCACGTGATCCTGCCAGGCTTTCAGCACGTTCAGCGCCGCCTGCTCGGAGATCAATCCGCCAATAAACGGCTGCGGATCGGCATCCCATTTTGCGGGCACCAGACGTGCCGTGACTTCAACCAGACGTTTCAGGAATGCATCACCCTGCGCACCACGTTTTACCAGCAGACGACGCGCACAGGTGCAGCGCTGCCCGGCGGTAATAAAGGCGGACTGAATGGTGAGATGCACTGCGGCATCAATATCATCGGGATCTTCAACAATCAGCGGGTTGTTACCGCCCATTTCCAGCGCAAGGATTTTCTCCGGCTGCCCCGCCAGCTGGCGATGCAGCTGATACCCGGTTCCGGCGCTGCCGGTAAACAGCAAGCCGTCGATATCGCTAAGTGCGCTCAGCGCCTGGCCCGTTTCACGTCCGCCCTGCACCAGGTTCAGCACACCTGGCGGCAGGCCAGCCTGCTCCCAGAGTTTGACCACGGCTTCACCGGTCAGCGGCGTTAACTCGCTGGGTTTAAAAATCACGCTATTGCCCGCCAGCAGCGCAGGCACAATGTGTCCATTCGGCAGATGGCCCGGGAAGTTGTACGGTCCAAACACCGCCAGCACACCGTGCGGACGGTGGCGCAGGGTGGCCGCACCATCCGGCATCTCTGTCTGTTGCTCACCGGTACGGGTATGGTAAGCCTTCACTGAAATGGCAATTTTATTGATCATCGCCGTGACTTCAGTGGCGGCTTCCCAGCGTGGTTTACTGGTTTCCGATGCAATAATGCGGGTCAGCTCAGCTTTGTTGGCGTCGAGCAGCGTGGCAAATTTCTCAACTATCGCCTGGCGCACGGTAAAGGGCTGCCTGGCCCAGGCCGGGAACGCGCGTCTGGCCGCTTTACAGGCCTGTTCCACCTGTGCGGTGCTGGCATCGTTCCCCTGCCATAGCACCTCTTTGCCCACCGGATTGGTTTTAACGCGTTGTTCGCCTTCGCCCGTTACCCAGTCACCATTAATCCATAAACTCATGCTGTTTTCTCCTCAGGGCAGAGTCTCACCAGGCGAACCGTGTCGCCGGCATTACATTTCAGGGCATCCAGCTGAGCTGGTGTCAGCACCAGACGTTCACATTTCGGGTTAGTGTGGACCAGCATGGCGCGGAAATTGTCATAGTGCTCATTGGCTACCAGGCAGGCTGGCCACTCACCCGGTGCGGGCTGGCCTTCAGAAACGCCCACGAGACGGCTTTTACGGATCGCACGAACCCGATCGATATCGCACTCAAGCGTTGGCCCACCGTCGAAGATGTCCACATAGTTGCGGTAGCGGAAACCTTCTTTCTCAAGCACCGCGCGGGCAGGCGCAGTTTGCGGATGCACTTCGCCGATCACCGCCTGCGCTTCGGGGCTCAGGAAATGGGTATAAATAGGATGTTTAGGCATCAGTTCGGCAATAAAGGCTTTCTGCCCGGTGCCGCACAGATAATCCGCACGGCTGAACTCCATTGAGAAAAAGCGCTCGCCCAGGCTTTCCCAGAACGGGGAATACCCTTTGTCATCGATAACGCCGCGCATCTCGGCAACCACTTTTTCATTAAAACGATCGCGAAACGCGGCCATAAACATAAAGCGCGATTTCGACAGCAGATACCCGTTACCCTCTTTGCGCCAGGCCGGATCCAGGAACAGAGTGCAAAGCTCGCTGGCGCCGGTGTGGTCATTACAGAGAAAGAGCGTTGGCAGCGCGTTATAGACGTTCAGCTCTTTCGATGCATGAACCATGGTACCAACGCGGTAGTTGTACCACGGATCGTTGAGCCCGACGGCTACCTCGATGGCACAAATCCCGGCAACGGTTCCCGTTTCAGTATCTTCCAGCACGAACACATAGCCCTGTTCGCTTTTTGGCAACGTCCCCTGCCAGGTATGCAGGGCGCGCTCAATGCGCGCCGACAGCGTTTTTTCATCAGCAGGAAGCGAGGTCAACCCGCCTCCCGTCTTTCCGGCAAGCAGCATGAGCCCGGCGAGATCGCCACGCTCAACGGGACGGATGACCATCATGATGACACCCCGGACTTCACATGTTCACAGGCCAGCGCAAAACGGTCTAAACCGGTTTTAACCTCTTCTTCGCTGACGATAAGCGCAGGGGCAAACCGCACCACGTTGGCACCGGCAATCAGCACCATCACGCCCATTTTTGCTGCTTCCTGTGAAATAAGTTTAGCTTTTCCGGCAAATTCCGGCGTGAGTTCGCAGCCAATTAACAGCCCCAGACCGCGGATCTCTTTAAACAAACCCGTCTTGCTGTTGATGGCATTCAGACGCTCAACAAACCAGTCATGGCGCTGCTTCACGCCATTGAGCACTTCTGGCGTATTGATGATATCCAGTACCTGACCGGCCACAGCAGAGGCCAGCGGGTTACCGCCGTAGGTGGTCCCGTGGGTGCCCACTGTCATCACGCTGGCGAATTTATCGGTAGTCAGCATCGCCCCGACAGGGAAGCCACCGCCCAGCGCTTTAGCGGTAGAGAGTACGTCCGGCGTCACGCCGTAGTGCATATAGGCATACAGCTCGCCGGTACGGCCAACCCCGGTCTGCACTTCATCGAAAATCAGCACGGCGTTATGACGATCGCACAGCTCACGCAGCCCTTGCAGGAAGGCTTTTTGCGCCGGAAGCACGCCGCCTTCGCCCTGCATCGGCTCAACAATCACCGCACAGGTGGTATCGTCAATCAGCTCTGCGGCGGATTGCAGATCGTTGTAAATGGCGTGGCGGATATCCGGCGGCAGTGGCGCAAAATCCTGCGAATAGGACGGCTGACCGCCCGCGCTCACCGTAAAGAGCGTGCGGCCGTGGAAGGCGTTCTTAAAGGCGACAATACCGCTCTTATGCGCGCCGAATTTATCATGGGCATATTTACGCGCCAGCTTCAGCGCCGCTTCGTTGGCTTCTGCCCCGGAGTTACAGAAAAAGACTTTTTCTGCAAAGGTGGCATCAATCAATTTTTTCGCCAGACGCAGCGCAGGCTCGTTGGTATAGCCGTTACCGGTGTGCCAGAACTTCGCCGCCTGATCGTTCAGCGCCTGACGCAGCGCCGGGTGCGCATGGCCCAGCGCGTTTACCGCAATCCCGCCCGCAAAGTCGATATACTCTTTGCCCTGCTGATCCCACAGGCGCGAGCCTTCCCCACGAACCGGAATAAAAGCCGCCGGAGCGTAAACCGGCATCATCCATTCATCGAAATTTTCACGCGTAATTGACAGAGACATAGCGACCTCATCCGGTAAATAAAAGGTTGTTTAAATGTTAAATAATTGAGTGTTTGCACTGTGAATGTAGATTGCAGAGTTCGTGCCAGCCAGCGATAAAAGTGCATAAAAGGGATGAGATGACAGAATATCAACAAGTTACGATATGGAGTTATTCACTGTTATTGCATAAAAAGTGAATATTTTTACGATAAGCGGCGGTTTGCCGAACGAAAACGTGAAAGACTATTCACAGGCCAAATATAATTCTGGAATTGTGATCGCCAGCGAAATTTATTTGCCATTTACGCACCGTTTGAGGGCGTGACGCGTTGGAATGGTGCAAATTTTGCACCGTTGGCATTATCTGTCGCAGTTATTGGTCATACCCGGTAACAGATGCGCCAAATTCTGCTACCATCCATGCACTATTCACCTTGCATTGGCAGCGACTATGAAATTTGTCTCTTTTAATATCAACGGCCTGCGTGCCCGCCCTCACCAACTGGAAGCCATCGTTGAGCAACATCAACCGGATGTGATTGGCCTACAGGAGACAAAAGTTCACGACGATATGTTCCCTCTCGAAGAGGTAGCAAAACTGGGTTACAACGTCTTCTATCACGGGCAAAAAGGCCATTATGGCGTCGCGCTGCTGACCAAAGAAACGCCGGTTTCCGTACGTCGCGGCTTCCCGGGTGATGATGAAGAAGCCCAGCGCCGGATCATCATGGCGGAGATCCCCTCTCCGCTGGGAAATATCACGGTGATCAATGGCTATTTCCCGCAGGGAGAAAGCCGTGACCACCCAACCAAGTTCCCGGCTAAAGCGAAGTTTTATCAGGACTTACAGGATTATCTGAACACCGAGTTAAACAAGACCAACCCGGTGTTGATTATGGGTGATGTGAACATCAGCCCTACGGATCTGGATATCGGGATCGGCGAAGACAGCCGTAAACGCTGGCTGCGCACCGGGAAATGTTCTTTCCTGCCGGAAGAGCGCGAGTGGATGCAGCGTCTGATGGACTGGGGCCTGGTAGATACCTTCCGTGCGGCTAACCCGGAAGCACAGGATCGCTTCTCATGGTTTGACTACCGCTCCAAAGGTTTTGATGACAACCGTGGTCTGCGTATAGACCTGCTGCTGGCAAGCTCTCCGCTGGCCGATCGCTGCGTTGAAACCGGTATCGATTATGACATCCGCAGTATGGAAAAACCGTCTGACCACGCGCCGGTGTGGGCTAAATTCAAACTGTAACTGCATGTGAACATTCGAAAAATCCTCTTCCTGTGCGCCCTTCTGGGCGCCTTTGTTTTGGCATTTTCCTTTCTGCCGCCGGAAATGCTTTCCCTCGATTCAGTACGAACCCATCACCAGGCGTTGCAGGCCACGGTTGCACACTCCCCGTGGCAAAGCGCGGCACTCTATTTCGCGGTGTATGTGGTGGTATCTGCTCTGTCTATTCCCGGGGCGGCCATTCTGACGTTACTGGGTGGTGCGCTGTTCAGCCTATGGCAAGGGATTGTGCTGGTTTCGTTTGCGTCCACGCTTGGCGCCACACTGGCAATGCTGGTAAGCCGTTATCTGCTTCGCGACTGGGTGCAGCAGCGCTTTTCTCAACAGATGAATACCGTTAATACTGGGATGAACCGCGATGGTGCTTATTACCTTTTTGCGCTTCGCCTGATGCCGCTGTTCCCCTTTTTCGTGGTCAACTTGCTCGCCGGGTTGACCCGTCTTGGCGTGTGGCGTTACTGGTGGGTAAGCCAGCTTGCCATGCTGCCCGCCACGGCTATCTTTCTTAATGCCGGACGCGAGCTGGGAAAACTGACCTCCCTGCGCGATATTCTGTCGCCGGGAATGATAATCGCCTTTACACTACTGGGGTTATTACCGCTGGTCACTCGCTGGCTGTTTTCTCGCTACTTTCACTCTTTGCATTAAACAGGGAGGCATTATGCGCCGTGTGCGTTTTTGCGCGTTTCTGACAGGCCTGCTGCTGGCAAGCTCATCCTTTGCCGCGGATAGCTGGCAAGACATCCAACACCAGGCCCGCGGGCAAACCGTCTGGTTTAATGCCTGGGGCGGCGACCCGGCGGTGAACCGCTACCTCGACTGGGTAAGCGGCGAGATGAAATCGCACTACGCCATCGACCTGAAAATCGTCCACCAGGCGGATGCGGCCGATGCGGTTAAACGTATCCAGACCGAACATGCCGCCGGGCGGGAAACCAACGGGTCGGTCGATCTTCTGTGGGTGAACGGTGAAAATTTCCGCACCTTAAAAGAGGCCGGTTTACTGCAAACCCAGTGGGCGCAAACGCTCCCTGCGTGGCGATTTGTGGATACCCGCAAGCCGGTAACGGAAGACTTTTCCATTGCCACAGACGGCGCAGAATCCCCCTGGGGCGGCGCACAGCTGACCTTTATCGCTCGTCATACAAGCACCCCGGCGTCGCTGCGCGATCCGCAGGCGTTGCTGGAATATGCCAAAAGTCATCCCGGCAAAGTCACCTATCCGCGCCCGCCCGATTTTACCGGCACCGCCTTTCTTGAACAGCTTCTGCTGACGCTTACCACCCAGCCGGATGCGCTAAAAACCGCGCCGGATAAACGCACTTTTGCCGAAGTGACCGCCCCGCTGTGGCGCTATCTCGATACACTGCATCCACTGCTGTGGCGTGAAGGGAAGGATTTTCCGCCCTCACCGGCACGTATGGATGCGCTGCTCGCCAGCGGTAACCTGAATCTGTCGCTGACGTTTAACCCCGCTCACGCCCGGCAAAAAGTGGCCAGCGGTGAGCTGCCTGCCGACAGCTACAGCTTTGGCTTTGAGAGCGGGATGATTGGCAACGTCCATTTTGTTGCTATCCCGGCAAACTCCTCGGCCAGTGCGGGCGCGAAAGTGGTGGCTAACTTCCTGCTTTCCCCCGCCGCACAGACGCGTAAAGCCGATCCCGCCATCTGGGGCGACCCGAGCGTACTGGATGCCCGGAAATTACCGGCGGCCGAAGCAGCACAGCTGAACGCCCACACCATCGCCGGGCTACCAAATATGCTGGCTGAGCCGCACGCCGCCTGGGTTAATGCGCTGGAGCAGGAATGGCTGCGCCGCTACGGCACGCGCTGAGCGGCTGTGTCTGGCTGGCAATGGCGGTCATTTATGTGCCGCTGTTCCCGGCTGGCGTGATGCTGATAACGCCAGCGTTTTCTGTCGCCAACTGGCAATCCCTGCTGAATGACCCTCAGTTGCCCCAGGCATTTATCGCCACGCTGGTATCGACCCTGATTGCCACGGCAGGCTCACTGTTTATCGCCCTGGGCCTGGTTGCCGCCCTCTGGCCTGGCAAGCGCTGGCATCAGTTAAGCACACGCCTGCCGTGGATGCTGGCTATACCTCACGTTGCCTTCGCCACCAGCGCCCTGCTGGTTTTTGCAGAAGGTGGGCTGTTTTATCAGTACGTTACTTTTTTATCACCCCAGCAGGACAGCGCAGGTATCGGATTAGGGCTGACGCTCGCGATCAAAGAGAGTGCGTTCGTCCTGTGGGCCATTTACGCCGTGTTGCCGGAAAAACAGCTGGCGCAGCAAAATGTGGTCTTACAGAGCTTTGGCTACGGGCGTATTCAGCGCCTGTACTGGCTTGTTCTTCCGGTCATTGCTCCCGCGCTGGGTGCCGTGATGCTTGCCGTGCTGGCATGGTCACTATCGGTTGTTGATGTGGCCATCGTGCTCGGGCCCGGGAATCCCCCGACGCTTGCGGTGCTGGCCTGGCAGTGGCTGAACCAGGGTGACGCTGAACAGCAAATCAGAGGGACGTTATTATGCCTGCTGTTACTGTTGCTGCTGGCGATCCTGGCCGCGGCCGGGCTGGGCATCTGGAAACTGTGGCGTCGAACGTTGCCGGATGTCAGCGGCGTTCGTCATAGCAGCCACCATGCTGTGCCGGTCAAAACGCTCGGCTGGTTAGTGCCCGGCTGCGGGCTGTTTTGTACGCTGGTGCTGGTTTTAGTTGCCAGGGGCAGTGATACCGCCCTCGCGCCTTACGCCACGAGTTTATCTCTGGGCATGGCATCCAGCCTGCTGGCGCTGATCGTTCTCGTGCTGTGGCTGGAATGGCGGCCGCAACGTGGAGCCTTTTGGATCTGGCTCCCGCTGGCGCTTCCGGCATTACCGCTGGTGTTCGGGCAATACCTTGTTGCGTTGCAACTCGGGATCGACGGGCAGTATGCCGCCGTCCTGTGGAGTCATTTGCTCTGGGTCGTGCCCTGGATGTTGCTGGTGCTTCAGCCCGCCTGGCGCAGAATTGACCCGCGACTCATACTGATTGCCAGAACGCTGGGCTGGTCGCGCGCTAAAATTTTCTGGTTAGTCAAATGCCCGCTGCTGGCTCGCCCGGCGTTACTTGCCATCGCGACGGGGTTTTCCGTCAGCATGGCGCAGTACATGCCTACCCTGTGGGTGGGTACCGGACGCTTTGCCACGCTCACGACAGAGGCTGTAGCGCTCAGCAGCGGTGGCAGCCCAGCCATTCTCGCTAACCGCGCGCTTGGTCTGCTTTTACTGACGGGCACACTCTTTGGTATTGCCGCACTCTTATCCCGGCTTGCGGGCCGCTACCGACAAGGACTACGTTAATGCTGAGCGTGAACAATCTCACCATCGAGCCGCTTTTTCGCAAGGTTAACTTCAGCGTGCCGCGCGGAGAGATCGTGACGCTGATGGGGCCATCCGGCAGCGGTAAATCCACGCTATTTTCCTGGATGATCGGCGCACTGTCTGCGGATTTTAACGCTCAGGGCGAGCTGTGGCTGGATGAAAAACGCTGCGACACGCTTCCGGTCGAAAAGCGCGGGCTGGGGATTTTATTTCAGGATGCCCTGCTGTTTGACAGCTTTAGCGTGGGACAAAACCTGATGCTGGCCCTGCCTGCGCAAATTACCGGACAACGGCGCAATGACGACGTACAACATGCGCTGCACTCTGCGGGGCTGGCCGGACACTACGCCAGCGATCCGGCAACGCTTTCTGGTGGAGAGCGCGCCAGGGTGAGCCTGCTGCGCGCTTTGCTCGCGCAACCGCAGGCGCTGCTGCTGGACGAACCCTTCAGTCGTCTTGATAAAACGCTACGCGCATCGTTTCGGGCCTGGGTTTTCGATGCCGTTCGTGCGCGCAATATTCCGGTAGTGCTGGTCACGCATGATGAAGAGGATATCCCGCCCGGGGGTGACGTTATCCAGCTTTCTCGCTGGCAATAAACGCCCCGGCCCTGTGCTAACGCAATGTTTTCTGTTTCAGGTGAGATAACAATGAGCCCCTCTTTTACTGACGTCAGGCTTTTCGATGAAACGTGTTTCTCAACTGACTGCGCTGGCCCTGCTTTGCGGCCTCGCTTCAATGTCCTCTCTGGCGGCTGAGATGCCCCACTCCCTTACTCTGGCACAGATCCAGCAACAGCATGGCGCGGTGATCGATACCCGCGCCAGTGCGTTCTACAACGGCTGGCCGCAAACCCTGACCGGCACATCCGGGCATGAACCTGCGGCGCTTAACCTCTCTGCCTCCTGGCTTGTCGCAATGAGCGACGAGCAACTTGCCAGCTGGGCGAAGCAGCACCAGCTCACGCCTGAAACGGCAATCGCGCTGTACGGCAGCGATGCCGACAACAAGGCAATACAGGCGCGCCTGGAAAAAGCCGGATATCGCCGTATCTCACTGTTAAGCGATGCGCTGCAAACCGCTGATCGCCTGCAACGTTTACCGCACTTCGGGCAACTGGTTTACCCGCAGTGGTTGCATCAGTTACAGCAGAAAAAGTCGGTTGTTGCCGCCCCTTCGGGAGACTGGAAAGTGCTTGAAGCGGGCTGGGGAGCACCAAAATACTACCTGCTGAGCCATATTCCGGGTGCAGGCTACATTGATACCAATGAGGTTGAAAGCGAGCCGCTGTGGAATAAAGTCTCTGATGACAAACTCAAAGCGATGCTGGCCAAACACGGGATCCGCCACGACACCACGGTGATCCTCTACGGCCGTGACGTCTATGCCGCCGCACGCGTTGCGCAGATCATGCTCTACGCGGGGGTGAAGGATGTGCGCATTCTGGACGGCGGCTGGAAAACCTGGTCAGACGCCGGGCTGCCTGTTGAACGAGGTACGCCAGCCGACGTGAAACCCGCCCCCGACTTTGGCGCACCGGTACCCGGCCAGCCGCAGTTGATGGTCGATATGGAACAAGCCCGCGGAATGTTGCATCGTCAGGATGCTTCGCTGGTCAGTATCCGTTCCTGGCCTGAGTTCACCGGTGTCACCAGCGGCTACAGCTACATTAAGCCAAAAGGTGAAATCGCCGGTGCGCGCTGGGGCCATGCCGGCAGTGATGCCACACACATGGAAGACTTCCATAACCCGGACGGCACCATGCGTAGCGCCGACGATATTACCGCGATGTGGAAAACGTGGAATATCCTGCCAGAACAGCAGGTTGCATTCTACTGTGGTACCGGCTGGCGGGCGTCCGAGGCCTTTATGTACGCACGGGCAATGGGCTGGAAAAACGTCTCCGTTTACGATGGCGGCTGGTATGAATGGAGCAGCCACCCGCAAAACCCGGTTTCCACCGGGGAGCGCGGGCCGGAAAGTTCGCGTTAACGGGTGAGCGATTTTAACGTCACGTAACCGCTCCAGATGCGCGTTGTAGTGGTAAGCCAGCACAACGCGCCAAATACCCAGGCGAAAAGTGAAAAATGCGCCGGAAACAGACAGCACAACACGAACAGTGCAATTGTCTCCGTCCCTTCCGTTAAGCCACCAATGTAGTAAAACGACTTGTGTGCATAGCCAGGGTTATCAATATTGTGTTTTGCAGCCAGTGCCGCAAACGCCAGAAAACTGCTGCCCGTGCCCATAAAAGCAAACAACAGCCAGGCCGCCGCCAGCGCATTTTCCGCAGGTGCTGCCAGCGCAAAGCCAAACGGCACCAGCGCGTAGAAAAGAAAATCGAGCGCGATATCCAGAAACCCGCCTGCGTCACTCAACTCGCGGCGTCGCGCCAGTGCGCCGTCAAGCCCGTCCAGCAGGCGATTGAGCGCAATGGCGACCAGCGCCGCCAGGTAGCTGTTCAGCGCCAGAAAAGGCAGCGCCAGCACCCCAATGGCAAACCCCGCCAGCGTTAACCCGTCCGGGGAGATAAATGGTCTGTCGAGCAACGCTGCAAGCTGGTTCAGCGCCGGTTTCACGCGCGGATGCAGGTGTCGATCAAGCATCAGGTTTCCCTTTGAACGTGGCGCAAAGCCCCTGCGCCGGGATATCCAGCGCGGCATTAAAACGTGCGGATAAGTTCTGAAACGCAATTAACGCCGTCATCTCAGCGATCGCCTCATCGGTGTAATGGCATTTGAGCTGCATTTTTATGGCCTCATCCACCTGCGGCGGCGTGGCAGTGACTGCTTCGGCATAGGCAAGCGCCACGCGCTCCTCTTCACTGAACATGTCGGCTTCATGCCAGTTACTCACCGCCTGCACTTTATCCATCGCCCCGCAGCGCTCGGCCAGACGCAGACTATTGGCATCAATGCAGAAATCACAATGGCAAATCTGAGAGACTCGCGTCATCAGCAGGGAGCGCAGCACAGGGCTCAGGCGCGCATCACGACGCTCCAGAAACCCCACAAACAGGGCTACCAGCCAGAATAGTCGCGGCATTCGTCCCCACCAGCGGGTGGGGTTCAGCACCGCGCCGTAGTGTTTTTTCTGCATCGCTGCGATCGGTTTTAAACTGACGGGAAGGTTTTTTAAGGGGGCTACCCAGGCGGGTGTCTCTTTCACCTGACTCTCCTGATGGCTGGACTCTTTGAAAGGGCACGATAATATGTCGTTTTTCGTTATCAATTATTGACGACCATGCTGAAAACCATCGATGTAGTGGCAGCCATTCTTGAAAAAGAGGGCAAAATTTTACTTGCGCAGCGCCCACCCCATGCCGATCAGCCCGGTATGTGGGAATTTGCCGGCGGGAAAGTGGAAGCCGGAGAAACGCAGCCTGAGGCGCTTGTCCGCGAATTACGCGAAGAGTTAGGCATTAACGCTGAGCCTGCACGTTATGTGGCAAGCCACCAGCGAGAAGTCTCCGGCCGGCTTATTCACCTTCATGCCTGGCATGTCCCTTCATTCAGCGGTGAGCTGACGGCACATTACCACAGTGCGCTGGTGTGGTGTACGCCGCAGGAGGCGCTAGCCTATGCCTTAGCGCCTGCGGATATCCCACTGCTTAACGCCTTTATCCTTTTACGCGACGCCAGACCAGCGGATTTGTGCTGACGGCCCGTTCATCACGCTGACACTGCAACAGCACACCGTCGGCCTTCACCACTGCCCCTTCTGAATAGTTCTGATCCTGATAGATACAACACTGGTTGCAGGGCTGCGTACTTTGGCCGCTGGAGCTGAATACCTCCGGCGGGACATTCACCTGCACATCCGGGCGAATTCGGTCGGCCTGTGCGCCTGCGGATAAAAGGGCAAACAAAGCGGTCATCACATAACGGTTCATAGAAGTCTCTTCCTGTTGTCTCCTGATAATGACTATAACGGTAAACCCGGCAGAACCTTTAATTTCTCTCGTCATCGTTTTTTGTTATGACCCGGACGCGATGATGAATTTCCCTTTAGGGGGAAATTTCTGCTTGCCTCACAAAGCGGTGCGGGTGATATAGTCAAAAAAACGTCATAAAACGTCTACGCAACACACATAAATTAAAATAAGAGGTTCTTATATCTATGGATCAGACACGCTCTCTGGAAACTTTTCTTGCCCACGTTCAACAGCGCGATCCGCACCAGAGCGAGTTTGCTCAGGCCGTTCGTGAAGTCATGACCACCCTGTGGCCATTCCTTGAAGAAAACCCGCGTTATCGCCAGATGTCTCTGCTTGAGCGCCTGGTCGAGCCGGAGCGTGTGATTCAGTTCCGCGTGACCTGGGTTGACGATCGCAATCAGGTGCAGGTTAACCGCGCGTGGCGCGTGCAGTTTAACTCGGCAATTGGTCCGTTTAAGGGCGGGATGCGCTTCCACCCGTCCGTTAACTTATCCATTCTGAAATTCCTCGGCTTCGAACAGACCTTTAAGAACGCCCTGACCACGCTGCCTATGGGTGGCGGCAAAGGCGGCAGCGATTTCGATCCTAAAGGCAAAAGCGAAGGCGAAGTGATGCGTTTTTGCCAGGCATTAATGACCGAGCTGTATCGTCATCTGGGCCCGGACACCGATGTTCCGGCAGGTGATATCGGCGTGGGTGGCCGTGAAGTGGGCTTTATGGCCGGGATGATGAAGAAACTCTCCAATAACAGCGCCTGCGTGTTTACCGGTAAAGGCCTCTCTTTCGGCGGCAGCCTGATCCGCCCGGAAGCCACCGGTTACGGGCTGGTCTATTTCACCGAAGCCATGCTGAAACGTCATGGCCTGGGGTTTGAAGGGATGCGTGTTGCGGTCTCTGGTTCCGGTAACGTGGCGCAGTACGCTATCGAAAAAGCGATGCAGTTTGGCGCGCGGGTTGTTACTGCCTCCGATTCCAGCGGGACTGTGGTCGACGAAGCAGGCTTTACGGCTGAAAAGCTGGCGCGTCTCTGCGAAATTAAAGCCAGCCGCGACGGTCGCGTGGCGGATTATGCCCGTGAGTTTGGCCTGACCTACCTCGAAGGCAAGCAGCCATGGGCAGTGCCGGTGGATATCGCCCTGCCGTGCGCGACCCAGAACGAACTGGACGTGGACGCCGCGCGTACCCTTATCGCCAACGGTGTGAAAGCCGTTGCCGAAGGGGCAAACATGCCAACAACCATCGCCGCAACCGACCTGTTCCTGGAAGCTGGCGTGCTGTTTGCACCAGGCAAAGCCGCGAATGCAGGCGGCGTGGCAACCTCGGGTCTGGAGATGGCGCAAAACGCCGCGCGTCTGGGCTGGAAGGCGGAAAAAGTGGATGCGCGTCTGCACCACATCATGCTGGATATTCACCACTCCTGCGTGGAATTCGGTGGAGAAGCATCACAAACCAACTACGTGCGTGGCGCGAATATCGCCGGGTTCGTGAAAGTGGCGGATGCGATGATTGGGCAAGGTGTGATTTAAGCTGTCGCGGCGTTCTCGCCCATGTAGGCCCGGTAAGCGTTAGCGCCACCGGGCTTTTTTCAGGCCGCAGAGCCGTTTTTCGCCGGGTGGCGGCTTCGCCTTACCCGGCCTACGGGTTAAGAGGCGGCCGCACTCTTTTTCTTTTTGAACGGCTTCTTCGCACCTCCGCCCGGTGCAACCATTCCTCTGAACGTCTTCACCGGCGTACTGCGCGCCTGATCTATCAGCTGATAAAGCGTCCCCACCAGCGGCTGCATAAAGTCCTGATAGCGGCACTGCTTCTCGCTGATTTGCGTCAGGATGGATTCCCAGTGCGCCGTCATGTCCGGCCTTGCCGCCAGCTCTGGCAGCGAGTGGATCAGCGCCCGTCCTGGCTCCGTCGAATGGATATAACGCCCTTTCTTCTCGAGGAAACCACGCTTAAACAGCAGTTCGATGATCCCTGCGCGGGTCGCTTCCGTACCCAGCCCGTCGGTTGCACGGAGGATCTTCTTCAGATCTTTATCCTGCACAAACCGGGCGATACCCGTCATGGCGGAGAGCAGCGTTGCATCGGTGAAATGGCGTGGTGGCTGAGTCTGACGTTCAACCACTTCGCCCTTTTCACACAACAGTTCATCATCTTTAGCCACCACCGGCAGCGGCGTGCCGTCGTTCTCTTCATCGCGCTCTTTACTGCCAAGCAGTGTCCGCCAGCCGGCTTCCGCCAGGAAACGGGCTTTGGCGACGAACTTACCTTTGGCAATCTCCAGCTCGATGACACATTTGCGGAATACCGCATCCGGGCAGAACTGCATCAGATACTGACGGGCAATCAGGTTATACACCTTCGATTCGTTTTCCGTCAGGTTCACATTGCTGGTACGTGCCGTGGGGATGATGGCGTGGTGGGCGTCCACTTTTTTATCGTCCCAGCAGCGGTTACGCGTGTCCGGGTTGACGGCGGGCTGAGGTAGCAGATCCGGCGCGTGAACGCCGATCGCGTTCATCACCGAATGCCGTCCGGCATAATGTTCTTCCGGCAGATAGCGGCTATCCGAACGCGGATAAGTGATCAGCTTATGGGTTTCGTAAAGCTTCTGGCAGATATCGAGCACGTTTTGCGCACTCAGACCAAAGCGTTTAGCCGCTTCAATCTGCAATGCCGAAAGCGAGAACGGCAGCGGTGCAGGTTCTGATTCCCGTTTATCGTTATAGCTGGTGACGATGGCGGGCTGGCCGGTAATGCGGTTGACCACGTGGTCCGCCAGCGGGCGATGCAACAACCGCCCTTCTTCATCCTGATACGACTCACAGGCATCGCTTGGCTGCCAGGTTGCCGTAAAACGTTCCTCTTTTGGCGTCACGATATGCGCTTTGACTTCAAAGAAGTCTTTGGCGACAAAGTTTTCGATCTCTTCATCGCGACGCACCACCAGCCCCAGTACCGGGGTTTGCACGCGCCCGACGGAGAGCACACCCTGATACCCCGCGTTACGCCCCAGAATGGTATAGGCGCGGGTCATGTTGATCCCGTACAGCCAGTCGGCACGGGCGCGCGCCAGTGCCGAAACGCACAGTGGGATAAACTCGCTGTTGGCGCGCAGGCGCGAAATCGCACGCTCCACGGCCTGCGGGTTTAGGTCGTTAATCAGGCAGCGCTGGACCTGCTGGCGCTTTTCCGGGGCCAGCTCCAGGTAGTCCAGCACCTCGTCCACCAGCAGTTGCCCTTCCCTGTCCGGGTCACCCGCGTGGACGACTTCAGAGGCCTCATGCAGGAAGCGCTTAATGACGTTGAGCTGTTTGGTGACGGACGGACGAGGCTGCAGGCGCCATTTTTCCGGCACGATAGGCAGGTCGTTCAGATTCCAGCGGGCGTAGCGGCTGTCGTAGACATCCGGCTGCGCCTGCTCGAGCAAGTGTCCAATACACCAGGTGACCACCTGCCCGTTACCGCACTCGATAAAACCATCGCCTTTGCGGTGCGGCTTAGGCAGCACATCGGCGATGGCACGGGCCAGACTTGGCTTTTCGGCAATAAACAACCGCATCGAATTAACGGATCTCGATCATCGGGCGGCCACCTCGGGCGTCCACCAGTTCGCCGATGGCCGTCAGAGTGATACCAAACTCCGCGGCCGTTGCCTGTACTTCTGCTTCCGATTCCGGCGTTACGGCCAGCAGCAGACCGCCAGAGGTTTGCGGATCGCACAGTAGGTCGCGCCACGCTTCTGGCATGTCGCCCATCAGATGCCCATAGCTGGCAAAGTTACGCTGAGTACCGCCCGGCACGGCGCCCTGGGCAATGTAGTCTTCCACGCCCGGCAACTTCGGCACGTCCTGATACCAGACCTGCGCCTGCACGCCCGCGCCCTGACACACTTCGCTCAGATGGCCAAGCAGACCAAAGCCGGTGACGTCGGTCATCGCCTTCACGCCGTCGATATTGGCAAACGCCGCACCGGCGAGGTTCATCTGGCACATCACGTCCGTTGCCAGACCCACGTGTTCTGGTTTAAGCAGGGATTTTTTCTCGGCGGTGGTGAGTACGCCAATGCCCAGCGGCTTGGTGAGGAACAGTTTGCAGCCCGCCTGCGCGGTGCTGTTGCGTTTAACGCGCTCGGTTGGCACCACGCCCGTGACGGCCAGGCCGAAGATCGGCTCCGGCGCATCGATAGAGTGACCGCCGGCCAGCGCAATCCCCGCCTGCTGGCAGGCAAAACGCCCGCCTTCAATCACTTCACGGGCGATTTCCGGGGCAAGAGTGTTGATTGGCCAGCCCAGAATGGCAATCGCCATAATCGGCTTACCGCCCATCGCGAAGATATCGCTGATGGCGTTGGTGGCCGCAATACGCCCGAAGTCAAACGGATTGTCGACAATCGGCATAAAGAAGTCGGTGGTGCTGATAATGCTGGTGCCGTTACCTAAGTCATAAACCGCTGCATCGTCACGCGTTTCATTACCGACAAGCAGGTTCGGGTCGACAAACTTCGCCTGTTCACTGTGCAGGATGGTTTCCAGCACTTTTGGGGAAATTTTACAACCGCAACCGGCTCCGTGGCTGTATTGCGTTAAACGAATGGTTTGCTCGCTCATGGACATCTCCTGTCATTGCAATCGCGCTATGGTAGCGCTCATTCCATAAAGAGGTAAGTATGACTGTCTGAATTCTGCAGCAGATGCTCAGAATCCAGACAGTTTAGCGCGCGTTATCAGAAACGGCTGACGAAAGGCGTGGTGTCCGGCACGTTTATCGTGCTGGATGCTTTAAGCTGCGGGGTACCGAGATAGAGGAAGCCAACAATTTTGTCGTGCTCGCCGCAGGACAAACCTTCGCGCACGACCGGGCTTTCGGTGAGTGCGCCGGTACGCCAGATGCCGTTAAAGCCCTGGGCGACCGCCGCCATTTGCATCGCCATGACGGCGCAGCCCGCAGACATTTCCTGCTCCCAGACCGGCACTTTATGCTCAGCCTGGCATTTTGCGACCACCGCGATGATCATCGGTGCGCGGAACGGGCCGGTGCGCGCTTTTTCGATGCCTTTCTCGTCCTGTCCCGCGGCTACCGCACCCTGCTCCAGCAGCGCGCTGAAGCGATCGCGGCCTTCGCCTTCAATAATAAAGAAGTGCCACGGCTGTAATGTGCCATGATCCGGTGCGCGCATCCCGGCACGCAGAATGTTTTCCAGCTGCTCACCCGCTGGCGCCGGTTCGGCCAGGCGCGAGGCACTACGACGGTTAACAAGCAGTTCAAGTGCGTCCATTGGTTAACTCCTGTCTTGAATTTTCCTAACAAAATTAACACGGCGGCAGATTTTGTTACAGCGTGACGGGCGATTCCTGCTGACAAGTGGCGGTCGGGTCATTACGATAACCCCACATTGCCGTCCACTGGCGACGGATACAGTCATTTTCTGGTTAGGGAGTATACATGCGAACCCTTTGGCGAATCTTTGCCGGTTTCTTTAAATGGACGTGGCGACTGCTCAACTTTGTCCGCGAACTGGTGATGAATGTGTTCTTCATCTTCCTGATCCTGGTCTGCGCGGGCATCTGGATGCACATCAGCAGCACAAGCCAGGCGCAGCATTCCACGCGCGGCGCATTGTTGCTGGATATCACCGGGGTTGTCGTCGATAAGCCCTCCACCAGCAATCGTCTGGGCGTGATTGGCCGCCAGCTGTTCGGCGCGACATCCGATCGCCTTCAGGAAAATTCCCTGTTTGATATCGTTGAAACCATCCGCCAGGCAAAAGACGATCGCAACATTACCGGGATCGTACTTGATCTGAAAAATTTTGCCGGTGGCGACCAGCCTTCCATGCAATACATTGGTAAAGCCCTGCGCGAATTCCGCGACAGCGGCAAGCCGGTTATTGCCGTGGGCGACAGCTATACCCAGGGTCAGTACTACCTGGCGAGCTTTGCCAATAAAATCTGGCTCTCGCCGCAGGGCACGGTGGATTTACACGGCTTTGCAACCAATGGGCTGTACTACAAGTCTCTGCTCGACAAGCTGAAAGTCACCACCCACGTTTTCCGCGTGGGCACGTATAAATCCGCCGTTGAGCCATTTATCCGTGACGATATGTCCCCGGCAGCCCGGGAAGCAGACAGCCGCTGGATTGGCGAGCTGTGGCAAAATTATCTGGGCACGATTGCGGCCAACCGACAGATTACGGCTGAACAAGTGTTCCCTGGCGCTCAGGGAATGCTCGACGGCCTGCGCAAGGTTGACGGCGACACCGCCAAATATGCGCTTGAGAACAAACTGGTTGATTCGCTGGGCAGCAGTGCAGATATCGAAAAAGCCCTGACCAAACAGTTCGGCTGGAGCAAAGAAGACAAAAACTACAGCGCTATTAGCATGTATGACTACACGACGAAAAAACCGAGTGAAAACGGTGATAGCGTGGCGGTGGTTTTTGCTAACGGTGCGATCATGGACGGTCAGGAAACGCCGGGGAACGTGGGCGGTGATACCACGGCTTCGCAGATCCGCGATGCGCGTCTTGATCCGAAAGTGAAAGCCATTGTTCTGCGCGTCAACAGCCCTGGCGGCAGCGTCAGCGCATCGGAAGTGATCCGCGCGGAACTGGTTGCAGCACGTGCAGCGGGTAAACCTGTGGTTGTGTCGATGGGCGGGATGGCGGCATCCGGTGGTTACTGGATTTCAACGCCGGCTAACTACATCGTTGCCAACCCAAGCACGCTGACAGGTTCAATTGGTATTTTCGGGGTCATCAACACCGTTGAAAACAGCCTTGATTATCTGGGCGTTCATACCGATGGGGTATCGACATCACCGCTGGCGGATGTGTCCGTGACCAAATCCCTGCCGCCGGAAGTGTCAGAGATGATGCAGCTCAGCATCGAGAGCGGTTATAAGCGCTTTATCACCCTGGTTGCCGACTCCCGTAAGAAGACGCCAGAGCAGATTGACCAGATTGCTCAGGGCCACGTCTGGACCGGACAAGATGCCAAAAACAACGGTCTGGTAGACAGCCTGGGTGATTTTGATGACGCCATCGCGAAAGCGGCTGAACTGGCAAAACTCAAGCAATGGCACGTTGAGTATTACCAGGACGAGCCATCGTTCCTTGATTTGGTGATGGATAGCATGTCCGGCTCAGTTCGCGCCATGCTGCCAGAAGCCATTCAGGCGTACCTGCCTGCTCCAGTGGCCACCGCTGCTAAAGCGATGAAAGCAGAGGGCGATAAGCTTGCCGCCTTTAACGATCCACAAAGCCGTTACGCATTTTGCCTGACCTGCGCTAACGTCCGTTAAAACCTGTCCCCTCTTCTCGCGAAGAGGGGATTTTTCTTTGAAGCAAAAGAACTCACTATCATGCAGAAGAAATCAATTTATGTCGCCTACACCGGCGGTACCATCGGGATGCAGCGCTCTGAAAATGGCTATATCCCAGTGTCCGGTCACCTGCAACGCCAGCTGGCATTAATGCCAGAATTCCATCGCCCCGAAATGCCAGACTTCACCATCCACGAGTATGAGCCGCTGATGGACTCCTCTGATATGACGCCGGAAGACTGGCAGCATATTGCAGACGATATCAAAGCGCATTACGACGAATACGATGGCTTCGTGATCCTGCATGGCACCGACACCATGGCGTTTACCGCATCGGCGCTCTCCTTCATGCTGGAAAACCTCAGCAAACCGGTTATCGTGACCGGCTCGCAGATCCCGCTGGCGGAACTGCGCTCTGACGGGCAAATCAACCTGCTGAACTCTCTGTACGTGGCGGCCAATTACCCGATCAACGAAGTTTCGTTGTTCTTCAACAACCGTCTGTACCGTGGCAACCGTACAACCAAAGCCCACGCAGATGGCTTTGATGCTTTTGCTTCACCCAACCTGCAACCGTTGCTGGAAGCCGGTATCCATATCCGTCGTCTGGGAACCCCACCTGCACCGCATACGGCGGGGGAACTGGTTGTTCACCCGATCACTCCACAGCCGATTGGCGTGGTCACGATTTATCCGGGGATCTCCGCGGATGTGGTGCGTAACTTCCTGCGCCAGCCCGTTAAAGCGCTGATCCTGCGCTCCTACGGTGTGGGCAATGCCCCTCAGAACGGTGAGTTCCTTAAAGAACTACAGGAAGCAAGCGAGCGTGGAATTGTGGTGGTTAACCTGACCCAGTGTATGTCCGGTAAGGTCAATATGGGGGGGTATGCCACCGGTAATGCCCTGGCTCATGCCGGGGTTATCAGCGGTGCCGACATGACCGTCGAGGCCACGCTGACTAAACTTCACTATTTACTGAGTCAGGATCTGGATGTTCAGGCCATTCGTACCGCGATGACACAAAACCTGCGCGGCGAACTGACGCCAGACGAATAAGGAGTGAATATGGCCCAACGTGCTCTGTTACTGGTTGATCTACAAAATGATTTCTGTGCAGGTGGCGCACTGGCCGTGGCGGAAGGCGATAGCACCATTGATGTGGCTAATTCGCTGATCGCATGGTGTAAAGCACGTGGTGACGCCGTTGTGGCAAGCCAGGACTGGCATCCTGCCAACCACGGTAGCTTTGCCAGCCAGCATAACGTTGCGCCCTACAGCCAGGGCCAACTCGACGGGCTGGCGCAAACCTTCTGGCCCGATCACTGCGTTCAGCAGGCTGAAGGCGCGGAACTGCATCCGTTACTGAATCAGAAGGCCATTGATGCCGTTTTCCACAAAGGGGAAAACCCGTCCATCGACAGTTACAGCGCGTTTTTTGACAATGGTCATCGTCAGAAAACAGCGCTGGATGAGTGGTTGCGCCATCACGATATCGCCGAACTGATTGTGCTGGGGCTGGCGACCGATTATTGCGTGAAATTCACCGTGCTGGATGCGCTGGCGCTGGGTTACACCGTTAACGTGATCACCGACGGGTGTCGCGGCGTGAACATTCAACCACATGACAGCGCGCTGGCGTTTATGGAGATGTCCACCGCCGGTGCAACGCTGTATACGCTGGAAGACTGGCTCGAGACGCAGGCGTAAGCCTTTTTAGCCGGGTGGCGGCTTCGCCTTACCCGGCCTACTTTGTCTGGTTTTACAGGCCGGGTAAGCGCAGCGCCACCCGGCCCCCCCCCTCTCCGATCTCCCATAAAGTGAACTCCCTCGCATCACAAGCGAAGCGGCAATGCTATTCTCTTCAGGTTGTTTTTTCGCCACGCCTTTCCCGTGGCGTGGTTACTTTTGTTATGTCAAAGAGGAACTTATATGAAACGTTTGCCATTGCTGGCAGCATTACCCTTGCTTTGCGCGTCAGTTGCCTCCGCCAATACCCTGATTTCCGTGGGCTACTTTAACGGAGGTGGCGATGTTACCGCCGGCCCGGGCGGGGATATCCATAAACTCGACGTTCGTCAGATAACACACCTGAACTACTCGTTTGGTCTGATCTATAACGACGAGAAAGATGAAACCAACGCCGCACTCAACGATCCGGCAAAACTCCATCAAATCTGGTTATCGCCAAAAGTGGCCTCCGATCTGGCGTTGCTCCCTGTCCTGCGTAAACAGAACCCCAATCTGAAAGTGCTGCTTTCCGTTGGCGGCTGGGGGGCTCGCGGTTTTTCTGGCGCGGCGGCCACTAAAGAGACTCGCGCTGTGTTTATCCGCTCTGCACAGGAGATTGTTGATAAATACGGTCTGGACGGCATCGACCTCGACTGGGAGTATCCGGTGAACGGCGCGTGGGGACTGGTCGCAAGCACGCCCGCCGACCGGGATAATTTCACTGCGCTGCTAAAAGAGATGCGCGCGGCATTCGGGCATAAGAAGCTGGTCACCATTGCAGTAGGCGCTAATGCGGAAAGTCCGAAAAGCTGGGTGGATGTGAAAGCCATTGCCCCGCTGCTCGATTACATCAACCTGATGACTTATGACATGGCGTACGGCACGCAGTACTTCAACGCCAACCTGTATGACTCCAGCGCCTGGCCAACCGTTGCCGCCGCCGATAAATACAGCGTGGATTTCGTGGTGAACAACTATCTTGCGGCAGGGTTAAAACCCAAACAGATGAACCTCGGGATCGGTTTCTACGGGCGCGTACCGAAACGTGCAGTTGAGCCAGGCATCGACTGGACGAAACCGGATGCGCAAAAAAATCCGGTAACGCAGCCCTACTTCGGTCCTCAGGAGATAGATTTGTTCAAGGCACTGGGTTACGACCTGACCAAAGACACTTACGTGAAGTACAACGACATCGTGAAAAAACTGCTGAACGACCCGCAGAAACGCTTTACCGAACACTGGGACGATCAGGCGAAAGTACCATGGCTTTCAGTGAACTCTGCCGACGGTAAAGCGCTTTTCGCCATCTCTTACGAGAACCCGCGTTCAGTTGCCATCAAAGCGGACTATATCAAAGAGAAAGGTCTTGCCGGGGCGATGTTCTGGGAATATGGCGCGGACGACAACAACCAGTTAGCGAAGCAGCTGGCGGAGTCGCTGGGGATTAAGCACTAGGTGTTTTGTGCCGGGTGGCGCTAACGCTTACCCGGCCTACAAGACGGGATTACGACTTGAAGGTCGCAATCGGTTTTGGCGTAATGCCAAAATCTTCTTTCAGCTCGCGCTTGCTCTTCATCACCATCTGACCCTGGGTGTCGATAGTCATGTGCTGGGCGTCGGTGTTGTTACGTGCCTGCCACAACATCACCAGCTGCAAACTGTTCTCTTTTTGATCCGGAGTCAGGGCAACACCATCAGGCCATTTTCCCAGTTCAACCGCCGTCACCAGACGCTGATAAACTTCCGGTGTCATGCCACTAATCATGTCATCAATATTCATGATGTCTCCCTTTCAAAGGAATAATTTGCTGAATCGTTTTTTCAACCTTTGGTCTGGTCGCCATTCTCGTCATCAGTGAAGCTTAATGACGCTGAGTTGACGCAGAAACGTTCGCCTGTTGGCTGAGGACCGTCCGGGAAAACATGCCCCAGGTGGGCATCACATTTGCCACAACGAATTTCAATACGTTGCATCCCGTGCGACGAGTCATCCAGGTAGCGGATCGCGTCATCGCTCACCGGCTCGTAAAAGCTCGGCCAACCGCAGCCAGAATCGTACTTAGTCTGGGAGTTGAACAGGGGCGCATCGCACACCAGGCAGTGATAAACACCGTCTCGCTTATTGTGCAGCAAGCGCCCGGTAAATGGGGGCTCAGTCCCGTGATTCTGGGTCACGTAGAACTGCATTTCTGTGAGGTTATTTTTCAGGTCATCAGGGTTACGTTGGTTCGACATATGCTTACATCTCGCTGTAGAAACAGGCATCTTATAACCCGGATTCTAACAAAACATTAACACCCACGCGTGCACTTTTGTTCTAAACTTATGTGTCGCGAAAAGGCGGTCAGCCAAATGTGATGCATTTCACATTTTTATACTGGCAGGCCTTTAAAATTCCGGGCGCAGCCCCCATGTGGTTGCTAGCTCAAAGGGAAAGTGAGGCGAGTCAGTCGCACAAACGTTAGTCACAGGATTGATTTGTCGCAATGATTGACACGATTCCGCTTGACGCTGCGTAAGGTTTTTGTAATTTTACACGCAACCTTTTATTCACTAACAAATAGCTGGTGGAATATATGACTATCAAAGTAGGTATCAACGGTTTTGGCCGTATCGGCCGTATTGTTTTCCGTGCTGCTCAGAAACGTTCTGACATCGAAATCGTTGGTATCAACGATCTCCTGGACGCTGAATACATGGCGTACATGCTGAAGTACGACTCAACTCACGGTCGTTTCGACGGCACCGTTGAAGTGAAAGACGGCCACCTGGTTGTTAACGGCAAAACCATCCGCGTTACTGCTGAGAAAGACCCAGCTAACCTGAAATGGAACGAAATCGGTGTTGACGTTGTAGCTGAAGCTACCGGTATCTTCCTGACCGACGAAACCGCGCGTAAACACATCACCGCTGGTGCGAAAAAAGTTGTTCTGACTGGTCCATCCAAAGACAACACCCCAATGTTCGTACGTGGTGCTAACTTCGAAAAATATGCTGGCCAGGACATCGTTTCCAACGCATCCTGCACCACCAACTGCCTGGCTCCACTGGCTAAAGTTATCAACGACAACTTCGGTATCGTTGAAGGCCTGATGACCACTGTTCACGCAACTACCGCTACTCAGAAAACCGTTGATGGCCCGTCTCACAAAGACTGGCGCGGCGGCCGTGGCGCAGCTCAGAACATCATCCCATCTTCTACCGGTGCTGCTAAAGCTGTAGGCGTTGTACTGCCAGAGCTGAACGGTAAACTGACTGGTATGGCGTTCCGCGTTCCAACTCCTAACGTTTCCGTAGTTGACCTGACCGTTCGTCTGGAAAAAGCTGCTTCTTATGAAGAAATTAAGAAAGCAATCAAAGCTGCTTCCGAAGGCGCAATGAAAGGCGTTCTGGGTTACACCGAAGACGACGTTGTTTCTACCGATTTCAACGGCGAAGTTTGCACCTCTGTGTTCGATGCTAAAGCTGGTATCGCACTGAACGACAACTTCGTTAAACTGGTATCCTGGTACGACAATGAAACCGGCTACTCTAACAAAGTACTGGACCTGATCGCTCACATCTCCAAATAAGTTGAGATGAGAAACTGATCCAAAAAGGCGACTTCGGTCGCCTTTTTTATTGCTTTAAAGACAGAGGATTGCGTAATGATTAATAAAATTTTTGCACTTCCGGTAGTCGAACAACTTACCCCTGTGCTCTCCCACCGCAAAATCGATGATGCCGATATTATCGTTGTTGATCACCCACGCGTTAAAGCGTCAGTTGCGCTCAACGGTGCGCACCTGCTCTCCTGGAAACCAGAAGGTGAAGCAGAAGGTCTGTGGCTGAGCGATATTACCTCGTTCAAAAAAGGCGCTGCGATCCGCGGTGGCGTACCGATCTGCTGGCCGTGGTTTGGCCCGGCGGCAGAACAAGGCTTGCCTGCGCACGGTTTTGCCCGCAATCAACAGTGGACGCTGAAAGCGCACAATGAAGATGACAACGGTGCGGTGTTGACCTTTGAGCTGCACAGCAACGAAGAGACCCGTAAACTCTGGCCACACGACTTCACGCTGTATGCGCGTTTCAAACTGGGTAAGACCTGTGAAATTGAGCTGGAAGCCCACGGGGAATTCGAAACGTCTTCTGCCCTGCACACCTATTTCAACGTAGGTGATATCAGCACAGTAAAAGTCAGCGGCCTTGGCGATACCTTTATCGATAAAGTCGATAACGCGAAAGAAGGGAAACTGAGCGATGGCGTGCAGACGTTCCCGGATCGTACAGACCGCGTTTATCTGCACCCGGAAGCGTGCAGCGTGATCCACGATGCGAACCTCAATCGCCGGATTGACGTTATTCATCACCATAACAGCAACGTTGTGGGCTGGAACCCGGGCCCTGCGCTATCTGTGAGCATGGCTGACGTGCCGGATGACGGCTATAAAACCTTTGTCTGTGTCGAAACCGCCTGCGTGTCACCTCTGCAAAAAGCCAGCGCCGAGAAACCTTCTCGTCTGGCGCAGACTATTAGCATTGTTAAAGGCTAATAGTTTCGAGCAGCCTCTCTCCCCGTTGGGGGGAGAGGAAACTCCACACCGTTAAACCACATCTAATGGCGTTTTATGAGCCGGTGCCGGGAACGCGCGATCCAGTTTGAGCAGGTCCTGCGCGGTAAGCGTAATATCTAACGCCCCTGCATTTTCTTTTACATGCTCCACTGATGCCGCTTTCGGGATCGCAATCACCCCCTGATGGCTGATCACCCATGCCAGCAGAATTTGTGCGGCGGTGGCGTGATGGTCGCGGGCAATCTCATTAACCACCGGGTGATTCATTAACCCGCTGCGTAAGCGTCCGGCCTGGGCTAACGGGCAGTAAGCCATCACCGGCATTGCCTGTTGCTGACACCAGGGCAGTAAATCGTATTCAATTCCGCGTGAAGCAAGGTGATACAGCACCTGATTAGTGGCACAGGCTGCGCCGCCCTCTACGCCCCATAATTCCTGCATGTCGTCGTAATCCAGATTCGACACCCCCCAGCGGCCAATTTTCCCCTGATGCTGGAGTTTCTCCATCAACTCAACCGTGTCTTCCAGGTCAAAACCGCCGCGCCAGTGCAGCAGATACAGGTCGATGTGTTCGGTGCCAAGCCGTCGCAGGCTGGCTTCACATGCCGCCATCCCCTTCTGCCCTCCGGCATTCCACGGATAGACTTTCGACACCAGATACACGTTATCACGCAGACCTTTGATTGCCTCACCGACAACCTCTTCAGCTCCGCCTTCAGCATACATCTCTGCGGTATCAATCAGCGTGAACCCCAGGTCGATGCCCGCACGCAGTGCATCCGCTTCGGTTTTACGCAGGCTTGCTTTTTCGCCCATATACCAGGTGCCCTGCCCGATTGCCGGAAGGGTACGTGCACCGGAAAATGTCACCGTTTTTGCGCTCATATCACTCTCCTGTTATCTGCACCACCGTAAAGCAAACGGGGCGCAAGCGCCCCGTTTTGATGCATAGATTGCACTGTGAAAATGCACAATCAGAATTTGTAGGTCACACCCACTGAGAAGATACCGGACCAGGATTTGTCGACCATCGGGCTATCTTTCACTTCATCGCTCAGACGCACATAGCGGCCAGTGCCGTACACGTTCCAGTCGCCGAGGAAGTTATAGCTTGCGGTGAGTTCCAGGTACGGATCCCAGCCGTCATCAGCGCCATAGGTTTTCAGGCCGCTACGACGAGACTCGTTTTTGGACACGCCATAATAGTAGTCGTTGTAGTTCTCACTGCTGTACTGCACACCGATACCTGGCGTCAGGGTCAGCCCACCGTTGGTGTAGCGGTACAGCCAGGCCAGATCCCAGATAAAGCCGTTGCTGTTATCCAGCGTATCGCCTGCCAGCGCGGTACGCAGGAAACCATACTGAGTGTTATGCACGTAAGAAAGCCCGGCCATCATGGAGCTTTTACGTTTGTCGAGGCGGCGCAACTGGTTGTTATCGCTATCGCCTGGTTTGAAGTGCATTGGATCGTAGTACGCCATGACAGAGAGTTTGTCGGCGTTATCGTTCCACAGATAGTAGCCGCCGCCCAGGCCGTGGAACCAGAAGTTATCGCCTTCATAGGTCACGACCGGAACCGGATAAATATCGCGGTCATACTGTTTGTACGGGCTGTTAATCACGCCTACGCCCGCGCCAACAGTCCACTGATCCTCCGCCTGCGCGGTGCTAACTGAGGTGGCGGCCAATAAGCCTAATGCCAGAAGTTTGAGTTTGGTCACAATCCATTCTTTCCTGTAGTCAAATAATCAGCGGGTGCAGTGTAACCGCCCTTCCCCTACAACCCAAAATTTTTTGCCTGCTAATGAGTTTGATAAACCCGGTATTTTCCATTTTTCAGATGACCGCCCGCTTTCATTTATGTGACGACAGGATGAAAAGCGCAAAAACGCCTTATAACAAAGGCGGAAATTTTTGGATGAGTTATTGATATGTCATTGAAATTGGATTTTGCCGACATGCAAGTTTTGCAAATGCCATCTACGCTTTAATTTAAGAGGAGAAATTCCTGAGCGCCTTGTGATTCCTGGCGACCGACCTGGCACACAGGTTGCTGCTCTGGCATTACGGTGCGAGAAATTCTCTTCCGGGAGCCTCCACTACTCATACGAACGGCTCTTATCCTGTGCTAAAAAACGAAAGGACGGCATGCCATGAATATATTCGATCACTATCGCCAGCGCTATGAAGCTGCCAAGGACGAAGAGTTCACACTGCAGGAGTTTCTTACCATCTGTCGGCAAGATCGCAGTGCCTATGCCAATGCGGCAGAACGGCTATTGATGGCTATTGGTGAGCCAAACATGGTTGATACTGCCCTGGAGCCACGGCTTTCCCGTCTATTTTCGAATCGGGTGGTCGCCCGATATCCGGCGTTTGAAGAGTTCTATGGTATGGAAGATGCCATTGAACAAATCGTCTCCTATCTGAAACATGCCGCTCAGGGTCTGGAAGAGAAGAAACAGATCCTCTATTTATTAGGCCCTGTGGGTGGCGGTAAATCGTCGCTGGCCGAACGACTGAAAGCGCTGATGCAGCGCGTGCCTATTTATGTGCTGAGCGCCAACGGTGAACGCAGCCCGGTTAACGACCATCCGCTGTGCCTGTTCAACCCGCAGGAAGATGCGCAGATTCTGGATAAAGAGTTTGGCATCCCGCACCGCTATCTCGGCACCATCATGTCGCCGTGGGCAGCGAAACGTCTGCACGAGTTTGGTGGCGATATCACCAAATTCCGCGTCGTGAAGGTGTGGCCTTCTATTCTGGAACAGATTGCCATCGCCAAAACGGAACCGGGTGATGAGAACAACCAGGACATCTCTGCTCTGGTCGGTAAAGTCGATATCCGTAAACTGGAAAATTACGCGCAAAACGACCCGGATGCCTACGGCTACTCGGGCGCTCTGTGCCGTTCCAACCAGGGTATTATGGAATTCGTCGAGATGTTTAAAGCACCGATTAAAGTGCTGCATCCCCTGCTGACCGCCACCCAGGAAGGGAACTACAACGGGACGGAAGGTATTTCCGCCCTGCCGTTCAACGGGATTATCCTGGCTCACTCGAACGAATCCGAATGGGTCACTTTCCGTAATAACAAAAACAATGAGGCGTTCCTTGACCGTGTGTACATCGTCAAAGTGCCTTATTGCCTGCGGATCTCTGAAGAGATCAAAATTTACGAAAAACTGCTCAATCACAGTGAGCTGGTTCATGCGCCTTGCGCCCCGGGGACGCTGGAAACGCTGTCGCGCTTCTCTATCCTGTCGCGCCTGAAAGAACCGGAAAACTCCAGCATTTACTCGAAAATGCGTGTCTATGATGGCGAAAGCCTGAAAGACACCGATCCAAAAGCGAAGTCCTACCAGGAATACCGGGACTACGCCGGGGTCGACGAAGGGATGAACGGTCTGTCCACGCGTTTCGCGTTTAAGATCCTCTCCCGCGTGTTTAACTTCGACCATGCAGAAGTGGCTGCGAACCCGGTTCATCTGTTCTATGTGCTGGAGCAGCAGATTGAACGTGAACAGTTCCCGCAAGAGCAAGCTGAACGTTACCTTGAGTTCCTTAAAGGCTATCTGATCCCGAAATATGCCGAGTTCATAGGCAAAGAGATCCAGACGGCTTATCTGGAATCTTATTCGGAATACGGTCAGAACATTTTCGACCGCTATGTGACCTATGCTGACTTCTGGATCCAGGATCAGGAGTATCGCGACCCGGATACCGGCCAGCTGTTTGACCGTGAATCCCTGAACGCTGAACTGGAAAAAATTGAGAAGCCGGCGGGGATCAGCAATCCGAAAGATTTCCGTAATGAGATAGTCAACTTCGTACTGCGTGCAAGAGCGCACAACAGCGGGCGGAATCCGAACTGGACCAGCTATGAAAAACTGCGCACGGTTATCGAGAAGAAAATGTTCTCTAATACCGAAGAGCTGTTGCCGGTCATTTCGTTTAACGCCAAAACTTCAACCGATGAGCAGAAAAAGCACGACGATTTTGTCGACCGTATGATGGAGAAAGGCTATACCCGCAAACAGGTTCGCCTGCTGTGCGAATGGTATCTGCGCGTACGCAAATCGTCTTAACACAAGTGCCCGGTAGCGCCTGCGCTTACCGGGCCTACAAAAAATGTCCGGCATTTCAGGACACTGCAAGTTGGCAAATGCAGTACGGGGGGTATATGACCTGGTTTATTGACCGGCGTCTTAACGGCAAAAACAAGAGCACGGTGAATCGCCAGCGGTTCTTGCGCCGTTATAAAGCGCAAATTAAACAGTCGATCTCCGAAGCCATCAACAAGCGTTCGGTGACTGACGTCGATAGCGGTGAATCCGTTTCTATCCCGACGGATGACATTAGCGAACCGATGTTCCATCAGGGACGCGGCGGCCTGCGTCATCGCGTCCATCCAGGTAATGACCACTTCGTTCAGAACGACAGAATCGAACGCCCGCAAGGTGGCGGCGGTGGTTCAGGAAGCGGTCAGGGACAGGCCAGCCAGGACGGTGAAGGTCAGGATGAATTTGTTTTCCAGATTTCGAAAGATGAGTATCTCGATCTGCTCTTTGAAGATTTGGCGTTGCCGAATCTGAAAAAGAACCAGCATCGTCAACTGAACGAGTACAAAACCCATCGTGCGGGTTACACCGCCAACGGTGTGCCTGCCAACATCAGCGTCGTACGTTCATTACAGAACTCACTGGCGCGACGTACGGCGATGACGGCAGGGAAACGTCGTGAACTGCGCGAACTGGAAACCAGCCTGAAAGTGGTTGAGAACACCGAGCCCGCGCAACTTCTTGAAGAGGAACGCCTGCGTAAAGAGATTGCCGAGTTACGTGCGAAGATCGACCGGGTGCCGTTTATCGACACCTTTGACCTGCGTTATAAGAACTACGAGAAGCGCCCGGAGCCGTCCAGCCAGGCGGTGATGTTCTGTCTGATGGACGTTTCAGGCTCAATGGATCAAGCCACGAAGGACATGGCTAAACGTTTTTATATCCTGCTCTATCTGTTCCTGAGCAGAACCTATAAGAACGTGGAAGTGGTTTATATTCGCCACCATACGCAGGCAAAAGAGGTGGATGAGCACGAGTTCTTCTACTCGCAGGAAACCGGGGGCACTATCGTATCAAGCGCCCTTAAACTGATGGATGAAGTCGTGAAAGAACGCTATGACCCGGCGCAGTGGAACATCTATGCAGCGCAGGCGTCCGATGGCGATAACTGGGCAGATGACTCACCGCTGTGTCATGAAATTCTGGCGAAGAAAATTCTGCCTGTGGTGCGGTACTATAGCTATATCGAAATTACCCGGCGCGCCCACCAGACACTGTGGCGTGAATATGAGCACTTGCAGTCGATGTTTGACAATTTTGCCATGCAGCACATCCGCGATCAGGATGATATCTACCCGGTATTCAGGGAACTGTTCCATAAACAATCCACGACCAGCAACGCATAATCCAACAGCCAGCGACCCCGCTGGCTGTTTTCTTTAATCGCTCACATTCAGACAATCCAGCCGCCGGTTAATCAGAATGGTGCAGTTGCGGCCGTTTTTTTTGCCCTTATACAGGGCCATATCTGCACGCTCCAGCACTTCACGCAGCGATTCATCCCGATGAACATGCGTTAAACCCGCCGAGAATGTAATGCGAATACGGTGCTCACCCGCCTCGGTTTCCCCTGCGGCAATCGCCCGTCGAAGCCGTTCTGCCGCGAGGGTCGCCGCACGATCGCTCTCGGCCAGAAGCAGAATAATAAACTCTTCGCCACCATAACGATAAACGGACTCATCGCGGCGAATATTGTCTTCCAGATTAATCGCCAGCGATCGCAACACCGTGTCACCCGCTAAGTGACCGTAGGTATCGTTAATCTTTTTAAAATGATCGACATCGAGCAGCAGCAGATATAACCCATTCTCACTGTACTGGGCATTCATGCTGTCAAAAGACTCGTCGAGAATACGGCGCAAGGGTTGGCCTGTCAGCGCGTCATAGCTGGTTCGCAATTGCAGTAAATGCACTTTATACCGTGTCAGCGAATCGGTGAATTCCAGCAGCGCGGTCTCAAACCGATCGAAATTACGCTGCCGCTGCAACGCACATTCCAGATCCGTAATAAGCTGACGACAGGCCTGATGCACCGCGATATGTTTTTTATTAATATCGAGAAGGTAATTTCTGTCCACGCCTTTCGCTGCGAGTTGTTCATTCAGCCAGCCTCCGAATTCGCAGTGATTATGTGCCTCACCGCAGGTGATTTCTGGCAGGTCAACATCACGGCTGGCCACAAAACGCAGCACCTTCACCAGCCATTTAAAGTGGGCATCGGTCGCGCGATTCAGCCCCCGAACAATCGCGTCTATCTCCTTGTATTTCCTGTTCATTACTTCACCACTCCTGTGATAATACCGGAGTTTGATAATAACAAACTGAATTTCAACTTTTGTCACTCTGCGTATATAACCGCCAATTCTGAGGTGCGCACCAGCGAAAAAATCTGTGTTAATGTACAACGCTGCGATTGGCATAAAACAGGTAAAACGCGATGTCTGATGAAGTAAAAGGTACTGATACCCACCAGCAACTTATCGCTTTATTAACCCAGCAACAGGCGCAGTTTCGCGTGGTGGAACATGACGCGGTGGGAAAATGCGAAGCGGTAAGCGAGATCCGCGGCACCGATCTTGGGCAGGGCGCAAAAGCGCTGGTCTGTAAAGTGAAGGGAAATGGCGTTAAAAAGCACGTGCTGGCGATCCTGGCCGCCGACCAACAGGCAGACCTCAGCCAGCTTGCCAGCCATTTTGGTGGGCTTAAAGCATCACTCGCCAGCCCAGCGGAAGTGGATAACCTGACAGCCTGCGTTTTTGGCGCTATACCGCCTTTTAGCTTCCACCCGGACCTTACGCTGGTCGCCGACCCGCTGCTGTTCGAGCGTTTTGACGAAATCGCCTTCAACGCGGGTTTACTGGAGAAATCCGTGATTATGGATACCCAGGATTACCTGCGCATTGCGCGGCCTGAGCTGGTTGCTTTTCGGAAAATATAACGACTGCGGCTGGCGAATCAGTCAGCCATGTTTTTCCAGAAAAATAACTGACGCCACCAGAATGATTGCAATGGTAAAAAACGAAGACGAGATAATCAGCGTTTCGACAAACATTTGATCGTTCATCATGTATACCCTTTTGCTGTGACTGGTTCTTTTTTATCCTCCGCAAATGACAGTCACATGACAGCGATAAGATCTTTTTATAAAAGCTGTTTGCCGGAATTTTTACGCGTAAAGTAAGCAGGCTTACTTTTTTTGGCAAGGATGACACATGTTTGACCCTACCCTGTTAATTCTTATGGGACTCGCTGCACTGGGCTTTATTAGCCATAACACCACAGTTGCCGTATCAATACTGGTGCTTATTATCGTGCGCGTCACCCCGCTAAATACTTTTTTCCCCTGGATTGAAAAACAGGGCCTGACGGTCGGGATTATCATCCTGACGATTGGGGTGATGGCGCCGATTGCCAGCGGTACGCTTCCGGCGTCGACGCTGCTGCATTCGTTTGTAAACTGGAAATCGCTGGTTGCCATTGCCGTCGGTATTTTTGTCTCATGGCTTGGCGGGCGCGGGGTAACGCTGATGAGTTCCCAGCCATCGCTTGTCGCCGGGCTTCTGGTGGGCACCGTCCTGGGCGTGGCTCTGTTCCGCGGCGTGCCGGTTGGCCCGCTGATTGCCGCAGGCCTGGTGTCACTGTTTATTGGGAAGTCCTAGAAAGTCCCGCCACATAGCGGGCAGGTGTTTGCCCTAACCCTTTTCTGAACATCGTGATAAACGCGGTGGTGGAGTCATAGCCAAGCGACTGCGCCACCTGCTGCACGGAGCGCCCGCTAATCAGCAGCTGTAGCGCCACAATAAGCTGTAGCTGATGCCGCCAGCGTCGAAAGCTCAGCCCGGTTTCTTTCACCACCAGCCGTGCCAGGTTGCGTTCGCTCATCGCAAAGTGGTTCGCCCATTGCGCCAGGGTCTGCCATTCGGCGGGTTCCTCGGCCATTCGTTCACTCATAAAGCGGATTTTAGGATGCGGCGAAACCGGCAGTTGCAAATGTTCCTGCGGCTGTTGCAATAGTTCGTCAAACAGCACATCGACGAGCCTTAAGGTGGCCGGCAGATGAAGTTCTTCGCGGGTTCTGGACGCAAGGGACAGGATTAGCTCCCGCACCAGCGGCGATATCTTGAGCGTACAGCAGCGATCCGGCAGGCTGACCGCACCAGGTTCGATAAACAAAAAACAGAGCTGGGCGCTTGGCGTGGCTTTATTACTGTGCGGAACCTGGCCCGGGATCCACACGGCATATTGCGGTGGCACCATCAGCATGGCGTTTTCAACTTCACAGGTAATTGCGCCGCCCAGCGCCAGAATCAACTGCCCTTTGCGGTGCTGGTGTTGCGGTATGTGTTGCTCTTCAGCGACAACACGAATTCGAAACGCCACCGCAGCATCATGCTGGCTGTCGGGGTCGTAACCATCAAGTCCCAGGCCGATCATAAAGTTGTCCGATATTAGCGATAAACTGTCATTTTAGCTTGATTTCAACACGCATAAAAATCGGTATCGTGTGCCCTCGCCTCAACGCCAGAGAAAATAATGACCACTGCTGATATTCGACCTTCAGGGAAACAGGGAGCACTGCTGATCGCAGGCATCCTGATGATTGCCACCACGCTGCGCGTGACCTTTACCGGCGCGGCCCCCTTGCTTGACACTATTCGCCATGATTACGGGCTGAGCACAGCGCAAACCGGCTTGCTCACCACGCTTCCGTTGCTGGCGTTTGCGTTAATCTCCCCGCTGGCGGCGGGTCTGGCCCGGCGTATTGGCATGGAACGAAGCCTTTTTGTCGCCCTGATGCTGATTTGTGCCGGTATTGGCATTCGCTCTTTGCCTTCTGCTGCGCTGCTGTTTACCGGCACCGCGATTATTGGTTGCGGGATTGCGCTTGGCAACGTGTTGCTGCCAGGGCTTATCAAACGTGATTTCCCAGGCCAGGTCGCCAGAGTAACCGGCGCTTACTCGCTGACCATGGGCGCAGCAGCAGCGCTTGGCTCCGCGCTGGTTGTTCCGCTGTCACTGGGTGACGCAGGCTGGCACGGAGCATTACTCATGCTGATTGCCTTCCCGCTGGTAGCCTTGCTGCTCTGGTTGCCGCAGTGGCGGCGCACTCCTGTTGCCACGGTGACCGGCGCCGGGGCGCTGCATAACCGCGCCATCTGGCGCTCTGCCCTCGCCTGGCAGGTGACCTTATTCCTTGGCATCAACTCACTGATTTATTATGTGATTATTGGCTGGCTGCCGGCCATTTTGCAAAGCCACGGCTATAGCGAAACGCAGGCAGGTTCCATGCATGGCGTGTTACAGCTTGCCACCGCAGTACCGGGGCTGGCCGTGCCGCTGATCCTCCATCGCCTGAAAGATCAGCGAGGGATCGCAGGATGCGTGGCGCTGATGTGCGCTGTCAGCGCGGCAGGTTTCTGGTTTGCACCCGGACTTGCCCTCGTCTGGACGGTGGTATTTGGCTTTGGCTCAGGGGCCACGATGATCCTCGGCCTGACGTTTATCGGCCTGCGCGCCAGCTCGGCGCACCAGGCAGCGGCATTGTCGGGGATGGCGCAGTCGATTGGTTATCTGCTTGCAGCGTGCGGCCCGCCGCTGATGGGGAAAATTCACGATTCGGCGGGCGACTGGCGAATTCCGTTGATGGCCTGTGCGCTCGCTTCCATTGTGATGGCCGGATGCGGCGTGCTTGCCGGGCGCGATCGGGAAATCACACCCCGCTAAACACAGGGCAGACCGGGAAGCCTGCCTTTAGTTATCCACGCGCTGCGCGCAGCATGGCCTGCGCCAGCACCACAGGACGGCCGTCCAGCGCCGCGCGTTCGTGCTGGAACAGGGTGATCACAAAGAACGGATGCGTGACCAGCTCTGCCGCGCGGATCTCGCCCTGCTCGTCCCAGCCCGTGACGCGCATATCGCCACTTTCAAGCTCCTGGGCGAATTCTGGCGAGACGCCGTAGTTGCAGTGATACCCTTCTTCAATCTCAGGTTTACCGTAGGCTTTTGCGATAAGCGTATTGTTGCGCAGTTCGATGGCGTCGGTTTTTTCCACCAGCGAGCAGGTTAATGGTGCAATCACCATTGTCCCTTCGGTGTCGGTTTCCGCATGTCCGGCGTCATCCCAGCCCAGCACGTTGCGGGCATACTCAATCAGCGCGTGCTGGAATCCACCGCATGTCCCAAGGAATGGCACGCTGTTTTCACGTGCATAACGCGCGGCAATAAAAGCGGCTTCGGCATTTTTATACGGGCTTGCAGGAACCAGCCAGATGGCATCGTAGCCCACCAGGTCTTCCGGGCTGGTTAATTCCGTTGTGGCAAGCCAGTCATAATCGGCGGTGAGTTCAAGTACAGCGGCAGCGTCATCAATTGCCAGCGGGATCGCCTGATGCGCAATCACGTCAGGATTGTAATCGCCAACCAGGGCAATACGCAGCGTGGTTTTAACCGGGGAGAGTTCCATGAGAGGTTCCTTATGCCAGAGTATTATCAGATAACATAAGGAACCTCAGACTACCGATCTTTTGCAATAATCACAATACCTTAAAATTAGTTGGTAAAAACCGTAGTGCTATAGTGTGTAGGCCGACACATCATGGAGAGAGACGATGATTCAATGCAAACGTGTTTACGCCGGGGCGAGCTCAGAGGACGGTTATCGGGTTCTGGTAGACAGATTATGGCCGCGCGGGATCAAAAAAACAGACCTCGCCTGCGATGAATGGTGTAAAACGCTAACGCCGTCGAACGAGCTGCGCAAAGCGTTTCACAGCGAGACGATTGATTTTGACGCTTTCAGTCAGGCGTATCGGGAAGAGCTGGCGCAGCATCAGGATGAAGGGCTACGCCTTGCCGAACGGGCAAAAAAACAGACCGTCACGCTGCTGTATGGCGCTAAGAATACGCAGCAGAATCACGCGCTGGTGTTAGCCGACTGGCTGCGCCATCTTAAAATCAGCTGATTGCCAGCTCATTATGGGTTTGCGGCGCTTCGTCAGGCTGAAGTGGCATCAGGTGTTCGGGGCGCACAAACGCAAAACCATGCTGATTATCGAAGGCATAGACATCACCCGTTACCAGCCAAAGCGCGCGGTCGGCTGTCGCTGGCAGCTGAGTCATGACGCCGTTTACCGGATTCACAAAACGTAAACCCGGCTGACACAGACCAAACAGCTCGACAGATTTACCGATATTACGACGACCAGCAGTGGTACGCGCGCCAATGATCATGGCCAGGCTGCCCGGTTTTAACTGAAACATACTTCTCTCGCAGTGAGTATTGTTAGGTAAGAATAATCCTAAAGAGAAGTGTATCGCAGTCCTGATACTGCTGTCACCTGGCAGGTTGCGGGTGGTCGCGACGATACAGCTCCCATTCATCCATCACTTCGCCGCCCGGTAATTTGCACTCCGTGCGCACCCCTTGCGGGCTTTGCACCGGAACCTGAACGCCCCCTTTTTGCAGGCAGTAAACCGAGGCAGGATTAGCCATCCCTACCTGCGGTGGTTTTGGGGCGTCTGGTGGCGTTGCTGTTGAACAGGCCGCAAGCGGCAGTATCAGCGCAAGTAACAGATATCTCATTCTTTATCCTTTTTTTATTTACGAAACCTTAGCCTAATCAACTGACGCTACTTTCTCCATGATTTCTCCATTAAACCTGCACTTTTCAACTTTATAGTGTGCTGGTTCTCGATATGACCAGAGAACATCATTCCGTAATCAAGATGTCTTTGCCCCGGTCTCAACAACGGGGCTTTTTTTTCGCCCTTTTTCCCGTCACCGTCCCCCATCAGATATATATTAAATTTCGTATATTCGTGTTTTACTATGGCCAGAGCCGAAAATTTCAGCATAACATGCAGATGCAGACGTCTTCTGTATGGGAGTCTACCTACGTCATGTCGGATATTATCCTTGCCCGTGTTTCAGAAACTCTCGCCACGGAACAATCCCTGGAAAGTCTGGTACGTCAGTTACTGGAGATGCTGGAGATTGTGACTGAAATGGAGTCGACCTATCTGACGAAGGTCGATATCAGTGCGCGATTGCAGCATATTTTGTATGCCCGTAACAGCAAGCAGATGCAGATCCCGGAAGGGCTGAGCGTTCCCTGGGGAGACACGCTGTGCAAGCGCGCGATTGATAGCGATACGATTTTCAGTAACGACGTGGCCGAACGCTGGGCGGACTGTGATGCCGCAAAAGCCCTTGGCATCACCACTTACATGAGTATTCCCATTCACCTGGCTGATGGTTCGCTTTACGGTACATTGTGTGCAACCAGCACCCAGAAAAAACAGCTCAGCGATCGCGGCGAGCAGGTGCTGAGACTGTTTGCCGGGCTGATTGCCCAGTATATCCAGAAAGAGTCCCTGGTCGCTCAGCTGCGTGAAGCCAATGCAGCCCTGATTGCCCACTCGTATACGGACGCCCTCACCGGCCTGCCTAACCGTCGTGCGATTTTTGAAAACCTCACTACCCTGTTTTCGCTGGCGCGCCACCTTAATCGCACTGCCATCATCGCCTTTATCGACCTGGACAATTTCAAACTCATTAACGACCGTTACGGCCATGAAACGGGCGATCAATTTTTGGTTGAGGTGGGAAAAAGGCTGACGCAGGAACAGACTGAGGACGAAATCATCGGTCGACTGGGTGGCGATGAGTTTCTGGTAGCCTGCCTGAGCAAGGGTGAAAACGAAAGCGATAACACGCAGATAAACGTGCTCAAAACCCGTATCAGCGCCCGGATAGCCGGGGAATACTGGCTTGGAGACGTCCATATTGTCTATCCTGGCGCCAGTCTTGGTGTGGTGGAAGTTGACCCCAGCAGCACGGATGCCGACAGCGCACTGCGCGCCGCAGACGTCGAGATGTATCAGGATAAAAAAGGAAAAAGCAAAACACGCTTTCTCACTCTGGATTAAGCCCGTACACTCTACGGCGTTATGTAAACCGAGACAGGTGATGGTATGAGAATTGGAATACTCTTCCCGGTCGTTATTTTTATAACGGCAGTGGTTTTTTTAGCATGGTTTTTCGTCGGCGGTTATGCCGCGCCAGGGGCGTAAATGAGAAAAACAACCATCATTATGTTGATCATCGCCATCGTGGCCGTCGCCGGAACACAGTTTGGCTGGTGGTAATGCTGCCCAGTAAAAAGGCCGCCATCAGGCAGCCTTTTTTAACGCCTGTCAGGCTTAGCTTTTGATTTTTCTGTAGATAAACAGAACAACCAGCGCGCCAATCACCGCAACGGCAAAGCTGCCAAAATTGAAACCGTCAACTTTACCAAAACCGAAGAAGGTGCTGATCCAGCCCCCAACAACCGCGCCCACTATCCCCAGCACTATGGTTACGATAAAACCACCACCATCTTTGCCTGGCATAATCCACTTCGCCAGGATCCCCGCAATCAGCCCAAAGATAATCCAGGATATAATTCCCATAACTTTCCTCTCTGTATGGTTTTTTGTCATTAAATCAACGACACAAAAAAGGATAGCACAGGATGCACAAAAGGAAATTTGTGATAAGCATCACGAATGCCATTTTGGTGGGTAAAGCATTCTTCACATGCCAGCCACAAAACACGGGAAAACATCTCTTTTGCAAACACACAATAAACGCGGGGTTGCATCTTTTATTGAGAAAGATTATCTTTCTCAACACTGAGTAGTTGAGCAAAACACTCAGGTATTCAGTACGACATTGCTCACATTGCTTCCAGTATTTCTTGCCCACTTTCTAGTGGGCTTTTTTTTCTTTCAGCCCCCCTTATCTGGCAGGCCAGCGCAAAACCGATGTGATTTACCGTTTATTCCTGCGGAGTTTGGCGCTATTCTTACCAGCCTGTGCACAAAGGAATGTCTTTGATAACATGAACGTATCAAGCAAGTTTGTGATTTGCCTTAACCTTGTTTCTGCCAGCACGCTGCTGTTGTTGCTGTCTGCCAGGTTTGAGTGGTTCTGAGCCGCCAACGCCCGGGCTGTTCCCCGGCCCGGCGTTCAGACCTTTTCTTCCTCATACACCCTGATCTCTTCTTTAGGTTTCGAGAGCAGGAATTTAATGAACTCAACGTACGAAACGGGTTTACCGAAATAGTACCCTTGCAACAGGTTGATTTGATTGCGGTTCAGATATTCTAACTGTTCTTTTGTTTCAACGCCTTCCGCCACAATGCTTAACGACATTTTCTTCGCAATCTCGATGACGCAGTCCAGAAGAATGGTCGAATCTTTCTGTTCCGATACCCGGCTGACAAAACTTTTATCGATTTTGATGTAGTCAATGGCCAGCGCATCGAGGCATGACAGCCCTGAATAACCGGTACCAAAATCATCCAGAGCAATCACAAACCCCGAATTATGCAGCGTATTAAGATTTTCGATAAGTTCAGGGTTATCGAGCAGGGGCTCCCGCTCGGTCACTTCCAGAACCAGCTTGATCTTTTTCCCCTTGAATCCCTGGCCAAAGGTGTTGCAGTCCCCGATAAATGTCGGGGAATTAATATGCCGGGCGCTGATATTCACCCCAATGTGAAATCCATCCGGTAGTTTCGGAAGCAACGGTTTTAGCTGGCTGACCACTTTTCCCATCAGCCCTTTCGTCAGCGGGATGATTAAACCACTGCGCTCAGCAATAGGGATAAACACGTCAGGGGGAATAAAACCTGATTTCGGGTGTTTCCACCTGGCCAGTACCTCGACACCGTATAGCCCACCGGTCTTGCCATTCATAATCGGTTGATAGAACGGCACAATGTCGCCTTTGATGATGGCTTTACGCAGGTCCTCTTCAAAGGTGGTGCTTTTACCTGCATACCGGCGCCACAAAATGCCCACCGCGACGGAGAGGATAAAGACCAACAGCATCAGGCTCCATCCCTGCTGGAGCAGCCGCGTCATATCGAAGAACGCAGGGTTCTGCCAGGCCATGCTGAAAGGAAAGAGCGCTGATGACGCAAGCGTTGTCGATGGTTGCAGCGTTGGCAGTGGGCTAACATCCCCCGCACGCGCAAGCTGCTGTTTATTCACCAACAACGCCAGGTTTTCAGATGTCCCCGCGATCGCGTCACGCAAATGCGCATCGCTGACGCTAATGATGACTCGCCCACCCGATATCGGACGCTGGAAAACCAGCACCGGGACCCCATTAATTAATCGGTTCCCGGGCAACAGCATTAATTTTTCGTCCGGTAAGGTTTCGGGATGAATAATTAACACCCCATTTCCCGGCAAAGAGGTACACATGATAGTACCGCCCTGCTCGATCATAATTGCGCGCAGATGGGGTTTAAGCGCAGCCTCTGTACCTAATTCCAGTTGCCCACCGCTGGTACAGCCCTGCGCTGCAACACGTTGCGCAGTATCAGCTGCACTCACCGCTTCATTAAGGATGGCCTCTATTTTAAGGGTGCTGGATTTAGCAGCCCCGGCGGAGTTTAACGTCGCCATGTGCCAGAGCTGCCAGTTGATTGTCAGCATCCCCGCCAGAAAGAGGAAGACTGCACTCAGGATTGGGATAAAAGCGTTGCGCACGATTTTTCCTTAAAAAAAGAAAAAACAAGCATTTAGTTATGTTGAATTAGAGGGTTAGGCTAACTCAGCGCCGCTTATGAAGATAAATACAGCATAGCTGAAATCTGACCCACAAGCCTCGGGGCAACAGGAAAACTGGTAGCGCCATCGCGAAACAAAACACCATCGCGTAAAGTAACCTACCGTTATTACCAGGCTTGTGCCTTTTACTGCCTGTGTTAAGATTCGGAAAATCAGGAGGCAGAAAGGACGCAGAAAAAAATGAAGAAGATCATTGCGGTTTCGCTCATTTCAACCTTTCTGGTCCTGCTCTCGTTTTATGCTGTGAATGCCATTATTCTGGAGCAACAGAAAAACAAGCAGCTTGAGATTTCAGATACCCTCCTGCAATACTCCGAAGGTTTATCCCAAAGCGTAGCAACCGCACTAAAAAGCGTAACTGCACAGGGATGTGATAAAGCAAGTCTGGATAATTACCGAAAGTTAAAACTTGATAGCCTTTACTTTGGTGATATTGGTTTTATTGAGAACGGTAAAATTGCCTGTACCGCTTTTTGGGGAAAACTGACTACGCCCGTTAGCCTTCCTTCTGAATTACATAAAACACCCAAAGGTTTTATCCTGGCGCAGTTCTCGCAAAAAGATTTCTTTACCGGCAATGCGGCGATTTACAACAACATTATTATATTCACCTCACGCTTTGCCTACGATAAATTTACCCCTGTCACCGCAAGCTACTCATTAAGCTCAACCACCAAAGACTTTGGCAGAACATTTTTCACCGTCAACCCGGTTATCGAAAAAAGCAGCTGGCTGCCCTCCCGTTTCTTTACCCTGACGATTACCCAGTGCAGCTCGCGGTGGGATTTATGTGTGATAGTAAAGCATCATGATGCGGGTCTGGCGTCGTTATCCATAGCCATATTTATCCTGCTGACGGTCGTCTTGTACTTTATCTGGATATCCATTTCGCTCTATTCGTTCAGACTTTACGAGGACCGTTTCTCGCTGGAAAAGACGCTGGTCAAAGCCGTGAAAGCGAATACCATCGGCGTGCACTACCAGCCCATCGTCCGTCCGGGTGATAAAAAAATCGTCGGCGTTGAGGTACTTTCCCGCTGGCAAGACAGTAATGCTATGGATGTATCACCCGAACTCTTTATACCTCTCGTTGAGAAGTTCGGACTTTATGATAATTATTACACCAATATCATTAAGAAATCCTTCGCCGAGATATCCAGCCTCGCGAATGAACACCAGCTATTAATTTCACTGAACGTCGGGCGTATCGAAATTGAAGACGGGATGTTCAGTAAAATTTTACGCCGCGAGTGTCTGCTCAACAACATCCCGTTGTCGCTGATAAAAATCGAGCTTTCTGAAAAGGCGGTTGCCCATCACGGCATTCTTATTGATTTTTGCAAAGAGTTAAAATCGATGGGGGTTAAAATCTCTATCGATGATTTCGGCGTACAAAACTCGAATATTGCACGGTTGGCCAACCTCGAATATGACGAAATTAAAATAGACAAATCTCTCGTAGATGGCATCAGTGAAAGCTATAAAAAAGATATCTTCGTTATCTTTTGCGATGCACTGTTAAAGTTGAACAAAACCCTCGTTTTTGAAGGGGTGGAGAATGAAACACAATATGCGTTTATCTCTTCACGTTACCGCGACTCGCTGATCCAGGGTTGGTATTTTTCAAAATCACTCAGCCGAAACGAACTGGCGAAAATCCTCACAGGCTCAGTCGACTCCCCCAACCGCTAGCGTAACGGGGTAACAGCGCGTCCAGTTGTAATTGATGCGCACCAGTTTGAGTTTTCCTGCAACCTCCCCGTACCGCTGTGATTCACGCTCGAGGAAGAACGCCCTCAGAGACGCGGGTAAGCGTTCCGCCCCATAGCGCAGCAGGGTCGTATGCCAGAATGGCGCGGGTAATGGTGTTTTCGCGTGGCGCAGCAGCAACTCGTCTTTCCAGGGGGAATTCAGGATCTGCTCGCAAAACGCCTGCCGAAGTGCTGCCGCGGGTTTTTCGGGTACTCCGGCGAGAAGTAACTGCCCGGGTAACGCCACCAGCCGTAAGTCGCGGATAGTGACAGTTCGCCCCTCAAAAGGTGACCAGGCCCCGATCAGGCGATCTATCTTCGCGGGTAGAGGTTCATTTTCTTCATATAACGGCAGCGTCAGCGGCACAAACGTGAAATGAAAACCACTTACCGGTTGCAGATAGACCTGCCTGTCGTTTCGGGTCAGAGACTGAAGTTCACTGAACAGCACTTTAATGGGGCCGGACATCTGCGGCTGAAAACCGGTCGCCAGCGCAAACTTCTGCGGTGCATAATACGCTTGTATCGGGTTGCCAGGATCGATACTCTCACGCCAAATCGCCCGCGTTTTCTGGTTGGTTGAGCTGTAGAGGTGGTCTAACTCAGGCATTTGCATTTCATATTCCAACAATAAAGCCGTCATATTCAGGCTGTAGATTAGCTGGCAAAATCACTCATTTGGTAAAAACGTGAAACTATCTTTAGCGGTTCCCCTGATACTCTTTTTCCTGACGCTGATGTTCGCCCTGTTCGTCGAAAAGCCCTCTTCGCACGTTGTACGAAAAAAATGCCTGTGGTCCGATAGCGTCATGCTGAGCTGCATAGCAAAACATCAGGGCAAAGCGTTTTAAGCGTACGGCACGGCACTTTTGCCGTTACTCGTTACCCCATTGATTCAGGAAGTTGGCGATATCATCAATGCGCAATGCATTAATGCCAGCTTCACTGGCCATCTCTTGCTGCGCTTCTTCGCTGATTTCTTCGTTGTTCATTAAACGGGTCAGCAGCAGCTGGAAATAGTTCGCAAGCGAGTCACGCTCTGCCTCGCTCACCGTTTGCGCGGCTTCAGTCGAATACTCATCTACGATGTCGTAGTATTTCAGGGGGATGTCGTTATTCATCTTGTCTCTCATCTGACGATTAGCGGGTTCTACACTGCGCATCTTAAGGGTAAACGCCTGCTTCTTACAGATATACGACACGAAAAAAAACGGGAAACCCTATGCAACAACAATAAAGTCCACCACTTCACCCACAGCAGTAATTAGTACGTATTCCTTTTATTTTTCTGTATAGTTACTTGCTGCACTTGAATAATCCTAAAAAAAATAATTATTTACCACCAGCTACATACACACGTAATTTAAAGCAAAATATTACACTTCACAGCAATGACATTACTCACACTATGGTTATCATCTCTTCGCCCTAGAAAGGTGTTGTGTTTGAAGAAAAATAAAATCTCTAATCTGTTTTTACGGGCATTCCTGGAGCTGTGAATCAAAAGGATGCCCGTCTTTTTATCTGCTCGTTTTCTCCTGTCTTATTATTTTTCCATAAATTTGTTCGCAGGTTTGTCCTGCGATGTAAGCCCGGTCAGCTTCTGCTGCATAGATACCCGCTCTTTTGTCAGATTCGCTAAGCAGCTGACCTAGCACTCGGGCGGTCTCGACTTTGCTGTGCCTGTTGCGGCATTTGTTGCCATCACAATGGAGTTAACCTGGTGATGGCTGCAATAAACCGTTCATAAGCAGTTCTGACTGCTGTTTTAAAATCTTGGCGTTATTCCGTACTTCGGTATCTTTACGTTAGCAGCCCAGACTTTGATATCGTTCTGAAGCAGCAAAGTGAAATCCGACTTGAGGTGGTTAACCATCTCATTGACCTTGTCTGCATCATTCACTGCAAAGTGTTCAATCCTGCTCTTCCCGACTGATGAGCATCTATAAGTAGCCGGGACATCCTTTCCGTTCACATTAAGCAGGCCTTTTTTTTCTCCACAGTCGCCATCGGATATAAAAGATACCAGCATATTGGCTGATCCCCGTCCTGCTTGAGAGATGCTTATCATGACGGGCAATCCCTCTGAAGTCTGCGTAATGTCGTAAAGCACAGCATCTTTCTCATACCAGGTATTGTATTCCCTTTCCTGAAAGGCTGAGTATGAGGGTGACGATATCGCCACCAAAAATGCGATTGTAATAGATTGAATTTTCATCGGTATTTAACGTTGTGTTTAGTAAAATTTATTATTCATATTGTGCTAAAAACAACAACAACCTAAGATTAATCCTACTACTTTTAGCGGTGCTAAATCCGTCCTGTGGTTTGGCTTCGCTCATGGTTTTCCTCAGTTGATGTTTGCTGCTGTTTCTCTATGTCACAAATTCCAGCAAAGTTGTTATTGCCCTTTACGGTTTCATTGGTGCTGTAGTCGATCAGGGAGTTAAGTCTGTTGGCATATTCAGCAACCGGGTTGAACCGATTACAGTTGAAAATCTGAGTGGCGTTCACTTTCTTGCATTGCTCCTCGGTAGCAGTCATGCCTTTTACGACACGTTTGCCGTCGATAACTGTCACACCATGGCAAAGCGACCGTACGCCACCAGGATCCATCACAGCAACGAGCGCATTGCCTTCTTTCTCGCTGATGAACTGGTCGAACAGCACAGGGGCTGAAGCGCCAGCGGCGATCAGTGAAAGCATGGCTGCGCTGAGTTTTGCTCTTGTCGATGCCATGTTAATTATCCTGTGGTGGCGCGGAAATGTAGCCCTTCTTCAGGGCCTTCTCGTATGCCTTTGTCTGGCATATATCGGATCATCTCTACCTCCTCGCGTATTGGCGGGAGCTGTGTGTAAGAGATCAGGCCCTCAGGGAGATTTGACCGGTAGGCATGTCGATGATGGTTCCCGGGGCCTGAAAATGAAAAAGGCTGCTCAAAGCAGCCTCCACAGATTGATTAACAAAGATAAATTATTACTTGCGTACTTTTGTGCTTGTATAACCAGATCGTTGAGTTGTTACGCGGGAGGATGTGTGGGTGTCGCCACATTCAACGCAAGCAAAAGTGTCAGTAATGTTATAACGCTCTTCAGTCCAAGATTCATGAAGTATTATCTGCTTACCTACATCAGGGCCGTGACCACCCACATTACCCATATTTTTTATATTTTTACGCGGTATCGCTGAAATAAATTCCTTCTTTGAATCCACCCGTTGCACAGCGAACTCAGTATTGCAGGACTTACAACGAGAGTCTGCTGACAGAAAGTGATAGATGATTTTTCTTGCAGGAACCAACGCAACACCTGTAAAAGCTATCAAACTGGAAATCCGTAGAAATGAGTCGTTGGGAAGAAAACTAATCGCTATAAAGCTAATCACAAATGCGGAAATAGCACCAAAAATCCAGGATTTAATGTTTACAGAATTTTGTATTTTTATTTGCGAACCAGAAAGATTTCTATCCATATGCATCCCAAAGAATACGGGTGAAACTCATCCATCAAGCGAGGATGCAAAAAGCACATATCCAAACCCGATAGCACCAGAAGTATTATCGGAACAGGAATGGAAATGTTTAGTACTTATGAGAAAAAATCAGTAAAAATGGATAATATCGGGTCGTACCACAATGTTGCTTCTGAAACCTTAGGGTCCCAGGCCGTGGGTTTGGTGCGAGAAAACGTGTGCCCATCTCGCGCTCAACGAAAGGCCAAGAAAAACGCCAGACTATGAATCACCCGCAGAGCGTTTTAACCAATGTGTTGCATCCATCGGTTGAACTCACAGCCAGAAGCGGACTCTATAAAAAGAGTAATGAGGAAGTTCGAGTAAGGGCATTAGTACTCAAATGAAACTCCAGTCATTGCTTTTAAGAACTTACACAGGTCATCCCCTGCATCCTCAATCGTATGAAAACTAGCAGAGTCTACACACCCGGATTCACGCTCATTAAGACGGGCGACGAATGGCGGCGTTGGATCTTGTCCTGTTAGGCTTCTGAACCTGACAGCATCAACACGCCAGCGATACATTTCTCCATATCGCTGTACTCCCCTGATGCCTGTACTGGTGTTTTTCGTGGCTTTAATAGAAATTGGCATAACGGATTCCCTATGACCAGGAATGAAAGTCATGGCTGCATGATTTTCGTAGAATTTTACAGAAAAATTCCATTGCAAACTACTAAATAACAGAAGAAATCACAACTGCTTTAATAACAGTATTTATTCTAGCTGACAGCTGTAATTTATTTCCACAGTAAATCAGCACATCATACATAAAAAGTGGTTCCTCTGAATTATCGTTACTCTGTTCTTTTTTCTTTGCTTTCCTCAAGTATGTTCATTAGCCCCGTATCGGCGGATATCGAACCTGATAATGTAGCCAATGCAACGGCAATCATTAAGGACATGGCCGTTACGATATGTGGAGACATGGACTATACCGGTTATACGAAATCCAGCGCACTCTCTGCCGAAGCAACTGTTAAAGTTAATAATCTTCTAAAACAAGTCGCCGACATTGGTGGCTCTGTTAAGGGGGATATCTCAAATAAGGGTTACTATGGGGTTTTACAGGAGCAACTGGGGACAACAATTAAGGATAATCAGGAGTGCAGGAAACACGTCTGGGATGATTTGAAGGTGATGTTTGTCAAACCTCTTACCTTGCCAGAACCTGAATCCAAGCCGCAGCAAGGGCCACATATTCAAATGAGTGATGTTGAATGCTCGCCTGTAATTTTTGATATCCGTTCGAAAACTAAGAATAAAAACGGGAACCAATCGGCTCCCGTTCTCGTTTAACCCAGAGTCTGGGTTACATGTTCGCGATAATCGCGTCGCCAAACTCTGAACATTTCAGCAGCTTAGCGCCTTCCATCAGACGCTCGAAGTCATAGGTGACGGTTTTCGCGTTAATCGCGCCTTCCATACCTTTAACGATCAGGTCTGCGGCTTCGAACCATTCCATGTGACGCAGCATCATTTCTGCGGACAGGATGATAGAGCCTGGGTTTACTTTGTCCTGGCCTGCATATTTAGGCGCAGTACCGTGGGTCGCTTCGAACAGCGCGCACTCGTCGCCAATGTTCGCACCCGGGGCAATACCGATACCGCCAACCTGCGCCGCCAGGGCGTCAGAGATGTAGTCACCGTTCAGGTTCATACAGGCGATCACGTCGTACTCAGCAGGACGCAGCAGGATCTGTTGCAGGAACGCATCGGCGATCACATCTTTAATGATGATCTCTTTGCCGGTGTTCGGGTTCTTAATCTTCTGCCATGGGCCGCCGTCGATCAGCTCGCCGCCGAACTCTTCGGTCGCCAACTGGTAGCCCCAGTCTTTGAACGCGCCTTCGGTGAACTTCATGATGTTGCCCTTGTGAACCAGGGTCACAGAGTCACGGTCGTTGGTGATTGCGTATTCGATTGCTGCACGCACCAGACGCTTGGTCCCTTCTTCGGAGCACGGCTTGATGCCGATACCGCAATGTTCAGGGAAGCGAATTTTCTTCACGCCCATCTCTTCGCGCAGGAATTTAATCACTTTTTCTGCGTCAGCAGAGTCAGCTTTCCATTCGATACCTGCGTAGATGTCTTCTGAGTTTTCACGGAAGATAACCATGTCGGTCAGTTCCGGGTGTTTCACCGGGCTTGGGGTGCCCTGGTAGTAACGCACAGGACGCAGACACACATACAGATCCAGTTCCTGACGCAGAGCCACGTTCAGGGAACGGATACCGCCGCCGACTGGGGTAGTCAGTGGGCCTTTGATAGCAACACGGTAATCGCGGATCAGGTCCAGCGTTTCTGCTGGCAGCCAAACGTCCTGGCCATAAACTTGAGTAGATTTTTCACCGGTGTAAATTTCCATCCAGGAAATTTTACGCTCGCCTTTGTAGGCTTTCTCAACAGCGGCATCAACCACTTTCAGCATTGCAGGAGTAACGTCTACACCGATACCGTCACCTTCGATGAACGGGATTACCGGGTTGTTTGGAACGTTAATTTTGCCGTTTTGCAGGGTGATCTTTTTACCTTCCGCCGGAACAACTACTTTGCTTTCCATTAACCTCTCCTTCGAGCGCTTCTGGTTGTTACTGATCTTATGTTAATAAATTGTAATGAGCCTTTCGATAGTACCTGATTGTCTGCCGCCATGAAAGGTCTTCGTTATTAGTCTATAATGCGGCAATTTGCACCGTCTGAAAATCCCCTAAAACGAATGGCTCACAGAAGGCTTCCCGCAAGGGCGCTGCTCTCTGGAGTCTGGGCTAATGACCATATCATTACTCCGTGATTTGAGGAACTTATGAACCGATTCAGCCCAACCCGTTATGTGAGATAAGCAGGATTTTTGCTTTTTTATGCGTAAGAAACAGACTGCCCATCCCATTCCCCTCCCATCTGTACCAGGAATTTACGCAACTGCGTGATAAAACCCTGTGAATAAATGCATTCACAGACAATATGCAGGAGCAAAATGCGGCTTCGGTATCATTTATCAGTGATGCATCTCTCTATTTAATGCCACACACCTATAACCAGATTAATAAAATGGTTATTATCTTTTCTGGTTTTTCTCCAACCCGAGATATTCTCAGAGAGCACGTGTGGATCTCCATCATCTACGATGTTTTATTGTTGTCGCCGAAGAATTACATTTCGGGCACGCGGCGCAAAAAATGAATATGTTACCTTCTGCACTGGGACGCTGTATTAAGCTCCTTGAAGAAGGACTGGGCACCCGGTTGCTGACGCGTTCGACACGCAGTGTATCCCTGACCTCACATGGTGTACTGCTTTTACCGGAAGCAAGAGATCTGATTTCTCGCGCCGATGAAATTGAAAAACGTTTCCAGAAATTATCGCGCTATCAGGCAAGGAAGTTGCGAATTGGCGCGATAGACAGCGCTGCAGTTCGACTGGTCCCTCATGTACTGCACCGTTTTCGCGAGCTCTGGCCGGACGTCGACATCAGCTTTGTGGAAGATAAATCATCCCGTCTTTTACCAAAGCTGAAGTCCGGCATTCTGGATCTTGTTTTTATTCGCTCACCCGAGACGGATAATAATGCACTGGAGTCACGGTTATTATTCCATGAGAACGTTATCCTCGCGATTTCTGAAAAACATGCGTTCGCGAACCGTACAACGATAGATGTTCGTGATTTACGCGATATTCCCTTAATTGTGCCTGAAAAGCATGTCCGGCCCCACAGCTATAACCTGACGCTTAGCCTGTTCGATAATATGGATTTCAAACCCAAACTTATTCAGATTGCTGATGAAAAACAGACCATCATTAACATGGTCGCGGCCGAACTTGGGGCCGCCATTATGCCTCGCTGGGTGAGCCGCATGGCGTCGACGAATACCCGATTCATTGAGATCGGCGAAGGCTATGACAACATTCGCCACAAACTTCCTGTCTCTGCCGTCTGGGTGAAAGGGGTACGCGATGACGTAAGAGATAATATGATGCAGGTTGTTACCGATGAGTTGCCGTTTATCGCCAGCCAGTATTAAAAAAGCGCCGCAATTGCGGCGCTTTTTTGTCAGCAAGCCATGGCGTTAGACAACGCGGTAACCTGGTTAACCAGGCGGCCGATCTTGCCAATCTCCACCTCGATGACGTCCCCTTCTTTCATAAACAGAGGCGGCGTGCGCTTTTTACCCACGCCGCCAGGTGAGCCGGTAATAATGACATCACCCGCCTGCAACGGGCTAAAGCGGGAGATATATTCAACCAGAATGGCAACCGAGTTGATCATATTGTGTGTAGAATCATTTTGCACACGATTACCGTTCAGCCAGGTGCTGATCGCCAGATCCTGCGGGTCGCGGATTTCGTCGCTGGTCACCAGCCAGGGACCAAACGCCCCCGTCTTACGCCAGTTCTTACCAGAAGTGAACCAGGTGTACTGCATATCCCGCACAGAACCATCCATAAAGCAGCTGTAGCCTGCCACATGGCTTAAGGCATCATCCCGGTGCACATTATCCGTGGTTTTACCGATGACAACGGCCAGCTCACCCTCATAGTCAAATTCGTTGGTACTGTCCGGCTTGCACACGACCTCGCCGTGCGCGGACAAGGTGTCCGGGAAGCGAACAAACAGCGTTGGCGCATCGATGGTCTGGTCAAACTCAATACGCTTATCCATATAGTTCATGCCAACACAGAAGATTTTACCGGGGTTTTCGATAACCGGTAAAAAACGGATATCGTCCGCGTGGAAATCGGCTTTGCCTGAAATAAAGGCAGGTAGCTCGCTCAACACATTTCCGGCGATAGCTGATTTTAGATCCGGGAAATAATCCGTCAGGCGCTGCCCCATATCAAATACACGTTCGCCGTCGATGCAGCCCCACGTTTTTTCACCGCTGAGCGGATTAATAAAACTCAATAATTTCATGATAAACCTCTGAATCTGGGCTACGCGTTATTTGATAAATTTGATGTGCTGGTTTATTTCTTCAATTGCCGGTAATTTCCGCGCGTTATAGATTTTCTTGTTTTCCTCAAACAGATTATTTCCTTCGCAATCAATGGAAATAATCAGTGGGCCAAACTCTTTTACCCGGTTAACCCACAGCGTTTCGGGCATCCCCAGGTCACGCCAGTGTGCGGCTTCGATTTTTTCCACGCAGGTTGCGGCCAGCACCGCACAGCTCCCCGGGAAGACCGCGTGAACCGCTTTGTGGGTACGGCATCCCTCCTCCGTATTCGGGCCCATGCCGCCTTTGCCGACAATCAGCTTCACACCCGTTTGCTCGATGAACTCTTTTTCGAATTTCTCCATGCGCATACTGGTGGTTGGCCCAATGGAGATCATTTCGAATTCGTTTTCCCCCTTTTCCACCACAATTGGTCCGGCGTGAAAAATGGCCAGCCCTTTAAGATCAACAGGTAGTTCACGCTTCAGCTCAATTAAACGACGGTGTGCCACGTCACGACACGTCACCAGCGTCCCGGTCAGGTACACCACATCACCAGGTTTCAGGGATAATAAATCTTCGTCTTTAATTGGCGTGGTAAGTACTTTTTTCATAATACAGCCCCCTGGTGGGAAATAATGTCGTAAGAGAGATCTGAATTAAAACGAATAGCGCCACGGCGGTGCGCCCAGCAACCGGTTGATACCGCCACCCCAATGGTCGACGGATGGCGCGCAGAGGATTCAATATTGACCCCCATCACCGATGCTTTCCCTCCCACACCCTGCGGACCCAGGCCTACGCTATTCAGCCCCTCTTTCAGGAGTTCTTCCATTTTTGCAGCGTCCGGGTTGGGATGTGACGAATCAACCGGGCGGAGGATCGCTTTCTTGGAAAGACGCGCAGCGGTTTCGACCGAAGTCGATACCCCAACCCCCACCAGCAGCGGCGGGCATGCATTGATGCCATAGGAAGTGATCACGTCAAAGACGAACTCGTTCACACCTTCATAGCCCTGGCCTGGCATCAGGACTTTCGCCGCACCCGGTAATGAACAGCCGCCTCCCGCCATATACACCTCAATGGTGCAACTGTCGTCATCAGGAATGATGTCCCAGTCCATCCACGGAACGCGGGAGCCAATGTTGGTGCCGGTATTTTTCTCAATAAAGGTTTCCACGGCATTGTGGCGCAGCGGTGCTTTGATCGTGGCTTCTAATGTTGCCTCTCTCAGGATGGACTCCAGCCCGCTCAGATACGGGAATTTCGCTCCGCAGGTAATGAAATACTGAATAACACCCGTGTCCTGGCAGCAGGGGCGGTCAAGTTCATCCGCCTTTTTTTGGTTTTCAAACATGGAGTCATACACCGCTTTCGCCAGCGGCGCGTCCTCTTCGGCACGCAGTTCATCCAGTTTTTTCATCACGTCCGTTGGCAGGCGTTTGCCGACATAGCCGGTAAAACGGGTCATGACGTCTGTTAAAGTCGAAATTGCTTCAGATGTATTCACAATATGCTCCAGCTGTTTCTCAGGCTAACGCGGGTTTGTCCGCATTGCGTTTACGAATAATGTCGATAGCGAGGGTAAGGACGGCAGAAAGCACCAACATTCCGGCCACGCAGTACAGCGCGAGCGAGAAGTCACCGGTCGTTTCTTTAAGCCAGCCAATCAGTGCAGGGCCGGCAAATCCGCCAAGGTTGCCGATAGAGTTAATGGCCGCGAGGCCTGCCGCGGCCGCCGGGCCGTTGAGGAACAGTGACGGAATACTCCACAGCGGTGGTTTGCACGAAGAGATACCTACGTTGGCAATCACCAGCGCCAGGATGGCCAGCGGCAGGCTATTCACTGACCCGGCCAGCACAAAGCCCAGGCAGGCAAACAGGCAAGCGCCCACCACATGCCAGGTACGCTCTTTTGTTTTATCTGAGTGTTTTGCCCACAGGATCATGGCCACAATAGCGGCAGCGGCCGGGATCGCATTAATCATGCCAATCTGGAACGTCGTCAGACCGAAAGATTTAATAAACTGCGGCGACCAGATATTCAGCGAATAGAGCCCTGAAGATGTACCAAAATAGACAATTGCCAGGGTCAGAACACGAATATCAGTGATCCCTTTCCAGATACTGGTTTTCGCCTTCTGTCCTTTATTTTGGTTTTCATCCGCCAGCGTTTTAATCAGCCACTGCGTCTCATCTTTATTTAACCAACGGTTTTTTTCAGGACTGTCGTTGAGATAAAAGAAGGTGAAAATACCCAGCAGAATTGCAGCTATCGCATCCAGCATAAACATCAGCTGCCAGCCTTTTAGCCCTAACGCACCATTCAGGCTTAAAATCGAGCCTGCAAGCGGTGAGCCCAGCATGGACGAGATCGGTGCCGCCGCCATAAAGAAGGCGATAACTTGAGCCCGGCGCTTAATCGGGAACCAGGTACTTAAATACAGAATAATACCTGAGAAAAAACCGGCTTCAGCAACACCGAGTAAAAAGCGCAGGATATAAAAACCCATTGCCGTTTTTACGAATACCATACAGGCAGCGATAATTCCCCAGCTCACCATAATGCGGGCGAGCCAGATGCGCGGGCCGACTTTTTGCAAAATTACATTAGATGGGATGTCCGTTATAAAATAACCGATAAAAAACATCCCAGCCCCCAGGCCGAAAACCGTGGACGAAAAACCGAGGTCCTGGTTCATGGTCAGAGCGGCAAAACCAATGTTTATTCTGTCAAAAAAAGCAATAAAATAAGCGAACATGACGAAAGGGACTATTCGCCACGATATTTTACGAAGGGTAATCTGTTCTATTGCAGAGTTCATATCATATTTCCATCAGTTAATATAATAATGACAGGCAAGGTTACGAGGTAATGTGTAACTGACTGACGCTAAAACTATGTCAGGAAATAAAAGCAGGGTCATTCCGTGGAGATTATATAAAAAATGCAAATAATGTGTTTATTGCTATTTCTGGGGAAATAAATTGACCTTAATCAATTTAGCCAGCCCCTTTCCCTCTTTTCATACCGAAATACGTGCGTTTTTTTACATTAATAGAACAGGGGTGGGGATGACTCAAAAAACCCTATCTGTGACAAGTATCAAAAATATGACGCGTCAAAATTACCCGACCAGCCTCTTCCAGCAGTGTGCTATCCTCTGTGGCATTACCGTGCTGACAAAATCCCCATGAAATACGCAACCAACACCAAAACCACCTTCAAAAATCGACGTCCTGATCGCTCCAGCGCGAAACAAGCCAGCAAAAAGCCGCAACAAAACGGGCCAAAGCGGGTGATTCTGTTCAATAAACCCTACGATGTTTTGCCGCAGTTTACCGATGAAGCCGGGCGCAGCACGTTGAAAGACTACATTCCCGTGCAGGGCGTTTACGCCGCCGGGCGTCTGGACCGTGACAGCGAAGGGTTACTGGTGTTAACCAACGACGGCGGGCTTCAGGCGCGCCTGACGCAGCCGGGCAAACGCACCGGTAAAATCTACTTTGTCCAGGTTGAAGGTGAACCCGACGAAGAAACGCTGGCCAGATTACGCACGGGCGTGACCTTAAATGATGGCCCCACCCTGCCCGCGGGTGTTGAGCTTGTGAGCGAGCCGGAGTGGCTCTGGCCACGCAATCCGCCCATTCGTGAACGTAAAGCCATTCCTACCAGCTGGCTGAAAATCACCCTGTATGAGGGGCGTAACCGCCAGGTCCGCCGCATGACGGCCCACGTGGGTTTCCCGACTCTGCGCCTCATTCGTTACGCAATGGGCGACTACACTCTGGATACCCTCGCGAACGGCGAATGGCGCGACGTTGCCCCTTAAAGGAGAAAACATGTTTAAACCTCATGTCACCGTTGCCTGTGTAGTGCACGCCCAGGGTAAATTCCTGGTCGTTGAAGAAACCATTAACGGGAAGGCGCTCTGGAACCAGCCTGCCGGCCATCTTGAAGCAGACGAAACGCTGGTTGAGGCTGCACGCCGCGAGTTGTGGGAAGAGACAGGCATTCATGCAGATCCGCAGCATTTCATTCGTCTGCATCAGTGGATTGCCCCCGATCGCACGCCGTTCCTGCGCTTCTTATTTGCCATTGAGCTTAGCGAAACGTGCGCCACTGAACCGCATGATGACGATATCGATCGCTGCCTGTGGGTCACTGCCGACGAGATCCTGAACGCGCCAAACCTGCGTTCACCGCTGGTTGCTGAGAGCATTCGTTGTTATCAGAACGGAAACCGGCTACCGCTTGAGATCGTTGCAGAATTTAACTGGCCGTTTACAGAGGGTGCCAATGGTGGGGGCGCGTGATAGAATACGCCGCCTTGAAGTTCAATGTCGTGAGTATTCCATGTCAGATAACAGCCAGAAAAAAGTGATCGTCGGCATGTCCGGCGGTGTCGATTCCTCCGTTTCCGCCTACCTGTTGCAACAACAGGGCTATAAGGTGGAGGGCCTGTTCATGAAGAACTGGGAGGAAGACGATGGCGAGGAATACTGTACGGCCGCAGCGGATCTCGCCGATGCGCAGGCCGTTTGCGATAAGCTCGGCATCGAACTGCATACCGTTAACTTTGCCGCAGAATACTGGGACAACGTGTTTGAACTCTTCCTGGAAGAGTACAAAGCCGGCCGTACCCCAAACCCGGATATTCTGTGCAACAAAGAGATCAAATTTAAAGCCTTCCTGGAATTCGCCGCAGAAGATCTGGGCGCAGATTACATTGCGACCGGGCACTACGTGCGTCGCGCAGATGTGAATGGCAAAAGCCAGCTGCTGCGTGGCCTGGATGGCAACAAAGATCAGAGCTACTTCCTTTATACACTCAGCCACGAGCAGATTGCCCAGAGCCTGTTCCCGGTCGGCGAGCTGGAAAAACCAGAAGTGCGTAAAATTGCCGAAGAGCTTGATCTCATCACCGCGAAGAAAAAAGATTCCACCGGCATCTGTTTTATCGGCGAGCGCAAATTCCGTGAGTTCCTCGGTCGCTACCTGCCAGCCCAGCCGGGTAAAATTGTCACCGTTGACGGTGAAGAGATTGGCCAGCATCAGGGCCTGATGTACCACACTCTCGGCCAGCGTAAAGGTCTGGGCATCGGCGGTACCAAAGAAGGTAGCGAAGATCCGTGGTACGTCGTCGACAAAGATGTTGAAAACAATATCCTGATCGTGGCTCAGGGCCATGATCACCCGCGTCTGATGTCCGTTGGCCTTATCGCCCAGCAATTGCACTGGGTAGATCGTGAGCCGGTAACAGGCACGCTGCGTTGCACGGTGAAAACACGCTACCGTCAGACCGATATTCCTTGCACTGTTACCGCACTGGATGACGATCGCATCGAAGTGCGTTTCGACGAACCTGTTGCTGCCGTCACCCCGGGTCAGTCTGCCGTTTTCTATAGCGGTGAAATTTGCCTGGGTGGTGGGATCATCGAACAGCGCCTGCCGCTGCCCGCTGTTTAACAGCGATTGCACACATAAAGGAGAACGTGTGGCGAAGAATTATTACGACATCACCCTGGCACTGGCGGGAATTTGCCAGTCAGCCCGTCTGGTGCAACAGCTTGCGCATCAGGGTCATTGTGACGCTGACGCCCTGCACGTTTCACTGAACAGCGTTATCGACCTTAACCCTGGTTCTACGCTCGGTGTTTTCGGTGGCAGTGAAACCAATCTTCGCCTCGGTCTTGAGACGCTGCTCGGCGTACTTAACGCCAGCAACCGTCAGGGTTTAAACGCGGAACTGACCCGTTACACGTTAAGCCTGATGGTGCTGGAACGAAAATTAAACGCAGCCAAAGGGGCTCTGGATACCCTCGGCGACCGCATTAGCGGGTTACAGCGTCAGCTCGATCACTTCGATCTGCAATCTGAAACCCTGCTGAGCGCCATGGCAGGCATCTATGTTGATGTGGTAAGCCCACTGGGGCCGCGCATCCAGGTCACCGGCTCCCCTGCCGTGCTGCAAAGTCCACAGGTGCAGGCGAAGGTTCGCGCCTCGCTGCTGGCTGGCATTCGTGCTGCCGTTCTGTGGCATCAGGTCGGCGGTGGCCGCCTGCAATTAATGTTTTCTCGTAATCGCCTGACAACTCAGGCAAAACAAATTCTTGCTCATTGTTAACCTCCCGGAGTTGCGAATTATGGAATTATCCTCACTGACCGCCGTTTCCCCTGTCGACGGACGCTACGGCGATAAAGTCAGCGCGCTGCGCGGGATCTTCAGCGAATATGGTCTGCTGAAGTTCCGTGTACAGGTTGAAGTACGCTGGCTGCAAAAGCTGGCCGCCCAGGCAGCAATCAAGGAAGTTCCTGCTTTTGACGTCCAGGCAAACGATTACCTTGATAAAATCGTTGCTGACTTTAACGAAGAAGATGCCGCGCGCATTAAAACCATCGAGCGCACCACCAACCATGACGTGAAAGCAGTTGAGTATTTCCTGAAAGAGAAAGTGGCTGCCGTGCCTGCTCTGCACGCGGTGTCTGAATTCATTCACTTCGCCTGTACATCAGAAGATATCAACAACCTGTCTCACGCGCTGATGCTCTCTACCGCGCGCAAAGACGTGGTTCTGCCTTACTGGCGCAAAATCATCGATGCGGTGAAAGCCCTGACAGTGGAATATCGTGATATTCCACTGCTTTCCCGTACCCACGGCCAGCCAGCCACCCCATCCACCATGGGTAAAGAGATGGCAAACGTGGCGTACCGTATGGAGCGCCAGTACCGCCAGCTGGAGCAGGTTGAAATTCTGGGTAAAATCAACGGTGCAGTCGGTAACTACAACGCCCACATCGCCGCTTACCCTGAAGTTGACTGGCACCAGTTCAGCGAAGAGTTCGTGACCTCTCTTGGGATCCAGTGGAACCCGTACACCACCCAGATCGAGCCGCACGATTACATCGCTGAGCTGTTTGATTGCATCGCCCGTTTCAACACCATTCTGATCGACTTCGATCGTGACGTGTGGGGTTACATTGCGCTGAACCACTTCAAGCAGAAAACCATCGCCGGTGAAATCGGCTCTTCCACCATGCCGCATAAAGTGAACCCGATTGACTTCGAAAACTCCGAAGGCAACCTGGGCCTGGCAAACGCCGTACTGCAACATATGGCGAGCAAACTGCCGGTTTCTCGCTGGCAGCGTGACCTGACCGACTCCACCGTTCTGCGTAACCTGGGCGTGGGTATTGGCTATGCGCTGATCGCTTACCAGTCCACCCTGAAAGGCGTGAGCAAACTGGAAGTGAACCGCGATCGTCTGCTGGACGAACTGGATCACAACTGGGAAGTTCTGGCTGAGCCAATTCAGACCGTTATGCGTCGTTACGGTATTGAAAAGCCATACGAAAAACTGAAAGAGCTGACCCGCGGTAAGCGCGTTGATGCCGAAGGTATGAAACAGTTTATCGACAGCCTGGCACTGCCGGAAGAAGAGAAAACTCGCCTGAAAGAGATGACTCCAGCGAATTACATCGGTCGCGCCATCACTATGGTTGATGAACTGAAGTAATCCTCCCTCTACCCTCTTTCCGCCCGGAAAGAGGGTTGCTTTTCCCCGGTTTAATAAATGTTTATCCCCACAACAACATAATCGGCGTTAAACTATTCATACCATTAATTTAGGGAGAAGAGATGATGCGCGTATTGGTTGTTGAGGATAATGCATTGCTACGCCATCACCTGAAAGTACAACTTCAGGAGATGGGACATCAGGTGGACGATGCCGAAGATGCAAAAGAAGCCGATTATTATCTCAATGAACACCTGCCGGATATTGCCATCGTCGATTTAGGATTGCCGGATGAAGATGGTCTGTCGCTGATCCGCCGCTGGCGCAGTCATGACGTGTCACTGCCGGTTCTGGTTTTAACCGCCCGCGAAGGCTGGCAGGATAAAGTCGAAGTGCTCAGTGCGGGCGCAGATGACTACGTGACCAAGCCGTTCCATATTGAAGAAGTGGCCGCGCGGATGCAGGCGCTGTTGCGTCGTAATAGCGGGCTCGCATCGCAGGTTATCTCTATTCCTCCCTTCCAGGTTGATCTCTCCCGCCGCGAATTCTCTATTCACGATGAGGTTATCAAACTCACCGCGTTTGAATACACCATCATGGAAACGCTGATCCGCAATAGCGGTAAAGTGGTGAGCAAAGATTCGCTGATGCTCCAGCTTTATCCGGATGCCGAGCTGCGCGAGAGCCACACCATTGATGTGCTGATGGGCCGTTTACGTAAGAAAATCCAGGCTCAGTATCCACAGGATGTGATAACCACCGTTCGTGGTCAGGGTTATCTGTTCGAATTACGCTAAATGAAAAGGATACTCCGCCACATTTTACCCCTCTCGCTGCGGGTTCGTTTTCTGCTGGCAACCGCCGCCGTTGTGCTGGTGCTCTCCTTGTCTTATGGCATGGTGGCCCTGGTCGGGTATAGCGTAAGTTTTGATAAAACCACGTTTCGCCTGCTGCGCGGTGAAAGTAATCTGTTTTACACCCTGGCGAAGTGGGAAGATAACCACATCAGCGTGGACATGCCAGAAAACCTGAACCAGCAAAGCCCCACCATGGCGCTGATTTACAACGAAAAGGGTAAGTTACTGTGGGCACAGCGTGATGTTCCCTGGCTTGTCCAGCGCATCCGCCCTGAGTGGCTCAAAACCAACGGCTTTCATGAAATAGAAGCCGATCTCAACGCCTCCAGTACCTTGATCCGTAACGATCTCTCCCTTCAGCAGAAACTCGATGAGATCCGTGCAGATGATAACGAAACGGAGATGACCCACTCCGTCGCCATTAACCTGTATCCTGCGACAACCCAAATGCCGCAGTTGACTATCGTGGTGATCGACACCATTCCGGTTGAGCTAAAACGTTCCTATATGGTGTGGAGCTGGTTCATTTACGTTCTGGCTGCCAACCTGTTGCTGGTCATCCCGCTGCTTTGGCTAGCCGCCTGGTGGAGCTTGCGCCCTATCGAGTCGCTGGCGAAAGAGGTGCGTGAACTGGAAGAGCATCACCGTGAGAAACTCAACCCGGACACCACCCGTGAACTGACAAGCCTGGTGCGCAACCTTAACCGCCTGCTGAAAAGCGAGCGCGAACGCTACGATAAATACCGTACCACCCTCACCGACCTTACGCACAGCCTGAAAACGCCGCTCGCCGTGATGCAAAGCACGTTGCGCTCAATGCGCAGCTCAAAGCTGAGCGTCGATGACGCCGAGCCGGTGATGCTTGAGCAGATCAGCCGTATTTCACAGCAAATCGGCTATTACCTGCATCGTGCCAGTATGCGTTCAGGCAGTGCATTGTTAAGCCGTGAACTGCATCCGGTTGCCCCGCTGCTGGATAACCTCACCTCCGCGCTGAATAAGGTTTATCAACGCAAAGGGGTAAATATCAGCCTCGATATTTCCCCGGAAATCAGCTTTGTGGGTGAGAAAAATGATTTTATGGAAGTGATGGGGAACCTGCTCGACAACGCGTGCAAATATTGCCTGGAGTTCGTTGAGGTCTCTGCCCGGCAGACAGAAAACGAACTGCATATTATTGTTGAGGATGACGGTCCGGGCATTCCGCGCAATAAACGCGATGTCGTTTTTGACCGCGGGCAACGTGCCGACACGCTGCGCCCGGGCCAGGGCGTTGGCTTATCCGTCGCGCTGGAGATTGTTGATCAATACGATGGCAAAATTGAAACCGGCGAAAGCTTGTTGGGTGGCGCGCGAATGGAAGCTATTTTTGGTCGTCAACAACCCACATCGAACGATAGTTAATCCGTTATGTGAAAAATGCGAGGATCTCGCCCCCAGGCTCTGCTGCTTCCGTTATAATCCGTTTCAGTAAGAGCCTGCGGAATAAAAAAATATGGAATATCACTTAACACTTAACTGGCCCGAATTTATTGAACGCTACTGGCAAAAACGCCCGGTCGTTCTGAAACGCGGGATCAGCAATTTCATCGACCCCATCTCCCCTGATGAGCTGGCCGGCCTGGCAATGGAAAACGAAGTGGACAGCCGCCTGGTAAGCCACCAGGACGGGAAATGGCAAGTCAGCCACGGTCCATTCGAAAGCTACGATCACCTGGGTGAAAACAACTGGTCTTTACTGGTTCAGGCGGTCAACAACTGGCATGAACCTACCGCAGCGTTAATGCGTCCGTTCCGCGCCCTGCCCGACTGGCGAATGGACGATCTGATGATCTCCTTCTCCGTTCCCGGCGGTGGCGTTGGCCCACATCTGGATCAGTACGACGTGTTTATCATTCAGGGTACCGGTCGCCGCCGCTGGCGCGTGGGTGAGAAAGTGCCGATGAAACAGCACTGCCCACATCCTGACCTGCTTCAGGTAGATCCGTTTGAAGGGATTATCGACGAGGAGCTGGAGCCTGGCGACATTCTCTATATTCCGCCTGGATTCCCGCATGAAGGTTACTCCCTGGAAAATTCCCTGAACTATTCCGTTGGTTTCCGTGCGCCAAGCGGCCGGGAGATGATCAGCGGTTTTGCCGATTACGTATTGCAGCGTGAGCTGGGCAGCTATCGTTACAGCGACCCGGATGTACCGGCACGTGAGCATCCTGCCGATATTCTGCCACAAGAGCTGGATAAGCTGCGTGGGATGATGCTGGATTTGATTAACGAACCTGAACATTTCAGACAGTGGTTTGGGGAGTTTGTCAGCCAGTCCCGTCACGAGCTGGACGTAGCGCCGCCGGAGCCACCGTATCAGGCCGACGAGATTTATGATGCGTTGCAACAGGGCGATAAGCTGGTACGCCTTGGAGGATTACGCGTGCTGCGCATTGGCGAAGATGTTTTCGTTAACGGCGAGAAGCTGGATTCTCCGCACCGCCCGGCGCTGGAATCCATTGCCAGCCACATGGTGCTGACTGCGGAGACCTTTGGCGATGCGCTTGAAGACCCGTCCTTCCTCGCAATGCTGGCCGCGCTGGTAAACAGCGGTTATTGGTTCTTTGAGGACTGAGTTCTGATATTTGCCGGGTGGCGGCTTCGCCTTACCCGGCCTACAAAAACTCACACTGCCTTATGGCTACCGTTTCGCCGTTAACTCCGCGATCCGCACGATCACTTTCACCGCTTTCTCCATGCCTTCCAGCGTCACGAATTCGTGTTTGCCGTGGTAGTTATACCCACCGGTAAACAGGTTCGGGCATGGCAACCCCATGAACGAAAGCTGTGAGCCGTCGGTGCCGCCGCGAATCGGTTTCAGCAGAGGCTCAATGTCGCAGTCCCGCATCGCCTGCTGGGCGATATCGAGGATATGCGGATGCTCCATCACCTTCTCGCGCATATTGTAATAGCTGTCTTCGATGATCAGCTCAATATAGCAATCAGGGTGCAGGCCCTTGCCCACCTTTTTGGCGATCTCCATCATCTTGCGCTTGCGGGCTTCAAAGGCTTTACGGTCAAAATCGCGGACGATGTAGTGCATCTGCGCGCTGTCCACGGTGCCTTTGATGCTGGTCAGGTGATAGAAACCTTCGTACCCATCGGTCAGCTCCGGGCTCTCTTCTGCCGGAACCTCTGCATGAATGCGGGAGGCCAGAGACAGAGCATTCACCATCACCCCTTTTGCCGAGCCCGGGTGCACGTTGTTGCCCACAATTTTAATGGTGACCGACGCCGCATTGAAGTTTTCAAACTCCAGTTCGCCAACGCCACCGCCGTCAACGGTATAGGCCCACTGCGCGTTAAAGGCTTCAACGTCAAAATGCTTCGCGCCTTTACCGACCTCTTCATCAGGCGTGAACGCCACGCGGATATCGCCGTGCGGGATATTTTTACCTTTCAGTACCGCGAGCGCGGTCATGATCTCGGCGACACCGGCTTTATCATCCGCACCCAGCAGGGTTTTACCGTCGGTGGTGATCAGCGTTTGCCCCAGCAGCTGATGCAATACCGGGAACATCACCGGAGAGAGCACCTCGTCACCAATACCCAGCGCAATATCACCGCCACGGTAGTTTTCGACAATCTGCGGATTAACATGCTTACCGCTAAAATCCGGTGAGGTATCGACATGGGAGATAAAGCCGATGGCCGGGATCTCTGCGTCGACATTCGCAGGCAGCGTTCCCATCACAGTGCCTTTATCGCTGAGTGTGACGTTGACCAGCCCCAACTCCTCGAGTTGCCCTTTCAGCAGGTTTAATAACTTCCACTGGCCTTCGGTGCTCGGCACCTGCCGGACGCCCGGTTTAGATTGGGTATCCAGCGAAACGTACTGTAAAAAACGCTCAAGTAATTTATCCATGCAGTCACCCTCACTTTTTGTGACAACATTATCAATAAGCATCAAAACGCAAATATTGCGTCAGGTCACTTTTATCCCGCAAACGAGAATTTTTTCCGTTTATGCTGAGGTGCGATAATAAATGTAGCTTATGAATCAGTGACAAGGATTGGCGATTACAGTGCTTTGCCGTAGAATGTCCGCCCTCATTACGAGTCACCAAGGTGGTTACACACAAACCCCGCTTCGGAATGCCACCCGGAGCGTCTATATGGGACAGCGCAAAAATTGAATACACAACCCCGTTCCCTTTCACCACTGGTGCAACTGGAACGAATTCGTAAAAGCTTTGATGGTAAAGACGTGATTTCCGATCTCAATCTGACCATCAATGACGGTGAGTTTCTTACGCTGCTTGGCCCTTCAGGCTGCGGCAAGACAACCGTACTGCGGCTTATCGCCGGTCTGGAAAATGTCGATAACGGCCACATCCACCTTGAGAACCTCGATATCACGCAGGTTCCTGCCGAAGAACGTCACGTCAATACCGTCTTTCAGAGCTATGCCCTGTTCCCGCACATGACCGTGTTTGAGAACGTGGCCTTTGGCCTGCGGATGCAAAAAACGCCAGCAAACGAGATCCCACCCCGCGTGACCGATGCGCTGAAAATGGTGCAACTGGAAGAGTTTGCCCAGCGTAAACCGCATCAGCTTTCCGGTGGTCAGCAGCAGCGTGTCGCCATTGCGCGCGCCGTGGTCAACAAGCCGCGCCTGCTGCTGCTGGATGAATCCCTCTCGGCGCTGGATTATAAACTGCGCAAACAGATGCAAAACGAGCTGAAAGCGCTGCAACGTAAGCTTGGCATCACCTTTGTTTTCGTGACTCACGACCAGGAAGAGGCACTCACCATGTCAGACCGCATTGTGGTGATGCGGGACGGCAAAATTGAGCAAGACGGCACGCCGCGCGAAATCTACGAAGAGCCGAAAAATCTGTTTGTGGCAAGCTTCATTGGTGAGATCAATATCTTCAACGCAACAGTAATTGAGCGTCTGGACGAACAGCGGGTGCGGGCAAACGTTGAAGGCCGTGAATGTAATATCTACGTGAACTTTGATGTTCAGCCGGGGCAGAAACTGAATGTCCTGCTGCGCCCGGAAGACTTGCGCGTCGATGAGATCCACCACCAGGCAGATGCCGAAGGCCTTATTGGCTACATCCGCGAACGGAACTACAAAGGGATGACCCTGGAGTCCGTGGTTGAGCTGGAAAATGGCAAAATGGTGATGGTCAGCGAATTCTTTAACGAAGATGACCCTGACTTTGACCACTCCCTCGATCAGAAAATGGTTATTAACTGGGTAGAAAGCTGGGAGGTTGTACTGGCTGATGAAGAACACAAGTAAATTCCAGAATGTGGTGATTGCCACTATCGTCGGTTGGCTTGTGTTGTTTGTCTTTTTACCCAACCTGATGATCATCGCGACCAGCTTCTTAACCCGTGACGATGCCACTTTCGTGTCGCTGGTCTTCACGCTGGACAACTACTCGCGCCTGCTCGACCCGCTCTATTTTGAGGTGCTGCTGCACTCGCTCAATATGGCGCTGATCGCGACCGTCGCCTGTCTGGTGTTGGGCTATCCCTTTGCGTGGTTTCTGGCGCGCCTGCCGCAGAAAGTACGCCCCCTGCTGCTGTTTTTACTGATTGTTCCCTTCTGGACCAACTCATTAATCCGTATTTACGGGCTGAAGTTATTCCTCAGTACCAAAGGGTATATGAATGAATTTCTGCTGTGGCTTGGGGTGATCGATACGCCTGTGCGTATCATGTTTACGCCGGGCGCAGTAATCATTGGTCTGGTGTACATATTGCTGCCGTTTATGGTGATGCCGCTTTACTCCAGCATTGAGAAGCTCGACAAACCGCTGCTGGAAGCCGCGAAGGATCTGGGTGCAGGTAAGCTGCAAACCTTTATCCGAATTATCATTCCGCTGACCATGCCGGGCATTATTGCCGGGTGTCTGCTGGTGATGCTGCCAGCCATGGGGCTGTTCTACGTTTCCGACCTGATGGGCGGTGCGAAAAACCTGCTCATTGGTAACGTCATTAAGAGCCAGTTCCTGAATATCCGTGACTGGCCGTTCGGCTCTGCCACCAGCATTACCCTGACGCTGATAATGGGCCTGATGCTGCTGGTGTACTGGCGCGCTGCACGTTTACTGAATAAGAAGGTGGAACTCGAATGATCGGTCGACTGCTTCGCGGCGGTTTTATGACCGCCATTTATGCCTATTTATACATCCCGATTATCATTTTGATCGTGAACTCGTTTAACAGCTCGCGTTTCGGGATCAACTGGCAAGGTTTCACGACCAACTGGTATAGCCTGTTGATGAACAACGACAGCCTGTTGCAGGCGGCTCAGCACTCGCTGACGATGGCTATCGTCTCTGCAACCTTGGCCACGCTGATAGGCTCCCTGACCGCGGTGGCGCTCTATCGCTACCGTTTTCGCGGCAAACCGTTCGTCAGTGGGATGCTGTTTGTGGTGATGATGTCGCCGGATATCGTGATGGCGATTTCACTGCTGGTGCTGTTTATGCTGCTGGGCGTACAGCTGGGGTTCTGGTCGCTGCTGTTTTCCCATATCACCTTCTGCCTGCCGTTCGTGGTGGTCACTGTATACTCGCGTCTGAAAGGGTTTGACGTCAGGATGCTTGAAGCAGCGAAAGATCTGGGCGCCAGCGAGATGACTATCCTGCGCAAGATCATTCTGCCGCTGGCGATGCCTGCCGTTGCTGCCGGGTGGCTGCTGAGCTTTACCCTGTCGATGGATGACGTTGTGGTCTCCTCTTTCGTGACCGGGCCTGGCTATGAAATTCTGCCATTGAAGATTTACTCGATGGTGAAGGTCGGCGTTTCACCTGAGGTGAACGCGCTGGCGACTATTCTGTTGGTGTTATCGCTGGTTCTGGTTGTTGCCAGCCAGCTTGTTGCGCGTGATAAAACAAAATCTCTGGGGACATCGAAATGAAAAAAATGTTTGCCGCTGCGGCGCTGGTGCTGGGTATGAGCGCGGCGCACGCTGATGACAGCAAGATACTCTATTTCTACAACTGGACCGAGTATGTGCCGCCGGGCCTGCTGGAACAGTTCACCAAAGAGACCGGTATAAAGGTTATCTATTCCACCTATGAGTCGAATGAAACCATGTACGCCAAGCTCAAAACGTACAAAGACGGCGCGTATGACCTGGTGGTTCCATCGACCTATTTCGTCGACAAAATGCGCAAAGAGGGCATGATCCAGAAGATCGATAAAACGAAGTTGTCCCACTTCAATAACCTCGATCCGCAGATGCTCAACAAACCGTTCGACCCGAATAACGACTACTCCATTCCGTATATCTGGGGTGCAACGGCCATTGGGATCAACAGTGATGCCATTGACCCGAAAACCGTCACCAGTTGGGCTGACCTGTGGAAGCCTGAGTATAAAGGCAGTCTGCTGTTGACCGACGATGCGCGTGAAGTGTTCCAGATGGCGCTGCGTAAGCTCGGGTATTCTGGTAACACCACCGATCCGAAAGAGATTCAAGCTGCCTATAACGAGCTGAAAAAACTGATGCCAAACGTGGCGGCATTCAACTCCGATAACCCGGCTAACCCGTATATGGAAGGCGAAGTGAACCTGGGGATGGTCTGGAATGGCTCCGCCTGGGTTGCGCGCCAGGCCGGTACGCCACTGACGGTGGTCTGGCCGAAAGAAGGCGGGATCTTCTGGATGGACAGCCTTTCTATTCCGTCTAACGCCAAAAACGTTGAGGGTGCCCTTAAGCTTATCAACTTCCTGCTGCACCCGGACGTGGCAAAACAGGTTGCCGAGACCATCGGTTATCCCACGCCAAACCTGGCCGCGCGTAAACTGCTGAGCCCGGAAGTCGCCAACGACAAGTCTCTGTATCCGGATGCCGACACCATCAGTAAAGGCGAATGGCAGAATGATGTTGGCGACGCGAGCCGCATTTACGAAGACTATTACCAGAAGTTAAAAGCTGGCCGCTAACCGGCGTCACGCTCTTCCTCACTCCGTCTGCACGGAGTGAGGAAGAATTAATTAACGGCATTCTCTCCGGCCCAGAGCGTGGCTATGCGCATGGCCTCGATAACTTCCTCCTCTGACAGCCCCAGCGCATGGCATTTTTTTGCTGCCTCGTTCCACTTCTGCTGCTCATACAAACGACACAGCGACACCATTTCGGCCAGCATACCTTCCTGATGACACAGCGCATTGCTCACACTTTGCGGCACCGCAATTTGCTTCATCAGCTCCGCCATGGGCAGCTCAAGGATGGTATCGAGTAACGAGAACAGGCCGCAGATAAACGCGTTTTCAGCCAGCAGCGGCTCGTCCATTTTCTCTGCCACCAGCTCGCAGAATTTCCCCCGCATCATGCTCAGAGGGTAAAGTTCGTTAACGGTATCATTGCCTGCGCTGGCCAGCACCACAACCGCCACAAACCGTCTGAGCTGGTTTTCACCAAGGTACATGAGCACTTCGCTCAGGGTTAACTTGCTGAAATTACAGGCTCCCGCATATTTAAATGCGGTGTGTTTCATATACCGCATGATCTTATAGGACAACGTGAGGTCAGTTTTAATCAGCGACTCAATTATCCTGAAATCGGGTTTATTGCGCCCCACTTCCACCTGAAGCCGGAAAATCGCCAGCTGGTTTTGCGATAAGCGTTTATATTTAATAATCTCCGGGCGGCAAAAAAAGTATCCCTGAAACAGGGTAAATCCTGCCTCACGATATTTTTCGAATTCCTCTTTAGTCTCAACTTTTTCAGCGAGATACTTAATATGTCCGGTCAGGTTTTTACGTGATTGCAAATAATTTTCAATTTGCGCTAAGGTATTATTCCTTACATCAAATTTCAGTATCGAAATATAGGGTAAAAAAGCATCCCATTCCGCCGCAAGGGTAAAATCATCCAGCGCAAAACGATAACCATTAGCATTCATCTCTTTGACGGCCTGAAGCAACTCCTCTCCGGGCACGGCGTCTTCAAGGATCTCAATGACCACGTTATCTTTATCCAGCGCTTCCCCGCTACGGTTGATGACCATGTGTGAGGGGAAATTAATAAACGACGTCAGTGCCCCTGCGATCCGCTGGGACGGAACACATAAAAATTGGTCAGAAATCATCCGGGATGTGGCATATTCCGCCGACACATCCGGGAAACGGTTATTCATCCCATCCCTGAACAACAATTCATACGCAATGGTATTCATGTCCGTATTAAAAATGGGTTGTCTTGCGATAAATGCGTACATATACCGCCCTCCTTTCGGCCTTATTGTTATAAGCATCCTCTTTCTACACGAGTATATCGACCATTATCGAGCGCTATTTTGATTTATGGCACAAATTAATGGTAACCACACTAATTAACAGGATTTAAAGTTTGTAAAATTTAAATTAAATAAAGCCTCCGCTATACAGAAAAATGGCGATATATCCGATAAATACTTTGTGTCTGCCCGCCAGGCACAACTTTACGGGAGAAGAGAATGAAAAACGCCATGGTCCAGAAGCAAAGAATAAGAGTCAAGACGTTGATGCTGTTATCCATTTTCATCACCGTGACGGTGGGTTTTACAGCAACGATTGGTTTTATGATGTGGCAATGGATGGCTCAGCAGGAACAGCTGGCTAAAAAACATGTCCAGCAAATTGCCCAGGTTCAGTCGTTACAGGTCAGCAAGCAGATGGATTCCGCGCTGGCTGCCGCCCATGATATTGGCAACAGCGCGCTGGCACTACGTGACGCGGGGATCCCCGATCGCCAGGGGCTGAACCAGTTGCTGGTTCATTATCTCGCGGCTCACCCCAATTTTCTGTCCATGTCGATGGCTTTTGAGCCCAACGCTTTTGACGGCAAAGATGCCAGCTTTGCCGGTCAGAGTGGCGAAGACCCGGCAGGCCGCTACGCCCGTTACGTCGACCGTGATGCCGCAGGTAAACCGGCGTTACACCTGCTGACCGACTTCGAAACGCCGGGCAGCGGCGACTATTATCTGCTGCCCAAACAGCGCCAGAAAGATGTCATCATTGAGCCCTATATCTACCCCTATAACGGCGTCGATGTAATGCTCACCTCAATTGCCGCGCCTGTTATGCGCGATGGGCAGTTTCTTGGGTCGGTAACGTCCGATTTCTCTCTCGCCACACTGCAAAAAATGATTGGGGCTATTAAACCCTGGAACGGCACCGGCTACGCTCTGCTCCTTTCGGCGGGTAATAACGTGGTTTCCAGCCCTGACAAGGGCGCAGTGGGTAAACCGTATTCCGGTAAAGTGACCGGCAGCGAAGTTTCGCGCGCCGACGACCCGCTGCTGAAAGAAGAGGCGTTCATTACATGGCAGACGATTAACATCGGCAACAGCCAGACGCCGTGGAAGCTGGCCATCGTCACGCCGGTCAGTGAAGTGATGGCCGAAGCGCACCAGTTTTTGCTGAAAGCCATTATTCTGATGGTATTAAGCATCGTGGTGGTGAGCCTGGTGATGGCGCAGATCTTTACCCGCAAGGTGGATCGCCCGGTTGGCGGAGAGCCTTCTGCGGCCGCGGGGATCGCCCTGGCGGTCGCCAGAGGCGATTTGAACAACGCTATTCCCGTGCGAGCGGGCGATACCAGCAGCATTTTTTACGCGCTGCACACCATGCAGATGCAGCTTAAACGCATCGTCGATAACATCAACGAAGCCAGCCATTCCGTTCATGGCGGCACTAGCGAAATTGCCGCAGGCAATCTTGATCTGGCATCCCGCACCGAGGAACAGGCGGCGGCCATTGTGGAAACCGCGGCCAGCATGGAGGAAATTTCCGTCACGGTGAAAAACAACGCCGACAACGCCCACAAAGCGACGCGCCTGACGGACCAGGCGGCCACCATTGCTGGTCATGGTGAAATGCTGGTGAATGAAGTGGTAGACGTCATCGGCGAAATCGACGAAAGCGCACGTAAGATTGGTGAGATCAACAGCATCGTGGACGGTATCGCCTTCCAGACCAATATCCTGGCGCTGAATGCCGCCGTGGAAGCGGCCCGGGCAGGTGAACAGGGACGCGGTTTTGCGGTGGTGGCGGGTGAAGTACGTAACCTTGCCCAGCGCAGCGCCAGTGCCGCCAAAGAGATCTCACAGCTGATTGCCGAGTCTTCGGGTCGCGTCAGTAAAGGGGTTGAGCTGGTTAATGAAACCGGTGGGATGATGAAACAGATCATTGAGGCCGTTTCACATGTTCATCTGGTGATTAACGAGATTGTCCAGGCGCTGGACGAGCAGAACCGCGGCATAAGCCAGGTCAGCACGGCGGTCAATCAGATGGACAGCACGACCCAGCAGAATGCATCGCTGGTTCAGCAGATCTCCGCGGCGGCCATGTCGCTGGACGAACAGGCCAAATCACTGGAGAAGACGCTGGCATTCTTTAATTCATAACCAAAAACAAGGCCGGGTAGCGCTCGCTTACCCGGCCTCGACAGGACAACCTGCACAGTTACAGCCCTTTCAGCAGCTTATCGACAAACTCCGGTACAACCTGACTTGCCAGCCCGTAGTGCTTCTCTTCAAACTCGCTGCCGACCTGGCTCGGTTCCAGATTAAGCTCAACGGTGTGCGCCCCCTGCAACCGGGCTTCATGAACAAACCCTGCCGCCGGATAGACATGGCCCGAAGTGCCGATGGCGATAAACACATCCGCCATCGCCAGCGCGCTATAAATTTCATCCATTCCCAGCGGCATTTCACCGAACCAGACCACGTGCGGGCGCAGGCGTGACGGGAACTGGCAGCAATGGCAACGGTCATCAGGTTGCACATCGTCCGTCCAGTCGAGCACCTGGCCGCTCCAGGCGCAGCGCACCTTCAGCAGTTCGCCGTGCATATGGATGATATTGCGGTTACCGGCACGCTCGTGCAGGTTGTCGATGTTCTGGGTGACCAGCAGAAAACGGTCACCCAGCTCCTCTTCCAGCCGGGCCAGCGCCAGATGAGCCGCGTTCGGCGCCACCTCGGGTTGCTGAAGCTGCCGACGGCGCGCGTTATAGAACCCCTGCACTAAATCGGGATCCCTGGCAAAGCCTTCCGGGGTAGCCACATCCTCTACGCGGTGCTCTTCCCACAACCCGTCAGCCGCACGAAACGTGCGAATACCGGACTCGGCAGAGATCCCCGCACCGGTCAGTACCACAACTCTGGGTTTATCCATCGCTTCTGGCATCATCCTGTCTCTGAAAAAGATCCGCTGGCGCAAGCGCTCACGCAAACGGCGTTTATTTTTACGAAAACGGCTGAGTCGACCCTGGCGACGCGACAGCATAGTAACCTCGTAGACTAATCGGTGAGATGAAGGAAGGCGGCTCCGCGCATTCCTCCTGCATCCCCGTGGCGCGCACGCTCAATACGCGGCACGCGGGCAACGGGTAATAAATGTCGGGGCAAACGCCCGGACAACTGTTCCGTTATCGCGGTAAAGTTTGATAACCCGCCGCCAATCACCAGCAGATCGGGGTCGACGATGGTCAGGATATTCCCCAGACACACCGCCAGCAAATCCAGGTAGCGTTCAACGTGTTCACGCGCCTGTTCATCGCCCTGCTCCCACAGCGTAATGATCTGCGGGGCAGCAATTTTCTGATGATAGAAGTGTTCGTATAGCCATGCAAACCCACCTCCGGAGAGATAGTTCTCGATGCAGCCATGCTGGCCACACCCGCATCGCGTAAGCGGAAAATCACGCCCAACGACCTCGAGGGCGTCGACTGGCAGGCGAATATGACCAAACTCACCGGTGATATAGCTGCGCCCGGTAATGGGCTTACCGTTGACAACAATTCCCCCGCCAACGCCCGTGCCGAGGATCAGCCCCATCACCAGCGGATATTCCCGGAACTCGTCATCCCAGGCTTCGGAAAGGGCAAAACAGTTGGCATCGTTGTCTAATCGCACGTCGCGCTCAAGGAGAGCGGAAAGGTCGGCACGCAGCGGTTTGCCGCTGGCAGCAGGTACGTTGGCAGCATACAGCGTGCCGTCGTCGGTTTCGGGCATCCCCGGAATACCAATCCCCACTGAGCCTTTCACGCCAAAGCGCGCGTCGGCTTGCGCCACCAGCGTGGCAATGGCGGTTAAGAATTCATCGTAGCTTTCGCGCGGGGTGGGAACACGGGTTTCCCATTGTAGTTTGAGATTTTCATCAAATACGCCCAGCGCAATTTTGGTGCCGCCAATATCAAATCCATAATACATAACGCATTCCTCTTTCTGATTTGGCGGCCCGCAAGCCGCTAAATCATGACGAAATTACTGGCCACTTAATACCCTCGCCGGATCAATTCGGCTTGCGCGACGCGCCGGATACCAGCTTGCCAGCAGACTCAGTAAAAGTGCTGTAACCAGCACATAAATAACGTCCAGCCAGTGCAATTCAGACGGCAGGAAGTCAATAAAATAGATATCACCCGACAGGAACTGGTGGCCGATTAGCTTTTCAATCAGATTGATAATCGGCGTCAGCTGAAGCGAAACCACCACGCCGATCACCACACCACAGAGGCTGCCAAACAACCCCGCCAGTAAACCATACCAGACGAAAATGGCGCGAATAAGACCGTCCTTCGCCCCCAGGGTGCGCAGCACGGCAATGTCACCGCTCTTGTCTTTAACCGCCATTACGAGGGTCGAGACGATGTTAAAGCAGGCCACGCCAATCACCAGCACCATGGCCAGGTACATAATGGCGCGGATCATCTGAATATCACGGTACATATAGCCGTACGTGCCAATCCAGCTCTTGATGTAGACGTAGTTATTGGTGACTCCACCCGCATCACGGACCAGCTTATTGGCGTTAAAGACGTCATTAACCTTAATGGCAATGCCCGTCACGCTGTCGCCCATGTCCAGATACTGACGCGCATCTTCCATCGGCACCATAGCAAAGCTGTGATCGAGCTGGCCGCTCAGCTGGAGAATACCCGTTACGTGCAGACGCACGCGTTTTGGCTGCTGTAATTTATGGTCCGCGCTGGCGTTGGGGATCATGATAGAAACCCAGTCACCCTGCTTCACTTTCAGCGCGTCAGCCACGCCTTTACCCATAATGATTTGCTGCTCGCCGGGCTTAAAGTTTGCCCACGCGCCGTTCTGCACGTATTTCGGCAAGGCGCTTAAACGCTCTTCCTGCTGCGGGTTTACCCCTTTAACCTGGATGGCACGCAGGTTTACCCCGCTTTCCACCAGTCCGGTGAAGTTGATATACGGCGCTGCGGCGGCAATACCCGGCACTTTTTCCACTTTATTGAGCGCATCGCTCCAGTTTGTCCAGGGCTGGTTAACCGGCTCGATTTCGCCGTGGGGCACCACGGCCAGAATGCGGTTGTTGAGCTCACGCTCAAAGCCGTTCATGGCGCTCAGCCCCACAATCAGCACGGCGACACCCAGCGCAATTCCCACGGTGGAAATCACCGAGATCAGCGACACCATGCCGCCGCGACGGCGACCGCGGCTAAAGCGTAAACCGATGAGTAACGATAACGGTGACGCCATTACTCCGCTCCCATCAGGGTCAGTTCTGCATTCAGGTGACCATCGCGCATCTCAAGCTGACGGCCCATGCGTTTAGCCAGTTGCAGATCGTGGGTCACCACCAGGAATGCCGTTCCCTGCGACGCGTTAAGCTCGCCCAGAAGCTGGAAAATGCTGTCGGCATTACGCGCGTCCAGGTTACCGGTCGGTTCATCTGCCAGCACCAGGCGCGGGTTGTTCACCAGCGCACGGGCAATCGCCACACGCTGACGCTCACCGCCAGACAGCTCAGACGGACGGTGGTTACCACGATGCCCAAGCCCCACCGCTTTCAGCATTTCGCTGGCACGGGCGTTAATTTCTGCCGGTTTCTTTTTGCCAATCAGCAGCGGCATCGCCACGTTTTCCAGCGCCGTGAAATCCGGCAGCAGGTGGTGGAACTGGTAGATAAAGCCCAGCTCGCGGTTGCGCAATTCGGCTTTCGCCGCAGACGACATTTTGCTCATCGGCTGGCCGGAGAAAATCACGTCGCCCTCAGTCGGCGTATCCAGGCCGCCCAACAGGTGCAGCAAGGTACTTTTACCGGAGCCGGAGCTGCCCACAATCGCCATCATCTCGCCTTCACCCACGCTAAAGCTCACATTGTGCAGGACATCAGTCTGTACAGTGCCTTCCTGATAGCGTTTGGACAGGTTGTCGCATTGCAACAGGATCTTATTCATAACGTAAAGCCTCAGCGGGTTGAGTGGCGGCAGCGCGCCATGAAGGATAAAGCGTGGAAAGCAACGCAATGGCCATCGCGGCCAGCGCAATGCCAATCACCTGCAACGGCTCAATCGCGACGGGCAGCGCCGCGCCATCGAGAAGTGCACCGATAATTGGCATTAAATTATTGAGCTGACTGGCCAGCAATGCGCCCAGCACGGCGCCCAACAGCGCGCCGATAATCCCGGCGCTGGCACCCTGAACCATAAATACGGCCATGATCTGGCGCGGCGTTAGCCCCTGGGTTTGCAGAATGGCGACTTCGCCCTGTTTTTCCATCACCATCAGCCCAAGCGAGGTGATGATGTTAAACGCGGCCACCGCCACGATCAGGCTCAGCAGCAGCCCCATCATGTTCTTTTCCATGCGCACGGCCTGGAACAGCTCGCCTTTGCGGTCACGCCAGTCCTGCCATTTTGTCCCTTCCGGCAGTTTTTGCTGACTAAGAACATCCACTTTCAACGGTGCATCAAGCCACAGACGCCAGCCGGTGATATTGCCCGCCGGATAGCGCATCAGGCGCGATGCATCCTGAATGTTGACCAGCATCTGATAGCCGTCGACTTCGCTGTTGGCAGCAAAGGTACCAATAATGTTGAACAGACGCTGGCTTGGCAGACGCCCCATCGGCGTAAACTGGCTGGCAGACGGCACCATCACACGCAGCTGGTCGCCACGGTTAACGCCAAGCTGCCCGGCAAGCTGCTCGCCGAGGATCACGTTGTATTGCCCCGCCACGAGATCGGTTTGCTTCACGTTAACCAGGTACGGCGTGAGCGGATCGTTCTGGGCCGGGTCGATCCCCAGCATCACCCCAACCGCCACGCTGCGGGCGCTTTGCAGCACCACGTCACCGGTGGTAAGCGGCGCAACGCGCGTCACGCCCTGCAATTTCGCGGCACTTTCAGGCAGCTGTTGCGGGTTAACGGAACCGTTTGAAGAAGAGAGTACGGCCTGTGGCATCAGCCCCAGGATGTTGTTTTGCAGCTCGCGCTCGAAGCCGTTCATCACGGAGAGAACCGTCACCAGTGCCATCACGCCAAGCGTGATACCAATAGTGGAAAGCCAGGAGACAAAGCGACCGAATCGGTCCGCGGCGCGCCCACGCATGTAACGTAAGCCTATGAAGAGTGCGACAGGTTGGTACATGAAATCCGTCTGTTTGCTGATAGCAGACCCACGAGTATATAAGCGAATCCGTTAAGCGTAAATGACTGAAACCGTAAGCTTTGGTAATCATTTTTCCGAAAAAATCAGATAAATCATAGTGCTACTCTCTTAACGTAGATCCTGCGCCCTCCACCTTTTCCGAAAAACGTACTGATACAGACTGTTACTGATTACATCCCCTGCCCCTTCACCCAGGATAAACGGTTCGTTTATGGCAATACAGGTACGTTTCGCGATGAAACAAAAAGCATTATGGATTAACCAGATAAAAGGGCTGTGCATCTGCCTGGTGGTCATTTATCACTCGGTTATCACCTTTTATCCGCATCTCAGCGGGCTACAATATCCTCTGTCCGGCCTCCTCGCCAAATGCTGGGTCTATTTTAACCTCTACCTCGCGCCGTTTCGGATGCCGGTGTTTTTCTTTATTTCAGGCTATTTGATCCGCCGGTATATCGATGAAGTTGGCTGGCGAACCAGCCTCGATAAGCGCATCTGGAGCATTGTCTGGGTGCTGGCCCTGTGGGGTGTCCTGCAATGGCAGGCGCTGAGCCACCTGAATGCCTGGCTGGCCCCGGAGCGCGAGTTAGCCACCTCATCAAACGCCGCCTACGCAGATTCCGTCCCGGAGTTTATTCTGGCGATGCTCACCGCCAGCACCAGCCTGTGGTATCTGTACGCCCTGGTGGTCTACTTCACGCTGTGTAAGCTGTTAAGCCGCTGGAAACTGCCGGTGCTGGGGCTTCTGGCGCTGGCGAGTATCGCAATAAACTTCCTGCCGCTGCCGTGGTGGGGAATGAACAGCGTGGTGCGCAATATGGTCTACTACAGTATGGGTGCGTGGTACGGTGCAGAGCTCATGGCCTGGATGAAAGGGCTGTCACTGCGCCGCGCCTGGCTGCCCGTTGCCGCGTTTGCTGCGGTATCCGTCGTGCTGTGGTTTGCCAATGTCCCACTACTGCTCTCTCTGCTGTCAGTCCTGCTTATCATGAAGCTCTTCTACAGCGTCGAACAACGCTACGCCGTGCATCCCAATAATCTGCTCAATGTGATTGGCTCAAACACCATTGCCATTTACACCACGCATCGCATTTTAATCGAGGCATTTAGCCTGTTCCTGATTGGCGAAATGAATGGCGCATCCTGGCCTGTCTGGGCAGAGCTGGCGCTGATCCTCGTCTATCCGTTTGCCAGCCTCTTAATCTGTACACTTTTCGGTCTTGGTGCACGCAAGCTTTCTACTGCGCTGTTTGGCGATCTGTTCTTTTCCCCACCTGCCCGCCTTTCTCTGGCGCAAACCGCCCGCTAACGCCCACCTCGCCCTGATTCAGGGCGAGTTTACCGCCTGTGCGGTTCCGGTTTGCTTATGTAAAACGATCGAGGATAATAAAGGCATTGCGTATCAGTGATATGCCCCAATACTGAGTATACCTATAAGAGACTCTGACATAGCCATGCCTGAACACTACCGTTATTCCTTGCCCGGCAAAGCGGGCGACCAACGCCAGCTGGGTGAACTCACGGGCGCGGCGTGCGCCACACTGGTGGCAGAAATCGCAGAGCGGCATCCCGGCCCGGTGGTTCTTGTTGCCCCGGATATGCAAAATGCATTACGCCTGCATGACGAAATCCGTCAGTTCACCGATAACCTGGTCTTCAGCCTGGCTGACTGGGAAACGCTGCCGTATGACAGCTTCTCCCCGCACCAGGAGATCATCTCCTCACGCCTGTCCACGCTCTATCAGTTGCCGTCCATGCAGCGCGGCGTGCTGATTGTTCCGGTAAACACCCTGATGCAGCGCGTCTGCCCGCACAGCTATTTACATGGTCATGCGCTGGTGATGAAAAAAGGCCAGCGTTTGTCGCGCGATGCACTGCGTGCACAGCTTGAAAGTGCCGGATACCGTCATGTTGATCAGGTGATGGAGCACGGCGAATACGCCACGCGCGGCGCCCTGCTGGATCTCTACCCGATGGGCAGTGACCAGCCTTACCGTCTGGACTTTTTCGACGACGAAATCGACAGCCTGCGCGTCTTTGATGCCGACACGCAACGTACGCTGGAAGAAGTTGAATCCATCAACCTGCTGCCTGCGCACGAATTCCCGACCGACAAAACCGCCATCGAGCTGTTCCGCAGCCAGTGGCGCGACAAGTTCGACGTGAAACGCGATGCGGAACATATCTATCAGCAGGTCAGCAAAGGCACGCTGCCTACCGGGATCGAATACTGGCAGCCCCTGTTCTTTAACGAGCCATTGCCTGCGCTGTTCAGCTATTTCCCGGCCAATACGCTGATTGTGAACACCGGGGATATCGACGCCAGCGCCAGCCGTTTTGAAGGTGAAACCCGGGCCCGCTATGAGAGCCGTGGTGTTGACCCGATGCGCCCGTTGCTGCCGCCCGAACAACTGTGGCTGCGTAGCGATGAGTTAAATGCAGAACTTAAGCGCTGGCCGCGTGTGCAGCTCAAAACGGACACCCTTGCCGATAAAGCCGCGAACACTAACCTCGCCTTCCAGAAGCTGCCTGATTTAGCCGTACAGGCACAGCAAAAATCGCCTCTGGATAGCCTGCGAAAATTCCTTGAGTCCTTTACCGGGCCAGTGATTTTCTCGGTAGAAAGTGAAGGCCGTCGCGAAGCATTAGGCGAGCTGCTCGGGCGCATTAAAGTCGCCCCTAAGCGTATTTTCCGCCTTGATGAAGCCACCGCCAACGGGCGTTACCTGATGATCGGCGCCGCCGAGCACGGTTTTATCGATACGCTCAATAATCTGGCCTTGATTTGCGAAAGCGACCTGCTGGGCGAACGTGTGGCACGTCGCCGCCAGGATAGCCGCCGCACCATTAACCCGGACACACTTATCCGCAACCTGGCGGAATTGCACCCGGGGCAGCCCATTGTTCACCTTGAGCACGGTGTCGGCCGTTATCAGGGAATGACCACCCTTGAAGCGGGTGGCATTAAGGGCGAATACCTGATGCTGACTTACGCCAACGACGCCAAACTTTACGTGCCGGTTTCGTCACTGCATCTGATTAGCCGTTATGCCGGGGGGGCCGAAGAAAATGCGCCGCTGCATAAACTGGGTGGTGATGCCTGGGCCCGCGCACGCCAGAAAGCCGCCGAGAAAGTACGTGATGTGGCCGCCGAGCTGCTGGACATTTACGCCCAACGCGCAGCCAAAGAAGGTTACGCCTTTAAGCACGATAAAGAGCAGTATCAGCTGTTCTGCGACAGCTTCCCGTTCGAAACCACGCCGGATCAGGCTCAGGCCATCAATGCGGTGTTGAGCGATATGTGCCAGCCACTGGCGATGGACCGGCTGGTGTGCGGCGACGTGGGCTTTGGTAAAACCGAAGTGGCGATGCGCGCGGCGTTTCTGGCCGTGGAGAACAACAAGCAGGTCGCCGTGCTGGTGCCGACCACCCTTCTCGCCCAGCAGCATTATGACAACTTCCGCGATCGCTTCGCCAACTGGCCGGTACGTGTCGAAATGCTTTCCCGTTTCCGCAGCGCCAAAGAGCAGACGCAAATTCTGGAGCAGGCAGGCGAAGGCAAGATCGATATTCTGATCGGTACCCACAAACTGCTGCAAAGCGACGTGAAGTGGAAAGATTTAGGGCTGCTGATTGTCGATGAAGAGCACCGATTTGGCGTGCGTCATAAAGAGCGTATCAAAGCGATGCGTTCCGATGTCGATATCCTGACCTTAACCGCCACGCCAATCCCGCGAACCCTGAATATGGCAATGAGTGGAATGCGCGATCTGTCAATTATTGCCACACCACCGGCGCGCCGCCTGGCGGTAAAAACCTTCGTACGCGAGTACGACAGCCTGGTGGTACGCGAAGCCATTCTGCGTGAAGTACTGCGCGGCGGGCAGGTTTACTATCTCTTTAACGATGTCGAAAACATCCAGAAAGCGGCAGATAAACTGGCCGAGCTGGTTCCAGAAGCTCGTATCGCCATCGGGCACGGGCAGATGCGTGAACGCGAGCTGGAACGGGTGATGAACGATTTCCACCACCAGCGTTTTAACGTGCTGGTCTGTACCACCATTATTGAAACCGGTATCGACATCCCAACGGCCAACACCATCATCATTGAACGCGCGGATCACTTTGGTCTGGCGCAGCTGCACCAGCTGCGTGGCCGCGTTGGGCGTTCGCATCACCAGGCCTACGCCTGGCTGCTGACGCCACATCCAAAAGCAATGACCACTGACGCACAAAAGCGTCTGGAAGCCATCGCCTCGCTGGAAGATCTGGGTGCAGGCTTTGCCCTGGCAACCCACGACCTGGAGATCCGCGGTGCCGGTGAACTGCTGGGTGAAGACCAGAGTGGCTCGATGGAAACCATAGGCTTCTCGCTGTACATGGAGCTGCTGGAAAATGCCGTTGATGCGCTCAAAGCCGGGCGTGAGCCGTCACTGGAAGATTTGACCAGCCAGCAAACGGATGTCGAGCTGCGAATGCCGTCCCTGCTGCCGGACGATTTTATCCCGGATGTGAACACCCGCCTGTCGTTCTATAAACGCATTGCCAGTGCGAAAAGCGAAAACGAGCTGGAGGAGATCAAAGTGGAGCTTATTGACCGCTTTGGCCTGCTGCCGGATGCCGCGCGAAACCTGCTGGATATTGCCCGGCTGCGCCAGCAGGCACAGAAACTGGGCATTCGTAAGCTGGAAGGTAATGAAAAAGGTGGCGTGATTGAGTTTGCCGAGAAGAATCACGTCAATCCGATGTGGCTGATTGGTTTACTGCAAAAACAGCCGCAGCATTTCCGCCTGGACGGGCCAACGCGCCTGAAGTTCACCCAGGAGCTGGCTGAACGTAAAACCCGCATGGACTGGGTGCGTAACTTTATGCGCCAGCTGGAAGAAAACGCGATCGCCTGACCAGCCTTTCTCCCCGGTGGAATACACGCTGCCGGGGAGACAATTTACAAACTCTTTGCAAACCTCCTGGATTTCCCGACACATCCATTCGCCATAATTATCGTTAACTCTTTAAATAACAATAACCTTATCATTGATATGGATTATGGTGATGATGACCTCTTCGCGTATGACTCGCTGGATAACCTTGTTTGCGCTGGCTGCGACCGTGGCAATAGCGCTTCCAGCCCGGGCTAACACCTGGCCTCTTCCCCCTGCCGGTAGCCGTGTGGTGGGTGAAAACCGCTTTCATGTAGTTGAAAACAATGGCGGTTCACTTGAGGCGATTGCAAAAAAATATAACGTGGGCTTCCTGGCGCTGTTACAGGCTAACCCGGGCGTTGACCCGTATGTGCCTCGCGCCGGTAGCGTGTTAACCATTCCTCTGCAAACGTTGCTGCCTGATGCGCCGCGCGAAGGGATTGTGATTAACCTCGCCGAATTACGACTCTATTACTACCCGCCGGGCAGGAACGAAGTGACCGTCTACCCTATTGGCATTGGCCAGCTGGGCGGCGATACGCTCACGCCAACCATGGTGACCACCGTGTCGGATAAACGCGCCAATCCTACCTGGACACCGACCGCCAATATTCGCGCACGCTATAAGGCTCAGGGGATAGATTTACCGGCGGTGGTTCCGGCTGGCCCGGATAACCCGATGGGCCACCATGCCATCCGCCTTGCCGCTTACGGTGGTGTTTATCTTCTGCACGGAACCAATGCTGATTTTGGTATTGGAATGCGCGTCAGTTCCGGCTGTATTCGCCTGCGTGATGACGACATCAAGACCCTGTACAAAGTGATAGCGCCAGGAACAAAAGTGAACATTATCAATACGCCGATCAAGGTGTCTGAAGAGCCTGGCGGTAAACGCCTGGTGGAGATCCATCAGCCATTATCGAAAAATATCGGTGACGATCCGCAAACGCTGCCGATCCCACTCAATGCAGAGATGTATCGCTTCAAAACCAGCCAGGATACTGACGATGCGGTGATAGGCCGGGCAATGGAGGCGCGCGCGGGGATGCCGGTTGACGTTACACGTCATCAGGATATTCCCCAGCAGACGATGTAAAAGTGCAATAAAACAAAACGCCCTGCATATGTAGGGCGTTTTTTTGCAGTGGCAAGTATGAGGGTTCTGCAAAACTTATTTGTAAATCACCGCAGTACCGTGAAGGGTGTTAGGACCCGTCACAGAGGTGATACGGAAGGATTTCGCACCCATCGCCTCTGCTTTCTGTGCCAGCTGGTCTTCCAGAGAACCCAGGTTAGTACCTGCTGTTGCAGAGATAGTACCGACTTTATGCTGGTCAGCTGGGGTAGATTGCACTTCAACAGCTGCAAAGCTTGCGAATGACAGAGAACTCAGTACAGCGGCGGCGATCAGGGTTTTTACGTTTTTCATGATTTTTACCTTTAGGCAGATGAATTTGGAGGTCGTTAGTCATTTACTTAACGATCGATAGGTAAATCATAAATGTGATCCGCATCACGCGTCAACATGTTTTTATAACGATCGTTATATTAATTTTAATTTCGTTATTTTTCATACCCATATGAATAATATATTTTTGCTGAATCAGCGCTGGTCGCGGGCGGCGAATATTTTTATAATGGTCATTCAACAAACCAACAGAGGATCCGCGGCAAATGACAACTGATGTAACGAGTTGCGCAAAGAAAAGCCGTGGCCGACCAAAAGTGTTCGACAGGGAAGCGGCGCTCGATAAGGCCATGACACTCTTCTGGCAGCACGGGTATGAAGCCACCTCGCTCTCCGATCTTGTGGAAGCCACAGGCGCCAAAGCCCCCACGCTGTATGCAGAATTTACGAATAAAGAGGGGCTGTTCAGGGCGGTTCTGGACAGATACATTTCGCGCTTTGCGGCGAAACACGAAGCGCAGCTTTTCTGCGAAGAAAAAACAGTTGAGCAAGCACTGCGGGACTATTTCACCGCCGTCGCCACCTGCTTTACCAGCAAAGATACACCAGCAGGCTGCTTTATGATCAACACCTCCGCCACCCTTGCGGCCTCTTCTAAAGAGATTGCCAACACGGTGAAATCGCGCCACGCGATGCAGGAGGAGACATTGTGTACGTTTCTTACCGAACGCCAGCGCCGAGGTGAGCTTCCTGCCCATTGCCATCCGCAGGAGCTGTCGCAATACCTGAGCTGTATTTTGCAGGGTATGTCGATAAGCGCCCGTGAAGGCGCAAGCCTGGAAAAACTGCAAAGCATTACCCACACCACGCTACGTCTGTGGCCTGAACTGCTTAAAATCTGATACCCCGGGCGGCTTCCCTTGCCGCCCTCTCTTTCCCCATTTTTGTTCCTCACCGCGCTTATCCTCTTATTTGATGGGTTGATAATAAGATTCTTTATCGGCAGTATTCGCATTTGCATTTTTCACATTTGTTACACAATGCAAAATTGTGATGTTGACCTGCCTATAAAAAAGAGCGACCGCTCAACAAGGAATGATGATGAAGAAAAGCCTCTGGGTGCTAAATCCTGTATTGCTGGCCATCGCGATGCCGCTTTACGCCGAACAAACCAATGAAGAAAACCTGATTGTCAGTGCCAACCGCAGCCATCGTACCGTGGCAGAAATGGCGCAAACCACATGGATTATCGAAGGACATGAAATTGAACAGCAAGTCCAGGGTGGCAAGGAGTTCAAGGATATTCTCGGGCAGTTGATCCCCGGTATGGATGTCAGCAGCCAGGGGCGAACCAACTACGGCATGAACATGCGCGGCCGCGCCATTGTGGTGTTAATCGATGGCGTGCGTCTGAACTCCTCGCGTACCGACAGCCGCCAGCTTGATTCGATTGATCCTTTTAACATCGAACATATAGAAGTTATTTCCGGCTCTACGGCCCTGTACGGTGGCGGCAGTACCGGCGGTCTGATTAACATCGTGACCAAAAAAGGTCAGCCAGAAACGCAGGTTGATCTGGAGCTTGGCAGCAAGACAGGCTTTAACAACAGCAATGACCATGACGAGCGCGTGGCAACCGCCGTCAGCGGGGGGAATGACCATGCATCAGGCCGTCTCTCCGTGGCTTATCAGCGTTTTGGCGGCTGGTATGATGGCAACGGCGACGCCCTCACCTTCGATAACACCCAGACAGGATTACAACATTCCGATCGTCTGGATGTGATGGGTACAGGCACAATCGACATCAGCGATACCCGCCAGTTGCAGGTGGTGACGCAGTATTACAAAAGCCAGGGCGACGATGATTACGGGCTTTATCTCGATAAAAACATGAGTGCCGTGACCGGAAATGGTACCGCCCGGACCCGTAGCGGGTTCAGTTCCGACCGCATTCCGGGGACAGAGCGCCATCTCATCAGCCTGCAATATTCCGACACCGATTTCTGGGGGCAAGAGCTGGTAGGGCAAATTTACTACCGTGATGAATCCTTGCGTTTCTACCCCTTCCCGACCGTAGATCAAAAAACCAAAACCATCACCAGCTTTGCGGCGTCTGAGCAAAACACCGATCAGTACGGCGCAAAACTGACCCTGAACAGCAAGCCGCTAGACGGCTGGCAGATGACCTGGGGTATCGATGCCGACCATGAAACATTCGATTCCAACCAGATGTTCTTCGACCTGGCGAAGTCAGTGCCATCAGGCGGGATGAATAACCACTCTGCCTACACCACCGGGCGTTATCCGGGTTACAGCATCACCAACTTTGCACCCTTCCTGCAAAACAGCTATGACATCAATGAGATCTTCACCCTGAGCGGTGGGGTTCGCTATCAATGGACTGAAAACCGCGTTGATGACTTTATCGGTTATTCGCAGCAGCAGGCGATTGCGAATGGTAAGGCCACCTCAGCAGATGCGATCCCGGGCGGTAAAACGGATTACGATAACCTGCTGTTTAACGCCGGCATTCTTGCACACATTACGGAACGCCAGCAGCTCTGGTTTAACTTCTCTCAGGGTGTTGAGCTGCCGGATCCAGGCAAGTATTACGGGAACGGCGCGTACGCAAAAGCCGATGCGCAGGGCCACCTGGCGCTGCTTAAAAGCGTTAACCCGAATGATGCAAAGCTTGAAGGGATCAAAGTTGACTCCTATGAGCTGGGCTGGCGCTACACCGGAGATAACCTGCGCACGCAAATTGCGGCCTACTACTCTCTCTCGGACAAATCCATCGACATCAACCGTAGCGACATGACCATTGACGTCAACCCGCAGGAGCGCCGTATCTATGGTGTGGAAGGTGCGGTGGATTACGTAATCCCTGACAGCGTCTGGAGCGTGGGTGGTAATTTCAACATCCTGAAATCAGAGATAAAAACCAACGGTTCATGGGAGAAGTGGGATGTGACTCAGGCTTCGCCTTCTAAAGCTACGGCCTATGTAGGCTGGGCGCCTGAGCCCTGGTCGCTGCGTGTTCAGACTCAGCAAACCTTTGACCTGACGGACGCCGCAGGCAATGAAATAGAAGGTTATAACACCGTCGATTTCCTCAGCAGTTATCAGCTGCCGCTGGGTAAACTGTCGTTCAGCATCGAAAACCTGCTGGATAAACAGTACACCACCGTCTGGGGCCAGCGTGCACCGTTGCTCTACAGCCCAACGTACGGCAATGCCGCATTGTACGAATACAAAGGGCGCGGTCGTACCTTTGGTCTTAACTATGCTCTGACCTTCTGATTGCCAAAAAAAAGCTCCTCAGCCTGAGCGCTTGAGGAGCTAAATTCAGAGAACGTCTTTTTTACACTTTGTTATTCAGGACCAGCTGACCATTTCCGTCCAGCGGAATTTGGCTGCCAGGGTCTTTATCCATCCGGATTTTGCCCTGCTGATCGCCAATTTTGTACGTCACGTCATAACCCAGCATTTTTTCTGACTTGTCATAGACGGTTTTACAGCGCTGCTGAGTCGTGGTGTAGGTATCGTTATCCTGCATTGCGCCCTGAACCTGGTTACCTGCGTAACCGCCGCCCAGCGCACCGACCACTGTCGCCACATCTTTACCACGACCGCCGCCAAACTGATGACCAATCACCCCACCGGCCACCGCACCCAGCACAGAGCCAGCGATACGGTTTTCATCCTGAACCGGGCGGCGATGCGTAACGGCTACGTTGCGGCACTCCTGACGCGGCGTTTTTACCGATTCTTTAATAGGGGTAGCAGAAACGACCTGAGCATACTGCGGGCCGCGATCAAGCACGTTGAGACTGGCAACCGCTGCCACACCTAACGCAGCAGCAACACCAATCCCGATACCCGCCAACATTGATTTATTCACGGGACTTCCTCCTTTGTTGCTATTGGTAACAATTCTGCAATTAACGCCAGACTTAGCCAATCAGAAAAAGGATTAAAAATGTGGGGATGTAAGCAGAATAGCCCTGTTTAGGAGAACTCCTAAGAGGCTAACGGGGAGTGAACAGCATGATATGCTAAAAATCCCCCCGGGTGACCGGAGGGAGAGAAGAATTAGTGCAGTTTAAGGCGAGGACGGATCACGCGGTTGATTCTGCCCACCAGCATCATCAGGCCAGTTTTGAAGTAACCGTGCAGCGCAATCTGGTGCATACGGTACAGCGAGATGTACACAAAGCGAGCGATGCGCCCTTCTACCATCATTGAGCCGCGCATCAGGTTACCCATCAGGCTGCCTACGGTCGAGAAGTTAGAGAGCGATACCAGGGAACCGTGGTCTTTATAAACATACGATTTCATTGGCTTGCCTTTGGTCTGCGCCAGAATATTGTGCAGCACAAGGCTTGCCATCTGGTGAGCTGCCTGAGCACGCGGCGGCACGAAACCACCTTCAGGACGCGCACAGGATGCACAGTCGCCAATCGCGTAGATTTCCGGGTCGCGGGTAGTTTGCAACGTGGGTTCAGTCACCAGCTGGTTAATACGGTTTGTTTCCAGGCCACCGATATCTTTCATGAAATCTGGCGCTTTAATACCCGCCGCCCAGACCATCAGATCCGCTTCGATGTATTCGCCATCTTTGGTATGCAAGCCACCTTCATCCGCGCTGGTTACCATCGTCTGGGTCAGTACGCGAACGCCCAGTTTGGTTAACTCGCTGTGCGCCGCACCGGAAATACGCGGCGGCAGCGCAGGTAGAATACGTTCGCCCGCTTCAACCAGCGTCACGTTCAGCGCTTCGTTGGTCAGCCCTTTGTAACCATAGCTGTGCAGCTGTTTTACCGCATTGTGCAGCTCTGCAGACAGCTCAACGCCGGTCGCACCACCGCCGACAATCGCGATGTTAACCTTGCCGTTGGCACCCATGTTATTGGTGTACTTCAGGAACAGGTTAAGCATTTCCTGATGGAAACGGCGCGCCTGATGCGGGTTATCCAGGAAGATGCAGTGTTCTTTCACACCTGGCGTGTTGAAATCGTTTGAGGTACTGCCCAGCGCCATCACCAGCGTGTCATAAGGCAGTTTGCGCTCAGGAACCAGCAACTCGCCTTTTTCATCACGCAGTTCGGCAAGCGTGATGGTTTTGCTTTCACGGTTGATGTCCACCACGGAACCCAGCTGGAACTGGAAGTGGTGATTACGCGCATGTGCCAGATAGCTCAGCGCATCAACACCCTCATCCAGAGAACCGGTTGCAACTTCGTGCAACAGTGGTTTCCACAGGTGACTGTGGTTACGATCGACCAGCGTAATTTTGGCTTTTTTACCGCGACCCAGCTTTTTGCCCAGCTGTGTAGCCAGCTCCAGCCCGCCAGCTCCACCGCCTACAATCACTATCTTTTTCAATGGCGTAGTCAACGTGACCCCCTCAAATTATTAACCAATTGTTAATTAAAAGTTATAAAAATAACCCTTAATTAACAACAGGTTACAGCACTGAAACCATTCAGGTGCATTGAGAATAACACGCCAGGCGCATTGGTCATACCAAAATTGATATGCATCAAGTTTTGATGGCTGATATTTGTACAATTTTAGCAAAAAGAAAGCCCGGCAAGCTTACGCCGCCGGGCCAGAGAGCACGTCAGATACCTTTAACCCAGGGTTTTAAAGGCTTTGATGCGTTGCAGATGCGGGGAGATATTTTTGAATTTGTGGGTCTGCTCTTCGTCCCAGACAATTTCATAGTAATGGTGAAGCAGCTCGGCGGCACGGGTACTGCTGAGAGCTTCATCATTACGCGACAGGATCACCAGACAACGATCGCGATTCTTTTCACGGAAGTTGCTGACACACTTAGTCCCGATATCGGCATACTCTTCCGGGCGGTCAATCTTCCCTTCCATATTCTCGTGCGGGAACAGGTTTGGATTGAACACCACCTGACGGATATCGCACAGGAATCCGATCCGCTCAGCCCAGTATCCGCCCAGACCCACCCCACAAATCAGCGGGCGATCGTCGACATTAAGCTGCAACATTTTGTCCACTTCTTTGAGCAAATGCTGCATATCATGTTTCGGATGGCGCGTGCTGTAGCTAATCAGCCGTACATCCGGATCGATAAACTGCAATTGCAGCACTTTCTCATGATTACCAGGACTGTTTGAGTCAAAACCGTGTAAATAGATGATCATCGTCTTCTCACCACGCTACGCCTTCCAGGAGGGATTAAAGGCCTGCTTTATGCGCCAGCCAGCGCTCATTCAGCGCCTCAAGCTGGGCATTGACCGTCTTCCAGCGCGCCGAGCCCATCAGCTCCTGACGGCTAAATGAACCTTTATGATACAATTGTGTAACACGCTCAGCATTGATCGGCGACAGGTTATCCAACACACTCACTGCGCCTTTACGATTATTGCAGACCAGGATCATATCGCAACCTGCATCCAGCGATGCCTGCCCACGTTCAGCATAACTGCCCATAATGGCAGCCCCTTCCATCGACAAATCGTCTGAGAAGATCACGCCGTTAAAACCTAATTCCTGACGTAGCACGGTTTTCAGCCAGTGGGCAGAGCCGCTCGCCGGACGTGGGTCGACATCGCTGTAGATAACATGTGCCGGCATAATGGCATCCAGCTTGTTATCGGTGATAAGCGAGCGGAACACCGACATATCTTTGGCGCGGATCTCACCTTCAGGGCGTGGGTCGCGTGGGGTTTCTTTGTGAGAATCCGCCGTGACGGCCCCGTGGCCCGGGAAGTGTTTACCGGTGGTTTTCATCCCGGCATCGTGCATTCCGTCGATAAAACGTGTGGCCATAGCCAGTGCGATGCGCGGATCTTCATGATACGAACGCTCACCGATAGCGGCGCTGATATGCCCGACATCCAGCACGGGGGCAAAGCTGATATCAATATCCATCGCAATCATTTCGCTTGCCATCAGCCAGCCGGCGTCCTGCGCCAGCTTGCCGCCCTCTTCGGTGCCCAGCAGCGCGGCGAAAGACTGCGCTGCTGGCAGGCGGGTAAAGCCCTCGCGAAAACGCTGCACACGCCCGCCCTCCTGGTCAACCGCCACCACCAGCTGATTGCGTGACGCCGCGCGAATTTGTCGAACCAGTTCCCGCAACTGCTCCGGGTCGTGATAGTTGCGGGTAAACAGAATCAGGCCACCGACCAGCGGGTGCGCCAGAATTTCGCGCTCCTCCGCATCCAGCTCAAAGCCTTCGACATCCAACATGACTGGACCCACACGAACCTCTCTTATCCTTTAGTTTGTAACTGGCGCCAGACGTCATCTGCCAGCGCGATAAATTGTTTGTCTGCCGAGTGCTGCAAGCGTACCTCAAACCAGCCAGCCATCAGCATCAGTACCCAGGGCCGCCAGCGCCAGACCTGGCGCGCAAGCGTCTCGGGGTCTATATGCGCGGCCCTGGCGTAGGCCTTAATTAACTGCCTGCGCGCGGCATCATCCGGTGTCCAGACTGCCGCCAGCTCCAGCGCAACGTCTCCGTCACCTGCGTATTCCCAGTCGATCAGTCTGTCACCCGCTGGCGTGTGGACGATGTTTCCGGCGTGAACATCCATATGCAAAGGCGCAAGCCGCAGCGGCTGCGGCTCACCCGCTTTACGCAACCGCTTGAGCTGCGCCAGCCAAAAAGGCGTGCGTCTGGCGGGCGATGCCTGCTGCCAGTACTGTTCAAGCAAGGGTAAAAGCGTGATGCGCCAGCCCAGACGCCGCTGGCGGTGAAGATGATACAGCATGGCGGCGAGCGTGGGAGTATCCGGTAATCCGGTTTTGATCTCGCCCGCAAGATATTCCACCGCCATCCATCCCTGCATAAAAAACTGCGGTTTCGGCACCAGCTCTGCGGGAAGTCGCGTTAAAGCGCGGTACTGACGACGAAAATGGGAAGCCGGAGCGGAGCCATCATGATGCTGGCGTAACACCAGTCGATGTTCGCCCCGGGCGATAATGCAACTCGCGCCGCCAAGCCCGGAATGGGCCTGCGGCGCGATAAGGCGATACTGCGGAAAATAACGTGTCAGTACGTCATCACGCGTGCAGTTATTGTTGCGTAACGGCACCTTTACCTGACCAGATAATTTCGCCTGTCTGAACCAGCATCAGTTGCATCTGCAACGCTGGCGTATTCACGTTACCGCTGGCGTTAGAGTAAAGCACATACTGCGCACCAACGTTACGGGCGATACCAATCGCCTTGCTACGTGAACCAAGACTGTCCTGTGCAGACAGCCCTAACTGCTGTTTTGCCACCGCGAGCTGCTGTGCAGAAACCAGCGTAAATTTACCGTTATTCGCCAGCGCATTGCGCAGCGTTTCGGTCGCTTCACCTGCATTCAGGGAACCGTTGGTACGGTTGTTCACGCTATCCACCAGCAGCACGCTGCCAGGGGTAACGCCCTGCGCCTGCAACATTTTACCGACCATTGGCTGCATTGCGCCGTTCCAGTCGTAATGACGCACGCGCGGTGCTGGCTGTGCCGTTGCATCAGGATGTTCGATTGGACCAGGCTGCGCCGGGATGGTCGGAACAGAAGGCACAGTTGGCACCGGCTGCGTTGGCTCTACAGGCTGTGCCGTGCCCGGTTTCGCCTCTTCCACAGGAGCAGGTTGTTCCATGCGCGTCATACACCCTGAAAGGAAGAGTGCAAATGCGGTAACGAGCGCAAAACGGCTCATATTTTTAATCAAGGTTCACCCCTTACAAATAAAGATAAAGTCTCACCTTATGTGCACCCAGGTAGTTCGCGCTGCCATACAGCGTGACCGATGACATCGCCGGAATGACTACCGTGCGCGTCGCTTCCAGTGGGTGCATTTCAAGACCTCGTACGTCATACCAGTAGAAACGGTAATGCACCGTGACTGGTTCGTGTCTTTCGTTATAAAGCGAAGAGGACGCCGAAGCCTGAATTTCGCTGATGGTCAGCGAAGGTTGTTCTGCCGTGATACCCGCAGCCAGAACAGAGGACTCCATGACCAGCGTCTGTTCATCACTCACCGGGATCGCGGGACGCGCACTGCACCCGACCATCACCAGCGTCATAACCAGCGCTGCAAAACGCCCTCTTAGCATGTCAAAGACCTTTATGTGCCAGCATCGGCCCCAGCGGGCGGCCACCCAGCAGATGCATGTGAATGTGATAAACTTCCTGCCCGCCATGGCGATTGCAGTTCATGATCAGGCGATAGCCATCCTGCGCAATGCCTTCCTGCTCAGCAATTTTTGCCGCCACCGTCAGCATACGGCCTAATGCCACTTCGTGCTCGGTTTTCACATCGTTCACGGTAGGAATCAGAATATTGGGAATGATAAGGATGTGTGTCGGCGCCTGAGGTGAAATGTCCCGGAAGGCTGTCACCAGCTCATCCTGATACACGATATCCGACGGAATTTCGCGGCGGATAATTTTACTGAAAATCGTTTCTTCAGCCATGACCTTTTCCTTTTTTGTTTAATCTGGCGTGGTGGGTCTGCCAATAACACACATTGTCTGCATTACTGTGTGACACAACTCAAGAGTATGAGCGAGTTTCTCCTGTCCTTTCAACCTTCTCTCGCGATTTCTTTCCTTGATTGCACGATAGCTGCCTGAAGAGTGAGCGCTCTTGTGTGTTGATATCCTGAAACAATATTTCACTTCCGTTCGAAACATCTGTTTACAGCATTAATCACAATGCGTATATTTCGCATTTGCATTTTCATGCGCATTTAAAACATAGAAAACGACTTCAGCCCGGATCCACGGGACTGACGCACACAACTTTCACCATTCATTAAGGGTTTGATGATGTCTTTCATTAATCACACCAGGGATGGGCAACGTCAGCCTGCCACAACACCTTCGTTGCTGGCTGCCTGTATTGCTATGGCATTGATGCCAAACGTAAGTTTCGCCGCTACCACGTCGACTGAAGACACCGTTGTTGTTGATGGTGGCTTTGATAACGCACAGGATCCGTCTGCCGGCCAGGAGCAGGATTACAGCGTTAAAACCACCACCACCGGCACAAAGCTGCTGCTCGTACCGCGTGATATTCCGCAATCCGTCAGTGTGATCAGCCAGCAGCGTATGGCTGACCAGAATCTGCAATCCATCGGGCAGGTATTGACCAACACCACCGGGGTAACCGCGCAGGTTCAGGACAGTGACCGCTCTGTATTTTACTCCCGCGGTTTCTTCGTGAGTAACTATGCCTACGATGACCTGCCAACCTCCATCAGTGAAGTGTGGAACTTTGGCGATACGGCGGCCGACACCGCCATTTACGATCGTATTGAAGTGGTGCGTGGTGCAACGGGTCTAATGTCCGGCACGGGTAACCCGGCCGCTTACGTCAACATGGTGCGTAAACATGCTGACAGCAATGAATTCAAAGGCAACGTATCGGCCAGCTATGGCAGCTGGGATAAACAGCGCTACGTGCTCGATTTACAGGCTCCGCTGGTTGAGTCCGGTAAAGTCCGTGGGCGGTTGATCACCGGTTATCAGGACAACGACAGCTTTGTCGATAACTATCACTACCGTAAGAAATTCCTGTACGGTGTGGTGGATGCCGATGTTACCGACAGCACCACCCTTTCCCTGGGGTATGAATACCAGGAGAGCAAGACTGAAGATCCTACCTGGGGCGGCCTGCCAACCTGGTACAGCGACGGCAGCAAAACGCATTACAACCATAGCCAGACCGTTGCGCCAGACTGGGCGTATTCAGACAAAGACAACACCCGTATTTTTGCCAACCTGACCCAGCGTTTCGACAACGGTTGGGAAGCGCACATCAACGGGATGCACGCGGAAACCAACTTCGATACCAAGCTGATGTACATGTCCGGTTACCCGGACAAAGACACAGGTGCAGGGATGGTGGGTTACGGCGGCTGGAACCGGGGCGAGCGTAAACAGGATGCCGTGGATGCCTTCCTGCGCGGTGATTTCAATCTCTTCGGTCGCCAGCACGAAATGATGTTTGGCGGCAGTTTCAGCCGTCAGCGTAACCACTACGACAACTCAATGCCGGATGCCCTGTACGGTATGGTTGATGTGGGTGATTTCAAAAACTGGAACGGTAATATTGCCGACCCACAGTGGACGCCGTGGAAGCTCTACAGCCAGGACGATATTCGTCAGTCCTCAGCGTACACCTCTGCCCGCTTCTCGCTGGCCGATCCGCTGCACCTGATCCTGGGCGCACGTTACACCAACTACAATATTCGCTATAACCCGGCAGGCTCCCCGGACACCCGCCTGGAAAGCACCAAAGACGACGTGACGCCGTACGCGGGTCTGGTCTATGACATCAACGAAGACTGGTCAACGTACATCAGCTATACCTCTATCTTCCAGCCGCAGGACAAGCGTGACGCGAATGGCCGCTACCTTGATCCTACAACGGGAAAAAGTTACGAGGCGGGCGTGAAGGCTGACTGGTTTAACACCCGCCTGACCACCTCTCTGGCCATCTTCCGTATTGAGCAGGATAACGTTGCCAACAATACCTACACCTATATGCCAAGCGGTGAGTCGATTTATGAATCACTGGATGGCGTGGTGAGTAAAGGGATTGAGTTTGAGCTGAACGGTGCCCTGACCGATAACTGGCAGCTGACCTTCGGTGCGACCCGCTTTATCGCCGAAGATAAGAACGGGAATGCCGTAAGCTCTGACCAGCCGCGAACCACCATGAAGCTCTTTACCCGTTATCAACTGCCGATGCTGCCAGAGCTGGCTGTGGGTGGCGGTGTTAACTGGCAAAACAAGGTCTGGACGGATGTTGATGGTGGTCCTGCCGGGCGCTCCCGCGCTGAACAGGGCAGCTACGCGCTGGTGAATCTGTTCAGCCGCTATCAGGTGACCAAAGACTTTGCCGTACAGGCGAACGTGAACAACCTGTTCGATAAAGATTACTACGACTATGTTGGATCTTATCTCGTGTACGGTGCACCGCTTAACTTCTCGGTGAGCGCGAGCTACGATTTCTAAGTGACAGAAGCCCGGTGGCGCTACGCTTACCGGGCCTACCCATCACGCAGGCCGGTCCACCCGGCACCATAAACCGCACCAATAAAAAAGGCAGCCAGTCGGCTGCCTTAGTCTCCCCAGTCACAACTTAGTTGCTGCGGATGTATTCATCCATTTCGGTTTTCAGGTTATCGGATTTAGTACCGAAGATTGCCTGAACACCGGAACCTGCAACAACAACGCCCGCTGCGCCAAGTTTTTTCAGACCAGGCTGGTCTACTTTCGCTACGTCAGCAACGCTCACACGCAGACGAGTGATACACGCGTCCAGGTTAGTGATGTTTTCTTTGCCGCCGAACGCTGCAACCAGAGCCGGAGCCATTTCGCTGGTCGCTGCTACTTTGCTGTCTTCAGACGCATCTTCACGACCTGGAGTTTTCAGGTCCAGTGCTTTGATCAGCACACGGAAGATGGTGTAGTAAACAACCGCGTAGCACGCACCAACGATTGGGAACAGCCACAGTTTGCTGCTGTTACCAGACAGAACGATAAAGTCGATCAGGCCGTGAGAGAAGGACGTACCGTCACGCATACCCAGCAGGATACAGATAGGGAACGCCAGACCAGCCAGTACCGCGTGAATGATGTACAGAATCGGCGCAACGAACATGAAGGAGAACTCGATCGGCTCGGTGATACCGGTCAGGAACGAGGTCAACGCTGCGGAGATCATGATACCGCCCACTTTTGCACGGTTCTCTGGTTTAGCAGAGTGCCAGATTGCAATCGCAGCAGCCGGCAGGCCGTACATTTTGAACAGGAAACCACCAGACAGTTTACCTGCGGTTGGGTCACCTGCCATGTAACGTGGGATATCACCGTGGAACACCTGACCTGCTGCGTTGGTGAATTCACCAATCTGCATCTGGAATGGAACGTTCCAGATGTGGTGCAGACCAAATGGTACCAGGCAGCGCTCGATGAAGCCGTAGATACCGAATGCCACAACCGGGTTCTGGTAAGCAGCCCACTGAGAGAAGGTCTGGATTGCAGAGCCGATCGGTGGCCAGATGAAGGACAGGATCACGCCAGTGAAAATCGCTGCCAGACCAGAAATGATCGGAACGAAGCGCTTACCCGCGAAGAAGCCCAAATACTCAGGCAGCTTGATGCGATAGAAGCGGTTGAACATGTACGCTGCAATCGCACCGGAGATGATCCCGCCGAGAACACCGGTATCAGCCAGGTGTTTCGCTGCGATCTCTTCGGCAGGTAAATGCAGAACCAGTGGTGCAACCACAGCCATGGTTTTCACCATGATGCCGTAGGCAACAACTGCGGCCAGCGCAGATACACCGTCGTTATTGGTGAAGCCCAGAGCAACACCGATAGCGAAGATCAGCGGCATGTTAGCAAAAACAGAACCGCCTGCTTCGGCCATCACGTGGGAAACTACGGCTGGCAGCCAGCTGAAGTTAGCAGAACCGACACCCAGCAGGATACCTGCGATAGGCAGTACGGATACTGGCAGCATCAGCGATTTACCGACCTTTTGCAGGTTAGCAAATGCATTCTTAAACATAATTGAGAGTGCTCCTGAGTATTTGTGCTTTTTTTACGCTTTCACGCATTGGCCCGGGGGGAGTACCGCGCCGTGGACAGGACATCTAAGCGCCCTTTATTTATTACACAGAGTAAAATAAATCCCTGTGAGTTTGTTTGACGGCTATCACGTTTCAGCTCAAGGCGGACCAAAAACTTTCAGTTTTTTACAAAAAGCATGTCTGGATGTGTCTAAATACACCGTCACCGCCCCAAATGAGGCGGTGAACTTTACTCGCTTTATTTATTAATTACGAGCCTAAAAAAAACAGGTGTATCAAACAGATTGCAGGCGGGCGGGGTCGATGTGGAACAGATTTGCGAAGTTTTCCGTCGTGACGCGAGCCAGCTCGTCGATGCTGACGCCCTTCAGAACGGCCATATACTCAGCCACATCTCTCGTCATGGCAGGTTGATTCTCTTTGCCGCGATGCGGCACCGGTGCCAGATAAGGGGAGTCTGTTTCCACCAGAATCCGATCGAGAGGGACATAACGCGCAGCATCACGGAGCTGCTCTGCGTTACGAAACGTCACGATCCCAGAAAACGAGATATAAAAACCTAAATCAAGCAGCTTACCCGCCGTTTCTCTGTCTTCTGTGAAACAGTGTAGTACGCCACCACAATCCGTCACGTTTTCTTCCCGGAGGATCGCCAGCGTATCGGCCCGCGCATCACGCGTATGCACGATAACCGGCTTGTTCAGCTCACGGCCAATGCGGATGTGGTGACGGAAAGATTCCTGCTGGCGGGGTTTCGTTTCAGGGGTGTAGAAATAATCCAGCCCCGTCTCACCCATCGCGACAACCCCCTCTTCCGCCGCCAGACGACGTAAGTCCTCAACGTCATATTCTTCATCCTGATTCAGCGGGTGCACGCCACAGGAAAATACAACGTTATCGCGAACGCCCACCAGCTCGCGCATGGTGCGATAGCCCGGCAGCGTGGTTGCCACTGCCAGGCAGAATTTCACATCGCGGGCGGCGGCTTTCGCCAGCACATCGTCCACGTTTTTATGCAGGGATTGGTAATCCAGGCCATCAAGATGGCAGTGTGAGTCGACTAAAAACATAATGTCTCTCTCAGAGATGGGAAACAGGCAGCGGTGTGCCTGGTTGCAGGTAATGTTCGATACGCAGTAACTGGTCCGTTAGTAAAAGCTCGCGATTAAGACCGGTTACCGTTAAGAGTTGTTCACGGCTCTGGCAGACATCATGAAGAATAGCACGCAGCATATTGCCCGACAGACGGTTGGCCAGCGTATTGATAAGCCCCCAGACATCCACGTTGGACAGCAGTGTTGCGCCCTGCTGACACTTCAGCGCATCCAGCAGCATTGACGCCAGCCAGTGCAAGCGCTCAGCAGCCTGGTCATGGTTAAGGACAGCCAGTAAACTCAGCCAGTCGCGGCTATCCAGCGCTGACGCCACGGCACGGCAAAGCGCCTCACGCTGCGACCAGCTTTCGGGTTGCAGCAATGCCAGCGCTGCCGCTGGCGCACCGCTGCATAAGCGCAATGCGGTGAGCGCCGCCTCTTGTGACACGGTCACTTCACGCTCAAGCCAGCTTAACGCCCAGGTTTCTTGCGGTACAGAGAGGTGATGAAGACGGCAGCGGCTACGCAATGTCGCCAGCAATCGCCCCGGTTCACGGCATGACATAAAGAACCAGGTCTTCTCCGGGGGTTCTTCAAGCGTTTTCAGCAGTGCGTTCGCCGCCGGCTCTGTGAGTAACGCCGCATCTTTCAGCCAGACTACTTTTGCCCCACCCAGTCGCGCGTGTTCGTACAGTTTTTCACTGACCTCACGCACGGCATCAATACCGAGGGTGGTTTTGCCTTTTTCTGGCTCAAGGGTGTAGTAGTCAGGATGGGTGCCTGCCTGCATCAGCTGGCAGCCCCGGCATTTCCCGCAGCTTTTGTGCCCTTCTGGCTGCTGGCACATCAAAAAACGGGTGATCGCGTAAATCAGCGCGTCATCACCCATACCCGGCAACGCCTGAATCAGTAACGCATGATGCCCCCGACCGGCCTGATAGCTGTTAATCAGCTGCTCAAAATGTGGGCGCAACCATGGATACCATTTCATGCCTGCTGCTCCTGTACCCACTGGGTCACTGTTTCACGAATAGAGCGCGCCACGTCATCGAGTGACTGGGTAGCATCAATGGTGCGGATGGAACTGTCCTGCCCGGCAAGCTCAAGATAACGCGCGCGAGTACGGTTGAAGAAATCCAGCGACTCTTGTTCAATACGATCCAGCTCGCCACGCGCACGGGCGCGTTTCAGACCCACTTCAGGGGTGACATCCAGATAGAGCGTCAGGTCCGGGCGGAAGTTACCCAACACCGCATCACGCAGCGTGGCTAACATCGTCTGATCGATACCCCGGCCGCCGCCCTGATAAGCCTGAGTCGAGAGATCGTGGCGATCGCCAATCACCCATTTGCCTTCGGCCAGTGCGGGTTTGATAACGGTTTCAACCAGCTGAACGCGCGCGGCATAAAACATCAGAACTTCGGCTTTATCAGTGATGATTTCGTCACCCACGGATTTGATATCCAGCACCAGGCTTCGCAGTTTTTCTGCCAGCTGCGTGCCGCCCGGCTCGCGGGTGAACACCATCTCCCCGATACCCAGCGTTTTGAGTGTATCCACCACCAGATTGCGCGCGGTTGTTTTACCTGCGCCTTCCAGCCCCTCAATAACAATGTATTTACTGCGCATTTTTTTCCTTAAGTGCCTTCAGATAGTCCTGAACAGAGCGATTGTGGCTGGCAAGGTTGGTATTAAAGGTATGCCCGCCTTTTCCATCAGCCACAAAATAGAGATAAGGTGTTTTTGCCGGATGAGCCGCCGCGTTAAGCGAGGCTTCGCTCGGGGTGGCAATCGGGCCTGGCGGTAATCCGCTAATCACGTAGGTATTATACGCGGTCGGCGTTTCCAGGTCTTTTCTTGATATCTTACCGGTGTAATTCTCACCCATGCCGTAAATCACCGTAGGATCGGTTTGCAGCCGCATTCCGATGCGCAGTCGGTTGATAAATACCGATGCCACCTGGTCACGTTCCGCTGCAACCGCGGTCTCTTTTTCGATGATAGAGGCCATGGTCACGAACTGGTTCTGATCTTTATACGGCAGCCCGTCGATGCGCCCTTCCCAGGCGGCATCAACGGCGGCAACCATTTTTTTGTGCGCACGCTTCAGGATGGCAACATCGGTGGTCCCGGCGGTATACATCCAGGTATCCGGCCAAAACCAGCCTTCAACCCATTCAGGATGTTCGAGTTTCAGCACCTCAGCCACCGTCTGGTAACTATCATCTTTCAGAGTATGTTTGATGTAAGGCGCATCGCGCAGCTGTTTGAGGTAGTCGCTCAGGCGCATCCCCTCAACAAAGCGCAGCGGGAATTGTGCCTCTTTACCGCTTTCCAGTAATTGCAGCATTTCTCTGACCGTCATGCCTGGCATCAGGCGATACGTGCCGGCTTTAAAATGTGACAGGTCTGGCTCCACGCGCAGCAGCCACTGGAAAACCCGCGGACGGTTAATCACTTTATCACCGTAAAGCTGTTCGCCGAGCGCCAGACGTCCGGTTCCTGCTTTAAGGGTAAATATTGTCTCTTCTTTAATCAGGATCTTACTGTCCGCCAGCTGGCGAACCTTCCACACTCCGGCTCCGCCAGCAACTGCCAGCACAACAACCAGGAGCAGGATAAAGCGCAACATTTTCTTCATGACGTTCTGGTTTGCTCACATAACGGGGCTAAATAATGATACAGTTCGCGCGATGCCCAGCGTTGCTGGCCGCAGGCGCGAACAGGTACAACTGGCATCAGTGCGTTACAGACAACGACTTCATCTGCCGCTAACAGCGCATCCTCAGTTGCGTTAACTTCGACAACGCGAAAACCAGAGTGTGCCAGCTGCTGCATACAAAACTGGCGCATAATGCCATTTACGCCAGCCTGATCAAGCTTCGGCGTGAAGACATCACTGCCCTGCCGCCAGAATAAATTAGCCGCACAGCATTCAGTAATGAACCCTTCGCTGTCAAGAACCAACGCCTCATCGGCGTCCGTCTGTTCAAGATGAGTACGAATGAGCACCTGCTCCAGCCGATTGAGATGCTTAATGCCAGCCAGCATGGGGTTTCGTCCCAGACGGATCGGGCTCAACGTCAGCGTAACACCCTCTTCTCGCCAGCGGTGATAATGGGCAGGATACGCGGAAACCGAGAGTATGCGTGTGGGCACGTGGCAAGCAGAACCACTGTAGCCGCGCCCTCCACTGCCTCTGCTAATGATGACCTTCAATACACCGTCACGCTCCCCGGCCGCCAGTTGTGTCATCTCCTCACTTAGCACTTCCCACGACGTAAAGGGGATAAATAGTTTTTCGCAATTAGCCTGCAGGCGCAGAATGTGCGTGGCGTGAAAACAGACCTTTCCATTCAGGATCCGCGCGGTGGTAAAGCAGCCATCACCAAACTGCGTCGCCCTGTCGCTTGCGGGAAGCATTGTCTTTCGCTGACCATTGATTAAGAACATAGCGGCTCCTTTTGCGTGGTCGGCTAGTTTGGCAGGATGCAGCATGGTGAACAAGGGAAGATGACTGAATCCGCGGTGCGCATTCCATCTGGCGTCATCTCCAGCCCGGAAGTTCGGGCTGGAGATGGGAGGAAGAATCAGTACGCGCTGGCACCACGTGACGAGGCACCTTTACCTCTCATACTCCCCCGGGCACGCCCTCTCGGGGCGCCTCTTGCTGCCGTCCCCCGCGCAGACATACCGCTTGTAGAAGCACCAGCTAAGTCGGACGTAGCGCCTAACCCCCGCCCTGAAGGCCGCATGCCAAAAATACGTTCAAACTCTCGGTAGTATCGACTTACCATCTTCTGATCGATACTCGACCAGAATTCCGACAGCTTCTGGGTAAAATCAATATTGTTATACTTATAGCCGCCAAAGCGTTCATTCTTTAATCCGCGGCTAACAACTTCACCAGGAAGATGAGCGGCATCTAAATTCATTGTGACATAGCGATTTTTGGGGAGCGTACTTCTGTAAGCGTAAAGCCCCACCAGGCATCGTTCGCACATCGACTGCTTCTGCATCAGACTGATGCTTTTCACATTTCGATCCGCATTCGTTGCGGTCGTCAGATTGCGGAACATAATAGCTTCAGCATGATTAAGATAGCGCCGTTCCTCCACGCTCTTCGTTTCGTCATGTTCACTCGGCAGATATCCCAGCTCATCTTTCGCCCACTGCTTAAATTCATTGCTGGCATTTTTTATTTCCAGTCCCTCATATAAATTGATGCTGTAGGTAAATTTAGACGTCCCATCCCGATAAAAGATCTGCGCCATGCTGATTACCCTGTTGCCAACCATTGACGGGTTTTCTTTAACCGCTTTCGACTTCGCCGCCTGGGTGAGTAATTTTGAGACTGTGACTTCGAAGTCAGCAAACATGTCCTGAGGGTTATTAAAGAGTTTCGGTTCCTGGCCATCGGGATCGAAATAGCGTAGGGGATTATTGCGTACCATCCGATATAAATTCTGACCGTCAACCGTTCCGGCAGGGTCGGCATTTAGCCATCGCCCAGAAAACGGCTGAAAGTATCGGGAGCCGTAGTAATATAATCCTGTCGCATCCCTCTCTTTTCCAGAATAGCGGATCGTTTTATAACTTGCCTCCACACTGGAACGACTTGACCAGACTGCCGTGCCTCCATAAGGATAGAATTCTTCTTTGGTGATGACTTTACCCTCACCATCGATCTCCAGAGTATGGCTACCGAATCCATTACAGTAGACAAATCGCAGTGCATTATTTTCGACACCCGACGGTTTCCCTGTATCCCAATGCAGAATCCGGACCTGTTCCGGTTTACCTACCGTGATAACCTGAAGCGACTCTTTTACCGTGCCGTGGATTGTCGTTGTTCTGAGTTCGAGACCAGGCAGCCAGGTTACCGTTTGCTTCTGCGGGTTTGCTCCCACCTGCTGGGCAGTCACCTTCGTCACTCGCTGGTTATCCGATCCATAGCGATAATATTCTTCATCATTAATGCCCGACTCCCGTTCCACCACGACCACTTTTTGCAAGCCGCCGCTCAACCCCCAGTGCAAAATTTGTCCCGATTGCATCACGCGCTGTTGGCCCTGTGGGGTAAATAACGCATCAACATCTTCAGGCATTTGCGCCAGTGAATTCAGCACCGCACGATTACTTCGATCGCTCACCGTCATGGTTGTGGTGTAATTATTTTCAGTTGCAGGGGCAGAATGGCGGATTCGCGTCAGATTTCCGCCAGCATCATAGGTGTAATAGCGGGTGTATCCCGTGAGCGTTGTGTCATCAAAAGAGGAACTGGAAGGCATTTTTTCAGATTGCTGTCCAATATCCGCCATCTCACGCCCGCTGGCGCTAAGAAGCTGATAGAGGCTATCGTAGGTATAAACACTGTCGGCCGCGACTTTTTGATTGCGCCAAAAGCGGGTCTCTTCGGCATCATTACCGATTTTTAAAACGTTTCCTACTGGATCATACTCATAACGCAAATACTGCAGTACCTTAGCTCCTGCGCTATGCCCTGCCGGGCGTTCCGTTTTCATCTCCTTCAGGTTTAACGTTTCGTCTTCCCAGGTATAGGTAATCGCTACACCATTGCCGTGTACTTCCTGCAAGGGCTTTCCACTTGCTGAGTACATCAAATTGTTCAAAATGATCTGTTCTTCACTGTTTAAGAGCGTCAGCCAGCTTTGCTTCAGCTGCTGTACCACGTCATATTTCATCCGCTGGGTATTGCCTGCGGCATCGATAACCGTCAAGCTCAACCCATGGCTATTCGCTGTCATCTGGGTGACCCGGGATTCTGTTTCTAGTGCGGCATCCCATTTTTCCGCACTTGTTCCCTCCCAGTCGAGCTGAAAACCGCTCTCCCCCGTCTCTTTAAGCACCCGACGCGACACCACCAGGGGTACGCCACAAAGCGCAATGCTGCTTGTTTGCAGTAAGCCTGCGGGATCATAATGGCTAATACACTGCCCATTAAGATTAAACCCTTTGTGAGCGTCATCATTTTCGGCCCAAATCAGACGTTCCACGGTAGCGTACGGTCCGGCATCGGCCCCCTCAACAATGCAGCACAGACGGCCAGAAGAGCCAACCTCTTCGTAATGGTTTTGTCGGACAGTGGCCTGGCCAAATACTTTCTCATTTTCATTATTGATTGTGATTCCGCTTATCGAGACTACAGGGCGGCTAGCAGCATCATTAATGGCGACAGTTAAACCCGAATCAACATTGTGTTGCAGAATGAGAGTACCAATAAGATCCTTCATTCTGTATTCGTTGCTATCATTCGCCAGATACAAACGCGGATCGGCAGACTTTTGTCCAGTCCCTCTCTCATCAAAAGAATACCGGGTTATTCGAATATCGGCTTCATCAGGGGTATCGGGCATACAACACCATGCAATTTCCCGGATCGCGTTTTGATGATTATCCAGTACGGTAAGAGTGGGGGTTTTTCTGTAGCACATATCTGAGATCTCCTTATATCGACGATACCGCCATGTTTACATTTGATGTTAAACACGTGATAAGGCCTGCAAGATCTCTTAAACGAACATATTGAGGCAGTTTCTGCGCAGACAGGACTATAAAAAAAGGCCCGCAAGCGGACCTTTTTTAAGCGCTAACGTGCCTTCAGGATCAGATCTTTTTGAAGATCAGAGAACCATTCGTGCCGCCGAAGCCAAAGGAGTTACACAGGGTGTACTCCATGCCGCTAACCTGACGCGCTTCGTGTGGAACGAAGTCCAGATCGCAACCTTCATCCGGGTTATCCAGGTTGATGGTTGGCGGAACAGCCTGATCGCGCAGCGCAAGGATAGAGTAGATAGATTCTACTGCACCCGCCGCACCCAACAGGTGACCGGTCATGGATTTCGTCGAGCTCACCATTACGCGGCTGGCGGATTCACCGAAGATAGACTTAACAGCCTGTGCTTCTGCTTTATCGCCAGCTGGGGTAGACGTACCGTGGGCATTGACGTAGCCAATCTGAGCTGGAGTGATACCCGCATCGCGGATGGCGTTAGCCATCGCCAGCGCTGCACCAGCACCATCTTCCGGTGGTGACGTCATGTGATAAGCATCGCTGCTCATACCAAAGCCAACGATTTCAGCATAGATTTTGGCGCCACGTTTTTTCGCGTGTTCGTACTCTTCCAGCACGATCATACCGGCACCATCACCCAGCACGAAACCATCACGGTCTTTATCCCATGGACGGCTCGCCGCCTGAGGATTATCGTTACGGGTAGACAGCGCACGCGCTGCACCAAAACCACCAACACCCAGTGGGGTGCTGGCTTTTTCAGCACCGCCCGCTACCATCGCATCGGCATCGCCATAGGCGATAATGCGCGCAGCCTGACCGATGTTATGCACACCAGAGGTACAGGCGGTAGCGATGGAAATGCTTGGGCCACGGAGCCCGAACATAATGGTCAGGTGACCTGCCACCATGTTAACAATCGTTGACGGAACGAAGAATGGGCTAATCTTACGCGGGCCACCGTTCATCAGAGATGTGTGGTTTTCCTCGATTAGGCCAAGACCGCCAATCCCGGAGCCAATAGCGGCACCAATACGGGTTGCGTTCTCTTCCGTAATGACAAGGCCAGAATCCTGCATGGCCTGAACGCCAGCGACAATTCCATATTGAATGAAGGCATCCATCTTGCGCTGTTCTTTGCGCGAGATGATCTCTTCACAGTTAAAATCCTTTACTAAGCCAGCAAATTTCGTTGCATAGGCGCTAGTATCGAAATGGTCGATTAGGCTGATGCCGCTCTGACCGGCAAGGAGAGCTTTCCAGGTGGACTCTACGGTATTGCCGACAGGAGACAACATGCCAAGTCCGGTCACAACTACACGACGCTTAGACACGTTTGTCCTCCAGGGAGGGATAAAAAGGGATTCGTGGGACTAAAAAAGATAAAACTCAGGCGGTCGAATGACCGCCTGGAGATGTTCACTTACGCCTGGTGACCGTTGATGTAATCAATGGCAGCCTGAACGGTGGTGATTTTCTCAGCTTCTTCGTCCGGAATCTCAGTATCAAACTCTTCTTCCAGAGCCATTACCAGCTCAACGGTGTCAAGAGAATCTGCGCCCAGGTCTTCAACGAAGGAAGCGGAGTTCACAACTTCTTCCTGCTTAACGCCCAGCTGTTCGCCGATAATTTTCTTAACGCGTTCTTCGATAGTGCTCATACTCTTAAATTTCCTATCAAAACTCGCTTTCGCGATGGTTTTCGTAGTGTATAAAATGTTGAAAAATTTGCAACTAAATCCCGGCAGGTCTTACCACGATTTTACGTTATTTTGAGGCCATTTGCCCTAATAACGCAAATATTTTCGATCGTGATTAAACCATATACATCCCGCCGTTGACGTGGAGGGTCTCACCAGTGATGTAACCCGCTTCGTCAGAGGCTAAAAATGCAACCGCACTGGCAATTTCTTTAGGGTCGCCAAGACGGCCCGCAGGAACTGCTGCCAGTGTACCCGCACGCTGATCATCGGTCAGCGCACGCGTCATGTCCGTTTCAATAAAACCCGGAGCAACAACGTTTACAGTAATACCGCGGGACGCAACTTCACGTGCCAGCGACTTACTGAAACCGATCAGGCCTGCTTTCGCCGCAGCGTAGTTAGCCTGACCAGCATTTCCCATGGTACCAACCACAGAACCAACAGTGATAATACGACCATGACGCTTTTTCATCATAGCGCGCATTACCGCTTTTGACAGACGGAATACAGATGACAGGTTGGTTTCGATAATATCGTTCCACTCATCATCTTTCATTCGCATCAGCAGGTTGTCGCGAGTGATCCCGGCATTATTTACCAGAATATCCACTTCGCCAAACTCTGCGCGAATATTTTCCAGAACAGATTCGATAGATGCCGGTTCGGTCACATTCAGTACCAGACCTTTACCGTTTTCACCCAGATATTCGCTGATGGCTTTAGCGCCATTCTCGCTGGTTGCTGTACCAATCACTTTCGCGCCACGCGCAACCAGTGTTTCAGCAATTGCGCGCCCGATACCGCGGCTTGCGCCGGTGACCAGTGCGATTTTTCCTTCAAAACTCATGGTATTCCTCTTTTATTGCGAGAGTGCCGCTGACATCGCTTCCGGCTCGTTAATCGCCGAGGCAGTCAGGGTGTCAACAATACGTTTTGTCAGACCGGTGAGGACCTTACCAGGACCGACTTCATACAGATGCTCAACGCCCTGTGACGCCATAAACTCAACGGTTTTGGTCCACTGAACTGGGCTATAGAGCTGACGAACCAGCGCATTACGGATAGCGTCCGGCGCCGTTTCGCACTTCACATCGACGTTGTTCACAACGGCAATCGTCGGTGCGTTAAAGGTAATTTTTTCCAGCTCAACCGCCAGTTTGTCGGCAGCTGGCTTCATCAGCGCACAGTGAGACGGCACGCTAACTGGCAGTGGCAGAGCACGTTTCGCGCCCGCAGCTTTACAGGCAGCACCCGCACGTTCAACCGCTTCTTTATGACCCGCGATAACCACCTGGCCTGGCGAGTTGAAGTTGACCGGAGAAACAACCTGGCCTTCAGCTGACTCTTCACATGCTTTAGCGATAGACGCATCATCAAGACCGATAATCGCAGACATGCCGCCGGTGCCTTCTGGTACAGCTTCCTGCATGAACTTACCGCGCAGTTCAACCAGACGTACGGCATCAGCAAATGCGATCACGCCTGCGCAGACCAGCGCAGAGTATTCGCCCAGACTGTGACCTGCGAGCAGCGCTGGCGCTTTACCGCCCTGCTGCTGCCAGACACGCCACAGCGCAACAGATGCGGTCAGCAGTGCTGGCTGCGTCTGCCAGGTTTTGTTCAGCTCTTCAGCAGGCCCCTGCTGAGTCAACGCCCACAGATCATAACCCAGTGCATCAGAAGCTTCACGGAAAGTCTCTTCGATTACCGGATAGTTTGCTGCCATTTCAGACAACATCCCAACGGTTTGAGAACCCTGTCCCGGGAACACAAAAGCAAATTGCGTCATCTTTTTAATCCTTATACTAGAAACGAACCAGTGCGGAACCCCAGGTGAACCCACCACCAAAGGCTTCAAGCAAGACCAGCTGGCCCCGTTTGATTCGTCCATCGCGTACCGCTTCATCAAATGCGCAAGGTACCGACGCCGCAGAGGTGTTGCCGTGACGATCCAGGGTCACCACAACGTTATCCATCGACATGCCCAGCTTTTTCGCTGTTGCGCTGATAATGCGCAGGTTCGCCTGATGCGGAACCAGCCAGTCGAGCGCGGAGCGTTCAAGATTGTTCGCTTCCAGCGTTTCATCGACAATGTGAGCCAGTTCGGTCACTGCCACTTTGAACACTTCATTACCCGCCATGGTCAGGTAGATGGAGTTGTCCGGGTTAACGCGATCCGCGTTAGGCAGGGTTAACAGCTCGCCGTAGCTACCGTCAGCATGTAAATGCGTGGAGATGATACCCGGCTCTTCGGACTGCCCAAGCAGTACCGCGCCAGCGCCATCGCCGAAAATAATAATGGTCCCGCGATCTTCCGGGTTGCAGGTGCGTGCCAGCACGTCAGCGCCGATAACCAGCGCGTGCTTCACAGCACCGGATTTAACATATTGATCGGCAATGCTCAGTGCATAAGTAAAACCTGCACAGGCTGCGGCAACATCAAACGCCGGGCAACCTTTAATGCCCAGCATGTTTTGAATCTGACATGCGGCACTTGGGAAGGCGTGCGTCGCGGACGTTGTTGCTACCACGATCAAACCAATCTGTTCTTTATCAATGCCAGCCATTTCAAGCGCACGTTGTGCAGCTTCATAGCCCATAGTGGCAACGGTTTCGTCTGGCGCGGCAATACGACGTTCACGGATACCTGTGCGCGTGACAATCCACTCGTCAGACGTATCTACCATTTTTTCCAGATCGGCGTTGGTTCGCACTTGTTTTGGCAGGTAGCTGCCGGTACCTATAATCTTCGTATACATGTACGCTCAGTCACTTTTAGCTAATACAGATTCCAGGCGAGCGGCAATCCGCTGTGGGACTTGTCGCTGCACCGCCTGCACTGCCTGTTCAATCGCGACGGAAAAAGCTCGCTGATTGGCCGCACCGTGACTCTTAATCACAATACCGCGCAATCCTAACAGACAGGCGCCATTATACTGGTCGGGGTTGAGGTGACTGAATCGCCGCGTCAGGCTTTTTTGTAACCAACGCTTCAATAAAATCAGCCACCAGGACCTTTTTTTCCCTTCGCCCTGCGATTTGAGCAGCGAAAGGAACATTCGAACGACCCCTTCCATGGTTTTTAACGTTACGTTACCGGTGAACCCATCGCACACCAGCACATCGGTTTTACCGGTGAGCAACTCATTGGCTTCGAGATAACCAATATAGTTGATAGAAGGGACCTGTTTTAACAATTCCGCGGCTTCGCGAATGTTATCCAGACCTTTTGTCTCTTCTTCACCAATATTCAGTAACGCAACGCGGGGATTGTTGATCCCGACAACCTCTTCTGCCAGCACCGAACCCATGACGGCAAACTGAGCCAGCATTGTACTATCACAATCAACGTTAGCGCCCAGATCCAGCACTACCGTTTTGCCCTTTTGCTGATGCGGCAACACCGTCACCAGCGCCGGACGCTCAATGCCCTCTATCGGCTTGAGCAATAATTTCGACAGCCCCATCAGCGCACCGGTATTCCCGGCACTGACGCAAGCCTGAGCTCGCCCTTCTTTTACCAGCTCCAGCGCCATTCGCATAGAACTGCCACGGCTATTGCGAATAGCCTGCGATGGCCGGGCATCACTGGCAATAACTGACTGCGCAGGAATAATCTGCAGACGCGAACGTTGTTCGAAGTCAGCTTTTGCAAGTAATGGCGTGATTGTGTCGGGATTACCGACTAAAAGAAGTGTGAGTTGCGAATTAGAATTCAGTGCCTGCAATGCTGCAGGCACTGTCACAGAAGGGCCAAAATCGCCCCCCATGACATCTAACGCCAGGGTTAGACGTGTCAAGGTGTCGTCACTGCCTGGTTTGGTGTTTCCCCAGTTGCCTGGGGAAATCCTCACTAAGCTTCATCACGCTTGCGCGTAATTACTTAGTGATTACCTTGCGGCCACGGTAGAAACCGTCAGCAGTGATGTGGTGACGCAGGTGTTTCTCACCAGAAGTCTTGTCTACAGACAGGCTGGTAACTGCGGTCAGCGCGTCATGGGAACGACGCATGCCACGTTTGGAACGGGTTGGTTTATTCTGTTGTACGGCCATGGACCTTACTCCTCAATTACTTACGCTTTAAGCTGGCTAATACGGCAAATGGGTTTGGTTTTTGCGCTTCATCAGGCAGTTCCCCAAAGACCATGTCCGCCTCGGACACTTCACAGTGTTCAGAATCATGCACCGGAACAACTGGCAAGGAGAGGATGATTTCATCTTCAACCAGAGCCAGAAGATCGATTTCACCGAATTCGTTAACCTCAATCGGCTCATACGCTTCCGGGAGTGCTTCAGCCTGTTCGTCAGAACGAACCGGACTAAAACAATACGTTGTGTGAACATGCTGTACAAACGGTTTCCCGCAACGCTGACATTCGAGCGTTACCGTCACCTTTGCATCACCGGTTAAAACGGCAAGGCGCTGGTTATCGATAGCGAACGACATGGAGCATTCTACATCACTGTCCACACTGACTACGGATTCGGCAATACGCTCTGCCTGATCGGAAGAATAGATTCCTTCGTAATCGAGGCGTTTCTGAGCCGTACGAACCGGATCAAGAGTCAGGGGTAATTTTACCTTTTGCATAGGGCGCGCATATTAACTTTGTAACGTCATATAGTCAAAGAAAAAGGCAACCAGGGCTGCCTTTTGCCAATTATTCGCACACATTGCGGCCTGTAGTTTAAAATGGCTGGCATCGATACGCTATATCTGGTGATAAAAATATGCCAAATCTCGTTCTCGCCTCCACTTCACCCTACCGTCGAATGTTGCTGGAAAAACTCGGGATCCCGTTTGAGTGTGCCGCACCGGCCGTTGACGAAGCCCCACAATCAGGTGAGTCACCACGGCATCTGGTCACACGTCTGGCGCAGGAAAAAGCACAATCTCTGGCTGCTCGTTATCCTGCGCATTTGATTATAGGCTCCGATCAGGTTTGCGTACTTGATGGTGTCATCACCGGAAAACCGCATACCGAAGAGAATGCCATCCAGCAGTTGATGAGCGCACGCGGCAATATCGTGACCTTTTATACTGGCCTGGCGCTATATAACTCGGCCTCTGGTCATCTGCAAACCGAATGCGAGCCTTTCGATGTGCACTTCCGCCATCTCAGCGAGCAAGAGATTGTGGATTACGTGCGTAAAGAACGGCCGCTGAACTGTGCAGGCAGTTTTAAAAGTGAAGGGTTGGGGATTGCGTTGTTCGAAAGACTGGAAGGCCGCGACCCTAACACGCTGGTCGGTTTGCCGTTGATTGCGCTTTGCCAGATGTTAAGACGTGAGGCGTTAAATCCGCTCAGTGCTTGATTTAACCGTTGCGGCCTGATGCCCTCTCCCTGTGGGAGAGGGTGCACACATTAAAAACGACAACTTCGTTGCCGTTTTACTTTTACCTTAGCCGCGCAGGACTTTCAGGCAGCGTTTCAGCTGATCGTCCAGCGGCGCTTCAACACGCATCACCTCACCCGTCCCCGGATGGGTAAATTTCAGCGCAGCCGCATGAAGGAACAGACGCGATAACCCGGTGCCTGCCAGCTGTTTATCGAACTCCCTGTCGCCGTAACGGTCATCAAATGCGATAGGATGCCCCGCGTATTGCGTATGCACGCGGATCTGGTGCGTACGGCCCGTGACCGGGCTACAGCGCACCAGCGTGGCAAACTCAAAACGCTCTTCGACTTTAAAACGCGTCTCTGACGGTTTGCCTTCCTGGTTAACGCGAACAATGCGTTCGCCGCTTTGCAGGATATTTTTCAGCAACGGTGCCTGAACCACTTTCATATGAGACTGCCACTGACCACGCACCAGCGCCAGGTAATCCTTCTGCATTCCTTTATCACGCAACTGCTCGTGCAGGGAACGTAACGCAGACCGCTTTTTCGCTACCAGCAACACGCCAGAGGTATCACGGTCGAGGCGATGCACCAGCTCAAGGAAACGCGCTTCCGGTCGCAAGGCGCGCAGGCCTTCAATTACGCCAAAACTCAGACCACTGCCACCATGTACCGCCGTGCCCGATGGCTTGTTCAGCACCAGGATGTGATCGTCTTCATATAAAATCACATCGCTAAGAGCCGCGACTTTCTGCAATTTTGGTGAAACCGCCTCTTCTTCACGCTCGGCAACACGTACCGGCGGAATACGGACTTCATCGCCCGCTTCGAGTTTATATTCAGGTTTCACGCGTTTTTTGTTCACCCGCACCTCGCCCTTACGCAAGATGCGATAAATCATACTCTTTGGTACGCCTTTCAGTTGAGTACGCAAAAAGTTATCGATACGTTGCCCCGCTTCATCATCGGCGATGGCAACCATTTTTACGGCTGGAGTCTCTGTTTTCATGGTTGGCGATTCTAAATATCGTCACGCATTAGCGCCACTCATTTTTCTATGCTTATATTTACTTTTATCCGGCACGCTTTCTTCGTGCGCAATCGATTTGGTGGATATTAGACCAATCGCTTCGCTGAAGTGGAGAAACTGTGAGTAACCGGGTGATAATTGGTAAAAGTCATCTTGCTATAACCCGGCGAGCAGTGGAATAATGAGGCCGTTTTCCGTGTTAAATCCTGGTTAAGTAAGGATACTGACGGAATGACCAATTTTGTCTGACCGATCATCCACGCAGCAATGGCGTAAGACGTATTGATCTTTCAGGCAGTTAGCGGGCTGCGGGTTGCAGTACTTCCCGGTATAAGGATTGTTCTCTGGAGAGTTTTACCCAGGCAATTCCCCTGATAATTGCGCTGTGTTTCCGTATGAAATACAGGCAACCGACACTCTGCGCCTCTTAAGCGAGCGACAACCGTGAGGTTGGCGACGTGAATAGTCACGAGGCCATCGGTTCATACCCCGGAAAGCGTCACCTTGCCCGCAGCTTTGTCGTCAATGTAAGAATAATGAGTAAGTTACGATGAAAAGAATGTTAATCAACGCAACTCAGCAAGAAGAGTTGCGTGTCGCCCTTGTGGATGGGCAGCGCCTGTACGATCTGGATATCGAAAGTCCTGGACACGAACAGAAAAAAGCGAACATTTACAAAGGCAAAATCACCCGCATTGAACCAAGCCTTGAAGCTGCATTCGTCGATTACGGCGCTGAGCGTCACGGTTTCCTTCCTCTTAAAGAAATTGCTCGCGAATACTTCCCTGCCAACTATAACTCCCACGGTCGCCCGAACATTAAAGATGTACTGCGCGAAGGTCAGGAAGTTATTGTTCAGATTGATAAAGAAGAACGCGGCAATAAAGGCGCTGCGCTGACCACCTTTATCAGCCTGGCAGGAAGCTATTTGGTACTGATGCCAAACAACCCGCGTGCGGGTGGTATCTCTCGCCGTATCGAAGGCGACGACCGTACCGAGCTGAAAGAAGCGCTGGCAAGCCTTGAGCTGCCGGATGGCATGGGACTTATCGTTCGTACCGCAGGCGTGGGCAAATCTGCCGAAGCTTTGCAGTGGGACTTAAGCTTCCGCCTGAAGCACTGGGAAGCTATCCAGAAAGCAGCTGAAAGCCGCCCTGCTCCATTCCTGATCCACCAGGAAAGTAACGTCATCGTGCGTGCTTTCCGTGACTATCTGCGTCAGGACATCGGCGAAATTCTGATTGATAATCCGAAAGTGCTTGAGCTGGCTCGCCAGCACATCGCCGCACTGGGTCGCCCGGATTTCACCAGCAAAATCAAACTGTACACCGGTGAAATCCCGCTGTTCAGCCACTATCAGATTGAATCCCAGATTGAGTCCGCCTTCCAGCGTGAAGTGCGCCTGCCATCCGGCGGTTCTATCGTTATCGATACCACTGAAGCGCTGACCGCAATCGACATCAACTCCGCACGTGCAACGCGCGGTGGCGATATCGAAGAAACCGCCTTCAACACCAACCTTGAAGCGGCCGATGAAATCGCCCGCCAGTTGCGCCTGCGCGACCTGGGTGGCCTGATTGTTATCGACTTCATCGACATGACCCCTGTACGCCACCAGCGCGCGGTTGAAAACCGTCTGCGTGAAGCGGTACGTCAGGACCGTGCGCGTATCCAGATTAGCCATATCTCTCGTTTTGGCCTGCTGGAGATGTCCCGTCAGCGTCTGAGCCCGTCACTGGGTGAGTCCAGCCATCACGTCTGCCCACGCTGTTCTGGTACAGGTACCGTTCGTGACAACGAATCACTGTCCCTGTCGATTCTGCGCCTGATTGAAGAAGAAGCGCTGAAAGAGAACACCAAAGAAGTCCACGCCATTGTTCCGGTGCCGATTGCCTCTTACCTGCTGAACGAAAAACGTGCCGCAGTCAGTGCAATCGAAGCGCGTCAGGGCGGCGTACGCTGCATCATCGTGCCAAACGACCAGATGCAGACCCCGCACTACCACGTGCTGCGCGTCCGCAAAGGCGAAGAAACCACGACCCTGAGCTACCTGCTGCCTAAGCTGCATGAAGAAGAGATGGCCCTGCCATCTGATGAAGAGCCTGCCGAGCGTAAACTGCCTGAGCAGCCTGCATTAGCTACCTTCATCATGCCGGAAGCACCACCGGAAGCCGCACTGGAAAAACCAGCTGTGAAACCTGCTGTTCAAAAACCTGCGCCAGAAGCGGCGAAAGCACAGCCTGCTCAGCCAGGTCTGCTGGGTCGTTTCTTCGGTGCACTGAAAAAGATGTTCGCAGGCGAAGAAGCACAGCCAGAACAGCCGCAGGAAGCACCGAAAGAAGCGAAGCCAGAGCGTCAGCAGGATCGTCGTAAGCGTCAGAACAACCGTCGCGATCGCAATGACCGTAACGATCGTAGCGACCGTAACGAGCGCCGTGATAACCGTTCCGACAGCAACGAAGGCCGTGAGCAACGCGAAGACAACCGCCGCAACCGTCGTGAGAAACAACAGCAAAACGTTGAAGATCGCGAAATTCGCCAGCAGGCGGGCGATGAGTCTGAGAAGAGCAAACAGCGCGACGAGCAACAGCCTCGCCGTGAGCGTAATCGTCGCCGTAACGACGACAAGCGTCAGGCTCAGCAGGAAGTTAAAAACCTGAACCGCGAAGCCCCTGTTGAACAGCAGGAGACCGAGCAGGAAGAACGTACTCAGGTTATGCCGCGCCGTAAACAGCGTCAGCTGGCTCAGAAAGTTCGTTTCGCGTCAGAGCAAACGGAAGAGACCGCAATCGTCGCGACTGAAACCGTTGCTGAAATCGCGCCGAACACCCAGCTGGCTAAAGTAGACCTGCCAGCCGTGGTCGACAACAGCGCAGAACAGGATGAAAACGGTGAAGCCCGTGATAACGCAGGGATGCCACGTCGCTCCCGTCGTTCTCCGCGTCACCTGCGCGTAAGCGGCCAGCGTCGTCGTCGTTATCGTGACGAGCGTTACCCAGGCCAGTCACCAATGCCGTTGGCCGTAGCCTGTGCTTCCCCGGAAATGGCCTCTGGTAAAGTCTGGATCCGCTATCCGGTAGCACGTCCAGAGCAGCTGGTTGAAGAAGCGGTTGTGGCTGAAGAGATCGTGGCTCCAGTTGAAGCCGTACAGGAAGTGGTAACAGAAGCCGCAACCGTTGTTGAGCCTCAGGCTGTTGAGAGCGCTCCTCATGCCGTTACCGTGGAAACCACCCATCCGGAAGTGATTGCTGCGCCGGTTGATGACGCTGTACACATCATCGCGGAAGAAGACACTGTGGTTGCAGAGCAGGTAGCAGAAGAAGTTGAACCTGCCGCACCGGTTGAAGAGATCGTTGAAGCGGTCGCTGAAGAGGTAGTGGCCGAAGCACCCGTTACCGTTGAGGTTAAGGCTGAACCTGCACCTGTTGTTGCCGAAGCCATCGTGCCGGAAGTGAAGCCTGAACCGGTTGTCGAAGTGGCTACCCGTGCTCACGTTGCCACTGCGCCAATGACGCGTGCGCCAGCGCCAGAGTACGTGCCAGAAGCACCTCGCCAGAGCGACTGGGTTCGTCCAAACTTTAACTTCGACGGCAAAGGCTCTGCCGGTGGTCACAGTGCAACGCACCAGGCGACTGCACCGGCTACCCGCCCACAGTCTGTTGAGTAAGTCTGCGTAAAATAAGAAAAGCCGACCTTCGGGTCGGCTTTTTTATTGCTACTGCTCGGGTTTTCTCATGCCGGCGATGTCCGGCATCACCTGGCGCATCAGCTCCAGAAAACGCCTCAGACGCGCCGGATAATAGCGTGACCACGGATACACCAGATGCACAGGTAACGCCGCCGGTTGCCAGCCGGGAAGCAAATGCACTAACCGCCCTTCCTGAATATCCTGTTTGACCGTCCAGCTTGAAACAACTGCCACACCCAGCCCGCTCAGCACGGTATTACGCGCCACATGCAGGCTGTCGGTACTCAGTCTTGGGGTGATGGCAATACGCGCGGGCAACTCAGAAACGCCATCGAATAACTCGACATGACGTTGATAAAAGGTGTTGATCGCAATCCATGGCAGCGCAGAGAGATCTTCCGGGGTTTTCACAGGCGCAAACTGAGCCAGCAGCTCCGGCGATGCCACCACACAACGCGGGACTTCAGCCAGCAGCACGGAAACGGTCGCCGGATCGATTTCCGCCCCCACGCGGATGGCACAGTCGAGATTATCGCTCAGGAAGTCGACCGACTTATCATTCAGCATCCACTCCACGGATAACTGCGGGTAACGCTGCAAAAATTGCGTGAGCGGTTTAAGAAGCTGATCCTGCCCAAAAGCATGGGGTGCACGGACCCGCAGCACGCCAACCGGTTCGTCTTCGGTCTGCCCGACTTCATCTTCCAGTGCCAGCCAGCTATCAATCACCCGTCGGGCATGTTGATAACAGCGCTCGCCATCATCCGTTAATTTGGTTGCATGGGTAGTACGTAGCAACAACCGTACACCCAGCACGGTTTCCAGAGATTGCAGACGCCGGCTGACTGTCGCCTGCGTTGTGCCAAGCTGCCTTGCTGCCGCCGACAACGAACCCGACTCTACAATGCGCACAAACGTCCGCATCAGCTCAACCCTGTCTATACGCTCATTTCGCTTCATGATTTTACTGGTGATACGTTTAACGTATAAGCGTTTTACCACCAGGCCGTCTACCACCACAAGGCTGACTGCGAAAAAATATCCTCACACTATGACTGAGGAACGTCTTATGAACACAACAACTGCCACCCATGCCGTAAGCCGCTGGGTTATTTTTATGCTGGCGATGGGTGCCGGATTTAGCGTGGCATCAATTTACTATGCCCAGCCTCTGTTGCCCCTGATGGGTTCAGACCTGCATCTGAGCATCGAAGGCATGGGCCTGGTCCCCACTCTGACCCAGGCAGGCTATGCGCTGGGCATTCTCTTCCTGTTGCCGCTCGGCGATCGCCATGACCGCAGAACATTAATCCTGATAAAAAGTGCCGCCCTGGCCCTCTTCTTACTGGGCTGCAGCCTGACCGGGCAGTTACATTCCCTGCTGCTGGCAAGCCTGTTAATCGGGATGGCCGCAACCATGGCGCAGGATATCGTCCCTGCGGCAGCCATTCTTGCGCCGGAAGGCAAACAGGGTAAAACCGTGGGCACGGTCATGACCGGTTTGTTACTGGGTATTTTACTGTCGCGTACCGTTAGCGGCGTGGTGGGTGAAGCCTTTGGCTGGCGCGTTATGTATCAGCTGGCCGCCGTCAGTATTGCCATTATCGGCGCGGTGATGTGGGCGGTACTGCCGCGTTTTGCGACCCACTCCACGCTCAGCTATCCGGCACTGATGCGCTCAATGGAGCACCTGTGGCGTCGTTATCCGGCCCTGCGCCGTGCGGCACTGGCTCAGGGTTTCCTTTCGGTTGCGTTCAGTGCGTTCTGGTCAACGCTTGCTGTAATGCTGTTTGAGCGTTATCACCTGGGCAGCGCGGTTGCCGGTGGGTTTGGTATTGCCGGTGCGGCGGGTGCGCTTGCTGCACCGCTGGCGGGTGGCCTGGCAGATAAACTGGGCGCGGGGAAAGTCACCCAGCTTGGGGCAGTACTGGTGACCGTCTCTTTTGCCCTGATGTTCCTGATGCCTGCCCTTGGCACACACGGGCAATTGTTCCTGATCGCGCTTTCCGCCGTCGGTTTCGACCTGGGTCTGCAATCGAGCCTGGTGGCGCATCAGAACCTGGTCTACAGCCTTGAGCCGCAGGCACGCGGTCGTCTGAACGCCCTGCTGTTTACGGTAGTCTTTATCGGAATGGCGCTGGGTTCAGTGGCGGGCACGAATATCTATTCCCTGGCGGGCTGGTCTGGCGTGGTAGCGCTGGCAACCCTGTGCGGCGCCATTGCACTGGTGATCCGCTTGATTGAAAGCGCCCGTGTGATGTCTGCTCAGGCTGAGGCGTTATAAAAAAAATGCCCAATCCAGATATGGATTGGGCAGTCAAAACATGCCCAGTTTCGAGACATGTTCTAAGAGGTCAAGATGTTACTTGTTCAACTGGAACAGAGACATGCCCTGCATATCGCTGAACGCTTTATAAGACGCCTGCAATGCCGCCTGCTGCATGGTGTAAGACGAAATCACCGAGTTCCAGTCAACGTCAACCAGATCGCTCATCTGCTGAGTTTGTCCCAGCGCACGGTCATCGCCCAGTGCATCCAGTTTATCCAGCTCATTCAGCTTCGTACCCAAATCAGCACGTACTGTCAGAACGTTATCCAGCGAATTACTCAGGCCACGGTTGGCTTTATCAACCGAAGCGGTCAGGGCGTCAGCAGCGGTCTGATCGTCGGCAATCGGCGTATTCAGCGCGGCAATCGCCGAGTCCAGGATTTTGAACAGGTTCGTTTCCGGGGCACTGCCATCTGGCTCTGGTTTTGCGCTGCTGGTGAAGTTATCGAAAACTTCAGTGCCGGTATGGCTGATTTGCATGGTACGCGCCGAATCAACCTGCTGGCTGATTGGCGTCGTGCCGCCAGCGTAATCACCGGTCGTTGAATCAAAAGCCGCCGCTTCGGTTTTGTAACCGGCAAAGATATAGCGGCCATTACCATCGGTGCTGTTCGCAAGGTTCATCAGCTGATCGCGGATACCCTGGAGGTCAGTCGCCAGCGAAGCGCGGTCGGTATCACTCAGCGTGCCGTTGCCCGCATAAACGATCTTTTCCTGCGCGCTCTGGATAGCCGATGTCACCTGCGTCAACACGTTCTCTTCCAGAGAGACTTTGGTCGTTGCAAAGCTACGCGCCAGCGTATACTGGCTGTTCTGAGTTTGCGCCTGAGACAGCACAACAGCCTGAGACGCGGCAATCGGGTCATCGGATGGGCGGTTTACACGCTTACCGGTAGACATCTGTTCGCCATAACCGAGCCAGAGACTCTGGGAGTTTGTCACCCCACGCATACTCTGCTCATACATCATTTGAGTACTAATACGCATTTTTGACCCCGGTCTTAGCGAATATTGATTAACGCATCAAAGAGCGTGCTGGCAGTCTGAAGTACCTGCGCATTCGCCAGGTAATACTGCTGATAACGTTGCAGGTTGCCGTACTCTTCGTCCAGGTTAACCCCGGAGATAGACTGCTGCTGCTTGGTCAGCTGCGTCACAACGTTGGTCTGCGTTTCGCTACTGGTTTTCAGCGATGCGGTGGTGCTACCTACCGTACTGACCAGTGCAGCGTAGGCATCGTTGAAGGTCTTATTGCCACCAACCACTTTGGCGCTTTGCAGATCCAGCAGTTTTTGACCGTTGGTGTTATCGCTATCGCCACTGCCGCTGGCTGACGCCATTGCCAGTTTGGATTCGTCGCTAATCGCCAGGTCCATATTGATGATGACGTCGTTGACCGGCTTCACAACGAAACTGTCTTTGGTGTTCGCAGAACCGCTGATGCTGACGTTCAGGCCGTCAAACGACAGGTTGCCGCTGGCATCAGCCGTTGCGGTGAAGCTGGTTTTGTCCGCCAGACGGGTTACCGTCCAGTTGGTGCCGTTGTATTCGACTTTATAGTTAGTCGCCTGTACCGCAGAGCTGTCAGTTACGCTCGCCGTCACGGACGCACTGCCGGTATTTTTGCTGTTGCTCAGCACTGACGGAGAACCATAATCAAACAGTTTGCCGCCCGCATAGCCATTGGCATCAAACCCGGCTTCATGCTGTTTATTCATGGCATCGGCAAACGCCAGCGCCATCTGGTTCAGCGAGTTACGTGCTTTATCCAGATCCTGAGAACGGAAGGTTAACAATCCGCCCAGGGAACCGGTGGTGATCTGTTTTTCCGGGATCTCAACGTTGCCAGAAGCCGCATCCACATACGCAACCGTGATACGTGAAGGATCAGCGCTGGACTGAACCGCCGCCAGCTGATTCGCGGTGCTGCCCTGAACCAGGGTGTAACCGTTCGCGAAGGAGATGTTGTAGGTACCGCTGTCCTGCACGGCCACTTCAACACCCACGATCTGGTTCAGGTTATTCACCAGCTGGTCACGCTGATCGAGCAGTTCGTTCGGAGATGAACCTGCACCCACACCGGTCAGACGTGAAATCTGATCGTTAAGGTTCGCGATTTGTTTCGCGTAGGCGTTGATCTGGTCGACGCTGCTGGAGATAGAGGTATTAACCTGCTTATCCTGGTCGCGCAGATACTGGTCGTTAACCTTGAACTGGTTCACCAGGCCATCAGCTTTGCCGAGTACCGTCTGGCGTGCAGCCGGGTCTTCTGCGTTACTGACCAGCGTTTGCAGGCTGGTAAAGAAGTCCTGCAACGTCGTGGACAGTGAGTTCGTGGTATCAGACAGCACGTCGTCAATTTTCGACATCTGCTGATAACGCGTTGTAAGCCCGCTGTTCTGGGTATCTGCCGCACGCAGCTGGTTAGTAATGAATGCATCATACTCACGCTGTACACCGGAGACATAAACCCCGTTGCCAACCCAGCCACCGCCTGTCAGCGTGCTGTTAGAGGCTCCCAGAATGGTGTTCTGGCGAGTGTAACCGGCCACGTTGTAGCTTGAAATATTATTACTGACGGTATTGAGTGCCGCCTGTGCAGCACTGAGGCCACTCATGGCGCTGTTAATCAAACTGGACATGGGGGTTCCTTTTATACTTTCAGACACGAGTCCTGATGAAGGTTATCGGCAGCCTCCACCGGGACTTGAGAACTTTCAGAACAGATTTTCGAGATCTGTGCTATAGGCTTTGCTGACTTTCTCGCCCATCGATTTCAGCTGCTGGATCATGCTGGTAAGCTTACGCGCATAGTTTGGATCGGTGGCGTAGCCCGCGTTTTGCAATGCCTGCGCGCCCTGCTCCGGCGTTGCCGCCTGGGTCACAGCGTTATAACGCGGGTTGCGGCTCAGCACGTTCACGTAATCCGACAGAGCTTCCAGATAGGAGCTGTACACACGGAATTTCGCTTTCACTTTCACGGCGGAGCCGTTTTCGTATTCCGTGGTGGTGATCTCGGTGGTTGGCCCTTTCCAGCTGGCGTTAGCCTTAACGCCAAAGATGTTAAAGCTTGGCTCACCGTTTTCTTTACGGATCTGACGTTGCCCCCAGCCCGACTCCAGCGCAGCCTGCGCCAGAATCAGGTGATGCGGTACGCCGCTCTGCTCACTGGCAAGCCGCGCAGGCAGGGAAAGCTGCGCCAGGAAGTCCTTGCTGTCACCGGAAAGCGGCTCGTCGCTGTTATCGGTCGCCTTCGGCATCGCTTTACGCACCATCTGCGTCAGCGCCTGGTTCTGATAACTGGTCACCGTTTCCAGGTCGAACTTCATCGGCACCTGCTGCGGCTGCTCTTCCTGCGCCTGCACACCCTGTGCGGCCTCGGTCTGTTTCACAATCATGTCAGCCAGACCCAGGCCCTTCCCGGCCGTCATCTGCTGCGCAATCTGCTGGTCATACATGCTGGTATAGAGTCGCGTTGAGTCGCTGCTGAAAATCCCGTCTTTCGGCAGGGTTTCACGCATACTTTTCAGCATCATCTGTACAAACATCCCTTCCACCTGGCGGGCGACCGGGCGAATATTCGCCGACGGATCTTTACCCGCTTTGGTTTTCAGTTCGTTGAGCGACTGGGCATCCCAGGCGGCACTGGTCAGCAGTTTGCTATCGGTCAGCATTAGATGATTTCCACTTTGGCACGCAGACAGCCTGCGCTTTGCATTGATTGCAGAATGGACATCAGATCTATCGGCGTTGCACCCAATGCGTTCAGCGCACGTACCACGCTGTTCAGGTTGGCACTGGAGCGCACGCTTTGCAGCGAACCGCCGCTCTGGCGCATATCAATCTGCGTTTGTGGCGTTACCACCGTCTGGCCACCACCAAATGGTGTATTCGGCTGGCTGACGTTCGCGGAACGGTTCACCGTCACCGAGAGATTACCCTGCGCCACGGCACAGCTGTCGAGCATCACTTCGCGGTTCATCACCACAGAGCCCGTACGCGAGTTGATAATGACTTTGGCATCCTGAAGCGGAACGTTGACTTCCATATTCTGGATATCCGCCAGCATCCGCACCTGGTTGCTGCTGCCCGTTGAGGTACGGATCTGCACGGTACGTGCGTCCAGCGCGGTTGCGCTGCCATAGCCACGGCTGCGGTTGATGGTGTCGGCAATTTGCTGCGCCATCGTGAAGTCTTCATTATTCAGTTGCAGGTTAATGGTGTTACCGGAACCGAACTGGGTTGGCAGTTCACGTTCGATAATCGCCCCGCCGGTAATACGTCCGCCGTTGAGCTGGTTCACCTGCACGCTGCTGCCGCCCGCAGATGCACCCGCCCCGCCGACCAGGATGTTACCCTGCGCCAGCGCATACACCTGGCTATCAACACCTTTTAATGGCGTCATCAGCAGCGTACCGCCGCGCAGGCTTTTGGCGTTACCCATAGAGGAAACGACCACATCGATGGTTTGCCCCTGGCGCGCAAACGCCGGGTAGGACGCGGTGACCATCACCGCAGCCACGTTTTTCAGCTGCATGTTGGTGCCCGTCGGTACGGTAATACCAAGCTGGGAGAGCATGTTGTTTAAGCTCTGGGTGGTGAATGGCGTCTGGGTGGTCTGGTCACCCGTGCCGTCCAGCCCCACCACCAGGCCATAACCAATCAGGGAGTTTTCACGTACGCCCTGGACGCTGGTCAGGTCACGAATACGATCGGCCTGAGCAAAGGTAGCCACCAGAGTCAGCACCGCTGCGAAGAGGAATTTAAACATGAGTCACCTCGCTTACATCGGCGATAAGTTAAGGAAGAAGCGTTGCAGCCAGCCCATATTTTGCGCTTCGTTGATGTAGCCGTTGCCGACGTACTCGATGCGCGCATCCGCCACCTGGGTGGACGGTACGGTATTGGTGCCGCTAATGGTGCGAGGGTTAACCACACCAGAGAAGCGGATGAACTCAGTGCCCTGGTTGATGGCAATCTGTTTTTCACCCACAACGTGTAAGTTGCCGTTAACCAGAACCTGGTCAACCGTCACCGTCAGCGTACCGCTGAAAGTGTTACTTGCGTTTGCGCCACCCTTACCGTTAAAGGTGTTGCCGCCAGATGCATCAACATCGGCACGCGCATTGCCAAACAGGCCCTGTAGGTAGCGTGGTACGGTGTCGAAGCCAAAATTGGTTTTGCCATCGCGGCTGGCATTCGCCGACGAGCTCTTGCTCGCACTGACGTTTTCCTGCAACACAATGGTCAGGGTATCGCCGACGTTACGCGGGCGACGGTCTTCAAACAGCGGCTGATAACCATAGTTAATCGGCTGCGCAGTCTGGAAAATGGAGCCGTTCACAACTGGCGCAGGGCCAGGAACGGGTTGGGCGGTAGTCGCACCCTCAACCAGTGGTTTAGACGGGATCCAGGCACAGCCGCTGAGTGTGACGGCCAGGACAGTCATAATCGGATAACGAAACGCCGCGTGTTTTTGCATTGCCTTCATCTTCGAAAACAGGGAGCCGGTGCGGCAGTTACCGCACCGGACTACACCTTAGAGTTGCGTCAGTTTTTGCAGCATCTGGTCGGTCGTCGACACTGCTTTACTGTTAATTTCATACGCGCGCTGAACCTGGATCATATTCACCAGTTCTTCCGCAACGTTAACGTTCGAGGTTTCGACATAACCCTGATACAGCAAACCTGCGCCGTTAAGGCCAGGCGTGCTTTCATTTGGCGTACCGGAGGATTGCGTTTCGGTGTAGAGGTTCTCACCAATGCTTTCCAGACCGGTATCGTTCATGAAGGTGGTCAGGTTGAGTTGCCCTACCTGCACCGGGTTGGTCTGCCCCTGCTGCGTTACGCTGACCACACCATCACGACCGATGGTGATGCTCAGGGCGTTCGCCGGGATAGTGATCGCAGGCTGAACCTGGAAACCGCCCGCGGTTACCAGCTGGCCGTTCTGATCAACCTGGAAAGAGCCATCGCGGGTATAAGCTGAGGTTCCGTCAGGCAGCTGCACCTGGAAGAAACCCTGGCCTTTGATCGCCACGTCTTTACTGTTGTTTGTCTGAGACAGGTTGCCCTGGCTATGCAGACGCTCGGTCGCCACCGGACGAACACCGGTACCGATCTGCAAACCGGACGGCAGCGTGGTTTGTTCAGAAGACTGAGCACCTGGCTGACGAATAGTTTGATAAAGCAAATCTTCGAAAACGGCGCGCTGACGCTTGAAACCATTGGTACTGACGTTTGCCAGGTTGTTGGCAATAACGTCCATATTGGTTTGTTGTGCATCCAGGCCCGTTTTCGCGATCCATAAAGAACTGATCATAGGAAGTCCTGTTAACTCATAGCCAGAAGTTGGTTAGCTTTGCTCGCGTTTTCATCAACGCTGCTGATAATTTTCATCTGCATTTCAAAACGACGGGCACTGGCGATCATATCGGTCATGGCTTCAACCGGTTTGACGTTACTGCCTTCCAGCACACCAGACATCACACGAATACTCGGATCGGCCTGTAATGTGGCACCACGCGTGGCTTGCGTCGCCTGGGTCAGACGGAACATCCCGTCATCACCACGCTGCACTTCTTTGCCTTCCGCTTTAACCAGCTTCAGACGACCGACAGGCGCAACGGTGTTTGCCGGGTCACCTGGGTTTAATGCCGAGATGGTCCCGTCAGCAGCGATGGTCAGCTCTGAGCCTTCCGGTACGGTAAGCGGGCCAGCTTCACCCATAACAGGGTGTCCCTGGATCGTCAGTTGCCCGGTGGCGCTCACCTGGATATTACCGTTGCGGGTATACCCCTCGCTGCCATCAGCAGTTTGCACGGCCAGCCAGCCGTCCTGCTGAAGCGCAACGTCCAGTGGACGCGAGGTGTAATCCATCTGACCCGGCGTCATATCCGCACCTGGTGTAGAAGCCGTTACCAGCGTACGCGTAGGTAACGACAGCCCTTCTACCGGCACGGCGCGCAGCGCATTAAGCTGCGCACGAAAACCCGGTGTAGAGGCGTTCGCCAGGTTGCTGGCGGTGACGGCCTGCTGATTGAGCGTCTGGCTTGCGGCGCCCATCGCTGTATATATTGCGTGATCCATTGCGCTTTCCTGTTAGCCGCTTAACGCAGGTTAACCAGCGTGTTGAGGATCTGATCCTGAGTTTTGATCGTCTGTGCGTTCGACTGATAGTTACGTTGAGCAACAATCATGTTCACCAGCTCTTTACTCAGGTCAACGTTGGAGGCTTCCAGGGCACCGTTGGTCAGCGTACCGAAGTTACCGGTTCCTGCTGTACCCAGCAGCGCAACGCCGGATGACTGGGTTGCAGACCAGACGTTATCGCCTTCTGACTGCAAACCTTCGTTGTTAGCGAAGTTTGCCATCACGATCTGACCCAGAACCTGAGTCTGTTCGTTGGAGTAGTTACCCACAACGGTACCGTCATCGTTGATCTGGTAGCTCACCAGGTCGCCAGGCTTGTAGCCGTTCTGAGTGGTCGCCACAACGTTGTTGGAACCGGTGTTCTGCTGCATGGAGTTCAGGAAGCTCAGGTTGAACGATGCAGGGGTTGCGCCACTGACTGAATCGGTAACGATATTGATAGACGGGGTGGTGTTGGCGGTAGTAGCCAGTGACCAGGTCTCCGGCGTGGTACCAAGCGCGGTGTAGTTGTAAACGCCTGCCAGGTTACCGTTGTTGTCAAAACTCATCTGCGCCGCTTTGTTCACGGCTGAGTTAGCAACGCTTGCATCCTGGGTATACAGATCCCAGGTATTGTCCGCAGTTTTGACATAGTAAACGCTCATATTATGCTCGTTACCCTGGCTGTCATATACCGTGACCGAACCCTTCTTGTTGTAGCTGTCCGCGTTGGTCGGATCAAATGCCACTGTCGGAATGTCGTCCGTGGAGTTCAGGTTGATCTGCTGCGTTGCCGTGGTGGTCGATTTCGCGGCCATCAGGGTATTCGGGATCGAAATAGGCTGTGGGTTCGCACCGGTTTGTACCGATGGTGGCGTACCCGCAACAGGGTAACCGGTCAGTTGCAGACCCTGCATGTTCACCAGGTTACGGTTTTCGTCCAGTTTGAACTGGCCGTTACGGCTGTAGAACACGGAACCGTTCGCATCAACCATACGGAAGAAACCGTTCTGGCTGATAGCCACATCCAGGCCACGACCAGTGTTGGTGGTAGTACCGTCGGTGAAGTCCTGAGTGATGCCTGCAACTTTAACGCCCAGGCCTACTTTGGAACCAGCAAACATATCTGCAAAAGAAGCAGAGCCGGATTTAAAACCGTAGGTCGCGGAGTTGGCGATGTTGTTGCCAATGACATCCAGGTTGGTGGCCGCAGCATTCAGGCCGCTGACCGCTTGAGAAAAGGCCATGACTTACTCCTGATAAGTGTTAAGGCTTAGATAATCTGCCGAACTTCGTCGAGTGTGGTGGTACCTGTGGTACCCAAATCCAGTTTGTTGCCGTCGCTGCCTTTAATCACGCCCTGCACCAGCCCAAACTGAAGTGGCTGTGCAACCAGCTGAGTCGTCCCGTTGCTGGCCGCGATAGACACGGTGTAAGAACCGTTCGGCGCCGTAGAGCCATCGGTCACACTGCCGTCCCAGGTAAAGGTGTGAACACCGGCCGACAGCGCGCCAATATCGATGGTACGAACCACGGCTCCGGTGGAGTCTTTAATCGTGGCGGTAACTTTGTCAGCAGCCTGTTGCAGCTCCACGCCAAACGGAGTGGTAGACGTGGACGTTGTGCCATCGGTGGTAGTGCTGCCAGCAAGCACCGTGGTGCCAGGGATCATGACACCGTGACCAATCAGGTTCGCCGCCTGGAGTGACTGGCTGTTGTCGATTTGGCCGGATACTGAGCCGAGCGTGGTGTTGAGCTTTTCAATGCCGCTAACGGTACTGATCTGCGCAAGCTGCGTGGTCAGTTCGTTGTTCTGCATCGGGTTGGTTGGATCCTGGTTCTTCAGCTGTGCCACCAGTAGCGTCAGGAAGCTGCTTTGCAGATCGGAAGCACTGCTTCCCGTCAGGGAGCTGGAGCTGGTCGAGCTGGTACTGGTAACGCCCGAGTTAGTGGTGTCATTCACATTGACGGCGATGGACATGCGTGTCTCCTTTACTGGCCGAGAGTGAGTGTTTTGAGCATCATGCTCTTCACGGTATTAAGCACTTCGACGTTGGCCTGATAGCTACGCGAAGCCGACATGGAGTTGACCATTTCGCCAACCACATCCACGTTTGGCATTTTCACGTAACCACTGGCGTCGGCGAGCGGATTACCCGGCTCGTAGACCAGTTTGTCCGGTGCCTGGCTCTCTACCACGTCAGAGACTTTCACGCCGCCCGTCGCCGCGCCTGGCGCAGCATCGACCTGAAAGACAACCTGTTTTGCGCGATAAGGCTGCCCGTCCGGGCCGGTCACGCTGTCGGCGTTTGCCAGGTTACTGGCCGCCACGTTCAGGCGTTTGGACTGCGCTGTCAGCGCCGAACCCGCGATATCAAAAATATTCAGCAAGGCCATGAATTAGTTGCCCCCCTGGAGGACGCTCATCATGCTTTTGATTTGTCCGCCGAGCACGGTCAGGCCTGTCTGATACTGAAGGCTGTTATCGGCAAACTGTGTACGCTCCCGGTCCATGTCTACGGTGTTACCGTCGAGGGAAGGCTGATCGGGGACGCGATAAAGTAAGTCAGTGGTTGGCGCAGTCATCGCCTGAGCGGGAATATGGCGTGAGGATGTCAGTGCAAGCGCAACCCCAGTCCCTTCGGTACGTCCCCGCTCCATCACTTTTTTAAGCTCACTGGAAAAATCAATATCGCGCGCCTGAAACCCGGGGGTATCCGCGTTAGCGATATTGGCGGCTAAAATTTCCTGCCGCTGGGCGCGTAAATTGAGCGCTTCCTGCTGAAAACGTAAGGCAGCGTCGAGTTTATCGAGCATGTCTCCTCCGCTGATGGCAAAATTTCAGTTCACAGCTTAAATCTCAACCCGTCTGCCTTATCGACGGAATAAGCGCAAAATGCGTCGCTATTTATTGCGTTGATGCAAAACCACTGAAGGTAGAATCCTCTCAATTCTGAAAACGGTGGAACGTGCGATGCGGACATTGAGACATGGCCTTGCGGCAACCATATTGCTTTTAAGCCCCTTTGTTCAGGCAGAAAATCCTCAGACAACTGGCCTTAGCGACCAGCTGACGAGCTTCTTTGCCCAGCAGTTGGCAGGCTTTAGCGATGACGTCACGGTTATCGTGCGCACACCGCCCAATCTGTATCCCTCTTGCGACCAGCCCTCTTTCAGCGTGACCGGCAGTGCGAAACTGTGGGGCAACGTGAACGTGCTGGCGCGCTGCGCCAATGAAAAACGTTATTTACAGGTTGTAGTTCAGGCGACGGGCAATTATGTTGTCGCCGCCCAGCCTATCGCCCGGGGAAGCGTGTTGCAGACAGGCAGCGTGACGCTAAAACGTGGCCGCCTGGATCAACTTCCGCCTCGCACCATGCTCGACATTAATCAGGCGCAGGACGCGGTAAGCCTTCGCGATGTTGCCCCAGGTCAGGCCATTCAGCTGTCAATGCTGCGCCAGGCGTGGCGGGTAAAAGCCGGTCAGCGGGTGATGGTCGTTGCCAACGGAGATGGGTTTAGCGTTAACAGTGAAGGACAGGCGTTAAACAACGCTGCCGTTGCGCAAAATGCCCGTGTGAGGATGTCCTCAGGCCAGGTGGTTAGCGGAACTGTCGATACTGATGGGAATATTCTGATTAACCTATAATCTTTTTAAAGAAATCGCTGCGACTGCCGATAAATAATCAACTAATGATGATGTCAGGCGCAAACGCCGCGAACCCTCGATGAGGACAACACAATGAGCATTGATCGTACATCAGCCCTAAAACCGGTTAGCACTGTACAACCTCGCGAAACGAATGACGCTACGCCGCAAAAAACGCGTCTGGAAAAACAGTCAACTGCAAACAGCACCAGCGTCACCCTGAGCGATGCGCAGGCAAAACTGATGCAGCCAGGCAGCAGCGATATCAACATGGACCGTGTTGAATCACTGAAAACCGCTATTCGTAACGGCGAGCTGAAAATGGACACCAGCAAAATCGCTGATGCACTGATTCAGGAAGCGCAGAGTTTCTTACAGAGTAACTAACCGTATGAGTCGACTGCCAGAAATACTGGATCAAATGACGGTTGTCCTGAACGACCTGAAAACGGTAATGGATGCAGAACAACAACACCTGTCTTCCGGTCAGATCAACGGCAGCGCGTTGCAACGTATTACCGAAGATAAAAGCTCGCTCCTGGCGACGCTGGATTACCTGGAGCAGCAGCGACGCGCGGAACAAGATCCGCGACGCAGTGCAAACGATGAGATTGTCGAACGCTGGCAGACGATTACAGAAAAGACCCTGCATCTTCGCGACCTCAATCAGCATAACGGCTGGCTGTTAGAAGGACAGATCGTACGTAATCAGCAGGCGCTTGAAGTGTTAAAACCCCATAAAGAAACGGGGCTTTACGGCGCGGATGGTCAAACATCCAGTGCGAGAATTACGGGCGGGAAAAAGATTTCGATTTGACGTTTTAACGGCGAATCAGTGAACGGGGAGCACCATCTGGTGAACTCCCCTTTTGGCGTTTATGCCGTACGGCGGGCAAACTCTTTCACTTTAAACCCAAGTACTGCAAGCGTTGCGAAGTAAGCCACAATACCGACCACCACCACGGCCATCAGACGCATCAGGCGATAAGGCATCGTACCCTGCGCCCAGTCTGGCATCACGTACATCATGCCGAGTAACGCCGCCGACATCACCAGCACCGCAATCAGCAAACGCACCAGGAAACTCGCCCAGCCAGGCTGCGGGGTAAAGATATCCTGTTTACGCAGCTGCCAGTACAACAGCCCGGCGTTCAGACAGGCCGCCAGACCAATCGACAGTGACAGACCGGCATGTTTCAGCGGGCCAATAAACGCAAGGTTCATGAGCTGCGTCATGACCAGGGTCACGATGGCAATCTTCACCGGAGTTTTAATGTCCTGACGGGAGTAGAAGCCCGGAGCAAGCACTTTAACGACAATCAGCCCCATCAGCCCCACCGAATAGGCCACCAGCGCGCGCTGGGTCATGGCGGCGTCAAAAGCGGTAAATTTACCGTACTGGAACAACGACACCGTAAGTGGTTTCGCCAGAATGCCCAGCGCCACCGCGCTCGGTAATGCCAGCAGGAAGCACAAACGAAGCCCCCAGTCCATCAAACGGCAGTATTCATCATGATTACCGCTGGCGAAGCTTTTCGACAGCGATGGCAGCAGAATTGTCCCCAGCGCAACGCCCAGCACCCCTGACGGGAACTCCATCAGACGGTCAGCGTAATACATCCAGGAAACAGAGCCGGACACCAGGAAAGAGGCAAAGATGGTGTTGATAATCAGCGAGATCTGGCTGACGGATACGCCGAGGATCGCCGGGCCCATCTGCTTAATCACGCGCATCGCCCCGGCATCACGGAAGTTAACGCGCGGCAGCACCAGCATCCCTATCTTTTTCAGATGCGGCAGCTGATAGGCCAGCTGTAATACACCGCCCACGGTAACAGCCCAGGCCAGCGCCAGAACTGGTGGATTGAAATGCGGGGCCGCAAACAGCGCAAAGCCGATCATGCTGACGTTAAGGAACGTGGGCGCAAACGCCGGAACGGAGAAACGGTTCCAGGTGTTCAGAATGGCGCCGACCAGTGAGGCCAGTGAGATCAGCAGAATATAAGGAAAGGTAATACGCAGGAGCTGGCTGGTGAGGGCAAATTTATCGGCCGTATCAGCAAAACCCGGCGCCGTGACCATGATCACCCAGGGGGCTGCCAGCATCCCGATAACGGTCACTACCGCCAGCGCCAGCGTTAACAGGCCAGAGACATAGGAGACAAAAACGCGGGTGGCATCTTCGCCCTGCTTGCTTTTATATTCCGCAAGGATGGGAACAAACGCCTGTGAAAATGCCCCTTCGGCAAAAATACGGCGCAGCAAATTGGGTAGCTTGAACGCGACGAAAAAGGCGTCAGTGGCCATCCCTGCGCCGAAAACCCTCGCCACAATGGCATCGCGCGCAAAGCCAAGCACGCGGGAAAACATGGTCATCGAGCTGACTGCCGCCAGCGATTTTAATAAGTTCATTAACGTGAATTTCCAGAACCATACGGATTTGTAGGCCGGGTAAACGAAAGCGCCACCCGGCAAAGCCAACAAGCGGCGCTTAGTCTAACCCGATTTCAACGAATTACTATCCGCAGATGTTACAGCGAGTTATTCACTCATGGCATCTCGCCAGAGCCTTTCCACAATACGCTGCGCCAGGATTGCCTGCTCGCCCGAGGTTTCCGGAACCGTCTGATTTTGCACGCAGGTGATAAAGTGACGCGCACACCCGACAAAGCCACGTTGTTCAAGCGTGCTCTGCCAGCCAGGAACAGGCTGCATCACCACACCGTTGCCCTTCTCTTCCCGCCACTCGCGCATATCGGTGATGTCATACAGTGCGCCATCGGTAACGGCCTGCACGAATTCCCGCTGGCTGCCCGCCCGGCGGTGCATACTGGTTGTCACCTGGAGATGATCCACCGAGAAGTGGTGTTCGGCATACACCATTTCGCCCTGCTCGCTGGTTAACAGCGTTCCGCTTTTCAGCTGCGCGTTGCCGTTGGTGAGCCACAACGCGGTGTCCACAACATGCAGATAATCATCGAGCAACGTAAAGCGCAGATCGTTCGGCCCAATGCTGTCAGTCCGGTGCTTGTCCATGCGCAGCGAGGCCAGGTTGCCAGACTGGGCTTTGAGCTGCTGATAGAGCGGTGCAAAGCGGCGGTTGAAACCGACCATCAGTTGCAGGTTTTTGCTGGCCGCAAGGTCAATCAGGCGCTCGGCATCCTGCACGTTTTCCGCCAGTGGCTTATCCACGCAGACGTGGACACCGGCGTTCAGTAATTCGCTGACTACCTGATAATGCGTTGAGGTTGAGGTATGCACAAACACCGCATCACAGTCGCGGGCTAAATCCAGCAGCGAGCTGGCATACGGGATGCGCCAGGTATCACAGATGCGCTGGGCTTTTTCGCGAGTGGGCGACCACGCCCCTTGCAGCGTCCAGTCCGTCGCTGCGCCTAATACCGGTAACCAGGCTTTTTGAGCAATACCGCCAAGCCCGACCACTCCCACACGTAATTTTGTCACCGTTAATCTCCCAAATGAGCAAGCAAGGCATCCAGACGCTGTTTAAGCCCGGCGACTTCCTCTTCAAGCGCGTCCACACGCGCCGTCAGGCTGTCATTGCCCTCTGGTGCATCGGTTTCAGTAAAACTCTCAAGCGTTTCCACATCGCCACTGAACAGGTGCATAAAGCGGCTTTCGCGCTTGCCCGGCTCACGCGCCAGGCGTTGCACGTACGGGCCATCTTCGCGTGTCGCCAGCCCTTCCAAAGTTTGTTCGACTTCCTGCATATCGCTGAACTCATGCATTCGGGAGGCGCGTGAACGCAGTTCGCCTGGGGTTTGCGCGCCGCGCAGCAGCAGCGTGGTGATCAACGCCACTTCTGCGCTGCTGAGTTTGAGATCGCCAAATTCAGAATTACAAAAACGTTGTTCGTACTTCGTCACCCGGTTGCCAAACCCGCTCACCGTGCGCAGATAATGCCGTTTGACCAGCGCGTCCAGTACATCCTGCACGTCGTGCTCACCGAGGTTCATCACCGGCTCGCGGTTGGTCTTTTGATTACAGGCCATGGTCACTGCATTCACAGACAGCGGATATTGCTCTGGCGTGGTCACCTGCTTTTCAAGCAGACAGCCAATGATCCGTGCTTCGGTGGCGGTTAACTGATATTTCATCTTTTCTCCTTAACGACCTGCTGTCCAGTCCGGGGTGGTTAACGCCGTCAGCACATGGTCACGCCATTCACCATCAATAAGCAGATAGTCTTTGGCATAACCTTCTTTCTCGAACCCTAAACGTGCCAGCAAATTTCCGCTGCGCTGGTTATGCGGCATATAGTTCGCCATGATGCGATGGATGTGTTGAGTGCGTTGCATGTAACGAATTGCCGTGGTCAGCGCTTCAAACATCAACCCCTGACCTTGCCACTTCTGTCCGATGGAATACCCGAGATAGCAGGCGTGAAATGACCCACGCACGACGTTGGAAAAGTTAGCGATACCAACGATCTCTTTTTCTTCCGGATCCAGCAGTGCAAAATAGAACGCACTACCTTGCTTGTGAAACTCCGTAATCATACTGAGCCGCGCCTGCCAGCCTGAAGGGTAGCAATGGCTCTCATCCCGAACGGGTTCCCAGGGCTTTAAAAACTGGCGATTCTCGGCGTAATAATCCGCCAGACGCCAGGCATCACGCTCATGCACCAGACGGACGACAAGCCTGTCCGTCGTCAGGCGCACTTTTGGCACATTACTGCGATAGCCAAACATCGATACCACTCCTTCCCGTCGCTTCTGCTCTACCCATTAGCTTTACTATACCTGCGCCTTTGCCGTCTGTGAAAACAGTGACATACCATTTTGACCTCTTTTCACATTTTTCGATGAGAAGTCTCTATCAAAGCACCCTTTTGATAAAAAAATATTGTTGCTGGCGGGGTGGGAAAACGCCTGGCAACACCGCAGAATATTAGCGTGCTCACCATCTTCTTTTCCCTGGAGGGGAAATGTCCCGCGTATCACAGGCCAGGAACCTGGGTAAATATTTCCTGCTAGTCGATAACATGCTGGTCGTGCTCGGCTTTTTTGTCGTTTTTCCACTTATTTCGATTCGCTTTGTCGATCAAATGGGCTGGGCGGCATTAATGGTCGGTATCGCGCTGGGTTTGCGCCAGTTTGTCCAGCAGGGGCTGGGCGTATTTGGTGGGGCTATCGCTGACCGTTTTGGTGCCAAACCAATGATTGTCACCGGGATGTTGTTACGCGCGGCAGGTTTCGCCACGATGGGCATTGCGCATGAACCCTGACTGCTGTGGTTCTCCTGCTTCCTTTCTGGTATCGGCGGCACCCTTTTCGATCCCCCACGAACGGCACTGGTGGTCAAGCTGATCCGCCCGCACCAGCGTGGTCGCTTCTTCTCTATTCTGATGATGCAGGATAGCGCCGGTGCGGTGGTTGGCGCGCTGTTGGGTAGCTGGTTGCTGCAATATGATTTTCGTCTGGTATGTGCCACCGGCGCCGTGCTCTTTATTCTGTGTGCAGCCTTCAACGCCTGGCTGCTGCCTGCGTGGAAATTATCGACGGTAAAAGCCCCGGTGCGTGAAGGGCTGGGCCGCGTGCTGCGTGACAAACGCTTCGTCACTTATGTACTGACTCTGACGGGCTACTACATGCTTGCCGTTCAGGTCATGCTGATGCTGCCCATCATGGTTAACGATATTGCCGGCTCACCCGCGGCGGTCAAATGGATGTACGCCATTGAAGCCTGCCTCTCCCTGACGCTGCTTTATCCGATTGCCCGCTGGAGCGAACGCCGGTTCCGTCTTGAGCATCGGCTGATGGCCGGGCTGCTGCTGATGACCCTGAGCATGATGCCGATTGGGCTGGTAAGTACTTTGCAGCAACTCTTTATGCTGATATGCACCTTCTACATCGGTTCGATTATCGCCGAACCGGCGCGTGAAACGCTGAGCGCCTCACTGGCAGACGCCCGCGCCCGCGGCAGCTATATGGGATTCAGCCGTCTTGGGCTGGCCTTTGGCGGCGCGCTGGGCTATGCCGGCGGCGGCTGGCTGTTTGATGCGGGCAAAGCGCTGAATCAACCGGAGCTTCCGTGGATGATGCTGGGCGTGGTGGGCTTTATTACACTTCTTGCATTGTGGTGGCAGTTCAGCCAGAAACGCAGCGCGAGCGGGATGCTCGAGCCTGGCGCATAACCTCTCTGTCCGGCGGGAGCGCACTCCCGCCCTTCTTTATCAGTTTTTTCTGCTGGTTTCTGCTATATCTCGCTGACATACTGACGCATCAGGACAGAAGCGCCGATATTTTTTTGAGGAACTCCATGAAGAAGATCGTCATTGCCGCAGCATTCGTCGTTAGCGGCCTGCTGGTGGGTTGTAACCAGCTTACGCAATATACCGTCAGTGAGCAGGAGATTAATCAGGCGCTGGAAAAGCATAACAACTTTTCAAAAGACATTGGCGTGCCGGGCCTTGCCGACGCGCATATCGTGCTGAGCAAGCTCACCAGTCAGATTGGGCGCGAAGAGCCGAACAAAGTCACCCTTTCCGGTGATGCAGACCTGGACATGAATTCCCTCTTCGGCAGCCAGAAAGCGAATATCAAACTCAAGCTCAAAGCGCTGCCGGTCTTTAATAAAGAGAAAGGCGCCATCTATCTGCAAGAGATGGAAGTGGTGGATGCGGTGGTTTCACCCGATAAAATGAAACCGGTGATCCAGACCCTGATCCCCTATCTGAACCAGTCGCTGCGCAGCTATTTCAACCAGCAGCCGGCCTATGTTCTGAGTGAAGATAAGAGCAAGGGCGAATCGCTTGCCAAAAAATATGCAAAAGGGATAGAGGTGAAACCGGGAGAAATTATCATTCCATTCACCGATTAACCCCAGGGGCGCTCAGGCGCCCTTTTTTTTACGGAAATGTGTGCAAACGAAAACGTTTCCGCTTATGATTTGTGTCCGGCAAAAACAGCCATCCCAATGACTGATTCCTGACAAGCCGGAGCTCATCCATGACTGCACAACCCCAGGTTCTTAAAATCCGCCGCCCTGACGACTGGCATATCCATCTGCGTGATGGCGATATGCTGAAAACCGTCGTGCCTTATACCAGTGAAATTTATGGCCGCGCGATTGTTATGCCTAACCTGGTTCCGCCAGTCACCACCGTCGATGCCGCCATCGCGTATCGCCAGCGTATTCTTGATGCCGTTCCTGCGGGTCATGACTTTACCCCACTGATGACCTGCTATCTGACGGACTCACTCGACCCGAACGAAGTGGAGCGTGGGTTTAACGAAGGGGTGTTCACTGCCGCGAAGCTCTACCCGGCCAATGCGACCACCAACTCCAGCCACGGTGTGACCAGTATCGACGCCATTATGCCGGTACTGGAAAGAATGCAGAAACTGGGGATGCCGCTGCTGATCCACGGTGAAGTTACCCACGCCGATATTGATATCTTCGACCGTGAAGCCCGTTTTATTGAAACAGTGATGGAGCCGCTGCGTCAGCGTCTGCCTGCACTGAAAGTGGTGTTTGAGCACATCACCACTAAAGATGCTGCCGAATATGTTCGCGACGGCAATGAGCTTATCGCCGCCACCATCACCCCACAGCATCTGATGTTTAACCGTAACCACATGCTGGTAGGCGGTGTTCGTCCGCATCTGTACTGCCTGCCGATCCTCAAGCGCAATATCCACCAGCAGGCACTGCGAGAGCTGGTCGCAAGCGGTTTCAACCGGGCATTCCTGGGCACCGATTCCGCACCACACGCGCGTCATCGCAAAGAAGCGAGCTGCGGCTGTGCAGGCTGCTTCAACGCACCAACCGCACTGGCCAGCTACGCCACCGTGTTTGAAGAGATGAATGCGCTGGCGCATTTTGAAGCCTTCTGCTCCCTGAACGGCCCGCGTTTCTATGGCCTGCCGGTCAATGAAACCTTTATTGAACTGGAGCGCACCGCGTACCAGGTTGAAGAGGCCATTCCGCTGACTGACGACACGTTGATCCCATTCCTGGCGGGTGAAACCGTGCACTGGACCGTTAAGCGCTAAAAATATCAATGCCCCTTGTTGTCAAATCGATAATACACCTGTATAAATAAACAGTATATTACACAGGGGGCATTTATGCGTATTGAAGTTACCATCGCCAAAACAACCGTTCTGCCTGCAGGTGCGCTTGATGCGCTTGCCGGTGAATTATCCCGCCGTATTCACAACAGTTTCCCGGAAAACGAAGGTGCTGTAACGGTACGTTATGCTGCCGCGAACAACCTGTCCGTCATTGGTGCTGCAAAAGAAGATAAAGATCGCATCAGCGAAATCCTGCAAGAAACGTGGGAAAGTGCCGACGACTGGTTCATCACCGATTAAATCTTGCTCCCTCATTGTGTTTTTTTTGCCGGGTCGCCCCGGCTTTTTTTTATCTGCCATCCGGAATAGTTCAAAATAATTGGGTGTCTTCTTAAAAAAACGTGAACAAGATGGTGTTTTATTGTTCGAACAATCCTAAAACACAGAAAAATGTGTTGCCAGCTCTTTATTTTTCCCGTCATAACCCTTATTTATTGATATACTGAAATTGCTTCAGATAAACATGTATTGAACCTCAAAGTCGTTGTCTTCTAACACGTATTAAGGGGGTTATCATGGAAAAGAATAGTGAAGTCATCCAGACCCATCCTCTCGTTGGCTGGGATATCAGTACCGTAGATAGCTACGATGCCTTGATGCTGCGTTTGCACTACCAGACCCCGAATCAGCCAAACCGTGAAGAAGCGGAAATTGGACAGACGCTGTGGCTTACCACTGCCGTCGCACGTCAGTTTATTTCTATTTTAGAAGCAGGTATTGCAAAAATAGAATCTGGCGACTACCAGGAAAATGAGTATAAACGGCATTAACCTTATGCCCACTTTTCACTCAACAGGCACCTTCGTGGTGCCTTATTTATTTCTCCCTTGTATAACCCTCCGATGTTAATTACTCTGCTAACAAAGTGTTGGTTTAAGAGATACCTATGAAATACGACTTAATCATTATAGGCAGTGGCTCCGTTGGTTCAGCGGCTGGTTATTATGCCACGCAGGCTGGCCTCAACGTTCTGATGATAGACGCCCATCTTCCTCCGCATTCTGAAGGCAGCCATCACGGTGATACCCGTCTGATTCGTCACGCTTATGGCGAAGGTGAACGCTATGTGCCACTGGTGCTGCGTGCCCAGACGCTTTGGGATGAACTGGCCACCCTCACCGAAGAGCGCGTCTTTGACCGTACAGGCATTATTAACATCGGGCCTGCTCATTCTGCGTTTCTGGCCACCGTGGAGCACAGCGCGCGTGAGTTTAATCTTGATGTTGAGAGTCTGGACGCTGACGCCATCATGAAACGCTGGCCGGAGATCCGCGTTCCTGATGATTATATTGGGCTGTTTGAAGCCAACTCCGGCGTATTGCATTGCGAGACGGCCATCAAAACCTGGATTTCGCTTGCCGAAAAAGCAGGATGCGCCCAGCTATTCAACTGTCCGGTGACTGCCATTACCCATCATGAAGATGGTGTTACCGTTAGCACCCAGGATGGCGACTATTCTGCCTCTCGCCTGCTGATCAGCGCTGGCACCTGGGTAACAAAATTGCTGCCTGACCTGCCCGTACAGCCAGTGCGTAAAGTGTTCTCCTGGTTCCAGGCAGATGGCCGTTACAGCAGTCAGAATAAATTCCCGGCCTTCACCGGCGAGTTGCCCAATGGCGATCAGTTCTACGGCTTCCCGTCAGAAAAAGACGCGCTCAAGATTGGCAAACACAACGGCGGGCAGGTTATCTCTGAACCTGATGAGCGTAAACCTTTTGGCGCTTACCCGACCGACGGTTCTGAGGCTTTTACGTTCCTGCGAAATATCCTGCCCGGCATTGGCGGCCTTCTCTACGGCGCAGCCTGCACCTATGACAACACCCCGGATGAAGATTTCATCATCGACACCCTGCCCGGCCATGACAACACGCTGCTTATCACCGGGCTCAGCGGCCACGGCTTTAAGTTTGCCTCTGTACTGGGCGAAATCGCGGCACAATTTGCGCAGGGGATCGCGCCACAGTTTGATCTGACGCCCTTCTCGCTCTCGCGTTTTAACGGATAATACGCCCACAGGCTCCGAAGGTTCGGAGCCTGTGTTTTATCACTACACTTCGCGGGGTATTATGCGCAAAATCGTTGGCTACCTTATCAATAATATTCGCGAACATTTAATGCTCTATATTTTATTGTGGTCGCTGCTGGCAATCATCGATTTTGTTTATATTGTATTTTATTGAAAAGAAACACTGACAATAACTGACACTACTTTATATTAATTTAATTACGCGGATTTTTGATTAATATATGCATTTCTGGCCCTATGATAACCCCACCGTTAATTGCACGAACACACTGAATTACATCACCTCATCATTTTCAAAATCACTGAAATAAATTAAATAAATATCCTTATTCAGTAATTTAAGTTGCAATATCTTTTTACACAGTCCATTTTTACCGTTCTGTTTATTACGAATGGTAATATTTATGCAACTGCGAAATTCGTCTTCGCGCTACGGCATTATATCCATGTCCTTACACTGGGTATTTGCACTGGCTATTTATGCCATGTTCGGTCTTGGACTCTGGATGGTGACGCTCAGCTATTATGATGGCTGGTATCATCAGGCACCTGAGTTGCATAAAAGCATTGGCATTTTGCTGATGATGGGACTCGTTTTCCGCGTGTTGTGGCGGCATATCTCTCCGCCACCACCTGCGCCGCAAAGCCACGGTAAATTCACGCGTCTTAGCGCAAAAGGGGCACATATTGCCCTCTATGCCCTGCTCATCGCCATTTTAGTGAGTGGATATCTTATCTCCACGGCGGATGGCAAGCCGGTCAGCGTCTTTGGCCTTTTCGACGTTCCCGCCACACTGACGGATGCCGGTTCACAGGCCGACATCGCGGGCGTTGTTCATCTGTGGCTTGCCTGGAGCATCGTTATCTTTTCAGTCCTTCACGGGCTTGCTGCGCTCAAACACCACTTTATTGATAAAGACGATACGCTGAAGCGGATGCTCGGCCGTTCGTCAGTTGACTCTGGAGCATAAAATGAAAAAACACCTGTTGGGTATCGCGTTAGGTTCACTGTTATTTACCGCCGGTTCTGCGGTGGCCGCTGATTATAAAATTGATAAAGAGGGCCAACATGCCTTCGTCAATTTCCGTATTCAGCATCTTGGTTACAGCTGGTTATATGGCAGCTTTAACGATTTTGATGGTACATTTCGTTTTGATGACAAAAATCCCGCCGCGGATAACGTTAATGTCACCATTAATACCAACAGTGTGAATACTAACCATGCTGAACGCGATAAGCATCTGCGCAGTGCCGATTTCCTTAACGTAACAAAATTCCCACAGGCCACATTCACCTCAACAGAGGTGAAGAAAGCCGGAGAGAAACTGGATATTACCGGTAATCTCACCCTTAACGGCGTCACAAAACCGGTCACGCTTCAGGCAACGTTAATCGGCCAGGGTGATGATCCATGGGGCGGTAAGCGTGCAGGTTTCGAGGCCACCGGTAAAATTCACCTGAAAGACTTTAATATCACCACGGATTTAGGCCCGGCGTCCAAGGATGTCGAATTGATTATTTCTGTGGAAGGTGTTCAGCAGAAGTCGTAATAATGCAGCCCGGTGAATCAACACACCACCGGGCTTATTTCTTTATTTCGGGTCAGGAATACCCAGTTTGGTATTCAGGCGACCGCGGGATTTATTAAAGATCTTGTTGCCGTTTTCACGGCCCGCGCGACGGCGACGTTGCTCTTCTTCAGGCAACATGCTCTCTTCGCTGCACAACTCGCTACAACAGTTGTGGTACTTCTCAGCACAGGCCGGACACTGGATAAACAGCAGATGGCAGCCATCGTTTTTGCAGTTCGTATGTGTGTCGCACGGCGTGCCGCACTGGTGGCAGTGTGAAATCACATCATCTGAAATCCGCTCGCCCATGCGCTCATCGAACACGAAGTTCTTGCCGATAAAGCGTACCGGCAGCCCTTGCTCACGAGCACGACGGGCATACTCAATGATGCCACCCTCAATGTGCCAGACTTTATTAAACCCGTTGTGTTTCATCCAGGCGCTGGCTTTTTCGCAGCGAATACCGCCGGTGCAGTACATAACGATTTTTTTATCTTTATGTTCCTGCATCATTTCAACAGCTTTCGGCAGCTGTTCACGGAAAGTGTCCGCGGGGATTTCCATTGCGTTTTCGAAATGACCCACTTCGTATTCGTAATGGTTACGCATATCGATGAACACCGCATCCGGGTCATCGAGCATCGCATTCACTTCGGCCGCTTTGAGGTATTCCCCTACATCACCCGCATTAAAACTCGGGTCGTCGATACCGTCCGCAACAATGCGCTCACGGACTTTCATGCGCAGTACCCAGAACGATTTACCGTCGTCGTCCAGGGCAATATTCAGACGCAGGTCGTTCAGCGCGGGGTCAAATGCATAAAGGAAATCGCGAAACGCATCTACTTTGCTTTCAGGGATGCTGATCTGCGCATTAATACCTTCACGTGCCAAATAGACTCGTCCGAACACATTCAGCGCAGTAAATGCCTGGTAAAGTGTATCGCGGGTCGCTTGTGGATCGTTGATGGTGAAATATTTGTAGAATGAGATTGTCGTGCGCGGTTCGGTTTCAGCCAACATACGCTCTTTTAACATCTCATTCGATACGCGGTTGTGTAACACTGGCATGGTGTACAAGTCCTGCAATCGTTAAGAGTAAGAAAAATCGGTCGGCATCATATAGCAAACAAAGACAATTTACATCCATACAATTTACGCTACATTTCATTCAGCCAGAATTATTGCACGTAACATTTGCTGCATTAACGCTCGATTCGATGACAGATATTTTGGCTAAGCTTTAAAAAATGAGACAATAAGACCTTCAGGACGTAAGAAAACAGGACAGACATGACCCAGCTACCGAAATTTACTGCCGCCCTTTTGCATCCCCGTTATTGGTTAACCTGGCTTGGTATAGGCTTCTTGTGGCTGCTTGTCCAACTTCCTTATCCGGTCATTTTCCGTCTGGGTAAAGGTTTGGGTCGTTTCGCGCAAATGTTCATGAAACGTCGCGCCAGAATCGCTTACCGCAACCTGGAGCTCTGCTTCCCGCAAATGAGCGAGTCAGAGCGCCATGATATGGTTGCCAGAAATTTCGAATCTGTGGGCATGGGGCTGATGGAAACCGGTATGGCATGGTTCTGGCCCGACAAGCGCATGGCGCGCTGGACCGAAGTAGCCGGAACCGGCATGGAGCCAGTGCATTCGCTTCAGGAGAACCAGACAGGTGTACTGTTAATTGGTGTGCACTTTCTGACGCTGGAAATCGGCGCGCGCATGTTCGGAATGCAGGCGCCGGGCATTGGCGTTTACCGCCCGAATGACAACCCGGTGATCGATTTAGTGCAGACTAATGGCCGGATGCGTTCAAACAAAAGCATGATCGACCGTAAGGATCTGAAAGGGATGATCCGTGCGCTCAAGTCCGGCGAAGTTGTCTGGTACGCCCCGGACCATGATTACGGCCCGCAGGCCAGCGTATTTGTCCCTTTCTTTGCGGTCGATGAAGCCGCGACAACAACCGGCACCTGGATGCTGGCGCGGATGTCCAAAGCCGCTATCGTTCCCTTTGTTCCGCGCCGTAAACCCGACGGCTCCGGCTATCAGTTAATCATGCTGGAACCGGAAATAACGCCGCCGCTGGACGACGCCGAAACCACGGCCAAATGGATGAACGGCGTTGTTGAACAGTGCATTATGCTCGCCCCCGAGCAATACATGTGGCTGCATCGCCGCTTCAAAACCCGCCCGCAAGGTGTCCCCTCGCGCTATTGATCCTGTGCGGCCGCCGTGGCCGCATTCTGTTTTAGCTTTAAAAGCTCCCCGACATTGCAGCAATCATAACCCAGGCGCATAATTAGCAGGCTTATTACCTCTACCTTATCGTGCGCTGCACCTCGTTATGCGGATTGTTATGTCACCCTCAGATGCCCCCATAAACTGGAAACGTAACCTCACGGTTGCCTGGCTTGGCTGTTTTCTCACCGGTGCAGCATTCAGCCTGGTGATGCCTTTCCTTCCCCTCTACGTCGAACAGCTTGGTGTGACAGGCCATAGCGCGCTGAACATGTGGTCAGGCCTTGTGTTCAGTATCACCTTCCTGTTCTCGGCGATTGCCTCACCGTTCTGGGGTGGGCTTGCCGACCGTAAAGGGCGAAAAATCATGCTGCTGCGTTCCGCGCTTGGCATGTCCATTATTATGGTGCTGATGGGGATGGCGCAGAACGTCTGGCAGTTCCTGATTTTACGCGCGCTGCTGGGTTTGCTGGGTGGATTTGTGCCCAACGCAAATGCCCTTATCGCCACGCAAATTCCCCGCCATAAAAGCGGCTGGGCACTGGGGACGCTGTCAACGGGGGCGGTGAGCGGCGCGCTACTGGGACCCCTTGCCGGTGGCTTACTGGCAGATAGCTACGGCCTGCGGCCGGTCTTTTTCATCACTGCCAGCGTGTTGTTCCTCTGTTTTATCGTCACCTTGCTCTGTATTCGGGAAAACTTCACCCCGGTGGCCAAAAAAGAGATGCTCCATGCCAGGGATGTTCTGGCTTCACTGAAAAACCCGAAACTGGTGTTGAGCCTGTTTGTCACTACCATGATAATCCAGGTCGCCACGGGCTCTATTGCCCCGATTCTGACGCTCTACGTGCGTGACCTGGCGGGTAATGTGAATAATATTGCCTTTATCAGTGGGCTTATTGCGTCTGTCCCGGGGGTTGCCGCGCTGCTGAGTGCGCCACGTCTGGGAAGGCTGGGGGATAAGATTGGCCCGGAGAAGATCCTGATTTGCGCGCTGGTTATCTCGGTATTGTTGCTCATTCCGATGTCGATGGTGCAATCCCCGTGGCAACTCGGCGTGCTGCGTTTCCTGCTGGGCGCCGCAGATGGCGCGCTGCTTCCCGCGGTACAGACTCTGCTGGTTTATAACTCCACCAACCAGATTGCCGGGCGTATCTTTAGCTATAACCAGTCGTTCCGCGATATCGGCAATGTCACCGGGCCGCTGGTCGGCGCAGGCGTTTCTGCCAGTTTTGGTTTTCGTGCCGTTTTTATCGTGACGGCAAGTGTGGTCCTGTTTAACGCCATCTATTCCTGGTTCAGTTTATCGAGAGCATTACGCCCTGCCACCGACGAGCAGGTTGAACAAAATAGCCCTGCCCGCGAATAAGACGAAGGCGTGACGGCATATTTTCGTATTCATACTTGCAGGATCTGATAATCAGCTATTCTTTCCCTGAATACCTTCTCGAAAACAGGGAGAAACTGATGACCATGTACGCCACACTGGAAGAAGCTATTGATGCCGCTCGCGAAGAGTTCCTCGCCGATAATCCCGGCATTGAGGAAGAAGACGCTGACGTGCAACAACTCAATATTCAAAAATATGTCCTTCAGGACGGGGATATTATGTGGCAGGCCGAATTCTTCGTTGATGACGGTGACGAAGGAGAGTGCTTGCCGGTATTGAGTGGTGAAGCTGCGCAGGCAGTCTTCGATGGTGACTATGACGAAATAGAACTGCGTCAGGAATGGCTTGAAGAAAACACCCTGCACGAGTGGGATGAGGGCGAGTTTCAGCTCGAACCTCCGCTGGATACCGAAGAGGGGCAAACCGCAGCAGATGAGTGGGACGAGCGTTAAGCGTCGTTTTATTCGTAAGGGCCGTGGTGCGCGTCTATCGGTAGCAACAGCGTATCAAAGACCAGTGAAAACGGTAAATCGAGCACGGTCAGGTATCGCCAGGCTGAATCGCGAACATCCCATTTCACGCCCGGGTAATACTGATTCCCGTGGCCTTGCCCTGGAATGGTGCGACTGATAATACTGCCGCAACCGCTAAGCAGCATCGCCATCATGGCCACAATGACTATTTTCATTCATTACCTCATAAAAAAATACCGGCTTCTCAGCCGGTATTTTATTTGCCGGGTAGCGTGCAGCGTTCCCGGCCTGATTAAAACTTACTTCGCTTTCAGCGCCAGCGGGTTAAGCTTCAGCGTTTTATAGTAGTTGACCCAGGAGGAATATTTCTCCGGAGCAGACCACACACGATAGTGAAGCCGCGCCATGGTGACCGGATCGCTCAACAGGACCAGACGACGGTCACGGTGCAGTTTTTCCGGCGTCTCGTTGAGCGCCTGCTCAACGTGGCGATCGCGGGCAATTTCCAGCACCTTACTTGCACGGTGACGGGCCGTTGCCATTGCGGTTGCCAGGGCGTTGAATGACGGGTTAAACACCGCGTGCATAAAGCCATCATCCAGCGAGCGATTACGGTTCATCTCCAGGAAGCGGTCAGTGTCCACCAGCACCTGCGGCGGTGAATACTCTTCCGGGATCAGGAACAGTTTCCAGCGTTTGGTACGCAGACCCACCGTTGAACGGCTGGATACCACGGACACAAATGGCGACAGGATCAGCGAGAAGACAATCGGTGCCAGCCAGAACAGGAAACGCAGATCCAGCCATGCCATACCCACCGCCCACACCAGCCCTAACAGCAGCTGTGAACCATGACGCATAAAGGCTTCGCTCCACGGAGTCGAGTCATCGTCACGCTGTGGAGAGTTCCAGACCACTTCCCAGCCCAGGAACGCGCTGACCACAAATACGGTATGGAACAGCATACGAACCGGTGCCAGCAGCACAGAGAACAGCACTTCAAGCAGCAACGACACCGTCACGCGGAAGAAGCCGCCATACTCTTTCGAGCCCTTGCACCAGATCAGAATGATGCTGAGCAACTTCGGCAGGAACAGCAGAACCATGGTTGAGGCGAACAGCATAATTGCCAGCTCAGGACGCCACTGCGGCCAAACCGGGAACAGCTGGCGCGGTTGCAGGAAGTACTGCGGTTCTGTCAGGGCGTGCACCACCTGCAACGCGGTAGAGAGCGCCAGGAACATAAACCACAGCGGCGCTGACAGATACGACATAACGCCAGTCAGGAATACCGCACGGTGAACCGGGTGCATCCCTTTTACCAGGAACAGACGGAAGTTCATCAGGTTACCATGGCACCAGCGACGGTCACGCTTGAGTTCATCCAGCAGGTTCGGCGGCAGTTCTTCGTATGAGCCCGGCAGATCGTAGGCAATCCAGACGCCCCACCCTGCACGACGCATCAGCGCGGCTTCCACGAAGTCGTGCGACAGGATAGATCCCGCGAACGAGCCTTCACCCGGCAGTGGCGCAAGCGCACAGTGCTCAATGAACGGCTTCACGCGGATAATCGCGTTATGTCCCCAGTAGTGGGATTCACCCAACTGCCAGAAGTGCAGACCCGCCGTAAACAGCGGCCCGTAAACACGCGTTGCGAACTGCTGGCAGCGCGCATACAGCGTATCCATACCGGATGCTTTTGGTGAAGACTGAATAATACCGGCGTTCGGGTTGGCTTCCATCAGACGCACCAGGCCGGTCAGACACTCACCCGTCATCACGGAGTCAGCATCCAGAACCACCATGTAGCTGTACTGATTACCCCAGCGGCGGCAGAAGTCATCGATGTTTCCGCTTTTACGCTTCACGCGACGGCGGCGGCGGCGATAGAAAATCTGACCTTCGCCCTGCACTTCTGCAATCAGCTCCATCCAGGCTTTTTGTTCTGCCACGCAGATATCCGGGTTGTAGCTGTCGCTGAGGATATACACGTCAAAATGCTCTGCGTTACCGGTCGCCTTTACGGATTCCCAGGTGGCACGCAGACCCGCGAATACGCGATCAACGTCTTCGTTACAGATAGGCATGATCAGCGCAGTACGGTGCTCAGGATTTAGGGGTTCATCCCCGACCGTCGACGCAGAAATGCTGTATTTGTCCCGTCCCATCAGCAGTTGCAGGAAGCCCATCAGCGCCGTCCAGAAACCGGCGGACACCCAACAGAACAACACGGCAAACAGAAGAAGGATGCCGCTTTGCAGGATATACGGTAGCAGCTGCATAAAGGAGACCCACAGATCCTGCCCTGTCATATCCGCAGGGTTGATCAGCGCCCAGCCCTGATAAGGCAGGATGGTCTTCATATACCAGGTTGCCACAACCGTCTGTGCCAGCGTCAGCAACAGCAGAATGTAACGGCGAATCGTCCCGACGGTACGCCATTTTTGCTCGGCGGCTTGCTGCTCTTTCGTCAGACGAGAAAGATAGCGCGGGGCAACTTCACGCCCACGCAGACGATCCCAGAAGCGGCCCACCGGGTTGGTGCGCCACGGGTCCGGGAACATAGAAGAGCGCGTTGCTTTCGGCATTGCCTGAAGCTGATCGCGGCCTTCGTCGTCTTTAACCAGCTGCCCTTCTGCCAGCGAGTCTGGCCATGCTTGCTCCAGACGCGCCTTCACTGACCCCAGCGGCGTATCATCATCACGGGTAAACTGATGATGTTCACCATCCAGCGCGGTTTGTACCGCGCGGATGTCGCTCCTGGGCAGTGCCGCTTTTTCAATATCGCTCAGCGGCATGGCATCAATATATTCAGTTGTATTATTCATTGGCAGGTAGCTGATAGCTCCAGGTTTCGCTCAGCGGCTGATCGTCACTGACCAGCGCAGCGCGCATTTCAGTCGTCTGTTTCGGATCTTTCACTTTCACGCGCAGGGTTAAACGCCACCCTTTCGTTACTGGGTTGTAACGTACGGTATTTTCGACAATTTCACCGTTATCACCAATGCTTGCCTGTGCCGTCACTGCCGTGTCAGGGGACAGTTTCTTCATATCCTGGCCAGCAAAGTCCACAACAAACGCGAGCGTGCCGTCAGGCTGACGGATAAGGTTCGACTGCTTCACATCACCAGTAGAGCGACGGGTCTGCATGACATAGGCGTTATCCGGTGCGTGCAGTTTGTCTTCGTCACGGCTGAAGGTAATGGTGTACTTGAAGTTCATCTCTTTACCAGATTCCGGGAGTTGATCCGGCGTCCAGTAAGCGACGATGTTGTCGTTGGTTTCATCGTTGGTTGGAATTTCAACCAGCTCAACCTTTCCTTTCCCCCAGTCACCTTTCGGTGTGACCCACGCGCTTGGACGCAGATCGTAACGGTCGTCCAGGTCTTCAAAGCGTGAGAACTGACGGCCACGCTGCAACAGACCAAAGCCCTGCGGGTTTTCCATCGCAAAGCTACTGACTGCCAGATGTTTCGGATTGTTCAGCGGACGCCAGATCCACTCGCCGTTACCGGCATGAATAGAAAGACCGTTGGAGTCGTGCAGTTCCGGGCGGAAGTTGGTCGCCGGAGACGGCTGGTTCGGCCCAAACAGGAACATGCTGGTTAATGGTGCAACGCCCAGTTTGCCCACTTTATCGCGCAAATAGACCTTAGACTGCACGTCAACAACCGTGTCACGCCCTGGCATAATGACAAAGCGATACGCACCTGTCGCACGCGGGGAATCCAGAAGTGCATAGATGGTCAGACGCTTATCCGCAGGTTTTGGACGCTCGATCCAGAATTCGCGGAAGCGTGGAAACTCTTCACCTGATGGCAGCGCGGTATCAATGGCCAGACCACGCGCAGAAAGCCCGTAGACCTGCCCCGCACCAATGACGCGGAAATAACTGGCGCCAAGCATACTGACGATTTCGTCGTTTTTATCTTTGCTATTGATTGGGTAAAGCACTTTGAAGCCGGCAAAGCCAAGGTCTTTCACCGTGTCTTTGTCATGCTGCACATCGCCAAAATTGAAGTAATCCGGGTTGTACTTGATTTTACGCACCGAGCTCGCCGTCACTTCATTGATGGCAACCGGCGTATCGAAGTACATACCCTGATGATAAAACTCAAGCTTGAACGGGGTCTTGATATTGCTCCAGTACGCTTTGTCGTGATTGAACTGGATCTGCTGATAGTCCGCATATTTCATATCGCGGAAAACGGAGGGCAGGTTACTTTTCGGCGCTTCATAGCTCTTGCCAGCCATCGATTTTGCCTGTTTTGCGACATCATCGATGTTAAAGGACCAGGCCGATGAGGTATACAGGGACAACACGACTGCTGCACCTAACCAACGCATTTTCATCATTTGTGGTTTATGTTTCATAATAAGTAAGCACTTCCCCCTTTGTGTGCTTATATCGATCCGATCCATTTTAATGGAAACTCAGGCAATCCGACAACATAATCACCGCTTTGTTCAGCTCGCTGGCTCAGGGATTAAGCAAGTGGAAGAACCCACTTTTCACTTTGCGTGCTTATCCTGGAGACAGGGTGTCGGTCTTGGTGTAGGGTTGGCCTCGAATGTAACCATTATGAGTCTTAGGGATAAGACGAAAAGTCTGAGAATGCACAAAGTTATATGAGCACTACTATACCTGTACAACGTGAATATTTCCTCGACTCGATCCGGGCATGGCTGATGCTATTGGGGATCCCTTTTCACATTTCACTAATTTACTCTAGCCACACCTGGCACGTTAACAGTCTGGAACCCTCCTGGTGGCTCACCCTGTTTAATGACTTTATTCACGCCTTCCGGATGCAGGTGTTTTTTGTCATTTCCGGTTATTTTTCCTACATGCTGTTTTTGCGTTATCCGATTAAACGCTGGTGGAAGGTGCGCGTCGAGCGCGTGGGTATTCCGATGCTCACAGCCATTCCGCTGCTGACGCTTCCGCAGTTCATCATGTTGCAGTATGTCAAAGGCAAGGCCGATGGCTGGCAAAATCTGTCGTTGTATGAAAAGTACAACACGCTGGTGTGGGAGCTGGTGTCCCATCTCTGGTTCCTGCTGGTTCTGGTGGTGCTGACGACAATCAGCGTGCTGATTTTTAGCCGTTTGCGTCACCACCTGAGCACGAAAGCCGATACCTTCTTCGCCAGCATTACGCTTGGGAAACTGTCGCTGCTCTTCTTATTGCTGGGCATCGCGTATGCCGCAGTGAGGCGTACTCTCTTTATTGTCTATCCGCCTATCCTCAGCGACGGCCTGTTCAACTTTGTGGTCATGCAAAGCCTGTTCTATATCCCCTTCTTTATGATTGGGGCGCTGGCATTTGTTTATCCAAAGCTGAAAGCCCTCTTTACCACCCCTTCCCCGTGGTGCGCGATTGGCGCGGCAGTGGCCTTTGTCGCCTATCTGCTGAATCAGCGCTACGGCAGTGGCGATGCGTGGATGTATGAAACGGAAAGCGTGATCACCATGCTGCTGGGCCTGTGGATGGTCAATGTGGTGTTTGCCTTAGGCCACCGCCTGCTGAATTTCAAATCCACCCGGGTGACCTATTTCGTCAATGCCTCATTGTTCATTTACCTGGTGCATCATCCGCTGACGCTGTTCTTCGGGGCATACATCACCCCGCATATCGCCTCAAATACGCTGGGCTTTTTCACCGGGCTGGTGTTTGTGATTGGGCTGGCACTGGTGATGTACGAAATTCATCTGCGGATCCCGCTGCTGCGCTTCCTGTTCTCGGGTAAACCTCAAACTAAAGCCTGAACACTCAGCGGCGCCTTTCGGGCGCCGCTGCTGTATTCAGACATCAAACTCCTGTCCGCGCTGGGTCAGAAGCCGCTGGTACAGATGGGCGGTATCTTCATCAAAACAGACAAAGAACACCTGTTCGGGCATCGGTTTCAGGGAAAGGTAGCGATAGACTGTGTCCACCGCAATCGCCGCCGCCGCGGCTTTGGGATAGCCATACACGCCCGTACTGATTGCCGGGAAGGCCATGGTCTTGTAGCCGTTATCGGCCGCCAGGCGCAGGCAGTTGCGATACGCATCTTCCAGGATCCTGGCCTCATGATGTTCCCCTCCATGCCATACCGGCCCTACGGTATGAATCACCGCTTTGGCAGGCAGATCCCCCGCCAGGGTGATGACGGCGTGGCCAGGAGGACACTCTCCTTGCTGCTGACGCACCACTTTGCACGCCTCAAGTAACTGCGGGCCGGCAGCACGGTGAATAGCACCGTCCACGCCTCCCCCGCCCATGAGAGATGGATTAGCAGCATTGACGATTACGTCAACGTGCAATGTCGTGATATCACCGTGGATAACCTCTATTTGCGGTTTCATAAACACCCTCTGCGACCCGCCTTTTTATTAAGTGTATCGCACTGGGGTTGGGAGAAAAAACTATTGCGGGAAAAGCTCTCCCGCCAGAGGGCAGGAGAGCAAGAGATCAGCGGTATTCAACCTGCACAATGGCCAGTGATTTTTCAGGGTTGAGGTACTTCATGCTGACAGAAGCCAGATTGGGGTAAGCACTCTGGCCGTTCAGGGCATCGTTATAGCTCAGCTCACGCGTCTGCATCCGGTTATTCTCCGGGCACGACATAGAAAGTTGTTGATGCCTGGCAGAGATCTCGCAGGGGTTGGAAACTATTGCGCCACGAAAATGGATGACTCCGCCATTAACGAGGGTTGCTGAAAATGCGGGGTTCAGCGCGGCAGACATCGCCAGACCCAGCCCTGTGATGAATTGAAATGCAAATCTGGTCACGAAAATACTCCTCAATGAAAGTCGTCCTTGAGGGGTAAAAACACTCCATGGGGGCAGGCAACGCACAATGAAACATATTTGCAACATTAACTCATCATTGATAACAGCATAGTAATAAGAATCCGTTGCCGCCAGCCCTTTCAATTCATTGATTTACTGAATAATTAGAGCACACTGCCTGGCGGCGACCACTGCTGCGATAAATGGAGCGCTTTCCCATCAGAAACGGTCACGGTGATCTTCACTGTGTCCCCTGCATCGATATTTAAACTCAGGCGCGTTAAATCAATCGTCTGATTAGCGGGTATAGAGACGGTATTTTGTTGTTGTGACGTACTTTGACCGCCCTGTCCTTGTCGCATAGAAAGCACCTGGACCTGGCATTCGCACGGCTCAGTCAGGATCACCTGCGGAATAATGGTCGTCATATTGCCTTGCTGGGAGGTTTTAAATGTAATTTGACTGGAGAGCGCAGCGAGGAGAATTAAGGTTTGCATGATGGACTCCCGAAAAAAAACAGGGCATATGCCCTGTTTTTTTGTAGCACAGATTTCAGTATTAGTACTGATGAGCTGACACGTGGTTACCAATACCAACCTGAGTAACACTTACAGAAGAGTTAGAAGCGGTCTGGTCAACCAATGCACCGTTAAGGCCACCGTACTGGCTAACAGTCATAGTGGAATCTCTGCTGTTCCACTGATCGAGTGTTGCACTGTTACCAAAACCGTTCTGAGTCAGGGTGATAGTACTGTCGTCAGAGCCTTGTCCAACATCTGCACCGTTACCGCCACCGGTCTGGCTAATAGACAGAGTTGAATTTCTTGCATCCGATTGCAAGGCAACAGCTGAGTTGCCGCCACCGCTCTGGTAGATATTCAGGGTTGAATTTGGACCACCATAACCGCCATGGCCATGACCATGGCCCCAGCCGCCTTGATCAATAAGACCCGCCATAGCACTACCAGAAACTACGATTGCTGCAAGTGCTGCCACTTTGATAAATTTCATGGTAAAACCCCCATCGGATTGATTAAAGTCGCCGCTAAATAACTAGCGTTGAATAACGCGAATGGCCATTTGCGACTGTTTCTGCACTACAACTGCGGTTTTCTGCGTACCGTACTGAGTAATACTCGCCCTATTACCCGACCCTTGCTGGATAATCTTTGCCGTATTACCGTATCCATCCTGCGAAATATCAGCATCATTCGCGTAGCCGCTCTGAGCGATATATGCATAATTATAAGTCCCTGATTGATCAACTCTCGCTCTGTTGCCGACTCCATCCTGAGTAACAATGGACAGTAATTTAGAACCGTCCTGGCGAACCTGGGCGTCATTATATGCGCCCTTCTGACCAATAATGGCTGCCTGATTTAACGAGGAACGACTTAATTCATTAACCGCGAAGTTATATTCAGTATTGGCTAAATCTGAACCCGCCGCAGTTACAAATCCAGGCACACCCAGAAATGTAAACATCACAAATAACGATATGTTTTTCATGTTGTCACCCTGGACCTGGCTATACACAAATCGTAATGTGACTTCGTGTTAACGCTTTTCTTATTTGTTAACGCGTCGTTACGGTGAAGAGTATGTCTGTCGAAACATTTTAAATATCTCACCCGCGAGTCTTATTTTTATTCTTCGTTTCACCTCAAAGTATTAATTAATGCCAAAAACCGCTGCAATCAGTGCAGTTTAGTTTTTGTAAAAATATTTCCAGGGTAAAGGTTGTACAACGCGGTAACGGCCTGTCCACCCTTTGCAAGCCGCACGCTTCACCCACTACCGGGATCATAATTTACACAGTGCGTGACACGAGGCATGTTTTCTTAAGGACACAACTCGCTCATTCGAAGGCTTAGGATTTTTCCAGAATTCATACCTTGCCGCTGTGTTAACTAAATAATTAATATTTTTTAAAATCAGATTGATATAAATATTTGTATGATTTTTAAAATGTGTGCAGGGTTATTAGCATGTACAACTTTCCTATCAAAACTGAACAATTGAAATGTGTGATTTTCACAAATTAATATTGATTTTTACATTATGTTACATGTTTAACACTTGATTTAAAGTTTGTAAAAGCTAGATTGAAATCAGATGTACGAAATTTGTTTTATATTTACCTCCCCCTGGAGGTTATGGTCTGATTCTACACACAGCAGTGCAGCATCTGTCAGTACTTCTGGTGCCCCTTAATTTTAATTAAAGGGGCAACTGTCAGGTGTCATAAAAAAGTGGGGTTTCATCATGTATAATGAAGTCCATAGTTTACATGGTCATACATTACTGTTGATCACAAAACCTTCTTTGCAAGCGACAGCTTTATTACAGCATCTAAAGCAATCATTATCACTGAACGGGAAATTGCATAATATTCAACGTTCTTTTGATGATATTGCGCCTGGCAGCATTATTCTTCTCGATATGATGGAAGCTGATAAAAAGCTTATTCATTACTGGCAAGATAATTTAAGCAGGAAAAACAATAATATCCGTTTGCTATTATTGAACACTCCTGATGAGTATCCTTTCAGAGACATTGAAAGCTGGCCGCATATCAATGGCGTTTTTTACGTCACTGAAGAAGAAGATCGCGTGGTAGAAGGGTTGCAGGGCATATTGCGAGGTGAATGTTATTTCTCGCAAAAACTTGCCAGCTACCTCATCACGCACTCTGGTAACTACCGCTATAACAGTTCAGAGTCCGCGCTGCTGACACATCGCGAGAAAGAGATCCTGAACAAGTTGCGCATTGGTGCTTCAAATATTGAGATCGCCCGTTCGTTATTTATCAGCGAAAATACGGTTAAGACGCACCTTTATAATCTTTTCAAGAAGATAGCTGTTAAAAACCGAACTCAGGCGGTTTCATGGGCAAACGATAACCTCAGGCGTTAACACCATGAAACGCACGTTGAGTTGGATTGCCGCAGCAGGCCTTCTGCTTGCTGCCGGGAACCTTCAGGCCGTTGAAGTGGAGGTTCCTGGATTGTTAACTGACCATACGGTGTCATCTGTTGGCCACAATTTTTACCGTGCCTTCAGTGACAAGTGGGAAAGTACTTACCCTGGTAACATAACAATCAACGAACGGCCCAGTGCACGATGGGGAAGTTGGATAACGATAACGGCTAATCAGGACGTTATTTATCAAACGTTTTTATTCCCAACGAAAATAGACTTCGATAAAAACGTAGCCTTAGCTCTGGCACAAACTGAAGAGGCTATAAATCGCCTGCAAATAGACAAAGCGCTATTAAGCACACGCGATTTAGCAAAAGACGAGTTCTAGCGACCCTATATCCGGAGGCTGTCATGCGTATTGCACATGCAGTTATTTCGTTAATGCTAATTACACCATTAAGCTGGGCCGGAAATATGACGTTCCAGTTCCGTAACCCTAACTTTGGCGGTAACCCCAACAACGGGGCTTTCATGTTGAATGAGGCGCAAGCCCAAAACTCCTATAAAGATCCGAGTTTTAAAGACTACACCGTTGACACGCCGTCAGCGCTGGATAACTTCACCCAGGCTATCCAGTCCCAGATCCTGGGTGGTTTGTTAACCAACATCAACACCGGCAAGCCCGGCCGAATGGTAACTAACGACTTTATTGTCGATATTGCCAACAAGGATGGGCAGCTTCAGTTAAATGTGACGGACCGGAAAACTGGAAAAACATCGACCATCCAGGTTTCTGGCCTACAAAGTAACTCGACAGACTTCTGAACAACATCAAAATAAGGACAACGATCATGCAGCGCTTCCTGATATTTGTTGCAGTGTGCTTATTGAGCGGTTGTTTAACTGCTCCACCAAAAGAAGCTGCAAAACCTACATTAATGCCTCGGGCTCAGAGTTATCGTGATTTAACCCATTTGCCAGCACCAACCGGCAAAATATTTGTCTCGGTTTACAACATCCAGGATGAAACTGGACAATTTAAACCGTACCCTGCAAGTAACTTCTCGACTGCCGTACCGCAGAGTGCCACCGCAATGCTGGTCACCGCGCTCAAGGATTCTCACTGGTTCATCCCGCTGGAACGTCAGGGACTTCAGAACCTGTTGAATGAACGCAAAATCATTCGCGCCGCTCAGGAAAATGGTACGGTCGCGAATAACAACCGGATGCCTTTGCAATCGCTTGCCGCAGCCAACGTTATGATTGAAGGTTCGATTATCGGCTACGAAAGTAACGTTAAATCCGGCGGCGTGGGCGCACGTTACTTCGGTATCGGGGCAGATACGCAATATCAGCTCGATCAGATAGCCGTTAACCTGCGCGTGGTGAACGTCAGCACCGGTGAAGTGCTGTCATCCGTGAACACCAGCAAGACCATTCTCTCGTATGAAGTGCAGGCTGGGGTATTCCGCTTCATTGACTATCAGCGCTTACTGGAAGGTGAAATTGGTTACACCTCCAACGAGCCGGTCATGATGTGTCTGATGTCAGCCATCGAAACTGGCGTTATCTTCCTGATTAATGACGGTATCGACCGTGGCCTGTGGGATCTGCAAAACAAAGCCGATGCACAAAACCCGGTTCTGGTGAAATACCGCGATATGTCGGTTCCTCCGGAATCCTGACAGGAAGCGCATAAAAAAGGCGAGATGATTATCTCGCCTTTTTTTATTCACTCACGGCCGTGATGTTTTGCGCTTTTTCGCGTCGGGCTGCAAGCCATAGACCGCTGTTCTTCATGGCATAGCCAAACAGTAAGCCCACAACCAGCGACGGCACCACCAGCTTCCAGTCGCCCTGCCCCGCAAATGTCGCACAGGCACCAATAAAGGTGCCCGGCACAAACGACAGCAGCATTTGCTTTGCCTGAATGCACATCAGAAATGCCACAACGCCGGTCATCACGTAGCCTAAGATCTCGACGTGCGGCGCCAGCGCACTGCCTTTCATAATGACCAGCGCCCAGATAACACCGCTCATCAACGTGCAGGCAGAGATAAACAGCCCTTTAACACCGCCCTGAGGGCAGGCAAAGTAAGCCGTACAGCCGAGGAACCCGGCCCAGCTTAACAGGCCGAGAGATACCGCCACCCATCCCCATAAGCCGGAGAGAATGCCCGTTGTAATTGCAATGCAGAGTAATATGTTCATGGCGCGCATCTTAGCAGATACGCACCATAGAAATGCGATCAGAAGCACATTATGTGCAAGTTGAAATGTATCGTTGCAGGAATTATGTGATCTAAATCACTCTTCATTCTCTTCCTGAAGATCGTCCCACATGGCCGCAATGGCATCGCGGGTCAACGGAGCCAGCGTTCTCCAGAATGGTGATGTGGCGTGCGCTTCCACTTTGCCGAGGAACGTGCCGCACCACGGCAGCAGGAACTCTTCAAACAGCGTTTCGATCGCTTCACTTTCATCTTCGCCAGACTGATCTTCAATCCAGGACGCCGCAAGAAGCAACGTGCCAAAGTGGTCAGCCGGCGTCTCTGCCAGCGGCATCCCGCGCTCAGTCAGAAAAGCGCGAACGTCTGCTTCGGTTGCCCCTTCTTCCCACGCTGAACGATACGGCGCCACGCGGCACTCTTCACCCACGAACAACGCGTTGTAATCCGCAGATACCTGCTGCATGTCGCAGCTTTTTTGCAGACGCTCCAGCAGCTCATCCTGTTCCAGCGGCCAGTTTTGCGCCAGCTTACCTTCCTGGATCATCGTATACAGCGGCACCAGCAGCGGGTCTTGCGGCTGACGGTAGAACAGGGTACCCAGCACGCGGCAAAGGATGGAGAACTCATTCATTTTTTTATTCCATTACACAATTAAAGATCGGCAAATTCATCAATACGCGGCATCCCGCGCGATTCAAGGAAATCGAGCATCCGGCGTGGCGTCACGTTCAGGATCCGCTCTTCCGGGAAAGCAACATCATTAAGCACTTTCAGGCACTCGCCGAAATCGCCGAGCGTAAAGGCGGTGTGCGAGTCAGACCCGAGCGCGACCATACCTCCGGCATCACGCACCGCCGCAGCCACTTCACGGCAGTTGGCCTCGCTGCCTTTGCGCGAATGAACAAAGGAGGAGTTATTAATTTCCAGCGCAACGCGGTGTTCTGCTGCCGCCTGAGCAACAGCCTGAATATCAATCGGGAACTTAGGATTGCCCGGGTGGCTGATGATATGCACGTTGCCGCTGGCAATCGTGGCGATCATCGCCTTAGTATTGGTTTCTTTATCCTGTGGGGCGAAAACCGGCTCATGGAAACCCGCAATGATCAGATCCAGCGAGGTCAGCATCGGGCCAGTGCAGTCGATTTCACCGTCGGTGTTCTTAATGTTCGCTTCGATGCCGCGAAGGATCCCGACACCTTCAACCAGCCGTGGCCAGATGCGCATATTCACAAAATGCCAGTAGTGCGGAGCATCCGCCATATCAGGACCGTGATCGGTAATCGCAAAAAGCTTGATGCCTTTTAGCTTTGCTTGCGCGATGTAGTCATGGAGGGTGCTATAGGCGTGGGTACTGGCGACGGTGTGCATATGCAGGTCAACGGGATACATCTTTCTCTCCTCTGCTGTTTTTCCCAAGGATAGCAGTTATCAGCGGCGAATATTAGCAAAAACCCGGCGAACGCCGGGTTTCTCTTAGTAACCGCGCTGTCTGTCGACCTGCCCGGTAACGGTGTTGCCCTTCTCCATCTCACTGATGGTATGGGAGATATAGGCTACGGCCTCCGCCGGACGCGTAACTGCGGCAACGTGCGGCGTCATGGCCACGCGGGGATGCGCCCACAGCGGGCTTTCTGTTGGCAGCGGTTCGCGGCTATAGACATCCAGCATCGCGCCTTTGAGTTTGCCGCTGTCCAGCGCCGCCAGCAGATCAGGCTCGACCAGGTGAACACCGCGTGCCAGATTCATTAAATAGCTCTGATCCGCCAGTTGGTTCAGAAGCGCTTTGTTGATGATCCCCACCGTTTCCGCCGTATTGGGCAGCAGGTTTATCAGCACGCGAGTGCCTTTCAGGAACGCCGGGAGTTCGTCTGTTCCGGCAAAGCTTTCCACACCCGGATAATCTTTACGGCTGCGGCTCCAGCAACGCAAAGGGAATCCCCACGGGGCAAGTGCTTCTGCCACTTTTGAGCCGAGCACGCCAGCTCCCAGAATGCCGATGGTAAACTCTTCGCGGTGATAATCCGGCAGCGGCTCCCAGTGGGATTGCTGTTTGAAGGCCTGATAATCATCAAAACGACGGAACCAGTGTAGCACCTGGCTCACGGCATACTCCTGCATTTGCTGGCCCATTCCGGTATCTTCCAGTCGGAACAGCGGAATATGTTCAGGCAACATCTCTGGATGCGCTTTCAGCTTGCTGAGGATCGAATCCACACCCGCTCCAAGTGCGAAAACGGCGTTCAGCTCACGGCCCTGGAGCATCTCTACCGGCGGATGCCACACCAGCGCGTAGTCGGCATGTTCATGGTCGCCCCGCTTCCACTCGCGAACGCGCGCGCCCGGCAATGCTGCCGACAGTGCGTTAATCCAGTAAGCCGTATCAAACGTCGGGTGATAAAAGATAATATCCATAGCGATTCCTGCCTTTTATTGCGCGATTTTATTTTCGTTTTCAACTGGATTGCCAGCATAACAAATTTACTGGCAATTGCGTTGTTGATAAAAAAACCGCTTTCAGCACATTTCGGAATCAGGTTGTTTGAAGTTTGTCTAAACACGCTAATTAACTGAAAAAGTTGATTGACGGCAGTTCGGGTTTTCCTTACATTAGCGCCCGTCCCGGCAACAACGGGATGACAATATGGTGAGGTGTCCGAGTGGCTGAAGGAGCACGCCTGGAAAGTGTGTATACGGCAACGTATCGGGGGTTCGAATCCCCCCCTCACCGCCATATTCGGGATAAGAGCTCGTACGAAAGTACGGGTTTTTTTCTTTTATATTCTCCGAAAGGGGGGATGAGAATCCCCGACCGGGGTTCGACAACTGGCGCAGCCAGTTGGACAGACTGAGAGCGCAGCGAACAGGCTGCCCGAAGGGCGAGCGAAGCGAGTCAATCCCCCCCTCACCGCCATATTTAAAGAAGAGCTCGCATGAAAATGCGGGCTTTTTATTTTGCATATTGCACCCCAGGGGGGGATGAGAATCCCCGACCGGGGTTCGACAACTGGCGCAGCCAGTTGGACAGACTGAGAGCGCAGCGAACAGGCTGCCCGAAGGGCGAGCAAAGCGAGTCAATCCCCCCGGAGCTATATGCGGCCCGGTGCGGTCTGAGCCCCTCACCCCAGCCCTCTCCCCAAAAAGGAGAGGGAGCCGTCCGTGCTCGTATTTTTGTGGGGTTTCCTCAACCCCAGGGGAGAGGAAATCACTATTCCTCCACCATCCGCGCATACTCTTCCGTCAGAAAATCCACCAGCGTCCTCACCGATGGCAATAGCCCACGCCTGGACGGGTACACCGCATGAATGACTTCCCGGCGAGGCTCCCATTCATCGAGTACCCGGACCAACTCCCCTGAGGCAAGCTGGTCTTTAACCATCAAAATGGGTAACTGCACTACACCCACTCCAGCCATTGCCGCTTCCCGCAGCGCCAGCATATCGGTCGTGATAAAACGCGGGGCATAGTGGATCTCCGCTTTTGCCCCCTGCGGGCCGGTCAAATCCCATTTATGAACCTGCCTCCCTTCCCCCATACTCAACCCCGGCCATTGGCTCAGCGCTGAGGGCATAACCGGTTTCCCCATACGCTGAATCAGATCAGGCCCGGCCACCAGACAATGCCCCCTGTCGGCAAGCACCCGTAAAACCAGGTCACTGTCATCAAACGGACGCGGACGCACGCGGATTGCGATATCGATCCCCTCGCCCACCAGATCCACCCGTCGATTGGTGGCTTCAAGCTGGAGGTTAATTCCCGGGTATTTCGCCATAAAGCGCGCCAGCATCGGTCCCACGTGCACATGCAGCAACGTCACCGGGCAGGTGATCCTGACAATACCGCGTGGCTCAGCCTGTAACGCAGCAACCGCTTCTTCCGCCGCCTCGGCTTCCACCAGCATCGCTTTGCAATGCTGATAAAATGTCTGACCCACTTCGGTAACGGTAAACTGGCGCGTGGTGCGCTGAATTAACCGCACCCCAAGCCGCTCTTCAAGCTGCGCAATTCGGCGGCTCAGTTTTGATTTTGGCTGATCGAGCGCCCGCCCGGCAGCTGCGAAACCACCGTGCTCGACCACCTTCACAAACCACACGAAGTCATTGAGATCCTGCATAAAACCTCATCGTTCCATTTAAGGAACAGTGAATGTCATTTTCACTGTCTACCGGGATATTAAACCTGAATATAAGCTAATAAACATCAACAGAACATCAGGAGATAGCCATGAAAAATGTTACAGGCGTTTATACCGCACCGCGTCAGCACTGGGTTGGTGATGGGTTTCCGGTTCGTTCAATGTTTTCTTATCAAACTCACGGCGAGCCGCTCAGCCCATTCCTGCTGCTGGATTACGCAGGCCCATATACCTTCCCGGCGGATGGTGCAAAACGCGGCGTGGGTGAACACCCCCATCGCGGGTTTGAAACCGTCACTATCGTCTATTCCGGCGAAGTAGAGCACCGCGATTCAACCGGTAAAGGCGGCGTGATTGGCCCCGGCGATGTGCAGTGGATGACTGCCGGCTCCGGCATTCTGCATGAAGAGTTCCACTCCCGTGGGTTTGCGCAGAAAGGTGGTGAACTCAAGATGATGCAGTTGTGGGTCAACCTGCCCGCTAAAGACAAGATGGCGACACCGGGGTATCAGAGCATCACCCGTGACACGATCCCGGTGGTGGCGTTACCTGATAACGGCGGCGACCTGCGGGTTATCGCCGGGCGATACGGTGACGTGACTGGCCCGGCACATACTTTCTCACCGCTGAACGTATGGGACATTACGTTGCGTCAGGGGAGCCATCTTACGCTCAATCTGCCCGAGGGCTGGAGCACCGCACTGGTTGTACTTGAAGGCAACGTAACGGTAAACGGCACTGCGCAGGCGGGCGAAGCTCAGCTTGTGGTCCTGAGCCAGCAAGGAGAAAAAGTGCATCTGGAAGCCAGCCGTGATGCCAAAGTGCTGCTGATGGCCGGGGAACCGCTGAAAGAGCCGATTGTGGGCTATGGCCCGTTTGTGATGAACAGTAAAACCGAAATCGCTGAAGCCATTAGCGATTTTAACTCAGGCCGCTTCGGCCAGATCTGATCGTAATAAAGGAGAAGAAAATGTCTACACCTGCGAATTTTAATGGAGCACGCCCGGTCATTGATGTGAACGATGCGGTCATGTTGCTCATTGATCATCAGAGCGGGCTATTCCAGACCGTTGGGGATATGCCGATGCCGGAACTGCGTGCCCGTGCGGCAGCGCTGGCCAAAATCGCGACCCTGGCGAAGATCCCGGTGATCACTACCGCGTCCGTACCGCAAGGTCCGAACGGCCCGCTGATCCCGGAGATCCATGCCAACGCACCTCATGCACAATATGTGGCGCGTAAAGGTGAGATCAACGCCTGGGACAACCCGGAGTTTGTCGCTGCCGTGAAGGCGACCGGGCGCAAGACCCTGATCATTGCAGGCACCATCACCAGCGTCTGCATGGCGTTTCCGTCAATCAGCGCGGTGGCCGACGGCTATAAAGTGTTTGCGGTGATTGATGCGTCAGGCACCTACAGCAAAATGGCCCAGGAGATAACTCTGGCCCGTGTGGTGCAGGCGGGTGTTGTGCCAATGGACACGGCGGCTGTCGCGTCTGAAATTCAGCGCACATGGAACCGTGAAGATGCTGCCGAGTGGGCTGAGGTGTACACGCACATCTTCCCTGCTTATCAGCTGCTGATCGAAAGTTACAGCAAAGCGCAGGACGTGGTGAAGCACAGCGAAGTGCTCGATTCGCAGCGGTAATGACACGCTCCACGGCATAAACACCGTGGAGCTGATTATTGCTTAACCGAACAAGCACTAAAGCAGAAAATCTGCTTGACCGTTTTAGCGCAACTCCCTATAGTAGCGCCCCGTTGCCCCCCAAGCGGTCCGGCAGCAATACAATATGGTGAGGTGTCCGAGTGGCTGAAGGAGCACGCCTGGAAAGTGTGTATACGGCAACGTATCGGGGGTTCGAATCCCCCCCTCACCGCCATATTTAAAGAAGAGCTCGCATGAAAATTCGGGCTTTTTTTTTTGCATATTGCACCCCAGGGGGGGATGAGAATCCCCGACCGGGGTTCGACAACTGGCTGCGCCAGTTGGACAGACTGAGAGCGCAGCGAACAGGCTGCCCGAAGGGCGAGCGAAGCGAGTCAATCCCCCCCTCACCGCCATATTCGAGATAAGAGCTCGTACGAAAATACGGGCTTTTTTCTTTTATATTCTCCGAAGGGGGGATGCGAACCTTTAGGACTTCTGCGGTATTTATCTCGGGTGGCGCTACGCTTACCCGACCTACGATATTGCACCGTGCCTGTGGTATTTATGTCAGGTGGCGTGAAGACCGCACAAAAAACAAAGCCCGGTTTCCCGGGCCTTGAACACAACAGCTAACTCAGTAGTACGCTTTCAGCGTGCGCTGGCAAAGTGCCGACCGCACGCAGTCATCTTTGGTAAAGCGAACCACCCCAATCATCTCATCTTCCTCAAAACGTGACATCGCATCGCTCAGGCCTGATTTCACGCCAGATGGCAGATCGCACTGAGTGATATCGCCGTTAACGATAACCGTCACATTTTCCCCGAGGCGCGTTAAAAACATCTTCATTTGCGCAGCGGTCACATTCTGAGCCTCGTCAAGAATCACGACCGCATTTTCAAATGTACGTCCGCGCATATAGGCGAACGGCGCGATTTCCACCTTGCCAATCTCTGGTCGCAGGCAGTACTGCATAAAAGATGCACCCAGTCGCTTCACCAGCACGTCGTAAACGGGCCTGAAGTACGGGGCAAACTTTTCCGAAATGTCTCCGGGCAAGAAGCCGAGATCTTCATCAGCTTGCAGTACCGGACGGGTGACAATAATCCTGTCCACGTCCTTATGGATCAGAGCCTCCGCCGCTTTGGCTGCACTAATCCAGGTTTTCCCGCATCCGGCTTCACCGGTTGCAAAGATGAGCTGTTTACTCTCGATAGCATTCAGGTAGTGCGCCTGAGCTTCATTGCGCGCCACAATTGGAGAAGTATCACGGCTGTCCCGCGCCATGCCAATTGCTTCAACGCCACTCATCTGCACAAGCGAGGTGACCGATTCTTCTTCACGCTGTTTATGGCTACGTGAATCCCGTCTCAGCACACGTTTTGCTTCGCGACGAGCTTTGATCACTGCTTTTTGTCTTCCCATGGATAGCACCTTGAGTTGTTGGTATTCATCACACGCGCCAGTTTCGGCACGATTATGCGCACGAACATCAGAGGGTTGGCTTCCTTGTAAGCCATTGCTTGCTTTATCGGATGACGATACAGAACGGCTACGCGCACCATTTTGCACGTCGGTCGAAGGAGATTCTGGAGAAGATGAGGAGAATTTAGTGGTGAGGAAATCGCTGCCGGAGTCTGAGCCTCCGCGCCGGGTGCTGCGGTTGTTATGTTTACCATGTCCAGTACAGGACGCAACCATTCGCGATCTCCATAGTGATACAGCATCACTGCCGGGAACTACCGCTGTCTTATATTAAGTACATCAAGGTTTATCATAAATGCAACATTTATTTTACTTTGATGCAACTTTAAGACTGTCCCTACAGGTGAAATCAGTCTCATACAGGAATATTACAGAAATATAACAGGAGGATAGTCATATGAAAAAATAATGTCCCCGCGAACTATCGCAGGGACAATTATCAGGCTTCGAGGAGCCCTTGTGCAAGATACGCGTGTTGATCGCGTGGCCCAGGCAGGGCAAAGAAATAGCCGCCGCCGACAGGCTTAATGTACTCTTCCAGCGCTTCGCCGTTTAACCGCTTCTGCACGGTCAGGAAGCCCTTTTCCAGGTCATGCTGATAACAGACAAACAGCAGCCCCATATCCAGCTGACCCGAGTTAGTCACCCCCAGTGAATAGCTGTAGCCACGGCGCATCATCAGACTGGACTGCGTCTCTTTGGTGCGCGGGTTCGCCAGACGAATATGGCTGTCCAGCGCGATGGTGTCACCGTTCGGGTCGGCGCTGTAATCCGGCACATCGTGCTCGTTTTTCATGCCCAGCGGTGCACCGCTTTGCTTGTCACGGCCGAAAATGGTCTGCTGCTCTTTGAGCGGTGTGCGATCCCAGAACTCCACGTGGAACTGAATAATACGCACCGCCTGATAGCTGCCGCCAACGGCCCACGCTGGCTCGCCCTGATCGGCCGTCACCCAGACCACGTCTTTCATCAACGCGGCATCGCTGCTGTCCGGGTTGGCAGTCCCATCCTTAAAGCCAAGCAGGTTGACCGGTGTCTCCTTCCCTTTGCTGCGCGCAGCGTGGTCAGAGATAAATCCTTCCCGCTTCCAGCGCACGCTCAGCAGATCCGGCGTGTGCTTGATGATATCGCGCAGGGCGTGGATCACCGTGTCCTGAGTGTTCGCACAAATCTGCAGCAGCAGATCGCCGTGGCACAGCGCCGCATCAAGCGAATCATTCGGGAAGCGCGTCATTTTTTGCAGCGATTTCGGTTTGTGCTTCGTCAGGCCATAGCGTTCATCAAACAACGACTCACCCAGCGACACGGTAATGGTCAGGTTATCCGGGGCGATAAACGGCCCAAGAATACCGGAATCCATCGGCGGAAGACGCGGATTAGGCGTTTGCGGCGCCGGGCCGCCTGCGGTAAGAAACGCGATACGCGTCGTCAGCAGGCGAAACAGACGCTCCAGGTCGGCTTTATCGCTGGCCAGCGAATCAAACGCCACCAGCATCATAGAGGCCTGCTGCGGCGTCAGAATACCCGACTGGTGCGCACCATAGAAAGGCTGCGTTTCCATTCGCGCATCGGGGGAAACCGTGCCGGGAGCACTTTGCGGTTTAGCCGCATGTGCCACCGGGCAGCCGCCTGCCAGGGCAAGCGCGCCACCCAGCGCCCCTACCCCTTTCAGTAAACGACGCCGCGAAGGTTCAGCCACGTCGAATTCGTCTTGCTTGTTCATCGTGCTTAGTCCAGACCCAGTACGCCACGCAGCTGAGACAGATCTTCTGCCAGAGTCGTAATTGGGCCTTTCAGCGCGTTACGGTCAGCATCGGTCAGTTTGTCATAGGTTTCGAAGCCATCTTTGGTGCGATATTTTGCCAGGATGGTGTCGACTTTTTTGAAGTTGGCATCCACTTTCGCCAGCAGCTCGCTGTTCTCTTTCTGCAACTGCGGACGCAGCAGGGAGACAATTTTCTGCGCGCCATCGACGTTAGCCTGGAAGTCCCACAGGTCAGTGTGGCTGTAACGGTCTTCTTCACCGCTGATTTTGCTCGCCGCCACTTCTTCAATCAGGCCTGCCGCGCCGCCCACCACTTTAGATGGCGGGAACGCCAGCTCGCTAATACGTTTTTGCAGCTCCAGCACGTCGGTGTTCAGCTGCTCAGCGTACTTCTCCATCCCTTTGGTGGAGTTATCGCCAAACAGCGCTTTTTCCAGACGGTGGAAACCAGTGAACTTAGGATCGGCGGCTTTCTGCTCGTAGTCATCTTCACGGGCATCGATGCTGCCATCCAGGTCTGAGAACAGTTCAGCAATAGGTTCAATGCGCTCGTAGTGCTGACGGGTTGGCGCATACAGGGATTTCGCTTTTTCGAGATCGCCCGCTTTCACTGCATCGGTAAAGGCTTTGGTGCCGGCAACCAGGTCCGCCGTCTCTTTGGTGACATAGGCTTTATAGGCGGTAATCGCATCGCCCAGGCTCAGCAGGGTTTCGCCTTTCGCAGCATCCGCCGTGGCTTCGCCTTTAACAATCAGCTTGCCTTTCGGGTTGGTCAGCAGGCCACAGGTCATATCGTATTCGCCAGGTTGCAGGTTAGCCGTCATTTTCTGGCTAAAGCCCGGGGCGATGTTTTCACGCTCTTCCACCACCATCACGCCTTTGAGAATTTCCCATTCCAGCGCCTTCTGGCTGTGGTTCTGAATAATAAACTGCGTTTTACCGCTGTTCACCGTGACGCTCATCGGCTCACACTGCTTGTCATTTACAGTGATTTTCACCTGCGGGATATCGGCTGCCTGCGCGGAGAATGCAGAAGCGAACAGCGCGGCAATGCCTGCGCGTAACGCACTACGACGGAACTGAATTGCCATGACTCTTCCCTTTTAAAAGTATGTTGTAACTACACCAACCCCATTACGGCGCGATATGCGACGTCTGGGTGCGGTCACGCGGCGGTAGCGCGAACAGCACCAGCGCCGGAACCAGATAGATAAAGTACATCGCCACTTCGCTGACGCTCGGCGTCTCCTGATACCCGAAGATCCCTTCGAGCAGGGTTCCGGTCAGGGAGTGCGTAGAGAGCACATTGCTCAGGTCAAACGCGACATCCTGGAAGTGGTTCCACAGCCCCGCTTCGTGGAACGCACGGATCGCGCCCGCAGCCAGTCCTGCGGCAACCAGCAGAATAAACAGGCTCGTCCACTTGAAGAACACGCCCAGGTTCAGGCGAATACCGCCCCAGTACAACAGGAAACCGAGCACCACCGCCGTTGCCAGCCCCAGCATGGCGCCAAGCGGCGGCCAGATCCCCACATCCTGCTGGAACGCGGCCAGCAGGAAAAAGACCGATTCCAGGCCTTCACGCGCAACGGCGAAAAAGACCATCATGATCAGCGCCCAGCCGTGGTTGTTGCCTTTTTGCAGGGCGTTATCGACCGCCTGCTCCAGCTGAACTTTCACGTTACGGGAGACTTTACGCATCCAGAACACCATCCAGGTCAGGATCACCACCGCAATAACGGCGACGATGCCTTCGAACAGCTCTTGTTCTTTCTGCGGGAATTCACCGGTGGTTTCGTTGATGAGGATCCCAAGCCCAAGGCAGAGCGCCGCGGCAAGGAAAACCCCAATCCACATCACGCCAATCCAGCGCCCGCGCTGGGTTCGTTTGAGGTAACTTGCGATAAGACTCACGATTAAGGCAGCTTCAAGGCCTTCACGTAACATAATGAGAAATGGAACAAACATGCCGACACCTTAATTGTTAATCGCGGTCAACTGATGCAAAGAAAGGTAAATTCTTGTGATAGTGATTATCATTACGTAGATGAGAAACACAAGCGAAATGTGTGGTGTTTTGATGACGAGATGTAAATCGCTCGCCGGTTAATAGTTTCTGTCGTTATCGTTGTGTTTATAACTTATAACGTAAATGCCCATTTACGGTTAAACACAGCTGTGGCTAAATATGCCACTCGAAAACCAACCGAAAATTAACCATGTATAATATTATCCACTTCCTGCTGGCGCTGGTGATTATTCTTGCGCTCGCCTGGCTGGTGAGTTTTGACCGCCGAAAAATTCGTATTCGCTACGTTTTGCAGCTTATTATTATTGAAATTGCCCTGGCATTCTTTTTCCTTCATGCCGAAAGCGGTCTTTTCCTGATTAAATATGTCTCAGGATTCTTTGAATCGCTGCTTAAATTTGCCTCTGAAGGGACGAATTTCGTCTTTGGTGGAATGGGTGAAAAAGGGCTGGCCTTCATTTTCCTTGGCGTTCTTTGCCCGATTATTTTTATTTCCGCACTGATTGGTATTCTCCAGCACTGGCGAATTCTGCCGGTGTTTATTCGGATTATCGGTACGTTGCTGTCGAAAGTGAACGGGATGGGGAAACTGGAATCCTTTAACGCCGTCAGTTCACTGATCCTCGGGCAGTCTGAAAACTTCATTGCTTACAAAGGTATCCTGGGCGACCTCTCCTCCCGCCGTCTGTTTACGATGGCCGCTACCGCGATGTCTACCGTGTCGTTGTCGATTGTCGGCGCGTACATGACCATGCTGGATGCGAAATTTGTCGTCGCGGCGCTCATTCTTAATATGCTGAGCACCTTTATTATTCTCTCCGTCATCAACCCGGCGCGCCCGGAAGCGGAGCCGGATATCAAACTGGAAAAAATGCACGAATCCCAGAGCTTCTTTGAAATGCTGGGTGAGTATATTCTGGCCGGTTTTAAAGTAGCGATGATTATTCTGGCTATGCTGATTGGCTTTATCGCCCTTATTAGCGCGGTCAACGCCCTGTTCTCCAGCGTATTTGGCATGAGCTTCCAGCAGATCCTGGGCTATGTGTTTTATCCCCTGGCGTGGCTGATTGGTATTCCGCTGAGCGATGCCTTAAATGCGGGCAGTATTATGGCCACGAAGCTGGTTGCCAATGAATTTGTGGCGATGATCGAGCTGCAAAAAATTGCGCACCAGATGACCCCACGCGGTCTGGGCATTTTGTCGGTGTTCCTGGTTTCGTTCGCTAACTTTGCGTCTATCGGGATTGTTGCGGGCGCCATTAAGGGCCTGAACGAACAGCAAGGGAACACCGTATCCCGCTTCGGGTTGCGTCTGGTGTACGGCGCGACGCTGGTGAGTTTGCTGTCGGCGAGCTTTGCGGGATTAGTGTTGTAATTTTTGAGCCGTTTGTGCCCGGCGGCGCTTCGCTTGCACGGGCCTACGAAACAACAACGGCGGGTTTTCCCGCCGTTTTTCATTAAAACTGCACGCACACCGGCTGATCGACACGCATCACCGATTCCTGCGCAAAACGTGATTTGTAGATCCCACGTAACGCTTCGATATTCTGCTCACTCGCGGCATCTTTACCGTGGATCAGCATCAGCGCCTTGCTCTGCTCACGCGCCACTTTCCCGTCGTTCCCCAGCCACTGCCCGCGGGCATCAAATACCGTCAGGCCATCGCGAAAGCGCGGGGTTACGTCCTGGTCAACAAACTGCTGCCACTCCTGGCCGGTAATGTCTTTCCCTGCCGGGCGGCTCAGCCCGAAATAGAGCGTGGTTTGCTGCATCTGGTTATCCACTTTGCAGGTGGTGTCAGCGGTGTTGTGTGCCGGTGCGTTACAGCCTGCCAGCATGAAAAGTGCCGCTACCATAAGCCCTGTTTTGATTGTCATACTTCGCTATCCTCATTGTTATAAGCACAGCGATATCAGCGTAAATTGCGGAATTTAGCAAGAAAAAAGCCGGGTGGCGCTTGCGCTTACCCGGCCTGCAGGAGGGAGGTACTAATTATTCTGGCTGTAATTTAGATGGCGGTGCCGTGTGGTAATGCGCATCCGCTTCTGCAAAGCGTTTCTGCATCGCCGCAGACGGTGCTTTACCCAGCAGGCTGAACACCACGATCCCGATGCTGCCGAAGATGAAGCCAGGGATGATTTCGTACAGACCCAGCCACGCGAACTGTTTCCAGACGATAACCGTCACCGCACCAATAATCATGCCTGCCAGCGCGCCGTTACGGGTCATGCGTGACCACATAACCGAGAACAGCACTACCGGGCCAAACGCGGCACCAAAGCCCGCCCACGCATAGCTTACCAGGCCCAGAACGCGGTTGTTCGGGTTGGCCGCCAGCGCGATGGACACCAGCGCCACCACCAGCACCATAAAGCGCCCTACCCACACCAGCTCTTTCTGGCTCGCACCTTTACGCAGGAACGCTTTGTACAGATCTTCCGTAATGGCACTGGAGCACACCAGCAGCTGGCAGCTCAGGGTGGACATCACCGCCGCCAGGATCGCCGACAGCAGAATACCGGCAATCCACGGGTTAAACAGAATTTGCGCCAGCTCGATAAACACGCGCTCGGCGTTCTGATTCACCGCCCCCGCCTGCGCCGGGTTATTGCTGAAGTACGCGATACCGAAGAAGCCTACCGCACACGCCCCTGCCAGGCAGAGGATCATCCAGGTCATACTGATACGACGCGCATGAACAATGGTGTGGTGAGAGTCAGCGGCCATAAAGCGCGCCAGAATATGCGGCTGACCGAAGTAGCCCAGGCCCCAACCCATCAGCGATACAATCGCGACAAAGTTCAGCCCTTTCAGCATATCGACGTTTTCGATGCTCTTCTGTTTGATCACTTCCAGCGAATCGCCAAAGCCGCCAACGGTGAAAATCACAATCACTGGCGTCAGGATAAGCGCGAAGATCATCAGGCTTGCCTGCACGGTGTCAGTCCAGCTTACCGCCAGGAAACCGCCCACGAAGGTATACAGGATCGTCGCCGCCGCACCGGCCCACAGCGCCGTTTCATAGCTCATGCCGAAGGTGCTTTCGAACAGGCGCGCACCGGCCACAATGCCGGACGCACAATAGATGGTGAAGAACACCAGGATAACCAGGGCCGAGATAATGCGCAGCACGCGGCTGTTATCTTCAAAGCGCCCGGTGAAGTAATCCGGCAGGGTCAGGGCATTGTTGTTCGCTTCGGTGTGCACACGCAGGCGGCCTGCGACCAGCTTCCAGTTAACCCATGCGCCCACGGTCAGGCCAATTGCGATCCAGCTTTCTGAAATGCCGGAGATGAAAATCGCGCCCGGTAAGCCCATCAGCAGCCAGCCGCTCATGTCCGATGCGCCCGCAGAGAGTGCGGTAACCATTGGCCCTAAACTGCGCCCGCCCAGAATATAGTCGTCAAAGTTCTTTGTTGATCGCCAGGCCAAAAAACCTATCAGGATCATGCCAAAAATATAGATAAGAAATGTCACCAGCATCGGTGTGCTAATTGCCATTTAAAGACTCCAATAATTTGATCGACAACCTTCCCGGCTGCCTTTTATTCCATCACCGGAACGGGGTGATGATGATGTGTATTTCTGTTGGCCGCGCGTATCCTGCCGGAAGCAGTGCTCGCACACAAACGATTTAACACTGCATTTACATCAAATTCATCCCTGGTTTTATACGTCTTTCGTATAGGTTGCACTCACTCACGCTTTTACGGGTTGCACCTTTAAAAAGTGTTAAGTGCCGCATAAAAACAGGCTTTAGCACCATAAGCCAGCTATTTTTCCAGCTAACCGTCCGTTAACAATCCATTCATTTTCCAGCTTGCAAACCGTGTCACATTTAACACGGTTGCACAAAGTTGCAACATGGTGGATATTTCACGCTATCAACAGAACACGACCAAAGAACAACAGGAGTTTTGGCATGGGCATGACCACCATGGGGGTTAAGCTGGATGACGCAACCCGCGAACGGATTAAAACCGCAGCGACCCGCATTGACCGCACACCGCACTGGTTAATTAAGCAGGCAATTTTTAATTATCTGGAAAGGCTGGAAAGCGAAGACGGGTTGCCAGAGCTGCCTGCCCTGCTGAGCGGTGCGGCAAATGAAAGCGAAGAAGCGGCTACCGCCGCAGAAGAGAATCACCAGCCGTTCCTCGAATTCGCCGAGCAGATCCTGCCGCAGTCCGTGAGTCGCGCCGCGATCACCGGGGCTTACCGCCGCGCTGAAACCGATGCCGTCCCTATGCTGCTGGAGCAGGCCCGCCTGCCGGAGCCCATCGCCACCCAGGCGCACAAGCTGGCGTATCAGCTTGCTGAAAAGCTGCGTAACCAGAAAACCGCCTCCGGCCGCGCCGGCATGGTCCAGAGCCTGCTCCAGGAGTTTTCCCTCTCCTCACAGGAAGGCGTGGCGCTGATGTGCCTGGCGGAAGCGCTGCTGCGTATTCCTGACAAAGCCACCCGCGATGCGCTGATCCGCGACAAAATCAGCAACGGTAACTGGCAGTCACACATTGGCCGCAGCCCGTCGCTGTTCGTTAACGCCGCCACCTGGGGCCTGCTGTTTACCGGCAAGCTGGTGTCTACCCATAACGAAGCCAACCTCTCTCTGTCCCTGAACCGCATCATCGGCAAGAGCGGCGAACCGCTGATCCGCAAAGGTGTGGACATGGCGATGCGCCTGATGGGCGAACAGTTCGTGACCGGGGAAACCATTGCCGAAGCGCTGGCCAATGCCCGCAAGCTGGAAGACAAAGGTTTCCGCTACTCTTACGACATGCTGGGTGAAGCGGCCCTGACCGCCGCCGATGCGCAGGCGTATATGGTGTCTTACCAGCAGGCGATCCACGCTATCGGTAAAGCCTCTAACGGCCGTGGAATTTACGAAGGCCCGGGCATCTCGATTAAGCTGTCTGCCCTGCACCCGCGTTACAGCCGTGCCCAGTACGACCGCGTGATGGACGAACTCTACCCGCGCCTGAAGTCCCTGACCCTGCTGGCGCGTCAGTATGATATCGGGATTAACATCGACGCCGAAGAAGCCGACCGCCTGGAGATCTCCCTCGATCTGCTGGAAAAACTGTGCTTCGAACCAGAGCTGGCTGGCTGGAACGGCATTGGCTTTGTAATTCAGGCCTATCAGAAACGCTGCCCGTTCGTTATTGATTACCTGATTGACCTCGCAACCCGCAGCCGTCGTCGCCTGATGATCCGTCTGGTGAAAGGCGCGTACTGGGACAGCGAAATCAAACGCGCACAGATGGACGGCCTGGAAGGGTATCCGGTCTATACCCGTAAGGTGTACACCGACGTGTCTTACCTCGCCTGCGCCAAAAAACTGCTTGGCGTGCCGAACCTGATTTACCCGCAGTTCGCCACCCACAACGCCCACACGCTGGCGGCTATCTACAGCCTGGCCGGGCAGAACTACTATCCGGGCCAGTACGAGTTCCAGTGCCTGCACGGCATGGGTGAACCGCTGTACGAGCAGGTCACCGGTAAAGTGGCGGATGGCAAACTGAACCGTCCGTGCCGTATTTATGCCCCGGTGGGCACCCACGAAACCCTGCTGGCGTACCTGGTGCGTCGTCTGCTGGAAAACGGCGCGAATACCTCGTTCGTTAACCGTATTGCCGACACCACGCTGCCGCTGGATGAGCTGGTTGCCGATCCGGTGCTGGCGGTTGAGAAAATGGCCGCTCAGGAAGGTCAGCTGGGTCTGCCGCATCCGAAAATTGCCCTGCCGCGCGAGCTGTATGGCCAGGGCCGCGTGAACTCGTCTGGCCTGGATCTGGCGAACGAACACCGTCTGGCGTCACTCTCTTCTGCCCTGCTCAACAGCGCGCTGCATAAATGGCAGGCCAAACCTATTCTCGAGCAGCCGGTGGCTGATGGCGAAATGCAGCCGGTGGTTAACCCGGCAGAGCCGAAAGATGTGGTCGGTTACGTGCGTGAAGCCAGCGAGCAGGAAGTGTCCCAGGCTATCGACAGCGCCGTGAATAACGCGCCAATCTGGTTCGCCACTCCGCCGCAGGAGCGTGCCGCCATCCTCGAACGTGCCGCCGTGCTGATGGAAGATCAGATGCAGCAGCTTATCGGTATTCTGGTGCGTGAAGCAGGTAAAACCTTCAGCAACGCCATTGCCGAAGTGCGTGAAGCGGTGGACTTCCTGCATTATTACGCCGGCCAGGTTCGCGATGATTTCGACAACGAAACGCACCGCCCGCTTGGCCCTGTGGTGTGTATCAGCCCGTGGAACTTCCCGCTGGCGATCTTCACCGGCCAGATTGCGGCCGCGCTTGCCGCCGGTAACAGCGTGCTGGCTAAACCGGCGGAACAGACCCCACTGATTGCAGCCCAGGGGATCAACATCCTGCTCGAAGCCGGTGTTCCGGCGGGCGTGGTGCAGTTGCTGCCTGGCCGTGGTGAAACGGTGGGCGCACAACTGACCTCCGATAACCGCGTGCGCGGCGTGATGTTCACCGGCTCGACCGAAGTGGCGACGCTGCTGCAACGCAACATCGCCACGCGCCTTGATGCACAGGGTCGCCCGACGCCGCTGGTTGCGGAAACCGGCGGGATGAACGCCATGATTGTTGACTCCTCCGCCCTGACCGAGCAGGTGGTGGTTGACGTGCTGGCCTCTGCTTTCGACAGTGCAGGCCAGCGTTGCTCCGCGCTGCGCGTGCTGTGTCTGCAGGATGACGTGGCAGACCACACGCTGAAAATGCTGCGTGGCGCCATGGCGGAATGCCGCATGGGTAACCCGGGTCGCCTGACCACGGATATTGGCCCGGTGATTGATGAAGAAGCCAAAGGCAACATCGAAAACCACATTCAGACGATGCGCGCCAAAGGCCGCCCGGTGTTCCAGGCCGTGCGTGAAAACAGCGAAGACGCGCGCGAGTGGCAGACCGGCACCTTCGTTCCGCCAACACTGATTGAACTGGCAAGCTTCGATGAACTGAAAAAAGAGGTCTTTGGCCCGGTGCTGCACGTGGTGCGTTACAACCGTAACAACCTGGATCAGCTCATCGAGCAGATCAACGCCTCCGGCTATGGTCTGACGCTTGGCGTGCATACCCGTATCGACGAAACCATTGCCCAGGTGACCGGCAGCGCCAAAGTCGGCAACCTGTACGTGAACCGCAACATGGTAGGTGCCGTGGTCGGCGTGCAGCCGTTCGGCGGCGAAGGGTTATCCGGTACCGGTCCGAAAGCCGGTGGCCCGCTGTACCTGTATCGCCTGCTGGCTAACCGCCCCGAAAATGCGCTGGGCGTGACGCTGGCACGTCAGGATGCGGAACGCCCTGTGGATGCACAGCTGAAAGCCGTGCTGACCCAGCCGCTGGAAGCCCTGATTACCTGGGCGGAAAAACGTCCTGAACTGCGTGCTATTGCTCAGCAGTACGGCGAGCTGGCGCAGGCGGGTACGCAGCGTCTGCTGCCGGGGCCAACCGGCGAGCGCAACACCTGGACGCTGATGCCGCGTGAGCGTGTGCTGTGCGTGGCGGATAACGAGCAGGATGCACTGGTACAGCTGGCAGCCGCAGCGGCAACGGGTTGTGAAGTGCTGTGGCCGGAAGATGGGCTGCACCGTGACCTGGCGAAACAGTTGCCGAAAGCAGTATCTGCGCGTATCCACTTTGCCAAAGCCGATGAACTGCTCAGCCAGGACTTCGAAGCGGTTATCTACCACGGTGATTCCGACCAGCTGCGCGAACTGTGCGAGCAGGTGGCATCGCGTCGTGGGCCGATTGTGTCGGTGCAGGGCTTTGCCCGTGGCGAAACCAACCTGCTGCTGGAGCGCCTGTACGTTGAGCGTTCACTCAGCGTCAACACCGCGGCCGCAGGCGGTAACGCCAGCCTGATGACCATCGGTTAATCGTGTAAAATCCCCCGGAGGCGCTAAGCTTACCGGGGCGACATCTGTCACCACAGGCCGGATAAGCGCAGCGCATCCGGCTTTTTTACAGGGAGCAAATGATGAAACGATTACTGATTGCCGCAGGCGCGTTACTGCTGAGCACCAGCGCACTGGCGGATGAGTGCGGCAACGCCAGCACGCAGCTTGAGCTGAACACCTGCACGGGATCGCAATACCAGGCGGCAGACAAGAAGCTCAACCAGACTTACCAGGCCGCCATGAAACGGGCGGCAGCGCCACAGCGCGATCTGTTAAAGAAGGCACAGCTGGCGTGGATCGCCCTGCGTGATGCGGATTGTGCTTTTGTCGGGTCGGGTACTGAGGGCGGCAGCGTGCAGCCCATGATCATCAACCAGTGTATGACGGAGAAAACCGTCGAGCGCGAAGCGTATCTGGCGTCGATGATGCAGTGTGAAGAAGGCGATTTGAGCTGCCCTCTTCCCCCGGCCCTCTCCCAATAGGGGTTAGGGATCCCCACAAAAATACGAGCACGGACAACTCCCTCTCCCCTTGGGAGAGGGCTGGGGTGAGGGGAACTAGCGGACGCGGATCCCTTCGATAATCATCCGCTGCACGTTTTCCAGCGTGTCCTGGAAGAAGGTTTCATCCTGAAGTGTTTTGCCGGTCACCGCTTCGACCTGGGCCGAAAAGTCAGCATAGTGCTGAGTGGAGGCCCAAATCATAAAGATCAGATGATGTGGCTCTACCGGTGCCAGCTTGCCGCTGGCGACCCATCCGGCAATGATCGCCGATTTATCGTCCACCAGCTGTTTTAAATCCCCGGTCAGCTCAGTTTTCAGCAACGGCGCGCCCTGCAACATCTCAAGGCAGAACAGGCGTGACGCCTGCGGGTAGTCGCGGGATACCTCAAGCTTGAGGCGGATGTACTCTTTAATCGCCACCAGCGGGGTGATCTCTTCGCGAAACGCCTTGAGCGGCGCCAGCCAGATATCGAGGATCTGTTGCAGCACCGCAACGTAGAGCACCTCTTTTGACGGGTAGTAATACAGCAGATTGGTTTTTGACACCCCTGCCCGCTCTGCCACCTGCTCCAGCCGCGTGCCGTGGATGCCAAACTGCGAAAACGTATCCAGCGCCGCGCCCAGAATGGCCTGCTTTTTCGCACTCACCGCCTGCGAACGTTTACCTGGTGTTTTCACTGCACCTTGTGTCATCTGCGCTCTCCTTATTGGTTTGCCATAGCATAGCAAATGCGGGGGGGTGTCTCGACATTTTGGGGGATGGGGGTTGTGCTAATGCAAAGAAGGGAGGCGCGTAGTGTAGAGGGATGGTTGTTTGGGGAAGCGGGAGTGAAACGTTGTTATAAGCGGATTCTATATCTTTCTAGGCGGGCCGCTTCGTGCAGAAGCGGGCTTTGCTTAATTTTCCTGAATTAAACATAAGGGAGCAGGTCATAGTGAATCGCCACAGGTTTAACACTTCACGCTAAGACGCTTATAGCATGGCTATAACAATGTTAATACTCAGAAGAATGACACTTTACAGAAGGGTTCAGATATTGTTTTGGAAAGAATACTTAGAAAGTGATATAAAAATTGATATAAGAGATTTCACAACAGAAAACGTGACGCATATCAAATATTTATCGCAGTATTTTATTAAGAGTGATTTAACGGACTTACACATATCCAAAAGCTATGGAGAAAGTAAATGAACGTAGAAGTTCCAGCATCAATAGTCTCTATGTTACGAGATTGTCAAAACGAAAGTATTAATACCATATCAAATTATTTAGATGAACCATCAGAAGGTGCTTGCCTTATTAGTTTACCTACTGGCTCAGGTAAGAGTGGGGTTATATGCTGTGTTGCTCATTATAGTAAAATTGATAAAATCTTAATCGTAAGCCATAGACGTGCTGTATGTAATCAATTATACAGACAACTAAGAGGAGGTTTTTTTGAGAAAATCTTGCAAGATAAATACGAACCATCATTGGTAAAAAAGGATGTTATCAATGGTATTTCATTAGATGTTATTAATGGTATCTATTGCACCACATTCCAAAAGCTTACAAGTTTACAAGAAGAAGATTTAAATAGACTAAAGAGCTCTTTTCAATTAATACTTATAGACGAAGGCCATGCTGAACCATCACCACAATGGGGATCTGTTATACGGAAATTTGAATCAAAAAAAGTAATTATAACTGCGACTCCTTATAGGAATGATCTATTTAGTTTTGATATAGATGTAAATCACGCCTTTATATATACTTATAAAAAGGCCATAAATGATAAAGTTATAGTTAAACCAACATTTGAGGAGATTACTTCTGAACAATTGACACATAAAATACTAAACTTTAGAGAAAAAAATCCAGATGCTGTTTGCATTGTAAAATGCCGAAATTTCGATGATATTTGTAGATATTATTCTTTTCTTAAAGATACATTTAAAACACTCGCAATTCACGATCGGTTCAAAGATGAACCTCTAGATGATAACTTACACTATGTCCCAGCTAAAATTGATGAACTTGATTATGAAGTTTACATCCATCAACGTAAGCTTGACGAGGGAATAGATCTCCCGCAGGCAAAGATACTAATCCTTACCTATTCTGTTGGCAGCGGCAAAGAGTTAGTTCAAACAATTGGTCGAGTTGTGAGGGTATTTCGTGATTATAACCCAATTGTATTTGAGTTAGGAAACAGTAAGAACATTAGGCTTTGGGATAACTATATTGAGTTCGATAGCTATATATCAGAGAAATCTTCTGCTGAAAAATTCTTAAATACATTAAATACTGCCTCTTTGCTAGAAAGTTATTTGGATGCTTTTCCTGAACATAGTTACTTTGAATCCTCGTATAAAAAGAAATTCAATTTCTCTGAGTTCGAACCTGCAAGATCCTTAGTTATCCCTTCAGCATCGGTATGCTTTATAAACAAACTACCTAACTTTGATTTAGCTGATTTTATAGATAAGATTTATTGGGAGTTTACTAGAGAGGGAGCTTTATCAAAATATGACAAAGAAACTGGAGTGATAACTTCTGTTTGTTTTAACAACTCTAAGTTTTTAATTGACAGGTTGTTTTTTGAACCTTCTTTAGAAATTGTAATAGTAAAAGACCTTGGAACGTTAGTTGCTATATTTGATAGCAGTGGTCGTCGATTTAATCATAGGACTGACCTCAATCTAGGTAGAGCAGTAAATTCCGATACTCTCTATAAGGTTTTTGCTCAAACAGAAAAATCCAGAACTACGCAAGCAACCTCTCGTGCAATATTAGGAAGTTCATCAAAAGCTGAAGGGATTGCCTACATTGGTGAGAACCTAGAAAGTACAAATCATCCACAATCTAATTCAAGTTATGCTGTTACGACGGCGAAGGGTTCTAATTTGAACATAGATGATAAAATTGCATCTTCATATTATTTAGGCATAGGTTCTGGAAGGATCAGTGATCAAAAATTTAGAAATTTTGACTACGATGGTTTTTGTGCATGGATTGATGATATTAAATATACATTCGATAGTAATAATAAACTGAATAGTGATTTTTTGAATTCTTTCTCTCAACCTATTGATGAGGCTCCAGATGAGGAACCTATATCATGTGTCATTGACTTTAGTTCCATATCTGGCGTCCTTGAGTTGGAGCACTCTAATTGTAGAGTTGTTATTCAGAACACATTTTTATTTAAAATGTATAACAGAGGCATTTCTTTCTTTAAACTTCAAGATATCAATTTGAGAATAATTAAAAAAATCCCTTCGCCATTTACATTTAGATTATCTGATTATAGACAGTATATTGCATCAAGCTTAAATAATAAAATATCCTTTAATTTTAAAAATGATGAATTTGAAGTTAAAACCAATGGGGTTAGCGTATATTTAAACGGCGCTATTGTATCATCAGAAAACATCTTTAACGCCAATACAGTTAAATTATTATTTAACAAAGGAGTGACCTTTTTGAATGGAATATTTTACAAGTTTCAACTACCTTCAGAAAATGGGGGAATAAGTCAAGCTGTGCTTGATAGGATTTATCCATTAAAATGTCTGTCTAACCCTTCATTAAGTGAAAAAGATCTTCCGCATTTAACACCAACCGCATTCGGAGTGAATTCAATATTTAGTCTGATTGATAATCTATCAAATGTGAGAAATTATAACCCGACAATCTCTGAGCTTGGGGATTTTTATGAACATATTCCTGATGTCGATATGATCTTATGTACGGACATGGATACTGAACCTGCTGATTTTGTAATTTCCTCGAAAAGTAAATTAATATATGTTCATGTGAAATGCGGTAAAACTACAAATCCAGAATCCTCTGCTGGGGCTATCACGGAAGTTGGAAGTCAAGCATTAAAGAATATACATTTCTTGATATCTCAAAACTCAGCCCTTGAATATGCAAACCTTTCAAGATTAAAAAAATGCTGGCCAAGTGATAATGGAAATGACAACAGGGTAAAGCTTAATAGCCGCATTCGCTTATATAATAAAAAATTTGATGATAACCATTCATTAGAGGATGTTCTCGACTTAATTAAACAGCGTCGCTCCATGATATCAATTCGAAAAGAAATATGGATTGTTATTGGTAATGCTTTTTCGAAGAAACATTTCGAACGCCAATTTTCTGGGGTTGGGAAAATATCTCCCGAATCACTGCAAGCATATCAACTTATTGATACATGGCTTTTGCAGGCATCAAGTTATGATATCGATGTAAAATTTTTTGTTTCGGATTAAATGGATGTCGAAGTAACCGCTTTTAAAAACAGATCTATTAAAGGAAACTCAGCCCGGATTGTGCAGACCCTTCAACTGCCAACCGGACTGAGTGATGACGAGCATAATACCAACTCCACGAACTTACCGATACTTGATGCGAAAAGGTATGAATAAAACACACGATAAAAATTATACCCACAGACTGACTGCCGTGCTCAGGCTATATCAACCTGTACGTGTCAGTGATGCAAAAGTGTGTTGAGGTGAACTAATGTCAAAAAATGGAATCATTTTACTCTTTATTCATCTGTTCTTACTGTTAAGTTCAATGTTAAGTCACCTGTACAGCAGATATTTTTCAGACAAACTACTGACCTACGCTGATCACCATAGACACATCTTTACAGAATCCTTGACCAATCGATGTAGAAGCCGTTTTCTCTGTAATTAAAGAATCCATCACTTGTGATTCGAGAAGCACTTACAGGCCCGTTTTTGAAGTTTCGGACGTAAAAAAAGGACTTATTGCCCACTTTTTAAATCACTCGTCAAAGTAAACCCTTTGCCCAAAAATAAACCTGAACTTTTTTCCGGTCTGGTCAGTGTAGATTGTGGGTTGCTGCACACAGCCCTCTTCTGACATTTGCGAGGAGTTTTCAATTTGATTCTCTAACTCCTTCGTGGTCACACTGTCTGGTTCCCCGTAACGGGGACGTTTTAATGCCTCATGAAAGGTTCCATCATTTCCAGCAGAACGCCCCGCTTTTACATTGGCCTGTTGCCGTTGCCACTTTACGTAATCATCGTAATCACTCATTACTCGCCCTCATTCGGATGATTAACTTCCAAATCTCGATGGCAGTGACAGCCCACCATATGACAGAATAAACAAATTTATTAACGAAGAGATGTTAATCTTTGCTCACTTGGGAACTATACATCATCATCCTGAGCTTCAACAAAGTAGTACTGGCATTATCCTCCATGTTGAAACAATATTTATCATTCGAATATTTATTTAAGCTTTTGATATAATATTTCGCCATTAGATCAGCGCTTTCAGAGTGTAACCATCTAAAAATCTTTGGAATTTCATAATTCATAGCCCCACCCGGAAGACGTGAAACCATTACCCCTTTAGTAGTGGTCAAATCAACCAGATTCATATTTTGTAAATTTTTTCGTATCTCAGCGACTATGGGGTACAATTTATCCCTGAAAGCCTTGGCCTCATCAATAAGATGAGCCTCCGTCACCTCCCCCGTAAACAAATGAGTTATATCATGCAACTCCATTCTGTAATAATCGTTATTCTGTCTTGCCTCGACTTCATCATGTAGAACCCGTAATTCATCATGAATATTTTCAGTGGTCGGGATAATTATTTTACTGAGTTTTTTATAGTGGTGCTTTCGAATTCCAAGAAGTACATTTTTCAACACAGCAATGTAGGAATAACGCTCATTTAGATACTTTAACACCTCATCAATTTTGATACCAAATATAAAATCATCACTACCTGGTCGATTGCTGTAAATGCTAACTGTAAAATCCTTCATGTTGAAAGGGTGAGGATGCGGCCAACTTGCAAATAAACCTTCCCCATTATCATTTCGTAAGTTAGTTGGGTGAGCACCAAAAATCGACCTTATCTCTCCAAAATATCCATCATCATCTTTATTGGACAGATACTCCACCTTGTTAGTGAAAATATTTGCAGAGCCTTTGAAAGGCCATTTTTGTAATTTTTTGCCCTCATCCATTATAATGCGATGTAATTGCGTCACAGCTTCTACAACAATGTCTATAGATGAAACCAGAGAATAAAATTGCATCGCCTTAACATCAATGTCATCAGAAAAGGCGGGGAAATGTATAATGTATCTTATAGATACACTAATCCAATCCATGCAAGAGCACATTGGACTAAACTGATTTTTCCCGTCTTTGTTTACAAAATAGTGATATGCAAACTCCCCTTCATTCACAACATTTCTGAAATCTTCAATCAGAGAGTAATCCAATTGTTTACCGAATTTTATAATTGTTTCTTCCATGCTCAACCTTTATTGTTAGGGTAATCAGATTCATCTACTTCAGGCCAACCAAGAGCGCCGCAGTCAATTACAGACAGGTCCTTTAGTTGGTTTACCATGTAGATGCTCGGTGTAAAATCTGGGAGTCCAAGTAATTCATCAAAAACCGCACTGACGCTATGCCAACGAGGCTAAACCTTAAACCTCTGACGAGTACCTTAATCCGACACTATGCTACCCTATGCGTATAGCTTTTTTTGGAATTTACCATGAAATTGTATAACGATTCTAAATCTTGAAGAAAGAATTGTATGTATCCTAGCAAAGTAGAAGATTCTCTTTCAGAGATATCCAGGCAAGCGGACTGGTTTACCTTCAAGGAGAACTTCCGCTTATCGCTCCCGCTCCCACCTTTCCTCGAGCAGCCTCGCATTTTCACCATTTCCCCGACATTTTTACCCCTGTGTTTTTATCCATAGGGGTATAATCGACGTACTGAAACCGCCACCACAAACAGTGAGTTTTATAGAGAAAAGTAGATAACCAAGATCGCGATATAAAGGTGTTCCACCACCCTTATACCGCTAACCACAAACAACTAATCAGGAGTTGAATATGGCTGCGAAGAATTTTATGCCAGAGCGGGCTGTTGCCCAAACGGAAAATGCAGTATTTGAAAATGGTGAAGAAATTCGCGAGCAGGTACGCAAAAAGAACCCGCGGGACTTGCACGGGGAGCCGACCCATTCAGGGCGAGTTCATGCGCGGGATGAAGCGGGTGCATCATGCGCTGAGCTGTATACACGCATGGAGCATAACTATCTGCCGCTGTCCGGTGACTGGTTGTCCCGCGCCGGGTTTGCGTATGGCCGCGCGGTTAAAATCCGCGTGATGCCGGATTGCATTGTGATCACCCCGCAGAATACCCGCGAGCTGTGGGGCTGTTTAGAAGGGTTGAGCGCAGTGCATACCAATAAACAGAAGGTGAAAGCGTGGCTGTCGACGTTCCCGGGGGCACTGAATGATACGGGCGATCTGCCGGAGCCCAGACGCATGAACGGTGCTGTGAAGCCACAATAAACGCTAACCTGCGATCCCGGCCCGCACCGGGATCGTGCTGCATTCCCCTCCTCGCCCCTGCACCGCCATCGCGCACCGTTGCCTGTTTTGTGTGCATTTCTTTTGACCATTTAGTCCACTTTATTTGCACTCATTTTGCCAACCTCGCATTAACACCTTAATAACAAAGCCATTTTAAAAACTGGCATCCCCTTTGCAAAACCCTTTTCACGAGGCTGAACAGGATATGCAGGATGCAACGCCACGTCTGACTTTCACCCCACACTGTGATGAAGAGAGGTTCGTGATGAAAATTGGCGTATTCGTACCTATCGGTAACAACGGCTGGCTGATCTCGACCACCGCCCCGCAGTACAAGCCGACCTTCGAGCTGAATAAGGCTATCGTGCAAAAAGCGGAGCACTACCATTTCGATTTTGCGCTCTCGATGATCAAGCTGCGTGGTTTTGGCGGTAAGACGGAATTCTGGGATCACAACCTGGAGTCCTTCACCCTGATGGCCGGGCTGGCGGCTGTCACGTCCCGCATCCAGATTTACGCCACCGCCGCCACCCTCACCCTGCCTCCGGCGATTGTGGCGCGGATGGCCTCCACCATCGATTCCATCTCCGGTGGCCGCTTTGGGGTCAACCTGGTTACCGGCTGGCAAAAACCGGAATATGACCAGATGGGTATCTGGCCGGGCGACGAATATTTCTCGCGCCGCTATGAGTACCTCACCGAGTACGTGCAGGTACTGCGCGACCTGTGGGGCACCGGTAAAAGCGATTTTAAAGGCGACTACTTCACCATGAACGACTGTCGCGTCAGCCCGCAGCCGTCCGTGCCGATGAAAGTGATCTGCGCCGGGCAGAGCGATGCAGGGATGGAGTTCTCCGCGAAATACGCCGATTTCAACTTCTGCTTTGGCAAAGGAGTGAACACTCCGGCGGCCTTCGCCCCCACGGCGGCACGCATGAAAGAAGCCGCCGACAAAACCGGGCGCGATGTCGGCTCCTACGTGCTGTTTATGGTGATAGCCGATGAAACCGACGACGCCGCGCGCGCCAAATGGGAACTGTATAAAGCCGGGGCCGACGACGAGGCACTGAGCTGGCTCACCGAACAGAGCCAGAAAGATACCCGCTCCGGCTCAGATACCAACGTCCGCCAGATGGCTGACCCGACCTCCGCCGTGAACATCAACATGGGCACGCTGGTTGGCTCGTATGCCAATGTCGCCCGAATGCTGGATGAAGTGGCCGCAGTACCAGGCGCTGAAGGCGTCCTGCTCACCTTTGACGATTTCCTGGCGGGCGTTGAAACCTTCGGCGAACGTATTCAGCCGCTGATGCAGTGCCGCGCCCATATTCCCGCTATCACAAAGGAGGTTGCGTAATGACCACGCTTGACGCTCGCCCGGAAGCCATCACCTTCGACGCCCAGCGCAGCGCGCTGATTGTGGTGGATATGCAAAACGCCTACGCAAGCCAGGGCGGTTATCTGGATCTGGCCGGTTTTGATGTCTCCGCCACCAAACCGGTGATTGAGAACATCAAAACCGCCGTGGCTGCCGCACGCGCGGCGGGCATGTTGATTATCTGGTTCCAGAACGGCTGGGATGACCAGTACGTAGAAGCCGGCGGCCCCGGCTCGCCCAACTTCCACAAGTCCAACGCCCTGAAAACCATGCGCAAACAGCCAGAATTACAGGGCAAGCTGCTGGCGAAAGGCAGCTGGGATTACCAGCTGGTCGATGAACTGGTTCCTGCGGCGGGCGATATCGTACTGCCCAAACCGCGCTACAGCGGCTTTTTCAACACCCCGCTCGACAGCCTGCTGCGCAGCCGGGGCATCCGCCATCTGGTCTTTACCGGCATCGCCACTAACGTCTGCGTGGAGTCCACGTTGCGCGATGGCTTTTTCCTCGAATATTTCGGCGTGGTGCTGGAAGACGCCACCCACCAGGCCGGGCCGGAGTTCGCCCAGAAAGCGGCCCTGTTTAATATCGAAACCTTTTTTGGCTGGGTGAGTAACGTCGCCGATTTCTGCGATGCCCTTAATCCGCCGTCATTAGCCCGTATCGCCTGAGGAGCACCACAATGCCAAAATCCGTGATTATTCCACCGGGCACCAGCACCCCTATCGCCCCGTTTGTGCCCGGCACGCTTGCCGATGGCGTGGTGTATGTCTCCGGCACGCTGCCGTTTGATAAAGACAACAACGTGGTGTTTATCAACGACCCAAAGGCGCAAACGCGTCACGTGCTGGAAACGATCAAAGGTGTGATCGAAACCGCGGGTGGCACGATGGAGGACGTGACCTTCAACAGCATCTTTATCACCGACTGGAAAAACTACGCCGCGATTAACGAAATCTACGCTGAGTTCTTCCCGGGCGATAAACCGGCGCGGTTCTGCATCCAGTGCGGGCTGGTGAAGCCCGACGCGCTGGTTGAAATCGCCACTGTCGCGCACATTGCGAAGTGAGGTTGCCATGAAACTCTCTGTATCACCGCCCCCGTACGACGGCGCGCCCGCCGTGGTACTGATAGCCGGGCTGGGCGGCGGGGGCAGCTACTGGCTGCCGCAGCTTGCGCGGCTGGAACAGGAGTACCAGGTGGTGTGCTACGACCAGCGGGGCACGGGCAATAACCCGGACACCCTGCCGGAAGGGTACAGCATGGCCGAGATGGCGCAGGAGCTTGCGCAGGCGCTGGCCAGCGCGGGGATCTCCCGTTACTGCGTGGTGGGCCACGCGCTGGGGGCGCTGATTGGCCTGCAACTGGCGCTGGATAACCCCGATGCCGTCACCGCGCTGGTGTGCGTCAACGGCTGGCTGTCGCTCAATGCCCATACCCGTCGCTGTTTTCAGATCCGCGAACGTCTGCTTCACGCCGGGGGCGCGCAGGCGTGGGTAGAAGCGCAGCCGCTGTTTCTCTATCCGGCAGACTGGATGGCCGCCCGCGCACCGCGCATGGAAGCCGAAGAGTCTCTGGCGCTGGCCCATTTTCAGGGCAAACACAACCTGCTGCGCCGCTTAACCGCGCTCAAACAGGCCAACTTTAGCCGCCACGCAGCGCGCATTCGCTGCCCGGTGCACATCATCTGTTCGGCGGACGATCTGCTGGTCCCCTCGGTCTGTTCATCCGAACTGCAGGCAGCACTTCCCGGTAGCCAGAAGGTGGTGATGCGCCAGGGCGGGCACGCCTGCAACGTGACCGAACCCGACACCTTTAACACCCTGTTGCTGAACGGGCTTGCCAGCCTGTTGCACAGCCCTGAACCCGCTTTGTAAGGAGCCACAATGAGCGAAGCCATTACCCCCACTGCGCTGGATACGTTGTTTACCGGGGCGCGCACCCATAACGGCTGGCAGGATCTTCCGGTCAGCGATGCGCTGCTGCGGGAAGTGTACGACCTGATGAAATGGGGCCCCACCTCCGCCAACTGTTCACCTGCGCGGATTGTATTTGTCAGAAGCGCCGAAGGAAAAGAGAAGCTTCGCCCGGCGCTCTCCAGCGGCAATCTGGAGAAAACACTTACCGCGCCGGTCACGGCCATCGTGGCCTGGGACGGTGAATTTTACGAGCGCCTGCCCACCCTGTTCCCGCACGGCGATGCCCGGAGCTGGTTTACCTCAAGCCCGGCGCTCGCCGAAGAGACGGCCTTTCGCAACAGCTCGCTGCAGGCGGCATACCTGATTTTCGCCTGTCGCGCCCTGGGGCTGGATACCGGGCCGATGTCCGGCTTTGACCGGCAAAAAGTGGACGATGCCTTTTTCACCGGCACCGCCCTGAAAAGCAATCTGCTGATCAACATCGGCTATGGCGACAGCAGCAAACTGTACGGGCGCCTGCCGCGCCTGGCCTTTGAAGATGCCTGTGGTCTGGCATAAGGAGTGAGGATGAACACACCGGATAAACAAACCTTTCGCGATGCGATGGCCTGCGTGGGTGCGGCGGTCAATATCATCACCACGGACGGCCCCTCCGGCATGGCCGGGTTCACCGCCAGCGCCGTGTGCAGCGTCACCGACTCTCCGCCCACGCTGCTGGTGTGCCTGAATCGCGGCGCATCCGTCTGGCCAACGTTTAGCGAGAATCGCACCCTGTGCGTCAACACGCTCAGCGCCGGGCAAGAGCCACTCTCTAACCTGTTCGGCGGTAAAACGCCGATGGAAGAGCGCTTCGCCGCCGCCCGCTGGCAGACCGGCGAAACAGGCTGCCCGCGTCTTGAAGATGCGCTGGCCTCGTTTGACTGTCGCATCAGCCAGGTGGTCAGCGTGGGCACGCACGACATCCTGTTTTGCGACATTGTTTCGATAGTTCGCCACCCCGCGCCGCAGGGGTTGGTGTGGTTTGACCGCGGCTATCACGCGCTCCTGCGACCCGCCTGTTAACCCTCCTTAAGGAGACAGCTCATGGCAATGTTCGGATTTCCCCACTGGCAGTTGAAATCGACCTCTTCAGAACGCGGCGTGGTCGCGCCGGATGAGAGACTCCCTGTAGCACAGACCCTGGTGATGGGCGTGCAGCACGCGGTGGCCATGTTTGGCGCCACGGTGCTGATGCCTATGCTGATGGGGCTTGATCCCAACCTGTCCATTCTGATGTCGGGTATCGGTACCCTGCTGTTCTTTTTTGTCACCGGCGGGCGCGTGCCCAGCTATCTTGGCTCCAGCGCCGCCTTTGTGGGCGTGGTGATTGCCACCACCGGGTTTAACGGCCAGGGGATCAACCCGAACCTGAGCGTGGCCCTCGGCGGCATTATTGCCTGTGGGCTGGTCTATACCCTGATTGGCCTGGTGGTGATGAAAACCGGCACCAAATGGATTGAGCGGATGATGCCGCCGGTAGTGACGGGTGCGGTGGTAATGGCCATCGGCCTGAACCTCGCCCCGATTGCGGTCAAAAGCGTCTCTGGCTCACCGTTTGAAAGCTGGATGGCGGTGATCACCGTACTGTGCATCGGCCTGGTGGCGGTGTTCACGCGCGGCATGATCCAGCGTCTGCTGATCCTGGTCGGGCTGATTGCGGCGTGTCTGGTTTATGCCCTGCTGGCGAACGTGTTCGGCTTTGGCAAACCGGTCGATTTTACCCTGATCCACAACGCCGCCTGGTTTGGCCTGCCGCAGATCACCTCCCCGGTATTCAGTGGACAGGCGATGATGCTGATCGCTCCCGTGGCGGTGATCCTGGTGGCTGAAAACCTGGGCCACCTGAAAGCGGTTGCCGGGATGACCGGGCGCAATATGGATCCGTACATTGGGCGCGCGTTTGTCGGTGACGGGCTGGCGACCATGCTCTCTGGCTCTGTTGGCGGCAGCGGTGTGACAACCTACGCCGAAAACATCGGCGTGATGGCGGTGACCAAAGTCTACTCCACGCTGGTTTTTGTCGCGGCGGCCGTGATTGCCATGCTGTTAGGCTTCTCACCGAAATTTGGCGCGCTGATCCACACCATTCCGGCACCGGTAATTGGCGGGGCATCCATTGTGGTGTTTGGGTTGATCGCCGTAGCCGGGGCGCGTATCTGGGTTCAGCACCGGGTCGATCTTAGCCAGAACAGCAACCTGATTATGGTGGCAGTCACGCTGGTGCTGGGCGCGGGTGATTTCGCCCTGACGCTGGGCGGGTTTACCATTGGCGGGATTGGTACGGCAACGTTTGGCGCTATTTTGTTAAACGCCCTGCTGAGCCGCCGGAAAGGGGATGAAGCGCAAGCGGAAGCCATCACCCCCTCAACCTGAAATAAGTGCCGCTTTCTTGCCGGGTGGCGCTACGCTTACCCGGCCTACATGCCCATTGTAGGCCCACGCAAGCGAAGCGCCGCCGGGCATGTTAGCTATCTGCCCCTTGTTCAGCGCCCAACCCGGCTATTGCCTTACGTCGTTTTTTTAGCTTTAACTCACTCACCAGTACACCGGCAACGATAAAGGCTGCGCCCACCAGCGCCAGCAGCGGTAAACGCTCCCCGGCAATGCGCCCGAACACACCCGCCCAGACCGGCTCACCGGTGTAGATAACCGTTGCCCGCGTCGGGGAAACGCTGCGCTGCGCCCAGTTCATCGTCACCTGAATAATGGCGCTGAAGATCCCAAGCCCCAGCGCAACAACCACAAGCCCGGTAGACATCGGCGGCACAGATTCCCCCGCCGGTACCATGGCGGCAAACGCCACCAGCGATGCAGTCGCAAGTTGCACAACGGTCACCCGCTTCACGTCCACCTTCCCGGCCCAGGCGCTGATCAGAATAATTTCAGCGGCAATCGCCACCGCGCCGACCAGGGTAATTATCTCCCCCGGCCCCAGCGCCAGCAGGTTATCGCCCGGCCCGGCCAGCAGGATCAGGCCGATAAACGCCAGCACAATGCCAATACAGGACATCAGCCCCGGTATTCTGCCCAGACACAGCCATTGCAGCAGCGGCACCAGCGGCACGTACATCGCGGTGATAAACGCCGATTTACTGCTGGAGATAGACTGCAAGCCCCAGGTTTGCAGGCTGTAGCCCATCGCAATGGCAATACCAATCGCCACCCCGGCCTTCAGCTCTTTAAGCGTCAACCCCCGTAAGGTTTTCAGTGAAATCAGCGCCACGGCAATCGCTGCCGTAGCAAAACGCAGGCCGACAAAGAAGAAAGGATCGCTCAGGGTGACCGCATACTGGACGGCCAGAAAAGTCCCGCCCCAGAACATGGTGATCAGAATGAGGATGGCTTCCTGCGGTTTTACGGAGAATTTGAAACGAGAAGACGACATGGTGCACCAGCAATAGAGGTCAATCCTCTAGTGTGCGTTGCCTTTGGTTACAGTTCAATGTTGCAGAAATAAAAAAACCGCCGGGAGCCCCCGGCGGCAGAGGATCAACCCGGCGTATTACTTGTTGCTGCTGCCGTGGCTGTTTTTACCCCCTTTTTTACCTGCTTCAGATGCACGCTGAGGGTCATTTTTGAAGTTACCCCCACTGTGTTGGCCACCTTTACGACCTGCTTCTGATGCTCTTTCACGGTCTTCAGCGAAATTACCTGAACCACCACGATGGTTTGCCATCTCTAACCTCCAGAGTGTGAAACATTAGACATCATACTGCATTCAGTAAAAGAGGATTCTTTCACCTGACGACGAATGGCCGCGCCACTATTTACGTCGCGTGAAACTAAGCTTAGTGGAAAGCCCCTGTCCCGGGCGTAAATGGTAATATTCTGCAACATGATCCCCCGCATTCCCCGGGACGAGTTGCGCGGTTATCAATAAGCCTTTCTTATCATTCCAGAATTTCGTTTTCGTAAATATGTTTCATTTTGCTACAGCGCCAGATAATAAATAACTTGTTATAAATCAAAGAAATGATGCACAGAGTTGCAGTCTGGCCAGCACGACTTATCTTTAAATGAACGCAGCGATCCGCTGTCAGAAAAAACAAACGAGGAGTAATGCAAAATGGCAAAAGTTCTGGTGCTCTATTATTCCATGTATGGACACATTGAAACCATGGCTCACGCAGTTGCAGAAGGTGCAAACAGAGTGGATGGCGTAGAGGTTGTGGTGAAACGCGTACCGGAAACCATGAATGCCGAGGCCTTCGCCAAAGCCGGGGGGAAAACACAAAATGCCCCGCAGGCCACCCCACAAGAACTGGCAGACTACGATGCCATCATCTTCGGCACCCCAACCCGCTTCGGCAATATGTCAGGGCAGATGCGAACCTTCCTCGACCAGACCGGGGGACTTTGGGCATCTGGCGCCTTATACGGCAAGCTCGCCAGCGTATTCAGCTCCACAGGTACCGGCGGCGGCCAGGAACAGACCATCACCTCAACCTGGACCACTCTTGCGCATCACGGCATGGTGATTGTGCCAATCGGCTATGGCGCTCAGGAGTTGTTTGATGTGTCTCAGGTTCGTGGTGGTACACCTTATGGCGCAACCACCATTGCCGGTGGCGATGGTTCACGCCAGCCAAGTAATGAAGAGCTGGCTATCGCCCGTTACCAGGGTGAACATGTCGCGGGTCTTGCCAAAAAACTGAACGGCTAAGCCAAACAGGAGGACAATCATGCCAACACAGGAATCCAAAGCTCACCGCGTGGGCGAATGGGCAAGTTTACGTAATACCTCTCCAGAAATCGCCGAGGCCATTTTTGAAGTTGCAAAATATGACGAAAAGCTGGCCGAGCAGATTTGGGAAGAAGGCAGTGATGAGGTACTGATGCGCGCCTTCAATAAAACGGACAAAGACTCACTCTTCTGGGGTGAGCAAACCATCGAACGTAAAAACGTCTGAACGTTTCCCCCCGCCTGCGCGGGGGGCCATTCTTATTTCGCCGCGTTGTTTAACACTGTATTAAACTTCTCTACCGGGCAGAACCCGTTATCATCCACCGGACACCCTGAAAGCTCCAGCGTGACACGCTGCGCGGGTGATTTCAGCGACAGCACTTCGGCGTTACGCAGCTGCGTAGTGCTTTGATAAACGTATTCGATTTTCATCAGCTCCCGGTTGGCGTTCTTGTCATGCCAGCGCTGGAAGACAATTTTGCCGCCGATCGGGGTGCGTTCGTACTGGTCATGCAGCTGATAAGGTTTGAAGTCGAGCGCCGTCAGCAGCGAGGCGATGTTGGAATCGTGTCCCACCAGCAGCGTTAATTTTGCGGCTTTCCCCTGCTCGGTCACCAGGGCGTTATCGATGTATTTCACCAGTGGTTTCGCCACATTGCGCGCCACCTCACCCGAAGTGAATAACGAATCCTGATAGCCATTTTTCAGCTTCGACAGCACCCGCCACTGCTGATCGGTTTTGATCTCGCCCCACGCCACCTGATCGGCCGGGAAACCTTCGTAGTACTGCAAGGTGAACGCATCCACCAGAGAGTTCCCCACCTTCAGCGGCCCGGATACGCCCGGCTCTTTTTCGTAATCGGCACTGAAGGTGTCTTTGGCTTCGGTCAGCGAGCAGACCTTTTTCTCTTTACAGGATGGCGATTCGGCGTAGTTCGTCATCTGTTCCAGCAGTTTGTAGCTTTCATCAAGCTGCATTTTCTGCCGTTCCGACGCCATTGCACTCAGCGCTTTATCGCGGAATTCCGGCGAGTTGTTGGTGATAACCGGATTAAAGGTGGGATCCATCTTTCCCATTTCCGGCTGGTGATGTACCGGCACGTCACACCCCGGGAAAGCCCCTGTGATAAAGAATTGCGCGGTCGCCACGGTGCGTTGCAGGCTATTGGCGTAGGCATAAACGGTGTTTGCTGGCGGGCATTCCCCGGTGGTAACCAGCCCCTGCCCGGCCAGCCATTCGCGCATATAGTGCCCCATATACACTTCAAGAACACCGCCTTTAGTGGTGAGCTGCCCGCCGGGCACATCCCATTCCGGCCATTTATTCGGCGTGGATTGTTCCAGTACGCTGCCGTTATTGGCCAGCGGCGCGCGCAGATTGTGGCGGCTCATGATTAAAACTTGCTCTAACTGATATCCTTCCGGCGCGTCCTGCGCCTGGGCGCCAAAGGTCACGGAAAGGGTCCCTGCCACTGCAACAGCGAGTAGTGCTTTTCTCATCCCTAAATCCTCACTCGGTTTTAATGTCGCTTAAGTGTGACAGATTTATGACATTTTTCCGGGAAGCATTTCTCAAACTGATGAATAACGCCCTTACCCATGACGCAGATTAGTTTTATAATAAAACCATACTACCCCGGAGGAGCCGCTGTGAAACGTACCCGCCTTGAAGAGAGCACCTGCCCTGTCGCCCGTTCGCTGGACATCATCGGCGACTGGTGGTCGTTACTGATTGTCCGCGATGCGCTGCGCGGCGTGAAACGCTTCGGCGAGTTTCAGAAAAGCCTCGGGATCGCCAAAAACATGCTGACCGCGCGCCTCAAACTGCTGGTCGAGGAAGGCATTCTGACGCTCCAGCCCGCCTCTGACGGCAGCGCCTGGCAGGAATATGTGCTTACCGACAAAGGGCGCGCCCTGCAAACGGTGCTGGTTGCGCTCTCGCAATGGGGGAATGAATTCCTGTTCAGCCAGAACCAGCCAGGCAGCGTGCTGGTCGATGTCAAAAACCAACAGCCGCTGCGCAAACTGGCGCTGGTTGCCAACGATGGCCGTGAACTGTCGCCAGAAGATATCGAGCTTAAACTCCCGTAATGTCAGTGAGTTAAACCCTGATTAACCCTCTCCCTGTCAGCAGGAATAAAAAATATCGCGCAAAGTGGTTGCATTATAAAACCAAATATCTCACAGTGAATTCAGTTTCAACATGCAACCAATTAACCCTATCGCTTTGAGGTAACACGCCATGACTACGCAACATTCAACCGCTTTAATCACGGGAGCTTCTTCGGGGATCGGTGCCGTTTATGCCGATCGTCTTGCGGCACGCGGCTACAACCTGGTGCTGGTGGCCCGTCGTGAAGCCCGTCTTCAGGCGCTGGCGGCAGACCTTTCCGGCCGCTACGGGGTCGATGTGCAGATCCTGACCGCCGATCTGAGCGATGAAAACGGCATTCGCGCGGTTGAAGAGACACTGAGAAACGACACCCGCATTGATACGCTGGTGAACAATGCCGGAACGGCGCAGATGGCACCCTTTTTATCCGGCGATGTTGCGCAGCATCAGGCCATCAACACCCTGAATACCACCGCGCTGATGCGCTTAACCTACGCCATCCTTCCGCGTCTGGCGCAGAACAACAGCGGTACGGTGATCAACATTGCCTCTGTGCTTTCCCTTCACGCCCGCGCCGGCAGCGCACTTTACAGCGCCACCAAAGCCTGGGTGTTCAATTTCACCCGCGGGTTGCAGGAAGAGTTTGCCGAAAGTGGCGTGCGTATTCAGGCGGTATTGCCTGCCGCCACGGCAACAGAGATTTGGGATCTGTCCGGCGTCGCCATTACCGACCTGCCAGAAGGCTCGGTCATGACCACCGACAACCTGGTGGATGCCGCGCTTGCCGGGCTGGATCAGGGCGAGCTGATCACCATCCCGCCGATGCACGATATCCGGTTATGGGAACGCTTCGAGGCCGCACGTCTGGAGCTGTTTGCCAGCGCGCGTACCGGTGAACCGGCCCCACGCTATTTAAGCCACTGATTTAGCGCTCCAGCTGGTCGCCATACTCGTTCATCCAGGCGGCCAGCGGGGAAAGCGCGTCCTGAAGCGTCAGCCCCAGTTCGGTTATCTGATACTCCACGCGCGGCGGGATTTCAGGGTAGACGGTGCGCGACACCAGCCCGCGCTGTTCGAACAAACGCAGCTGTTTGGTCAGCTCTTTTTGCGTAATGGGCGCCGCGGCACGCAGCAGATCGCCAAAGCGCACCGGAGTGTTAAGCACAATCAGCCGGTAAAGGATTGGGATCGCCCATTTGCCCGCAATCAGATTCACAAACCGCGTCATCGGGCAGGCGTGGACCGCAGATTTTTTTTCGCCGGGTTCAGTGAGTATTTCCGCCATAGCACACCTCTTGCCTCTTTAGTATCCAAATGGTACCTGGTTTCCTTTCGATACTAACGTTTCTATAGTGCTTTCTCCAGAGCGAATTCAGGAGGCATTCATGGGACGTTTAGCAGGTAAATACACCTTGATTACGGGCGGAACCAGCGGCATTGGGCTGGCGACCGCACAGGAATTTATTGCCGAAGGGGCGCAGGTGGCCGTCACCGGGCGCAACCCGGAAACCCTGGCCGAAGCCCGGCGCATCCTTGGGGATAGCGCATGGGTTATTCCTGCCGATGCCGGTGATATCGCGGTACAGAAAGCACTGGCGGAGACGCTCACATCCCGCTGGCCACGGCTGGACGCGGTGTTTATCAACGCCGGAGATGTCACTCACGGTCTGCTGGAAGAGTGGCAGGAAGAGGCCTGGGACCGGCTGATGCGCATCAACCTTAAAGGCCCGTTCTTTTTGATTCAGGCGTTGCTGCCGCTGCTGAATAACCCCTCGTCGGTGATCTTATGCGGTTCGGTCAGCGCCCGTATCGGCCTGCCCACCAGCAGCGTGTATGCGGCAAGCAAAGCCGGTTTGCTCTCTCTGGCGCGTACCCTGTCAGCAGAGCTTTTACCGCGCGGAGTTCGTGTTAACGGCCTGAGCCCCGGCCCGGTTGAAACCCCGGCATTGCATAAACTGGGGTTAAGCGAAGAGGCACAAAAAGCCTTGCAGGGTGATATCGCAAATCTGGTGCCGCTGGGGCGCATGGGCACACCAACGGAGCTGGCAAAAGCCGCGCTGTATCTGGCGTCGGATGAATCGGGCTATACCGTCGGCACGGAACTGCTGGTGGATGGCGGAACAGGGAGTCTGTAATTCAGAAGGCGCTGATGCCGGTCACGGCACCGACATACAGCGCCGCCCACACCGCGGCAGAAAGCAGGCTAACGACGTAAACCTTCACGGCGCTTACCCGCAGCGTCCCCGCCGCCAGCGGCACGATGTAACGCAATACCGCCAGGAAGCGGGCGGTGAACAGCACAACCACGCCATTTTTTTGCAGCTGGTGCTGCACGCGCAAAAATTTATCCGCATGTTTGGTCGTAAAACGCGTGACCAGCCGCGACTGCCCCATCAGCTGACCAATATGGTAATTCACCACTGACCCCAGCGCTGCGCCCATCACCACCGCGAGCCATGTCAGGCCCGGATGCAGCGCCGACTGGCTGACGCTAATACCCGCAATCAGCATCACCGATGCGGGCGGCAGTACCGACGAGACAAGCACCGTCGATTTGCTCAGCGCCATCACAAAAAGCAAGGCAAACAGATGCGCGGGATGAACGGCAAAGTGGCTGAGTAAATTGTTTAACCACTCCATATTTTATCCCCGCCTGATTATTGTTTTATCTATTTAAAAGGACTGACCTTAAATAATACTTCAACGCTGCTGATAAAATACGGGTCTAAACATTTCATAAACATTATTTAGATTCTCCAGCAGCCTGGAAAAATAAGCGTATTATCCCTCTCGTTTACAACGATCTCGTTATGGCGAGGCTCCTGTACAAATACACGTTATCGCTCTGGTGGGTTCGAGAGAACCGGCACAGGGTAAAACAGGCACTGTCGAATCAAGGCTTTGTCAGTATAACTTCCCTTACGGGATACGGTGTACAGTGCTGAACCCAGGACGTGGGGATCTCCTCTTCGACATGCCCTGTCTTGCTCGCCCCTGAGAGATTTTATTCTTCAAAGGGAATTTACTATGTCTTACTCCATTCACAACAATAATCTGGCATTCACTGAAAGCGCAGTCGCGCAATATATGAATACCGATTTTATCGTTCTCGATATTTCATTATGCGTGGCGCTGGCACGTGAACAGTTTTTCGAAAAATTAAACGACGATGATATTCCGTCGCATATTTTTATCGAAGATCAGGGGCGTCTGGCGGGCATGATTGCCGTGCGCAAATTATTGCAGGCCGTCGATACGGTGCAACCGGTCCGGGCGCTGATGATAGCGGAATTTATTCAGCTAAAACCGGAAGATGAGCGTTCTGCCGTTGCCGGGCTGCTGGCTCACGGCGGAGCGGATGTGGTTCCGGTGGTCACGCACGGCAAACTGGTCGGGTGCCTCACCGAGCGTGAAATCGCGCATCTGCTGGAAGACGACGTTACCGAAGATGCTCAGCGCCAGGGCGCCACGCTGCCGCTGGAAAAACCCTATCTGGAAACCAGTCCATTTAGCCTGTGGAAAAAACGCGCCGTCTGGCTGTTGCTGCTGTTTATCGCCGAAGCCTACACCAGCTCGGTTATCCAGCATTTTGAAGAGGCGCTGGAATCCGCCATCGCCCTGGCGTTCTTTATTCCTCTGCTGATTGGTACCGGCGGCAACAGCGGCACGCAGATCACCTCCACGCTGGTGCGTGCGATGGCGCTGGGCGAAGTGCATTTACGTGACGTCGGGCGGGTGCTGCGAAAAGAGATGACCACCTCGTTAATGATTGCGGTCACTCTGGGGCTGGCGGGATGCGTTCGCGCCTGGATGATGGGCATCGGTATGGAAATCACCCTTATCGTCAGCCTGACGCTGGTCTGCATTACGCTGTGGAGTGCAATTGTCTCGTCCGTGATCCCGATGGTGCTCAAGCGCTGCGGCATCGATCCTGCCGTGGTGTCGGCCCCGTTTATCGCCACGCTTATCGACGGCACCGGGCTGATTATTTACTTCAAAATTGCCCAGTACACGCTGGGGCTGTCCTGATGCGATGGGCACCTCTGGCTGAGGTGCCCACACCGTTACATATCACCCAGCTGATGCGCTATCTCGCGCAGCTGCTGAGCCAGCGCTTGCAGGTTCTTCCCCTTCTCCCCTTTCTGCCCGGTAGACTGACGCACCACCAGCCGGGCAGGCAGAATCGACGACATGCGCAGCGCATTGTCGTCGCCGCTGTCCAGAATGCGGCGCACGGCCTCTTTGCCCTGCAAATCCAGATCGAGCGATACCGTGGTTAACGCCGGGTAGAAGAACGAGCTTTCGTAGGTGCCATCGTAGCCAATCACCGACTTCTCCGCCGGAATGGAAATTTGCTGCTGATGGAAAGCGCTCAATACGCCGAGCGCCATCTGGTCGTTGGCGACCAGCACGGCAGAAAATTGTGCCGTTTCACGCAGCATTTGCAGGGCACCGGAATAGCCGCTTTGCGCATCCCAGTTACCGCGAATGACCGTTGCCGGCTCCAGACCATAGCCTTTCAGCGTTTCGATCCAGCTTTTCAGCCTCAGCTGTGCCGACACAGATGACTCGGGCCCGGCCAGCAGGGCAATCTCCCGATGGCCCAGTTCGTAGAGATATTTGACGCTGGCGCGTGTGCCATCTGCCGGGTTAAACGAAACGTTAAACACGGAACTGTACGGGTCCACATCGAGAAACAGACAGACAATATCGTCATTGTCAGTCGCGATTTTCTGCGCCTGTTCGGCCTCCAGCGGGACGTTGACGATCACTTTGCTGACCAGCTGAGACTTCAGCTCGTTAATGGAATCCTGGATGCTATGGTTGACGTTCTCATCAATCATTGAGATCAGCACCTGGTATCCTTCCATATTGGCGTAGCGTTTGACCGCTGCCGCCACCTGTGAAGGGGCGTGTAAGGCCAGCGAAATGGTCACCAGCCCGACCGTCTGGGTCTGCTTACCCACCAGCTGCTGGGCCAGTCGGTTTGGAACATACCGCAATAACTCTATGGATTTCTCCACCTTGTGACGCGTGGCTTCGGATACATTGGCAGATTTATTCAGTACCCTGGACACGGTCTGATAGGAGACGCCCGCATGGCGTGCCACATCCTCTAACGTCGCGCTTTTCGACTTCATGGTCCGGTTCCTTATGTTGTTATGCGCTGATTGTAACAGGGGCGATGTAAAAAAACGCACCCTGCTATCTTTTCATGTGCCTAACACCATCAAAAAGTATGACGCTCACAATGCCACATTTCATGGCGCATCTCATTAATCGTAACAAAATTGTCTATTTTATTTGCACTTAATCACACATTCACGATCGTGTAATTGCCAGACAACAGGTTTAGGCATTTTATGACTGCGGATTTGTGAACGTATTACAAAACAATAAGAGGGTAACAATGAACACGACGATCCGATCTGTATCCGTTGCGTTGGCTGCCGCGTTAGCGTCTCCTTCGCTGTTTGCAGCGTCTTCTGTACCGATTGATTTTCATGGATATCTTCGCTCCGGTGTGGGCGTCTCACGGGATGGTGGGATGGAGGAGTGGCAAAAAAATAAAATTGGCCGTCTGGGTAACGAAGCCGATACCTACGGCGAGCTGGAGCTGGGTTCTGAGGTGTACAAAAAGAACGACGTCAGCTTCTACCTCGACAGCATGGTGAGCATGGTCTCTGACGGTTCAAACGATAACGAAACCACCTTTGGTGACGATGCACAGTTTGGTCTGCGTCAGTTAAATCTCCAGATCAAAGGCCTGATCCCGGGCGATCCCAATGCGGTCATCTGGGGCGGGAAGCGTTACTACCAGCGTCATGACCTGCACATTATCGACACCAAATACTGGAACATCTCCGGCTCCGGTGCGGGTATTGAGAACTATACCCTCGGCCCGGGCGCCGTCTCTGTAGCCTGGATCCGTGGCGATGCCAACGATGTCGACTACCGCGTAGATGGCGACAACGACGTGAATATTAACTATATCGACCTTCGCTATGCCGGCTGGAAACCGTGGGCAGGCGCCTGGACCGAAGTGGGTATTGATTACGCCATGCCAAACCCGACCAACAAGCAGAAGGAGTATGGCGGGCTGTATGAAGCCGATAACGGCGTGATGGTCACCGGCGAGATCAGCCAGGATATGTTTGGCGGCTATAACAAGCTGGTGTTGCAGTACGCTAACAAAGGCCTGGCGCAGAACATGGTGTCTCAGGGTGGCGGCTGGTATGACATGTGGAACTACGTGAACGATGCGACAGGCTACCGCGTGATCAATACCGGCCTGATTCCGATCACCGACAAGTTCTCCTTCAACCACGTGTTGACCTGGGGCTCGGCGGATGACACCACGCAGTACACCGACAAATCACGCCTTGTCTCGCTGGTCGGCCGCGCCCAGTATCAGTTTACGGAATATGTCCGTCTGATTGGCGAAGTGGGTGGCTTCTACCAGGAAGATACCTATACCGACGGCTCGAAATACAAGCAGAGCGGCGAGAAGTACACCATTGCCCTGGGCCTGGCCGATGGTCCCGACTTTATGTCGCGTCCTGAGCTGCGCGTGTTTGCTTCTTACCTGAATGACTCTGAGAAAGGGCAATCCTTCGAAGATGGTACTGCAAATAATACCTGGAACTTTGGCGTGCAGGTCGAAGCCTGGTGGTAATTAATTTTTAAAATGCGTTAATCGTTATTGTATCTCCAACAACTGGCAGTCTATTCTCCTGTTTCGGGATAGCCATTATTTTGGCTATCCCTTTTTTATATTTAATGATTAAAGTGCTTTTCTAATAACTGACGCAAGGTATCAGACTGCCTGCCAAATATCGCATGAACCTGCTGACCGATAATAATCACGCCAAGCGCCCCCTCATCCTGTAACGCCTTTGAATTAACCTTATTTAAATCTTTTACCGTGACGCGCAGGCGGGTAATACAGGCTTCAATGTGCTCGATATTATCGTCGCCGCCAAAGGCAGGAATTAAACGCTGAGTAATTTGACTGTCCATAATACGCCTCTCTTTTATGCAGATAAAAAAATGCCTGCTCGGGGAGCAGGCGTTCTGTGCTTTTTTGCCCGGGCGGTGCAGTCTGATGCCCTCACCCCACCCCTCTCCCACAGGGAGAGGGAGAAAATCAACTACGCTTTACGCCTGAGCACCCGACAGTCCCACGCCAGCAGCACGGTATCACCCGCAGCGGCGGCGTCTGTCATGCAGTCGGTATACCCCTGCGGCAGCGTGACGAGCTGCTGCTGGGCGGTAAAGTTCTGCACAAAGACCCAGGTGGTTTCACCGTCCGTGCGCGCTGTTGCGACCACACCCGGCGGGAAATCGCCTTCGATGGCCCGCGGCAGCGCCAGCTCGTTGATAATGGCGGCGAAGAAATCACGCTGGAACGGCAGATCGTTGCGCGAGGCCACGTGCCACGCTTTACCTTTGCCAAAGCGGTTCACGGTGACGGCAGGCCGGCCGGCGTAAAAGTCGTCGCGGTAGGTCGCCAGCACCTGCGCGGACTCAGCGTGGATCAGCTCGCACAGATGACGAACCTGATACGGCCCCTGCAACCCTGACGCATTACCCGCCAGCCCCTGGATCAGGTTACGTTCGCCGTCATCCAGGCAGTCAATCTCCTCCGCCCAGACTCCCACCAGCTTACGCAGTGGCCCCGGGAAGCCGCCCAGATGGCAAAGGTCCGTTTCATCCACCACCCCGCTCCAGTAGGTCGTCACCAGATGCCCGCCCGCAGCGACAAACGCTTCTGCGCGTTCGGCAAAGCCTTCACGCACCATGTAGAGCATTGGCGCGATGACCAGTGCGTACGGGCTGAGATCGCAGTCAGCGTCAATGATGTCCACCGCGATGCCCTGCTCCCAGAACGGACGATAGTGCTCGTTAACGGTCTTTTCGTACTCCATCCCCTTGTTGCGCGGCCCTTCGGCATCGTCCAGCGCCCAGCGGTTTTGCTGGTCGAAGATAATCGCCACCCGGGCTTCGGTACGGCAGCCCACGACATCCGGCAAGCGTTCAAGCATTTCGCCAAGGCGCGTCACTTCCCGCCCGACGCGGGTATCAAGGTGACCCACGTGGTCGATAATCGCCCCGTGGAATTTCTCCACCGACCCGCGGCTCTTGCGCCACTGGAAGTACTGCACCGCATCTGCACCGTGGGCCACCGCCTGCATCGAGGAGAGAATATGCATCCCCGGTTTTTTCAGCTTGCTGGTCGGCTGCCAGTTGGTGGTGCTCGGCGTGGACTCCATCAGCACAAAGGGTTTGCCGCCCTTCAGGCTGCGCATCATGTCGTGATACATGGCGGTGTAGCAGGCAAGCTGCGTTTCGTCTTTTTCCCTGTGCCACATCGGGTAGCTGTCCCAGGAGATAAAGTCGATCGCTTCGGCCAGCTGCCAGTAGTCGTAATCGTAGAAATACTCCATGAAGTTGGTCGTCACCGGCAGTTCCGCGTTCGCGGCTTTCAGCGGGGCCACTTCATGGCGGCAGAAATCGGTCACCTGCGCAGTGTTAAAGCGTCGCCAGTCGAGGTTCAGGCCGTGGATCGACACCTCTCCCTGCGGCGACGGTGATTCAATCTGTGACCAGTCGGTGTAGGTATGGCTCCAGAAGGTGCTCCACCACGCATGGTTCAGGGCATCCAGGGTTGTATAGCGCGCCTTCAGCCAGTCGCGGAAACGTTCCTGGCACAGATTGCAGTGGCATTCCCCACCGTACTCATTCGAAATATGCCAGCCCAGCACCGCCGGGTGCTGCGAATAGCGTTCCGCCAGCAGGCTGTTGATTTTCAGCGTCTTGTCGCGGTACACCGGAGACGTCATGCAGTGGTTATGACGCCCGCCATGCAGTGCGGGTACGCGGTTGCGCCCCACGCGCAGCACTTCGGGGTATTTTTGCGACATCCATGCCGGGCGCGCGCCGGTTGGCGTCGCCAGGAAAATATGAATACCTGCCGCATAAAGTTTTTCAATAATACTGTCCAGCCAGGCGAAATCATATTCCCCCTCGCGCGGTTCAAGTTTCGCCCAGCTAAATATCCCGACCGACATGACATTACATTTCGCCTGCTTCATCATGGCGATATCTTTTTCAATAATCCCGGGGTAATTCTCCCATTGCTCCGGGTTATAGTCGGCGCCATGCAATAACGCAGCGACCTTTGAACTTAAAGGCGCAAATTTATTCATCATAAATACATCCTGAATGAAGATTAAAAACTATTTAAATACCGTTATTGACGGCAGCACTTTTCCTTTGCAATCAAATAACGCCTGATTTTCGCGGGCATTTCCCTCTTTCCATTCATCATGGATATATTTCATGCCGGTTTTGGTCGCCCAGGTGGTACCGGGAACGGCAATCCAGGTCGGCTCCCAATAGAAAATACCTTTCCCGCGATGGTCAGGCACGTCGATGACGGACTGCATTAAATCGTGAATATAATCGTACTGGCCCTGAACGGTGCCCGGATAGCCGCCGTCCTTCTCTTCTTTGGCCTGGAAGCTGTTTTCGGCATTATCACAATTTTCCAGCGTATAGCCGTAGGCCGCTTCCACCACGATCACGTCTTTGTTATAGCGCTTGCTGATGTCATCCATATTGCTTTTGAGCGCGCTGAGCGGGCCGTTCCAGTAGGTGTACATCGACAGGCCGATAATATCGAACGGGACGTCACGTTTGGTGATTTCATCAAACCACCAGCGGAAGGTGTCATTTTTGGTCCCTTCCGCCAGGTGCAGCATGATTTTCACCTGCTCACCACCGGTCAGGTTCTCTTTCATCCCGCCAATGGCGGCGTTGAGTAACCCGGCTAAGCGATCAAACTCGCCGCCGCCCTGCCCCCAGCTTTTCCCTTCCGGCCACAGCATTCCGCCGTTAATTTCGTTACCAATCTGCACCATGTCCGGCAGCACGCCCTCTTTCTTAAAGCGGGCAATGGTGTCGCGGGTGTAGTCGTGGATCGCCGTTTTGAGCTGCGGGTAATCCATCTTTTCCCAGGCTTTCGGTTTGAACTGCTTACCCGGATCGGTCCAGAAATCGCTGTAATGGAAATCAAGCAGCAGCTTCAAGCCCTGCGCTTTCACGCGCTTCGCAAGCGTAATGGTGTTTTCCAGGTTGTTACTGCCGCCGCCGTAGGTATTGCCTTCGGCATCCTGCGGGTCAACCCACAAACGCAGGCGCACATAGTTCACGCCGTTCGCTTTAAGGATAGCGATCGCATCCTGCTGCTGGCCGTTCTGGTTATAAAACTTCGCGCCGTGCTGTTCTGCTTCCAGCAGGGTCGAAATATCCGCGCCCTTAATAAAATCCGCAGGCATGGCGTTAAACGGACGGGTTTTCACCGCATCCGCAGCAAAAGCACTCGCGGCAAGGCCACATGAGAGGCAAACAGCAAGCAAGGCGGGTTTGAGTCTTTTCATGATTATCCTTTTGTACTCCCGGAGGTCAGGCCAGAGACGAAGTATTTTTGCAACGCCAGGTAGAGGATCGCGACCGGCACTGCAATCAGTACCGCGCCTGCCGCGTAGGTGGTGTAACTGGCACCCATTTTTTGCGCCACCAGGTTATAAAGCCCGATGGGTAAGGTGTATTTGTCCGGGGTGCGCAAAATGGTGCTGGAGAGGATGAAATCCCCCAGCGGCCCGGTGAAGGAAAACAGCGCCACCACGGCCACAATCGGTTTGGACAGCGGCATGATGATCTCGATGAAGATACGGAAGTTGCTGGCCCCGTCCATGCGCGCGGATTCATCCAGATCTTTCGGAATGGCGTCGAGATAGCCTTTCATCAGATAAGTGTTCATCGGGATCATGCCGCCGACGTAGATCAGCACCAGCGCCAGATGGCTGTTGATTAACCCCAGCAACTGCGACAGCACGAAGATGGCAATCAGCGCCGAAAACTGCGGGATCATCTGTAACAGCAGGAACAGCATCAGGCCGTTCTGGCGCCCCTTAAAGCGAAAGCGCGAGAACGCATAGGCCGTAAAGCTGACGCTGATTAAGGTCAGCACCATGGTCAAGAAGCTGATTTTCATCGAGTTCCAGTACCAGGTCATGTAGTTCACCTGGCCGTTGAACAGGTCGGCGTAATGCTGGACCGAGAAGTTCTCCGGAATAATCGACGAGCTGAGCAGGCTGTTACCGGCGTTGAATGACGCCCCGACCGTCCACACCAGCGGATAAATGATGATCGTCGACACCAGCACGATAACCAGCCAGGAGAGCGAGAGGCGTACCCACTTCTCACGTTTAATACTTGGTGATTGAGCCATTGTTACGTCCCTTACGCCATGTCGTCATTTTTGAAAGATTTGGTGGCGCGGAACTGCCACAGCGCCAGGCCGACGACGAAAATCGACAGCAGGATGGTGATGGTCGCCGCTATCGCGTACTGCGAAGAGGACATCGTCAGTTTGTAGATCCACGACACCAGAATGTCGGTCCCACCCGCATTCGACCCGACAACCGCCGGCCCGCCGTTGTTAAACAGATAGATAATGTTGAAGTTATTGAAGTTGAAGGTGTATTGCGTGATAAGGATCGGCGCAATCGAGTACAGTACCAGCGGCAGCGTAATGGTGCGCAGTTTGGTCGCGCTGCTGGCGCCGTCCATCGTGGCCGCTTCATACAGATCTTCAGGGATCGCCTGCAACACGCCGGTGGTCATGGCGAACACAAACGGGAAGCCAAGCCAGGTCTGCATCATAATCAGCGCCGTTTTGGTCCAGAACGGGTCGGTCATCCAGGCTTTTGGCGCAATGCCAAAGAAGGCCAGAATCGCATTGTTAATCACCCCGAAGGAGTCGTTGAACATCCCGGCAAATACCAGAATGGTGACAAAGCCCGGCACCGCCCACGGCAGAATAAAGATGGTGCGGATAAGCGGCTTAAAGCGCAGATCTTTCTGGTTCACCAGGATAGCCAACAGCACGCCCACCGAGCATTGCAGCGTGGTGGCGAGCAGCGTCCAGACCACCGTCCACTGGAGTACGTCGAAGAAGGTCGAGCGCCAGATGGAGAGCGTGAAAATATTGATAAAGTTCTTAAAGCCAACCCAGTCCACCAGCTTCGCCGGCGGCGTGTGGTAGAGGTTGTAGTTGGTAAAGGCGATGGCAAAGCCGAACAGAATGGGGAAAACCACCACAAACACCAGCAGGATAAAACCCGGGGTGATCATCAGATACGGGAAGCCGTCGCTCAGCAACATCTGGTACTGTTTGCGCACGCTGTTAAGCGGCAGGCCCTCATCGCGTTTACGGCCGTTAACCCACGCATCACGCATCGACAGATACCAGACCATCACGCCAAACGCGGCGATTAACACGCTGATGATCCCTTCGGCCAGCAGGAAGATGGAGTTGTCACGCGGCACTTCTTCGCCCAGCGTCACCAGCCCCCACAGCCCTTCACGCAGAAAATCAGCAAATACGCCGATAAAGCTGGCAAGCAGCACCAGGAAGATAATCCCTTTCAGCCACTGGCGATGATAGAACTGACCGAAGCCGGGTACGACAGCCATCAGCAGGCCGGTCCAGGCGTGACGCCCGGCAGCGCGCGGTTTGGCAAAATTTTCCGGGATGATACTCACAGACAACTCCTTTCAAAAAGAACGGGAGCCTGTACTCCCGTTCTGCGACAACAGAAAATTACTGGTTGCTGGCCTGCATGGCTTCGATCTGCATCTGAACCTGTTTTTCCGCGCTATCCAGCGCAGCTTTTGGATCTTGTTTACCGGTCAGGCTCAGCTCCAGCGCGGCGTTGGCCGGCCCCCAGACTTCACCCATTTCAGGAATGCCCGGCATGGCGGTGGCACGTGCGGCCTGCACCGCTACGGCGCTGGCTTTTTCGTCATTCTTGATAACCGGATCGTCAATCATCGCCGTCAGCGGCGGGATTTCACGCGTCGCGATGTAGCGCGTTTTCACGTACTGAGGCTGATTGATGAATTCGATGAATTTCTGCGCCAGCGCTTTGTCTTTGCTCCAGGTCGAGACCACATAGCCTTTCACCCCGAGGAAGGAGCTCATTGGCTTACCGTCCGGAAGCGTAGGCAGAGGCGCCACGCCGTAGTTGATCCCTGCCGCTTCATACGGCTGGAACGCCCACGGGCCGTTGATCACGGCGGCCGCTTTTTTCTCGGTGAACAGGGAGTCGATGGCGTTCAGGCCGTTATCGCCGACGATCCCCGCCGGGAAGACATCGTCCGCATAGAATTTTTTCAGATACGTGACGGCTTCTACCGCGCCCGGTTTGTTCAGACCTACGTCGCTGGCGTTATAGCCGCCTTTGTCGTTTTGCCCAAAGATGTAGCCGCCCATCGGGGAGATTGCCCCCCAGCTGTAATAAATCTGGTCAAATTTGGCGAGCAGCCCGTACTGGTTTTTCGCGCGCTGCTGCTTAGAAAAGTCATACCAGTCCTGGAGCGAGTTCAGCGGCTTATCAATCAAATCTTTGTTGTAGATAAGCACCAGCGTTTCGACCGCTTTTGGCACACCGTACAGGGCATTATCCATTTTGAAGGCGTTGATGGAGGCCGGGGTGTACTGTTCGGTCTGCTTAGCCTCCAGATTCAGGGGGGTTAATAACCCTTGCACAACGGCGCCGCCTAGCTGATCGTTAGGGATGACCAGCACATCCGGGCCAATCCCTGCAGGGCCGTCCAGACGCAGCTTTTCCAGCTGCTGAGCGTAAGGTGTTTCCTGGACGTTGACCTTCACGTCGTACTGTTTTTCAAAATCGGCGACCGCATCTTTAATACCGGACGACTTCTTGATGTCTTCCCAGACGTTAAGCTGCGTGGTGGCGTGGACCTGCACCGCGAGCGTAGAGAGGATCAGAGCAGCGAGTATGTTCTTTTTCATTATCAACCTCATGTGAAGGTATAACAATTTATGGTTTTTATCGCATTCAAACATCACCCACCTTCGCCGGACAACCTGTTAAAACCGGTGGTGTACGTATGACGTCAAATGCATTTGGTTTGTTATACGCTACCCTTCACATAATGATAACTCTACAAAAAACTGTAAGTTGTGTGATCGTCATAACATTAATGGAATATCTGTATAGGGCGCGTGAATACTGGAAGTTATAGTCAGTGCAGACAAATTGCGCCGTCCAGCCATGTTAAACATATTTGTTATACGTAAAACATAACTGGCGACTTACTCGGGGAACACTGATGTCGAACATACAATTGAGGAATGTCACCAAACGCTTTGGCGACACCGTTACCTTACACAACGTGAATCTTGACATTGAGGACGGCGAATTCGCCGTTTTTGTTGGCCCTTCCGGCTGCGGCAAATCCACCATGCTGCGCATGATTGCCGGTCTGGAGGAGATCAGCGACGGGGAAGTATTAATTGGTAACGAAGTGATGAATGATGTCGCCCCGTCACACCGCGGCGTGGCGATGGTGTTCCAGTCCTATGCACTTTATCCGCATATGACGGTAGCGGAAAACATGGGCTACGGGCTGAAAGTGAATAAGGTGCCGAAGGATCAGATCCGCCATCAGGTGGAGATGGTGGCTAAAACGCTGCAACTTTCCCATCTGCTGGACCGTAAACCGAAGCAGCTCTCCGGCGGCCAGCGGCAGCGCGTGGCGATTGGCCGGGCCATCGTGCGCAACCCGCGCGTGTTTATGTTCGATGAGCCGCTCTCAAACCTGGATGCGGAACTGCGCGTTGAGATGCGCCTGCATCTGGCCCGCCTGCACCAGGAGCTCAAAACCACCATGGTGTATGTCACCCACGATCAGATTGAAGCCATGACCCTGGCCGATAAAATCGTGGTAATGAACTACGGCAAGGTTGAGCAGATGGGTGCGCCGATGGATCTCTACTACAAGCCGGTTAACAAGTTTGTGGCCGGGTTTATTGGCTCACCGAAGATGAACTTCCTGCCGGCCACGGTAGAGGCCTGGCAACCGGGCGAGCTGACCGTGCGGCTGTCGCAGCAGAAATCGCTGACGCTTGCCCTGACCACCACGCCGCTGACGCCGGGAAGCCAGGTGACGCTGGGCATTCGCCCGGAACATTTGACCACCGACACTCGCCAGGGTACGGGGCTGGAATTTAACTGTGAAGTGGTGGAGCGCCTCGGGAACAACACCTACCTGTTTGGTCAGTGCTACGGCCACGACAACGTTAAAATCTTGCTGCCAGGAGACGTGAAGTTCGCCCCGTGGCAGAAGATTGATGTGGCCTTCGACGATCGTCACTGCATGGTCTTTGACGAACAGGATGTCCGCGTCAGTGCAGATATCGAAGATGCGGTGCGTTCAGTGGCCTAACTCGCCAGCCTCTCAACCGCACCCTTAAATGCTTCAATCGCCAGCGCGACATCTTCAGCCATCACCGACTCCGCCGGATGGTGGCTGACACCGCCTTTACAGCGCACAAACAACATCCCCACGGGCCAGCGCTCCGCCATGGCGATGGCGTCATGCCCGGCACCGCTGGGCAGTGACAGCGTGCGCCCCTGGACTGATTCAACAGCCTCCCCCAGCAACGCCTGTAAACGGGCATCGCACGGCGTAGCGGCGATGCGGTAAAACTCCTCGGCGCTGAAATCCAGCCCACGACGGGCGGCGATGGCCTGCGCCTGCGCCAGTAATTCGTTGAGCAGCGCATCCAGTGGGGCATCCTGCGGGCCGCGAATATCCAGAGACAGCGCCACTTCGCCGGGGATCACATTCACCGCGCCGGGCAAACAGCGCAGCTCCCCAACCGTTGCCACCAGATTGCCGCCGTGCAGCTGCGTGGTGCTTTCGGTCATTACCATCCATTCGGCGGCGGTGGCCAGGGCGTCCTTGCGATGGGCCATCGGCACGGTGCCAGCGTGGCCTGCCTCACCGGTAAAGCGGCAGTTCAGACGGCGTGCGCCGTTAATGGCTTCTACCACGCCCAGTGCCAGCTGTGCCTGCTCCAGACACGGTCCCTGCTCGATATGCAGCTCCAGATAGGCACTGAAATCGTCCTTGTTTCTGGCGGCAAGCGCCACGCGGGCGGGATCAAGCCCCGCCTGCACCATCGCCTGCGCCACGCTGACGCCGCTGGCATCGCATTTATCGAGCCAGCTCTCAGGCCTGGTGCCCGTCAGGCCGCGGCTGCCCAGCAGGGTAATGCCGAAGCGGGTGCCTTCTTCATCGCAAAAACCGACAATTTCGATGGCCTGCGCCAGATGCCGCCCCTGCTGATGCAGGCTGTCCACCACTTCAATGGCGGTGAGTACGCCGAGCATCCCGTCGTATCGCCCGGCATTGCGCACGGTATCCAGATGCGAGCCGAGTAATACCGCCGGTGCGCCTTCCTGCGCCCCCTCATAGCGCCCGCAAATATTGCCCACGCTGTCCTGCCAGACGGTCATGCCCGCCTGGCTCATCCACTGCCCGACCAGCTGGTTGGCCTGTAAATGCTGCGCCGAGAGATACACCCTTGTCAGCGCATCCGGGGTTTCGCTGATGGCGGCCAGCGCGTCGGCACGCGCCATCACCCGTTCTGCCGCCGGGTTCATTGCGGCGTCTCGCGGCGATAGTGGTCCCACGCGGCCTGCATGGCGGCACCCTGCGTGGTGCTGAATTTCAGGTAGTTCAGCACCGACTCCAGCGCGCTCAGGGTGGTCATCACGCAGTCCTTGCGGGCGTTATAGCCCATGGTGCCGATGCGCCACACCTTGCCGTGCAGCGGGCCAAACGAAGTGCCAATTTCGATACCGAAATCTTCCAGCATCAGCTTACGCACCTGATCGCCGTTCACGCCCTGCGGAATTACCACGCCCAGCACGTTGTTCATCTTGTGCTTCAGGTCGCCGAAGGTTTCCAGCCCCATCGCCTGAATACCTTTCAGCAGCGCATCGCCGTGCAGCTTGTGACGGGCGATGCCGTTATCCAACCCTTCCTGAAGGATCAGCCGCGCGCATTCGCGGGCGCCGAACAGGGCGGTTGTGGCTTCGGTGTGGTGGTTCAGGCGCTCCGGCCCCCAGTAGTCCATCACCATGCCGAGATCGAAGTAGTTGGAGTAGATCATCTCCTCGTCGCCGTCGCGGTGGGCGTCGGTGCGAATGCCCTCCTCAACGCATTTGCGGCGGCGGATCGCCTCTTCCATCCGCGCGCTCAGGGTAATAGGCGAAGTACCGGACGGACCGCCGAGGCATTTCTGCATCCCGGCCGAGACCGCATCCAGTTCCCAGGCATCGGTTTCCAGCGGGTTCCCGCCAAGCGATGCGGTGGCATCCGTGTAAAACAGCACGTCGTAACGGCGGCAAATGGCCCCCAGTTCGGCCAGCGGTTGCAGCATGGTGGTTGAGGTATCGCCCTGCACGGTCAGCAGCAGGCGCGGACGCACGCGTTTGATGGCATCTTCAACCTGATCCGGCGTGAAAACGTCCCCCCACGGCACTTCAATGGTGTGCACTTCGGCGCGACAGCGGCGGGCAATTTCACACAGCAGATGGCCAAAGCGGCCAAACACCGGCACCAGCACTTTGTCTCCCGGACGAATGGCCGACACCAGAATCGCTTCAATCCCCGCGCGGGAGGTGCCATCCACCAGCATCGTCCAGCGGTTTTCGGTGCGGAACACCCCGCGATAAAGCGCCATCACCTCATTCATGTAGTGGGTCATGGCCGGATCGTACTGACCAATCAGCTGGCTCGACATGGCACGCAGCACGCGCGGATCGGCGTTGATCGGCCCCGGTCCCATCAGCAGGCGCTGAGGTGGATTGATTTGCGGAAATTGAGCGATGTCCATCTTTGTGTCCTTAGGTTAATTGAGGCCGCGCACGGAGGAGATAAACTGTTTCAGTTCAGTGGTCTGCGGGTTAGCAAACAGCGTTTTGCTATCGCCCTGCTCCCACACTTTCCCCTGATGCATAAACACCACGCGGTCGCCCACTTCGCGGGCAAAATTCATTTCATGGGTGACGAGGATCAGCGTCATCCCCTCTGCCGCCAGCTGCTCCAGCACCCTGAGCACTTCGCCCACCAGTTCCGGATCAAGCGCAGAGGTTATCTCGTCACAGAGTAAAACTTTTGGCGTCATCGCCAGCGCACGGGCAATGGCCACGCGCTGCTGCTGGCCGCCGGAAAGGCTCGACGGGTAATAGTCCAGGCGATCGCCTAAGCCGACTTTCTCCAGCATCTGCTGCGCCAGCGCCCGGCATTCGGCGGCGCTTTTCTTCAGCACCCGCCGCGGCGCGAGCATCACATTTTCCAGCGCGGTCATGTGCGGGAACAGGTTGAAGTTCTGGAACACCATCCCGACCGAACGGCTGATTTCACGCGCCTGGGAATCCCGGTCGGTAATGGTCATACCGCCGAGCTTAATGCTGCCGTCCTGATAGCCTTCCAGGCCGTTGATGCAGCGCAGCAGCGTGCTTTTGCCCGATCCGCTGCGCCCGATAATCGAAATCACCTGGCCCATGTCGATATCCAGATCCACGCCCTTGAGCACGTGGTTATCGCCGTAAAACTTCTGCACCTGATTAATGGTGATGAGAGGCATTGAATTTAGTCTCCAGATAACGGCTGTAGCGCGACAGCGGGTAACACAGAATGAAATAGCCCAGCGCCACCAGCGCAAAGACTTTAAACGGCTGATACGTGACGTTGGTCAGCATCGTCCCGGCTTTGGTCAGCTCGATAAAACCGATAATCGACGCCAGCGCGGTGCCCTTAATCACCTGCACGGCAAAACCGACCGTGGGGGCGATAGCGATGCGTAACGCCTGCGGCGCCACCACGCGAAACAGGGTCTGCCCGAAGCTCAACCCCAGGCAGCGCGATGCTTCCCACTGCCCTTTTGGCAGCGCACGAATACTGCCAAACCAGATGTCGAGCAAAAAGGCGCTGGTGTAGAACGTCAGCGCCAGCGATGCCGCAGTCCAGGGTGAAACGTCGATGCCAAACAGCGCCACACCGAAAAAGGCCAGGAACAGCTGCATCAGCAGCGGCGTACCCTGGAACAGCTCAATATAGCCGCGGATCAGGCGTTTTACCGTGCGCCCGCCCGTCAGGCGCAGCAGCAACAGCGGCAGTGTCACCACCGCCCCTCCGACAAACGCCACCAGCGACAGCAGTACCGTCCAGCGCCCGGCAAGCAGCAGGTTGCGAATAATGTCCCAGTCGGTAAAGGTGGTCATCATGCCTGCACCCCCAGCCATTTGCGTCCTGCCGCCATCATCAGCTGGCGCAGGGTAATCGACAGCACTAAGTAAATCCCGGTTGTCACCAGATAAACCTCAAAGCTCAGAAAGGTTCTGGACTGGATCAGGTTGGCGGCAAAGGTCAGCTCTTCATAAGAAACCTGCGACACCACCGACGAGCCCAGCATCACGATGATGCACTGGCTCACCAGCGCCGGATAAATGCGTTGCAGCGAGGGCGGTAACACCACCCGGATAAAGGTCTGCAAACGCGTTAACCCCAGCACCCGCCCGGCTTCCCACTGCCCTTTCGGCGTGACCTGAATCCCCGCGCGGATAATCTCGGTGCTGTACGCCCCCAGATTCACCACCATTGCCAGCAGCGCCGCTTCCCCGGCAGTCATTTTCAGCCCCATATTGGGCAGGCCAAAAACAATAAAAAACAGCTGCACCACAAACGGCGTGTTACGGATGATTTCCACGTAACCGCCCCAGATCCGGCTAAACCACGTCGCCCGCCCGCTGCGAATGGCCGCCCCGAAAATACCGATTGCCAGGCCGCCGAGGGTCGCCATTACAGTCAGTTGAACGGTGACCCACAGCCCTGCCAGCAGCTCCGGCCAGTGCGGCCAGAGCTCAGAAAAATGCAGTTGCTCAGACATGCCTTATACGCCAAGGTTTGCCGGCAGCGGGGCCTTCAGCCATTGCTCAGACAGCCCATTCAGCGTGCCGTCTTTGATCCCTTGCTCAATCAGAGCATCCACTTTCGCTTTCAGGGCCGGTTCGTTTTTCTTCAGACCGATAAAGCACGGTGAATCTTTCAGCATAAAGCTCGGCACCGGCGCTTTGTCCGCGTTCTGGCGTGAAATCGCCGCTACCACGAGGTTGCCGGTCGCCACATACTGCACCTGGCCGGAAAGGTAGGCCGACAACGTGGTGTTGTTGTCTTCATAGCGTTTTACGTCGGCATCTTTCGGCGCCAGGCTGGTCAGCACCATGTCTTCCACCGCACCGCGCGTCACGCCGATGGTTTTTCCGCTCAGCGCGGCGGCATCTTTCAGCTCAGCCCCTTTCGGGCCAAATACGCCGAGGAAGAAAGGCGCATAGGCGCGGCTAAAGTCGATCACCTTTTCACGTTCGGCGTTTTTACCCAGGCTTGAGATAACCAGGTCCACTTTATCGGTTTGCAGATACGGCACGCGGTTGGCGCTGGTCACGGGCACCAGTTGCAGCTTGAGCTTCATCTGCTTTGCCAGATAGCGTGCCATATCGATGTCGTACCCCTGCGGCTGGAGGTCGGTCCCCACCGAGCCGAACGGCGGGAAGTCCTGCGGGACGGCGATGCGCAGCGTACCGCGTTTTTCAATATCCTGAAGCTGGTCAGCTTTTGCTGGCAGTTGTGTGAACAGACAAGCGGCCCCGGCCAGTGCAATCAACAGTTTTTTCATGGTGTTTACCCGTTACGTTAGCATGAAACAAAAGATTCTTTGAATTAACTTTTGCAACTAATGTGCCAGTCGAAGCGAAACGGAAAATTTTGTTTGAAATGCAGATATCACGAGGAATAAATGAAAACGGAGCGAAAAGAGATGGCCTTTTCGCTCCGTTTTATTGCACTAATTTAATGCAAAGCACCAGTCTGACGCCCCATTATCGTTGCTCCAGCTCGTCCAGCTGTTGATAAAGGGAGGCTATCTCGTGAATACGCGGGCGGCCTTTGTCGAGGATCTCATGCAGGAAGGCGTTCGCCAGCAGATTAATCAGGCTGTTCACCGAAGAGTAGCTGTCATAGGCCGATACGCTGTCCAGCGGGGCGCAGAGCTGCCAGCTCGCCAGCGGGAACAGGCTGTGGGCCTGCGGCTCGCACATCAGCAGCACCGGGACTCCACGGCTCTGAAGCTGCTGCATCAGCGGGCGGATAATACGCGGGCGGCGGCGAAACGCCATCATCACCACCAGATCGTCGGGGGTTAAATCCACCAGCTCTTCACTCAGGCTCTGCCCTGGCTGGGGCAGCACCAGCACCTGACCGCGCGCCTGCAACAGCTGCTGGCGCAGGTGCAGCGCCGCCGGGTACGCATTACGCATCCCGATAATCACCACCCGCCGCGCCTTCACCATGCAGGCCATGGCCTCGGCAAACTGCTGCGCATCAAGTGCATTCACCCACTGGGTCAGGTTCGCCATCTCCTGCTTATAATGGCGCGCCAGCAGCGTGTTACCCTGCACCGCATCACGGTTGTCGGTTAACGGCATCCCGCTCTGGCGCAGCGTGCGCAGTTCGTCGCGCATGTCTTTATATTTCTCATAGCCCAGGCGCTTAAACAGACGGCTCACCGTGGCTTTCGACACCCCGCTAAGCTGCGCCAGCTCGGCGCTGTTATAGCTAATCAGGTCGTCAAAATGATCGAAGATAAAATCCGCCACCCGCTGCTCCTGCGGCGACAGCGACGGGTATTGTGCTTTCAGACGTTCATCTAACTGTTCCATAGCGCCTCTGTAACTTTTGTTTCATCACATTATGCCTTTTATTATACGTTTCATTATCCGTGCCAGTTTACTGAAACTTTTCTTTCAGAACTGGAACAGCTTTTGCAGCACCTTGTGACTTTCAGGGTCATGAGGACTCCCCATGCACAGTAATGTCTCCACACACGGAATGGCCGTAGCGCCCCATCATCTTGCCAGCCAGAGCGCGCTGGCAATTCTGCGCGAAGGCGGCAGCGCCATTGAAGCTATGGTTGCCGCCGCAGCCACCATCGCAGTGGTTTACCCGCATATGAATGGCCTCGGCGGCGATGGCTTCTGGCTTATCGTCCCGCCAGGCGGCGAGCCCATCGCCATTGATGCCAGCGGCGCGGCAGGCTCGCTGGCGACACGTGCGGCCTATGATGGCCTGAAGCAGATCCCCCATCGCGGCCCGCGCGCGGCGATGACCGTGGCCGGAACGGTCAGCGGCTGGGACGAAGCGCTTAAGGTGTCACACGAAATGCGTGGCACTGCGCTGCCGCTGCCGCGCCTGCTGGCGGATGCCATTGAGTATGCGCAAAACGGCACGCCGGTCACCGCCTCGCAGGCCAGCGCCACGGCGAACAAATTCGACGAACTGAAAGATATCCCCGGTTTTGCGGAAACCTGGCTTATCGACGGTAAACCTCCCCGGGTCGGGAGCCGTTTTTACCAACCGGCGATGGCCGCCACCCTGAAACGCCTGGCAGACGACGGGCTGGACAGCTTTTATCGTGGCCCGCTGGCGGAATGTCTGGCGCGCGGAATGGAGAAACTCGGCCTGCCGGTGACCCTTGCAGACCTGAATGCGCACGTCGCCCGGCGCACCACGCCGCTGACATTGCAGCATCAGCAGGGTGAGGTCTGGAACCTGGCGCCGCCGACGCAGGGGCTGGTGTCGCTGACGATACTCGGGATAACCGACCGGCTGGGGATGGCCGATGCCGACGAGGCCACCACGATCCACCGCATCGTCGAAGCCACCAAGCTGGCCTTCGGCCTGCGCGATACCCACATCACCGACCCGCGGGAACTGAAAACCGATATCCAGCGCCTGCTGGCTCCTACCGGGCTGGACGCGCTCGCTGAGCGGGTTAACGACAGCCAGGCCGCTCCCTGGGGCACCGGCAAAGGCCCCGGCGACACGGTCTGGATGGGGGTAATAGATAACAGCGGGCTTGCCGTCTCGTTTATCCAGAGTATTTATCACGAGTTCGGCAGCGGCGTGGTCCTGCCGGATACCGGGATCGTCTGGCAAAACCGGGGAGCCTCTTTCAGCCTCAACCCGGATCATCTTCTGGCGCTGGCTCCGGGTAAGCAACCTTTCCATACCCTGAACCCGGCGGCCGCACGCCTGCACGACGGGCGCGTGATGGTCTATGGCTCGATGGGGGGCGACGGGCAGCCGCAAACCCAGGCGGCCCTGTTCACCCGCTATGTGGTGCAGGGCGTGCCGCTTCAGGAGAGTATCAGCCTGCCGCGCTGGCTGCTGGGGCGCACCTGGGGACAAACCTCCGACACCTTAAAACTGGAAGGCCGTTTCTCCGCGCAGACGCTCGCACGCTTGCAGGCGCTGGGCCACGAAACCGAAGTGTTCCCTGACTTTAGCGAAGCCATGGGGCACGCGGGGGCGATTGTTCGCCACCCTGACGGCCTGTTTGAAGGAGCATTCGACCCACGCAGCAACGGCTCCGCCGCCGGATACTGAGGAGAAAACCATGAACACCACACCACCCGACTGGAGCGCATACCTTGCGCAGATGGAATCCGTACTGGGCGTTGAACTGGATGATGCCCGCCGGGCTGAGCTTCAGTTGCAGTTCAGCCGCATAGCCAGCATGGCCGCACCGCTGATGGCGTTACCGCTCGATGACCGCCAGGAGATTGCAGGAGTATACAAAGCATGACGCTACACGAGATGAGTATCAGCGCTATCCAGAAGGCGCTTGGCAACGGCGAGCTGAGCGCCGGTGACATCGCCCGTCAGACGCTGGATGCCATTACCCGCATCAACCCGCAGCTCAATGCGTGGACGGCGATCACCGCCGAACGAATGCTGGCAGAAGCCGAGAATATCGACACCCTGCGGCGGGAAAAACGCCCCCTGCCGCCGCTGGCGGGCATTCCTTATGCGGTCAAAAACCTGTTTGATGTCGCCGGGCACACCACCCTTGCCGGGGCTGAACTGTTCAGCCAGCGCCATGCTGCTGCGGCCGACAGCTTTGCGGTGCGCCAGCTGCGCAGTGCAGGCGGGCTGCTTTCCGGGATGGTCAACATGGATGCTTACGCCTACGGGTTTACCACCGAAAACAGCCACTACGGCGCAACCCATAACCCGCACGATCTGAAGCGCATCGCGGGCGGATCGTCCGGCGGTTCGGCTGCGGCGGTCGCCTCCGGGCTGGTCCATTTTTCGCTCGGCACCGATACTAACGGATCGATTCGCGTACCGGCCTCCCTGTGTGGGATATATGGCCTGAAACCGACCTTTGGCCGCCTGTCACGCTCCGGCAGCCATCCGTTCGTTGCAAGCCTGGATCATATCGGGCCGTTTGCCCGCCGCGTCAGCGACCTGGCATCGGTATACGATGCGCTGCAAGGCCGCGACACCAGCGACAGTTTTCAGGCCGACAGCTCCCGTGAGCAAACCCGCCCGCTGCTGGATCGCGGGCTGGAAGGCCTGCGCTGCGCGGTGCTGGGCGGTTATTTCAGCACCTGGTGTGACGCCGACGCCAGAGCTGCCGTTGCGCGGGTGGCGAAAGCGCTCGACGCCCACGATGAGCTGCAGTTCCCCGACGCAGAGCTTGCCCGCTCAGCGGCGTTTATCATCAGCGCGTCTGAAGGAGGAAATCAGTACCTGCCTGCACTGCGACGCGAACCCGGGCGATTTGAACCTCACTCCCGCGAACGGCTGCTGGCAGGGGCGATGATCCCCTCCGCCTGGTACATTCAGGCCCAGCGTTTTCGCGCCCACGCCCGGCAGGCGTGTAAAACGTTATTCTCCCGTGCCGATGTGCTGATTGCGCCGGCGACACCCCGCAGCGCCACGCTGATTGGTGAGCAGACCATGGAAATTAACGGCCAGCCGCTGCCGGTTCGCGCCAGTATGGGAATGCTGACTCAGCCGATTTCGTTTTTGGGTTTGCCGGTCACCACGGTGCCCCTGCGCACGGCAGGCGGTGCCCCTATTGGCCTGCAACTGATTGCCGCGCCGTTTAATGAACAGGCCTGCCTGCGTGTGGCGCGGGTACTGGAAGCAAGCGGGATCACCGATGCCCGCCCAGCGGAGATAGCACTATGATGAATCACGATGACGTAAACCTCCCGTGGGTGGTCGCTGAGGTCACGGCCGCGTTTTACCGCTACGAAGATGCGCTGGTGAGCAACAATATTGCAGTGCTGGATGAATTGTTCTGGCACGACAAAAACACGGTGCGGCTGGGCGCAGGGGAAAACCTGTACGGGATCGATGAAATCCGTGCCTTTCGTGCGGCACGGCCTTCCGCCGGGTTGCAGCGAACCCTGCGTCATACGGTTATCACCACCTTCGGGGCCGATTATGCGGTGTGCAGTACCGAATTTACCCGCGAGGGGACGGAGAAGATTGGCCGCCAGCAGCAAACGTGGGTGCGCTTCCCGTATGGATGGCGGATTGTGGCGGCGCAGGTGAGTTTGATGTCGTAGTCGTAGGCCGGGTAAGGCGCAGCCGCCACCCGGCAAAACCCACCGCTATTTCTGATACGGATGCACTTCCCGCCAGTGGTCTGCAATTTGCTGCCGAGTACAGACCCATACCTTGTCGTGCTGCTGGATATAATCGAGGAACCGTTGCAGCGCGCGAAAACGTCCCGGACGCCCCAGCAGGCGGCAGTGCATCCCGATGGACATCATCTTCGGCGCACTTTCTCCCTCTTCATACAGCACATCAAAACTGTCTTTCAGATAGGTATAAAACTGCTCGGCGGTATTAAATCCCTGCGCGGTCGCAAAGCGCATGTCGTTGGTATCCAGCGTGTAAGGCACAATCAGGTGCGGTTTGCGGGTGCCATCGCTGCACGCCACTTCGGTCCAGAAGGGTAAATCGTCGCCGTAGTAATCGCTGTCGTAGTCAAAGCCACCGTGTTCCGCCACCAGCTGACGGGTGTTGGGGCTGTCACGCCCGGTATACCAGCCCGTCGGCGGTTTGCCGAACAGATCGGTCATGACATGCACCGCCTTTTGCAGATGCTCGCGCTCCTGGTTAATGTCCATATTCTGATAGTGGATCCAGCGCCAGCCGTGGCTGACCACGTCGTAATTTGCCGCTTTAATGGCATCGACAATATCGGGATGACGCGCCAGCGCCATCGCCACGCCAAAGACCGTCAGCGGCAGGCCGCGCTGGCTAAAAGCGTTGTGGATCCGCCAGAACCCGGCGCGACTGCCGTATTCGTAGAGGGAGTCCATCGACATATGTTTGTCCGGGTAGCTGGCCGCGCCGATGATGTCTGACAGAAATTGTTCCGATCCGGCGTCACCGTGTAATACGTGGTTTTCAGCCCCTTCTTCATAATTGAGAACAAACTGCACGGCGATACGCGCCTGCTGCGGCCACTGCGCGTGCGGCGGGTTCCCTGCGTAGCCACGCAGATCCCGCGGGTAATCCTGTTCAAAAAGCGCCATTGCGACCCCCCTCAAAATTAAAATGGATTCAGTGCCTGAAATTTACCGCTTAAGGCTTTGTTTTCCGGGAACGCCAGATCGCCGTGCTTGCTGGTTGATAGCCCAAGCGCCACCAGCGATTCGACCATTTTCACCGCCGCGCTAACGCCGTCGATTACCGGAACATGCAGCTCACGCGTCAGCTCCTGGGCAAGTGTTGCCATACCGCCACATCCCAGCACAATGGCGCCGCAACCGTCCTCTTTCAGCGCCTGAATGCAGCGTGCGCGTACCTTTTCCTGCGCCAGACCGCTGCCGTCTTCCAGTGCCAGCACCGGAAGATCGATCGCGTGCAGGGCCGCACAGTGCTCATGAAAGCCATACTGGTGCAGCAGGTGGCGGGCGATGATCAGCGTGCGTGGCAGCGTGGTGACAATGGAAAAGCGTGTCGCCACCAGCGTCGCCATATGCATGGCGGCTTCTGCGATACCAATCACCGGCCCCTGCGCCAGCTCACGCGCCGCCAGTAAACCCGGATCGCCAAAGCAGGCAATAACGTGGCCATCCACGCCCTGCTGCCTGCCTTTCTTGATTTGTTCGAGCACCCCAACGGCCGCAATGGCTTCATCAAAATGGCCTTCAATCGACGGCACGCCTTCGTCCGGGCACACCGCGAGGATCTCCGTGCCCGGCGCTGCCACCGCGCGCGCTGCCGCACCGATGGTTTCCGTCATTCCACGGCTGGTATTGGGGTTGATCACTTGTATACAGACAGACGACATTACGACTCCTTGTGGCCGGCAAACAGCCGGGCAAAATCAGGAAGGCACTCGCCCGCCCGTTCAAAACAGAGGCTGGCGACGATATGTTCAAAATGGTGCATTAAGGCATCGCTGAGCGGCTGGAGTGCTTTCTGGCGCAGCAGATCCACAAGCTGTTCGTGATCGTTGCAGCGACAACCCTGGCGCCACGGCGCGCCCCACGCGGCAATCACCAGCGACGAACGCTGGCTCAGGCTTGTCACCATCTCCGTCAGCACCTGGTTGCCGGAAATGGCCTGGAGCTGGATATGGAAATTCGCAGAGTGGCGGATCGCCGCCGGGCCGTCGTAAGCCTCGTGCGCCTGCTGCTCCTGAGCGATGATGGCTTCCAGCGCAGCCAGATGTGGCGGCTGGCAGTGGGCCAGCACGTCCGGCAGGTTGGCGACCTCCAGCAGAGCGCGCGTACGAAAGATGTGCTGTGCTTCTTCTACCGTCGGGCTGGCGACATGTGCACCACGTTTGGGCGTTAACGTGACCATTTGCACAGCGGCGAGTCGTTGCAGCACCTTGCGGATGCCCGTACGGCTCACGCCGAAGACCTCGGCCAGCGCCTCTTCCGGCAATTTACTCCCCGGCAGCAACTGATGTTCGACAATCGCGGTCATCAGCGCCTGAAAGATGGATTCGTCTTTGTCCTGCAGGTCTGGCGCGGCGTGCAGACTGTTTACGTTGTTCATTACCCACTCCACTTTTTACTTTTCGCTATCGAATCGTATACATAAAAATAAAATATTGCATACAAGATTTATTATTTTGGCCTGAATCCTGCAACACCGTTTGCACTCCCACTTAACGGGTTTTCATTCACAGGAGCAGGTTTCATGCCAAATACACAAAACGCGCAGCAAGGTACGGCCGCTGATTCCGGTGCGGTTTACAGCCCACGGCTTTGCAATGAGGATCTGGCACCAACGCGTGACCAGAACTGGAGCTGGTACAACATCTTTTCTTTCTGGATGTCCGACGTGCACAGCATGGGGGGTTATGTGGTTGCCGCGAGCTTCTTTACGCTCGGGCTGGCCAGCTGGCAGGTGTTGCTCTGCCTGCTGATAGGGATTTGTATTGTGCAGCTGTGCGCCAACCTGGTGGCCAAACCAAGCCAGATGGCCGGTGTGCCTTACGCGGTGATTAGCCGTCAGGCGTTTGGCGTTTTTGGGGCGAACATTCCGGCGGTGATCCGCGGGCTTATCGCCTTCGCGTGGTACGGCATTCAGACCTACCTGGCCGCCAACGCCCTGATGCTGGTGGCGCTGAAATTCTGGCCGTCGCTCTCTTCGCTGACCACCGGTTCGTTCCTTGGCCTGTCGCATCTGGGCTGGATCTGCTTTGCCATTATGTGGGTGTTGCAGGCGATGGTCTTCTGGCACGGTATGAGCGCCATTAAGCGCTTTATCGATATTGCCGGCCCGGCGGTCTATGTGGTGATGCTGGCGCTTGCGGGCTGGATTGTATACAAGACCGGTTTTGACGGGATCTCCTTTACCCTCGCCAGCAAATCCCTGAGCGCAGGCGAGCAAACCTGGCAGATGATCACCGCCACGGCGCTGGTGGTGTCCTATTTCTCAGGGCCGTTGCTCAACTTTGGTGACTTCTCGCGCTATGGCAAAAGCATGGGCGAAATTCGCCGCGGGAACCGCTGGGGCTTGCCGTTTAACTTCCTGCTGTTCTCCATCGTCACCGTGGTGATTGTCTCCGGCACACAGTCGTTGTTTGGCCGCATGATCACCGACCCGATTGAAACCGTCAGCCGCGTGGGCAACGATCTGGCCGTGGCCATTGGCCTGCTGACCATGATCACCGCCACCATCGGGATAAACATCGTGGCGAACTTTGTCTCCCCGGCGTTCGACTTCTCTAACTGCTCGCCGCAGAAGATCAGCTTCCGTACCGGAGGGATGATTGCCGCTGTTGGCTCGATCCTGTTAACCCCGTGGAACCTGTTCAACTCCCCGGAGCTTATCCACTACACCCTGGACGTGCTCGGCGCCTTTATCGGCCCGCTGTTCGGCATCCTGATTGCTGACTTCTACCTGATTAAGCGCGGGAAAGTCTCTGTAGATGACCTGTTCGATGACACGCCAAAAGGGAAATACTGGTATCGCAACGGCTTTAACCCGAAAGCCATCGGCGCGCTGATCCCATCCGTTGCCGTGGGCCTGGTGATTAGCTTTATCCCGGCCCTGCATGAAGTGGCGAACTTTAGCTGGTTTATCGGCGTCTTCCTGGGCGGTGTGACTTACCGCTGGCTGGCGCGGGAAGACCGCGAAACGGCTGCTACCCCGCAATTCAACTCCCGCGTGGCGACGCAAAAAGAGTAATCCTTTCACCTGGCCGCAGATCTTCTGCGGCCTTTCTCAAGCTGGCACCCTTTTTGCTCGTACTCATGACCCCGCTACGCAAACAATAAGGCAGGAACCATGATGGATTACCAGACAGCGATCCGCGGTGCATTTTTTGATATTGCCCAGGTCTGCGACAGCGCAGAGGCTATCCCCCGCCACGCCCGCTACCTTGCCGACGGGCTGCTGTTTATTCTCAACGGCAAAATTCTGGCGCAGATGAGCTGGCAGGAGGGCGAGCAATACCTTGACCCCCACAAAGGTTACACCGACCTGCGCGGCAAGCTGCTGCTTCCCGGTTTTATCGATACCCACGTCCATTATCCCCAGACAGAGATGATTGGCGCATTTGGCGAACAGCTGCTGGAGTGGCTGACCACCTACACCTTCCCGGTGGAGAGCCAGTTTGCCGATGAGGCTTACGCGAAGGAGATCGCAGAGTTTTTCATTAACCAGCTGGTAAGCCACGGCACAACCACGGCGCTGGTGTTTTGCACCCTGCACCCCGAATCCGTCGATGCGCTGTTCACCGAAGCATTGCGCCTCAACATGCGGCTGATTGCCGGGAAAGTGATGATGGACAGACACACGCCGGATTACCTGACGGAAACCGCCAAACAGAGCTACCGGCAAACGCGGGAGCTTATCCAGCGCTGGCACCACCGCGGGCGCTTAGGCTATGCCATTACGCCGCGTTTTGCCCCTACCTCTTCCCCGGAACTGCTGGCGGCGGTGAGCCTGCTCAGAGAGGAGTTTCCCGACACCTGGATGCAGACCCATCTGAGCGAAAACCCCAACGAAGTGGCGTGGGTGAGCGATCTGTGGCCGGAGCATGAACGGTATCTGGATGTGTATCACCACTACGGCCTGACCGGCGAGCGCAGCGTGTTTGCTCACGGCATTCACCTGCACCACAGCGAGTGGCAGTGCCTGCACGACACCGGTTCTGCCGTGGCGTTTTGTCCAACCTCCAACCTGTTTCTTGGCAGCGGGCTGTTTCGTTTACCCGCCTGCTGGCAGCACAAGGTGCGGATGGGCATTGGCACCGACGTCGGGGCTGGCACCACCTTTAGCATGTTGCGTACGCTGGGTGAGGCCTACAAAGTGGGCCAGTTGCAGAGCTACCGCCTGCAAGCCTGTGAAGCGTTTTACCACGCTACCCTGGGTGGCGCGCACGCCCTGCGGCTGGACGATAAGATTGGTAATTTTGCACCTGGCAAAGAGGCCGACTTTATCGTTATCGACCCGGCCGTTACACCGTTACAACGCCTGCGTAACGGGCGCTGCAAAGATATTTACGAGCAGCTGTTTGTGCTGATGACGCTCGGGGATGAGCGTAATATCAGCGAAACCTGGGTCAACGGCGAGCAGGTGTGGTCAACTGCCCCGGTAGGTTGACCACCCGCCTGGCGCAATCACAAACGGCAGATGATAGTGCTCGTCTGCCGCCTCTTTCGTGACAAAATCAATCTGCGCGCAGGGGTAGATCGTCTCGCGCCCGGTCTGGATAAACCATGCACCAATGTCGGCCACCAGCCGGTAACGGCCTGCCGGCAGCTGCGCCATGAATTCCGTAATGCGCCCGACGCCGTTGGTCGTCCCGGTGGCAATCACCAGCCCGTCCCGTTCAAGACGAACCGTTACGCCCTGGGCGGGTTTTCCTGTCGAAATATCCAGAATATGGGTGCTTAAGGTACTCATTCGCCAATCACTCCTTCCAGCCGTAATAAGGTAATTTCCCGCAGTTGTTCCAGTGCGGCCTGCACTTCCTGCGCGTCGGTGTTTTTCAACCGCCCTTCCAGCGCCTGTAAAATGTCTTCACCGCTGCGACCCTTCGCGCGGATCAGAAACACGCGCCCGAAACGCGCCTCGTAGCGGGCATTGCCTTCCCGCAATGCCCGGGCGAGCGCCGCGTTGCTTTCGTTAACGGCCCCCTGCTCCTGGCGAGAAAGCGCCGCCTCGGCCTGCGGGCCCACGGGTTTCTCGCCGATACGCGGGTGCGCGCTCAGGGCAAGCGTCAGGGCATTTTCATCCCAGCCCTGCGCCAGTGCGCTGGCGGCATCGAACAGCGCATCCCGGCCGGGATAAGGGCGTCCACGCACCAGCGCCTCGGCCCAGGCGGGGATCGCCACGCAGGGCAGTATGCGAGCCAGCGCGTCTTCGTATCGCTGGTGGTTAAAGTCATGCAGTGCTGTCATGGTCGCTCCGTTGAAATCATCATTCTGTCCTGTTGCACAAAACACGCCACTCTTATGCCGGGCGTGAAACAGTCGATTCCGCTGCGCAAAACTGGAAATTATTGATTCATAAACAGGCACTCTCACCGTCATAACGCACCTTAACAGTGCATAACGGCCCGTCACAACGCCCTTTTCTCCCCCTCTGCATCCTGGTACGCAAATTGCTCATTCTCATTACACCCTGCAAAAGGAGAGAAGCATGAAAGCAATTGTCATTGGCGCGGGAATTGGTGGTCTGAGTGCCGCCGTGGCGTTGAAGAAAGCCGGGATCGACTGTACCGTCTTTGAGGCCGTGAAAGAGATCAAACCCGTGGGCGCGGCCATCTCCATCTGGCCCAACGGGGTGAAATGTATGCAGCATCTCGGCATGGGCGACATGATTGAAACCTACGGCGGGCCAATGCGGTTTATGGCTTACAAGGATCACCTGCGCGGCGATACCCTGACCCGCTTTAGCCTTGCTCCGCTGGTGGAGCGCACCGGCGGTCGCCCTTGCCCTGTCTCGCGGGCCGAATTGCAGCGCGAGATGCTCACTTTCTGGGGGCGGGACGCGGTGCAGTTTGGCAAGCGTGTGGAACACGTTCATGAAGACGACGCGGGCGTGAGCGTAACCTTTTCCGATGGCACCACGGCAACCGGTGATTTTCTGATTGCCGCCGATGGCAGCCACTCGGCGGTGCGCCCGTACGTGCTGGGATATACCCCGGAGCGCCGCTACGCCGGGTACGTGAACTGGAACGGGCTGGTGAAGATTGATGAAGAGATTGCCCCGGCGCACCAGTGGACCACCTTCGTTGGCGAAGGCAAACGCGTGTCGCTGATGCCGGTCTCCGGCGGGCGCTTCTACTTCTTTTTCGATGTCCCGCTTCCGGCAGGTCTGGCGGAAGATCGCCGTACCCTCAGGGCCGATCTCAGCGGCTATTTCCGCGGCTGGGCGCCACAGGTACAGAAGCTTATCGCCGCGCTGGATCCTGACACGACCAACCGCATCGAAATCCACGATATTGAGCCGTTCGACAGCCTGGTGCGCGGCAACGTGGCGCTGCTGGGCGATGCGGGGCACAGCACCACGCCGGATATCGGCCAGGGCGGTTGTGCCGCCATGGAAGATGCCGTAGTGCTGGGCGACTGCGTGCGCGACAACCACAACATTGCGCTGGCGCTGCGCCAGTACGAAGCGCTGCGCTGCGACCGGGTTCGCGACCTGGTGCTGAAAGCCCGCAAACGTTGCGATATCACCCACGGTAAAGATATGGCGCTGACCCGGGCCTGGTATCAGGAGCTTCGCGAGGAGACCGGCGAGCGCATTATTAACGGTCTGTGCGACACCATTCAGGGCGGCCCATTAGGCTGAACACAGGAGTGACAACCATGATAAAACACCCAACGCCACCTGCCCATTGCACGTTTGAGCCTGAGGACTGGCTGCGTCTGGCAAAATGCTGGCACCCGGTTGCCCGGGCGTGCGACATCGGCCCGGCACCGGTTAAAGCCACCCTGCTGGATGAACAGCTGGTTATCTACCGGATTAACGAGCAGGTGGTGGTCGCCCGGGACGTGTGCCCCCATCGCGGCGTGCCGCTGACGCTGGGCTTTCACGATGAACACGGGATTATCTGCCCCTATCATGGCTTACGCTTTGGGGAAGATGGCCGTTGCAACCGTATTCCCTCCAGCCCCGACCAGCCCGTACCGGCGAAGCTAAATCTGATTAACTACGCGGTTGAAGAGCGCTTTGGCCTGATCTGGACCTGCCTTGCGTTTGACCCGGAAAACCCGGTGCCGCTGCCCACCATGCCGCACTGGGATGACGACGGTTTTCAGCAGATCAACTGCCCGGCGTTTGAGGTGAACGGCTTTGCTGGCCGCCAGGTCGAGGGGTTTCTCGATGTCGCCCATTTCGCGTGGATCCACACATCCACCTTTGCCGACCCGGATAACCAGCAGGTGCCCGCCTATCAGCCGCAGGAGACCGCCTTTGGTTTTGTCGCCGACTACTGGAGTTCGGTGAGTAACTACCCCGCCAGTTCGGACGTGCAGGCACCAGAAGGTTTCGAATGGCTGCGTCATTTTGAGATGCATCTGCCATTTACCGCCACGCTGACCATCCATTTTCCGGGCGATGCCCGGCTGGTGATCATGAATGCTGCATCACCCGTATCAGCACGCGTAACGCGGATGTTCGCCCCTATTGCGCGCAACGTTGACCTGCATATTCCGGTGGAGGATGTTCATGCCTTCAACCTGCGCATCTTTGAGGAAGATCGCCTGATGGTGGAAACCCAGCGCCCGGAAAGCCTGCCGCTGGATTTGACCCTGGAAGCCCATATTCCGGCGGACAGAAGCTCTATTGCCTACCGCCGTGGGTTGAAAAAGATGGGCTTTGGCGAATTTTTCCTGGTATGACGGAGGGGATAGATGAGCGAGATGCTGATCGTTATTGTTGACGGGCTGTGGCGCCAGGGCGACAAGAGCCTGGCCGTCAGGCTGGTGGCAGAAAACGGTGAAACGCTGCCTGACTGGCAGCCCGGGGCGCACATTGACGTGCATCTGCCCTGCGGGATTATTCGCCAGTACTCCCTGACGGGGGCGTGCGGGGACAAAAGCTATCTTATCTGCGTCGGACGAGAAACGGCGTCACGCGGCGGTTCGCGTTATATCCACGAGACGCTGCGCCCGGGGCAGAAGCTAGCTATCTCCTCCCCGCGCAATCTGTTTCCGCTTTATCAGGCAGACCGTGTTGTGCTGCTGGCGGCGGGGATTGGCATTACGCCGCTGTATGCCATGGCCCTTCAGCTTGAGGCTTCTGGCATACCATTTACCCTGCACTATTACGTTAAAAAACGTGAAAACGCCGCGTTTGTCCGCGAAGTGTCGGATGGGTGGCGTAGCGGCGAGTGCATCATTCACGCCTCCTGCGAGGGAGAAAGCCCACGTGCACGGCTTAGCCAGGATCTGCCCGCTGCGCATGACGGGTTACATGTATACACCTGCGGCCCGCTCGAATTTATGGCCAAAGTCCGTGACGTAGCGGCCGGGAAAGGCTGGGCCGAAACGCATATCCACAGCGAGGCATTCCAGCCCGTAGCCCCCGTTGCTAACGCAGACACTGGCGATGTGTTTACCGTCACCCTGGCATCAACGGGAGAACGCTGGCCCGTACCTGCGGATAAAACGATTGCTCAGGTTTTGCTGGAAAACGGCGTGGCGGTTCCGCTGTCCTGCGAAATGGGGATTTGCGGTGCATGTCTGACACCGGTTATCGACGGCGTGGTGGACCATCGGGATACCGTGCAATCGGCAGAGGAGAAAAGCGCCCGGGATCAGCAGGTGGCGCTGTGCTGCTCCCGGAGCCATTCGGGGGAGCTGGTGATTGGGTTGTGAAGTGCTGGCGGGAGCATAGGTTGATATAAATGGCCTGCTCCCCGTAGAGTAATACACCGCAATGTTAGTAGCTTCTGGTACGAAGCGGACAACCTTCCGGAGCTGAAGGTCTGCAATGAGCGAAGAGCTGACATTTAAGAATTAAAGTCTAGCAATGCAGGAAAAATGTTCATAGAAAAGGGAGCAGTTTTCCTGCTCCCCAATGCTGATTCGTAAAAGGAACGGTAATCAGCTTTTTTAATTACTTCTGGGTATTTACCGCATCAAGAATCACGTTCGCTACGGCATCTGGCTGCGAGATATGAGGAGCATGGCTTGCGTCCAGTGTCGTCACGTTAGCATGAATTTTCTTTGCCATGGCTTTCTGCAGATCAGTGTTAAGCATATGATCCTGGAGACTGACGATATACCAGGATGGCTTTTTCTCCCAGGCGGCATCAGTTATTTTTTCTCCAAATACCTGTCCATTTGTAGGTTTCTGGGTTGCATACATCAAAGCTGCTTGCTCGGCCGACACATCCTGCGCCAGATGTTTAGCTACACCTTCACGGGTAAGCTTCAGATAACCGCCGTCATCGGCCTCTATGTGGTTGAAGCCTGAAGATGTGGGATAGTTTTTGTTCAAATCACTTACAGTTTCCCCCACCGATGGAGCGAATGCTGCAACATAGACAAGAGCCTTAACGTTATCGTTATTCGCACCTGCCTCAGTAATTACTGCCCCACCATATGAATGTCCAACCAGAACAATGGGCCCTTTGATTCGTGCAAGCGCACGTCGTGTCGTTGCAACATCATCTGACAGCGTGGTGAGTGGATCCTGTACGGCAACCACGTCCAGCCCCTTAGCCTCAAGCAGGGGAATGACTTTGTTCCATGCAGAGCCGTCTGCAAAGGCGCCGTGCACAAGAACCACGGTCGGTTTTTTTGATGTTTCGCCTGGAGTTGTTGCCATTGCCGAGCAGCTCATGGCTGCCGCCATCAACAAAGACAGGGATACGTTTTTCATAGTGACACCTTACTTTATGTTTAAAAATACAATCCGGTTTGATGCCGGAGACTGATTTAAAATGTATATTCAAAACATAAATGAATAAATCGTCATAAAAAGACAACACCTGAAACAAAGAGGCTCAAATGGATCGGTTTAGTTGCATGAAGACGTTCATCAGAATTGTCGAGGCTGGCACGATTTCATCAGCGGCAAACGAGTTGGGGCAATCCTCCCAGCTGACAGGGAAGCAATTGCGCACTCTTGAACATAGCCTTGGTGTACAGCTTATCAGTCGTACGACCCGGAGTCAGAGCCTTACAGACAGCGGACATCTATTTTATGAAAGAGCGAAAATTATTCTGGCAGAAATGGAAGAAGCGGAAAACTTGATTTCCGAAACCCGGGCAATCCCCCGTGGCAATCTTAGAATCAGTGCACCAATCACCTTTGGCAGTCAGGTGCTTGCCTCGAAGTTGCCGGAATATCTCAAACAAAATCCCGAAGTTTCGCTTGAATTATGCTTGTCGAACCGGACTGTTGATCTGGTTGAAGAACGCTTTGATGCCGTATTTCGTACGGGGGAACTGCCTGACAGCCAGTTGCTTGCCAGGGCACTGGCACCTTATCAGATGATTATTTGTGCTGCGCCAGAATATCTCAGACAGGCGGGCAAACTCCGTGTACCACAGGATTTAAAAAAGCACCAATGCCTGATATTTACACATACTTCAATGCGGACGGAATGGATATTTCAGGGTCCCGATGGACAAGTATCTGTCCCCGTCACCGGCAGGTTTAAAACCGACAACAGCGAAGCCTTACTCGCTGCCGCACTCTCGGGACTAGGTATAATTATGCAGCCGTATGCGCTGATGAGTGCGGAGATTGCTGCCGGGCGGCTTGTTCGGATACTTCCGGATTATGAAGTGCCGGGCCGGCCGGTCCATGTTCTTTATGCTCAGGACAGGAGAATGACACCACGGTTACGCAGTTTTATCGATTTCTGCACTACCCATTTTAGCCAGTAGAAGCCAGTCTGACCGGCAAAGTTCTGGCTGGTTCTTTCTCATTTCGGATTGCCGAGGACCTTCTTTAGCTCCTCGATATCCTCTTCGACAGCCGTTTTAAGACCACGACGTTCAAGCCACTTTCTTCCCCAGATGCTTAGATCGAGAACCAGCTTGTTCAGTTCCCTGCCTTCGTCACTGAGTGAATATTCAACCTTGGGCGGAACGACAGGGTAAACCTGGCGAATAATCAGACCATCCTCTTCAAGCTCACGCAGTTGCTTGGTCAGTAAACGCTGATTGATGCTGGTTAAAAACCGCTGTAGTTCGCTAAAACGAAGCGTTCCGTCTTTAAACAAGTGATAGAGAATTACCCCCTTCCATTTCCCTCCCATAATATGCAATGCAGCTTCCATTGAACATCCTGGGGCCGAATCGTAGTTGCGTAATTTCTTCATATATCCCTAAGTTACCTTTTTGTAAGTATGTGCTTATTTTTAGCGTATTAACAAAATTAACTCATATGGTACTTTTAGCGGGCTAAATATCAACCGCTTTCTGGAGAAGAAATGTCAGCTTTACTTTTTGAACCCATCACTATCAATGGTGTTGAATTCCGTAACCGTATTGCCATGTCCCCGATGTGTATGCATTCGGCCTCTGATGACGGCCACGTTAATGATTTCCACGTTATTCACTATGGCGCCCGTGCACTGGGAGGCGCAGGCCTAATTATGCTGGAAACCGCTGCTGTACTGCCAAACGGTCCAATCGGCCCTGGTGACATTGGTATCTGGGATGACAGCCACGTAAATGGACTGTCCCGTGTGACTAACGCGATTCACCGTTTTGGTGCGAAAGCCGGTGCACAGATCGGTCATGCTGGTCGTCAGTTGGGTATTGATCTGCCATCCATTGCACCGTCTGCGATCCCGTTCACACAGGAGTCCCGTGTGCCGCAGGCAATGAGTATTGAGCAGATCAACGAAGTCATTGAGGCATTCCGCCAGGGAGCTCGCCGTGCACGTGAAGCCGGATTTGATGTTATCGAAATCCACGGAGCCCACGGCTACCTGCTGAATCAGTTCCTGTCACCGCTGGCAAACAAGCGCACTGATGAGTACGGTGGTAACCATGAGAATCGCTACCGTATCTTTCGTGAAGTCATTGATGTAGTACGTAGCGAGTGGAAGGGGCCATTGTTCCTGCGAATCTCTTCAACCGATTATGTTGAAGGCGGAAACCGTCCTGAGGATTTCCTGATCTACGGCCAGTGGATGAAAGAACAGGGTATTGACCTCATTGACTGTTCGAGCGGTGGAATTGCGATGGTACAGGTAAACACTTATCCAAATTATCAGGTACCCGCTGCTGAACTGCTGCGTCGGGAACTGGATATTAAAACCGGGGCTGTTGGTCTGATCGAAACGGGCCGTCAGGCAGAAGAGATTCTGCAAAACGGTCGCGCAGATATAGTCTTAGTTGGCCGAGACATGCTGAAAGACCCGTTCTGGGCCCGTACTGCAGCCGACGATTTGAACGTTACCCTTCCGGTTCCAGCCCAGTACACACGCTATGGTTCTGGCTGGCAGCGCTCGCAGCCACGACTGCCGGCAGTTGAGCTGCAAAGTACTGTAGAACATTAGAGGTTGTACCTGTTCCTGGAAACTCTTTGTTATAGCCCTCAAAATTAAAACAGAAGTACTTTCCCATTGCCCCTGCTTGCTGACGCGGGGGTTTTTTATTATGGCCATCTAATGTTGTATTACCGGTGGTCAGGAAAACGCACCCGTTATCAAAGAAAAAACGGATTGTAAAACATACTCATCAAATCATACCAACGTCCGCTGTTGGCACAGAGCTGACGTTTGAGTGTTGCTCCACCCTGGATGCCTGAACTTATCTTTGATACTCATAGCAACAGTTTGATCCAGAGGTCGAATTTTAGATTGGGTCATATTTGGATTATTGGCTTATCGTTATGGCCATTGACAGATTCGCCACCACATGTTCTCTGCGGTATTTTTAGTTCCGTGCAATAACCATCTTCCAGATACAAAACCCGGTCCGCAGATGCAATAGTTTCGGGGCGATGGGCAATTAGCAGGACAGGTAATCCCAGCTTTCGTAGCGTCTGACTTATCTGAATTTCACTCTCAACATCAAGATGGCTGGTTGCTTCATCGAGCAACAAGAACCCCGGTTTCTTATACAGTGCTCTCGCCAGCAGAATACGTTGCTTTTGTCCTCCGGAAAGTCCTCCACCTGTTTCCCCGATTAATGTCTGATATCCCATCGGCATTGCCATTATATCGCTGTCAATAAGTGCAAGACGGGCACACTGATTCATACGTTCAGGATCGCGGTCATCACTGAAAAAGATGATGTTATCTGCTATCGAACCCCGGAACAGATGGTCATCCTGCAAAACAGTACCAATGCGTCGGCGTACCCGGAAATAATCAGGGTGGGTATGCGGGATGCCAAATGTGGTGATCGTTCCTTCATCAGGGATATGAATTCCCAGAATGAGTTTAACCAGCGTCGATTTACCACATCCGGATTTACCTGTAATAGCGACCACTTCGCCTGGCTTCAACGTCAGCGATACGCCGCGGAGAATAGGCTTATTGCTACCCTTGTGGCTGAAAATTATATCTGCCAGCGATAACGAAACATCGGTATTTACGGACTCTATTCCCCGGAATACAGAGGGTACGGTAGATACCCTGCCATCCTCCTGAACAGGTTGCTGCTGATGGCCTTCTGTCGGGGTTAGCACAATGTCAGCCAGACGCTCGTTATAAACATCAAGCATACGCCAGGCAAAAAACTTATCCGTCAGGCTGCTGATACTCGAAGAAAAACGCATCTGGTAAGACAAATAAGCCACCAGCATCCCAACGGTAAAGGTACCGCTCAGTACTTCGTCAGCACCTTTCCATAAAATAGCCGCCGATACCATACTGCCGGTCAAGGTATGCGCAATGTCATAACACATCAGCAGGCGACTCTGGCGTAACTGTGTATTTCTGCGGATTACGTTTAAATTCAGCCATGCGGCTTCGCGGTGGGCGGTCACACCGTTTATTCTCAGGCTCAGTATCCCGTTGAGTGTTTCAAGAAAATGCCCGGACTCTCTTGCACCGGCATCCCAGGCATCTTCCGCCGACTGCCGCAGGGAAGGATACCAAAGCGCTCTCAGTACACCGTAAATGATGGCTGCCAGTACCGCGATCAGCGTCATTTCAGGGCTGTATAGCAACATCATGCAGAGGGCTGTCACGACAAGCAGTACATCAAGAATACCTTCCAGTACCTGCGAGGTCAGTGCCTGCTGGATAGTATTTACCGCATCAAACCGGGCATTAATACTTCCCTTGCTACGCGCATCGAACCAGGACAGAGGGAGGCGCACCAGATGATGAAACACCCAGGCCGTCCACTGCATATTAAAATTGACGGAAAGGGTGATACTTGCCCACTGACGGGCCAGTGACAGCAGCATCTGAGTCAGCGACAACAGCACCAGGGCAATGATAATGACGGTTAACAGGCCTCGATCGGCGGCCACAAGGACCTCATCGATTACCAGTTGGTTGAGAAGAGGACTTCCCAGCGTCAGGAGCTCCAGTGCCACGGCAAAAATGATTATTCGCGACATTGCAGGGAGCAGACCGGTCGTCCTACCTATCAACTGGCGGAGACGTATTTTTTTTCTTTCATCCCTGACGGTGAAATCGCTGGCTGGCATCAACTCCAGCGCAACGCCGGTGAAATGCTTACCGGCCTCCTGAATAGAGAGGGTAACTTTCCCTTTGTCGGGATCATATATAATCAACTGGCTCCCGCGGACCTTATGAAGCACGACGAAATGATTCATATTCCAGTGGAGAATACACGGCAGTGATAAGGATTTCAGATCTTCCGGTTCTAACCTGACCGCACGGGAGGACATTCGGATACCGGCTGCACACTCAATTAACCTTTGAAGGGTCATCCCATGAGTACTGATGCTGAAGCGTTCACGGAGTGTAGGTAAATCCGTCTGCAGGCCATGCCAGCAGGCCATCATCGCCAGGCACGCCAGGCCACACTCCGCTGATTCTGTCTGACGAATCAGGTGAAACCGTTTTTTCCCTGTCCAGTTTAGTGATTCCATTACAGTTTTCCTTTCAGGCTCCAGAGCGGTTCTGTCAGCCACTCCCATAAATGACGTGTATCCAGACTGACATCACCCTCAAGCGTCATACCGGGGCGCAGTGTTTCTTTTTTTCCATAAGCCAGGATAAAGGACTTATCCGGTACGACTATGACGCGGTAATGCCCTTCATTCTCCTTCCATGTCACAGGGGATACAGAGAGTAAGTCCGATGGGGTCAGCGTTGTACGGCTGATTTCACGTATGGTTCCGTATTGAACGCCAAACTTCTGATAAGGAAAGGCAGCGAACCGCAGAGCCACACGCTGCCCCGGCTGAATGAACCCGGCATGTTGACTGGTGGCATAGAGTTCAATCTGCAGACGTGCGTTGTCAGGCACTACCGTCATTACAGGCTCCGAGGCTCTGACAGACTGCCCCTGTCTGACCAGCACTGCTGCAACGGTACCGGATACGGGCGACGTCAGGGTGAAATTCTCCTGTCCTGCCAGTTCGTCCTGCTGTTGCCTGATCCCCTGAAGCTGTCTGTCCAGCTCGGCTCTACGGCTTTCCCCCAGGACGATGAGGTGATTAAGATCGTCTTCAGCGGCTTTTCTTGTGGTGCTCAACTGAAGAAGTCCCTGACGCTGGTCCTCAACGTTTTGTTGTGTCGCAGAGACATCAATTTGTTTCTGCTGGAACTCTATATCCGAAACGTAATGTGTGCCGGCCAGTATTTTATAGCGCTCCATGACGGAGGTGGCTAGCTGGACCTGACGTTCAGCCAGCATCAGCCGTTGCTCAGCACTTTTAATCTGTGGTTGCAGGGAGGTAATTCGCTGTCGCAAAGCTTCCTGCTGCTGGCTGTTATCCCGTGATTCCAGAGTCTGCTGAGAGGCCAGCATGGTATATTGTGTCTTCAGGGATTGGCTCATGGCCGCCAGCGTACCGTCCCCCTGTCCGTTGTAATGTTCGCCGCTAATGTGGTAAAGAGATTCCCCGGCGGCGACATGCTGGCCTTCACATGCCGCCAGCCTGGTGACGTACCCGGCATACTGCGGGGTTATTTTTATTAACCCGGATGAGGGCATTACAATGCCAGAGAGATGTGCCTTACGGCTATAGCTCCCATAATAAACAAACGATGCAACACTCAAGGATAAAAAAATTGTTGCAACTGCTATTAAGGACGTACCTAAAGATGATGGAATGATGATATCGCCGTGTGAGGTTTCATTCTGATGTTCTAAAGATTCCTTTCTGAACACAACCATATTTGTAATAACCTGTGCATTAAAAAATAAACACCCTCATTTCTGAATGCTGGAGGATAGTGAAAGGAAAAATTTCTTTAATTCCGCCGCCAAATAAAAAAGATAAAATAGCAAATGGAATTACCTTATATAAAAATATTGCGTATGCATTATACAAAATGTCAATGAAGTAATAACCTCGGGAAGTAGTAAGTATTTCTTATACACTATACAGATAAAACCATACATATACCCTTAATGCCAGATATGTTTTTATCGTTGTAACTCCCACCAACCCATCATTTGAAGAACTCCCCCTCTTAGCCTCGCTCCCCAAAGAGGAGCGAGTTATCTTAATATGGACGAAACCAGGTAGAGAGTTTGTAGCGTCCCAAATGAGTAACTATTTTTTCCTAACCCAGAAATAAGCACCACAAACCAAAGCAACTATAATTGCCTGAAGTGAGTACAGATAAATATCACTAACATTTAAATAATTTAATATCAACCTAGATGAGAATAAAATCATAAACAATAAAAAACAAAATACCATTGGTGCCATAATAATTCTGACTACATCAGTAAAATTGGCTTTACTCATCATTTTCTCATTAACTTTATATCATCAATTATTATTGATGATGTTATATAAGGAAAAAATCAATAACTAACTACAAATATTATTACCAGCGATTGCAAGTTCCGATACCGACAGGGGTGTGAGATACACTTGGTGCATCATGAACACGATCTGCGATATTTCCGCCAATATTTGCGCCAATGCCTGAACCAATAGCCGCACACATAGGCCCTCCAACTTCGGTCCCAATAGCAGCACCTAGAGCCCCACCGATAGCAGAACCAATGTCGTGCCCTATTCCACTAGACCCCTTAGAGGAACCACTGGAGGATCTCCCTGAATTAGAGCAGTCGTGATCACCTGCATTACCACCACCACTGACCTGAGCTATTTCATCAAAACGTAATTCTCTTATGCTTGACATAAAATCCCTCTTTTATCTTGTTTAACATTTCGTGCGAGATGACTATTGCACGCACAAAAAGTGTGTGAAAAGTGAATGCTTGTAAAAATATGTAAACTTATGATTTTTTCACAAGATATTTGGCTTAAAGCGTAGAGAGGTCAATTCAAGTGTTTTTACAACTACTTATCTTTGTAGGCGAACGACTCAATGTATGCCTGCATTACTTTTCCTGGTCATATTTCGGGGAGTCAACAGAGCCTAAACTCAGTAGTCTCAAGGCTAATCAGAACAATGGCAGTATAGTAATGATGATTTCTAAATGGGTATGACATGCAATGCAGATGTAATCAGTTAGTTACACCTCACAGACACTAAGTTAAACTGAGTCAGTGTATGAGACACTGACTCATGTGTAATTAAGATATTTTATCTAGACTTACCTGAAATTATATACAAATTCCAGAGAACGATAACTGCACCTGCAATATAAAGCAGAGCATTGAGCTGATTACTTTGTTTGAACGGTTCTGGCAGGATGCTCATCATCCTGAATGCACCAACGTTAGCAAAATAAGTGAGGATTGTCAGGCATATCGGGTATTTTATCCCCAGGTCTCTCATTCTTTTCGTCATGATCAACATGCAACAGTATACCGATATCAGAAGCAATACAGCCAGCAGCAGAAGCATACTTAATAGCAACCAGGCTGGTATTACCTCTGTAACAGGGGCACTAATTATTTTCACCGTTAAAGCCGTAACAACCAACTGAAATAAAACAATCAGAAACTGATAACAAAGAGCACTAAAGCGGGAAAGCTTTTCTGTTTTCCAACCAGAGAAAAAAGCCTTCCGTATAGACCTTGACATTATTCTTCCTCTTCTCTTTTAAATGAACACTTATCCCTTATAAGAGCATATACATTTCAGAGGTCTTACGCATCTATTTAGCGGATGCGAGCGCTATTATTATAAAGATGACTCTGTGCATAGAAACGTCAATTCACCACCTTGTTATCGCTTTGCGACAAGGCGCAGACCAGGTCAGCTTACAGTTTAAGCGTCAGAAACGAAAAAACCCTGCGATATTGCTATCGCAGGGTTTTCGAATTTGGCGGAAGCGTAGAGATTCGAACTCTAGAACCCTTTCGGGTCGCCGGTTTTCAAGACCGGTGCCTTCAACCGCTCGGCCACGCTTCCAAAGTGAGGCGCACTATAAACATCTCTGCGCGCTATGTAAAGCAGGAATTGAAGATTTTGAAAGTGTTCCTGTTTTTCCTGTCCCGGACATTTTTGCACATATGTGCAAAAAATTAGCAAAACTGTAACATTGTCCCGATATATTCCCGACTGTCTTTCACAGTCAGGGGTAAACGCGTGTCTTACCAATCCGATATCGACCCACGCTACAGCACGTGGCGCAAGGTCCGCCATACGCTGTCAATTGTCAGCCATGAGCCCGCCAATCTTCTGGGTGCGCTGCTGCTGATGCTGTTCAGCTGGATAATCCTCGCACCGGTGATGTCGGTGTTGCTGAATGCCGTTCTGGTTCAGAGCGGTGATGAAGGCCGCACCGGGGCAACAGAAGGAACATTTACCGCCTGGTACCTGCTGCGTACGTTAACATCACGCATGTCAGAGCTGCTGCTCTGGACGCCGCTGCTCAATACCCTGGCGGTGGCGCTGAGCACTGTCGCCATGGCGTTAATCGTCGGTGTCGCGCTGGCGTGGCTGATTAATCGTACCGATATCGCAGGCCGAAAATGGTTTGCCACCCTGCTTATCGTGCCGTTTATGCTGCCTTCGTGGACCTTTGCGCTGGCGTGGAGCACCATTTTCAAAAACCACGCCATCGGCGGCCAGCCGGGCTGGCTGGAGGCCATGGGCATCCAGACCCCGAACTGGATGGCCTACGGCTATTTTCCGATTGTCACCATTATGGTGCTGCACTACGCGCCGCTGGTGATCCTGATTGTCGGGAACGCCCTGAAGCGCATGGACAGCCAGATGGAAGAGTGCGCCCGGGTACTTGGTGCCTCTCGCGGGGTAATTGCCTTTAAAATTATTATCCCGCTGGTGCGCCCCGCTCTGCTTTCAAGCGCGCTGCTGATTTTCGCCGACTGCATCGGCGAATTCGCCCTGCCCTACATTCTTGGCCTGCCGGTGCATTTCGATACCCTCTCCACCGGGCTGTACCGGGCGATAAGTACGCGCCAGTCAGGCGTGGCGGCGGTGATTGCAACGGTCATTATGCTGATGGGGATGCTGACCCTGATGCTGGACATGAAAATGCTGCGCGAAGCGAAACGCTTTGTGACCCTGGGCGGTAAAGGCGTAATGGAACGCCGCCGCACTCTGGGCCGCTGGCGCACCGCCGCTGCCGCGCTGCCGCTGCTGTTCGTACTGCTGGGTGTGGCAATCCCCCTGCTGACCCTGTTCCTGTCGACGGTGATGATCCTGCCAGGCCGCTTTACTGCCGAAAACTTTACCTTCGATTACTGGATTGGCCACAACCTCGATACCGTGGCCCTGCACAACGGCATTCTGCTGACGCCGGAATTCTGGCACACGGTGTGGAACACGCTGGTGATTGTCGGCTCGGCCTCCATCGCCTGTGGCGTGCTGGGCCTGCTGGTGGGTTACGCGGTAATGCGCTGTCACTTCCGCTGGGTTGCGGCCTTCCTGCGTCAGCTGACCTTCCTGCCGTATCTGGTGCCCGGCATTGCCTTTGCCACCGCCTTTCTTTCGCTGTTTGCCGTGGCCCGTGGGCCGGTTCCGGCGCTGTACGGTACACCGCTTATCCTGATCCTGGCGCTGATTGCCGAAAAAATGCCCTACGCCAGCCGCTCGGGGATCGCGGCGATGACCCAGCTCGGAAAAGAAGCCGAAGAAGCGGCGCGGATCGCCGGAGCGGGCTGGTTCGCCCGTATCCGCCGCATTGTTATCCCGATTCAGGCGGCGCCGCTGGCCACCGGGATCCTGCTGCCGTTTATCTCAGGAATTAAAGGGGTCAGCCTGTTTGTGATCCTTGCTACCCCGGCAACGGATGTGATGACCACCTGGTCCCTGCGACTGATTGACTACAACTACCAGCAAGCGGCCAACGCCGTGGTGCTGATGATTGCGCTGATTTCATGGGCTGGCACGGTGATTATTCAGAAAATCACCGGCACCGGTCTGGCTGATGGCCTGGAGAAATAAGATGCCTGATATCCAATTAACGAATCTCACCAAAACCTACCCCGGCAGCGATACCCCGGCGGTAAACAGTATCAACCTGACGGTGAAAGACGGTGAGTTTATGTGCCTGCTGGGGCCGTCCGGCTGCGGGAAAACCACGATCCTGCGGATGATTGCCGGCATCGAGCACGCCAGCGGCGGCGAGATCCGTATCGGCGAAAAGGTGGTCGATTCCGTGGCCCGGGGCACGTACGTTCCCCCGGAAAAACGCGGGATTGGCCTGGTGTTCCAGAGCTACGCGCTGTGGCCGCACATGACCGTGGAGCAGAACGTGGATTTTGGCCTGCGTTTACAGAAAGTACCGACCAAAGAGCGCATCGCCCGCTGCCAGGACGTGATGGAAAAACTGCGCATTGCTGATTACGCCAGTCGCTATCCTGCGCAGCTTTCCGGTGGCCAGCAGCAGCGCGTGGCCCTGGCGCGAATGCTGGCGGTGAATCCCGGCGTACTGCTGCTGGATGAACCGCTTTCTAACCTCGACGCCACGCTGCGTCTGGAGATGCGCGCCGAACTGCGCCGCCTGCATGAAACCTTTGGCACCACGATTGTTTTCGTCAGCCACGATCAGTGGGAAGCCATGACCTTAGCCACCACCATAGCCGTGATGAGTGCCGGACATATGCAACAAGTGGGCACGCCAGATGAAATTTACGCGACTCCGGCCAATCGCTTTGTGGCGGAATTTATTGGCGCGCCGCGCCTGAACATGATCACGCTGCATCAGCCTTTGAGCCGCCTTGCACAACATCTGCAACAACGCTTCACCCTTCACGACCAGACACGGCTCTGCGGTATCCGCCCGGAGGAGATCGTGCTGAGTGACGAGTCGAGTCTCAACGCCATTCCGATGACCATCGATAACATTATGCCCACCGGTGGAAGCTGGGTGATTGAACTGGTTGCCGGAGAAGACAGGCTGTTCCACTCCACACAGTTAAGGCCGCGCTGGCAGGCGCGCCAGCAGGTGCATTGTCAGCTTCCGACAGCCTCCCTGCACTTTTTCAACAGCAACGGACTGCGTCACGACGTTACCGCGAATTAACTCCCATTGACTCTTAAGGAACCACAATGAAGCGCAATTTGTCCGCCGTACTTATCGCCAGTGCCCTGCTGAGCAGCACCGCCGTGCAGGCTGAGACGTTCGACCTGCAAAAATTGATTGCGGCAGCAAAGCAGGAGCAGCCGATCACCGTTTACGCCTCTACCGGGAAAATCGTGCAGCAGGCGAAAGCGTTCAGCGAGCAGTACGGCTTGCAGGCGGTGGGCGTGAAGGCCGATGCACCGCAGATTATTGAAATCATGAGCCGTGAAGCTCAGGCCAAAAATGTGCGCGCCGATGTGGCGATTGTTGAGGATGCCCCTGCCGGAATGACGCAGCTGCTGGATAAAGGTTATGTGCAGAGCTGGGTCCCTGACGATCTGAAAGGCAATATTGCCGCCCGCTATCAGACCCCGTTAACCGTCGTGCTGGCGCCGAACGTATTTGCCTACAATACCGATCATCACACCACCTGCCCGGTGACGAATCTCTGGCAGCTGACCGAGCCAAAATGGCGTGGCCGCGTCGCGATGCAGGATCCCACCAGCAAACCGGCCTATACCGACTGGTTCAGTCAGATGGAAACGCACTACGACCAGCAGGTGCGGGATGCCTATCAGCAGGAATTTGGCAAGCCGCTGCAAACTGACGAGAAATCCGCCACCGCAGCCTTTGTGAAGGCGCTGGCGGGCAACGGCGTGCTGCTCACCCATTCCGATAATGATGCTGCATCCGCCATCGGCGCGCCGGACAGCAAAACTGACTTTGTGGGGCTGGTGTCTACCGCAAAATTCCGCGACAACAAACAGGGGATGAAGCTGGGCCTGTGCAGCGGCCTGAAGCCGTTTATTGGCTGGAATTACCCGAGCCTGGGCGTGGTGGCTACGGGGAGCAAAAGCCCTAACACCGCGAAGCTGTTTATTCACTATCTGCTGAGCGCCGAAGGTATTGCACCGCAGGGTGTGGACGGCAAAATGTCCACCAACCAGACGGTGAAACTGCCTGCCGATGAAGCATCCGGCATTGAACCGCACCGCAGCGAGCTGATGGAATACCTGACCGCCACCGTACAGGGCGACTGGGCAAGCCGCCAGGACTGGCAGGATATCTGGAGCCTGAACTACAAAAAGTAGTTTTCAGCGAAAATTGTTTAATCTGAACAGGCAGCACACTTTGATGACTCACGATATTGAACAACGTGAAGCGGCGCTCAGGCGCATTATCGTCGACGCGGGCGATACCGCCCTGCGCTTCTTCCGCTCGCGTAAAGCAGGCGAATATGAACTCAAGGGGCATCAGGATATCCTGACCGAGGCCGATACCTTCGTCGAGAAGCTGGTGTCAGAGGCTATTTCTGCCGCCTTCCCTGAGGATCTGATCCTCGGTGAGGAAACCGCCAGTCAGCCCGCCAGTGCGCAGAGCCTGTGGGTAGTGGATCCGATTGATGGCACCGCCAATTTCGCCCGCGGTATTCCCCATTTTTGTGTGTGCATGGCCTGGGTTTGCCACGGCATCACCGAACTGGGGGCGATTTATAACCCGGTCAGCCAGGAGCTTTATCTGGCGCGACGTGGCCATTATGCGCTGAAAAACGACCAGCCCCTGCGCTGTACCGCCATTACCGATACCCGGCGGGCGGCCGTGGAGCTGGGCTGGTCTTCACGTCACAGCCAGAACCACTATCTACAGGTGATGGCGTCCCTGCTCAGTCTGGGTGCCAGCGTGCGCCGGGGCGGCTCCGGCGCGCTGGCGCTGGCCTGGGTGGCGGAAGGCCGAACCGACGGGTATATCGAAATCCATATGAATGCCTGGGACTGCCTGGCAGGACTGCTGCTGGTACGTGAAGCAGGCGGCAAGACGGGGAGCATTCCAGACAGTGCCGAAGGGATCTTCAATGGCCTGCCGGTGCTGGCCGTTGCGCCCGGTATTGCGGATGAGCTTGCCCGCGCCACCGGTATTCCGCTGGCGGCGTCACTGCCGGTGACACCAGATACAGTGCGCTATCCGCGCCCGCCGATGAGCCTGATTGTGGAAGATTTCCCCGGCTGGGGAATGGATATTTACATCGGCGGTTCTGGCGGGGTGAGCGACGTTGCCCTGCTGGCGGAACATGATATCGGCGTGGTCATCAATTGCGCGGTCAACCTGGATATCGACTGGGTATCCGCGCCTGAAACGGGCGCTGCGCCGCATCTGCTGTCTCATGGCGCTGGCCCGGTGCGCTATTACAAACTGGGGCTGATCGACGGTGAAGGTAACGCCCCGGAGATGTTGCACGCCGGGTATCAGCTGATGCGTTCGGCACTGTTACAGCAGATCCCGGATAAAGCGTCTTACCGCAACCGCAAACGCGGCAACATCCTCGTCAACTGCCGCGGCGGGCGCAGCCGCTCTGTGGCGCTGGTGGCGTTGTTTATGCATCTGGAATGCCCTGAGCGCTTCCCCACTCTCGATGACGCAATCGCCCTGATCCGCGACCGGCGTGAGCTTCACCCGGATGAGTGGTTTGAAACGCCGAAGCCGTCGCTGATCCGCCTGGCTGAACATGCCATTATTCGTGAACGGGCAATTGCCGCAGTGGAAACCTGTCATGAGCAGTAACAGCCAGAAAAAAAATCCCGGTTTTGCCAGCGCTACCGAGGTGGCGCGTCTTGCCGGTGTCTCCCGCTCTGCGGTGTCCCGTACTTTTACGCCTGGCCGCAGCGTGTCTGACGATACCCGGCGTAAAGTGCTGGCCGCCGCCGGAGCGCTGAATTATCACGTCAACCATCTGGCGCGGGGGCTTTCCCGGGAGGAGAGCCGCCCGGTCTGTATTTTGGGCGGTAACCTTGCGTTCCCCTGGCAGTCCAGCCTGCTTGAACATCTGACCCGCCGCCTGCATCAGGCCGGTCGCGCAGTGATGGTGATTAACACCGACGACGACGAGGCGAGCGCCAGAGAAGCCGTGCAGCAAACGCTGAATTACCGTTCAACGGCCACCATTGTGTTGTCAGGCAAGCCGCCAGGTTCGCTGATTGAACTGTGTCTGCAAAGCGGGCAGCAGGTGATTTTGATCAACCGCATGGGCCAGTTTCCCAGCGCAGACAATATAGACATCGATTACAGTTCGACGATGAAAGAGGCATTTGACCACCTGATTGCTGCAAAATGTCAGCGACTGGCGATTGTTTCGTCTTCGTCCCGCTCCCCAAGCATGGTGACCCGTGAGACGCGCTTTCTGGAGGCGGCGGCTGAAAGCGGAACCGACGTGGCGATCACCCGGCCAGGCAGCACCTGTTATCAGACGGGCGTCCTTGCTGCACGTGAATTGCTCGGCCAGGCAGCGCGCCCGGATGGGGTGTTCTGCGTGACGGATCTTATCGCCTGCGGATTTATTGATGCCGCGCGCCACGAGTTTGGCCTGCGTGTTCCTGAAGACATCAGCGTTATAGGTTTTGATGATATCGAGCAGGCCAGCTGGCTGGGCTATCAGCTGACGACGTTCTCACAGCCGCTGGCAGAGATGGCGCAGGCGGTTTGTGAATTGCTGCTGGCCCCGGAGGACAGTAAACCGGCCAGCCGATTGTTTACTGCGCGTCTGGTGAAGCGGAAGACACTCGGTTCGGCGGATTAGCCAGCCCTGCCCACTGCGGGCAGTGGTTTTGCGTCAGAAACGAAAAAACCCTGCGATATTGCTATCGCAGGGTTTTCGAATTTGGCGGAAGCGTAGAGATTCGAACTCTAGAACCCTTTCGGGTCGCCGGTTTTCAAGACCGGTGCCTTCAACCGCTCGGCCACGCTTCCTAAGTGAGGCGAACTATAAACACCTCACTGCGCTCTGTAAAGTGTGATTGCTTCCGTTCGCTTTAAAAATAGCCAAAATGAGTTTAATCGGTTGAATTGACAACGCATTGACCATTTTATCGGCACAACGTACCCGCTCACGCTTAGTGTTTTTTGATGTACATATCTTTGGTGTAGTAGTAGCCCAGCTTGTCTGGCGTGAATCCACCTACCCACGGCTTGACCAGGTGCGTGCGGACATAGTGATAAACCGGGATCGCCGGCACATCACGCCCTAACAGATCTTCCGCCTGCTGGTAAAACTGCCCGCGCTCTTGCGTGGTTTTCGCTTTCGCCGCGTTCACCAGCGCCTGATCGTAATCCGGGTTGCTGTACTGACTGGTGTTTTCGCTGTCGCCGGTGCGGAAGTTGTTCAGGAAGGTTGCGGCATCGTCGTAATCGGCAATCCACGCATAGCGCACCGCATCAAAGTTGTGGGTGTGCATGGTGTCCAGCATGGTTTTCCACTCCTGGTTTTGCAGCTTCGCTTCCACGCCGAGATTTTTCTTCCACATGGAGCTGGCAGCAATCGCAATACGCTGGTGCGATTCAGAGGTGTTGTAAAGCAGGTTAAAACTCAGCGGGTGGCTGGCGTTGAACCCGGCCTCCTCCAGCAGTTTTTTCGCTTCGGCAATACGTTTGTCCATTGGCCAGCTGGCGTAATCCGGGGTTTTCAGCGTAACACCACCGATATCTGGCTGGCTGATAAGCCACGCCGGGCGTTGCCCCTGCCCTAATACTTTGTCGGCAATGATGTCTTTATCCAGCGCCATATTCAGCGCTTTACGCACGCGCACATCGTTAAACGGCGGCCGGGTGGTGTTGAATTCGTAATAATAGGTTGCCAGCTGCGGGGAGACATCCAGCTGCGTGCCCATGGTTTTTTTCAACTGGGCAAACTGGTTGATTGGCACCGTATAAACGATGTCGATCTCACCGGCTTTATAGCGGTTCACATCGGCGGCTTCAGAGGTGATTGGCAGATAGGTAACCTTATTGATAACGGTATGCGCGTTATCCCAGTAGCGCGGGTTACGCTCAGCCACAATTCGCTCATTGACCACCCACTGAGACAGCTTGTAGGCACCGCTGGTAACGAGGTGCTCTGGCTTGGTCCACTTCTCACCAAAGCGATTAATCAGCACCTTATCAACCGGTACCATCGACGGGTGCGCCAGCATGGCAAGGAAGGCGGCATTCGGCTGGGTGAGCGTCACTTCCAGGGTGGTATCGTTAACGGCTTTCACCCCGAGCGTGTCGGGCGCCTGTTTGCCCTGGGCGATGTCGGCAGCATTCACGATATGCATATTGCCCGGGTAGCTGGCGTACGGTGAGGCGGTTTTGGGATCAACCAGGCGCTGCCAGCTCCATACGACATCCTGCGCGGTAATGGCGGTGCCGTCGCTCCACGTAATGCCCGGGCGCAGGTGGAATGTCCAGACGGTATTGTCTTTGTTTTCCCACTTTTCTGCCAGCCGCGGCTGGATTTCACCCGTCGGGGAGACATTCACCAGCCCTTCGAATAAATCGCTGAGAATATTGAATTCGACATCGCTTTCGACTTTGTGCGGATCGAGTGATGCCGGTTCGTTACCATTATTCCTGACCAGTTCCTGTTTCTCTGCCAGTTGGGTTCCTGCTGGCACGTTAGCCGCATGGCTCGCTGCACTTGCGCACAGGATGCCTGCGGTTAACAAAGAAAGTGTAAAGTTAGTGCGTGATTGTGATTTCATGTCCTTCGCCTTATTGTCTGTTTTATGACGATCCGGGAATAACTCTTAGCGCTCAGACTGTAATAACGCAATATTTTTCAGTAACCTATAAGAGGTTGATCTGAATAAATTCGCCATACCGTTCTTCATGCTAAAGAAACGAATTTTTGCGGTATAAACAACCAGCACTGGCGCTAACGCGTTGAGTAAAGATGGGTAAAACCACTTTGTAACTGGCGTCCTGTTTCCTATTCTTGCCGTTAATTACATCTGTCATAAGAGAGTGACTCATGGATCGTATTATTAGTTCTTCACGCGACCGCACATCGCTACTCAGCACCCACAAGGTGCTGCGCAATACCTATTTCATGCTCAGCCTGACGCTGGCGTTTTCTGCGATCACCGCAACCGCCAGCACGCTTCTGATGCTGCCGTCCCCGGGCCTGATCCTGACGCTGGTCGGGATGTATGGTCTGATGTTCCTGACCTACAAAACCGCGGATAAACCAGTAGGTATTCTGTCTGCGTTCGCTTTTACCGGCTTCCTGGGCTACATCCTGGGGCCAATGCTGAATGCCTACCTGTCTGCGGGCATGGGTGACCTTATCGGTCTGGCGCTGGGCGGTACTGCGCTGGTGTTCTTCTGCTGCTCGGCTTACGTTCTGACCACGCGCAAGGACATGTCCTTCCTCGGCGGAATGCTGATGGCGGGTATTGTGGTTGTACTGGTAGGTATGGTGGCAAACATCTTCCTGCAACTGCCTGCCCTGCACCTGGCAATCAGCGCTGTGTTTATCCTGATTTCCTCTGGCGCGATCCTGATGGAAACCAGCAACATCATTCGCGGCGGTGAGACAAACTACATTCGCGCAACCGTGAGCCTGTATGTGTCGCTGTACAACATCTTCGTCAGCCTGTTGAGCATCCTGGGCTTCGCCAGCCGCGATTAACCAACAGTGCGTTGAACCGGGCCCCGCTTATGCGGGGCTTTGTTTTTTTGGTACACTGCGCAGGTTTTTGACTGACGTGTGAATGACTATGTTGAGCTTTGAAGGTAAAGAGATAGAAACCGACGCCGACGGTTATCTGAAAGAGAGCAGCCAGTGGAGCGAAGCGCTGGCAGAAGTGATTGCGGAAAAAGAAGCCATCACCCTGTCGCCAGAGCACTGGGAAGTGGTGCGTTTTGTGCGTGAATTCTACCTGGAATTCAACACCTCTCCGGCTATCCGGATGCTGGTTAAGGCGATGGCCAACAAATTCGGCGAAGAGAAAGGCAACAGCCGTTACCTGTATCGTCTTTTCCCGAAAGGCCCGGCAAAACAGGCGACAAAAATCGCCGGTCTGCCCAAGCCCGTGAAGTGTATTTAATAGCGAATACCAAAGTTAACGTATTCCCGGCCGGGTTGATGCGGTTCAGCCAACACCTTATCAACCCGTGCACTGCGCGGGCCGCCCGCTTTTAACCACGCCACCAGCCGCTCTACCTGTTCCGCTTCACCGCAGGCCACCACCTCGACGCTGCCGTCATCCATATTACGTGCGTACCCGGTAAGCCCTAACTGGACGGCCTCCCGCTGGGTGCTGTAGCGGAAACCCACGCCCTGAACGATGCCGTGAACCCAGGCAATAGTGCAGACTTTTGACATCTTCCTTCCCCTTATCCGTCTGGCGCGTTGCATTTCCTCACTGAACTCGGGAAAATGGCGGCCATTTTACTGGAATCGACAGAATAGCAAATTATGAGTGTACGTTTAGTGTTAGCCAAAGGGCGCGAGAAGTCATTACTGCGCCGCCATCCCTGGGTCTTTTCTGGCGCAGTTACTCGCCTGGAAGGCAAAGCCAGCCTCGGTGAAACCATCGATATCGTTGATCATCAGGGGAAATGGTTAGCGCGTGGCGCATACTCGCCTGCATCACAGATCCGCGCGCGCGTCTGGACCTTTGATAAAGATGAAACCATCGACATTGCGTTCTTCACCCGCCGCCTGCAACAGGCGCAGCAGTGGCGCGAGTGGCTGGCAAAACGCGACGGGCTGGACAGCTATCGTCTGATCGCCGGGGAATCTGACGGACTGCCGGGCATCACTATCGACCGTTTTGGTGATTTCCTGGTGCTGCAATTGCTGAGCGCAGGCGCTGAATATCAGCGTGCAGCCTTAATTAGCGCGCTGCAAAACCTGTTCCCTGAATGCGCTATTTACGACCGCAGCGATGTTGCCGTACGTAAGAAAGAAGGTCTGGAGCTGACACAAGGCCCGGTGACGGGTGAACTGCCACCGGCCCTGCTGCCTATTGAAGAACACGGTATGAAGCTGCTGGTTGATATCCAGGGTGGGCACAAAACCGGGTATTACCTCGACCAGCGCGATAGTCGCCTGGCCACACGCCAGTACGTTGAGAACAAACGCGTACTGAACTGCTTCTCCTACACCGGTGGTTTCGCGGTTTCTGCGCTGATGGGCGGCTGTGCTCAGGTGGTGAGCGTGGATACCTCTCAGGAAGCGCTGGATGTGGCAAGACAGAACGTCGAGCTGAATAAGCTGGATCTGAGCAAAGCGGAGTTTGTGCGCGATGATGTGTTCAAACTGCTGCGTAAATATCGCGACCAGGGTGAGAAGTTTGACGTTATCGTGATGGACCCACCGAAATTCGTCGAGAATAAAAGCCAGCTGATGGGTGCCTGCCGCGGCTATAAAGACATCAACATGCTGGCTATCCAGCTGCTGAATCCGGGTGGCGTTCTGCTGACATTCTCCTGTTCTGGCCTGATGACGACAGATTTATTTCAGAAAATCATCGCCGATGCCGCTATAGATGCTGGCCGTGATGTACAATTTATAGAGCAGTTCCGTCAGGCGGCCGATCATCCGGTGATCGCTACCTACCCGGAAGGGCTGTATCTGAAAGGGTTTGCCTGTCGCGTCATGTAACTTGAAAAGAGAAATATTGCCCACACCTTGAGTGTATGTAATGTTTCCCGGGAGGTGACTATGATTGCCAGCAAATTCGGTATCGGCCAGCAGGTCCGCCACACCTTACTGGGCTATTTGGGTGTAGTCGTGGATATCGACCCGGAGTATTCCCTTGATGAACCGTCAGCAGATGAGCTGGCGGTCGACACGGAGCTTCGCGCCGCACCCTGGTATCATGTGGTGATGGAAGATGATGATGGGCAGCCCGTCCATACCTATCTTGCCGAAGCGCAGCTTAGCGGCGAACTTCAGGATGAGCATCCCGAGCAACCCACGATGGATGAGCTTGCCCGGACCATTCGCAAACAGCTACAGGCCCCTCGCCTGCGCAACTAAGCGTGAAAAAAAAGCCCGATACTGGGCTTTTTTATTACTTCGCCAGCCCCAGGCGGGGAATTTCGATTGCCGGACATCTGTCCATGACCACCGCCAGACCCGCTTCACGCGCCAGCACCGCCGCCTGTTCATTGATGACGCCAAGCTGCATCCAGAGCGTTTTCGCGCCGATAGCAATGGCTTCCTGAGCAACGCCCCATGCCGCTTCTGAGTTGCGGAAAACATCCACCATATCCACTTTTTCCGGCACATCGGCCAGGGTGGCGTACCCCTGCTGCCCCAGCAGTGATTTTCCCGCGACTTTTGGCGATACCGGAATAACGTGGTAGCCCTGGTCCAGGAGATACTTCATCACCCGATAGCTTGGGCGGTCGGGTTTATCACTCGCCCCCACCAGCGCAATGGTTCGAGTCGATGTCAGAATGTCAGCAATATCGTTCTCTTTCATGGTCTTCCTCCTGGCTTTTTTCAAAGTGTACGTCAAAGCGGACATCGCAACCATCTATCCCATACAGATGTATGAGGGCAAAACCGCGGAATATGTCTATATGTTAGTAAACATGATTCTCGAAAAATTTAGATACATTATTAAGAAATAGCATTTTCCACAGGAGCACCCTATGAAAACCGGCATTGCCTCTGCTGTGATTGCATTAGTTATGCCGGTTTGCGTCTTTGCGACAACGCTACGGCTCTCCACCGACATTGACCTGCTGGTGCTGGACGGCAAAAAAGTCTCCAGCTCGCTGCTTCGCGGTGCGGACAGTATTGAACTGGATAACGGGCAACACCAGGTGGTGTTTCGGGTAGAAAAGACCATCCGCGTGGCGAATCATGAACAGCGTATGTATATCTCGCCGCCGTTGATTGTCAGTTTTAACACCCAGCGGATTAGCCAGGTCAACTTTAACATACCCCGCCTGGAGACCGAAAAAGAGGCCCAGGCTTTTGAGTCCGGGCCACGCATTGAGCTGCTGGATGGCGATGCGATGCCGATCCCCGTGAAGCTGGATATTCTGGCGCTCACCAAAACGCCGAAAGGTATTGATTATGAGGCGGATACGGAAATCTATAACAAAGCAGGCAAACGCGCATCGCTGCCTCAGTTTGCCACCATGATGGCGGACGACAGCACACTTTTGTCGGGTGTATCCGAACTGGATGTGATCCCGCCGCAGTCTCAGACCCTTACCGAACAACGCCTGAAATTCTGGTTCCAGCAGGCCGACCCCGATACGCGGGCCAAGTTTCTGCAATGGGCGAAACAGCAACCTTCGTCGTAACCCACATTTTTTTGCCCTTTCTCTTGCAGCGTCAGGCGCTTCCCGTCATCTTGTAGCCAGTTAACCCTGACGGAAAAGATTATGGAACTGACAACACGCACGCTTCCTGCCCGCAAACACATTGCACTGGTGGCGCACGATCACTGCAAACAAATGCTGCTTAACTGGGTACGCCGCCATCAGCCGTTGCTGGAAAACCATACCCTCTCAGCAACGGGTACGACCGGCAACCTTATCCACCGTGAAACCGGGTTAGAGGTTCATGCCATGCTGAGCGGCCCAATGGGCGGCGACCAGCAGGTTGGGGCGCAAATTTCGGAAGGTAAAATTGATGTGCTGATTTTCTTCTGGGATCCGCTGAATGCCGTCCCGCACGACCCGGATGTGAAAGCGCTGCTGCGTCTGGCAACGGTATGGAATATCCCGGTGGCGACTAACCTGTCTACCGCAGACTTTATTATTGAATCACCGCAGTTCAGCGCCCCTGTCGATATTCTGATCCCGGATTATCAGCGTTATCTTGCCGAAAGACTGAAATAAGTACTAAGCCGGGTGGCGACTGCGCCTTACCCGGCCTGCAAACCCTGCCCTTGTTACGGCTTCCTCGCCACCGGTACATCAATACTCTTCAGAATATCGACAAACGTTGAGGGTTCATCTTTATTGAACAGCAACCATACACGGTGGCGGGCGCGGGTTAACGCGACATACAGCAGACGGCGCTCTTCAGCATCCGGGAAATCTTCCGGTACTGGCAACAGGGCTTGCTCCATCACTGATTCGCGAGCCGGAGCCGGGAAACCATCGTTGCCCTCTTTTAAACCCACCACAATCACGTAATCGGCCTGCTGCCCTTTACTGGCATGAATGGTCATGAAATCGAGCTGGAGCTTAGGCCAGCGGGTAGCCGCTTTTTCCAGCGCAGTCGGTTTGAGGTGGTGATAGCGCGCCAGCACCAGAATGCGCTCGTCGGGTTTCGCATAGCCGCTCAGTTTATCCAGCAGAGGCTCCAGCTGATCGTCCGCCAGCAAGGTGACGGCTTTTTTATCTCCCGGCGTCAGGCTGTTAAGCGGTTTGGCCAGCTGATGCGGGTTTTGCTGGATGAACCGATTGGCGATTTCGCCGATGCGTGAGTTGAAACGATAGGTGGTGTCCAGATCGCTGCGATCGCCCTCGCCAAAATAATGATGGAACGCGGTTGTCAGTGACAGCTGTGCACCGCTGAAGCGATAGATTGCCTGCCAGTCATCGCCGACGGCAAACAGTGACGTGTGTTTATTTTGCGCCCGAAGCGCTGAAAGAAGCGCGGCGCGCTGGGGTGAGATGTCCTGGAACTCATCCACAAGAATATGTTTCCACGGGCTCACAAAGCGGCCTTTTTCCAGAATGATAATGGCCTGATGGATAAGCCCTGAAAAATCGACCGCATTTTCGTCTTTCAGTGCCGTTTTCCAGGCTTTCAGCAACGGAGCCATCAGCTTGACCCGTTTGGTAAAGATCGCGCGGATCTCTTCCGGGGCACTTTCAATCATTTCCGCCTGAGAGCCGCCGTGCATTCGCAAAAGGCTTACCCAACGGTCGAGGCGCGACCCCAGGCGACGCGCCAGTTTTTCATCCTGCCAGAAACTACCCTCCGGCACGTCCCAGTTAAGTTCTTCTTCCAGCCACTGGCGCCAGCCTTTTGCCTGAGCTTTTTTCTCGCTGCACTGCTGCTGCCAGGTCTTTATAAACAGCGACTGGCGGGCCTGCGTGTCGTTCTCAAGTTTGCTGATTGAAGGAACCTTTTTGCTCCCCTGCTGGATAATGTGTAACGCGAGGGAGTGGAAGGTTCTGGCGGTAATATCCTGCGTGTGCAGGCGTTCCTGAATGCGCTCGTCCATCTCCTGCGCTGCTTTGCGACCAAACGCCAGCAGCAAAATCTGGTCGGCCACCGCTTCGCCTGTGGTCAGGAGCCAGCCCGCTCGCGCCACCAGCACCGACGTTTTACCGCTCCCAGCCCCCGCAAGCACCAGCAGGGAGTGTTCACCATTGACCACCGCACGCGCCTGGGCCGGATTCAGCGGTGAGGATTCAATATTGCTGAAGAAATCGGCGTACTGCGAGAGCATGGTATCCGTCCATGCCTGGTTATGGGCAAGGCGACTTTTATCGATATCGGTCAGCCATGCCTGACACTGCCGCCAGGCATCGCGGCAATTCTCAAACTCATCCAGACGGGAAACCGGCAACGGTAGTGCCGAAAGCGCCACTTTGATTTTTTGCTGCAAACCGGCGGTTTGCTGGCGCGTCAGCCATTTTTGTTGCGCATTGCTTTGCGCAATATCATCAAGAACCTGCTGCAACACCTGCGCTGCAACTGTGCTCATCTCGTCGCTCCACTGGCGCCACAGGCTACTCAGATGATGGTGAAAACGTTGCGTTTCCGCCCATTCAGTACCGTGGAGGCGAACCACCTTTTCGGCAGGCAACACAAACTCCAGCTCGCCCCATACCAGCCCGCGTTTGCAGTGGATAGCTAAAAGCTGATTAAACGGAATGAGATATTCGTGGCGTTCGCCAGAGACTTTTACCCCTGCATTCAGAAGGACAACCTTATCGTAAGGATGTTGAGCCAGGCGCTTGCCCAGTGAAGTTGCTTTCAGTTCCATGTCCTGCCTGATCCACGAAGAGATAATTTACCTGACAGTTTAACTGCCAGTTTTAAGGTGCTCCAGCCTAAAAAAACGTTACAATCACTAAGCGTTAATCATATCGAAAGGAACTGAGGGTTTATGCGTACCGTTCTGAATATTCTTAATTTTGTCCTTGGCGGTTTTGCCACCACTCTTTCCTGGCTTCTTGCCACGCTGGTGAGCATCGTGCTCATCTTTACCCTTCCGCTGACGCGCTCCTGTTGGGAAATCACCCGGCTGTCGCTCTTTCCTTATGGTAACGAGGCTATACACGTCGACGAGCTGAACCCGGAAAGCAAAAACGTACTGATGAACACAGGCGGTACGGTGCTTAACATCCTGTGGCTGATTTTCTTTGGCTGGTGGCTTTGTGTGATGCATATCTTTGCCGGTATTGCTCAGTGCCTCACGATTATTGGCATTCCTGTCGGGATCGCGAATTTCAAAATCGCCGCCATCGCTTTGTGGCCAGTCGGTCGCAGGGTTGTTCCGGTTGAAGTGGCGCAAGCCGCGCGTGAAGCAAATGCCCGTCGTCGTTTTCAGTAATTAAGGACAGGCCGCGCTCATGCTAAGCCCATTGATTCGCCGCTACACATGGAACAGTACCTGGCTTTATAACGTCAGGATTTTTATCGCACTTTGCGGCACGGTTGCGCTGCCGTGGTGGCTGAACGACGTTAAGCTCACTATCCCGCTCACCCTGGGCGTGGTTGCCGGGGCGCTGGCCGACCTCGACGATCGCCTGGCCGGGCGACTGCGTAATCTGGTTATCACCCTTATCTGTTTTTTCATTGCCTCCGCATCCGTTGAACTGCTGTTCCCGTGGCCATGGCTATTTGCGTTAGGCCTGACGCTTTCAACCAGCGGATTTATTCTCCTGGGCGGGCTTGGTCAGCGTTATGCCACTATTGCGTTCGGCGCATTGCTGATTGCTATCTATACCATGCTGGGCGTGTCGCTTTACGATCAATGGTATCAGCAGCCCGTCCTGCTGTTGCTTGGCGCTATCTGGTATAACCTGCTGACGCTAACCGGGCACCTCATTTTTCCGGTTCGCGCCTTGCAGGATAACCTCGCCCGCAGCTATGAACAGCTGGCGCATTATCTGGAGCTGAAATCCCGTTTATTTGACCCGGATATAGAAGAAGAAAGCCAGGCACCGCTTTACGATCTGGCGCTGGCAAATGGCCAGTTGGTCGCGACCTTAAACCAGACCAAAGCCAGCCTTCTTACCCGGTTACGCGGCGACCGCGGCCAGCGCGGAACCCGCCGGACCTTGCACTACTATTTTGCCGCCCAGGATATCCACGAGCGCGCCAGTTCGTCGCACGTGCAGTATGCCGCCCTGCGGGAAAAGTTCCGCTACAGCGATGTGATGTTCCGTTTTCAGCGGCTGCTTTCGATGCAATCCCAGGCGTGTCAGCAGCTGTCCCGCTCCATTTTACTGCGCACGCCGTATCAGCACGATCCCCGCTTTGAGCGCGCATTCAGCCATCTTGATGCAGCGCTTGATCGCGTTCAGGCCAGTGGGACATCCCCAGAGCAGATAAAAGCGCTGGGTTTCTTACTCAATAATCTGCGGGCGATAGACGCGCAACTGGCGACTATTGAGTCTGAGCAAGCCATGGCGATGCCGAACAATGACGCTGATAACCAGCTTGCCGATGACAGTGTTCACGGCTTTAGCGATATGTGGTTACGGCTGAGCCGCAACTTTACGCCTGAATCAGCTCTGTTCCGCCACGCCGTGAGGATGTCGCTGGTGTTGTGCGTTGGATACGCGTTTATCCAGATAACCGGGTTGCATCATGGCTATTGGATCCTGCTGACCAGCCTGTTCGTTTGCCAGCCGAACTATAACGCCACCCGCCACCGGCTCGCGCTGCGTATTATCGGTACGCTGGTGGGTGTCGCCATCGGCCTTCCGGTACTTTACTTTGTCCCGTCTATTGAAGGGCAGCTGGTCCTTATCGTGATCACCGGCGTGTTGTTCTTTGCATTTCGTAATGTGCAGTATGCGCACGCCACGATGTTTATCACCTTGCTGGTATTGCTGTGCTTTAACCTGCTTGGCGAAGGGTTTGAAGTCGCCCTTCCCCGCGTTATTGATACGCTTATCGGCTGCGCCATTGCCTGGGCTGCGGTCAGTTTTATCTGGCCGGACTGGCGTTTTCGCAATCTGCCGCGCGTGCTGGACAGGGCAATGAATGCCAACTGCCGATACCTGGATGCCATTCTTGAGCAATATCACCAGGGTCGTGATAACCGTCTGGCCTATCGCATCGCCCGCCGCGATGCGCATAACAGCGATGCAGAGCTGGCGTCGGTGGTATCAAACATGTCAACGGAACCGGGCGCTACGGCAGAAATCCGTGAAACTGCCTTTCGTCTGCTGTGCCTGAACCATACGTTCACCAGCTACATTTCTACGCTGGGCGCTCACCGCGAAAGGCTAACCAACCCGGGTATTCTGGCGTTGCTGGATGATGCTGTTTGCTATGTCGACGATGCACTTCACCACCGTCCAGCCGATGAACCCCGTGTTCGACAGGCTCTGGATGAACTCGCTCAGCGTATCGCCCATCTTGATCCTGGTACCGACAGCAAAGCACCGCTGGTTCTTCAGCAAGTTGGCCTGCTTATCGCCCTGCTGCCGGAAATTTGTCGCCTGCAACAACTGATTGCTACATGGCGGAACGATTCTCCGCAGGCTCTGGCAACGCGTTAAACCACTCCGTAAGCTCCTGGCGAATTTCCGCCGGGAGCGCCGCTTCATGCAACCCTTCTATTGCCCCCTCAAGCGCAAAGAGCACTTTAATCCCGAGTTGTTTGTTTTGCGCTCTGATTTTCAGCCAGCTCGCTTTTGCCCCCAGCTCCCGTAACATTTCTTCGTTAGTGATCCCGACTTCAAAAAGCAGAACCTCAATCTGGAAGGTGAGATTGGGCAGGTCTTTAAGCCGGTTGCGCTGATAGCGTTGATATCGCTCCCGCCTGGCATCCTCAAGCGCAAAAGAAGAAAGCTGGAGTAGTGTCCCCCTGTCCTGCCACAGCCCCTCATCAACCCGGAAGTAGTTAAGCAGCACGGGCCGACCACGCTTCAGAAGGGTCAAAAAAGAGGAGGCGTGTTTCACATAGTAGGTCGCGCTTTGCTCACAGGCACGCAGATAAAGTTCCCCATCAGACACCATGGCAAAAACAGCGTTATCAACCGCCAGGGTATAACCACCAAAGAGTGCGCGGTGATGAATATCACCCAGTTCTGAAAGGTATTCCTGGGATTTATAAATCCGTTCATAAGATATCTTTTTCATGATATTTCCCTTAAAAATCATAATCTAAAGAGGCTATTTCTTACTAACGGATCCGTTAGCAGGAAAATAGGCAACTTATTGCCGGTGAGCAAGATGAATTTTCTTTAGGGGCCGATCATGAGCAAAATTTGCGAGTCGCTTTCCGAAAATGAGGTTGATCTTTATGCATACAGGGGTTACTGTATATTCATACAGTGACTACAGGGCTGGAATGAATATGTACACTTCAGGCTACGCAAATCGCTCAACATCTTTCTCTTCTACCGCAGGCAATGTCGCGCAGAAATCCGTCGGGAGCGTGTCGACAGGTCTCATCAGTGAAGTGGTTTATCGTGAAGACCAGCCCCTATTGACGCAACTCTTATTACTGCCTTTATTACAGCAGCTTGGCCAGCAGTCTCGCTGGCAACTCTGGCTGACGCCGCAACAAAAACTGAGCCGTGAATGGGTTCAGTCAGCAGGATTGCCGCTGACCAAGGTTATGCAGATTAACCAGCTGTCGCCATGCGACACGGTCGAGTCGATGATCCGTGCATTACGTACCGGAAATTACAGCGTCGTGATCGGATGGTTGCCAGACGAACTGACGGAAGAAGAACATTTTCGACTGACTGAAGCAGCCGAAGAAGGCAACGCTATCGGTTTTATTATGCGTCCGGTTCGTCCAGATTCTTATCGCAGAGGACAACTATCCGGGCTAAAAATTCACTCAAATTTGTATCATTGAGTAAATTTAAGAGTTTTCCTGGAATTTTTTTCGACCACAAGATGTGGAAATAGTTCCATGGGCCAAATCTGCGGCAAGGCTTGTCTGGTGCGGTTCCCGTTAATTTTACTGCACAAATTCCGTACAAAAAATGTTAAATATTAGGTATACGGAACTTTTTTTTTCATATGCCTGACGGAGTTCACACTTGTAAGTTTCTAGCTACGTTGTAGACTTTACATCGCCAGGGGTGCTCGGCCTAAGCCGAAGATATCGGTAGATTTATATTTGACCACGCCCCCCGGTGAAGGATTTAACCGTGATTTCTCGTCAGAGATCTTCATGGCAAATTTTGGATGATAACGAGGCGCAAAAAATGAAAAAGACAGCTATCGCGATTGCAGTGGCACTGGCTGGCTTCGCTACCGTAGCGCAGGCCGCTCCGAAAGATAATACCTGGTATGCAGGTGGTAAACTGGGCTGGTCTCAGTTCCATGACACCGGCTGGTACAACAGCAAACTGAACAACGATGGCCCTACTCATGAGAGCCAGCTTGGTGCAGGTGCGTTCGGTGGCTATCAGGTTAACCCGTATGTTGGTTTTGAAATGGGTTACGACTGGTTAGGTCGTATGCCATACAAAGGCGACACCGTAAATGGCGCTTTCAAAGCTCAGGGCGTACAGCTGACCGCTAAACTGGGTTACCCAGTAACTGACGATCTGGACGTGTACACCCGTCTGGGCGGCATGGTATGGCGTGCTGATTCCAGCAACAACCAGATTGGCAGCGATCACGACACTGGCGTATCTCCAGTATTCGCAGGTGGTGTTGAGTGGGCTATGACCCGTGACATCGCTACCCGTCTGGAATACCAGTGGGTTAACAACATCGGCGACGGCAACACCGTAGGTGTTCGTCCAGACAACGGGATGCTGAGCGTAGGTGTTTCCTACCGTTTCGGCCAGCAGGAAGAAGCTGCGCCAATCGTAGCTCCAGCTCCGGCTCCAGCTCCAGAAGTACAGACCAAACACTTCACTCTGAAGTCTGACGTTCTGTTCAACTTCAACAAAGCTACCCTGAAACCAGAAGGTCAGCAGGCACTGGATCAGCTGTACTCTCAGCTGAGCAACCTGGATCCTAAAGACGGTTCAGTAGTGGTTCTGGGCTTCACCGACCGTATCGGTTCTGACGCTTACAACCAGCAGCTGTCTGAAAAACGTGCTCAGTCTGTTGTTGATTACCTGGTATCTAAAGGTATCCCAGCTAACAAGATCTCTCCACGTGGTATGGGCGAATCTAACCCAGTTACCGGTTCTACCTGTGACAACGTGAAAGCTCGCGCTGCACTGATCGACTGCCTGGCTCCAGATCGTCGCGTTGAGATCGAAGTTAAAGGCATCAAAGACGTTGTAACTCAGCCAGCGGCATAAGTTATCGTCTTAAGAAAAAACCCCGCAATGCGGGGTTTTTTTATTGTCTGAAGAAATACAAAATCTTATTTTTTACCCAGAAGCGCCTGTAAATCGTTTTTCAGCGTCGACATCTGGTTCGCGTACTTCTCTTTGTGTTCAGCATCTTCAATCAGCTGCACTACCGTTTCCGATAACGTCTTTCCACGCCGTTGTGCAAGGCCTGCAAGGCGCTGCCAGACGATAAATTCCAGATCGATAGATTTCTTGCGGGTATGCTGATGCTCGGCATTAAAATGCCGCTTGCGACGCGCACGAATAGTTTGCTTCATCCGGTTCAACAGCGCTGGATTGATGTGTTTCGCTATCCAGTTATTAACCTGTACCGGTTCGTTTTCGAGGGTCAGCAACATATCTACGGCTTCTTGCGCCGCGCTGGCTTCGATGTAGCAGGTGATCAACTCGCCTTCACGATGTTTTTTGACCAGGTACTTCCATTTCCAGCCGCTTTCGAGATTTTCCAGTTGTTGATATTTCATTGCGATCTCAGTGTTACCACGTAACTCTGTTCAGAATATCAGTTTTTTGGCAATCTGCTGAAAAGAAATCATATCCTGTGCATCATTACGGGAGATTCCCCCGCGGAAATCCCCAATCCTGCTTGGGCAGAGCCTTCTGCTTACGGTATACTCCACGGTTTTACATCTGACTAAAAAACATCAACTTTGACCATTACGAAACTTGCATGGCGTGACCTTGTTCCTGATACAGAAAGCTATCAGGAGCTCTTTACACAGCCAGAACTCACAAAAGAACACGAATTCATACTTAGCGATACACAACCGCGTTTGCATTATGCGCTGGAGCAGGTGTTAAGCCCGTGGGCAACATCTCCTTTCATGCTGCTCAAAGCCCCGGAAGAAGCCGAGTATTTGACGCTTCTGGGTGATGCCATGCGCCAGTTGCAGCCAGAAACAGATACTGTTTTTGGCGGCCAGTACCGTATCGCGGGTCATAACATTACTTTTGAACCGGCACAGCAGGCTGACGATCGTTTTGCTGCAAAAGGTGAAGTGATCACCGCCAACTGGGTCGAAGCGGAACAGCTTTTTGGCTGCCTTCGTCAGTTTAATGGTGAGCTGTCGCTGCAACCGGGGCTTGTCCATCGCGCTAATGGCGGTGTCCTGATCATCGCCCTGAGAACCCTGCTCTCCCAGCCGCTGCTGTGGATGCGCCTGAAAACGATTGTGAGCCAGCAGCGCTTTGACTGGGTAAGCTACGACGAATCCCGTCCTCTCCCTGTCGCAGTGCCGTCAATGCCATTGTCGTTGACCGTGGTGTTGACCGGCGATCGTGAATCGCTGGCAGACTTCCAGGAGATGGAGCCAGAGCTGGCGAGCCTGGCCGTTTACAGCGAGTACGAAGACAATATCCAGATTGCTAATGCCGATGATATGGCACAGTGGTGTCAGTGGGTAATGGCGGTTGCTGAGCGCTATGAATTGCCTGTTCCGGCGGCTGACGCCTGGCCTGGTCTGATCCGCGAGGCGGTGCGCTATACCGGCGATCAGGAAACCTTGCCGCTCTGCCCACTCTGGATCAGCAAACAGCTGCGTGAAGTGGGCGTGATTAGCGGTGACGGCACGTTTACCGGTGAACAGCTCACCCAGATGCTTGTGCAGCGCGAATGGCGTGAAGGCTATCTCGCTGACCGGATGCAGGATGAAATTCTGCTGGAACAGATCCTGGTGGAAACCGAGGGCGAGCGTATTGGGCAAATCAACGCCTTGTCCGTAATCGAGTTCCCGGGGCATCCACGTGCATTTGGCGAACCTTCGCGTATCAGCTGCGTCGTGCACATTGGCGACGGGGAATTTACCGACATTGAGCGTAAAGCTGAACTCGGCGGCAACATCCATGCGAAAGGCATGATGATTATGCAGGCATTTTTGATGTCTGAGTTGCAGCTGGAGCAGCAAATCCCCTTCTCCGCCTCACTCACGTTTGAGCAATCCTACAGCGAAGTCGATGGCGATAGCGCCTCTATGGCAGAGCTGTGTGCCCTCATCAGCGCCCTGGCAGAAGTTCCGATTAATCAGAACATCGCCATCACCGGTTCCGTTGATCAGTTTGGGCGCGCTCAGCCTGTTGGCGGGCTGAACGAGAAAATCGAAGGCTTCTTCTCTATTTGCCAGCAGCGCGGTTTGAACGGCAAACAGGGTGTTATTATCCCGGCACCTAACGCACGCCATCTGAGCCTGAGTCAGGCGCTTCTGGATGCGGTGGAACAGGAACAATTTACGCTCTGGGCCATCGAAGGAATTGAGGATGCGCTACCCTTACTGACAAATCTGGTCTGGGATGGCGAAGGTCAAACAACCCTGATGCAAACTATCCAGGAACGTATTGCTCAGGCGACACAGCAGGATGCTCGTCACCGTTACCCGTGGCCGTTACGCTGGCTGAGTTGGTTTAGTCCGAACTGATCGGACTTGTTCAGCGTACACGTGTTAGCTATCCTGCGTGCTTCACTAAAATAAGGCTTACTGAGAACATGGTAGATAAACGCGAATCCTATACAAAAGAAGACCTTCTTGCCTCTGGTCGCGGTGAACTGTTTGGCGCTAAAGGCCCACAGTTACCGGCCCCGAACATGCTGATGATGGACCGTGTCGTGAAAATGACCGAAACCGGCGGCAACTTCGATAAGGGTTACGTAGAAGCAGAACTCGATATCAACCCAGATCTGTGGTTCTTCGGTTGCCACTTTATTGGCGATCCGGTAATGCCTGGCTGCCTGGGCCTTGATGCTATGTGGCAGCTGGTTGGGTTCTACCTGGGCTGGCTCGGCGGCGAAGGTAAAGGCCGTGCGCTGGGCGTTGGCGAAGTGAAATTCACCGGTCAGGTTCTGCCTTCTGCGAAGAAAGTGACCTATCGCATTCACTTCAAGCGCATTGTTAACCGTCGTCTGATTATGGGCCTGGCGGATGGCGAAGTGCTGGTAGACGGCCGTCTGATCTATACCGCAAACGATCTGAAAGTGGGTCTGTTCCAGGACACTTCAGCGTTCTGATTGCTGATTTAAGCAACCCCGGAAAGGCGAAACCTCCGCAATGCGGAGGTTTCTTTATTTAAAGAGACGGTATCAAGCTATAAGTACCCTGTCGCCGATGGCTTCTCGCCAGCCTCCCAGCCATTGTGACCTTTGATTTATCGTCTGATAAGGACACATTTCTTTTGAGCGTCCAGCGATTCCAGCCTGATATCCACGTTGATGAGCCCGTTCCAGGCGATCTCGTTTCTGTCTCTTCATGCCTCGTTTCCCTCATTCTTTTGTCTGGTGGAAAGAAAACAGTGATTGCAAAGTGTGCAAGCACAGATAACGAATACCCCGAATAAGCCTCAGCGTCAATGTTCGAAATTCATACGGGTGTCATATTTGTGAGCTATGCGGAAGATCATTTGTACAAAAAGTGTGACCCGGCACAAGTAACAACCTGATGTCAAAACGAAAAAAAAGCCGCAATCAGAACCAGACTGATGGCGGCTTTTTACTATGAATTTTACTTATGGTAGCCGGGAAATCTCCCTGGCGATGCTGGCCGACTCCTGCGCCCAACCCTGTCCCAGGACTTTCACCATTTCATCGTATCCATCTTTTTGCTGCTTCATTTCAAGATGAAAAGGACGCTTAATCAGCTGCCCCTGATGGTTCAGCAGCCATTCGCCGCTGATCACTACCGAACCGTCGTAACGGCCGTGGAAGCCCGTCACAGTCACGTTAAGGGTATCCTGGTCAGTACCGAGAGGTTGTGAGGCAACAACCCACCCTGGAAGCTGGCTTCCGAGGTTAGCCACCAGCGTATTTCGCAGCTGCTGATCCAGCGGGCTGGCCCACAGATTGTTTGTGGCGATGACATACTTCACATCGCTCGTCTGGTAGACCACGCCGTTACCGGCAAGATAATCAGGCACGTTAACCTGTTCAACCCACAACAGGCGGTTTCCCTGGCTTGCCGTGCTTTGTCCGCCTGCCTGAGCCGCAACAGGTAGCTGATAGTAACTCTTGTTCTCTACACCGGAACTGCACGCCGTTAAAAGCAGAGCGCCAACCATCAATAGCCACTTATTCATTCTTTTGCCCTCTTCGGCTCAGGATCCTTTTTATCTTTTGCTTCAAACACCAGCGCGTTGCTCTTCTCGTTGAGCGTTTTCAGAACCGGCTGGAGTTCACGCAATACCTGATCAAGACGTTGCATATCTGCCACCATCTTGTTGTAAGCCGCAGAGCCCGGCTGGAAGCCCTGCATACTGCGGTTAAGTTCGCGCAGCGTTTTCTGCATATCCTGCGGCAGCTGCTGCATGGACTGGCTTGCGGTGATCTTGTTGATGTTATCCAGCGTGGTTTGCAGTCGGCGCATCGTCGCCTGACTTTCGCTGAGCGAGTTTGTTGCAGCTTCAATCATTGGATTCAGCGGCAGATTATTAATCTTATCCAGTGTTTCCATCAGTCGTTGCTGGATCTGAGCCAGACCGCTACTCACCGTTGGGATGATCTTATAACCACCAAATTCACGGATACCCGTCATCGCAGGCGCTTTAGGATAGAAGTCCATGTCAACATACAGCGCCCCCGTCACCAGGTTACCGGTTTTCAGCGAGCCACGCAGACCGCGTTCCATCAACGAGTTGATATGCGCGCCAATGTCCTGATTCTCACCCATCTGATTGATCAGACGCTCAGGTTCAATACGGATCAGCACCGGGATGCGGTAGTCGTCATCCAGAACCTGACGCAGCCCAGGGACAAAGAATGGCACCTGACCCACGGTTCCCAGACGAATGCCGCGGAACTCAACAGGCGCGCCTGGCTGGAGGCCACGCACTGAATCTTTAAAGAACATCAGGAAGTCGATATGGTCGGTATAGAGCGCATCCTGAATGCTTTTCTGGTCGTCAAAGAGGCGGAAAGCTGTTTTCTCCACGACCGGCTGACCAAGATCCAGCCCTTCCGGCACATCGAAGCTCACCCCACCGCCAAACAAGGTGGTCAGCGAGCCCATTTCAACACGCATCCCCGCCGAGGTGAGATCAACTGCGATCCCACTGTCTTTCCAGAAACGGACGTTGCTGGTGACTAAGCGATCGTTAGGCGCATTGATAAACAGCTGATAGCTGATCGTCCTTTTTTGCGGATCAAAGGTGCTCGTTTCAACGGAACCAACGCGATAGCCACGGAACAGCACCGGATCGCCCGCCGTTAACTGGCCCGCTTTTTTGCTGTCGAGGATGACGCGGATCCCTTTTGCATCAGGTGGCGCGAGTGGAGGTGAATCAAGCAGTTGATACTGCGCAGGCGGGCTCCCTTTCGTGCCTGGCTGCAATTCAATATAGGCGCCCGACAACAATGTGCCTAAACCGCTGATCCCTTCACGTCCCACCTGCGGTTTAACGACCCAGAAGACGGAATCACTGTGCATCAGCTTTTCCATTCCGGAATTCAGACGCGCTTTGATCTCCACATGGGTCAGGTCATCGGTCAGGGTCGCACTTTCAACGACACCCACATCCACGCTACGGCTCTTGATGGTGGTCTTTCCCCCCTCAATACCCTCAGCATTGGTGGTGATGAGCGTCACTTCCGGTCCCTGATGGCTGTAATGGTAAAACAGTATCCATGCACCGATCAGCGCAGTCACGATGGGGAAAATCCACACCGGCGACCAGTTTTTGACCTTCTGCACTTTAGCCTCTCCACTCTTATTTTCCATGCTCTTACTCTTCCTCATGGCTTGACTCGGGCTCACGATCCCACGATAAACGAGGGTCGAAGGTCATGGCCGCAAACATTGTCATAATAACGACCAACGCAAACATCAGCGCTCCCATAGCGGGATAAATATTCATCAGCCCCCCCATCCGCACTAACGCGGAAAGAACGGCGATGACAAACACGTCAATCATTGACCAGCGTCCGACAAACTCGACAACTTCATAAATCAAGTGCATTCGCTCACTGTCACGCCTGCCGTGCCCTTTTGCATCCCAACAGAGCCAGGCAATCGCAATCATTTTTAACGTCGGCACCATGATGCTGGCGATAAAAATAACCAGCGCCACGGGATAAGACCCCTCACCCCACAGCAATACGACCCCCGCCATAATGGTGGAAGGCATTTTATCGCCGAGCAAATCGGTGATCATGATGGGCAAAATATTGGCAGGCAGATAAAGCATGATCGACGTAACCAGCAGCGCCATCGTCCACTGAAGGCTGTTTTTACGCCGTACATATCCTTTTGTTTCACAGCGCGGGCATGTGTCGAGATCGGCAGGCAGCACCGCGGTACAGCATGAGCAGGAGCGCAGTCCCTGGCGAATACCCGGCACACCCACTTTTACCGTCTGCGCAAGCGTAGGTGCAGGGGCAATGTCGTCCCACGCCCAGCGCCGGTCTACGCACTGAAACGCGCGTAATTGCAGCACACAGTAAAGACACCACGGAATAAAACTGCTGCCGATGCCCACATCGCCATAGGCCATCAGCTTCACGAAACTCACCAGAATACCGGCCAGGAAAATCTCGGCCATTCCCCAGCTTTTAAGCTGAAAAAAGATACGGGCAAGTTTAATTTTAAGGGGCGTGGGCATCCGGACACGGTTGACCAGCAGCAGGATCACGACCAGACAAGAGGCCGGGACAATCTGCACAAACAAAAGAAAAAAGGTTCCAAGACTGGCGTAATCTTCCGAGAACATCACGCCGGGGATTTCAAGGAGGTCAACCTGGCTGGTTATCCCTCCCACCTTCATATAAATGAAGGGGAAGAGATTAGACAGCAGGAGCATAAAAAGAGCAGCTATGGCATAGGCAGTAGGACGCTGCCTGGGTGCGTCCCACTCTGTCGTTAACGTTGTACCGCAACGCGGACAGGTTGCCTTATGTCCGTGACCCAGCACAGGCAGCGCAACGAGCATATCGCATTGTGAGCATAATATATGCCTGTCGGCATGGTGCTGGTCACACATATTTTATCCCTGTTTATGCGCCGTTTTTCAGAGACTCAAGGTACTCCCAGCGCTCAAATGCTTCTTCCAGTTCCTGTTCAGCACTGGAAAGGTCAGCCAATATTTTCTGAGTATAGTCGTGAGACTGCGTAAAGAATGAAGCATCAGCAACCTGAATTTGCAGTGCCTCAAGTGCAGCTTCAAGCTCCTCAAGACGCTTAGGCAGCCCTTCCAGCTCACGTTGCAGGTTATAGCTTAGTTTAGCTGATGTTTTCTTAGCTGTTTCTGCTTTTGTTACAGTAGGTTCCGGGCCATTTTTGGACTTTGCCTGTTTTTGCGCCAGCGATTGCGTTTGCTGCCCGCGCGCGTCGTGATAACCGCCCACATATTGCCCAATACGTCCTTCACCTTCGAAGATCCAGCACTCGGTCACGGTGTTATCGACGAACTGACGATCGTGGCTCACCAGCATCACCGTGCCCTGATAACCATCAATCAGCTCTTCCAGTAATTCCAGCGTTTCGACATCCAGATCGTTCGTCGGTTCATCGAGAATCAACAGGTTACTTGGCTTCAGGAACAGACGCGCCAGCAGCAGGCGATTTCGCTCACCGCCGGACAGCGCGCGCACTGGCGTCATCGCGCGTTTAGGATGGAACAGGAAGTCCTGCAAATACCCCAGGACGTGGCGCGGCTTGCCGTTAACCATCACCTCTTGCTTGCCTTCCGCCAGGTTATCCATCACCGTTCTGTCTGGATCCAGCTCCGCACGGTGCTGGTCGAAGTAGGCCACTTCGAGCTTAGTTCCGCAGTGAACGCGACCGCTGTCGGCCTGTAACTGACCCAGCATCAGCTTAAGCAGCGTGGTTTTACCGCAACCGTTCGGGCCAATCAGGGCAATTTTGTCGCCACGTTGTACCTGGGCAGAAAAGTCTTTCACCAGCACTTTGCCGTCAACCTGGTAATTAACGTCTTCCATTTCAAAGACGATTTTACCCGAGCGGGCGGCCTCTTCGACCTGCATCTTCGCGCTGCCCATCACTTCACGACGGGCGCTGCGCTCGTTACGCATCGCTTTCAGGGCGCGCACGCGGCCCTCGTTACGGGTACGACGCGCCTTGATGCCCTGACGGATCCAGACCTCTTCCTGCGCAAGCTTGCGATCGAACTCGGCATTTTGCAGCTCTTCGACGCGCAGATTTTCTTCTTTTTCCAGCAGATAAGTATCGTAATCGCCAGGGTAAGTCACCAGCTTGCCGCGGTCGAGATCGACAATACGGGTTGCCATATTGCGGATAAACGAACGGTCGTGCGAGATGAAGATAATGGTGCCGTTAAAGGTTTTCAGGAACCCTTCCAGCCAGTCGATAGCTTCGATATCCAGGTGGTTAGTTGGTTCGTCCAGCAGCAGCACTTTTGGGCCACTGACCAGCGCACGCCCCAGCGCCGCTTTACGCAGCCAGCCACCGGAAAGTGACGCCAGCTCCATATCCGCATCCAGACCTAATTGATCGAGCACTTCAGTGATACGGCTTTCAAGCTGCCACAGGCCGTGATGATCCAGCAGCTCCTGCAGGCGAGCCATCTCATTAAGATTTTTTTCACTTGGGTCAGTCATCACCAGATGAGAAATCTCGTGATAACCCTTCAGGTATTCAGCCTGCTCAGAGATCCCTTCCGCAACGAAATCATAAACGGTACCCGCCACATTACGCGGGGGATCCTGTTGCAAACGAGAAACAATCAGATCCTGTTCGTAGACAATACGCCCGTCATCCAGGCCCTGTTCACGGTTGAGGATCTTCATCAGCGTCGATTTGCCCGCGCCGTTACGGCCTACCAGACAAACGCGTTCGTTGTCCTCGATATGCAGTTCAGTATCATCGAGAAGTGGCGCATCGCTGAAGGACAGCCAGGCGCCGTGCATGCTAATAAGTGACATTTATATTTCCTTTAGACCGCGGTGATCAGCCAGCAGTTATGAATTTGACGGTTACGGGCAAAGTCCTGAGACAGCGTTTTTTGGCTGATTTCTTGTGCTTTCAGTCCCAGAGCGGTCAGGCCGTCGTGATCCATGCGGAATCCGCGTTTGTTGTTCGAGAACATAATGGTACCGCCTTTACGCAGCAGACGTTTCAGGTCGGTCATCAGGCGCAGGTGATCGCGTTGAACATCAAAGCTATCCTCCATGCGCTTGGAGTTGGAGAAAGTCGGTGGATCGATAAAGATCAGGTCAAACTGTTCATCCGTATCACGCAGCCAGCCCAGCACATCGGCCTGCATCAGGCGATGCTGGCGTCCGGTCAGCCCGTTAAGACGCAGGTTACGTTCCGCCCACTCCAGATAGGTACGGGACATATCTACCGTGGTGGTGCTACGCGCACCGCCAAGCCCTGCGTGCACGCTGGCGCTGCCGGTGTAGGAGAACAGGTTCAGGAAGTCTTTGCCCTTGCTCATCTGCCCTAACATGCGACGGGCAATACGGTGGTCAAGGAACAGGCCGGTATCAAGGTAGTCAGTCAGGTTGACCCACAGGCGAGCGTTATATTCGCCCACTTCAATAAAGTCACCCTTCTCATTCATCTTCTGGTACTGGTTTTTACCTTTCTGACGTTCACGGGTTTTCAGCACCAGTTTGTTCGGCGTGATACCCAGCACGGCGATGGTTGCCGCGATCACATCCAGCATACGCTGACGCGCTTTTTGTGCATCGATGGTTTTCGGTGGTGCATATTCCTGAATCACGACCCAGTCCGCATAGCGGTCGACGGCCACGTTATATTCAGGCAGGTCAGCGTCATACAGGCGATAGCATTCGATACCTTCCTGTTTCGCCCATTTTTCATATTTCTTCAGGTTCTTGCGCAGACGGTTGGCGTAATCTTCCGCCACACCAGAAGGCTTGCTGTCTGCGGCTTTCTCGGCCAGATGGTAGTTTTTCTGCACGCAGTCCAGCGGGCCGTTTTTCGCTTTAAACTGGCGGTCGGCACGCAATTGCAGGCAGCTCAGCAGCTCTGGCGAGGCGCTGAACAGCGACAGGTTCCAGCCACCGAAATGGTCTTTCATATTGCGACCCAACAGGCTGTGCAGCGCAATCAGTGCGGGTTCGCTGTCAAGACGCTCACCGTATGGCGGGTTGCTGATAACCGTACCGTACGGGCCTTTCGGCAGCGGATTGGTCAGGTTAGCAACGTCTTTCACTTCAAAGGTCACCAGGTCACCGATACCCGCGCGACGGGCGTTGCTGCGCGCGCGCTCAATGACGCGGGCGTCGCTGTCCGAGCCGTAGAAATGGGAAGTGTAGTCAGCCAGGCCTTTACGCGCACGCGTCTGGGCTTCGGCCTTCACCTCTTTCCAGATTTCTTCATCGTGCTGAGCCCAACCTTTGAATCCCCAATGGCCGCGGTGCAGCCCCGGCGCGCGGTCGGTTGCCAGCATTGCGGCTTCAATCAGCAGTGTACCGGAACCACACATCGGGTCGAGCAGCGGTGTGTCTGGCTGCCAGCCGGAGCGCATCACAATCGCGGCGGCCAGCGTTTCTTTGATCGGCGCCATACCGGTGCGATCGCGATAGCCGCGCAGGTGCAGACCCGCCCCGCTCAGATCAAGAGAAATGCTGGCGGTGTCGCCATTGAGCCACACGTTGATACGCAGGTCGGGATTTTCACGATCGACGTTCGGGCGTTCCTTATTTTTACGCGTGAAGCAGTCCACGATGGCGTCTTTCACGCGCAGCGCGCCGTACTGGCTGTTGCGGATCTCATCGTTCACGCCGTTGAAGTGCACCGCAAAGGTCGCATCAGGGGTGAAGATCTCTGTCCAGTCGATCATCTGTACGCCGGTATAGAGGTCAAGGTCGCTGTAGACCTTGCACTCTTTCATCGGCAGCATGATGCGCGACGCCAGACGGCTCCACATCAGGCTCTGGTAAATAAGCCGTGTGTCGCCCTCAAAATGGACACCACCCTGAACTACCTGGCACTCCTGTGCGCCGAGGGCTTCCAGTTCAGTTTTTAACAGCTCTTCCAGCCCACGGGCCGTACTGGCAAACAGAGAATTCATATCGTCACTTTTACTCATAGAAAATTGTCGCGCATTATAGCTAATATGGCGTGTATGTCATAAAGTTGAAGGCTTATTTTCATTTCAGGGAGTGTGCAGTGGCGACCTTATCCAGGCTTTTTATCCATCCGGTGAAATCGATGCGCGGCATTGGCGTTTCTCACGCGCTGGCCGACATGAGCGGATTTGCCTTCGATCGTATTTTTATGGTCACCGAGCCTGACGGTACATTTATTACTGCACGCCAGTTCCCGCAAATGGTTCGTTTTACCCCTTCACCTCTGCATGACGGTTTACACCTGACCGCGCCAGACGGCTCAAGCGTCGTCATCCGGTTCAGTGATTTTGCGCCTGTTGATGCCCCAACGGAAGTGTGGGGGAATCATTTTACCGCGCGTATCGCCCCGGATGAAATAAACCGCTGGCTGAGTGGTTTCTTCTCGCGTGATGTGCAGCTGCGCTGGGTCGGGCCTGAGCTGACGCGCCGGGTCAAGCGCCACGATGCCGTCCCGCTTTCCTTCGCCGATGGTTTCCCGTTTTTGCTGACCAACGAAGCTTCGCTTCGGGATTTGCAGAGCAGCTGTACAGCCAGCGTCCAGATGGAGCAGTTCCGCCCGAATCTGGTTGTTACCGGGACAGAAGCCTGGGAAGAAGACACCTGGAAAGTGATCCGCATCGGCAGCGTGATTTTTGATGTGGTGAAACCCTGTAGCCGCTGCATCTTTACCACCGTTAGCCCGGAAAAAGGACAAAAACACCCGTCCGGCGAGCCGCTGAAAACCCTTCAGTCGTTCCGCACCGCGCAGGACAACGGCGATGTCGATTTCGGGCAGAACTTAATCCCGCGCTCCAGCGGTGTGATCCGCGTGGGCGATGAGGTAGAAATTCTCGCGCGCGGGCCGGCCAAAGTGTATGGCTCGGGCCAGGAAGAAGAGTTTGTAGATGTCGAGATGGAACCCACTTCAGTGGTGGAGATCCAGTGGCAAGGGCAAGTCATCCGGGGCAACAACCAGCAGGTATTACTTGAACAGCTGGAACAAGCCGGGATACGTGTACCTTACTCGTGCCGCGCCGGGATTTGCGGATGCTGCCGTATCAGGCTGGTAGAAGGCGAAGTGAGTGCACTGAAGAAAACAGCGATTGGGGATGACGGCACTATCTTGTGTTGCAGCTGTATTCCGAAAACATCAATACAGCTGGAAGCTTAAACGGCCTGCTCGAGGCTGAAGGTATCAACACGCAGTTGCGGTTTCAGCCTGTCGTTCATCACTTTAATTGCGTCACCCAATTGCATCACCCGCCCGGCGATAGTCACGCCGGGTTGTGCCAGTAAACAGAGCGCGGCATTTTCGCCAGGCTCGACCACCAGCAAACTCACCTCTTCGGCGGTATCACTCAGATTGACGCTGGCGGCGTCCCCGGTGACCGGCTCCCAGCTCATACCATGAGCCTGAAAATGCCAGCTTTTTGGCATCTGCGGTTTGAGAAAACGGATTGCGACCAGCGCGTTTAATACCAGCTCAGCACGCTGCTCTTTAGAGAGTTCCAGGTCGCGGCATTTCTCTTCAAACGAGAAATAAAGTGCGGCATCGTCAACGCAAAAGCCTGACGGCGCGAAAGCATCAGGGGTCAGCATTCGGCGGGCAAAACGCGAACGAAACAACATACCATTGGCTAAATCGAGCATCATGCGGTCATGCTCATCGCAAAAATACCAGCGCCAGTTATCGTCAGGTTTAATTCGCATTTTTCTCTCCCGTCCCCAAACGCCCTGTTCTAAAAATGTCCTGATTGCGGCTTCGTTTATAACATCAATAATAAAAGACCATAATGTTTAAATAAGCAACAATGACGGAATATAAAACAACCAGGGCTGGAAATAAAGCCCTGGTTGTCTGATAAGGGAGAAAAGATTAGATGTGAGTAACGATTTCTTTAATCAACGGCGGGCCTTTAAAAATAAAGCCGGAATAAATTTGTACGATGGTCGCACCCGCCGCTATCTTCTCGCGTGCGGCGATGACAGAGTCGATACCGCCCACACCGATAATCGGTAGACGCCCATTTAATTCGGCTGACAAGGCACGAATAATTTCGGTGCTTTTTAATTGTACCGGACGGCCACTTAAACCACCCGCTTCGTCACAGTTTTTCATTCCCTGAACCAGAGAACGATCGAGCGTGGTATTGGTTGCAATAACACCATCAATATTATGGCGAACTAAACTGTCAGCCACCTGGATCAATTCTTCGGCGGAAAGATCCGGAGCGATCTTAACCGCGACCGGAACATATTTATGGTGGATCGCCTGCAACGCATTTTGCTTATTTTTAATGGCGCTGAGCAGATCATCAAGCGCTTCGCCATATTGTAAAGAACGCAGCCCCGGTGTATTTGGTGAAGAAATGTTCACCGCGATATAACCGGCGTAGGCATAGACTTTTTCCATACAAATCAGATAGTCATCTTTACCTTGTTCAACTGGCGTATCTTTATTTTTGCCAATATTGATGCCTAATACACCGTCAAAATGCGATTTTTTGACGTTCTCAACCAGATGATCAACACCCAGGTTGTTAAAGCCCATACGGTTGATCAGCCCCTCGGCATCGACCAGGCGGAACAGGCGCGGCTTATCATTACCCGGCTGCGGGCGCGGCGTCACCGTCCCGATTTCGATGGAGCCAAATCCCATCGCACCGAGGGCATCAATACACTCGCCATTTTTGTCCAGCCCGGCCGCCAGGCCCAGTGGGTTCTTGAAGGTCAGTCCCATGCACTGCACAGGTTTTTCCGGCACGTTCTGACGCACCAGTGCTTCCAGTGGCGTACCGGTAATACGGCGTAATTGCTGGAATGTAAATTCATGAGCGCGCTCAGGATCGAGCTGGAAAAGGGCTTTACGAACGAAGGGGTAGTACATGAACTCTCCTGGATTCCCGGTGTGCAAACCGGGAGGGGATTATGTGCGATCCTGCCCGGAAAGGGAATTGACCTGCGGCAAAAAAATCGCGCAAAACGCAATCGTTTCCCTCACAGCACACTTCTTATGCAGTTTACGGCATTTAAATTGCGGATAAATCATTTAGTGGAATAACCCCTCGGTGTCACACTCCTGAAAATTGTTATGAATGTTAGATAAAAGCAAACAATTAGTTATAAGGAGCAAACATGCGCGTCATTACCCTGGCAGGAAGTCCACGTTTCCCTTCTCGTTCCAGCGCGTTACTGGAATATGCCCGCGAAAAGCTGAATAGCCTGGATATCGAAGTCTGCCACTGGAATCTGCACAACTTCGCCCCGGAAGACCTGCTTTACGCCCGCTTTGACAGCCCGGCGCTCAAAACCCTGACCGAACAGCTCAAAGGCGCAGACGGCTTAATTGTGGCAACCCCTGTTTATAAAGCCTCTTTTTCTGGTGCCCTGAAAACGTTACTCGACCTGCTGCCTGAACGCGCGCTGGACGGCAAAGTGGTGCTGCCCCTGGCGACGGGCGGTACGGTTGCACATTTGCTGGCGGTGGATTACGCCCTGAAACCGGTACTAAGTGCGTTAAAAGCACAGGAGATCCTGCACGGCGTCTTTGCTGATGATTCGCAGGTTATCGACTATCAACACAAACCACACTTCACGCCGAATCTGCAAACCCGCCTGGACAGTGCGCTGGAAACTTTCTGGCAGGCCCTGCACCGCCGCGACGTTCAGGTACCTGCATTTAACCAGCCGCAAGGAGTTGCTCATGTTTAAACACTTAACCCGCATCGGGCTGGCTGGATTACTGAGCCTCTCTGCACTGGCGCACTCTGCGGAAACCGCACCGGAGAGCCTGCGTATTGGTTATCAGAAAGGCAGCGTCAGTATGGTTTTAGCGAAAAGTCATCAGCTACTGGAAAAACGTTTCCCGAACACAGCCTTCTCCTGGGTGGAATTCCCGGCCGGGCCACAGATGCTGGAAGCCCTTAACGTGGGCAGTATCGATCTGGGCAGTACCGGAGATATTCCGCCTATTTTCGCGCAGGCTGCCGGTGCGGACCTGGTGTATGTCGGTGTAGAGCCGCCCAAGCCAAAAGCGGAAGTGATTCTGGTACCAGAAAATAGCGCCATTAAAAACGTTGCTGAACTTAAAGGTCATAAAGTGGCGTTCCAGAAAGGTTCCAGCTCGCACAACCTGCTGCTGCGCGCATTGCAGGAGGCCGGGCTTAAATTCACCGATATTCAACCGGTTTATCTGACTCCTGCCGATGCCCGCGCAGCGTTCCAGCAGGGCAACGTTGATGCATGGGCTATCTGGGATCCCTATTACTCCGCGGCATTACTTCAGGGCGGCGTACGGGTGCTGAAAGATGGCAGCACGCTGAAACAGACCGGATCGTTCTATCTTGCCGCACGTCCGTATGCGGAAAAGAACGGTGCCTTTATTCAGGGTGTTCTCGACACCTTTACCCAGGCGGATGCTCTGACCCAAAGTCAGCGCCAGGAAAGTATCACATTGCTGGCCAAGACCATGGGATTGCCTGAACCGGTGATTGCCAGCTATCTGGATCACCGTCCACCCACCACCATTAAGCCTGTCGACGCACACGTGGCGGCGCTCCAGCAACAAACCGCCGATCTCTTTTATCAAAACCGCCTTGTTCCAAAACAGGTGAATATCCGCGAACGCATCTGGCAACCTACTGCACAAGGAACGAAATCATGAGTCTGAATCTTTTCTGGTTTTTACCGACCCACGGTGATGGACACTATCTTGGTACAGAAGAGGGTTCCCGCCCGGTCGATCACGGCTATTTACAGCAGATAGCCCAGGCAGCTGACCGCATCGGTTTTACCGGCGTACTGATCCCTACCGGACGCTCCTGTGAAGATGCCTGGCTGGTGGCCGCGTCGATGATCCCTGTCACTCAGCGTTTGAAATTCCTGGTCGCGCTGCGTCCGAGCGTGGTCTCCCCTACCGTGGCAGCACGTCAGGCCGCCACGCTGGACAGGCTTTCTAACGGACGCGCTCTGTTTAACCTGGTGACCGGAAGCGATCCGCAGGAGCTGGCAGGTGATGGCGTTTTTCTGGATCACACTGAACGTTATGAAGCCTCGGCGGAATTTACCCACGTATGGCGACGCCTGCTGGAAGGGGATACCGTCACCTATGAAGGCAAACATGTCCACGTTCGGGATGCGAAACTCTACTTCCCGCCGGTGCAGCAGCCGCGCCCGCCGCTCTATTTTGGCGGTTCATCCGATGTGGCGCAGGAGCTGGCCGCTGAGCAGGTTGATCTCTATCTGACCTGGGGCGAGCCACCTGAGCTGGTGAAAGAAAAAATCGCCCAGGTGCGTGCCAAAGCGGCGGCTCATGGTCGCAAAGTGCGTTTTGGTATTCGCCTTCATGTGATTGTGCGCGAAACGAATGCCGAAGCCTGGCAGGCGGCCGACCGGCTGATCTCGCATCTGGATGAGGACACCATTGCCAGAGCGCAGGCAGCCTTTGCCAGAACGGATTCCGTGGGTCAGCAGCGAATGGCGTCTTTGCATAACGGCAAGCGCGAGAATCTGGAGATTAGCCCCAATCTGTGGGCCGGTGTGGGTCTGGTTCGCGGTGGCGCAGGTACTGCGCTGGTGGGCGATGGCCCGACCGTCGCGGCACGCATCAATGAATATGCTGAGCTGGGTATCGACAGCTTTATTCTCTCCGGTTATCCACATCTGGAAGAGGCGTACAAAGTGGGTGAGCTGTTATTCCCGCATCTGGATGTCGCCATCCCGGAAATCCCGCAGCCTCGTCCGCTCCAGCTTCAGGGCGAAGCGATCGCCAATGAGTTTATTCCGCGAAAAGCCGCGCAAAGCTAAGGAGCGCCTATGTCTGTCACCGCACAAAAATGGCTGCTGCGTGCCGCCCCCTGGTTTTTGCCCGTTGGCATTGTGGCCATCTGGCAACTGGCCTCGTCAACCGGCTGGTTATCGAGCCGCATTTTGCCCTCCCCGGAGGGCGTCGTGGAAGCGTTCTGGTCACTCAGCGTGAGCGGCGAACTGTGGCAACACCTGGCTATCAGCTCCTGGCGTGCGGTGATTGGTTTTTCGATTGGCGGAGGCATAGGTCTGACGCTTGGGCTTATCAGCGGGCTGTCTCGCTGGGGTGAGCGTTTGCTGGACACCTCAATCCAGATGCTGCGTAACGTGCCGCATCTGGCGTTGATCCCGCTGGTTATTTTGTGGTTTGGCATTGATGAAAGCGCCAAGATTTTCCTTGTCGCGCTGGGAACGCTGTTCCCGATTTACATCAATACCTGGCACGGGATCCGCAATATCGATCGCGGGCTGGTAGAGATGGCGCGCAGCTACGGATTATCCGGCTTTGCCCTGTTTATCCATGTGATCCTGCCGGGCGCCCTGCCCTCCATTATGGTGGGTGTGCGCTTTGCGCTTGGGCTGATGTGGCTGACGTTGATTGTGGCGGAAACCATCTCGGCCAACTCCGGCATCGGCTATCTGGCGATGAACGCCCGTGAATTTCTGCAAACCGACGTGGTGGTAGTCGCCATCATCCTTTATGCCCTGCTCGGCAAACTTGCCGACGTCAGCGCCCAGTGGCTTGAACGTAGCTGGCTGCGCTGGAATCCGGCCTATACCACTCAGGAGGCAAACGCATGAATACCGCCCGACTGAACCAGGGAACACCGCTGTTGCTCAGCGGTGTGACAAAACGCTACGGCGAGAACACCATTCTTAACGCACTGGATCTGCATATTCCCGCCGGGCAATTTGTGGCGGTTGTGGGGCGCAGCGGCGGCGGGAAAAGTACGCTGCTGCGGCTGTTGGCCGGGCTGGAAGCGCCAAACGGCGGCGAGCTGTTGGCCGGAAATACCCCGCTTGCCGATATTCAGGATGATACCCGCATGATGTTCCAGGATGCGCGTCTGCTGCCGTGGAAAACGGTTATCGACAACGTCGGGCTGGGTCTGAAAGGCAACTGGCGAGACGAAGCCCGGCAGGCGCTGGCCGCTGTTGGGCTGGAAAATCGCGCGGGTGAGTGGCCGGCGGCATTGTCCGGTGGGCAGAAACAGCGCGTGGCGCTGGCCAGGGCACTGATTCACCGCCCCGGTCTGTTGCTGCTTGATGAACCGCTCGGCGCACTGGATGCCCTGACGCGTATCGAAATGCAGGATTTGATTGTCTCTTTATGGCAGGAGCACGGATTTACGGTATTGCTGGTGACGCATGACGTCAGCGAAGCCGTGGCAATGGCTGACCGTGTGCTGCTGATAGAAGAGGGAAAAATTGGGCTGGATCTGACGGTGGATATTCCGCGCCCACGTCGCGTGGGGTCAGCAAGACTGGCAGAGCTGGAAGCGGAAGTGCTGGAACGGGTAATGAAGCGTGGGGAAACTGAGCTACAGCGAAGAAAGGCTAATGCCTGATGCCCTCACCCCGGCCCTCTCCCACAGGGAGAGGGCGGGTTAACTTATATATCAGGCCAATGCCTTAGCAATCTTCTCGTACAGATCGCCAGACAGATTTTCCAGCCCTTTCAGCTGCTCGAGCGCGGCGCGCATCTTCGCCTGACGCTTCGCATCGTAGCGTTTCAGGCGGATCAGCGGCTCAATCAGACGTGACGCCACCTGCGGGTTACGGCTGTTCAGCTCGGTCAACATCTCAACCATGAACTGATAACCGCTGCCGTCTTCAGCGTGGAACGCTGCCGGGTTGCTGCTGGCAAATGCACCAATCAGCGAACGGACACGGTTCGGGTTGCTCATGGTGAAAGAGCGGTGTTTCAGCAGGCTGCGAACGGTGTTCAGGGCATCTGCCGCCGGGCTTGTGGACTGAAGGATGAACCATTTGTCCATCACCAGGCCATCCTGATGCCACTTGTCGTCGTATTCCTGCATCAGCGCATCACGGCACGGCAGTTCGGCCGCAACGCTTGCCGCCAGGGCAGCCAGGGCATCAGTCATGTTGTCGGCGTCATGATACTGTTTGCTCACCAGGGTGTTCGCCAGTTCGACTTCACCGAAGGCCAGATAACGCAGGCAGGTATTACGCAGCGAACGCTTGCCAATGTCGGCATGTTCCACACGGTATTCAGCCAGTTTATTCGCGTTATAGATAGCCAGGAATTCGTCAGCCAGCTCAGCGGCCAGAGTGCGGGTCAGCGCTTCACGAACGGCCACGATCGCAATCGGATCGATAATCTCGAACAGCTCGGCGATTTCACCTGCCGACGGTAAGGTCAGAATTTCCGCAGCCAGCGCCGGGTCAATCTTCTCATCCAGCAGAACCGCGCGGAAGGCGTCGGCCACATGCACCGGCAGCGACAACGGCTGGCCCTGCTGATGGCGGTTAACGTTCAGCTTGATGTAAGTTGCCAGCAGGCTTTGCGCCGCATCCCAGCGGGAGAAGTCGTTGCGCGCGTGACGCATCAGGAACGTCAGCTGCTGATCGCTCCATTTGTACTCCAGCTTCACCGGTGCGGAAAACTCACACAGCAGCGCCGGAACTGGCTGGAAGTAGACGTTATCGAAGATAAAGGTTTGCTCAGGCTGCGTTACATTCAGTACGGAATGTACCGGATGACCGCCCTTCTGCAATGGGATCACTTTGCCTTCGTTATCATACAGTTCAATGCTGAACGGGATATGCAGCGGATGTTTCTCTTCCTGCTCAGCCGTTGGCGGCGTGCGCTGGCTGATGGTCAGCGTGTACTGTTCGGTTTCCGGGTTGTAATCATCTTTGACGGTCACAATCGGCGTACCGGCCTGGCTGTACCAGCGGCGGAAATGGGACAGATCAACGTTCGAGGCATCTTCCATCGCCTGGACAAAATCGTCACAGGTGGCGGCGCTGCCGTCGTGGCGTTCGAAGTAGAGCTGCATCCCTTTCTGGAAGTTCTCTTCACCCAGCAGGGTGTGGATCATACGGATGATTTCAGAACCTTTTTCATACACCGTCAGGGTGTAGAAATTATTCATTTCAATAACTTTATCCGGGCGAATCGGGTGCGCCATTGGGCTGGCATCTTCGGCAAATTGCAGGCCGCGCATGGTGCGCACGTTGTTGATACGGTTAACCGCGCGTGAACCCAGGTCAGAGCTGAACTCCTGGTCACGGAAGACGGTTAAGCCCTCTTTCAGGCTCAGCTGGAACCAGTCGCGACAGGTGACGCGGTTACCGGTCCAGTTGTGGAAGTACTCGTGGCCAATCACGCGTTCGATATCGAGATAATCTTTATCGGTTGCGGTATCGGTACGCGCCAGCACGTATTTGGAGTTAAAGATGTTCAGACCTTTATTCTCCATCGCGCCCATATTAAAGAAGTCGACGGCAACGATCATATAGATGTCGAGATCGTATTCGAGGCCAAAGCGCTCTTCGTCCCACTTCATGGAGTTGATAAGCGAAGTCATTGCCCACGGCGCGCGGTCGAGGTTACCGCGGTCAACAAACAGCTCCAGCGCCACATCGCGTCCGGAACGGGTTTTGAAGGTATCGCGCAGGACGTCGAAATCCCCCGCCACCAGCGCAAACAGGTAGCATGGTTTCGGGAACGGATCCTGCCACTGCACCCAGTGGCGACCATTTTCCAGCTCGCCTTCACCCACGCGGTTACCGTTAGAGAGCAGGAACGGATAAAGGGTTTTATCGGCAATAATTTTGGTCGTGAAGCGCGCCAGCACGTCCGGGCGGTCCAGATACCAGGTGATGTGGCGGAAACCTTCCGCTTCGCACTGCGTACACAGCGCCACGCCCGACTGGTAAAGCCCTTCCAGCGCGGTATTGGCCGCAGGGCTGATCTCATTCACGATGCGCAGGGTAAAATGGTCCGGCAGGCTGTTAATGACCAGCTGGTTGCCTTCTTCTTTATAGTCAGTCCAGGCTTCGTCATTAATATGCAGGGATACCAGCGTCAGGTCTTCACCATCAAGACGCAGCGGTACTGCGGTCGCGCTTTGGCGCGTCACCTGGCTTACCGCCGTTACCACGGTTTTATTGGCATCCAGGTCAAAAGTCAGATCGATATCGCTAATCAGGTAATCCGGCGCACGGTAGTCGTGGCGGTATTTGGCTTGTGGCTGTTGTGTCATAGAAAACCTTATGCATCGTTTGTCGAGTAACGATTCAATATATTCCTGTTGTGTAAAACGCGCTATGCAGAATGTTCATCTTTTCAGGTGCAAAGCCCCTTTTTGCTACATTTTTATAACACGGGGCACGAAATGCCCTCGACCATAACTACAGCTTATGTTGTGATCGGGGTTCAATAAATCGCTAAACAAGGTATACTCCAGCGGTTTCTGTAGTTGTTTATTGTACTAAACGCTCCTGTGAGAGGATGCTACTGCGCACCTATGACTCAATTCGCTTCTCCTGTTCTGCATACGTTGCTGGATACCGATGCGTATAAACTGCATATGCAGCAAGCCGTTTTCCACCATTATTATGATGTCCATGTTGCGGCGGAATTTCGCTGCCGGGGCGACGACTTGCTGGGTATCTACGCAGATTCCATTCGTGAACAGGTCGATGCTATGCAGCATCTGGCTCTGCGGGACGATGAATACCAGTGGCTTGCTGGCCTTCCCTTCTTCAAAACCGACTATCTGAACTGGCTGCGTGATTTCCGCTATAACCCGACGCAGGTGACCGTCACCAACGATAACGGCAAGCTGAACATCCGCCTGGAAGGCCCGTGGCGCGAAGTGATTATGTGGGAAGTGCCGCTGCTGGCAGTGATCAGCGAGCTTGCACATCGCTATCGCTCGCCCGAAACAGGCGTTGAACAGGCCGTTGCGTCGCTGGAAAACAAACTTGTTGAGTTCTCGCAGCTGACCGAAGGGCTGGATATGTCGCGCTTCCGCCTGATGGATTTTGGTACGCGCCGTCGTTTCTCCCGCGAAGTGCAGCAGGCTATTGTTAAGCGCCTGCAACAGGAGTCCTGGTTCGTTGGCACCAGTAATTACGATCTGGCACGCCGCCTGAATCTGACGCCGATGGGCACCCAGGCGCACGAATGGTTCCAGGCGCATCAACAAATTAGCCCGGACCTCGCTACCAGCCAGCGTGCTGCACTGGCGGCATGGCTGGAAGAGTATCCAGACCAGTTAGGGATCGCGTTGACCGACTGCATTACAATGGATGCCTTCCTGCGCGATTTTGGGCCAGAATTTGCTACGCGCTACCAGGGCTTACGCCATGATTCCGGGGATCCGGTGGAATGGGGTGAGAAGGCCATTGCCCATTACGAAAAACTGGGTATCGACCCGATGAGCAAGGTATTGGTCTTTTCCGATAACCTGGATTTAGCCAAAGCGGTCGATCTTTATCGTCATTTTTCCGCCAGGGTTAACCTGAGCTTTGGTATTGGCACCCGCTTAACCTGTGATATTCCTCAGGTGAAACCTCTGAACATTGTCATTAAACTGGTGGAATGTAACGGCAAGCCGGTAGCGAAACTCTCCGACAGCCCGGGAAAAACCATCTGTCACGACAAGGCATTTGTGCGTGCGTTGCGTGAAGCCTTCGACCTGCCTCAGGTTAAAAAAGCAAGCTAAGTCATCTCAGGGAGCCTTCTGGCTCCCTTCTTCTTATTTATTTCCGATTTCTTCTCTTTTGACTGCGAAATCTGCTTGTCTGATGGCAGATGCCAGGTAACATAGATATCCCCCCATAAGGGTGGACAAGTGTCTATTTTTTCCGACTATTAACAGAGAGAATATTATGAGCGTTGTGCCTGTAGCCGACGTACTCCAGGGCCGTGTCGCCGTTGACCAAGAAGTCACCGTGCGCGGATGGGTGCGTACTCGCCGAGATTCTAAAGCTGGCATCTCCTTCCTTGCCGTCTATGACGGTTCCTGCTTTGATCCTGTACAGGCCGTCATTAATAATTCTCTGCCCAATTACAATGATGACGTCCTGCACCTGACCACGGGTTGTTCCGTTATCGTAACAGGCGTAGTGGTTGCCTCTCCGGGCCAGGGCCAGAGCTTCGAAATTCAGGCGTCTGCCATTGAAGTGACCGGCTGGGTTGAAGATCCTGATACTTACCCGATGGCGGCAAAACGCCACAGCATCGAGTATCTGCGTGAAGTGGCGCACCTGCGTCCGCGCACCAACCTGATTGGTGCGGTTGCTCGCGTTCGTCATACGCTGGCGCAAGCGCTGCATCGTTTCTTTGACGAGCAGGGTTACTTCTGGGTTTCTACCCCGCTGATTACGGCCTCCGATACCGAAGGCGCAGGTGAAATGTTCCGCGTATCCACGCTGGATATGGAAAACCTGCCGCGCACGCCGGAAGGCAAAATCGATTACGACAAAGACTTCTTCGGTAAAGAGGCCTTCCTGACGGTGTCCGGCCAGCTCAACGGCGAAACTTACGCCTGTGCGTTGTCTAAGATCTACACCTTCGGCCCAACCTTCCGTGCGGAAAACTCCAACACCAGCCGCCACCTGGCGGAATTCTGGATGCTGGAGCCAGAAGTGGCGTTTGCTGACCTGAATGATGTTGCGGGCCTGGCAGAAGCGATGCTTAAGTACGTGTTCAAAGCGGTTCTGGAAGAACGCGCTGACGACATGAAATTCTTCGCCGAGCGTGTGGATAACGACGCGATTGCCCGTCTGGAGCGTTTTGTTTCGGCTGACTTCGCGCAGGTGGATTACACCGATGCGGTTGCGATCCTCGAAAAATGCGGTGAGACGTTCGAGAACCCGGTTTACTGGGGCGTCGATCTCTCTTCCGAGCATGAGCGTTACCTGGCAGAGAAGCACTTCAAAGCACCAGTGGTGGTGAAAAACTATCCGAAAGACATTAAGGCCTTCTACATGCGCCTTAACGAAGACGGTAAAACTGTTGCGGCGATGGACGTGCTGGCACCGGGCATCGGTGAAATTATCGGTGGCTCTCAGCGTGAAGAGCGTCTGGACGTGCTGGATGCCCGTATGGAAGAGATGGGCCTGAACCCGGCTGATTACAGCTGGTATCGCGACCTGCGTCGTTACGGCACCGTGCCTCACTCCGGTTTCGGTCTGGGCTTCGAGCGTCTGATCGCTTACGTGACCGGCGTTCAGAACGTGCGTGACGTGATTCCATTCCCACGTACTCCACGTAACGCAAGCTTCTAATTCCGCGTTAATTAAAATGGCCAGCAATTGCTGGCCATTATTTTATCCTGCTTTGTCAGTTTTCGTCAGTTGAAAGTCAGCATCTTTAAACTACAACCCCGTCATAACCTCTACCTGTTACGTTTTGTTTCCACGAAATATCTATGAACAAAAAATAAACCGCACTCTTATTGCGCTTAATACATATCTTACGCATTAGCACAAATTTCAACCACATTTACAGCCATCCAGAAGGCTGTCAGCAGTCATAAGAAAAAACGAGTCGTTTAACTTCTGTTTATATGAATTGCCTTTATCCAAATTAAGCATAAGCAATTCATATACATAGGAATGAATCAGACTTTTAATTAGCCAATCAGTTCTGAAATTTGAGGTGGTTCACAAAGTTCCTTAAAATACACAAATTCTTACACATTATTTCTTTTTGTTACTCAATCTTGAGAATTGTAGCATTTTCAGGCTAGCGAAACGGTTCTATGAATGGAAAGATGCCTGTCAGATACATAAAGACACCAAACTCTCATCAATAGTTCCGGAAATATTTATTGACAGAATTTATTGACGGCAGTGGCGAGTGTCATAAAAAAACCAATGAGGGTAATAAATAATGATGAAGCGCAATATTCTGGCAGTGGTTATCCCTGCTCTGCTGGTAGCCGGTGCAGCTAACGCTGCAGAAATCTATAACAAAAACGGCAACAAACTGGATCTGTACGGGAAAGTAGTTGGTGAGCACGACTTCGTTACCTCTGGTGACAACACCGACAGCAGCGACAACACCTATGCACAGATCGGTTTCAAAGGCGAAACTCAGATCAATGACCAACTGACTGGTTACGGTCAGTGGGAATACCGTGCCCTGGCAAGCCAGGCAGAAAGCAACCAGTCTCAGCGTACCCGTCTGGCGTTCGCTGGTCTGAAAGCCGGTGATGCTGGTTCCATCGACTACGGCCGTAACTACGGTATCGTATACGATGTAGAAGGTCTGACCGATATGGCACCTTCTTTCTCCGGTATGACCTGGGCTAACTACTCTGATAACTTCATGACTGGCCGTACTACTGGCGTTCTGACCTACCGCAACACCGACTTCTTCGGTCTGGTTGATGGTCTGAGCCTGGGCCTGCAGTATCAGGGTAAAAACGAACGTACTGACGTTAAAACCGCTAACGGTGACGGTTTCGGTACTTCCGTTGGTTACGAATTCGGTGAAGGTTTCGGCCTGATCGGTGCATACAGCAACTCTGACCGTACCAACCTTCAGACTGCTGATGGCAAAGGCGACAAAGCTGAAGCATGGGCTGTTGGTGCTAAATATGATGCGAACAACATCTACCTGGCAACCACCTATGCTGAAACCCGCAACATGACCCGTGAAGCTGACGGTACATTCGCGAACAAAACTCAGAACTTCGAAGTGATCGCTCAGTACCAGTTCGACTTCGGTCTGCGTCCTTCCGTGTCTTACGTTCAGTCCAAAGGTAAAAACCTGGCTCAGCGTGGCACCTTCAATGGCGGCGATGCTGACCTGCAGAAATTCGTTGAACTGGGCGCAACTTACTACTTCAACAAAAACTTCAACATCTATGTTGACTACCAGCTGAACCTGATCGACGACACCTCTTACTCTCGTAACGTTGGTATCGTGAACGGTAAAGACGACCAGGTTGCAATGGCTGTGACCTACCAGTTCTAATCAGTACACCACTTTGTTATATGCTTAATGAACAGGGCTTCGGCCCTGTTTTTTTATGTCTGATAGTAAAAAATGGCGACTTTTGAAAAGCCGCACGCTTTTCGTCGCAAACGGTTGGCATTTTGTAAATCTACCGTTAACCTGATAGCGGATTTCACTTCTGTAATCACAATGGAACTTCGTCATGTTTGAGAACATTACCGCCGCTCCTGCCGACCCAATTCTGGGCCTGGCCGATCTGTTTCGTGCCGACGACCGCCCTGGCAAAATCAACCTGGGTATTGGTGTATATAAAGATGAAACCGGCAAGACTCCGGTACTGACCAGCGTTAAAAAAGCTGAGCAGTATCTGCTGGAAAACGAAACCACCAAAAACTACCTCGGTATTGATGGTATCCCTGAATTTGGTCGTTGCACTCAGGAACTACTGTTCGGAAAAGGCAACGCGATCGTGACCGATAAGCGTGCCCGCACTGCACAGACCCCTGGCGGTACTGGCGCGCTGCGCGTTGCGGCGGATTTCCTGGCAAAAAATACCTCCGTTAAGCGCGTGTGGGTCAGCAATCCAAGCTGGCCGAACCACAAAAGCGTGTTTAACTCTGCGGGTCTGGAAGTGCGTGAATACGCCTATTATGACGCGGCAAACCACTCTCTCGACTTCGACGGCCTGCTGGCCAGCCTGAGCGAAGCGCAGGCTGGTGATGTGGTACTGTTCCACGGCTGCTGCCATAACCCAACGGGTATCGATCCTACGCTTGAGCAGTGGGAACAGCTGGCTAAACTGTCCGTTGAAAAAGGCTGGCTGCCGCTGTTCGACTTCGCCTACCAGGGCTTTGCCCGTGGTCTGGAAGAAGATGCTGAAGGCCTGCGCGCCTTCGCTGCTGTGCATCAGGAACTGATTGTTGCCAGCTCCTACTCCAAGAACTTTGGCCTGTACAACGAGCGTGTCGGTGCATGTACTCTGGTGGCTGCTGATGAACAAACTGTTGATCGCGCATTCAGCCAGATGAAGTCCGTGATCCGCGCGAACTACTCTAACCCACCAGCACACGGCGCATCTGTGGTTGCCACCATCCTGAGCAACGACGCCCTGCGTGCAATCTGGGAACAAGAGCTGAACGATATGCGTCAGCGCATCCAGCGTATGCGTCTGCTGTTTGTGAACACTCTGGCTGAGAAAGGCGCTGACCGCGACTTCAGCTTCATCATTAAACAGAACGGCATGTTCTCTTTCAGCGGCCTGACCAAAGAACAGGTTCTGCGTCTGCGTGAAGAGTTTGGCGTGTATGCGGTGGCTTCAGGCCGTGTGAACGTTGCCGGCATGACGCCAGACAACATGGCGCCGCTGTGCGAAGCGATTGTCGCTGTGCTGTAACCATCCGTCGGGTGTTTTCACTCACCCGGCAAATAAAAAAGCCTGCATCATGCAGGCTTTTTTTATTTAATCGGGTTTACCAGACAGGCATTTCATCCTGAAGGAACGGGTTGTGTAAACGCTCATAACCCAGCGTCGACATCGGGCCATGCCCAGGAATAAACGTCACGTCATCACCCAGCGGCAATAATTTCTGTTTAATCGACTGAATCAGCTGGCCGTGGTCGCCGCGCGGGAAGTCGCTGCGTCCTACGCCACCTTTGAAAATCACATCACCGGAAATCAGCAGACGCGATTTATCATCAAAGAAGACGATATGACCTGGCGTATGCCCAGGACAATGCAACACCTGTAAAGTCACATTCCCTACGGTAACGCTCTCCCCTTCGTTCAGCCAACGATCGGGTGTCAGAGGTTGACACTCATCAAGACCAAACATGCGGCTTTGGGCAGGTAACCCTTGCAGCCAGAACTCATCTTCTTTTTCCGGGCCAATCACCGGCACACCGTAGTGTTGCGCCAGCTCCGCCGCAGCCCCCACATGATCAAGATGACCATGGGTCAGCAAAATCTGCATCAGCGTCACACCCGACGCTGCGACTTCTTGCTTGATTTTCCCGGCGTCACCACCGGGATCGACAAGCGCGGCCAGTTTGGTTTGCTCACACCAGATTAATGAACAGTTCTGGGAGAACGCGGTAACCGGAATAATACGATAGTTCATACTGCTCCTGTATTTCGTTATTACCAGTGCCGAACGGGCCCGGTATCAATATGCACAAAGTTGCTGCTGGGGTAATATCCTACACCACCTGCACGCATAGATAACGCAGCTTTGCGAATATTGGCTAACGAAACGCCTTCAATATGAAAATCCATCGCCTGTCCTTTAGTGTGATAGCTTTTTTTAGCTACCCCACGGCTATGGGCGCGCAGCTCGTTATTGGTATCAAGAGAGCGATAACCGGAAACGAGTTGCACTGGCTTGCTGGTTCCGAGCAGGCCCTGGAGGCGGAAAAGCTGATCAAATAATCCAGGATCGATGGCTTTTATTTTATTCGCGCGGAAATCACGGAAAAAATGGTTTAGTTTTGCTAATTCATCCTGAATATAGCCTCTGCCATCGAAAAATTCCGCTTTAAGCGACTCACCAGTATGCAGATTGTTGAGCGTTAAAATACGCGGACGAGGTGTCGAGAGGGTGGCAAATGCTGGCGTAGGCAAGATGGCCGCTGCGCCAAGCGCAACACCACCTAACGCCAGCAGTTTGCGGCGATTAGCGTCAAATTTGTCCATGATAATCAGGTCTACAGGTCAATGTTTATCGTATATATGCTTAGCGCACGAAGGGCACCTTAACTGGCAAAACAACCTACGTCAAGGCGCCCAACCCCAGTAAACACGCGGCCTACAGCCATATTGCCACGCATCCACCATAACTTACGACAATCGATTTTCCCGAACTACTTCATTTACCTGATTAATTGTTCAGCTTTTGGCAAAATTTGTGCGCCCGATCGCGCGGTGAGATCGTAATTGTAAATATCTGTACGATACTGGGTACGCCCATCTTCGCCAACAAACGCAGTCAGATAGTAAAGATTAACCGGAATATTGTGTCGAATATTAACGTAGCGTGTATCGCCTTGTTTCAGCGCATCAGATATCCGCGTGTCGTTCCAGCCCGCATCCTGCAACAGCATATTCGCAAGCTCAGAGGCTTTATTGACGCGAACGCAACCAGAGCTCAGCGCACGGGTATCTTTCTGAAACAGGTTGTGGTTTGGCGTGTCGTGCAGATAAATCGCTTCCGAACTCGGCATGTTGAATTTGTAACGCCCGAGCGAGTTATGCGCGCCAGGCGCCTGCTGGAAACGGAACGGCAGGTTAGACGCAGTAATAGTTGACCAGTCAACCATGTAAGGGTCTATCGCTTCCTTGCTGTTCCAGCCGCGCATTACGGTATAGCCATGACGTTCAAGATAGCCCGGATCATTCCATACTTTTGGCAGGATATCCTTGCGGGCAAGCGTTGGGGGTACATTCCACGGCGGGTTAACCACGACGTTATTCAGGGCGCTGCTCATCATTGGCGTTTTACGGTCCGGGCGGCCCACAATCACGCGGGAGGCCAGAACTTCACTGCCGTTCTGGTAATACACCAGCGAGTACGCCGGAATATTCACCATAATGCCGGTCGATAACGTGCCTGGCAGCAGGCGCAGACGCTGAATATTCAGCGCCAGCACACCTGCCCGCTGCGCAGGAGTCACGTTCAGCCAGTCGCGCGTGGATTGCCCTATCACACCGTCGGCGCCCAGCCCTTGTGCGGCCTGGAATTGCTTAACGGCAGCCACCAGCTCGCGATCGTAGGCAGCCGGTTTATCGCTGATGACCTGTGCGTTTTTCGCTTTTGCAGGTGCTGACGGGCTAACGACTACGCTCTGCGGGTCGTCACCGGGTAAAGCGATTTTTGGCCCGCCATCCAGAATACCGGAACGCCGGAGAATTTCGCGCAAGGCCGGCACATCGCTGCTCCACTGCCCCGGACGTAACGAGCCCGCGCCACGTAGCTGCGGCCACGGACGCGTGTCAGACACCAGCGTAAGCAATGACTGATGCATAGGACCATACTGCGGATGCGCCGGAGCCAGGCTTGCAATAAAGCCCGGCAAATTGCCGTTATCCAGCGACAATTGCCACTGGTTGATCACCGATAACGCAGGGGTTGCCAGCTTGTAAGGCTTGTCGCTGTAGAGCCAGCGATTACCATTGACCGGAATTCCGGCGACAAACTGAAGGTAGCCCATCATGGCATCTGACAGCACGATGTCACGCGCCAGGCCGGTCACTGACGGGTCGGTCAGCAGTTCAACCCAGGCGGTAAATTGCGGCTGAAAACCGGCGATGGCCACCTCTGCCAGCTGTTGCTGGAAAGCACGGACCGCATCGCGATTGTCCCACATGGGCTTCATGTCACGTGCAGCGTAGAGCAGCGTCAGTTGGTTGAGATACGCAGGTTTGTAACCTGAAGGCAGCCCCGTCAGAAGCTGTTGCTGGAGTGACTCAATGTTTATGCCTTCCGGCAGTGGCTTAATACCGGCCATGATAGCCGTCGCCGGAGATTGCTCCAGCGGCTGTGACAACGACGTTGGCTGTGCGCCTGTTGTTGCAGAGCTGTCAGTCGGCACAATTTCAGGCTCATCGGCCTGTGCAGTTAACAGTGGAGCAAACATCACTGCCAGGCACAAACTCAGTGCAGACAGCTGACGACCACGAATTTTCTTTAGCAACATCCCTTGCCCCCTGTTTTCTTACGACATGCCCATCACACTGGGGCTTTTCTTCATTATAGAAAGGCTAAAACAGTGTTGCCTTACCTTATGTAAAGAAGTTTAAAGATAACGCAGCGGAGGGAATATGTTAAGCGATAAGAGAAAAGCCCCCGCAGTATGATGGCTGCGGGGGGAGAGATTACTCAACGGTCAGTGAAGTGGCGATGTTGTAGGCCAGTAAATTGTTCTCATTATGCCACTCCACTCCTTTGAACGTGATGTGGCCAGTATAACGTCCTGGAGAGAGAGTGGGGTTATCATCCGCACTGTATTTAATAACCGGTGTACTCCAGGCAATGTTATAACAGGCTACGGCGTTGTTAAATGCGACGTTGCCACATCCTCCAGTTCCTCGCTGCCCCTTGAATATGACATTAACCGTTTCACCCTGTTCGTTTGTCATTGGTACCGTCAATGTTGAAGACACACCAATATCACCGTTCCATACTAACGAAGTAGGCCCCTGAGTATCACCAGTCACTTCAAAGCCAACAGTCCCCGTTGTCGTCGACACGGCATCATCGCCGGTATAACTTGAACTGCTTCCCGTTATATTCCAGTCAACATTTAACGTATCAACAAAGGAAACCTGATTATTCTTGATGCTTGTGCCATTAGCCGTCGCGGTAACAGTGGCAATCCCAACTGAACTCCCTTTCAATGTCACTGTTGTGTTACCTGAGCTGTCCGTCGTCGTTTCCTCTGCTGTCAGCGTGTTCAGGTTGGTTGTCCAGGCGACACTCTGCCCTTCAACAGGGTTGTCATTGGCATCATTCACAACTGCGGTGTAGGTTACTCCCGTACTGTTAATAACGGGATTTATCATATTTGGTGTCAGGGAAATCAGCCTCGCTGTTTTCACATCACCAACGAACTTCGCGGCCCCATCCGTTTTCGCTCCGCTGGTATTGGTCGCCGGCGTAGCCGTCACCTTCACGTCACCGGATTTCAGCGACGTCCCTTTGGTGGTCGCGTTGCCGTTAGCATCCGTGTCGCTGCTGGACGGTGTTAATGTCACGCCGTCCAGACTGGCGCTCCAGTTCAGGGTCGTGCCGCTCAGCACGTTACCGTTGGCATCCGTTACCGCAGCAGTCCAGGTGATTTCGGCAGTCCCGTCAGCCACCTCCTGCTGTTTATCCGCCGTGATGCCGGTCACCTTCGCCGTTGCCTGGTTACCAATTACCTGCAGGGTCTGCACCTTACTGCTGTTGCCGGTCGTCGCAGTCACGTCGATACTGCCCGCCTTCAGGCTGGAGAAGGTCACTGTTGCTGTACCGTCATCGCCCGTTATCGACGAGTTCGGCGTAACGCTGCTGTCCGGCTCGCTGCTGCTCCAGTTTACGGTCGCACGGGGTACCGGATGGTTCTGCGCGTCCACCACAAGCGCGGTGAGGGTGACCGTGTCTTTATCCGCCACGATATCCGTGGTTTTATCCGCCGTCATCGAGAAGACCTGCGCCGTACTGCTGTCTGCCGTAAAGCTGAGGTCTTTTAGCGACTGCGTTGAGCCGTTATCGCTGGCGGTGACGGTAAATTTCGCCACGTCAGAGGAGGTCAACTGCACCTGTGCCACGCCGCTGGCGTCGGTTTTACTGCTGTCTGACGACAGTTTGCCGCTTGCTGATGCGCCGTCCTGCACGGTCTGGGACCAGCTCACGTCCGAACCGGTAAGCGGGTTATCATGCGCATCCACAACGGTGGCTTTTACGGTAATGGCATCTGACCCGTTGGCCAGCGCCGTCGGGTTATCGCTGGTGATGGATGATACTGTCGCCGTGGAGGCATCCGCCACGAACGTCACCTTATCCGCCTGCTTCGCCGTCGCCTCACTGGTCTGCGCCGTCACCACCACATCGCCTGCCTTAACGGAGGTTACGCTGATTTGCGACGTCCCGTCAGCGGCGCTGGTTGTCTGAGTGGCGCTCAGTTTCGCATCGGCATTATCGGATGACCAGTTCACCGTCCCTCCCGGCACCCTGTTCCCCTGCGCGTCCGTTACCGTCGCTGTGTAGGTGATGTTGTCCGTCCCGCTGGCAGTGGCCTGCGTCTTATCAGCTGTCAATACACTCACACTCTGCGTACTGCTATCCGCCACAAAGGTTATCTGCCCGGTCTCTTTCGGCTGCGTCCCGGATACCGCGGCCGACACGGTAACGACACCGGTTTTCGCTGACTTCAGCGTCCAGGTCGCATTCCCCTGACTGTCGGTTACCGAGGTGCTGCTTTTCACTGAGGAGCCATCCGGGTTTGCTGCACTCCAGTTCACCGTCACGCCGCTTAACGGATGGTTGTAGCTGTCGAGTACCTGTGCAGTCACCGTATCGGTATCAATGTTATTTGCAACCACCTGAGTTTTTTCACTGTTGATACTGGCGACCTTCGCCGACGCGGTATCACCGGTGAAACTGAGGGTATCGGTTTTCAGCGCTTCTGCCTGGTTATGCTGGGCCGTCACTACCGTGGTAATGATATCGCTGCTGGTCACCTGAATCTGGACCTGGCCCTGCTCGTCCGTGACCGACTGCGTCACTGAAAGCTGCGCTTTATCGTTATCCGCGCTCCAGTTAATTTGCTCGCCTTTCACCGGATGCCCGGACTGATCGACAACGTTCGCCGTCAGGGTGATGGCCGTTTTGCCATCCGCCAGTACGCTGTTGGATGAAGAGGAGAGTTTTTCCAGGTGCGCCGTACTGGTGTCGGCAATAAAGCCCAGACCAGAGAGAGTTTTCGTGGTGGAATTAATGCCTGCCGTCACGCTGTAAGTGCTCACGTCCTGCGACATCAGCGTGACCGTAGCGACCCCGCTGGCATTCGTTGCCGTTGTGCTGGCGGAGAGTTGGCCCGTTGCCGGATCGCTTCGCCAGCTGACATCCGCATTTTGCAGCGGGTTACCGTTGGCATCGATTACGGTCGCGCTCAACACAATACCGTCCGTGCCATTGGCCAGCGCCGACTGGCGATCGCTGGTCAGCGTGGTAACCGTCGCGCTGCTGCTGTCCGCGGTAAAGGCCGCGCTACCAGCCTGCTTCATCGCCGTGCTGCTGGTACCCGCGCTCACGATCACAGTTCCCGCTTTCAGTGAGGTCACCGTAATTTGCGACACCCCGCGGCTGTCGCTGGTCGTCTGCGCTGCGCTGAGTTTCACATCGCTGTTATCTGCCGACCAGTTTACCGTCGCGCCCTCAACCGTATTTCCCTGGGCATCGGTCACGGTCGCTTCATAGGTAATGCTGTCCGAGCCATTTGCCACAGCCTTCTGCTTGCTGAGCGTTATCTCACTCACCGTCTGCGTGCTGGCATCAGCCACGAAGGCGATCGGATCTGTTTCCTGCGGTGAGGTACCTTTGACTTCTGCACTCACCGTGATGGTTCCTGTTTTCGACGATTTCAGCGCCAGCACCGCATTCCCGCTGCTGTCAGTGGTCGACGTTTTGGTTGCCACTGGCGTGTCATCGGTTTTTTCCACCGTCCAGTTTACCGTTACCCCGGAGAGCGGATGGCTGTAATTATCCGTGACCTGGGCCGTCACCGTATCCGTGTCATTATTGTTCGCCACGACCTGCTGCTTTTCGCTGCTAATCGTGGTCACTTTTGCCGTCGACGCATCCGCAGTAAAGGTCAGCGACGGTGTCTTCAGGGCGTTGCCTCCCTCCAGCTGCGCCGTCACCACCGTGGTGATGATATCCTTACTGCTTACCTGGATCTTCGCGGTGCCGCTCTCATCGGTGCTGCTTTGCGTCTCTGACAGCACCGCCTGAGCATTATCCGCAGACCAGGTAATGGTGGCTCCCTGGAACGGCTGACCGTACTGATCCGTCACATGCGCTGTCAGCGTGATCGGCGCACTGCCGCTCGCCAGCGCGCTGGTTGCAGACTGTTCAAGCGTGGTCAGCTGAGAAATAAGCACGGTGGCCTCTTCCGTCAGCTTCGCCGTGGCAAGTTTTGTGGTTCCGTCGATTAACGGCTGGATCGTCAGCGTGTCCGGCGTGGTGCCGCTGGTCAGGATGGCGGTATAAACGCCGCTACCGCTTTCGCTAAAGCTGGCTATTTTTGGCGCTTTGTCAGTCGCAGATGACGAATTTGCGGTTTTTGCAGAAGACGTCAGCGTTGCTGTCAGTCGCGTCGCCAGCCCCGTCGCGGCTTCACCGGTGCTGGTTTTGAGCGTCACGCTTACGGTGGCAGTGGAAGCGCCATCCGCTGGCACCGTTGTTGGCGAAACTGATGTCGTCGACTGGAGGGTGCTCACATCAAACCCGTTCACCGTGACCTGCATCTGGTCCGGCTTTGAGGCATTACCGTTTTTATCCCATGCGGTTGCACTGAGCGTGTAGCTGTTGCTACTACTGCCCTGCCAGACCGGTAGCGTCATCACGAACTGTTCAGGGCTGCCGCCTGCGCTAATTTTGCCCCCGTGACTAAAGAAGCTGTCGCCCTGCCACTCAATGCGGTCAAGGCCATGCTTTGCCTTCACCTTCGCGGTAACCGTCTGCTTAGATTGCTCCGCGCCTTCCAGCTGCGACGGAACTGACAGTGAGATCAGCTCCTGCTTACGGTACTCCAGCACAATATTATTGTTACGATCGACCAGATCCATACGGCCGCCCTGAAGCGTACGCCGCAGTGCCACCTGAGATGGATCGAGCTGAGCACTTAGCGGGACACCCGGTGTCCAGGTCAGCGCAAGGTTAATCTGGGTATCATTTTCACCGCTCTTACCCATTTTCTGGTTGAGACCCATCGTCACCAGCGGAACCGGTGTGTAGTTCAGCCCAAGCGTGACGGCATACGGGTCTTTCTGCCGATCGTCTTCGTCATCGCCAAACAGACCGACACTGTCACCATAATACTGTTCATAAATGACATTCGCGCCGAGTTGAGGATATGCAGGTAAATAGCCTGTCGCGCGAATATCAAAACCATTCGCCGCGCGTTCGTCATAATCTTCATAGCGAGAAGATGACATCCAGTTACTCAGGCGCAAATAACCGTTAGCGGAAACTTTCAGATAATCCCACCCCAGTTCAGTACCTAATCCAAGACGTTGATGTTGATTACCAGAAACCTGCCTGTCATAAAATACGTTAGTGCCCCACATCCAGCCGTCATTAAAATGACGATAACCCAAACCACCATTAATAATATTGCGGTCATCATGACGACGACCGCCTAATTGAGTAAAAAACAGATTCTCTTTTCCGTTATACAGTGGCACCAGCAGGTCCAGATCGGAATCACTAAGCGTGAAGTGTTCATCTGTACTGATGTTGACCCGGGCAGTACCAAACTGGCTCAACCACTCCTGCACGCTGGAGGCTGCCTTGCCGGTCGCGGCAGAAACTACCGCACTGCCAAGTGCAGCAGTGGCATTGTCGCTGCTGAGAAGGGAACCTGCCTGCACGGCGGCCTGCGCAACGCTGCTTTCGTTTTGATCTGAATTGTTTGCGGGCTGTTGTTCCTGAGTGGATTTTACGTTTTCCGCGCTGGCATTGAATGCGGGTGACAGATAGAGCAACGTGGAGGGAGGAAGCAACTGCAACACAATTTGTATGCAGGCAAATATTTTCCTGGTTTTCAATTTCATATTACGGGTCCCATGAATAATAAAATTCATCTTATTTCCATGAATATTATTCCCCATTAAATCACGACTCAACCGCATCAGAATATATTAAAAAACAGCAATCCTCCCAGTACACTTTTAATTAATTCACGGGAAATATAAAACAATTAAACAAATCCGTTGAAATACGTCCGGGCACCAGAAAACAATCGACCCGATGAATACTATGGAATAATAGCCAGATTGAAACCCATTTTTCCTTAATTTAGTATTTAGAATAATTCAGTATGAGCAAAAAAAACGCAACCTCGAAAGGTTGCGTTTATGGGGATAGACTTTACTCAGGAAGCGTCGGCCGTTCCAGGCAACGACTCCGGCGGCTGCGGCGCAAAACCGCGCAACCCGACCACGTGTACGTGCTCGCTGTTCTGGAACACTTTACGCACCAGTTTATAGGTTGTGCCTTTTTCCGGGCTGATGTTCTCAGGCGCAGCGATGATGAGCTGCATATCCAGGCGATCGCACAGCTCAAACAGCGTGGCAATGGAGCGGGCATCAAGACGTGCCGCTTCATCAAGGAACAGCAGACGGCATGGCGAGATATCTTTACCGCGCAGACGGCGCGCTTCATCTTCCCAGCTTTGAACAACCATCACCAGAATCGACATCCCCGTACCGATAGCTTCACCGGTAGAGAGTGCGCCAGATTCCGCACGCAGCCAGCCGTCGGAACCACGGTTGACCTCAACTTCCATTTCCAGGTAGTTACGGTAATCCAGCAGCTCTTCACCAATGGTTTGCGGCGTACGTTGCCCCATATCGATCTGCGGATTCAGGCGCTGATACAGCTTCGCCAGTGCTTCCGAGAAGGTCAGGCGGTTGCTGTTGAACAGGTCCTGATGCTGCTCGTGCTGTTCAGACAACACATCCAGCAGCGTGGAGTGGGCTTCACGCACGTTCACGTTCAGGCGCACGCTGTTCACCTGGCCAAAGGATACGCTTTGCAGCCCCTGGTTCAGCTGACGAATACGGTTCTGCTCGCGCTGGATAGTCTTACGAATAATGTTGGCCACGCTGCGGGAGCTGATCGCCAGCTTCTGCTCACGTGAGGTCAGCTCTTCCGTCAGACGGCCCAGCTCAATTTCCATCTGTTCGATGGCTTCAACCGGATCGTCGGTACGGATGATATCCTGACGAATACGCTCGCGCAGGTGCTGGTAAACGGCCACGAAGAACTGAATTTTACGCTCAGGACGTTTTGGATCTTCTGACATACGCAGCACATCGCGCAGGTGTTCGTTATCCGCCACCGCCAGACGCAGGGCACCCAATGCCTTATCCGACATAGAGCGCAGTTCGTCCGCAGACAGGTAGGCCAGCTCACGACGGTGCAGACGACGTTCAACGTTATTGTCTTTCACCATACGCATCACCGCGCACCAGCCCGCCTTCGCGGTCACCACCTGCTCACGCATCTCAAAGTAATCACGTTCCAGCTTGCGCAGACGACGGGTCAGGTTATCCATCTCCGCTTCGCAGAAGGTCAGCGCTTTTTCCAGCTGATTACGACGCGCACGGTTGTTGCTGAGCTGGCTATGCAGCTCGTCACGACGAATACGCGCACGCTCTTCGGCACCGCTGTCGGCACGCACGCCAATGTCCTGAAGCTCTTTATGCAGGTCGTTTAACAGTTCTTTCTTGGTGTCGTACGAACTTTTCAGCGAGGCCATGACCTGGCTGTACTGGCTGAGCTGTGCGGCGTGACTACGCATCGCTTCACGGGCACGGGTACGCTCTGCTTCGGCGTGCTCAAGGCGCTGGCGCAGCTTCTCGTTAAGATCGCTGTTGCCGCTCAGCATTTCTGCTGAGTCAGAGTAGCCAAAGTGAGCACGACGCTGAACGACTTCGGTCAGCGCAAATGCCTGCTGACGAGCTTCGCGTTGTACCTGCTGAGACCAGGCGTAATCTTCTTTTAACTGCTCAAACTGTTCAGGATCGCTCTGCAATACCGAGACAACAGGCTCCAGCTTCGCCAGCTGATTGCCATGCTGCTGCACAAAGCGCGCAGCTTCCTGTGCTTCGTCCAGACGTTCCTGAATTTCATCCACACGGTCAGCAAGGGTGTCATCTGCCAGCAGGTTCAGGCGCGGCAGAATGCGGTTCAGCGCGGCAACGCCCTCTTTCGCCTGCTCAAATTGCGCACGGCTCTGCTGGTTATCACTTTCATGATTGGCAATGGCGCGCTCCAGCTCGCCACGACGTGTGCTGAGCTTGCGAATTTCAGCTTCCGGATCGGCTTCAAAAGCAACGGCCAGATGGCTACCGATAAAGCGGCTGAACGCCTGGTGCAGACGCTGGGTTTTCTGTACATCAAACGACAAGGTCGCAAAACGTTCAGAGAGCGTTTCACGCTCGGCGTGCAGGCTTTCGATGCGGTTTTCACGCGCTGCGCGGCCAAACAATGGCAGTTCAGGGAAGCGGGAATAACGCCACTGACGGTCAGCGATTTTCACCACTACCGCTTTTTCCAGCTCATCCACGCTGAACACGCTGTCATCGAACGACTGTGGATCCCCTTCGATTAGATAGAGGTCTTCCGGGCAATCTTCCAGACCGGCAAGCTGCTCGGAAATCAGCGACAAATCCGGGACGACAATCGCGTTACGGGACGGGCCATACAGCGCGGAGAAGTAAGGCGCGTCATCCAGACCCACGTCGTCGTAAATCTCGGACAGCAACACGCCACCAAAACGTTCTGCCAGGGTATTCAGGCGCGCATCTTCCGCACCACCCGGCTGACTTAAACGTTCGATTTCGTCGTCAACATCACGCTTACGCGCGCCAACTTCATCACGCTCAACAATTGCCTCGCGCTCGCGCTCCAGCAGCTGTTGCAGGTATTCGGTAACTTGCTGGCTGGACTCAAACTCTTCACCGCACTGCTCGCTGAGCTGGCTCAGGCTGCTTTGCGCGGCAAGCCAGACTGGCGCACGCTGCAACAGCGTCTGAGAACGCGACTGAAGTTGTTCCATCTCCTGGCGCAGCGTCATACGCTGCTCGCTGGCGCTGGATACGGTGTCGGAAAGCGCGGCAATACGTGCTTCCAGCTCCTGATGCAGCGTCTCGAGAGAGTCGATATCGTAATTTTTGCCCTGACGCTTACAGAAATCGGCCAGCAGACGCTCGGCTTCCTGCTGTTCGCGCAGGCGCTGTTCCAGTTCGTTCAGGCGCATACGCAGCGGCTGAACCTGCTCGGCCAGATGGCGCTGGTTTACGCCATCGCGCAGCAATTCACGGGCAACATCCCAGGCTTCGTTACGCGCCAGCGGGCCGTTAATTGCCACAACCAGTTGATACGCCTGCTCAAACTGACTGTGTGCCGTCTGAGCCACGCTCATTTTCTGATCGAGCGACAGCAGTTTTTCGGTCGCTTCCTGCTCTTTCGCCTGGAAGGTATCCAGCCATTCGTCAGCGCTGTCCGGCGTTAAGTCCGGCAGATGGCACAGCTCTTTCGCGCGCTGTAATGCCTGCAATGCCTGGTTGTACTGAATGGCACGCGTCTGCTGAACGTCCAGCGCCTGCTGGTAATCAGCAAGCTGGCTTTTCAGCTCATCCACTTCGAGTTCGGCGGCTTCGGCGCGGGCTTCGTTCTCTTCCTGCATGTCGGCGGCTTCGGCCACCACTTCATTTTGCTCTTCGAGACGAATTTGCAGCTCATCAAGATCGGCTTCGTAGCGCTCGATTTTTTCCTGCTGACGCAATGCAGTCTGCACCAGGTTCAGGTGATCGCTGGCGGCCTGATAATCGGCCTCCAGATCCCCTTCTGCACCGTTGTGCTCACCCAGCTCACGCGCCATCTCAACGTGTTTGTACTGTTCGGCCACCAGCTGTTTGCGGGAGGTGAACAGCTCGCGACGATACTCAAGCGCCTGATCGAGATGCACGCGGCGCTCGTTGGCATGACGCATGTAATCTGCGGCCACGTAGTTGGTGGCTTCGCTGATCAGATGTTTAAACAGATCACGATCGGACTGAGTCACGCGAATGGCTTCCAGCGTCATGCGGTTTTCACGCAGCGCCGCTTCCATATCCTGGAAGGCTTTACGCACGCCGCTGTTTTCCGGCAACAGGTAGTCGCGCAGGGAGCGGGTAATGGCGCTGGAAATACCGCCGTACAGCGAGGCTTCAATCAGACGGTAGTATTTACTACGGTCAGACGCCGTGCGCAGACGACGAGCCACCACGCCCAGATCGAACATCAGCGAGTGGTAATCGGTAATGGAGTTGAACTGCTTGAACTGTACGCCTTCGATAGTTTCGAGCTTATCTTTAAGCTCTTGCAGGGTCAGCACGCGCGCCTGGCGTTCGTTCAGTGTTTCCGTCAACAACGCAGTCGGCTGCACGGACGTTGGCAGCCCCTGAATCGCAAAAGGTTTGATATCCACTTTACGGTCGCGCCCGGCGACCTGCTGTAAACGCACACCCACGACAACACGCTGGTGTCGGGAGTTGATCACGTCCAGCACAGAATAACAGACGCCGGCTTTCAGCTTACCGTGCAGGCCTTTATCACGTGAGCCGCTGGTTGCCCCTGCTTCGGTGGTATTACGGAAGTGCAGCAGCGTTAAATCCGGGATAAGCGCTGTGACAAACGCCGCCATGGTTGTGGATTTACCCGCACCGTTACCTCCGGAGAGCGTCGTAACCAGCTCATCCAGATCGAAGGTTCGGGCAAAGAAGCCGTTCCAGTTAATCAGCGTTAGTGAGCGAAATTTACCGCGTTCAATCATTACTCTTCCTCCCCGCTATCCGCCTGGTTCTCTTCATGCTCTTCATTGAGCTGCAATTGGTTTTCCACCGGCATCGCTTCACCATCACGGATCATGCGCAGCTGCGCTTCACGGGCATCATCGCCCGCGCGCACATCAGCGCCAAAGCGGAAGACGGATTCGGTGATGCGGAACTTGCTGCTGTCATGGCCCATGAACCAGACCATACCCAGACGACGCAAGCGGTTCAGGGAAGAACGCACTTTTTCCTGTAATTTCTGACGATCGAGATCCGACCCCGTAGAGCGGTTATTCACCAGCTTGAGCAGTTTGCTTTCATCTGCCAACGACAGCAGCTCGTCGTAAAGCTCTTGCTGGGTGAAAATCCCTTCATTTGCCAGACGTTCCGGGCTGAGATAGAGATAGCAAAGAATTTTACCGACCATCATATCCAGCTCAGAAAGCACTGAGCGAGGGATAATCGTGGTGGAACGCGGACGCAGGTAGAAAAAACCTTCCGGCGCACGGATAAGCTCAACGTTATAACGCGCGTAAAACTCTTCCAGGTACTCCTGGAAATCCATCAAAAAGGCGTGATTATCCAGCTCGTCAAGGCCAATGTGACGACCGGCACGCAGCTGGCTGTCCAGCGCCGGAAACAACGGATTCGCCAGCGCCTGTGCCAGCTTAACTGGCATCACTTGTTCAATATTTGTCAATGACATGCGCCTGTACCTTGGCTCCGTAATCGTTAATCGGCTGCCATTTCGGCGGCAGGCCGGTGAAATCTGCTTGTGCTACGCCCAGGCGAACCGCCTGATCGACAACAATACGTGCAATATCGAAATGGCGCGCCCGTGGATATTGCGCCAGATAGTCGCGCACCACGAGCCCGAGATCCAGCGGCACTTGTCTGGTTTTGTAGACGGCGAGCTGTTCTTCGATCATCGCTGCAAGTTGTTCGCGAATTTCGTTGAATTCTTCGTATTCGAGATCCGGTGGCAGTTCCCCTGTCACCTCTTCATCGCGCAGCGCCATCTCTTCGTCACGCATATCGAGCAGACGGTCAGCGTTGGCGTAGGTCAATGCCCATGGCGCATCAAAATAGGTTTGCACCGACTGACGCAGACGCTGGGCAAAGACGCGGTTTTTATCCATATCGATCGCGGTACGGATAAATTTATGCACGTGACGATCGTAGCCAATCCACAAGTCGATAGATTGCTGACCCCAGCTGATAATACGGTCGAGTTTGCTTTGCAGATCAAAGACCAGACGATCGACAAAATGCAGATCGTCGTGCGCCAGTGTCGCATCCTGAATGCGCAGCAGGTTGGCCTGAAGCTTATCGCCTGCCGCTTCCAGCGTATCCTGCAATTCACGCAGCGTACCGGAGGTTTCTGACAGCAAAAGTTCACAGCTGGAAATCGCTGCTCGCCAGTCTTTATTCAGCAACTGGGCAATATCGTCTTTCACCTGTTGCTGCTGTTCATCCATCAGACGCTGGGTCAGGTCGATACTGTCGAAAATTTCCGCCACCGAATATTTCAGCGGCGCATAGACGTTGCGGTGCCAGTGGAATTCATCACCGTTTTCATCCGCCGCATCTGCCGCGCGCTTAAGCTCGCCTGCCACGATGGACAGCTGCATAGAAAGGCGCAGCGTCGAGAATTCGCGCTGGCGGATGTAGTAATCGGTGATACCGATGCCCAGTGGCGTCAGACGATAAATGGCGTTTCCTTCCGCCTGCTCGCTGGTAAAGCGGTTCAGCAGACGTTGACGCACCATATCGTTGATCGCGTTGTTGGCACGCACGCTAATGGTTTCGCTGGTTTGCTCAAACGCATCACTGACATGGCGGAACGCATCCACCAGTTCACCCTCGCTCATTTCTCCATCCAGACGCTCGCCGTTCAGGGTAGCAACCGCCAGCAGGAAAGAGAGACGGTCTACCGGCAGCGTAATGGAGAAATCATTTTTCCTGGCCCAGGCAACCAGTTCGGGGACTGTCTGGGAAAATTCACTCATAGATTATCCTTGCTCTGCGGCTTACGCGCGGTGACGTGAATGTAGCGGCCAAGGCTCAGGTAAGGCTCCTGGCGGCAATACCGCGTTTCTATTTCTGTTAAGGCGTCTAAACAGTCATGCTGTTTTTGTTTATCACGCAGATAATCATGAAACACCCTCACGCCTGTTTTACCGGTGATCTCCCAGCCGATCTCCTCCAGCCAGCCGTAAACCTGCTGCGGTTCGCGCGGGAAATCCGGTGAAAGCGTGCGCCGTTTCTTTTTATACATACCCTGCTGCACGTAGCCAAAATTGCCCACCAGGACGTTACGCATCAGCAGGCCATTTGCATTGTAGAACATCAGCGATAACGCACCGCCAGGGCACAGCATCGACCACAGCGTTTTTAAGACCGCTTGCGGTTCGGCCACCCATTCGAGCACAGCATGAAACAATATCAGATCAACCTGAGTTTCCAAATGCTGCGGGATGTCCTGAGCGGCGCAATGTATAAAATGCATGTTGTCGCTCACACCTTTCTCTTCTGCCGCACGTTGCGCGCGTGCAACCATCTCAGCAGACAAATCGCAAAGCGTGACGTGATGACCCCGCTGCGCCATCAGAATGGCAGTCTGACCTTCCCCGCCACCGGCATCCAGCACGTGCAACTTGCGGTCACCGAAATCAGCAAGCAGCTTGTCCAGATCCTGCCAGAGGATCGTCTGCCGCAGCTGACCTTTGGTGGTGCCATAAATGTTGCGCGAAAACTTTTCCGCGATGTCATCAAAATTGCGATCCCGCATTGGGAGAGTTCCACTCGCTAACAGCAAAACCGCTATTTTGTCATACCCGGGCGGAGAATGAACCTCTCTGGTGTAAGATCACAGGTAATCGCCTGCTGTATGGTCAAAAAAGGAACCAAAAAGGATGCTTTTTACCCTGAAAAAATACATTGGGGGCATGATGCTTCCCCTTCCCCTGCTGCTGATGCTTATCGCTCTGGGCCTGGCGCTGGTGTGGTTTAGCCGCTTTCAGAAAAGTGGTAAATCGCTCATTACGCTCGGCTGGCTGGCGTTGCTGCTGTTAAGCCTGCAACCCGTCGCGGATAGCTTATTGCGCCCGATTGAAAATAAGTACCCGACCTGGCAGGGAAATCAGAAAATCGGATATATCGTGGTGCTGGGTGGCGGTTACACCTGGGATCCACAGTGGGCGCCCAGCTCGAACCTGATCAATAACAGTCTTCCCCGGCTAAACGAAGGCATCCGCCTGTGGCTGGCGAATCCGGGAGCTAAGATGATTTTCACGGGGGCGGCGGCAAAAACGAATCCGGTCAGCACGGCAGAAGCTGGCGCCAGAGTAGCTGAGTCACTGGGCGTACCGCGTACATCTATCATCACGCTGGACAGCCCAAAAGACACGGAAGAAGAAGCGGCTGCCGTGAAGCAGGCCATTGGCGATGCGCCGTTCTTACTGGTGACATCGGCGTCGCACTTGCCCAGGGCGATGATTTTCTTCGAGAAACAGGGATTACACCCGCTGCCAGCCCCCGCTAACCAGATGGCTATCTCTGCGCCTCTTAACCCGTGGGAACGGGCGATCCCGTCCCCGGTATGGTTGATGCACAGCGATCGCGTGGGCTACGAGACGCTCGGGCGCATTTGGCAGTGGCTGAAAGGCTCATCAGGCGAGCCAGGGCAGGAGTGATTTTGTCGCGAGATCGAAGTTGGCGCGATTAAACCGCCCGGTATTAACCAGTTGCGCCACTTCATCCCATAACAGATAGAGCCAGCGCCGCCAGATAAATGCCTCAGCAACTGGCGCGCGTTGCAGATAATGCCACAGCAACCCTTCTGCGAACGCGCTGTCGCTTAGCCTGAAGAGCTCGAACTCACGCGGCGCCCAGAGCATGACCCCCGGCCCGACCATCGCCAGCAGCTGATCGCTGCGGGAGTCTTTTAGCATACTGCGCAGGGTAAAATTACCATGGATCAGCACGCAGTTGTCGTTAAACCCTTCAAACAAAGCCGGTAAGCATTCGCGGGTGCGAAACAGGATGCGTTTATCCTGCATGGTCAGGCCGGTATTGCTGAACTGGTTGAGCGTTCCCCATAACACTTCAACCCGCTGGCGATACCAGAGAGGCCACAGGTTTTCCTGTGTGCTATCGACGGCCCCCACCAGGCCGCGGCTGTCCTGCCGATGCCATGCAAGCAGCGCTTCAACAATCTGATCTTTCAGCTGTTCCCAGCGTTCCGGCGTACGTGCCGGGGCTTCTACGGACACCCCACGTAACCGTTCAATCAGCAGCACATCCGGGCCGGGGTGCTCTTCGTGCGTCATCACGCCGTATACCGTTGGCATTCGCACCGTTCCTTCCCTGGCCAGCATCGACATTTTCCAGGCCAACTGTCTGGCGACACCCGGCGAGGTAAAACTTCTGGCCATCAGCGGCATTGGGTTTCCCTGACTGTCATACAACGACCATAGTGCGGTGTCTGCCTTCTCATTCACGCACTCAACCCGGCTTAATTTTTCGCCAAGCAGATGGCTAAGTTCGGCACGCAGCTGTTCCATATGAGATTACCCCCATTAAGACTACTGCTTTTATAATGAGCGTGCTGGCGACGGTTGTCACCCGAATGAGATCAATTATGGGAAAGAAAAAAGAGAAAAGCCCAGGCGGTGAAACATCCCCCCAGGCGAGGGGATGCTGAGAGATTAACGCAGCTCTGCGCGAACGCGTTCGAGATCTTCTGGGGTATCAACCCCTGTGCCAGGGACTTCCTGTGCGACGGCAACGTGGATCTTCTCGCCGTACCACAGCACACGAAGCTGCTCGAGCATTTCGATATGTTCCAGCGGGCCTGGCGCCCAGGTTACATAGCGGCGGATAAAGCCTGCGCGGTAGCCGTAAATACCCAGATGGCGCAGGAAGGTATCGCCAATGCTCTCTTTCGACGCCGCAAAGCGATCGCGATCCCACGGGATCGTCGCACGGGAGAAATAGAGCGCATAGCCTTCTGCGTCCATCACCACTTTCACCGCATTCGGGTTGAACGCTTCTTCCGCGTGGTGAATCGGCACCGCAAGCGTGGCCATTCCCACCTTACGCTGGGCCAGGTTTTCCGCAACCTGGCGGATAATCACCGCCGGGATCATCGGCTCATCGCCCTGCACGTTTACAATGACGGTATCGTCACTGAAACCGCATTTTTCGACCACTTCAGCCAGACGCTCGGTACCAGACTGGTGATCGACACGGGTCATGCACACTTCACCACCCGCTGCTTCTACCGCACGGGCGACATCAGGGTGATCGGTTGCCACGATGACGCGATCGGCGCCCGATTCGCGGGCGCGATCGAGGACATGTACAATCATTGGCTTGCCGTTGATATCCACCAGCGGTTTACCTGGCAGGCGCGTAGAAGCATAGCGCGCAGGAATAATGACAACAAAACTCATGGTTTGCTCTCTTCTGCCACCAGTGAACGGGCTTCGTTTTCCAGCAGAACCGGAATACCGTCACGCAGAGGGAAAGCCAGACTGTCCAGTTTGCAAATCAGTTCTTGTTTATCCTGGCTGTAGTACAGTTTGCCGTTGCACACCGGGCAGGCAATAATTTCAAGTAAACGGTGATCCATAGTTCCTCCGTATGGGTAATCCCTAAAGCTTAACACAATCCCTTTTCAGGGAGTGCCTGTTTCCCAGCCACTTCGACAGGCTGTAAACAGCCCGTCAGGTAAACGCCCCAGCGTCACTTCCCGGGCGCCCTGCCAGGCGGCAAAATCCGTAATTGCGGTTGCTAACCCTTTATCCAGCGTCGCGGTCACTCTTATCCCCTCTTCAAGATAGAGAGCGATAACCTCAAGTACGCCCGTTTTACGGTGCATCTTGGCATCCATACGCCCGACCAGTTGCCCTTTATGCAGCAGCGGTAAAACAAAATAACCGTACTGACGTTTTGGCGCCGGAGTGTAGCACTCCAGCCGGTAGCTGAAGTTAAACAGCTGCTCGGCACGTTTTCTGTCCCAGACCACCGGATCAAAAGGTGAAAGCACCGTGCTGTGCGTCGCCTGGAGTTTACCCTCCTGAGCCTGCGGCAACAGGGGCAGTAAATCGGCATCCAGCCACATCTCACCGAGCATTTCGACTTCAACCGGAATAACACGCTGCGCCTGTTGCCACATGTCCAGCAGCGGTTTTAGCGCTGGCTGGCGAAGCCGGTAATAATCCGCCAGCCACTGCGGGCGAAAGATCCCCAGGCTGCGGGCGCTGTTTGCCAGCATGATGGCTTCGGCATCCTCCTGCGAGAGCAGGTCACGCTGGTCATCCCAGTGCGGCATTACACGGTGCGTGAGGTCATACACCCGCTGAAAGTTGCGGCGCTCTATCACCATTAGCTTTCCTGAGGTAAACAACCCTTCAAGATGGCGCTTGTGCGGTTTCCACTCCCACCAGCCGCTCGCCCCTTTTCGTGGATGCTCAAAATCCGCCGAACGAACCGGGCCGTTTTCCTGAATATGGGCAATCAGTTGTTCGATTTCCGCGGCGTGCTCTCGCATCCACTCCTGACGGTATTTCCAGCCCATTTTATCCGGGGAGAGCATCCGGTGACGCACCAGCGAAAAATCGCTACGTGGCAGGAAGCAGGCTTCATGCGCCCAGTACTCCATTAACTCGCCCTGGCTGAGCGCGTTGTCCAGCCACTGAGGCTGATACGCTCCCAGGCGGCTAAACAGCACCAGATAGGGGCTACGAGCCACGATGTTAATGGTGTCGATTTGCAGCAGCGACATACGCTGCACGGTGGAAAGAATATCGGAAGGTTGTGCGCGGCGACGGGGCTTTTTCAGCAGCCCCTGTGCAGCAAGATGTAGATTACGTGCGGCTGAGAGTGAGAGTTGCGGTAAAGACATGCGTTTTCCTGTCAGTCAAAGCGCCATCAGAACCGCGTTTGCGATTAATGCACCAACGCAATCAGGCCCTTTAGCAATTGTTCCGGTTGCTCACCGCTGAGTTCAGCGTCAACCGGCAGATACCACCAGTTCTCTTTTGCGAAGGCGCGGCATTTCACTGCGTCTTTTTCTGTCATGATCAGCGTCTGCCCGGGAACGGTGAAGGCTGCAACCTGTTCCGGCACCAATGCCTGATGGTCGGCCAGCGGAACACGCTTCTCAAGCTTTGCCCCGCATTGCTCCAGAGTAGCGAAGAAACGAGGTGGATGCCCAATCCCCGCCATCGCCACCAGAGCGGGAAGTTGTGCAACAACCTTGCGTTCCCCGGTCAGCAAATTCACGGCCAGACCAGGATGGAGATGCATAGGAATTTCTCCCTGCTGCGCCACGCCACCATTCACAATGACCGCATCGACTGACTTCAGTCGTGAAGCACGTTCGCGCATCGGCCCGGCGGGTAACCACCAGCCATTACCAAAACGGCGAACGCCATCAATGACCACAATCTCTTTGTCACGCGCCAGCGCGTAATGTTGCAGACCGTCGTCAGTGATGATGATTTGTACGTCATGTTCAGCGAGAAGAGCCTGAACCGCTTCGCTACGCACAGGCGACACCGCAACCGGTGCGCCTGTTCGCTGGTAGATTAAAACAGGCTCATCACCTGCTTCGCTCGTCAGCGTGTCGGGCGTCAGCAACAACGGATACTTAGCCGCTTTGCCGCCGTAACCGCGCGACACCACCCCAACACTAATACCGTGCGCTTTAAGCTGTTCCACCAGCCAGATTACGACTGGCGTTTTGCCATTTCCACCGGCAGTCAGGTTACCGACCACCACAACAGGAACCGGTGCACGCCAGGCTCGTTTTATCCCCAGACGATAAAGCAGGCTGATGACACCGCTCACCAGGCCGTAAAGCCAGGAGAGCGGCAGAAGCAACAGCCACAGTGGGGATTCACCTGACCAGATGCGTGCGATCATTCGCCAAACTGCATCTTATGAAGCTGGGCGTAAACGCCACGATGTGCCAGCAGATCGGCATGGCTGCCACGTTCGACAATCAGGCCATCTTCAACAACAACGATTTCATCCGCCTGCTCGATAGTCGACAGACGGTGCGCAATTACCAGTGACGTGCGGTTCTTTTGCAGTTCATCCAGTGCAGACTGAATGGCTCGCTCAGATTCCGTATCCAGTGCCGAGGTCGCTTCATCGAGGATCAGGATTGGGCTATCACGCAGCAGTGCACGCGCAATGGCGATACGCTGACGCTGGCCGCCAGAGAGCAGGACGCCGTTCTCACCGATTATCGTATCAAGGCCATTATCCATCTTGTTGATAAAGTCCATCGCGTAGGCCATGCGTGCAGCGTTTTCAATCTGCTCGCGGCTGTACTCTTCGGTACGTGCATAAGCGATGTTGTTGGCAACCGTATCGTTAAACAGGTGGACGTTCTGGGACACCAGCGCAACCTGATTACGCAGCGATTGCAGTGTGTATTCCCTGAGGTCGTGACCGTCTAACAGGATCTCACCTTCGTTAATGTCGTAGAAACGCGTGATCAGGCTGGCAATAGTGGACTTCCCTGAACCAGAACGCCCCACCAGCGCAACGGTTTTACCCGCCGGAATATTCAGGCTGATGTTGCGCAGCGCAGGGGTTTCGCGACCCGGGTAGGTGAAGGTGACGTTACGGAACTCAACGTCACCCTGGGCGCGCTCAATAACGCGTTTGCCTTCATCTTTTTCCTGTTCGGAATCCAGGATGCTGAACAGTGTCTGACAAGCCGCCATACCGCGCTGGAACTGCGCGTTCACGTTGGTCAGAGATTTCAGCGGACGCATCAGCGCAATCATCGAGGAGAAGACCACAGTGATGGTACCGGCAGTCAGGGTTTCCATCACGCTTGGGAAGCTTGCAGCATACAGAACAAACGCCAGCGCCAGAGACGCAATCAGCTGAATGACCGGGTCGGAAATTGAGGAGGCCGACACCATTTTCATCCCCTGGAGACGCATCTTATTGCTGACCTTATCAAAGCGTTTTGTTTCGACTTCCTGACCGCCGAAAATTAACACTTCTTTATGCCCTTTCAGCATCTGCTCCGCGCTGGTCGTCACCTGGCCCATGGTGTTCTGCATGTTCTTACTGATATTACGAAAACGCTTAGAGACCATGCGGATCGCAATAGAGACAATCGGTGCCAGAACAATGAGGATGATTGACAGCTGCCAGCTGTAATAGAACATCATGATAAACAGGCCAATGATCGACGCACCTTCACGCACAACGGTAATCAGTGCGCTGGAGGAGGACGATGCCACCTGCTCTGAGTCGTAAGTGATACGTGACAACAACGTCCCGGTAGACTGCTTATCAAAGAAAGAGACTGGCATCCCCATCATATGACTGAACAGTCGACGACGCATGGTCATAACCACTTTTCCCGACACCCATGAAATGCAGTAGCTGGAAATATAGCTGGTGATACCGCGTAAGATCATCAGTCCGATAACCACCAGAGGCATCCATAGCAGCACTGAGCGATCCGTTTTACCAAAACCGTCATCCAGTAACGGTTTGAGAAGCGATAGCATAAAAGTATCGCTGGCTGCGTTGAGGATTAACGCTACACCCGCCACGATCAAGCCTGTTTTAAAAGGTGCAATCATCGGCCAGAGTCGGCGGAACGTTTGCCACGTGGAGAGATCTTTGTCGTTATGCATTCAAAAAACCAGCACTTGTTGAAATAGCCGCATATTCTACCCGTTATCTACTGGCTCGCCAAACCACTGATGATACCAACGCTGTAAATATTGATCGCGTAAGCGGCGGATTTGCCAGCCATGTTGCGAAAAAGTCACAGAGATTTGTCCAGATTGAGGGGTATCCAGCCAAAAATAGCCCTCTTTTCTGTAACGTCGGACCACTTTGGTCGACGGAAATCGCCATGCGTTATAGCGTGCCGCAGAGGCCAACGCGACCTTCCCTTCCGTGCGCTGAACAAGTGGAAGCGAGGAAGAGGTGTTACTGCCATGATGAGGCACCTGAATGAGTGTAGACGTAAGATAACGCCAGTGATGGCTTACCATCGCCTGCTCAGCCTTCGCTTCGATGTCCCCCGTCAACAGAATGCTCTGCTCGCCATCATCGATTTTTACCACGCATGAGCGATTATTCCCTGCCTCAGACAACGCTTCAGGCGGCCAGTGAACGGTGAAGGTTAACCCCCGCCATCGCCATTGTTGCCCACGAAAACACGGAAGATGGCCTGCCCAGCGCAGCGGACTTCTTATCCACATGGCTGGCCAGACTTTCTGTAATGAGGGCAGTCCTCCGGCATGATCAAGATGTTCATGACTCAGGATAACCCCCTCGGGCACCAGGTGATGCCAGCGTAGCCAGGGAATAATAACCAGCTGGGCACTGTCACCACCCGGCCAGGCAAGCCCGGTATCGTAAAGAATCGCCCTGCCGGCACGCTCAACAACCATAGCCAGCCCCTGCCCTACATCGAGCATATGCAGCGTCCAGCTATCATTTTTCACCGTTCTCCAGAGCGGGAATGTCAGTAAAACAGTGCCAGCCAGGCACACCGCCGGCGCTGTTTTCCAGAGTTGCAAGCGCCAGCCAATGACGGCGAACCAGGGAAGCAGCGTTAAATATTGCCAGCGTTCATCAATGTCCTGCCAGCCAGCAGGTAAATGCATCAACAACCAGAACAGCAGCGCCAGGGATTTATCCGCCATAAGCCAGATAACCGTTTCCAGCACAGCTAACGGCAGCAAATGCAGCAACATGCCAAACAGGATCAACGGAACAGAGATAAACGTCACGAGAGGGACGGCAAACAGATTTGCCACTAACGAAGAGAAACTCACACCATGGAAAATCAGTACCTGCAATGGCAACAGCAGCAGCAACATGCCCACCTGTAGATACAGCAGCTCTACAATTGGCTTTAGCCAGCGATTCAGCCGCCAGGACGGCAGCGGTAACCACTGATACCAGAATATCAGTGCCGCTACGGCAAAAGCGGACAATACGAGGCTCTGCGAAAGCACTGCCATCGGGTCGACAACCAGAATAGCGGCCACACAGCACAACCAAACCTGCCAGGCTGACCATCGTCGCCCGCTGAGCCGTAATGCCGCAAAAGTTGCGAGCGAGATAACCGTGCGTAACGCGGGCGGTTGCAGGCCGGTCAGCCATCCGTAGAAAGCGGCAAAAAACAGCCCCGCCAGTAAAGGCATTCGCCAGTTAATGAAGTGTCTGGGTAAAAACAACTGCACACCCCGGGCCAGTAGCCACACTACTGATGCGGCAAGCGCAATGTGCAGCCCGGATATGGCCATCAGATGAATCGTGCCGGTCTCGCGCATCAGGTTATTGATTTCCCGGGACACGGCCAGACGCTCTCCCATCCCCAGGCCCAGGATCACCGGCCCCCAGTGATAAGGCGAAAGTGTGGTTTGCAAAGAAGCCAGATAGCGCGAGCGCACACTGCAGGATCCATCGATAATTTCTGCCGCTGTAAATCTGCCGGTCAGCGTTTGATGCCGGGCAAATGCATTTAGCTGTGAATCAAAGCCGCCATCATTTAACTCACCATGTACGGCCCTGAGGCGCAACGTCATTGCCCAGCGTTGCCCTGCACAGGCTGCCTGCGGTAAATAATTGCCGTATAACACCACGCCCGTTACGGGCCACCAGCGCTTTCCATTCAGGGAAACAATCGTTCCTTTATGGGTCGTTGCGCTATCCGTTTCAGTGATCACCACCTCTGCCTGTTGTGCTCCGCGGGTTAAATGCTGCATCGGCCAGACCTGCTCCATTGCCGACAGTACAGCCCAGGAAAAAAAGAGCATCCACAGGCCTGTAAAGCGCAATGCCATTAACCGGTGCAATGAGAATAAAATCCCTGCCGCGATCATCCCCCATACTCCATGTATACCCGGCAACACGGGCAACCAGAGCAATGGTATTACTGCCAGAATGACGCACGCACCGATCGTCGGTATACCCATCACAACCTCCCTTTTTTGCAGGAGTATGTGGCTGTTAAGAGTGAGAGTCAGGAAGAGAAAGAGAGAACTACAGCGGGCGCTGAAATGATTTTTTCAGTTTGCAGAAAAACAGGAACAGAATTGCGGGGCGTCTTCAGATGTGCAAAAAAAACAAACAAAAAAAGCACCCTAAGGTGCTTTCTTTTTAACCCAGTTTAACCCTGAAGGCTAAACTCAGTTGCCATAAATATTGGCGCGATCGCGCAGTTCTTTACCTGGCTTAAAGTGCGGAACGTATTTACCTTCCAGCTCTACTTTATCGCCTGTCTTCGGGTTACGCCCGGTACGTGGAGCACGGTAGTGCAGAGAAAAACTTCCGAAACCGCGGATTTCAATGCGCTCGCCCTGGGCAAGAGTGGTGGCCATATGCTCCAGCATCTCTTTAACAGCATCTTCCACAGCCTTCGCCGGGACATGCGGTTGCTGACTGGCAAGTCTCTCAATCAATTCTGACTTGGTCATGATTCCTCCGGTTCCTTCAAACCAATTAGCTGAACAGCTTATTAAACAAGGGCGGCCGTAGCCGCCCTTTGTTATTGATTACAGGACGAATCCTGCAATCTGTCAAGTCTGCTCCTCATCCTTCTCACTGTAATTGCGTTACAGCTCAAAATGATGCAGAGAACTTGATATTACTCGCCTTTAGCTGCTTTGAAAGCTTCAGCCATTGCGTTGTTAGAGAAGTTTGCATCTTCCTGTTTGTTAACAGTTGCGATTGCATCTTTCTCGTCAGCTTCGTCTTTAGCACGTACGGACAGGCTGATAGCGCGGTTCTTACGGTCAACACCGGTGAACTTAGCTTCAACGTCGTCACCAACGCTCAGAACCAGAGTTGCATCTTCAACGCGGTCACGTGAAGCTTCGGAAGCGCGCAGGTAACCTTCAACGCCGTCAGCCAGTTCTACGGTTGCGCCTTTAGCGTCAACTGCAGTCACTTTACCGTTTACGATTGCGCCTTTCTTGTTCAGTGCAACCCAGTTGTTGAACGGATCTTCTGCCAGCTGTTTAACGCCCAGGGAGATACGCTCACGCTCTGCGTCAACCTGCAGAACAACTGCTGCGATTTCGTCGCCTTTTTTGTATTCACGAACTGCTTCTTCGCCTGCAACGTTCCAGGAGATGTCAGACAGGTGAACCAGGCCATCGATGCCGCCGTCCAGGCCGATGAAGATACCGAAGTCAGTGATAGACTTGATTTTACCTTCAACACGGTCACCCTTGTTGTGGGTTTCCGCGAACTGCTGCCATGGGTTGTTTTTGCACTGTTTCAGGCCCAGGGAGATACGACGACGTTCTTCGTCGATATCCAGAACCATAACTTCCACTACATCACCAACGTTAACAACTTTGGATGGGTGGATGTTTTTGTTGGTCCAGTCCATTTCGGAAACGTGCACCAGACCTTCAACGCCTTCTTCGATTTCAACGAAGCAGCCGTAGTCAGTCAGGTTGGTAACGCGACCAGTCAGTTTAGTACCTTCTGGGTAACGTTTAGCGATAGCAACCCATGGATCTTCGCCCAGCTGTTTCAGGCCGAGGGATACACGAGTACGTTCGCGGTCGAACTTCAGCACTTTAACAGTGATTTCGTCGCCAACGTTCACGATTTCGCTTGGGTGCTTAACGCGTTTCCACGCCATGTCGGTGATGTGCAGCAGGCCATCAACGCCGCCCAGGTCAACGAATGCGCCGTAGTCAGTGAGGTTCTTAACGATACCTTTGACTTCCATGCCTTCCTGCAGGTTTTCCAGCAGCTGATCGCGTTCTGCGCTGTTTTCGGATTCGATAACGGCACGACGGGATACAACAACGTTGTTACGCTTCTGGTCCAGCTTGATTACTTTGAACTCAAGCTCTTTGCCTTCCAGGTGCAGGGTGTCACGAACTGGACGAACGTCTACCAGTGAACCTGGCAGGAACGCACGAATACCATTCAGCTCAACAGTGAAGCCGCCTTTAACTTTGCCGTTGATAACACCGACCACAGTTTCAGCTTCTTCGTAAGCTTTTTCCAGCGTGATCCAAGCTTCGTGACGTTTAGCTTTCTCACGGGACAGCAGGGTTTCACCGAAGCCGTCTTCTACTGCATCCAGAGCAACGTCAACTTCGTCACCAACCTGGATTTCCAGCTCGCCCTGGGCGTTTTTGAACTGCTCTGCCGGAATGGCGGACTCAGATTTCAGACCGGCGTCAACCAGTACTACGTCTTTGTCGATAGCAACAACAACACCACGAACGATGGAACCCGGACGGGTTTCGATTGTTTTTAAGGATTCTTCAAATAGTTGAGCAAAAGATTCAGTCATGTTTAATCTTCAGGTTAATATTAACGTCCACCTGGCTCCGTGCCGGATGGGGTTGTTTCACATACCCGCCGTCAATCCATTGCAGCGGGGGTACTGCTAAATCGGTCGCGATTACGCGAGTGCCAGTTTTTGGCGCGCATATTGTAGCGCTTTTTCAATCACTTGCTCAATAGTTAAACTGGTGGAATCCAGAACTAATGCATCGTCTGCCGGAACAAGTGGGGCAACGGCGCGGTTTCGATCGCGGTCGTCGCGCTCTTTTATCTCGGATAAAAGGCGATCAAAGTTAACACTAAAGCCCTTCTCCTGCAACTGAAGCATACGGCGATGCGCACGTTCTTCAGAGGAAGCATCAAGGAAAATTTTAACAGGTGCATCAGGGAACACCACGGTTCCCATGTCACGCCCATCGGCTATCAGGCCTGGGGCTTCACGGAAGCCACGCTGACGACGCAACAGCGCCTCTCGAACGCGCGGGAACGCAGCAACCTGAGAGGCGGCATTAGCCACTTCCTGAGTGCGGATTTCACCGCTCACATCTTCCCCTTCCAGGATCACTTCAAGGTTGCCGTCGGTCGACACAAAACGCACATCCAGGTGCGCAGCCAGCGGTACCAGCGCTTCTTCAGATGCGACATCCACATGGTGATGCAGCGCAGCCAGGGCCAGCACGCGATAGATTGCTCCCGAATCTAAAAGATGCCATTGCAATGCTTCCGCCATCGCCTTGCACAGAGTACCTTTCCCTGCGCCACTAGGCCCATCAATGGTGATTACCGGGGCAACTGCCGTCATCTTTTTCTCCTTAATAAAGGCATACCGTTAACATGAACGCCGCGCATTATACGCGCCAACGTGCGCAACTGTTACCTTTGCGTGCAAATTACGGATTTAATGAAGCAGAGTGTAGAATAAATGGGCAGGAATGAACGTCAGGAAGCGTAAGGAAATGCCGCATCACAGGATGCGGCATGTTGTCATCAGGCCAGCGTGCTAATACGCGCCAGCTGTTCGAAGTAGTCCGGGAAGGTTTTCGCCGTACATTTCGGGTCGAGAATAGTGACAGGCGTATCGGACAACGCCACCAGCGAGAAACACATCGCCATACGGTGATCGTTGTAGGTGCCAATTTCCGCGACCTGCAATTTGGCCGGAGGCGTTACGCGAATGTAGTCTTCGCCCTCTTCTACCTCTGCCCCCACTTTACGCAGTTCGGTCGCCATCGCAAACAGACGGTCAGTTTCTTTCACACGCCAGTTATAGATATTACGCAGCGTGGTGGTACCTTTGGCAAACAGCGCGGCTGTCGCGATAGTCATCGCGGCATCCGGGATATGGTTCATGTCCATATCAATGGCGTTCAGCTCGCCATGCGTACAGGAGATGAAATCGTCACCCCAGGTCACAACAGCACCCATTTTTTCCAGTACGTCAGCAAAACGGATATCGCCCTGCACGCTGTTACGGCCAATGCCGGTCACTTTCACCGTACCGCCTTTAATCGCACCGGCTGCCAGGAAGTAAGACGCCGATGATGCATCGCCTTCAACCAGGTAGTTGCCAGGGGACTGGTACTGCTGCGCGCCACGCACCACAAAGCGCTGGTACGCCTGGTTTTCAACGTCAACGCCGAAGGTTTTCATCAGGTGCAGCGTGATATCGATGTAAGGTTTAGAAACCAGGTCACCTTTAATGGTGATAACCGTATCCTGCGGTGCCAGTGGCGCGGTCATCAGCAACGCGGTCAGGAACTGGCTTGATACGCTACCGTCAACCTCAACGGAACCACCGGTAAAACCACCGCGCAGACGCAGTGGCGGATAATTTTCCTGCTCCAGATAATCAATCTGCGCGCCACCCTGACGAAGGGCATCCACCAGATGACCGATCGGACGCTCTTTCATGCGCGGCTCGCCGGTCAGCACAATGTTGTTGCTGCCCAGACACAGTGCTGCCGCCAGCGGGCGCATCGCGGTACCGGCGTTCCCGAGGAACAGTTCCAGCTCTTCGCCAGCGTGCAGTGCACCGCCGTTGCCGGTCACTTCGCAACGCGTACGGTCGTCAGACAGCGTGTAATGAACTCCCAACGCTTTCAGCGCATTGAGCATATGGCGAACATCATCGCTGTCCAACAGGTTTGTAAGGACGGTGGTGCCGTTTGCCAGAGCTGCCAGCAGCAGAGCGCGGTTCGAGACACTTTTTGAACCAGGCAGATTAATGGTGCCATCTACCCGCGCGATAGGTTGTAACGTCAGGGATTCCATGAAACTTAACTCTCAACTCAACATAATAAAAACCCCGCAGCATAACTGCGGGGGTGAAAAACAGCGTGATTAACCGCGGCGACGTTCGAAGTCGACCATAAAATCGGTTAACGCTTTTACACCTTCCAGCGGCATGGCGTTATAAATAGAAGCACGCATCCCACCCACTACGCGGTGGCCTTTCAGCGCCTGCAGACCCGCCGCGAAGGACTCTTCAAGGAAGAGTTTATCCAGGCTGCTGTCAGCGAGCTGGAACGGCACGTTCATGCGGGAACGGTTAGATTGCGCCACGTCGTTACGGTAAAAATCGCTCTTATCAATCACCCCGTACAGAAGATCGGCTTTTTGCTGATTGATCTTGTCCATCTGCGCCACGCCGCCATTCTGCTTCAGCCATTTGAAGACCAGGCCTGCCAGGTACCAGGCAAACGTTGGCGGGGTGTTGAACATAGAGTCGTTGTCGTTCAGCACGGTGTAATCAAGGATAGACGGGCATGACGTATGGGCTTTACCCAGCAGATCTTCACGCACGATGACCAGCGTCAGCCCGGCCGGGCCGATATTTTTCTGCGCGCCCGCATAGATTACGCCGAAACGGCTGACATCAATTGGCGCGGAAAGGATCGTGGAGGAGAAGTCGGCAGCAACCACCACATCTTTGCCGAAGTTCGGAGTCTCATCGATGGCAATACCGTCGATGGTTTCGTTCGGGCAATAGTGCAGGTATGCAGCGTTGTCAGAAAGCTGCCACTCGCTCATCGGCTTAACAGCGCGCAGGCCATCAACGGTGATTTTGCCGTCGATCACATTTGGTGAGCAGTATTTTTTGGCTTCTTTAACGGCGCTTGCTGCCCAGTAGCCCGCATCAACATAGTCAGCTGTGGTTTTGTCGCCCAGGATGTTCAGCGGTACGCCAGCAAACTGACCGCGACCACCGCCGTGGCAGAACAATACTTTGTAGTTCGAGGGAATATTCAGCAGATCGCGAAAATCCTTTTCTGCTTCTTCAGCCACCTGAATAAATTCTTTGCCACGGTGACTGATTTCCATCACCGACGTGCCCAGCCCCTGCCAGTCACAAAGTTCCTGTTGAGCCTGTTTGAGCACATCCGCCGGTAACATTGCCGGACCTGAACTGAAATTAAAGACTTGAGCCATTTCCCTCACCACGCTAAAAGCAATAAGTTATTACTGTGGATATCGGTTTTATCATTCAGTGACACGCGCCGCAATGTCTAAAACTTATGACCGGCGAAATGTGCCCGTCGTCACACAATACAATCTGCCGCCTCGCTAAGACAAAACCGACAAAATGGCTGTCAGGTAATGCGTTTGGCCCAGCTAACCTTCGTCCATTCCGGATTTGCACAGCGAGGGCATAATTGGCGATCCCCCGGCTGCATCGCAATCACGTGGCTACATCTCACGCAAGCATATTCGCCCGCCTCGGGTACGGTTCTGAAACGCTCAATAAGCATATCCGGCAGGATACAAAGTCCCGGCTTCACCTCGTCGTCAGAATAGTAATAGACGCTGATTTGACCGTTAGTTTCCATTATTGCCAGACGCACCTGCCCGAGCTGTTCAACGCTATTCAGACGCAGCTCCATAAAGAACTCAAACTCGGTCATATTGGCGCTCTGTACATTTTCCCAGGCCAACTGTCCGTCCTCGATGATAACGACCGGCTTTCCTTCAAGCAGATCTTCCAGCTTTTCGCTTTTCGACATCAGCCACATCACCAGCCGGTACAGCAAGGCCAGCGAGACAAAAACCACGAAGACCGGCACCATCGGCACATCGTCATAAAAGGCAACATCCCCGGCCGCGGACCCCAGCGTCAGGATGATCAGCACTTCAAAAAGCGACATCTGGCGAACGCCGCGACGCCCGGTAATTTTGAGGAAAAGAAAGACCAGGATGAAGGTATAAAGACTACGCAGCGCCACCTCCCATAAAAAATCGGGTGGAACTTTGTCAAATGCCATCCGATGAAGATCGAATGCTTTCATTTTTCTATGCCTTAACAGAAGGTTACTGTTACTAAGCATAGCCCAGTCATTTATTTTCGCCGAAGATAGCACCCGTCACGCAAAACCCGTATCATTGCGCGCTTTACGTACGATAAAAGTGAACGCCATGACTCAAACGTTTATCCCCGGCAAAGACGCCGCTCTGGAAGATTCCATCGCTCGCTTCCAGCAGAAACTGACCGACCTGGGCTTTAATATTGAAGAAGCCTCCTGGCTGAATCCGGTTCCTCACGTCTGGTCCGTGCATATTCGCGACAAAGACTGCGCGCTGTGCTTTACCAACGGTAAAGGCGCCACCAAAAAAGCCGCACTGGCCTCTGCGCTGGGTGAGTATTTTGAGCGTCTGTCTACCAACTATTTCTTCGCCGACTTCTGGCTGGGTGACACCATCGCTAATGGTCCATTCGTTCACTACCCGAATGAAAAATGGTTCCCGCTGACCGAAGATGACGAACTGCCAGAAGGCATTCTCGATGCCCGACTGCGCGCGTTTTACGACGCCGATAACGAACTGACCGCCAGTATGCTTATTGATTTGCAGTCCGGTAATGAAGATCGCGGTATTTGCGCCCTGCCGTTTACCCGTCAGTCTGACGAGCAGACCGTATACATCCCGATGAATATCGTCGGTAACCTGTATGTGTCGAACGGCATGTCAGCCGGTAACACCCGCAACGAAGCGCGTGTTCAGGGTCTGTCTGAAGTGTTCGAACGCCACATTAAAAACCGCATTATCGCAGAATCCATCAGCCTGCCTGAAATTCCGGCCGATGTTCTGGCGCGTTACCCGGGCGTTGTGGAGTCTATCGCGAAGCTGGAAGCCGAAGGGTTCCCAATCTTTGCCTATGACGGCTCTCTGGGGGGGAAATACCCAGTTATCTGCGTTGTGCTGTTCAACCCGGCGAACGGGACCTGCTTTGCTTCCTTTGGTGCGCATCCTGATTTCGGCGTCGCGCTGGAACGTACGGTCACCGAGCTGCTTCAGGGCCGTAGCCTGAAAGATCTCGACGTGTTTACCCCACCAACCTTCGACGACGAAGAAGTGGCTGAACACGCGAACCTCGAAACCCACTTCATCGATTCAAGCGGTTTGATCTCCTGGGATATGTTTAAACAGGATGCAGACTACCCGTTCGTGGACTGGAGCTTTGCAGGCACCACCGAAGAAGAGTTCGCCACCCTGATGGCTATCTTCAAAGCAGAAGATAAAGAAGTCTACATTGCCGACTACGAACACCTGAGCGTATACGCTTGCCGTATTCTGGTGCCTGGCATGTCTGACATTTATCCGGCAGAAGATCTGTGGCTGGCAAATAACAGCATGGGTGCGCATCTTCGTGAAACGCTGCTGTCACTGCCAGGTAGCGAGTGGGAAAAAGAAGACTATCTGAACCTGATCGCACAACTGGACGACGAAGGTCACGATGACTTTACCCGCGTGCGTGAGCTGCTTGGTCTGGCAACCGGTAAAGACAATGGCTGGTACACCCTGCGCATTGGCGAGCTGAAAGCAATGCTGGCCCTCGCGGGTGGCGATCTGGATCAGGCGCTGGCATGGACAGAATGGACGATGGAGTTCAACCAGTCCGTCTTCTCCGCAGAGCGTGCTAACTACTACCGTTGCCTGCAAACCCTGCTGCTGCTCGCGCAGGAAGAAGAACGTCAACCGCTGCAATATCTGAATGCCTTCGTGCGTATGTATGGCGCAGATGCTGTAGAAGCGGCCAGCGCGGCCCTGAGCGGTGAAGAGCCATTCTATGGCCTGCAAGCGGTAGATAGCGATCTGAAAGCCTTCCCGGCGCATCAGTCACTGCTGAAAGCGTATGAGAAGTTACAGAAGGCAAAAGCCGCTTACTGGTCAAAATAAGCGCATATAACATTACCAACTGTAGGCGGATTCAATCGTCTGGGCTATATTACGGGGCAATTTCATTGCCCCGTTTTTTTATTTCTTTCGCAATGATTTTTGATTGTAATAATAAAGTTAAATACGGGTAAATATAATAATACTTACCCGAGCTTGACTGTTACTTTTTATGGTAAATACTCCATTTTAATTAACTGTTTTAAGGGAGCGCGAACGAAAAAATTCAACTCTTTTCATAACTTTTAAAATTTATTTTTATACGGATAATCAAACACTTACTCCGCATTTGTTGTAAAACCATACGCATTGCGGGCCTATAAGCCAGGCGAGATATGATCTATATCAATTTCTCTTCTATAATGCTTTGTTAGTATCTCGTCGCCGACTTAATAAAGAGAGAGTTAGTGTGAAAGCTGACAACCCTTTTGATCTTTTACTCCCAGCTGCGATGGCCAAAGTTGCCGAAGAAGCGGGTGTCTATAAAGCAACGAAACACCCGATGAAGACCTTCTATCTGGCGATCACTGCGGGCGTGTTCATCTCCATTGCTTTTGTCTTTTACATCACTGCCACAACAGGTACTGCCACAATGCCATTTGGCATGGCTAAACTGATTGGCGGTATCTGTTTCTCACTGGGACTTATCCTCTGCGTCATCTGCGGCGCTGACCTCTTCACCTCAACGGTGCTGATTGTCGTCGCAAAAGCGAGCGGAAGAATTACCTGGGGCCAACTGGCACGTAACTGGTTAAACGTCTATGTTGGTAACCTGATTGGGTGTCTGCTCTTTGTTTTGTTGATGTGGTTGTCTGGCGAATACATGACAGCCAACGGCGGCTGGGGGCTTAACGTCCTGCAAACCGCAGACCACAAAATGCACCATACATTTATCGAAGCTGTCGCTCTTGGCATTCTCGCAAACCTGATGGTCTGCCTGGCTGTCTGGATGAGCTACTCTGGTCGTAGCCTGATGGACAAAGCCATGATTATGGTTCTGCCGGTTGCGATGTTTGTTGCCAGCGGCTTTGAGCACAGTATCGCAAACATGTTTATGATCCCTATGGGTATTGTAATCCGCAACTTTGCGAGCCCGGAGTTCTGGACTGCAGTTGGTTCAACCCCGGAAAGTTTCTCTCACCTGACTATTATGAACTTAATTACTGATAACCTGATCCCCGTCACTATCGGGAACATTATCGGTGGGGGTCTGTTAGTTGGGTTGACATACTGGGTCATTTACCTGCGTGGCGACGACCATCACTAATGGTTTTCTCAGGCAGTAAATAAAAAATCCACTTAAGAAGGTAGGTGTTACATGTCCGAACTTAATGAGAAGTTAGCCACAGCCTGGGAAGGTTTTACTAAAGGTGACTGGCAGAATGAAGTAAACGTCCGTGACTTCATTCAGAAAAACTACACCCCGTATGAAGGTGACGAATCCTTCCTGGCTGGCGCAACTGACGCGACCACCAAGCTGTGGGACAACGTAATGGAAGGCGTTAAACTGGAAAACCGCACTCACGCGCCAGTTGATTTTGACACCTCCGTTGCTTCCACCATTACTTCTCACGATGCTGGCTACATCAACAAAGCCCTTGAGAAAATCGTTGGTCTGCAAACTGAAGCACCACTGAAACGTGCGATTATCCCGTTCGGTGGTATCAAAATGGTTGAAGGTTCCTGCAAAGCGTACAACCGCGAGCTGGACCCAATGCTGAAAAAAATCTTCACCGAATACCGCAAAACCCACAACCAGGGCGTATTCGATGTTTACACCAAAGACATTCTGAACTGCCGTAAATCTGGCGTTCTGACTGGTCTGCCAGATGCGTATGGCCGTGGCCGTATCATCGGTGACTACCGTCGTGTTGCACTGTACGGTATCGACTTCCTGCTGAAAGACAAATACGCGCAGTTCGTTTCTCTCCAGTCCGATCTGGAAAACGGCGTAAACCTGGAAGCGACTATCCGTCTGCGTGAAGAAATCGCTGAACAGCACCGTGCTCTGGGCCAGATCAAAGAGATGGCTGCTAAATACGGTTGCGATATCTCTGGTCCTGCGACCAACGCTCAGGAAGCTATCCAGTGGACCTACTTCGGCTACCTGGCCGCTGTTAAGTCTCAGAACGGCGCAGCAATGTCCTTCGGCCGCGTATCCACCTTCCTGGATGCGTACATCGAACGTGATATCAAAGCAGGCAAAATCACTGAACAAGACGCTCAGGAAATGATTGACCACCTGGTCATGAAACTGCGTATGGTTCGTTTCCTGCGTACTCCTGAATATGATGAACTGTTCTCTGGTGACCCAATCTGGGCAACTGAGTCTATCGGTGGTATGGGCGTTGATGGCCGTACTCTGGTTACCAAAAACAGCTTCCGCTTCCTGAACACCCTGTACACCATGGGTCCTTCTCCGGAGCCGAACATCACTGTTCTGTGGTCTGAAAAACTGCCTCTGAACTTCAAGAAATTCGCCGCTAAAGTGTCCATCGACACCTCTTCTCTGCAATACGAGAACGATGACCTGATGCGTCCGGACTTCAACAACGATGACTACGCTATCGCGTGCTGCGTAAGCCCAATGGTCGTTGGTAAACAAATGCAGTTCTTCGGTGCGCGTGCAAACCTGGCGAAAACCATGCTGTACGCAATCAACGGCGGCGTTGATGAAAAACTGAAAATGCAGGTTGGTCCTAAATCAGAACCAATCAAAGGCGACGTTCTGAACTTCGACGAAGTGATGGATCGTATGGATCACTTCATGGACTGGCTGGCTAAACAGTACGTCACTGCACTGAACGTTATCCACTACATGCACGACAAGTACAGCTACGAAGCCTCTCTGATGGCGCTGCACGACCGTGACGTTGTTCGCACCATGGCATGTGGTATCGCAGGCCTGTCCGTTGCTGCTGACTCCCTGTCTGCAATCAAGTATGCGAAAGTTAAACCAATTCGTGACGAAGACGGCCTGGCTGTTGACTTCGAAATCGAAGGTGAATACCCGCAGTTTGGTAACAACGATTCTCGCGTTGATGACATGGCGGTTGACCTGGTAGAACGTTTCATGAAGAAAATTCAGAAACTGACTACTTACCGTAACGCTATCCCGACTCAGTCTGTTCTGACCATCACTTCTAACGTTGTGTATGGTAAGAAAACCGGTAACACCCCAGACGGTCGTCGTGCTGGCGCGCCATTCGGCCCAGGTGCTAACCCAATGCACGGTCGTGACCAGAAAGGTGCTGTTGCCTCTCTGACCTCCGTTGCTAAACTGCCGTTTGCTTACGCTAAAGATGGTATCTCTTATACCTTCTCTATCGTTCCAAACGCACTGGGTAAAGACGACGAAGTACGTAAAACTAACCTCGCGGGTCTGATGGATGGTTACTTCCACCACGAAGCGTCCATCGAAGGTGGTCAGCACCTGAACGTGAACGTGATGAACCGTGAAATGCTGCTCGACGCGATGGAAAATCCTGAGAAATATCCTCAGCTGACCATCCGTGTATCTGGCTACGCAGTACGTTTTAACTCCCTGACTAAAGAACAGCAGCAGGACGTTATCACCCGTACTTTCACTCAGTCCATCTAACTGGAATTGACTGAAATCACGCGTTAAAAAGCGTACAATAAAGGCTCCACGCAAGTGGGGCCTTTTTAACACCTTCTCCACCCCAGTCTCTTTTGTCCGCTATCTATACTTTATGGATATCAGCCAAAACAGATTTAAACACAGCCGGTTTTGAGCTGTGCATACTCAGGCCCCGGACGGGTCGATGCTGGAGATATCACCGCAATGTCAACTATTGGTCGCATTCACTCCTTCGAATCCTGTGGCACTGTCGATGGCCCAGGGATCCGCTTTATTACCTTCTTCCAGGGCTGCCTTATGCGCTGCCTTTACTGCCATAACCGTGATACATGGGATACGCACGGCGGCAAAGAAGTCACCGTTGATGATTTAATGAAAGAGGTTGTGACCTATCGCCACTTTATGAACGCATCGGGTGGTGGTGTTACCGCTTCTGGTGGTGAAGCCATTCTCCAGGCAGAGTTTGTGCGCGACTGGTTCCGCGCCTGCCGTAAAGAAGGTATTCACACCTGCCTTGATACTAACGGTTTTGTGCGTCGTTACGATCCGGTCATCGATGAACTGCTCGAAGTGACCGATCTGGTGATGCTCGATCTCAAACAGATGAACGATGAGATCCACCAGAATCTGGTTGGTGTTTCCAACCACCGTACCCTGGAGTTCGCCAAATACATTTCAGGTAAGGGTATCAACACCTGGATCCGCTATGTGGTTGTACCTGGCTGGTCAGATGATGATGACTCTGCACATCGACTGGGTGAATTTACCCGCGACATGGGCAACGTAGAAAAAATTGAGCTGCTGCCCTATCACGAACTGGGTAAACATAAATGGGTGGCGATGGGTGAAGAATATAAGCTCGATGGCGTTAAACCACCGAAAAAAGAAACCATGGAACGCGTGAAAGGCATTCTTGAGCAGTACGGACACAAAGTTATGTATTAAGAAAAAGCCCGGTTTAACCGGGCTTTTTTTATGCTATCTGAACACGCCGTTAATGATCGTGGTCACAATGGCCGTACTCAGCGCAATTAAGACCAGGTCATCACCCACTACCCGCCATTCATACCCAGGATAGGAAGGAAGCTGGCCCAGCATAGACGCCGGTACGGTCTTTTTCGCAATACCCGGAGGCAGTGGTTTTCCGCGCGCGAGATTTTTCGCAATGCCCGGCGGCAATGAATCATAACCGGTTAAACCGTAATTCAATGCCAGATGACGGGCGTGATCGAAACTCACGCGCGCATCAACATCATCACCGACGCTTTTATTTGATTTGCCGGGACTCTGATTACCATTATTTTGTTTATTGCCATGATTAGTGGAATTCCCGTTCCCATGGTTGCCGCTGTTGCCTTGCCCACCACCGTTTCCATTGCCATGACCATTTCCATTTCCTGGATTTGCCAGGGCTGGCGCGGTTGCGAACGTTAAAGACAACACGACTGCCAGCGCAGTCGTGGAAAAACGACGTATAGACATGATTGCTGCCTTGTGGTGATAGAACTCAATTGAATTATCGCCTGGCGCAATTAACAAACAATAAGTAAAAGTCTTAGTTGTGATGGGGTCAAAAAAGCCTGTCATCGACAGGCTTTTATTTAATCAGGCATGGGCCACGGGAGTTGGATGCTCGCCCACTTTGCGCAGCAGCATCAGGAGATAAATAAACGACACGCTGGCAATCATGATAAACAGCAGATTGTCAGAATAGTTCTGCATCAGCATGGCCGTCAGCGTCGGCCCCAGTAAGCTGCCAATGGTATAACTCAGGAGCAGCGCCTGGTTCATTGCCACCAGCTGATGATGTTCAACTTTCTCACAGGCCCAGGCCATGGCTACCGGATAGAGAGTGAAGCCCGCCGCCCCCAGAATAAACAGCGCCGGAGCCATTGCAGCGCTGCTGAGCATCGCGAGGCAACCCATGATCACCACAAACACCTGAACGCGCAGCACTAACAGGCGGCCAAAGCGATCGGCAAGACGACCAATCGGCCATTGCCCGACAATCCCCGCGCTGACCATAACCGCCATCCAGAAACCGATCCCTGAATCACTAACGCCCTGATGGTTCAAATACAGCGGCATCAGGCCGTAAAGCGAACCCAGCACTATCCCGGAAATGATACAGCCATTAACCCCCAGACGCGCCTGACGCAGCCTCAGCATCGGCCAGACATGGGTCACTTCCTGGTGTTCGCTTTGCTGGTTAACAATGCGGGTAAAGAGCAACGGCAGAATAGCGGCCAGGATCATGCCCGTCACCCACGGCAGAACGCTCATCAGGTCGGTTGGCAGTTTACTGACCATCAGTTGCCCAAGCACGGTTCCAACGTAGTAAACCATCATATATGCCGCCAGCAGGCGACCGCGGTTGCGCGACGTGCCGCTACACATCAGGGCGCTTTCAACCACCACCCAGATCATCGCGCAGCCCACACCCGCGATAAAACGCCAGACCATCCAGCTCCAGAATCCCACCATCAGGCCTAATCCGGCACACCCGGCGGCAAAAATCAGCGAGGCCAGATAATAACTACGGTTAAAACCGACGCGCTTAATCAGGCTCCCCGTGACCAGCGTTCCCAGAAGGTTACCTGTAAAAAAGGACGAGCTAACCATACCCACCTGCCAGGTCGGTAACTTTTCATGGGCGAGCCAAAGCGGGACGAGGGTGTTTAACACCGCAATCGCCAGCGTCAGCAAAAGCAGGCCACAGAGCAACAGGAGCACTGGGCGGGTATAGGTGGACATGGATTAAAAACCGTGAGGAAGTTCAGATTTCGTGCGCATCATGCCACTGGCAAAAACAAAGTCAATCCACCAATTCAGGGCGCACGCACGATATGCTCTCTGTCGATTTAAAAAACTAATCCTGCTAATGCAACGCTTGCTATCGATATAAACTATCTGATTGTTTTTCTTTGCCAATAATCAGAATTAAAACCAAACGACAGTCGAAAAATTTCATGATTGAAAACAGAAAAGCCGGGCGCTATGTCCCGGCGTTATATAACAAAAAACAACGTTAACTGGCGATGGCCATACCAACCGTCATATGCAGGCCATAGAACACACCACGGCCAATCAACTCACCCGCCAGCACCAGCACAAAGGACAGGGACAACAGCGGTACCGCAGGCTGATAACCCTTAAGCTGAGGCACAATCCAGCACACCAGCGCCGCTACCAGCAACACCACGCGCCAGGCCATCAGCGAGCCGTAATCAGGCACCAGCGCAGACGCCTGCTGAACAGAGCTGTGGATCGTTGCAAGCTCTGCCCCCTGCATCAGGGCTACGATGGCACTCACCACCAGTGCCAGGAGTGAAACCGCCGGCAGCAAACGCATCGCCCAGCCGTCTACACCTGCCACGCGCAACAACAGGAAGCCCAACAACGGCCCGCCGATGAACATCGTCAGGAAGAAGCTCATTGGCGTCCAGACGCTGTACCATGTTGGCACGGTGTCGATCGTGTTATAAACCCGCACCATCATCCACACGAATACCACACCCAGAACCATAGTGACGATTAGCCACAGGCTACGTAATCCTGAAGGTAGTTTTTTCAGTGCAGCCAGCAGCCAGCCCAGCCCCCCCACAGCAAAGAAAATAGCACCGCTGGCAATTTCGTTACTGAGTGATGATGCACCCACGCGGTTCAGGGAATTAAACGCCCGCATCGGTGAACCGAGGTGCAGGGTTGAGGCGATAAAGCCAATGCCCATCAACACCCACAGGCCAAACATACTCAGAACCAGACGTTGCTGCTGTTCCGCATTGAGATTTCCCTTGAGCAGCGCCAGGGCGAGGACGATAAAACCACCCGCAACGCACTGCCCGAAGACCGTGAAGATCATCAGCGGCCATTCATGCCATCCACTTCCCATCTCACACCTCCTTCGGATTTGCCAGGTAGCCGGTGGTGTCACCCGTCGGACGGCTGTTGGCGTTAGGTTTAATCACAATGCTCGGCTTCGTGAAGTGCGCAGACGGCAGAGGCGCCACTGCCGCAAGCTGGCCGTGCTTTTGGCGCAGCTCTGCAATTGGGCCAAAGTCCAGCGCACGCAGCGGGCAGGACTCCACGCAAATCGGCTTTTTGCCGTCCGCCACGCGGGTGTGGCAGCCGTCGCACTTGGTCATATGGCCTTTGGCGGCGTTGTACTGAGGCGCACCATACGGACAAGCCATGTGGCAGTAGCGGCAGCCGATGCAGACATCTTCATCCACCACCACAAAACCGTCGTCACGCTTGTGCATCGCCCCGCTCGGGCACACTTTAGTGCAGGCCGGATCTTCGCAGTGGTTGCAGGCAATCGACAGGTAGTAGGCAAACACGTTCTGGTGCCAGACGCCGTTATCCTCCTGCCAGTCGCCGCCGGCGTATTCGTAAATACGGCGGAAGCTGACATCCGGAGTTAAGTCTTTGTAGTCCTTACAGGCCAGTTCGCAGGTTTTGCAACCGGTGCAGCGGCTGGAATCAATAAAAAATCCATACTGGGTTGTCATCGGTTACTCCTTACACCTTTTCAACCTGAACAAGGTTTGTGTGGGATGGATTCCCCTTCGCCAGCGGCGATGGGCGCTGCGTGGTCAGTACGTTAATACTGCCAGCCTGGTCGATGCGATTTGCATCCGGGTTGTACCAGGCCCCTTCCCCCAACGCGACAACGCCAGGCATCATACGCGGTGTAACTTTGGCTTCGATATGCACTTCGCCACGACCGTTAAAGATACGCACGCGATCGCCATTTGAAATGCCGCGCGCCTTCGCATCCATCGGGTTGATCCACATTTCCTGACGGCAGGACGCTTTCAGTACATCAACGTTGCCGTAAGTTGAGTGAACCCGCGCTTTGTAATGGAAGCCCGTCAGCTGCAACGGGAATTTCGCGGTCAGCGGATCGTTGTAGTTTTCGAAACCAGGCGTATAAATTGGCAGCGGATCAATCACATCCCCTTCCGGCAGCTCCCAGCTGGATGCAATTTTTGCCAGTTCTTCAGAGTAGATTTCGATTTTGCCCGACGGGGTGGTCAGCGGATTGGCATGAGGATCGTCGCGGAATGCCTTATAAGCAACATGGTGACCTTCCGGGTCGCGCTGCTTGTACATGCCCTGCTGACGGAAGGTATCGAAATCAGGCAGGTCAGGGATCGCTTTACGAGAAAGCTCATGCAGATGACGCATCCATCCTTCCTGAGTACGCCCTTCGGTGAACTGCTGCTCAACGCCAAGACGCTTCGCCAGCTCAGACGTCATCTGATAGATGGTTTTGCATTCAAAACGCGGTTTAATCGCCTGATCGGTGAAGATCACATAAGACATGTTGCCGCAGGAGGCATCCAGCGCGAAGTCCATCTGCTCTGATGCGGTGCAATCCGGCAGAATGATATCGGCATATTTCGCCGACGAGGTCATGTGGCAGTCGATGACCACAATCATCTCGCACTTCTTATCATCCTGAAGGATTTCATGAGTACGGTTGATCTCGGAATGCTGGTTAATCAGGCAGTTACCAGCATAGTTCCAGATCATCTTAATCGGAACATCCAGTTTATCTTTGCCGCGAACACCATCGCGCAATGCCGTCATTTCCGGGCCGCGTTCAATCGCGTCGGTCCACATAAACATGGAAATACTGGTTTGCACCGGGTTGTCCAGGGTCGGCATACGTTCAAATGGCACTTCATAAGAGCCTTCGCGCGCGCCCGTATTGCCCCCATTGATACCCACGTTGCCCGTCAGAATAGAGAGCATTGAAATGGCACGGGTGGCGATTTCACCGTTCGCATGACGCTGCGGCCCCCAGCCCTGGCTGATATAGGCCGGTTTCGCCGAACCAATTTCACGTGCCAGCTGAACAATGCGTTCTACCGGAATACCGGTGATCGTGGATGCCCACTGAGGCGTTTTTGCTACACCGTCACTGCCCTGGCCAAGAATGTATGCTTTGTAATGCCCGTTAGCAGGCGCACTGGCTGGCAGAGTTTTCTCGTCGTAACCAACGCAGTATTTATCAAGGAAAGGCTGATCAACGAGATTTTCAGTGATCATCACCCACGCCAGCGCACTGACCAGCGCGGCATCGGTACCCGGACGGATAGGGATCCACTCATCTTCACGCCCGGCACCGGTATCGGTGTAACGCGGATCGACGATGATCATGCGAGCATTAGATTTAGCACGAGCCTGTTCGAGATAGTATGTCACCCCGCCGCCGCTCATGCGGGTTTCACCCGGGTTGTTACCGAACAGCACCACCAGTTTACTGTTTTCGATATCAGACGGGCTGTTGCCATCTGCCCAGCCGCCGTAAGTGTAATTCAGCCCTGCCGCAATCTGCGCGGAAGAGTAGTCGCCATAGTGATTGAGATAACCGCCGCAGCAGTTCATCAGGCGTGCTACCAGCGTTTTTCCTGGTGGCCAGGAGCGGGTCATGGTGCCGCCAAGCGTACCTGTACCGTAATTCAGGTAGATGGATTCGTTGCCGAACTCTTTAATCAAACGCTGCATATTGGTCGCGATGATGTCGTAAGCTTCGTCCCAGCTAATGCGCTCGAACTTTCCTTCCCCGCGTTTTCCAACGCGTTTCATCGGGTACTTGAGGCGATCCGGGTTATAGACACGGCGGCGCATTGAGCGGCCGCGCAAACAGGCGCGAACCTGATGTAACCCGTCATAGTTATCGTCGCCGGTGTTATCCGTTTCGACATATTTGATTTCGCCATCCACCACGTGCATCCGCAGCGGACAACGGCTACCGCAGTTAACGGTACAGGCGCTCCACACCACTTTTTCCGGGGCTGACGCCGGGGACAGCGCATCCGCCGCCGACACCATACGAGAAAAAGGCAGAGTTAACGCACTGCTGGCAACAGCCAGACCGCCTATTGCCGTGGTTTTCATCAACCCACGGCGAGTGACCTCGGCAGCCAGTAAAGCATCAGGCGCTTTGATTTTCATAAAGACTCACTTTGGTTGCTCACAAATAAAAGAGATACGGCAGAAACCGCTATATAGATTTATATATAACGAATTTCTCCGTTATTAGTTTTTTATGCTGGCTTTCATTCGGAGGAGTATTACTACTTTAGAGGGAGACGTTATTGTTTCGTGTCAAAGCAGGGGCATAAAAAAAGCGCCCTGAGGCGCTTTTTTAATTTAAGACAAATTAGCCGATGTACTGCAGGCCTTTCATGTACGGACGCAGCACTTCCGGGATCTCAATACGACCATCAGCCTGCTGGTAGTTTTCCAGCACAGCAACCAGTGTACGACCCACAGCCAGCCCAGAGCCGTTCAGGGTATGAACCAGACGGGTTTTCTTGTCTGATTTGCTGCGGCAGCGCGCCTGCATCCGGCGAGCCTGGAAATCCCAGACGTTAGAGCAGGAAGAGATCTCACGGTAGGTGTTCTGTGCAGGAACCCAGACTTCCAGGTCGAAGGTTTTGCAGGCACCAAAGCCCATGTCACCCGTACACAGTGCCATACGGCGGTACGGCAGACCCAGCAGCTCCAGCACTTTCTCAGCGTGGCCGGTCATCTCTTCCAGCGCGTCCATGGACTCTTCAGGACGGACGATCTGCACCATCTCAACTTTGTCGAACTGGTGCATACGGATCAGACCACGGGTATCACGACCGTAGGAACCTGCTTCAGAACGGAAGCACGGAGAATGTGCAGTCAGTTTAATTGGCAGGTCGTCTTCGTCGATGATCTCATCACGCACGAGGTTGGTCAGCGGCACTTCAGCGGTTGGGATCAGCGCGTAGTTGCTGCTGTCTGCTTCTTCGTCCAGAGGACGCGTGTGGAACAGATCGCCGGCAAATTTCGGCAGCTGGCCAGTACCGTACAACGTATCGTGGTTAACCAGATACGGTACGTAGGTTTCGCTGTAGCCGTGCTGCTCAGTGTGCAGATCCAGCATGAACTGCGCCAGCGCACGGTGCAGGTGAGCAATCTGCCCTTTCATCACCACAAAGCGAGAACCGGTCAGCTTAACTGCGGCTGCAAAGTCCAGGCCCGCGTGCATTTCGCCCAGCGTTACGTGATCGCGAACCTCGAAGTCGAACTCGCGAGGCGTGCCCCAGCGTTTCACTTCAACGTTGTCGTTTTCGTCTTTGCCGACAGGAACGCTGTCGTCAGGAATGTTCGGGATCGCCAGCGCGATATCACGGATCTCGGTCTGAAGAACGTCCAGCTCAGCTTTCGCCTGATCCAGCTCTTCACCCAGTTTGTTCACTTCCAGGCGTAATGGCTCAATGTCTTCCCCGCGTGCTTTCGCCTGGCCGATGGATTTCGATCGAGAGTTACGCTCTGCCTGCAGATTTTCAGTTTGTACCTGCAGAACTTTACGACGCTCTTCAAGAGCGCGCAGCTTATCTACATCCAGCTTAAAGCCCCGGCGTGCCAGTTTTTCAGCGACTGCGTCTGGCTCATTACGCAGCAGATTGGGATCGAGCATGCTTATCCTGTGCTTATCGAATTAAAATAGGAAAATGTGACCACAGCCTGCGGTCACAAGGATACATTGCCAACATTACCGCAACGATCGCGCTAACGGTAGCGTTTTATAGGGCTATTTTGATCCTGTCCGGCGAGCCAGGCGAGCTTTTCGCCAATCTTGCCTTCAAGACCTCTGTTTGTGGGGTGATAATAGCGGGTTTGTGCCATCTCCTGCGGAAAATATTCCTCTCCGGCGGCGTAGGCATTGGGTTCGTCGTGGGCGTATCGGTACTCCTGCCCGTAACCCATCTCTTTCATCAGTTTGGTCGGTGCATTACGCAGATGAACCGGCACGTCATAGTCCGGGCGTTCACGCGCATCCGCCATCGCCGCTTTAAACGCGGTATAGACAGCATTACTTTTCGGCGCACAGGCCAGATAAACTATCGCCTGCGCGATTGCCCGCTCCCCTTCTGCTGGCCCCACGCGGGTAAAGCAATCCCAGGCTGAAATCGCAACCTGCATCGCGCGGGGATCGGCATTACCGACATCTTCCGATGCAATGGCCAGACAGCGGCGAGCGACGTACAGCGGATCGCCACCGGCACTAATGATCCGTGCATACCAGTACAGTGCTGCATCAGGTGCACTGCCTCGCACCGACTTGTGCAGGGCCGAGATCAGATCGTAAAAACGATCGCCTTTGTTATCGAAACGCGCGCTGCGTTCACCGGCAATTTCAGTAAGCAGTTCAGGTTTCAGTACACGCTTACCGGAATCATCCACTTCGGCCATATCAGCCATCATTTCCAGCGTGTTTAACGCACGGCGCGCATCCCCATTGACCAGCTCCGCAATCGCAAGCCGCGTTTCGTCCGGCAGAACGATATCCTGCCCGCCATAACCCCGGGCCTTGTCTTCCATCGCCTGAGTGAGAACCTTTTCGATATCGTCGGTTGTCAGCGATTTGAGCAGATAAACACGTGCACGGGAAAGCAGTGCCGAGTTCAGTTCAAAGGAGGGATTTTCGGTCGTCGCGCCAATAAAGAAAATGGTGCCATCTTCAATGTGCGGCAGGAATGCATCCTGCTGGCTCTTATTGAAACGGTGGACTTCATCGACGAAGAGGATAGTACGGCGTCCGGCATTGCGGTTCTGCCTTGCTCGCTCGATAGCTTCGCGGATCTCCTTCACACCGGAGGTCACTGCGGAAATGCGTTCAACATCGGCGTTCGCATAGCGGGCGATCACTTCTGCGAGCGTCGTTTTTCCCGTGCCCGGTGGGCCCCACAAAATCATGGAGTGCAGATGCCCGGCTTCGATAGCACGCGGCAACGGCTTACCCGCAGCCAGCAGATGCTGCTGACCAATGTACTGCGCTAAATTTTCTGGCCGCATACGAGCGGCCAGAGGTTGAAACGCATTATCTGAAAAATCGAGCGACAGGTTGCTCACTCACGCCTCTTACTTATTGCGTTGGTCGTCCACCGTTACGCCCTGCGGCGGGGTAAAGGTGAATTTTGATGCATCGACAGCGCCGTTTTGCTGGGATTTGAGCTGGTAACTGCTACGCTGATCGTCCTGCTCAACCGCACCAAACTGATTAATGGTTCCGTTGGTGCTCACGTTAATGGTGAACTGTTTCAGGTTACCGTTGCTGCCTTTCGGCGTCAGAACAAACTCATCACCATTTTGTTTGATGTTGTACTGCTGCCAGTCGCTGGACTGGTTACGGGCAATCAGCATAAACGGGGTATTACTGGTGGCATCTTTCAGCCAGGTGGCAGTTGCCTGCTCAACAAACGGGTTGAAGAACCACAAGGTTTTACCATCTGACACCAGAATACTTTCATCCGGCTGTGTCATGTGCCAGTTAAACAGATTCGGGCGTTTTACCCACAAGTCCCCCTGACCTTCCTGCACCGCGTTACCGCTGCCGTCAGTCACTTTTTGGGTGAAGCTGGCGTGGAAGCTACTTACTTTATCCAGTCGGCTTTTAAGGTCGCTGGCTGCATCAGCCCAGACGCTGCTGGCAACAAAACTGGTCAGTAATGCACAGGCGATTGCGAATTTTTTCATTGTTATTCCTTAAAATACGTCATCCCGATATGGGGTTCTGTCGTCTATTGTGAACCTGCCCGCAGGCAGGCGACAGAAGAAAATGCTTAATTTTGGCTGATTTACCCTTCTTTGCAATCGCTGAAGGGTCAATCAAACGGCGGCGGAGCCAGCACCTCACGGTTACCATTATGCCCCTGCTCGCTCACGATGCCCTGCGCTTCCATCTGCTCGATGATGCGGGCCGCGCGGTTGTAGCCGATACGGAACTGACGCTGCACCCCGGAAATAGATGCTTTACGTTTTTCAGTCACGAAGTTAACCGCCTGATCGAATAACGGATCCAGCTCTTCACCACCGTCAAAGCCACCGCCACCGCCTTCACTTTCAGTGTCAGAGGTAATGCCATCCACGTACTGCGGACGACCACGCGCTTTCCAGTCCTGCACCACCGCGTGAACTTCCTCATCGCGGACGAATGCACCGTGGACACGCACTGGCGAGGTGGAGTTCGGGCCGGAGTAAAGCATATCACCCATACCCAACAGCGACTCTGCGCCGCCCTGGTCGAGGATGGTACGCGAGTCAATTTTACTCGAAACGGTAAACGCGATACGCGTTGGGATGTTCGCTTTAATCAGACCCGTGATGACGTCCACGGATGGACGCTGCGTCGCCAGTACAAGGTGAATACCGGCAGCACGCGCTTTCTGCGCCAGACGGGCAATCAACTCTTCGACTTTCTTACCGACAGTCATCATCAGGTCAGCGAATTCGTCTACCAGCACGACGATATAAGGCAGTTTTTCCAGCACCGGATGCTGGGCATCCATGCTGTCACCCGGCTTCCAGTAAGGATCCGGAATCGGGCGCCCCATACGTACTGCTTCAGCGATCTTCTCGTTATAACCGGCCAGGTTACGTACGCCGAGAGCCGACATTAACTTATAGCGACGCTCCATCTCATTAACGCTCCAGCGCAGGGCGTTAGCAGCGTCCTTCATGTCGGTGACCACTTCCGTCAGCAGATGCGGGATACCTTCATAAACAGAGAGTTCCAGCATTTTCGGGTCGATCATGATGAAACGCACATCTTCCGGCTGCGCTTTGTAGAGCATACTCAGGATCATGGCGTTCACACCGACTGACTTACCCGAGCCCGTCGTACCCGCCACCAGCAGGTGCGGCATTTTCGCGAGGTCGGCTACCACAGGCTCGCCTGCGATATCTTTGCCCAACACCACGCTCAACGGCGATGGATTCTCACGGAATTTGGCGTTATCCAGCACTTCACGCAGATAAACGGTCTGGCGTTTCTTATTTGGCAGCTCCAGGCCGACATAAGGTTTGCCCGGGATAACTTCCACCACACGCACCGCAACGGTCGACAACGAGCGCGCCAGGTCACGGGAGAGGTTAGAAATTCGCGCGGCTTTAACTCCAGGTGCCAGATTCAGTTCGAAACGGGTGATAACCGGACCAGGGGAATAGTTCACTACGTCCGCTTTAATGCGGAAATCAGCCAGACGCGCTTCCACAAGACGCGCCATCTGTTCCAACGCAAAGGTATCTACCGGTTCAACTTCTGACGGAGGCGGCGTTAACAGATCCAGCGACGGCAGCGGCGTGCTTGGGCGTTGCAGCGGACGGCTGTCCCCGTTACGCATCAGAAGCGGGTGAATCAGGCTTTCCTTCGGCTGTGCCGGTGGCTGCTGGAACTGCGGCGCGTGCTGAGGCTGTTGCGGCTGCGCATAAGCCTGTGGCGCTGGCTGCTGCACATGCGGCGCAGGTGCAGGCTGCTGGTACGCAGTTTGCGTTTCAGGCATCACGCCTGGGGTGAATAACGGTTCGCTCGGGCCATCATCAACCAAATCTTTCATTGGCGAGAATTCGAAATCAGATAACGAGAACGGATTTGCTCCCGCAGGCTGCTCACCGGAATAGCGTTGCTGCTGAGTGGCAGCAAACTGGCGCGCTAACTCAGCTTCGGCCGCGTCGTCTTCATCGTCTTCATGAACATGAGTCGGCCGGGCTTCGTGTTGATACTCTTCGCCATAACGCTGCTGCTGTTGTGCAGCAAACTGACGTGCCAGCTCATCCTGCTGCATCTCATCGGCGTCATCTTCGTACTCAGATTCACGCGCTTTCTCCTCAGCCATACGCTGAGAAGGTAATTTGATGCCATAGGACGCCAGCTCACGGCGGGTAGGAACACGCACGCGATTAGGACGAGGAAGCTGCGGGCCAATACCCTCTTTCACCTGTGGACGCGGCGCGCCACCGGATGCCAGGCTAAAGACAGGCGCAGCCACTGCTGCTGCCGCGGTCGCGTGCTTCACGCTTTCCGCAACCGGCGCCACAACCGGTGTAGGATCGACTGGCGGTACCGAAACGGAAGGAGCCCTGGTGGCGGGTTCTTGTACCGGTTCCGGTACGGGCTGATACCAGGCGGCCAGCTGTTCGCGCTCACGCGCGCGGCGTTCTTCAACTTCTTCAAAATAGTACATTGGTGGGCGAGTCGGTTTGACCTCTTCCACTTCAACCTGTGGTTCAGCTTGCGGCTCAACGTACGGCTGAGCAGGCTCAACTGGCGCATATTCCTGATAAGGCTGAGACACCGGCGCTTCATACTCTGCGTATGGCTGCGGCGCGTATTGCGGTTCTGGCTGGTACGGCTGCTGCCACTGTTCCTGTTCCTGCGGCTGTGCTGGCGCATAGCTTTGCGGTTCAGGGGCAATAACCGGCTGATGCGCAGGAATGACTGGCGCTTCTTGCCACTCAACCGCAGGTTGCTGGACAACAGGCTCTGGCTCATACACCGGCGCGGAAGGCATGACTGCCTCAACAGGCGCAGCATAAGCCTGAGCGGCTGTGGTTGCCGCAGCAGCAGCTGCGACAGGTTCGGTAACCGAATGACCATTTAATAACGGGTCATATTCGTCGTAATCACCCGGCATGGCACGACTGCCAGAGAAGAGCACATCATCAGGGTCAACAGGAGTCCCCGCAGCACGGTATTCAACCTGTTCGTCATCATCCATGCGTTTGCCGGAGAAGAGCGCGGCATCGGTTTTACGTCCTAACGGATTAGCAAATTTTTCGGCCACGCGTTTACGGCGCGCCAGTGCGCCACGCAGAATACGCGCGCGGCGAGATTCTCGATGCGGAGCTGAAGCGGTATCTTCTTCGTCCTCATCTTCATATTCGTCTTCATCTACCCAGGTATCATCACGACGGGTACGGTTGCTGGCAAACGTCAGAATATTCAGGATCAGACTGCCGAGTTTTTCGGCAATGCTCACCCATGACCAGCCGGTAAACAGCGTTAGTCCCGCTGCCCAGATACAGAGCAGCGTAATGGTGCCGCCGCTGCTGTGCAGCATCGGTTGCAGCGCGGTGCTCAGCAGGCTGCCAATCACCCCACCGGACGCGAAATACCAGATATCGTCGGCGTTAATTGCCGCCAACCCGCAGGAGGTCAGGATCAGCGCCAGGGCGCCAATCAGGCGCAGCGAAACCGCGAAATAATCGATGTATTCATCATTCTGACGATGACGCCAGGCAAACCAGCAGCCACCGATGATGATCACCGGGATGGTATAGGCCATGACACCGAAGATGAAAAACAGGGTGTCCGCAAGCCAGGCGCCGGGCGTGCCACCTAAATTATGGATAGGCTCATGCCATGCGGTTTGCGACCAGCTCGGATCTGAGGGATTAAAACTGAGTAAGGCTGCCATCAGCCAGACGGCAAAAAGGGCAATAACAATCAGCAACGCCTCAAGGAGTCGACGTCCGCTGCTTAGCTTCGATAGTGTGACTTCTTTGTCTTCAGTATATTCCTGGCTCAAGAAAGGCTCTCCAGGTATCAGGCATGTCCTGCCTGTTTGCTAAAACGGACAACAGCGCCGGGTATCCCCGGCACTGTTGCTGTATGGATTAACAGGAGTGTAATCAAACTACGCTGATTTTGCACCTGTTCCGTGTTAGCGCGTCTTAATAACCAGACGATTGCTCTGTTTGACCTCTTCCATCACCACATAAGTACGGGTGTCGTTCACGCCTGGCAGACGCAGCAGGGTTTCACCCAGCAGCTTACGGTAGGCGGACATATCAGGCACACGGGTTTTCAACAGGTAGTCGAAATCACCGGAAACCAGATGACACTCTTGAATTTCTTCAAGTTTTTGTACAGCGGCGTTAAATTGCTCAAACACATCCGGCGCACCACGATTCAGAGTAATCTCAACAAATACCAGAAGTGAGGCATCCAGATAATGCGGGTTCAGCAGAGCCGTATAGCCCTGAATAAAACCCTGTCTTTCCAGTCGGCGCACACGCTCAAGGCACGGCGTCGGGGAAAGTCCCACACGTTTTGAAAGCTCGACGTTGGAAATACGCCCATCCTTTTGCAATTCATTAAGAATGTTACGATCGATACGGTCGAGATCTTTGCCAGGGCGCTTCTTGCTATCTACCATTATTATTGTCTCTCTGTATTCCTTCCCTACTCCTGCCTGGACCCTGTGCACATCACTGTTCAGAGCCTGTACCCGTTATTCATCACATCGCCTGATTATGTAATATGCGCGATGCGGATTCGGGTTCTACGGTAAGAAGACCGGTGCCTGAAATGGCCGCCACCGACATCACGTATGGCGTCTGTCCACACCATGCGTAGATTTCACTGACCCGGTAAAAATGGCATTTACGTGCATGTCTATGCGACACACTGTTAACGCGGTTTTTTTCTTCCTTCAATGTTTTCGCAAAAGCGCAGGGGATTGTCAAAGCAAAACATCGATTTTTAGTACAACATGCCGGATATTCATAACGACTGGCCATTAATCCTCATTTTATTGCCTTATAATCGACCGGTTTTCAGTAGAAAGCGTTATGTTATAGCGCTCAATCCATCGCCAGTGTCTATTGCACATATCGATATCAAAATTGCTGTGCTCTTTTTTTACGGCAACAAATTCCCTACAATCCTGCCAAATGTCTGCCAACAACAATGGGGATCTCATGGGCACGGCCAAACACAGTAAGCTGCTAATTCTTGGTTCTGGACCTGCGGGATATACCGCGGCGGTCTATGCTGCACGCGCTAACCTGCAACCGGTTTTGATTACCGGTATGGAAAAAGGCGGTCAGTTGACCACCACGACTGAAGTAGAAAACTGGCCAGGCGACCCGAACGACCTGACCGGGCCGCTGCTGATGGAGCGTATGCACGAACATGCGACCAAATTCGAAACCGAAATTCTGTTCGATCACATCAACAAGGTCGACCTGCAAAACCGACCTTTCCGCCTGACAGGCGACAGCGGTGAGTACACCTGTGATGCGCTGATTATCGCGACGGGTGCTTCTGCGCGTTACCTCGGACTGCCGTCTGAAGAAGCGTTCAAAGGCCGTGGCGTTTCTGCCTGTGCAACCTGTGACGGTTTCTTCTACCGTAACCAGAAAGTCGCGGTTATCGGTGGCGGTAACACCGCAGTAGAAGAAGCGCTGTATCTGGCGAACATCGCCTCTGAAGTGCATCTGATCCATCGCCGCGACACCTTCCGCGCAGAGAAGATCCTGATCAAACGTCTGATGGATAAAGTGGCGAGCGGCAATATCGTGCTGCACACCAACCGTACTCTGGAAGAAGTGACAGGCGATCAGATGGGCGTTGCTGGCCTGCGCATCCGCGATACGCAGAACACCGACCACGAGGAATCACTGGAAGTGGCAGGTCTGTTTGTGGCTATCGGCCATAGCCCGAATACCGCTATCTTTGACGGTCAGCTTGAGCTGGAAAACGGCTACATTAAAGTGCAGTCCGGTATTCACGGCAACGCGACCCAGACCAGTATCCCGGGAGTCTTCGCTGCGGGTGACGTGATGGACCATATTTACCGTCAGGCGATCACCTCTGCCGGCACCGGCTGTATGGCCGCGCTGGACGCTGAACGTTACCTTGATGGGCTGGCTGAAACAGGTAAATAATCTTTACAAGTCAGTAACAAACGTAAATAAAGGCGGCGATAAGTCGCCTTTATTGTCTCTCCGTTGTAACATTGCCGTGCCCAATTTCTAATAACGTCACCTGCAAAGTACGCAATGGAAAAAACCCGTCAACAAGAGTTAACTCGCTGGCTTAAAAAGCAAAGCGTTATTTCCCGCCGCTGGCTGAATATTTCCCGTCTGCTGGGACTTATCAGCGGTCTGTTGATTGTTGCCCAGGCATGGCTGCTGGCCCGCATTCTCAATCATATGATCATGGAGAACATCCCGCGCGAAGCGCTTCTGATGCCCTTTATCGTATTAGTCCTGATCTTTGTTCTGCGCACCTGGGTGGTCTGGTTGCGTGAACGTGTCGGGTTCCATGCCGGACAGCATATACGCTTCGAAATTCGCCGCAAGGTACTCGACAGGCTCCAGCAAGCGGGTCCCGCCTGGATACAGGGCAAGCCTGCCGGAAGCTGGGCGACGCTTATCCTTGAGCAGATTGACGATATGCACGACTATTACGCGCGCTATATTCCACAGATGGCGCTGGCCGTATGCGTGCCGCTGCTGATTGTGGCCACCATTTTCCCATCTAACTGGGTAGCCGCCCTTATTCTGCTCTGTACCGCTCCGCTGATTCCGCTGTTTATGGCGATGGTGGGGATGGGCGCGGCAGATGCCAACCGCCGTAACTTCCTGGCGCTTGGCCGTTTAAGCGGCCATTTCCTGGACCGCCTGCGCGGGATGGAAACCTTACGAATTTTTGGCCGCGGTGAAGCCGAAACCGAAAATATCCGCGTGGCGTCACAGGATTTCCGTCAGCGGACAATGGAAGTATTGCGTCTGGCGTTTCTGTCATCTGGCGTACTGGAATTCTTCACCTCCCTGTCGATTGCGGTGGTGGCGGTGTACTTTGGTTTCTCTTATCTTGGCGAACTCGATTTTGGCCATTACGGCACCGGCGTTACGCTTTCAGCCGGTTTTCTTGCCCTGATCCTGGCGCCTGAGTTTTTCCAGCCGCTTCGCGATCTTGGTACCTTTTACCATGCCAAAGCACAGGCCGTGGGTGCCGCTGACAGCCTGAAAACCTTCCTTGAAACACCGCTTGCTCATCCGGAGCGCGGTGAAATTATGCTGAACAGCAAAGAGCCGGTTACCGTTGAAGCTGTTGATTTCTCGGTTCTCTCGCCGGAAGGCAAAGTGCTGGCCGGACCGCTGAACTTTACGCTTTCGGCGGGTCAACGCGTTGTTCTGGTTGGAACCAGCGGTTCAGGTAAAAGCTCACTGCTCAATGCGTTATCAGGTTTTATGGCCTATACCGGTTCGCTGCGTATTAATCATGCCGAACTGCGCGAGCTTGATCCTGACGCATGGCGCAAACAACTCAGCTGGGTGGGGCAGAATCCGCAATTACCTGCCGCCACGCTGCGTGAGAACGTGCTGCTTGCACGCCCTGACGCGCGTGAAGATGAGCTGCAATCGGTTCTTGACCGTGCCTGGGTCAGTGAGTTTCTGCCTTTGCTTCCGCAAGGTGTGGATACTGTGGTGGGTGACCAGGCGGCAGGTTTATCCGTCGGTCAGGCGCAGCGTGTTGCCCTTGCCCGCGCATTGCTTAATCCATGTCAGTTAATGCTGCTGGATGAACCCGCAGCCAGCCTGGATGCGCACAGCGAACAACGGGTGATGCACGCCCTGAACGCGGCATCATTGCAACAAACCACACTCATGGTCACGCACCAGCTGGAAGGTATCACCGACTGGGATCAGATTTGGGTCATGGAGAATGGTCATATTGTCGAGCAAGGCGATTACGCCTCTCTCGTTGCTGCGCAGGGGCCATTTGCCACCCTGCTGGCTAACCGTCAGGAGGATATCTGATGCGCGCCCTGCTCCCCTATCTTGCCCTGTATAAACGTCACAAATGGATGCTGACGCTCGGCATTGTTCTGGCGATTGTGACTCTGCTTGCCAGCATCGGGCTGCTCACGCTTTCTGGCTGGTTCCTGTCGGCCTCTGCTGTAGTGGGTGTTGCCGGGCTGTACAGCTTTAACTATATGCTGCCCGCTGCGGGCGTTCGCGGTGCGGCGATTACCCGTACCGCCGGACGTTATTTTGAGCGTCTGGTCAGCCACGATGCGACATTCCGTGTGCTCCAGCATCTGCGTATTTACACCTTCAGCAAATTACTGCCCCTCTCCCCTGCCGGGCTGGCGCGTTTCCGCCAGGGTGAATTGCTCAACCGCGTAGTCGCAGACGTCGATACCCTGGATCACCTCTACCTGCGCGTGATTTCCCCGCTGGTGGGGGCGTTTGTGGTGATTGTGGTGGTCACTCTTGGGCTTTGTACGCTCGATGTCCCTATTGCTCTGACGCTGGGAGGCATTATGCTGCTGACGCTGTTCCTCCTGCCGCCTCTGTTTTATCGTGCAGGCAAGCCAACCGGAGAAAACCTGACGCGTCTGCGCGGCGAATACCGTCAGCAGCTGACATCATGGTTACAGGGACAAGCTGAACTTACTATCTTTGGCGCCAGCCAGCGCTACCGCGCCCGGATGGAGAGCACAGAGCTGAACTGGCATGAAGCCCAGCGCAGGCAATCTGAACTGACGGCCTTTTCGCAGGCCCTGATGATGCTCATTGGTGGTTTTGCCGTCGTGGCGATGCTGTGGATGGCATCCGGCGGTGTGGGCGGCAATACGCAGCCTGGCGCGCTCATCGCACTGTTTGTCTTCTGCGCGCTGGCAGCATTTGAAGCACTGGCCCCTGTCACGGGTGCCTTCCAGCATCTTGGGCAAGTTATTGCGTCCGCGGTACGTATCACGCAAATCACCGAGCAAGAGCCCGAAGTGCAGTTCCAGGCACAACAAACGGCGGTTCCGGCTCAGGTTGCGCTTCAGCTCCAGGACATCACCTTCGCCTATGCCGGGCAAACGCAGAACGCGCTGGAAGGCGTTAATCTGTCGGTCTCTGCAGGTGCACGTATCGCACTGCTCGGGCGGACAGGCTGTGGTAAATCAACACTCTTACAGCTGTTAACCCGCGCATGGGATCCGCAGCACGGGAACGTTCTGTTTAACGATGTACCGCTACGCGAATTTAGCGAGCACGCCCTGCGTAAGACCGTCAGCGTTGTACCACAGCGCGTGCACCTGTTCAGTGCCACGTTGCGCGAGAACTTGCGTCTGGCAGCCCCCGAAGCCAGCGACGACGTGCTGAGTGCAATGCTTGAACGCGTTGGGCTGCACAAGCTGCTCGAAGATGACGGCCTGAACAGCTGGCTGGGTGAAGGTGGTCGCCAGCTCTCTGGTGGCGAGTTACGCCGACTGGCAATTGCACGTGCGTTACTGCACGATGCGCCGCTGATGCTGCTGGATGAACCAACTGAAGGGCTGGATGCCACGACCGAGAGCCAAATCCTTGATTTACTGGCTAATGCTATGGCCGGTAAAACGGTGATTATGGTGACACACCGTCTGCGTGGACTGGCGAGTTTTGATCAGATAATTGTGATGGACAACGGGCACATTATTGAGCAAGGTAGTCACACAGAACTGTTAGCGAAACAGGGTCGCTACTACCAGTTTAAACAGCGTCTGTAGACTATATTTGAACCGATCCTAACTCGCGTATTGGAGTTCTGCTGTCATGCGCCTGGTCCAGCTTTCTCGTCATAATATCGCGTTCCCTTCCCCGGAGGGCGCATTACGTGAGCCCAACGGGTTGCTGGCACTAGGCGGCGATCTCAGCCCTGCCCGACTGTTGATGGCATACCAGCGCGGGATCTTCCCCTGGTTTTCCCCAGGCGACCCCATTTTGTGGTGGTCGCCCGATCCGCGTGCCGTGCTCTGGCCCGCGCATTTTCACCTTAGCCGCAGTATGAAGCGGTTTCACGCAAAATCACCTTACCGCGTGACCCTCAACCACGCTTTTGGCCAGGTCATTGAAGGATGCGCCAGCGATCGTCACGAAGGGACATGGATCACCCAGGATATCATTACCGCTTACCACCGTTTGCATGAGCTGGGTTATGCGCATTCCATTGAAGTCTGGGATAAAAGTGAACTGGTAGGCGGTATGTACGGTGTGGCGCAAGGAACGCTGTTCTGTGGGGAGTCGATGTTCTCCCGGGCGGTAAATGCCTCGAAAACCGCGCTGCTGGTTTTCTGCCAGGAGTTTGCAAACCGCGGTGGACAGTTAATGGACTGCCAGGTGCTTAATGAGCACACAGCCTCACTTGGCGCCGTTGAAATCGCCCGTCGCGACTACATTGAGCATCTGGATATTTGCCGTCAGGAGAAGCTCCCGCGCGACTTCTGGGTACCAAGAACGCTCTTTCTACCCAATGCCTAAATGTTTTCCGCACATTTTTTATGAGGGTGTTATAATTACGCCGCAGAGTAGCTTCTGCCTGTTGCCCCGCCGCCGTTTGGGACCCTCGCTTCAGATAACGTCCTGACGTTTATCCTGTTGTCTCCCCTTTACGAATGCGTTTCTCGTTCGGTTGTACCGTGACGCTTGGGCAATGCGCCGAAACTGTTTTGCTGCGTTTTAAACGCGCAATTCTTTACTTAATTGATGAATTTCGGCATTATCTTGCCGGTTCAAAACTTGGTAGTGATACCCCAGAGGATTAGATGGCCAAAGAAGACAATATTGAAATGCAGGGTACCGTACTTGATACGTTGCCTAATACCATGTTTCGCGTAGAGCTGGAAAACGGTCACGTGGTAACTGCGCACATCTCCGGTAAAATGCGCAAAAACTACATCCGCATTTTAACGGGCGACAAAGTGACTGTTGAACTGACCCCGTACGACCTGAGCAAAGGCCGCATTGTCTTCCGTAGTCGCTAATTGTTTTCGCCTGTAATGGCAGATGAATATTAAATTAAGGCCGGGATATTCCCGGCCTTATTTTTTTGTGTCGTTTGTTCTTCCGCTGGAGTTGCGTTTACCAGGCTATAAGAACGCAGTGGATGATTTAATCAGATGTTTGGGGGCGGCCTGTACGGCAGTGAACGTGAATGAGACCCCTGAGACTGACTCTTTCCTTTTCTAAGCTGCCTGTACGGCAGTGAACGGGCAATACCCGCCTGTAATGTTGGCGCGTTATTTCTAAGCTGCCTGTACGGCAGTGAACTCCGTTGACATCCCCTTTAATAAATTTGCAAATTTCTAAGCTGCCTGTACGGCAGTGAACCCATCGACACTGGCAAGAGCATTGCTGGTTTTTTTCTAAGCTGCCTGTACGGCAGTGAACTGAAACGAATCACCGCCATCTTATTGTTCGTAAAGAAAATAATCAACTTTTAGACAGTAAACCCTTTTTTCAAGTGAGCTTATCGCGACTTTATAAATCAATGAGTTATAAAGCAACCCAAAAAAAGGGTTCATCCACAAAGCGCCGGGTTGTTCCCCGACGCTCAAATCCGCACTCAGGAAATAATATGAATCACGGTGTTTTTGTTTTCACCACCAGATGCCACCAAATCTATCGCCATTGAATGCGTTATGTCATGAAGCAATCCTGAGAGGTGCGGCAGCATATCGCGGTCAAAATGCGAAATCAGCAGCACATGGTTCAGAGCCCGGCAGTAATCGCACTTCGTTTCCGTATCTTCCAGTAGCCACTCTTTTTTGCCCGGCAGTTCTTCTTCCACCTCAAATTCCACTACCTGAAAATCACGCATTGATTCTGCGAGCCCGATTTTTACTTCTTCGAGGTACGCCCCCAGACAACGACAAACAGGCTGAGTCTGCGGAAGTGATTTGCAGTCCAGAAGGATTTCAGTGAGCAGTTTGCATCGCTCAGCAAGCGTTGGGAGATCGGGATTGAGGGAGAGTTCGGTGTAGAGCTGGGAGAAATTATTTTCTGTATTCATTGGGTAATTCCTTCACACACATTGAATTTACCACCGCAGGAAACGCCAGATTCGCTGGCGGCGGACGAAAAGGAATTGGCGTACCAGTGTGTGTGCTACTGGCGCTTCAAAAGAAGCTTCCGATTCGCCCGCCAGATGCAGAATGATACCCTTTTCCATTGGGCGAACGAAGCCCGCAGCAATAATACTGCTCACACACTTTCAGGACGCCAATCCTGACACCTGATTTTGCAGGTGCGTCGCCATTTTATTACTGTGAATTTATCCAGCAATCATCTTCGGGAGAAACTGGAAAGCGCCTCGCAAAATTCCTCTGCGTCCTGATGCCCTCACCCCGCCCCTCTCCCACAGGGAGAGGGAGAAAAACAGGCATAAAAAAACCGGGCAAATGCCCGGTTTTTAAGCTCAACGTTTAACTCAGTGAGCCGCTTCAGGCTTATGCTTCTGCGCACTCTGAAAATCGTACGTCAGCTCATTCTTCGCCTGATCCAGCGCCACCGTCACCTGGCCGCCGTCCACCAGCGAGCCAAACAGCAGCTCGTTCGCCAGCGGTTTCTTCAGGTTGTCCTGAATCACGCGCGCCATCGGACGGGCACCCATCGCACGGTCGTAGCCTTTCTCAGCCAGCCAGTTGCGGGCCTCCTGGCTCACTTCCAGCGACACGCCTTTCTGATCCAGCTGAACCTGCAACTCGACAATAAACTTATCCACGACCTGATGGATAACCTCAGTCGACAGGTGATCGAACCAGATAATGTTGTCCAGACGGTTACGGAATTCCGGCGTAAAGATCTTTTTGATCTCTTCCATCGCATCGGTGCTGTTATCCTGGTGGATAAGCCCAATGGATTTACGCTCGGTTTCACGTACCCCGGCGTTGGTGGTCATCACCAGCACCACGTTGCGGAAGTCCGCCTTGCGCCCGTTGTTGTCGGTCAGCGTCCCGTTGTCCATCACCTGCAACAGGATGTTGAACACGTCCGGGTGCGCTTTCTCGATTTCATCAAGCAGCAGTACCGCGTGCGGATGCTTAATGACCGCGTCGGTCAGCAGGCCGCCCTGGTCAAAGCCCACATATCCCGGAGGCGCACCAATCAGACGACTGACGGTGTGGCGCTCCATGTACTCGGACATGTCAAAACGCAGCAGCTCAATACCCAGCGCTTTAGAGAGCTGAACCGTGACCTCGGTTTTCCCCACACCGGTCGGGCCGGCGAACAGGAAGGAACCGACAGGCTTGTGGTCATGCCCCAGTCCGGCACGGGCCATCTTGATCGCCTCGGTTAAAGCCTCAATGGCTTTATCCTGACCAAAGACCAGCATTTTCAGGCGATTGCCAAGCGTACGCAGCGTGTCGCGGTCGCTCTGAGAAACACTCTTCTCAGGGATGCGCGCGATACGGGCGACGACAGACTCAATATCCGCCACGTTAACGGTTTTCTTACGCTTGCTGGCTGGCATCAGGCGCGCACGCGCCCCCGCCTCATCAATCACGTCAATTGCCTTATCAGGCAGATGACGGTCGTTGATGTATTTCACCGCCAGCTCTACCGCCGCACGCACCGCTTTCGCGGTATAACGCACGTCGTGGTGCGCTTCGTACTTCGGTTTCAGGCCGTTGATGATCTGTACCGTTTCCTCGACGGACGGTTCAGTCACGTCGATTTTCTGGAAGCGACGCGCCAGCGCACGGTCTTTCTCAAAGATGTTGCTGAACTCCTGGTAGGTCGTGGAGCCAATCACGCGGATCTTGCCGCTGGAGAGCAGCGGTTTGATCAGGTTAGCGGCATCCACCTGGCCACCAGAAGCCGCACCTGCACCGATGATGGTATGAATTTCATCGATAAACAGAATGCTGTTGGTGTCTTGTTCCAGCTGTTTTAACAGCGCCTTGAAGCGTTTTTCGAAATCGCCACGGTATTTGGTACCCGCCAGCAGCGAACCGATATCCAGCGAATAGATCGTGCAATCGGCAATCACTTCCGGCACGTCGCCCTGCACAATACGCCAGGCCAGCCCTTCGGCAATCGCGGTTTTACCCACGCCTGACTCACCCACCAGCAGCGGGTTGTTCTTGCGGCGACGGCACAGCACCTGAATCGCGCGCTCCAGCTCTTTATCGCGGCCAATCAGCGGGTCGATACCGCCAACGCGAGCAAGCTGGTTAAGGTTGGTGGTGAAGTTTTCCATACGATCCTCCCCGCCTGCTTGCTCTTCATTGTTATTGACCTGATTGCTGGAATCCGATGCCTGGTTAGGCTCGTCTTTTCGCGTTCCGTGAGAGATAAAGTTAACCACGTCGAGTCGGCTGACTTCGTGTTTGCGCAGCAGATAGGCCGCCTGTGACTCCTGCTCGCTAAAGATGGCAACCAGCACATTTGCGCCAGTCACTTCGCTACGTCCGGAAGACTGGACGTGAAAGACCGCGCGCTGCAATACCCGCTGGAAGCTGAGCGTCGGCTGCGTGTCGCGCTCTTCTTCACTGGCTGGCAGCACCGGTGTGGTTTGTTCGATGAAGGCTTCGAGTTCCTGACGTAGCGCCACCAGATCCACGGAGCAGGCTTCCAGCGCTTCGCGGGCGGATGGGTTGCTAAGCAGTGCGAGCAGTAAATGCTCGACGGTCATAAACTCATGTCGGTGCTCACGCGCTCTGGCGAAAGCCATGTTTAAACTGAGTTCCAGTTCTTGATTGAGCATAGGCACCTCCCCCAATTTTATGCCTTATCAGGCCTTTTCCAGCGTACACAGCAACGGATGCTCGTTCTCCCTTGCGTAGTCGTTCACCATCGCCACTTTGGTTTCCGCCACTTCGGCAGTAAAGATGCCGCAGATAGCTTTGCCACGATAATGAACGGTAAGCATCAGTTGCGTTGCACGTTCTACATCATAAGAAAAGAACTTTTGTAGCACGTCAATAACAAATTCCATCGGCGTGTAATCATCGTTCATTAACATTACTTTATACATGGATGGCGGTTTTAGCGCGTCACGCACTTTGTCTTCCGCCAGCTGGTCAAAATCCAGCCAGTCGTTCGTCTTACCCATTTTGCATAATCACTTTGAATCTACCTCAGATGTTAGATAACAATCATCTATTACTGTCATCCGCGATGTCTGTCACAAACTGTTGCAATAGCGTTAACTGCTTCAAATTTTGGTTGATTATTGTCCCAACTCCAGCGCCAAACTCTTGACGCCCTGTTTCGTTTATCTAAATTGTACAGGCGTGAGATGGCGAGGTTTTGAACAGCCCCCACTCCACCACCGGTTCATTCCATCTTAATTTATAAGATTTACGAAGGATGTCGAAGCATGGAAATGGGTACTGTTAAGTGGTTCAACAACGCCAAAGGGTTTGGGTTTATCTGCCCCGAAGGCGGCGGCGAGGATATCTTCGCTCACTATTCCACCATTCAGATGGATGGTTACAGAACGCTCAAAGCCGGACAATCGGTTCGGTTCGATGTACACCAGGGGCCGAAGGGCAATCATGCCAGCGTCATCGTGCCCATCGAAGCAGAAGTTGTTGCTTAGCCCTCTGTTTCATTGTGTACATCCCGCAGGCAAAATGCCAGCCCGATCGGCTGGCATTTTTATTTTCGGGCTATTCCCGAGCCAGCGCATCCACCGGGTCTAAACGCGCGGCATTGCGTGCCGGCAGCCAGCCAAACAGAATACCGGTGAAGGTCGAACACAAAAATGCAGTGAGGATCGCCACAGGCGAGAAGCCGATCTCCCAGCCGGGTAAAAAGAGCTTTAAGGTGAAGGCGATAATCATCGATAAGGCAATCCCCATCGCGCCTCCTACCAGGCACACCAGCACCGCTTCAATCAAAAACTGTTGCAGTACATCGCTTGCCCTGGCCCCAACCGCCATGCGAATACCAATCTCGCGGGTGCGCTCTGTCACCGACACCAGCATGATATTCATCACCCCGATGCCACCCACAACAAGCGAAATCACCGCGACCAGCGTCAGGAACAGCTGAAGAGTATGTGTGGTCTTTTCAGCCGTTTTCAACAGGCCGTCCATGTTCCAGGTAAAGAAATCCTTCTTCCCATGGCGCAACGTCAGCAGACGCTCAAGCTGCTGTTCGGCAAGCGCGCTGTCGTAGCCCTCTTTCACGCGCACGGTGATCGAGTTCAGCCATGACTGCCCCATGATCCGCCCGGAAATCGTGGTATAAGGCAGCCAGACGCGCAAAATCTTGCTGCTGCCAAACATCGACTGTTTCTCTTCCGCCACACCGATGACAGTAGCAGGCATGTTTCCCACCAGGATAACTTCGCCCACCACATTCGTTTTATCCGGGAAGAGTTGCCTGCGCGAGTTGGCGTCCAGCACAACCACCTGCGCCCGGCCGGCCAGCTGTTCCGCGTTAAAGGTTGCCCCTTCGCTGAAGGTCATCCCGTACACGTTAAAATAGTCACCGTTAACGCCGTTAGCACTGGCCGCCACATCGATATTGCCGTAGCGCAGGCGTAAATTTTGCGATACCGCAGGCGTAGCGGAGTTAACCCACGGCTGTTTTTGGATAGCCATTAAGTCATCGTATTTCAGCGCCTGCTGATACTGAGGCTCGTCATCGCCAAAATCTTTGCCGGGATAGACATCAATGGTATTGGTGCCTATCGCCCGGATATCCGCCAGCACCATCTGTTTTGCCGCATCGCCCACCACCACAATCGACACCACCGAGGCGATCCCGATGATGATGCCGAGCATAGTGAGCAAGGTGCGCATCTTGTTGGCCGCCATCGCCAGCCAGGCCATCGTCAGGGCTTCGCGAAAACCGCTGGCGAACTGCCCCCAGCCGCCTGACGCAGGCAAGACCTCTTTCGGTGCTGCCGCCTTTGACGGGTGCGGAGGCGGGTTGCTGACCAGCTCGCCATCGTGGATCTCAATGATCCGTTCTGCCTGTGCCGCCACCAGCGGATCGTGGGTGACGATAATCACCGTATGTCCCTGGTCACGCAGCTGATGGAGGATAACCATCACCTCTTCGCCGGAATGGCTGTCGAGCGCACCGGTCGGTTCATCCGCAAGAATCACCTGCCCGCCGTTCATCAGCGCGCGTGCAATACTCACACGCTGCTGCTGGCCGCCTGAAAGCTGCGACGGCTGATAATCCACACGTTCTGCCAGCCCAAGACGCGTCAGCAACGCCTGCGCGCGTTCCAGCCGTTTTTTCCGCTCAACGCCGGCATACACCGCAGGCACTTCAACGTTCTGCGCTGCACTCAGGTGAGAAAGCAGATGATAGCGCTGGAAGATAAACCCAAAATGTTCGCGGCGAAGTTTCGCCAGCGCATCGCCATCCAGCGTGGAGACATCCGTCCCCGCCACGCGATAGGTGCCGCGGGTAGGTTTATCCAGACAGCCGAGGATGTTCATAAGCGTGGATTTACCGGAGCCAGACGCCCCGACAATCGCCACCATTTCACCCGCTTCCACGCGCAGGGAGATCCCCTTTAACACGTCAACCGCCCCGTCACCTGATGGATAGCTACGGTGAATGTTATTCAGCTCCAGCAATGCCGTCATTTAGCGGCTCCGGGATGGCTTTCGCTGATAACCACTTCTTCGCCCTCTTCCAGCCCCTTAACAACCACCACATCGGTGTCATTGCGTGCACCAATCGTGACTTCACGTTCACGGGTTTCACCGGCACGCAGCACTTTGATTTTATAGCGGCTGTCGCCTGCCGATTCCCCCAGGGCGGACAACGGAATGGTGAGCACGTTTTTCACCCCGGTCAGTTGAATGTGTACCTGTGCGGTCATGTCCAGACGCAACACACCCTGCGGGTTTGGCACTTCAAAGCGGGCATAGTAGAAGATGGCATCGTTCACTTTTTCCGGCGTCGGCAGGATATCTTTCAGTACGCCTTCATAGCGGGTTTGCGGGTCACCCAGCACCGTAAACCAGGCATTTTGTCCCGGCTTCAGATGGATAACATCCGCTTCAGATACCTGTGCTTTAACCAGCATGGTACTCATATCCGCCAGCGTCAGGATATTCGGTGCCTGTTGCGCGGCGATCACCGTTTGTCCCTGGAGGGTGGTAATTTGCGTCACTTCCCCGGCCATTGGTGCCACGATTTTTGTGTAATCGAGGTTGGTTTTTGCCGTGTCCAGCGAGGCCTGATTGCGCTTGATTTGCGCGTCAATGGTGCCAATCTGCGCCTGTTTGACTGCAAGCTCGGTTGCGGCGGTATCCAGATCCTGTTTCGAGATGGCCTGTGTTTTGGCCAGCGCCTGCTGACGGGTTAACGTCACCTGCGCGAGATTACGCTCCGCCTGCGCCTGGCTACGCTGGGCGCGCAGCTCCATCAGCGTGGCTTCCACTTCACGGATCTGGTTTTCAGCCTGCTCAGGATCGATAACCCCCAGCAGCTGACCTTTCTTCACCTTGTCGCCAATCTCAACCGACAGGGTTTTCAGCTGTCCGCTGACCTGAGCCCCGACATCAACCTTGCGCAGGGCATCCAGCTTGCCTGTCGCCAGGACGTTTTGTTGCAGCTCACCCGGGCGTACGATCAACGTCTGGTATTGCGGCACGGGCGCATTCAGCACCTGCCACAACCAGTACCCGCCCACTAACACGACCACCGCCAGCAGCAGCAACAGCTTTCTGCGTTTTCCCTTGAGGTTCATAAATATTCCAAATAAATGTTCTGGCAATCATAACTGTTGATTCTAACTAAACCACTCCTCAACGAAACCCCTGTTTCCCGGAATCGTCACAATTTGTTTACGAGATGTTGATATACCTCCTGCTGAAATAAAGGTCTGCCAAAAGAAGCGAGATCTATCATGTCTTCCATCGTCGACACACCCTTTTCACATCAGCCGCAACCCAAATCCGGCTGGCAGCTGTTCAAAAACCTGGCGTCTGGCAATCTCACGCCCGGGCTTGCGTGGCAAAACCCCTCTTATCGACGTAAATTCATGTTACGTTCGCTGGCAACGCCATTCAGCACCGCGCGCCTGCTGGCAAACCTGGCAAAACAGCCCCGCTTAATGCAGATGCTACAGGTGCAGCCTGGTCTGCCGTGTCGTCTGCATCGCCCATGGCTGACGGTTAATATGAGCCGCCAGCACGCGCTGGAGTCTCTCAACTGGCACTACCAGGCAATGAGCCGCCATCTTCCGGCAACCCTGATGAACGGTTATTTGTCTAAACCGGGCATGACGCTGCTGACCTTAACAGGCAAAGATGAACAGCAATTTACTGTGCGTTTGTGCGCCGATGCCTTCCTTGATAAAGAAGGTGAGGCGACGCTGGCGTTTTGCGATCATCAGAACACCGTGCTGGCAGAGATGACCTTTACCCTGTGTCAGTACGAAGGGAAATCCACGCTCTTTATTGGCGGATTGCAGGGGGCAAAAGCGCATGTTCCTCACGAGCTGATCCAGGGGGCGACGAAAGCCTGCCACGGCCTGTTCCCAAAACGTCTGCTGGTCGAAGCCGCAATGACGCTGGGAGCCGCTTTCCCGGTTGAGCAGATTGTTGCGGTGAGTAACGCCACCCACATCTACCGCAGCTGGCGTTATCGCAAGAAAAAAGAGGGCAAACTGCTGGCAGATTACGACAGTTTCTGGCTTTCCATTGGCGGTGAGCAACGTGATAACGGCAACTTCGTGCTGCCGCTCACCATGCCGCGCAAACCGATGGAAGAGATTGCGAGCAAAAAGCGCTCTGAGTATCGCCGCCGCTATGAACTGCTGGATAGCCTGATCGCTCAGGTTACCCAGGCAACCCGCAGTTAATCGGCTCTCCCGCGTGCCAGCCACAGCACGCGGGAGAACATTTTCCGCAGTAACGTCGGCACCGACTCCACGCCCCTTCTTCCCGCCTCTGCCGCCACTTCAATGGCTAAATCCGGTTTTGACGAACGATGAATCGCCTTTGCGATCACCCGGCGCAAATTCATCGGCACATCGACCGGCACCATGGCGACACGGTGAAAAACGTCATCAAATCCCTGACGGTACATAAAGTGTTCCATGTCCATGGCCGGGAGCATGGTCAAATGGTCGCGTTCTTCTTCCCGCTCGTTATTCAGCAGGCTGCGAACGGTGGCGGCGTATTTTTTCCCCGCTTCGTCACCGTCCACCAGAACGTACCATTCAATTCCCATGCGACGGGCAAACTTGATGAGCGGCTTTAACCCCGACTGGGCAAACTCAATCACCTTAATGCCCTCGGCATCGAAATGGTGCCCACACTGACGCGCCAGCTCGTTAATGACCCAGGTCTCCGTTTCCCCTTCCACCAGCAGCCAGCAGCGCGCAAAGAGCGATGAGGCGCGATTAAAGCGGATATGAAATGCGATGCGGCGGCCATCTTCCGCATTTAATCCCCCCGGCCCTAACCGATAAGCAGAAACGCGAGAGGATTCGCGCACCAGACGGCAGACGTACTCAACGGGGGTGAGCGACAGCAGTTCCCCGGAGTTGGTGGTCGTTATCCGTTGCAGCGGCAGCAGGTTCAGTAAATGCCAGGCAACAGAAAGCATAATGGGGTGCAGACGGGTTTCAGGATCTTCCACCAATAGCAACGGGCGGGCGTCCCTGTCCAGCCGGACAGTCCCCTTCGCCTGCAACAGTGTGGAAAACAGCCCCAGCAGGATCACCCGGTGGCTGCGCCCGCCGGGTCTGTCGATCATCCGGTTGATGATGTCGAGATACCGCCAGCTTCGCTGTTCATCATGAGAGCGGCGACGCATCAGGCGGTTACGGGATTGGGATGTCCCCTGCTCGGAAAAGTAGTGTTCCAGCAACTGTACCATTGCCGAAAGCCCCTGGCGGATCTGACCGTCGGTTAAATTTTGCGGGCGAGAAACCAGTTCGCGCGCCAGAAAATCCAGTTCACGCGCGGTGACTTCGGCTTCCGGCATATTCGGTACAGTGCCGTTACGGATACGGCGCATAAATCGCGCATCGCGCAAACGCAGCACCGGCATCAGACGAATAAGGTGGCGGGCCAGTTCGTCGATGTTGTCCAGAGGAATGGGGTTGCCTTTCTCATCCAGGAACTCACGCAGGGTTAACACGCTATCATTTTCACCCAGCTCACCTTCCAGACGGTAGAAGATGCGGTGGAAATCGTCATCACAGGGGACCCAGCACGGCGACATCGGGCGGAAGCGGCGCACACGGTGTCGGCCCGGCTCAGACTCGCGAAACGTCAGAATAATATGCAGATGTTTTTCGCGCCCCATCACGTCGCCCGGCGGAAACCAGAAGTCATCATGCACAAAGTGGTACAGATCATCTTCCGGTGACAGCAGCAACGTAAGCGCATCCAGCAGGCTGGACTTACCCCAGGCGTTCTCGCCTATCAGAACGTTGTTCTGCTCAAGCGTCAGCGACAGGCGGTTAATACCGCGAAATCCCACAATCTCCACACGTTCGAGAAGCATAAATCCCCCGCGAAAAGGTCGCTTTTTCCTTCAAGTTATCAGCAGTATAGCGGGCGCAAGCCCTGCATAACACAGGAATACACCTCGGTTATTCCGAAGCCGCACGAAAAAATCAGAATTTCACCGCAATGTTTTGTTTGAAATAGGGATAACCAGACAAGATACTAGCGCCCGAGAATTGGACTATGCTGTATTAACCTCCAGTTTGAACAAGGATTGACATCACATTGCCTTAAATCAAATTTATCGAATTTATTTAAGTGGCGAAGGGGTGTTGTTGGTTTCTAAAATAATGACTCTTTGAGTCGTCATCCCTTTATGGCGATATAACCCGTGCGCGGGAAAGTGTGCGGAAATTTATTATTGAGGTGGTTATGTTCAGAAAATTAGCGGCAGAATGTTTTGGTACATTCTGGCTGGTGTTTGGTGGCTGCGGTAGCGCAGTTCTGGCAGCAGCATTTCCAGAATTAGGGATTGGTTTTGTCGGTGTCGCTCTGGCATTTGGCTTAACCGTATTAACCATGGCGTTCGCAGTAGGCCATATTTCTGGCGGTCATTTTAACCCGGCAGTGACATTAGGTCTGTGGGCGGGTGGTCGCTTCCCGGCAAAAGACGTTATTGGCTATATTGTTGCTCAGGTTATTGGCGGCATTATTGCGGCGGGCGTTCTGTATGTTATTGCCAGCGGTAAAGCAGGCTTTGATGCAGCAGCCAGCGGCTTTGCGTCCAACGGCTTTGGTGAGCACTCTCCGGGCGGCTACTCCATGATGTCTGCCATCGTGATTGAAATTGTGCTGACCGCAGGCTTCCTGCTGGTTATTCACGGTGCAACAGACAAACATGCACCAGCCGGTTTCGCGCCCATTGCCATTGGTCTGGCGCTGACGCTTATCCACCTGATCTCTATTCCAGTCACCAACACCTCGGTCAACCCTGCGCGTAGTACCGCTGTGGCGATTTTCCAGGGCGGCTGGGCGCTTGAGCAGCTGTGGCTGTTCTGGGTGATGCCAATCATCGGCGGTATTCTGGGCGGCGTGCTTTACCGCACTCTGCTGGAAAAACGCGATTAACTGAGTGTGGTGTCGGGTGGCGCGAACGCTTTCCCGACCTACGTCACAGTGCCATTTGTAGGCCGGGTAAGCGTTAGCGCCACCCGGCTTTCTTTTGCCGCTTTACTGGGCAGCCTTTATTGGGTAGTGTCTCTGGCGCTCAACAGATACCCATAAGGACCCGGCTGTTCATGTTTTCAGGACTCTTAATCATTCTGCTGCCCCTGATTGTGGGCTACCTTATTCCGCTTCATCGTGAATCCGCATTAAGGCTCATCAATCGCTTCCTCAGCTGGATTGTCTACGTCATTCTATTCTTTATGGGAATTAGCCTGGCTTTCCTGGATAACCTGGCCGTCAATCTGCTGGCCATCCTTCATTATTCCATCGTCACTGTTGTGGTTATTTTGCTGTGCAATATCGCGGCCTTGTTCTGGCTCGAACGGACTATTCCGTGGAAAAATCATCACCATCAGGAAAAGTTGCCTTCACGAATTGCAATGGCGCTGGAATCATTAAAACTGTGCGGCGTAGTAGTACTGGGTTTCCTGCTGGGATTAACCGGATGGGCATTTTTACAACACGCCACCGAAGCCAGCGAATATACCCTGATATTCCTCCTGTTCCTGATCGGCATTCAGCTGCGAAATAATGGCATGACGCTGAAGCAGATTGTCCTTAATCGCCGCGGAATGATGGTTGCCGTGGTGGTGATTGCCAGCTCAATGGTCGCAGGCGCTATTAATGCCTTTATTCTCGACCTGCCGCTGAAAACAGGCCTTGCGATGGCTTCCGGGTTTGGCTGGTATTCGCTGTCGGGGATCCTGCTCACTGAATCTTTCGGTCCGGTCATTGGCAGCGCCGCTTTCTTTAATGACCTGGCGCGCGAGTTGATCGCCATTATGCTGATCCCAGGCCTTGTGCGTCGTAGTCGCTCCACTGCACTGGGTTTGTGCGGCGCAACTTCGATGGACTTTACCCTGCCGGTATTACAGCGTTCGGGCGGGCTGGAGATGGTGCCTGCCGCCATCGTCCACGGCTTTATTTTAAGCCTGCTGGTTCCTGTTCTGATGGCGTTCTTCTCCGCCTGATACTTCTTTGGCGGTAGCCTGTCTGCCGCCAAAATTGCGCTAAATCAATATCCCTCTATTTTGTAGCAGAAAGAACTTTTCACCGTTCTGGCACAAGCATAATCTTAAACATGTATATCAAATATAACTTTAACAGGTGTGATTATGTTTTGTGTGCAATGTGAACAAACCATCCGTACCCCGGCAGGCAATGGCTGCTCCTACGCGCAGGGTATGTGCGGCAAAACGGCAGAAACGTCAGACCTCCAGGACCTGCTGATTGCTGCCCTGCAAGGCCTCTCTGCATGGGCGTTTAAAGCCCGTGAATACGGCATTATCGACCACTACGTAGACAGTTTTGCACCTCGCGCATTTTTCTCCACGTTGACGAATGTCAACTTTGATTCCCCGCGCATTGTTGGTTATGCCCGTGAAGCCATCGCCCTGCGTGAAGCGCTGAAAGCACAATCCCTGAATGCAGACGCGAATGCCCGTGTTGATAACCCAATGGCCAGCCTGCAGCTGGTGAGCGACGACCTGGGCGATTTGCAGCGTCAGGCGGCAGAATTTACCCCGAACAAAGACAAAGCGGCGATTGGCGAGAACATTCTCGGCCTGCGTCTGCTGTGCCTGTACGGCCTGAAAGGTGCTGCGGCCTATATGGAACACGCACACGTACTCGGCCAGTACGACAACGATATCTATGCCCAGTACCACAAAATCATGGCATGGCTCGGCACCTGGCCTTCCGATATGAACGCTCTGCTGGAGTGCTCAATGGAAATCGGCCAGATGAACTTCAAAGTGATGAGCATTCTGGATGCCGGTGAAACCAGCACTTACGGTCACCCAACCCCAACCCAGGTCAATGTCAAAGCCACCGAAGGCAAATGTATCCTGATCTCTGGCCATGACCTGAAAGACCTGTACAACCTGCTGAAGCAGACTGAAGGCACCGGCGTGAACGTCTACACCCATGGTGAAATGCTGCCTGCACACGGCTACCCGGAACTGCGTAAATTCAAACATCTGATCGGCAACTACGGCAGCGGCTGGCAGAACCAGCAGGTTGAATTTGCCCGCTTCCCTGGCCCAATCGTGATGACCTCTAACTGCATCATCGACCCAACCGTTGGCGCGTATGATGACCGTATCTGGACCCGGAGCATCGTCGGCTGGCCGGGTGTGAGCCACCTCGAAGGTGACGATTTTGCGCCCGTTATCGCCCAGGCACAGCAGATGGCCGGCTTCCCGTACAGCGAAATCGAACACCTGATCACCGTCGGCTTTGGCCGCGAAACTCTGTTGGGTGCAGCCGATTCCCTGATTGATCTGGTCAGCCGTGAAAAACTGCGCCACATCTTCCTGATTGGCGGCTGCGACGGCGCACGCGGTGAGCGTAACTACTTCACCGATTTCGCCACCAGCGTTCCACAAGACTGCCTGATCCTGACCCTGGCGTGCGGGAAATACCGTTTCAACAAGCTGGACTTCGGCAACATCGAAGGCCTGCCGCGTCTGGTCGATGCCGGTCAGTGTAACGATGCTTACTCTGCCATCATTCTGGCGGTAACCCTGGCGGAAAAACTGGGCTGTGGCGTGAACGACCTGCCGCTGTCACTGGTGCTCTCCTGGTTCGAACAGAAAGCGATTGTCATCCTGCTGACGCTGCTTTCTCTGGGTGTGACCAACATCGTGACCGGCCCGACTGCGCCAGGCTTCCTGACGCCAGACCTGCTGGCCGTGCTGAACGAGAAATTCGGTCTGCGTTCGGTCACCACCGTTGAAGAAGATATGCAGCAGCTGCTGAGCGCATAAGGAGCGATTCATGACGATGCCAACCTCACAATGTCCGTGGCGGATGCAGGTTCATCACATCCATCAGGAGACGCCGGATGTGTGGACGCTGTCACTGCTGTGCCATGACTACTATCCGTACCGTGCAGGTCAGTATGCGCTGGTCAGTGTCCGCAATTCCACAGACACCCTGCGCGCCTACACCATCTCCTCTACGCCGGGTGTGAGCGAATACATTACGCTCACCATCCGTCGGATTGATGACGGCGTGGGTTCACAGTGGCTGACCCGTGATGTGAAGCGCGGGGATTATATCTGGCTGTCTGATGCACAGGGTGATTTCACCTGTGATGATAAGACGGAAGATAAATTCCTGTTGCTGGCGGCGGGTTGTGGGGTTACGCCGGTGATGTCGATGCGCCGCTGGCTGGCAAAAAATCGTCCGCAGGCCGATGTGCAGGTGATCTTTAGCGTGCGTTCGCCGGAAGATGTGATTTTTGCCGACGAATGGCGCAACTACCCGGTAACGCTGGTGGCTGAAAACAACGCGACACAGGGTTTTGTTGCCGGTCGCCTGAGCCGCGAGCTGCTGCAAAGCGTGCCGGATATCGCGTCCCGCACCGTGATGACCTGCGGCCCTGCGCCGTACATGGATATCGTGGAAGAGGAAGTGAAAGCGCTGGGCGTGACCCGCTTCTTTAAAGAGCAGTTCTTTACCCCGGTGGCGGAAGCCGCGACCAGTGGCGTGAAGTTCACGAAGCTGCAACCGGCTCAAACCTTCTTCGGCCGCGTAGGCACTACGCTGCTGGAAGCGCTGGAAAGCAACAACGTCCCCGTTGTTGCCGCCTGTCGCGCTGGCGTGTGTGGTTGCTGCAAAACGAAAGTGGTGGATGGCAACTACACCGTCACCAGCACCATGACGTTAACGGACGCGGAAATCGCCGAAGGTTACGTGCTGGCGTGCTCGTGTCATCCGCAGGGTGATCTGGTTCTCGCATGAAACGGTAAAACGTTCACTTGTAGGCCCGGTAAGCGTCAGCGCCACCGGGCTTTTTTGTCGGGTGGCACTGCGTTTACCCGACCTACATCGACATTACCGCCACGCGGGATCTTTCCCTACTGCGTAACGCCCTGCCCCTAAAAATGCCACTGCCAGTGCGCCGATAAAGAAATACACCAGACTTTCAATGGCCCATGCGCCCACCGCATCCAGTGCGAAGGTTTTACCCGTACCCACCATCAGCCACGCAATCACCATCGTAAACGCCAGCACCAGTGCCGCCGGACGCGTGAAAAGACCCAGAACAATCAGGATAGGCGCCACCACTTCGCCAATCAACACGCCATAGGCGATAAACCCTGGTAACCCTTTTTCCACCAGCATCCCGCTAATGAATCCCACACCACCAAACAGCTTATGCAGGCCGTGAAACAGCATCAGCCCACCCACGGCAAGTCGTAACAAGAGTTTGCCGAGATCGTCGCACGCTAGCTTTTTATTAACAGCAATTAACAATGTTTTAACCATTTGAAATTATTCCTGTTTTTACCCGAGGCATCATCAGATTATGACGAATAGTAACCAATGAAAAGCACCTTTTAATGAGGGGGATCCACCGGGCGTTGCGGCGAGTTTCATCTAAGCTTGTAAGCGGTATCACAAACAGGAGAAGGATCACCATGAAACAAACTGTGGCTGCATACATCGCAAAAACCCTTGAACAGGCTGGCGTAAAACGTATCTGGGGTGTCACCGGGGATTCCCTGAATGGGTTGAGCGATAGCCTGAATAAGATGAAAACCATTGAATGGATGCCGACCCGTCATGAAGAAGTGGCGGCGTTTGCCGCAGGCGCAGAGGCACAACTCACCGGCGAGCTTGCCGTTTGCGCGGGCTCCTGCGGGCCGGGAAACCTGCATCTGATTAACGGTCTGTTTGACTGTCATCGTAACCATGTTCCGGTGCTGGCGATTGCCGCACACATTCCGTCCACAGAGATTGGCAGCGGCTATTTTCAGGAGACGCATCCTCAGGAGCTGTTCCGTGAATGCAGCCACTACTGCGAGCTGGTCTCCACCCCGGAACAGATCCCTCAGGTGCTGGCGATAGCCATGCGCAAAGCGGTGCTGAACCGCGGAGTTTCTGTGGTGGTTTTACCTGGTGACGTTGCGCTAAAAGCCGCGCCTGAAAGCGCCAGCACCCACTGGTATCACGCACCGCAGCCTGTCGTAACCCCTACAGAAGAAGAGCTGAAAAAGCTGGCTCAACTGCTGCGTTACTCCAGCAATATTGCCCTGATGTGCGGCAGCGGCTGTGCAGGCGCGCACAAAGAGCTGCTGGAATTTGCCGGCAAACTTAAGGCGCCGATTGTCCACGCCCTGCGCGGCAAAGAGCACGTGGAGTACGATAACCCGTACGATGTGGGCATGACCGGGCTGATTGGTTTTTCCAGCGGTTTCCACACCATGATGAACGCCGATACGCTGATTTTGCTGGGCACCCAGTTCCCTTACCGTCCGTTCTATCCGGCGGATGCCAAAATCATTCAGATTGATATCAACCCGGCAAGTATTGGCGCGCACAGCAAGGTGGATATGGCGCTGGTGGGCGATATCAAATCGACGCTTACCGCGCTGCTACCCCATCTGGAAGAAAAAACCGATCGTAAGTTCCTTGATAAAGCCCTGAGCGATTATCGCGATGCGCGTAAAGGGCTGGACGACCTGGCAAAACCGAGCGACAAAGCCATTCATCCGCAGTATCTGGCGCAGCAGATCAGTCATTTCGCCAGCGACGATGCCATCTTTACCTGCGACGTGGGCACGCCTACCGTCTGGGCCGCGCGCTACCTGAAAATGAACGGCAAACGGCGTCTGCTGGGCTCGTTTAACCACGGCTCGATGGCCAACGCCATGCCACAGGCGCTTGGCGCCAAAGCCACCGCGCCGGAGCGTCAGGTGGTGGCGATGTGCGGCGACGGTGGGTTCAGCATGTTGATGGGGGATTTCCTGTCAGTGGTGCAGATGAAGCTGCCGCTCAAAATTGTGGTCTTTAACAACAGCGTGCTGGGCTTTGTGGCAATGGAGATGAAAGCCGGTGGCTATCTGACGGATGGCACTGAACTGCACGATACCAATTTCGCCCGCATCGCCGAAGCCTGTGGCATTACCGGTATTCGGGTGGAAAAAGCCGCCGACGTGGACGAAGCGCTGCAACGAGCATTTTCCCTCGATGGCCCTGTGCTGGTGGATGTGGTGGTCGCCAAAGAGGAGCTGGCTATTCCGCCGCAGATCAAGCTGGAGCAGGCCAAAGGATTTAGTCTCTATATGCTGCGCGCCATCATTAATGGCCGTGGTGACGAGGTAATCGAACTGGCAAAAACTAACTGGCTCAGGTAAAACATCTGGCATCGCCCGTTTAAATATAAGGACTTGCCATGATTGATTTACGCAGTGATACCGTTACCCGTCCGACGCGCGCCATGCTAGAAAAGATGATGGCCGCCCCGGTCGGGGACGATGTGTACGGCGATGACCCGACGGTAAACGAACTTCAACGCTACGCGGCGGAGTTAAGCGGTAAAGAGGCCGCGCTGTTTCTGCCAACCGGCACTCAGGCAAACCTGGTGGCGCTGCTGAGCCACTGCGAGCGCGGTGAAGAGTATATCGTCGGCCAGGGCGCGCATAACTACCTTTATGAAGCAGGCGGTGCGGCGGTGCTCGGCAGCATTCAGCCGCAGCCGATCGACGCTGCCCCTGACGGCTCCCTGCCGCTCGATAAAGTCGCGGCAAAAATCAAAGCCGACGACATCCACTTCGCGCGCACAAAACTGCTCAGCCTGGAAAATACCCATAACGGCAAAGTCCTGCCGCGTGAATACCTGAAAGCGGCGTGGGAATTTACCCGCGAGCGCAAGCTCGGCCTGCACGTTGATGGCGCGCGTATTTTTAACGCCATTGTGGAGTATGGCTGCGAACTGAAAGAGGTCGTGCAGTATTGCGACTCGTTCACTATCTGCCTCTCCAAAGGTCTGGGCACGCCGGTGGGTTCACTGTTGGTGGGTGATGCGGATTACATCAAGCGTGCAAATCGCTGGCGTAAAATGACCGGCGGCGGAATGCGTCAGGCCGGGATCCTCGCAGCCGCAGGCTTGTATGCCCTGAAAAATAACGTTGCGCGTCTGAAAGATGACCACGACAATGCGGCCTGGATGGCATCGCAACTGCGTGAAATTGGCGCAGACGTGATGCGTCATGACACCAACATGCTGTTTGTTCGTGTGGGTGAAGATAACGCAGCCGCGCTGGGCGAATTTATGAAGGCGCGCGGCGTCCTGCTGAACGCCTCCCCTGTTGTGCGTCTGGTGATGCATCTTGATGTCAGTCGTGAGCAACTTGCCGAGGTGGTGAGCCACTGGCAGGCATTTTTACAGCGTTAACAAAGGAGCGTAACGTGCCGCAACGTATTCTGGTGCTGGGTGCCAGTGGCTATATCGGCCAGCACCTGACGACGGTATTAAGCCAGCAGGGCCATCAGGTGCTGGCTGCGGCACGCAGTATTGAACGCCTGCAAAAGCAAAACCTGCCAAACGTTACCTGCCACAGCGTAGATTTAAACTGGCCGCAAGGTTTGTCCACGCTGCTGGAAGGTGTCGACACGCTCTATTATCTGGTGCACAGCATGGGCGAAGGCGGTGATTTTATCGCCCACGAGCGCCAGGTGGCGATGAACGTTCGCGATGCCCTGCTGCAAACGCCGGTTAAACAGGTGATTTTCTTAAGCTCGCTCCAGGCGCCTGCTCATGAGCAGTCCGATCACCTGCGCGCGCGTCAGCTGACTGCGGAAACATTGCGCAGCGCCGGGATCCCCGTCACCGAACTGCGGGCCGGGATCATCGTCGGCGCCGGTTCAGCCGCCTTCGAAGTGATGCGCGATATGGTCTATAACCTGCCGGTGCTGACGCCCCCGCGCTGGGTACGTTCACGTACCACGCCCATTGCGCTGGAAAACCTGCTGCATTATCTGGTGGCACTGCTGGCGCACCCCTCGGACCAGCATCGGGTGCTGGAAGCCGCAGGCCCGGAAGTGTTGAGCTATCAGGAACAATTCGAACATTTCATGCAGGTCAGCAGCCGCCATCGCTGGCTGATCCCTGTCCCCTTCCCGACCCGCTGGATCTCCGTGTGGTTTTTGAATGTCATTACCTCGGTGCCGCCAACCACCGCAAAAGCGCTGATCCAGGGGCTAAAACACGATCTGCTGGCCGACGATCGCGAGCTTCGCGCGCTGATCCCGCAAACGTTGATCCCTTTTGATGACGCGGTACGTAACACACTCAAAGAAGAAGAGAAACTGGTGAACTCCAGCGACTGGGGTTACGACGCCCAGGCCTTCGCCCGCTGGCGCCCGGAGTATGGCTACTACCCGAAACAGGCCGGCTGCACGGTGAAAACCGCCGCCAGCCTGGAAGCCCTTTGGGAAGTGATTAACCAGATTGGCGGCAAAGAGCGCTATTTCTTTGGCAATATCCTCTGGCAAACCCGCGGCGCCATGGATCTGCTGATTGGGCATAAGCTCGCGAAAGGCCGCCCTGCTCATCCGTACCTTAACGTGGGCGATACCGTGGACAGCTGGAAGGTAATCATCGTTGAACCCGAAAAGCAGCTGGCGCTGCTGTTTGGCATGAAAGCGCCCGGGCTTGGGCGGCTCTGTTTTACCCTGAAAGATAAAGGCAGCCACCGTGAACTTGACGTTCGGGCCTGGTGGCATCCGCACGGAATGCCGGGCCTGTTCTACTGGCTGCTGATGATCCCGGCGCACCTGTTTATCTTCCGGGGAATGGCAAAACGCATTGCGCAACTTGCAGAACAAAAGAAGGAAAAGATCTAAATAAAAGTCTTATTCTTTCACCTTTCCCATTGCATACAGGCGTAATTCACGGAAGAATGCGCACGAAATTCTTTTTCAATACAGTGGATCGATATGAAGGTACTGGTTACCGGTGCAACCAGCGGCTTAGGCCGAAACGCGGTCGAGTTTCTGCGCAACAAAGGCGTTAGCGTCAGAGCTACCGGCCGCAACGAGGCGATGGGCAAGCTGCTGCAAAAAATGGGCGCAGAATTTGTTCATGCCGACCTGACGGAACTGGTTTCCTCACAGGCGAAAGTGATGCTCGCCGGTATCGATACGCTGTGGCACTGCTCCAGTTTTACCTCTCCGTGGGGTACCCAGGAGGCCTTTGATCTTGCCAACGTGCGCGCCACGCGTCGTCTGGGAGAATGGGCCGTTGCCTGGGGCGTGCGTAACTTTATTCACATCTCTTCGCCATCGCTTTATTTCGATTATCACCATCATCGCGATATTCAGGAAGATTTCCGTCCGGCCCGTTTTGCCTGTGAGTTTGCCCGCAGCAAAGCGGCCAGTGAAGAGGTGATCGACCTGCTGGCGCAGTCTAACCCGCACACGCGGTTTACCGTACTGCGCCCACAAAGTCTGTTCGGACCGCACGACAAAGTGTTTATCCCTCGCCTGGCGCAGATGATGCACCACTACGGCAGCGTGTTGCTGCCACGCGGTGGCGATGCGCTGGTGGACATGACCTACTACGAAAACGCCATACACGCCATGTGGCTGGCAAGCCAGCCGGGCTGCGATAAGCTGATCTCCGGTCGCGCCTACAACATCACAAACGGCGAGCCCTGCACGCTTCGCAGCATTGTGCAGCGCCTGATCGACGAGCTGCAGATCGACTGCCGCATTCGTTCCGTGCCGTACCCGATGCTGGATATGATTGCCCGCAGTATGGAGCGTTTTGGCAATAAATCCGCCAAAGAGCCTGCCCTGACGCATTACGGCGTGTCGAAGCTGAACTTTGATTTCACGCTGGATATTTCGCGGGCGGAGACTGAGCTGGGTTATAAGCCGATTGTGACGCTGGATGAAGGGATTACCCGCACGGCGGCATGGCTGCGGGATCACGGGAAGTTACACCGGTAGTTAAACGGGTGCGGCCTGATGCCCTCTCCCACGGGGAGAGGGTACAAACACTAAAACGGCAACCTAAAGGTTGCCGTTTGTTTTTTACAGAGCCGTCCAGGCTTCAGACCATGCCAGACCTGCGCCTGGTTCATAGTATGCCGGGGCGTTGTTACACCAGCCACTGTACGGGAACGGTTTGCACTGGAACAGTTTACCGTGGTTATTCACGATATCACCTGCCTTGTACTTGCTGTTCGCGCTCCACGCCGGATAAGAGCCAGAGGTTCCTTCATCCTGCGATGGCGTTGCCGCTTTCGCCTTCACGTTCAGCAGGTAGGACGTGGTGCTGCTCAGCTCACCATCGCTGACGGTCAGGCTGATCTCATACTGCTGAGCCGTCGTGGCTTCAGGTGCATTGAAGGTGACAACCGCTTTGTCTTCGCCGGTTACGGTCTGGCCATCCTGGGAACGCCAGGTGTAAGTCAGTTTGTTACCGTCTTCGTCGGTAGACCCTTCTGCACTCAGAGAAACCTGCGCACCCGCTTCAACGGCACCAATTGGACCCGCAATCTGCGCCACTGGCGCGTGGTTAACGGCTGCCGGTTCTGCCGGCGTTTCGTCAGGTGTTGGCGTTGGAGTGACCGGTGTTTCATCTTCAGAAGGCGTTGGGGTCGGCGTAACCGGTGTTTCATCCGGTGTGGTCGCTGAACCGTCATCATTCACGATGTTCACGTTATAGAACTTCTGCACACACCTGGTGTAGTCGCCGTCTTTGAACGCACTGAATGGTGTCTGGTAACCCACCAGCTGGCAGGAATAGGTCTTACCGTCTGGTGTATCTGCGCTCCATCCCCAGTCCTGTTCCCAGTAAATCTTCAGTGCGCCCGCGCCGCCTTCATCGAATTGCTTCATGTTGGCACAGCCCAGCACTTCATTTGCCGGGACCGGCACCTTGAGATAGTTGGCAAACTCTTTGTAGTACTTGATACGGTTCTGAGACTGGGCAATCTCAGTCGGACCGCCGCACTCAACGCCGCCGTTGATGATTTGGGTCGTCACGCCGAAGCCAGGAACCAGGCCATTGGCTTTATCGTGATCGTTTGGCTGCCAGGTACCGTCGATCACCTGCAACATGCTTGGTTTTGGCGGCTGTGGGTAGGCGAAGAAGAAGATGGCGCTCGCCAGGTTCAGCCAGGTATCCGCCACCAGCTCTGGTTTGTCGAGCAGCGTACGGACATCGCCGAACATCGCTTCAGAGAATGGACCATAGTTGTAGTTGTAGGAGAGCTGTTTCGCGCCACGGCCAAAGTAGCTCAGGAAATCACCGTCTTTGTCTTTCCCGCATGGCCAGGTTTGCCCCTGCCAGACATCGGTATTACATTCGCCGTTGTAACCGCCCTTCTGGCCTTCGCTCCAGCCCATTTCGCGCACGTAAACCAGCGCCTGGCGCCATTCGGCTTCAGGACGCCAGCTTTCATGGCCGCCCGTTTCCTGGGCAAAGTGAGCAAACATGGTTGCCAGCTCTTTACGGCAAATTGCATCGCTGTCACGGCCATCTTTGTAGGTGTCGCAGAGCGCCGGGAATTTACCTACGGCTTTCAGGAAGTTGCTGTAGCTGTAATCTTTGGCGCGCAGCGGGAACAGATATTCCCAGTCGCTCTCTTTCAGGATCCCTTCAACACGTTTCACGTTAGCCGGGTTGGAAGCACGGCCTGGCTCAATCTGCTCAACTGAAGCGTTGTCCAGCGTACGGATAGTATCCTTCACGGACTGCATCAGCGGGAAATCCGTCAGTTCTTTCTCTTTTTTCGCCAGATCGCTGGCTTTCATGGTGTAAGGCTCGCTGCTTTCTGCCTTCAGCATGGTGGCCTGAGCCATAACAGGTGCAATGCACGCACCCGCAATTAACACGCTCAGTAATGTCCTTTTATTCATTTCAGTTATTCCTGTTAATTCGATGATTTAAAATAAAATCCCAATTTATTTATTAATCCATTAATAAATAAATTCCAGACAGCTGCTTTTCATTTTTTGAAGAACACCTTCCGGTACTCTTCAAAAAATAAAACCCACGACTAATAAGACTGCTTTGATTTTATTTCCTGATATTGTGCCCAAACTTTATGCGCATAGATCATACGTTGTGGATAATTTTCTTTTTTCAGCCCGGCGTTATATGCGCCTACCGCTTCCCAGTTATAGCCATAAACTTTAATCATGTTCGATAATATCGATGCCCCGACCATGATGGAGGTACATGGCTCTGTCATTAAGCGATACTCATCAATCCCCTGGCGTTTCAGCGCCTTCAAATGTGAGCTGTTAATCTGCATCAGGCCAACGTCGCGTGAACCATCGTGGTTCCAGCCCACGGCATATGGATTCATACCGGATTCAACTTTCGCAATCGCAAATAATAAATACGGGTCGACATGATAATAATGAGCTGCTTTATCCCAGCAATTTGCGAATACACTCTGGCTCACCATCAATAACAACAGAATTATGTATTTCATCTTCTTTCCTGCTTACTGAATTACGGTTCTCTCCTTGCGCACATTATTTTGAGATGTTAGCCACACCCGAAGCGGGGTGTGGCTAACCATTACGGGTGGATATCACGCCCGTAATTTCAGGTGATAAAGATTATTTGCAGTCGGCTGACGCGCCTTCTTTAACCCATACATCGCTGTTGGATGGTTTATCGCCTTTGGTCCACCATTTCGCACGGTATACATTACCTTCGAAAGTGGTGGTGTCGCCGCCGTTATAAACCACATCAGAACGCCAGTTGAATTTCACCTGACTTACCAGTTCCCATGCGTCGGCATCGAAACCAGGTTTATTGCCCTGAGTCCAGTACTTCGCTTTCCACACCAGGTTATCGGTGCTGACGGTATCACCGCTGTTGTAGACTTTGCTGGCGCTCCACGCAGGATATTTGCTGGCGTTGGCATCAACCGGGGTATCACAGCTGCCGGTCGCAGTACCTTCATCAGACGGTTTGGTACCTTCGTCTGCAGGGGTAGTGCCTTCATCTGCCGGAGTGGTGCCTTCGTCAGACGGCGTAGTGCCTTCGTCAGATGGAACGACCGGGGTCGCTTTCGGCGTCACGTTAACCTGTACGTTGGACTGAACGCTGGTTTTACCATCGCTCACCACCACGCTCAGGGTGTAGGAAGAATCAGAGGTAACTTCCGGCGCAGTGATGCTCACGTTCGCGGTGTCAGTACCGGTCGCGTTCATATCAGCAGGAACGCTCCACGCATAGGTCAGGGCATCGCCATCTGGATCCGCAGCCTGAACATTCAGCGCGTAAGACTGGCCTGCTTCCAGGTTCACCGTCTGCATCTGGTTAACAACCGGTGCCTGGTTAGCTTTCGGCGCTTTGTTCAGAACCTGAACGTCGGCGGTGCTGCTCAGACCTTTGGCATCAGTCACGGTCAGGCGGAACGCCAGGGTCTGGTTGCTGGTCACAGCACCAACGGTGAAGCTCGCTTTCGCTTTGTTGCTGTTGGTCAGGGTGACGCTGGAGCCAGAAATCTGCGTCCATTTGTAGGTGATTGCATCGCCATCTGGATCGGTGGATGCAGAGCCATCCAGAGTTACCGTTACCGGGCCGGTCACGGACTGATCCGCTGCCGCTGCCACTGGCGCATGGTTGGTGACGACAGGTTCAACAGGCGTTGAGCCACCCATCAGGCTTTCGTTCATCGCATTCAGGATGTCGCCGTTATCAGAGTCGATAGACCAGGAGAACAGGCCGCCGAGGTTTTTCGCCAGTACGTATTTACCTTTCGCGGTAGTCGAACGGGCATCTTCATAGGAGATCAGGTCGCCGGTGGATTTGTTAAAGACGTATGGCGCTTCCGCATCCGCGTCATAACCGTATTCCCAGCCCGGTTTGCCTTTGTATTCGTTCACAATCTGACGATAGTCAACTACGCCAGGCTCCCAGGTGCCTTTCACTGCGCCCGTTGCAGTACCGGTGAACGGGTTGTCGCCAGTGTAACCATGTACACCAGTCCATCCGCGGCCATACATGCCCGCACCCACCACGATTTTACCCGGCTGTACACCCTGCCCCAGCAACGCGTCGACGCCGTTAGAGGTGGTGTAGTTGGTGTCCGGACGCCATGCTGGTGCGTGCAGCGCCGCCTGGTGACCCAGCTCGGTATTGCTCCACGCGCCGTAGAAGTCATAGCTCATCAGGAAGATATGGTCGAGGTACTGTTGTACCGTGTTGTAGTCAACGTCTTCGATCTTATCTTTACCGGAACCAATTGCGGTGGTCAGCTCATAGGTACGGCCGGTTTCTGCTGACAATTCGTTCAGCATGGTGCGCAGGTCGTGCATTAATGCAGTGTAGGTGGCTTTATCCTGCTGAGGATTACCCAGGGTTTCGTTCACGCCGCCGCCGCCCGGGAATTCCCAGTCGATATCCACGCCGTCGAAGAATTTCCAGGTTTTCAGGAAGTCTTTAACCGAGGCCACGAAGCGTGCGCGGATGGCGGTATCGTTCATTTTGTAGAATGGATCGGACATGGTCCAGCCGCCGATGGATGGCAGCACTTTCAGATCCGGATGGGCTTTTTTCAGCGCCATCAGCTGGCCAAAGTTACCTTTGTACGGGTCGTCCCAGTTAGTCACACCCGACTGCGGTTTTTGCAGGGCAGCCCACGGATCGTGGATGGCCACGGTGAAGTCCTGGCGGCCCGCACAGGCGCGCTGAAGTGCCGCGAAGCTGTTGCCATTTTCAACGGTTTTCAGACCGTCGTTGATGCCGTCGCCGCCACAGATTGGAATGAAGCCGTACAGGATGTGGTTGAGGTTAGCTGCCGGGATTTTGTCGACCGGGAATTCACGGCCGTACACGCCCCATTCAGGGAAGTATGCGCCCACGACTTTATCGGTATGTTGCGCGAAGGTTTTGTTGTTCTCTCTCAGAGGAGCATTCAGCGGCAGCAGGTGGCTGCCGTCAGTATCGGCAACGATGATCAGCTTGCTTGCGCTTTTGGAACACCCGCTGGCATTACAGAGTTCAACCTGCTCCTGGTAGCGGCCACCTTTTTTGACTTTAAAGGTTGCAGAGCCAGAGGCTCCGGCTGCACCAGACCATACGGTCTGGCCGTCCAGCAGAACTTTGCCGCTGGTCGGCGCATCGCCACTCCAGACGTTCCACTCGACCTTCACATCCACACCATCATTGTGCACTTTAACGAGAGAACCGTAATCCTGTGCGGCCTGGTCAACTTCAACAATAGCAAACTTATCATTGCCACTGCTGATTGAAGGCGTACCTGGCGCGGCGGCAAATACAGAGCCGGATGCCGCTGCAACAAAAAGTGCCAGATATTTAGGCTTCATAAATTTCATTTTTGTTTCCTGATAAATTTATTCGTAATTAAATGACCCATGCTTTCCTTTAAGACATGGAGTTTTCTGCATGTAATAGCTAAAACACTATAACGAGCGGGGTATTACCATAACTATTTACTACCTGAACAATTCCTCTGCAAAAAAGAGACAAACTCCCATTCCATCTATTCTATATTTATTACGATACAGGGAAGAAAAAGCAGATGCCTTTCATTTCCCCGTCGAAAAAAATTTCAAAAAACCTTGACCTGCGCGTTCAGAATGTGACAGCGAATATCTTCCCGATAAAAACAACCATGCCAGCAACAGATAAATAAGGACCAAAAGAAATAGTTTGGTTATTTTTATTTAAATTATTAAATATGAAATAACCAACAATCCCACTTAATGCCGCAATCAGTTCAACAGAAGGTAATGCCTGCCAGCCGCACCATGCCCCCAATGCTGCCAGCAGCTTAAAATCACCGTAACCCAGCCCTTCACGCCCGGTTGCCAGGCGAAAAGCCCAGTACACCAGCCACAGCGAAAGATACCCCGCCACTGCGCCAAAAAGCGCATCGCGCAATGGCAGAGAATGATCGAACGTATGAAAGAGAAGCCCTGCCCACAGCAGCGGCTGCGTCAGGCAATCGGGCAGTAACTGATGCTGCGCGTCAATCATTGCCAGCGGCAGGAGAAATGCAGCCAGCAGCCAGAGCGCGAGCAGCGCCTGCATATCCGGCACACACCAGGCCGTTGTGCCAAAAAATAGCGCGGTGAAAAGCTCAATCAGGAAGATACGCAGTGGGATCGCCGTGCGGCACTGGCTGCAACGCCCGCGCAGAAAAAGCCAGCTCAGCAGCGGAATGTTCTCCCATACCCGCAGCGAATGCTGACATCCCGGACATTGCGAGCCGGGGAACAGCAAATTGCCGCATCCCTCCTCTTCCATCACCATTGCCGGTACGCGCTCTGCCACAACTCCCAGAAAACTGCCCGTTATTGCGCCTAACACCACACTCATGACGGGAAATACAACAGGGTATGCCTCCCGGATCAGTGCGAAGGTATTCATGCTATTTTCATCCAGGTCAGTTGAATTTCGGCTTTAACATCGCTGATATGGTCAACAGGCGTAAGGTTCATTTTCTGCAAGCGGATCCCCGACGTCTGGTTGATTTCGCGTAACCAGTTTTTTAATTCATATACATTAACCCGGTTAACCACGAACGATAATGTCTGCCCATCCTGGCGTAAATCACTCAGCGCTAAATGAATCTCGTGAGCACTATTTTCTACCACGCTGCGCGGGTTATTCGTTTTAACCTGAAGCATCTGAAGATGGTTTTTATCAATTTCCTCACGCATCCAGTTCAGGGTTTCCGTTTGCCGTGTCAGCGTTGATTTACTGCTTTGAATCATATTATCCAGCGGGATCACCCCGGCGTAATACACCACCGCGCAGCTTATTGCGGCGGCACATACTTTTAAGATTATTTTTTCTCTGGCGCTGTAATTCTGATAACGCGATTTCAGCTGAGCAATTCTCTCTTTCATCTATATTTCCCTGTGATCATCGCGGTATAAGGCGCCTCTTTTGAAACGGGCTGTAACGCAAAATCAAAATTAGCGTGCGTCTGGTTAACGAATTCCTGTGATGCCTGCGGGGTTTGTGCACTGACGCTCAGGGTCAGTACGCCTTGCGATGCATCATATTCCAGTGACTCAATTTCCATCGTCGGCACGGCCTGTTTCGCTTTTTCAAGCTCATCCAGTTGCAGGAAGATCCCTTTGCGCTGTTTCTTAATGTTCTGGCCAAAATGGTATTTGATGTTGGTCTGCTGGCGCATACTGGGGAAGTGGTGCTGATAAACCTGCACAATCTCCTGCTGAACCTGGTTTTCTTCCTGCACCAGCATCCAGGCCATCGCCACACGCGGGCCTAACAGCAAGCCGAGCGACAGCAAACCGGCGGCAACGATCATCGCCTTTACGCCTTTCGTTACCCCTTTCTGCGCGCCACGCGAGCTGAACTCGCCGTGCAACACATTGATTTTACACGTCTGCCACTGGGGCTGGATCAGCGCCAGCGGGTGCTGCCAGGGCAACGTTTCATCCACCTCAATCCCGTGCGGAACATCACCGTAACAACGCACTTCACCTTCTCCGGCTTTCTGCATTAGCATCGGGAGCAGTGCGCCGTCCACCTCACAGGCCGAAGCCGGTGCCAGACGCAGCCAGTAGTTATCTTCCAGTGCAACAAGCGTGCTGCCGCCCGTGGCGCAAGGCAGCAGCCAGGCATCCGGTAACGCCTGAATGACGTTTAAGCCCGCCTCACGAAAACAGGCTAACCACTGACGCAGACGCGTGGCATCGATCGCCACAGCGTCCACTTCACGGCCTTTTTTGTTAAGCACCGTCCAGTGAAGGTTGTCCACCTCGCCAATTAATGTCTCTTCCGCCATCCATGAGAACGCCGTGGCTGGCGATGTCATGCCTTTTTTAGGCAGAGTAAAGTGACGGAAGATCATGTCGCTCGCCGGGAGCAACAAGCATACGCGTTCGGCCAGCGGATGGCTGGCAAGTGCACTGAGTGCCGCCAGGTTATCCAGCGCTTCAACCTGCTGGCTACCGGATCCGCACCACCATAATTTCCCGTCCTCGCGGCTGTCGGGACGAATAAAAAGGACCTGTTTCATAGATATCGACTTTTGTTATTCAATCATTCGGTAACGACGTTGCCACGTCACAATCTCGCCGGCTTCGTTATTCACCTGAAGCTGGCTGACCACGCGAAGCGTTAAATCGTCAGTGTTGCCGGTATAGTTGACGCGAAAATAGCGGCTATTGATGGCTATCAGCTCTGCAACCTGCGGCAAATCGTCTTTTAACTGCGGGTAGTTTTGCTCCAGCGCTTTGCTGAACGCCTCCACGCTTTCAAAACCCCCTTCGGGACGAGCATCAAGCAGCCGGACGGCGTCATCTTTGGTTAACTTCCCCGGGAACAGCGCCGCCAGTACGGACGCGTTCTCCGGCTTGAGGGTGTTCACATCCACCTTCGTGGCCATGTCCGGCAGCGCGCATAATAGCGCGCTGACTTTCGGATACGCCGATACGGGAAACGCAGGCAACAGCTTGATTTCAGCAATATTGCGCATCATCTGATTCGCGGGCTGCCGCGCCGGGACAACTCCTGCCCAGGCGTCACTTTCGGCACCCTCTTTTACCGTGGTGCTGTCGCCATCGAGGTAATCCACCAGCTGGAGATAGACCTCTTCGGCGGTGGTCTGGCTGATACCGCTATCGGTCAGGATTTGCTCAACAATCTGCTCTTTGCGCGGCTTTTCCGCCACGGCAGGCGCGTTTTGCACCGGAGCGGATTGATCGGCAGCCAGCAGGTTGTTGACGTTGAAACAGTCCTGCGCATCCTCAACCTGGCTCACCACCGTGTAGTTATCGCCCTGGGTCTCCAGCGGCTGATGCCAGTCACCCTCGGGTGCCAGGGCTTTGCTTTCACCGCTGGCATCGGTTTGCAGGGTGTCTTTCACCACCTTTTCCTGCGCCAGCATGGCCCAGCGCAACTGCTGCTGACTCACCTGGTAGTGCGTTTTTTGCAGATTGCGGCAGAACTGCTGACTGATTTTGGCCGCCAGCGCCGACATCATCACCAGCAGGATCAGCACCACCAGCAGGGCAACGCCCCGCTGTTTGTTCCCCCTGCTCATGGTTGCGCTCCTGTGGTATTCTGCAGCGCCGCTGGTGCGGGCGCTGCGTCCGGCGCTGCCGGTGCTTGTTGATCTTTTTTCTCCGGAGCAGCCGCAACCTCAGGCACATCTCCGGGAGTGGTGAATACCCAGCGCCAGGTATCGCCATTATCCATCGTCAGGCTCAGCTCAACGCCTTCGGGCTGATGGGTGTTATCCGTCCAGCTTTTCTGCCAGCCCTTCAGGTAAAAACGCCACTGCATCGATTTCACCTCGCGCACGACGGGCACTTCATCCGGTTTTATCGTTTCCGGGCCATCGATAGCGGGCCAGACATCGCGGTACAAAACCCCCTCTTCCAGCCGCCAGCGCACACGCTCCAGCTGCACCGTTCCGCTCACGCCATTGAGCGTGGTCAGTTCGATGGCATTCTCATCCTGGCGAAACACATCCGGTTCATTACGCGGCGCGCGCGCCTGAAGCTGAAAGAAATCACGCTCCATCAGGCTCCAGGCGCGCTGGAGCTGGTTAAGCTTTGCCGCGCTGGCATCTGTTGCCGAGCTGGTACGCATCGCGCCGTCCAGAATTTGCCAGGCGAGCGTGCTGATCACCGCAAAAATGGTGAGCGCAATCATGATCTCCAGCAGGGTGAAACCGCGCTGGCGTTGCGTGTTCTTCACTTGCTCTCTCCTGGCGGAATAATGCTCAGCGCAATCACCGGCTGGCTTTCATCACCTTCGGCATAGACCCGAATTTCATTGGCCCAGACGTTGCTGGCGGTTTTTACCCGCTGCTTGTGCCAGTTCCAGCTGCGCCCGCCCATCAGCTCTGTGCCCTGTTCTTCCGCATCCGGGAAGTCACTTTTGCTGAGCTGTGCCTCCGCCAGCTGATTTTCGGCCACCCAGCTGGCCTGCAATGTTTCGGCAAGGCCGTGGGTGAAACGCACGTTAAGGGAGACGGAGTTCATCAGCGCCAGCGCAGCGGTGGAAAAGATAACCAGGGCGACCATCACCTCCAGCAACGTCATGCCTTTTTGCGTCGTTCTGCGTTTAGTCATCGTTTTCCACCGAGACGGGCGCCGCGCCCTGCGACACAACGCGGAAATGGTGCTGTTTGTCGTAGCTTTGCAACGCAAGCGTAAAACGGCCGATCTCCCCGTCAGGCAGAAAGACGATTTGTGGTTCGGCATCTGTCGTGGCGGCCAGTCGCTGCGGGGAAAGCGAAACGTGCATCTCTTCGGGAAAATCCCCGCGGGTGGTAATTCGCCCGGCAGATAATGGCACCCAGTGCCGCTCGCCATTTTTATCTTCAAGCGTCACCAGCTGATATTTTTCAGCCGTAATAACCAGCCCGACGATATTTCCGTCCATCACTGCACGATCGGAACCATAATCCACAAGGGCTTTTAATTGCTGGCCAAATATGTCCGCACCACTGCGTGACGGTATTGTTGACACCACCATCATGGCGCAACTGGCAAATATCACCAGCGCCAGAATAATTTCCAGCAATGTAAAGCCACGTTGCTTTTTCATTATTTTGCTTGTTTGTCGAGTGACCAGTTGGTGATGTCATCCGCAGTATTCGCTTCACCGTCGGGGCCTGCAGAAAATACGTCTACAGCACCGTGTTCGCCTGGGCTAACCAGCAGATAATCATTTCCCCATGGGTCTTGCGGCAGGCGGCGAATATAGCCATCCGCGCGGTATCCATTCGGGATTGGCGCAATCTCAGGCTTTGTCACCAGCGCCTGCAAGCCTTGTTCGGTGGTGGGATAACGGTGGTTATCCAGCTTATACATATCGAGTGAACCTTCGAGCGCAACAATATCGCTGGTGGCTTTCTGGGCATCCGCTTTTTCTTTATTGCCCATCAGGTTGGGTACGACCATACTCGCCAGAACGCCGAGAATAACAATTACCACCATTAATTCGAGCAATGTGAAGCCCGCCTGGCGAGCCAGGTTTTTACGTTTTATAGCCATTTAATTAACCTACCATGTTATTAAGTTGCAGAAGCGGTTGTAATATTGACAACACGATAAATAAAACTATCGTCGCCATTGGTACCACCAGCGCCGGTTCAAAAACCGACAGTGTTAATGTAATGCGGTGCTGTAACGCGGATTCCTGGTTTTCTGCCGCGCGATCCATTAAGTTGCCTAATTCACCGCTCTCTTCACCGGAAGCAATCATATACAGCATGGTTGGCGGGAAGAGTTTCGCCTGTTCCAGTGCCGCATATAATGACGCCCCCTGGCGAACGGTATCAGCCGCCTGCTCCAGGACCTGTCGCGCACAGAGGTTTTCGATACCGTCCATCGCGATATACATCCCTTCCAGCAGCGGGACACTGCTCGCCTGCAAAATACTCAGGGTGCGGATGTAGCGGGCGCTGTTAATGGCGCACACCAGCTTTTTAATCGGCGAACCGTTTACCAGCCAGCTGTGCCAGCGAAAACGGTTTTTGCCGTTTCTGATCCAGGTTTTGAACCCGACAAACGCGCCCGCCAGGCTACCGGCGATGTAAATCCCATAGGCCTGCAAGAAATCACTCACGGCGATAAGCGTACGGGTGGTTATCGGCAGTTGCTGTTTCATATGGGTGAACTGTTCAATCACCTGCGGAACCACCGCCACCAGCAGAATGCTGATCACCGCAATCGCCACCACCGTCAGGGTGATCGGGTAGACCATCGCCTGCGTCAGCTTACTTTTCATTTTCTGGCGCTGTTCGTTGTATTCCGCCAGCTTTTCCAGCACATCGCCCAGGTGCCCGGTTTTCTCACCCGCCATCACCAGCGTGCAGTAGAGCTTGTCGAAGGTGCGCGGAAACTGGCTAAAAGCGTCAAACAGCGTATGCCCTTCCACCACTTTTTCGCGGATCTCCACCACCATCGATGCCAGCTTTTTGTCTTCCGTCTGTTTCGAAATCGCCTTGAGCGCGCTTTCCAGCGGCAAGGCGGCGTTGACCAGCGTCGAGAGCTGGCGGGTAAACATCGACAGCACCGGCGTGGAGAGCCTGGCGCCGGTTGCGGCTTTCCCCGCCGCCGCCTTCTCGCGGGTTTCGGTAATGCTGACCGGCATCAGCTTCTGTTCGCGCAGTATCTGGCGAACCTGCTTTTGCCCCTCGGCCTGCAACGTGCCGCGCCGGGTTTTCCCCGCGGCGTCCGTTGCCGTCCATGCGTAGAAGGCCATCAGTCATCGCCTCCACGTTCGGCAGTGACTCGCATCACCTCTTCAAGTGATGTGACGCCGCTAATCACCTTCAGCAGACCGTTTTCCCGCAGGCTATAGGCCTGCTTAAAAAGCTGCGTTTCGATGGACATTTCATCTTTATTTTCATGAATGGCGCGACGCATGGTGCTGTCTACCACCAGGAATTCATGAATGCCCGCACGTCCCTGATAGCCGCTCTGGCGGCAATATTCGCACCCCACGGCGCGATAAATTGCTTTTGGCGGAGTGTCCATAAAGCTGAACAGCACTTTTTCATTGTCGTCCAGCGGACTGGTCGTACGGCAGTGAGTACACAGCCGACGCACCAGACGCTGGGCAATGACACCGAGCAACGATGAACCAATTAAAAACGATTCCAGCCCCATATCCCGCAGACGCGTAATCGCCCCCGCGGCGCTGTTGGTGTGAAGCGTAGACATGACCAGGTGACCGGTTAGCGACGCCTGCACCGCAATTTGCGCGGTTTCACCGTCACGAATTTCCCCGATCATCACCACATCCGGGTCCTGGCGCAGGATCGCGCGCAGCCCGCGGGCAAAGGTCATGTCCACGCGCGGGTTAACCTGTGTCTGTCCCACCCCTTCCAGCTCATACTCAATCGGGTCTTCTACGGTCAGAATGTTGCGTTCATGGCCATTAAGCGCCGAAAGAATGGCGTACAGGGTGGTACTTTTACCGGAGCCTGTCGGCCCGGTGACCAGGATAATGCCGTGCGGGCGGTCAATCAGCCCCTTTAACTTTTCCAGCTCTTCATCAATCAGGCCGAGCTTGTTGATATCCGGCTTGAGGTTACTTTTATCGAGCAAACGCATGACCACGCGCTCGCCATACTGCGATGGAATGGTGGACACACGCACGTCGATAGCCTTGCGGCCAATGCGCAGCGAAATACGGCCATCCTGCGGCAGGCGTTTTTCCGCGATATCGAGTTTTGACATCACCTTGATACGCGATACCAGCAACGGCGCGAGTTTACGCGCGGGTTGCAGCACCGGTCGCAGCACGCCGTCGACACGAAAACGGATACTCAGCGTGCGTTCGAAGGTTTCGATATGAATATCCGACGCGCCCTCTTTTACCGCCTCGCCAAGAATGGCGTTGATCAGGCGGATCACCGGAGAGTTTTCGTCGTTATCCAGCAGATTCTCGTTATCGGGGATCTCCTCGGTTAACGCCATCAGATCGATATCCGCATCCATGTCGTCAACCAGCTGTTGCGAGACACCGCTGTTCTGTTGCCAGATTTTCGCCAGCATCTCTTCAAACGCTTCCGCTGTCAGGGTGACGGGAACGAATGAGCGTCCCAGCACCCGGCGCATCTCCAGCAGCGCAAACGCCGGAACATCGTCACGGACATAGACATCGTCGCTGTAAAACAGGATGCCGTTATCTTTCGCGTAGCTGCCGCTGCACAGAAATTTACTCAGTTCGTCCACGTTACACCCCCGCTACTCTTTGAACGGATTGCGTGTGGCGCTGGCTTTCACCGGTGCCGCACCGTTCTGTGCAGGGAAGGAAGGCAACACGGCATTATCCGTGGGGGCAAGAATGCCCAGTTTCTTCTCTTCAATACGCTGCTGCTGGCGCGCACGCATCTGGTCGTAACGCTCTTTGGTTGCCGCGCTGTAGTTATCGTCATCACGCAACACGGTGGTATGAATGAAGACCATCAGGTTGCGTTTAGATGTATCCTGCGAGGTGTAGCGGAAAAGCTGCCCCACCAGCGGGATATCGCCCAGCAGCGGCACTTTCGATACCGACTGTTTGGTGACGTTTTCCATCAGACCACCCAGCACAACCGTCTGGCCACTGTGCACCATCACTTCGTTATTAATGGTGCGCGTGTTGAAGGTCGGGCCGAGGCTGGCGTCTTCCGTGGCGCTGTTATCCACGCTGGAGACTTCCTGTTCAATCTTCAGATGGATCATGTCGCCGTCGTTGATCTGCGGAACAATCTTCAGCTTCGTCCCCACCGTTTTACGCTCTACGGAGTTAAAGACATTATCGCCACTGGTGGTTTGCGAGCCGGAGAGCACCGGCACATCCTGGCCCACGTTGAACGAGGCCTCTTTGTTATCCAGCGTCACCACGCTCGGCGTGGAGAGAATGTCGTTTTTGCCTTCGGTCGAGAGCGCCGTCATCAGCGCACCGAAATCGCCGTTAAAGAAGCCGGTCGCCATCCCGGTGAAACTCGCCCCTTTCAGGGTGCCATCCTTCACCTGGCTAATCGGTAATCCGGTGGCACCAAACTGCACCCCACCGTGTTTACCCGTCCACTGCACACCGAGATCCAGTCCGTTTCCGTCCTGGACCTCAGCAATGATCGCCTCCACCAGCACCTGCGGACGACGAATATCGAGCTTGTCGATAACCTTCTCCAGCGAGCTCATGACGTTTGGCTGGGCGGTGATCACCAGCGAGTTGGTGGATTCATCCGCCGTAATATTCAGGTCGGTTGCGGTAGTGGCGGTTTTCGCTTTTGCCGCACCCGCTTTGTCTTTCAGCTGTTCGCCAATCCCGGTTAAGACCGGAACCACTTTGGTGGCGCTGGCATACTTGAGGTAGAACACGCGGGTGTTGCCTTCGTTATTCTGCTCACGATCCAGCTGACCGATAAGCGAGCGGGTACGCGCCCGCGCATCTTCCGACCCGCTGATCACCAGACTGTTGGTTTCGTCATCCGCCACCACTTTGGTTGCCAGCTGCGGTGCGTTCTGCCCTTTCTGCTCTTCGTTGTTGAGGTTGTTCAACATATCGGAAAGCTCTTTGGCGGAGGCATAGCGCAACGGGACGATTTCACGGCGCTGCATCCCGGAGCGATCGACGCGCTCAACCAGGTCTACCAGACGGTTTACCACCGAGGCTTTACCGGTTAATAACAGCACGTTAGACGGCTCGAAATGCACCACGTTGCCAATGCCCGAGGCATCGTTGAGCTGGCGCAGAAGCGGAGCCAGTTCACGCACGGGGACGTTCTCCATACGCACCACGCGGGTGATAATTTCATCCCCTTTGCCCGGATTTTTACTGTCGGCAATCGGGGCCCCTGCGGTACGCGCCACGCTTGAACGCACCACTTTCACCATACCGTTATCCATCGGGATCACCGACAAACCGTACAGATCCAGCACGCTCAGGAAGAACTGATAATATTCGTCTTCCGTCAGCACGTTATAGGTTCTGACCGATACCGTTCCCTGAACGGAAGGATCGACCAGAATGGTTTTATTTAAATTACGGCCTACCGTATCGATAAACTCACGAATATCGGTATTTTTAAAACTGGCGCTAAAGTTTGCTGCAAACAGCGAACCGGAATATAACGACAATGCGGTAAGCGCCACGCACGCCCATGGAAATTTCTTCATGTCTGTACACTTGTTAATTGTTTAGAACATTAACCCGAATATTTTCAAGGTGCGCATGACGCCTGACGACGACCTCCGCCTCTTTCATTTTCGACCAGTTAGCAATAATATTTTTCGCCTGTGACGCTTCGGTCATATCGACTGAATTAATTTTCACCGCCACATCGCCCTTTTCCAGCCCGGAATGGCTGAAGAAAGAAGATGCATTCCGTGGATTAAGGTTATAGCCTTCCAGTTGGCCTTTTTCGATTAACGGCTTTAACACCAGATAATCATCAAGATGCAGGCTGTCAGCGCCAGCATCTTTTGTCGATTTGGTTACCGGGCCGCTCTCCACGCCCCCTTTAAAATAATCAGGTTTCTTTAATGCCAATACCTGCGTAGTACCTTCGTAATTAACCACCACATTATCTTTATTAATCTCTTCGATAAACGCATCGTTAAACCCGGTCAGGGCTTCCCCTTCGCGGTAGCTTTTTTGCCCGCCAGAGGTCTTGATCATGGCAAAGGAAAGCCAGGCGTCGTCACTGCTTACGATGCCTTCAACCTCTGCGGCCAATGGTGCTTTAACCGCTTGCGGCTGGTTAACCTGACGTACCGCGGCCGTAAAAAGGGCAAAGTCTTTCTCTTCACGGCGACTTTTTTTCGGCTGCTTATCAGCATTAGCTAACTTAGTGGTAACTTTTTTATAATCTTTAATGATGACATACCCTTGCTGACCACAAAAAATCAGCAATACAAACATAATACAGGGCGTAATCAACCGGGAAAGAAATGAGAACCTCATTATTCATCTGGCCTTTAGCAAAGCAAAAATAAGCAGCAGCGTGCTGCGCCAATATGTGATGAAAATAATAGTCAGGCGGTTTTGTATCGACCACAGGCTTTGCCATTAACTTTCATACAGAAAAATATTGACCGTTAAATAAACTGATGTTAGGACATGCCGGGAGGTTATTTTTACCCTGGTTATTAATTGCCCAAACTCCTGGCTTATCTTACTTTTCGCACCATTGCTATTCATATAAAGAGCCGGTAAGACGTTATGTATCAGAGTCATTTCAACTTTCACACTCCGCCATTCAGAAAAGTCACTCGCCTGTCAGGCGACTTTTTCGTTCCCTATCACCAGGATGTCTTTAACCTGCTGAAAGAAAAAACCCGGCAGGCGGGGGTAACCGGACTCTTTTGCAACGATGCCCAACTGACCCGTCAGTTTAGTGATGCCTTAAAGAAAGGCGACCAGACAGTCCTGGCCATTAACGCCTTCCCGAAACTGAGCGCCAGCAGCCTGCTGTATAAACTCCACCCAGGAACCAAAGAGAGTGCGTCCCGTATTCAGGCGATTGATACGGTACTGGGCCACTGGCAGAAGGCGTACCCCTCACGCAAAGTAACGCATCAGGTGCTGGTGATTTCGCATATCGAAGCGATGAAAGAGAGCTGCCATGACCTGCTCGCCATGTTGCTGACCCGCGCTCAGGAGCTTGAGATTTCATTGTCAGTGGTACTGATGGGCGCAGCCGAACAGGAAGCTCACCTGCTGGCGCAGTCCGGTCTTCGGGAATATGTGCATACGCACCACACTATCCGGGCGCTGACCTGCCGCGAATTTCTCAGTTATGTGCAGGCTCAGTGTGAAGCGCATGGCGCTGAAACATCCCCTCTGGCCCCTGCCCGCGTGCGTAAACTCCACGCCCTGACCAAAGGCAACTTCAGTAAACTGAATGAGCTTGCCCATCTTTCGATGCTGGCCGCATGGACAGAGCGCGCGCCGGTGGTTGGGCCGCGTCATTTACGCCTCGCGGCAGGCGAAGTTCTTCCGCCGGTCAGCCATCGCCAGCGGCTGGCTACCGTCGGCTTATTTGCCTCTGTACTCTTCGCCGCCTGTGGCTGGTATCTGACCTCCACCCTTAGCGCAACACTGCCTGTTCAGCTGCCGGTTCCGGCGAGCTGGAAACAGCAAAAACCGCAGGTGAAGGCGCCGGTGATCCCCGCTATTGATGACGAAATGGTTAATCAGCCGGATGCCATGCATCAGCTGTATCTCATGTGGGGTTACGATGCCTCGGCGGAGGATGCGCTGTGCCAGAACGCGGCGAAGGTGAACCTGATGTGCAAACAAGGTCGTGCCACGGTGGCAGAGCTGGCACAGGAAGGTTACCCGTGGGTGAGTGAACTGAAAACCGGCAATCATCTTAACTATGCCGTTGTTGCCCGCGCCGGGAGTGACTCTATGGATCTGTTAATGAATAACCGCACCTGGCAGGTGAGCCGCAGCTGGTTCAACCAACATGCCACCGGGAATTACACCCAGCTGCATCGTCTGACGCCCGCGGGTAAAGATGAGATCAGCGCCGCCAGCAGCAATAAAGATATTGCGTGGCTCGACAGTCAGCTGAGCCAGGCGCTTTCCCGGCCGGAAACGCAGGCCCAGAGCTGGACGGCGGAATTAATGCAACGCACCCGTATATTCCAGCAACAAATGAACCTGCATGTGGATGGTATTCCAGGTGAAGACACCCTGATGCAGCTGATGCGGGTGACCAACACCACCCCAAGCGTTCTTATCCAGGCATCCCAGGCAGCGGCCGGGGCGAAAACGCAGGAGAAAAAATCATAATGTCCACGATATGTCTTGCAGCCCAGCGCAGCTACACCACCGGGGAAGCCGTCTGGTTTTCGTATCGTTTTCCCGGATTTAACAAGATCGTCGGCCTGTTCCTGTTATGGATGGCAGGTTTGTGCGCCATGCTGATTGCCGGGGTGTATGCCCACATTTACTGGAACCTGCGACACCCGGCGCCAGAGCCGGTAAAAGTGAGTATCGCAAGACCGGAAACCCAGCTTTCAGATATGCATTATGTGTACGTGAGCAAACCGTTCCCGCACCCGCAACCGAAACCGGTGCCTCAGCATGAGAGTGCACATCTTCCCGCCATGCAGGATCTGCCGCTCAATAGCGATGATACCGACTGGCAACAAGCACCGGAGGGTAATGTTGCGCATGACACTTCACGGGATACCTTGCCAGGAACAGATGCGCATGAGAATGCCTCCGACAGTACGGATAATAACGATTCATCTTTAAAAGAATTATTTAAGCAGGCATTGCAGGAACAACAGCAGGATTACTCGCAGGGGAAAATTCCCGCGCCGCCCGTTGACGAAACGCAGGATATTTCACAATCACACAGTATTCACCAGGGAATTAAAGAGTCTCCTTTAGCCAGGAAAGGAGACCAGCTGGAATAATCAATATTTTTCCGGCAATGTTGTCATATTAATCAGGCGACCCTTTTCGACAACAATATACTGACCTTTTTTCAGGTCGGAGAGAATTTTAATAATGGTACTACGCGCCAGGTTGGTGTATTCCTGAATGTAATCATAAACGTTAATATCACGTTGATGGTGTACAATCAGTTCATTGATCTCAAGTAAAAATTCGCGGACAACGGAATAAGCACTGCGGGCAACCAGCACGTCATCGCGCTTGCTCAGCAGGCAGATATACCATGACAGCACTTTGGTCAGCTCAGGCCACAGGTTTTTCTCTGTCATCAGGCGCGCAAAATCGTCTTTTTTGATAGAGCGTACCACCGTGTTTGCACGCACCAGAGCGTACATATGAGAAGAGTTATAGAAAATAGCTGACAGACCAAAAATGCACTGCCCTTGTAAGGTAAACACGCACAACTCGTCAGATACACGGCGGAACTCAATTTCACCGCTGACGATAATATGAATATACTCAGAATCTGCCGTTGAGATTTTTTGCCATTTTTTTAACGTTTTTTCTTTGTACCCTGATGTTGCTGAAATAATGGCTTCCATTTCATCGTGCGGACGCAGTTTTTTACCATAAATGCTTAACATTGTTATACCCGTTTAAGATGATTAAATTAATAATATAGAGAACATACGCCCGTTAATTAAATTATCCGGCGCATTGTTGAATCAAAACCAGGATCAGTTACTGAATATAGATAAGCAGTATTAACATAATCCCTGAAGATGCTTAGCAAGCTATACGTCTATATTAAACGCGGGTAATTTTAAGTCAATTAACTATAAATTAATTGAGTTTGAACTTAAGATTAATCTCAAGAAAAACATGGGAAAGCCCAGGCATTCGGGGGATACCGAAGGATCACCCCTGCCCGTATTTCTCTAAAAGTGCTTCGGCAATTGCCATTGTTTCTATATCAGCAACACCATTCCAGCGTTGTGGGCGGAAATGCATCTGAAATACCGTAATCACCCGCTTTTGCTGAGCCTCGGTACTATTTTCCGGGAGCTCATAACCGTAACGCGCGAGTAAATCCAGCAATGCGGCAGTTTCCACCGGCTGATAGGGCGGTCGGCCATTGATATAGAACGCGACGCGCGCCGGATCGGGCCATGCGCCAATTCCCTGCTGCGCAAGCTCACGCCACGGGAACAGCGGGCCAGGATCGTCTTTGCGCTGTGGGGCGATATCGGAATGCGCGACCACGTTTTCCGGTTTGATGTGGTAACGGGCAATAATGTCTTTGGCAAGCGGGATAAGCGCGGCAATTTGCGCCGGTTCAAACGGCGTGAACATTTTGTCTCCGCCCGTTTTTTGCCAGCCGCGGTTTTCCAGCTCAATCCCCACAGAGGTATCATTTATACGGTTCGTGCCACGCCAGAAGCTGATGCCCGCGTGCCAGGCAAGCTCACTCTCCGGCACCAGTTGCCAGATGCGCGGTTTACCGTCAGGTGTGGGGGGTTGTGCGGGGATCAAATAATGAGAGCTGACGTTTTTATCCGTCAGTGTTGCCAGCGAGCTGTCAAAATCATCGGCGGTGTAGTGAATAACCAGCACCTTTATACGCGGGTATGCCGCCTGCGCCTGATGACGGGTATCCAGCTCGTACGCGCCTTTATCGACAATGCCTTTTTCAGCGGCACACCCTGCCAGCAACAGCGCCAGCAGGAGCGTGGAGAGCAAACGCTTCATCGACGGGTTTTCACCGCCGTGCCGCTGACGCTCACCATCAGCATACTGGCATCTTTGCCCACCGTTTCGTAGTCGATATCAATCCCGACAACCGCATCAGCGCCCAGGGCTTTGGCCTGCTCGCCCAGCTCTTTGAACGCGATTTCGCGCGCTTTACGCAGCTCTTTTTCATACGCGCCAGAGCGCCCGCCGACGATGTCGCGGATCCCGGCAAAAAAGTCGCGGAAGATATTCGCGCCCAGGATGGCTTCGCCCGTTACCACACCGCAATACTCGATGATCGGCTGCCCTTCCAGGGTTGGCGTTGTTGAAAACTGCATCGTTTCTCTCCTTCTTTAGCGTTCAATGCCTTAGCGTGCAACTCAGCCAGCATTATCGGTTCGTTACGCTATGATTGAAAGGATAGTTAATAAATAAGGAAATCAACATGCGCTACTCTGCTTTAACGCTTTTAGTGCCATGCGCGCTGGTGCTCAGCGCCTGCACCACGACGGTTACGCCGGCTTTTAAGGATATCGGAACGCGCAGCGGCCCCTGCATAGACGGTGGCCCGGATGCCGTGGCGCAGCAGTTCTATGATTATCGTATTCAGCACCGCAGTAACGACATTACCGCGCTGCGCCCGTATCTGAGCGATGGTCTGGCGAAACTGCTGAACGATGCAAGTCGCGATCCGCAGCATAATACGTTGCTGAAAGACGATCCGTTCTCCAGCCGCACAACACTCCCTGACAGCGCCGAAGTTGCCAGCGCATCCACCATTCCTAATACCGATGCGCGAAACATTCCTCTGCGCGTGAAACTGACCCAGGGAACCCAATCCTGGCAGGATGAAGTGCTGATGATCCGCGAAGGGCAGTGCTGGGCTATCGACGATGTACGCTACGTGGGAGGCAGTGTTCATGCCCCGGCAGGCACACTGCGCCAGTCGATTGAGAACCGCTAAACCATCCGTTACAAAATTGTTAACCCCGTAAAATGTGCGGCATTTCATGCGGAATGCCGACATTTATACTCGCCGCCATTGCCCTTCGCTATTTTGTGCTATGTTTAGAAGGTATTACGGGTTATATTTAACTTTTAACGCATAAATATTGCATAACTATTCTGTCAACGGTACTATCTGCGGCCTCAATTGCTATAGATTGCCTGGATGAGTAAAGACTGCCCCGATGAGTATTAAACTAAACGGCATTAACTGCTTCTACGGCGCACACCAGGCGCTGTTCGACATCACGCTGAACTGCCCCGAGGGCGAAACGCTGGTTTTGCTCGGCCCAAGCGGCGCAGGCAAAAGCTCCCTTCTGCGTGTCCTCAATCTGCTTGAAATGCCTCGTTCAGGTACGCTGGCGATTGCCGGTAACCACTTTGATTTCGCGAAAACGCCGTCTGATAAAGCCATTCGCGAACTGCGTCAGAACGTGGGCATGGTATTTCAGCAATACAATCTTTGGCCGCACCTGACCGTACTGCAAAACCTGATTGAAGCGCCTTGTCGTGTGCTCGGTTTAAGCAAAGATCAGGCGATGGCTCGTGCCGAAAAACTGCTGGAACGTCTGCGTCTTAAGCCTTACAGCGATCGTTATCCACTGCACCTTTCCGGTGGTCAGCAGCAGCGTGTGGCCATTGCCCGCGCCCTGATGATGGAACCGGCCGTACTGCTGTTTGATGAGCCGACGGCGGCACTCGACCCGGAAATCACCGCCCAGATCGTAAGCATTATTCGTGAGCTGGCGGAAACCAACATTACGCAGGTTATCGTAACCCATGAAGTGGAAGTGGCGCGTAAAACCGCCAGCCGCGTGGTCTACATGGAAAACGGATTTATCGTCGAGCAAGGCGATGCAAGCTGCTTCACAAATCCGCAAACCGATGCCTTTAAAAATTACTTATCTCACTGATGTGTTAGGGAAATGATAATGAAAAAAGTATTGATTGCAGCACTGCTTGCGAGCGTCAGCCTTTCCGCTACCGCAGCCCAGACTATTCGTTTCGCTACCGAAGCGTCTTATCCTCCGTTTGAATCCATCGATGCGAACAACAAAATTGTTGGCTTCGATGTCGATCTGGCTAACGCCCTGTGTAAAGAGATCGATGCCACCTGTACCTTCAGCAACCAGGCGTTCGACAGCCTGATCCCAAGCCTGAAGTTCCGCCGTATTGACGCCGTCATGGCGGGTATGGACATCACCCCTGAGCGTGAAAAACAGGTTCTGTTCACTACCCCTTACTATGACAACTCTGCCCTGTTCATTGGTCAGAAAGGGAAGTACACCTCTGTTGATCAGCTGAAAGGCAAGAAAGTGGGCGTACAGAACGGCACCACGCACCAGAAATTCATCATGGATAAACATCCGGAAATCACCACCGTTCCTTACGACAGCTATCAGAATGCGAAGCTGGATCTGCAGAACGGCCGTATCGATGGCGTATTTGGTGATACCGCCGTGGTGACCGAATGGCTGAAAGCCAACGATAAACTGGCCGCTGTGGGCGACAAAGTGACCGATAAGGACTACTTCGGCACAGGTCTGGGGATTGCCGTTCGTCAGGGCAACACTGAGCTGCAGCAGAAATTCAACGCTGCGCTGGAAAAAGTGAAGAAAGACGGCACCTACGAAACCATCTACAAAAAATGGTTCCAGAAGTAATTCCTGATGAATGAAATTTTTCCTTTAGCAAGCGCCGCTGGGATGACCGTCGGCCTTGCCGTTTGTGCACTCATTATCGGCCTGGTGCTGGCGATGTTCTTCGCGGTGTGGGAATCGGCTAAATGGTTCCCCGTCGCCTGGACGGGCTCAGCGCTGGTCACCGTGCTGCGTGGGCTACCCGAAATTCTGGTAGTCCTGTTCATCTATTTCGGCTCCTCGCAGCTGCTGCTAATGCTGTCTGACGGCTTCACCATCAATCTTGGTGTGGTACAGATCCCGATTCAGATGCAGATTGAGAATTTTGACGTCAGCCCGTTCCTGTGTGGCGTGATCGCGCTCTCCCTGCTCTATTCCGCCTATGCGTCGCAGACGCTGCGCGGCGCGCTAAAAGCGGTGCCTCAGGGGCAGTGGGAATCCGGCCAGGCGCTGGGGTTGTCGAAATCAGCGATCTTCTTCCGTCTGGTGATGCCACAGATGTGGCGACATGCCCTGCCGGGGCTGGGCAATCAGTGGCTGGTTCTGCTGAAAGATACGGCTCTGGTGAGCCTTATCAGCGTGAACGACCTGATGCTGCAAACCAAAAGTATCGCGACCCGCACCCAGGAGCCATTTACCTGGTACATTGTGGCTGCGGCTATCTACCTGGTGATCACGTTGCTGAGTCAGTACATCCTTAAGCGTATTGACCTGCGTGCAACGCGTTTTGAACGGAGACCAGGCTGATGCTTGAGTATTTACCCGAGCTGATGAAAGGGCTGCACACCAGCCTGACGCTGACCGTGGCGTCCATCATCGTGGCGCTGATCCTGGCACTCATTTTTACCATCATCCTGACGCTGAAAACGCCGGTGCTGGTGTGGATTGTGCGCGGCTATATCACCCTGTTTACCGGTACGCCGCTGCTGGTGCAGATCTTCCTGATTTACTACGGGCCTGGGCAGTTCCCGTCTTTGCAGAACTACCCGGTTATCTGGCACCTGCTCTCCGAGCCGTGGCTGTGTGCCCTGATTGCTCTCTCGCTGAACAGCGCGGCCTATACCACGCAGCTGTTTTACGGTGCGATCCGCGCGATCCCGCAAGGACAATGGCAGTCCTGCGGCGCGCTGGGGATGAGCAAGAAAGACACGCTGGCGATCCTGCTGCCGTATGCGTTTAAACGTGCGCTCTCATCGTATTCCAACGAAGTGGTGCTGGTGTTCAAGAGTACCTCTCTGGCCTACACCATTACGCTGATGGAAGTGATGGGCCACGGGCAGCTTCTGTATGGACGCACCTACGATGTCATGGTGTTTGGCGCAGCGGGCCTGGTGTATCTGGTAGTGAATGGTTTGCTGACGCTGATGATGCGTTTAATCGAGCGTAAAGCGCTGGCGTTTGAACGCCGTAATTAAATCAGCATTTGCATAATCACAAATTACGAAGACGGGCAAGTCTAAACACTGCCCGTCTTTTTTTATTTATTAAGTAATATTTAATCATTTTTATTGCATATAAATTCAATCACTGGCATTGTACGTCCATGCCGCAGACACGGCGCATAAGACAGATTGACAGACGGGAGCATTAAAATGAAAAAGTTAGTTCTGGCCGCATTACTGGCAACTTTCGCCGCTGGCGCAGCAGCCGCAGATAAAATCAATTTCGGCGTATCTGCCACTTACCCACCTTTTGAATCCCTGGATGCCAGCAACCAGATCGTCGGTTTTGATATCGACCTGGCAAAAGCGCTGTGCAAACAGATGCAGGCCGACTGCACTTTCACCAACCACGCCTTTGACAGCCTGATCCCGTCGCTGAAATTCAAAAAATACGACGCAGTGATCTCCGGTATGGATATCACGCCAGAGCGTAGCAAACAGGTTTCCTTCACCGACCCGTACTACGCGAACTCCGCCGTGGTGATTGCGAAGAAAGGTGCTTATAAATCCTTTGACGAGCTGAAAGGCAAACGCATCGGTATGGAAAACGGCACCACGCACCAGAAATACCTTCAGGACAAACATCCGGAAGTGAAAACCGTGGCCTATGACAGCTATCAGAATGCGATTATCGACCTGAAAAACGGCCGTATTGATGGCGTGTTCGGTGACACCGCCGTGGTGAACGAGTGGCTGAAAACCAACCCGCAGCTGGGTACAGCAACCGGGAAAGTCACCGATCCACAGTACTTCGGTACCGGTCTGGGTATCGCGGTTCGCCCGGATAACAAAGCCTTGCTGGAAAAACTGAACGGCGCCCTGAAAGCCATTAAAGCTGACGGCACCTATCAGAAAATCAGCGATCAGTGGTTCCCGCAGTAATTGTTTTTGCCGGGTGACGGCTTCGCCTTACCCGGCCTACGGGGGGAATTGTAGGCCGGATAAGCGCAACGCCATCCGGCAACTCTATAAGGGCACAAAGAAACGAAAACGCGCCCCACTCACCGACTCCATCAGCCTGATCCCACCGCCGTGTAGCTCCAGCATCCGCTTCACAATCAACAACCCCAGCCCGCCACGGTTATCCCGCGACGCCTGCGTGTTTAACGCCGAAGGCCGCACAAACAGATCGTCCCGCAACGCTGCATCCACACCCATGCCGCTATCCGCCACTTCCACCTGCAACTGCTCGCCTTCTTGCCATACCGCCAGACGAATTTCTCCACCAGTTGGCGTATGGCGGATAGCGTTATCCAGCAGATTGGTCACCACGCGCTCAATCATCGACACGTCGGCAAACACCTGCGGCAGCGGTCCCGGCACGTCAATATGCAGATTCACCTCGCGCGTGCGGGCGGTGAGCTCAAACTTCTGCGCCACGTCGGAAATCAGTTCCGCCATCGCGAACCGCTCGCGCTGCGGCTTTATGCCGCCGTGCTCCAGGCGCGCCAGCTCAAACAACTGCTGTGAAAGATGGCGTACTTTTTGCCCCTGGCGCAACGCAGTCGTCAGATACTGCTGATGCTCCTGCGGGGTCAGGGTGGCGGATTTCAGCGACAACGTTTCCAGGTAGCCCAGGAGCGAGGTCAGCGGTGTGCGTAAATCATGAGAGATATTGGCGATAAATTCCCGGCGCTGGCGATCGCTGTCAGCCAGCTGATCCCACTGGGAGGTGATTTTGCGCGCCAGCTCGATAAAGCTGTTGCGCAGGAGCGCCACTTCATCCTTTGCCGTCGCGTCAGGCATTTCTACCGCCAGCTGCCTGATTGCGCTCATGCTGTCCCGATCCAGCCCGGCGACTTCGACCGTCAGCTGTTTTACCGGGCGCGTGACCCAGTACCAGATCAGCAGGCCCGCCAGCAGGCCAAACAGCGCGACCCACAGCAATGACCACAGCACCGTGCTCCACAGCGCCTTATGCCAGGCCATCTCCGCCAGCGCGTTCGACTCCTCGCCCTGCAAAATAATGTACAGATAGCCTTTTAGCTCGCCGTCCTGCCGCAGCGGCGTGGCGCTAAAGACTTTTTTATTCTGGCTGCGCGGATCGTCGCCCAGGATCGGTATAGCGGTACCGCTCAGGAAGGTCTGAACCGGCGCCAGGTCGATTTTTTGCCGCTGAATATGCCCCGGCGGTGCGGCATCGGCCAGGATATCACCATCCGGGGAGACGACGTACAGCTCAACGCTCGGATTAAAGGTCATCAGCCGGTCAAACAGCGGCTTGAGTGACGTTCGGTCGACCCTGCCCTGCGCGTCCAGAATCGGTTCGCGCTGGACGATCTGCTGCGCCAGCCCGCCCGACAGCCGCTGCACCATCGCGTTACCGTACTGCGTGCTGCTGTAGAGCTGTACCGCGCAGGCGACGGTGGCGCAGAGCATCATCAGCAGGATGAACAGCAGCGTCAGGCGCTGGCTCAGGCTAAAGCGTCGCATCATGATTTGGCTCCGCAAATTTATAGCCCTTGCCCCAGACGGTGCGAATAATCTCCGGCTCGGCGGCGTCCTTCTCAATCTTGATGCGCAGGCGATTGATGTGGGTGTTAACGGTGTGCTCATAGCCTTCGTGCTGATAGCCCCAGACCTGCTCCAGCAGCGCTAACCGGGAAAACACCTCGCCGGGATGACGGGCAAAGAAGTACAGCAGCTCGAATTCACGCGGCGTGAGATCCACTACCTGGCCGTGAAGCAGCACGCTGCGCGCAAGTGGGTCGATAGTCAGCCCGTGAGCCTGAATTTGACCGTCGGTTTGCGCCTGCCCCATAGCCTGCTGGCGGCGAAACAGCGCTTTAATGCGCGCAATCAGCTCCTGCACCGAGAACGGCTTAGCCAGATAATCATCGGCGCCGGTTTCCAGCCCGGTAATACGGTCGGTTTCGCTGCTGCGGGCGCTGATAATAATGACCGGCAGGTAGCGCGTCATCTGACGGATGCGGCGGCAAATCTCCAGCCCGTCAACGTTGGGCAGCATCAGGTCGAGGATCACCGCATCCCACGGCTGTTTTTCAAGACGCTGCAGGGCGTTGCCCCCGTCGGGCTCGTGGGTGATGGCGTAGCCTTCATCTTCTAAATTGAGTCGCAGAAGCGCCGCGATGTCGTGGTCGTCTTCCACCAGCAGGATCTGCTTCATGGGTAAGCCTTATTCATTTCTTATGACGTAAGCTTACCTGATTTCACGGGGTGGAAGAGTTCACATTTTGTTTAATATTTAACGAGCAACGTCAGCACTTCATAATGCGCGGTATGCGGGAACATATCGAAAAGCTGCACGCGTTCAATGCGGTAGCCAGGCAGGTTAGCGATATCTTTCGCCATGGTCTGCGCGTTGCAGCTGGAATAGACAATGTAATCCGGCGCCATCTGGCTCAGGTAGTCGCACAGCGCTTTACCGATGCCACGACGCGGAGGATTCACCAGCACCAGCTCCGGCACCTTGCCCTGGCCGGTGGCAAACTGCGTGGAGTCCAGCGCCTGGAAATGAAGATTCGTTAACCCAAGCTCGGCCGCCGATTGCGTTGCGCAGGCGATAGCCTCGGCGGAGATCTCAATTCCGGTGAGCTGCATCTCTGGCGTGGCGCAGTGCAGGCCAAACCCGCCCACGCCGCAGAACAGATCCCACATATGCTTGATGTTCAGCGCCCGCACCCAGTCGCGGGCGGTGGCGTACAGGGCGCTCGCCACTACCGGGTTAGTCTGGAAGAAGCTCTGCGGGCGGATCCACAGCGGCACATCGTTAAAGCTTTCGCCCAGTGCGTGCTGCCCGGTGAAGAAGATTTCCTGGTCCCCTTCCATGATTGCCATATGCACCGGCTGAATATTTGCCGTAATCACCTTAAGCTGCGGTAACTGTTCCTGAAGCCACGGCAGTGCCGCGCGCAGCTGTTCCAGCTTGGCTTCTGAGCGCAACACAAAACGCAGCATCATGCCGCCATCGCGCTGGCTTTCGGTGAGTAAGAGGTATTTCAGCTCGCCGCGTTTGCGGGCCACGTTATAGGGCGTTAACCCGGCGCGGGCGATAAAAGGCTTCAGCGCGGCGAAAACCGGTTCAAACGAAGCAGGATAGAGCGGGCAATCGGTTAAATCTTCCGGCGTGCCGTCGCGGTGCAGCATCCCCAGCAGCGGTTTTTCCACGCTGCCGCTGACCACCATTTTGGCTTTATTGCGAAAACCCTGCTCCGGCCCACTGACAGGTGCGCACCACTCCCCCACCGCGTGTTCAGCCAGCAGCTGTTGCAGGTCGGCCATTTTGGCGGTGAGTTGTTGCGAGACGGGCTGTTCTATCCACTGACAGGAGCGGCAGCGACCCGCGTCATAGAGTGCGCACTGCATATGAAAACCTTAAGAATAACGAGGGCTGCGATTATACACATTATTGCAGACGGAAGAATCTCCGGCTGGAAGCGGGGATAAAAAGCAGGAACAGAACCAGCATATCCGGCAGTTTTTGCATAAACAGCGCGCGCAAAATCTCACGTTTAGATTCCCCTGCAATGCTGAACAGCTCCGGGTAGCCATAACCCAGAGAGGCTGCCCACAGGTAACCCGTGGCCACAACCTGCGTAAGCAGGTAAACCCAGCGCGCCCAGTTACGCCCTTTAACCAGAGAAAACGCACAGTAAATTTCAACAAACACCAGCACCAGGCTACTCAAAAAAACCAGCGTCAGATTCCACGTCTGCACGCTGCGGTGGATGAATTCACCGATACCCCGCGCACCCAGCGTATTCAGAATCATCAGCACATCAAGACAGCGGATCATAATAATGGCGAGCGCCGCCACCTGCACCAGCGCAGGTACGTTCAGACGGGCGTGCGTTTGACGTGATTTTTTAAAGAATCCCAATGTTTTTGCTTCCCTGAAAAACAGTGCCGCGACACGCGCGGCACTTCACTGGAAATTTTAAATGCTTCAGCCGCGTCTTGCACGCTGGATATCACGCACGCGTTGTTTTTCAGCACGCGCCATCAGATACCAGGCGATAAAACCGACAACGCCGACCACACCAAGGATGATAGAGGCCAGGGCGTTAATCTCAGGGTTAACCCCCATACGCACGCTGGAGAAGACCAGCATCGGCAGGGTTGTCGCCCCCGGGCCAGACACGAAGCTGGCAATCACCAGATCGTCCAGAGACAGGGTAAACGCCAGCAGCCAGCCGGAGATCACCGCAGGCATAATCATCGGCAGGGTAATGATGAAAAACACCTTCAGCGGCGTGGCGCCAAGATCCATGGCGGCCTCTTCAATAGAATGATCCAGTTCCCGCAGGCGCGAGGAGATCACTACGGCCACGTAGGCGGTACAGAAGGTGACATGAGCCAGCCAGATGGTCAGCATCCCGCGGTCCGCAGGCCAGCCAATCGCATGAGCCAGCGCCACAAACAGCAGTAACAGCGACAGACCGGTTATCACATCCGGCATAACCAGCGGCGCGGTGATCATAAACGCAAAACCGTTAGACCCGCGGAAACGACCAAAACGCACCATCACCATTGCCGCAATGGTACCGAGGATCGATGCCATGGTGGCGGCGCACGCCGCAATGGTCAGGCTCAGCCCCACCGCGCTCATCATTGCATCATCGTGGAACAATTCGCTGTACCAGCGCGTTGACCAGCCCGCCCACACCGTCACCAGCTTCGAGCTGTTAAAGGAGTAGATAACCAGCATCAGCATCGGCGCATACAGGAAGGTAAACCCGAGCACCAGGATCAGAATGCGCCACGGGGAGCGCACTACCGGTAAGTTGTTCATCCGTGATCCCCCATCTGTTTTTGCTGGTACTTGTGGAACCACATGATCGGCACGATCAGCAGCAGCAACATCACAATCGCCACCGCAGACGCCACCGGCCAGTCGCGGTTGTTGAAGAACTCCTGCCACAGCACGCGGCCAATCATGATGCTGTCCGGGCCGCCGAGCAGTTCAGGGATAACAAACTCCCCTACCGCCGGGATAAACACCAGCATCGAACCGGCAATAATCCCGCCTTTGGTGAGCGGTACAATCACGCTAAAGAAGGTTTTCAACGGACGAGCGCCCAAATCAAGGGAGGCTTCCACCAGCGAGTAATCAATACGCGTCAGCGCCGTATAAATTGGCAGCACCATAAACGGCAGATAGGCATACACAATGCCGATATAGACCGCGAGGTTGGTATGCAGGATCGTCAGCGGCTGATCGATAACCCCAAGCCACATCAGGACGTTATTCAGCACGCCGTTATTTTTCAGGATCCCCATCCACGCATACACACGGATCAGGAACGAGGTCCACGACGGCAAAATCACCAGCAGCAGCAGAATATTACGCGTCGATGGCTTACTGTGCGCCACCGCCCACGCGAGCGGATAACCCAACAGCAGACAACAGATCGTCGAGATCGCCGCCACCTGCAATGACTGCAAATAGGCCTCAAAATAGAGCGGATCGTCGGTAAGTTGCAGGAAGTTACCCAGATTCAGCGTCAGGGTCAGCTGTCCGTCGGCCCAATCCATCAGGTTGGTATACGGCGGGATCGCCCGCGCCATCTCTGCCAGGCTGATTTTGAAAACGATCAAAAACGGCATCAGGAACAGCAGGATCAGCCAGATATAAGGCATGGCGATCACCAGCTTGCGTCCGTGCGCCATCTTAAAGCGCGTCAGTCCGTGCGCAAAACCACCCGGTTTTTGTACGCGGGCTGGAGGTTCAAGTGTACTCATTGTCCGCTCCTTATACCGTCAGTACGACGCAGCTATCCGCATCCCAGCAAAGACGCACTTCATCGCCCCAGGTCGGCAACCCTTTGCGATAGCGATGTTCGTTTTGCAACTGGGCGCTGAGCATCTGTCCACTTTTCAGACGGACATGGTAGATAGAGAGGTCACCCAGATAAGCAATGTGCACCACTTCCCCCACGGCAAAGTTATAGCCATCGGCTGGCGGATCTTCACAGAGCATGATTTTCTCAGGACGTAGCGCGATATACACCGGCACGTTGTCCACCACGGAGTTATCCGGGTCGACCTTAATCGGGTGCACCAGCCCCGGGGATTCAATCACCAGCCCGTCTTCCTGGCGCTCTTTCAGCAGCCCTTCGAAGACGTTGACAGAACCGATAAACTCCGCGCTGTAGCGGGTGGTCGGGTGTTCATAAATCTCTTCCGGCTCGCCAATCTGCACGAATTTACCGCGATTCATGATCGCGATACGTCCGGCCATGGTCATCGCCTCTTCCTGGTCGTGGGTCACCATCACGCAGGTCACGCCCACGCGCTCAAGGATATCCACCACTTCGAGCTGCATCCGGTCGCGCAGTTTTTTATCCAGCGCACCCATCGGTTCGTCAAGCAGCAGCAGTTTCGGGCGTTTCGCCAGGCTTCGCGCCAGCGCCACACGCTGACGTTGCCCGCCAGAGAGCTGATGCGGTTTACGCTTCGCGAACTCCTGCATGTGAACAAGGCTCAGCATTTCGGCCACACGCGCGGTAATTTCGGCTTTCGGCAGTTTGTCCTGCTTCAGGCCAAACGCGATGTTCTGCTCTACCGTCATATGCGGGAACAGGGCGTAAGACTGGAACATCATGTTGATCGGACGCTGATACGGCGGCACGCTGGAGAGGTCGACACCATCGAGCACAATCTGCCCGGCGGTGGGTTGCTCAAAGCCCGCCAGCATTCGCAGCAGCGTGGATTTACCGCAGCCAGATGCACCAAGCAGGGCAAAAATTTCGCCTTTATAGATAGTCAGGCTGACATCGTCTACGGCATGTTGGCCATCAAAGGATTTGGTGAGGTTGCGGATTTCAAGAAGCGGGGTCAGCGCTTTACGGACTTTCGCCTGCGGGCGGGGGGTAGCGTCATTCACGGGGTGTTCTCCGGCATAGATCAATACTGGTGCAAACGCACCTTCAGGGTGCGCATCGCCGGGCGGTACTTACGCTTGCCCGGCCTACGGGTTGTGTAGGCCCGGTAAGCGCAAGCGCCACCGGGCAACAATACCAAACGCCGTTATTTACCGCTTTTCACCTTGGTCCACGCACGGGTACGTACGCGGTCAATTTTTGGATCCTGGACTTTCAGGGTGAAGAGCTTGGCGAACACATCCGCTGGCGGATAGATAGCCGGGTTATTGCGGATCTCTTCGCTCACCAGCGGCACGGAGGCCTTATTACCGTTCGCGTAGTATACGTGGTCGCTGATGTGAGCAATCACATCAGGACGCATCAGGTAGTTGAGGAACTGATACGCTTCGTCTTTGTTTTTGGCATCAGCCGGCATCGCGAAGACGTCAAAGAAGGCCAGCGCCCCCTCTTTCGGAATGAAGTACGACACGTTCACACCGTTTTTCGCCTCTTTCGCGCGGTTAGCCGCCTGCCAGACATCGCCTGCCCAGCCAATCGCGACGCAGATGTCGCCGTTTGCCAGGTCGTTAATGTACTGAGAGGAGTGGAAGTAGCGAATATTTGGACGCAGTTTCAGTAGCAGATCGGTCGCCGGGCCTGTGTAGTCATCAGCTTTGTTGCTGTTAGGATCTTTGCCCAGATAGTTCAGGACGGTGGCGAAAATCTCTTCCGGCGCATCGAGGAAAGAAACGCCGCAGCTTTTCAGCTTCTCAAGGTTTTCCGGCTTCAGCACAACGTCCCAGCTGTCCAGCTTGACGTCCGGGCCCAGCGCCGCTTTGACTTTATCAACGTTGAAACCGATACCGGTGGTCGCCCACAGATACGGCATCGCGTATTTGTTGTCCGGATCGTGTTTGGCCACCAGCTTCAGGACTTCTGGATCGAGATTTTTCCAGTTCGATAATTTGCTCTTATCCAGCGGCTGGAAGACGCCTGCCGTAAGCTGACGCTCCAGGAAGCTGGCGGAAGGGACCACCAGGTCAAAACCGGTGCTGCCCGCCATCAGTTTTCCTTCCAGCACCTCGTTGGAATCGAAAACGTCGTAGACCACTTTAATGCCGGTCTCTTTTTCAAAATTTGCGACCGTGTCTGGCGCAATATAGTCAGACCAGTTGTAAACGTGCAGCGTTTTTTGTTCCGCAGCGAGCGTGCCGGCAGAGACGGCCATCAGAGCACCCGCAACCAGACCCGATAACCATTTTTTATTCAAGGCGATCATATCTTTATTCCTTCTGAAAGCTCGTTAACAAACGAACTAAAACTGTGCAATCTGAAGATATGCAATAATCATGCATAGTTTGTCGCTCTGCCCAAAATAAAAGGAAACCTCTTTACCCGGCAGCTTCCGCTCGCTTTTTTAAGCATCGCAAGAATAACTGTAGCCCGTGTCTCCGGCTATAGCCCAGACGAAAAAACGCCTTTTATCAATTTTTTATGCAGGTTATGTCTACGTGATAAGCCGAAATGGCCTTCGGGGAGGTGAAATATTCTTTAAAGAAAGGTTAATGGCAGCAGAAAAAATGGTGTTATGCAGCCGCTCTGGCAGCGACTGCGCAAAAGTCAGACAGCACTAGTGGAGAAAATTGGGAGATGCATCATTATTCTCTGATTCCTCTTCACTGCTAAAGAGCAGATGATGTGCACTGGCTTCCAGCATAACCATTGAAATCTGCTCTTCGCTCAGGCGCATAAACCAGGAAAATTGTTTGAAGGAGACCCCTGCCCCGGCGAATAAAGACTGGCAAACGACCAGTTTTGGCAGATTATCATCCTGAATATCGAGAAATGCTTTCACCGTCAAAGAACTGGCATTGATCGCAGAAAGATCGGAGGCCAGCGCCAGCAGCGCAGAAGGTTTAACTTCAGCAAGGGCCGAGAAAAGGATCACGTCGTTGATCAGATCGATTTTGGCATCGAACACGCCGTCGAAATTTTGCATATGCGGCAGATGCAGCGCCTGGCAAGAATCGCACTCAAAGTAGGTGATACCCGCATCATCAAGCCATTGACGTAACGTATCCAGTGTAGGAACGACCTGTAAATCCATAGCTGTGCAGCCTCTTAAAAAATAACTTCGCATAGAGTACGCAAAAAGCGCGTGCTAATCCATTTAACCGCCCGTTTTCAGGCAAAACCCAGGGGTCGCGTGGAGTTCGATCCAGGCGATCATTTTCCCTGCGATATCAATGCCTGTGGTTTTCTCAATGCCTTCAAGCCCAGGAGAAGCATTCACTTCCATCACCAGCGGGCCGCGGGATGCGCGCAGAATATCGACGCCCGCCACGTCCAGGCCTAACGTCTGCGCCGCTTTCACGGCTATTTCACGCTCGCGTTCGCTGATGCTGGCGACCCGCGCCACGCCGCCACGGTGCAGGTTAGAACGGAAGTCCCCGTTTTTCGCCTGGCGCTCAATGGCCGCAACCACTTCATCCCCCACCACCAGACAGCGGATATCGCAACCTTTGGCTTCTTCAATATATTCCTGCACCAGGATATGCGCATTGAGGCCGCGAAACGCATCAATCACGCTTTCCGCCGCCTGCCGCGTTTCGGCCAGCACCACGCCAATACCCTGCGTGCCTTCCACCAGCTTGATCACCAGCGGCGCGCCGCCCACCATGTCGATCAGATCGCTGGTATCGTCCGGCGAGTGGGCAATCCCGGTAACGGGCAGATCGATGCCCTGACGGGCCAGCAGTTGCAGGGAGCGCAGCTTATCGCGGGCGCGGGAAATCGCGACGGATTCGTTAAGCGGATAGCTGCCGAGCATTTCGAACTGGCGAAGCGCCGCGGTGCCGTAATAGGTAATCTGAGATCCAATGCGCGGGATCACCGCATCGAAAAGCGGGAGCTGTCGGCCTTTATAGTGAATGGACGACGCTGCCGGATCGATGTTCATATAACAGGACAGCGGATCGAGGATTTCAACCTGATGGCCGCGCGTTGACGCTGCTTCTCGCAGGCGTTTACATGAATAGAGCGTTCCATCCCGGGACAAAATGGCAATTTTCACCCTGCACCTCTCTAAAGACATGGGAAAAGCCTGCGTATCATATACACAAAATCATCCAAGTTGAATCAAGGCAGCCTGAAGGATGACGTGTATAACAGCAGAGAGGCGCAGGATAAATGTGCTAGCGCGTCGCCCAACCCTGTTTATGTAAATAATCGAGAATAAACGGGCGGTTTTCTTTGATGATCGTACGGCGAATGTGGTCGCTCCAGGTATCACGACGCGTATTGCTGCCGCGCGTCATGTAGTAGTGCGCCAGCTCTTCATCGTATTGCGCCAGCACGCCCTGATCGACAGGCTGGTAGCGGTTTTCATGCATGATCATCGCCGCAGGCAAACGCGGCTTCACATCCGGGTTATCAGCCGGCCAGCCAAGGCACAGGCCAAACAGTGGCAACACATGTTTTGGCAGATGCAGCAGTTCAGTGACGGCCTCAATGTTATTACGCAGGCCACCGATATACACGCCACCAAGCCCCAAAGACTCTGCCGCCGTCAGCGCGTTTTGCGCCATCAGCGCGGTATCGACCACGCCCAGCAACAGTTGTTCAGCAAGGCCCAGCTCGGCCTCCGGGCAGATTTGCAGGTGGCGGTTAAAGTCAGCGCAGAAAACCCAGAATTCCGCTGCCTGGGCGACGTGCTTCTGCCCGCCCGTCAGCGTGACCAGCTGCTCACGCAGTTGTGCGTCGGTGATGCGGATAATGCTGGAGCACTGCAAAAAACTGGAGCTTGAGGTGCCTCTTGCGCTGTCGAGGATCGCCTCGCGCTGCGCCTGAGTAATAGGTTCATCAGTGAAATGGCGAATTGAACGGTGGGAACGCAGCAGGTCAATCGTTGGCGTCATAGTGTCTCTCTTTGGTCGGTCTGTACGCGGTATGGCAGCCAGTATAGGCAAAGATGCCGGGCATGTAATTGGCCAAACATAGCCTGAAGATATTAAAGCGACAGGTGAAACCTTCTTTTCATTCCGGCTGGTTATCGTGCAATATAAGCGTCATTCGCCGTCAGGCTTGTTTTTTGAGGAGAGAGAAATGTTTGCAGTAATTTTTGGTCGTCCAGGATGCCCTTACTGTGTGCGCGCTAAAGAACTGGCAGAAAAACTGACCGAAGAGCGTGATGACTTCAACTTCCGTTATGTGGATATCCATGCGGAAGGGATCAGCAAAGCCGATCTGGAAAAAACCGTGGGTAAACCGGTTGAAACCGTACCGCAGATTTTCCTCGATCAGAAACACATTGGCGGCTGCACTGATTTTGAAGCCTATGCCAAAGAAAACCTGGGCCTGTTCGCCGCTCAGTAATGGTAAGATGCCCTCAACGCGAGGGCGTTTTTATTTGTGGTGACGCCGCTGGCGCATCAGACTACGAACGAACAAGAAACACAGCGCGCCCAACGCACACCAGAAAACCCCGCTCAGTAACCAGGCCAGCTCCTGCCAGAAGCTTCTTGTCGTGACAAACAGCAGACGCATCAGCAACAGACACAATGGCGCTGCCAGCATTGCCCCTAACAACGGCCTGACCACCTCTCCCCGGCGAGAGAGAAAACTGGCCGCCGCCCCCGGAAGTGTGAAGAAGAGTAACCCCAGTTCCGGATGGCCTGAGGCCCTGAATGCCCCTTTCACATTAAAGGCCAAAGACAGGCAAACCACCGTGAACAGCAAAAAGCAGCTGATCACGCCCGCCCAGTTTCGTTTAATGTTCAAACTATCCTCCTGACTTCTTCTCTATCAAATACACTTTCGTCCAGTGGACGCCCAGTCAGATAAAGCAGTGTGGCAATCCTTGCCGAAGCCCGCACAGGGTAATGCGATAATAGGTAGCCGCCGATCGCTAATACGATTAAACTAACCCGCGGCGATTGTTTTACTGAATTAATTAAGGGTGTATGGGATTTAGGATTTTTCCCTGACGCCCAAAACAGTAGCCCAAATAGCCCCTTCATTCAACAACTTACTGGTAAACAAGAAGTTAGCCTCCGTGAATATAAACGTCGCAGACTTGTTAAACGGGAATTACATCCTGTTATTATTTGTGGTACTGGCACTGGGCCTTTGTCTGGGTAAATTACGCCTGGGTTCAGTTCAACTTGGTAATTCGATTGGCGTTTTAGTCGTTTCTTTATTATTAGGTCAGCAGCATTTCAGCATTAACACGGACGCGCTCAACTTAGGTTTTATGCTGTTTATTTTTTGTGTTGGCGTGGAAGCGGGCCCGAACTTTTTTTCAATTTTCTTCCGTGACGGCAAAAACTACCTGATGCTGGCCCTGGTGATGGTCGGCAGCGCGCTGCTGATAGCGTTGGGGCTGGGTAAACTGTTTGGCTGGGATATCGGCTTAACGGCCGGGATGCTGGCAGGCTCCATGACCTCCACGCCGGTGCTGGTTGGCGCGGGCGACACCCTTCGCCACTCCGGTATGGCAGGCGATTCCCTTTCAACTGCACTCGATCACCTGAGCCTGGGTTATGCCCTGACCTATCTGATTGGTCTGGTGAGCCTGATTGTTGGCGCGCGTTACCTGCCAAAACTCCAGCACCAGGATTTGCAGACCAGCGCGCAGCAAATTGCCCGCGAGCGCGGCCTGGACACCGACAGCAAACGCAAAGTCTATCTCCCGGTTATTCGCGCCTATCGAGTGGGGCCAGAGCTGGTTGCCTGGGCCGATGGTAAAAATCTGCGCGAGCTGGGCATTTATCGCCAGACAGGTTGTTACATCGAACGTATCCGCCGTAACGGCATTCTGGCAAACCCGGACGGCGATGCCGTATTGCAGATGGGCGATGATATCGCACTGGTGGGCTACCCTGATGCCCACGCCCGCCTCGACCCCAGCTTCCGTAACGGTAAAGAGGTGTTCGACCGCGATCTGCTCGACATGCGTATCGTCACCGAAGAGATTGTGGTGAAAAACCATAACGCCGTCGGCCGCCGCCTGGCGCAGCTGAAGCTGACCGATCACGGTTGTTTCTTAAACCGCGTGATCCGCAGCCAGATTGAGATGCCAATCGACGATAACGTGGTACTGAACAAAGGTGATGTGCTGCAAGTGAGCGGTGACGCGCGCCGCGTGAAAACCGTTGCTGACCGCATCGGCTTTATCTCCATTCACAGCCAGGTGACCGACCTGCTGGCATTTTGCGCCTTCTTTATTGTTGGCCTGATGATCGGGATGATCACCTTCCAGTTCAGCAACTTTAGTTTTGGCATCGGTAACGCTGCCGGTCTGCTGTTCGCCGGGATTATGCTTGGCTTCCTGCGAGCCAACCACCCAACCTTCGGTTATATCCCGCAGGGTGCGCTGAACATGGTGAAAGAGTTTGGTCTGATGGTGTTTATGGCTGGAGTAGGTTTAAGCGCCGGTAGCGGCATTGGCCACAGCCTGGGTGCCGTCGGCTGGCAAATGTTGGTTTCCGGACTTATCGTCAGCCTGGTGCCGGTCGTGATTTGTTTCCTGTTTGGCGCCTATGTACTGCGCATGAACCGCGCCCTGCTGTTCGGCGCCATGATGGGGGCGCGTACCTGTGCTCCGGCGATGGAAATTATCAGCGACACCGCGCGCAGCAACATCCCGGCGCTGGGCTACGCGGGCACCTACGCTATCGCCAACGTCCTGCTGACACTCGCCGGTACACTCATCATCATAATCTGGCCAGGACTGGGATAAAAAGAAAATTAGCGCATAGTCGAAAATATTTTAGATATGCGCAGAACTTTTCTTTCAGGGGGTAGTCATAATTAGTGCCACTGCTTTTCTTTGATGTCCCCAATTTGTGGAGCCCATCAACCCCGCCGTTTTGGTTCAAGGTTGATGGGTTTTTTGTTGCCTGAAATTCCCCGTCCCTCGTCAATTCCCCGCCCATCGCACATACTTTTGGTTCACCCGAACTGACAAAGGTGGACACATGCAACTCAAACACCAGACCGCGCTCATCTTCGGCGGCAGCGGTGCAATCGGCAGCGCGGTGGCGCACGCTCTGGCACGCGACGGCGCGCACGTTTACCTCGGCGCGCGTGACCAGGCCAGACTGGACGCCACTGCAGAAAGTATCCGCGCCGCGGGCGGCACGGCCAGTACGTTTATCTTCGATGCCCTCCGCGGCTCTGACCCGCTTCCGGCCCTCACCAGCATCGACGTGGTGGTTAACGCCACCGGTTTTATGCACGACCAGGGTAAACGCATCGATGAATTAACCCTGTCCGAATTCAGACAGGGGTTCGATCCTTTCCTCACCGCGTACTTCAATATCGCAAAAGCCGTTTCACCGAAAATGGGCGCTGAGCGTGCAGGTTGTATCATCACTGTCGTCGCACCGGCGGCGAATATGGCCATGCCGGGTCACCTCGGGCATATCGTGGGGTGTGCGGGAACAGAGGCTTTTACACGGGCGCTTGCCGGTGAGCTGGGGCCGAAAAATATCCGGGTGCTGTGCGTACGCTCCCACGCCATTGCCGATGCGGTTCAGGCGGGCTCGTATGTGGGTGAATTGTTTGCCCTTAAGGCAAAGGGCATGGGCATTTCGGTGGATGCGTTTTTAGGCGGCGCGGCGCAAAGCACCATGCTAAAACGCCTGCCGACGCTGGCGCAGGTGGCAAATACCATCGCGTTTCTGGCCTCGGATGAGGCCAATGCGATGACGGGTACGGTGGTGAATATGACGGCCGGGGCAACCACCAGTTAAACCATCACGCAGACGCGGTTTCGCCCTTCCTGTTTAGCCTGGTAAAGCGCCTGGTCTGCGCGGGCGAGCGCTGACTGCATCCCATTGCTGACTTCCAGTTCATCCGGCGTCATACGGGTTATGCCGATGCTGGTGGTGAAGTGGATAATATCTCCACCGAACTCCAGCTGCTGGCGGGCAAAGCTGGCCCGCACGCGCTCGGCAATCTCAGCGGCGGTCTCTATCATGGTCTGCGGCATCGCCACCACGAATTCTTCCCCACCAAAACGGGCGACGATATCACCGCCTCTCACCAGCGCAGGCAGTAATTGCCCGATATGCCGCAGTACCGCGTCGCCGCCATCATGGCCCCAGGTATCGTTTATCTGTTTGAAGAAATCCAGATCCAGACTCATCACGCACAGCGGTTGCTGGTGGCGTCGGGCCAGATTACAGGCGCGCTTCGACCACTCATCAAACTGTCGACGGTTTGAAAGCCCGGTCAGCGGGTCATGCCGCGCTTCTTGTGCAAATCGTTCTCTCTGCAAAGCATTAGTATGCATGTAATGGAGTAACAGCCACTGACTGACAGAGATAATCAGTATGGCAAGCGCCGTCCAGCCAGCCTGAATATACCAGCCATGGAAAACATCATCTCTGGCCAGCCCCACTGCAAGCACCCACTTTCGCTGGTTCAGATTAAGAAACACCCCGAAGCGAGGGACGCCATCAAGCGGTGATACATACTGGTGAACCTGCGCAGAGTCATTGGCATACTCCAGCAGTTTTACCAGCCGGGGGTCAGATTGAGTTGTACGCGTTAAATCATTTGCACCCATCCGGGCAAGCTGAAGGGCATTGTCGCGATCCAGTACCGCCATCGCCCCACCAGGACCGAGATCAAACCCCTGGCTCTCCATCTTACGAAAGATGGCGTTCATCGACTGACTATTAAAAAAGCCGACAATGCCGCCGAGATAGCGCCCGCTGGCGTCACGCACTGCGCGATACATAACAAATCCGAACAGATTTTTATCCGTACCGTTACTCTGCCAGGAAATCAGGTCTTCACTGACCTCATCCCTCCGCAAATCCTTAAACAACGGACGCTCCCGGAAGCTTGCCTGCGCAAGCGTGGTGGCACTTAATGCGTGCTCAAGCGGAAATAAAGCGCGGCTCGCGACAAAATCCCCCTGCTCATTAAAGACAATCACGCCATCAAGCCAGACACGTTTCAGCTCCTCTTGCAGGAAAGGCTGGGCATTATCAGGGGTAACGGTGTGATTCAGAAGGAAAGCATTGCCGATAACACGCATCTGGTAGCGCATTGCATCAAGGCTGGTTTCAAACTGCTGAGACTGAAGTAAAGCGGTATTGCGCAGAATACGCGCGGCATTATTTTCGATATAGCTCCGCTGATAGAACAAGTGCCCGAGAAGCAGTCCGGCCTGAACCAGGATAATCAGCACCAGCAGACATCTCTTTTTTGCCAAACTCACCTGCACAAACCAGGCACTGACTTTTCCACCCAACATCCACCCCGATTGCTGCACGGTAAATAACCAACGTATCGATTATTCCTTCACGCACCCAAGGTTGTCAATATCGCAAAAATCAATAACACATTGAAAAATATAAATTATTTTATAATAAAAAACTGATTATCCGTCGTTATGAATACCCGCAATCCTTCCCACCATCATGCGGATCTCTTCCCGGGATAGCGGCTGTCGGTCTGTCACGAAGTGCAGGGTCATGCCTTCAATAAACGCATCCAGCGCGCGGGCAGTCACCGGGTCAAACCATTGCTCAAGCGTGTTCTGGCTCATTTTCATCCAGTCCTGCATCACCGTTTTGAGCGCCGGGCTGCGGTTCATAAAAGCATACAGTTGATACATCAGCTCCATATTGTGCGGCGTGGTGACTTCAGAACTGTGGATCAGGGTGGTGATAGACTCACAGGCCATTTCCGGGCCGTTAACGCCGGCAAAGTACTCACGATACTGCTGCGACATCTGCCGCGTAAACCACGTGAACGCCTCTTCAAGCAGCGATTCCTTACCGTCGAAATAGTAGGTCATCGATCCCAGCGGCACGCCTGCACAACTGGCAATTTTACGGTGCGTAACCGCATGGATCCCATGTTCAGCAATGGTATCCAGCGTGGCCTGGAGGATCTTCTCCCGGCGGTTAGGATCGTTCGGTGGTCTGCTCATAAAATCCTCATCTCGTTTGTGTACAAATGTACACAAACTTGGTAGTGTTGTCGCTATTGTTGTACTTCTGGTGCTTACCTCAATGACGCTAACCTCACCCCGTAAAGCCCTGCGACTACGCATGTGGGCACTCTTTATGTTCTTCTTTATTCCCGGGCTGCTTATGGCCTCCTGGGCAACGCGCACGCCCGCCATCCGCGACATTTTGTCGGTATCCACCGCGGAAATGGGCATTGTGCTGTTTGGCCTGTCGGTAGGCTCAATGAGCGGTATTCTCTGCTCCGCATGGCTGGTGAAGCGTTTTGGTACCCGCGCAGTTATTCGCACCACCATGTGCTGCGCGGTATTCGGGATGATGGTCCTGAGCCTGGCGTTGTGGTTCGCCTCCCCTGTTCTGTTTGCCCTGGGTCTGACGGTGTTTGGCGGCAGTTTTGGTGCTGCTGAAGTGGCAATAAACGTTGAAGGGGCGGCCGTTGAGCGCGAGATGAACAAAACCGTGCTGCCCATGATGCATGGCTTTTACAGCCTCGGCACGCTGGCAGGCGCTGGCGTCGGAATGGCACTCACGGCGTTTGGGATCGCCGCCAGTTTGCATATCGTCCTGGCAGCGCTGGTCTGCATCGTGCCCATTCTCACCGGGATCAAGGCAATCCCTGGCGGTACGGGCAAAAACACCGCTGACGAACAAAAATCGGCGGAGAAAGGGTTGCCGTTTTACCGCGACATGCAGCTGATGCTGATTGGCGTGGTGGTGCTGGCCATGGCCTTTGCCGAAGGCTCGGCAAATGACTGGCTACCGCTGCTGATGGTGGATGGTCACGGGTTTAGCCCAACCTCCGGCTCGCTGATTTACGCCGGGTTTACGCTGGGGATGACCGTTGGCCGCTTTACCGGCGGCTGGTTCATCGACCGCTACAGCCGCGTGACGGTGGTTCGTGCCAGTGCCCTGCTGGGCGGGCTGGGGATTGCGATGATCATCTTTGTGGATGTTGACTGGATTGCCGGCGTCTCGGTGATTTTGTGGGGGCTTGGCGCATCGCTGGGCTTCCCGCTGACAATTTCCGCCGCCAGCGACACCGGCCCGGATGCGCCAACGCGCGTCAGCGTGGTTGCCACGACGGGTTACCTCGCCTTCCTGGTGGGGCCGCCACTGCTTGGCTTCCTGGGTGAGCACTATGGGTTGCGCAGCGCCATGCTGGTGGTGTTAGGGTTGGTCATGATTGCGGCGCTGGTGGCACGCGCGGTGGCAAAACCAGAAGCAGAACACACGACACTGGAGAAGGGATATGAGCGTTAAACTGATTGCAGTCGACATGGATGGCACCTTCCTGAGCGATGCGAAAACTTACAATCGCGAGCGTTTCCTGGCGCAATATGCGCGCATGAAAGAACAAGGTATTCGCTTTGTTGTCGCCAGCGGAAACCAGTATTACCAGCTGATTTCATTCTTCCCGGAAATTGCGCGTGAGATAGCCTTCGTGGCCGAAAACGGCGGCTGGGTGGTGAATGCCGGTGAAGACGTGTTTAACGGTGAGCTGTCGAAAGCCGACTTCGCCACCGTGGCGGCCGTGTTAAACGATGTCCCGGAAGTGGAGATCATCGCCTGCGGGAAAGGCAGCGCCTATACGCTGAAATCCTACAATGACGGCTTTAAGGCGATTGCCGCCCAGTACTACCACCGACTTGAAATGGTGGATAACTTCGACAATCTGAACGATATCTTCTTCAAGTTTGGGCTTAACGTTTCAGATGATGAAATCCCGCGCATCCAGCCGATGCTGCATGAGAAGCTGGGCGATATCATGGTGCCCGTCACCACGGGCCACGGCAGTATCGACCTGATTATCCCCGGCGTGCATAAAGCCAATGGCCTGCGGATTTTACAGCAGCACTGGGGCATCGAAAACGGTGAGGTGGTGGCCTTTGGCGACAGCGGAAACGACGTGGAGATGCTGCGTCAGTCGGGCTATAGCTTTGCGATGGCCAACGCCAGACCTCACATTAAAGAGGTCGCCCGGTTTGAAGCGCCGCACAATAATGATGAAGGCGTGCTGGATGTGATTGAGAAGGTGTTGAACGGGGAAGCACCGTTTAATTGAGTTGATGTTCCCTCTCCCGCCGGGGAGAGGGTATCAACAGATTACGGCTGCAACGCATTCCCGACACGTTTATCCTTCAGGAACACCACCATCAGGGCAACCCACAGCACGCCGTTGGCGAGGTTAAACAGGCTGAACAATCCATTGCCACCCAACGCGTAAGCGTGTTTGCTCACCTCGATACCGACGGTAAAAATCAGCATCTGTAACATACCCATCGCGGCAGATACCGTACCTTTACTCATGTCACTGGCAAACAGCGTCAGGCGAACCAGCCCGGCATTTGCCAGACCGATGCCAAAGGCATACAGGCTCAGCCCGGCGGTCATCCACAGGTAAGCGTGTGATGACGCCACGGTAGCCACCGCCGCCACAATCAGCCCGGTTGCAATCGGCCAGCCGCCCATGATAATCAACGAACGCACGGTACGACGCGACGTCAGACGCGCCAGCACCAGGTTACCGATAATCAGCGCGCCAAAAATCGGCACCTGTAGCAGGCCGTACTCATAGCTGCTGAGCTGCTCGCCGCTGATGATAATGACCGGTGACTGCGCAATCCACGCCAGCAATGGCAGGCTGACAAAACCCGTCGCCAGCGCGCCCGCCACAAAACGGACGTTTTTTAGCACTTCTTTGTAATCGCGCCCCAGCTCTTTAAGGGACAGCTTTTCACCCAACCGGGTGGCGGTTTCCGGCATCGCCCGATGCAGGCCAAAGAAGGAGATGGCGGCAAGTGCGGCAAAGAGAATAAACATCCCCTCCCACGGCGCGACATGCACCCATGCAGCCCCCACCAGCGGCCCAAGCAAAGGGGCAATCAGCGCGACGTTCGCCATCAGCGCAGTAATTTTGATGCACACCGCTTCTTCAAAGGATTCCTGAATTGCCGCATAGCCCACAGCACCGATAAAGCACAGGCTCACCCCTTGTAGGAAACGCAGCAGCGTAAATTGTTCGATGTTTTGCGCCAGCAGCGTGGCAAGGCAGGTCACGATAAACCACACCACGCCCGTCAGCATCACCGGACGACGGCCAATACGATCTGACAGCGGGCCTAACAGCCACTGTAAAAACATGCCGCCAGCCAGATAGGCGGTCATGGAGGTCGGTACCCACTCAATACCAGCGTTGTACTGTTCGACAACAGCCAACATGCCCGGCTGGATCATATCGTTGCCGATGTAGGTTGAGAATTCGTAGAGCACCAGACACAGAGGGAAAAGTAACGCCTGACGCCCCAGACGATTACCGGAAGAAGAACGGTTTAACATGCAGTCTCTTTATGATGAAAAAATCGCGGTGAGTGTAATGAAATGCTGCTTCCTGAGATAGTCATTTATCGAGGAGAAACAGAAATAAAGCACTTATATCCTGAATAATTCAGATTGCATAAAGGCGGCGAGGCACAGGCAACCTGGAGTAGCGCGAGTATATCGTCGTTGTTTAAGGTTTCCTTAAGTTGACACTAATATGATAACCACATTTCACGTCACTGACCTTAATTATGGCACAAACCTCCAGCCGTTCAGAATTATCTAAGTTACCGACAAATAAGACAAAACGACTTTACCGTTTGCCGGGCCGCTTTTATGGTTATCAGCTTTTCGTGCTGATAGTTCTTGCTGTTTTGTTTACCTGGCTATCTCGCGATGAAACGCTCGACAGATGGATCACAGGCTTTTGGTATGACGCCGCAGCGCAGCGCTTCCCGTTGCAGCAAAACCCGCTGCTGGATTTATTAAATCACCGGCTGGCGAAGTACATCGCCATTGCTTTAGGCGCGGTGGCATTGTTCTACGGCGCGTACAAGCGTAACGCGAGGCTGGTTACCGCCGCGCTGTTGATGGGGCTTGGCGCGCTGGTTGTTGGCGTGCTGAAAAGCGTAAGCCATCACAGCTGTCCGTGGGATCTGGTGGAATATGGCGGTAAGGCTGTCTCTTACCCCCTGTTCAGCGCTGCCCCGGCAGACAGTGGCCCGGGTCGCTGCTTCCCGGGTGGACATGCCTCCAGCGGCTTTATGGTCATGGGTCTGTTTTTTGCCTTCTGGCGTGAGCGCCCTCGGCTGGCATGGAGCTTCGTTGTGCTGGGCGTTGTGTTAGGCCTGGCAATGGGTTACGGCCAGGTTATGCGCGGGGCGCATTTCTTCTCTCACAACCTGTGGGCTGGGTGGTGGGTCTGGTTTTCTCAGGTGGCGGTCTACGGACTTGTTTCCACCCGGTTTGCTAAAGAGTAATGACACTATGTTAGAACATCTGAACTACGGGCTGTTTTATCTGATCAACGCCACGCCGGCTTCCCCGGAGTGGTCTATCGATATCGCCACCTTTTTTGCAAAGGATCTGATTAGCATTGTTCCACTTCTTGCCGCGATCCTCTGGCTGTGGGGCCCGCGCAGCCAGGTCAACTCCCAGCGTCAGCTGGTGATTAAAGTTGCCATGGCGCTTGCGGTGAGCGTGCTGGCAAGCTTTGTACTGGGGCATATTTTTCCTCACGATCGTCCTTTCGTTGATCATGTGGGTTATACCTTCCTGCACCACGCACCGGATGACTCCTTCCCAAGCGATCACGGGACGGTGATCTTTACCTTCGCGCTGGCGTTCCTGTTCTGGCACCGCGTCTGGTCTGGCGCATTGCTGATGGTTGTTGCCGTCGCTATCGCCTGGTCGCGCATCTATCTTGGCGTGCACTGGCCGCTGGATATGGTGGGCGGTTTCCTCGTCGGATTGATTGGCTGCGTGAGCGCGGCGATCCTGTGGAGTCTGTTTGGTCAGGCGCTTTACAACGGGCTGTCGCAGCTTTATCGCACGCTCTTTGCTATCCTAATCCGCAAGGGTTGGGTGCGTGACTAACCCCAGTCCAACAGGTTACACTTGAGCCCCCGCAATGCGGGGGCTCACTTTTTTACCCCGAGGAACTATGGAAACACGTCGCGATGACCGTATTGCTCAGCTGCTTCAGGCGCTGAAGCGCAGTGATAAGCTGCATCTCAAGGAAGCCGCAAACCTGCTTGGCGTTTCTGAGATGACCATTCGTCGTGACCTGAACAGCGACAGCGCACCCGTTGTGCTGCTGGGCGGGTATATTGTTCTTGAGCCCCGCAGCGCCAGCCATTATCTGATAAGCGACCAGAAGACCCGTCTGGTCGAAGAAAAGCGCAAAGCCGCACGTCAGGCCGCCTCACTGGTACAACCGCATCAGACGTTATTCTTTGATTGCGGGACAACAACCCCGTGGATAATCGAAGCCATCGACAGCAGTCTGCCTTTTACCGCCGTTTGCTATTCGCTGAATACCTTTCTTGCCTTGCAGGAAAAGCCCGAGTGTCGGGTGATTCTCTGCGGCGGTGAGTTCCACGCCAGCAATGCTATCTTCAAGCCGCTTAACCTCCAGGACACGCTCAGCAACCTGTGCCCGGATATCGCCTTTTATTCCGCGGCCGGGGTCAATGTGCAGCAGGGGGCAACCTGTTTTAACCTGGAAGAGCTGCCGGTGAAGCACTGGGCGTTAAACGCAGCGCAGTATCATGTCCTGGTGGTTGATCACAGTAAGTTTGGCAAGGTCCGTTCAGCGCGAATGGCCGAGCTGGCACGCTTTGACGCGATCGCAAGCGATTGTCGCCCGGATGATGGGCTGGTCGCCCATGCGAAGGCACAGCAGATTAGGTTGATGTATTAGCCCTCTCCCACAGCGAAAGGGCTAAAAGTGTTGGCCGGGTAAGGCGAAGCCGCCACCCGGCAAAAAAAATCAGAACCAGCTACCAAACCAGCCGTGGAATTTCATCATTACAAAGTCCCACATCCGGCTAAAGAACCCGCCCTCTTCCACCGCTTCCATCACAATCAGCGGACGCTGTTCAATCGATTTGCCATTAAGCTGGAAATCAATCGTCCCGACCACCTGACCTTTTTTCAGCGGTGCAGTGAGCTGGCTGTCGGTCAGGGTATAGCTGGCTTTCAGGTTTTTCAGCTGACCGCGCGGAATGGTGACCGAGCCACCTTCGCCTGCGCCAAGGTTGACCTCGCTCTTGTCACCAAACCAGACGCGCTGGCTAATGAAGGTGGCATCAGGCTTGATCGGCGTGACGGTTTCGAAGAAACGGAAGCCCCAGGTCAGCAGTTTTTCCGATTCGTTAAAGCGAATACGGTCGGTTTTGGTGCCCAGCACCACTGAAATCAGGCGCATATCGCCCTGAGTTGCAGAAGCAACAAGGTTGTAACCCGCGCCTGCCGTTGTCCCGGTCTTCATGCCATCAACGTTCACGTTGCTGCTCCACAGCAGGCGGTTGCGGTTCGGCTGGCGGATCTTATTGAAGGTAAACTCTTTTTCTTTGTGGATGGCGTATTCGTCCGGCACGTCGTGAATAAGCGCCTTCCCTAACAACGCCATGTCGCGCGCGGTACTGAACTGGCCCGGTGCATCAAGGCCGTGCACGGTTTTAAAGCTGGTATTGCTCAGCCCGAGCTTCTGGGCATAGCCGTTCATCAGGCCGATGAAGGAGTCCTGACTGCCCGCAACATAATCCGCCAGGGCAATACAGGCATCGTTACCTGACTGAATAATCACCCCTTTATTTAAATCTGAGACAGAAACCTGATCGCCAGGCTTGAGGAACATTACCGAAGAGCCGCGCAGTGCGGGGTTACCAGTCGCCCAGGCATCTTTCCCGATGGTAACCATATCTTCCAGTTTGATCTTGCCGGCCTTTAACGCCTGGCCGACCACGTAGCTGGTCATGATTTTGGTCAGGCTGGCCGGGTCAAGCTGCTCATCGGCATTGCCTTCCGCCAGCACTTTGCCGCTGGCGTAATCCATTAAGATCCAGGCACGCGCATCAACCGGCGGGGCTTCAGGAGCCGCCTGTTCAGCTGCATAGAGTGTCGGTGCAAAAAGAAAAAGAAGCGCAGAGCCTGCCGCCAGGCTGCGCAGAGAAGAAGTTTTTTGCGTCATAAATGCCACCCGAGTGTCCATTCAAAAAATTACGTCACATCACCGTGTCGCAAGAAGCGATGAGTAATAGCGCACTAAATCTGTTAAAGAAACCTAAACCAGGTAAAGTTTTTAAAGTTTATGCAATAACATCCGGATACGCTTTGATCAGCGCGATTTTTTTGTCTTCTGTTGCGTAATTGTTAGGTTTATCTCACCATGTCGAATTGCTGGCTCTGATTCACATCTCAAGGTTGTTTGACTATTTCGGGAGTTAATATGATTACGCTGTGGGGCAGGAACAACTCAACCAACGTTAAGAAAGTCCTCTGGACGCTGGAAGAGCTGGATTTACCGTTTAAGCAGATTATGGCGGGTTTGCAGTATGGGGTGAACAAAGAGGCCGAATACCTGGCCATGAACCCGAACGGCCTGGTGCCACTGCTGCGTGATGATGAAACGGACATTACGCTCTGGGAATCTAACACCATCGTGCGTTACCTTGCCGCGCAGTATGGTCAGAGCCGCCTGTGGGTGGAAAGCCCGGCAAAACGCGCCCAGGGTGAAAAATGGATGGACTGGGCGAACCAGACGCTCTCTCCAACTCACCGGGTTATCCTGATGGGGCTTATCAGAACTCCGGAAGCAGAGCGTGACTACCCGGCCATTCACGCCGCGCAGGATGCCTGCGAAACGCTGTTTGCGTTAATGGACGATGAACTGGCGAAACATAAATGGTTCTCGGGCGACGCGTTTGGCGTGGGCGATATTGCCGTCGCGCCATTTGTCTGGAATCTGACCAACATGGGGCTGAAGTGGACGCCACGTCCTCACCTTGAACGCTGGATCAAACAGCTCAGCGAGCGCCCGGCCTACCAACATGCGGTCATGACGCCTGTTACCTGATTATCCCCCGGACGGGCTGACTTTCAGCAGTTGCCCGTCCGATTCATCCGTCAGGACATACAGCGCCCCGTCTGGCGCCACGCGGACATCGCGAATACGCTGCCCTCTGTCTTCCAGAATGCGGCCATCCTCGGTTACGCTGTTGCCTTTAACGCTCAGTACAATCACTGCCTTTTCCTTCAGCGCCCCAATAAAGAGTTTGTTCTTCCACTGCGGGTGTACATCGCTGTTATAGAACGCCATCCCGCTCACGGCGGGCGAGACTTTCCAGTAAAACAGCGGTAGCTCGGTGCCGTTAACCTGTTCGCCTTTTGCTTCCGGGATCTTCAGGCCGCTGTAGTTGATACCGTATGTCGCCAGCGGCCAGCCGTAGTTTTTGCCTTTTTCCGGGATATTGATTTCATCCCCGCCGCGCGGGCCGTGTTCATTAAGCCACAGCGTATTGCTCCAGGGATTCATCGCCATACCCTGCGGGTTACGAATGCCGTAAGACCAGATTTCAGGCCGCGCACCGGGGGTATTCACAAAAGGGTTATCTGGCGGGACTTTCCCGTCCTGCGTCAGACGCACCACTTTCCCCTGAAGCTTGTCCAGTTCCTGCGCGGTCGGGCGCTGATTGTTTTCGCCAAGGCCAATAAACAGATACCCTTTGCCGTCGAACACCAGCCGTCCACCGAAGTGATTCCCCGTCGAGAGTTTTGGCATCTGGCGGAATACCACCTGGAACCCTTCAATCCGCGATACATCGTCGCTCAGGCGGCCATACCCCACCGCAGTACCGGCTTTCCCGTCGTTGCCCACCTCGGCATAGCTTAGCCAGACTCGCCGCGATTGCGCGAAATCAGGTGCCAGCACCACATCCAGCAAGCCACCCTGCCCGCTCGCCCAGACCTTAGGGACGCCAATAATCGGATCGGAAAGCCCCTTACCCGCCTGCCAGTGCCTGAGCTGGCCGCCACGTAAGGTCACCAGCAGGCCATTGTTGTCGGGTAAAAATGCCAGCGACCAGGGATGATCGAGCCTGTTTTGCAACACCTCGACCTTCACCGCATCGGGCGCAGCAAGCAAAGAAACGGGAAATAACAATGCAGGCAGGAAAATCAGCGAGGATCGATGCATAACGCGCTCCTTTATCAGCAGATGGCATAAAGGTTAGCTACTCAGCCCGCGCGCGTTGTCACTTTTACAAAAGCTTAATCAGATGGGGGAGTTGCCTCCCCCAGGGCTTAGTGCTGTTCGAGCTGGGCGTGCTCGTTCAGGCACATGATGCAAAGAGAGATCGTAGTCAGGCAGTGTTCGAGCTTCTCCGCGTTGACGGCAATAAACGTTGGGCAGTCATGGTGTCCGGTCATCAGACATACCCCTGCGATGGAGAGCACCTCGGCGGCACGTCGCAGAGCCAACAGCTCACTTTCGCCGTACTCCGCCTTCAGGATGGGTGCTTTTTCACGCATGAAGTTGCAAAGTTCAAAGAAATTATCACGCAGATGTTCGCTTTCGCTGACTGACATATACCCTTTCGCCTTCCTCAGTTGCAGGTAAGCCGCAAGATCGATTCGGGCGTTGATCAGCTTGTTCAGCAGATCGCGTTTCAGTCTGTCAACGGACATGCTATTTCCTCCTCTGTCAGCCTTTGTGCACCTTCAGGATAAGTACAATTTTTGTACAATTTACTGGCTCAGATCAATAAAACATAACTGATTAACATCATTTACAATGTTACAACTTCTACCCCGGAAGGCGCGCCAGCCAGGCCTATGCTATTTTTTTAACAGGATCGTTTTGTCTGTGACCATGCGGGCGCTGAGGGGAATATGTCGACAATTCCAGTGTCAGAAAAAATATGTTCATTATCAAAGATTGACCTGAACCTGCTGACCATCTTTTGCTTAATTTATAGTGTGGGAAGTATTTCCAAAGTGGCCGACATGCTGAATATCTCGCCATCGGCGGTGAGCCAGTCACTGAGAAAACTGCGTGAAATGATGGGCGACAACCTGTTTGTCCGCAGCGGGAACATGCTGCTGCCTACGGTCTTTTCCGATGAACTGTACGATAACACTATCTCTATTATCGACCGTCTCTCGACGCTACTGCCCGGCTCGACACCGACGCTCAAAAAGCGCCTGACCCTGTATACCGAATCTTTTATCTCCCCACTGGTGGTGCCTGAATTAACCGAAAAACTGCTGCTGGCCAATTCCGATATCAGCCTGTTACACCGCACAGCCGACCTCAATGAGCAAAAAATAATAGAGCTGCTGAATATGCGCCAGGCAGACGTGGTGTTCTCCACCTTTGCCAATGAAAACAGCACTATTGCCTGTCGCAAAGTGTGCGAAATGAAACTGGTACTGGTCGCCGCGCAGGATAACCCCCGTTATGGCGATACGATCACCGAGGCATTGTTCCGCGATGCCAGTCTGGTGGGGTACAACACGCGCAATGAGAAGATTATTTATTATCGCAGCATCGTGGATAAAAAATTTCGCTCCAGCGACAGGTGTCTGCTGACCACCTCGTTTGCCTCGATTTTAATCCTCATTGCCAGAACCGAATGTCTGGGCATTATCCCTGAGCGGGCCTTCGCCACCTATTCGGAAATGTATAAGCTCAAACGCATCGAAACGCATTTTCCGCTGCCGCAGTTCAGCATCTACTCCTCATACAGAAAGGAGAACAACGCGTTGCTCTCCTCTGTACTGGAAGGGTTGTTGCAATAACCCCTTCCTGAAGGTCGGGGGTTCCATTACCATATTCTAGCCAATAATCAGGCGTCTCTTTCTGTCGCCCATCAATTATATTTTGCATAAGCGACCCTCTTCAGGTATCTGAATAATTGTAGAAATAAACAGGTAAAATGTTATTTAAAATAAAGCTGAGATATTATGCCTGATGTTTTTTAATATGATTTTTGATCGTTGTTTTTAATTCAGACCGAATTCTTCGCTGAGTTAATCCGGTCGCGACAGCGATATAAGGAACGGAGACGCCATGAGAATGAAGCGTTTTGGCCATAGCTAATTTTGACTGAACATCGATATCTTTCATTGAGAACCTCGCAGGTGTTGTTGATGGGGTGAAAGATATCGCCTGGTGACTTTTTAGCCAATTAGCAGCGCTTAAAGCCGGGATAAGTAATTCTAAACAGTGTTTGCCAGTAAAGCAGTTAACCTGCGGCAGGCAAGCCAGGCCACTTCAGCACACAGATCTGTATAAATCCCCCGCGGAACGCTGTAAAATCCCGCCCTGATAACTCCATAATTGATGAATTTTTAACCTATGAGCAATGTTACGCACCAGCCGAAAATCGGCTTCGTCTCCCTGGGCTGCCCGAAAAACCTGGTGGATTCTGAACGTATCCTGACCGAACTTCGCACCGAGGGCTATGACGTGGTGCCAAGCTACGACAACGCCGACATGGTGATCGTAAACACCTGCGGTTTCATCGACAGCGCGGTTCAGGAGTCTCTGGAAGCCATCGGTGAAGCCCTGACTGAAAACGGCAAAGTGATTGTGACCGGCTGCCTGGGCGCCAAAGTGGATCAAATCCGCGAAGTGCACCCGAAAGTGCTGGAGATCACCGGCCCGCACAGCTACGAACAAGTGCTGGAGCACGTGCACCACTATGTGCCAAAACCAAAGCACAACCCGTTCCTGAGTCTGGTGCCAGAGCAGGGTGTAAAACTGACTCCGCGCCACTATGCGTACCTGAAAATTTCTGAAGGCTGCAACCATCGTTGCACCTTCTGCATCATTCCGTCCATGCGTGGCGACCTGGTGAGCCGCCCAATTGGCGAAGTGCTGGCAGAAGCCAAGCGTCTGGCCGATGCTGGCGTGAAAGAGTTGCTGGTGATCTCTCAGGATACTTCTGCTTACGGCGTTGACGTGAAGCACCGTTCCGGCTTCCACAACGGCGAGCCGGTGAAAACCAGCATGGTTGGCCTGTGCGAGCAGCTTTCTAAACTGGGTATCTGGACGCGTCTGCACTACGTCTACCCTTACCCGCACGTTGATGACGTGATCCCACTGATGGCTGAAGGCAAGATCCTGCCATACCTGGATATCCCGCTTCAGCACGCCAGCCCGCGTATTCTTAAGCTGATGAAACGCCCAGGCTCTGTTGATCGCCAGCTGGCGCGCATCAAACAGTGGCGTGAAATCTGCCCGGACCTGACCCTGCGTTCAACCTTTATCGTTGGCTTCCCGGGTGAAACGGAAGAAGATTTCCAGATGCTGCTCGACTTCCTGAAAGAAGCGCGTCTGGACCGCGTAGGCTGCTTCAAATACAGCCCGGTAGAAGGCGCGACGGCAAACGAACTGGCCGATCAGGTGCCGGAAGAGGTGAAAGAAGAGCGCTGGAACCGCTTTATGCAGCTGCAACAGCAGATCTCTGCTGAACGCTTGCAGGAAAAAGTGGGTCGCGAAGTTCTGGTCATTATCGATGAAGTTGACGAAGAAGGTGCTATCGGCCGCAGTATGGCAGACGCCCCGGAAATCGACGGCGCGGTATACCTGAACGGTGAAACCAACGTGAAACCGGGTGATATCGTACGTGTGAAAGTCGAAAACGCGGACGAGTATGATCTGTGGGGTAGCCGGGTTTAATCTCCCGACTCCTGTTTTGTAGGCCGGGTAAGGCGTCGCCGCCACCCGGCACATTTTACTGCACTACCCTTTTATCCGTGGATCCAGCGCATCGCGCAACCCATCACCCAGCAGGTTAAACGCCAGCACGGTCAGGAAAATCGCCAGACTCGGGAATATCGCCACATGCGGCGCTATCACCATATCCGCTCTTGCCTCGTTGAGCATTGCACCCCACTCCGGTGTTGGAGGCTGAGCCCCTAACCCCAGAAACGACAGGCTCGCCGCAGAGATAATCGACACCCCGATACGCATCGTGAAATAGACCACGATGGAGGACACCGTACCCGGCAGAATATGGCTGAACAGAATGGTGGTATCGCTGGCCCCCATACTGCGCGCCGATTCGATAAAGGTCTGTTGCTTAAGCACCAGCGTATTTCCGCGTACCAGGCGGGCAAACGCGGGAATAGAAAAAACCGCGACGGCGATAATCACGTTCGCCATGCCGCTGCCCATAATCGCCACGACGGCGATGGCCAGCAGGATGCCAGGAAACGCGAATAACACATCGCAAATGCGCATGATGATTCTGTCCCACCAGCCTTCGTAGTACCCCGCCAGCAGGCCGAACACCGTGCCTATGGCTGCGCCGATCAACACGGCAAACACCCCGGCCGCCAGTGAGATACGCGTGCCCACCAGTACGCGGCTAAAAATATCACGCCCGAGCGAATCTACCCCAAACCAGTGCAGCATCGAGGGGCCGTCATTCAGGCGGTCGTAATCAAAGTAGTTTTCCGCATCAAAGGGGGCTATCCACGGGGCGAGGATCGCCACCACTATCAGCAGCAGCACAAACAACCCTGCCGTCATGGCAACCGGCTGGCGGCGAAATCGCCGCCAGAATTCCAGCCACGGGGTTCTGATATGGTCCGGCTTTAACCCCGGCATGGCGTTCAAAACGGCCTGACGACGCCAGTTTAACAATCGCATCTTACTTATACCTGATAGCCGGGTTAATGGCGGCGTAGAGCACATCCACCACTAAGTTGATAAGAATAAACTCCAGCGAAAACAGCAGCACTTCGGCCTGAATAACCGGGTAATCACGCATGTCGACGGAATCAACCAATAAGCGCCCTAGCCCTGGCCAGTTGAACACCTTTTCCACCACAATCGAGCCGCCCAGCAAAAAGCCGAACTGAAGCCCCATCATCGTGACCACCGGGATCATCGCATTGCGAAAACCATGCTTGAGGATGACCCACTTCTCGCTCACCCCTTTCGCCCGCGCGGTGCGGATATAGTCTTCGCTCAGCACATCGACAAACGACGCGCGCGTAAACCGCGCCATCACCGCCGCCACGGCTGCCCCCAGCGTGAGCGATGGCAGAATGTAGTGTTTCCAGGTGTCTGCCCCTACGGTCGGCAGCCAGCCAAGCTCAACGGAGAAAACCTGCATCAGCAGCATCCCAAGCGCAAACGCCGGGAAGGAGATACCGGTCACGGCCAGCGCCATGCCCAGTTTGTCCGGCCAGCGGTTGCGCCAGACGGCCGCGACAATCCCGGCCACCAGGCCAAACAGCACCGCCCAGGTCATGCTGGCGATAGTGAGCCAGAACGTTGGCATAAAGCGGCTGGCAATCTCTTCTGCTACCGGGCGGCGCGATACCATCGACATGCCAAAATCGCCCTGCAACACGTTGCCAATATAGTGCAGGAACTGCTTATACAACGGCTGATCGAGCCCCAGCTGTTTGCGGACCAGCTCAATCACTGACGCATCCGCTTCTGGCCCGGCGATTAACCGCGCGGGATCACCCGGCAGCATATGGACGAACAAAAACACCAGCACCGCCACAATCAGCAGCGTCGGGATAAGCCCCAGCAGGCGTTTAAAAACATAATTCAACATGCCTTTCCCTCTCATCCCACAGGCCGTCGCCTGCGGGAATGAGTCTTTTATTTCAAATCAGCGTCATCAAAACTAAAGCCCGTATCCGGCATGATGTAGAACCCGCTCAGCGCTTTGTTATGCGCCGAAACCAGTTTTTCCACCACCAGCGGTACCCACGGAGACTCTTTCCAGATAACGTCCTGCGCATCTTTATAGAGACGTGCCTTCTCTTCCGGTTTTGTGGTTTTCAGGGCATCCGCCAGGTCTTTGTCCACCTGCGGATTACTGTAGAACGCGGTGTTAAACAGCGTTGGCGGCCAGTTCTGGGAGGCAAACAGCGGCGATAACGCCCAGTCTGCTTCGCCGGTCGAAGCCGTCCAGCCGGTGTAGAACATTCTTACGCCGCTCTCTTTCTGCCCTTTACCTTCCACTTCGGCGGCACGCTGTCCGGCATCCATCGCCGTGACCTGCGCTTTGATCCCCACCTGCGCCAGCTGCTGCTGGGTGAACTGCAACACTTTTTGCGCGGTACTGTGATTATGCGATGACCACAGCGTAGTGCTGAAGCCATTCGGGTAACCCGCTTCTTTCAGCAGCTCGCGCGCTTTGGCCGGATCGTACGGCCACGGCTGATAGCTTTGCGAATAAGCAATGGCTGGCGGCAGCACGCCGGTTGCAGGAGTTGCATAACCGGCAAACGCCACTTTCACCAGCGCCTGGCGGTTAATCGCGTAGTTGATGGCTTCACGCACTTTCGGGTTATCAAACGGTTTTTGCGTGACGTTCATGCTGATGTAGCGCTGCATGATAGACGGGCTGGCCACCAGCTCAAGCTTGCTGTTTTTTGCAAGGATTGCCGCCTGCTCGTAAGGGATTGGGAAGGCAAACTGCGCCTCACCCGTTTGCAGCATCGCCGCACGGGTATTGTTATCAACCACTGGACGCCAGGTAATGGTATCCAGCTTCGGTAAGCCCTTCTGCCAGTAACCGTCGAATTTTTTCACCTTCACAAAATCGGTCTGATTCCAGGTGACCAGTTCGTACGGCCCGGTGCCAACAGGATGGAAGCCAATCTCTTTGCCGTATTTTTTCAGCGCTGCCGGGGAGATCATCGCCGTTGCCGGATGCGCCAGAATATTGATAAACGCGGAGAACGGCTCTTTCAGAGTGATCTTCACCGTCGAAGGATCAACGACCTCGGTGCTGGCGATGGTTTTAAACAAGTTATAGCGTTTGAGGCTATTTTCCGGGTTGCTGGCGCGATCGAGGTTAATCTTGACGGCTTCAGCATTGAAATCGGTGCCATCCTGGAACTTCACGCCGCTTTTAAGCTTAATGGTATACACCAGCCCGTTGTCCGACACGGTGTAGCTTTCGGCCAGCACGTTTTTCAGCTTCATCTCTTTATCGAGGCCAAAAAGGCCCTGATAGAAAGATTTGGCGACCGCCTGCGACAAGGTGTCGTTGGCGTCATACGGATCAAGCGTCGTGAAATTAGAACCAACCGCAACAACCACATCTTTGGCAGCGAACGCGGGGGCTGCGGCCAGGGCTGCCGTCACGCTCGCGGCTAACAGCCATGTACGAGCAACAAATTTAACCATTGTGTTCTCCTGCCTGTTGTAAGTTATAACCGCGAGAATGCATTGTCCTGACGCGGAGGTGCCACAAAATGACCCGGACTGACTTCGCGAAGCGTCACGCGCTCCACCGATTCCCCAGGTTTACGAATATTGCCCGGCATCTCATCCTGCAACAGCACGCGCTGGGCGTGACGATGGGCAGGATCAGCAACCGGTACAGCCGCCATCAGCTTACGGGTATAGGGATGCTGCGGGTTTTCAAATACCGCCTGACGGGGGCCAATCTCAACAATCTGCCCTTGTAACATCACCGCGACCCGGTGGCTGATGCGCTCAACAACGGCCATATCGTGCGAGATAAATAAAAATGCGATGCCCATATCCCGCTGTAGATCGAGCAATAAGTTAATGATTTGCGCGCGAATAGAGACATCCAGCGCCGACACCGATTCATCGGCAATCACCACTTTCGGGTTCAGCGCCAGCGCGCGTGCAATACAGATCCGCTGTCGCTGACCACCGGAAAACTCATGTGGATACCGCCAGGCATGTTCAGGCAGTAATCCAACACGTTCCAGTAACCAGGCCACCCGCCGCTGGGCCGCCTCACCGTCGAGCAGGTTATGCACCCGCAGCGGCTCCATTATCGAATAGCCAACGGTATGACGCGGGTCGAGCGAGGCGTAGGGATCCTGGAAAATAAACTGAATATCCCGACGCAGCGGCTGGAGCTTGCTGGAAGGCAAAGTATCAATACGTTCCCCGTTAAAGGTGATACTCCCTTCCTGAGACGCCACCAGCCGCAACAGCGCCCGCCCGGTGGTGGATTTACCGCAGCCCGACTCCCCGACCAGCGCCAGCGTTTCACCTGGCCAGAGATCAAAACTGACGTTCTCTACAGCATGAACTTCCCGCTTCACGCGATTAAACAACCCGCTGCGCAGCGGGAAGCGGGTCACAAGATTGCGTACCTGCAAAACAGGCTGACCCGGCACAACCGTGTCCTGTTCTGTTTCAGCTTCCTGTCGCCCGGTATCACCCGGCGAAATCAGCGGAAAACGCCGCGGTAACGCGCTGCCGTTCATTGCGCCCAGACGTGGTACGGCAGCCAGTAAGGCTTTGGTATAGGGATGTTCCGGGGCATGGAATATCTGCTCAACACTGCCCATTTCAACGGCAATGCCCTGGTGCATCACCAGCACACGATCGGCGACATCCGCCACAACGCCCATGTCATGGGTGATAAAAATGACCCCCATCTCCATTTCCTGTTGCAGCACTTTAATCAGTTGCAGGATCTGGGCCTGAATAGTCACATCCAGCGCGGTGGTCGGTTCGTCGGCAATCAGCACCGCCGGTCGACATGACAGCGCCATCGCAATCATCACGCGCTGGCGCATCCCGCCAGAAAGCTGATGTGGATAGCGCGACAAAATGGCCTGTGCCTCCGGAATACGCACTTGCTCCAGCATCCGTTTGGCTTCAGCCAGCGCTTCATCGCCGCTTAAACCCTGATGGAGGCGGATAGACTCGGCAATCTGCTCACCTACCGGGAAAACCGGGTTCAGAGAGGTCATCGGCTCCTGGAAAATCATCGCAATATCCGCGCCGCGAACTCCCTGCATTTGCGATGAACTCAGTTCGGTTAAATCAATAACCTGGCGATTGCGACGACGCAGCAGCATCGTGTCGCACTCTACCTTTCCCCCCGACTGTTCGAGCAGACGCATTAATGACAGCGCCGTGACTGACTTACCCGAACCGGATTCACCCACAATTGCCAGCGTTTCGCCGCGGTTAAGCGAAAACGACAGATTTTTTACTGCGGGGACGAACTGCCGCTCTTCCTGAAACGCAATATTCAGTTGTTGAACCGACAGAACCTCACGGCTGTCCAGCTTTTCACTGTGCGGCACGCATAACCCCCTTATTCACGATAAATCCCCGTACTGGGCGCATCTCCGGCATAGCCCCAGGCGCGGTACATACCTTCGCTGTTGAATGGCAACGCTACGTTCCCCTCATGATCCACAGCGATTAACCCGCCCACACCGCCCAGCGCCGGGAGTTTTTCCATTACCACACGCTCGCAGGCTTCCGCCAGGCTTAAGCCGCCGTAATCCATCAGCGCGGTAATGTCATACGCTGCCAGTGCGCGAATAAATACTTCACCGGTTCCGGTACAGGAGACCGCCGCCGTGGCGTTATTGGCATAGCATCCCGCACCAGGCAGTGGGCTGTCGCCGACCCGCCCTGGCAGCTTGTTGGTCATGCCACCGGTAGACGTTGCAGCGGCAAGATTGCCAGCTTTATCCAGCGCAACCGCCCCCACCGTACCCATTTTGCTTTTCTCATCCAGCGGTGCGGTATGGTCAAGCTGTGTAATCCCCTCTGAACGGGCATCCAGCAACTGCTGGTAGCGCTCCGGGGTCGAAAACAGGTCAGGCGATACCGATTCCATCCCGTGCGCGACGGCAAATTGTTCCGCCCCTGCGCCTGTCAGCAGGACATGAGGACTATTTTCCATGACCAGACGCGCCGCCAGAACAGGGTTACGCAGATGGCTTACCCCGGCAACCGCGCCGGCTTTAAGGGTGATGCCGTCCATCACACAGGCGTCCAGCTCGTGCGTTTCGTCGCGGGTAAAGACCGAACCAATCCCGGCATTAAACAGCGGACACTCCTCCAGCAGACGAACGGCTTCAGTCACGACATCCAGCGCACTCTCGCCCGCTTCCAGCATTCGCTGCCCTGTTTCCACAATATTATAAAGCGCGTCGATATAACGCTTTTCCTGCTCGGGACTGAGCTGCGCACGGGTGATTGCCCCAGCGCCGCCATGAATTGCGATTACCGCATTAACCATTTCGCATCACCCATCCGCCTGACCAGCGGCTTTTTCTATAAATATCATTATCGTTGCTGATTCTTCAGATAATTTTTGAATATAGAAAGACGCCACGGTGATGTAAAGGGTACACCCATCGGGTCATACAGTTAGTGGCACTTTTCTGCCATAATGAGCGCTTTCGTTGTTACTCCGCAGGAGCCACCCATGGATTTTACCGCCGGACTGATGCCGCTCGACACGGCACTGACCCAGATGCTCGACCGCATTTCCCCGCTGCAAGACCACGAAACGCTGCCCTTAGTACGCTGTTTCGGGCGCATTGCGGCGCGTGATATCGTTTCTCCGCTCAATGTGCCGGGATTCGATAACTCCGCGATGGACGGTTACGCAGTACGCCTGGCGGATATCCAGACGGGCCTGGCGCTCCCGGTGGCGGGCAAAGCCTTTGCGGGACAGCCGTTTAACGGTGAATGGCCTGCCGGTAGCTGCATCCGGATCATGACAGGTGCACCAGTGCCAGCCGGTTGCGATGCCGTGGTGATGCAGGAAGAGACAGAACAAACCGACGATGGCGTGCGTTTTACCGCCAGCGTCAAGGCAGGCCAGAACATCCGCCGCACGGGTGAAGATATTACGCTTGGCGCGACCGTATTCAGCGCCGGGCAAAAACTGACGGTAGCAGAGCTGCCGGTGCTGGCGTCTCTGGGTATCGCCGATATCGACGTCATCCGTCGCGTGCGCGTTGCGGTTTTCTCTACCGGCGATGAGCTGCAACTGCCGGGTCAGCCGCTGCAAGAGGGGCAGATTTACGACACCAACCGCCTGGCGGTGCACCTGATGCTGGAACAGCTTGGGTGTGAAGTGGTCAACCTGGGCATTATTCCTGACGATCCCGAACAACTGCGTGCCGCTTTTATTGAAGCAGATAAATGCGCGGATGTGGTGATAAGTTCCGGCGGTGTGTCTGTTGGTGAAGCGGATTACACCAAAACCATTCTTGAAGAGCTGGGTGAAATCGGCTTCTGGAAACTGGCCATCAAACCGGGTAAACCGTTCGCCTTTGGCAAGCTGGAGCACAGCTGGTTTTGCGGCCTGCCGGGCAACCCGGTATCCGCCGCCCTGACCTTCTATCAGCTGGTGCAGCCATTGCTGGCAAAACTGTCTGGCAATAACGCCAGCCCGCTTCCGCAACGCCTGCGCGTTCGGGCGGCGACCCGTCTGAAGAAATCACCGGGTCGTCTTGATTTCCAGCGCGGTATTCTGGCGCGCAACGCCGATGGCGAGCTGGAAGTGAGCACCACGGGGCATCAGGGTTCACATATTTTCAGCTCATTCAGCCAGGGCAACTGCTTTATCGTGCTCGAGCGCGAACGCGGCCATGTGGAAGCAGGCGAATGGGTTGAGGTGGAAACCTTTAACCACCTGTTCGGGGGGTAATCATGACGGTGGAACTGAGCGATCGGGAGATGCTGCGCTATAACCGCCAGATTGTGCTGCGCGGTTTTGACTTCGACGGCCAGGAAGCGCTTAAAGCCGCCAGTGTGCTGGTGGTGGGTCTGGGTGGCCTTGGCTGTGCCGCCGCGCAGTACCTGACTGCGGCAGGCGTCGGCAACATGACGCTGCTGGATTTTGACACCGTGTCGCTGTCGAATCTGCAACGCCAGACGCTGCACAGCGATGCCACGCTCGGCGAAGCCAAAGTCGAGTCAGCAAAAACGGCACTGACGCGCATCAATCCTCACGTTCAGTTCACCCTTATTAACGCCATGCTGGATGAAGACGCGCTGTTCGCGCAAATCGCCCGGCATGACCTGGTGCTGGACTGCACCGATAACGTGGCTATCCGTAATCAGCTCAATGCAGGTTGTTTTGCCCATAAAACGCCGCTGGTTTCCGGGGCAGCAATCCGTATGGAAGGGCAAATCAGCGTATTCACTTACGCCGAAGGCGAGCCCTGCTACCGCTGCCTGAGCCGCTTGTTTGGTGAGAATGCGCTGACCTGTGTTGAGGCGGGAGTGATGGCTCCGTTAGTGGGGGTGATTGGCTCTATGCAGGCGATGGAAGCCATCAAGGTGCTGACCCGTTACGGCACCCCTGCGGCAGGCAAAATCGTGATGTATGACGCGATGACCTGCCAGTTCCGCGAGATGAAGCTGATGCGTAATCCGGGGTGTGAGGTTTGCGGAGGTTAAAGCAAACGGCAACCTTCAGGTTGCCGTTTTAATGTTTGCTCCCTCTCCCTGTGGGAGAGGGTTGGGGTGAGGGCATCAGGCCGCACCCATCAGATAGACGTCCGTCCAAACGCCCCCTGCCAGTCCTGCTCAAACTTCACAATCGCCGCATCCACTGCCGGTGAGGTAATAAACTGCTGCGCCACATCCAGTGGCAGCGTAATTGACTCACAGCCCGCCAGCAGGCAATCCAGGGCCTGACGCGGCGTTTTGAAACTGGCGGCCAGCACTTTGGACTCCGGAGCATGAAGCGACAGCAACTGCTGCAATTCCACAACGGTCTGGATACCGTCACCGCCCTGCGCATCCACACGGTTAACGTATGGTGCAACATACTCAGCGCCTGCCAGCGCGGACAACATCCCCTGCGCGGCACCGTATACCGCCGTGCCAAGCGTTGGAATACCTTCAGCTTTAAGCATTTTGATTGCAGCCAGCCCTTCTGCCGTCACCGGCACTTTCACCACCAGGTCATTGATAATGGCACGGAGCTTACGCGCATCTTCCACCATGCCTTCTGCAGTGGTCGCCATCACCTGTGCAAACAGGCGACCTTTGCCGCCCAGCGCGTCGTGCAGCTCGGGCAGTAAAACATCCAGCGGTGTTTTACCTGCCGCAACAATGCTCGGGTTGGTGGTTACACCAGCCAGCGGGAAGATGCGGGCCAGTTTTTTGACTGCCGCAACGTCGGATGTGTCGAGATAAAGTTCCATGATGTAACCCTCAAAATTAGCCTGCATTTACCCTACCACGGCAAAACCCGCTCAAGAGTTGACCTGCATCAAGATAACTTTCATTCGAAAGTAATTTAATCTTCATATGCAAGGTGAGAGGCGAAATAATGATCTTCAATATACAGCGTTATTCTACCCACGATGGCCCAGGTATTCGTACCGTGGTGTTCCTGAAAGGCTGCTCCCTGGGCTGCCGCTGGTGTCAGAACCCGGAAAGCCGCTCCCGAACCCGGGACGTGCTGTTTGACGCTCGCCTGTGCCTGGACGGCTGCGACCTGTGCCAGCAGGCTGCCCCGGGGTATATTGAGCGGGCATTAAACGGGCTGCTCATCCACCGCGAAAAGCTGAACGAACAAACGCTGGACGCCCTCACCGACTGCTGCCCGACTCAGGCTCTCACCGTCTGCGGTGAAGAACAGCAGGTCGAGGAGATTATGGCGACCGTGCTGCGCGATAAACCCTTTTACGACCGCAGCGGCGGCGGCATCACTCTCTCCGGTGGCGAGCCGTTTATGAACCCGGATCTGGCGCACGCACTGTTTAAAGCCAGCCACGACCAGGGAATTCATACCGCGGTCGAAACCTGTCTCCACGTGCCGTGGCACTATATTGAACCCTCATTACCCTATGTCGATCTGTTTCTGGCCGACCTGAAGCACGTGGATGGCGACATCTTCAAACAGTGGACGGACGGCTCGGCCAGGCGCGTGCTGGATAACCTTAAGCGCCTTGCCGCTGCCGGAAAACAGCTCACCATTCGCGTGCCGCTGATCCAGGGCTTTAACGCCGATGAGGCCTCCATCACCGCCATCACTAATTTCGCCGCCGATGAACTGAACGTCCGCGATATTCATTTTCTGCCGTATCACACGCTGGGCATGAACAAATACACCCTGCTCAGCCAACCCTACTCTGCCCCTGATAAACCGCTGGATAACCCTGCGCTGCTGGATTTCGCGCAACAGTATGCCTGCCGGAAAGGGTTAACCGCGACCTTACGAGGATAAACCTATGACTACCCTGAATCTCAACACCCTCAGCGACCGCATTAAGGCACACAAAACGGCACTGGTGCACATTGTTAAGCCACCGGTCTGTACCGAGCGCGCGCAGCACTACACCGAAATGTATCAGCAGCACATGGACAAGCCGATCCCGGTACGTCGTGCGCTGGCTCTGGCGCATCACCTGGCTGAACGCACCATCTGGATCAAGCACGATGAGCTGATCATCGGTAACCAGGCAAGCGAAGTGCGCGCTGCGCCGATCTTCCCGGAATACACCGTCTCCTGGATTGAAAAAGAGATTGATGACCTGGCAGATCGCCCGGGGGCAGGTTTCGCGGTAAGCGAAGAGAATAAACGCGTGCTGCATGAAATTTGCCCGTGGTGGCGTGGGCAGACGGTGCAGGATCGCTGCTACGGCATGTTTACCGACGAGCAAAAAGGCTTGCTGGAAACCGGCATCATCAAGGCAGAAGGCAATATGACATCCGGTGACGCGCACCTGGCCGTGAACTTCCCGCTGGTGCTGGAGAAAGGCCTTGACGGGATGCGTGCCAAAGTTGCCGAACGCCGCACCCGCATTAACCTGACCGTGCTGGACGATCTGCACGGCGATCAGTTCCTGAAAGCGATTGATATTGTGCTGGAAGCGGTCAGCCTGCACATTGAACGTTTTGCCGCGCTGGCACGTGAAATGGCGTCAACAGAAACCCGTGAAAGCCGCCGTGACGAACTGCTGGCGATGGCTGAAAACTGTGATGTGATTGCCCACGAACCGCCAAAAACCTTCTGGCAGGCGCTGCAGCTGTGCTACTTCATTCAACTGATCCTGCAGATTGAGTCCAACGGCCACTCCGTGTCGTTCGCCCGTATGGACCAGTATCTCTACCCTTACTATCGTCGCGATGTCGAACTGAGCCAGTCTCTCGATCGCGAACACGCCATTGAGCTGCTGCACAGCTGCTGGCTGAAGCTGCTGGAAGTGAACAAGATCCGCTCGGGCTCACACTCGAAAGCGTCTGCGGGCAGCCCGCTGTACCAGAACGTCACCATTGGCGGTCAGAAACTGGTGAACGGCGAGCCGATGGATGCGGTGAACCCGCTCTCTTACGCCATTCTCGAATCCTGTGGCCGTCTGCGCTCTACCCAGCCAAACCTGAGCGTGCGTTACCATGCGGGAATGAGCAACGATTTCCTCGACGCCTGCGTGCAGGTGATCCGCTGTGGTTTCGGGATGCCAGCCTTTAACAACGATGAAATCGTGATCCCGGAATTCATCAAACTCGGCGTTGAAAAAGACGATGCCTACGATTATGCGGCGATTGGCTGTATCGAAACCGCCGTCGGTGGCAAATGGGGCTACCGCTGCACCGGCATGAGCTTTATTAACTTTGCGCGCGTGATGCTGGCCGCGCTGGAAGGCGGCCGTGATGCCACCAGCGGTAAAGTGTTCCTGCCGCAGGAAAAAGCGCTTTCCGCCGGTAACTTCAACAACTTCGACGAAGTGATGGCCGCCTGGGATACCCAGATCCGTTACTACACCCGCAAATCCATCGAGATTGAGTACGTGGTGGACACCATGCTGGAAGAGAACGTCCACGATATTCTCTGCTCGGCGCTGGTGGACGACTGTATTGAGCGCGCGAAAAGCATCAAGCAGGGCGGCGCGAAGTATGACTGGGTTTCCGGTCTGCAGGTGGGGATCGCCAACCTTGGCAACAGCCTGGCGGCGGTGAAGAAGCTGGTGTTCGATCAGGGCGTAATCGGTCAGCAGCAGCTGGCGGCAGCACTTGCAGACGATTACGAAGGCTTAACCCACGAGCAGCTGCGCCAGCGTCTGATCAACGGTGCGCCGAAATACGGTAACGACGATGACAGCGTCGATTTACTGTTAACCCGCGCGTATGAAACCTATATTGCGGAACTTAAGCAGTACCATAACCCGCGCTACGGCCGTGGCCCGATTGGCGGTAACTACTACGCGGGCACCTCTTCTATTTCCGCAAACGTACCCTTCGGCGCTGCGACGATGGCAACCCCGGATGGACGTAAAGCGCATACGCCACTGGCGGAAGGCGCAAGTCCGGCGTCCGGTACTGACCATCTTGGCCCAACGGCAGTGATTGGTTCAGTCGGTAAACTGCCTACCGAGGCGATTCTCGGCGGCGTGCTGCTTAACCAGAAGCTGAACCCGGCGACGCTGGAAAACGATAGCGACCGCCAGAAGCTGATGGTCCTGCTGCGCACCTTCTTTGAGGTGCATAAGGGCTGGCATATTCAGTACAACATCGTGTCGCGCGAAACGCTGATGGAAGCGAAGAAACACCCAGACCAGTACCGCGACCTGGTGGTGCGTGTCGCAGGTTACTCGGCGTTCTTTACCGCCCTGTCGCCGGATGCGCAGGACGATATTATTGCGCGTACGGAACATACGCTGTAACGGTGTATCCCCTCTCCCTTGAGGGAGAGGGTTAGGGTGAGGGGGGAAGGCGCACGCTGATGCCCTCACCCCGGCCCTCTCCCACGGGGAGAGGGAGAAAACATTAAAAACGGCAACCGAGGTTGCCGTTTTGCTTTTACTTTCGAATGAAATTAAATTTGTGCTCCCCGTCACCTTGTTATTAGAATGTTTCAAACGCAGTGACCCAGGAGCACAGTATGACCGTTAAAGTTATCGTCACCGATATGGACGGAACTTTCCTTGATGATGCCAAGCAGTACGACAGAGACCGCTTTCAGGCACAGTTTGAGCAGCTTAAAGCCCGTAATATTGAATTCGTTGTCGCCAGCGGCAACCAGTATTACCAGCTCATCTCCTTCTTCCCGGAGCTGAAAGAGCAGATCTCCTTCGTGGCGGAAAACGGCGCTCTGGTTTTCGATCATGGCGAACAGATTTTCCATGGCGAGCTCACCCGTCATGAGTCGCAAATCGTCGTCGGCGAGCTGCTGAAAGACAAGGGACTGAATTTCGTGGCCTGCGGGCTCGAAAGTGCTTACGTCAGCGATCAGGCCCCCGATGAATTCGTGAAACTGATGTCAAAGCACTATCACCGCTTAAAACGCATCAGCGATTACCGCGAAATCGACGACATTCTGTTTAAGTTCTCCCTGAATCTGCCGGACAGCGATATCCCGAACCTTATCGACAAACTGCATGTCTCGCTGGACGGTATTATGAAACCTGTCACCAGCGGCTTCGGCTTTGTTGATTTGATTATCCCGGGCCTGCACAAAGCCAACGGCATTAGCCGACTGCTGAAACGCTGGAAAATCTCCCCGCAGGAGTGTGTGGCCATCGGCGACAGCGGCAACGATGCAGAAATGCTGAAGCTGGTGAAATTCTCGTTTGCGATGGGCAACGCCGCGCAGAGCATTAAAGAGATCAGCCGCTATAGCACCGACGATAACAATAATCAGGGCGCGCTGAATGTCATTCAGGCCGTGCTCGACACGCATTCCCCGTTCGACCTCTGATCGCCTCCCGCCGGGGTACAGCCCCGGCACCTCACTCTTTTTTCATCCTGTGCTGCACGTCAAGTTTTTAAACTTGCATTAACTTATTTTTAACTTAAAGTATCACTTGTAGATACTTTTACTTTCGAATGAAAGATGCGAGGCAGTTATGACGTTGACGTTTACCAGTGAAATTTTGCCTGCGGACCACAAAGCAGCAATCCGTCAGATGAAACGCGAATTACGTGCGCAGATCGGTGACGTTCAGGCGGTGTTCGACAAGCTCAGTGATAAAATCGCTACCCGTGTGGCAGAGATTAATGCGCTGAAAAATAAGGGCGAGTCCGTCTGGCCGGTGATCCCGTTTGCGGATGTCAAAAACGGTCAGATCACGGATGCACAGCGGGACGCAGTAAAACGCCGCGGCTGTGCGGTGATCAAAGGTCACTTCCCTCGCGAGCAGGCGCTGGCATGGGATAACTCGATGCTCGACTACCTCGATCTCAATCAGTTCGATGACGTGTATAAAGGCCCGGGCGATAACTTTTTCGGCACCTTAACGGCTTCCCGCCCGGAAATTTACCCGATCTACTGGTCACAGGCGCAGATGCAGGCTCGCCAGAGCGAAGAGATGGCCCAGGTACAATCGTTCCTGAACCGTTTATGGACATTCGAGAGCAACGGCAAACAGTGGTTCAACCCGGATGTGAGCGTCATTTATCCAGACCGTATTCGCCGTCGTCCGCCGGGAACCACCTCCAAAGGCCTGGGGGCGCACACCGATTCCGGCGCGCTGGAGCGCTGGCTGCTGCCGGCTTACCAGCAGGTGTTTGCTCGCGTGTTTGACGGCAATGTGGAGAAATACGATCCGTGGAATGCCGCGCACCGTACCGAAGTGGAAGAGTACACCGTGGATAACACCACGAAGTGTTCTGTGTTCCGTACCTTCCAGGGCTGGACGGCGCTGTCGGATATGATCCCGGGTCAGGGCCTGCTGCACGTAGTGCCTATCCCGGAAGCGATGGCTTACATTCTGCTGCGCCCACTGCTGGACGATGTACCGGAAGATGAACTTTGTGGCGTGGCACCAGGCCGCGTGCTGCCGATTTCTGAGAAATGGCATCCGTTGTTAATCGAAGCGTTAACCAGCATTCCGGCGCTGGAAGCGGGCGATTCCGTCTGGTGGCACTGCGATGTGATCCACTCCGTCGCACCGGTTGAGGAACAACAAGGCTGGGGTAACGTGATGTATATCCCTGCCGCACCGATGTGCGAGAAAAACCTCGCCTATGCGAAAAAGGTGAAAGCGGCGCTGGAAACCGGCGCATCTCCGGGGGATTTCCCGCGTGAAGATTATGAAACCACCTGGCAGGATCGCTTTACCGTGAATGACCTGAATATCCACGGTAAGCGCGCGCTGGGCATGATCTAACTGTCGTATAATCCTTCCCGCTCAACGGCGGTGCGTCGTTTCCCCTGACGTATCCGCCGTACCGATCCCCGAATCGTCAGCGTCCCGTTCAGCAATAACGTGCCTACCGGTGCCGTCGGGCGCATCAGCCGCTGCTGAAGCATATGCACTGCTTCTGTCCCGAGTTCATCGCGCGGCACGTGTATCGCCGTGAGCGGTACATCCTGGATGGCCGCCAGGTTAAAACCATCAATACTCATCACCGACACATCCTGCGGCACGCGCAGCCCGTGCTTTTGCAAGGCGCTTATGGTTCCCGCAGCCATAAAATCACCGCCAACTAAAAACGCCGTGGGCAGATCTTTCCCCTCTCGCTGACGAAGCCATTCGCTGACCAGCTGTTCGGTCTCTTTCGCGCTAAAGCTTGGCACCACCAGCAGGTCACGCTTGTCCGTAAATTTCAGGTTATGGTATTGCCACGCTTCACGAATGCCCGCCAGACGTAGCTCCATAGTGTAACGACGCAGGCACAGTACGGTCATCACTTCACGGTGCCCCATTTCAAACAAATACTCAGCCGCGCGTTCACCGATGGCCCGGTGGTCAGGAGCAACCGCAGGCAGGCGCATCAGGCGATCGCGGCAGTTGATCAGCATACAGGGTTTACCTACATCCACCGCGAGATCGTGGATATGCGGATCGTCTATTCCCAGTAAAATCGCGGCCTGCGTATCGACTTCATTCATCCGTGCCAGAAAGAGCTGGGCGTCGCTGTCGTTCTCCTCCAGCGCGCAATAGCGCAGCCGGACTTCATGAGACGCCAGCCCTTTACTCACACTCTGGATCACACGGTAGTAAAAGATGTCGGACCGCTCATCAAATGCCCGCTGCGGCGCAAAGACCATCAGGCTATTCAGCAGCAGCCTGCCCGCTGCCATGCCGTCCATCACGCCCAGCTCCCGCGCGCACTCCAGCACTTTGCTGCGCGCTTTTTCACTGGTGTTCGCTTTGCCTGCCAGCACCCGCGAAACCGTGCTAATGGAAAGCTGAGTGCGGGCGGCAATTTCAGCGATTTTTAGCCTTTTATCCATTTTGTGATCTTGCTCCATTTGCGAAATGAAAAAATTTTCATAACGTGAATATCAGGTAAACAGTGCGTTAGACGCAATGATGCCAAATGATTGCGGCCAGTTATGAGAAAGCTTGCACAAAATCTGCTATTGCCTGCCCATTTTCTCCCTTACTGTGAATTTATCACACAGCTTCCATACTAGTTGTATAGCAACTTGTATCAGCAAAACGGATAACTATCAAAGCCATATAAAAATGTGTGTGACATCCGAAACGTCTGCCCCCTACCGTCCCTCTTGTGGAGAGAGAAATGAGTCAGGATATCAATAACACCGTTGCGACAAGCAAAACCCGTCGCGTCATCAAGAACCTGCGCTGGTACGTGCTGGTGCTGTTTTTACTTGGCGTCACCGTTAACTACATCACCCGTAACTCACTGGGAATACTTGCACCCGAGCTGAAAGAGAGCCTGGGTATCACCACCGAGCAATACTCCTGGATCGTCGGCGCGTTCCAGATTGCCTACACCATTTTCCAGCCGCTGTGTGGCTGGCTGATTGACGTTATCGGCCTGAAGATTGGCTTTATGGTCTGCGCCGGGATCTGGGCGCTGATGTGTATTTTCCACGCGGGCGCTGGAAGCTGGCTGCATCTTGCGATCCTGCGCTTCTTTATGGGCGCCTCGGAAGCAGCGGCCACCCCGGCGAATGCTAAAACCATCGGCGAATGGTTCCCGAAATCTGAACGCCCTGTGGCCGCCGGTTGGGCGGGTGTCGGCTTTTCGATTGGCGCGATGCTGGCGCCGCCGATTATCTACTTTGCCCATGCCTCATTCGGCTGGCAGGGTGCATTTATGTTCACCGGTGTGCTGGCGCTGCTGTGGGTGATCCTCTGGTGGGCGTTCTACCACAACCCAGAGCAGCACCCAAATCTGAGCAAGGACGAGCTGGCGTTTATCAAGCAGGATAACGAACCGCCGGCGGTGAGACTGCCGTTCCTGACCGCGCTTAAAACCGTCTCTAAAAACAAACGCTTTTACGGTATCGCTATTCCGGCATTTATGGCTGAGCCCGCCTGGGCGGTGCTGAGTTTCTGGGTGCCGCTGTACCTTGCCAAAGAGCACGGCATGGATCTGAAACAGATTGCGATGTTCGCCTGGCTGCCGTTCCTTGCCGCAGATCTCGGCAGCGTGGCCAGTGGTTACCTCACACGTCTTTATACCCGGCTGTTCGGTTGCTCCCGCGTGAACTCAGTGGTGGCCAGTTCCGTCACCGGCGCGTTCCTGATGATCTCATTGGGCATCGTCGCCATTACCCGCGACCCGTATATCACTATTGTGCTGATCTCCATCGGGGGTTTTGGGCATCAGATTATCTCCTGCATGTTAAGCGCCCTGGTGGTGGAGTCGTTTGATAAAGGCCAGATGGCCACCGTCAACGGGATGCGCGGCTCGGCGGCGTGGATCGCCAGTTTCCTGTTCTCTCTTTTGATTGGTGTTACTGCCGACAAAATCGGCTTTAACCCGCTGTTCATTGCCATGGGCTTCTTTGACCTGATTGGCGCTGTTTTCCTGGTGGCATTTATTGCTGAACGTCGCGCTAAACGCGCCTGATAGTGGATGTATTGCATATGAAAACCCTGAAAAACTGGACTGTAGATAAGCAGTCAGCAAACCATCTGGAACTGGTGGTCGATAATCAGCACCGCCTGTGCCTGTATGTGCTGGAAGAGAACTTGTTCCGCGTGCTGATTAAACGCAAAGGCGAACTGGCGCTGGACCGCACCTGGAGCATCGCGCCAGAGAAAGATGTGCCGTGGGAAGGCCGTCGCCGCGACGATCTGAGCGGGTTCTCCTGCCCTGCCTGGACGCTGACGCAACAGGGCGATACCCTGACGGTCGCCACTGAACAACTGCGGGTGACGCTGCATCAGCCGATGTGGCTGGAGTGGCATTACCGGAATGACGCGGGCGAGTGGCAGCCTCTGGTGAATGACCGCCCGACCAGCGCCTACCTGCTGAACGCCCACGGCGACGGCGTTGCGCATTACCTGAGCCGTCGTAAAGACGAACGTTTCTACGGTCTGGGTGAAAAAGCAGGTGATTTGCAGCGTAACGGCAAGCGCTATGAGATGCGTAACCTTGACGCCATGGGATATAACGCGGTCAGCACCGACCCGCTCTACAAACATATTCCTTTCACTATCGCCCGTCGTGATGACGTGAGCTACGGCCTGTTTTATGACAACCTGAGCAGCTGCTGGCTGGATCTGGGCAACGAGATCGACAACTACCACACCGCCTACCGCCGCTGGCAGGCGGAAGCGGGCGATATCGATTACTACATTTTTACCGGCAAAAAGGTGCTGGATGTCACCAAAGCCTTCGTGCGTCTGACCGGGAAAACACTGTTTGGTCCAAAATGGAGCCTGGGTTACAGCGGCTCAACCATGCACTACACCGACGCACCGGACGCGCAAAACCAGCTGATGAACTTTATCCGCCTGTGTGAAGAGCACGCCATTCCGTGCGACTCGTTCCAGCTCTCTTCCGGCTATACCTCCATCAACGGCAAGCGCTACGTCTTTAACTGGAACCATGACAAGGTGCCGCAGCCGAAGGTGATGAGCCAGGCGTTCCACGACGCGGGGCTGAAACTCGCCGCGAACATTAAACCGTGCCTGCTGCAGGATCATCCGCGCTATAACGAAGTGGCAGAAAAAGGGTTGTTCATCCGCGATTCAGAAGCCGATGCGCCGGAACGTTCCAGCTTCTGGGATGACGAAGGCTCGCACCTCGATTTTACCAACCCGCAGACGGTGCAGTGGTGGCAGAACGGCGTCACCACGCAGTTGCTGGAGATGGGTATCGACTCCACCTGGAACGACAACAACGAATACGAAGTGTGGGACGGGGAAGCGCGCTGCTTTGGCTTCGGCAAGGAGATCGCCATCAAGCACATTCGCCCGGTGATGCCGCTGCTGATGATGCGTGCCTCGCTGGAAGCGCAGCAGCGTTTTGCCCCGGAAAAACGCCCGTATCTGATCTCCCGCTCCGGTTGTGCCGGGATGCAGCGCTACGTGCAGACATGGAGTGGCGATAACCGCACCAACTGGGACACGCTGCGCTTTAACACCCGTATGGGCCTGGGCATGAGCCTGTCCGGGTTGTTTAACGTGGGCCACGATGTCGGCGGTTTCTCCGGGGATAAACCAGACGCCGAGCTGTTCGTTCGCTGGGTGCAGAACGGCGTGATGCATCCGCGCTTTACCATTCACTCATGGAATGATGACCACACCGTGAACGAGCCGTGGATGTATCCGGGTGTGACCCCTGCCATTCGCGGTGCGGTTGAGCTGCGCTACCGTCTGCTGCCGTATCTCTACACCCTGCTCTGGGAGGCGCACGCCGACGATGAACCGATGCTGCGCCCGACCTTCCTCGATCACGAGCACGATGCGCAGACGTTTGAGGAGTGCGATGACTTCCTGCTGGGTCGTGACGTGCTGGTGGCAAGCGTGGTCGAAGCCGGGCAGCGTGAACGTCGCGTCTGGCTGCCGGATAACGAAACCGGCTGGTATGATTTTTACACCCACGAGTGGTTCTCTGGCGGCCAGTGGATCACCCGCGATGCGCCGCTGGAAAAACTGCCGCTGCTGGTACGCGCCGGTGCGGGTCTGCCGCTGAGCGAACGTATTACCCACGTGAGTGCCGAAAAAGACGATACCCGCGAGCTGAAACTGTTCCCGGTAAAAGGCGTGGGCACGACAAGCGGACTGCTGTTTGAAGACGATGGCGAAAGCTGGGGTTATCAGAAAGGTAATGCGCTGTGGGTTGAGTGGGAAATGGTGTGCGATGGTGCAACCATTAACCTGAAGGTTAATGCGCGTGGGGATTATCGTCCGGCATGGAAAGCGCTGAAGGTGTCGTTACCGGCAGGGGAAAAACGCAGGCTGCTGGTGAATGGGATTGAAGGGAGCGAGTGGGTGATGTAGTGCGGCCTGATGCCCTCACCCTAACCCTCTCCCACTGGGAGAGGGAACAGAACGTAGGCCGGGTAAGGCGAAGCCGCCACCCGGCTTTTTTTTAGTTCTCGATACCTTTGCTGCGCAGATAATCTTCGTAGTTACCGGTGAAGTCCACCACGCGCTCTGGCGTAATTTCAATCACGCGGGTCGCCAGCGAGCTGACGAACTCACGGTCGTGAGAGACGAAGATCAGGGTGCCCTGATACATCTCCAGCGCCATGTTCAGCGATTCGATAGATTCCATATCCAGGTGGTTGGTCGGTTCATCCATCACCAGGATGTTTGGTTTTTCCATCATCAACTTGCCGAACAGCATACGGCCCTTCTCACCACCGGAGAGCACTTTTGCAGGCTTCTTGATGTCGTCCTGGCTGAACAGCAGACGCCCCAGGATGCTGCGCACTGCCTGCTCGTCATCGCCTTCCTGCTTCCACTGGCTCATCCAGTCGAAGACGGTCAGATCGTTTTCGAACTCGTATTCATGGTCCTGCGCGTAGTAGCCAATCTGCGCGTTTTCAGACCACTTCACGGTGCCGTTGTCCGGCTGCAGTTCGCCCACCAGGGTTTTCAGCATGGTGGATTTACCCACGCCGTTGGCGCCCAGAATGGCAATCTTCTCGCCCACTTCCAGCAACAGGTTGAATTTTTTAAACAGCGGGCCGTTCTCAAAGCCTTTTGCCAGGGCTTCCACTTCCAGTGCGTTACGGAACAGTTTCTTGTCCTGCTCGAAGCGGATGAACGGGTTCTGACGGCTGGAGGCTTTGACTTCTTCCAGCTTGATTTTGTCAATCTGACGCGCGCGAGACGTCGCCTGACGGGATTTAGAGGCGTTGGCGCTGAAGCGGCTGACGAAGGATTGCAGGTCAGCAATCTGTGCCTTTTTCTTGGCGTTATCTGCCATCAGACGCTCACGCGCCTGGGTTGCAGCCGTCATGTACTCGTCGTAGTTGCCCGGATAAACGCGCAGTTCGCCGTAGTCCAGATCCGCCATATGCGTACAGACCATATTCAGGAAGTGACGGTCGTGCGAAATGATGATCATGGTGCTGTCGCGATCGTTCAGCGTCTGCTCCAGCCAGCGGATAGTGTCGATGTCCAGGTTGTTCGTTGGTTCGTCGAGCAGCAGGATATCCGGATTAGAGAACAGGGCCTGCGCCAGAAGCACACGCAGCTTCCAGCCTGGCGCAACTTCGCTCATCGGGCCGTAATGCTGTTCAACAGGAATACCAACGCCCAGCAGCAGTTCACCCGCGCGCGCTTCCGCAGAGTATCCGTCCATTTCGCCGTACTGCGTTTCCAGGTCGGCCACTTTATAGCCGTCTTCTTCGCTCATTTCGGCCAACGCGTAGATGCGATCGCGCTCCTGCTTCACTTCCCACAGTTCCCCATGCCCCATGATCACGGTGTCGAGCACGGTGAACTCTTCGAAGGCGAACTGATCCTGACGCAGCTTACCGATACGCTCGTTAGGGTCGAGCGATACGTTGCCAAGCGTCGGCTCTAAATCGCTGCCGAGGATCTTCATAAAGGTGGATTTTCCGCTACCGTTGGCACCAATCAGGCCGTAACGGTTGCCGCCGCCGAATTTGACGGAAATGTTTTCGAACAGCGGCTTACTGCCAAACTGCATAGTGACGTTGCTGGTAACTAACACGGGAGATTCCTGCGAAAAGTGTGATAAACACGGCATTATGCCACAATTCCGAATTGAGATCCCGTGTTGCAGCTTTCCACTAAACTTTAACAAAATCGAAAAAAGTGTGATTTCGTACACATCTGAATTCCCTGTGAGAGGGAATGCACATATAATGCGCTCCCATCACAGATTCAGACTTATCAACTAATCGCCAGAGTGGCTTAGATACCTCGCACAACATGAACATGAAATTAAAAACGCTTTTTGCGGCGGCGTTAGCCGTAGTAGGTTTTTGCAAAACCGCTTCTGCGGTGACTTATCCTCTGCCGACAGACGGTAGCCGTCTGGTGGGTCAAAACCAGGTTGTCACCGTTGAAGAGGGTAACTCTCAGCCACTGGAATATTTTGCTGCACAATACCAGCTCGGCCTGTCAAACATGCTGGAAGCAAACCCGGGTGTTGACCCGTATCTGCCAAAAGCTGGTACCGTGCTGAACATTCCGCAGCAGTTGATCCTGCCAGATACCGTGCATGAAGGTATTGTGATCAACAGCGCAGAAATGCGTCTGTACTACTACCCGAAAGGCACCAACACCGTGATCGTGCTGCCTATCGGTATCGGTCAGTTGGGTAAAGACACCCCGCTGAACTGGACCACCAAAGTTGAGCGTAAGAAAGCAGGCCCAACCTGGACCCCAACGGCGAAAATGCACGCGGAATATATTGCCGCAGGCGAGCCGCTGCCAGCCGTTGTACCGGCAGGCCCGGATAACCCAATGGGTCTTTATGCCCTGTACATCGGCCGTCTGTATGCTATTCACGGGACCAACGCCAACTTCGGTATCGGCCTGCGTGTGAGCCACGGTTGTGTGCGTCTGCGTAACGACGACATCAAGTTCCTGTTCGAAAACGTACCGGTCGGGACCCGCGTGCAGTTCATTAACGAGCCGGTAAAAGCCACTTCCGAGCCGGACGGCAGCCGTTACATCGAAGTTCATAACCCACTGTCTACCAGTGAAGACCAGATCAACAACAATGAGATCGTGCCAATTACGCTGACCAGCGCAGTGCAATCTGTGACCTCCCAGGCTGACGTAGAATCCACGATTGTTGACCAGGCGGTTCAGAACCGTTCCGGGATGCCAGTGCGTTTAAACTAAATGCACCCGTTATTTAGATAATCCGAAAAACCCCGCACTGTCGGGGTTTTTTATTTGCGCTATCCCACATTTCTGTCGCGGCCAAAAGACATTAATTGCTATTTCCACCATTCCGCCATCTTCTGCTAAAGCTTCGGGGTTACTTCTTTTCGTCTAAGTGCTATCATGCGCCAACTTATAAAATCAGTTTTTTCTGCATTTTGTAGGGTTGTGAATTCTTTCTGGAGCCTGCTTAGTCACGATGATCAGTATTAACTTAACAACAACAAAATCGCGCCTTTATCTCTGTTCGCAAACAGTGTGGTCACTTGCGAACCAGAGTACCAGGGTCGATCAAATTGTTGTGTGGGTTTCCAGCACCGCATATCTCAGTGACGATGGCATCACTGAAGAGCCTGAGTGGGCGGATAAAATTCGCAAGACAGGCACTAACCTCGTCTTTAAATGGGTAAAGAATACAGGACCTTATCGTAAATTATTCCCGGCACTGCAAGTTGCCACGGATGACGATATTCTGATCTATGCCGATGACGATGCCATTTATAACGAAATTTGGGCGCAAACTCTTCTTGATGACTTTTATCGTCATAATCAAAAATGTGTTGTCGCGGCCCGCGTGCGTAAAACGGTAAAGAAGAAGAAAGATATCCTCGATACCTATCGTAATTTCCCGTTAATTACGGTGCCGAAAGTGATTGAGCAGGACTATATCATCACCGGTCTGGGTGGTGTTGTGCTCAAGAAAAGTATGATCCCGGAGTATTTTCACTACAATGAGGACTTCCTTAAAGTTTGTCCTCGTGCGGACGATATCTGGATCAGTAAACTTATCCAGTTAACCAAAACGCCCGTCTATGTTTCGGCCCAGAGCATCCGTTTTGTTCATGAAATTATTCATGACTACGGTTTGTCTCGCGCAAATACCAGTAAAATTAAACGTTCACTTTTTCAAAAAATTCGATTTACGTTTAAGCCTGGTCAGATTAACTATTTGTGCCAGAACGATCTCTACATTAAAGACACCGACAGCTACTTTGAGACGTGTTCCTGAAAGCTGAATAGCGCGTTAGCCATTGTTGACGATCACGATCCCGCCGTGATCGTAACGGTAGTGACAATGGGCATACTCCAGCGGTGTGCCATCTTCCAGATAGATAACCTGCTCAACCTCCAGAACCGGATCGGTTTGCTCACAAACCAGATGCTGCATATCCAGCGCATTGGGTTTTAGCGCCCGCACCACTCGGTATGACCCCATGATTTTCAGGCCCAGCGTCTCCTGCACGTAGCGAAACACCGAGCTTTCCAGATGTGTTTTATTCAGACCGGGCACCAGATTGAGCGGCATCACGGTTGAATCCAGTGACATGGGCTCGCCATTGAGCAGCCGCAGGCGAACAAAGTCGTACACGGGTGCATCACCGTTAATCATCAGCGAGGCTTGTTCTTTCTCATTGGGAAAACGCAGTTCGAAATGGACAACCTGGCTGCTGACCGTGCCCAGATGCTCCCAGGTTTTTGTCGCGCCAAAGTAGTCGCTTCCTGAAAGATCCCACTGCGAGAGTTGCAGGAAATTCTTGCGAATGAACGTCCCCTGCCCCTGACGGGTGTACACCAGCCCTTCAACAATCAGCTGCCGCATGGCCTGCTGAATAGTCATACGACTGGTACTGAACTCCGCTGCCAGCGCAAACTGGTCCGGCAGCGGTTCATTGGCGGCATACTGTTGGCTGATAATACGTTTTTTGATTTCACGCGCTATGGTGATGTACTTCGCCGCCATCGTCCTTTCCTTCCGTTAGTTTTCTGTCCCGCTGTTTCTCAACGCCACTCTCTCGGCAATCTTGAGGAAAGGCAGGTAGAAGAATACACCAAATATAATGATTGCCAACTGCACGACAACAGCCCGCCAGTCCCCTGCCGTCGCCAGCCAGGCGCTCAGAATGGGCGGTGTTGTCCAGGGGATCATCACCACACAACGCGACATTAATCCGAACGTGGTACAGAGCCAGGCAAAGTAAATGCCAATGGCAGGCAACAGGACAAACGGGATCATCAGCGGCAGGTTAAAGACAATCGGCAGACCAAAAATCACGGGTTCGTTGATATTGAATAAGCCCGGCGCCAGAGACAGGCGCGCAACCTGTTTGGCAGACTTTTGCCGTGAGAAGACAAAAATAGCGATCAGCAGTGAGATGGTACTGCCGGTGCCACCCACCATGCCAAAGGTCGGAACAAAAATATTGTTGATGATATGTGGGATCGGCTGGCCGTTGGCGAAGGCGAGCATGTTCTCATTGGTATTAATCAGCAGGAACGGCTCGAGCACCACGCTGTTGACCACCGACTGATGTATACCGAGCGTGAACAAGAAATTGCCGAAGCTATAGATAAAAATCGTGCCCGGCAGGCTGGTGTTAATCAGACGCAAAGGCTGCTGAATAAAAGTGGTTATAAGATGGATAAGATCCGTATGCATCACGGTTGCCAGCACTGCGGCCAGTACGGCAAATAACGAGAGCGTAAGGATCGTTGGGATCAGCGCGGTAAAGGATTTACTCACCGCCGGCGGCACATTTTCCCCAAGCGAGATGTGCAGTGCCCTCAGTCGGGAAATGGCGATAAACACTTCCGTCGAGAGTAAACCAATCAGTACGCCGGCAAAAATCCCGGTGGAGCCGATGTTGGCAAACGTCAGCACTTGCGTGACATTGACCGTGGTCTGGCTACCGACCGGGGTCAGTTGCAGATGCATTGGCATCATGATGATAAAACTGCTGACCGCGATAACCACTGCCGAAACCGGGTTGTCGAAATCTTTGTTGCGTGCCAGCGACCAGGCAATCATGGGTGCAAGCAAAAGCGCGGCGATATTCAGCGTACCGTTGATAATCGCCTCTCCCCACACTTTGAACTGCGTCAGCGTGTCGCCGTGAAAGATCCACGGAAATACCACATTGTTCACCAGCACCGCTAAACCGGCGAGGATAAAAATGGGCATTACCGTGGCGAAGGCATCGCGCAGGGAACGCAGGTGCACCTGATTGGCCAGGCGCGCCGAAAACTCAACAAATCTGTCGACGAAGGACTGCATCGCAGGTGTAATTTTTGTTTCAGACATAGCGGATATTCCCATTCATCAGTCACAAAAACAGCCCGGCAGCGTACAACTTACATCTCGCGCCCGTTGGTATGGATAACCTGTTTCAACCACGCATAGCTCTTTTTCGGCACACGTTTCATATCCCGCAGGTCATGGTTCTCGCGGTTCACATACACCACGCCGTAACGCTTACGCATGTCGCCCTGCGAACTCAGAATGTCGATAAGCCCCCAGCCGAGATAGCCAATAACCTGCGCTCCGTCTTCAGACATGGCCTCTTTCATGGCCTCGATGTGTGCGCGGTGGTAATCAATGCGGTAGGTATCGTCAATCGGGTTAACGCCATCCCAGGATTCAATTACCCCAATCCCGTTTTCAATCGGGAACACCGGCAGACGCCAGTCGTTGTAGTAGCGGGTGATAATGGTGCGGAAACCCAACGGGTCAATCTGCCAGTTCCACTCGGTCGCTTTCAGGTACGGGTTGTTTTTGTCGCCATGCAGCAGGTAATAGTTAACCGGCGTCCCTTCCGGGATGGCATCGCTGTCGAGGGTTTTACTGGCGTAATAGCTGAACGCCATGTAGTCGTTTTTGGTGCGCGCCAGCAGCGCCAGATCCTCAGGATGGTAGATATCCTCAAAACCTTGTTGTTCGACAACAGCCATCACCGCCGGGCTATAACCCTGGCCTGCAAAGACGCGCAACAGGTTTTGATTAAGGAATTCGTCATACTGCTGGGCACAGAAGATATCGCGCGGTTTGCAGGTGGCCGGATAGATAAGCTGGTGCGCCAGCATCCCGCCCATCAGCTTGCCCGGTTTGGTCTGATGCAGATATTCCGTCAGCGCCATATGCGCCACCATCGTATGATGCTGAAGCTCATACAGTTCGCGCAGGGTTTTCTCCCCTTTCATGTAACCGGAAATTCTGAAGGCTTCCGGCATATGGAAAATGTTCTGCTCGTTAAATGTCAGCCAGTACTTCACGCGATCGCCAAAGCAGTCGATCATCTTTTTGCCATAACGGACAAACGCGTCCATCACGTGGCGATCGTTAAAACCGTTGTACTCCTGCGCCAGCGCCAGCGGCATATCAAAGTGGTAGAGGCAAATCATCGGCTCGATGCCGCGGGTAATCAGGTCGTTGATAAAGCGGTCGTAAAAAGCGATACCCTCTTCGTTAAATTCACCGTCACCCTGCGGGCACACGCGGCTCCAGGAAATCTGGAACCGATAGCAGTTCATGCCCAAATCCTGCATCAAATCAAAGTCTTCACGGTAACGATGGTAAGAATCGGTTGCCACTTTCCAGTCAGAGGCGTGTTCACTGGCTTCCCGAATGTCGTACACCGACATCCCTTTTCCGCCCTCATTCCATGCGCCTTCGGTCTGCATACTGGAAACCGAGTTTCCCCATAAAAAGTTGGCCGGCAGTAATTTCTTCATGGACTCTCCCTATATGACTAGTCATTTAAATTTCATGACTAGTCATATAGGTGAAGATGAAAAATCAATCAAAGAGAAGGATCGTTTTTTGTGAGCAGTGCGGGAAAAATAGTGACCCCGGCAGGCGAATCGCTACCGGGGAAAGCGGGGTTATTGCTGTGCTAATTGATTACGACGATACTCGCCCTGGCGCTCAAGCATCCAGCCCGGATATTCACGCGGCAACTCGCTGACGGCATCCAGCTGTTTTAGCTCATCGTCGCTTAAACGGATGTGAGTTGCCGCGATATTGTCATCAAGCTGGTCCACGCGTTTGGCGCCAATGATGACGCTGCTGACCGCCTTCTGATGCAGCAGCCACGCCAGCGCAATTTGTGCAACCGATACGCCTTTGCTTTCGGCAATGGTGCGCATCACATCCACACAGTCAAACGCACGTTCTTTGTTAACTGGCGGGAAATCAAATTCCAGACGGCGACTGCCAGCCTCGCCCTGCCCGTCACGGCCATATTTCCCGCTCAGCAAACCGCCCGCCAGCGGGCTCCAGACCATCAGCCCGACACCCTCGCTTTGCATCATCGGCACCAGTTCACGCTCCAGGTCGCGCCCGGCAATGGTGTAATAGGCCTGCAACGACGCAAAACGCGCCAGCCCAAGCCGCTCGGAGATCCCAAGCGCCTTCATGATTTGCCAGGCTGCCCAGTTGGAAACGCCGATGTACCGCACGTGGCCGTGCTGCACCAGGTTATCGAGGGCGTAAAGCGTTTCTTCAACTGGCGTGGCAGGATCGAAGCCGTGTAATTGATAGAGATCGATATGATCAAGCTGAAGGCGGCGCAGGCTCTCTTTCACACTGCCGATGATATGGTAGCGAGAGTTACCCCGGGAATTCACTCCTGCCGTGCCCGTTTCGCCGAACACTTTGGTGGCGACCACCACGTTTTCACGCGGGACTTTCAGGTTTTTCAATGCCTGGCCGGTTATCTCTTCCGAACGCCCTTCTGAGTAGACGTTCGCCGTATCGATAAAGTTGATCCCGGCATCCAGTGCGCGCCCTACCAGCTGCTCTGACTCACTCTGACGCAGCTGGCCAATCTTGCCCCACATGCCGCCCTCTCCGCCGAAGGTCATGGTGCCGAGGCACAGTTCAGAAACAAACAGTCCGGTATTGCCCAGTTTTTGATAACGCATAATGCTTTCCTCGCATGTCGATTGGGTGTCTGTTAGTTATACCCGCCCCTCAGCCATCGCGAATGTGGCGTTCCTGTCCGTTTCTTGCCCAATCCTCTGAATCTTTACCCGCGTGGGGCGTCGCCGAAGACCTTGTAATCCGGCAGCTGCACCTGCTGATACGGCTCCCAGCCGCCGCCGAGCGCTTTATAGAGCGCGACCAGGTCGAGCGCGCTTTGCACCTGCGCCTGCGCGCGCTGCTGCTGCGCCTGCGCCAGCTGGCGCTGGGCGTCCAGCACGTCGATAAAGCTGGCGATGCCCTGCCGGTAGCTGTCGCTCGCCAGGTCAAAGGCGCTTTGCAGCGCGTCGATGGTTTTCGCCAGCCCCGCTTCACGTTGCTGGTCGGTTCGATAGCTCACCAGCGCATTTTCCACATCTCCGAGCGCCGTCAGCACCGTCTGGCGATAGTCCAGCACCGCCGCGCCCTGCTGCGCGCGCGCCACCTTGACGCTGGACACCAGCCGACCGCCCTGGAAGATGGGAATAGAAACCTGCGGGCCGAAGCTGTAAAAGTGGCTGCTCCAGTCGGTCAGCCAGTTGGTTTCGCTGTTGCGCAGGCCAAACTGCCCGGAAAGCGTAAAGCTCGGAAACAGCTCGGCCACCGAGACGCCGATTTGCGCCGTGGCGGCGTGAAGGTTCGCCTCCGCTTCGCGCACATCGGGGCGACGTCGCGCTAGCGTGGACGGAATGCCCGTTTGCACGATATCCGGCAGCGCGGGCATCGGCTGTGCTGATTGTAGTTCCGCATCCAGCGCGCCCGGCGGTTTGCCAAGCAGGATGGCCAGGCCATTCATCGCCTGCCGCTCCTGCGCCTGGTACTGCGGCAGCTGCGCTTCAAGATTCCCCAGCTGCGCCCGGGCATTTTCCACATCCATCTGTGGAGACAGCCCGCCGCGCTGGCGGCTTTCGGTCAGATCCAGCGTCTGCTGGGCGCTCTCAATCTGGGTATTGAGCGTGGAGATAATGCTCTGCGCCCCGCGCAGCTGGAGCCACGCCCGGGCCACTTCGGCCTCCAGCGACACCAGCGCGTCGTTACGCTGCTCTATCGCCGCTTTCTGCTGCGCTTCGGCGGCCTCCACCTGACGGCGCACCTTGCCCCACAGGTCAATTTCCCACTGGGCGTCGAAGCTGCCCTGGTAGAGATTAACCGGCTGCGTCAGCGGGCCTAATGCCCCTTTCAGCTCAGGATCGACGTTATCTAACTGGTGATAGGCGCCGTGGGATTTTAGCTCCCCTTCCAGACCAAGCTGCTGCCGGGTTGCCTGCAGATTGCCGTTCACCGACGGGTAAAAGGCCCCACCCGCCTGGTTAATCTGTTCGCGCGCGCCGGCGATGCGCAGCACCGTTTGCTGCAGGGACAAATTCCCGGCGATGGCGCGTTCAACCAGGCTGTCGAGCTGTGGCGAGCCGAAGGTTTTCCACCAGCGCGGGTTGGTTGCCGTCGATTCTGTTTTTGATTTTACCTCTCTGTCGCCCTTGTCGTTCCAGTGCGAAGGGGCAGGTGGCGCAGGCTGCTGGTAATCAGGCCCGACGGCGCAGCCTACCAGCAGCATCATTATCATCAGGGGGTGTAAACGTCTGTGTATCATCAGTGTGCTCCTGCACTCCCCTCGCTCTTAACCGGCGAGAGCAACAAACAAAACGGGATCAGTAACAAGGCCACCGCGCTCAGGAGGGTGAAAACGTCGATATAGGCCAGGAAGCGCGACTGCTCGATCATGGTCTGGTACATGCGCCCGGTGGCGATACCGGTCGGGTCACCCACCTGGGTGGTGAAGTTCTGGATCGCCTGAGCGCTTTCGCGGATCGCCAGCTGGAACTGTTCGTTAAACGGCGAGGCGTGATACGCCAGATGCGCGCTGTGCGCCTGTGAACGTTCGGTTATCGCCGCCGTCGAGAGCGAGATCCCAACCGAACCCGCCACGTTGCGGAACATGGTGAACAGCGCCGCCGCATCGGCATTCAGCCGCCTCGGTATCGAGATAAAGGCAATGGTGGTCAGCGGCACAAACAGGAACCCCAGCCCAATCGACTGGGCGCTGCGGAACAGCACCAGGGTTTCGAAATCGATATCCGGCGTCAGCGTGCGCGACCAGAAGAACGACACTGCCAGGCAGGTAAATCCGAAGGCAATAATCCAGCGCGTCTGCACCACCGGCATCAATTTCAAAACCAGCGGGATGGTCAACACAATCAGCACTGCGCCGGGCGAAAGCACCAGCCCGGACCAGGTGGCGGTATAGCCTAAATCCTGCTGCGCCAGCTGCGGGATCACCACCGAGCTGCCGTAGAGGATCATCGCCATACCCGCCATTAGCAGGCAGGAGACGGTGAAGTTGCGATCCTTCATACAGTGCAGATCGACCACCGGCTTTTTGGCATACAGCAGCCAGTAGATGGCGCCGATAATGCCAACCAGCGTCAGCACAGCGAAGGTGCGGATAAAGTTCGAGTAGAACCAGTCGTCATCTTCACCACGATCGAGCATCACCTGCAGACAGCCCAGGCCGAGGGCGATAAGACCAATCCCCGTCCAGTCAATCGACAGTTTTTCTTTCGATTTGCTCTCCCACGGCGGGTCTTCCAGCAGTTGATAGATTGCCAGCACCGTCACAATCCCCACCGGAATGTTGATGAAGAACACCCAGCGCCAGGAGTAGTTATCGGTGATCCAGCCCCCAAGCGTCGGCCCAAGCACGGGTGCAACGATGATGGCAATGGACGAAAGACCAAAGGCTTTGCCCCTGTCTTCAGGCTTGAAGTAGTCGAGCAAAACCGACTGCTGGGTAGGCTGCAGCCCGCCGCCAAAGAAGCCCTGCATCACGCGGAACAGGATGATTTGCCACAGCTCGGTGGCAATACCGCACAGAAACGAGCAGATGGTGAACATCACAATGCAGATCAGGAAGAACTGCTTGCGGCCAAACAATCGGCTAAGGAAGGCTGAGATGGGCAGAACAATGCCGTTCGCCACCAGGTAACTGGTCAACACCCAGGTGGATTCGTCATAGCTGGCCGAGAGCGACCCTGCGACGTGCGGCAGCGCCACGTTAACGATGGTGGTATCCAGAATTTCCATAAATACCGCCAGGGTGACCACAATCGCCACCGCCCACGGGTTGCTGACGGGCTTCCAGTTATCGTGACTGTGATCCGTCATTCCAGCGTAACCTTCGGCTCAACCGACAGCCCCAGCGGCAGCGGTTTATTCGGATCCAGCCCTTTATCAATCACGATTTTCACCGGCACGCGCTGCACGATCTTCACAAAGTTGCCTGTCGCATTTTCCGACGGGAACGCGGAGAAGCGCGAGCCGCTGCCCTGCTGGATACTATCAACGTGGCCTTCGAGCGCCATATCCGGCCAGGCATCAACGGAGACTTGCACCTTATTGCCAGGCTTCATGCGCTCTAGCTGTGACTCTTTAAAGTTCGCCACGACCCACACGTTTGGGGAAACCAGCGAGAACAGCGCTGTGCCCGCCTGCACCAGCGTGCCGGGCTGGACGTTGCGTTTGGTGACAAAACCGTCGAACGGGGCACGGACTTCGGTATAAGAGAGGTTGAGATTCGCGGTTTCGAGCTGCGCTTTGGCCTGGTCAACCTGGCGCTCGCGGGCTTCAACGTTGGTTTCCTGCTGGCGGATCTGCAGCTGAACCTGCTCTGCCACTTCCAGCTGCGCCTGCGCGCTCGCCAGCCCTGCCTGAGCGCTGCGCAACTGGGCGTTGGCGGAATCAATGCTTTGCTGGGTCGTTGCACGTGGGTCAACGCCGCGCTGACGGCGGTACTCTGCCTGCGCGTTTGCCATATCGGCCTGCGCTTTCAGCACCTGGGCTTTGGCCTCGTCGCGCTGAGCGGGATATTGCACTTTGGAGAGCGCCAGCTGCGCCTGCGCCTGATGGAGCTGAGCCAGCGCCAGCCCAAGCTGGGCCTGAGCCTGATCGCGCTGGGCCGTGGTATCACGAGGATCGATCACCACCAGCACATCCCCTTTCTTCACGCGCTGGTTATCCCGCACGCGAAGCTCGGTCACGTAACCCGCCGTTTTCGGGGCAATGGTCACCACGTCACCATCGGTAAAAGCGTCGTCAGTGGTCTCTTCATTACGGGTCAAAAACCACCAGACTGCCGCCACCATCACCATCGCGATGACGACGATGCCAAGGATAATTAACGGTTTTTTGCCCGGGCGCTTGCGCGCGTTATTGTTGTTGTCCTGCTCGTCAGCAGGTGGGTTTTGATCTTCTGCCATAGTTCAGCAACGGTCCTGTCAGTGAGCAGCATCACACTATGCCGTTCACTAAAGCTAGGACGTTGCTATACATTTGCCAGGATAAACTGACAAATAGCGCACTATATGAGAAGGAATAGTCCGAATCCGATCGCCGCGGCCCAGGCCAGCATCGGCAGCGACCATAAATGGAAGCGCCACCAGATACGGCGGTCGTTGGCCATGCGCAGGGCAATCAGATTGGCAAGCGAACCGGGCAGCAGACCAAACCCGCCGATGTTTACTGCCCAGGCCAGTAGCACAGTCGGAGGCACATAATTGAGGAGCAAAATGGTTGAAGGAACATTGCTGATAAACTGCGATAAACCGATTGCCGTGAGCCACAAACCTGCCTGCGACAAACCGCTGACGCTGTGCAGGACATGCTGTAAAACCGGCAGCTGGATAAGCAGATGGACATCAATAAACATCGCCATAAATACCAGCAATAGCGTCCAGTCCACGCTAACCAGAACTCGTCGGGCGAGAATTAAAAACCCACAGGCAACCAGCCCCACGCCGGCCAGCTCTTGTTTCATCTCCAGCGCGGTCAGGAAAACGATATACAGTGCCAGGCAACTCCAGACAAGACGCGGTTTCCACTCCGGGCCTGTGGTTCCGCTGTGGTACTGCAATCTCGTATTCGGGAACGCAAACCAGCAGACCACCAGCAACGACGCCATCATCACCAGTGCCAGCGGCAGCATCTGCCAGGTAAATGCCACAAAAGACAGCCCGGAACGCCCCCACAGCAGAATATTTTGCGGGTTACCGATGGGCGTTAAAAGTGAACCCGCATTAACCGCCAGCGCTTCAAAAATGATTAGCCGGGTGACCGGGATCTCGCAGAGCTTACGTAACGTAAGAGTCAGCGGCACAACAATAAACAACGCCACATCGTTGGTCAGGAAGGTCGACAGCACGGCAGCTGACAAGACCATAAACAGCGCCAGCCTGCGCTCAGTGGCAAAGCGGCGCACCATTTTGCGCCCCAGTACGTCAAAATAGCCGCTCAGCTCGACACCTTTGGTGAGCATCATTAAACCGCTGAGCGTGATGATCGTGCGCCAGTCGATAGCCGCAAACCAGGTGTGCGGAGCAAAAGGGACAAAAAAGCTTAACCCTGCCCCGATAATCAATAAGAGATGAAAGAAACGATCGCGTTTCAGCGCCTGCAATCCCGGGAACGTCATTCCGCAGATGGTCCGTATTTCATGGTGAATTCGTGGAATTTTGCCAGCGTCTCTTCACTGACGTGGTGTTCCATGCCTTCGGCATCCCGACGCGCAATGTCCTGGCTTACACCCAGTACCAGTAAAAAGTTCTCTACTATCTGGTGGCGCTCGCGGCTCGCATGGGCCAGCTTTTCGCCTTCAGGCGTAAGGAACACACCGCGCCAGGGGATCATTTCAATTAAGCCCACCGAGGCCAGTCGTTTTAACATTTTGGCGACAGTCGGTTGTGAAACACCCAGACGCGCGGCCATATCTACCTGGCGCGCTTCCCCAACCTCACGAATCAAATCCGAGATCAGCTCAACGTAGTCATCAATTAACTCACGACGATGCGCTTCGCGCACCTGACGAAACCCTTCAACATGCTCTTCAACATTAACCAGTTGCGTCGTTTTTTTTATTGTTGGCTTACCTGCGCGACGGTTCATTGTGTGTCCTCAATGGGGGTGACGCTTCCAGCGCCGTGTAACGAGAGCGCCATTGTAAACCATAGCTGTACAAGCACAAAAAATTAACGAAATAGCCGTAGCTATACAATATAGCCTGTGCTATATCTGTATGTAATGCAGTCACCCTTCACGGATCGAAGGGATCAGAAATCAGGAGGTCTTATGAACGAATTCAAGAGGTGTATGAACGTGTTTACCCACTCTCCTTTTAAAGTGCGCTTAATGCTGTTGAACATGCTGTGCGATATGTTTAACAACAAACCGCAGCAGGACGATAAACCTTCTCACTAAGCGGCGTCGCGGTACGCCGCTTCATTTTTTCGTCACAATCCCCGTGTAGACTGGCTTCCGGCCGCCTAATTCCCGCACTTTTTTGCGGATTTGCAATCCCCCTCGCAAAACATCTGCTTAGCAACTGTTGATCTTATTTACCGCTCGCACTATCTTCGTGCAGCCCTGCACTATTTGCGGCTCGCTGAAGCGGACCCACATTCCCTTTCCACGCACTGTCAGGCAGGCTTTGACCCTTGACGCCAGGGTGAGCACATGGCGTTTTCATGATAGTGACCTATGAATTTAACCCTGAAAGATACACTTGTTACCCGCAGTCGGGCCTTAAGCCCGTGGACGGGATTCTACTTTCTGCAATCGCTGCTGATTAACTTTGCGCTTGGCTATCCATTTAGCCTGCTTTATGCCGTGGCCTTTACCTGCGTGCTCCACGTGCTGTGGCGGAGTGCACCGCGCGTGCAGAAAGCATTGGTCGGGGTCTGTTCGCTGGTTGCTGCGATGTATTTCCCGTTTGGCCAGGCCTATGGCTCGCCAAACTTTAATACCCTGCTGGCTCTGCATTCGACCAATATGGAAGAGTCGACGGAGATCCTGACGATCTTCCCATGGTACAGCTACGTGGTCGGGCTCTTTATCTTCGCTTTGGGCGTTATCGCCATCCGCCGTCAGTCAGGCGAGAAAAAATCCTGGGGTAAGATCGACATACTCTGTCTGGTGTTCAGCATTGCCGTGGCGTTTGTCGCCCCCATCCAGAATATTCCCTGGGACGGTAAGCTAAGGCTCATCAATATCGGCTATCCGGTTTTCCGCTTCGTGAAAGACGTCGTGGTTAATAATAAAGAGGTTCTCGACGAGCAGGCGCGTATGGCTGAACTCTCCACCATGAAAGACACCTGGAACGTGCTGGCCGTGAAGCCTAAGTACCATACCTACGTGGTGGTGATTGGTGAAAGCGCCCGTCGGGATGCGATGGGTGCATTTGGCGGTCACTGGGATAACACGCCGTTTGCCAGTTCGGTTAATGGCACTTTATTTACCGATTACATTGCCGCCAGCGGCTCGACGCAAAAATCGCTCGGTCTGACCTTAAACCGCGTGGTCGACGGTAAACCGCAGTATCAGGATAACTTTGTCACCCTGGCTAACCGCGCCGGTTTCCAGACCTGGTGGTTCTCAAATCAGGGGCAGATTGGCGAGTACGATACGGCAATCGCCAGCATTGCAAAGCGCGCTGACGAAGTTCAGTTCCTGAAAAGCGGTGATTTTGAAGCCGATAAAAACACCAAAGATGAAGCGCTGCTGAAAATGACCGCTCAGGTCTTTGCCAACCAGCGCACGCAGCCACAGCTGATTGTCTTACATCTGATGGGTTCACACCCGCAGGCCTGCGACCGCACTCAGGGGAAATACGCGGAATTCGTTCAGTCGAAGGAAACCTCGTGCTACCTCTATACCATGACGCAAACGGATGAGCTGCTGAGCAAGCTCTATGATCAGTTGCGTAATACCGGGGAAAGTTTCTCGATGGTCTATTTCTCTGACCACGGATTAGCGTTCAAAGAACGTGGAAAAGAGGTGCAGTACCTGGCGCATGACGACAAGTACCAGCAAAACTTCCAGGTGCCGTTTATGGTGCTGTCGAGCGATGATAAAACGCATCGGATCGTGAAAGCACGCCGTTCGGCAAATGATTTCCTGGAGTTCTTCTCCCAGTGGACAGGGATTTCCGCAAAAGAGATAAAAAATGATTACCCGTTTGTTTCGGGTAAGAAGGCTTCCCCAGTGTACATTACCAACTTCAAGTTACAGAAAGTTGACTATAACCACCTGGGTACGGATATCTTCGATATCAAGAGTAAGTGACCTGTGCAGCCTCGTGCGGTCTGATGCCCTCACCCCAGCCCTCTCCCCAAAAAGGAGAGGGAGTAAACACCAAAAACGGCAACCCTGGGTTGCCGTTTTGCTTTTACCTTCCATAAAAAAAATCCGCCACATTGGGCGGATTTTTTATTGGCTCACCGGAGTGATTAGAAGCGGTAACCTACGCCCGCGATCCAGGTGCCAACGTCAACGCTGCGAATACGGCTCTGCTCATAGGAGAAGTCCAGAGCAACGTTTTCGATTGGGTTGAACTGTAAGCCCGCGCCATAGGAGAAACCGTAGTCGCTGGTGCTTGCAGTGCGGTTAGCACCTTCGTTTTCAGTCTGCTGGAATTTACCGTAACCAACACCCACAACGCCGTAGATGCTTGCCCAGTCGTTCAGACGGTAAGCTGGACCAGCGGTGATACCGTAGTACTGGCTCTTGTTGTAAGCGCTGTTGTCGAAACGGTCTTTCTCAGTGTAAGTGAAGGAACCGATCACACCCAGTGGGTTGTTGTCCTGCTCGTAGCGGTATTTCAGGTTGAAACCGTTAGCTTTGTTCATCACGCCCTGCATATCGCTCTGAGCGTAACCACCAGTAACAGTAGAAGTAGCAGCTACAGCGGTACCTGCGGAAACAGCCAGAACAGCTGCCAGTGCTGAAAGACATGCAATTTTTTTCATAACCACCTCAAATGTGCTTCAAGTAAATCCGTAAGTTTTAAATATATCAAAAATTCTTGTGAAACTCTTTCTGATTCATGATGTCTAATGAAGCCTTTCCTGTAACAGAACGTTTCCAGCATCAGCTATCTCTTTCAAATAACGCAGAATTTCCACATCAAAAATCTAATACTGCGCGTCCATGCCGCTGCATTCATCCAGATTATTCTTAATCTGATAGCCGATAAATCCATCAACGCTTAACCATTTTACGGATTTCACACCTTTTTTTTTCAACGGAGTCTCAACCGTTGCAGCATATTTCCATATACACTGCGGCTTTTACTTCACTTGACATAAATTGACAGGAGAAAGGATGCCTGGGTTATCCCGCAAAACGTCGGTCTGGATGCCGGTTGCAGTCATACTCATCGCCATGCTCTCCATTCAAAGTGGTGCGTCGCTGGCAAAATCACTTTTCCCGCTGGTCGGTGCGCCTGGCGTAACCGCGCTGCGTATCGCGCTGGGTACTGCGATTCTGGTGGTCATTTTCAAGCCCTGGCGGTTGCGCTTCAAAAAAGAACAACGCCTGCCTCTGCTGTTTTACGGGCTGTCTCTGGGGGCCATGAACTATATGTTCTATCTCTCTATTCAGACCATACCACTTGGGATTGCCGTTGCTCTCGAATTCACCGGCCCATTGGCCGTAGCGCTTTTCTCCTCCCGCCGCCCGGTAGACTTTATCTGGGTAGTGTTAGCCGTACTGGGCTTGTGGTTCCTGCTGCCGCTCGGCCAGGATGTGTCCCAGATTGATTTAACAGGTGCTGCACTGGCGCTGGGCGCGGGAGCCTGCTGGGCGGTCTATATTCTTACGGGCCAGCGTGCGGGTGAAGAGCATGGCCCGGCAACGGTTGCCCTGGGCTCATTAATTGCCGCGATTGTCTTTGTCCCTGTTGGCATGGCGCAGGCAACGGAATCTATCTGGCAATGGTCAGTCATGCCGATAGGGCTTGCGGTTGCCATCCTCTCTACGGCACTGCCCTACTCCCTGGAGATGATTGCCCTTACGCGTCTGCCGACAAGGATCTTTGGAACGCTGATGAGTATGGAGCCCGCGCTGGCGGCGATCTCCGGGATGGTGTTCCTCGGAGAGACGCTGACCTTCACCCAGACACTTGCTCTCTGCTCTATTATTGCCGCGTCAATGGGCTCCACGCTGACCCTGCGCCGCGAAAGCAAAGTCGAAAAAATCGATATTAATTGATAAGCTTGATTCTGCATGGCGAAATAGCCATGCAGAATATACGCCAGCATCCCTTCCTGTATTATTCACTCACAATTTTCGCATTATTCTGAAATATCATTACCGTGCGGCTTCGCACGATGGGAAATAGTAACATTTCTGCAACCAATACATTATCGCAATGATTATAAAGACATTTCACCCTCAAGACACTCTACGCTATTAAACTGATAGGCAGGACCGAAGCCGCAATATCCTGAACGGGTGCTATACTCATTTTCGTTAATTACCTGGGACACAAACATCAAGAGGATATGAGATTATGAGTACCGCTAAACTGGTAAAAACGAAATCATCTAATCTGCTTTATACCCGCAACGATGTATCAGATAGCGATAAGAAAGCGACTGTTGAGTTGCTGAATCGCCAGGTGATCCAGTTCATTGATCTGTCGCTGATAACGAAACAGGCTCACTGGAACATGCGCGGCGCAAACTTTATTGCCGTCCATGAAATGCTGGATGGATTCCGTACCGCCCTGACCGACCACCTGGATACCATGGCCGAACGTGCTGTTCAGCTAGGGGGCGTTGCACTAGGTACAACGCAGGTCATTAACAGCAAAACGCCGCTGAAAAGTTACCCGCTGGATATTCACACCGTTCAGGATCACCTGAAAGAGCTGGCGGACAGGTACGCGATTGTCGCTAACGACGTTCGTAAAGCGATTGGTGAAGCCAAAGACGAAGACACCGCGGACATCTTCACCGCCGCTTCCCGCGATCTGGATAAATTCCTGTGGTTCATCGAGTCTAACATCGAGTAATCCATACGATTTTTCTATCAAACCCTCGCTTTCGGCGGGGGTTTTGCACTTTTATGGTGCGCATTTTTTTGTTCACCCCCTGAAAAAGTGAACAAAATGTAATAATCACCTCACACAACCGTTAACAGAAGATTGTTTTTTCGTCGGAATCTGCGCTAAATATCACCCCGTCAGTTGACCAAAACGAAGCGCACCAAAAGGGTGCTCCATCTTGGTGCAATAAAACAGAGTTGCCACGTTTATTGTGCAACCTGTGACATCATCCTCTTTGCAAAACAACAAGTTGTAAAGTTGGCACGATTTTTTCATAGTGTCTGTTGTTCTCGCAGGGGATCGCCCCGTGGATATAAAAGGAAATGCTATGAAGTCTGTATTAAAAGTTTCACTGGCTGCACTTACCCTGGCTTTTGCGGTGTCTTCTCAGGCCGCCGACAAACTGGTTGTGGCGACCGACACGGCGTTCGTTCCGTTTGAATTCAAACAGGGTGACAAATACGTTGGTTTCGATGTGGATCTGTGGGCCGCTATCGCAAAAGAACTCAAACTGGATTACACCCTGAAGCCTATGGATTTCAGCGGTATCATCCCGGCACTGCAAACCAAAAACGTTGACCTGGCGCTGGCAGGTATCACCATTACTGACGAACGTAAAAAAGCGATCGACTTCTCTGACGGCTACTACAAAAGCGGTCTGCTGGTGATGGTTAAAGCTGACAATAACGACATTAAAAGCGTTAAAGATCTCGACGGTAAAGTGGTTGCTGTAAAAGGCGGTACCGGTTCTGTTGACTACGCAAAAGCAAACATCAAAACCAAAGATCTGCGTCAGTTCCCGAACATCGACAACGCGTACATGGAACTGGGTACCAGCCGTGCTGATGCCGTTCTGCACGATACGCCAAACATCCTGTACTTCATCAAAACTGCGGGCAACGGCAAGTTCAAAGCAGTGGGTGATTCTCTGGAAGCTCAGCAGTACGGTATTGCGTTCCCTAAAGGCAGCGACGACCTGCGCACTAAAGTTAACGGCGCGCTGAAAACCCTGAAAGAGAACGGCACGTACAACGAAATCTACAAAAAATGGTTCGGTACTGAACCTAAATAAATCAACCTGATCCATCAGGTACAGTAAAGCCCGGTGGCGTTTACGCTTACCGGGCCTACAATTTTAGTTATCCCTCCGGCTAACTTTTTGTTTTTACCACGGTAACAGTAACAGGAAATTATCATGCAGTTTGACTGGAGCGCCATCTGGCCTGCCATTCCTCTCTTGCTTGAAGGCGCCAAAATGACCCTGTGGATTTCGGTCCTCGGTCTGGTTGGCGGGTTGATTATCGGTCTTGTCGCCGGTTTCGCTCGCACCTACGGTGGCTGGATTGCTAACCACATCGCACTGGTTTTCATCGAAGTGATCCGCGGTACGCCAATCGTCGTACAGGTCATGTTCATCTACTTCGCCCTGCCTATGGCATTCACCGACCTGCGCATCGATCCGTTCAGCGCGGCCGTTGTCACTATTATGATTAACTCCGGTGCGTACATCGCGGAAATCACCCGTGGTGCGGTACTGTCGATTCATAAAGGTTTCAGCGAAGCGGGCCTGGCTCTGGGTCTTTCTCGTCGCGAAACGATCCGTCACGTTATCCTCCCGCTGGCGCTGCGCCGTATGCTGCCACCGCTGGGTAACCAGTGGATCATCAGTATTAAGGACACGTCGCTGTTTATTGTTATCGGCGTTGCTGAACTGACCCGCCAGGGCCAGGAGATTATTGCTGGCAACTTCCGCGCGCTGGAAATCTGGAGTGCGGTAGCCGTTGTCTATCTGATTATCACTCTGGTTCTGAGCTTTGTTCTGCGTCGTCTTGAAAGAAGGATGAAAATCCTGTGATTGAATTTAAAAACGTTTCCAAGCACTTTGGTCCAACCCAGGTGCTGCACAATATCGATTTAAACATTAAACAGGGCGAAGTCGTGGTCATTATCGGGCCATCCGGTTCCGGTAAATCTACCCTGCTGCGCTGCATCAACAAGCTGGAAGAGATCACCAGCGGCGATCTGATTGTCGACGGTCTGAAAGTCAATGACCCGAAAGTGGACGACCGTCTGATCCGTCAGGAAGCAGGAATGGTGTTCCAACAGTTCTACCTGTTCCCGCACCTGACGGCGCTCGAAAACGTGATGTTTGGCCCACTGCGCGTGCGCGGGGCAAACAAAGCGGCGGCAGAAGCGCTGGCGAAAGATCTGCTGGCGAAAGTCGGTCTGGCGGAGCGTGCGCACCACTACCCTTCTGAGCTGTCCGGCGGCCAGCAACAGCGTGTGGCGATTGCCCGCGCGCTGGCAGTGAAACCGAAAATGATGCTGTTTGATGAGCCAACCTCTGCACTCGATCCTGAGCTGCGCCACGAGGTGCTGAAAGTGATGCAGGATCTGGCAGAAGAAGGGATGACGATGGTTATCGTTACCCACGAAATCGGCTTTGCCGAGAAAGTGGCTTCCCGCCTGATTTTCATTGATAAAGGCCGTATCGCTGAAGATGGCAACCCGCAAGAACTTATTGCGAACCCGCCAAGCCAGCGTTTGCAGGAATTCCTGCAACACGTTTCCTGATACACCTTTCAGCCACAGGGCCGGGTCAGCGAAAGCTGCACCCGGCTTTTTTTTGCCAGATTGTTCCCAAAAATCCTCCACCGCCTCCTGCCTTCTATACTTATCATTTCATTCGACATTTTCACCGGAGGACGCCGTGCCGTGGATACTGTTGCTTGTACTTAGCCTGTTTTGCGCCCCTTCTCTTGCGGTCGCGATCCCGGGCGTTACCACCGGAACCTCGTCCACCGCGCAGAATACGCCCCCACCAGAACCTGATGCCGAACAGAAAAAAGCGGCCTATAGCGCGCTGGCCGATATCCTTGAGAACGATACTTCACGCCAGGCACTCATCGGCCAGTTACGTAACGCCGCCGCCACGCCATCTCAGGAGCCTGTCCCCGCTATTGCGCCGCCAGAGACAGCTGAACAAAAAACGGTGCTGGAAAATGTTACCGAAGTAAGCCGGTTCTACAGTGAAGCCCTCTCGTCACGCTTTGCCCAGCTCTGGCGCAACTTGATTGGTTCTCCGCATAAGCCATTCAACCCGCAGACTTTTACCACCGCGGTGAGCCATTTCCTGATGCTGGCAGCCGTTGTGTTTGCTTTTTACTGGCTGGCACGCCTGTGCGCCTGGCCGCTGTACCGCAAAATGGGCCAGTGGGGACGAAAAAAGAACCGCGACAAGGGCAGCTGGTTTCCGTTACCGCTAATGATTACCGGCGCATTTATCATTGATTTACTGCTGCTGGCTCTCACCCTGTTTGTCGGGCAGATATCGAGCGACGCACTGAATGCCGGCAGTAAAACCATCGCCTTTCAGCAGGCGCTGTTCCTGAACGCGTTTGCCCTGATTGAATTCTTTAAGGCGCTGCTACGGCTGATTTTTTGCCCGGGCGTGCCGGAGCTTCGTCCTTTTGCCATTCAGGATAAGAGCGCCAGATACTGGGCTCTGCGGTTGAGTATTCTCAGCGGGTTGATTGGCTACGGGCTGCTGGTTGCCGTGCCGATCATTTCTAATCAGGTGAATGTCCAGTTCGGCGCACTGGCCAATGTGTTGATCATGCTCTGTATTACCGTCTGGGCGTTATACCTGATCTTTCACAACAAAAAGCACATCACCGAAAGTCTGCTGCAACTGGCCGATCGTTCTCTCTCGTTCTTCAGCCTGTTCATACGCGCCTTCGCGCTGGTGTGGCACTGGCTGGCAAGCGCTTACTTTATTGTGCTCTGTTTCTTCTCCCTGTTTGACCCAGGCAACAGCCTGAAATTTATGATGGGGGCAACGTTCAAAAGTCTGGCCATTATCGGTATTGCCGCCTTCGTCTCGGGCCTGCTTTCACGCTGGATCTCAAAAACTATCACCCTGTCGCCGCAGGTTCAGCGCAACTACCCGGAGCTGCAAAAGCGGGTGAATGGCTGGGCGTCGGTTTCACTTAAAGTGGCGCGAATTCTTACCGTCTGTGTTGCCGTGATGCTGCTGCTGAATGCCTGGGGACTATTTGATTTCTGGAACTGGCTGCACAATGGCGCGGGGGAAAAGACCGTCGATATTCTGATTCGCATCGCGCTGATCCTGTTCTTCTCCGCCGTAGGCTGGACGCTGCTGGCGAGCCTGATAGAGAACCGTCTGGTTTCAGATATTCACGGCAGGCCGCTGCCAAGCGCCCGCGCCCGCACGCTGTTAACCCTGTTTCGCAATGCGCTGGCGGTCATTATCAGCACCATTACCATCATGATTGTCCTGTCAGAGATAGGCGTGAATATCGCCCCGCTACTGGCCGGTGCTGGCGCACTGGGGCTGGCTATCTCCTTCGGGTCGCAAACGCTGGTGAAGGATATTATTACCGGTATCTTTATTCAGTTTGAGAACGGCATGAACACCGGGGATCTGGTGACTATCGGGCCATTAACCGGCACGGTCGAACGGATGTCCATTCGTTCTGTTGGCGTGCGTCAGGATACCGGCGCGTACCACATTATTCCGTGGTCATCGATTACCACCTTCGCGAACTTCGTACGCGGTATTGGCTCAGTAGTGGCGAATTACGATGTTGACCGCCATGAAGATGCCGATAAAGCAAAGCTGGCGCTAAAGGATGCGGTGGAAGAGTTGCTGGAGATGGACGGCATTCGCGGGCTTATCATTGGCGAGCCTTCTTTCGCTGGCATTGTCGGGCTTACCAATACGGCGTTCACGCTGCGCGTGTCGTTTACCACTCAGCCGCTTAAACAGTGGACCGTGCGATTCGCGCTCGACAGCATGGTGAAAAAACACTTTGATCTGGCGGATGTGCGAATGCCGGTGCAGACCTATCAGGTATTGCCATCACCGGCATCAGCGCCACCGCCGCAGGAACCGACGTTGTAGCCTTATTGCCCGGTGGCGCTGCGCTTACCGGGCCTACGGGTTCAGGCCTGCTTTTTGCGTTTGTTATCGTCCATAAACGACCACGCGATAAAGCGGCTCTGCTTCTGGCCTTGCGCCATCTCTTTTTTCACCACTTTAACCGCACCCGCTTCCGTTAACGCACGATACAGCGGCGGCAGGTTGTCCCCGCGGGAAACAAGGGTCGTAAACCATTTCACCTGGCGGCCAAAGGCTTTGCTTTGGTCGATCATTTTGAGAATGAAGGCCACTTCGCCACCTTCACACCACAGCTCCTGCTGCTGACCCCCAAAATTCAGCGCGCCATCTTCCGCCTGCCCCAGATTACGGCGTTTACGCTCGCTGCCAGCGCGCGCAGCAGCCGCAGAGTCATGGAACGGCGGGTTGCACAGGGTGGCATCGTACTGCTCATTTTTATGAATAATGCCGTTAAAAATGTCTGCGGCATCTTTCTGCCGACGCAGTCGAATGGTACGGCTGAGTCCGGCATTGGCGTTGATAATCGCCTGCGCACTGGAGAAGGCGCTGGCGTCAATTTCCGTTCCGGTAAAACGCCAGCCGTATTCATGCGCGCCAATCAGCGGATAAATCAGGTTCGCGCCAGTGCCGATATCCAGGATCGTGGCCTGTTTCGGGATAACGCCTGCGTTATCTTCCGCCAGCAGGTCGGCAAGATGATGAACATAGTCCGCGCGCCCCGGAACCGGTGGGCAGAGAAAGCCTTCGGGAATATCCCAGTGCGTAACGCCGTAATAGTGGGCAAGCAACGCTTTATTGAGCATTTTGACAGCCTGCGGATCGGCAAAGTTAACCGACGGTTCACCCGCAGGCGTTTGCACAATAAAGTCCTGCAACGGTGGGCAACTCAGGCACAGCGCCTGCATATCATAACGGCTGCGGTGACGGTTACGCGGGTGCAACCCCGGCTTTTGGGAAGTCATGGCATTCTCCTTTAAACAGCGGCGTAAGATACCCTTTGCCGACCCCAGGGTAAATATCTCTGTGCGGGGCACAAAATTGCGAAAAAAATCAGTGGCCTGTATGTCTATGATCTGTCAATGATTTGTCAATTTATATCGTTCAAAAAATAAGCAGATCATCATCAAATATTTGCTCCAAATCACACTCTGCAAGCTTCTAAACTTACTAAGGATCACCCGTTGTCATTCAGAGGATGTGATTATGAAGAAATACCTGACACTCATCGTTATTGCAGGCGCACTGGCTGGAGCATCTTTCTCCGCCTGGTCTGTTGAGACACTATCGCATAACGATACCGGGCAGTTGCGCCCTTCGGGCACGGTTTCCGTAACAGGTGCAGCCAATCTTGACGACCTGCAATCGAAACTCGCCGAAAAAGCGCGTGAAGAAGGTGCTAAAGGCATTGTGGTTAATTCTGCCGGCGGTGAAAACCGTATGTACGGTACAGCCACTATCTACAAATAAGCTCCCTCCTGATAAAGAGCTGCATCTGCCCGGCAGATGCGGTTCTCTTTTTCCCGCCTTGACTGTACGTTTTTTGACCCCATAGTAATCTTATGAGGTACATCCCCTGTGCAGGAGTAAGTAATGGCTTCCGGTTGGGCAAATGACGACGCGGTCAACGAGCAGATCAACAGTACAATTGAAGATGCTGTCGCACGCGCTCGCGGTGAGATCCCGCAGGGCGAAAGTTTAGAAGAGTGCGCTGAGTGTGGCGAACCGATTCCCGAGGCCCGGCGCAAAGCCATTCCCGGCGTCCGGTTATGCATCACCTGTCAGCAGGATAAAGATTCACATAACTCATCTTATGCGGGATATAATCGCAGAGGATCGAAAGACAGCCAGTTACGTTGACTTTGATTTACGTAAACTAACCGCGCAAGAGGTTTCCTTTACGCTCACGAAATTTCGCACCACGCGTAGCAAAATGTGCCCTTCACTCTGGCTCTGTAAAGCGCAGCGACAAGAAGTGTAAATCACGCTTTCGAATTTATTAATATTCAATAACTTATTTGTCATTCAATTTTTTTGAGCAACGCCGTCAATTCTCTTCGATTTTATCCTCCGCAAAAAAACGTGATACTTATCACATCGACGGAACATCGTCCCCTTAACAGAATAACCTGCGAGAGATTAACTATGAAAACCATCAAATATGCTGTTGCTGCTGTTGCCCTGTCTGCTCTGTCCTTTGGCGCGTTCGCCGCAGAAGCAGTCTCCTCTGCTCAGGCACAGAACATGAATAAAATCGGTGTGGTAAGTGCTGAAGGTGCAACCACTCTGGACGGTCTGGAAGCCAAACTGGCTGCAAAAGCTGAAGCAGCGGGTGCAAGCGGTTATACCATTACCTCCGCGAACACCAACAACAAACTTAGCGGTACTGCGGTTATCTACAAATAACCGAACGGAATTATGCTCCACACTCGCTATACCCTCTGGCGAGTTGCTCCACCCTCATTGACCCTGTTGTTGTTACCCTTGCTTGCCCGTCCGCCACTGGACGGGCTTTTTTTTGCCTAAAATGACTGCTCAACGCGCTGGAGCCCGGCTTCCACCGTTTCAGCTTCACCCGTTGCATACAGGCAACAGGCCATTTGCAGCTTAATGGAGTGCGGAACGGGGGCATTCCCGGCAAGGCATTGCTCAATCCAGTGTGCGGTCGTGTGCGGATCTTTAGCGAGAGGCAGGACCACATCGCTATTCTCTTCTCCGCGCTCAAGCACAACGCGCGTGCCGGATGCATCGATCAGCGCGATCTGCGGGCAGCGCTGCGGGTTGGCGTAAACTTCCCCTTCTGTTCCGTGCATCAACAGCGCTCGCCCGCCAATCTCCTCAAAAAACATCCCGACTCGCGCTACATATTCCGGATGAGAGACGCTGGAGAGGCGCAGCGCTGCATCTTCTGCAAAGGGGGTCGCCAGTTTTGCGAGCGTATGCGCGCTGTTTCGCACGCCCATGCGCCAGCGCATATCCAGCTGCTTTTCCAGCGGCGGGCAGAGCACCCTTACAGGAATATAAACCGGCTGATGGCCATCCAGTTTCGCCTGCGCCTGGCCTGCGTGCAGTGTCGGCTCAATGCCCAGCAGTTCAAAGATCGTTTCCGTCAACACCCGAGTGGGATCTTCACTCACACCGTGCACCACGACCGGGAATCCAAGCTTATGCAGCAAAATCGCCAGCAGCGGCGTGAGGTTAGCCTGCTTGCGCGCGCCGTTGTAGGAGGGAATGACAATCGGCATCGGTTTAGCGACGGGCGGCGTTAAGCGCAGCGTTTGCGACTGCATCGCGTCATAGAAGCCGCGCATTTCGGCTTCACCTTCACCCTTAATACGCAGGGCAATCAGGATACCGCCCATCTCCAGCTCGGGAACATCACCCTTGAGCATATGGGTGTACAGCGCATGGGCTGTCTCCCGATCCAGGTCACGGGCGTGGTTTTTCCCCCGGCCTACCTCTTTGATAATTTTACGGTAATCCACGACATCTCTCCTTACGGCTCTTTGCAAATACTATAGCCCTGATAAATGCCTGGCAGGTAATCATTTTCCTCTCCCGGAAGCCTGTGAAGACGCTTTGAGGATAAAAATGGTCTGAAGATAAATTGAGCGAAAAATAATTCTCAGCGATAGTTCACACCGAATTAATCAGCCACGTGATGATTAATGTCAGAAGTCTCACACTTTCATTCAGAGGATTAAAATGAAAAAATTTATTATTGCGGGCATCGCTGCCGGGATGGCATGTGCTTCTGTATCTGCATTCGCATCCGGTGGTGAAGGTCAAATTAATTTCACAGGTGAAGTTATTGATTCTGCATGTACGGTTGTAAATGGTTTAAGCAATCCACTTGATGTCTCATTAGGTAAAGTTGCTAAATCTGCATTTACCGGAAGTGGTTCGACGACGTCGACAACCCGCTTTAGTATCCAGCTTAAAGATTGTCCTGAAACGGTCACCAGCGCATCGGTAACGTTCGGCGGGACACCTGACAGTAACAATAAGGATATCCTTGCTGTGACGTCAGGCACAGGTGCTGCGTCGGGTGTGGGTGTTCAGCTGCTGGATAAAACTCAAAACCCACTGAGTTTATATACGGCTTCCGCAGCGTATACGCTCACGCCTGGTGCCACAACGAACGACCTGGAATTTGGTGCACGCTATATCCAGACCGGAGATATTATTACTGCCGGGCTGGCGAATGCCGCATCAACCTTCACCATCGTTTACAACTAATAAAGCAGATATTAGCTACTCCAGTGGCTAATATCTGTTACTTCTTGATTACGGTATCGCAATGCGTAAATATCTTCTGCTCTCCTCATTTTTATTAATCACCTCTGCCGCTCATGCCGGAATTACCATCGGTGGCACGCGCGTGGTGTACCCGGAAAATAAAAAAGAGTCGTCTATTGGGATCACCAACCCGGACAACCTCGACTACCTGGTGCAGTCGTGGGTAGAAACAGAAGACAACGCGCGCGAGAAAGCCCCGTTTCTGATTACGCCACCTCTGTTCCGCCTTGATGCAAAACAGGAAAACGTTCTGCGCATTATCAGAACCGGAGGGAATTTACCTGCCGATCGTGAATCGCTGTTCTGGTTAAATATTAAATCCATTCCCTCTTCCGGGCGCAATGAAAACACGAACACGCTACAGATCGCGATTAAAACCCGAATTAAACTCCTGTATCGCCCGAAAAATATTACCGGCAAACCGGAAGATGTCACTACGCAATTATCCTGGCACAGACAAGGCAACCAGCTTATTGTTGAAAACCCTACGCCGTTTTATATGAACTTCCAGGAAATCAAACTGGACGGCAAGAAAATCGATAAAGTCACCTATGCCGCACCAAAAAGTGAAACGCATTTCACCACGCCGGCAAAGATTACCGCGCACTCGGTGAGCTGGAAAATCATTAATGACTACGGCGGTATTAGTCAGTCATATACCGCACAGATTCAATAATATTCCAGGGATATCTGATACTCATTATGTGCTGGGAATACACCACCGAACCCCCTAAACAGTACGGTCGCTCAATGCTTATTGCATTGGGATGTACTTTGCTGGGCGTTTGTGTGCAAAAAGTTCTGGCCGAAGATTATTTCAACCCGGCGCTGCTGGACATCGACAACCCGGGTCAGGGTAAAACAGATCTCAGTATTTATGAAATTGGCCCAGGCCAGGCGCCAGGGAAATATCACGTCGACGTTTTCGTTAACAATAATAAAGTAGGCAGCAAAGAGATTGAGTTCACGCTAAAAAAAGATGCCAGCGGAAAATCAAGCCTGCAACCGTGCCTGAGTGCGTCCCAGCTAAAAAGCTTTGGCATCAAGGTCGACAAATTCGTGCAGGATGATAAAGCACAGTGCATTGACCTGAGCGTTATTCCTTCAGCCAGCGCCACATTTCACGTTAATCCTCAGCAGCTGCTGTTAAGCATTCCACAGACCGCCATCACCCAGGTACCGCATGATTATGTCGACCCGCAAGAGTACGACGAAGGGATCAATGCCCTGCTGTTGAATTACAGCTTTACCGCCGGGGACAACCACGGCAAGAGCGAGAACGGCACCGACCAGCGCAGCGAGTTTCTCAACCTGCGCCCCGGGCTTAACCTCGGCGCGTGGCGATTGCGTAACTACTCCACCTGGAGCAAAACCAGCGGTGAGGGTGACGCCGAGAGTGAGTTTTCGTCGGTCTATACCTATGCCCAGCGCGATATTATCGGCCTTGGGAGTAACGTCAAATTCGGGCAAAGCTCTTCACCTTCGGACGTGTTTGACAGCATATCTTACACCGGAGCGCAGATCGCCTCGGATGACGACATGCTCCCTGACAGCATGAAAGGTTTTGCGCCGGTGATCCGTGGCACGGCGCGCAGCAACGCCCAGGTCATCGTCCGCCAGAATGGCTACGTGATTTACCAAAACTACGTCGCCCCCGGCGCATTCGAGATAAACGATCTCTACCCCACGGGGGGCAGCGGAGATTTGAACGTCACCGTTAAAGAGACGGACGGTAGCGAACAACATTTTGTGGTGCCCTACGCGTCGGTGCCGATCTTGCAGCGCGAAGGCCGCCTTAAATACAGCCTCACCGCAGGTCGCTATCGCAGCTACGACAGCGACGTCGAAAAAACGCCTTTTGTGCAGGGTACGGCAATCTACGGGTTGCCTTACGGTTTTACGGCCTACGGCGGCGTGCAGGCCAGCCAGTACTACGATGCGCTGGCGCTGGGGTTTGGCAAAAACATCGGCGATCTCGGTGCGTTCTCGGTGGATGTTACCGACGCGAAGTCAGAGATGCAGGATCAAGATACGACTCACGGGCTTTCATGGCGCATTCGCTACAGCAAAGACATCGCAACCACCGGTACTCATTTTTCCATTGCCGGTTATCGCTACAACAGCAAAGGCTTCTACACCCTACAGGATACGCTGGACTCGCACACCCGCAATGATGACTGGCAAACACCCGATTCTCGCCGCAGCCGTGAAGAGGCGACTGTTGATCAGTCCTTAGGCGGGTCGTTCGGTTCCCTGACGCTGAGCCTGGTGAAAGAAAACTACTGGAACGCCAGCCAGGGGATGACCTCAATGAACCTGGGTTACAACAACTCGTGGCACGGCATCAGCTACGGCCTGAGCTACGGGCTGGATAAAAACACCCGTGACGGCAGCGACGATGACAACGAAAAAACCAGCGAGCAGACCATCGCCTTCAACATTTCCGTTCCTCTCGATCGCTGGCTCAGCAACACCTGGGTGAACTACAACCTGAACAGCACGAAACATGATACCACCCAAAGCGTGGGCCTGAACGGTACCGCGCTGGCTGGCAATAATCTCAGCTGGGGTGTTCAACAGGGCCATAGCCAGAGCAGCGGCGACAGCACCAGCCTGAATGCCGACTACAAAGGCACCTACGGTGAAGTGAACGCCGGATATTCACAGGATAACCAGCAGCGACAGCTCAACGTCGGTCTTCAGGGAAGCATGATCGCCCATGCGCACGGCGTCACGCTGGGTCAGCCAATGGGCGAGACGGCCGCGCTGGTCGAAGCGCCGGGCGCAGACGACACCAACATCACCAACCAGACCGGCGTAAATACCGACTTCCGCGGCTATGCCATTGTGCCGTACGTGTCGCCGTACCGTCATAACACCCTGGCGCTCAACACAGAAACACTGCCTGGAAATGCGGACGTCGATCGGGCAGCCAAAACCGTGACGCCAACGCGCGGCGCCATCGTGCGCGCCCATTATGAAACGCACGTTGGCAGCCGGGTATTAATGACGTTGAAACGCGCTGATGGACGCACGATCCCGTTCGGCGCGACGGCATCTCAGACCCATCAGGACGGCGAGTTTATCGTGGGCGACGGCGGTCAGGTGTACCTGACCGGCATGCACGAAAAAGGCACGATTGACGTCACCTGGGGAAAAACCGCCGACAGCCACTGTACCGCAGCCTACCACCTGCCAGCAAAAGACGATGGTGCAGTGCTTAACATCACGGCGCAGTGCGTATGACCCTTTTCGAGGAAAAAATGAACATGCTTAAATATGCCTTTGCGCTGATTTTGTTCCTTACAAGCGCGTGCCTGATGCCGCATGCGCAGGCGGCGACAACCTGTGATAGCACCGATCTGCCCTATATCCTTGATGCCGGCACGCTTTCCGTACCCACGACCCTTGATATCGGCGGCATCATCCCGGGTTCGGCAAAAACACATACCGTTAACGGCAGCTGTGTCGGGACGATAACAAGTCACACCATTGTTTCCTGCTATTACGGAACGGGAACGGAAGTGCCTGGTATGCCGGGCATTTACTCCACCAACGTAGACGGCATAGGCATTGAACTCGTGAACAGTAACGGTCAGATCGTTCGCGGGCAAGGTTACACATGCGACTCAACCTCAACCCCGATAGGAACCGTCAGCAGCGACAGCGGACAGACTTTCTCTTTCAGCTATACCGAAAGGCTAATAAAAACGGCGTCCCATATCGGTAGCGGCACCATTTCAGATGCGGAAGATCCTTTTGGATTCGGTGTATATCACTCTGTCGGTATTTCTGGCGCACGCAATGCCAGCCGCTATTCCGCCACAGTATCCGAAAGAACGGCGACCTGCTCCATCGATCCGCTGAATCTGACGGTCACACTCGGCGATTTCCCGGTTACGCAATTTACCCATGTAGGCAGCTACACGGCCTGGAAGAATTTCAACATCACTGCCACCTGTACAGAAGCGGTGAATCTTACGGCCTCCGTGACCAGCGCGAATGGTGTTAACAGCCAATACGACGATGTGCTCAATCTCACCCCCGGTAGCGACAGCGCCACGGGGGTGGGGGTAAGGATGCTGCTCGATGGTGTTGATCTTAAATACAACTACCCGATCCCGGTTGGCGGAAGCACTGAACCCAACGTACCGGATGTTATCCCCTTCGCCGTACAGTATTACCAGACGGATACCACCGTCACGGCGGGGAAAGCCAACACGGTTGTCACCATCGATATGGAATATCAGTAACGGAGCGATGATGAACAGATTACCCTTTTTACTCGCGCTGGCGAGCCTCTCTGCGGGCGCGACCGACGTGACGGTCAATATCCAGGGGAATATTTACGACACCACCTGCCAGGTGGACAGTGCCAGTCAGAATATGGTGGTAGATCTTGGGCAGGCCGTAGCCAGTGATTTCAAGGATATCGGTGATACGGGGGAATGGAAAAACTTTGACCTGACCCTGTCAAAGTGCCCGCCGAGTCTGATGCTGGCCACGATTACCGTGAATGGACAACCCGATGCGCAGCATCCTAATAAATTCGCCAACACGGGTACGGCTACCGGGGTTGCTCTTGAATTAGCTGACAGAACGGATTTTATTACGTTAGCCCCTCAATCGAGTTTCAATGCCGTGATAGACGCCACAACGCATACTGCCGATTTCCCGTTGGCTGCACGCTATTACGCTACCGCCATGCCCGTGAGCGCCGGTACGTTCAGCAGCGTTGTCCAGGTCACCTTTACTTACCAGTAGGACCGCGCCCCTTAGCACGGATGCTTTTTTTACGCCCGGCAGGTTTAGTCGCCGGGCGTTTTTTTACCTCTGGCACCTCGGGTTGTTCGATAGGGAAAACCGGCAGCGCATTCAGCAAGCGACCACCGTAGTTTTTGGTGAGCAGACGTTTGTCGTAAATCACCACTTCCCCCCAGCACCCGTGGCTACGGATCAATCGCCCCACCTGCTGAATCAGGTTAAACGATGCCGCAGGCAGACTTTGTACTTCAAACGGATAACGATTCAGGCTTTTCAGCCACTCGCCTTCGGTGATCACCACCGGGCTGTCGATAGGCGGGAAGGCAATTTTATGAATATGCACCTGCGTCAGGTAATCGCCCTTCAAATCAAGACCTTCTGCGAACGACTGCAACCCCACCAGCACGCTGCGCTCGCCGTTGTCGATACGTTTGCGGTGCAACTCCACCAGTCGATAGCGCGGCTGATCGCCCTGTACCAGCAGCAATAGACGCAGGTCGGTAACATGTTCCAGAAAGCGCTGCATCGCACGCCCGCTGGCAAACAGCACCAGCATCCCGGGGTATTTTTTGCTCTCGACCTGCTCGCGGAAGTAGGCGGCCATCTCGGCGATATGCTGCTCTTCGTTGTCGATAAGCGGTTCGTACTTCATGCGCGGGATCACAAGCTTCCCCTGCTCGCAGTGGTTAAACGGCGAGTCCAGCGCCACGAAGCGATCGCCCGCTTTCTCTTTCAGGCCGCTCATCTCCTGCAAGCGTGAAAAACTGTTCAGGGAACGCAGCGTGGCCGAAGTGACCACCACATGCGGTACGCTACGCCAGATCAGCTTTTCCAGCTGATCGGCTACGCGGATCCCCACGCAGTGGAAAAACAGATGCGCCTGGCCATCTTTCACTTCACGGGTGGCCCACTTGGTGACCGGTGCGCCAGAGGCCTGCGCCATCGAGGCCAGTCGCCACAGCTTGCTTTGCGCTTCAAACATCCCCAGCGCGCGGTTCATCTGAAGCAGGATGCGGTGTAACCGCACCACATCATGGGTACCGGTTTTCTCACTAAGATCGTTTAAAAACATCTCCGCCAGCCCACGTAGCTTTTCAAGGTGCTTCGCCAGCTGCTGACATATCTCCATCACTTCATCCGGGAGTTCGCCCATCGCAAAGCGGTGTTCAGCCTCCTGCGTTGCCGGAAGCCAGAGATTGAGGATGGTATTGAGTGAGGCAATCAGGCTATAAACCTCTTCGCAGTGCTCGCTCAGACGCTCAGGCACCGCCAGCGGTGGCGTGTTTTTTGGGCGGAACTGCTCCATACAGGTCGCCACCAGTTTGCAGAACAGATCCAGCTGCAAGCGAAACCACGGCGCGGTGATCTCGGCGCTCATTTCCAGCGCGTCCCGCGCCACATCAGGCAGATGGTGGCCTTCATCCAGCACCAGCAGCAGGTTTTTCGGCTCCGGCAGAACCGCTTCGCTTTCCAGTGCGGCCATCACCAGCGCATGATTAGCCACCACCACTTCCGCTTCCTGAATTTCACGGCGAGCGACAAAAAACGGGCATTCGCGGTAGTAGTGGCAGTTACGGTTCAGGCAGCTGGCTTTATCGGTACTGAGCCGGCGCCACAGGTCATCGCCAATGGCCTGATCGGTGTGATCGCGCAGGCCATCCCACTTATAGCTATCCAGTTCGGTTTTTAGCTTCGCGCACTGATCCTGCTCGGCTTTGTTGTTTGGCGTCAGCTCGTCATCCAGAAATGCGAGCAGATCCTGCTGCGTGGGTTCGCTGCTGGCGAGCGCCGCCAGGTTACGCGGGCAGACATAACGCCCGCGCCCAAATGCCGCCGTAAAGCGCAGGTCCGGGATAATTTTGCGCAGCAGCGGTAAATCTTTGCTGTAGATCTGATCCTGCAACGCCACGTTAGCGGTACTGACCACCAGCGTTTTTTGTTCTTCACGGGCGATGGCAATACCGGGGATCAGGTACGACAAGGTTTTCCCGACCCCTGTGGGGGCTTCAATCGCCAGATGTCGCCCGTCGTCCCCGGCAAGCGTTTTTGCCACGTCAGCAATCATCTGCCGCTGCGGTGCTCGGGGGATAAAGTCGGGGATCTGCTGTTGTAACGCCTTATACCAGGCGCCAATTTGCGCTTTTAGCGCAGCGGTTAAAGCCATCGGAAAACCTGAAATACTGTATAAACAGCCACTATTGTGGCACTTTCTTTTCGTTGTCGCAAAAAGAAAAGCCCGGCTTTACAGCCGGGCTTCCAGATTACTGCGGGTTAGCCGGTTTGCGCGGGCGACGGCGACGTTGCCCTTCTCCAGCCGGTTTCCCTTCGCCGCTACGCCACGGATTTTCACCCGCCGGTTTGGCATCGTTGTTACGACGTGGCGGTTTACCTGATTTCGGTGCTCCACCTTCAGAGCGACGCGGCTGCTGACCACGACCGCCACCACCCTGACCACGACCACCGCCCTGGCGACCGTTCTGAATTGGTTCGGCTTTAATGGACGGGTCCACTTCGTAGCCCGGGGTTTCGATGCGTGGGATCTCTTTCTTCAGCAGGCGTTCGATGTCGCGCAGCAGCTTGTGCTCATCCACGCAGACCAGAGACAGTGCTTCACCGGTTGCCGCCGCACGACCGGTACGGCCGATACGGTGAACGTAATCTTCCGGCACGTTTGGCAGCTCGTAGTTCACCACGTGTGGCAGCTCTTCGATGTCCAGACCGCGCGCGGCGATGTCAGTTGCCACCAGCACACGAATATCGCCAGATTTAAAATCTGCCAGCGCACGGGTACGCGCACCCTGGCTCTTGTTACCGTGGATCGCGGCGCTGCGAATGCCGTCTTTATTCAGCTGTTCCGCCAGGTGGTTGGCGCCGTGTTTGGTACGGGTGAAGACCAGCACCTGCTGCCAGTTGCCCTGGCCAATCATCTGGGAGAGCAGTTCCCGCTTACGTTTTTTATCAACGAAGTGCACATGCTGGGTCACCTGCTCGGACGCCGTGTTACGGCGTGCCACTTCCACTTCCAGCGGGTTATGCAGCAGCTTCTCGGCAAGGGCCTTAATTTCGTCAGAGAAGGTCGCAGAGAACAGCAGGTTCTGGCGACGCGGCGGCAGCTTAGCCAGCACGCGACGAATATCATGAATGAAGCCCATGTCCAGCATCCGGTCAGCTTCATCCAGTACCAGGATTTCGATGTTATCGAGCTTCACCGCATTCTGGTGTTCCAGATCCAGCAGACGACCCGGCGTTGCCACCAGCACGTCTACGCCACCGCGCAGTTTCATCATCTGCGGGTTAATGCTGACCCCACCAAAGACCACCAGCGAGCGAATGTTGAGATAGCGGCTGTACTCACGCACGTTCTCACCAATCTGAGCGGCCAGTTCACGGGTTGGCGTGAGGATCAGGGCCCGTACCGGACGACGGCCTTTTGCGTGCGGCTGGTTTTTTACCAGCAGCTCAAGGAGCGGCAGGGTAAAGCCTGCGGTTTTGCCGGTACCGGTCTGGGCGCTGGCCATCAGGTCGCGGCCTTGCAGTACAGCAGGGATGGCCTGCGTCTGAATTGGGGTAGGCTCAACGTAGCCCTGCTCTGCAATCGCGCGCAGAATTTCCGGGTTCAGGCCAAGGGAATCAAAAGACATAAAAACTCCGAACCGCCCCGACCATCACAGGTGTAGTTTTCAGGGAGATATAACGAATATGAGAGGACAAAAACCACAATGTCGCGAAGCAGCGGAGTGTAGCAGCTTTTGTGACGTGGCGCATAAAATATCCCTCTGTGATTCATCGACGAAATATTTCCCGCGCAAGGGGGTAGCTGGACAAAATGGTGAACCGGGCATAATCTTAATCAATCGATTGATTAATTTTAAATACTGCTATGAATACAACCCCAACAACAACCAAAGGCGAACAGGCTAAAAGCCAGCTTATCGCCGCCGCGCTGGCACAGTTTGGCGAGTATGGACTTCATGCCACCACGCGCGATATCGCCGCGCAGGCCGGGCAGAACATAGCGGCTATTACCTACTATTTTGGCTCAAAAGAGGACTTGTACCTCGCCTGTGCGCAGTGGATAGCCGATTTTATCGGCACCCATTTTCGCCAGCACGTTGATGAAGCCACCGCGCTGTTCAGCCAGCCGTCGCCCGACCGGGCCGCCATTCGTCAGCTTATCCTCAACGCCTGCCATAATATGATCCGCCTGCTGACGCACGACGATACGCTGAACCTGAGTAAGTTTATCTCACGCGAGCAACTCTCGCCTTCCGCCGCTTACCAGCTGGTTCACGATCAGGTGATCTCTCCGATGCACACGCACCTGACCCGGCTCATTGCAGCCTATACCGGCCGCGATGCCAGCGATACCGAAACTATTTTGCATACCCATGCCCTGCTGGGCGAAGTGCTGGCTTTTCGCCTGGGCCGGGAAACCATTTTGTTACGCACCGGCTGGACACAATTTGATGAGGATAAAGCCGCGCAGATTAGCCAGGTGATCACCTGTCACCTTGATCTGATCCTGCAAGGCTTAACGCTAAGGAGCCTGAAGTCATGAAAAAACCTGTCGCCATCATTCTGGTGGTCGTTATTCTGCTTGCTGCGGGGATCGGTGGCTGGCTGTGGTATCAGAGCCGACAAGACAACGGCCTGACGCTGTACGGTAACGTCGATATTCGAACGGTGAACATGAGTTTCCGCGTTGGCGGCCGCCTGGCGTCCCTCTCTGTTGATGAAGGTGACACCATTAAAACCGGGCAGACGTTAGGCGTGCTGGACACCGCGCCCTACGAGAACGCGCTGATGCAGGCAAAAGCAGGCGTTTCCGTCGCCCAGGCACAGTATGACCTGATGCTGGCAGGCTATCGCGATGAAGAAATTGCCCAGGCCGCGGCGGCAGTTAAACAGGCGCAGGCCGCCTACGACTATGCGCAGAACTTCTACGCCCGTCAGCAGGGGCTGTGGAAAAGCCGAACCATTTCCGCCAACGACCTGGAAAATGCCCGCTCTTCCCGCGACCAGGCACAGGCAACGCTTAAATCTGCGCAGGATAAATTAAGCCAGTATCACACCGGTAATCGCCCGCAGGATATCGCCCAGGCCAAAGCCAGCCTCGAGCAGGCGCAGGCGCAACTGGCGCAGGCACAGCTGGATTTACATGACACCACGCTGGTTGCCCCGTCCGACGGTACGCTAATGACCCGCGCCGTGGAGCCGGGCAGCATGTTAAGCGCGGGCAGCACCGTTCTGACCCTTTCACTGACGCGCCCGGTGTGGGTGCGTGCCTATATTGACGAGCCGAATCTCAGCCAGGTCCAGCCTGGGCGTGAGCTGCTGCTCTATACCGATGGTCGCCCTGACAAGCCTTATCACGGCAAGGTAGGCTTTGTGTCGCCAACTGCCGAGTTCACGCCGAAAACCGTTGAAACGCCAGACCTGCGTACTGACCTGGTCTATCGCCTGCGCATCGTCGTGACTGACGCTGACGACTCCCTGCGTCAGGGGATGCCGGTTACCGTGAAATTCACCGACGGGGAACGACATGAATGATGCGGTTATCCAACTCGACAACCTGACAAAACGCTTCGCGGGCATGGATAAACCCGCCGTCGCGCCGCTGAACTGTACGCTGCAAAAAGGCTATGTCACAGGGCTGGTTGGCCCCGATGGCGCAGGCAAAACCACGCTGATGCGAATGCTCGCCGGGTTGCTCAAACCTGATGACGGACGTGCAAGCGTGCTTGGGCTTGATCCCGTCCAGGACGACAGCGCCCTTCACGCCATGCTGGGCTACATGCCGCAGAAATTCGGTCTGTACGAAGATTTAACGGTGATGGAAAACCTGAATCTGTACGCCGATTTGCGCAGCGTCACCGGGGAAGCGAGGCAAAAAACCTTCGCCCGTCTGCTGGAATTTACTTCGCTCGGGCCGTTCACGGAGCGCCTTGCGGGTAAGTTATCCGGTGGGATGAAGCAAAAACTCGGGCTGGCCTGCACCCTGGTAGGCGAGCCAAAAGTGCTGCTGCTTGATGAACCTGGCGTGGGCGTGGATCCCATCTCGCGCCGTGAATTGTGGCAGATGGTGCACGAGCTGGCGGGCGACGGGATGCTGATCCTCTGGAGCACCTCTTACCTCGACGAAGCGGAACAGTGCCGCGATGTCTTGCTGATGAACGAAGGAGAGCTGCTTTATCAGGGCGAGCCGACAAAGCTCACGCAAAGCATGGCCGGACGCAGCTTCCTGCTGCACAGCCCGCAGGAGTCCAACCGCAAGCTGCTCCAGCGGGTACTGAAACTGCCGCAGATCAGCGACGGGATGATTCAGGGGCGATCCGTACGGGTCATTCTCAAGAAAGAGGCCACGGCGGACGACATTCGCCAGGCGCAGGGAATGCCGGATGTGGAGATCGAAGAAACCGCCCCGCGTTTTGAAGACGCGTTTATCGACCTGCTGGGCGGCGCGGGGACGTCAGAATCCCCGCTGGGGGCTATCCTGCATACGGTTGAGGGCACACCAGGCGAAACGGTGATTGAAGCCAAATCCCTGACCAAAAAGTTTGGCGATTTTGCCGCCACCGACAACGTGAATTTCGCGGTGAAACGCGGTGAGATCTTTGGCCTGCTGGGGCCCAATGGCGCGGGCAAATCCACCACCTTTAAAATGATGTGCGGCCTGCTGGTGCCGACCTCTGGTAAGGCGCTGGTACTGGATATGGACCTGAAAGTAAGCTCCGGAAAGGCGCGGCAGCACCTCGGCTACATGGCGCAAAAATTCTCGTTGTACGGCAACCTGACCGTTGAACAGAACTTGCGCTTTTTCTCCGGCGTTTATGGCCTGCGCGGGCGGGCGCAAAACGAGAAGATCAGCCGCATGAGCGACGCGTTCAGCCTGACGAACATTGCGTCTCACGCCACAGACGACCTGCCACTCGGCTTCAAGCAGCGTCTGGCGCTGGCCTGCTCGCTAATGCATGAGCCCGACATCCTGTTTCTTGATGAGCCAACGTCCGGGGTCGACCCCCTCACCCGCCGTGAGTTCTGGCTGCATATCAACAGCATGGTGGAAAAAGGCGTGACCGTCATGGTAACCACGCACTTTATGGATGAAGCGGAATATTGCGATCGCATCGGGCTGGTGTATCGCGGCAAATTGATCGCCCACGGCACGCCGGATGACCTGAAAAGCCAGGCCGCTGACGATGAGCAGCCGGACCCGACAATGGAGCAGGCGTTTATCACGCTCATTCACGACTGGGATAAGGAGCACGCCAATGCGTCATAACGCGATTTCATGGCGCCGGGTGCGGGCGTTATGCATCAAAGAAACCCGCCAGATCGTACGCGATCCCAGCAGCTGGCTGATTGCGGTGGTGATCCCACTGCTGCTGCTGTTTATCTTCGGCTACGGGATAAACCTCGACTCCAGTAAGCTGCGGGTGGGGATTTTGCTGGAGCAGCACAGCGAAGAGGCGCTGGATTTCACCCACGCCATGACCGGCTCGCCTTACATTGACGCCACCATCAGCGACGACCGCCAGGCGTTGATTCAGAAAATGCAGGCCGGGAAAATTCGCGGCCTGGTGGTGATCCCGGTCGATTTCGCCGCCAACATGGCGCGCGCCGATGCCGACGCGCCGATTCAGGTCATCACCGACGGCAGCGAGCCTAACACCGCTAACTTTGTGCAGGGCTATGTCGAAGGCATCTGGCAGCTCTGGCAGAAACAGCGGGCGGAAGACAGGGGGGAAACCTTCGAACCGCTGATCGACGTACAGACCCGTTACTGGTTTAACCCGGCCGCCATCAGCCAGCATTTTATTATCCCGGGCGCAGTGACCATTATCATGACGGTGATTGGCGCGATACTGACCTCGCTGGTGATCGCCCGCGAGTGGGAGCGCGGCACGATGGAGGCGCTGCTCTCCACCGAGGTCACGCGGGTGGAGCTACTGCTCTGTAAGCTTATCCCCTACTACTTCCTCGGAATGCTGGCCATGCTGCTCTGTATGCTGGTGTCAGTGTTCATTCTGGGGGTGCCTTATCGCGGCTCGCTGGTGCTGTTGTTCTTTATCACCAGCCTGTTTTTACTGAGCACTCTGGGCATGGGGCTGCTGATTTCGACCATCACCCGTAACCAGTTTAACGCCGCGCAGGTTGCGCTGAACGCCGCCTTTTTGCCGTCTATCATGCTGTCGGGCTTTATCTTCCAGATAGACAGTATGCCGGCCGTCATCCGTGCGGTGACCTATATCATTCCGGCACGTTATTTCGTCAGTACACTGCAAAGCCTGTTCCTGGCCGGGAATATTCCGATGGTGCTGATTATCAACATCCTGTTTTTGATGGCGTCAGCGGTGATGTTTATCGGGCTGACGTGGATGAAAACGAAAAGAAGATTAGATTAGCCAACGGATTTTGTAGGTCGGGCAAGCGCAAGCGCCACCCGACTGGAGGATGATGTAATGTTTCACCGCTTATGGACGTTAATACGCAAAGAGCTGCAATCGCTGCTGCGCGAGCCGCAAACCCGCGCCATTTTGATTCTGCCCGTGCTGATCCAGGTTTTCCTGTTCCCGTTTGCCGCAACGCTTGAGGTGACGAACGCCACCATTGCCATCTACAACGAAGACAGCGGCAAACACTCCGTCGAGCTGACTCAGCGTTTTGCCCGGGCGAAAGCCTTTACCCACATTCTGCTGCTGAAAAGCCCCCAGGAGATCCAGCCCACCATCGACACGCAAAAAGCGCTGCTGCTGGTGCGTTTCCCGGCCGATTTTTCCCGCAACCTGGATACCTGGCAAACTGCGCCAATGCAGCTGATTCTGGACGGACGTAACTCGAACAGCGCGCAAATTGCCGCAAATTACCTGCAACAGGTGGTGAAGGACTACCAGCAGGAGCTGATGGAAGGTAAACCTAAGCCCAACAACAGCCAGCTGGTAGTGCGTAACTGGTATAACCCAAATCTGGACTACAAATGGTTTGTGGTGCCATCGCTTATCGCCATGATCACCACCATCGGCGTGATGATCGTGACTTCGTTGTCGGTCGCCCGTGAACGCGAGCAAGGCACGCTCGATCAGCTGCTGGTGTCCCCGCTGGCCACCTGGCAGATTTTTGTCGGTAAAGCCGTTCCGGCGCTGATTGTTGCCACCTTTCAGGCAACTATTGTGCTGGGGGTGGGGATCTGGGCGTATCAAATTCCTTTCGCCGGATCGCTGGCTCTGTTCTATTTCACTATGGTGATTTACGGTCTGTCGCTGGTGGGATTTGGTCTGTTGATTTCAGCGCTGTGCTCCACGCAACAGCAGGCGTTTATCGGCGTGTTTGTCTTTATGATGCCGGCGATTTTGCTTTCGGGGTATGTCTCACCTGTGGAGAACATGCCGGTGTGGCTGCAGGATCTGACATGGATTAACCCTATCCGGCACTTTACGGACATCACCAAGCAAATTTATCTCAAGGATGCGAGTATGGCGATTATCTGGGGAAGTTTGTGGCCGCTTTTGGTTATAGCGGCCACGACGGGCTCAGTGGCGTACGCGATGTTTAGACGCAACATTGCGTAGCTTTTTCTCTTTGGTCAACAGTGAGACCACCGCAGGCCCTGCGAGGATTGCCAGACCCGCCAGGGCCAGCAACAGATTGTTTTGCAGCACACGCGACAACAGCCAGAGCACAATCATTGCCGCACCAAAATACCAGGTGGTGGTGAGCTCTTCGAGCACATCACCCACCTCGCGCCAGCGCGCTTCATGGTGGCGCTGCAAAAACAGCATCGACAGCACGGTGACGCCGTAAAGAACACATAGCCCTAAGCCAACACGCACCAGCGTACCGCTCATCCAGCCCATCACCAGCACGGCCACGACCAGTAAATGCAACATTATCTGCCAGCAACTCAGGCCAGTTGCGACACGAACACGTTGTTGCCACTTCATGGCTTCTCTCCTGAAGGATTTTTCTCTGCTTAATCAGACTACCGCACTTTACGGAAAATTCCGTAACGCCGCATCTTTTTGTGACGCCTACTACACTTTATTTTCATCGGGATAGTCACTCAGGAAGGAGCTTATGACGAAAAAAATGCAGCATTTCTCGCTTAAAGTGCTGACGATAAACATTCATAAAGGCTTCACAGCATTTAACCGCCGCTTCATGTTACCGGAGCTGCGCGATGCTGTACGCACCGTCAGCGCAGACATCGTCTGCCTGCAGGAGGTGATGGGCGCCCATGACGTGCACCCAATGCATGTCGAGAACTGGCCCGATACGCCGCACTACGAATTTCTGGCGGATACGATGTGGAGTGATTATGCCTACGGGCGTAACGCGGTTTACCCGGAAGGCCACCACGGCAACGCGGTGCTGTCCCGCTTCCCGATCGAATATTACGAAAACCGCGACGTTTCCGTGGGCGAAAGCGAAAAACGCGGTCTGCTTTACTGCCGCATTACCCCCCCCAGACTGGACTTTCCCGTTCACGTTGGCTGCGTGCATCTTGGCCTGCGTGAAGCGCACCGTCAGGCGCAGCTAAAGATGCTGGCCGAATGGAGCAATGCCCTGCCGGAAGGTGAGCCAGTGGTGGTGGCGGGTGATTTTAACGACTGGCGGCAGCGGGCCAACCACCCGTTGAAGGTGGATGCCGGGCTTGAGGAGATTTTTACCCGCGCCAATGGCCGCCCGGCACGGACCTTCCCGGTGCGCTTTCCCCTGCTGCGGCTTGACCGCATCTACGTGAAAAACGCCCACGCCAGTAGCCCAACCGCCCTGGCGTTACTCAACTGGCACCATCTTTCCGACCACGCCCCGCTTAGCGCGGAGATCCACTTATGAGATGCTCATGGCAGGAAGGCAACCGCATCACGCTGCTGGAAAATGGCGATAATTATTATCCTGCGGTGTTCAGGGCCATTGACCGTGCGCAACACAAAGTGATCCTCGAAACCTTTATCTGGTTCGAGGACGAGGTGGGGAAACAGTTACATGGCGTGCTGCTGCGCGCCGCCCTGCGCGGCGTCAAAATCGAAGTGCTGCTCGACGGCTACGGCTCTCCGGATCTGAGCGACGAATTCGTCAATGAACTCACGTCGGCTGGTGTGATATTCCGCTACTACGATCCCGGCTCGCGTCTGTTTGGTATGCGCACCAATCTTTTCCGACGTATGCACCGCAAAATTGTGGTGGTTGATGAAGCGGTCGCCTTTGTCGGTGGCATTAATTATTCCGCCGAACATATGTCTGACTATGGCCCGGAGGCCAAGCAGGATTACGCGATCCGTATCGAAGGCCCGGTGGTTCAGGACATATTACTGTTCGAACTGGAAAACCTGCCGGGTAATAATGCTGTGCGACGCTGGTGGAAGCGCCGCCATCGCCCGGAAGAGAACCGCAAGCCCGGCGAAGCGCAGGCGCTGTTTGTCTGGCGGGATAACGGCGAACACCGGAACGATATTGAGCGTCATTATCTGAAGATGCTGGCGAACGCAAAGCGCGAGGTGATTATTGCCAACGCCTACTTTTTCCCTGGCTACCGCCTGTTGCACGCCATGCGCAATGCGGCGCGTCGCGGCGTGCGGGTGAAACTGATTGTGCAGGGTGAGCCCGATATGCCGATTGTCAAAGTCGGCGCGCGTCTACTGTATAACTATCTGGTGAAAGGCGGTGTGCAGATTTACGAATACCGCCGCCGACCGCTGCATGGAAAAGTCGCACTGATGGACGATCACTGGGCGACCGTCGGCTCCAGTAACCTCGATCCGCTGAGCCTGTCGCTCAATCTGGAAGCCAATCTGATCGTCCACGATCGCCAGTTCAACCAGACCCTGCGCGATAACCTTCAGGGGCTGATCGTTAACGACTGCGTGCGAGTGGATGAGTCTATGGTGCCGAAACGCACCTGGTGGAACCTCGGTATCGGCGTGGTGGTGTTCCACTTCCTGCGCCATTTCCCGGCCATGGTCGGCTGGCTGCCCGCACACACGCCTAAACTTGCGCTGGTCAACCCGCCAGTGCAGCCTGAAATGGAAACACAGGATCGCGTTGAAGCGGAAGATGGAGGAAAAACCTGATGTCACGCTCCCATCCTCGCTGGCGCCTGGCTAAGAAAATCCTCACCTGGCTTTTCTTTATTGCCGTTGTGGTGCTGTTGGTGGTGTACGCCCGGAAAGTCGACTGGGAAGAGGTGTGGAAGGTTATCCGCAATTACAACCGTATGGTACTGCTAGGCGCACTTGGACTGGTGATTGTCAGTTACCTGATTTACGGCTGTTACGATCTGCTGGGGCGAAAGTACTGCGGCCATAAACTGGCGAAACGGCAGGTGATGCTGGTGTCGTTTATTTGCTATGCCTTCAACCTGACACTCAGCACCTGGGTGGGCGGCATCGGGATGCGTTACCGCCTCTATTCACGGCTTGGGCTGCCTGGCAGTACCATCACGCGCATTTTCTCCCTGAGTATTACCACGAACTGGCTGGGTTATATCCTGCTGGGCGGCGTTATTTTCACCGCAGGCGTGGTGCAACTGCCCGCACACTGGTACATCGATGACACTACGCTGCGCATCTTAGGCAGTGTGCTGTTGCTGATTATCGCGCTTTATCTGTGGGCCTGTGCTTTTTCACGTCGCCGCCACATGACCATAAAAGGCCAAAAGCTGGTGCTGCCCTCCTGGCGATTTGCCGCTATACAGTTAGTGGTATCAGGCGCCAACTGGATGGTGATGGGGGTGATCATCTGGTTACTGATCGGCGAGGATGTGAACTATTTCTTCGTGCTGGGTGTGCTGCTGGTGAGCAGTATCGCAGGTGTAATTGTCCATATCCCGGCAGGGATTGGCGTACTGGAAGCGGTGTTTATCGCCCTGCTTGCCGGAGAGCACGTCTCTCAGGGAACGATTATCGCCGCCCTGCTCGCGTACCGAATGCTCTATTACTTCCTGCCGCTGGCGCTGGCAACGGTCTGTTATTTGTTGCTGGAGAGCCGGGCGAAAAAGCTGCGGGCGAAGAATGAGAGGATGTTAGCGAAGTGAATAAGCCGGGTGGCGGCTTCGCCTTACCCGACCTACGGTTCGCGTTTCGTAGGCCGGGTAAGGCAAAGCCGCCACCTGGCAAAACAACCCTAGCGACGGTTACCCAGAATACGCAGCAGCATCAGGAACAGGTTGATAAAGTCCAGATACAGCGTCAGCGCGCCAAGGATGGAGTATTTGCGCAACGTTGAGCTGTCACGCACGTCAATCTGCTCGCCGATGTTTTTCAGTTTCTGGGTGTCGTAGGCCGTCAGCCCGACAAAGACAATCACCCCAATGTAGGTCACTGCCCACATCAGCGCTTCGCTCTTGAGCCACAGGTTCACCAGCGATGCCAGCACGATCCCAATCAGCGCCATAAACAGCATACTGCCAAAACCGCTCAAGTCGCGCTTTGTGGTGTAACCGTACAGGCTCATCGCACCGAACATCCCGCCGCTCACCACAAATGTACTGGCGATGGAGGAATAGGTGTAAACGATGAAAATACTCGAAAGCGTTAGCCCGGTCAGGGCCGAGTAGAGCATAAACAGCGTGGTCGCCATGCCGGCGCTGAGCTTGTGCACCAGACCAGAGAGGACAAATACCAGCGCCAGCTGGGCGATGATCAACCCAAAGAAGGTGATTTTGCTGGAAAAGATAAACATCATCAGATCAGGTGTATTTGCGGCGTACCACGCGATAAACGCGGTCAGCAGCAGGCCGACTGTCATCCAGCCGTACACCTGGGCCATATACGTTTGCAGACCGGTTCGGGTCTGCTGCACTATCGAATCGGAACGCGGAAATCGGTCCATGATTCACTCCTGATTAAGATTAAGTAGACACACGTTTTAAGACTAACACATCTACGTAAACCGACTACCAACGACCAGCAGCTTGTTTATCGCTGTCACGCGATTCCACCCACCGCTCACCTTCTGGCGTTGCTTCACGCTTCCAGAATGGCGCTTTGGTTTTAAGGTAGTCCATAATAAATTCGCCCGCCGCAAACGCGCTACCGCGGTGCGCGCTGGTCACGCCGACAAACACGATCTCTTCACCCGGCCACATTTCGCCGATGCGGTGAATTACCGTGACGCGCCCGAGCGGCCAGCGCCCGCGCGCCTCGTCCACGATCTCCGCCAGCGATTTTTCGGTCATGCCGGGATAATGTTCCAGCGTGAGCGCTTTTACGCTGTCACCAAGATTATGATTACGCACTTTGCCTGTGAAGGTGACCACCGCACCATCTTCGTCGCGTTCCGCCAGCCAGTCGTATTCTGTACCGACACTGAAGCGGTCATGACCTACCAGAATTCGGGTTTCAGCCATTTCAGCCTCCTGTTACCGGCGGGAAGAACGCCACTTCGTCACCGGACTTCAGCGGATGGTTAAAATCCACCAGGGTCTGATTAACAGCCGCCAGCAATTTGCCTTCATCCAGCGCCAGCGCCCAGCGGTCGCTTTGTCCTGCCAGATGCGCGCGCAGTGCGGCAACGTTATCGAATGAAGTTTCCAGGGTCAGGCTATCGGTGTTGACCAGCTCGCGGACCTGAGCAAAAAAGAGCACTTTAATCATGGCTGTCCACCTTAAAATCGCCAGATTTGCCGCCGCTTTTTGCCAGCAGACGAACCGGGCCAATCACCATGTCTTTTTGCACGGCCTTACACATATCGTAGATGGTCAAGGCGGCGACAGAGGCCGCCGTCAGCGCTTCCATCTCGACGCCGGTTTTCCCGGTTAAACGGCAGAGTGATTCAATTCGCACGCGGTTGTGTTCCGGCTGCGCCAGCAGGTTTACCTCAACCTTGCTGAGCATCAACGGGTGGCACAGTGGGATCAAATCCCAGGTCCGTTTCGCGGCCTGGATACCGGCAATGCGCGCGGTTGCGAACACATCGCCCTTGTGGTGGCTGCCGTCGATAATCATCGCCAGGGTTTCAGGCAACATGGTAACGAATGCTTCAGCACGCGCTTCACGCACCGTTTCGGCTTTGGCAGACACATCCACCATATGCGCTTCGCCAGCGGCGTTAATGTGGGTCAGTTGCGACATAACTTATTTCTTTAAATGGGGATGGAAATTACATGGACGGGTGCGGGCATCGAGCTGCGGCGCAATGATGTTCTCCCACGCAGTACGACAGGCTTTGGTGGAGCCTGGCATGGCAAAGATCAGCGTTTTGTTCGCGACCCCCGCCACCGCGCGGGACTGCAAGGTTGAGGTGCCAATCTCTTCAAATGAGAGCATCCGAAACACTTCGCCAAAGCCTTCCACTTCGCGATCAAACAGAGGAATCAACGCTTCGGGAGCCTGATCACCTGCGGTAAAACCGGTCCCGCCAGTAATCAGCACCACCTGCACGTCATCGCCGGCGATCCACTGGGAAACCTGGGCGCGGATGGCGTAGCGGTTCTCTTTAACAATCGCTTTATCAACAATATGGTGCCCGGCTTCGTGTGCCGCATCGCGCAGCCAGTGGCCAGAGGTATCATCCTCTTCACCACGGCGTTCAGAAACGGTAAGAATAGCGATACGTGTCGGGATAAATTCTGCGCTTACCTGACTCATCTTCTGGTTCCTTCTTAAGACTGATTACCCGCCAATGTATGACAGGTTCTGAGTAATTCCGGTGTTGCCCTGATGCAGGAAGTGGGTCTGTTTTTTATGCGTCAGCGCTTCGGAAATGCGCGCTTCAAGCGCGTCCTGTTGAGCATCGTTTTCCAGCAGATCGCGAAGGTCTACGCCGCCATCCCCGAACAGGCATAAGTGCAGCTTGCCCACAGACGAGACGCGCAGGCGATTACAGCTGGCGCAGAAGTCTTTCTCGTACGGCATGATAAGCCCGATTTCCCCTTCGTAATCAGGGTGACAAAAGACCTGTGCCGGGCCGTCGCTGCGCTGGCGGATCTGGTGGATCCAGCCGCGTTTCAGCAGCTCATCGCGCAGCACCATGCCGGAGATGTGATGACGACGGAACAGCTCGCTGCCCTCGCCGGTTTCCATCAGCTCAATAAAACGCAATTGAATACGGCGTGATTTGATCCACGCCAGGAAGGTGTCCAGTTGATGATGGTTAACATCGCGCATCAGTACCGTATTGACTTTCACCTTCTCGAAACCGGCAGTAAACGCCGCATCAATGCCGTCCATCACCTGCCGGAACTTATCCTGGCCGGTAATGGCGTGGAACTGGCGGGCATCGAGACTATCTACGCTGACGTTGATCGCCGTCAGGCCAGCGTCACGCCAGTTCGCCACGTCCCGCGCCATGCGATACCCATTGGTGGTTACCGCAATTTGACGGATACGGTCGTTTTCGCGCACCGCAGCGATAATGTCGGGAAAGTCGCGACGCAGAGAAGGTTCTCCCCCGGTCAGGCGCACCTTTTCGGTGCCGAGTTCAGTGAACGCACGCGTGACGCGGCGCACTTCATCCACGGAGAGAAAGCCGTTATTGGTGGTACTGCCAGGTTTGTAACCGTCAGGCAGGCAGTAGGTGCAACGAAAATTGCACACATCGGTAATCGACAGACGTAAGTAGAAGAACTTACGCGCGAAAGCATCAGTAAGTTGTGAAGCCATGTACACCTTTCCAGATACGGGAGGCACAGTCATTTCTTTCTGTACCCTGGTGGCAAAACCGCCACGGCCAGAGCGCCATATCTTTCGACACAGGCACAAAGGCTAGAGTGTATGTTTTCAAATTCGAAAACGTGGTTAAGGCGATAGTAGCGCGGAAATCATCTCTTCGCCATTATCGCTTTTCGCTATATAATTATATATATAGCGACATGTTCGTGCATTTTCGTAACAGAATACGCAAAAACGGTACTTTCGCATTGATATACGTCATTTTGCACCGGGTGAAGCATCGTCTTTTAGGGGTAGTTAGGTTACTGTTACGCTGTTCGAACGTGATAAGGAATTGGTATGCGCAATCGCACTTTTGCGGATCTTGACCGGGTAGTTGCTCTTGGCGGAGGCCACGGTCTGGGGCGGGTGATGTCTTCACTTTCCTCTCTGGGATCCAGGCTCACAGGGATAGTCACCACCACCGATAACGGCGGTTCTACAGGGCGCATTCGCCGTTCGGAAGGCGGTATCGCATGGGGTGATATGCGTAACTGTTTAAATCAGTTAATTACCGAACCGAGCGTAGCTTCAGCGATGTTTGAGTATCGTTTTGCCGGTAATGGTGAACTTTCTGGCCATAACCTCGGAAACCTGATGTTAAAGGCGCTTGATCACCTGAGCGTGCGCCCTCTTGAAGCCATCAATTTAATACGTAATTTGCTTAAAGTAGATGCGTTCCTGATCCCTATGTCTGAACATCCGGTCGACTTGATGGCAATTGATGTGGAAGGCCACGAAATTTACGGCGAAGTGAATATTGACCAGCTGACCCTGCCGCCGAAAGAACTTATGACTTATCCGGCCGTGCCCGCCACGCGCGAAGCCGTTGATGCTATCGGCGAAGCGGATTTGATCCTGATTGGGCCGGGCAGTTTTTATACCAGCCTGATGCCCATTCTGCTGGTCAAAGAGCTTGCCCAGGCGCTGCGCAGAACCCCTGCGCCGGTGGTCTATATCGGTAATTTAGGGCGTGAACTGAGCCCGGCGGCGGCAGGCCTGACGCTTGCAGATAAGCTTGGCATCATGGAGCAGTACGTCGGGAAAAAAATCATCGACGCGGTGGTTGTAGGGCCGAAAGCGAATGTGTCAGGAATTGGTGCCCGCGTGGTGGTGCAGGAGCCGCTGGAAGCCAGCGATATTCAGTATCGCCACGATCGCCATCTGCTGCGCGAGGCGCTGGAAAAAGCTATTCAGGCGCTGGGTTAAAAAAACCCCGGTGGCGCTGCGCTTACCGGGGCTACAAAGGGCACATAACCTGTAAATCACGATGCTGCAATAAACAAATCCCGCAGCTGATGCAGCTGGTCACGGATTTGCGCCGCCTCTTCAAACTCCAGGTTCTGCGCGTGCTGCATCATCTGTGCTTCCAGCTCGTGAATTTTCTGCTGGAGCGCTTTCGGCGTCAGCACGACGGTATCTTCTTCCACCACTGAACGCGCCTTGCCACGCCCTTTCGCTTTGGTTTTGGCGATGTTCTGACCCAGCGCCAGGATATCCACCACCTTCTTGTTCAGCCCTTGCGGCGTAATACCGTTTTCTTCGTTGTAACGCTGCTGTTTCTCGCGTCGACGTTCCGTTTCACCAATCGCTTTCGCCATTGACGGGGTTATCTTGTCGCCGTAGAGGATAGCTTTACCGTTCACGTTACGCGCGGCACGGCCGATAGTCTGGATCAGGGAACGTTCAGAACGCAGGAAGCCCTCTTTGTCTGCATCCAGAATCGCGACCAGCGACACTTCTGGCATATCCAGACCTTCTCGCAGCAGGTTGATCCCCACCAGTACGTCGAACTCGCCCAGACGCAGGTCGCGGATTATTTCCATACGTTCCACGGTATCGATATCCGAGTGCAGATACCGCACGCGCTCACCATGTTCTTCAAGATATTCAGTCAGGTCTTCCGCCATGCGCTTGGTCAGGGTCGTCACCAGCACGCGTTCATTGATGGCAGCGCGGGTGCGGATCTCAGACAGAAGATCGTCAACCTGGGTGGCAACAGGGCGCACTTCGATAATCGGATCCAGCAGACCGGTAGGACGCACCACCTGGTCAACGACCTCATCACCGGATTTTTCCAGCTCGTAGCTGCCCGGCGTTGCCGACACGTAGATGGTTTGCGGGGCAAGCGCTTCAAACTCTTCAAACTTCATCGGGCGGTTATCCAGCGCTGATGGCAGGCGGAAGCCGTACTCCACCAGCGTCTCTTTACGAGCCCGGTCACCGCGATACATGCCGCCAATCTGCGGGATCGTCACGTGGGATTCATCCACCACCAGCAGGCCGTCCGCCGGAAGATAGTCAAACAGGGTTGGCGGTGGCTCGCCCGGCCCACGGCCAGAGAGGAAGCGTGAGTAGTTTTCGATACCAGAGCAGTAACCCAGCTCGTTCATCATCTCGAGGTCAAACTGGGTGCGCTGGCTTAAGCGCTGCTCCTCAAGCAGCTTGTTATTCGCCAGCAGCACCTTACGGCGGTCTGCCAGCTCGACTTTAATCTCTTCCATCGCCTGCACAATACGTTCGCGCGGGGTCACGTAGTGCGTTTTAGGGTAAACCGTGAAACGCTGAATGATCGATTCCACATGCCCGGTCAGCGGGTCAAACAACGACAGCCGCTCAACCTCTTCGTCGAACAGTTCAACACGCAGTGCAATGTCGTCTGACTCTGCCGGGAAGATATCGATAACTTCACCGCGCACGCGGAACGTACCGCGCTGGAAGGCCTGGTCGTTACGGGTGTATTGCAGCTCCGCCAGGCGGCGCAAAATCGCACGCTGATCGATGATCATCCCTTGGGTAAGGTGCAGCATCATCTTCAGGTACAGGTCCGGGTCACCCAGACCGTAGATAGCGGACACCGACGCCACCACAATTACATCGCGGCGTTCCAGCAGCGCCTTGGTTGCCGACAGACGCATTTGTTCGATGTGTTCGTTCACCGACGCATCTTTTTCGATAAAGGTATCTGAGCTTGGGACATACGCTTCAGGCTGGTAGTAATCGTAGTAAGAGACGAAGTACTCCACCGCATTCTCCGGGAAGAACTCTTTCATCTCACCATAAAGCTGAGCCGCCAGGGTTTTATTCGGGGCAAGCACCATGGTGGGGCGCTGGAGATCCGCAATGACGTTGGCAATGGTAAACGTTTTACCCGAGCCGGTAACGCCCAGCAGCGTCTGATGTGCCAGACCGTCTTCCAGACCCTCTTCCAGGCGACGGATCGCCTCAGGCTGGTCGCCTGAAGGGCTGAAAACAGAATTCAATTTGAACGGTTTACTCATGGGCGATGACCTGATGACGTAATTAGCGGCAGGTGAGTAATTTTACTCGCAGCTGCCAGGATTGCCAGTAAAAAATACTGGATGAAAAACCAGTGGCGTGTCAGGATATTTAGAGTAGCGTTCGGATGATTAGCGCAATCCCGGCCAAAATTTAGACTGTGACAAAATAAAACACCAGCTAACCCGGGTTATCCCCAGAACTTTTTCTTTTTTAACATTTGTCAAGCCGTGTAATGAAAGTTTTGTGGCAACCAGTGACAGTTTCATTACGCCAATTGCTTTTATATAACAAATTGATTTTTAAACGATATTTCATAAAGCCGCGTTTCGCACCAATTCAGGCGTAAGCCGCGTATTCTCTCGCTTATCGCGTGTTTTCTAACTCTAATACACATGGTTATCCACAGGAATAGTGGATAACTGCTTCCAGCCCGTATAGACCGCCACTCAGCTAATTCCCGGTTTTTCCCACCGGTGGGGTGACAAAAAATTTTTATAGCTCTTTTTTGATGGTAATCAGTTGCGCAAGACATAACGGATTGGTGAGATCTTAATCACAATTCAGTGATTATGCCGCTGCACCACAACTCAACATCACCGGCACTGCTACTGTGCAATTCCCTGTCACATCCCTCCCTTGCCCCAGGCTCATTCCTAAAAAAGTCTCTTTTTTAATCAACTTAACGGTTCTGGCAGGAGTTTTGCACAATTCGTACGAGCCATACCCACATCGATGTTTAAGGAGAGAAACATGTTGAGTCTGCGTGCAGTGAATCAGTTTTACGGAAGCCAACATACGCTATGGAATGTTGATTTAGATTTACCGCCAGGTCTGTGTACGGGGGTTGTTGGCCTGCCGGGTATGGGAAAATCCACGCTGATGAACTGCATCGCGGGCAATTTACCCGTTGAGAGCGGAACCATCATCTGGCATGAAGCAGGCGCACCACCGCGCGACCTGCTCAGCCAGCCACCTGAACAGCGAAACCGGCCTGGAATTGGCTACGTTCCGCAGGACAGGCGGATCTTCTCGCAGCTGACGATTGAAGAGAATCTGCATATCGCGATGCGGGCCACCGGGAAGCCGGATGCCACCGCCAAAAGCGAGGTTTACGCCCTTTTCCCGCAGCTCTATACGCTGCGCCAGACCCGGGCCAACGGGTTATCGCCGGATATTCAGTATCAGCTGGCGATAGCCAACGCCCTGGTGAACCGCCCGCGGGTATTGATTCTGGATGAGCCGATGCACGGCGCGGGGCCGAGCTTTGCCCAGAAGCTTGCGCAACTGTTGATACGGCTGAACCGGGAGCTGGGTATGACGGTACTGTTAGCGGAGCAGCAGCTGTCGTTTATCCGCCGGGTAGCGGACCGCTTCTGCATGTTGTATCGCGGGCGTAACGTGGCCCAGGGCCACGTTAACGAGCTGAATGATGAGCTTATTGCCCACTGGATGACGCTGGAGGCAAGACGCTGAGATCCAGATAGTGACCGGTTTCGGCACTTTCTGCCCCCTCAGCAAGCCAGGGGATCTCACCCAGGCATGGCGCAGGCAGCACGCGTTTTAGCGTTGCCAGATACTCCTGGTGACGTCTGCCCGGGGCGACCACGTCGTTAGCTATCCAGCCCGCCAGGCGCAATCCTGCCTGCTGGATAGCCTGCGCAGTCAGCATGGCGTGGTTGATGCAGCCAAGCTTCACCCCTACCACCAGAATGACCGGAAGCTGCTCAGCCTGAACCCAGTCGGCAAAGGTTTGTTGGTCAGAAAGCGGGGTAAACCAGCCGCCTGCCCCTTCCACCAGTACCCACTCTGCCTGCTGCTCCAGAGCGCGTAATCCCCCCGACAGCACCGCAAAATCAATCGCCCGGCCTTCGTCTGCACTGACGATGTGCGGCGAGGTTGGTTCTGCGAACGTATACGGATTTACCTGCGGGTAGCTCAACGCAAGGCTGCTGTTACGTTGCAACGCCAGCGCGTCGGTGTTGCGCAAACCGTCTGACGTCATCTCACTGCCGGAGGCCACAGGTTTGTAGCCCGCGGTGATAAGCCCTTGCTGATTCGCCGCCTGCAATAGCGCCGAGCTGGCAACCGTCTTACCGACTTCCGTATCGGTGCCGGTGACAAAATAACGTTCAGTCACGTTCGATAATCCCATGAAAAAGTTGATAAGAGAGCGGAAACTCACCCTGTTGCTGCGGCCAGGCCATCTCTAAACGGTGCAACTGACCACGGGTAAGCGGTTTGGTGTCCCGCCCTGAATGCAAATGCGTCGCCCCAATGCCTTTCAGCGAGCGCATGGCGCTGAGGGCATCGCTAAAACTGAGCGTAATGGTCTGCACCACGCTGCGATAACGCCAGCCTCTCAGCGCCTGGAGCACTTCATCCCGCGATAAAAAGCGGTTCGCGTGCGCCCCGCTATCCACCGCGTGCCAGGCCTGATTCAGCTCCGGCAACGAGCTTTCAAGCAACGTGGTAAACGCGATTTTTCCGCCCGGTCGTGCCACGCGATACAGCTCATGCAACGCCTGAGGCAGGCTGCTGCACCACTGCACCGCAAGGTGGCTCCACACCAGGTCAAACTGCCCGTCTGGAAGGGGAATAGCTTCAATATCCGCCACCAGATAATGGTCGGCTGTCTGTTGCTGGCGCGCTTCGTCAAGCATCTGTGGCGAGAGGTCGATAGCCGTCACACGGCTTCCCGCCGCGCGCCAGTAGCGGCTGTTGGCGCCCGGACCACATCCGGCATCCAGCACCTGCGGGAAATCGCTCTCACCCAGCGTGCTGAGCAACCCACGCGCGCTCTGACGTTGCAGTTCATCGTGTTGTGAATAGCTCTGTGCCGCGCGGCCAAACGCGGCTGCAATGGCCTCTTTATTGACGGGAGACATGCAGCGCCTCCAGCAGCGTATCGATATCCTGCGTTTCGTGCGCCGCCGTGAGCGTGAGGCGTAACCGCGCCGTGCCAGGAGGTACGGTCGGTGGGCGGATCGCTGTCACCCACATGCCCTTTTCGCGTAGCCGTTGCGCCAGCTCCAGCGCCCGGCCGTTATCCCCGACGATCACCGGCTGAATGGCGCTCAGTGAGTCAGTGCTCCGGAACGGCAGCGTACTTAACCCCTGGCGGAAATGCCGAATGTGCTGCGCCAGGCGCTGCCGACGTGCTTCCCCATCATCCCCGCGAATGACCTGCATAGCCACAGATAACGCCACGGCCTGAGCAGGCGGCATACTGGTGCTGTAAATCAGGTGCCGTGCGAATTGCAGCAGATAATCGGCCACCGTGTCACTGCACAGCACCGCCGCGCCACTGACGCCAAATCCTTTACCGAACGTCACCACCAGCAATTCAGGTTTCACCCCCTGGTGATACGCGCTTCCGCGCCCTTCATCACCCACCACGCCGATGCCGTGGGCATCATCCACCAGCAGCCAGGCATTGTGCTGCTGCGCAGTGTCATGCAGGGCGTTCAGCGGTGCGCTGTCGCCGTCCATGCTAAACACCCCTTCCGTCACCACCAGCTGCTGGCCGTCACAGGGTTTGCCCAGCAGAGCGTGAAGCGGGGTGGCGTCATTATGGGCAAAGCGGCGAAGCTGCGCCGGGCTCAGGTTTGCCGCCTCCAGTAGCGAGGCATGGCTTAAGCGGTCGGCCACAATTCTGTCGTCTTTCCCCATCAGGGCGGTAATCACCGCCTGATTGGCCGCAAAGCCCGAGATAAACAGCAGCGCACGGGGATACCCCAGCCAGTCGGCCAGCTCTTCCTCCAGCGCCTGATGGGCTGTGGTGTAGCCGCTGACGTGGCCCGATCCGCCACTGCCCACGCCGTAACGTTCAGCACCCTGCTGCCAGGCGCGGACAACCTGCGGGTGCTGACTCAGGGCCAGATAATCGTTACTGGAGAAATTGCAAAAACGCTGATTGTCGCGGGTGAGAAAACGGCCAGCACCGTTTTCCACCACCCTGCGTACGCGAAAAGCATCCGCCGCCCGGCGTTCTTCCAGTGCGGTGTTTATGCGTTGTTGCCAGGTCATACGGTCGCCGCGTTGTAAAACTGGTCGGTATCGGCGTTAAAAATTTGCTGCTCCAGCTGCTGCTGTTGCTCGTTATCCCCCGTCAGCACCTCGGTCTGGTGCGGATTCAGCCCTAACTTACGGAACAACTGGACGTCTTTGTCCTCTTCCGGGTTTGGTGTGGTCAGCAGTTTACAGCCGTAGAAGATTGAGTTTGCACCGGCCATAAAGCACATGGCCTGCGTCTGTTCGCTCATCTGCTCGCGTCCGGCAGACAGGCGCACAAAGGAGGTCGGCATCATGATGCGCGCTACCGCAATGGTGCGGATAAAATCAAACGCATCGACATCGTCGTTATCCGCCAGCGGCGTACCTTTCACCTTCACCAGCATGTTGATTGGCACGCTTTCTGGTGGGGTTGGCAGGTTGGCAAGTTGCAGCAGCAGACCGGCGCGATCTTTCACCGTTTCGCCCAGGCCAACGATCCCGCCGGAACACACTTTGATGCCCGCATCGCGGACTTTATCCAGCGTGTCCAGGCGCTCCTGGTAGGTACGCGTGGTGATGATGTTGCCGTAAAACTCCGGAGAGGTGTCGAGGTTATGGTTGTAGTAATCCAGCCCCGCAGCCGACAGACGTTGCGCCTGATCGTCATTCAGCGTACCCAGGGTCATACAGGCTTCCAGCCCCATCTCCTTCACGCCTTTCACCATCTGTTCCAGGTACGGCATGTCGCGATCGTGCGGGTTTTTCCACGCTGCACCCATGCAAAAACGGGTCGACCCGGCGTTTTTCGCTTTACGCGCAGAATCCAGAACCTGCTCCACTTCCATCAGGCGCTCGGATTCAAGACCGGTTTTATAGCGGGCACTTTGTGGGCAATATTTGCAATCTTCCGGGCACGCGCCCGTCTTGATCGACAGCAGCGTACTGACCTGCACATGACGCGGGTCGAAGTGCTGACGGTGTACCGTTTGCGCTTCAAACAGCAGTTCAAGGAAAGGTTTATTGAATAATTCAGTGACTTGCGACATTGTCCAGCGTGCGTGGTGAGCCATCGGGCTTCTCCAAAGGGTTTTGTTAATTTTCGGTTCGGTTTATACTCGTAAACCTAAAACTTTTCAAAATGGTTTACAAGTCGATTATGACACAGGACGATCTCGCCTTCGATAAGCTGCATATCTGGCACCCTTACACTTCCACGACGAACCCGCTGCCCGTTTACCCGGTAGCCTCAGCTCACGGCTGCGAACTGCATCTCGCCAGCGGCGAGCGGCTTGTTGACGGGATGTCCTCCTGGTGGGCCGCCATTCACGGTTACAACAATCCGCGTCTGAGCGCAGCGATGAAAGCGCAGATTGACCAGATGTCGCACGTGATGTTCGGCGGTATCACCCATCAGTCTGCGGTTGATCTTTGCCGCCGTCTGGTCGCGATGACGCCGGACTCGCTGGAGTGCGTTTTCCTCGCCGACTCGGGTTCCGTGGCCGTTGAGGTGGCAATGAAAATGGCGTTGCAGTACTGGCACGCCAGGGGCGAGCCCCGCCAGCGATTCCTCACCTTCCGTAACGGTTATCACGGGGATACCTTCGGCGCGATGTCGGTCTGTGATCCGGACAACTCAATGCACAGCCTGTGGAAAGGCTACCTGCCGGAAAACCTGTTTGCCCCGGCGCCGCAGAGCCGTTTCGATGGTGAATGGGATGAGATGGACATGGTCGGCTTCGCACGCCTGATGGCCGCGCACCGCCATGAGATAGCCGCGGTGATCCTCGAGCCTGTTGTGCAGGGTGCTGGCGGGATGCGCATGTACCACCCGGAGTGGCTAAAACGTATCCGTAAGATGTGCGATCGCGAGGGCATTCTGCTGATTGCCGATGAGATAGCCACCGGCTTTGGCCGCACAGGCAAAATGTTCGCCTGTGAACATGCCGGTATTGCACCGGATATCCTGTGCCTGGGTAAAGCACTGACCGGCGGCACAATGACGCTTTCCGCCACGCTCACCACCCGCCACGTTGCCGATACCATCAGCGACGGCGAAGCGGGCTGCTTTATGCATGGCCCGACGTTTATGGGAAATCCACTGGCCTGTGCGGCGGCAAGCGAAAGCCTGGCCATTCTGGAGAGCGGTGAATGGCAAACTCAGGTTGCCGCAATTGAAGCGCAACTTCAGCAGGAGCTCAGCGCGGCATCAGACTCTGAGTTTGTGGCAGATGTGCGCGTGCTTGGCGCTATTGGCGTGATTGAGACAACACATCCGGTGAATATGGCCGCGCTACAACGCTTCTTCGTGGAGCGTGGCGTCTGGGTTCGTCCTTTCGGTAAGCTTATTTATCTGATGCCGCCGTACCTCATTACCGGGGAGCAGCTGCGTAAGCTGACCGCAGCGGTTGTCGAAGCGGTTAAGGTTCCCGCACATTTTGCGATTTAATCCAGGGCGTTAGCTTCGGTACTCTGTTTATGCATTACACTTTTTGCACGGCTCAGTACGGAGAAAACGAATGAAACTCATCAGTCAGGATCTGCACGACGGCGAGAAATTGCCTGAGCGCCACGTATTTAACGGAATGGGATATCAGGGGGATAATTTATCCCCACATCTGGCCTGGGATGACGTTCCTGCGGGAACCAAAAGCTTTGTTATTACCTGCTACGACCCGGATGCACCAACCGGCTCCGGCTGGTGGCACTGGATTGTCGCCAACCTGCCAGCCAGCACGCGCGTCCTGCCGCAGGGTGCGGGCTCTGGCGTTTCCGCCCTGCCTGAAGGCGCGATCCAGACGCGTACCGACTTTGGTAAAGCGGGCTACGGCGGCGCAGCACCACCAAAAGGGGAAACCCACCGCTATATCTTCACGGTTCATGCGCTGGATGTGGATAAGATTGAGGTGGACGAAGGTGCCAGCGGGGCGATGGTGGGCTTTAACGTGCACTTCCATACGCTGGGAAGCGCGTCGATAACGGCGATGTACTCGTAAAAAAAGCCGGGTGACGGCTACGCCTTACCCGGCCTACATTTCGGCACCAGTAGGCCCGGTAAGCGCAGCGCCGCCGGGCGTCAGTTACAACACTGACGGTAACAATCCCACCAGCCGCCCTTCTTCGAGGAGCTGCATCGCCTTATCAATATCCGGGGCAAAGAAACGGTCATCGTCGTAATGCGTGACATGCTCGCGCAGAACATGGCGCGCCTGCTCCAGTAACGCACTGGATTTCAGCCCGTCACGCAGGTCAATACCCTGACAGGCCGCCAGCCACTCAACCGCCAGTACACCACGGGTGTTAGAGGCCATTTCCCACAGACGACGCCCGGCAGCCGGAGCCATCGAAACGTGATCTTCCTGGTTTGCGGATGTCGGCAGGCTGTCCACGCTGTGCGGATGCGACAGCGCTTTGTTCTCACTTGCCAGCGCCGCGGCCGTTACCTGGGCAATCATAAAGCCCGAGTTCACCCCACCGTTACGCACCAGGAACGGCGGAAGCTGAGACATGTGTTTATCCATCATCAGCGCGATACGGCGTTCAGACAACGCGCCCACTTCGGCAATCGCCAGCGCGATGTTATCCGCCGCCATCGCCACAGGCTCGGCGTGGAAGTTACCACCGGACACCACCTCGTTTTCCTGGGCAAACACCAGCGGGTTATCCGACACCGCATTGGCTTCCACCAGCAATACCTCCGCCGCCTGACGCAGCTGCGTCAGACACGCCCCCATCACCTGCGGCTGGCAGCGCAGGGAATACGGATCCTGCACCTTGTCGCAGTTATGGTGAGACTCGGCAATGTCGCTGGTATCGGTCAGCAGATGGCGATACAGGGCGGCCGCGTCGATCTGCCCGCGCTGACCGCGCACCTCGTGAATACGCGCATCAAACGGACGACGGGAGCCGAGCACGGCTTCGGTGGTCAGTGCGCCGCACACCACCGCCGAGGCAAACAGATCTTCGGCTTCAAACAGACCGCGCAGGGCAAACGCAGTGGATGCCTGCGTCCCATTGAGCAGCGCCAGCCCCTCTTTCGCCGCCAGCGTGATCGGCGCCAGTCCGGCTTTTTTCAGCGCTTCTGTTGCCGGTAACCACTCTCCCTGCCAGCGCGCCTTGCCTTCACCCAGCAGCAGCAAAGACATATGTGCCAGCGGAGCCAGGTCGCCGGAAGCGCCCACAGAGCCTTTCGCCGGGATCCACGGATAAACTCCGGCATTCACCAGCGCCATCAGCGCCTGGATAACGCTCAGGCGGATACCGGAAAAACCACGCGCCAGGCTGTTGATTTTGAGCACCATCATCAGACGGACAATCTCATCATCCAGCGGCTGCCCCACGCCCGCAGCATGGGAGAGCACCAGCGAGCGTTGCAGATTTTCCAGATCGTGAGTCGCAATACGCGTCTGGGCTAACAGGCCAAATCCGGTGTTGATACCGTAGGCGGTGCGCCCTTCGGCTACAATGGCCTCGACGCAGGCGACGCTGTCGTTAATTGCGCGATGGGCGCTTTCATCCAGCGCCAGTGTCACCGGGTGACGCCAGACGTTACGCAGCTGTTTTAGCGTCAGTGAACCGGGAGTGAGTGTAAGAGCGTTCATTAAAGCTTTCCTTGTGTGGCAGGGATCATCGGCAGGTTTAGCCCCTGCTCTTTGGCACATTCAACCGCTATCTCGTAACCCGCATCCGCGTGACGCATCACGCCGGTTGCCGGGTCGTTATGCAGCACGCGAGCGATACGCGCGGCCGCTTCGTCAGTACCGTCGCAGACAATGACCATCCCCGAATGCTGGGAGAAGCCCATTCCTACGCCGCCGCCGTGGTGCAGTGATACCCAGGTCGCACCGCTGGCGGTGTTCAGTAACGCATTCAGCAGTGGCCAGTCGGATACCGCATCCGAACCATCACGCATGGCTTCGGTTTCACGGTTAGGGCTGGCGACCGAACCGGAATCGAGGTGGTCACGTCCGATAACAATCGGCGCGGAGACTTCACCGCTGCGCACCATTTCGTTAAACGCCAGCCCCAGTTTCTGACGCCATTCCAGCCCTACCCAGCAGATGCGCGCCGGTAAGCCCTGGAAGTTAATGCGTTCGCGGGCCATATCCAGCCAGTGATGCAGGTGTTCGTCGTCTGCGACAATCTCTTTGACCTTCGCATCTGTTTTGTAGATATCTTCCGGGTCGCCGGACAGGGCCACCCAGCGGAACGGGCCAATACCGCGACAGAACAGCGGGCGGATATAGGCAGGTACGAAGCCCGGGAAATCAAAGGCGTTGGCCACCCCCATATCTTTGGCCATCTGGCGGATGTTGTTGCCGTAATCGAAGGTAGGGATGCCCATTTTGCTGAACGCCAGCATAGCGCTCACATGCTCTGCCATGGATTGTTTTGCCGCGAGCACCGTACCTTCCGGGTCGGTTTCGGCTTTTTGCTGATAGGCTTCCCACGTCCAGCCTTTTGGCAGATAGCCGTGCAGCGGATCGTGGGCGCTGGTCTGGTCGGTGACTAAATCAGGGCGAACACCGCGAGCCACCAGTTCAGGGACGATATCCGCCGCGTTACCGCACAAGGCAATCGACATAGCTCTGCCTTCAGCGGTGTATTTTTTAATACGTGCCAGCGCGTCATCAAGGTTTTCGGCCTGCTCGTCGACATAACGGGTACGCAGACGGAAATCGATGCGGCTCTGCTGGCATTCAATGTTCAGGGAACAGGCGCCGGCAAGCGTTGCGGCCAGCGGCTGTGCGCCGCCCATTCCGCCCAGGCCCGCAGTCAGCACCCAGCGGCCTTTCAGCGAGCCGTTATAGTGCTGGCGACCGGCTTCAACGAAGGTTTCATAGGTTCCCTGCACAATCCCCTGGCTGCCAATGTAGATCCAACTGCCCGCCGTCATCTGGCCGTACATCGCCAGCCCTTTCGCGTCCAGCTCGTTGAAGTGTTCCCAGGTCGCCCAGTGCGGCACCAGGTTTGAGTTTGCAATCAGCACGCGCGGTGCGTTTTTGTGGGTTTTGAATACGCCGACCGGTTTGCCGGACTGTACCAGCAGGGTTTCGTCGTTTTCCAGTTGAGTCAGGGCTTCTACAATGGCGTCGTAGCACTCCCAGTTGCGCGCGGCGCGGCCAATGCCGCCGTAGACCACTAACTCATGGGGATTTTCTGCGACCTCAGGATCAAGGTTGTTCATCAACATGCGCAGCGGTGCTTCGGTGAGCCAGCTTTTTGCGGTAAGCGTGGTGCCACGCGCAGCGCGGACATCCTGCTGGCGGTATTTACCTGACGACATTGTGTGCTCCTCATACGGGACAGATGATACAAATAGATATACTTGTATAGACAAGCACACACAAGGTTGGTTTTAACAAAAAAGATACAATTTTGTTATATTGAGTTAGCTATCACGCTTTTACTTCTTATGACCCTCAGGACATAAAATGGCCCTGCAAACGGTAACGATCGCCCGGAAAGAGCAGCCTGGCGTGTGACACTATCCGGGACGATGACCAGGTGCGGCGGCGGATAAGCAGGCAGGGATCGTGCTCTTTCATCCGCAGCAGTTCACACTCCTGCTGCGTTGCACGCACCGCTTCCACGATATGCTCCCCTTCCGTGAGCGGAGCCACCAGCGACAGATAGGCATGTGGCGTGGTGCGGGTGTAGTCCTGTTCAAGATATTCCGGCACGCTTAGCGCGTTGACGCAGCGATCTTCAATCTGCACCGGAACCTCATTTTCAAAGTGGACCATTATCGAATGGAACACCCGCGTTCCTTCTTTGACGTTCAGCTCCAGAGCCTGTTCGGCGCTGGCCTGAGTCTCTTCAAGCACCAGCACTTCGCAACGGTGCTGATGGTTACGCGCGGCAATCTCATCGGCAATACTGCGAATTTCAAACAGGGCCGACTGGCCTTTTGGTTCAGCCACAAAGGTCCCCACCCCTTGCAGGCGCACCAGCAAACCTTCGTCGGTCAGCTCACGCAGCGCACGGTTGATGGTCATGCGGCTAAAACCAAACTGCGCCACCAGCTCGGCCTCTGACGGAATACGGTCGTGCGGGCGCCATACGCCGCTGGCAATTTTTTCGCTGATCGCCTGCTTCACTTTTTCATAAAAAGGCGCAGGCGGGCTCGGGTTGGCCTGAGGTGAGCGTGAAAACATGGTGACTCCTTAACCTGTGTTATGCCCACCAGTGAGCAATTTGCCAGGCCAGACGGGCGGCGAGTTTCGCCCCCTGACCGTCCTGGTCGTAATGTGGATTAAATTCAACTAAATCTGCCGCCCGCAGTTTTCCGCTGCGGCAGATGCGCTCGATGACCGGTAACAGATCCAGCGCAGGAATACCTAACGCCGCAGGAGCTGATACGGCGGGCATCTCGCCGGCGGGCAACACATCAAGATCGATGGTCAGATAAACGCTGTCTGCTCTGGCCAGTACCTCTTCAAGCGCGGATAACGCATCGCGGCGGAAATGAAGGTCTTCAACCAGCGTCACATTCAGCCGTTCAGCCTCATCCCATAACGCCTGGGTGTTTGCCGCCCGGCTCACGCCAAAGCAGGCATACTGAAATGCGCGGGACTGCTCAGCGCAGTAGTGCGCAAGCTGACGAAACGGCGTGCCGGAGGTGGCGCGTTCCGCCTTGCGCAGATCGAGATGGGCATCGAGGTTAATAATAGCCACACGTTCATGCGGGTAGGCATCCAGTACGCCGCGCCCGTGCGCCCAGGCCGTTTCATGTCCGCCGCCAAAGACAAACGTATGCATCCCGGCGCGCTGGCAGGCCGTAACCGCATCGCTTAACACCCGCTGCGCAGCCTCAAGCCCATCTCCCTCGACCTCTATCGTGCCCAGATCCGCAAGCCGCTCATGCCCCTGATGGCTGGCCATATTGGCCAGCGCCTTGCGCAGGACATCGGGAGCCTGCGCGGCACCCGGCCTGCCGTGGTTGCGTTTTACGCCTTCATCACACCCGAAGCCCAGCAGCGCAATACCTGAGGAGGCAGGCGCAAACTGCGCCTGCTGTCGGATGGTCTGGAAAATGCGTTTAGCATTGCTGGCCTCTGCGCTGTCATCGCGCCCCTGCCAGACCTGCTCAGAAACGGGCTTCCATAACGTCATACTGCCTCCCCACGAAAGATACGTTGATACAGCGGGTTACGCCCGGGTTCATACACCATTTCCACCGGGTGCTTCGCATCCCAGACGATAAAATCAGCCACAAAACCCGCCTTTAACTGCCCGTGTGTTGCACCACGTCCGAGCGCGCGTGCGGCATGTCGCGTCACACCAGCCCAGGCTTCTTCCGGTGTCAGGCCAAACTGGACGCAGGCCATATTCATCGCCAGATGCAGGCTGGCAAACGGGCTGGTCCCGGGGTTGTAGTCGGTGGCGACCGCCATCGCAACGCCCTGCTTTCTGAGCCGTTCAACCGGCGGACGCTGACGCTCCTGGAGGAAATAGAACGCGCCGGGCAGCAGAACCGCAACCGTGCCGCTTTCTGCCATCGCCTGAACCCCGGCCTCATCAAGATATTCAATATGATCGGCGGACAGCCCCTGGTAACGACTGACCAGCGCCGCGCCGCCCAGATTAGACAGCTGCTCGACATGCCCTTTTACCGGAATGCCCAGCGCAAGCGCGGCCTGGAATACCCGCTCGGTTTGCGCCGGGGTGAATCCGACGTTTTCGCAAAAAACGTCTACCGATTCGAACAACCCTTTTTGCCACAGGGCAGGCATTATCTGTTCGCACACCAGCGTAAGGTAGGCATCAGGGTCGTGGAGGTATTCCGCAGGCACCGCATGAGCCGCAAGCAGCGTCGGGCTGATTTCTACCGGATAATCCTGGCCAAGCTGACGCGCCACCTGCAACATTTTCTCTTCGGCTTCGGCGTTCAGACCGTATCCTGACTTGATTTCAAGGGTTGTCACACCTTCATTCATCAGCCGTTGCAGGCGCTGCTGCGCAAGCGTCAGTAACGCTTCGTGAGAGCTATTGCGGGTCGCCGTCACGGTGGCGTTAATCCCGCCCCCCTGGGCGCTGATGGTCTGATAAGAGACCCCGTTTAACCGCTGCTCCCATTCCGCTGCGCGATCGCCGCCAAAGACCAGATGGGTATGGCAGTCGATAAGCCCCGGCGTAACCAGCCTTCCCGCTAAATCAATGCTGTTAGCGTGCCCGTGCGGGATTTCTGCTTCGGGGAGCACGGCCAGAATAGTCTTGTCGCGGACCACCAGCGCACAGCTTTCAGTCAGTCCATAAGGGACGGAATGGTCGGGATCCATTGTCGCCAGTCGCGCATTACGCCAGATAACATCGTCGGGATGAAGCTGCTGCATGGGGATTCCACTTGTCATGGGTTGTATAGACATTTATTTTCATCTGTTTGCCGCTGTCAACCGCCTTTACGGAAAATGTTATTTATTTGTGATTACTTTCCCGCATCCGCCGGGCGAAAAATGCAACTTTTTACCATTTAAACTTCCCGTTTCGCTCAACTTAGTATAAAAAAGCAGGCTATTTCGTCTATCCCGTTAAGACTTGCATACCCAGGAGCTTTACCTTGAACATTTCCAGGATTTCCCGTCTGGCGTTAGCACTCGCCTTTGGCGTGACATTATCCGCATGTAGCTCAACGCCACCGGACCAGCAGCCTTCTGAGCAGGTTGCACCGGGCACAGCATCTCGTCCGATTCTGTCTGCTGATGAAGCGAAAAACTTCAGCCAGGCGCGTTACTTCACGGCAATGGACCCAAATGGGGCACCGTGGAGCCCGTCTTCAATCAACCTGCCTAAGCAGCCTGATTTCGTCGTCGGCCCGGCAGGCACGCAGGGTGTTACGCACACCTCTATTCAGGCAGCGGTTGACGCAGCAATCACCAAACACAGTGCATCCCGTCAGTACATCGCGATCCTGCCAGGTGAATACGAAGGCACCGTATACGTGCCTGCCGCCCCGGGCAGCATTACCCTGTACGGTACGGGCGAAAAAGCCATCGACGTGAAAATTGGTCTGGCGATTGACTCCGAAATCGACAGCAACACCTGGCGTCGCCTGGTGAACCCGGCCGGGAAATATATGCCGGGCAAACCTGCGTGGTATATGTTCGATAACTGCCAGAGCAAACGTACCGCAACCGTAGGTGTGATGTGCTCTGCGGTATTCTGGTCGCAGAACAACGGTCTCCAGTTGCAGAACCTGACCATTCAAAACACCCTGGGTGATAGCGTGGATGCCGGTACTCATCAGGCGGTTGCACTGCGCAGCGATGGCGATCAGGTTCAGATTAATAACGTGAACATTCTGGGTCGTCAGAACACCTTCTTCGTGACCAACAGCGGCGTACAGAACGCGCTGGTGAACAACCGTCTGACCCGTACTCTGGTCACCAACAGCTACGTTGAAGGCGATGTAGACCTCGTCTCCGGCCGTGGCGCGGTAGTGTTTGATAACACCGATTTCCGCGTAGTGAACTCCCGTACCCAGCAGGAAGGGTATGTGTTCGCACCGGCAACACAGTCCAGCCTGTTCTACGGCTTCCTGGCAGTAAACAGCCGCTTCACCGCGTCCGGTGAAGGCGTTGCGCAACTGGGTCGCTCTCTGGATCTGGACTCTGCCACCAACGGCCAGGTGGTTATCCGCGACAGCGTGATCAACGAAGGTTTCAACACGGCAAAACCGTGGGCAGACGCCGCCGTGTCTAAACGTCCATTCTCCGGCAACACCGGTGCCGTGGATGATAAAGGCAACGTGCAGCGCAACCTGAACGACGCTAACTTCAACCGCATGTGGGAGTACAACAACCGCGGTCTGGGTAGCAAAGTGGTTGCTGAGCCTAAGCAGTAATATGTCCTTTTGCCGGGTGGCGGCTTTGCCTTACCCGGCCCATAAAGCCCGTTCACCGGGCATAAAAAAACCTCGCATCTGCGAGGTTTTTTGTTTTACACCGCTTAGTGTGCGTTAACAACAACCCACATTGGCCCCTGGCCTACGGCATAACGGCCCTTCTCTTCCAGCAAGCCCTGCTCGCCTTTGATTTCGTATAGCGCAATGTGATGGGATTTTTGTCCCGCCGCAATCAGGTATTTCCCGCTGTGGTCGATATTAAAGCCACGTGGCTGGGTTTCCGTTGGCTGGAAGCCTTCAATCGCCAGCACGCTGCCGTCTTCAGAGACGCTGAACACGGTAATCAGGCTGGAGGTGCGGTCACAGGCGTAAAGATGACGGCCATCCGGTGTAATGTGGATATCCGCAGCCCAGCGGGTGTCGGAGAAGTCTGACGGCATCATATCCAGTGTCTGTACGCACTCAATCTCGCCATTTGGATCTTTCAGCTCCCACACATCCACAGAGCTGTTCAGCTCGTTCACCACATAAGCGTACTGCTGGTTAGGGTGGAACACCATGTGACGTGGGCCTGCGCCCTCAACGGTTGTCACTTCAGCCGGGTTTTGCGCAACCAGGTGACCATCGTCACTCAGGGTAAACAGGCAGATGCGGTCCTGCTTCAGCGCAGGAACCCACAGCGTGCGGTTGTCCGGGGTGATATTGGCAGAGTGGCACCCTTCCAGTCCTTCAACCACATCAACCGTTTCAACCGGGATGCCATCTTCCAGACGCGTCACGCTGACGCAGCCGGAGTTATAGGAGCCGCTGAACACGAAGTTGCCTTTGTGATCGGTCGAGATATGGGTTGGGCTGCCCGGCAGCGGAGCTTCGGCGGTGTAGGTCAATGCACCATCATCCGGGGAGATGCGATAAGCAAGCACACGGAACTCAGGGCGCACGCCAACATAGAGAAAACGTTTATCCGGGCTGACGACCATCGGCTGAACTTGTCCGGGAACATCAACAACCTGAACCAGCGTGAGTGAACCTTCTGCATTCAAACGCCAGACATGGATCTGCTGACTTTCAGGACTGGCGGTATAAACGGTTTGTTTCATGAATACTCCTTTCCTCACTGCGCGTGAAAGTGATTATTTTTAACGGCGAATGCTGAATTTTAGCCAGGAATTTTGCAGCGATATTCACTCGGTGTACCATCCCCTAAGACCTTAAATTCAATATTAACCCGGAAGAACAAATGACCTCGCGTGTGATTGCACTGGATTTAGACGGAACACTGCTTACCCCTCAAAAAACCCTGCTTCCCTCTTCTCTCGAAGCGCTGAAGCGCGCCAAAGAAGCGGGATATCAACTCCTGATCGTAACGGGTCGACATCACGTTGCCATTCATCCTTTTTATCAGGCACTGGCGTTAGATACACCTGCAATTTGTTGTAATGGCACTTATTTGTATGATTATCAGGCAAAAAAGGTTCTGGAGTCCGATCCGCTGCCGGTGCCACAGGCGCTGCAATTGATTGATCTGCTGGATGAACACAACATTCATGGCCTGATGTATGTGGATAACGCGATGGTGTATGAACGCCCTACGGGCCACGTTATCCGTACCAGCAACTGGGCGCTATCGTTACCTGAAGCACAGCGTCCGGTCTTTACTCAGGTTGCCTCTTTGCGCCAGGCGGCGGCGGATGTCGACGCGGTCTGGAAATTCGCCCTGACGGACGAAGACACCACCAAACTGAACGGCTTCGCTAAACACGTCGAGCAAACGCTCGGTCTGGAGTGCGAATGGTCATGGCACGATCAGGTGGATATTGCCCGTAAAGGCAACAGCAAAGGCAAACGCCTGACGCAGTATGTGGAGTCTCAGGGCTGGTCAATGCAGGACGTGATTGCCTTTGGCGACAACTATAACGACATCAGTATGCTGGAAGCCGCAGGCACCGGCGTGGCGATGGGTAATGCTGATGATGCCATTAAAGCACGCGCCAACGTGGTGATTGGCGACAACACCACCGACAGCATTGCGCAGTATATCTATACCCACCTGCTGTGATCAGGTGGTGATCGAGACGCTCTTGATCTGCGCGTAAAGCCACAGGCCAGGTTTGATCCCTAACTCATCTCTGGCCCATGGGCTGATACGCGCCCACAGCGTCTTGCTGCCAACCTCGAGCTGCACTTCCACCTGTCCGTTATCGTCAAAACATTGAGCCACTTTGGCGCGCAGAATATTACGAATACTGGTTTGCAGAGGCGGTTGCAGCACCAGTGAGACATCCGAGGCCTGAATGCGAATACGCAACGCAGACTGAAGCGGTTTATCAATCTTATTGACCCACAAATGCTGATCGCCGAGCGCCAGCGCGGTCATGGCGTAGTGCGGATGATGCTCCAGCACGCTGACCTTCAGGATGCTGCTCTGCTGCTCTTTTGGCAGCCATGGATGCATGACGCTACTGCCCCACACTTCTTCCAGATTGCCGAACGCTTTCACACTGCCGTTTTCCAGCACCAGCACTTTGTCTGCCAGATGCAGAATTTCATCAAGCGAATGGCTGACATAGAGCATCGGGATATTAATTTCACGGGCCAGGCGTTGCAGATATGGCAGCAGTTCGCGCTTGCGCGGGATATCCAGCGATGCCAGTGGCTCATCCAGCAATAACAGCTCCGGTGCGGTCAACAAAGCACGGCCAATGGCCACACGCTGCTTCTCACCGCCAGAAAGCGAAGACGGAAGACGGTCCAGCAACTGTTCAATGCCCAACAGCGCAACAAGCTTATCAAACTGCCCGGCCATGCTTTTTGCCATGCCGTAACGCAGATTGCCGCGCACGCTGTAGTGCGGGAATAACCTTGCATCCTGGAAAACGTAGCCGATGCGCCGTTTATCCGGCGACAGGTAAACCTTGTTTTCCACGTCATTTAAGACGCGCTTATTCAGTACGATGCGCCCTGACTGAGGGCGCGTCAGCCCGCTAATGGCATTAATCAGCGAGGTTTTCCCCGCCCCGGAGACGCCAAAAATAGCCGTAATGCCGCTGGCCGGCAGGTTTTCGTTCAGCGTCAGACAATGGTCGCCAAGCGTCTGGGTGAAATTCAGCTCCAGCATGGTTATCTCCCCATCCGTTCACGGCTGATGCGCGCCAGCCATTCTGAAACCAGCAGTGAAACCAGCGCCAGAACAATAGAGATGATACAAAGCCTTGCCGCCGCGCTTTCACCGCCAGGCGTCTGAATAAGGGTATACATCGCCGACGGAATGGTGCGCGTTTCGCCCGGGATGTTTGACACGAAGGTAATGGTCGCCCCGAACTCGCCCAGTGAACGGGCAAAGGCCAGCACAGTACCGACGATAATGCCCGGCAGCATGAGCGGTAAGGTAATGGTCAGAAACACGCGCCAGCGCCCTGCGCCTAACGTACGTGCCGCCTGTTCAAGTTTGAGGTCAACACCTTCCAGCGCCAGGCGGATCGCCCGCGCCATCAGCGGGAAGGACATCACTGCCGCCGCCAGTACCGCACCGCGCCAGCTAAACGCAAACGTCAGGCCAAACCAGTCATAGAGCCATTCGCCGATAAAACCGCGCCGCCCCATCGCAATCAGCAACAGGTAGCCCACCACAACCGGGGGTAAAACGAGAGGAAGATGAAGAATACTGTCGAGCAGGGCTTTGCCTGGAAACTTACAGCGAACCAGTAACCAGGCAAAGAAGATCCCAAAAGGCAAACTCAGCACAACGGCCAGGGAAGAGACTTTAAGGCTCAGCAGCACGGCCTGCCATTCAGGATCGGTCAATATCATTAGTGAGTCGTAAATCCGTAACGTTTAAAGATTTCAGACGCCTGCGGGCCCTTCAGGTAGTCGTAGAAGGCGCTGACTGTCGCATTTTTATGTCCATCAACCACAGCAACAGGATATTCCACTTTCTTGTGGGAATCTTCCGGGAACGTACCAACCACTTTTACACCTTTGCTGGCAACAGCATCAGAGCCGTAAACGATACCCAGTGGTGCTTCGTTGCGTTCAACCAGCGCCAGTGCGCCGCGTACGTCTTCCGCCGGGGCCAGTTTAGGGGATAACGTCTCCCACGCGCCCAGTTTTTGCAGGGCTTCTTTGGCATAAATACCCGCCGGTACGTGCTCAGGATCGCCCACCGCCAGACGGCCACCGTTCAGAAGCTGAGTCCAGTTTGTCTCTTTGTTGATGGCGATATCCGCCTGCACGCTGGCTTTTGGAGCCACAACGACCAGGCTGTTACCCAGCAACGTGGCACGGGTTGCCGTATCAATAGATTTTTTCTCTACCGCGTAGTCCATCCATTTCTGGTCAGCAGAAATGAACAGGTCGGCAGGCGCACCGGCTTCAATCTGGCGTGCCAGCGTAGAAGAAGATGCAAAAGAAGAGACAACCTCAACGTTCTTCTCTTTTTTGTATTCCGCTGCAATATCCTGCATCGCGTTAGTCAGCGACGCCGCTGCAAAGACCGTGATTTTACCTTCTTCAGCCAGTGCGTGCCCCGCCAGAGAAAGTGTCAGCGTTGCCCCTGCGAAAAGGCGTAACCATGTACGTGCCATCTGTAGCTCCTGTGAGTGTCGTTATATACATCCAAATATAACGACAACTGTAGGGATATCCTAGCGTTAAATCGTACCGATTAATGAGTAAACTCACCCGATGTTGTGAATAATATCGGCGGGAAAGGAAGAAACTTGAGAGCAAAACGCCCGGGCTGGCCGGGCGTTTTGTAGGGAATCAATGCTGCTTTTTAGGCTGGTCTTTATGACCGATGTTCGAAAACACGTTGAACACTTCACCCAGGCCGTAGATAGCACCGAGGATGAGAGCCATCACTACTGGTACCATGATCACGGCGAATACCAGACTTTTCAACAACTCTAACATGGTTTTCTCCAGACATTGTGAACGGCTTATTCTACCCTTTCGAGTGAGAAAAACATCCCCTTTTGTGCGGTGCACTTTGCCCGCAGGGGCATTTGGGTCACAATACGCTTTTTGCCAGGACATTGTTATGCAGGCCGAAATTCTCCTCACCTTACGACTTCAGCAGAAGCTTTTCGCCGATCCACGACGCATCGCCCTGCTTAAACAAATAGAGCAAACCGGCTCAATTAGCCAGGGGGCAAAAAACGCCGGCATCAGTTATAAAAGCGCCTGGGATGCTATCAATGAGATGAACACCCTCAGCGAGCAGGCGCTGGTCGACAGAGCGACCGGCGGTAAGGGCGGTGGCGGCGCGGTACTGACCCGCTACGGTCAGCGTCTGATTCAGCTTTACGATCTGCTGGCGCAGATACAGCAAAAAGCGTTCGATGTCTTAAGCGACGACGACAACGTTCCGCTGGATAGCCTGCTGGCGGCCATTTCCCGCTTCTCGCTCCAGACCAGTGCCCGCAACCAGTGGTTTGGTACCGTCACGGCCAGGGACAACTCACAGGTGCAACAGCATATCGAGATCCTGCTGGCAGATGGCGCTACGCGTCTGAAAGCGGCTATCACCGCGCAAAGCGGAGAGCGCCTCGGGCTGGACGAAGGTAAAGAAGTTCTGGTGTTACTGAAAGCCCCCTGGGTCAGCATCACGCGCGCCCCTGAGCTGGCAAAACACGCCGATAACCAACTGCACGGCGCAATCAGCCACATTGAACGCGGCGAGGAGCAGTGCGAGGTGCTCATGACCTTACCGGATGGGCAAATTCTGTGTGCCACGGTACCGGTAGCCGATGCAGCTGAGTTAGAAGAAGGTGCTGTCGTCACCGCATATTTCAACGCAGACCGGGTGATTATCGCCACATTATGCTAAGCGCATTGACAAGCGTGCCGACTGTGAGTATCCCTGACGCTTATTGCTGCAAAAAATGGGATAAATCATGTCATCATTGCATATTTCGCAAGGTACGTTTCGTCTTAGCGATACCCAAACGCTGGCGCTTCCTGATTTAACGTTACGCGCAGGTGAAAGCTGGGCCTTTGTCGGCACAAACGGCAGCGGTAAATCTGCCCTGGCGCGCGCACTGGCCGGTGAGCTCACGCAGCTTAAAGGCGAGCGTCAATGTGGCTTTACGCGCCTGACTCGCCTCTCATTTGAACAACTGCAAAAGCTGGTCAGCGATGAGTGGCAGCGTAACAACACCGACTTACTCAGTCCCGGTGAAGAAGATACTGGCCGCACCACGGCCGAGATAATCCAGGATGAGATAAAAGACAGTGCACGCTGTCAGCACCTGGCCGAACAATTCGGTATTACCGCCCTACTGGACAGACGCTTTAAATATCTTTCCACCGGCGAGACACGAAAAACGCTGCTCTGTCAGGCGCTGATGAGCGAGCCGGAACTGCTGATCCTGGATGAGCCCTTCGACGGGCTGGACGTGCAATCCCGCGCCCAGCTGGCCACCCTGCTGGAAAAGCTCAATCAGCAAGGTTACACCCTGGTTCTGGTGCTTAACCGCTTTGATGAAATCCCGGACTTTGTGCAACACGCCGGGGTCTTAGCCGACTGTAGCCTGACCGAAACCGGCGAAAAAGCCGCACTACTGAAGCAGGCCCTGATTGCGCAGCTGGCGCACAGTGAAAAGCTGGACGGCATTTCACTTCCGGAGCCCGACGCCCCTTCAGCCCGCCACGGTTTAGATCCCCACCAGCCACGCATTGTGCTGCATAACGGCGTGGTTTCTTATAACGATCGCCCGATCCTCAACCAGCTGAGCTGGACGGTAAACCCTGGCGATCACTGGCAGATCACTGGCCCTAACGGGGCGGGAAAATCGACGCTGCTGAGCCTGATAACCGGCGATCATCCGCAGGGTTACAGTAACGATCTCACCCTGTTTGGCCGCCGTCGCGGAAGCGGCGAAACCATCTGGGACATCAAAAAGCATATTGGCTACGTCAGCAGCAGTTTGCACCTGGACTATCGCGTCAGCACTACGGTGCGTAACGTCATTTTGTCCGGGTTCTTCGATTCCATCGGCATTTATCAGGCGGTTTCGGACAAACAGCACAAGCTGGCGCAGCAGTGGCTGGATATTCTGGGTATGGATAACCGGGTCGCTGACGCGCCGTTTCATAGCCTGTCGTGGGGACAGCAGCGGCTGGCGCTTATCGTCCGTGCGCTGGTGAAACATCCAACCCTGTTGATCCTCGACGAACCGCTCCAGGGGCTGGATCCGCTCAATCGCCAGCTGATTAGACGCTTTGTGGATGTGCTGATCGGGGAAGGTGAAACCCAGCTGTTGTTTGTGTCACATCACGCCGAAGATGCCCCTTCCTGCATTACCCACCGCCTGGAATTCATCCCGGATGGTGAGAGCTATCGCTACCTTCTGAGCAAAATCGATTAACCTGGCGGGGCCCAGCCCCCGCTTTTCAGATTACCTGCAACATTACAACGTTATCTCTTTGATCTAGAATGCTACCGTCCATTCGAAATTAAGGTGCGATGATTAGTGTAAACGATTCCACTATTTTATCCCATGTCACACTTTTCGCGTCTCTGTTATGCTATGGTTAATTCATACCATAAGCCCAATGGAGCGAAATATGCGAGTTCTGGTAACAGGTGGTAGCGGTTACATCGGTAGTCATACCTGCGTGCAGCTGCTGCAAAACGGACATGATGTCATCATCCTCGACAACCTGTGCAATAGTAAGCGCAGCGTGCTGCCTGTGATTGAACGTCTTGGCGGCAAACAACCTACCTTCGTCGAAGGCGATATTCGCAACGAAGCGTTGATGACCGAGATCCTTCACGACCACGCCATTGAAACCGTGATCCACTTTGCGGGTCTGAAAGCCGTTGGCGAATCGGTCGCAAAACCGCTTGAGTATTACGACAACAACGTCAACGGTACGCTGTGCTTAATTTCAGCTATGCGTGCAGCAAACGTGAAAAACTTTATCTTCAGCTCGTCTGCCACCGTGTACGGCGATCAGCCAAAAATCCCTTATGCCGAAAGCTTCCCTACCGGTACGCCGCAAAGCCCGTATGGCAAAAGCAAGCTGATGGTGGAACAGATCCTGACCGACCTGCAAAAAGCGCAGCCTGACTGGAGCATCGCCCTGCTGCGTTACTTCAACCCGGTTGGCGCACATCCATCAGGCGATATGGGTGAAGACCCGCAGGGCATTCCAAACAACCTGATGCCGTATATCGCGCAGGTGGCCGTTGGCCGTCGTGATTCACTGGCTATTTTTGGTAACGATTATCCAACCGAAGATGGCACCGGCGTGCGTGACTATATTCATGTCATGGACCTGGCCGATGGTCACGTTGCGGCGATGCAGCAGCTGGCAGACAAACCGGGCGTGCATATTTACAACCTCGGCGCGGGTGTCGGGAGCAGCGTGCTGGATGTGGTAAATGCCTTCAGCAAGGCGTGCGGCAAGCCTGTGAGCTACCACTTCGCCCCCCGCCGCGACGGCGACCTTCCGGCTTACTGGGCTGATGCAACCAAAGCCGATAAAGAGCTTAACTGGCGTGTAACGCGCACGCTTGATGAAATGGCACAGGATACCTGGCACTGGCAGTCACGCCACCCGCAGGGCTATCCGAATTAAGGATTTGTCATGACGCAATTCAATCCCGTCGATCATCCGCATCGTCGTTTTAACCCGCTCAGCGGGCAATGGATTTTGGTTTCACCGCATCGCGCTAAGCGCCCCTGGCAGGGGGCGCAAGAAACGCCTGCAAAACAGACGCTGCCTCAGCATGATCCAGACTGTTTCCTGTGTCCGGGCAACACGCGCGTCACCGGCGACACCAACCCGGACTACAAGGGCACATACGTTTTTACCAACGATTTTGCAGCCCTGATGACCGACACCCCGGATGCGCCGGAAAGCGAAGATCCGCTGATGCGTTGTGAAAGCGCACGTGGCACCAGCCGCGTGATCTGCTTCTCGCCCGATCACAGCAAAACGTTGCCGGAACTGAGCATCGAGGCCCTGAAAGAGGTGGTGAGCACCTGGCAGGCACAGACCGCAGAGTTAGGTCAAGCCTATCCCTGGGTGCAGGTGTTTGAAAACAAAGGTGCGGCGATGGGCTGCTCTAACCCGCACCCGCACGGCCAGATTTGGGCAAACAGCTTCCTGCCAAATGAAGCCGAACGCGAAGACCGTCTGCAAAAAACGTATTACGCGCAGAATGGATCGCCGATGCTGGTGGACTACACCCAACGCGAGCTGGCTGATGGCAGCCGTACCGTGGTCGAAACCGAACACTGGCTGGCCGTTGTGCCGTACTGGGCTGCCTGGCCGTTTGAAACGTTGCTGCTGCCAAAAGCGCAAGTGCAACGCATCACCGACCTCAGCGATGCGCAGCGCGATGACCTGGCACTGGCGCTGAAAAAACTGACCAGCCGCTACGACAACCTGTTCCAGTGTTCCTTCCCGTATTCGATGGGCTGGCACGGCGCACCGTTTAACGGTGAAGAAAACCAACACTGGCAGTTACACGCCCATTTCTATCCGCCGCTGCTGCGTTCCGCGACGGTACGTAAATTTATGGTGGGCTACGAAATGCTGGCCGAAACCCAGCGTGATCTTACGGCAGAACAGGCGGCAGAACGTCTGCGCGCCGTTGGCGACGTTCACTATCGCGAATCAGGAGTCTAAAAAAATGAGTCTGAAAGATAAAACACAATCCCTGTTTGCTGAAACATTTGGCTACCCTGCCACCCACGTTATTCAGGCGCCTGGCCGCGTAAACCTGATTGGCGAACACACAGATTATAACGATGGTTTCGTGCTGCCCTGCGCCATTGATTACCAGACGGTGATCAGCTGCGCCAGGCGTGATGACCGCAAGGTTCGCGTAGTAGCGGCGGATTATGACAACCAGGCTGACGAATTCTCTCTGGATGCCCCGATTATTGCGCACGATACCCAGCAATGGTCGAACTACGTGCGCGGCGTGGTTAAGCATCTGCAAAAGCGCAATAAAAACTTCGGCGGTGCCGATCTGGTGATCAGCGGTAACGTCCCGCAGGGTGCCGGGCTGAGCTCATCGGCTTCGCTGGAAGTGGCGGTAGGAACGGTGTTCCAGCAGCTTTATCATCTGCCGCTGGATGGCGCGCAAATCGCGCTGAATGGCCAGGAAGCAGAAAACCAGTTCGTGGGCTGTAACTGCGGCATCATGGACCAGTTGATCTCCGCGCTGGGCAAAAAAGAGCACGCGCTGCTGATCGACTGCCGTTCGCTGGGAAGCAAAGCGGTTCCGCTGCCAAAAGGCGCGGCGGTGGTTATCATCAACAGTAACTTCAAGCGTACCCTGGTCGGCAGCGAGTACAACACCCGTCGTGAGCAGTGCGAAACCGGCGCGCGTTTCTTCCAGCAGACTGCCCTGCGCGACGTTTCTATCAATGAATTCAACAAAGTTGCCCATGAGCTTGATCCGATCGTTGCCAAACGTGTTCGCCACGTTCTGACTGAAAACGCCCGTACGGTGGAAGCCGCTTCAGCGCTGGCAAAAGGCGATTTGAAACGCATGGGTGAGCTGATGGCTGAATCTCATGCCTCTATGCGCGATGATTTCGAAATCACCGTGCCGCAAATCGACACCCTGGTTGAGATTGTTAAAGCCACCATCGGCGATCAGGGCGGTGTGCGTATGACTGGCGGCGGTTTCGGCGGCTGCGTCGTGGCGCTGGTACCTGAAGAGCTGGTTCCGGCCGTTCAGGATGCCGTAGCGAAACAGTACGAAGCCAAAACCGGCATCAAAGAAACCTTCTATGTGTGTAAAGCAACACAAGGAGCGGGACAGTGCTAAACGAAACGCCAACCCTCGCACCGGATGGTCTGCCGTATCGCCTGTTAACCCTGCGCAACAGCGCAGGGATGGTGGTTACGCTGATGGACTGGGGCGCAACATTACTCTCAGCACGTGTGCCTATGCCCGATGGCAGCGTGCGTGAAACCCTGCTCGGCTGCGCGTCGCCGGAACAATACCTCACTCAGGCGGCCTATCTTGGCGCATCCGTGGGCCGTTACGCCAACCGCATCGCCAAAAGCCGTTTTGTACTGGATGGCGTGAGCTATCCGCTGCTGTCCAGCCAGGGCGAAAACCAGCTGCATGGCGGACCGGAAGGATTTGATAAACGCCGTTGGCAGATTGTTCAGCAGAATGATGGCGAAGTGCTGTTCTCGCTGGACTCTCCTGATGGCGATCAGGGCTTCCCGGGTAATCTCGTCGCCACGGCGCGTTTTACCCTGACGAAAGATAACCGTATTGCGATTGAGTACCGCGCAACGACCGATAAAGCCTGTCCGGTCAATATGACTAACCACGCGTATTTCAATCTCGACGGAAACCAGTGCGATGTTCGCCAGCATAAGCTTCAGCTGCTGGCAGATGACTATCTGCCTGTTGATGAGATGGGTATCCCGTATCAGGGCCTGAAATCGGTGAGCGGCACCAGCTTTGATTTCCGCGCGGCCAAACCTGTCGCCCAGGATTTCCTGAGCGATGACGATCAGCGCAAAGTGAAAGGTTACGACCACGCTTTCCTGTTACAGGCACAAGGCGACGTGAAGAAGCCTGCGGCCCATGTCTGGTCGGCGGATGAAAAGTTGCAGATGACGGTCTACACCACGGCCCCTGCCCTGCAATTTTATTCGGGTAACTACCTCGGCGGCACGCCAGCCCGCGCGCATAACGAATACAGCGACTGGCAGGGCCTGGCGCTGGAAAGCGAGTTCCTCCCGGACAGCCCTAACCATACGGAATGGCCGCAGCCAGACTGCGTGCTGCGCCCGGGTGAAGAGTACGTTAGCGTAACGGAATATCATTTTATTCCTCACGCGTAACGCCAGGCGCAATCCTGAGAAATGTAGAGCCCTCACCATGAGGGCTTTTTTTTGTCCATCTTGCTGAAAATAGCGCCACTCATAGACAAAATCATAACCCTGGATTCACAAGCAGCTTACACTGAGAGACTATTTTCGCTATGGTTATGGTTAAGCGTTGCCGCTGGCACTGACACGGCAATATAATGAGAATTGTTATCATTCAAAATGCTTGAGGAGTAAGAGATGGCTATTACTAAGCTGGTTCTGGTGCGCCACGGCGAAAGCCAGTGGAACAACGAAAACCGCTTTACCGGTTGGTACGATGTTGACCTGTCCGAGAAAGGCGTAAGCGAAGCGAAAGCGGCAGGTAAACTGCTGAAGGAAGAAGGCTTCAGCTTTGATTTTGCTTACACCTCTGTGCTGAAACGTGCCATCCACACTCTGTGGAACGTTCTGGACGAGCTGGATCAGGCATGGCTGCCAGTTGAAAAGTCCTGGAAACTGAACGAGCGTCACTACGGTGCTCTGCAAGGCCTGAACAAAGCTGAAACCGCTGAGAAATACGGTGACGAGCAAGTTAAACAATGGCGTCGTGGCTTCGCGGTGACTCCACCAGAGCTGACCAAAGATGACGAGCGTTACCCGGGCCACGATCCGCGCTACGCAAAACTGACCGATGCTGAACTGCCACAGACCGAAAGCCTGGCGCTGACCATCGACCGCGTTGTGCCTTACTGGAACGAAACCATTCTGCCACGCCTGAAAAGCGGTGAGCGCGTTATCATTGCAGCTCACGGTAACTCCCTGCGCGCGCTGGTGAAATTCCTGGATAACATGGGTGAAGACGAGATCCTCGAACTGAACATCCCAACTGGCGTGCCGCTGGTATACGAGTTCGATGAAAACTTCAAACCAATCAAACACTACTATCTGGGTAACGCTGACGAAATCGCTGCAAAAGCGGCGGCTGTAGCGAACCAGGGTAAAGCGAAGTAATTTTCGCCAGACATAAAAAAAGCGTGGAGCAATCCACGCTTTTTTATTGCCTGAACCTGTTTCAGCCGCGACGTGCTTTTACCGCTTCCGCCAGCTGACGCAGAATCGTGTCAGTATCTTCCCAGCCAATGCAGGCATCCGTCACGCTCTTGCCATAAACCAGCGGCTCGCTGCCTTCCAGATTCTGGTTGCCTTCAACCAGGTGACTTTCGATCATCACACCGATGACTGCCGTTTCGCCGCCCGCAATCTGCTGACAAACGTCCGTGCCCACGTCCATCTGCTTTTTGAATTGCTTGCTGGAGTTTGCGTGGCTGAAGTCGATCATCACCTGCGGTGACAGCCCTGCTTTCTCAAGACCGGTTTTCACTTCTGCCACATGTTTTGCGCTGTAGTTCGGCTCTTTACCGCCGCGCAGGATGATGTGGCAGTCGCCGTTGCCGCTGGTGTTCACGATGGCAGAGTGACCCCATTTGGTCACTGACAGGAAGCAGTGCGGCGCGCCTGCGGCATTGATTGCGTCAATGGCCACTTTGATGGTGCCGTCGGTCCCGTTTTTAAAACCAACCGGGCAAGAAAGGCCGGATGCCAGTTCGCGGTGTACCTGAGATTCTGTGGTACGTGCGCCGATAGCGCCCCAGCTCATGAGGTCGGCAAGATACTGTGGGGTGATCATGTCCAGGAATTCACCGGCAGCTGGCAGACCGCTGTCGTTGATTTCCAGCAGCAGCTTACGCGCGATGCGCAGACCGTCGTTGATCTGGAAGCTGTTATCCATGTGTGGATCGTTAATCAGCCCTTTCCAGCCCACGGTGGTGCGCGGCTTTTCAAAATAAACGCGCATCACGATTTCGAGCTCACCTTTAAGCTCATCACGCAGTTTAATCAGACGGGAAGCGTACTCTTTGGCTGCAGCTGGATCGTGAATGGAGCATGGGCCAATCACCACCAGAAGACGATCGTCATTACCTTTCAGGATCTTATGGATCGCTTTGCGGGCATGGGAAACCGTGTTTGCTGCGTTTTCTGTGGCGGGGAATTTTTCAAGGAGTGCTACTGGAGGTAATAACTCATTGATCTCTTTAATGCGTAAATCGTCATTCTGATAATTCATTTTCTGTTCAGCTCTGCCATATCTTTAGTAATGATTGCAATCCCTTCAATCTATCTCGTCGGCCAGGAAGTGTAAACGGGCTTTTACACTTCACGCAGATAATTCCTGGAATCAGCCTAAAAATCGCCACAAAATAGCGAAAAACGAGTTATGGCCTAAGCTTTTTGACTGTAACAACTATTTTTGAGTGATTAAACGCGATTCGATACTGACGTAAGTCTGTATGCCAGAATCTTTCGCCTGTGAACGAGATGCACTGTTGGAAATGTTATCCAGCGTAACGACAAAAACAGGAGCAGCATGATGAAAATGACGAAACTGGCAACCCTCTTCCTGACCGCCACCCTCACCCTGGCAAGCGGTAGCGTGCTCGCCGCAGAGACTAGCGCATCTGAAGGCAACGGTGACGCCAATGCAGCAGCATCAGCAGGGCAGGTCGCCCCTGATGCCAAACAGAACATCGCCCCTAATAATGTCGATAACAGCCATATCAACAACGGCAGCACCAATACGGGTGGGACAATGCTCCATCCGAACGGTACCGGTTCGGGCACGATGAATCATGACGGTATGACCACGGATGAGGTGCATAAAAATTCGATGTGTAAAGACGGTAAATGCCCGGACCCAAATGACAAAGTGGGTAACGATGCTGATACCAAAACGGATGGCACCACGCAGTAAAAGTGAATATTCTGACCAAAGGAGAGCCTGAGCTCTCCTTTTTTATTTAACCTCTTAAAAACGCTACACTAAAAATAATAATAAATCAGGAAAGAAGACATGGCGCACACCCACTCCCATTCACACACTTCCGGTGACGACAACGCTAAGCGGCTGGCGCTGGCTTTCGGGGTTACCGCAACCTTTATGGTCATCGAGGTCATCGGCGGGCTGGTTTCAGGCTCTCTGGCGCTGCTGGCAGACGCCGGGCATATGCTTACCGACGCTGCCGCCCTGCTGTTTGCACTGCTGGCGGTACAGTTTGCACGTCGGCCACCAAACGCCCGTCATACGTTTGGCTGGCTCAGGCTGACGACCCTTGCGGCTTTTGTTAATGCCATTGCGCTGGTTGTTATTACCATGCTTATCGTCTGGGAGGCGTTCCAGCGTTTCAGACACCCGCAGCCTGTTGCCGGTGTAACCATGATGGTTATTGCCGTTGCCGGGCTGCTTGCCAACATCCTGGCATTCTGGATTTTGCATCGTGGCAGCGGCGAAAAGAATCTGAACGTACGGGCCGCGGCGCTTCACGTGCTGGGGGATTTGCTGGGTTCGGTCGGGGCTATCGCGGCTGCGCTGGTTATCCTCTACACGGGCTGGACGCCTGTCGACCCGATCCTGTCGGTGCTGGTTTCATGTCTTGTGCTGCGCAGTGCCTGGCGGCTTTTGAAAGAGAGCGTCAATGAGTTACTGGAGGGAGCGCCCACTTCGCTGGATATCCCGGCGCTGAAGCGCAACCTGTGCCGCTCGATCCCGGAAGTGCGAAACGTGCACCATGTTCATGTCTGGCTGGTGGGTGAAAAACCGATTATGACACTGCATGTCCAGGTGATCCCACCTCACGATCATGATGCGCTACTTGAACGCATTCAGCATTTCCTGGAACACCACTACGAGATTGCTCACGCAACCATCCAGATGGAGTATCAGCCCTGTAACGGCCCGGACTGCCATCTTAACGAGATGCAGTCCGGCCATTCACATCATCACCATCATTAACTGGATAACGCGTGTGAGCCACGTTCACGCGCGCTGTTTATCCACATACGGCTACCGTTGAGCGCAATGAAGGTCAGCAGCAGATATTCCAGTGACATGGCGTAAACGCCTTGCAGGGCGAAAATCACCACGCTGATGACGTTAATGATGACCCACAGCAACCAGTTTTCGACGTATTTGCGGGTCATCAGGATCATCGCCGCAATCGACAGCACCATCATGCAGGAATCCCAGAACGGGAAGGCATCAGGCTGGAGTTCGGGCATAGTGACATTCAGCCCAAGCGCAGACATCACTGACACCGCAATGCGCGTCAGGAAGGCGAACACCGGGTTGATAAACACGGTCATCAAGCCGATAGCGACTACGCAGGCCACAAACCAGGCGATTGCTTTGGGTAGCGGCAACCAGCGGATCTGGAGTTCTGCTTCCTGCTGGCTGTTCTGGCGCGACCAGGCATACCAGCCATAAATATTCGCGGCAAAGAAAAATAGCTGTAACAGCAGGCTGGCGTAGAGCTGGATCTGGAAGAAAATAATCGCAAACAGCGTGACGTTGATAAGCCCAAACGCGTAGTTGCTGATCTTCTCCAGGCTGGCCAACCAGATGCAAAGCAGGCCAGCCAGAGTGCCTATCGCTTCAATCCATGACAGGTCGTAGCCACCCGCACCAATCGGTATATGAACCAGAATGTTTTGCGTGCTAAAAAAATCCATCTTTTCCCCTGGGCGTGTTGAATTAAGTACGTAGTGTAGCCGCAAAATCCAGCATTCGGTTAAGCGGAATTAACGCGCCTTCACGCAATGCGGCATCCACATGGATTTCATGGGCCGCACCACCCGTTTCTAACCCTTCAGCAATGGCTTTCAGGCCGTTCATCGCCATCCACGGACAATGGGCGCAGCTACGACAGGTTGCGCCCTCTCCTGCGGTCGGCGCTTCGAGCAGCTCTTTTTCCGGCACGGCCTGTTGCATCTTATAGAAGATGCCGCGATCGGTGGCCACAATAAGTTGCTTGTGCGGTAGCGTCTTCGCGGCATTAATCAGCTGACTGGTTGACCCCACGGCATCTGCCATGTCGACAATCGACTGCGGTGATTCCGGGTGAACGAGAATGGCCGCCTGCGGGTATAACCCCTTCATGCGTGCCAGCGCTTGCGTTTTGAATTCATCATGCACAATACATGCGCCCTGCCAGCAGAGCACATCGGCACCGGTTTGCTTTTGAACATAGTTCCCAAGATGGCGATCGGGTGCCCAGATAATTTTCTCGCCCAGGCTATCCAGATGTTCAATCAGCTCTACCGCAATGCTGGAGGTCACCACCCAGTCTGCTCGTGCTTTTACCGCGGCAGAGGTATTGGCGTAGACCACGACAGTACGATCAGGATGCGCATCGCAGAACGCGGAGAACTCCTCGATTGGGCAACCGAGATCGAGCGAGCATTCGGCGTTTAACGTCGGCATCAGGATGGTTTTTTCCGGGCTTAAGATCTTTGCCGTTTCCCCCATAAAACGCACGCCCGCCACCAGTAGTGTGGAAGCGGGATGTTTTGCGCCAAAACGCGCCATCTCCAGGGAATCGGAGATACACCCGCCAGTCTCTTCCGCCAGTTGCTGAATTTCCGGGTCGGTGTAGTAATGCGCCACCATCACCGCATCACGCTCTTTGAGAAGTCGTTTGATCTTCTCACGGTAGAACTGTTTTTCATCCAGGGTTAGCGGGACGGGCTTTGGCGGGAAGGGATAGATCGCGGCTTCTGGATCGAACATCACACTCATTATGGCTTCTCGTTTTACGGGCTTAACAATATTGCCTTTCTTTTGCATGACATAGCAAAACGGGTGGCAATTGTGTTTTGTATACTAAACAAGATAGCGAATTTGAGGTGAAAAGTCACCGGAAATAGGTGTGCGTAGCATTTGTCGGGTGGCGGCTTTGCCTTACCCGACCTACAAGGTCGACACATATCGGAACAACAGATAGCAAAAAAGCGCCTTTAGGGCGCTTTTTTACATTGGTGGGTCGTGCAGGATTCGAACCTGCGACCAATTGATTAAAAGTCAACTGCTCTACCAACTGAGCTAACGACCCCTTGCGGGATTTTTTCTTCGAAGTGGTGGGTCGTGCAGGATTCGAACCTGCGACCAATTGATTAAAAGTCAACTGCTCTACCAACTGAGCTAACGACCCATTCGGGTGCTGACTTCGAAGATTTTTACTCGGGACCACCGTAAAGTGGTGGGTCGTGCAGGATTCGAACCTGCGACCAATTGATTAAAAGTCAACTGCTCTACCAACTGAGCTAACGACCCGAGTGGTGGGTGATGACGGGCTCGAACCGCCGACCCCCTCCGTGTAAAGGAGATGCTCTACCAACTGAGCTAATCACCCACTCTGTACTACTGGAACTACTTTAAGTGGTGGGTCGTGCAGGATTCGAACCTGCGACCAATTGATTAAAAGTCAACTGCTCTACCAACTGAGCTAACGACCCACTTTTGCGCTGCTTTCACGTTGTTTGATATCCCGTGGCAACGGCGGCATATATTACTGATTTAAGAATTCTGCGCAACAAAAATTTCGATGAAGATCACTTAACTGCTTAGTAATCATGCTGCACGACCAGAAATAACGCGATTTCTGGTCATGCGGTAATCATCCCATCGAATTCAGACGTTTTTGCGCCTGTTTGGCACCTTCGGTACCCGGGAACTTCGTCACAACCTGCTGGTAGACGGCTTTCGCTTTTGCGTTATCACCTTTGTCCTGCATGATCACGCCGACCTTGAACATCGCATCAGGTGCTTTAGGTGATTTTGGGTAATTTTTCACCACAGAGGCAAAATAAAACGCCGCATCATCCTTCTTACCCTTGTTGTAATTCAGCTGACCTAGCCAGTAATTCGCATTTGGCTGGTAAGTGGAATCAGGGTACTTCTTGACGAAGTTTTGAAACGCAACGATAGCATCGTCCTGACGAGATTTGTCCTGTACCAGGGCAATGGCCGCGTTGTAATCCGTATTCGCGTCACCGCTCTGGACAGGCGCACCTGTCGAGGCTGAAGCATCTGCTGCCGGAGCCGGTGTTGCCGCAGCACCACCACTCTGATCGCCCGCTGCTGGCTGTGCAGCTGCACCACCATTACTCAGGCTATCGATTTGCAACATGATCTGCTTCTGACGATCCATAACCTGATTAAGCTGATACTGACTTTCCTGGATCTGCCCACGTAAAGAATCAATATCGCTTTGGTTATCGGAAAGTTGCTGCTGGAGTTGGGTTAAAAGCTGGCTGTGAGCATTAGAAATACGCTCGAGTTGAGTGACACGGTCTTCAACCGAGCCTGAGCCGACACTACTGATTGGTGCCTGAGCAAAAGCGGCCCAGGGGGCCGCTATTCCAACCAGTAACGACAGACTCAACAAATGATGTCTGAAGTTACTGTTCATGCAATTCTCTTAGTAAACCAGTACGGCACGACGGTTTTTGGAGTAAGCCGCTTCGTCATGACCCAGTACTGCTGGTTTTTCTTTACCGTAAGAAACGATGGAGATCTGGTCAGCAGAAACGCCTTTACCTTGCAGGTACATTTTAACAGCGTTAGCACGACGTTCACCCAGGGAGATGTTGTACTCTGGAGTACCACGTTCGTCCGCGTGACCTTCTACGGTGACTTTGTAAGATGGGTTGCTACGCAGGAAGTTAGCGTGAGCATCCAGCATCGCAGCGAAGTCAGAACGGATGTCGTACTTATCCAGATCGAAGTAAACGATGTTGTTCTGCTGCAGCTGCTGCATCTGAAGACGCGCTTGCTCTTCAGAAGACATGTTGCCATTGCCGTTCGCGTCCATACCGGTGCCGGCACCCATCATGCCTTCGCCGCTCTGGTCATTGCTTGCGTTCTTGTTAGAAGAACACGCTGCGATTGCCATTACAGGCAGAGCGATCATCAGCCCCTTCAGCACTTTGTTCAGTTGCATTTCTATGATTCCTTTAGTAATCAATTAATTATTATTTACAGATACGGCGACCAGGCAGGTGATTTTACCTGTCCATCAGTAGCCGGAATACGCGCTTTGAAACGCCCATCTGTAGAAACCAGATTCAGCACAGATCCCATCCCCTGAGAAGAGCTGTAGATTACCATAGTGCCGTTAGGTGCCAGACTTGGCGTTTCATCCAGGAACGTTGACGACAGAACTTGAACGCCACCCGCTACCAGATCTTGTTTGGCAATGTGCTGCTGCCCACCGTTGGAGCTGACCATTACCATAAACTTACCGTCGCTGCTCACGTCTGCGTTCTGGTTCTGTGTACCTTCCCAGGAAATACGCTGTGGAGCACCGCCGTTGACATTCACTTTATAGATTTGTGGACGGCCTGCCTGGTCGGAAGTAAACGCCAGGTTCTGGCTATCCGGGAACCAGGTCGGCTCAGTGTTGTTGCTACGACCATCAGTCACCTGACGGATCTGACCAGAACCAATGTCCATCACGTACAGGTTCAAGCTACCGGTTTTAGACAGGGCAAATGCCAGTTTAGAACCATCCGGAGAGAATGAAGGCGCACCGTTGTGACGCGGGAAGGACGCAACCTGGCGTACAGCACCGTTAGACAGCGTCTGAATGACCAGCGCAGAACGACCGCTTTCGAAGGTAACATAAGCCAGTTTAGAACCGTCTGGAGACCATGCCGGAGACATCAGCGGCTGTGCAGAACGGTGAACAGTGAACTGGTTATAACCGTCGTAATCGGACACGCGGAGTTCATACGGGAACTGACCACCATTGGTCTGCACCACATAAGCGATACGAGTACGGAAAGCACCTTTAATGGTGGTCAGCTTCTCGAATACTTCGTCACTTGCCGTGTGGCCAGCATAACGCAGCCATTGCTTGTTCACTTTGTAAGAGTTCTGAGCCAGAACGGTACCTGGTGCACCACCGGTATCCACCAGCTGATAAGCCACGTTATAGCCGCCGTCCGGGCTCGGAGTAACCTGGCCTACAACAACCGCATCAATACCCAGCGCAGACCATGCAGCAGGTTGAACTTCCTGCGCAGTACCCGGCTGCTGAGGCAGACGAGAACGATCTAACGGGTTGAATTTACCGCTGTTACGCAGGTCAGCCGCAACGATGCCACCAATATCTTCTGGTGCAGCGCCAGGACCGGCCCACTGGAACGGTACAACACCGATTGGGCGTGCCGAGTCTACCCCCTGGGTGATCTCGATACGTACTTCTGCGTGCAGCACAGCTGCCCACAGCATTAAGAAACTAAATGCTACACGTAATGCCTGCTTCATCATATCTCCCTTATCTGGGTAACCTTACCCGCGATAATTTAGCAGAATGTTAACAAACTCAAATAGACAAAACTACCAGAACCCTGTGACTAAACCTGGTCTATTTTTCCCCGTTTGCACGGGGAAAATGTAACTTAAGGTTTGAAGTCCAGCGGTGCATTTTTAAACGTTTCATACACAGCCTGAGATGGCGGTTTAGGGAACTTGGTCATTCTGCTGGTCGCAGACAGCATCTGCTGACAGAACGCATCGTCCCCACCTTCCGGTTTCACGCTAAGTATCGAGCCGTCGGAACTAATGTTTACACGCAAAGTACAGGTTTTACCTTTGTAGGTATCCCAGTCATACAGGTGGCCACGAATGGCTGCCTGAACCTGAGAGATGTACGAAGCAATCTCTGCCTGAGATGCCCCACCCTGCCCCGGCTTACTTCCTTTAGCAGGAGATGAACCACCAGCGCTACCACTGGTCGTGCCTTTCGGCGCATTCTTACCAGAACTCAGGTCGCCCAGCAGGTCATCCACCCCTGAGGCAGCAGCGGCTTTTTCCGCGGCAGCCTTTTTAGCAGCCGCTTTTTCGGCCGCAGCGGCTTTCTTATCAGCAGCAGCTTTTGCAGCAGCGGCAGCTTTATCCGCAGCAGCCTTTTCAGCGGCAGCCGCTTTCTTAGCTTCAGCGGCGGCAGCAGCCTTCTCAGCAGCAGCGGCTTTTTCCGCAGCAGCTTTCTCAGCGGCAGCCGCTTTCTTAGCCGCATCGGCAGCAGCTTTCTTCTCAGCTTCCTGAGCGGCTTTTTTCGCGGCATCTGCTTCAGCTTTCTTCTGGGCATCTGCTGCGGCTTTTTTCGCGGCTTCGGCTTCAGCTTTCTTCTGAGCATCGGCAGCCGCTTTCTTCGCTGCTTCCTCAGCCTGTTTCTGGGCATCTGCTGCGGCTTTCTTCGCGGCTTCTGCGGCCAGTTTTGCCTGTGCGTCGGCCTGAGCTTTCGCGTCAGCAGCCGCTTTCGCTGCGGCCTCTTCGGCTTGTTTCTGCTGTTCCTGCGCTTTTTTAGCGGCGGCTTCAGCCTGTTTCTGCTGTTCCGCCTGCTCTTTTGCTGCTTCCTGAGCCTGCAAACGTTCTTTCTCGAGCTGCTTCAAACGCTCCTGCTCTGCGGCCTGCTTTTCACGCAGTTCCTCAGCTTGCTGTTGCGCCTGTTTATCACGCTGCTCTTCAGCACGTTTTGCACTCGCCTGCTGTTGTTGCTGGCGATTATAGTTTTGTACTACCGCACCAGGATCCACCATGACGGCGTCGATGGAAGACCCCCCACCACCGCCAGCTGATGCATCTATATGCTCGTCGAACGAACTCCAGATCAGTGCCGCAAAAAGAATAACGTGCAGCACTGCGGAGATAATTATCGCTCGCTTAAGCTTATCGTTTTGTTCGGTTGCCTTTGACACTATCGGTTCCCAAAAACTCGTATCCCACTGCTAGCAGGTGATCAAATAGGCTGCGTCATTAAGCCAACAGACTTAACGCCCGCGCTATGGAGCAAGTTCAGCGCTTTTATAATTTCATCGTAAGGCACATCTTTTGCACCACCGATTAAGAAGACCGTCTTCGGATTTGACTCCAGACGGCGCTGCGCTTCGGCAATCACCTGCTCTGGCGGTAACTGATCCATACGATCTTTTTCTACCACCACGCTGTATTGCCCTACGCCGGAAACCTCAATGATGACCGGAGGATCGTCATTGGTGCTTACCGCCTGTGATTCTGTCGCATCCGGCAGATCAACTTCCACGCTCTGGGTGATTATCGGTGCTGTTGCCATAAAGATAAGCAGCAGCACTAACAGTACGTCCAGCAGCGGAACGATATTGATTTCGGACTTGAGCTCGCGACGACCTCGTCCACGCGATCTGGCCATGGTTTACCCCTTGTTACTCTCGGTGCTGGTAAACGCCTGACGGTGCAGAATCGCGGTGAACTCTTCCATAAAGTTGTCGTAGTTCAGTTCCAGTTTGTTCACGCGCTGATTCAGACGGTTATACGCCATAACCGCCGGGATAGCGGCGAACAGACCGATAGCGGTCGCGATCAGTGCTTCTGCGATACCCGGTGCAACCATCTGCAACGTTGCCTGCTTCACCGCACCCAGGGCGATAAAGGCGTGCATAATCCCCCACACCGTACCGAACAGGCCGATATACGGGCTGATGGAACCGACTGTGCCAAGGAAAGGAATATGCGTTTCAAGGGTTTCCAGTTCACGGTTCATGGAAATGCGCATCGCACGGGACGCACCTTCAACGACCGCTTCCGGTGCATGGCTGTTAGCGCGATGCAAACGGGCGAATTCTTTGAAACCGCTGTAAAAAATTTGTTCGGAGCCTGCGAGGTTATCCCGACGCCCCTGGCTTTCCTGATACAGACGGGAAAGTTCGATACCAGACCAGAACTTGTCTTCAAACGCTTCAGCCTCGCGGCCAGCGGCATTGAGGATACGCGTTCTCTGGATGATGATGGCCCAGGATGCGATTGAAAAACCAATCAAAATCAACATGATAAGTTTAACCAGAAGGCTTGCCTTCAGGAACAAATCAAGGATATTCATGTCAGTCACTGCTTAAACTCCGCGACAATAGACTTAGGAAGCGCACGAGGCTTCATGATGAGTGGATCAACACAGACAATCAGTACTTCAGCTTCGTTCAGTACCGTGTTCTCTGCATTGAGGATCCGTTGCGTGAATACCAGTGAGGTTCCGCGCATTGATGTTATTTCTGTTTGGACTTCGAGCATATCGTCGAGTCTGGCAGGCGCAAAATACTCAAGCGTCATCTTGCGTACCACAAAGGCAACTCGCTCAGCCAACAGCACTTGTTGGCTAAAGTGATGATGTCGCAGCATCTCTGTGCGTGCCCGTTCATAAAAAGCAACGTAGCTGGCGTGGTAAACCACACCACCGGCATCGGTATCTTCGTAGTAGACACGAACCGGCCATCGAAACAGCGTTGTATTCACTTTACATCCCGGTAATGCAACAAAAGTTAGAGCTTTTAAACTTCGCTACTATACGCGCGGGAATGATGGTTTGGAATGGGAGAAAGTAAACGGAGAGTAAATTTTTATGGGCTCGGGTAAGCCCATATGATTAACGGACATTTCTTATTCAGAAGAAGAAGAAAATCAGCCCAGCGAGGAGCACCAGATCGGCAATCAGCGGGCAGAAAATACCCTGCCAGTGAATGGCTTTCGGACGAAAGCCAACGCCGTGAATAACACCTGCGCACACGGCCCACATAATGAAGAAGCCATGCCAGATCTCAAGCTCGCTGGTCTTCGCTGCAAAACGCGAAGGGTCCCAGAAAATACAGCCTGCCAGCAGTAATGCCATCACTAAAGAAAGCGCCCTTAACGGGCGCTTATCCATTACCGCGTAAAGCGTCGCGATAATGTTCATTAGTGTTTTTCGTCACTCGCTTTGGACGCTTCAACGTGCTCAAGCGCCAGGGCAGTAATGATGCCAAATGCACAGGCAAGAAGCGTCCCCAAAATCCATGCGAAATACCACATATTCAGCTCCTTACTTAGTACAGGGAATGAGTGTTGCGTTCGATGTCTTCTTTCGTGATACGACCGAACATTTTCCAGTAACACCAGGTGGTGTAGAGCAGGATAATCGGTACGAACACGCACGCAACATACGTCATCAGGTTCAGCGTCAGCTGGCTAGACGTTGCATCCCACATGGTCAGACTTGCGTTCATCATGGTGCTGGACGGCATAACGAATGGGAACATCGCGATACCTGCAGTCAGAATGATGCACGCCAGCGTCAGTGAAGAGAACACAAACGCCAGAGCGCCTTTTTCCAGACGAGACGTCAGCACAGTCAGCAGCGGCAACAGAACACCCAGAGCCGGGATAACCCACAGCACAGGCATGTTGTTGAAGTTAGTCATCCAGGCACCAGCCTGACGCACAACTTCTTTCGTCAGCGGGTTAGACGGCGCAGCATGATTCATCGCAGAAGTCACCACGTAGCCATCAATACCGTACACCACCCAGACACCGGCCAGTGCGAAGCAGACAAGCGTCACCAGGGCAGCCAGCTGAGCGGTTGCACGTGAACGCAGATGCAGTTCACCTACCGTACGCATTTGCAGGTATGTCGCGCCCTGAGTAATGATCATCGCCACACTCACCACGCCCGCCAGCAGGCCAAACGGATTCAGCAGCTGGAAGAAGTTACCGGTGTAGTAAAGACGCATGTACTCATCAATGTGGAACGGAACACCCTGCAACAGGTTACCGAACGCCACACCAATCACCAGCGGTGGAACAAAGCTACCAATGAAGATGCCCCAGTCCCACATGTTGCGCCAGCGGGTGTCTTCAATCTTGGAACGGTAGTCAAAACCGACCGGACGGAAGAATAAAGACGCCAGCACCAGAATCATCGCCACATAGAAGCCGGAGAACGCAGCCGCATAGACCATCGGCCAGGCAGCGAACAGCGCGCCGCCTGCGGTGATGAGCCACACCTGGTTACCGTCCCAGTGCGGAGCGATGGAGTTGATCATGATTCGACGCTCGGTGTCATTACGACCGAGGAAGCGGGTGAGCATCCCCACCCCCATGTCGAAGCCGTCGGTGACAGCAAAGCCAATCAGCAAAATACCAACCAGCAGCCACCAGATAAAACGCAATACTTCATAATCGATCATTTGATGACTCCTGTCTTAGCGTGCCGGCTGAGTAGTCGCAGCAGACTGCTCGTAGTGATAGCGACCGGTTTTCAGGCTGCTTGGGCCAAGGCGCGCGAACTTGAACATCAGGAACAGTTCAGCCACCAGGAACAGGGTATACAGACCACAAATCAGCAGCATGGAGAAGATCAGATCGCCCGCTGTCAGGGAGGAGTTCGCTACCGCCGTTGGCAGCACCTCACCTATCGCCCATGGCTGACGGCCATATTCCGCCACAAACCAACCGGATTCGATAGCAATCCACGGCAGTGGGATACCGTACATCGCGGTACGCAGCAGCCATTTTTTCTGACCGATACGGTTACGAATAACAGACCAGAAGGACGCCGCAATGATAAGCAGCATCAGGATGCCGCAGCCCACCATGATACGGAACGCGAAATACAACGGCGCAACGCGTGGAATGGAGTCTTTGGTCGCCTGCTGGATCTGCGCTTCCGTTGCGTCAGAGACGTTCGGGGTATAGCGTTTGAGCAGCAGCCCGTAACCCAGGTCTTTCTTCACGCTGTTGAACTGATCGCGTATAGCCTGATCGGTAGAGCCAGCACGCAGCTGCTCCAGCAGTGAGTAAGCTTTCATACCATTACGGATACGGCCTTCATGCTGCACCATCAGATCTTTCAGGCCAGTAACCTGTTTGTCGACAGAGCGGGTTGCGATGATGCCCAGTGCGTAAGGGATTTGAATCGAGAAGTGGTTTTGCTGCGCATCCTGATCCGGAATACCGAACAAGGTAAAGGCAGCCGGAGCCGGTTGGGTTTCCCACTCAGCTTCGATGGCAGCCAGTTTGGTTTTCTGCACGTCACCCATTTCGTAACCGGATTCATCACCCAGAACGATAACGGAGAGGATTGCAGCCATACCGAAGCTAGCAGCAATAGCAAAGGAGCGTTTAGCGAAAGCAAAGTCACGGCCACGCAGCATGTAGTAGGAGCTGATACCCAGAACGAACATCGCACCACAAACGTAGCCAGATGCCACGGTGTGAACGAATTTAACCTGGGCTACCGGGTTCAGGACCAGCTCGGCAAAGCTGACCATCTCCATACGCATGGTTTCGAAGTTGAAATCAGATGCGATTGGGTTTTGCATCCAGCCGTTCGCCACCAGGATCCACAGTGCGGACAGGTTGGAACCCAATGCCACAAGCCAGGTTACCGCCATATGCTGGACTTTGCCCAGACGGTCCCAACCGAAGAAGAACAGACCTACAAAGGTGGATTCGAGGAAGAAGGCCATCAGACCTTCAATGGCCAGCGGCGCACCGAAGATATCCCCGACGTAGTGGGAATAATAAGACCAGTTAGTCCCGAACTGGAACTCCATGGTCAAACCGGTTGCCACGCCCAGTGCGAAGTTGATACCAAACAACTTGCCCCAGAACTTGGTCATATCTTTATAAATCTGTTTGCCGGAGAGGACGTAGACCGTTTCCATGATGGCCAGCAGGAACGCCATACCGAGCGTCAGTGGCACAAACAGGAAGTGGTACATCGCGGTCAAGGCAAACTGTAAGCGCGACAGTTCGACTATATCTAACATCATGACTCCTTGCTCATCGCATGAAGACTCCGAGAGTGAATCCCGTTAGAAAGGATCCACACACATGCCCCAATACAAAGTTATCTGCTTCCCTTCTTCAGTGCTTATTCGCTACGAGAGGAAAAAGCAGTGATGAAAGGTTGCAAATACGTTAATAAAAAACCCAAATTGATCCCGCAAATATAATACGCTGCAAAACCCTTACAATAAACAGGTTTTTATTGAATCACATTTACGTTTTACGACGGTGATCAACTTATAGCAAAACTACCACTTTTCAGCCATTTTGATCGGGCACAATTTAGCGCCTTTTGATGGTTTTTTCCAAGGATTAAACATTGATTTAAATCAAAATTGCATCGCACTGTTAATCATGTTTAATTACAGTAAGAATAGTAAAAGGCATGTTAAAATTATGTGTATAACGAAGCGGTGATAGTTATCAAATACAAGAAAAAATATAAACAGAGGTGATTTTAATTAACGCGGGAGGGGAATGCATATTTACATACCAGAGAACCTGTAATCATAGTCTCTTCACAGTATTTTTCCATTGTTGTGCTAAAGCACCCCGAAATTACATCTGGTTTACTTTTAATCCCTTTAAAATTAACACCGCAATGTGACAATTTAAGGAAACGAAGAGTTGCATCACCTGCAACCCTCCATTCATATCTCGCACCGTTAGTCTAACCCAATGCTAAATGTACGCGACTGACTCGGTCTAAATACTTCAGTGATGCACTTATCTTCATGCCCTTCTGCCTGCAGTCTCTCGTTCATGTCAGTCTCGCAACATCGCTTAATTGCTCTGCTCATGGATAGCGTAACGTCGCACGTACCCGACTCTGACGGGTTAAATACCCGAAGGATCAGCTCATCACGATCTTCTGCTTTTTTCAGGGCGCTCATGAGACAGCCTGTCGGGGAGAGCGTTAACAGGCTATAGCTGTCCGGTGTCGTAAACGTGGCTCGGTTGAGCTTCATCGCATCCCAGGGGATTTTATTGTAACACTGGACTGGAGTAAGCCAGCTTTTCGCCTGATGTGCAACGCCTGCATTTTCAGGCGATCCGTTGAAGCTAAAGAGACTGAATCGGCAGTTGAGCGAGCCACGAAGCTGCGAGTCAGGCACGGGCATTTTGATGCCAGAAGGCCTGCCAGGACGCAGAAGTAAATCTTCCTTTCCGAGCAGTCCGACTCCGCGTAACAGCGTCAGGGCAAAGGTTTTTTTGTCGTCGCCTATAACTTCAAATTCCCGCAATCCTTCAGTGAACAGCGCCAGCCCATTGCGTTTCTCCTGGAGAACAACATAGTTAAGGAGATTCCAGACCGGCAGAGGAGCCTCTTTCCATCCCTCAGTTTGCCAGTTGGCCATTGCTTCATCATTTACGGGCCGTGTCAGTGAACCAAATTGTGTATCGGCTAACACGGTGTCCGGATTAAATGGTGTGGGGATCAAAACGCGAACGCGATGGTCATCCGCCTGGTTGTCCAGGCGCACTTCCACATCGATTCGCCTGTTGTTATGGCTGAGTGTGATTACCACTTCAGCGCTAAGGTATCCGTTTTGCTGGCGCGCTGAACGTTCAGAAAGGTTAGCCGGAATAGCCATACGGTGACGGATCACCGCCCTGCTCTGCCACCCTTCATGTACCACTTCAACCTCGTGCTCTCCTTGTGCCGTTGTGAGTCGCCACTCCTCCCGTGACGGGGAGTAATCATACTCATCGCCATCATCTGAACTTTCTTCAATTTCCAGCACGCGGTCGTAAATCAGCCCGGACTCTTTATCGAACAGACGCAGCGTTCCGTCACGATTGATCTCCACTTGCCAGAACGCATTTTCCAGCAATGCTTCGGTATTTTTTACGGTTGGAACCTGCTTTCCGCTGGCATGAGGTTCTATATAAAGTGTGCGATATCCCATGGAAGGCAGGATAGCCTCAATCTGAATATCGAATTCCCTGAACGGCTCATAATTACCGTAATGGACGATTTGCCGGTCAATCAACCCAGGATCAAGTTCGCGGGCACTTCGAATGAAATACGGGATACTGTTCCCTTTGTCATCCAGCAGACGGAACTGACTGGCGCGCAAGCGAATCGTGGTATTAATGACCTCTTCACGCGGCCAGGGCATCAGATTAAACATCACCAGCTTGTCGTTATCAGTTTGCGGCATATTGTCGGTAATCTTACGCATATAAAAGTGCGTCAGGTTATCGGCCATGTCTTCTGCCAGCACGAAGCGGGACATAATTTCACGGTGGACTTTGTCACTACAGCAGCACCCGATACTGTCGTGGGCATGATTTTTGAGGATCTCTTTCCACATTTTTTCCAGCAAGCCGTGGTGATACTCAAAACCCAGCGTCCAGGCAAGAGTCGCCAGCGGCTCCAGAATATTCACGATTTTGTTCTCAATTCGGGCATGGATGATTTTAATGTCCATTCGGGTAGATCCAATCGTCCGGTGCACGCGCATATATTTACCATCGATAAACTCCCCTTTCAGGGTCGCCAGTTCATCCCGGTGAGCATCAATGTGCTCAAAAACCTCCTCGAAGCGGCTCATCACAAACTGACGCTGTGGGTAAATTTCGCGAAGTTTATCCATCACCGCAAAAATGTTCTGCTGCAGGGGCATTTGGTCGTGACCATTCGGTAGCAAAATATTTTTGGTTACCGAAGCTTTTTCCAGCACATCGAAGTAGCTGTCGAGCCGTTTCCGCAGACCCGCTTCGTCCTCTGGTAAGTACTTACCAATCGCGTAGCCCAGTGGTAGCACCTGTGCCGTCACTTCGCTGCCGTCCGCGCTTTGCCACAAAAATTCAGTTTTATCGGTGCCGTGACGCTCTGAACATCCGCGCCAGAACATCGTTCGGGTAATACCAAATCCGTTATAGATATGCGGCAACTGTCCGGACATACCAAACGAATCCGGCAGATAACCAATTTTCATCGGTTCGCCAAACGCCATGCAGTCGCGGATACCGTACATCAGATTACGTACAATCGACTCTCCACTGACGATAGTGGTATCGGTTTGGGTATACCACGGTCCGATTATCAACTTTCCGGCTTCCACCAGTTTTTTCACGCGTGGCCTGTTTTCAGGCATGACGGCAAAGTAGTCCTCCAGCACAGCCGTCTGCCCGTCGAGGACATAATATTTGTACTCTTCATCCTGTTCGAGGCGAGTCAGGATCTCTTCCATATTATTAACAAGGAGAATACGCGACGCTTCGGTGGTGAAATACCACTCGCGATCCCAGTGCATATGCGGCGTGATATGAACGCGAGATACAGCTTTCATCTTCTTTTCCTGTAAGTAAGTTTTATGGCGTGACGTCTTCAGTGTGGTATTTGCCCTTTTTCACGGCATGGCGTCGCCAGAACAGTAAAATGAGCGTAGAAATGGCGGTACCAACAAGTGCCGCACCAAACCAGCCTGCCGCAGCAATCACCCCACCGATTCCAGCGTGATGCAGTAAAAACAGGGAGAAAATGCCCGCTCCTGGCGTGGATAACCCAATCCCCATTGCACCGACGATGGCCCCCGTTGCCATCGAGCCAAGGACAAACGAGCCAATCACTCTCAGCGGATCTTCTATCGCCATCGGGATAGCACCTTCGGTAATACCCGCCAGCCCGAGCAGCCACGTTGACTTGCCGGTTTCAATTTCAAACGGCTTAAAGAGGTACGGAGCAAGCATTGTTGATGCGGTGACGGTAAAAGCCGACACCATTTTGACAGAGGCAAAAATGGCATATGGACCGTAAACGCCATTGGCCATTGCCCCCAGACAGAACGCATACGCCGCTTTGTTCACCGGCCCTCCCAAATCGAACGAGCACATAAATCCGAGAAGCGTTCCGAGTAAAAGCGCATTTGCACCAGAGAGACCATTTAACCAGGCTGTGAGCGAGTTATTAAGCCATGCCACTGGCTCTCCTATCACAAACAGCATCAGACTGCCCGCCCCCAGAACGCCAATCACAGGGTAGAGGTAATAGGTCAAGAAACCGTTGTAACGATTACTGAGGCGAATGTGATTTTTAACCCAGCGCATCATGTAGCCAGCGATCAGTCCGCCTGCAACAGCGCCCAGAAAACCGGAGCCGATCATATTGGCGGCAAGTCCAGCCGCAAAGCCCGGAGCCAGTGCGGGTTTATCCGCCAACGAATAGGCTGTATAAGCAGCAAGTACGGGCACCATCAAAATGCCGAGAATGCCGCCGCCAAGTTTGCGATACATCCACAGCCACGAATTTTCCTGATCGAATAGATGCTGCAACCCCAGCATCTGTGCCAGCAGTACCGCGACAGCCAGCACCGTTCCCCCGGCCACGATCAGCGGCACAGCAAAAGAGATACCGCTAAGCAGAGCCTGCTTGAGCTCCGTCCTTATACTCCTTTTTTCAGCCTGTACCGGTTGTGCTATGGATGACGCCGGTAACGCCAGCGCCCGCTCAATCAGGGCTTCGGCATGGCGCAGCGGTTCCGCAACCGGCACTGAAATGGCCGGAATGCCCTGAAAGCGTTCGCACTCTTTAATCGCCACATCCGCGGCAAAAATAGATGCTCGCGCATCGCGCAACTGCTGCGGAGTGATACGCCCTTCAATGCCGTTCGCCCCCTGTTTTTCAACCACTACATTGATGCCGAGCTTGCGCCCTGCTTTTTCCAGATATTCAGCTGCCATATAGGTGTGGGCAATCCCGGCCGGACAGGCAGTGACGCAGACAACTGTAGGTGCATCAGCCTGTACAGTGTTTTCCTCGCCCTGAGGCGTATCGTTGAGCGCAGCCAGTAAGGCTGGCGCAGTGGTCGACGCCATCACCCGCCCCCGCAATTCATCGTCTGCCAGTCTGGACGTGAGCTCCGTTAACACCTGAATGTGCGTTGACCCCGCTTCAGATGGCGGAATAGCGAGCAGGAAAATGAGTTCGACCTCCTCAGGGCCTTCAACACCTTCCCATCTCAGTGGTTCGATTAGCGTCGCCACAGCGAAGGCGGCTTCCTTCACAACTGATGATTTGCCGTGTGGCACAGCCAGTCCTTCTCCAAGCGCCGTGGGCCCTAGCGATTCACGACGAAAAACTTCCGCTAAAAATTCATCGCAATCAGCGATCTTTCCCAGATCACACAGCCGCATTGTGAGCTTGCGTATGGCCTCATCCCGACTGGAGAACTGTGTCTGCACGCAGATAGCGCTGGGGTGGGTCAGGGTCGTCAGGTTCATGCAGATCCTCACATTCATGGTGTTATTGTCTGCCGGGAATTGTGACAGACAGAACAATACATTTATGTGATCATTTTCACTAACATGCATTATTTGTATTTAATTTGTATTTAATTTGTATTGTTTACAAATTACAGGTTGCAGGCATAATTCTTTGAAAAGGTATTAATCAGGCATCACATAATGAGTAACAAACCGATGTACCGGCAGATAGCCGATGCGCTGCGCGATAAAATCACTACTGGCGAATTGAAGCCCGGAGATGCATTACCGACGGAGTCGAGCCTTCAGGAGGCGTTCGGTGTAAGTCGCGTGACAGTCAGGCAGGCGCTAAAGCGGCTGACGGAAGAGCAGATCATCGAGAGTATTCAGGGCAGCGGTTCATACGTGAAAGAGGAGCGCGTCAATTACGATATCTACCAGCTCACGGGTTTCTACGAGAAACTGGCCGACAGAAACGTGGATACTCACAGTGACGTCAAAATTTTCGAGGTCATAAAAGCTGATGCGCGTATGGCAGAAACGTTAAACATTAAGCCCGAGGATAAAATCTGGCACGTTAAACGCGTACGCTTCATCAAGCAAAAACCGGTAAACCTGGAGGAAACGTGGATGCCTCTGGCAATGTTTGCCGACCTCACGTGGGAAGTGATGGAAAACTCCAAGTATCACTATATTGAGCAGATCAAAAAAATGGCCATCGATCGCAGCGAGCAAGAACTCGTGCCGGTCATGCCCTCTCAGGAGGCAATAGCCGCACTGGCGCTCGATCCGGCAAAACCCATTCTGGAGAAAGTGTCACGCGGATTTCTCAAAGATGGCCGGGTGTTTGAATACAGTCGTAATGTGTTCAACACCGACGACTATAAATTCACCCTGGTCGCAAAACGCAGGCAATAAAAAAGGCCGCTTTTCAGCGGCCAACCATGTCGAAACGGACATTTTTATTTCAAAGCTCCCAGTCCTGGGAGCAGAGAGGACTTACTTAATGATGGATTTCAGTGCTTCGCCGATATCGGCCAGGCTGCGCACAGTTTTCACACCAGCAGCTTCAAGCGCAGCGAATTTCTCATCCGCTGTACCTTTACCGCCCGCGATGATTGCGCCTGCGTGGCCCATACGTTTGCCTTTCGGCGCAGTTACGCCCGCGATGTAGCCCACAACAGGCTTGGTCACGTGATCTTTGATGTACGCAGCGGCTTCTTCTTCTGCGCTACCGCCGATTTCACCGATCATCACGATCGCTTCGGTCTGCGGGTCTTCCTGGAACAGTTTCAGGATGTCGATGAAGTTAGAGCCCGGGATCGGGTCACCACCGATGCCCACACAGGTGGACTGGCCGAAGCCGTAGTCAGTGGTCTGCTTAACCGCTTCATACGTCAGGGTACCAGAGCGGGAAACGATGCCCACTTTACCCGGCTTGTGAATGTGGCCTGGCATGATGCCGATTTTGCACTCGCCCGGAGTGATAACACCCGGGCAGTTCGGGCCGATCATACGCACGCCAGCTTCATCCAGCTTCACTTTCACGGTCAGCATGTCCAGGGTCGGGATGCCTTCGGTGATGGTGATGATCAGTTTGATGCCTGCGTCGATCGCTTCCAGAATGGAGTCTTTGCAGAATGCCGCCGGAACGTAGATAACGGTCGCGGTTGCGCCCGTCGCTTCTACTGCTTCGCGTACGGTGTTGAACACTGGCAGACCCAGATGAGTGGTACCGCCTTTACCTGGCGTTACACCGCCAACCATCTGCGTACCGTAGGCAATCGCCTGCTCGGAGTGGAAAGTCCCCTGGCTACCGGTGAAGCCCTGGCAGATAACCTTGGTATCTTTATTAATTAAAACTGACATTATTTCCCCTCCACTGCGGCAACAACCTGCTGAGCTGCATCCGTCAGACTTTTCGCTGCAATAATATTCAGGCCGCTGTCAGCCAGTTTTTTCGCGCCGAGTTCAGCGTTGTTACCTTCCAGACGCACAACAACCGGGACGTTAACGCCCACTTCTGCCACCGCGCCGATAATACCGTCAGCGATCAGATCGCAACGAACGATACCGCCGAAGATGTTAACCAGAACGGCTTTCACATTGTCGTCAGAGAGAATAATTTTGAACGCTTCGGTTACGCGCTCTTTGGTTGCGCCACCGCCTACGTCGAGGAAGTTCGCTGGTTCACCGCCGTGCAGCTTAACGATGTCCATGGTGCCCATTGCCAGGCCCGCACCGTTAACCATGCAGCCGATGTTGCCATCCAGTGCCACGTAGTTCAGTTCCCACTGTGCAGCCTGAGCTTCACGTGGATCTTCCTGAGACTGGTCACGCATTTCGCGCAGATCCGGCTGGCGGAACAGTGCGTTGCCGTCAGCACCCAGTTTACCGTCGAGGCAGATCAGATCGCCCTGAGTGGTGATCACCAGCGGGTTAATTTCGATCAGCGCCAGATCGCGCTCCAGGAAGATAGTCGCCAGACCCATGAAGATCTTGGTGAACTGTTGAACCAGTTTACCTTCCAGACCCAGTTTGAACGCCAGCTCACGACCCTGGTAAGGCATTGGGCCTGCCAGCGGATCGATGGCCACTTTGTGGATCAGATGAGGGGTTTCTTCTGCCACTTTTTCGATTTCCACGCCGCCTTCAGTAGACGCCATGAACACCACGCGACGAGAGCTACGGTCTACTACTGCGCCGAGATACAGTTCTTTTGCGATATCGGTCGCCGCTTCTACCAGGATCTGGTTAACAGGCTGGCCGTTCGCATCTGTTTGATAGGTTACCAGACGTTTGCCAAGCCAATGTTCAGCAAAAGCACGGATCTCTTCTTTGCTCTTAACAACCTTCACACCGCCCGCTTTACCACGGCCACCAGCGTGAACCTGACATTTAACTACCCAAGGGCCGGAACCGATTTTAGATGCGGCTTCTTCTGCTTCACGCGGGGTAGTACAGGCATAACCCACCGGAGCCGGTAAGCCATACCGGGCAAACAGCTGTTTGGCCTGATATTCATGTAAGTTCATGTGTTCTATCCATCCTTCAGGTAATCGTTAGGTATTGCTTTTGTAGGCCCGGCAAGCTCAGCGCCGCCGGGCAAGACTGCTAAAACTAGACGTCGAGCAGCAGACGCGTTGGATCTTCCAGCAGCTCTTTAATGGCGACCAGGAAGCCCACGGACTCGCGGCCATCGATCAGACGGTGATCGTAAGAGAGCGCCAGATACATCATTGGCAGGATCTCAACTTTACCGTCTACCGCCATCGGACGATCTTTGATGGCGTGCATCCCCAGGATCGCGCTCTGCGGTGGGTTGATGATAGGCGTGGACATCAGTGAACCGAATACACCGCCGTTGGTAATGGTGAAGTTACCGCCGGTCAGGTCGTCTACGGTCAGCTTGCCGTCGCGGCCTTTCACAGCCAGCTCTTTAATGTTTTTCTCGATGTCAGCCATACCCAGGGTATCCACATCACGCAGAACTGGGGTTACCAGGCCACGTGGGGTAGAAACCGCCATGCTGACGTCGAAATAGTTGTGGTAAACCACGTCATCGCCATCAATAGACGCGTTCACTTCCGGGTAGCGTTTCAGCGCTTCAACAACCGCCTTCACGTAGAAGGACATAAAGCCCAGGCGGATACCGTGGCGTTTTTCAAACGCGTCACCGTACTGCTTACGCAGGTCCATGATTGGCTTCATGTTGACTTCGTTGAAGGTGGTCAGCATCGCGGTGGAGTTTTTCGCTTCCAGCAGACGCTCAGCCACACGCTTACGCAGGCGAGTCATCGGTACGCGTTTTTCGCTGCGTGCGCCCAAAGCAGGCTGTGCCGCTGGCGCTGCCGCAGGGGCTTTGGCTTCTGCTTTCGCAGGCGCTTTCGCCAGGTGTTTCTCAATGTCTTCGCGAGTCAGACGACCACCCACACCGGTGCCTTTAATGGCTGCCGCGTCCAGGTTGTGCTCAGCCAGCAGACGACGGATCGCCGGGCTCAGTGCGTCGTTGGTTTGCTCTTCCAGAGACGCCTGCTGGCGCTGCGCTGGGGTAGAGGCTTTCTCATCAGACTTGGCGCTGGACTCTTTGCCCGCGCTGTTGCCTTCACGCAGGCGACCCAGGATCTGACGAGAGGTTACGGTGGTGCCTTCATCTTCCAGCACTGCATCCAGAACGCCATCCGCCGAAGCCGGTACTTCCAGTACCACTTTGTCAGTTTCGATTTCTACCAGCACTTCATCACGCTTAACGGCATCGCCCGGTTTTTTGTGCCAGGTGGCGACGGTCGCATCTGCTACAGATTCAGGCAGGTCGGGAACAAGAATATCTACGCTACTCATTATGTATCCTTTAATTAATCGACGTTCAGCGCGTCATTGACCAGATCTTGTTGCTGCTTCTGGTGAACGGACATATACCCTACCGCCGGAGAGGCGGAGGCCGGGCGACCTGCATAACGCAGAGCAGACCCAAATGGAATCACTTCACGGAAATGATGCTGGCTGCAATACCATGCGCCCTGGTTGAGCGGCTCTTCCTGGCACCAGACAAAATCATGTACGTGAGCATATTGTTTCAGCACTTCCTGCATCGCCTGATGCGGGAATGGATAAAGCTGTTCGATACGCACGATGGCGACATCTTTCTGGTCGTTCTTACGGCGTTGTTCCAGCAAGTCGTAATAAACCTTACCAGAACACATTACGACACGCTTGACGCCTTTCGGATCCAGCTCGTCAATCTCGCCGATGGCCGGCAGGAAGGTGCCGTTTGCCAGTTCATCCAGGCTGGACACGGCCAGCGGATGACGCAGCAGAGATTTCGGAGACATCACCACCAGTGGACGACGCATTCCGCGCAGCGCCTGACGACGCAGCATGTGGTAAACCTGAGCCGGGGTAGACGGCACGCAAACCTGCATGTTCTGCTCAGCACAGAGTTGCAGATAACGTTCCAGACGCGCGGAGGAGTGCTCCGGCCCCTGGCCTTCGTAACCGTGTGGCAGCAGCATGACCAGGCCACACATACGGCCCCACTTCTGTTCACCCGAAGAGATGAACTGGTCGATAACCACCTGCGCACCGTTGGCGAAGTCACCGAACTGCGCTTCCCAGATGGTCAGGGTGCGTGGTTCTGCGGTGGCATAGCCGTATTCAAACGCCAGTACCGCTTCTTCAGACAGCACGGAGTCCCAGACCTTGAACTGGCCCTGGCCGTTATGTACGTGCTGCAACGGGGTATAGGTTGAACCGTTAGTCTGGTTATGCACCACGGCATGACGGTGGAAGAAGGTACCACGGCCCGCATCTTCACCGGACAGACGAACAGGAATACCCTCGTCAACCAGCGTTGCATAAGCCAGGTTTTCAGCGCCACCCCAGTCGAACAGCTTCTCACCTGCCGCCATAGCCTGACGGTCGGAGTAGATTTTCTGCACGCGAGACTGCATCTCGATAGCATCTGGCACAGTGCTGATGCGTTTTGCCAGCTCCTGCAGGCGCTTCATCTCAACCTTGTTCGGGTAGCTCTCATCCCACTCGTGGTTGAGGTACGGTGACCAGGTAAAGGAGTGCATGTTCATTGGGCGCAGCTCTTTCACTACGCATTCACCCGCATCCAGCGCATCACGGTAGAGGTTGACCATTTCGGTCGCATCTTCCAGCGAGGACACTTTTTCCGCTTCCAGCTTGTCAGCATAAATTTTACGCGGGGTCGGGTGTTTTTTGATTTTCTGGTACATCAACGGCTGAGTTGCACTTGGCTCATCCGCTTCGTTGTGGCCATGACGGCGGTAGCAGAACAGGTCGATGAACACATCGCGTTTGAACGTGTTACGGAAGTCCAGCGCCAGGCGGGTCACGAAAGCAACGGCTTCTGGGTCATCCGCGTTAACGTGGAAGATAGGTGCCTGTACCATTTTACCGATGTCGGTGCAGTACGGGGTAGAACGCGCATCCAGTGGGTTAGACGTGGTGAAGCCCACCTGGTTGTTGATAACGATGCGAACAGTACCACCCACTTCGTAGCCACGCGCTTTGGACATGTTCAGGGTTTCCTGAACCACGCCCTGCCCGGTTACGGCTGCATCACCGTGAATGGTGATTGGCAGAACTTTGTTGCTGCTTGGCTCGTCCAGACGATCCAGACGCGCACGCACGGAACCGATAACCACCGGGCTGACGATCTCCAGGTGCGACGGGTTAAACGCCAGCGCCAGGTGAACCAGGCCGCCCTGGGTTTCGATATCAGACGAGAAGCCCATGTGGTACTTCACGTCACCGGTGCCGAGGTGTTCTTTATGTTTGCCCGCGAATTCGTCGAACAGATCCTGCGGCTTTTTACCCAGCACGTTGATCAGTACGTTCAGACGACCACGGTGCGCCATGCCCAGTACCACTTCACGGGTGCCGCTGTTGCCTGCGTGGCGAATCAGCTCTTTCAGCATTGGCACTAATGCATCACCGCCTTCCAGCGAGAAGCGTTTTGCGCCCGGGAATTTCGCGCCCAGATAGCGCTCAAGGCCTTCTGCTGCGGTCAGTTCGCTCAGGAAGCGTTTTTTCTCTTCAACAGAGAAGGTCGCATGGCCTGCCACAGATTCAATGCGCTGCTGGATCCAGCGTTTTTCTTCTGTAGAGGTAATGTGCATGTATTCCGCGCCGATGGAGCCGCAATAGGTTTGCTTGAGCGCATCAATCAGATCGCCCAGCTTCATCGTGTCTTTGCCGATAGCGAAAGAACCTACGTTAAAGCTTTCCTGGAAATCGGCCTCGGTCAGATCGTGATAAGCCGGATCAAGATCCGCCACACGATCTTGCTGCCACAGTCCCAGCGGATCGAGATTCGCGTGCTGGTGACCACGGAAGCGGTAAGCGTTGATAAGTTGCAGGACTTTAACCTGCTTCGCATTGGTGTCAGGGTCGGAAATCGCAGAAGAGTAACGTGAGGCATCCTTCGCCAGACGGCGGAAATAATCACGTGTTTTGGAGTGGAATTGATCCGGTTTGACTCCCGTGCCAGGCAACTCCTGGAACATGGAACGCCAGTTTGCGTCCACTGAGTCAGGATCGGTTAAGAAGTCTTCATAGAGCTGTTCGATCCAGCTCTGGTTCGCACCAGAAAGGAAAGAAGAGTCCAGCCAGGCTTTCATTGCGCCGTTCTGCATCGTGATCCCTTAAGCATTTTTATGCTTACTTTCGCCGTAGAAACTACCACGCACAACACGTGTACGTGCCGGGGTTCACCTGCGAGCTCTTCTCTCTGTAGTGGCTCGCGAAGGAACCTTTAAAAACTGTCTACACTTCAGGGCAGTTTTTAGAGGTTTCCTGCAATTTGCCCGGTGGCGCTACGTTTACCGGGCCTACTCTCTCGTAGGCCGGATAAGCGCAGCGCCATCAGGCGTTGTTACTTATGCACTGCGTTGCAACAACATCGACTTAATATGACCGATGGCGCGCGTTGGGTTCAGCCCCTTAGGACACACACTGACGCAGTTCATGATGCTATGGCAGCGGAATACGCTGAAAGCGTCACTCAGTCCTTCCAGACGGTTATCGGTTTCGGTGTCGCGGCTATCGATCAGGAAGCGATAGGCAGCCAGCAGACCGGCCGGGCCGATAAACTTGTCCGGGTTCCACCAGAACGATGGGCAAGATGTCGAACAACATGCACAGAGAATACACTCGTACAAGCCATCGAGTTTTTCACGCTGCTCAGGAGACTGTAAGTGCTCGCGAGCGGGTGGATTTTGCCCATTATTCAATAAGTAAGGCTTAATCTTCTCATATTGTGCATAGAATTGCCCCATGTCCACCACCAAATCGCGCACGACCGGCAGGCCAGGCAGAGGACGGATAACAATTTTCTGACCCGGGCGCTGCAACGCGGAAATTGGCGTGATACAGGCAAGACCATTTTTGCCGTTCATGTTGACGCCGTCAGAGCCGCAAACCCCTTCACGACAGGAGCGACGGAACGACAGCGTTGGATCTTTTTCTTTCAGCTGCATTAACGCATCAAGCAGCATCATGTCACGGCCTTCTTCTGCTTCCAGCGTGTAATCCTGCATACGCGGAGCATCGTCTACATCCGGGTTATAACGATAAACTGAGAATTCGAGTTTCATTGTCCTGTCTCCGCATTAGTAAGTACGAATCTTCGGCGGGAACGCCGGACGCAGTTTCGGTTCCATATTGACGCTACGACGCGTCATGGTTTCCGACTCTGGCAGATACAGGGAATGGCACAGCCAGTTTTCGTCATCACGATCCGGGAAGTCGAAGCGGCTATGCGCGCCACGGCTCTCGGTACGGAAGTTTGCCGACATCGCGGTTGCGAACGCGGTTTCCATCAGGTTATCCAGCTCCAGGCACTCAACGCGCTGGGTGTTGAACTCGCTGGAGGTGTCGTCCAGACGGGCATTTTTCAGACGCTCGCGGATCGCTTTCAGCTGCTCAAGACCTTTGGCCATTGCGTCACCTTCACGGAATACCGAGAAGTTGTGCTGCATACATTCCTGAAGCGCTTTACGGATTTCCACCGGATCTTCACCGTTACGGTTACCGTTCCAGCGGTTCAGACGTTCAAGAGAGGCATCGATTTCAGCGTCGGTCGCGTCAAGCAGGTCGCCCTGTTCGGCGATCGACTCTTGCAGATGCAGACCCACCGCACGACCAAATACCACCAGGTCCAGCAGAGAGTTACCGCCCAGACGGTTTGCACCGTGTACGGATACACAGGCGATTTCGCCTACCGCGAACAGGCCAGGGATAACCACATCTTCGCCCTGCTCGTTCACGGTCAGCGCCTGTCCGGTCACTTTGGTCGGAATACCGCCCATCATGTAGTGGCAGGTTGGGATAACCGGAATCGGTTCTTTAACCGGGTCAACGTGGGCGAAGGTACGGGACAGCTCCAGGATGCCCGGCAGACGGGATTCCAGAACCTCTTTACCCAGGTGATCCAGTTTCAGCTTGGCGTGTGGACCCCATGGGCCGTCACAGCCGCGGCCTTCACGGATTTCGATCATAATGGAACGCGCCACCACGTCACGACCCGCCAGGTCTTTCGCATTCGGGGCATAACGCTCCATGAAGCGCTCGCCGTGTTTGTTCAGCAGATAACCACCTTCACCACGGCAGCCTTCTGTCACCAGAACGCCTGCACCGGCGATACCGGTTGGGTGGAACTGCCACATTTCCATATCCTGCACCGGCACACCAGCGCGGATAGCCATGCCAACGCCGTCACCGGTGTTGATGTGGGCGTTAGTGGTGGACTGATAAATACGGCCTGCGCCGCCGGTCGCCAGCACGGTTGCGCGGGCTTTGAAGTAAACCACTTCACCGGTTTCGATGCACAGCGCGGTACAACCTACCACTGCGCCATCGGCGTTTTTCACCAGATCCAGCGCGTACCACTCGGAGAAGATAGTGGTGTGGTTTTTCAGGTTCTGCTGATACAGAGTGTGCAGCAGCGCGTGACCGGTACGGTCAGCTGCCGCCGCAGTACGTGCCGCCTGCTCGCCGCCGAAGTTTTTCGACTGGCCGCCAAACGGACGCTGATAGATGGTGCCATTTTCCAGACGGGAGAACGGCAGACCCATATGATCCAGTTCCAGAATCGCTTCCGGGCCAGTCTTACACATATATTCGATGGCATCCTGGTCGCCGATGTAATCGGAACCTTTTACCGTATCGTACATGTGCCATTCCCAGTTATCTTCATGGGTATTACCGAGCGCAACGGTGATGCCACCCTGCGCGGACACGGTGTGCGATCGGGTCGGGAAGACTTTAGAGAGCAGCGCACAGGTCTGGCCGCTCTGGGAAATTTGCAGCGCTGCGCGCATACCTGCGCCACCCGCACCAATTACAACAGCATCAAATTCTCTGACTGGCAGTTTCATTACACACCCCACACCACAACGAATCCATAAATGACGTAAACCACCAGAGCAACGACGATAGCCAGTTGCAGCGGAAGGCGAATGGCCAGTGGTTTAACGTAATCAGTCAACACCTGCCACATGCCAATCCAGGCATGAATAAGGATGGAGAACAGGGCCAGCAGGGTGAACACTTTGGTGAAGGCAGATCCGAAGAACCCGCTCCAGATTTCCCACGTCAGCGTGCCGCTGGTCGCGAAGAAACCAATCATATAGATGATGTAAAGGGTGAGAACGATGGCGGTAGCACGGACCAGAATGAAGTCATGTACGCCGTTGCGTCCTAATGCGGAGGCGTTGCTTACCATACGAGAACTCCTGCGAGAAGTGAAAGCACGACAGTAATCACAAACGAAATGTTAGCGGAGCGTTTCCCGGCTTCGAAGGTTTCTTCCAGATAGCCAAAGTCCATCAGCATATGGCGAACACCCACTACTACGTGGTACGCCAGCGCGGTCAGAATGCCCCACATGATAAATTTCACGAAGAAGCTGTTCATAATGGCAGAGGCCTGAAGGAACCCTTCAGGAGATGAGAGGCTGGTTCCCAGTAACCACAGCAGAATACCGACCGCCACAAACGTAATTACACCTGAAACACGGTGCAAAATGGACGCTATTGCTGTTACAGGGAATCGGATCGTTTTGAGATCCAGATTGACAGGTCTTTGTTTTTTCACATTTCTTATCATGAATAACGCCCACATGCTGTTCTTATTGTTTCCTTCCTCCGGACTGCGATGCGGGTCAAGCAGCGTTCCTTTTCTATAACTGCGCGTCATGCAAAACATTGCTTCCAAATGCTAAAACGACACGTTACAACGCTGGGTGGCTCGGGATTGCAGGGTGTTCCGGAGACCTGGCGGCAGTATAGGCCGTTCACAAAATCATTACAATTAACCTACATACAGTTTGTCGGGTTTTCTCTGGAACAGTGATCAGGGTCACGATAACAACATCTTTTTAAATTTTAATCATCTGATTTGACAAATGTTAAACAATATTGTTACAAACGTCATCAGAAAAGGCATATAATGCGCAAAAGTTATGAGGTCTCTCTTTCACCTGACAAATAGTTATGTAACAGTGTGATGGTATTGACCGAAGTTATCAGGACAGTTATTAGTGATATACAGGTTTGAATAATTCGGACTGCAAAAACGCTGATTTGCTGTGTTTTCACTGATATTTCATCCGTTTACCTGCAAGGCGCCATAGCTCTGTACCCTGGTTTCTCCTCGTGAGCTGAGCGGTAAGCCAAATAACAATCTGGTAACGGTGATTAACAGCTGAATGCAAATCCGGTGAACAGCAGTCTTAAGCATAAGGCGCTAAGGAGACCGTAAATGGCTGATACAAAGGCAAAGCTCACCCTAAATGGTGACACTGCTATTGAACTGGATGTGCTAAAAGGCACGCTCGGTCAGGATGTTATTGATATCCGTACGCTGGGTTCTAAAGGTGTTTTCACCTTTGACCCTGGATTTACCTCTACCGCATCTTGCGAATCCAAAATCACCTTCATCGACGGTGACGAAGGTATCCTGCTTCACCGCGGTTTCCCCATCGATCAGTTAGCTACCGAATCCAACTATCTGGAAGTGTGCTACATCCTGCTGAACGGCGAAAAACCGACGCAGGCGCAATACGATGAATTCAAAACCACCGTTACCCGCCACACCATGATCCATGAGCAGATCACCCGTCTGTTCCATGCGTTCCGTCGTGACTCTCACCCGATGGCGGTGATGTGCGGTATTACCGGTGCGCTGGCGGCGTTCTACCACGACTCCCTGGACGTGAATAACCCACGTCACCGTGATATCGCGGCGTTCCGTCTGCTGTCCAAAATGCCAACCATGGCAGCGATGTGTTACAAATACTCTATCGGTCAGCCGTTCGTTTACCCGCGTAATGACCTCTCTTACGCCGGTAACTTCCTGCGTATGATGTTCTCCACGCCGTGCGAAGAGTACGAAGTGAACCCGGTGCTGGAACGCGCAATGGACCGTATTCTGATCCTGCACGCAGACCACGAGCAGAACGCCTCTACGTCTACCGTGCGTACCGCTGGCTCTTCAGGCGCGAACCCGTTCGCCTGTATCGCTGCGGGCATTGCCTCCCTGTGGGGACCGGCACACGGCGGTGCGAACGAAGCGGCACTGAAGATGCTGGAAGAGATCAGCTCCGTGGAACACATTCCTGAATTCGTGCGCCGCGCGAAAGACAAGAATGACTCCTTCCGTCTGATGGGCTTCGGTCACCGTGTTTACAAAAACTATGACCCACGCGCAACCGTAATGCGTGAAACCTGTCACGAAGTGCTGAAAGAGCTGGGCACCAAAGATGATCTGCTGGAAGTGGCGATGGAGCTGGAACATATCGCGCTGAACGACCCGTACTTCATCGAGAAGAAACTCTACCCGAACGTAGACTTCTACTCTGGTATCATCCTGAAAGCGATGGGTATTCCATCTTCCATGTTCACCGTGATCTTCGCCATGGCACGTACCGTGGGCTGGATCGCGCACTGGAACGAAATGCACAGTGAAGGCATGAAAATCGCCCGTCCTCGCCAGCTGTACACCGGCTACGAGCAGCGTGATTTTAAGTCTGATCTTAAGCGCTAACAGATGTTGGGTGTGGTCTGATGCCCTCACCCTTGCCCTCTCCCACAGGGAGAGGGCACAAACATTAAAAACGGCAACCTTTGGGTTGCCGTTTTGCTTTTACCTCCGCCACCCGGCTTTTTTACATCTGGCACCCAGGGCACCAGTAAAACGGTCTTGAAGAGAGCGTAGTCTTCTTAATCACCCCGCCGCACCGCTCGCAGGGTTCGCCATCGCGATGAAACACCTTAAAGCGGAACAACGCCCCGTGGTGCTTGTTGTCATCCACCATGCCACGCGTGTTGTACGACAGGCGCGGGATATCCAGCAGCGCATGGGATAACGCATCGAGTTGCGCCTCATTCAGCTGCGACGCTTTATGTTGCGCCGCCAGCCCCACCGCCCACAGAATTTCCACGCGAAGATAATTCCCTAACCCCGCCAGAAACGCCTGATCGAGCAACAACCCCGAAAACTGCCGGTTGCGGAAGGCGGGCGATAATAACCGGGCTTTAACATCCTGAGCCGTCAGCCGCATATCCAGCACATCCGGCCCGACACGTTGCAGGAACGGGTGAGTGAGCAGTTGCTCTGGCGTTAACATTTCGATATCCGAGGCGCTGTACAGCAGGATGGTTTTATCAGCCGTTTGCAATTTAACACGCAGCACTCGGGTGGTTTGTAATGACTCACCCGTATTCACCACCCGCCAGACACCGTAAAGCTGGTTATGGCTATATAACGTCAGGTTATGGGAAAAGTGCGTCAGCAGTGCTTTGCCCCGCGTTTCAATATGGGTCACCGTTTGCCCCACCAGTTGTGCTTCAAACGGTTTCAGTTGAGGGAAAGCAAACCAGACATCCGTCAGGGGTTTGCCTTTTATCGCCGCCTCCAGGCTATCCGCCGCGCGGCGGATCTCCGGGCCTTCTGGCATCTTTCATGCCTTATTGTAAAATTCAGGCGCGAACGAGGATCCCCTGTTCGGCAAAAGCCGCCCGCAGACGACGCGCAAACAGCAGCGCGTGCTCACCATCACCGTGTAAACACACCGTTTCGGCCTGTACGTTTGCCTGCGTACCGTTAATCGTTTTCACCCGCCCGGTGCGTATCATGTCCAGCGTTTGCGCCAGCGCCTGCGCCTCATCAGTGATAAGCGCACCCGGCTGACTGCGCGGAACCAGGCTTCCGTCCTGCTGATACCCTCTGTCGGCAAACACTTCCTGACGAGTGACCAGCCCCAGACGCTGCCCGGCGCGAATAAGTTCACTGCCCGCCAGCCCGACCAGGATCAGCTGCGGGTTGTGATCCCGCACGGCACGGGCAATGGCGTCCGCCAGAGCCGGATCCTGCGCGGCCATGTTGTAGAGCATCCCGTGCGGCTTCACGTGGCGCAGCACACCGTGCTGGGCGCGGACAATCGCGTCCAGCGCTCCGGTCTGGTACAGCGTCTGGGCGTAAACCGTCTCGGGCGGTAAAACCATTGCCGTACGGCCGAAGTTTTCCCGGTCGGGGAATCCCGGATGGGCTCCTATCGCCACGCCATGTTTAATGGCATTACGCACGCTCACCAGCATGGTCTGCGCATCGCCCGCATGAAACCCGCAGGCGATATTGACCGAAGAGACCAGCATCATCAGCTCTGCATCGGCCTGCCCGCCCTCGCCCAGATCGGCGTTTAAATCAATCTTTACCATCGAGTCGCCACGCCAGTTGTTCAAGATAGCGCTGCTGATCGTGGCGCGCTTTCAGAGCCTCTTCCAGCGAACATTGCACGAAGTGGATCGGCTGCCCAAGCGGTATTTGCGCCAGATGGTAGCGATCGGCATCGATAATACAGGCAATACGCGGATAACCGCCGGTTGTCTGCGCATCATTCATCAGTACAATTGGTTGTCCGTTTCCCGGCACCTGGATGACGCCAGGCAACAAACCGTGGGAGAGCATTTCCCGGTCGGTGGTCCGGTTCAGGGGTTGCCCCTGCAAGCGATAGCCCATGCGGTTACTTTGTGGGCTAAGGTGCCACGGAAAACGCCAGAAAGACTCCTGAGAAACCTCGTCAAATTCCTGATATTCCGGTCCCGGCAAGGCGCGGATCAGATTCCCCCAGAGCAGTTGTTTCACCCCCTGGGTCGTGGTGAAGTGACGAGATGACGGCCTGACGGCGAGGCGATCGCCATCGCGAAGTAAGCGCCCTTCATGCCCGCCAATGCCCGCTTTGGCATCGGTACTGGACGAGCCCATAACCTCCGGCACATCGATGCCTCCGGCAACCGCAAGATAGCTGCGTACGCCGTGTAACGGCCGTTTGAGCGTCAGACGCTGGCCCGCTTTTGCCCGCAGTCGCCAGCCCGTCCACACCGCTTTGCCATCAAGGGTGGCGTCACAACCTGCACCGGTCAGGGCAAACCAGGTTTCCTGGCTAAATTCCACCACGCACTGACCGAGGGTGATTTCCAGCGCTGCCGTACTGCCAGGGTTGCCCACCAGCAGGTTGGCAATTTCAAGTGCCGGCCGGTCGAGTGCGCCACAATAGCTGACGCCCGACTGGCGCAGGCCAAACCGGCCCGCATCCTGAACTGAGGTATAAAGTCCTGCGCGAATAAGCGTTAACATATCCCCTCCTTCTGCGGGATAAAGCGCAGGATATCACCAGGGCGAAGGAGGATTGGCGCATCCTTCCCGGGTTCAAATAGCGGCGCAGAGGTGTGTCCGATCAACTGCCAGCCACCGGGTGAAGCAAGCGGATAAATGCCGGTTTGCTGCCCTCCGATAGCCACTGTCCCTGCCGGGACGCTCAGGCGCGGTTCAGCCCGACGCGGTGTGTACAGCTCAGGAGATAAACCGCCCAGATACGGGAATCCGGGCTGGAATCCTAAAAACCAGACCACGTAGTTCACCGAGGTGTGCAGCTCGACAACCTGTTTTTCTGTTAACCCGCAGTGCTGCGCCACAACAGACAAATCAGGGCCGCCCTTACCGCCATAAACGACCGGGATCTCAATCGCCCGGGATTCTGGCTCCAGCGCATCACTCTCTTCCCACCAGCTTTGCAAACGCTCGATGGCGTCCAGCGCCAGAGTATGTGGATTACGCAGAACAACGGTGATGTTGTTCATACCCGGAATGGCCTCCACCACTTCCGGCACATCCGCCAGGCGCTGCGTCAGCCGCCAGATACGCTTTTGCGTGGCCAGGGTTACCGGGGGCTCAAGCTCCAGAACCACTGCCGTTTCGCCCAGAAGATAACAACGCGCTCGCTGCACTTAAGCACCTCTCATCAGGCAGGATTTGGGATATCCACAAATGTCACATCCAGATCGGTATTTTCCGTCAACCACTCGCTGAGTGCGCGGATGCCACCACGCTCTGTTGCGTGATGCCCGGCCGCGTAAAAATGCAGCCCTTGTTCACGTGCGGAGTGAACGGTCTGTTCAGACACTTCGCCGGTGATGAATGCATCCACACCGAAACGCGCCGCGCTGTCGATAAAGCCCTGACCGCCGCCTGTGCACCAGGCAACGCGTTTAACCGTATCTGGCCCGGTATCACCGCACCACAGCGGGCGGCGCCCCAGTCGGGCTTCAATCCAGGAGGCCAGCTCCAGCCCTGGTACCGGCATGGCCAGCTCACCCCACGGCACCAGCGGCTCGATTTCGCCCATCACCGTGATGCCCAGCAGCTGCGCGAGCTGGACGTTATTACCCAGTTCTGGATGGGCATCCAGCGGCAGGTGATAACCGTAGAGGTTAATGTCGTTTGCCAGCAGTGTTTTCAGACGGTTACGCTTCATACCGCGGATAATCGGCGATTCGTTTTTCCAGAAATAACCGTGATGTACAATCACTGCATCGGCTTCCTGACGCACCGCCTCATCCAGCAGAGCCTGGCTTGCCGTTACGCCGGTTACAATCTTCTGTATGTTTTCACGCCCTTCAACCTGCAAGCCATTCGGACCGTAGTCGCTGAAGCTGGCACTGTTCAGCTTCTCGTTAATCAGACGTTCCAGTTCGCTGTTTTTCATCATCACTCTCTTAGGCTTTACGGGCGGCTTCATACGCTGCCAGGGTGGCAACGCGCGCCTGTTTATGGTCAACAATCGGGCGGGGATACTCGAGCGTGACGCCCTGTTTATCCGCCCACACCCAGGGTTCATGCAGCGCTTTCAGCGGCACGTCAGCAAGCTCGGGGAGCCAGTGACGTATAAACTTGCCGTCAGGATCAAACTTCTGCCCCTGGGTGGTCGGGTTAAAAATACGAAAATAGGGAGCGGCATCGGTTCCCGTTGACGCGGCCCATTGCCAGCCACCGTTGTTAGCCGCAAGGTCGCCATCAATCAGCTGAGACATAAAATAGCGCTCCCCGATACGCCAGTCGATAAGCAGGTCTTTCACCAGAAAACTGGCGGTGATCATGCGCAGGCGATTGTGCATCCAGCCGGTGTCATTGAGCTGGCGCATCGCGGCATCCACTATCGGGTAGCCCGTCCGCCCGTTTTGCCAGGCGTTCAACTGAGTATCATTCATCTGCCATTTTACGTTATCCGTCCAGCGAATGAAGGGCCGGTGCTTACATAAACCAGGATGATACGTCATCAAATGACGGTAAAACTCACGCCAGATAAGCTCGTTAAGCCACACCGCACCCGCACCGCCTTCCAGCGCCTGCGGCTGTTCCGCCAGCAGACGATGCAAACACTGACGCGGCGAAAGGACACCGAGGGCTAAACTGGCGGATAAACGGCTGGTGCCTTCAATGGCAGGGTAATCCCGGCGGGTTTCGTATCCGGCCGCATCCTGTTTGCAGAAGTGGCGCAGCTGAGCAATAGCCGCTTTCTCGTCTGGCGGGAAAAGGGTTTCATCGAAATCTTTTTGCGGGTAATTAAACGCCAGCCCAGGCAAATCCTTTATCGTTTCGCCACGGGACGCAGGGGCGGCAACGCACTCCGGGAGCGCCTCTTTCAGGCGTTTGATAAACGCGTTTTTGAACGGCGTAAAGACTTTATACATCTCGTGGTTGCCGGTCATAACGCTGCCCGGCGGCAGCATCACGCTGTCATCAAATCCCTGACACACCACATTCTGCAACGTTTTTTCCAGCAGGCGATCGCGTTGCTGCTCGTTGAATTCGTACTGATAGTTGTAAAAGAGATGCGTAACGCTGTGCTGCTCGCAGATGTGCTGCACTTTTTGCGACTGCGCGGCGAAATCACTGACCTCGGCATACAGCAGAGGAATGCCTTTTTCTGCAAGTGCGCGTTGTAGGCTACTGAGATGCGAGGCTAAACAGGCCGTTTGCCGTGGGGCCATATCATGCTGCTGCCACTGTCCGGGCGTAGCGATAAACAGCGCCAGCACTCTGGCATCCTGAGAGCGGCAGGCTGCCGCGAGAGCGATGTTGTCATGTACGCGCAGGTCCGCGCGAAACCAAACCAGATGGGTGGGCATAAAACTCCAGGCAAATATCTATTATGTCCGTAAAGGCACGCCACCAAAGGAAAAAGCGGCGGCCTTTTACTGTACTTTGCCATGAAGTGTAGACGGGATGAAATAAAAAAGGCCGCCCGAGGCGGCCTTAACGCTACTTGTCCTGCGCTATCGTGGTCAATGCAACAAACCCGGTCGGTTCATCACGCTTCACAACGAGTACGCTGGCGACAATGAACGCAATGCATATATAGCGTTTCATTATGCGGTCCCTGCTGCTAACCGCTCCACCGTTCACCACCGGTGATAAGTCGGTGGACACAAGCTCTGTGTGGAGCCTGACTCACGGTTGTGGAAATACCTCTCCCGTGACCGGTGCCCATTTGCGAGATGGCGGAAAGGGACGCAGCATAGTAATCCCCGCACGAACGAAGCGTAATCCATTAAAATGGTTTTTAAGAATATATTTAGTAGTTAAGCATTTGAATCTTCTGCTTGCAGAAGTATGCTTGCAAACCTCTGTGTGAGAGCTTGAAAAACCACCCAACGGACCGCGAATCTCGAGGGACAAAAAAACCGCCACATTGCTGTTGGCGGTTTTTTTATTGCTGTATGTAATCTTTTTTTTTAGTAGAAATCGCAGGTCGCTTTTTCGGCCTGATCCATCCACACCGGCTTCTCGCTGGTTTTCGCCCAGACGCGGTGCAGATAGCTGTAAAAACGTGCGCGATCTTTCCAGAAAAGCATCACGGGCAGTGCGAGGACACCGGCCACTACGGCGAAAGTGCGACGCATGAAAACGATATGAGCCGGATATTCTTTATAAAGATCCATAATTTTCTCCCCTATAGTTGGCCGGAAACGTCATCCGGAAAATTCAAAATCTGTGATCTGGCTAAAATAATACCGCCTTGATTGTAATTTTACTACTCATCCGACCACTTATTTTCATCCATTTGGCAAATATTTACATTCGACTCGTAATTAAGTTACAAGAAAGTTAACAAAATACTTATCATTAGTTAAATTGTGGCCTTTTCATTTTTATACTTTTTTTACACCCCTCCTCCCGATTTTTGCGAAATCTTTGCGCCGTAAATCCTACCTTTAGCACAAATACAAATGTCACCCGGAGGTGGATTGTGAGTGCAGGTCTGATTGCCGGCATCGTGCTGGTTTTCCTGTTATTGGGTTATCTGGTTTATGCCCTGATTAATGCGGAGGCATTCTGATGGCTGCTCAGGCGTTTTTGCTTATTGCTAGCTTTTTACTGGTGCTGTTCCTGCTTGCAAGACCACTGGGAACCCTGCTTGCGCGAATGATCAACAACGTGGCGCTGCCCGTTGTTGGCAGTGTTGAAAAAGGGCTCTGGCGCGTACTGGGAATACGCGACCAGGAGATGAACTGGTGTCAGTATCTGATGGCCATCCTGCTGCTTAATATTGTCGGGCTGTTTGCCCTGTTCGCAATGTTAATGCTTCAGGGCATTCTGCCGCTTAACCCACAGCAGTTGCCGGGCCTGTCCTGGCATCTGGCGTTGAACACGGCGGTCAGCTTCGTCAGTAATACCAACTGGCAGTCCTATGCCGGTGAAACCACCCTGAGCTACTTCAGCCAGATGGCCGGCTTAACGGTGCAGAACTTCCTCTCTGCGGCCAGCGGCATAGCGGTGATCTTCGCCCTGACGCGAGCCTTTGCGCGCCAGAATGTCGGCACGCTGGGCAACGCCTGGGTCGATTTGACACGCATCACCTTGTGGGTGCTGCTCCCGATCTCCCTCATCATGGCGTTGTTCTTTATCCAGCAAGGCACGCTGCAAAACCTGCTTCCCTACACAAGCTATACCTCGCTTGAAGGGGCAAAACAGCTACTGCCAATGGGGCCAGTTGCCTCGCAAGAGGCCATAAAAATGCTCGGCACCAACGGGGGCGGGTTCTTCAATGCCAACTCGTCTCATCCGTTTGAAAACCCGACCGCACTGACGAACTGCGTACAAATGCTGGCGATCTTCCTGATCCCTGCCGCGCTGTGCTTTGCGTTTGGCGATGTGGTTAACGATCGCCGCCAGGGGCGCACCCTGCTCTGGGCGATGTCCCTTATCTTCGTGGTTTGTGCTGCGCTGGTGATGTGGGCCGAATGGAATGGCAACAGCCACTTCATGCAGCTGGGTGCCAGTAGCAACATCAATATGGAAGGAAAAGAGAGCCGCTTTGGCATCCTGGCGAGCAGCCTGTACGCGGTTGTCACCACGGCGGCCTCGTGCGGTGCAGTCAACGCGATGCACGACTCCTTTACGGCACTGGGCGGCATGATCCCACTGTGGCTGATGCAAATCGGTGAAGTGGTGTTTGGCGGCGTGGGGTCCGGGCTGTACGGCATGTTGCTGTTTGTTCTGCTGGCGGTGTTTATCGCCGGGCTGATGATTGGCCGCACCCCGGAATACCTGGGGAAAAAAATCGACGTGCGTGAAATGAAGCTCACCGCGCTGGCTATCCTGGTCACTCCGGCACTGGTGCTGCTTGGCACTGCGCTGGCGCTGATGACCGACGCGGGACGCAGCGGCATCTTCAACCCGGGCATTCACGGTTTTAGTGAAGTGCTTTATGCCGTCTCGTCTGCCGCCAACAACAACGGCAGCGCCTTTGCGGGCCTGAACGCCAACTCCCCGTTCTGGAACTGTCTGCTGGCGTTTTGCATGTTTGTCGGCCGTTTTGGCGTCATTGTGCCCGTGCTGGCTATTGCCGGTTCGCTGGTGAGTAAAAAAATCCAACCGACCACCAGCGGTACGTTACCGACCCACGGCGCGCTGTTCACTGGATTGCTGATTGGCACTGTGTTGCTGGTCGGTGCCCTGACCTTTATCCCCGCCCTCGCGTTAGGCCCGGTCGCGGAATATCTCTCTTTACGCTGATTTTGCGGAGAATTTGTCATGAGTCGTAAACAACTGGCCCTGCTTGAACCGTCTTTAGTTCGCCAGGCGCTAATGGATGCGGTGAAAAAGTTAAGCCCGCGCGTTCAGTGGCATAACCCGGTGATGTTTATCGTCTGGGTTGGCAGCCTGCTCACCACGGCACTGGCGGTGGCGATGGGAACCGGTCATCTGGTGGGAAACGCGCTGTTTACCGGGGCAATCAGCCTCTGGCTGTGGTTCACCGTGTTGTTCGCCAACTTTGCCGAAGCCCTGGCGGAAGGCCGCAGTAAAGCGCAGGCCAACAGCCTGAAAGGGGTAAAAAAGACCGCGTTTGCCCGCAAATTGCGCGAGCCAAAATATGGCGCGCAGATGGATCACGTCCCGGCGGATGAGCTGCGTAAAGGGGATGTGGTGCTGGTCGAAGCCGGGGATATCATCCCCTGCGATGGCGAAGTCATTGAAGGCGGGGCCTCGGTAGACGAAAGTGCCATTACCGGGGAATCCGCCCCGGTTATCCGTGAATCCGGCGGCGACTTTGCCTCCGTCACGGGCGGCACGCGCATTCTCTCTGACTGGCTGGTTATTCAGTGCAGCGTTAACCCGGGTGAAACCTTCCTCGACCGGATGATCGCCATGGTCGAGGGCGCACAGCGTCGTAAAACGCCAAACGAAATCGCCCTGACCATTCTGCTGGTTGCCTTGACCATTGTCTTTCTGCTGGCAACCGCCACCCTGTGGCCGTTTTCCGCCTACGGTGGTACGGCGGTGAGTATCACTGTGCTGGTTGCTCTGCTGGTCTGTCTGATCCCGACCACTATCGGCGGGCTGCTTTCAGCCATTGGTGTGGCGGGCATGAGCCGGATGCTGGGCGCGAACGTTATCGCCACCAGCGGACGTGCCGTTGAAGCTGCGGGTGATGTGGACGTTCTGCTGCTGGATAAAACCGGGACCATCACCCTCGGCAATCGTCAGGCGTCGGATTTCTTACCCGCGCCTGGCGTGGATGAAAAAACGCTGGCTGACGCCGCGCAGCTTTCATCGCTGGCCGATGAAACACCGGAAGGCCGCAGCATCGTGATTCTGGCTAAGCAGCGTTTCAACCTGCGTCAGCGCGATGTACAGAGTCTTCATGCCACCTTTGTGCCCTTCACTGCCCAGACCCGTATGAGCGGGATTAACATCCAGGACCGGATGATCCGCAAAGGCTCCGTCGACGCCATTCGTCGCCATATCGAAGCCAACAACGGCCATTTCCCGCCAGAAGTGGACAAACTGGTCGAAAGCGTTGCCCGTCAGGGGGCCACTCCACTGGTGGTGGCAGAGGGATCGCACGTGCTGGGCGTTATTGCGCTGAAAGATATCGTTAAAGGCGGGATCAAAGAGCGTTTCGCCCAGCTACGCAAGATGGGTATTAAAACGGTGATGATCACCGGGGATAACCGTCTTACCGCCGCCGCGATCGCCGCAGAAGCGGGCGTTGATGATTTCCTGTCAGAAGCCACGCCAGAAGCCAAACTGGCGCTGATCCGCCAGTATCAGGCTGAAGGTCGCCTGGTGGCGATGACGGGTGACGGCACCAACGATGCGCCAGCGCTGGCGCAGGCCGATGTCGCGGTTGCGATGAACTCCGGGACGCAGGCGGCGAAAGAGGCGGGCAACATGGTCGACCTCGACTCTAACCCGACCAAACTGATTGAGGTCGTTCACATCGGTAAACAGATGCTGATGACCCGTGGTTCGCTGACCACCTTCAGTATTGCCAATGATGTGGCGAAGTATTTTGCCATTATCCCGGCAGCGTTCGCGGCAACCTATCCGCAACTTAACGCGCTAAACGTCATGCATCTGCACTCCCCGGCGTCGGCCATTCTCAGCGCGGTGATTTTTAACGCCCTGATCATCGTCTTCCTGATCCCGCTGGCGCTAAAAGGCGTGAGCTACAAGCCACTGACCGCCGCCGCCATGCTGCGCCGTAACCTGTGGATTTACGGGCTCGGTGGGCTGGTCGTTCCTTTCGTTGGCATCAAGGTTATCGACATGCTGTTGACTCTGTTCGGGCTGGTTTAAAAGGTGAATCAAATGACAATGTTACGCCCCGCTATACTTCTGTTTATTCTGTTATCGCTGATTACCGGCGGCCTTTACCCGCTGGTGACCACCGCGCTGGGCCAGTGGTGGTTTACCGATCAGGCGAACGGCTCGCTGATTATGCAGGATGGCGAAACCCGTGGTTCACGCCTTATTGGTCAGAACTTTACGGATGCCCGCTACTTCCAGGGCCGCCCTTCCGCCACGGCGGAAAGCCCGTATAATCCGATGGCTTCCGGCGGCAGTAATCTGGCCGGCAGCAACCCGGATCTGGATCATGCGATCGCTGAACGCGTTGCCGCCCTGCGTGCAGCCAATCCGCAGGCCAGCCGCGAGGTGCCTGTCGAGCTGGTGACCGCCTCCGCCAGCGGGCTGGATTACAGCCTGACGCCGGAATCGGTGGCATGGCAAATTCCGCGCGTGGCTGCCGCCCGCCAGCTGACCATCGAACAGGTTACCCAGCTGGTGGCTGAACATACGCAAAAACCGCTGGTCAGTTTCATCGGGATGCCAGTCGTGAACATTGTTGAGCTGAATCTGGCGCTGGACGCGCTAAGGAAAAACTAAATGACCGACGAGCCCATTCGCCCGGACCCGGACAGGCTGCTCGAACAGACCGCTGAAGCCCATCGCGGCAAACTGAAAATCTTTTTCGGCGCCTGTGCGGGCGTCGGGAAAACCTTTGCCATGCTCACGGAAGCACAGCGGCTACGGGCGCAAGGGCTCGACATTCTTATCGGCGTCGTCGAAACGCACGGGCGCAAAGAGACGGCATCGCTGCTGGCCGGGCTTGCCACGCAGCCGCCCCGGCGTATCAACCACCGCGGGCGTCTGGTCACTGAGTTCGATCTGGACGCCGCCCTCGCCCGCCGCCCTGCGCTTATCCTGATGGACGAACTGGCGCACAGCAATGCGCCAGGCTCACGCCACCCTAAACGCTGGCAGGACGTCGAAGAGCTTCTGGAAGCGGGCATCGACGTTTTTACGACCGTGAACGTGCAGCATCTGGAGAGCCTGAACGACGTGGTCAGCGGTGTCACCGGTATTCAGGTGCGGGAAACCGTGCCGGATCCGTTCTTCGACTCTGCCGATGAGGTTGTGCTGGTCGATCTTCCCCCCGACGATCTGCGCCAGCGCCTGCACGAAGGTAAAGTGTATATCGCAGGCCAGGCTGAACGCGCCATTGAGCATTTCTTTCGCAAGGGTAACCTGATTGCCCTGCGCGAGCTGGCCCTGCGCCGCACGGCCGACCGCGTTGACGATCAGATGCGCGCCTGGCGTGACCTGCAAGGGCAAGAGCGCGTCTGGCACACGCGGGATGCCATTCTGCTGTGTATCGATCACGGCAGCGGCAATGAAAAACTTATCCGTACAGCCGCCCGGCTGGCAGCAAAATTTGGCAGCGTCTGGCACGCGGTGTATGTCGAAACCCCTCGTCTTCATGCGCTGCCGGAAAACCAGCGCCGGGCGATCCTGAGCTCGCTCCGGCTGGCCCAGGAGCTTGGCGCTGAAACCGCCACCCTCTCCGACCCGTCAGAAGACAAAGCCATTCTGCGCTACGCGCGCGAACACAATCTCGGCAAAATCGTGATTGGTCGCCGTCAGCATCGCCGCTGGTTTAGTCGCGAATCCTTTGCCGATAAGCTGGCCCGACGCGCACCGGATCTGGACCTGGTGATTGTGGCGCTCGATGACAAGCCCTCTCCCCTGCCAGGCCGTCTGCCGGATGCCCGGGCGTTTAGCGATAAATGGCGTATTCAGATCCGCGGCTGCTTTGTGGCCGTGGTACTTTGCGCCCTGATAACCCTTATTGCCAGCCAGTGGCTGATCGCCTTTGACGCCGCTAACCTGGTGATGATTTACCTGCTGGGCGTGGTTGTGGTGGCGCTTTTCTACGGCCGCTGGCCGTCGGTACTGGCGACGGTTATCAACGTGGTGAGCTTCGATCTGTTCTTTATTGCACCGCGTGGCACGCTGGCGGTGTCGGATGTGCAGTACATCCTGACGTTTGGCGTGATGCTTACCGTGGGGCTGGTTATCGGGAACCTGACGGCGGGCGTTCGCTATCAGGCGCGCATTGCCCGCTATCGTGAACAGCGCACCCGCCATCTGTACGAGATGTCCAAATCCCTGGCGGTGGGCCGCACGCCGCTGGATATCGTCCAGACCAGCGAGCAGTTTATTCGCTCCACGTTTCATGCCAGCAACCTGATTTTGTTACCTGACGAACATGGCGTACTGCGCCCGCTAACGTCAGCCACCGGAATGACGCCGTGGGATGAAGCCATTGCCCGCTGGAGTTTTGACAAGGGTTTACCCGCCGGTGCCGGGACCGATACGCTGCCAGGCGTGCCGTACCAGATCCTGCCGCTGCGCAGTGCCGACAAAAATCAGGGGCTGGTGATTGTCGAACCCACCAACCTGCGCCAGTTGATGATCCCCGAGCAGCAGCGCCTGCTGGAGACATTTACCCTGCTGGTCGCAAGCGCGCTTGAACGTCTGGCGCTCACCGCCAGCGAAGAGCAGGCAAGGCTTGCCAGCGAACGCGAGAGCATTCGTAACTCCCTGCTGGCGGCGCTGTCGCACGACCTGCGTACCCCGCTCACCGTGCTGTTTGGTCAGTCAGAGATCCTGACGCTTGATCTGGCGGCGGAAGGCTCTAGCCACGCCATGCAGGCCAGCGAAATACGCCAGCATGTGCTCAATACCACCCGGCTGGTGAATAATTTGCTGGATATGGCACGCATTCAGTCCGGTGGTTTTAACCTCAAAAAAGAGTGGCTGACGCTTGAGGAAGTGGTCGGCAGCGCCTTAAAAATGCTCGAGCCGGGAATGGGCGGCCGGCATATTGAGCTGAACCTGCCGGAGCCGCTGACGCTGATCCACGTTGACGGGCCGCTGTTCGAGCGCGTGCTGATTAACCTGCTGGAAAATGCCGCCAAATATGCCGGTCAGAAAGCGCGTATTGGCATTAACGCAACGGTAGAGGCACACACCCTGCAGCTCGAGGTCTGGGACACCGGGCCTGGCATCCCTGCCGGGCAGGAGCACGCAATTTTTGAGAAATTCGCGCGCGGGAATAAGGAGTCGGCCATTCCTGGAGTCGGGCTGGGGCTGGCGATTTGCCAGGCCATTATCGATGTGCACGGGGGAACCATTTCAGCGGCGAACCGCCCGGAAGGCGGCGCGCATTTCTGTGTTACACTTCCCCTTGATCCCCCGCCAGAACTTGATGAATTACCAGAGGATTTGTGATTAACGTCCTGATTGTTGAAGATGAACTCGCGATTAGCCGTTTTCTGCGCGCCGCGCTGGAAGGAGACGGCCTGCGCGTTCATGAAGCGGGGACGCTTCAGCGCGGCCTTATCGAAGCCGCAACCCGCAAGCCGGACCTGGTTATTCTCGATCTGGGGCTGCCGGATGGCGATGGCATCGATTTCATCCGCGAAGTGCGCCAGTGGAGCCAGATGCCCATTCTGGTGCTCTCGGCCCGTACCGAAGAGACAGATAAAATCGCAGCGCTCGATGCCGGTGCTGACGACTATCTGATTAAGCCCTTCGGGATTGGCGAACTTCAGGCCCGGTTACGCGTGGCGCTGCGCCGACACAGCGCCACAACCCCTTCAGAGCCGGTGTACACCTTTTCCGACATTCAGGTTGATTTAGCTTCGCGCCGCATTCAGCGCGGTGAAGAGGAGATCCACCTCACCCCGATTGAATTTCGCCTGCTCGCCGTTTTGCTCAACAACCACGGTAAGGTCCTCACCCAGCGTCAGCTGTTAAATCAGGTCTGGGGGCCAAACGCTGTCGAGCATAGTCACTATTTACGCATATATATGGGACACCTTCGCCAGAAACTCGAAGTCGACCCCGCGCGTCCTCGCCATTTATTAACTGAAACCGGTATCGGTTATCGATTCATGATTTGAATAGTTATTCATTTTGATTTTAATTAAAACAAATAACATCCCATAACTCTATTAGAAAATAACCAGGCCGTTATTTACGGCTTATTTTTCGTCAATAAAAACAATACAAAAACATAACGTTAACATTAAACACACAAAACAGCATTTTGATCTGCGTTATTCAGTAAAACAGAATATTTATTTCTGATCTGATCGATTATTGTTGATCTCCTTCACGGTTTGCCGCCCTTTCCTGGATAGAATGACCATGCTTTCAATTACTGAAAGGAAAATACACATGGAAAACAACAATCGATTAATGCCCCATATAAGGCGGACAACTCATATTATGATGTTTGCCCACCGTAACTGCTTCGATTTTCATCTCTTTAATGCCCGGTAGTCCTTCGACTTCTGGCGCATCTGCTTACAGGTTATTCTAAAAAACCTTACTTTACAGGCTACTGCCTGTGAACACGTGCGCTCATTTCTCTTGTTCCAGGCTCTTCCGTAGCCGGACGGACTGGATTTAATTCTGTAAAAAGCAATTAACTGATTTTTTATCAGAGGTCAGGCTTTGCTTTTTATTCCGGTAAATTATCGATTTTTTTCTTGCGAAGAATCGAAGGCCTCCTATTGCCTAAAATAAAGAGATAAAGATGAAAAGTTTAAAAATTGCTGCCAGCCGTTCATGTCCTGATTGCTTTACCACCACGCGCGAAATGGTGGATGTGAGTGCTTCTGATTATATTGATGTTGCAGCCGTAGTTTTAGCCATCAGCGATATTTCCAGTGGTGCTATAGAAGAAATAGAAGCAACGGGATTTGGGATCCCCGTCTTTATTGCCACACATAAAGAAGAAATTGTTCCGGCAGAATATTTGTCCCGTATTCAGGGTGTTTTTGAATGCTCTGACACCAGCAATGATTTCTATGGCCGTCAGCTTGAGGCCGCCGCACAAAAGTACGAAACCCAGCTGCGTCCGCCGTTCTTCCGTGCCCTGGTAGACTACGTCAAACAGGGTAATAGCGCGTTTGACTGCCCAGGTCATCAGGGTGGCCAGTTCTTCCGCCGTCATCCGGCCGGAAATCAGTTTGTTGATTTCTTTGGCGAAACGCTGTTCCGTTCAGATCTGTGCAACGCAGATGTGGCCATGGGCGATCTGCTGATCCACGAGGGTGCCCCGTGTATTGCCCAGCAACATGCCGCAAAAGTGTTTAATGCCGATAAAACCTACTTTGTGCTGAACGGCACGTCATCATCAAACAAAGTGGTTTTAAACGCCCTGCTGACACCTGGCGACCTGGTGCTGTTCGATCGTAATAACCATAAATCCAACCACCACGGAGCGCTGTTACAGGCCGGTGCAACGCCGGTTTATCTGGAAACAGCACGTAATCCGTACGGTTTTATTGGCGGGATTGATGCGCACTGCTTCGAAGAAAGCTATCTTCGCGAGCTGGTCGCCGAAGTCGCTCCGGGCCGCGCCCGTGACCAGCGCCCGTTCCGACTGGCGGTGATCCAGCTTGGTACTTACGATGGCACCATTTATAACGCCCGTCAGGTGGTGGATAACATTGGCCACCTGTGTGATTACATCCTGTTTGACTCTGCGTGGGTGGGCTACGAGCAATTTATCCCGATGATGGCCGACTGCTCGCCGCTGCTGCTTGAGCTGAACGAAAACGATCCGGGGATCCTGGTCACTCAGTCCGTGCATAAACAGCAGGCTGGCTTCTCGCAAACCTCGCAGATCCACAAAAAAGACAGTCACATCAAAGGCCAGCAGCGCTATGTGCCGCATAAGCGTCTCAACAACGCCTTTATGATGCACGCCTCCACCAGCCCGTTCTATCCGCTGTTTGCGGCGCTGGACATCAACGCCCGGATGCATGAGGGCCAGAGCGGTCGCAACATGTGGATGGATTGCGTGGTCACGGGTATCGAAGCACGCAAACTTATTCTGCAAAACTGCCAGTTCCTGCGTCCGTTCGTGCCGGAAACCGTAGATGGCCGCCCGTGGGAAAGCTGGGATACGGCAGAAATTGCCACTGACCTGCGCTTCTTCCACTTTGTCCCCGGCGAAAACTGGCACGCCTTTGAAGGCTATGCCGAGCATCAGTACTTTATCGATCCGTGCAAACTGCTGCTGACCACGCCGGGCATCAATGCCCGTACCGGTGAGTACGAGGATTTCGGCGTCCCGGCAACCATTCTTGCGAACTTCCTGCGTGAAAACGGCATTGTCCCGGAAAAATGCGACCTGAACTCCATCCTGTTCCTGCTGACTCCGGCAGAGGATATGGGCAAATTGCAGCAGCTTGTGGCTCAGCTGGTGCGCTTCGAAAAACTGCTCCAGACCGATGCGCCGTTAAAAGAGGTGCTGCCATCGATTTGTAAGCAATACCCGGAACGCTACGCCGACTATTCCCTGCGGCAGATTTGCCAGGAAATGCACGACCTGTATGCGCGTAATAACGTGAAGCAGCTGCAAAAAGAGATGTTCCGTAAGTCTCATTTCCCGCGCGTGGTGATGTCACCCCAGGACGCTAACTATGCCTATCTGCGCGGTGAGGTGGAGCTGGTGTCCCTGCGCGATGCCGAAGGCCGTATTGCCGCCGAAGGCGCCCTCCCTTACCCACCAGGCGTACTGTGCGTTGTGCCGGGCGAAGTCTGGGGCGGTGCAGTGCTGCGCTACTTTGCCGCGCTGGAAGAAGGGATCAACCTGCTGCCAGGCTTTGCGCCAGAGCTTCAGGGCGTGTACGTGGAAGAGTGTGACGGCCGCAAACACGTTCGCTGTAACGTCATCAAGCAACCTGCCGCTCAGCCGTCGTTGCTGAAAGGAGAAAAATTATGAGTAAGTCTAACAAAATGGGCGTGGTGCAGCTGACCATCCTCACCATGGTAAACATGATGGGGTCGGGAATTATCATGCTGCCTACCAAGCTCGCAGAAGTCGGTACGATCTCGATTATCTCCTGGCTGGTGACCGCCGTTGGCTCAATGGCGCTGGCGTGGGCCTTTGCCAAGTGCGGGATGTTCAGCCGGAAATCAGGCGGCATGGGTGGGTATGCAGAGTATGCCTTCGGCAAGTCGGGCAACTTTATGGCCAACTATACCTACGGTGTGTCGTTGCTGATTGCCAACGTGGCGATTGCCATTTCGGCTGTCGGTTACGGTACAGAGCTGTTCGGTGCCACGCTCAGTCCGGTACAAATCGGTATCGCCACCATTTGTGTATTGTGGATCTGTACCGTTGCGAACTTCGGTGGTGCGCGCATCACCGGGCAGATCAGCAGTATCACTGTCTGGGGGGTGATCATCCCGGTGGTGGGATTGTGTATCATCGGCTGGTTCTGGTTTAGCCCTACGCTGTATGCCAACTCCTGGAACCCGCACAATGTACCGTTCTTTACTGCGGTGGGGTCATCTATCGCCATGACGCTGTGGGCATTCCTCGGTCTGGAATCTGCCTGTGCGAATGCCGAAGTTGTCGAAAACCCGGAAAAGAACGTCCCGATTGCCGTACTGGGCGGTACGCTGGGCGCTGCCGTTATCTACATCGTTTCAACCAACGTGATTGCCGGGATTGTGCCTAACATGGATCTCGCCAATTCCACCGCGCCGTTCGGGCTGGCCTTTGCGCAGATGTTTACCCCAACCGTCGGCAAAGTGATCATGGGGCTGATGGTGATGTCCTGCTGTGGCTCACTGCTCGGCTGGCAGTTCACTATTGCGCAGGTGTTTAAGTCATCCGCAGATGAAGGTTATTTCCCGAAAATCTTCTCCCGCGTGACGAAAGCAGATGCGCCGGTGCAGGGCATGTTAGCGATTGTTATCTTCCAGAGTGGTTTGTCGCTCATGACCATCAGCCCGTCGCTGAACAGCCAGTTCAACGTGCTGGTAAACCTGGCGGTAGTCACGAACATCATTCCGTACATCCTGTCGATGGCGGCACTGGTGATTATTCAGAAGGTGGCGAAAGTCGATCCGGGCAAAGCCAGAGTGGCCAACATCGTGGCGCTGATTGGGGCGATTTACAGCTTCTATGCGCTCTATTCGTCTGGCCAGGAAGCGATGCTATACGGCGCGATGGTGACCTTTATGGGCTGGACGCTGTACGGTCTGGTATCGCCGAGATTTGAATTGAAGAATAAGCATAGTTAAAAAAAAGCCCGGTGGCGCTAGCGCTTACCGGGCCTACGATCGCTGTTGTAGGCCGGGCAAACGCAGTACCGCCCGGCACACAAACCGCACTTACGCGTTTTTCAGCACTTCGCTGACAATCTCCACCGCTTCTTTCTCAATCAGCTTACGGTGTTCGTCGCCGAGGAAGCTTTCACAATAGATTTTGTACGCATCTTCCGTACCGGACGGACGCGCGGCGAACCAGCCGTTGTCGGTCATTACTTTCAGGCCGCCAATAGACGCACCGTTACCCGGTGCTGCCGTCAGGCGCGCAGTGATAGGATCACCGGCCAGCGTGTTAGCGCTTACCATTTCCGGGGACAGTTTAGACAGTGCGGCTTTCTGCGCAGAGGTCGCTGACGCCTGGATACGGTTGTAGCTTGGCGCACCAAAACGTGCAGCCAGCTCATTGTAGTGCTCCTGCGGGTTTTTCCCGGTTACGGCAGTAATCTCTGCCGCCAGCAGACACATAATGATGCCGTCTTTGTCGGTGGACCATGGCGTGCCGTCAAAACGCAGGAAGGATGCACCCGCGCTCTCTTCGCCGCCAAAGCCGAAGCTGCCGTCATGCAAGCCATCAACGAACCATTTGAAGCCAACCGGTACTTCCACCAGCTTGCGGCCCAGCGCGTCAACCACACGGTCAATCATCGCAGAGGACACCAGCGTTTTACCCACGGCAACATCGTTGCCCCACTGTGGACGGTGCTGGAACAGATAGTTGATCGCTACCGCCAGATAGTGGTTCGGGTTCATCAGCCCTGCCGGGGTGACGATACCGTGACGGTCGTAATCCGGGTCGTTAGCAAACGCCAGATCGAATTTGTCGCGCAGCGCCAGCAGGCCAGCCATTGCGCATTCAGAGGAGCAGTCCATACGGATAGCGCCGTCTTTATCCAGATGCATAAAGCGGAAGGTCTGATCGACGTGATCGTTCACGATGGTCAGATCCAGCTTGTAATGCTCTGCGATACGTTTCCAGTATTCGATACCAGAGCCGCCGAGCGGATCCACACCCAGTTTAAGGCCTGCTTTCTGGATAGCCGCCATATCGACGATATCCGCCAGCCCTTCAACAAATGGCTGCACCAGATCCTGCTCTTTCACATGACCAGACGCCATCGCGGCATCCAGAGAAATGCGTTTCACACCTTTCAGACCATCTGCCAGCAGGGCGTTAGCACGATCTTCCACCACTTTGGTGACGTTGGTATCAGCCGGGCCGCCGTTAGGTGGATTGTATTTGATACCACCGTCTTCCGGCGGGTTGTGGGATGGCGTGATAACAATACCATCAGCCAGCGCACCACCTTTTTTGTTGTGCACCAGAATCGCGTTGGACACCGCCGGCGTTGGGGTAAAGCCGTTGTTTTCCTGCACAATGACGTCTACGCCATTGGCGGCCAGCACTTCCAGTACGGAAATAAATGCAGGCTCAGACAAGGCGTGGGTATCTTTCCCTACATAGCACGGACCAGTAACGCCATTTTTAGCGCGCTCTTCCGCGATGGCCTGGGCAATGGCCAGAATATGCGGTTCGTTAAAGCTGTGGCGCCCCGCGCTACCGCGGTGGCCAGATGTACCAAACTTCACTGCGTGTTCCGCGTTGCCTACCACCGGCTTCAGCACATAGTACTGAGCGGTCAGTTGGGCGACGTTAATCAAATCGCTTTGTTGTGCAGGTTGGCCTGCACGGCTGTGATTTGCCATTGCCTGGTCCTTCTTATGCAAGGGTTAAATTGTACCGCAAACCTTTTCAATCAATTCCGCCGGGAACTGCATGGACTGCATGATGTGTTCGACCATGCTGCACTTGCGCCCGGTGTTGGTATTGGTGATCACCCAATACGGGGTACCAGCCACGTGTTTGGGTTTGGTTTGATTGCCATTTTGCAACAGCGTCTGCTCGTCGCCCGCAAAATAGACGCGAGTACGACCATGCAGCGACTCGGTCGCTTCAGCAAACGCTTTGTTATCCAGTGAGTAGAGTGTAGACAGCACCAGCATAAAGCGGTTAACCGCTTTCTTCTGTTCTGCATACTCATCAGAGAGCAGTAGTTCGCGCATCGCACGAACTTTATCTTTCGCAGGTGTCATGGCAGGTTTGGCTTGCACCACAACGCTCGGCTGGGACACGACATCTTTCGCGACAGGAGTGACAGGCTGTGAGGCGGCGGAAATTTTAAGCATACGCCGTAAAATGTCGGACGCGCTCTCCCCGATATGCCGCGTTTGGCTGGCGATATACTGATAGAGTTCGTCATCAACTTCGATTGTTTTCATCTTAATCCAGTGCGATATCTTATCTGAATACAAGTCGTTGGGATTATAAGGTCAAATCCCAACAGCGGATAGCGTCAAGCCAGGTTGGCGGCAAAAGTCAGATTAAACTGGATCCTTGCAGCCGGGCGGCAGAATGGTCAACATGATACCCTAACCTGACATACGTAAAAAAAGAACTTTGCCATGAAATTGAATACCCGAGCGCAATCTGCACAATCGCCGAACAATAATTCTCCCATCGTACTGGTTCACGGTCTTTTTGGCAGCCTGGATAACCTGGGTGTACTGGCGCGGGATCTGGTTAGCGATCACGATATTTTGCAGGTGGATATGCGTAACCACGGTCTTTCCGGGCGCTCGCCAGAGATGACGTACGCCGCAATGGCGCAGGATCTTCTGGATACGCTGGATGCCAATCACCTCGAAAAGGTGACGCTGATCGGGCATTCAATGGGAGGCAAAGCCGTTATGGCACTGACCGCGCTCGCGCCGGAACGCATTAGCGGCCTGGTGGTGATTGACGTTGCCCCGGTGGATTATGACGTGCGTCGCCACGATGAGATCTTTGCCGCTATTAATGCGGTGACCGACTCAGGTGTTTCCACACGCCAGCAGGCCGCGGCCATCATGCGCGAACATCTTAATGAAGAAGGCGTGGTGCAGTTTCTGCTGAAATCCTTTGTCGACGGCCAGTGGCGCTTCAACGTGCCGGTGCTGTGGGATCAATATTCAGAAATCGTCGGCTGGCAGCCGGTTCCGGCCTGGCAACACCCTACCCTCTTTGTGCGCGGTGGTAATTCACCTTATGTCACCGAAGCCTGCCGTGATGAATTGCTCAGGCAGTTCCCCGAAGCACGAGCTCATGTGATCGCCGGTGCCGGGCACTGGGTTCACGCTGAAAAACCGGAAGCCGTGCTTCGCGCTATCCGTCGCTATCTCTCTGATACTGCAAATTGATTAAAAAGTCAGCGACCGGAAGCCTGCGGGCTTCCAGTCGTTGGCGTGCCGATGTGGGTGATGTATGATGGCGCGCTTATCGCCCGGGCAATAGCAGGGCGGCTTGTTTTCCCCCGAAGTCTCAAAATCATGGCCAAAGAACAAACGGACCGCACGACAATAGATCTGTTCGCGAATGAGCGTCGCCCGGGACGACCCAAGACAAATCCGCTTTCGCGCGATGAACAGCTGCGTATTAATAAACGCAACCAGCTTAAACGCGATAAAAATCGTGGGCTTAAGCGTGTCGAACTGAAACTCAACGCCGATGCCGTTGATGCACTCAACGAGCTTGCCAGCGCCCGTGATATCAGCCGCAGCGAGCTGATTGAAGAGATGTTGATCGCGCAACTCGAAAAATTGCACAGCAAGGCATAAGTCAGAAAACTCCCTTTCTCACCTTTTTCATGTAGCACAGAGTGCAGTCCTGCGTGATAGCTGTTTCCGCAGGGTTGTCTGTTCTGCTATTATTGCCCTTATCCGTGGACAAATTGCGCCACCATACCATTAAGTTTCAAGAGGTTATTTTACTCATGGCAATCATCGGCATTTTCTTCGGCAGTGACACCGGCAATACCGAAAATATCGCAAAAAACATTCAAAAACAGCTCGGTAAAGACGTTGCCGATGTGCATGACATTGCCAAGAGCAGCAAAGAAGATCTCGAAGGCTATGACATCCTGCTGCTGGGTATTCCGACCTGGTACTACGGTGAAGCACAGTGCGACTGGGACGATTTCTTCCCGACGCTGGAAGAAGTTGATTTCAACGGTAAGCTGGTTGCACTGTTCGGTTGTGGCGATCAGGAAGACTACGCAGAATACTTCTGTGACGCGCTGGGCACCATCCGCGACATCATTGAACCACGCGGCGCGGCTATCGTGGGTCACTGGCCAACGGCGGGTTACCACTTCGAGGCCTCTAAAGGCCTGGCCGACGACGATCACTTTGTGGGTCTGGCTATTGATGAAGACCGTCAGCCTGAACTGACCGCAGAACGCGTTGAAAAATGGGTTAAGCAGGTCCGCGAAGAACTGAACCTGGACGACATCCTTAACGCCTGATAATGAGCGGCGCAGCTTCGGTTGCGCCCGCTTGACCGGGTCAAACCGATTAAATTAATTGCTACAAACTTTTAACTTTTTCGCTCAGACCTGTACAATATCCCCCTGGCAATACGTGGGTGCTATCGAACAAGTTTGTTGGTGATACCACGTTTTTATAAGCATACTTTGCTTGAGACTTGCAGTTTTCATTTAGACATGGCAGTTCTATAATGATACGCATTATCCCAAGTGCATTCTCTGTCACTTCTTCCTTAGAAGTGAATCGTTTAGCAACAGGACAGATTCCGCATGACTGACAACAATACCGCATTAAAGAAGGCTGGCCTGAAAGTTACGCTTCCTCGGTTAAAAATCCTTGAAGTGCTTCAGGGACCAGACAATCACCATGTCAGTGCGGAAGACCTTTACAAGCGTCTTATCGACATGGGTGAAGAAATTGGGCTGGCGACCGTTTATCGCGTGCTGAACCAGTTTGATGACGCGGGCATTGTTACCCGTCATAACTTCGAAGGCGGTAAATCTGTTTTCGAACTGACCCAGCAGCACCATCACGATCACCTGATCTGCCTCGACTGTGGCAAGGTCATTGAATTTAGTGACGACTCTATCGAAGCGCGCCAGCGTGAAATCGCGGCCCGTCATGGCATCCGTCTGACCAACCACAGCCTGTACCTGTACGGCCACTGTGCGGAAGGCGATTGCCGCGAAAATGATCACGCGCACGACGCGAAGTAAGTACTCTTTTCATACTCTGAGCCAGCCGAAAGGTTGGCTTTTTTTTGCGCCAAAAAGCCCGGTGACGCTGCACTTACCGGGCCTACGGGTTATGACACCTTTGTAGGCCCGGTAAGCGCAGCGCCACCGGGCGTAGTGCAATTCTTATTTATTGTTGTTGCGGATCTCTTTCCAGATCTGATCGCAACGCTTCGCCACTTCCTGATCGTTTCCGGTTTTACGCGCCTGGATACAGGCCTGGTAATCCATCACGCGGACGTTTTCCTGAGTGGCGAACTGCTCATGCGCCTTCTCTTTCTTCAGCACATTAAGCACGCTCTGGCAGGCTTCGATTTTTTCTGGCGAGCCTTCAGCGGTATTAATACAGGCGCTGTAAGCCTCTTTCAGACGTGAGTCCTCTTTTGGTGCCTGAGTCTGCACACAAGCCACCAGCCCCGATGCCAGCATCGCGACGATTATGATTTTTTTCATCATTTTCAGTCTCCATTCCGGCGGGACTTAACCCGCCGGTCTGTTCATCAGAAGATTGTGAACGGGGCAATCACCATGAATTTCACGTCACGTTCATCCTGGAAGATGTTGCCGTAACCGCCCGCGTAACTTGGGATATCGGAGTGGTTGTCGTACTGAGTGAAGTGCAGTTTGAACATCGTGCCTTTCGCGCGACCATCCTGAAGGGTGTAAATCGCATCCAGGCTGTAAGAGGACTCTTTCAGACGATAGTTCGGATCGTAGTACGCGTCTGGTGTGGCCATATCGCCCGGTTTTGCATCCCATGCATAAGCGTACGAAGCCCCCACCGCCCAGCCTGGCAGATTCCAGTTTTTCAGGTCATACATGGCGCCGAAGAAGACAGCCTTTTCGCCATCGGCGTTGAAGTCTGAACGGTTATCCCACCAGATATCCAGACGACCGTTAGAGGACGCGTAGGTTGGGGTCATACGTTGAAGGAAGTAGCCCTGCTGGCCTTCGGCCTTCACCCATGTCCCTTCAAGACGTAAATCGACCTGGCCCACTTTGTAGCCGAAGGTTAACGCCTGTAACCACGCCGTGCCGTCGTAAATATCGTTGACCGTACCGCTGCTGGCTTTGTCGCGCGTACCGTAGAACTGATAGCTGGTGCTTAATGGGCTGCCAGCAATATCAAACTTGTAGCTTGCTTTGGCAAAATACTGGTCGATATAGCCTTCAGCCTGACCAAATGCGGCTTCAAGAACCAGGTCGTTTTTGAAATCGTACTTCGCGCCCAGCGAGTGAAGATAATCAACTTTGGTTTTTTTATCGTTCTGGTAGAACTTATCCATCTCGATATGCCACGGCGCTTTGTACTCGTTGGTCCACATATACGAGAAGCTCAATGCACCTGCATCGCCGTAGTCAAAATTCGCGCCGGCTTCTGCGCCCTGATAAGTACCAGGCATAAAGCTCCAGTGCGGCGCTAACAGCGTTTGTCCGGTTGGCTGAATATAACCTGCACGTGCCCATACCGGGCCATATTTGAATTTCGCAGCGGCCTTATACAGGCTGACTCCGCTTTTATCCCCTGACCAGTCTTCTTTATACGCTTTGTTGCTGGAAGAGAATGCGATTTCGTTCGGGTGGCCGCTGTCGCCATTTTCTGCCATTTCAATTGCGGTGAATGCCGCAATATCCAGGCCGAACATATCGGCGGCATAACCAGACTGGAAATCCAGGTTGGCGTTCCAGGTGGAGTGAGAAAGGTTGGTTTTGTATTTGTCTTCGGTGACGTCTTTACGGTCACGTTCACGCTGCCAGTAATAGATACCGCCCGTGAGAGTAGAATCATCGATGAAACCTGCCGCTTTAGCTTCTGGCGCGACAACCAGGCCCGACATTGCTGTCACACCGGCAATAGCCAGCGCCAGCGCACTACGTTTGCCACTGAACGTACGCATAGATTATTCCTCTTTGACGAATTAAAACGCCTAAAACGGCGAAAATATAAAAGACCAAAAGGTCAGGGGTAGTTAGAAATACCCTCGAATTAACTACCGTCTTTAGGTTATTTTTCGCGACGCGAATTATCAATGCTTTTTAGCAGCCAAAAGTCAGGATTATGACGAAGTGCACATAATTGGTAGTGATTTGTAACATTTCGCGCGAAGCGAGATTTCACGGGGGAAAGCGATTAAATTCAGAGGCTAATAAGAGTGGTTTGCGTTTATTTCCACCGGTTCTGCCTTTCCGTAATTCAACAAACTTTTTTTGAGAAAAATAAGTAGCTGCTCATTGACCTGTCTATTTCTCTATATCACTTTCGCCATGCCGTTAATGGCATGATCATTAAATAAAAAAAACGCCGCAATAAGCGGCGTTTGTTTCTCATTGACCAGGCAAGCGTTATTATTCGCCGACTTTCGCCCAAGTATCACGCAGACCCACAGTACGGTTAAATACTGGTTTTTCTGCGGTGCTGTAACGGCTGTCCAGGCAGAAGTAACCTTCACGCTCAAACTGGTACGCTTTACTGATTTCAGCGTCTTTCAGTGAAGGTTCCGCAAAGCCCTGCTTGATCACCAGAGATTCCTGGTTGATGGTTGCCAGGAAGTCATCCGCCGCACCTGGGTTAGGTACGCTGAACAGACGGTCGTAAAGGCGGATTTCAACCGGCAGCGCGTGTGCTGCGCTCACCCAGTGGATAACGCCTTTCACTTTACGGCCATCAGCCGGATCTTTGCTCAGGGTCTCTGCATCATAGGTACAGAAGATAGTGGTGATATTGCCTTCTGCATCTTTCTCTACGCGTTCAGCTTTGATCACGTAGGCGTTACGCAGACGCACTTCTTTACCCAGCACCAGACGCTTGTACTGCTTGTTGGCTTCTTCGCGGAAGTCAGCACGGTCGATCCAGATATCCGCGCTGAATGGCACGTCACGGCTGCCCATTTCCGGTTTGCTCGGATGGTTAGGCATGGACACCAGCTCGCTTTCACCCTGCGGGTAGTTTTCGATAACCAGTTTAACCGGATCGATAACAGCCATCGCACGTGGCGCGTTTTCGTTCAGATCTTCACGGATGCAGGATTCCAGAGAGGCAATCTCAATGGTGTTATCCTGCTTGGTGACGCCGATACGTTTGCAGAACTCGCGAATGGACGCAGAGGTATAACCACGACGACGCAGGCCAGAGATGGTCGGCATCCGCGGGTCATCCCAGCCTTCAACGTGCTTGTCAGTGACCAGCAGGTTCAGCTTACGCTTGGACATCACGGTGTATTCCAGATTCAGACGAGAGAACTCATACTGACGCGGATGCACAGGAATGGTGATGTTATCCAGCACCCAGTCGTACAGACGACGGTTGTCCTGGAATTCCAGCGTACACAGTGAGTGAGTGATCCCTTCCAGCGCATCGCTGATGCAGTGGGTGAAGTCGTACATCGGGTAGATGCACCACTTGTTGCCCGTCTGATGGTGTTCCGCGAACTTAATGCGGTACAGCACCGGGTCGCGCATCACGATGAACGGTGACGCCATATCGATTTTAGCACGCAGGCAGGCTTTGCCTTCTTCGAAACCACCGGCACGCATTTTTTCAAACAGCGCCAGGTTCTCTTCTACGCTGCGGTCGCGGTATGGGCTGTTTTTACCCGGCGCGGTCAGCGAGCCGCGATATTCACGGATTTCGTCGGCAGAAAGCTCGTCGACGTACGCCAGACCTTTATTGATAAGCTCTACTGCGTAAGCAAACAGCTGATCGAAATAGTCAGAGGAGTAGCAGATATCGCCAGACCAGTTGAAGCCCAGCCATTGCACGTCGTTCTTGATGGACTCAACGTATTCGATGTCTTCTTTTACTGGGTTGGTGTCATCGAAACGCAGGTTGCACTGCCCTTTATAGTCTTGCGCAATGCCAAAGTTCAGGCAGATGGATTTTGCATGACCAATATGCAGGTAGCCGTTCGGCTCCGGCGGAAAACGGGTATGAATTGTGGTGTGCTTACCACTGGCCAGATCTTCATCGATGATCTGACGAATAAAGTTACTCGGGCGGGCTTCAGCCTCACTCATCGTAGGTTCCTCAAAGCGTAAACAACGTATAACGGCATATGATCTTATAAGCAGGGCGCAGTGACAACCCTTTAAAACGTCCAGGACGTAAATAATGGGGGCAAATGCTGCAAAAAAAAGCGGCGGAGGATAACCCCCGCCGCTTAAGGCATGACTCTACTCAGGAGCGATTACTTGCCTTTAATCTCATACAGTGGTGTCTGGCCTGCAACCACCTGACCTTTCGCCTGAAGCACCAGGCCGCTGAAGTCGTCGATGTTGCTGCACACCACCGGGCTTATCATGGAGCGTGCATTGGCGTTCAGGAAGTCCAGATCCATTTCCAGAATCGGCTGGCCTGCGACCACTTCTGCACCCTCTTCCACCAGGCGGGTAAAGCCTTTACCGTTCAGCGCGACGGTATCGATGCCCATGTGGACGACGATTTCCGCGCCTTTTTCGGTTTCAAGGCAGAACGCATGGTTGGTGTTGAAGATTTTCACAATCGTACCGGCTGCCGGAGATACCACGGTTTTTTCCGTTGGTGTCACCGCCACACCGTCACCGACAGCTTTGCTGGCGAAGGCTTCATCAGGAACCTGCTCAATGGCAACCACTTCACCGGTCACTGGGGAAACCAGTGCAGCAATGGTGGTTGCGTTTGGTACAGCCTGAGGTTTTGCCGCCGCTGGCGCCGCTGCTGCTGGAGCAGAGGTTGCTGCCGCTGCCGCTACCGGCCCGGTGGTTTTCATGGCGTTAGCAATTTTTTCTGCCACGAAGCCAACGATAATCTGCACGCTGGTTTTGTTCAGACGGATAACACCGGATGCACCCAGGCGTTTTGCCAGCGCTTCGTTCACCAGGGAAGAGTCTTTTACGTTCAGACGCAGACGGGTGATGCACGCATCGATACCGGTCAGGTTGTCAGAGCCACCGACAGCAGCGATGTACTGACGCGCCAGACCTGCAACGTCCTGGTCTTTATCCGCGCTCACATTCACGTCCTGACCATCCGCTTCGCTACCGGCAACAGCCAGTTCACGACCCGGGGTCATCAGGTTGAATTTGGTGATAGTGAAACGGAACACCACGTAGTAGATAGCGAAGAACACCAGACCTTGTGGGATCAACATCCACCAGTGGGTCGCCAGCGGATTACGGGAAGAAAGCACCATATCCACCAGACCCGCACTGAAGCCGAAACCGGCAATCCACTGCATACTTGCGGCGATGAACACGGAGATACCGGTCAGCACGGCGTGGATCACATACAGTACTGGTGCCACGAACATGAAGGAGAATTCCAGCGGCTCGGTGATACCAGTGAAGAAGGCTGCGAACGCACCCGCCATCATGATACCCAGCACTTTCGCTTTGTTCTCTGGACGCGCGCAGTGGTAGATAGCCAGCGCTGCACCCGGCAGGCCGAACATCATGATTGGGAAGAAGCCCGCCTGGTAACGACCGGTGATACCCACAACCGCTTTACCTGCTTCGATGGACTGTGCGCCACCCAGGAAGTTAGGAATATCGTTAATACCGGCAACGTCGAACCAGAATACGGAGTTCAGCGCGTGGTGCAGACCAACCGGGATCAACAGACGGTTGAAGAACGCATACACGCCCGCACCGACAGAACCCAGTTTCTGAATGTGCTCACCGAAGTTCACCAGACCATCAAAGATAACCGGCCAGATGTACATCATGATGAATGCGACAGCAATCATCAGGAAGGAGGTCAGAATCGGCACCAGACGGCGGCCGCTGAAGAAGGACAGCGCTTTTGGCAGCTCAACGCCGCTAAAGCGGTTGTACAGTTCCGCAGAGATGATACCGACGAGGATACCCACGAACTGGTTTTCAATTTTCCCGAATGCGGCAGGAACCTGATCCAGAGGGATTTTCTGAATCATGGACACCGCTGCTGGGGAGCAGAGGGTGGTTAACACCAGGAAACCGACAAAGCCGGTCAGCGCAGCTGCACCGTCTTTATCTTTGGACATACCATAAGCCACACCAATCGCGAACAGGACTGACATGTGATCGATAATGGCGGAGCCCGATTTAATAAACAGCGCTGCCAGAGCGTTATCACCGCCCCAACTTACCGGGTCAATCCAGTAACCGATACCCATTAATATCGCTGCGGCAGGCAGCGTGGCAACCGGCACCATAAGCGCGCGGCCAACCTTTTGTAAATAACCTAGAATACTCACTTTCTTCCCCCTATGAGACCCCGTTTAAGGCACGTTCTCAGCTGTGTTTTTATTGTGTCACTAACCTATAACAACGGTTGATGATTCACTGGCATTCTGAGTGTGTGAAAAATTAATTCGTATCGCAAATTAAACACGTATTTTTTGTGATTTTTGTCACCAAATATCGTTATTAACCCTCCCTTTCACTGGCTAACAGTGAAAACTTATTTTATCATTCAAAAAATCAAGACGGATTCATCCAGCCTGACAGGTTCCAGGTTACTCTTAGTTCAGGTTCGAGAACCATCCGCCCACTTTTTTACTTTAACTCTAGAGGTGAACAATGAGACTGATTCCCCTGGCAACAGCTGAACAAGTCGGTAAATGGGCCGCTCGTCATATCGTTAACCGCATTAATGCGTTCAAACCGACCGCCGATCGTCCTTTCGTTCTTGGTCTTCCGACTGGCGGCACACCGCTGACCGCATACAAAGCATTGGTTGAAATGCACAAAGCGGACCAGGTTAGCTTCAAACATGTTGTGACCTTCAACATGGATGAATATGTTGGCCTGCCAAAGGAACATCCTGAGAGCTATCACAGCTTCATGCACCGCAACTTCTTTGATCACGTTGATATCCCAGCTGAAAATATTAACCTGCTGAATGGAAACGCGCCTGATATTGACGCAGAATGCCGTCAGTACGAAGAAAAAATCCGTTCTTACGGTAAAATCCACCTGTTCATGGGTGGCGTGGGCAACGATGGTCATATCGCGTTCAACGAACCAGCGTCTTCTCTGGCTTCCCGTACCCGTATTAAGACGCTGACCCATGACACCCGCGTGGCAAACTCCCGTTTCTTTGACGGAGACGTGAACCAGGTTCCAAAATACGCCCTGACCGTTGGCGTAGGCACCCTGCTGGATGCCGAAGAAGTGATGATCCTGGTACTGGGCGGCGTGAAAGCGCAGGCACTCCAGGCTGCCGTTGAAGGCAACGTTAACCACATGTGGACCATCAGCTGCCTGCAGCTGCATCCTAAAGCCGTCGTCGTGTGTGACGAACCGTCCACGATGGAGCTGAAAGTGAAAACGCTGAAATACTTCAACGAGTTAGAAGCAGAGAACATCAAAGGTCTGTAATTGAATAACCGCCTCTGTATGCAGGGGCGGTCGCTTTTTTTTAAACCGGGGGTCGTTATGTACGCTTTAACCCACGGTCGGATTTATACCGGCCATGAAATTCTGGATGACCACGCGATTGTTATCGCGAATGGCCTGATTGAACGTGTTTGTCCGCTGGCAGAACTGCCGCCGGAGATTGAACAGCGCTCACTCAATGGAGCAGTAATCTCCCCCGGTTTCATCGACGTACAGCTTAACGGCTGCGGCGGAGTGCAGTTTAACGACACCGCAGAAGCAGTGACCGTTGAAACGCTGGAAATCATGCAAAAAGCCAATGAAAAATCGGGTTGCACCAGCTATCTGCCAACGCTTATCACCAGCAGCGATGAGCTGATGAAAAAAGGTATCCGCGTGATGCGCGAGTACCTGGCAAAACACCCTAATCAGGCCCTGGGCCTGCACCTGGAAGGACCGTGGTTGAACATGGTCAAGAAAGGCACCCATAACCCGGATTATGTGCGTAAACCGGACGCGGAGCTGGTCGATTACATGTGTGCCAACGCCGATGTAATCACCAAAGTGACGCTGGCACCAGAAATGACCGGACCAGAGATTATCAGCAAACTGGCTGCGGCCGGGATTGTAGTGTCTGCCGGCCACTCTAATGCCACGGTTAAAGAAGCGAAAATCGGCTTTCGCGCAGGTATTACCTTTGCGACCCACCTTTATAACGCCATGCCATACATCACCGGTCGTGAACCGGGTCTGGTCGGCGCGATTCTGGATGAGCCAGACGTCTACTGCGGCATTATTGCCGATGGGTTACACGTCGATTACACCAACATCCGCAATGCCAAGCGCCTGAAAGGCGATAAGCTGTGCCTGGTAACCGATGCAACCGCACCGGCAGGGGCAGATATTGACCAGTTCATTTTTGCTGGTAAAACAATATACTACCGTAATGGACTCTGTGTGGATGAAAACGGCACGCTGAGTGGCTCCGCGCTGACAATGATCGAAGGGGTGCGTAACCTGGTCGAACATTGCGGAATCGCGCTTGATGAAGTGCTGCGCATGGCAACGCTTTATCCGGCTCGCGCGATGGGCGTGGATAAACAGCTCGGTGAGATTGCGCCAGGTATGATTGCAAACCTGACAGCCTTCACACACGATTATAAAATTATTAAGACCATCGTTAATGGTAACGAGGTCGTCACTGAGTAAGTAAAAGTATGACACCAGGCGGACAAGCTCAAATCGGTAATGTCGATCTCGTTAAACAACTTAACAGCGCGGCAGTTTATCGCCTGATTGACCAGCACGGGCCAATCTCACGCATTCAGATAGCCGAACAAAGCCAGCTTGCTCCCGCCAGTGTGACAAAAATTACACGTCAGCTTATTGAGCGCGGCCTGATTAAAGAAGTCGATCAGCAGGCCTCCACCGGGGGGCGCCGCGCCATCTCCATTGTTACCGAAACCCGTAACTTCCATGCTATTGGCGTCCGTCTTGGCCGTCATGACACCACGCTTACCCTCTACGATCTGAGCAGCAAAGCTATTGCCGAAGAACATTACCCGCTGCCGGAACGCACCCAGGAAACGCTGGAGCACGCGCTGCTTAATACCATCGCGCACTTCATTGAAACCTGTCAGCGCAAGATCCGCGAGCTGATTGCTATCTCGGTGATCCTGCCGGGTCTGGTCGACCCTGAAAGTGGTGTGATTCGTTATATGCCGCATATTCAGGTAGAGAACTGGGGGCTGGTCAAGGCACTGGAAAAACGCTTTAAAGTGACCTGCTTCGTCGGCCATGACATTCGTTCTCTGGCGCTGGCTGAGCACTATTTTGGTGCGAGCCAGGACTGCGAAGACTCTATTCTGGTGCGTGTTCACCGTGGTACGGGCGCAGGCATTATCTCAAATGGCCGCATTTTTATTGGCCGCAACGGTAACGTGGGCGAGATTGGTCACATCCAGGTAGAGCCGCTGGGCGAACGCTGCCACTGCGGTAATTTCGGCTGCCTTGAAACCATCGCCGCCAACGCCGCAATAGAAAACCGGGTTCGTCACTTACTTGAACAGGGTTACCAAAGCCGCGTGACCCTCGACGACTGCAAAATTGGCGCAATTTGCAAAGCCGCCAACAAAGGCGACGCGCTGGCCTGTGAAGTTATCGAACAGGTTGGTCGCCACCTGGGTAAAACCATTGCCATTGCCATCAACCTGTTTAACCCGCAAAAAGTGGTGATCGCGGGCGAAATTGTCGAAGCAGAAAAAGTGTTATTACCGGCTATCGAAGGCTGTATTAACACCCAGGCGCTGAAAGCGTTTCGCCAGAATCTGCCTGTGGTGCGCTCAACACTGGATCACCGCTCAGCGATTGGTGCTTTCGCGCTGGTAAAACGCGCCATGCTTAACGGGATCCTGCTCCAGCATTTGCTGGAATCCTGATCGGATCTTATAGTAACGCCTTCTTTTTTTGATGTCGGATTGTCCATGACCATTAAGAATGTAATTTGTGATATCGACGGCGTGCTGATGCACGACAACGTTGCCGTGCCGGGTGCTGCGGAGTTTTTACACCGCATCATCGACAAAGGAATGCCACTGGTTCTTCTCACGAACTACCCTTCCCAAACCGGTCAGGATCTGGCTAACCGCTTTGCGACGGCGGGTGTCGACGTGCCGGACACGGTGTTTTATACCTCCGCAATGGCAACGGCTGATTTTCTGAAACGTCAGGAAGGGAAAAAAGCCTACGTAGTGGGTGAAGGCGCGCTGATCCACGAGCTGTATAAAGCGGGCTTTACCATCACTGATGTGAACCCGGACTTTGTGATTGTGGGTGAAACGCGCTCCTTTAACTGGGAGATGATGCATAAGGCAGCGTACTTTGTCGCCAATGGCGCGCGCTTTATCGCCACCAACCCGGATACCCACGGCCGCGGTTTTTATCCGGCCTGCGGGGCGCTGTGTGCCGGTATCGAAAAAATCTCCGGCCGTAAGCCGTTTGTTGTCGGTAAACCGAGCCCGTGGATCATCCGCGCTGCGCTGAACAAAATGCAGGCCCACTCTGAGCAGACCGTAATTGTGGGTGACAACCTGCGTACCGACATTCTCGCCGGTTTCCAGGCCGGTCTTGAGACGATCCTCGTGCTTTCCGGTGTATCCACCCTCGACGATATCGACTCCATGCCGTTCCGGCCGAGCTGGATTTACCCCTCAGTCGATGAAATTGACGTTATCTGATTCAGAACCACGCCTCAGAGCGTGGTTTTTCATTTTCGCCCCTGACAAACACAACTCCATCTAACAAAAACTATCATTTATTGAATAATCAACAATAAAAGCGCTCAGGACATACTCTTTTTTCAACATTCAGCAATTGCTATTGCACTATTTCCGTTTCAGGCCGTAAAACCCTTGCGCGCCCTCCCCCTTTGCGGCATTTTCATAAGCAAGCAACATTACAAAGCAACAGGGTTAACGGAGAAGGTTATGTGTTCAATTTTCGGCGTACTGGATATTAAAACTGACGCGGGCGAACTGCGTAAAAAGGCTCTTGAACTGTCCCGCCTGATGCGCCATCGCGGCCCGGACTGGTCAGGCGTTTACGCCAGCGATAAAGCGATTCTGGCGCATGAACGTCTGTCTATTGTTGACGTCAACGCTGGTGCACAGCCGCTGTATAACGAGAAAAAAACGCACGCGCTGGCTGTGAACGGTGAAATTTATAACCATCAGGCACTGCGCGCTGAATACGGCGACCGCTACGCTTTCCAGACTGGTTCTGACTGCGAAGTTATCCTGGCGCTGTATCAGGAGAAAGGGCCAGAGTTTCTGGACGACCTGCAGGGTATGTTCGCCTTCGCGCTGTATGACAGCGAAAAAGACGCCTGGCTGATCGGCCGCGATCACATCGGGATTATCCCGCTGTATATGGGTCATGATGAACACGGTAACTTCTATGTAGCGTCTGAAATGAAAGCCCTGGTGCCGGTTTGCCGTACCATTAAAGAGTTCCCGGCAGGCAGCTACCTGTGGAGTAAAGACGGCGAGATCCGCCAGTATTACCAGCGCGACTGGTTCGACTACGATGCAGTGAAAGACAACGTAACCGACAAAGCCGAACTGCGTCAGGCGCTGGAAGATTCCGTTAAAAGCCACCTGATGTCCGACGTGCCTTACGGTGTGTTGCTTTCCGGTGGTCTGGATTCCTCTGTGATTTCCGCCATCACCAAGAAATTTGCCGCGCGTCGTGTGGAAGATCAGGAACGTTCAGAAGCCTGGTGGCCACAGCTGCACTCCTTTGCCGTTGGCCTGGAAGGTGCTCCTGACCTGAAAGCCGCGCAGGAAGTGGCAAACCACCTCGGTACCGTGCACCATGAAATTCATTTCACCGTGCAGGAAGGCCTGGATGCGATCCGCGATGTTATCTACCACATCGAAACCTATGATGTGACCACCATTCGCGCCTCTACGCCGATGTATCTGATGTCCCGTAAGATCAAAGCGATGGGCATTAAGATGGTGCTGTCAGGCGAAGGTTCTGATGAAGTCTTCGGTGGCTACCTGTACTTCCATAAAGCGCCGAATGCCAAAGAGTTGCATGAAGAGACGGTCCGCAAACTTCAGGCGCTGCATATGTTTGACTGTGCGCGTGCCAACAAAGCGATGTCGGCCTGGGGCGTGGAAGCTCGCGTGCCGTTCCTCGATAAGAAATTCCTCGACGTGGCGATGCGTATTAACCCGCAGGATAAAATGTGCGGCAACGGCAAAATGGAAAAACATATCCTTCGTGAATGTTTTGAATCCTACCTGCCGGCAAGCGTTGCGTGGCGTCAGAAAGAGCAGTTCTCTGACGGTGTAGGTTACAGCTGGATCGACACCCTGAAAGAGGTAGCGGCGAAACAGGTTTCCGACCAACAACTGGAAACCGCCAGCTTCCGCTTCCCGTACAACACGCCGGGTTCCAAAGAAGCCTATCTGTACCGTGAAATCTTTGAAGAGCTGTTCCCGGTACCAAGTGCTGCGGAATGTGTGCCTGGTGGCCCGTCAGTCGCCTGCTCTTCCGCAAAAGCGATTGAATGGGACGAATCGTTCAAATCCATGAACGACCCGTCAGGACGTGCTGTAGGCGTTCACCAGTCGGCATATAAATGATTGTCTGAATGACTAACAGGCCCTCCGGGGCCTGTTTTTTTTGCATTGTCTTTTGCTGGACAAAACCGATTAATAACCAATAATTGCCGAATATTCGGCCACGCTGTTCGCAACCTAACCAAACAGTCACATTCCGGCTATTTTCGATGAAAAAGGTGTTGACGCTGCAAGGGTCTATACGCATAATGCGCCCCGCAACGCCGATAAGGTAACGCGAAAAAAAGATGGCTACGTAGCTCAGTTGGTTAGAGCACATCACTCATAATGATGGGGTCACAGGTTCGAATCCCGTCGTAGCCACCATCTTTTTTGCGGGAGTGGCGAAATTGGTAGACGCACCAGATTTAGGTTCTGGCGCCGCAAGGTGTGCGAGTTCAAGTCTCGCCTCCCGCACCATTCCCAGGTAAGCGTTGCACGGATGGGGTATCGCCAAGCGGTAAGGCACCGGTTTTTGATACCGGCATTCCCTGGTTCGAATCCAGGTACCCCAGCCATATTTCTTCGATTTTGCGGTTCTCCGCGGTATTGGGGTATCGCCAAGCGGTAAGGCACCGGTTTTTGATACCGGCATTCCCTGGTTCGAATCCAGGTACCCCAGCCATCGAAGAACGCAGTACTGGCTACGTAGCTCAGTTGGTTAGAGCACATCACTCATAATGATGGGGTCACAGGTTCGAATCCCGTCGTAGCCACCAAATTAGTACATTATCGATTATGTCGGTAAGCTAGAAAAAATTGTTGGGGTATCGCCAAGCGGTAAGGCTCTGGTTTCTGATACCAGCATTCCGAGGTTCGAATCCTCGTACCCCAGCCAATTTAAAAAGTCGTTAAGCAGTTTGTTTAACGCAATTGGGGTGTCGCCAAGCGGTAAGGCTCTGGTTTCTGATACCAGCATTCCGGGGTTCGAATCCCTGCACCCCAGCCACTTAGTAACAAAAAAGCCCGCTCTGCGGGCTTTTTTGTTTTTGTACAGAATTGTGCGGCCTGATGCCCTCACCCTGGCCCTCTCCCACGGGGAGAGGGAAAAATGATTAGAGTCCGAGAGCATACTTCAGCGCCTGACGCTTCAGACCACCGGCACGCTCTGCCGCCATCAGCCCAATATTACGCAAAATTCGCACCGGCCCTAAGTCGTTACTGAACCCGGCGTAAAACAGATCCATCCCCGATTGCATCACGAAGTTATCCGCCATACGACGCGTCTGATAACGTTTTAGTACCTGCTGGTTCGCCCAGGGTTCAGCGTGCGCACGCGCGCTAGTTAATACATCCAGCAACGCTTCAACGTCACGATACCCCAGATTGACGCCCTGCCCTGCCAGCGGGTGAATGGTATGTGCCGCATCCCCGACCAGCGCCAGCCCTTCGCGGGCGTATTGCAATGCGTGCCGACGGGTCAGCGGGAATGCTCCGGCGGCAACCGGCGTCACATGTCCCAGACGGCCCGGGAAGTGGCGCATAACTTCATGTTGTAGCTGCGCCATCGATAGCCCCTGCAACTGACGAATACGCGCCGGTTTGTCGTACCACACCAGCGATGCCCAGTTGTCAAAAAGCGGCAAAAAGGCATGTGGGCCGTTTGGCGTGAAATGTTGCCAGGTACTCTCACCCGGGTCATTTTCACACTGCACGGTGATTAACATACAGGATTGCTGGTACTGCCAGGCATGAACGCCGATCCCCGCCATTTGTCTGACCTGCGAGTTCGCGCCATCAGCCCCTACCACCAGCTTCACGGCAACTTCATCATCATTATCCAGCGTCAGGCGATACCCACCTTCATGACGATGCAGGGCCTTGAGCGACGAAGGGACACGCAACGTCACCTTCTGGTGCACCGCCAGCGCCTGCCATAGCGCCTGTTGCAGGACGTTGTTTTCCACCATATAACCCAGCCGCGGCAATTTCAGCTCGGCGGCATCAAACACCACATGGGCATTTTCCCACTCCCATGTTTCGAGTCGACTGTAGGGATGCGCCCGCATCGCAAGCACGGCATCCCATACGCCCAGCCCACGAAGAAGATCGACAGAAGCGGCACTGATCGCAGAAATTCGGACATCGGGTTTTGCTGTGGCATCAAATGCCACAGGCGCGGCCTGTTCAATGACCGTTACCTCAAATCCCTGCTGCGCCAGCCCAAGCGCCAGTGCGCCGCCGACCATACCGCCGCCGACAACGGCAATTTCGGTTTGTTGGAGTGTCATGGTCAATTTTCCTTATTGCAGAATCCCTTAAGTTTACCGGATTTTTAGGGGCAAGAGGTTGACAACCTTCATACTGGTCACAACCGCACCAAAGCATTACAATACGCGGCTTGCAATCCTGAGCTGAGCAAGTCGATGACTAAAAAACTCCATATAAAAACCTGGGGCTGTCAGATGAACGAATACGATTCATCCAAGATGGCCGATCTGCTGGATACAACCCACGGATACCAGCTGACTGAAAATGCGAAAGAAGCCGATGTGCTGCTGCTAAACACCTGTTCAATTCGTGAAAAAGCGCAGGAAAAAGTCTTTCATGTGTTAGGTCGCTGGAAACTTCTCAAACGTAAAAATCCGGACCTGATCATCGGCGTTGGCGGCTGCGTTGCGTCGCAGGAAGGCAAACTGATCCGCCAGAGAGCCCCTTATGTGGATATCGTCTTTGGCCCTCAGACCCTGCACCGCCTGCCTGAGATGATCAATAAGGTTCGCGGCAATCGTAGCCCGGTTGTTGACGTAAGCTTCCCGGAGATCGAAAAATTTGACCGTCTGCCAGAGCCGCGTGCTGATGGCCCGACCGCGTTCGTCTCCATCATGGAAGGCTGCAACAAATACTGTACTTACTGCGTGGTGCCTTACACCCGCGGTGAAGAAGTCAGCCGCCCGGCAGATGACGTTCTGTTTGAAGTCGCACAGCTTGCCGCACAGGGCGTACGCGAAGTAAACCTGCTGGGCCAGAACGTTAACGCCTGGCGTGGCGAGAACTATGACGGCAGCACCGGCAGTTTTGCTGAACTGCTGCGTCTGGTGGCGGCCATTGACGGTATCGACCGCATTCGCTTCACCACCAGCCACCCGATGGAATTTACCGATGACATCATCGATGTTTATCGCGACACACCGGAACTGGTGAGCTTCCTGCACCTGCCTATCCAGTGTGGTTCTGACCGCGTGCTGAACCTGATGGGGCGCCCGCATACGGTGCTGGAATACAAAGCCACCATCCGTAAGCTGCTTGCCGCACGCCCGGATATCCAGATTAGCTCCGACTTTATCGTCGGCTTCCCTGGCGAAACTACAGATGACTTTGAGCGCACCATGAAGCTCATCGGCGACGTGAATTTCGACGTCAGCTACAGCTTCATCTTCTCTGCACGTCCTGGCACCCCGGCGGCCGATATGGTTGACGATGTTCCGGAAGAAGAGAAAAAACAGCGTCTGTATATTCTCCAGGAGCGCATCAACCAGCAGGCCAACGCCTGGAGCCGTCGGATGCTCGGTACTGTCCAGCGTATTCTGGTTGAAGGCACGTCCCGTAAGAGCATTATGGAGCTCTCCGGTCGTACCGAAAATAACCGCGTGGTGAACTTCGAAGGCACCCCGGATATGATTGGGAAATTCGTCGACGTTGAGATTGTCGAAGTGCTGACCAACTCGCTGCGCGCGAAGCTTGTGCGTACCGAGGATGAAATGGGTCTGCGTATTGCTGAATCCCCGGAATCCGTTATCTCCCGTACCCGTAAAGAAAACGATTCTGGCGTAGGTATCTATCAGCCTTAATTCGTCCAGGCCTGCCTTTCTGGCAGGCCTTGTATTTCCCCTCGACGCCCCCAATATCGATAGCAATGCTTGCGCCTTTATTCTGTGGCGTGAATACTTTCGGTAATGACAGTTTTATGGTGCCAGACCTACAAAACACTCAAAGAGGAACGGTTTGAATATAGACACGCGTGAAATTAGCCTAACGCCTGCAGACAACGCTCGCCTGCTGAGCCTGTGCGGGCCGTTTGATGACAACATCAAACAACTGGAGCGACGTCTGGGTATCGAAATCAATCGTCGCGATAATCACTTCAAACTCACCGGACGCTCTATTTGCGTCAATGCGGCTGCGGACATTCTGCGCAGTCTGTATGTCGATACCGCCCCGATGCGCGGCCAGACTCAGGACATCGAGCCAGAACAGATCCACCTCGCCATTAAAGAGGCGCGAGTACTTGAGCAGAGCGCTGAAAGCGTGCCTGACTATGGCAAGGCGATTAACATCAAGACCAAGCGTGGCGTGATTAAGCCGCGTACGCCAAACCAGGCGCAGTACATCGCCAATATCCTCGACCATGACATCACCTTTGGCGTAGGCCCTGCCGGGACAGGGAAAACCTATCTGGCGGTCGCCGCGGCCGTAGATGCGCTGGAGCGTCAGGATATCCGTCGTATTCTGCTGACCCGTCCGGCGGTTGAAGCGGGCGAGAAACTTGGCTTCCTGCCAGGCGACCTGAGTCAGAAAGTCGATCCGTACCTGCGCCCGCTGTACGACGCGCTGTTCGAAATGCTGGGCTTCGAGAAAGTTGAAAAACTGATTGAGCGTAACGTTATCGAAGTGGCTCCCCTCGCGTACATGCGTGGCCGTACCCTCAACGATGCCTTCATCATTCTGGACGAGAGCCAGAACACCACCATCGAACAGATGAAGATGTTCCTGACGCGTATCGGCTTTAACTCAAAAGCCGTTATCACCGGCGACGTGACCCAGATTGACCTGCCGCGCAGTACCAAATCCGGCCTGCGTCACGCCATCGAAGTGCTGGCCGAAGTGGATGAAATCAGTTTCAACTTCTTCCACAGCGAAGACGTCGTACGTCACCCGGTGGTGGCGCGCATCGTCAACGCCTATGAAGCATGGGAAGAAGCAGAGCAGAAGCGAAAGGCCGAACTGGCCGCAGAACGTAAGCGCGAAGCGCAGGAGCAAGAACAAAAATGAGTCAGGTGATCCTCGATTTACAGCTGGCCTGTGAAGATAATTCTGGAATGCCGGAAGAGGCACAATTTCAGAAATGGCTGGATGCGGTCATCCCCCAGTTTCAGGAAGAATCAGAAGTTACGATTCGCCTGGTGGACGAAGCCGAAAGCCATGAGCTTAACCTGACCTACCGCGGGAAAGATAAGCCGACCAACGTGCTCTCTTTCCCGTTTGAAGCTCCACCGGGTATCGAGATGCCGCTGCTGGGTGATTTGATCATCTGCCGTCAGGTGGTAGAGCAGGAAGCCAAAGAGCAGCAAAAACCGCTTGAGGCCCACTGGGCGCATATGGTCGTACACGGCAGCCTGCATTTGCTGGGTTACGATCATATTGAAGATGACGAAGCGGAAGAGATGGAGTCCCTCGAGACAGAGATAATGCTTGCTCTGGGCTATGAGGATCCGTACATTGCCGAGAAAGAATAGTCAGTCAACAGACCGGCTAACATGCCGCCGCGTAAGGAAATAGCGCGGCGGTAAATATTGAACTTACAAGAGAACCCTTAACAAACGCCATGAGCGACGACAATTCACACAGTAGCGACACGACAAACAGTAAAAAGGGATTCTTCTCCCTCATTCTGAACCAGCTTTTCCACGGCGAGCCGAAAAACCGTGATGAACTGCTGGAGCTGATTCGTGATTCCGGGCAAAACGACCTTATCGACGAAGATACGCGCGAAATGCTCGAAGGGGTCATGGACATCGCCGACCAGCGCGTCCGCGACATCATGATCCCCCGCTCGCAGATGATCACCCTGAAACGCAACCAAACGCTCGACGAGTGCCTCGATGTCATTATCGAGTCTGCCCACTCGCGTTTCCCGGTTATCAGCGAAGATAAAGATCACATCGAAGGGATTTTGATGGCGAAAGATCTGCTGCCGTTTATGCGCAGCGATGCCGAAGCCTTCAGCATGGAAAAAGTGTTACGTCAGGCCGTGGTTGTGCCGGAAAGCAAACGTGTGGATCGGATGCTGAAAGAGTTCCGCTCACAGCGTTACCACATGGCGATTGTTATTGATGAATTCGGCGGCGTTTCGGGTCTGGTCACGATCGAAGATATTCTTGAGCTGATCGTGGGCGAAATCGAAGACGAGTACGACGAAGAAGAAGATATCGACTTCCGTCAGCTCAGCCGCCACACCTGGACCGTGCGTGCACTGGCCTCAATCGAAGACTTCAACGACGCCTTCGGTACGCACTTCAGCGATGAAGAGGTCGATACCATTGGCGGTCTGGTGATGCAGGCTTTTGGGCATCTTCCGGCTCGCGGTGAATCCGTTGACATCGACGGTTACCAATTCAAGGTCGCTATGGCCGACAGCCGACGTATTATTCAGGTTCATGTCAGAACGCCGGATGACTCACCGGTGCCAAAACTGGAAGATTAATGTAAATGGCATTTGCCCCATTACTTGAACGCCAGCGCGTCCGACTGCTGCTGGCGCTGTTACTCGGAGCCAGCGGTACGCTGGCTTTTTCTCCTTATGATATCTGGCCTGCCGCCATTATTTCCCTGATGGGGCTACAGGGGTTAACCCTGAACCGCCGCCCTGTGCAGGCCGCAGCCATCGGTTACTTCTGGGGGCTGGGGCTGTTTGGCTCTGGCATTAACTGGGTCTATGTCAGCATCGCGCAGTTTGGCGGGATGCCGGGCCCGGTTAACGTCTTCCTGGTTGTGCTGCTTGCTGCCTATCTCTCGCTCTATACTGGCCTGTTCGCCGGTATTCTTTCCCGCCTGTGGCCGAAAACCAGCTGGGTGCGGGTTGCCATTGCGGCTCCGGTGGTCTGGCAAATTACGGAATTCCTGCGCGGCTGGGTGCTGACCGGCTTCCCGTGGTTGCAGTTCGGATACAGCCAGATTGATGGCCCGTTAAAAGGTCTGGCCCCGGTGATGGGCGTGGAGGCGATTAACTTCCTGTTGATGGTGGTCAGTGGCCTGCTGGTGCTTGCGCTTATCACGCGCAACTGGAAACCGCTGGTCACGGCGCTGGTACTGTTCGCCCTGCCCTTCCCGCTGCGTTACATCCAGTGGTTTACCCTGGAGCCCGCACGGGCAACGCAGGTATCGATGGTGCAAGGCGATATCCCGCAGGCAATGAAGTGGGACGAAAAGCAGCTAATCAACACGCTGAAAATCTATGCCGGCGCGACCGAGCAGGTGATGGGAAAATCCCAGCTGATTATCTGGCCGGAATCCGCCATTCCTGACCTCGAAATCAATCAGCAACCGTTCCTGAGCATGATGGATAATTTACTGCGTGCGCGTGGCAGTACGCTGATCACCGGGATTGTCGATGCGCGTCTGAATCCGCAGAACCGTTATGACACGTACAACACGATAATCACGCTCGGCAAGGACAGTGAATACAGCTACAACTCCACTAACCGCTATAACAAAAACCACCTGGTGCCGTTCGGTGAATTTGTGCCGCTGGAGTCGATTCTGCGTCCGCTGGCGCCGTTCTTTGATTTGCCGATGTCTTCTTTCAGCCGTGGTCCGTACGTTCAGCCTCAGCTGCACGCGCACGGTTTCGCGCTGACGGCCGCCATTTGCTACGAAATTATCCTCGGTGAGCAGGTGCGCGATAACTTCCGCCCGGACACCGACTATCTGCTGACCATCTCTAACGATGCGTGGTTTGGCAAATCGATTGGCCCGTGGCAACACTTCCAGATGGCGCGTATGCGCTCCCTGGAGCTGGCGCGACCGCTGCTGCGTAGCACCAACAACGGCATTACCGCCGTCATTGGCCCGCAGGGCGAAATTCAGGCCATGCTTCCGCAGTTCACCCGCGACGTGCTGACCACAAAGGTCACGCCAACCACCGGGTTAACGCCATACGCCCGTACCGGCAACTGGCCGCTGTGGATCCTGACCGCACTGTTTGGCTTTGGCGCCGTACTGATGAGCCTGCGTCAGCGTAGTAAATAACCTTACCTCCTTTGCCGGGTGGCGCTGACGCTTACCCGGCCTACATTTCGTTCCCGTAGGTCGGGTAAGCGTCAGCGCCACCCGACAGTTCCCTCCAAAGTTCAATTCTGGCACGCCTATTGCTTTGTTTATTCAGGTAAACGCAATTTGGCTTAACGTGCAACCTTGTCGCACCAGCGTAGATCACCGGTAGCACCGAAACGGTGCAACGGGAGATTTTTGCCTCTGAATGGTGCGGCGTGCTTCGCAAAAATAAACAATAACGCAGCAAAATCTTTACATTAAGCCAGACTAAATGTTAACAAGCTTGCATAACACTGCACTCGCATAGCGCGAGATATAACAACATCACAATGGGTATCAATGCGTCACTGGCGCTGATAAAAAAGGAGTTGGGTATGCAATTACGTAAACTGGCCACAGCAATGCTGGTTATGGGGATGTCCGCAGGCGTTGTCCACGCTGAAGACGCTCCGGCTGCCGGGAGCACTCTCGACAAGATTGCCAAAAACGGCGTGATCGTGGTCGGCCACCGTGAATCTTCTGTCCCGTTCTCTTACTACGACAACACGCAAAAAGTCGTGGGCTATTCACAGGATTACTCCAACGCCATCGTTGAAGCCGTGAAGAAAAAGCTGAACAAGCCTGATTTACAGGTGAAGTTGATTCCTATCACCTCGCAGAACCGTATTCCTCTGCTGCAAAACGGCACCTTCGATTTTGAGTGCGGCTCAACCACTAATAACCTTGAGCGCCAGAAACAGGCTGCGTTCTCTGACACCATCTTCGTGGTAGGTACCCGCCTGCTGACCAAGAAAGGCGGCGAGATTAAAGATTTTGCTGACCTGAAAGGCAAAGCGGTTGTGGTGACATCCGGTACCACTTCTGAAGTTCTGCTGCACAAGCTGAACGACGAGAAGAAAATGGATATGCGCATCATCAGTGCGAAAGACCATGGCGACTCCTTCCGTACGCTGGAAAGCGGCCGTGCAGTGGCGTTCATGATGGATGACGCACTGCTGGCAGGCGAGCGTGCTAAAGCGAAAAAACCAGATAACTGGGAAATCGTCGGCACCGCGCAATCCAAAGAAGCTTACGGCTGTATGCTGCGTAAAGATGACGCTGATTTCAAAAAACTGATCGATGACACCATCGCTCAGGCGCAGACCTCCGGCGAAGCGGAAAAATGGTTCGACAAGTGGTTCAAGAACCCAATTCCGCCAAAAAATCTCAATATGAACTTTGAACTGTCTGACGACATGAAAGCACTGTTCAAATCACCAAACGACAAGGCTCTTAACTAATTAGAACAACAGGGGCGGGACCTCCTGCCCTCTCGATTGTCGGGAAGCACGGACAGACTATACGTTGAGTGGTCGTTCCCCACTCAGCGCGAAAATTAGCTTCTCACCAATCTTCGAGGGTAGCGCTGCTACCCTTTTTTTTCTGGAGTTTATTATGTCAATCGACTGGAACTGGGGCATTTTTCTGCAACAAGCCCCGTTCGGCAACACCACCTATCTTGGCTGGTTATGGAGCGGCTTTCAGGTCACTGTCGCGCTATCCATTACGGCATGGATAATCGCGTTTCTTGTCGGCTCGCTGTTCGGTATTTTACGTACCGTCCCTAACCGCTTTCTTTCAACCCTTGGCACCCTGTATGTGGAACTGTTCCGTAACGTTCCGCTGATTGTGCAATTCTTTACCTGGTATCTGGTTGTGCCTGAACTGCTGCCTGAAAATATTGGCATGTGGTTTAAGTCAGAACTCGATCCGAACATTCAGTTCTTTGTCTCCTCGATGCTTTGTCTGGGGCTGTTTACCGCGGCCCGCGTGTGCGAGCAGGTACGTGCGGCCATTCAGTCCCTGCCTCGCGGGCAAAAGAATGCCGGTCTGGCGATGGGCCTAACGCTGCCACAAACCTACCGTTATGTGCTGCTGCCTAACGCTTACCGCGTGATTGTTCCACCAATGACTTCAGAGATGATGAACCTGGTGAAAAACTCAGCCATCGCCTCCACCATCGGTCTGGTTGATATGGCGGCACAGGCAGGCAAACTGCTGGATTACTCCGCCCATGCGTGGGAATCCTTCACCGCGATAACGCTCGCCTATGTTCTGATTAACGCTTTCATCATGCTGGTGATGAACCTGGTTGAACGCAAAATTCGCCTGCCGGGCAATCTGGGAGGCAAATAATGTACGATTTTGACTGGAGTTCCATCGTTCCTTCCATGCCATACCTGCTGGATGGCCTGGTGATTACCTTAAAAATCACCGTTATCGCCATCGTCATTGGTATTGTCTGGGGAACATTGCTGGCGGTCATGCGCCTGTCGAGCTTTAAACCGTTCGCCTGGTTTGCTACCGCCTACGTTAACGTCTTCCGCTCCATTCCGCTGGTCATGGTGCTGCTGTGGTTTTATCTGATTGTTCCAGGCTTCTTGCAGAACGTCCTGGGGCTATCACCGAAAACCGACATCCGCCTGATCTCAGCGATGGTGGCGTTCTCCATGTTCGAGGCCGCTTACTACTCAGAGATTATCCGTGCGGGTATCCAGAGTATCTCGCGTGGGCAATCCAGTGCTGCACTGGCGCTGGGGATGACGCACTGGCAGTCGATGCAGCTCATCATTCTGCCGCAGGCGTTTCGCGCCATGGTTCCACTCCTGCTGACTCAGGGCATCGTGCTGTTCCAGGATACCTCTCTGGTATACGTACTCAGCCTGGCAGACTTCTTCCGTACCGCTTCCACCATCGGTGAGCGTGATGGTACGCAGGTCGAGATGGTCCTCTTCGCAGGTGGGGTCTATTTTGTGATTAGTTTAAGCGCGTCGCTGTTGGTCAGCTGGCTGAAGAAAAGGACTGTATAATGATTTCCCTGAAAAATGTTTCTAAATGGTATGGGCACTTTCAGGTGCTGACCGACTGCTCAACCGAAGTGAAAAAAGGCGATGTGGTGGTGGTGTGCGGGCCGTCCGGTTCCGGTAAATCTACGCTTATCAAAACCGTCAACGGCCTGGAGCCGGTGCAGCAGGGTGAGATCCTCGTTAACGGCACCAAAGTTAATGACAAGAAAACCAATCTGGCTCAGCTACGCTCCCACGTCGGGATGGTGTTCCAGCATTTTGAGCTGTTCCCGCACCTCTCCATTATCGAAAACCTGACCCTGGCTCAGGTAAAAGTGCTTAAACGTGATAAAAAACTCGCGCGCGAAAAAGGGCTGAAGTTACTGGAGCGCGTGGGGCTTTCCGCTCACGCCGATAAATTCCCGGCGCAGCTTTCCGGCGGTCAGCAGCAGCGTGTGGCGATCGCCCGCGCGTTGTGTATGGATCCGGTAGCCATGCTCTTTGATGAACCCACCTCTGCGCTCGATCCTGAAATGATCAACGAAGTGCTGGATGTGATGGTTGAACTGGCGCATGAAGGGATGACCATGATGGTGGTGACGCACGAAATGGGCTTCGCCCGTAAAGTGGCCAACCGCGTGATCTTTATGGATGAAGGCAAGATCGTAGAAGACTCGCCGAAAGAAGAGTTCTTCGCCAACCCGAAATCTGAACGCGCAAAAGACTTTCTCGCCAAAATCCTGCATTAATCCTCTCAGTGCGCAATCTGCGGATTGCGCACTGCTTCACGCTTTACATCTCTTCTTCTCGTCGGCGTCACATTGCAGCGTTACCCTTGTCACAAAATAACGCTAAAAATGGAGAACTCTATGGCACTGCCTATCATTCTCGATTGCGATCCAGGTCATGATGACGCGATCGCCCTCGTCCTTGCTCTTGCCTCCCCTGAACTGGACTTAAAAGCTGTCACCTCGTCAGCCGGAAACCAGACCCCGGATAAAACCCTGCGCAACGTGTTGCGGATGCTCACGCTGTTAAAACGCACGGATATTCCGGTGGCAGGCGGTGCGGTTAAGCCGCTAATGCGCGAGCTGATCATTGCCGACAATGTGCACGGCGAATCAGGGCTTGACGGCCCGGCACTGCCGGAACCGGGATTTGCGCCGCAAAACTGCACGGCCGTTGAGCTGATGGCGAAGGTGCTGCGTGAAAGTGCTGAACCCGTGACGCTGGTGGCAACCGGCCCGCAAACTAACGTCGCACTGCTCTTAAACAGCCACCCGGAACTGCATAAGAAAATCGCCCGCATCGTGATTATGGGTGGTGCGATGGGGCTTGGGAACTGGACGCCTGCGGCGGAGTTCAACATCTTTGTCGACCCGGAAGCAGCGGAAATTGTCTTCCAGTCGGGTTTACCGATTGTGATGGCGGGGCTGGATGTTACCCACCGCGCGCAGATTATGGCGGACGATATTCAGCGCTTCCGCTCGGTGGGCAACCCGGTTGCGACAACCGTGGCCGAACTGCTCGACTTCTTTATGGAGTATCACAAAGCCGAGAAGTGGGGCTTTCACGGCGCACCGCTGCACGACCCGTGCACCATTGCCTGGCTGCTGAAGCCTGAGATGTTCACAACCGTGGAACGCTGGGTGGGCGTGGAAACCGCGGGGAAATATACCCAGGGGATGACGGTGGTGGATTACTATTCGCTGACCGGAAATAAACCTAATACGACACTGATGGTGGATATCGATCGGGAAGCGTTTGTGGATTTGCTGGCGGAGAGGCTGGCTTATTATTCTGCGGCCTGATGCCCTCACCCTGGCCCTCTCCCTGTGGGCTGAGGGTTCCCCAGTAATTTGTGTCTTTAATTCAGCGATGACATTACGCCATTGAAATAAAAGGCTTACAGCAGTGCCATGGTCCGGCCGAAAATCGCCGAAGCGTTTCCTGTAGGCCGGGGCGAGGCGCATGGATGCGCCGAGAGGGCGCGACTTGCATGGACGCTGCATCGCGCCCGACCCGAAAGCCGAAAGGAATAAGCTGAGGGTACCGCGAAGCGGCGATTTTCTTGCCGGGAGCCCGGGTCGCCAGGGTAGCGGCGGTGAGCTACCCTGGCACGTTCACCGGTAATGTAGTGACAGAGTAGCAAGGAATATAAAGTGAACGGAATGACCACCTGAGCTGTATGTTCCCCCTCACCCCAACCCTCTCCCCAAAAAGGAGAGGGAGCCGTCCGTGCTCGTATTTTTGTGGGGATTCCTCAACCCTGTGGGAGAGGGAACAAACCAGCACTGTTACCTAGGGCTCAAACGGCCGACGCTGGAACTGATCGTGCCCGCATTTTGGGCAACGCGGCAGCACATCAGGCGTATACACCGCAATGTAGTGATGGCACTTCTCACACACCAGATTTCCCAGCCCCACCACTTCACCACTGTGGTACACACCATGATGATTGAGATCCTGGAACACCTCGCGCCACTCCAGCTGGGTTTTGTCGGTGATATCGACCAGCTCCTGCCACAGACTCTCTTTAATCACGCGCATAAAAACGCTGTCGGTGATTTCGTCCTGACTCTCTTCGTAACTGCGCGCAAACTCTTCCAGATCGCGCCGCACAGCACGTGTTACCTCATCCACTTCCGTTCGCGTTAACTCACCCGTTTGCATCACTCTTACTCGCGCCTGTTCAACCAGCGCATCAATATCTCTTTCACCATTACGCAGGCGTTCCGTGAGTGTGGCGACCAGTTCGCGGTAAAATTGAGCAACCTTGTTCATCATTTTGCCTCCCGGGTAAGTAACTATCTCTAATAGTAGACCTTATTTCATCGCCGCTTTGCCAGGTGCAGCACAGACCCGGTAAATTCCTGCAAAGCGCATTTGCGTGAAAGGCTGTTTTGACGCGGACGTTTGGGCTATGCTATGCGGATCTGAAATACCACATCCATTGGCTACATTTGTAGCTGTATTGAAAACAGGACCACTGGCTGCCATGCAAGAGCAATACCGCCCGGAAGAGATAGAATCTAAAGTCCAGCAACACTGGGACGAGAAGCGCACTTTTGAAGTCACCGAAGACGAGAGCAAAGAGAAGTATTACTGCCTGTCGATGCTTCCCTATCCTTCTGGTCGACTACACATGGGCCACGTGCGTAACTACACCATCGGTGATGTGATTGCACGCTACCAGCGCATGTTGGGCAAAAACGTTCTGCAACCTATCGGCTGGGATGCATTCGGCCTGCCTGCTGAAGGTGCTGCGGTTAAAAACAACACTGCACCAGCACCGTGGACCTACGACAACATCGCTTACATGAAAAACCAGCTCAAAATGCTGGGCTTTGGTTACGACTGGAGCCGCGAGCTGGCCACCTGCACCCCGGAATACTACCGCTGGGAGCAAAAATTCTTCACCGAGCTGTACAAAAAAGGCCTGGTGTACAAGAAGACCTCTGCCGTTAACTGGTGCCCGAACGACCAGACCGTTCTGGCGAACGAACAGGTTATCGATGGCTGCTGCTGGCGTTGTGACACCAAAGTTGAGCGTAAAGAGATCCCACAGTGGTTTATCAAAATCACCGCTTACGCTGACGAACTGCTGAATGATCTGGATAATCTGGATCACTGGCCAGATACCGTTAAGACCATGCAGCGTAACTGGATCGGCCGTTCTGAAGGCGTAGAAATCACCTTCAACGTTGAAAACTACGATCAAACGCTGACCGTCTACACCACTCGCCCGGATACCTTCATGGGCGCGACCTACCTGGCAGTTGCCGCAGGTCACCCTCTGGCGCAGAAAGCTGCCGAAAATAACCCGGTACTGGCTACCTTCATCGACGAATGCCGCACAACCAAAGTGGCCGAAGCCGACATGGCGACGATGGAGAAAAAAGGCGTTGATACCGGCTTTAAAGCCATTCACCCACTGACTGGCGAAGCGATCCCGGTCTGGGCGGCAAACTTCGTTCTGATGGAATACGGCACAGGTGCCGTGATGGCCGTTCCGGGCCACGATCAGCGCGACTACGAGTTTGCATCCAAATACGGTCTGGCCATCAAGCCAGTCATTCTGGCGGCTGACGGCTCTGAACCTGATTTGTCCGAACAGGCACTGACCGAAAAAGGCACCCTGTTTAACTCTGGTGAATTCAGCGGTCTGAGCTTTGAAGACGGCTTTAACGCCATTGCCGACAAACTGGCAGCAAAAGGTGTTGGTGAGCGCAAAGTGAACTTCCGTCTGCGCGACTGGGGTGTTTCCCGTCAGCGTTACTGGGGTGCGCCAATCCCAATGGTGACCCTGGAAGATGGCACTGTGCTGCCAACCCCAGAAGATCAACTGCCGGTTATCCTGCCAGAAGATGTGGTCATGGACGGTATCACCAGCCCGATCAAAGCCGATCCTGAGTGGGCGAAAACCACCGTGAACGGCCAGCCTGCGCTGCGTGAAACCGACACCTTTGACACCTTCATGGAATCTTCCTGGTATTATGCGCGCTACACCTGCCCGCAGTATCAGGACGGGATGCTGGACTCGAAAGCCGCTAACTACTGGCTGCCGGTTGACATCTACATCGGTGGTATTGAACACGCGATCATGCACCTGCTCTACTTCCGCTTCTTCCATAAGCTGATGCGTGATGCAGGCCTGGTGAACTCTGATGAGCCAGCAAAACAGCTGCTGTGTCAGGGCATGGTATTGGCAGATGCCTTCTACTATGTTGGCGTGAACGGCGAGCGTAACTGGGTTTCTCCGAAAGACGCGATTGTTGAGCGTGACGAGAAAGGCCGCATTGTGAAGGCCAAAGACGGCGAAGGTCATGAACTGGTGTATACCGGCATGAGCAAGATGTCCAAGTCCAAAAACAACGGCATCGACCCGCAGGAAATGGTAGAGCGTTACGGCGCAGATACCGTGCGTCTGTTCATGATGTTCGCTTCCCCGGCTGACATGACGCTGGAGTGGCAGGAATCAGGCGTTGAAGGCGCTAACCGCTTCCTGAAACGTGTCTGGAAACTGGTTTACGAGCACACCTCTCAGGGTGATGCACCTGCGCTGAACGCAGCAGCACTGAGCGAAGATCAGCAGGCGCTGCGCCGTGATGTTCATAAAACTATTGCCAAAGTGACCGATGATATTGGTCGTCGTCAGACCTTCAACACCGCAATTGCGGCTATTATGGAACTGATGAACAAGCTGGCGAAAGCACCACAGGAAGGCGAGCAGGATCGCGCATTGATGCGTGAAGCGCTGCTGGCCGTTGTGCGGATGCTGAACCCGTTCACACCACACGCAAGCTTCACGCTGTGGCATGAGCTGAAAGGCGAAGGCGATATCGACAACGCACCATGGCCGGTTGCCGACGAATCAGCCATGGTGGAAAACACCACGCTTGTGGTAGTGCAGGTAAACGGCAAAGTACGCGGTAAAATTACCGTGGCTGTTGATGCGACCGAAGAACAGGTTCGCGAGCGCGCGGGTCAGGAACATCTGGTTGCGAAGTATCTTGAGGGCGTTACCGTACGTAAGGTTATCTACGTACCAGGTAAACTGCTGAATCTGGTCGTTGGCTAAGCGCGGGAGGAAACGTGCGACAACTGGCAACAATACTCTTATCTCTGGCGGTGCTTGTCACCGCTGGTTGTGGCTGGCACCTGCGCAATACCACGGCAGTGCCTGCCCAGATGAAAACCATGATCTTCGATTCATCGGATCCGAACGGTCCGCTTAGCCGGGCAATTCGCAGCCAGCTGCGCCTGAACGGTGTTGAGCTTATCGAGAAAGGAACGCTGCGCCAGGATGTGCCGTCTCTGCGTGTTCTGGGTATGACCCTGAGCAAAGACACGGCGTCTATCTTCCAGGACGGCCGTACCGCTGAGTACCAGATGGTGATGTCGGTTAGCGCTGCTGTACTGATCCCGGGTAAAGACATTTATCCAATCAGCACGAAGGTCTACCGTTCGTTCTTTGATAACCCACAAACTGCGCTGGCAAAAGACGCCGAGCAGCAAATTATCATTAACGAAATGTACGACAAAGCAGCTGAACAGCTGATCCGTAAACTGCCTAGCATTGAGGCAACTTCTAAAGAAGGTGCTGATATCATCGATAAACCGGATGCCAATGCGCTGCCGGTTTCTACCTCGATGGGTAACTGATGATCAGGTTGTATCCTGAACAACTCCGCGCGCAGCTCAATGAAGGGCTGCGCGCGGCGTATCTGCTGCTCGGAAACGATCCGTTATTGCTTCAGGAAAGTCTTGATGCCGTCAAACAGGCTGCGGCGGCGCAGGGCTTTGATGAACACCACACCTTCCAGCTTGATAACAACACAGACTGGAATGCCCTCTTCTCGCTTTGCCAGGCGATGAGCCTGTTCGCATCGCGCCAGACGATTCAGATCCTGCTGCCGGACAATGGTCCTAACGCGGCCATCAATGAACAGCTGGCGACGTTGGTGAGTTTGTTACACAGCGATCTGCTGCTGATTGTGCGCGGCAATAAGCTGACCAAAGCTCAGGAAAACGCGGCATGGTTTACCCAACTCGCGGCGCACTCCGTACTGATCACCTGTCAGACACCCGAACAGGCACATCTGCCAAAATGGGTTTCCGCGCGGGCAAAACAGCACAATCTCCAGCTGGATGACGCAGCCAATCAGCTGCTTTGCTACTGCTACGAGGGTAACCTGCTGGCACTGGCGCAGGCGCTGGACAGACTTTCCTTGCTGTGGCCCGATGGCAAACTCACGCTGCCGCGCGTTGAGCAGGCGGTGAATGATGCCGCGCACTTTACCCCGTTCCACTGGGTTGATGCCCTGCTGTCGGCGAAGAGTAAACGCGCTCTGCATATTTTGCAGCAGCTGCGTCTTGAAGGCAGTGAGCCAGTTATCCTGCTGCGAACGGTACAGCGCGAGCTGTTACTGTTGACCAACCTGAAACGTCAGTCTGCGCATACGCCGCTGCGTTCCCTGTTCGACAAACACCGCGTGTGGCAAAACCGCCGCGCCATGACCACCGAGGCATTAAATCGCCTGAGTCATGAACAGCTTCGCCAGGCCATACAATTGCTGATGCGCGCTGAGCTGACGCTAAAACAGGATTATGGTCAGTCGGTCTGGGCTGAGCTGGAAAGTCTTTCTCTGCTGCTTTGCCACAAGGCGCTGGCAGACGTTTTTATCGATGGATAATATGCATTCTCTTCAGGCATTGTATGGCGGCACCTTCGACCCGGTTCATTACGGGCATCTGAAACCGGTGGAGATACTGGCGAACCAGATAGGCTTGCAGCGTGTGATAGTCATGCCAAATAACGTTCCACCGCATCGCCCTCAGCCGGAAGCCACCAGCGAACAGCGCAAAGAAATGCTGGCGCTGGCGATAGCGGATAAACCGCTGTTTACGCTTGATGAGCGGGAATTGCGGCGCGACACACCTTCCTGGACATCCCAAACGTTGCAGGAATGGCGCGCCGAAAAAGGGCCGCAACAGCCGCTGGCGTTTATTATTGGCCAGGATTCTCTGCTCAATTTTCCCAGCTGGCATAAGTACGAAACCATTCTGGAAAACAGTCATTTGCTGGTTTGCCGCCGTCCGGGTTATCCGCTGACCATGCGAGAAGAACAACATCAGCAGTGGCTGGAAGCGCACCTGACAGACAATGTGGAAGATCTCCATAATCAGCCTGCCGGGAAGATTTATCTGGCAGAAACACCCTGGTTTGATATTTCGGCCACCATTATTCGCGAACGCCTGCAACAAGGGCTCGCCTGTGATGACCTGCTGCCAACGGCTGTGCTGGCATATATTCACCAGCACGGGCTGTATCAGAAAAGTACCGAAGAATAAGCATGATGCAGGAAAAAGCCTGTTATTCGCTATCCTGCCTTGACAGGCCTGACCATGCTGATATTCTCCGCTGCCAGACTTTCCCGCCGATCATTGCTTTACAGAAATTGTTTTACAAAAATGGCGATGCAATCTCAGGCGGAGGGTGGGATGATACCCGCCTTCAAAAGCCCGGCCGGTGACATTTGTCCCGACACTGGCGTCAGTTCAGGTATACTGTCTGGCCACGAATTTATAGTTGCACAATCTCATTCACCCAGGGGGAAAACTTGCAGGGTAAAGCACTCCAGGATTTTGTTATCGACAAAATTGATGACCTGAAAGGTCAGGACATCATCGCTATCGACGTTAAGGGCAAATCCAGCATCACCGATTGCATGATCATTTGCACCGGTACATCGACTCGCCATGTGGTGTCAATTGCCAACCATGTGGTTCAGGAATCGCGTATGGCTGGCCTGTTGCCGCTTGGTGTTGAAGGCGAAGCCACCGCTGACTGGGTTGTTGTCGATCTCGGCGATGTTATTGTCCATGTTTTACAGGAAGAGAGCCGTCGCCTGTATGAGCTGGAAAAACTCTGGGGTTAATGCGTGAAGTTGCAGCTAGTAGCCGTCGGCACAAAAATGCCGGACTGGGTACAAACGGGTTTTACTGAATATCTGCGTCGTTTCCCGAAAGATATGCCGTTCGAACTGGTGGAGATCCCAGCAGGAAAGCGCGGCAAGAACGCGGATATCAAACGTATTCTCGAGAAAGAGGGAGAGCTGATGCTGGCTGCCGCAGGCAAAAACCGCATCGTCACCCTCGATATTCCAGGCAAGCCCTGGGATACGCCGCAACTGGCGCACGAGCTGGAGCGCTGGAAGCAGGATGGTCGTGACGTCAGTCTGTTGATTGGCGGGCCAGAAGGGTTATCCCCTGCCTGTAAAGCGGCAGCAGAACAAAGTTGGTCTCTCTCCGCGCTGACTCTCCCCCACCCGCTTGTTCGGGTACTGGTGGCAGAAAGCTTGTACCGCGCGTGGAGCATTACTACCAACCACCCATATCACCGCGAGTAGTGACTGACCAGGGTAGATTAAGCAGCGGATGAAACTACAGAATTCTTTTCGCGACTATACGGCTGAGTCCGCGCTGTTTGTGCGCCGGGCGCTGGTCGCCTTTACGGGGATTTTGCTGCTTACCGGCGTGCTGATCGCCAACCTTTATAATCTGCAAATTGTCCGCTTTACCGATTACCAGACGCGTTCCAACGAAAACCGTATCAAACTGGTTCCCATCGCCCCGAGCCGCGGCATTATTTACGATCGTAACGGCACGCCGCTTGCACTTAACCGCACCATCTACCAAATCGAGATGATGCCGGAGAAAGTGGACAATGTGCAGGATACGCTCGATGCGCTAAAAAGCGTTGTCGACCTTAACGATGACGATATCGCAGCGTTCAAGAAAGAGCGCGCGCGTTCACACCGCTTCACCTCCATTCCGGTCAAAACGAACCTGACGGAAGTCCAGGTTGCCCGTTTTGCGGTAAACCAGTATCGCTTCCCCGGAGTCGAAGTTAAAGGCTATAAACGCCGCTTCTACCCTTTCGGTTCGGCCCTGACGCACGTTATTGGCTACGTATCCAAAATTAACGATAAAGACGTCGACAGACTCGATAAAGACGGCAAGCTGGCGAACTACGCCGCAACGCATGATATCGGTAAGCTGGGGATTGAGCGTTATTACGAGGACGTTCTGCACGGCCAGACCGGTTATGAAGAAGTTGAAGTCAATAACCGTGGCCGCGTGATCCGCCAGCTGAAAGAAGTGCCTCCGCAGGCGGGACACGACGTTTACCTGACGCTCGATCTGAAACTGCAACAATATATCGAAACCCTGCTGGCTGGCAGCCGTGCCGCGGTTGTCGTGACCGACCCTCGCAGTGGCGGCATCCTGGCGATGGTATCCATGCCAAGCTACGACCCGAACCTGTTTGTCGACGGGATCTCCAGCAAAGACTACTCTGGCCTGCTGAACGACCCAAACACGCCGCTGGTCAACCGTGCGACCCAGGGGGTTTACCCTCCGGCATCTACGGTTAAACCGTATGTGGCCGTTTCGGCCCTCAGCGCGGGGGTAATTAACCGTAATACCAGCCTGTTTGACCCTGGCTGGTGGCAGTTGCCGGGTTCCGATAAACGCTACCGTGACTGGAAAAAATGGGGCCACGGTCATCTGAACGTCACGAAATCACTGGAAGAGTCGGCGGATACCTTCTTCTACCAGGTGGCCTATGACATGGGTATTGACCGTCTGTCACTGTGGATGAGTAAGTTCGGCTACGGACATTACACCGGTGTTGACCTGTCGGAAGAGCGTTCTGGCAACATGCCAACCCGTGAGTGGAAGCTGAAGCGCTTTAAAAAGCCGTGGTATCAGGGTGATACCATTCCTGTGGGTATCGGCCAGGGCTACTGGACGGCAACGCCGTTGCAGATGAACAAAGCAATGATGATCCTCATCAACGATGGCGTGGTAAAAGTGCCTCATCTGCTCATGAGCACGGTGGAAGACGGTAAGAAAGTACCGTGGAACCAGCCACATGAAACGCCGGTTGGGGATATTCACTCTGGTTTCTGGGAAATCGCAAAAGACGGTATGTACGGCGTAGCCAACCGTCCGAACGGTACGGCCCATAAATACTTCGCCGGTGCGCCGTATAAAGTGGCAGCTAAATCCGGTACTGCGCAGGTATTTGGCCTGAAAGCGAACGAAACCTATAACGCGCACCGAATTGCTGAGCGTCTGCGTGACCACAAGCTCATGACGGCGTTTGCCCCCTATGATAACCCGCAGGTTGCGGTGGCGATGATCCTGGAGAACGGCGGCGCTGGCCCGGCTGTTGGTACGATCATGCGCCAGATCCTCGACCATATTATGCTGGGTGACAACAACACCGAACTGCCGACTGAAAACCCGGCATCCGCTGCGGCGGAGGACCAATAATCATGACGGATAATCCAAATAAAAAATCGCTGTGGGATAAAATCCACATCGACCCTGCCATGCTGCTGATCCTGCTGGCTCTGCTGATCTATAGCGCCCTGGTTATCTGGAGCGCCAGCGGCCAGGACATCGGCATGATGGAACGCAAAATCGGCCAGATCGCAATGGGCCTGGTGATTATGGTCGTGATGGCGCAAATCCCGCCGCGCGTCTATGAAGGCTGGGCGCCTTATCTGTACATTTTCTGTATTGTCCTGCTGGTGGCGGTAGATGCCTTCGGCGCGATTTCCAAAGGTGCGCAGCGCTGGCTGGATCTGGGTATAGTCCGCTTCCAGCCGTCAGAGATAGCGAAAATCGCCGTCCCGCTGATGGTGGCGCGCTTTATCAACCGCGACGTCTGCCCGCCGTCATTGAAAAACACCGCCATCGCGCTGGTGCTGATTTTCCTGCCAACCTTACTGGTTGCCGCACAGCCTGACCTCGGTACCTCGATTCTTATCGCGCTGTCCGGTCTGTTTGTGCTGTTCCTGTCGGGTCTGAGCTGGCGTTTGATTGGTATCGCGGTTGTGCTGATTGCCGCCTTCATCCCGATCCTCTGGTTCTTCCTGATGCATGATTACCAGCGCCAGCGCGTGATGATGCTTCTCGACCCGGAAACCGATCCGCTGGGTGCGGGCTATCATATTATTCAGTCGAAGATTGCGATTGGCTCCGGGGGTCTGCGCGGTAAAGGCTGGCTCCACGGTACGCAATCACAGCTTGAATTCTTACCAGAGCGCCACACTGACTTTATCTTTGCGGTTCTGGCGGAAGAGCTGGGGCTGGTTGGCATCTTAATCCTGCTGGCGCTCTACGTGCTGCTTATCATGCGTGGGCTCTGGATTGCGGCACGCGCACAAACCACGTTCGGCCGCGTGATGGCCGGCGGGTTGATGTTGATTTTATTCGTTTATGTCTTCGTAAATATTGGTATGGTGAGTGGTATTCTGCCGGTTGTAGGCGTACCGCTGCCGCTGGTCAGTTACGGGGGCTCGGCACTGATCGTGTTGATGGCCGGGTTTGGTATCGTGATGTCGATCCATACCCACAGAAAAATGTTGTCCAAAAGCGTATAAAAATAAGGGGATCGCAATGCGTAAGCAGTGGCTGGGTATCTGCATCGCAGCAAGTTTGCTTGCAGCCTGTTCAAGTGATGATGGTCAGCAGCAGGCGACCGTCGCGCCGCCGCAGCCTGCGGTCTGTAATGGCCCGATTGTTGAAATCAGCGGTGCCGATCCAAGTTATGAACCGCTGAACGCAACGGCAAATCAGGATTATCAGCGCGATGGCAAGAGCTACAAAATTGTGCAAGACCCGTCACGCTTTAGCCAGGCAGGTTTTGCCGCCATCTACGATGCAGAGCCAGGTAGCAACCTGACGGCATCGGGCGAAACGTTCGATCCCGCGCAGATCACCGCAGCACACCCGACGCTGCCGATACCAAGCTATGCCCGTATCACGAACCTGGCGAATGGTCGCATGATCGTCGTGCGCATCAATGACCGTGGACCGTACGGTAACGACCGTGTGATTTCACTGTCACGTGCAGCCGCTGACCGTCTGAACACGTCGAACAACACCAAAGTGCGTATCGATCCAATCATCGTTGCGCAGGATGGTACGCTTTCTGGCCCGGGTACAGCCTGTACCACCGTTGCCAAGCAGACCTATGCCCTTCCCTCACGCCCGGACTTAAGCGGTGGTATGGGTGGCGCATCTTCTCCGGCTGAGCCTGCTGCACCTCAGGGTGAAGTTCGTGCAATCAGCAATGATACCTTGCAGAGCGATGACAGCACTGGCGCGCCAGTGAAGAGCAGCGGTTTTCTCGGTGCGCCGACAACCTTAGCGGCAGGTGTACTGGAAGGTAGCGAGCCAACGCCTGCGCCCGTTGTTGCTGCGCCGGTAACGCAGCCTGCAGCGGTGACTGCACCAGTGGCAACCCAGAGCGCGGAAGTTGCTGCGCCAGCTGCTGCAAGCGGTGGTTTTGTCGTTCAGGTGGGTGCGGTAAGTGACCAGGCGCGTGCAAAACAGTACCAACAGCGTTTGAGTCAGCAATTCAGCGTGCCAGGACGCGTTGAGCAAAATGGCGCAGTCTGGCGTATCCAGATGGGGCCGTTTGCCAGCAAATCACAGGCGTCTGCCCTGCAACAACGCCTGCAAAGCGAAGCGCAATTGCAATCATTTATCGCTGTTGCGAAATAACTCATCGGCGGTATCCGAATTGTCGATTTGTGTAACTAACATTCACAAACTCGCACTGAAAGTCGGATGCCTGCCTGTATAGCATTTGCTATAGTAAGGCACTTTTTTTAATTCCATCACGGATGTCGTAGTTCTGACCATGAAGACCACTTTTTCTGCTCGTTTTGTGCAGCGCATGGCGCTGACCACGGCCCTTTGCGCAGCTGCACTCTCTGCCGCTCACGCCGATGACCTGAATATCAAGACCATGATCCCTGGCGTTCCGCAAATCGACGCGGAATCCTACATCCTGATCGATTACAACTCTGGCAAAGTTCTGGCAGAACAGAATGCCGACGCCCGCCGCGATCCGGCCAGTCTGACCAAAATGATGACCAGCTACGTTATCGGTCAGGCCATGAAGGCAGGTAAATTTAAAGAAACCGACCTGGTCACCATCGGAAACGATGCGTGGGCGACAGGTAACCCGGTCTTTAAAGGTTCATCGCTGATGTTCCTGAAACCTGGAATGCAGGTTCCTGTATCTCAGCTGATCCGTGGTATCAACCTGCAATCTGGTAACGATGCCTGCGTGGCAATGGCCGACTTTGCTGCCGGTAGCCAGGACGCGTTTGTTGGCCTGATGAACAGCTACGTGACCGCTCTGGGCCTGCAAAACAGCCACTTCCAGACCGTTCACGGCCTGGATGCTGAAGGCCAGTACAGTTCCGCACGTGATATGGCGCTGATTGGTCAGGCGCTTATCCGCGACGTGCCTAACGAATACTCCATCTATAAAGAAAAAGAGTTTACCTTCAACGGTATCCGCCAGACTAACCGTAACGGTCTGCTGTGGGACAACAGCCTGAACGTAGACGGCATCAAGACCGGTCACACCGATAAAGCGGGTTATAACCTGGTTGCCTCTGCCACTGAAGGCCAGATGCGCCTGATTTCTGCCGTTATGGGTGGTCGCACCTTTAAAGGTCGTGAAACCGAAAGCAAAAAACTGCTGACCTGGGGCTTCCGTTTCTTCGAAACCGTGAACCCACTGAAAGCAGGTAAAGAATTTGCTTCTGAGCCAGTCTGGTTTGGTGACAACGATCGCGCCTCCCTGGGCGTGGACAAAGATCTGTATCTGACCATTCCGCGCGGCCGCATGAAGGATCTGAAAGCCAGCTACGTGCTGAACAGCACTGAGCTCCATGCTCCGCTGCAGAAAAACCAGGTTGTGGGCACCATTAACTTCCAGCTGGATGGCAAAACCATCGATCAGCGCCCACTGGTGGTGCTGCAAGAAATTCCTGAAGGCAATTTCTTCGGCAAAATCATTGATTACATTAAATTGATGTTCCATCACTGGTTTGGATAAAAATTGAACACTTGAAAGTGTGATTTTGATCCCCATATACTACCTATCCTGATAACTCCCACCTGACGTGGGAGTTATTATTTTTTGACGTTACGCCGGAGCTGACATGAAAACCAAACTTAACGAACTGCTTGAATTCCCTACCTCATTTACTTACAAAGTAATGGGTCTGGCGAAACCTGAGCTGGTTGATCAGGTGGTTGAAGTGGTACAGCGCCATGCGCCGGGCGACTACTCTCCGTCAGTAAAACCAAGCAGCAAGGGCAACTACCACTCGGTTTCTATTACCATCACTGCCACGCACATTGAGCAGGTTGAGACGCTGTACGAAGAGCTCGGCAATATCGAAATTGTTCGTATGGTGCTGTAGTCCCTCTGCGGTTACCCGGTTTGCCGGGTAACCCCTCTCCCCGCTGTGATATAATCCCTTCACCTTTTCTCCCTTGTCTTCGGAGACACAGTTTTGTACCAGGATAAAATTCTTGTCCGCCAACTCGGGCTGCAACCTTACGAGCCTGTCTCCCAGGCCATGCATGACTTCACCGATTCTCGCGATGAAACGACACCTGATGAAATCTGGCTGGTAGAACATCTGCCGGTGTTTACTCAGGGGCAGGCTGGCAAAGCAGAACATCTGCTGACGACCGGCGACATTCCGGTCATTCAGAGCGATCGCGGTGGACAAGTCACCTATCACGGTCCGGGCCAGCAGGTAATGTATGTCCTGCTGAACCTGAAACGCAGAAAACTTGGCGTACGTGAACTGGTCACGCTGCTGGAACAAACCGTGGTGAACACGCTGGCGGAATATGGCATAGATGCCCATCCCCGGGCCGATGCGCCAGGTGTGTACGTTGGAGAGATGAAGATCTGCTCGCTGGGTCTGCGTATTCGTAAGGGCTGTTCGTTCCATGGGCTGGCGTTAAATATTAATATGGATCTCGCACCGTTCTTACGCATCAACCCATGTGGATATGCCGGAATGGAAATGACGCAAATGCGTCAGTGGGTCGAAACAGCCACACCTGATATTATTCGACCGGTGCTGTTGAGCAACTTGTTAGCACTACTTAACAATCCACCTCACGAATATATCCCTGCTTAATATATCATACATGATGGCTTGATTATTTGACGAGCCATCACTTATTTCCCGCTTTTACGCTTTACAATAATCCGCAGATTCTATATTTTCGAAGCGCCTGAACGCGTCCGCATATTAGCGCTATAAATTATTTAGCCCACAGCCAGAGCTGATTGAGAGGCTCATGTAGCTTGCGTGATAATCACACAACTGTTTGTTTTTGATAAACAAGTGGCGTCTACAAAACGCTTTACGAATCTCTACAGGCATAATAAATAATTTCAACTATCATTCATATTGTGAATGAATACGGAGTGAAAGCGTGGAGTATAATAATTTACCAGCAAAACGCCTGAATGAACCCGGTAGTGAAGATAAACCGCAAATTTTTCGGACATTACGTAATATTGATCTCAATTTACTGACTATTTTTGAGGCAGTATATGTCCACAAGGGTATCGTTAACGCTGCGAAAATTCTTAATCTCACGCCCTCTGCAATTAGCCAGTCAATTCAGAAATTGCGCGCTATATTTCCCGATCCCTTATTTATCCGTAAAGGCCAGGGCGTGACGCCTACAGCCTATGCGACCCACCTGCATGAGTACATCAGCCAGGGGCTGGAATCGATTCTGGGCGCGCTGGACCTGACCGGGAGCTACGACAAGCAGAGAACGATTACCATCGGTACATCACCTTCTGTTGGCGTTCTGGTCATGCCCATCATCTATCAGGCGGTGAAACAACACGCGCCACAGCTGCTGCTGCGTAATGTTCCCGTCAGTGAGCCTGAAATTCAGCTCTCACAATTCCAGACCGACCTGATTATCGACAGTAATAATTTTAACGCCAGAGCACTGGGGCAGAACGTCCTCTATGCTGACAGCCTGACGCTGGTGTGTCGCCAGCATCATCCGGCGCTCAGCCAACCTCTGACGCTGGAGAACTTACGCGGCTACGAGCATTCATCGTTCATGGCCGAAGGGCAAAGCATGAACGTTCTGCGCCAGCGCTTAGACGAGATTTTCCCGGAACGTCAGGTGAGCTTCAGCAGTTACAATATGTTTACGATGGCGTCCCTGATTAGCAGTAGCGATATGCTTTGCGTTATGCCTGCCCGGCTGTTCTCTTTGCTGCGCAAATGCTGGCCACTGGAGAGCATCCCCTTACCGCAGCTGAACACTGAATCTATTGAAATTTCTCTGCATTACAACAAACTCAGCCTGCGCGATCCGGTACTCGAAACCGTCATTAACGTCATCCGCCAGGCCTTCTGACAGACCCATTCAGTACAAGCCCCTGCCAGGTGCGGGGCAAAAGGCACAAAACAACAACTATTTTACAATTTGGCGACCTGGCAGGCTGCTTTATCGACCGTTTCAATGATATACTGCCTGTCGTTCGTTCAAAAATAGTTGATAAATACAACATTCCCTTGAATTGAAACGCTTTCCTTCGATATTCGCAACTGGAACACGCACGCTATGAGTAAACCCATTGTGATGGAACGCGGTGTTAAATACCGCGATGCCGATAAAATGGCCCTTATCCCGGTTAAAAACGTGGCTACAGAGCGCGAAGCGCTGTTAAGAAAACCGGAATGGATGAAAATCAAACTTCCGGCAGACTCTTCGCGTATCCAGGGGATCAAAGCGGCGATGCGTAAAAATGGCCTTCACTCTGTATGTGAAGAAGCCTCTTGCCCCAACCTTGCTGAATGTTTCAACCACGGCACAGCGACCTTTATGATCCTGGGTGCTATTTGTACCCGCCGCTGTCCGTTCTGCGACGTAGCACATGGTCGCCCTGTTGCGCCTGATGCTAACGAACCGCAAAAACTGGCTCAGACGATTGCCGACATGGCGCTACGCTATGTAGTAATTACCTCTGTTGACCGTGACGATCTGCGTGATGGCGGTGCTCAGCACTTTGCTGACTGTATCACTGCTATTCGTGAGAAAAGTCCAAACATCAAAATTGAGACGCTGGTACCGGATTTCCGTGGACGTATGGATCGTGCGCTGGATATCCTGACCGCAACGCCGCCGGATGTGTTCAACCACAACCTGGAAAACGTACCGCGCATTTACCGTCAGGTTCGCCCTGGTGCAGATTACAACTGGTCCCTGAAGCTGCTGGAGCGTTTTAAAGAAGCGCACCCGCATATCCCGACCAAATCAGGCCTGATGGTTGGCCTCGGTGAAACCAATGCCGAGATCATTGAAGTCATGCGCGATCTGCGTCGCCACGGCGTAACCATGCTGACGCTGGGCCAGTATCTGCAACCTAGCCGCCATCACCTGCCAGTGCAGCGTTATGTTAGCCCTGATGAGTTCGATGAAATGAAAGCCGAAGCAATGGCAATGGGCTTTACCCATGCAGCCTGCGGCCCGTTTGTTCGCTCGTCATACCACGCTGATATGCAGGCGAAAGGCGAAGAAGTTAAATAAATTAGAAATATTTATTTACAGTTACGTCATAAAAAAACCGGCCATTGAGCCGGTTTTTTTCGCAAGCCCTCAGGCCATGCTCTTACTCTTTGTGAGAAAGCTTCTCAGCAGGGACGTCATCCTCGGCGCTTTTCTTCGCAGCCGCATCATCGTCATTCATCGCTTTCTTGAAGCCTTTAATTGCTGCACCCAGGTCACCACCCAGTGTGCGTAACTTCTTGGTACCAAACAGCAGGACGACCAGTGCGGCAACCACCAGCAGTTTGGTAATACTAATCTCACCCATAGATACCTTCTTTACATAAAACAGGCTGCATTCAGCGCCAAAAACCTGATCTTATTAACGGTCATTTGACGCGCGCACACAATAGCAATCTGTAACAAGGTGAATCAAGCATTGTTGAAAAAAACATCAGAATAATTGCGGTGGCGCAAACCGGCGATTTTGCAGAACAGGTAATTGCTGGCGCGCAAGCGCTATTCGGGCTGAAAATATCTCGGTCATCAGCAACGTCGGCGCTTCCGCAGCTGCGGCGACCGTCACCCCCAGCGGATCAACAACCCGGCTCTGGCCAATATTCTTATTTCCGCACTCCCCGGCAGCCACAATATAGCAGGTAGTGTCGAGTGCACGGGCAGCAAGCAGCGTTGCCCAGTGGTGCTCTTTAAGCGGCCCTTTTACCCACGCCGCAGGCAATACCAGCACATCAGCCCCATTAAGGGCCAGGCTCATCGCCATCTCAGGGAAACGCACATCGTAGCAGGTCATCAACCCGATATTCAGGCCGCTGATGTTAATCAATGGCGGCATGACGTCGCCTGGGTCAACCAGGCGTGACTCCTGAATACTGAATGCATCGTAGAGATGTAATTTAGCGTAGCTTGCGATAATCGCACCGTCACGGATCGCCACAAGGGTGTTCACCGCCCTTCCCGGTGAAGACGGAACATGGATAGTCAGCACCGTGGTCAGTTGATTACCGGCGCTTTCATGAAGCAACAGCTGCAAAAAACCGCCATCCAGCGGCTGAGCTGATTTCACCGACATATCCGGGTCATTATCATCACGCGCCAGCAGCGCTTCAGGGAGCACCAGCAACGATGCCCCCTTCTGCCGCGCCTGAGCCATCAGGGCCACGCAGTTTTGCGCATTCTCTTCCCAGCGCGGCGTTACCGCAAACTGCCCTACCGCAACATACATATTTGTCCCCCACTCATAATCGGCGTTAAACTCGATGCTCTTACACATCAAATAGCAGGTATTTAGCGTGTTACAACTACTTTTAGCCGTTTTTATTGGTGGTGGTACAGGGAGCGTTGCGCGGTGGTTCTTAAGTATGCGGTTTAATCCCATGCATCAGGCGATCCCTATGGGCACGCTTGCCGCTAACCTGATTGGCGCATTTATTATTGGTATGGGGCTGGCCTGGTTCAACCGAATGACCAATATCGACCCGATGTGGAAGGTTTTGATCACCACCGGTTTCTGTGGCGGCCTGACAACATTCTCGACCTTCTCCGCCGAGGTGGTGTTCCTGTTCCAGGAAGGGCGATTCACCTGGGCATTGACCAACATTGCGATCAACATGCTGGGTTCGTTTGCGATGACGGCTATCGCATTTTGGTTATTTTCCTCCGCCAGCCCGCAATAACGTCACGAGCGTTAATGTTGGCTTAACTTTTCTCTGTCACTCTGGTTGCAATACTGAACGAGGGTGACGGAATGAAAGACAGTTTGATGAGCGCAGGAATGGTGTTGCTGAGCGTACTGATCATCGCCAGCTTCCTGAAAATTTATTTTCTTGGCTGATTTAAAACGAAAAAAACCCGCTCAATGAGCGGGTTTTGAAATTCTTGCTGACGCGTCTGAATTACAGAGCGATTACGTTAGCAGCAGAAGGGCCTTTGGCACCGTTAGTGATTTCAAACTCAACGCGCTGACCTTCAGCCAGGGTTTTGAAACCATTAGTCTGGATTGCAGAGAAGTGTACGAACACGTCTTTGCTGCCATCTTCTGGAGTAATGAAACCGAATCCTTTGGACTCATTAAACCACTTAACGTTACCTTTAATCTTAGACATCAAAATTACCTTTACATTAAAAAACGACACAAATGCTGTGTCGGGTATCAGTACAACAATTGTGGGACGTTTTGTCCAGCGGATCTTTGATAAAAAGTGACAAAAGTCGCGTTAATTTTCACTGACGGATTTTTATTCTTTATGATTCAAGGACAGTACGTTTTTTCGCCATCATGTAAAGTTTTTTCAGTTAAAACTGAAAACGCATCCACGCGAAGTAAACGTTACCGTTGTTGTAAGTTCCTGGAATATACGTCATCTGGAAGGTTGCAGGACCGTAACCAATGGACGCCAGTGGCAAGATCACCGGAATAGGGATGTAATTCCAGTTATCGCGCGCGGTAACCCCTGCGGTATAGCCCAGACCCACGTGGAAGTTATCGTCCGCTAATGGTCGCCAGGTTTTCTCCCAACCGTAGCCGCCAATCGGTTCCCATTTGTTAAAGGAATCTTTAAAGGCCATCAGGTAGATGCCGTGCCAGTTCCCTTTTTCATCCCAGCGTGACTGGCCAAAACCTGCACCCCACGGGCGCTCGTTGTATTTGTCAGTCTTTTCTTTGTCATACGCAAAACGCGCGTGCCACGTTATTGCCGGAATATAAAGGTCATAGTGCTCTGGCTCCTTCCAGGTTTGCGCGACGTTATCCGTAAAAGTTGAGAACCAGCCCTTATCCGTCGCGCTTTCTTCTGCCTTAGCAACAGAAGAAAATGTTAACTGCCCAAAAATAAACAATAAAATCAAGTAAAACTTATTTCGTACGATCACAATGCAATTACCATTCTTAGTATTCGGGGCAAAGTTTACCATAGAATAGTTGAATGGTAACTTAACGGCATCAGCGTTATTCCTAATTAATACCGTTTATTCTGGGAATATTCCGAAGTTGCATTATCCTGTATGCCTGAATAAGCGCATACAGGATGAATATTTAACGTCGATGTAACAATTTATAAAGAGCAGGAATAACCAGCATTGACAGCAACGGCGCAGTCACCATCCCGCCTATCATCGGGGCTGCGATGCGCTGCATCACCTCTGAACCGCTGCCGCCCCCCCACATAATGGGTAGCAAGCCCGCCATGATGGTGGCAACGGTCATCACTTTCGGGCGAACGCGAAGCACGGCTCCTTCATGGATAGCCCGCATAACCATCGCACTCCCGCCTTCGGGGTCCCGCAGACGGTACTTATCCAGCGCATGATTTAAATAGAGGACCATTATTACCCCGAATTCCGCCGCGACACCGGAAAGCGCTATAAATCCTACCGCCCCCGCCACCGACAGATTATATTCAAGCAGCCACAGCAACCACACGCCCCCAATAAGTGCAAAAGGTAATGTCCCCATAATTATCAGGACATCTGAAACGCGTTTAAAGGTTAACCAAAGCAGTATAAATATAATCATGAGGGTAACTGGCAGGACTATTTTTAACTTCGCCGTGGCCCGCTCAAGATATTCGAATTGTCCGGACCAGGAGAGCGACACGCCCTGCGGTAAAACAACCTGCTCCGCCACCCGCTTTTGCATTTCATCTACCGCTGACTTCAGATCACGCCCGCGCAGGTCGACATAAATCCAGTTAGACAGTCGCGCATTTTCACTTTTCAACATTGGCGGTCCTTCCGTCACCACAATGTCCGCCAGCTCGCCAAGCGCAATCTGGCTGCCGTTCGCGGCGATCACGGGTAAGACGCGCAGTTTATCCACATTATCGCGAAGGTCGCGCGGGTAGCGCAGGTTGATGGGATAACGCTCACGCCCCTGAATGACTTCGCCAATGTTATCGCCCCCCACTAAGGTAGAAACCATACTTTGCAGTTCATCGACGGACACGCCGTATCGCGCAGCCTTTTGCCTGTCGATACGAATATCCACATAGCGCCCGCCCGCCAGACGTTCCGCCAGGGCCGAAGTGACGCCAGGCACCTGCTTCACCACCTGTTCAATCTGCTGGGCGACCCGCTCGATATCCGCAATATTATTGCCGTTCACCTTAATGCCCACCGGGCTTTTGATCCCGGTGGCCAGCATATCCAGGCGGTTACGGATAGGTGGCACCCACACGTTAGCAATACCAGGTACGGACACCGTTTTATCCAGCTCCTCGACCAGTTTTTGCGTTGTCATTCCCGGGCGCCACTGAGCGCGGGGTTTAAAGTGGATGGTTGTCTCCAGCATTGTGAGCGGTGCCGGATCGGTAGCCGATTCAGCCCTTCCGGCCTTACCAAACACGCTTTCCACTTCCGGTACGCTTTTAATCAGCCGGTCCGTTTGCTGCAATAACCGCGAAGCCTCGCGGGCGGAAATGCCTGGCAGTGTGGATGGCATGTACAGCAAATCCCCCTCATCCAGAGGTGGCATAAATTCACTTCCGAGCCGGCTTAGCGGCCAGAGGGTCGCCACCAAAAGCGCAAATGCCAGCACCAGCGTCGTTTTCGGAAACGAGAGCACCTTATCCAGCAAAGGTTCATACAGGCGGATCAGCACCCGGTTGATGGGGTTGGCTTTTTCGTCAGGGATCTTGCCGCGAATAAAATAGCCCATCAGCACCGGCACCAGGGTAATGCCTAGCCCTGCCGCCACCGCCATTGACCAGGTTTTGGTAAACGCCAGCGGGGAAAACATTCGCCCTTCCTGCGCCTCAAGTGAAAACACCGGAATGAACGACAAGGTGATGATAAGCAGGCTGCAAAACAGCGCCGGACCGACTTCCACGGCGGCGCGCTCCGCAAGGTGCCAGTAATCCCCGGACGACGGCGTTTTATCCGGGTTATCATGCCGCCATTGCTCCAGCACTTTGTGCATGTTTTCAATCATCACAATCGCGGCGTCGACCATCGCCCCGATAGCAATAGCGATCCCGCCAAGCGACATGATGTTCGCGTTGATGCCCTGATAGTGCATCACCACGAATGCGCCCAGGATCCCCAGCGGCAGAGAGACAATAGCCACCAGCGCTGAACGGAAATGGAATAAAAACAGCGCACACACCACCACCACGACCGCAAACTCTTCCAGCAACTTATGCGTCAGCGTTTTAACCGACTCTTCAATCAGGGTTGAGCGGTCATAAACCGGGACAATTTCCACACCTTCTGGCAACGTTTTCTGCAATTCACTGAGCTTTGTTTTCACCGCGTGAATGGTGTCCAGCGCATTCTGCCCATAGCGCATCACGACCACGCCCCCGGCAACCTCGCCTTCACCATTCAGCTCTGCCACGCCCCGGCGGATCTCCGGGCCAAATCCAATGGTCGCGACGTCTTTTAGCAGGACAGGTACCCCGTCCCGACTGGCGATCACCACGTTGAGAAAATCATCCAGCGACCGCAAATAGCCGGTGGTGCGCACCATGTATTCAGCCTCACCCATCTCCAGCAATGCGCCACCACTCTCTTTGTTGGCAGCCTGTACCGCGCTGGAAAGCTGGCTGTGGGTAATGTTCAGCGCACGCATCCTGGCGGGATCGGCCACAATCTGGTACTGGCGCACCATCCCGCCAATGCTGGCGACTTCCGACACGTTCGGCACGGTTTTAAGCTCAAATTTCAGCGTCCAGTCCTGGATGGCTCGCAGGTCTGCCAGGCTGTGTTTTCCGCTGCGATCGACAAGCGCGTACTCATAAATCCAGCCCACCCCGGTGGCGTCTGGTCCCAGCGAGACTTTCACTCCCGCCGGAAATTGCGACTGCACCTGGCTTAAATACTCCAGCACGCGTGAACGAGCCCAGTACAAATCCGTGCCATCTTCAAACAGCACGTAGACATAGGCATCACCAAACATGGAAAAGCCGCGCACCGTTTTAGCCCCCGGCACGGAGAGCATCGACGTGGTCAGCGGCCAGGTGACCTGATCCTCTATCACCTGCGGTGCTTTGCCTGGATAGCTGGCTTTGACGATAACCTGCACATCAGAGAGATCGGGAAGCGCATCCAGCGGTGCGCGTTGCACCGCCCACCAGCCCCACCCGGCCATAATCATTGCCGCCAGGATCACCAGCAGCCGGTTACGTAATGAGGCACGAATCACCGCGGCAATCATTGGGTCACCTCCAGCATCACGCTGCGCAGATTCGCTTCTGAATCAATCAGGAACTGCCCTGAGGTGACAACGTCATCGCCCTCTTTCAGGCCCGACGTGATCTCCGTCCAGCCCTGGGCAGTCAACCCTGTTTTGACATTGACCGGGCGGAAATAGCCGTCCCCGGTGGCCAGCAGCAGACGTGTAGACTCCCCGCTGTTGATGACCGCTTCTTCGGGTACCGCAAGCACTGGCGGGCGTTCTGCTGCCTGGGCGCGCGATACGCTGAGATACATTCCGGGTTTTAATTTCTCCCCGGCGTTGTTCAGCACGATGCGTGCTTTCAGTGTTCGCGTGGTGGTTTCCATCTGCGGGAGTAGCTCACTGACCGTGCCGTGGAATTGCTCACCCGGCCAGCTCTGTGTCGTGGCAACCACTTCAGTGCCCACGCTCAGGGACTGTGCCTGCGTTTGCGGGTAATCAACAACCAGCCACACAGGATCAAGGCTGGCGATTTCGAACAGCGGCGCCGTTGCCGTAATTTGCGCACCCTCACGTACATCCAGCTTAACGACATATCCTGCTTTCGCCGCCCGAAGCGTCAGCGTGGTTTGCGGTTTGCCGCTTCGTTCCAGCGCGCGGATCACTTCCTCCGGCATAAATTGCAGCGCCAGCCGCTCACGTGCGGCGCGGGTCAGCCCGGCATCTCCAAGCTGACGTACCGCCAGATACTCCTGTTGTGCGGTGGTCCATTGTGGGATCCACAGCTGCGCCAGCGCTTCGCCGGCTTTCACCTGCTGCTGCGGGGCGTTGACATACAATCGTTTCACCACGCCGTTGGCAGGCGCTGAAACCACGGTCACTCCCCGCTCATCCGTTGATACCGTGGCGAAAGCGGAAAACGGGACAGTCAGCTGATGCAGCTGGGCTTTCGTTGTCTTCATGCCCAGGTTTTGCTGCTGCTGCGCGCTGATGCCAACGCCAGCCGCTGCCTTCTCCTCGTCGGCGTAGCGCGGCACCAGTTGCATATCCATAAAGGGTGATTTTCCAGGCTTATCAAAACGCTGGCCTGGCATCATGGGATCGTACCAGTAAAGCACTTTACGCTCAGTGGGTTGCGGCTGTGCCGTGGGTTGATGAGACTGCTTTTGCCCCACAAAGTAGCCGCCCCCGGCCGCCACTAACACGGCAATGGCGACTACGGTTAAGGTCGTTGTTTTCATTTTGCCAGCTCCTGTGGGATCAGCCATTGGATCGCCGCCCAGTTACGCGCCATCTCACGCTCAGCCTGATTCGCCGCGAGTTCCGTATCCAGCACGCTACGGCGCGCTTCCAGTAATGCAGGCAGTTCGGACTGCCCCGAACGATACTGCGCCGTCAGCACATCCAGCCGTTGCCGCTGTAACGGAAGGATCTCCTCGCTCTGACGCTGCCATAAGGTTTGCGCCGCCTGATACTGCGCCACCAGCGACTGCACCTGTGCGATATGCTCACGTTTAATCAGCGTGAGCTGGTCTACCGCCTGCATCGACCGGGAGACATCCGCGGCATAATCTTTGTCCTGCCTTTTGGACTGGAAAATCGGCAAATCAACGCTGAACATCACCCCAGCCATGTCGTCATAGCCTTCTGCGCGATGGGCGTAAAACACCTCGACATCTACATCAGGTATGGCGGCGATTGCCGATTGCGCGGAACGGGCTTTCGCGGTGTCGGCCTCCCGGCGGGCGGCTTCCACTTCCGGGTGCCGGACTATTCCCTCTTCCAGCGTTTTTTCATCGGCGGGAAGCCGCTGGTAGCGCGGCAATGGCCCGCTCACATCGGTGATTGTTTGCCCTGTCAGCTGAAACAGGCGGCTTTGCGCCAGTTGCACATCACGCTGAGCAAGCGTCTCTTTATCGCGCATTGCACTCAGGGTCATTTGCAGCGCCAGTACGCTGTCTGGCGTGGAACTGCCCGCCCCTACGCTTGCCTTTTGTACACCGCGCTGACGCGCGGTTTCACTGACCAGCGCTTTCGCTTTTTTCAGCGCCTGCTGGGTTAACGCCAGTTCGAGCCAGGCCTGGGCGGTATCGCGCTGCAGCGCAGCGCGAATAGCCTCCCCTTTTGCCAGCACGCCTCGCGCCTGCGCCTGGAAGGTTTGCGCTTTACGTTCTCGTTTTTCGGAACTGACATAGCTCTGCATGATGCCAATTTTTTGCATGGTCATGCCTTCACGCGTCAGACGCCTGTCGTTGCTCCCCTGCACCGGTACGTTTTCAATTCCAAACTTCAGTTTGGGGTCGGGTAGTTGAGTCGCGGAATCCGCCATCGCATCCAGTGCCTGTGCTTCATTGCGGCTGGCAGATAACTCCGCGGAATAGCGTTGCGCTTCGGTCAGGGTTTGGTCGAGCGTCCACGGCTCCGCCTGTACGGCGGAGCTGAGTAGCCCGAACATCACCCCACCGAGCCACAGGCCCAGTGTGTGTTGTTTCATGAAGTCCTCGCTTAGCGCTGTGGCGTCAGCGAGACGATCTGGAACCCGTCACCTGAACGTTCAAGGATGAACGTCACCCGATCGCCGGGTTTCGCACCATTGAGCGCAGCACCGGATGACAAGGTAAAGGGCATCGTCATGGCAGGCCATTTCAGTTCAGGAATGGCGTCATGTTCGAGAGTGACAGACTGCGCGGAAAACGCCTGGACAACGCCATGGCCTTGCCAGCGTTGTGCAGCCGGGGTGGTTACTTCATTCGCCTGGACGGCAAAAGAAGAAAAAGAGACGGACGCGCCAAGCAGCGCGGAAAGGAATAAAGCACGCATGATAAAGCTCCTGTTAAACGTAAATTAAAATAAAATCAACGAATTAACAGGTTTTTACTCTCTGAACCGGCAAAACCGAATGGTTGCCGGTGGCCCCACTGCAGGAGGAGTGACTGACCACGCAGACTGGCGTACAGCCGTACATTCCGGCGTGTTCAGGGTCAGGGTCATGGCGGCAGGTAGTGCCACCAGTTGAGGTTGGGAGGGATCTTTTGGCGCCTGATCGGGCACACAATGCTTTTCACACAGCGGCGAGACATCAGCAGCATGAACAGGGACAGGTTTAGCCATCATATCCATATGCTGAACTGCCGCGACGTTACCCCGAAGGTCGATAGAACAATCGTGAGAGGCAACAGCAACCTGACTCTGGATCAACAGCCAGCCAAAGGCTATCAAAAACATCAGCAGATGTTTCTTGAAAAAGCGCAGGCGATAAGTCCAGCTGGCGTGCATATCGGCGTCATCAGGTTGAAAAAAGTGTTGAGAGTATATGCAGGGTAAAGAAGGAATAGAAAGCGCTTTTAAAGAGATTTACGTTCTTTATCAATTCCTGATAAATAGTATTAAATACATTAACACTTCAATATCATTTTCATGACATATAATAATGATGCAATGAGTCAATATCGCCACGATGCAAATGTTAGGGCAATGGCAAAATATCGTTACTCTCTCCTTTAGTAGTATATTTATTGATTTTAATCAGCAATGGCAGACCATTAATTCGGCACATTTCATCCTTCTTTTTTTATTGATTATTTGTGCTCTCGGGCAGCAGGGATACAGGGGATACCATGCTTACGTTTATCGAGCTCCTTATCGGAGTCGTTGTCATTGTCGGTGTAGCCCGCTACATCATTAAAGGCTACTCAGCCACCGGGGTTTTATTTGTCGGCGGCCTGACGCTGCTCATTGTTAGCGCCTTAATGGGCCATAAAGTCTTACCGGCCAGTGAAACCAGTACGGGCTATACCGCGACCGACATTGTCGAATACATCAAAATCCTGCTCATGAGCCGTGGCGGCGACCTGGGTATGATGATCATGATGCTGTGCGGTTTTGCGGCATTTATGACTCACATCGGCGCGAACGATATGGTCGTTAAACTGGCATCCCGGCCGTTGAAATTCATCAACTCCCCTTACCTGCTGATGATCGCCGCGTATTTCCTGGCCTGCCTGATGTCACTGGCCGTCTCTTCTGCCACCGGTCTTGGCGTGCTGTTAATGGCAACACTGTTCCCTGTCATGGTCAACGTGGGGATCAGCCGTGGCGCGGCGGCCGCTATTTGCGCCTCTCCGGCAGCCATTATTCTTTCGCCAACTTCCGGTGATGTGGTGCTGGCAGCAAAAGCCGCCGAAATGTCGCTGATCGATTTTGCGTTTAAAACCACGCTGCCTATCTCGATTGCCGCCATCATCGCCATGGCGATTGCCCACTTTTTCTGGCAGCGCTATCTCGACAAAAAAGAGAACATCAGCCACGAAATGCTGGATGTAGCTGAAATCACCACGACTGCGCCAACCTTCTACGCCATCCTGCCTTTTACACCGATTATCGGCGTGCTGATTTTTGACGGCAAATGGGGCCCACAGCTGCATATCATTACGATCCTGGTGATCTGTATTCTGCTGGCGGCGGTGCTGGAATTTGTACGTGGCTTCAATACTCAGAAGGTGTTTTCCGGGCTGGAAGTGGCCTACCGCGGTATGGCGGATGCCTTTGCAGGCGTAGTGATGCTGCTGGTTGCAGCTGGCGTGTTTGCCCAGGGGCTGAGCACCATCGGCTTTATCCAGAGCCTGATCTCCATTGCCACCTCCTTCGGCTCAGCAAGCATTATCCTGATGCTGGTGCTGGTGGTCCTGACCATGCTGGCCGCAATGACCACCGGTTCCGGTAATGCGCCGTTCTACGCCTTTGTTGAGATGATCCCAAAACTGGCGCACTCCTCCGGTATCAACCCGGCGTATCTGTCGATTCCAATGTTGCAGGCATCCAACCTGGGCCGCACCATTTCCCCGGTTTCCGGTGTGGTGGTAGCGGTTGCCGGGATGGCAAAAATATCGCCTTTTGAAGTGGTGAAACGGACCTCCGTTCCCGTCCTTGTTGGCCTGATAGTGGTCATCATTGCCACCGAAGTGCTGGTGCCTGGCACCGCGGTGGGGTAAGTTCTTCCCCCGCAAAAAAGCGCCTGCGGGCGCTTTTTGTGCTTTAATAACTTCCAGAAATCATCCGTTTTCAATCATTCAGGAATTCAAATGTTCAGGAAGGATATTGTTTTTCCGTCTGGCGCGATGGCGCTTGCACTCTGCTTTTTCTCCGCTCAGGCTGAACCTCTTAAGGCAACGCAGTACGGAGATTTCGATCGCTACGTACTAGCGCTCTCCTGGCAAACCGGGTTTTGTCAGAGCATGGTCGAACGCAACCGTAACGAACCGGACGAGTGTCGCCTGCAAAAAGAGAGCAAGACCAAAACTGATTTCCTGACCGTGCACGGTCTGTGGCCTGGCCTGCCAAAATCCATTGCCTCGCGCGGGGTAGATGAGCGCCGCTGGATGCGTTATGGCTGCGCCACTCGACCCATCCCCAACATGCCGGAAGCGAAAGCCAGCCGTAAATGTTCAGCCGCCGAAACCGGGTTATCCCTGTCGGGTGCAGCAAAGCTCAATAGCGTGATGCCAGGCGCTGGCGGGAACTCTTGTCTTGAGCGCTACGAATATGCCAAACACGGCGTCTGCTTTGGCTTCGACCCCGATGCCTATTTCGGCACCATGGTGCGGATGAACCAGGAAGTGAAAAGCAGCCCGCTGGGGCAATTCCTGGCCAATAACTACGGGAAAACCGTTAACCGCGGTGATTTTGATGATGCCGTCGGCAAGGGCTGGGGGAAAGAGAGTATCAAAGCCATCAAGCTTACCTGCAACGGTAACCCGGCCTATCTCACCGAAATACAGCTCTCGCTGAACGCCAACACCATCAATGCGCCGCTCTCTGCGTCATCTTTTGCGCCGCAGCCTCACCCGGGCAACTGTGGCAAACAGTTCGTTATCGATAAAGTGGGCTACTGACCCCCTGCCGGGCGAACATTCGCCCGGTATTTCATTGATTTCCGTTATATGACGATAAACATCACACTTCTGCGCACCTGCTTCATTTCTCCAGCTATTGCATCATTTATCCGATAAACACCGCTCAAACCTCCCCGCCATAATCGGATCGACATCAACTGGAGGAAATTCACATGGCTAAAAAACTGATTGCATTGTGCGCGTGCCCAATGGGACTAGCGCATACCTTTATGGCCGCTCAGGCACTGGAAGAAGCCGCGGTAGAAGCGGGTTATGAGGTCAAAATTGAAACCCAGGGCGCGGACGGTATTCAGAATCGCTTAACGGCGCAAGATATTGCCGAAGCCGACATCATCATCCATGCCATCGCTATCACCCCGGAAGATAACGAACGTTTTGAAACGCGCGATGTTTACGAAATCACGCTTCAGGATGCCATCAAAAATGCGCCAGGCACCCTGAAAGAGATCGAAGAGCTGATTGCTGCAGAACAATAATAATCTTCACACTCAGGGGTTTTCGTCATGGCAATTAAAAAACGCAGTGCGGTTCGCCCGGAAAGTCATGAAGGTGGTACGCTCGCCATCAAATCAACGCCCACGGTAACAGGCAATACATTCTGGAAAGAGCTTCCACAGCACATTATGTCGGGGATTTCCCGCATGGTGCCAACGCTGATTATGGGCGGGGTGATCCTCGCCATTTCACAACTTATCGCCTATGTCTGGCTGGAAATTCCGCCGGATACCGGCATTATGGATGCGCTGAACTCAGGCAAATTCACTGGTTTTAACCTCTCCGTATTAAAATTCGGGTATCTGACTGAATCGTTCGGCGGGCTGCTGTTTAGTTTTGCGATCCCGATGTTCTCGGCGTTTGTTGCTAACTCCATCGGTGGTAAGCTGGCCTTCCCGGCCGGGTTTATTGGCGGTCTGGTCGCCACTCAGCCAACGCTGGTATTGAACTTTGATCCTGAAAAACTCACCTGGCTTGCCACCAAACCCGTTCCGTCCACCTTTATTGGTGCGCTGATTATTGCGATTGCGGCAGGCTATCTGGTGAAATGGCTGAATACCCGCATTAACGTGCCACAGTATCTGCTGGCCTTCAAAAGCACCTTCCTGATCCCTATTCTGTCCGCACTGTTTGTGATGCTGGCGATGTACTACGTCATCACCCCAATTGGCGGCTGGTTAAACGCCGGAATGCGTGCCCTGCTGCTCGCCGCAGGCCAGGCCGGTTCGATGATGTATGCCATTGGCATGGCCGCCGCAACCGCAATTGACCTCGGCGGGCCAATCAACAAGGCGGCTGGTTTTGTTGGTCTGGGATTAACCACCGATCACGTCCTGCCGATTACCTCACGCGCCGTGGCCATCGTCATTCCGCCGATTGGCCTGGGTCTGGCAACGCTTATCGACCACCGTCTGACCGGCAAACGCCTGTTCAGCCCGCAGCTCTATCCGCAGGGGAAAACCGCTATGTTCCTCGCCTTTATGGGGATCAGCGAAGGGGCAATTCCGTTCCTGCTGGAAAACCCGCTCGCTACGCTGCCCGCTTACATGACTGGTGCTATCGCCGGAGCAATGACCGCGACGGCACTCGGTGCCGTTCAGTGGTTCCCGGAATCTGCCATCTGGGCGTGGCCGCTGGTGACGAATTTAGGTGCCTATATGCTCAGCATCCTGGTGGGGGCCGTTATTACTGCCCTGCTGGTGGTGGCTATCCGCAATAACATGCATAAGCGCGGAAAACTCACCATCGATACGCTGTAAGGGAGTTAACGAAATGGATTTACTGACAAGGCTTCGCGACTGGCTGGCAGCAGAAAAACTGGATGGCGTGCTGATCTCCTCGCGTCAGAACAAACAGCCTCATCTCGGTATCTCAACCGGGTCAGGCTACGTGCTGGTAACGCGTACGGGCGCGCATATTCTTGTGGATTTCCGCTATTACAACGATATCGCATCGCGCACGGCGGGCTATCAGATGCATCTGATCGATGCCGCTAACCCGTTTAGCGCCGTGATAAATCGTCTTATTGCTGATGAACACCTCACCCTCATCGGCTTCGAAGGCGATCACGTCAGCTGGCACACGGGCTGCCAGTGGCGAGATGCGCTTAATGCGACGCTTTGCAGTATCTCCCTCGACGATCTGCGGCAAATAAAAAGCGCAGAGGAAATCACGCATATTCGCGCGGCCTGCCGGATTGCCGACAGCGCCGCGCAACATATCCGGCGCTTTATCCAGCCGGGAATGCGCGAGCGCGACGTTGCCGCCGAACTGGAGTGGTTTATGAAACAGCAGGGGGCGGATAAACCCTCGTTTGACACTATCGTTGCCAGCGGGGCACGCGGTGCGCTGCCGCACGGGAAAGCGTCTGACAAAGTGATAATGGCCGGAGAGCTTGTCACCCTCGATTTTGGCGCCCAACACCAGGGATATTGCTCGGATATGACGAGGACGTTCCTTGTCGCCGGTCTAAACCAGAGTCCAGAGGATCATCCGCTTTATGCCATCTACCAGACCGTTCTGGAGGCGCAACTCGCCGCAATCCATGCGATTCGCCCGGGCGTTCCCTGCCATCAGGTTGATAGCGCGGCACGCTCGGTCATTGAGCGCGCCGGTTACGGCCCGCAGTTTGGTCACAATACCGGGCACGCCATCGGCATCGATGTTCATGAGAACCCGCGTTTCTCTCTAACCGATACTACACGCCTGCGGCCCGGTATGCTGCTGACCGTCGAACCCGGCATCTACATTGAAGGGCTGGGCGGTGTGCGAATTGAAGATGTGGTTCTGGTGACCGAAACGGGCGCTGAGGTGCTCTACACCATGAACAAAGCGCTGATGCTGACGGGGGAACACTGATGGACAGAGAATTGCTACGTGCACTGAGCGAAGCCGATGCCATTGCCGCCTCAGAGCAGGAGGTGCGCAACATCCTGATTACCCAAGCGCATAAGTACCACAAAGAGGTGCAGTTTGACGGCCTCGGCTCCGTCCTTATTCGCGTTAACCAGAGCAACGGACCGAAGGTGATGATTTGCGCCCATATGGATGAAGTCGGTTTTATGGTGCGCAGCATTTCCCGGGAAGGGGCTATCGATGTCCTGCCAATTGGCAACGTCCGCATGATGGCGCGCGCACTTCAGCCGGTAAGGATCACCACGCGTGCTGGTGTCAAAATTCATGGCCTGCTGGATGGGGATGTGAAAGGCAGTACGGTCGAAAACCTGCGCGTCGATATTGGTGCAACCTCAGCGGAAGAGGTGTTTGCCTCTGGCATTGATGCGGGCGATGCCGTCACCTTTGATACACCTTTTCACCTCCTTCCCCACAATCGGGTGATGGGCAAAGCCTTCGATGACCGTCTGGGCTGTTACCTGTTAATAACCCTTCTGCGCGAACTGCACCGGGCTCCGCTCGACTGTGAGCTCTGGCTGGTAGCAAGTTCCAGTGAAGAAGTGGGCTTGCGCGGGGGGCAGACCGCTACCCGGGTCGTTCGTCCCGATATCGCGCTGGTGCTCGATACCGCCTGCTGGTCAAAAAACTTTGATTATGGTAACGCAAATCACCGCCAGATTGGCGCAGGGCCGATGCTGGTGCTGTATGACAAGACGCTTATTGCGCCGCCAAAACTGACAGCGTTCATTGAAAAGGTGGCGCGTCCTTTAGGGATCCCGCTGCAAAAAGATATGTTCAGCAACGGTGGAACCGACGGCGGTGCGGTGCACCTCTCCGGCACAGGAGTGCCAACCGTGGTGCTGGGCCCCCCGACCCGACACGGGCATTGTGCGGCATCCATTGCCGATGAAACAGACATTGACCGCACCCATCAACTGCTTGTCGCTCTGGCGGCATGTATGAACCGTGAGACCGTGACTCATCTGACGGATTTCAGATGCTGATCTCACGCAGTCAGGAGGAAGTATGCTTTCGATTGAGTTTTTCTGCCCACTGCCCAACGGCCTGCACGCCCGTCCGGCCTGGGCGTTAAAAGAGCAGTGCAGCGCGTGGCGCAGCGATATTCGCTTTATCAATAAACGGCTCAACACCCACGCCGATGGCAAAAGTTCGCTGGCGCTGATCAGTACAGGCACCTTGTTTAACGACAGCTGCGTGCTGGAAATCAGCGGTAGCGACGAAGAGCAGGCCAGACGCGCGCTTGAGCTGTACGTCAATTCAGCATTTATCGACAGCGACAGTATTCCCTCTGGCGATGCGCCGCACGTTGCGCATCCCCTTCCCCGCTCACTCGTGCGGCTTAACCCGCAGCTTCATCACGCCATCACGCTGGCCAGTGGTATTGGCGCCGGTACATTGCGGGGCTGGCAGAGCGATAACCTGCAACGTTATCGCCAGAACCCGGCATCCCCGGAAGATATTACTCGCCTGGAACACAGCCTGGCCACGCTTGCGGAACAACTCAACCAGCGCCTGCGCGGGCTGGGCGGCGAAAGTAAAACAATTATCAGCGCCCATCTGTCTCTGATTCAGGATGACGAGTTCGGTGGCAACATCCGCCGTCTGATGAATGAAGAACGCCTGAGCCTTGCAGAGGCGATCATTCGTAATATGGAGCAGATCTGCAATAAGCTTTCGCTCTCGGCAAGCGACTACCTTCGCGAGCGCGTCAGTGATATCCGCGACATTACTGAACAGCTGCTGAACATCACCTGGCCTGAACTTCAGTCTGCATCTGCCTTTATCATGACCGAACCCACCATTCTGGTGGCGGAAGATTTAACCCCCAGCCAGTTTTTAAGCCTTGATACCCGATACCTGAAAGGGATGGTACTGGAAAAAACGGGCCGTACCTCGCACACCTTAATTCTCGCCCGCGCCGCCTCGATTCCAGTGCTGAGCAGCATGACGGTGGCCTCACTGGAACCCTTTACAGGAAAACCGGTGATTCTGGACGGGGTCTGTAGCGTACTGGTCATGGAGCCCAACGAGGCCGTTCATCACTACTACAGCGTGGCGCAACGCCTCGCGGATATTCGCCACCAGCAGCAGATCAAAGACGCCGGGCTGCCAGCCCTTACCCGGGATAACGTTCCGGTAGATATCGCGGCGAATATCGGCAGCGCCCTGGAGGCGCCCGGCGCATTCGCCTGTGGCGCACAGGGTGTTGGCCTGTTTCGTACGGAAATGCTCTATATGGATCGCGATAAAGCTCCGGACGAGCAGGAACAGTTTGAAGCTTATCAGCAGGTGTTGCTCTCAGCGATTGGTAAACCGGTTATCTTCCGCACCATGGATATTGGCGGTGATAAGCAGATCCCGTATCTCAATATTCCGCAGGAGGAGAATCCATTCCTCGGCTATCGCGCTGTGCGCATCTACCCGGAATTTGCTCATCTTTTTCGCACTCAGCTTCGCGCTATTTTACGCGCGGGGGCCTGCGGCAATGCGCTGTTAATGATCCCGATGGTACATAGCCTCGATCAAATTTTATGGGTTAAACAAGAGTTGCAAAAAGTCCGTGAAGAGCTGGTATCGCAAGGTCTACGGCATACCTCACACCTGCCGTTGGGAATTATGGTCGAAGTGCCATCCGTCTGTTTTATCATCGATCACTTCTGCGAGGAGGTCGATTTTTTCAGCATTGGTTCAAACGATATGACCCAGTATCTTTACGCGGTTGATCGCAACAACCCCCGGGTTTCCCCGCTCTATAACCCAATCACCCCATCGTTTTTACGTATGGTGCGCCAGATTGTCACCGCGGCGCACCGCCACGGAAAATGGGTCGGGATATGTGGCGAGCTTGCCGGCGAGCGCCGTTATCTTCCTGTTCTTCTGGGGCTGGGTATTGATGAGTTCAGCATGAGCGGGCCCCGTATTCCGGCGGTGAAAGCACAGCTTCGCGTGCTTGAGAGCGATGCCTGCCGGGAACTCGCAGAGAAAGCCTGTGAATGTCGCAGTGCAGAGGAAATCGAAACGTTACTGGGTGATTTTACCCCGGAAGAACCCTCGCGCCCGTTACTGGCGCTGGAGACTATCGTATTCAATGAGCCGCTCACCTCAAAAGAGCAGGTGCTCCAGTTCCTGTGCGGCAATCTGGCTATTCAGGGACGCACCGAAAACCCGCTGGAGCTGGAGGAAGATCTCTGGCAGCGCGAAGAGATTGTTACGACGGCCGTCGGGTTTGGGGTGGCTATTCCGCACACTAAGTCTCAGTGGATCCGCCACTCCAGCATTAGCATCGCTCGCCTGGAAAAGCCGATTGACTGGGAGTCGGATATGGGTGATGTCGGTCTGGTCATCATGCTGACGCTTGGTACCCAGGAAGGGATTAACCACGTCAAAGTCTTCTCCCAGCTGGCACGTAAGCTGGTCAATAAAGCGTTTCGTGAGGCCCTGTTTGCAGCGGATTCACCGCATAGTCTCCTGGAATTGCTGAACGCCGAAATCAGCTTCTGATCGCTACTGAAAACGCGCGCGATACTCCCCCGGCGTCAGTCCAAACTGACGTCGGAACAGCCGGGAAAAATAGTCGCTGTCAGGATAACCGCAACGCTTCGCCACCTCGCTTACCGGCAGATGGTATTTTTGCAGGATGGTGCGCGCTTTCCCCATTCGTACCCAGCGAACGTAATCGACAAAACTCATCGTCCCCTGCTGCGAAAACAAGCGCGACAAATGGTTAGGGGAAATATTAAACAATGCCGCAACGCTTTCGCGCGAAACCTGTTCCGCATAGTTGTCCTGCAGCCAGTTGCAAATGCTTTGGTAAAGAAAATCTCCCCGCGAGAGCCCAGGCTCAGGACGTGAAGAGACCGCTTTACGACACCAGTGAAGCAGGCTAAGCACCAGAGGCTGAATGATGTCCTGATCCTGCGGTGACGCACTCAGGTACGTAAGCGCCACCAGCATAGCCGCACACTCGCCTTTTTCAGGATAAGGGAGCTCCACTTTCCGCTGCGGTTGTTCGTTGTGGGGAGTCTGATACGCCAGCCCCAGCCAGGAAGGTGCGAAAACAATGCTCAACAGCATAACCGGCTTTTCAAACACCGGCATATTTACCGCCTGCGCTGGAATAAACAGCATTTCGCCCTGACGGATGGCCTTTTGCTCGGGGATCAGCAGGTTGCCATAAACACCACGCAGCACCACGTCGAGCCGCGGCCATTCAAGCCGTAAACTCCCGGCCGGGGTCGAGGCGGGTGAGTGCGCAAACCAGACACGCCCCAGCTGCTGTGGGTTCAGCACCAGCCCGCTAAACAGGTCGGCAAAAAACTGCTGATCGGCGGGAAGCCGACTATCAGGCATCTTATCCTCTGCGCGCATCAGGACGCACCAGATCAAAGCGGTGGGTGTCACTAATGGAATAGTAAGCCGTCGGCCCGCCTGCACGCAGAATCGGCTGCGCCTTTGCAGTCTGGTAAATGCCCTCTTCCAGCAGCGTTTCAGCAATATGAATGCCGACCACCTCTCCCAACACCAGCCAGGTATCCACCGGAGTACCATCGGCGCCCGTCAGCTGAATGCACTGCGACAGACGACACTCAAAATTCACCGGGCTTTCCGCCACGCGTGGCGCGTTCACCAGCTCGCTGGCAACGGGGGTTAATCCTGCAAAGGTAAATTCATCTTCACCGTGGGGAAGCGTGACAGAGGTTTCATTCATCGCTTCGGCCAGGTCACGCGTTGCCAGGTTCCACACAAACTCGCCGGTTTCAGTAATATTTCTGACGCTGTCCTTCCAGCCATTGCTGGAAAAACCAATGATCGGCGGGCGATAGTTAAAGCAGTTAAAGAAGCTATAAGGCGCGAGGTTCAGTTGACCCTCTTTACTGCACGAGGAGATCCAGCCAATCGGACGCGGTCCAATAATGGCGTTCAGCGGGTCATGCGGCAGGCCGTGCCCCTGAGAAGGTTGGTAGAAATACATGTTGCTCTCTCATTGGTGGGGCAGACACGAATTACGCTTCGCTCATTGCCCTGGTTCAGGACACTCAGCGTAACGCAATCCGCCAGAAATTAAGACTGAATAAATTTCAGCAAATCGTCGTTAATCTGGTGCTTATGAGTAGTGCAGATACCGTGCGAGCCGCCCGCATAGACCTTAAGCTGCGCGTCTGGCAGGATCTCCGCCGCCACGCGGCCACAGGTATCGATCGGTACGATTTGATCGTCATCACCGTGGATCACAAGCGTCGGGATGGTCATCTTTTTCAGATCGCCACGCAGGTCGGTTTCCGAAAATGCTTTGATACAGTCGTACAGGGCCTTAATTGAGCCCTGAAGCCCCTGCTCCACAAAGCTTTCACGTACCGCTTTTGACTCTTTCGCGCCCGGACGGTTATAACCGTAAAACGCGGCGGTCAGCTCATAGAAGAATGCCGCGCGATCGTTAACCACGCCTTCCCGAATACCATCAAAGACCTCTTTCGGCACCCCGTTGGGGTTGAAATCGGTTTTGATCATAATCGGCGTCACAGCGCCAATCAGCACGGCTTTCGCCACGCGCTGTGTGCCGTGACGGCCAATATAGCGCGCCACTTCCCCACCGCCTGTTGAATGACCCACATGCACCGCATCTTTCAGATTAAGATGCGCCGTCAGTTCAGCCAGGTCGTCAGCGTACTGATCCATATTATGCCCGTCCCACGGCTGCGCCGAACGGCCATGGCCACGTCGGTCATGCGCAATCACACGAAATCCTTTTGACCCCAGAAACAACATTTGATCTTCAAAGGCATCTGCCGTCAGCGGCCAGCCGTGACTGAACACAATGGGTTGCCCACTGCCCCAGTCTTTAAAATGCAAATAACTGCCGTCTTTCAAGGTAATTTTGTCGTAATCGCTCATGAGATCTCCTCAACGGAACACTGAATGCGGATTGTCGCCTGATAAGGGCGCTTAAAAAGGATAATGCAAATTTGCGAGTGATCACGTTTTTCGCCAAAAATTCACATGACCAATGAATGTGACCTTCATCACTTCAAACTTGCGTGCGCAGTGAGTATCATCGGGAGAGTTAAACCCTCGCTGCCAGACGGCGAGGGTTTTCTTTTGGATTGGTTTCTGCGTTACACGCAGCATTAACGACATGGAGTAATAAATGTCCAGACCCACTATTATCATTAATGAACTCGACGCAGAACGTATCGACAGGCTTCTTGAGAAGCCTGAGTTTGCCGCACTGCCAATTGCGGATGCACTGAATGCTGAGCTGGATCGGGCGCAAATGTGCACGCCAGAGTCGATGCCGCATAACGTGGTAACGATGAACAGCAAGGTGAAATTCCGCGACCTGACCACCGGTGAAGAGCGTACCCGCACCCTGGTTTACCCGGCGCAAATGACCGACAGCAGCACGCAGCTTTCTGTTCTGGCACCTGTGGGCGCCGCGTTAATTGGCTTGCGTACTGGCGACACCATCCACTGGGAGTTACCCGGCGGTGCTTCTGCGCATCTTGAAGTGCTCGAACTGCTCTACCAGCCAGAAGCGGCCGGCGATTACCTTCGTTAATCCCTTCTGAACAAGCGACTCACCGCTTTGCCCGGAGGATGCCCGCGCATCCTCTTTCCGAAATTCACCCATTTGTCTTATATCCCGCAAAACCCCCTTAATCCACGCTTAATCTGTTTTGGTGCCGCGGGGACGGTCATGCTCGAAGAACTGGCTATCGTACTGTTTTTCCTGTTTTTATTGGCGATTATCGTCATGGCCGTGCTTTATCTTGAACGTCACTGGTAACCCCTCCTTCTGCTTAACCTCTCAAACAGTAAAAAAATGTATGGCATGAAAAAGTGCCAGACAGCTATCAGAAACCACAATTATTTTGTGCTTGAATGGTTTTAGCGTTTATAAACAAGGAGAAACGGGTATGTATCAGAGAATCATTATGCCAGTTGATGTTTTTGAGATGGAGCTAAGCGATAAGGCCGTACGCCACGCGGAGTTCCTGGCGCAACAGAACGGAGTTATTCATCTTTTACATGTTTTACCGGGTTCCGCCAGTCTTAGCCTGCATCGCTTTGCAGCCGACGTGCGGCGTTTCGAAGAGCATCTGCAACACGAAGCAGAAACGCGCTTGCAAACCATGGTGGGGCATTTCAGCATCGACCCGGCTCGCATCAAAACGCATGTCAGATTTGGCAACGTGCGTGATGCCGTGAATGAGCTGGCGAATGAACTGAAAGCGGATATGGTCGTCATCGGCTCACGAAATCCATCGATTACCACTCACCTGCTGGGCTCGAATGCCTCCAGCGTGATCCGCCACACCCACATCCCGGTGCTGGTTGTCAGATAAAAAAAAGGCCACCTCTCGGTGGCCTTTTTGTATTGCAGGTGTCGTCTTACTTTCTTTTATTATGCTGTCTTCGTACGGATCAGATAATCAAACGAGCTCAGGGAGGCTTTCGCGCCTTCACCGGTGGCGATGATAATCTGTTTGTACGGTACGGTGGTGCAGTCGCCCGCCGCAAATACGCCCTTCACGCTGGTTTCGCATTTCGCGTCGATGATGATTTCACCCATGCGGTTACGCTCAATTGCCCCTTCCAGCCAGGTGGTGTTTGGCAGCAGGCCAATCTGCACAAAGATGCCTGACAGCGCCACGCTGTGCACATCGCCACTTACGCGGTCGCGGTATTCCAGCCCCGTCACTTTGCTGCCATCGCCCTTCACTTCTGTGGTCTGCGCATTCAGCACGATGTCAACATTTTTCAGGCTGCGCACTTTATCCTGGAGCACCTGGTCCGCTTTCATCTCTGGCGCAAATTCCAGCAGCGTCACATGCTCAACAATACCCGCCAGGTCGATTGCCGCTTCCACGCCGGAGTTACCGCCGCCAATTACCGCAACACGTTTCCCCTTAAACAGCGGGCCATCGCAGTGCGGGCAGTAGGTCACCCCTTTGGTGCGATACTGATCTTCGCCCGGCACATTCATGTTGCGCCATTTTGCGCCGGTGGCAATGATAATACTGCGTGCTTTCAACACCGCGCCGGAGGCAGTTTCAATCTGGTGTAAACCGCCATCAACCGCCGCCGGAATCAGCTTGTTGGCGCTCTGGCTGTCGATCACATCCACTTCGTAATCGCTGACGTGCGCCTTCAGGGCACCCGCCAGTTTCTGGCCTTCGGTTTTCGGCACGGAGATGTAGTTTTCGATGTCCACGGTATCAAGCACCTGGCCACCAAAGCGTTCGCCCATCAGACCGGTACGAATACCTTTGCGTGCAGAATAAACCGCCGCCGCCGCACCCGCCGGGCCGGAACCAACAATCAGCACATCGTAAGCATCACGTTTGTTCAGCTCTTCTGCCGCACGTTTTTCTGCGCCGGTATCCACTTTGGCAACGATTTCCGTCAGAGTCATACGGCCCTGGCCGAACTCCTGACCATTCATATATACCGCCGGAACACCCATCACGTTGCGATCGGTGATTTCGTTCTGGAAGGTACCGCCGTCAATCGCCGTATGCTTAATACGCGGGTTTAATACTGACATCAGGTTCAGTGCCTGCACCACGTCCGGGCAATTGTGGCAGGAGAGCGAGTAATAGGTTTCAAACTCGAAATCACCGTCGATATCGCGGATCTGCTCCAGCAGCGCCTGCGCTTCTTTCGACGGATGACCACCGGTCCACAGCAGTGCCAGCACCAGTGAGGTAAATTCGTGCCCCAGTGGGGAACCGGCAAAGCGCGGCCCCTGATCTGAGCCTGGATTAGTGATCAGGAAAGACGGTTTACGGACTGCCAGGCTGTTATCTTCTTTGAAGGTCACTTTTGCTGAGAGTTCGGCGATCTCCGCCAGCAGTTCCTTGATCTCTGCCGATTTAGCGCTGTCATCCAGCGTGGCAATCAGCTCAACAGGTTTAGTCAGTTTCTCAAGGTAAGCCTTGAGCTGGGTTTTCATAGTAGTGTCGAGCATTGTTCTTCCCTCTCTTAAAACGTCATCATGCAAGCTGCCTTATACAGGCGGCCTGAATGCAACTTGCATCATGGTGCTGAATGAAATGGGCGCGGGCGCGCCCATTGATTGCCGGGTGGCACTTCGTTTACCCGGCCTACGATACTGTAGGCCCGTGCAAGCGCAGCGCCGCCGGGCGTTACGGGCTTAAATTTTACCGACCAGGTCCAGGGATGGAGCCAGCGTTGCTTCGCCTTCTTTCCATTTAGCCGGGCACACTTCGCCTGGGTGAGAAGCAACGTACTGCGCCGCTTTCACTTTACGCAGCAGGTCAGATGCATCGCGGCCGATACCTTCAGCGGTAACTTCGATCGCCTGGATAATACCCTGCGGGTCAACAACGAAAGTGGCGCGGTCGGCCAGGCCTTCATCTTCACGCATGTTGTCGAAGTTACGGGTCAGGGCGCCAGTCGGGTCGCCGATCATCGCGTATTTGATTTTCGCGATGGTTTCAGAGCTGCTGTGCCATGCTTTGTGGGTGAAGTGGGTATCGGTTGATACGGAGTAAACATCCACGCCCAGTTTCTGCAATTCGTCGTAGTGATCTGCAACGTCGCCCAGTTCAGTCGGGCATACGAAGGTGAAGTCAGCCGGATAGAAGAAGAAGACGCTCCAGCGGCCTTCGGTATCTTTCTCGGTCACTTCTACGAACTCACCGTTTTTGAACGCCTGGTTTTTGAAAGGTTTGATCTTGGTGTTAATTAAGGACATCTGTACTTCCTCCGTGTTTTCGTTGAGATGTAAGGTAACCAACTTTCGTTGAGTGGGCTAATGCGTTTGCTTTATCAAATCAATCAGCCATACCTAACAACCGAACAAGCCAACCTTGTGAACTGAATGAGGAAAAGCCCCAAAGTAAAAAGGCCGCCCTGGTGGGCGGCCCTATTACCTGAACTTCCCACAGGAACTTTCAGTGCCAGAAACACTGGCGTTGCGTTGCGCTCTACATACCTTTATATCAAGGACGTAACAGCGCCTTGATTACACCACCCGCGCAGGCTCAGGGCAATGCAATGAAGCGGTAATCGTAACTATGGCTGTGATAGGTTTTATCGAACATAGTTGCTATCGTGAATAGTTCCCCACACCTACGAAGAATAAAAATGAATGATAATTAAGTGCCGACATATAGATGAAAGTATTTTTACTCAAATTTAATTTACGTTTTAAAGATAAAATTACCTTAATATCCGCTGAAGTTCTATTTCATTAATCCGCCATCATGATATATTAAGTTAACATTCAAATTAAATTAAGCGAATTAATCACATGGATGGTAAATGGTTAACTTCGTTCTATAGTTATCAGTGATGTGATAACGCAATGCAACTCACTCAGGATGAAACATGGCAAATCTTTACGACCTCAAAAAATTCGATCTCAACCTGCTGGTCATCTTCGAATGTATCTACCAGCACCTGAGTATCAGTAAGGCGGCAGAAACGCTCTATATCACACCTTCGGCAGTCAGCCAGTCACTCCAGCGCCTGCGCAACCAGCTCAGCGATCCCCTTTTTATACGTTCAGGAAAAGGCATCACCCCCACCACAGTGGGTGTCAATCTGCATCATCATCTTGAGCAAAACCTGAACCAGCTGGAGCAGACCATTAACATCATGCACAACTCTTCGCTGAAGAAAAATTTCGTGATCTACTGCCCTCAGGTACTCTCTCCCGGAACCATGCTGGATCCTATGAATTTGTTGATACAAGAGCATAATTATGAAATTGAACTTCACGATATGTTGCTCACCGGTGATACAGCCGAAGACCTGTTGGCCTACCGTAAAGCCGACCTGGTTTTTTCACCATCCCCGGTGAATAATCGTTCAGTAGTATGTCTTCCCTTCTCAGAATACCCGATAGTGCTGGTGTGCAGTCAGGATCACCCCCGTATTGGCAATTTCGCCACCGCTGAACAGTTGAAAGACGAGAAATTTACGCTCTATCTCAGCGATAACCCGGGTGTGAAAAGTTATCAGGCAGAGTCAGAGCAGATAATCATCGACAGGAATGTTGCTTTCCGCAGTGACTCTTTCTTCTCAATTGTGGCTATGATTGGTGCGTCTCATCTGGTCGGCTTTATTCCTGAAGCAATGTATAACCAATATTGCGATGTATTTCGTCTGAGAACAGTCAAGACGCCGTTTAAACTCCCCATCGCCAATATGTACATGCTATATAACCGCTCTGCATTAAACAGTGCAGTTTTCGCCAACTTCATTTCGAAAATAACCGATAAATAATGCTGTCTGGCTGTGAGAGTCACAGCCACCATTCCCTGCGCATTCATAAACCACATGAATAAATCCAGAAAAATAACTTCTATTCATTTACTTATTGTAATTTATGAGGCTATTATTCCACCTCCTGTTTTGACATAAACAACTGTTAATTATTTCAAGGAGGAAACCGTACTTGTCTGTTTATAAAATACCGCTCAATAAAAATGTTATTGAAGCCGCTACAGAACGAATTAGCTGGACACTCGAATATCTCCCCCGTGTCTGTGTTTCGTTTTCCGGCGGCAAAGACTCTACCGTCATGCTTCACCTTACCGCGCAAATAGCGCGAAAAATGAATAAAAAGATCCACTTACTCTTTATCGACTGGGAAGCGCAGTTCACATATACCATTCAGCATATAAATAACATGATCGCACAATATGGCGATGTTATTGAGAAATGCTGGTGGATTGCCTTGCCGTTAACGACACAAAACTCGCTTTCGCAATTCCACCCCGAATGGCAATGCTGGGAGCCCGGGAAACAATGGGTGCGTCAGCCCCCCGCAGAGGCAATTACCGATCCTGATTACTTCGGGTTCTACCAGCCTGGCATGACGTTTGAAGCCTTTGTTCGCGCGTTTTCAGACTGGTTTGCCGAAAGCCGTCCGGCGGCAATGATGGTCGGTATACGCGCCGATGAATCCTACAATCGTTTTTTGACTATCGCTAACGCGCGTAAACAGCGTTTTGCCGACGATAAACCCTGGACCACCACTGCGCCTGGCGGCCATACCTGGTATATCTACCCGCTCTACGACTGGAAAACGGCTGATATCTGGACCTGGTTTGCAAAGACAGGCCGCAGCTACAACCCGCTCTACAATCTGATGTTTCAGGCGGGTGTTCCATTGCGTTATATGCGCATTTGTGAACCTTTTGGCCCTGAACAGCGCCAGGGATTGTGGCTCTACCATGTTGTCGAGCCGGAACGTTGGGCAGCCATGTGCGAACGGGTCAGCGGTGTTAGCAGCGGGGGTATCTATGCCGGGAAAGATAACCACTTTTATGGCCATCGCAAAATCCTCAAGCCGGATCATCTCAGCTGGCGAGAATACGCCATGTTGCTGCTCGACAGTATGCCGCAAAACACGGCTGAGCATTACCGCAATAAAATCGCCATCTATCTGCACTGGTATCAAAAGAGAGGAATGGCGGATATTCCCGACACTCAGGAAGGTGATATCGGCACAAAAGATATCCCCTCCTGGCGACGAGTCTGCAAAGTGCTTCTGAATAACGACTACTGGTGCCGGGCGCTCTCGTTTAGCCCGAACAAACCCAAATATTATCAGCGCTACAGCGAGCGGATGAAATCGAAACGCCAGGAATGGGGGATCCTATGCAACAACGATTAATCAATGAAATGGAAAGCTACCTGCAATCGCTCCCGGAAGAAGAGCGGATCAAGGCCATCAATGCATTTCGCCTGGCCATCCACAACATTAGCCCCTTTCGCGACCAACCCATCGACTGCGTGCTGTGGGTAAAACAAGAGCGCATTACCGCGAATGATTACAACCCCAATAACGTTGCGCCGCCTGAAATGCGCCTGCTCAGCACGTCGCTGGAGCTCGACGGTTTCACTCAGCCCATCGTGGTAACGGAAAATGAACCGCAGCATTACGAGATAGTGGACGGTTTTCATCGCCATGAGATCGCTAAAAACAGGGCCTCAATGAAGCGCCAGCTCAAAGGATATCAGCCGATCGCCTGCCTGCGTAAAGAGCGTCACCAGAAAATTGACCAGATTGCGGCCACCGTTCGCCACAACCGCGCTCGCGGGCGCCACCAGATTAACGCCATGTCAGAGCTGGTGCGCGAGTTGGCGTTACTGGGCTGGAACGATGCAAAAATCAGCAAAGAGCTGGGAATGGATAACGACGAGGTATTACGTCTGAAGCAAATCAACGGTCTGCTGGAACTGTTTGCAGACCGTCGCTATTCAGAAGCCTGGACGGTGAAATAATCAGAGCCGGTTCAGACGTTCTGCCGCCGCCAGCAGCGTCGATTCCTGTTTCGCAAAACAGAGGCGAATCAGTTTATGCGGGAAAGGATCGGCGCAAAACACCGACAGCGGAATAGCCGCTACACCGGCTTCTTTGGTCAGCCACTGGCAAAAACTCACGTCATCCAGATCGGATATCGCGCTGTAATCCACCAGCAGGAAGTAAGTCCCTTCGCTCGGCAAAATCTCCAGACGGCTGGCGCTCAGGGCATCCACAAACAGGTCGCGGCGCGCCTGGTAGAATTCCGGCAGCTCGCGGTAATGCTCTGGCTCCGCTCTTAACATATCCGCCAGCGCCAGTTGAGCCGGAGTGTTTACGGCAAACGTCAGATACTGATGCACCTTACGTAGCTCCGCGCTTATCGCCGCAGGGGCCACGCAGTAACCTACTTTCCAGCCGGTCATGTGGTAGGTTTTACCAAACGACGACACCGCAATGGCGCGCTGGCGAAGTTCAGGATGCGCCAGAACGCTGGCGTGGCCTTCTTTGGCAAAACAGATGTGCTCGTAAACTTCATCGCTCAGCACGTAGATTTCTCGTTCCGCAATCGCCTGCCACAGCGCCGCAAAATCGGCTTTGTGCCAGACCGTTGCCGACGGGTTGTGCGGGGTATTGAGGATCACCAGACGGGTTTTCTCACTCAGTAACCCGGCAAACGCCTGCCAGTCCGGGCGGAAATGCGGAGGCTGGAGCGCCACGCGTTTCACCACGCCGCCGGACAGCTCAACCGCCGGGGCGTAGCTGTCATAGCTCGGGTCAAAACAGATAACTTCATCGCCCGTACGCACCAGCGCTGTGATAGCGGCATACAGCGCCTCAGTCGCCCCCGCCGTTACCGTAATTTCGCTGCCAGCATCAGGCTTATAGCCGTATAACTCCGCGGTTTTATCGGCAATGGCTTCACGCAATGCCGGTGCACCCGTCATCGGGGCATACTGGTTCGCGCCCTGTGCAACGTGATACGCCAGGCGCTCCTGCAGATACGTTGGGCCATCAAAATCCGGGAACCCCTGCGACAGGTTAATGGCATTGTGCTGCTGTGCCAGCGCGCTCATCTGGGTAAAGATTGTGGTGCCAAGGTTGGGGAGTTTACTCTGAGGAATCAATGCGTTATTGCTCATTGTGTCGTGCCTGCTTGTAATACTTATGTTGCTGCCACTATAACACGATGTTAGTCTTTGGCAATCAAGACGCTTAGACGTCTATATCATATAATTATTCCTGGCCGACAGAGGGTAAAAGGAACATGACAGACAACCTGCAACTCACACACCTTGTTGACGCCTGCCGCTGGATTGGCGCAAAAGGCTGGGCTCCGGCAACCGGCGGCAACATGTCCGTTCGCCAGGACGACGCCCTGTGCTGGCTCAGTGAATCCGGCAAAGATAAAGGCAGCCTCACCACCGATGACTTCCTGCAAGTGGAGATCGCCACTAACCGCGCACCGTCTGGCCGTAAACCCTCGGCAGAAACCGGGCTGCACACATTAATCTACCGCCTGTTCCCGCAGGCCAACGCCGTGCTACATGTCCATACCGTCAACGCCACGGTTTTGTCGCGTCTGGTGAAATCGCCAGAGCTGCACATCAGCGGTTTTGAAATGCAAAAATCCCTCTCCGGGCAGACCACGCATCTGGATACCGTTGTCATCCCGGTCTTCGACAACGACCAGGATATTGACGCCCTCGCCTCGCGAATCGCCCATTACGCACAAGAACGTACGCTTAATTATGGTTTTCTTCTGCGCGGTCATGGCTTAACCTGCTGGGGGCGTGACGTGGCAGAAGCCCGCCGCCATCTGGAAGGCCTTGAATTCTTATTTGAATGCGAAATGCGTTTACGACAACTGGAGAGAGTATGATTCGCGCGATTGTGACGGATATTGAAGGGACCACCAGCGATATCCGTTTTGTCCATAATGTTTTGTTCCCCTATGCGCGTGAGCGTCTGGCGGCCTTCGTGACCGCTCAGCAGTACGCCGAGCCGGTCAAATCCATTCTGGACAACCTGCGTGATGAAATCAGCAATCCGCACGCCACCGCCAGCGAACTGACCGAAGCGCTGTTTGCGTTTATGGATGAAGACCGTAAATCGACGGCCCTGAAAGCCCTTCAGGGCATCATCTGGCATGACGGCTACGTGAATGGCGACTTTACCGGCCATCTCTACCCGGACGTACTGCCTGCGCTGGAAAAATGGAAAGCGCAAGGCATTGATCTCTATGTTTATTCCTCAGGCTCGGTTGCCGCGCAGAAACTGTTATTTGGCTACAGCGACGAAGGTGATATTACTCATCTGTTCAGCGGCTATTTTGATACCCACATTGGTGCCAAGCGAGAAGTGCAGTCATATCAGAATATTGCGGCGCAAACGGGCATTGCCCCGTCGCAGATCCTGTTCCTGTCGGATATTCATCAGGAGCTGGACGCCGCCGAACAGGCAGGTTTTCGTACCCTGCAACTGATTCGTGGCGATGATGATGGCGCAAGCCACCACCATCAGGTTCACCAGTTTGACGAGATTAACCCGGAGCAGATCCCTTCATGAGCGCATTAACCATTTATTCTGATAAAGACGCGAGCGAACACCTTTGGCACAGCACCGATGCCGACGGGATCGCCCAACAGCTCAACGCAAAAGGCGTCCGTTTTGAACGCTGGGTCGCCGATCGTGATTTAGGCCGCGATCCTGCGCCGGAAACGGTGATCAACGCCTATCAGCACGCGATCGACAAACTGGTGGCCGAGAAAGGCTACCAGAGCTGGGATGTGATCAGCCTGCGCGCCGACAACCCGCAAAAAGAGGCGCTGCGGGCGAAGTTCCTGAACGAGCACACCCACGGTGAAGACGAAGTGCGCTTCTTTGTTGAAGGTGCCGGGCTGTTTTGCCTGCACATTGGCAACGAGGTGTATCAAGTGTTGTGCGAGAAAAACGATCTGATTTCTGTGCCGGCAGGTACACCGCACTGGTTTGATATGGGTTCCGAGCCGAACTTTACGGCGATCCGTATTTTCGATAACCCGGAAGGCTGGGTGGCGCAGTTTACCGGTGATGATATTGCGGATGGGTATCCGAAACTCGCGTAATGCTTAAGCCCCCTCTCCTTTTTGGGGAGAGGGTTGGGGTGAGGGGGAACATACAGCTCAGGTGGTTATTCCGTTCACTTTGTGTTCCTTGCTACTCTGTCACCACAATACCGGTGAACGTGCCAGGGTAGCTCACCGCCGCTACCCTGGCGACCCGGGCTCCCGGCAAGAAAATCGCCGCTTCGCGGTACCCTCAGCGTTTGCTCCAGGCTAATCGGGGACGGGCGGATGAAACGTCCCTGTAAAGCCGCCCTCGCCGCGCATCCATGCGCGTCGCCCCGGCCTTCCGTAAACGCTTCGGCGATTTTCAGCCGGACCATGACACCGCTGTAAGCCTTTTATTTCAATGGCGTAATGTCATCGCTGAATAAAGACAAATATTACTGGGGAACCCTCAGCCCTGTGGAAGAGAGTTGGGATGAGGGCATCAGACCACAACCTAATTCCCCACCTCCAGATGCAGTTCAAATACTATTAATAATCCTCTGTACATCCGCCTCAACCAACCTCGCCAGATGCACAAACTCCACCACATCTAACCTGCGTTCACCATTTTCCACTTTAGCGATAAACGACTGCGGTTTGCCTAGCGCCTCAGCTAGCTGTGCCTGAGTAATTCCCTTCTCTTTACGAGCTTTCTTCAACGCATTGATAACACGCTGGTATTCATCTGAGTAGACAGAAGCCATTGTTCCGAATTCCATAAAAATATCCTGAAATCGAATATCCTCTGATTGCGTTTTTATCCCAAAACAGGATAATCAAATGCGTAACGAACACCAGTAAAGGAGTACAACATGCACCATCAAAACTGGCATCCTGCCGATATCATTGCTGCACTAAAAAAACATGGGACAAGCCTCGCAGCATTGCCCCGTAAGGCTGGGCTTTCCTCATCCACACTTGCAAACGCACTCTCCCGCCCCTGGCCGAAAGGAGAATTACTTATCGCTCAGGCGCTAGACATTCCGCCCGATGTGATATGGCCGGAAAGATACTTTGATGAAAAGGGAGAGCCAATATTTCGTCAGATGAGGAATACCAAAAAGAGAAATCTTTCCTCAACATAATCAATGCATTCCCCCCCCTCACCCCAACCCTCTCCCTCAAGGGAGAGGGGGTCTAAGAAACTTCACATACGCCACCAACTGATCCAGCACTATCCCCCACCCTTCGTGGAAGCCCATCTGCTCATGCTGTTCACGGATTTCCGCCGTTGGATGACGCGCAATCGCGGTGTAGCGGGTTTTGCCTTCTCCCGCGTCCTCCAGCAGCAGGATCGCCGTCATAAAGGGTTTTTCAGCCGGTTTCCAGTCTTCGGTGTAACCATCGGTAAAGACCAGCTTCCTGCCCGGGTCAATCTCCAGAAAGACGCCCTTGTTGTCCATCCGTTGTCCATCCACCTCAAAGACGGTGTTGAACCGCCCACCGACGCGCAGGTCGAGCTCGCATTCAGTGACTTTATGAGGGACGGGGATGAAGAAGTTTTTGATGTGTTCCGGTGTGGTCCAGCAGAGCCACAGCAGGTCGCGTGGCGCATCCACCACGCGTTCCAGTTTTAGGTCAGTATCAGGATCAAGAGTCACGTTGCGGTCCTCTTTAAGGGAAACCCTTAAAGGATAGTCCGGCTCAGGCAAATTTCCCCTTTGCCACGTCCTCTGGCGTGACGACGCCGGTATCCAGCACCCACCCACTGATAAGCGACGCTGGTGTAACGTCAAACGCCGGGTTATACACCTGCGCATTTTCAGGTGCCCACTGCACCGCGCCAAAGCTGCCCGCCACGCCTGTCACTTCACTGGCAGCGCGTTGTTCAATTGGGATCGCTTCACCGTTCGGGCAGTCCGGGTCGAGCGTGGTTTGCGGGGCAGCCACGTAGAACGGAATGCCGTGGAAGTTCGCCAGTACCGCCAGCGAGTACGTCCCAATTTTGTTTGCCACGTCGCCGTTAGCGGCAATGCGGTCTGCACCTACCCACACGGCGTCCACCTGCCCTTTTGCCATCAGGCTGGCGGCCATTGAATCGGTAATCAGCTGATATGGCACGCCCAGCTCACCCAACTCCCAGGCGGTCAGTCTTCCTCCCTGCAACAGAGGACGCGTTTCATCCACCCACACGTTGCTGACATTGCCTTCCTGATGAGCACGGGCGATCACCCCAAGCGCTGTACCCACACCCGCCGTCGCCAGCCCGCCGGTATTGCAGTGCGTCAGCAGACGGCTGCCAGGCTTAACCAGCGCGCTACCGGCTTTCGCAATGGCGTCGCACAGCTGTTTATCTTCGTCAATCAGACGCAGCGCTTCCGCCACCAGCGCCGGAACGAAATCTTCCTGCCACAGCGCCTGCTTCATGCGATCGAGGTTGTTCATCAGGTTGACCGCCGTCGGGCGGGAGGCGCGCAGCGTTTCCAGCGCCAGCGAAAGCTCGTCACGACTTTTGCCGTTTTCAGCCAGCAGGGCCAGCAACAGGCTTGCAGAAAGCCCAATCAGCGGTGCACCACGCACGCGCAGGGCGTGGATATGCCCCACCAGCGCCTCGGTGGTGGAAGCATCCAGCCAGCGTTTCTCCTGCGGAAGCGCCTGCTGATCGAGAATAAATAGCTGATTTTCCGCCACCCGCAGGCTGGTCGTCTGTAATGTCTGCATGTCGTAAATTCTCTGTTGCGTTGATGTATCACATTGTGTCAGGATGAAATCCAGATGTATAGACGTCTAAATGTCTTTATTACCAAAATCAGTGAGGATCAGGCAATGTCGCAATACCGTACCTTTACCGCCCAGGACGCCGTGGAGTATGCAAAGCAGTTTGGCGGCCTTGACGATCCCTCCTCACTGGTACAGGCGCAGGAAGTGGGCGACGGCAACCTCAATCTGGTATTCAAAATTTTCGATACGCAGGGCGTGAGCCGCATCATCGTGAAACAAGCCCTGCCTTACGTCCGCTGTGTGGGTGAGTCCTGGCCGTTAACGCTGGACCGCGCCCGCCTGGAGGCGCAAACCCTGGTTGAGCATTACCAGCACAGCCCGCAGCACACCGTGAAAATCCACCACTTCGACCCGGAGCTGGCGGTGATGGTGATGGAAGATCTCTCCAGCCATAACATCTGGCGCGGCGAGCTGATTAAAAACGCCTTCTACCCGCAGGCCGCACGCCAGCTGGGGGAATATCTCGCCCATACGCTGTTCCACACCAGCGATTTTTATCTGCACCCGCACGATAAAAAAGCGCAGGTGGCGAAGTTCATTAACCCGGAGATGTGCGAGATCACCGAAGATCTGTTCTTCAACGATCCGTACCAGATCCACGAGCGCAACAACTACCCTGCCGCGCTGGAAAGCGACGTGGCTGCCCTGCGTGACGACGCCCAGTTAAAAATCGCGGTGGCCTCACTCAAGCACCGTTTCTTCTCCCAGGCAGAAGCCTTGCTGCACGGTGACATCCATAGCGGCTCTATCTTCGTGGCTGAAGGTAGCCTGAAAGCGATCGACGCGGAATTTGGCTATTACGGCCCGATCGGTTTCGACGTGGGTACGGCCATCGGCAACCTGCTGCTGAACTTCTGCGGCCTGCCGGGCCATCTGGGTATTCGTGATGCCGCCGCCGCCCGCGAGCAACGCCTGACCGATATTCAGGAATTGTGGAATACCTTCGCAGAACACTTCCAGGCACTGGCACACGAGAAAACGCGCGATGCCGCACTGAGCGCGCCGGGCTATGCCTCTGAGTTCCTGAAAAAAGTGTGGAAAGATGCCATCGGCTTTTGCGGCACCGAACTGATTCGCCGCAGCGTGGGGCTTTCGCACGTGGCCGATATCGACACCATTCAGGACGAGGCCATGCGCCACGAATGTCTGCGCCATGCCATTACGCTTGGCAGAGCGTTGATTGTCATTGCTGACCGAATCGACAGCGCGGAAGAGCTGGTGGCAAGGGTACGGCAGTACAGTTGAGTGTCGGCTTTGTGCCCGGTGGCGCTGCGCTTACCGGGCCTACGATTCGAATGTAGGCCGGGTAAGGCGAAGCCGCCACCCGGCAAAAACTCACCCAAGATACTCAATCACCGACAGCCCGCCGTTATAGTCCGTGCTGTAAATAATCCCCTGCGCATCCACAAACACATCGCACGACTGGATCACCTGCGGGCGATTCGGTCGCGTATCCATCATCTTCGCCGGTGCCGCAGGGACCAGCGCCCCCGTTTCAACCGGGCGATACGGATTAGAAATGTCATACGCGCGCACACCCGCATTCTGATATGTGGCGAAAATCAGCGTTGAACTGACAAAGCTCCCCGGCCGGTTTTCATGCAGGTTATGCGGGCCGAAGTGCGCCCCTTTTGCCACGTAGTCAATCTCATCCGGCTGCGGGAAAGTCGAAATACTCACCGGATTTGACGGCTCGCGAATATCAAACAGCCAGATCAGCTTTTCGCCATCTTGCTGGTTATCAAGCACCGCTTCGTCCAGCACCACCAGCAGGTCGCGATCCGGCAACGGCAGCGCGGTATGCGTGCCGCCACCAAATGGCGGGCTCCAGTTACGATGGCTGATCAGCTTCGGCTGGGTTCTGTCTTTCACATCCAGCAGCGTTAAACCACCGTCACGCCAGCTGCCGTAAGCAGTGTCCCCGGCGATAATCGCGTGGTGCAGCGCGTAACGTTTACCTTCCGGCCAGTTGGGTTGCTCACCCTCTGCCTGGTTCATCCCTGGTAGCCACCAGCGCCCCGCCACTTCGGGCTTACGCGGGTCGGCCAGGTCAATAGTCAGGAAGATGTAATCGGTGAAACCGTCGATCAGCGCCGATACGTACGCCCAGCGTCCACCCACATACCAGATACGGTGAATCCCGATGCCGTTCAGCGACAAGAATCCAATTTCGCGGGGTTTATCCGGGGTGGAGATATCAAACACCCGCAGCCCGGCGCTCCAGCCTTTATCCTGCACGTCGCTGACGGTTTCCCCCACCTGGCGGGTGTAGTAGACCTTTTCATCAGCGAAACGGGCATCGGCAAACAGATCCCGGGCGTTGATCACCAGCAACAGGTCGTCATGCGCCTGCAAATGCACATTCCAGGTGCCTGGCGGCGCAGGGACGTAGCCAGCGGCTTTCGGGTTTTTCGGGTCGCGTACGTCCACAATCGAAAACCCCTGCGACACCATATGGCCAATGTACGCAAAACCGCGATGCACCATCAGCTGGACGCCGTCAGGGCGACCACCCTGGTCGCTATGGCCAATCAGCCGCATATTGCGGCTGTATTCAGGGGTGGGTAATGTTGTCACCTTTAGCTCCTTTCGCCGGGTGGCGGCTGCGCCTTACCCGGCCTACCACACCGTAGGCCCGGTAAGCGAAGCGCCACCGGGCATGGGGGGTTATTTACTTTTCGCTTCCAGCGTCGCAAACCACGGCGCGATAAAATCTTCGGTCTGGCCCCAGCCCGGGATGATTTTACCCAGAGACGCCACGTTCACCGCACCTGGCTGCGCGGTCAGCAGCGCCTGCGGGATCGCCGCGGCTTTGAAATCGTACGTAGCAGGGGTAGTCTCACCGGCAATCTTGTTGGCAACCAGACGCACGTTGGTCGCGCCAATCAGCTTCGGATCGACGGCCACGCTCACTTTCCACGGGCTGCCGGATTCACGCATCAGCTGCAAATCCTGGTTAGAAATATCGATGCTGTAGAGTTTGATTTCGGTGCGGCCATTCTCTTTCAGGGCTTTATACGCGCCCTGGCTGAATGCATCCCAGGTTCCCCAGATAGCATCGATTTTGCCTTTTGGGTATTTTGCCAGGATCGCGCCCACTTTGTTGGCGGTGTCGCCCTGCACGTCAGAAGACACTGCGCCGATGGATTCCAGCTCTTTGATATCCGGATACTGCTTTTGCAGCTCTTTATACGCGGCCTGGCGGCGCTCCATTGGCGGGAAGCCTGCCACCCACAGCTTGACGATATTCGCCTTGCCGTTGAAATCTTTCGCCAGCTGGCCGAAGGAGAGATTGGTCAGAGAAGCGTCATCCTGCTGGGTGACGGTCACGCCCGGGATCTCACCGTTAACGGCGGTATCAAACACTGACACTTTAATCCCGGCATCCACCGCTTTCTTCACCAGCGCGGTCGAATACGGATCGCGGCCCTGAGAGAGGATGATCCCGTCATACTTCTGGCTAATTGCCTGGTTCACAAAGTCCTGGAATTTGGCGTCATCACCATTGCTTAAAAAGGTGCTGACCTTAAAGCCGAGCTTTTTCCCTTCCTGAATGGCGCCGGCGATAAACTGGGTGGTGTTGTCGTCAGAGCCCAGATTGCGGATCACGGCAATGCGGATCGGGCCTTCGTGGTTTGCAATAGCGGCCGGAACTGGCGCCGGCGTTGCCGCATAGCCTGGCTGTGCAGTCAGTAACCCTAATGCCACCAAAGAGAGTGCGATTTTTTTCATTCTGTTATCCCGTTGTGTTGTTATAAGTCGTTAGCGTTTTTGTATGTAAGTAATCGCCAGCGCCACTGCGAGCACCAGCCCTTTTATAATGTCCATTGCGTAGTACGGCACCGACAGCATCACCAGGCCGTTCGACAGCACGCCGAGGATAACCGCCCCGACCAGCGTCCCGAGCGCATTCGGTTTGCCGGAGCCTGCCAGCGAGAAACCGATCCACGCGGCGGCCACCGCATCCATCAGATATCCTCCGCCCGCATTCACCTGCGACGAGCCAATACGCGACGCCAGCAAAATGCCGCCGAGTCCGGCCAGCAAAGAAGCAATCACATAGGCCGCCACCTTGTAACGCGTGGTGCGAATCCCCGACAGACGCGCCGCTTCCGGGTTGCCGCCAATGGCGTACATGCGGCGTCCGTGGGTGGTCAGTGACAGCCCCAGCTGAGCCAGAATGGTGACCACCAGCATGATGATGACGATGGTCGGCACTTGCCCCAGCAGGCTGAACGCCGCCGGAATGGTCCCTTCCGCCATGTCGCCGCTCGGCAGCACCATGTTTTCAGTAATCGACCCGCCATAGCTGTAGGTCATCGCCACTCCCTGGATCACAAACAGGCTGGCGAGCGTTGCCAGCATGTCCGGAATACGCAGGATGACAATCAGAAAAGCATTGAACAGCCCGACCAGCGTACAGAGCGCAAGCGTGATCAGAATCGACTCGGTGGTGCCAAAGCCGTGCCAGACGAACAGCGAAATGACCAGCGCGTTGGCCAGCGATGCGGTCGATCCTACCGAGAGGTCAAACCCGCCGATGGTCAGCGAAATCGACACGCCGATGGCGATTACCGTCACAATGGCGATGGAGCGCAGAATATTGATGATGTTATTCGGATCGAGGAAGTTGTCCGACGCCAGACCAAAAACGGCCACCAGCGCGACGACAGTCAGCAACATGCCCCACTTATAGAGAAAATCAAAAATTTGCTGACGGCCAGACGCCGCCGCAGTCACTGAAAGGGCCTTGCTCACGACGCCGTTCCTCCGGTTGAATAATAAAGTAATGTCTCTTCACGGGCCTCGGCCCCGGCGATCTCCGCCACAACGCGACCATCCCACAGCACGCAGATGCGATCGCACAATCCCACCAGCTCGGCAAACTCACCGGAGGCATAAATCACCCCTTTGCCCTCACGCGCCAGCCCGTCAATAAGCTGGAACAGATCGGTTTTGGCTTTCACGTCCACGCCTTTGGTGGGTTCATCAAAAATCAGTATGCTGGCATCGTTGCGCAGCCATTTGCCGATGGCGACTTTTTGCTGGTTACCGCCGGAAAGACGGCGCAACACCTGACCCGGCCCACGCGCCCGCACGCCTACGCGGGCAATCACCTCTTCCGCCCAGCGCCACGCCTGACGGTGGCCAAACAGGCTCCAGCGTGAAAAAGAGTTATCCGCCGTCACTGCCAGGTTCATGCTCACCGGTTCATCAATAAAAATGCCCTCTTTACGCCGCTCTTCCGGCACCAGCGCCAGACCACGCTGCACCGAATCCGCCGGGCTGCGTGGCAGCCAGGGCTGATGATTCAGTTCGCCACGCGTCACGCGGCTTTTGCTGGCCCCAAACAGCGCTTTGCAGAGTTCGGTTTTCCCCGCGCCTGCCAGACCCGCAATGCCAAGAATTTCGCCCTTCCGCAAATGCAGGGAGATATCTTTCAGCAATGCTTCATCGTGCAATCCTTCGACCCGCAGCAGCGTTTCCTCGCTGTGCGGAGGGCGCGCCGGCGGGTAGATATCGCTCAGCTCGTGGCCAAGCATTTTCTCGACAATTTCTTCGCCGCTGAGCATTGCCATTGGACCAGACTCAATCAGCTTGCCGTCGCGCAGCACCGTTAAGGTGTCGCAGATGGCTTTCAGTTCGTGAATACGGTGGGAGATAAACACCACGCCGATACCCTGCTGTTGCAGGCGTTTTACCACCGTGAACAGGCGCTCGCTTTCATGGGTATCCAGCGGGGCGGTGGGTTCGTCGAGGATCAAAAAACGGCAGTGGTGCGACAGCGCCCGCGCCAGCAAAATTTGCTGTTTTTCGGCAAGGGTGCAGCTGTCGATAGAGCGGCGCACATCCAGCGCCACATCCAGCTGCGCCAGTGCCTGGCGTGCCTGCTGGCGAATAACACGCCAGTTGTAGCCATGTCCCGGCTGCGCCAGCTGATCGAGCATAATGTTTTCAGCAATGCTTAAGCCCGGGATCAGCGCCACGTCCACTTCCTGCTGCACCAGATGGATACCCAGCTGTTTGGCGTCAAGCGGCTCGCGGATTGTCACCGGCTGGTTGTTTATGCAGATCTCGCCTTCATAATGATCGTGAGTCCCGCACAGCACCGCCATCAGCGTCGATTTCCCCGCGCCATTAGCACCGGTCAGCGCGTGTACGGTTCCGCCGATCAGCGTGAAATCCACGCGCGACAGCGCCTGAAAGCCAGAAAAGGCCAGGCTGATACCGCGCATCTCAAGGCGACTGGAAACCATCCGCGTTAAATCCTTCATTAATATTCTGATTTATTGAATTTTTCACAGCTCCGGTTGACTGACAACGACGGAAAAGGCATAAGATAAAGCAAAATATTATTAGCCATCTGGATGTCCAGACATAACATCAGGTTAGCGCTTCCTAAAATAAAGGACAACACCATGAGTAATACCGATATCCGCGTCGTTCCCGGCCCTGCAAACTACTTCTCACATCCCGGAAGCCTTGCGCATCTGAATGATTTTTTTACCCCGGAGCAGCTTTCCCGTGCGGTGTGGATTTACGGCGAACGCGCCATCGAGGGTGCCCGTCCTTTCCTGCCAGAGAGCTTTAACACTGCGGGCGCAAAGCATCTGTTATTTAAAGGCCACTGTAGCGAGCGGGATGTCACCCATCTGGTGAACGACTCCGGGGATGACCGAAGCGTGGTAATTGGCGTTGGCGGCGGGGCATTGCTTGATACCGCCAAAGCCGTGGCGCGCCGACTGGGTGTGCCGGTAGTAGCGATCCCGACCATTGCCGCCACCTGCGCGGCATGGACGCCGCTTTCCGTCTGGTATAACGATGCGGGCCAGGCGTTGCAGTTCGAAATCTTTGACGATGCCAACTTCCTGGTGCTGGTGGAGCCAAAAATCATCCTGAATGCCCCTGCGGAATACCTGCTGGCGGGCATCGGCGATACGCTCGCGAAATGGTACGAAGCGGTGGTGCTGGCGCCACAGCCGGAAAATCTGCCGCTGACCGTGCGTCTGGGGATCAACGGCGCGCTGGCAATCCGTGATGTGCTGCTGGATCGCAGCGAAGAGGCACTGACTGACCAGCAGCGTGGCGAAGAGACGCAGGCATTCCGCGATGTGGTGGATGCCATTATCGCCGGTGGCGGCATGGTGGGCGGTCTGGGCGAGCGCTATACCCGCGTGGCAGCCGCTCATGCGGTACATAACGGCTTAACCGTGTTGCCACAAACCGAAAAATACCTCCACGGTACCAAAGTGGCGTACGGCATTCTGGTGCAAAGCGCCCTGCTCGGCCAGGACGATGTGCTGGCGCAGCTGGTGGCCGCGTATCAGCGCTTTAACCTTCCGACCACGCTTCGCGAGCTGGACGTCGATATCAATAACCGCAGCGAGCTGGACAAGGTCATTGCCCACACTCTGCGCCCGGTGGAGTCGATTCACTTTTTACCGGTTACGCTCACGCCTGATGTTCTGCGCGCTGCGTTTGAGAAGGTGGAATCCTTTAACCGTTAATCAGCCGTAACGTCTATACCTAATGATGATTCTCACCACTCTCGTAACGAGGTCATCATGCAGATCGATTTAACAGGTAAGAAGGCGCTGGTCACCGGCGCCAGCCGTGGATTGGGTCGTGCTATTGCACTGTCGCTGGCGCGCGCCGGTGCCGATGTGGTTATTACGTATGAAAAATCCGCTGAGAAAGCCCAGGCCGTCGCCAGTGAGATTAAAGCACTTGGGCGGCACTGCGAGGCGGTTCAGGCCGACAGCGCAAGCGCCGAGGCCATTCAGGAAGCAGTGACTCACGCGGCGCGTACCCTCGGAGGCCTGGATATCCTGGTGAACAACGCCGGGATTGCTCGCGGTGGCCCGCTGGAAGCCCTGACGATTGCGGATATTGACGCGATGATTAACGTCAACATCCGTGGCGTGGTGCTCACCACTCAGGAAGCGCTGGTGCATATGTCCAACGGCGGGCGCATTATCAATATCGGCAGCTGTCTCGCTAACCGCGTGGCAATGCCCGGCATCGCCGTTTACGCCATGACCAAATCCGCGCTCAATTCTTTTACCCGGGGGCTGGCCCGCGATCTGGGGCCACGCGGCATTACCGTTAATCTTGTGCATCCCGGCCCGACCAACAGCGATATGAACCCGGAAGATGGTGAACAGGCTGAAGCCCAGCGCCAGATGATTGCCGTGGGTCATTATGGTCAGCCAGACGATATCGCCGCCGCCGTCACCTTCCTGGCCAGCCCTGCCGCCGGGCAAATCTCCGGCACCGGGCTGGATGTGGATGGCGGTCTGAACGCCTGATCGCACTTTTCCTGCACACCTCTGTCGCCCGGCAGAGGTGTTTTCGAGCCGCCTCGACGATTCGCATTTTGCCGCTATTCCCTGCCGTTTCTGCGCTCTACAGTGCCCCATAAGAAATTCGGAATTTATCTAATAGTCTTATTATTTCCTTATATTTTGTGTGGGCGTACAGTGGAGGTACGGATGAAGATTGTTTGGTCAAGGAATGCAAAGAAAGAGTTTTCCAAAATCGATGGCCGATATCAGCAAAGAATCAAAGTAAAACTTGCTGAGCTGGGCGATCGCTCAGCTCCCCGGCCCGATATCAAAAAAATATCGGCGACAGAAGATCATTTCCGGCTACGCGTTGGCGATTACCGCATCCTGATTACACTTCGGGACGATCCCGATAACCATTGTTATGTTTTAGCCGTCAAACGCAGAACATCAACGACATACCTTCACGAGGAGAAAGCTCCCTATGGCTGTTCAGCTAATTAAGGACGATAACGGAAAAACGCAGTACGTGGTCATACCCTATGATGAATACTTTCGTATGTGCTTACAGATGGCAGAGATCGACGACGAAACTGATGAGGATCTTGAGGATATCGAAGTCGAACACGATGAGTATGATAATGTCGAGCTTCCCGGAGAAGTATGCGACGTGATGCATAACGAAAACGTCAGCCTCCAGGCCGCCTGGCGCATTCTGCGCGGCATGTCCCAGCAGGAAGTGGCAGATAAACTCGAGATCAGCCAGTCTGCCGTGTCGCAGCTTGAAGCCTTAGACTCTCGCCCGCAAAAGCGCACCCGCGAAAAACTGGCGGCGATCTACGGCTGTAAACAAGAACAGATCAGCCTCTATTTACCGAAAGAGGGTTAACAACACTTCGCGCCGCCCTTGCCGCCGTAGCGGGCATCCTGGCGATCGCGGAAAAATTCTTCGTAGGTCATCGGCGTCTGGTCGGGATGGTTGACGCGCATATGTTCGACGTAGTTATCGTAATCCGGCACGCCAATCATCATTTTGGCGGCCTGGCCTAAGTATTTGCCTGCTTTGGAGAGGGTGTCGAACATAGTTGGGTCTCACAGGGAATGTAGGCCGGGTAAACGCGAGCGCCACCCGGCACAAAAGTTAATGCGCCCCTTTAGCCTGGGTCACAATCTCGTCCAGGTTTTCAGGCATTGGCTCATACGGTGTCTCTTTCGCCGTAGGCTTGTCTTCTTTCAGCGCCGCCAGTGCGGTTTTAAGAGAATACAACGCCAGCACCACGACCACCACCATAAAGAAGATGGTCAGCCCGGCATCCAGACGGTTGTTAAACACCAGCTGCGACAGCTGTGATTCCGTATACTGTGCCGGGATCTTACCGCTGTCGATCATCGCCTGGAACTTGTTGGCGATCGCCAGGAAGCCCACTTTGTTATCCGGGCTGAAGGCTTTCTGCCAGCCTGCGGTCAGCGTACAGATCAGCAGCCACGCGGTTGGCAGTAACGCCACCCAGGCGTAACGCTGGCGCTTCATTTTGAACAGCACTACCGCACAGAGCATCAGCGCCATCCCGGCGAGCATCTGGTTGGCAATACCGAACAACGGCCACAGGGTGTTAATCCCGCCCAGCGGATCCACCACGCCCTGATGCAGGAAGTAACCCCACGCCAGGACACACAGCGCCGTTGCCAGCAGGTTGGCCGGTAACGAATCAGTGCGTTTCAGGTTCGGGGAGATAACGCCCAGCAGATCCTGCAACATAAAGCGTGCCGCACGTGTACCTGCGTCCACTGCCGTCAGGATAAACAGGGCTTCAAACAGAATGGCGAAGTGATACCAGAACGACACATCCATCAACCCGCCAAGTGCGCCGTGCAAAATGTAGGCCATCCCGACCGCCAGCGTAGGCGCCCCACCCGCACGTGAAATAATCGACTGCTCGCCCACTTCATTAGCAATACTGGTCAGGGTATCCGGCGTAATAGCAAAGCCCCAGCCGCTCACCACCTGCGCGGCAGAAGCCACCACGTCAACGGTTCCGGCCGGTGCCAGTACCGCCATCGGGCTGTTCATCGCAAAGTACACACCCGGGTCGATAATACAGGCAGACACCAGCGCCATGATCGCCACGAAGGATTCCATCAGCATCCCGCCGTAACCAATCAGGCAGGCCTGATTTTCATTGGCGAGCATTTTCGGTGTCGTACCCGAGGCAATCAGCGCGTGGAAGCCAGACACCGCGCCACAGGCGATGGTAATAAACAGGAACGGGAACAGGTTGCCGGTCCAGACCGGGCCAGTACCGTCAATAAATTTGGTCAGCGCTGGCATGGTCAGCGTAGGGCGCATAATCAGAATGCCGATAGCCAGCCCAACAATGGTGCCGATCTTCAGGAAGGTGGAGAGGTAATCACGCGGGGCCAGCAGCAGCCACACGGGCAGAACCGCCGCCACAAAGCCGTAGCCCACCAGCATCCAGGTCAGTTGCACGCCGGTAAAATCGAAGAACGGCGCCCAGGTCGGGCTTTCCGCCACCCAGCCGCCAGAGATAATGTCGAACACCAGGAACACCAGGCCAATCACCGAGACTTCGCCAATACGCCCCGGACGCAGATAGCGGATATAAATGCCCATAAACAGCGCCAGCGGAATGGTAAAGGCAACGGTGTACGTTCCCCACGGGCTGTGAGTCAGCGCCTTCACCACGATCATTGCCAGCACCGCCAGAATGATCACCATGATCATAAAGGTCGCCACCAGCGCAATCACCCCGGCAGTTGCGCCCATCTCCTCTTTCACCAGTTCACCCAGCGAACGCCCGTCGCGACGGGTGGAAACGAACAACACCATAAAGTCCTGCACCGCCCCTGCCAGCACAACGCCCGCCAGGATCCAAATCATCCCCGGCAGATACCCCATCTGGGCGGCCAGTACTGGCCCCACCAGCGGCCCTGCTCCGGCAATAGCGGCAAAGTGGTGGCCGAACAACACTTTCTTATCGGTAGGAACATAGTCCAGCCCGTCGTTATGACGAACGGCAGGCGTCATGCGCGTGGCATCAACCGCCAGCACATTTTTCGCGATAAAGCGGCCATAAAAACGATATGCGATCAGATAAATGCAGACGGAGGCGACAACTATCCAGAGCGCATTGATCTGTTCCCCCCGGTTGAGGGCGATATAGCCCAGGGCAAATGCTCCCACAACGGAGAGCACTGCCCATGTAAGGTATTTCCCTGAGTTGTTCATAGTGGTTGTCCGTTGTTGTGAAACAGTGAGATGTTACATTTTGTTTCTAGAACAACAGATGAAATTCAACAACTTTGAAACAAAACAATGCGAAGTAGAGCCGGACATTTACCTCGCATTGTTAAGTGGATCACGTTTATGCGATAAATTTGGACCAATTAAAATGAGCTTAAGCTGGCCCTGGTAAACCACACTATTTTATAGTAGCGTTTTTACACTCACTAATTTTGCATTTATATTTGCTGATTTAACATGTTTCATTTCAGAAAAAGTTATTGGGAAATATGAATGCGTTCTTTTACTCCCCTTATACGGTTTTTCCTGTATTAACTGAGCTTCTTTATCGCCAAACTCTTTCCAGTGCGTCTCATCAAAAGTCAGTGCTTCATTTTTTAGCGCAGCGTCATCAAATGCACCTTCAATAAAAACGAGCTCGCAATTCTTTTGCTGACTTGCCCAGTCGAGACCTAATTTTGATGTCTTACGGAAAAAAGCGCTCACTAATGTCCAAAAAACAGTATGTTCCTCTTGCATAAGCTGACCAATTTTTTCATCTGGATTATCGCCATTAATTAACGTTAAAAGCTTATTAACCGGGCTATCTTCAGGTTTTGTAGGGATAACATCTCCCGGCATGTTTTTATTTATAAAGCTACAGATCATCGCCTTCGCAGTTTCTCCGCTGGGATCGCTTTCCAAAGATTGTTTGATTTTATCAATCTTTATAAGTGACGAGAACTTAAGTTCCTCCGCATGTTCCGAAAGGAAACTCCTCCAGCTAATAATCATTGAGAATGCTTCCTCCTCCGTCGAAATTCCTGTGTTAACTTGTAACTCACTAGCTGCAATCATATAACGTTTTTTTTGCGCATCGTTCAGTGTCGGAGAGGCATTTTTCAGCACTGTAATTGTCAGGTCGTAATTCTTTTTAAACATGTCACGTAACTTAAGCGCATTATTTAATTGATCGATCCTCACTACAGGTTTACCGTTTCCTCTGTTTTGTTCCTCGTATTTCATCCTGAAAGCTTCAAAGCCATACAGCAAAGTGATCGGATCCTGTCCATCAGGATCGCACCAGGTAAGAGGATTATTACGGCACATCCGAAACAGGTTCAGTCCATCGGCAGTGCCCGCCGGATCGGCGCTTAGCCACCTCCCCGCCCAGGACTGATAATACCGATATCCGTAATAGTATAGCCCTGTCGCGTCCTGCTCTTTACCTGAGTATCTGATAACTTTATAGTCCGCTTCCGTCTGACTCCGCGCCGTCCATATCGCCGTGCCGCCATAGGGATAATATTCCTCCATACTGATGATATTTCCACTATCATCCAGCTCAAGCGCACTACTGCCGACCAGATTGTCATAACTCCAGCGCAACTGATTATTGTCGATCTCTTCCGGCTTACCTTTCTCCCAGCACAGCACTCGCACCTGTGCCCGACCGTGCTCGCCTGCAGCCATGACCAGCAAACGCTCTTGCTCTGTATTTTCATTTAAGGTCGTACGAAGCTCAATCCCTGGCAGATAAACAACCCGTTGTATCCGCGTGCCGTTATGTGTTTTCTGCGAACTCACTTTCAGGATACGCTGGCTACCCCCGTCATAACGATAATTCTCCTGGTCAGACGCGTCATTCTCCCGAACCACCGGGGTCACCTTGAGCAGCTGGTTTCTTGATGTCCAGCTCAGCTTCTGCCCTTGCAGGAGTTCCAGCTGTTGGCCACCGGCTGTGAAAAAGGCGTCCACTTCCGACGGACTCTCGGTCAACGAGCTTAAAACCCCCCGGTTACTGGTATTACTGATGGTCATATCAGTGGTGTAGCAATTGTTGGATGCAGGCGCACTGTGGCTCATCTGCGTCAGATTTCCGGCGTTGTCGTAGCGGTAGGTGCGGGTATAATTTGTAAAGGCTGAGCCATCTACAGGGAAGGGAATAATCGGGACGGGTAGACTGGAGCGCTGTTGGCCTATTCCCGCCATCTCGCGTCCGGTAGCACTGACCAGCTGATACAGACTGTCATAAGTATAGAGATTCTCAGGCACCACTTTTTGATTGCGCCAGAAGCGGGTCTCTTCGGCATCATTATGAACACTGAGCACGTTGCCTACCGGATCGTATTCATAGCGCAGATCCTGCAGAACTCTTGCGCCGGCTGCATGGCCCGCAGGACGTTCAGTTTTAATTCCCGTAAGACGCCGCGTCTCGGGTTCGTAGGTATACGTGGTGATTACCCCATTACCGTGAACCTCAAGCAATTTCTGACCGGTAGCAGCATACACCATAGATTTGACGATGACCTGCTCTCTGCCGCCTTTTACCGTCAGGTAACTGCCGGAAAACAGGCCAGCCACATCGTACGCCACGCGTTGTGCATTGCCCTTCGCATCCGTAGAGGTGACCCTGGCTCCATTTGCGTTCACCGTGGTTTGGGTGGAAAAAGCTTCGGTATCCAGCTGGTTATCCCATACTGACGCATCCTGCCCCTGCCAGTTTGCCTCGCAGTCCGGATTATCCGCCTCCTTCAGCATTCTGCGGGAGACCAGGAGAGACGGGCCAGACAGGGCAATACTCCTCGTCTGCACAAGTCCTGCTGGGTCGTAGTGGCTGGTACACTGCCCGGCAAGATTCATGCTCTTCTCTGCATCCGCGTGACCCGCATAGATGAAGCGCTCTGCGATACGAAAGGCTTCGCTACCGACCTGCTCCATCACGCTCAGCAGGCGGCCGGGTAATGATGCATCTTCATACTGTCGGACGCAGGTGATGGCCTGATCTTTATTTCCGTAACCCTCTTCAGCGGCAGCAATGTTATTGACCGTTAAGCAGGGTCTTCCTGCAATATCGTGCAGGACCACAGCCGTTCCTGCATCAGAACCGATCGTACGCAGGGCTTTTCCGCTCAGATCCGCCAGAGTGGTGATGTTCATCAGCCCAGCCTCAAACAGGCGCGGATCGCTGCTTTGGGAAAATGTACCCCGGGCATCATACTGATGCCGGGTTATCCGCTCAGCTGTAATATCAGGTGTGTCAGGATGACGGTAATAGATGATGTTACGTACAGACTGCTCACGGTTATCAAATACAGCAATAGTGGGGGTATGGTGGAAAAATGATGTGTTCATTTATTGACATCTCCATTTTTAACTACGGCTTTACCTTTTGTAATAAATCTCCTTATTGTATGTTGGAGTAAATCCACGTTCAGATAAAAAAAGAACCAATTCGATGCAAAAATAGTCACCCCAGCACCATAGTACTCAACCGACAGGTACAGCAGCGCCGTCCCTGTTCGTCGAACACCACAATCTCCCAGCTCTGGCTGGAACGCCCCAGATGCAGCGGCTGACACACCCCGCGCACCTTGCCCTGGGACACCGCGCGATGGTGTGTGGCATTCAGTTCCGTTCCTACCACGTTCTGCCCGTCGCGGGTCATCAGAAAACCGGCCATTGAGCCAAGCGTTTCGGCCAGTGCGGCAGACGCCCCGCCGTGCAGCAGACCAAACGGCTGATGAGTGCGTACATCCACCGGCATTTCAGCCTCCAGCGTGTCATCACCGATTTTGGTATAGACAATGCCCAGATGCGCCACCATGGTGTTCTGGCTGGTTTCGTTCAGCGCGTCGAGCGATAAATGACGTTTCCAGATCATTACGCCCCCAGCGTGGAGCCGCCGTCCACCACAATATCCTGCAAGGTGATATGGCTGGCGTAGTCGGATGCCAGGAACAGAATGGTGTTGGCAATCTCCTGCGGACGGGCGATTTTACCCAGCGGGATCCCAAGCTTAAACTGCTCGCCAAAACCGCGAATACGCTGCTGTTCTGCATCATCACTTTTCCACAGTGTGCGCTGCATATCGGTATCGGTTGAACCCGGCGACACCAGATTACAACGCACGCCGCTGCCCGCCAGCTCCAGCCCGACGGTAAGCGCCAGGCTTTTCAGCGCCGCTTTTGACGCGCCATACGCGCTCATGCCGATACGCGGGGTATGCGCCGCGTCAGACGCAACGGTAACAATCACCCCGCCCTGCTGACGACGGAACTGGCCCATTGTCTGCTGGAACAGGTTAAACGCCCCGCCAACGTTCACAGCGAAGGTCTGTTGCCAGTCCTCCTGCGAGAGCTGGTCCGTTGCGCCCATACGCAGGATCCCGGCGGCATTGACCAGCACGTCAAGGCGATCAACAGAGGCGAGCACTCGCCCGCACACCTCAGTCACCTGCGCGGAGTCCGCCACGTTCAGAGTCTCAGTCGCAAAGGGATAATCCCCCAGCGGAAACGCCAGATCAAACCCGGTCACCTGTGCGCCCGCCCCGGCAAATGCCAGAGCCGTTGCGTAACCAATGCCCTTACCTGCCCCCGTCACCCAGACGGTTTTGCCGGTAAAATCGAGTCCTTCCATTACTTCACCTCGCGGGAGAGCAGCGCCCACCAGGCATCGAGGGTTGGGTTTTTCGCCAGCATCACAAAGTCGATATCGCCATGCACTTTGCGCCAGCGTGCGGCCAGCGCCATCATGCGCACGGAATCCAGACCGTAATCGATCAGGTTTTCGTCATCCATTGGCTCGTCGGACTCATCCAGCAGCGGCAGAATAATCGCGCGCAGCGCCTCTTTTGAGGCCGGAATGGATGGCAGCAGTTCCTCGGTCATCAGCACGCGGCCGGAACGTCCTGCCACGTAGTTCAGGGACATCAGGTGTTCTTCTCGGGTGAAATCCGCCAGCGCATCGGCGATAAAGAACGGTTTGATGTCACGCATAAATGCATCGGTGGCGGTGGTCATGCAGCCGATATGGGCGTAAACCCCGGTGATCAGCAGCTGATTGCGGCCGGTTTCTTTCAGCATCAATTCCAGCGGCGAACGGTGGAATGCGCTGTAACGCCATTTCACCAGGACCGTGTCGGCTTCGTCTGGCGCCAGCTCCGCCACGATACGCTGCTGCTCCGGCGAACGGGTCAGACCCGGCCCCCACATGTCGTTCAGCAGGGCACGGTCTTCATCGCTCTGCTCTTTCGGCTGAGCGGTGTAGTAAACCGGAATGTTATGTTCTTTGCAGTAAGCGCGAATTTTGGCGATGTTCGCCACTACTTGCGCCATCATCGGGCTGTTTTCACCCCAGAAGTTCAGGAAATACTCCTGCATATCGTGGATTAACAGTGCGGCACGCTCTGGTTCAAACGCCCAGTTCACTTTGTTATTCGGCAGATCTGCGGCAGTGGGCAGTGCGTAAGCGGTTAATTTTGGAATGGCCATATTCTTGTTCCTCAGCCCTGGGCGCGTTCAGCGAGCCACAGGCGCAACTGTTTCTTATCGACTTTGCCGACGGGCGTTAACGGAAGCGCATCAACGCTCTCCACGCGGTCCGGCAGTTTGAATTCGGCAACACCCTGCTCACGCAGGAAGCGACGCACTTCGACCGCGCGCAGCGGCTGCTTCACCACCAGATAAGCGCAGCTTTTCTCACCCAGCAGGCTGTCTTCCATGCTCACCAGTGCCGCGTGGATCACCGACTCGTGGCGCAGCAGCAGGTTTTCGATCTCTTCTGCGGCGATCTTCTCGCCACCACGGTTGATCTGATCTTTCTCACGCCCCTGCACGGTGATGTAGCCCTGCTCGTCAATGGCAATCAGATCGCCGGAGCAATAAAAGCCGTTGGCATCAAAGGCGCTGGCGTTGTGCGCCGGGCTGTTGAAATAGCCACGGAAGGTATATGGCCCACGCGTCATCAGCCGCCCCACTTCACCACGCGGCAGCGGATTGCCGTGCTCATCGGCTACCCACACTTCGTCATCCGGACACATCGGGCGGCCCTGGGTGTTCATGATGCGTTCCGGGGAATCGTCGAGCGCGGTGTAGTTCACCAGCCCTTCCGCCATACCAAATACCTGCTGGAGCTGGCAGCCAATCTCCGCCGGAATACGTGCCGCAAGCGTTGCTGAGAGGCGCGCCCCCCCCACCTGTAACAACTTCAGCGACCGCAGCTGCGCGTTGCCCGCGCCTTCGGCAATTGCCTGTAACCACAGGCTGACCGCAGGCGGTACCAGCGAGGTCACATTAATCTGGTGTTTTTCAATCAGCGGGAAACAGAGGGTGGCGCTCGGATCGTTCGCCAGCACCACGCAGCCGCCTGCCGTAAAGATGCCAAGCGATCCCGGCGAGCTCATGGCGTAGTTGTGCGCCGCAGGCAGCGCGTTCAGATAACAGGTGTCTGCGGTAATGCCGCAAATCTCGTTACTGCGACGAATGCTGTAGTCGTAATCGTTATGAGTACGTGGGATCAGCTTCGGCGTGCCGGTGCTCCCGCCAGAAAGCTGGAAGAACGCCACTTCGTCGGCAGGGGTCGGGTTGGGGATAAAATTATCCGCCGGACGGGCAATCGCCGCGCCCAGTGCGTGCTCGCCGTTATCGCCACGCAGCAACACCACGCGCACCGAGCGGTGCTCATTCACAAATGTGGTGAGGAACTCATCGCCGGCAAACAGCGCGTGGTCGCGATCGGCAATCAGCAATGCCGGTTTGATCTGCATCGCGTAGGCATTCAGCTCGCTGCGCTGATGGCTGAAGAGCGCGTTAACGGGCGCAACACCCGCCTGCAACAGCGCAAAGAAGGTGATGTAAAACTCAGCCACATTCCCCAGCTGCACCAGCGCGGTATCGCCGCGTTTCAGCCCCCGGGACTGTAACGCGCTGGCAAGGTTATCCACTGCCTCATTAAACTGGCGGTAGGTATAACGGCGCTCACCGTCGATGATGGCCACCGCGTCATTATTCGCGTGGCGGGTCAGAATGCGGGTCAGAGGCAGATCCTGCCAGTAGCCTTTTTCACGATAGCGGCGGGCAAACTCGTCCGGCCAACGGGTAAAGGGGACAGTCATAATTGTTCCTTAGTGCAAACCAAAAACGTTCAGCATGGTGGAGAGCTTCACTCCGGTTTCACGCCATTCGCCCACCGGTGATGAGGCAGGAACAATGCCCGCCCCGGCAAACAGGCGAACGGTCTTGTCGTGAATGCGCGCACAGCGGATGGTCACTACCCACTCGCCGTTGCCTTCGCTGTCACACCAGCCCACGATGCCGCCAAACAGTTCGCGGTCGAACGGCTCCAGCTCCGCGATCAGCTGTTTTGCCGCCTGATGCGGGAAGCCGCTTAATGCAGGCGTCGGGTGCAACAGGCACGCCAGCGTCAGTGCGTTTTCGTTTTCACGCGCTTCCCCTTCCACCGGCGTGGCCAGGTGCCACAGCGTCGGGGTGGTGATGAGCTGCGGGGATGCCGGCATACTGAGATGGTGGCTGCGTGGGGTCAGAATGGTTTTCATCGCCTGGGTCACCAGGTCGTGCTCGTGGCGATCTTTTTCCGAAGCCAGCAGTTTGTTGCCCGCTTCTCTGTCCAGCACATCATCCGGCTGACGACGCGCCGAGCCTGCCAGCGGCAGCGAGCTAAAGTGCGCGCCTTCTTTACGCAGCAGCAGTTCAGGGCTCGCGCCCAGCAACACGCCGCCATCTTCCAGCGGGACGTGGAAGTTAAAGCTGGCCGGGTTCTGCGCGATGAGCCGTTCCAGCAACGCACCGCTGTCAATTTTCTCTTCGGTTGAGATATCAATCAGTCGCGACAGCACCACTTTGTTGACCTGCGGCGTGGCGGTCAGCGCAGCCGCACGTGCAACCATCTGTTCAAAGACCGGCTGCTCTGGAATTTCAGTGCGGGTGTTGACTGTCAGCGCCTGTGCGTCAGAGAAATAACGGGAAGACTGCTGACGCGCCGGGCGAGAGAAGGTCTGCCAGCTTTGCGGAATAAACAGGGACGACGGTTCGCGCGTATCAAACGGAATAGCGCCTACCATGATCGGGTGAGCAATCCCGCTGGCTTTCGCTTTCTGGAAAGCCTGGGTAACTTTTTGCTGGAAGGTACCTGTCGGATCATCACCGCCAACGGCGGATTCAGATAAGCGGGTAAAACAGCCTGACGTGGTAAAACTGCGATAAGGCGACATAAAGAAAAAGCTGTCTGATTGCAGCGTGGTCGCGGTGTGCTGGATGTCCTCAGCCAATGACGTATCCATATCATCCTCCTTAAAATGATAAAAGCAGTAATAATGATTATCATTTATATTTTCGATGGCTAACCTAATCGCACAACGCCCTGGTGTCAACCGCAGAGCAAACAACTTGTGCGACTATCGCTTGCATCCCTTCGCTGCAATCATGAAAATGAGAAGCATTAACCTCAATAAAAACAGGATGCGACGTTGTGAAACTCCCTGCCGTTTGCCGTAATGCCCTTCTTTTAACAGGACTTTTTGTTTTAGGACTAACCTCAGCTACTGCCGCCGACTGGCCCCGTCAGGTGACCGACAGCCACGGCGTTCACACGCTGGAAAGCAAACCCACCCGTATTGTTTCAACCAGCGTGACGCTGACTGGATCCCTGCTGGCGATTGATGCGCCGGTTATCGCCAGCGGCGCGACCACGCCAAATAACCGCGTGGCGGATGCCCAGGGCTTTTTGCGTCAGTGGGGAGATATCGCGAAACAGCGTAAGCTCACGCGTTTATATATAGGCGAGCCAAGTGCCGAAGCGGTTGCCGCGCAGATGCCAGACCTGATCCTGATCAGCGCCACCGGCGGTGATTCTGCCCTCGCCCTCTATGAACAGCTTTCTGCCATCGCGCCCACGCTTGTCATCAACTACGACGACAAAAGCTGGCAAGAGCTGCTGACACAGCTCGGCACCATTACCGGGCAGGAAAAGCAGGCTGCGGCCCGCATTGCGGAATTTGATAAACAGCTCGCGCAGGTGAAACAGCAGATGAAGCTGCCACCACAGCCGGTGAATGCCATTGTCTATACCGCCGCCGCGCACAGCGCAAACCTGTGGACGGCGGAATCGGCGCAGGGCAAGTTGCTGCATCAGCTGGGCTTTACTCTTGCACCATTGCCTGCCGGATTGCAGACCTCAAAAAGCCAGGGCAAGCGCCACGACATCATTCAGTTAGGCGGGGAAAATCTGGCGAGCGGGCTGAACGGCGAAGGCCTGTTCCTGTTTGCCGGTGACCAGAAAGATGTGGACGCGATTTATGCCAATCCGCTTCTGGCGCACCTGCCAGCGGTGCAGAATAAACGCGTCTGGGCATTAGGCACGGAGACGTTCCGCCTGGATTATTACAGCGCGATGTTAGTCTTGCAGCGTTTGAATTCAATTTTCAAATAAAAGGCACGTTCCCCGTAGGCCCGGTAAGCGCAGCGCCACCGGGCGTTTTGTCGGGGGGCGGCTACGCCTTACCCGACCTACAGAATCCTTCCCCCTCCTGCCTGAATCGGCGCAATTCTGCTAATCCCATCAACAGGATCCCACCAACAACAGCCAACACAAAACCACTGCTGCTCGCCGATGCCATCGGGGTCATCATTGCGCCAAGCCCGCCGAGGATCGCCGCGCCAATGGCATCACCCGTAACGTTCTGCGCCGTCCACAGGCCGTTAATCCGCCCCAGCATCCCTTCCGGTGTCTGCGTCTGGATCAGGGTGTACTGTAACAGCGAACTGATGGCGCTCAGCCAGCCAAAGATCACCAGACAAATCACGCCCAGCGCCCACACCGGCATCAGGCTGAAGAAGCCAATTGCGATAAACGAAGCCAGCGTTGCCACCAGTATAATGAGCCCCGGACGCGCACTCTGCGCCAGGTTACCACTGGTCAGAGCGCCGCACGCCGCACCCAGCGGGATAGCCGCATACAGCACGCCAATCTCGGAGGCACTCATCTGCCATTCGCCTGCCAGCGCCGGGTAGAGCACGCGCACGGCGCTCGCCATCGTCAGCAAACCGCCCAGCAGGGCGATGCCGCCAATCAGCGGATTGCTGAACAGAAAACGGATCGCGGCCATCAGCGATTTCAGCGGGTGCTCACGCTGCTGCGGCGGAGGTGGCAGAACCGGTAAGCGCAGCAGCGTTAAGGTGGTGATAAACGTCCCCGCCGCCGCCAGGCCATAGTTCCACGCCACGTTGCCCGTAGCCAGCAGCAGGCCCCCCACCATCGGCGAAATCACCGAGCCCAGACGCACGGTCAGCATAGTGATCGCCCCTGCCTGCATCAGGTTCTCACGCCCGACCAGCGCAGGCGTTGCCGCCAGCAGTGCCGTCACCCCAATCGAGGCAAAAAAGCCGTCCCACAGCCCCAGCGCGTAAATCGCAATCAGCGATGGCTCCGGCAGCATGGCGTTCAGACACAGCCCGATAAACCCCACCCCACAGGTGCCGCGCGCAAGCAGGATCAGCTTTTTGCGCTCGTACCTGTCTGCCAGTACCCCACCAACCATCAGGCCAATAAACATCGCCCCGCCGGTTAAGGTAACGGAAAGCCCCACCAGCCAGCTGGAGTGCGTCATCGCCTGGATTTGTACCGGCACGGCCACGCCGAGCAGGCCGAGGGATAAAATGGAGATAAAACGGGCGATAAAGACGGCGCGAAACGCCGGATGTGTTTTGAGCAGGCTGAGGTTGAGCAGCCAGGATTTTTGGGTCATTACAAGGCCTTGTCTGGTTTCTTTTATACCAATTCCATGGCGGCACATGCTAACATAGCCAAATAAGATAGATAACGATAATTACTATCATTATCAAATCATGGACGTTGCTATGTCGTTTTCCTCTTCCGCGGTGCGCGCCATTGCCGTGCCCGTTTTATTGCTGCTGTTGATCCTTGCGATTGCACTCAGTTTGCTGGTTGGTGCGAAATCATTGCCGGCTTCCGTTATTGTCGATGCGCTCTCCGGCACCTGTCAGAGCGCCGACTGCACCATCGTGCTGGACGCCCGTCTGCCCCGTACGCTGGCCGGATTGCTTGCCGGTGGCGCGCTGGGTCTTGCCGGGGCGCTGATGCAAACGCTAACCCGTAACCCACTGGCCGACCCTGGCATTCTGGGGGTTAACTCCGGTGCCAGTTTTGCCATCGTGCTTGGCGCGGCGCTGTTTGGTTTAACCTCCCCCTCTGAACAACTGGTGATGGCTTTTTGCGGTGCACTGGCGGCCTCGCTGGTGGTGGCTTTTACCGGCAGCCAGGGCGGAGGGCAGCTCAGCCCGGTACGATTGACGCTGGCGGGCGTTGCTCTTGCGGCGGTGCTGGAAGGGTTAACCAACGGCATCGCCCTGCTCAATCCGGACGTTTACGATCAGCTGCGTTTCTGGCAGGCCGGCTCGCTGGATATCCGCACGCTTCAGACCCTGAAGGCCGTCATCATCCCGGTGACGCTTGCCGCCGCCGTGGCGCTGTTTATGAGCCGCTCGCTCAACAGTCTGAGTCTTGGCAGCGACACTGCCACTGCGCTCGGCAACCGGGTAGCACGCACGCAGTTAACCGGGCTTCTCGCCATCACCGTACTGTGTGGCAGCGCAACGGCAGTGGTTGGTCCGATTGCCTTTATCGGCCTGATGATGCCGCATATGGCGCGCTGGCTGGTGGGTGCCGATCACCGCTGGTCGCTGCCCGTCACGCTGCTTGCCACCCCCGCTCTGTTGTTGTTCGCCGATGTTGTGGGCCGCCTTCTGGTCCCCGGCGAGCTGCGTGTGTCGGTGGTGAGCGCGTTTATTGGAGCGCCAGTGCTGATTTTCCTGGTGCGACGTAAACGCAGAGGTGGCGCATGATGGCCCCGTCCCGGCGTTTACTCACCAGCGTGTTCCTGCTGACTCTCGCCAGCGTGTTGCTGGCAGTCTGGAGCCTGCGCAGCGGCGCAGTGACGCTCGATTTTGCCCAGGTCTTTAACGCCCTGACCGGCAGCGCACCGCGCAATATCACCATGGTCGTCACCGAATGGCGCCTGCCGCGCGTCGCGATGGCCATTCTGGTGGGTGCGGCGCTGGGTGTCAGCGGAGCCATTTTCCAGTCACTGATGCGCAACCCGCTCGGCAGCCCGGATGTGATGGGCCTGAATACCGGCGCCTGGAGCGGCGTGCTGGTGGCGATGGTGCTGTTTGGTCAGCACCTGACGGCCATTACCTTTACGGCGATGGCCGGGGGGATTTTAACGTCGCTGGTTATCTGGGCGTTGGCCTGGCGTAACGGCATCGACACCTTCCGCCTGATCATCATCGGTATTGGCGTGCGCGCCATGCTGATGGCCTTCAACACCTGGCTGTTATTACAGGCCTCTCTGGAAACGGCGCTTTCTGCAGGGCTGTGGTATGCCGGCTCGCTGAACGGCCTGATATGGGCCAAAACCTGGCCTGCCGCACCGCTGATCCTGCTGATGTTTATCGGCGCACTGCTGCTGGTCCGCCGGATGCGGCTACTGGAGATGGGTGACGACAGCGCCTGTGCGCTGGGTGTCAGCGTCGAGCGTTCACGTCTGATGCTGATGCTGGTGGCCGTGCTACTGACCGCTGCTGCCACCGCCATTGCAGGGCCGATTTCCTTTATTGCGCTGGTTGCACCGCACATTGCCCGGCGTCTTTCCGGCACCGCGCGCTGGGGGTTAGCGCAGGCCGCGCTGTGCGGTTCACTGCTGTTGCTGGCCGCAGATCTGTGCGCTCAGCAGCTGTTTATGCCCTATCAACTTCCGGTGGGCGTGGTGACCGTCAGCCTGGGCGGTATTTACCTCATCATCTTGTTAGTTCAGGAGTCACGCAAGAAATGACAGAGACAGCAACCCGCTTGCGCGGCGACAACTTAACCCTCGGCTACGGTAAAAAGATCGTTGCCAAAGATTTGACCGTGTCGATCCCGGACGGCCATTTTACGGCAATTATCGGGCCGAACGGCTGCGGGAAATCGACCCTGCTGCGAACGCTGAGCCGCCTGATGACGCCGGTTCACGGCAGCGTGTACCTTGATGGCGAGCAGATCCAGCGCTTTGCCAGCAAAGAGGTGGCACGCCGCATCGGGCTGCTGGCGCAAAACGCGACCACGCCGGGCGACATCACGGTGCAGGAGCTGGTGGCGCGCGGGCGTTATCCCCATCAGCCGCTGTTTACCCGCTGGCGTAAAGAGGACGACGATGCGGTGAACCGCGCCATGCAGGCGACGGGCATCACTGAGCTCGCTCAGCAAAGTGTGGATACCCTTTCCGGCGGGCAGCGCCAGCGTGCGTGGATAGCCATGGTGCTGGCGCAGGAAACGTCGATCATGCTGCTGGACGAGCCCACGACCTGGCTTGATATCAGCCACCAGATTGATCTGCTGGAGTTGTTAAGCGAGCTGAACCGCACGCAGGGTTATACCCTGGCGGCAGTGCTGCACGATTTAAATCAGGCCTGCCGATATGCCACGCACCTGATTGCGCTGCGGGATGGCGAGATTGTGGCGCAGGGCGCGCCGAAAGAGATTGTGACGCCGGAGCTTATCGAACGGATATACGGAATGCGCTGCATGATTATTGCGGATCCGGTGGCGGGTACGCCGCTGGTGGTGCCGTTGGGTCGGCGGTAATCGCCGGGTGGCGGCTTCGCCTTACCCGGCCTACATTGTGCTCCCAACGGGCATTCGCACTATCCCAATAACCCCTTCAATACCGGCCCAATTTTCTCAAACGCCTGCGGTGAAATGATATCCACGTGGGCGCAATCCTGGCTGTAAACCTCAAGCTCACCCACCCACGGTGCCCATGCCTGATGCGGATCCTGGGTTCGCGTGCGTTCGGCGACAAACAGCGTCGCTTTGCCGTCAAAGCGTGAACTGTGTGCCGTGGTCAGCAAGCGCACTGCATCGGCGTAGTTGCCTTCAATGGCGGTAAACAGTTCACCGGAACCCTGCCCCTGCTGCGCGGCAATAAACGCCTGACGCTCGCGCTCAATTTCCGCCAGCACTTCAGGATCAAGCCCGTTGGCCTCTTTCTCCGCCCAGTTTTGCGTTTCCGGCGGCCAGGTATCCAGCAGGCCGAGGAATGCGACCGTTTCACCCTGCTCACGCAGCCGCGCGGCAATCCCCTGCGCCAGCGTGCCGCCCAGCGAATAGCCCAGCAAATAGTACGGCCCGTGCGGCTGCTGCGCGCGCAGCGTCGCCAGATGATGCCCGATTACGCCATCCAGATCCGCGCACTGCTGCATCGGTCCGTCCGGACGCGGGGACTGAATGCCTGTTATCGACCAGCGCGGGCTGAGGTAGCGAGCCAGCACGCTAAACTGCCAGGCAAAACCGGATGCCGGGTGGAAACAGAACAGCGTCGGGCCGTGGCTTTCACGCAGCGGCAGCAGCGTTTCATACCCCAGACGCTGCGCCTGTTCATCGCTCATCTGCGACTCAAGCAACCCGCTAAGCTTGCTGACCGTCGACGCCACCATAATCTGCCCCGGCGTCACCTTGCGTCCGAACGCACGGCTAAGCTGTGCGGCCAGGCGCATCGCCAGCAACGAGTGTCCGCCAAGCGCAAAGAAGTCGGCTTCAGTATCATTTACCTCGCAGCCCAGCAAGGCGGAAAACGCCTGCGCCACGACCACTTCGGTTTTGCTTTCCGGCGCACGGCCAGAGGTTTTGCTGGTCAGCTCCGGTAACGGCAGCGCCTTACGGTCGAGCTTACCGTTGGCCGAGAGTGGCAGCGCGCTGATTTGCAGCAACACCACCGGCACCATATGTGGCGGCAGCTGTGCTTTCAGCGCGACCAGAAGTGCCTCCCTGTCCAGCGGTAAACCGGATTCTGAAACGATGTAACCCACCAGCTGACGGGCATCACCGCCGGTTGCCGCCGCCTGGTTGAACACACATGCGTGCGCCACGGCCTGCGCCACGTCCGGCAGCGAGAGCATCGCCCGGTCGATTTCACCCAGCTCGATGCGCTGTCCGCGAATTTTCAGCTGATCGTCACTGCGGCCTAAATATTCCACCGCGCCGTTATCCAGCCAGCGGGCAACATCCCCGGTGCGATACATACGTTCGCCCGGCGCAAACGGGTCGGCAATAAAGCGGCTCGCCGTCAGGTCCGGACGCCCCAGGTAGCCCTGCGCCAGCTGGATCCCGGTAAGATACAGATCGCCCGCCACGCCAAACGGCACCGGGCGCATCATCGCATCCAGAATGCGCAGCCCCGTGTTCCACACCGGGAAACCAATCGGCACGCTGTTGCCTTCCACAGCCGCCAGTTCCGGGCCAAACGCCGGATACCAGCTCACGTCCACAGCCGCTTCCGTTGGGCCATACAGGTTATGCAGCGGCGCACGGGTAAGCTGTTCCCACTCGCGGCACAGTTCGGCTGGCAGCGCTTCCCCGCTACAGAACACCTGTTTCAGCGTTCTGCAGCAGTCGGCATTTTCTGGCGTCAGCGAGGCCACAAATGCCGCCAGCATCGACGGCACAAAGTGCGTCGTGGTGACGCCATAATGGGAGAAGAAACTCTGCATCGCCTGCGGATCGCGGTGCGCCTCTGGCTCGGCCATCACCAGCTTCGCGCCAGCGATAAACGGCCACCAGAACTCCCACACCGACACGTCAAAGCTGCACGGCGTTTTTTGCGCCACCACATCACGCGCATCCAGCGGATAGTGATCCTGCATCCACATCAGGCGGTTGACGATGGCGGTATGTCCGACCATTACCCCTTTCGGACGGCCCGTGGAGCCGGAGGTAAAGATGATATACGCGGTCTGTTCCGGCTTCGCCAGGTTGAGCGGTTCGTGGCCCGCGGCAGGTAATAGTGTGTTGTAACTAAAGGACGTTATCGGCAGATCGCTAAAGCGCGGAAGCTGTTCGTCGGTAGTGATAAGCAGAGACGGCTTCGCGTCTTCCAGCATCATCCGCAGGCGGTCATCCGGGTAGCCGGTATCCAGCGGCAGCCAGGCGGCACCCGCTTCCACAATGCCGTGCAGCGCCAGTGTCAGGAACACCGAGCGCAGCAAGGCCACCGCCACGCTGTCGCCCGGCTTCACGCCGCGTTCACGCAGCAGGTTTGCCAGCGCTACCACCTGCTCGCGCATCTGGCGGTAGTTCAGCTCGATATGGGCATCCGCCAGCGCGGGCGCATCCGGCGTTTTGCTCGCCTGTTCCGCCACCAGTTGGGCAAGCGTGACAGAGGGTAACGCCAGCCCGGTGTCATTGATGCGCGCGAGCTGCTGATATTCTGTTTCAGAGAGGGTTTCCACCTCACCGCAGCGCAGGTCCGGGTTAGTGGCAAACTGGGTCAGCATCGCGTTCAGGCGCGCCACGTGGCGTGTGAGCGTTGCCTCATCGTAACGCTGTTTATTGGCAAGGATCTCAATGCTCAGCCCGCCCTGATCGTCCGGGAACAGCGCCAGCTCCAGATCGTTCACCGGCCCCGTTGCCAGCGTGTGGGTCGTGGCCGCCACGCCGTCTATGTCCAGCTGGTAATCAAACACTTTGACGTTAAGCACCGGACCAAACAGGGCTTCATCCCCTGCCGCACGCCCGCTGTCGCGAACAATCTGCTCGGCGTCATAACGCTGATGGCGGCGCATTTTTTTCAGCTGATTAGCAAGACGCAGCGCCAGCTCCGGCAGGCTCTCCTGCGGGGAGATATTCACCGCCATCGGCAGAACGTTAAGCACCGGGCCGGTTGCGGTGAGCGCCGCTGAACCCATGCGACGCATAAAGATAAACCCGGCGGCGTAGTCCAGCCGGCCGGTTAAGCGCCCAAGCCACAGTGCCACCAGCGCGAGCGCCAGATCGGTGCGCTGCACCTGCCCTGCTGCCTGAGCAAGCTGGCTAAAGGCATGGCTATCGGCAACCATTTTTAGCCGCAGGATGTCGGTAGTGGCTGCACGCCCCGGCAACGGCGCGGAAGAAAGCGATACAGGAGAAGGAAGCTGCTTACGCTGTTCTGCCCAGAATGCGCCATCGCGCTGATACGCCTCACTGTCGCGATAGCGCTGGTATTCATCCACCACCTCTGCAAACGGCGTAAAGGGTGATGCAGGCGAAGTTTCTCCCTTTTTCCATGCTGTATAAATGGCGGCGATCTGGCGGGTAATGGCCGGGAAACTGAAGCCATCCACCACTAAATGATGATAACGCTGATACCAGTACCAGTGGCGTTCACCCACCTGAATCAGCTGATGAAACGCCAGCGGCTGACCGCTGTCCACGCGCAGGTTCTGGTGAAGATCGGCCTCCATCAGCGCCACGGCGGCGGTGTGAGAATCGGCTTTTACGATCGAGGGTTCAGGCAACGACATGGCATCATCCACCCACTGCCACACCTCGCCGTTATCTTCAGTAAAGCGCGTGCGTAATGTGTCGGCCTGCATCATGCCTGCAACTATCGCTTTCGCCAGTAATGGCGCGTCAATATCGCCTTTCAGCTCGGTGTAATGCGCCACACTCCAGGCGTTCGGCAACGTGGAAAGTTGCTCCGCCATCCAGATCCCCGGCTGCGCGGCGACGAGGGGAAGATGTTTGCTCATGCGCGCTCTCCCGCAAAATGGGAAGGTGTAAGCGTATGCCAGTGTTCAGCCAGCCACTGCTGGCACGCTTCCTGGGATTGCGGTTCACACACCACACGCCAGCCGGCAGGCAGTGCGCACTGTTGCGGCCACAGGCTGAATTCCGCCTGGTCGTTAGACAAAATGGCGAACTGTCCCTGCGGATTATCGAAAGGATTACTGAATTCCATACAGACTCCGTTATTGAATAAGCGGCTGCCAGAGGGTCATCAGCCCCTGCGTCAGCCCACCGCGCCAGCAAAGCGCATCGTGTCCGCCGTCAACCTGACGCCAGATAACCGGTTGCTGTGTGTGTTGTAGCTCGGCGTAAATCGCCTGATTTGCGCGGAAAATAAGCGGCTCGTTGCGCCCGGCCTCAAGGACAATGCGCAGCCCGCGTGCGGTTTTTTCACCCGCTTTAAGTTGTTCGATAAGCAGCCCGTCCTGCTGCGCACCACGGTGCGGCCACCAGTAGGAGCCTGACTGGCTGAGCACGCAGCCGAAACGCTGCGGCCAGTAAAGACCAGCATAAAGAGAAGAGAGCCCGCCAAAGCTTTGCCCTGCCACGACCGTGCGGTCGGCGCGGTCGCTGAATGGCGTGGTGGTTTTTACCAGCGGGAGAAGTTCTTCCTGCACCGCCAGCCAGAAATCGGGGTTGCAGGGCAGCTCAGCGCTGCGATGAGCGGTGTCGATAACATCGATCAGGAGATAGACCGCCGGCGGCAACTTGCGCTCAGCCGTCAGTGACGCCAGTGCCGGCCATACGGGCAGGCTTTCGGCCCAGAACTGCCCGTCGAGCAGCACCGCCAGCGGGCTGTCCGGGCTGGCATCACCGGTGGTAAAAATCCACACGCGGCGACGGTTAGCCAGCCGCTCGCTGTGCCATTCGATGCAGACCGGCTGCCGGTAAGGGGTATCAGGGCGATCCCAGCCTGGCTGAGCCGGTGCTTCTGGCATTTCCAGCGCCGATACCGGGTGTCCGCGCCCGCCTCGCCAGCTCTGCGGATTCAGCGGGTCGCACACCGCGTTGGGGAGCAGCTTGCGCCAGCCTTCACGCAGCGCCATGCGGTCAGGCTGCTCACCGTGAAACACCGCATCGGCAAAATCTTGTTCGTTCTCAGAAGGGATAAAACAGTAGCTGCCGCGCCACTGTGGGCTGAACTCGCCCTGCCATTGCCAGACGTCAGTTCCGGGAAGGCGTTCGAGGGATTGCGGGCGGGCATTCTGATGGTGATCGGTGACGCCGGTGATGTAGAGCCAGACGCGCTTCACCGCCGAAGATGCCTGCGTTCCGGCCGGATCACGCCACCAGAACGTGACGCGATACATCCCCTTTTCACGCACCCATTCAGGGCCGTTTTTCGACTGCCACCAAGCATCACTTCCCGTTGTTACCGCCGTCACGCTTTTAACCTCATGTTTATCGTGTCTTTTTTTGTTACAAGACAAAATTTATTGATAATATTATTGATAACTATTTGCATTTGCAATAGCGTAGTGCCCGCGCTGTGGGAAGCGCGCTCATAAAATAAACATGCCACGCGTTGTGTGCGCTCGAGGACAGGGCTGCTTACGCAAATGCGGGTGACAACATGCCGCCTCCTCTCCCTTTCGGGAACGGAGTCAGGGGATGCGGCGCGAAAAGCAGGACGTACAATGAATAAGAAGATTCACTCCCTGGCCTTGCTGGTCAACTTAGGGATTTACGGCGTCGCGTTGCCCGCAATGGCAGACGACACCACCGCCAACACCACTGCGCAGCACGAAGACACGATGGTTATCACCGCCGCGCAGCAGAACTTGCAGGCACCCGGTGTGTCGACCATTACGGCCGATCAAATCCGTAAAAATCCTCCCGCCCGCGACGTTGCCGAAATCATCCGTACTATGCCTGGCGTTAACCTGACCGGTAACTCCACCAGCGGCCAGCGCGGTAACAACCGTCAGATTGATATCCGCGGTATGGGCCCTGAGAACACCCTGATCCTGATCGACGGTAAGCCGGTTACCAGCCGTAACTCCATCCGTCTGGGCTGGCGTGGCGAGCGTGATACCCGCGGCGATACTGGCTGGGTTCCACCGGAAATGATCGAGCGTATCGACGTTATTCGTGGCCCGGCAGCAGCGCGTTACGGTAACGGTGCGGCTGGTGGTGTGGTGAACATCATCACCAAGAATTTCGACGACCAGTGGCATGGTTCCTGGAACACCTACCTGAATGCGCCAGAGCACAAGGACGAAGGTTCAACCAAGCGTACTAACTTCAGCCTGAGCGGCCCGCTGGGCGGCGATTTCAGCTTCCGCATGTACGGTAACCTGGATAAAACCCAGGCCGATGCACGAGATATCAACCAGGGTCATGAATCTGAACGTACCGGTGCCTATGCCGACACGCTGCCAGCAGGCCGTGAAGGGGTAGAAAACAAAGACATTAACGGCGTAGTGCGTTGGGACTTTGCCCCGATGCAGTCCCTGGAGTTTGAAGCGGGCTACAGCCGCCAGAACAACCTCTACGCGGGCGACACGCAGAACACCAACAACGACAACAGCTCCAACGGCCTGGTGAAGAAAAACTACGGTAAAGAGACTAACCGTATTTATCGCCAGAACTTTGCCGTGACCTGGAACGGCGGCTGGGATAACGGCATCACCACCAGCAACTGGGCGCAGTACGAACACACCCGTAACTCCCGTCTGGGCGAAGGGCTGGCGGGCGGTCTGGAAGGCTTGTTCAACAGCAATAAGTTCACCGACACCGACCTGTCTGACGTGATGCTGCACAGTGAAATCAACCTGCCGATTGATTTCCTGGTCAACCAGAACCTGACCCTGGGTACCGAGTGGAACCAGCAGCGCATGAAAGATTCCACCTCTAACACCCAGACTCAGCAAGGCGGGACGATCCCGGGCATGAGCGACGATCGTAGCCCGTATTCATCGGCTGAGATCTTCTCCCTGTTCGCGGAAAACAACATGGAGCTGACCGACAGCACCATGCTGACCCCGGCGCTGCGCTTCGATCATCACACTATTGTGGGCAACAACTGGAGCCCGTCCCTGAACCTGTCGCAAGGTCTGGGCGATGAATTCACCCTGAAGATGGGTATCGCGCGCGCCTATAAAGCACCAAGCCTGTACCAGACTAACCCGAACTACCTGTTGTACAGCAAAGGCCAGGGTTGCTATGCAAGCTCTGACGGCGTGGGCTGTTATATGATGGGTAACGACGACCTGAAAGCTGAAACCAGCATCAACAAAGAGATTGGTCTGGAGTGGAAACACAACGGCTGGCAGGCGGGCGTGACCTGGTTCCGCAACGACTATCGCGACAAGATTGAAGCGGGTTATGCGCCAATTGGCCATACCTCTTCCGGTAAAGTTCAGACCGATATCTACCAGTGGGAAAACGTTCCGAAAGCCGTGGTGGAAGGGCTGGAAGGCTCACTGAACGTACCGGTAAGCGATACGATCAACTGGACCAACAACATTACCTATATGCTGCAAAGCAAGAACAAGGAGACCGGCGATCGTCTGTCGATCATCCCTGAGTACACGCTGAACTCAACCCTGAGCTGGCAGGTACAACAGGATGTGTCGCTGCAATCGACCTTCACCTGGTACGGCAAGCAGCAGCCGAAGAAATACAACTACAAAGGTCAGCCTGTTACCGGCTCTGAGAAAGATGAAGTTAGCCCGTACAGCATTGTTGGCCTGAGTGCGACCTGGGACGTGACCAAAAACGTCAGCCTGACCGGCGGCGTGGATAACGTCTTTGACAAACGTCAGTGGCGTGCCGGTAATGCCCAGACCACGGGTAACACCACAACGGGTGCATATATGTACGGTGCGGGTGCGTACACGTATAATGAACCTGGCCGTACCTGGTATATGAGTGTGAATACACACTTCTAAGCAAGGTAAAAGCAAAACGGCAACCTCGGTTGCCGTTTTTTATGTTTGCTAAGCGATGACATTACGCCATAGAAATAAAAGACTTACAGCGGCTCCATGGTCCGGCTGAAAATTGCCGAAGCGTTTCCTGTAGGCCGGGGCGAGGCGCAGGGATGCGCCGAGAGGGCGCGACTTGCATGGACGCTGCATCGCGCCCGACCCGAAAGCCGAAAGGAATAAGCTGAGGGTATCGCGTAGCGACGATTTTCTTGCCGGGAGCCCGGGTCGCCAGGGTAGCGGCGATGAGCTACCCTGGCACGTTCACGGGTATTGTGGTGACAGAGTAGCAAGGAACGTAAAGTGAACGGAATAACCACCACAGCCGTATGTTCCCCTCACCCCAACCCTCTCCCCAAAAAGGAGAGGGAGCCATCCGTGCTCGTATTTTTTGTGGGGATCCCTCAACCCACAGGGTGAGGGCATCAGGCCGCACAAACTCAAAAGGAATAACATGAAATCCACTCACACCACATTCCTTCTCGCCCACCACACCGTCCATCACGTCACTTTCGATCCCACGACTTTCGCCGATGCCGATCTGCTCTGGCTCCCCCACCACGCCCAGCTGACCGATGCCGGACGCAAGCGCAAAACCGACCATCTGGCAGGGCGGATTGCCGCCGCACACGCGCTCAGCGCCCTGAATGACCGCACCATCCCGTCCATTGGTGCCAGCGGAGAGCCTGTCTGGCCTGCGAATATTTCAGGCAGCATCACCCACAGCGGCACACTGGCAATGGCATTTGCCACCCGGGATCAACATGCCCTTATCGGCATCGATTGCGAAGCCATCCTCGCCGAAAGTGAAGCTCACGAAATCAAAGACGGGGTGATTGATACAGAGGAAGAGGCCGTGCTTTCCCGCTCAGGTTATCCTTTCGCCCTTGCCCTGACGCTCGCCTTCAGCGCCAAAGAGAGCCTGTTTAAAGCCCTCTTTCCTCAGGTGCAGGAATACATGGGGTTTGACTGCGCGCGGGTGACCCAACTGGATAACAAGACGCTCGTTCTGGCACTGACAAAAGACGCAGGGCCGTTTAGCAAAGGTAAGCCGTTCACCCTCGTCTGGAAGATGATTAATACCCAGGTTTGCACCCTGCTGGTTGAGTAAAGCTCAACATCCTCGCTCTGCCCTCCCCCGATCATGAAGATGACTCATGTTGTAATGAAATTAAGTCGCTTTTCCTCATCCAGAGGCTCTGGCATAAATTATGCCATGTTAACTAATTCATAACATGAAAACGGCAACTGAGTAACTCAGCCCACGCAGGAATAGCCAGAAAAGCGAACCGTTTTCATCTCAGAGCCCAGGATACAAAGTACGATGAATAATAATTTTACATTTGCGATTAAACGCAGTTCGTTCGATGAAAATTATAACCCCTCTGAAAACACGCGTATTACCACCAACTTCGCTAATCTGGCCAGAGGAAAAAATCGTCAGGAGAATTTGCGCAACACGTTAGTGATGATTAACAATCGCTTTAATACGCTGGCGCACTGGGATAATCCTAAAGGCGATCGATACTCGGTTGAACTGGATATTATCTCTGTTGAAATGAATATCGGCAGCGAGGGTAACAGCACGGTTTTCCCGGCAATTGAAATTTTGAAAACCAGCATTATTGATAAAAAAACCAACGAACGTATCGAGGGTATTGTCGGGAATAACTTCTCCTCTTACGTCCGTGATTATGACTTTAGCGTATTACTGCCCGAACATAATAAAAACCAGGCTCAGTTCAGCATTCCTGAAAACTTTGGCGAACTGCACGGGAATATCTTCAGGCATTTCGTCAATTCCAGTGAATACAAGGCCAACTTCAAAAAGTCACCGGTTATCTGCCTGAGCGTGTCAAGTAAAGACACCTATCATCAGACCGGTGTACAGCACCCTGTTCTCGGCCTGGAGTACCAGCCCGACGGCACCTCTTTGACTGAACAGTACTTCAATAAAATGGGATTACAGGTTCGCTATTTCATGCCAAAAAATAGCGCAGCGCCTCTGGCGTTCTTCTTTGCGGGTGATTTGCTGAGTGATTATTCTAACCTTGAGCTGATCAGCACCATCAGCACCATGGAGACATTCCAGAAGATTTACCGACCTGAAATTTACAATGCCAACTCTGCGGCAGGCCAATGCTATCAGCCTGACCTGAATCACCAGGATCATTCATTAACAAAAATTGTTTATGACCGGGAAGAGCGGAGTCAGTTGGCTATTGAACAGGGAAAATATACCGAAGAGAACTTTATCAAACCTTACAAGACAATTCTTGAGCAATGGTCTGCTAATTACTCTCTTTGATTAACGAAATATAAAAGGTCATCCATTATGAAAATTTTACTTCCCACGTCGACGGCAGGCAGCTTACCTAAACCATCCTGGCTTGCTCAACCAGAGACACTCTGGTCACCGTGGAAATTGCAAAATGAAGAATTAGTGCTGGGTAAAAAGGATGCCCTGCGTTTGTCTCTGGATGATCAACTGCGTGCAGGCATCGATATTGTCAGCGACGGCGAGCAGACGCGTCAGCATTTTGTTACCACGTTTATTGAACACCTCAGCGGCGTTGATTTTGAAAAACGCGAGACGGTCCGGATCCGTAATCGCTATGACGCGAGTGTTCCGACGGTTGTGGATGCGGTCGCCCGTCAAAAACCCGTTTTTGTCGACGATGCCAAATACTTACGCAAGCTCACCAACAAGCCGATTAAATGGGCGCTGCCAGGCCCAATGACGATGATCGATACGCTCTATGACAACCACTACAAGAGCCGCGAAAAGTTAGCCTGGGAATTCGCCAAAATACTCAACCAGGAAGCCAAAGAGCTTGAAGCCGCAGGCGTCGATATTATCCAGTTTGATGAGCCTGCCTTTAACGTGTTCTTTGATGAGGTAAATGACTGGGGGATTGCCGCGTTAGAGCGCGCCGTTGAAGGGCTGAAGTGTGAAACGGCAGTACATATCTGCTACGGATATGGCATCAAAGCCAATACCGACTGGAAAAAGACGCTGGGTTCAGAGTGGCGACAGTACGAAGAAGCCTTCCCGAAACTGCAAACATCTAACATCGATATAATCTCGCTGGAGTGCCATAACTCCCGCGTGCCAATGGATCTGCTTGAGCTGATCCGCGGCAAAAAAGTGATGGTCGGTGCCATTGACGTGGCAACGAATAGCGTTGAAACGCCAGAAGAAGTGGCCAGCACACTGCGAAAAGCGCTGCAGTTTGTTGATGCCGATAAGCTCTATCCATCCACCAACTGCGGCATGGCGCCGTTATCCCGCCAGGTTGCACAGGGCAAACTCAATGCCTTAAGCGCGGGCGCAGAGCTGGTACGCAAAGAGCTCCAGGCCTGATCGCACCGCCAACCATTTGCCCCCTCTTTAAGCACCTGCCTCTGAGCAGGTGCTTTTTTTTACCCGCTCCCCCTCTTTCCCGTCAGGATCGTGATCCTTTTCTCCTTTTAAGAAATTAGCTGCCTAAACCGTAGACAGTTCGGAAAGGCGGCTTTATCGTTAAATTGAATAATAAATCATTATTGAATAAATATTCAATGTGGAGAAAAGTATGAAGATGACCTTTGTAAAAACCGCCCTGTTTGCTTCTATGATTGCCGCTTCCGGTTCGTTGTTTGCTGCTGATAACGGCCTTATCGCGATAATTACCCCTTCTCACGACAACCCGTTCTTCAAGGCAGAAGCCGATGGCGCGGCAGCGAAAGCAAAAGAGCTTGGCTACACCGTGCTGGTGGCATCCCATGATGATGACGTGAACAAACAAAACCAGCTGATTGAAACCGCCATTGCCCGTAAGGCCAAGGCCATCATCCTGGATAACGCCGGGGCAGATGCCACCGTCGGCCCGCTGGAAAAAGCCAAATCTGCAGGCGTGCCAGCGTTCCTTATCGATCGTGAAATCAATAAAACCGGTGTCGCCGTCGCCCAGATCGTGTCGAATAACTATCAGGGCGCACAGCTGGGTGCCGAGAAGTTTGCGAAGCTGCTGAACGGAAAAGGTAAATACGTTGAGCTACTGGGACGCCAGTCCGACACCAACGCCCACGTCCGCTCGCAGGGTTACCACGATGTGCTGGATGATTACAGCGACATGAAGATGGTGGCCCAGCAGACCGCCAACTGGAGCCAGACCGAAGCCTTCACCCGTATGGAAGCCATTTTGCAGACCAACCCCGACATCGTGGGCGTGATCTCCGGTAACGACACCATGGCGCTGGGCGCAGAAGCCGCGCTGAAAGCCGCTGGCAAAAACAACGTTATCGTCGTCGGCTTCGACGGCAGCGACTACACCCGTGATTCCATCATCAAAAACAGCAACATCAAAGCCACCGTGTTGCAGCCAGGCTGGCAACAGGCGCAGATGGCCGTTGAACAGGCGGATTACTACCTGAAAAACGGTAAAGCGCAGAAAGAAGAGAAACAGCTGATGGATTGCGTGCTGATTGATGACACCAACGCCAGCAAGCTGAGCATGTTCAATCTCAGCAAATAAGCGGAGGCAATATGTCGTTAAAACAATGGGGCGCTGTGCTGACCGGGTGCGCCGCCCTGTTGCTGACGGCCTGCACGGTGGTAGATCTGGATGCGGACGGCAAGCCGATTATGCCTGCCGATCCGAACGCGAAAGCGAGTTTCGACAACCAGACACCCCAGCAGATCGCGCAACAAACCTGGCAGTCACGGGTACTGGATACCGCGTCACAACACGCGCTGGATGCCAGTGCGCTGAGCACGCAGCTGAAAACGCCCTCTTCCACGCCGCAAAGTGTCTTTGTCAGGCTGACCGGCAAGATTGAGCGCGTGGATAACAGCAACGAGCGTGAGCAAAAACTGGTGATGATGGTTAACGGCCAGCCGGTCGAGATCCAGAGCGGCCCGGTGATGCGGGGCAATGCCATTCGCGATGCGGCCGGTTTCCGCTTTGAAGAGTTCACCAATCAGGTTCAGTTTGCTCAGCTCTCTCGCGCCTTTAACCGCGAAGCGGTGACGCATCTGCCGAAAGTGGATGAAAGCTGGAACGGTAAAAACGCCAGCGTGACCTTCGCCACCACGATAACCGCAGGCAAAGCTGACGAAGCCGCCGCGCTGGAACTGAAACAGGAGACGCCGTGATGAGCGACATCCCGACTGACGACATTATCCTGCGCACGCGCGGCATTTCGATGCTTTTTCCCGGCACCGTTGCGCTGGATAACGTCGACTACCGCGTCTGGCGCGGCAAAGTGAACGTCATCATTGGCGAAAACGGCGCCGGAAAATCCACCCTGATGAAAATCCTTGCGGGCGTACAGCAACCAAGCCTCGGCGAGATGTGGCTTAACGGCAAGCAGGTTCATTTTGCCAATACCCGCGATGCTGCCGCGCAGGGTATTGGCATGGTGCACCAGGAGCTGAACCTGTTTGAAAACCTGAATGTGGCAGAGAACATTTTCCTTGGCCGCGAGCGGCAAAAGGGGCTGATGCCAATTCAGGAAAGCGAACAGGAAGCGCACGCCGCCACGTTGCTAAAACGGCTCGATCAGCCGATTTCCCCACGCGAGCTGGTCGGCAATCTGAAAGTCGGGCAGCAGCAGCTGATCGAGATCGCCAAAGCGCTGGCGGAAGATGCCGACATCCTGATCCTGGATGAGCCGACATCGGCGCTCAGCAAAACCGAAGTCGACATTCTGTTCCGCGTGATCCGCGAGCTGACCCGCCAGGGCGTCTCCATCATCTATATCTCGCACCGCCTGGAAGAGCTCATGGCAATTGGGGATGTGATTACCATTCTGCGTGACGGCAAATTCCAGGCCGAAGCGCGGGTGGAAGATATCGACGTGCCGTGGATTGTGCGTGAAATGCTGGGCAGCGATCCGGTGAGCAACTTCCTCTCTCCGGGGCGGACGTTTGGCGCACCGGTGCTGGAAGCCGAGCATATTACCTGCGTTAACGCGGCGGGTAATTCGGTGGTGAACGATGTCAGCTTCCAGGTTCACGCGGGGGAAATCGTCGGGATTTATGGCCTGATGGGCGCAGGACGCACCGAGCTGTTCGAGTGCATGTTGGGCACCCAGCGGAACTACCTCGGTAAACTGTGGCTGGACAGTAAACCCGTGCCGCAGCGACTCTCGACTGCCGACCGCATCCGCATGGGCATGAGCCTGGTGCCGGAAGACCGCAAACGTACCGGGATTTTCCCCGGCTCATCGGTCGCCAGTAACCTGACCATTGCCAGCCTGTGGCGACGCCTGCAACGCGGGCTAACCATCTCGCAAAAGGATGAGCAGGCGGTGGTGGCCTCCACCATTGGCAATCTGTCGATCAAAGTCTCATCACCTGAAGTCGAAATTCAGGCGCTGAGCGGCGGTAACCAGCAAAAAGTGGTGATAGGCCGCTCGCTGCTGACAGATCCGAAAGTGCTGTTCCTGGACGAACCCACACGAGGTATCGACGTCGGGGCGAAAGCCGACGTGTTCCGCATGATGGTGGAGCTTTCAAACCGTGGGATTGCGGTGGTCTTTTCCACCTCGGATTTAAAAGAAATTATGGCGGTATCTGACCGCATTCTGGTGATGTCCGGCGGCAAACTCACCGCCGATATCGTTCGCGATCGGGCCGAAGAATCGGCACTGGTAACGGCAAGTGCTCAGGGGTTCTGATATGAAAACTACACAGTCTGTCGCGCTGGCACCGCAAAAAGGGGCGGCGCTTTCCCGGGAAAATATCCTGCTTCTGCTGCTCAAAATGCGCACCTTTATTGCGCTGTTCCTGATTGTCGGCTTCTTTACCATTACCGTGCCAGGCTTCCTATCTGCGGGCAGCCTGGTGATCATGATTAAACACATCGCGATCAATGCGTTCCTGGCGCTGGGGATCACCTTTGTGATCATTACCGCCGGGATTGACCTGTCGATTGGTGCCACGCTTGGCCTGTGCGGCATGGTCGCCGGCTGGCTAATCACCAAAGGCATTGTTCTGCCGATGTTTGGCATTGCCATCTTCCCGAGCGTCTGGGTGATTGTCCCCATCGTGCTGCTGATTGGAGCGCTGATTGGGGCGGTGAACGGCTGGATCATTACCCGCTACAACGTGGCGCCGTTCATCTGCACCCTGGGCACCATGTACGTGCTGCGCGGTACGGCGATGCTAACCTCCGACGGGCAAACCTTCCCCGGCCTTGCCGGTAATCCGCAGCTGGGCAACACCGGCTTTGACGAGATTGGTGCGGGTACACTGCTCGGCATTCCGTGGGCCATCTGGATGATGATTGTGCTGGCCGTGGTGATTGCCTGGATCGCCCGCCGCCTGCCGTTTGGCCGCCACGTGTACGCCATCGGCGATAACGAGCGTGCGGCAGAGCTTTCCGGCGTGAAGGTGAAACAGGTGAAAGTGCTGGTGTATACCCTCTCCGGGCTGTGCGCGGCCATTGCCGGGATTGTGGTTTCGGCTCAGCTTCTGGCCAGCCACCCGGCGAACGGTACCGCCTTTGAGATGAACGCCATCGCCGCCGTGGTGCTTGGCGGGACATCGCTGGCAGGCGGACGCGGGACGATCCTCGGCACGCTGATTGGCGCTTTCGTGATTGGCTTCCTCGCTGACGGGCTGGTGATGATGGGCGTGAGTGAGTTCTGGCAAATGGTGATTAAAGGGATTGTGATTATCGTGGCGGTCATTATCGACCAGATGCAAAACCGGATGCAGCAGAAAGCGGCGGTGGTTGCGCAGAAGGCGGTAATGGAGGGGAAATAGCGATTAAATGTGTAGGCCGGGTAAGGCGCAGCCGCCACCCGGCAAAACTTACACCTCCGCTTTCAGCAAGCTCCTTGCCGTCGGATAATCGGTGATCAACACATCGATATAGTCCCCTTCCAGCGCCCCGCGAATAGCGTTGCGCTTTTCAGGTCCACCCGCCAGGGCAATCACCTGCGGGCAGGCGCGGATCTGGGAAAGCTCCATACCAATCACCGGATCTTCTTCGTGGCTCAGCACCTGTTTGCCCTGCGCATCGTAGTAATGCAGGCAGATATCCCCTACCGCACCGCGCTCAGACAGCAACCTGAGCATATCCTCGTTGTAGTAGTTCCCGGAGTTTTTCAGCAGCTGCGACGGCTCCAGCTCGCCGATACCGACAATCGCCACATCCACTTCGGCAAATTTACTGACCACCGCCGCCACGTCCGGGCTGCCCACCAGCCGGGCACGCTCTTCAACGGAGTGCTCGATACTCTGCGACGGTAACAGCCACGCCGGACAGTCCAGATGCGCCGCCAGCTGCTGCGTCAGGATCGTCGCCTGTACGTTACCGTTTGGCCCGACACCGCCCAGAAGCTGGATAACCCCTGCGGCGCGGATATTCTGCGGGTGCATTTCGTCCACCATGCAACGAATGGTGCTACTCCAGGAGGAAATCCCCACCAGATCGTCAGGGCGCAGGCGCGTTTCAACGTAGTGCGCCGCCGCGCTGCCAATGGCGTGTTTCACCTGCGCATTCGTCGGATTATCCCCCACATCCACCACAATGGCCTGGCGAATGCCGTACTGATCTTCCAGCGCCTTCTCCAGTGACACAAAAATATTGGTTGGCTGGACGACGGTGATTTTGACCAGCCCCTCTTTCTGGCAGCGAGTTAAGGCACGTGATACAAAAGACTGTGAGAGGTGCAGCAGCGAGGCAATCTCGGACTGTTTTTTATTTTCGCTGTAGTAAAGCGTGGCAATCTTCACCAGCAACCGTTGTTCATCCTGCTTTGACATGGCGTTCCCCCTGATTTCATACCTGTATTTTTATTCATTGATGAATAGATAACAAGGGAGCCCGCATTTCCTGAAGAGATCCGAATGTGATCGTTTTCGCTTTTTTTGCAAACAGCCCGATCGGGGCGTAGACAAACCCTGAATCCGGGCATATCTTATCATCATGAATAATAAATCAGCATTGAATATATATTCAATGACGTAAAAAATCCCGTATCTGACGGGCTCTTTCTTACCCTGCTGGAATAATTATTCATTACAGATTATAAATTCAGGAGGTGTTTTATGAATCCGTTTTCGCTCTCCGTTGCGGAGCTCGAAAAAAAGGCACGCTCGATTCGTCGGCGGATCATCGTGCTGAATGCCGAAAGCCCCGCTGGTGGTCACACCGGTGCAGATCTCTCTCAGGTTGAGCTGCTCACCGCGCTCTATTTCCGCATTCTCCACTGCTCGCCGCAGCTGAAGGACAGCGACGAACGCGATATCTATATCCAGTCCAAAGGTCATGCGGTGGGCGGTTACTACTGCGTGCTCGCCGAAGCAGGCTTTATCCCACTGGAGTGGCTTGCCACTTATCAACACGCGGATTCTCACCTGCCAGGCCACCCGGTGAAACACAAAACCCCGGGCATTGAGCTGAATACTGGCGCGCTCGGCCACGGCCTGCCGGTTGCGGTGGGCATCGCCCTTGCCGCGAAACGCAATAACAGTAAGCGCCGGGTCTTTGTGGTAACCGGTGACGGCGAGCTGGCGGAAGGCAGTAACTGGGAAGCCGCGCTGGTTGCCGCCCACTATCAGCTGGATAACCTTGTCATCATTAACGACAAAAACAACCTGCAACTCGCGGGCTCAACCAAAGAGATCCTCAACACCGATCCGCTGGATGAGAAATGGCATGCGTTTGGCATGGAAGTCACCGAATGCAGCGGCAATAACATGGCCGATGTGGTGGCGACGCTGGAAGGATTACGGCCAAACGGGAAACCGCACGTGGTGATTGCCCACACAACGAAAGGCGCCGGGATCTCCTTTATTCAGGGCCGCCCGGAGTGGCACCACCGTGTGCCAAAAGGCGAAGAAGTTGAACTGGCGCTGGAGGAACTGAAAGATGAGTAATAGCGAACATCTCGCCACCGTGATGGTAGATGCCTTTATCGATGCGGTCGACAGAGGGCTGGATCTGGTTCCCGTGGTGGCAGACTCCACATCTACTGCCAAAATCTCGCCGTTTATCAAACGCTTCCCTGGCCGGCTGGTGAACGTCGGGATCGCCGAACAAACCCTGGTCGGCACCGCCGCCGGACTGGCGATTGGCGGCAAAATTGCGGTCACCTGTAACGCCGCGCCGTTTTTGATCTCCCGCGCCAACGAGCAGATCAAAGTCGATATTTGCTACAACAACACCAACGTCAAACTGTTTGGCCTGAATGCCGGTGCCAGCTACGGCCCTCTCGCCAGTACCCACCACAGCATTGACGATATCGCCATCATGCGCGGTTTTGGCAACATCGAGATTTATGCTCCTTCCAGCCCGGCAGAGTGCCGTCAGATTATCGACTACGCCCTGGATCACGTCGGCCCGGTCTACATCCGTCTTGACGGCAAAGCGCTGCCGGAGCTGCACGACGAAAGCTACCGTTTTGCACCGGGCAACATCGACGTGCTGCGTGCGGGCCATGACGTCGCGCTGGTTGCAATGGGCTCGACCGTACATGAAATAGTGGAAGCGGCCGCACAACTCGCCGCAGAAGGTATTGACGCCAGTGTTATCAGTGTCCCATCTATTCGTCCTTGTGATACCAAAGCGTTGCTGGCGGCCATCAAACCGTGCAAAGCCGTGGTGACGGTGGAAGAGCACAACGTGAACGGTGGCGTTGGCAGCCTGGTAGCGGAAGTGCTGGCCGAAGCCGGGTGCGCTATCCCGCTGCGCCGTTTAGGTATCCCTGACGGGCAATACGCGATTGCGGCCGACCGCGCCTCCACGCGCGCGCGCCATGAAATAGATGCAGCAGGCGTCATCAGACACGCCCGGGAACTGCACGTAAAACAGGCATCCTGAAAAATAAAAACAACATCTTACTGGAGAGAACGCAATGTCCCGAATTCCTCAACAACTCACCATGGGCGTGATTATCGGTAACCGGGGATTTTTCCCAAGCTACCTGGTCGCAGAAGCGCGTGAACAGGCCATCGCGCTGTTTGGCCGTCTTGGCATCAACACCATTATGCTCGACCCGAGCCAGACGGAGCTTGGCGGGGTTGAAACCCGTCAGGATGCAAAAGCCTGCGCCGACCTGTTCCGCGCCCATCGCGATGCCATTCACGGCGTGGTGGTCCTGCTGCCTAATTTTGGCGACGAAAAAGCGATTGCCGAAACCCTGCGTCTTTCCGGCCTGAACGTGCCGGTGCTGGTGCAGGCCGAAGAAGATAATCTCGACAAAATGGGACTCGCCACCCGTCGCGACAGCTTCTGCGGCAAGATCTCACTGTGCAATAACCTGCGCCAGTACGGCATCCCGTTCACCCTGACAACCCAGCACGTCTGCGCGCTTAGCGGTGAAGTCTTCGAGCAGGATCTGAAGCGTTTTGAGCAAATCTGCCGCGTGGTGAGCAGTATGCGGGGTGTGCGTGTTGGGGCCATTGGTGCGCGTCCGGCGGGCTTTAACACCGTGCGCTACAGCGAGAAGTTGCTGGAACGGCTGGGTATTGCCGTGGAAACGCTCGATCTGTCTGAAGTCTTTACCCGCATCAAACTGCTGCGTGATGACGATATCCGCGTCGATGAAAAACGCCGACTGTTGCTCGATAACGCTGATGCCAGCGGCATTCCGGCGGACAAACTGGTCACGATGGCAAAACTGTTTGTGGTGCTGAGCGAATGGATTGTCGCCAACGACATCGACACCACCGCCATCCAGTGCTGGACCTCTTTGCAGGAAAACCTCGGGATTAACGTCTGCTCGATCATGAGCGTGATGTCCGGCCAGCTGATGCCAAGCGCCTGCGAAGTGGACGTGATGGGCGCGCTCTCTATGTATGCCCTTGCCAGCAGCAATCTGAACCCGGCTTCCATTGCCGACTGGAACAACAACTTTGGCGACGATCGCGACAAGTGCGTGCTGTTCCACTGCGGTAACTTCGCCGCCGCCAGCCTGGAAACACCACACATGGGCACGGCTGACATCATCGGCACCACCGTGGGCAAAGAGAACACCTGCGGCGCGGTTCACGGCCGCCTGAAAAGTGGCCCGCTGACTTACTTCCGCCTGAGCACTGACGATCTGACCGGTGAAATCAAAGCCTACGTGGGCGAAGGCCGTTCGGTGGACGATCCGCTGGATACTGTCGGGTGCCGCGCGGTTATCCAGGTTCCGCATCTGGAAAATCTGCTGTCGTGGATCTGCCGCAACGGGTTTGAGCATCACGTTGCGATGAATCACTCCTCAAGCGCAGAGATCCTCAACGAAGCGTTCACCCGCTATCTTGGCGTGTCGACCTATCTCCACCAGTAAGGCCGGAGGCCGCAATGTCGGTGAACAAGGATATTATTATTGCCCTCGATGAGGGCACGACCAACGCGAAAGCCGTGGCCTTTGATGGCAGCGGCACTATCGTGGCCCGTTTCTCACGCGCACTGGAGATCCAGACCCCGCGTGAAGGATGGGTGGAGCAATCCGCAGAGCTGCTGCTTGCAGCATCAATTGACGTCATCTCTCGTGCTATCGGGGCCGTTGGCGCAGAGCGCGTGGCGGCGTTAGCCATCAGTAACCAGCGTGAAACCGTGGTGGGCTGGTATCGGGAAACAGGGCGGCCCATCGCCCCGGCCCTCAGCTGGCAGTGTTCCCGCACCTCTGCGTTTTGCCACGCTCTGCGCGAGAAGGGTCACGAGCCGCAGATCAAAGCCGTGACCGGCCTGCCGGTGGCTCCGCTGTTTTCTGCCTCCAAAATGCGCTGGCTGCTGGATAACACTGCTGACGGTTTGACCCGTGCTGAACGAGGGGAAATTTGTCTCGGCACCGTCGACAGCTGGCTGCTGTGGCAACTCACGCAGGGCGAGAGTTTTTACTGCGATCACGCCAACGCGGCGCGCACGCAGCTGATGAACCTGCAAACGGGTGACTGGGATGCGGATATGCTCACGTTGTTTGGCATCCCGCGCGAAGCCCTGCCCGCCATTAAACCGTCGAGCGGCCTGTCTGGCACGACATCAGGCTGGACATCCATTCCTGACGGCATTCCGGTGCTGGCCATGATTGGCGATTCCCACGCCGCGCTGTTCGCTCATGGGTTAGGTGCAGAAGGCTGCGTGAAAGCCACTTACGGAACGGGCTCGTCCGTGATGGCACCGGTGATGTCTGCCGATTGCGACGTGACATCGCTTGCCACCACCGTCGCCTGGCACGACGGGAACACGCTGGTGTACGGCCTGGAGGGCAATATTCCGCACACCGGAGATGCGGTGGCGTGGATGGCCGACAGCACGGGGCTGAGCGAACTTCCTGCGCATGAGCTGGCGCAGGCGCTGAACGACTTGCCCCGCACAGTCGATTCAACCCTGGGGGTGTTTTTCGTTCCGGCGCTGACCGGGCTCGGTGCCCCCTGGTGGGATGAAAACGCGCGCGGGTTGATCCACGGATTAAGTCGCGGTGTGAAACGTGCGCACCTGATCCGCGCCGCGCTGGAGTCCATTACCTACCAGATTGCCGACGTGATAACCGCGATGCGTGCCCATCAGGGTTTCACGCTCAGTGCGCTGATGGTGGACGGCGGGCCAACCAAAAATGACTGGCTGATGCAGTACCAGGCCGACCTGCTTGGTTGCCCGGTGATGCGTAGCGACGTGGCAGAGCTTTCCGCCACCGGCGCGGCGCTGCTGGCGCGCAAGGCGTTGCTGAATCTGACGACGGCGCAGCTTCGCCAGTATCTGCCGGAACACGTGACATTTGCACCAGATATGGTGCGACATGCACGGTTGCAGCAGCGCTGGCAGGCGTGGCAGCACGCCGTGGCGCTGGCGAGAAAGTAAAAACGAAACGGCAACACCGGTTGCCGTTTTTCGTTATCGGCCCCTGTTCTTCCAGAAGTAAATGTACTGAGCGATTTCTGGCGAGGGGATATTTCCTTATATATATTCTATTTTATTAATAGTTCCTTTAACGATTAAATATCCTCCGCAATCGTCATTTAATTTGATAAATAACAGATTCAGCGCTCCACATTGTCATTACACTTCCCTCCTGAAAAAACATCATTCAGGAAAAATAAATGAGCAACCTTATTTATTTAACGCTTGAGGGTGATATTCAGGGACAGATTTCTGCTGGCTGTGGCTCACAGGGCTCCGTTGGTAACCGCTATCAACAGGGACATGAAAATGAGATCTTCGTATTCAGCCTGATGCAGTCGGCAGACGGCGCCGATGGCCGTGTTAACCACTGCGGCCTGCAATTTTGCAAACTCCTGGATAAAAGCTCTCCGTTACTCAGCAATGCCATTAATAATAATGAACGTCTTAATATGACGTTTGATATTTACCGGACAAATCAATACGGACGACTGGAGAGATATTATCTGATTGAAATTCGCGGCGTGACGATAAACTCCTTTTATCTGAATTCAAGTATAAACGATTTAGATTATGAATATATCTCGGTGGGTTATGATTATATTCTGAGTCGCCACCTGATTGCCGGCACCGAGTTTGCTTATCTGCTGACGCCGGAGCGTTATAACCAGCTCTTCCCGGTGGTGCAGAAGACTCTCCTGCCCGAAGAGCTGCCCGAGCGCAGGGTGACGCTGGTGCTGGGGATATTCTTTGACGGTACCGGCAACAACGCGGTGAACACCCGAAATATGCTCGAAGCGCTGACGGCGCAGCACTTTGATATTGATGGGCCTGATGCTGCAAGCATTCTTGCCAAAAATGCGTCAGAGAAGATGGGGATCAGCGGGATTGGGGCGACCAGTTATCTCGGGTATTACACGAACATTCACTGGTTGAATGAGTTGTATGAGCAAAAATTCCCGCCAGACAGTAGCTATATACAAGGCGCTATCTATGTTGAGGGGATCGGCACCCGGGCAGGTGAGCCTGATAGCCTGGTCGGTATTGGGCTGGGGACGGCAGAAACGGGGATTATTGCCAAAACTGACGATGCAGTGGCGCAACTGGCCACTAAAATAAATACCGTACTTTCCCGACTTAACGGGAAATTTGTCGTCGATACACTGTTATTTGATATCTTTGGCTTCAGCCGCGGCGCGGCAGCGGCGCGTCATTTTGCCAATCGCGTGCAGTCAGAAGAACACGCTATTATCGACGCAATCTCAACCGGAATGAAAGAATATAATTATTGCGGCGCACCTGCCGGAATCACCCGCTTTCTCGGCATAATGGACACCGTGACGGCAGTCGGCACAGTAGCAAACGGACTCAATCCGCACAGCGCCGATACCGGCAGCGTTAATATCCAGCTTCGCCCCGGCGTGGCGCAGAAGGTGTTTCATCTCACCGCCCAGCACGAGTGCCGCTATAACTTCGCCCTTAACAGCGTTGCCCGCGCCTGGCCGGAACTGGCTCTACCCGGCGTGCATTCCGATATCGGCGGCGGTTATTTGCCGCAACTGCGGGAAGACCTCTTTCTTACGCGCCCGCGGGTGGAAACCCTGCAGCAAAATCAGCCCGGCGCACAGTCACAAGTTTACCAGCAGGCAATCGCGCAACTGCACGTTCTGGGACGCTCACCCGCCATCCTGCCCATTATACGGACCAGTCAGATCACCCCCGAAATATGGGAAGACGACCGGGTACCCGACGACCACTACAGCCAACGGCAAAAACGCACCTTCGCCGCCCTGACCCTGCGCCACCGGACGGTCTTTTTTGACTGGTCGAAGGTGGCACTGCGGGTCATGTTCGATGCGGCAGTTGAGGCCGGGGCGATACTTGCAGACGTCGACAAGGTCAGTACGCACAGGCTGCCGGATGAACTGAAGGCGTTCAGCGACCATGCCCGACTGATGGGAAAAGCGGCTCGTCAGGGTAAAAAAATAGCCGGTTTTACAACAGAAGAGGTGGATATGATTGCCCGGAAGTATATCCACTGCGCAGCCCACTGGAACGCGGTGGAGCTCCAGGCGTCCGGTGACTTACGGGGTGGAGCCTCCGCCTCTGAAACCATCGGCTTTGTGAACAGGCCGGACAGTAACTGGGTCAGAAAAATCTATAACATGGACGGAAAATAACGATGAAAAGACTAAATGCACTGGCGCTTGCGCTGCTACTGACAGCAACAGGATGCAGCCCATCTAAAACCCACCCGTTACAGTCAAATCAAGCCGCCAGCGGAGACTGGACGCTGCCATATGGAGAGTGGAATTTTTCTTTTATTACCCCCTATGAGCTACCGGGAAAAGCGCTTCATGTCCGCGTCATCGACACAGATGGTTATCTGTATACATTTAACACGCTTGACTCGACTTCTCGCGACTCTGAATCCGTCGATAAATGGACAGATGTCACTTTTGGCGGGAGCGTTAATTTCAACAAAGTCAAAAAACCACCCCAGTATATTGTCTTCTGCTGGGATTCCTATATTGACCAGCAAACCTACGAAACCAGCGCCGTATTCGGGCCAGAAACCTGGCTGCGCATGAAAACGCCTGCAGATCATACCCGTCCTTCTGGCGCTCCAGTCTGGTACGACAGCATGGTGTTTGGCCTCTCCCCCGGCGGTAAAGTCAACGTCTGGTTATCAGATGTTGGTGGACGCCCCAGCCTCCGCGTCAAGCCCCTGAAGCTGATGACCCGCTCCGGCAAAGACCTGACCCTCTGCAAAGACTATGTCGTACCCGGCGGCAGTTTTACCTTCCTCCCCGAAACGCAGGAATTTATCAAAGGCAAAACCTACCCCTACGGAAACTGGGATTAACAGGGATGATACCAATGAAAATAAATAAGCTGTTGATACTCACGCTGTTGCTGATCGCTGCGGGATGCAGCCCGCAAAAGCGACACCCGTTACAGTCAAATCAGGCCGCCAGCGGAGACTGGACGCTGCCGTATGGTGAATGGAACTTTTCATTTATCACCCCTTATGAGTTACCGTCTGAGGTGCTACATGTCAGGGTGATCGATACGGATGGTTATCTGTATATTTTTAACACTCTGGACCAGGCTTCCCCTGACCCTGATTCTGTCCCGAAATGGGCTAAAAGCGCACATGGATTTGGTGACCAGTTCAACAAAGTCAAAAAACCACCCCAGTACATTGTCTTCTGCTGGGATTCCTATATTGACCAGCAAACCTACGAAACCAGCGCCGTATTCGGGCCAGAAACCTGGCTACGCATGAAAGTCCCAGCTGATCATATCAGCCCGACGGGAAGAACGGTCTGGTACAACAGAATGGTGTTTGGCCTCTCCCCCGGCGGTAAAGTCAACGTCTGGTTATCCGATGTTGGTGGACGCCCCAGCCTCCGCGTCAAGCCCCTGAAGCTGATGACCCGCTCCGGCAAGGACCTGACCCTCTGCAAAGACTATGTCGTACCCGGAGGCAGTTTTACCTTCCTCCCCGAAACGCAGGAATTTATCAAAGGCAAAATCTACCCCTACGGAAACTGGGATTAAGGTTAGAAGACGGGTCCTCTGAAAGGAGGGCCCATGTATAACATGCTACCCGCGAAACGCGCCCAGCCGTTTCACCTGCCGCCCTTCCTCGTCAAAATTCTCCGGTGCCAGCCACGCGCGCAGCTGTGCATCACGCTCTGGCCATTCGCTATCAATAATAGAAAGCATGTCGCTATCGCGGTTGCGCCCCTTGCGCACCAGCTTATGTCTTAGCCGCCCTTCCCAGACAAAGCCCAGGCGTTCTGCGGCGTTGCGCGATGCCACGTTCATCGAATCGCACTTCCACTCCAGACGGCGATAGCCGTGCTCAAAAGCATTTTTCAGCAGCAGCCACACCGTCTCGGTGCCAATCCGGGAGCCTTTCATCTTTCGCGACCAGGTCACATGGCCGATCTCCACCGACCCCATCAGCCGTTCAATCGCCATATAGCTCACCAGCCCCACCGCGCGGTCAGTGCGTGAGTCGATAACCGCGTAGGGCACCAGCGCATCATCCATCACTTTTCCGAGCACCCAGTGCGCGGTCGCGTCAACCGTTGCGGGCTGCGTACTGGCAAGCCACGTCCAGTCGCTATCATCCCCCAGAGCATAAGCATCAAAGAGATCGGCGGCATGGCGATCTGTATCCAGCGGTTCAAGACGGCAATAGCGCCCCACCAGCGGCGTACGGGTCAAAACGCTCGCGCCTTTCCAGTCGGGAACGGTATCGTTAACGGTCTGACCATGTTGATTGATTTCCGGCACAGGGATGACTCCTTGAAAGGTAAGGATTTTGTTATAGCAGGTAAAAAAGCGGCGGAAAAGCGTTCGGACTAATAGCCAATATGAATGCGTTATACCCTGAAGGCATAAGCAAAGCAGAATTTAAACTTTGCGGAAAACGTCAGTCAGCCTAACGTAGCGGTGCATAAAACAATCACAATAATGACTTTCCAGGGATCGCTATGACAAAAAAACTGCTGCCGTTACTGGTACTGGCCGTGCTCTCTGCCACTGCCAACGCCGCCACACCATCCAATACGCTGGTTGTCGCACAAGGTCTTGATGACATTGTGAGTCTCGACCCGGCAGAAGCCAACGAACTTTCCAGCATCCAGACCGTACCGAGCCTGTATCAGCGCCTGGTACAGCCAGATCGCTCTAATCCGGAAAAAATCACCCCGATTCTGGCCGAAAGCTGGCAGGCCGATGCGGCAGCAAAAACCCTGACCATCAAACTTAAGCCGGATGCAAAATTCGCCTCCGGCAACCCGCTGCGCCCGGAAGATGTGATCTTCTCGTATACCCGCGCCGTGACCCTGAACAAGTCCCCGGCGTTTATCCTTAACGTGCTGGGCTGGGACGCGAGCAACATCGAAAGCCAGCTGAAGAAAGTGGATGACCATACGCTCACCCTGCACTGGACGGCGGACGTCAGCCCGTCCGTAGCGCTGAATATCCTCTCCACGCCAATTGCCTCGATCGTTGATCAGAAACTGGTGTCTGCGAATGCGAAGGATAACGACTTCGGCAACGCCTGGCTGAAAATGCACTCTGCGGGCAGCGGCGCGTTTAAAATGCGTGTCTATCAGCCTCATCAGGCCATCGTGCTGGAAGCCAACGAAACCGCCCCAGGCGGCGCGCCGAAGCTTAAAAGCATCATCATTAAAAACGTTCCCGACCCGGCTTCCCGCCGCCTGCTGATCCAGCAGGGCGATGCGGATGTCGCCCGCGATCTGGGCGCTGACCAGATCAGCGCGCTGGAAGGCAAAGCGGGCGTGAAGGTACTGAGCATTCCGTCTGCCGAGCAGAACTACCTGGTGTTTAACACCGGTAACAGCGCTAACCCGCTGCTGAACAACCCGGCCTTCTGGGAAGCATCTCGCTGGCTGGTGGATTATGACGGCATCACCAAAGACCTGCTGAAAGGCCAGTATTTTGTTCACCAGAGCTTCCTGCCGGTGGGTCTGCCGGGGGCGCTGGAAGACAATCCATTTAAGTTTGACCCGGCAAAAGCGAAAGAGATCCTCGCCAAAGCGGGCATCAAGGATGCGCACTTCACGCTGGACGTGGAGAACAAGCCGCCGTTTATCACCATCGCTCAGTCCATGCAGGCAAGTTTTGCCCAGGGCGGCGTGAAGGTGGATCTGCTGCCAGCGGCGGGTAGCCAGGTGTATGCCCGCGTACGTGCTAAACAGCATCAGGCGGCGATCCGTCTGTGGATCCCGGACTATTTCGATGCGCACTCTAACGCCAGTGCATTTGCCTGGAACGACGGTAAATCCAGTACCGTGGCGGGCCTGAACGGCTGGAAAATTCCTGAGCTGAATAAAGCCACACTGGCCGCGGTTGCCGAGCCTGATCCGGCGAAGCGCCTGGATCTGTACAAGAAGATGCAGGAAGAGTTGCAGCATAACTCGCCGTACGTGTTCGTCGATCAGGGCAAAACCCAGATTGTGGTGCGCGATAACGTGAAGGGTTATCAGCAGGGGCTGAACGCGGATATGGTCTGGTACGATCGCGTTACGAAGTAGCTTTTCCCCCTCTCCCCGTGGGAGAGGGTTGGGGTGAGGGCAACATCGCGCAACAGAGCCGCCTGTTTCCCCTCACCCCCGCCCTCTCCCACAGGGAGAGGGAGCCGTCCGTGCATATTTTCAGGATAACGGTTTTCCCATGCCACATCTTTCCACCCACGTGACGCGCGTGCTTCAGGGCTTGCTGACCCTGATACTCACGCTCTTCGGGCTGTTGCTCATCACGTTTGCGCTCTCCGCATTTTCCCCCGTCGATCGCGTCTTGCAGATCGTCGGCGATCACGCCAGCCAGTCCACTTACGATCAGGTTCGCCACCAGCTCGGTCTGGATCAGCCGCTGCCCGTGCAGTTCTGGCATTACGTGCAAAACCTCGCTCATGGCGATTTAGGCACCGCCAGCGCCACCGGGCAGCCGGTGTTGCAGGATTTGTTGCACGCGTTTCCCGCCACGCTGGAGCTGGCAACTCTGGCGCTGATTATCGGCGCCTTACTCGGTGTGATCGCGGGCGTGCTGTGCGCTCGCTACGCCGGTTCAGCGCTTGATTTGACGATCCGCACACTTACCCTGCTCGGCAACTCGGTGCCGATTTTCTGGCTCGGCCTGCTGATGCTGGCGCTGTTCTACGCGAAACTCCAGTGGAGCGCCGGCCCCGGCAGGCTGGATGATGTCTGGCAGTTTACCGTGGAGCCACGTACCGGATTTGCGCTTATCGATACCTGGCTTTCCGGTGACCGGGACGCCTTCAGAAATGCCATCAGCCATCTGGTGCTGCCGGTACTCTTGCTGGCCTATTACTCGCTGGCGAGCATCACCCGCCTGACGCGTTCAGCCTGTCTGAGCGAGATGAATAAAGAGTACATTCTGCTCGCCCGCGCCAAAGGTGCCGGGGAGATGACCATTCTGCTGCGCCACGTCCTGCCGAATATTCGCAGCACCCTGCTGACGGTGATTGCCCTTGCCTACACCAGTATGCTGGAAGGCGCGGTATTAACTGAAACCGTCTTCTCCTGGCCGGGTATCGGGCGCTATCTCACCACCGCGCTGTTTGCGGGCGATACCACAGCGGTGATGGGCGGCACGTTGCTCATTGGCGTCTGTTTTGTGCTGATCAATAACCTTACCGACCTGCTTGTGCGGGCAACCGATCCCAGGGTGCGCTAATGCCGTTTTATCTCTTTTTACGCCGCCTGCGCCGCTCTCCTGCTGCGTTTTGCGGGCTTATCGCCATCGCGCTGCTGGTGTCTGTTGCACTGTTTGCTCCGTGGCTTGCGCCACGCGATCCTAACTGGCAGGACGCCGCCGCGCGCTTACAGGCTCCCAACGCCCAACACTGGCTGGGAACTGACAGCTACGGACGCGACCTCCTTTCACGCCTGATTTACGGCACACGCCCCGCGCTGGGGCTGGTTGCGCTGGTCACCGTCATCACCCTGCCCGCTGGCCTGTTGGTGGGGATTTTGTCCGGGTTTTACGGCGGCTGGCTGGAGCGGGTGCTGATGCGCTTTACCGATGTGGTGATGTCGATGCCGCGTCTGATCCTCGCCTTCGCGTTTGTCGCCATGCTTGGCCCGGGACTGGTGAACGGGGCGCTGGCGCTGGCTTTGACCACCTGGCCTGCCTATGCACGTCAGGCACGCAGTGAAATTCAGCGCCTGCGTCACAGCGACTATCTGGCCGCTGCCGGAATGATGGGGATCCGCGGGTTCCGGCTGCTGTTCGGCCACATTCTGCCGCTGTGTCTGCCGTCCGCGATTGTGCGTCTGGCACTCGATCTGGCCGGGATTATTCTGGCCGCCGCCGGGCTTGGATTCCTCGGCCTGGGCGCACGCCCACCCATGGCGGAATGGGGAGCTATGATTGCTGACGGGATGCAGGTCATTTTTGACCAGTGGTGGATTGCCGCCATTCCGGGCGGTGCGATTCTGTTTGCCAGCCTGGCATTTAACCTGCTGGGCGATGGCCTGCGCGATGTACTGGAGCCGCAACATGACTGAACAACGCGTCATCGTCGATGCACTGAATATCGACTACCCCACCGCGCGCGTGGTCAACAACCTGAGCTTTACGCTTGGCAATGAACGCCTGGCGCTGGTCGGGGAATCGGGTTCAGGAAAATCCATGTCAGCCCGTGCCCTGATGGGGCTGGTGCGCAAGCCGGGCATCGTGAGCGCGAGCCAGCTTAACGTGCTCGGCAACGACCTGCTGACCCTGAATAACAAACGCTGGCAGGCACTGCGCGGTAACCGCATTGCGATGGTGCTTCAGGATCCACGCTACGCCCTTAACCCGGTGAAAAACGTGGCCGCCCAGCTTGAAGAGGCCTTAACCCTGCATCAGTCCCTGCCGAGAGCGGAGCGTCTGGCGCGCATCCACGACATTATTCGCGCCGTCGGGCTAACCGACAATGTGCTGACGCGCTATCCCGGCGAGCTTTCGGGCGGTATGGGGCAGCGCGTGATGATTGCCATCGCGCTGATTAACAATCCGCAGGTACTTATTGCCGATGAGCCCACCTCAGCGCTGGACGCCCGCCTGCGTAACCAGATCCTCGAGCTTCTGGTGCAGCAGTGCGAAGAGCGTCAGATGGCGATGCTGCTGATTAGCCACGACCTGCCGCTGGTGGCAGAGCATTGCGACCGCGTGCTGGTGATGTATCAGGGCGAAAAAGTTGATGAGATGGCGGCAAATCAGTTGCCGCAAGCCACCCACCCGTATACGCGCACACTCTGGACCTGTCGTCCTGACGCCAGCACGTTCGGCCGGATGCTGCCAACGCTTGACCGCACTCAGCCATGGAAGGAGGCGAACAATGGCACTCGTTGAAGTTAATCAGCTCCAGGTCACCTTCGGGGAAAAAACCGCGGTATCCGCAGCCAGCTTTGCAATCGGGAAAGGCGAAACCTTCAGCCTGATTGGTGAATCCGGCTGTGGGAAATCCACCATTTTGCGGGTGCTCGCGGGGCTGCAACGCGACTGGAACGGCAGCATTGCCGTGCTGGGTGAGCAGTTACAGGCAGGCCGCCGCTTTGAAGGCGCACTGCGGCGCAACGTGCAGATGGTGTTTCAGGATCCGTGGGCATCGTTGCACCCAAACCACACTATTGCACGCACCCTTTCAGAGCCGTTAAAAATCCACGGTGAAACGCAGATTACCGAAAAAGTGGCGGACGCATTGCAACAGGTTGGGCTGTCTGCCGATGCGGGTAAACGCTACCCGCACCAGCTCTCAGGCGGGCAGCGACAGCGCGTGGCGATCGCCCGTGCTTTGCTGTTACGTCCACAGCTGTTGCTGCTGGATGAACCGACCTCCGCGCTGGACATGTCCGTGCAGGCGGAAATCCTCAACCTGCTGAACCGGCTGAAACAACAGCACGGGATGACCTATCTGCTGGTAAGCCATGATGCAGATGTGATTGCACATATGTCTGACCGCGCGGCGTTTATGGCGCACGGGGTGATCCAGCGGATGTTTGACCGTGAGGCGATGCTTAAGGGCGAGCACCGAATGGGGTAGTACCGTGGGGCGATAACCTTTCTGGAAGGAGCCTCGCAAACTGAAAAAGTAACCCTGTTTTACCAAGGGATAAGACTGTTATTTGTTTTTTCATGGTCGTAAAGTGCCTGCGTTGCGGTGTATCCGCAGCCGGGCGTAGGAACCCGTGTTTCATGGCACGGCAATAAAATAGTCGCGACAGCGTTCCCCCCAGGAAGACATGGTGGCGCTGGTGGAGTAGCCGAAAGGCTGACCGTTTGTCATGTGCGGTATTCCTACCTCCGTCAGCGCTACCCTCACCGGTACAGGAACGTCCTGGGTGGCCAGGAGCTTTTTTTACAAGGAAAATCACATGACAACAAACCCTACCCTGACGCACACGCAATCTCAGGAAAACATTATTCACCATCTTCTCGGCCAGCTGCTTCCCGACTCGGCGGATCCCGTTGAACTGACCAAAGCCTGTACCGCATTTGTTAGCGTGCTGGTTGAAACCCACGATCGCGACATCCGTGCGGCGCTTTGCGAACGCCTGCTGCATGGGCTCAATCAGTTGCGGGCGCACTGCGACAATGGCCTGCCTTCGTACCTGGTTGAACAGGTGGTTGCAGGTGAAAAGCTCAACGCCTGCGTGCCGGAATGCTGGCAGGACACTTCGTTACAGGTGGACTACGCGAAGGCACTCACACACGCGATTGCGGGGGGAACGTTGCCAGCCAGCGTGGCAAAAGAACTCACCAGGCTACTGCATGATATGGTCTGGCTACTGGCGGAATATGTGCAGGGATCGGACATGACAGCGCGCTGAGGCGGGCTAAAAAAGCCGACATTCCGCAGAATGTCGGCCTTGCGTTATTTCAGCATTTTTACCGTAGCTTCGATATCGATCTCATCTTCTGAGAAGATGTGGGTCGTTTTCTGGAAGGTGGTGATGGCCAGTTTCTTTACCGTGCGCATTTCACCCGGCTTAGCCGCAGTTTTGGGTTTGATGTTGTTCATCAGGATCCCCACCGACAGCACCGCATTTTCCTTATCAATTTTGGTATCGGCGGGCACTTCCTCGCTGAACACCACAAAAGACTTAATAGAGGTGAGTTTCAGCCGCTCGCCCGCAATGTAGATGTACTGGCTTTCCGGGATCACCTTCACCGCGTAGGCGGATAAGCCTTTGTTGTTGGTGGTGGGTTCAAAGGTCACCGCCGCATCTTTCTTGATCAGATCAGGGTTCGCGACCTTAATCACATGAAAATAGCGGTTGTCACCGTTTTCATCTTTGATAAATCCAAAGCCTTTATCTTTAAACCACGTTGTGATTGTACCGTTCATCGCTGTTACCGTCTGTCTGATCGTTCATTAACTCAATTTTTGCAGCGTGGAGTGTAAAACACAATGCGATTTGGGGCGAGGGATTTGGGGTAAATGCCCTGCGCCACTATCGAATAAAGGTCTTTTTTGCCCTGGCGGAAGTACGGAAGTACGGTATCCAGATACAGGCATAAATCACGTGCGTGAGAATGGGCATTACCTGGCTAAAGTTCAGGGGGATCTCCGGGAACATCCAGGACGTTACGACACGATCAATCAGCATTATCACGATGCCGGCCACGATTAAAATACTATACGCCAGAGGAAGTTCTTTCTTCTTACGGAAAAAGAGCGAGGCAGTGTAAATAATAAAGAGAAGGAGAATGAAATTCACCGCCACGGCAATAAACAGATAGGTCGACTGGGATGCCTGAATGCGGCCCATCGTCGATAGCCCGGCGTTTAATGTCACTGCCAGAGAAGTGAAATAACCGTAGGCGATCAGCAACAAATTGAGTAATGGCAGGTATAACAGCCCCCCAATTTTCCTGTACCGCTTTTCTTCGCATTCTGAGCAGTATTCCTGATCCTGCGAAATGTCCTTATCACATGAAATGCACGTCCATTTGAAAGGGGTGTCGCTCATTTTTTATCCTTAATTGCCTTTTTGTAAGTAGAGGTATTACCTGATATCGGCAACAGCGGGCTCATCCTTGAACGAAATTACATTCCCGGCTTTTCAGCCGAAAGAGGATCGCGAAGGGCCAATAACGCCATTGTCTATACTCAATATATCCCCGTCAACGGAGCACCTCATGCCTTTACCTGACTTCAACTCCTCAGAACCTTTCACCCTTGGCATTGAGCTGGAACTCCAGGTGGTTAACCCGCCGGGTTACGATCTCAGCCAGGACTCTTCCGCCCTGATTGCCGCTGTAAAAAATGAGATCAACGCCGGTGAAGTGAAGCACGACATCACCGAGAGTATGCTCGAAATCGCCACCGGCGTGTGTAAGGACATTAACCAGGCCGCTGCGCAGTTTTCTGCCATGCAGCAGAGCATCCTGCGCGTGGCGGCGGACCAGCATATTCAGATCTGTGGTGGCGGAACGCATCCGTTTCAAAAATGGCAGCGTCAGGAGGTGTGCGATGATGAGCGCTACAACATCACGCTGGAGCGGTTTGGTTATCTGATTTTGCAGGCCACGGTGTTTGGCCAGCACGTGCATATCGGATGCCGGACCGGAGATGACGCCATTTACCTGCTGCACGGCCTGTCACACTTTGTGCCGCACTTTATCGCCCTGGCGGCAGCTTCGCCGTATATGCAGGGCACCGATACCCGGTTTGCTTCGTCGCGGCTCAATATCTTTTCCGGGTTCCCGGATAACGGCCCGATGCCGTGGGTGAACAACTGGCAGGCGTTCGAGGGGCTGTTTCGCCGCCTGAGTACCACCAGCATCGTCGACAGCATTAAAGATTTACACTGGGATATACGCCCAAGCCCGCACTTTGGCACGGTGGAAGTCCGGGTGATGGATACCCCCCTCACGCTTTCACACGCCATTAATATCGCCGGGCTTATCCAGGCTACCGCACACTGGCTGCTGGCCACCCGGCCCTACCAGCATCAGGAGCGCGATTTTCTGCTGTATCGCTTTAACCGGTTCCAGGCCTGCCGCTATGGGCTGGAAGGGATATTGACCGACGTGCATACCGGAGAACAAAAAACCATTGCGGAGGATATCGCGTGGCTACTGGAGCAGGTTGCGTCGTCGGCCGGGAAACTTGGCGCAACCAGCGCCATCACGGAGATTGCCCTGCTGTTAAAACAGGGCAAAAGCGAGGCGCAGCAGATGCGGGATTTCATCAACGATGGTGGTTCGCTGACCTCGCTGGTGCAAAAACATTGCGAACTCTGGGCAACTAGTCCGTAAGCCGGTGCCCCCACTCACGCAGACGCTGGAACAGTACAAACAGGGCCGGGATAAAGACAATCCCGATCAGGGTCGCAACCAGCATCCCGCTGAATACCGTTGTACCAATGATCCGGCGGCTCTGCGCCCCTGCCCCGGTCGCCAACATCATCGGCAATACGCCGATAATAAAGGACACCGCCGTCATCATGACCGCACGGAAACGGCGTGACGCTCCCTCTCGCGCCGCATCGACAATCGCCATTCCCTCGTTACGTTTCGCGCGGGCAAACTCGACGATGAGAATCGCGTTCTTCGCGGCAAGGGCTATCAACAACACCAGGCCAATCTGCACGTACACATCATTGGCATACCCCGCAATCCACAGCCACACCAGCGCCCCGCCGATGGCAAAGAGTACCGACAGCATTACGCTCGCGGGCAGTGTCCAGCTTTCGTACTGGGCCACCAGGAACAACCAAGCCATCACCACGGCGGCTAGCACGATCCAGATAGCCTGGTTACCGGTCTGCTGCTCCTGATACGACATACCGCTCCAGGCATAGTCATATCCGGCAGGCAGGTTTTCTGCCAGCAGTTGCCCCATCACCGCCATCGCGGTGCTGCTGCTCACCCCATCCGCCGCAGAACCGCTCACCGACACCGACGGGAACTGGTTGTACTGCTGTAAAAACGGCGCGCCCACAGTCGGGGTAATGGTGACCAGATTACTCAGGCGTACACGCTCACCAGTGTTGCTGCGCACGTACAGATCGCTGATTTGCTCCGCACGCTCGCGCCACTGCATCTCGTTTTGCATCACCACGTGATAGACCCGGTTGTTGACGCTGAAATCCCCGGCGCGCGTGCCGCCAAACGCGGTTTGCAGGCTGCTGAAGATGCGTGAAACCGGCACATCAAGACGCGCCGCGCGTTCGCGATCGACGCTCAGCGTCAGCTGCGGCACGTTGCTGCTCCAGGTGGTAAAGACACGGTTGAGCTGCGGATGCTGGTTCGCTTTCAGCAGAATGCCGCGCGTAACCTGCTCCAGCTCCGCCGGGCTTTGTCCTGCCTGCGCCTGAATACGCAGGTCGAAGCCGGAGGCGTTTCCCAACCCCGGCAGCGTTGGCGGCGCAAAGGTCATGATCGTCGCTTCCGGCAGCGCCAGCAGCTGGCGCTGCAGCGTGCCCATCACCTCATCCAGCGGCGGACGCTCGCTCCAGTCTTTGAGCATGATGGAGATAAAGCCGCCGTTGGAGGCGCTGGTGCCGTTGAGGATGTTAAACCCGGACACCTGAATCACGTCTTCCACCGCCGGATTTTTGGCTATTAATTCGCGTGCCGTGGTCATCACCGCTTCGGTACGCTCCAGCGATGCCGCTTCCGGCAGCTGGACGCTGGCGAAGAAGTAGCCCTGGTCTTCCTGCGGCAGGAAGCCTTTTGGCATCGACATAAAGCTAAACACGACCACCGCCGCCGCACCTGCGGTGGCCAGCAGCGCCAGCCACGGCCGCAGGTTTAATACATTCACGATACGGGTGTAGAAACCGCGCGTGGCATCCAGACCGCGGTTAAAGGCGCGATAAACTGCGGCAGGTTTCTCGGGGCGCGGGCGTAGCAGCATCGCGCACAGGGCTGGCGTCAGCGTCAGCGCCACCAGGCTTGAGAGCGTGACGGCGGTTGAGAGCGTCACCGCGAACTGACGGTACAGCTCGCCAACAATTCCCGGCAGAAGCGCGACCGGCACAAACACGGCCAGTAGAACCAGCGTCGTCGCAATCACCGGCCCGGCGATCTGGCGCAGCGCCTGCGCGGTGGCTGCCGTCCGGCTCTGGCCTTCCGCCATCAGCGATTCAACACTTTCCACCACCACAATGGCATCATCCACCACCATGGTGAGCGCCAGGATAATGGCGAACAGGCTTAGCGTGTTGGCGGAATACCCGAGCGTATAAAGCACGGCGAACGTCCCGACCAGCGACACCGGAATGGCAAGCGCCACAATCAGCGTCGCGCGCCAGCTTTGCAGAAACAGGGAAACGACCAGCACAACGGCAAGCATGGTAAGTGCCAGCGAGACGCCGATCTCTTTAATGGTGGCGGCAACAAAGGAGGTGGTATCGAACTTCACTTCATAAACCAGATCGTCCGGGAAGCGCGTCGAGAGTCGCTCCAGCTCCGCACGCACCGCGTCAGCCACGCGCAGGGCGTTGGCGGATGGCGTTGGATAAATGCCAAGATAGGCGGAATCATGGCCGTTTAGCTGCGCGCCGGAGCTGTAGCTGCGTGAGCCAAGCTCAATGGTTGCGACATCCTGAAGGCGCACCAGCTGCCCCTGCTCCCCGGCACGAATAATGATGTTACCGAACTCTCCGGCCTGGCTGAGGCGCCCTAATCCATTGATGGTTAACGTCTGTTGCTGGCCGTTAAAGACCGGCGGCGTTCCCACCTGGCCTGCCGCGCCCTGGACGTTTTGCTCGCGCAGCGCCTGGGAAATATCGTCAGTCGTCACGTTCAGGGCGTTCATGCGATCCGGGCGTAACCAGATGCGCATACTGTAGTCGCGCGCGCCGAACATCTGTACCTGCCCCACGCCCGGCAAGCGCGCCAGTGCCTCACGCACCTGCGTGCTGGCATAGTTGCTGACAAACAGTGGCGAATGGGTCTTATCCGGTGAGTAAAGGCTTACCCCCATCATCAGGTTGGTGGCGCGTTTTCGCACCTGCACGCCGTTTTGCTGCGCCTCTGCGGGCAGCTGCGCCACGGCCTGCGCCACGCGGTTTTGCACGTCGATGGCGGCGAGGTCTGGATCGGTGCCCGCCGCAAAGGTGATGTTCAGGCTATACGTGCCTTCGTCCGAACTGGTGGACTCCATATAGAGCATGTGATCCACGCCGTTTAGCTGTGTTTCCAGCGGTGTGGCGATGGCCTCGGCCACGTCAGCCGAGCTGGCGCCTGGCCAGGAGGCGCTCACATTCACCACCGGAGGCGTGATTTGCGGGTACTGCTCCACGGGGATGATTTTGAGCGCAATCGCGCCAAGAAGCGTTATCACCAGCGCAATGACCATCGCGAAACGCGGGCGTTTGATGAAAAACGTCAGCATGATGGCTCCTTAATTCAGTATCTGGACAACGGCGCCAGGCTGCACGCGCTGTGCACCCTCGGCGATGGCCCGCTCACCGGGCTTCACACCCGAGACGATCCGGAACTGCTGCCCCATCTGCCCGGCTATTTTCAGCGGGCGTTTTTCAGCTTTCCCGTCATCATTCACCACCCAGGTAAAGTACCCGTCACCGTTTTGCTGCACTGCGGCGGCCGGCAGAGTCATGACATCCTGCTCGCTGGAAGGACGCAGCCAGACATTGACGTTGCCGCCCGGCAACAGCTGATGACGCGGGTTCGCAAACTCAGCACGCAGCATCACGCTGGCGGTGCGTGGGTCGATACGGTTATCCACCGAGGTCAGTTCGCCATTTTCACGCTGGCCGTTGCTATTGATTTGCGCCTGCCAGGCCTGTTTCAGGGCGCTGATATCCGCATGTTGTCCGGCTTTGGTTGCAAATGCCCCCTCTTCCAGCGCGAATGCGATGCGAATGGGATCGAGCTGAACCACCTCCACCAGCACACCGCTTGCCGGGTTTACCAGACTCCCCTGATGAAACTGGCTATGCCCCACGCGGCCATCGATGGGTGATGTGATGCGGGTGTAGGTCAGCGTGACGTTACGTGCCTCTAAGCGCGCCTGAGCCTGCTCCAGCGCAGCACTTGCCACATCGCGTTGCATCCGGGCGTTATCCACATCATTCCGGCTGATGGCATTGCTGTTTTTCAGGCTTTCAAAGCGCGTCAGCTGCTGCTGTGCCTGGCGTAACGTGGCGCTGGCGCTTTTCACCTCGGCCTGTGCCAGACGCACCGCGGCACGCGGTTCGGCATCGTCCAGCTCAAACAACACATCACCTTTTTTCACATACTGACCGTCGCGGAAATGGGTTTGGGTGATAACGCCTTCCGTGCGGGCGCGCAACTCAACGGTGTGGATGGCTTCGATACGCCCTGGGATCTGGCGTTCCGCGGCGTGAGCGGTTTGCTCTACGGTGGCTATGCGCACCGGAATAGCGGCGGCAAATGCGGTTTGCAGGGTGCAGGCGAGGAAAGTAAGAAGGAGTGGGATTTTCATGGGAGTACCTCAGTATTTTCCCCTCACCCCGGCCCTCTCCCACCGGGAGAGGGTTAGGGTGAGGGCAAAAAGTTATGCAGCCTTACGGAACCTGCGGGTCAGACGCTTCTCGATTTCAACGATGAAGAACATCGCGCCTGCAATCACCAGCGTGATAGCCCAGTAGCGCAGCGGCAGGGCTTCGGTGCCAAACAGCATCTGCATAAACGGCAGGTAGATAATCGCCAGTTGCAGCAGTAACAGCACGCCAGTTACCAGCCAGATACCTTTGTTCGCCAGCAGACCACGGTTGAGGGAGAACCCGTCGGCGTTACGGCAGTTGATCATGTACACCCACTGCGCACACACCAGCATCTGCAACAGCACGGTACGCGTGAACTCTGCGCTGTGGCCACGTGGCGCCAGCCAGGCTTCCAGCGCAAATGCGGCGATGGCGATCATGGTGCCAACAAAAGCCACACGCCACACGGCAAAGGCATCCATCACGTGCTGCCCGGTCTGACGTGGTGGGCGCTTCATGATATTTCTCTCAGCGGCTTCAAAAGCAAGGCCGAAGGAGAGCGTGGCGGAGGTGGCCATGTTCATCCACAAAATCAGGACCGGCGTCAGCGGAATGATGTTCCCCGCCAGCAGCGCAATCACAATCAACAACCCCTGTGCCAGGTTGGTTGGCATGATGAACAGAATGGTTTTCTTCAGGTTGTCGTAAACGCGTCGCCCTTCTTTTACCGAGCTGGCAATGGTGGCGAAGTTGTCATCCGTCAGCACCATGTCTGCCGCTTCTTTGGTGACTTCGGTGCCTTTAATTCCCATCGCGATACCGACATCAGCCTGACGCAGGGCTGGCGCATCGTTGACTCCGTCACCGGTCATGCCGACGATTTCACCTTTGTCCTGCAAGGCTTTCACCAGACGTAGCTTATGCTCCGGGCTGGTACGGGCGAAGATGTCATATTCCACCGCCGCATTTGCCAGCTCCTGATCGTCCATTTTCTCCAGCTGATAGCCTGTCACCGCCTGCACGCTGTTGGTGATCCCCAGCATCTGGCCGATGCTCATCGCCGTTTGCGGGTGATCGCCGGTGATCATCTTCACGCGGATCCCGGCCTGCTGACAGGCGTGGATTGCATCGATAGCTTCCGGGCGTGGCGGATCCATCATGCCGGCGATACCGAGGAAAATCAGCCCGTGCTTCAGGTCGTCATGGGTAAGCCGGGTCTCACCGTTCGCCGGTTTGAACGCAGCAGCAACCATGCGCAGTCCCTGGCGTGCGTAACGCTCCATCTCAGATTCCCAGTACGCGCGGTTAAAGGCTTCCGTACCATTGCGGGTCTGCTGCTGTTCGCACAGGGCGAAAAGCACATCCGGCGCGCCGGTGACCAGGATCTGCTCCTCGCCACCAATCTGGTGGTGCGTGCTCATGTATTTGTACTGAGAGTCAAACGGGATCTTGTTAACCAGCGTGGTCATCACCGGCTCCAGGTTTGCCTTCGCCGCCAGCACTTTTAGAGCGCCTTCGGTTGGTCCGCCGGTAATGCCCCACAAACTACGCTCATCCTGAATCAGCTGGCTGTCGTTACACAGGTCGATGGTACGCAGGTACTGCTCCAGCACGGTGCCCGGCTGGATTTGTACCGGCTCATCGCTGCCTTCAAGATAGATGTTACCCACGGGCTCATAGCTGTTGCCGTCCACGCGATAGCAAGTGTCCGCCGTGATAATGGCTTTAACGGTCATTTCGTTCATGGTCAGCGTGCCAGTTTTATCCGAGCAGACCACGGTCATCGCCCCCAGGGTTTCTACCGTTGGCAGCTTACGGATAATGGCGCGTTTGCGTGCCATCGCCTGTACGCCCAGGGAAAGGATAATGGAGATAATCGCCGGTAAACCTTCCGGTACCGAAGCCACTGCAAGGCTTATCAGCGAGAGCAGCAATTCCCCCATCGGGATATCGCGCAATACCAGGCTGAAGACAAACAGCGCGGCCATCATCGCCAGAATTATGGCAAAAATGGCTTTACCCAGTTTATCCATCTGCACCAGCAGCGGGGTACGGTGCTTTTCAATACCGGCCATCATCTGATTGATATGGCCAAGCTCAGTATCCTGCCCGGTGGCAATAACCACCCCCACGCCACCACCCGCGCTGACAGTGGTACCGGAAAACACCAGGTTGGTGCGGTCTCCCAGCGATAATTCACCTTCGAGTGGCAGAATGTGTTTATCCACAACCGTTGATTCACCCGTTAAAATAGCTTCTTCAACGCGTAAATTATGGGCCTCAATCAGACGCATATCGGCCGGAATACGGTCACCTGCGCGTAATACAATAATATCACCCGGGACTATTTCAGTTGTCGGAATAGTTTCATGGCTGCCATTACGAATTACCCGTGCATCGCTGGAAAGCATATTGCGAATACTTTGCAGGGATTTTTCAGCGTTACTTTCCTGGATATGACCAATCAGTGCATTAATGACCGCCACGCCTAAAATAACCAGCGTGTCGACCCAATGCCCCATGACAGCGGTGAGTGCCGCAGCAGCCAGCAGAACATATATCAGCACATCATTAAAATGCGCCAGAAAACGCAGCCACGCAGGCTTGCCCTTTTTTTCCGGCAGCGCATTCGGGCCATACTGGTGCAGACGGGCTTTCGCTTCTGTGCGGTCAAGGCCGTCCGCATGAGTCTGCTTGTGAGCAAGGACTTGCTCTACCGTTTGCTGGTAGGGCTTCCCCTGCACATTTCCCCCTGCGGGCGGTATATTCTGCGAGTTCATCATCTTGGTCATTACGTCATATCCTTCAATATCCGGTGGACGGAAGCCTGAATTCCTTTCTGGCTTTAATAAATTCATTTTTAAGGCTTGCGGCTTAAATTGATCTACCGCAATATAATTACTGCCGGGTTATTCAAAACTGATTAAAACTATTTCGATGAACTGATTTTTACAAAATATTTCTAAACCAAAACTAAACAAGGAGCCACCATGTTTGGCATTTATCGCGGACGCCGCCTGGCGTTATATATTATCGCCGCCATTGTTATTGCAACGTTAATTGGATATAGCACATATACATTTGTAAAATTATTTGCCTGAGGAAGACATTAATTTACATAACCCGATATTAGCTTAATCGCCTTAAGAATATTATTCTGTTTCGGTTATTTATTAGCGAAATACGCCTCTGGTTTTATCCAAAAGTGAATGTCGGGTTTATATTGCTTTACGCTACAATATGCCCGACAATAACTTTTTTAACTGACGATTAACATTAATATGAAACACCCGTTAGAATCGCTGCTAACAGCCGGGGGCATTCTGCTGATGGCCCTGCTCTCTTGCCTGCTGTTACCGGCGCCCTCGCTCGGGCTGGTGCTGGCGCAGAAAATGATGGCGACCTTCCACCTGGTCGATCTTAACCAGCTCTACACCATCCTTTTCTGCCTGTGGTTCCTGATGCTTGGCGCCATCGAATTCTTTATCCTGCGTTTCGTCTGGCGCCGCTGGTTTTCACTGGCGTCGTAAGCCGGTGAAATCGCGCATTCCGTGGATCAGCGCCTCACACCAGGCCGCATAGTCATGGCCGCTGGATGACGGATGGAAGCTGACGCGATTGCCTTTCTCCCGCAACACCTGTTCAAAATCCTGCGTGGTGCGATAAATTCCCCCGCCCGGCCCCGTGGTTTCAAACTTGCCGGCCTGTAGCCAGAAGCGTACCGGATACCGCGGCGCCTGCTGGTACTGCCGCGTAAGCCAGCCGGGCGCTTCCCCTTTTGGCGCCCACCAGTAAGAGCCTGAAAGACTTAGCACGTTACCAAACAGGCGCGGGTAGCGCAGCGCCACCCACGACGAGGCAATTCCCCCGTAGCTCGACCCCGCCAGTACCGTTTTCTGCCGCTGTATCGCAATCCCCTGCCCGCGCAGCCACGGCAGCAGTTCATGCGCCATAAAGTCGGCAAAATCCGGGTTCGGCGGCAGCTCTTTAGCACGACGGGCATGATCAAGGCTGTCGATAAACACTACGTTGACGGGCGGCAGATGGTGCCGGGCAATCAGGCCATCCAGTACGTTGGCGAAGTGGTACTCATCCTGATAAATCTGCCCGTCAAAGAGGATCAGCGTCCAGCGTGCAGGCTGTGCGCCACGCGGCCTGTAGATCATCACTTCGCGGGAATTGCCGAGGATCTTGCTCGCTATGTTCTGACGGCTTAGCGTCCCGTGCACCAGCGGCTGCGCCGTGGCCTGAACGGTACAGTAGCGCGCGGGACTAAGATCGAGCAGCGAATAGCGGTTCCAGCGATCGGTTTTCTGTTCTCCAAAGGTATTTGGGTTGAGCGGATCGGCCTGAGCGCTCACCAGAATGGCGCGCCGCTGGTCGCGCGGGGAGCCGTCAATCACCGGCACGTCCGGCGCAATCTTGTACTGCATCACCGTGTCGGCGGGCACCACGTAGCTGCGGAACCAGACGTCGCTTTTGCCGAGACGAAACAGCGGATCGTGATCGCCCGCCGGCGAGCCGAGAATAAAGACGTTATCCCGCGCGCCGCGCCACAGGAAGGTAACGCGCTTGTGGCTCGCATCAACCGGCTCCACCATCGGCGTTCCCTGCCGACTCTGCGCCTGCCAGAACGCGTCAGTACTCCCACCGGCAGCAATCTCTTTTGCCAGCGCCTGAAGCGTCGGGCTTTCAGGTGCCAGCATTTGTACACGCGGTAAGGCGGAGGTCTCTTTCATCCGCCACTGAAAACGCCAGGGTTTACCCGCTTCACCGTGCAGCACCAGCGAGGTGGGTTGCTTCACCGGCAGCGCAAACAGGAGCGTGTGTTCGCCATCGGCGGGGCCATTTTCAATCAGCGTGCGGATGCTGCGGTTTTGCCCATCCAGCAGGCGAGCATCCGTTACGCCGTTCAGCGTGGCGGAAACGTAATTCTCGTCCAGCGGCGGAAGTAAAAAACAGACTTCGCCGCTGGCATCAAACTTCCCCTGAACGTCTCCCTGCAGGGAAGAGTGCTCACAGGCCGCCGCCATCGCTGGCAACGAACCGATCCCGATTAACAACCCGCTCCATACCCTCTTCATTACCACTTGTTCCCTGACGAAATTTGTTACCAACGCTAATGCAAATGGTAATAATTTGCAATATCATCTACACCGATTTACCGGTGTTTTTATGGCGATAGCAACCAAGGACGTTAAATAAAAATGTTTAAAAATAATAAGATAATGCAGCTCTGGCTGCTGAGTATGGCGATGGTCAGCGTCACGGCCCAGGCAGAAACGAAAGAAGAAACCATTACGGTAACGCAGGGGGTCAGCGAAGAACCCACCGCCCCCGTGAAGGGGATTGTAGCCACCAAAACCCTCTCTGCGACCAAAACCAGCGCCGAGATCGTGAAGACGCCTCAGTCGGTGTCGGTGATCACCCGCGATCAGATGAAGATGCAGGACGTCACCTCCGTGTCACAGGCGCTGCGCTACTCGGCGGGGGTGTTTACCGAATACCGCGGATCGTCGAACCGTAACGATGAAGTGTTTGTGCGCGGCTTTAGCTATGTGCCGAAATTCCTCGACGGCCTGAGCTTTGGCGCAACGGCCTCGTCGCAGACGGGCACAGTAGACCCGTGGCTGCTGGAGCGTGTGGAGCTGGTGCGCGGCCCGGCGTCGGTTCTGTTTGGTCAGGTCAACCCTGGCGGGTTAATCAGCATGACCAGCAAACGGCCGACCGTGGAATCCATCCATAACGTGCAGTTCCGCACCGGCAATAACGACCTGGCAGAAGGCGCGTTTGATTTCGGCGGTAAGCTCAGCGACGATGGCCGCGTGCTGTATCGCGTGAACGGTATCGCTCGCACCCAGCATAATCAGGTTGATGATTACAAAGAGACGCGTATGGCGATTGCTCCGGCGATCACCTGGTATCCGAACGATCAGACCCGCTTTACGCTGCTCACCAGCTACCAAAAAGATCCGGACGCGGGCTACCGCAACTTCTTGCCCGCCTACGGCACGGTGAAAAGCGTCGATGGGAAATACATCCCGCGCGACTTTAACGTCAGCGATCCGGATTACGATCAATCCTGGCGCGAACAAACGATGATTGGCTACGAGCTGGAACACCAGTTCGCCGATAACCTCACCTTCCGCCAGAACGCGCGTTACGCCACCATTAAGCAGAAATACCGCTATCTGGTTTACGCCACCAGCGCCGCTAACAGCTCGGTGTTAACCCGTCGCGCCCAGCATGAGGAACGCACCACCAACGAGTTTGGCCTCGACAACCAGCTAGAATACCTGGTGAATACCGGTGAAGTTGGCCATACCCTGCTCGGCGGATTTGATTACAAAACCAGCAAAGATAAACAGCTGCTGGAGCGTGGGAGCGGCTCTCAGTATGACCTCGACTGGCGAAATCCGGTTTACGGGGTGAACGTGGATGAAAGCACCTTCATGACCGCCACCGACGAACAGCAAAATCTCGACCAGATGGGCCTGTATCTGCAGGATCAGATGAGCTGGAACAACTGGGAATGGCTGGTTTCCGGACGTTACGACTGGAGCGAAGTGCGCACCAACGACTTCACCGACGGCAGCTTCACCCAGCAAAACGACAGCAAATTTACCTGGCGTACCGGGCTGCTGTACGCGTTCGATTTTGGCCTGTCGCCGTATGTCAGTTATAGCACCTCGTTTGAACCGAACCTGCAAACCAACCGCGCGCCGGGCGTGGGGCCGTTTAAACCGACCACCGGTGAGCAGACCGAAATCGGCCTGAAGTATCAGCCTGTCGATACCACGCTGATGACCCTGGCGCTGTACGATTTAACCCAGGACAACGTGGCAACCTACAACAGCACCGAAGGCTGGTTCGAGAACGCAGGCAAGGTGCGTTCGAAAGGCGTTGAGGCGGAGATCCACTCCACGCTGATGGACAACATCAACCTGATTGGTTCGTACACTTACACGGATGCGAAAACCCGGAGCACAACGGTGGCGGGAACTGAAGGTAAAACGCCTGCACGAATTCCGGCGCATATGGCTTCGGCTTTCGCCAGCTACACCATTCCGGGCGGCGCGCTCAAGAGCCTGACCGCAGGCGTCGGGATGCGCTACATCGGCACCAGCTACGGCGATGCGAAGAACACCTTTAAGGTGCCGTCGGTGGACTTGTATGACGCGATGGTGAACTACGATCTGGGTGAGATGAGCAGCAGCCTGAAAGGGGCGAGCATGCAATTCAACGTGAACAACGTGGCGGATACCAAGTATGTGGCATCGTGCGCAAGCGACACGGCGTGCTTCTACGGGATTGGCCGCACGGTCACAGCGACGGTGAATTACAGCTGGTAGGGATTGTGCGGTCTGGCCCCTCACCCTCACCCTCTCCCGGTGGGCTGAGGGTTCCCCAGTAATTTGTGTCTTTAATTCAGCGATGACATTACGCCATTGAAATAAAAGACTTACAGCGGTGCCATGGTCCGGCCGAAAATCGCCGAAGCGTTTCCTGTAGGCCGGGGCGAGGCGCATGGATGCGCCGAGAGGGCGCGACTTGCATGGACGCTGCATCGCGCCCGACCCGAAAGCCGAAAGGAATAAGCTGAGGGTACCGCGAAGCGGCGATTTTCTTGCCGGGAGCCCGGGTCGCCAGGGTAGCGGCGGTGAGCTACCCTGGCACGTTCACCGGTAATGTAGTGACAGAGTAGCAAGGAATATAAAGTGAACGGAATGACCACCTGAGCTGTATGTTCCCCCTCACCCCAACCCTCTCCCCAAAAAGGAGAGGGAGCCGTCCGTGCTCGTATTTTTGTGGGGATCCCTCAACCCAAAGGGAGAGGGGACAATTACACCCTCGCCCCTTTGGGGAGAGGGCCGGGGTGAGGGGGAAGGTATTTCAATGCGCCCTGCTGTGGTTCTCTTTGCGGTACGCACCAGGCGGCTGGTGGAACGTGCGGGTGAAGATGCGGGTAAACGTCTGTTGCGAGTCAAACCCGTAGCGCAGGCAGATCTCGTACACCCTCTCATTCGACTCGCGCAGATCGCGCGCCGCCAGCAGCAGCTTACGTTCACGGATGTAGCGTCCCAGACTCTCGCCTTTGTATTGCATAAACAACCGCTGTAAGTGCCACTTTGAATACCCCGAGTGGCGGGCAATCTCTTCAATGCGCAACGGTTGATGTAAGTTGTCGTCGATCCACTCGACGATGGTGTCGATGACCTGAGCGGAAATAGTCATGCTGCTCTCCCCCTCTGTTTCGCGATTAAACATTATTCCCACCACTGGCTAAATTGTTGGGTGGTATCACCCACGCGGACGGGTTCGCCCAGTTCCGGCGTCAGCAGCCGATAATTTTTATCCTTGCTGGCTCTTGCCAGCTGGATCAGCGGATCGTTCCAGGTGTGCTTCGCCAGCACAAAACGTCCGTTATGCCCCGGTACAACGGCTCTGGCGTTAAGATCTGCCGACGCCTGCGCGGTTTCATCCGGCAGCATGTGGATGTACTTCCAGTCCTGGTCGTACTGGCCGTTTTCCATAATGGCTAAATCCACCTCGCCAAACTGCTCACCAATAGCTTTGAAGTGCGGTCCGTAACCGGAATCACCGCTGTAGTAAACTTTCTGCTCAGGCGTGACGAACATGAAGCTGCCCCACAGGGTCTGGTCACGCTTGATGCCGCGCCCGGAGAAATGACGTGCCGGGAGTACATGCACTGTCAGTTCATCGCTGATGCGCACCGACTGATTCCAGTCGCGCTCGTCGATGATCGCCGGGTTCATACCCCAGTAGCGCAGATGCGACCCCACGCCCAGCGGCGTGACCACACGCTTCACCTTCGGCAGCAGCGCCTTGATGGTGGCGTAATCCAGATGATCGTAGTGATCGTGAGAGATAATCAGCAGGTCGATGTCCGGCATGGACTCCGCGCGCCACGGGTATTCACCCGCAAAGGCCTTGTTCAGGAACGAGAACGGCGCGGCGTAGTTGCCAAGCACCGGATCGATCAGGATGCGTTTGCCCGCCAGCTGCATAAACCAGGACGAGTGGCCGAGCCACACCAGCGTGTCCTGTTCCAGCGGCAGGCTCGCCAGATCGGTATTCACCAGCGGCAGCGGCTGCGCAGGACGCGCGTTTTCAGTTTTTTTGGTCAGAAACTCCCACATCGCCACCAGCATATTTTTGTCGCCGTTATAGCCCGGCGTAGGCAGCGTATTGTGGAAACGCCCGTCGCGATACTGCGCAGACGCTTCAACTTCCGTTAGTTGCTCACCCTGCGGTGGCTGGCCAAATCCGGCATTCAGGACAAAAGGTAAACTTGCAGCTGAAGCAATAATCATGACAAACACCACGCAGAGGAATAGAGGCTTTTTCATATCCTGACCCGGCTACGCGCCCCATCCGATGGATTGCGCGGGTAAACTTGATTATGAGTGAGTAAGCACTCATTATAGATATGACGAGAAAGTCGTCAAGACGTTTTCGATCTTTGACATTCCGCGTTGCAGCATGGCAAAGCACGTGTTTCAATCATGGTTTTTACAATTGACAGGAGGGGAAATTTAGTGGCACGTCCTAAGAGTGAAGATAAAAAACAGGCCTTACTGGAAGCAGCAACAGCTGCATTTGCACAGTCAGGTATCGCCGCCTCAACGGCCTTAATCGCCCGTAACGCGGGCGTCGCCGAAGGCACGCTGTTCCGCTACTTTGCTACCAAAGACGATCTGCTGAATGCCCTCTATCTGCACCTGAAGCAGGATCTCTGCCAGACGATGCTGGCAAATCTTGATCGCAGCATTACCCTGCCCAAAGAGCATACCCGCAACATCTGGAACAGCTACGTGGACTGGGGTATTCGTAACCCTGTCGCGCACGCAGCCATTCGCCAGCTTGGTGTCAGTGAAAAAATCAACGCTGAGACCGAACAGGCCGTAAAAGACATGTTCCCGGAACTGCATGAACTGTGCCGCCGCTCGGTGCGCCAGGTGTTTATGTCTGATGAATTCAAAACGTTCGGTGATGCCATTTTCTTATCGCTGGCTGAAACCACAATGGAATTTGCCACCCGCGATCCGTCACGTGCCGTCGATTTTAAAGCACTCGGCTTTGAAGCCATGTGGCGCGGGCTGGCTCAGGAGGAAGCCGATGGACGGTAAATCGTTGCAGGAACACGCGAAACGCGTGGCGCTGGAGCAGCCGTTCACGGAACACTGCTGGCCGTTTGGCCCGGAATTCGACGTGTTTAAGGTGGGCGGTAAGATCTTTATGATTGTCGCGGTCGCCCACGGGCGGCCACACGTCAGCCTGAAATCCGATCCTGAAAAATCCTTGTTAAATCAGCAGATCTACCGCGGTATTGAGCCGGGTTATCATCTGAATAAAAAACACTGGATCTCACTTTATGGCACCGAGGATATAACGCCGGAGCTGGTCGCCGACCTGATCGCCGACTCGTGGAACCTGATTGTCGATAAGCTGCCCAAAAAAGATCAAAAGTGGATACGCCCGGTCTGATTGTTCGGCTAAGACGAACAGTATAAGCGCTCGTATTGCACTTATCTTTTCCCGCATTGCCTTGTAATCTGCTTTCCTTTCGCGCCCGCAGACGGGCGAATTTCATCACCAGGAGTTGTTATGGATATCATTTCTGTCGCCCTGAAACGCCACTCTACTAAGGCGTTCGACGCAAGCAAAAAACTGACCGCTGAAGAAGGCGAGAAAATTAAAACCCTGCTGCAATACAGCCCGTCCAGCACCAACTCACAGCCATGGCACTTCATTGTTGCCAGCACTGAAGAAGGTAAAGCGCGCGTGGCAAAATCCGCCGCAGGAAGCTATGTGTTCAACGAACGCAAAATGCTGGATGCCTCTCACGTTGTGGTGTTTTGCGCGAAAACCGCAATGGACGACGCATGGCTGGAGCGTGTGGTAGACCAGGAAGACGCCGATGGCCGTTTTGCCACGCCAGAAGCAAAAGCTGCCAATAACAAAGGCCGCCACTACTTTGCCGACATGCACCGCGTGGACCTGAAAGATGATCATCACTGGATGGCGAAACAGGTTTACCTGAACGTGGGCAACTTCCTGCTGGGCGTGGGCGCGATGGGCCTGGACGCGGTGCCAATCGAAGGCTTCGACGCCGCTATCCTCGACGAAGAGTTTGGCCTGAAAGAGAAAGGCTTCACCAGCCTAGTGGTAGTGCCAGTCGGGCATCACAGCGTGGAAGATTTCAACGCCTCTCTGCCAAAATCTCGCCTGCCGCTGAGCACCATTGTCACCGAGTGCTAATGTAAACGGGCCGCTACATGCAGCCCGTTACTTTTTGCTAATGACCAGCCTGCGATGTGGATGCACCTCACGATCGTGACCCCATGCGAAAGTGATCCACCGTTCTTCCAGTTCAGCATAGGAATTCACCGGTGTTAGCTGCCACTCTTCCCCTACCGTACCGTCTGCCACACTTATCTGATAATTCATGGTGAACGCCCAGTCGATCATTCGTAGCCAGAATCGCTGTCCGTCGCCGGTTTGTTCGCTGTCAGAAACAACGATGTTGTATTCGCTTAGCAGCCACTGAAAGAAAAATTGCGGAAACCCGCTAATCACTCGCTGATGAACGGCACGCGGCGTGCGCCAGACCATTACCTGCGTCGCGGCGCTATGCGGAAAGGTAATCTCTTTATGAAACGTCAGCTTTACAGCATACGCCGTGTAGGGCTTGCCTTCTTCGGTGGTGACCAGGCGGTACTCGTCGCTATAACGTGATTTCAACAGCTGATATCCCACAGGCAGGATAAACCCCGGCAGCTGAAAATCCACTGTACCGCGTGCCAGAAAGGCCTCGGTATGTTCAACGTTTCGGGAGATAAGCCCTAACTTTTGGCTGAAATCTGCGGAATCAATCATCAGTGGCGACATTGGTTATTTCTCATCGCGTAAGTATAGCCCACTTAACTACTCATCAAAATGACGTAGATTCAGTCGGTTGGTTTAATGTGAACCTCACCTTACGCGATTCGAAATCACTTAGCAGAATCCTATTTAATTCCCTGAAAGCGCCTCGCAAAACCTACTTAACCGTACTCCCGGCGTGCCAGATTTTCTCGGCATAGCGCCCTATCACCGCCAGCGATGCCGCGAGGATCAGGAAAAAGATCACTTTGTTCATCCCGTCCCAGAAGTATTCGAAATAGCGGGTGTAGAGGTTGATGGCAAGAAACGTCAGGCCAAAGCCGCGCAGCATCCCGTCGTCGGTTTTCAGGCTGATGTAAATGCAGAGCACCGCCGCGACGGCAAACAGCAGCGCCCACGGCAGCAGTGAAGCCTGAGTGACGCTGTACCAGTTATCCACATCGTAGTTACCAAAAATCGACATGATCCACAGCGCGACGAACAGATACGTCAGCCCCATCGCTTTACTGGTGGTGTACAGATGACGCGCCTGCAACATCGCGCGCAGTACCCAGCACAGCGCCAGTAGCGCGCCACCAAAGAAGATAAATCGCACCGGATAATTCATCCCCAGCCAGTACGCGCCCCAGCCGGACATATAGCCCGTCTCTGCGCCAAACCAGTTGCCAAGCGATAGCAGGAAGAACAGCCACACCAGGCCTGAGCGACCAAAAAACCCTACCAGCCCGTAAACCGCGCAGCCCGCAAGGAACAACGGCGCGATGTGACCGCTGCCGTTATCAAGCCTTTCGCCAAGCTGCCAAAGCGCGATGGCGGTAAAAAACACACCAAGGAACAGGATCGCCTCCGTGCTGTAGTGCCACTGGGTTTCCCACCGCTGTCTGGCAAATCCCCACAGGTAAAACAGCACCGCCGCCAGTGCAGGCAACCCGATCCGGGCGATGGAAGAGAAAGAGAAAAATTCGATGATGCGCGCCATCAGTTCGCTATCGGCAAACAGGCTGCCAATAGCGATAATGACGCACGCCAGCGCGGTCCAGAAGGCGTAGCGACTCAGACGCTGCCAGTCCATCGCAATGCGTTTCAGGCTGCCCGCCAGACGCTGATGCTCCTCAGCCGTTAATGCGCCCTCCTGTTCCCACTCGGTGAGAGCGCGGCGAAGAACTTTTTCCTGCTTACGCGTAACGTTCATATTCGATCCCTGAAAGAAGTGGATTTAACTGAGTATAACAGCCTGCTCCGCCAGCCATGTCAGCGCCCGCTCCCCGGTTTCATCCACCGGCAGATAAACCAGCAGCCGCGATCCGTTACGCGGAGCGGAATACCAGTACATTTGCTGGAGAGTAAAATCGCCAAGTTCCGGGTGGGTGAACAGCTTGAGCTGGTTTTCGACACCGCGCACGTCGTTGCGCTGGTGCCAGAGGGTTTTAAACTCCTCAGACACCGCAAAGAACCGCGCCAGTTTCGCTTCCCACTGAGGATCGCCCCGGTGCTCCGCCATTGCCGCGCGGAAGTAAGAGACAAAAATCGGCAGCACGTCGTCACGCTTGCCCAGCCGGGCGCGCCACGCCGGATGGGTAAGAAACAGATAAATACAGTTGCGGTCTTCCGGCGGAATTTCATTGAAATCAACGCCCATCAGATGTCCGAAGCTGTCATTCCACGCCACGATGTCAAAATTGGGTTTCTGAATGCTGGCAGGTTTCGGCATCAGGGTGTCGAGCAGGCGGCGCGTACCTTCGCTGATCCCCTCACACTGTACCAGCTGCGGTGCTTCGCCCGGCGGCAGCCCCGCCAGTACAAATACATGTCGGGTTTCCGTTGGCGTGCATTGCAGCGCTTTCGCCACCGCCGCCATAACGGCGCTGGACGGGTGTACGTCCCTGCCCTGTTCCAGCCAGGTATACCAGGTGACGCCGACATCTGCGAGCAATGCAACTTCCTCACGGCGCAGGCCCGGCGTGCGGCGGCGCCCGCTGCGCGGTAACCCCAGGCGCTGCGGATCGAGGCTTTCGCGACGCGCACGCAAAAATGCCCCCAGCTGTTTTCGGGTGTCATCCTGAAGCGAGGTGACCGGTTCAGACATCAGCGCCATATTTCCCCCTGCATGGTAGTGCCAGTACCAGTATAAGCAAGAACTGGTACCCGTTTATCAGATCGTTGATGCTACGACCATCTGTTGAATGACGCAATGGAGTTACCATGAATACGTCAGTTGTTTCACCGGGTCGTGCAGGCCTGATTTTGCTGTTAACCGGCCAGATGCTGCCGCTGATTGATACCTCAATCACCAACGTCGCGCTGGACTCCATTACCCACTCGTTACACGCCACCGCAACCGAACTGGAGCTGATTGTCGCGCTTTACGGCGTGGCGTTTGCCGTCTGTCTGGCGCTGGGCAGTAAGCTTGGCGATAACCTGGGTCGCCGTCGTCTGTTTATGGCTGGGGTGGCGATTTTTGGTCTGGCGTCGTTGCTGTGCGGTATCGCGGGCAGCGTTGAGCAACTGCTGGCCGCGCGCATCGTTCAGGGTGCCGGGGCCGCGCTTATCATGCCGCAGATCCTCGCCACGCTGCATGTCACCCTAAAAGGAACAGCGCACGCCAAAGCCATCAGCCTGTTTGGCGGTATCGGCGGCATCGCCTTTATTGTCGGGCAGATGGGCGGCGGCTGGCTGGTATCTGCGGATATCGCCGGGCTGGGCTGGCGAAATGCCTTTTTCATCAACGTGCCATTCTGCCTGATTGTGCTGGCGTTAAGCCGCCGCTATGTACCGGAAACCCGGCGAGAAACGCCGTCGCGCATCGACTGGCAAGGGACCATACTGCTGGCGGCGATCCTCTGCTGCCTGCTGTTCCCGATGGCGCTTGGCCCGCAGTGGCACTGGTCCTGGCCACTTAAGGCTGCGCTGATTGCCATTATTCCGCTGGCCTGGCTCATGGCGATGAATGCGCGCAAAAAAGAGCGTGAAGATGCGCACCCGCTGATCCCGCCGCGTCTTTTGCAGCTCGGCAGCATTCGTTTTGGCGTGCTGATTGCGATGCTCTTTTTCAGCGTCTGGTCCGGGTTTATGTTTTGCATGGCGCTGACCATGCAAACGGGTCTGGGCATGGCGCCGTGGCAGTCCGGGAACAGCTTTATTGCGCTGGGCGTGACCTATTTCATCTCGGCCTGGTTTGCCCCGCGCCTGATTGCCCGCCACAGTACCAGCCGTATTCTGCTGATGGGTCTGGCTATTCAGATAACCGGCCTGCTGGCGCTGATTGCCACCTTCCGCATCTGGGGGATGAGCAATACCGCCCTTACCCTGGCCCCGGCGACCGGGCTGGTGGGCTACGGCCAGGCGCTGATCGTCAACAGTTTCTACCGTATCGGGATGCGCGATATCCAGCCCGACGATGCCGGTGCCGCCAGCGCCATTCTGAGCACCCTGCAACAGGCGGCATTAGGCCTTGGCCCGGCCATTTTCGGGGCGATTTTGCTGCACGCGCTGCAAAGCCATCACGGTGATTACACCCAGGCGATTAACCTGTTCCTGGTGGTCGAAACGGGAATGATGGTGGTGCTGGCGCTGGTCACACTGCGGATGCGTCATCGCCTGTGTATGCCCGTAGTAAAGGCCTGCCACGCGGTGAAATAAACCCTCCGAATTTGCATAATAGATCCGCAGCCGCCATTATGGGGCTGCATCAATACAGGAGACGTTATGCAGGAATTAATTACTCAGGTTGAAGAGTTAGGTATTGAAATTAATCACACCACTTCCCTGGTGATCATCTTTGGTATTATTTTTCTTACCGCCATCGTAGTACATTTTATTCTGCACAAAGGGGTGCTGCGGGCATTTGAAAAACGCGCCCAGGCCAGTAGCCATTTGTGGTTGCAGATAATCACGCAAAATAAATTATTTCACCGTCTGGCATTTACCCTCCAGGGGATTATCGTCAACGTTCAGGCGGTATTATGGTTACAAAAAGGCAGCGAAGCGGCTGAAATTCTGACCACCTGCGCAAAGCTGTGGGTGATGGTATACGCCCTGCTTTCTTTCTTCTCGCTGCTGGACGTTATGCTCAGGCTGTCGCAAAAAATGGCGACCGCTTCGCAGCTCCCGCTGAAAGGGATATTCCAGGGGATAAAACTGGTCAGCGCAATCCTGGTGGGGATTTTAATTATCTCCCTGCTGATTGGTCAGTCGCCCGCCATTCTGATCAGCGGCCTGGGGGCGATGGCTGCGGTATTAATGCTGGTCTTTAAAGACCCGATCCTGGGCCTGGTGGCCGGTATTCAGCTTTCCGCCAACGACATGCTCCGGCTTGGGGACTGGCTGGAGATGCCGAAATACGGGGCAAACGGCACAGTAACGGATATCGGCCTGACCACGGTGAAAGTACGCAACTTCGATAATACGATAACCACCATCCCAACCTGGGCGCTGGTGTCTGATGCCTTTATCAACTGGAGCGGGATGTCGGCTTCCGGCGGGCGACGTATTAAACGTAGCCTGAATATTGATACCACCAGCATCCATTTCCTCAGTGAGCAGGAACAACAGCATCTGATTCAGGCAAAACTGCTCAAACCTTATATGGCCGCACGCCATGAAGAAATCAGTTTATGGAATGAGGAAAACGGCGAAGGCGAGTCAGTATTGAACCTGCGCAAGATGACCAATATCGGGACATTCCGCGCTTATCTGAATGAATATCTGCGTAACCACCCGCGCATTCGCAAAGATATGACCTTAATGGTGCGCCAGTTAGCCCCTGATGCCAACGGGCTGCCGGTTGAAATATATGCCTTTACCAATACCGTTATCTGGGCAGAATATGAAACTATTCAGGCCGATATTTTCGATCATATTTTCGCGGTAGTGGATGAGTTTGGGCTGCGTATTCACCAGTCACCAACCGGGAACGATATCCGTTCGCTCGCCGGCGCACTGGCGAAATAATTCACGAGCTGGCGCGGGATATAAAGCGCCAGTCCATCATTATCCTTTCTGTCGGCGCATCCGGATTGTCGATTTTATTCAGCAACAGGTCGACCGCCTTACGCCCGATATCCCGCGAAGGTTGTTCGATAGTGGTCAGGGAGATCATGTCGGCAAGCTCAGTGCCATCAAATCCCACCACGGCGATATCCTGCGGCACGCGCAGCCCCGCCTGCTCTATCGCCCGCAGCGCGCCTGCCGCCAGCGTGTCCGATACGGCAAACACCGCATCCGGTGGGTTATCTGCCAGCAGCTTTTGCATCGCGGCCATCCCGGCGGCAGAGCTGAGATCGCGGGCGTATTCCACAACCTGATAATCCAGTTCGCGCAGATGCAGCACGCTTTTGTAGCCGCGCTCGCGCAGACGGGCATATTTGTAGCTTAAATCGTGGTTAATCAGGGCAATGCGTTTACGCCCGCTGTCGGCAAGCTGACTCACCACATGTTGCGAGGCATCGACATCATTGATCCCCACGCAGGACACGGCTCCGGCATCGGCGTATTCGGCACACTGAACCCAGGGCGCCGCCCCAATCAGCGCTGAAAGTTCGGGAAGTTTGGTGAACGCATCCATGGTGATAATGCCGTCGACAATTTTACCTGACAGCAGGCTTAAGCCTGAGCGGGAGCGTTCGATATCAGAGCCGGAGTTGCACAGCAGAATGCGATAGCCGTTTTTTTCGGCCTCTTCTTCGATACCTTTCACCACTTCCGCGCAAAACGGGTTGGCGATGTTGGACACCATCACCAGGATCATATAGCTGCGGGCGGTGCGCAGCTGGCGCGCCAGCAGATTAGGCTGGTAATTGCTCTCTTTGATGGCTGACAGGACGCGCTCGCGGTTTTTTGCCTTTACGGTGTCGCTGTTATTGAGCACGCGCGACACGGTGGCCACGGACACGCCGGCAAGCTGAGCGATTTTCTGAATTGACATAACGACGACACATCCTGCGGTTAGCGTTTTATGCAGGCTATCATAAATTTGTTGCCCGGCGAACCGGGCAACACGTCATCGCTCAATACGTACCCACCGCTGTTGCTGATGACTTTTTACTATCGCATCAATGATATACATCACGTTCGCCCCCTCATGAAAGGTGGCGAACAGAGGTTGTTCCGGCATCCTGCCCGCCTGAACCGCACGGTAAAACTGCACCATCATATTTTTGAACGCGTCCGGCCAGCCTTCGATATGGCCTCCCGGGAAATGGGCGCTTTCCGCCACATCCGGGTTCATTAGCCCCGGATCGTCGCTCAGCAACTGATTCGCCTGCGCACGATGGCCAATCCACAACCGTTGCGGCACCTCCTGATCCCACGCCACGGAGTGCTCACTGCCGTTGATCTCAAAGGTCAGGCGGTTTTTACGCCCGGCACTGACCTGCGAAACGTTAAAACTGCCTTTGCTGCCGTCATCAAAGCGGAACAGCACCGAGCCGAAGTCTTCGGTTGTGACCGGCTTATCCTCATACGCTGCCCGTTCGTCGTGGGTGAAGGTTTGATTTCCCGCCACGCTGGCCTTGCGCGTTGGCCAGACTATCGAGAGATCGGCCATCACTTCGGTTATCCGCCGCCCGGTAACAAACTGCACGGTATCGCACCAGTGGGAGCCAATATCGGCAACCGCGCGCGATGCCCCACCGAGTGCGGCATCCACCCGCCAGTTGTAGTCTGTTTCCAGCAGCATCCAGTCCTGCAAATAGCTGCCGTGGGAAGCGAACAACTGCCCGATACGGCCTTCGCGCACCATGCTTGCCGCCTGGCGCACCATCGCAAACTGGCGATAGACAAAGCTGACGCCATGAACCACACCCGCCTGCTCTGCCAGCGCCACCAGCTCGCGCGCCTCTTGCGGCGTCATGCACAGGGGTTTCTCGGAAAAAACATGCTTGCCCGCGCGTATAATCTGGCGATTCACTTCCGCGTGCAGATGATTGGGCGTGCAGTTATGTACCACGTGCAAATCCGGGTGTGCCAGCAGCGCATCAATGCTGCCGTAGGCGTGGGGTACATTTAGCGCGCGCGCTTTTTCCTGCGCCTGGGCAAGCGAACCATCGCACAGCGCCACCACCTGCACAAACCCCAGGCGGCGAAGCGCTTCAATATGGGCCGGGCCGATAAACCCGCTGCCGATAATGCCGACGTTAATCATTGCTGCCTCCTGCGGCAAAATCATCAAATGCACGCCCCGACACCGGAATAATGTGGCGGCGGATAAACTCACGGCCCTCGCTGGCACCGGTGTCGCCATCCTTCAGACAACATTCCCACTCCAGCACCGCCCAGCCGTCATAATCGTATTGCGTCAGCTTGCTGAAAATCCCCTTAAAATCAATCTGCCCGTCGCCCAGCGAACGGAAGCGCCCGGCCCGATTGATCCACGGTTGATAGCCGCCGTACACGCCGCTGCGCCCGTTCGCCCTGAACTCGGCATCCTTAACGTGGAATGCCTTGATCCGCGAATGGTAGAGATCAATAAAGGTCAGATAATCCATCTGTTGCAGCAGCATATGGCTTGGATCGTAGAGAATGTTGCAGCGCGGGTGGTTGTCCACCAGCGCCAGAAAACGCTCAAAGGTCACGCCGTCGTGCAGATCCTCCCCCGGATGCAGCTCAAAGCAGACATTCACCCCGTATTCATCGAAGGTATCAAGAATCGGCCGCCAGCGACGTGCCAGCTCGCGGAACGCTTCCTGGAAACGCTGCTCATTATGCGGTGGCCACGGGTAGAAATACGGCCAGGCCAGCGAGCCGGAAAAGGTTGCGTGCGCATTCAACCCTAACCGGGACGATGCCGCTGCCGCCTGTTTCAGCTTCTCTGTTGCCCAGGCCTGGCGCGCCGTATCGTTGCCGCGCACCGCTTCTGGCGCAAAATGGTCAAACGCCTCGCGATAGGCCGCGTTTACCGCCACCAGTTGCCCTTCCAGATGAGTCGAAAGTTCGCTGATAACCAGCCCATACCCGGCCAGCTTTGCGGTTATCTCGTCGCAATAGGTCTGGCTTTCAGCCGCCTTTTCCACATCAAAGATATGCGGATGGTTGCAGGGGATTTGCAGCGCTTTATAACCCTTGCCTGCCGCCCAGCCCGCCAGCCCGTCCAGCGAGTTAAACGGCGGCTGCCCGCTGATAAACTGCGACAGAAAAATGCCCGGTCCCTTAATGGTTCTCATACCACCTCCTGAATGTTAAGCCTTGTCATCGTCATACCTGAACGTGAGAAGGAAAATCAGTGCAATCGCCGCGGCCGCGACCGCCGGGATCCACCAGAAAGCCACCCACGCCTGTGGCAGGGTTTGCCCGGCCACCAGTCGGCTGTAGAGTGCACCCGAAATTTGCGAGCCCAGCAGCATCCCGATACCGTAAGTGAACATCACAATCATGCTCTGCGCCTGACCTTTCACTCTCTCCCCCGCGACACGGTCGGTATAGATAAAGCCGACCACGAAGAAGAAGTCGTAACACACGCCGTGCAGCAAAATGCCCAGATAAAGCAGGAAGCGCCCTTCCTCACTCACGCCCAGGGCGAAGAAGGCATAACGCACAAACCATGCCAACATGCCGACCAACAGCATGTATTTCACGCCCAGACGGCGGAACAGCAGAGGGATTACCAGCATGAAGACGATTTCGGACATCTGCCCGAACGACATGGCGGTACTGACATCGGCAATACCTGCATCGGCCAGATAAGACGCGGTATAGGCGTAGTACGTCCCGAGCGGCACGGAAATCAGCATTGCGCAGAGCGAGAAGATAAAGAAATGGCGCGTTTTGAGCAGTGCAAAGGCGTCTGCACAGAAGAGATCGCGCAGCTGTACCGGCATCCCTTTCGCCGGTGCCGGGGTGTGCGGTAACGTCAGACTATAAAGCGCCAGCAGCACCGAACAGGTGGCCGCAATATGGAAAATGGTAACGCTGGACGCCACGCCGGTAACGCCGATAAAGATCCCGGCGACAATCCAGCCAATCGTGCCGAACACGCGCACCACCGGGAAGGTTTTATCAACATTCGCCAGGCTGTGAAACGCGATGTTGTTGGTGAGCGCAAGCGTGGGCATGTAGCAGAGCGTGTAGCCAAACAGCAGGCCAATCAGCAATGCGCCATTTTCCGCAATTAGCGCCCCAGGCACGAACCACAGGATCGCCGCCCCTGCCAGATGCATGACCGCCATCACCTTCTGCGAGGCAAAGAAGCGATCCACCAGCATCCCGAGCACAAACGGCGAGAGAATAGAAGCAATTGGCCCTGCGGAGAACGCATCGCCAATCAGCAAAGACATGTTGTGCTGGGTCATGACCAGGCCGAGCGTAACCGACCAGCTACCCCAGATAAAAAACTGCATAAACATCATCAATGACAGACGTGGCACAAGAAGCCGGTGCTGCGCTATCGCCTTTTCACTACTTTCAGTTGTTGACACCATGATGAGCCTCACCCAGAAAAAGTAATCGATTACAAAACAGTTCAAATGAAAAGTAATCGATTACAAAATAAAGATCCTGTGGATCGAAACAGAAATGGGAGAGGGGTCACGATAAAGATCATTTCATCGCCAGCCCAGCTGATTTGATTGGTTTTATAGCCTATTGGCTATAAAATGATATAGCGAGGAAGAAATAAGGAGAAACGATGTGGGACATCGAGACAACGGACAGATTTGATAAATGGTTTTTTAACCAGACACTCGCATTAAAGGAGGACGTACTTGCTGCAATGCATATTCTCGCTGAGTTTGGCCCTCAGCTTGGGCGTCCATATGTCGATACCGTAAAAGCTTCAGCCTATCCGAACATGAAAGAGCTGCGGATCCAGCATTCAGGCGATCCTATTAGAGCCTTTTTTGCTTTTGATCCACGTCGCACCGCCATTGTGTTGTGTGCCGGAGACAAGAGCGGATGTGTTGAGAAGCGATTCTATAATGAGATGATTAAGCTAGCTGATGCTGAATTCAGCAAACATCTGGCAAATAAGGAGGCCATATGGCATCGCTAAAAGAACTTATGGCGCAACAGAGTGCAGAAAGTCAGGAGCGTATCGCGACGAAAGTTGAAAAGATGCGCCGAATTGTTGCCCTTAATCAACTGCGGGAAGAACTGAGCGTTTCACAAACGGAGCTCGCTGCGGCAATGGGGGTAAAGCAACCCACAGTGGCAAAAATCGAACAACCGGGCAACGATCCCCGACTCTCAACACTCAAACGCTATGTCAGTGCGCTTGGGGGAGAACTCAGTATTGATGTGACGCTACCGAATGGAAAACGGATAGCGTTTCAGATTTGATGCACAGTTTAGCCGGGTGGCGGCTCCGCCTGACCCGGCCTACGCTGGTTTTGTAGGCCCGGTAAGCGAAGCGCCACCGGGCTTTAAGGAAGGTGCGGTCAGATGCCCTCACCCCGGCCCTCTCCTTTTGGGAGAGGGGAAAAAACCGGGCTACTTCTTACGTGACAGCTTAAACGCCACAAACAGGAACAACACCCACACTGGCAGCAGCATCGCGGAAAGACGCATGTCGTCGATAGTGCACATCAGCACGAGGATCAGCCCCAGGAAGGCGATACAGATGTAGTTCCCCGCCGGGTAGAGCAGCGCCTTGAACTGGGTGTCGCGCCCCTTGCGGCGCATTGCCGCGCGAAAACGCAGATGCGCCAGGCAGATCATTATCCAGTTCAGCAGCAGCGTGGCGACCACCAGGGCCATCAGCAGGCCAAAGGCCTCTTTTGGCAGCAGATAGTTAATCAACACCACCAGCGACGTGATAGCACCAGAAAGCAGCAGGGAATTCACCGGCACGCCACGATGGCTGACGCGGGTTAAGAATTTCGGCGCATTACCCTGCACAGAGAGGCCAAACAGCATTCGGCTGTTGGAGTACACGCCGCTGTTATAGACCGAAAGGGATGCCACCAGAATGACGAAGTTCAGCGCTGAAGCCACCACGTTGCTGTTCAGATCGTGGAAAATCATCACGAACGGACTGCTGTCGGATTTGACTTCTACCCACGGATAGAGCGCCAGCAGCACCACCAGAGAACCAATGTAAAACAGCAGGATGCGGTACACCACCTGGTTCACGGCTTTAGGGATGCTTTTATGCGGATCGCGCGCTTCAGCGGCGGTGATCCCAATCAGCTCCAGCCCGCCGAAGGAGAACATAATCACCGCCAGCGACAGGATAAGTCCCTTCCAGCCCGTTGCCAGGAAACCACCGTGCTGCCACAGGTTATCGATGGTTGCGCGTTCGCCACCGTGACCCGAGAACAGCAGCCACAGGCCAAAGCCAATCATACCGATAATCGCCAGCACCTTGATCAGCGCAAACCAGAACTCGGTTTCGCCATACAAACGCACGTTCACGAGGTTAACGGCGTTGATAATAATGAAGAAGGCCGCAGCCCAGATCCAGGTCGGCACGTCCGGCAGCCAGTACTGCATATAGATGCCTGCGGCGGTCAGCTCCGCCATGCCCACCAGCACGAACATCACCCAGTAGTTCCAGCCGGACAGGAAGCCTGCAAACGGGCCCCAGTATTTATAGGCAAAGTGCGCGAATGAACCTGATACCGGCTCTTCGACGACCATCTCGCCAAGCTGGCGCATGATCAAAAAGGCGATAACCCCGGCGATACCGTAACCCAGCAGCACTGCCGGGCCCGCCATCTGGATCGCGGGGCCGATGCCGAGAAACAACCCGGTACCAATAGCGCCGCCGAGGGCAATTAACTGGATATGTCGATTTTGCAAACCACGTTGCAGCGTCGGACTCTGTTCCGACGAGGCTTCGGCGCTTTCACTACCCGAAGCGGATGACGCGTCTTTCACGTCCTACCCCTGTCTCTTTTTTAGAAGGGGCACGTTTTAACACTTCATGCTGGTGGTAGCAAGGGATTGGGGCATCCTTGCCCCTGATAACGAGGGTGGAACTCAGAACTCGTAGCCAACCGAGACCTTAAAGGTCCGTGGTTCGCCTTGAGTGATATACGTACCGGAATCATCAACAGACGCCCAGTAGTTTTCGTTGGTGACGTTGTCGATGCCCGCACGAAGGGTCATCTGGTTTTGATTCTGCTTAACCGCAAAGCGGTAGCGCATCCCCAAATCCAGGGTGGTGTAGCTGTCCAGCTTTTTGGTGTTGGCCAGGTCAGCATACTGCGTGCCAGAGTGGTTTACGCGCGCGGTTGCCGTTAGCCCGTCAATCGGTTTGATGTCGTATTCAGCACCCAGTACCGCATAGAAATTCGGTACGCCGATGGCATCATTGCCCTGATTAAGGCCGTTGTTGGTTTTGGTCAGCTCCGCCTGTAACCAGGTGGCGCTGGCATTGAGACGCATCCCCAACATTGGCTCGCCAAAGACATTCAGCTCAACCCCACGGTTACGCTGCTCGGCATCCAGACCATAGTGTTTGGTCACGCTGTCGAGAATGGCCGATGGCATTTTGATTTCAAACAGCGCCAGCGACCCGCCCACGCGACCGAAGTCGGCTTTGACCCCAATTTCGTTCTGTTTTGAATGGACGATCCCGGTGCTCTGACCGTAGTTGGTTGCCGAATCTGGCGCGGTTTTACCCGGCTGCAAGGCCTCGGTGTGGTTAGCGTAGAGCGAGATCTCATTCCACGGCTTATACACCACGCCGTAGGTTGGCATCCAGCGGCTGCCATCGAAGCCATCGGCGTCGTTTTCTGCCCCGGTGATTTTGTTATAGCCGCGGATCACCACCTTCTGATGGCGAGCGCCCACGGTGAACAGCAGTTTGTCGTCCAGCACGCCGAGCGTGTCGCTTAACAGCCAGCCCTGAGAGCGGGTGCGACCGCTGGTGAGCGGGTCACTGTAATCGCCCCCGGAGCCGTTAAAGTTGGTGCTGTCTGGCGCATTCACGCCGGTATTGTGATAGATATTGGTGTATGGGTTATCCGCCGCCTTCGACATCTTCCACGCGATTTTTTCGTTTTTGGTCAGCGCGGAATAGCCGACGTTTACCTTATGCGAGACGAAGCCGGTGCTGAAGTTGCCGCGAATGCCTGCCATGCCGCTGACGGAATCGCTGATGCGGTTGGTGTCAAGCCGGCTCACAATCGCCCGGCCACTTTTATCGAGGATCTTCGGTGCGCTGTATAACCCTTCTTCGTGCGCATGTTGTGCGCCGAGGCCGGCGTATGCCGTCCAGTTATCGGTGATGTCGTATTCGCTGCGCCACATCCCGAATTCGTTTTCGATATTGCTGTAAGCCCATTTCTGCGAGATGTTGCGGTCATTTTTCGGTGGCTCAGGAATGAAGTCTACTGCCGAAATGTTGACGCTGGTTGGGCTGCCGTGGAAGGTCTTCTTCTGATAGCCCACATCCAGCGAGGTGCGGAAGTTATCGCCTTTGTAATCCAGGCCAGTCGAGAGCAAGGTGGTGCGGCGACGATCGTTCTCCACACCGGTTTCCCCTTCGCGATGGACCAGGTTCACCCGCGCACCAAACTGATCGCTGTCACCGAAACGACGACCGGCATCCAGAGTAGTACCAAACTGCGAATCAGAGGTGTAATCCACCCCAACTTTCGCCTGAGGAGTTTCGCCTGCGTGTTTTGGCTCAAGGTTGATCATCCCGCCCACGGCAGAGCTGGCCGCCCCGTTCATCAGGGAGTTTGCCCCTTTGAAGATCTCGATGCGATCCACCATCTGTGCATCAACCACCTGGCGCGGCAGCACGCCGGACAGGCCGCCAAAGGTCATGTCATCGCCATCAAATTTCAGGCCACGAATACGGAAGCTTTCGGCACTGTTACCGTAGCCCTGCACGTACTGCACGCCCGCGTCGTTGGCGACCACATCGGCAATGGTTTTCGCCTGCTGATCTTCAACCAGCTTTGCGGTGTAGCTGACCAGGTTAAACGGCACGTCCATGGCGTTCTGCTGGCCGAGCATTCCCATACGTCCACCGTTTGCCACCTGCCCGTCAAGGAAGGCAGGCACCAGCCGATCGCCGCCTGGTTTGAAGGCGTCTGCCGCAGCAGACTGAACGACAATGGTGTCTTCATTTTTGTTGTCCGCCGCAAAGGCGGAGTGCGTAACCGCGCCAATGGCGAGCGCCAGCAGCGTTTTGTGCATTGTGGTGTTGGTCATAATTAACTCATTAAAAGTACGCGCAAAATTGGCCCGTGAACGGGCCTTAGAATTTAGTTAAGCGAAATACGAACGACGCTGTCCGGCCCGTTAGTTGAGTGGTCTTTGTTGAAAGCCTGTTTAACGGTGACGTACAGAGTCTGGCCATCTGCGGACAACAGCAGGCTGTTCGGATTCGGCGGCAGATCCCATGATCGCTTCACGGCATAGGTGGTGGCGTCCAGGCTCAGCAGTTTTCCGCTTTCGCGCTGGGTGATGTACAGCTCATTGCGTATGGCGTTGAACTTCACCGCCAGCGAGTCGCCGACATCCAGCTGTTTGATAACCTCACCGGTGCGGATATTGAGCACCAGCGTGGTTTTGGCTTTGGAATTATCTGTAACGAACAGGCGGCCGGTGGCCTTGTCTTCGGCCAGATTCAGCAGCAGCGCTGGCTTGCTGCCCAGCGGCTTCCAGCGTGTTTCGATTTTGTTGGTGTGCGGATTGATGACAAGGATCTCGCCGCCACCGTTGGCTGCATACAGGCGGTCGGTCTGTTCAGACCACAGCAACCCGGTAACCCACTGGCCCGCGTTTTTGATGGTTTTTTTCAGCTTCAGGGTTTTGGCGTCTATCACCCAAATCACACCCGGATCGCCCACCCCACCCACATACAGCGTGCCGTCGTGCAGCAGAATTTCACGAGCGCCGAACGGGAAGCCCTCTTTGTTGCGCTCGGTGAACATCAGGCGCTTTTTCACTTTGCCGTCAGCGGTGCTCACGGCGCTGATGCCGCCGTCCAGCGAGTTAGTTACATAGACCGTTTGCCCGTCGGGGGACATCGCCATTGCGAAGTTTTTCAGGTCGGTATGGCTGCGGCCAATGGTTTTCAGCGTGGCGGGATCAAGCTTATAAATGACGCCGCCCTGAACGTCCTTGAACCCTTCAGAACTGGCAACGTACAGCGCATCGCCCTTCGGACTGAGCACCATTTCGTACAGCCCGTCGGCCAGGTCGCGTTGAATCACGCCGGTTTTCTCCGGCGCCGTTACCGTAGCGTTCGCCGCGGGCGCGGGCGTGGTGGCGGTGTGAGAGGCGGCACAGCCGGACAGAGAGACAGCAACAAGCCATGCCAGCGCAGACATTTTTTGGGTCATCAGGAACATCCTTTACCGTACAAAAGAAAGTCAGGCGGGAATTTGCGTAATATGTCGCTGTGCGATCTGCGTAATCCAGGGCGGTAAGGCCCGGGCAAAGTCCACCGTAAATACTCAGTGTTCCTTGTGAGCAGGCACTCACTGTTGCTGCGGGAGGCGTCCGTCGTTTCCGCAAACACTAAAGAGAATGAGAACTATACTCATTACATTTTTGTAATCAAGCGTAAATACTGATGAGGATTAAAAAAATAGCCGGAGCGTTAGAGCGGGATTTCCCCTCGCGCTAGCTTTTCGAACAGTAGAAAACCGGTGCGCCGCCGTAGGTGAAAATATAGCTCGAGGCGTTAACGGGGGTTATTTGCAGGCGAAGACCGCGCTCGCGGTGCTGGAAAAAGTCAGGGATATATTTCCTGAACGTTTCATGCCGGGTGGGCAGCGGATTAGTTTCATCTGAGACCAGAATGACGGAGCCGTCTTCGCGCCAGTACCGGAATGCGATCTTATTACTGACGGACTGCGGGGAACCGCCGTTTTCAATTAACTCCCCCGCCGACTCGTAAAAGCCGTTGCCATTGTTGAAGCTAAAATCGAGGATAACATCCAGCATTCTGTTTTCATCCACAATGGCGGAATGGATCTCACAGCTGAAATTATCACGCTGATGGTGGATATAGGCGGCCCCCAGCAACGGCGCAATAATCGCCGCGGCGATTAACGACCAGCGCACGATACCCTTATTCCTCTTCATGGTATTCCTGCCTGTAATAAATAGAGTGACAGCGCGCGTCGATGTCGTGCGGATTTTTATCACAAATAATGACGGCAACGCCGTGCTGGGCATGGTTGAGCGTTAAATATGCCCTCTCTCCCGGATTACAGCTAAGCGGATATCGTTCAGACAGCGATTCGAAAGCGCGGCGGCTTTTATCCTGGTCGAACCAGGAGGAATAAACTTCGCACTGGTTAATCTGGCCGACATAATGATAGGACGTCAATACCGGCTCATCGATTTTCCACGTCCGGTAAAACACCCCGCAGGATAAAATAAACAATAGCCCGGCAATCCAATAGGCAAAGGTACGTTTTTTAGCGGGTGCTGGCGATTCGGCCATTGCGGAGCTTGTGTCGTCTAAAACCGATTCATCCGGGATTTTCTCCGGTGCAAGAAATGTCTCGATTTCCCCGGTACGCACCCGGGCGATGCACTTAAAGCCCTCCTTGGGCAGCGTTTTGATGATGTCGTCCGCCAGCCCGGCGGTTTTCAACGCTTTACGGATAGAAGCGATGGTCTGATAAAGGGCGTTAGTGGTCACTACCGCGCCCTGTTTTTCCCAGACGGTAGAAAAAAGATAGCGCTGAGTAAGCACTTGCTCATTGTGTTCAAGCAGTTGCAGCAGGCACGCATTTACCGGGCCGTGAAGGGTAACGGCCCGCTCCGGGTAGCCAGCGATCGGCCCCAGGCGGCGATGTGCCGGTTCAAACAGAATCGCGTCATTGATCAGAAAAACGTTTTTCATGGCATAACCATTTGCAACTGGCAGGGGAACATCGTGTTCACGGTATGTCGCTCATCGGCGGCTAAAATTTCTGATTCACATTTTTATCATTATAAACCAAACAGTTAAAACGCACAGATTTTGTCATCTTCCCGTCCTGCGGCGCGTTATGAATCAGTATAAATCAAATAACATCACTCCTCCCCAGCGCATTTTGCCCTTATCGTGTTGTTTATCAAAAGCGAAGCCGACAGCACACCGCCGGACAGGGGCAAGCTGCTGGATATAATCCTATAAATGAATATAAATTCGGGATTTCATGTTGAGCAATACGGTCATTACGTAAAATCAGAACAAACGCCGAATCCCAACGAAAAACGCAGAGTAAAAAATTGCAGATTTCATTTAATGCGCCAAACCTACCATCAACGAATGTTAAACGGACGGCTTCATATAGCGCATCGCGTTGTGGATTGGAAAGCATGTATAGCAGCCATATAATCCCCCATACAAAGAGTATGGATTATCACCAGTCTTATATATCGGGGTACATTTCAGTCAAAAATTAATGCAGGTATTAAGAGATGGGCTATCGTCTGTATGGATTTATGATCGGTGATGAAATTCATTTCGATATTGCGAACCGCAGGCTTTACCGACTGTCGGGAAGCCACGCTGATAAAAGTATTGCATTTGCGTCGATCTATTTTAACGAAACGATGCTAAGGCTTTTTCTTTATATGCTGATAAATGGCAGAACAACGCCGATAACCAAAGAAGAACTGTTTGAAGAGATCTGGGAGTCACACAACCTCAACCCTTCGACACAGCGCCTGTGGCAAGTTCTTCATAATTTGAACAGTAAATTAAGCCTGCTGGGCCTGCCAGGGAATTTTATCCAAAATATTAGAGGGCGTGGTTATATCGTTAATTATCCAGATGTGATCCCCGTTTATTACAGAATGAGTGAACTCCCGGCTCATTCTGCTAAAAAAGAGGAGAAGACAGATACCCTGAGTGAGTGATGTCAACTCAGGTGTTCGCCCCTTACCACGTGAGTGTGAGGGGCATTTTTTTGTATTTCTCAATAATAACGTTCTATTTTCACTCTGCTTATGGTAGCACTCATAGCACTGTTGGTAGGTTATTACCGGCACTGGAAAAAATCATGACTATATTAAATCGCTTTATCAATTTAAAAATCAGCAAAAAATTATTCCTCGGTTTCGCCACCGTTCTTTTAGTCACTGTCGCGATCCTGACGACCGGCCTTTTGGGACTCTACAATATTCAGGATAAGGTCGATAAAAACGGACATACCTCCGACCTGTTCAACGCGCTCTCCACCGTGCGTCTTAACCGCACCAACTATCAGTTCACGCTGGATCAAAAATACCTGGATCAGACCAATGCCGCGACCCAGCGGATGCAGGAAACGGTCGCAGAGCTGGAAAAATACAGCTGGTCCCCGGATGGAAAAACCAGGCTGGAAGCAACGGCAAACGCCGTGAACAGCTACGTTGACACGCTTTCGCAGTTCACGAAGGCGCTGACGGCAAAGAAAGCGATTGAGGAGAAGCTGAGCACACAGAATCTGTGCGACAACTCGGTGATTGCTTCTCAACTGAGCAACGGCAACACGCTGCCGCCTCAGCAGGCCCTGCTTGCATCGCAGGTGGCCTTTATCATGAGCGACATCGACTCGCAGGTCACACTGTACAAGCAGCACCCGACCGATGCGCTGGAGCAGGGGATCGTGACCCGCCTCGAAAGCGGAAAAAAAGATTCTGGCGAGCTGCTCTCTGCCGTATCTGAAGAGCACAAAGCCTGGCTGCTGGCGGGCATTGCCGATATGAACCGTATCGCCAGCGAGCTGGATAACTACAAAAACGTCTGGGCTGAGCAGTCCGCGCTGTCGGATACCTTAACCGGGAAGGCGCTTCTCCTGACAAAAGCCATTCAGGATCTCTTCTCCAGCCAGCAGCAAAAGGTGTTTGAGACCGTTGATGACATTCAGACACAAATGGTTATTGTGGCCGCCATCGGCATTGCATTAGGCATGCTGCTGGCTCTGGGTATCACCCGCTCGATTACGCGTCCGCTGAACGAAACGCTGCGCGTTGCCGAAAGCATTGCCCAGGGCGATTTGACCAGCACGCTGACCAGTACGCGCAGCGATGAGCCGGGCTTGCTGATGCAGGCAGTTTCTGCAATGAACGAAAATCTGAAGAAAATCATCAACGAAGTCCACGACGGCGTGGACAGCGTGGCCCGCTCGTCCTCGGAAATCGCCGCCGGGAATATGGATCTCTCGGCGCGTACCGAGCAGCAGTCTGCCGCGGTGGTGGAAACCGCCGCCAGCATGGAGGAGCTGACCTCTACCGTGGCGCTCAACGCGGAAAACGCAAACCAGGCGCGCCTGCTGGCGGAAGAAGCCTCGCAAAACGCCAGCCAGGGGAGCCAGATTTCCCGTAAAGTGATCGATACCATGAAAAACGTGCGCAGCAGCTCGCACCGTATTTCTGAGATCACCACCGTCATTAACAGCATCGCGTTCCAGACCAACATTCTGGCGCTCAACGCCGCGGTAGAAGCCGCGCGAGCCGGGGATCAGGGTAAAGGCTTTGCGGTGGTTGCCGCCGAGGTGCGAACCCTCGCCCAGCGCAGTGCGCAGTCTGCAAAAGAGATTGAGAACCTGATTAACGAATCCGTGGTTCACGTTGATACCGGTTTTAACCTGGTTGAAAGCGCGGGCGACGCGATGACCAAAATCGAGACCTCCGTCGCCCAGGTGCGCGACATCATGGGCGAGATTGCCGCCGCAACCGACGAACAAAGCCGGGGGATTTCGCAAATTGCGCAGGCCATGGCTGAAATGGACACCACCACGCAGCAAAACGCCGCCCTGGTGGAAGAGTCTTCTGCTGCCGCCAGTTCGCTGGAAGATCAGGCCGTGCAGCTTGAGAAAGTGGTGTCGATTTTCCGGGTATCCAGAGATGCCAGTACCCGCACTGAACCGCGTCGGGTGAGTGCAAGAAACCAGACTGGCCTGCTGTCCAGCACCAGACCAACGGCAAATGACCAGGATGACTGGGTCAAATTCTGACCATTTCCCTCCGTCGCCAGGCTATGTCCTGGCGACTTTACACCAACAGGCGAGCTATGACTCTTTTACCTAAGCACTCCCCGTCACTGTTCTCTGGCATCGGCACGCTCTTGTCCCGCGTGTTTACCCATACCCCGGCAAGAACCTTGCTGGAGGCCATCAACCAGCGCCAGATCGTGCCGTTTTACCAGCCATTTTTCGACAGCCAGACGGGGAAAATTGCCGGGATAGAGGTACTTGCCCGCTGGAAGCATCCGCTTTATGGCCATATCTCTCCTGATACCTTTATTCCACTGGCGGAGCAGTACAACCTGATTGCGTTATTAACGCATCAGCTGATTCAGCAGGTCATCACCGACCTCCGGCACCGGGTCCAGTTTTTCCCTGATGGGCTGTATATTTGCCTTAATCTCAGCGCGTATAACTGCCTCGATCCCCGCTTTGAATCTGATACCGTTGAGCTGCTGCACAAGCTCGATGCAGGTCAGGTCCAGGTGGTTATCGAAATCACTGAACGGCATCCCCTGCATTTCACGCCCCAGTTAAGCGAGTGGTTTGCCACGCTGCGAAAATCCAATATCGCCGTGGCGCTGGATGATTTCGGGACGGGATATTCAAATCTCTCTTATATTCACGCGCTAGCCCCTGAATTCATCAAGATAGACAAACTGTTTGTCAGCCAGATTAGTGAAAATGGTGACACGCGGCTCGTCGATAGTCTTATCGAGCTTGCGAATAAAATGCAGTTAAGGATCATCGCAGAAGGAGTAGAAACACAGTGCCAGGCTGACTATCTGCGGGAGAAAAAAATCGACTTTATGCAGGGGTATCACTTCTCCCGCGCCGTGCAAATCGAGGAGCTGGTCAGGATGACGATGCTGCAACAGGGATATGTCGCGCAATGAGAAAGGACGGAACGCCACCCCGTCATTCCGGGGTGGCGTTCACTGTGTTACTTTTTCTTGTAAATATTGGCCGTGCCATGAATTTTGTTATTCGTATTGCCTGACGTCAGCACCAGAACATCAGCACCTTTCTTATCCGCTTTCTCAATCAGCTCTTTTTTCGCATCATCAACCGAGACTTCATTCGAAGTGGAGACAGTACCGATTTTTTTATAATGAGACTCGACTTTTTTAAACTCAGCGCGAGTCATCAGTTCAGCAGCAAAGACATTAGTCGTAAACAGAAACGCCGTTCCCATCAAAATAGCAATTGTTTTTTTCATAACCTATTTTCCTTGAGATTAATAAACAACCACGTAAAACCTCACTTTTCTTGGTGAGGTTTTATCAGCATGGTAGAGAAAATCAGGAAATGCCACAAGCCTGGAAAAAATCTTTTATAACAACCCGTTGTCGGAAAATACTAACGAGTATTAAGAATTTCTTTCAGGCCTGCGAAACGCAAAAAACACGGGCTTTACCGGCAATATCGATACGTACAGACGTTCCCGGGTTCCACCCCGGCTGGCTCACCGTTTTCAGGACAAGCGGCGCTTGCTGTCCGGCAAGTGCCAGCGTGAGCGTGGACAAGTGCCCGGTGAAATCAACGTCAAGAATGGAGATTTGGCTTTCATGCGGCGCGCACGCGGTGACACGGAGCTGTTCCGGGCGCAACATCATACGTCCCTGCCCCGTTGCCTTTTCATCATCAGTCAGGACTTCACCCAGGGCGCATTTCGCACGCCCGGCGTTGAGCTGCGCGGGCAGGACCAGCGCATCGCCCAGGAACAGCGCGGTTTCTTCGTCCACCGGTTGGGTGTAAACCTCAAAAGGTGTCCCCACCTGGGTGAAACGCCCTGAACGCATCACCGCCACCTGGGTCGCAAATGACAGGGCTTCGTTCTGATCGTGGGTCACAAGAATAGACGCCACGCCCGCGTCAGCGAGCAGATCCGCCGTTGCTTTACGGGTCATGGCACGAAGCCCGGTATCAAGCGCAGAGAAAGGCTCATCCAGCAGCATCAGCGACGGACGTTGTGCCAGAGCACGCGCAAGCGCAACGCGCTGCTGCTGGCCACCGGAAATCTCATGCGGCCAGTGCGTTGCCAGTTGCCTGTCCAGCGACACCATATCCATCAGCGCCTCAACATGCTGGCGTTTTTCCTGCCGGGTGCCTTCCAGCCCCCAGGCAATGTTATCTGCCACATTGAGGTGCGGGAACAGCGCCCCTTCCTGCGGAACAAAGCCGATCCCACGCTGATGAGCCGGGACAAAATTCGCCTCATCAAACAGCGTTTTCCCCTGCATCACGATACGCCCGGCATCCGGCGTTTCAAAACCGGCAAGAATACGCAGCAGCGTTGTCTTTCCTGAACCCGACGGCCCGACAATCGCCGTTCTGCTTCCTGGCGCGACGGTCAGGTTCAGGTTATCGAGCACCAGCGCATCGGCAAATGATTTAGAAATCGACGTTAGTTCAAGCATATCAAAGCCCTGCGATTTTTTTAGACTGCATGTAAAGGATACCGGTCAGCGGCAGTGAGATAAGGATCATCAGCATGGCGTAAGGCGCCGCGGCAACGTAATCAATCTCACTGGTCAGCGCCCAGAAGCCGGTTGAAAGCGTGCGCGTTCCCAGCGGGGAGAGCAGCAGCGTCGCGGTAAGTTCGTTACTGACACCGAGGAAAACCAGCGCCGCACCTGCCGCCGCACCCGGTGCGGCAAGCCGCATGGTGACGCTCCAGAGCGCCTTCGCCGGAGAGCTGCCCAGGCTGCGGGCAACGTTTTCCAGCTCCACCGGCGCCTGCGCGATCCCGGCCCGCAGGTTAATCAGCGCGCGGGGCATAAACATCAGCAGATAGGCGAGGAACAGCGTGACTTCTGTCTGATAAATCGGCCGCGCGTAATGGATTGTTACCGTCACCAGCGCCAGCGCCGTTACGATCCCCGGCAGTGAACTGGTGATGTAAATGCACCCTTCCAGCATCCTGAACACGCGATGCGGATAGCGAATACCGAGCCAGGCAATGGGAATAACGCAGACGGTGGTCAGCAGCGCGCCACCCACGCCGAGTACCAGCGTCTGGCGAAGCGAGAGCCAGAGATCGGCGCTCATCCAGTTTTGCACGCCACCGAGCCAGATCCAGCGACATAACACCACCAGCGGGACACCCAGGGCCAGAATAACCAGCACCACAAACAGCGCCTGCCCCATCAGAGCCGCAGCCGGTTTCAGCGGCCAGCGTTTTTGTTCGCGCGCCGCGCCGGAGCCGATACGGGCATAACGGGCTTTACCGCGCGTTGCGCCTTCAAGCAGCAAAATCGCCAGGCAGCATAAGGCCAGTACGCCCGCCAGCATATTGGCCGCCGGGCCGCTAAACGTTGACTGGAACTGGTCGTAAATCGCGGTCGTAAAGGTGTCGAAGCGGATCATGACGTACAGGCCATATTCCGCCAGTAAATGCAGCGCAACCAGCAGTGCCCCGCCACAAATCGCCAGTTTTAGCTGCGGCAACACCACGCGGAAAAACACCCGCCACGGCGGAGTACCGAGCGAAGAGGCAACATCCTCAAGCGTCGGGTCAAGGCGGCGCAGGACGGCAGCAACAGGCATGTAGATAAACGGATAGTAGGCCAGGACGGAGAGAAACACGCCCGCAGAGAGCCCGTGCATAGAGGGCACGACACTCACCCAGGCATAGCTTTGGACAAATGCAGGGATTGCCAGCGGCGCAACGGCAAGCGCTGACCAGACCCGACGGCCCGCAAGCGTAGTACGCTCAGTCAGCCAGGCGATGGAAACCCCCAGCACAATGCACAGCGGCACCGCTAACGCAGTCAGCCACAGCGTGTTGCTGAGCAGCTCAGCAACACGCTGGCGAAACACGAGAGCCTTAATGGTTTCCCAGCCGGTCTCAAAGCCAATGGCAATGATAAAACCTAAAGGCAGAAGCGCCATTAATGAAAACAGTACCGCTAACGCAACCATCGGCAACGCCGGCCGCTTGCGGGGCGGCTGGCGGGATGGACTTTTACCGAGGTCGAGACTCAAACCAGACATAAGGCTTTCACTTAACTCTCAGGATCACAGCAGGCCCGCTTGTGTCATCAGCTCAATGACTTTCTTACTGTTGAGTGTAGAAGGCTCAACTTTAGGTGCATCAAGATCTTTCAGCGGAACCAGTTTCGGGTTAGACGCGGCGTTGACACCTACGGCATATTCGAACGCATTGTTAGTGCGCAGCTGCTCCTGACCTTCTTTGCCGGTGATCCACTTAATGAAGGCCTGAGCCTGCTCTTTATGCTTGCTGGAGGCCAGAACACCGCCACCAGAGAGGCTCACGAACGCACCCGGATCCTGGTGTTTGAAGTAGTAGAGTTGGGTATTTTTGCTGTTTTCACCGGTTTTGGACTGATCAACAAAACGGTAGTAATGATAAATCACGCCGCCATCAATCTGACCGGCATTGACCGCTTTCATCACGGTGCTGTTGCCTTTGTAGGCAACAAAGTTGGCTTTCATCGCTTTCAGCCAGTCCAGGGTAGCCTGTTCGCCTTTCAGCGCCAGCATCGCACTGACAATCGCCTGGAAATCAGCACCAGACGGGGAAGCAGCCCAGCGGCCTTTCCACTCAGGTTTTGCCAGATCCATCAGCGACTTAGGCAGCTGCTGTTCGCTCAGTTTAGTCGGGTTATAAACGAAGACGGTGCTACGCGCCGCAATACCAATCCAGCGACCATGCGCAGGACGAAATTCCGCAGGGACCTGTTTTAATGTGGCCGCATCTAATGGTGCAAACAGTTTTGCATTATCAACCAGTACCATTGATGGGGAGTTTTCGGTCAGGAAGACATCCGCAGGTGACGCACTTCCTTCCTGAACCAGCTGGTTACCCAGCTCGCTGTCATCGCCATTACGCAGAGTGACTTTAATCCCTGTTTCTTTAGTAAAACCATCAACCCACGACTTCACCAGATTTTCATGCTGGGCGTTATATACAACGATACCTTCGTTGTTTTCTGCCGCAACCGACTGAGTTGAAAGGAAAATCGATGAAGACAATAATGCAAGCGAGAAGCATGACAATACGCGAGAATTCATGAACATATCCTTAATAGACCAAAGTAAATAACAACGAATGGCTTTGCGGGATACGGATTAAAACATATAAAAACGCTAATGATAATTACTATCAGTCATGTTTTTTTCGTAAAAGTCTAAAATATTAGTTTGACCTAATTTAAGATGATAAAAATCCAATAAAAAAAGACGACTATATTAAAGATTAGGAAAACCTTAAGACGAAAAAATATATTATTTAATTAGCGCTCTATTTATTTCAGGCAATTGAATTTACACCTTACGGAGGTGAAATACACAGCATTATTCAAAAATGACACGCAGAGGAAAAAGAGGGTTCAAGGGTGGCGAAACGGACGTTTTGATAAAAACAGGATCTGAATGGCACGCCCTGTAGGATTCGAACCTACGACCTACGGCTTAGAAGGCCGTTGCTCTATCCAACTGAGCTAAGGGCGCACGGGGAAGCGTAAACTTCGCAGTGGTGAAACGCGTGGAATTATACGGTCAATGGCAGGTGAGTCAATGCCTTTTGGCATGATTGTCGGTCTTCTCTGTCGATATGCGTTACCCGATTGTAAATACGCCTGTTTTTTCAACATTTGTCCTCGTTCTGCTTGCTGCGAAAAGGCTTAGCTGCATTTAAGTAACGCCTGCTGTTTTCCAGCGCCAGGCTCCGTCACTCTATGGCGAAGACTGGCAAACAACAGGACGACGGCGTGGCAGTGCAATCCCCCCGCTTACAGCACATCTCTTGCGATATCACCGGGATCAAACTTGAACCGATAGTTGCCCTCTCTACTTCGCGTACTATAGGTGCTGAAGTGCTCAGCGTGTTATCACCCCACCAGCAAAGCGAGCATTTTTTTCACAATCAGTCGGCGGTTCAGTCGCTTATGTTGCTTGAAGCGCAGCTCCGCGCGTTAAAAAACGCTCTCAATGGTAATAACCTTTTTATCAATCTGCCGATAACCGTATTAACGGCAGGCAAAACGTTTAACCAACTGATGCAGCTGAAAAGTTCGCCACTCAATATCGAGATTGTTGAACCTGCATCTTTTTTCAGCCTCTCTGCCGAAGAACGTGAGTGTGTTACCCATCGCTTGCAGCAGCTAAGCAGACAGGGTCACCGCATCTGGCTGGACGACGTTGATGAAACCGTTATCCAGCCGTTTTTATCCAGTCGGTTACCCTTATGCGGCATCAAAATAGATAAAGTCGCGTTCTGGCGATTACGCGCCTCACCTGCGCTAGCCAGGCTGGTGAGTCTCTGTTCGCAAATTGCCGGACAGGTGCTAATCGAAGGTATCGAAAACGACCGGGATCGTGTGTATGCGTTACAGGCAGGAGCAGGATTAGGCCAGGGTTATCACTGGCCATGCTGGTATTGGCCGGAGGACTAGCCAGTCATCGCCAGGAGGGAAGCTATGCGAATGACAGTACGCCGCTACAGACGGCGTCGGACAGGAAGTGATTCACCGGGATTTACACACTCGCCCTATCCTCCCCCCTTTTTCGATCGTCTTGAGTTTTTGAGCCAGTCAATTAACCAGACTCGCAAGACGCACGCGCCTTTTATTATTCTGGTCACCCAGGATAACTACCTTCGCACCGGTATTCTGAACGGGCACTCACCGCTCAGTAACTGCTGTGATTGTGAGACGCTGGAAGAGGCGTTCAGCGCGCTCGTCCACTGGCCATCTGCCCGGCTGCTTGTGGATATCGAAAGCCGGGCCATTACCCTCATCAATATGCTGGACAGGCTAAGAAGACAGAGCCTCTATGCCCCTTTTCTGATACCTCATTTACTGATCAGGGCGGATGATTACGACACCCGTCTTTTTTGCCGGGCCGCCGGGCCGTTTCACGTTCTGGAACGCCAGCTCACCGCAAAGGCCATGCAACAATCCCTGCTGGACACCTCTGCGCCGGTGAGCATGAAAAAAGAGTGGTTCTGCCGCAATGAATGGCCCGTACTTCAGTATTTGTCGCAGGGTTTGTCACTGCGGGAAATAGCTGACATACAACATCGGCCTTACAGCCGGATCATTTATCGCCTGAACTGCATTCTGAAAAAACTCGGCTTAAATCATCGCCAGGAACTGCTGCATCTGCTCAATAACCTGTCTGACTTCACGTTTTAACTTATCCACTAACCCATTAATTCCTAAAGACCTTTAGGAAATGACTTAAGATAATTGTCAATTAACTGTATTTTTTTAACATAACAGTCGAAATTACAACTATTCCTAATTTCTCCACTTCAACAACGCGAAATACCACAAAAACCCGAACAGGCAGTCCTTTCAACCAAGCGTTAAAATAATAGTGATTCCGTTAATAAGATGATAATGATGCAAAAACAAGCAGATTAGTGAGAAAGACAGCAGCCAGGAAGACAAAAATGCAGCATATCCTGCTGTTCAGTCACAAGATTTTCCTTGAGAGCATCAGCGCCTGCCGTTGGCGGCACCACGGCCTGTGTCAGCGATCGCTTCGCTAACACCAGGAAAAATGACTCAGGGTTTCGGGTTTAAATTTTTAACAACCGATCAACATATAGAGAGATATGTCATTTTTTGTTATTACATAAAGATGATGCATTGCTGTATAAGAAATATCAGGTCATTTCAGCTAAAATTAAATTAATAGATATTGGCTTCCAGAAGATAATATAGCGCAACACGCAAAACATAATTTACAGGCTTTTCGGAGAAAGCTTAAGCGGTATAATAAGACGTGTTTCAAATATGAATAAGAAAACACTTTTGCCACCACCAGCCAATTTAACAATCCGCGCTGAGGCATTGAATTTATCACTACGTAAACAAGGATGCTTTCGCTCTTCCAGGGAATTACCACCGTATAAGGATCTGCATAATTATCCTTCCGACTTTCCGAGAGTTTTAGCAAAACCCTGCACAACGCTTTTAACAATCTGAGGCATATAAAATGAAACCGGCATCCGTTATCATTATGGACGAACACCCTATTGTCAGAATGTCGATAGAAGTCCTGCTACAGAAAAATAAAAATATCGTGGTTAAGCTCAAGTCAGGTGACAGCCATGAAGTTCTTGATTGTATACGCAACCATGCGATTGATCTGGTGATCCTGGACATCGAACTGACCGGGACTGACGGATTCGCATTACTCAAGAGAATCAAAAACTTAAATAAGGACATTAAAGTTCTTTTCCTGTCCTCAAAATCAGAGGCGTTTTACGCCGGGCGCGCCATTCGCGCCGGAGCAAACGGCTTTGTCAGTAAGCGAAAAGACCTGGGGGAGATCTATAATGCGGTTGAAATGTTATTGACGGGATATTCATTTTTTCCATCAGAAACACTCAATTTTATAAATCACCTGGGAACACACAAAGGAATGGATATAGACATGCCGTTATCAAACCGGGAAGTGACGGTGCTGCGGTATCTGGCAAATGGGTTATCGAATAAAGAAATCGCCGAGCAGCTCTTGCTCAGTAACAAAACAATAAGCGCTCACAAATCCAATATTTATTCTAAGCTGGGTGTGCAAAGCATTGTTGAGTTAATTGATTACGCGAAAGCCCACGAATTACTTTAACCTGAATTCACTCCCTGCAACTTATGCGAGTTTCAGGGAGTGCGGTCAGTTTCAATTATAATTAATCATAAAGGTGGCATCGGCATCTGCCCTGCCGGGCTGCGGGTTATCGGCCGTGGCAATATAATTGGCATAAAACGACAGCTCTGCGTTTCCCTGGGCGTCTACCGCCACCGTCTGACTGGCCTGCTGCAATGCCAGACGTGTTTTATCCCGATCGCGGATTTCCACCGCAACATTGCTGGCCTGGCTTGAATCATTCAGAGCCAGTAAACCGCTGCCGCTCCCGTCCTCTTTTCCTGAAAAGGTTATCGATGCCGCGCCGGGCGGGCATCCGGTCAGCTTCAGCGTAAAGGGCACCGGCTGCGTCCGGCTCCCGGTGGTGCTGAGTTGTTTTGTCGGCCAGGTGCCCAGCGTCACGATTTTGTCGCTGTCGCTGCCTTCCGCGACACAGGTGAAATCCACAATATTGCCATACAGCTCAATGTTGATTTCCCCCAGTGCCGTGGTGGCATGGGCGTTCGCGTGAACCAGCGCTACCAGCAGCAGTGCTTTACTCCAGCGTCGCATTACGCCTCCTTTATTCATAATCCACGCGCAAATACCCGCGAGAGGTAAAACGCCCTTCGGCGGGTTTGTTGCCCGTGATACTGACCGGCCAGGCTCTGATCCCCACCTGCGCCTGCGCGCTGTCATCCAGACGGAATGGAATTTTACTGGTCAGGTTGTTGGGCGTTAGCGGGGTGCCGTTTTTTGTCGCAATGACAAACCCCAAATCAGGATTATCGGAAACCAGCGCATTGCCAGAGGTTTGCTCAGCTTCAATACGCATGGACAGGTAAGCATTGGCTTCCACATTGGTGCATTTGATGGCGATCGTTTTTGTCTGTGGCGAAACCTTGTCCGGGCGATTTCCGGCTCCGGCCTGGCTAAACAGCGATGCACCAATTTCACCAAAATCAAATTCCACTACTTTGCCGGCATTAATTTCGCAGCTTTGCGGCACCTGGATCGTCCCGCTGTAGCTGATGGTGTAAACCGGCGTGCTGAGCGGGTCTGACGATGTGGTGGTGACATAGACCCTGAACATGGTCTGCTGCGGGATCACCACCATATTGATAAACCGGCGCGTCACCCTGAGGCGAAACACCAGCTTCGAATCCGTGACCGGAAAGGCTTTGTTGTTTGGCACATTAGGGTGCTGACCCATCTGGATGTAGTTCGCTGGCGGATAAAACGTCCCGGCGTAATCGTCGTGGATCTGCATCGCGCCATCCAGATAGTCATTCAGCTTCACATATTTGTAGCTGTCTATCTCGGTGGTGATGGGCAGGTCCGTGACGTAACTGCGCATGGTCGATTTGCCGGAAGTGCCCTTCGGGCAGATAGCGTTCACCCCGACCAGCCCGGATTTTTGCGCCAGGGTGACAATCTGCCCGGGCTTGTTGTTAGAGCTGTCAAAGACGTTTGAGAGATCGTAAGAGATGTCCTTCGCAACACCGTCGGCATTCTGACACACCGTTGCCCACGCAGGCAGCGCGCCACACAGCAGTACCGCGCCCAATAGCGTGTGGGGAAATTTCATTATTGAGTTCCTGTTATCGATCACAGCTTGCCCCCGCCATGGTAATGGCCTGGTTCTGGCTATCAGGTGGTAAGCGGTAGTGCGCGCGACACCGGGACTGCATCCCGTCGCCCCACTGGATCAACAGATCCCCTTCCAGCGGTAATCCGCTGAGGTAAATCTGCCCGTCATCCCCCACCATGCTGGTAACGCCGCTTTGGGTTTCACGCACTACAGCACCGAACGGCACGGGTTGATCGCCGCGTCTGACGGTCAGTAACGCGCGTACGCCGATCCGGGCATCAAAGCTGGCACGGACCAGCGCGCCTCTTGTCGGCACTACGCTGCTCACGTTGTTTTCGATATCGGTATTGTTGCTCATGGTGTTGGTATCCAGCGCCACACGGTTATAGCGGTAGACCGTGGCATACGGCATCACCGCGTAGCCGCGCCAGTCGGTTTTCACTCCAGTCTGGTTTTCCACGCTCACTCCTGATGCTCCCGGCGCTTTGATCAGAACGTTGGTATCCCCCAGCGGTTGGCTGAAGGTCACGCCATTTTCGTGGCCGACGATGCCGCCAGAAAACTGCCAGTTGAGATCATGTTGATCGCGCGCGTAGTTGTAGCCCACACCCAGGGTGCCGTAGGTCGCCTGCCAGTTGGCGCTGGCACTTCCGCTGGCGCCGTTATTGCTGGTATGCCCCTGGGTCACGCTGTAGTTCAGATTACGGTCTTCAAGCAAGGTGCCGCTGATCCCGGTTTGCCAGCTGCTGTCACCGTCGTTATTCCGGCTGGCTGACGCCGTGGCATAAGCCCGGTCAATGGCGTTATCACGTCGATAATCGTGGCGCGTGAACAGGCTGAAAGGAACCGAGACGTTAAACGAGGCGATCCGGTCTGTGCCGTCGATCCCCACGGCTTTATTCCACGACCAGGAGACGGAATAGCTGATGCCCTGAATGCCGCCCGCGTAGCCAAGCTGATACCAGACGTTTGATTCACTGGTTCCCCAGTAGCTTTGCTGGCTGCCAGAGACATACAGCGATCCGTAATCCCCCAGCGACTGGGAGATATTGAGCTGGAAGCGCCCTTTTTTATTCCACGTCAGATTGTGATAGCTCTGCACGTCCGCCACGCCGTCATCGTCCTGGCTGTCGCCGTATTGATAGCCTTCCATCGAGCGCCAGGCCACATCATCCAGGGTGTAAAACCCTTTTGTGGAGTAGCGGTAACCGAGCAACTGAAAGTTGGTGCCAAATCCGTTCAGGGATTTCGCGTAGAGGAAGCGTAGCGACTGACCTTCGTGGCGGCTGTCATCAGCAAGCTGGCTGCGGGCGTGGGTCAGGTCGAGCGATATCGCCCCCCAGTCACCGAGGTTTTTCCCGGCACCGATGGCCAGCGCCGTGTAACGTGATGCCAGCTGCGTACCGCCGTAAAGCGTGTAACCATCGGCAAGACCGGCAATTAACGTCCCCTGAGTGAAGAATGGCGTATCCTGCTCGCTGTTCCCGCTGCGGTAGTCCCCCGCCACCAGGTCATACTTCCAGCGCCCTTCACGCTGAAGCTGTGGCACGGTGGAATACGGCACCGTGTAGCGCTGCTGGCTACCGTCTTTTTCTTCTACAGTGACTTCCAGGTCACCGCTGGAGGAAGTGGGGTTCAGATCGTTTATCGCAAAAGCACCGGGCTGGACATAGCTCTGGTAAATCACATACCCGTTCTGGCGAATAACCACTTTCGCAGGCGTACGGGCGATACCGCGCACTGTGGGCGCGTAGCCCTGAAGGCTGTCCGGGTACATGCTGTCAGAAGAGTAGAGCCGCCCGCCGCGAAAACCGATGCTATCAAACACGTCGTTACCGGTATTGCTGTCACCCAGCACCAGCTCGCTTTTAAGGGGAATAATGCTGCGCTGTGCCCAGGTGCCAATATTTTCCCAGTTGCTGTGCCGCTCGCCGTTGTTTTGCGAATAGCGCCACGCGCCGTTGTTGCGCAGACGCCAGGCACCGTAGTTCAGCCCGCTTTGCAGATTCAGATAATAACTGTCGTCGTCGCTGCCCCGGTTGCCGGTAAAACTGTAGTTGAGCAGCGCAGCGGGGATCCCGTCATCCCACTGTTCAGGGGGAATGTAGCCCCGTACGCTGTTCTGCATCGCCACCTGCGGCAGGCTGACGTTAAGCCGCAAAGAGGCAAAGTTAAAAACGACTTCGCTGCCAGGTAGCGCTGTGGTCAGCGGCGCACAGGCATCGCCCTGCACGTCCGCCAGTTCAGGGAAGGCGGCAATGTTGACGCCAAAACGGTCAAGCATGGCGCGAGTGACACAAGCCGAAAGCCCGCCCGCCACCGGCGGCGGATTCCCGGTTGCTTTCTCAAAGCGTACATCCTGAGTGCCGATAAATTCGTCGTTGCGCCAGATATCCACGCGATAGACGCCAGGGGCTTGCTGATGGCCTTTCTCAAAACGCGACAAATCCGCCACGCCTGCGCTGTCATCAGACAAAAACGCCGGATTAAAGTAGCTTTCGCTGAAGCCGCTTTGCGGCCAGAGTGCGGCCATCAGCGCCAGAGCCACCGGACAGGCACGCCATTGATAAGTCTTCATCGCCCTGACTCTGCTCACAGCTTAACGCTACGCGCCGGCGTAATGGCGCCATAATCATTTACGCTCTGCCAGGAAAGGACACCGCCAGCCGCCGCCGGAAGCGCCTGCTGCGCCGTGTTTTTCGGGGCAATCATCAGATTTTCCAGGCTCTTCCCGCCGAGAGATAAATTGACCAGCGTGACGTAATAAGGTGAGGCATTACTCACCCTGAGCTGATTGCCGATACGCTCAAAACGGAGCTGCGAAAGCGCCTCTTCCGGCGGCATCGCCAGGTTTTTAGGCCGCACAAACAGCTTGATGCGCGATAAAATAGCCAGTTGCAGGACGTTGTTGCCTTCCAGATGGGATTTATTCACCGACGGGATAGCCTTCACGTTCATGTAAAACAGCGATTCGCGGTCAGCAGGCAGTGCTGGCCCGGCGTAAATAATTCGCAGCGTGTTTTCGCTGTCCGGCTCGCTGACAAACAGCGGCGGCGTAACGGCGAACGTTTTCTCTTTTTGTCCGCTGGCATTTTCAATCCACGCGTTAATTAAATATCGCTCTTGTTTATTACTGTTGGTTATTGCAAGCGACGTTTGTTTCGCCTCTGCCGGATAAATAACGCGCGTGGCCCCCAGAGCGATACCACCGGAGGCATTTGCGGATGTCGACACCAGCAGCAAAATAAGTGAAATAATCAGTCCTGGTTTAAATAGGGTGTTCATCACAACAATACCTTTCGTTATTTGTTCGCAGGTGCAGGCGCGTCAGGGATAAATCAACGTGAACCAGACATCCGACTGAATACGGCCTGGTACAAGGTGTTCGGAAATAGCCCGATAACGGGCGCTGAAATGAAAAGCCAGCTCGCGGGTATCTATCGTTAACCGGCTGACGGTCGTTTCATTAGGGATAATCTGGCGCTGTTGTTCGTCAAAAAGTGCCAGCCCTACACCGCTGCTGACGGGCGTCTCTCCGGGGCGGGAGGTTGCCAGAAAAACCTGCGGATCTTCAGTGGGCGTTACCCCCTGAAACTGAATAGCCACCACGCGCGAGACATCCACGCGACAGTCCAGCAATCGCACGGTGAAAGGGATGTTCACCGTTGAAAAACTTCCCACGCCGGAAAACGCGTTAGTGCGGTACTGTCCCATGTCGATACGCATATTCTGGCTGTCGGGCGCAACGGCGCAGCCACCATTAACCAGCTCACCGTTGAGGTGAACGCGTCCGCCATCCACTACCACGGTATGTGCCATCACTGACGGCGCGACAGAGCAGGCCAGCAGCAACAGTATCCCAGTCCAAGTCATCCTTCGTTCCCGGCTTTAGCGTATGACGGGCCTCATCCGTAAGGCCGTAAACCTCCCTGTTAAACAGACTTATTCGTATTTCATCACGAACGTTGCATCCGCATTTGCCTGACCTGGCTCGGTGACGGCTGCGGTGGCTTTATAGCGTGCAGTGAAGCTCAGGGTGTTAGTCCCTTCAATCAGGCTCTGCGCCGCAGAGAAGGTCGCGCCGTCTGGCGTCAGGGTGGTAGATTTGCTGTCGAGGATCTCGATACCCACGCCTTTAGCAGAGTTGTCGTTGTTCCCGGAAGTGACTGCCAGCAGGGTTTTGTCTGTGGCATCCAGTGGCCCTGTGAACGCAACGGCCGCGGTTTTCGCCACCAGCGGATCGCAATCATTCAGAACGATGTTGAAGGGAATATTTGAGGTGGTGTCACCAATTTTAGTGAATTTCGCCGTGCGATATTGACCAAGATTAACCGTCTGTTCGGAAGATTCAGTATTAACTGAACAGGCCGCATTCACTAATTCACCTTTAAAATGAACGGTACCGCCATTAACGGAAACAGGTGTCGTGGTATCTTCCGCATGAGCGGCACCGGCAACCAGCGCCAGTGTAGCAATAACGGTAGATGCAATATTGCTGAGTTTCATAGCTATTCCTTTAAATATGTAAAATACCCTTCCCGCGAATATCGGGAATAAAAATCACAATCAATTGGTTAAATTGAATGATTATTTCAGAGGGAACAAAGTAGCTTATGAATGTATTTTAAAATATGTCAAAACGCTGCGATTTAACCAGGCCACATCCTAAACCACCCTAAGAAATTGACCATGCGTTAATCAGGGGTTTTGAGGCCGTGAAGGAAATCTCGCAAAGGGTGACTGACAGCGGCGCTCGCTTCTGACAAAATATAGGCAATCCCCCTTTCAAACGTTACAGACGGAATCTTCTCTCTGATGGCAGCAAAGATTATTGACGGTAAAACGATTGCGCAGCAGGTGCGCTCTGAGGTTGCGGAAAAAGTGAAGGCGCGTAAAGCGGCCGGACTTCGCGCCCCTGGGCTGGCTGTTGTGCTGGTTGGCAGCAACCCGGCATCGCAGATTTATGTCGGCAGCAAACGTAAGGCATGTGATGAAGTGGGCTTTGTTTCCCGCTCTTACGATCTGCCAGAAACCACCAGCGAAGCAGAACTGCTTGAGCTGATTGACACCCTGAACGCCGATAAAGAAATTGACGGCATTCTGGTACAGCTGCCGTTACCTGCGGGCATCGACAACGTAAAAGTGCTGGAGCGTATCGCACCAGACAAAGACGTCGACGGTTTCCATCCGTATAACGTCGGCCGCCTGTGCCAGCGTGCGCCGCGTCTGCGTCCGTGCACGCCGCGCGGAATCGTGACGCTGCTGGAGCGTTACAACATCGACACCTACGGCCTGAATGCCGTGGTGATTGGCGCATCCAACATCGTTGGCCGTCCGATGAGCATGGAGCTGCTGCTGGCGGGTTGCACCACCACCGTCACCCACCGCTTCACCAAAAACCTGCGTCACCACGTTGAGAACGCTGACCTGCTGATCGTGGCAGTTGGTAAGCCGGGCTTTATTCCTGGCGAGTGGATCAAAGAAGGCGCAATTGTCGTGGACGTGGGCATTAACCGTCTGGAAAGCGGCAAAGTGGTGGGCGATGTGGTTTATGAAGATGCCGCAGCGCGCGCGTCTTACATTACTCCGGTACCGGGCGGCGTAGGCCCGATGACCGTTGCCACACTGATTCAGAATACATTGCAGGCGTGCGTTGAGTATCACGACGTAAAGGAAGCGTAAGATGGCCACATTTTCATTAGGTAAACACCCGCACGTTGAGCTGTGCGATCTACTCAAGCTGGAAGGCTGGAGCGAAAGCGGCGCACAGGCCAAAATCGCCATTGCCGACGGGCTGGTGTTAGTGGACGGCGCGGTGGAAACCCGCAAGCGCTGCAAAATTGTCGCGGGCCAGACCGTGAGTTTTGAAGGTCAGAGCGTTACCGTTACGGCCTGAGCCGTTTAATGCCCGGTGGCGCTACGCTTACCGGGCCTACGTGCAGTCTCCGTTTGTAGGCCGGGTAAGGCGCAGCCGCCACCCGGCAATTTCTCTTACAATCCCCTCACACCCATCGCGGTTATTTATCGATCAACTTCAAATAATCACTATTTCATCTGTTGAAAAGTAAAAATTCGGTTGCGCGTTTTTCACTCTTTGCCCACGATAAGTAGAACGTTCTACTAAAACGTTCTACTTACAATAACAGCGCTAAAAAAAGCGCTACTCGGGGGAAGATCAGCATGGGTCTGATATCAGGGTTTGTTAAATCGCTGTCTAAGTTATCGATGATTGGTCGCGCCTTAATGCTGCCAATTTCACTGCTTCCCGCTGCGGGCCTGCTGCTGGCCTTCGGGGATAAGTTTCATCTACCGCTGATGATGAACGCGGGCGGAGTTATCTTTGATAACCTGCCGATGCTGTTTGCCATTGGCTCTGCCGTCGGTCTGGCATCGGAATCCGGTATTGCGGCGCTGTCTGCGGCGGTATCTGTGTTTGTCACCAATATTACCATCAGCACCGTACTGAGCATCACGCCGGAAATGGCCTCCCAGGGCGGTAAGTACGCCATGGTCGTCGGCATCCCGACGCTGCAGATGGGCGTCTTCGGCGGCCTGATCTGCGGTATTCTCGCGGCATGGTGCTATAACCGCTTCCACACCATGCAGCTGCCGGAATTCCTGGGCTTCTTCTCCGGTAAGCGCTTCGTGGCGATTGCAACGGCGTTCCTCTCATTCCTGATGGGCCTGCTGCTGCCGTATGTCTGGCAACATATTCAGTCCGGTATTGATGCGCTCTCGGTTGTCGTGAACGGCGATAATCAGGCGGCCTCGACCTTTATCTTTGGTCTGGTGGAACGCGCGCTGATCCCGCTCGGCCTGCACCACATCTGGTATCCGTCCTTCTGGTACTCGTTCGGGGATTACACCACCCAGGCGGGTCAGGTTATCCACGGCGACCAGACCATCTGGTTCAAGATGCTGGAAGAAGGGGTGAAATCCTTCAGCAGCAACACTTACCAGAACGCCGGTAAATTCATGCAGGGTGAATTCCCGCTGATGCTGTTCGCACTGCCTGCGGCATGTCTGGCGATGTATCATGAAGCTCATACCAAAAATAAAAAAATCGCTGCCGGTATTCTGTTCTCTGCGGCGCTCACCTGCTTCCTGACAGGGATCACCGAGCCGGTTGAATTCACCTTTATCTTCGTGGCACCGATTCTGTATGTCTTTAACGCCATCATGGCGGGTCTGGCCTATATGACGATGTACCTGTTACATGCGCATATCGCCAAGTCCTTCTCTGCGGGCTTTATCGATTACCTGTCGTTCGGGATCCTGCCATCGTTTAACGGCTATCAGACCAACTTCCTGAACGCCATCATCATTGGCATTCCAATGGCGCTGATTTACTACTTCACGTTCCGCTTTGTTATCCGTCGTTTCGACGTGAAAACGCCAGGCCGTACCGAAGTGACCGCCAACGCGGACGATAAAACCGACACCGAACTGGCAACGGAAATCATCAGCCTGCTGGGTGGTGCGCAGAACATCAACTCCGTCGGCTCCTGCATTACCCGTCTGCGTCTGGAAGTGTCAAAAAGTGATGACGTGGATAAAGACGGCCTTAACGGACTGGGGGCTCGCGGCGTCGTCTTCGTCGGCGATAACGGTATTCAGGTGATTTTCGGTGCCAGAGCACAGTTTATTGCCCAGACCATGTCCACGATGATCGGCAAATAATAAGATGCCTGCACGACGCGTCTCCTGTAGTCTGGGAGACGCATTGTTGTATCTGGCTGATAATCGGTAAATTTCAGGGAGCGGTTTTGAAGAAAGTCAGCATCATTGATGTCGCAAAACAGGCCGGTGTCTCGGTTTCGACCGTTTCTCTGGTATTGCGCCAGAAAGGCAAAATCTCAGAAGCCACCATTGAGAAAGTCCACGCTGCCATCAATACGCTTGGCTATGTGCACAACACGGCCGCAGCCAATCTTCGCGCTAACACTTCCAACCTTATTGGCCTGATCCTGCGCGATTTCAGCGACAGTTTTTCCATCAAAGTGATGGCGAGCATTGTTCAGGAGCTGGAAAAACAGGGATACATGGTTTTTCTTGGCCAGCCGCTCAACGATCATGAACATCTGGAGCGCTGCCTGCTTTCGTTTAAACAACAGGGCGTTGCCGGTGTAATTTATCTGGCGTCGGATACTCGCACCTCGACATTACCCCCTCAGATCCGTGATTGCCCGCTACCGCTGGTTGTGGTGTCCCAGTCGCTGTTGAATGAGCCCTGCAATCTGGTGATGCGTGATAACCGCCAGGCGGCTAACCTCGCCACACGCTATCTGATCGAGCGCGGACATCGCAATATTGCCTATATTGGCGGGCGTGAAGGTTGCCTTATCCGGGAGCAGCGTTTGCTGGGATTTCGCAGCGCCATGGCCCAGTACGGCCTGGTGAATCGTGAGGAGTCCGCTCCCGCCTGTAGCGACGACACCCAGGCGGCCAGTTTTGTCACCCGCCAGCTTCTTGAGAAGAACAACACCATTACCGCCCTGCTCTGCCACTCGCCCGATGCCATGATCGGCTCGATTTCAGGCATTCATCATGTTGGCCGCACCGTCGGGAAAGATGTGTTTTTAACCCAGCAGGTCGCGCTGGTGGGTTTTGAGGATATGCTGCACGTCAATCTCACCTCGCCGTCGTTCACTTACGTGTCGTCAGCCAGCGAGGAAACCGGGCGTCAGGCCGCCGGGCTGATTATCCGCAAGCTGAAAGAGCCGGAACTGCAAACCCAGAGGATCACCCTTTCCGGGCAACTTATTGCAAGGGAATCGGCGTAAAAAAGCCGGGTGGCGGCTACGCCTTACCCGGCCTACGGTCACGATGTTGTAGGCCCGGTAAGCGTCAGCGCGACCGGGCGTTACAGACTTACTTACGACGCCAGGTGGTACCCTGCGCGCCATCTTCCAGAATGATACCCATCTCGGTCAGACGGTTACGCGCCGCATCTGCCGCCGCCCAGTCTTTCGCCTGACGCGCTTCCAGACGTGCTTTGATCAAGGCTTCAATCTCTGCCACTTCGCCATTGTCCGCCTGCGCGCCGCTTTGCAGGAACACATCCGGCTCCTGCTCCAGCAGGCCAAGCACTGAAGAAAGCTTACGCAGATGGGATGCCAACGCATTGGCCGCTGCCATATCTTCTGATTTCAGGCGGTTCACTTCACGCGCCATATCAAACAGCACGGAGTAGGCTTCCGGGGTGTTGAAGTCGTCGTTCATCACCTCAACAAAGCGCGCTTCAAAGGCTTCGCCACCGGCTGCTGCTACCGATTTGTCGGTACCGCGCAGCGCGGTGTACAGGCGCTCCAGCGCAGAACGCGCCTGTTTCAGGTTCTCTTCGCTGTAGTTCAGCTGGCTGCGATAGTGGCCGGACATCAGGAAGTAACGCACGGTTTCCGCATCGTAATACTTCAGTACGTCACGCACGGTGAAGAAGTTGCCGAGCGATTTCGACATCTTCTCGCGGTCAACCATCACCATTCCGGAGTGCATCCAGTAGTTAACGTACTCACCGCCGTGCGCACAGGTAGACTGCGCGATTTCGTTTTCGTGGTGCGGGAACATCAGGTCAGAGCCGCCACCGTGAATGTCGAAATGTTTGCCCAGCTGTTTGCAGTTCATCGCTGAACACTCGATGTGCCAGCCCGGACGGCCTTCACCCCACGGGGATGGCCAGCTTGGTTCGCCCTCTTTGGACATCTTCCACAGGACAAAGTCCATCGGGTTACGCTTCACGTCAACAACGTCAACGCGCGCGCCGGCCTGCAACTGATCCAGATCCTGACGGGACAATTTGCCGTATGCCGGATCGGTCGGCACAGAGAACATCACGTCGCCGTTATCCGCCACATAGGCGTGACCACGTTCGATCAGCTTCTCAGTGATATCGATAATTTCATGAATATGGTGGGTCGCACGCGGCTCGCTGTCCGGGCGCTGAATATTTAATGCATCAAAGTCTTTGTGCATTTCAACGATCATGCGATCCACCAGCGCGACAAAGCTCTCACCGTTTTCATTAGCGCGTTTAATGATTTTGTCGTCGATGTCGGTGATGTTACGCACATACTTCAGGTTGTAGCCCAGAAAACGCAGGTAACGAGAAACCACGTCAAAAGCAACAAAGGTGCGGCCATGACCGATATGACAGAGATCGTAAACCGTAATACCACACACGTACATGCCGACTTCCCCGGCATGGATAGGTTTAAATTCCTCTTTTTGGCGCGTCATTGTATTAAAGATTTTTAACATCGAAGATTCCATGTAAACACGTGTGTGGACGAAAACCGGGTATTCTACCCGTAATTCAAACCCGAAGCAGCACACAATGCAAGGTGATCGCATCCTGTGGTTATGCTATAACAAGCCCCTATATGTGACCCGAACACGGGTTGACGCACCACAATAACGGAACAGGATGCAAAAATGGTTACTTTCCACACTAATCATGGCGATATCGTAATCAAGACTTTTGATGACAAAGCGCCTGAAACAGTTAAAAACTTCCTGGACTACTGCCGCGAAGGTTTCTACAACAACACCATCTTCCACCGTGTGATCAACGGCTTTATGATCCAGGGCGGCGGTTTCGAACCTGGCATGAACCAGAAAGAAACTAAAGAAGCGATCAAAAACGAAGCAAACAACGGTCTGAAAAACACCCGTGGTACGCTGGCAATGGCCCGTACTCAGGCTCCACACTCAGCAACCGCGCAGTTCTTCATCAACGTGGCTGACAACGACTTCCTGAACTTCTCTGGCGAAAGCCTGCAAGGCTGGGGCTACTGCGTATTCGCAGAAGTGGTTGAAGGTATGGACGTTGTTGACAAGATCAAAGGCGTTTCTACTGGCCGCAGCGGTATGCACCAGGACGTTCCTAAAGAAGACGTTGTGATTACAAGCGTGACCGTCAGCGAGTAATTCGTGGCGACACTCTTTATTGCAGATTTACACCTGCAAACAGAAGAACCGGCGATCACCGCCGGTTTTCTGCGTTTTTTACGCGGTGAAGCCAAAAACGCCGATGCGCTTTACATTCTGGGCGACCTGTTTGAAGCCTGGATTGGCGACGACGATCCCAACCCGCTGCACCACGACATTGCCGCCGCCATTAAAGCGCTGGTCGATTCCGGGGTCCCCTGCTACTTCATCCACGGCAATCGTGATTTCCTGCTCGGCAAACGTTATGCCCGTGAAAGCGGCATGACCTTACTGCCGGAAGAACAGGTGCTCGACCTGTATGGCCGTAAGGTGTTGATCATGCACGGCGATACGCTCTGCACCGACGATACCGGCTACCAGGCATTTCGCGCCAAAGTCCACACCCCGTGGATCCAAACGCTGTTCCTCGCTCTGCCGCTGTTTATCCGCAATCGCATCGCTGCGAAAATGCGCGCAGGCAGTAAAGCCGCCAACAGCAGCAAATCCATGACCATCATGGACGTTAACCCACAGGCGGTTATCGATGTGATGGAAAAACATCGCGTGCAATGGCTGATCCACGGTCATACCCATCGCCCGGACGTCCATTCGCTTACCATCAACAGCGAACCCGCTCATCGCGTCGTGTTGGGAGCCTGGCACAGCGAAGGCTCAATGGTAAAAGTCACGCCCGAGAGCGTGGAGCTGATCGCATTTCCTTTCTGATACCCCACCGCACTAAATGATCAAATGAATTCAATTTTTTTGAATGATGTTGGCAAATTGTTTCGATTTTAATCAATCCATGGTCGGTCTATTATTTATCACATCAGGGCAACACGCCCTACTACAGACAAAACACTTAAGGAATACGACCATGAAATCCATCAAAACTTTCGTTGCAGTTGCCGCTCTTTCTCTGATCTCTTTCGGTTCTTTCGCTCAGAGCGTCAGTGCTACCGCCTCTACCATTGACCGTGCAGAAGCCAAAATTGCCGCTCAGGCTGCTGAACAGGGTGCGTCATACAAAATCACCAGCGCACAGTTCAACAACCGCGTTCACATGACTGCGGAACTGACTAAATAAGACCCCTGATTGCCGTGCCGCCAGTAAACAGACCAGCGACAGCGACAATACGATGAGTAAGGAACAGAGAATGAAAACAATCAGCATCGTGAGCACCCTGCTGCTGGCCGCTGTCCTGTCCACTGGCGCGATGGCGGCGGAGCATCACTTCTCCACCCCGGAAGCAGGTTCGAATATCGACACCAGCATGGAAAATCATATTGATGTCGGCCATGCATTCGATAAAGAAAACCTGACAGCAGGAAATCTCCTGTAAAAATCGCCAGAGATTTTCGCTAAACAGACCGCCAGATGCGGTCTGTTTTGTTATGCGCGGGTGGCCACAACGGCTCAAGTTTTAGCCGCGCAACCGTTTTCCTTGCCCGTATTACATGCTATTCTCTGTGCCCTCGAAAGCAGTGTGTTTCGCACCACAGGAGTTTTAAGACGCATGTCTTCCCGCAATAATCCGGCGCGTGTCGCCATCGTGATGGGGTCCAAAAGCGACTGGGCTACCATGCAGTTCACCGCCGAAATCTTCGAAATCCTGAATGTTCCGCACCACGTTGAAGTGGTTTCCGCACACCGTACACCCGATAAACTGTTCAGCTTTGCCGAAAGCGCTGAAGAGAACGGTTACGAGGTGATCATTGCCGGTGCGGGCGGCGCAGCACATCTGCCAGGCATGATTGCCGCAAAAACGCTGGTGCCAGTATTAGGTGTTCCGGTACAAAGCGCAGCATTAAGCGGCGTTGACAGCCTTTACTCTATTGTTCAGATGCCACGCGGTATTCCGGTGGGTACGCTGGCGATTGGCAAAGCCGGTGCGGCAAACGCTGCGCTGCTGGCCGCACAGATTCTGGCGACTCACGATAAAGCCCTGCATCAGCGTCTGGCTGAGTGGCGTAAAGCCCAGACCGACGAAGTGCTGGATAACCCGGATCCGCGGGGTGCGGCATGAAACAGGTTTGCGTTCTCGGCAACGGTCAGCTCGGCCGGATGCTGCGCCAGGCCGGTGAACCGCTGGGAATTTCCGTCTGGCCCGTCGGGCTGGATGCCGAACCGGAAGCCGTGCCTTTTCATCAGAGCGTGATCACCGCCGAGATCGAACGCTGGCCGGAAACAGCCCTGACCCGTGAGCTGGCGCGTCATAACGCTTTTGTTAACCGCGATGTGTTTCCGATCATTGCCGACCGCCTGACCCAAAAACAGCTGTTCGACAAGCTTGGTCTGGCGACCGCGCCGTGGCAGTTGCTGTCCGATAAAAGCGAGTGGAACGATGTGTTTGCCATGCTCGGTGAACTGGCGATTGTGAAGCGTCGCGTGGGTGGTTACGACGGCCGCGGGCAGTGGCGCTTACGTGCCAGCGAAACCGCCGAACTGCCGGATGATTGCTACGGTGAGTGCATTGTTGAGCAGGGCATCAACTTTAGCGGCGAAGTCTCGCTGGTTGGCGCGCGTGCACACGATGGCAGCACCGTGTTTTATCCGCTGACGCACAACCTGCATCAGGATGGCATTCTGCGCACCAGCGTCGCCTTCCCGCAGGCGAATGCCGCGCAGCAGGCACAGGCAGAAGATATGCTCTCGGCCATCATGCATGAGCTGGGTTATGTGGGCGTGATGGCGATGGAGTGCTTTGTCACTCCTGCCGGGCTGCTGATTAACGAACTGGCTCCGCGCGTGCACAACAGCGGGCACTGGACGCAAAACGGCGCATCCATCAGCCAGTTTGAGCTGCACCTGCGCGCCATTACAGACCTGCCGCTGCCGCAGCCGGTGGTGAACAGCCCGTCGGTGATGATCAACCTGATCGGTACCGATCTGAACTACGACTGGCTGAAGCTGCCACTGGTGCATCTGCACTGGTACGACAAAGACGTGCGTCCGGGGCGTAAGGTGGGACACCTTAACCTGAACGACACCGATGAAGGTCGTCTGAGCGCGACGCTTGAAGCCATTATTCCGCTGCTGCCACCAGAGTACGCCAGCGGGATTGTCTGGGCACAGTCGAAGCTCGCGTAAGTCTCCTCCGCCGGGGAGTTGATCTTCCCCTTCCCCGGCGTAAAATCCCCTTCCATTGCTGTTTTGATTTCTGGAATCACCATGCACGATGGAACGGACTATCGCGCGATCCTCGCGTCTGATACCCCTTTAATCGACGTTCGCGCGCCGATCGAATTCGCACAGGGCGCGATGCCCGCCGCAATCAACCTGCCATTAATGAACGACGACGAACGCGCCGCCGTTGGCACCTGCTATAAACGTCAGGGGCCAGAAGCCGCGCTGGCGCTCGGTCATAGCCTGGTGAAAGGCGACACCCGCGAGGCGCGCATTCAGGCCTGGCGCGAAGCCAGCCTGGCAAATCCCGACGGCTATTTCTGCTGCGCGCGTGGCGGACAGCGCTCGCATATCGCCCAGGCCTGGCTTAAAGAGGCCGGCGTGGATTATCCGCTAGTGAAAGGTGGCTATAAGATGCTGCGTCAGGCAGCCATTCAGGCCACCGTTGAGCAGGTGCAAAAACCGATGGTGCTGATTGGCGGCTGTACCGGCAGCGGTAAAACCCTGCTGGTGAAGCAGCACGCGCAGGGGATCGATCTGGAAGGGCTGGCGCACCATCGGGGCTCGTCGTTTGGCCGCACGCTCACGCCGCAGCTTTCGCAGGCAAGTTTTGAGAACCAGCTGGCGGTTGAGCTATTAAAAAAAGATGCCGCACGCTGGGTGCTGGAAGACGAAGGCCGCATGATTGGCTCTAACCACCTGCCGGAGTGCCTGCGCGATCGCATGATGCAGTCGTCAATTGTGGTGGTGGACGACCCGTTCGACATTCGCCTTGAGCGCCTGCGCGAAGAGTATTTCGACCATATGTGGGCCGATTTTTCTGCCGCATATGGGGAAGAGACAGGCTGGAAGGAGTACAGCGAGTATCTGCACCACGGTCTGTTCGCCATTCGCCGCCGCCTGGGGCTACAGCGCTTTGCTGAATTTACCGCGTTATTAGATAGCGCACTTCTGGAACAGCAACGTTCCGGCAGCACCGGGGCGCACTTTAGCTGGCTTGCGCCGCTGTTGAATGATTATTACGACCCAATGTACGGCTATCAGCTGGAGAAGAAAGCAGAGAAGATTGTGTATCGCGGGACGTTCGAAGAAATAGCCGAGTGGCTTGATCGCTGATAAAAGCCGGGTGGCGCCTACGCGTGCTTTGTAGCCCCGGTAAGCGCAGCGCCACCGGGGAAACAGACGACTTAGAAGTCGTAACGCAGACGCACCAGGTTCATATCGCCCAGATCGTCGGTGCTGGAGGTGAACACGTGCTCGTAGTCAACACGGAAACCGTAATCCAGCTGGAAGCTGATACCCACGCCGTTGTCGATACGCTGGTAGTTACGACCATTCACGTATTCGATGCGATCGCCCATGAAGTAAGGCTGGATAGATTTAACCGCATACTGACCGATTGGGAATTTGTAGCCCGCGAAGTACTCAATACCCCATGCGTCACCGGCAAAGTAGTTGTTGGTAGATACTTTTTTGGTGGTCATGAAGTTCTGGTACCAGCCGCCGCCCGCGGAGAAGGTCCAGTTATCAGGCGTCCAGCTCAGCGCCGTACCCAGGATGTTCTGATCGTAGGTTTTGCTGTCGCTGTTTTCCGGGTTACGCATTTCCGCGCGGGTGTAGTTCCACGCCGTACCCCAGGTCAGATCTTTGGTCAGGTGATAATCCAGACCCAGTGAACCGCCGCCTTTACGTTTGTAACGCAGGCCATTGCCTGGCAGGTATTCACCGTCTTCGAACAGGTAGGATGCATAGATATCAGCATCGCCCACGGTTTTCTTATATTTCAGCATCTTGCGTGAACGATAAGAACCGTCGTAGTCGCCGTTGATACCGTTACCTGGTGCCTGGCCGATCATGTCGTAGTCCCAGATATCGGTTTTCGCGCCAACCACATCATAGTAAACGCTGTTCTGTTGACCGAAGGTCAGCGTACCCCAGGTGTCGCTCTTCAGACCGGTGTACAGCATACGGCGAGAGGTGTTGTTTGCACCTTCTGCGTAGTGGTTATCCCAGTCGAACAGCGCAGGAATGTTCACACCCAGCTCGTAGTAGCTTACCCAGCTGATGTCATCAAACAGATAGTAATCTGCTGCGAAACGGAAACGGGTGCCGCCGTCGAAGCCATTACGTTTGTAGGAACCTTTATCGCCGTCGCCAGTCATCATGTTGAACTGAGGACGGATACTGCCGCCAACGGTGAAGTTAAGACGGCTCAGCGGATCGCCCGCCTGTGGATCTTGTTTCAGAACAGTGATTTCCGCCTGAGTTGCGAAAGACGTCAATGCCACTGCCGCGCCGATCGTTGCCGCCAGCGCTGTTTTTTTTATAGTCATTATTTTTCCTTGATAGACACGCTGCTAAATATTTAGCAGGTGAATATTAACTGGAAAATATAGGGCTGTGTGGGTGGGTTTTTAATGATTTGTGCTACTAAAATGATGGGTATTATCGATTTGTGCTACTAAGTGATTACGTACCAGCATATAAACCGGTACGCAATCATCACGGAACTCAACTAACTGACAAACTGACGGAACAGCGCTTTGCCTTTTAGCAGCCGCGTACCGAGCCAGCCGCCGCACAGCGACAACAGCACCGCACCGCAAACAGGCAGTGTGAACCACAACCGCCAGTCAGGCTCCCACGGGAAGTCAAAGACCCGGGTCTGGAGTACCGCCAGCGCCGTTTCAGCACCAATGGCCGCCACCAGGCCAGCCACCAGGCCCAGCAGGGCAAACTCGCACCACAGGGTAGTGCGCAGCAGACGTTTCCCGGCCCCCAGCGTACGGTACACCACCAGCTCCTGATGGCGCTGACGCATCCCGACCTGCACCTGAGCCAGCAACAACAGCACGCCACAGAGCGTCACCAGCACTACCATAACTTCAAGGGCGCGGCTCACCTGCTCCAGCACTTGTCCCACCTGTTTCAGGATCGCGCCGATATCCAGCAGGCTCACGGTCGGGAACTCACGGTTAAGCTGGGTCAGCATACCGTTGCCGTTCTCCCAGCGGAAACTGGTCAGCCAGCTCTGCGGTTGCCCGTCCAGTGCACCCGCGGGGAAGATAAAGAAGAAATTCGGCCGCAGGCTTTCCCAGTCCACCTTACGCAGGCTGGTGACCGTAGCGCTGAAATCCTGCGTGTCACCGGTAAAGGTGACCTTATCTCCCAGCCCGATGTTCAGGCGTTTCGCCAGCCCCTCTTCCATCGACACTTCCCCGGCTTTTGGCGGCCAGGTTCCGGCGGTGATCGGGTTATGATCCGGGCGTTTGTCCTGCCAGGTCAGGTTCAGTTCGCGGTTAAGCGCCTCATCCTGATTGCCTTCCGTCACCTTGCCATTGATTTGCGTCAGGCGCGCGCGAACAATCGGGTAGAAGGATTCAGGCACGATCTTGTGCTCAGACAGGAACCCCTTCAGCGGTGTGACCTGTTCAGGCGCGATGTTGATCAGGAAATAGTTTGGGCTTTCGGGCGGGAGCTGGCGTTGCCATCTGTCCAGCAGATCGCCGCGCAGCACCAGCAACAGCGCCAGCAGCATAAACGACAGCGAAAACGCGGAGAGCTGGCTCAGCGTTGACCACGGCTGGCGCAGCAGACGGTTCACCGCCAGGCGAACAGGCAGCGATTTTATCGTTAACCCTTTCAGTACGTTAAGCAGCATCCAGCCGAGTACGCCACACAGTACCGCCAGCACCACGGCTCCCGCCAGCACGGCCCAGAGCAAGGTACTGCCCCCCATCAGCCAGGCAAGCAGCCCCACCACGACCACTACAATCGCAGGAAGGTAATATTTCAGCGGCCAGACGTTAGCCACGACATCACGACGCAGCACGCGCAGTGGCTGTGTGGCCAGCAGCAGCCGGTACGGGCGTAGCCCCACCAGCAAGGAAATCACCACCATCGCGCCCACGGCCCAGAGCCACGGCCATAAGCTTGCAGGAGGCAGTGCGGCAGGCAGCACCGGTTTAAGCAGCATCATCAGCACGTTTTCAAACAGCACTCCCATTACACCGCCGGTAACCGCCGACAGCGCCAGCACCATTAACCACTGGCCGACAATCAGCTTACGCAGTTGCGCCCTGCCCGCCCCAAGGGTTTTGAGGATCGCGACCAGGTCATAGCGACTGCGGCAGTAGTGCCCCATCGCCACCGCCACTGCCGCCACGGCCAGCAACAGCGTGAGCAGCGCAGAGAGCAACAGGAACTGCTGTGACCGCTCAAGCGATTTGCCAAGCGCCCCTTCGTCCTGCTCCAGCCCGTACCAGCGGTGTTCCGGTTTTAACTGCGGCAAGAGCCATTTTTCGTATGCGTCCAGCTGGGCGGGCGTGCCGCCAAACTTGTAACGCCAGGTGACGCGGCTCCCCGGCTGTACGGCGTTGGTTTTTGCCACATCGGCGGTGTTCATTAATAACCGTGGCGCAAGCTGGAACGGGTTAAACCCCGAATCAGGCTCCTGCACCACTTCCCCGGCAATTTTCAGGGTGGCATCGCCGACATCAATGCTGTCGCCTGTTTTCAGGTTCAGCAACGCCATCAGCCGCGGGGCTAACAACACCGTGCCGGGCGCAGGTTTTAGTCCTGCTGGGTCGGTTTGCAGCTCACCGTACATAGGATAAATATCATCGACGGCTTTAACGCTCGCCAGCTGCGGGGTGTCCCCCGCAAACGTCATGGTCTGGAAGCTAAGCTGCTCGCTCACTTTCAGCCCCAGCTTGCGGGCTTCTTCAATCCAGGCGGGCGGCACGTCTCGCGAGCTTTGCAATGCCCTGTCGCCTGCCATAAATTCGCGGCTTTGCTGGCTTAAGCCTTTTTCCATGCGATCGCTGACGCTGCCAAGCGCCAGTACGCAGGCCACCGCCAGGCTTAAGGCCAGCCAGACAATCAGCAGCGATGGCGAGCGCCATTCGCGCCAGAACCAGCGGGATATCATGCTTCCTCCTGAAGTTCACCGTTGACCAGCCGCAACCGGCGATCGCAACGGGCGGCAAGCTGCGGATCGTGGGTGACCAGAATCAGCGTTGTGCCGTGTTCGCGGTTGAGCGAAAACAGCAGATCGGCAATTTTATCCCCGGTCTGGCGGTCGAGGTTACCGGTAGGCTCGTCGGCAAAGAGCACTTCCGGGCGGCCATTAAATGCCCGCGCCAGCGCCACGCGCTGCTGCTCGCCGCCGGAAAGCTGCGCCGGAAGATGGTCAAGACGTTTGCCCAGCCCCAGCTGTTCCAGTAGCGCTTTGGCATGGTCACGGCTTTCGCAGGTATTTTCACCGCGTAACAGGCCAGGAAGCTCCACGTTTTCCAGCGCATTCAGGGTGGGAATTAACATGAAGGACTGAAAGACAAAGCCGACATGTCTGGCACGCAGTGCGGCGCGGGCTTCTTCATCAAGCGCGTGCAGCGGCTGGCCAACCAGATTAACCTCGCCACTGCTGCCGTCATCCAGCCCGGCTAAAATGGCCAGTAGCGTCGATTTCCCGGAACCTGACTCACCGATCAGCGCCAGGGTTTCGGCGCGTTTGACAACAAGTTCAACTCCGGTGAGGATGGACAGCTCGTGTTCACCCTGACCGACGGACTTCTTAAGACGATGAACTTCAACAATGTTTTCCGCTGGCATTTGCCCTTCCTGTTTTTGATTCTGATGACCTTCCGCGCGGCAGCGGCAGATACGTTACTGGTACTGGGTGACAGCCTGAGCGCCGGCTATCGCATGGCCGCTAACGCAGCGTGGCCTGCGCTGCTTAATGACAAATGGCAGACAAAAACGCCGGTCATTAATGGCAGCATCAGTGGCGATACTTCACAACAGGGGCTGGCGCGTCTGCCTGCCCTTCTCAAACAACATCAGCCACGCTGGGTGCTGGTGGAGCTTGGCGGTAATGACGGATTGCGCGGCTTCCAGCCACAGCAGACGGAGCAAACGCTGCGCACCATTTTGCAGGACATTAAGGCCGCGAATGCAAAACCGTTGCTCATGCAAATTCGTCTGCCCGCCAACTACGGTCGTCGGTATAATGAGGCCTTTAGCGCGATCTACCCGAAGCTTGCCAAAGAGTTTGATATTCCGCTGCTGCCATTTTTCATGGAAGAGGTCTATCTGAAACCCCAATGGATGCAGGACGACGGTATCCACCCCAATCGCGATGCTCAGCCGTTTATTGCCGACTGGATGGCAACACGACTGGCCCCTTTAGTTAAACATGACTCGTCACACAGCTGAGATCCTGACAGGTAAAGTTATGCAAAAATCGGTCTTAATAACAGGATGTTCCAGCGGAATTGGTCTTGAAAGTGCCCTCGAATTAAAACGTCAGGGATTTTGGGTTCTGGCAGCCTGCCGTAAACCCGAAGACGTCGAACGCATGAACGGGATGGGTTTTACCGGCGTATTGCTGGATCTGGATTCGCCGGAAAGCATTGAACGCGCAGCCGATGAGGTCATTGCCCTGACCAACAATCGTCTGTTCGGTCTGTTCAACAATGCAGGATACGGTGTTTATGGCCCACTCCCCACCATCTCCCGCGAACAGTTAGAGCAGCAGTTTTCCGCTAACTTCTTTGGTGTGCATCAGCTCACTATGCGCCTGCTGCCTGCCATGTTGCCGCACGGTGAAGGGCGTATCGTGATGACATCCTCCGTGATGGGGTTGATTTCTACCCCCGGGCGCGGCGCGTATGCCGCCAGTAAGTATGCGCTGGAAGCCTGGTCTGACGCCCTGCGTATGGAGCTGCGCCACAGCGGGATTAAGGTGAGCCTGATTGAACCCGGCCCGATTCGTACCCGCTTTACCGACAACGTCAACCAGACGCAGTCAGACAAGCCGGTCGAAAATCCCGGTATTGCCGCACGTTTTACGCTGGGCCCGGAAGCGGTTGTCGCAAAAGTGCGCCATGCTTTCGAAAGCGATCGTCCCAAAATGCGCTATCCGGTGACGCTGGTCACCCATGCCGTCGGCTGGTTAAAACGCCTGCTTCCTGGCCGGATGATGGACAAAATTTTACACGGTTGAGTTGAAGCAACGCGGCTTGCCCCCCATGTAAGAACAAACTGATAAACAGAGAATGACGTATGTCCGCACAGAATATCGTAAACATTACTGAAGCTAACCTGCATCAGACACTCGAACAGTCGATGACCAAACCGGTGCTGTTCTACTTCTGGTCTGAACGCAGCCAACACTGTCTTCAACTGACGCCGGTACTGGAAAGCCTGGCCGCGCAATACAATGGTCAGTTTATTCTGGCGAAGCTGGACTGCGACGCCGAGCCGATGGTGGCTTCTCAGTTTGGCCTGCGCTCGATCCCTACGGTCTATCTGTTCCAGAACGGCCAGCCTGTCGATGGTTTCCAGGGGCCGCAGCCTGAAGAGGTTATTCGTGCGCTGCTGGATAAAGTGTTGCCGCGTGAAGAAGAGCTGAAGGCCCAGGAAGCCGTCGCACTGATGCAGGAAGGCAAGTACGACGAAGCCCTGCCACTGTTGAAAGATGCCTGGCAGCTGTCGAATCAGAATAGCCAGATTGGCCTGCTGCTGGCAGAAACACAGATTGCCCTGCATCGCTCAGAAGATGCGGAAGCGGTGCTGAAAACGGTCCCGCTTCAGGATCAGGATACGCGCTATCAGGGTCTGGTCGCGCAGATTGAACTGCTGAAACAGGCGGCAGACACCCCTGAAATTCAGCAGCTCCAGCAGCAGGTTGCCAGTAACCCGGCCGATGCTGCGCTGGCAAGCCAGCTGGCGTTGCAGCTGCATCAGGTGGGTCGCAACGAAGAGGCGCTGGAACTGCTGTTCAGCCATCTGCAAAAAGATCTGGCCGCCGCGGATGGCCAGGCGCGTAAGATGTTCCAGGAGATCCTTGCCGCGCTAGGTACGGGTGATGCGCTGGCTTCGAAGTATCGCCGCCAGCTGTACGCACTGTTGTATTGATGCAGAGTGCCCGGTGGCGGCTTCGCCTTACCGGGCCTACAAAAGACGGTTTACGCCGTCTTTTTCAACTGCGTTATTACCAGCTGATGGCGCGCGTTATAAAACTTCCGATAGGTCAGGTAGCAGGCAATAATGGTCGACAAGCTCGCGGTAGACAGCAGCATGAACGTCACCATAATCTGATATTTAATCGCTTTTACCGGGTCGATCCCGGCAAAAATCAGCCCTGACATCATGCCGGGCAAACTCACCAGCCCGACCGTTTTCGCGGAATCGACCGTTGGGATCAGCGACGAACGAATACTCTCGCGGATCAGGCGTGCCGAGGCCACTTTCGGTGTCGCACCCAGGCTTAGCTTTTCCTGAATCTGCTGCTGTTCGCTGCTAAAGCGTTGCCCCAGGTTGTTGTAGCACAGGCCCACGGCCACCATGGCATTCCCCGCAATCATCCCTGAAATGGGAATAACCTGCATAGGCGTAAACTCAATCGAGCCTGACAACACCAGCACCGCCAGCGTTAACGCGGTTCCGGTCGTGATCGCGATAAACGACGAAACAAACGCCTTATCGATGTATTTGCTCCGCTTCTGCGCATTCCACGCCGCGTTGAAGCAGATAAAGAGCACCATCAGCAGCGTCAGTACCGCGTTGTTGACGTTGAAAATGTACTTCAGTACAAATCCAACAGCGATAAGTTGCGAAACGGCGCGACAGATACCAATCAGAATGTCTTTCTCCAGCCCCAGTTTTTCACGGTAACTGACGACAATCGCCACCAGCACCAGTACCAGAGAGAGCGCCAGCGATCCGTTGGTTATATTATGCTCACCCACGGTTTGCCTCCTGCATTTTTCCACCCTGCGGCTGAAGCCTGATGACATCATCCGCATGGGTAATTTCGTTTGCATCATGCGTAACCCACAGCACAGCGATGTTCTGCTCGCGGGTATAACGATGGATGATGTCGTTAACATTACGCTTGTTGCTCTCGTCGAGAGCGCTGGTTATCTCATCCAGCAGCAGTACCTTCGGTAAAAACTGCACATTACGGATCAAGGATACGCGCTGCCTTTCCCCGCCAGAAAGCTCGGTTATCGATTTTGTCAGTGTCTCTTGCGGCAATCCGAAGCGTGCGAGGTCGGCAATCAGTTTTTCAGGTTCAGGTGATTTCCCGCGGATCTGCCACGGAAAGATCAGGTTATCGTAAACCGTATCACCAAACAGCGAAGGTGTTTGCACGCTGTATGACACCTGCTGCCGATAGCTTTCGGGCGACAGGGAAGCGATATCCTTCCCCTCAAACAGAATCGTCCCCTCGGTTGGGCTGAGTAAGGACGCAACAATCTTCAGTAGTGTACTTTTTCCGCAGCCTGACGGGCCGGTTATCAGTTTGAATTCGCCAGGAGAAAGGGAAAAATCGACATGCTGAAGAATGGTGTTCTCTCCGGCACGATACCCGACATCCTTGATATGCAAAATCACGTTATTGTCGTTCATATTGTTTCCAGTGATTGTATACATTAAGACTTAATAAAGACTTAATGTATACATTCGTATTATCTACTCACACAAAAAAAGCCGCTTCAGAAACGCCTCTTTTTTCCATTCCCCGCTAAAAAACCTCAAACAAAGCAGGTTTAAACGCTTTTTCGATCAAAAAAACTGCATATTTCATCTGAAACCATAAGACTAAATACAGATTTAAATTGATTAAATATTAACTTCACAAACACTTTTTAATGATTAAAGTCAAAATTTCACACTTTTACACACTCTAGAATCAGCCACACAAAAGACACAAGAAAGTCTATTAAACATAAACATCAAGCCTGCAATAAGCGAAAGAACTCAATTCAAAAGTCACAAAACTTAACTGACTTGAATTAACTCCCGGTACTACCGTCAGGAAACAAAAGATGAAAACCACTGTTAAATTATTGGCCGCTGCTGTTGCTCTGTGCATTGTGCCAGCGACATATGCAATAACCCCTGAACAAGCCGCTGCAAACCTTCAGGGCGCGCAACAATTCTCCCACCTTGCGGATAAATCGTATAGCACGGCGATGTATAACGAGCATCTTGCCAATCTTGCGAAGGGGAATGCGATCTATACGTACGGCCCGAACTCGACAGAAGCCATAAAGGCGACGCAAGCATACGATGCGGCACTCACGCGGGTCACTCAGACACGTCAGGATGCCCGATTAGGCAGGCTTCAGGTGGCTGCAGCGAACCGCGCATTGATCACTGCAACGCCTACACCAGTACCAACGGTTAACCCAACGCTTTACCGCCAGGATATCGCCAAAAAACAGGCAGCCCTGATTGCGCCACCGGTGGTAAACCCGACCACAACGACACAGACCGTGCCGACAGTTAACCCAACGCTTTACCGCCAGGATATCGCCAAAAAACAGGCTGCCCTGATTGCGCCACCGGTGGTAAACCCGACCACAACGACACAGACCGTGCCGACAGTTAACCCAACGCTTTACCGCCAGGATATTGCCAAAAAGCAGGCTGCCCTGATTGCGCCACCGGTCATTACCCCAATAACAAATGGGACCGTCATTCCGGCAACCAGCCTGAAGCCATCCACCAAAGTCCCGGTTACCCCGGCGAGCGGTACAAATACCGTAACAACGGTTCAGCATGTAAACACCTACTACGTTGATCAAGCCACGCGTAGCAAAGTGAGCAGCAACTCGGACGCGATCTCTCAAAACAGTCAGCAAATCGATCGTAACGCGAAAGATATTGAGGACACCCGTGACGAACTGAAACGTGGCCTGAACAACGCGGCGGCCATGTCCAGCCTGCACTATCACTCCGATAATGCATGGGCGCTTTCCACCGGTACCGCTAACGGCGACGGCGCAGCACTGGCCGGCGGTGTTCAGAAAGGGCTGACCAGCCATGTCGCTGTGAACGTTCAGGCATCGACATCATTCGACAGCGGCTGGATGGCAGGTGCCGGTATTTCTGGCGATTTCTGATTTTTTGCTCAATTTGGTGTTCAGGTCGTCATCACGATGACCTGTTAACTTTCTCTTATTAATTAAGGTGTCAGGATGAAACTGAAGATACTTACCGCGCTGGCATTTGCCGTCGTGAGCCTGAGCGGGCTTGCCCGGCATAATCAGCCCCAGGGGATGATGCCAGTCCAACCTGCGGCGCAACATACACTGGGGCAGTACTCCATTCTGCCCGCGGTGCAAAAAGCACAGTCAGCGAAAAAAAGAACGGTGAAAGGTTACGGGATAACCGTAGTAATTTCAGGTGATTGGGTAACCGTTGACGGTAAACCCGCCGCACTGGATGAAAACAACGCTACAGCGAAAAGCTATAGCCAGGGTCTGTACAACATTGTTGTTTATAAGAGCGGCAAGGTTGCGCTACTGAAGCAAGGCGAAGGGTTCGTCGGCTACCTGAAATAACCTTCAGACACACATAAACGTATCGTAATAAAGCCGCCGCTCTGGCGGCTTTTTTGCATCTGAGAACAGACTTAGTTAAGTGTATTTAATGTATTCATCTACTTTGATGAGAAAAGGACGCAATGCTTAAAAAAAAAGTCTTCAACATGTCAATCCTGTTTGACATGTTGACATTAAAAAGTAACGTTTATCTTCCATTTGTGATCTCGCCAGAGTTCCCGCACGCAGAGCTAATAGCCTCAGACATTGAGTAGTGTTAAACTTTTTCACGTACAAATTGGCACCCTTATAACTATAGGAAGTATGCAACATGACACATATCTTTTATGAGTTCTCTTCCCTGAAGCCTGGTGTTCCTACTGTAGAAACATTAATGGAAGTCATCAATTCTTCGGAACTCACAAGTTTTGTCATCGGTGCAGAGGTTGTTGATTTCGTCAAAAAGGCGCTCATCGTTAACACCACGATCGGGAGTTTCAAAAACTGCAAATTCGCCTTTGATGATGGCGCGCACTTTATTGAGTTTGACGGCAAGGGCAAATCAAAACGTTACAATGAAGTGCCGGACTGGTTTGTCACCCCGGCTGAATTCGCGCGTTCACAGTGGCTCATCAACCACGATCTTGCGGATGTAAAGGCCACTCAGTTTATCGATGTGCTGATGTCCTACCCGCTTAAGGAGCGCCGCGCGCACTGTAACCTGCTGTTCGGCCTGGATCTGCACAAGGTCAACGCGGTTCCGGCGGCCACGCCAGAAGCCAGCAAGCTCGGCAACAAAAACGGTAAAACCACCAAGCCTCGCGTAACCGATCTGGGCTCATTTGAGCTTTTCTGTCAGTTCTTCGAACGCATGAAAACGGCCGTCTTTGCCGATGAGTTCCCAACCCTGCAAGTGCTGACCGGTGTCGAAAACCTGTCGAAAGCCCCACACAGCTTGAAACAGGGGATCAGAACGTGGTTTAAAGCGATCGCAGGCGATCTTCCCCCAAACAACAAACGTGTTGAGGCGGGTAACGCGGTACTTTTCTGCGCGCCGGTCCGCGAGCATATCCAGCAAATTGAAGCCATTGGACTGGAAAACTACTATCAGGGCTTATCCAAAGCCATCGCCGATGCGGGCGAGCAGTTTATCGCCGACTTTTCATATACCCACCCGGCCGCCTGATCCCTTTGCCCTGCCCAACTGGCAGGGCTTTTTATTACCTATCATCCACTTCCCACCTCTTTACAGGGGCGAATTTCTGGCCAATAGCCGATATACTTACGAACAACAAACACACAATTCTTCTCATCACAGCATTCAAAACAGGAGGTTTTATGCTCATCGTTGTTCCTGTCCTCATTTTCGTCGCACTGGTTATCGTGGGTGCGGGTGTCAAAATTGTCCCGCAGGGGTATCAGTGGACCGTTGAACGCTTTGGCCGTTATACCAATACGTTGCAGCCTGGCTTAAGCCTTATCGTGCCTTTCATGGACAGAATCGGTCGTAAGATCAACATGATGGAACAGGTACTGGATATTCCCTCTCAGGAAATAATCTCCAAAGACAACGCCAACGTCACCATTGATGCGGTCTGCTTTATTCAGGTGATTGATGCGCCTAAAGCGGCGTATGAAGTCAGCAACCTCGAACTGGCGATTGTTAACCTGACGATGACCAACATCCGTACCGTGCTCGGTTCGATGGAGCTGGACGAAATGCTCTCCCAGCGCGACAGTATTAATACGCGTCTGCTGCACATTGTGGATGAGGCGACAAATCCGTGGGGGATTAAAGTCACCCGTATTGAGATCCGTGACGTACGCCCACCGGCGGAACTGATCGCATCCATGAACGCCCAGATGAAGGCCGAGCGTACCAAACGTGCCTATATCCTTGAGGCCGAAGGTGTGCGTCAGGCAGAGATCCTGAAAGCGGAAGGGGAAAAACAGTCGCAGATCCTGAAAGCGGAAGGCGATCGCCAGTCTGCGTTCCTTCAGGCTGAGGCGCGTGAACGTTCCGCCGAAGCGGAAGCCCGCGCAACCCAGATGGTGTCCGAAGCTATTGCTGCCGGTGATATCCAGGCCGTTAACTACTTCGTGGCACAAAAATATACCGATGCACTGAAAGAGATTGGTTCTGCAAATAACAGCAAAGTAGTGATGATGCCGCTGGATGCCAGCAGCCTGATGGGCTCAATTGCCGGGATTGCCGAGCTCATTAAGGATAGCGGAAACGAGCGTAAGAAATGATTGAGCTCATCGTTGCACATCCTCATGCCTTCTGGCTAAGTCTCGGTGGCTTATTGCTGGCAGCCGAGATGCTTGGCGGCAACGGTTACCTGCTCTGGAGCGGCGTTGCTGCCGTGATCACCGGGCTGCTGGTGTGGCTTATCCCACTGGACTGGGCATGGCAGGGCGCGCTGTTTGCCGTACTGACGCTGGTTGCGGCCTGGCTGTGGTGGCGCTGGCTGAGCACGCGGGTGAAAGCGCAGAAGCCGGTGGATGCCCATCTGAATCAGCGCGGGCAGCAGATTGTCGGCAAGCGTTTTACGCTGGACACCACGCTGGTGAATGGCCGCGGGCACATGCGCGTAGGTGATAGCTCGTGGCCGGTGGTGGCAGATGATGACCTCAGCGCCGGAACACGGGTTGAGGTCATTGCGGTGGAAGGTATTACCCTGCGCGTAAAAGCCTGTTAAGCATTGGCCTTGCGATGGCAGCAAAGATTATCAATAATCGGACAATCGGCGCTGTCATCCCCCGGACAGGACGCCGCCAGCCCCAGCAGTTGTTCCCGCATCGCCTGTAGCTCAATGATATGGCGCTCAATTTCAGCAACCTTCTCCAGGGTACGTTTTTTGACATCTGCACTGTGGCGTTTCGGATCGTTGAACAGGTTAACCAGTTCGCCGCACTCTTCCAGGTTAAAACCAACCTGCCTTGCCTGACGCAGTAACGTCAGCTCATCAAGATGCCGTTGCGTATAACTGCGGTAGCCGTTTTCGCTGCGCAGTGGCGGTGTAACCAGCCCTTTCTCTTCATAAAAACGAATCGCTTTGCTGGTCAATCCGGTTTTTTTCGCAACATCACTGATATTCACATTTCCCCCTTGACCTTCCCCTTGATGGAAGGTTTAACCTTCATAACAGTTAGCGAAAAGCATTATGAAGGTCAATAACTGACCAGTTAATTATACGGGAGTTTTGTTATGTCTCACACAATTGATCTGACACTGGACGGCCTCTCCTGCGGCCACTGTGTCAAACGCGTTAAAGAAAGCCTGGAACAGCGTCCTGATGTGGAAAGCGCGGACGTGACTATCGATCATGCTGCCGTCACCGGTAGCGCCAGCGCAGATGCGCTGATCGACACCATCAAACAAGCCGGTTACGGAGCGGAGTTAAGCCACCCAAAGGCTAAACCGCTGGCAGAGTCATCACTCCCGTCGGAAGCACTGACAGCGGCCACTCCTGAGCTTCCGGTAGCTGATGATATTGATGACAGCCAACAGCTGCTGATCAACGGCATGAGCTGCGCCAGCTGCGTTTCCCGGGTACAAAATGCATTGCAGGCCGTACCGGGCGTCGCACAGGCACGGGTCAACCTTGCGGAGCGTACTGCGCTGATTATGGGCAGTGCCTCCGCCGCAGATTTAGTGCAGGCCGTCGAAAAAGCAGGCTACGGCGCAGAGGCCATCGAAGATGATGCCAAACGCCGCGAACGCCAGCAGGAAACGGCGGTGGCCACCATGAAACGCTTCCGCTGGCAGGCGATTGTCGCGCTGCTGGTCGGTATTCCGGTAATGGTATGGGGCATGATCGGTGACAACATGATGGTCACTGACGATAACCGCACGCTGTGGCTGGTGATTGGTGTGATTACGCTCGGCGTCATGATTTTCGCCGGGGGTCACTTCTATTCAAGCGCCTGGAAAAGCCTGAAAAATCGCACCGCGACAATGGATACGCTTGTCGCACTTGGCACGGGCGCGGCCTGGCTCTATTCGATGAGCGTCAACGTCTGGCCGCAGTGGTTCCCGATGGAAGCGCGCCATCTTTATTACGAAGCGAGCGCGATGATTATCGGCCTGATTAACTTAGGCCATATGCTTGAAGCCCGCGCGCGCCAGCGCTCCTCTAAAGCGCTGGAAAGACTCCTTGATTTAACGCCGCCAACCGCACGCGTCGTCACAGACGATGGCGAGAAAAATGTCCCGCTGGCTGAAGTTCAGCCGGGTATGACGCTGCGCCTGACTACCGGCGACCGTGTTCCTGTTGACGGCGAAATCACTCAGGGTGATGCCTGGCTTGATGAAGCCATGCTGACCGGGGAACCTATCCCACAGCAAAAATCCCTGGGGGATGCCGTACACGCCGGTACGGTGGTGCAGGACGGCAGCGTACTGTTCCGTGCAAGCCGCACAGGCAGCCACACCACACTGTCGCGCATTATCCGCATGGTGCGTCAGGCCCAGAGCAGTAAGCCGGAGATTGGCCAGCTTGCTGATAAAATCTCCGCCATTTTTGTGCCCGTGGTGGTCTGTATCGCCCTGCTGAGCGCCGCTATCTGGTATTTCTTCGGCCCGGCGCCGCAGATTGTCTACACCCTGGTGATTGCCACCACGGTTTTGATCATCGCCTGTCCTTGCGCACTTGGCCTGGCCACGCCAATGTCGATTATCTCGGGCGTGGGTCGTGCCGCCGAGTTTGGTGTTCTGGTGCGTGATGCCGACGCCCTGCAACGCGCCAGCACGCTCGATACGCTGGTATTTGATAAAACTGGCACCCTTACCGAAGGTAAACCGCAGGTGGTCGCGGTGAACACCGCTGGCATCGCCGAAGCCGATGCGCTACGTCTGGCGGCCTCGCTGGAACAAGGTTCCAGTCATCCTCTGGCCCGCGCCATTCTCGATAAAGCAACGGATGCAGCCCTGCCGCAGGTGAATAACTTCCGCACCCTGCGTGGGCTGGGCGTCAGCGGTGAAGCAGAAGGACACGCGCTGCTGCTGGGTAACCAGGCGCTGCTGAATGAAAAGGGTATCGATACGTCGGCACTGGACAGTGAACTGGAAGCGCAGGCATCTCAGGGCGCGACACCGGTACTGCTGGCTGTAGACGGCAAAGCGGCGGCTCTGATTGCCGTTCGCGATCCGCTGCGCCAGGACAGCGTGGATGCCCTGAAACGTCTGCACCGTGCGGGCTATCGCCTGGTGATGCTGACCGGGGATAACCCGACAACGGCAAACGCCATTGCCCGCGAGGCCGGTATTGATAAGGTGATTGCCGGAGTACTGCCAGAGGGTAAAGCCGACGCCATCAAAACGCTGCAAAACCAGGGGCGCCAGGTGGCTATGGTCGGGGACGGGATCAACGATGCTCCGGCACTGGCTCAGGCCGATGTGGGGATCGCGATGGGCGGCGGCAGCGATGTCGCCATCGAGACAGCGGCGATCTCCCTGATGCGCCACAGTCTGATGGGCGTGGCGGATGCGCTGGCCATTTCAAAAGCCACGTTGCGCAATATGAAACAGAACCTGTTAGGGGCATTTATCTACAACAGTTTCGGCATTCCAATTGCCGCCGGGATTTTGTGGCCGCTGACCGGCACGCTGCTCAACCCGGTGGTGGCAGGCGCAGCAATGGCGCTGTCGTCCATCACCGTGGTCAGTAACGCAAACCGGCTGTTGCGGTTCAAACCGAAAGATTGAACCTTCGGCTCCTACGCGCTAGCATGAACCTTTCCGTTCATGGAGCGCGTATGAGTCTGTTTAATCGTATAAAAACATCGTTTCGCGCCCTGTTCCCCCGCCGTTATGCCTGGCCGGGCATGGATATTTCACTTCCTGGCGGACAACATCTGCACCTGGTTGGCAGCATCCATATGGGAACTTCTGGGATGTCGCCTCTTCCGCCTTCTCTGCTCAAACTGCTGCGTAACGCGGATGCCCTGGTTGTTGAAGCCGATATTTCCGGCAGTGAATCCCCTTTTGCCGATCTGGATATTCCACCTCCACTCAGCGAGCGCCTGAATGACATCCAGCTTGCCGAACTGACGCGCGTGGCCGATGAGCTGGGCGTATCACTGTCGATGCTGGAAACCCAGCCCCTGTGGCAGATTGCCATGGTGCTTCAGGCAACACAGGCGCAGCGTCTGGGATTGCGGGGTGAGTACGGTATTGATTACCAGCTCCTTCACGCCGCCCGGGCACGAAGCCTGCCGATCATTGAGCTGGAAGGGGCACAAAGCCAGGTTGAGCTGTTACGCCAGCTTCCTGATGATGGCTTATTATTGCTGGATGATACCCTGACCCACTGGCATACCAACGCGCGGTTGCTTCAGGTGATGGTGAGCTGGTGGCTCGAAACGCCGCCCGTAAACGACAAACCAGAATTACCCGCCACGTTCAGCCAGTCGTTGTATGATGTCCTGATGAACGAGCGTAACCGGGCATGGAAACAGACGCTGAATGCGCTGCCAGCCGGGCATTATGTGGTTGCCGTGGGGGCGTTACATTTGTACGGAGAAGGGAATTTGCCGTCACTGCTGAAATAAAAAAATGGCCAATATTTCTATTGGCCCGTCAAAGAGGAATTTCATCGTTTTTATTATGCCGAAGGAGACCTTCGGTTGAGCCGATTGTCGCTCAAAGTGACCATCACTGCCAATACTATTGCGCAAGATGGTGCTATTTTTTAGACAAACGTCAGGCGTATGCTCCTGGCATGAATTGTCTGTCGTAAGAAGGATAGCTATGACTCCCGCCGTTAAATTACTCGAAAAAAACAAAATCTCTTTCAGGATCCACACTTACGATCACGATCCGAATGAAACTAACTTTGGTGATGAAGTGGTGCGTAAACTGGGGCTGAATGCCGACCAGGTTTACAAAACGCTGCTGGTTGCAGTGAATGGTGATATGAAACACCTTGCCGTGGCGGTAACGCCAGTAGCGGGTCAGCTTGATCTGAAAAAAGTCGCCAAAGCGCTGGGTGCGAAAAAGGTCGACATGGCGGATCCGATGGTTGCGCAACGCACCACCGGTTATCTGGTGGGTGGGATCAGCCCGCTGGGGCAGAAAAAACGGCTGCCAACGCTGATTGATGCTCCTTCACAGGAATTCGACACTATCTATATTTCAGGCGGCAAGCGCGGGCTGGATATTGAACTGGCAGCAGGCGATCTGGCGAAAATGCTGGATGCTAAATTTGCGGATATTGCGCGTAGGGATTAAAAGAAAAAGCCGGGTGGCGGCTACGAGGTAAAAGCAAAACGGTAACAGGCGTTACCGTTTTTTGTGTTCGCGCCCTCTCCCGGTGGGAGAGGGTTGGGGTGAGGGCATCAGGCCGCACAACGCTACTGCCAGCTCACCTCACCTTTCGGCTCATAAGCGTTCACGTCTATCGGCGAATTCTGCTGAATAAACTGCTTAAGCACTTCCGCATCAATAAAGCCGGTATTCACATAGCCCGGTTTATTATCGATATGCGGATAGCCATCCCCGCCCGTGGCGTTAAAGCTCAGTGTTGCCATGCGGTAGGTTTTAGCAGGGTCAACCGGCTCACCTTTGATTTTGAGATCGTTGAGCTTACCGTCTTTTGCCACAAAACTGACGTTGGCAAACTGCGGATAGGCTCCCGAATCGGGTTTCATCTGCGCCACGGCAGTCAGGTAGTCGATAACCTCTTTACCGCTCATGTCGGCATACACCACCACGTTGCCAAACGGCTGAACCTTCAGCACATCTTTATAGGTGATATTCCCACCCTCAATGGAGTCACGAATGCCGCCGCCGCTCATCACGCCGAAGTCTGCGCTGGTACGTGCCATTTGCGCTGCCAGCACCAGATGCCCCATGTTGGTCTGCACGAAGCGGACTTTGCTGCGGTCACCTTCCAGGCGGCCATTGAGCGTGCCAATCTTCACATCCAGCTGCGCTTTGCCTTTATTCTGGAACGGCGTCAGCAGAGAGAGCATCTGCTGGTTTTCAGCAATTTCTGGGGTGTAAAGTACGCGCTCACTTTTCCCGTCCGGGTAAGAGACTTTCTTCTTCAGGTTGACCGGGATCAGCTGGTAGTGCACCAGTTTCATCTCGCCATTACGGAACTCAAAGTCCGCACGACCGACGTATTTACCCCACTCGTGAGCCTGAACAATCCAGATACCGTTCTGGCGGTCTGGCGCACACGGTGTGCCAGGCACGTAATCCACCTGTTTTTTATTCTCAGACGCCATGCACACCGGATCTTGTGAGTGACCACCCACAATCATTGCCAGAGAGCCCGCAGGCAGGCTGCGCGCCATCTCGACATCACCCGGTGCATTGGAGCCATGCTCGCCATTATCGTAGTGCCCCATATGCGTGGTGGCGATAATCACGTCCGGCTTTTCATTCTGCTGGAGTTCCTGAATCACCAGCTTTGCTTCGTCTGCCGGTTTACGGAACTCGATATCGGTGAAGTATTCCGGGTTGCCGATTTTCGCCGTGTCGTCGGTGGTTAAACCAATAACCGCAATTTTCAGATCCTGACGCTTAAACAGCGCCCACGGTTTGAACAGGCGCTCACCGGTACTTTTCTGATAAATATTGGCCGAGAGGAACGGGAATTTAGCCCATTTTTCCTGCTGGCGCAGAACGGTCAGCGGATTATCAAACTCATGGTTACCCACGGCCATCGCATCGTAACCAATTAAATTCATGCCGCGGAAATCGGGCTCTGCATCCTGTAAATCGGATTCCGGCACGCCGGTATTGATATCGCCACCAGACAGCAACAGCACGCTGCCCCCTGCGGCTGCAACCTCTTTGCGAATGCCATCCACCAGCGTTTTTTGGGCAGAAAGGCCATATTCGCCGTATTCGCTGCGCCAGAAATGGCCGTGGTGATCGTTGGTATGCAGAATCGTGATTTTGTAGGTTTTGTCTTTCTCATACGCCTGTGCAGGCAGGCTTGTCAGCCCCCATGCGGCGATCAGAGCCAGCGCCACGCCACGCTTCATTAACTTCATCTCTTCTCTCCCTGACCCATAGACAAACGCAAAAATTACAATGAGTAACAAGAATAGACAAATAAGTTTTCAGAATTGCGACTTTCTTCAAATGTCGCAGACGGGTATGTTAGTTGGATAATAATTACACCCTGCATTTCTAATAACAAACGACGTGGTATTCATCTCTATGGCAATCAGTGAATCAACCCAGCCCGTTACGGGCTCTCCGGCGTCGCCGCCACACTCGCGCACGTCCTTTAAAGTTTTAGGCGCAATCAGTCTTTCTCATCTGCTCAACGATATGATCCAGTCTCTGATTCTGGCGATCTACCCGTTATTGCAGTCTGAGTTTTCATTAACCTTCGTACAGATCGGGATGATCACCCTGACCTTCCAGCTGGCCTCATCTCTGCTGCAACCGGTGGTGGGTTACTGGACGGATAAATACCCGATGCCGTGGTCATTGCCGATTGGCATGTGCTTCACCTTAAGCGGGCTGGTATTGCTGGCGATGGCGGGCAGCTTTGAAGCGGTGCTAATAGCCGCAGCGCTCGTCGGTACCGGCTCTTCGGTATTCCATCCGGAATCTTCCCGCGTGGCGCGCATGGCCTCTGGCGGGCGTCACGGGCTGGCGCAGTCTCTTTTCCAGGTCGGCGGCAACTTCGGCAGTTCGCTCGGCCCACTGCTGGCGGCGGTGATCATTGCCCCTTACGGCAAAGGCAACGTGGCATGGTTTGTCCTGGCCGCCCTGCTGGCGATTATTGTGCTGGCGCAGATTAGCCGCTGGTACGCCGCTCAGCATCGGGTGAACAAGGGCAAACCTAAAGTAAAGGTTACCAATCCCCTGCCTCGCAACAAGGTTATTCTGGCAGTTAGCGTGCTGCTGGTGCTGATTTTCTCGAAATACTTCTATATGGCAAGCATCAGCAGCTATTACACCTTTTATCTGATGCAAAAGTTCGGATTATCGGTACAAAACGCGCAGTTCCACCTGTTTGCATTCCTGTTTGCGGTAGCAGCAGGCACGGTAATTGGCGGGCCTGTTGGCGATAAAATTGGGCGTAAATATGTCATTTGGGGCTCTATCCTCGGCGTTGCCCCCTTTACGCTCATTTTGCCGTACGCAAGCCTTGAATGGACGGGAATTTTGACCGTCATCATTGGTTTTATTCTGGCATCGGCGTTTTCCGCCATTCTGGTCTACGCTCAGGAGCTTCTTCCGGGGCGTATCGGTATGGTTTCCGGGCTATTTTTCGGTTTCGCCTTCGGTATGGGCGGCCTGGGTGCCGCGGTGTTAGGGATGGTTGCCGATCACACCAGTATCTTCCTGGTTTATAAAATCTGTGCTTTCCTGCCACTTTTGGGGATGTTGACCATATTCCTGCCTGACAACCGTCACAAAGCGTAATTTATCGGCCGTCAAAGTTTTACTTTGGCGGCCAAACTCCCTGATGCCATAAGGCTTTCCTCTTCTTCTCCCCGCCGAATTTGTCAAAATCTGCTTTTTTTCACGCTTATTGCTGTTTTATTCAAACTTCAACAATTATTCATAAACATCTCGGTAAAAATTGTCATAAACTGTAACTCGGTTTTTTGGTTTTTCGCCAAAAATGGAACACCCCACCACGAAAGGAGACGGAATGCATCACGCCACACCGCTAATCACCACCATTGTTGGTGGACTTGTGCTCGCTTTTATCCTTGGCATGATTGCCAATAAACTGCGTATTTCTCCTCTTGTGGGCTATTTGTTAGCGGGTGTCCTGGCGGGTCCTTTTACGCCGGGCTTTGTGGCGGATACCAAACTGGCTCCAGAACTGGCGGAACTGGGCGTGATCCTGCTGATGTTTGGTGTTGGCCTGCATTTCTCACTGAAGGATTTGATGGCAGTAAAGTCTATCGCCATACCAGGAGCGATCGCCCAGATAGGGGTAGCGACGCTGCTGGGGATGGCGCTTTCGGCCGCACTTGGCTGGTCACTGATGACCGGCATCGTGTTTGGGCTGTGTCTTTCCACCGCCAGTACCGTGGTGTTGCTGCGCGCGCTTGAAGAGAGACAGTTGATAGACAGCCAGCGCGGGCAAATCGCGATAGGCTGGCTGATTGTTGAAGACCTGGTGATGGTACTGACGCTGGTTCTGCTGCCAGCCGTTGCCGGGATGATGGAAAAAGATAACGTCGGCTTTGCGTCTCTGGCGCTGGATATGAGTATCACCATCGGTAAGGTTGTGGCGTTTATCGCCATTATGATGCTGGTGGGTCGCCGTCTTGTCCCCTGGATCATGTCCCGCAGCGCCGCGACCGGTTCCCGCGAGCTGTTTACTCTTTCAGTGCTCGCCCTGGCGCTGGGTATCGCCTTTGGCGCCGTGGAGCTGTTTGATGTCTCCTTCGCACTGGGCGCGTTTTTCGCCGGGATGGTGCTGAACGAATCCGAGCTGAGCCACCGTGCCGCGCACGATACCCTGCCGCTGCGCGATGCATTCGCCGTGCTGTTCTTCGTCTCCGTCGGGATGTTGTTCGATCCGCTGGTCCTGATCCAGCAGCCGCTGGCGGTGCTGGGTACGCTGGCGATCATCATCTTTGGTAAGTCAGTTGCCGCCTTCTTCCTGGTGCGCATGTTTGGCCACTCGCCGCGTACGGCGCTGACCATTGCCGCCAGCCTGGCACAGATTGGTGAGTTCGCCTTCATCCTCGCCGGACTGGGGATGGCGCTGAACCTGCTGCCGCAGGCCGGGCAGAACCTGGTGCTGGCAGGGGCTATTTTGTCCATCATGCTGAACCCGGTGCTGTTCGCGCTGCTGGAGAAATACCTCGATAAAACCGAAACGCTCGAAGAGCAGACGCTGGAAGAGGCTATCGAAGAAGAGAAGCAAATCCCGGTGGATATCTGCAACCACGCGCTGCTGGTCGGCTTTGGCCGCGTGGGCAGCCTGCTGGGTGAAAAGCTGATGGCGCAGGGTGTGCCGCTGGTGGTGATTGAAACCTCACGAACCCGCGTTGATGAGCTGCGCGAGCGCGGCATTCGCGCGGTGCTGGGCAATGCGGCCAATGAAGAGATTATGAACCTGGCGCATCTGGACTGCGCCCGCTGGCTGCTGCTGACCATTCCGAACGGCTACGAAGCCGGTGAGATTGTGGCGTCCGCCCGCGAGAAGTGCCCCCATATTGAGATTATCGCCCGCGCCCATTATGACGACGAGGTGGAGTACATTACCGAGCGTGGTGCCAATCAGGTGGTGATGGGTGAGCGTGAGATTGCAAATACGATGCTGACGCTGCTGGAGAAGCCGCCGGTTGAAGAGGCAGTGACGGGCTAAAAAATGCCTGCTGGCGCTGCGCTTAGCAGGCCTACGAGTAGCCCCGGTAAGCGTAGCGCCACCGGGGTTTTTTATTAACGATTAACGATCCCAGTACGCCTCTTCGAGGCTATCTTCCCGTTCCGGCAGACCACGCGTTAAGCGCGGGGAGTGCTGGTTCAGTACCTGATAACTCACGCGGTTCGCGTACTTACACACCTGCGCCAGCGACGAATAGGTCAGCCAGCTGAACTTGTGCTTGCTGGAGTTCGGTACATTGGTTTTGTGGTACGCGTTGGCGGTGATGTCATGCAGCAGTGCGGCCAGCGCCCCGTCGCCCGCGCCGTTGGTATTCATTATCTTCTCAGGCCCGCCCATATACGGCGCGATGTGCGAGTAAATACGCAACGGGTTCTGGCAATCTTTATGACGCATAGCGCGGCTGAATTCGTACTGGTTGAATTCGGCAATCGAACCCGGCAGCAGAGGATGCTGGGTTTTACGCTTGCTCTCTTCTTCGGTAAAGCCTGCCATATATAACCCAACCGGCCCGGCGGTACAGAGCACCAGATCCACCCAATCCAGCGCTTTGTCCGACGCCAGCAGAGGATCGCTCTCACCCGTTAACGCTTCAGCCTCTTCTTCGTTCATCGCCAGAATCGAGACGTGCTCTTTCAGGAACGCCTGCCACCACTCCGGGTTGTCGGCAATCACGAATTTGGTACCCAGCGTCAGTACCACCGGCACGTTATATTTCTTCGCGTACTCGATCGCCTTCATGGTGGCTTCCGGCATTGGCTCACCCGGCTTGCAGCGGACCAGGTAGGAAGTCAGTACCAGCGCAGATGCGCCGGCAATCACCTCTTCCGGGATGCTGTCGGCGCGCAGTTTGTTCATGTGGCCCGGGCTGATGGCAAAGGTACGCTCACCGGAATCGCTGATAAGCGTAAAGCAGCGACCGATTGGGCCATCGACACCCTGGAGGTAGTTCAAATCGGTACGGCTGGAGGTATTGCACAGGTAGCGGTAGGCATAGCCGCCAATCTCGATATTGCTGCACATCACGCCCAGCAATACGGAGCGGTCATCGGCCAGCACGGAATAGTTGTGCATGGTGTTGCCGATGGTGCCACCGGCAAACTGGTGGGTGATCAGGTTTTCACGCACCAGCTCCTGATACAGCGTTTCGGCCACATCATCTTCAATCACCAGTGAATGCCCGGCACTCAAACCGTAACGTTCGACAAACGCGTCATCCACTTTTGCTTCAATATCCACCAGGGTCTGATCGATACCGACCACCCATGCAGCACTGGTTTCGTTTACCGGCTGAATTTGTTGCAGCAGCGGATCGCGGGCATTGACGGGGAAGTAATGTTTGGATTTACGTTTACCGGGAAATTTCATGGTGTGAGCTATGCAAAGAATATGGGCCGGGAATGGTAGCACAAACCCGGCCTTTAGCGCGATCAGCGGCTGTTTGCCACCAGCGACACCATCATATCGATATGCTCTGAATCGTCGTTAAGTGCAGGAATGTACTCGTATTTCGTACCACCAGCCTCCAGGAAAAATTCCCGGTTTTGCACCGCGATCTCTTCCAGCGTTTCCAGGCAATCTGCCGAAAAGCCCGGCGACATCACCTGAACGTGTTTCACGCCCTTCTCGCCCAGCATTTTCAGGGTTTCATCAGTATATGGCGTGAGCCACGGCTCGCGACCAAAACGCGACTGGAAGGTCATCATCACCTTCTCCGGTGGCAACCCGAGCGCTGAAACCAGCTCTCGCGTGGTATCGCGGCAGCGCTGAGGATAATCATCACCTTCGTCAGCATAGCGCTGAGGAATACCGTGGTAAGAGAGCAACAGCACATCCGGCTCACCGTGTTTTGCAAACGATGCCCGGGCACTGCTTGCCAGCGCTTTAATATAGAGTGCGTTATCAGCGTAATCGCGAATGAACGTGATACCCGGAATACGGCGACGAGTGGCGAGAATACGCGCCAGTTCATCCCATACAGCAGCAACCGTCGAGCAAGAGTATTGCGGATAAAGCGCCAGCACCACGATGTGATCAACGCCCTGTGAAAGCAGCTCATCAACCGCACTGGTAAGTGAAGGTTTGCCGTAGCTCATCCCCAGCGCCACCGGCATATCCGGCAAACGGGCCGCAAGGGCTTTCTCCTGGCGACGACTGTAGACCATCAGCGGCGACCCTTCTTCCATCCAGACGGACTGGTAGAGTTTTGCGACACGCGGAGAACGAATCGGCAGAATGGCTCCGCGCAACAGCGGCCACCACAGCAGTCTCGGGGTATCCACGACGCGGGTGTCGCTCAGAAATTGTCGCAGGTAACGTTTTACCGCTTCTGGAGTGGGTGCATCTGGAGTGCCCAGATTGGCAAGCAGGATGCCGGTTTTCGCCTGACTCATTCACGCCTCTTAACCATTTGAATGGTTGTCAATTGTAGCGGAAATGCGTTTAAACGGAACCAATTACAGCGAAAGGGAAAATGAGAAGATTTCTCACCCGGAGAACCCGGGTGAGAAAAGTGCAATTAGCCGAGGATTTTTTCCAGCTCTGCACGAACGTCAGCAACGGCCTGGGTACCGTCGACTTTCGCGTATTTGGTGTTACCCGCCTGCGCTTCTTTAGAGTAGTAGCCGATCAGCGGCGCGGTCATCTGATGGTATTCCACCAGGCGCTTACGCACGGTCTCTTCCTGATCGTCTTTACGGGTGGTCAGCTCTTCGCCGGTCACGTCGTCTTTACCTTCAACCTTAGGCGGGTTGAATTTGATGTGGTAAACGCGGCCAGAAGCAGCGTGTACGCGACGACCCACGATACGGTCAACGATCAGCTCGTCTGGCACGTCGAACTCCAGAACATAGTCTACGTTGATGCCCGCTTCTTTCATGGCGTCAGCTTGTGGGATGGTACGTGGGAAGCCGTCCAGCAGGAAACCGTTACGGCAGTCTTCCTGAGCAATGCGCTCTTTCACCAGAGCAATAACCAGTTCGTCAGTAACCAGTTTGCCTGCGTCCATGATGTCTTTCGCTTGTTTACCCAGCTCGGAGCCAGATTTAACAGCGGCGCGCAGCATGTCACCGGTGGAGATTTGCGGAATACCGTATTTCTCCATGATGAACTGAGCCTGAGTTCCTTTACCCGCGCCCGGAGCGCCAAGCAGAATAATACGCATTGCGAAAATCCCCTCAAAAGTTGGTTCAATTTTTCAAAAGCGCTAAACAATACCACCAGAACGGACGTGGCTCAAGGAAGGCGGGACGGCTGAAACGGTTAATGAGGGAGAATATTTGGGTTAGTGCGATTTGATGCCCTCCCCCGGGTCCTCTCCCTGTGGAAGAGGGAGAAGACCAGGGGAGGCGTGGTCAGTTACGCCAGCAGCAGCGCATTCACACGTTTAATGAAGAGGTTAGGATCTTCCAGCGTGCCGCGTTCGGCCAGCAGAGACTGGTCCAGCAGCAGTTCAACCCACTCGGCAAAGCGTGCTTCGTCCTGGGTGTCTGCCGCACGTTTGACCAGCGGGTGATCCGGGTTCAGCTCGAAGATATATTTCACTTCTGGCATTGCCTGGCCCGCCGCAGCGAACAGTTTTGCCATCTGGGTGCCCATTTCGTCGGCATCGGTGGTGACAATCGCCGGAGTATCGGTCAGACGATGCGTGAAACGCACCTCTTTCACACGGTCACCCAGCAGGGTTTTCACACGCTCAACGAACGGCTCCAGCGCTTTTTCGGCTTCTTTCGCGCTTTCATCCACTTCATCTGCCAGCTTGTCGATGGATTCATCGGCTTTGGCAACGGACTGGAAGGATTTACCGTCGAACTCGGTCAGGTAGTTCATCATCCATTCATCGATGCGGTCAGAAAGCAGCAGTACTTCGATGCCCTTCTTACGCAGCAGCTCCAGGTGCGGGCTGCTCTTCGCGGCGGCATAGCTGTCGGCGGTGATATAGTAAATCTTCTCCTGCCCTTCCTTCATGCGCGCTACGTACTCTTCCAGCGACACGGTCTGTGCTGAAGAGTCAGTATGCGTGGAGGCAAAGCGCAGCAGCTTAGCAATGGCTTCGATATTGCCGGAATCTTCCGCCGGGCCTTCTTTCAGCACCAGGCCGAACTGTTTCCAGAAAGTCTGGTATTTTTCAGCATCGTCTTTCGCCAGTTTTTCCAGCATCTGCAACGTACGTTTGGTCAGCGCGTTACGCAGGTTACGGGTGACGGTGCTGTCCTGCAAGATTTCACGGGAGACGTTCAGCGGCAGATCGTTAGAGTCGATCAGGCCGCGCGTAAAGCGCAGGTAGTTCGGCATGAACTGCTCGGCTTCATCCATGATGAACACGCGCTGGACATACAGCTTCAGGCCGTGCTTGTGATCGCGGTTCCACATGTCCCACGGTGCCTGCGCCGGAATGTACAGCAGGCTGGTGTACTCCTGCTTACCTTCCACGCGGTTGTGGCTCCAGGTCAGCGGGTCAGTAAAGTCGTGGGCGATGTGCTTGTAGAATTCGTTGTATTCTTCGTCTTTGATTTCAGACTTGTTGCGCGTCCACAGCGCCTGCGCCTTGTTGATCTTCTCCCAGGAGACTACGGTTTCGCCGTCGTTCTCTTCCTGTTTTTCAATCTCTACTGGCAGCGCAATATGGTCGGAATACTTGCTGATGATCGAGCGTACGCGCCAGTCATTCAGGAAATCGTCTTCGCCTTCACGCAGATGCAGAGTGATCTCAGTCCCGCGATCCGCTTTGGTGATATCCGCAACGGTGTACTCGCCTTCACCCTGGGATTCCCAGAACACGCCGTTTTCAGCGCTCTCACCCGCAGCACGGGTGCGTACGGTCACTTTGTCCGCCACGATAAATGCAGAGTAGAAGCCCACACCAAACTGGCCAATCAGCTGGCTATCTTTAGCCTGGTCTGAGCCCATGGATTGCAGGAACGCTTTGGTGCCTGATTTAGCGATGGTGCCGAGATGGTCAATGACTTCATCACGGGTCATACCAATGCCGTTATCGGCGATGGTCAGCGTGCGGTTCTCTTGATTAAAAGAGACACGCACGCGCAGATCGCCATCGCCTTCATACAGATCCGGGTTAGACAGCGCGCGGAAACGCAGCTTGTCCGCCGCATCGGAGGCGTTGGAAATCAGCTCACGCAGGAAGATTTCTTTATTGGAATAAAGGGAATGGATCATCAGATGCAGAAGCTGTTTTACTTCTGACTGGAAACCACGGGTTTCTTGTCCTTTCATCTAAGTCGACCTCAACAATGCCATTTAATGGGGTTTTAAAACGTTGAGTGAGAGATGGGGATAGAGCTGAGAGTTTTCAAGCGGAGGCCACGCACGCAGCCTCCGTTTGTTCAGAAAATAATCTTGTGACGCCCGGCCAGAGAGTGCGACAGCGTGGTGCCATCGACCATTTCCAGCTCGCCACCAACCGGTACGCCGTGGGCGATACGGCTGGCGTCAACGCCTGCCTCTGCGCACAGTTCGGCGATGTAGTTGGCCGTTGCCTCCCCTTCCACCGTTGGGTTGGTGGCGAGGATCACCTCTTTGATCGTTTCGGACTTAAGACGCTGTTCAAGGCGGTCAAGACCGATATCATCCGGGCCAATACCGTCCAGCGGAGAAAGATGCCCCATCAGCACGAAATAGCGCCCCGAAAACTGCCCGGTTTGTTCGATAGCGTAGATGTCCGCCGGACTCTCCACCACGCAAATCTGACCGTTTTCCTGACGACGCGGGTTCGAACAGATGTTACAGACGTCCTGCTCGGTAAACGTACGGCAATCCGCACAATGACCAATTTCTGACATGGCGCGGGTCAAAGCCTGCGCCAGGCGCATCCCGCCGCTGCGGTCGCGCTGCAAGAGCGTGAACGCCATGCGCTGCGCCGACTTCGGGCCAACGCCCGGCAGGCAACGCAGTGCTTCCATTAACTGCGTGAGCAGCGGACTGGTTTGCATCAGAATGGCATCTTGAAGCCCGGCGGCAGTTGCATACCGCTGGAGACAGAGGCCATTTTCTCTTTCTGAGTTTCGTCGATACGGCGAGCAGCATCGTTGAACGCGGCAGCAACCAGATCTTCCAGCATCTCTTTGTCGTCTTCGAGCAGGCTTGGATCGATTTCAACGCGGCGGCAGTTGTGCGCACCGTTGATGGTCACTTTGACCAGACCCGCGCCAGATTCGCCCGTGACTTCCAGCTGAGCGATCTCTTCCTGCATCTTCTGCATTTTTTCCTGCATCTGCTGAGCCTGCTTCATCAGGCCACCCAGACCGCCTTTACCACCAAACATAGGCTTCTCTCTTCTTTCACGTTTAATGATTACAACCGTAAGTCAGACTCACGATCAAATGGGGCGAATACTCTCTTCATCCAGGTCCGCGTCGAAGAACCGGCGCAGGGTCTGGATGTTGTTATCCGCAATAATCGACTCACGCGCCTGCGCGAGCTTCTCTTCATAAATAGCCTGTCGCCACTCCAGTGGCGTTCTCACCGCCGGATTATCATCTTCAATGATAGTCAATTCAACCGGCGAACCCTGTAATGTGGCGAGCGCCTCAGCCAGCGCTTTTTGCGCACCCGGGGAATTCAGGTGCCGCTGCCCAGGACGCAGATGCAGGCGAACCTGATTGCCGTCCTGCTCTTTCCAGGCATTAAGCGCCACCTGCTCCACCAGCTTCGGCAGCTGTAATTTGCTGACTTCTGCGGCCCAGGCATCGCGCTCAACAGACTCTTCGGCCAGCTTCGCGGCCAGCTCCGGCGTTTTTTCATGTTCCAGCGCCTTTTTCAGCGCTTTCGGGGTGGCGACCTCTTCTTTTACCGTTTCGATAATCGTGGTCGCTTTCCAGCGGTAAGCCTCTTCCTTCACCGGGGCTTTTTGCTCAAGCGCGGACGGCGCGGGGCGCGACTGCACGCGCTCCGTTACCGAAGCCAGTCGTTCAAGCGCGGCGTTATTTACCGGCCGCGCTCTGCCTGGCGCTGCCGGTTCACTCTTTTTTGGTTTGGTTGCTCCCTGCGCACGTTGCAACTGGCTTCGTGCGGCAAGCACCGAACTGGTGGCATCCGACAGCGGCACATTTTGCTGTGGCGGCGGTGTCGGTTGCGGCGGCACCTGCTGTGGCGACATTACTGCCGTGGGCGCGACCGGGGCAAAAGAGTGTTGCGGGGCTTCCGGCTCCGGTAGCGGCATTCGCGGGTGGAACGCCAGCGCGCGCAGCAGGGTCATCTCAACGCCCATGCGGCGGTCGGGTGCAAACGGTAACTCTTTGCGGCCAATCAGCAGCGTCTGATAGTACAACTGCACATCGGTTGGCGGCACGGTGCGGGCAAGTTCACGCATCCGCTGCTCTATCACCGCCATATCGGCACCAATGGCCGATGGAGAAAGTTGCAGCATCGCCACACGGTGCAAAAGACTGAGCATTTCAACCAGCAGCCCTTCCCAATCAACACCGCGCGCCGCCGCCGCGTTGACCAGCGACATCACACGTTCGCCGTTGGCGGCGATCATCGCTTCAATCAGCGACAGCGCCTGGTCATCGTCCAGCGTGCCGAGCATGGTGCTGACCGCATCGGTCGAGAGTTTACCGTCGCCGCTGGCGATGGCCTGATCGGTAAGGCTTAATGCATCGCGAAGGCTACCGTCAGCCGCGCGCGCCAGCAGTTGCAGGGCACGCGGTTCATGGACAATCTTCTCTTCATCGAGAATGCGCTCAAGCTGAGCGCGGATCTGTTCAACGTCCAGCGCTTTAAGATGGAATTGCAGGCAGCGTGACAAAATCGTCACCGGCAGCTTTTGCGGATCGGTGGTCGCCAGCAGGAATTTCACATGCGCAGGCGGCTCTTCCAGCGTTTTCAGCAGGGCGTTGAAACTGTGGCGCGACAGCATGTGCACTTCATCGATCAGGTAGACCTTAAAGCGCCCGCGCGCCGGTGCGTACTGGACGTTATCCAGCAGATCGCGGGTATCTTCGACTTTGGTGCGCGAGGCGGCATCAATCTCAATCAGATCGACAAAACGGCCTTGCTCGATTTCGCGGCAGTTATCACACACACCGCAAGGCGTGGCGGTGATCCCGGTTTCGCAGTTCAGACCTTTTGCCAGCAAACGGGCAATAGAGGTTTTACCGACGCCACGGGTGCCGGAGAAAAGATAGGCGTGATGGATGCGACCTAGCGACAAGCCGTTCGCCAGGGCCGTCAGCACATGTTCCTGACCGACAACGTCAGCAAAGGTTTGTGGTCGCCATTTACGGGCTAACACCTGATAACTCATGGGCAGGCTCTGCAACGCTGGAAGGTGAATTTATGGAGGGGAATGCTATCACAACCTCACCCATTGAGCGAGGTTGTGACTATCGGGATCAATGACCCGGGAATGGTACCAGGCTGTAGCTGGTAATACCTTGTTTTTCCAGGCGCTGCTCGCCGCCCAGATCGAACAGGTTGATGATGAATGCGGCGTCAGTCACTTCACCACCCAGACGGCGGATCAACTTCACGGTCGCTTCAATCGTGCCGCCAGTCGCCAGCAGATCGTCCACCACCAGCACTTTGTCGCCTGGCTTGATGGCATCCACGTGGATTTCCAGCTGATCGGTGCCGTACTCCAGCTCGTAGCTCTCAGCAATGGTTTCACGCGGCAGCTTGCGCGGCTTACGCACCGGCACAAAACCCACGCCCATTGCCAGCGCAACCGGTGCGCCGAACAGGAAGCCACGGGCTTCAGTACCTACTACTTTGGTGATCCCGGCGTTCTTATAACGCTCAACCAGCAGTTCAATGCTGAGCGCGTACGCTTTCGGGTCTTCCAGCAAGCTGGTGACATCACGGAAAAGAATGCCAGGCTTTGGGTAATCCTGGATGCTTTTGATGCTGTTTTTCAGATATTCAAGCTGCTGTGCAGTTGCGGTCATCGGTTTGTGCCTAAATAAAACAGTGTTACTCACAGTGCGCGTAAGAGGTTGGCAAAGGTAACAATTGTTTAACCTTTAACCAGGCGTACCTGTGCTCGAAAACGGTCGAATTTACTGGCTACGCAAGATAATTGCAACAGACATTATAAGGCGTCAGTGCTTTTGTTGCTTTTCATCAACCACCGGGATCCGCCACATAAAGATAAGCAGGCAACTCAGGATCACCAGCAGCAGAAGACGTACCCACATCATTTTCACCAGCCATAATGAAATAGCGAAGGTTAACAGAATAACGGCAATCGCCCGTGGCTTAGCGCCAGGCGGCATTGCACGGTATTTCTGCCAGTGGCGCAGATAACCGCCAAACCATGAGCGATACAGCAGCCAGTGGTGAAAGCGCGGCGAAGAGCGGGCGAAGCACCAGGCCGCCAGCAGAATAAAGGGCGTGGTTGGCAGGAGCGGCAAAACGACGCCCAGTGTGCCAAGTACTACCGCGAGCCAGCCAATGATGATTAGAATAGTACGCTTCATAATGCGAATCGTTATCAAACTTAACGGCTACTTTACCACTGGAGAGCGCATTGAAAACAGCCTTGCTTCTGAATACGCTGCAAAATCAGATGGCGCTCCTGCGTGAGCAGGCCACGCCGCTGATGGGACATGCAACGCTGAAACCGCGCTTTGATCGGCAGCTTTTTCGCACCCGAAGCACCTTGATAAAGGATTATCTTGATGAGGCGCAGGCGAATCTCGATGAGTTGCGCCACGCGGTTCAGAGCGAGCACGCCGAACAGGTGGCCTGGCTTGCGGAGCACCTTACCGAACAGATAACCGCCCTGCACCGTGAAATTGCGGCCTGGCCGCTGCGTATGTGGGACAGTGCTTCATCGGGTGCGGGCAAATGGCAGCGCAAGCGACTGGAGAACCAGGAATTTGAACGCCGCCTGTTTGAGATGAAGCGCGAGCGCGAAACGCGCCTGAACAACAGTGAAACGCTGGAAGAGCAGCAATTATTGATGCGAGAAATAACCGCCCTGGAAGGACGCCTTGTCCGCTGCCGTCAGGCGCTGGATGAGATTGAACGTGTTATAGAACGTCTGACCCGCTAAAAGGAGCCGCGAATGTCACTGGAAAATGCCCCCGACGAGGTCAAACTGGCCGTTGACTTGATTATGCTGCTGGAGAATCACGCGATCCCGGTAGAAACGGTGCTGAAAGCGCTGGAGATTGTGAAGAAGGATTTTGAGGGAAAATTACCCTCACCCTGAGGGGAAAAGGTTCCCCAGTAATTTTTGTCTTTATTCCGCGATGAAATAACGCCATTGAAATAAAAGGCTTACAGCGGCGCCATGGTCCGGCCGAAAATCGCCGAAGCGTTTCCTGTAGGCCGGGGCGAGGCGCATGGATGCGCCGAGAGGGCGCGACTTGCATGGACGCTGCATCGCGCCCGACCCGAAAGCCGAAAGGAATAAGCTGAGGGTACCGCGAAGCGGCGATTTTCTTGCCGGGAGCCCGGGTCGCCAGGGTAGCGGCGGTGAGCTACCCTGGCACGTTCACGGGTATTGTGGTGACAGAGTAGCAAGGAACATACAGTGAACGGAATGACCACCACAGCCGTATGTTTCCCCTCACCCCAACCCTCTCCCCAAAGAGGAGAGGGAGCCGTCCGTGCTCGTATTTTTTGTGGGGTTCCCTCAGCCCTGATGGCGAGGGGGAAAACATCCGCAGGCGTTAAGCCGGAGTAGGATCGTCACCCTTAATCTCGCGCTTCACTTCCGTATGCTCGTCACCTTTTTCATTACGCAGGTGAACCTCAAGCTGATTGAAGGCGATATTGATGTCGTTTTCACGACACAGACGATCGATAGAGCGGTTCAGCTCATCCACGGTGTAGCTGCGATCGCGCAGTTCACGCACGTATAAGCGCAGTTCGTGATCCAGCGTGCTCGGGCCAAAGGTGGTGAAGAATACTGACGGTGCCGGATCGTGCATCACTTTCGGGTGTTCGGATGCCGCCTTAAGCAGAACCTCTTTCACTTTATCCAGATCCGATCCATACGCCACGCCCAGGCGGATCACCACGCGGGTTACCGTGTCGGAGAGCGACCAGTTAATCAGGCGCTCGGTCACGAACGCTTTGTTCGGGATGATCACCTCTTTACGATCGAAGTCAGTGATTGTGGTGGCACGAATACGGATCTTACTGACCGTCCCGGAGAAGGTCCCGATGGTCACGGTGTCGCCAATACGCACCGGGCGTTCGAACAGGATAATCAGACCAGAGACGAAGTTACCGAAGATCTCCTGCAAACCAAAACCCAGACCAACCGAGAGTGCCGCGGCCAGCCATTGCAGTTTGTCCCACGACACGCCAAGCGAGCCAAAGACCGTCATCGCGCCGACAATAATGATCACGTAGTTCAGGATTGTGGTAATGGCATACGATGCCCCCTGACGCAGCTTGAGTCGCGACAGCACCAGCACTTCAAGCAGCCCCGGTAAGTTTCGGATCAGCGCCCAGGCGACCATCGACGACACCAGCGCAAAGAGCAGGCTGCCCATTGTGACGCTTTTCATCACCGTCGCTCCGGCTTCAGTACCGCTGTACTGCCAGAGGGTGATACTGTCGAGATACGCAAATACGGTGATTAAATCAGACCAGATAGCCCAGAACATCACCCCGAACAGCGACACCATAACCAGCATGGTGATACGCAGCGTCTGCTGGTTCACCTGCTCCAGGGCAATGGTTGGCTCTTCCTGCGGTTCTGCGCCTTCGGCCCCCTCTTTCACCTGATGCTGACGACGTGCAATCGCACGGCGATAAGCGATACGGCGAGCCGCCACGCTCAGACCACGCAGTACCGTCTGATACAGCAGGTTCCAGACGATCACCAGATAAACGGTTTCAATCCAGCGCCCGGAAAGACGCAGCGTGGTATAGAAATAGCCTGTTGCGGTCAGCACCATCAGCGCCAGTGGGATAATCGCCAGTACCGTCACGGTGACCAGACGAATATTGTGGGACTCTTTATCACGCCAGCTGTCACGGCACATCGGCCACATCAGAACGGCAATCAGCAGCAGGTTCAGCAGAATAACCAGCTGGCCCAGTACGTCATCCATCAGATGCAGCGGAGAAAGCTCAGACACCACCGACCAGAAGTGCAATGGTAAGAGCGCCAGGCTGATACGCACAATCTGACGACGCCAGTGGCTGGTCAGTTTCTCAGGCATGTTGAAGTGGCGCACGGCAACGCCGTCTTTTTCCAGCACTTTCCAGCACACGCCAAACACCAGCCAGAACAGCGCCAGTTTTTTACTGAATGCCCACAGCAAATCGCTGATATTGAGCTGCATGGTGAGCAGGATCAGCCCGGCCGCCAGAATTAACAGGCAGACCGGCAGGGCGCGGATCAGGTCAATCAGGATCGCTTTTGGCGTATGAAGCTGACTGTCGTTGCGCAGTTGCCCCACTTCCTGAGCCAGCTTCGCCTGGTATTTTTTCAGCCAGCCAAGACGCCAGCGAATCAACCCTGCAATCAGCAGTAACGGCAAACCGGCCAGGAAGGCAATCATCACCGCAGGCCAGGCTTTCTCCCAGTTCACGGTGATTTTCATGCTCTTGATCTGCGTTTTCAGCGTTTCCGGGAAGGATTTAATCCAGTCCCAGTCCATCGGCTTGTTGCTGTTTACCCAGAAAATTTGCTGAGTCAGGATCTCCTGAAGATTTTTAGAGACGCTGACTAACTGCTGCTGATTGATTTGCAGGTTAATCGCCATCATCAGCTGGTTACCAAGCTGCTTGTTGAGCTGGTCAAGCAGCTCGCGGCGCATATCCACCACCTGCAACAGCGCATCGTGAACCTCAGGGTTCACTTCACTGGAGTGGCCCTCCTCCACTTTGGCAACAAAGGCATCGCTCTGGAAAAGCGTGTCGCGCTGCTGGTTTACGTCAAATTGTTCCAGACGCAAATCGGCAATGCGGTTGGTCATGTCTTCCAGCTCATCCGCGGACGGCAGCGTCTGCTGTTGCTGGTACAAAATGCGTGACAACAACAGGCTACCTTTCAGTACGGCAATCTGCTCTTTAATATTGCGTTCTGCCTGGAGCGCACGGTCCAGCCAGTTTTTCACTTTAATGTTTTGCTGAACCAGCGAGTTGCCGCTTTCGGTCGCCTGAATCAGGCGCTGGCTGAGCTGATGGTTAACCTCCAGCTCCTGTTTAACCAGCGGGTTGGCCTGAATACGGGCCGTCTCGTCTGGCGAAACGGCCTCCTGCGCGGTTTTTTCCGTGAGCGTCAGGCGCTTGCTGTTGACCGCCTCCTGCAACAGCTGAAGCTGGTGCTCAAGACGATTAATGTTTGCAGTGACGTAATCGCGTTGTTTTTGCAGCGTATCCTGCAAGACAGTATTGCCTTCCAGACTCTTACGTTGCTGTTCGATTTGCGCGTTAAGAAGCGATTGCTGGCACAGCAGCAGCGTCTGCTGGGTAGGACGTAATGCCCCTTCCCCAACGGTGGTGCCATTCAGACGGTTGCGGATTTGCTGTAGCTGTTGGGATGCCGAATACATCGCGTTTTGCACGCGCTCTGGCTGGGTTTGCAGCGACACCAGTTGGCTATTGTAAGTGGCCAGGTCGGACTGACCGGTTTGCAGGTCGTCCAGCAGCTCCGCTACGCGAGACTCCAGCTGACGCAGCGACAGCGTCGAGAGCGTTTTGCGGGTTTCATCATCGTTATCAACGTCGCTTAACGCATTCAACGCCTCAGTTGCCTTGCGCATATTGTCCGGCGCCTGGGCAACCTTCTGGCGAAGCTGGGTTGTTTCTGCTTTCACGCGCTCAATTTTATCAAGCGTTTCCAGCGTTTCGGTTAAATCCTGCTGGACGAGTTTGTCTTGTGGCGATAGATCTTTTTGCTTGTTCAGGGTATCGAGTTGCGACTGAACATCGGCACGCGTGGGAACGTCATTGGTGTTATCTGCGCGAGCATAGGAAGCCGGTGTTGCCGCAAAGAAAAACAGCATGACAAAAATAAATGCAAAAACAGAGTGTTGCGAGCGATTGTAATGCAGCATAGTCATGAATGTGATATGTGAGAATGACCGAAAATAGTCCGGCATGCAGGATATCACGCCCGCGTTTTGCAGAATAGCGCGAACCGTAACCTCTGGGAGAAATCCTGGAACGACTTAAGCTGGCAGGGACGTTGTTTCGCCGCGAAGCGTTGGGCTAAGCTGGCACATCTCCAGGAAAATCGCGACGTAGTCGCGCGCTTCTTTTTTCAAATCAAATGACTGGGGAGAGAAAAGCCAGTTTTCCATCAGGCCCGAAATATAGGCGCGCATCAGGATGGCTGCCCGGCGGGTCAGTAAATTGGCAGGTAACATTTTTGCCTGAATACATTGATTTAGCGTATATTCTATACGGTCATAGCTTTCCAGACTCAGACTTCGTTGCGCCTGCTGGACAACCGCCATTTCGCCAACGAACTCGCATTTGTGGAAGATAATTTCCATCATTAACCGGCGGCGTTCTTCAACGACTGTTGCTTCAAGGATATATACTAAAATTTCTCTCAATACTGAGAGTGGATCGTCGGGGAATTTTGCCCGATACTCAGTCTCTAGATCACTAATACTGGATTCTGAAAGCTCCCAGATTTCACTAAACAGATCTGACTTGTCTTTAAAATGCCAGTAAATCGCTCCCCGCGTCACCCCAGCGGCCTGAGCAATCTGAGCCAGTGAGGTTGAAGACACACCTTGCTGAGAGAACAAACGCATAGCCACATCAAGTATGTGTTGACGAGTTTCAAGCGCTTGTTGTTTGGTTTTTCGTGCCATGCGTCAGTGAATTTACAGGAGTCAGATTTACATACATTTATGAATGTATGTACCATAGCATGACGATAATATAAACGCAGCAATGGGTTTTTAGACTCAGGACCCTTGATCAATTTGAAATCGGACACTCGAGGTTTACATATGAACAAAAACAGAGGGTTAACGCCTCTGGCGGTCGTTCTGATGCTCTCAGGCAGCTTAGCGCTAACAGGATGTGACGAGAAACAGGCTCAACAAGGCGCTCATCAGACACCAGAAGTGGGTGTGGTGACGCTCAAGTCCGAACCTCTCCAGATAACAACAGAATTACCCGGTCGTACCAACGCTTACCGCGTTGCCGAAGTTCGTCCTCAGGTGAGCGGTATCATCCTGAAACGTAACTTCACCGAAGGTGGTGACGTTGAAGCCGGCGTTTCTCTGTATCAGATTGATCCAGCAACCTATCAGGCCGCATATGAAAGCGCGAAAGGCGATCTGGCGAAAGCCGAAGCCGCAGCGAAAATTTCGCAGCTGACGCTGAATCGTTACAAAAAACTGCTTGGTACTCAGTACATTAGTCAACAGGATTACGATACTGCCCTGGCCGATGCACAACAGACCAATGCAGCCGTCGTCGCGGCTAAAGCTGCCGTTGAAACTGCACGTATCAACCTGGCGTATACCAAAGTGACCTCTCCTATCAGTGGTCGTATTGGTAAGTCTTCCGTCACGGAAGGCGCGCTGGTCCAGAATGGACAAACTACTGCGCTGGCCACCGTGCAGCAGCTTGATCCTATCTACGTTGACGTTACCCAATCCAGCAACGATTTCCTGCGTCTGAAACAAGAGCTGGCAAACGGTACGCTGAAACAGGAAAACGGTAAGGCGAAAGTAGAGCTGGTCACCAGTGACGGCGTTAAATTCCCGCAGGCGGGTACACTTGAGTTTTCCGACGTCACCGTTGATCAGACCACCGGTTCTATCACCCTGCGTGCCATTTTCCCGAACCCTGACCACACCCTCTTACCGGGTATGTTTGTTCGCGCACGTCTGGAAGAAGGGACCAACCCAACCGCTATTCTGGTTCCGCAGCAGGGTGTGACCCGTACGCCACGTGGCGATGCGAGCGCGCTGGTTGTGGGTGCAGATGACAAAGTCGAAACGCGCAATATCACTGCAACGCAGGCGATTGGCGACAAATGGCTGGTAACGGAAGGTCTGAAAGATGGCGATCGCGTGATTGTCACTGGTTTGCAAAAAGTACGTCCTGGCGCACAGGTAAAAGCACAGGAAGTCGCTTCTGACACTCAACAAAAAGCCGCAGCCGACGGTCAGTCAGAACAAACCAAGTCTTAACTTAAACAGGAGCCGTTAAGACATGCCTAATTTCTTTATCGATCGCCCCATATTTGCGTGGGTGATTGCCATTATCATCATGCTTGCAGGGGGTCTGGCGATCCTGAAGCTGCCGGTCGCGCAATATCCAACGATTGCGCCACCAGCCGTTTCAATCACCGCGACCTATCCTGGGGCTGATGCCAAAACGGTGCAGGACACCGTGACTCAGGTTATCGAACAGAACATGAACGGTATCGATAACCTGATGTACATGTCCTCAAACAGTGACTCAACCGGTACGGTTCAAATCACCCTGACCTTCCAGTCAGGTACTGATGCGGATATCGCCCAGGTTCAGGTACAGAACAAATTGCAGCTGGCAATGCCGCTGCTGCCACAGGAAGTACAACAACAGGGTGTGAGCGTCGAGAAATCGTCCAGTAGCTTCCTGATGGTTGTCGGCGTTATCAACACCAACGGCACCATGACCCAGGAGGATATCTCCGACTACGTGGGCGCCAACATGAAGGATGCTATCAGCCGTACTTCTGGTGTGGGTGACGTTCAGCTGTTCGGTTCTCAGTACGCGATGCGTATCTGGATGGACCCGAATAAACTGAATAACTTCCAGTTAACGCCTGTCGACGTGATCAGCGCCATTAAAGCGCAGAACGCCCAGGTTGCAGCCGGTCAGTTAGGTGGTACGCCACCGGTGAAAGGCCAGCAACTTAACGCATCCATCATCGCGCAAACGCGTCTGACCTCAGCGGAAGAATTCAGCAAAATTCTGCTGAAAGTGAATCAGGACGGTTCACAGGTACGCCTGCGTGACGTAGCGAAAGTCGAACTGGGTGGTGAAAACTACGACATCGTGGCGAAGTTTAACGGCAAACCGGCTTCGGGTCTGGGTATTAAACTGGCCACCGGTGCAAACGCCCTGGACACGGCGACAGCTATCCGTGCAGAACTGAAGAAGATGGAGCCGTACTTCCCGTCAGGTCTGAAAATTGTTTACCCGTATGACACCACGCCGTTTGTAAAAATCTCGATTCACGAAGTGGTTAAAACGCTGGTCGAGGCGATCATCCTGGTATTCCTGGTGATGTACCTGTTCCTGCAAAACTTCCGTGCGACGCTGATCCCAACCATCGCCGTACCGGTTGTTCTGTTGGGGACATTTGCCATCCTTGCGGCATTCGGCTACTCGATAAACACCCTGACGATGTTCGGGATGGTGCTGGCCATCGGCTTGCTGGTGGATGACGCCATCGTGGTGGTAGAAAACGTCGAGCGTGTGATGGCCGAAGAAGGGCTACCACCGAAAGAAGCCACCCGTAAATCGATGGGGCAGATCCAGGGCGCGCTGGTCGGTATCGCAATGGTGCTGTCTGCGGTATTTATCCCGATGGCCTTCTTTGGCGGGTCTACCGGTGCGATTTACCGTCAGTTCTCCATCACCATCGTTTCGGCGATGGCGCTGTCAGTCCTGGTGGCGTTGATTCTGACACCTGCCCTGTGTGCCACCATGCTGAAGCCTGTTCAGAAAGGCGGCCATGGCGAACATAAAGGCTTCTTCGGCTGGTTTAACCGCATGTTTGATAAGAGCACGCACCACTACACCGACAGCGTAGGTAACATCCTGCGCAGTACCGGTCGTTACCTGGTGCTGTATATCATCATCGTGGTGGGCATGGCTTACCTGTTTGTTCGTCTGCCAAGCTCGTTCCTCCCAGACGAAGACCAGGGCGTGTTCCTGACAATGGCGCAGCTTCCGGCAGGTGCATCGCAAGAGCGTACCCAGAAAGTGCTGGATGAAGTGACCGATTACTACCTCACCAAAGAGAAAGACAACGTTGAATCCGTGTTTGCGGTTAACGGCTTTGGCTTTGCAGGTCGCGGTCAGAACACCGGTATCGCCTTCGTTTCTCTGAAAGACTGGGCAGATCGTCCGGGCAAAGAGAACAAGGTTGAAGCCATCACCGGCCGTGCGATGGGCACCTTCTCGCAAATTAAAGATGCGATGGTCTTCGCCTTTAACCTGCCAGCGATCGTTGAACTGGGTACGGCTACCGGCTTCGACTTCCAGCTGATTGACCAGGGGGGTCTGGGTCATGAAAAACTGACGCAGGCACGTAACCAGCTGTTTGGTGAAATTGCTAAACACCCTGATCTGCTGGTTGGTGTTCGTCCGAACGGTCTGGAAGATACGCCGCAGTTCAAGGTCGATATCGATCAGGAGAAAGCGCAGGCATTGGGTGTTTCTATCAGTGACATCAATACCACGCTGGGCGCTGCCTGGGGCGGAAGCTACGTCAACGACTTCATCGACCGTGGTCGTGTGAAGAAAGTGTACGTTATGTCTGAAGCGCAATACCGTATGTTGCCGAACGATATCAATAACTGGTACGTACGCGGCACTAACGGCCAGATGGTACCGTTCGCCGCCTTCTCTACGTCGCACTGGGAATACGGTTCACCGCGTCTGGAGCGTTACAACGGTCTGCCATCGATGGAAATCCTCGGTCAGGCTGCTGAAGGCAAGAGTACCGGTGAAGCAATGGCAATGATGGAGCAACTGGCCAGCAAGCTGCCTTCGGGTATTGGCTATGACTGGACGGGTATGTCCTATCAGGAACGTCTGTCCGGTAACCAGGCCCCTGCCCTGTACGCAATTTCACTGATTGTCGTGTTCTTGTGTCTGGCAGCGCTCTATGAGAGCTGGTCGATTCCGTTCTCCGTTATGCTGGTTGTTCCACTGGGTGTTATCGGCGCACTGCTTGCCGCAACGTTCCGTGGTCTGACTAACGACGTTTACTTCCAGGTGGGCCTGCTGACAACCATTGGCTTGTCGGCGAAGAACGCGATACTTATCGTGGAATTCGCCAAAGATCTGATGGAGAAAGAAGGTAAAGGCCTGATTGAAGCGACGCTTGACGCGGTTCGTATGCGTCTACGCCCAATCCTGATGACGTCACTGGCGTTTATCCTCGGCGTTATGCCGCTGGTTATCAGCTCTGGTGCTGGCTCCGGCGCGCAGAACGCAGTAGGTACAGGTGTAATGGGCGGTATGGTCACCGCCACCGTTCTCGCTATCTTCTTCGTACCGGTGTTCTTCGTGGTGGTTCGTCGCCGCTTCAGCCGTAAGAATGAAGATGTTGAGCATAGTCACTCAGTAGAACATCACTGATACCGGTTTCACCCGATAAAAAGGCCGCATTAGCGGCCTTTTTCATTTCACACTAAAAATCATAAATTACGCTTATTGTCGGATTATTTATTTTCTGCCATCTTAATAAGGTATATCATATTTAACCGTTAACTTAATCGACGAGCTTATGGTTTTTTTAATTTCATTTCTCCGCTTAGATTATTAGGAATAATCCTAATAAAGAACACGGAAGTGAAGAAAGTCTGAATCTGGACTTCATTTGAAGGTTAATGCTAACCCGATGAATCATAAGGATCCGGTTAAAAGCATGCGCTGATAAAGTTAAAAATGCCACACATAAACCTTGCTATTGCGTGCAGGCTCGAAAACCTGCTTTTTAATTGTAATTTTTCGTAATAGCGCGGTGAAATCTTGAAAGGAGTGGCTTATAGTTAGAGTTATCAGGAACACAGCACGTTGCGGCTAAGTATGTTGTATCCATCCCGACAATGATGTTCGGTGAGTAAGAAATCACTCAGAAGGGGATGCGCTATGGACGAGTACTCGCCAAAAAGGCATGATATCGCGCAGTTGAAATTTCTCTGCGAATCCTTGTACCATGACTGCCTTGCCAATCTTGATGAAAGTAACCACGGCTGGGTGAATGATCCAACCTCTGCCATCAATTTACAGCTAAATGAGTTGATAGAACATATCGCGACCTTCGCACTTAATTATAAAATTAAGTACAATGAAGATAATAAACTGATTGAGCAAATTGACGAATACCTGGATGACACCTTTATGTTGTTCAGCAGCTACGGCATTAACGCACAGGATTTGCAAAAATGGCGTAAATCGGGAAACCGCCTATTCCGCTGTTTCGTCAACGTGAGCAGAGCGAACCCTGTTAGTTTATCCTGTTAAAATTATTACAATGACTAAGGTGAATTTTATGTCTGATAAACCATTAACCAAAATCGATTATTTGCTGCGTTTGCGACGTTGTCAGTCAATAGACACGCTTGAACGTGTTATTGAAAAAAATAAATACGAGCTTTCTGATAATGAACTGGCTGTATTTTATTCAGCGGCTGACCACCGTCTTGCAGAACTCACCATGAATAAGTTGTATGACAAAATCCCTTCCTCTGTATGGAAGTTTGTCCGTTAATCACGAACTGTTGACCGTTGAGACTGAACACCACTTTCTAAGCTGAATTCACCTTTCGCATTGCTAACCCTGTGAGCCGGACAGGCCCCCTTAACAAATGTGCTCATCCGCAACAATGTTGTGACTGTAATCACACTCCGTTTTCGGGAACGTTCCCATTCTGGTTTATGACCATTACCCTGTAGGTGATCGATTTTTCCAGTGAGGCTCCCATGAGTGAAGAAAAGCAAAAAATGATTGCAGGTGAACACTATCGTCCCGGTGACGATACATTACGGGCCGATCGCTTGCGTGCCCGCCAGCTGGTTCATCGTTACAACCACACGTCGCCAGACGACAAACCTGAACGCCAGTCGATCCTGGCGGAATTACTGGGACAAAGCGAAGGGGCCTATATTGAGCCAAGTTTCCGCTGCGATTACGGCTACAATATCTACCTCGGTAAAGAATTTTACGCTAACTTTGACTGCGTGATGCTCGATGTCTGCCCAATCCATATTGGTGATAACTGTATGCTCGCGCCAGGCGTTCACATCTATACGGCAACACATCCACTGGATGCCACCGAACGTAACAGCGGTGTTGAGTATGGTAAACCGGTGACCATCGGTAATAACGTCTGGATCGGCGGACGTGCGGTGATAAACCCTGGCGTGACGATTGGTGATAATGTGGTGGTGGCTTCTGGGGCCGTTGTCACAAAAGATGTTCCCGCTAATGCGGTCGTCGGTGGTAATCCCGCCAAGATCATCAAAATGCTGTAAGGGTGTGTCGGGTAACTGTTATGATCTTTCCCCGCATAACTGTTACTTTTTTCACCCTATCCGCTCCACTAAAATAGGCAGATCCCCTGTATTTTCAAAATTCATGAAGGCAAAAAATGACAGAGATACAGCGCCTGCTCACCGCCACCATCGACGACCTGAACATTCGCGAAAAGCGTGACAATCGCCCGCGCTTTAGCATTAGCTTTATTCGTAAACATCCTGGTCTGTTTGTTGCGATGTACGCCGCCTGGCTTGCCACGCTGATTGTGATGCTGCGTTCTGAAACCCTGGTGGATTCGGTCTGGCTTCTGGTTGTGTTGTTTGTGGTGTTTAACGCGTTCTTCTTCTTCGACGTTAATCCTCGTTATCGTTACGAAGATATCGACGTACTCGATTTTCGCGTCTGTTATAACGGCGAATGGTACAACACCCGCTTTGTGCCCTCTGAGCTCATCGACAGCATTCTCCACTCACCCGATGTAAACGCCGGGCAAAAAGAGAAGCTGCAAAAAATGGTCGCCACCAAAGGTGAACTCTCGTTCTACGATGTCTTTACGCTGTCCCGCCCTGTTGCAGCGTAATCAGGTGTTGTAAACGCCGGATACCGGACATGAACTGAGAAGCGGAGGTATTACCGTACCCTAATACCAGGCCGGTTTGCCCCTGATTGGTATCAAGGTAGTATCCACTCAATGCAGCAGGTGCCAGCTGAAAAGCTCTTGCCTGCTGCACAATGGCTTTATCATCAATCCCGTCAATAGCCACCGTCAGATGCATTCCGCCCTCACCGGCCAGAACCCGGTGTTCAACATGAAGCTCTGCGCTTAGTGCCTCACGTAGCTGCCTGTACCGTTTACGATAAAGTCGACGCATTGCCGCAAGGTGTCGCGCGTAATGTCCCTCTTCAATAAACAACGCCAGCGTGCGCTGTTCCGCGCGATGCCCGCCACGCAGTAATGCGCCAATTGCCGGCAGCGCCGCCTTCGCAAGCGCAGGCGGCAACACCATAAAGCCAATACGAAGTGAGGGAAAAAGCGTTTTGCTGAAGGTACCCAGATAAACCACCGGCGCGTGCTTTATCATGCCTGACATAGCCGGAACCGGCTCACCGGTGTAGCGAAATTCACTGTCATAGTCATCTTCCACAATCCACGCCTTTTGCGCCTGAGCCAGCTCCAGCAGCGCCAGACGCCGACGGGCGCTGAGTACACTGCCATAAGGAAACTGGTGTGAAGGTGAAGTAAAAATGAGTGAGGGAGCGTCTGAACGCTGCCCCTCCCAGCGCATTCCTTCATCATCAACGGGCATCCCGACCATCGTAAGTCCCGTTTTGGCGAATGCGCTTTTTGCCCCTGCATAGCCGGGATCTTCAATCCAGGCGATATCCCCGGGTTCGCTCAGGAGCAACGTGCACAGGTTAACGCCTTCGAGCGCGCCTTCGGTGATGACAATCTGGCTGGCATCGCAGGTGATCCCGCGCGATAACGCAAGGTGTCGGGCAATGGCCTCGCGCAGGGACAGCTCCCCTGCGGGGTCGCCATAGCCCAACAGGGCACTGCCCTCTTCCCGCAGTACCCTGTCGTATAAACGCCGCCATAATGGCAGTGGAAAATAGTTAATGGCGGGCGTTCCCGGAGTAAATGCAGGAACCGGCGTTCCCCGTGGCGTAGGCGCAGGCAATAATAAAACGCGTTTTGCGAGCGTGACGGCAGGCTCGGGTGAAGGATGGGCAATATTACGCTTTGCCAGCAGCGCTACCCGCGTACCCTGGCGGTTTCGCAGCAAATAGCCTTCAAGCGTAAGCTGCTCCAGCGCGGCATTCACCGTGTTGCGTGAAAGCCCGAGCTGCTGCGCGATGACACGAGAGCCGGGCAATCGCGATTCCGCCTGCAACCGTCCGTGCAAAATAGCCTCCCGCAAAGCGAGGTAGAGCGCGCGTTGCAACGTTTCTGCTCCGCGCTTTTTCAGCGTATCCAGGATCAGGGTATAAAATTCATCGCCGGGTATATTCATCTTTCCTCCGTGGTACCAACAAAACATATCCTGGTGGTTCTTTTTAAGGAACCAGTTATTCCATAACCTGAATGTCTTTACACCGCCACGGGAATTAACATGAATACATTCAATCAGTTTGGGCAACCCATCGGGGAAGAACTTGTCGACTGGCAGCCACGCCAGCATCCGGCCAGAGTGGTACTTAATGGCCGTTACTGCCGCCTTGAGCCGCTGTGTGTGGAGCACGCCGTGGCGCTGTTTGCCGCCTATCAGCAGGCTGAAGACACCCGCAGCTGGACCTGGCTATTACGTGAACCGGATACAACGGTTGCTGAATATTCTCAGTGGATTGCCAGCGTATGTGAGTTATCCGACCCGATTCATTTCGCCGTCATCGACAACCAAACGCAGTCGCCGGTGGGCTCTCTGGCCCTGATGCGCATTGATCCTAAGCATGGAGTGGTGGAAGTCGGGCATGTGCATTTTTCACTGCTCATGAGCCGCTCACCGTTATCCACAGAAGCGCAATACCTGCTGATGCGTTACGTGTTTGACGAGCTGGGATACCGCCGTTACGAGTGGAAGTGCAATAGCCTGAACGAACCCTCACGACGCGCCGCGCTGCGTCTGGGGTTCCAGTATGAAGGGCGTTTTCGTCAGGCGCTGGTGGTAAAAGGCCATAACCGGGATACCGACTGGTTTTCCATCCTTGATAAAGAGTGGCAGGCCCTGGACTGTGCTTTTCAGAACTGGCTTGCCACCGACAATTTTACGGCCGATGGCAAGCAGATAAGATCCCTGGAAAATTGGCGCGAAACACGTTTTTAGCGTTTTTTCTTACGTCCCTGCACCGCTTTAAAACGCGGATTGGACTTACAAATGACGTACAGACGCCCTTTGCGTTTGACTATCTGGCAATCGGGATGACGCTGTTTTGCACTGCGTAGTGAGTTAAGTACCTGCATGATTAGCCTCGTTTGGCGTTAAGAAAGCCACCAAAGCGCTGGCGGAAACGTGCCGCACTGCCTTCGGTTGAGAATGACTTCTGCTTACCGGTGTAATACGGATGCGATTTTGACGATACCTCGATGGTGATATACGGGAATGTTTCACCGTCGAGTTCAATTTCGCGATCGGTTTTGATAGTCGAACCGACTTTAAAATATTCATTGGCACTGGTGTCGTGGAAAACGACGGTGCGATAGGCTGGGTGGATATTTGGTTTCATCGTAGACCTTTCATGTTTTGTTATAACATAACAAAATACTATCCGAGTCATGCTGCAAAAACAACCCTGTACAATGCGTCATCCTGCCATTGTTTTTTTCTGATTCACCTTCACTGGACTGAAATCCATCCCCATCACGTGCTATAACTATATCATTTCGCGATAAAATATTTCTCCTATGGCGAGCAGACTCTGTGTCCCGGAAGCGGGCATCTGAGAAAGGAAACAGCAGCATGAGAACCCGACATTTGGTCAGCCTGGTGACCGGTATTCTGATCTTTTCCGTGCTCGTTCCCATTTGTCTTAGCGTCTGGCTGGCTCACCGCCAGGCGGAACATGAATTTATCGACGCGCTGGACCGCTATTCATCACGCGTGCTGATCCGCACGGAAAGGGTTGTTCAGCAGGCCAAGGATGCGCTGAAGCAGCTAGAGAGTTTCGAAGGTGTTCCCTGTAGCCCGCTGCAAATGCGCGAAATGCGCCGGGTGGCGTTCTCTGCGCGCTACATTCAGGAAGTGATGTATCTCGATAACCTGAAACCGCTATGCTCTTCCCTTGAGCAAGCCAGTAACGCCTCTTCGTTCCCGCCGCCGATGCGGATCACCGCTGATGGCTACAACGCCTGGCTGACGCCGCAAAACGATCTCGGATTTAATCGCTACATGGCCGCGCTGGGACACGGGCATTACCTGGTGATGGTCGACCCTGCCTCGCTGGTCGATGTGATTCCTTTTGGCGCACTCCCTGTTGATGCCGCCCTGATTGGCCTTGCCAGCAACAGCATTTTTGCCAGCAGCAGCACGCTTGATCCCCACGTCCGTGAGCTCCTGGAAAACAGGGAGGTGACACATCTGCAATACAAGGGCGCAATGTACGTCACGAAACCGGTCCCCGATCTGGGCTTTACCATTGTCGCCTGGGCCACGCTAAAACCACTCGATGAAAGCTGGCATCAGCAGCTTCTGTTCTGGCTGCCTTTTGGCATTCTGGTGAGCCTTATCGCCGCGCTTTTTGTTCTGCGTATCTTGCGCCGGATCCAGTCACCGAGAAATCGCCTGCTTGATGCCATTAACAGCCGTGAATTTGTCGTTCACTATCAGCCGATTATCGCTTTAGGCAGTGGGAAACTGGTGGGTGCCGAGGCGCTGACGCGCTGGCCGCAGCCGGACGGAAGCCACCTTTCACCCGATATTTTTGTACCGCTGGCCGAGCAGACCGGGCTTATTTCGCAATTAACCCAGCTGGTTTTCGAGAAAGTTTTCGAGGATATGGGAAGCTGGTTACAGCAGCATCCCGGCCAGCATATCTCTGTTAACCTGGCCCCCGCCGATTTGACGTCCGGTAAGCTGCCGCCACTGTTAAGCCGGCTGTTGAACCAGTGGCGGGTTCACCCGCAGCAAATTGCCCTTGAACTGACCGAGCGCGGCTTTGCCGATCCGAAAATCAGCGCACCGGCCATTGCGGCATTCCGCCGTTCCGGGCACGCGATTTATATTGACGATTTTGGAACCGGCTATTCCAGCCTCAGCTATCTTCAGGATCTGGATGTCGATACGCTCAAAATTGATAAATCCTTCGTCGATGCGCTGGAGTACAAAAACGTGACGCCGCATATCATTGAAATGGCGAAATCTCTTAATCTGGCGATGGTGGCGGAAGGTATTGAAACGCTGGGGCAGCTCACGTGGCTGCGCAGCCACGGCGTGCAGTACGGGCAGGGATGGTATTACAGTAAGGCACTCCCAAAACTGGAATTTATACTCTGGGCGGAAAACAACCTCGCACACACATAAGGCGCAATCTCTATTTGAGATAGGATTTCATCACCTGCAAAACCACGCCAAGATCGGCTTCGCGCTGCTCCTCTTCGGGCTCTTTAACCACGTGATCGGTTAAGTGCCCTTCGATCACCTGCATCATCATGCCATTCACCGCGCCGCGGATCGCCGCCAGCTGCTGAAGCACCTCAGCGCACTCATGATCGCTGTTGAGCATTTTTTCCAGCGCGGAACTTTGCCCCTGAATTTTCTTCAGGCGGGTCAATAACATCTTCTTGTGGCGAACCGTATGCGACATCTCACTCTCCCTCATTTTTTGCCACTGAAGCATAACATGCTCTACTCCCCCTGAGTATTTTTCTACTGGGGGGTAGTATTAGACTACTGGGGGGGAGTAGTATCAGAGCACATTTTCTTCCCCGGTATTCTTAATGAACGATTTCACTTCGCTCCTGCAACAAGGCAACGCGTGGCTGTTTGTGCCGAGCGCAATTCTGCTGGGTGCTTTGCATGGCCTTGAACCTGGGCACTCAAAAACGATGATGGCCGCATTTATTGTGGCGATCCGCGGTACGCTGAAACAGGCGATCCTGCTGGGGCTGGCGGCAACGTTTTCCCATACGGCGGTGGTCTGGATCATTGCGATGGCAGGTCTATGGTTTGGCCGTGGCTGGGATGCAAATACCTCTGAGCCCTGGTTCCAGCTGATTTCAGGCGTGATGATTATTCTGATCGCGCTATGGATGGCATGGCGAACCTGGAAAGAGAGCCAGCCACACGATCACCACCATGAACATCATCACGATCACCATCATGACCATGACCATGACCATGATCACCACGATCATTCACATCAACTGGTTGATGAAGAGTGGCAAGACGCCCACCAGCGCGCACATGCCCAGGACATTAACCGTCGCTTTAAGGGACAGACTGTCACCACAGGGCAAATAGCCATGTTCGGGTTGACCGGTGGACTCATCCCCTGCCCGGCCTCCATTACGGTGCTGCTGATCTGCCTGCAACTGAAGCATTTCGCGCTGGGAGCCACGCTGGTGTTGAGTTTCAGTATTGGTCTGGCATTAACTCTGGTTGCCTCAGGCGCCATTGCCGCCCTGAGCCTTAAACATGCCACCAAACGCTGGCCGGGATTCAGTGAGTTTTCTCGAAAAGCGCCGTGGATCTCAGCGGCACTGATAACGGTAGTGGGAATTTATATGAGCATCCACGGGTTAACCGGGATCCTCGCCTGAGACAGGCGGCCACAAAACGTGGCCGCCTCTTTTGCGTTACTGCGTCTTTTGCTGCCAGCTAAAGGTGTAGTGCAACTGGCGTTTTTGCAGGATAAATTCTGGCGACACGCTCGGACTCCACGAATCATCCCCCCCCACGCCCATATGGAAGGCATCCAGATTTAACCAGCAACCCGGCTCTTCCCTCAGCAGATGCTGATGTGTGGTATCACGCAGCTGCTGCTGGCTATAGCGGCTCAACGAGAAGTGGAAATCCCCGGCGAACTGATGAGCGCCAAATTCAAGCGCATAGGTATCGCAACGCAGGCCATTCTCCGTCGGGAAAATGTAAGGCGTTTGCATGGCCTCAAGCGGTAACGCCCAGCGTCCCTGTTGCGCCGCCAGTTTTCGGTCCGGGTAGTTTTCGTGCGGCCCAAGTCCCTGCCAGCTCACGGTTTCAGGCGTTTGGGCAAGCTGACAATCCAGCCCGATACGCGCTGGCTCCGGAATATCAGATGCAACCAGCACCCGCACATCACCGTGCAATACTCCATTGCTATCGACCCGCCAGGTTTTGCGGCTGAGGAACAGCGTTTTGCCCTGGTGTTCCCAGGCATGAAGCGTGCTGACAACAACATCGCTGCTATGCTGCTCACTGTCACACTGTAATAACCGGGCGGACACGTCGTACATGCCCGCCGCTTTCCAGCGCTCGACCCAGGCATTAGGATCAATGCGGGTTGCCTCACTCACGCCAATATCATTATCCAGCGGCGCACGGGTAAAGTTATCCCTTAACGGGGAAAGCAGGGTTTCGGCGCCCTCATTCCACCACTGCGTCAGATCCCCTGAAACGCGGTCAAAGTGCCAGCGCTGCTGCTGATGGGTAATTTCCAGCACCGTCTCTTTCACCGTTAACAACGGCGTCACGCCCGGCTGCGGGGCTGGCGCAATATACAGTGGTACAGGTAGCGGCCACTGCTCCCAGGCGCAGCGATGGTTTGCTGACGACCACGGCGTGCTTTGCGACTGGTACACCTCCACATTCAGCCAGACGTCGCCCGGCGCAGCCTGTAGCTCCGGCCGTGCGATCTCTACACGCTGTGTCCCCTGCGGAGCCATGTTCAGAGTGATGTCGCCCGCACCCAGCACATTCCCTTCCCGGATGATCGTCCATTTCAGCTGTTCGTTATCGGTGCTGCGGAACAGGTAGTCACTTTTAATCTCAATCACCAGTGGCGAGGTACTTACCAGGCTAAAGGTGAAAAATTGCTGCGCACGCTGGGCTTCATACAGTGCCGGATGTGGCGTGCGGTCAGGGAACACCAGCCCGTTCAGGCAAAACTGTCGGTCATTCGGTTTATCACCAAAATCACCGCCATACGCCCAGAACGAATTGCCGTTTTCGTCTTTCTTCGTCAGCGCCTGGTCAACCCAGTCCCAGACGAACCCGCCCTGCAAACGCGGATGGCTGCGAAACGCCTGCCAGTATTTTGCAAAGCCGCCAAAGCTGTTGCCCATAGCATGAGCGTATTCGCACAAGATCAGCGGACGCGTTTCATCCGGCATCCCGATCCATTTCTTGATTGACCATTTCGGTACGGCCGGGAACGGCTGGTCCTGATCAACGCGCGCATACATCGGGCACACAATATCGGTTGCAGCGGTATTTGCACCACCGCCTTCGTATTGCACCGGACGGGTCGGATCGGTGGTTTTCAGCCAGCGATAGAGCGCATCGTGGTTAGCGCCGTGGCCGGATTCGTTTCCGAGCGACCAGATGATAATCGACGGATGATTACGGTCGCGCAGCACCATGCGGGTGACGCGCTCGCTCATGGCGGGCAACCAGCGCGGATCGTCAGCCAGACGGCTCATCGGCACCATGCCGTGCGTTTCAATGTTGGCTTCATCTACCACGTACAGGCCGTAGCGATCGCAAAGCGTGTACCACAGCGGATGGTTGGGATAATGCGAGCAGCGCACCGCGTTAAAATTGTGCTGCTTCAGCAACTCGATGTCACGGCGCATGGTGGCTTCATCCATCACCTGCCCATTTTCCGGGTGATGTTCATGACGGTTAGCGCCGCGGATCAGTAGCGGTTTGCCATTGAGTTTAAGCAGGCCGTTGCTTATCTCTACACGACGAAAGCCCACGTCACAGGCCTCGCACTCGATGACCCGCCCCTGTGCATCCTTCAATGCAATCGTCAGGCGATAAAGCGCCGGAATTTCTGCGCTCCATAATTCAGGCACCTCAACAGGCATCGACACCGTTAAGCGCTCGGCCCAGTTGCCGCGCTCATCGACAATCTCTGAGCCTGGACGCCGGGTTGCCCTGGCGCACGGCTCACCGTTTCGCCACAGGGTAAGCGCCACCTCATACTCAGCGTATTGGCTTCCGGCAAGCGCCAGGTCCACCCTGAGCGCCGCCCGATCTAATTCGGTATTTAACTCGGTGACAACGTGGTAATCCGCAATCTGCGTTTCCGGTTTATGCAGCAACGACACATCGCGGAAGATACCGCTCATCCGCCACATGTCCTGATCTTCAAGATAGCTCCCGTCACACCAGCGCAGCACCATGACTGCCACGCGGTTCAGGCCCGGACGAAGCACTGTCGAGAGATCAAATTCAGCAGGCAGACGGCTGTCCTGGGAATAGCCAATCCAGTGGCCGTTACACCACAGATGAAAAGCTGAATTCACTCCATCAAAGATAATTCGGGTTTGCCCGCTCAACAGCCATGCATCGTCCATCTCAAATGTGAGCGAGTAACAACCGGTAGGATTTTCTTGCGGGACAAAGGGCGGGTTAACGGCAAAAGGATAAGTGACGTTGGTATAGATTGGGGTATCAAAGCCCTGCATCTGCCAGTTAGACGGCACGGGCATCGGAACAGCGTCGTCGCAGTCTTCATCTACCCATTCTTGTGGAACACGCTCTGGCGCGGCATAAAAGTTGAAACGCCACTCCCCGTTAAGAGAACGCTTACTCAGGGCTTTCCGCTCATCTCTGGCGTGTTGTTCATCACGCCAGCTGTGAAACGGCGCATGGGCCGCCAGCCGGTTCCACTGTGTAACACCAGGATTTTCCCAGTCCCGACGAGCCAGAAGTGCGCTGAGTGTCAGCGGCGATGTGTTTGACATATTACCCTCTATGCGAAGCGCTCACAATTTATGTCAACATGCCCTGGCAAAACCTTGCGGTAAAGCGTCCGATCGCGGCGAAGCGAGTCAGATCACAAAAGTCCTATTCGCGTGCTAATTGTTCAGCCAGCAGTGCCAGGGTTTTCAGCTGCCGGGCCAGATCTTCACGATCGGCCTGCTGTGACGTACGGCGGGCGCTGGAGTGACGGGTAATAAGGGTCACCGGAAGTTGTGTTTGCCAGCATTCGTTGCCGGAATACGCGGTCAGCAGCCACTCAACGCTGCGCTCACCCGCCTCACGAAACGCCTGGCGAACCGTGGTCAGGGGCGGAGAGAACCATGCGCTATCGGTTGTGTCATCAAAACCCACAACGGAGATCTGCCCGGGTACAGCAATGCCTTTTTCCGCACAGGCGCGCATCACCCCTAACGCCATCTGATCGTTCGCCACCAGAATAGCTTCCGGCAGCGCCGGGCCCGATATAAGCTGATGACCCTTTTCGTAGCCGGAGGCGGCACTCCAGTCACCGAATGCTACGCCGGCAGGTTCAAGCCCGGCCTGCGTCAGGGACGCCAGCCACCCGACCCGGCGGGCTCTGGCAGAGACTGAGCTTTCAGGCCCATTCAGCAGGGCAATACGCTGATGGCCCAACGAGATAAGATGTTCAGCCCCCAGCTGTGCTCCCTGGGCTGCGTCAAAGACCAGGCTATTAACCTGCGCCGAGGGTGAAACATCCAAAAACAGCACCGGCACGGGTGATGCCAATGCCCTGAGTTGCTCGGCTTCTGTGTCTTCCAGCGGCACGTTCACCAGCAGCCCGTCAACACGTTGCGCCAGGAGTTCCTGCACGGCGGCCTGGCAGCGCTGTGGGTGTTCCACCATAGAAATCAGCACACTCGCCCCCTTCTCCACCGCGCGGGTTTTTACCGCAGAAGCAATTTGCGAAGGGGCGTGAAGTGCCAGGTCGGTTGTAATCAGACCCAGCGTGCGGGTGCGTTTACCCGCCAGCTGTTGTGCGCCACGGTTAGGTACGTAGTTCAGTTCCGCCATGGCCTGCTGCACCTTTTCCCGCGTGCGGGCGGAGACATGCTCCGCATCATTAATCACGCGGGAAACGGTCTGATAAGAAACCCCTGCAAGGAGGGCTACGTCATAAAGAGTGATAGCTTTCATGCATTCTGACATCGCGACAAGAGATGCCGCTATTCTGGCACAGCCGGGCTGTTAATACTTGTGAGCGCTTCGCATAATTAAACAACTTGCTCAGGCTGAGGTATCTTTTGCACCTGCGGCTTCTGGCGAAACCACGGCAGGCAGATCTGGATCAGCGGGCCAATGGTTAATGCATACAGCACCGTACCGACACCGAACGACCCGCCCAGCAGAATACCAATCAGTAACACCGATACCTCGATGGACGTACGCACACTGCGGATGGACCAGCCCAGCCGGGCATGAATGCCTGTCATCAGGCCATCGCGCGGGCCAGGCCCAAAACCGGCGCCAATATACATCCCCGTCGCTATCGCATTAACCACAATGCCCGCCACCATCATCGCGACACGCAGGGGCAGTGAGGTCAGCTCAGGGATCAGCGCCATCGTCGCATCGGCAGCCAGGCCAATACAAATGACGTTACTTATCGTGCCAAGCCCAGGCCACTGGCGCAGCGGAACCCAGAGCAGCAACACCGCGGCACCGGTTAAAATAATCACCGTGCCAATGCTCATACCCAGCTGTATAGCTACCCCGAGGTGAAAGACGTCCCACGGATCGACACCCAGATCGGAACGAATAAACATTGCGGTTGAAAGGCCATACAGCCCTAATCCGACATAAAGTTGTACCAGACGACGTAACATTTTTATCTTCTCCGAAGAACCAGGCTTTCATCTTCGGCCAAAATGGTCTTATGATTAATGTCCAGTTTTCAAATAGTGGACTGCATATGTCATCTCGTCGTTTTGGTAGTCAGTCACTGGTACGCTTATTAGGCCACTGGCAGCAAACCACATCCCGCACACCGCTCTGGCGACAGCTGGCAGATGCCTTACGCCTGCTTATTCTTGATGGTCGACTGGCGCTTAACACCCGTTTGCCGGGCGAGCGCGAACTGGCCTCTGCGCTGGACGTCAGCCGTACGACCATCAGTACCGCATTAGCCCGCCTGCGTGATGAGGGCTATCTGGAGAGCCGTCATGGCAGCGGTTCACGCGTGATCCTGCCGGATTCCCGGGCCGTACCGACCCTTTCAGCGGCAAGCGTAGCCCTGGATCTTTCCACCGCGGCACTCAACGCCGGGCCGGAAATTCACCAGGCCTATACATACGCGCTATCGGCCATTACGCAGTATCTTTCGCTCACGGGTTACGATCAGTCCGGATTACTGGCCCTGCGGGAAGCCATTGCCGCACGCTATACCGCACGCGGGCTGGCGACCCGGGCAGACGAAGTGATGGTTGTCAACGGCGCGGTCAGTGCCTTCGCGCTGGTATTACGCATGATGACGGGCCCCGGCGACCGCGTTGTGGTGGATCACCCAACCTACCCGCTGGCCATCGCCGCTATCCAGGGGGCGCTTTGTCGGCCGGTTGGCGTCTCCTTGCCACAAACGGGCTGGGATACCGACGGTTTTGCCGCAACGCTTGCGCAAACTGCGCCACGCCTTGCCTACCTGATGCCGGATTTCCATAACCCGACAGGGCGCTGTATGGACATCCCGACCCGCAAAGCGATAACCGACATTGCCGCACAGACCCGCACCACGCTGGTGGTCGATGAAACCATGGTGGATCTCTGGTTTGATTCTCCACCGCCCCCGCCGCTGGCATCGTTTAACCCGGAGGCGACGGTCATCACCCTGGGCTCGGCAGGAAAAAGTTTCTGGGGTGGCCTGCGTCTGGGCTGGATCCGCGCGTCATCGCGCACCATTGCTACCCTCGCCCAGACCCGTGATACCCTGGATTTGGGTTCACCGGTGCTGGAACAGCTGGCAACACTGTGGCTTATCGAAAACAGCGATTCGTTTTTGCCTGCCCGGCGGCAAATGCTGGCCGAACGCCGTAAGCGGTGCAGTGAACTGCTGCGCGAACATTTCCCGGAGTGGACTTTCCACGACGCGGAAGGCGGGCTTTCTTACTGGGTGGAGCTACCAGGGATGCAGGCAACACAGCTTGCCGCACGGGCAGAAACGCTGGGGATCAATCTGGGTACCGGAACACGCTTTGGCCTGTCGGGGGCGTTTGACCGCTATTTACGTATGCCCTTTACACTTGACCCGGCAGAGCTTGAGAGCGCGCTGATGAGAATCAAGCCGCTGTGGACGGCATTAAATAAAACCGCGGCCCCAGCCATCAAAAGGAGCATTGTTTAATGTGATGAAGATTAAATCTGGGGTTGAAATTTACGCTGATTACATAATAACCCGTGATTATTATCACAGATAATTTCACAGCGAAATTAAGAATAAAAACTGCTGACTGAAATGAATGCAGTCAGCAGTTTTCACAGAATGGTACTTAGTGCTGAGGAGGAATAGGGAAACCCTTAAGAGAAATAACGAAGCTTTCTCCTTCTTTCTTTATTTTTGCGCCGGTATCACACCAGTCAGACGCAATCCGAAAGAACTCATCACTACCTACATTCCAGCCAAGACGCACATGCTTCACATAGCCTGAACGCAACAAATCGCAGGCCTCTTTGTAGTCATTGGCAGTTGACAGTTGTTGTTTCATTTTCTCTTCTTCAGAAGTTTACGTAGAGCCTTGATTTCTTTAGGAGTAAAAGGAGTTACACTCTCTTCTTCCGTATGCTGATTATCAATATCCTCTTCCGATACTCCCACCTCTTCTACCGCTTCAAATGCCAGCTGTAGCAGTTTCTCTGTGGTCACGCTTAAATTCTCATTATTTACTTCTGCGTAGTGGCGAAGTCTTTCTTTTAGCGCTTCATCAATCTTAACGTTTAATACCGCAGTAGCCATGATTGTCACTTCCCTTCGGAATAAGTTCTTTATTTAATACACGAAGTTAACAATGTAATCCAGATTTATATTTTTTACTTATGACAGAAAAAAGACACCCGAATATAAAATGGCAGTCTATTATTACATGTTTATGACAATAATATTTCAGTTGGATGAATGATATATTACATATTGAATTAAATACCTTTAATTCCTGTGGAATTAGGCAACAAGCACAAGGTTTGGGATACGAAAGAGGTTCGGTAAAATCTGAGGAGAGCAGAAATGGGTGGGGGCCCTGCCAGCTACATCCCGGCACACACGTCGTCTGCCCTGGCTGCTTCCTTCCGGACCTGACCTGGTGAACAGAGTAGCGTTGCGGGAGAACCAACAGAGCCCCCATTGAGAGCGTTGTTAACCAACGCGCTGGCGCATTATCCCTGTGCTGCCCGGCAATTGCAAGCCGCTGGCATTCGGATGACGGTTTATTGCACAACCGTGATGCAACTTAAGGCAGGTAACAGCCAGAGAAGTACAGATTGAGAGTCTCTTCGCAGTAAATTAGCTCACCTCTGCCACACTGTTCGAATGCGTTTCATTTATGCAGGGCACATCCATGATTAGCACATTACCCCAGACACTGACGCTCGCTATGCCAGCCATCGATGGCGTAACCCTTCACCACAAGGGGCTGAATTACCTGCGTCCTGAACTGCTGCTGGATTTCGTGACCATCAGCGAACAGCCGATGCTTTTTGTCACGCCTGTTGCCGTGCTCTATTCCACCGTCGGCGTGGTGCGTTACGTCAATCTGCGCAGAATTCCTGTCGCCGTTTCCGGGCGGGTGATTTATCCAATCTGTTCTCAGGCCCTGCCCGACCTGCGTGCCAAACTCATCATTAATACCCAGGCAAGGAAACTGAAGTTTCTCGAAAGCCTGGTGGCAATGCGTGAACAGCCCGCGGCAAGCAGCACAAAAGTGATCGGCCTGGCGCTGGAATTCACCGTCCAGCAGCCCTCCTGAGCAAGGTCATTGCGCCTTCACAATCTGCCAGGGGTCGCTTATCCTGTGGTTTTTCTTGTCTGGTAAACACAATGGACGCTTTCGATTCGATTCCCGAACCGTTACCTGACTCATTCCCTGTCAGAGTCTGGCAGATTGTCGCCTCTATTCCCGAAGGCTACGTAACCACTTACGGAGATGTCGCCCGGCTGGCAGGCTCACCCCGCGCGGCACGTCAAGTCGGCGGCGTGTTGAAACGGTTACCGGAAGGCAGCACCCTGCCCTGGCACCGGGTGGTGAACCGTCACGGAACCATCTCACTGACAGGCCCGGATTTACAGCGCCAGCGTCAGGCATTGCTCGCTGAAGGCGTACAGGTGTCGGGGGGCGGGAAAATCGATTTAGAGAAATATCGCTGGGTGTACTAGAAAGCAGCCCTCTTCACCAGGAAGAGGGCATAGGTCATTACTGCTGGATTGAGGCAGGTGGCTCAGCGGCAACTGGCGGCTGCGCTGAAACAGGAACTTCTGTCTGCTGTACCGCAACCAGATTCAGATCGGCTTTTGTCCCACCGTGGTTAATCACTTCCTGAACCGTATCCGTGATAAACATCAGTTTACCGTCAACGGTAACTGCTGCACTCAGCAATATCCGCGCATTAGGCTGGATCTCAGCCGGGTTGTACGGCAACACGAAGCTAAACGGAGCCTGTTTACCGATGGTACGCACCGCTCTTTGCGACAGCACTTTGGCAGGTGCATCAGCCAGGGAGGCATCCGAAAGGGTGACCGTTAACACAGCGTCTGGCGGTAAAGCCACTTTCTGACGGATCCATACCGTACCAGAAACGTTAGGCTGCTGAGAGGTCTGCTGTGAAAGCGTGTCAACAGTATTTGGATCCGGCGCTGGCGCCTGGGTATTGGCGTGCTTACCTGCGCAGGCCGTCAATGCCACCGCTATCGCTAAACCACTTACTATGTGCACGAGTTTCATTGAAGTCTCCTTATCATCAATGCACCAGCGGGATCGATCCCACCCGATGTCGTTAACATTTAGATAACGTAACAAGTGTGGCACAAATCACTGATTAATGCCTAATTTCAGCCCGATATTCAGATTATTCTACCCATCGGACCACTTTCAAATCTGCGTTATACTCTGCTTATCTTTCGCCACGGCGTTTTATTGAGGACAACTATGAGTCAGGCACTGAACAATCTGCTGACATTACTGAACCTGGAAAAAATTGAGGAAGGACTCTTTCGTGGACAGAGCGAAGATTTGGGCTTACGCCAGGTCTTCGGCGGGCAAGTCGTTGGACAGGCATTGTATGCCGCTAAAGAGACCGTCCCGGCAGACCGTCTGGTGCACTCTTTTCACAGCTACTTCTTACGCCCTGGCGACAGCGCCAAACCGATTGTTTATGACGTTGAAGTGCTGCGTGACGGCAACAGCTTTAGTGCCCGCCGCGTGGCCGCCATTCAGAATGGCAAACCTATCTTTTATATGACGGCCTCTTTCCAGGCGCCTGAACCGGGTTATGAGCATCAGAAAGTGATGCCGCCATCCCCATCGCCGGAAGAGCTTAAATCAGAAACCGATATCGCGCGTGCGCTGGCACACCTGCTGCCACCGCAGGTGAAAGAGAAATTCCTGTGCGATAAGCCGCTGGAAATTCGCCCTGTCGAGTTCCATAACCCGATGAAAGGCCACGTTGCTGAGCCAAAGCGTCAGGTGTGGATCCGCGCCAACGGTACTGTGCCGGAGGATTTCCGCGTCCATCAGTATCTGCTGGGTTACGCATCAGACTTCAACTTCCTGCCGGTTGCCCTGCAACCGCACGGCGTTGGGTTCCTGGAAAAAGGGATGCAGGTTGCGACGATTGACCACTCCATGTGGTTCCACCGACCATTCGATATGAATGACTGGTTGCTCTACAGCGTGGAAAGTACGTCAGCATCCAGCGCTCGCGGGTTTGTACGCGGCGAGTTTTATACTCAGGATGGCGTTCTGGTGGCATCGACGGTGCAGGAAGGGGTAATGCGAAATCGGGGGTAATGTTGTGCGGCCTGATGCCTTCCCCCACCGGGAGAGGGTACAAACATTAAAAACGGCAACCTGAGGTTGCCGTTTTGCTGTTTATCAGGCGTTATACGCATTCTCGCCGTGGCTGTTGACGTCCAGACCTTCGCGTTCCTGTTCTTCCGGAACACGCAGACCGACGGTCATGTCAGCCAGTTTGTAGCCGATAAAGGCCACAACGGCAGACCAGACAACGGTGATAGCGATACTTTCCAGCTGTACCAGCACCTGGTGAACCATGGTGACACCTTCTGCATAACCCACTCCACCCAGCGATTTCGCCGCGAAGATACCGGTCATGATACAACCGATGATGCCGCACACGCCGTGCACGCCGAACACATCGCAAGGGTCGTCAACGCGCAGAACACGTTTCAGCGCAGTCACACCCCACAGGCCAGCCAGCCCCGCAACCAGACCGATAAGCAGCGCGCCGCCTACACCTACATAACCACACGCAGGGGTGATACCAACCAGACCGGCGATCGCACCAGAACATGCACCCAGCAGAGAAGGTTTACCGCGAACGGCCCACTCGCCAAATACCCAGGAGAGGATAGCGCCCGCCGTGGCAATAACGGTATTCACGAAGGCCAGCGCAGCAATTTCGTTCGCAGCACTTGCTGAACCGGCGTTGAAACCGAACCAGCCAAAGTAGAGGATAGCCGTACCGGTAAACACCATTGGCAGGTTGTGTGGTTTGAAGGCTTCTTTGCCAAAGCCCACACGTTTACCAATCAGGTATGCACCAACCAGGCCCGCCACCGCGGCGTTAATGTGCACAACAGTACCGCCTGCGAAGTCCAGCGCACCGTGCGTCGCCAGCAGACCACCGCCCCACACCATATGCGCAATCGGCACGTAGGAGAGCGTCAGCCAGACCACCACAAAGATCAGCACCGCAGAGAAACGAATACGTTCAGCCAGTGCACCAACAATCAGCCCGACGGTAATACAGGCGAACGACCCCTGGAAAGCGACATGGATGTACTGATAGAAGCTGCCCATCAGCGCGGTCAGTTCGATATTTTTCAGCATCGCCCAGTTGAGGTTGCCGAAGAAGGCGTTGCCTTCGCCGAAGGCCAGCGAGTAACCGTAGACCACCCACAGGACGCACACCAGTGCGAACGTCACGGCAACCTGCGTCAGCATGGAGAGGACGTTTTTACCGCGGATCAGGCCGCCGTAGAACAACGCAATGCCCGGGATAGTCATGAACAGCACCAGCGCGGTGCAGATCATCATAAAAGCGTTATCGGCTTTGTCTGCCACCGCGGGGGCAGCCATTGCCAGGCCTGGCAGCAGTGCCAGCGAACCCAGACCCGTTTTGATTGTTGCTATCTTCATTTTCTCGATCCCTATCACTGTGTGCCAGGAGTTACTTACAATGCCGCTTCGTCAGATTCGCCCGTACGGATACGAATCACGCGCTGCAACTCGGCAACGAAAATTTTGCCGTCGCCAATTTTGCCGGTGTAGGCCGCTTTGCTAATGACATCAATCACTTCATCAAGCTGATCGTCAGCGATTGCGACATCAATCTTCACTTTAGGCAGGAAGTTAACGCTGTATTCCGCCCCACGATAAAGCTCGGCATGACCTTTCTGACGACCAAAGCCTTTCACTTCGGTGACAGTCAGTCCCTGAATACCCATGGAAGACAATGCTTCACGAACGTCTTCAAGTTTGAATGGTTTGATTACAACCGTAACCAGCTTCATAAATCCCCTCCAGTCAGAATTCGGTAATGGCCGCAGCTAACACGCAGGAGATATTGCAAGGGGTGTGCCAGAATTGAAAAAAGGAGGAAAAAGCGGCGCAATGAGCACGCCAGGGCATTCAGTGACGGAGTGGCGAAAAAAAACGCACCATGACAGTGCATGATGCGTTTCAGTTTTGCACCAACAGTTGCGAGTGTTAGCGCGTTGCCTGATTTTGGTGCATCAGGCGCTGAGCGACTCCTCTTCGCGCGCGCTGGCAGCAAGCTCTTCACCCGCCAGCTGTAACTGGTACATCTGCCAGTAACGCCCTTTCGCCTCTAACAGCTGGCGATGCGTCCCGCGCTCAACGGCCTGGCCGCGATGCAGCACCAGAATAGTATCGGCATCAACAATCGTTGACAGGCGGTGTGCGATGACGACAAGCGTTGTATGATCACGCACGGCCGCCAGCGCCTGCTGGATAGCCTGCTCCGTTCCGGAGTCGATACTGGCGGTTGCCTCATCAAGAATAAGCACCTGCGGCGTTTCAATCAGCACCCGCGCCAGCGCCAGCAGCTGTTTTTGCCCAACCGAGAGATTATTGCCCTGTTCGCCCAGCCGGGTGTCGATACCCTCGGACAGACCGCGTGCCAGCTCTGCCAGTTGCACGGTTTCCAGTACCGCCCAGACCTGCTCATGCGTATAAGGCCTGCCCAGCGTGACGTTGGCGTAGAAGGTATCCGCCAGTACCACCGGGTCTTGCTGCACCATTGCCACCCCTTTACGCAGGACATTGTGGCTCAAGGTAGACAGTGGACGCCCGTCCAGGCGGATCTCCCCTTTCGTGAGCGGGTAGTAACCCATCAGCAAGCTGGCGAGCGTACTCTTACCGCTGCCGGTATGGCCCACCAGCGCCACAAAGCCGCGTGATGGCACATCAAGGCTAACGTCCTGGAGGACAAGCCGGTCATCACGATAAGCAAACGAGACATTATCAAAGGTAATAGCGCCGCTTTGCAGGCTACGGTCATCATCACCGTAGGTCTGACGCGGCCGGTCCATAAGCTCAAAGACGCGCTCTCCCGCAACCACGGCCTGTTGCAGCATGGATTGCTGCGTGGTGAGCTCAATCAGCGGTTCGTTAAGACGCCCAAGATAGCTAATAAAGGCATATAACACGCCCACTTCAATGGTGCCGCCCGACGTCAGACCAAACAGCATCAGCAAGCCGCAGAGCACCAGAGCAGAGAAAAGACTCAGCAAAGGACGTAACAGGAAACCATCCAGGCGCAGCGTCTGCATTCGCGCCATGTAGTGTGAACGACTGGCCTCCCCCATTCGCTCGCCAAAACGTGCCTGCTGGCGGAACTGCTGGATGACGCTCATGCCGTTGATCACTTCGTTGAAGCCATCATTGATATCGGCCAGATACGCACGCACGCGGCGAACAATCGGCGTGCTGTAGCGTTGATAGATAACCATCACAATCAGCACTGCCGGGAAGATGGTGATCGCCACCAGCGCCATGCGCCAGTCGAGGCTAAACATCGCCACCAGCATTGCGCCAATCAACGCCGCACTGCGTAACACCGTTGCCACGACGGTGACATACAGATCCCGGATAACCTCCGTATCGTTGGTCACCCGCGAGATAACTTGCCCGACAGGCTGAGTATCAAACTCGCTCAGCGGCTGGCGCAGCGCCGCATCCATCACATCCGTGCGCAACTGCTGCACGACGCCGACGGCCGCGCGGTTAAACAGCAACGACTGCGCATAGTGCAACCCGGCTGCCGTCAGCTGTAGCCCAACGTAGGCAACGCCTAACCCCGCCACCAGCCCCAGCGGCAGATAGCGTTTCGCCACCATATTGTCGATGAAATAACTGATGAGCAGCGGGCCGCTCACTTCAGCAATCGCCGCGATCCACAGCAAAAGCACGGCAATTGACAACGGTTTGCGCCACGGTGAGCCATAGGAAAGCAGACGTTTTAACGTCGGCCACATCGTTCCCAGCTTACGCATTGGTGGTCTCCTCATCCTGCTCCGGAGCATCATCCAGTGCCGCTTCAAGCTGCTGATAACGATACATATCGCGATACCAGCCGGGTTGTTCTGTCAGTTGGTCGTGTTGCCCGCGCTGGGCGATGTGCCCGTGTTGCATCACCAGAATTTCACTGGCCTCGGTCAGCGCTGACAAGCGGTGCGCGCTGATGATCACCGTACGCCCTTCGCCCCACTGACGCAGGTTGTGCAGGATCTGATGTTCAGTACGGCCATCCACTGCCGAAAGCGCATCATCCAGGATCAGTATTTCAGCGTTCAGCAGCAGCGCGCGGGCAATCGAAATACGCTGTTTTTGCCCGCCAGAAAGCATCACGCCACGTTCACCCACTTCGGTGTCATAGCCCTGCGGCAGACGCAAAATATCGTCATGAACGCTGGCAAGACGCGCGACATGTTCAATCTCTTCCTGCGTCGCCGTTGGGTGGCCGAGAGCAATGTTATTCGCCACTGTGTCAGAGAATAAAAACGGTGTCTGGCTGACCACCGCCAGACGGCTGCGCCAGTCGTCCAGCAGCAGGCGTGTCAGCGGGATATTGTGGAAGCGAATATCGCCCTGAGTCACATCAAAGTGACGCTGGATAAGCGAAAGCAGAGTGCTTTTGCCGGAACCCGTCGGGCCGCAAACGCCCAACATCTGCCCCGGTTGCAGCGTGAAATTGACGTTTTCAAGCACCGGATGTTCCGTTTGCGGGTAGGCAAACGAACCGATATCCGCTTTCATTATCCCGCGCCCTTCCGGCACCGTTTCACTGCCGTCGTTAACCACTGGCGCTTCCGCCAGCATGGCGCGAATACGGCTGTAGGCAGCGCTGCCGCGCTCAACAATGTTAAACATCCAGGCCAGCGCCAGCATTGGCCAGATCATCAGCCCCAGATACATCGCGAAACTGGTTAACTGGCCAAGCGTCATCATGTCGTGTACCACCATCCAGCTACCGCCGCCGATAGCCAGCAGGTTCGCCATTCCGATAGCGATATAAATCGTCGGGTCAAAACGTGCGTCAATCCGCGCCACCCGCATGTTTTTCGCCCCGGTATCCGCCGCATCGGCGGCAAACAGCGCAGACTGTCTGTCTTCCAGACCAAAAGCTTTGATCATGCGGATACTGGTCATGCTCTCCTGGGTGCGATCGTTGAGTGATGAAAACGCCGCCTGCGCCAGTTTGAAACGTTCATGCAGTTTTTCGCCGTAGCGATTGATCGCCAGCGCCATCAGCGGCATCGGCAGCAGGGCCAGCAGCGTCAGCTGCCAGCTGATTTGCGTCGACATCACAATCAGTACCGCGCACCCCATCACCAGGGAGTCCACCAGCGTTAACACCCCCTCCCCGGCGGCAAACACCACGCGATCAACGTCGTTGGTGGCGCGGGCGATTAAATCCCCGGTGCGGTGACGCAGGTAGAACTCAGGATGTTGACGGCTCAGCTGGCGGTAAAAATCTTCGCGCAGCTCAACGGCGAGCTGATAAGACGCCCCGAATAACAGAACGCGCCAGACGTAACGCAGCAGATAGACGATCACCGCTGTCAGCACCAGCGTGCCAATCCACATCAACACCCGTGCGGTGGTGTAATGCTGTTCGGTGACGCCATCCACCACATATCCCACCACTTTGGGCGGGATCAGTTGCAGAATGGCAATGATAATAAGCAGGCAGACTGCGCCGAGATAGCGTTGCCACTCCCGACGAAAGTACCAGCTTAGTTGGGCAAATAATCGCACGCGGTATTTTCCTGAAGGTATTTTACGAAGTTATTCAATAGGTAATGCTGTGGTGTATTTTATTTGTTCCATGGCGAAACTCGACGTAACGTCCGACAAGCCCGGTACACTGTTGACCAGCCGCTTGTAAAAATCATCGTACCGCTTCATATCGGCCACCTGCACACGCATCAGATAGTCATATTCCCCTGCCATGCGCCAGAACCCGAGAACCTCCGGCATTTCAGAGACCTGAGTGACAAAGCGGCAATACCATTCACTGCTGTGATGCTGTGTTTTTATCAGGACAAATGCGGTCAGTCCAAGCCCCAGTTTTTCGGGATCTAAAAGTGCAACACGCCCCAGCAAAATGCCGTCATCTTCCAGCTTTTTGAGGCGCTTCCAGCACGGTGTGGTGGTCAGATTAACGGCATCTGCCAGCGCCTGCAAAGAGAGGGTGCAGTCGCTTTGCAACAATGAAAGAAGCTTGCGGTCAATTTTATCTAGCATACCCACCTCGCAGAGAAAATTTTTCTCCCTTCATTCTATTTTAAAGGTCAGATAGCAACAATTTTTTCTGTGCTTTTCGCTATGCTGGGCACAAAATGACAAACGGATACACACGATGAATAGCACCTGGGTTAAACATGCCATCAGCGAAATCAATGCCGACTATCAGCGCTCGGCAGATACCCATTTAATCCGCCTCGCTCTGCCAGGATTTGCGGGCATTCAGCTCTACCTGAAAGATGAAAGCACCCACCCTACCGGCAGCCTGAAACATCGCCTGGCCCGCTCGCTATTCTTATACGGTCTGTGTAACGGCTGGATTAAAGAAGGCACCACGATCATTGAATCATCGTCCGGCTCCACCGCGGTATCCGAAGCCTATTTTGCCCGGCTGTTAGGCCTGCCGTTTATTGCCGTCATGCCCTACTGCACGGCCAAACGCAAAATTGAGCAAATTGAGTTTTACGGCGGGCGCTGCCACTTTGTCGAAAGCGCCTGCGAAATTTACGCCGCTTCTGAAATGCTGGCTCGCGAGCTCAATGGTCACTATATGGATCAGTTCACCTTTGCCGAGCGGGCGACGGACTGGCGCGGGAATAACAACATCGCGGACAGTATCTTCCGCCAGATGACGCACGAACCTCATCCCGTTCCCTCATACGTTGTCATGAGCGCAGGCACGGGTGGGACGTCAGCCACCATTGGCCGCTACATCCGCTGCCAGGGTTACGACACTCAACTGATGGTGGTTGACCCGCAGAACTCCGTATTCCTCGACTACTGGCAGACCCGCGATGCCGCCCTGCGTAGTCCGGTGGGGAGCAAAATCGAAGGCATTGGCCGTCCGCGCGTTGAGCCCTCGTTTATTCCTGATGTCGTTGACGAAATGCTGCGCGTACCTGATGCGGCAAGCGTTGCGACAGCGCACTGGCTGGAAACACAGCTCGGCCGCAAAGTGGGGGCCTCTACGGGCACAAACATGTGGGGTGCGTTGCAACTGGCCGCTCGGATGCGCGATGAAGGTCGCACCGGCTCTATCGTTACGCTGCTGTGCGACAGCGGCGAGCGTTATCTTGATACCTATTACAACGCAGAATGGGTGCAGGCGAATATTGGTGATATCGACCCCTGGAAGACACAAATAGCTCAACTGCTGAAATAAAAAAAGCCAGACCGAAGTCTGGCTTGCTGGAAGGGTCTCACTATTCGGGGGAATATGGGAGGTTGTTTTTGTCCAGCCAATGAGTCAAAAAGTGGGACACGGCTTCGTTACGGCAGTGTCCAATAACGGGCAGATGAGGGAGCTCCGCTTTAAGCTGCGGCATCGCATTCCCCATAATCAGACCGCGGCCGACGCTACCCAGCATCTCGCGGTCGTTCATGGCGTCGCCAAACGCCATACAATCCTGCATCGTGAAGCCCAGATGGTCGCTCAGCACCGCCAGCGCCGAGCCTTTATTGCAGCCCACGGGCAGCACCTCCAGGCAATCTACCGCCGAGAACGTCAAATGCGCGCGGTTGCCTAACGTCTCATTAAGCTGAATGCGCAGACGGCACAGATCGTCATGATCGCCGCAGAAACAGATTTTCGTCACCGTGTGAGCGGGAATACGGCGCAGATCGATTAACTGATATTTAAAACCGCTATAGACATGTGCGTGCAGCATTTCCGGTATTTCTCGCCCGGTAAACCACCCTTCGTCGTTAAAGACATGCACGCTGGCCTGGGTATCCCAGGTGCTGTGCAGCACAATATCCGCCACTTCCGGATTGAGATCCTGACGATGCAATACATCCCCTTCAACGGAGTGAATTCGCGTCCCGTTGCCGGTTATCAGAAACGCATCCAGCGAAAAGGCCCCGAGCAAATGGCGCATTTCCAGCACATGACGACCTGTCGCAAAGGTCAGGGTAATATCATGCTCATGCAGGCGCTTCAGGGTGTTCAGGGTTTTATCGCCTAAACGGTGATCCGGCATTAACAGCGTGCCGTCCATATCAAATGCAGCGAGCCTGGCCATGATTACTCCCGAAAATGTGATGCGTTTAACTTGTGAATCAGTATTGCCTGAGATATACGGAAGTAATAGTGAATAGATGGAAATTATTGTTCCGGGTTTATCATGCGCCAGCTTAATCGCCTCAACCAGTATCAACGCCTGTGGCAACCTTCAGCAGGTGCGCCACAGCAGGTCACCATAACCGAGCTCGCCAGCCGCTGTTTTTGCAGTGAGCGGCATGTGCGCACACTGTTGCGCCAGGCACAGGAGGCTGGCTGGTTAAGCTGGCAGGCCCAGTCCGGGCGCGGTAAGCGCGGCTCTCTCACGTTTCATGCCACACCGGAATCGCTGCGCAATGAGATGATGGAAGAGGCGCTCAAAAGCGGGCACCAGCATAACGCGCTGGAACTGGCGCAGCTTGCACCGGAAGATTTGCGCGCGCTTCTCCACCCTTATCTGGGCGGGCTTTGGCAAAATGACACGCCAACGCTGCGGATCCCCTATTACCGCTCCCTGGATCCCCTTGTTCCGGGCTTTTTACCCGGGCGAGCAGAGCAGCACCTGGCAGGGCAAGTGTTCTCCGGGCTGACGCGTTTTAACGGCACCAGCAGTGAACCCACGGGCGATCTTGCTCACCACTGGGAAGTGTCAGCCGATGGGCTGCGCTGGGATTTTTACATCCGCTCCACGCTGCACTGGCACAACGGTGATAAAGTCGAAACGGTGCAGCTACAGCAAAGTCTGACAGCACTGCTGGCAATACCAGCCCTGCGTAAACTTTTCCAGAGCGTCTCACGCATCGACGTGACGCATCCCCAGTGCCTGACCTTTATTTTGCATCAGCCGGATTACTGGCTTGCGCACCGACTGGCGACGTATTGCAGCCGCCTGGCGCATCCTGAACAGGCCATGACGGGCAGCGGGCCGTTCCGTCTGACCGTGTATGATCCCGATCTGGTTCGCCTGGAGAGTCACGAGCAATATCATCTGAGCCATCCCCTGTTAAAAGCGATTGAGTTCTGGATAACACCGACACTCTTTGACTATGGGCTGGGTACAAGCTGCCGTCATCCCGTGCAAATCGCTATTGGTGAGCCCGATGAACTGGCCAGCCTGCGTCTGGTGAGTAACAGCACCAGTCTGGGCTTTTGCTACCTCACCCTGAAACAGAGCCCGCGATTAAGCGAAATGCAGGCAAGAAGGCTCATCAATATCATCCACCTCACTGAACTCCTGCATACGCTGCCGCTGAATGAGGGGTTGATTACCCCAACACAGGAAATGCTTCCGGGATGGAGCATTCCGCAGTGGCCAGAGCTCAGGGATGTTCAACTGCCGAAAACGCTGACCCTGATTTACCATCTGCCCATCGAGTTACACACGATGGCTGGTCAGTTAAAACAATATCTTGCGCAGCACGGTTGTGACCTTACGGTGATATTCCACGACGCCAAAACGTGGGATGGCTGTCTGAGGCTTGCAGATGCGGACATCATGATGGGTGACAGATTAATCGGCGAAGCGCCGGAATATACGCTTGAGCAGTGGCTACGCTGCGATGCGCTCTGGCCGCATCTGCTGAGCGCCCCTCAGTTTGCCCATTTGCAGGCTACGCTGGATGCCGTTCAGACCCAGGCCGATGAGCAAGCCCGGCATATCGGTCTGAAGGCGTTATTCACCGGATTAATGGAGAGCGCAGTGCTGACTCCCCTGTTCAACTACCAGTATCAAATCAGCGCCCCTCCTGGAGTGAACGGTATACAACTGAACACCCGCGGCTGGTTTGATTTCACGCAGGCCTGGTTGCCGGCACCAAAATCGTGAAGAAGCTGGTCGCCGTCGAGGTCAGGCGGTAACATGACGCTTTTACCGTCACTGTCGAGATAATTTATGAAACGTGCCGTCGTCGTGTTCAGCGGAGGACAAGATTCCACTACCTGCCTGGTTCAGGCCCTTCATCAGTATGATGAAGTTCACTGTGTCACTTTCGATTATGGTCAGCGTCATCGTGCTGAAATCGATGTTGCCCGCGAACTGGCGCTGAAACTGGGCGCGCGCGCGCACAAGGTACTGGACGTTACGCTGCTGAATGAACTGGCCGTCAGTAGCCTGACCCGCGACAGTATTCCTGTTCCTGACTACGAACCTGATGCCAGCGGTATTCCGAATACCTTCGTACCAGGTCGTAACATCCTGTTCCTGACCCTGACGGCGATTTACGCCTGGCAGGTGAAAGCCGAAGCCGTGATCACCGGCGTCTGTGAAACCGACTTCTCCGGCTACCCGGACTGCCGCGATGAGTTTGTTAAAGCGCTCAATCACGCGGTAAATCTGGGAATGGCGAAAGATATCCGCTTTGAAACGCCGCTGATGTGGCTCGATAAGGCAGAGACCTGGGCGCTGGCCGACTACTGGGGCAAGCTGGATATGGTCCGCAGCGAAACCCTCACCTGCTACAACGGCATTAAGGGCGACGGTTGCGGCCAGTGCGCGGCCTGTAATCTGCGCGCGAATGGGCTGAACCACTATCTGGCTGATAAAGCTGGCGTGATGGCCGCTTTGCAGAAAAAAGCCGGGCTGAAATAAGTTACTTCGCCGTGCTGTCGAACAGTTTTACACCGGCAGCACGCGTGACTTTCATTAGCGTCGTCAGCGTTGGGTTGCCGTTGTCAGACAAGGTTCGGTAGAGTTGCTGACGGGAAAGACCTGCTTTGGTAGAAATTTCTCCGATACCGCCTCGCGCTTCGATGACCTGACGGAGTGCAATGAGATAGGCAGGGATCCCCTGGTCTTCATAGATCTCTTCCAGGGCTGTTTGCAGATAACGCTGAGCGTAGGAAGGATTCTCTCGCAGCATTTTCACAACAGCATCATGGTGGCTAACGGAGCTCGAATATTTTCGTTCAGCGGTGCTCATTGGAATGTCCTTTTGTTTGATGATCTTTCCAGTAATCTATTGCCAGTTTGATATCTGCTTTTTGGCTCTTTTTGTCACCACCGATCAGTAACAATAAAACCTGCCGATTCTCTACTGAAAAATAGATTCTGTAGCCGGGGCCACTGTCGAATCGCATCTCCCAGACACCTTCCCTGAGATACCTGTAATCGCCAAAATTACGCTTTATCGCACGGTTAATCCGCATAAGGATCCGGAAAACCATATCCGGATCCTTTCGATTCATTCTGGCTACCCACTCCTCAAACGGCACTTTCCCGTCACGGGTCCGGTAACGTTCAACAACGTAGTCCCTGTCCATTATTCTATCCCTGACAAAACCTTTTGTCTTTTATAAAAGACAAAAAATCTACACGATCATCAACTCCAGCTTTTCACGCAACTCTCCATCCAGCGGCAGCGCTTTCTGAGTTTTAAGATCAATACAGACAAAGGTGATCAGCGCATCGGCAACCACCTGCCCTTCAGGATCCAGTGTGACGACCTGGCTTAACACACCACTTTTCCCGTTTAGCTGCTGAACCTGGCTGGTGACGGTAAGGACATCTCCCAGCACGGCCGGACGACGGTAATTGATATTGATGTTGACGACCACGAATGCGATGTTGTGCGCAGTCAGCCACTGAAAGCTTTCGCTGTTTTCCAGCCCTTCCCAGCGAGCCTCTTCAAGAAATTCGAGATAGCGGGCGTTATTCACATGCTGGTACACATCGAGGTGATACCCGCGGACTTTGATTTTTGTCTGCATAGCGCAATAGCCTTTACTGTTGTTATAGGATTAGAGGTCATAGCTGGTATGACCTCTTTATCCTGGCAAATTTTTGCCGCTGTGCAAGTAATTGCGTGATTACAACGTCAGGTGTGAGAGGTTGCGCTCAACCAGTGAACTGCCCATGCCCGGAACTTGCTTAAGATCGTCGATGGTTTTAAAAGGACCGTACTCTTCACGGTAGCTGACGATAGCCTGCGCTTTTTTCAGCCCGACACCGTTCATTGCGCGGGCGAGATCTTCCGCAGACGCTGAGTTGATACTGACTCGCGTACCGTCATCATCTGCGCTTTTGGTGCCAGGCACCGCTTTTGATGGCGAAACTGACTGCCCATTTACCGATGACTCGGCTTTAGTCTGCACAGCCGGTGATTTATCGACCGCCGTCGCAGCATTCGCCACTTGTACAATCCCGCCGCTGGCAAGCGCCAGAGTAATGAAGAGAGCTTTGATTCCACGTTTCATGCTGTTATCTCCTTGTTTGTTGACAGCCACATCACGATAGCCGCGCCGCAAAACATGTACAAACAGCAGATTGCAGAAATGGAAAAGGCCGCGAAAGCGGCCTTTAGGTATTGCAGTACGTTACGAAAATCTGCGAGCAGATACGTAATTATTGCTGCTGAGTAATGATGTCACCCAGCTTGATTTTAGCTTCTTTACGCAGGTTGCTCATCATTGCTTCGAACGCGATCTGTGCATTGTTTTGCGTAATGCCCTGAACCATCGCTTTCTTCTGCGCTTCCGGCATGGTGCCTGCTTTCACTTCATCCAGCGCCAGCAGAACAATGTTACCCTGCATGTCGGAGGTTGTACCGAAGCTTGGCTTATCTTTCGCAGGCAGGCTAAGACCAAATGCCGCCTGGCTGACAGGATCCTGACCCGTGCGGCTCAGCGTTTTCGCCTCACCGAAGCTCAGACCCGCCGCTTTCAGCGCATCATCTTTGCCTGCTTTCAGGTCGGCCAGGATCTTCTCAGCATCCAGTTTCGCCTGCTGCTCTGCCTTGTTGTGCTTAACCTGTGCGACAACCTGATCTTTCACTTCAGCCAGCGGTTTTACCGCCTCTGCTTTGTGCTCAGTCACACGCAGAACGAATGCACGGTCGCCGTCCACGGTAATGATGTCAGAGTTGCTACCCGGAGTGCCATTCTCGCCCACCAGACCACCGTTAAAGATGGCATCAGAAACTGGCTTAAAGTTCAGCTCTTCCGGCAGGTTGTCGTGGCCAAACCAGCCCGTCTCAACCGCTTTCGCGCCTGCGGCCTGCTCTGCACCCGCCAGTGATTCGTTGTCATTGCTGGCAGCGTCACTCACTTTCTGCTGCAAGGCATAGAAGGCATCCAGCGCTTTTTCCTGTTTCACTTTCGAGGCGATATCGTCACGAACGTCAGCCAGGGGCTTGGTTTTCGCCGTTTCGATGTCGTCCAGACGTGCAACCAGGAAGCCAACGGAAGATTTGATAACACCAGACAGCTGACCTTTCTCTTTCAGGCCAGCATTTTTCAGTTCATCCGGGGTGGTTGCATCTTCCAGCCAGCCCATATCACCGCCATTTTTTGCGGAGATAATGTCAGTGGATTTTGCTTTGGCTACCGTCGCGAAATCAGAGCCTTTGTTTAGCTCATCCAGCACGGCTTTAGCATCAGCTTCAGTTTTGGTCTGAATCACGCTGTAACGGTTACGCTGAGGCTGAGTGAACTGATCCTGATGCTGATCGTAGTAAGACTGAATGTCTGCGTCAGAGGCTGTTTCCTGCAACGCAGCAGCATCCAGTTTGATGTAGCTTACACGGAACTGTTCTGGCGCAACGAAGGCGTTCTTGTTCTGCTCATAGTAAGCATTAACTTCGTCATCGCTCACCTGCTGTTTCGCCGCCAGGGCAGCAACATCAATGGTTGCCTCACGGACAACACGCTGCTGAGACACCAGAGCAGCCAGCTCGTCAGTTTCGCCTTTGAGCATAAAATCGGTACCAACCACGGCATTGATCAATTGCTGGGTTGTCAGCTGATTGCGCAGCGCCTGGGCGTATTGGTCTGCAGTCATGCCCATCTGATTAACGATACTGTTGTAGCGTGCGTTATCGAATTTGCCGTTAGACTGGAATGCCTGGGTAGAGAAAATGGCTTTTTTAACCTGTTCGTCGCTGATACCCAGACCCAGATTCCTGGCATACTGGTCAAGCAGTGCTTCGTCAATCAGGCGGTTCAGCGTCTGCTGACGCAGGGTTTTCATGTAACCTTCATTTGCCGCCAGCTCTGAGAACTGATCGCCCAGCTGTTGCTGCATACGGTTACGTTCACCCGCGAAAGCGTTCTCGAACTGCCCACGGCTGATTTCCTGGCCATTCACTTTTGCGGCATAGTTGGCGCCAGCGCCGATAAGGTAACTGCTCACGCCGGTCAAAATGAACGACACGATAATGATACCGAAAATAATCTTGAGCACGAGACTGTTAGCAGCCGTGCGTAAGCTGTCCATCATGGTGTAACAACACTCCGCTGTAGGTGACTGGTTACCTGACGCTGACGGAAAATCCTTACCGTCGCGCGTAAAGTCGTATTGTGACAAGAAACCGGGGCAATTGTCAGCCCACAACTCGCATAAACTCGAACAAATCAGGTCTGGACAAACAAAAAAGGCACATCAAATGATGCGCCCTTGTACTTTTCAGCTTCCCTGAAACGAGAAAGCAATCAGTTTACTGCGTCTTTCAGCGCTTTACCGGCACGGAAGCCCGGCACTTTAGCAGCAGCAATGGTGATCTCTTTACCGGTCTGAGGGTTACGGCCAGTACGGGCAGCACGCTCTTTAACCGCAAAAGTACCGAAACCTACCAGTGCAACATCGTCCCCAGCTTGCAGAGATTCAGTAACAGAAGCAATTAAAGCATCTAACGCACGTCCAGCTGCAGCTTTAGAAATATCAGCACCCGCAGCAATTTTGTCAATCAGTTGAGATTTATTCACTGTTCTCTTCCTCTCTTTATAATTTATATCGCACCTGAATCCTTCACAGCGCGACCGCGCAGCAGTTATATCAGGCCTGCCATGACCTTACAACACCCGTTGTTGATGGCTAGCCCAATCAGCAATCTAAATTAGCTATACAAAAAAAGGCTGGCAAGTCCGAAATGACTTACCAGCCTTGTTTTTATTGACGCTCTTTGCGCGAGGTCACTATTTTGCAGTTACAACCTGCATTCCAGAGGGTTCATTCTGCAATGCGAGAGTCAGAACTTCCTCAATACGCTTCACCGGATGGATGTCCAAATCGGCAATAACGTTGTCCGGAATCTCTTCCAGGTCGCGCTTATTTTCGTGCGGAATTAATACGGTTTTGATCCCACCGCGGTGTGCAGCCAGAAGTTTTTCTTTCAGACCACCAATTGGCAGAACCTGACCACGCAGCGTGATTTCGCCCGTCATCGCCACATCGGCACGCACCGGGTTCCCGGTCAGACACGAAACCAGTGCCGTACACATGGCAATACCCGCGCTTGGGCCATCTTTCGGTGTTGCACCTTCAGGTACGTGGACGTGGATATCGCGTTTTTCGTAGAAATCCGGGTTAATACCCAGTTTCTCCGCGCGCGCGCGCACCACAGTCAGCGCAGCCTGAATGGACTCCTGCATCACTTCACCCAGGGAGCCGGTGTACGTCAGTTTACCTTTGCCCGGAACACAGGCGGTTTCGATGGTCAGCAGATCGCCGCCCACTTCCGTCCATGCCAGACCGGTAACCTGGCCTACACGGTTCTCGCTGTCCGCACGACCGTAGTCGAAACGCTGAACACCCAGATATTCGTGCAGATTGTCACCGTTAATCTCGATGTGCTTCAGGGACTTATCCAGCAGCAGCTGTTTAACCGCCTTACGGCACAGTTTAGAGATTTCACGCTCAAGGCTACGGACACCCGCTTCACGCGTGTAGTAACGAATAATGCTGATAATGGCACTATCGTCAACCGTGATCTCGCTATCTTTCAGTGCGTTACGCTCAATCTGCTTAGACAGCAAATGGCGTTTGGCGATGTTCAGTTTTTCGTCTTCGGTGTAACCGGACAGACGGATCACTTCCATACGATCCAGCAATGGAGCCGGAATGTTCATGGAGTTAGAGGTCGCTACGAACATCACATCGCTCAGATCGTAGTCAACTTCCAGATAGTGATCGCTGAACGCAACGTTCTGCTCTGGATCCAGCACTTCAAGCAGTGCTGACGCCGGATCGCCACGCATGTCAGAGGACATTTTGTCGATTTCATCGAGCAGGAACAGCGGGTTTTTAACCCCCACTTTCGCCATCTTCTGAATCAGTTTGCCCGGCATTGAACCGATGTAAGTACGACGGTGTCCGCGAATTTCAGCTTCATCGCGCACGCCGCCAAGCGCCATACGGATGTACTTACGCCCGGTCGCTTTGGCAATAGACTGACCCAGAGAGGTTTTACCTACCCCTGGAGGCCCTACCAGGCACAGAATTGGGCCCTTGAGCTTATTCACACGGCTCTGCACCGCGAGATACTCAAGGATACGGTCTTTGACGCGCTCAAGGCCGTAGTGGTCGGTATCGAGGATTTCCTGAGCCTGACGCAGGTCTTTTTTGACCTTGCTGCGGGCATTCCACGGAACCTGAACCATCCACTCAATGTAACCGCGAACAACAGTCGCTTCAGCCGACATCGGAGACATCATTTTCAGCTTTTGCAGTTCTGCTTCGGCTTTTTCTTTCGCCTCTTTCGGCATTTTTGCCGCGTCGATCTTACGCTTCAGCGCTTCGTTTTCGTCCGGAGCGTCATCCATTTCGCCGAGTTCTTTCTGAATCGCCTTCATTTGCTCGTTCAGATAGTACTCACGCTGGGATTTCTCCATCTGCTTTTTCACGCGGTTGCGAATGCGTTTCTCAACCTGGAGCAGATCGATTTCGGATTCCATCATCGCCATCAGATATTCCAGACGTTCATTCACGTCGGACATATCCAGCACAGACTGTTTGTCTGCCAGCTTCAGCGGCATGTGAGCAGCGATGGTATCCGCCAGACGTGCAGGATCGTCAATGCTGTTCAGCGACGTCAGCACTTCTGGTGGGATTTTCTTGTTCAGCTTGATATAGCCTTCAAACTGGCTAATGGCCGTGCGCACCAGCACTTCCTGCTCACGTTCATCAAGCTGCGGCGAATCGAGGTACTCTGCTTTTGCAGAGAAGTGTTCACCATTGTCAGACAGAGTGGTAATACGCGCACGCTGCAAACCTTCGACCAGCACTTTGACGGTGCCGTCTGGCAGTTTCAGCATTTGTAAAATAGAGGCCACGGTCCCGACGGTGAAAAGATCGTTTACACCCGGCTCATCCGTTGAAGCTTCTTTCTGCGCAACCAACATGATTTTTTTATCATGATCCATGGCGGCTTCAAGGCAACGGATAGATTTTTCCCGCCCTACAAATAAGGGTATGACCATGTGCGGATAAACCACCACATCGCGCAACGGCAATACGGGGATTTCAATGCGTTCAGAACGCTCAGGATTCATAGAGCTCTCTCTTAGTTTAGTGTCCGCCAGGTAATCAGGTTGTGTAACTGTGCTTCACACAACCATTAACATGTAAGCAGTATATGGGGATGTTTCCCACACATTCAACGCCATGAATACGGAAAAAGTAAAGGGGGGATAAAATCCCCCCTTTTTTAATAACTGCTTGTATGATTTGGTGAATTATTCGCCAGATGCCTGCTGTGCTTCAGGCTTACCGTAAATCAGCAGCGGCTTCGTTTGACCACCAATGACTGACTCATCAATAACCACTTTTTCGACATCTTCCATAGAGGGAAGATCGTACATGGTATCGAGCAGCGCAGCTTCAACGATGGAGCGCAGACCACGAGCACCGGTTTTACGCACCATTGCTTTCTTCGCAATAGCATCCAGCGCTTCGTCACGGAACTCCAGCTCAACGCCTTCCAGATTGAACAATGCCTGATACTGTTTAGTCAGTGCATTTTTCGGTTCTTTCAGGATCTGAATCAGAGCGTCTTCGCTCAGCTCATTCAGCGTTGCGACAACCGGCAGACGGCCGATGAACTCAGGGATCAGACCAAATTTGATCAGATCTTCCGGTTCCACCTGTGACAGCAGTTCGCCTTCGTTCGGTTTTTCAGACGTCGACTTCACCGTCGCACCAAAACCAATACCGGAGCCGGTTTCAACGCGGTGTGAGATAACTTTGTCCAGACCCGCAAACGCACCACCACAGATAAACAGGATCTTGGAGGTATCCACTTGCAGGAATTCCTGCTGCGGATGTTTACGACCCCCCTGCGGTGGAACAGCAGCAACGGTACCTTCGATAAGCTTCAGCAGTGCCTGCTGCACGCCTTCGCCCGACACGTCACGCGTAATGGATGGGTTGTCGGACTTACGGGAGATCTTATCGATCTCATCGATATAAACGATCCCACGTTGCGCTTTCTGCACATCGTAATCGCACTTCTGCAACAATTTCTGGATGATGTTTTCTACATCTTCACCCACGTAACCGGCTTCGGTCAGCGTGGTGGCATCAGCCATTGTGAACGGAACATCCAGCAGGCGTGCCAGCGTTTCAGCCAGCAGCGTTTTACCGGACCCGGTAGGGCCGATCAGCAGAATGTTACTTTTACCCAGTTCTACGCCATTGCTGGTATCGCCGTTACGCAGGCGTTTGTAGTGGTTATAAACCGCCACCGCCAGCACTTTTTTAGCTTGTTCCTGACCGATGACATAGTCGTCAAGGTGATGACGAATCTCATGCGGGGTTGGCAACGCGCTACGCTCACGGTGAGGTGCTACTTCTTTAATCTCTTCGCGAATGATGTCATTACATAAGTCGACACATTCGTCGCAGATATACACGGACGGCCCGGCAATCAGTTTACGCACTTCATGCTGGCTTTTGCCGCAAAAAGAGCAGTACAGCAGTTTGCCCGAACCATCTTTGCGTTTATCTGTCATGAGTCCAAACCTCTTTTTAAGTTCTTTGTGCCGCACATGACGACGCAAATGCCATTCTCAGACGCAAGCTGCTCTCAAGCAGCGTGCCGCCCTACCTTAGTATAGCGGCACACTCGCGTCGCGGGCATCAATTACGATGGGTCAATACGGAGTCGACTAAGCCGTACTCAACTGCCTCTGATGCAGAGAGGAAGCGATCGCGCTCGGTATCGCGCTCGATCTGCTCAAGGGATTGACCCGTATGCTGCGCCATAAGTTCATTCATGCGCGCTTTTACTTTCAGAATTTCGCGTGCGTGGATTTCGATATCCGTCGCCTGGCCCTGATATCCGCCCAGCGGCTGGTGAATCATCACGCGGGAGTTTGGCAGGCAGAAACGCTTACCTTTCGCACCTGCGGTTAACAGGAAGGCGCCCATGGATGCCGCCTGTCCCATACAGATAGTGCTCACATCCGGCTTGATGAATTGCATGGTGTCGTAGATAGACATACCCGCCGTGATCACGCCACCAGGTGAGTTAATATACAGGTAAATGTCTTTTTCCGGGTTTTCCGCTTCCAGAAACAGCATCTGCGCCACGATCAGGTTAGCCATGTGGTCTTCCACCTGGCCGGTCAGAAAGATAACGCGTTCCTTGAGCAGACGGGAATAGATATCAAAAGAACGCTCACCACGTGAGGTCTGTTCAATAACCATTGGCACCAGAGCCATATGGGGTGCAAAGTTATCTCGTTCGCCACTGTATGACATTTCCGTCTCCTGGATCAAAATTGAAAACACCTGCTGTACTGATTGTAACCTTATGGACGGATTATCAGCCAGTCTCATTCATCGTCATTACATACTTATGGGGTTCGCAACGCCCTATTTCAAGCATAACAACCTTTTGTTGTTACGCTAACACTGAAAGGGCGTTTTAGCACTCTTCCTGGGCTATTGGTGCGATAAAAAAAACCCGTCGCCGGAAGGCAACGGGTTTTTTGTTCAAACTTTAAACCGTTGAGACGAAATTACGCCTGCTGGTTCATCAGTTCGTTGAAAGAGATCGCTTTTTCGGACACTTTAGCTTTCGCCAGTACCGCTTCAACAGCCTGCTCTTCCAGCGCTACGTTGCGCATGTTGTCCATCAGTTCTTTGTTGCTACCGTAGAACTCGACAACTTCTGACGGATCTTCGTATGCAGAAGCCATCTCTTCGATCAGGCCTTTCACACGCTCTTCGTCAGCTTTCAGTTCGTGGGTACGAATCACTTCGCCCAGCAGCAGACCAACAACCACACGGCGTTTAGCTTGCTCTTCGAACAGTTCGCGCGGCAGTTCCATCGCTTGTTGCTGGTTGCCACCGAAACGCTGAGCAGCCTGACGGCGCAGAACGTCGATTTCGTTGTCAATCAGTGCAGCTGGAACGTCGATTTCGTTCGCTTTCACCAGGCCTTCGATCGCCTGAGATTTCACACGGTTACGCACAGCGCCGTTCAGCTCGCGTTCCATGTTTTTACGTACTTCAGTACGCAGACCGGCTACAGAACCATCTTCAACGCCGAAACGTTTGATGAATTCTTCAGTCAGTTCTGGCAGTTCGCGCTCTTCAACTTTCTTCAGGTTGATAACGAACTTCGCTGCTTTACCTTTCAGGTTTTCAGCGTGGTATTCTTCCGGGAAGGTCACGTCGATAGTGAACTCTTCGCCAGCTTTGTGGCCTTTGATACCGTCTTCGAAGCCCGGGATCATACGACCCTGGCCCATTGCCAGTACGAAGTCAGACGCTTTACCGCCTTCGAACTCTTCGCCGTCTACAGAACCGGTGAAGTCGATGGTTACACGGTCTTCCGCGTCAACAGCGCCTTCTTTATCTTTCCAGTTCGCCTGCTGCTTGCGCAGGGTATCCAGCATCCCGTCTACGTCTTCGTCGGTAACGGAAACGATCGGTTTTTCAACTTCGATAGATTCCAGACCTTTCAGCTCAACTTCTGGGTACACTTCGAACTCTACAGAGTAGGTGAAGTCTTCGCCCAGTTTGTATTCGCCTGGAACGTAGTTCGGCGCGCCAGCTGGATTGATTTTTTCTTTGATGATCGCATCGATAAAGTTGCGGCTCATCAGGTCACCCAGCACATCCTGACGCACGGAGGCGCCATAACGCTGAGCAACAACATTCATCGGTACTTTACCCTTACGGAAGCCGTCAATACGTACTTTTTTTGATACGTTGACCAGCTCGCTTTTCACAGCAGTTTCGATGCTGTCAGCAGCGATAGTAATCGTTACACGGCGGCCAAGGCCTTGAGTGGTTTCAACTGAAACTTGCATCTTGTTACCTCAAAAAAATCACAGTGCTCGGTCAACTCTGAATCTGTCTCGCAATACCGGGATGCTCTCTATTTAGCAGATTCACATTCCCTGTCGCCAGAATCATCCCGAAGACATTCATTAAGACGCGGCATTATAGCGGCATCACTTAGGTGAGTCGAGAACGGTTAGGGCATGTTGCTGCGGCTTTTTTCACACTTTAAGGCTATTTTTAGCCTTAAAAACGCACCATACGCTCAAAACTCAGACAAAACAAAACGGCCCGGAGGCCGTTTTGACGTAATCTGCTAGCAACATACTGGAAAAACTCCAGCGGTTGCAAATACGATTTTTCAGGCGATAGTGCCTGCACCGCGACAAGGTGGCGATGCAAAAACCGTATCCTGCAAGCCTTCCCATTCTTTGATGGTGTATGTATGAAGCGCCAGTGCATGAACCGTTGCCGAAAGTTCTTCGGTTAACGTGCCGTAGATCATACGGTGTCTATTAAGAAAACGCTCTCCAGCGAAGCGGTCACTTACCAACACCACTTTAAAATGACTTTCAGACCCTGCCGGTACGTTGTGACGATAGCTTTCATCGACGACTTCGAGGAAAACGGGGTTGAACGCTGCCCTTAATTTGTCTTCTATTTGCTCACGTATCATCATGAAATTACTCCTCCGACAACGCTAAGATGTCACCCATCCCTTTAAATGTTAGCCGCTTTTACCGGTTCCATTACAACAACACAACAAATATTTAGCTTTCGTCTGATTTTCTCAGCCAAACGAATGAAGTTCACTGTGAGGCTCATACGTTTTGTCATTCACAGGCGGAGAAAAACAGTAAGCTGGTCAGTTTTCAGACAAGGCGATGAATTTACATGCGTTGACCACTTCCCCTGGCCGTTGGCGATGTTATGATGGCGGCAATTTTTCTCTCTATATGCTTACGATTCGTTGAGAACCTGAAAATGTTAAAAAAAATCTTCTTTCCGTTGGTAGCACTTTTTATGCTGGCAGGCTGCGCTACCCCGCCAACAACTATTGATGTCTCACCAAAAATCACCCTGCCTCAGCAGGATCCTAGTCTGATGGGCGTGACCGTGAGCATTAACGGTGCTGACCAGCGTCAGGATCAGGCACTGGCAAAAGTGACCCGTGACAACCAGCAGGTAACGCTGACCGCCTCCCGCGACCTGCGCTTCCTGTTGCAGGAAGTGCTCGAGAAGCAAATGACCGCGCGCGGTTATATGGTTGGCCCAAGCGGCGCTGTTGATTTGCAGATCATCGTCAACAACCTGTACGCAGACGTTTCCCAGGGTAACGTGCGTTACAATATTGCCACCAAAGCGGATATCGCCATCATCGCCACCGCGAAGAACGGCAATAAGATGAACAAAAACTACCGCGCCAGCTACTCCGTTGAAGGGGCTTTCCAGGCTTCCAACAAAAATATTGCTGACGCTGTTAACAGCGTGCTGACCGACACCATCGCAGATATGGCTCAGGACACCAGCATCCACGACTTTATCAAGCAGAACGCTCGTTAATCCTGCTTCCTGACCCGGCGCTTCGCCGGGTCAGCGCTATAGACTCATGTCCAGTCACTACTTACGCATTTTCCAGCAACCGAAATCAGCCATTCTGCTGATCCTCGGCTTCGCCTCCGGTTTACCGCTCGCGCTCACCTCCGGCACGCTTCAGGCCTGGATGACAGTAGAAAACATCGATCTTAAAACCATCGGTTTCTTCTCTCTGGTGGGGCAGGCGTACGTTTTCAAATTCCTGTGGTCACCGGTTATGGACCGCTACACCCCACCGTTCCTGGGGCGTCGTCGCGGCTGGCTGGTGATGACCCAGATTCTGCTGTTGCTGGCGATTGCCGCCATGGGGTTCCTGGAGCCTGCGACCCAGCTGCGCTGGATGGCAGCACTGGCCGTGGTGATTGCATTCTGTTCTGCCTCTCAGGACATCGTATTTGATGCCTGGAAAACGGACGTTCTGCCCGCAGAAGAGCGCGGTGCTGGCGCGGCAATCAGCGTGCTGGGCTATCGTCTGGGTATGTTGGTTTCCGGCGGGCTGGCGCTGTGGCTTGCCGACCGTTACCTCGGCTGGCAGGGCATGTACTGGCTAATGGCCGCACTGCTGATCCCGTGCATTATCGCCACCCTCTTCGCACCTGAACCGAGCGATGTGATCCCTGTACCTCGCTCCCTGGAACAGGCCGTTGCCGAACCCCTGCGTGACTTCTTTGGCCGCAATAATGCCTGGCTTATTCTGCTGCTGATTGTCCTTTATAAGCTTGGCGATGCATTTGCCATGAGCCTGACGACAACCTTCCTGATCCGCGGCGTCGGGTTTGATGCGGGTGAAGTCGGCGTGGTCAACAAAACGCTGGGGCTCTTTGCCACTATTGTCGGCGCGCTGTACGGCGGTGTATTGATGCAACGGCTGACGCTGTTCCGGGCGTTGTTAATCTTCGGTATCTTGCAGGGTATTTCAAACGCCGGGTACTGGATGCTGTCGATTACCGACAAGCACATGATCACCATGGCCACCGCCGTTTTCTTTGAAAACCTGTGTGGCGGCATGGGAACTGCGGCATTTGTCGCGCTGCTGATGACCTTGTGCAATAAGTCGTTTTCCGCCACCCAGTTTGCCTTGCTCTCGGCGCTTTCGGCCGTAGGGCGTGTTTATGTTGGCCCGATTGCTGGCTGGTTTGTTGAAGCACACGGCTGGCCGACATTCTATCTTTTCTCGGTCGTCGCTGCGGTGCCGGGGATCTTATTGTTACTGGTTTGTCGTCAGACGCTGGAATATACGCAGAAAACCGAACATTTTATGCCACGCACCGAATATCAACACGCCTATCGATTTGCTTTACGCCTGTTGATGGTGGGTTGCCTGGCGCTCGCATTATGGCTCGTAGTGTTAATTTTTAATGCAACAACCCCTCTTACGCTTCCCTTCGAAGCCCTTCTGCTCGACGCTGGAGCCCTGCTGGCTATCGCCGGGATCCTGACTGGCGGCGCGCTCGATTTCCTGGCATTACGTAAAATGCCCACAACCTGAAGTAAAAAACGAAAGGTTATTTCCCGTTGTAATCACCAGGCGAAATTATAACGGTGAAATAACCGCCAGTCGGTAAAAAAAATATTTGTTGTTTTGTGCGGGATAGAATTTGGAAATTATTGGAGCCCATTCCGCTGAGCTATTTTTCATTAAACGATTCAGCATTTGAAAGATTGAATTTTCGTTTTTTAATTGTCTTTTTATTGATAATTAATTGTTAATTATTTGTATATTTTTGATAATGGTTATACCAATTGCCCCTTTTAGGGTATGCTTGGGGGTCCTTTCGTTATAACGCCCGTACCACGCGGCTTTCGCCTTAAAAATCGACATAATTTGCAACACTTGTGACATGTGCGGCAGAACCCGGTAACACCTTCCTGACACAGGCCTAATGATGTTTACAGTAATGTAACCTTCCCGTAAAATGCCCCCACACTTTAAACGCCACCAGACTCCCGTGGAATTGAGGTCGTTAAATGAGACTCAGGAAATACAATAAAAGTTTGGGATGGTTGTCATTATTTGCAAGCACTGTATTACTCAGTGGCTGCGATTCTGCACTACTTGACCCCAAAGGACAGATAGGACTGGAACAACGTTCATTGATTCTGACGGCATTTGGCCTGATGATGATTGTGGTTATTCCTGCCGTTTTGATGGCTGTTGGTTTCGCCTGGAAGTATCGTGCGAGCAATAAAGATGCGAAGTATAGCCCTAACTGGTCACACTCCAATAAAGTGGAAGCTGTGGTCTGGACAGTGCCTATTCTGATCATCCTGTTCCTTGCCGTGCTGACATGGAAAACCACTCACTCGCTTGAGCCAAGCAAACCGCTGGTTCACGATGAAAAACCTATCACCATCGAAGTCGTCTCCATGGACTGGAAATGGTTCTTCATCTACCCGGAACAGGGCATTGCTACCGTGAATGAAATCGCCTTCCCGGCGAACACTCCGGTTCAGTTCAAAGTGACCTCCAACTCCGTGATGAACTCCTTCTTCATCCCGCGTCTGGGTAGCCAGATTTACGCGATGGCCGGGATGCAGACTAACCTGCACCTGATCGCGAATGAAGCAGGCACCTACGATGGTATCTCCGCCAGCTATAGCGGCCCGGGCTTCTCAGGTATGAAGTTCAAAGCTATCGCGACGCCGGACCGTGCCGCATTCGACCAGTGGGTTGAAAAAGCGAAGCAGTCTCAGAACACCATGTCTGACATGGCGGCGTTCGACAAAGTGGCTGCACCTAGCGAATACAACAAGGTGGAGTACTTCTCTAACGTGAAACCAGATTTGTTCAAAGATGTTGTTGGCAAATTTATGGACCACGGCAAGAGCATGAACATGTCCCAGCCAGAAGGCGAGCATAGCGCGCATGAAGGTATGGAAGGCATGGACATGAGCCACGCGGAAACCGCTCACTAAGGGGCCGAGGAAGAAAATGTTCGGAAAATTGACACTGGATGCAGTGCCCTACCATGAACCCATTATCGTGGTTACGGTGGCTGCAATTATCATCGGTGGTGCGGCCTTACTGGCCTTAATCACTTACTTCGGTAAGTGGAGCTACCTGTGGAACGAGTGGCTGACTTCGGTTGACCACAAAAAACTCGGTATCATGTACTGCATCGTCGGTATCGTCATGTTAATTCGTGGCTTTGCGGATGCTATCATGATGCGTAGCCAGCAGGTGCTTGCCTCTGCGGGCGAAGCGGGCTTCCTGCCGCCGCACCACTACGATCAGATCTTTACCGCTCACGGCGTTATCATGATCTTCTTCGTGGCGATGCCGCTGGTTATCGGTCTGATGAACGTGGTTGTGCCGCTGCAAATCGGCGCGCGTGACGTTGCGTTCCCGTTCCTGAACAACCTGAGCTTCTGGTTCACGGTTGTCGGTGTAATTCTGGTTAACCTGTCACTGGGTGTGGGCGAATTCGCACAGACCGGCTGGCTGGCATACCCGCCGCTTTCAGGAATTGAATACAGTCCTGGCGTTGGTGTCGACTACTGGATTTGGGCGCTTCAGCTTTCCGGTATCGGTACAACCCTGACCGGTATTAACTTCTTCGTGACCATTATCAAGATGCGTGCCCCTGGCATGACCATGTTCAAGATGCCAGTGTTTACCTGGGCATCTCTGTGCGCCAACATCCTGATTATTGCTTCATTCCCAATTCTGACTGTTACCATCGCGCTGCTGACCCTGGACCGCTACCTGGGCACCCATTTCTTCACGAATGATATGGGTGGCAACATGATGATGTACATCAACCTGATTTGGGCCTGGGGTCACCCGGAAGTGTACATCCTGGTTCTGCCTGTGTTCGGTGTGTTCTCCGAAATCGCAGCAACCTTCTCACGTAAGCGCCTGTTTGGTTACACCTCTCTGGTGTGGGCAACTGTGTGTATTACCGTACTGTCGTTCATCGTTTGGCTGCACCACTTCTTCACCATGGGTGCAGGCGCGAACGTAAACGCCTTCTTCGGTATTACCACCATGATTATCGCAATCCCTACAGGGGTTAAGATCTTCAACTGGCTGTTCACCATGTATCAGGGTCGCATCGTGTTCCACTCAGCAATGCTGTGGACCATCGGCTTCATCGTGACCTTCTCCGTGGGTGGTATGACCGGCGTACTGCTGGCTGTACCGGGTGCTGACTTCGTTCTGCACAACAGTCTGTTCCTGATTGCGCACTTCCATAACGTTATCATCGGTGGTGTGGTCTTCGGCTGCTTCGCTGGCGTGACTTACTGGTGGCCAAAAGCGTTTGGCTTCACGCTGAACGAAACCTGGGGTAAACGCGCGTTCTGGTTCTGGATCATCGGCTTCTTCGTAGCATTTATGCCGCTGTACGTGCTGGGCTTCATGGGCATGACCCGTCGTCTGAGCCAGCAGATTGATCCGCAGTTCCACCCAATGCTGGTTGTTGCAGCGTGTGGTGCGGCGCTGATTGCCTGCGGTATCGCGTGCCAGCTGATTCAGTACTACGTGTCTATTCGCGACCGCGAACAGAACCGTGACCTGACCGGTGACCCATGGGGTGGCCGTACGCTGGAGTGGGCGACCTCTTCTCCACCTCCGTTCTATAACTTCGCCATTGTGCCGCAGATCCATGAGCGCGACGCATTCTGGGAAATGAAAGAAAAAGGTGAAGCGTACAAGCAACCTGCTCATTACGAAGAGATCCACATGCCGAAAAACAGCGGTGCGGGCATTGTTATTGCCGCCTTCGCAACGGTATTTGGTTTCGCAATGATCTGGCACATCTGGTGGTTGGCGATTGTTGGCTTTGCCGGCATCCTGATCAGCTGGATTGTGAAGAGCTTTGACGAGGACGTGGACTACTACGTACCAGTCCGTGAAGTCGAAAAACTGGAAAACCAGCATTTCGATGAGATTTCTAAAGCGGGGCTGAAAAATGGCAACTGATACTTTGGCACACTCAACTGCCCACGCGCATGACCATGCGCACCACGATACAGGGCCGACGAAAGTATTCGGTTTCTGGATCTACCTGATGAGCGACTGCATTCTGTTCTGCTGTCTGTTCGCGACGTATGCCGTTCTGGTGAACGGCACTGCTGGCGGCCCGACCGGTAAGGACATTTTTGAACTGCCGTTCGTTCTGGTAGAAACTGCGCTGCTGTTATTCAGCTCCATCACCTACGGCATGGCGGCTATCGCCATGTACAAAAACAACAAGAGCCAGGTTGTCTCCTGGCTGGCGTTGACCTGGTTGTTTGGTGCTGGATTTATCGGGATGGAACTCTATGAATTCCATCACCTGATTGCCGAAGGTATGGGCCCGGATCGTAGCGGCTTCCTGTCTGCGTTCTTCGCACTGGTAGGTACTCACGGTCTGCACGTGACCTCTGGGCTTATCTGGATGGCGGTACTGATGTTCCAGGTATCCCGTCGCGGCCTGACCAGCACTAACCGTACCCGTATCATGTGCCTGAGCTTGTTCTGGCACTTCCTGGACGTGGTATGGATCTGCGTGTTCTCTGTTGTCTATCTGATGGGGGCGATGTAATGAGTCATTCAACCGATCATGGCGCTTCCCACGGTAGCGTAAAAACCTACATGACAGGTTTTATCCTGTCGATCATCCTGACGGTTATCCCGTTCTGGATGGTGATGAGCGGTTCTGCTTCTCACGCGGCGATTCTGGGCACTGTCCTGGTCACCGCAGTGGTGCAGATTCTGGTGCATCTGGTTTGCTTCCTGCACATGAACACCAAGTCCGATGAAGGCTGGAATATGACTGCCTTTATCTTTACCGTGATTATCATCGCTATCCTGGTAGTCGGTTCCATCTGGATTATGTGGAACCTCAACTACAACATGATGGTTCACTAAGAGCGGCGAGTATGTTTAAGCAATACCTGCAAGTAACGAAACCAGGCATCATCTTTGGCAACCTGATCTCCGTGATCGGAGGGTTCCTGCTGGCCTCTAAGGGCAGCATTGATTACACCCTCTTTATCTATACGCTGATCGGTGTGTCACTGGTTGTTGCGTCCGGTTGTGTATTTAACAACTACATCGACATGGATATCGACAAGAAGATGGAAAGGACTAAAAATCGGGTGCTGGTTAAAGGCCTGATCGCCCCTTCCGTCTCGCTGGTGTACGCCACCTTGCTGGGTATTGCTGGCTTTATGCTGCTGTGGTTTGGTGCTAATCCTCTGGCCTGCTGGTTGGGGGTAATGGGGTTCGTGGTTTATGTGGGCGTTTACAGCCTGTATATGAAACGTCACTCCGTCTACGGTACGCTGATTGGTTCTCTCTCCGGCGCTGCGCCGCCGGTGATTGGCTACTGTGCCGTCACGAACGAGTTTGACAGCGGTGCGGCTATCCTGCTGGCTATTTTTAGCCTGTGGCAGATGCCGCACTCCTACGCCATTGCGATTTTCCGCTTCAAGGATTATCAGGCAGCGAACATCCCGGTTCTGCCGGTCGTGAAAGGTATCTCGGTTGCTAAAAACCATATCACGCTGTACATCATTGCCTTCGCAGTAGCGACGCTGATGCTCTCTCTGGGCGGTTACGCTGGATACAAATATCTGGTGGTTGCAGCCGCAGTAAGTGTCTGGTGGCTCGGTATGGCTCTGCGTGGCTACAAAGTGGAAGATGACAAAGTCTGGGCACGCAAATTGTTTGTGTTCTCAATCGTTGCCATCACCTCGTTGTCCGTAATGATGTCTGTCGACTTTATGGTGCCAGATTCTCACAACCTGCTGACTTACGTCTGGTAAATGTGCTGAATTGAAAAAGCCAGGTTAATCACCTGGCTTTTTTTTTGCCCGGCGGCGCTACGCTTGCACGGGCCTACGGGATCTTTCGCTCGAATAACACCGGTAATATCTCTTAAACAAACATCTGTTTACCGCGCTTTATACCCCGCCTACACTATGGCCTGCTTTTGAACTGAGGTGGTAATGAACGATAATAAAATGACGCCAGGCGAATTGCGCGCGACCTGGGGTTTAGGGACTGTTTTCTCGCTACGGATGCTTGGCATGTTTATGGTCCTGCCTGTTCTGACCACGTACGGTATGGCACTGCAAGGCGCCAGCGAAGCGCTGATTGGTCTGGCGATTGGTATCTATGGTTTAGCACAGGCGGTATTCCAGATCCCCTTTGGCCTGCTTTCTGACCGCGTAGGCCGTAAGCCGCTGATTGTCGGCGGGCTGCTGGTCTTTGTGCTCGGTAGCGTAATAGCCGCCCTCTCCCACTCCATCTGGGGCATTATTCTCGGCCGCGCGTTGCAAGGTTCCGGAGCGATTGCCGCCGCGGTAATGGCGCTGCTGTCGGATTTAACCCGCGAACAAAACCGCACCAAAGCCATGGCGTTTATTGGCGTAAGCTTTGGTGTGACTTTTGCGATTGCGATGGTGCTCGGCCCGATCATTACGCATCAACTGGGTCTTCATGCCCTGTTCTGGATGATTGCCATTCTGGCGACCATCGGCATTGCGTTAACGCTGTGGGTCGTGCCGGACAGTAAAAACCACGTGCTGAACCGTGAGTCCGGCATGGTCAAAGGCTGCTTTAGCAAAGTCATTGTCGAGCCGCGTCTGCTGAAGCTGAATTTTGGCATTATGTGCCTGCACATTCTGCTGATGTCGACCTTCGTTGCCCTGCCAGGCCAGCTGGCGGCAGCGGGTTTCCCGGCGTCTGAGCACTGGAAAATTTATCTGGTGACCATGCTGATTTCGTTCGTCTCCGTCGTGCCGTTTATCATCTACGCCGAAGTGAAACGCAAGATGAAACGCGTGTTTCTCGCCTGTGTTGCGCTACTGCTGATTGCGGAGATCGTACTGTGGGGTTCCGGCCCGCACTTCTGGGAACTGGTGGCGGGCGTTCAGCTCTTCTTCCTGGCATTTAACCTGATGGAAGCTTTGCTGCCCTCGCTTATCAGCAAAGAGTCCCCTGCGGGATATAAAGGCACAGCAATGGGCATTTACTCCACCAGCCAGTTTATCGGCGTCGCTATTGGCGGCTCGCTAGGCGGTTGGGTGGATGGCCTGTTTGATTCGCAAACCGTGTTCCTGGCGGGCGCACTGCTGGCAATGGTCTGGCTGCTGGTCGCCAGCACCATGAAAGAGCCGCGCTATGTCAGTAGCCTGCGCGTAGAAATCCCGGATGACGTTGAAATTAGCGATGCGCTTAAACAGCGGCTGGAAGCCACAGACGGCGTAAACGAAGTGATGATTGTGCCGGATGAACGCAGTGCGTATGTCAAAATCGACAGCAAAGTGACCAACCGCTTTGAAGTAGAGCAGGCGCTGAAAGCCTGAAAAAATGCCCGGTTAAACCGGGCATTTCTGTCTTAATCGCGGAAGTTTTTAAACTGGAACGGTTGTCCCAGATCGCCGCCGCGAACCAGCGCCATAACGGATTGCAGATCGTCACGGGATTTCCCGGTCACACGGATCTCTTCACCCTGAATTTGCGCCTGCACTTTCAGCTTGCTGTCTTTGATGAGCTTAACGAGCTTTTTCTGCACCGCGCTCTCAATGCCCTGTTTCAGTTTGGCTTCAACAAACCAGGTTTTACCGCTATGCACGAACTCTTCTGGCACATCAAGAGACGCGCCTTCAATGCCGCGTTTCAGCAGCTTGGCACGCAGAATATCAAGCAGCTGATTGACCTGGAAATCAGACTCGCTCAGAACCTTGATAGTCTTATTTGCATCGTTCAGCTCAAAAGTCGCCTCTACACCACGAAAATCAAAACGTGACTCAACTTCACGGCTTGCGTTATCAACGCCGTTACGAACTTCCTGGATATCAACTTCGGAAACAATATCGAAAGATGGCATCTTTTCTTCTCCCTTCATTTTTGTTGCGTTGCATAATACCCGCAACGAGGCATAACGAGAAGCTTAGCTGACGGCGCTATACTTAGGCCGTAACACCTGGCGCAGTTGCAGGTGAGGAGGAACAATGAAAATTACAGTGCTCGGATGCGGAGCCCTTGGTCAATTATGGCTGACGGCACTATGCAAACACGGACACGAGGTACAAGGCTGGCTGCGTGTGCCCCAGCCCTACTGTAGTGTAAACCTGATAGATGAAGACGGAAGCATCTTTAACGAATCACTCACTGCAAACGATCCTGATTTCCTGGCGCAAAGCGATCTGCTGCTGGTCACGCTCAAAGCGTGGCAGGTGTCGGATGCCGTGAAAGCGCTGGCGGCTCAACTGCCCCCGACATCACCCATCCTGCTGCTACATAACGGCATGGGAACCATTGATGAGCTGAAAAGCATCCCGCAGCCGCTGCTGATGGCGACAACCACCCATGCTGCACGGCGTGATGGCAATATCATTGTGCATGTCGCCAGCGGCGTCACGCATATTGGCCCGGCCCGCGAACAGGATGGTGATTACAGTTATCTGGCTGACGTTCTGCAAAAGGTGCTGCCAGACGTCGCCTGGCACAACAACATTCGCCCGCAGCTGTGGCGCAAGCTGGCGGTTAATTGCGTCATTAACCCGCTTACGGCGCTGTTGGATTGCCCTAACGGCGAGCTAAAAAACCATCCGCAAGAGGTTGCCGCCCTGTGCGCTGAAGTGGCCTCTGTTATTGAGCGTGAAGGCTTACACACGTCGGCAGACGATTTACGCTATTATGTCGAGCAGGTTATTGATAGTACGGCAGAAAATATTTCTTCGATGTTGCAGGACGTTCGGGCGTTGCGCCACACCGAAATAGACTACATCACCGGCTATCTTTTAAAGCGCGCCCGTGCGCACGGTATTGCTGTACCGGAAAACGCCCGCCTGTATGACCTGGTTAAACGTAAGGAGAGTGAGTATGAGCGCGTCGGCACTGGTATGCCTCGCCCCTGGTAGCGAAGAAATGGAAGCTGTCACCACCATCGACCTGATGGTGCGTGGCGGTATTAATGTCACCACCGCAAGTGTTGCGAGCGATGGTAATCTGGCTATCACCTGCTCACGCGGGGTAAAAATCCTTGCGGATGCCCCACTGGTCCAGGTGGCTGACGGTGATTACGACATTATCGTTCTGCCCGGCGGCCTGAAGGGTGCAGAGTGTTTTCGCGACAGTCCACTGCTCGTCGAAACGGTCAGGCAGTTTCACCTCTCCGGCCGTATCGTCGCCACCATTTGCGCCGCGGCTGCAACGGTGCTGGTACCACACGATATTTTCCCGATCGGCAATATGACCGGTTTCCCGACGCTGAAAGACCGTATCCCGGAAGACCAGTGGGTCGATAAACGCGTGGTCTGGGATCCGCGCGTCAACCTGCTCACCAGCCAGGGTCCGGGAACCGCAATTGATTTTGCGCTGAAGATTATCGACCTGCTGGCCGGGCGTGAAAAGGCATACGAGGTTGCGTCGTCGCTGGTCATGCCAGCGGGGATTTATAATTACTACGAAGCGTAGAGCATAAAAAAGCCGGGTGGCGGCTACGCCTTACCCGGCCCACACGTGCTCATCTTTTCTCCCTCTCCCCGTGGGAGAGGGTCGGGGTGAGGGCATCAGGCCGCACTTCGCTACGGGCGATACACCTTCACGTTAGCAAAGCCCTGCTCACGCAGATACAGCGCCTGCAAGCGGCTCATCACCCCACGCTCACACCACAGCAGATAGGTTTTGCTCTGGTCGAGGTCGCCAAACTTCGTGCTCAGCTTGTAGAAAGGCAGGGAAACCACTTCCACACCGTCAACTTTCAGCGGCTTATCATCCTGCTCATCAACAGAACGGATATCCAGAATCGCATCGTTGGCACCAAAACCGCTGACGGTTTCAACTTCAACCACGTCCTGCTGGGTCTGCTGGGCAATCTCACGGATATCGATGTTGGACGCTTCCGCCACCACCTTATCCAGAATAGCGAAATCGAAGTTCTCTTCTTCCGCTTCGATCTTCGCCTTCACCGCTTTTACGGTTGGGCTTTTGGAGATAACGCCACAGTATTCCGGCATGGTGCGGGCAAAATCTTCGGTGCCGATTTCGCGCGCCAGATCGATGATGTGTTCTTTATCGTGAGAGATCAGCGGACGCAGGATCAGGGTATCAGACACATTGTCGATCAGACGCAGGTTGGTCAGCGTCTGGCTGGACACCTGGCCCAGCGCTTCACCGGTCACCAGCGCCTGCACGCCGTAGCGTTCAGCCACTTTAGAGGCTGCACGCACCATCATGCGCTTCAGGATCACGCCCATCTGGCCGTCGTCCACTTTCTCAAGGATTTCGCCGACCACAGGTTCGAAGTTGATCGCCACAAAACGCACGCGGTGGGAGCTGCCGAAGCGGTTCCACAGGTAATGCGCCACCTGACGAACGCCGATTTCATGCGCCGCACCGCCCAGGTTGAAGAAGCAGTAGTGTACGCGGCAGCCACGGCGCATCAGCATATAGCTGGAAACACCGGAGTCAAAACCGCCGGAAATCAGGGACAACACATCTTCCTGCGTCCCGATCGGGAAGCCGCCGATACCTTCATAGCGGCCTTTCACCAGCAACAGGCGATCGTTTTCGATCTCCAGGTTAACGGTCACGTCCGGGTTGGTCAGGCGCACACGCGCAGTCTCAACGTGCTGGTTCAAACCACCGCCCACGTAACGTTCCACTTCAATGGAGCTGAATTCGTGTTTACCACGACGCTTCACGCGGACACAGAAGGTTTTGCCTTCGATCTGGTCGCGGTATTGCACCAGCGCTTTTTCGAAGATGTCGTGCATATCGGTAAACGGGACATCTTCCACTTCCAGAATATGGTGGATCCCCGGGATACGGGTCAGCGCATCGCGGATATCAAGACGCTTGTTTTCGTCTTTGGCGCGAACTTCAACGTGATCCCAGTGACGAACAACGGCCAGCGTTTCGTCATAATGCTTCAGAACGTTACGGATGTTCCCGGTCAAAATTTTAATAAAGCGCAAACGCACAGATTGGCTTTTGATAGTGATTTCAGGGAACAATTTAATGATAAACTTCATGGCGGCAATGTTTCTTAGGCAAGCTTATTAAGGCTTGTAATGGAAAAGTACAACAGCCCCTATACCGAAGGCTGCATCCAGGCGCGCAAGTATACCACCATCGCGCGACTCCTGTGCACATTGCGCGTTATTTGCTTATCCGCCCGAGTCCGTTACCATGACAGGGCAGAAAATATGAGAGTCAGACATTCACTATGCCGAAGAAAAATGACGCACCGGCCAGTTTCGAAACTGCGCTGAGTGAACTGGAGCAAATTGTCACCCGTCTTGAGAGTGGCGATCTGCCGCTGGAAGACGCCCTCAACGAATTTGAACGTGGGGTGCAGCTCGCACGCCAGGGGCAGATTAAATTACAGCAGGCTGAGCAGCGTGTGCAGATCCTGCTCTCCGAAGCCGAAGACGCCGCGACAACACCTTTCACACCGGACGCCGAGTAAATGGATTTTTCCACACAGCTTCAGGCGTGCGTTGTGCGTGCCAACGATGCGTTGCGCCGCTTTATTGAGCCGCAGCCTTTTCAGAACACTCCACTGGTTGAGGCCATGCACTATGGCGCACTCTTGGGTGGAAAGCGCCTGCGCCCGTTCCTGGTCTACGCCACCGGAAAGATGTTTGGCATCAGCGAAAACACCCTGGATGCGCCGGCTGCTGCCGTTGAATGCATTCACGCTTATTCGCTGATCCATGATGATTTGCCGGCCATGGACGACGACGATTTACGTCGTGGTCAGCCAACCTGCCACATCAAGTTTGGCGAAGCGAATGCCATTCTCGCGGGTGATGCCCTGCAAACGCTGGCGTTTTCGATTTTAAGCGATGCACCAATGGCCGAAGTGGCTGACCGCGATCGTCTGGCAATGGTTTCCGAACTGGCCATGGCCAGTGGCGTTGCAGGGATGTGCGGCGGACAAGCGCTGGATCTTGAGGCCGAAGGACGTCAGGTTAATCTGGAACAGCTTGAGCGTATTCACCGTCACAAAACGGGTGCTTTAATTCGTGCAGCCGTTCGTCTGGGCGCGCTGAGTGCGGGTGAACAGGGACGCAAAGCCCTGCCGATTCTGGACAGATACGCAGAAAGTATCGGTCTGGCGTTCCAGGTTCAGGATGACATTCTGGATGTGGTGGGCGATACTGCAACATTGGGTAAACGTCAGGGTGCCGATCAGCAGCTTGGCAAAAGCACCTATCCCGCCCTTCTGGGCCTTGAGCAAGCCCAACGTAAAGCCCGGGACCTGATTGATGATGCCCGCCAGTCACTGAATCAACTGGCTGCGCAATCACTGGATACCTCGGCACTGGAAGCGCTAGCGGACTATATAATCCAGCGTGATAAATAAACTATATATCTCGATGAGCCTTTGATGAGTTTTGATATTGCCAAATACCCGACACTGGCGTTAGTTGACTCCACCCAGGAGTTGCGCCTGTTGCCGAAAGAGAGCCTGCCGAAATTGTGCGACGAACTGCGTCGCTACCTGCTCGACAGCGTTAGCCGCTCCAGCGGCCATTTCGCCTCCGGGCTTGGCACGGTTGAACTGACCGTGGCGCTTCATTACGTCTATAACACGCCGTTTGATCAGTTAATCTGGGACGTGGGTCACCAGGCATATCCGCACAAAATTCTGACCGGCCGTCGCGATAAGATTGGCACTATTCGCCAGAAAGGCGGTCTGCATCCGTTCCCGTGGCGCGGTGAGAGCGAATTCGACGTATTAAGCGTCGGCCACTCTTCTACCTCCATTTCTGCGGGTATCGGTATTGCTGTCGCAGCCGAAAAAGAGAACAAGCAGCGCCGCACCGTCTGCGTGATTGGCGACGGGGCGATCACCGCCGGTATGGCATTTGAAGCCATGAACCATGCGGGTGATATCAAGCCGGACATGCTGGTTATCCTTAACGACAACGAGATGTCAATCTCGGAGAACGTTGGCGCGCTGAATAACCACCTGGCGCATTTGCTCTCCGGCAAGCTGTACTCCACGCTTCGCGAAGGTGGCAAAAAAGTCTTCTCTGGCGTTCCGCCAATCAAAGAGCTGCTCAAGCGTACCGAAGAACATATCAAAGGTATGGTTGTGCCTGGCACGCTGTTTGAAGAGCTGGGCTTTAACTATATCGGCCCGGTCGACGGCCACGACGTTCTGGGGCTGGTGTCCACGCTCAAGAACATGCGCGACCTGAAAGGTCCGCAGTTCCTGCATATCATGACCAAAAAAGGGCGTGGTTACGAACCAGCGGAAAAAGACCCGATTACCTTCCACGCGGTGCCGAAATTTGACCCAACCAGCGGCTGCCTGCCAAAAAGCAGCGGCGGGATGCCGAGCTATTCAAAAATCTTCGGCGACTGGCTGTGCGAAACGGCGGCCAAAGATAACAAGCTGATGGCCATCACCCCGGCCATGCGCGAAGGCTCTGGCATGGTGGAGTTTTCGAAAAAATACCCTGACCAGTATTTCGATGTCGCCATTGCGGAACAACACGCGGTGACGTTCGCGGCAGGGCTGGCGATCGGCGGCTACCAACCGGTTGTCGCGATTTACTCCACCTTCCTGCAACGCGCCTATGACCAGGTGATCCATGACGTCGCCATCCAGAAACTGCCGGTGCTGTTCGCTATCGACCGTGCGGGGATCGTGGGTGCTGACGGGCAGACGCATCAGGGGGCATTTGACCTCTCCTTCCTGCGCTGCATCCCGGACATGGTCATCATGACCCCAAGCGATGAAAACGAATGTCGCCAGATGCTGTTTACCGGCTACCACTACCAGGATGGTCCAAGTGCCGTTCGCTACCCGCGCGGCAACGCCGTAGGCGTAGAACTGCAACCGCTGGAAAAACTGACGATTGGCAAAGGTCTGGTGAAACGTCGCGGTGAAAAAGTGGCGATTCTGAACTTCGGTACGCTGATGCCGGAAGCTGCTAAGGTTGCCGAAACGCTGAATGCCACCCTGGTGGATATGCGCTTTGTGAAGCCGCTTGATGAATCCCTGATCCTGAGCATGGCTGAAGGCCATGACGTGCTGGTGACGCTCGAAGAGAACGCAATCATGGGCGGGGCTGGCAGCGGCGTGAACGAGGTGCTGATGGCACACCGTAAAGCCGTGCCCGTTCTGAATCTGGGTCTGCCGGATCACTTTATCCCGCAGGGGACGCAAGACGAAGCCCGTGCAGCCATCGGCCTTGATGCCGCAGGTATTGAAGCCAAAATCCGCGCCTGGCTGGCCTAAGCCCTCCCCTTTCCGCTCCTGCTATGCTTAAAGGTAACGCTTTACGCAATCAGCAGGAGTGGAACCATGCAATACAATACATTAGGAAAAACAGACCTTAAGGTTTCCCGACTATGTCTCGGCTGCATGACATTTGGCGAGCCTGACCGGGGAAATCATGCCTGGACACTGCCGGAAGAGAGCAGCCGTCTTATCATCAAACACGCCATCGACGGCGGCATTAACTTCTTTGATACCGCCAACAGTTACTCAGACGGCAGCAGTGAAGAGATTGTCGGGCGCGCCTTGCGTGACTTTGCCCGCCGCGATGACGTGGTGGTGGCGACCAAGGTCTTCCACAAGACAGGCGATTTACCGGAAGGGCTATCACGCGGGCAGATCCTGCGCTCCATTGACGACAGCCTCAGACGCCTGAATATGGATTATGTTGATCTGCTGCAAATCCACCGCTGGGATTACAACACGCCTGTCGAAGAGACGCTGGAAGCGCTTAATGATGTGGTCAAAGCCGGTAAAGCACGTTACATCGGTGCCTCTTCCATGCACGCAGCCCAGTTTGCTACCGCATTAAACCTCCAGGCACAGCACGGCTGGGCGCGCTTTGTCACCATGCAGGATCACTACAATCTGATTTATCGCGAAGAAGAGCGCGAGATGCTGCCGCTCTGTTATCAGGAGGGTATAGCGGTTATTCCGTGGAGCCCGCTGGCTCGCGGGCGTTTAACCCGCCCGTGGGGCGAAACCACCGCCCGTTCGGTGTCGGATGCATTTGGTAAAACGTTGTATGACGCTACAGAAGCCAGTGATGCCCTGATTGCCGAACGTCTGGCGGGAATAGCCGACGATAGCGGGGCGACACGGGCGCAGGTCGCGCTGGCGTGGTTGCTCAGCAAGCGTGGGGTTGCAGCACCGATTATCGGTACATCGCGGGAAGAGCAGCTGGATGAGTTGCTCAGTGCCGTAGATTTAACCCTGACGCCGGAGCAGATTGCCGAGCTGGAAACACCGTATGAGCCGCATCCGGTGGTGGGGTTTAAGTAAATACTTGCCGGGTGGCGGCTTCGCCTTACCCGGCAGTACAGAGCGCACAAACTTACGCGAAGTGATCGTATCCTTTCCAGTCGAGCGTGACCGGAGCGCCTTCGCGGACAAACTGCATCCCTTCACTTTCCGGAAGGATCTGCCCGATACAGGTAAACGGCGCGCCCAGGTGACCCAGCGCCACATCCAGCGTACCACGATTCAGTTCCGGGACGGTAAAGCACAACTCATAATCTTCGCCGCCGGACAACGCCCAACGCAGGGCCTGTTCAGGTTCGACATGGCGACGGATTTGCGCTGAAAGCGGGAACAGATCCAGGTCAACGCGCGCGCCGGTACCGCTGGCCTTCAGGATATGACCCAGATCGGATATCAGCCCGTCAGAGAGATCGATAGCCGAGCTCGCGCGCTCGCGCAGGGCCTGGCCGTGAAGAATTCGCGGCGTTGGGCGCAGATGGCGTTTCACCAGATAGGCTGCGTCATCGGCATCGTCAACCGTTAAACGATCCTGGAGAATAGCCAGTCCTGCGGCGCTATCACCCGGCGTACCGGTTACGTAGATCCAGTCACCTGGTTTTGCCCCCGAGCGCTTCAGCGCGCGTCCAACAGGCACATAGCCGTGGATAGCCAGCGTCATCGACAGCGGACCCGCAGTGGTATCACCGCCAATCAGCTGCATATCGTAATAATTGAGTTGCTCAAACAGCGCATCGCTGAACGTTTCGAGCCAGGCTTCCTCAACATGCGGCAGGGTTAAAGCCAGCGTTAGCCACGCAGGATCGGCGCCCATTGCCGCCAGATCGCTCACGTTCACCGCCAGTGCTTTATAGGCCAGGTCGGCAGGATCGATATCAGGTAAGAAATGACGTCCGCACACTAAGGTGTCGGTGCTGATTGCCAGCGTCTGTTTTTCGGGAATATTGAGAAGTGCACAGTCATCGCCAATGCCGGTTTCAACATCAAGACGAGAGGTTCTGACACGGTCGAAATAACGGGCAATCAGGGAAAATTCTCCACATGCCATGCGTTATGCCTCAGCAGATAAAAGAAAAAACCGGAGCCGCACTGCCGGCAAGGCAATGCGAAACTCCGGTTTGCGGATCACTTTTTGTGGGGACGGATCGCAGGTGCGGCTTTATCCAGCACGCCGTTTACAAACTTGTGGCTGTCTTCAGCACCGAAGGTTTTCGCCAGTTCGATGGCTTCGTTGATGGCTACTTTGTACGGCACATCATCACGTTTAGACAGCTCAAACAGCGCAATACGCAACACTGCTTTTTCAACCTGACCCAGCTCGTCGAGCAGACGAGACAGGTATGGCTTCATCAGACCATCGAGATACGCGCTATTAGTCGCCACTCCCGACAGCAGTTCACGGAAGTACAGAACATCAACGTCTTTCACGTCTTGCTCTGACAGGAACTGGTATTCAACATCAGCGATGTCGTTCTGGGACAACTGCCAGGAGTAAAGTGCCTGGACGGCACATTCACGGGCGCGGCGACGAGCAGCAGGTTTCACGGAATTCCCCTTACAAAAAAATCAGGCCTTGATGGCTTTCAATACATTGATCATTTCAAGCGCGGTCAGTGCAGCTTCTGCACCTTTGTTACCGGCTTTGGTGCCAGCGCGTTCGATGGCTTGTTCAATACTTTCGGTGGTCAGCACGCCAAACGCGACAGGAATTTCAGCATCCTGCGCTACGTGTGCCAGACCATTGCTTGCACCGCCCGCAACGTATTCGAAGTGCGCAGTGCCGCCACGAATAACAGTACCCAGTGCAATCACCGCGTCGTATTTACCGGTTTTTGCCAGCGCGCCAGCTGCCAGTGGCAGTTCATAAGCACCTGGAACCCAAACAACGGTAATGTTGTCATCTTTAACCTGGCCGATACGTTTCAGGGCGTCAATCGCACCTTCCAGCAGGCTGTCGTTGATGAAGTTGTTGAAACGCGCAATGGTGATGGCGACGCGAGCGTCCGGGGTAGCTACAGCAGCTTCAATAATGTTCATACTCTTCCTTTACGGGTTCATTTGGCCCCGCAGGGGGGCGGATTTTATCATAATACTTTGCGCACTGCTTCCCTATTTCAGGGGCAATTACGCTGTCGTTAAATGGAGGCAGACATCCGGGCCAACCGGACGAATCTCGCTGAATTTGAGTTGTGGGGCATCGGCCAGTTTTTCAAGGCCTGGCAGCACAAACAACCCGCGCGCAGCATTTCCTAACAGTTTAGGTGCAACATAGACAATCAGTTCATCCACAAGCCCAGCCTGGAGCAGCGCACCGGCAAGCGTTGGGCCCGCTTCCACCCAGATGCTGTTCACCTGTTGTTTGCCAAGCAACATCATCAGCACCACTAAATCGAGATGCCCGTTGTGCTCCGGCACCATAATGCTACGCACGCCTTCCGGCCAGTGACGAGCGTCTGCTTTGGTCCGGGCAAACCAGGTTTCGCCTGGCTGCTGGACGATACGGTGCTCAGGCGTCACGCGATTCTGGCTATCAATCACAATACGCAGCGGCTGGCGCAGATTTTCCTGCGGATACAGCGCCTGAGTATCGGCATTCAGTTCATCCCAGCGTACGGTCATCGCCGGGTCGTCGGCCAGAACGGTTTCACTGCTGGTGAGGATAGCATGGCTTTGCGCGCGCAGACGTTGCACATCGCGCCTTGCTTGCGGCGAGGTGATCCACTGGCTTTCACCGTTTGCCATCGCCGTACGACCGTCCAGCGAGGCGCCCAGCTTCAGCTGAATATACGGGAACCCCGTACGCATACGCTTAAGGAAACCCTTATTAATGGCTTCGGCATCGTGCATCATCAGGCCATGGCTGACGTCGATACCCTCTTGTTGCAGCCGGTAAAGACCGCGTCCGGCCACCTGCGGGTTGGGATCCTGCATCGCCGCGACGACTCGCGAGACACCCGCGGCAATCAGCGCTTCGCAGCACGGAGGGGTACGTCCGTGATGGCTGCAAGGCTCAAGAGTTACATACGCTGTCGCGCCACGCGCCTTTTCACCGGCCATACGCAGGGCATGAACTTCAGCATGAGGCTCACCGGCACGATAATGGAAACCCTCACCGACAATCTCGCCATCTTTAACGATGACACAGCCGACATTCGGGTTGGGATGGGTGGTAAAACGCCCGCGCTGCGCCAGTTTCAGCGCTCGCGCCATGTAAATCTCATCCTGCATGAGCTTAATCCTGTAGGCGGGCGATCTCTTCGCCGAACTCTTTGATATCTTCGAAACTGCGGTACACAGAGGCGAAGCGGATATACGCGACTTTATCGAGTTTTTTAAGCTGCTCCATCACCAGGTTGCCGATCATTTTACTCGGCACCTCGCGCTCCCCTAAACCACGAAGACAGGATTTAATGTGATTTAACGCCGTTTCAACGTCATCTGCGCTGACTGGCCGTTTTTCCAGTGCTTTTAGCATCCCGCTGCGCAGTTTTTCTTCGTTGAATGGTTCGCGCACGTCGTTGCTTTTCACTACGCGCGGCATCACCAGTTCAGCCACTTCGAAAGTGGTGAAACGTTCGTTACACACCAGACATTGGCGACGACGGCGTACAGACGAGCCTTCGCCCACAAGACGAGAGTCGATTACTTTGGTATCCACGGCGGAGCAGAATGGGCAATGCATACGGTGTCCTGACTATCCGGTTAACTTTCCTCTATTTTACCCTGATCTGGGCTGACAACAAAGGAAGAGCTTTTTGAGACAAAGGATCTATACCTTACGGTAAGATGCTGGCTACCATTACGGTAATCCGTTATTTCAAGGAAATTAACGCAATGACAAGACGTTACATAAGAATTTTCCTGGTGGGAAGTCTCTTCACACTCAGTGCCTGTGCACAGCAAACTGAAGTTCGCGAGATGAAACAAAGCGTGAACACGCTCAATGCGGCCATGGACAAGCTGAACAAAGAAACCGTGAAAATCACCCAGCAAAATGCGCTGAATGCGAAGTCCAGCAGCGGCGTTTATCTGCTGCCGGGAGCCAACACACCTGCCCGCCTGAACAGCCAGATTGGCACGTTAAAGATGTCTCTGGTGAATGTTGCAGCGAATGCCGATGGTACTCGCGCAACATTACGCATTCAGGGTGAATCCGACGATCCGCTTCCCGCGTTCAGCGGCACCGTAGAGTGGGGCCAGATTCAGGGCACCACGGAAAGCTACCAGGAAGTGAACGTGAAGAACCAACTTTTTACGGCCCCCGCCAGCACACTGGCGCCGAGCGATGTTGATATTCCACTCCAGCTGAGTGGTCTTACCCCAGACCAGTTAGGTTTTATCCGCATTCACGATATCCAGCCCGCCGCGCAATAACCCTCCTTTTTAGCGGAGTGCAATGTCACTCCGCTAACATTTACATTTCGTATGGATTGGCAACATAAATGTTTGCCGTTACAATCCCGGCCGTTTAAAGTACGCAAACGTGAACGCAATCGATTACGCATGTGAGAGATATGTGAAACAACACATATTTTTGTGAGCAAGGATTCCTATAATAGGCTCCGCAGAAACACGAAATATTTTGAAACGCAAATCGCGCATTTTTCACTCCCGGAAGGGAATTTCAATCAGTGGCATGATTATGAAAAAAACATTACTCGCAGCCGGTGCAGTGCTGGCACTTTCCTCCTCTTTCACTGTTAACGCAGCGGAAAACGACAAACCACAATATCTCTCCGACTGGTGGCACCAGAGCGTTAACGTGGTCGGCAGCTACCACACCCGTTTCGGACCACAGATCCGCAACGATACCTACCTGGAATACGAAGCATTTGCCAAGAAAGACTGGTTTGATTTCTACGGCTATATGGATGCACCGGTCTTCTTCGGTGGTAACACCGATGCAAAAGGTATCTGGAACCACGGTTCTCCGCTGTTCATGGAGATCGAACCGCGTTTCTCCATCGATAAGCTGACCGGCACCAGCCTGGCGTTTGGTCCATTCAAAGAATGGTACTTCGCAAACAACTACATCTACGACATGGGTCGCAACAAGTCCGGTCGTCAGAGCACCTGGTATATGGGTCTGGGTACCGACATCGACACTGGCCTGCCGATGAGCCTGTCCATGAACGTCTACGCGAAATACCAGTGGCAGAACTACGGTGCCGCGAACGAGAACGAATGGGATGGTTACCGTTTCAAAGTGAAATACTTTGTGCCAATCACCCAGCTGTGGGGCGGCAACCTGAGCTACATCGGCTTCACCAACTTTGACTGGGGTTCAGACCTGGGCGACAACGACTTCCGTGACCTGAACGGTAAGAAAGCGCGTACCAACAACTCCATCGCTTCCAGCCACATCCTGGCGCTGAACTACGATCACTGGCACTACTCTGTTGTTGCGCGTTACTGGCACAACGGTGGTCAGTGGAACGATGACGCCAGCCTGAACTTCGGCGACGGTGACTTCAGCGTTCGTTCTACCGGTTGGGGTGGTTACCTGGTGGTAGGTTACAACTTCTAATCACTGCGGATTTCGCCCGGTGGCGCTGCGCTTACCGGGCCTACGATCCGAATGTAGGCCGGGTAAGGCGTAGCCGCCACCCGGCTTTTTACTGCCTCACCTTACGCAAAAAATCAGCCAAAGACCTGTCCGCGCTCTCGCTAAACCGCCGTTCTGTCTGCACAATGTTAAGACACCTGTCGAGCCGGAAGCAGCGATAGTCATCACGCCGTTCACACCAGGCCGCCAACAGCCAGCGCTCACCCCAGAAGAACAGCCCCAGCGGCTGAACCTCACGCTTTGAGAGCTGCCCGGCTTCATCACGATAATGCAGTGCCAGAACGCGCTGGGCAGATATCGCCTGATGAATCACATCGAAGTGATTGCGGGAGTGGTTTTGCAGGGCAATATCCGGCGCGTAGATACGTGTCTGCTCTGCCTTACGACGACTCTCTTCCGGCAGGATCGCCAGCACCTTTTCCTGGGCCGATTCCAGCTCGCGCGACAGTGATTTCCCGCCCCAGGTTTTCAGCAGACGGATGGCCACCATCAGCGCTTCAGACTCTTTGTTTGTCAGCATCAGCGGCGGTAAATCAAAACCGGACATCAGGCGATAACCACACCCCGCCTCACCTTCCACCGGCACACCAGAAAGGGAAAGGTCGCGGATATCGCGATAAACGGTTCTCTCAGAAACCCCGAGCCGCTCTGCCAGATGCGCTGCCGTCGTCAGACGCCTGCCCCGCAGGATCTGCACAATCTGAAATAAACGGTCAGCGCGTCGGGTCATGTTATTTTAGCTCTCAGACGGGTTGATGGAGGCCGACGCGGTTACCTTCGCTGTCGGTAAACAGGGCAATAGTGCCAATATCATTTGGTAATTCCAGCGGACCGAACACGCACTCACCGCCTGCAGAAGCAATGCGGTCTAGCGTAGCCGCCAGATTGTCAGTATGCAGATAAATAATAGCGCCCTGCTGTGAGGGTGTAATGCCATCAAATTTAGCCAGCGCGCCACCGGTCGCCGGGTCGTCATGCGGGAAAACAGCCAGCTCCGCGCAGTCCATTTTTTCACGACGCAGCGCGACCTGCATGACCGGCTCGTAGAATTTGATGGCGCGATCCATATCCGCGACGGGAATTTCAAACCAGTTAATGACACTTTTCATACTTCCTCCAGCCTGTTGTTTGGGTTCAGAAGGAGTGTATGACAGCCCTCCTGACAGCATACTGTCAGGAGGGTTTGTCAGCAGCAGGTAAAAAAAATCCCGGCCATCAGACCGGGATTTTTATCACGCATAAGACCATGTCTTACGGCAGAATTGACGGCTGATCCGCCCCTTCTTTTTCGACTTTCTGCTGGAGCAGGTGCTCGCGCTTCATGCCAAGTTTCAGTGCCAGAGCGGATGCAACGTAAATAGACGAAGCAGTACCGATAGTCACACCGATAAGCATGGTCAGCGAGAAGCCTTCCAGCACCGGACCACCGAAGAGATACAGCATCAGGATAACCATCAAGGTTGTACCGGATGTGATCAAGGTACGGTGCAGCGTCTGGGTCAACGACACGTTAAAGATTTCGTACGGCGTACCGCGACGGATCTTACGGAAGTTTTCACGAATACGGTCAGATACCACGATACTGTCGTTCAGTGAGTAACCGATAACGGACATCAGGGATGCCACGATAGTCAGGTCAATTTCAATGTGGAACAGAGACAGTACGCCCATGGTGATCACCACGTCGTGCGCCAGAGCGATAACCACACCTGCCGCCAGGCGCCACTCGAAGCGGAAACCAACGTAGACCAGGATGGAAGTCAGCGCCACCATCAGCGCCATCGCACCGGTTTGTGCCAGGTCAGCACCCACACTCGGGCCGACGAACTCAATACGCTTAACCGTTGCGCTCTGGCTGGTCGTTTCGTTAATCACGCTAACGACCTTGCTGCCCAGCTCCTGGCTGCCGTTGGCATCGTGTACCGGCGGCATACGCACCATGATATCGCGGCTGCTGCCGAAGTTTTGCAGCAGCGGCTCTTCAAAGCCCGCTTTCTGCAGCGATTCGCGCATCTGGTCCATATCAATCGGTTTTTCCAGGGAAATTTCAATTACCGTACCGCCGGTAAAATCGAGACCCCAGTTAAAGCCTTTCACACCCATAATGACGATGGACAGAATCAGCAGAAAACCTGAAATGCCGAAGGCCCAGTAGTCCCAGCGCATAAAGTCCCAGACTTTACGGCCGTGGTTTAATTGTTCAACAGTATATTCCTGTGCCACAACGCACTCCTCAGATAGACAGCTTTTTGACGCGCTTGCCGCCGTACAGCAGGTTCACGATGGCACGGGTGCCGACAATAGCGGTAAACATCGACGTTGCAACACCGATACCGGTAGTAATCGCAAAGCCTTTGATCGCGCCAGTACCCACTGCATACAGGATAAGAACCTTAATCAGTGTTGTTACGTTCGCATCGAAGATGGAGCTGAAAGCGCCTTTATAGCCTTCTTCAATCGCCTGCTGCACAGAACGACCGTTGCTCAGTTCTTCTTTGATACGTTCGTTTATCAGTACGTTGGCGTCGACCGCTACCGCAAGGGTCAGAACGATACCTGCAATACCCGGCATGGTCAGCGTCGCCCCCGGCAGCAGGGACATGATGCCGATGATCAGCACCAGGTTAGCCAGCAGCGCGGACGTCGCAATCAGACCAAACTTCTTGTAGAAGAAGATCATGAACAGGATTGAAACAACCAGACCCGCCAGACACGCTTCCAGACCCTGTTTGATGTTCTGCATACCCAGGGTTGGGCCAATGGTACGTTCTTCAACAATCTGGATTGGCGCAATCAGCGCACCGGCACGCAGCAGCAGAGAGAGCTGACGCGCTTCGTTCGGGTTGCTGATACCGGTGATACGGAAGCTATTACCCAGACGAGACTGGATATTGGCGATGTTAATCACCTCTTCCTCTTTCACCAGCACTGCACGGCCGTTGGCATCTTTCTTACCGCTGTCTTTGTACTCCACGAACAGGGTCGCCATCGGTTTGCCGATGTTGTCCTTGGTGAAGTTAGACATGATGTTACCACCCGCGCTATCCAGCGAGATGTTAACCTGCGGCTGGTTGTATTCATCCTGGCTTGAAGTGGAGTCGGTGATATGGTCACCGGTCAGGATCACGCGTTTGTACAGCACAACCGGCTGACCTTCACGGGTCTGTTTCACTTCGGAGTCGCCCGGAATACGGCCCGCGGCAGCAGCAGACTGATCGACGTTAGAGTTAACCAGACGGAACTCAAGCGTTGCAGTCGCACCCAGAATCTCTTTCGCACGCGCAGTGTCCTGGATACCTGGCAGTTCAACCACAATACGGTCAGCACCCTGACGCTGTACCAGTGGTTCAGCCACACCCAGTTGGTTTACACGGTTACGCAGAATGTTAATGTTCTGCTGAACCGCGTATTCACGCGCTTCGCTCAGACGTGCATCCGTCATCACTGCACGCAGCTGGTTGCTGCCCTGAGAGGTGATAACCAGATCACGGTGACGTTGAGACAGGTAAGTTACAGCCTGGTCGCGTGCCGCGCTGTCGCGGAACGTGATGCTCATGCCGTAGTTATCTTCTTTACGCACAGTGGTGTACGCGATGCCTTTGTCACGCAGATCGCTGCGCAGGCTGTCGATATTCTGTTCCTGCAATTTGCCCAGTGCGGTGTCCATATCCACTTCCATCAGGAAGTGAACACCACCACGCAGGTCAAGACCGAGTTTCATTGGCTCTGCGTTTAACGCAGCCAGCCAACGCGGTGTTGCAGGAGCAAGGTTCAGCGCCACGACATACTTATCACCCAGCACGCCCATCAGCGCTTCACGAGCGCGGAGCTGCGTGTCGGTGGTGTCGAAGCGAGCAAGAATAGCGCCCTCTTCCAGTGCCACAGACTTAGCGGTAATTTTTTCTTCTTGTAACGTTTTCTGGACCTGGATCAGCGTTTGCTCACTGGCGGCGACACCGCGCGCGCCAGTGATTTGAACGGCCGGATCCTCACCATACAGGTTGGGAAGCGCGTACAGCAGGCCGACGAGAATCACGACGACCAGCATGATGTACTTCCACAAAGGATAACGGTTTAACACGGCAGTTCCCTTTGGGAAAAGTTGGGATTACAGCGCCTTCATGGTGCCTTTCGGCAGAACGGCAGCTACGAAGTCACGTTTGATAACCACTTCAGTGGTGTCGTTCAGTGCGATAGCAATGTAGCCGCTTTCCGCTACTTTGGTTACGCGACCCACCAGGCCACCATTGGTCAGTACTTCATCGCCTTTCGCAATGGAGTTCATCAGGTTTTTGTGCTCTTTGGTGCGCTTCTGCTGTGGACGCAGGATCATGAAATAGAAGATCAGACCGAACACAACCAGCATCAGAATCAGAGACATCGGGCTGCCCTGCGCTGGAGCACCTGTTGCTGCTACCGCATCAGAAATAAAAAAGCTCATTCAAATTCCCTCATTATTAAAATTAATCAACGTTCAAAGGTGGAACATCCCGACCCTGACGTTGGTAGAAATCGGTCACGAAGCTCTCTAATTTACCCTCTTCGATAGCCTTACGTAAACCAGCCATTAAGCGCTGATAATAACGAAGATTATGAATGGTATTGAGACGCGCGCCCAAAATCTCGTTGCAACGATCGAGATGATGCAAATACGCGCGGGAATAATTGCGACAGGTATAGCAATCGCACTCAGAATCGAGCGGGCTGGTGTCACTCTTATGCTTCGCGTTACGGATTTTCACCACGCCATCGGTAACAAACAGATGACCGTTACGCGCGTTACGGGTTGGCATGACGCAGTCGAACATATCAATGCCGCGGCGCACACCTTCAACCAGATCTTCTGGTTTACCCACACCCATCAGGTAACGTGGTTTATCTGCCGGGATTTGCGGGCAGACATGTTCAAGAATGCGATGCATGTCTTCCTTTGGCTCACCCACAGCCAAACCGCCGACAGCGTAGCCATCAAAACCTATCTCTACCAGACCTTTAACAGAGATATCGCGTAAATCTTCGTAAACACTGCCCTGGATAATGCCGAACAGCGCATTTTTGTTCTCAAGAGAGTCAAAACGGTCGCGGCTACGCTGCGCCCAACGCAGAGACATCTCCATAGAACGTTTCGCGTAATCCCAGTCCGCCGGGTACGGCGTACATTCGTCGAAGATCATCACGATATCGGAACCGAGATCGTACTGAATCTCCATCGATTTTTCAGGATCGAGGAAAATCGGATCGCCGTTGATCGGGTTACGGAAGTGAACGCCTTTCTCGGTGATCTTGCGGATATCGCCCAGGCTGAAGACCTGGAAACCGCCGGAATCGGTGAGGATTGGCCCTTTCCACTGCATGAAGTCATGCAGGTCTCCATGCAGCTTCATGATCTCCTGACCAGGACGCAGCCACAGGTGGAAGGTATTGCCGAGGATAATCTGTGCGCCAGTGGCTTCAACTTCTTCCGGCGTCATCCCTTTTACGGTGCCGTAGGTGCCCACAGGCATAAACGCGGGGGTTTCCACCACGCCGCGATCAAACACCAGGCGACCGCGACGCGCGCGGCCATCGGTGGTATCGAGTTCAAATTTCATTTTTATTCCTCTGTGCCAGAAAAACAGTCCAACACATTATTCTGGTGCCGCGGACTTATTCCCCGACACGCTCATTCAAAGCCAGCGGATTGTACGTGATAAACATCGCGTCCCCGTAGCTAAAAAAGCGATATTTTTGTTCTACCGCAGACTTGTAGGCGTTCATCGTATGCTGATAACCGGCAAACGCGGAAACCAGCATAATCAGCGTCGATTCAGGCAGATGGAAGTTGGTCACCAGCGCATCAATGACTTTGTACTGATAGCCCGGGTAGATAAAGATCTGCGTATCGCCAAAGAACGGCTCGATAAGATCGGTTTTGGCGGCCTGCGCGGCGCTCTCAAGCGAACGCACGGAAGTTGTGCCCACAGCAATCACGCGGCTACCGCGGCCTTTCGCCGCCAGCACCGCATCCACAACCTCTTGCGGTACTTCGGCGTATTCAGAGTGCATGATGTGGTCTTCAATGCTGTCCACGCGCACCGGCTGGAAGGTGCCTGCACCGACGTGCAGCGTCACGAACGCCATCTCTACGCCCTTCGCGCGCAGTTTCTCCAGCAGCGGCTCATCAAAGTGCAGGCCAGCGGTTGGTGCAGCTACCGCACCCGGCTTCTGGCTGTAAACGGTCTGATACAGCTCGCGGTCGGCCTCTTCGTCCGGACGCTCTATGTACGGCGGCAGCGGCATGTGGCCGATGGCGTTCAGGATATCGAGCACCGTGCGCTCGTCGTCAAACGCCACTTCAAACAGCGCATCGTGGCGCGCGGTCATGGTCGCTTTGATGCTCTCGTCATCGCCCAGCAGCAGCTCCGCGCCCGGCTTCGGCGCCTTAGACGCGCGAATATGTGCCAGAATACGTTTATCATCGAGCATACGTTCGACCAGCACTTCAATCTTGCCGCCGCTGGCTTTACGGCCAAACAGACGTGCCGGGATCACGCGGGTATTGTTAAAAACCAGCAGATCGCCAGGGTTGAGCTTGTCGAGCAAATCGGTGAAAGTACCGTGCGTCAGCTCGCCCGTTGGCCCATCCAGTGACAGTAAGCGACAGCTGCTTCGCTCAGGCATGGGATAGTGAGCAATCAGGGATTCAGGTAGTTCAAAGGAGAAATCGGCGACGCGCATGACGTATACTCGTGACTTAAAAACAGGCGGCATAGTCTAGTGCTCACACCCTTTTGCTGCAACAACTAGCCGCCCCCGGACAAATAAAACGCATGAATTTTCTCGCTCACCTGCATCTCGCACACCTCGCTGACAGCTCCCTTTCCGGCAATTTGCTGGCTGATTTTGTACGCGGCAACCCCGCAGAAGAGTATTCCCCAGAGGTTGTCGACGGAATTTTTATGCACCGCCGCATCGACGTGCTGACCGATAACCTGCCGGAAGTGACGGAAGCCAAAGCGTGGTTTCGCCCTGAGACGCGCCGCGTTGCGCCGATCACGCTTGATGTGATGTGGGACCACTTTCTGTCGCGCCACTGGGAACAGCTGTCGCCGGAAATGCCGCTGCCCGAATTTGTGCGCTATGCCCATCAGCAGGTGTCGATTATTTTACCGGACTCACCGCCGCGATTTGTGAATCTGAATAACTACCTGTGGTCGGAACGCTGGCTGGAGCGCTACGGCGAGATGGATTTCATCCAGAATGTACTGAACGGGATGGCGAGCCGCCGCCCGCGTCTGGATGCGCTGCGCGACTCCTGGTATGACCTGGATGAACATTACGACGCGCTGGAAACGCGTTTCTGGCAGTTTTACCCGCGCATGATGGCGCAGGCGAAAAACAAACAGCTGTAACAGAATTCACATTGATAGGTAAAAGCTGGCGGAACGATTGTCACCACCTCTTTGTCTTATTCCCGAACACTCTCTATACTGGCCCGCGTTGCGTTCCAAATAACCTTAGTATCTACAGGAGAATCATATGGTTCTGGTAACTCGTCCGGCTCCGGATTTTACAGCTGCAGCAGTTCTGGGCAACGGTGAAATCGTTGAAAACTTCAACTTCAAACAGCACACCAACGGTAAAGCGACCGTTCTGTTCTTCTGGCCAATGGACTTCACTTTCGTTTGCCCGTCTGAGCTGATCGCGTTCGACAAACGTTACGAAGAATTCCAGAAGCGTGGCGTAGAAGTTGTTGGCGTCTCCTTCGACTCTGAATTTGTACACAACGCATGGCGTAACACCCCTGTCGACAACGGCGGCATCGGTGCGGTGAAATACGCAATGGTTGCGGACATCAAACGCGAAATCCAGCAGGCTTACGGTATCGAACACCCGGACGCTGGCGTTGCACTGCGTGGCTCCTTCCTGATCGACGCGAACGGCATCGTTCGTCACCAGGTTGTGAACGATCTGCCACTGGGTCGTAACATCGACGAAATGCTGCGTATGGTTGACGCGCTGCAATTCCACGAAGAGCACGGTGAAGTGTGCCCGGCTCAGTGGGAAAAAGGGAAAGAAGGTATGGCTGCATCTCCAGAAGGTGTTGCTAAGTACCTGACCGAGAACGTATCCAGCCTGTAATTGGCACGGTTTACGAAAAAGGCCCGCTTATGCGGGCCTTTTTTTATTCAGAACGCGAAGCAGGAACAGCCCAGCACGCCCCAAAACGCCTGATCGTCCGACACCGGAATATCCGACTGGCGGGCAATGCCGTGCGCGTGCCCATGCACACCGCAGCTCCCGATACACTGGTGCATCTGCACCACTGCACCCACCTTGCTGGCCGCAGGCGGAGCTGAGCGGTAATGTCCTGGCACCTTAACCACAGGCGACCATTCCGGCACGACCGGAATTGGCGGAGGTGACAGCGGGCTAAAGTGCCCGGCGGCGTACACCACCTTGCCATCCACCACCGTCAGCACCGACTCGATGCCTTTAATCTCTTCTTCCGATACGCTGAAGTAGTCTTTCGAGAGCACCACCAGATCGGCAAGCTGACCTTCCACCAGACGGCCTTTCTTACCCTGCTCGCTGGAGAACCACGCGCTGCCCGCGGTCCACAGCTCCAGCGCGACATCGCGCGGCAGGCGATTGCTGTCGTCATACATCGCCAGCCCGCCTACGGTACGCCCGGATACCAGCCAGTACAGCGCCGTCCACGGGTTGTAGCTCGCCACGCGGGTCGCGTCCGTCCCTAATCCTACCGGTACGTCCAGCTCCAGCATCTTCGCCACCGGCGGCGTATGTTTCACCGCCTCTTTACCGTAACGATCAACAAAGTATTCCCCCTGGAAGGCCATACGGTGCTGTACCGCAATCCCGCCGCCCAGTGCTTTCACGCGTTCGATATTACGCTCGGTAATGGTTTCAGCGTGGTCGAAGAACCAGTGCAGCCCGTTGAACGGGATATCGCGGTTCACCTTCTCAAACACATCCAGCATCCGGCTGATGGATTCGTCATAGGTAGCGTGCAGACGGAACGGCCAGCGGTTTTCCACCAGGTGACGCACCACGCGCTCCAGTTCGTCTTCCATCCCCTGCGGCAGATCCGGGCGCGGCTGGAGGAAGTCTTCAAAATCCGCCGCCGAGAAGACCAGCATCTCGCCTGCGCCGTTAGCACGGTAGAAATCCGTCCCCTGCCCTGGCTTGAGCATATCGGTCCAGCGCTCGAAGTCTTCCAGCTCTTGTTTTGGACGCTGGGTAAAGAGGTTATAAGCAATACGCACCGTCATCTGCTCTTTGGCGTGCAGTTGCTCGATTATCTCGTAATCTTCCGGGTAGTTCTGGAAACCGCCGCCAGCGTCGATAGCGCTGGTCAGCCCTAGGCGGTTCAGCTCGCGCATAAACTGGCGCGTAGAGTTCACCTGCAGTTCAAGCGGCAGCTTTGGCCCTTTTGCCAGGGTTGCGTAGAGGATCATCGCATTCGGTTTGGCGATCAGCAGCCCGGTCGGGTTACCGTTGTTATCACGCACGATTTCGCCGCCCGGCGGGTTTGGCGTCTCTTTGGTATAACCAACAGCTTTGAGCGCGGCGCGGTTGAGCAGCGCGCGATCGTAGAGATGCAGCACAAACACCGGGGTATCCGGAGCGGCCTCGTTAAGCTCTTCAATGGTGGGCATCCGGCGCTCGGCAAACTGGAATTCACTCCAGCCGCCCACCACACGCACCCACTGGGGCGATGGCGTACGGTCGGCCTGATCTTTCAGCATCCGTAGCGCGTCTGCCAGCGAAGGGACACCTTCCCAGCGTAATTCGAGGTTGTAGTTCAGCCCGCCGCGAATCAGGTGCAGGTGGGAGTCATTAAGACCGGGGATCACCGTACTCCCCTGCAAATCAACAACTTGCGTACCCTGCGTTGCGTAACTCATGATGCGATCGTGATTTCCGGTCGCGAGGATCTTCCCGTTAGCGATCGCCACCGCTTCCGTCAGCGGGTTTTCGCGATCGAGGGTGTGGATCTTACCTTTGGTTAAGATCAGTGTGGCAGTTTGAGACATAACGTACTCCTTTGAACCGGATCAGGCTTTTTTCAGCCATCCGGCAAACAGACGGGTCACGATGGGCATCCACAGCCAGACCACCAGCGCGACCACACAGGCATCGTTAATCAAATGCAGCAGTAATGAGCCTTTCAGGCCAGGAAGCAGCGCGCCCGTCACCAGCGGCACCACATTGGTACTGGGGAAGATAACCAGCAGGGTGATAAGAAACTGTTTCCACTGCTTTGGTTTACGCACGTTTGTCTCTGGCGGAGTGAACCAGAACGCCGCCTCGGTGCGCACTTCTGTTTTATCGCCTTCCGCCAGCAGCGGCTCAATCTCTTTCACCAGCACGTTACGGGTATCGGACTGCGTCCAGGCATAGAGGTGCTCAATGGTGTCGAAACGGATAATCACCGTCCACAGGCTCTGTCCTTCGGACGGGCGGATGACGTTCGCCCCCAGATGTCCGGGGAATTCAGCAGCGATGGGCATGATCTTGCCAAGCCACTGTTCGTATCGCCCGGCTTGCCCCGGGAGTAACGTATGGGTGATCACCAGCGTCACATGTGATGTTTGCGCCATAAAAGATTCCTGGTCATTGATGGGCGGGAGAACCCCGCCCTGAAAGGATTACGCTTTGCGCTCTGGCGCACCGTGAACGAGGGTATAGGCGTAATCAACGCCCATGCCGTAAGCCCCGCTGTGCTCACGTACCAGATCCATTACCGCGTCATAAGTGCCTTTGCGTGACCAGTCGCGCTGGTACTCAAGCAACACCTGCTGCCAGGTCACAGGCACTGCACCAGCCTGCACCATACGGTCGATAGCGCGTTCGTGCGCATCAACAGAAGTCCCGCCGGAGGTATCTGTGACCACATACACTTCGAAGCCTTCATCCAGCGCCATCAGCGCCGGGAAGGTCAGGCAAACTTCTGTCCACAGGGCAGAAATGATGAGTTTTTTGCGGCCTGTAGCTTTAACTGCCGCAACAAACGCGTCATCTTCCCAGGAGTTCATCGAGGTACGTTCAATAGGTTTTACATCAGGATGGACGGCCAGTAACTCAGGCCAGATATAACCGCTGAAGCTTTTTGTTTCTACAGACGTATAGATAACCGGTACATCAAAAATTTTGCCTGCTTTCGCCAGTGCGACCGTATTATTTTTCAATAACTGACGGTCAATATTTGCCACGCCAAAGGACATCTGCGGCTGGTGATCGATAAAAATCAGAGCGGAATTGGACGGGTCAATCAGTTCACGAATAGACATAAAAGTACCTTTTAATCAATGTGTTAAAAGCCAACGTTTTTGTGTGCTAAATGAGAAAGGGCCCTGTCTGATAAAGCAAATTGAGTATAGCGAGAATTGATTTAGACGATATTAAAGAAATTTGTCCGCTCTGTTTAATTTAACCGAACGACTTAGGGGAATATTCTGCAACCGGCGTAATACCGGTTGCAGAGGAGGGGTTAATTACCGAACCAGACGCAGGCCGAAATCGCAGGCAGAGACAAAATGCCCTCGTGCAGGTCGCCTTTGCCCTCTTTCAGCTGCCATGCCTTCACCCTGAGCAGCGGCGAATCATCCAGCACCACTTCACAGGCTTCACCCCGGTTAATGGCCACCAGCACACGCTGCTGGTTATAGACACGGGCAAACACCACCACGTTATCGTGGGCGTAAACCACCTGACAACCGCCGTAGCGCAAAGCCAGGTTCTGTTTACGCAGTTTCGCCATACGCTGATACAGGCTGAACAGGGATGCATCCTGTTTTGCTGGATCCCACGGGAAAGTCTTGCGGCAGAACGGATCGTTATTGCCATTCAGCCCCACTTCATCGCCGTAGTAAATACACGGGATCCCCGGCCAGGTGAAGAGCCAGGTGACGGCCAGCGGCAGGCGAGCCACATCTTTGCCCAGCAGCGACTTGAAACGCGCGGTATCGTGGCTATCCAGCTGATTGAACATCCGAAGCTGCTGCTGGTGCGACAGGCTGGCGCGGTAGTTGTCCATCCACGCCATGCAGGTTTCGGCGTCGATATGCTGTGGATCGTAAGAGATATCGGTATTGGCCAGGAATCCCCACAGCGGGAACGTAAAGCCGCGATAGTTCATCGCCGCGTCTTCAGCATCGGCCTGAAGCCACTGACGTGCATCACCGAAATGCTCGCCAAAGACAAACGCCTCCGGCTGGGCGATTTTTGCCGAACGGGTGATCCCGGCAACGTGCTGAATATTGTTACGCGCCCCACCCGCTTCACCAAGCATATGCACCACGTCCAGACGCCAGCCATCCATGTTCCACGGCGCCTTTAGCCAGTGGCGCACAATGCTGTCATCGCCGCCATAGATCTCATTCACAAGCGTTGGTGACTGGAAATCGAGCTTAGGCAGGCTGGCATAGCCTAACCAGTCCAGCGCCCGGCCTTCATCATTAAAGCTATACCAGTCGCGCTGGGGTGAATCTGGGTTATGACACGCGCCGCCCATAGACTGATTGTGACGATCAAACCAGGCGTGGGAGTCCCCGCTGTGGTTGAACACGCCGTCCAGAATCAGGCGCATTCCTTCTTTTTGCGTATTCTCCCGCAGACGCAACAGAGCGGCATCACCGCCAAACTGCTCATCAACGTGGCGATAATCTTCGGTATCGTATTTATGCACGCTTGGCGCTTTAAAGACCGGGTTCAGGTACAGCGCCGTAACGCCCAGTTTTTTCAGATACGGCAGTTTTTCGCTGATCCCGTCCAGATCGCCACCGTAAAACGTTGATCCACCTGCCTGCGCCGTCAGCGGTTCATCCCACGCTTTAAAGATGATGTCGTGACCTGCGGCGTGGTGGTAATAGACCTTATCCTGCTGCGGCGTGCGCGCCTGGCTGCGGGCAAAGCGGTCAGGGAAGATTTGATAAAAGACCTGATCGTTGACCCACTGCGGACCCTGGTCCGGGTAATCAACGGCAAATTGTTCCAGCCGCGCAGGTGGAAAACGACTAAAGCCTTGCGGGGTAAACCACAGCTGACGGTTATTCCACAACAGCTTAAAGCTGTAGCGACGTCGCGGCTGCCCGCTGCTGAGGTCGATGTTCGCGCGCCATGCCGTCACGCCAGGCTGCGGCTGGCTGCGTTGCTTGTGCATGGTCAACGCGGTTTCTTCGTTATCCACTTCAGCGCGTAGCATCACGCGGTCGGGCTGATTTTCCCCTGCCAGCCAGAGCGTAATCACAAGGTTGTCTTTGTTTTGCTTAACAAATGGGGCAACCGGAAGGTGCCAGGCGTTCAACATCACGAATCCCCTTTGATGAAATTGACGTCACCTTGCCACAGGGTAGTTAAGGTTAGCTCATCATGATGCAGTTTATTGGGGGAGGAGGACGGGGGAGGAGGCATCAGTGCAGCCAGATGCCTTCACCCTCTCCTTTTGGGCTGAGGGTTCCCCAGTCATTTTATCTTTACTCAGCGAAGACATTACACCATTGAAATACAAGGCTTACAGCGATTCCATGGTCCGGCTGAAAATCGCTGAGGCATTTCCTGTAGGCCGGGGCGAGGCGCATGGATGCGCCGAGAGGGCGCGACTTGCATGGACGCTGCATCGCGCCCGACCCGAAAGCCGAAAGGAATAAGCCGAAGGCACCGCGAAGCGGCGATTTTCTTGCCGGGAGCCCGGGTCGCCAGGGTAGCGGCGGTGAGCTACCCTGGCACGTTCACGTGTAATGATGCGACAGAGTAGCAAGGAACGTAAAGTGAACGGAATGACCACCTGAGCCGTATGTTCCCCCTCACCCCAACCCTCTCCCCCAAAAGGAGAGGCGGCCGTACGTGCCCGTATTTTTTGTGGGGAACCCTCAGCCTTTTGGGAGAGGGTCAAAAAGGATTACTGCGCTTGCGCCAGCTGGCGGTCGCGGCGGCATTTAAACATCCAGCCTGCCAGCAACAGCACAATCCACGCAAAGCCCACGTACAGGGAAATACGGGTATCCGGGTGATAGCCAATCAGCCCGATAATAAAGACCAGGAAAACCAGCCCAACAATGGTCGTCACCACGCCACCCGGCACTTTGAATTTCAGCGCTTTCACCTCTTCCGGCGGCAGACGGCGACGGAAAGCAATCTGCGAAAGCAGGATCATAATCCACACCCACACTGTCGCGAAGGTCGCCAGCGATGCAATCACCAGGAAGACGTTCTCAGGCATGATGTAGTTGAGGTACACCGCAAATAGCAGCGCAATGGTCATCACCATCACCGTCACCCACGGAATACCGCGACGAGAGGTTTTCGCAAAGACTTTTGGCGCGCTACCCTGCTCAGCCATCCCGTGCAGCATACGCCCCACGCCAAACACATCGCTGTTAATGGCAGAAAGCGAAGCCGTCAGCACCACGAAGTTCAGAATACTGGCCGCAAACGTGATCCCCAGGTGCTGGAAGGTCAGAACAAACGGGCTACCATCGGTGCCCACCTGGTTCCACGGGTAGATAGACATAATGACAAACAGCGTACCCACGTAGAACACCAGAATACGCATCGGCACGGAGTTGATGGCACGCGGAATGGATTTCTCCGGGTCTTTCGCTTCACCGGCGGTGATGCCGATAATCTCAATCCCACCGTAGGCAAACATCACCATTTGCAAAGACATCACCATGCCGAGCCAGCCGTTGCTAAAGAAGCCGCCATTGCTCCACAGGTTATGAATACCGGTTGGCTGACCGCCGTTGCCAATACCCCAGATAATGATGCCGAAACCGGCCGCAATCATGATGATAATGGTGGCGACTTTAAAGAAGGAGAACCAGAACTCCAGCTCACCAAACACCTTCACGCTCATCAGGTTGATGGCGCAGATGATCAACACTACGCTCAGCACCCAAATCCAGTGCGGTACGGCCGGGAACCAGACCCCCATGTAGATGCCGAAGGCGGTGACATCAGCAATCGCCACAATCAGGATCTCAAAACAGTAGGTCCAGCCGGTGATGTAGCCTGCCAGCGGTCCTAAATTATCTTGCGCGTAGCGAGAGAAGGAGCTTGCAGAAGGGTTATGCACGGACATTTCGCCCAGCGCACGCATGATGATATACGCCGCCACACCACCAATGATGTAGGCCAACAGAACGCTTGGACCGGCCATTTTGATGGCATCTGCCGAGCCATAAAAAAGACCAGTACCGATTGCTGAACCCAGCGCCATAAAGCGGATGTGGCGGGTGCTCAGTCCACGTTTGAGTTTGTTAGTGCTTTCCATTTAAATCTTGCCATTCAACACGAAAAAAACAAAAAACCACGGGGCCTTAAGCCCCGTGGTTAAACAGTTTGTTGCCGTTGATTAATGCGCGTTCGATGTAACCTGACGCCCTGCTGCACGGTCCCAGATAATGGCCAGAACCAGCGCTACAACGGTAGGCATCAGCCATGCCAGACCTTGTTCGGACAGCGGCAGACGCTGTGTCCAGGCTGGCAGCATTTCACTGAATGCTGATGCTTTGATTCCGTCAAGGATACCAAAAAGCAGGCTGATAAACATGGCTGGCGCAATAATTCGCGATGAATTATTCCACCATGGGCGGGTAAAGCTCAACACCACCAGCACAATACACGGCGGATAAATGGCCGTCAGCACTGGAATGGAAACCTGAATCAGGTGGCTCAGACCCAGATTCGATACCGCCATTGAGAAGATGCCCAGAATAAACACCAGCGTGCGGTAAGAGAGCGGCAGATACTGAGCAAAGAACTCAGCGCACGCACAGGTCAGGCCAACGGCCGTCACCAGACAAGCCAGGAAAATCAGCACCGCCAGCAACATGCTGCCCGCACCACCGAAGGTGTGCTGCACGTAAGCATGGAGGATAGCCGCACCGTTCGCGTTCTGATCAACCAGCATGGCGCTATCTGAACCCAGGCGGAACAGCGCCAGATACAGCAGCGTCAGGCCCACACCGGCCATCAGGCCAGCCCAGATGGTGTAGCGGGTCAGCAGACGCGCTTCGTTCACGCCACGGGAACGCGCCGCGTTCACGATAACGATACCAAACACCATCGCGCCCAGCGTATCCATGGTCAGATAACCGTTCACAAAGCCGTTGGAGAACGCCGCATTTTTATAGGCGTCCATGGCATCGCTGATAGGGCCAGCCGGCCAGATGACAGCCGCAACGGCCAGCACGATCAGCGCCACAATTTTCATTGGTGCCAGGAAGTTCCCCACGGTATCCAGCAGCTTGCCCGGATAGAGAGAAACCAGGATCACAATCGCGAAGTACACCAGGCTGTAGATAAACAGCGGCATCGCACCGTCGCCGGTCAGCGGGGCAATCCCCACTTCAAAGGAAACCGTTGCCGTACGCGGGGTGGCAAACAGTGGGCCAACAGCCAGATAGCAGACCGTCGCCAGCAGAACGCCCGCCACTTTGCCAATCGGTGTGCTGAGGCTATCAACGCCGCCGCCGACTTTCGCCAGCGCAACGATGGTCAGTACCGGTAGGCCCACGGCAGTAATCAGGAAACCAAACGCAGCAGTCCAGACGTGTTCACCCGCCTGTAAGCCGACCATTGGAGGGAAAATGATGTTGCCTGCGCCAACGAACAGCGCAAATGTCATAAAGCCCAGCGCGATGATGTCACGCGATTTTAAGTGATGGGTCATAAAACCTTACTGCCTGTGGATGTGGTGTTGAAAACGTTGAGATTTTCGCCATCCCTGACGGGACAATACAGCGGAAAATTTGCTCAATTTCAGCGGGATATTCTCCCGTCCTGGCGTGGAGAAGAATAGTTTTTCGATTTACCACGCAAATACAGTCGGTATGACAGTATCTGGGGGGCAATTTAAACGCTTATAACGTTTAAAGGCAAGGTGGGATCGTAAAACCAGAACAATATGCCAGCATGAAAAAACAGGCCAGCACAATACGCTATTTATAAGAAAAACCCATGGCTAATCATGCGAACAAAAAAACATCAGACGTATAAAATTCATTCAGGTTTCACTTGACCGCAAAGCAAACGGGCCAGCAATGGCTGGCCCGTGGAAAGGAAAACTGACACGCCTGTTGTCAGGCGATTTTTTTGGCAATTAATCGTTCCGGGATAACGAAACTGAAACGGGTTCCCTTCCCCAGCGTACTTTGAATATCGAGACGACTTTCATGGTGATTGACCGCATGTTTCACAATCGCCAGCCCCAGACCACTTCCTCCGGTCTGTCGCGAGCGTGCTTTATCCACTCGATAGAAACGCTCGGTCAGGCGAGGCAGGTGTTCCGGTGAAATGCCCGGTCCGTTGTCCTCAACGCTAAACTCGGCACCTGTCGGGGTATATTGCCAGCGCACCACAATATGCGTCCCTTCCGGCGTATGATTCACCGCGTTATAGACCAGGTTAGAAATGGCGCTACGCAGCTCATCCTCACTGCCCAGCACTTTCAGGCCATTATCAACCTCAAAGGTCAGTTGATGTTTTTTATGGCTTAAGGTCTGCGCTTCACGCTCGACGACGCGCAGCATCATCGGCACGTCGATAGTGTCATTCAACGCAAGCGTCGGAGCGGCCTCTATTTTCGATAAGGTCAGAAGCTGTTTCACCAGCCCTTCCATCCGGTGCGTTTGCTCACGCATGGTATGCAGCGCTTTCTCGCGTGGCGCGCCTTCCAGCGTTTGCTCCTGCATCATCTCCAGATAGCCCTGGAGCACCGTTAACGGCGTGCGTAGCTCGTGGCTGACGTTGGCAAAGAAATTACGTCGCGCCCCTTCCAGCTGGTGCATCTGCGTAACGTCGCGCGCCACCATTAGCCACTGCTGGTCGCTGTAGGGCATCACGCGGATCTCAAGGTGACGACCATTGTTCAGTTTCAGATTATGCGGGCGGGTAAAGTCGCGTTTTTTCAGATACAGCGTGAATTCAGGGTAACGCAGAAGGTTAAGGATATTCTGGCCATTATCATCCGGCCAGCGCAGGCCAAGCAGCTGTTGTGCCAGGCCGTTACACCAGAAGATAGTCCCTTCTTCAGTGGTCAGAATGACCGCATCCGGCAGCGACTCCGCGCCACTGCGAAAACGTTTGATCAGGCTACCCAGCTCACGACGGCGCTTTTTATTACGCATCTGCATCTGGTGCAGGCCGTAAAGCAGCGGCTCCCAGCTTCCGCTTCCCGGCGGAGGCGTCATACTGCGGTCAACCCACAGCCACCAGGAAAGGCGCAGTAAGTTCCAGAAATGCCAGATCAGCAACCCGGTGACCGCTGCCAGTAAAAACCACGGCAAATGTCCCACAAATGCCCCCAGAATGAGGGCCGGGATACAACAAAGAATGAGTTCAAAAACGAGCCTTTTCCATGACAGACGTTCCAGCACGCGTCACACTCCTGTCATTGTTCAGAAACGGGTCGAAAAACGATAACCCGTGCCGCGGACCGTCTGCACCATACGATCGTGGCCGCTCAGCTCCAGCGCTTTACGCAAGCGGCGAATATGGACATCAACCGTCCGGTCTTCGACATAGACGTTAGTCCCCCAGACGTTATTCAGCAACTGCTCGCGGCTGTAGACGCGCTCTGGGTGGGTCATAAAGAAGTGCAACAGCTTGAATTCGGTTGGCCCCATATCGAGTGGGTTTTCGCCGGTCATGACGCGGTGTGACGTTGGATCAAGACTTAAGCCCTGCATCTCAATCACCTCTTCCACCGCCATCGGCGAAATACGGCGCATCACCGCTTTAATACGGGCAACCAGTTCTTTAGGTGAGAACGGTTTAGTGATGTAATCGTCAGCGCCCGTTTCCAGACCGCGCACGCGATCTTCTTCTTCACCGCGCGCCGTGAGCATGACAACCGGAATATCGCGGGTCATCGCTTCACGTTTAATGTGTTTGATGAACTGCAATCCCGAGCCGCCAGGCAGCATCCAGTCAAGCAAAATCAAATCAGGCCAGGGTTCGTTAAGTTGATTCACCGCGCTGTCATAATCTTCAGCTTCTACCGGCTGAAAGCCATTTTGTTCGAGCACGAAGCACACCATTTCACGGATCGGAGCTTCATCTTCTACGACCAGAATACGTCTCGCCATACTTTGCCCTGTCTTATCTTATTTAAGTTACAAGTTTGTAATGCGGCGTCATTATGCGTCAGATTTATGACAGATTTATGAAAAACATTCCCACTATAAATGGCAAACTGTTGTTTTATTACAGCGGTTATTTTCCGTTCTCTGAAAGTTTATAATCCTATCCTCATTTTTTTGCCACGGAACCGTTATGCGCATACTTCACACCTCGGACTGGCATCTGGGTCAAAATTTTTACAGCAAAAGCCGCGCCGCTGAACATGAAGCCTTCCTGAACTGGCTGCTGGAAACTGCCCAGGCGCATCAGGTTGATGCCATCATCGTTGCCGGTGATATTTTTGATACCGGGCAACCGCCAAGCTATGCGCGTGAACTGTATAACCGTTTTGTCGTTAACTTACAGCAAACCGGCTGTCATCTGGTGATTGTTGCGGGTAACCACGACTCCGTGGCAACGCTGAATGAATCCCGCGACATCCTCGCGTTCCTCAATACGACGGTCGTTGCCAGCGCCGGGCACGCCCCGCAGATCCTGAAAAAGCGCGACGGGACGCCGGGCGCGGTGCTGTGTCCGGTGCCTTTTTTACGTCCGCGAGATATCGTTCAGAGCCAGTCCGGGCTTTCCGGCGGTGAGAAGCAGCAGCACCTGTTGCAGAGCATCACCGACTACTACCACCAACAGTATGAAGAAGCTTGCGCCCTTCGCGGTGAACAGGCGATTCCCGTGATTGCTACCGGGCATCTGACCACCGTTGGAGCCAGTAAAAGTGACGCGGTACGTGACATTTATATCGGCACGCTTGATGCTTTCCCGGCGCAAAACTTCCCGCCTGCGGATTACATCGCGCTGGGGCATATTCACCGCGCGCAGATGATTGGCGGCAGCGAACATATTCGCTATTGCGGCTCCCCCATTTCCCTGAGTTTTGACGAAACAGGCAAAGCCAAATCCGTACATCTGGTGACGTTTACCGCTGGCAAACTCAGCGCCGTCGATATGCTGGACGTCCCGGTCACCCAGCCGCTTGCGGTACTCAAAGGTGACCTGGCGGCCATCACCGTCCAGCTTGAACAGTGGCGCGGCGCGGCGCAAGAACCGCTGGTCTGGCTGGATATCGAAATCACCACCGATGAATATCTGCATGATATGCAGCGTAAAATTCAGGCCTTAACGGAAGATTTGCCCGTCGAGGTGCTGCTGGTGCGCCGTAGCCGCGAACAGCGCGAGAAAATCCTGTTGAGCGCTCAGCGCGAAACGCTCAGCGAGCTGAAGGTCGAGGAGGTATTTGAACGCCGACTGGCCCAGGAAGAGATGGATGATGCAAAACGCGCCCGGCTGAACGAGCTGTTCACCCATACGCTGCACGCACTGAATGACGAGGAAGAGAACGCATGAAAATCCTGAGCCTGCGTCTGAAAAACCTCAACTCACTCAAGGGTGAGTGGAAAATCGACTTTACCGCTGAGCCTTTTGCCAGCAACGGTTTATTTGCCATTACCGGCGCTACCGGAGCGGGTAAAACCACGCTGCTGGATGCCATTTGCCTTGCGCTGTACCACGAAACGCCGCGCCTGCAAAAAGTCTCTCAGGCGCAAAATGACCTGATGACGCGCGATACGGCCGAGTGTCTGGCGGAAGTAGAGTTTGAAGTAAAAGGCACGGCTTACCGGGCTTTCTGGAGCCAGAACCGGGCGCGTAACCAGCCAGATGGCAACTTACAGGCCCCGCGCGTGGAGCTGGCGCGCTGTGAAGACGGTAAAATCCTTGCCGATAAAGTGACGGACAAACTTGAACAAACCGCTGCCCTGACGGGTCTGGATTACGATCGTTTTACCCGCTCGATGCTGCTTTCTCAGGGGCAATTTGCTGCCTTTCTTAATGCGAAACCCGGCGATCGCGCCGAGCTGCTGGAAGAACTCACCGGCACCGAGATCTACGGCCAGATTTCAGCGCGGGTATATGAACAACACAAAGCGGCCCGCAGCGCCCTGGAGATGTGCGAGGCCCAGGCTGCTGGCGTGGTGCTGTTGAGTGAAGAGCAGCAACAGCAGTTGCAGCAAAGTTTGCAGGTACTTACTGACGAAGAGCAAACCCTGCTGGCGCAACAGCAGATTCAACAGCAAACCTTTCAGTGGCTTACGCGTCACGACGAGTTGCTGCGCGAACAACAACACGCCACGGCGTTGCAGCAGCAGGCGCAGCAGGCACTGGCTGATGCCGGGCCAGAGCTGGCAAAACTTCAGCAGGCGCAGCCTGCCGCCGCGCTGCGTCCGCTCTGGGAGAGCCAGCGCGAGCAGACCACCCGCCTTGCGCAAACACAGCAGCAAATTGTTGAAGTAAATACTCGCTTACAGGCAAGAAATGCACAGCGCGCGCGAGTGCGCAATGGCGCGCTGCGTAATCGCGAACAACTGCAAACCGACCTGACAACGCTGGCCCAGTGGCTTGCCGGACATGAACGTTTTCGTCAGTGGGGCCAGGAGATTGCCGGATGGCGCGCCCATTTCACCCAGCTGAGCCGCGATAAAAATCAGCTTGTTGCCCTCAACGCCCGCCTTGCGGAGCTGCGTCAAAAACTGGCCGGTTTACCGGTAAGCAGCCTGACGCTGACGGCGGAAGAGGTTGCGGTAGCGATGGAGCAGCAAGCCCAGTCGCGCACTGCGCGCCAGCGCCTGACGACGCTCCACGCGCGCTATCAGCCACTGCAAAAACGTCTGGCGCAATATGGCGAAAGCGTGCAAAAAGCCAAGGCTGAGCAGGCGAAACTCAACGACACCCTTGCGCTGCGCAGGCAGCAATACAAAGAAAAAAACCAGCACTATCTGGATGTCGAACAGCTTTGCAGGCAAGAAGAGAAAATCAAAAGTCTGGAAGCCGAACGCGCCCAGTTGCAGGCCGGGCATCCTTGCCCGCTGTGCGGTTCAACAACGCACCCGGCGGTGACGGAATATCAGGCGCTGGAGCTCAGTGCCAGCCAGCGTCGCCGCGACGAGCTGGCAAAAGAGGTTGCGGCGCTGAAAGAGGAAGGTTTGCTGGTTCTGGGGCAGGTTAACGCCCTGACTCAACAGATCCAGCGCGAATCAGCTGAGGCGCAAACCTTATCTCAGGAAGAGCAATCACTTACTAACGAGTGGCAAGACGTGTGCGGCACGCTGAATATTCATCTGAATATTCAGGATGATATCGCCCCATGGATGAACGAGCAGGAACACTACGAGCGCCAGCTTTATCAGCTGAGCCAGCGCCTGACGCTGCAAAACCAGCTCAACGAGCAGGAAGAGCAGCAGCGGCAGTACCAGCAACAGTGGGCCGCAACCCGCCAGACGCTGGAAAATATGCTGAGCGCGCTGTCGCTGACTGCACCTGAAGAGGGTGCTGAAGCAGGCTGGCTGACCGAGCGCGAAAACGAATTATCGCACTGGCAGGAAAATCATACCCGACACAGCGCCATACAGGAGCGTATTAACGCCCTGACGCCACTGCTCGATACGCTGCCGGAGACGGATACCGCAGAGGCCGAAGCCATTATCCCGGATAACTGGCGCGACATTCACAATGAATGCGTCTCGCTGCAAAGCCAGCTTACGACTCTCCAGCAGCAGGAAGGGCTGGAAAGTGAACGTATGCAGCAGTCGCAGGCTCAGTTTGCGGCCGCACTGGCAGCAAGCACCTTTGCCGATCAGGAGACATTCCTGGCCGCACTTCTGGATAACGACACGCTTCTTCGCCTTGAGCAGCTGAAACAGACGCTGGAAAACCAGAATCAGCAGGCAACAGCACTCTTTGGGCAAGCGAATCAGCAGCTGCAAGGACACCTGCAACTGCGCCCGGAAGGGGCTGACTGCGATGTCCCTGGCCTGCAGGCGCAACTGCAACAGCTGGCGCAAAGGCTGCGCGAGAATACCACTCACCAGGGTGAGATCCGCCAGCAGCTTAAGCAGGACAGCGATAACCGTCTGCATCAGCAGGTATTGATGCAGCAAATCGATGAGGCCGCACGTCTTGCCGAAGACTGGGGGTATCTCAACGCGCTGGTTGGCTCCAGCACCGGCGACAAGTTCCGTAAATTCGCCCAGGGGCTGACGCTGGATAATCTGGTCTGGCTTGCCAACCAGCAGCTTAACCGCCTGCACGGCCGCTATTTGCTCCAGCGTAAAGCGAGCGACGCGCTGGAGCTGGAAGTGGTTGATACCTGGCAGGCTGACGCGGTGCGTGACACCCGTACTCTTTCAGGTGGCGAGAGTTTCCTGGTCAGCCTTGCGCTGGCGCTGGCGCTTTCTGACCTGGTCAGCCATAAAACGCGCATTGACTCTCTGTTTCTGGATGAAGGGTTTGGCACGCTGGATAGTGAAACGCTGGATACGGCGCTCGATGCGCTCGATGCGCTGAACGCGACCGGAAAAACCATCGGTGTGATAAGTCACGTTGAGGCGATGAAAGAGCGAATTCCGGTGCAGATTAAGGTGAAAAAGATAAACGGACTGGGGTACAGCAAACTGGATAAGGAATTTGCCGTGCCGTAATCGCCCACTCCATCCTGTAGGCCGGGTTAGGCGGAGTCGCCACCCGGCTTTTTTATTGCGTCTGCCTGAATTCGGCCGGTGGCGCTTCGCTTACCGGGCCTACAGTGGCTTTTATTCCGGCCACAACCACGCGGCACCGCGCACGCCGCTGGAATCCCCGTGCACCGCTTTGCGGATCGGCGTTTCACACTCGCCGCCGAACACCCACTGTTTCACCAGGCCAGGCACCGTGGCGTACAGACGATCAACATTGCTCATCCCCCCGCCCAGGACAATCACATCCGGGTCGAGAATATTCACAACATGCGCCAGTGACTTCGCCAGTCGCATTTCGTAGCGGCTCAGGGCCAGTTCCGCCACAGGATCGTGCCCCTCAACCAGGCGCATGATGTCGTTGCCCTTCAGCGGCTGCCCACTGAGACGATGGTAATCGGTGGCAAAGCCGGTGCCGGAGATAAATGTCTCAATACACCCTTGTTTGCCACAGTAGCACGGCACCTCAGCGCGATATTTCAGCTCGTCTTCGTCCATCCAGGGCAGAGGGTTGTGCCCCCATTCGCCCGCCGTGCCGTTGCCGCCAATGTGGGAACGGCCATTAAAAGCCACACCTGCGCCACACCCTGTTCCGATGATCACCGCAAACACCGTTTGCGCACCTGCGGCCGCCCCGTCGATGGCCTCCGAAACCGCCAGGCAGTTGGCATCATTCGCCAGACGCACTTCGCGGTTAAGGCGCGCACTCAAATCTTTATCAAAAGGCTGGCCGTTGAGCCAGGTGGAGTTAGCGTTTTTCACCACGCCGGTGTACGGCGAAATTGAGCCCGGAATGCCCATTCCCACGGTACCGGTTTGCCCTGTCGCCTGCTCTGCCATGTCGACCAGATGCGCAATCGTCTCGATGGTCTGGTGATAGTCATCACGTGGCGTAGGCAGACGGTGGCGAAACAATTGCTCCCCCTTCTCGCTCAGCGCGATGACTTCGGTTTTGGTGCCGCCCAAATCAATCCCAATACGCACTAGACACTCCTCATTATTTTGATTATCAACAGAGTAGAAGCCGGTTACCCGATTAGCAATGCAAGCACTGCGACAATTCGTTATCATGCCCGCTGATTTAACGACAAGGCCGTGGAAATTATCATGCTGTGGTTCAAAAATTTGATGGTTTACCGTCTTAGCCGCGACGTTTCGCTGCGTGCTGAAGAGATGGAAAAACAGTTAGCCGCTTACACCTTCACCCCTTGCGGTAGCCAGGATATGGCAAAAACCGGTTGGGTTCCTCCGATGGGTTCACAAAGTGATGCGCTGACCCACGCCAGCAGCACGGGTCAAATCATTGTCTGCGCGCGTAAAGAAGAGAAGATCCTGCCCTCACCGGTGGTGAAGCAGGCGCTTGAAGCGAAGATCTTCAAGCTGGAAGCCGAACAGGGCCGCAAGCTGAAAAAAACCGAAAAAGATTCACTGAAAGACGAAGTGCTGCACTCTCTGCTGCCACGCGCTTTTAGCCGTTTTAGCCAGACGATGATGTGGATCGACACCGTAAACGGGCTGATCATGGTTGACTGCGCCAGCGCCAAAAAAGCGGAAGATACGCTGGCTCTGCTGCGTAAGAGCCTGGGCTCTCTGCCGGTGGTTCCTCTGGCGATGGAAAACCCTATCGAGCTGACGCTGACCGAATGGGTGCGCAGCGGCGCGGCGCCTCAGGGGTTCCAGCTGCTTGATGAAGCAGAATTAAAAGCGATCCTTGAAGATGGCGGCGTGATCCGCGCGAAAAAACAGGATCTGGTCTGCGATGAAATCGCGGTTCACATCGAAGCGGGCAAACTGGTGACCAGGCTGGCGCTCGACTGGCAGCAGCGCATTCAGTTTGTCATGTGCGATGACGGCTCCGTGAAGCGTCTGAAATTCTGCGACGAACTGCGCGATCAGAACGAAGATATCGACCGGGAAGATTACGCTCAGCGCTTTGACGCCGACTTTATCCTGATGACCGGTGAGCTGGCAGCGTTGATTCAGAGTCTGGTGGAAGGCCTCGGCGGAGAAGCGCAGAGGTAATCTCCCCTCACCCTAACCCTCTCCCCAAAGGGGAGAGGGTTAAAAATCATTTCAGGTAGCGACACAGATAAGACGTAGGCTCAGCAACCTGTAAATGGAACTCGCTGTGGCCAGGGACGTTGAATACTTGTCCTGCGGCAAACACTTTCCACTCGGTTTCACCTGGCAGTAATACATTCAGCGCGCCGCTGACCACTGTCATCTCTTCGGCTTCTGCCGTGCCAAAGGTATATTCCCCTTCAGCCATTACGCCAACACTGGCGCGGCCAGTGCTGCTGCTGGTAAAACCAATGGATTTCACTTTACCGGAAAAGTATTCGTTACTTTGAAGCATGAACTGGCCCTTATATTTATCGATAAAAATCCACTATAGGGGCCATGCTCATAGCCTGTCACGCAAAATCATTACGCCAGCAGCTCTGATGCCAGACGCGCCATCAGAACGTTGGATAACAGCACCGGTACATCAAGGGCTTTTTGCAGAAGATCCCGGTGATGCTGATGAAAACCGAGACAATCCAGGATCAGCACATCCGCCCCTTTATCAAGTAACGCTTGCCCGGATGCGATCAGTTTTGCCTCGCTATCCGTGATGGGGTTTGCCAGAGCATACAAAGGCGTTTGCTCAAGCTCGCTCCATTTCGCCTCCTGGTTTACCAGCAGCTCCTCAATGGGGACAATGACCCCCACCTGATGACCGTCAACAATCGAGGCCACCAGCGGCGGAATAATCCGCATGGGTTCCAGCAATATCGCGTTACGCGCGACAAGCCCCTTAATCGGGGCCGTACTCATCAGTAAAATAACGTCATAACCCTGATTATCGAGCACTTCAATGACCCCCTGAAGCGAGCGCTCGATTTTCTGACGTGACACATTCGCCAGTTTACCGTCACTTAATAACGTCGGCAGGAGATCCTCTCCCTCTTCAACAGCGTAGTCTTCCATGACCTCTTCCCGACTCATCTTACCCAACAGGCTAAGATGGGTGATTTGTTGTTCAGAGACATGCTCAGTTAAGAGCGGTAATACTTCGCTTACAGGCACCACACCAATGGTGAGGATCGCCAACGTCGCCTTCATTTTGTTCGCCTTCCATTACTACCACAGCTGCCACACAGGTACAGACTCACTTCGCTGCACAGTTCGTTTTTTCAACAAAACAGCACCAAGCGTAGCAGCAGATCCTTACGCTGAAATGTAAAGATCTACTGGCCGTTCTGAATCCGTCTGTAATAACTTAACTTTAACCTCTGCTTAACATTTCCGATGAGTGAAAAGTGTGATTCGGGCACGGTAATGTGCGGTTTGAGAATTTATTCAGGATTTTTCAGGATCTTCGTAGCGCTGCTTTGCATCCAGCGCTTCTTGCTCCGTCTCGTGTTCACTGATTAACGAATCTGCATTGGGGTAATCGGCACGCAGTTGAAACCAGGTCACGGTATGCCCCGGATGACCTTTTTCAACGGTAACAACGCGTGCGAGACGAGGATAAGGAGGTCGGTTTGGCATAGTTCATCCGTAAGTCAGGGGAGTGAACTATAAGTATAGTCGCCCGCTAACTGGCGCACGCCAGACGAAGCGCTGTCACAACAGAATTAACAACCTGTTCAGGGGATAAAGAGGCATCGACGACATGATGCGCCGCCTCGCGGTATAACGCATCGCGTTCCGCCAGCACTTCGCTCACTTCTTCGCTAATCGGTTTGCCGGTCAGGGTAGGACGCTGCCCCTCTTCCGGGAACGCCTCAAGACGCCCGACCAGAGTAGAAACCGGCGCGCAAAGATAAATCACGATCCCTTTTTCGCGCATAAACTGACGATTACCTTCCGCCAGGATAATGCCGCCTCCCGTTGCAATCACCGTCGACGGCGCCGTTACGGCTTCAAGGGTCGCGGTTTCGCGCGCGCGGAAGCTGGCCCAGCCTTCCTGCTCGACAATCTCCGCGATGCTTTTTCCGGCATGAGTCTGTAACCAGTGGTCGGTGTCGACAAACTGACTGTGGCACACGCGCGACAGCTCAAGACCAACGGTGGATTTCCCACAGCCACGGGGGCCAACTAAAAAGATGGGTTGGGTCATAAAAAGGTGTTCCCCTTGATGCCGGATGGCTGAAGACTGTAAAGAAATGATTGCAGCGGATGTTGCGTTAACTTTACTGCAAAGCGGTACGTGATGACAACCCTGTGGATGCCACACTGTACCACAAATTGACAATGGTTATCATTACGCGGTGCGGCGCTTCACTTCCAGCAGCCATTTATCCAGCTCCGCGGCAAACTGCTGACGGTCGCGCTGGGACAAACTGTCCGGCCCGCCGGTCTGCACGCCACTGGCGCGCAGGGTATCCATAAAATCGCGCATCGTCAGCTTTTCCCGAATGGTTGCCGGCGAGTAGCGTTCACCACGCGGGTTGAGCGCCGCCGCGCCTTTCTCCAGCACTTCAGCGGCCAGCGGGATATCCGCGGTGATCACCAGGTCGCCCGGGCTGCATAAACGCACAATCTCATTATCTGCCACATCAAACCCGGCAGGCACGCGCATGGCGCGAATGAACCGGGACGGCGGCACGCGAATATTCTGGTTTGCCACCAGCGTTAACGACATCTGCACGCGATCGGCGGCACGGAATAAGATCTCTTTGATCACGTTCGGACAGGCGTCCGCATCAACCCAAATCGCCATATTGTCTCCTCATAATGACATTGCCGACTATTGTCCCCTGCTTTTCGTTGTTAAGCTATAACGCAACGCTATCGATCATAAACAACAACGCATAAGAACGGAGAGGCATGATGGAGAAGAAAATCGGTTTTATCGGCTGCGGCAACATGGGCAAAGCGATCCTTGGCGGTCTGATCGCCAGCGGTCAGGTGTTGCCAGGGCAGATCTGGGTCTATACCCCATCACCGGATAAAGTCGCCGCCCTGCGGGATGAGTACGGCATCAATGCCGCTCAAAGCGCGCAGGAAGTCGCCCAGGTGGCTGATATCGTCTTTGGTGCCGTTAAGCCGAACATCATGATCAAAGTCCTGAGCGAGATCACCTCCAGCCTGAATAAAGATACCCTGGTGGTGTCGATTGCCGCGGGCGTCACTCTGGACCAGCTGGCCCGTGCCCTGGGTCACGACCGTAAAATTGTCCGTGCCATGCCAAACACCCCATCGCTGGTTAACGCCGGTATGACATCCGTCACACCGAACGCCCTAGTCACCACGGAAGATATCGCTGATGTGCTGAATATTTTCCGCTGCTTCGGTGAAGCAGAAGTGATTGCCGAAGCGATGATCCACCCGGTTGTGGGCGTAAGTGGTTCTGCCCCTGCGTACGTCTTTATGTTTATCGAAGCGATGGCAGATGCAGCCGTGCTGGGCGGGATGCCGCGCGCGCAGGCTTACAAATTTGCCGCTCAGGCCGTGATGGGCTCAGCCAAAATGGTACTCGAAACAGGGAAACATCCGGGTGAGCTGAAAGATATGGTGTGCTCGCCTGGCGGCACAACAATTGAAGCTGTGCGTGTTCTCGAAGAGCGCGGGTTCCGTGCTGCCGTCATCGAAGCGATGGCAAAATGCATGGAAAAATCAGAGAAACTCAGTAAGTCCTGATACCGCTTGCCGGGCGTCAGGCCGCCACTTCGGTGCGTCCGCGTCCGGCATTTTTCGCTTTATACAGGGCGACATCCGCCGCTTTCAGCCATTCACGATAGTGCCCAAACTGCGGCCCCCATGGCGCGACCCCGACGCTGATTCGCAGCCGCGCGGCAGGCGCACCGCGTAATGACAATTTGGTCAGACGCTCATGCACCCGGGACATGGCCGCAATGGCGCTCTCAGACGTCGTACCCGACATGATCACCGCGAACTCGTCGCCGCCAAAACGGCCGATGTAATCACCTGCACGCAGCGTCAGTTGCAGCTGACGTGTGATAGCGATAATCGCCTCATCCCCCACATCATGCCCCCAGGTGTCATTAACGCTCTTAAAGTGATCGATATCGATGAGCAAGATTGTCGCGGTGCGCTGGCTTCGACGGCAATGTTCAAATTCGTTACGCAGCAGCGTTTCCCAGTAGCGGCGGTTAAACACGCCGGTCATACCATCACGGGTGCTCATCAGCTCCAGTCGCCTCTTATGTTCGGCGAGTCGGATTGCCGTGCGATGGCTGACCCAGGCAAAAAGCATGGGGTAAAGCACCAAAATGGGGAGCGTCAGCCACCACTCCAGCGGCTGAGGGGAAAAGGTGATCACAAGACCGGTGACCTCCAGTGTGGCCAGCGCCGTCAACACAGTCATTGCTACACCCGCAAGGAACAGACGACAGCCGCCAGAGCCCATCATATTCATGCCTATCATCATCACCAGCGCCGCCGTGGGCAGTGCGTTCACCCCCATCAGGCCAATCCATACCCCTGCGATGATGGCATCGACCTTGAGGTTATATATTTCACGGTTAAACGGGTCGGAGGCACGGCAGGCCAGTTGCCAGGCCAGATGCGGCCAGACAAAGGCCCAGCCAACCAGCAGTAGCCACCAGCCACCGGAATGAGAATGGGTAACCAGAACGCCCGAGATAGGGAAAAACATCGCCCCCAGCCCAACCATGCGCGCCAGTCTTACCCGCCGGGCAAACTGGATGCCGGAACGGTGGGGGGCATCCTGAGAAAGGTTGTGATGCCACTCTTCCCGAATGCTATCGCCATTGTAAAAATTTTCGTCATTCATCATTTTTGGGAATATTCTGAAACATTTTCCCAAATTATAGAGAGGGGTATTCCGGGGAAAGTATGAATTTTCGGGTGAGCCGACACGGCAACTCACCCGTTAGAACTAGGCTTTTTTCTTCAGACAGCCGCTCATGAATTTATTGCGATCGTCGCCCTTAAGCGATTGCTCGGTCGCCTGGACGTTGCACTCGCGCATTTTCTGCTGCTGTGGCGTCAGACTTTTTTCCTGTGGCTTTGATGCACCATTTTTGAGGCAATCACTCATATACGTCTTACGCGCATCACCTTTGAGAGTCTGCGCTGTCGCCTGTTGGTTACAGGTCGTCATGCGCTGCTGTTGAGGGGTTAAGGTTTTTTCTGCCGCGTTCGCCGAAGCCATCAGGAACACGCCAGAGAGCAGGGTAACCAGAAATGTTATTTTCATTGCACCATCCTTTTGTGAACATTCACAGTAAGTCTGGTTCGTGGTGGGGAAAAAACCACCCGGCAGAGGCGATTTCTGCCGGGTGTGTCTGTTATTTCAGACCAAGTGCCGCTTTCATGGTGTAGAACAGATCGGTTTGATCCGTCAGCCCTACCACGTTTGCCGCATGTGGACCGTACGCGGCAATACGCAGCTGCGTACCGGTATGTTCCATCGACTCTTCTTCAGAGTTGCCATAGCTCATCACCATCACCGCGCCGTCTTTGGTATTCAGCGCCTGAGTCAGGCCGGGTGCTTTGGTTTCTGGCGGAATAATCTGGCTGGAGTGCGCATGATCAGCCGTCACTACCACCAGGGTATTACCGTCTTTCTTCGCGAATTCCAGCGCCTTCTGTACCGCTTCGTCCAGATCTACCGTTTCACCAATCTGACCGCACGGATTCGCCGCATGATCTTGCTTATCGATTGATGCGCCTTCTACCTGCAAGAAGAAGCCTTTTTCACTTTTGCTCAGCAGAGAAATGGCTTTATCCGTCATGGCCGCAAGCGTCGGGATGCTGTCGTCGCGTTTAGGATTTGGCGTACAGGTCACCGCAGGTTTGTCGATGTTGCCGTGGTAAGAGGCTTTCGGGCCTTCCCAGCGCACCGGCATGTTGCCATCCGAGAACAGACCCAGCAGCGGTTTATCCTGATTTGCCTGAGTGATAGCCGCCAGAGAGGCCGCATCGCTTACCAGCTGGTAGCCACGCGCTTGCGCCTGCTCACGCAGCGTTTTGCCCTGCCAGTCGCCCGCGGTTGCCGTTTCAGCGAAGGTTTTTGCCCCGCCACCCAGCGTCACATCCGCACGGGCGTTCAGCAGCTGTTCAGTAATCGAACCTTTTCCGCCTTTTTCCAGCGCGTTGGTCGGGCATTTCTCGCTGGTCACAGACGGGCCGTAGCATTTACGCGAGGTCACATGTGACACCAGCGCTGCCGGGGTAGCATCCTGGAGTTCAGCCGTCGAGACGTTACCAGTTGCCAGCCCCGCCGCTTTTGCCATTTCCAGAATGGTTTGATGATCTTTTTCGTGGATATCCACACCCAGCGCACCGTTATAGGTTTTCACGCCGGTTGACCATGCCGTCGCCGAGGCAGCAGAGTCCGTCACGTAATCTGGTTTACCAGTTTTTTTATTCAGTGCGTAATGGGTGTATTGCCCGGTCAAAGGTAAGGCATCAATACCCTTGAAGAAGCCACCCGCACCTTCAGCATAATTTCGCGCAGCGGTAATTTCAGAATCACCCATACCGTCGCCAATCAGCAGAATAATATTTTTGGCCGGCTTCTCATTCAGTGAAGCACGAATGGCTGCGGTCTGGTCTTCTGACAGACGACGAGCGCCACCAGGCTGGGTGATATCGCCCTGAGCGGCGCGATTATCCAGTACGCTGGTACTCGTGGTTTCAGCATAAATAACAGGGGTAAATAACAGGGGTATTAATGCAATGAAAAGTGCGCTCTGTTTCAATTTATTTTCTCCATGTACAAATACATAAAAAATAAAACAGAGCGACTATAGGCATCCTGCATGACATTTCTATGACACGCCGTCAGGTTTGATGACGGTTTAACTGCGTGGATGCCTTAATAGCTTCTTTACGTATTGCTGAAGCAATTGCGCATCCTGTACCGGGACCAGTGAGTCAGGCCGGGCATTCTCCAGCGCCACTTCAACGCTGCTAATCAGGGCCTGCTGATCGTTTTGCGCCATCTGTCTTAGCAGCGCAGTGACCACAATTTCCAGCGCTTCAACCTGCGCGACCAGTTCTTTGGACTCCTCTTCCTTTTGTGCAAGCTTGACCAGCAACTCCGCAATGAGATTTTTCATTGTGCTATTTCCTTATGTCATTTTTTCTGAACTTAACATTCCGAACCAATAATGCAAAGCGGTGTTGAGTATTATCTTATGCAAAATTGAATTTATAGCCAAAATACATGACATAACTTATCAGCGAAACGTTTTTCTATTATTAAAACCCATCAAGACGAAGCGGGAATATCACGCAAAGGCAGGTCGCATTTTGTTATATAAAAATGCGACAGCCATAAGAATATATAATGTATATCGCGGCGTATTAGCGCGACGATTTTGCCTGCGCTATTTGCTGACGACGACGAAGCGCAAAAGCCAGCTGGATGATATTCACCAGGATAACTACGGCCGTGGCGGCAAATACCCAACGGAACCCCGCCATTGCCGAAACAGATGCCCCCATCAGCGGGCCGGCGACATTCCCCAAATACATAAACGACTGGTTATATCCAAAGATACGTCCCGTAACCTGATCGCTGGAATATTTCACCAGCAGCGTTTGTACCGCAGGCAACATGGCGCCATCGGCAAAGCCCAGCAGGAAGCGTAACACCCCGAGCTGGAGTGGCGACGTGACAAATGACATGGCAAAAAACAGCACAACGGCAAAAATCAGCGTGCCCATTAATATGCGCGCCGTGCCAATCCGGTCACCCAGTTTCCCCAGACGCGGTGCGGAAATCAGCGCCGAAACGCCCGGCACCGCGGCAATCATCCCGCTGAGAAACGCAATGTTGTTGCTGTCTGGCTCCATTGATTTGATAAACAGCGCGAGGATCGGGCCGACCGAGCCGTTACAAAGCTGAATCACCATCGTGGTGACGAAGAGGCTTATCATCAAGCCTGGATAGGGTAACGTGGCAAACACGGCTTTCCCGCTCAGGCGTTCTGACTTGCTCACAACCGGTCGCCCGCCCTCTTTGATCAAAAACAGGGTGACCAGGAAGCTTATCACCAGCAGCGCTGCCGTAATAAAGAACACCGCCCGCAATCCCACGTTATCGGCCAGGAAGCCGCCCATCAGCGGGCCGCCAATCACGCCACTTATCTGGGCAGTCGAAAGGGTGCTCAGCGCCCAACCGCTACGCTCACGTGGCACCTGGGATGCCACCAGCGCCATAGCATTGGGAATATACCCGGATGTCAGCCCCATTAAGGCGCGCAGCACAAACAGCTGCCAGACGTTTGTGGCAAAAGCCTGGAGCAGTATTGCCACCGCCATCCCAAGCGATGCGCGCAGCAGCATCAGCTTGCGCCCTTTTCGGTCTGCCAGGCTGCCCCACATGGGCGAGACAATGGCAGAAACCAGAAACGTGACGCTGAACACCAGACCCGACCACATCGAAAGCGCTTCATGGGAGGAGACACCCAGTTGCGAAACGTACAGGGGTAAGAACGGTAAAATCTGGCTAATGGCAAGTCCGGTAAAAAAACAGCCGAACCAGACAGATATAAGGTTAACTTTCCAGGATTCCATAACAGACGCAATCTTCATTTTTAGGCGAATTCGCCTACAGATTAGCAAGTTACGTACATTCACGTAGCGCCAGAGATGCGGACATGGATGACTTTGGTGTTTTATCTTCCCAGTCATCATATTTGTGAAATATGTCACAAATTATCCGTTAACAGGCGGTGATTTATGCTTTAAAAACCACACCCAAACATTATGGCAGAAGGCCGGGAAACCCGCAGGGCATCGTGGTATGTTATAGGCTTTTCGTCAGACTGGAAGAGAGTGAAATGGCTAAGCAGCGGGTGGGTATTGTCTTTGGGGGAAAATCAGCAGAACACGAGGTGTCATTACAATCGGCAAAAAATATTGTCGATGCGATTGATAAAAACCGCTTCGAGGTCGTACTGCTGGGCATTGATAAACAGGGGCAGTGGCATATTAATGATGCCGGCCAATATCTGTTAAATGCTGACGATCCGGCACATATCGCGCTTAATCCATCTGAAATCAGCGTTGCCACTGTACCGGGCAAAGTTCAGGGGCAGTTTATCGATGCCGGCAATGCGCAGACACTGGCGCAAATCGACGTTATTTTCCCGATTGTTCACGGCACCCTGGGTGAAGATGGTTCCTTGCAGGGGATGCTGCGTATGGCAAACCTGCCGTTTGTCGGCTCAGATGTGCTGGGCTCCGCCGCCTGCATGGACAAAGACGTCACGAAACGCCTGCTGCGCGATGCCGGGCTGAACATTGCGCCGTTTATCACCCTTACCCGCGCCAACCGCGACACACACAGCTTCGCCAGTATCAGCGCCCAGCTGGGCCTGCCGCTGTTCGTTAAGCCTGCCAATCAGGGTTCCTCTGTTGGGGTCAGCAAAGTGAACAGCGAAGCACAGTTCAATGCAGCCGTTCGCCTGGCTTTCGGGTTTGATCATAAAGTGGTGGTTGAGCAGGGCATCAAAGGCCGTGAAATTGAATGTGCGGTACTGGGTAACGATTTCCCGCAGGCGAGCACCTGTGGCGAAGTGGTGTTAAACAGTGATTTTTACTCTTACGACACCAAGTACATTGATGACAAAGGCGCGCAGGTAGTGGTGCCAGCAGCTATCGATCCGGCCATCAACGACAAGATCCGCGCGATCGCCGTTGAAGCATATCAGGCACTGGGCTGTGCCGGCATGGCGCGCGTCGACGTGTTCCTGACGTCAGAAAACGACGTGGTGATTAACGAGATCAACACGCTGCCGGGCTTTACCAACATCAGCATGTATCCAAAACTGTGGCAGGCGAGCGGTATCAGCTACCCAGAGTTGATCACCCGCCTGATCGAGCTGGCGCTGGAGCGTCACGCTGCCGACAGCGCCCTCAAAAGCTCCGTAAACGACTAATCGACTTTATTTGCCGTATCCGTTGTATCCGCTGTCGCCTCTTCAGGGCGACGGCGGATAATTAGTCCCGCCAGCCAGAAACTGATCACCCACGTCACCATGCCAACGGCATAGGTTTGCCAGCCCTTCGCGTCAAATCCCAGCAGCCCCACAACCCCGTTGAGAATAAAAATAAGGCCGATAGCAAAGGCGTAATAATGCCAGTCACGGCGTAGTTTGGAAGTGAGTTTCATGGGGACTCCGGCAGAAAAAAAGACATACTCTCACAGTTTCGCGGCCAGGTCTGTGGCGGGATGCGGGAATTCTTAAACGCGTCGCAATTTCACTTAAGTCATAAAACTGTGATGCGATGCAGAAATCGACAATCCAGGAGAATTCCTTAGGGCAAATTACCACGATTCTGATATTGACAAATGCTATGACCTGTCAAACTCCACCTGTACGACGCGTTTCTGAGCAGAGTGATATTACGGGAGGTCTTTATGGCTGATTTTACATTGTCGAAACCGATTTTTGGCGGCAAACAACCAAAAACCTCTACGGCGGGCAATATCGCCTATGCCCTGTTTGTGCTTTTCTGCTTCTGGGCAGGCTCACAGCTTCTTAACATGCTGGTCCATGCACCAGGCGTCTATGAACACCTGATGCAGGTTCAGGATACGGGCCGCCCTCAGGTAGAAATAGGCTTCGGCGTCGGCACGGTCTTCGGGTTAATTCCCTTCCTCGCAGGCTGCATGATCCTGGGCGTCGTGGCCCTTGTGCTGCGCTGGCGTCGCCACCATCGTTAAAGCGCCATACAGCGAGCCCGGCGTTCATCCACGCGTTTTGCAAACCAGGCTGTTGTAAGATTACGCGTGATCTTCGGGCTCTCAAGCTGGATCCCCGGCAGAATGGCTTTCGGTAGCGCCTTGCCGCTCTTCTGCTCTGCAAGCTTAAATACCTGCTGATACAGATCCGTTTTCTCAAACGCCAGACTATCCCCTTTCTCCAGCTGACGGCGGATCTCGCTGTTGCTCATCCCCAGTTTCGCGGACAATTTACGCACAGCCAGCTCAGTGGTGCCCGCTTCGCTACTGCCATAGGCAATGAGATCGCCATCCAGCGCCAGTTTCACTCCACTGGCGCGGCTCACGGCGCTCTGGAATGCGGCATTACGGCTGGCGTACCAGCCAGCGTTAAAGTCAGCAAAGCGGTACAGCGGCTCGCTGTAGTTGGCCGGATAGTTCAGCAGATGATAAGTGCCAAACCAGAGCCCACCCCGCAGGGAGAACACTTCCTGGCGCACCGTGCCGTCGATTTTCCACGGATAGCCGTCGGTGTGCTTTTCTGCAAACGCGATACTGACCTGCATCGGCCCGCCGGTATGGACCGGGTTAAGCGAACCAAACAGCTTCTGCCCCATCGGCACCATGCTGATGAAATCATCAAAAATAGCGCTCAGCTGTTTCTCGGTTTTCACCGTGTCCAGCCGTTCGCTGTAGCTTTTGCCATTTGGCGAGGTGATTTTGAGGGCGGTATGCACCAGGAATACCGGGATATGCATTGACTCAGCACGGCGGTCGATCTCTTTCCAGGCAATCTTATTAAGCCCAGGCACCGCCGGGTCGGACTGGTACATTGACTCCTGCTGAGCGACGGCCAGCACCGAGCAGATATTCTCCTCGGTGGGGGCAATCTTCTGGCTGTCAAACGTCTTTGCTAAGGCATCCGCCCACGCATTGCGATCCTTCACGCTGGCGGGCATTTTTTGCCGCACAACGCTTGCCACATCCAGTGGTTTTTCACCCTCTTTAAGCGGGGCTGCTCCTTTTTCGGCGCAACCCGCCAGAACGAAGGCGGCCAGCAAGGACAACGGTAATGCGCGTGGTACGGCAAATGGCATAGCAACTCCCTGTATTAGCTAAATGTATTGGTCACTTCCTGAAGATCACGATCGTCAAGCTCACGCTCGAAGCTGCGTAAACGCTTGTAGATAGACATCAGCTCAACCAGCGTGGTCCAGGAGCTGATCAGATACTGGAACGAACCACGAACCTGACCAAAGACGTTGGTGATTTGCGTCATCAGACCGAGCGTAATCGTACCCGCAACAATAGACGGGAACAGCAGGAACAAACCGAAAACGTTATCGACCTGCAAATAGAGAATACGGGCAATGTTGAAATACATGTAATGGAAATAGAGGCGGAAATAGTTGCGGCGCACCGCGCCAAACAGCTCGCGTACGGTCGGCGGCGAGGCACGGTTCACGTCATCTTCACCATAAACCAGCTCTTTACGGTAGGCCGCTTCCACGCGCTGGTTTTTAAACTCAAGCCCGGGCAGCTTGATCCCGACCACCGCCAGCAAACCTGTTCCCATCAGCGACCAGACAATCGCAGCGATCACCAGGCCGTACGGCAGATGCCCGACAATCGGCAGGTCGGGAACATGCGCCGAAAGGGTGACCAGCACCGGCAGGAAGGCAATCAGCGTCATAATGGCGTTGATAAAGCTCACCCCCATATCTTCAAGCGTGGAGGCAAAACGCATGGTGTCTTCCTGCACACGCTGTGCAGCACCTTCGATATGACGCAGATGTTGCCAGTGCGCCATATAGTGTTCGTTCATCGCGGTACGCCAGCGGAAAACGTAGTGGCTGACAAAGAAGTTGTTCATTACCCCAATCACAACCGCAATCAGCGCAATGCCGAGGAAGATCCCGACCTCATGGTAGAACTGGTTAATCGTCACCTTATGCGGCGCACTCAGCGCGGTCTGGATCAGATCGTAGAATGGCGCGTACCAGGCGTTAACCGCCACGCCCACTTCCACCAGGAACCAGGTGACGAAGATGATGAGCGAGGTCCCCAGAATCGACCAGTTTTGCCAGCGATGCGGAGAGTAGACAAACCAGAACAGCGCAAACAGGCCAACGCACACGGCGTAGTAGGCGTAAAACAGCAGATAGCTCAGCGACCAGAAGCGAGCCGCGCTAATCGGCACCTCGCCCGTTGCGCCCACGATGCGCGTTAACCACGCGCCGCCACCCGCCTGCCAGAAAATGACAGCGATCAGTGCCCAAATAAATGCCGACAGGAAAAAAGGCCCCGGCTTTGGGAAAAAAGACTTAAACATAATGCTTCCTTCTTGTTGTTATGGCTGTTGCTGTGCTCAACACATCACCAAACGAAAACGCTGCTACGGGCCAGCGTGCTGGCCCGGGCAAAAGGTCAGACCCGATGGATTATTATTAGTTCGCTTTCCAGTTTTCGAGAATTGTTTCGGTGAATTTCACCTTCGGCGGGTTCAGGGGGGCAATAAAGTTACGCCAGACATCGTTATGGTGGTTAATCAGGACTTGCGCCTGTGCCGCCGGGCGATTTGCGGTGGTATGGGCATCTTCCGCGACGGTAATGTGGTAGCCGCGGCTCACGCCATTTTTAATGGTGGCATCGACACAGTAATCGGTGGCACAGCCGCAAATGACAAACGCATGAATATCCTGCTCGCGCAGCAGCGCTTCCAGCCCGGTGTTATAGAATGAATCACAGGCGGTTTTGGTGACATAGAATGCCCCCGCGGGTTGTTCTACTTCAGGCAGCAACGCAAACCCTTCACTCCCCTCTTCCAGCCCGCCGGCCTCAGTATGTTGAATAAAAATGACCGTGTCGGCAGCCTTCGTGAGCTGATTGATGCGGGAAACACACTGTTCGCGCTGATGACGCGGCGTTTCGAACACGCCTTGCTGCATATCGACAACCATAACCACACGCTTCTCAGACATAGCCCTCTCCGAAAGATTGAGTGAGATAAACGACTATAATAAGCCCGATGTCACAAAATGGGAGACTGCGCTCCAGGAAATTGTTCTTATTTACCCGCGGTTACGTTTTTCTCGCTATCGTTATGCAATTCGACCCATTGCACCGCACCGATTAGTAGTATAAATACGCATTAATTTCTTCATTCACTTCATGGATGCATTTCGTTGAAACGTTGTCTGTTATCTTTCGCCGCGCTGTGTGCGGTGAGCCTGTCTACCGCCCAGGCAGCCCAGCCGCTGACAGCCCCTGCTTTTGCCTCAGATATTGCCGACCGCTACGCTAACCTTATCTATTACGGCAGCGGTGCAACCGGTATGGCGCTGGTGGTTATCGACGGTAACCAGCGTGTGTTTCGTAGCTTTGGGGAAACGCGTCCAGGAAATAATATCCACCCGCAGCTGGATTCGGTTATCCGTATCGCCTCATTAACCAAGTTAATGACCAGCGAAATGCTGGTGAAACTGCTCGATCAGGGCGTGGTTAAACTCAACGATCCACTCAGTAAATATGCCCCGCCAGGCGCACATGTTCCCACCTGGCAGGGTGCTCCGATTACGCTGGTGAATCTGGCGACTCACACCAGTGCCCTGCCACGTGAACAACCCGGCGGCGCGGCACACCGTGCGGTCTTCGTCTGGCCAACGCGGGAACAACGCTGGAGCTACCTGAACACGGCGACGCTGAAAGCCGAACCGGGCTCGCAGGCATCCTATTCCAACCTGGCGTTTGATCTGCTCGCCGATGCGTTATCAACGGCATCCGGCAAGCCATATCCGCAGCTGTTTGAAGAACAAATTACGCGCCCGCTGGGCATGAAAGACACCACCTTCACCCCTTCACCCGATCAGTGCAGGCGCCTGATGGTGGCGGAAAAAGGGGCGAGTCCGTGTAATAACACCCTGGCAGCTATCGGGAGTGGCGGCGTTTACTCTACGCCGGGCGACATGATGCGCTGGATGCAACAATTCCTCTCTTCCGATTTCTACGCACGCAGCAACCAGGCCGACCGGATGCAAACGCTGATTTACCAGCGTAATCAGCTGCACCGCGTAATTGGCATGGATGTGCCGGGCAAAGCCGATGCACTGGGTATGGGCTGGGTCTACATGGCACCGAAAAATGGTCGCCCGGGGATCATTCAGAAAACCGGTGGCGGTGGCGGCTTTATCACCTATATGGCGATGATCCCGCAGGCAAACGTGGGCGCGTTTGTGGTTGTGACCCGCTCGCCGAATACTCGTTTCGTCAATATGAGTGACGGTATCAATAACTTAGTTGCCGAGCTGAGCGCCAATAAAGAGAAGGTCGTTCCGGCTTCGTAAAGTGACTAATATTCCGCGGGCAAACGGTTAATACTGACCAGTTTGCCCCGGCTCATATTGATGTAATTCCCCTGCCGTAACGCGGCCAGCACCTCCGCGACGACTGAACGCGAGATGCGCGTGCGCCGCTGAATGTAGTTCATCACGCCGACCCGCGAGCGCAGCGTTTCATCCCACTCAGCCATAACCAGCAGCGTCGAGCGGATCTGGCTGTAGGAGTTATTCCCCACCAGTTGCCCGTCACGGGATTCCATCATTTTGTGGTTCCACGAAAGCCAGCAGAAGGCATCACGCCACAGATGCGCTTGCTGAATATAGCTGCGGGTGGCGTCAGCCGGAAGATAGAAGCCAGAGCACGGCGTTTGTGCAATCAGCGTATATTGCGACCCGCAGCCTGCCATGCCGGCATTCAGTCCCAGGATAAACGGCGCGGTAATAATCTCGACCAGCAGATCGTCCTGCTGGCGGTGAATGGTTAATGTGCCGCTTTGCAGAAACAGGGTGTAGTGGTCATCGTCGTAACAGTCGCCGAAGAGGGTTTGTTCCCCGGAAAGATGAAAAGGCGTGCTGTAAGGGGCCAGGCATTTTTCAAGCCGGGTAAATTCGGGAAGTGGTTTCGCGTAATGGTCCATGCCAACCTCAAGTCGTCCTTGCCTGATGGCGCTTTATTGCTGTTATTTTTGTTATTTAAAGTACGGGGAGGCGAACCTCCCCGGACAAAACGTATTACCAGCTGTACTTCACGCCTACATTGGCGCCCCAGTTCTGCTCGACGTCGCCGCCGCCCAGATAGGTTGCATCTGAATAAGCACTGAAGTTTTTGGTGAAGCTGAACTGTGTGCCCAGACCTACGCGTACCGCAGAGCCTTTCACACCATTATCAATGCTGTCACCGTTCACATCGGCGCTGTTGTCAGCGTCGTCATATACGTATGCCAGTTTGAAGTACGGCGTCAGCGCCTGATCGGATCCGTAGCTGAAGGTATAACCGGTATCAACACCCACTTCGTAACGCAGGCTGTCGTAGGATTGATCGCCAACCTTCATGTCGTTGCTCAGCTGGTAGTTGTCGCCAGACTGAAACAGCCCGGACACCGCCGCATACGGCGTCAGATAGCCAGACTCGTTAACTTTCCAGTCGTAACCCAGTTTCATGCCAAAGCCCCAGGCATCGGTGGTGGTGTTCCCATCCACATACTGACCGTTGCTCATGGTGGCGGAGAGATCGTTATTGAAGCGTGAGTAGCTCAGGGAAGCATCAATAAAGACATCGCTGGCAAACTTCGCTGAGGAGTAAACCATTGCCGTCTGGCTGTCCTGATCAACCTGACCGCTGCGATCGCTCAGATCGCCTTTTGCGAAGCCCGCAGCACCACCAATCAACCATTTCGCATCATTGCCGTCAATGTGCGTATCCACACCGACCATAATGCCGCTGGCGTCCTGGTCGTAGTTGATGATCCCGTTGTCACCATCAAAATTGCCGCCAAAGAAGCTTACCCAGGCACCACCGTTATCCGTCAGACCATGACGGCTGTTGGTGATTCGTGTGCTCAGCGTATCCTGCTGGAGGTTCCAGATGTTGGCATTTGCAGACGGGATGCTCAGCGCCATGTTCGCGTAGTCGGTCAGCTCCTGCTGGTGCAGAACGACGGTATCGCCTTGTTGCAGCGCTTGATAGGTGTACGCACCTAAATCCGCTTTGTTTGCCGCAGTAAAGCTGGCTTTGGTGTTGGCGTTATTGTCATAAACGCGGATAAGCTCGTTATTTTTATAATCAGCAACAGAGCCTGCGCCGGTGGCGTTATCAATACGCACCTTGTAGTTGCCAGCAACTTCACCGTTCACGGCCAGGTGACCGTCGGCATTAAGCGCAACCACACCGTAGTCATAGTCCGTGGCATGGCGATCGTTAGTAATATAACGGGCGTTGTTCAGATCGGCATTCAACACGTAGTCACGGCTGGCGACATTCAGCACCCCGCCGTCGGTCAATACCATGTTGTGGGTGTCAACCTGTCCCAGACCAAGCGCCAGCTCAGCACCGTTATCCACGGTGATGGTATTGGCGTACAGTCCGGCGGTTTCTTCCGTCAGCGTTGCAAGGCTACCGCTATCCAGGTAGAGGCTGTCGGTCGCAACACCACCGCTGTCCCCGATATTCAGGGAAGACGCGCTGGTCAGGGTAATGGTATCTGCCAGCAGACCCGAATCTTCGACATTCACCTGAGAGCCGCTGTTCACGGTCAGGGTATCGATGTTAGACGTCTTACGGGTGTCCCATTCAGAGCCGCCGTTCAGGGTCACGTTAAACAGACCGCTCTGATACACCGCCTCGCCCGCCACGTGGCCAGTGCTGTCGAAGGTTGAGGTTGGCCAGATGCTGTTTGCCGTCAGGGCTGTCCAGTCCACGCCGCTGTAACCCAGACCGTACATCTGCGATTCACCAATGGCCTCAACGCTGGACTGAGCAGCGCCCACCCATTTGCTGCCATTATTCAGCGTCACATCCAGCTTGTCAGTGCCGTCCCAACCGTTGGTGGTAGGGTTGTATACCCCATCATCCGTGGTATCGGTGGCCGGATCGCCGTTCACATAGAAGTTGTTATCGAAGGTGCTGGAGAAAAGAATGTCGCCCGTGATAGTGGAGTTATCGAACGTAGCGGTGGTTTGCATCGCATTATCTGATGCGCTGGCCATGACAATCAGGGCGGCATCATCAGCGGAGGTCGCGTTAGCTTCACCGTAATCACTCGGCTTCGCCGTTTGACCGTAGAAGCCAGAGGTGCCCAGATCGCTGTATGCGCCAGAGGTCAGCACGGAGTCTTTTACGACCAGGGTATTGGTAAAGACGTTACTGCTGTTCGCAACACCCTCAACATCATCATACGGCGTATTATCCAGCTCCTGATACCCCTGAGTCAGGGTAATCCCCGCAATACGTGAGTTATTCTGAATAACAATATCGGATTCCACATCCAGCGTAATGGCGTTACCCAGACCATAGGTGTCCAGATACTGCGTGGTGGTCGTATCGCCATCCGTCACGTTATAAGCGTAATGCTCATAAATGTCGTTAATGGTCGAGTTATCGACCGTCAGGCTAAAACGATCGTACTGCGCGTGGGTTGTTCCGTCAGTATCTACCCCATCTGCACATTCCGTTGTCATGCACGATGAGGTGATCATGCCATTGATTGTGCTGTTGGTGATAGACAGGGAATTCGCGCGGCCATCCACACCGTCATCAAGATAATAGGTTGAGATAACACCATTCACAGTCGAGTTGTTGATGACCGGGTAGATATCGCTATCGCTCGACGTGTCTGAATAGTCCCAGCCGGCATAGCCATAATACCAGGGTGTCGTGGCCGTACTGTCGTAACCAAAAGTATTATAGGTTGTACCCGAAATATCTTTAGCATTTGCCTGAGAAGCGATAGCCAGTGTACAGGCTAATGCAATTTGAGATACAACCAGTTTCTTTTTCCATGTTTGCATTGAGTCATCCCTCCTCAGGGACGTAAGCAAGTTTGTCCGTCAAATAACCATTGCAACGATATATTGCGAAAAAGATTATGCCGTCTCAAAGGAAAAAGGTTCAATGAGTCTTTCCATTAAGTCCGAATACAGACAATACACATGAATGATTAATTATCTAAATTAAAAACACAATAAAAACAATATATTAAAACACAACAGCAAAAGCGAAAAGGGAGATCTGATTATTAAATGATCATCTGCAGTTATATTTAGATGGCAATCTAAAAGCCAGGTAAATACCATTGAGAACACATCCTAAATAAAAGAAAAACAAAGAAGAGAAAACTTATTCATACAAAGCCCGCTCAGCCTGCAATGAATAATTAATATCGATTAAAAGTAAGAGTATCCACTATTCATAATATGTATTATTTCGCGTTGATTTACCTGGTTGTTCAAAGCGTAAATAACAGCTTCTGCTTGTCATTGCCTAAACGACCACTTTAGTAAAACAGACAGGCTACATTTCGGGTACACTGTGCCTCATTGTTCCTCAACGTCAGGCATATCATGACCGATTTAATTGCTCGTCCCCGTCGCCTGCGCAAGTCACCGGCACTGCGCGCTATGTTTGAAGAGACAACACTGACCTTAAACGATCTGGTGTTGCCGATTTTTGTTGAAGAAGAGCTCGATGATTACAAAGCCATCGATGCTATGCCGGGCGTCATGCGCATCCCGGAAAAGTATCTGGCACGCGAGATCGAACGCATTGCGAATGCCGGTATCCGCTCGGTCATGACCTTCGGCATTTCCCACCATACCGACGCCACCGGCAGCGATGCGTGGAAAGAAGACGGCCTGGTCGCACGCATGTCTCGCATCTGCAAAGAGACCGTGCCGGAAATGATCGTTATGTCCGACACCTGTTTCTGCGAATACACCTCTCACGGCCATTGCGGTGTGCTGTGCGATCACGGTGTGGATAACGACGCCACCCTGCTGAACCTGGGCAAACAGGCCGTGGTTGCTGCTGCTGCCGGTGCGGATTTCATCGCCCCTTCTGCGGCGATGGATGGCCAGGTCCAGGCAATCCGTCAGGCGCTGGATGCCGCCGGTTTCACCGACACGGCTATCATGTCCTACTCCACTAAATTCGCGTCCTCTTTCTACGGTCCGTTCCGTGAAGCTGCCGGCACGGCGCTGAAAGGCGATCGTAAAACCTACCAGATGAACCCGCTGAACCGCCGCGAAGCGATCCGTGAATCCCTGCTCGATGAAGCCCAGGGTGCAGATTGCCTGATGGTGAAACCGGCTGGTGCGTATCTGGATATCCTGCGCGATATCCGCGAACGTACCGAACTGCCGCTGGGTGCCTACCAGGTGAGCGGTGAGTACGCGATGATCAAATTCGCCGCGCAGGCGGGTGCGATTGACGAAGAGAAAGTGATCCTCGAAAGCCTGGGCGCGATCAAACGCGCGGGCGCGGATCTGATCTTCAGCTATTTCGCGCTGGATCTGGCCGAGAAGAAAATTCTGCGTTAATCCGCTTTAGCGCCGGGTGGCGGCTTCGCCTTACCCGGCCTACTCTCTGCGCTAATCTTCACCAAACTGCAATACAAACGACATCTCCCCCTTCTACTGTCTGGGCAAGACGGCAGGAGGAGTTACCATGTTTAGTCTCGACAGCGTTCTTGATGACCTTTGGCCTCAGGCGAGGCCCGCCCCCTGGCAAAAAAGTCTGTTAAAAAGACTGTTCTACGAAGAAGAATTCCAGCAGTTTGCAGCAACCCACCGCCACCTGAAAGGGCTGGATATGGTGGAGCAAGTCCTGGAGCATCTCGACATTCTCTGCACCGTTTCCGCCCGCGATCTCGAACAAATCCCCGAACATGGCCCCCTGGTCATTATCGCTAACCACCCTACCGGCACCCTTGACGGACTGGCGCTGATGTATGCCGTTTCCCGCGTACGCCGCGATGTGAAAGTGGTAACCAACCGGATGTTGACGCACCTGGAGCCACTCAGCTCGCTGTTTATTCCGGTGGACAACATGGGTGGCAAGACGGCGAAAGCATCGCTGATGCAGATGGAACAACATCTGCAAAACGCCGGGGTGCTGATTTTCTTCCCGGCGGGAGAAGTCTCGCGCCCGACGCGCAAAGGTATCCGCGATAAAAAATGGCACTCTGGCTTTATCAAGCTGGCCAGCAAACTGCGCGCGCCGCTGCTGCCGGTGCATATTCAGGCGCATAACAGCCTGCTGTTTTATGCCAGCACACTGGTTTCGCCGACGCTCTCCATGCTGCTGTTAATGCAGCAGATGTTCCGGCGTCGCCACAGCCAGCTGCCGATTAAAATTGGCCAGCAGATTGGCTGGGATAACTGGTTTAGCACCACACTTTCACCACGTGAGATGGCCGAACAGTGCCGTCAGCACGTGATGCGTCTTGGCAAGGGACTGCCTGGCGTATTCAAAACCCAGTGCGCCATTGCGCGCCCGGAAGACCGGGCTACGCTAAAACGCGAGCTGGCGCAGGCCGAGTGTCTGGGGAAAACCAGCGACGGTAAAACGATCTATCTGTGGCAGCGCAACGCACAGGAAGATGCCCCGCTTCTGCGTGAACTGGGGCGTCTGCGCGAAATTGCGTTTCGTGCCGTGGGTGAAGGCAGCGGCAAACGCCGTGACACCGACAGCTACGACGACGATTACTTGCACCTGATCCTGTGGGATGACGAGGATCTGGAAATTGTCGGCGCATATCGCTTTATGCCAACGGCAATGCAGGTCGACAGGCGCGGCGTGGACGGGCTGTACAGCTATAGCCTGTTCCACTACGACGACAAAATGCAGGATGTGCTGGAGCACGGCATTGAACTGGGGCGCAGCTTTATTCAGCCGCGCTACTGGGGACGCCGTGGGCTGGATTATCTGTGGTCAGGGATTGGTGCCTATCTGGCGCGTTATCCGCACTATCGCTATCTGTTTGGCCCGGTTTCTATTTCCGGTGGCTTACCGCCTGCCGCGCGGGATCTGCTGGTGGCATTTTACCGCCTGTGGTTCCCGGCAAGCCATCCGTTAGCCGCTTCGCGTCAGCCTTATCCGGCTTCACTACCGGACGTGCTGGCCCAGTTTGGTGGCGTCGATTACGTGGATGACCTGACGAAGCTGAAATCCCTGCTCGGAAATCTGGGTTGCGGCATTCCACCACTCTACAAACAGTATTCTGAGCTGTGCGAGCCAGGCGGGGTGCAGTTTATCGATTTTGGCAGCGATCCGGCATTCAACAACTGCATCGACGGACTGGTGCTGGTGGACTTAACGTATCTCAAAGCGAATCGCTATCAGCGGTATATTGAGGCGCACCTTTAGCTCCGTTGCCCGGTGGCGCTGCGCTTACCGGGCCTACAATGATACGTAGGCCCGGTAAGGCAACGCCGCCACCCGGCAATCAAGGCGCACGATAAAACGGTTTATCCCCCAAAATTGTCGCACGCTGCATGATCCGACGCTGCGGCAGGTAATCCGCATTGGCGTAATGCTGTGTGACGCGGTTATCCCAGATGGCGAGGTCATTTTCCTGCCAGCGCCAGCGCACCTGGAACTCAGGTTTGGTGATATGGGCGAACAGGAAACCTAACAGCGCTTCGCTCTCTTTCTCTGACACATCCACAATCCGCGTGGTAAAGCCTTCATTCACGAACAACGCCTGTTTGCCCGTCACCGGATGCGTGCGCACCACCGGGTGCAGCAGCGGCGGATGCTTAGCGACAGCCTCCTGCCAGCGCTGATGCTCCTCTTCGCTTTTACGGTATTTGTACTCCTGGAACGATTTCTTAAAGTCATGCTCTGCCCGCAGCCCACTCAGCAGCGTCCGAAACGGTGCCGACAGCGCCTCAAACGCCGCTATTCCGCTTGTCCATAGCGTATCGCCACCCGTCTCCGGCAACAGCTTCGCCGCAAGGATCGCCCCGGCAGGCGGGGTCTCAATAAAGGTCACATCCGTATGCCAGTTGTCGTTATCCGGTGGGTTATCGTTGTGGGTATCCAGAACAATAATTTCCTCCACACCTTCGGCGTGAGGATAGACCGGATGGATATGCAGATCGCCGAAGCGCAGTGCCAGCGCACGCTGCTGGTGCGGCGTGATCGCCTGCTCGCGCAGGAACACCACCTGATGACGCAGCACTGCGTGGTACAGCTGCTCAAACTGGTTATCGCTCAGCGGGCGGGTCACATCCAGGCCCGACACCTGCGCGCCAATGTACGGCCCCAGCGGGGTAATGATCAGACGTTCACTCATTGTATTTCTCCATGCCAGGGTGTCAGGCGGCGCTGTAGCGCACGCAGCCCCAGTTCTAATCCAAAGGCAATCACGGCGATCACCGCAATCCCTGCCAGTACCACGTCAGTCGCCAGGAACTCGCCCGCCGACTGCACCATAAACCCCAGACCGCGGGTTGCGGCAATCAGCTCTGCCGCCACCAGCGTTGACCAGCCCACCCCAAGCCCGATCCGCAGCCCGGTTAAAATCTCCGGCAGTGCGCCGGGTAAAATCACAAACAACAGCACCTGCGTACGACTGGCACCAAGAGACTGTGCGGCGCGAATGCGCACCTGCTGGGCACTCTTTACCCCCGCCAGCGCGGACATCGCCACAGGCGCGAAAATCGCCAGATAAATCAGCAAGATCTTGGAGGTTTCGCCAATGCCAAACCAGATAACCATCAGCGGCAGATACGCCAGCGGCGGCACCGGACGATAAAGCTCAATCAACGGGTCGAGAATGCCGCGCACCGTGGGGCTCAGCCCCATCGCGATCCCCACCGGTATCCCGATAATCACCGCCGCCAGCAGCGCCACCAGAATACGGGCCAGGCTCGCCGCCAGATGCTGCCACAGCGTGGCATCCATAAACCCCTGCGGCCCGGCAATGGTGATAAGTTTGGCCAGCACTTGTCCCGGCAGCGGCAGGAACAGCGGGCTAATCCACTGCTGGGCGGCAACCGCCCACCACACCGCCAGTAACACCAGCAGCGTACTGACGCTCAGCGTGACCTGACGCGAAAACGGCCAGCGTAAACTCAGGCGAGGACGACGTGTTTTTTCACTGAAGACAATGCTCATGAGAACGCCTCCCGTTGTTCAAATACGCGGCTCAGCACGTATTCACGTTGTTCGATAAACAGCGGGTCGGACTTAATGCTGCGCACCGGTTCTCCCGCCACGTAGCGACGGGCGAAATCGAGCGGCAGGCGCTCCAGCACGCGCCCCGGCCCCGGCGATAACAACACCAGCTCGGTCGCCATAAACACCGCTTCTTCGATGTCATGGGTGATAAGCAGCACCTGCTTACCGGTTTCGTGCCACAGGCGCAGCAGCAGGGTTTGCATCTGCTCGCGGGTAAAGGCATCCAGCGCGCCAAACGGCTCATCCAGCAATAACAGTTGCGGATTGGCCGCCAGCGCCCGGGCAATCCCGACCCGCTGACGCTGGCCGCCCGAAAGCTGCCAGATAAAGCGTTTTTCCGCCCCTTCCAGCCCGACTTTTTTTAGCATCTGCCGTGCGATATCCAGCCGCTGTTCGCGCCCTACCCCCGCCAGTTGCAGGCCAAACGCGACGTTTTCCTGCACATTACGCCACGGCAGAAGCCCTTCATTCTGAAAGACCACACCACGCTCAGCGCCGGGGCCGTCTACCCGTTTCCCTTCCAGTTGAATAGCGCCATGCTGATAAGGGACAAACCCGGCAATCAGGTTCAGCAACGTGGTTTTACCGCAGCCGGATGGCCCCAGTACTACCAGCAGCTCACCGCTGTCCAGCGTCAGGTTGATATCCTCCAGGGCCGGTTTTCCGCCATAGCTGGCGTGCAGGTTTGTAATATTCAGCATGGCTGCCTCCTTATTTCACGAAGCGGTCGGTCACGTACTGGCTATAGTCGGCCGCCACCGCAGGCACTTTGCCCTGCTCTTTGAGGAATGTGGCGGTGTCCAGAATCGCTTTGTTCACTGGCCCCGTCAGCTGTTGAACCTGCTGCGCGGGTGTGAGGTAGGTATTCCCTTTCACCAGCCCCGGCACATCGGCTTCCGGCACGCCGCTCAGACGCGAGAGTTTTTCCAGGTTAGCGGGTTGTTTGAGCCACTCATCGGGGTTGCTGATATAGGGTTGCTGCGCATCGATGGCGCTTTTCGCGAAGGCTTTCACCACATCAGGATGTTTTTCCGCGAAGTCTTTACGCACGACCCACACGTCGAGTGTCGGTGCGCCCCACTGCCCCACTTTTTCGGAGTCGGTCAGCACGGTGCCCTCTTTTTCGAGCTCGTTCACGGCCGGTGCCCAGACGTATGCGCCGTCAATATCGCCACGCTGCCAGGCCGCAATAATCGCCGGGGGTTGCAGGTTAATGATTTGCACCTGTCCCGGCTTAATCCCCCAGTGTTTCAGGGCGGCGAGCAGGCTGTAGTGAGTGGTGGAAATAAACGGAACGGCAATGCGCTTGCCAATCAGATCTTCTGGTTTAGTGATGTTTTTCTTCACCACCAGCGCTTCAGAGTTACCCAACTGAGACGCCAGCAGGAAGACTTCAATCGGCACCTGCTGGCTGGCCGCGACCGCCAGCGGGCTTGAGCCGAGGTTACCAATCTGCACGTCACCAGAAGCCAGCGCACGCACAATGGCCGCCCCGCTGTCGAATTTGCGCCAGTCCACTTTCGCACCGCTCTCTTTGGCGAAGGTGTTATCTGCCTGCGCGACTTTTGCCGGCTCCGCAGAGGTTTGATACGCGACGGTGACATCCACCGCCTGCGCCTGAAATGCCCACAGCGCCAGTGCGCCGAGTAAAGTAATACGCGATGAAATTGCCATACTGTCTGCTCCCCTTGTCGTTATGGAGGCAGTATTTCCGGCAGCCGATTTTTGATAAAGGAATAAAAAAGAATCGTTAATAGCGATTCGTTTTTAGATAAAAATCGGGAAAGGAAAGTGAATTTTGTGCGGTGTTTTTTTGCCGGGTGGCGGCTACGCCTTACCCGGCCTACGGTGAGTAAAATATGTAGGCTGGGTAAGGTGTAGCCACCACCCGGCGAAGGCCTCAGCGCTGAGACGTTAGCTCAGCAATATCTTTCGGCGTGGTGCGACAACATCCACCAATTAATTTTGCGCCTGCCGCCAGCCACTGCGGTAAATAACCCGCCAGCGTTTCATAGGCTTCACCGTGGTGGTGCCAGGTTTTCGTCACTGCATCATAGTGCTCACCGGAATTGGGATAAACCACCAGCGGCAGTGAAGTCAGGCTTTGCAGATAATGCAGCGCCGCCGTAGTGTTCTCCAGCGCGATACAGTTAATACCCAGCGCCACAATCTGCGGGTAGTGCGCCAGCTCTGCAATCACTTCACTCAGCGGTGTGCCATCGCTTAAATGCTCGCTGTCGCGCAGGGTAAACGAGAACCACGCGCGGGCGCGCGGATACTCACTCAGCAACGCGGCAAGGGCTTTACTCTCGGCAAAAGAGGGCAGCGTTTCACAGGCCAGCAAATCGGCCCCGGCATCCAGCAGCGCTTCCACGCGTGGACGGTGGAACGCGGTAAACTCTTCTGCGCTACGCACATAGTCACCACGGTATTCTGAACCATCCGCCAGATACGCGCCGTATGGCCCTACAGAACCCGCCACCAGCAGCGTGCCCGCGTGTGGGTTTTCAGCCAGGTAGGCTTCGCGCGCTTTGCGCGCCAGCTCCACGCTTTTGCCAATCAGCGTGCGGGATTGCGCATCATCCAGGCCGCGTGCCGCAAAACCTGCGGGTGTTGCCTGGTAACTGGCGGTAATCGCCACCTGCGCCCCGGCGCGGAAATAGTCGAGGTGCACTTCACGGATAAGTTCCGGGTTTTCTACCAGCACTTTGGCCGACCACAGACTATCGGCAAGGTTACAACCGCGCGCTTCCAGCTCCGTTGCCATCGCCCCATCCAGAATAACAAAGGGTTGTGTTTCAAGGATGGCGCTCAGCGGATTATTCTGCGACATGTTCAGGCTCCTGCGTTGTCAGATTTCGGGTCAGGTAATACGCACCATAACACAGCGCGACGAAGGGTATCCCGCAGTAAAGAGCGATTCTCTGGCTGGGGTCAAACGCCAGGCCAACGCAGGCTACCACGCACAACACAAACCCGAGCACCGGCACCAGCGGATACCACGGCGCGCGATACTGCAACGCAGACAGCGGCTGGCCAGACTGCACATGGCGACGGCGGAAAACAAAGTGCGATGCGCAGATGCTTATCCACACCGCCACCACCGCGAAGCCGGAAATCGCCGACAGCGCCACAAACACCGTGTCTGGTGCCACTACGCTTGAGAACAGCGCCAGCACGCCGCCCAGCATAGAAACGGAGAGCGCCGTCAGCGGTACGCCATTTTTATTGACGCGGGCAAAGCAGCGCGGCAGCGTTTTCTCGTTCGAGAGCGACCACAGCATCCGGCCCGAGGCATACAGCCCGGAGTTGGCCGCAGAGAGGATCGCCGTCAGGATCACAAAGTTAAAAATGTCTGCGGCATAAGGGATGCCGACCTTTTCAAACACCAGCACGAACGGGCTCTTTTCTACACCCGCCTGCTGCATCGGGATAAGCGCCGCCAGCACAAACACGGTGCCGATAAAGAAGATAATCAGACGCGCGATGGTGGTGCGGATAGCCACCGGGATCACCTTATGCGGGTTTTCCGTCTCCCCGGCCGCAATGCCGATAAGCTCGGTGCCGGAGAAGGCAAAGTTCACCGCCACCATGGTCATCAGGATCGGCAGGCCGCCGTGCGGGAACCAGCCTTCAGACGTGATATTCGTTAAGCCCGGCGCCGGTGAACCGTCCTGCATCGGGATAAAACCAAAGATCGCCGCGCCGCCAAGAATAATAAAGGCGATGATGGTGATCACTTTGATCAGCGAGAACCAGAATTCCCCTTCGGCAAAGAAGCGCGTGGAGATAACGTTCAGACCAAAAATCACCGCACAGAACACCACACACCACGCCCAGACGGGCACCTGCGGGAACCAGTACTGCATACAGAATCCGGCGGCGGTAAAGCTCGAACCGAGCGCCACCGTCCAGGTGAGCCAGTAAAGCCACGCCACGGTGTAACCGGTGGCCGGGCCAAGATAGCGGGCAGCGTAAACGTGAAACGCGCCGGTTTCTGGCATCGCGACGGAAAGCTCGCCCAGACACTGCATCACCAGCCAGACCACCAGCGCGCCAATCAGATACGCCAGCAGCGTGCCCGCGGCCCCGGTTGTCGAAATAATGTATCCGGTATTGAAAAATAACCCTGTGCCAATCACGCCACCCAGCGAGAGCATAATCAGGTGGCGTGTTTTCATGGTGCGCTTAAGCTGCCCATTTTCTTGTTGTGTTTGCATATTACCTTCTATACGTATGGACATCTAAACATCCAAAGAAGGTGTGTTATACCGCGATTGTTAACAAAAAGCTAGCCGTGGACCAGGCGCAGACGGGCACGCCGCGCGCTAAGACGGGGATGAGTTGTCAGGATCACATAGAGAATGGGTCGCCAGGCCATAAGCACCTCCGTAAGCAGATACTTAGAGCATGGCGCGAGAGACTGAAATCCTCGGTCAGTCGAAAGTGGGATCTGCTGGCTACCAGCTAAACCGCCGGCAGGCCTCGCGCAGGCGAATCAAAAACTGGCGGGCATTGGTGGTCATCGCCGATTTTTGCGACCACACCGCGCAATACTGGGCCGAGGGCAACTGGGTTATCGGCAGCGCCACCAGCCTGTCGTCAAGCTGCAACGGCTGACACATCGCCCTGGCGACCACCGTCAGATAATCGGCGTTGAGCACCATATTCAGCCCGGTGATCACGGAGTCCGTGCGCAGCGGAGTGACCTCCACCTGGCGGTAAAAATGGCTCAGCTCATTTTGCAGTTGCTGGTAATACCCCATAGAGGACTCGGGCAGCAGCCATTTGGCCTGGCGCAGCGCCAGAAGATTGTCGGCGTTTGCCAGCGGGTGTCCTTTGCGGGCAATAATACAAAACGGCGAGGTGAACAGCGGCTCGATCATCACCCCTTCCGGCGGCACCATGGGATCAACAGACCCAATGGCGATATCGATTTCGCCGTTACGCACGCCTGGCAGCAGCGAAGAGAGCTGCCCCTCTTTGACCGTCAGCAGCACCTGCGGCAGCGTCTGTTTAAAGGCATCGGCCACACCGGGAAACACGGTCAGGGCAATCAGCGATGAAAACCCCACCGTTAGCCGCCCGTGGGTATAGTGATTAATCTGCTCCACCTCTTCGGCGGCGCGTTTTAGCTCTTCAAGCACCCACTCCGCCCGCTGCGAAAAGGCGATCCCCGCTTCCGTCAGGGCAATGCCCTCTTTACTGCGTAATAAAAGTTGTGTGCCTAAAGTTTGCTCAAGCTCACGCAAGGTACGGCTTAAACCGGGCTGCGAAACGCCCAGCTCACGCGATGCCGAACGAATACTGCCGCTACGCGCGACCTGACGAAAAGCCTGAAGATGGCCAATTTTTGGCAAATATTTCATCACCCACCCTATAACAAAAAAGCATCACCTATAGAAAAATTATATCTTCCCGCCTTTTCGGTAAACCCCTAGATTCAGAGGGCACACAACCTCTCTCATCGCACTCTGACGCCAGGCGGAAAACATAATGAAAAGCCAGTCACAGATGATTTTTTTACTCTTTATCGGCTATGTCGTGGTGTATATCGATAAAACCGTGATGGGCTTTGCCCTGCTGCCCATCGAAAAAGAGTTCGGGCTGAGCACCGCGCAGCTTGGCTACATTACCGGGATCTTCTTTCTCGCCTATTCGTTGTTTCAGGTGCCCGCAGGCTGGCTGAACGACCGTATCGGCTACAAACCCATGCTGATCATGTCCCTGTGCGCCCTGGGGATCTTCGCCCTGTGCTTCGGCGCGCTGGGGATGAGTTTTGGTCTGCTGCTGGTGTTCCGCTTTCTCTCAGGCGTGGGGCATTCCGGTTACCCCTGCTCGTGCGCCAAAGCGGTAGTCAGCAACTTCACGCTGGAAAAACGCACCTTTGCCCAGTCGGTGCTGCTCTCTTCCGCAGGGCTGGCGATGACCGTCGGGCCGATTGTGGCCGTCTCGGCGCTGGAACACCTGGGCTGGCATCTCTCCTTTGTTTCATTAGGGATCGTTGCCTGCGCCATCGCATTGCTGATCGCCCTGCGCGTGCCGTATCACAAGCCTGCGCCACGGCCGCAATCGCAGGAGCGCAGCGGCGTCCTGTGGCGTAACCCCACGGTACTGCTGCTGTTTATCTCGGTGTTTTGCGTCAACATTCCAAGCTATGGCCTGATGGCCTGGCTGCCAAAATTCTTCGTGCAAAGCATGGGGATGCCGCTGGAAGTGTCAGGCTACATTGTGGCCGCAGGCGGCGCGGGGATTTGGCTCTCTTCGCTCTGTACCGGCTGGCTGGTAGGCAAGTATTTCCACAACCGCGAGCCGCAGGTGATTTTGGTCTGCGCGCTGATCAGCGCCGCCGCCATTCTCGGGATTTTCCATACCTCGACCGCGCTATCCGCCAGCGCCCTGCTGTTTGTGGGGGAGATCTTCCTGATGGCGACCTTCGTGACCGCCTTCACCCTGCCGATGAAGCGCCTGCCGGAAAGCACCATGGGCTCGGCGATTGGCCTTATCAATACCGGCGGCACGCTGGGCGGTTTCGTTTCCCCGGTGGTGATTGGCTATCTGGTCGGGCAAAGCCACAGCTATGAAAGCGCATTTATTTTCCTGTCACTGGCGATGGTGTGCGCCGGCGTGGCTATCACGCCGTTAATCAAAAAAACTGCCACTTCGCAACCCGTGACTGACTGAAGGAGACTGTGATGAAAAGTACGATTGAAAACCTTATCCGCGACGTCAATGAAGATGTGATCCGCTGGCGCAGACATATTCATGCCAACCCGGACCTCTCTTTCCAGGAGAAACCGACAGCGGATTATATCGCCCGCGAGCTGGCAACCCTGCCGGAGCTGGAGCTGAGCCGCCCGGTAGAGAACAGCGTGATTGCAGTACTGCACGGTGACAAACCCGGCCCAATGTGGGCGCTGCGTGCGGACATCGACGCCCTGCCGTTACAGGAAGAGAGCGGCGAAACCTTCAGTTCAACCAGAGCTGGCGTGATGCACGCCTGCGGCCACGATGCGCACACCGCAATGCTGATGGGCGCGGCGAAGGTTCTTTGCCATCTGCGCAGCCAGCTGCACGGCAGCATCAAGTTTATCTTCCAGCCAGCCGAAGAAGTGCCACCGGGCGGCGCGCGTGAGCTGGTCGAAAAAGGCGTGGTCGATGATGTGGAGAAGATCTTTGGCCTGCACGTTTTCCCGACCAGTCCGACCGGCAAAATCACGCTGAAAGAAGGGGTGTATGTCGCCTCCAGCGACAACTTCGATATCACTATTTATGGTCAGGGCGGCCACGGCTCGATGCCGCAGTTTTGTATCGACCCGGTGGTTATTGGTGCTGAAGTGGTTACTGCTCTGCAAAACGTGGTGGCGCGTAATCTCGACCCCATCAACGCCCCGGTGCTTACCATTGCCACCTTCCAGGCGGGTGACAGCTATAACGTTATCCCGGACAGCGCCCGTCTGGCAGGCACCGTGCGTACCCATAACCAGCAGGTGCGCGAGCAGGTACCACAGCTGATGCAGCGCATTGTTGAAGGCGTAGTGAGCGCCCACGGCGCACGCGCTGAGATCCGCTGGCAGCAAGGCTACGCCGTTGGCAACAATCACGCCGACACCAATGCCATCGCCAGAGCGGCAATTGCCGAACACTTTGGCGACGATACCCTGCAACTTGCCGACCGCGCCCTGTTTGGCAGCGAGGATTTCTCCTCTTATCAGGAGAAAATCCCCGGCTCGTTCCTGTTTATCGGCTGCGGCAACCAGGAGAAAGGCGCGGTGTGGAACGTCCACAACCCGCATTTCCGCATTGATGAGGCGGCGCTGGCAGTGGGCGTGAAAGCGCATATTGCGCTGGTCAGCTCGCTGTTTGAGGATATCTGACTATTTTTTCTGCGCCAGCAGCATGGCGAGAGTGGCAAACAACGCGATGATCCACGCCATTGTCCACGGCGTGCCATCGCTCAGTGTCGCCAGCAGCAAGGACGAAACAATGCCGCTGCCGTATTGCAGGGAGCCAATCAGCGCAGAAGCCGACCCTGCATTGCCTGGCACCGCATCCAGCGCGGCAGCGGTGGAGCTGGCGGCAATAATGCCGTTCATCGAGAAGAAGATAAAAATCAGCACCACAATCAGGGCAATGCCGCCCACATGGAACCAGACGCTGGCAGCCATCGCCACGGCGGCAAGCGCCGCGACGCCTGAGGCATATTTGAGCAGTATCTCAAGCGAATAGCGATTAACCAGCCTGCGGTTCACAAAACTCATGCCCATCACACCCACGATATTAACGGCGAACAGCCAGCCGTAATATTGCGGGGCGACGCCGAAGTAGCGAATATAAACGAACGGCGAACCGGTAATAAACGCGTAGGCCGCCACGTAGTAGCTGGTCAGGCTGAGGGTGAACTGCATAAATTTGCGGTTACGCAGCAGCGCGGCATAGTTTTTGAACGCCCCTTTTACCGAGGCCTTAACGCGTTTCTCTTCCGCCAGCGTTTCTGGCAGCCACCACAGCGAAGCAAACATCAGGATGCCAATCACCACCAACAGCCAGAAGATGCTGTGCCAGGAGGTGAATTTGATCATCTGCCCGCCAATCAGCGGCCCGGCAATCGGGGCGATGGCCATCACAATCACCAGCGTCGACAGCATTTGTGCCGCGCGGGTACGGCTGAACAGGTCGCGGATCATCGCTCGCGCCAGCATCGGCCCGGTGCAGGCGCCTAACGCCTGAAACACCCGCCAGAAAACGATATGGGTAATGTCGGTCGCCAGCGCGCAACCCGCCGAACCAATCACGAACAGCGCCATGCCGATAAACAGCGGAATGCGGCGACCGAGGTGATCGCTGACTGGGCCCCAGATTAACTGAGCGATAGCAAAACCGATTAAAAAACCGGTGATGGTCAGTTCGGCATTGCCGTGAAGATCGGCCGTCATCACTGGCATGGCGGGCAGGTAGATATCAGTAGAAAGTGAGGTGAACGCCATTAAGGCGCTCAGGATCAGCACAAAGGGTAAACCAGTGGTTTTGGGGGAGGTCATAGCATTCCGGGTATTATTGCGTTGGGTGATAATAATAATCGCAATGGAGTGTTGAATAATCAGGGGTAAATGGGATGTGGTTATGAGTGGTATTCATAATTCTCCTACCGCACAATTATTGGTAAATCCCGTAAACGGTTCTATAGTCGACACTGTTTCTTAGTTACAGGATCAACTGATGCGATTTAACGGACTGACCAAAGGTTTCTTTCTTTTCATTCTCGCCCTCGTCACCTGGGCCTTCTTTGATGTGCTGTCGCCTTACTTCTCTGCGATCCTCTGGGCCGCGATCCTGACCATCATCTTTAACCCGGTAAAAAACAAGCTGCGCGCCGCGCTGGGCGATCGTAACGGGCTGGCGTCGCTTTTGACCATTGGCCTGATTTGTCTGATCGTCTTTATTCCACTGATGGTGATCCTCTCGTCACTCGCTATCGAGCTGAACGTCGTGTACACCAAGCTTCAGCAAAACAACACGCAGTTCCCGGAAGTGGTTGCCAGCCTGTTTGCGCACCTGCCGGGCTGGGCCAGCGGCTTCCTCGCCGATCATAATCTGGATAACGCAGCGCAAATTCAGAAAAAACTCTCTGATGTGGCCTTACAGGGCGGGCAATATCTGGCAGGGAGCGCATTCCTGATCGGCAAAGGCACATTCGGCTTTGCTATCAGCTTCGGCATTATGTTGTATCTGCTGTTTTTCCTGCTCAAAGACGGGCCGTACCTGGTCCGGCAGATCCTGGATTCCCTGCCGCTTTCTGATTTTGCCAAACAACATCTGTTCGCTAAATTCGTGGGCGTGTCGCGCGCCACGGTGAAAGGCACAGCGGTTGTGGCGGTGGTTCAGGGGCTGCTTGGCGGCATTGCGTTTGCGATTGTGGATATTGATGGCAGCGTTTTGTGGGGCGCACTGATGGCATTCCTTTCCCTTGTGCCTGCCGTGGGGTCGGCCATTGTCTGGGTGCCCGCCGCTATCTTCCTGTTTGCCACCCACCAGCTGTGGCAAGGGCTGTTTATTGTCGGTTTCTTCGTATTTATCGTCGGGCTGGTGGATAACATTCTGCGCCCGCTGCTGGTCGGTAAAGACACCAAAATGCCGGACTATCTGATCCTTATCTCAACACTTGGCGGAATGGAGCTTTACGGCATCAACGGTTTTGTCATTGGCCCACTGATTGCCGCCCTGTTTCTGGCCTGCTGGAATCTCTTCTCCGGCCGCGACCATGAGGGTAACGCCGAGGAGCTGGACCCTGACTTTATCGAAGAAGGGAAAAGCCCTCCAGATTTATAGTGTATTGACGATAACGATCACACCAGACGGCTTCGCGCCGTCTTTTTTTTCGCGAGAAATCAGCCGTTTTCTATAATTTCAAAGATGCTATCCCACTTAAGTCGTAAAAGGATCTAACCGGTGAGAATTGCCACGATCACTAACTGGGCATACGGTGCAACGGTATGCCTGACTATCGCCTCTGGCATCGTCATGCTGATGGCTTCAAACGCAGACACTGTCGAGCGTCAGGCCGTCCTGCAACGGCAGGTTTTTGATCAACTCACTGAAGATGTTGAAACCGATGCCTGGGCGTTATCCGACTTAGCCCGGCTGTATGTCGTCAAAAAAGAGCCGCAAATACTCAGTGAATATCGCCAGAAAGAGGGGTCGTTACAGTCCATCGAGACCCGTCTGTCCCGGCTGAAAGACAACGGGGCGACAGGCGAGGAACTGGCGTTATTGCATGAAGGGTTAAAAATAATTGATGAACTACAGGACGAGCAGCAATCAGCGATAGCCAGCGTGGCGCGCGATGAAGCCCCGCAGGCCGTCGCGCTGCTGTACGGCGGGCCGTATGAGCAGGAGCTGGATCGCGTTCAGAACCAGATTGACCATTTCCGCTTGCTGCTGGACAAACGCGCCCGTACCGCGGTGGCGGATGCCACCAAAACCTCCAAAAACCTGCGCACGCTGTCTGAAATCATGGTGGGCGCCACCGCCCTGCTGTTTTTGTTTGTGCTCGGGTTCATCTTAAAGCGCCGTGTGCTGCGCCCGGTTGTGCGTCTGAGCGATGTGGTGCATCGCCTGGCATCGCAAGATTACGCCGTTGAAACGCCCAACTTTAACCAGATTGATGAGATTGGCGATATGGCGCAGGCCATTCACATATTCCGGGAAAACGGCCTGGCCCGCCAGCGGCTGGAAAAAGAGCGCGATGCCGACTGGGCCATCCGTGAACTGCTGGCGCGCATGACGCAGCGGCTGCAAGGCTGTGAGAATTTCGCCGATGTGATTAACGTCGCGGAGCTGTTCGCCCCGAATATTGCGCCGGGCATCGCCGGGCGCTTATACATTCTCGACCGCGATCCGTGGCAGATGCGCTGCGTGGCCGAATGGCTGTCGCCAGAGGGCAAAAATACGCCGTTCCACCCGGACGAATGCTGGGCCGTGCGCCGTGGTCAGAGCCACCCGCCGGTGAATGGTGAGCCGGATATCGCTTGTTATCACTTGCCGGAGTCCAGCCTGAATAACACGCTGTGCGTACCGCTTATCGCCCAGGGCGAGGCCATTGGCTTGCTCTCTTTCCAGAACATTACCCCGGAAACCGCCCCTTCCCGGGCGTATCTGGAGCTGATGGCCGAGGCGCTTGGGCTGGCGCTGGCAAACCAGCGACTGCGCGATGCGCTGCTTGAAAAAGCGTTGTTCGACCCACTCACAGGCTTACGAAACCGCCATCATCTGGAAGACACGCTGCGCACGCAGATGGCACATGCAATGCGCAACCACGAGCCGATGAGTTGTCTGATGATTGATATCGACCACTTCAAGAGCATTAACGATCGCTTTGGCCACGAGGCGGGAGATCAGGTGATAAAAAGTGTGGCATCGATTGTTCAGCGTGCCGTGCATGACGGTGGGCTAGCCTTCCGCTATGGCGGGGAAGAGTTTCTGGCGATCCTGTCCGGGGCGAATGAAGACGCGGCGCAAGCCTGCGCAACGGACATTTTCAATTCCGTGCATGAGCTGTCCCTGCGTTACGGGCTTTCTGAAATTGGCCCGGTGGATGTCTCTATCGGTATCGCCAGTTATCCGCAACATGCCCAAAGCGACAGCCTGCTGCGCGCGGCAGACGTGGCACTGTACCGCGCGAAAGAGCTTGGCCGCGCCCGAATTGTCAGTTTTGGGATGCTGGAGACGGGCTGAGTGTTTTCAGGAGAACCGGCATGAACCGTCGCCACTTTCTGATGGGGTTAGCGGCCGCCGTTGCCCTCCCCCACAGGGCGTTTGCCGCGTTTGCACCGGAACAGTTTATGCAGATCCCTCTCTGGAACGGCACACCGCCGGGCGGCGGCGGGCCAACAGGGCCGCGGATTGCATCGCCTTCTGGCGCAATACGACACATTTCGGAACCGGATCTTAGCGTACTGACACCGCGCGCGCGCAACGGGCATGGCGTGCTGATTGCCGCAGGCGGCGGCTATAAACAAATCCAGACCGGTAAAGAAGCCCTGCCCGCCGCGCACTGGCTGGTCGCGCGCGGCTATACGGCGTATATCCTTACCTATCGCCTGCCCGCAGAGGGCTGGCACGACGGGGATCGGGTAGCCTTGCAGGATGCCCAGCGGGCGCTGCGGATTATCCACCAGCGGGAGAAACAGGTCAGCGTGCTCGGGTTCTCTGCGGGCGGGCATCTGATGGGCATGGCGGCTACGCGGCCAGACTTTCGTACTTATCCCGCCCGGGACGAGATTGATGAGCAAACGGCCAGGCCCGATCGCGCCGCGCTGATCTACCCGATTATCACGCTCGAAAAACCGTACACCCATACTTCAACGCACAAAATTCTGGTTGGGCCACACGCCAGCGCCACAGAAGAAGCCGCGTGGTCGGTACAGAACTTTGTCTCACCCGATACGCCCCCCTGTTTTATCGTGCAGGCGAGAGACGACCCGCTTTCCGATCCGCACAACGCTCTGATCATGTATGACGCCTGTGTGGCAAACCATGTCCCGACCGAGTTGCATCGCTACCCGACGGGCGGACATGGCTTTGGTATGGGGCGACCGGGAACAGAAACGGTTGCATGGCCGGGTGAGTATGCGCGCTGGCTGAATACAGCACCTGCGTAAAAAACCGCTCTTTTATCTCGCGTCCTCACCGCATTATTGAGCTTCCTATTATCAGGGGTATTAAAAGCAACATATTGACCACCCTCGATATTTTCCTTAAGAAATACGCCCTTGTTGCCGATACCTGATTCTCCAGGCGGTAATTTACTCCGCCAGGTGCTTTCTGACATGACCTGTCAGAAAGCAAGAGTAGCCTTAAGGAAAAACTGTCAGGGGAGCACGCATGAGCGGACATGAGGTCATGGTTCAACGGATAACCGTCATTATTTCGGCGCTATATCAGTACGGTTATGTCTCACGCCAGAAACTTCTGGATGAATTTAATATCAGCGAGCGTACGCTGTATCGTGATCTTAACCGCCTGGGCGACCGAATCATTCATGATGGTAACGGTATTTACAGGCTGTCCCCCGCGTATGCCAGACCCCAGACTCTTAAAGAGTTGCAGAACCTAATCAGCCTGCTGGGCATGGAGGAGTTAATTCCTGCCAATAAGCTCATTCTCAAGCCTGATTTATCATCGCTCAGCATCCGTACTCTGCCCGGCGATCCTGACGCTAAACGCGCGCTGGAAAATAACTTCAGTCTGTTTGATAAAGCCATTCGCCAGAACAGCATCTGCGAATTCCACTATAAAAATACGCTGCGCACCGTTGCCCCTTATCAGTTGATTAATATCAAAGGCGTGTGGTATCTCGGTGCGGTCGAGAACGGCAATGTGAAGGGATATCAGCTCAGTAAAATCCGCTGGCTGAAACTGCAAACGGAACATTTCACCCCGGAGCCGCACATCGCGAAATATTTCGCCGAAGAAGATGACGTGTGGTTTTCTCTGGATAAGCAGAAGGTGCACATCAAAATTGCGGCAGAAGTCAGTTATTACTTCCAGCGCCGCTGCGTACTACCCGCGCAAAAAATTATACGACAAGAGCCGAACGGCGATGTGATTGTGCAGATCGAGATGGCGCATGAAAACCAGCTATTTCCGTTACTTCGATACTGGTTCCCGAATCTCACCATTATTTCTCCGGTTAGCCTGCAACACCATTTTATCCAGAAGCTCACTCAGCAGATGGCAGAAATGGAAGCGGCGGGCAACGGGACACGTTTAGACCACACAGAGCAGAAATAAATCATGTTACGCGGGACAGAAGAAAAGAAGCGTTAGAAAACCTTTCCCGGGCCATTTCCCGGGAAAACGTTGAAGTGATACAGCCATATTTCACAGCCATAAATTTGTCAACCACCTGAAAGTCTTATTTCCAACCGTAAATATTTATTATACCGAGAGGCTTTTAATCCGACGGGCTTAATTAAAGGGGGGAAGAGTATAATAAACAGGTCAGACACTAATACATTTTCATTATAAATATCTCCCCGACCAGGGTTGATATGTTTTTTCATACCGAATAATTACAAAAAATTACGTTCGCATCAGGAGTAAAAATATATCATGCATAGCTTTTAAAAAGTGTAATTATTCAACCAGTTATGTCTTTTCAAACATGACAACCAGCAATTAATCGTGGTTATCATGTTAATGAAGACGCCCTAAATTCTGAATCCTGACTCCACTTCTTTGTGTATACTGTTGTTTAAGCCTGCCGTTATTGGTATGTTGTTTCTTATTTATTCTGAAGGCATGACTGTTTGAACAGTCGGATACTGATGACAACATCAATGTTCTATCCCTGTTCATTGAATATATAGAAATCGAATGAATTTTCCGTGAAACACGTATCGGAATATCCATTGATAATATCGCTTTACCGTTGAGATTTTCGCTATCGCATTTTGCCATTACTTGTATTTATGTGGTTGAAACAATTCAGAATCGGTCGTTGTTGCATGGCTTACAAAGCGTATGACTTAGCTGTACTTTCTGGGGCGACGTGTTAAAAGGGTAATATATCCTGTACACGATCCGCTAAGTCCACAAAACAATAAAATTGTTTACGAACAATCAAGGCAAGCGCAATGAAAATTTTATTAGTGAATAAGTTCTTTTTTATCAAAGGCGGTGCGGAAACCGTTTATTTTCAGGAGCGCACCATGCTGAAACAGGCGGGTGTCCAGGTGATTGATTTCTCCATGCAGCATGAAAAAAACATCCCTTCTGATTATGCGGAGTATTTCATCAGCAATGTCGATTACCATCAGGAGAGTAATCTTATTGGGGGGCTCAAAACGGCGGTGAATTTTATTCACAATAGCCGGGCCTGTAAAAAGATGCAGGCGCTACTGGAAAAAGAGCGCCCGGATATCGTCCACTTCCATAACATCTACCACCAGATGACACCATCGCTTATCAAAGTCGCACGCAATTTTGGCTGCAAGACGGTGCTGACCGCGCACGACTATAAGATTGTGTGCCCCGCCTACTCCATGCTGCGCGAGGGTAAGGTCTGTGATGCCTGTATCACCGGATCGGTTTTCAATGCTTTTAAGCATAAATGCCAGGGCGGTTCGGCCTCAAAGAGTTTGCTGCTCTCGTTAGAGGCGACCTGGCAATATATCGCACAAAATTACCAGGCTCTGGATGTGATTGTTTCACCCAGCGCCTTCTTACGCGGCGTGTTACTGCGTACTCTGCCTGATTCACGTATCGATGTGATCGTGAATGGCGTTGATGATAGCCATCCCGTTGAGGACGTGAGCGATGACGGCTATATGCTGTACTTTGGCCGCCTGAGCCATGAAAAAGGCGTGGCAACATTGCTGGCTGCGCATCAGAAAATGAAGAATAAGACCCCGCTGAAAATAGTGGGCAATGGCCCGTTGTATGACGAGCTGGTTGCTCGGTACCCGGAGGCTGAGTTTTTAGGGTATGTCCAACAAGGTGATGTGCTCAATTCGCTTATTCAGCGAGCCCGGGCGGTGATCCTGCCTTCGGAATGCAATGAGAACTGCTCAATGGCGGTGTTAGAAGCGATGTCTTTGGGTAAGCCGGTGATTGGATCGCGGATTGGCGGGATCCCGGAACAAATTCGTGACGGAATTGAAGGGATCTTATTTGAACCCGGCAATGCGCAAGATCTGGCGAATGCGATGGATACGCTGGCCGATTGTCAGGAGAAAGCGCGGAATATGGGCTTGCAGGGGCGCAGGCGTTTGAGTGAAGTGTACTCCCTGAACAAACACATGGATTCATTAATGACGTTGTATACAGAACTTCTGAGCAGTCCTCAGCCAGATTTTAGACCTGGCAGCCTGGTACTCGCGAACAACTCTGAAAGACCACTGGTATGAGCAGACCTGTAGCGGGCGTTGCGGCAGAGAGTAGCAGCAAGGAACCTGGAAACCAGACTCCTTGCTGCTAAGCATTACACTTTATAGCCATCAGGATTATTTTTTTGCCAGTTCCACGTATCACGCATCATCTCATCAAGATTGTGGGTCGCCACCCAACCCAGCTCTTTACGTGCCAGAGACGGGTCAGACCAACACTCAGCAATATCTCCCGGCCTTCTTCCGACAATCTTATAGCTGATCTTCTTTTGTGACGCTTTTTCAAAGGCTTCAATAAGATTAATAACGGAATAACCGATACCGGTACCGAGATTAATGATCTTATATGCGTCGCCTTTATCCACGGAATCCAGCGCCGCTAAATGACCGGTTGCCAGATCCATCACATGAATGTAATCACGCACACCTGTACCGTCGGGGGTTGGATAGTCATTGCCGTACACCGACACGCTCCCCAGCTTCCCAATTGCCACCTGGGAAATATAAGGGACCAGATTGTTAGGGATGCCACCAGGATCTTCGCCAATTCTGCCTGAGGGATGTGCCCCAACAGGGTTAAAATAACGCAAACAGGTAATGCGGAACTGAGGCTGTGCGCGTGAAAAATCCGCCAGAATCTTTTCAACCATCAATTTTGATGTGCCGTACGGGTTGGTGCAGCCACCTGTCCGGGATTGTTCACTTAACGGAATTTTTTCCGGGTTACCGTACACCGTAGCGGAAGAGCTGAAAATAAAGTGCTTCACCCCAAACGCTAACATCTCATTGAGTAAGATCTGGGTTCCCGTGACATTATTTTCATAATAGGCAAGTGGTTCTTTGATTGACTCAGAAACCGATTTTAATCCAGCAAAATGAATAACATCGGTAATGTTATGGCTGGAGAAAATAGTTTTCAGTATCTCTTTATTCAGTATGTTATCAATGTAAACCACAGGCTTTTTCCCGGTCAGCTCTGCGACACGGTCCAGCGATTTTTGTGAGGAATTCGAAAGGTTATCGATGACAACAACATCATCCCCTCTCTCCAGGAGTGTCAAAACGGTATGTGAACCAATGTAGCCAGCTCCACCAGTAACAAGAATTGCCATACAGTCTCCAAATATATTTGGTGTAAACAACTATTGATTTACCAATGCTACTGTCATTAACAGATTTTATTAACACTACCCTGCAAGCGCGTTTTTTCTGGATTTAACCTTCAATTTATAGTTAACTTTTTTCAGCGCTGAAAAAAGACTGAATTTATTGATTTTACTATCATATACAATAAAGTTATCCGTGAAGTTCAACGTATGCACGCCATCGCTCTGGTTGATGCCAGAATTTATCTGTTCAATAAGATTCTCAACAAAACTGTGAGCGTTAAGCGTGATTAACTCTTTTATATAAACTGACTTACCGTAGCTTTCCGGCGTGCACTCCTGAGTAAAGAAGTACGTTTTACCATTTACCCTGCAAGGTGCGCCTGCCCCGCGATGATACGGATTAGCAACATGTAGCTCTGGGGTAATTTTCTGCCATGGCCCCATAATATCATTAGCTGTATGGATAACCAGTTCATCAGCCATCGTGGTGGATGCCAGATACAAAACCCCATTCAATTCAAAAAGAATGTTATCCGTTAAGGCGATATCAGAGACTAAAACCTTGACCTGGCGCCAGTGCACAGGAAAATCCGTGGACTCGAATAAAATAACCTCATTTCTTTCTGATGATTCCGGGATCATAAAAAGCTTATCATCATTTTGATATAAAAAAGGAAATGATAAATGGCACTTTATGTTATCGAAACCTTCGAGTTTTACATCCTCAAGCTCATCCAGTTCGGCATTCAGTATCCTGCAGCGTAATGTTCCCTGCGAATCCCGAAAGTTCATTGCTTCATAAAAAACGTAAACTTTATCGTTTTGTTCAAAAATGAAAGGATCGGCCTGAAACGTATATTTCTTTTTAAGCTGTTTAGTCCGGGCATGACTCAGAATGTCCAGTGTGTTAGCAGGAAATGCATGTGAACGGTTATTTTTAGCAATCAAAATATCCCAGGTTTCATGGAAAAAAAGGGATTTAATCAATCGTTTAGCTTTAGCTTGCATTCGCGCCTGCACCTTTATCCGTTTCGCTATAGGTGGTTCTTGTACGCCAACATTGACAGCCATTTTAAAACATAGCCGTCAGTTCATTTTTTGTCCAATGGTAAAAATAGATGTCGGGACGTGACAGCGCCAGCGCGTGGTTGCTCATGAGGGTTGGTACAGGCAGGTATGGACGAAGGGATGCACTAAAAGGGGGCATTACGGGGTGACTGTATGTTGAATAAAGTAGCGAGTGTAGATTTAGCGAAGAAGGTTGGGGCTTCTCAGCGATCAATAGAATCGCTTATGAACGGAAAGACCAAGCACCTTGAATTTTTACCAAAACTTGCTTCAGATCTGGTTGTTAATGTCGATTGGTTATTGAAAATTTTCCCGGATTCGAACATAACGTACATTGCCCCAAACAGTCTTGAAGGGAAGTATCCATCGATAAACCTGGTCAGCACTGGCGTATACTCGGAAGCTTGTGAGCCGTACTATCTCAAAGAAATTGAAGAATGGTATCACAGTGATATCCATTTTCATGGAGATGGTTTCTGACTCCTGATTGAAGGGGATTCTATGGCATCTCCTGTCGGGCCAGACATTCCTGAGGTAGGCACAGGGAGAGGAACAATTAATGGAAGCTTAGTGGTTACAAAACTGATTGATGCGAACGAGGCGTCTTTCACAAAATGGGTAATTGATGGTGGTCAGAGGTATTTAAAGGACCTTATTCCTTTGTGGCCAATGATTCCAATCAATGGTAATTGCAAGATTATTGGTGTTGTAGTTGAAGCCAGGGAGAAGTTCATATGAGACGCTCTTTAATTGCATTCACACTTTTGTCTTTGCCTCTAATGTCCTATGCCGACTGCTGGATCATTTCAGGCCTTAAAGGTAAAGCTTCATTTAGCCAGGACGAATATGAATTTATTGATGACCAGATAACGGGGGCTGCTTTCAAGATGATCATTAATGACGATAAGGCATCAGTAACAACTCTCTCAGGCGAACCTCTCTCGGATATGAGGTATGTCCCACTCTCAAGCAACACCATTGTAGGTAGCTATCAGGCAGGTGGCGGCATCACTGTTGAGACATGGTCTGTCACAACAGATAAAAAAGTAATGTATACAAAAGTTATGAATATTCCTGCTTTTCAGCAGATAACATCAACAAAGTCTTTCATTGGCGATATAGCTGGAAAATGCGATAAGTAACCCCTTCCAGTCAGTTCCATCATTTGACTATTTTTCTTGCGATCCTAAGCCATCGGCAGGACGCTGGTAGCCAAACGTAACTGATTGACCAGGAGCCTATCGAAATGGTTCAAATATATACATCTTTCAGGCCGAATTTCATACAGTGCACATTAGAAAATGTTGACGCGATTATTGGTCGGAATGTCACAAATACGGCACAAGGGGAGAATGTGATTTACCTGGATGTTAGGTAATCACTTGATTTGAATGGTGCCGATAATAGGAGTCGAACCTACGACCTTCGCATTACGAATGCGCTGCTCTACCAACTGAGCTATATCGGCCCTGAGAGGCCGGTTACGAGCGTAACCACGGGGCAAAAGAGTAGATCTAACAGGGTGGTGCGTCAATGGCCTTGCGAATCAAACGGCTATTTTTGCACCACCCATGCTTATTTACGCACGAATCGTATCATCACCGAAACCGATCCACTTGTAGGTGGTCAGCGCTTCGAGCCCCATTGGGCCGCGTGCGTGCAGCTTCTGGGTACTGACGGCAACTTCTGCACCCAGTCCGAACTGGCCGCCGTCGGTGAAACGGGTTGAGGCATTCACGTATACCGCGGATGAATCCACTTCATTCACAAAACGGTCGGCATTGCGCAGCGTGCGGGTCAGGATCGCGTCAGAGTGCTGCGTACCGTGTTCACGGATGTGCGCAATGGCGTCATCAAGATCGGCCACCACTTTCACGTTCAGATCCAGCGACAGGAACTCATCGTCATACTGCTCTGCTTTTACCGGAACCACCGTCGCAGGGCCCTCTTGCAGCAACGCCTGAGCGTTAGCTTCGGCGTGCAGCGTTACACCACTTTCCGCCATCTGCTTGCTCAGTGCAGGCAGGAACGTATCCGCAATCCCCTGATGAACCAGCAGCGTTTCGACCGTGTTGCAGGTGCTTGGACGCTGCGTTTTCGCATTCACGATGATTTTCAGCGCCGGTTCAATTTCGGCGCTGTCGTCTACAACGATATGACACACACCGATACCGCCGGTGATAACCGGGATCGTCGACTGCTCACGGCACAGTTTGTGCAGGCCCGCACCACCGCGAGGGATCAGCATGTCGATGTATTTGTCCATACGCAGCATTTCATTCACCAGCGCGCGATCCGGGCTTTCAATGGCCTGAACAGCGCCTGCGGGTAAACCGCACTCTTGCAGTGCCTGCTGGATGACTTTTACCGTTGCGGCATTGGTGCGCCAGGTCTCTTTTCCGCCGCGCAGGATGGCCGCATTGCCGGTTTTCAGGCACAGAGAAGCCACATCCACGGTCACGTTCGGACGCGCTTCATAGATAACACCGATAACGCCGAGCGGCACGCGGCGACGCTCAAGGCGTAAACCGCTGTCGAGCAGCCCGCCATCAATCACCTGCCCTACCGGGTCTGCCAGGTTGCACACCTGACGTACATCGTCGGCGATGCCTTTCAGGCGTTCTGGCGTCAGCGCCAGGCGGTCGAGCATAGCTTCGCTCAGGCCGTTTTCACGGGCTTCAGCTAAATCCTGTTCGTTGGCACGCAGAATGTCAGCTGACTGCGATTCCAGATAATCAGCGATTTTTTCCAGCACGCGGTTTTTCTCGCGGCTGGAAAGGAGCGCCAGTTTGTACGAGGCGGCTTTCGCAGCTGCGCCCATTTGTTCCAGCATGTTCAGGCTCCTTAACGAATAATCATGTCATCGCGATGCACGGCAACCGGGCCATATTCATAGCCCAGGATCGCATCGATTTGCTGGGAATGGTGCCCGGCAATACGGCGCAGCGCATCGCTGTTATAGCGACTGACACCGTGAGCGATGTCGCGACCTGCAAGGTTGCGGATACGAATCACTTCACCACGGGAGAAGTTACCTGTCACGCTTTTAATTCCTTTTGGAAGTAATGAACTCCCTCTTTCCAGAATTGCGGAGGTCGCCCCTTCATCCACGGTGATTTCACCAGCCGGAGGCGCACCAAAAATCCAGCGTTTGCGGTTTTCCAGTGGCGATTCCTGCGCGTGGAAGCGCGTCCCTACGGAGAGACCTTCCATCACATCGCCAATCACCCCAGGACGGCTGCCCGCAGCAATTATGGTGTCGATACCGGCACGGCACGCGACGTCGGCGGCCTGCAGCTTGGTGCCCATTCCGCCGGTTCCGAGGCCTGAAACGCTGTCACCGGCGATGGCGCGCAGGGCATCGTCAATGCCGTGAACATCGGTAATCAGTTCGGCTTCCGGGTTAGAACGCGGGTCGGCGGTGAACAGCCCCTGCTGATCGGTCAGAAGCAGGAGTTTATCGGCTCCGGCCAGAATCGCCGCCAGCGCAGAGAGGTTATCGTTATCACCCACTTTAATTTCAGCGGTGGCAACGGCGTCGTTTTCGTTAATGACGGGAACGATATTGTTGTCCAGCAGCGCACGCAGCGTATCGCGGGCATTCAGGAAGCGTTCTCTGTCTTCCATATCTGCACGCGTCAGCAACATCTGGCCGACGTGAATGCCGTAAATAGAAAACAGTTGTTCCCAGAGTTGAATGAGTCGGCTTTGTCCCACGGCGGCCAGCAACTGCTTGGATGCTATCGTCGCGGGTAGTTCGGGGTAGCCCAGGTGTTCACGCCCGGCAGCGATTGCACCGGAAGTCACAATCACAATTCGATGCCCTGCGGCATGTAACTGAGCGCACTGACGTACAAGCTCAACAATGTGGGCGCGATTTAGGCGGCGCGATCCGCCTGTTAAAACACTGGTACCGAGTTTTACCACCAGCGTCTGGCTGTCACTCATGATTCTCTGCCGTTCAACAATAAGGGAAAATGATGTCAAACGAACGTTTTAGCAGGACTCAGCCCCGTTGCCAACTGCCTTCGCACAATGTGGAACACTTTGTTGCGCGGGATCAGTAAGCGTAGCGGTAGATTTTGACAGTTTTATTACTGAAATAATAAATCACAGTTTTTTAAATTAATTCTCAAATTGTCATAAAACTTTAATTCCAGAACGTTAAAACCCTTCCTGTTTTTCACGGGGCAAGAACAGGTGTTCATTGCTCAGCGAATTTTAGCGCGTTTATAAAACTCAGGATTGAAAATGAAAAAGAGTATTCTGGCATTAGTGGTAATGGGCGTTGTTGCTTCCGCATCTGTACACGCAGCCGAAGTTTATAATAAAGATGGCAATAAACTGGACGTGTACGGCAAAGTAAAAGCCATGCACTATATCAGTGATGATGCCTCTAAAGATGGTGACCAGACTTACGTACGTTTCGGCTTCAAAGGTGAAACTCAGATTAACGATCAACTGACCGGTTACGGTCGTTGGGAAGCTGAGTTTTCTGGTAACAAAGCAGAGAGCGATTCTTCACAGAAAACCCGTCTGGCATTTGCTGGTCTGAAACTGAAAAACTTCGGCTCCTTCGACTACGGTCGTAACCTGGGCGCGCTGTACGACGTTGAAGCCTGGACCGATATGTTCCCTGAATTCGGCGGCGACTCTTCTGCTCAGACTGATAACTTCATGACCAAGCGTTCCAGCGGCCTGGCAACCTACCGTAACACCGACTTCTTCGGCGCGGTTGATGGCCTGGATGTGACCCTGCAATACCAGGGTAAAAACGAAAACCGTGACGCCAAAAAGCAGAACGGCGACGGTTTCGGTACTTCTGTAACGTATGACTTCGGTGGCAGCGACTTCGCCATCAGCGGCGCGTACACTAACTCTGACCGTACCAATGACCAGAACCTGCTGACCCGTGGTCAGGGTGACAAAGCGGAAGCCTGGGCAACCGGTCTGAAATATGACGCGAACAATATTTACCTGGCGACCATGTACTCCGAAACCCGCAACATGACCCCAATTTCCGGTGGTTTTGCAAATAAAGCGCAGAACTTCGAAGTGGTTGCACAATACCAGTTTGATTTTGGTCTGCGTCCGTCCCTGGGCTATGTACAGTCTAAAGGCAAAGATATCGAAGGTATCGGCGACGAAGATCTCGTGAAATATATCGATCTGGGCGCGACCTATTATTTCAACAAAAATATGTCAGCGTTTGTTGATTATAAAATCAACCAACTGGATGACAATAACAAACTGGGCCTGAGCAGCGACGACATCGTTGCGCTGGGTATGACTTACCAGTTCTAATAATGTAGAAATAAAAAACCGGCTTAATGCCGGTTTTTTATTTGCCCGGTGGCGCTGCGCTTACCGGGCCTACGAGGCCGGGTAAGGCGAAGCCGCCACCCGGCACTGTTTCATCATCAAGCCGTTAGCTTCACCGCTTCGCTGGAAAAATCATCCGCGGGTTCAAGCTTCAGATCCAGCGTCGCCAGCAATGCGCTTGCCTTGCCGAGGTACTCTTTCAGGGTGTACTCCAGGCGATCGATCACTTCCTGATCTTTGATCGGCGCTGCTTGCCAGTTACCGTCTTTATTAAACAGACCAAACTGATAGCTGTAAGTGAAACGTTTTTCCTCGGCTTCCATTTCCATCCACCAGCCCCAGAACTCACGTTTTTCGGGTGCAGGCTTCACATTGACGCATACAGCCAGGCAGTCGAAAAAAAAGCGATTCTCTTCACACTGCTCTTCTCGAATATACGGGCCAAGAGCCATGAACTTCTTAATCAGTCTACTTTTCGGGTGTCCACTCGGTAACGTCATTGCGATCTCCTTTTGTGAAGCCACTGTTTTACCAAACCATCAAAATTTAGCAATCTATTAACACAATCTCTGCGTGATCCAGCGCGTAATCTCTTTTAGCGCTTTGTCAAAATTCTGATACACCGGGCTGAACGGCACCTCAAGCAGTTTGCCATCCGCAGATGACGATGTGATTAAGCGCGACTCTTCTTCCGGGCTGAACGGATCGTTTTTCCAGAAACCGGACAGCATCGGCGTAGGACAACGCCGTCCCAGCAAGCCCTGCATTTTTAATGAGTAACGATTCAGTTCAACGCGCAGCGCTTCGTCAGATGCATCATGCATACCAAGTCGGCTTGCCAGTACGTCCAGATACATTTCCGGTACGCTCCCCTGGCGAGCAGGCTCACTTAAAAGCGCATGAACCACCGGGCCAAGACAGGCAACAGCTTTAAGACGGGAAGATTCAAGATAAGCCAGACGCACCGCGACGTTCGCGCCAAAACGAAAACCGAAAGCGGCCACTCTGGTGTGGTCAACCCACGGGATATTTTCCAGCGCTTTTAACGCGTGCTGGTGCAACAAGCTCGAATCCTGGGTCAGTTTCCATTTAGAGGAGAAGCCAATAGACGGCATATCAAGCGTTAACATCGCGATCCCTTTTGGTGCAAAGTAGCGCTCAAAAAGGCTGTAGTAGTCAGTCTGGAGTGAATCCAGACCACCGCACATTAATACGACCGGGAAGGGACCTTCGCCATCAGGCATATGCAGGAACCCGGTCACAGGGGTGCCTCCCGGGATAGTGAACTCCAGTTCACGCATCCGGCCCGGCAAACGCTGGGCGGCTTCTTCATAAGCACGGTTTGCGAGCGCCTGCGCTTGCTCGGCCAGTTCGTCGCCTTTCAGATGGGGGTAAGCAGCAATGCTGTAGAGGTTGGCAGCATGGAGCCAGTGCTGGCCGCTCAGAGTGGCATCCTCTTCCTGGCTGGCCTTCTGTTGCCAGAGCATCGCCTGTTTAGCCCATTCGTAAATCCAGTTTCCGCCACGATAACCGACCACGGTGTCGTAGAGTTCGCTGTCAGTGCGTTCGGCGTCGCTCATTACGATACGCGCCTGCACGTCGAGGATTTCGCGGGGATCGATTCCGCGCCAGATCCACATCAGGCGATTAATCATTCGATACCAGTGAGGTACATTTTTGCCGTCTAATGCAGACTGTACTGAAGGCATAGCGCCCTGGTTAAACCGGCGCACCAGCGTCGACGTTTCAGGGTGTTTAAAGCGGGGTTTGAATAGCGTTTCGCTAAGGTTTGCCTGCGTCATTGCATTGCCTCCATGAATACATCGTATAGAGACTATTGTAACTCGCCACAAGCTAAAAAAAACAACGCCCGGCATCACCGGGCGTTAAAATAATTTCGCGCAGGAATTAACGACCAGAGATAGGTGGAACGAAGACCACACCCATATCCCACGGTTGCTCAATCCAGGTATCCTGAGGGATATCAATCACGTAATCATCCACCAGCGGACGGCCAGCAGGTTTCGCGAAGATAGTGACGAAGTGTGCTTTAGGGTACATTTCGCGGATCGCAACCGCAGTACCGCCGGTATCGACCAGATCGTCAATAACGATGAAGCCTTCACCGTCGCCTTCGGCGCGTTTCAGCACGGTCAGTTCACGCTGGTTGTCGTGATCATAGCTGGAGATACATACGGTATCGACATGACGAATACCCAGCTCACGTGCCAGCAGTGCGCCCGGCACCAGACCACCACGGCTAACGGCAATAATGCCTTTCCACTGCTCGGAAGGCATCAGACGCGCAGCCAGTTTGCGTGCGTGAATCTGCAACATGTCCCAGGTGACGACGTATTTTTCGCTCATGTGAAGTGTCCCAGCCTGTTTGTATACGGCTTAAAAAGTGTTCAAGGGGGAAATAGGTTGCGCGAGATTATAGAGATCTGACGCACTAAAAACCAGTGTTTAGCGCCCTGAGCCCGAGTTTTTACATGCTTTATGCTACCAGCAACCAGAGAAAGTGGTATTCTCAGTTGCATCTCGCAAGCCTGACTTGTGGTAACTATTAACCTGCTAACCCTGTGACCTGCATCAATGTTTGCAGAGCATCGACAAGGAGACTTATCGTGTCTGAACTGTCTCAATTATCTCCACAGCCGCTGTGGGATATTTTTGCCAAAATCTGTTCCATTCCACACCCGTCCTACCATGAAGAACAGCTTGCCGAACATATTATTGGCTGGGCGAAAGAAAAAGGTCTGCACACCGAACGTGACCAGGTTGGCAACATTCTGATCCGCAAAGCCGCAACCGCAGGCATGGAAAACCGTAAACCGGTTGTGCTGCAAGCGCACCTGGACATGGTTCCACAGAAAAACAACGATACCGTTCACGACTTCACTAAAGATCCTATCCAGCCATACATCGACGGCGACTGGGTTAAAGCGCGCGGTACTACGCTTGGCGCGGATAACGGTATTGGTATGGCATCTGCCCTGGCTGTGCTGGCAGACGACAGCGTTGAGCACGGTCCACTGGAAGTGCTGCTGACCATGACCGAAGAAGCCGGTATGGACGGTGCTTTCGGCCTGCAAGCTAACTGGCTGCAAGCGGATATCCTGATCAACACCGACTCCGAAGAAGAAGGCGAGATCTACATGGGTTGCGCAGGCGGGATTGATTTTATCTCCACGCTGCCGCTGTCCCGTGAAGCGATTCCTGCTGGTTTCCAGACCTTCAAACTGACGCTGAAAGGCCTGAAAGGGGGTCACTCTGGTGGCGATATTCACTTAGGTCTGGGTAACGCCAACAAACTGCTGGCGCGTTTCCTGGCTGGCCACGCGGCTGAGCTGGACCTGCGTCTGGTTGATTTCAACGGCGGTACGCTGCGTAACGCAATCCCGCGTGAAGCATTTACTACCGTTGCAGTGCCAGCGGCAAAAGCAGACGAGCTGAAAAAGCTCTCCAGCGTTTATCTGGATATCCTGAAAAACGAGCTGTCTGCTAAAGAGAAAAACCTGACTGTGGTTCTGGAATCGGTATCGACAGATAAAGCCGCTCTGACTGCACAGTCTCGCGACAGCTTTATTCAGCTGCTGAATGCCACGCCAAACGGTGTTATTCGCAACTCTGACGTCGCAAAAGGCGTTGTGGAAACCTCTCTGAACGTGGGCGTCGTGACCATGAGCGATGACAGCGCAGAAATCATCTGCCTGATCCGTTCACTTATCGACAGCGGTAAAGAGTACGTTGTCAGTATGCTGGAATCTCTGGGCGAACTGGCTGGCGCGACAACATCCGCTAAAGGTAGCTACCCAGGCTGGCAGCCGGATGCAAGCTCACCGGTAATGGCTCTGGTGCGTGAAACTTACCAGCGTCTGTTCAACAGCACCCCGAACATTCAGGTGATCCACGCAGGTCTGGAATGTGGTCTGTTCAAAAAACCGTATCCGGACATGGATATGGTGTCTATCGGGCCAACCATCACCGGGCCACACTCCCCGGACGAGCAGGTTCATATCGAAAGCGTGGGCCACTACTGGACCCTGCTGACTGAACTGCTGAAAGCGATCCCTGCTAAGTAATACCCTCACCCCAGCCCTCTCCCACAGGGAGAGGGTGAAAAACGTAGGCCCGGTAAGCGTAGCGCACCGGGCTTTTTTATAATCCCAATACCAGCTGTCGTTCCAGCTGCGGATCCAGCAGCGTGACGTGTAATCCCACCAGCCGAACCCCTCTTCCACCCCGTCGTTCTTCCCAGGCTTTTTTTGCCGTTGCAATAAGATCGTCTTTATTCAGGCGCGGCCAGACGTGCTCCTGGGTGGTTTGCTGAAAATCATTAAACTTGAGTTTGATCCCCTGGCGGGCAATCAGCAGGTCTGGTTTCACCTTCGCCAGGCGCCGCTCCAGCTCCGGGTAAAGTTGCCCGGTGATAATGGCCTCGCATTCAGCCCAGTCATGAATATCTTCAATCAGCGTCCGTTCCACGCCAACGGATTTACGCAGCCGCTCGTTATTCACGCTTCGCTCGTCAATGCCCTGACTGCGCTCCCACAGGACGCGGCCAAACTTCCCGAAACGCTTAAGCAGCATGGCGAGATCGCTTCGCTGTACATCTTCGCAGGTGCGCAGCCCCATACTTTCCAGCTTCGCGGCGGAGACTTTCCCGACACCGGGTATTTTTCCAAGCGGCAATGTTTTTAAAAAGGCCGGAACGTCATCCGGGGTGATGACGTACTGGCCGTTTGGTTTATTCAAATCTGAGGCGATTTTTGCGAGGAACTTCACCGGCGCAACGCCTGCCGATGCCGTTAAGTTCAGTTCAAGGGCAATAGTCTGGCGGATCTCCTGCGCCATCAGCGTGGCGGATCCGTGGCAGTGGACGCTGTCAGTGACATCCAGATAGGCCTCATCCAGCGATAGCGGCTCAATCAGCGACGTGTAACGAGAGAAGATTTCCCGAATATGAACGGAGGCTTCTTTGTAGGCCTCAAACCGCCCGGGCAGAAGAGTGAGATGTGGGCAGAGTTTCAGCGCCATCGCCGTAGGCATAGCGCTGCGTACGCCGAATTTGCGCGCAGGATAATTGGCGGTGCTGATCACTCCGCGCTGGACGCGGCTCCCGCCAATGGCGATAGGGATATCCCGCAGCGCCGGGTTGTCACGCATCTCCACTGCGGCAAAAAAACAGTCCATATCCACATGGATTATTTTGCGCATAGTAAGCCCTCACTGATCACTGGATAAGTATACAGTAAAATCGTAAGGATTGAGAAGTGGATATAAGAACGCCGGGTGGCAGCTTTGCCATACCCGGCCGACAAAAACTTAAATAATGCGTTGCTGTTCGCGGGCCATCCGTTTTTTCCGCGCGTCGCACGGCTCCGGGCAATCGCAGACTTTTTCCATCCCCAGAGAAGAGATGCCGCCGCAACTGCCCTGAATGCTTTTGCGCTTAATTATCCAGCCCAGCGACATGCCAAGCACCACCAGCACAAACACCAAAAAAGTTGCCAGAAACGTCAACATCATCAGCCTCCAAAGTCATCCAGCATGATGTTCTCATCTTCCACACCCAGATCTTTGAGCATCTTAATAACTGCCGCGTTCATCATTGGCGGACCACACATGTAGAACTCACAATCTTCCGGTGCAACGTGCTGCTTCAGGTAGTGCTCATAGAGAACGTTGTGGATGAAGCCGGTGTAGCCTTTCCAGTTATCTTCCGGCTGCGGATCAGACAGCGCCACGTGGAAGGTAAAGTTAGGGTTTTCACGTGCCAGCTGTTCAAACTCGTCGTCATAGAACATTTCGCGCAGCGAGCGGGCCCCGTACCAGAAGCTAATTTTTCGCTGACTGCCGAGCCGTTTAAGCTGGTCGAAAATGTGCGAACGCATCGGCGCCATCCCAGCGCCACCGCCGATAAACACCATTTCAGCATCCGTCTCTTTAGCAAAGAATTCGCCAAACGGACCGGAAATAGTGACTTTATCGCCCGCTTTCAGTGACCAGATGTAAGACGACATCACGCCCGGCGGTGCATCCGGCACAGACGGTGGTGGCGTAGCAATACGCACGTTGAGCATGATGATGCCCTTCTCTTCCGGGTAGTTCGCCATAGAGTAGGCGCGCAACGTCGGCTCGTTGACCTCAGATACAAAGCGGAAAAGATTGAATTTATCCCAGTCGGCGCGGTATTCGTCCGGCACGTCGAAATCGGCGTAAGCAACGGTGTGCGCCGGGCACTCAATCTGGATATACCCGCCTGCACGGAAGGGCACATCTTCCTCATCCGGCACGCGCAGTTTCAGCTCTTTAATGAAAGTGGCTTTGTTATCGTTAGAGATAACCTCGCACTCCCATTTTTTGACGCCGAAAATCTCTTCCGGCAGCTCAATTTTCATGTTCTGGCGCACCGCAACCTGGCAGGCCAGGCGGCAGCCCTCTTTCGCCTCACGCTTTGTGATATGCGCCAGTTCAGTTGGCAGGATGTCACCGCCGCCCTCTTTCACCGTCACACGGCATTGCCCACAGGAGCCACCGCCGCCACAGGCCGAGGAGACAAATATCCCGTTCCCCGAAAGCGTGTTAAGCAGCTTGTCACCCGCCGGAGTGCGGATCTGGTTCTGCGGCTCATCATTAATATCAATAATGACGTCCCCGGCGTTCACCAGCTTAGAGCGCGCAGCCAGAATCAGCCCAGACAGCACCAGTACAATAAGCGTGAACATCACCACGCCAAGAATAATTTCCATATCGAAGCCCTCAGAGCTGCACGCCGGAGAAGGACATAAAGCCCAGCGCCATCAGCCCGGTGGTGATAAAGGTGATCCCTAAGCCACGCAATCCTGCGGGTACGTTGGCATATTTCATTTTTTCGCGGATCCCCGCCATGGTGACAATCGCCAGCATCCAGCCAATACCGGAACCAAAGCCGTAAACGATGGATTCACTGAAGTTGTAATCACGCTGGACCATAAACGACACGCCACCGAAGATGGCGCAGTTCACCGCGATCAGCGGCAGGAAGATCCCCAGCGCGTTATAAAGCGACGGGAAGTATTTATCGAGGATCATCTCGAGTATTTGTACCAGTGCCGCAATCACACCAATAAAGGTGATGAAGTTAAGGAAGCTCAGATCGACCCCCTCAACCAGTGCGCCATCACGCAGGACAAAGTTGTACACCAGATTATTAATCGGTACAGATAATCCGAGTACCACAGTGACCGCCACACCCAGACCAAAGGCCGTCGACACCTTTTTGGACACCGCGAGGAACGTACACATGCCGAGGAAAAACGCGAGCGCCATGTTTTCAACAAACACCGCACGCACAAACAAACTCAGGTAATGAGCCATTGTCGGTTACTCCTTTTCCTGCTGTTCTGGCTTCAACGTACGAATTAGCCAGATCAGCAAACCGATAATGAAAAATGCGCTTGGGGCCAGCAGGAACAGCCCGTTTGGCAGATACCAGCCGCCATTTTGCACCGTGTCCAGCACCGTGATACCGAACAGCTTGCCGCTACCGATTAACTCACGCAGGAAACCGACCGTCAGGAGGATGACCCCATAACCCAGGCCGTTGCCGATACCATCCATAAAGCTCGCCAGCGGCGGCATCTTCATGGCGTAGGCTTCCGCGCGCCCCATCACAATGCAGTTGGTGATAATCAGGCCAACAAATACCGAGAGCTGTTTTGAGGTTTCATAGGCAAAAGCGCGCAACAGCTGATCGACGACGATCACCAGTGACGCGATGATCGCCATCTGCACGATGATCCTCACGCTGTTCGGAATATGGTGGCGGATCATGGAGATAAACATGCTGGAAAATGCAGTAACCAGCGTCACCGCGACGGTCATCACCAGCGCGGTTTCCAGTTTGGTGGTTACCGCCAGTGCTGAACAGACGCCAAGCACCTGCAACGTAATCGGGTTATTGGCTAAAAGCGGGCCAATGAGTACCTTTTTCACTTCTTTCAATTCACCCGCATCAGCCATTGTTCAGCGCTCCTTCACGTACATTTTTCAGGAAGGGGCCAAACCCCAGCTCACCCATCCAGAAGTCAAAACTGTGCTGTACGCCGTTGGACGTGAGTGTTGCTCCGGAAAGCCCGTCCACAGCGAACTCGTCACCTGGACGCGCCGCGCCTTTCATCACTTTCAGCGCGGGTAATCCGTTATCGTCGAGCACCTTTTTACCGATAAACTGCGCCCGCCAGTTAGGGTTCTCGATTTCACCGCCGAGCCCCGGCGTTTCGCCCTGGTCATAATAGGTAATGCCTTTCACCGTACGGCCGTCCGTCTCTAAGGCAACAAAGGCATACATCATCGACCACAGGCCGTTGCCGTAAATCGGCAGCACCATCTCCTGCACGCGTTTTTGCTCGTCGCGTACCAGATAGATCTCCGCAAGATTGCTGCGTCGCTTAATACCGGCCGGATCTTGCGATGCCTCCAGCGCTATGCTCATCTGCGGGTCTTTCAGTGCCTGTGCCTGATTAAATTTGGCTGGGTCGCTGTCCAGCAGCTCACCTGTTTTGAGATCCACCAGCCGGGACGAAATGCGTTCAGCAAAGATTTTTGCCACGTCATCAGCGCTCATCCCGTCCTGCATAAGCCCGGCGACCGCCAGGATATTGCGCTGTTTATCCAGCGCGCGCTGCTCCTGCTGAAGCGGTTTTAACCCCACGGCAGAGCCCGCCACCACAATGGAACACACCAGACAGAGCACCAGCACCACCAGCAGCGTTTTGCCGGTGCTGTCGTTATTTTTGATATCAGCCACGCGCCTTCCTCCGCTTAATGTTGGCGCGTACCACCAGATAATCGAATAGCGGCGCAAACAAGTTGGCAAACAAAATGGCCAACATCATCCCTTCCGGATACGCCGGGTTGACCACGCGAATCAATACACACATCACGCCGATAAGCGCGCCGTAGCACCATTTCCCTTTGTCGGTGAATGAGGCCGAAACAGGGTCAGTTGCCATAAACATCATGCCAAAAGCAAAGCCTCCCAGAACCAGATGCCAGTACCAGGGCATAGAGAACATAGGGTTGGTGGCAGAGCCGATAACATTAAACAGCGTGGCGGTGAGCACCATACCCAGCATCACACCCGCGACAATGCGCCAGGAGGCCACTCGCCCGAACAGAATGATGGCCCCGCCGAGCAAAATCATCAGCGTAGAGACTTCACCAATCGACCCCGGGAGATTGCCAATAAAGGCATCAAACCAGGTGACGGGTTGCCCCGTGGCGTTATTCACCAGCGTTTCACCGCCGTGAGCCGCCCACTGAGAAAGCGGAGTCGCTCCGGAAAAGCCATCTGCTGCCGTCCAGACCAGATCGCCAGAGATTTGTGCCGGATAGGCAAAAAACAGGAATGCACGCCCCGCCAGTGCCGGGTTCAGGAAGTTGCGCCCGGTTCCGCCAAAGATCTCTTTTGCAATCACCACCCCGAAGCTGATGCCAAGCGCAGCCTGCCACAGAGGTAAGGTTGGCGGCACAATCAGGGCAAACAGAATAGAGGTGACAAAGAAACCTTCGTTGATTTCATGTTTGCGAATAATGGCGAACAGGACTTCCCAGAACCCGCCGACGATAAAGACCGTGAGGTAAATCGGCAGGAAGAAAACCGCCCCCAGCGTCATCATGCTTATCCAGCCAGCATCCGCGGCAAAGCTTACGCCCAGCATCTGAGCAAGACGGTAATGCCAGTCTGACTGAATAACCTGTGCCAGCTGCGGCGCATCATACAGATGATGCAGGGCCGGGATGGTTTGCAACCCAACGTTGTACATGCCCCAGAACATGGCCGGAAAAACGGCGAGCCAGACCAGGATCATCATCCTTTTAAGATCAATGGCATCACGAACGTGCGTAGCCCCTTTCGTGACCAGGCCCGGCGTGTAGAAAACCGTCGCGGTAGCTTCAAACAGCGGGTAGTACTTTTCCAGCTTGCCGCCCTGTAAGAAGTGCGGCTCCATTTTTTCGAAGAGGTGTTTTAAGCCCATCAGTTATCCTTCCTGCTCAATGCGGGTTAACACCTCGCGCAATACGGGTCCGTATTCGTATTTCCCCGGGCAAACGTAAGTACAGAGCGCCAGGTCTTCTTCATCCAGCTCCAGGCAACCAAGCGCCTGTGCGCTGTCGCTGTCCCCGGCCAGCAGATCGCGTAGCAACAGGGTTGGAAGGATATCGAGCGGCATCACGCGCTCGTAGTTGCCAATCGGAACCATTGCGCGCTCACCGCCGTGGGTGCTGGTTGAGAAGTTAAAGAGCTTGTGGCGCAGGAAGTGCCCAAGCGTGGTGCGGGTGACGGAGAATTTATCCGCGCCGGGTAGCACCCAGCCAAACAGTTCTTTCTCGCGCCCTTCCTGCACAATGCTGACCTGCAAGTGAAAACGCCCCAAAAATGCCTGCGCGCCGGTGGCCTGCCTGCCGCTGAGCACCGAGCCGGAGATCAGACGGTTTTCACCCTCTTTTGTTTCACCCAACATCAGTTCAGAAATATCCGCCCCCAGCAGCGTGCGCACCAGGCGTGGATTCACAGCCTGTGGCCCACCGATAGCGATCACCCGTTCAGAACACAACTCACCCTCAGTAAAGAGCTTACCGATAGCAATCACATCCTGATAATTAAGGTGCCAGACCTGCTTCGTCAGGCTGACGGGTTCAAGAAAATGAATGTGCGTTCCAGCAAGGCCTGCCGGATGCGGGCCGGCAAATTCGTTAAAGGTGACCTGCCCTTGCGGATGGCCGCCAAGTTTACCTCCCGATGCCTGGCAAACGTGGACTTTCCCGGCCGTCAGCCGCATCAGCAGAGTAAGCCCGGCATCAAACGCTTTACGCTGCGCAAAGATAAGAGGCTGCGGGTCTGCACTAAGCGGGTTGGTATCGATAGCCGTAACGAAGATGGCGGCCGGAACAGAGCCGGGCACCGGGGATTTGCTGAACGGCCGCGTGCGAAATGCCGTCCACAGGCCGGATTCCAGCAGTTGCGTCTGCACAACTTCACGCTTCAGGGTGGCGAGTTCGGCGACGTCAAACCGTGCAAACTCACGCTGTTCGTTACCTCCAATACGGATAACAACCGACTGCAATACACGGCGTTCGCCACGGTTGATTGCCACAACGGTGCCGCTGGCTGGTGCAGTGAACATCACGCCCGGATTTTTTTTATCTTCGAAGAGCGCCTGTCCTTTGATGACCCGTTCCCCTTCCTGCACCAGCATGGAGGGGCGCATTCCGACGTAATCTGCACCCAAAATGGCGACATGGCGAATGTCAGAGGCTTGCGAAACGTGCTGTTCTGGCACGCCAGCGATCGGGAGATCAAGTCCTTTTCTGATTCTAAACATGTGGTTAGCAAGTATCCATGAACAACAATCCAGAGGGGGCGAAGTGTACCATTTTTCCCCCTTTCTGGGGCAGCGGAACTGCCGCCGGGCGTGCCAAAATGCGAGCTATTGCGCAAAGTTCCTAACGCCAGCGCGGCCAGGATGGGTTATAAGGTAAAACTATTTTGTAAACTCGCTCGTTCACGCTTGCGAAAAACTACAGCGGTGCTAATGTGAGCGCTCCTGTCCAGAATAATCTGATTTCGGGTTTCTTTTGCCGTCCTGGCAATTTGGTCTTAGTTTTATCAAGGAACTAGTAGTATGCGTAAAATCGCATTGTTCATTGCGATGCTTCTGATTCCGTGCGTGTCATTTGCCGGGCTGCTCAGCAGCAACAGCTCCACCACGCCGATCAGCAAAGAATATAAACAGCAGTTAATGGGATCACCGGTTTATATTCAAATCTTCAAGGAAGAACGCACACTCGACCTGTTTGTGAAAATGGGTGAGACATACCAGCTGCTCGACAGTTACAAGATTTGTAACTACTCCGGTGGTCTGGGGCCAAAACAGCGTCAGGGCGATTTTAAAAGCCCGGAAGGGTTTTACAACGTTCAGCGTAGCCAGTTAAAACCTGACAGCCGCTTCTATAAAGCCATTAATATCGGCTTCCCGAATGCCTATGACCGTGCTCACGGTTATGAAGGTAAATACCTGATGATCCACGGTGCGTGCGTGTCTATCGGCTGTTATGCGATGACCGATACCGGCATTGATGAGATTTTCCAGTTTGTCACGGGCGCGTTAGTCTTTGGTCAGTCAAGCGTTCAGGTCAGCATCTATCCATTCCGCATGACCGATGCCAACATGGTGCGCCACAAGTACTCTTACTATGCAGATTTCTGGAAACAGCTGAAACCTGGATACGACTACTTCGAGCAGACGCATAAGCCGCCTGTCGTTTCGGTTGTGGATGGCCGCTATGTGGTCAGTAAACCTCTGAGCCACGAAGTCGTCCAGCCACAACTGGCGTCAAACTACTCGGTTCCCGAGGCAAAATAGCACCCACTCGCCTGGCATAATCTTTTGCCAGGTTTCGTTGCCCGTCAGCGGCTGCGTTGCAATTACGGTGACCACATCGTTTGGTGTGGTTTCCGTCTGAAAGTCTATTTCCACATCCTGATCGAGCAGCTTGGCCACGCCGAATGGCGCACGGCGGGTGATCCAGTACAAATTCGTCGAGCAAAACGCCATCACATAGCGCCCGTCAGACAACAGCATGTTGAAGACGCCCTTCTCACGCAGCTCTTCTGCCAGTGATGCAATGTACTTAAACACGGCGCTCATATTGCCTGGGGTACGCGGATAACGCTCGGTCAGCTTGTGCAGCAGCCAGCAGAAGGCTTTTTCACTGTCGGTTTCCCCGACCGGGCGGAAGTTACCAGTTTCCAGCGATTTATAACCAGAAAGCTGCCCGTTGTGCGCGTAAGTCCAGTTGCGGCCCCACAGTTCACGGGTAAAGGGATGGGTATTTTCCAGCGCCACTTCACCGCGATTCGCCTGGCGAATATGCGCGATAACAGAGCAAGACTTTATCGGATAGTCCTGCACCAGTTTGGCAATCGGTGAATTAAAGCTGGGCTGTGGATCCTTGAACGTGCGACAGCCTTTGCCTTCGTAGAAGGTAATGCCCCAGCCGTCTTTATGCGGCCCGGTTCCCCCACCGCGCTGAACCAGCCCGGTGAAACTAAAGCAGATATCGGTTGGCACATTGGCGCTCATCCCGAGCAGTTCGCACATAGATCACCTCCACTCCACAACTGCGGGGGGCACCGGTGCCCCCCAGCGAAGCCTTACTTAACCATCTCTTTTTCGATCAGCTGGATCAGGATGTGGATCACTTTGATGTGAATTTCCTGAATACGGTCAGCATACCCGAAGTGCGGAACACGGATTTCAACGTCCGCGCTACCGTCCATCTTACCGCCATCTTTGCCGGTCAGGGTGATGACTTTCATCCCTTTTTCACGCGCGGCAGCGATCGCTTTGATCACGTTTCCGGAGTTGCCGGAGGTGGAGATCCCCAGCAGAACGTCACCTTCACGACCGACCGCTTCAACGTAGCGGGAGAAGATGTAATCGTAACCAAAGTCGTTGCCTACACAGGAGATGTGGCTCACGTCGGAAATCGCAATCGCCGGGTAGCCCGGACGGTTTTCGCGATAGCGGCCCGTCAGCTCTTCTGCAAAGTGCATCGCATCACAGTGGGAACCGCCGTTACCACAGGAGAGCACTTTGCCACCGGCTTTGAAACTGTCGGCCAGCAGGACCGCCGCGCGCTGAATAGCGTGAATATTGGCATCATCTTTCAGAAAGTTGGCCAGCGTTTCCGCCGCTTCGTTCAGTTCGTTACGAATAAGATCCTGGTACATGAGGATAATCCTTCAGTATTGATGAAATAACACAGTGGAGTGTACCGGATAGCGATAAAAGCGAGAAGCTAAAGCCATGCGAATCGTCCGGCGTTTTGATTTTTCGTGCCTGCTAAAACATGAACAATGTGAACCAGGTTGTAATTATTTTGTGAACACATTGCTAAAAGAAATAACATCCACTACAACCATATCATCACAAGTGGTCAGACCTCCTACAAGCAAGGGAGCTTTTCTTTATGATGATTTTGAGCATTCTCGCAACTGTTGTTCTGCTCGGTGTGCTGTTCTATCACCGTGTCAGTTTATTTCTGAGCAGCCTGATTTTACTGGCCTGGACGGCTGCGCTTGGCGTCGCAGGTCTCTGGAATATCTGGCTTTTGGTTCCTCTGGCAATCATCCTGTTGCCGTTTAACTTTACCCCGATGCGTAAGTCGATGATCTCCGCACCGGTGTTCAAGGGCTTTCGTAAAGTAATGCCGCCGATGTCGCGTACTGAGAAAGAGGCGATTGATGCGGGCACCACCTGGTGGGAAGGCGACCTGTTCAAGGGCAACCCGGACTGGAAAAAGCTGCACAACTATCCGCAGCCGCGACTGACCGCTGAAGAACAGGCCTTTATCGATGGCCCGGTGGAAGAAGCGTGCCGCATGGCGAACGATTTTGCGATCACTCACGAAATGGCCGACCTGCCGCCAGAGCTGTGGGCGTATCTGAAAGAACATCGCTTCTTCGCGATGATCATTAAGAAAGAGTACGGCGGCCTGGAATTCTCTGCCTACGCCCAGGCTCGCGTCCTGCAAAAACTGGCCGGTGTCTCCGGGATCCTGGCGATCACCGTCGGCGTACCGAACTCTTTAGGCCCGGGCGAATTGCTGCAACATTACGGAACAGAAGAGCAGAAAGATCACTACCTGCCGCGTCTGGCACGGGGTCTGGAAATTCCATGTTTCGCGCTGACCAGCCCGGAAGCGGGTTCCGATGCGGGCGCTATCCCGGATACCGGTGTGGTCTGCATGGGTGAATGGCAGGGTGAGCAGGTGCTCGGGATGCGCCTGACCTGGAACAAGCGCTACATCACGCTGGCACCTATCGCCACCGTGCTGGGCCTGGCCTTTAAACTTTCCGACCCGGAAAAACTGCTGGGTGGTGAAGAAGATCTGGGCATTACCTGTGCGCTGATCCCAACCTCTACCCCGGGCGTTGAAATTGGTCGTCGTCACTTCCCGCTGAACGTGCCGTTCCAGAACGGCCCGACCCGCGGTCAGGATATCTTTGTACCGATTGATTACATCATCGGCGGCCCAAAAATGGCCGGTCAGGGCTGGCGTATGCTGGTGGAATGTCTGTCGGTGGGTCGCGGTATTACCCTGCCGTCGAACTCAACCGGTGGTCTGAAGTCTGTGGCGATGGGGATTGGTGCTTACGCGCATATCCGCCGTCAGTTCAAAATCTCTATCGGCAAGATGGAAGGTATCGAAGAGCCGCTGGCGCGTATCGCGGGTAACGCCTACGTGATGGATGCCGCAGCATCGTTAATTACCTACGGCATTATGCTGGGCGAAAAACCGGCGGTGCTGTCAGCGATTGTGAAGTATCACTGTACCCACCGTGCCCAGCAGTCAATCATCGATGCAATGGATATCGCGGGCGGTAAAGGCATTATGCTCGGCGAAGGTAACTTCCTCGCCCGCGGTTATCAGGGTGCGCCTATCGCGATCACCGTTGAAGGGGCGAATATCCTGACCCGCAGCATGATGATCTTCGGCCAGGGGGCGATTCGCTGCCATCCGTACGTGCTGGAAGAGATGGCCGCCGCGCAGAATAACGATGTGGATGCCTTCGATAAGCTGCTGTTCAAACATATCGGTCATGTGGGCAGCAACAAAATGCGCAGCTTCTGGCTGGGTCTGACCAACGGTCGCACCAGCTCGACGCCAACCGGTGATGCGACTAAGCGCTATTACCAGCAGCTGAACCGTCTGAGTGCCAACCTGGCCCTGCTGTCTGACGTTTCTATGGCGGTACTGGGCGGTAGCCTGAAGCGTCGTGAACGTATCTCTGCCCGTCTGGGTGATGTGCTGAGTCAGGTGTTCCTGGCCTCCGCTGTGCTAAAACGTTATGACGACGAAGGCCGTCAGGAAGCGGATCTGCCGCTGGTACACTGGGGTGTACAGGATGCTATGCATCAGGCTGAGCAGGCTATCGACGATTTGCTGGCGAACTTCCCGAACCGCTTTGTGGCTGGTGCCCTGCGCGTGGTGATCTTCCCGACCGGGCGTCATCACCTGGCACCATCTGACAAGCTGGATCATAAAGTGGCGAAGATCCTGCAAGTACCGAGCGCAACCCGCTCCCGTATCGGCCGTGGTCAGTATCTGGCGCCAACCGAGCATAACCCGGTAGGTCTGCTGGAAGAGGCGCTGCTGGATGTGATGGCCGCCGACCCGATTCACCAGAAAATCTGTAAACAGCTGGGCAAAAACCTGCCGTTTACCCGTCTGGATGAGCTGGCAAAACAGGCGCTTGCGGGCGGTATCATCGATAAAGATGAAGCCGCAATCCTGGTGAAAGCGGAAGAAAGCCGTCTGCGCAGTATCAACGTGGATGATTTCGAGCCGGAAGAGCTGGCAACACAGCCGGTAAAGCTGCCGGAGAAGCACCGTAAACCTGAAGCGGCATAACCCGTTTCGCACTGACAAACCCCGCCGCGTGCGGGGTTTTTTATTGCCACATTTTCTCGTAGTGTCGTGCTACAGTGTCAAAAAGCGGTCGTTTGAGGAGTCTGAATTGTGCCTGGTCTGAAGATTTCGATTTTGCAGCAACCTTTAGTGTGGATGGATGGCCCTGCCAACCTGCGTCACTTTGATCGTCAACTGGAAGGTATTACCGGGCGCGATGTGATTGTCCTGCCGGAGATGTTCACCACCGGCTTCGCGATGGAAGCGGCAAAACAGTCAATGCCACAAGAAGACGTGGTGGCCTGGATGCACGCCAAAGCACAACAAACCAACGCCCTGATTGCGGGCAGTGCCGCGCTGCAAACCGAACGCGGGCCGGTGAACCGCTTCCTGCTGGTCGAACCGGAAGGCAAGGTGCATTTTTACGACAAACGCCACCTGTTCCGCATGGCAGATGAACATCATCACTACGAAGCGGGTAACGAGCGCGTGGTGTTTGAGTGGCGCGGCTGGCGTATTCTGCCGCTGGTTTGCTACGACCTGCGTTTCCCGGTCTGGTCGCGTAACCGCAATGATTATGATCTGGCGCTGTATGTCGCCAACTGGCCCGCGCCGCGCTCCCTGCACTGGCAGTCTTTACTGGTGGCTCGCGCAATTGAAAACCAGGCATATGTGGTGGGCTGTAACCGTGTAGGGACTGACGGCAACGGGCATCACTACCGGGGCGACAGCCGGGTCATTAATCCACAGGGCGAGATTATTGCCACCGCCGAGCCGCATCAGGCAACGCGTATTGATGCCGAGCTGTCATTGACGGCGCTGAAGGAGTATCGGGAGAAGTTTCCTGCGTGGCAGGATGCGGATCCATTTAGCATTGGCTGAAAAAAGCCGGGTGGCGGCTACGCCTTACCCGACCAACAAAAAGCACAGCGTAGGCCCGGTAAGCGCAGCGCCACCGGGCGTTAATTAACTTACCAGCGCCTGCCCGTCTTTGCGGCTTTCCGTCGCGGCCACGTAGTGCCCTTCCGGCATACGGTAAATCACCTGCGCACCGCCGAAGTTGTAATCCTGAAGTGGATCTTCCACAACAATCTGATGCCCGCGCTCGCGCAGCGCCGCAATGGTATTGCGGTCAAACGTCGACTCAACGATAACCTCTCTGCCCTGCACCACGCGCCAGCGCGGCGCGTCGATCGCCGCCTGCGGGTTTTGCCCGTGCAGCATAATGCGCAGCGCCATTTGCATGTGCCCTTGCGCCTGCATTGGCCCGCCCATCACGCCGAATGACATCAGCGGCTTGCCGTTCCCGTCCATCGCAAAGCCCGGAATGATGGTGTGGAACGGGCGTTTGTTGCCTGCCAGCGCGTTCGGGTGATTTGGGTCGAGCACAAAACCGCAGCCACGGTTTTGCAGGCTGATCCCGGTATCGGGAACCACCACGCCAGAGCCAAAGCCCATAAAGTTGGACTGAATAAAAGAGATCATCATGCCGCTGGAATCCGCTGCGGTGAGATAAACCGTCCCGCTTTGGGTTGGCGAACCGTAGGTGAAGTCAGAGGCTTTATCCTGGTCAATCAGCGCGGCACGCGCTTTCAGGTAGGCATCGCTCAGCAACTCTTTCGCGGCGAACTCCATATGCGCTTCATCCGCCACGTAGCGGTCGAGATCGGCGAGCGCCAGTTTCATGGCTTCAATCGACAGATGCAGCGCCTGCACGGAATCCGGGTGATGTTTTTCGATACCGCACTGCTCCAGAATGCCAAGGGCAATCAGCGTGGCGATCCCCTGCCCGTTTGGCGGCAGCTCCTGCACCGAACCACCCGCAAAATCGCGCGACAGCAGCTCAACCCAGTCTACGCGATGGTTTGCCAGATCCTCCGCCGTAAGGTGTGCGCCATGCTCTTTAGCAAAGGCGACAATTTTCTGCGCCAGCTCGCCGCGATAAAACGCTTCGCCGTTGGTTTTGGCAATCAGCTCCAGCGAGTCTGCCTGCGCCGGGTTACGGAAGATTTCGCCGATACGCGGAGCTCGTCCCTCAGGGGCGAAACAGGCACTAAAGCCCGGCTGATCTTTCAGCTTGTTGTAGCCACGCTGCCACAGATGACCAATCAGCGGCGACACCGGGAAGCCGTTACGCGCATACTCAATCGCGGGCTGAGCCAGCGTAGTGAGCGGCAATGTGCCAAAACGTTCCGCCAGTGCAACCCAGCCCGACACCGCGCCCGGAACGGTCACGGCCTCCCAGCCAATTTCCGGCACCGCCGTTTTCCCGGCAAACATATCTGCGTGCCAGCTGGCAGGTGAACGACCAGATGCATTAAGACCGTGAAGCTTTTCCCCGTCCCAGACGATGGCGAAGGCATCACTGCCAATACCATTCCCGGTGGGCTCAACCACCGTCAGCGCCATCGCGGTGGCAATCGCGGCGTCAACGGCGTTACCGCCAAGTTGCAGCATCCGCATCCCCGCCTGCGCTGCCAGCGGTTGCGAAGTCGCCACTGCATTGTGGCCCATCATCGGTGGGCGTCGTGAATCGTAACCGGAAGTAAAATCAAGCGCTTTGGTCATCATGACTCCTTAGTCGTGGCGCGGATCGAGCGCATCGCGCAGCCCGTCACCGAGTAAATTAAAGCCCTGTACCGCAAGGAAAATCGCGATACCGGGGAAAACGGACATCCACGGAGCCTGCTCAAGGAACCCCTTCGCGGTGTTGAGCATCGAGCCCCAGGACGGGTTCGGCGGCTGCTGGCCGAGCCCTAAAAATGAGAGACTGGCTTCAGCGATAATCGCCGAAGCTATCGCCAGCGTGGCCTGCACCAGAATCGGTGACATCACGTTAGGCAGGACGTATTTCACAATGATCCAGCGATCCGGCAGGCCAATCGCCCTCGCACCGTCGATGTACTCTTCATTGCGAATGGCGATCACCTGGCCACGCGTCAGACGGGCGAAGATCGGCATCGCGGAAAGACCGATGGCGATCATGGCGTTGGTCAGGCTTGGCCCTAAAAATGCACCCAGCGCGATCGCCATGATCAGGAATGGACAGGCCAGCAGCGCTTCGATAACGCGCGAGATCACACCATCCCACATTTTCTGGAAGTAACCCGCCACCAGCCCCAGCGGCACGCCGATGACAACGGCGATCACCACCGACATGCAACCTGCCATCAGCGAGGTTCTCGCCCCCCAGACAATGCGCGACAGAATATCGCGTCCCAGTTCGTCAGTACCAAACCAGTACATGGCCGAAGGCGCTTTACGCACCGCCAGAAAGTTAGCTTTGACCGGGTCAAACGGGGCAATCCAGGGCGCGAGCAGCGCCAGCAAAACGAAGAAGCCCACAATCACCGCACCAATCACCGCACTTTTGTTGGCGAGGAATTTTTTCAGCACCCGGTTCTGCGCGCGCGGTAACGCAGGCGCAACGGTTTGAGTCGTCAGTTCCGCCATTATTTAACCTCGCATTTTCGGGTTGATAAGGACATACAGCACGTCGGCCAGCAGGTTCAGTAGCAGGAAACCAATCGCCACGATCAGCACCACGCCCTGCACCACGGCATAGTCACGGTTAAAGACCGAATCGACGATCATCTTGCCGAAGCCCGGAATGGTGAAGACCTGTTCGGTCAGCACCGCGCCACCCAGCAGCTCGCCAAACAGCAGCGTGGTGAGGGTGATAACCGGGACCAGCGCATTGCGAAATGCGTGCTTTAAAATCACCGCTTTTGGCAGCAGCCCTTTTGCCCGGGCAGTACGGATGTAATCCGCTTTCAGCACGGCAATCATCGACGCACGGGTATGACGCATCAGCGTGGCCGCCAGCCCCGTCCCCAGAACCGATGCCGGTAACAGCAGCGTGCGCAGGTTCTGGAGCGGATCTTCACTGAACGGCACAAACCCCGAGGCAGGCAGCCATTGCAGATTGACCGAAAACACCAGAATCAGCAGGATCCCCAGCCAGAAGTGCGGGATCGAGATCCCCGAGATCGCCACAAAGTTCGCGCCATGATCCACCCAGCTGTTTTTATTGACCGCCGCCAGGATCCCCATCCCGATGCCAAATACCAGCGCAATGATCATCGCCAGCAGCGACAGCTCCAGCGTCACCGGCAGTTTGCTGGCAATCAGCTGCGTGACCGGTTCGTGAGTACGTAAAGAGACACCAAGATCGCCCTGTAGCGCGCGCGTCAGCCAGTGGAAGTACTGCACAGGAATCGGCGCATCGAGGTTTAATTCAGCACGCAGCTGCGCAATCACCGCCGGATCGCGCTCCTCCCCGGCCATCGCGATCAGCGGGTCGCCAGGCAGCAGCTTTTGCAGCCCGAACACCATCATGCTCACCAGGAGCAGAGTCGGGATGGCCAGCAGCAGACGTTTGCAAATCAGTTCAAGCATGGTTTCTCCTCAGGGCTTATTTATTTCGCCAGCGTCAGACCGGCAAGACGCACAATGCCGTCCGGGTAAGGTTTAAAGCCCTGCACGCTTTTGTTCAGGCCAAAAATACGCGGCTCAAAGTAGAGGTAAGCGATAGGCATGTCGGTTTGCAGTTGCTTCACCACTTTGTCGTACAGCGGCTGGCGGGCGGCCTGATCGGTGTTCAGACGCGCCTGAGTTAACCATTCATCCACCTGCGCATTGCTGTAACGGCCGTCGTTTAAGGTGCCTTTGCTGTTAATGAAGCCAAAGATGCTGCCATCAGGATCGGGGCGACCAGACCAGCCGGAGAAGCTCAGCTGATAATCACCGCTTTGCTGGCGATCGAGCAACGTGGCGAACTCGGTCATTTGCAGATTGAGGTTAAAGCCAGCCTCCGCCACCATCGCCTGAAGCACCTGCCCTACCTGCTGAGAGGTTGGGTTGTTTGGCACCAGCAGGTTTACGGTCAGGGGGGTTGTTACGCCCGCCGCTTTCAGCAGCGCTTTCGCTTTATCGACGTCGCGCGGTGGCACCGGCAGGTTGACGTGGTACGGGCTAACCGGTGAAAACGCCTGGTTGGCTGGCGTGTACAGCCCTTCGAACACCACCTGATTGATGGCATCACGGTCGATAGCCTGTGAGAACGCCTCGCGAACGCGGGCATCCTTGAACGGATCGTTGGCCGGGACTTTGCCGTTATTAATGTTGAAGGTAATACCCTGATAACCCAGACCGGTGACCTTCGCCAGCGCCAGCTTGCTGTCGGCTTCCACGGTTTTAACATCGCTTGCCGCAATGCCTTCGGTCAGGTCAAGATCGCCCGCACGCAGGTTGGCCAGGCGTACAGAGGCGTCCGGGATCGGCAGATAGATAATCTTGTCGAAGTGGTAAGCGTCTTTATTCCAGTAGTTATCAAAACGCGTCAGCACGATGCGGTCCTGCGACACGCGACTCTCGAATTTGTACGGGCCGGAACAGACCGGGTGAGCAGCGAAATCCGGTTTTTTCGCCGCTTCTGGCGCCATCATCGCGCCGGCACGGTCGGTGAGCTGCATTAACAGCGCGGCATCAGGGTTTTTCAGATGCAAGGCGATTTGCATTGGGCCGGTAACGTCAATCGACTCAACAGAAGAGATCTCGCTTTTACGCAGGGAGCCTTTTAAGGTCAGGGCGCGGTCGAGGTTATATTTCGCCGCGGCGGCATCGAATTTTTCACCATCGTGGAAGGTCACCCCTTCGCGAAGATTCATGGTCAAAGTTTTGCCGTCGTCACTCCAGGCCCAGTCCTTGGCCAGGCCTGGTACCACTTTCAGGTGCTCGTCAACGTCCACCAGCCTGTCGCACAATGAGGCAAAAACAAAGCGGCCATAGTAGGTGCGCGCCAGATGCGGGTCGAGCATGTCCGGGTCTGCCCCCAGACCAATTCGCAGCACACTTTCTGAATGGGCGGGCAGCGCCGCGCCAAGCAACATTACACTTCCCAGTACGGTCAAAAGAGAATTACGCATTGTCATTATCATGAGTTCCTTGAAGGAAGGGAGGAGTGAGATGCCGCGTGTTCAAACAGCGCGCGGCGGCGCAGAAATGCTGCGGATGGCGGTGCTATCTGAATAACACTGCGATCGCGATTAATATCCTGCCAGCGATGACAGGCAACCTGACGCCCGCCTTCAAGCACCTGATTAATCGGCTCAACCTGTCGGCATTCATCGGTGACATACGGACAACGGGTATGGAAACGACATCCGGAAGGCGGGTTAGACGGATTCGGCAAATCCCCCTGCAACAGCGGCGTATCACGCTGGGCACCCGGCTGCATTTGCGGGGCAGAGGCAATCAGCGCCTGGGTGTAGGGGTGCAGCGGCGCGTCGAAGATTTCATCGACGGTGGCAAGCTCCACAATTTGCCCGAGATACATCACCGCCACCCGGTCGCTCATATGACGGATCACCGCCAGACCATGAGCGACAATCACCATCGTCAGCCCCAGTTGATGCTTAAGGCTTTCCAGCAGATTCACCACCTGCGCCTGCACGGAGACATCCAGTGCGGAGACGGGCTCATCCCCCAGCAGCAGCTTTGGCCCTGATGCCAGCGCTCGCGCAATGCCGATGCGCTGACGCTGGCCGCCGGAAAATTCATGCGGATAACGCCCGGCCCAGGCTGCCGGTAGCCCAACGGTTTTCAGCAACTCGGCAACGCGGTACTGGCGGTCTGCTTTTTTCATGTTCTGGTGCAGCCACAACGGCTCACCCACGATCTGCTCCACCGTCATACGCGGATTCAGCGAGGCAAAAGGATCCTGGAAGATAATTTGCAGTTCGCGCCGGAGTTGATTAAGGCGCGCGCCCGTCGCGTGGGTGATCTCCTCGCCCTGATAAAACACGCGCCCTTCGCTTGCCGCCAGCAGACGCAGCAGCAAACGGCCCAGCGTGGATTTCCCTGAGCCGGATTCGCCCACGATAGCCAGCGTTTCCCCCGGCATAACGGAAAGGGAAACGCGATCAACGGCAGTGACAAATCGCGCAGGGGTAAACAGTTTTTTAGGGCCAGGGAACAGCTTGCTGAGGTCACGGGCTTCAAGAATTGGCGTCGTCATGCTGTCTCTCCCAGCGCAATATGTTGTTCCAGCGGTACGCGGAAACAGGCCACCTGATGCCCTGCACCCAGCGTGTTAAGTTGTGGTTTTTCATCGTGACAACGGGTCTGCGCAAACGGACAACGGGTGGCGAAACGGCAGCCTTTCGGCATGGATTCGGGTAGCGGCACAGAGCCAGGAATGGTGGAAAGCTGGCCTTTACGCGCCCCAAGCGATGGAATAGATCCCATCAGACCGATGGTGTACGGGTGTTGCGGGTCAGCAAAAATCGCCTCTACGCTGCCCTGCTCTACCACCTGTCCGGCGTACATCACCGCCACCTGCTGCGCCACTTCTGCCACCACGCCCAAATCGTGAGTGATCATCAGCACCGCCGTACCCGTTTCTTCTTTTAATGTGTTGAGCAATGCGAGGATTTGAGCCTGAATGGTGACATCCAGCGCGGTGGTCGGTTCGTCGGCAATCAGCAAACGCGGGTGGTTAATCAGGGCCATCGCAATCATCACGCGCTGGCGCATCCCACCAGAAAGCTGGTGCGGATAAGCCTTAAGGCGCATCTCTGCCGCCGGGATCTGAACCTTTTCCAGAATGTTCAGCGCCGCGTCCATCGCTTGCGCACGCGTCATATTCTGGTGGCGCATGACCGCTTCGCTCAGCTGGTCGCCAAGGGTAAAAGCGGGGTTCAGCGAGGTCATGGGCTCCTGAAAAATCATCGCCAGCTCGCTGCCACGGAGATCGGCATATTCGCGCGGGGAGAGCTTTCGCAGGTTATGGCGGCGAAACTGCATCTCGCCGCTGACGATTTGCGCGCTGGCGGGTAATAACCCCATCAGTGCTAACGAGGTGATGCTTTTTCCACACCCGGATTCCCCCACCAGCGCCAGCGTTTCACCCGCTTTTACGGTCAGCGAAATGCCATCAAGTACGCTGACGGGTGACCCCGCAAATTTAACGTTGAGGTTTTGCAGCCGCAGAACAGGAGATGCTTCCTTAAACGGGATCGTTGTCATAGCGTGAAATCGTCCTCAAGGTGAATAGCCTGAATCAGGGCTGTTTGCAGGCTGAGCAGGTGTTCGCGCATCGCGGCAGCGGCTTCATTAGGCTGGCGATGGATAATCGCTGACATGATTTTGTGATGATGGTCGTTGTAGTTATCAACGCGTTCAGGGGTGCGAGCTAATTCGCGCAGATGTTGCCAGCCGGGTTCACGCCTGACCGCATCAATCGCGTCGAATAATCCCAGCATCAGGCGGTTACCTGCGGCTTCCGCTATCGCGCGATGGAATGCGCTATCCCACAGTTCATTGAGATCGCGGTCATCCGGGCTGACCTTATTAATGCGTTCCAGCATACGCTGCATCAGCGCGAGGTTTTCCCTGGTGGCACGCAGCGCCGCAAGGCGGGCCAGGCCGGGCTCAAGTTGCAGACGAGCTTCCATCACTTCCAGCAAATTGGTCTGTTGTACCAGCCCCTGAAGCGCCAGAGGCTCTACAGGGGCTGCCGGCCCAATAAACGTGCCTTTGCCCTGTTTACGCCAGATCCGCCCCTCTTCTTCCAGCACGTCCAGCGCACGACGCACTTCACGTCGCCCTACGCCGAGTGTTTCCGAAAGCTCACGTTCAGTGGGCAATGGAATGCCTGGTGTTGACTCATGCTGGTTGATAAGCCCGCGCAGTTGCTCAAGTGCGGTGCTGGAATTTGCCAGAAACCGTGACGGTTTTTCCATATTGGTTCGCTCGCTGTCATCATTTCTTTATTTTTATTAACGATAAGCTATTGATATAGAATGAAGCTTACCGCGCTAATGATTAAGCAATAACCAAACCAATATGTAATTGGTTCGCTAACTTTATGTGATTTTAAGATAACACCATGATTTTTATTGATTTATTTTTACAAAACGACATATTCTGACTGGTATAAGAAGAGACGGAGGAGGGTAAAACGCACAATCTTAGTGCAAAAAACGCACTAAATTCGTGCAACTGTTAATTAATTGCACCATTTAGATTAATTTTTTGTTAACAATGAAGATAAAGAAGAGATAGAACGCTGAAATAACAAAATTAGCCTGGTAAATGATTACACCCAGGCATAGCATTCATCAATGCGGTGCGCGACCGGGAACACCCAAACAACGCGCGATCCAACGCTGCTGACATTCCTGATACGCCCTGGTGGCCCAGCGTCGCTACTACGTACATTTGCGGGATACAACCTAACCTGCTGCTGACAACGAATATTTTTTTATTTTGCGATACAGCGTAGCGATACCAATTCCTAACTCGTCCGCCGCCTGCTTTTTATTACTGTAGCGAGAGAGCGCATCACGGATCATCTGCCGCTCCATCTCCTCCAGCGCTGTTACGCTTTCTTCCTGAGAAACAGCGACTGTTGCAGACACAGGCGAAGATGCCAGACTCACCTGTTCGCTGCTGCTTACCAGGTTAGGTGGAAGCAGTGACATATCGATAATTTCTCCCGACGGCACAACGTTGACCAGGTATTCCATCAGATTGCTAAGTTCGCGGATATTGCCTGGCCAGCGGTAGCGTTTGAGGAAATCGATCACATCCTGCGCGACGCCGGGGTAAACCAGATTGAGCCGCCCGGTATGCAGATGCAAGAAATAGTGAATCAGCAACTCGATATCATCCTGACGCTCGCGGAGCGGAGGCAGACGCAGTGGAATGACGTTCAGACGATAATAGAGATCTTCACGAAATTTTCCTTCGGCGATGTACTGTTCAAGGTTTTGATTGGTAGCGGAAATAATGCGGATATCTACCTGTACCGGATGACTGGCGCCAACCGGCTGAATTTCACGTGACTCGATGGCCCGCAGCAGCTTGGCCTGAAGAGTGAGCGGCATATCACCAATTTCGTCCAGAAAAAGCGTCCCGCTGTTTGCCGCCTGAATCAGCCCGGTCTTACCGTTAGCCGATGCGCCAGTAAACGCTCCCTTTACATAGCCAAACAGTTCACTCTCTAACAGCGGCTCAGGAATAGCGGCGCAGTTTATAGCAATAAAAGGCTTTGACTGGCGGTCACTCAGCTTGTGGATAGCGCGGGCGACAACCTCTTTCCCGGTACCGCTCTCACCTGCAATCATGACACTGGAAGGGCTTGGCGCAACGCGGCTAATCAGCTTTTTAAGCTGTCTCATTGGTCGACACTCTCCGACCATGGCCTCAATCTGAGGCCCCTCCTGCCCGTAACTGAAATCGGTTGAAGAGTGAGACTGATGAAACGCCATTAAAAACAGCCACTGGTCCTGCACTGCGTGCAGCTGGCCGATAATTAACTCCTTGCGATCGTCAAAAGAGATAACGTGCTGCATATGCCCATACTTGAAATTATCTTCGAAAGTTAAAGGCTGGAAATGGATCGATTTACCAATAACGTTACTCTGGGCCACGTTCATTATTTTCAGTGCGGCGTGGTTGGCAAATTTCACTTTTTGATCGTTGCCTACCACCAGAACACCCTGATCCATACTTTCCATCATGATCAAAAATACTTTATGGATATTATCGCCGACTGACCGTTCCTGGAGAAAACGGGAAACAAATATCGTCGAAACATGACGAACATAATCTAAAAACTCCTGAACATTCTCATTAATGCGCACCTGCTGTTCGCGCGTGAGTGCGATCAGACTTATAACACCAACGCAGCGTTCATGATACATCACCGGCATGCCGAGAAAAGCTTTCTCCTCGCATTTATCTTTATTACTACACCCTTTACAGAGCGGATCAAAACGGGAATGCGTTACGACCCTTTCGGCCTGTGTTTCAATAATGTAACGAAGAAGTCGAGAATTTGAATTCAATTTATTGCCAATCTGCTTACTATAAGCTCCGGTTCCTGCAACCCTGTATAATTCGTTATCGACAATTTCAATTTCCAGTTGCAGAACACTGGCGAGCATACTTGCAAACTTTTGAATTGATGGTTGAATCTGCATTAAAATGGAGGGTGCTTTGGACGGTATCATGTCTATCGGCCTTCTAAGTAGTGTTCATCTGAACAGCGTCGGGCGCAATGGCTTTATTTGATGTTATCCCTATGATATCACTCCCTTCCATCGGGAGTATTGATATTGATAGCACTCCCCACCCTGCCTTATCGAAAATATGCAATAGCTATCACATTTTTTTATCATTTTGATAAAGGCGCAGTGAGTTTTATCATATTGGCGCAATGTGAAGATGATAATTCAATTATTATCTTCGATAGCCATTGAACATATATCCAGAATTTATGTGTGCACCAGAAATCTCAATTTTCCGCCTCTACAAAAATGCCGTTTAAACCGTGACTTACCCGGCATAATCTTAACTATTCAATCTTATCCACGGCCTCACTCCGTGACTTTGGCACGCTTATTGTTAGTGGTTATTCAGCGCTGGCAGTCACTAATTCGGCAACTCTGCATATCCGACCGCACAGCAATCATAAAGCCGCCATTCACGACCAGGATTGAAACATGAAAACTGTTAACGAACTGATTAAGGATATTAACAAAATTAACTCTCATCTCAGTGAGAAAGACTTCCTGCTGACCTGGGAACAATCTCCGGATGAGCTAAAACAGGTGCTGGATGTTGCCGCCGCGCTGAAAACGTTACGCGCTGAAAATATCGCAACCAAAGTGTTTAACAGCGGACTGGGTATTTCCGTGTTCCGCGATAATTCAACTCGCACCCGTTTTTCCTATGCCTCCGCGCTTAATCTGTTAGGACTGGCCCAACAAGATCTGGATGAGGGGAAATCGCAGATTGCCCACGGCGAGACGGTTCGTGAAACCGCTAATATGATCTCCTTTTGCGCCGATGCCATCGGTATTCGCGATGATATGTTCCTCGGGGCTGGCAACGCTTACATGCGTGAAGTCGGCGCAGCGCTGGACGACGGCTACAAACAGGGCGTGCTGCCACAGCGTCCAGCGCTGATCAATTTGCAGTGCGACATCGATCACCCGACGCAATCTATGGCCGATCTCGCCTGGCTGCGTGAGCACTTCGGCTCGCTGGAAAATCTGAAAGGTAAAAAGATCGCTATGACCTGGGCCTACTCGCCAAGCTACGGTAAGCCACTCTCGGTACCACAAGGCATTATCGGCCTGATGACCCGCTTCGGTATGGATGTCACTCTCGCCCACCCGGAAGGTTACGATCTTATCCCTGACGTTATCGAAGTGGCAAAAAACAATGCTGAGGCCTCCGGCGGCAGTTTCCGCCAGGTAAACAGTATGGAAGAGGCCTTCAAAGACGCCGATATCGTCTATCCGAAATCCTGGGCGCCGTACAAAGTGATGGAAAAACGTACCGAACTGCTGCGGGCTAACGATCACGAAGGACTGAAAGCACTGGAGAAAGCGTGCCTTGAGCAGAACGCAGGGCATAAAGACTGGCACTGCACGGAAGAGATGATGAAACATACCCGCGACGGCGAAGCGCTGTATATGCACTGCCTGCCAGCGGATATCACCGGCGTCTCCTGTGATGCGGGTGAGGTCACTGAGGGAGTATTCGAGAAATACCGCATCCCGACCTACAAAGAGGCGAGCTGGAAGCCCTATATCATCGCCGCGATGATCGTCTGCCGCAAATATGCTCACCCGGGTCAGGTCCTGGAACAACTGCTCAAGGAAGCTCAGAAACGCGTCAAATAATCCCCCGGCTGGCCTGCAGGCCAGCCCAACGACCTTCGAACATCAAAGGATAAGGATCGAGTATGTCTGCTTTCTCACTGAAAATGGATATTGCCGAAAACCGTTTTTTTAACGGGGAGCGTTCACCGCTTTTTTCACGCCAGCAGGCGCAACAGGCTCGTCGTTTTCATCAAAAAATTACCGGCTATAAGCCTACGCCGCTGGTGGCGCTAAATGAGCTTTCCACGCTGTTTGGTGTGCAAAAAATTCTTGTGAAAGACGAATCCCAGCGCTTTGGCCTCAATGCATTCAAAATGCTCGGCGGCTCTTATGCTATCGCCCGGCTTTTGTGTGAAAAATACAGTCTGGATATCAACGATCTCTCCTTCGAAACGCTGAAATCAAGCATCAAAGAGAAGATGACGTTCGCGACCACCACCGACGGCAACCACGGCCGCGGCGTGGCATGGGCGGCCCGCCAGTTAGGGCAAAACGCCGTCATCTATATGCCCAAAGGCTCCGCGCAGGAGCGGGTTGAGGCTATTCTGCGCCTCGGCGCTGAGTGTATCGTCACCGATATGAACTACGACGACACGGTACGCTTTACCATGCAGACCGCCCAGAAAAACGGCTGGGAGGTCGTGCAGGACACCGCCTGGGAAGGCTACACAAAAATTCCGACCTGGATTATGCAGGGCTATGCCACTCTCGCCGATGAAGCGGTGGAGCAGATCGCCTCGATGGGCATCGCCCGCCCTACACACGTACTCCTGCAAGGTGGCGTTGGCGCAATGGCAGGCGGCGTGCTGGGCTATCTGGCCGATGTCTATGGCGCGAAAAATCTTCACTCCATCATCATCGAGCCGGAGCTGGCTGACTGCCTCTACCGTTCAGCGGTGAAAGGACAGATTGTCAACGTCAGCGGCGATATGGCCACCATTATGGCAGGCCTCGCCTGCGGTGAGCCAAACCCGCTGGGCTGGGAAGTGCTGCGCAACTGCGCCACCCAGTTTGTTTCCTGTCAGGACGCCGTCGCTGCTCTCGGCATGAGGGTGTTGGGTAATCCCGTTGGCTACGATGCGCGCATTATTTCCGGCGAGTCCGGGGCCGTAGGTTTGGGCCTGCTGGCGGCCGTTCATTTCAATCCTCAGCGCGAAGCGCTGATGCATAAGCTCAAGCTGGACAGCTGCTCCGTGGTGCTGGTGATTAGTACCGAAGGCGACACCGACGTTAAGCACTATCGCGAAGTCGTCTGGGAAGGCAAATATCCCGCGGCGCAGTAGCCGACTTTTCATACTCAGCCCGCCCGGCGGGAAGCCTGTATTCAGAACTGGAGAACCTATTTATGGCTAAGCAAATTCCGTTTAAAGCGATCCTGGAAAAATCAAAACAGTACGAAAAAGAGATGACCCGTTTCCTGCGCGATATGATCGCAATTCCCAGCGAGAGTAGCGATGAGAAACGTGTTGTTCATCGCATTAAAGAAGAGATGGAAAAAGTCGGCTTCGACAAAGTTGAAATCGATCCGATGGGCAATGTACTGGGCTATATCGGCCACGGCCCGCGGCTGGTGGCGATGGACGCGCACATTGACACCGTTGGCATTGGCAATATCAAAAACTGGAACTTTGACCCATACGAAGGCATGGAGACCAATGAACTGATTGGCGGACGCGGCGCGTCTGATCAGGAAGGCGGAATGGCCTCCATGGTTTACGCGGGTAAAATCATCAAAGATCTGGGTCTGGAAGATGAGTACACCCTGCTGGTAACCGGCACCGTTCAGGAAGAGGATTGTGATGGCTTGTGCTGGCAGTACATCATCGAACAGTCCGGTATTCGTCCTGAATTTGTCGTCAGCACCGAGCCCACCGACTGCCAGATCTATCGCGGCCAGCGCGGGCGTATGGAGATCCGCGTGGAAGTACAGGGCGTGAGCTGCCATGGATCAGCCCCGGAGCGCGGCGATAATGCAATCTTCAAAATGGCGCCGATCCTCACTGAACTGGAACAGCTTTCGCAAAAGCTCGGCTATGACGAGTTCCTCGGCAAAGGTACGCTGACCGTTTCTGAGATTTTCTTCACCTCGCCGAGCCGCTGCGCGGTGGCGGATAGCTGCGCCGTCTCCATTGACCGTCGTCTGACCTGGGGCGAAACCTGGGAAGGCGCGCTGGATGAGATCCGCGCCCTGCCAGCGGTGAAAAAAACCGGCGCGGTCGTCACTATGTATAACTATGAGCGTCCCTCCTGGACCGGGCTGGTTTACCCCACCGAATGCTATTTCCCTACCTGGAAAGTGGAAGAAAACCACTTTACCGTCCGCGCGCTAAGCAACGCCTATGAAGGTCTGTTTGGCAAAGCGCCAGTAGTGGATAAGTGGACCTTTTCCACTAACGGCGTCTCAATTATGGGTCGCCACGGCATTCCGGTAATCGGCTTTGGACCAGGTAAAGAGCCGGAAGCACATGCCCCGAATGAGAAAACCTGGAAATCGCATCTGGTAACCTGCGCCGCAATGTATGCCGCCATCCCGCTGAGCTGGCTGGCCACGGAGTAATTGTTTGTCCTGTCTGCCGCCGCGATCTGCGGCGGTATGTTGAGGTTTCTATGCGCGTACTGATTAAAAATGGCCTCGTCGTCAATGCCGACAGGCAGGAAAAGCAGGACCTGCTGATTGAAGATGGCCTCGTTAAGTGCCTTGCCGATTCTATTGAAGCGGAGCATCCCTGCGAAGTGATTGACGCCGACGGTTGCTACGTGATGCCCGGCGGCGTCGACGTTCATACTCATTTCAATATTGATGTGGAGCTCGCTCGCAGCTGTGATGATTTCTTTACCGGTACGCGGGCCGCAGCCTGCGGCGGAACCACTACAATTGTTGATCATATGGGCTTTGGGCCAGTCGGCTGCCACCTGCGCCACCAGTTCGAGGTCTATCGCGGCTACGCCGCCTATAAAGCCGTTATCGATTACAGTTTTCATGGTGTTATCCAGCACGTCAACCACAGCATCCTCGACGAAATTCCAGTGATGGTTGATAGCGGCATCAGCAGCTTTAAGCTCTATCTGACCTACCAGTACAAACTGAACGATGACGAGATATTACAGGTGCTGCGCCACTTGCAGCGCGCTGGTGCGCTGGCCACGGTCCATCCGGAAAACGATGCCGCTATCGCCCAGCGTCGGGCGGAATTTATCAATGCTGGTAAAACCGCGCCGCGCTACCACGCCCTGAGCCGCCCGCTGGAGTGCGAGGCGGAAGCTATCGCGAGGATGATTAACCTCGCCCGGCTGGCGGGAAATGCGCCGCTCTATATCGTGCATCTTTCCAACGCCCTGGGGCTGGAGTATTTACGCCTTGCCAGAAGGCACCGTCAGCCGGTATGGGTGGAGACCTGCCCACAGTATCTGCTGCTCGACGAGCGCTGTTATGAGCGCGAAGATGCGCTTAACTATCTGCTGAGTCCCCCTTTACGCAACGCCAGCAACAACGATGCGCTATGGAGCGGCATCAGTGATGGCGACATTGACACCGTTGCGACCGACCACTGCGCTTTCTCTTCGCAACAGCGCAGACAGATCTCCGGCGGCGACTTTAGCCGCTGTCCGAACGGTCTACCGGGTGTGGAAAACCGCCTCCTGCTGCTGTTCTCTCAGGGGGTAATGACCGGCCGCATCACCCCTGAGCGCTTTGTGGCGCTCACCAGCGCTAATCCAGCGAAGCTGTTTGGTTTGTGGCCGCAGAAGGGTCTGCTGGCGCCGGGTGCTGATGGCGACGTGGTTATCATCGATCCGCATCGCACCACCACCATCCGCCATGCCATGTTGCATGACAACGCTGATTATTCACCCTATGAAGGTTTCATCTGTCAGGGCGCTATTCGCCAGACGCTCTCCCACGGCAGAGTCATCTTTGATAACGGCACCTTCACCGGCAGTGCCGGACAGGGCCGTTTTTTACGCCGACAACCCTTTTCCACCGCTCACCTGGCCGTCAGCGGATCTGATACGTAATGAGAGGAAGCTATGAATAAAAAAATTGTTCTCGCTCTCGGCGGGAATGCGCTGGGCGACGATCTCGCCGGACAGATGCAAGCGGTTAAACACACCGCCCGGACGATTGTCGACCTTATCGCTCTTGGCCATCAAGTGGTAGTAACTCACGGTAACGGCCCGCAGGTGGGCATGATTAATCTGGCCTTCGAAGCCGCCGCGAAAACCGAGGCCCACACGCCGATGCTGCCGATGTCAGTCTGTGTGGCTTTGAGTCAGGGCTACATTGGCTACGATTTGCAGAACGCGATTCGTGAAGAGCTACTGTCGCGCCAGCTGGATATCCCGGTAGCCACACTAATCACCCAGGTGGAAGTGGACGCTAACGATGAAGCCTTTCGTAATCCGACCAAACCAATCGGCTCATTCTTCAGCAAAGAAGAGGCTGAGAAGCTGGCCCAAAACGGCTACACCGTGAAAGAGGACGCCGGTCGCGGCTACCGTCGCGTCGTCGCGTCGCCTAAACCGATCGATATTATTGAGAAACAAACGGTAAAAGCGCTGATGGATAACTGCCACGTGGTGATCACAGTCGGCGGCGGCGGTATTCCGGTGATTCGCGAGGGTAACCATCTGCGCGGCGCCAGTGCGGTTATCGACAAGGATTGGGCCAGTGCGAAGCTGGCGGAGATGATCGATGCCGATCTGCTGATCATTCTCACCGCCGTGGAAAAGGTAGCGATCAACTTTGGCAAACCTGACGAGCAGTGGCTGGATAACCTCTCCCTGCGCGATGCTGAACGCTTTATCGAAGAAGGCCACTTTGCAAAAGGTTCAATGCTACCAAAAGTGGAAGCCGCCACTGCCTTCGCCCGCTCCCGTCCAGGGCGCAAGGCGCTCATCACAAAACTGAGCAAAGCCAGAGAAGGTATTGAAGGAAAGACAGGCACCATCATTAGCCAGTAGGTCTTAAGCGATGCGTTGCCGGGCACGTCCCGGCAACCTTTCACAGGCCAAAAGCTTCAGATTCCAACCACCTCACCCAGGTAATCCTGTTGGCATGTACTCTTTACCTGATCCATGAGTCCACCTGGCGCGCCGTTTTTCACCTGTAGGATCTCCGCCAACACGCTGATAGCAATCTCATTGGGCGTCTCCGCGCCGATATCGTAACCAATCGGTGCCCGCAGACGATGAATATCAGACTCTGGCACGCCGTTCTCCCGCATCTGGCGTAAAAAGGTCTGCACCTTGCGACGGCTGGCCAGTAGCCCCAACCAGGTGACCGGCTGAGTTATTATCCTGTCCAGCGCTTCTCTGTCCTGGTTGTTGGTGGCGATGAGAACAAAATCCTGCGGCCGGACCGCCATCGCATCGATCACTCCCGTAAAGCTGGGGGCGTGCACCAGCCGCGCCGACGCGGGAAAAGCGTCGGAAGAGAGGCTCTCAGAGTAGATATCGCCTACGCAGATATCAAAATCCACCAGCGCCGCAGCGTGGGCCACCGCGCGGTTAACGTGCCCGGCGCCAATTAACAACAGGCGCGGACGCAGGCCATAAACACCTATGTAAACTGACATCGCACCGCCACAGTCAGATCCGACGGCATCGCTACCGGTACGCGCCATACGCCCATGAAACATTCGTGATACCTGCTCACGCAAAGCTTCAAGCGCCGCATCAATGACTTTGCGCTCAACCATTCCTCCACCTATGGTACCCACAATTGATCCGTCCTCGCGGATAAGCATCTGCGCGGAGTGGCGAGGGGTCGATCCCCGACTGTCGATAATCTGCGCCAGGGCAAAAGGACGGTTCTGTTCTTCAAGTCGTGCTGCTTCTGCGAAAATATTCATACCAACCTCAAAGGTAATTTCTTTTACGGTTCTCTTTTGATTATCTGCGATGTTTAACGGGTTCTCAGTTTGAGAGTTAACTTTCCGTTGAAATACCGTCGCAGCGGCCTGTTCAAACCATGCAATATTTATACTCAACCTCAATTTTTCATCGCAAGTTATGAATCAGTTCACTTTAATCGCCAGAACAGTGCTGTAATTGAGATACCGCCCTGATTATTTTGTTTCTCGCGGCGGCAAAAAAAAACCTACCGCGAAAACGGCTGTCAGGCACCCAGGGTAAATTATCATTGTGATATTTAAGATATGATTTTGAGAATTATCGCCAGATCAAAAAGCGAATTGATTTGAGTTCTCATTTCCCTGCAAAGAAATCATTCCCTCTCCATCATTGAGTTTCGACCTGGTTCACAAATTAACTATTCCGCCGCCACAGTTTAAATAACTGGTGTGATTGTTGCTCATCTCCTGTTACCCGTCGGAATTATTACCACCGGCAATGTCGATCTCACAATTATATCTAAGGAGAGGGTTATGGGAGATATAATGCGCCCCGTGCCGTTTGAAGAACTTTTAACGCGCATTTTCGATGAGTATCAGAGTCAGCGGACAATTTTTGGCATCCCTGAACAACAATTTTACGCACCGCAGGCGCAGCGCTCAATTGGCGTGTTCGGCGAAAGCTGCGCAACGCCTCTCGGCCCGGCGGCCGGGCCGCATACCCAGCTGGCGCAGAACATTATTACCGCCTGGCTCACTGGTGGACGGTTTATTGAACTGAAAACCGTGCAAATTCTCGATCGCCTGGAGCTGGAAAAACCCTGTATTGATGCCGAAGATGAGTGCTTTAACACCGAATGGTCCACTGAGTTTACCCTGAAAAAAGCCTGGGATGAGTACCTGAAGGCCTGGTTTACCTTGCATTTGCTGGAGCAAGTCTTTCCACTGACGACGAATAAAGAGAGTAAGTCGTTTATTTTCAATATGAGCGTCGGTTACAACCTTGACGGTATTAAGCAGCCGCCAATGCAGGAATTTATCGACAATATGATGGACGCCTCCGCCCATCCTACGTTCGCCCGGTATCGCGATACACTGAACCGCTGGCTGCAAAATCAAACATTTATCGACAGCCTGCCAAAAAGTGCGCGCAAAGCCGGACTGGATAACCTCGCTCAGCGCATCCCGGCCAGGCTGGTTGAGGGCGTGACCCTCTCGACGATGCACGGCTGCCCGCCGGATGAGATCGAAGCTATCTGCCGCTATATGCTGACCGAGAAAAACCTCAATACCTTTGTGAAGCTCAACCCGACGCTTCTCGGCTATCTACGCGTTCGTGAGATCCTCGACACCTGCGGTTTCGGCTATATCGGCCTTAGTGAAGAATCGTTTGATCATGACCTCAAGATCGACCGGGCGCTGGAGATGCTGACGCGCCTGATGACGCTGGCAAAAGAACGCAGCCTCGGCTTTGGCGTCAAGCTAACCAACACCCTCGGCACCGTCAACAACAAAGGGGCGCTGCCTGGGGATGAGATGTATATGTCCGGCCGCGCGCTGTTCCCGTTATCCATTAACGTGGCCGCCCTGCTCTCGCGCGCGTTTGATGGCAAGCTGCCTATCTCGTACTCCGGCGGCGCAAGCCAACTTAACATTCGCGATATTTTCGAAACCGGCATTCGCCCTATCACCATGGCAACCGACCTGCTGAAGCCGGGAGGATACCTGCGTCTGAGCGAGTGTATGCGCGAACTGGAGAAAGCCGATGGCTGGACTATGACGCAAATCGACGTCGAACGCCTCAACGCACTGGCGGAAAAAGCGGTGAGCATGGATTACACCCAGAAGCAGTGGAAGCCGGAAGAGCGCATTGATACCGGCGAGCCGTTGCCGCTGCTTGATTGTTACGTCGCTCCCTGCGTCACAGCCTGCGCCATCAAGCAGGATATTCCGGAATATATTCGTCTGCTGGGCGAGCATCGCTACGCCGACGCGCTGGAGCTTATCTATCAGCGTAACGCGTTACCCGCTATTACCGGCCATATATGCGATCACCAGTGCCAGTACAACTGCACGCGTCTGGATTACGATACCGCGCTCAGCATTCGTGAACTGAAAAAGGTGGCGCTGGAGAAAGGCTGGGATGAGTACCAAAGACGCTGGCACAAACCTGCTGGCTCCGGCTCGATGCATCCGGTAGCGGTCATAGGCGCAGGCCCTGCCGGTCTCGCCGCCGGATACTTCCTCGCCCGTGCGGGTCATCCGGTGACGGTTTTTGAACGCGAGGCCAATGCGGGAGGTGTGGTGCAGAATATCATTCCGCAGTTCCGTATTCCCGGCGAGCTTATCCAGCACGATATTGACTTTGTCGTCGCCCACGGCGTGAAGATTGAATACGGCTGCGACCCGCATCTGACCGTAGAAAAACTTCAGGCGGAAGGGTTCCGTTACGTGCTGGTCGGTACCGGCACAGATAAAAACAGCGGCGTGACGCTGCGCGGCGATAACCAGAACGTGCATAAGTCGCACCAGTTCTTGCGCGATTTCAACCGTGGTGTCCAGTTGAATATGGGCCAGCGCGTGGCCATCGTCGGCGCGGGTAATACCGCCATGGACTGTGCCCGCGCGGCGCTGCGCGTACCGGGCGTACAGAGCGCAACCGTCATCTATCGCCGTTCTCAGCAGGAGATGCCTGCATGGCGTGAAGAGTACGATGAAGCCCTGCTCGACGGCGTCAACTTCGAATGGCTATGCAATCCTGAGCAGTTTAACACCGACGGGACGCTCACAGTGCGGGTTATGAAACTGGGCGAGCCTGATGAGAAAGGCCGCCGCCGCCCGCTGGAGACCGATGAAGTTCGCACCCTGAAAGTCGATTCGCTGATTACCGCCATCGGTGAGCAACAGGATGGCGAGGCCCTGTCGGCAATGGGGATTCCGCTCGACCCGCAGGGCTGGCCGGTGGTTAACGCCGATGGCGAAACCAGCAAACCGAACGTATTCCTGATTGGCGATGTTCAGCGCAGCCCCTCTTCTATTGTGTCAGCAATCGGCAACGCGCGACGGGCAACGGACGTGATTCTGGCCAGGGAAAATATCGCCAGCCGCTACGGAAACAAAGTCTGGAGCAATGTCGATCCGGCGCAGGTTTATCAGCGTAAAGGCACCATCGCCGTCACGCTGGTGGATAAAAACCAGCGTGACGCCTTTGTTGAGCAAGAAGCCAGCCGTTGCCTGGAGTGCAACTACATTTGCAGCAAGTGCGTAGATGTCTGCCCGAACCGCGCCAATATTTCCGTCGCCGTACCGGGCTTCCAGAATCGCTTCCAGACGCTGCATCTGGACGCTTATTGCAACGAATGCGGCAATTGCGCCCAATTCTGTCCATGGCAGGGAAAACCGTACAAAGACAAAATTACCGTGTTCAGCCTGGAGCAGGATTTTGTCAACAGCACTAATCCCGGATTCTTTGTCGAAGGCGTCAGCGTCAAGGTGCGTCAGGACGATAAGACGTGGCAGCTGGAAATTAACGATCGCGGCCAGTTTAAAGAGGTTCCAGCCGGGCTGGACGCCATGTGCCGCATCATAAGCCATATTCATCAGCACCAAAACTATCTCCTGGGAGGCGTTGAAATATGAGTATTCTGATCCTGAAAAATGCCACCGCCGCGCAGATCTATCCGGCGAAAGTGTGGGAGAACGTCGATATTGCTATTGAGAACGATACTATTCTTGATGTTGGTCCTGGCCTGAGTCAGCGCTATCCTCAGGCGCTGGCGAAAGAGATGCACGGGCAGCTGGTGATGCCCGGCATGGTCTGTTCTCATAATCACTTCTATTCCGGCCTGTCCCGCGGTATTCAGGCCAATATTGCTCCCAGCCCGGACTTTATCTCAACGCTGAAAAACCTGTGGTGGCGTCTTGACCGGGCGCTGGACGAAGAGTCGCTCTACTACAGCGGGCTTATCTGCGCCATGGAAGCCGTACGCAGCGGCTGCACAACGGTTATCGACCATCATGCGTCGCCCCACTATATCGCAGGCTCTCTGAGCCAGTTACGCAACGCCTTTCTCAAAACAGGTCTGCGCGGGATGACCTGCTTTGAAACCACCGACCGCAACTTCGGCAGCCGCGAACTGCGCGACGGCGTTGAGGAGAATATTCGCTTTACCAGAGAGATCGACGCCGCGCGCGAGATGGGAGAACAACCTTATCTGGTGGAGGCCCATATCGGCGCCCATGCGCCATTCACCGTGCCTGATGAAGGCCTGGCGATGCTGAGCGAGGCGCTGAAAGCAACCGAACGCGGCCTGCATATCCATGCAGCAGAAGACCGCTACGATGTTTCTCACAGCCACCACCTGTACGGTAAGGATCTTCTGGTGCGGCTGGCGGAATTTGGCCTTATCAACAGTAAAACGTTGATTGCCCATGGTCTGTACATCTCCGATGACGACGTTGCGTTACTCAACGAGCAGGACGGTTTCCTGGTGCATAACGCTCGCTCCAATATGAACAACCACGTTGGCTACAACCACCGTCTGCCGCAGATCCGCAACCTGGCGCTGGGTACAGACGGCATCGGCTCCGACATGTTTGAAGAGATGAAATTTGCCTTCTTTAAACACCGCGATGCCGGCGGTCCACTGTGGCCGGATAGCTTCGCGAAAGCGCTAAGCAACGGCAATGAACTGCTGAATCGTAGCTTCAACGCCCGCTTCGGCCGCCTTGAGGCGGGATATAAAGCGGATCTCACAATCTGCGACTACATGCCGCCGACACCGCTTATCGCGGAAAATATCGCCGGACATATCGCCTTTGGCCTGGGCGCCAGTAGCGTGCGCAGCGTTATGGTGAACGGCGTGATGATTTATGAGGATCGCCAGTTCAGCTTCGACTGCGAGCCGATATTCAAAGCGGCGCAGAAAGTGGCGAAAAAAATGTGGGCGCGAATGGATGCACTCCACGCATAGCGGGCATAAAAATAGTAAAACAAAAACCCGGCCTGACAAGCCGGGTGAGACTGATGGCAAACCAGGACCTGGTTTAGATAAAGTGCCGTATTCTTGCCGGTTGGCGGCTGATGCCTTATCCGACCTAAAAAACCGGCAATATCATCCTGTTATAAACTTCCCGTAGGCCCGGTAAGGCGTTAGCCGCCACCGGGCGCAACGTTTACAGCGACAGCAGCGCGGCGGTGGCGATATTGCGCTGCTTTTGCAGCTCACTGATCTGCTCTTCGGTCATTTTACTCAGCGCCGCCGTCGGGCAGACATCAACGCAGGCGGGACCGTTTTCTCTGGTGTCGCAGAGGTCGCATTTAACTATTGTCGGCGTCAGACCGGCACTCACCTGGATGGCGATCGCGCCAAACGGACAGGTGACGACGCAGCTCTGGCAGCCGATACAACGTTCACCGTCAGCGTCAACTCTCTGTGCCCCCATGCTGAGCGCCCCGGTCGGGCAAGCCCGTACGCAGGGAGCATTCTCACACTGATGACACATTACCGGCACGCTAATATCGTCAAGACGCATCACCTTCAGGCGGGGATTAAACTCCGCGCCCGGCGTTACATGCTCCAGAGCACATGCCACCTCACACGTTCTGCAACCAATGCAGGAGTGCGGACTGGCAACAATAAAACTCGTCATACCGCCTCCCTGGCCCTGAATTGAGCCAGCATTTCGCTGGCCGCCTGCCGCCCGGTGACCATGGCGGTAACGACCAGGTCCGCCCCGGTAACAGCATCGCCACCGGCATAGATTTTATCGTGGCTGGTTTGCGTCGTTCCGCGACCTTTACCGCCGGTCATAATCTGTCCCCAGCGATCCAGCTTAATGCCGTGGCCCCGCAGCCAGGGCATGTCATGAGCCTGGAAGCCAAACGCCATAATCAGGATATCGGCCTTCAGCTCAAACCCTGAGTCCGGAATTGGCTGTGGCCGACGGCGGCCATCCGGACCCGGCTCGCCCATTTTCGTGCGGATCATCTCCACCGCGCTGACCTGTCCCTTACGGTTGAGCTGAATGCGCTGAGGCTGAACGTTGAACTCAAATTTCACCCCCTCTTCCCGCGCATTCACCACCTCTTTTTTCGAACCGGGCATACTCAGCTCATCGCGACGGTAGGCACAGGTCACGCTCTCCGCCCCCCGGCGAACAGCAGTGCGCAAGCAGTCCATCGCCGTATCCCCTCCGCCGAGCACCACCACGCGCTTGCCCTTGATGTCGGTTAAAGGATACTCGGTACTCTCCTCCAGTCCCATCACCTCGCGGGTACTGGCTATCAGGAACGGCAGAGCCTGAATGACGCCAGGGGCCGTCTCCCCCTCCAGACCTGCGGCCATCAGACCGTAGGTGCCGACGCCGAGGAATACGGCATCGTAGTTTTTCAGCAGATCATCAAAAGCCACATCGCGACCCACTTCCTGATTGAGATGAAAGTTGATGCCCATGGCGCTAAAAATCTCGCGCCGCCTCTCAAGCACATTTTTATCCAGTTTGAACGGCGGAATGCCGAACGTCAGCAGGCCGCCGATCTCAGGATGGCGATCGAAAACGTCAACATGTACGCCCGCGCGGACGAGAATATCGGCGCAGCCAAGACCGGCCGGCCCGGCGCCGATAACCGCAACCCGTTCCTGGCGCGGCGCAACTTCGCTGACTGTCGGCCGCCAGCCCATCGCCAGCGCGGTATCGGTGATATAACGCTCAAGGTTACCAATGGCGACCGGGCCGCCCTCGTTCTTAAGGGTGCAGGCCCCTTCGCACAGACGATCCTGTGGACAAACCCGGCCGCAAATCTCCGGCAGGGAGCTGCTTTGATGGCACAATTCAGCCGCCTCGATAATCTTGCCTTCATTCACCAGGCGAATGAAATCAGGAATAGAGTTATGCAGCGGACAGGTCCAGTTGCACCAGGCTTTCTGCGCGCAATAGAGGCAGCGTTCACTCTCATATTCAGCGTCACGCTCACTTAGCGGCTGATAGATTTCACCGAAATGCTGCTGGCGGGCATCGGCGGCAATTTTTTTCGCTCCGACGCGCGGTGGTTTACTCAGCATCGCGTTACGTCTTGCCCCACGAACACCGTCTAGCGGCCTTTCCAGCGCGGAGCAAGTCTGCCGCGCAGTACGCAGTTGGTTAATACTCGACTCATCCATCAGGCGCAGAGCCTGAGTTGGACAGCTGGCTACGCACGCCTGCTGGCCGGAAGAGTGCTGGCTGCAAAGATCGCATTTCTGCGCCAGTTGCGGCATCCCATCATCGTTTGCCACCATCTCAATCGCCCCAAAAGGACAGGCGAGAACGCAATTTTTGCAGCCAATACACCGCGCCTCTTTCAACTCAACGCTGTCATTAGCAAAGCTCAGTGCCTGAGTCGGACAAGCTCTGACGCAGGGAGCGTCGTTACAGTGTCGACAGGTTGTCGCATTGCTGACGTTGCGGCTGAAGTACACATGAATGCGTGGAAGAAAGTCTCTGCGCAGCTGAGGCCAACTGTCCTGGCGATGAGAGGTGACGCAGGCCACTTCACAGGCGTGGCAGCCAATACAGTTGGCAGAATCGGCAACAATAAATTTATTCATTTGCTTCCCTTTTTTATTTCAGGACATATCGGGCAGCAATGCAATAATCAGGCGATTTTTAAAAAAAAATTAATATAGCAGTCATTTTTGCGAGCCAACTCAAAAAATGGCCCAACGCAGACTTAATTGCACGAAAATATCAAAAATCGTCTTGTATCAAATAGTCACATCATTTGATGTTTTAATCATGTTGATAATTAAACATGCCGATTATTATACCAAAATGAGACGCTCACTATCTCAATGTGATATCGCGTATTTATTGATGTCATTTTCTATCTCCATACTTTGTCAGCGTGTCGATATCCCCCCGTTTTCTCGTGAGTTCTTTCACATAATTAACCAACAATTCTCCAGAGACTTATTTTTGGCACATCTTACGCATATCACTCATTGTGCGCGCAACACGCTGGTGAAAGCATCAGTTCAGGGAGGCAACGGCCTTCGAATCGTAACTTCGACTCTATTCACGCTGATATGGAGTGAAGTCGTACAGGAGATAATAACTTCATGAAAGATATCGTCAATTCCGCCTCAAGTAACAGGAATTCGACCGCACCGGTTGATGAGATCTTACCCGTTACGCAAATGATTCTTTATGGCCTACAGCACGTACTGGTGATGTACGCGGGTGCCGTCGCGGTTCCGCTCGTAGTGGGTAATGCGGTAGGGCTCCCGCCGGAACACATTATTTTACTCATTAGTGCCGACCTGTTCATTTGCGGCACAGCCACCATCGTGCAGTCGCTGGGGATTGGTAAATGGCTCGGCTGCCGGTTGCCGCTTATCCAGGGCTGTACCTTTGCGGCGTTGATTCCAATGGTTCTGATCGGTAAGGAGTACGGGATCGGTGGCATTTCCGGGGCGGTGATCGTTTCCGGTATTTTTATCCTCTGTTGCGCCCCATGGATTAGCAAGCTGATCCGGTTCTTTCCCAAAGTGGTAATGGGTAGCATCGTCACGCTTATTGGCATGTCAATTATGCCGGTTGCCGGTGGGTGGATTGGCGGGGGTAGCAGCGAAATGAGCGGCTTCGGAGCCCCCTTCTCGCTGCTGATGGCGGCGATTACGCTGGTGATTATTCTCAATATTTACACCTTTGCTTCCGGCGTGGTGAAAAACACGTCAGTGCTTATTGGTCTTATCGTCGGCACAGTACTCTGGGGCTGCTTTAAACCTCTCGATTTCGGTCTGGTTCACGTCACGCCCTGGCTCCATCTGCCCACCCTGATGCCCTTTGCCAAACCTGAGTTTCATATTCTCCCCATCGCCCTGCTGTCGATGGTTATGGTAGTCGTTATGGTGGAAACCATGTCCTCAATGATGGCAACCGGGGATATTGTCGGGAAAGCGGTTGACGCGAAGATGCTGCGCAACGGCCTCAACACCTGCGGAATCGCGACAACGATTTGCGGCTTCTTCAATCTGTTTCCCTACGCCGCGTTCGCTCAGAACGTTGGTCTGATCGGTTTGACCGGGGTACGCAGCCGCTTTGTCGTTTCGGTCTCCGGTATCATTCTGATTCTGATGGGGGTGTTTTCAAGGATGGCAGCGCTGGTGGTGCTGATACCAAAACCGATCCTCGGCGGCGCAGGTATTGTGATGTTCGGCATGGTCGCCGTATCCGGCATTCGAACGCTGGGACAGGTCAACTACCGCAACAACAATAACGGTATGGTGGTGGCGTTAACACTCGCCCTCGGCATGATGCCGGTGCTGGTGCCTAATCTGTTCACCCAGTTCCCGCCAGTGGTCCAGCTTTTCCTGCACAGCGGGATTACCATTGGTACCCTGACCGCTATCGTCGCTAACCTCACCCTCAACGGCAGCGTTCCTTTCCGCGTGAATCTCGAAACACCAACCCCCGATCCGGCACCGCCAAGTTCGGCAGCACGCAACATGGCCGTCAGAACCGTCAGAATGTGGCTGCTGCTGCGCAAAGTTCAAAATAGCAAGCAACCAGAAGAAGCCCAGGAGGGACATTAATGCTCACACGACTCCTGTTCGCAATGATAACCCTGCTACTGCTGGCGATACCCGTCGTGCAGCAGGGGATTATGCTGGGTCTAAACGGCCGTTTCAGTTTTGCCCTGTTGTTCTAGTCTGATTTCATCAGGAATAGTGCTATGAAGAGAGTAACAACCGTCTGCCCCTATTGCGCCTCCGGCTGCAAGATGCAACTCATTGTAGAAGAAGGAAAAATTACCCGCGCCGATGCCGCAATGGGTAAAAACAATCAGGGCACGCTGTGTCTGAAAGGCTACTACGGCTGGGATTTTATTAATGATACTCAGATCCTGACCCCGCGCCTGAAAACGCCAATGATCCGCCGCCAGCGTGGCGGCAAGCTGGAGTCCGTTTCCTGGAGCGAAGCGCTGGATTACGTCGCCACGCGCCTGAGCGCCATCAAAGCCAAGTATGGCCCGGATGCGATTCAGACCACCGGCTCATCACGCGGGACCGGTAATGAAACTAACTATGTAATGCAAAAATTCGCGCGCGCCGTTATTGGTACCAATAACGTCGACTGCTGCGCTCGCGTCTGACACGGCCCATCGGTTGCAGGTCTGCACCAGTCGGTCGGCAACGGCGCAATGAGTAATGCGATCAACGAGATAGAAAACACCGATCTGGTGTTTATATTTGGCTATAACCCAGCGGATTCTCACCCTATCGTGGCGAATCATATTCTTAATGCCAAACGCAGCGGAGCGAAAATCATCGTCTGCGATCCGCGCAAAATTGAAACTGCGCGTATTGCTGATATGCATCTTGCCCTGAGAAACGGCTCCAATATTGCGCTGCTGAATGCTATTGGACACGTGATCATCGCAGAGGATATCTATGATAAATCCTTCATCGCTGGTCGTTCGGAAGGCTTCGAAACCTACCGGAGCATTGTCGAACGCTATACCCCGGAGTCCGTGGAAGCCATAACCGGCATCAGCGCCAGGCAAATTCGCCAGTGCGCACGGATGTATGCGACCGCCGGAAACGCCACCATTCTTTGGGGGATGGGGGTGACCCAGTTCTGGCAAGGGGTGGAAACGGTGCGCTCCCTCACCAGTCTGGCGATCCTGACCGGCAACCTGGGGAAACCGCATGTCGGCGTGAACCCGGTACGCGGCCAGAATAACGTTCAGGGAGCCTGCGATATGGGGGCATTACCGGACACCTATCCAGGCTATCAGTATGTGAGATTCCCGGAGAACCGCGCGAAGTTCGCGAAGGCCTGGGGCGTGGAAAGCCTGCCAGAGAACCCCGGCTACCGCATCAGCGAGCTACCGCACCGTGCGGCGCAGGGTGAAGTGCGGGCGGCGTACATCATGGGCGAAGATCCGCTCCAGACCGATGCCGAGCTTTCAGCCGTACGTAAGGCGTTCGAAGAGATGGAACTGGTTATCGTTCAGGATATTTTTATGACCAAAACCGCGGCGGCGGCGGATGTGATTTTACCGTCAACGTCATGGGGCGAGCATGAAGGTGTCTATACGGCGGCAGACCGTGGCTTCCAGCGCTTCTTTAAAGCGGTAGAGCCGAAGTGGGATCTGAAAACCGACTGGCAGATTATCAGCGAAATCGCCACCCGCATGGGGTATCCGATGCACTACAACAACACCCAGGAAATCTGGGACGAGTTGCGTCATCTGTGCCCGGACTTCTACGGAGCCACCTATGAAAAAATGGGTGAGCTGGGGTATATCCAGTGGCCCTGCCGCAACGAATCAGAAGCAGATCAGGGCACCTCGTATCTGTTCGCGGAACGTTTCTCCACCCCGAACGGACTGGCGCAGTTCTTCACCTGCGACTGGCAAGAGCCTGTCGACAAGCTCAGCGATGAGTATCCGCTGGTGCTTTCCACCGTACGTGAAGTGGGCCACTACTCCTGTCGTTCAATGACCGGCAACTGTGCGGCGCTGGCCAAACTGGCGGACGAACCGGGCTACATCCAAATGAATACCACCGACGCAAAACGTCTCGGCATTGGCGATGAGGAACTGGTCTGGGTCAACTCACGCAAAGGTAAGGTGATCACCCGGGCGAAGGTCAGCGACAGACCGAATTGCGGCGCAGTCTATATGACCTATCAGTGGTGGATAGGCGCCTGCAACGAACTGGTCACCGAGAATCTCAGCCCAATAACCAAAACTCCGGAGTATAAGTACTGCGCCGTTAACGTTGAGCGCATTGCCGATCAGCGCGCCGCTGAACGGTACGTGATTAATGAATACCACCAGCTGAAAACCCTCTTGCGCGAAAGCGCCGCAGGGTAAAACATCGCCCCGGCGGGGCTATTTCCCGGGGCGATATGTTATCTACTGACTGGCTCTGACGTCGTTATCCGGCAGCAATCAGAGCCTTACGGCACCGGCGGGCGACCTCAAGATACTGCTGCGGCGTGTCAACGTCCCAGTGAATTCCCTGACTCGCCACGGGAATAACGCGCACCGCCATCTGACCGATAACATCCCGCAGAGTAGCGCCTTCCGGCGCACGACGAATCAGAGAAATCGCCCGCTCGGGCAGAAGAACCGGATGACCTTTACCCCGTTCGTAGGCCGGAATAATACAGGTGTCGGTGTCGGTATCGGCGCTGGCCCACAGTCTGCGGTACACGCCCTCCGTAACTTCCGGCATATCGCCCAGCGCCAGAAAGAAGCGCGAAGCGTGGATATGCCCCACTCCGCACTGAATAGAAGAGAACATGCCGTTTTGGTATTGCGGGTTAAAGACGACCTCAACGCCCGGATGATCCCGATAGCAGGCGGCCAGTTCATCACCGCGAAATCCCGTTACCAGCACTACGCGGTCGCAGAACGTCAGGGCACTGGCAAGCGCACTATCGAGAATAGTCCCCTCGCCCCACGGCATCATCATTTTCCATTTCCCCATGCGGCTGGAGAGTCCGGCGGCCAGCATAATGCACTCTTTACGCATTTTGTTGCTCATAGTCATACTCCCACTGAGTCCGATAAAGCGCCACCGTCGGCAGGTGCGGTGGCGTTTGCGGGACTCAGGATTTCAGCACCGCTTTAATCGAGGTAATGATTGGCTGATATCCCGTGCAGCGGCAGATATTTCCCTCCAGCGCCTCTTCCAGCTCATCGTCGCTGGGGGATGGGTTAGCATCCAGCAGCGCCTTCGCGCTCATCAATACGCCGGGGGTGCAGAAACCGCACTGAACGCCACCGTGACGAATGAAGGCGTTCTGCAATTTTTTACCTATCGGATCATGATGCAGCGCTTCGACGGTGGTAACCTCGGCCCCGTTGCATTGGGCTGCCAGCAGCAGGCAGGAGCAGACCGATTTTCCGTCCATAATCACGGTGCAAGCTCCACACTCGCCCACTGAACAGCCCTCTTTGGTCCCCGTTAACTTCAGTTCCTCACGCAGAAAATCGATCAGGCGGACATTGTCTTTCACATCGCGGGCAATACGGATGCCATTCACTTTTAGCTCAATATGGTTCATGTTGATGGTTCCTTATTTCTTCTGCTCTGTCATGACTTCCTGCAACATCTGCCGGAACATATCGATAAATACGGGGATTTTATAAGGTGCGGACCAGCGTCCCCCGATGGTTTTTTCTACTTTGTCGTGAAGTACCCCGGCCGCATATTCAATGGTTGCTGCGTCTAAGGTCTTACCAACGATCGCCTGCTCAACCTCAGGCAACCGCTGCGGTTTAGCCATTAGCGCGCCATCAACAAGACGGCACAGGCGAACCACGCCATTCTCAACTCTAAACTGGCCAGTTAAGCTCTGACGGGTAATGTTCAACGCATTGCGACGGCCAAGCTGCAGATAGCGATTAATCAGCGGTTGTTGTGTCGGCGCCGGCAGGATAAAGCGGATGACCAGCTCATCAGGCTCAAGAATCGTACAATAGCCGCCCACGACGAATTCGCTGACCGGCATCCGTCGCGTCCCGCGAACACTGCGCAGCTCTACTTCCGCATCATAAATAATCAGCGGCGGCATAGAGTCCGCACACGGCGCGGCGTTAACGATGTTGCCACCGATAGTGGCCCGGTTACGAAGCTGTAGGGAGCCGACGGTTTTACAGGCGGTAACCAGTAGTGGATAGCGTTGCTGAATCAACGGATGCTTGACCAGGTCGGTAAAGCAGACGCCGGAGCCAATAGAAGTTCCCTCCTCAACGTCAACGATCTCTTTCAGCTCTGATAGTCCGGCAATGTTGACCAGCGGTACTTCGCTGGGCCGCATCCGCGCCTGTACCAGTACATCGGTGCCGCCGGCAATGGGCATCGCGCCCTTCTCCGCCATCAGCGTCAAGGCTTGTTGCAGGGTTTGCGGGATGCTCAGCGAAAGCGTGTTGAGGCGATGGACCTGTTTTTTATCGCCAGACTCCAGCATCTGTTCGCTCTGGCGCTCCGGCTTCTTGAGGTTGTAACCGAGACGAACCTGTTCCAGAGTCAGCGGCAGAGTCCGGTTAGACCGCCCGATGGCAAAACTCACCGCATTGTTGAGCGCCGCAGCGCCCAGCTCCAGTACCGGTTCACCGATGACTTTCGCCCCCATTGGCCCTGCTTTGTCGTAGTTTTCAACCGCGATAATATCGATGTTCGGCATATCTTTGATGGTTGGCAGCAGGTAGGTGTCAAAGTTTTCCGATTTCACCACCCCGTGCTCGGTATTGAAGTCCTCCAGCATGCCGTAGCCAATCATCCCCTGTAACACGCCGCCGTAGACCTGGCCGCTAAAACCGACCGGGTTGATGACTTTCCCCACGTCGTGGGTGGCGACGACGTTATTCACGGTGATTTTACCGGTACGCATATCCACCGCCACATCGGCCAACTGGCAACCGTACACCCAGGTGAAATACGGGCTGCCGCATCCTTTCTCTTCATCCCAGTGAATATTTGGCGCGACGTGCCAGCCATAGGCAGAAAGATTTGCCCCGGTAGCCCGGGTCATATCGCACACCTGCTGGAAGCTGAGGCTCAGCTCGGGGTTGTGACGGTTGAACACCTTGCCATTTTGCCAGGCAATATCGTCGATGCTCTGCGCTTTTAACGCATCCTTGATAGCATCCGCCATGCGATTTTTAATTTTGTTCGCCGCGCTAAGAATTGCCTGCCCGCCCATCAAGGTGCCACGAGAGGCCACCGTTGAGCCGCCGTCGGCGATCATGGCGGTGGCCGGTTCGCTGAACATCACACGATCGAGCGCAATACCAAAGGCTTCAGCAGCCAGCAGCGACATGGTGGTTTGCAGTCCCTGCCCGTTCTCGGAAACCGAGGTAGAGATGTTGACGCTGGCGTCGGCATTCACCTGAATAAGCGCGGAGGAAGCATCCAGCCCCTCGGCGCCGAGAGAACAGCCGCGATGGCTCAGTGCGAAGCCAATACCGTAGCGGATTGGCCCCCCTTTAGCATTAAGCTGTTGATAGCGCTCCCGCTTAGCTGCGTATTCTGCCTTAAGTAGCGTCTTCTCCAGCACTTCCTGCGCGGAGACGGTGTGCTCGCTGAAGACCTGACCGGCCATGCTGGTATCGCCCTGCTTAAGAATGTTACGCAGGCGGAACTCTACAGGTGAGAGTCCCAGTTCACCAGCCACGTCATCCATCAGCGACTCGTTGGCGAATATGACCTGCGGCGCGCCGTAGCCGCGATAAGCCGAGGTGTAGTTATTGTTGGTATAGACGCCCACCAGATCGACGCGCACATTAGGGATGTTGTAGGGCCCAGCTGCCTGTACGGAACTACGCCAGGTGACAAATACCGTCTGCCCACAGTAGCTACCGCCATCGGCGATAATGTCGATTTTGATCGCCTGAATACGTGCATCGTCGTCCACACCAATGCGATATTTCATCTTATATGGGTGGCGCTTGTAGCTCTCACGCATGGACTGTTCACGGTTATAGGAAATCTTTACCGGACGGCCGGTAAGGTGCACCAGCAGCGCCGCACGGCAGGAGACGTTATCGATGATGTCATCTTTACCGCCAAAGGAGCCACCAAGCACTGAACGCTTAATGTTCACTTTTGCCTGGGGCAGGTCGAGGTATTTGGCAATCACCGCCCGAGTGCGGTGAGCGTTCTGAATCGACCCCTCAATGGTCATGATCTGCTCATTGTTATCCAGGTAGGCAGTAATGGATTCAGGCTCAATGTATCCGTGCTCCTGGAAGCCCACCTCATACTCACGTTCGAAAATATGCGTGGAGGCGGCAAAACCGGCGTCTATATCGCCCTTCGCCGTGTGGTGGCGGTTAATGATATTGCTATCAAGTTCGCTGTGAATAAGGCGCGCACCCGGCTTCATCGCCTCTTCCGGAGAGGTAATCGGTTCCCATGGTGTGTAGGTTATTTTAATTTTATCGACCGCAATGCAGGCAGCCTCGTAAGATTCCGCCGCCACAACCGCAACTACGTCACCGCGGTAGGCTATTTCATTGTCGATGATGGGGGGGTGATCGGGAACGATCGCCCCCAGTTTGCGCTGGCCGGGTATATCGTTCCAGGTAGCAATTCGTACCACGCCGGGAACGTTTTCCGCTTCCGTCAGATCGAGAGCATCGATACGCCCGGCAGGGATATCAACGTAGCAGCATACGCCATACAGCATATTATTCATTACAATGTCATCGCCATAGACCGCTCTACCCGTCACCTTGGCGAGCCCATCTACGCGGGGCACTTCACTGCCAACCAGCATTGTATCCATATTATTCAGTCTCCACTCACAAAGAAAGATAACTGAATAAAGCAACAGCTATGCCACCTGTAAAAAAAGGGTTATTTGGGACTTAGTTATGTGAGGCATATCTAAAAACAGTGGCAAAGGAAAGAATAAAGCGCGGGCGATGTCGCCGATGATTATCAAAAAGAGAACCTGCGTATCACTATGATAATTCGCTGTTCCCAATGATCATGCTACACGCATCTTCCGTATATGAAGATGAGTATCTGTCAATACGCTATTTTCAGAAGGGGAGCAGGACATATTACATTGATGCTGGCTGCGTGGTAACTCGAAGAAAAACAAAAAGGCCATGCTAATTAATAGCATGGCCTCGAATAGTGGCGGAACGGACGGGACTCGAACCCGCGACCCCCTGCGTGACAGGCAGGTATTCTAACCGACTGAACTACCGCTCCACTGTTCCCGCTTAGGGAACGAAGCGGATATTACGGATTGCCTCTGAACTCGTCAACGCTTTTTCTCAAGTTTTGAATCGTTTGCTGCAAAAATCGCCCAGGCGGTGATTTTACAGGCATTCAGGCACTGTCTATGCACGCCACATACAACTTCCGCCTTTCTTCTGCACTAAATCAAGACGGGATTCGTGGTTAAGCAGCTCTTCATCGCTGGCTAAAACAACCCGCAATCGACTGGCCTGACGCACAACCCGCTGAATACCCGCGTCACCCAGAGTTTGTTGGCCTTCATTTTCTATACTGAATGCCATCGACGTCTGGCCACCGGTCATGGTCAGATAGACATCCGCCAGAATCTGGGCATCGAGCAATGCGCCGTGCAGCGTACGCTTGGTGTTGTCTATTTCGTAACGTGAACAGAGCGCATCAAGGCTGTTTCGCTTGCCGGGAAACATCTTCCTTGCCAGCGCCAGGCTATCGGTCACCTTACAGAAGGTATTGGTCTTCGGAATATCGCGATTGAGCTTGCTGAACTCATAGTCCATAAAGCCGATATCAAACGATGCGTTGTGAATGACCAGCTCAGCGCCTCTGATGTATTCCAGAAATTCGTCTGCAACATCTGCAAAGGTCGGCTTATCCAGCAAGAACTCATCGGCTATACCGTGAACGCCGAACGCTTCCGGGTCCACCAGCCGGTCCGGCTTCAGATAAACGTGGAAGTTGTTCCCCGTAAGGCGTCGGTTCACTACTTCTACAGCACCGATTTCGATAATCTTGTGCCCTTCGTAGTGTGCGCCGATTTGGTTCATACCGGTGGTTTCGGTATCAAGAACAATCTGGCGAGTAATTGCAGTGCTCATGTCGGTCATTTATGTCAGACTTATCGTTTAACTGAACGTTTCAAATACAGGAAGTCTACCAGAGATGCGTAAACAGGTAGAAATTTTCACCGATGGATCTTGTCTCGGTAACCCAGGACCTGGCGGTTACGGCGCCATCATGCGCTACCGTCAGCATGAAAAAACCTTTAGTGAAGGCTATCGCCTGACCACCAACAACCGCATGGAGCTGATGGCGGCCATCGTGGCGCTGGAAGCGTTAAAAGAGCACTGTGACGTGGTGCTGAGCACCGACAGCCAGTACGTGCGCCAGGGTATTACCCAGTGGATCTTCAACTGGAAAAAACGCGGCTGGAAAACGGCAGATAAAAAACCGGTTAAAAATGTCGATCTCTGGAAGCGCCTGGACGCCGCGTTAGGGCAGCATGAAATTAAATGGGAATGGGTAAAAGGCCATGCCGGACACCCGGAAAACGAACGCTGTGACGAGCTGGCCCGCGCGGCGGCGTCAAACCCAACCCAGGAAGATGTCGGGTATCAGCCTGAATCCTGATCAGGGTTTGCGGTACTGACGCGTTGCGCCAACGGTCTGACGGATCTGGGTTTTGGATTTACTTTGTTTCATTGGGTTAAGCGTGAGGGGAATCGTCCGCTTACGCGCCACGATAAACTGCATACAGCCCAGTGCTGGCAGATGAGTGCTCAGTAACACCCCGCCCTGCCTGGCCCAGGGTAAAACCTGAAAGCCACCGTAGCAGAGCACTTCAAAGTTCAGCAGTGAAAGCCAGTCCAGCTGGCGCATCTGCGTAAACATTCGGCTGTTATAAGGCGGCGTGCGGCGCAGCACTGGCACCAGTTTACGTAACCCCATCAGGCTGAGTGGATTGAAACCACTGAGGATCAGCCAGCCGTCATCGATCAGTACCCGGTCGGCTTCACGCAGCAAACGATGCGGGTCACTGCACCAGGGCAAGGTATGCGCCAGCAGACAAGCATCGACGGATTTTTCCGCAAAAGGTAAATGCAACGGATCGGCTTTAACCTGCACAGGCGATCCGCCAAGTGAGATATTAACCTGATGTGAGATAGCACAGCCTTCGGTGTTGATTTCTGCACTGAGATTGCCAATCTTAAGCAGGTGAAAACCATACATTTTCGCAAGCCAGGGTTTAAGCTGTTGTTCTAACGCCTCGCGATAGTATTCACCCCAGGGCAATTCCGCCCAACGTTCCGGTGCTGCGACAGTCTGAGGTATCCTTGCCGGTTTCATCAAAACGCCCGCCACGTAAAAAGAGGTAATTTATGAATCTTATCAGTATTCCAGCCTTCCAGGACAATTACATCTGGGTTTTAGTTGATGACGATCGCCGTTGCGTGATTGTCGATCCCGGTGAATCTGAGCCGGTTTTAACTGCCATTGCTGAAAATGGCTGGCAGCCGGAAGCCATTCTCCTGACGCATCATCATAACGATCACGTCGGCGGTGTTCCGGCATTACGGGCAAAATTTCCGCATCTTGTGGTATACGGACCGGCAGAAACACAAGATAAGGGAACCACCCACGTAGTCAAAGAAGGCGAAAATGTCCTCATTCTCGGGTGGGATTTTTCCGTTTTTGCCACACCGGGTCACACTTCAGGACATATTTGTTTCTACAGCAAACCTTATCTATTTTGCGGCGACACACTCTTTTCTGGCGGCTGCGGAAGGTTGTTTGAAGGTACACCAGCGCAAATGTATCAATCTTTACAGAAGATTGCCGCACTACCGGACGATACGCTCATATGTTGCGCACATGAGTATACATTAGGAAATATGAAGTTTTCTGCCAGCATCTTACCCGACGATCGCGCTATTCAGGATTATTACCAGAAAGTGAAGGAGTTACGTGCAAAAAACCAAAAAACACTCCCCGTAATTCTGAAAAATGAGCGTGAAATAAATATATTTTTAAGAACTGATGATATTGATTTAATTAACAAAATTAACCAAGAAACAAATTTGCAACAACCAGAAGATTGTTTTGCATGGTTAAGGTCAAAGAAAGATAACTTCCGATAATTCTGGGTTGCCTTTTGAAAATTTCGCCGTTATCATCGCTCGTCTTTTAAGCAACTATTGACACACACATGAAGGCAAAAGCGATATTACTCGCCTCTGTCCTGCTTGTAGGTTGCCAGTCGCAAAACGGCAGCAACGTACAACAGCACGCACAGAGCCTTTCTGCAGCTGGTCAAGGGGAAGCAGGGAAGTTTACAAGTCAGGCGCGATGGATGGACGATGGGACATCATTCGCGCAGGATCAAGACTTGTGGGCCTCTATTGGCGACGAGCTAAAGATGGGAATTCCGGAAAACACCCGGATTCGCGAACAGAAACAGAAGTATTTGAGAAATAAGAGCTATCTCCACGATGTAACTTTACGGGCAGAGCCGTATATGTACTGGATAGCCGGGCAAGTTAAGAAACGTAACATGCCTATGGAGCTGGTACTCCTACCCATAGTGGAGAGCGCTTTTGACCCACACGCGACGTCTGGCGCCAATGCCGCAGGCATTTGGCAGATCATACCGAGCACAGGGCGCAATTATGGTTTAAAACAGACCCGCAGCTACGATGCGCGTCGTGATGTAGTCGCTTCCACGACTGCTGCTCTCGACATGATGCAACGTCTGAACAAGATGTTCGACGGTGACTGGTTGTTAACAGTCGCAGCGTACAATAGTGGTGAAGGTCGTGTACTGAAGGCAATGAAAGCGAATAAAGCGCGTGGAAAACCCACCGATTTCTGGTCGCTCTCACTGCCACAGGAAACCAAAATTTACGTACCGAAAATGCTGGCATTGAGCGATATTCTCAAGAACAGCAAGCGTTACGGTGTACAACTGCCAACACCAGACGAAAGTCGTGCACTGGCGCGTGTTCGCCTCAGCAGCCCGGTTGATATTCAACAGGTTGCCGATATGACGGGTATGTCGGTAAGTAAACTGAAAACCTTTAATGCAGGCGTTAAAGGCTCAACGCTGGGTGCCAGTGGCCCTCAGTATGTGATGGTTCCGCAAAAACACGCGGAGCAGTTACGTGAGTCGTTAGCCTCTGGTGAGATTGCAGCGGTTCAGTCTACGCTTGTTGCAGATACCTCATCAGTGAGCAGCCGCAGCTATAAGGTTCGTTCAGGTGATACGCTTTCAGGTATTGCATCACGTCTTGGCGTGAGCGCAAAAGACCTACAGCAGTGGAACAATCTGCGTAGCTCTGGTCTGAAAGTGGGTCAGAATCTGACGGTTGGCGCAGGTAGCAGCGCGCAGCGTCTTGCCAGAAACAGCGATAGCATTACCTATCGCGTGCGTAAGGGTGATTCGCTTTCCAGTATCGCAAAACGTCACGGCGTGAACATCCAGGATGTTATGCGCTGGAATAACGATACTGACAATCTGCAACCCGGCGATCAGCTGACGCTGTTTGTAAAAAATAGCGCAACGCCAGACTCCTGATCAGACGGTCTGAACATAAAAAAGGCACCGATTCCCCCCGGTGCCTTTTTTTATTTATCCCGCTTTTTGGACTTCAGCCATGATGGTATCGCTGGTAAACGATCCATCCTCCTGCAACTCAAAGTACGCCTTCACGTCCGCAGACGCGCTCTCCTGATAAAGACGAATCGCCTGGCTTAATGCTTCTGGCGTCCGCATCCGCGCAATCCAGGAGCTGAATTCAAGCGGCAAACGGTCGGTTATCAATGAGCGTGAAATTAACCCAGCCTCTGCGGTCATCTGCAACCACTCCCCACTGGAATAATTGCGGACATGCGATGTGTCGCGCAGTGCTTCAACCGTTTGCAACCAGACATCCCGTACCGGATGGCCAGGCGACATGACATCCATGATGATGAAAATCCCACCCGGCTTCAGCACACGTTTAACTTCCCGCAACGCTTGCCCGACATCGTGCCAGTGGTGCGCGGAGTAACGACTGATGACAACCTCAAAAGTCGCATCGGCAAACGGCAAGGATTCCGCGTACCCCTGACGGGTAATGAGGTTTGTCAGCCCTTTAGCTTTGGCGGCCTCAGCCACAACCTCGAGCATCTGGCTGGATAAATCATATGCTGTCACCTGAGCGACCTGCTCTGCGGCAGCAAAGCTTGCGTGCCCTGCTCCGCACCCTAAATCCAGTGCGTGCGCCTGCGGGAATGCCGCCAGCCGCTCGCTCAGACGCGTCAGGTCGCGACCAGACGCATGGACGGCGCTGCTCAGATAAGCACTTGCCTGGGAGCCAAACTGTTTTTCTACGTTGTCATGATGGGAGTGTGTTGTCATCTTACTGTCCTTTGGTTGATAAAAAATAAAGGGCAGCACCTGCACATAGGCCTGCCCCACGGCAGACCTGACACACCATTATTTATCAGGTTTGCCGGGACTGAATTCAACTAGTAGAGGATTGTGATCGGATGCGCGTGTCACCAGTACAGAGGCATCGTGAACACTCAAACCGCGATAAAAGACAAAATCGAGAGGACGACCAAAGGCTTTCTTGCGCTGGTCATCGTTAAAACGCACTTCGCGCAGTGACATCTCACGCGCAAAGCGATACAGGGCGTTCATCCGCGGGCGGCTCCAGGCATTAAAATCCCCGGCCATAATGATAGGCCCGCTGTGATGGGCAATCTGATCGCCAATCGGAAGTAACTGCTTGCTGTAGACATCCACACCCAGGCTGAAATTGACAGCGTGAATATTGACGACCATCAGCAAGCGGCTATCCGGTAAGGGGTAGACGGTAACCAGCGCGGATTTTGCCAGCCGCAGAATAGGTTCTCGCTCACGAAGTGGGCAACAATAAACAGGATGCGCCGCGGAAAGTGTCATGACACCAGAAGGGTGTTGCGGCAGCACGAATGCAGGTACCTGATCGGCTGCAAGATAGTTAGTGGTCGCAAACCTGACCAGCTCAGGCGTCGTTTGCGCTTCCTGCAGGAGAACGAGATGAGCGTCCTTACCAAAATTTTTGAGGACGGATAACCACTCAGCACGTTGTTGCTTAAAGATATTCCACACCAGCACGCGTATTTTTTCATCGCTACTTAATGGTGTACCGGCGGGCAATGCCTGGCTGATGCTCGCGAACGACCCCGGAGGCAGTATTCTCTCCGCAGGTAATCCGGCAACATAACGCATGGCATAGGTATTTTTTCGCACTTTCGGAAACGGCCTCTATAACATGAACCAGCCCGGAAAACGGACTGGTTCTAATGTTATAGGGATTTTAGGTCACAGTTTCAACGCAATTACTGAGAAACCTTTTCTTGTTTTGTAAGCGAGCACTTACTGATATTTATCCAAGAGCCGCCCGGGCAGGTTTATCAAGGCGGCCGCTCAGGCCAATCAGCAGGAAAGCGACAAGCACAATCACTGCGCCAATCCACGGTGTCTGGGTCAGGCCAAAGTGTTCAACAGTCTGCCCCCCGATGATGGAGCCGAGTGCGATACCAATATTGAACGCAGCAATGTTCAGGCCCGATGCAACATCAACGGCATTGGGTGTGTAAAGCTCTGCCTTCTGGACGACATAGACCTGAAGCCCAGGCACGTTGCCAAATGCAAAGATCCCCATCACCAGTACCGTGGCCAGCGCTGCATACTGCACAGAAGCGGTGAACTGGAAGACCAGCAGCAGTACAACCAGGGCCGCGAAGATAAATTTCAGTGCCGGAACTGCACCGTGTTTATCGGCAAGCTTGCCACCCCAGATATTGCCAATGGCCACCGACACGCCGTAACCCAACAAGATCCAGCTTACCGCGCTCGGTGAGAAGCCCGCCAAATCCTGCATCATCGGCGCAAGGAAAGTAAATGCGGTAAAGACACCACCGTACCCCAAAGCTGTGATCGCATAGATGATCAGCAGGCGAGGATGCGTCAGTACTTTAAGTTGATCGCTCAGGCTGGTACTTGCACGGCCAGGAATATTTGAAGGGACCAGAAGCAGACTGGCTACCAGAGCAATCACCCCCAACAATGAGACGGCCAGGAACGTTTCACGCCAGCCAAAATGTTGGCCGATGAACGTCCCCAGAGGCACGCCGGTGACCAGCGCAACGGTTAATCCGCCAAACATAATCGCAATGGCAGATGCCGCTTTCTCTTTGGGCACCAGACTGGTTGCAATGGTTGAACCAATCGAGAAAAACACACCGTGAGCAAGGCCTGTCAGCAAACGGGCAATGACCAGCGTGGTGTAGTCAGGTGCCTGCCAGGCCAGAATATTCCCGGCGGTGAACAGGACCATTAACGCCATCAATAACTGCTTACGCGGAAAACGTCCGGTCAGCGCCGTAAGCACCGGGGCACCAACGGCCACACCCAGTGCGTAGATAGAAACCAGCAGCCCGGCCGAAGGCAGAGAGATGGCAAGTTGGTTCGCAATCGTAGGAACCAGACCTACGATAACAAATTCGGTCGTGCCAATTGCGAAGGCACTGATCGTCAGGGCAAGTAGCGCCAGTGGCATAAAAAATACTCCGTATCATCAGGATTAAGATGACAAGAAGTATGCGCCAGTGCTTAAATAACAAAAATGGTCAAAATCTCAATAGAATTTTGCAGGTGATGCAATAATGAAGGCAACATCAGAAGAGCTGGCGATATTTGTCGCCGTGGTAGAAAGCGGCAGTTTTAGCCGGGCAGCGGAGCAACTCGGACAGGCTAACTCCGCCATTAGCCGCTCGGTGAAAAAGCTGGAGATGAAGCTTGGTGTCAGCCTGCTCAACCGGACCACAAGGCAGTTAAGCCTGACAGAAGAAGGCGAGCGTTACTTCCGCCGCGTGCAGTCCGTTTTGCAGGAAATGGCCGCAGCAGAGACAGAAATCATGGAGTCGCGCAGCACACCACGCGGGCTGTTGCGTATTGATGCAGCAACACCCGTGGTGCTTCATTATCTGATGCCACTCATTAAACCTTTCCGTGAGCGCTACCCGGAAATGACTTTGTCGCTGGTGTCATCTGAGACATTCATTAATCTGATAGAGCGAAAGGTAGATGTTGCGATCCGCGTTGGCACACTTACCGATTCCAGCTTGCGTGCCCGCCCTTTATTCAGGAGCTACCGAAAAATTATTGCTTCGCCAGAATACCTTGCACAGTATGGCCAGCCTGAAACGGTCGAGGATCTGAAGCAGCACCTGTGCCTGGGCTTTACCGAACCCGTATCGCTGAATACCTGGCCTGTCGCCTGTAGTGACGGACAGCTTCATCAGATAGATTGCGGCTTATCGTCCAACAGTGGAGAAACACTGAAGCAACTTTGTCTTGAAGGAAACGGGATTGCCTGTTTATCCGATTACATGATCGATAAAGAGATCGCCCGTGGGGAGCTGATAGAGTTGATGGCTGATAAACGTCTGCCGGTAGAGATGCCGTTTAGTGCGGTATATTACAGTGACAGAGCGGTGAGTACGCGCATCCGCGCATTTATCGACTTCCTGAGCGAACATGCGAAAACAGCTCCCGAAGGAGCTGTGTGAGGGTTTAGGGCACAGAGGGTGGGTCATATTAGTCCCAGTCTGGTGCTAAACCTTCCGGGCTTACCAGGCGATCGTTGCAATCCAGAGCAGCGATCGCTTTTTTGTCTTCATCATCCAGCTGGAGATCCAGTGCTAACAGGTTGCTCGCCAGGTTTTCACGTTTGGTTGAAGATGGGATAACGGCATAACCCTCACCCATTGCCCAGGCCAGAATCACCTGTGCAGCCGTGGCATTGTGTTTCTGCGCAATGCGGATAATCACATCATCTTTCAGCGCTTTACCGTAGGCCAGCGTCATGTAAGAGGTGATATGGATACCGTGCTGTTTAGCCCAGTCAACCACTTGACGGTTTTGCAGATACGGAGACAGTTCAACCTGGTTGGTTGCAATGTTTTCTGCACCCACGGCCGCAATGGCTTTTTCCATCAACGGGATAGTGAAGTTAGAGATACCAATTTCACGGGTTAAGCCCTGCTCTTTTGCTTCCAGCAGCGCCTGCATGAACTCTTCCACGGAAACGGCATCGTTTGGTGAAGGCCAGTGGATCAGCGTCAGATCGACGTAGTCGGTACGCAGTTTCTTCAGGCTCTCTTTCAGGCTTGGGATCAGCTTGTCTTTGCTGAGGTTCTCAATCCAGATTTTAGTGGTGATGAAAAGTTCATTGCGGGCTACGCCACTCTCTTCAATCGCCTGGCCAACGGCAGCTTCATTTTCATAAATCTGTGCCGTATCAACGGTGCGATAGCCAAGTTCAAGAGCAGTTTTTACAGATGCGATAACAACGTCGTCTTTCAGGCGGAAAGTGCCCAGACCAAATGCAGGGATAGTCATGTAATTCCTCGTTAATCATATAGTGTTCGTTAACTGAGGAAGATTATCGCTGTTGCCGTTATTCAGAAAAAGAGCGTAAAACGCAGAGGATTTTTGCTAATTCAGCAATAATCATACGACAGATAAGAAAAAAGCCCTGAGCGTTAGCTCAGGGCTTTCAATAAGTGGCGGAACGGACGGGACTCGAACCCGCGACCCCCTGCGTGACAGGCAGGTATTCTAACCGACTGAACTACCGCTCCACCGAAGACTTCTGTAACCACCGGATTTATGCACCGGCTTACTACTTAATTTGATGCCTGGCAGTTCCCTACTCTCACATGGGGAGACCCCACACTACCATCGGCGCTACGGCGTTTCACTTCTGAGTTCGGCATGGGGTCAGGTGGGACCACCGCGCTAAAGCCGCCAGGCAAATTCTGTTAAATCTGTATCAAAGCTGAAAATCTTCTGTCTCTCGTCCGCCGAAACAGCTTCGGCGTTGTAAGGTTAAGCCTCACGGTTCATTAGTATCGGTTAGCTCAACGTATCGCTACGCTTACACACCCGACCTATCAACGTCGTCGTCTTCAACGTTCCTTCAGGACCCTTAAAGGGTCAGGGAGAACTCATCTCGGGGCAAGTTTCGTGCTTAGATGCTTTCAGCACTTATCTTTTCCGCATTTAGCTACCGGGCAATGCCATTGGCATGACAACCCGAACACCAGTGATGCGTCCACTCCGGTCCTCTCGTACTAGGAGCAGCCCCCCTCAATTCTCCAGCGCCCACGGCAGATAGGGACCGAACTGTCTCACGACGTTCTAAACCCAGCTCGCGTACCACTTTAAACGGCGAACAGCCGTACCCTTGGGACCTACTTCAGCCCCAGGATGTGATGAGCCGACATCGAGGTGCCAAACACCGCCGTCGATATGAACTCTTGGGCGGTATCAGCCTGTTATCCCCGGAGTACCTTTTATCCGTTGAGCGATGGCCCTTCCATTCAGAACCACCGGATCACTATGACCTGCTTTCGCACCTGCTCGAGCCGTCACTCTCGCAGTCAAGCTAGCTTATGCCATTGCACTAACCTCCTGATGTCCGACCAGGATTAGCTAACCTTCGTGCTCCTCCGTTACTCTTTGGGAGGAGACCGCCCCAGTCAAACTACCCACCAGACACTGTCCGCAACCCGGATTACGGGTCTACGTTAGAACACCAGCCATTAAAGGGTGGTATTTCAAGGATGGCTCCATGCAGACTGGCGTCCACACTTCAAAGCCTCCCACCTATCCTACACATCAAGGACCAGTGTTCAGTGTCAAGCTATAGTAAAGGTTCACGGGGTCTTTCCGTCTTGCCGCGGGTACACTGCATCTTCACAGCGAGTTCAATTTCACTGAGTCTCGGGTGGAGACAGCCTGGCCATCATTACGCCATTCGTGCAGGTCGGAACTTACCCGACAAGGAATTTCGCTACCTTAGGACCGTTATAGTTACGGCCGCCGTTTACCGGGGCTTCGATCAAGAGCTTCGCGTTGCCGCTAACCCCATCAATTAACCTTCCGGCACCGGGCAGGCGTCACACCGTATACGTCCACTTTCGTGTTTGCACAGTGCTGTGTTTTTAATAAACAGTTGCAGCCAGCTGGTATCTTCGACTGATTTCAGCTCCACCCGCAGGGGCTTCACCTACATATCAGCGTGCCTTCTCCCGAAGTTACGGCACCATTTTGCCTAGTTCCTTCACCCGAGTTCTCTCAAGCGCCTTGGTATTCTCTACCTGACCACCTGTGTCGGTTTGGGGTACGATTTGATGTTACCTGATGCTTAGAGGCTTTTCCTGGAAGCAGGGCATTTGTTACTTCAGCACCGTAGTGCCTCGTCATCACACCTCAGCGTTAAAAAGAGTCCGGATTTACCTAAACTCTCCGCCTACATGCTTAAACCGGGACAACCGTCGCCCGGCTAACATAGCCTTCTCCGTCCCCCCTTCGCAGTAACACCAAGTACAGGAATATTAACCTGTTTCCCATCGACTACGCCTTTCGGCCTCGCCTTAGGGGTCGACTCACCCTGCCCCGATTAACGTTGGACAGGAACCCTTGGTCTTCCGGCGTGCGGGCTTTTCACCCGCATTATCGTTACTTATGTCAGCATTCGCACTTCTGATACCTCCAGCAACCCTCACAGGCCACCTTCAACGGCTTACAGAACGCTCCCCTACCCAACAACACATAGTGTCGCTGCCGCAGCTTCGGTGCATGGTTTAGCCCCGTTACATCTTCCGCGCAGGCCGACTCGACCAGTGAGCTATTACGCTTTCTTTAAATGATGGCTGCTTCTAAGCCAACATCCTGGCTGTCTGTGCCTTCCCACATCGTTTCCCACTTAACCATGACTTTGGGACCTTAGCTGGCGGTCTGGGTTGTTTCCCTCTTCACGACGGACGTTAGCACCCGCCGTGTGTCTCCCGTGATAACATTCTTCGGTATTCGTAGTTTGCATCGGGTTGGTAAGCCGGGATGGCCCCCTAGCCGAAACAGTGCTCTACCCCCGAAGATGAGTTCACGAGGCGCTACCTAAATAGCTTTCGGGGAGAACCAGCTATCTCCCGGTTTGATTGGCCTTTCACCCCCAGCCACAAGTCATCCGCTAATTTTTCAACATTAGTCGGTTCGGTCCTCCAGTTAGTGTTACCCAACCTTCAACCTGCCCATGGCTAGATCACCGGGTTTCGGGTCTATACCCTGCAACTTAACGCCCAGTTAAGACTCGGTTTCCCTTCGGCTCCCCTATACGGTTAACCTTGCTACAGAATATAAGTCGCTGACCCATTATACAAAAGGTACGCAGTCACACCACGAAGGTGCTCCCACTGCTTGTACGTACACGGTTTCAGGTTCTTTTTCACTCCCCTCGCCGGGGTTCTTTTCGCCTTTCCCTCACGGTACTGGTTCACTATCGGTCAGTCAGGAGTATTTAGCCTTGGAGGATGGTCCCCCCATATTCAGACAGGATACCACGTGTCCCGCCCTACTCTTCGAGTTCACAGCAAGTGTGCTTTCGTGTACGGGGCTATCACCCTGTATCGCCGGACTTTCCAGACCGTTCCACTAACACACAAGCTGATTCAGACTCTGGGCTGCTCCCCGTTCGCTCGCCGCTACTGGGGGAATCTCGGTTGATTTCTTTTCCTCGGGGTACTTAGATGTTTCAGTTCCCCCGGTTCGCCTCGTTAACCTATGTATTCAGTTAACGATAGTGTGTCGGAACACACTGGGTTTCCCCATTCGGACATCGCCGGGTCAAAGGTTCATATCACCTCGCCGGCGCTTTTCGCAGATTAGCACGTCCTTCATCGCCTCTGACTGCCAGGGCATCCACCGTGTACGCTTAGTCGCTTAACCTCACAACCCGAAGATGTTTCTTTCGATTCATCACCGACTTGCGAAAATTTGAGAGACTCGAACACACCATTAAGATGTGTCGTTTCAATTTTCAGCTTGATCCAGATTTTTAAAGAGCAAAACTTCGCAGTGAACCTTTTCAGGTACACTCTGAAGTTTTCTTGTTTTCGCAGTAAAGATGGTGGAGCTATGCGGGATCGAACCGCAGACCTCCTGCGTGCAAGGCAGGCGCTCTCCCAGCTGAGCTATAACCCCATCGTATACACTAATCTCTGTACCGGTAATGCTTTCTGAGACAAGGCGTGGAATAACGAAGCATACTGAAGTATGCGAGTTGTTCCTCAACGCAGTATCAGGAAGCATTTGGTAGGCCTGAGTGGACTTGAACCACCGACCTCACCCTTATCAGGGGTGCGCTCTAACCACCTGAGCTACAAGCCTGCAGAGATTTTTTACTGCTATTTTTCATCAGACAATCTGTGTGAGCACTACAAAGGCAGGTTCTTTAAGGTAAGGAGGTGATCCAACCGCAGGTTCCCCTACGGTTACCTTGTTACGACTTCACCCCAGTCATGAATCACAAAGTGGTAAGCGCCCTCCCGAAGGTTAAGCTACCTACTTCTTTTGCAACCCACTCCCATGGTGTGACGGGCGGTGTGTACAAGGCCCGGGAACGTATTCACCGTAGCATTCTGATCTACGATTACTAGCGATTCCGACTTCATGGAGTCGAGTTGCAGACTCCAATCCGGACTACGACATACTTTATGAGGTCCGCTTGCTCTCGCGAGGTCGCTTCTCTTTGTATATGCCATTGTAGCACGTGTGTAGCCCTACTCGTAAGGGCCATGATGACTTGACGTCATCCCCACCTTCCTCCAGTTTATCACTGGCAGTCTCCTTTGAGTTCCCGGCCGGACCGCTGGCAACAAAGGATAAGGGTTGCGCTCGTTGCGGGACTTAACCCAACATTTCACAACACGAGCTGACGACAGCCATGCAGCACCTGTCTCAGAGTTCCCGAAGGCACCAATCCATCTCTGGAAAGTTCTCTGGATGTCAAGAGTAGGTAAGGTTCTTCGCGTTGCATCGAATTAAACCACATGCTCCACCGCTTGTGCGGGCCCCCGTCAATTCATTTGAGTTTTAACCTTGCGGCCGTACTCCCCAGGCGGTCGATTTAACGCGTTAGCTCCGGAAGCCACTCCTCAAGGGAACAACCTCCAAATCGACATCGTTTACGGCGTGGACTACCAGGGTATCTAATCCTGTTTGCTCCCCACGCTTTCGCACCTGAGCGTCAGTCTTTGTCCAGGGGGCCGCCTTCGCCACCGGTATTCCTCCAGATCTCTACGCATTTCACCGCTACACCTGGAATTCTACCCCCCTCTACAAGACTCTAGCCTGCCAGTTTCGAATGCAGTTCCCAGGTTGAGCCCGGGGATTTCACATCCGACTTGACAGACCGCCTGCGTGCGCTTTACGCCCAGTAATTCCGATTAACGCTTGCACCCTCCGTATTACCGCGGCTGCTGGCACGGAGTTAGCCGGTGCTTCTTCTGCGAGTAACGTCAATCACCAAGGTTATTAACCTTAATGCCTTCCTCCTCGCTGAAAGTACTTTACAACCCGAAGGCCTTCTTCATACACGCGGCATGGCTGCATCAGGCTTGCGCCCATTGTGCAATATTCCCCACTGCTGCCTCCCGTAGGAGTCTGGACCGTGTCTCAGTTCCAGTGTGGCTGGTCATCCTCTCAGACCAGCTAGGGATCGTCGCCTAGGTGAGCCATTACCCCACCTACTAGCTAATCCCATCTGGGCACATCTGATGGCAAGAGGCCCGAAGGTCCCCCTCTTTGGTCTTGCGACGTTATGCGGTATTAGCTACCGTTTCCAGTAGTTATCCCCCTCCATCAGGCAGTTTCCCAGACATTACTCACCCGTCCGCCGCTCGTCACCCAGGAGCAAGCTCCCTGTGTTACCGCTCGACTTGCATGTGTTAGGCCTGCCGCCAGCGTTCAATCTGAGCCATGATCAAACTCTTCAATTTAAAAGTTTGATGCTCAATGAATTAAACTTCGTAATGAATTACGTGTTCACTCGTTGAGACTTGGTATTCATTTATCGTCCGGGGACGTTAAGAATCCATGTCACTTTGAGTGCCCACACAGATTGTCTGATAAATTGTTAAAGAGCAGTTGCAACGTGGCTTTCAGCTCACCGTTGCGAGGTGGCGTATATTACGCTTTCCTCTTTCAGAGTCAACCCGTTATTTCAGGATTTTTTCTCTTCAACCGACCGGGTTGTTTGTGAAGTGATTCACATCCGCCGTGTCGATGGAGGCGCATTATAGGGAGCTTCCGAGGAATGACAAGCGGAAAAATACAATTTTATTTCAACCGCTCACCTTTTAGCCAAAACGCCTATTTTTGGTGCTTTTTAATCTCTTTTGGCAGCTCTGCCAGGCTATTAATCACCCAATCCGCTGCATTCTCCGCTTCTGGCGTCACTGGCTTGCCGGTACGAACTAATATTCTGGTGCCGACGCCAGCTGCGGTTGCGGCCTGCATATCTTCCAGTTTATCGCCCACCATATAAGAAGCAGCCATATCAATGTGCAGAAATTCCTGTGCAGAGATAAACATCCCCGGATGAGGCTTACGGCAGTCACAGGTCTGACGATACTCTTCTACTGTTCCCTGAGGGTGATGCGGACAATAATAGATACCGTCGAGATCGACACCACGATCTGCTAACGACCAGTCCATCCATTCCGTCAGGGTTTCAAACTGCGCCTCGGTGAATTTACCGCGAGCAATACCAGACTGGTTGGTGACAACCACCAGCGCATAGCCCATCTCTTTCAGCTGGCGCATTGCATCTATTACGCCTTCGATAAACTCGAACTCATCAATCTCATGGACATAACCGTGATCCACATTAATAGTGCCATCACGATCGAGAAAAATTGCGGGTACTGATTTTGCCACCGGTTTGCTCCTGAAAAAGGCGTGTCCGGTTAGTATCTCATGAATCGCAGCGCAATAAAGTGCTCATCGCACAGAGTTGGATTGATTTAGACGTCTGGATGCCTTAACATCCATTTTGTTTACGGTCATCACCCGTATCTGGCAGAACAAAATGCCACGGCTAACTTACATACGATAAAAATAATCTAATGATTAAACTTTCCAATATCACCAAAGTGTTCCAGCAGGGGAACCGAACCATTCAGGCGCTGAACAATGTCAGCCTGCATGTTCCTGCTGGTCAAATTTATGGCGTCATTGGCGCATCGGGTGCAGGTAAAAGTACGCTGATCCGTTGTGTTAACCTGCTTGAGCGCCCAACCCAGGGCAGCGTAGAAGTTGGCGGACAAGAACTTACCGCTCTCTCAGAGAAAGAATTAACGAAAGCGCGTCGCCAGATTGGCATGATCTTCCAGCACTTTAACCTGCTGGCATCCCGTACAGTGTTCGGCAACGTTGCTTTGCCGCTGGAACTGGACAACACGCCTAAAGAAGAAGTTAAGCGTCGCGTGACCGAACTGCTGGACCTGGTGGGTCTGGCTGATAAACACGACAGCTATCCGGCAAACCTGTCCGGTGGCCAGAAACAGCGTGTGGCAATCGCCCGTGCGCTGGCCAGTAATCCAAAAGTGCTGCTGTGCGATGAAGCCACCAGCGCATTAGACCCGGCAACCACACGTTCTATTCTGGAACTGCTGAAAGACATTAATCGTCGTCTGGGCCTGACCATCCTTCTTATTACCCATGAGATGGACGTTGTAAAACGCATCTGTGACTGCGTGGCCGTGATCAGCAACGGTGAACTGATTGAGCAAGACACCGTAAGTGAAGTGTTCTCACATCCGAAAACGCCGCTCGCGCAGCAGTTTATTCAATCCACGCTGCATCTGGATATTCCGGAAGATTATCTGGCGCGTTTAAAAGCAGAGCCAGCTGCCGACAGCGTTCCAATGCTGCGTATGGAATTCACCGGTCAGTCTGTGGATGCGCCACTGCTTTCCGAAACCGCACGTCGCTTTAACGTGAACAACAACATTATTAGCGCGCAGATGGATTACGCCGGCGGTGTGAAGTTCGGCATCATGCTGACGGAGATGCACGGCACACAAGAAGAAACGCAAGGCGCGATCGCCTGGCTGCAAGAACACCATGTAAAAGTAGAGGTATTGGGTTATGTCTGAACCGATGATGTGGCTGCTGGTTCGCGGCGTATGGGAAACGCTGGCAATGACCTTTGTATCGGGCTTTTTTGGTTTCGTCATTGGTCTGCCGGTCGGCGTACTGCTGTACGTAACCCGCCCGGGGCAAATTATTGAAAACGCGAAGCTCTATCGTACCCTTTCTGCTCTGGTGAACATCTTCCGTTCCATCCCGTTCATTATTCTTCTGGTATGGATGATTCCTTTCACTCGCGTGATCGTGGGTACCTCCATCGGCTTGCAGGCCGCAATCGTCCCATTGACCGTAGGGGCAGCGCCGTTTATCGCCCGTATGGTTGAAAACGCATTGCTGGAGATCCCGACAGGTCTGATTGAAGCATCACGCGCAATGGGTGCGACCCCGATGCAAATCGTTCGCAAAGTCCTGCTACCTGAAGCGCTGCCAGGTCTGGTGAACGCAGCAACCATTACCCTTATTACGCTGGTCGGTTATTCCGCGATGGGCGGTGCTGTCGGCGCCGGTGGTTTAGGGCAGATTGGCTATCAGTACGGCTATATTGGCTATAACGCTACTGTAATGAATACTGTTCTGGTATTGCTGGTTGTTCTGGTTTACTTAATCCAATTCTCTGGCGATCGCATCGTCCGGGCTGTTACTCACAAATAACGTTACACACAACACAAACTCGACGAGTTAAGGATATAACATGGCGTTTAAATTAAAGACCTTTGCAGCGGTAGGCGCGCTGATCGGCTCTCTGGCACTGGTGGGTTGCGGTCAGGACGAAAAAGATCCAAACCACATTAAAGTGGGCGTTATTGTGGGTGCAGAGCAGCAGGTTGCTGAAGTCGCTCAGAAAGTGGCGAAAGAAAAATACGGTCTGGACGTTGAGCTGGTCACCTTCAACGACTACGTACTGCCTAACGAAGCGCTGAGCAAAGGTGATATCGACGCTAACGCTTTCCAGCATAAGCCATACCTGGATCAGCAGATCAAAGACCGTGGTTACAAGCTGGTTGCGGCAGGTAACACTTTCGTTTACCCAATTGCCGGTTACTCCAAGAAGATTAAATCTCTGGACGAACTGCAACCTGGCTCCCAGGTCGCTGTGCCTAACGACCCGACTAACCTCGGTCGCTCCCTGCTGCTGTTGCAGAAAGTGGGCCTGATCAAACTGAAAGACGGTGTTGGCCTGCTGCCGACCGTACTGGATGTGACTGAGAACCCGAAAAATCTGAAAATTGTTGAGCTGGAAGCGCCACAACTGCCACGTTCTCTGGACGATGCACAGATTGCCCTGGCGGTTATCAACACCACCTACGCAAGCCAGATTGGCCTGACGCCAGCAAAAGACGGTATCTTTGTTGAAGATAAAGACTCTCCATACGTGAACCTGATCGTGACTCGCGAAGACAACAAGGACGCGGAAAACGTGAAGAAATTCGTTCAGGCTTATCAATCTGACGAAGTTTACCAGGAAGCCAACAAGGTGTTTAACGGCGGCGCTGTTAAAGGCTGGTAATCTCACCTCAGTGTAATATCATCAGGACGGGCGAAAGCCCGTCTTGTCATTTATGCAGGCAACTGATTCAATATCTGACGATTTGATTATCCATTGAGGAACTATTATGCGTGCTTTACCGATCTGTCTTTTAGCACTGATGCTGAGCGGCTGTTCTATGCTAAGCAGATCCCCTGTTGAGCCTGTTCAAAGCACTGCAACCCCGCCAAAAGCGGAGCCCGCAAAACCGAAAGCGCCGCGTCCTGCGCCGGTACGCATTATTACCAAAGCCGACGATCTCGTGGGCAAGCCTTTCCGTGAACTGGGCGATGTGAGCGGCGAATCCTGCCAGGCAACCAATCAGGACTCTCCACCAAACATCCCAACGGCGCGTAAACGCCTGCAGATTAACGCCGCAAAAATGAAAGCCAACGCGGTACTGCTGCACAGCTGTGAAGTGACCAGCGGTACACCAGGCTGCTACCGTCAGGCGGTATGTCTGGGTACAGCGCTGACCATTTCGGCGAAATGAGTTCATTTCAGTTCGAGCAGATAGGCGTTATCCGCTCACCTTATAAAGAGAAGTTCGCCGTTCCGCGCCAGCCGGGTCTGGTCAAAAGCAGTGGCGGCGAACTTCACTTCATTGCGCCCTATAATCAGGCCGATGCGGTACGCGGGCTCGAGGCATTCAGCCACTTATGGGTTGTCTTTGTCTTTCACCAGACGATGGAAGGTGGCTGGCGTCCAACCGTTCGCCCTCCGCGTCTGGGTGGCAATGCCAGAATGGGCGTGTTCGCAACCCGTTCCACCTTTCGCCCAAACCCTATTGGCATGTCTCTGGTCGAGCTGAAAGGCATTCGGACGCAGAAAGATCAGGTCATACTGGAGTTAGGCAGCCTCGATCTTGTGGATGGCACTCCGGTTATCGACATCAAGCCTTACCTGCCCTTTGCTGAAGCCCTGCCGAATGCGCGCGCGAGCTATGCCCAGGAGGCGCCTCAGGCTGATATGTCCGTTCACTTCACGCCAGAGTTAGCCGCCCAGATAACGCTGCTGGAAAAGCGCTATCCCCACCTGCGCGATTTTATCGTTGACGTTCTGGCTCAGGATCCACGTCCCGCCTACCGTAAGGGAGAGGAAACCGGGAAAACCTATGCCGTCTGGCTGCTGGATTTTAACGTTCGCTGGCGTGTGACTGAGGCGGGATTTGAAGTCTTTGCCCTGGAACCCAGGTAATTTTATTTTCCTCTCTTTTGGCATCTTTGCCACACTGGTAAACTAAACCACTTTTTTTGTGTCAGGTTGACCATTCAGCCTGTCCTACTCGTCGAAACGGAACCGTAACAACATGCGTACTAGCCAATATCTGCTCTCCACTCTGAAGGAGACACCTGCCGACGCCGAGGTGATCAGCCACCAGCTGATGCTGCGCGCCGGGATGATCCGCAAGCTGGCCTCTGGGTTATACACCTGGCTGCCGACCGGCGTGCGCGTCCTGAAAAAAGTCGAAAACATCGTGCGTGAAGAGATGAACAACGCCGGTGCTATCGAGGTGTTAATGCCGGTAGTTCAGCCCTCTGAACTGTGGCAGGAGAGTGGTCGCTGGGAACAGTACGGTCCTGAACTACTGCGTATTGCCGATCGTGGCGATCGTCCGTTTGTCCTCGGCCCGACGCATGAAGAAGTCATTACCGATCTTATCCGTAACGAGCTGAGCTCTTACAAACAGCTGCCGCTGAACTTCTTCCAGATCCAGACCAAATTCCGTGACGAAGTGCGCCCACGTTTTGGCGTCATGCGCTCCCGCGAATTCCTGATGAAAGATGCGTACTCTTTCCACACATCTCAGGAATCACTGCAAGAGACTTACGACAAGATGTACGAAGCGTACAGCAAAATCTTCTCCCGCATGGGTCTGGATTTCCGCGCGGTACAGGCTGACACCGGCTCTATCGGTGGTAGCGCATCTCATGAATTCCAGGTACTGGCACAGAGCGGTGAAGACGATGTCATCTTCTCTGACTCCTCTGATTACGCCGCTAACATCGAGTTTGCAGAAGCCCTGGCACCAAAAGCACCACGTGCCGCAGCAACTGAAGAGATGAAACTGGTTGATACGCCAAACGCGAAAACCATTGCTGAGCTGGTTGAGCAGTTCAATCTGCCTGTCGAAAAAACGGTCAAAACGCTGCTGGTGAAATCCACCGAAGGCAGTGCATACCCGCTGGTCGCCCTGCTGGTTCGTGGCGATCACGAACTGAACGAAGTAAAAGCAGAGAAACTGCCACAGGTTGCCAGCCCGCTGACTTTCGCAACTGAAGCAGAAATCCGCGCGGTGGTAAACGCAGGCCCTGGTTCCCTGGGCCCAGTGAATATGCCAGTTCCGGTAGTTGTTGACCGCACAGTTGCGGCAATGAGCGACTTCTCCGCTGGCGCGAACATCGATGGTAAGCACTACTTCGGCATCAACTGGGATCGCGATGTCGCAACGCCAGAAGTGGCCGACATCCGTAACGTGGTTGCCGGTGACCCAAGCCCGGATGGCCAGGGTACTCTGATGATCAAACGCGGTATCGAAGTGGGCCATATCTTCCAGTTGGGCGATAAATACTCCCGCGCGATGAACGCAGCCGTTCAGGGTGAAGATGGTCGTAACCAGGTTCTGACCATGGGTTGCTATGGTATCGGGGTGACACGTGTGGTCGCGGCGGCGATTGAGCAGAACTACGACGAGCGCGGCATCGTCTGGCCTGACAACATCGCACCATTCCAGGTCGCGATTCTGCCAATGAACATGCACAAGTCTTACCGCGTGCAGGAGCTGGCTGAAAAACTGTACGCAGAGCTGCGTGCTCAGGGTATCGAAGTGCTGATGGACGATCGTAAAGAGCGTCCGGGCGTGATGTTTGCCGACATGGAACTGATCGGTATTCCACACACTGTGGTTATCGGCGACCGTAACCTCGACAGCGATGATATTGAATACAAATACCGTCGCAGCGGGGAGAAGCAGATGATCAAGACCGGTGACATTCTTGATTACCTGGTGAAAGCCATCAAAGGTTAAGAAACAAAAACCCCGCACATGCGGGGTTTTTTAATGGGATAACGCAGCTTATTTACTGCTGCAATCTTTGCCCGCCAGGAATTTCGCGTCTTTATCCGCCACCAGCGTTTTCACCATCTCCCCGCTATCCGGGTTTGGCTCCATCGTGAAATGCCCATCAACCGTCAGTAATACCGGCTTACTGTCATTGCCACGCGCTACGGCGAAATCACGTTCCAGCTGGGCATTGTTCGCCACGCTGACTTTCTTACCTGTCGCGCAGTCAGTAAATACCGCCGCATCAGCCATGTAGAAATACATACCCCGCATCGCCATTGGCGTGGCAGGGAGTGCCGCTTTTACAGGAGCCAGCGTGTAGTTGAACTGTGACTCAATCGGATTACCTTCACGATCGAGCATTTCCATCCCTTCACCTTTAGGGCGGAACCAGGTTTTCTCGCCTGTAGAATCCGTCAGGACCAGTTTCTCAGCGGTGCGTGCCCAGGTGCCATAGGTAGCGAAGGAAGAAGGACCTTTCGCCCCCTGATAGTGCTGGTTCATAACCCAGGTACCGTCTTTTTCCAGGAATAATGAGGTTTCGATACCTTCACAATCAGCGCACGGCAGCACGCCGCGCCAGCTCTGCTGCATCGGTTTTAATTCTTCAGACTGCGTTGGCTGTAATGCCTGCGTTTCCGCACGGTTATTACAGCCGAAAAGTGCAAAGAGCGTACTCACTGCCAATGCTGACAATAGTGCTTTTTTCACAATGAAATCCTTATGAAAAATAATGTTCCCTTTCGTCACTCTGTGGGGCGACGAACTTTACCGCGAAGCGCCTTCACTGTGGATTTTTGCGCCTTAGACGACAACCGGCGCTCTTTTGAAGCGCGGGTTGGCCGCGTAGGGCGACGGCTTTTCTGTACTGCGGTTAACTCTTTAATGACGGCTACCAGCCTTGAGATCGCCGCTTCCCGGTTTAACTCCTGGCTGCGATACTCCTGCGCTTTAATCACAATCACACCATCGCTGGTAATCAGATGATGGCTGGCGGCAAGCAAACTTTCTTTATAATACTCTGGCAGGCTGGAGGCCCGGATGTCAAAGCGCAAATGGATGGCTGTTGAAGCCTTATTGACATGCTGCCCACCCGCCCCCTGAGCGCGGATCGCGGTGATCTCCAGCTCGTTATCAGGGATACTGACATTCCGGGATAAGACAATCATGCGGAGGGTTGCCACGCCGTCAGATGAATTTCCAGATTATTCTGAGAGTCAGAAAGCCAGATAGCCCCGTCCTGAATCGTCGCCTGCAATACCATTGTACGGCTGGCAAACTCACTCAGCTGAGCCAGTTGCTCGTCATCCAGATACCAGACCGTGAGATTTTTAAACTGTCCGCACTTGCTTTTGCTCTGCTGCCACCAGATCTCTGCAGCACGCTGATTATACGCGAATAACGCCACTTCAGCGGACTGGGTGCAGGCCTTTTTCACACGGCGCTCATCCGGCAGGCCGAGTTCAATCCACAAATCGATACCCAGGTGATCGTTGCGCAGCCAGGCTTCTGGCTCGTCCTCGGCACTTAAGCCACGCGTAAATTGCAGACGCTCGTCGGCATACTTAATCCACGCCAGCAGGCGCAGCATCATGCGTTCCTGGGTTTCAGAAGGGTGACGCGCCAGCGTCAATGACGCATCGAGAAACTGGTTGCGGTCAAGATCCGCCACATTGACCACAGCTTTATAAATTGTCGCTTTCAGCGCCATGAGAGAACTCCTTTCGAATCAGGCGCACATTGTAGCGAAAATAGCGCGAAAAGGCTGTTACCAGGTGATGAATGCATCACCATCAAGGCGCTGATATTGCTTGAATGAGTATGGTATAGTCACCTTGCTAAACCGAGTTTATCTTCGTAGGCTTAATGATATCTCACAGTAAGTCAGTGCGCTGGCGGGAGGGGATGTGAATAATTATTGTGAGTTAATTCGCAAAAGGTATGCGGAAATCGCCAGCGGGGATCTGGGATACATCCCGGATGCGTTGGGCTGTGTATTGAAAGTGCTTAATGAAGTGGCCTCTGATGAGGGCCTTTCAGAATCGGTCAGGGAAAAAGCAGCATATGCTGCGGCGAATTTACTGGTGAGCGATTATGTCGATGAATGATACTTATCAACCCATCAATTGTGATGACTATGACAACCTCGAACTCGCCTGCCAGCATCATTTAATACTGACGCTGGAGCTAAAAGATGGCGAAGTATTGAAGGCGAAAGCCAGCGACCTGGTTTCACGAAAGAATGTGGAATATCTGATAGTGGAAGATGCCGGTGCGACGCGTGAGCTTCGCCTGGACAAAATTGCCAGCTTCAGCCACCCGGAAATCGGCACAGTCGTGGTAAGCGAGTCCTGATTACCCCTAACGGGCAGCCTGGCTGCCCGTTACGCTTTCCACTCAAAACACACACCCTCTTCTGCCCAACCCTCTTCAGTTACAAAGACACCCGCAGCCGCAATCAGCGTTTCGCCATAGAAAAGCAAAGGTGTGGCATCGCGACGCCAGGGTGGAACATTGCACTCCTGCCATATCTTTTTCAGCTTCCGCCCGCCGTTTCTGCCGACAATATGCAACATCCCGCGGGCTTTAAAGCGCACGGTAACGGGCTCATCGGCTTTCGGCGGACGCACATGGCCCGTATTCGCCAGGGAAACCTTTCCCGCGCCATAGGGCAACTCCAGTACATCGCCAGAGTGCGACCAGTCGAGCACTACATCAGACAGCGAAGGAGCAGATTTAATCCACCAGAGCAGCCCTTTATAGCGTCTTACCTCAAACCCATTCAGATGCAGACAAGGTGCGGCATCGTCACGCGCCTGAGCAACTTCGTCCCAGAGACGGTTCAGCATCGCCCGCGATGGCATTGGGGCGTTATGCGATGCCAGCCAGCGTCTTAGCAGGGCTGCACGGCGTACCGCACTCAGTGTTTCCATCGGTGCGATAGCCAGAGCGCCATCAGCAGAAATCAGCCCGGCCAGCTCATCGCTCAGCAACTCGTCCAGCAGGCTTTCCTGTTCAGCGCACAACATGGCGCTGCGGGCCGTGGCTTCGGCAAAATGCCCCCAGCGCTCAGTCAACTGCGGCAGGACACGAAGACGCAGGAAATTGCGGTCATAGCTGTCGTCCTGATTGCTTTCATCTTCAATCCAGCTCAGGCCATGCTCCCGCGCCCAGGACTCCAGCGAGACACGCGTCTCACCCAGCAATGGGCGAATTAACTCGGTGTCAGCAAAATTCGCCCGCTCAGGCATGGCGGACAATCCCGCCGGGCCGCTTCCACGCTTAAGCGCGAGCAAAAAGGTTTCACACTGATCGTCCAGATGCTGCGCCGTCACCAGCGCTTCGCCGGGCAGAATGGCACTGGCAAAGGCAGCGTAACGGGCCTTACGCGCCTGCGCTTCAATGCCCAGCCCTTCATCCTCAAGTATCACCCGCTCAACGTGCAGCGGGATTGCCCATGCGGTACACAGCGCCTCGCAGTGTTTCACCCAGGCATCCGCATGAGGGCTCAACCCGTGATGGATATGTATTGCCCTGATCCGGACGTCAGGCTCTTGATCACGCCAGCATTTAAGCCGATGAAGCAGAACGGTTGAATCCAGCCCACCGCTAAACCCCACCAGCAGCTGGCGGTACGGTGAAACAGCGTGTGCAATAACGGGTAAGGTCATAAAAGGTTTGCGCAAAAAGATGCCCGAACAAGACGGGCATTATCACATATGGCGAACATTACTGCTGGTAAAGCTCCAGCGGGAGGCCATCCGGATCGTTGAAGAAGGTAAATCGCTTATCCGTAAAGGGATCGATGCGAATGGCTTCACACTTCACGCCATGCGCTTCCAGATGCTTCACCGCGCTATCAAGGTCATCAACGCTAAAGGCCAGATGGCGTAAACCACAGGCTTCCGGACGCGACGGGCGCGCAGGCGGGAAAGGAAAAGAAAACAGCTCAATTACATACTGCCCGTTTAACGCGAGATCGCCTTTCCAGGAGTCACGCTCCTCGCGATAGACTTCGCTCAACAGCGTAAAGCCAAGAATATCGCAGTAGAAAGACTTACTCTTCTCGTAATCGGTCGCAATGATCGCTATATGATGAACCTGTTTTAAACCCAGCATAGCTTCTCCTTTTTTTGAAGCCAGAACGTTACAACCGAAAACCCGGACCACGCAAGTCGTCCCACTTATTTTAGGACTCTGACCCAGTATACGCCCTGTTCATCACGCTTCGCGCCATGGATATCCGTTTCAAAGCCCGGATAGTGCCGCCCAACCGAACAGAGCATCAGCAGAAAGTCGAGTACCGCCCGGCTCTCTTCGGTGATCATCTCACCCGGCATCAGCAGCGGAACGCCCGGCGGATAAGGCAGGATCATATTGGCCGATACTCGCCCGACCAGGTTTTCCAGTTCGACAGTTTGCACCTCGCCTTTGACCTGACGCTGCCAGGCCTTATGCGGCGTCAGCTTCATTTCCGGCAGAACGTCAAAGGCCTGCAACATCAGACGCGGCAGATCGTGCTGAAGGATCAGCTTGTGGATCCCCTGGGCCAGATCCTGAATACGCATATTGCGATAAAAATCAGGATCTTCCGCATAGAGATCCGGCAGTATGTTTTTGACCCGTAGGTTCAGATCGTAAGCGCGTTTAAACTCCATCAGCCCCCGCAACAGCCCCATCGCCCGGGTTTTGTCGATCCCAATACTGAACAGGAACAGCAGGTTATACGGCCCGGTTTTCTCTACCACAACGCCGCGTTCATCAAGGAATTTCGCCACCAGCGCAGCGGGGATCCCTTCATCGCTCATATTGCCTTGTTCATCCATACCCGGGGTCAGGATCGTCACTTTTACCGGATCGAGGAACATGTGGTCTGCATCGGCATCACGGAAACCGTGCCAGCTTTCACCTGGCGAAACAGGCCAGCACTCTGCCTCATCAATCTCTTCCGGCTGCCAGATGTCAAAGAACCAGCCGTCGGCTTCTTCTTTCAGGCGCTGAACCTCTTTGCGGAAATGCAGCGCTCGTTCCACCGAACGATTGATCAAACGCTTGCCCGGATTGCCACGCAGCATCGCCGCCGCCGTTTCAATAGAAGCGACCAGCGGATAGCTCGGCGACGTGGTGGTGTGCATCATAAAGGCTTCATTAAATGTCTCTTCATCATACTCACCCTTGATGTGGATAAGCGAAGCCTGGGAAAACGCTGCCAGCATTTTGTGAGTCGACTGCGTTTCGAAGAACACTTTACCCGGTACGCGCTCACCGCTCATTCCGCTTTTGCCCGCGTAAATCGGGTGGAAGTTGGTATAAGGCACCCAGGCGGAATCAAAGTGAATCGAGGGCACATCCAGCGTTTGCTTGATCCAGTTGGTGTTGTATAGCAGACCGTCGTAAGTCGAGTTGGTTATCACCGCATGGACGGGCCAGTTGGCACCAGTGACCGAGGACACTTTACTTTCAATGGCCGCATGGCTAAATTCACGACGCGGGATCCCGCCCAGAATACCGAGAGCATTCCGCGTGGGCGACAGCCAGAGCGGGACGACATCGCTCATCATCAACAAATGCGCCAGCGATTTATGGCAGTTACGGTCAATCAGCAGCGTACTTCCGGCAGGTGCTGCATACATACCGACGATTTTATTCGACGTTGAGGTGCCGTTGGTCACCATGTAGCTCTGCTCCGCCCCAAAAGTGCGGGCGATATACTCTTCGGCCTCAAGATGCGGGCCGGTGTGGTCAAGCAGAGATCCCAGTTCAGTCACCGAAATCGACACATCAGCCTTAAGCGTGTTACCACCAAAGAAATCATAGAACAGGCAGCCCACCGGGCTTTTCTGATACGCCGTTCCTGCCATGTGGCCAGGCGTACAGAACGTATATTTGCCTTCCTTCACATAAGTGAACAGCGCCCGGGTGAACGGCGGCGTGATGTTATCGAGGTATTCACGGGTGTATTGCTGAATGCGGGTCGCAATATCTTGTGCAACGCCAAGTGAGTATTCAAAGAACCACAGCGCCATACGCATATCATGTGCGCTGACGTCCATCGTGGAGTGAGTATTGATAAACGCATACAGCGGAAGATATTCGTTCAGCTTGTTAATTTCGCTGCACAGCTCCAGGTCGTACTCATCCCAGTCAAAGATGACACCGCAGATACGCGGGTTATGTTCGATGAACTTCAGCAGATCGGCGCTGTTATGCGGCCAGATAAGCTGGTATCCACGGGACTGTAGTGTCTGCTCCAGCTCCTTGATGGGCTCATCTTTATAAAAGACGCCATGTGGCCCCATGATGGCAATAATGTTCATGGTTTACCTCCTTGAAAAACATTAGCTAAGCATAGCCAGGGTAAACCGCAGGTATAAAAAAAGCCGCAACATTGTGCGGCTTTTCAGATAATTGTGAAGATTATGCGTAACCGTAGGTCATCAGACGCTGATAACGGCGGTTCAGCAGATCTTCTTTACTCAGTACGTCGAGGTCTGCCAGGTCTGCCAGCAGCTGCGCTTTCAGGGAAGCGGCCATCACTTCCGGCTTACGGTGCGCACCACCCAGAGGCTCTGGGATCACGGAGTCGATAAGTTTCAGCTCTTTCAGACGCGGAGCAATGATGCCCATCGCTTCGGCAGCCAGAGGCGCTTTGTCCGCGCTCTTCCACAGAATAGATGCACAGCCTTCCGGAGAGATAACAGAATAGGTGCTGTATTGCAGCATATTCACTTTATCGCCCACGCCAATGGCCAGTGCGCCACCGGAACCACCTTCACCGATAACGGTACAGATGACCGGAACGCTCAGACGAGACATTTCACGCAGGTTGCGTGCAATGGCTTCAGACTGACCGCGCTCTTCCGCGCCAACGCCTGGGTAAGCACCCGGGGTGTCGATGAAGGTGATGATTGGCATGTTAAAACGCTCAGCCATCTCCATCAGACGCAGGGCCTTACGGTAGCCTTCTGGTGCAGGCATCCCGAAGTTACGACGGATTTTTTCTTTGGTTTCACGACCTTTCTGATGACCAATGATCATCACCGGGCGTCCGTCCAGACGGGCGATACCGCCAACGATAGCTTTGTCGTCGGCATAAGCGCGATCGCCTGCCAGTTCGTCAAATTCATCAAACGCCAGGCGGACATAATCCAGGGTGTACGGACGCTGTGGGTGACGCGCCAGCTGGGCAATCTGCCATGCGCCGAGATCGGCAAAGATTTTGCGCGTCAGTTCTACGCTTTTTTCGCGCAGACGATGCACTTCTTCGTCGATGTTAATATCCAGTTTTTCATCCTGACGGCTAACCGCGGTCAGAGAATCGATTTTCGCTTCCAGCTCTGCAATCGGCTGTTCGAAATCAAGGAAATTCAGACTCATAGTATTCCTGTATTAGTCAAACTCCAGTTCCACCTGCTCCGAACCAATGAGGCCACGGAGATCGTTTAGTAAACGATCGCTCGGAGAGACACGCCACGTTGCACCAAAGCGCAACCGCGCACGTGCATCCGCCCTCTGATAGTAGAGATGTACTGGAATTGTCCCCGAGCGGTGGGGTTCCAGAGACTGACGGAGTCGGTTTAAAAGCTGGTCATCAATTTGCCTGTCCGTCAGCGAGATAGCAAGCCCGCGAGCATATTTTTCCCGGGCTTCGTCAATGTCCATCACTTCGCGGGCGGTCATTTTAAGCCCCCCGCTGAAGTCATCAAAGCTGACCTGTCCGCTGACGATAAGTATGCGGTCTTTTTCCAGCAATTGCTGGTATTTATCCAGCGCGTCGGTGAACAACATCACCTCCAGCCGCCCGGAACGGTCATCCAGCGTACAGATGCCGATTCGATTGCCGCGCTTGGTGACCATAACCCTTGCAGCAATCACGAGCCCCGCAGCCGTGGTGATTTTACCACGATCTGTCGGATGCATGTCTTTTAGCCTGTTGCCTCCGACATAGCGCTCAATTTCTTTGATGTACTGGTTAATGGGGTGACCTGTCAGGTACAAGCCTAACGTTTCACGTTCCCCATCCAGTACTACTTGTTCTGGCCACGGCTGGCAGTTGGAATACGACTGCTCAACCTGCTCTGGCTCTTCTGCCAGTACGCCAAACATATCTGCCTGGCCAATGGCTTCCGCTTTTGCGTGCTGATCGGCAGCTTTCAGCGCATCGCCGAGCGAATTCATCAGCGCGGCGCGGTGCGGCCCGAGTCTGTCGAACGCCCCAGACATGATCAGCTTTTCAAGCACCCGGCGGTTCAGTTTTTTGGTATCGGTACGGGCGCAAAGATCGAATAACTCACGGAAATAACCACCGTTGTTACGCGCTTCGATGATCGCCTCGATCGGACCTTCACCCACGCCTTTGATCGCGCCGATCCCATACACAATTTCCCCGTGTTCGTTAACGTGGAAATGGTACAGACCAGAGTTAATGTCCGGCGGCAGGATCTTAAGCCCCATGCGCCAGCATTCGTCTACCAGGCCAACCACTTTCTCGGTGTTGTCCATATCGGCAGTCATTACTGCCGCCATAAATTCAGCCGGATAGTGCGCTTTTAGCCATAGCGTCTGGTACGAAACCAAAGCATAGGCGGCAGAGTGAGATTTGTTAAATCCGTACCCGGCGAATTTCTCCACCAGGTCGAAGATTTTCATCGCCAGTTCGCCGTCAACGCCGTTATTTTTTGCCCCTTCCTCGAAGGTGCCGCGCTGCTTGGCCATCTCTTCCGGCTTTTTCTTACCCATTGCACGACGCAGCATATCCGCGCCGCCGAGGGTATAACCAGAGAGCACCTGGGCAATCTGCATTACCTGTTCCTGGTACAGGATGATGCCATAGGTTGGCTCCAGTACCGGTTTCAGGCTTTCATGCTGCCACTGGACATCCGGGTAGGAGATCTCTTCGCGTCCGTGCTTACGGTCGATAAAGTTATCTACCATCCCTGATTGCAGTGGGCCCGGGCGGAACAGGGCCACCAGCGCGATCATATCTTCGAAGCAGTCGGGTTGCAGACGCTTAATCAGATCTTTCATGCCGCGGGATTCAAGCTGGAAAACCGCTGTGGTTTCCGAGCGTTGCAGCATATCGAAACTTTTCTTGTCATCCAGCGGGATGGCGGCAATGTCTATTGGCTCAAGACCTTGCTTTTCGCGCCGCGGGTTGATCATCTTCAGCGCCCAGTCGATGATCGTCAACGTACGCAGGCCGAGGAAGTCGAACTTCACCAGCCCGGCATATTCCACGTCGTTCTTATCAAACTGGGTAACCGGGTGCTGGCCGGCTTCGTCACAATAGAGTGGCGCAAAATCAGTAATTTTGGTGGGCGCGATTACCACACCACCCGCATGTTTACCGGCGTTACGCGTAACCCCTTCCAGCTTGCGCGCCATGTCGATCAGTGCTTTGACTTCTTCGTCAGCTTCGTAGATTTCCGGCAGCTGCGGTTCAGCTTCAAACGCTTTCGCCAGCGTCATGCCCGGATCGGGCGGAACCAGTTTCGAGATGCGATCAACAAAGCCATACGGATGGCCCAGTACACGGCCCACGTCGCGGATAACCGCTTTCGCCGCCATCGTACCGAAAGTAATAATCTGTGATACCGCATCACGGCCGTACATGTCCGCTACGTGTTCGATAACCTGGTCGCGTTTCTCCATACAGAAGTCAACGTCGAAGTCAGGCATGGAGACACGTTCCGGGTTAAGGAAACGTTCGAACAGCAGGTCAAATTCCAGCGGATCGAGGTCGGTAATCTTGAGCGCGTAAGCAACCAGCGAGCCCGCACCGGAACCACGTCCCGGGCCTACCGGCACGCCGTTATCTTTCGACCACTGGATAAACTCCATTACGATCAGGAAGTAACCCGGGAAACCCATCTGGTTAATAACCTGGAGTTCGACATCCAGACGCTCATCATACGGCGGGCGTTTTTCTTTGCGGACGGCCTCATCCGGGAACAGGAATTCCAGACGCTCTTCCAGACCTTCTTTCGATTTCACAACCAGGAAATCTTCCGTGGTCATGTCGCCCGTCGGGAACTGCGGCAGGAAATACTCACCCAGACGCACGGTAACGTTACAGCGTTTGGCAATCTCTACGCTGTTTTCCAGCGCTTCCGGGATGTCAGAGAAGAGCTCGCACATCTCGTCTTCGTTACGCATATACTGCTGCGACGAGTAGCTACGCGGGCGTTTGGGGTCGTCGAGGGTAAAACCATCGTGGATAGCGACACGAATTTCGTGGGCGTCAAAGTCACCCGGCTCAAGAAAACGCACATCGTTCGTCGCTACAACGGGCAAGCCACGCTCTTCGGCAAGCGCAACAGCCGCATGAAGATAGTTCTCTTCGTCCGCACGCCCGGTACGGATCAGCTCCAGATAGTAGCGATCCGGGAAATACTTTTCATAGAATGCAACGCACTGATCAACCAGCGCACTATTGCCACGCAGCAGACTCTGGCCGACATCCCCCATGCGGCCGCCTGAAATCAGCAGCAAACCGTCGTTCAGCTCAGCCAGCCAGTCGCGGTCGATCCACGGCCCCAGCGCGCCATATCCGCGCTGATACGCTTTTGAGATAAGCAGAGTGAGGTTCTGATAACCCGTGTTGTTCATGGCCAGCACGGTTATCTGCGTCATTTCATCGCCAGACAGCTCGCTCTGCACATGAAAATCTGCCCCGACGATCGGTTTTAACCCAGCGCCATGCGCCGTTCCGTAGAACTTCACCAGGCCACACAGGTTGGTAAAATCGGTGATCGCCAGCGCAGGCATACCCAGAGCGGCCGCCTTTTTCACCAGCGGCCCGGTCTTTGCCAGCCCATCGATCATGGAGTAGTCGCTATGCACCCGCAGGTGTACGAAACGTGGTTCAGCCATCTTCAGATTCCGCGTTACTTAATTGCTTGCGTCTTGATTCAGGACACCAGTCCCAGCGCACGTTTCACCGGGCCAAAACTGCGCCGATGATGTTCAGTTGCGCCATGTTCAGCCAGCTTTTCCAGATGGAAAGCGGTTGGATATCCCTTGTGCTGGGCAAAACCATACTGGGGATAAGTGAGGTCCAGCGCGGCCATTTCGGCATCGCGTGTCACTTTGGCAATGATAGATGCCGCACTGATTTCTGCTACCCGGCTATCGCCTTTGACGACCGCCATAGATGGCACTGGCAATGCAGGGCAACGGTTACCGTCAATCAGAACGTATTCGGGAGCAATTTTCAGGCCTGCCACCGCACGCTGCATCGCCAGCATAGTGGCGTGCAGGATGTTCAGTTCATCGATCTCATGCGGCTCTGCGCGCCCCAGACTCCAGGCCAGCGCATGTTCTTTTATCTCGTCGAACAACGCCAGTCGGCGCTTTTCAGACAGTTTTTTCGAATCGTTCAGGCCAATAATCGGACGCGCAGGATCGAGGATCACCGCTGCGGTGACCACCGCGCCAACCAACGGACCGCGCCCGACTTCATCCACACCGGCAACAAGATGCGTATGTGGGTAAATAAATTCCATCATTTTGCTAGCTCCAGCACCGCGTCAGCCGCTTGCTCATCGGCATTACAGCGGATCTGCTGATGCAATTCCCGGAATGTGTCATGCATCTGGTGGCTGGTTTTACCGTCTGCAAGAAGCGGCAATAGCGCATCGGCCAACGCCTGTGGCTGGCACTCATCCTGCAAAAGCTCTTTCACCAACTCACGCCCGGCAAGCAGGTTTGGCAGTGAAACGTAGTCGGTTTTCACCAGGCGTTTCGCCAGCCAGAAGGTGAATGGCTTCATGCGATAGCCCACCACCATCGGGCATTTCGCCAGCATACACTCCAGTGCTGCCGTGCCAGATGCCAGCAGTGCGGCATCGCTGGCAACCATCGCTTCACGTCCCTTCCCGTCAAGCATATGAACGCGGAGATCGGGTGCAACTTCGGCTTTAATGCGCTCAAATTGCTCACGGCGTTTGGCATTAACCAGCGGCACAACCACTTCAAGGTCGGGGTATGTCTGGCGAAGGATCTGCGCCGTTTTCAGGAAATCGGCACTGAGCATTTCCACTTCAGCGCCACGGCTTCCTGGCAGTAACGCCAGACAGTGCACATCGTGGGGAATGCCCAGAACGTCACGCGCGGCATTTTTATCTGGTTCAAGCGGCATCGCATCCGCCATGGTATGACCGATAAAACGACACGGGACATTAAATTTGTCATAAAACGCTTTTTCGAAAGGCAGAAAAGCCAGCACCAGATTGGTGGATCTACCAATTTTGAAAACACGTTTCTGTCGCCACGCCCAGACAGACGGACTGACATAGTGAATGGTTTTGATGCCCTGTTTTTTCAGGTTCCCTTCAAGGGTAATGTTGAAATCAGGCGCATCGATACCGACAAACACATCAGGTTTGAGGTCGGTAAAACGATGGGTGAGATCGGCACGGATATGCAGAAGACGACGTAAACGACCGAGCACTTCAACAATGCCCATCACCGCCAGTTCTTCCATTTCATACCAGGCTTCACAGCCTTCGGCCTGCATCAGCGGGCCTGCTACGCCAACAAAGCGAGCATTAGGTACACGCGCCTTGAGTGCACGGATAAGACCTGCACCAAGAATATCGCCGGAGGTTTCTCCGGCGACCAGGGCTATCGTAAGCGGACGACTGTCGACCATTAACGAATCAGACCACGCGTTGAACGCTCAAAGAATTCCATGAACGCGTTCACTTCAGGGTGCTTATTCGCCAGCTCGGCAATTTCCGGCTTCGCCTCTTCCAGCGTTTTACCGCTACGGTACAGCAGTTTGTACGCGTTGCGGATGGCTGTAATCGCTTCGCGGCTGAAGCCACGACGCTTGAGGCCTTCGATGTTTACGCCAAATGGCGTTGCATGGTTGCCCTGCGCAATCACATACGGCGGGACGTCTTGCGCCACGCCGGAGCAACCGCCGACCATCACGTGTGCACCAATGATGCAGAACTGATGAACTGCGGTCATGCCGCCAATGATTGCGAAATCATCAACCGATACGTGTCCTGCCAGCGTTGCGTTATTGGCAAGAATACAGCGGTCACCCACAGTACAGTCATGCGCGATGTGCGCATTAACCATAAACAGGTTGTCGCTGCCCACCTTCGTCAATCCACCACCCTGTACTGTTCCACGATGAATGGTGACGCTTTCGCGAATACGGTTACGATCGCCGATTTCCAGACGGGTCGCTTCACCAGCATATTTCAGATCCTGGTTAACTTCGCCGACGGAGGCGAACTGATAGATCTCGTTATTGCAGCCAATAGTCGTATGACCATTCACCACAACGTGAGATTTCAGTACTGTACCCTCACCAATTTCGACATGGGGTCCAACAATACAAAACGGGCCAATGTGAACGTTAGCACCGATGATGGCACCGGTTTCCACAATAGCAGTAGGATGAATAAAGGCAGATTTATCAATCACGTATCAGGACTCCCGGCTACGAGCACACATCATCGTCGCTTCGCAAACAACTTTGCCGTCAACCAGAGCTACGCCTTTGAAGCGAGTCAGGCCGCGACGCGTTTTTTCAAAAGTGACTTCCATGATCATCTGATCACCAGGCACGACTGGACGCTTAAAGCGCGCTTCATCGATACCCGCGAAGTAATACAGCTCACCAGGCTCCAGCTTACCAACGCTTTTAAACGCCAGAATACCGGTAGCCTGTGCCATCGCTTCCAGGATCAACACACCCGGGAAGATAGGTTTACCAGGGAAGTGCCCCTGGAAGAATGGCTCGTTAACGGAGACATTTTTCACTGCGCGCAGAAAACGACCTTCTTCAAAATCCAGCACACGGTCTACCAGCAAGAACGGGTAGCGGTGCGGCAGAAGTTCTAAAATCTCTTCAATATGCAGAGTATGAGTGTCAGTAGTCAAAATACTCTTCCTGTCAAAATGTACTGAATAGCAATAATAACACGGCCTGCCGGTTTATAAGAAAGCCGACAGGCCGGGAAATTTAGCGTTTATTGGATGAACGCTTAGTCTTGTTGATCGATCTTGCGCTCAAGAGCCTTGAGTCGCTTGCTCATATCATCAATATTCATCACCAGAGCTGCTGTTTTACGCCACACCTTATTAGGCTGTAGCGGAATACCAGAGGAATAGACGCCTGGCTCAGTGATAGGACGCATCACCATGCCCATTCCTGTTACCGTGACTTTGTCGCATATTTCCATATGCCCGTTGATCACGCTGGCACCGCCAATCATACAGTAGCGACCAATTTTGAGGCTGCCCGCCATGATGACACCACCAGCAACGGCAGTATTGTCGCCAATCACAACGTTATGTGCAATCTGACACTGGTTATCGATGATAACACCGTTACCAATAATGGTGTCGTCAAGCGCACCACGGTCGATGGTGGTACAGGCACCGATCTCAACACGATCGCCGATAATCACGCGACCAAGCTGCGGGATCTTAACCCAGTTACCACGATCGTTGGCGTAACCAAATCCGTCAGAACCGATCACAGTACTGGACTGAACGAGGCAATTTTCGCCGATCTCGACTTCGTGGTAAACGGACACATTGGCCCATAAACGGGAACCGGCGCCAATTTTCGTATTTTTCCCAACGAAACAACCCGGGCCAATCACCACGTTATCGCCGAGCACAACCCCAGATTCGATAACGGCGTTTGCGCCAATTGAAACGTTGTTACCCAGCTGCGCCGTTGGATCAATCGCTGCACTGGCAGCAATGTTCTGTGCCGGCTGCGGCGTGGTATCAAGAATTTGAGCCATGCGTGCATACGTCAGGTACGGATTTTTCACTACCAGTGCAGCGCCTGTGGCAAATGGAAGATCGTCCTGCGTCAGAACAACGGCAGACGCCTGGCATTGAGCCAGATGTTCACGGTACTTAGGGCTTACCATGAAGGTAATGTTGCCAGTTTTAGCAGATTGCATGGACGCAACAGCGGTGATGACGAGATCGCCATCACCGTGTAATTCTGCATCCAACTGCTGAGCTAAATCAGCCAGTCGAATTGAAGGCATTACTTATTTAACCTGTTTCAGAACATCAGCGGTGATGTCTTTAACATCGCTGCTGTTGTAAGCAACGGCATTCGCATCGACAACCAGATCGATACCCTGATCGGCAGCAACGGCTTTAACAGCGGTCTGAATGCGAGTCACCAGTTTACCGCGTTCTTCGTTAGAACGACGCTGACGATCCTGCTCGAAAGCCTGTGCTTTCTGGGAGAAAGTCTGGCGCTGAGCCATGACGTCTTTTTCCATTTTGCTGCGATCGGCGGCTTTCATGGTAGAACCATCACGCTGCAAACGCTGCATCTTGGACTGAAGATCGTTTTCCATACCTTGCAGTTCGCTTGCACGGCCTTTGAACTCGTTTTCCAGAGTTGCGGAAACACCTGTTTTCTGCGCAACCTGCTGGAACAAGCTACCCATATTGACGATTGCAACTTTGTCTGCTGCCTGAGCAGAAGTTACCATCGCTAAACCGAGACCTGCAGCTAATAACCACTTTTTCACAATAAACTCCTTACCATCCCATTAGCACCTAAAGGTACCGTTCTTTGCGTGGCAAGGCGACCGTTTACCGATCGCCGGTTGTCAGCGCTACACTGCCATTGCATTCCGTTGCTGCGGATTATTACCAGGTTTTACCAATGTTAAACTGGAATTGCTCCGACTTATCTCCATCATATTTCTTAAACGGCTGGGCGTAAGAGAAGACCAACGGCCCCAGCGGTGACATCCATTGTAATGCGATACCCGCAGACATGCGAATATTGCTCGGATCGCTGTAGTCCGGAATGCCCTCTGCACGCATCTGAGCGGTATTTTCCCAGTTGGTATCCCACACTGTACCCGCATCCCAGAATACGGATGTACGTACGGAGTTTGCATACTTGTCACTGATAAACGGCGTTGGAGTGATGAACTCCAGGCTGGCAACCGCCATCGCGTTACCACCCACCGCATCGTTGGAGCTACAGACGTCTTTTGACGAGGATTTATTACAGTTATCCGTATCGTTCCCGCCGTAGTAAACCGCTTTCGGACCAATGTTGTTGGACTGGAAGCCACGTACGGTGCTGGAACCACCCGCATAGAAGTTTTCATAGAATGGCAGTTCTTTGCCACCTAAACCATCGCCATAACCCCAACGTGTACGACCCAGGACGACCCACTTATGATCGTCATCGATTGGGAAGTAAGACGCGGTATCCAGCGTGACTTTGTAGAACTCGTTATCGGAACCCGGCACGGTAACTTTACCGTTCAGATTGACGCGAGAACCTTCCGTCGGGAAGTAACCACGGTCAAGACGGTTATACGTCCAGCCATAGTTAAAGGTGAAGTCATCTGCCGCAAAACCGTTGTTGTCGCCGGTCTTACTGGTTGACTGCCCAATGGAGTCCAGGTAACGCCACATTGCCACCTGCGGCTGCATGTTGGACAGGTCGTTATGCACGTAGCCTAAACCTGCACGCAGAGTGTTGTATTCGTTGATTGGGAAGCCAAGCGTTCCGTCTACACCGTAACTCTTGTTGGTATAGGAAGACAGGTCTGCATCATCTGCTTTAAAGTCGTTATAGAAGATACGACCACCCAGGCTCACACCGTCAACGGTGAAGTACGGGTTGGTAACAGAGAATTCAGAATAGGTCTGGTAGTCGTTTTTGGTGCCGTTGATACCAACAGAGTAACCTGTACCCAGCCAGTTATCCTGCTGAACACCAACCTGGAAGCTCACACCGCTTTCAGTACCGTAACCTACACCGAAGTTAAAGCTACCGGTGTTACGCTCTTTGACTTTATAGACGACATCAACCTGATCAGGGCTGCCCGGTACGCGTTGGGTATCGGTATCTACCGTTTCAAAGTAACCCAGACGGTTCAGACGCTCTTTACCCTGGTCTACCAGGTCGCTACCCAGCCATGCACCTTCCATCTGACGCATTTCGCGGCGCAGGACGGAATCTTTGGAGGTATCGTTACCTTCGAAACGGATCTTACGCACGTAGAAACGGTTACCCGCATCCACATTTACGCGCAGCTTAACGGTCTTATCCGTGTCGTTGATTTCAGGTTGAGTTTGTACACGCGGGTACGCATAACCATAACGGCCGAGCAGCTTCTTAATGCTGTCTTCCATTTTGGTCACTTTCGCACCGCTATACAGCTCGCCCGGCTGAATTTTAGTCAGAGACTCAATTTCAGCAGAATGCCCCGCCAGGTTTCCACTCACTTCAACACCTGAAAGCTTGTACTGCTCGCCTTCAGTAATGTTAATCGTAATGTAGATACCTTTCTTGTCCGGAGTCAGACTGACCTGGGTAGAGTCAATGTTGAAACGGGCATAACCGCGATCCAGGTAGTAGCTGCGCAGGGTTTCAAGGTCACCCGCCAGTTTCTGTTTTTGGTATTTACGATCGCCAACAACGTTCCACCACGGCACTTCGTCGCGCAGCTGGAAGGTTGAGATCAGCTCGTCGGTACTGAAAGCATGGTTCCCTACGATGTTGATCTGTTGGATCTTCGCAGAGACACCTTCCTGGAATACCAGCTTCAGGTCTACACGGTTACGTGGCAGCGGAGTCACCACCGCTTTCACGCTGGCACTGTATTTACCGACGCTGTAGTAGAAATCTTCCAGACCTTTCTCGATATCGGAAAGGGTGGTGCGGTCCAGAGATTCACCGACACGAACACCAGATGCTTCAAGGTTTTGCTTGAGCATGTCATCTTTAACCGATTTGTTACCGGAGAAAGTGATACTGGCGATCGTTGGGCGTTCTTTTACCTGAACCAGCAGCGTATCACCATCGCGCAGAACGCGAACGTCCTCAAAGTTGCCGGTGGCAAACAGAGCACGGATGGTGTTACTGATATCATCATCATTAACCGTATCGCCGGGGCGTACAGGCATACTGAGGAGGGCCGCACCAACGGCGACACGCTGGAGGCCTTCGAAATGAATGTCTTTCACTACGAACCCGTCAGCACCGTATACGGTGGCGCTGCTAAACAGCAGCGACGCTATGAGCAACTTTTTCATCGCCATCGTTATTATGCGTTCTTCCTAACACTCTCTTACAACCGAGAGAAATCATTGAAAAGTGCAAGCCCCATTAACAGCACCAGCAAAATTGAGCCAATGCGATAACTAAAGTCTTGAACTCGCTCGGATACCGGCCCGCCTTTTAGCTTTTCAATGGCTAAAAACAGCAGATGACCCCCGTCTAATACGGGAAGCGGGAACAGGTTGATTATCCCAAGGTTCACGCTAATGAGCGCGAGGAACATGAGATAGTAAATCACCCCGAATTCCGCTGACATCCCAGCCCCCTGGGCAATAGAGATTGGCCCACTGAGGTTGTTCAGTTTCACATCACCGGTTATCAATTTCCCCAACATGTTGACCGTAAGCTTCATCAGTTGCCATGTTTTATCCGTGGCTTCAAGGATGGCGCTGAACGGCCCATACTGGCGTATTGTCTTGTACTCATCTGGCAGTGGGATGACTTTCGGCACAACGCCTGCAAACCCTTCCGCCTTTGTGCCGCCCGATTTGGTATCCGGGATAAGCGTCAGTGACAGCGGACTCCCCTGCCTTTCTACTTCCAGTGCGAGTGAAGTGCCTGGATTATCGCGCACCAGATTAACAAAGGTCATCCACTGTGTTAATGGCTGACCATCGACTTTAACGATCCTGTCGCCCGCTTGCAAACCCGCTTTGCTCGCTGCCGAATTTGCCTGTACTTCGGCTAATACCGGCTCGATCTGCGCGCCGCGCGGTCGAATCCCCAGTGCAGAGACCGGGTCCTCTTTGTCAGGCTCAAAACTCCAGTGGCGTAAATCCAGCACTTTGGTCTGCCGCTGGTCAGAACCAAATGGCGACACGCTGACGGTGGTCTGCGCATCACCAATTTTGGCAACCAGTTGCAGTCGCACGGCATCCCAATCAGGGGTTTCGATGCCATCAATCGCTTTAAGTTCCATCCCTGGTGTAATTTGCGCACTCGCCGCGATGGAGTTGGGGGCAATTTCACCCACAACCGGACGAACGCCAGGGACGCCGATGATAAACACCAGCCAGTAGGCGAAAATAGCAAAGATGAAATTGGCTACCGGTCCGGCAGCAATGATGGCGGCGCGTTGTCCAACCGTTTTGTTATTAAACGCGCTGTGTCGAAGTTCAGGGGCGACAGGCTCGACGCGTTCGTCGAGCATTTTGACATAACCGCCCAGGGGAATAAGTGCGAGGACAAACTCGGTGCCATGTTTGTCGGTGCGCTTCCAGAGCGATTTACCAAAACCGATGGAAAATCGCTCTACCCGCACACCGCAACGGCGAGCAACCCAGAAATGGCCAAATTCATGCACGGTAATCAGTACACCCAGTGCAACTATGAACGCCGCCAGATTCCAGAGAATGCTCAGCATAAAACCTTCCGTTAAATCGTCCCAAATACCAGTAAAAGCAGGCAAGCAAACACTGGAACAGCCGCTGTCAGGCTGTCAATGCGATCCAGTATACCGCCATGTCCTGGGATAAGGTGACCACTATCTTTGATCCCTGCTTCGCGCTTAAACATGCTTTCGGTTAAATCCCCCAAAACAGAGGCCAGCGCAGCGAAAATAGAGCATACCAGCAGGGTTGACGGTGCAACCTCAAGATTCGCCCAGACGCCGTAGCCCCAGGAGATGATCGCTGCCGTAAACAAGCCGCCGATGAATCCTTGCCAGGTTTTCCCCGGAGAGACCTTCGGTGCGAGTTTATGTTTGCCAAACAGTTTACCAAACATATAGGCACCTGAGTCAGCCCCCCAGACGAGAATCATCACGTAGAGCAGCCATAACGCGCCGCTGTAGTGGTTGTCGTCATAGTGCCATGCGCGCAGCGCGAGCATACCCCAGAAAAAAGGAACAATTGTGAGCAGGCCAAAAATAAGGCGTAAAACTTTAGAGTTACGCCATAGTGCCGCGGAGCCTGGATAAAAAAGCACCAGCAACAACGCGGCAACCCACCAGCCCAGCGACACCCAAAGTGCGCCAGCCACCAGCGGTTGATGAATATCATGATGATATTCAGGCAATGTAAACAGCATCAGGGCCAGAATAAAGCCACAGAGCACCGCCAGCCATACCCGCTGAGTGCGCGAGGTAAAGCCGCTAAACTGTCCCCATTCCCACGCGGCGAGCATACACACCACCAGCGTAACAATGGCGAATCCCACTGGGGGCAGTAAAAACAGCGCCGCAATGACAATGGGTATTAATACAAAAGCGGAAATCAGGCGATACTTCAGCAAAAGCTACCCCCATCAGGCGTTGTCGCCACCAGGCTCGGTGCCGCCGAAACGACGCTCTCGATTGGCAAAGGCATGCAGCGCACCTTCAAAGTCTTGTTCATCAAAATCGGGCCAGAGAACATCCGTAAAGTAAAGTTCGGCATAGGCTATTTGCCAAAGCAAAAAGTTACTTATGCGATGCTCCCCCCCTGTCCTAATTACCAAATCCACGGGAGCCAGTTCATTCATGCAGATTTGCTGACCCAGCGCCTCTTCATCAATTTGGTCGGGTCTCAACAGCCCTTCCTGAACCTGTTCGGCTAAATGCCGAACGCCCTGGATAATATCCCAGCGTCCGCCGTAATTCGCCGCGATATTGAGCGTCAGACCGGTATTATTTTCAGTCAACGCTTCTGCTTTACGAATTCGTTCCTGCAAACGTGAGTTAAAACGACTGGTTTCACCAATAATACGCAGGCGGACGTTGTGGCGATGCAGGCTTTTTACTTCGCTGTCGAGCGCCCACACAAACAATTCCATCAACGCACTGACTTCCTGCGCAGGTCGATTCCAGTTTTCACTGCTAAAAGCATAGAGCGTTAACGCATCAATGCCGTTATTGGCGGCAAAAGAAACGGCGCGGCGAACAGATTTCGCCCCGGCTTTATGCCCAAAGGCTCTTATCTTCCCTTGTCTTTTCGCCCAGCGGCCGTTGCCATCCATGATGATTGCTACATGACGGCAGCCATGAGCTGGCAAGTTTTCGCTTATTGGTTGATTCGCAGACAACATAACGCGTTTTTAGTCCCTGAAAAGGATTTAACGGTACTCAGGAATACTGAAGCCTATACATAAAAAAGCCGTGTCAAACCACGGCTTACCTGACCACGTAAAGTCAAATTCCTGCGATCAGGTGGCGCAGACTATATCACTGAAGCCCTACGCTAACAAATAGCACGACCACTAGTGGCTGCTTTATCACCAGCTTGCGAGATGTGTCACCTGTTTACGCGCAATAATACGAGCCTGTTCATCCACCGCCAGCACCTCTTCCACGCTCTGTGGTTCACGCAAATCCATCATCTCAAGCACCGACAAATTCAATGCCGCGATATCGGTAAAGCGGATCTGCTGATTCAGAAATGCCTCAACGGTAATTTCATTGGCTGCATTGAGTGCTGTCGTCGCCGCTTGCCCCTGGTCAAACGCATTCATGGCAAGTTTCAGACACGGGTAGCGGTCATAGTCGGGCTCGCTGAAGGTCAGTGAACTCAACTTGCAAAAATCGAGGGGTTTTACGCCCGATTTCACGCGATTTGGCCACGCCATTGAGTGCGCGATAGGTGTACGCATATCCGGCTCACCCAACTGTGCCAGCACGCTACCATCCTGATAACGCACCATCGAGTGAATCACCGATTGCGGGTGGATCAGCACTTCCATCTGTTTCGCCGATGCGTTAAACAGCCAGCGAGCTTCAATGTATTCCAGACCTTTGTTCATCATGGTGGCAGAATCAACGGAGATCTTACGCCCCATCGACCAGTTCGGATGACGACACGCCTGATCCGGCGTCATTGCGCGCAGTTCAGACAGTGGCGTTTCCCGGAACGGGCCACCAGACCCGGTAAGCAGAATAGACACAACGCCATTTTGCTCCAGGTCAGCGTACCCCAGGTTCTGTTGAAAAGGTTGAGGTAAACTCTGAAAAATCGCGTTGTGTTCGCTGTCTACCGGCAAAAGGCGCGCCCCACGCTGTTTTACGGCATCCATGAACAGACGCCCGCAGGTCACCAATGACTCTTTATTTGCCAGCAATACCGTTTTACCGGCATCAATAGCGGCAAGCGTCGGCAGAAGCCCTGCCGCGCCGACGATTGCCGCCATCACCTGATCAACGTCATCCAGCGCAGCCATTTCGCAAGCCGCCTGCTGCCCGCTCAACACTTCGGTACGGCTGCCCTTCTCTTCCAGCAAGGCTTTCACCTGGCGAGCACTGTCCTCGTCATCCATTACCGCATAGCGAGGTGCAAACTCCAGACACTGCTCAACCATGCGCTGCACGTTCTTTCCGGCCACGAGAGCGGTCACGGTGTAGATGTCAGGATTATGGCGAACAACGTCGAGAGTGCTGCAACCAATAGAGCCGGTTGAGCCAAGGAGAGTTAAATGCTTCATGAGATGCCCGGAAAAATGTTAGACCAGATAAAAGCAAAACGCCGCCAGCAAGCCATGTAGGCTCTCTGAACGGCGTTTATCAGTGTACGACAGAAATCAGAACTGCATCAGTTCCGCTTCTTTATCTGCCAGCGCCGCATCAATTTTCTTGATAGCTGCGTCAGTCAGTTTCTGCACGTCGTCCTGGGAACGACGATCGTCGTCTTCGCTGATTTCTTTGTCTTTCAGCAGTGCTTTAACTTTATCGTTCGCATCGCGGCGCACGTTACGTACGGAAACACGCCCCTGCTCAGCTTCGCCACGCACAACCTTGATCAGGTCTTTACGACGCTCTTCCGTCAGCGGAGGCAGTGGAACACGGATATCAGTGCCAGCAGAGCTTGGGTTCAGACCCAGATCGGAGGCCATAATCGCTTTTTCAACTGCCGGGCCCATAGAACGATCGAATACGTTGATTTTCAGCGTACGGGTGTCTTCAACAGTGACGTTAGCCAGCTGACGCAGTGGAGTTGGCGTGCCGTAGTATTCCACTACGATGCCATCCAGCAGGCTTGGGGAAGCACGGCCAGTACGAATTTTGCTGATTTGGGTTTTGAACGCTTCTACGCATTTGTCCATGCGTACTTCAGCATCTTTTCTGATGTCGTTAATCACGTTACGAATCCTTGAAAACTTGTCTCAGGCAGACTATCCGCCAGCACAGCTGCTACAGGTGTGCTAAGTATAGTCGCGTTTAATTCATGACAACGCCAAAGGCGCGTCCGGGTAAGATACCACTACAAAATAAAGCGGAATCTTACCTGTATTTATCGCCAACGGAAATTATTCCGTGATCAAAGTGCCTTCTTTTTCGCCCATTACCACGCGACGCAGCGCGCCAGGCTTGTTCATATTGAAGACACGAATTGGCAGTTTGTGGTCGCGAGCCAGCGTGAAGGCGGCAAGATCCATCACTTTCAGCTCTTTATCCAGCACTTCGCTGTAAGTCAGCTGCTCGTACATGGTGGCAGAAGGATCTTTTGCCGGATCGGCAGTAAACACGCCATCAACTTTGGTCGCTTTCAGTACGACGTCGGCTTCGATTTCGATACCACGCAGGCAGGCTGCGGAGTCAGTGGTAAAGAATGGATTACCGGTACCCGCAGAGAGGATAACTACGCGGTTATTACGCAGCAGGCTGATAGCCTCTGCCCAGCTGTAGTTATCACATACGCCGTTCAGCGGAATGGCGGACATCAGGCGGGCGTTCACATAGGCACGATGCAGCGCATCACGCATTGCCAGGCCATTCATCACGGTAGCCAGCATCCCCATGTGGTCGCCCACAACGCGGTTCATACCCGCTTTCGCCAGACCAGCGCCACGGAAAAGATTACCACCACCAATGACCACACCAACCTGGATGCCCAGTTCAACCAGTTCTTTGATTTCCTGCGCCATGCGGTCGAGGATGCTTGCGTCAATACCGAAGCCTTCCGCTCCCTGAAGCGCTTCGCCACTTAGCTTAAGCAGAATGCGTTTGTACACGGGTTTTGCATTGGTAGCCATGATTCTTTCCTGAGACTGTCAACGATTAAGATGGGGTTAATTCTGGCGACATGTTATGTCGCATATCAGCACAATGACTATAGGAGCCTGGCTGATTTTCACATGACGGGGCACAAAAAGAAGCCGCCCTCAGGCGGCTCCTTTTTATTATTAAGACTGCTTGGACATTGCAGCAACTTCTGCTGCGAAGTCAGTCTCAACTTTCTCGATGCCTTCGCCCACTTCGAAGCGGATGAAGCCAGTTACGTCAGCGTTGTGCTCTTTCAGCAGCTGAGCAACAGACTTGCTTGGATCCATTACGAAAGGCTGGCCAGTCAGAGAAACTTCGCCGGTGAATTTCTTCATGCGGCCTTCAACCATTTTCTCTGCGATTTCTTTTGGTTTACCAGACTGCATCGCGATGTCCAGCTGAACCTGGTATTCTTTCTCTACCACTTCAGCAGACACGTCTTCTGGTTTAACGAATTCTGGCTTGCTTGCAGCGATGTGCATTGCCAGCTGTTTAACCAGCTCTTCGTCAGCGCCTTTAGCAGCAACCAGAACACCGATGCGAGCACCGTGCTGGTATGAACCCAGAACGTCACCTTCCAGAGAAGAAACGCGACGGATGTTGATGTTCTCACCGATTTTAGCAACCAGAGCAACACGTTCTTCTTCGAACTGTGCTTTCAGAACTTCAACGTCAGTGATTTTACCAGCAACAGCTGCGTCCAGTACTTTGTTCGCAAATGCCTGGAAACCGCCATCTTTAGCAACGAAGTCAGTCTGGCAGTTAACTTCCAGAATGATACCGTAGGTGCCGTCGATCTTAGTGATGATCACGCCGTCAGCAGCAACGTTGCCTGCTTTTTTAGCTGCTTTGATCGCACCGGATTTACGCATGTTTTCGATTGCCAGCTCGATGTCGCCGTTCGCTTCAGTCAGCGCTTTTTTGCAATCCATCATGCCTGCGCCAGTACGCTCGCGCAGCTCTTTTACCAGGGATGCGGTAATTTCAGCCATTCTTAAATCCTCGGGAGATGTGAACTGCCCGGCCAGAAGCCAAACAGTATAAATTGAAAAAAGGGGCCGATAATTGGCCCCTATTCATACACGGTACTAATAAGGGGTGAAACCTTATTATTCAGCTTCTACGAAGCTTTCTTCCGCCTGAGAAGCCAGATCCTGGGAACGGCCTTCACGAACGGTAGCAGCTACAGCGCTCAGGTACAGGCTAACAGCACGGATTGCATCGTCGTTACCCGGGATAACGAAGTCAACACCGTCCGGATCGGAGTTGGTATCAACGATAGCGAATACCGGGATACCCAGGTTGTTAGCTTCTTTGATTGCGATGTGCTCGTGGTCTGCATCGATTACGAACAGCGCGTCTGGCAGGCCGCCCATATCTTTGATACCGCCCAGGCTGTTTTCCAGCTTGTCCAGTTCACGAGTGCGCATCAGCGCTTCTTTCTTAGTCAGCTTGTCGAAAGTACCGTCCTGAGACTGGGTTTCCAGATCTTTCAGGCGTTTGATTGACTGACGAACGGTTTTCCAGTTGGTCAGCATGCCGCCCAACCAGCGATGGTTCACGAAGAACTGATCGCAGCTGTTAGCAGCATCTTTCACAGCTTCGCTTGCAGCGCGCTTAGTACCAACGAACAGAATCTTACCTTTACGGGAAGAGATCTTGTTCAGCTCAGCCAGGGCTTCGTTGAACATTGGTACAGTTTTCTCAAGGTTGATGATGTGAACTTTGTTACGTGCGCCGAAGATGAAAGGCTTCATTTTCGGGTTCCAGTAACGGGTCTGGTGACCAAAGTGAACACCAGCCTTGAGCATGTCGCGCATGGAAACAGTTGCCATGTTTAAAACCTCTATATTAAAAGTTGGGGTTATGCCTCCACGTATCCCATGTTACCGACCCCTAAGGGCACCCCGGAACATGTGCCGATACGTGTGTGTTGTTACACAAAGTGAGATTTGTCGCTTCCGTCCAGCCTGTGTATCTGAAATGGATCGGAAGTCCGGCGCGCTTTATACCACAAAACACGACCAGACACCAACAGTTGTTGGCTGAGTGTGCTGTTAATGATTCTCAATTTGGCACGGGGTGCGCCTGACTGATACCATTGACGACACTTGAACTAGTATTGTCGAAAAAATCGACACCGATGGACAGATTACATGGCTATCTCTATTAAGACACCTGAAGAAATTGAAAAGATGCGCGTCGCCGGTCGTCTGGCCGCGGAAGTGCTGGAAATGATCGAGCCGTTCGTAAAACCGGGCGTCAGCACCGGCGAGCTGGATCGCATTTGTAACGACTATATCGTGAACGAGCAGCACGCTGTCTCCGCCTGCCTCGGCTATCACGGCTTCCCGAAATCCGTCTGCATCTCTATTAATGAAGTGGTTTGCCACGGTATTCCGGATGACGAAAAGCTGCTGAAAGATGGCGACATCGTCAACATCGACGTGACCGTGATTAAAGACGAGTATCACGGCGACACCTCAAAGATGTTTATCGTCGGTAAGCCAACCATTCTGGGTGAGCGCCTGTGCAAAGTGACGCAGGAAAGTCTCTACCTGGCGCTGAAAATGGTTAAGCCGGGTATCCGTCTGCGTACCATTGGCGCGGCTATTCAGAAGTTCGTTGAAGCCGAAGGTTTCTCCGTGGTGCGCGAGTACTGCGGGCACGGCATTGGTCGCGTCTTCCACGAAGAGCCGCAGGTTCTGCACTACGATGCCGATGACGGTGGTGTGGTGCTGCAGAAAGGCATGACCTTCACCATTGAACCGATGGTCAACTCTGGCGATTACCGCATCCGCACCATGAAAGACGGCTGGACGGTGAAAACCAAAGACAGAAGCTTGTCTGCGCAGTACGAGCATACTATTGTGGTGACAGACAACGGCTGCGAAATTATGACGTTGCGCAAGGATGACACCATCCCGGCGATACTGACACACAACGAATGATGAAAAGCCGGCAAATGCCGGCTTTTTTAATGGCGATAGCTTTTTCTTATGGGTGGCACGCGATGAGTAATCTTTTACCCGAACAGTATGCTAACACAGCACTTCCCACCCTCCCCGATCAGCCCGATAACCCCGGCGTCTGGCCGCAGCGTGAGCTGACCTGTGCCGACATCAAAGCGCATATGGATGTTTTCCAGCGCTGGCTGGGCAGTGCTTTCGACGCGGGTATCTCTGCCGAACAGTTGATTGAAGCGCGAACCGAGTTTATCGACCAGCTGCTGCAGCGTTTATGGATCGATTACGGTTTCGGGCAAATTAGCGATGTCGCGCTGGTCGCCGTCGGGGGCTATGGCCGGGGTGAACTTCATCCCCTCTCCGACATCGACCTGCTGATCCTGAGCCGCAAGAAACTCCCGGACGAACAAGCACAAAAAATTGGCGAGCTGTTGACGCTGCTCTGGGATGTGAAGCTGGAAGTCGGCCACAGCGTGCGCACACTTGAAGAGTGCCTGCTGGAAGGGTTATCTGACCTTACCGTTGCTACCAACCTGATTGAAACCCGCCTGTTGATTGGCGATGTCGCGCTGTTCCTGGAGCTACAGAAACACATTTTCAGCGACGGCTTCTGGCCATCAGAAAAGTTCTTTGCCGCGAAGGTCGAAGAGCAAAACCAGCGCCATCAACGCTACCACGGCACCAGCTATAACCTCGAGCCCGATATCAAAAGCAGCCCTGGCGGCCTGCGCGACATCCACACGTTGCAGTGGGTGGCCCGGCGCCATTTCGGCGCAACCTCGCTGGATGAGATGGTGGGTTTCGGCTTTTTAACCGAAGCCGAACGTAATGAACTGAATGAATGTCTGCACCTGCTCTGGCGTATTCGCTTTGCCCTGCATCTGGAACTGAATCGCTATGACAACCGCCTGCTGTTCGACCGCCAGCTCAGCGTTGCCCAGCGCCTGAACTACAGCGGTGAAGGCAACGAGCCGGTAGAGCATATGATGAAGGACTTCTTCCGTGTCACTCGTCGCGTCACTGAGCTGAACCAGATGCTGTTGCAGCTGTTCGATGAGGCGATCCTGGCGCTAACGGCGGACGAAAAACCGCGTCCGATTGATGATGAATTCCAGCTGCGCGGCACGCTTATCGATCTCCGTGACGAGACGCTGTTCATTCGTGAGCCGGAAGCGATCCTGCGCATGTTCTACACCATGGTTCGCAACAGCGCGATCACCGGGATCTACTCCACTACCCTGCGTCATCTGCGCCATGCCCGTCGTCATCTGACACAGCCCCTGTGCTATATACCTGAAGCGCGTTCACTGTTCCTCAGTATGCTCCGTCATCCGGGTGCGGTGAGCCGTGGTCTGCTGCCAATGCACCGCCACAGTGTATTGTGGGCCTACATGCCCCAGTGGTCACATATTGTCGGTCAGATGCAGTTCGATCTTTTCCATGCCTACACGGTGGATGAACACACGATCCGCGTCATGCTCAAGCTGGAAAGCTTTGCTCAGGAAGAGACCCGCTCTCGCCACCCATTGTGCGTTGAACTGTGGCCACGCCTGTCGCACCCGGAGCTGATCCTGATTGCCGCTCTGTTCCACGACATTGCCAAAGGCCGTGGTGGCGACCACTCGGTACTCGGGGCGCAGGATGTCCTGAAATTTGCCGAACTCCACGGACTCAATTCACGCGAAACGCAGCTTGTGGCCTGGCTGGTACGTCATCACCTGCTGATGTCGGTCACCGCGCAGCGCCGTGATATCCAGGATCCTGAGGTGATTAAGCAGTTCGCCGAAGAGGTGCAGACGGAAAACCGCCTTCGCTATCTGGTCTGCCTGACGGTGGCCGATATCTGCGCCACCAACGAAACGCTGTGGAACAGCTGGAAGCAAAGCCTGCTGCGAGAACTCTACTTCGCCACCGAAAAACAGCTACGCCGCGGGATGCAGAACACCCCGGACATGCGCGAGCGCGTGCGTCATCACCAGCTACAGGCGCTGGCGTTACTGCGCATGGATAACATCGATGAAGAGGCGTTGCATCAGATTTGGGCGCGTTGTCGTGCCAACTACTTTGTCCGCCACAGCCCAAACCAGCTGGCGTGGCACGCACGGCATCTGCTGAAGCACGACCTGTCGAAGCCGATGATCCTGCTGAGCCCGCAGGCCACTCGCGGCGGTACGGAGATCTTTATCTGGAGCCCTGACCGCCCTTACCTGTTTGCCGCCGTCTGTGCCGAGCTTGACAGACGTAACCTGAGCGTTCACGACGCGCAGATTTTCACCACCCGCGACGGCATGGCGATGGACACCTTTATTGTGCTGGAGCCGGATGGCAGCCCGCTGTCATCGGACAGGCATGAAGGGATACGCTTTGGTCTGGAGCAGGCGATTACCCAGCACAGCTGGCAGCCACCGCAGCCGCGCCGTCAGCCTGCAAAATTACGGCACTTTACCGTCGATACCGAGGTCAATTTCCTGCCGACCCATACAGACCGTAAATCGTTCCTCGAGCTGATCGCGCTCGACCAGCCGGGGCTACTCGCCCGCGTGGGCCAGGTTTTTGCCGATCTGGGAATTTCGCTGCACGGCGCCAGAATTACAACCATTGGCGAGCGAGTAGAAGATTTATTTATAATCGCGACCGCCGACCGACGTGCCCTTAATAATGACCTGCAACTTGAAGTGCAACAACGGTTGACAGCAGCCCTCAATCCAAACGATAAAGGGTGACGTGTTTTTTAGTGAAATGGAAAGAGTAAACAATGCAGCAGTTACAGAACGTTATTGAGTCCGCTTTTGAGCGTCGCGCCGAGATTACCCCGGCAAATGTGGATACCGTTACCCGTGAAGCCGTTAACCAGGTGATTTCCCTGCTGGATTCCGGCGCACTGCGTGTAGCAGAAAAGATCAACGGTCAGTGGGTAACTCATCAGTGGCTGAAAAAAGCCGTGCTGCTCTCTTTCCGTATCAACGATAACCAGGTTATCGACGGAGCAGAAAGCCGCTACTTCGATAAAGTCCCGATGAAATTCGCTGACTACGACGAAGCGCGCTTCCAGAAAGAAGGCTTCCGCGTAGTTCCACCAGCGGCAGTTCGTCAGGGCGCATTCATCGCCCGCAACACCGTGCTGATGCCATCCTACGTGAACATCGGTGCTTACGTTGACGAAGGCACCATGGTGGATACCTGGGCTACCGTGGGTTCTTGCGCGCAGATCGGTAAAAACGTCCACCTGTCTGGCGGCGTAGGTATCGGTGGCGTTCTGGAGCCTCTCCAGGCGAACCCAACCATCATCGAAGACAACTGCTTCATCGGCGCACGCTCTGAAGTGGTTGAAGGCGTGATCGTGGAAGAAGGCTCTGTTATCTCCATGGGCGTATACATCGGCCAGAGCACCCGTATTTATGACCGTGAAACTGGTGAAGTACATTACGGCCGCGTACCAGCGGGCTCCGTGGTTGTTTCCGGTAACCTGCCGTCAAAAGATGGCAAATACAGCCTGTACTGTGCGGTTATCGTGAAGAAAGTCGATGCGAAAACGCGCGGCAAAGTGGGTATCAACGAACTGCTGCGCACCATCGATTAATCGGGTATAACAAAAAGCGGGGGCAACCCCGCTTTTTTTGTATCTGAGGGTGGCGAAAATAGATTTTTTCGTTAATTATTCAAAGGTTATGTTGAGATCAAGGGTACCGCTATGTACGATAATCTGAAAAGTCTGGGCATTACCAATCCTGATGAAATTGATCGTTACAGTCTCCGTCAGGAAGCCAATAACGATATTTTGAAAATCTATTTTCACAAGGACAAAGGAGAGTTTTTCGCCAAGAGCGTGAAGTTTAAATACCCACGCCAGCGTAAGACCGTCGTTGCCGATGGCATCGGTCAGGGATACAAAGAGGTTCAGGAGATTAGTCCGAACCTGCGCTACGTCATCGATGAACTCGATCAGATCTGTCAGCGCGATCGCACCGAAGTCGATCTCAAACGTAAGATCCTTGATGACCTGCGTCATCTGGAAAGCGTTGTTACCAACAAGATCAGCGAAATTGAAGCCGATCTTGAGAAATTAACGCGCAACAAATAAGCCGTTTTATTGCCGGGTGGCGCTTCGCATACCCGGCAAACAGCATCATCGTTGTTCGTCCAGCTGCAGCGCCACATACAACAACAGCCTGTCATCGAAATTCCCCAGATCCAGCCCCGTCAGTTCCGAGATCCGGTTAAGCCGGTATTCCAGCGTATTACGGTGAATAAATAGCGCTTTCGATGTAGCCAGAGGCTGCACGTTATGGCGAAACCACGCCTGCAATGTACGCCGCAGCAAGCCGTTGTTATCCATTGCTTTCAGCCGTACTAACGGGCGCGCCAGTTCGTTGGCCTGCCAGCCACCGCGCAGGCTGTCGAGCAGAACTGGCAGCATCAAATCCTGATAGAAGTAGCTACGGTTCTCAGGCATCCGTTGCTTGCCCACCATCATGGTGGTGCGCGCGGTTCGCCAGGAGCGGGCAATACTGCCCGGTCCGGTAAAGTAGTTCCCCAGCGCCACGCGGAAACGAAGCTGGCCGTTCTCTTTCATCCGCGCGATGAGCTGATCAACCCGCCGACGGTGATCTTCTGCATCCCAGCGGCCAAACTGATTGAGCGCGGGTTTCAGCACCACCATCTCGGTCAGGGAAACAATCGCCACCAGGTTGTTGCGCTCTGGTGTTGCCAGCGCATTTTGCAGCTGCTGTAGCTCCGCCATCGCGCTGTCCACGCCAAGCTGGCCGCTGTCCACCTCAATCACCGCCACTACGCGCGGCTGATTAAGATCGATGCCCAGACGCTGCGCCCACTCGCTGAGTGCAGGCGTGTGCTCTTCCGCCTGGATAAGATTCATAACCAGCTCTTCGCGCAACCGGCTGTCCTGCGCCAGCAGGTGCATCAGGCGCGACTGCTCAAGCATCATTTCTGCCGTCATGCAGACCAGCTCGCCATATTTACGCAGCGATTCCGGTTCCCCGGTCAGGCCGATCACCCCGACAATTTCGCCTTCAAGTCGCAGCGGTAAGTTAATGCCCTGGCGTACGCCATGGAGATGTTTCGCTACCGCATCGTCAATATCCACCACGCGCCCCTGAGAGAGCACCAGCAGCGCACCTTCGTGCAATTCCCCAATGCGCTCACGATCGCCACTGCCGATAATGCGCCCACGGGCATCCATTACGTTGATATTGGTATCAATGATGCGCATGGTGCGCGCCACGATATCCTGCGCCATTTTGGTATCAAGATGCCAGCCAGCCATGTAACCCTCCTGTGAGCAGAGCTCAAGCATAGGGGAGTTCAATCATTGCCGCATTGTGCGAATGCACAAAGTCAGGGGAATAAGTATGGACTTGTGGAAAGGGTCACAGAAACGAAAAAACCCCTGCTCAGCAACGAGCAGGGGCCTGGGGAGATTACTGCATCAGCAGATAAAGTGAGGAGTCGCCACGCTGGATATTCAACGCCAGCACGGATGGTTTGCTGTCGAGAATTTTGCGCAATTCAGCAATGTTTTTAACTGGCTGCTGGTTCGCACCCATGATCACATCACCTTTTTTCAGGCCGATACGGGCAGCCGGTGAATTCGCTTTCACGTTGTTCACCACCACACCTTTATCCTCGCCCTTGTTGCTCATCTCTGCGCCTTCAATGCCGCTGAAGATGGTGCTGGAGTCAACCTGGTTCTGGCTGCTCTGCTGCAACTCAAGACTTACGTTTACAGGCTTACCGTCACGCAGCAGGCCGAGGGTGATTTTACTGCCCACCGGCATTGAACCCACTTCTGCACGCAGTGCGGCGAAGCTGCTGATTGGTTTGCCGTTCAGGGAGGTAATGACATCACCCGCCTTGATACCCGCTTTCGCAGCGGACGAGTTCGGCATCACCTGGCTTACGAATGCCCCGCGCTGAGCATCCACTTTCATCGCTTTTGCCAGCTCAGAGTTCAGCTCAGTACCCAGGATACCCAGTTCACCGCGTTTCACCTGGCCATACTGCACCATCTGCGCGGTCAGGTTTTTCACCATGTTACTCGGGATAGCAAAGCCGATACCGATGTTACCGCCGTCTGGTGCCAGAATCGCGGTGTTGATACCAATCAGCTCACCGTTCAGGTTAACCAGTGCACCACCGGAGTTACCGCGGTTAATCGCCGCATCCGTCTGGATAAAGTTCTCGTAGTTCTCTGCATTCAGGCCGCTACGACCGAGCGCGGAGACAATACCTGAGGTCACGGTTTCACCCAGACCGAACGGGTTACCGATGGCCACGGTGTAGTCGCCTACGCGCAGGGCATCGGAGTCGGCAATTTTAATCGCCGTCAGGTTTTTCGGATCCTGAATCTGGATCAGCGCGATGTCAGAACGCGGATCTTTACCCACAACCTTCGCGTCAAACTTGCGGCCATCGCTCAGCTGCACTTTGATGCTGTTGGCGTTATCAACAACGTGGTTGTTGGTGACGACATAGCCTTTTGCGGCGTCAATGATGACACCCGAGCCAAGCGCCATAAATTTCTGTTGCTGGGCGCCGCCGTTACCGCCCTGGCTATCATCGCCCGCGCCACCGCCCTGACAGAACGGGGAGCTCTGGAACGGCGAACCGTCCTGGCAGAACGGCGAGTTATCGCCAAAGAACTGCTGGAAGTTACGCGGCATCCGCGGCGTGTTGACGGTCGTGCTGCCCTCAACGTTAATACTCACCACCGATGGCATCACTTTTTCGAGCATCGGTGCCAGGCTTGGCATCTGCTGCGCGGTTGCTGCCGACGACGCTGTCTCGGCTGCAAAAGCAGACAGAGGGGACAGCGCTAAACCTAAACTCAGAGCCAGTGCACTCATTGCTAATGTGGTTTTTTTCATGTTTCTCAATCTCGATTTACAGATAACGCAGAATTGCTGTGTAACTCAGATTCGTTTTATACCGCTTAGTTCCGGGATTAAGTTTATGGAAAAAGTAAAAATTTATTGGTCGTCTTTACAAAACTCCGAAATTATTCAACCGCCATCAGCTTGCGGTATTCATCCCAGGCATACAAATCCGTCATCCCGCTGATATAGTCCTGAATAAGACGGCAGCGATAATAATATTCCAGCACCGGCCACTGAACAGAATGGCGGTCTATCTTGCTAATCGCTTCGACGTAAGCGAGACGATGCCGGGTCGAGAGTTTATGGTACAGCCGGGATTCAATCGGTAAACGGCGCACGCGTTCTTTTTCCACCAGCTCGCTAAATTCGTCGACCGATAATTGCAGCAACGGCCGATAAATTTCCAGCAAACCGCTTATCACCCGATATCCCTGTAACTCAAGCTGTTCAACATCGGGATGACTGAACACATGGCGCATGGCCACATTCTTATACAGTTCAAGAAGTTGGCTGAAATCGCTATCGTCTTCCAGCAGCGCATGATTGAATTCCCCGCTAAAAATCAGCGGCAGGTTGTCAATAAAGCGCGAGGCTGCGTAAGGAACCAGCTTATTTAGCGTGTTAACCCGCAAATACATAAAGAACTGGTCTTCAGTGCTGCGACTCAGTGAATTTGAGCGTGATTTCTCCCATGCATTTTCGACAACCTGAGCAAACAAAGACCCTTTTTCATGTTTTCCCCAGGCTTCATAAAGATGCTGATAAAGTTCTTCAACGCTGAATATTCTTTTCTCAACGGCGTCTTCAAGATCGGCAACGCAATAGGAAATATCGTCTGCGGCTTCCATTATCCAGGTTAAGGGGAAGCGGCCATTCGGCGTCAGTAAAAGTTCTTTACGCAGCCGTTCAATATAAACTTCTTCGGATAAATAATAGCCCGGTTTTTTCATCAAATAACTGTGCGATGCCGGGGGATCACCCATCCACCACGCCGGGCGCGTATATTTAAGGATGCACCCTACCTGCGCCCAGGTCAGGTTCATGCGCATCAAGGTATGCACCAGCCGGATACCCTGCGCATTCCCTTCAAAATGGCACAGATCCTGGCGAACCTTACGTCGCAGTTCGTTAAGCGCTTCTTCGCCTTCCCGCAAGCGCAGATCCCGGACAACACAGCGGTCATCGCTTAGCGGCTGGCTGATGGCATCCGAGGGGAAAAGCCGCTGTTTAAACCAGTCATTAATGGCGGCCTCACCGAAATGGCCGAAAGGCGGGTTCCCGATATCGTGCATCAGGCAGGCCATCTCGACGATGCTTTCAAACGGGCCGGTCAGCTCATCAAGACCGTATGTTTCCAGTAAGCGCTGCTCTTTGAGACGGCTTAAAATCTCTTTGGCAATGTAGCGCCCCACCTGCTGCACTTCCATCGAGTGCGTCAGCCGGGTGCGCACTGCCGCATTACGTTCGAGCGGGAACACCTGGGTTTTTTGCTGCAAACGGCGTATCGCGGGCGAGTTAATGATGCGCCCACGATCGCTTTCAAAAATGCGCAGGATCTCGTGTTCACTCTTGTCCCCTTGCGGAGAACGGAAACGGCGATGCCAGTTAATCTTGGTGCGAAAATCGATCTGCGCCATGTGCTCCCCCGCGTGAGAAATGCGCTTCCACTAAAGCCCATGATAGACTATGCATCTTAACAAGGCACATCGCGAGTAAATCTATGAAAATCGGCATTATTGGTGCAATGGAAGAAGAAGTTACGCTGCTGCGTGACAAAATTGAGAACCGTCAGACCCTCTCTCTGGGTGGTTGTGAGATCTATACCGGCCAGCTGAATGGTGTTGAGGTTGCTCTGCTGAAATCAGGCATCGGTAAAGTGGCTGCTGCGCTTGGCGCAACGCTGTTGCTGGAACGCTGCAAGCCAGATGTCATCATTAACACCGGCTCTGCGGGTGGCCTGGCGCCAACGCTGAAAGTAGGTGATATCGTGGTATCCGATGAAGCGCGTTACCACGATGCCGACGTTACCGCGTTTGGTTATGAATATGGCCAGCTTCCGGGTTGCCCGGCTGGTTTTAAAGCGGATGACAAACTGGTTGCCGCCGCAGAAAGCTGCATTGCCGAACTGAATCTCAACGCCGTGCGCGGTCTGATTGTCAGCGGTGATGCGTTCATCAACGGTTCCGTGGGTCTGGCAAAAATTCGTCACAACTTCCCTCAGGCGGTTGCCGTTGAGATGGAAGCCACTGCCATTGCGCACGTATGCCATAACTTCAGCGTCCCGTTCGTGGTGGTTCGCGCCATCTCCGACGTCGCCGATCAGCAGTCTCACCTGAGCTTTGACGAGTTCCTGGCCGTTGCGGCAAAACAGTCTACCGTGATGGTAGAAACCCTGGTGCAGAAACTGGCACGTGGGTAAGCACACCCTTAGGGCGCTGGGCGCCCTGCTTCTGCTCGCACCGGCATGGCTTTACGCTGTGCCGCGTGTGATTACTCTATCCCCCGCCAATACTGAACTGGCCTTTGCGGCCGGGATCACGCCCGTTGGCGTAAGCAGTTTTTCAGATTATCCCCCACAGGCCGCAGGCATCGAGCAAGTCTCGACATGGCAAGGTATGAACCTTGAACGCATTGTGGCGCTTAAGCCAGACGTGGTACTGGCCTGGCGCGGGGGCAATGCCGAGCGGCAAGTCAACCAGCTGAGCTCGCTGGGAATTAAGGTGATGTGGATTGATGCGGTCAGCATTGAGCAGGTTGCTCAGGCGCTGCGCGACCTGGCGCCTTATAGTCCTGCGCCGCAAAAAGCGGAGCTTGCCGCAAACAATATGCTTCGCGACTATGCTGCATTAAAAGCAAAATACGATACCACCACGAAAAAACGCGTCTTCCTGCAATTTGGTAGCCAACCGCTGTTTACCACCGGACAAGGCTCTATCCAGAATCAGGTGCTGGAAGTGTGTGGTGGTGAAAATATCTTTGCTGCGAGCCGGGTACCCTGGCCTCAGGTCAGCCGGGAACAGGTTCTGGCGCGACAGCCGCAGGCGATTGTGGTGGTCGGAAGTGCAAGCGAGATTCCTAAAGTTGAACAATTCTGGCAGGGCCAGTTAAAAATACCGGTGATACCACTAAACAGTGACTGGTTTGAACGCGCCAGCCCGCGTATTATCCTCGCCGCAAAACAGCTCTGCGCCGCACTGGCACAGAGTCATTAACGTAGATGTAGACCTGATCATTTCGAGGATTTAACGATGCTCGTGTATTGGCTGGATATTCTTGGCACAGCCGTTTTTGCTATCTCCGGGGTTCTGCTGGCCGGGAAATTACGCATGGATCCGTTTGGCGTGCTGGTATTGGGCGTGGTGACGGCCGTCGGCGGAGGAACGATCCGCGATATGGCACTGGCAAATGGCCCGGTGTTTTGGGTAAAGGATCCGACCGATCTGGTGGTGGCGATGGTCACCTGCCTGCTCACCATCGTGCTGGTGCGCCAGCCGCGCAGACTGCCTAAATGGATACTGCCGGTACTGGATGCCGTGGGTCTTGCGGTGTTTGTCGGGATTGGCGTTAACAAAGCCTTCAACGCGGGCACGGGGCCAATGGTCGCCATCTGCATGGGCGTTTTAACGGGCGTCGGCGGCGGGATCATCCGCGATATTCTGGCACGTGAAGTCCCGATGATCCTGCGAACAGAAATCTACGCAACAGCCTGTATTGCTGGCGGAATTGTGCACGCCACGGCCTACTACACCTTTGCTTTACCGCTGGAAATCTCAGCCATGCTGGGGATGGTGGTGACGCTGGGGATACGTTTAGCGGCGATACGCTGGCACCTTAAATTGCCAACCTTTGCGCTGGATGATAACGGAAGGTAAAAGCAAAACGGTAACCCAGGGGTTACCGTTTTTCGTGTTAGATACTGAAAGAAGAACCACACCCACAGGTGCTTGTCGCGTTCGGGTTGGTGACCACAAAGCGCGAACCTTCCAGACCTTCGCTGTAATCAACCGCACCGCCCACCAGATATTGCAGGCTCATCGGGTCAACCACCAGCGCAACGCCCTGTTTCTCGATAGTCATATCACCATCGTTGACCTGGTCGTCAAAGGTAAAACCATACTGGAAGCCGCTACAGCCGCCACCGGTAATATATACACGCAGTTTCAGATCCGGATTGTCTTCGTCGGCAATCAGGGTTTTCACTTTGTTGGCTGCGGCTTCGGTAAATTCCAGCGGCACAGCGACTACGTCATCACTCATCTTATGCTCCCATGAATACTGCTTACTGCGATTGGGCAAAAATCACCCAATTCTTTTTTTCATTATCTAATACCCTGGTAATTCATTCAAGTATTCTGCTTCAAGGCCTGTTCAGCCTCTTGTTTTGCCAGGGTACGAGCAAGAATGGTGGAGTATAGCGGTTTTCCACCCAGGAATTGGGCTAATAGTGTCGCCCCGAGACAGGTAATGATCATTGGCAAAATGAGCTGATAATTGTCTGTCATTTCCAGAACCAGCACGATCCCGGTTAACGGCGCGCGCAGAGAGGCGGCCAACAACGCCCCCATTCCGGCAATCGCGAATGTTCCTGCATCAAGGTGATACGCCGGGAACCCCGCAGCTGCAGCCATGCCAAAAGCCGTCCCAAGCAAGGTGCCGAGCGCCAGCATTGGCGCAAAAATGCCTCCCGGCGCGCCGGAGGAGAAGCAAAGGACCGTGGTGATCACGCGTGAAATAAACATAAACAGCAGCAGCCCAACGCTGAAATTACCCGCCGCAGCAATGGGGATCAGGCCAAAACCGCCACCAGCCGCATTCGGTTCAATCACGCCGAGGATGCCGCACATCCCGCCGAGCAGACCACCTACCAGAACCCATTTGGTGGTATTCCCGCCGTGAATACGCTGGAACATATCCTGGGCACGTAAGATAAGGGTGTTAAACAGAGGGCCGACAACACCAAACACCATACCGAGCACCAGATAGAGCCACAGGGTATTCACTGGGGCATTGGTGAGTTTACCCACCTCAATTACCGCGCCTTCGCCATTAAAAATGCGAAAGACAATGCTCGACATAATAACGCCAGTAAACACCGCTTTAATTGAGATCAGGTTGTAGCGAAACTGGGCGCGCATCTCTTCAATAATAAACAGGATCCCCGCCAGCGGCGCATTGAACGCCGCAGAAAGCCCGGCCGCAGCCCCGGTTGCCAGCAACGTATGGCGCGCTTCAGCGCTGCGCATCCGGAACATATCACCCACCATGCGCCCGACATTCCCGCCGAGCTGCACCGTTGGCCCCTCTCGTCCGAGCACCATGCCTGCCCCCAGAGTGCCCATACCGCCGATAAATTTAACCGGGATCACCCGCCACCAGCGCACCGGGCGCAGCTCTTCAAGCGCCCCTTCAATCTCCGGGATCCCCGAGCCACCGGCCTCTGGCGCAAATTTGCGTACCAGAAAATAACCTGCCATGGCAAAAATGGCAGACAAACCAAATGCCAACACCCAGACCAGCCATTTGCTATCCGCATACCCTGCCACCGTACCGATGCGCCAGTTGAGCACGGCATTCACCGCTTTCTCAAAGGCCACGCCAGCCAGCCCGGCAAGCGTCCCCACTACGGCTGCGGCCAGCAAAATAGCCAGCGGTGTCTTGTCGCGATTGAGCAGCCGCCGGATGCTGATACGGTGCCGCGCACGCGCAAACTGTTGTTCTTCAAATGAGGGAGAATCTGCTTTCATTGCCTGTTCTTTTTAATCATACAAATCGCCGCAAGGATTTTACCAGACACGGCTTCCGCGTCCCCTGAAAAATCCTTAACAATTGTTTATGCATTAATGGGGCAAAAATTTCATAACCTTCCGGGAATCACTTAGAATAGCCGCCTTAACTTATTTCTACGAACCAGGAACGACGCAATGAGCAAGTCTGAAAACCTCTACAGTGCAGCCCGCGAGCTTATCCCGGGGGGTGTGAACTCGCCTGTGCGCGCTTTTACCGGTGTAGGCGGTACGCCGCTGTTTATCGAACGTGCTGACGGCGCGTATCTGTATGATGTCGATGGCAAAGCCTATATTGATTACGTTGGCTCCTGGGGCCCAATGGTGCTGGGGCACAACCATCCGTCTATCCGCAATGCAGTCATTGAAGCGGCTCAGCGCGGCCTGAGCTTCGGTGCGCCAACCGAGATGGAAGTCAAAATGGCGGAGCTGGTAACCGAACTGGTGCCGACCATGGATATGGTGCGTATGGTGAACTCCGGTACGGAAGCCACCATGAGCGCCATCCGCCTGGCGCGTGGTTTTACCGGCCGCGACAAAATTATCAAATTTGAAGGCTGCTACCACGGTCACGCAGACTGTCTGCTGGTGAAAGCGGGCTCTGGTGCCCTGACGCTGGGCCAGCCAAACTCCCCGGGCGTACCGGCTGACTTCGCTAAACACACCCTGACCTGCACCTATAACGATCTTAGCTCCGTTCGCGCAGCATTCGAGCAGTATCCGCAAGAAATTGCCTGCATCATCGTTGAGCCGGTGGCGGGCAACATGAACTGCATTCCACCTCAGCCTGAGTTCCTGCCGGGCCTGCGCGCACTGTGCGACGAATTCGGCGCACTGCTGATTATTGATGAAGTGATGACCGGTTTCCGCGTAGCACTGGCGGGTGCCCAGTCTTATTACGACGTTGAACCAGACCTGACTTGCCTTGGCAAAATCATCGGCGGCGGGATGCCGGTCGGCGCGTTTGGTGGTCGTAAGGACGTGATGGAAGCGCTGGCCCCAACCGGGCCGGTGTATCAGGCGGGTACGCTATCCGGTAACCCTATCGCGATGGCTGCAGGCTTCGCCTGTCTGAACGAAGTGGCGCAACCGGGTATCCACAAAACGCTGACCGACCTGACCACGCAGCTGGCAAACGGCCTGCTGAACGCGGCAGAAGAGACGGGTATTCCGCTGGTAGTGAATCACGTGGGCGGGATGTTCGGGATCTTCTTCACCGATGCAAAAACCGTGACTTCCTATCAGGACGTGGTGAAGTGCGATGTTGAACGCTTTAAGCGTTTCTTCCACCTGATGCTGGAAGAAGGCGTGTATCTGGCGCCGTCTGCCTTTGAAGCGGGCTTTATGTCTGTGGCGCACAGCAAAGAAGATATCAATAACACCATCGACGCAGCGCGTAAGGTGTTTGCGAAGCTTTAAGTCGAGTGTTAAACGCCCGGTGGCGCCGCGCCACCGGGCCTACGATTTTCTCCCTCTCCCTGTGGGAGAGGACCGCACCTGACTATCGACTCTGCTTCCTCAGCAGATAAATAAAGTACGGCGCACCGATAAAGGTGGAAAGCAGCCCTGCCGGGATCTGATACGGGAACAGCACCATCCTGCCGCACCAGTCCGCAAAGACCAGCATCACCCCGCCCGTCAGAGCAGACATCACAATATGCGGCATTGTCCGGCGGAACCCCATCATTCTGGCGATATGCGGCGCCATTAATCCCACAAAACTCAATGGACCTATGGTCATGGTGGCCGTTGCCGTCAGACATGCCGCCAGTAGCAGCAGAGCCACACGCGCAGGCGTCAGCGCCAACCCCACCGCACGGGCGGTTTCACCACCCAGTGGCAGAATGGTCATCCAGCGGCGACACAGCGGTACAATCGCCAGCAGCACAATCATGACCAGACCGGTGTGAACCACCTGGCTGCCAGTGGCGCTATAGGTTGAACCGGAAATCCAGGTCAGGATCTGCGCCATGCGCGGATCGCCGCTGGCCTGGAGCATCATCAGCAGCATCGTAAACGCGGTGCTGAGCGCCATTCCGGCAAGCAACATACGGTGAGGAGAAAATCCTCCACGCCCGGAAGCGACCAGAATGACCAGCAGCGTGGCCGCTGCGCCAATACTCCCCGCAGGCATTAACCAGCCGAAGGCATTCCCCGGCACCAGGAACAGCATCAGCACCACGCCAAACGCCGCGCCTGAGCTGATACCCAGTACTTCCGGGCTTGCCATCGGGTTACCCGTCAGACGCTGGATAATGCACCCCGCGACAGCCAGCATCACCCCCGCAATAAGCGCCGCGAAGATACGCGGCCAGCGCCATTGCAGCAGTTCATTGAGCAAATCACCCGTGGCCCAGTGCCAGCCGGTTGCATCACGTCCCAAAGAGAGCGCTGCAAAAGAAGCCAGCAGCAGCACGGCCAGGCCCGCCAGGCTAAACCACAGCACAGACTGACGCTCTGCATACACTTTATCGCCCGCATCCATTGCCGGGGCGCTGATGCTACGCAGGCGCGGCAGCAACCACAGCAGCAGTGGTGCGCCAATAAGCGCCGTCACCGAACCGGTGGACACTTCCATCCAGACGCGCGCCAGCCAGAGAATAATTTGATCGGAAAGCCAGAGGATCAGCGCACCAATTAGCGGGGCCAGCATCAGACGCGCCAGCAGACGCCGCGCGCCGAGCATTTTCGCCAGCAGCGGTGCAAACAGCCCGATAAAACCGATAATCCCTACCGCATTAACCAGCAACGCGCTGAGCACAATCGCCAGCGTCAGTGCCGCCAGACGCGCCAGCGATAACGCCAGGCCCAGGTTGCGCGCCACGCCGTCATCCAGACCCATCAGCGTTAACGGACGCAGCAGCAGCAGGGTCAGCAGCACACCGCCAATCAGCTGCGGCCACAGGCGCTCGACAACGCTCCAGTCAGTCTGGGTCAGGGTACCGGTACTCCACAAAAACATGCTTTGCAGCTGGTCGTGATGGAACAGCACCAGCAACTGATTGATTGCCCCACAGTAGAGGCTGACCACCAGCCCGGCCAGGATCAGCGTGACCGGTGAAAGACGTTTCCCCCAGGCCACGCCGAAGACCAGCGCCCCCACCACACATGCACCCGCCAGCGCAGCAAACTGCGAAGTTAACGCGCCGGGCAACGCCCACAGTGTCGTAATGGTGATCCCAAGCTGCGCGCCGGTCGCCACGCCAAGCGTGGTTGGCTCTGCCAGTGGGTTACGTAACACCTGCTGGAATAAGACGCCTACCAGCCCCAGCCCTGCCCCCACTAACAGCGAAATGGCCAGACGCGGCAACAGGCTATAGTGGAAGAGCATTTGCTGAATATTTTCGATGTCTGGCGCAGCCAGCGCAGCGCCCCACTGGCCACGCGGGAGTGCCGTCGACAGGTTGAACCCGGTTAAGGCCAGCGCGACAAGGAAAATGGCCGTCAGCAACAGCGCCGGAAAACGCCCGATACGCGAACTCATGCTTTGCCTCCCAGCGCGCCATCCAGTACACGGGCAAAATGCATAGCCGAAAGCGTTGCTCCGTAGAACCACACTGCCGGAACCCGCTGGAATCGCTGCTCGCGTACAAACGGCATGGCCTGCCAGAGCGGGGTAGACATTAGTTTTTGCATTTCTCTTTCGTTGCCGTGATCAAAGCACAGCACATCCACATCGCGAAACGCCGCCAGGCGATCGATCCCAACGGCCGTGCTGCCCCAGAAAGTCATTTCCCCGTCCCAGGCGTTGCGAATACCAAAGCTATCAAGCACTTCCTGGAACAGGCAGTTTTGCCCAAACACCAGCATATGACGGGCATCCAGCAGGGTCACCATCAGCAGTGGGCGTTCACCGCGGTGAGCAAAGCGCGGTTTCAGGCTGTCGATCAGGGCATCGAATTCGTCAAGATGCTGTTTCGCTGCCGCCTCGCGGTTCAGGAAGCGCGCCATCTCGTTGACGGAATTTTTCGCCATCGTTAGCGGCTTTTTTCCATCGCTGAAGGAAAAACCGCGCCCGGGCGCGATGCGCGCCATTGTCGCTTCCGACGGGCCATATCCCGCAGACCAGAACAGAAACGAGGGTTTCATCTGCGTGAGCAGTTCGAGGTTTGGCTCCGTTCGCAGGCCAATGTCAATAACCGATGCCGGCAGTTTTGGCTCGTTCACCCACAGGTTGTAGTTGGGGATATCGGCAACGCCATATGGCGTAACGCCCAGCGCCAGCATCAGCTCAACCGGCAGCCATTCCAGCGCCACTATACGATGGGGGTCGATCGCGGCAGCCCGCGCCGTATTCATTTTTAACAGCAGCGGTGAGAGCGCCATCGCCGTCAGTAAGCGACGGCGGCTAATCATTGGATCCAGCATCAGTACACAAAGCTCACCGGTGCAGCCCCTGCAGGGTGAGGCAAAATACCCATTGGAATACCGTAGATGTGCTCTAACGTTTCGCTGCGCATCAGTTCAGACGGCGTGCCCTGAGCGATCATCTCGCCACCACGCAGCGCGACAAGGTAGTCGCAGTAACGTGCCGCCATGTTGATATCGTGCAATACGGCAATCACCGTCAGACCACGCTGCTGGCTTAAGCGATGCACCAGCGCCAGCACGTCGACCTGGTGGGCAATATCCAGCGCAGAGGTCGGTTCATCAAGCAGCAGGCAGCGGCTGTCCTGGGCGACCAGCATCGCAATCCACGCACGCTGACGTTCACCACCTGAAAGGCTGTCCACCAGGCGGTGCGCCAGCGGTTTTAATCCGACCAGCGCGATGGCCTCTTCGACTTTCTCTCTGTCGGCCACGCCAAAACGCCCGAGAGCGCCGTGCCACGGATAACGCCCAATCGCCACCAGTTCACGCACCGTCATCCCTTCCGCCTGCGGCAACTGCTGCGGCAGATAGGCCACCTTGCGGGCGAAGGCTTTGCTGTTCCAGCTATCAAGCGGTTGTTCGTCAAGCAGAATGTCACCCTCTGAAGGGGGCTGATGGCGCCCGAGCATCTTGAGTAACGTTGATTTACCGGAACCATTGTGACCAATGAGCCCAGTGACTTTGCCTGCGGGGAACGTCAGAGAGAGCGGATGCAGCAAGGTGCGCCCGGGTACGCGAAAGGAGAGATGATTGAGCGTAAAGGTGGTGTCGGATTGCGTCTTAATATCCTGCATGTCAGCCAACTTAAATAAACAGGGCACGGCGAACCGTGCCCAAAGAGAGATTAGAAGCGGAAGGTCGCGGTAGCCACAACCTGGCGTCCTGCGCCCCAGTAGCAAGCGTATTCGCTATAGCAGCTGGAGACATACTCACGGTCAAAGATGTTATTCACGTTGACGCCAACGGAAGAGCCAGGCAGGCCAAAGCGCGCCAGATCGTATTTCACCGTTGCATCCGCCAGGGCATAACCTGCAACGTTAAATGACTGGTAAGCTTTTGAAGATGCCGCTGAATAGTAGGATACCGTGTTACCAATGTAACGGGTACCCGCGCCAACGGTCAGGCCGCTCAATGCCGTTTCATGGAAGGTATAATCCGCCCACAGGGAGGCCATGTTACGTGGTACTTCCGCCGGACGACGGCCTTCATACCAGGTATCGTGGGTGTATTCAGCATCGGTGTAGCTATAAGATGCCGTGACATCGATGTTGGCATTGACGGCTGCCTTAGCTTCAAGTTCGAAACCACGTGAACGAATTTCACCGCCCTGCACGCTAAAGCCGCTGGTCGGGTTCGCCGGGTCGGCCGTCAGGTTGTTGTTTTTAGTCAGCTGGTACACCGCCGCCGTCACAACAACCGGAAGATCTTTCGGTACGTATTTCACACCCACTTCGTACTGCTTGCCGCGCGCTGGATCGAACGGTTTACCGCCCTGTGTGGTTCCTGAAATCGGCTCGAAGGATTCGCTGTAGCTGAAGTACGGCGTGATACCATTGTCGAACAGGTAGTTAATACCGCCACGCCAGGTGAATGCCTGATCGTTAATTTCTGCGGTGGTTCCGGTGGTACGGGTCAGCGCAGAGGTTTTAGCGAAGTCGTAGCGGCCACCCATGGTCAGCACCCACTTATCCCATTCAGCCTGGTCCTGAGCATACAGGCCCGTTTGTTCCTGACGGTTAAGCACTTTGTACAGGTAGTAAACGTCAACATTTGGGTTGCCATACGCAGGCTTGGTCATGCTGATCGGGTCAGCTGAGCCATAGTCAGCATCAATGTCATTACGCATACGAAGGTAATCGACACCCGTTAACAGGGTATGATCAACGGCGCCGGTCGCAAATTTGGACTGAAGCTGAGTATCAACGGTGAAGGAGTTAAGATCTTCATCGGAACGTACGTATGCGCGGCTGATTTGCGCCGGAGCAATATAGCCGTTGCCGTAGACAGAACGGTAAAGCGTGTTGATTTTGGTGTAACGCAGGTTTTGACGCACGGTAAAGGTGTCGTCGAATTCGTGCGAGAAGCTGTAACCCACCATTTTCTGACGACGGGAGATTTTGTTGTCTTCCTCGCCTTCGTTGAAATCTGTCGGCAGCTTGTGTGCTTTGCCGTTGGCATCATAGTAAGGCACAACAGTACCTTCCCGCGGCAACCAGCCGTAGTAGCCCGCATCCGGATCGCTCTGGAAGTTGCTCAGGAAAGTGAAGTCTGTTTTATCATCCGGGCGCCAGCTGAAGGAAGGTGCAATGGCATAGCGGGTGGATTTCACCATCTCCTGCTGCGCATTTTCACTGCGACCCAGGCCGGTCAGGCGGTAGGACCACACGCCGTTGTCATCAATGGCATCGCTGAAGTCAAACCCGGTTTGCCACAGGTTATCGGTGCCCATTTTGAACTGGATTTCTTTCAGTGGCTCGGTCGTTGGTCGCTTACTGACCATGCTCACCACGCCACCCGGGTGGCTTTTACCGTACAGTACGGAGGTCGGGCCACGCAGCAGTTCAACGCGCTCCAGGAAATATGGATCCATGGACGCTTCAGAATAGTTATCGCCCTGGAGCTTCATCCCGTCCAGATACTGGTTGGTATTGACGGTGCTGGAGGTGGTGAAACCACGGATAGAAACCACGTCATAGGTGGTAGATGCACCGCGGGTCGCAAAAACGCTTGGCGTATAGGCCAGCGCCTGCTTCACCGTACCCGGCTGTTTCATGTCCATCTCTTCACGTGTCACGACGGAAATAGACTGCGGGGTTTTCTCAATAGGTGTATCAGTTTTGGTCGCCGTTGCGGTGCGTTTTGCCGCAATCGTTGGAGCTGGACCCCAGGCACTTTCCTGTGCAACCGGAGCGGCGGTCACAGTGATAGTATCTTCTTTTTTCGGGGTATCGGCGGCCTGCGCATAAGCAGACATGCCGGCAACCGCTGTGGCTACGACAACTGCGATTTTACGCAGCGACGTGTTAATTGGCTGAGCAGTATTGGAAAGCGCCATGTTGAATCTCTGATGTGAAAGTGAATGATAACGTAAACGAGAATTATTATTATGAGCGCCAGAATAATATGCGAAACGCTGGTTGCATAGCAAGCAGTATGCAGCCCTACGAGAATTAAGGGTTTAAGAAATAGACAAGAGAAAACGAAGGGTTAATCAGAGTTAAAGCGAGGGTTAACGAAATGAGTTTTACGGGTAAAAAAAGCCCTCTTCCAGGGAAGAGGGCTTTAAAAGGTTAGTTACCGCCGAACATGTCCTTAATCCAGCCCGCGACACCGTCGCTGTCTTTCTTCTCATTCTGCTGCTGCGGCTGTTGCTGCTGCGGCTGCTGTGGCTGAGAAGACTGGTCGAACGGGTTACCCGTTGGCAGTTCTGGCTGACTTTGCTGGCACAGCGAGTCCGGGTTTGCGGTCCAGACAGGCAATGAACGCATCCCGCCGCCGCAGACAAAGTTACCGGAACTGTCCACGCCCATATCGACGATGTCTTCCGGCGCAACCAGATTCAGCGGCACAGGGGACTGATTGGCCAGATAGCGCTGGTAAATCGACATCGCCCCGCTCGCGCCGTACAGCTTGGTTGGCTGGTTGTTATCGCGGCCTACCCAGGTGATCACCACTTCACGGCCATCAATACCGGCAAACCAGGTATCGACGTTGTTGTTGGTGGTCCCGGTTTTACCCGCAAGATGCAGGCCAGGGTACTTAGCCCCTAACTGACGCCCTGTGCCACGCTGTACAACCTGTTGCATGGTCCAGAGTGTCATGTAGGCCGCCTGCGCCGGAACCGCGCGCTCCGCCTGCGGGAAGCTCTGATACAGCACGGAACCATCTTCAGCAATGACTGAACGCAGGGCGGAAAGTTGCGCCCGGTTACCGCCACTGGCGATGGTCTGGAACGCCTGCGCCACTTCGATTGGCGTCAGGTTAAGCGCACCGAGGATCATCGCCGGAACCGGGTTAAGCTGCTCTTTAGGCACACCGAGCTTCTGCCAGGTATCCGTAATTGCCGGCAGGCCCAGCGCCATACCCAGGTTAACCGTTGGCACGTTCATGGAGCGCGTCAGGGCATCCACCAGCATGACCTGGCCACTGAACTGTTTGTCATCGTTCTGCGGCGACCACACCTGGCCATTAGGCTGGCGCAGGGAGATTGGCGCATCGGCAATCCAGGTGTTCAGACGGTACTGATTTGGCTGGCTGAGCGCGGTGAGATAGGTCGCTGGTTTTGCCAGAGAACCAATCGAACGACGCGCCTGCATTGCGCGGTTATAGCCCGCAAACTGCGGCTCTGCCCCGCCCACCATCGCACGAACTTCGCCGGTGTTACGGTCAACCACCACCATTGCGGTTTCAAGGTCGCTCAGCTTGCGCTGTTTTTTCAGTGCCGGAATACCGTCAACGGCCGCTTTTTCCGCCGCATCCTGAGCCACTGAATCGAAGGTGGTAAAGATCTTCACGCCGGAGAGATCTTTCACTTTATCGCCGAGCTTGCTCTGCAATTCCTGGCGAACCATCTGCATAAAGGCAGGCTGAGGAGAGATAACACCACCGCGCGGCTGCACACCCAGAGGGCGAGCGCTCAGCATATCATACAGCTCCTGATCGATAACCTGCTGTTGTTGCAGCAGACGCAGCACCAGGTTACGACGCTCCAGCGCCAGCTTCGGATTACGCCACGGGTTATAGATGGACGCACCTTTAACCATGCCCACCAGCAGCGCCTGCTGGTCGAGGCTCAGCTCTTCAACCGGGCGGCCAAAGTAGTACAAGCTCGCCAGCGGGAAGCCGCGGATTTCGTTATCACCGCTCTGACCGAGGTACACCTCGTTCATATACAGCTCAAGAATACGATCCTTGCTGTAGCGCGCATCCATCAACACAGCCATGTACGCTTCGTTGGCTTTACGCCAGTAGGAGCGCTCGCTGGAGAGGAACAGGTTCTTCACCAGCTGCTGGGTCAAGGTACTCGCCCCCTGCACCGTACGTCCGGCTGTCAGGTTGGCCAGCACCGCACGGCCGATAGAGTAAAGGCTGATACCGTCATGCTCGTAGAAGTGACGGTCTTCAGTTGCCAGCAGAGTATCCACCAGCAGATCCGGGAAACCGTTACGTGCCACGAACAGGCGCTGTTCGCCATTCGCTGAAGAGAGCATGGTGATAAGACGTGGATCGAGTCGGAAGAAACCAAACTGGCGGTTACTATCCATATTCTCGATGGTGTCCAGACGATCGCCATCAAAGGTCAGACGCGCACGCACCTGGCCTTCTTTACTGTCCGGGAAATCGAACGGACGGCGGATCATTTCGATGCTTTTCGCCTGCACGGTAAATTCGCCAGGACGGGTCATCTTCGACACCTGACGATACTGTGTGGCTTCAAGCAGCTTCACCATCTCATTCTTGCTGATCGACATATCTGGCTCAAGGTTCACCATGCGACCATACACTGCCGCAGGCAACTGCCAGACTTTACCGTCGATACGGCTGCGGATCTTCTGATCCAGATAGACGCCGTAGATAGCCATCAGAACAACAAAAACAATGAACAGCTTCACCAACAGCCAGAACCAGCCGCGTTTTCCACGAGGCTTACGCCCTTTGCCTTTTCCTTTACGCGGCATCGGATCTTCATCCTCATAATCGTCTTCATAGTCATCATCGTAATCTTCATCTTTACGACGACGGCTCACTTTTTCTTTCGCCGGACGCGCAGGTTTCCCTTTACGTCCTATTGGCTCGCGGTCATTCCCCGCCATGCTTTTTCTCCGCAACATTCAGGCGCAAAGGCCAGATTTTCTTTTCTTCCACATCACCGTGAAAGAAGAAATCTCTCAAAATTGTTTTCTCCCTCTCCCTATGGGAGAGGGCTGGGGTGAGGGCATCAGGCCGCACTCATCATCCCCTTTCACGAATATTTCTTCGTCCGCCTTGTCGGCGCCGTATTCGCCGGGTCATCCGGCCATACGTGTTTGGGGTAACGCCCCTTCATCTCTTTTTGCACTTCACGGTAACTCCCCGCCCAGAACGCACTCAGGTCGCGGGTTATCTGCAAAGGCCGGTGCGCAGGAGACAGCAGCTCCAGCACCAGCGACACACGCCCTTTTGCAATGGACGGTGTTTGCGCCTCGCCAAACATCTCCTGCATCCTGACGGCCAGCGCAGGGGGGTTATCTTCGTGATAACGAATGGCAATCCGGCTTCCGGTCGGCACAGTGTAATGCCCAGGCAGTTCACTATCCAGACGTTGACGTAATGACCAGTCCAGTAAATTATGTAACGCGTCCTTAACATCCAGGGCTTTTAGCGCCTTCAGCGAGTGTACACCGCGCATTTGCGGCAGTAGCCAGCGCTCCAGAGAAGCCAGAAGCGTCTCATCATCAACCGCGGGCCAGTCATCCTCCGGCAGCCACTGCGCCGCACAGTGCAGGCGAATACGATACTGTTCAGCCTCTGGCGTCCAGTTCAGTACGCTCAGCCCCTTTTCCCGAATGCCGTTAAGCATTGCCTGATGCAGCTCGTCTTCCGACGGTTTGGCCAGCGGTTTTGTGCCGAGAGTGAGCTTGCCAATCTGGCTGCGACGAAACGCCTTCAGCGTCCCCTGCGCATCATCCCATTCAACGATATCGGATTGCTGAAGCAGCTGCGGACACGCCCGCGTCAGGGCATCAATATCGACCGCAATGGCCTGTAGGATCCGTGCGTCCGGGGAGTGGCTGCCCTGCAATAAGAGCGGCGCGATAAGCCATTCGTGCCGGGTGAGAGCATCATCGCTGTCCAGCATCGCCCCTATGCCGTTGGCCAACTGGTAACGCCCATCCAGTCCGCGACGCCGGGCAACTCTGTCCGGGAACGCCTGCGCCAGTGCGCTGGCAATACGGTTGCTGTCTGGTGTTCCGCCACGGCTGTTGAGTCGCCGGCAAAGCTGCTGCGCCCGCTGCTGCCAGTTTGGCTGGTTGCGTGAAAACGCCATCGCCAGGTCGCTGTTTCCGCCGCGCGGTGGCTCCTCCAGAATCGCCGCCAGCTTTGCCGCCGTGGCAATGTCATCATCATCTTTTGCCGCCACCAGCATGGCAGCCAGACGAGGCTCATTGCCCAGCGCGGCCATTTTCTGCCCCTGCGCCGTTAAGCGGCTGCCATCCAGCGCCCCCAGCCGGGTCAGCAAGGTACGGGCGGCCATCAGATTCACCGCAGGTGGCGGATTCAGCCAGGTCAGCTGTACGGGATCCGGGCAGCCCCACTGCAACAGATCCATAACCAGGCCGGAAAGATCGCTGTGTAAAATTTCAGGTGTACTTTGCTGCACTGCGCGCTCGGCCTGCTCTGCGCTGGTGAGATGCAAACAGATCCCGGGCTCCAGTCGCCCTGCGCGCCCTGCCCGCTGGATCATCGATGCCTGGCTTATCCGCTGCGTAAGCAGTTTTGTCAGCCCGCTACGCGGATCAAAACTGGCGACGCGCTCCTGGGCGCAATCCACCACCAGACGAATACCTTCAATGGTTAAACTGGTTTCGGCAATATTGGTTGCCAGCACCGCTTTACGCTGTCCGGCAGGAGCAGGAAGGATGGCCTTACGCTGTTCATTTAACGACAGCGCCCCGTACAGCGGACAGAGCACCACATCGCTTCCCACGCGGGTTGCCAGCTGTTCCTGCACGCGCTGAATTTCCCCCACACCGGGTAAAAACAACAGCAGCGAGCCCGGCTCCTGTCGCAGGAGCTCTGCGGTGGCAATGGCGACGGCTTCGTCGAAGCGCTGATGCGTGGCCAGCGGCTGATATCGACGTTCAACCGGGAAAGCGCGCCCGGCGGAGGCGATAACCGGCGCATCGGGTAAGGCTTGTTGTAATCGCTCGTTATCCAGCGTGGCCGACATAATCAGCAGCTTGAGGTCGTCGCGCAACCCTTGCTGCACGTCCAGCAGCAGTGCCAGGGCCAAATCGGCCTGCAGGCTACGCTCATGGAATTCATCCAGAATGACCAGACTGATGCCGGTGAGTTCAGGATCGTTTTGCAGCATCCGGGTGAGAATACCTTCGGTGACCACTTCCAGCCGCGTGGCCGGGCCAACGCAGGTTTCAGCGCGCATTCGATATCCCACCGTTTCACCCGGTTTCTCGTTCAGCAGCTCTGCCAGACGCTGTGCCACATTGCGCGCAGCCAGTCTTCGCGGCTCCAGCAGGATTATCTTCCCGTGCAGATTTGCGTCTTTGAGGATCTGTAGCGGCAGCCAGGTTGATTTTCCCGCCCCCGTGGGCGCGTTGAGCAATACCTGCGGGGCATGTTGTAACGCAGCGAGTAGCTCAGGAAGTACGGCGGCGACTGGCAATGAGGACACTAACAGCTCCAGAGGGTTAACATTAGTCGGCGTACATTGTAGCATCGCCACATATCATTACCGAGTCCCCCGTATGTCTGAGTCGAAACGACTGTTTTTCGCCATTGAGCTGCCTCCCACGATACAGCGCCAGATTGTTCGCTGGCGGGCAAGCCATTTCCCGCAGGAAGCGGGCCGAACTGTTGCTGCGGCAAACCTGCACATAACGCTGGCCTTTCTGGGCGATGTCAGCGCCGAAAAGCAGCGCGCGTTAGCGTCGATGGCCGGACGTATTAGCCAGCCCGGTTTTACGCTGAATCTGGATGACGCGGGCCAGTGGCTTCGCTCCCGCGTGGTATGGCTCGGGACTCGCCAGCCACCTCGCGGTTTGTTGCAGCTGGCCAACATGCTCCGGGCACAGGCCGCGCGCAGTGGTTGCTACCAAAGCCCGCAGCCTTTTCATCCCCATATCACCCTGCTGCGCGATGCCAGCCATGCCGTGGCCATTCCGCCGCCGGGTTTCCAATGGTCTTTTCCGGTGGATACGTTCGCGCTTTATGAATCTGTCTTTGCACAAGGACGCACCCGATACACGCCTTTACAGCGCTGGACGCTGGGCGACACCTTAAGGAATTCCGATGAAGTTTAGCCCCGCGCTTCAACACGCCACGCTCATTCAACGCTACAAACGCTTTCTCGCGGACGTTGTGACGCCTGAAGGAGAACAACTAACGCTGCACTGCCCCAATACCGGTGCCATGACCGGCTGCGCAACGCCTGGTGACACTGTCTGGTATTCAACGTCAGAAAATACTAAACGCAAATATCCCCATACCTGGGAGATGACGCAGACGCAACAAGGGGCATTTATTTGTGTCAACACATTGCGGGCGAACCAATTAGTTAAGGAAGCCCTGATTGCAGGGAATATTCCTGAACTGGTGGGTTACAGCGTTCAAAAAAGCGAAGTGAAATATGGCGAAGAAGGCAGCAGAATTGACTTTATGTTACAGGCGGAAGATCGGCCTGAGTGCTATATTGAAGTAAAATCAGTGACGTTAGCGGAACATGATAATGGCTACTTCCCGGATGCGGTAACGCTACGTGGGCAAAAGCATCTGCGGGAGTTGATGAGTGTTGCGGCGGCGGGCAAGCGCGCCGTATTGCTGTTTGCGGTATTGCACTCGGCAATTGAACGATTTTCTCCTGCCCGCCATATCGATCCCAAATACGCGCAATTGTTGAATGAGGCACAAAAGCAGGGGGTGGAGGTTTTCGCTTATAAAGCGGAACTTTCTGCCGATAATATGACTCTGAGATCCTCTCTCCCCGTGGTCTTATAAAGGGAGTAGTCGATTGATTATTATGTGTTCTGGTCGCGTGCGCAAATACGCTTTTCCTCACAGGCTTGTCAAGTGTTACGTATAGATAATTGCCATTCGGAAAAGCATCTGCTATTTATAGCGACCTGATTTTTCCCCCAACACGGGGATCGATAGTGCGTGTTAAGGAGAAGCAACATGCAAGAAGGGCAAAACCGTAAAACATCGTCCCTGAGTATTCTCGCCATCGCTGGGGTGGAGCCGTATCAAGAGAAACCGGGCGAAGAGTATATGAACGAAGCCCAGCTGTCGCACTTCAAGCGTATTCTTGAAGCATGGCGTAATCAACTCAGGGATGAAGTCGATCGCACCGTTACACATATGCAGGATGAAGCTGCAAACTTCCCGGACCCGGTAGACCGTGCCGCTCAGGAAGAAGAGTTCAGCCTCGAACTGCGTAACCGTGACCGCGAACGCAAACTGATCAAAAAGATCGAGAAAACGTTGAAAAAGGTCGAGGACGAAGATTTCGGATACTGCGAATCCTGCGGTGTTGAAATTGGTATTCGCCGTCTGGAAGCGCGTCCAACCGCCGATCTGTGCATCGACTGTAAAACGCTGGCTGAAATCCGCGAAAAACAGATGGCCGGTTAATTCCAGCCCTGTATTTCCTGTAAAGGCGGGAGTCTCTCCCGCCTTGTTACTGTTGATATGTCTGAATCACACTATATTGGGCGCTTTGCGCCATCTCCTTCCGGTGAATTACACTTCGGCTCTTTAATAGCCGCCCTTGGCAGCTACCTGCAAGCTCGTGCAAACCAGGGCATCTGGCGTGTCCGCATCGAAGATATTGATCCTCCGCGTGAAGTTCCCGGTGCAGCAGAAACGATCCTGCGTCAGCTGGAACATTACGGCCTTCACTGGGACGGCGATGTACTCTGGCAGTCAAAACGGCACGAGGCTTACCGCGAACGTCTGGCGTGGCTCTATGAGCAAGGGCTTTCGTACTATTGCACCTGTACCCGGGCGCGCATTCAGAACGTGGGCGGCGTCTATGATGGCCATTGCCGTACGCTCGGACATGGCCCGGAAAACGCCGCCGTCCGCCTGGTTCAGCATTTCCCTGTGACCCATTTCCACGATCAATTATCAGGCGACATTCAGGCTGATGAACGCCTGGCGCGCGAGGATTTCATCATCCACCGTCGCGATGGTTTATTTGCTTATAATTTAGCCGTTGTCGTGGACGACCATTTTCAGGGCGTCACGGAAATAGTGCGCGGTGCAGACTTAATTGAGCCAACGGTACGGCAAATATCGCTGTACCAGCAATTTGGCTGGCTTGCCCCAGAATATATTCATTTACCGCTGGCGCTGAATGCGCAGGGAAATAAACTGTCGAAGCAAAACCACGCCCCTGCTCTGCCAGAGGGCGATCCGCGCCCCGTTTTGATCGACGCGCTGCGATTTCTCAACCAGAATATAACGAGCGAATGGCAGGACCTTAGTATTGATGAATTGCTGAAATTTGCCGTTGCTAACTGGACACTAAAAACCGTGCCAAAAATCCAGCATTCTCAAATGCGTTATGCTGAGCTATGATTAGCCGCTTTTTTCATAACAAAACACACTACGAGGTGTACTATTTTTACCCGAGTCGCTAATTTTTGCCGTAAGGTGCTAAGCCGGGAAGAGAGCATGGCTGAAGAGGCTATTGCACAAGCCCATATGTCGGTTATTCCACGTGAGCAGCACAATATTTCTCGCAAAGATATCAGTGAAAATGCCCTCAAGGTGCTCTATCGTTTGAATAAAGCTGGCTACGAGGCCTATCTCGTTGGCGGTGGGGTTCGCGATTTACTGCTAGGCAAAAAACCAAAAGATTTCGACGTGACGACCAGCGCCACGCCGGAGCAGGTGCGTAAATTATTCCGCAACTGCCGGCTGGTTGGCCGCCGCTTCCGTCTTGCTCACGTTATGTTTGGGCCTGAAATTATTGAAGTTGCCACCTTCCGTGGCCATCACGAAGGCAACCCCGCAGACCGAACCACGTCTCAGCGTGGCCAGAACGGAATGCTGCTGCGCGACAACATCTTTGGCTCCATTGAAGAAGATGCCCAGCGTCGCGATTTCACCATTAACAGCCTTTATTACAGCGTGGCGGATTTCACCGTCCGTGATTACGTGGGCGGAATGCAGGACCTGAAATCCGGTCTGATTCGCCTGATCGGTACGCCAGAAACGCGCTACCGCGAAGATCCGGTGCGAATGCTGCGTGCCGTACGTTTTGCTGCCAAGCTGAATATGCGTATCAGCCCGGAAACCGGTGAGCCGATCCCGCGCCTGGCAACGCTGATTAACGATGTCCCGCCTGCACGCCTGTTTGAAGAAGCGCTGAAACTGCTACAAGCCGGTTACGGGTTCGAAACCTACAACCTGCTGCGCGAATACAGCCTGTTCCAGCCGCTGTTCCCGACCATTACCCGTTACTTCACGGAAAATGGCGACAGCCCGATGGAGCGCATTATTGCGCAGGTGCTGAAGAATACTGACACCCGCATTCACAATGATATGCGCGTGAACCCGGCGTTCCTGTTTGCTGCAATGTTCTGGTATCCGTTACTGGAAACCGCCCAGAAGATTGCCCAGGAAAGCGGTCTGGCCTATTACGATGCGTTTGCGCTGGCCGCAAATGACGTGCTGGACGAAGGCTGCCGGACGCTGGCCATTCCAAAACGCATTACCACGCTGGTGCGTGATATCTGGCAGCTTCAGCTGCGTATGTCCCGTCGTCAGGGTAAACGCGCCTGGAAGCTGATGGAGCATCCTAAATTCCGCGCCGCGTTCGACCTGTTATCCCTGCGTGCAGAAGTTGAGAAGAATCAGGAATTGCAACGCCTGGCACAGTGGTGGGGTGAATTCCAGGTCTCTGCACCGCCAGAGCAAAAAGGGATGCTGACCAGTCTGGATGAAGAGCCAGAACCACGTCGTCGCCACCGTCGCCCGCGTAAGCGCGCGCCACGTCGCGAAGGCACGGCATGACCCTTGCGTATATCGCCATCGGCAGCAATCTCGCGTCTCCACTGGAGCAGGTGAATGCTGCCGTTCAGGCGCTGGGCGAGATCCCGGAAAGCCGCATCATCGCGGTATCGTCTTTCTACCGCACGCCGCCGCTGGGGCCACAGGATCAACCCGATTACCTGAATGCCGCCGTGGTGCTGGAAACCGCCCTTGCCGCCGAAACGCTGCTGGACAACACCCAGCGTATCGAATTGCAGCAGGGTCGCGTGCGCAAAGCCGAACGCTGGGGGCCGCGGACGCTGGATCTCGATATCATGCTGTTTGGTCACGAGACCATTAACACTGAGCGCCTGACGGTTCCGCATTACGATATGAAAAACCGCGGGTTTATGCTCTGGCCGCTGTTTGAAGTCGCCCCTGACCTGACCTTCCCCGATGGTATTTCCCTGAAAGCCATTCTGGAAAGCCTTAACGCGGAAAAACCCGCCCGCTGGTAACCCCGTTTTTTTATCGATTAACCGCTAAACAATTGTGGTTAATCGATTGCCTAAAATCATTGTTCCCTCGAATGTTACTGATAGAATGCGCAAAGATTCGCTTTGGCTATCAGGAAACCGTATGAAACCAACCACCATCTCCTTGCTGCAAAAATGCAAACAGGAAAAGAGACGCTTCGCCACCATCACTGCATATGACTACAGCTTCGCCAAACTGTTTGCCGAAGAAGGGATCAACGTCATGCTGGTCGGAGACTCGTTAGGGATGACGGTACAGGGACATGATTCCACCCTGCCGGTAACGGTAGAGGATATTGCTTACCACACCCGCGCCGTGCGTCGTGGTGCACCGGCCTGTCTGCTGCTTTCCGACCTGCCGTTTATGGCCTATGCCACACCAGAGCAGGCGTTTGAAAATTCAGCGGCAGTGATGCGCGCTGGCGCCAACATGGTCAAAATCGAAGGCGGCGCCTGGCTTGTGGACACCGTGAAAATGCTGACCGAGCGTGCCGTACCCGTGTGCGGGCACCTGGGCCTGACGCCGCAGTCGGTAAACATTTTTGGCGGCTACAAAGTACAAGGCCGTGGCGATGCCGCACAGACGCTGTTTGATGATGCCGTGGCGCTGGAAGCCGCCGGTGCACAGCTATTGGTGCTGGAGTGCGTTCCTGTCGAGCTGGCAAAACGCATTACCGAGGCGCTCTCCATTCCGGTTATCGGCATTGGCGCGGGCAACGTCACCGATGGCCAGATCCTGGTCATGCACGATGCGTTTGGCATTACGGGCGGACATATCCCTAAATTTGCCAAAAATTTCCTGACCGATGCGGGCGACATGCGCGCGGCAGTCAGGCAGTATATTGCCGACGTAGAATCCGGTGTGTATCCGGGTGAAGAACACAGTTTCCATTAAGGAGTCTCGTTGTGCTAATCATTGAAACCCTGCCGCTGCTGCGCCAGCATATCCGCAGAGCACGTCAGGAAGGTAAACGTATCGCACTGGTCCCCACCATGGGCAACCTTCACGACGGCCACATGAAACTGGTTGATGAGGCGAGAGCCCGTGCAGACATCGTGGTAGTCAGTATTTTCGTTAACCCAATGCAGTTTGACCGCGCTGACGACCTGGCGCGCTACCCGCGCACTCTTCAGGAAGATTGCGAAAAACTGAAGAAACGCCATACAGACATCGTCTTCTCTCCAGCACCTGCCGATGTGTACCCGCAAGGTACAGAAGAAGCGACCTACGTGGATGTCCCGGGGATTTCGACCATGCTGGAAGGCGCCAGCCGTCCGGGTCATTTCCGTGGCGTCTCAACCATCGTCAGCAAGCTGTTCAACCTGGTACAGCCAGATATCGCCTGCTTTGGTGAGAAAGACTTCCAGCAGCTGGCACTGATCCGCAAGATGGTTGCGGATATGGGTTACGACATTGAAATCGTTGGCGTGCCGATTGTGCGTGCAAAAGATGGCCTGGCGCTGAGCTCCCGCAACGGTTACTTAACCGCAGACCAGCGTAAAATCGCGCCGGGGGTGAGCAAGGTCATGAACACCATGGCTGAGCAACTGCTGGCGAAAGAGCTGACCGCAGAAGAGATTATCGCTCTTGCCGAACAGGCGCTTAACGATAAAGGTTTCCGCTCTGACGATGTGCAGATCCGCGATGCCGATACCCTGCTGGAGCTGACAGAGTCCAGCAAACGGGCGGTTATCCTGGTGGCGGCATGGCTGGGTCAGGCGCGTCTTATCGATAACAAAGTGGTTGAGCTGGCGTAGTAGACACCGACTAAAAATCGGGCAATACTGCGCGCGTATTTGCCTGGGGAATAACTCCCCTCACCTGCCCTCTCTTCTTGTATGAGAGGGTAAAGCATGATGATTAAAGGTAGACGTAATGATTCGCAAAATGCTGCAAGGTAAGCTTCACCGTGTGAAAGTGACTCAGGCCGACCTGCACTATGAAGGCTCCTGCGCGATCGACCAGGATTTCCTCGACGCGGCGGGTATTCTTGAAAACGAAGCTATTGATATCTGGAACGTGAACAACGGCAAACGCTTCTCTACTTACGCCATCGCCGCTGAACGCGGTTCCAAAATCATCTCCGTCAACGGTGCTGCCGCGCACTGTGCTGACGTGGGTGATATCGTGATTATCGCAAGCTTCGTCATGATGTCTGACGAAGAAGCGCGCCGCTGGCAGCCAAAAGTCGCCTACTTCGAAGGCGACAATGACATGAAACGTACCGCGAAAGCGATCCCGGTTCAGGTTGCCTGATAGCTGCTACCCCTGCGGCTGATTGCTGATCAGCCGCGACATGGTCTCCAGCGAATCCGTTCTTAATATATACAAACGCTTCAGCAAGAACGGATTATCCCCCGGTTTTACCTTCCCTTTTACGGTCGTGACCGCCAGATGAAAACCGGCGTCATTTGCCGCTTTCACCGCATTATCGTTGTATCCCCCAAACGGATAGGAAAGATAAAGCACATGCGGGTTGAACTGCGCCAGATCCCGTCGGGATCGCTGAAAATCAAACAAGATCACATGATAGCTGCGGCTCAGTAATATCGGGTGCTTGTTGTCATCGACGCGGTGCAGAAAATGGGTATGGGACTGAATATCAAACACATCCTGAATACCCTTGAGTTCCGACACGCTCATAAACTGCAACGACTTCGGTGCCCATTTCTGCGGCTGGCGCTTAATGCGCGAAGAGATGATAAACGCCGTGGCATTAAAGCCGTACTCTTTCAGGATCGGATACGCATAGCGGCTGACCGATTTAAGGCCATCATCAAAGGTGATAGCTACCGCGCGTGCCGGCAGATTTATTTTATTGCGGATATACCCTTCAACCTGGTACATCGTCAGCGTGGTGTAGCCCTGATCGCGCAGCCAGGCCATCTGGTTGCTAAATGCGCGAAGGCTGGTGGTGGTAGAAGTATGGCGAAAGCGCGTATTTTCTTCATCACGCAGGATGTGATGGTAGGTCAGGATAGGGATACCGTTATCTTCCTGCGCATCCAGACTGCTTACCCACGCCAGGCGGTTGCCGATGCGGATTTGAAACCAGGTCTGGTTCAGGCGGTCTTTAAGCTTACTCAGGATCGGGTAGCGAAGATTGGCGCTTAACGTCCCGAATGGAGCGCTGCTGTTGTCGGCGGCGTTATAAACCGGGGTATCTTTCCAGGTAACCAGGTTTTGATTACTGAGGGGTTTGTTAAGATCGCCCAGGCCATCTTCAACGCGCATCTTGCCCTGAACCGGCTCCAGATGCTCCTTATCGATAAAACCCGTGCCGAAACCGAAGCGAAACTCATAGTAATCTGCCGCCGCAGGCACCACGGCCAGGATCTGCCCTGCGCGCACGTTGCCAACGTTGACCACGTCATTTCCCACCTGCGCCCAAATCGCCGCATCTTCGGTGGTTTGCATGTACTGAGCAGGCAGTCTTTGCTGACTTAATAAACTGGCAGAACTGATGCCGGAAACGAACAACAACAGCAGGAATAGTAGACGCGTTAGCATTGGATCGTTATCGATACGAAAAAACTGATGTCATTGTAGCAAAAGAGACATCAATACCAATGTTTAATTCTTATACAGGCCGTGATGCAGGATGAAAGGAGGATTTTTCTGCTGCTGATGCCACAAGCTACTGACGCCTGGTAAACCTTGCGCCACGATAGCATGACGAAATTCGGCGCTGCTGAGTGTTTCTCGCTGCGGGTACATGACTTCCAGCAACGGCAGGCTAATTCCGGAGATGACTTCGCAGCAATCGTGTTTGTGGCTCATCAATGCCGCAGAACGATAAGGCGCCGCGCCCGATTTATCCGTCAAAAAGATAACGCCATCGCCAGAGTCGGTTTCATGCAGGGCATCGCACATCATTCTGCTGAGCATGTTGGTACTCAGCCCGCGCCAGTAATTCACCGCCCGGCATTGCACCAGCGGCCCAAAACGGGCTTCGAGCTTTAACAACATGTCCTGCGCCTGTTCATCGTGGCAGGTGATGACCCATCCCAGCATAACTCCCTCCTTAGCAGGCGAGTAGTTTAGCTCAGTGAAGATTAGCTTACGGTGATAACAGTCAAAGAAAAGCGCCCGGCAACGGATTGTCGCCGGGCTGAAGGTTAGCTGCGCAGACCGCGCCCGCGCTGGATCAGATACCAGCACAGCATGTAGAAGGCAATGATAAACACCACCAGCACCGCAACGGTGGTAAACAGCGGCACATCGGTAATACCGAGGAAGCCAAAGCGGAAACCGCTAATCATGTACACGATCGGGTTCAGGTGCGACAGCGCCTGCCAGAACGGTGGCAGCAGCGTCAGGGAGTAAAACACCCCGCCCAGATAGGTCAGCGGCGTCAGCACGAAGGTCGGGATCAGGCTGATGTCGTCGAACGTTTTGGCAAACACCGCGTTCAGCAGGCCCGCCAGCGAGAACAGGATTGCGGTCAGCAGGAGCGTCAGCGCGACAAACAGCCACGAGTGCACCTGGAACGGCACAAAGAACAGTGAAATTGCCGTGACCAGGATCCCCACACACAGACCACGCGCCACGCCACCGCCAACATAGCCGGCAATAATAACGTGCGTCGGTACAGGCGCGACCAGCAGCTCTTCAATATTGCGCTGGAACTTGGCGCTAAAGAATGACGACGCCACGTTGGCATAGGCGTTGGTGATCACCGCCATCATGATCAGGCCCGGCACGATAAACTGCATATAGGTAAAGCCGTGCATTTCACCAATTCGTGAACCAATCAGGTTGCCGAAAATAATGAAATACAGCGTCATGGTGATCACCGGCGGCACCAGGGTTTGCACCCAGATGCGCATAAAACGGTTAATCTCTTTCGCCCAGATGCTTTTCAGCGCGACCCAGTAAAGATGCGTCATGCCTTGTCTCCTTGTTTCTCATGAACCAGAGAGACAAACAGCTCTTCCAGTCGGTTGGCTTTGTTACGCATACTTAATACCTGCACGCCCTGCGTACTCAACTGGGCGAACACGCTGTTGATCCCCTGCTCTCTCAACACTTCCACTTCCAGTGTCGAGGTATCCACCAGACGATATTGATAGCCTTCCAGCTTTGGCAGCGGGCTTTTCGGCGCCAGGTCGAGGATAAAGGTTTCTGATTTCAGCTTAGAAAGCAGATCTTTCATCGAAGTGTTTTCCACCAGCTCCCCGTTCTGGATGATACCGATATTGCGGCACAGCATCTCTGCTTCTTCAAGGTAGTGGGTGGTGAGGATGATCGTGGTGCCTTTGTCGTTCAGATCCTTCAGGAAGCCCCACATTGAGCGACGAAGTTCGATGTCCACACCGGCGGTTGGCTCATCGAGGATCAGCAGTTTTGGTTCATGCATCAACGCACGCGCAATCATCAGACGGCGCTTCATCCCACCAGATAACATCCGCGCACGTTCGTTACGTTTTTCCCACAGGTCGAGCTGTTTGAGGTACTTTTCGCTGCGCTCAAGCGCGTCTTTGCGCTCAACGCCATAGTAACCCGCCTGGTTCACTACGATCTGTTGGACGGTTTCAAAGGGGTTAAAGTTGAACTCTTGCGGCACCAGCCCGAGCTGGCGCTTGGCGTTAACGACATCTTTTTGCAGGTCGTAGCCAAATACGCTCACCCTGCCGGATGACTTGTTCACCAGAGAACTGATAATCCCGATGGTGGTGGATTTCCCTGCGCCATTCGGCCCCAGAAGCGCATAAAAATCACCCGCCTCTACTTTGAGATCTATTCCGCGCAGCGCCTGAACGCCGCCCGGATAGGTTTTTTTAAGCTGTTCAAGCTCCAGTGCAATCGCCATGAATTAGACTTACCTATAGTTCTGACACACGTTGTGTGGTTTCATTAAAAGTCGGGTTACCCTATAGTAGCGCAACGCAATTACTTGGTTACAGGCCGTTAACGTCCATGAATGACATAGATACACTCATCAGCAACAATGCACTATGGTCAAAGATGCTGGTTGAAGAAGACCCGGGATTTTTCGGCAAACTGGCACAAGCGCAGAACCCGCGCTTTCTATGGATTGGATGTTCCGATAGCCGCGTTCCGGCAGAGCGTCTGACCGGCCTCGAACCGGGCGAATTATTCGTTCACCGTAACGTGGCCAACCTGGTCATTCACACGGATCTTAACTGTCTCTCGGTTGTTCAGTATGCCGTTGATGTACTGGAAGTCGAGCACATCATCATTTGCGGCCACTACGGCTGCGGCGGCGTCCAGGCGGCGGTAGAAAACCCGGAGCTGGGCTTAATCGACAACTGGCTGCTGCACATCCGCGATATCTGGTTCAAACATAGCTCACTGCTCGGCGAAATGCCGCCAGAACGCCGTCTTGACACCCTGTGCGAGCTGAACGTGATGGAACAGGTCTATAACCTGGGCCACTCCACGATTATGCAATCTGCCTGGAAACGCGGGCAGAAGGTATCCATTCACGGCTGGGCGTACGGTATTCATGACGGGTTACTGCGTAACCTGGAAGTAACCGCCACCAACCGCGAAACGCTGGAACAGCGCTATCGGTCGGGCATTGCCAACCTCAAGCTTAAGCATGTGAACCATAAATAAACAAAGCCGGGTGGCGGCTGCGCCTTACCCGGCCTACAGGTGTGCAATGAGTAGGCCCGGATCGCTGCGCGCCACCGGGCAATAAACCGCACTTACTCGTCCAGCAGCACCACTTTACCGACATACGGCAGATGGCGATAACGCTGGGCGTAGTCGATGCCGTAACCCACCACGAATTCATCAGGGATCGAGAAACCTACAAACTCAACCGGCACCTGCACTTCACGACGAGTGGGTTTATCCAGCAGGGTACAGATAGCCAGGGATTTTGGTTCACGCAGGCTCAGGATCTCGCGCACTTTAGAGAGTGTGTTGCCGGAGTCGATGATGTCCTCAACGATCAACACATCTTTGCCACGAATATCTTCATCCAGGTCCTTAAGGATTTTCACATCACGGGTTGTGGACATGCCGCTGCCGTAGCTGGAGGCGGTCATAAAATCGACCTCATGTGACACCTGCACTTCACGGCACAGGTCTGCCATGAACATAAAAGAGCCACGCAACAAACCAACCAGCACCATTTCGCTGCCGCTGTCTTTGTAATGTTCGGTGATTTGACGACCCAATTCGGCGATACGCGCTTTGATCTCCGCTTCCGGGATCATCACTTCAACAGTATGTTTCATATTACTAACCATATGATTTTAATAAAAATCGCTCAATGCGGATGAATCTGCGTCCGGCATCGATTCACAAGCCACCCATTATAACAGCAAATGGATAGCCCTGGCGCATGAGTTATAAAAAGCAAATTTTGTGATTCCGATCACACTTGTTAATACCTATAATTAATTGCTAGCAAATAATTAACAAAACTGACGAGTACTTTTCTATGGCTGAAACAAAAACTCAACAGTCGCGTCTACTGGTGACCTTAACAGCGCTATTCGCCGCCTTTTGCGGCCTGTATCTGTTGATCGGTGGCGTCTGGCTGGTCGCAATTGGCGGCTCCTGGTACTACCCCGTTGCGGGTCTGGTTATGCTTGCTGTAACCGTCCTGCTCTGGCGTGGCAAACAATCAGCACTGTGGCTCTATGCCGCGTTACTTCTCGCAACCATGATCTGGGGCGTCTGGGAAGTCGGGTTCGACTTCTGGGCACTGACGCCACGCAGTGACATCCTCGTGTTCTTTGGTATCTGGCTGATCCTGCCGTTTGTCTGGCGTCGCCTGATTGTGCCTTCCAGTGGTGCCGTTGCCGCACTGGTGATTGCCCTGCTTATCAGCGGTGGCATCCTCACCTGGGCTGGCTTCAACGACCCGCAGGAGATCAAAGGCACGCTGAACACGGAATCCACGCCCGCCGCGGCTATCTCTCAGGTTGCCGATAGCGACTGGCCTGCCTATGGTCGTAACCAGGAAGGTCAGCGTTACTCTCCACTGAAGCAGATTAACGCCGACAACGTGAAGGATCTGAAAGAAGCCTGGGTCTTCCGTACCGGCGACGTGAAGATGCCTAACGATCCGGGTGAGCTGACCAACGAAGTGACGCCAATTAAAGTTGGCAACATGCTGTATCTGTGTACCGCGCACCAGCGTCTGTTCGCGCTCGACGCGGCTACCGGTAAAGAAAAATGGCACTTCGATCCACAGCTGAACTCCAACCCGTCGTTCCAGCACGTTACCTGCCGTGGTGTTTCTTACCACGAAGCGCGTGCCGATAATGCCAGCCCGGAAGTCATTGCCGACTGCCCACGCCGCATTATCCTGCCGGTGAACGACGGTCGACTGTTTGCGGTTAACGCCGAAACGGGCAAGCTGTGCGAAACCTTTGCCAACAAAGGTATCCTGAATCTGCAAACCAACATGCCGGATACCACGCCGGGTCTGTATGAACCGACCTCGCCGCCGATCATCACTGATAAAACTATCGTGATTGCCGGTTCGGTAACGGATAACTTCTCTACCCGCGAAACCTCTGGCGTTATCCGTGGTTTTGACGTGAACACCGGTAAACTGCTGTGGGCCTTCGATCCGGGCGCGAAAGATCCAAATGCGATCCCGTCGGACGAACACACCTTTACCTTTAACTCACCAAACTCCTGGGCGCCGGCTGCGTATGACGCGAAGCTGGATCTGGTCTACCTGCCGATGGGTGTGACCACGCCAGATATCTGGGGCGGTAACCGCACGCCGGAGCAGGAACGTTACGCGAGTGCTATCGTGGCGCTGAACGCGACCACCGGTAAACTGGCATGGAGCTACCAGACCGTTCACCACGATCTGTGGGATATGGACATGCCATCCCAGCCGACGCTTGCCGACATTACCGTTAACGGCAAAACCGTTCCGGTGATTTATGCACCAGCGAAAACCGGTAACATCTTCGTCCTGGATCGCAGCAACGGTAAGCTGGTTGTTCCTGCGCCGGAAAAACCTGTTCCGCAGGGGGCAGCAAAAGGCGATTACGTCAGCAAAACGCAGCCGTTCTCTGACCTGAGCTTCCGTCCGAAGAAAGACCTGAGCGGTGCAGACATGTGGGGTGCTACCATGTTTGACCAGCTGGTCTGCCGCGTGATGTTCCATCAGCTGCGCTACGAAGGTATCTTCACTCCGCCTTCTGAGCAGGGCACGCTGGTCTTCCCGGGTAACCTGGGGATGTTCGAATGGGGCGGGATCTCCGTTGACCCGAACCGCCAGGTGGCGATTGCCAACCCGATGGCGCTGCCGTTCGTCTCTAAACTGATCCCACGCGGCCCGGGTAACCCAATCGAACCGCCGAAAGACGCGAAAGGTACCGGGACCGAATCCGGTATTCAGCCGCAGTATGGCGTGCCGTTTGGCGTAACCCTGAACCCGTTCCTGTCACCGTTCGGCCTGCCGTGTAAACAGCCTGCATGGGGTTATATCTCCGCGCTGGATCTGAAAACTAACCAGGTTGTGTGGAAGAAACGTATTGGTACGCCTCAGGACAGTATGCCGTTCCCGATGCCGGTTCCTGTACCGTTCAATATGGGGATGCCAATGCTGGGTGGCCCAATCTCTACCGCCGGTAACGTGCTGTTCATCGCGGCAACCGCAGATAACTACCTGCGCGCGTACAACATGACCAACGGTGAGAAACTGTGGCAAGGCCGTCTGCCAGCAGGCGGACAGGCAACACCGATGACCTATGAAGTGAATGGCAAGCAGTACGTTGTCATCTCTGCGGGTGGTCACGGTTCGTTTGGCACGAAGATGGGCGACTATATCGTCGCGTATGCGTTGCCGGATGAAAGCAAGTAACTGAAATGCCCGGTGGCGCTATGCTTACCGGGCCTACGGGTGCCATATACAGGCCGGGTAAGGCGTAGCCGCCACCCGGCTTTTTTTATACGGTAAAACCGAGCATCATCCCCGTATCTTCATGCTCCAGCAGGTGACAGTGCGCCATATAGGCGAACTCCTTCGGCGCGTCGTGCGCGAACTTCACCAGCACCTCGCTTACACCACCTTCAACTCGTACCGTATCTTTCCAGCCGGAACGATGCGCCTCTGGTGCTTTACCGTTTTCTGAGAGGATGCGGAACTGCGTGCCGTGAATATGGAACGGATGCAACATCATGTCACCTTCCCCCGAAATCACCCAACGCTCAAACTGCCCTTTCGTGGCAGCAAACATCGGCGTATCCATATCGAACGCTTTGCCGTTGATCATGTTGGCATTATGGAAGTCAAAACCTTGCCCACCGTGGTTCATGTTCCCCATTCCGCCCATGCTGCCGTGATCCATATTCATATGGCCCATCATCTGCCCGTGATGCATCCCGGCCATCGCCTGATTGCCATATTTCGTCATCAGGGCCTGCATCCCCATCATATCGAGCATCGGATCCATCGAGAGCTGGAGTTTACGCTGAGTTAACCCGTCAAGCGCAGGCAAAGCAGGCATCTTCACCAGGGTATCCGGCAAGATGCCCGACGCCGTGACCTGAAGCGGCTGAATGCGCAGTACCGGATGCGGCTTATCAAATGGCGCAACGGCCATACCCATCTGGCTTACCGGCAGGGTCACCAGGTCAAACGCCTTGCCATCGCTGATATCCACCAGCACTTCAAAACGCTCGCCCATCAGCATCGGTAATTCATTAACCTTCACCGGCTCAGGCAACAGGCCGCCATCGCTCGCCACCACATACAGCGGGCGTTTATCGCTGGTCGCAAAATTCAGCGACCGCGCGTTACAGCCATTAAGCAGGCGTAAACGCAGCCAGCCCTTCGGCGCGGCGTGCTGCGGGTAAATCGCACCGTTGGTCAGCAGCGTATCGCCAAACCAGCCTACAGCAGCGCTCATCACGTCCAGCTGGTAATCAATCTGTCCGTCCGGGGTGAACTTTTTGTCCTGCACAATCACCGGCACATCGTCGATGCCCCACTGTTTTGGCAGACGCAGCAGGCGGCTTTCATCATCCTCAATGAGCACCAGCCCCGCCAGGCCCATCGCAACCTGCCGTCCGGTTTTGCCATGCTGATGCGGGTGGAACCAGCAGGTCGCCGCAGACTGGTCAGGGGTAAAGGTGACGCTGCGCTTGCCGCCCGCTTTAATTACGCCCTGAGGACCGCCGTCTACTTCACCCGGGACTTCGAGGCCATGCCAGTGCAGTGTTGTCTCTTCCGCCAGCGAATTGTGGATGTCTACAGTAACGGCTTTTCCTCTGCGTAACTGAATCGCAGGGCCGAGCAGATTGCTGTTATACCCCCAGGTTGTCGCCGTATGCTCACCAATGGTAGTTTTACCAGACTGAACGACCAGCTGAATGCGGCTGCGGGCATCCGCAGTGAGCAGGTCAGGGATGGGTAAGGCGGGCCTGTCGGCGGCGAAAACTGTGCGACTCCACAGCGGTAATGCGCTGGCGACTCCCAGCGCAACGGAATATTTTAAAAAATCACGACGTTGCATGTTCATTTCCTTATTTCCAGCAGGCGATATTTTGAGCATAAACCCTCCCCTTACCGGAAGGTCAAGCAAAGCGGCAATAATAAAGATCGTCGCCCTGGCATCAAGTATGCTAACGTTAATTTTCCGTGACGCAGTGGTAGAAGCAATGAAGACGTTTTTCAGGACAATTTTGTTCGGCAGCCTGATGGCTATGTGTGCGAACAGTTATGCGCTGAGTGAAAATGAAGCAGAAGATATGGCCGATTTAACGGCGGTTTTTGTATTCCTGAAAAATGATTGCGGTTACCAGAATTTACCCAACGGGCAGATTCGTCGCGCCCTGGTCTTTTTTGCCCAGCAGAACCAGTGGGATCTCAGCAACTACGACAGCTTTGACATGAAGGCGCTCGGTGAAGACAGCTACCGCGATTTAAGCGGCATTGGCATTCCCACGGCAAAGAAATGCAAAGCGCTGGCTCGCGACTCTCTTAGCCTGCTCGCCTACGTAAAATAACCCCCCCGACTCTCCTTGTTGACCCTATAGCCGTGCAAGCACGGTTATAGTTAGCTATCATGTTTTGCTCATTTTTCGTGGGAAAACGGATGTTAACAAAGGAGGCGTCAGCTTATGGCCGACAACGCGTTGTGGCATGAAACACTGCATGATCAGTTTGGTCAGTACTTTGCCGTTGATAACGTGCTTTATCATGAGAAAACCGATCATCAGGATCTGATCATTTTCGAAAACGCAGCTTTTGGGCGCGTGATGGCGCTGGACGGCGTGGTGCAAACCACCGAGCGTGACGAGTTTATCTATCACGAGATGATGACCCACGTACCGCTGCTGGCACACGGACAGGCAAGACACGTCCTGATTATCGGCGGAGGTGATGGCGCCATGCTGCGTGAAGTCTCCCGCCATAAATCTGTCGAATCCATCACCATGGTGGAAATCGACGCAGGCGTTGTCTCTTTCTGCCGCCAGTATCTGCCCAATCATAATGCCGGCAGCTATGACGATCCGCGCTTTAGTCTGGTGATTGACGATGGGGTCAACTTTGTTAATCAGACCACACAAACCTTTGATGTGATCATCTCTGACTGCACCGACCCAATCGGCCCGGGCGCATCGCTGTTTACCTCATCCTTTTACGAAGGCTGCAAACGTTGCCTTAAGCCCGGTGGGATCTTCGTGGCGCAGAACGGCGTTTGCTTCCTGCAACAGGATGAAGCCATCGACAGCCACCGCAAGTTAAGCACCTATTTTGGCGATGTCAGTTTCTATCAGGCCGCGATCCCGACTTACTACGGCGGGATCATGACCTTCGCCTGGGCAACGGATAACGAGGTGCTGCGCCATCTCTCCACCGAAATCATTCAGGCCCGTTTCCACCAGGCCGGCCTTCATTGCCGATACTACAATCCGGCTGTCCACACCGCCGCGTTTGCCTTGCCGCAATATCTGCAAGACGCGTTGTCCTCTCTGGGGGTGAACTAATTGAAAAAGCTTAAACTGCATGGCTTTAACAACCTGACAAAAAGCCTGAGTTTTTGTATTTACGATATCTGCTACGCCAAAACAGCAGAAGAGCGCGATGGGTATATCGCCTATATCGATGAACTCTACAACGCCAATCGTCTGACGGAGATCCTGTCAGAAACCTGCTCTATTATTGGCGCGAATATCCTGAATATTGCCCGCCAGGATTACGATCCTCAGGGTGCGAGCGTGACCATTCTGGTGAGCGAAGAACCGGTCGACCCGCAGCTTATCGACAAAACCGAACACCCTGGCCCGCTGCCAGAAGTGGTAGTGGCTCACCTCGATAAAAGCCACATCTGCGTACACACCTACCCGGAAAGCCATCCTGAAGGCGGGCTGTGTACCTTCCGCGCCGATATAGAAGTATCGACCTGCGGTGTGATTTCACCGCTGAATGCGCTGAACTACTTAATCCATCAGCTGGAATCCGATATCGTTACCATTGACTATCGTGTACGAGGTTTTACCCGTGATATCAATGGGATGAAGCACTTTATCGACCACGAAATCAATTCCATTCAGAACTTTATGTCCGAGGACATGAAAGCGCTGTATGACATGGTGGACGTGAATGTGTATCAGGAAAATATCTTCCATACCAAGATGTTACTTAAGGAGTTTGACCTTAAGCACTACATGTTCCACACCAAACCGGAAGACCTGAGCGACGAAGAGCGTAAGGCCATCACCGACCTTATCTGGAAAGAGATGCGCGAAATCTACTATGGCCGTAACATTCCGGCCATGTAAGAGACGCAAGGAGCAAGGACGCTCCGGTGTGCTATTTCTGTTTCATGAACTCGCGGTACGCCGCCACCACCTTCAGGAAGTCTTCAACGCCGCAAAGCGACAGACTCTCTTCATCGTAGTAGCTCATCCCTTCTTCCATCTCATCGCCCGAGAATTCAAGCTGGTTGGCACGGACCATAACCTCTTCACCGTCCATCCACAGCGTGTATTCATGCCCGGCGCGTTGCCAGGAGCGCTCACTGCCTTTCACCGTATTTGCCGCCTGTTCAACTTCATCAAGAAGCGCGAGATTCTCTTTCACCTCTTCGTTAAACCAGTGTCCTACGGCTTCGTGGCCCATCGACATACGCACTTTCACCACTCCGGTGATGTCGCGCAGAAATTCGTAATCCATAGTGTTTTCCTCTGCAAAGCCATTAAGGTAATTATCGCAGCAGCGAGGAAGAAAAAAAGCGTGAGAGGTGGGAGGAATGAAAATAAAAACCCACCGCAGTTGCGATGGGTTTTGTAGGCCCGGTAAGCGTAGCGCCACCGGGCAATGGGTCAGGTGCGGTCTGGTGCCCTCACCCCAGTCCCTCTCCCACGGGAGAGGGTAGCATTTATACTGCCGTCTGGAAGATAACGCCGTCAGCTTTCTCGGTATACTGAGACAGCTGGTCGAAGTTCAGATAGCGATAGGTATCCACCGCAGTCTTATCAACCTGAGCAATATAAGTCTGGTACTCTTCCGGGGTTGGCAGTTTGCCAATCAGCGCGGCAACCGCCGCCAGCTCCGCAGAGGCCAGATAAACGTTAGCGCCAGTGCCCAGACGGTTCGGGAAGTTACGGGTAGAGGTCGAGACTACCGTCGCACCGTCTGCTACGCGCGCCTGGTTACCCATACACAGGGAACAGCCAGGGATTTCGATACGCGCACCGCTCTTACCGAACACGCTGTAGTAACCTTCTTCAGTCAGCTGAGCGGCGTCCATACGGGTTGGCGGAGCCACCCACAGACGGGTTGGCAGCTGGCCTTTATGGGTATCCAGCAGCTTACCGGCAGCACGGAAGTGACCGATGTTGGTCATACAGGAACCGATGAACACTTCGTCGATCTTATCGCCCTGAACGTCAGAGAGCAGACGAGCATCGTCTGGATCGTTTGGTGCGCACAGGATTGGCTCTTTGATATCCGCCAGATCGATGTCGATCACTGCCGCATATTCAGCGTCAGCATCGGCTTCCAGCAGCTGCGGATCCGCCAGCCATTTTTCCATACCCTGAACACGACGTTCCAGCGTACGACGATCGCCGTAACCTTCTGCGATCATCCACTTCAGCAGTACGATGTTAGAGGTCAGATACTCTTCGATCGGCGCCTGGTTCAGCTTGATGGTACAGCCCGCAGCAGAACGCTCAGCAGAGGCATCGGTCAGTTCGAACGCCTGCTCTACTTTCAGATCCGGCAGACCTTCAATTTCCAGGATGCGGCCAGAGAAGATGTTTTTCTTACCTTTCTTCTCAACGGTCAGCAGACCCTGTTTGATGGCATACAGCGGGATCGCGTGAACCAGGTCGCGCAGGGTGATACCCGGCTGCATTTTGCCTTTGAAGCGCACCAGAACGGATTCCGGCATATCCAGCGGCATCACGCCGGTCGCAGCAGCAAACGCCACCAGACCAGAGCCCGCCGGGAAGGAGATACCAATCGGGAAACGGGTATGAGAGTCACCACCGGTACCCACGGTATCTGGCAGCAGCATACGGTTCAGCCAGGAGTGAATAACGCCATCACCCGGACGCAGAGATACACCGCCACGGTTCATGATGAAGTCTGGCAGCGTGTGGTGCGTAGTCACGTCAACCGGCTTCGGATAGGCCGCGGTGTGACAGAAGGACTGCATCACCAGGTCAGACGAGAAGCCCAGGCACGCCAGGTCTTTCAGTTCGTCACGGGTCATTGGGCCAGTGGTATCCTGAGAGCCCACGGACGTCATCTTCGGCTCGCAGTACGCACCAGGACGGATACCGGCAACGCCACAGGCGCGGCCAACCATCTTCTGCGCCAGAGAGAAGCCGCGGCTGCTTTCCGCCACGTCTTTCGCCTGACGGAATACGTCTGAGTGCGGCAGACCCAGCGCTTCACGCGCTTTGGTGGTCAGGCCACGGCCGATGATCAGTGGAATACGGCCACCGGCGCGGACTTCGTCGACCAGCACGTCGGTTTTCAGCTCAAAGCTTGCCAGCAGTTCGTTGGTTTCGTGGTTACGCACTTCACCTTTGAACGGGTAAACGTCAATCACGTCGCCCATGTTCAGGTTGTTAACGTCCACTTCAATTGGCAGTGCGCCAGCATCTTCCATGGTGTTGAAGAAGATAGGGGCAATTTTGCCGCCCAGACACAGGCCGCCGCCGCGTTTGTTCGGCACATGAGGGATATCATCGCCCATGAACCACAGCACGGAGTTGGTTGCAGATTTACGGGAAGAGCCGGTACCCACAACATCGCCCACATAGGCCAGCGGGAAACCTTTCTTCTGAAGGGCTTCGATCTGTTTGATTGGACCAACCACGCCAGGCTGATCCGGTTCGATACCTTCACGGGCGTTTTTCAGCATCGCCAGCGCGTGCAGAGGGATATCAGGACGGGACCACGCATCCGGAGCCGGAGAGAGGTCATCGGTGTTGGTTTCACCGGTTACTTTGAAAACGGTCACGGTGATTTTTTCAGCCAGCGCAGGACGGTTCAGGAACCATTCGGCATCAGCCCAGGACTGCATAACCTGCTTCGCGTATTTGTTGCCCGCTTTGGCTTTTTCTTCTACATCGTAGAAGTTATCGAACATCAGCAGCGTTGAAGAGAGCGCTTTGGCCGCAATTGGAGCCAGCTTTTCGTTATCCAGCGCGTCAATTAGCGGATGAATGTTGTAGCCACCCTGCATGGTGCCGAGCAGTTCAATCGCTTTTTCAGGAGTCACCAGTGGGGAGGTTGCTTCGCCTTTGGCAATGGCAGCAAGGAAACCGGCTTTTACGTAGGCAGCTTCATCTACGCCAGGCGGTACGCGGTTGATCAACAGATCTAACAGGAATTCTTCTTCGCCCTTAGGCGGATTCTTCAGCAGCTCGACGAGCGCGGCCATTTGGGTTGCATCTAAAGGTTTGGGTACAATTCCCTCGGCGGCACGTTCTGCTACGTGCTTACGGTATTCTTCTAGCACGACGGTTCTCCTCGCTCTCATTGTCATATTGCGGCATACACAGCGTGTATGTGGGCGAATCTCTTCACGCTCCTGTGAGACAGCAGTTTGTAGGGTAAATGCCCGATACCGCGTCGGGCAGCATAGCAGGATTTCTGCACAGTGTTAATCCGTTTACAAAAAAGCAACATTAAAAAATTTGCTGAATCGTTAAGGATGGTATAGCAGGGAGACGATTCGAATTTTGGACACAAAAAAACCGCCTTAAAGCGGTTAATTTGTTGCCTTGCGGTGGTAGCACACCGGGCTGGCAGATTTGCGGCAAAACCCCAACGGATAAAAATTTTGCCCCAGAGATCGTTTCCTTGCAATCCGAAGGTGAAATACTGCGTAGCGCTTTCCTGTTTCGTATGAAAATTAATGTAACTTCACTTCTCATCTTCTGCATCCCCTTTGAATCCACTATTCTTCTTCTCGGCCTGCTTCGCTGGTGTAGCAACCAGTCACCGGGCCCGGGAGCAGTTCTGTATATTCCAGCGGCTTTTCAACCTTCAGATATAATTGTGTAATAAATGCTCACACTCTTTATCCGGACACTCCGGGTGGTTTCCCAAGAAAAGTCAAAACTGTAAGACACGGGTGAATAATACTCGCGGCAACAGGAACGCCTCACGGCACAGCGCTTGTCTCGTTGGAGTCACTTTATGAAGTTGCCATTTAAGCCACATCTGCTTGTCCTTTTATGCAGTGCCGGGCTGTTTGCCGCGTCTGGCGTTATGTTTGTCAAAAGCCGCGCAACGGAAACGCCCGTCACTCCTGCTCCCGTTGCTCAACAACCTGTAACACCGGTTCCGGCTGCCACACCGGCCCCCGCAACGCAAACCGCGCCTGTCGCACCGCCAACCTACAGTGCCGCGCAAATCGATCAGTGGGTAGCGCCTATTGCGCTTTATCCTGATGCCCTGTTGTCGCAAATATTGATGGCATCAACCTACCCCGCGAACGTTATCCAGGCTGCGCAATGGTCAAAGGACAACCCTAAAATGCAGGGGGATGCCGCCATTCAGGCCGTTTCCGGGCAGCCGTGGGATCCGAGCGTGAAATCGCTGGTGGCGTTTCCTCAGCTCATGTCGCTGATGGGCGAAAACCCGCCGTGGGTACAAAGCCTGGGCGATGCCTTCCTCGCCCAACCGAAAGACGTGATGGACTCCGTACAACGTCTGCGTTTGCTGGCTCAGCAAACCGGTGCATTAAAATCGACACCACAGCAGACGGTTACCACCGAGACAAAACCTGCCCCGGCGAAAACCGTCACCAGCGAGTCGACAACCACGACCACTACCACCACAAGCCCAACGGTGATCAAGATTGAATCCGCCGATCCGCAGGTGGTTTATGTTCCTACCTATAACCCGAATACGGTTTACGGGACCTGGCCAAACACCGCCTATCCGCCGACCTATCTCCCGCCAACCACCGGTGAGCAGTTCGGCAACAGCTTCGTGAACGGCTTAGGTTTCAGCCTGGGCGTGGCAACCACCTATGCCATCTTCAGCAGCATCGACTGGGACGATGACGATTGGGATCATCATCATGATGATGACTGGGATCACCATGGCGGCTACAACCGTAATGGTGATAACAACATCAATATTAACGTTGATAACTTCAATAAAATCAGCGGCCAGCGTCTGACGGATGCTAACCGTACCTGGCAGCATAATCCGGCTTATCGTGAAGGGGTGCCGTACCCAAATAGTCAGCTGAATAACCGCTTCCACTCCACCAACACGGCAACAGGGCTGAGCGCAACTCAGCAAAAACCGGTTAATCGTGATAACCAGCGTCAGGCTGCAATGGCGCAGATGGAAAAATCGACCGGGAAAACCTTCCCGCAAACGGCACGCACCGGCACAAAAGATGCTCAGCGTCAGGCGTCGAATCAGCAGCTGAAGCAGATTTCTCAGCGTAATAACTATCGGGGCTACGACACCAACAAAACGCAAACCGCGAAAAAGGCCAACACTCAGCAGCGAGAAAATCGGAAAGCGACGACGCAAAGACAGGAGCAACGGGTTTCGCAAACGGCACAGCAGCGCAATGTGCAACAACGAAATACTCAGCAGCGCATAAGCCAGCCGCGCGCTAATGCCCTGAGCGGTAACGATAGCCGCTCCGGGAACTGGCAAGCTCAGCAGCAGCGTGGCGCACAGAGCCGTCAGGTTGCCTCGCGTAATCAGCCACAGCGACAAGCCTCTGGCGCACGGCCTGAACGCCGTGAAGTCCGTCATCGTTAAGGGAGCCGACATGAACATTAAATTACTCAGCGCAATGGTGTTGCTTATGGTTTCGTCTATCGCGCAAGCACAAGAACATTTCGACACTCCGGACAAGGCGACCGACGCGCTGGTAAACGCAATCAGCGAGCAAAATGAAGGTGCAATGGGCAAACTGCTGGGGGAAAACTGGCGTGATTTCCTGCCACCTGAAGGGGTCGATCCTGATGCCGTAGACCGCTTCCTGCGCGACTGGAAAGTCCGGCATAACACCGTGACTAACGGCGATGTCGCGCATCTGGTGGTGGGCGATAGCGACTGGCAGCTCCCGATACCGGTCATTAAGACCGCAAACGGCTGGCAATTTGATATCAAGGAAGCTTCCGAAGAGATCCTGACCCGTGAAATTGGCCGTAATGAGCTCGCCGCGATAGAAGCGCTCCACGCTTACGTTGACGCGCAGCAAAGTTATTACGAGATGAACCAGACGTACGCGCAGAAAATTGTCAGTTCAGAAGGGAAAAAAGATGGCCTCTACTGGCCCATTACGCCAGGGGAAGCACCCAGCCCGCTTGGCCCGGCATTCAGCCCGTCAGAGCCTGGAGCAGGCTATCACGGATATCGCTTTCGTATTTTGCCCGATAAAAACCATGGCTTTGCGATGGTTGCATGGCCTGTCAGCTACGGACAAACGGGTGTGATGAGCTTTGTGATCAATCAGGATGATACTGTTTACCAGAGCGATCTGGGTAAGGATTCAGAGCAAAAAGCCGCAGCCTTAACGGCGTACAGCCCGGATAAATCCTGGGAGGCCGTTGCCCCCTGACTGCTGGCGGCCAGGGGTTTTGTAGGCCGGGTAAGGCGAAGACGCCACCCGGCTTTTTAACTTACAGAATATTTGCGACTGATTTTGCCAGCTGGGCTTCCAGTACCGGCTTCGCTTCTTCGAACTTCAGGTTAACCTTGTTGGCGTTAGACACCACGCGGGTCTGATATTTCGCGCGATCGCCCTGCTCGGTGCTGGTCTGCACTTTCACGCCGGATGTTCCCTGACGCAGCGCCGCGATGTTATCAGTGGTGACTTTCGCTTTGCTACGCTCAGAGATCTGCAAGTCGGTTACCATGGTGTAGTTCACGTCTTCCACCATTGCATCCGCCGCCATACCAATCAGGCCAGCCGCCAGACCCACGCCCAGCGCGGCACCGGAAGAGTTGCTGTTATACGCGGTGATACCCGCGCCCAGTGCAGCACCTACAGCAGCACCTTCGTAGCCAGTTTTCAGGTAGCTCTGGGATTCACGCAGATCCATTTTGTCCGCTTTCAGAACGTTAGCCTGTACCCAGTAGTAGGCGCCGTCAGGAGAGCTGGTTACCTTATAGCCTTTGGCAACGAGATCGTTAGCCAGCAGGGTTTGCAGGTTGCTCATGTCTTTATCAGAGGTATTTTTAACCTGGATGTAGACCGTTTTTTCGTTTGATGGCTCCAGCCAGACGGTTTCACTCATCTGGGTTTTCACTTCCAGATTACGTTTTTTCACCGCGGTGGTCATCGCGCCACACCCGGTCAGCGTCATCGCTGCTGCCACTAAGCCAATCACCGCAACTTTCTTCAAAGACATGTGTTTTCCTTTTTTCGTGTAATAAAGAGTCCAGAACCCCTAAACAGCGCGGCCAGTAGCCACACAATGGTGAAAAAAGTATCGGCAGTCCGAAGAAAATTTTTAGCGCTAATATCAATAAGATGACTACCAGAACGGGTAGTTTTCAGACAAAAAAAAACGCCTCCGAAGAGGCGTTTAGCAATCGTGAAGAAACTTACTTCTTCTTCGCTTTCGCGTTTGGCAGGTCGGTGATGCTACCTTCGAACACTTCTGCCGCCAGGCCCACAGACTCATGCAGAGTTGGGTGAGCGTGGATGGTCAGCGCGATGTCTTCAGCGTCACAACCCATTTCGATAGCCAGACCGATTTCACCCAGCAGCTCGCCGCCGTTGGTGCCGACAATCGCACCACCGATCACACGGTGAGTCTCTTTGTCGAAGATCAGTTTGGTCATACCGTCTGCACAGTCGGAAGCGATAGCACGGCCAGAAGCAGCCCACGGGAAGGTGGCGGTTTCGTAGCTGATGCCTTTCTCTTTCGCTTCTTTCTCAGTCAGACCAACCCAGGCAACTTCTGGCTCGGTGTAAGCGATAGATGGGATCACTTTCGGATCGAAGTAGTGTTTCATGCCAGCGATAACTTCAGCGGCAACGTGACCTTCGTGAACACCTTTGTGTGCCAGCATTGGCTGACCGACGATATCGCCGATTGCAAAGATGTGCGGCACGTTGGTGCGCAGCTGTTTATCAACGCGGATGAAGCCACGGTCGTCCACTTCCACGCCAGCTTTGCCAGCGTCGAGGTTTTTACCGTTCGGCACACGGCCGATAGCGACCAGCACGGCGTCATAACGCTGTGGTTCCGCAGGGGCTTTTTTGCCTTCCATGGAAACGTAAATACCGTCTTCTTTCGCTTCAACGGCAGTCACTTTGGTTTCCAGCATCAGGTTGAATTTCTTGCTGATGCGTTTGGTGAAGACTTTAACGATGTCTTTGTCAGCAGCCGGGATAACCTGGTCGAACATTTCAACCACGTCAATATCTGAACCCAGCGCATGGTACACAGTACCCATTTCCAGACCGATGATACCGCCACCCATAACCAGCAGGCGTTTTGGAACGGTTTTCAGTTCCAGCGCATCGGTGGAGTCCCACACACGTGGATCTTCATGTGGAATGAATGGCAGTTCGATTGGACGAGAGCCCGCCGCGATGATCGCGTTGTCGAAGTTGATAACGGTTTTGCCGTTTTCGCCTTCCACTTCCAGGGTGTTCGCGCCGGTGAATTTACCCAGACCGTTTACCACTTTCACTTTACGGCCTTTGGCCATACCCGCCAGACCGCCGGTCAGCTGAGTGATAACTTTCTCTTTCCAGGTACGAATTTTGTCGATATCGGTTTTCGGCTCGCCGAAGACGATACCGTGTTCAGCCAGAGCTTTGGCTTCTTCGATAACTTTGGCTACGTGCAGCAGCGCTTTAGAAGGGATACAGCCGACGTTCAGACAAACACCGCCGAGGGTGCTGTAACGTTCTACGATGACGGTTTCCAGACCTAAATCCGCGGCGCGGAATGCTGCGGAGTAACCTGCCGGGCCTGCCCCAAGTACTACGACCTGAGTTTTGATTTCTGTGCTCATCATGACCTCTTAATTTATACCCGTCGTCCACCGGGTCGTTCTATCCGCCCGCAGTTTACAAAATTGTTAACAATTTTGAAACAACAAACGGCTCACGAATTGTCGCTTTCGCCAATAACCTCACAAACCCCATGAGATTATCAGAAAAAAGCCGGCCGATTGGCCGGCTTTTCGATTACATCACCAGGCGGCGAATGTCGCTCAGGGTGTTGTTGATGATGGTGATGAAACGCGCACCATCAGCACCGTCGATCACGCGGTGGTCGAAGGACAGAGAGATTGGCATCATCAGACGCGGCATGAACTCTTTGCCATTCCACACAGGCTCCATCGCGGACTTGGACACACCAAGGATTGCCACTTCCGGCGCGTTAACAATCGGCGCGAAGTGGGTAGTACCCAAGCCACCGATGCTGGAGATGGTGAAGCAACCGCCCTGCATTTCGCCAGCAGTCAGCTTGCCATCACGCGCTTTCTTGGAGATCACGGTCAGTTCACGGGACAGCTCAGTGATGCTCTTCTTGTTCACATCTTTGAAGACCGGAACAACCAGACCATTTGGCGTATCAACCGCAACACCGATGTTGATGTATTTCTTCAGCGTCAGCTTCTGGCCATCTTCGGACAGGGAACTGTTGAAGCGTGGCATCTGTTCCAGAGCCGCAGCAACCGCTTTCATGATGAAGACCACTGGGGTGAATTTCACGTCCAGTTTACGCTTCTCAGCTTCGGCGTTCTGCTGTTTACGGAACGCTTCCAGATCGGTGATATCGGTTTTGTCGAAGTGCGTAACGTGCGGGATCATGACCCAGTTACGGCTCAGGTTCGCGCCAGAGATTTTCTGGATACGGCCCAGTTCAACTTCTTCGATTTCGCCGAACTTGCTGAAGTCCACTTTCGGCCATGGCAGCATTCCAGGGATACCGCCACCGGTGGCAGCAGCTGGAGCCGCTTCAGCGCGTTTCACCGCGTCTTTCACGTAAGTCTGCACGTCTTCGCGCAGGATACGACCTTTACGGCCAGTACCTTTGACTTTCGCCAGGTTCACACCGAATTCGCGCGCCAGGCGACGAATCAGTGGAGTCGCGTGGACGTAAGCATCGTTTTCAGCGAACTCAGATTTGCCTTCTGCTTTTGCAGCTGGTGCCGCAGCAGGTTTAGCAGCCTGAGCCGGTGCAGCAGCAGGTGCTGGAGCAGCCGCTGCCGCTGGAGCAGCAGCAGGCGCAGCGCCTTCCACTTCGAAGACCATGATCAGAGAGCCGGTAGACACTTTGTCACCAGTGCTGATTTTGATCTCTTTAACGGTACCCGCGAATGGCGCAGGAACTTCCATGGAAGCCTTGTCGCCTTCTACGGTGATCAGTGACTGTTCAGCGGCAACTTTATCGCCCACTTTCACCATCACTTCGGTCACTTCAACTTCGTCACCGCCGATGTCTGGTACGTTAACGTCTTTCGCGCCGCCAGCAACAGCTGGAGCCGCGGCTGCCGGAGCCGCTGCCTGTGCAGGCGCAGCAGCAGGTGCAGCACCCGCCACTTCGAAGACCATGATCAGGGAACCTGTAGACACTTTGTCACCGGTGTTGATCTTGATCTCTTTAACGGTACCCGCGAACGGAGCCGGAACTTCCATAGAGGCTTTGTCGCCTTCTACGGTGATCAGAGACTGCTCAGCCGCAACGGTATCGCCCACTTTCACCAGGATTTCAGTGACTTCAACTTCGTCACCGCCGATGTCAGGCACGTTAACTTCTTTCGCTGCCGCGGCAGCTGCTGGTGCAGCGGCGGCCGGAGCGGCTTTCTTCTCTTCCTGCGCAGGTGCAGCTGCTGCTGCACCGTCGGCGGAATCGAAAATCATGATCAGTTTACCAGTCTCGGTTTTATCGCCAACAGAGACTTTGATCTCTTTAACGATGCCAGCCTGAGGAGACGGGACTTCCATAGAGGCTTTGTCGCCTTCTACGGTGATCAGCGACTGTTCAGCTTCAACTTTGTCGCCAACTTTGACCAGGATCTCGGTGATTTCAACTTCATCAGCCCCGATGTCCGGTACATTGATTTCGATAGCCATTATTCTTTTACCTCTTACGCCAGACGCGGGTTAACTTTTTCTGCATCGATGTTGAATTTGGTAATTGCATCCGCAACCACTTTCTTATCGATTTCGCCACGTTTAGCCAGTTCGCCCAGTGCTGCTACAACCACGTAAGAAGCATCAACTTCGAAGTGGTGACGCAGGTTTTCGCGGCTGTCAGAACGACCGAAGCCGTCAGTACCCAGTACGCGATAATCATCAGCTGGTACGTAAGTACGAACCTGCTCAGCGAACAGTTTCATATAGTCAGTAGAAGCGACCGCTGGAGCGTCGTTCATCACCTGAGCGATGTACGGAACGCGCGGAGTTTCCATTGGGTGCAGCATGTTCCAGCGCTCACAATCCTGGCCATCACGTGCCAGTTCAGTGAAGGAGGTAACAGAGTACACGTCAGAACCTACACCGTAGTCGTTCGCCAGGATCTGTGCTGCTTCACGTACGTGACGCAGGATAGAACCGGAACCCAGCAGCTGAACTTTGCCTTTGCTACCTGCAACGGTTTCGAGTTTATAGATACCTTTACGGATACCTTCCTCGGCACCTGCTGGCATTGCCGGCATGTGGTAGTTTTCGTTCAGCGTGGTGATGTAGTAGTAAATGTTCTCTTGTGCTTCACCGTACATACGGGTCAGACCGTCGTGCATGATGACAGCCACTTCGTACGCGTAAGACGGGTCGTAAGAGATACAGTTAGGGATAGTCAGAGACTGAATGTGGCTGTGACCATCTTCGTGCTGCAGACCTTCGCCGTTCAGGGTCGTACGACCGGAAGTACCACCTACCAGGAAGCCGCGAGCCTGTTGGTCGCCAGCCTGCCAGCACAGGTCACCGATACGCTGGAAACCGAACATGGAGTAGTAGATGTAGAACGGGATCATTGGCAGGTTGTTGGTGCTGTAAGAGGTCGCAGCAGCCAGCCAGGATGCGCCAGCACCCAGTTCGTTGATACCTTCCTGAAGGATCTGACCTTTTTCGTCTTCTTTGTAGTATGCAACCTGCTCACGGTCCTGCGGGGTGTACTGCTGGCCGTTCGGGCTGTAGATACCGATCTGACGGAACAGACCTTCCATACCGAAAGTACGCGCTTCGTCGGCGATGATTGGAACCAGACGATCTTTGATCGACTTGTTCTTCAGCATCACGTTCAGGGCACGAACGAAAGCGATAGTGGTAGAGATTTCTTTGTTTTGCTCTTCCAGCAGCTGAGAGAAGTCTTCCAGCGCTGGCAGTTCCAGCTTCTCGGTGAAGTTAGGCTGACGAGCTGGCAGGTAGCCTTTCAGCGCCTGACGACGTTCGTGCAGGTACTTGTGCTCTTCAGACCCTTCCGGGAAGGTGATGTAAGACAGGTTTTCTACCTGCTCATCGGTCACTGGAACGTTGAAACGGTCGCGGATATAACGCACGCCGTCCATGTTCATTTTCTTAACCTGGTGAGCGATGTTTTTACCTTCTGCGGTATCACCCATGCCGTAACCTTTGATGGTGTGGGCCAGGATTACAGTCGCTTTACCTTTGGTTTCCTGTGCTTTTTTCAGTGCAGCGTAGACTTTCTTCGGATCGTGACCACCACGGTTCAGGGCCCAGATCTGCTCATCAGTCCAGTCTGCAACCAGTGCTGCGGTTTCAGGATATTTGCCGAAGAAGTGCTCGCGAACGTAGGCACCGTCTTTGGATTTGAAGGTCTGATAATCGCCGTCAACGGTTTCGTTCATCAGCTGGATCAGTTTACCGCTGGTGTCTTTACGCAGCAGCTCATCCCAACGACCGCCCCACATGACTTTAATCACGTTCCAGCCAGCACCGCTGAAGATGCCTTCCAGTTCGTTGATGATCTTGCCGTTACCGGTTACCGGACCATCCAGACGCTGCAGGTTACAGTTGATGATGAAGCACAGGTTGTCCAGTTTCTCACGGGTAGCGATGGTGATCGCACCTTTAGATTCTGGTTCATCCATTTCGCCGTCGCCCAGGAAGGCGTATACGGTTTGCTCAGAAGTATCTTTCAGGCCACGGTGTTCCAGATATTTCAGGAATTTAGCCTGGTAGATCGCACCGATTGGGCCCAGACCCATAGAAACGGTCGGGAACTGCCAGAATTCAGGCATCAGTTTAGGGTGCGGGTAAGAAGACAGACCTTTACCGTGAACTTCCTGACGGAAGTTGTTCATCTGCTCTTCAGTCAGACGACCTTCCAGGAATGCACGTGCATAGATGCCCGGAGAGATGTGGCCCTGGAAGTACACCAGATCGCCGCCGTCTTTCTCGTTAGCTGCACGGAAGAAGTGGTTGAAGCACACTTCGTAAACGGTTGCAGAAGACTGGAAGGAAGCCATGTGGCCGCCCAGTTCCAGATCTTTCTTGGATGCGCGCAGAACGGTCATAATGGCGTTCCAGCGGATTGCAGAACGGATACGACGTTCCAGATCCAGATTGCCCGGGTATTCCGGTTCGTCTTCAACGGCAATCGTGTTTACGTAGTTGTTAGCCCCTGCACCTGAAGCCACTTTCACACCGCCTTTACGGGCTTCAGAAAGCAGCTGATCAATCAGATACTGAGCACGCTCAACACCTTCTTCACGGATGACCGATTCGATCGCCTGTAGCCAGTCGCGAGTTTCGATCGGATCCACGTCATTTTGGAGACGTTCTGACATGGGGGTATTCCTTATCTATCTAATACGTTGATTTGTCTGGAACCTGTCCCATTGCACTTTCCTTTCTTCATATTTCGGGCTGTCTCTTTGTTGGCTGCGCTTCCTCACCCCAGTCACATAGTTAACTATGCTCCTGGGGATTCGCGCGCTTGCCGCCGCGATACACCCCAAACTATTTCGAAAACTAAAAGCGCAATAAGACAGGTTCTGCGTTTAGTTGCCGCGCTCTAAAAAAACCTGGCGCTTAATCCTTTCGTTGCTGTATGCGGCGTAATGAACGTTCGCGACGCGATTGTTCACGGCTGCGGTCCAGCAAGATTTCCTCAATGAAAGCCAGATGTCGGTGCGACGCTTCGCGCGCCTGCTCCGGTTCCCCGGCCATTATCGCCTCGAATACTCGGGTGCGATGGTTGCTGACCAGCGGAAGCATTTCCCGACGGGCATACAACAATTCAAAATTCTGACGAACGTTCTGGGCCAGCATCGGCTCCATGCAGCGAAGCAAGTGTAGCAACACCACGTTATGTGCCGCTTCGGTGACGGCAATTTGATACTGGACGACGGCATCGGACTCGGCGTCTAAGTCGCCGGACTGCTGTGCCCGTTCAATGGCCTGATGCAGTTCGCGGATACGCACGCGATCTTCATCAGTGCTGCGAAGAGCGGCGTAATAGGCCGCAATACCTTCAAGCGCGTGACGGGTCTCAAGCAGGTCAAACTGGGATTCTGGGTGGTCAGAGAGAAGTTCTACCAGCGGATCGCTGAAGCTCTGCCACAGGCTGTTTTGCACAAAGGTTCCGCCTCCCTGGCGACGAAGCAGCAAGCCCTTTGCTTCGAGGCGTTGAATTGCCTCACGCAGCGAGGGACGGGAAACGTCGAACTGTTTTGCCAGCTCGCGTTCAGGCGGGAGTTTTTCACCAGGGCGCAGTGTCCCTTCGAGGATTAAAAACTCCAGCTGCTGCTCAATCACATCGGATAGTTTTGGTTGGCGAATTTTGCTGTAGGCCATATTCCCTGTCTTACGCCTTTTTGCCCGGAGTCAATTGGTCTTACCAATTTCAAGTTCGTATCGCTAAAGTAACAAAGTATTCACCTTCTGTCCATATTGGTTTTGATTGAAATCAGTAAACCCTGCACATTTTAACAACCTTACAGAAATAACGTTTCAGAAATGTAACTTTGCACAAATGAGTTGATTACCCATAAAGAGGCAGTTTTAACCTTAATGAAACGAGGGATTTTGCAATCTGAAGCGATTCAACAACGCAAATAATGAAAATTCGCCCACTTACGGAGCATTTTTATTCTATAGGTTGGGGTAGGAAGGAATTACAGGCCAATTTACAAATGCTTTCTTTTTATTCAACTCGTCATCAGCCCTTCATAAAGCAGGTGCATTCACGGGCGCTTACCACTATTCTGGCGCTTACGGAAGTCATCTCCGCTTTTTTCGGTCTCGTTAACCGTAAAGAATTAAATACAGAAAACGGATGTTCATAATTACACACGCACAGCGTGAACATAACAACCACACACGAGGTTTCAAATGGAAGCTCAACAGCACGGCGATCAGCTAAAGCGCGGCCTTAAAAACCGCCATATTCAGCTCATCGCATTGGGTGGTGCTATCGGTACCGGCCTGTTTCTGGGAAGCGCATCCGTTATCCAGTCTGCCGGCCCTGGCATTATTTTGGGTTACGCAATCGCGGGTTTTATTGCCTTTTTGATCATGCGTCAGTTAGGCGAAATGGTGGTCGAAGAGCCGGTAGCCGGTTCATTTAGCCACTTTGCTTATAAATACTGGGGGAGCTTTGCGGGCTTCGCCTCCGGCTGGAACTACTGGGTGCTGTACGTTCTGGTTGCCATGGCTGAGCTTACCGCCGTTGGTAAGTACATTCAGTTCTGGTACCCGGAGATCCCAACCTGGGCTTCTGCTGCGGCCTTCTTCATCATCATTAACGCCATCAACCTGACCAACGTAAAAGTGTTCGGTGAGATGGAGTTCTGGTTTGCCATCATCAAAGTCATCGCCGTTGTGGCCATGATCATCTTCGGTGGCTGGCTGCTGTTCAGCGGTAACGGCGGCCCGCAGGCGACCGTACGTAACCTGTGGGAACAGGGTGGATTCCTGCCACACGGCATGAGCGGCCTGGTCATGATGATGGCAATCATCATGTTCTCCTTCGGTGGGCTGGAGCTGGTGGGTATCACCGCCGCTGAAGCCGACAACCCGGAGCAGAGCATCCCGAAAGCCACTAATCAGGTTATCTACCGTATTCTGATCTTCTATGTGGGTTCACTGGCCGTGCTGCTCTCCCTGCTGCCGTGGACACGTGTTACCGCAGATACCAGCCCGTTTGTACTGATCTTCCACGAGCTGGGCGATACCTTCGTGGCAAACGCCCTGAATATCGTGGTGCTGACCGCTGCGCTGTCCGTTTACAACAGCTGCGTATACTGCAACAGCCGTATGCTGTTTGGTCTGGCTCAGCAGGGTAACGCCCCGAAAGCACTGCTCAACGTCGACAAGCGCGGCGTACCGGTAAACACCATTATCGTTTCGGCAGTGGTTACCGCGCTGTGCGTGCTGATTAACTACCTGGCCCCGGAATCTGCCTTCGGTCTGCTGATGGCGCTGGTGGTCTCCGCGCTGGTTATCAACTGGGCAATGATCAGCCTGGCGCACATCAAGTTCCGCCGCGCCAAGCAGCAGCAAGGCGTGGCGACTCGCTTCCCGGCCCTGCTCTACCCGCTGGGTAACTGGGTGTGCCTGCTGTTCATGGCGGCGGTGCTGGTTATCATGTTAATCACCCCGGGCATGGCGATTTCTGTGTACCTGATCCCGGTGTGGATTGCGATCCTCGGCGTGGGTTATCTGGTTAAACAGAAAAATGCCAACGCGGTAAAAGCACACTAATCTGCCCTTCCACTCTGCACGCCTTTTTCAGGTGTGCAGAGTGTTGTTACCTTCCTCACAAATTCCCGCCTACAGCAATTTTATCCATATCACCGACCTTATACTGCAACGCAAAAATTCCTTTGCCAGCAAATAATTCTCTCCATACCGAAACCCGGAGAGCAGTCAATGGATAACAACAAACTGTCAGTAAAAGAAAAGATCGGCTATGGGATGGGGGACGCGGGATGCAATATCATCTTTGGCGCCATCATGTTGTTTGTTAACTATTTTTATACGGATATTTTTGGTCTTGCACCTGCGCTAGTCGGCGTATTGCTGCTGTCTGTTCGCGTCATTGATGCCGTAACTGACCCTATCATGGGCGCTATCGCTGACCGTACCCGCAGTAAATATGGTCGGTTTCGTCCATGGCTGTTGTGGATAGCCTTCCCCTATGCGCTGTTCAGTATCCTGATGTTCACCACGCCAGACTGGAGCTATAACAGCAAAGTTATCTATGCCTTTGTCACTTATTTCCTGCTGTCGCTGACCTACACCGCCATCAACATTCCTTACTGCTCGCTGGGTGGCGTGATTACTAACGATCCTAAAGAGCGCGTTGCCTGTCAGTCCTATCGCTTCGTGATGGTTGGTATCGCGACGCTGCTGCTGTCACTCACGTTGCTGCCGATGGCCGACTGGTTCGGTGGGGATAACAAAGCCAAAGGCTACCAGATGGCGATGACCGTGCTGGCGCTGATTGGCACCTGCATGTTCCTGTTTAGCTTCGCGACCGTACGCGAGCGCATCCGCCCGGCAGTACAAACCAATGACGAGCTGAAGAACGATCTTAAAGACGTGTGGAAGAACGACCAGTGGGTACGCATTCTGCTGCTCACGCTCTGCAACGTCTGCCCGGGCTTTATCCGCATGGCCGCCACCATGTATTACGTCACCTGGGTGATGGGCCAAAGCACCCACTTCGCCACCCTGTTTATCAGCCTGGGCGTGGTTGGCATGATGTTCGGCAGTATGCTGGCGAAAGTGTTAACTGACCGCTGGTGTAAGCTGAAAGTCTTCTTCTGGACCAATATCGTGCTGGCGATTTTCTCCTGCGCGTTTTACTTCTTCGATCCGAAAGCGACAACCACCATCGTGGTGCTCTACTTCCTGCTGAATATCCTGCACCAGATCCCTTCCCCGCTGCACTGGTCACTGATGGCCGATGTGGACGATTACGGCGAGTGGAAAACCGGTAAACGCATCACCGGGATCAGCTTCTCCGGCAATATTTTCTTCCTCAAACTGGGGCTGGCGATTGCCGGTGCAATGGTCGGCTTCCTGCTCTCCTGGTACGGTTATGACGCGGGCGCAAAAGCGCAGAGCGCGGAAGCCATTAACGGGATCGTGCTGCTCTTTACCGTCATTCCCGGCATTGGATACTTAATTACCGCGGGCGTAGTACGCCTTCTGAAGGTAGACCGTGAAACGATGAAACGCATTCAGGAAGACCTGGAAAAACGTCGCACCAATTACCGTGAACTGAGCGACTATCAGGAACTGAAAGCCGCAGAGACAAAATAAGGAGAGCCAAATGCATCAGTGGCCAAACCCGTTTATCGAACAACGTGCGGACCCGTACATTTTACGCCATGAGGGGCAGTACTATTTTATCGCCTCCGTGCCGCAGTACGACAGGCTGGCGATCCGCCGCGCAGAGTCGCTGGAAGGCTTACGTAAAGCTGAAGAAGTTGTCGTCTGGCGCAAACCCGACGCCGGCCCAATGAGCGAGCTTATCTGGGCACCGGAGCTGCATCACATTGACGGCAAGTGGTACATCTATTTTGCCGCCACCCATACCCAGGCGCTCGATAAGCTCGGAATGTTCCAGCATCGCATGTTCGCCCTGGAGTGTGCAGACCCGGATCCCCTCACCGGAAAATGGCAGGAAAAGGGGCAGATTAAAAGCCAGTTCGACACCTTTGCGCTGGATGCCACTACGTTTGTGCATCAGGGGAAACGCTGGTATCTGTGGGCGCAAAAAGCCCCGGATATCTCCGGTAACTCCAATCTCTATCTGTGTGAAATGGAGAACCCCTGGACGCTCAAAGGCGAGCCGATAATGCTCAGCAAACCGGAATATGACTGGGAGTGTCGCGGATTTTGGGTCAACGAAGGCCCGGCGGTACTGGTACACAATGACCGGCTGTTTATCAGCTATTCCGCCAGCGCAACTGACGAGAACTACTGCATGGGGCTATTGTGGATCGATATGAACGCCGATCCGCAAAACCCGGCAAACTGGCAGAAGTCGCCACGCCCGGTATTCACCACCAGCTATGAGAATCACCAGTATGGGCCGGGGCACAACAGCTTTACGCAAACGCCGGATGGGGAAGATGTGCTGGTGTATCACGCACGTAACTACACCGAAATTGAAGGCGATCCGCTTTACGATCCCAATCGCCATACCCGCCTGAAGCTTGTCCGCTGGGACAAAAACGGGATGCCTGATTTTGGCATCCCGCCTGCTGATACGCTTTAACCGAAGTGACGGCGCGCTGGCCTAAACCAGCGTGCCGTAAATGGTCAGCAGCGCCACAACCACCACTACAACAAAGGATGCTTTCTTCGCCATCGACACAGCCGCTTTTGGCGTCTCGATCTTGTCGGTATGTGGCTCACGTGCCAGAGAGAACTGCGCCAGACGCGTTAGTACCTGATACTGCGCCGTATGGCGGTCGGCCAGAGAGGCAAACCACGCTGGCAGCGCTTTTTCACCGTGGCCAATCAACGCATACACCACACCCACGAACCGCACCGGGATCCAGTCAAGCACATGCAAAATGGCATCGATCCCGGATTGCAGACGCTCATGCGGGGTGAGGTATCGGGCAAGCCAGGTCTGCCAGGCGCGTAAAAATGCATAGCCCATCAGCAAGACTGGCCCCCACGGGCCGCCCACCACAAACCAGAACAACGGTGCCAGATAAAAGCGGAAGTTAATCCACAGCAGGGCATTTTGCAGCTCACGCAGAAAATCACGCTCATCGCAATCAGGTGGAACACCGTGGATCATGGTGAGCTCGCTCGCCATTGCACTTCGCGCATGGGCATCATCCCGGGATGCCGCCTTCAGATAGGCGTGATAATGCATCCTGACTTTACCCGCGCCGATGCATAAAACACCGAGCAGGATCCACACCACCAGCAGCGGCACATTGAAAAAGAGGCCGTGCAGCGAGCGCAGCAGCAGGAAGGTAATCAACATCACGCCAGCGGTCATCAGCAGCGTACGGAGCAGGGAAAAGTGTTTGATACGGCGGAAGAGGACTTCCAGCCGGTGATCCAGGTGCCAATGTTCACCGAGCTTGAACAGACGTTCCGCAACGATAACCAGCAGCATGGTAAACAGCGTCATGTTATCTCCTTATCTGACGATGCGGTAAGCATGGCGTGAAACCGCGACCAGTCGAATGCCGGGCCGGGGTCCGTTTTCCTTACCGGAGCAATATCACTGTGCCCCGTTATATTATCGACAATCGCAGGATACAACCCGATAAGGGTCTGCGTCACGGCAACCAGTTGCTGATACTGTGCATCGGTATACGGCGTGGTATCAGTGCCTTCAAGCTCAATCCCGATTGAAAAATCATTACAGCGTTCTCGCCCCTGATAAACCGACACCCCCGCGTGCCAGGCGCGCTTATCAAACGGAACATACTGAACAATCTCCCCATCACGACGGATCAGGCAATGCGCCGATACGCGCAGATGAGCAATTTCTGCAAAAAAAGGATGAGCATTGGGATCAATCGTTCCCGTGAATAATGCATCGATCCACGGACCGCCAAACTCACCCGGCGGCAGACTAATATTATGAACCACCAGCAGTGAAGGCTGTTCATCCTCCGGGCGGCAATCGTGGTGCGGCGAGGGCACATGCCGCGCATCCACCAGCCATCCGTTCTCTAACAACATGCTGGAACTCCTTCTGTATGGTGCTATTACTCGGTTCAGAGTAGCATGTTTCAATATTATGATTCGTTACCAATTTGGAGTTTTATCATGCCGCCTCGCCGCTACAACCCCGACCACCGACGTGACGCGCTTCTGGAACGTATTAACATGGATATTCCGGCAAGCGTTGCCCATGCTTTGAAAGAAGACCTGGGCGGCGACGTCAATGCCGACAACGATATTACCGCGCAATTATTGCCAAAAGAGACACGCTCCCACGCCGTCATCATTACCCGTGAAGATGGCGTATTTTGCGGAAAACGCTGGGTTGAAGAGGTCTTTACCCAGCTCGCGGGTGACGATGTTCAGGTCACCTGGCATGTTGAAGATGGCGACACTATCAGCGCAAATCAGCCGCTGTTTGAGCTGGATGGCCCTTCCCGCGTGCTGCTGACCGGTGAACGTACCGCACTGAACTTTGTACAGACGCTGTCAGGCGTTGCCAGTGAAGTGCGCCGCTACACCGACCTGCTGGCAGGCACACGTACCCAGTTGCTGGATACCCGTAAAACGCTGCCAGGCCTGCGTACCGCCCTGAAATATGCGGTGTTGTGTGGCGGTGGCGCAAACCACCGTCTGGGTTTATCCGACGCCTTCCTGATCAAAGAGAACCACATTATTGCTTCTGGCTCAGTACGTCAGGCGGTAGAGAAAGCCTTCTGGCTGCACCCGGACGTACCGGTAGAAGTGGAAGTGGAAAACCTCGACGAGCTGGATGAAGCCATCAAGGCCGGGGCCGATATCATCATGCTGGATAACTTCGAAACCGACCAGATGCGCGAAGCGGTAAAACGCACTGACGGCAAGGCGCAGCTTGAGGTATCCGGCAACGTGACGTTTGAGACAATCCGCGAATTCGCTGAAACGGGTGTCGATTTCATCTCCGTTGGCGCGCTGACCAAACACATCCGCGCACTCGACCTCTCAATGCGCTTTAAGTAATACCACGTTCCCCTCTCCGCCCGGAGAGGGGAAATACGAAGCTGCTCGCAACTTTGTTGTCCCGCACCGCAACCCCGCATTAATTCGCGGAAAGCGCCTCCACACTTCATTTTTTACCACTCGTCTGTGCTCCCCCACGCTGCCACAGTAGCGCCACTTTTTCTAAGGAGCAGATATGAACAGACAACAAGGCTTCACGCTGATTGAGTTAATGGTGGTCATCGGCATTATTGCCATCTTAAGTGCGATCGGCGTACCCGCTTACCAGAACTACCTTCGAAAAGCCGCACTCACCGACATGCTGCAAACCTTTATCCCGTACCGCACCGCCGTTGAGCTTTGCGCCCTGGAACACGGCGGCGTAGACAGCTGCGATGGGGGAAGTAATGGCATCCCCTCGCCTGTTACTTCTCGCTATGTATCCGGCATGAGCGTGACAAAAGGCGCGATTACCCTCACCGGGCAAGAGAGCCTGAACGGTCTTGAGGTCAGCATGACGCCGGTCTGGGACAACACCAACGGCATGACCGGCTGGACACGCACATGCAGCATCGCGAACGATAGCGCGCTTAAGCAAGCCTGCGAAGACGTCTTTCGCTTCAACAGTAATTAACCGGAGCGGCCGATGAATACAGAACAACTTATGGCGCTCTGTCAGCGCCACAATGCACAGTTGCTCACAAGCGATGCGAGTATGGTCAACATCGCGGTGGTGGGTACGCCTGCCGCAGAGCTAATGGAGGCCTTACATTTCGCGACGCAAAAGCGCATTGATATCGAATGCTGGACCAGCGAGCGCATGGAAAAATACCGGCAGCTGGCATCGCAATCACATCTGCCTGTGGCATCAACGGCCCAATCCGCGGTGGATATTCTCAACCACACGCTGTTGCAGGCCATGCGTCAACGGGCATCTGATATCCACATTGAGCCGTCGGAACACGCTTGCCATATTCGCCTGCGTATCGATGGGGTACTCAATCCGCACACCACCCTCAACGCCGGGCTGGCAACCTCGCTCACCGCACGGCTAAAAGTGCTGGGTAATCTGGATATTGCGGAACGACGCTTGCCCCAGGATGGCCAGTTTACGGTCGAACTGGCAAACGAACCGGTCTCGTTTCGCATCGCCACCCTGCCCTGTAGCGGCGGGGAGAAAATCGTTCTGCGTCTGCTACAGCAGGAACAGCAGACGCTGGATATTGCGCAACTGGGCATGAGTGCAGATCAGCAGGCCCGATTTACCGAAATGCTGCGCCAGCCACAAGGGTTGATCCTGGTTACCGGGCCTACGGGGAGTGGGAAAACCGTCACCCTCTACAGCGCCTTGCAGGCGCGTAACACGCCGGATGTGAACATTTGCAGCGTAGAAGATCCTATCGAGATCCCGCTCGCTGGGCTCAATCAGACCCAAATTAACCCGCGTTCCGGGCTCACCTTTCAAAGCGTAATACGCGCCCTGTTACGCCAGGATCCTGACATCATCATGGTGGGTGAAATTCGTGATGGCGAAACAGCAGAAATTGCCATCAATGCCGCGCAGACCGGGCATCTGGTACTCTCCACGCTTCATACCAATTCTACGGCAGAAACGCTGATCCGTTTGCAGCAAATGGGTGTCGCTCGCTGGATGATCTCTTCTGCACTCTCTCTGGTCATAGCACAGCGTCTGGTTCGCCGCTTGTGCCCCCATTGCCGACAGCAGGGGCAGACCAAAGCCGTATTGCCTCACACACTTTGGCCACGAGAGCTTCCTCAGTGGCGGCCAGCCGGATGCGATCGTTGTTATCACGGCTTTTATGGCCGGATTGCCCTGTTTGAAGTTCTGACCATCGACAACGACCTCCGTCAGGCCATTTCCAGTGGCGCCGCAATTGAGGTTATCGAAGCAAGCGCCCGGCAGACCGGGATGACCAGCCTGTTCGAACATGGCTGTATGGCGGTAGAGCAAGGGCTAACCACCGTGGAAGAGCTGGTGCGCGTGCTGGGAATGCCCAATGGCAACTAATCAGCTCTGGCGCTGGCGGGCGCTTACGGATGAGGGCGAGTTACAAAACGGGGTGATGTGGGCCATCAACCGTGAAGCCGCATTCACAGCATTAATGCGAAAAGCACTGCATCCTTTGGCGCTGGTACGCTGTTCGCAGCGTCTTCGGTGGCAGTCCCACCACTGCTACGACGTTTTTCGGCAGCTCGCGACGCTTCTGAAGGCAGGGCTTACGCTGTCTCACAGTCTCGGGATGCTGGCGCAACAGCACCCGGTCGTTCAGTGGCAGGCACTGTTGCAAAGTCTGGCTGACGATCTCAGCGAGGGTTGTGCCTTGTCTGCGGCATTAAAAAAATGGCCAGAGGTATTCAGCCCGCTCTACGTTTCAATGGTGAAAACAGGTGAGCTCACGGGCAAACTGGAAGAGTGCTGTCGCCAGCTTGCGCAACAACAAAAATCGCAGCAGCTGCTTAATGCTAAGGTGAAAAAAGCGCTGCGCTACCCGATGATAATCCTGACGCTGGCCATTGCCGTTGTACTGGCAATGGTCACGCTGGTTTTGCCCGAATTCGCGGCCATCTACCGAACATTTAATACCCCTCTGCCGCTGTTAACGCAGATGGTCATGGGGCTGGCTGTGTTCATTCAGGAATGGGCAATAATTCTGGCCGCATTAGTGCTCATTCCACCCTTTGCTATTTACCGTCTTCGGCGCCATGCGCGATGGCAGCGAGTGAGTCAGCGGATAGTGCTGAATTTACCCGTTATGGGTGCACTGGCCAGGGGGCAAAAACTGGGGCAGATATTTACCGTACTGGCACTCACTCAGCACGCTGGGATCGCCTTTTTACAGGGTCTGGAAAGCGCGGAAGAAACCGTGGAAAACCCCTTCTGGCGGGATGTGATCCAGGGGATGCGGGAGAAAATCGAACAGGGAGCGCCGGTCTGGTCAGCATTTCACCATGCCGCAGTCTTTACACCACTCTGTATTCAACTGATACGCACCGGGGAAGTTTCCGGGGCTCTTGATATCATGCTGGAGAATCTTGCTCATCACCACACAGAGCATACGTTCCAGCAAGCAGACAACATGGCGGCGCTGCTGGAGCCAATACTGTTGATTGTGACGGGAGCCATTATCGGTACGCTGGTGGTTGCAATGTACTTGCCGATTTTCCATCTGGGGGATGCGATGAGTGCGGGTTAGTGCTGAGGTTAGTGCTGAGGTTAGTGCTGGCGCACGGAGATGCGCCAGCATGAGCCATTACAGGCTATTGAATACGCGGTTTTCCTGCTCCTGAACGCGGATAAACGTAGTACGTTTCGTCAGCTCTTTCAGGCGAGATGCCCCAACGTAGGTGCAAGCAGAACGCAGGCCACCGAGGATATCCAGCGCGGTAAGATCCACCGGGCCGCGCAGTGGCAGCTTCACGGTTTTACCTTCTGCCGCACGATATTTTGCCACGCCACCCACATGACGGGTCATCGCGGATTCAGAGCTCATACCGTAGAACAGCATAAATTTCTCGCCGTTCTCTTCAACCACCGTACCGCCACTCTCTTCGTGACCCGCCAGCATTCCGCCGAGCATCACGAAATCGGCACCGCCACCAAATGCTTTAGCCACATCGCCCGGCATGGTGCAACCGCCGTCGCTGATAATCTGGCCGCCAAGACCGTGGGCGGCATCAGCACACTCAATCACCGCAGAAAGTTGCGGGTAGCCCACGCCGGTTTTCACACGCGTGGTACACACGGAACCCGGGCCAATGCCGACTTTCACGATATCCGCGCCGGAGAGGATCAGCTCTTCACACATTTCGCCGGTCACAACGTTACCCGCGATAATGGTTTTGGTCGGCCAGGCTTCACGCGCTTTGCTGACGAACTGCACGAAGTGCTCGGAGTAACCATTCGCGACATCAATACAAACGAAATTCAGCGCCGGGTTAGCCGCGAGGATCTGTTTGGTCTTTTCAAAATCCGCATCGGATGTACCGGTAGACACCATGACATGTTTAACAACATCGTCAGACGAGGACGCCACAAAGGCATTCCACTCTTCAGGGCTGTAGTGCTTATGCACAGCGGTGAGGACATCAAATTTTGCCAGTGCCGTTGCCATTGCGAAGGTACCCACAGTGTCCATGTTGGCAGCGATGATTGGCACACCAGACCAGGTCTGACCGGAATGTTTAAAGGTGAAGTGACGTTCGAGTTCAACGTCTGAGCGACTTTTCAGTGTAGAGCGTTTAGGGCGGATAAGAACGTCTTTGAAACCTAACTTCAGATCTTCTTCGATACGCATGTGCGGATTCCTGGGGTTAGAGGCAAATATGTTAAAAGCACAACTCCAGTGACGCTATCATACGCACTAATACCTGCTCCGCAAGACTGCGAAATTCTCTTTTTTTACGCTACAATCCTATAAATTTACCTGGTAGAAAGCAGGTAAAGAGAGTTAACCATTCGCTGCTCTAAGTTTGATTTTTAAGCAACTGATTTTAATAATGAATAATTCCCAGGATTTGATTTAATGGGGTACATCGTCGCGTTAACCGGCGGCATCGGTAGTGGCAAAAGCACCGTTGCAGACGCTTTTTCTCGTCTGGGCATCCCGATTATTGATGCCGATATTATTGCCCGTCAGGTGGTAGAACCCAATACACCCGCATTAAAGGCCATCGAAGCGCATTTCGGGCGTGAAGTCATCAATGCTGATGGCACGCTCAATCGCCGCCAGCTTCGCGAGTGCATTTTTTCTGATTCTTCAGAAAAAGCCTGGCTTAATGCCCTGCTCCACCCCATTATCCACCAGGAAACCCAGCGTCAGATTGCTGAAGCCCGCTCACCCTACGTACTGTGGGTTGTGCCTCTGTTGGTGGAAAATCAGCTTCACAAAAAAGCCGACCGGGTTCTGGTTATCGATGTTTCCCCCGAAACGCAGATCGAGCGAACAATGACGCGCGACCATGTCTCGCGTGAACATGCTGAACAAATTCTTGCTGCTCAGGTCACGCGTGAAGCGCGCCTTGCTGTTGCGGATGATGTTATTGATAATAACGGCGCACCAGATGCTCTTGCATCGGATGTTGCCCGTCTGCACGCGCAGTATCTGACGTTCGCGGCGCAGGCCGTTGCACAGGAAAAACCATAATGTCTACTCATATCCTTTTTGAGCACCCGCTTAACGAAAAAATGCGCACCTGGCTGCGTATCGAGTTTTTAGTTCAACAGCTTTCACACCATCTGCCTGTTAACGATCACGCCACTGCGCTGCATTTTTTCCGCAATGTTGGCGATCTGCTGGATGTCATTGAACGCGGTGATGTTCGCACCGAGTTATTAAAAGAGCTTGAGCGCCAGCAGCGTAAATTACAGGCCTGGGCTGAAGTGCCGGGCGTTGATCAGAATCGTATTGATTCGCTTCGCCAGCAACTGAAAACCAGCAGCAGTGTGCTGATGGCCGCGCCCCGCGTGGGGCAATTCTTGCGTGAAGATCGGCTTATCGGTCTGGTCCGTCAGCGCCTGAGCATTCCTGGCGGCTGTTGCAGCTTTGACCTGCCGACACTCCATATGTGGCTACACATGCCGCAAAACCAGCGTGATGCGCAGGTGAATAGCTGGCTGGCAAGCCTGGAGCCAATGAACCAGACGTTATCACTCATTCTCGACCTGGTACGTAATTCAGCGCCTTTCCGCAAGCAAACCAGCCTGAACGGTTTTTATCAGGATAACGGTGATGATGCCGACCTGCTGCGCCTGAATTTGTCCCTGAGCGATCAGCTTTACCCGCAAATCTCCGGCCATAAAAGCCGTTTTGCGATTAGATTTATGCCTCTGGACAGCGAAAATGGCCTCGTGCCTGAACGCCTCGATTTTGAGCTGGCCTGCTGTTAAGGAGTATTGATGTCTGACGTAACAACCGTAAGCTGCCCGACCTGTGGGAAAACCGTAGTCTGGGGCGAAGTGAGTCCATTTCGCCCGTTCTGCTGCAAACGCTGCCAGCTTATTGACCTTGGCGAATGGGCGGCGGAAGAGAAACGCATTCCAAGCGAAGGCGATCTCTCTGACAGCGATGACTGGAGCGAAAACCAGCAGTAATCTGAAAAGCCTGCTGGCGCTTCGCTTAGCAGGCCTACTGGTTGCCCGTTAGCCGGGATATGACGGGCGCATTTGCCGGAGGAAATTTTTCGGCATCACTCGCGTGAAGCGAAACCCAGCCACCCGGTTGGCCTTCTTTTCCCCAGGGTTCTCCTTCCCAGTTTTCGACAAGCCAGAACCACAATGTGATGTGGCGGTCAGGAAACTGGTATTCGAGCTTATCGAAAAGTGTTGCCCCAACGGGTGTGATCCCCACCTCTTCCTGAAGCTCACGAATCAGCGCCTGTTCCGGCGTTTCACCTGACTCGATTTTCCCCCCCGGAAATTCCCACTTATTCGCCATATGAGCATCGGCTGCCCGCTGGGTAATGAAGATTTGGTTTTGTGGGTTGCGAATGATCCCGACGGCAATTTGCAGTGTTTTCATAGTGTGACTTCCATAAAAAAGGCGCAGATTTCTGCGCCTTTTAGATTATGTTACGTTCTTAGCTCAGACGGCCGTGGCACGCCTTGTATTTTTTACCGGAACCGCATGGGCACGGATCGTTACGCCCAACTTTACGGTCACCGGTTTGCGCCGCGATAGCCGCAGCCGCTTCGCTGTCGTCTGTCTGGTGACTCAGCTGTTGCATCTGCGCCAGGCGCTCCGCTTCTTCACGACGCTGCTGCTCCATCGCTTCTACTTCTTCCGGCATCCGCACCTGAACCTTGCTCAGGGTGCTGATCACCTCATATTTCAGTGACTCCAGCATGGAAGCAAACATGGAGAAGGATTCACGTTTGTATTCCTGCTTCGGATCCTTCTGCGCATAGCCACGCAGGTGGATACCCTGACGCAGGTAATCCATCGCCGCCAGGTGCTCTTTCCACAGGGAGTCCAGCGTTTGCAGCATTACGCCTTTCTCAAAGTGACGCATCATCTCAGCGCCAACCACTTCTTCTTTACGCTTGTAAACTTCCAGCGCGGTTTCGAAAATACGTTCGCGCAGGGTTTCTTCATGCAGTTCCGGCTCTTTGTCCAGCCACTCTTTGATTGGCAGTTCAAGGTCGAAGTCGTTTTTCAGACGTTCCTGCAAGCCTTCGATATCCCACATTTCTTCCAGAGACTGCGGTGGAATGTGGCCATCGATGGTCGCTTTGAACACATCTTCACGGATGCTGTTGATGGTTTCGCTCACGTCGGACACGTCCAGCAGTTCGTTACGCTGGGTGTAGATGGCGCGACGCTGATCGTTAGCCACGTCATCATATTCCAGCAGCTGCTTACGAATATCGAAGTTACGGCTTTCAACTTTGCGCTGAGCGTTAGCAATCGCTTTAGTGACCCACGGGTGTTCAATGGCTTCGCCTGGCTTCATGCCCAGTTTACGCATCATGCCGGATACGCGGTCAGATGCGAAAATGCGCATCAGCGCATCTTCCATAGACAGGTAGAAGCGGGAAGAACCAGCATCACCCTGACGGCCCGCACGGCCACGCAGCTGGTTATCGATACGACGAGATTCGTGACGTTCAGTACCAATGATGTGTAAACCACCGGAAGCCAGCACCGCATCGTGACGCACCTGCCAGTCCGCCTTGATTTGAGCAATCTGTTCTGGCGTTGGGTCTTCCAGCTCAGCAACTTCTGCCTGCCAGCTACCACCGAGCATAATATCGGTACCACGACCCGCCATGTTGGTGGCGATGGTCACCGCCGCCGGGTAACCCGCTTGCGCAACGATATCTGCTTCTTTGGCGTGGAACTTGGCGTTCAGTACGTTGTGTTTAATGCCCGCTTTGGTCAGTTCATTAGAGACCACTTCGGATTTCTCGATGGAAATGGTACCCACCAGAACCGGCTGACCAGCCGCGGTACGATCGCGAATGTCTTCAATGATCGCCTGGATTTTTTCCGCTTCAGTCATGTAAACCAGATCCGGCATATCCTTACGGATCATCGGACGGTTGGTTGGCACAACCACGGTATCCAGCTTGTAGATGGAGCTGAATTCAAACGCTTCGGTATCTGCGGTACCGGTCATCCCTGCCAGCTTCTCGTACAGACGGAAGTAGTTCTGGAAGGTAATGGATGCCAGCGTCTGGTTTTCATTTTGAATATCCACACCTTCTTTGGCTTCAACAGCCTGGTGCAGACCATCGGACCAGCGACGCCCCTGCATGGTACGACCGGTGTGTTCGTCAACGATAATGACTTCACCGTCTTTTACGATGTAGTCCACGTCGCGGGTAAACAGCGCATGAGCGCGCAGTGCCGCAGTTACGTGGTGCATCAGCATAATATTGCTCGGGGAGTACAGTGACTCGCCCTCGTCCATGATGCCCTGAGCAACCAGCAGCTCTTCAATTTTCACCAGGCCGCGTTCCGTCAGGTTAACCTGACGCGCTTTTTCATCCACGGAGAAGTGGCCTTCGCCCTGGAAAGTATCGGAGTCTTCTTTTTCCTGGCGCAGCAGGTGTGGAATGATCTTGTCGACTTTACGGTACATCTCGGAGCTGTCTTCAGCCGGGCCAGAGATGATAAGCGGAGTACGCGCTTCATCGATCAGAATGGAGTCCACCTCATCCACCAGCGCATAGTGCAGTTTACGCTGTACACGCTCTTCAGGGCTGAACGCCATGTTGTCACGCAGGTAGTCGAAGCCGTATTCGTTGTTGGTACCGTAGGTGATGTCTGCGTTATACGCATCACGCTTGGCCGGTGCTGGCAAGCCGGACATGTTGATGCCGACGGTCATACCAAGGAATTCAAACAGTGGACGGTTGTTTTCGGCGTCACGCTGCGCCAGATAGTCGTTGACGGTAACAACGTGAACACCTTTGCCAGACAACGCGTTCAGGTAAGCAGGCAAGGTTGCAGTCAGGGTTTTACCTTCACCGGTACGCATTTCCGCGATGCAGCGTTCGTTCAGAACCATACCACCCAGCAGCTGAACGTCGAAGTGGCGCATTCCAAACACACGCTTACTTGCTTCACGGACAACAGCAAAGGCTTCCGGGATCAGGCTTTCTAAGGATTCACCCTTTTCCAGACGCGCACGGAATTCCCCGGTTTTGGCTTTCAGCTCATCATCAGAGAGCTTTTCCATCGCCGGTTCCATACCGTTGATAACGGTGACAGCTTTGCGCATACGGCGCAGGGTACGATCGTTACGACTACCGAAAACTTTGGTTAATAATTTGATTAGCATAATAAATTCTCAAACGCCCCATTGCGGGCAAATAAATTAAGGTATTGAAAAAGCGTTAATTTAGCTGAGGCGTTGAGGCCCGGCACGGATGCCCTGAACCTGGCTAATCCAGGCAGAGACGATAAACGTGGCAGGAGGAACAAAACGGTTTTTTGCCTGCTCGCGGACGATGACTGGCGGCTGGCTGTCTTGCGTCAGCAGCGCATTGAGCGTGTCCAGCAGCGCGAGATGTTGGGCCTGAACCGGCAGCGCTTCTTCGGCCACAGGCATTGCCTGCGGCGCCATGGCAAACGAAAGATGACGGATAACCGTACGAATGGCGTGCTGATGCCAGTAATCAACCGAGAAATTTGGCCGGCGATTCGCTTCAAGCAGCGCGAGGTTAGTAAAATTAACCCGCGTGGAGAGGTCGTGTTTTGTGGTGGTGGTCTTTGTCGGAGTCGCCGCTTCAGCGCTGTTGCTGAGTGCAGGCAAGCCGAGACTCGCCGCGACCATCCCTAATAAGAGATGCGGCCAGAAGTAACGTCTGCCAAATTGTCGCCAGCGCGTCAGTATTCCGCTCACTTGCTCCACCACATAAGCCAGCCTGTACAGGCTGAGTTCAGTTATTCTTTTTAGCGCCCAGATATTACCACTAAAGCCAAAGCACATCAGCAGGAATGACGTATCGCCGCGGGGAAAAACGGTCAAGAATGCAGCTAACGCACAGATTTTCAACGTATGGCAAAGGATTAAGGGACTGGAGGCAAAAATGAAGAAGGGTAAAAATAAAAACGACTGGTCTCCCTGGTCGGAGAGAGTACCAGGTTAACCAGTCGATTTTTTTACGAAACGGTGTGAACCGTTACGCCAGAACCATGCTTGGTGCTTTGAACGCCAGAGGCAGCTCTGCTTCGTCTTCGAAGGTCACATATTCCCAGGCTTCCTGTTTTGCCAGGACTGCCTGCAACAGTTTGTTGTTCAGTGCATGACCGGATTTAAACGCGGTAAATGCACCAATGATGTTGTGACCACACATGAACAGGTCGCCAATTGCATCCAGCATTTTGTGACGAACGAATTCATCTTCAAAACGCAGGCCGTCTTCGTTCAGTACGCGATAATCGTCAACAACGATGGCACAATCGAAGCTGCCGCCCAGGCACAGGCCACGGGACTGCAAATATTCGATATCACGCATGAAGCCAAACGTGCGAGCACGACTGATCTGACGCATAAACGCATCAGCAGAGAAGTTCATCGCATAACGCTGAGTGCTGGCATCAATCGCCGGATGGTTAAAGTCGATGGTAAAGTCCAGCGAGAAACCATTGAACGGCTTGAATTCAGCCCATTTGTCGCCATCTTCGACACGAACGGTGTCTTTGATGCGAACAAATTTCTTCGCGCAGTTCAGTTCTTCGATGCCAGCATCCAGCAGCAAATAAACGAACGGAGCAGCACTACCATCCATGATCGGGATTTCTGGCGCATCGACTTCAACAATGATGTTGTCGATACCCAGACCCGCCAGGGCGGCATTCAGGTGCTCTACGGTAGAAATCCGCACGTCATGCTCGTTCACCAGGCAAGTACAGAGCATAGTATCACGCACAGATTTGGCATCAGCCGGAAAATCTACCGGTGGATTCAAGTCGGTGCGACGATAGATGACCCCGGTATTGGCCGGCGCAGGGCGCAACGTCAGTGTGACTTTTTTGCCGGTATGTAAACCGACGCCAGTCGCCTGAACGATACGTTTAAGTGTCCTTTGTTTGATCATCGTATAATCTCGCCAAATTAACTATCCAACCGAGAGTGTATATCACTAACGGTGGGCCAGTTTAGCACAAAGAGCGAAAATCCCCAAATTCCAGCCAATTCCTAGTCAGCTTGCTTACGCAGGAACGCTGGGATATCCAGATAATCTGGTTCTTTCGCTGTTTGCGGAGTCGTGTCATTTACCACTTTCGCGGCCGGTTTCTGCTCTTGGGTCAGCGGAGCCATACCGTGCTGCTGGTAGCGGTCCATCACTGGCTGCTGAGTCTGCTTGTTGGTCACCAGGGTAATCTCAGGACGCTTGTCCATACCGATACCGGTGGCAACAACAGTCACGCGCAGTTCGTCGTTCATTTCCGGGTCAAGGGAAGTACCGATTACCACAGTCGCGTTGTCAGAAGCGAACGCACGAATGGTGTTACCCACCGTTTCGAACTCATCCAGACGCAGGTCAAAGCCAGCGGTAATGTTGACCAGCACGCCGCGCGCACCAGACAGGTCGATATCTTCCAGCAGTGGAGAAGAGATAGCCATTTCAGCCGCTTCTTCTGCACGATCTTCACCGCTCGCCACACCAGAGCCCATCATCGCGTAGCCCATTTCGGACATCACGGTGCGAACGTCTGCAAAGTCAACGTTCATCAGACCAGGACGGGTAATCAGTTCAGCGATACCCTGAACCGCGCCTTTCAGCACGTCGTTTGCCGCGCCAAAAGCGTCCAGCAGGGAAATACCGCGACCCAGAACTTTCAACAGCTTGTCGTTCGGGATAGTGATCAGAGAGTCCACATGTTTGGACAGCTCAGTGATACCCTGCTCCGCGAATGCCATACGCTTCTTGCCTTCAAAGTTGAAAGGCTTCGTTACGACAGCAACGGTCAGGATACCTAAATCTTTTGCCACTTCGGCAACAACAGGCGCCGCGCCGGTACCAGTACCGCCGCCCATACCTGCTGCGATAAACACCATGTCTGCACCTTCCAGCGCAGCACGCAGTGCTTCACGATCTTCTTCAGCTGCATTACGGCCGACTTCCGGGTTAGCCCCCGCGCCCAGACCTTTGGTGATACCACCACCGATCTGAATAGTCTGGCCTACAGCCGTCTTACGCAGTGCCTGTGCATCAGTGTTGACCGCAAAGAATTCAACGCCTTCGATACGCTCACGCACCATATGCTCTACAGCGTTACCGCCGCCACCACCGACGCCGATGACTTTAATCACCGCGTCGTTGGTCAGTTCCATAGGTTCAAACATAATTTCTCTCTCCGTTGTGCCTGTCGCCCGAGACCGCTAATTCTCTCCGGTCTCTTAAAAAAATTAAAACTCTTTTCGCAACCAGGTGTTAAGTCGTTTGACCCACGACCCCACTGATACGCGCTTTTCCACTTCTGCTTCGCCACTGAGATGGGATTCTTTCCCATAATGAAGCAGGCCCACGGCCGTTGAATAGTACGGCTCCTGAGCGTAATCCGTTAAACCGGTGATATTCAGTGGTGCGCCAATACGTACCTGGGTATGGAACACGCGCTGAGCACAGGCCGCAAGACCTTCAATTTGCGCTGCACCGCCGGTTAATACAATCCCCGCTGCAAGATGATGTTTCACGCCCTGCTGGCGAAGTTGTTCCTGTAACTGCAAAATCTCTTCGTTGACCAGGTTGAGCAGCTCGGTATAACGCGGCTCAATCACCTCTGCCAACGTCTGGCGTTGCAGGCTACGTGGTGGACGACCACCTACGCTTGGCACTTCAACGCTCTCATCTTTGCCAACGATGGATCCCAGTGCACAGCCATGGCGCACTTTGATCGCCTCTGCATCGCTCGGTGGCGTACCAAAGGCATAAGCAATATCGCTGGTCACAACGTTCCCTGCGTAAGGGATCACTTTGGTGTGGCGCAGAGCACCGCCGGTATAAACGGCCATGTCCATAGTACCACCACCAATATCGACCACACAGACGCCCAGTTCACGTTCGTCTTCGGTCAGCACGGAATAGCTTGCCGCCAGACCGGCGAAAATAAGTTGGTCAACTTTCAGGCCACAACGTTCAACGGCTTTCACGATGTTCTTCGCCATATCGTTGTGACATGTGATCAAGTGCACTTTTGCCTGCATTCGCACGCCGGAAAGACCGACGGGATTCTTGATCCCTTCCTGATAGTCAATCGCATATTCCTGCGGGATGACGTGCAGCACGCGATGTTCATCGCGAACACGGACAGATTTCGCCGTATGCACTACGTTTTCAACGTCTTCCTGCGTCACTTCTTCTTCTGAGATTGGCACCATACCAATCTCGTTCTGGCAGCTGATGTGCTTACCAGAGAGGGCCAGATAGACAGATGAAATCTGGCAATCAGCCATCAATTCCGCCTGATCGATGGCGCGCTGTACGCACTTCACCACCGACTCAAGATCGTTTACCCCACCTTTATCCATACCACGGGACGGGCAGCTGCCCACGCCAATGATATTGACCATACCGTCGGGCAGAACTTCCCCTACTAAAGCGGCAACCTTCGCGGTGCCAATCTCCAGTCCAACTACCAGTTTTCTGTCCGTCGCCTTGATCATTGTTGTTCTGCCTGTACCTGTGCCTGATTCTGTTGCTGATTAGGTTCCTCGACCGGAGCCGGTACCCAACCGACTGCTGCGCCTGAGTCATAGCGCAAATCAACGTAGCTTATCCGTTTGCCGTCAGTCTGTGCCTGCTGCTGTAAAACCGGGTAAAGTTCTACAAAACGCGCCAGACGTTTCATCGTGTCGCCGCGGCCAAGGTTGAGCTTGATGCCATTCGTTAACGTCAACTGCCATGAACGGCGCGCCGTCATTGCTGCATCTTTTAACGTAAACCGGTCCTTAGCCAGCACCTGCCCCATATCGCGAAAACCTTGCAAGACTTCGTTTTCGCTACCTTCCGGGCCATACAACATCGGTAAATTTTGCTTGTTGACACGATCGCTCGGGACGGTGAAGGAATTTCCATCTACGTCAACCATGTGCTGATCATTCCAACGCGCAATGGGCACATATTCAACCAGATGAATCTTCAATTCATCAGGCCATTGCTTTCTTACACTCGCCTGTTTTATCCACGGCAGACGTTCAATCTGGCTCTGGATAATATTGACGTCCTGAGTCATAAAGGTCCCAGGCGGGCCCAGTGCCAGAATCGACTGGCGAATATCATCGTTACGCGTGTAGTGACGCTCACCCGTTACCGCCAGTTTCGAGAGCGGTAAACGCTGCGCATCTTCCATCCAGCCCAGCACCATCCAGCCGCTGATAAACACGGTACACAGCACACCGAGCAGGAATATAATCCCTGCAAGACGCGTTCCATTACTCCGCCGCGAAGAAGAATATTCTTCTTCGTCATCGCGGTTGCGCGTGTTCAATGCAGCCTGAGACATATCAGCCCGCCTGGTCCAGAATACGTACAACTAATTGCGAGAAGCTCATTCCCGCCTGACGCGCGGCCATCGGCACAAGGCTATGGCTGGTCATGCCAGGGGAGGTATTTGCTTCCAGCAAGTAAAATTGCCCGTCGCTGTCGAGCATCACATCAATGCGTCCCCATCCGCGGCAACCCAAAACATTCCAGGCTTTAAGCACCAGGGACTGTAAATCTGATTCACGTTCAGCTTCAAGACCACTTGGGCAGAAATATTGCGTCTCATCAGAGAGATACTTCGCTTCATAATCATAGAAGGTTCCGGCGGGTTGGATACGAATTGACGGTAAAATTTCTTCACCAAGCATCGCAACGGTAAATTCCGGCCCGCTGAGCCATTTTTCTATCAGAACTTCTTCATCATGTTGAAATGCCAGCGCTAAAGCGGAAGATAAATCCTGCGCTTTGTCGACTTTCGACATCCCCACACTCGACCCTTCACGGCTCGGCTTTACAATAACCGGTAACCCTAGTTCGGCAATGCGGGTATTAACGCTGTCTGACAGGCCCATTTCAAAATCACGACGCGTCAGCGCGACCCACGGCGCGACAGGAAGACCGGCCCCCTGCCACAGCAGTTTGCTGCGCAGTTTATCCATAGAAATCGCGGAGGCCATCACGCCGCTGCCGGTGTACGGCATCCCGATTAAATCCAGAAGCCCTTGCAGGGTGCCGTCTTCGCCACCACGGCCATGCAGCGCGATAAAGACTTTATCAAAGCCCATCGCTTTCAGTTGCGTCACATCCGTCTCTTTCGGATCGACCGGATGAGCATTGACGCCACCTTCACGCAGGCCCGCCAGGACGGCAGCGCCAGAATTCAGGGAAACCTCGCGCTCGGCGGAGGTGCCGCCAGACAGGACAGCAATCTTATCAGCCATGACGCTCGTCCTCCTGAGTTTGCGGCTTCAGTTTGATTTCGGCTAAGGTACGGGCGATTTTGCCGATATTTCCCGCACCCTGAATCAGAATCAGATCGTTACCCGTCAGAACCGGAGCCAGAATCTCCGCCGCCAGGGCAGGGTCTGACACCAGAATGGGGTCAACTTTTCCGCGACCACGAATAGTGCGACACAATGAACGGCTGTCCGCACCCGGGATAGGCGTTTCGCCCGCGGAGTAAACATCCAGCATCAGCAGCGTATCCACCTGCGACAGCACGTTAGCGAAATCGTCATACAGATCGCGGGTACGGGTGAAGCGGTGTGGCTGGAAGATCATCACCAGATTCTTGTCCGGCCAGCCTGCACGTGCGGCTTTGATGGTCGCGTCCACTTCCGTCGGATGGTGTCCGTAATCGTCCACCAGCATTGCAGAGCCCGTTTTACCGTTCACTTCTTCCAGCGGGAATTCACCCAGGAAGTCGAAACGGCGCCCGGTCCCCTGGAAGCTCTCCAGCGCACGCAGGATCGCGTTGTCATCAATGCCTTCTTCAGTGGCTACCGCAACCGCTGCTGCCGCGTTCAGGGCGTTATGACGTCCTGGCGCATTGAGCGTAACGTGCAGCAACTCTTTATCCTGACGCGCCAGAGTGAAATGCCCCTGCGCACCAATTTGCTTGTAGTCTTCCACGCGAACATCAGCATCTTCGCTAAAGCCATATGTGGTAATTTGACGGCCTACGCGCGGCAGCAGCTCGCGAATCACAGGATCGTCGACACACATCACCGCACGGCCATAGAACGGCAGGTTGTGCAGGAAGTTGATAAAGGTCTGTTTTAAATTTTCGAAGTCGCCCTGGTAGGTATCCATGTGGTCAGCTTCGATGTTGGTGACAATCGCCACCATCGGCTGCAGGTGCAGGAACGATGCATCGCTTTCGTCTGCTTCAGCAATCAGGTAACGGCTGTGGCCCAGGCGCGCATGTACACCGGCCGCTTTCACCAGACCACCGTTAACGAAGGTCGGATCAAGACCCGCTTCAGCATAAATGCTGGAAACCATCGCCGTGGTGGTGGTTTTACCGTGCGTGCCGGCAATCGCAATGCCGTGACGGAAACGCATTAACTCAGCCAGCATTTCCGCGCGGCGGATCACCGGGATACGCGCTTCATGCGCGGCAACAATTTCCGGGTTATCCGCAGAAATTGCGCTGGAAACCACAACAACGCTCGCATCGCGCACGTTTTCCGGGCGATGGTTGAAATAGATAGTCGCCCCAAGCGACGCCAGCTGCTGCGTAACAGGGTTTGGAGCCAGGTCGGAACCACTGATCTGGTAACCTTCGTTAGCTAACACTTCGGCAATACCGCCCATGCCAGCACCACCGATGCCAACGAAGTGAATGTGCCGGACGCGACGCATCTCGGGCACGATTGAACGCAGTTTCGCCAGTTGTTGTGTATTCATTCTCTAAACGCCATCGACTACTTCAAAAAAATCGTGCAGCGCAACACGCGCTGCGAGGGTTAAGCCTGAGCTGCCAGACTCACTTCATTTGCCACCCGCTCCGTCGCATCGGGGATAGCGGTCGCGCGTGCGCGTTGGGCCATCTCCAGCAATGCGTCTCTGTTCCAGCCCGCCAGGGTGGTGGCGACCGCATCGGCGGTAAATTGTGGCTGCTCGAAAATTTTCGCGGCACCGGCTTTCTCAAGCGGCAGCGCATTCCAGTACTGCTGTCGGTCTTTGTGCTGGAACGGCACAAACAGCGCTGGCAGACCGGCGGCGGCGATTTCACTCACCGTCAGCGCGCCAGAGCGGCAGACAACGACATCGGCCCAGGCATAAGCTGCGGCCATATCATCGATAAATTCGGTGACTTTATGCTGCGGCTGACCTGCGGCAACATAATCCTGCTCAACGGTCTGCTGAGCGCCTTTTCCGCTCTGATGCCAGATGGTAACGGCATCCCCCAGTTTTGCGGCAACCTGCGGCATCGTCTGGTTAAGAATGCGTGCGCCCTGAGAGCCGCCCACCACCAGCACACGTACCGGGCCTTCACGCCCAGCCAGGCGTGCATCGGGCAACGGCAGCGCCAGCACATCGACGCGTACCGGGTTACCCACCACATCAGCTTTCGGAAAAGCACCCGGAAATGCCTGCATCACTTTGGTGGCAATTTTTGCCAGCCATTTGTTGGTGAGCCCGGCAATCCCATTTTGCTCATGCAGCACAACCGGGATACCCAGCGACCACGCGGCCAGCCCGCCAGGACCCGAAACATAACCGCCCATCCCCAGCACCACATCCGGCTTAAAGCGCTTCATGATGGTGCGCGCCTGACGCCAGGCGTTAAAAATACGCACCGGAGCAAGAAGCTGAGCTTTGATACCTTTGCCACGAAGCCCGGAAATACGAATGAAGTCGATCTCGATACCGTGTTTGGGTACCAGATCGGCCTCCATACGGTCTGCGGTTCCCAGCCAGCGTACCTGCCAGCCCTGATCCATTAAATGGTGCGCAACCGCAAGCCCCGGGAACACATGTCCGCCGGTACCGCCTGCCATCACCATTAACCGCTTCGGTTGATTCATCGTGAACCTCGTGTAAACGCCTGGGCTTTTTCCAGACGCGTTTCATAATCTATGCGTAACAACAACATGATGGCCGTCGACATGATTAACAGACTTGAACCACCATAACTGATTAACGGCAACGTCAGGCCCTTGGTCGGCAGCATACCTGCTGCGGCCCCTACGTTTACCAGTGCCTGGAAGCTAAACCAAATACCAATTGAGCAGGCTAAGAACCCTGAGAAGCGGTGATCGATTTCCAGCGCTTTTCGGCCAATCGACATGGCACGGAAAGCGACGAAGAATACCATTAAAAGCGCGAGTACCACACCGATATAACCCAGTTCTTCCGCAATAATGGAGAAGATAAAGTCAGTATGCGCTTCGGGTAAATACTCCAGCTTTTGAACGGAATTCCCCAGGCCTTGCCCCCAGACTTCACCGCGGCCAAACGCCATCAGCGACTGGGTCAGCTGATAACCGCTGCCGAACGGGTCTTCCCACGGGTTCCAGAATGAGGTTACGCGGCGGATACGATACGGCTCGGCGAGGATCAGCAGGACAACCGCAGAAATCCCCATGCCAATGATGGCGATGAACTGCCACAGCTTCGCGCCAGCCAGGAACAGCATTGCCAGCGTGGTGACAAACAGTACCACCACGGTACCAAGGTCAGGCTGTGCCAGCAGTAAAACTGCCAGAACCAGGATAACGCCCATCGGTTTTAAGAAGCCGCGCAGGTTATTACGCACTTCATCCACTTTACGGACCAGGTAGTTAGCCAGGTAGCAGAACAGTGAAAGCTTGGTAAATTCCGCAGGCTGAATACGCAGCGGGCCAAACGCAATCCAGCGCGATGCCCCGTTTACGGAGCTACCCACCACCAGTACGATCAACAGCATGATGATCGAGGCGATCAGCATCGCCGTGCTGTGGCGTTGCCAGAACTCCATCGGCAGGCGTAAGGTCACCAGCGACAGGCAGAACGCCAGAATGATGTACAGACCATCACGCTTGGCAAACAGGAAAGGATCGTTCGCCAGTCGCTGCCCCACAGGCATTGATGCCGACGTCACCATAATAAAACCGACCGCCGCCAGCCCCATGGTTAACCAGAAGAGCGTGCGATCGTACATGATCAGGCTGTCGTTATCCTTCTGACGAGAGCCCATCACCCAGCCTTTAAGTGCCGCAAACAGCCACGCCAGGATCCCAAATCCTGGCAGGCGCGGCATTTTCAGACGAGGGAGAGATAAACGCATCAGCCTAACTCCTTCGCCAGGCGGGTAAAAACGTCACCACGCTGTTCGAAATTCTTAAACTGATCGAGGCTGGCGCAGGCCGGAGAAAGCAGCACCATGTCTCCCGGTTTCACGCGTGGAGCAATGAGGCGCATTGCCTGTTCCATTGTCCCGGTCTGTTCAGCAATGTCCGGACGCAGTCCAGCCAGTTCGCTACCGTCCCGGCCGAAGCAGTAAAGGCGGATGTTGTCCCCCGAAAGATAACGCTTCAGTGATGAGAAATCGGCCGATTTACCGTCTCCGCCAAGCAGCAGATGCAGCGTGCCATCAACGTGCAAACCGTTCAGCGCGGCTTCTGTGCTCCCCACGTTGGTGGCTTTGGAGTCGTTAATCCAGCGCACGCCATTGTGCTCCAGCGCCAGCTGGAAGCGGTGCGCCAGGCCCGTGAAGGTGGTCAGTGCTTTCAGGCTGGAAGAGCGCGGCAAACCAACGGCGTCCGCCAGTGCCAGTGCCGCCAGCGCATTGGTGTAGTTATGCTGGCCGGAAAGTTTCATCTCTTTCACGTTCAACACTTTCTCACCTTTCACGCGCAGCCAGGTTTCACCCAGTTGGCGATTCAGATGATAATCACCCATGGTGATACCAAAGCTGATGCAGCGCTCATCTGCACCGCGCACTGGCATCGTCAGTGCATCATCAGCATTGACGACGCACACTTTGGCATTTTCATAGATGCGTAACTTAGCGGCACGGTACTGTTGCAGACCAAACGGATAACGGTCCATATGATCTTCGGTCACGTTCAGAATGGTCGCGGCAGCAGCCTGAAGGCTGGAGGTAGTTTCCAGCTGGAAGCTGGAAAGCTCCAGAACATACAGTTCGCAGCCTTGATCCAGAAGCATCAGCGCAGGCAGGCCGATATTCCCGCCGACACCCACGTTCATGCCCGCTGCTTTCGCCATCTCACCCACCAGCGTGGTCACGGTGCTTTTGCCGTTAGAGCCAGTGATGGCAATAACAGGCGCCTGCGCCTCGCGGCAAAATAGTTCGATATCACCAACAATCTCAACACCCGCGTCAGCAGCTGCGCTCAGTGAAGGGTGCGCCAGCGCCATACCCGGGCTTGCAACAATCAGATCGGCTGCCAGCAGCCAGTCATCATTCAGACCACCAAGGTGGCGTTCAACCTGTTCCGGCAGTTTGTCCAGACCTGGCGGAGAGACACGCGTATCCATCACGCGCGGCGTCACGCCACGTGCGAGGAAAAAGTCCACGCAGGAGAGGCCGGTAAGGCCTAACCCGATGATAACGACTTTTTTGCCCTGGTAATCTGCCATGATTAACGTACCTTCAGCGTTGCCAGGCCAATCAGCACCAGCATCAGCGAAATAATCCAGAAGCGCACAATAACGCGCGGCTCTGGCCAGCCTTTCAGTTCATAGTGGTGGTGGATCGGCGCCATACGGAAGATGCGCTGACCGCGCAGCTTGAACGAACCGACCTGCAAAATCACCGACAGGGTTTCAACCACAAACACACCGCCCATGATCACCAGCAGGAACTCCTGACGCAGCAGCACGGCAATGATGCCCAGAGCACCGCCCAACGCCAGAGAACCGACATCACCCATAAAGACCTGAGCCGGGTAAGTGTTAAACCACAAGAAGCCCAGACCCGCGCCGACAATCGCCGTACAGACGATCACCAGTTCACCCGCATGACGCAGATAAGGAATGTGCAGGTAGTTAGCAAAATTCATGTTACCGGTCGCCCACGCCACCAGCGCAAAACCGGCAGCCACGAACACGGTTGGCATAATGGCCAGGCCGTCCAGACCATCGGTCAGATTAACGGCGTTACCGGTGCCCACAATCACGAAATACGCCAGCAGAATGTAGAACAGGCCCAGCTGCGGCATCACGTCTTTGAAGAACGGAACAACCAGCTCAGTGGCTGGCGTGTCTTTTCCTGCCAGGTACAGCGCAAAGGCCACGCCCAGCGCAATCACCGACATCCAGAAGTACTTCCAGCGGGCGATCAGGCCTTTCGTGTCTTTACGCACCACTTTGCGGTAGTCATCAACAAAACCGATGATCCCGTACCCGACCAGCACGGTCAGAACACACCACACATACGGGTTAGACGGGTACGCCCACAGCAATACCGAAACCACAATGGCGGTCAGGATCATAATCCCGCCCATGGTCGGGGTGCCACGCTTGCTAAAGTGCGACTCCGGACCATCATTACGGACAACCTGGCCGAAAGAGAGTTTTTGTAAACGGGCAATCATGCGCGGGCCCATCCACAATGAGATGAACAGCGCGGTCAGCAGGCTGACAATGGCGCGAAACGTCAGATAGGAAAAGACGTTAAAGCCTGAATAATATTTGACCAAATGTTCGGCCAGCCAAACTAACATGTTCCGTTCTCCTGTAATGCGTGCACAACCTCTTCCATGGCGGCACTACGTGAACCTTTCACAAGCACTGTCACAATTTGTTTTTCTGCAATCAACGATTTAAGACGTTCAATCAGTGGCGCTTTATCGGCAAAATGTTCACCAACACCACTGGCATGGCTAATCGCCTGGCTCAGTTTTCCTGCGCTCAACACGCAATCAATGCCTGCCGCTTTCGCCGCTTCACCCACCTGAACGTGGCAGGCTTCACTTTCATCACCCAGCTCAGCCATATCGCCAACAACCATCACGCGATAACCCGGCATCTCTGACAACACCTGTACCGCTGCGGTCATCGAACCCACGTTCGCGTTGTATGAGTCATCCAGCAGCAGTTTGTTCTCAGCCAGCTGGACTGGGAACAGACGCCCCGGCACGGCTTTCAGATCAGCCAGACCGGTTTTAATCGCTTCGTGAGTCGCCCCCACCGCCGTAGACAACGCGGCAGCAGCAAGCGCATTAGCGATGTTATGGCGACCCGGCAACGGCAGCAGCACGTCAATGCCGCCCGTAGGGGTATTGAGAGTGAACTCCGTGCCATGCGAGGTCACATGGATATTGGTTGCGGTAAAATCACTGTTGGCCGCATTGGGTGAGAAGCGCCAGGTTTTACGTGAACCAATAATGCTCTGCCAGTTCAGCCAGTCATTGTTGTCGGCATTCATAATGGCGATACCGTCAGCCGGCAGACCGGTGTAGATCTCGCCTTTTGCTTTCGCAACACCTTCCAGAGAGCCAAAGCCTTCCAGGTGCGCAGCCGCCAGGTTATTGACCAGCGCCGCTTCCGGGCGAGTCAAACTCACGGTCCAGGCGATTTCACCCTGGTGGTTTGCCCCTAACTCGATAACGGCAAATTCATGCTTTTTGGTCAGGCGAAGTAATGTCATCGGCACGCCAATGTCATTATTTAGATTGCCAGCCGTATAAAGAGTGTTGCCGCACTGGCTCAGGATGGCAGCCGTCATCTCTTTTACTGACGTTTTGCCAGATGATCCCGTCAGCGCCACGATGCGGGCCGGGACCTGCTGGCGAACCCATGCAGCCAGTTCGCCAAATGCCAGACGTGTATCAGCCACCACAATCTGCGGCAGATCGGTATCCAGTTTGCGGCTCACCAGCAGCGCGCCTGCCCCGCTCTCTTTTGCCTGTTCGGCAAAGTCGTGTGCGTCAAAACGTTCGCCCTTCAGTGCGACGAACAGGCAGCCCGAAGTGACCTTGCGGGTATCCGTCGTTACGGCGTCAATGGTCAGATCCTGACCATGCAGCGTCCCTTGTAAGACCTGAGCGGCCTGGCTTAGCGTTATGCTAATCATGCCACCACTCCCAGCAGACGTGCTGCGGTCACGCGGTCTGAATAATCCAGACGGCGAGCCCCGACAATCTGATAATCTTCATGGCCTTTACCGGCCAGCAGAACCACATCGTTCTCCTGGGCCTGCATAATGGTATTCGTCACCGCTTCGGCGCGGCCTTCAACAACACGCGCACGGCCTGCGTCCAGCATTCCTGCCAGAATGTCGTTGATGATGGCACGAGGCTCTTCAGTACGCGGGTTGTCATCGGTCACAACCGGAATATCCGCGAACTGTTCAGCAATAGCGCCCATCAGCGGACGTTTGCCTTTATCGCGATCGCCGCCGCAGCCAAAGACACACCAGAGTTTACCGGCACAGTGCAGACGTGCCGCTTCCAGCGCTTTTTCCAGGGCATCCGGGGTATGCGCGTAATCCACCACCACGGTCGGTTTACCTGGCGCGCTGAACACTTCCATGCGGCCGCAAACCGGTTGCAGGCGCTCGGCAGTTTTCAGCAGCTCTGCCATCGGGTAACCCAGCGCCAGTAACGTTGCCAGTGCCAGCAACAGATTGCTGACGTTAAACGCGCCCATCAGGCGGCTTTCAATCTCGCCGTCACCCCAGGAAGAGGTAAAGCGAATGGTGGCTCCGCTATCGTGATAATTCACCTCAACCGCCTTCAGCCAGCGGCCGTGGCAATCAGGGTTGATATGATCTTCCATGGACACCGCAACCGCATCCGGCAGCTTAGCCAGCCAGCGGCGGCCCACGTCGTCATCAGCGTTGATGATCGCCTGCCCGCAGTGATGCGTGGAGTAAAGCAGCCATTTTGCTGCTTCGTAATGCTCCATATCCCCGTGATAGTCGAGGTGGTCACGGCTCAGGTTGGTAAACACGGAAGCAGCAAATTTCAGTGCCGCTACGCGGTGCTGCACCAGCCCGTGTGAAGAGACTTCCATTGCGGCGAACGTTGCACCCTGCCCTGCCAGACCCGCCAGCACATGCTGCACGTCTACCGCAGAACCGGTGGTATTTTCCGTTGGGTTCACTTTGCCCAGCAGGCCATTGCCCACGGTCCCCATCACCGCACTGGTTTCACCCAGCAACTGCGCCCACTGCGCCATTAACTGCGTGGTCGTGGTTTTACCGTTGGTTCCGGTCACGCCAATCAGGCGTAACTGGTCAGAAGGCTCATGATAGAAACGCCCCGCCAGTGCGGAAAGGCGTTCGCTTAACTGGCTGAGATAGATGACCGGCACACCATGCATTTCACGGATTTCACCGTCGGTTGCTTCATCTTTTGCCTCAGCAATAATGGCAGCTACACCTTGCGCAATCGCCTGCGGGATATATCGACGCCCGTCCGCCTGATGACCGACCACCGCTACAAAAAGATCGCCAGAAGCAGCCATACGGCTGTCCAGTACCATCTCCCGCAGTGCTCGCTCCGGTGCATTTGGCACCCACGGAGCGAGAAGGTCGCGCAAATTACGATCTGCCACCTGTACCCTCGCCTTGATTAATTACAAATTCACTTTTTTCGCCCGTCGCCAGCGCATCCGGTTCAACGTTCATGGTGCGTAACACGCCACCCATGATAGCCCCGAACACAGGCGCGGAGACGGCGCCGCCGTAGTATTTACCCGCCTGTGGATCGTTAATGACGACCACCAGCGCAAAACGCGGATTGCTTGCAGGCGCAACGCCTGCGGTATAGGCAATGTATTTGTTGATATAGCGGCCGTCTGGCCCGACTTTTTTCGCCGTACCGGTTTTAATGGCGATGCGATAGCCTTTAATCGCCGCCTTCACGCCACCGCCGCCTGGCAGTGCCACGCTTTCCATCATGTGAACAACGGTACGAACGATAGATTCCGGGAAGATACGCTCTCCCGGAACCGGTGGATCAACTTTGGTAATCGACAGCGGACGATAAACGCCATAGCTGCCAATCGTGGCGTAGACTCGCGCTAACTGTAACGGGGTTACCATTAGCCCGTAGCCGAAAGAGAAGGTGGCCCTCTCTATGTCAGACCACCGTTGTTTTTGAGGATATAAGCCACTGCGTTCTCCGACCAACCCCAAATTGGTCGCCTTTCCTAGCCCAAAACGTGAGTAAGTCTCTACTAACGCTGAGGACGGCATCGCTAACGCCAGTTTTGAAACACCGACGTTACTCGACTTCTGCAAAACCCCGGTCAGGGTCAATTCGCTGTAACGTGCCACGTCTTTGATTTCGTGACCGTTAATTCGGTAAGGGATCGTATTCAGAACCGTACTTTCATTCACGATGCCGCGCTGGAGCGCAGTCATCACTACCATGGGTTTGACTGTTGAACCAGGCTCAAACACGTCCGTGATTGCCCGGTTACGCATCGCGTCTTTCGCGGTGCCCGTAAAGTTGTTCGGGTTATAGGACGGGCTGTTCGCCATCGCCAGAACTTCCCCCGTGCTCACATCTACCAGCACGGCGCTTCCTGATTCCGCTTTGTTGAAAGCCACAGCGTTGTTCAGTTCGCGATAGACCAGCGCCTGCAAGCGCTCATCAATACTCAGCGCAAGGTTGTGCGCCGCCTGGCTGTCCGTTGACGAGATGTCTTCAATAACGCGGCCGTAGCGGTCTTTACGCACAATACGCTCGCCAGGCTGGCCGGTTAGCCATTTATCAAAGCTTTTTTCTACGCCCTCGATCCCCTGGCTATCGACGTTGGTGAAGCCGATGAGGTGAGCGGTTACTTCGCCGGAAGGATAATAACGACGTGATTCTTCACGCAGATGGATCCCCGGAAGCTTCAGTTTTCTGATGTAGTCGGCCATATCAGGGTTCACCTGACGCGCCAGATAGATAAAGCGCCCTTTCGGGTTTGCGTTAACACGCGACGCCAGCTGGTCCAGCGGCATTTTCAGCGCATCTGAAAGTGCTTTCCAGCGGTTATCGAGCGTGATCCCGCCGGCGTCATGAAGCTCTTTAGGATCGGCCCAGATAGCTTTAACCGGCACGCTCACCGCCAGCGGACGGCCAGAGCGATCGGTGATCATCCCGCGAGAAGTCGAGACTTCCTGTACGCGCAGGGAACGCATATCCCCCTGACGCACCAGCATGTCAGGCGCGACGATTTGCAGCCAGGCGACACGCCCCAGCAGGAAAGTCAGCGCCAGTAAAATGCAGCCGCACAGCAACGCAAAACGCCAACTGATAAAGTTGGCCTGCTCTTCCTGACGTTTTGGTTTTTGCGTTTTTGCCGCTACTCTCATGCGTCGCGTTTTCCCTTATTTTTGTACTACGATATTTTCCTGAGAAGGATCAACATGCTGCAATTGCAGCTTTTCCGTTGCGATCCGTTCAACCCGGCTGTGATCGCCGAGCGCGTTTTCTTCAAGGATCAGATTTCGCCATTCAATATCAAGCGCATCGCGTTCCAGTACCATCTGCTCGCGTTGCGCCGTTAATAAACGGGTATGGTGGGCCGTGGTGACCACCGTTACTGCCGTCACAATGATGCAAATGAACAAGCAGAGTGGCAGCTTCCCAAACCGCAAAAGATCGTCGCCGATCACGCCAGGCAAGGCATGGCGCTCGTTGCTTCCTAACGATCCCTTAACTTTGCTTAGGGTCTCTGTCACTCTGCTGATCATGCGTTCGTCCTCTCTGCAACACGCAGCACTGAACTACGGGCACGTGGATTCTCTGCCACCTCTTCTTCGCCCGGCATCAACTTGCCTAATGCTCGCAACTGACGGCCACCCAGTTTCCTGAGTTGTTCTTCCGTCATCGGCAGGCCCGCTGGAACTTGTGGACCGCGGCTTTGCTCACGCATAAAGCGCTTCACAATGCGGTCTTCCAGCGAATGGAAGCTGATGATGGATAACCGCCCACCCGGGGCCAGCACGTCGAGCGAGCTTTTTAGCGCCAGCTCTATTTCCTCCAGTTCACTGTTTACCCAGATGCGCACCGCCTGGAAGGTACGGGTCGCGGGATGTTTGTGCTTGTCCTTTACCGGAGTGGCGGCCGCGATGACTTCTGCCAGCTCTTTGGTGCGGGTCATAGGTTCTACACGGTTACGCTCAACGATAGCGCGCGCAATACGCTTGCCAAAACGCTCTTCACCGAAGGTTTTTATCACCCAGGCGATATCCGCTTCGTCAGCAGTTTGTAGCCATTCAGCAGCAGATTGACCGCGAGTCGGGTCCATGCGCATGTCCAGCGGGCCATCGCGCATAAAGGAGAAGCCACGCTCTGCGTCATCAAGTTGAGGTGAAGAAACGCCAAGATCGAGAAGAATTCCGTCGATCTTGCCCGTCAGTCCGCGCTCAGCCACGTAATCAGCCAGCGCAGAGAAAGGTCCATGCACGATGGAAAAGCGTGGGTCATCGATGGTTTGCGCAACGGCAATCGCCTGCGGATCGCGATCGATTGCCAGCAGGCGTCCTTCCGCTCCAAGTTGGGAGAGGATCAAACGCGAGTGACCACCGCGACCAAAAGTGCCATCAATGTAGATGCCATCCGGACGAATGTTCAGGCCATTAACGGCCTCATCCAGCAACACCGTTGTATGTTTATAATTTTCCATCATATTTATAGAGACAAGTCCTGCAATCGGTCCGACAAGGTTGCGGAATCAGATTGCTCAGCGTCGATATCTTCCTTGACCTGTTGATACCAGGTCGTTTCATCCCACAGTTCAAACTTGTTGAACTGGCCGACCAGCATCACTTCTTTTGTCAGACCGGCATGTTGCCGCAACACAGGCGCAATCAGTAATCGCCCCGCGTTATCCATCTGACACTCACTGGCATGTCCCAATAACAGCCGCTGCACACGGCGTTCTTGCGGGTTCATGCTCGACAGTCGCGACAGCTTTTGCTCAATAATTTCCCATTCAGGCAAGGGGTAAAGCAGCAGGCAGGGGTGGTTGATGTCAATGGTGCAAACCATTTGACCTGAAGCGTTCTCAATCAGCTGGTCGCGGTATCGTGTTGGAACCGATAAACGCCCTTTGCTGTCGAGATTGACTAACGTTGCTCCACGGAACATGCCAGCCTCACCCCTCCTCACCACTTTAACCCACAAATTCCCACCTAAAGGAGTTTACGGAGCGAGGGAAAAGCTTGTCAAGCCAGGACTATCGCTATATGGACCCGAAAGCCCTCGATTTGCAGATATATCCCGAGCTGATTAATAACTGAACAACTGGCGAGGCAAAATTAACGTTATGAATATTTGTAAGAAAAAAACCGAATATGCACACTAGCGTTAAAAATCACTCAATATCATCGCAGGGAAATATAAAGTGTCAGTTTGCGACGCGGGCAGCATTTTAAGACATATTCTCAGGGGATAACAGCGCCAGATTCATCAAGGTGTCATGCGGGCGCGCAGGCGGGCTTACGGGCTGGTGTGCAGGCTGGAAAAACGTCTGATAATTCATCGCCCGAATGACCTTTGTAACAAAATAATACAAAGTCAGCATTTAAAAAGTCTATAAATGTTCTTTTAAAGGCAATTTAAAAGCCAAAATGAATTAAGAAAAATAGCAGGCTATGATTCCTAAGGAATTATCCTAAATTTTATCCGGGAATTATTCTTCTCATTAATTTGTCAAAAAAGGGCCGTTTTCACGGCCCGGCTAATTCATTAGTGACGGCTCAAAATTCCACGACGATAGAGATTACGTTTGATTCGGGACAGACCCGGCTTCGGCTTACGTGGCTCATCAAGACTTGCCAGGACTATCTCAAGCACGCGCTCCGCCACATCACGGTGGCGCTGAGCCACAGCCAGAACAGGGCACTGAAGGAAGTCGAGCAGCTCGTTATCACCAAACGTCGCAATCGCCAGATCAGAAGGCAGCTTTCCATCACGACGCAAGGTCACGTCCATCACGCCCTGCAACAGCGCAAACGAGGTGGTGAAAAGCGCCTGCGGCATCGGGTGCGTTTCGAGCCATTTTTCGAATAACTGGGCTGCCGCTTCACGCTCATAACTGTTGGCATAGAGGTAATGCACCTCACGAGGGTCATCTTTCCAGGCCGTGCGGAACCCCTGCTCACGCAGGAAGCTCACGGAAAGCTCAGGTAAGGCTCCCAGGTACAGTACGGTTTCGGCCGGGAAGGTGCGCAGCTCAGCAGCCAGCATTTCTGCATCGTCCTGGTCAGCCCCCACGACGCTGGTGAAGTGTTCCCGGTCAAGCGCGCGGTCAAGCGCGACAATTGGGAACGGATCATTTGCCCAGCGTTGATAGAAGGGATGCTCTGGCGGTAAGGAGGTTGAGACGATGATCGCATCCACCTGGCGTTGCAGCAGGTGTTCAATGCAACGCATCTCGTTGTCAGGCTGATCTTCCGAGCAGGCGATCAACAACTGATAACCACGCTGACGTGCCTGGCGTTCAAGGTAGTTGGCAATACGGGTATAGCTGGTGTTTTCCAGGTCTGGGATCACCAGGCCAATAGAGCGGGTACGCCCGGCGCGTAAGCCGGCTGCGACAGCATTCGGATGGTAGTTATGTTCACGAACCACCGCCATAACTTTTTCAACGGTCTTATCGCTGACACGGTACTGCTTTGCTTTACCGTTAATCACATAGCTCGCCGTAGTTCGTGACACGCCGGCGAGCCGGGCGATTTCATCCAGTTTCACAATTGCCCCTTAAAAAAAGAAAAGAGTCCATGGCCCTGTCAAGGTTATGGTTAAATCTTTTAACATCTAAACGCAGAATAGCCCTCGCGGCAACCGCTTTTATCTGCGTTGGCGGTCGATTACGCAAAAAAAAGCCCGGCTTTGGTGACCGGGCAGAAAGAGGCGAACCTTTTTGACAACTAGCGCATGATTTTCTCGCCGCGGGAAAGTCCCACGATGCCTGAGCGCGCTACCTCGACAATTTTTGCTACATCGCGAACGGACGCCAGGAAAGCATCCAGTTTATCGCTCGTTCCTGCAAGCTGAACCGTATATATAGAAGGCGTTACATCAATAATTTGCCCACGGAAGATGTCTGTATTGCGTTTGACCTCTTCACGCCCGTAGCCGCTGGCCTGAATTTTCACCAGCATTACTTCACGTTCAACATAGGCCCCCTGCCCCAGTTCACTGACCCGCAGTACATCAACCAGCTTGTGCAGCTGCTTTTCGATCTGCTCCAGAACTTTGGCATCGCCAACGGTCTGGATAGTCATGCGTGAAAGCGTTGGATCGTCAGTTGGCGCAACGGTAAGGCTTTCAATGTTATAGCCGCGCTGTGCAAACAGCCCAATGACGCGAGACAATGCGCCCGACTCGTTTTCCAGTAATACAGATAATATCCGGCGCATATCAGGTTCTCTCCGTTTTGCTTAACCACATCTCGTCCATACCGCCACCGCGAATGTGCATCGGGTAAACGTGCTCTGCACCGTCCACAATGACATCCACAAAAACAAGGCGGTTGTTTTTCACGTGCTCAAGCGCTTCGCCGAGTTTTGTTTCCAGCTCTGCAGGATCGGACACACGCATTCCAACATGGCCGTAAGCCTCAGCCAGGCGAACAAAGTCCGGCAGCGACGTCATGTACGATTGCGAGTGGCGGCCAGAATAGATCATATCCTGCCACTGTTTCACCATGCCGAGATAACCGTTGTTAAGATTCAGCACCAGCACCGGAAGTTCATATTGCAGGGCGGTGGAGAGTTCCTGAATGTTCATCTGGATACTGCCATCGCCGGTCACGCAAATGACGGTTTCATTTGGCAGCGCCAGTTTCACCCCCAGCGCGGCAGGCAGGCCAAAGCCCATCGTCCCCAAACCGCCTGAGTTTATCCAGTGGCGGGGTTTGTCGAACGGGTAGTAAAGCGCAGCAAACATCTGGTGCTGACCGACATCGGAGGTCACATACGCCTCGCCTTTCGTCAGTCGCCAAATCGTTTCGATAACCGCCTGTGGCTTAATGTTCTCACTGTGCGTGTCGTACTTCAGGCAATGACGCGCACGCCACTGTTCAATCTGCTGCCACCAGTCACGGATCTCATCCAGGGGTTGCGTCGCCGTTTCTTGTGCCAGCAGCTCCAGCATTTGTTCCAGAACCTGACGCGCATCGCCCACAATCGGCACATCTGCCGGCACCGTTTTAGAGATAGATGTTGGGTCAATATCGATGTGCAGCACGGTCGCATCAGGACAATATTTTGCGAGGTTATTCGTCGTACGGTCGTCAAAACGCACGCCAACGGCAAAGATGACATCGGAATTATGCATTGTCATGTTGGCTTCATACGTACCATGCATCCCCAACATGCCGAGCGCCTGACGGTGCGTCGCAGGAAACGCCCCCAGCCCCATCAATGAAGAAGCCACCGGGAGATTTAATTTCTCAATCAGTGTGCGAAGCTGCTCTTCACAGGCAGCGTTGACCGCGCCGCCCCCCACATAGACAACTGGCTTTTTCGCAGCAAGCAGCGTCTGTAATGCACGTTTGATCTGCCCTTTGTGCCCCTGAGTGGTGGGGTTGTAGGAACGCATACTGACCGAGTCCGGCCAGACATAAGGCAGCTTGTTTGCCGGGTTCAGGATATCTTTTGGCAGGTCAACAACCACCGGGCCAGGGCGACCGCTTGATGCCAGCCAGAACGCTTTTTTCAGCACCCCGGGGATGTCTTCGGTCTGTTTAACCAGAAAACTGTGCTTAACAACAGGACGGGAGATCCCCACCATGTCGCACTCCTGGAAGGCATCATAACCAATCAGCGAGGTAGCAACTTGTCCGGAGAGAATAACCAGCGGGATAGAATCCATATACGCGGTGGCAATACCGGTGATGGCGTTGGTCGCCCCAGGGCCAGACGTCACCAGCACGACGCCCACTTCACCGGTTGCGCGAGCCAGCCCATCAGCCATGTGCACGGCGGCTTGTTCATGACGTACCAGCACATGGTCAATGCCACCCACCGTATGCAGCGCATCGTAAATATCGAGGACCGCGCCCCCAGGATAGCCGAATACTTGCTTCACGCCCTGATCGATAAGCGATCGGACAACCATTTCCGCGCCAGACAACATCTCCATGCTTTGCCTCCAGGCTTTGTTATAGACAGACCGCAGAATTCATTTCCGCGCCGTCTTCTGACTGGGCTAACCCAATCTTATATTTTGCAGAGTGTCATTTACCTTAACCGCTCGCTATGAGGCAGGCAATTAGCAAACCGAGAGCCTCAAATGGAGATTAAAGCAGAAAAAACAGGCATTACGAGGGGATATGGTGAATTCATCTGGAATAAGTGAACACGATGATTAATCATCGTTTAAAAATGAACAGAATCAGGAATTCATCTATTTTTGAGAGCGAAACGGCATGTATAAAAAAATCTCACAGAATAAAACTCCATACATTCTAAATAAACCGGGATAAATCACAGGCACAAGGAGGATTTATCCCGATGAGCTTATCGGCGGCAAACGCTGATAAGTAACTCTTCCATCCACTGATGGCCTTTATCCCGGCCAGCGGCTTCATGCCATGAAAGATAGCAAGTCCGGCTATTTAGCTTCAGTGGCAATGGCAGAATCTGAAGTTCAAGCTGCTCAGCAAATTCTTCCGCTAACCAGCGCGGCGCAATAGCAACCAGCTGAGTCTGGGAGACGATATTTAAAACACTTACCATCGCCATTCCCTGATAGGCAACACATGCTTGTTTATCAACGGTGTCATACCATGGCTGGCTAAAAGAGGCATATCTGTCGAGGGAAACAACTGCGTGTTGCTCATTATAAACATCTGCTTCACGTAGCGGTGAATTCATTCGCGGATGTTTTTTACAAGCAACTAACACCATTTCATCTTTAAACAGAGGAACACAGGAAAATTCAGGTCGGCGGAATTCTTCGTAGCCCAGAACAAACTCAGTTTCCTGATAACGCAGCTGATGTTCGGTGTTTTGATTCAGTGACGATTTAAATACCAGATGAATATTGGGTGCGATCTCTTCAACCTTATTGTATATCACTGAAGTCAGATAATTATCTAACGGGCTACAGACACACAGGTTAAACACGCGCTCACTGCTCAGGGGTTCAAACCCTGAACCGGGCAACTCATTCTGAACAAGCTGGAGTGCCTGGCGAATAGAGCCGAACAGCTGATAGGCTCGCGCAGTAGGCTGTATCCCTCTGCCGTAGCGGACAAAAAGCTCGTCGTTAAACATCACCTTAAGTCTGGAAACGGCATTACTTACCGCAGGCTGAGACATACCCAGAGAGTTAGCGGCCCGAGTGATATTCTGCTCCTGCATCACCGCATCAAATACGGTTAACAGATTGAGATCTACTGTGCGTAACTGAGGTTTCATCCCATCATGAACTTGAGATTGTTTAATATTATTTTTTGACACTTTTAACTCCACTGTCACGCTAATATCCCTTAATCAAAATGTTGCAAGAACATCGAAAAATATGATTTACCATGCATATAGAACCAGCGAAAGAGAAATGTTTTAAAATCAGAATAAATAAAGAAGTCGCCATTACAAATGAATGTATTGGGTTCTCAACCCTGATGAGATGAAAATCAGTTCAATTGATACGAATAACATTAGGATTGAGATGAAACCATAAACCATACCAATAAACAATCACCTCTCTGGTTAATGATGACTTAAGTATTATTAAACTATTAATCAATACCGCTAAAGAGTGATTAACAATCTATCATCATCCGGCGAAGCATCATTATTGCGAAATTATTTAACCTGATGAAACAAAAAGCATTTATGCTTAAGGGTTGATAAAACAAATTATATGTTTAATTGATACGAATTATGAATAAATCATTCGTCAAGTGAATACTCAGTCCAAAATAAGACAATTAGCGTTGCTGGAAAACAGAAAACCAGCACAATAAGCTAAAGCGAACTTTCTCTTTCACGCCCGGATTACTGCCCTTTTTCCCTGTCAGGGGTTGACATGAATCGTCGTATCCAGTACCACTAAAAGCATATCGATTTTATCTGGAGCACGATTCATGATTCGCACCATTCGTTTCACCGGTCTACTACTACTAAACGCATCCACTGTGCGCGGTAGACTGGCGGGCGAAATTCAGCGTTGAATCGTCACCAGTAATACAAGAAACCCGCGCCACTGCGCGGGTTTTTTTATGCTCGTAGCAAGGCGCCCTAAGACAGACAAGGACCTAACCCATGAGCCAGCAAGTCATTATTTTCGATACAACTTTGCGTGACGGTGAACAGGCATTACAGGCAAGCCTGAGTGTAAAAGAAAAACTCCAGATTGCACTGGCCCTCGAACGTATGGGTGTTGACGTCATGGAGGTCGGTTTCCCTGTCTCTTCTCCGGGTGATTTCGAATCCGTACAAACCATCGCACGCACCATCAAAAACAGCCGTGTGTGTGGCCTGGCGCGCTGCGTTGAGAAAGATATCGACGTTGCTGCCGAATCGCTGAAAGTGGCGGAAGCCTTCCGTATTCATACCTTTATTGCCACCTCACCAATGCACATTGCCACCAAGCTGCGCAGCACGCTGGATGAAGTTATCGAACGCGCCGTGTACATGGTTAAACGTGCTCGCAACTACACAGACGATGTGGAATTCTCCTGTGAAGATGCTGGCCGTACGCCAATTGAAGATTTGGCGCGCGTCGTTGAAGCGGCGATCAATGCCGGTGCCAGAACCATCAACATCCCGGACACCGTCGGCTATACCATGCCGTTTGAGTTCTCCAACATCATCACTGGCCTGTATGACCGCGTGCCAAACATCGACAAAGCGATTATTTCCGTTCATACCCATGACGATTTAGGTCTGGCCGTCGGTAATGCCATTGCCGCCGTCCACGCCGGTGCGCGTCAGGTAGAAGGTGCAATGAACGGTATCGGCGAACGTGCGGGTAACTGTTCACTGGAAGAAGTGATCATGGCGATTAAAGTGCGCAAAGATATCATGAACGTGAACACGCGCATTAATCACAATGAAATCTGGCGCACCAGCCAGACCGTCAGCCAGATCTGCAACATGCCAATCCCGGCAAACAAAGCGATTGTGGGCACGGGCGCATTCGCACACTCCTCCGGTATTCACCAGGATGGCGTGATCAAGAACCGCGAAAACTACGAAATCATGACCCCGGAATCCATCGGTCTGAACCAGGTACAGCTGAACCTGACTTCACGCTCTGGCCGTGCGGCAGTGAAACACCGCATGGAAGAGATGGGTTACAAGGACAGCGACTACAACATGGATCAGCTGTATGACGCCTTCCTGAAGCTGGCAGACAAAAAAGGTCAGGTATTCGACTACGACCTGGAAGCACTGGCTTTCATCAACAAACAGCAGGAAGAGCCAGAGCATTTCCGCCTGGATTACTTCAGCGTGCAGTCCGGCTCCAGCGACATCGCAACAGCCTCCGTCAAACTGGCCTGCGGGGATGAAATCAAAGCCGAGGCCGCTAACGGCAACGGACCGGTTGATGCCATTTACCAGGCTATCAATCGCGTCACCGAGTATGACGTAGAGTTGGTTAAATATGACCTGACGGCCAAAGGCCAGGGGAAAAATGCCCTGGGTCAGGTGGATATCGTTGTTACCCATAACGGACGTCGTTTCCACGGCGTAGGCCTGGCGACCGATATCGTTGAATCCTCTGCAAAAGCAATGGTTCACGTCCTGAACAACATCTGGCGTGCCGCTGAAGTCGAAAAAGAATTGCAACGCAAAGCTCAGAATAAAGAGAACAATAAGGAAACCGTGTAATGTCGAAGAATTACCATATTGCTGTGTTACCGGGTGATGGAATTGGCCCGGAAGTGATGGCACAGGCGCTGAAAGTACTGGAAGCCGTTCGTTCGCGTTTTGCGATGAAAATTACCACCAGCCACTACGATGTAGGCGGCATTGCTATTGATAACCACGGCACGCCGCTGCCAAAAGCAACCGTTGAAGGCTGCGAAAATGCAGATGCTGTGCTGTTCGGCTCCGTTGGCGGCCCAAAATGGGAACACCTGCCACCGGCAGAGCAACCGGAGCGTGGCGCGCTGCTGCCCCTGCGTAAGCATTTTAAGCTGTTCAGCAACCTGCGTCCGGCGAAGCTGTACCAGGGGCTGGAAGAGTTCTGCCCTCTGCGTGCAGACATCGCCGCAAATGGCTTCGACATTCTGTGCGTGCGTGAACTGACCGGCGGGATCTATTTTGGTCAACCGAAAGGCCGTGAAGGCAGCGGTCAGCATGAGAAAGCCTTTGATACCGAGGTGTATCACCGTTTTGAAATCGAACGTATCGCCCACATCGCTTTTGAGTCTGCGCGTAAACGCCGTCATAAAGTGACCTCAATTGATAAAGCGAACGTGTTGCAGTCTTCTATTTTGTGGCGTGAAATCGTCAGCGAAATCGCAAAAGAGTACCCGGACGTTGAGCTGTCGCACATGTACATCGACAACGCCACCATGCAGCTGATCAAGGATCCTTCCCAGTTTGATGTGCTGCTGTGCTCTAACCTGTTCGGCGACATTCTGTCGGATGAGTGCGCGATGATCACCGGCTCTATGGGGATGTTGCCTTCCGCAAGCCTCAATGAAGAAGGGTTTGGTCTGTACGAACCGGCTGGCGGCTCTGCACCGGATATCGCAGGCAAAAACATCGCTAACCCTATCGCGCAGATCCTGTCTCTGGCACTGTTGCTGCGTTACAGCCTGGATGCGGGCGATGCCGCAACGGCAATTGAAAACGCCATTAACCGTGCGTTGGAAGAAGGCGTCCGTACCGGTGATTTAGCACGTGGCACGGCGGCAGTCAGTACCGATGAAATGGGCGATATCATTGCCCGCTATGTCGCTGAAGGGGTGTAATCATGGCGAAGACGTTATACGAAAAGTTGTTCGATGCCCACGTGGTTTATGAGGCAGCCAACGAAACACCACTGTTGTACATCGACCGTCATCTGGTGCACGAAGTGACCTCTCCGCAGGCCTTTGACGGCTTGCGCGCACACAAGCGCCCGGTACGCCAGCCAGGCAAAACTTTCGCCACCATGGATCACAACGTTTCCACTCAGACTAAAGACATCAATGCGTCGGGTGAGATGGCGCGTATCCAGATGCAGGAGCTGATTAAGAACTGCAACGAATTTGGTGTTGAGCTGTATGACCTGAACCACCCGTATCAGGGCATTGTGCACGTTATGGGGCCGGAACAGGGCATCACCCTGCCGGGGATGACCATTGTCTGTGGCGACTCCCATACCGCGACACACGGCGCGTTCGGCGCACTGGCCTTCGGTATTGGTACGTCTGAAGTCGAACACGTGCTGGCCACGCAGACCCTGAAACAGGGTCGTGCCAAAACCATGAAGATTGAAGTGAAGGGTAAAGCCGCACCAGGCATTACCGCTAAAGACATCGTGCTGGCGATTATCGGTAAAACCGGTAGCGCGGGCGGCACGGGCCACGTTGTCGAGTTCTGCGGCGACGCTATCCAGGCGTTAAGCATGGAAGGCCGTATGACCCTGTGCAACATGGCCATTGAGATGGGCGCCAAAGCCGGTCTGGTCGCGCCTGACGAAACCACCTTCAACTATGTGAAGGGTCGTTTGCACGCACCGAAAGATCAGGATTTTGCCAACGCGGTTGAATACTGGAAAACCCTGAGCACCGACGACGGAGCAACCTTTGATACGGTTGTCACGCTCCAGGCAGAAGACATTGCTCCGCAGGTCACCTGGGGAACTAACCCAGGCCAGGTAATTTCCGTCAATGACACTATCCCTGACCCGGCATCATTCGCCGACCCGGTCGAGCGCGCCAGCGCAGAAAAAGCACTGACCTATATGGGGCTGAAGCCAGGCGTCCCGTTGACAGACGTCGCAATCGACAAAGTGTTTATTGGCTCTTGCACCAACTCCCGTATTGAAGACTTGCGTGCAGCCGCTGAGATTGCCAAAGGCCGCAAAGTCGCGCCAGGCGTTCAGGCGCTGGTCGTACCTGGCTCTGGCCCGGTTAAAGCGCAGGCAGAAGCAGAAGGTCTGGACAAAATCTTTATCGAAGCCGGTTTTGAGTGGCGCTTGCCTGGCTGCTCCATGTGTCTGGCGATGAACAACGACCGTCTGAATCCGGGCGAGCGCTGCGCTTCTACCAGTAACCGTAACTTTGAAGGCCGTCAGGGCCGTGGTGGGCGCACCCACCTGGTCAGCCCGGCTATGGCCGCCGCTGCGGCAGTTACCGGCCATTTCGCCGACATTCGCAGCCTGAAATAAGGAGACAATCATGGCAGAGAAATTTACCCAACATACAGGCCTGGTTGTCCCACTGGATGCGGCCAACGTCGATACCGATGCAATCATTCCTAAGCAGTTTTTACAGAAAGTGACTCGCACAGGTTTTGGCGCTCACCTGTTTAATGACTGGCGTTTCCTGGACGATAAAGGCGAAGTCCCTAACCCGGAATTCGTGCTGAACTTCCCGGAATATAAGGGTGCATCGATTCTTCTGGCCAGGGAAAACTTTGGCTGCGGTTCATCACGTGAACACGCCCCCTGGGCACTCACTGACTACGGCTTTAAAGTGGTCATTGCCCCGAGCTTCGCGGATATCTTCTACGGCAACAGCTTCAACAACCAGCTGCTGCCGGTCACGTTGAGCGATGAACAGGTCGATGAGCTGTTTGCGCTGGTGCAGGCAAATCCGGGCATATCGTTTGAAGTGGATCTGGAAGCGGAAGTGGTGAAAGCCGGTGATAAAACTTATAGCTTTAGTATTGATGCATTCCGTCGCCATTGTATGCTGAACGGCCTGGACAGTATTGGTCTGACGTTACAGCATGAAGACGCAATTTCCGCATACGAGAAAAAACAACCTGCGTTTATGCGCTAAAGGCAATGGCCCGCAGCGCGCGGGCCATTGAAAAGGGTGCGTTGAGGCTCAACCACTCTGGAGAGGCGGGGAACCTTCCCCCGCCAACACCGCTAACGTTTTGCTTCGTAAGCCAACACTGCCGCCAGCTCTGTTTTCTCCTGTCTGAAGTGCAGCTCACACAGCGAGTCGCGCACCATCCAGGTGAAGATCAACAGCGTCGTACAGATCAAAAACAAACTTAACAGCAGAGTACGTTTTGGCATTCCAGCCTCCTTATTGATTTTCGGCAATGAAGAGACTAACCTCGCAATGTTGGTTGTGAAGTTGGTCTCCCCATCGTTTTTTTGATGTGGGACTCTCCACTGTTTGCCTCTTGCGAAAGCCTGAGGCAAACAGCCTCAAGCACCCGCCACGCACTCTATGCGCCTTATTTGCACCTGTCAGAAAGTCGTTTCTTTTCGTGAAGCTGCCTTCCAGAATCAGACATCCTTAACCCGGCAGGTCAGCCCCAGCGTCACCAGGGATATCGCCGCAATCATCCAGTACACAGCCCAATGCCCGTAGCTTTGTGAAAGCGCCCCCTGAATCACCCCCGCCAGAATCACACCGGTTGAAATACTGTTCGTAAACAACGTTGTGGCCGAACCCGCGCGCCCGGGCATTAAATCCTGAAACCAGAGCATCCCTATCCCGGCAACAATCCCGATAAACACGGCATTAAACAACTGTAACGCCAGCAGCGCCTCGCGCGAATGGAAGAAGATAAGCCCCAGATAGAACAACACCCCTGCCGCCACGGCAACAATCATCATCGGGCGTTTTCCGAAGCGCTTAACATAGTAACCCGCCAGAATCATCGCCGGGATCTCAAGCCCTGCGGCCGTCCCCATCAGGATGCCCGCAAGTTTGTCCGGTAGACCCAGCGCACTACTGATCCACAAAGGCATATCGATGATGTACATGGTGTTGCAAGTCCACATCAGCGTGGAGGCGATAAACAGCATCCGGACATTTTTATCCTTCCAGCCGCTGACCTGGGCAACCAGTTTGTCTGGCGTTTGCTCAACCCTTGCAACCGAAGGCAGCGCAAAGGCAATCAGTACAAGGCTGATGGCAAAAATCCCTGCCGCGATCGAAAACATGACCGTAAAGCCATAACTCAGCGCCAGCATAAATGCCAGCGGTGGGCCAATAACCCACGCGAGAGAGAGCTGCGCACGCATCACCGAGCTGAACATCACCACTTCGCGGGCAGAACTGTCTGCATACTCACGGGCCAGCGCAAAGAGCTGCGGCATGGCGGTATTGGCCAGCGCCGCCAGCAGCACGCCGCAGGTGAGCAGCGTCATATAGTGACGATTAAAGGCAAACAGCAAGGCATTACCGATGGCCATGGCGCAACAAAAGAGGATCAATTTTCGGCGATCGCCCTGGCTGTCGGAACGCTTAGCAAGCCACAGGCTGACCAGGATCCCGGCAATGGCGTTGACGGTGTAAAACAGGCCAACCCAGAATGGCTGCGCCCCGACTTCGCGGCTGAGGAACAGGCTGAGCGTAGGCGCCTGGAGCGCCCCCGCCACACCCATCATAAAAGCCACCAGCATAAATGCGGCATACACGCCGTTCAGGCGTCGCCCCATCGTCATCAACCAGAGCATACGAAATCCTTGTGAAAGCGGTTTAAATTGGGTGAAATAGTAAACGAAAAAAGCCAGCAAAAACATTTTGCTGGCGGGTGATTAGCACCAATACTCAGTCACACATGATCGAGGCGAGTTAGCGAGAAGAGGTCGATTTCGTAACGTCCCACTGCATCAATTCTTCCAAAATTTTCAGCCGTTGCTCTGCACACTGGCGGGCCAGCCAGGACACTCCCTTTGTCGCTGAAAAATACTGCTGATAAAACTGACGTGCGGTAGACCTCTTCATAATTTACCTCCTCGCTTCATCGGGAAGAATTATTGGCTTAATATAGGGATAAATAAATTGCTGATTTTTTGTCAGGAGTTCCCCTTTTATGCCTTCTGGTCGTCTGCAACAACAATTTATCCGCCTCTGGCAATGCTGCGAAGGGCAATCCCAGGACACCACGCTGAATGAGCTGGCCGATTTACTGAACTGCTCTCGCCGCCATATGCGTACCCTGCTCAACACCATGCAGCAGCAGGGCTGGCTAAACTGGGAAGCAGAGGCCGGGCGCGGTAAACGTTCACGTCTGACCTTCCTCTACACCGGCCTTGCGCTGCAACAACAACGCGCGGAAGACCTGCTGGAGCAGGACCGAATCGATCAGCTGGTGCAACTGGTGGGCGACAAGGCAGCCGTACGTCAGATGCTGGTGTCACATCTCGGGCGGAGCTTTCGCCAGGGGCGGCATATTCTGCGGGTACTCTACTATCGGCCAATGAAAAATCTGTTACCCGGTACGGCGTTACGGCGTTCAGAAACCCACATGGCGCGACAAATCTTCAGCGGCCTGACGCGCATAAATGAGGAAAACGGGGAACTGGAAGCGGATATCGCTCACCACTGGCAGCAACTCTCCCCCCTCCACTGGCGCTTTTTTTTACGCCCCGGCATCCATTTCCACCACGGTCGTGAGCTGGAAATGGCCGATGTCATCGCGTCGCTGGAACGCGCCCGTAAGCTTCCGCTCTACTCACACATCATCCACATCCATTCGCCGACCGCCTGGACGCTGGATATTGAGCTGTCGCAGCCAGACAAATGGCTTCCCTGGCTTCTGGGCTATGTGCCGTCGATGATCTTGCCTGGCGAATGGAGTTCCCTGAATAATTTTGCCAGCCAGCCGATTGGTACCGGGCCTTACGCCGTTTCACGCAATAATAATAACCAGCTTAAGATCCGCGCTTTTGATGACTATTTTGGTTACCGGGCGCTGATCGACGAAGTGAACGTCTGGGTATTGCCAGATATCAGCGAAGAGCTCAGCGTCGGCCTGACGCTCGAAGGCCCCACCACAGGTGAGAAAGCGGTCGAAAGCCGTCTTGAAGAGGGCTGCTACTATCTGCTGTTTGATAGCCGCACCCATCGCGGAGCCAATCAGGAAGTTCGTCAGTGGATAAGCCATGTGCTTGCCCCTTCCAACCTGATTTACCACGCGGAAGAGCAGTATCAGACCTACTGGTTCCCGGCGTATGGGCTGTTGCCACGCTGGCACCATGCGCGCCCGGTGCAATGCGAAAAACCCGCCGGGCTGGAGTCCATCACCCTGACCTTCTATCGCGAACACGTAGAGCATCGCTTTATTGCCCGAATCATGACGAAACTGCTGGCAGCCGTAGGGGTGACGCTGGAGATCCAGGAAGTTGATTATGATGAGTGGCACCGCGGCGATGCGGTGAGCGACATCTGGCTGAACAGCGCAAACTTCACCCTGCCGCTCGATTTCTCGCTCTTTTCGCACCTGTATGAGGTGCCGTTGATCCAGCACTGTATCGACCGGGACTGGCAGCAAGACGCCGCCCAGTGGCGCGCAGGTGAGATGAATCTGGCCTCGTGGTGCCAGCAATTACTGGCGCAGCAGAACATCGTGCCGTTGATCCACCACTGGCTGATGATTCAGGGGCAGCGCAGTATGCGCGGCTTACGCATGAACACGCTGGGCTGGTTTGACTTTAAATCAGCGTGGTTTGCGCCCCCTGAGCCATAACACTTTCGTAATATTCACCAAATCATTACAATACCGCCGTTCTCAACGGGGTGCTGCATCACTGATGTGCGCTGAGATAATACCCGTCGAACCTGATCCGGATAACGCCGGCGAAGGGATTTGAGGCTGTCGCTCAAAATCCTTTGCCACTCAACTATGAGGTGCAAAGTGGTAAAAAAAGTTCTTCCTCTGCTGGTGCTGTTTGCACTGCCTGCTGCTGCTAAGCCTGTTCTGACAGTCTACACCTACGACTCTTTCTCGGCCGACTGGGGCCCGGGCCCAGTGGTAAAAAAAGCCTTTGAAGCCGACTGTAACTGCGAGCTGAAATTTGTCGCGCTGGAAGATGGCGTTTCGCTGCTTAACCGTCTGCGTATGGAAGGGAAAAACAGCAAAGCCGACGTGGTGCTTGGCCTTGATAACAACCTGCTGGACGCCGCCACGCAAACGAAGCTGTTTGCCAAAAGCGGCGTAGCAACCGATGCCGTCAGCGTCCCTGGCGGCTGGAAAAACGACACCTTCGTTCCCTTTGATTACGGCTACTTTGCCTTTGTTTATGACAAAAACAAGCTGAAGAACCCGCCAAAAAGCCTGAAAGAGCTGGTTGAAAGCGATCAGAAATGGCGCGTGATTTACGAAGATCCGCGCACCAGTACCCCGGGTCTTGGCCTGCTGCTGTGGATGCAAAAAGTCTATGGCGATAAAGCACCGGAAGCCTGGCAGAAACTGGCCGCGAAAACCGTCACCGTCACGAAGGGCTGGAGTGAAGCCTATGGTCTGTTCCTGAAAGGGGAAAGCGACCTGGTGCTGAGCTATACCACCTCTCCGGCTTACCACATTATTGCCGAGAAGAAAGACAATTACGCGGCAGCAAACTTTGCTGAAGGCCACTACTTGCAGGTGGAAGTGGCAGCACGTACCGCCGCCAGCAAGCAGCCAGAACTGGCAGAGAAGTTCCTGAAATTTATGGTTTCTCCTGCGTTCCAGAATGCTATCCCGACAGGCAACTGGATGTATCCGGTCACCAGCGTTGCGCTACCGGCAGGTTTTGATCAGCTTTCTAAACCGCAAACCTCACTGGAGTTTACGCCGCAGCAGGTTGCTGCACAGCGTGCAGCATGGGTAAGTGAATGGCAACGCGCCGTCAGCCGTTAATTGCAGGCTGGTTACTCCCCGGGCTGCTCGCCGCCATCCTGATGGTTGCGGTAAGTCTGGGGGCATTTCTTGCGTTATGGTTAAACGCGCCAGAGAGCGATCTGCTCTCTCTCTGGCACGATAGCTATCTCTGGCACATCATTCGTTTCTCTTTCTGGCAGGCGTTTCTCTCGGCGTTATTATCGGTTATTCCCGCCATTTTTCTGGCACGAGCACTTTACCGAAGACGATTTCCCGGCAGACAGGCATTGCTGCGACTGTGCGCCATGACGCTGATCCTGCCCGTGCTGGTCGCCGTTTTCGGTATTCTCAGCGTCTATGGCCGTCAGGGCTGGCTGGCCTCGCTCTTTACCCTGCTGGGCCTGGAGTGGACCTTCTCCCCATATGGGCTGAAAGGCATTCTGCTGGCGCACATCTTTTTCAATATGCCGATGGCCACGCGACTCTTTTTACAGGCGCTGGAAAGCATCCCCGGTGAGCAACGCCAGCTTGCCGCCCAGTTGGATATGCGCGGGTGGTCGTTCTTCCGTTTCGTTGAATGGCCCTGGCTGCGTCGGCAAATTCCCCCGGTAGCTGCCCTGATCTTTATGCTCTGTTTTGCCAGCTTCGCGACCGTGCTCTCGCTTGGCGGCGGCCCACAGGCCACCACGATTGAGCTGGCTATCTATCAGGCCCTGAGCTACGACTACGATCCCGGGCGCGCGGCGCTACTGGCGATCGTACAGATGCTCTGCTGCCTGGTACTGGTATTACTGAGCCAGCGTCTGAGCAAAGCCATCCCGCCTGGGGCGAATCAGATTCCAGGCTGGCGCGATCCGCAGGATAGCCTGCGCAGCCGCCTCACCGATTTCACGCTGATTGCGCTGGCGCTTTTGCTTCTGCTGCCGCCACTTCTGGCGGTGGTGGTGGATGGCCTGAACCTGAATATTCTGGCCGTATTACAACAGCCGGTGCTCTGGCAGGCGACATTTACCTCATTACGAATCGCGCTGGCGGCGGGGCTGTTGTGCGTTATCCTGACCATGATGTTGCTCTGGAGTAGCCGCGAACTTTATGCCCGACAGGCACGCAAAGCCGGACAAGCCCTGGAACTGACAGGAATGCTGATTCTGGCAATGCCAGGTATTGTGCTGGCTACAGGTTTCTTTTTACTCTTCAACACCACCGTGGGCCTGCCCGAAAGCGCAGACGGCATTGTGATTTTCACCAACGCGCTGATGGCTATTCCCTACGCACTCAAAGTGCTGGAAAACCCCATGCGCGATATCAACAGCCGCTACAGTTTGTTGTGTCAGTCGCTGGGAATGCAGGGCTGGCAGCGCCTGAAGGTTGTAGAACTCCGCGCGCTGAAGCGCCCGCTGGCACAGGCGTTAGCCTTCGCCAGCGTATTATCGATTGGTGATTTTGGCGTTGTAGCGTTATTTGGTAATGATGATTTCCGCACGCTGCCATTCTGGCTGTACCAGCAAATTGGCTCTTATCGCAGTCAGGATGGCGCCGTGACGGCACTGTTACTTCTGCTGCTGTGCTTTGCCTTATTTACCGTTATCGAAAAACTCCCGGGGCGAGATGTTAAAACTGATTGATGTCACCTGGCTTTACCAGCATCTGCCAATGCGTTTCACCCTTTCCGCACAACAGGGTGAGATGATTGCCGTTCTTGGCCCAAGCGGAGCCGGAAAGAGCACGTTGCTTAATCTGGTTGCCGGTTTTCTGCAACCGGCAAGCGGGTCGATTCTCATTGAAGGTCAGGATCATACCCACACGCCACCGGCACGACGCCCGGTGTCGATGCTGTTTCAGGAAAATAACCTGTTTACCCACCTGACGGTGTGGCAAAACATCGCGCTGGGAATGAACCCGGGGCTAAAACTCAACGCCGCGCAGCGGCAGAAACTGGACTCCATCGCCGTGCAGATGGGGCTAACAGCGTTTATTGACAGGCTGCCGGGTGAACTGTCTGGCGGCCAGCGCCAGCGCGTTGCCCTGGCCCGCTGCCTGGTACGCGAGCAGCCGGTGCTGCTGCTTGATGAACCATTTTCCGCACTCGACCCGGCGCTGCGCCAGGAGATGCTCGCCCTGGTGCAGGACGTCTGCAAGCACCAGCAGCTCACCATGCTGATGGTTTCCCACAGCATTGAAGATGCCGCGCGTATTGCGCCGCGATCGGTGGTGATCGCGGAGGGACGTATTATGTGGGATGGTGAAACAGAAGAACTGGTAAACGGAAAAGTCACCGCTTCTGAACTACTGGGAATAAAACCGTAGGCCGGGCAAACGCAGTGCCGCCCGGCAGTTAGCGGCTCACCACTTTCAGCAGAATCTCTGCATAGACCGGCATCAGCGGATGGCGAATCAGCGCGACCAGCGCCACAACCGCGATGCCGAGCATCAGAGGAGACAGCCAGATTAGCCGCTGGCGAGGAAGGTAGTGCGTCAGACGATCCACTCCCGCTTTAGCGCTACGCCACAGGCGCCAGCACAGCCAAACCGCCAGCCACAGCAGCAGCGCCGTTGCCAGCAACAGCCATTTGAATTGCCCGCTTTGCATATCGGCAGGAATATCAATCGCCGCGCCGGCCAGGATCCCCGGCAGGAAGTAGAACGGCGGCCAGAACACGCAGCCGATAATATTCGGCACCACGAATTTGGTCACGGGAAGATCCAGCATCCCGGCTACCATCGGCACGATCGGACGGGTTGGCCCGACAAAGCGCCCGACCAGAATGGTGAACATACTGTGCTGATGCAGCGCGTGTTCGGTCTTATCCAGCAGCGCTTTATTCTTTTTCATGAACGACCAGCGATGCAGCGGCTTCTTAAAGCGCCAGCCCAGCCAGAAAGAGATCCAGTCCCCGAGCAAGCACCCCACAATCCCGGCCAGCCACGCCTGCCAGAAGTTGACCTCTCCGCTGCCGATTAACGCGCCAAGCCCCGCCATCATCACGGTGCCAGGTAAAATCAGCCCGACAAGCGCCAGCGATTCCAGGAACGCCACCAGCGCAACGGCGATGAGCGAATACATAACGGACTGGGTAATAAAATGTTCCAGCAATGCCTGCATAACTATTCCGGTCAGAAAACGAAGCAGGGATTCTGCAAAGAGCCCCTCATCACGTCAAGACAACAATTGTCTGAATAGTTTACTGGCAGTCATCAAACTTCACCTGAACGTTTATCTTATTTTACGTTTCATTCACATCCGGCGCGGAATTCACTCGGGCTGGCCCCGGTACATTTTTTAAAGACGCGCGAGAAATAAAGCTGATCTTCAAAGCCCACATTACGCCCTACGCTGGCAATTGGCATCCGGGTGGTGCTGAGCAACAGTTTAGCCTGACTGATACGTTGATCCTCGCGCCAGCTCAGAACGCTCACTCCCAGCTGCTGGCGGAACAGGTGCGATAACCGGGACGGCGACAGGCACACGTGTTGCGCGACGCTGGCAATATCAAACTGGCTGTCCGCCAGGTGGTCGCTGATGTACTGGCAGGCATCGCGCACGCGGTTATCAAGCGGTGGGTTAAGCGATTCATTAATCGCTTCCATGCGTCGTAACAACAGCTGTTCCAGCAGGTTAATGGCCAGGTGTTCGGCGTAGCGCCCACCTGCCTGCCCCGCTTCAATAATCTGCGCAAACAGCTCCCGAAATAAGGACTGATGAACATCATCCGGGCGATAGAAACCGGTATGGGCAAAAATGGCAGGCCATGAGAGCCACTCCTGCCAGTAGGCGCGCGGGCGGAAGTAAACCCACTGGTGATACCACTCTTTCGCATCGGGGTGACGCCCGTAGTGGTGGATCTCTCCCGGTGGGAACAACAGCATATCGCCAGGGCGGCAGATAAACTGCTGATCGTTATTTTTAATCACCCCCTCACCCCGCACGGTGAGATTCAAAATAAATCCTTTCATCCCCAGCGGTCGGTCAACGTAAAAATCGAGATAGCCCTCGGCCTCGATAGGGGTCAGTCCTGCTACCAGATGGGCGTTAAACGAGTAGCCCGGCAGTAAGGGATCGCTTTGCGTTTCGGCCATAGATTCAGTACTCCCAACGGTCTTTAAGGAAACCAATTGTCCATATCGATAAAAGCAGTATAAAAACGGCCCGTGAAAAGATCCAAAAAGCATCACGCTTCTTTTACGTCCGCCCAATTTCAGCTTTTGCCCCTGATTTCTCCGTCGACACGTGCGGATAAGCAGTAACAAAAGTGTCTATAAGTGCGGCAGAAATGTCCACATTGAATATTTGCACGGCGTCACACTTTCAATCGCAACAGCAATTTAATCCATAAGATTAGCGGATCCTGCCTGACGATTTTTCCCCTCAATCTCTAATGTTCTTTCATACCTGTTTTTTGATGGAGCAACACCATGGCAATTGCGATTGGCCTCGATTTTGGCAGCGACTCGGTTCGCGCACTGGCAGTGGACTGTACGACCGGCCAGGAAATAGCAACCAGCGTTGAGTGGTACCCGCGCTGGCAAGAGGGGCGCTACTGCGATGCGCCAAACAACCAGTTCCGTCACCATCCCCGTGACTACATCGAATCAATGGAAGCGGCGATCAAAACCGTGCTGGCCGAACTGAACGACGCCCAGCGGGAGCAAATCGTCGGTATTGGCGTCGACAGCACCGGCTCAACGCCTGCACCAGTGGATGCTGAAGGCCGCGTGCTGGCACTGCGTCCTGAATTTGCCGACAACCCGAACGCCATGTTTGTGCTGTGGAAAGACCATACCGCCGTTGAAGAAGCCGAAGCCATCACTCGTCTGTGCCATCAGTCAGGTAAAACCGACTATTCGCGCTATATCGGCGGCATTTATTCGAGCGAATGGTTCTGGGCGAAGATTTTGCACGTGACGCGTGCTGACCGCGCTGTCGCACAGGCTGCCGTGTCATGGATTGAACTCTGCGACTGGGTTCCGGCGCTGCTTTCCGGTACAACGCGCCCGCAGGATATTCGCCGCGGCCGCTGTAGCGCCGGGCATAAATCACTGTGGCACGAAAGCTGGGGTGGCCTGCCGCCGGCGGCGTTCTTCGATGAGCTCGACCCGGTCATCAACCAGAACCTGAAATACCCGCTGTTTACCGACACCTTTACCGCCGATATCCCGGTGGGCACGCTCTGTGAAGAGTGGGCGAAGCGCCTGGGTCTGCCGCAAAACGTGGCGATTTCCGGCGGCGCATTTGACTGTCATATGGGCGCCGTGGGTGCAGGTGCGCAGCCGAACACGCTGGTGAAAGTCATCGGCACATCGACCTGCGACATCCTGACGGCGGATAAAACCAGCGTCGGCGAGCGCGCAGTGAAAGGCATCTGCGGCCAGGTTGACGGCAGTGTAGTGCCTGATTTCATCGGCCTGGAGGCCGGTCAGTCTGCGTTTGGTGATATCTACGCCTGGTTTGGCCGCGTGCTCGGCTGGCCGCTGGATCAGCTGGCTGCGGCACACCCGGAACTGAAAGCGCAGATTGCCGAAAGCAAAAAACAACTGCTGCCACAGCTCACCGAGGCCTGGGCAAAAAATCCGTCCCTTGATCACCTGCCGGTCGTGCTCGACTGGTTTAACGGCCGCCGTACGCCGTTTGCCAACCAGCGCCTGAAAGGGGTGATTACCGACCTCAACCTGGCCACTGATGCTCCTGCGCTGTTCGGCGGCCTGATTGCGGCAACCGCATTTGGTGCGCGCGCCATTATGGAGTGCTTCACCGAACAAGGTATCGACGTTAACAACGTGATGGCACTGGGCGGTATTGCCCGTAAAAACCCGGTGATCATGCAGGCCTGCTGCGATGTGTTAAACCGTCCGCTGCAAATTGTGGCCTCCGATCAGTGCTGCGCCCTGGGCGCGGCGATTTTCGCCGCCGTGGCCGCAGGGGTTCACACCGATATCCCGACTGCGCAGCAACACATGGCCAGCGCCGTCGAAAACACCCTTCAGCCGCGCACCCAGCAGGCCCAACGCTTTGAGCAACTTTATCAGCGCTACCAGCAATGGTCGAAAAGCGCCGAACTCCACTATCTCCCTGTCGCCGCCTCGGCCAAACACACCGCGGACACTACGGCAACCCTGACACATTAAGGACACGATAATGACCATTTTTAATAATTATGAAGTGTGGTTTGTCATTGGCAGCCAGCATCTGTATGGGCCGGAAGCGCTGCAACAGGTAACGAAACACGCAGAACACGTGGTTAACGCGATGAACGCAGAGGCCAAACTGCCCTGTAAACTGGTGCTGAAACCGCTGGGCACCACGCCAGATGAAATTACCAACATCTGCCGCGACGCGAACTACGACGACAAATGTGCCGGTATGGTGGTGTGGCTGCATACTTTCTCGCCAGCCAAAATGTGGATCAACGGTCTGGCTATCCTCAACAAACCGCTGTTGCAGTTCCATACCCAGTACAACGCCTCCCTGCCGTGGGACAGCATTGATATGGACTTTATGAACCTGAACCAGACCGCGCACGGCGGCCGCGAGTTCGGCTTCATCGGCGCGCGTATGCGCCAGCAACACGCGGTGGTCACCGGCCACTGGCAGGATCAGCACGCACAAAAACGTATCGGCTCCTGGATGCGCCAGGCGGTCTCTAAACAAGATACCCGTCACCTGAAAGTGGTGCGTTTTGGCGACAACATGCGTGAAGTGGCCGTCACTGATGGCGATAAAGTCGCCGCGCAGATCAAATTTGGCTTCTCCGTGAATACCTGGGCGGTGGGCGACCTGGTGCAGGTTGTGAACGACATCAGCGATGGTGACGTGAGCGCGCTGGTTGATGAATACGAAAGCAGCTATCGCCTGACGGCAGCAGCGCAAATCCACGGTGACAAACGCCAGAATGTGCTGGATGCGGCGCGTATTGAACTGGGGATGAAACGCTTCCTGGAGCAGGGTGGCTTCCATGCTTTCACCACTACCTTTGAAGATCTTCACGGCCTGAAACAACTCCCGGGCCTGGCCGTACAACGTCTGATGCAGCAGGGCTACGGTTTTGCGGGTGAAGGCGACTGGAAAACCGCCGCCCTGCTTCGCATCATGAAAGTGATGTCAACCGGTCTACAGGGCGGCACCTCCTTTATGGAGGACTACACCTACCACTTCGAGAACGGCAACGATCTGGTGCTCGGCTCTCACATGCTGGAAGTGTGTCCTTCGATCGCTGTCGACGAGAAACCGATCCTCGATGTTCAGTATCTCGGTATCGGCGGCAAAGCCGATCCGGCGCGCCTGATCTTCAACACCCGTACCGGCCCGGCCATTAACGCCAGCCTGATCGATCTGGGCGATCGTTTCCGCCTGCTGGTGAACTGCGTGGATGCCGTCGAAACACCGCACTCACTGCCAAAACTCCCGGTCGCCAACGCGCTGTGGAAAGCTCAGCCGGATCTGCCAACGGCGTCTGAAGCCTGGATCGTTGCCGGTGGTGCGCACCATACCGTGTTCAGCCACGCGCTGGATCTGAATGACATGCGCCAGTTCGCCGAACTGCACGACATCGAACTGACCGTTATTGATAACGACACCCGTCTGCCAGCGTTCAAAGACGCGCTGCGCTGGAACGAAGTCTATTACGGTTCAAAACGCTAAGCCCTGAATGCCCGGTGGCACTGCGTTTACCGGGCCTACGGTTCCGTAGGCCGGATAAGCGAAGCGCCATCCGGCAGGAGACAATAAATGTTAGACGATCTCAAACGTCAGGTGCTCGAAGCTAACCTGGCGCTGCCGAAACATAACCTGGTGACCCTGACCTGGGGCAACGTCAGCGCCGTTGACCGGGAAAAAGGCGTGTTCGTGATCAAGCCTTCCGGCGTGGATTACGCAGTAATGACCGCAGAAGATATGGTGGTGGTCAGTATCGCCACTGGTGAAGTGGTTGAAGGGAAGAAAAAGCCCTCTTCCGACACGCCAACCCACCGCCTGCTGTACCAGTCATTCCCGACTATTGGCGGCATTGTTCACACCCATTCACGCCACGCCACTATCTGGGCGCAGGCGGGTCAGTCCATTCCGGCAACCGGCACCACCCACGCAGATTACTTTTACGGCACGATTCCCTGCACCCGGTTAATGACCGATGCAGAAATTAACGGTGAGTACGAATGGGAAACCGGCAACGTTATCGTTGAAACCTTTGAAAAACAGGGAATCGATGCAGCACAGATGCCCGGCGTGCTGGTGCACTCCCACGGCCCGTTTGCCTGGGGCAAAAACGCCGAAGATGCCGTGCATAACGCTATCGTGCTCGAAGAGGTGGCGTATATGGGGATCTTCTGCCGCCAGCTGGCACCGCAGTTACCGGATATGCAGCAGACCCTGCTCGATAAGCATTATCTGCGCAAACACGGCGCGAAAGCGTATTACGGGCAGTAGCTTGTAGGCCGGATAAGCGCAGCGTCATCCGGCGAAACAGATACTGTATAAAACCCCAGCAAGCCCACCTCAACCAGGCTATAATCAGGCCTGGTTTTGTTTTCTGGGATATCGGCGTGGCGCAGGCGCAAGAAGGCTTTTTACTGACCCGACACTGGCGGGATACACCTCAGGGTACGGAAGTTGAGTTCTGGCTGGCGACGGATAACGGCCCGCTGAACGTTACGCTGCCGCCGCAAGAGTCCGTGGCCTTTATCCCCGAACCTCAGGTTGAAAAAGCCAGGCAGCTGCTGCGAGGCGAAAACGGCTGGCGTATCACCCCGCTTGAACTGAAAGATTTCCACCGTCAGCCGGTTTACGGCCTTTACTGTCGTGCCCACCGTCAACTGATGCGCTATGAAAAATTGCTGCGCGAGGCCGGCGTTACGCTGTACGAAGCCGATGTACGCCCGCCCGAACGTTTTCTGATGGAACGCTTTATTACCGCGCCCGTCTGGGTCGATGGCACTGAACAAGGCGCCAGGCTTACGAATGCGCGCCTGAAACCGAACCCGCACTATCGCCCACCGCTCAAATGGGTATCGCTGGATATCGAAACCACCCGCCACGGCGAGTTGTACTGCATTGGTCTTGAAGGCTGCGGGCAGCGGGTTGTCTATATGCTCGGGCCGCCAAATGGCGATGCCTCCGGGCTGGATTTTCAGCTTGAGTACGTCAATAGCCGCCCCCAGTTGCTGGAAAAACTGAATCAGTGGTTCGCTGAGCACGACCCCGATGTGCTGATCGGCTGGAACGTGGTGCAGTTCGACCTGCGGGTACTGCAAAAACACGCCGAACGTTACCGAATTCCGCTGATGCTGGGGCGTGGCAACACGGAAATCGAATGGCGCGAACATGGTTTTAAGAACGGCGTATTCTTCGCCCAGGCTAACGGCCGCCTGATTATCGACGGCATCGAAGCCCTGAAATCCGCGTTCTGGAATTTCTCCTCTTTCTCACTGGAAGCGGTGGCGCAGGAACTGCTCGGGGAAGGTAAATCCATCGACAACCCGTGGGACAGGATGGACGAAATTGACCGGCGCTTTAACGAAAACAAACCGGCGCTCGCCACCTACAACCTGAAAGATTGCGAGCTGGTGACGCAGATTTTCCACAAAACGGAGATCATGCCTTTCCTGCTGGAGCGCGCCACAGTGAACGGTCTGGCCGTCGACCGGCACGGCGGTTCGGTTGCGGCGTTTGGTCACCTCTATTTTCCCCGGATGCACCGGGCGGGCTATGTTGCGCCAAACCTCGGCGAGATCCCCCCACAGGCAAGTCCTGGTGGCTATGTGATGGATTCCCGGCCGGGGCTGTACGACTCGGTGCTGGTGCTGGACTATAAAAGCCTGTACCCGTCGATTATCCGCACCTTTCTTATCGATCCGGTAGGGCTGGTCGAGGGTATGGCGCAACCGGATGATGCGCACAGCACCGAAGGCTTCCTCGGGGCGCATTTCTCACGCGAGAAACACTGCCTGCCGGAAATTGTGGGGCAAATCTGGCACGGGCGCGACGAGGCCAAACGCCACGGCAACAAACCGCTTTCCCAGGCGCTGAAAATCATCATGAACGCCTTTTACGGGGTGCTGGGCACCAGCGCCTGCCGCTTCTTCGATCCACGCCTGGCATCGTCTATCACCATGCGCGGACACGAAATTATGCGCCAGACCAAAGCGCTGATTGAATCCCGGGGGTATGACGTCATCTATGGTGATACAGACTCCACCTTTGTGTGGCTAAAAGGAGCACACTCAGAGGACGACGCCGCGCAGATTGGCAACGCACTGGTCGCTTTCGTGAACGACTGGTGGCAAACCCATTTGCAAAAAGAGCGGTTAACCAGCGCCTTAGAACTGGAGTTTGAAACCCATTTCAGCCGTTTTTTAATGCCGACCATTCGCGGTACCGAACAGGGCAGTAAGAAACGTTATGCAGGGTTAATCCAGGAGGGCGAAAAACAGCGCATGGTGTTTAAAGGGCTGGAGACAGTCCGCACCGACTGGACACCGCTGGCGCAGCAGTTCCAGCAAACGCTCTATCTGCGGGTGTTTCGCAACGAGCCTTATCAGGACTACATACGGGACACAATAGCCCGCCTGATGGCTGGCGAGCTGGATGACCAGCTGGTGTATCGCAAGCGCCTGCGCCGCCCGCTGGCGGAGTACCAGCGTAACGTGCCGCCACACGTGCGTGCCGCGCGTCTGGCCGACGAAGAGAACGTCCGCCGCGGGCGCGCTCAGCAGTATCAAAACCGGGGAACCATCAAATACGTCTGGACCACCAGCGGCCCGGAACCTGTGGATTATCAGCAATCGCCGCTTGACTACGAGCATTACCTGACCCGCCAGCTTCAACCCGTGGCGGAAGGAATTTTGCCCTTCATCGACGACGATTTTGCTACACTAGTGACAGGGCAACTTGGCCTATTTTGACGCGTGACGAAATCGCTGCCATCCAGTACCATAGCGCCCTTTCCATTCCCGGACCCATTTTTCGATGACTGTCTTTTTGACGGTGGTCGAACTATTGCCTGCAATTAAAGATTAGAGCCGAACAACTATGCCTTTTACACTTGGTCAACGCTGGATCAGCGATACAGAAAGCGAACTTGGATTGGGAACCGTGGTTGCGATAGATCCGCGCATGGTCACCCTCCTCTTCCCTGCAACCGGTGAAAACCGCCTGTACGCTCGCAATGACTCCCCTGTTACCCGTGTGATGTTTAACCCGGGCGACACCGTTACCAGCCACGATGGCTGGCAGCTGAAGGTTGAAGACGTAAAAGAAGAGAATGGACTGCTCGCCTACATTGGGACTCGTCTGGACACTGACGAAGCCAATGTCATCCTGCGCGAAGTGCTGCTCGACAGCAAACTGGTCTTCAGCAAACCGCAAGACCGCCTGTTCGCCGGGCAAATCGACCGTATGGATCGCTTCTCCCTGCGCTATCGCGCACGCAAGTTCCAGAGTGAACAGTACCGGATGCCGTGGAGCGGCCTGCGCGGCCAGCGTACCAGCCTTATCCCGCACCAGCTGAACATCGCCCACGACGTGGGCCGTCGTCACGCCCCGCGCGTGCTGCTGGCTGATGAAGTGGGCCTCGGAAAAACTATTGAAGCGGGCATGATCCTGCATCAACAGCTGCTTTCCGGCGCTGCCGAACGTGTGCTGATCGTCGTTCCTGAAACACTGCAGCATCAGTGGCTGGTTGAGATGCTGCGCCGCTTTAACCTGCGTTTCTCGCTGTTCGACGACGAGCGCTATGCCGAAGCCCAGCATGATGCGGATAACCCGTTCGAAACGGAACAGCTGGTGATTTGCTCGCTGGACTTCGTGCGTCGCAGCAAACAGCGCCTTGAACACCTGTGTGATGCCGAATGGGATCTGATGGTGGTCGATGAAGCGCACCACCTGGTCTGGAGCGAAAATGCGCCAAGCCGTGAGTACATGGCTATTGAACAGCTCGCCGAGCGCGTGCCTGGCGTGCTGCTGCTGACCGCAACGCCGGAACAGCTGGGCCTGGAAAGCCACTTTGCCCGTCTGCGTCTGCTCGATCCAAACCGCTTCCATGATTTTGAGCAGTTCGTTGAAGAACAGAAAAACTACCGCCCGGTTGCCGATGCCGTTGCGCTGCTGCTGGCTGGTAAACACCTTTCTAACGACGAGCTTAATACGCTGAGCGATCTGATTGGCGAGCAGGATATCGAGCCGCTGTTGCAGGCTGCGAATAGCGACAGCGACAATGCCGGGTCAGCGCGTCAGGAATTGATCGACATGCTGATGGACCGCCACGGCACCAGCCGCGTACTGTTCCGTAACACCCGTAACGGTGTGAAAGGCTTCCCGAAACGCGAACTGCACACCATCAAGCTGCCGCTGCCAACCCAGTACCAGACGGCGATCAAAGTATCCGGGATTATGGGCGCGCGCAAAACTGCGGAAGAGCGCGCACGCGACATGCTCTACCCGGAACAGATCTACCAGGAATTCGAAGGCGATACCGGCACATGGTGGAACTTCGATCCGCGCGTTGAGTGGCTGATGGGGTATCTGACTGCGCACCGTTCCCAGAAGGTTCTGGTTATTTGCGCCAAAGCGGCAACCGCGCTCCAGCTGGAGCAAGTGCTGCGCGAGCGTGAAGGGATCCGCGCAGCGGTATTCCACGAAGGCATGTCCATCGTTGAGCGTGACCGTGCAGCAGCATGGTTTGGCGAAGAGGACAGCGGCGCGCAGGTTCTGCTGTGTTCCGAAATCGGTTCTGAAGGCCGTAACTTCCAGTTCGCCAGCAACCTGGTGATGTTCGATCTGCCGTTTAACCCGGATCTGCTGGAACAGCGTATCGGCCGTCTGGATCGTATCGGCCAGGCGCACGACATTCAGATCCACGTGCCTTACCTGGAAAAAACCGCCCAGTCCGTACTGGTGCAGTGGTTCCACGAAGGTCTGGATGCTTTCGAACATACCTGCCCGACGGGTCGTACCATTTACGATCAGGTTCACAGCGATTTGATCGGTTATCTGGCCGCGCCGGAAGAGACGGAAGGTTTTGACGACCTGATCAAATCCTGCCGCGAAAAACATGACGCGCTGAAAGCCCAGCTGGAACAGGGCCGCGACCGTCTGCTGGAGATCCACTCCAACGGCGGCGAGAAAGCACAGGCGCTCGCTGAGAGCATCGAAGAGCAGGATGACGACACCAGCCTGATCAGCTTCTCCATGAACCTGTTCGACATCGTTGGGATCAACCAGGACGATCGCGGCGAGAACATGATCGTCCTGACGCCGTCCGATCATATGCTGGTCCCGGATTTCCCGGGTCTGCCGGAAGATGGCTGCACCATTACCTTTGAGCGTGATATTGCACTGTCCCGCGAAGATGCGCAGTTCATTACCTGGGAACACCCGCTTATTCGCAACGGCCTGGATCTGATCCTCTCTGGCGATACGGGCAGCAGCACCATTTCCTTGCTGAAAAACAAGGCGCTGCCAGTGGGTACGCTGCTGGTAGAGCTGATTTACGTTGTTGAAGCGCAGGCGCCAAAACAGCTTCAGCTCACCCGCTTCCTGCCGCCAACGCCTGTGCGTCTGCTGCTGGACAAAAACGGCACCAATCTGGCAGCCCAGGTCGAGTTCGAGAGCTTTAACCGCCAGCTGAGCGCGGTGAACCGCCATACCGGTAGCAAGCTGGTGAATGCAGTGCAGCAGGACGTGCACAGCATTCTGCAACTGGGTGAAAGCCAGATAGAAAAAGCGGCCAGAGCGCTGATTGATGCGGCGCGCAGCGAAGCTGACGAAAAACTGTCTGCTGAACTTTCCCGTCTGGAAGCACTGAAAGCGGTGAACCCAAACATCCGTGACGATGAACTTGCAGCGATTGAAAGCAACCGCCAGCAGGTCATGGAAAGCCTGGATCAGGCAAGCTGGCGACTGGATGCCCTGCGTCTCATCGTTGTGACGCATCAGTAAACGGAGCGCAAAATGGTAATGGAGCCCTACAATCCACCGACGGAGCCCTGGCTGGTCATTCTGTATCAGGATGAACACATTATGGTGGTCAACAAGCCAAGCGGCTTGTTGTCCGTGCCGGGACGCCTTGATGAGCACAAAGACAGCGTGATGACGCGTATACAGCGTGATTATCCGCAGGCGGAGTCCGTGCATCGTCTGGACATGGCAACCAGCGGCGTGATTGTGGTGGCGCTTAACAAAGAAGCGGAGCGTGAGTTAAAACGGCAGTTCCGCGAGCGCGAGCCGAAAAAGCAATACGTGGCGCGCGTCTGGGGTCACCCGGCGCAGGAAGAAGGTCTGGTTGATTTACCGCTGATCTGCGACTGGCCGAACCGGCCAAAACAGAAAGTGTGTTATGAAACCGGCAAAGCCGCGCAAACCGAGTATGAAGTGCTGGAATACGCGCCGGATAACACCGCGCGCGTCTTGTTAAAGCCGATTACCGGGCGCTCTCACCAGCTGCGCGTGCATATGCTCGCCATGGGGCATCCGATTCTGGGTGACCGTTTCTACGCACCGCCAGAAGCGCTGGCGATGGCTCCGCGTCTGCAACTCCATGCCCAGACGCTGACCATTACCCATCCGGTTTTCGGTAATGCCATGACGTTTAAGGCTCCGGTAGACTTCTAAAAAAATGGCCCGACAGTGTCGGGCCATTTTTTATTTAAATCCTTTCTGCTCTTTAATGAGCTCGTACGCCTTCTGGATTTCCTGTGCTTTTTGCTTGGCCATCTCCATCATCTCTGGCGGCAGGCCTTTGGCGACCAGTTTATCCGGGTGGTGCTCACTCATCAGCTTGCGATACGCGCGTTTAATGGTCGTCGCGTCATCCGTAGGCTTCACGCCCAGCACGTTGCAGGCATCTTCAAGCGTTGGGCCACGCTGGGCCTGTTGCCAGCCACCGCCACCCGCGGACTGTTGCTGCTGATATCCACCGCCAAACTGCGCGCCACCCTGCATCATGCGCAGGAACTGGTCAAACTGAATGCGGGAAATCCCCAACTCTTCTGCAATGACATAAAGAACATCGCGTTCGTTAGGGTGCAGGGAGCCGTCAGCAAACGCCGCCTGGATTTGAATCTCCAGAAACATCCGAATTAAATCAAAACGCCCGAAGCAGATGCTGCGGAACTGACGCATTTTTTCGCGCAGCGGATAGTTGTCCGCCTTGCCGATGCGAAACGCGTTTTGCGCCGCCAGGCGAGACTCACCGTGCAGATTCATGCGATCCATAAACACGCTGGCAATCTGAATATCCGCTTCTGTCACACGCCCTTTTGATTTGGTTAAGTGCCCCATAACCTCAAACGTGGTGGAGAAAAAGAGTGACTGGCGCTCGCGCTGGTTAGCAAACCAGGCCATTTTGCGGCTGCGCGCCTTATCAAACATATGGCCAATAATGAGGCCGAGAACGATTCCCCAGAACCCTGCTCCCATCATTATTGCGAACGCAACGCCGATTATTTTACCCCAATACTGCATATACTCCCCGAATAGTCATGTTCCTGGTTCGACGTAACTCCATCATTACAGTGGTCGAGCCACGGTCAATTGAGGGACATCGCCTATAATTTGCATTATCATACTCGTCATTCGATAGCGAGCCTAACACTCTGGCACGCAAACGGGCAGGATTAACGCTGGTACTGCGCTGATGAGTAAGATAGTCTCTGAGCGTTTGTAAGCCGTAGCCACTGATGACGGAACAATAAATACAACGTATGAAAAAACGTATCCCCACCCTCCTGGCCACAATGATTGGCACCGCCCTGTATAGCCACCAGGGGCTGGCCGCCGATCTCGCCTCGCAGTGTATGCTTGGCGTCCCAAGTTATAATCGCCCACTGGTGAAGGGCGATACAAATAGCTTGCCGGTAACCATTACTGCCGACAGCTCAAAAGGTACTTACCCCGACAATGCCACGTTTACGGGCAATGTGGATATTAACCAGGGTAACAGCCGTTTGCAGGCAGATGAAGTGCAATTGCATCAGAAGCAGCCAGAAGGTGCGGCCGAGCCCGTACGTACGGTGGATGCACTGGGTAATGTGCACTACGACGATAATCAGGTCATCCTGAAAGGTCCGAAAGCCTGGTCAAATCTGAACACCAAAGATACCAACGTCTGGGAAGGTGACTACCAGATGGTAGGACGTCAGGGACGTGGTGATGCAGACCTGATGAAACAGCGCGGCGAAAACCGCTATACCATTCTGGAAAACGGGTCGTTTACCTCGTGTCTGCCTGGTTCAAACACCTGGAGCGTGGTGGGCAGTGAAGTTATCCACGACCGCGAAGAGCAGGTTGCAGAGATCTGGAACGCACGTTTCAAACTCGGCCCGGTTCCCGTTTTCTATAGCCCGTATCTGCAATTACCGGTTGGCGACAAACGCCGTTCAGGCTTCCTGATCCCGAATGCCAAATACAGCACCACGAACTACTTTGAGTTCTACCTGCCGTATTACTGGAACATTGCGCCCAACATGGACGCCACGATCACCCCGCACTATATCCACAAGCGCGGCAACGTCATGTGGGAAAACGAGTTCCGCTATCTGACCCAGGCAGGCACAGGCCTGATGGAGTTTGATTACCTGCCGTCAGATAACGTCTACAAAGACGACAGCGTCAAGAACCCGTCGGGTGACGATCGCCACCGCTGGTTGTTCTACTGGCGTCATGCCGGGGTGATGGACCAGGTCTGGCGTTTCAACGTCGACTATACCAAGGTCAGCGACTCTTATTATTTCAACGACTTCGATTCCAAGTACGGTTCAAGTACCGATGGCTACGCAACACAGAAATTCAGTGTGGGTTATGCCATTCAGAACTTCAACGCCACCGTATCGACCAAACAGTTCCAGGTCTTCTCGAACCAGACAAAAAGCACCTACGGCGCAGAGCCGCAGCTTGATGTTAACTGGTACCAGAACGATGTTGGGCCTTTCGATACCCGCGTTTACGCCCAGGCAGTGCATTTCGTGAATACCAGTTCCGATATGCCAGAAGCAACGCGTGTTCATCTTGAGCCAACAATCAGCTTGCCAGTCTCTAATTCCTGGGCAAGCCTGAATACTGAAGCCAAAATGATGGCCACTCACTACCAGCAGAAAAATCTGGACTGGTACAACAACCGTTATGGCACCGATCTTGAAGAGTCAGTAAACCGCGTCCTGCCACAATTCAAAATGGACGGCAAACTGATTTTCGAACGTGATATGGGTCTTCTTGCGGATGGATATACCCAGACCCTTGAGCCACGTATGCAGTATCTTTACGTGCCTTATCGCGATCAGAGCAAAATTCAGAACTACGACTCCTCTTTCCTGCAGTCTGACTACAGCGGCCTGTTCCGTGACCGTACCTATGGCGGTCTCGACCGTATTGCTTCCGCTAACCAGTTAACAACAGGCGTCACAACGCGTGTTTATGATGACGCTGCCGTTGAACGTTTTAATGTTTCTGTTGGTCAAATCTACTATTTCACCGAGTCTCGTACCGGCGATGATGACATTAACTGGGAGAAAGACAACAAAACAGGTTCACTGGTGTGGGCGGGTGATACTTACTGGCGTATGACTGACCGTTGGGGCTTACGCGGTGGTCTGCAATACGATACCCGTCTCGACAATATTGCAACAAGCAGTGCTGCTATTGAGTATCGTCGTGATGAAGATCGTATGGTTCAGTTGACGTATCGTTATGCCAGCCCGGAATATATCCAGGCTACACTGCCTAACTATTCCACTGCGGAACAGTATAAAGACGGCATCTCGCAGGTAGGGGGCGCTGCAAGTTGGCCAATCGCCGACCGCTGGTCAATTGTAGGTGCGTATTACTTTGACACTAATACCAGTAAACCTGCTGACCAGATGTTAGGTCTGCAATACAACTCCTGCTGTTACGCGCTGCGTGTCGGTTACGAACGTAAACTTAACGGCTGGGATACTGACAACAATCAGAGCAAATACGATAACGTGATTGGCTTCAATATCGAGTTGCGCGGCCTGAGCTCCAACTATGGTCTGGGCACACAGCAGATGCTGCGCTCGAACATTCTGCCATACCGTACTTCTTTGTAATGTGCTTGATTTACCACGTAATCCGCTTTGCGGTTAATTGAAATGGAAAAAGTATGAAGAACTGGAAAACGCTGCTGCTCGGTATCGCTATGGTTGCGAATACCAGCTTCGCAGCCCCCCAGGTTGTTGATAAAGTCGCTGCTGTGGTTAACAACGGCGTCGTGCTTGAAAGTGACGTTGACGGTTTGATGAAATCTGTGAAGCTCAACTCGGGTGAAGCAGGTCAGCAGCTTCCTGATGACACCACGCTGCGCCACCAGATCCTCGAACGTCTGATCATGGATCAGATTATCGTGCAGATGGGTCAGAAAATGGGCGTGAAGATCACTGACGAGCAGCTCGATCAGGCGATTGCGAACATTGCTAAGCAGAACAACATGTCCATGGATCAGATGCGCAGCCGTCTGGCCTACGATGGAATCAACTACCCGACTTACCGTAACCAGATCCGTAAAGAGATGCTGATTTCGGAAGTGCGTAACAACGAAGTTCGTCGTCGCGTCACCATCCTGCCTCAGGAAGTGGATGCCCTGGCGAAGCAGGTTGGCAATCAGAACGACGCCAGCACCGAGCTGAACCTGAGCCACATCCTGATCCCACTGCCAGAAAACCCGACCTCCGATCAGGCAGCTGAAGCGGAAAGCCAGGCGCGTTCAATCGTTGAACAGGCGCGTAACGGTGGTGACTTCGGTAAACTGGCGATCACATACTCTGCCGACCAGCAGGCGCTGAAAGGCGGCCAGATGGGTTGGGGGCGTATTCAGGAACTGCCATCCATCTTTGCTCAGGCGCTGAGCACGGCGAAGAAAGGCGATATCATCGGTCCAATCCGTTCTGGTGTGGGTTTCCACATCCTTAAGGTGAACGATCTGCGTGGCCAGAGCCAGAGCCTTTCCGTCACGGAAGTGCACGCGCGTCACATTCTCCTGAAACCGTCACCAATCATGACTGACGATCAGGCTCGTGCAAAACTGGAACAAATTGCAGCAGATATTAAGAGCGGTAAAACCTCGTTTGCTAACGCGGCGAAAGAGTTCTCCCAGGATCCAGGCTCTGCTAACCAGGGCGGCGATCTTGGCTGGGCGGCTGCGGATATCTACGATCCTGCGTTCCGTGATGCGCTGATGAAGCTCAGCAAAGGCCAGATGAGCACCCCTGTGCATTCATCCTTTGGCTGGCACCTGATTGAACTGCTGGATTCCCGCAACGTCGATAAAACCGATGCGGCGCAGAAAGACAGAGCCTACCGTATGCTGTTTAACCGTAAATTCTCTGAAGAAGCGGCAACCTGGATGCAGGAACAACGCGCCAGCGCTTACGTGAAAATACTGAGCAACTAATGAAACAACATCGTGTTGTTATCACTCCCGGCGAACCTGCCGGGATTGGTCCCGACCTTGTCGTCCAGCTGGCTCAACACAGCTGGCCGGTGGAACTGGTCGTCTGTGCTGATGCAACACTGTTACAAGACCGGGCAGCATTGCTCGGTCTGCCTTTAACTCTGATCCCCTACGTTGAAGGCCAACAGCCAGCACCGCAACAAGCCGGTACATTAACCCTTCTTTCTGTTCCCCTTCGTACACCGGTTACCCCAGGTCAGCTCAGCACTGAAAACGGCCACTACGTTGTCGAGACGCTGGCACGTGCCTGCGATGGCTGCATGAAGGGCGAATTTGCCGCATTAATCACCGGCCCGGTGCACAAGGGTGTGATCAACGAAGCCGGTATTCCCTTTACCGGGCATACCGAGTTCTTCGAAGAGCGCTCGCACAGCCCGAAAGTGGTGATGATGCTGGCCACCGAAGAGATGCGGGTTGCACTGGTGACAACGCATCTGCCCATCAAGGCGATCCCTGATGCCATTACCCCTGAGCTCCTGCGCGAGATCATCGGGATTTTGCATCATGACCTGCAAACGAAATTTGGCATCAAACAGCCACACGTGCTGGTATGCGGATTAAATCCCCATGCCGGAGAAGGTGGGCATATGGGTACGGAAGAGATAGATACGATCATTCCGGTGCTCGATGAAATGCGTGCGAAAGGGATGAATCTTAGCGGGCCGTTGCCTGCGGATACCCTTTTCCAGCCCAAATACCTGGATAATGCCGATGCCGTGCTCGCGATGTACCACGATCAGGGCTTGCCCGTGCTAAAATACCAGGGCTTTGGCCGTGGCGTGAATATCACCCTCGGTTTACCCTTTATTCGAACTTCCGTTGACCACGGTACTGCGCTGGATCTGGCAGGCCAGGGAAAAGCGGATGTCGGCAGTTTTATTACGGCGCTTAATCTCGCCATCAAAATGATTGTTAATACTCAATGACTAATCGAGTCCATCAGGGCCACTTAGCCCGTAAACGCTTCGGGCAAAACTTTCTCAACGATCAGTTTGTGATCGACAGTATCGTTTCTGCCATTAATCCGCAGAAAGGCCAGGCTATGGTCGAAATCGGCCCCGGCCTTGCCGCGCTGACAGAGCCAGTAGGCGAGCGCCTTGACGAACTGACCGTTATCGAACTTGACCGCGACCTGGCGGCACGTCTGCAAACGCACCCATTCCTGGGGCCAAAGCTGACCATTTATCAGCAAGATGCCATGACCATGAACTTTGGCGAGCTGTCAGAAAAAATGGGTCAGCCGCTGCGCGTGTTTGGTAACCTGCCGTACAACATCTCCACGCCGTTGATGTTCCACCTGTTTAGCTATACTGATGCCATTGCCGACATGCACTTCATGCTGCAAAAAGAGGTGGTGAATCGTCTGGTTGCAGGGCCTAACAGTAAAGCGTATGGTCGTTTAAGCGTAATGGCACAATATTTCTGCAACGTGATCCCGGTACTTGAAGTACCGCCATCCGCCTTTACGCCACCGCCAAAAGTGGATTCAGCCGTTGTGCGCCTTGTCCCACATAAAGTGAAACCGTATCCGGTCAAAGAGTTGCGCGTGCTGAGCCGTATTACCACTGAAGCTTTTAACCAGCGCCGTAAAACGATCCGTAACAGCCTGAGCAACTCGTTTAGCGTTGAGGTGTTAGCTGAATTAGGGATCGACCCGGCAATGCGTGCGGAGAACATCTCCGTAGAGCAGTATTGCAAGCTGGCTAATTACATCAGCGAAAATGCCCCGCCGAAGGAGAGCTAAGCCATGATTGATTCGCCCCGCGTCTGTGTTCATGTACAAAGCGTCTATATCGAGTCCCAGTCCACACCGGATGAAGAGCGTTTTGTCTTTGCCTACACTGTAACCATTCGCAATCTGGGGCGGATGCCTGTGCAACTGCTTGGGCGCTACTGGCTTATCACTAACGGCAATGGCCGCGAAATAGAAGTTCAGGGTGAAGGTGTGGTGGGTGAACAGCCACACATTGATCCTGGCGAAGAGTATCAGTACACCAGCGGTGCGGTTATTGAAACACCGCTGGGTACCATGCAAGGCCATTACGAAATGGTCGACGCCGACGGCAATGCCTTCCGCATTGCTATTCCTGTGTTCCGTCTTGCCGTTACAACACTCATTCACTAATCCAATGTCTACATATCTGATTGGCGACGTTCACGGTTGCTACGATGAACTGATCGCATTGTTAAAACAGGTCGACTTTACACCTGGCCAGGACACGCTATGGCTGACGGGTGACTTAGTGGCTCGCGGTCCTGGCTCACTGGACGTTCTGCGCTTTGTAAAATCGCTGGGCGACAATGTACGGATGGTGCTGGGCAACCACGATCTGCATCTTCTGGCAGTCTATGCCGGGATCAGCCGTAATAAGCCGAAAGACAGGATTTCCCCTCTGCTCGAGGCACCGGATGCCGATGACCTGATCAACTGGCTTCGCCGCCAGCCGCTGTTGCAAATCGATGAAGAGAAAAAACTGCTCATGGCGCACGCCGGGATCACCCCGCAATGGGATCTCGAAACGGCGAAAGCCTGTGCGCGGGACGTTGAAGCAGTGCTGGCAAGCGACTCGTATCCGTTCTTCCTCGATGCCATGTACGGCGATATGCCGAACCACTGGAGTGAAGATCTCAGCGGACTGGCGCGCTTGCGCTTTATTACTAACGCTTTCACGCGGATGCGCTTCTGCTTCCCGAACGGGCAGCTGGATATGTACTCGAAAGAGACACCGGAGAGTGCACCTGCGCCGCTCAAACCCTGGTTTGCCATTCCCGGGCCGGTAACCAACGAGTACAGCGTGGTATTCGGGCATTGGGCTTCACTTGAGGGTAAAGGCACGCCTGAAGGCATCTACGGTCTGGACACGGGATGTTGCTGGGGCGGGGTGTTGACCTGCTTGCGCTGGGAAGATAAAGCTTACTTTGTGCAGCCATCTAACCGACAGCGTGACTTAGGGGCAGACGAGGCCGTCGCCTCCTGAGGATAATTCCCTCTCCCGGCGGGAGAGGGAAAAACACTTAACGACGTTCCAGAATTTCGAAGCAGTAGCTGTGTGAATTCTGCGCATCCGCGTCGTGGAATTCACTGAACACAGATTCCCACTCGTCAGGATCGTAATCCGGGAAATGCGTATCCCCTTCCACTTCCGCATCAATGTGCGTCAGATACAGTTTCTGTGCTTTTGGCAGGAACTGCTCATACACACGACCGCCACCGATAACCATGATCTCTTCGGCGTTACCGCAGGCAGTAATGGCCTCGTCTACGGATTTCACCCATTCAACACGATCATCAGTGCCCGGCTGGCTACTGATAACGATATTCTTACGGCCAGGTAATGGACGACCAATCGACTCCCAGGTCAGGCGGCCCATCACTACCGGCTTGTTTAACGTAGTACGTTTAAACCATGCGAGATCGGCAGGCAGGTTCCACGGCATGGCGTTTTCCATACCGATAACGCGGTCTACCGCCAGCGCTGCAATCAGACTGATCATTGAAAATTTCCCGGATGCAAAAAATTGCCGCCACTATACGGAAAGCTTAATCTTTCGTCGACTGGCGGCATGGTAAAGAAACAGAAATTTTTTAATATTGCTGGCAACACCACTTCACGCTGAAGGTTTACTCTCCGGTTCGTCTTCCGGGTTACCGGTATGCTTACCCTCTTCCGTCCCCTGCCAGCCGTGGCGCTGCACCAGTGACAGATGATTACGGTCTTCATTGATGATTTCCGTCAGCATCGCACTGGTGCGTTTAAAGACTGCCGCCCGCTCGGATGCCGTGCTGCCCGCCATTTCCACCATCTCTTCCACCATGTCGGTGTTAAAACGGCGGAACAGGTCAGCACGCTCGCGGGCCTCATACGCCCCCAGCCCCAGGCTTTCCAGCGCCATGCGGCCAGACTTAAGCGCCCCTTCGAATGTTTCACGCTCCGGCGCTTCAACCCCTGCCTGGCGCAGCTGGATGTAATGATCCACATCGCGCGCGCGCGCGATAATAGTCAGGTTCGGGAAGTGTTCTTTCACCAGCTCGACCATTTCCATGCTGGCCTGCGGATCGTCAATGGCGTTAATCAGCACTTCGGCTTTTGCCGCACCTGCGGATTCCAGCAGATCGACACGGGTCGCATCGCCGTAGAACACTTTCATGTCGAATTTACGCAGGGTATCCACGTGATCAGGATCGTGGTCGAGGATCACCATTTTCACCCCGCTGGAAAGCAGCAAACGACCGGTGATCTGCCCGAAACGCCCGAATCCGGCGATGATGACGCGCGGCTGTTCTTCATCTATTTCATCGGCTTCGCGCTCTTGCTCACTGCCCGATTTTTCCAGACGCGTCAGCACGACCAGCAGAACCGGCGTCGCCGCCATCGACAGTGCCACCGCAAGGGTTAACGCTTTCGCCCACTCCGGGTCGAGCACATTTGCCATCTGCGCGGCGCCAAAGACCACGAAGGCGAATTCACTTCCCTGCCCCAGCAGCACGGCAAACCAGCGACGCTGTTTATTCGGCACCTTCAGCGGGCGGGCAATCAGCCACAGCATCCCCATTTTGATAACAAGGAAGCCTACCAGCAGAATGATGATCCGCAGCGGGTGCGTGGCCAACGTGCCAAAGTCGATAGACATCCCCACGCCGATGAAAAAGAGCCCCAGCAGCAGCCCCTTAAACGGCTCGATATCGCTTTCCAGCGCATGACGGTATTCAGAGCTCGCCAGCAGTACGCCTGCCAGGAATGCCCCCATCGCCATCGACAGCCCGGCCTCTTCCAGCAGTAAACCGAAACCAAACACCAGGAACAACGCCACGGCACTGAAAACTTCACGCAGGCCTGAACGGGCAACAAACCGCAGCAGTGGACGCGTAACATAACGGCCTAACAAAATCACCAGCGCCAGCGCACCGGCTACTTTTAACGCCGACAGCGCAAAAGCGCCGATCGTTGTTGAAGAGCCGCTTGCCGCCAGCAGCGGGATCATCGCGACCAGTGGAATGGCGGCGATATCCTGAAACAGCAGCACCGAGAAGGCGCTGCGCCCCATCTGCGAGACGGTCAGGTTACGTTCGTTCATCGCCTGCATGGCAATCGCGGTCGAAGAAAGCGCCAGCGTCATGCCGATAAGCTCCGCCACTTTCCAGTCCATGCCCAGCAAAATACAGAAGCCGCCCAGCAGCACCCCGCAGGCCACCATCTGTAACGCACCGCCGCCAAAGACCGAGGCGCGAAGCTTCCATAGCCGCTGCGGATCAAGCTCAAGGCCAATCACAAACAGCATCAGCACCACGCCAATTTCCGCGAAATGCAGAATGGATTCGGCGTCCGTCACCAGGCGGAAGCCCCACGGCCCGATGACACACCCGGCAATCAGATAACCGAGCACGGAGCCCAGCCCCAGACGCACCGCAACCGGCACAATCAGCGCCGCCGCGCCAAGGTAAATTAGCGCCTGTATGAGCGTATGACTATCCATTGTGCGTCTCCTGCCACTCAATTAAGCGTTGTTTATAGTGACGCGCCTGCGCCTGCAATGTTTCATCGTCACATACAAAGGTGCAGTGCATCGCAAAAGGAGGTACCCAGTTGAGCCCACAATAGAGCGCGGTTGCCTGTAAGGGCTGGGCCAGCACGTCAAATCCCGGGAAGGAGCCGATATCAAAGTGGCTTTCACCGCCGCCGGTGGTCACAGCCCACATCAGGCTTTTGCCCTTCAGTGCCTTGCCGTTGTGACCATACGCCCAGCCGTGTGAAAAGACCTTGTCGATCCACAGCTTAAGTAGCGGAGGGGTGCTGTACCACTGCATCGGGTGCTGCCAGATAATCAGGTCAGCACGAGAGAGCGCCGCCTGTTCGGCGGCGATGTCGATATTGAAGTCGGGGTAAAGTTGATAAAGAGAGCGGATTTCCACTCCGTCGAGCGTCCCTGCCTGTTCAAGCATCCGTTTATTCGCATGAGAGTGCTGCGGATAAGGATGCGCATAAATTATCAGAATCATTGTTTTGCCTGTCTTTACGCATATTGCCTTTCAGCAAGAGTGTAGACAGTTAATTGATCGGGTTACAATGATAACTGTTATTTATGTATCCAGCGCTCAGGCACTGCGCGGCTCTTTGCCAACGGCGTCATCCGCTACCTCTGTGACAAGATCGCATTTTTTCGGCAGCAGGAAGGTCATGGTTCCGGCAATCAGCAGCGATCCTGCCAGCGCGCACACGGCAACGTTTTGGCCATAAAGATAAATCATCACCCCAACCAGATACGGACCACAGAATCCCCCGAGATTCCCCAGGCCGTTGATGACCCCACGGGCACTACCTGCCACTTCAGGTGCGGCAATCCGACCCGGCATTGACCAGAACGGGCTGGTCGCCGCTTTCAGGAAGAATCCGCAGATAACCAGCGCGATATAGGCGGCCACCACATGCTCACGCAACACCACCGACGCAATCAGCGCAGCGGCGAAACAGTACAGTGAGAAGCGTACCCACAGGCGGCGTTTTCCGCTGCGATCGCTGAAGAGTGAAATCACATAGATCCCGGCAAGCGTTGCCACGAACGGCAGAACCGCCAGGAACCCCACGCTCGCCATATTGCCGCCCGTCAGCCCTTTAAGGATGGTCGGTAGCCAGAGGGTGTAGCCGTAATCACCGGTCTGGTAGAAGAAGTTAAGGATCACCAGTTTCATTAAACCCGGGTTACGGAAGACATCCTTCACCGGCGCCTTGCTCACAGGTGCTTCGGCCAGTTTTGCCGCCCGCTCCGCCGCGAGGGTTTTCACCAGATACTCCCGTTCAGCCTGCGGCAACCAGCGCGCTTCTTCCGGGCGATCGCTAATCATAAACCACCACACTGCCAGTACCACCAACGACAGCAGGCCTTCGATGATAAACAGCCAGCGCCAGTCGAGCGCGGCAATGATCGCACCCGAAACGGGGGCGGTCAGCATCCCGCCCAGCGGGGCAAACATCATCACAAACGCATTGGCGCGCCCAAGCTCTTTCTCAGGGAACCAGTTACTGACCATCGTCAGCACCACGGGCAGCATCCCACCCTCCGACACCCCCAGAATAAAGCGCAGTACCAGCAGCTGATATTCATGGGTGACAAACCCCGTTGCGACCGACACTATCGCCCATGCCACCAGCGACCAGGCAATAAAGCGTTTACCGCTGCCATTTACGGCAATCCGCCCCCCCGGTATTTGCAGGAATAAATAACCAATAAAAAATATACCGCTGGCAATACCCGCCATCTGGCTGGTAATACCTAAATCAGCTTCCATTCCTCCGGGCAGGGCGAAACTAATATTAACCCGATCCATAAACGAAATAATGCAGGCAATTAATACCGGCGTAATAATACGCAACCAACGGGTGCTGGGAATGTTATCGTTCATATTTCATACTCTCTATGCAGAGGTTATTGTTGTCATTACATGAGAACCAGATACAGAGATAAAACGTGAAGTATTAATTAATCGCGTTAGGTAATTTTGCACCCGCAAAATAAGCCGCCACGTTGGCATATACCACGTCACTCATTCTTTTGCGGGTTTCATGGGTGGCACTGGCGACGTGCGGCTGCAAAACCACATTCTCCAGTGCGATCAGTTCGGCCGGAACATGTGGCTCATCTTCAAAAACATCCAGGGCGGCTCCGGCGATAACACCGTTTTGTAACGCCTTAATCAGCGCCTGCTCATCCACCAGCGAACCACGGGCGATGTTGATCAACCATGCGTGTGTCGGCATCACATTCAGTACCGAAGCATCGATGATCCCCCGGTTGGCCTCGCCACCGGATGCGGCAATCACCAGAAAATCGCTCTCGTGCGCAAGGGTGTGCAGGTCCGCGCACCACTGATACCCAAGCCCCTCAACAGGTTTACGGTCGTGGTACAGCACCTGCATATCAAAACCCGCGGCACGGCGGGCAATGGCCTGGCCGATATTTCCCATCCCCAGCAGGCCAATCCGTTTGCCACTTACCTGGGTTGCCAGCGGCAGACCACCGTTAAGCCAGCGTCCTTCCCGGACAAAACGGTCGCCCTGACACAGCTGGCGTGCGCCACTGAGCAACAGCCCCATTGCCAGATCGGCGACATCATTGGTTAACACGCCAGACGTTATCGAGACGGCAATCTGGCGGGAGCGCACATAGTCCAGATCCACCGCATCGGTCCCCACGCCAAAGATAGCCACCAGCCCCACGTGCGGCAGCAGCTCCAGCACGCTGTTTTGCACACCGACATCACCCCGCGTGACCACGGCGGCAATGTTCTCCCCCTGTTCACGCAGAAACGTGATGGGATCATCTTGTTCATACAGGCGAAACAGCGGGAACTCAGCGGCAAGCTGGGCTTGCAGGGTATCAATAACGGGAGCCACCAGAAGGACGGCGCGAGAAAGAGTATTCATGGGATCACCTGTTTGAAGTTCATAACGACTGTGGTCACTATCAAACGGGTTTTTTGTAGGGTTTTTTGCGATCTTCGTCACGCTGAATCGTGTTAAAAAGCGCTGTTACAGCCTCCGTGATCGGTAAGACAAATTAGATGGTTTCGCCCATCGACAGGCGGTAGTGCAGGTCGACCTTCTCAATAGTCGGTAGCCCTTTAATTTTCTTGATCAGGATTTCCGTGGCGACTTTGCCCATTTCCGCGCGCGGCGTCAGTACGCTTGCCAGACGCGGGGAGACCACCTGGCCTATCTCCAGCCCGTGAAAACCGGCGATTGCCAGCGTCTGCGGGACACGAATACCCGATGCCAGGCACTCCTGTAACACGCCAACGGCAAGGTCGTCGTTGGTACACAGAATTCCGTCCATATCCGCGTACATCTGGCGCGCCAGCGTCATCATGCCCGTCCCGATGGAAACGGACGAAACTTTGTTGGGCGCAATGCGCCCTACCTTCAGGCCTGCCGCCTCCATCGCCTGACAATACCCCGCGTAACGCTGCTCATCACGAACGTCCGACATCGAGCCAAAATAGACGATATGCCGCTTTCCGCTTGCCAGCAGCATGTTAGTCATATCCATACCCGCTTTAAAATTGTCAAAACCCACGTTAATGCGCCCAGGGTTATCCGACAGCCCCATCACTTCCGCAACCGGGATTTTCGCGGCGTTGAGGTACTTTTCTGCCCGTAAGGTATGCACTGACTCGGTCAATAACAGGCCTTTGACATTAAATGCCAGTACTGCTGCAATCTGCTCCTCTTCCCGCTGGCGGTCGTAATCGTAGTTCACCACCAGCGTCTGATAGCCGTGCGCCGCCGTGACCGACTCAATACCGGCTAACAGATCGGCAAATATTTGATTATGAAAAGAAGGGATGAGTACGCCAATACGCGGCACCACGGTACTGCTCATGGCGGGGTTATCCGGGTCAGGCTCGTAACCAATTTCCGCAATTACGCTGGCAATACGCCCGGCGGTTTCGGGTTTCACTTTATCCGGCGTGCGTAAATAGCGGCTAACGGTCATCTTCGTTACGCCAGCCAGCTCAGCGATATCATTAAGCGTAATTCGTTGTGCCTTCATCAGTTAACCCGTCAATAACCGCTACCACATCAGGCCATTATGCCTGCCAGCGCAGGAAAAGAGAATCGCGCGAGGCCGCTAACACCCTCTCCTGGCGCGGGATTTACCGCCCCGCCTCACGTTTAATGTAACCCCTTTTCGTAACACGATTTGAAGTGATCCTCATCACAGTTTCACTGGCCGAAAATCCGTGAGATAGAACCCACAACGTTTTCCGTTTTCAGCCGTTAATCAGGATATCAAGATGAAAGATCTTTTCAGCTTACAAGGTAAACGCATTTTAATTACAGGCGCAGGTCAGGGAATTGGTTTTGTCATGGCTCAGGGCCTGGCGCAATATGGCGCGGAAATTATCATTAATGATATTTCTGAAACCCGGGCGAACGATGCGGTCATGAAATTACGCGATGAAGGTGCGACGGCATATCCTGCCGTATTTAATGTCACGGATGCGGATTGCGTAGAAAATGCGATTAGCCAGATTGAAAAAGAAATAGGCACCATCGACGTATTATTTAATAACGCCGGTATTCAGCGCCGCCATCCTTTTACTGAATTCCCGGTTCAGGAATGGAATGACGTTATTTCCGTGAATCAGACGGCGGTATTTTTAGTATCGCAGGCCGTTGCCAAACGGATGATCACCCGCCAGCAGGGCAAAATCGTCAACATCTGCTCTATGCAAAGTGAACTGGGCCGCGACACCATCACCCCTTACGCCGCCGCGAAAGGGGCGGTCAAAATGCTGACGCGCGGTATGTGCGTTGAGCTGGCGCGCCATAACATTCAGGTTAATGGCATCGCGCCAGGCTACTTCAAAACGGCGATGACGCAGACGCTGGTCGATGATAAAGCCTTTACCGACTGGCTGTGCAAACGCACTCCGGCAGCGCGCTGGGGCAATCCACAGGAGCTGGTTGGCGCGGCGGTGTTTCTCTCTTCCAGCGCCTCTAACTTCGTCAACGGGCATCTGTTGTTCGTGGATGGCGGCATGTTGGTGGCAGTGTGAATCCGGAGGCGCTATGACAGGGCAATGTATCATCCTGATGGGCGTATCAGGCACCGGGAAAACAACGGTCGGACACGCTATCGCGCAGCAGATGGGGGCTAAATTCATCGATGGCGATGACCTTCACCCCCGGCAGAATATTGTCAAAATGGCGGCCAGCCAGCCGCTTGATGATAACGATCGCCAGCCATGGCTGGAGCGCATCGCCGACGTTATTTTTAGCCTTGAGCAGAAGAATGAATCCGGCGTGCTGGTCTGTTCGGCGCTCAAAAAACGCTATCGCGACCAGCTGCGCAAAGGCAGCAACAAGGTCCGCTTCCTCTGGTTGACGGGCGATTACGACTGCATTCTGGCCCGAATGCAGCAACGCAAAGGCCATTTTATGCCGGAAGCATTACTGCGCAGCCAGTTTGCGGCGCTGGAAGCCCCCGACAGCAGCGAAACCGATATTGTCGCCATTGATATTGCCCCGACGGTGGCGCAGATCGTGGCGAACGCCTTAACGTTACTCGAACAAACGCACTCCAGGGAGGTGCTGGCATGATTATCGATACCTTAGCCGCAGCGGCTAAAAATGCACTCTATCCGCCGGTTATCCGCAACGCGTTACAGGCGGTTATCGCCCAGGATCCGCTCAGCCTGCCTGCGGGTAAATATACCGTTGATGGCGATAATCTCTTTTTTACCGTCGCCGAAGGCGAAACGCGCCCGCTGGCCGAACAGCGCCCGGAGTACCATCGTCAGTACATAGATATTCATATCGTTCTGGCGGGGAAAGAGATTATTGGCGCAGGCAATAAGGGGCTGACCATCACACCTGATGGCCCGTTTAATGCGGCTCACGACATTGGTTTTTGCGAACATATCAGCAGTGAATCGCTGATCCATCTTCATCCCTTTGAGCTGGCTATCCTGTTCCCGGGTGAATTACACCGTCCGATGAGTGCGCTTGATGCCGGCGCTCCGCTGCGCAAGATTGTCGTCAAAATCAATAACGACCTGCTCTAGAGCACAACGCTGGCCCGCACGGGCCAGCGTCATTAATCAGTTATCCAGCTCACCCATCGATTTCACCTGGTCACGATTAATCTGCTCCGTTTTACCGGTTTCAGCATTTTTGTAAGACACCAGGCCGGTATCTTCATCAACCTGCGGTTTCCCGTCGGTGACGATGGTTTTGCCATCGGTGGTTTTTACTGCCTGGTTAGAGGAGCAGCCCGCGACGGTGAACAGCGCTGCGGCAGCAAAGACAGAAGTGATAAGTAATTTATTTTGCATGGTGTTTTCCCCTGCATTCAGTTGGATTTCGTTATCGACCTAACCATTTTAGGCTAACTGACTGAAAGAGGATGGAAAACCAGAAGGTTCTGAAGGTGGGGATAATGCCCGGCGACGGAAGACCGCCGGGCATTTTTACTTACTTGTTAATCTGCGCGTGCATTTCCTGCACTGAAATCACCTTCTCGGTCGCGTCCGCGTTCAGCGCCATGGCTGTTGCGAAACCGCCGTTCAGGGTGGTGTCGTAGTGCACTTTGTACTGCAGTGCGCTGCGGCGAATCAGCTTGGAATCTTCAATCGCCTGACGGCCCGCCGTGGTGTTGATGATGTAGGTATATTCGCCATTCTTGATACGGTCCTGAATGTGCGGACGACCTTCATGCACCTTGTTCACCAGACGCGGGTTGATACCGGCTTCACCCAGCACAATCGCTGTACCGTGGGTTGCATCCAGCTCGAAGCCCTGTTTCAGCAGCTTGGCAGCCAGGTCAACCACGCGCTCTTTATCGCCTTCACGAACAGAGAGCAGCGCACGGCCTGATTTTCTCATGGTGGAGCTACTGCCCAACTGTGCTTTTGCGAACGCTTCAGCGAAGGTGCGGCCCACGCCCATCACTTCCCCGGTAGAGCGCATTTCTGGCCCTAACAGCGGGTCAACGCCCGGGAATTTGTTGAACGGCAGTACAACCTCCTTCACCGAGTAGTACGGTGGGATGATTTCTTTCGTCACGCCCTGCTGAGCCAGCGTCTGGCCAGCCATCACGCGCGCCGCCACTTTCGCCAGCGGAACGCCGGTCGCTTTGGAGACGAACGGTACGGTACGTGCAGCACGCGGGTTCACTTCAATCAGGTAGACTTCGTTGTCTTTTACGGCGAACTGGACGTTCATCAGACCACGAACCTGCAACTCGAAGGCCAGTTTCTGCACCTGCTGGCGCATCACGTCCTGAATTTCCTGGCTCAGCGTATACGCTGGCAGAGAACATGCAGAGTCACCGGAGTGCACGCCCGCCTGCTCAATGTGCTCCATGATGCCGCCAATCAGCACCATTTCGCCGTCGCAGATGGCGTCAACGTCCACTTCTACCGCATCGTCCAGGAAGCGGTCGAGCAGCACTGGCGCATCGTTAGAGACGCTTACCGCAGTCTGGAAGTAGCGACGCAGGTCGGCTTCGTCGTAGACGATTTCCATTGCGCGGCCGCCCAGCACGTAAGAAGGACGCACCACCAGCGGGTAGCCAATGTCTTTTGCCTTCTCTACAGCCATCTCAATCGCGGTCACGGTGGCGTTTGCAGGCTGTTTCAGCTTCAGACGGTCAACCGCCTGCTGGAAACGCTCACGGTCTTCTGCACGGTCAATCGCATCCGGGCTGGTGCCGATAACCGGTACACCGGCGGCTTCCAGCGCGCGTGCCAGTTTCAGCGGGGTCTGGCCGCCGTACTGCACGATAACGCCTTTTGGCTTCTCGATGCGCACGATTTCCAGCACGTCTTCCAGCGTTACCGGCTCGAAGTACAGACGGTCAGAGGTGTCGTAGTCTGTCGATACGGTTTCCGGGTTACAGTTAACCATGATGGTTTCGTAACCGTCTTCACGCAGCGCCAGAGAGGCATGTACGCAGCAGTAATCGAACTCAATGCCCTGGCCGATACGGTTTGGCCCGCCGCCCAGTACCATAATCTTGTCGCGGTCGACTGACGGGTTCGCCTCGCACTCATCTTCATACGTGGAGTACATGTACGCGGTGTCGGTCGCAAATTCTGCCGCACAGGTATCTACGCGTTTGTAAACCGGGTGCAGGTTGTACTGGTCACGCAGCTTGCGGATTTCCGCTTCGCGGACGCCCGCCAGTTTTGCCAGACGCGCATCGGCAAAGCCTTTACGCTTCAGTACGCGCAGGAAATCAGCGTCAAGGCCGGTGATGCCCAGCTCCGCCACTTGCTCTTCCAGACGAACCAGCTCTTCAATCTGCACCAGGAACCAGCGGTCGATGTTGGTCAGGTTGAACACGCCGTCGACAGACAGGCCAGCACGGAAGGCATCGGCGATGTACCAGATACGCTCTGCGCCTGCGTCTTTCAGCTCGCGGCGAATTTTGGTCAGCGCTTCCGGGTCATCCAGGCTCACTTTCGGGTCAAAGCCGGTCGCGCCTACTTCCAGGCCACGCAGCGCTTTCTGCAGGGATTCCTGCTGGGTGCGGCCAATTGCCATCACTTCACCAACAGATTTCATCTGGGTGGTCAGACGGTCGTTCGCACCCGCGAATTTTTCGAAGTTGAAGCGAGGAATTTTTGTCACAACGTAGTCGATAGACGGTTCGAAGGACGCAGGGGTACGGCCGCCGGTGATGTCGTTCATCAGCTCGTCGAGGGTGTAACCCACCGCCAGTTTCGCGGCGACTTTAGCTATCGGGAAGCCGGTTGCTTTCGAGGCCAGCGCAGAGGAACGGGATACACGCGGGTTCATTTCGATAACAATCAGACGACCGGTTTTCGGGTTCACCGAGAACTGCACGTTAGAACCGCCGGTTTCAACGCCGATTTCACGCAGTACCGCCATCGAGGCGTTACGCATGATTTGATACTCTTTGTCGGTCAGGGTCTGGGCTGGCGCAACGGTGATGGAGTCACCGGTATGGATACCCATCGCATCGAAGTTTTCGATGGAGCAGACGATGATGCAGTTGTCGTTTTTATCACGCACCACTTCCATCTCATACTCTTTCCAGCCAATCAGCGATTCATCAATCAGCAGCTCTTTGGTTGGGGAAAGGTCCAGACCGCGTTCGCAAATCTCTTCGAACTCTTCGCGGTTGTAAGCGATACCGCCGCCGGTGCCGCCCATGGTGAAGGAAGGACGGATGATACACGGATAACCCACGTCAGCCGCAACAGCCAGCGCTTCTTCCATGTTGTGCGCGATACCGGAACGCGCGGTGTCGAGGCCGATTTTTTTCATCGCCACGTCGAAGCGACGACGGTCTTCTGCTTTATCAATCGCATCGGCGGTGGCACCAATCATGGTCACACCAAACTCTGCCAGCACGCCCTGACGCTCAAGCTCCAGCGCACAGTTCAGTGCAGTCTGGCCGCCCATCGTTGGCAGCACCGCATCCGGGCGCTCTTTTTCGATGATTTTGCGAACCACTTCCCAGTGAATCGGCTCGATGTAAGTTGCATCAGCCATTTCCGGGTCGGTCATGATGGTTGCCGGGTTAGAGTTCACCAGAATGACGCGGTAGCCCTCTTCACGCAGCGCTTTACACGCCTGCGCACCGGAGTAGTCAAATTCACAGGCCTGGCCGATAACGATCGGGCCAGCGCCAAGGATCAGGATGCTTTTTATGTCTGTACGTTTTGGCATTGTCTTCTCGGCTCCTGATTATTTAGCGGTCTTACGGTAAAGCTCAATAAGTTCGATGAAGTGATCGAACAGCGGCGCAGCATCGTGCGGGCCAGGGCTGGCTTCAGGGTGACCCTGGAAGCTAAACGCAGGCTTATCGGTACGGTGGATACCTTGCAGGGTGCCATCGAACAGCGATTTGTGCGTTACGCGAAGGTTGGCAGGCATGGAAGCCTCATCCACCGCAAAGCCGTGGTTCTGCGCCGTAATCATTACGGTGTTGTTGTCGATATCTTTCACCGGGTGGTTACCACCGTGGTGACCGAACTTCATCTTCACGGTGTTCGCACCGCTCGCCAGCGCCAGCAGCTGATGGCCGAGGCAGATACCGAAGACCGGGATATCGGTTTCCAGGAAGGACTTAATCGCGTCGATAGCGTAGTCGCACGGCGCCGGGTCACCTGGGCCGTTTGAGAGGAAGATGCCGTCCGGGTTCATCTTCAGCACGTCTTCGGCAGAGGTTTTCGCCGGAACCACGGTCAGGCGGCAGCCACGGTCAACCAACATGCGCAGGATGTTGCGCTTAGCACCGAAATCGTAGGCAACAACATGGAACGGCAGCTCGCTTTCTGGTTTCGCTTCCGGCAGGTCGCCTTCCAGCGTCCAGCTCCCCTGCGTCCAGCTGTAGGCTTCAGCTGTCGTCACTTCTTTCGCCAGGTCCATACCGTTCAGGCCCGGGAAGGCTTTCGCTTTTTCAAGCGCCAGTGCCGCGTCCAGGTTATCACCCGCGATGATGCAGCCATTCTGTGCACCCTTCTCGCGCAGCAGACGCGTTAACTTACGGGTATCGATATCGGCAATCGCCACGATGTTATGGCGTTTCAGGTAAGAAGAGAGGTCTTCGGTATTGCGGAAGTTGCTGGCAATCAGCGGCAGGTCGCGAATGACCAGACCTTGCGCATGTACCTGAGAGGATTCTTCGTCAGCAGCATTGGTGCCGACATTGCCGATATGAGGATAAGTAAGAGTAACGATTTGGCGAGAATAGGAAGGATCAGTGAGGATTTCTTGATAACCGGTCATTGAAGTATTGAAAACGACTTCCCCAACCGCCGAACCCGTTGCCCCTATGGCCCGACCGATAAACTGGGTTCCGTCTTCCAGAACCAATAGCGCTGACTTAATCAAAACACCCTCCAGAGAATATTCACTCACTTTATTTGCATATTAATTCATAACCACGTCATGAAGCAATGCAAATGTGTTGCCAGCGGATTTTTGGCAAACGGCGGCATTCTGGGTATTCAGAGGGTAAAAGTCAACTTAAAACGGATATTTTGTTTATTCTTTTGCAAGCCTGGTGGCGGGAATGCGGTTTAAGCGACAAAAAGATCAAGTAAATCACATCAGAAAACGCTTGCGCGGCAAGTTTAATGGAAACCTGAGTCCTGACACAACAAAAAGTAGACCAGATGGTCAAAATTTACATTACCGCAACACAAAACAAGACGAAGACTGTAAAATTTGAACGCTTTAACAAGAAAATAAGGAAAAACAGATAAAATAAAAGGGCAATAAATTATTGCCCTATGCAATCAACACATTACGACTGCAATAACCACATCACGATGGGTAATAAATCTTACAAATTGTTGAGATCCAGCACATCTCGCATATCAAAAAGACCATTATTTTTACCTTTCAGCCACAAGGCCGAACGTACAGCACCATTTGCAAAGGTCATACGGCTGGAGGCTTTATGCGTGATCTCCACACGTTCGCCAATATCGGCGAACATCGCTGTATGTTCACCGACGATGTCACCTGCACGAACGGTTGCAAAACCAATCGTGCCCGGAACACGTTCGCCGGTGTGCCCTTCGCGGGTATACACCGCGCAGTCTTTCAAATCTTTATCCAGTGCATGAGCAATCGCTTCACCCATCGCCAGTGCCGTGCCCGATGGCGCATCGACTTTATAGCGGTGGTGAGCTTCGACAATCTCAATGTCGGTGTAGTCACCCATCACTTTCGCTGCCTTCTCCAGCAGCTTCAGCATGACGTTTACGCCCACGCTGAAGTTAGCGGCGAAGACAATCGCAATCTCGTTTGACGCATCCTGGATGGCCTGTTTACCGGCATCATCAAAACCGGTGGTGCCGATCACCATGCCTTTACCGTGCTTTCGGCAAAACGCCAGGTGGTTCAGCGTCCCTTCCGGTCGCGTGAAATCGATGAACACATCAAAGTCATCTTTTACGGCATCCAGGCTGCTCTGTACGCTAACGCCGGTCTTGCCTGCGCCTGCCAGTTCACCGGCATCGGTTCCCAGAAGCGATGAACCTTCACGCTCCAGCGCCGCGCCAAGTGCCACGCCATCCATCTGTAGTGCCGCCTGAATCAGCTGGCGACCCATACGTCCACCCGCGCCCGCAATAGCGACACGGATCTGTGCATCATGCATAGTTATTCTCTTACGTTAAAATGATGTAAACCGTTTTCAGATTAACCAGCCTGAGTGAAGGCTGCCAACTGAAAACACCGATAATTAGAATTTAACGTGAAACCGACTTAAATATCAGTAAAAGACATGATTTAGTCATCACGATAAAAGATTGGCAAAAAAAAAGGCCAGCACAGGAGGTGCTGGCCTTTTATCTGAAAAGGGATTATTCCACTTCGCGAGCATCGATACGCAGTTCTTTCGGGACTTCGAAAACGATGTTCTCTTCGCGTCCTTCCAGCGGTATCGCTTCACTACCACCCAGCTCCTGCAAGCGGGCAATCACGTTCTGAACCAGGATATCCGGTGCAGATGCCCCGGCGGTGACGCCGACGCAGGTGGCGTTTTTAACCCACGCTTCCTGAATGTCTGTTGCATCATCAATCAGGAATGCCGCTTTCCCCATACGCTGCGCAAGCTCGGCCAGGCGGTTGGAGTTAGAGGAGTTCTTCGAACCAACAACCAGCACCACATCAGCCTGTTCTGCCAGGGCGCGTACTGCTTCCTGACGGTTGGTGGTGGCGTAGCAGATGTCGTCTTTACGCGGCCCAACGATTTTCGGGAAACGCTGGCGAAGCGCATCAATCACGTCAGAGGTGTCATCCACAGAGAGCGTGGTCTGGGTCATAAACGACAGACGGGCTTCGTTTTTCACGTCCAGGGTAAACACATCTTCCGGTGATTCGACCAGGTACATGCCCCCTTCCGGGTTGCTGTACTGCCCCATGGTGCCTTCGACTTCCGGGTGGCCCGCATGGCCAATCAGAATCGACTCTTCACCGCGACGGCTGGCGCGCGCCACTTCCATATGCACTTTGGTCACTAACGGACAGGTGGCGTCGAACACGGTCAAATCACGGCTTTTCGCTTCGTTACGTACCGCCTGAGAAACCCCGTGCGCAGAGAAAATCAGGATCGCGCCGTCCGGCACTTCACTGATCTGCTCAATAAAGATAGCGCCACGCTCGCGCAGGCTATCAACCACGTAACGGTTGTGCACCACTTCATGACGCACATAAATTGGCGCGCCGTAGATTTCCAGCGCGTTTTCAACAATGCTGATAGCGCGGTCTACACCGGCGCAAAAGCCGCGCGGGTTAGCCAACAGGATCTGCATTTCAGGCCTCCAGTGCCGGATCAATCTCCAGCACTTCAATATCAAAATGGACGGTACGCCCGGCAAGCGGATGGTTGAAATCTACGGTGATGGAGTCGCCGTTGATTTCGCGGATCACGCCAGGCATTTCGCTGCCGTCCATAGCGGTAAAGAGCATAATCGCCCCGATTTCAGGCTCACCCGCATCCATGAATTCACGGCGCGAGAAATACTGAATCAGGTCCGGGCTTGGCACACCAAACGCCGCATCGGGTTCCAGCGCAAACGCCTTTTTCTCGCCCTCTTTCAGACCCAGAAGCTGTTGTTCAAGACCTTCGGAGAGAGTGGTATCACCCAGACGGAACAGGGCAGGTTTACCATTGTTGCGGGTGGATTCAGCCGTGGAGCCATCATCCAGTTTCAGCGTGAAGTGAACGAGGACTGCGCTGTTGCTCTGTACGGATTTAGACATGCAAATTGCTCGCTTGTTTTGCCCGGTGGCGCTGCGCTTACCGGGCCTACATTAACCGTAGGCCGGGATCGCTACGCGTCACCCGGCTGGTTTTGTTACGCCTGCTCTTTCGCGGCGGGTTTAGGCAGGAAGCCTTCCAGCACGATTAACGCCGCACCGATACAAATTGCGCTATCGGCCAGGTTAAAGGTTGCGAAGTGCCAGTCGCCGACGTAGAAGTCGATCATATCGACCACAAAGCCGTGCCACAGGCGATCAAACAGGTTACCTAACGCACCGCCAATGATCAGCGCGTAGGCGATGTTATTCAGTTTTTGCGTTGCCTTCGAACGGTACATCAGCACCGCCAGAATCACGCAGATACCGATAGCGATACCCGCGAAGAACCAGCGCTGCCAGCCACCGCTGTCAGCAAGGAAACTAAACGCCGCGCCGTAGTTACGTGCGTAATGCAGATTAAGGGACGGGAACAGCGACACCGTATCCCCCAGAGCAAAGTTCTGGAGGATCAGGTACTTGCTGCCCAGATCGATAATCAGCACGACCACAACCAGCCACAGCCAGCGCAGTCCTGTTGAACAGAGAGATTTACTCATCAGGCAAACTTACGTTTCTCGCCGTCACCGGCGACGTTGCTTACACAGCGTCCGCAGATGTCTGCGTGTTCCGCCACCTGGCCGACATCAGTGGTGTAATGCCAGCAACGCGGGCATTTATCACCTTCGGCTTTGCTCAGTGCGACTTTAAGCCCTTTGAGCAGTTCGCTCTGCTGAGCATCAGCAGACGCCCCGGCATAATCCGCAACTTTCGCACCCGAGGTCAACAGGACAAATCGCAATTCATCGCCCAGTGCCGTCAGTTTCGCCGCCAGCTCAGGTTCTGCGTACAGGGTCACTGCCGCTTCCAGAGAGCCACCGACTTTCTTGTCAGCACGCGCCTGCTCGATAACCTTGTTCACTTCGCCACGCACTTTCAGCAGCTCGTCCCAGAAGGCATCGTTCATCGCTTCGGTGGCAGAAAGATCGAACAGACCTTCGTACCACTCGCCGGTGAAGACATACTTCTCGCGGTCGCCTGGCAGGTAGCCCCAGATTTCATCTGCGGTGAAGGACATGATCGGCGCCATCCAGCGCACCAGCGCTTCTGCGATGTGATACAGCGCAGTCTGGCAGCTACGACGCGCCACGCTGTCCGCTTTCGCGGTGTACTGGCGGTCTTTGATGATGTCGAGGTAGAACGAGCCCATTTCGATGGAGCAGAAACGCATCAGGCGCTGTACCACTTCATGGAAGTCGTAAGATTCGTACGCTTTGACGATATCTTCCTGTGCTGCTTTCGCACAGCCTACCGCCCAGCGATCCAGAACCACCATCTCTTCCGGTTTCACCATGTCTTTCACAGGATCAAAACCGTTCAGGTTCGCCAGCAGGAAGCGCGCGGTGTTACGGATACGACGATAGCTGTCGGCAGCACGTTTCAGGATCTCGTCAGACACCGCCATTTCGCCGGTGTAATCGGTGGATGCCACCCACAGACGCAGAATGTCTGCGCCCAGTTTATTCATCACATCCTGCGGAGAAACGGTGTTACCGATGGATTTGGACATCTTACGGCCCTGACCATCAACGGTGAAGCCGTGAGTCAGTACCTGGCGGTAAGGTGCTTTACCCTTCATGGCGGTGGAGATCATCAGGGATGACATGAACCAGCCACGGTGTTGGTCAGAACCTTCCAGATACATATCGGCAGCGTGACCGGCAAATTCCGGGCGCACGTCAACGACGGAAGAGTGGGTTGAACCAGAGTCGAACCACACGTCCAGGGTATCTGGCACTTTCTCGTAGTTGTCTGCATCTGCGCCCAGGATGTCGCGGGAGTCGAGATCCCACCACGCCTGAATGCCGTCAGCTTCAACACGCTTCGCCACTTCTTCCATCAGTTCCAGGGTGTTCGGGTGCAGCTCTTGCGTCTCTTTATGCACGAACAGAGACATTGGCACGCCCCAGGTACGCTGACGGGAGATACACCAGTCAGGACGGTTAGCCACCATGGATTCGATACGCGCCTGGCCCCAGTCCGGGATCCACTGCACGCCTTTGATCTCTTTCAGAGACTGCGCACGCAGGCCTTTCTGATCCATGCTGACGAACCACTGCGGGGTCGCACGGAAGATGATTGGTGACTTGTGACGCCAGCAGCACGGATAGCTGTGCTGCATTTTTTCAACGTGCAGCAGCGCGCCGCTGGTGCGCAGCATGTCGACGATGATGTCGTTCGCTTTAAAGACGTTGATACCGTCCAGCGACGGGTAAGTGCCAGGCAGGTATGAGCCGTCCGGGCCAACCGGGTTAGCAATTTCCAGACCGTATTTCAGGCTGATGTTGTAGTCGTCCGGGCCGTGGCCACCGGCGGTATGTACCGCACCGGTACCGGCTTCCAGCGTCACGTGGTCGCCCAGGATCGCCGGAACGTCGAAGTCCAGGAACGGGTGTTTGAAACGCATCAGTTCAAGCGCATCGCCTTTCACGGTGCCCAGCACGGTGTAGTCGGTGATGTGCGCGCGTTTCAGCACGCTTTCAACCAGATCTTTCGCCAGGATAAGCGCCTGACCTTCAACCTGCACCAGCGCGTATTCAAACTCGCCAGACAGGGAGATCGCACGGTTGGCTGGCAGGGTCCACGGCGTGGTGGTCCAGATAACCAGTGATACAGGGCCGTTAACGGAGGTCACGCCAAATTTGGCTTTCACCGCATCCTGATCGACCGCATGGAACGCCACGTCGATAGACGGAGACGTTTTGTCGTAATACTCAACTTCCGCTTCTGCCAGCGCAGAGCGGCAGTCAACGCACCAGTGCACCGGCTTCGCGCCTTTGTGCAGGTGACCGTTGCCGATGATTTTACCCAGCGCACGGATGATGTTGGCTTCAGTTTTGAAGTCCATAGTCAGATACGGATGCGACCAGTCGCCCAGCACGCCCAGACGGATGAAGTCAGCACGCTGACCGTCAACCTGAGTGGCGGCGTATTCGCGGCATTTCGCGCGGAATTCTGCGGCGGTAAACTTCTCGCCCGGCTTACCGAATTCCTGCTCCACTTTCAGCTCGATTGGCAGACCGTGGCAGTCCCAGCCCGGAACGTAAGGCGAGTCATATCCCGCGAGTCCTTTGGACTTCACGATAATGTCTTTCAGAATCTTGTTTACAGAGTGACCAATATGAATGCTGCCATTCGCATATGGAGGGCCATCATGCAGAATGAAGGTTTTTTTGCCTTTTTTGGCTGCACGAATGATGCCGTACAGGTCATCATCGGTCCAACGCGCCAGCATTCCCGGTTCACGCTTGGCGAGATCGCCGCGCATCGGGAACCCTGTTTCCGGCAAATTCAGGGTTGATTTATAGTCACTCATCAGATTCTCGGTTCCGTATTTATCACGTAGGCATTTAAGCCGGGTTCAAAGCCCAAAAAACTCGCGGGCCGTTAATTCATCTCGCGCGATTTGCGCCTTAAGTTCATCCAGCGAACCAAATCGCTGCTCGTTGCGTATCTTTTTACGCAGTATTACATCTATATGGCGACCGTAGAGGTCCATTACAACGTCCAGCAGGTGCACTTCAAGCTGCTGTCGCACGCCGGCAACCGTTGGACGTGTGCCAATGTTGGCCACACCGAAATAAGGCTTTTCGCCCAGTCCGGTCACTTCCACCGCATAGACCCCTTTTACCGGGGAAACCTGACGACGTAGCGGGATATTCGCCGTCGGGAAACCAATAGTGCGGCCCAGAGCATCGCCATGTACCACGCGCCCGGAAATGGTGAAGGGGTGCCCAAGCAGGTTTTCTGCCGTCTCCAGTTCATCATCCGCCAGCGCCTGGCGCACCGCCGTGCTGCTGACGCGAACCCCACCTTCGCAGAAGGTCATGGCGCTGGTGACGTCAAAACCGTACTCCAGGCCAGCCTTCTGTAATAACAAGAAATCGCCCTGACGGCCAGCGCCAAAGCGGAAATCATCACCGACTGCGAGAAACTGCACGCCAAGACGCTTGACTAACAGCTCGCCGACAAAATTTTGTGCTGTCAGCGCTGCAAAGCGACGATCGAATCGTACACACAGCACGTAGTCCACGCCGCACTCGGCAAGGTAGCGCAATTTCTCGCGTAGCCGGGTCAGGCGCGCAGGCGACTTCTCGCCCGCAAACAGCTCCAGCGGTTGTGGCTCAAAAATCATCACCACAACGGGCAGGCCACGCGCCTCCCCCTCTTTACGCAATCCTTGTAACAGCGCCTGATGCCCACGATGCACGCCGTCGAAATTACCAATGGTCAGAACGCACCCGTGCGGGGCTTTACTGAGATTATGTATGCCGCGTATCAGCTTCATGACTGGCTCAAAACAGTGAAAATCGCCAAAGTATACCTTGTACAGCGGTTAAGGTTAACCGACGATTGTTCACACAAAACAGAAAGCCGTAATGATTTCATCAGGCTGACCTTTCGGAGTGAAAAAATCTGCCCGCGAACTGCGATTTTTGTGCCGAAAAGCTGTATTCACGACAGACAAGCTGGTAGAATCCTGCGCCATCACTACGTAACGTAGCGTCGCTCATTAACGGCGCTTATTTGCACAAATCCATTGACAAAAGAAGGCAAAGAGGGCATATTCCTCGGCCTTTGAATTGTCCACATAGATCATATTTGGGAGTTGGACTTGGCTAATATCAAATCAGCTAAGAAACGTGCTGTACAGTCTGAAAAGGCTCGTAAGCACAACGCAAGCCGTCGCTCTATGATGCGTACTTTCATCAAGAAAGTATACGCAGCAATCGAAGCTGGCGACAAAGCTGCAGCGCAGAACGCATTTAACGAAATGCAACCAATCGTGGATCGTCAGGCTGCTAAAGGTCTGATCCACAAAAACAAAGCAGCGCGTCATAAAGCAAACCTGACCGCGCAGATCAACAAACTGGCTTAATCGCCGCTTGTTGTTGCTTGTTTAAAGAACCCGCTTAACGCGGGTTTTTTTATATCTTCAGATTGCCGGTGGCGTAAACAGCGCCGAGTAGTCCCGGTTACAGATACGCTGCACCGCCGGGTGCTGGATCATCCTTTCAGCAAAGATTGCGTGATACTCTTCCATCACGTTATCCACCCTGCCAATCTCCGTAATCTTGTTATCCGAATAGAGATCGTGCGCATAAAGCGTTGGCGCAACGAAGATGGCGTTATGCGCTTCGCCAAAGGCTTTCATCAGTGCGGCATCATCGAACTCACCGAGGATCTCCACGTTCAGACCCTGGGAGTTAAACCAGTTTTGCAGCTTACGTCCGAGCATGGAACGTCTGCCTGGCACCAGCAAACGACGCTCTTCCAGACAGGCCGGGAACGGCTTTTCCGGTGGTGGGTTGATGCACCAGAAGCTCACGCCGCATTCGCCAATCTTCACCGAGAACAACCCTTCCTGCTGGGTTGAATCGATCGGGCAATCCGAAATAATCATATCCAGCTTATGCTGGCTCAACTGCTCCAGCAGCATCTCGTGGGTGGACTCAAAGCAGCGCAGGTGGATCTGTTCATCTTCCACCACCACGGCATCCAGCACGCCGCTCACCAGCCGTTTTGACAGGGCATCCGCCACACCGACATCAAAGAGCAGATTCGACTCTTTGCGGTAGTTGACGATATCCAGCATCTCCTGGCTTAAGGTGAACATCTTGTCGGCGTAGCGAAAAACCAGCTCGCCCAGTTCACTTGGCTCGATACCGCGACCTTTCCGCTTAAACAGCTTGCCCTGTAAACGCTCTTCCAGCGCTTTGATCTGCCCGGTAATGGTCTGTGGCGTCAGATACAGCGCCTCTGCCGCGCCGACCACCGAGCCCTCTTTGTAGACGTGCCAGAAATAGTAAAGATGGTTGTAGTTGATATGAGACATCGCGTCTTCTCTCCCTGATAGTGTATCGGGAGAAGGCTCCCCTTCTCCCGGTTTCCTGTTATGCCTGAACAACCTGTCCGGGCAATTTCACCTTCAACAAGGTATAACCGATAACCGCAGCCAGTAATGATCCAATCAGGATGCCCAGTTTTGCCCAGATGATGAGCTCAGGCGCATGTGCCCCGAAGGCCAGCGTCGAGATAAAGATAGACATCGTAAAGCCAATCCCACACAAGACGCCCACCGCCATGATCTGCTTAAACGTCGTACCTTGCGGCAATGACGCCAGCTTCAGCTTCAGTGCCAGCCAGCAGAACAGGCTGATCCCCAGCGGCTTACCGATAAACAGCCCGGCAATCACCCCGAGTGGAAGCATAGAGGTCAATCCATCCAGCGTGACCCCTTCCAGAGAAACGCCGGCGTTAGCAAACGCAAACAGCGGCAGGATCATAAAGGCGACCCACGGGTGAAGCACATGCTCCAGCTGCTTTGCCGGTGACTTGCCATCCTGCGCCTTCAGCGGCACCAGGAAGCCGACAATCACCCCCGCCAGTGTGGCGTGCACGCCGGATTTCAGAACCGCCGTCCATAGCACCATTCCCACCAGCACATAGATGCCGATACGGCGCACGTTGCAGATATTCAGCAACGCCAGTACCGCAATGGCCCCTGCGGCCACACTCAGCGACAGAATCGACAGTTCGCTGGTATAGAACAGCGCGATAATCACGATGGCACCGAGATCATCTATAATCGCCAGCGCCATCAGGAATATTTTCAGTGCCACGGGAACGCGGCTGCCCAGTAGCGCCAGCACGCCAAGCGCAAAGGCGATATCCGTTGCGGCCGGGATCGCCCATCCGTGGCGCGCCACTGGATCTTGCCAGGTAAACGCCAGGAACAGCAGCGCAGGAATAACCATCCCGCCCAGCGCTGCAATCACCGGGAACGCCGCGCGCTGACGGCTGGCCAGCGAGCCGAGTACCAGCTCACGTTTAACCTCTAACCCAACCAGCAGGAAAAACACCGCCATCAGTGCATCGTTGATCCACAGCAGCATGTTTTTATTAATTTCCAGAACGCCGACCCGTAACTCGACCGGCGTCTCCAGAAATGCATGATAGAGCTCGCGTGTTGCCCCCAGGTTGGCCAACACCATGGCCGCCACAGCGGCAATAATCAAAATGATGCCGCCAGACGCCTCATTGCTAAAGAAACGGTGCAGTAATTTCACTTAAGTTCTCTCTTTTACAACAATACCTCGATAAAACCATAATACCAAGCCCAACAACTCGGCAAAAACAGATTAATATTGAGTATATATTCGCTTTTACCGAAATATACCCACAAATAAAAAAAGCCCGGAATCGCTTCCGGGCTTTTTAGAATGTCGCGCTACTGTCGAGTGTTAGCGGGTCAAATCATCGAAGAACTTTTTGACGCCATCGAAGAAGCTTTTGGAGCGTGGGCTGTTTTTCTCACCCGTTGGGCCGCCAAAGCTTTCCTGCAACTCTTTCAGCAACTGTTTCTGCTTGTCGTTCAGCCCGACCGGTGTTTCTACCACCACGCGGCACAGCAGGTCGCCCTGAGCCCCACCGCGAACCGATTTCACACCTTTGCCGCGCATCCGGAACAATTTGCCGGTCTGCGTCTCACCAGGCACTTTCAGGTTCACACGACCATCAAGCGTAGGCACTTCGATTTCACCACCGAGTGCTGCCATCGCAAAGTTGATCGGCACTTCACAGTACAGGTTGTTCCCTTCACGCTCAAAGATGGCGTGCTGTTTCACCTGGACCTGAACGTACAGATCGCCTGCTGGTGCACCGTGCTCGCCCGCTTCACCTTCACCGGTCAGACGAATACGGTCGCCCGTATCAACACCGGCAGGGATTTTAACGGACAGGGTTTTGGTTTTCTCTACGCGACCGTGGCCATGACACTTGTTGCACGGATCTTTAATCAGCGTACCGCGACCATGACAGTGTGGACAGGCCTGCTGTACCGCGAAGAAGCCCTGACGCATCTGTACCTGGCCGGAGCCGTGACAGGTTGGACAGGTCTGTGGCTGAGTTCCCGCCTTCGCGCCGCTACCGTGGCAAATGTCACACTCTTCCAGCGTCGGGATACGGATCTCTTTGGTGACACCACGGACCGCTTCTTCCAGCGTCAGATCCATGTTGTAGCGCAGATCCGCACCGCGGGCCGCGCGTTGACGACCACGACCGCCACCAAAGATGTCGCCGAATACGTCGCCGAAGATATCGCTGAAATCAGCGCCGCCGCCAAAGCCGCCGCCACCGAATCCACCGCCGCCCATGCCGCCCTGTTCAAAGGCTGCGTGACCGTACTGATCGTAGGCCGCACGTTTTTGTGCATCGGTCAGGATTTCGTAGGCTTCTTTGATCTCTTTAAATTTGGCTTCAGCCTCTTTATCACCCTGATTGCGATCCGGGTGATATTTCATGGCCAGACGCTTATACGCCTTTTTGATTTCACGCTCTTCCGCTGTTTTGGAAACGCCTAAAATCTCGTAATAGTCTTGCTTTGCCATCTTTATTTATCTGCCCCTAACATGCGTGCACGGGCGGAGAGGAAACCTCTTCGCCCGTGCCAGTAATTACCCGTTCAAAGGGCGATTATTTTTTGTCTTTCACTTCTTCGAACTCAGCATCGACAACGTCGTCGTCTTTCGCGTTGTTCGCAGAAGCATCAGCACCTGCCTGCTGTTGCGCGTGCTGCTGCTGTGCGATTTCCATCAGCTTCTGAGAAGCCTGTGCCAGCTCCTGCATCTTCGCTTCGATGTCCGCTTTGTCTTCACCTTTCAGGGAAGTTTCCAGCGCGCTCAGTGCAGCGTCGATAGCAGTTTTGTCTTCCGCTGGCAGTTTATCGCCTGCTTCTTCAACCTGCTTACGGGTGCTGTGCAGCAGATGGTCACCCTGGTTACGGGTCTGAACCAGCTCTTCGAACTTACGGTCGGATTCAGCGTTAGCTTCAGCATCGCGAACCATTTTTTCGATTTCTGCTTCGTTCAGGCCAGAAGATGCCTTGATGGTGATCTTCTGCTCTTTACCGCTGTTTTTGTCTTTGGCAGACACGTGCAGGATACCGTCAGCATCGATATCGAAGGTCACTTCGATCTGCGGCATTCCGCGTGGTGCCGGGCTGATACCGTCCAGGTTGAACTGACCCAGAGACTTGTTATCAGACGCACGCTTACGCTCACCCTGAATCACATGGATGGTTACCGCAGACTGGTTGTCTTCAGCGGTAGAGAACACCTGGCTGTGTTTCGTTGGGATGGTGGTGTTTTTGTTGATGAGCGCAGTCATCACACCGCCCATGGTTTCGATACCCAGAGACAGCGGGGTAACGTCCAGCAGCAGTACGTCTTTAACTTCACCGGTCAGCACGCCGCCCTGAACCGCTGCACCGATAGCAACAGCTTCGTCCGGGTTAACGTCTTTACGTGGCTCTTTACCAAAGAACTCAGCCACTTTCTTCTGAACCATTGGCATACGCGTCTGGCCACCGACCAGGATAACGTCCTGGATGTCGGACACAGACAGGCCAGCATCTTGCAGTGCAACTTTCAGTGGATCGATAGAACGGTTCACCAGGTCTTCTACCAGGCTTTCCAGTTTCGCACGAGTCACTTTGATGTTCATGTGTTTTGGACCGGTCGCGTCTGCGGTGATGTACGGCAGGTTCACGTCGGTCTGCTGAGCGGAAGACAGTTCGATCTTCGCTTTCTCAGCGGCTTCTTTCAGGCGCTGCATTGCCAGCGGGTCGTTACGCAGGTCAATGCCCTGATCTTTCTTAAACTCGTCAACGAGGTAGTTGATCATACGGCTATCGAAGTCTTCACCACCCAGGTGGGTATCACCATTGGTTGCCAGAACTTCAAAGGTTTTTTCGCCGTCAACTTCGTCGATTTCGATAATAGAGATATCGAAGGTACCACCACCCAGGTCGTAAACCGCGATAGTACGGTTGCCAACTTCTTTATCCAGACCGTAGGCCAGTGCCGCTGCGGTTGGTTCGTTGATAATACGTTTTACTTCCAGACCTGCGATACGGCCAGCATCTTTGGTTGCCTGACGCTGAGCATCGTTGAAGTATGCAGGAACGGTGATAACCGCTTCAGTTACTGGCTCACCCAGGTAATCTTCCGCAGTTTTCTTCATTTTTTTCAGCACTTCAGCAGAGATCTGCGGCGGTGCCATTTTCTGACCTTTAACATCAATCCATGCATCACCGTTGTCAGCACCGATGATTTTGTACGGCATGATGGCTTCATCACGCTGTACTTCTTCGTCCTGGAAGCGGCGGCCAATCAGGCGTTTAATCGCAAACAGGGTGTTTTGCGGGTTTGTCACTGCCTGACGTTTAGCCGGCTGACCAACCAGAGTTTCACCATCCTGGGTATAAGCAATAATAGAAGGCGTGGTGCGATCGCCCTCGGCGTTCTCCAGCACGCGTGCAGTAGTGCCATCCATAATCGCTACACAAGAGTTGGTAGTACCCAGGTCGATACCAATAATTTTACCCATCTAAACGTCTCCACTAAAAATTCAGTCAACATGTGGTTGTGTACCTGTAATAAGGGCAGAACGTGCTTTTTCAACTGCCCAGATTTGATTTTTTTCAGGTCCACACACTGCGGTTGCTTACAAGATGGGGTCGCAACGGCATCCATCAAGGGGGAAGGATAAAAAAATTTTTAATTTCACCCTGATTAGATCATAGACGGCATCGATTGCGCCCATTATGATGCCGCGCCCCGTCAGGGAGAATTGACGCGGGTTTAACCATTTCACCATATTAATGATGATTTTTTTGAGGACTTATGGGCAACACTAAGTTGGCTAATCCGGCTCCGCTGGGCCTGATGGGTTTTGGCATGACCACCATCCTGCTGAACCTGCACAACATCGGGATGTTCCCGATGGATGGCATTATCCTGGCGATGGGCATTTTTTACGGCGGTATCGCACAAATCTTCGCGGGCCTGCTGGAATATAAAAAAGGCAATACCTTCGGTTTAACCGCCTTTACCTCTTACGGTTCTTTCTGGCTGACCCTGGTCGCCATTCTGCTGATGCCTAAAATGGGCCTGGCAGATGCCGCTAACGCGCACTTCCTGGGCGTCTATCTGGGCCTGTGGGGCGTATTCACCCTGTTCATGTTCTTCGGCACCCTGAAGGCTAACCGCGCACTCCAGTTCGTCTTCCTGAGCCTGACCGTGCTGTTCGCCCTGCTGGCGATTGGTCACCTGGTGGATAACGAAGGCATCGTTCACGTTGCGGGCTGGATTGGCCTGGTGTGTGGCGCAAGCGCTATCTACCTGGCAATGGGCGAAGTACTGAACGAACAGTTTGGTCGTACCGTTCTGCCGATTGGTGAAAAACACTGATCCCCTTTCGTGCCCGCTCGCGGGCACGAAATCCCCGCTCCGATTGATTTTCCGTTAAAGTACGTTGTGAAATGATGGGCTTACCGCCTTTCATAAAGACAACGCATCATGACAACCCTTCCAACCCGAACTTACTGGCTGCAACGCTGGGCTGCCCTTCTTCTTACTGGAGTTCTGGCAGGTCTTGGCGGGATGCTCCTCGCTCTGCTGCTTCACGAAATTCAACACCTGGCCTACGGCTACAGCCGTGACAGCCTGACTGGCCCACAGACCTTTTTACAGGGCGTGACCGATGCCAGCGCCCGGCGCCGGTTTTTTGTGATTCTGAGCGCGGGTATCGTTGCCGGGTGCGGGTGGTGGTTGCTCGGCCGCTATGGCAAAAAACGCGTGAGCATCAGTGCCGCAGTAAAAGATCCCGGCAACCCCATGCCTGGCATCACCACCTTAATTCACGCCCTGCTGCAAATCATCACCGTGGCGATGGGCTCCCCGCTCGGACGAGAAGTTGCGCCACGGGAAGTAGGGTCACTCTTTGCGGGCGGTGTGGCACGTTATCTGCGACTTACCCCTACCGATATTCAGCTGATGATTGCCTGCGGTGCCGGAGCCGGGCTTGCAGCGGTGTATAATGTTCCGCTGGCGGGCGCCGTATTTACCCTTGAAGTCCTGCTGGTGAGCTTTAGCTGGGACACCGCGATTGCGGCACTAGTCACATCAGCCCTGGCGGCCTGGATTGCCACCCTCGGGCTTGGCGATGAACACCAGTATCGCTTTACCACTGAACTTGCCGCGACCTCACTGGTTTTCTGGGGCGCACTGTCCGGCCCGGTCATGGGGGCTGCGGCCTTTCTTTTCCGCCGCCTCACGCAGCGGGCGCGCAGTAAAGTGCGCAGCAACTGGCAAATGCCCGTTTTCAGCCTGGTCGCCTTTGCCGCACTGGGCGCATTATCAATGTGGTTCCCACAGTTGCCCGGTAACGGCAAAGGCCCGACGCAGTTAACCCTCGACGGGAGTGTGACGCTGCAACTGGCGCTGGCGATTGTGTGCATCAAAATCTTTGTTATCTGGGCGGTATTACGTGGCGGTGCCGAAGGGGGGTTACTGACGCCTGGCCTGACGATTGGCGCCCTACTCGGTTCGCTGTTATTTATTGTGGCGGGCAGGCTGTTTCCGGGCAGTGATATGGCCGGTTTTGCGCTCACCGGCGCAGCAGGGTTCCTGTCTGCCTCCATGCAAATGCCCGTGACGGCCATTACGCTGATGATGGAGTTTACCAGGATGGATCATAGTTTTTTAGTCCCGCTCGCGCTGTCTGTCACGGGTGCGTACATGACCAGCAGGCAGCTTGAACGCTGGCAAAAAAGTTGATTTCTTAATCACAAAAGAAACGATTATTAAACGGAATTCGAATAATCACCCAATTTAATTGATAAGCATTATCATTGCGATTAGTGTTGCCTGGCAGATCCCGGATATTGGATATCAGGCAGCACCCGTAAAGGAACGTTAGAGGGATAAAACGATTCTGTTGTGTTGCATAAGGTTATCTGATGAATTCCAGCCTTGCCGCCAGCAATCAATCTGGCGAAACTACTGTCGCGTTACATTACCGTAAAATTCTCGTCAGACGCTTCGCGCTGGCAGGTGTTCTGTCCGCTCTCATTGTTTGCTCACTGCTCCTTGATTTCACCATCGGGCCGTCTGGTATTTCCGTTTCTACGCTCTGGCACACGCTGGTCAATTCCGCCGCCGCCGATGCCGGCACACGCGTCATCGTCTGGGACATTCGCCTGCCGTTTGCCCTGATGGCTATCGCGGTGGGCATGGCGCTCGGGCTTGCGGGGGCAGAAATGCAAACCATCCTGAATAACCCGCTCGCCAGCCCGTTTACGCTTGGCGTCTCGTCTGCCGCGTCGTTTGGTGCCGCGCTGGCGATTGTGCTGGGTCTGGGTATTCCCGGTATTGCCGATAAGTGGTTTATTCCCGCCAATGCCTTTGTCTTTGCGCTGCTTGCCTGTTTTATTCTCGATGGCATCAGCCGCTGGACGCGGGTGGCAACCTCCGGCGTGGTGTTATTTGGCATCGCGCTGGTGTTTACGTTTAACGCCCTGATTTCGATCCTGCAATTTGTGGCCAGCGAAGATACCCTGCAAGGGCTGGTCTTCTGGACGATGGGCAGTCTGGCCCGCGCCTCCTGGGATAAGCTCGCAATTCTGGGCGTGGCGCTGGTGATTATTGTGCCGTTGTCGCTAAAAAACGCCTGGAAGCTTACCGCCCTGCGTCTGGGTGAAGATCGCGCCGTCAGCTTTGGTATCAACGTGAAAAAGCTGCGCATGACGACGTTGTTACGCATCAGCATTATCTCTGCCTTAACGGTGGCCTTCGTGGGGCCGGTCGGTTTTATTGGCCTGGTCGCGCCGCATATCTCGCGCATGATGTTCGGTGAAGATCACCGGTTTTACCTGCCCGGCAGTATGCTGATTGGCGCGCTGGTACTCTCTCTGGCGTCAGTATTTTCCAAGAACATCGTTCCCGGCGTCATCATCCCCGTAGGCATTGTGACCTCACTGGTTGGCGTGCCGTTCTTCCTTAGCATCATTATTCGTAACCGGGGGAACGTATGACCGACGGCCTTCGCGTATTCGACCTGCACACGGGTTATCGCAAGAAAAAAATCATTGATGGGTTAACGACGCCACTACTGCCTCGCGGAAAAATCACCGCGCTACTGGGGCCAAACGGCTCAGGTAAATCAACGCTGCTGCGTGCACTGGCTGACTTAAACCCCGCCGAGGGAAAACTGCTGCTTAACGGCGAAGATCTGATGACGCAGTCATCGGCAAAGCGGGCGCAAAAGGTGGTTTACCTGCCGCAGTCTTTACCTCAGGGCGTGCATCTTCACGCTCTGGAGTCGGTGATAGTGGCGAAACGGGCGAGCAGTAATAGCGCTGGCCATAACGTTGAGCAGGAAGCCTATTCCATTCTCGACAAGCTGGGCGTTGCGCATCTGGCAATGAGCTTTCTTGATCAGCTTTCTGGCGGGCAGAAACAGCTGATAGGCCTGGCTCAGTCGCTGATCCGCGAACCGGACTTACTGTTGCTGGATGAACCCTTAAGCGCGCTGGATCTTAACTACCAGTTTCATGTGATGGATATCGTTGCCCGGGAAACGCGGCAACGCAATATCGTCACCGTTGTGGTGATCCACGACATCAATATTGCGCTGCGCCACGCCGAATACGCCCTGATGCTCAAAAGCGGCGAGCTGATTGCCAGTGGCGTGCCTGGCGAAGTGGTCACGCCTGCCAGCCTGGCACGCGTGTATGGCGTGGATGGCCGGGTTGAATACTGTTCCCGTGGGCTACCGCATGTGGTGGTCGACGGATTAACACCATAAGAAAAAAGAAGACGGGGAAAACATGACGCTAAAAAAAATCATCGCTGCCGCAGGTGGTCTGGCACTGCTGCTGTCGCCACTGCTCGCCCAGGCGCAGAACTGGCCGGTGACGGTAAAGGATCTTGATAACCGCTCAGTCACCATTGAGCACGAGCCGCAGCGCATCATTTTGCAGGATGGCCGCGATATCTTCACCCTTGCCCTGCTGGAGCGCGACAACCCGTTCGCCAAAGTGGTGGCGTGGAACAACCTGCCGAAAAAACAGGACACCGAAACCTGGAACGTACTGAAGCGTAAATGGCCGGAAGCAGAAAAGATCCTCGACATGAAGTTTTCCGACCAGGGAAATGTGGATCTGGAAACTGTGATCTCCCGTCAGCCTGACCTGATGATCGCCCAGCTTCGTGCTAAACCGTCGCTGGTGCAGACCGGCGTTCTGGCGAAGCTTGAGGCGCTGCATATTCCGGTGGTCTTCGTCGACTATGAACTGCATCCGGTGCAGAACACCCTGCCGAGCATTGCCTTACTGGGCAAGGTCATGGGCCAGACCGACCGCGCGCAGGCGTATATCGATTTCTATCAACAGCGCCTGGATAAGATCCACCAGCGTCTGGCAACCGTCAGCAAAAAGCCGCTGGTCTTTATCGAACCTATCGCGGGTGTCGGTGGGCTGGATAACGGCTGCTGCTTCACTCATGCACGCAACGGCTGGGGTGGCCTTGTTGAAGCCGCAGGCGGCACGAACATTGGTTCGCAGCTGCTGCCAGGGGCTACCGGTAATATCTCCGTGGAAAAAATTATCTCCCTGAACCCGGATTACTACCTGATGACCGGCTCTAAACGCCCGGGTAAAGGCACGGCGATTATCCCGTTTGGCTATAACGTACCGGCAGGCGACGTAGCAACGGCGTTTAATGCCTTAGTGGGGCGCCAGGGTGTTGCCAGCATTCCGGCGGTAGCAGCAGGCCATACCGGAGCGCTGTACCATCATTTCTATAACAATCCGTACAACATCGTGGCGATTGAGACGCTGAGCAAAATCTTCTATCCAACGCTGTTTAAGGATGTTGATCCGCTGGCGGATTACCACGCGATCATCACAAGCTTCACCCACATCCCGGATGACAATATCGTCCTGAGCTATACCCCTTCGCACTAACCAAAAGCCGGGCATCCGCCAGTACGCCCTGGCAGCGGTTGCGCTGCTGCAAATGTCGTCCGTGGCGCTGGCGAAAGACATCCGCGTGACCTACGTCGGTCAATGGACAAAGTTATGGTTCAGGGCTTAGGCCCGGCCTTGCGTCAGCAACCACGCTTGCCTGGGTACGTGCGGTGGGCGAGTTTGGCATCGTGATGATTTTTGCGTACTTCCCGCAGGGAATACCGGTGAAACTCTACACCAACCTGCAAAACGACGGTGTGGACGCCGTGTATACCCTGCTGTGGATGCTGCTTATCGTGACGCTTCCCCTGCCGATGGTCTGCTTTGTGCTGGGCAAACGGGCGGCAAGGGAGCGAAAGCAGGCTTAGCGAGCCAGAACCGGTGCTTCAACCGGTTTCTGACGCAGCCAGAAACCTAACACCAGCCCCATCACCGAGAGCGCCAGCACATACCAGGCAGGTGCCATCGGCGAGACGCCCATCAGCACCGTCACGGCAATGGGCGTTAACCCGCCGAAGATGGCATACGAAACGTTATACGAGAATGAAATGCCGGTGAAGCGCACTTCCGGCGGGAAGGCACGCACCATCACATAGGGCACGGCACCCACGACGCCAACGCATAAGCCCACCACACCGTACAGCAGGAACAGCTGCTCAGGGTGGCTTCCCGCAAGATGGTAGAACGCCCAGCTCGAGGCGGCCAGCAGCAGGCTGCCAACGATAAAGGTCAGGCTGGCGCCAATCCGGTCAACGGCAAGCCCGGCTGCGAGACAGCCAAAGCAGAGCATAATAGTGGCGATACTGTTCGCCTGAAGCGTTACCGCAGGTGCAAAGCCGTACTGTTTTTGCAGCCAGACCGGGGACATCAAAATCACCACCACAATGCCCGCCGACAGCAGCCAGGTCAGCAGCATCGACACCACAACCGCTTTCTTATGACGCACCACTACCGCTTTCACCGGCAGCTCCTGCGCCAGCGCTTTACGCTGCTGCATTTCGAGGAAGATAGGTGTTTCCTGTAACCAGCGGCGCAGATACATCGCCACCAGACCAAAGGCCCCGCCCAGCAGGAACGGAATACGCCAGCCCCATTCGTGAACGGCCTGCTGCGTCATGCTGGTGTTGATAATCGTCGCAACAACCGAACCCAGCAGTATCCCTACGGTCAGGCCTGCGGTTAAGGTCCCGCAGGCAATACCGATACGACGCGCCGGAACATGTTCTGCCACAAACACCCATGCGCCAGGCACTTCGCCGCCAATTGCTGCTCCCTGAAGAATTCGCATCAACAACAGCAGCAGAGGAGCAACGAGGCCCATCGAGGCATAGGTTGGCAGCAGGCCAATGGCAAGCGTCGGTACGGCCATCAGCAGAATGCTGAGCGTAAACATCTTCTTACGCCCGACCAGATCGCCAAAGTGCGCCATCACAATGCCGCCCAGCGGGCGCGCAAGATACCCGGCCGCAAAAATGCCAAAGGTTTGCACCTGGCGCAGCCACTCAGGGATATCAGCCGGGAAGAACAGCTCCCCCACCACGGCGGCGAAGAAGACAAAGATGATGAAATCATAAAACTCCAGCGCCCCGCCAAGAGCAGCAAGGGTGAGCGTTTTATAATCCTGTCGATTCAGAGGTCGGGTGTTATGTGACATAGCGCGCCATGTGTTCAGAGTAGTGGAATTAGATTTACGGCGATCGTAAAGAAAAAATTACTATACCGTAAATCTATTTGCACGCTATCCTGGCTGTAGCTAATGTCACATATTTGTTAATTTCAGGAGATTGTTTCGCGGCGTGCACTTTTAGGGCGAAATGCTGCTACAACTTTGGCATCCGTTTCCACATAAGGGCCATCCAGCAGCTGTATACAATACGGTACACTTGCGAAGATCCCATGCACGACCACGCTGCCATCTTCTGCTTTTACCCCTTCCAGCGTCTCTTTGATCGACTTCGGCTGGCCCGGCAGGTTCAGGATCAACGCCTGCTTGCGGATCACGCCCACCTGGCGCGAAAGGATCGCCGTTGGCACATAGTGCAGGCTTATCTGGCGCATCTGTTCACCGAAGCCCGGCATTTCACGGTCGGCAATCGCCAGAGTAGCATCCGGGGTAACGTCGCGGCGCGCAGGGCCAGTACCGCCCGTGGTCAGCACCAGGTGGCAGCTCATTTCATCCACCAGCTCGCACAACGTCTGCTCAATGATCCCCTGCTCGTCCGGGATTAAACGGGTCTGGATTTCAAACGGGGTGGTCAGCACACTGCCCAGCCACTCTTCCAGAGCAGGGATGCCTTTGTCCTGATAAACACCGCTGGAGGCGCGGTCAGAAATCGACACTAAGCCGATGCGTAAGGTATTCATATCCATTCCATTCAAAAAGTACTGATTAAAGGGAATGATACACGCAGAGGGGGGATTCAGACAGGGTACAAAAGAAGTAGCGTGACCGGGAGCCCGGCCACGCGCAATGATTACAGCAGGTCGCCGATCATTTTTTCCAGTTTACCCTGGTCAACAGCAAACTTACGGATACCGTCCGCCAGTTTGTCTACAGCCATTGGATCCTGGTTGTGCTGCCACAGGAACTCGGACTCAGTGATGCGCTCCGGGCGTGCTTTCACTTCACCGGTGTAGGACAGTTTACGCTCCAGCGCGCCTTCGCTTTCTGCCAGCTCTTTCAGCAGAGCAGGTGCGATAGTCAGGCGGTCACAGCCAGCCAGCTCGATGATTTCACCGACGTTACGGAAGCTTGCGCCCATAACCACAGTCTCGTAGCCGTGCTGTTTGTAGTATTCGTAGATTTCAGTCACAGAAATCACGCCTGGATCTTCAGCAGGTGCGTACTCTTTCTTGTCGGTGTTGGCTTTGTACCAGTCCAGAATACGGCCCACGAACGGAGAAATCAGATATACGCCTGCTTCCGCACATGCACGTGCCTGCGCGAAGGAGAACAGCAGCGTCAGGTTACAGTTGATGCCGTCTTTTTCCAGCTGCTCAGCAGCACGGATGCCCTGCCAGGTAGAAGCCAGTTTGATCAGGATACGGTCGTTGCTGATGCCAGCATCGTTGTACATTTTGATCAGGCGTTTTGCTTTCGCGATTGACGCTTCGGTGTCGTAGGACAGACGCGCATCAACTTCAGTAGAGATACGACCCGGAACCAGTTTCAGGATTTCCAGACCGATGTTTACAGCCAGTTTGTCAGTTGCATCCACAACCTGCTGCGCACGATCGTTGCTCTGGCCTTTCGCCCAGGTCACAGCGTCGTCGATCAGTTTGCGATACTCAGGGATCTGCGCGGCGTTAAGGATCAGAGAAGGGTTAGTTGTGGCATCCTGCGGCTGGTACAACTTCATTGCCGCGATATCTCCGGTGTCAGCTACTACAGTGGTGAACTGACGAAGGGAGGTTAATTTATCCGTCATGATAGTGTTTCTCTTTTAACGTGCCCTGGATAATTCACGCTACCGACAGCTTGCCAGCAGCGGAAAAATGACAGGTTTACTTGTTAGGGGGATGTAACCGGTCTGCCTCTGATGATAACACGGTGGAAAGGTAGCGCAACCGCAGACAGTGCGCTTAGCCATAGTATGATAAACTCTGAATATTAACAGCGTGCTAAGTAACAGCATGGTCAATCAGTGGTAGCGCTTACATATTCACATTGGCATCAACAAGAGGGACGTTAATGCCTGATTTCCTCTCATTTATCAACGAAGTCCTCTGGGGTTCGATAATGATATATCTGCTACTGGGAGCAGGTATATGGTTCACGCTGCGCAGCGGTTTTATCCAGTTTCGCTATATTCGCAAGTTTGGCAAAAGTCTGAAAAACAGTATTACCCCGCAACCGGGAGGATTAACCTCGTTCCAGGCGCTGTGTACCAGCCTTGCGGCTCGGGTTGGCAGTGGCAACCTGGCGGGCGTGGCGCTGGCGATTAGCGCCGGCGGCCCCGGCGCGGTGTTCTGGATGTGGGTCACGGCGATTATCGGAATGGCGACCTCTTTTGCCGAATGCTCCCTCGCCCAGCTCTACAAAGAGAAAGACAAAAGCGGCCAGTTTCGCGGCGGCCCGGCATGGTATATGGCCCGGGGGCTGGGAATGCGCTGGATGGGCGTGCTGTTTTCTGTTTTTTTGCTCATCGCTTACGGGCTGATTTTCAACACCGTGCAGGCCAACTCCGTGGCCCATGCGCTGCGTTACGCCTTCCAGTGCCCGGAGTGGCTAACCGGCGCGACGCTGGCGATTTTCACTTTGCTGGCCATCGTCACCGGTCTGAAGGGGGTTGCACGTCTGATGCAATGGCTGGTGCCGATAATGGCGCTACTGTGGATCGCAGCGAGCCTGTTCGTGATGGTTACGCACCTCAGCATGATGCCAAAAGTGATCACGACCATTTTCCAGAGTGCCTTCGGCTGGCGGGAAGCGGCCTCTGGCGCCCTGGGTTACACCATTAGTCAGGCGCTGACGGCAGGCTTTCAGCGGGGAATGTTCTCGAACGAAGCCGGTATGGGGTCAACGCCAAATGCCGCTGCCACCGCCGCGTCCTGGCCCCCTCACCCCGCGGCGCAAGGCATCGTGCAGATGATTGGCGTGTTCACGGATACCATTATGATTTGTTCTGCCAGCGCCATGATTGTGCTGCTGGCAGGCCCAATATCGCACACGCCTGAGACGGCAGGCATTCAGCTGGTTCAGCAGGCGCTGGTGAATCTTTCTGGCAGTTGGGGAGCGAGTTTTGTCTCGGTGATTGTTATCCTGTTTGCCTTCAGCTCGATAGTCGTCAATTACCTCTATGCCGAGAACAACCTCATTTTCCTCAGGCGTGACTCGCGAGGGACTCTGTGGCTGTTGCGTATCGGGGTGGTGCTGATGGTGATTGCAGGTTCTTTACTCAGCCTGCCGCTGGTCTGGCAGCTGGCCGATGTCATTATGGCGCTGATGGCGATCACTAACCTGACGGCTATCTTACTGCTCTCTCCGGTGGTTACGCTTATCGCCCGCGATTACCTTCGCCAGCGCAAGCTTGGCATTCAGCCGGTATTTGATGCTTCGCGCTACCCCGAAATTGAAGCGCAGATCGCCCCGGGCAGCTGGGATGATTTGCCCCGGCGATAACAGCTATCGATCAATTCAGGGCGATTTTTTGCTAAAGTCGCTCTAAATTTCCTGCAAGGACTGGATATGCTGATTCTGATTTCACCTGCAAAAACGCTCGATTACCAGAGCCCTCTTGCCACTGAGCGTTATACCCAGCCTGAACTGCTGGACTATTCGCAACAGCTGATTCATGAGGCGCGTAAGCTCTCTGCGCCACAAATTGCCACGCTGATGAGCATCAGTGACAAGCTCGCCGATCTGAACGCCACGCGTTTTCACGAATGGCACCCGGATTTCACCCCGACCAATGCGCGCCAGGCGCTTCTGGCCTTCAAAGGTGATGTCTATACCGGTTTACAGGCGGAAGAGTTTAGCGAAGCCGATTTCGATTTTGCCCAGCAGCACCTGCGTATGCTCTCTGGCCTGTATGGCGTACTGCGCCCGCTGGATCTGATGCAGCCGTATCGCCTGGAGATGGGTATCCGCCTGGAAAATGCCAAAGGTAAAGACCTGTACCATTTCTGGGGCGATATCATTACCGACAAACTGAATGCGGCGTTACACGCACAGGGCGATAACATCGTGATCAACCTGGCCTCCGATGAGTACTACAAATCGGTGAAGCCGAAAAAGCTGGATGCCCAAATCATCAAGCCTGTCTTCCTGGATGAGAAAAACGGTAAGTTTAAAGTGATCAGCTTCTACGCCAAAAAAGCGCGCGGGCTGATGAGCCGCTTTATCATTCAAAACCGTCTGACGAAACCTGAGCAGCTCACCGGGTTTAACAGCGAAGGTTATTTCTTTGACGAAGAAGCGTCGGGGAAAGGCGAGATGGTGTTTAAACGCCACGAGCAGTAAAGCAAACCCCCGCCAGATGGCGGGGGTTTTTAATTAGTGGTGCTTCCACTCTGGCCCTGGGCCACGGTCATCGTGGCGGTCATCATGACGATCATCGTGACGGTCGCGGTGATCATCATGATCGCGATGCTCATCATGCGGGCGCCAGTGGTTATCACGCCAGTCGTAGTGAGCCTTCCACCAGTCATGGTCACGCCAGCGGCCGCCATCCCAGTAGTGTCCGTTATTATCCTGGTCGCCAATTTGCAGTTTTACTGCAGGCACGAGTGTGATTTCAGCTGCCTGTACCGCCATGGGAGCGACCAGCATCAGTGAAAGCGCGATGAGTGCAGGTTTCAGTTTAGACATAGGTGACTCCTTATTATTCTTGCCCAACGTGGGCCGATGTAAGGAGATTACGTGAGGGGAACCGGGGTTGTTATTCTCTGCAATCCTAATCTCTGAGCGACCGCATTTAGTGGGAATTCCTGCATTTTTACTGCTTATTTTCTCCTTAATTTCTTCACAAAAAAGCCGGGTGGCACTGCGCTTACCCGGCCTACGTTCAGAGCGGTTGTAGGCCCGGCAAGGCGTAGCCGCCACCGGGCAACACAATCACGCGCGGGTCATCATTAGCTTACGCAGCGCGGCAAAGTCCGCTGGCAGCTCGTGAGACAGCAGCGGCAGGTCGGCGCGATCCGCCAGCTCTTTTGGCAGCGGCAGGGTTTCACCCAGAATCTCTTCCACGCTCTCTTTGAACTTCGCCGGATGCGCGGTCCCCAGGAACAAACCATATTCGCCCGGGTTCAGCTGGTCGCGCAGCGCGCGGTAAGCGATAGCGGCGTGCGGCTCAGAGGTATACCCCAACGCTTTCAGCTCACGCATGGTGGCTTTGGTGGTTTCATCCGTCACCGCGGCATAACCGAGATCGCCAAGACGCCACACTTTACGGCGGAACAGCTCTTCCACACGCGGCCAGTTGTTTGGCTGGCTAACGTCCATGGCGTTAGAAAGCGTTGCCTGGGTCGCGTTTGGCGCCCATTTGCCGTCTTTCAGGAAGCGCGGCACGGTGTCGTTCGCGTTGGTTGCAGCGATGAAGCGCTTCACCGGCAGGCCCAGAGATTTCGCCAGCAGGCCAGCCGTCAGGTCGCCGAAGTTACCGCTTGGGACAGAGATCACCAGCTGGTTACGGGCTTCCTGCGGCAGTTGCGCGACGGCTTCAAAGTAGTAGCAAATCTGCGCCAGCAGGCGGCTGATGTTGATGGAGTTCGCCGAGTTCAGACCCAGCGCCACTTTCAGCTCTTCATCATCAAATGCTTGTTTAACCAGCGCCTGACAGGCATCAAAATCGCCGTCAATCGCTACCGTTTCAATGTTACCGCCAAGGGTACAGAACAGTTTTTCCTGAAGCGGGCTGATTTTGCCCTTCGGATACAGGATAACGACGCGGACATTTTTCAGACCATAAAACGCATGGGCCACGGCGGCGCCCGTATCGCCAGAGGTTGCGGTCAGAATGGTCACCGGTTTGTCGCCGCTGATGTGAGTCAGCATCTGCGCCATAAAGCGGCCGCCGAAGTCTTTAAAGGCCAGGGTCGGGCCGTGGAACAGCTCAAGGCAGCCCACGTCAGGCTCGACGTGATTGACCGGCGCCGGGAAGGCGAACGCCGCACGCACGCGCTCTTCCAGCAATTCTTGCGGGATTTCATCGCCGATAAACGCAGACAGAATTTTAGCGCTGCGCGTAACAAAATCTTGTTTCAGCAGTTCATCGATATCGGTCAGCGGGAATTCCGGCAGGTCGTGGGGGAAAAACAGCCCCTGGTTTTTGCCCAGGCCCTGCGTTACCGCCTGCGCGAAGCTGACCTGCTCGTTATGATCTTTAAGGTTGTAGAGTTTCATTATTTATCCCAGTACTCGTGCGCCAGCCGTGTCCAGACGGCAAATATGAACAAAGCCTTCCTGATTTTGCAGGTAGTGTTTAGAGAGCCAGTCCGCCACGCGCTGCGCGGTGTCCGGGTTATCGCATAATGCGAACAGCGTCGGGCCAGAGCCGGAGATCCCGCACGCCTGTGCGCCGATATCCAGCGATGCCTGGCGCGCTTCGTTAAAGCCAGGCAGCAGTTTGGTGCGATACGGTTCGGCGATCACATCTTTCATCAGTTTTGCTGCAAGCTGCGGCTGACGGGTGTAGCAGGCATGAATAAAGCCCGCCAGATGACGCCCGTGAGCGATACAGTCCTGGCGGCGATACTGTGCCGGCAGGATCGCGCGCGCTTCAGCCGTCGAGACTTTAATGCCAGGATACGCCAGCACCCACAGCCATTCATCAAACCCTGGCACCTGCTGGCTGATGATGCCATTTTCTTCAATCATCAGCTGCATTCCGCCAAGGAAACACGGCGCGACGTTGTCATAATGGATGCTGCCGGAAATACGCCCTTCCAGCTCGCCCATTAACCCCAGCAGGCGGTTATTGTTCAGCGGTTTGCCGCAGTGTTCATTCATGGCCACCAGCGCAGCCACCACCGAACACGCGCTCGAGCCCAGCCCGGAGCCAATCGGCATACTTTTTTCCAGCGTCATGGTGACCGGCACGTTTTTGCCGATCTCCTGACAGAATCTTTCCCAGCACTGATAAACGATGTTTTCGCGCGGGTCGGCCGGAAGCTTGCTGGCAAAGCGGCCCACGTTATTCAGACTGAAACTGCCAGCCGTCTCAACCGTCACCGTATCGCCCAGCAGCGAGCCATCAACTGGCGTTACCGCCGCACCCAGCACATCAAATCCGACGCTCATATTGGCGCTGGAAGCCGGGGCATAAACTTTCACCATGTTAAACTCCTAACTTCCATGACAGGGTACGAAGCAGGTCGGCAAACACGCCCGCAGCTGTAACATCGTTCCCCGCGCCATAACCGCGAAGCACCAACGGTAATGGCTGATAATAGTGGCTGTAAAACGCCAGGGCGTTCTCGCCGTTTTTGACTTTGAATAGCGGATCGTTGCCATCCACTTCAGCAATCTTCACGCGGCAAACGCCGTCATCTTCGATGTTGCCAACATAGCGCAATACCTTACCTTCATCACGGGCTTTCGCAACACGCGCAGCAAATGCGTCATCAAGCTGCGGCAGACGGGCCATAAAGGTGCTGACATCGCCGCTGTCATCAAACTCTGCCGGCAACACCGGTTCAATCACGATATCTGAAAGTTCCAGCTCGCGTCCGGTTTCACGCACCAGTATCAGCAGCTTACGCGCCACGTCCATCCCGGAAAGATCATCGCGCGGATCCGGCTCGGTGTAGCCCAGCTCACGCGCCGCACGCGTCGCTTCCGACAGGCTCATGCCTTCATCCAGCTTACCGAAGATAAACGACAACGAGCCAGAGAGAATGCCAGAGAAACGTTGCAGCTCATCACCGGCGTTCAGCAGGTTTTGCAGGTTCTCGATAACCGGCAGCCCTGCGCCCACGTTGGTGTCGTAGAGGAACTTACGGCGTGACTTGCTCGCCGCCAGACGCAGCTGATGGTAGTAATTCATCGACGAGGTGTTGGCCTTTTTGTTCGGCGTGACCACATGGAACCCTTCACGCAGGAAGTCAGCGTATTGGTCCGCTACGGCCTGGTTCGAGGTACAGTCAACAATCACCGGGTTTAGCAGGTGATACTCTTTCACCAGGCGGATCAGACGCCCCAGGTTGAAAGGCTCTTTTGCATCACTCAGCTCACCCTGCCAGTTTTCCAGATTCAGGCCGTGGACGTTGGTCAGCAGAGCTTTCGAGTTCGCGATACCGCACACGCGCAAATCAATATGTTTCTTCTTTAGCCAGGCCTGCTGACGCTTTACCTGCTCCAGCAGCGCGCCGCCAACACCGCCCACGCCAATCAGGAACAGCTCAATCACCTGGTCGGTGTTGAACAGCATCTGGTGGACAACGCGAACGCCGGTGGTGGCATCATCATTATCAACCACCACGGAGATGGAGCGCTCAGACGAGCCCTGAGCAATCGCCACGATGTTGATATTGGCGCGCGCCAGCGCCGCAAAGAATTTGGCAGAAATACCGCGCAGGGTTCGCATCCCATCACCCACCACGGAGATGATCGCCAGACGCTCCTGAATGGACAGCGGCTCCAGCAACTCTTCTTTCAGCTCCAGATAGAATTCGTCTTCCAGCGCACGACGAGCGCGCAGGCAGTCGCCCTGAGGCACACAGAAGCTGATGCTGTACTCGGAAGAGGATTGGGTAATTAGCACAACGGAAATGCCATTGCGCGACATAGCAGCGAACACACGGGCCGCCATGCCAACCATGCCTTTCATGCCCGGGCCGGACACGCTGAACATCGCCATGTTGTTCAGATTAGAAATGCCTTTCACCGGCAGGCCGTCTTCATCGGTGCTGGCACCAATCAGCGTACCTGGCGCTTGCGGGTTACCGGTATTTTTAATCAGGCAAGGGATCTGGAACTGGGCAATCGGAGAGATGGTACGCGGGTGAAGCACTTTGGCGCCGAAGTAGGACAGCTCCATGGCTTCCTGATACGACATCGATTTAAGCAGTCTGGCATCGGGAACCTGGCGCGGGTCGCAGGTATAAACGCCGTCGACGTCAGTCCAGATTTCGCAACAGTCGGCGCGTAAACAGGCCGCCAGCACGGCAGCAGAGTAGTCAGAGCCGTTACGCCCCAATACCACCAGCTCGCCCTTCTCGTTCCCGGCGGTGAAACCGGCCATCAGGATCATGTGGTCGGACGGAATTTTGCTCGCGGCAATACGGCGGGTAGATTCGGCAATATCAACAGTAGATTCGAGGTAATGACCTACTGCCAGCAGTTTTTCGACCGGGTCGATAACCGTTACGTTATGACCGCGCGCTTCCAGCAGGCCCGCCATGATGGCGATGGAGAGCTTCTCGCCGCGGCAGATCAATGCCGCATTGATGCCATCCGGGCACTGGCCCAGCAGGCTGATACCGTGCAGGACGTGTTTGATCTGGGCAAATTCATGTTCGACGAAGGCTTTCAGCTGCGCGAGCGGGAAGCCAGGCTGTGCATCGGCCAGCCCCTGAAGCAGCTCGGCGAAGATCCGCTCTGCGTCACTAATGTTCGGGAGTGCATCCTGGCCACCGATGGTTTTTTCAATCATCGCCACCAGGTGATTCGTGATTTTCGCCGGGGCAGAGAGCACGGTTGCAACCTGCCCCTGCCTGGCGTTGCTTTCCAGGATATCGGCAACACGCAGAAAACGTTCTGCATTTGCCACTGATGTACCGCCGAACTTCAACACTCGCATGGGATTACCTCGTTTCCTATAGCCGAAAAAAAAGCCCGCACTGTTCAGGTGCGGGCTTTTTTTTGTTTTTCCTGTACGCGTCAGCCCGCATCGTTACCTGTGGTAATGATGATGGTTGTGGTAATGGTAGTGATGCTGATGCGTTTCATGGATGTTGTGTACTCTGTAATTATTATCTGTCTGTGCTGTATTCTTTTAGGGTTAAAGGATCGGGCCCCTTAAGTCAATGAATTTTTAATTTGATCACAATTCGGGACACTCTCATCTCCCGCTGCTTGCAGATTTATTTTCATCCGAATCACCCAGACACAACCCATGATATCAGTCAGTTTAGCCATACTAAAAACGTATGACAGCATTTTACTCGGTCAATTTTTTTTCAATGTCGTGCAGTAAACGGTGCAACATTGCCGTGTCTCGCTGCTCAAGACGCCCCAGACGCTGGTGTAACCAGTCAGCCATTTTTTGATCGTCGGCCACGTCCAGCGCCGTTAACAAATTCTGCAAACGGGCGCGTAACGCCACCAGCTGATTTTCATCGGTGCCCGTTATCTGAGCCGGAATGGTTTGCATTAAGGATGCTAATTGATAGCAGTAGACCATCACCGCCTGCCCTAAATTCAGCGACGGATAATCAGCAACCATCGGCACCCCGGTCAGTACATCGGCCAGCTCCAGCTCTTCGTTGGTTAAACCCGAATCCTCGCGGCCAAACACCAGTGCCGCTTTCGTCAGCCATTCGCTTTTTTCAGCCAGCAATGGCACCAGTTCGGCAGGTGTCGCGTAGTAATGGAACTTCGCCCGACTGCGCGCGGTGGTCGCAACGGTGAAGGAAATGTCGTGCAGCGCATCCGCCAGCGTGTCGTAAGTCGTTATATTATCGATAATATCGCCTGATCCATGTGCAACCCAACGGGTTGCGGGTTCCAGGTGCGCCGTGCTGTCCACAATACGCAAATCGGTAAAACCCATGGTCTTCATGGCACGCGCCGCAGCGCCTATATTTTCTGCTCTTGCTGGGGCGACCAGCACAATCGACAGATGCATTTATGCTCTCTTTTTAATCAGTTAGCGGGTAAAAATGTGATGCACTTCAACATATTACGCAGCACGAATTTACAAATTTGCAACACAAATCACCGAAATAGCGTTTCTTAACAAATTAAAATCGCTAAACTATTTTGTGACTGAACAATCAGTTAGAATGTTAACAGAACCCACTTATCCTTATGTTTTGTAATGATAATGGCCGTGTGAATACCCTTTAATGATTGGATTCGTGTTGTTTATCAATCAATGTCCGCAACTAGTTGGTTTATTGAAAAATTGTGACAAAGGCTAGCATTCAGATACGATGATTTCATCAAACTGTTAACGTGCTACAATTGAACTTGATATATGTCAACGAAGCGTAGTTTTATTGGGTGTCCGGTGTCACTTAGCCTGTTATGTTGCTGTTAAAATGGTTAGGATGACAGCCGTTTTTGACACTGTCGGGTCCAAAGGGAAAGCACCCACGACCAAGCTAATGATGTTGTTGACGTTGATGGAAAGTGCATCAAGAACGCAATTACGTACTTTAGTCACGTTAGGCCGGTCATGTTAATTTGCGACATGCATCAGGCAGGTCAGGGACTTTTGTACTTCCTGTTTCGATTTAGTTGGCAATTTAGGTAGCAAACATGCAGACCCCGCACATTCTTATCGTTGAAGACGAGTTGGTAACACGCAACACGTTAAAGAGCATTTTCGAAGCAGAAGGCTACGATGTCTTTGAAGCGACCGATGGCGCAGAGATGCATCAGATCCTTTCTGAAAATGATATCAACCTGGTCATTATGGATATCAACCTGCCGGGCAAAAACGGCCTTCTTCTGGCGCGCGAACTGCGTGAACAGGCGAACGTTGCGTTAATGTTCCTGACAGGCCGTGACAACGAAGTTGATAAAATTCTTGGCCTGGAAATCGGTGCGGATGACTATATCACCAAACCGTTTAATCCTCGCGAGTTAACCATTCGTGCACGCAACCTGCTGTCCCGCACCATGAACCTGGGTACGGTCAGCGAAGAGCGTCGTAGCGTAGACAGCTACAAATTTAATGGCTGGGAACTCGATATCAACAGCCGTTCCCTGATCAGCCCGAACGGTGAGCAGTACAAGCTGCCGCGCAGTGAATTCCGCGCCATGCTGCACTTCTGCGAAAACCCAGGCAAGATCCAGTCCCGTGCTGAGCTGCTGAAGAAAATGACCGGTCGCGAGCTGAAGCCTCATGACCGTACCGTCGATGTGACTATCCGTCGTATTCGTAAACACTTCGAATCAACGCCAGATACACCGGAAATCATCGCCACCATCCATGGTGAAGGCTATCGTTTCTGCGGTGACTTACAGGAGTGATCCTGTATATAACGCATTAAAAAACGGCGCTTAACGCGCCGTTTTTTTTTATTTCCAGATCCGCATCGCTTCATCATCCGGCTCAACAGGCGGCTTCAGATGCTTAGGTTGAGAAAGCGAGTACCAGTCGAAGTGGCGCGTCAGATACATCACCGCGAACAGTGCAAGCGCCAGAACCGCAGACCCCAGCAGCAGCGCGCTGTCTTCTGAACGCAGCAGGACCCACATCACCATATCCAGCCCCAGCAATGCCAGGACAAACACCCCACTTCTCTGCCAGCTTTTCAGTACCGCCTGCAAATACATCCCGTTCATCGCCGCACCCACCAGGCTTGCAATAATCCATGCGGGGCCAAACCCGACATGCTCAGACAACGCCAGCAACACCAGATAGAACAGCACCAGTGAGAGCCCCACCAGCAGGTACTGCATCGGATGCAGACGCAGACCGGTTAAGGTTTCGAAGACAAAGAAGGCCATAAACGTCAGTGCAATCAGTAAAATCGCGTACTTCACGGCGCGGTCGGTCAACTGGTATTGATCCGCAGGCGTAGCCACCGTGACGCTGAAAGCCGGAATGCCGCGCCATTCGGGTGACGGTTGTTCGCTAAACCAGTTCTCCATATTGTTTGCAAACCAGCTGCTCTGCCAGTTCGCCTGGAAACCCGTTTCGCTAATCGTGTGCTTAACCGGCAGGTAATCACCCATAAATCCCGGATGCGGCCAGTTGCTGGTGAGCGTCAATTCACTGTTACGACCTACCGGCACCACGGCAAAACTGCCGGTCCCGGCCAGATTCAGCGACATCTCCAGCGTAAAGGTTTTCGCTTCCAGCGCTTTATCCGTCAGCGGGATATGGATACCGGAAAGTGCCCCGTAAGCGCCCGACCCCGGCTCTACGTTCAGCGTCTCTCCGTTAATTTTTGACACGTTCACTGTACCAATTCCGCGAGAATCCCCAACACCGACCATGATAAATGGCTGTCCGAGGGTCATGGTTTCCCCTTTCAGCTGCGCCATTTTTTCTGTTGAGAATTGCGCTTTAATTTTCAGGTCCGTATTCCAGATCTGCCCGTCATAAATGCCGATGCTCCTGGACTCAACGTGCTGATTGCCATCAATAAGCAGGGACTCCGGCAAAATGAAATGCAGATAACTTTTCTTGTATTCAACCTGCTTCTCATCTTCTGGCTTGAAAAAAATCTCCGTGACCGGAATGGCAATCAGCGGGCCGACCAGTTTTTGCGGTCCGCTGGTGCTTTGGCGAAGGGTATTTTCAACGTCATTGCGGTAGTTCTCGCGCTCCGAAATCAGGTTGCTGACCATAAACAATGGAACTAACAGCAGCAGGATGCACCCCAGCAGGGTGCTTACTTTCCAGAACAGGGGGGATTTCATCATTACGTCTCCTTTGTGATGAAGAGAGCGTAACGAGGCTATGTGCGGCCAGTTTGAAGTTATGTGAAGTGAGGGTGAAGTGTCAGCGTCGCAATAGCGCCGCCCTCTTCCCGGTTGTGCAACGTTATCTCGCCCTGATGCAGACGCGCCACCTCCTGAACAAATGCCAGCCCCAGTCCGCTACTTTTCAGCCCGTTATCCCGCGGCAGTGAATAGAAGCGTTCAAAAACGCGCGCCAGCGCATAGTCCGGGATCCCGTTTCCGCTATCGGTCACGATAAGCTGCACCTGCTTTTGTACTTCGCGCGCAATCAGGCTAATGACGCCACCCGGCGGTGTAAAATCGATAGCGTTATCCAGTAAATTGCCCAGCGCCTGTTCGAGCAGGTCCGGATCGCCCGCGACACTGAGGGAAGTGTTGTCACAGATAAGCGTTATATTTTTCGCCGCCAGCAGTGCGGTGCGCGTGTCAGCGAGGCGCGTAAACAGCATATCGACACTGACGCTTACCGGCACAATCTCCACCCGGTTTTCAAGCCGCGCCTGCGTGAGCAGCTTTTCAACCAGCGACTGCATACGCGCGTTTTGCACCAGGATATTGTCAATAAACCGCGCGGCCACCTGCGGCGGCGGTTGCTCCGTGAGAATTTCTGCCGCCCCACGAATGGCGGCAATCGGGCTTTTCAGCTCGTGGGTGAGCGCATGGACATAGTGTTCAATGTAGTTTTTCCCCTCCAGACGGATGCGCATATTTTCCAGAGCCTGCGCCAGCTTGCGCAGTTCACTGCTGCCCGGGTTGGGTAACGGCAGCGGCGCATCGGTGGTCACCGAGTCAGCATAGCGTGACAGGGTGCCGATAGAACGGTTAATCCACCCTGCCACCACCAGACCAATCAGCAACGCAATGCCGAGCAGCGCGCCACCAGCCCACAGTATTCGCCGTTCACTACGGTGGATCACGGGAGCCATTGCCATATTCGGCTTCCCGACCGAGAGCACGCCGATAATCTTGCCCTGATCCCTGACCGGCGCGGCAACGTACATCACCGTACTCTCCGGGTCGTCAGGGTTGCTCAGGGTACTGCGCGCACCGTATTCACCACGAAGCGTCAGCCAGACGTCGTTCCAGCGGGAGTAATCTTTCCCTACGGCCAGACCGGCGGAATCAAACACCACCCTGCCCTGCGCGTCGGTCATGTAGACATGATATTCGTTGCGGACTTTGTGAATGCCGCCGATGTTGGCGCGAAAAGGCTGCTGATGAAGCTGTGAAAACGCCTGCGCCAGTTTGCCCCGCTGTGCATCACCCGAAAGCAAATCATCCCGCCCGACTTCGGCCAGCAACGTTGCGGTATCGATCAAGGTGCCTTCCGTTGCCCTGCGCACGCCGGGCTTCACTTCCTGGACGAAGATCGACAGCACGAACCACGCGGCGATGGCGACAATCAGGAAATATCCAAGCAGCAGCCGCATTCCAATGCGCATTAATAAAGTCCCAGACTGTAACCCATTCCGCGATGGGTGCTGATGGGCGAAAGCGCGTCATTTACCGCCCGCAGCTTGGCACGCAGGGTTTTGATGTGGGTGTCTACGGTACGATCAAAACTGTCGCCGTCGTCACCCCAGACTTTATCCATGAGCTGTTGGCGCGAAAACACGCGCCCCGGTGCCTGCAACAGGGTTTTGAGCAGCAGGAACTCGTAGCGGGTCAGCAGCAGAGGCTCTCCGCACCAGCTGATTCGGGCCGCAGGCTCGTTCAGCTCGAACTGCCCGATTCGGACGATTTCAGAGGGCGCGGCGGATTTTTGCATCCGTCGCAGGATAGTCCTTACCCGGGCGCACACTTCACGCGGCGAGAAGGGTTTGGCCACGTAGTCATCCGCACCCATTTCCAGGCCGAGCAGCTTGTCCACTTCATCACTGCGTGCCGTCAGAAACAGCACCGGCAGCGACGGATGCAGCGCCAGTAGCTGGCGACACAGTTCAAAGCCGCTGATATCCGGCAGGCCGACGTCCAGTATAGCCAGCGCGGGAACCTGCCGCCGCGCCTCTTCCAGCACCGGCAAACCGCGCTCAAACGCCTTCACCGTGAATCCTTCCTGCTGGAGCATGTAGATAAGCGTATCGGCGATGCTGATTTCGTCTTCAACCAGCCAGACCACAGGTAGTTGCATGATTCATCCCTGAATTAATGCCACGGCATAATCGGCACTGCGCTCAGCGCATTTTTCGGCGACCCTTCCACCACTTTGTCGGAGTACGCCAGGTACGCCAGGGTGTTGCGTTTGGCATCATAAAAACGCACCACTTGCAGCTTTTTGAACACCAGAGACGTGCGTTTCTGGAACACCACATCCCCCTGCGCTTTGCCGTTTTTGATTTTATCACTCAGCTCTACCGGGCCGACCTGCTGGCACGAGATAGCCGCATCAGAAGTATCTTCCGCCAGCCCCAGGCCGCCTTTAATACCGCCCGTTTTCGCCCGGCTGATATAGCAGGTGACGTTTTTCACGTCAGGATCATCGAAGGCTTCCACCACGATTTTGTGGTCAGGGCCGAACATTTTGAACACCGTATCAACAGAACCAATCTGTTCTGCCTGGGCCACACGGCCAACCATCAGCAAGGCGGCGGTTAAGATCAATGTCTTGTATTTCATATTGTTACCATTCTTTAAAATTACGCTGAGCGATTATTCAACAGGTTAGATAAAAATGTAGCAAGATCACAGGATTAGAATATATTCACCCATAATGTGCGGCAAAAAGCATTAATGAGCAAAAAAAACACTGAATGCTAAAACATCAAAAAATGCTATTATCCGCTAACCTGTTATCAGGCACCTGCTGTTTTAAGGATGAGGATAGTATATGGATCAGGCTGGAATTATTCGCGATCTGCTTACCTGGCTGGAAGGTCATCTGGACCAGCCTTTGTCACTGGATAATGTGGCGGCAAAAGCAGGCTATTCCAAGTGGCATCTGCAAAGGATGTTCAAGGATGTCACCGGTCATGCTATCGGTGCTTATATTCGCGCACGTCGTCTGTCAAAGTCTGCTGTCGCGCTGCGTCTTACCGCGCGGCCGATTCTGGATATTGCACTGCAATACCGTTTTGATTCACAGCAAACCTTCACCCGCGCCTTTAAAAAACAGTTCTCGTTGACGCCAGCGCTCTATCGCCGCTCGCCTGACTGGAGCTCTTTTGGTATGCGTCCGCCGCTGCGTCTGGGCGAGTTCGCTATGCCGAAATATGAAATCATTACGCTGCCAGAAACCCATCTGATTGGGACAACGCAAAGCTACTCCTGTTCTCTGGAGCAGATTTCCGAATTCCGTCACCAGATGCGCGTACAGTTCTGGCGCGATTTCCTGAGCCATGCGCCCGCCATTCCTCCGCTGCTTTATGGCCTGAACGAAACGCACCCTAGTCTTGAAAAAGACGACGAGCAGGAAGTGTTCTACACCACGGCGTTAACGCCGGATATGGCCAATGGCTACATCCAGGGCTCTAAATCCGTGGTGCTGGAAGGTGGTGAGTACGTCATGTTCACATATGAAGGTCTGGGGACGGGCGTTCAGGAGTTTATCCTGACCGTTTACGGCACCTGTATGCCGATGCTGAATCTGAATCGTCGTAAAGGCCAGGATATTGAGCGTTACTACCCGGCAAGCGATGTAAAACCGGAAGAACGCCCAATCAATCTGCGGATGGAATTTTTAATCCCTATCAGGCACTAACGCTGTAATTCATCCAGTGCAGGGGCATCGAGATGCGAAATGTCCCCTGCCATCTCCACAATCCAGCCAGACGCCAGCCACTGACTTTCCTGATAGTCGATTCGGGAAATAGAGCAATTACGCAGGCGCAAACGGCGCTCCGCATAAGCAGGCAAACCCAGAATCGTACTCACCAGGCAGCCCAGCGCGATACCGTGGCTCACCAGCAACGGGCGGCTTCCGGCCGGGAGCTTCAGGCACTCCGCCAGCGCAGCATGAATACGCACGCTCAGCTCCTGCATCGATTCACCTTCAGGAATTCGACCGTCTTCGGTACCGTTAACAAGCGTACGACGCCAGCCTTCTTCTTGTTCAGTCAGAGAATCGATATGGCGCTTTTCCAGCACGCCCATATCCAGCTCGCGCAGGCGCGGCTCCAGAGTAACGTCACAGCCGCAGGCATCAGCGATAATACGCGCTGTCTGTTGTGTGCGACCTAAGTCGCTTGCGATAACGTGAGTAATGCCCAGCGTTTTGGCGCGTTCCGCCACCTGCCACGCTTGTTGCACACCCTTGTCGGTGAGAGGACTGTCTGACTGGCCTTGAATACGTCGCTCGGCGTTCCACTGCGTTTCACCGTGGCGAACAAGGTATACCTGTAACATGCTTTTTTTCCGTTATACTGCGATGAGTTTTTTTGAATCGAGCTTAATTATGCACCATGTTGTCTCTGCTACCACTAATCCTGCCAAAATTCAGGCAATTCTAAGGGCATTTGAAGAGATCTTCGGCGAAGGATCCTGCCATATTGACGCCGTATCCGTCGAGAGCGGTGTCCCTGAACAACCGTTTGGAAGCGAGGAAACGCGCGCTGGCGCACGAAATCGCGTTGCCAATGCAAAGGCTGCTTGCCCTGATGCTGACTTTTGGGTCGCGATTGAAGCGGGTATCGACGAAGGCGCGACATTCAGCTGGGTGGTTATCGAAAACCGGGAACTGAGTGGCGAAGCACGCTCGGCTACGCTGCCCTTACCGGCCATTATTCTGGAAAAAGTGCGTGCGGGCGAAGCGCTCGGGCCGGTGATGTCGCAGTACACCGGTATCGATGAGATTGGTCGTAAGGAAGGGGCAATTGGCGTATTCACCGCCGGCGCATTGACGCGTTCAGGCGTGTACCACCAGGCGGTGATCCTGGCGTTAAGCCCGTTCCATAACGCGATTTATCGTTGAATGTGTCGGCCGGATAATGCGAAGCCGTCATCCGGCGTTTTTCAGCAATATCTCTTCAAGCCAGTGGCGCAGTTCAACCGGCGCAGACTTCAGGCTGTTTGATCCACGGGTGATCGTCGCGATACCTGCGCCCAGCTCGTTTTTCAGCTCGCGCTGGCTCATTTCGCCCCGCAGTAACTCTTCGATAATGCGCACGCGCGTGCCCAGAGCTTCACGCTCGTCGGGCGTCAGCATCAACTGTAATAGCGGTAAGTGCAGATCTTCTGCATAAGACTGACGGAGCAACTCCACAAAACGAAGCCACTCCTGGTTGCGTTGTTCGGCCATCGCCGATGAATAAGGGGAATGCTGGGTCATGTTATGCCGCCTGTTGTACTCATTAGCGAGTACAGCATAACACAACCCATGCCGATCAGTAACGTCTCTGCCACTCGGCATCGCTCATCAGGGTATCTTTCTGCCCCATGAAGTAGCGATAGTAGGCATCATAAGCCAGAACGTTCTTCACATATCCGCGGGTTTCAGAGAACGGAATACTCTCGACAAACGCCACGGCATCAATACGACCAGCACTATTACCAAGCCAGGTTCGAACACGCCCCGGCCCGGCGTTATACGCCGCCGAAGAGAAGATGCGGTTGTTACCAAACTGCTGATAAACATACTGCAAATAGCTGGTACCGATGTTGATGTTGGTATCCGGGTCAAGCAGCTGGACAGGATTGCTGTAACCTGGAATATTGAACATCTTCACGGTGTGCGTGGCGGTGCCCGGCATAATTTGCATCAGCCCGCTGGCCCCAACCGGTGAACGCACTTTCGGGTTCCAGGCGCTCTCCTGACGGGCGATCGCCATGGCATAGCTTTGCGGGATATCTTTGCCGCTGGTATAGCGATCGAACAGATCTTTATACGCCAGCGGGAAACGCTCCTCGAGATGATCCCACAGCTTACCGGCGATCGTCGCCTGCACGCTCAGATCCCACCAGTGATTATCAAAGGCATAGCGGGCCAGCTGCGCTTTTTCGTCCGTCGTGCGGCTGGTGACCAGGTTCGCCCACTCACTGCGCGCGGTGTTATCCATATTCCAGTACATCAGCTCACGAACGCGCGCCATTTCTGGCCCCTGAATCAGCTGTGCACTGGGGTTGCCTGGCGCTTTGTCGATGCGGAAGGTGTACTCTTCGCCCAGACGCTGCGCCGCAACCATCGGGTAGAAGCCGCGCTGCTGCATCAGAGAGTGGAGGATCTCTTTTGCTTCATCATCACGACCCCGCTCCAGCAGCAGGTCGGCCTGCCAGTAGCGCCATTCATCTTTCTCTTTCGCATCCATTGGCAGACGCGCCAGCCAGGTATTTAGCCCGCGGCGATCGCCGTTGCCCAGCGCCATCCGCACGCGGCGCTCCACCAGCGAGGTTGAGTTCGAACGCATCACCGCGTCATCGCGCCAGCGTGCCTGCTCGTCAGTAACATCCGTCCCCATCAATCGCCACGCCACAATATCGCGCAGCGCCTGGGTTTGCTCTTCGTTAAGCTGCTGTGCCTGCACCAGCTGCGGGATCATCAGCCGCGCGTTTTCCACATCGTCACGCGCTACGCTGGTAAAGGCCTCTGCCGCCATCTCGCGGGTGAAATCGGTGGCACCGGTAGTACGGGCAAAGGTCATGACCGAATTAGGATCGTTCGCAAGACCGATAACCGCGGTTGAAATGGTCTGGTAGTCCGACGGCATTTGCCCGGCAAGCGTCGTGACCAGACGTGTGTTACCGGCCTTCATCGCCAGACGAATACGCTCAAGATAGGCCAGGGGATCTTGTTTGCCGGATGCGCGCCAGGCGCCAAAGAGGGAATCACAGGCATTAGGCTGGTTTTTCCCGGTCAGCCACAGATCTTTTGCCCCTGCCCAGGCCTCTTCCTGCTGCCCGGTGGCCCATTTTGCGTAGTAGAAATTACACTGCGCTTCTGTAGTAGTCGGTTTTTCCGGGCTGAACGCTAACAGCCCGCGCCAGTCTTCACGTCGCGCCAGTTCGTTCACAAAACGAGACTGCAAGGTGCGCGCCGGGGGTAAGGTTGGGTTCGCCTGAATAAAGTTATTCACGGTAACCGTCGGTTGATTCATGAGATCGTCCGTAATCTGGCGATACTCCAGATACGGATACAGCGGATAATCTTTGAGTGTTGGCATCAGGGCCTGCACGGTATCCATCTGCTTGTTGTCCCACGCCTGCTTGATTTGCGCGTAGCGGTTACGTTGTTCATCCAGTGAATCGGCATGTACCGCCTGGCTTACCGCCATCACGCATACGCTGGCAGCCAGCAGACGCCAGACCACCTGTTTGGCTTTTTCCACAAGCTCTTCCTCATTGTTTTTTCATCAATTGCAGCGTCTTGCCACGTCAAAGTCTAATCAACTTATGCTAACCAGGCATCCGGCAACGCGCCACGTCATGGACACTTTTTTACCTTTCTTGCGCGTTTTAACACTCCTGACGTTCCTGGCTGTGATTAGGCCGGGAAAAAGGCTACACTTCGCAGCTGAAACCTATTTTCATTACGATAAAAGAGGCGAAGTCCAACGTGGCTCAATTCGTTTATACCATGCATCGTGTCGGCAAAGTTGTCCCGCCGAAACGTCATATTCTTAAAAATATCTCGCTGAGCTTCTTCCCGGGCGCAAAAATCGGTGTTCTGGGTCTCAACGGTGCCGGTAAGTCCACCCTGCTGCGCATCATGGCCGGCATCGATACAGACATCGAAGGTGAAGCCCGTCCGCAGCCTGGCATCAAAATCGGCTACCTGCCGCAGGAGCCTCAGCTGAACACGGAACACACTGTCCGTGAATCCGTTGAAGAAGCGGTATCCGAAGTGGTTAACGCGCTGAAAGGTCTGGACGAGGTGTATGCTAAATACGCTGAACCGGATGCAGATTTCGATAAGCTGGCCGCACAGCAAGGTAAGTTTGAAGAGATTATCCAGGCGCACGACGGCCACAACCTGAACGTGCAGCTGGAACGTGCTGCGGATGCACTGCGTCTGCCAGACTGGGATGCGAAAATCGCGAACCTGTCCGGTGGTGAACGCCGCCGCGTAGCGCTGTGCCGCCTGCTGCTGGAAAAACCAGACATGCTGCTGCTCGACGAACCAACCAACCACCTGGATGCAGAATCCGTGGCATGGCTGGAACGCTTCCTGCACGACTTCGAAGGCACCGTTGTGGCGATTACCCACGACCGTTACTTCCTCGACAACGTAGCAGGCTGGATCCTGGAGCTGGACCGTGGTGAAGGTATTCCGTGGGAAGGTAACTACTCCTCCTGGCTGGAGCAGAAAGATCAGCGTCTGGCGCAGGAAGCTTCGGCTGAAGCGGCGCGTCGCAAGTCTATCGAGAAAGAGCTGGAGTGGGTTCGTCAGGGCGCGAAAGGCCGTCAGTCTAAGGGCAAAGCCCGTCTGGCACGCTTCGAAGAGCTGAACAACACCGAATACCAGAAACGTAACGAAACCAACGAACTGTTTATTCCGCCTGGAGCACGTCTGGGGGATAAAGTGGTTGAAGTTACCAGCCTGCGTAAGTCCTACGGCGACCGTCTGCTGATCGACGACCTGACCTTCTCCGTACCGAAAGGCGCCATCGTGGGCATTATCGGTCCGAACGGCGCGGGTAAATCCACCCTGTTCCGCATGATGTCTGGCCAGGAACAGCCTGACAGCGGTTCTATCACCCTGGGTGATACCGTGAAGCTGGCCTCCGTTGACCAGTTCCGTGACGCGATGGATAACAGCAAAACCGTGTGGGAAGAAGTGTCCGGCGGTCTGGATATCATGCGTATCGGTAACACCGAGATGCCAAGCCGCGCCTATGTTGGCCGCTTTAACTTCAAAGGCACCGACCAGGGTAAACGCGTAGGCGAGCTGTCCGGTGGTGAGCGTGGTCGTCTGCATCTGGCAAAACTGTTGCAGGTTGGCGGCAACGTTCTGCTGCTCGATGAACCAACCAACGACCTGGACATCGAAACCCTGCGCGCGCTGGAAAACGCCCTGCTGGAGTTCCCGGGCTGTGCAATGGTTATCTCGCACGACCGTTGGTTCCTTGACCGTATCGCGACCCACATTCTGGATTACCAGGATGAAGGTAAAGTGGAGTTCTTCGAAGGTAACTTCACCGAATACGAAGAGTACAAGAAACGCACGCTGGGCGCAGACGCGCTGGAGCCGAAGCGTATTAAGTACAAGCGTATTGCTAAGTAAGTGCCCGACTGCCGGGTGGCGGCTTCGCCTTACCCGGCCTACGGTATTGTGCAGTATGTAGGCCGGGTAAGCGTTAGCGCCACCCGGCTTTTTTATTTCCCCACGTAAAACCGCTTCACCTCATCAAACTGCATCGCAAAGTCGATATAGCTCATTAGCGCAGGCGAATTCAGCTTGCGGCTCGGATAGGCCAGCCACAGGTCATTCCCCTCAACATTCCACTCTGGCAGCACCTTAACCAACGCCCCCTTTTCCACCTTATCTTCAAGCAAAAAAGCAGGCAGCAGCGTAATGCCGGCACCGGCAATGGCACATTCGCGGGCGTACACCAGGTTATCCGTCATATGGGCGTTATCCGGCAGATAGCGGTAATCCTCGCTCTCGCTTTGTAACAGCCATTCTGACCACGACTTATGGGTAATACAGCGATGCTCTACCAGCTGACGGGGATGGCTAAGCAGCTCCCTCTGTGCCAGATAGCCGGGCGAGGCCAGCATATAGCGCGGGCAGTGCCCAATCATGCGGCCAATCAGCGAGGAATCCTGCGGCTTGCCGGTACGCAGCGCCACGTCGAACCCGGACTCCACCAGGTCGAGCACATCGTCAGAGATAGAAACATCCAGCGAGACATCCGGGTAGCGTAACTGGAACTCAGCATTCATATGCGCCAGCAGCGTCGCGCCAATCCCTGCCGGGCTTGTGATCCGCAGCCGCCCGCTGGGGTTTTCCCGCAGCCGCTGAATGGCGTACTCGGCCCTTTCACTCGCCGCCAGCATCTCGCGGCAATGCACCAGATAATGCTCGCCCGCAAAGGTCAGGTTGAGCTTGCGCGTAGTGCGGTTCAACAGCCTGATCCCCACCTGCTGTTCAAGCTGGCTGATACGCTGGCTCACGCTGGATTTTGGCAGCCCGGCCTTTTGCGCTGCCGCAGTAAAGCTGCCCATTTCTGCCACCAGCGCAAACAGCGCCATATCCTGAAGCTGCTTAAACATGATTGTTCACCCTGTACGAACACTTCGTTCTTGATTGTCCATCTTATCACGCAACTGACCACTTAATAGACTAGCCTCAACAAAACGCATTCCATTGAGGAGCTCACCATGTCAGTTAAAGCCATTGCCGTTAACCCAGAAAACCCCGCTGTTTTTATCGAAATTTCCCGGCCAATGCCACAGCCCGGCGAACACGACCTGCTGGTCGAGGTGAAAGCCGTGTCTATCAACCCGGTCGATACCAAAGTGCACGCGGGCATTGCCAGAAATGGCCTGAAAGACCCACGTATTCTTGGCTGGGATGCCAGCGGCATCGTTAAATCAGTGGGCGCAAACGTGACCGGATTCAGGCCGGGAGATGAAGTGTGGTACGCAGGTGACATCACCCGCCCGGGCAGCAACACCACGCATCAGCTGATTGACGCGCGTATCGTCGGGCATAAGCCCGCAAATCTGGGCTGGGCCGCTGCGGCTGCATTACCACTGACCGCCCTGACGGCATGGGAAGGGCTGTTTGAGCGGCTGAACATTCAGGATGGCGGGCAGGATAAAACGCTGTTGATCATCGGTGGTGCGGGCGGCGTGGGATCGCTTGCGATCCCCTTTGCGAAGCACAACAGCAAGGTAAAATTGATCGCTACCGCCTCGCGGGAAGATTCGGCTCAGTGGTGCCTCGATCGCGGTGCAGACATGGTAGTGAACTACCGCGATCTGAAGGGCGAACTGGCCAAACAGGGCATCACCTTTGTGGATTATATTTTCATCCTCAATGATACCGACGGCCACTGGGATGCGGTGAGCGACCTGATCGCGCCCCAGGGGCACATCTGCACCATCGTCGAGAACGAAGGCCCGCTGGATCAGAGCAAACTCAAATCCAAATCCGCCGCGCTGCACTGGGAGTTTATGTACACCCGCAGCATGTACCAGACCGCCGATATGGCACGCCAGGGCGAGATCTTAAACGAGGTGGCGAAGCTGGTAGATAACGGCGTGGTGGAAAGCTCGCTCAGCGAAACACTGCACGGGTTGAGCGTGGAAAGCATCAGTGAGGCACATCGTAAAGTGCTGGACGGGCATATGCGCGGGAAAGTGGTGGTTGAGTACTGAGTTGCCGGGTCCCCTCTCCCCAATGGGGAGAGGGTTAGGGTAAGGGGGAAGTTACCCCTGCTCGCCCATCATTTCCTTCACCAGCTCCACACAGCGCAGGAAGCGATTGTCATAGTCGGACTCTTCGACATGGACAAACTCCACGTTGTTCTCACGCAGCATCTCCACCAGCATGGTCTGGAACTCTTTTCGGTCTACCGAGCTGCCAAGGCTGCGCATCCCATCGGCCACCCACGGCGTGTTGTTTTCCAGCAGGATCACCAGGTCGAAGCGGTATTCATCAATCAGCGCCTGGACGAACGGGTGCTCGCGCCCTTCGTACTTTTTACAGAACGCCTGCGTGGTGACGAAATCGGTATCGATAAACGCCACCTTATTGGCGTATTTCACGGCAAAATCAATGTACTGCGCGTGTCCAAGGGCAATCTTATCGTAGTCGGAATACTGGAGTGCCATCTCATCCCCACCCAGATGGGAGAAGACATAATCACGTCCGTACTCCCAGGCACTGGTGGTGTTAAAGATGTTCGCCAGCTTGTTGACCAGCGTCGACTTACCGCTCGACTCCCCGCCCAGAATGGCTACCGTACGCACAAAAAACGGTTTCACTTCGGTTGGAATGTAATCCCAGTAGCGGAACGGGTTTTCACGGATCTGCGCCCCGCTGATGCTCATAAAGGTGCGTTTTGGATCGATAAGCACCGTTTCGGTACCCAGATGCTCGCGGAACTGCGGGGCATCAAGCTCTTCAGAGGTGTAGATCCAGTCAGGTGCGATCCCCTTCTCTTCCATAAAGGCTTTCACGCCATTGCTCCACACGTCCCAGCCGTGCGGGTACGGCTCCATCCCTTCTTCATTGAACGCATGAATACGAATATTTTTCTGATATTTAAAGGTCTGGAGCAGCCAGCGCAGGCGATCCGGCACCGTCGGCTGTTGCGACATGGCGCTGTCTTCGAACAATTCGCGGTCACGTTTTTCGTCGTAACCCATGATGATGTGCAGCTCATCAACCTGGCTACAGGCACGCTGGATCAGGTAGATATGCCCGGTATGCAGCGGGTAAAACTTGCCGAAAACCACGCCGATGTTCTTTTGCATACGCGGGAATTCAAGCCCCAGGAAGCGATGCAATGCTTCCAGCTTTTGCGCACTGGGGCTTTTGATTTTGGCATTCAGCAGCTGGCTCAGATAGCCTTTGGTCATACCGCTGGCATCCGCCACCTGCTGCAAGGTGCAGCCTTTCTGGCGGATTGCGGTCTTGAGATAGTCAAATGCTGACATTAATTACGGTGCCTCCTGCAACATCGTGACGGGTATAATTATAAGTCGTCAAAGACACTTAATGCATCTGCGAGTTTCTTCACGCCAAAGACCTGCATCCCTTCCGGAATTTTTTTCGGCACGTTCGCCGCTGGCACAATGGCCCGACGGAACCCATGTTTGGCCGCCTCAGAGATACGCTCCTGGCCGCTTGGCACCGGGCGAATTTCCCCGGCAAGGCCTACTTCGCCAAAGACCACCAGATCCTGAGGAAGTGGCCTGTCGCGCAGGCTGGACACCATCGCCAGCAGCAAGGCGAGGTCAGCGCTGGTTTCGGTGACTTTCACACCGCCCACCACGTTAACAAAGACATCCTGATCCGCCATTTGCAGGCCACCGTGACGGTGCAACACGGCCAGCAGGATAGCTAACCGGTTCTGCTCCAGGCCAACCGCCACGCGCCGCGGGTTGCCCATCATCGACACGTCCACCAGCGCCTGAATTTCAACGAGCAGCGGGCGCGTCCCTTCCCAGAGCACCATCACCGAACTGCCGGAGGTGACTTCATCACCACGGCTGAGGAAGATGGCTGACGGGTTACTGACTTCACGCAGCCCCTGTTCGGTCATGGCAAAGACGCCCAGCTCATTTACCGCGCCAAAGCGGTTTTTATGGCTACGCAGCGTACGGAAACGGGAGTCCGCATCGCCGTCGAGCATCACCGAACAGTCGATACAGTGTTCGAGCACTTTTGGCCCGGCAAGCGACCCATCTTTGGTCACGTGGCCGACCATCACAATCGCCACGCCGCGCGTTTTGGCAAAACGCGTCAGATAAGCTGCGGTTTCGCGCACCTGAGCCACGCTGCCCGGCGAAGACTGGATATCCGCCATGTGCATCACCTGGATGGAGTCGATCACCATCAGCTTCGGCTGCTCTTCTTCAGCGATCATACAGATCTGTTCGATGCTGGTTTCCGAGAGCATGTTCAGGTTACCGGTCGGCAGACCCAGACGGTGCGCACGCATCGCCACCTGCTGCAATGACTCTTCCCCCGTGACGTACAGGGTTTTCATCTGCTCGGCGAGTTTGCACAGGGTTTGCAGCAACAGGGTCGATTTGCCCGCCCCCGGGTTACCACCGATGAGAATGGCGCTCCCCGGCACCACACCACCGCCAAGCACACGGTCGAACTCTTTGAATCCGGTAGAGAAACGTGGCAACTCTTCCAGGCTGATGTCCGAGAGCTTCTGAACTTTCGCCACACCGGCATTTCCCGCATAGCCGCTCAGGCGTTCATTGCGGGCAACGCTCGGCGAAGCCGCCACACCACGCACTTCGGTAATGGTGTTCCAGGCATGACAGGCACTGCATTGCCCCTGCCAGCGTGGATAATCCGCACCACATTCATTACAGACAAATGCGCGTTTTGGAGCTTTCGCCACGGTTTACCTCGTTATTTCAGTGCCGCCTGTGAGCCGGGTGACGCTCACGCTGACCCGGCCTACAAACGCAAAACTATTTCTGATTGATGCTGCCAGAGAGAATGCAGAACACCCCCATCAGGTCAGCATGACGGATAGTGACTTCCGTCTTTTCATTCACTTTTGGCTTGGCATGGTAAGCAATGCCAAGACCCGCTGCTTTGATCATCGGCAGATCGTTGGCACCATCGCCAATCGCCACGGTCTGCACGACCGGAATTTCATATTTCTCTGCCAGACGGTTCAGCGTATTGGCTTTGTACTGGGCGTCCACGATATCGCCAATCACCTGACCGGTGAGTTTGCCATCCATGATTTCCAGCTCGTTCGCCACCACGGTGGTCAGACGCAGCTTGTCACGCAGGTAATCGGCAAAGAAGGTGAAACCTCCAGACGCGATTGCGACTTTCCAGCCCAGCGTTTCCAGCTTCAGCACCAGCTGCGTCAGCCCTGGCATCAGCGGCAGCTCATCACGCACCTGACGCAGAATGTTGGCATCAGCCCCTTTCAGGGTCGCCACGCGTTGTCTGAGACTTGCAGTGAAGTCCAGTTCACCGCGCATCGCACGTTCTGTAACTTCCGCTACCAGCTCGCCGCTGCCGGCCAGTTTGGCGATTTCGTCGATGCACTCGATCTGGATGGCGGTAGAGTCCATGTCCATGACCAGTAAACCAGGTGTTTTCAGATGCGGGATTTTGCCCAGCGGGGCGACGTCCAGCCCGGCATCGTGCGCCAGGCGCGTGGCGCGCTGCGTCAGGGAGCCGGCCAGGCGAATAACCTGGTAATCTTCCACGCACCAGGCCGCGACAATCACCATCGCCGCACCCAGCCTGGTTTGATATTGCGTCAGGCGTTGCTTGTCCAGGCCACGTCCGTACAGCAGCCAGCCGCTACGACCGGCGTGGTAATCCAGAGGCATCACCTCATCACCACTTAAAGAGAGCGGCAATCCTGGCCATAAAGAGACATCCGTTGGCAGGTCGCACCAGGTAATGTTCGGCATTGAAGCTCCTGTAATTTCGTTCGCGCCGGAAGGTTCCAGAGGGAAAATAACGCATGAGGCTACCCTGTAACCATCACTTCTGGCAACATTAAGCCGTAAATTTTCAGCAGGTGGAATATGGCTCGCGCAAAACTGAAATTCCGGCTTCATCGCGCCGTGATTGTTCTTATCTGTCTGGCGCTCCTGGTGGCGCTGATGCAAGGGGCATCATGGTTTAGCCAGAATCATCAACGGCAACGCAATCCGCAACTTGAAGAACTTGCCCGCACGCTGGCGCGCCAGGTGACCCTTAACGTTGCGCCGTCTATGCGTACGGAAACGCCGGACGACAAGCGGATAGGCCAGGTATTACGCCTGCTGACGGAGAATAGCCGTATTCTGGACGCCGGGGTCTATGACGAACAGGGCGACCTGATCGCCCGCGCCGGTGAGCACGTCGACGTGCGCGACAGGCTGGCGCTGGACGGTAAAAAAGCCGGGGGCTACTTCAACCAGCAAATCGTCGAACCGATTCAGGGGAAAAATGGCCCGCTGGGCTATTTGCGCCTGACGCTCGACACCCACACGCTGCCTACCGAAGCCAAACAGGTGGATAACACCACCAATATTCTGCGCCTGATGTTGCTGCTTTCGCTGGCCATTGGCGTGGTGCTGGCGCGTACCCTGTTGCAGGGGAAACGCACACGCTGGCAGCAATCGCCCTTCCTGCTGACCGCCAGCAAATCGATTCCCGAAGAGGAAGAGAGCGAGAAGAAAGATTAGTGATAAAGTAGGCGAATGATTCGGAAAAGGAACTTTGCCATGACGACATTACGCCTGCTTATCTCTGACTCGTACGATCCCTGGTTTAACCTCGCGGTGGAAGAGTGCATCTTCCGCCAGATGCCCGCTACCCAACGCGTGCTTTTCCTGTGGCGTAACGCCGATACCGTGGTCATTGGCCGGGCGCAAAACCCATGGAAAGAGTGCAACACGCGGCGTATGGAAGAGGATAACGTCCGTCTGGCACGCCGAAGCAGCGGGGGTGGCGCGGTATTTCACGACCTGGGTAATACCTGCTTTACCTTTATGGCGGGTAAACCGGAGTACGACAAAACCATCTCCACGGCCATTGTGCTCAACGCCCTGAATGCGCTTGGCGTTCAGGCTGAAGCGTCCGGGCGTAACGATCTGGTGGTCAGCACTGAGGAAGGCGATCGTAAGGTTTCCGGCTCGGCGTATCGCGAAACCAAAGACCGCGGTTTCCATCACGGCACGCTGCTGCTCAACGCCGATCTCAGCCGTCTGGCCAACTATCTCAACCCGGACAAGAAAAAGCTTCAGGCCAAAGGCATCACCTCCGTGCGCGGCCGCGTCGCGAATCTGGTTGAACTGCTGCCTGGCGTCACGCACGAACAGATTTGCGATGCTATCCGCGAGGCGTTCTTTGCCTATTACGGCGAACGCGTCGAAGCAGAGGTGATTTCACCCGACAAAACGCCCGATCTGCCGAACTTCGCGGAAACTTTCGCCCGTCAGAGCAGCTGGGAGTGGAACTTTGGTCAGGCACCGGCGTTCTCTCACCTGCTGGATGAGCGCTTTACCTGGGGCGGCGTGGAGCTGCATTTTGACGTTGAGAAAGGTCATATCACCCGGACACAGGTCTTTACCGATAGCCTGAACCCGGCCCCGTTAGAAGCGCTGGCGGCACGTTTGCAGGGCTGTCTTTATCACCCGGACGTACTTCAACAGGAGTGTGATGCGTTGTTGGTGGATTTCCCGGAACAGGAAAAAGAGCTGCGTGAATTGTCGGCGTGGATTGCGCGGGCTGTTCGCTAGGTGCGGCCTGGTGCCCTCACCCCGGCCCTCTCCCACAGGGAGAGGGAGGGAAGAGACAGAATTACTCTTTATCGCCCAGCAGAACGGATTCCAGCGCGATTTTGATCATGTCGTTGAAGGTGGTCTGACGCTCAGCCGCAGTGGTCTGCTCGTGCGTACGGATGTGGTCAGACACGGTGCAGATGGTCAGCGCTTTTGCACCAAACTCAGCCGCTACGCCGTAGATACCTGCCGCTTCCATTTCCACGCCCAGGATGCCGTATTTTTCCATCACGTCGAACATTTCACCGCCATCTGGTGCATAGAACAGATCGGCAGAGAAGATGTTGCCCACGCGAGCATCAACGCCCAGCGCTTTGGCTGCGTCAACCGCGTTACGCACCATGCCAAAGTCTGCAATCGCAGCAAAGTCATGATCTTTGAAACGCATACGGTTTACTTTAGAATCGGTGCACGCACCCATGCCGATAACCACGTCACGCAGCTTAACGTCCATACGAACCGCGCCGCAGGAGCCTACACGGATGATTTTCTTCACGCCGAAATCGGTGATCAGCTCTTTAGTGTAGATGGAGCAGGATGGGATACCCATACCGTGACCCATGACAGAGATTTTGCGGCCTTTGTAAGTCCCGGTGAAGCCCAACATGCCACGCACGTTGTTCACTTCACGCACGTCTTCCAGGAAGGTTTCAGCAATGTGCTTCGCACGCAGCGGGTCGCCTGGCATCAGAACAACGTCAGCGAAATCGCCCATTTCTGCGTTAATGTGTGGAGTTGCCATCTTCAGTTCCTTTTATATTGTTGTTTTGCCGGGTGGCGGCTGCGCCTTACCCGGCTTACAAAACCGTAGGCCCGGTAAGCGAAGCGCCACCGGGCAATGACATCAGAACATGGCCTTGCCATATTCCATGTCGGACGTACCAAAGTATTTTGCAATTGTCTGGCCAATATCCGCGAAGGTTTCACGGTGGCCCAGAGAACCCGGTTTCACTTTTGGACCATACACCAGCACCGGAATGTGCTCACGGGTGTGGTCAGTACCGGTCCAGCTTGGGTCACAGCCGTGGTCAGCGGTCAGGATCAGAATGTCATCTTCACCCACCAGCTCCATCAGCTCTGGCAGACGGCGGTCGAACAGCTCCAGACCCGCAGCATAACCAGCGATATCACGACGGTGTCCCCAGGAGGAGTCGAAATCCACGAAGTTGGTGAAGACAATGGTCTTGTCGCCCGCTTCTTTCATCTCTTTGATGGTGGCATCGAACAGCGCATCCAGACCAGTGGCTTTCACTTTTTTGGTGATACCGCAGTTGGCATAGATATCCGCGATTTTACCCACGGAAACCACGTGGCCGTCTTTCTCTTCAACCAGTTTTTGCAGCACCGTCGGTGCCGGCGGCTCAACGGCCAGGTCATGACGGTTGCCGGTACGCTGGAAGTTACCCGCTTTGTCGCCGATAAACGGACGCGCGATAACACGGCCAATGTTGTAGCCGCCTTCGGTCAGCTCTTCACGGGCGATTTCGCACAGCTCGTACAGCTTATCCAGGCCGTAGGTCTCTTCGTGGCAGGCAATCTGGAACACGGAGTCAGCAGAGGTATAGAAAATCGGTTTGCCGGTTTTCATATGCTCTTCACCGAGCTCATCCAGAATCACGGTACCGGAGGAGTGGCAGTTACCGAGGTAACCCGGCAGGTTTGCGCGTTTCACCAGTTTATCCAGCAGCTCCTGCGGGAAGCTGTTCTGGTGATCGGAGAAGTAGCCCCAGTCGAACAGAACCGGAACACCAGCGATTTCCCAGTGGCCAGACGGCGTATCTTTACCGGAAGAGAGCTCGTGCGCCCAGGCGTATGCGCCCACCACTTCCGCGTTCGCGTCCATACCGGCTGCGATTTTACCGGTAGAGCCTTCATGCGCTTTCACCAGGCCGAGGCTGGTCAGGTTTGGCAGAGTCAGAGGGCCTTTACGACCGTTGTCCGCTTCGCCTTTGGCACAGGCTTCAGCGATGTGACCCATGGTATCGGAACCCACGTCACCAAAACGTTCTGCATCTTCGGTTGCGCCGATGCCGAATGAGTCCAGCACCATAATAAATGCACGTTTCATAATTGTTCTCCGTACGTAGTGCTTCAAAAAATAGCGATCAGATCAGTATACAGTTATTCGGTGATGCGACGATAGACCGAAGGTGAGCTTTCTGGTGCTTTATCGTCAAGCACAATGGCCGCTTTCACCGCCTTCGCCGCTTCCTGCCAGCTGTTTTCATCTTTCGCGTGGATTACCGCCAGCGGACGTTGGCCGTCAACGCTGTCGCCCAGGCGAACCATATCGGTAAAGCCAACGCTGTAATCAATCGTGTCCGAAGCCTGACGGCGACCGCCGCCCATCGACACCACGGCCATGCCGAGCGCACGGGTGTCCATGGTGGAAATAAAACCTTCGGTATCGGCATAAACCGCTTTGCTGAGCGTCGCAGTCGGCAGGTATTTCGCGTAGTTTTCCACGAAATCAGTTGGGCCTTTCTGCGCGGCCACCATGCGACCGAAGATCTCCGCCGCTTTGCCGTTATCCAGCACGGCCTGCAATTTCGCCCGCGCTTCGGCATCGTCTTTGGCAAGCTTGCCGGAGATAAGCATCTCAACGCACAGCGCCATAGTGACGTCGAACAGACGTGGGTTACGGTACTCACCTGTCAGGAACTGCACGGCTTCACGCACTTCAACGGCATTACCTGCGCTGGATGCCAGCACCTGATTCATGTCCGTCAGCAGCGCAGTGGTGCGCACGCCAGCACCGTTGGAGACGCCAACGATCGCTTCGGCAAGCTGGGCAGAAAGTTCATAGGTTGGCATAAACGCCCCGCTGCCCACTTTCACGTCCATCACCAGCGCATCCAGGCCTTCTGCCAGTTTTTTGGCGAGGATCGAGGCGGTGATCAGCGGGATGGAGTCAACGGTCGCGGTAATATCGCGGGTGGCGTAGAAACGCTTGTCTGCCGGTGCAAGAGAGCTGGTCTGGCCGATAATTGCCACACCAACGTCTTTAATAATTTCGCGGAAGCGATTGTCATCCGGGAAGATGTCGAAGCCCGGAATGGCTTCCAGTTTGTCGAGCGTGCCGCCGGTGTGACCCAGGCCACGCCCGGAGATCATCGGGATATAACCACCGCAGGCCGCAACCATTGGGCCAAGCATCAGTGAGGTAACGTCACCCACACCACCGGTAGAGTGTTTATCAACAATCGGGCCGTTAAGGTTGAGGCTTTTCCAGTCCAGAACGGTCCCTGAATCTCGCATCGCCATGGTCAACGAGACACGCTCAGGCATCGACATATCATGGAAGAAGATGGTCATCGCCAGAGCAGCAATTTGCCCTTCAGAGACGGTGTTATCGCGAATGCCGTTGATAAAGAAGCGGATCTCTTCGTCGCTTAATGCATGACCATCACGTTTTTTACGAATAATTTCTTGTGCGAGAAACACGGTAACCTCCATGCGGAATCGGGGGAGTTGTGGCGGGTGGCGCGATGCTTACCCGCCCTACGATCCTGTAGGCCGGATAAGCGAAGCGTCATCCGGCATTGTCTGGCAATCAGTAGCTGCTTGCGCTCTTACCGTCGCCGTGACCCAGAGCTTTGAGCAGGCTCGCCAGCAGGCTGGATGCACCGAAACGGTAGTGACGGGAATCGGCCCAGTCGGCGCCAAACAACTCGTCGGCAATCGCCAGGAATGTCTGCGCGTCTTCTGCGGTACGCACGCCGCCTGCTGGTTTGAAACCAACGGTTTTGGACACGCCCATATCGCGGATCACTTCCATCATGATGCGTGCGCTTTCCGGGGTGGCGTTAACCGGCACTTTACCGGTAGAGGTTTTGATGAAATCGGCACCGGCTTTGATGGAGATTTCAGAGGCCTTACGGATCAGGGATTCTTCTTTCAGCTCACCGGTTTCGATGATCACTTTAAGCAGTACGTTTGCCGCCGCACAGGCGTCTTTACAGGCTTTCACCAGGTCAAAACCAACCTGTTCGTTGCCCGCGATCAGCGCGCGGTATGGGAACACCACGTCAACTTCGTCAGCACCGTAAGCAATCGCCGCGAGGGTTTCTGCCAGGGCGATTTCGATATCGTCATTGCCGTGCGGGAAGTTAGTCACGGTTGCAATACGCACATCCGGGGTGCCCTGCTCGTTCAGAGTCTTACGTGCAATCGGGATAAAGCGTGGGTAGATACAGATAGCTGCGGTGTTACCGACAGGCGTTTTCGCCTGATGGCACAGAGCGATGACTTTCTCATTGGTGTCGTCATCGTTCAGGGTGGTCAGGTCCATCAGTTTCAACGCACGCAGGCTGCTTGCAGTTAAATCGGTCATAACATTCTCCAACGGCATCGCCGTATAAAATTTCACCTTGCGGCTCTGTTAGTATTCTAACATCCACTCGCATTCACACTTCGACATTCATCACAGTTAATGAAAACTTCGTACAAATTTGCATTGCTGCAATGAGATCAACTTCAAACTTTACTGCTCAAACTGCTGACTAAAGCAGCGATTACCCCTGTCGGATCAAAAGCCTCCGTGGGGTGACTTCCTACAATCCGCTCATCAATCGCAGAACAATAAAGGAAGTGAATATGTCCCACTCCAGCCATGACGCCCTGCAACAACGTTGCCAGCACATTGTGACAAGCCCGGTACTCACACCTGAGCAAAAACGTCATTTTCTGGCGCTGGAGGCGGAAAACGCCCTTCCCTATCCTGCGTTACCGCAGGCCGCCAGAGCGGCGCTGGACGCGGGGTTTATCTGCGACATGTTTGAAGGCCACGCCCCTTACAAACCCCGTTATGTTCTGCCGGATTACGCAAAATTTCTGGCGAACGGTTCAGAATGGCTGGAGCTGGAAGGCGCGAAAGACCTTGATGATGCCCTCTCATTGTTAACCATCCTTTACCACCATGTTCCGTCAGTCACATCAATGCCCGTGTATCTGGGCCAGCTCGATGCGTTGCTGCAACCTTATGTTAGAATTCTAACACAAGAAGAAATCGATAGCCGAATAAAACGTTTCTGGCGCTATCTCGACAGAACGCTGCCGGATGCCTTTATGCACGCCAATATCGGCCCGGTGGATACGCCTGTCACACGGGCAATTTTGCGCGCGGATGCTGAGCTGAAGCAGGTCGCGCCGAATTTAACCTTTATTTATGATCCTGAAATTACATCAGATGACCTGCTGCTTGAAGTGGCGAAAAATATTTGCGAGTGCAGCAAACCTCATATTTCTAACGGTCCGATGAATGATAAAATTTTCACAAAAGGCCGTTATGGGGTGGTCAGTTGTTACAACTCTCTGCCGCTGGCAGGTGGTGGCAGCACGCTGGTACGCCTCAATCTGAAAGCCATTGCTGAACAGAGCGACTCGCCTGATGATTTCTTCACCCGCACGCTTCCACACTACTGTCAGCAGCAAATCGCCATCATCAATGCGCGCTGCGACTTCCTGTACGAACAATCGGGCTTCTTTGAGAATAGCTTCCTGGTGAAAGAGGGGCTGATAGAGGCCGATCGTTTTGTACCGATGTTTGGCATGTATGGCCTTGCTGAGGCGGTAAATACGCTGTGTGAAAAAGCCGGGATCGACGGGCGTTACGGTAAAGATGAACAGGCCAACGCGCTGGGCTATCGCATCAGCGCGCAGCTCGCCGCCTTTGTTGAAAACACGCCGGTGAAGCATGGCTGGAATCACCACGCCCTGCTGCACGCGCAGTCCGGGATAAGTTCAGACATCGGGACAACACCTGGCGCACGTCTGCCGTACGGCGATGAACCCGACCCGATTAGCCATCTGCTGGCGGTTGCGCCACACCACCAGCATTATCCTTCCGGTATCAGCGATATTTTGACCCTGGAGGAGACGGTAAAACGTAACCCGCAGGCAGTGGTACAACTGTGTCTGGGGGCCTTTAACGCCGGAATGCGCGAGTTTACGGCCAACGTGGCGGGCAACGATCTGGTCCGCGTGACCGGATACATGGTGCGATTATCAGACCTGCAAAAATACCGCGAAGAAGGGTCGCGCACCCAGACCACCTGGCTTGGAGAAGAAGCCGCACGCAATACACGTATCCTGGATCGCCAGCCACGGGTGGTAAGCCATGAACAACAGATGCGCTTTAGTTAGTCAGATTATCCCCTTCTCCTGCGTGGACGGGCCAGGCAGCCGCCTGGCGTTGTTCCTCCAGGGCTGTAACCTGCGTTGTAAAACCTGCCATAACCCATGGACCATCGGCCGCTGCAACGACTGCGGCGATTGCGTTCCCCATTGTCCGCACGATGCGCTGAATATTCAGGCCGGGCGAGTCTGGTGGCAGGAAAGCGACTGCAAACAGTGTGATACCTGCCTGCATCTTTGCCAGCAGCAGGCCACACCGATGGCGCAACGCTTCAGCGTGGACGATATCCTCGCGCACATTCGCAAAGTCGCGCCGTTTATTGATGGCATCACTGTGAGCGGCGGTGAGGCCACAACGCAGCTACCGTTCCTGGTGGCACTGTTCACGGCAATGAAAGCAGAGCCAGCCCTTCATCATCTGACCCGTCTGGTTGACAGTAACGGCCTGCTCGGGGAAACCGGCTGGCAGAAGTTATTGCCGGTTCTTGATGGCGCCATGCTGGATCTCAAAGCCTGGGGAAACGAACATCACCGCTACCTGACCGGGCGTGAAAACCCGCAAATTAAGCACAGCATCCGCTTGCTGGCACAGCATAACCGGCTGACCGAACTACGGTTACTGGTTATCCCTGACAAGTGCGATTATCTGGAACATGTGAAGCCGCTGATCGTGTTTATTCGCTCGCTGGGCAATGTCCCGGTGAGGATCAACGCGTTTCATGCCCAGGGGGTTTACGGCGAGGCGACCAGCTGGCGTAGCGCAACGCCCGCCGATATTGAGCCACTGGCACTGGCGCTGGAAAACGAACAGATCGCTGTGATCCGCCCGGCGCTCTATCTATAGCGCAATGCCAAACAGCGAGCGGGTGTTGTTCAGCAAGGCATCCGCAATCACATCCGCAGGCTCGCTGCGCAGTTCACACAGCGTGTCGAACACGCGCGCCGCCTGTTCCGGACGATTAGGTTGCCCCTGGAAACCGTTCAGCGGCATATCGGGAGCGTCGGTTTCCAGCAATAACGCCGTCAGCGGTAGCTGTGCCATCACATCCCGGGTCTTACTTGCTCGCGGGTAGGTAATCGTCCCGCCAACACCAATGCGATAGCCCAGCCCGATAAAACGTTCCGCCTGCTGCAAACTGCCGGAAAACCCGTGCACCACGCCGGTTCGGGGCAAATTCATGCGTTTCAGGTGCAGAGCCAGTTTGTCGTGGGTACGACGCGAGTGGAGGATCACCGGCAGATCGTGCTGCTTTGCCAGCCGGAGCTGCGCGTCGAGGATCGTCTGCTGGCGTTCAAAATGCGGATCTTCGCGATAGAGATCCAGGCCGATCTCACCAATGGCCACCCGTTTCTTCTCCGGCGCGCGTAATATCTCGTCCAGCCTGTCGATGTGCTCGTCCAGATGGTGCTCAATGACTATCGGATGCAGGCCGAGCGCGGCGTACAGCGCATCATGCTGCCGGGCGAGATCCTGCACACGGTCGAAGTAAGCCGCTTCAATAGCAGGCACGATGATCGCCTGTACGCCCGCCAGTGCGGCGCGTTCGATGCTCTGTTCTTCATTACCGGTAAAGGGCGGAAAATCAAAGTGGCAATGGGTATCGACAAAGCGGTGCGTCACGCCAGATCCTCGTTATCAAATGTGGTGTCATTCGCCTGTGGAATGTCGACTCGCGGCATAGCCAGTGCGTCATTGGCCACAATGGCAGGTGGCGTTATGATCCGTTTATGCCGACGGAAAGGCGGGTGTTCGGCCAGCAGTTTACCTACCGTTGCCAGGAAATAGCGCCCGCAGAGCCGACCCGTTTTATAGTCATCACGCAGCGCAGGTAAACGGCTGCCCAGCGCCATGCTCAGCAACGGTTTCGGTGGATAGATCTCAAAGATCCGCAGCTTACCCGGCGGTTTTTCGATAAAGCGTTGCATTGCGCCGTAGCTCGCTTCATGTCGCTGGGCGATATTCACCAGCGGTTGCAGGCTGCTTTCCCCCAGCCAGCGCTCCATGCGCTTGAACCACTGCGGGGTGTAGTACATTTGTGAAGGCACCGTGCGGATCACCACAATGGTTTTTGCCCCTCTGCGCGCGGCTTCCTGCACCGGTACCGCATCGCTGATACCGCCGTCAAGATAGCTCACACCATCAAGCATTGCGCCAGTGCGATAGAACCCCGGAATGGCGCTGGAGGCACGAATGATATCGAGCCAGTTCTCTTTCTGCGGTGAAAAATAGCCTGGTGTGTAGTCATCACCCCTGCTGGCGCACATCCAGAACTCTTTGCCGGTGTCGAACAGCCGAGATGCCGTGTCCATCGCCAGCGGCATCTGGCTGGCGGTGGAATCTAACAACCAGTCGAGATCGATAAGATTCCCCCCGCGAACGAAGCGCACCGGGTTAAAGAAATCCCGCGAGGTGGTGTAACGCATGATCACTTTGCGGGCGTAGCCCGGCTGGTTACAGACATAGGCAGAGAGGTTTTGCGCCCCCGCGGAGGTGCCTAAAAACAGGTCGAATGGGTTGAATTGCGCACGCATAAACTCGTCCAGCACGCCGGACGTGAAGATGCCGCGCTGCCCACCGCCCTCGCACACCAGTGCAAGCTGGCCGGGATGAAACGGCTTAAGCGCCAGCGGCGTAATATTGCCGAGCGTAACGGGAATTCGTTGCCCCACCTCTGCTTTCCTGTGTTATTTGTTTTGTGAATAGACAGTAACCTACACCTTACGCCAGGCTCAAACCAGAAAAAGCCAGTCAGGAGACTGGCTTTAATGTTGCTGTCAGAGTGTGTGTCGCTACGGACGGCGTCGTCCGGTAAACAGGCTGACCAGGAACAGAATAATACCGACAACGAAGACAATTTTCGCTGCACCTGCCGCTGTACCCGCCAGACCACCAAAGCCCAGCGCGGCGGCAATTAACGCGATAACCAGAAATATAATGCCCCATCGAAACATAAGACTCTCCTTTACCATAGTTAATGTCGACCGCAAGTCGCGAGCATTCACTGCTAATGATTCCAGGTGTAATTCTTATTCCGTCTTCCGGCCTCAGTCAGAAGAACGAATTGCGATGTGTTACTTCGATTTCAGGTCGTTTTTGACGCTTTTGACGCCATCAACCGCTTTCGCGATGGCTTCGGCACGCTCAACTTGCGCCGGGGAATCAACAGTACCGGATAACTGAACCACACCGTCGGTTGTCTCTACTTTCACTTTGCGAGACGGTACGACGTCATCAGCCAGCAGTTTGGCTTTGATTTCACTGGTGGTTGCAGCATCACCGGCATAGCCCTGCATAGAGCTATTTTTACTGTCGCGGACATGCAATTTGTCGCTGACAGAGGTCACACCTTCTACCCCTTTCGTAACCGCAACAGCCTGTTCAGCCTGGGTCTGGCTTTCTACAAAGCCACTCAGCGTAACGACGCTGCCCTCTGTTTTGACGGAGATATCGGTACTCTTGATATTTTTATCATCCACCAGCGCGGCTTTCACTTTGGCAGTGATGGCGCTGTCATCCATGAAGTTACCGACTTTATTCATCGAGCTATCGATTTTTTCCCCCGTGCTTGTCGCCGCGGACTGAGCTTTATCCATCGTGGTGTTTTCTGCAAAAGCAGAACCGCTTGTCACGATGCACCCCAGGGCTATGGCCAGCAGAGATTTTGAAATCTTAGGTCTTGTCATATTCATCGATGTGTTCCTGTAGTTTGCTCGCTATTTGAGCGGCTAACGTTCCTTTTCGTTAGTTGTAAATGCTGTGAATAAACCAACAGTCAGAAAGGAGAACTAATTTCATGTGACAAAACAGTCAATTCACCCACCGACAAGGTTAAACACTGAGTTAAATATAGAACAGTCTCGTGGTGTCGCATTCAGAATCGGTCAAAAAACAGGCAAAACAACGAAGAACGGGATGATTTAAGAACATTCCGCAAGGGTTTAATAAGGCAGGGAATTAAGAAGAGCACGGTGAAAACCGTGCTCGTAGAAGGGATTAGTGCTCGCGCGTTTTGCGGAACTGAACGTCAGGATAGCGTTCCTGCGTCAGGTTCAGGTTAACCATGGTTGGGGCGATGTACGTCAGGTTATCGCCGCCATCGAGCGCCAGCTGGATCTCGTTTTTACGCTTGAATTCTTCGAATTTCTTCACGTCAGAACACTCAACCCAGCGCGCGGTCGCCACGTTTACGGATTCGTAAATCGCTTCAACGTTGTATTCGCTCTTAAGACGCGCAACCACCACGTCAAACTGCAGCACACCGACCGCACCCACGATCAGATCGTTGTTCGCGATTGGGCGGAACACCTGTACCGCGCCCTCTTCGGAAAGCTGTACCAGGCCTTTCAGCAGCTGTTTCTGCTTCAGCGGATCGCGCAGACGAATACGACGGAACAGCTCCGGCGCAAAGTTCGGGATGCCGGTGAACTTCATCATTTCGCCCTGGGTGAAGGTATCACCAATCTGGATCGTGCCGTGGTTATGCAGGCCGATGATGTCACCCGGATAGGCTTCTTCAACGTGAGAACGATCGCCCGCCATAAAGGTCAGCGCGTCGGAGATCACCACGTCTTTACCGATACGCACCTGGCGAAGCTTCATGCCTTTCTCATATTTACCGGACACGACGCGCATAAAGGCCACGCGGTCGCGGTGTTTCGGGTCCATGTTGGCCTGAATTTTAAACACGAAACCGGTGAACTTCTCTTCCTGCGCGACCACTTCACGGGTGTCCGTTTTGCGTGGCATCGGGCGCGGTGCCCACTCCACCAGGCCGTCCAGCATATGGTCAACGCCAAAGTTACCCAGCGCGGTACCGAAGAAGACCGGAGTGATTTCGCCGCTCAGGAACAGCTCTTTGTCAAACTCGTGAGACGCACCTTTCACCAGCTCCAGCTCGTCACGCAGCTGCGCGGCCAGCTCTTCGCCTACCGCTACGTCCAGCTCCGGGTTGTCCAGACCTTTCACCACGCGCACTTCCTGAATGGTGTGACCTTTACCGGTCTGATACAGGTAAGTCTCGTCTTTATAAAGGTGGTAAACACCTTTAAACAGCTTACCGCAGCCGATTGGCCAGGTAATTGGCGCACAGGCGATCTTCAGCTCGCTTTCCACTTCATCCATCACTTCCATCGGATCGCGGATGTCACGGTCGAGTTTGTTCATAAAGGTGAGGATCGGCGTATCGCGCAGACGGGTAACTTCCATCAGCTTACGGGTACGGTCTTCTACACCTTTTGCGGCATCAATAACCATCAGACAGCAGTCAACTGCCGTCAGCGTACGGTAGGTATCTTCAGAGAAGTCTTCGTGGCCCGGGGTGTCCAGCAGGTTCACCAGGCAGTCATGATACGGGAACTGCATCACGGAGGTGGTAATCGAAATACCACGCTGCTTTTCCATCTCCATCCAGTCGGATTTAGCGTGCTGGCTGGAGCCACGGCCTTTAACCGTACCGGCAGTCTGAATAGCCTGTCCGAACAGCAGTACCTTTTCGGTGATGGTCGTTTTACCGGCATCCGGGTGAGAGATAATGGCAAAAGTGCGGCGCTTGGCCACCTCTTGCAGATAAGGAGACAACGTCATAATCAAATCTTCTTTTATAAGCGCGGCAGCACGCCACGCATCATGGAATACAAAATTGCGGCTATTTTACCCATCAATAGGGGGCAGGCAATCATTGTTTACACAGGAGTTGCTCCAGTTCGTTCAATGACGAGACGGTCCAGGTCGGCTGGATACCTTCAGGCTGCACGCGACCGTGCGCATTTAGCCAGACGGTCGACAAGCCCGAGTTCATGCCACCCAGAATATCCGACTCAGCGGTGTCCCCTACCATCAGCACGCGTTCGCGGTCAGGATTGCCTGCCAGCGCCAGCGCGTAATCGAAAATACGCGGATCGGGTTTTGGTACGCCCACTTCTTCGGAAATCACCAGCGCATCGAAATGATCGCGCAGGCCAGTACGTTCAAGGCGGATCTGCTGTAATGCCGTAAACCCGTTGGTAATGATGCCCAGTTTCGCCTTGCCTTTCAGGGAATCCAGCAGCGAAACCGCACCCGGCAGCGGCGCGCAGATATCGGCCATCGCATTCAGGAAGGCATCATTCAGTGAACCTGGGCTCACCTTCAGGCGCTCTGCCCACACATCAAAGCGCTGATGTTGCAGCTGTAACGCGGTGATAGTACCGTTCTGGTAATCAACCCACAGCGGTTTATTAACCGCCTGATAGTCCTGAAAATCTTCAGCGGTGAAGGTAACGCTATAATCCAGAAACATCCGCTGTAGGCCACCGAACGAGTCAAACGTAAACAGCGTTTCGTCGGCATCAAAGAAAATCCAGTCCCATTTCATCGTTACAACCTTATTTTAGTTATCCAAGCGGCAGAGCCATGATGATGGCGTCTTCACGTCCCTCTGCGGTGGGGTAGTAGTTACGGCGGATTGTCGCCTCGTTAAAGCCTAAGCTTTCATAGAGTGCGATGGCGGCGACATTCGATGCGCGTACTTCCAGCCACAGGGTGAAAACGTCACGGGTTTCAAGCTCGCGAATTAAATACTCCAGCAGCTCCCTTCCCAGCCCACGGCGCTGAAACGCTGGGTCGACCGCGATGTTAAACAGCGTTGCTTCATCCAGTACGACCTGAGTGATGGCAAATGCTGCCATCGTGCCATCGACATCCAGACGGTAGTTCAGATAGCGGTCGCCCTGATTACTGGCGAATGTTTTTTCACTCCACGGAAACGCGTGGGCGCGTGTTTCAATCGCGAACGCTGTCGTCAGATCAGGCGTCGTGAGGGAAGAAATCGTGTTCATATTTGCAGATTTGTTGCCACAGCGCGCTGCGCGCTTTTGGGTTTGCTTTTAGCTCTTCCAGCACGGGAGAGCTAATCTGGCTTCCCTCAAGGGCGAGTTCGTCCACCTCTCCCATCCGCCAGCTGTTACAGCGGCTGTCAGGAGGCAGCATCGCAACCCGTTCTGGCGTCAGCTGTAAAACCTGATCGGGCGTGAGCTTCAGGCTAAGAAGGACATCGCCAATAAGGGCTTCATTCAGGGCAGGCAGCGCCTCCGCCACCATCACCAGGCGAACATGCGCAGGAATAGCGATGGCAATTTCACCCTGCAACGCCGTCGGGCGACGCAAGGCCCACTGGGTAATGCCCAGCTGCTGCAACTGCCAGTCTCGTCGGGATGTCATAGGGAAAGCTCCTGTCTCTCAGGCGCGCAAATATAGCAAATGTGTCGAAAGTGCGCCATCTACCTACTATAATCCCCGCCTGAGTTTATTGAGGAACAATTCATGTCTGCATTTACCCCGGCAAGTGAAGTCTTGCTGCGTCACAGTGATGATTTCGAAGAAAGCCGTATTCTGTTTGCCGGAGATATGCAGGATGACCTGCCTGCGCGTTTCGACTGTGCTGAAAGCCGTGCCCATACCCAATATTATCACCACTGGCAGGTGCTTAGCCGCCAGATGGGCGAGCGCGCGCGCTTTAGCCTGGTGGCAGAACAAAGCGACGTTGCCGATTGCGACACGCTGATCTACTACTGGCCGAAGAACAAACCTGAAGCGCAATTCCAGCTGATGAACCTGCTTTCCCTGCTGCCAGTGGGTTGCGACATCTTCGTGGTGGGTGAAAACCGCAGCGGCGTGCGCAGTGCCGAACAGATGCTGGAAGAGTACGCGCCGCTGACTAAAGTCGACAGCGCCCGCCGCTGTGGCCTGTACCACGGTCGCCTGGAAAAACAGCCGTCGTTTGATGCAGAAAAATTCTGGGGCGAATATCAGCTTGATGATTTGACCATCAAAACCCTGCCGGGCGTTTTCAGCCGCGACTATCTGGACGTAGGCAGCAAACTGCTGCTCTCCACCCTGACGCCGCATACCAAAGGCAAAGTGCTGGACGTGGGCTGCGGCGCAGGTGTGCTGGCAACGGTGCTGGCCAGCCATTCGCCAAAAGTACGTTTAACGCTGTGTGATGTTAGCGCGCCAGCGGTTGAAGCCAGCCGCGCAACGCTTGCCGCAAACGGTTTTGAAGGTGAAGTGATCGCCAGCAACGTCTTCTCCGACATCACCGGTCGCTTCGACATGATTATCTCTAACCCGCCGTTCCACGACGGTATGGAAACCAGCCTTGAAGCGGCACAAACGCTGATCCGTGGTGCAACCCGTCACCTTAACAGCGGCGGCGAGCTGCGTATCGTTGCGAACGCCTTCCTGGCGTACCCGAAAGTGCTGGACGAAACCTTTGGCTTCCATGAAGTGATCGCCCAGACCGGTCGCTTTAAGGTGTACCGCACCGTGATGACGCGTCAGGCAAAGAAATAATTCGCCATGCAATGTAGGCCGGATAAGCGCCAGCGCCCTCCGGCAAACAGGTGTCTCAGTTCCGGCCATTTTTGCAGCAATCAATAAAAGGTGAGCACTTTTCAGTTGACGAAAAGCTGAAAACATCTAGAATGCGCCTCCGTGGTTACGATACTTTTACAGTATCGATGGTATGCGAAGGTGGCGGAATTGGTAGACGCGCTAGCTTCAGGTGTTAGTGTCCTTACGGATGTGGGGGTTCGAGTCCCCCCCCTCGCACCATAAATCACGTTGATATTGCTCGCACTGGGCGAAGGTGGCGGAATTGGTAGACGCGCTAGCTTCAGGTGTTAGTGTCCTTAGGATGTGGGGGTTCGAGTCCCCCCCCTCGCACCAACGAGGCGATATCAAAAAAAGTAAGATGACTGTGCGAAGGTGGCGGAATTGGTAGACGCGCTAGCTTCAGGTGTTAGTGTCCTTAGGATGTGGGGGTTCGAGTCCCCCCCCTCGCACCAATTATCTTATTATCCCTCTGATGTTCCCTCCGTTTTTTCTTTATTTCAAACTCATCAGTATCACCAGTATTCCACTGACCAGTGCAACGCATGATGGCAACAATACAAAGTGCCGCAATTGCTTATGCCAGATCATCGCCGATGTCATCAGTAACCCTGACACAATAATCAGTTTCCAGATGTCGACAGAGAGATCGGCAAACATCAGACCGCCAATGATCACCCCAGGCAACAACACACCCCAGGCACTTCCCAGCGCTTTACTCAACATGGTTAGCTCTCTCGCACCAATAATGATAACCAATATCATATGATAACAATTATCATTTGTCAGTACACGGAACAAGAATTCATCGACCTTTACCTTTCCCATAATGACAGGAAATGCCTAAGGTGATAAATTGCTCACCTGTTAACTGCCGTTACCGTTTTCTGATAATTACAATTCGAATTTTTTGCACTCACAATTCCAAACCAACACCTATTTGTTTGTTTTAATTAAATAATATTAATAAACGCACTAATATGACATCACAATCCTGGCGTTCTTTGGTCAACAAGAAATATCAATTATCTTTACGTTTGTTTTTATCCCTGAATGCTGCATCTGCACTGTTCTCGGTAACAAACCCGCTCTATTCTGTCCGCCTGTTATCCATCCCCTTGTTCGCTATTTTTACGCTCAGCATCGGTTTGCTCATCTGGCACTGGAAAAACAAAAAACGAAAAATAAATATTCCTGTTGTTTCAGCGATATTTGGACTTTTATGGGCCTGGCAAATCACCGCTAAATTTTCGCTGCTTACGCACGATCAGGCCACCTATCTGGTCATGGCATTATTAACGGTGCTTTTTATTGGTTCGCTGGCATTTGTCAGTAATATCAAAGCATTTACGTTGCACTCGTTGCCCACTTTTGTCGTCTGCCTGTGGTTAAGCAGTCATGACAGCTGGCTGCGTATGGCCTACTCCTTTGCCCTGCCGATGGTGGCTATTGGCATTCATCACGTTTTACAACGACGTAATGACAACTTCGCCCAGGAGTTGCTTACCCGCTTACTGGAAGAGCGAGAAACCCTTACCGACCTCACCATGGTGGACCCGCTCACCGGCCTGTATAACCGGCGTGGCCTGCAAACCAGGCTCGATAACCTGCCAACAGTGGAAAACGGCGAGCATTTTGTTCTGCTGCTGGATATCGACCACTTCAAAGCTTACAACGACCACTACGGCCATATGATGGGCGATCAGGCGCTGATCCGCGTCTCTGCAGCGATCCGTGACGCTGTTCGTTCGCGCGATATCGTTGCCCGCTTTGGTGGCGAAGAGTTTATGGTTCTGCTGACCAACATCTCACTTGAGAATGCGCGCCTGACGGCTGAGCGCATCCGCCAGAAAGTGTACGATTTAAAAATCCCGCATATGTTCAATGAAAGCGTGGCAACCAATGTCACCATCAGTATTGGTATTGCCATTTTTGAAGGGGAAGACGTCGAAGGGGCGCTGGAAAAAGCGGATAAAGCGCTGTATGAAGCCAAGCATATGGGGCGTAACAACATCCTGTACAGCGAAGAACTGCAAACGACTTAACCGCGCTCTCACACATCCCGGACAAAAGTCTTGCGATCGGTATTATCTATAGTTAGGATTGGCAATCATTATCATTTAGATTTCTATCCGAAACTATGGCCACTCGTACTGCACAAGCCGTTGAACCTCTACTCTGGCGAGCCAGTCTCTCCACGGGGAATGTGACGCTTGCGGACGCCATTCGGGAGAAAATCGCCGAAACGCGCGCGCATCTGCTGGATTTCATTAAGCTGGATGAACCGCACCCACACCACGCCATGACGCTTGCTCAGTGGCGTAATCCGGTAGAGCGGCAATCCTTGTTTGCCGCCTATTCAGACCATATCTATCGTAACCAGCCCACCATGGCGCGGGAAAACAAACCGCTGCTCTCCCTCTGGGCGCAGTGGTATGTCGGGTTGATGGTTCCTCCGATGATGCTGGCCCTGTTAACCCAGGACGCGATGCTGGATCTCTCCCCGGACTTCTTCCACGTAGAGTTCCACGAAACCGGGCGAGCGGCCTGCTTCTGGATTGATCTCCATGAAGATAAGCTCGCGGGACATCTTTCTGCCCAGGAGCGCATGGAGAGCCTTGTTACTCGTGCGTTGATCCCGGTGATTGATGCACTGGAAGAGACGGGTGAAATTAACGGGAAGCTTATCTGGAGTAATACCGGTTATTTAATTCACTGGTATCTGACGGAGATGAAACCGCTGCTCGGCGATGAGAAAGTCGAAGCCCTGCGCCAGTCCTGCTTCTTTGCCAGACAACTTTCCGATGGCCGCGATAACCCGCTGTTCCGCACCGTTGTACCACGAGACGGGCTTCTGGTTCGTCGTACCTGCTGTCAGCGCTATCGCTTGCCGGATGTTCAGCAATGTGGGGATTGTACGCTGAAGTAGTGCCGTTTATTGCCCGGTGGCGCTTCGCTTACCGGGCCTACAGATCCTCAAAACGTAGGCCGGGTAAGGCGCAGCCGCTACCCGGCACAAACGACTCAGGCAACCTGCTGATTGTCCTCTTCTGCATTACGCTGCGCTTCTTCTGCTTCCTGCTCCAGCAGCTGCTTCTCGTACACTTTGAAGAACGGGAAGTAGATGATGGCGGAAACCAGCGCCAGCAAAATCACCAGCACCGCAGCACGGAAATCCCAGCCGAGTGCCCAGGCCGCGCCGACAGGTGCAGGCGCCGTCCAGGGAACAACTGAAATTACGCGTCCAATCAGATCCAGCTTCATTGCCGCCCACGCCAGCACGGCGTTAACCATCGGTGCCAGCAGGAACGGAATAAAGAACACCGGGTTCATGACAATTGGGGTACCGAAAATAACGGGTTCGTTGATGTTAAAGAAGCTTGGCACCACGCTCAGACGGCCAATCGAACGCAGGTGTGCAGAGCGGCTACGCAGGTAGCAGATAACCAGCCCCATCGTGGCGCCCGAACCACCGATCACGATAAAGAACGTCCAGAATGCTTCCATAAAGATATGTGGCAGCGGCTGGCTGGCTGCCAGTGCCGTCTGGTTTGCACCGAGGTTGGTCAGCCAGAACATTTGCAGCATCCCGGAAACAATTGCCGCCCCGTGGATACCCGCAAACCACAGCAGGTGGCCAATCAGTACCGCCAGCAGGATCGCCGGTAACGAGTCCGCCGCAGAGACCAGTGGTTTAAAGACAGACATAATGGCCTGTGGGATCAGCATCCCAAACTGAGACTGGATCAACAGGCTCAGAGGGTACAGCGTCAGCACCACAACCAGGACCGGGATCAGCAGGTCGAACGAGTTTTTGATCATCGGCGGCACCTGATCCGGCAGGCGGATACCGATGTTGTGCGCTTTCAGGAAACGCATCAATTCCACACAGTAAACAGCAACCAGAATGGCGGTAAAGATCCCCGTTCCACCCAGGCTGTCTACCGGCAACGTGCCTTTGGTTTTCGGCGCAGCCACCAGCAGAAATGCCATCAGCGACAACATGGCGCACATGAACGGGTCAAGCTGATGCGACTTAACGTAATGTTTGCCCAGGTTATAGGCGATGGCCGCACAGATATAAATGGACATAATGCCCATCGTCATATCAAACGGCGTCAGGATCTGGCCTTCAAATTGCTTCGCCATATCCAGCCAGGCGCGGGCAAAGCCCCAGGTGGTATCTGGCGAGAATGGTGGATAAGCAAACACTAACAAGAATGAACCCACGATCATGAATGGCATGGCGGAGATAAAGCCGTCACGGATAGCCATCACATGACGCTGGGAGGAGATCCGCCCGGCAATCGGGCTGACATAGTTCTCAACGAAACGGAAAATCAGATTAAACGCAGCATGGTTGGCAGACATAGCAGATCTCCTGTCAGACGTTCGTTTCGGGCGCATTCACGCCACACGTTGTTCCATACATCAGCTTCACAACCTTGCCGGGTCGTTTACCAGCAGTACTGCTCAAACGGAATGGTTTCATAATTTGCTCTTATTATTGGATACAGGGGACGTTACGTAATCAGTATTAATCTCTCACTCACGCTCTGCAACCGGTTACTGTAACCGGTTTCCGTGAATGTGAAGGCGATCCAGAAATCGGCCATATGGGATATTTGTTACTTAAGAGATATTTACAGAGCATAATTTCTTATGACAGATTACGCAGGATATTTGTCAGGAGGAAACAATGAGTTTGCAGTCTGTACAGCAGTTTTTTGCCGACAACGCACCCGAGATAGAAGTCATTGAGCTTAGCCAAAGCACTGCGACCGTCGCGCTGGCTGCTGCCGCTCATCACGTTGAACCGGGGCAAATTGCCAAAACGCTATCGTTAAAAGTGAAAAACGAGGTGATCCTGGTTGTCGCGAAGGGTGATGCGCGCCTGGACAACAAAAAACTGAAGGACACATTTGGCGCAAAAGCGCGGATGCTCAGCAGTGATGAAGTGGTCACCGTCACTGGCCATCCTGTAGGTGGCGTCTGCCCATTTGGGCTGGAAAACCCTCTCTCGGTGTATTGCGATATCTCCTTAAAGCAATACCCGGAAGTGCTGCCTGCTGCGGGAGCCATTCACAGCGCAGTGCGCATTTCACCGGAAAGAATGGCTGAGCTAACCTCGGCAAAATGGGTAGATGTCTGCATTTAATCGCAGCGCCAGAGCACATCTGGCGCGGGATAGCATTACGAAAACGCCGGGACAGTTAATGCGGTTCGGCGACCTTCCCCAACAGGAAGATGTGTAAGAAGATCGGCTGCATCCAGCAACCCCACATCAGAATTCACCCCCAGCTTCACCATGGCATTAAACTTATGTGCCCGGATCGTTTTAATATTGCGTTCAAGCTGGGTCGCAATTTCCGGGATGGAGTACCCAAAAGACATAAAACGCAAAATCGCCCGCTCGGTAGGACTCAACAGCCGGTTATGGCTCACGTACCAGTGATTGAGCATATTGTCATTCACATGTCGGGTTTCACTCAGCAATGCCGACAGTTCATCCAGTAGCTCAATCAGCGGAACCGCTTTGTTGATGATGCCGTGAAGACGGGATGGAAAAAGATGGCTAACCAGCTTCGCCTCCATCTCATCAGATGCCAATACAATCCGCTGTACACCGTTATGAGTCAGGGCAAGCTCCCGCATACAGGAAAGACAATTCCGGCGTTCTTCGCGTGCATCTGAGAGTGAATAAATAACCGAAAAAAAGGAAGTATGGGAAAATGCAGCTTTTAAACTGTCGGCACATTTAAACAGGTGCAGCTTATAATCACTGAGTGGCGGTGTAGCGAAGAGATGCATCAGCCCAATTGCACTCATTGTGCAATTTTCGATGAGGGCAATATGTCTTGTTGCAGTGGTCTTTTCCATTCCTCAAACTCCCCATAGGCTGACATCAGACTCAGCTCTCTCATTCCCTGTACACTGCTGATCCATGCGTACATATCCGCATTACTGCGCAATGACAGCCGCCGCATGGCACTGTTTTTTTGAGCGCTGATTGTTTTGTTGCTCTTCTTGAGCAATGTAGCAATTTGATTAATTCCCCAACCTTTACCCAGCAGGCGCAGGACCTTACGTTCAGAATGGGTTAGCGCGATAAACGATTCGCTCTTTTCACCGAACTCCTGCGAATCCGGCGTGAGTAAGGTCTGGCTTATTCGTTCGGCACGTTCTCTACCGGCGCGAATCGCGTTAACCACGCCTTCTATCGGTTCCATGTCGGACAATAACGTTGTTTCAGGCCGCATGAGCAGCTCCACTGCGGTCGCATAAAGCGGGCGAGAAACCAGGAATATCCAGTGGATCCCCCGGGAATGATTTAACAACCCATAATATTGCTCAAGGGTGCCGCGCGGGTTCCTGTAATCGCCAGAAATATCCGCAATAATAACGTCAGCCCTGCGCAACTGAAGTAGCGTGAGTTCTTGTAACGAACAACAATAAGTCAGTTCATAATCAGGAAAATTACGTGCCATTACCCCGCCAAGGCCAGACTGCATTACGGGTATCTTGCTGATGACTACTCCGTGTTTACCATTCAATGGCAACATAGGTCCTCCGAATCCTTTCTTTTACTAAATAGTGTTACACGCATTCAGATAAATGTTGATTCATTCCTGAATGAAAGACGATTTTTACTGGCAGAAATTAAGATAAAGCTTGATGGTATAAGAATTGCCCCAAACAGGTATAATATCTCACAACTAGAAATAAATTTTAATTACACTGCCGTTATAATATTGAAAATATAAAATTAGCAAAACTAAATATATATTCTTTATATTCCAGAGTTAAATATTTAAATCACGAATGATTACTCACCCAACGTCCCGACGCATGACCTCTGCAACTCTTTGCACAAATCTTGATCTGACCCAGAGCCAGCTATCCCGCACTTTGTGCTAAAAGTAAACATTCCGGGCCATCAGGCAAGCAATCCTTCTTCTCTTCAGGGTAAACATGCAGGCAGATCAGTCAACGCAACGTGCCGTAACGCGGCTATGTATTCAGTGTGGGCTTTTTCTATTACAACACGGGGCGGAAAGCGCCCTCGTGGAAGAACTCTCTACTCGTCTTGGGCTGGCGTTAGGGATGGACAGCGTTGAAAGCTCCATCTCATCAAACGCTATTGTGCTGACGACCATTAAAGATGGTCAATGTTTAACCTCAACCCGCAAAAACCACGATCGCGGCATTAATATGCACGTCGTCACCGAAGTGCAGCACATTGTTATCCTCGCTGAACACAAGCTGCTGGATTTGCACGAGATAGAGAAACGCTTTAACCAAATCAAACCGTTACGTTACCCTCGCTGGGTGGTAGTGCTGATGGTCGGGCTCTCCTGCGCCTGTTTTTGTAAACTCAACAATGGCGGCTGGGACGGGGCGGTCATTACCTTTTTCGCCAGCAGCATTGCCATGTATGTTCGTCAGCTTCTGACACAACGGCAGTTGCACCCGCAAATTAACTTCTGCATCACGGCCTTTGTCGCGACAACCGTGTCTGGTTTACTGCTGCGCCTGCCCACTTTCGCCAGCACACCCACCATTGCGATGGCAGCCAGCGTATTGCTGCTGGTTCCGGGGTTCCCGTTGATAAATTCCGTTGCCGATATGTTTAAAGGGCACATCAATACAGGCCTTGCACGCTGGGCAATCGCCAGCTTGCTGACCCTGGCAACGTGTATCGGCGTGGTGATGGCAATGACACTGTGGGGGTTACGGGGATGGGCGTGATTGATTTTCTGTTAGCACTGGCCCAGGACATGCTTCTGGCCGCCATTCCTGCCGTTGGCTTTGCCATGGTGTTCAACGTGCCGCGCCGCGCGCTGCCCTGGTGTGCGCTGCTGGGTGCTATCGGTCACGGTTCGCGTATGGTCATGATGACGACAGGCTTTAACATCGAATGGTCGACCTTTATGGCCTCGATGCTGGTCGGCTGCATTGGCATTCAGTGGTCGCGCTGGTATCTGGCGCATCCAAAGGTCTTCACCGTGGCAGCGGTTATCCCTATGTTCCCGGGCATTTCAGCCTACACAGCGATGATTTCGGCGGTAAAGATCAGCCACTTCGGCTACAGCGAGCCGCAAATGATCCTGCTGCTCAGTAATTTCCTCAAAGCCTCATCCATTGTCGGCGCGCTCTCCATCGGGCTGTCTATCCCCGGATTATGGCTGTATCGCAAGCGCCCGCGCGTTTGATTTGTGTTCTCGCGCTGCCGTGGTGATAATCCCTGCATTCCGTTTGGTGACGATAAGGAAATGAAGTGGCTAACCCTGGCAGCGAATTCCCCGACCACAATGAAGGCAGCCTGAAGGATAAAATTTTTCACAGCGCCATCGAGCTCTTTGCCGAGTATGGGTTAAACGGCGCCCGCATGGAGCAGATTGCGGAAAAAGCAGGCACCACCAAACGCATGGTGGTGTACCACTTCAAAAACAAAGAAAACCTCTATCTACTGGCGCTGGAGCACGTTTATACGCAAATCCGCGCCAGTGAAAAAGCGCTGAGCCTGGCCGGAATGCCGCCTGTTGAAGCGCTGGTGCACCTGGTTGAGTCCACCTTTGATTATCACGCGGACCACCCGGATTACATCCGTATTATCTGCATGGAAAACATGCAGCGCGGCCGCTTTATGCAGCAGTCGAGCTACCTGCGTCAGGTCAACCGCAGCGCGCTGGAACTTCTCGCCGGGATCCTGCAACGCGGAAAAGAAAAGCAGCTGTTTAATCAGACGGTAGACGCGCGCGATCTTCACCGTCTTATCAGCAGTTTTAGCTTCCACTACGTTGCCAACAGCTACACCTTTACGCTGCTGTTTGAGGATGGCGCAGACGAACAGGCGCAACGCCAGCATTATCGTAAAATGGCAGTTCAGGTGGCGCTCCGCTATACCTGCCCATAAAATAGCTTGCAATTATATCGTGCACTATCTATATTCATCTCATGAACGCAAAAACGAACGACACCACCCCCGCGCTGCTGCTGGATAACCAGCTCTGTTTTGCCCTGTACTCGGCAAACCTGGCGCTTAACAAGCTGTACCGGCAACTGCTGGCACCGCTTAACCTGACCTACCCGCAATACCTGGTGATGCTGGTGCTGTGGGAGCAGGATGATATTACGGTGTCGGAGATTGGCGAACGTCTGTTTCTTGATTCCGCCACGCTCACCCCTTTGCTGAAACGCCTTGAGAGCGCTGGGCTTATCAACCGCCATCGCTCCCGTAAAGACGAACGTCAGGTTGTGGTCACTCTGAGCGATGCGGGAAGCAACCTGCAACAGCACGCTGTGGGTATTCCGCAGGCGGTTGGTTGTGCGGTGCAATGTGATACCGCCACCCTCGGAGAGCTTAAGCAACAGCTTGAAGTTTTGCGACAACAGCTACAGCGCGCGTAAGGCTATACTTTACGCGTATTTATTTACACATATATATCGCACGCTATTTAATAGCACATATAAATGCAAGATGAGGAACCTGCCATGTCTTTAGAAAAAGTTGTCTACACTGCCAAAGCAAAAGCAACCGGAGGCCGCGATGGCCGTGCAACCTCTTCCGACGGCGTACTGGATGTGAAACTGGGTGTGCCAAAAGAGATGGGCGGCATGGGTGGTGAAGTGACTAACCCGGAACAGCTTTTCGCAGCCGGCTATTCAGCCTGCTTCCTGGGTGCGATGAAGTTTGTTGCAGCCCGCGATAAATTCTCCCTGCCGAAAGATGCATTTATCGAAGGCGAAGTAGGTATTGGCCCGCTGCCAACCGGTTTTGGTATCGAAGCAAAACTTAACATTCACGTTGAAGGTATGGATGCAGCCGAAGCGAAAAAACTGGTTGATGCTGCACACATTGTTTGCCCGTACTCTAACGCCACTCGCGGCAATATCGACGTGACGCTGAATATCATCGCGTAATCACGACCGATTGGAACCCCCTCCCCGGTGGGAGAGGGTTACCTCTACTTTCCCCCTCCATCCCCTATTCCTCTCTGTGCTACCATAAGCCCATATCACGCCCGTAGTAATCAGTAGAGAAAGTGTTATGTCTTCCAGAATCCTGACCACCAGCATTGCGGGTATCGATGCGTTTATGCACGATCCCCGTGGTGTACTGACCAACGCCGAAAACGGCACGCTCGCGGTATTCGCTGATAACGCTCCCGCGTTTTATGCGATCACGCCTGAACGTCTGGCGCACCTGTTGGATCTCGAAGCGCGTCTGTCGCGTCCGGTGAGCGATGTGGCTCTGGATAACCAGTTCTTTGAAGAGCCAGGCAGCGCCCCGGTCGCCGTACCGATGGGGAAATTTGCCATGTACGCCGGATGGCAACCAGATGCGGATTTCCAGCGCCAGGCCGCGTTATGGGGAATTGCGCTCGCGCAAACCGTTACCCCCGAAGAGCTGGCGGCATTCACCGCTTACTGGCAGGCTGAAGGCAAAGTGTTCCACCATGTCCAGTGGCAGCAAAAACTTGCGCGCAGCATTCAGATGAACCGCGCCAGCAACGGTGGCCAGCCAAAACGCGATATCAACGCCTTTTCAGAGCCAGACAAACAGATCCCCAATGGATTCCGAGGTGCTAAATGAAAAACGTCGGCGACCTGATGAAACGTCTGCAAAAAATGATGCCTGCCAACGTCAAACCCGCGTTTACGACCGGCGAAGAGCTGCTGGCCTGGCAGAAAGAGCAAGGTGAGATCCGCGCCGCTGCCCTCGCCCGTGAAAACCGGGCCATGAAAATGCAGCGCACGTTCAACCGCTCCGGCATCCGCCCGCTGCACCAGAACTGCTCGTTTGATAACTACAAAGTGGAATCACAGGGGCAGATGAATGCCCTGGCCGCCGCACGTCAATATGTGGACGAATTCGACGGTAATATCGCCAGCTTCATTTTCAGCGGTAAGCCCGGCACCGGGAAAAATCATCTTGCCGCCGCCATCTGTAACGAGCTGCTGCTGCGCGGTAAATCGGTGCTGATTATCACCGTGGCCGATATCATGTCCGCCATGAAAGACACCTTCAGCAACCGTGAAACCAGCGAAGAACAGCTGCTTAACGACCTGAGTAACGTCGATTTACTGGTCATTGATGAGATTGGCGTTCAGACTGAATCCCGCTACGAAAAGGTGATCATCAACCAGATTGTCGACCGCCGCTCTTCGTCAAAACGCCCGACCGGGATGCTGACTAACCACAATATCGACGAAATGACCCGTCTGCTGGGTGAACGCGTGATGGATCGTATGAAGCTCGGTAACAGCCTGTATGTCATCTTTGACTGGGATAGTTATCGCAGCCGCGTTACCGGCAAAGAGTATTAGGAAATTTCCCAGAAATACCGGCGCGACAAGAGGTATATACTGACTCCACTTTCGGCCCAAAACGGGCTTTGTTCGGGTAAGCAATTATGAAAAAACACATTCTTCTCAGCACAGTATTAGGCGCGCTGCTGGTATCCGGCGTTGCGCAGGCAGCATCATGGCAAGATTCACTGACCAGCGCCGCCAACGAGCTTACTAAAGAGAGCAGTAGCTCTCAGGGTGGCCTGTCCGCCTCTTCCCTCACCAGCCTGTTAGGTAGCAGCAGCCAGAGCCTGAGCGCGGGCACCATGAACAACGCGGCAGGTATTCTGGAATATTGCGCGAAGCAAAAACTGGCTTCCGTGACCGACACCCAGAACATTAAAAACCAGGTGCTTGGCAAACTGGGTCTGGATACGCAGGAGCAGAAACAAGATACCAACTATATGGACGGTATTCAGGGCCTGCTGAATGCGCAAAACGGCCAGCAGCTTAACCTCAGCACCCTCGGTAACTCCTCGCTGGCGAAAGAAGTGAAAACCAAAGCCTGCGATCTGGTGCTGAAACAGGGTATGAATTTCATCTCCTGATCGACCCCATTTTCTGCCACAACACGCCGTGTTTAATACGTTAGTCTTACAACGCGGCGCTAAATGAGCATTTTCACCACCTGCCACAGTCTCAGCGTCCGCCAGCCAGGATGCGACTGCCTTCAAAAAATTGGTTTTCTAAACCAAATCCTAACAACAGCACATTTTAGTGACACTAAAATTGCAGCTAAACGACATCGCAATTACATTGTATTACCAAAAAATAACCAGTTAGCCAGCTAAGCGCCTGGCGTCATGAGGATATGCTGTTGTCAGAGTTAATGTCCCTAACCCTTTTTCTTGCCTCCGTGGGCGTTTACGCCTGGAAAGCCGGACGCAACACCTGGTGGTTTATCGCCACGCTGGTGGTGCTTGGTATTTTTATTGTTCTCAACATTACCTTATATGCGAGCGATTACTTTACGGGCGACGGCATTAATGACGCGGTGCTTTATACTCTGACGAACAGCCTGACCGGCGCTGGTGTTGGTAAGTACATACTTCCAGGCCTGGGTATTGTGGTATCGCTGGTCGTCATCTTCAGTGCGCTTGCCTGGGTGCTGCGTCGTCGCCGGCATCATCCCCACCATTTTGGCTACAGCCTGCTGGCGCTGTTCCTGGCACTGGCCTCAGTGGATGCCAGCCCGGCCTTCCACCAAATCACCGAGCTGGTCAAATCCCAGTCGCGCGATGGCGATCCTGATTTTGCTGCCTACTATAAAGAGCCGTCGAAGAAAATCGCCAGTCCGAAGCTCAATCTGGTCTACATCTACGGTGAAAGCCTGGAGCGGACCTACTTTGATAACGACGCGTTCCCGAACCTGACTCCCGACCTTGGCCCGCTGAAAGACGAAGGTCTTGATTTCAGCCACACCATGCAGTTACCTGGCACCGATTACACCATCGCCGGGATGGTCGCTTCCCAGTGTGGTATTCCGCTGTTTGCCCCGTTTGAAGGCAACGCGTCGGCATCCATGTCGAGCTTCTTCCCGCAGAACATCTGTCTTGGCGATATCCTGAAAAACTCCGGCTACGAAAACTATTTCGTGCAGGGCGCTAACCTGCGTTTTGCCGGGAAAGACGTATTCCTGAAATCACACGGTTTTGATCATCTTTATGGCTCAGAAGAGTTAAAAACCACGGTAGCTGACCCCACCTATCGTAACGACTGGGGCTTCTACGACGACACCGTGCTGGATGAAACCTGGAAGAAATTCGAAGAACTTTCCCGCTCAGGCCAACGCTTCTCTCTATTCGCCCTGACGGTAGATACACACCATCCTGACGGATTTGTGTCCCGCACCTGTCAGCGCAAAAGCTACGAAATCGACGGTAAAAACAATAAGTCCTTTAGCGCCGTAACGTGCAGCCAGGAACATATCGCCGCGCTGGTCGATAAAATCAAAGCCTCACCCTATTTTAAAAATACGGTGATTGTTGTCTCTTCTGACCATCTGGCGATGAAAAACAGCGCATGGGATGAGCTCAACAAACAGGACCGTAGCAATCTGTTCTTCATTCTGCGTGGCGACCAGCCGCAGCAGGAGGTGATTGCCACCAAACGTAACTCGATGGATAACGGCGCCACCGTGCTGGATATCCTGGGCGGCGATAACTTTATTGGCCTGGGCCGCAGCACCCTGTCCGGGCAGTCGCTGTCGGAAGTGTTCCTCAACATGAAGGAAAAAATCCTCGCGTGGAAGCCGGATATCATCCGCCTGTGGAACTTCCCGAAAGAGATGAAAGACTTCACCATCGATCAGCAGAAAGGCATGATTGCCTTCTCGGGCAGCCATTTCCGCCTGCCGCTGCTGCTTCGCGTGTCGGATAACCGCGTAGAGCCGCTGCCGGAAAGTGAATACTCTGCGCCACTGCGTTACCAGCTGGCCGATTTCGCCCCACGCGATAACTTCGTCTGGGTAGACCAATGCTACAAAATGGGCCAGCTCTGGTCGCAGCCGCTGTCGCTCTCAACCGACTGGTGCGTCTCCCAGGGGCAGCTTGGCGGGGAACAGATCGTTCAGCACGTCGATAAAGCCCAGTGGAAAGGTAAAACCGCCTTTAAAGATACGGTCATCGACACAGCCCGCTACCAGCGCAACGTCGACATGCTGAAAATCGTCGACAACGATATTCGTTATAAAGCCGACAGCTTTATCTTTAACGTAGCTGGCGCGCCGGAAGAGGTGAAGCAGTTCAGCGGGATCTCGCGCCCTGAATCCTGGGGTCGCTGGTCCAATGCCCAGTTGGGTGACGAAGTGAAAATCGAATACGCCCACCCGCTACCGGAAAAATTCGATCTGGTGATCACCGCCAAGGCATTTGGTCCTAACGCCCATCATCCAATCCCGGTTCGGGTCGGTGACACCGTTCAGGCGCTGACGCTCGGCAATGATGTCACCACCACCACGCTGCATTTCGACAACCCGTCGCGCAGCAATACCCTGGTGATTGTGCCGCCAGACCCGCAGTCCACTAACGAAGGCAATATCCTCGGCCACTCGCCGCGTAAGCTGGGTATCGGGATGGTAGAAATCAAAATTGTGAGCAACGAAGGTTAATCACACTCCGCGCCCGACATCGTGTCGGGCGCACAAAACACACACCAAAACCCTATAAAGTGTTTATAAATTAGATAAAAACACTTTATATAAGATAAATTTATTTATAAATATCCTGAAAGAAAACCCATCCCTACACTGCGTAACTCATCAATTCACGACGAGAACTCACGCAATCCCATCATGTTAACTGGCTACAAATTCGAATCCATCCGGGCATTACATACTGAAAATGTGATTGCCTGGGAAATGTTGTCCACGGCAAAACCGCACGTCAATCTTGAGCACTACTTCAGAGCGATGTCCTTTGCCCAGCGTAAACAGCATTTTTTTGCGCAACTTTGCCACGCCATGAGCTGCAACGCGCAAGGGAAATATTACCTGAATGCCACCTCCGATCTGCTGCTGGAAGAGAGCTTCTTCACCCGCCTGATCCTGGAAACCCCGCGCCCGGAGCAGCTTGCCATCGAGGTGACCGATCTTGAACAGATTGTGCAGCTCAGTGCGAAGGACACCCGCACCCTGCGCCAGCGGATAGCGTCCCTGCGCCAGTGGGGAGTTGAGGTGTGGGCGGACGACGTCTTTGAGGCCATTTTGCCGCAGCTGCTGGCCCGCCAGTTTTTATTCTACGGCGTAAAAATCGACAAACAGGCGTTCTGGTCCGGCAGGACGGAAACAGAACACTTCCTGCACCTGACGCAGCGCTGTAAATCGCTGGCCAACAAGGTGTTGATTGAAGGCATTGAAACCTTTGCCGATTTCGCACTTGCCCGCGCCAGTGCGGCGGATTACGGCCAGGGTTACCTGTGGAATAAGTAAATGAACATGTCTCACACCGCACACGCCGATTATCAAATCATCATTCTGAGCGACAACTATTTCCTGTGGCTCGGCCTTAAAGCGCTCATTTCGACGATGATGGCCCCCCGGCCAGATATTTTCTGGAGCAATGGCGTAAGCCCGGAAAGCATTCTGCGAATGCGCGAACAGGTCATGAAAAGTTCGCCCCATAAGCACAGTCTGGTCTTTACCGAAGCCTCGCGTGTCAATGACATCCAGATCTACCTGCCTTCTGAGCGGGTGAAAGTGATGCCGACCAACCTGTCGGTGTCGCAGCTGATCCTGTGCTTAAGCACTGAAAATTTCACCAACGCAAGCGTACCCAACGCCACCCTGACCCGTTCAGAGCTGCGGGTCTGCACGCTTATCAGCAAAGGGATAAGCCTGGTGCGTATCGCACAGCTGCTGAACAAATCGCCCAAAACCATCTACACGCACAAGCGTAATGCGATGACGAAATTCCACTGCCACACCCTGGCGGAATTTCACCGCAAAATCTGCCTGCTGGAACAGCAGTCGCTCTATTTTTAACGGATAAAGACCATGAAACTTGTCCCCGCACTGTTCTGCTGCGCCACGCTTTTACTTCCTGCCACGGTGATGTCTGCTGATACCACCACCACGGCGACCATGCACGTCACGCTCGAAGTCGTGAAATCCTGCACCATTAACGCCAACGACCTGAATTTTTCGCGTCACAGTTCTGATGAAACCGCTGAGATTCAGGCCAGTACACAACTTAACGTCACCTGTACCAACGGTACGCCGTTTACGCTCTCCGCCCTCAGCCGTGACACCAGCGAAAACGGCACTTTCTGGCTGAAACCGGATGACTCCGGCAGCGGCGCGCAGAGCATCGCCTGGAAACTTTACGCTGACGAAAACAAGCAGACCCAGATAACCAGCAGCGAGGGGATCACCGGAACCGGTAACGGTCAGGAGCAATCGGAAACCCTGTACGGCGTGATTGAGGCAGGCGCACTCGCGACCGCTCAGGCAGGTTCATACAGCGATGACATCACCCTGAATCTGGTGTACTGAACATGCGACGCCCTTTTCTTCTGGTAGCCCTGTGGCTGCTGACGCTGATACTGCTCTCACGCTACGCGCTTGCCGCAACCCTTCAGGTTGCGCCGGTGACGCTGGATCTGGACAACGATCAGCGGGCCACGGCGGTGTACCTCACCAACAGTGGTAACACCCCCATCCATGCACAGATCCGCGTCTATGACTGGACGCAGGAAAACGGCCTGGACCGCCTCACCCAGACGGATGCCGTGGTCAGCAGCCCGGCCATGACCAGCCTGGCGCCCGGCCAGCAGCAGCTAGTGCGCATCATTGTTTTGCAGCCTGGCGCACGCGCGCAGGAGCAAAGCTATCGCCTGGTGATTGATGAGCTACCGGCCGGGGCGCCAGATGCGTCGCACCACAATGCGGTGCACTTCATGCTGCGCTACTCCATCCCGGTGTTTATTGCCGGGACTCAGGCACCCGGCAGCAACGACAGCGCCCTGCGCTGCGAAGTGGCCAGCTCTGGCGCCACAATCCAGTGCCATAACACAAGTGACCACCATATTCGTCTCAGCAACGTGCAGGCTCTGGCAGCAGATGGGCAGGTCGTCGAAACACTGAAAGGCCTGGCAGGCTACGTGCTGCCGGGGCAGATGTATGTCCTTACACTCAAGAAGACTCCACGCCATCCGCTCAGCGCGTTGCGCGCCTGGGTCAATGAAAACCACCAGCCCAGCAAGATTGATTTACGCCCGCTCACTGCTGGCGTTACTTCTCTGGCTCGCGATCGTGCACTCAGCCCGCGCTGAGCCCCCGGCTGAGCAAACGCAGTGGCTGGCCATCACTCTGAATCACGCAGAGCGCGACGGGCTTTGGGCCTGCCGCGTGGCGGGTGATGCGCTGTGGATAGCCCGCAGCGATATCAAAAAACTGGGGCTGCGGGCACCGGCGGATAATCACGAGTGGATTGAGCTGTCGGCACTGCCCGGAGTGCAGGTCAGCGTGGATGCGCTGGCGCAACAGGCCACGATCCTGGCGAGCGCCAGCGCGCTGGATAATCAACAATATCTGGTCAGCGAAGCCCCTGAGCATGTGTCCGGCTATCCGCTGGCCGAGCCCATCAGCGCCCTGACCCTGGCTTACTCACTGTATGCCAGCGAAACCGATACCTCGCGCCAGGTCAGCGCACAAACCACGATCACCGCCACCGGCGTGGTGCCCGGCGTACTGAGCAGCAGTTTTTCCAGCCGCACGGGGGATGAGAGCAGCAGCGCACATACGCGGCTAATGACACAATGGCAATGGGATAACCCGGCGTCGCTCACCAGCCTGACGCTTGGGGATAGCATCACCACCGGCACAAGCTGGAGCCGCCAGGTCCGCTTTGGCGGGCTTCATTTCGCACGTAACTTCCAGCTCAATCCGCAGCTCAACACCGCGCCACGCGCGCAATACAGCGACAGCGTGGTGTTACCTTCAACGGTCGATCTCTACATTGACGGACTAAAGCAGAGCAGCCAGAACGTTGCGCCGGGCGACTACCTCCTCGACACCCTTCCCACGTTTACCGGTAGCGGGCAGGCGCAGGTTGTGGTCACCGATATCAACGGGCAGCGCCGTACCGTGCTGCTCGATCTGTATGGCGCGCCGGGAATGCTGGCCGAAGGGCTGAGCAGCGGCGCACTGGATCTTGGCTGGGCCCGGCAAAACTACGCGGTACGCTCAGACGATTATGCCGCTTCGCCAATGCTCGATTCAGGCTGGCGCTACGGCGTAAACAACCATCTGACGCTGGCGCTGCATACCGAGCTGCAGCGCAGACTGCATAACGCCGGTATCGGCAGCGACTGGCTGATTTCCCCCAGGGCTGGCATTGTCAGCCAGCATATTGCCTACAGCGACAGTCAGTACGGCCAAGGCATAAAATGGGGGATGAGCTGGCAATGGAACGGCAACGGCACGGGCATTTCTGCCAGCACCGTTCGCAGTGAAAAAACCTTTGCCGATAATGCCCGCATGAGCGGGACTCTGCCCGCCAGACGCAGTGATACCCTGTGGGTCAGTCATTCGTTTCTCCACGCGGGAACGCTGGGGGCTGGCTGGGTGCAACAAAACCTGCAAGGCAGCAAGCAGCGCTATCTCAATGCCTCCTGGTCCGCAACGCTCCCGTTGCAAATCTCGGCCACGCTGAGCTACACCCGCTCTCTCTCAGACGCCAGCCATACCGTGCAGCTGATGATGACCATTCCGTTTGGCAGCCACGACACCCTCTCTGTGCAGGCGAGCCGGAATACTCCCCGGCTGGATTATCGCCATCAACCGAACGAACAAACCGGCGGCTGGTCATGGCAGGCGGGACAATCCTTTGGCGAAAACGGTGAGAAGTATGCCGATGTGGGTAACCTGAGCCGCTACGGTGAATGGCACATCGGGATGGAGAGAGGCGACCATACCCGCAGCCAGTACGCCACCGGCGAAGGCAGCCTGACGTTGCTTGATAACACCCTTCACGCATTGCGCTACAACGAGCAAGGGCTGGCGCTGATCTCCACGCGCGGTATCGGCCATGTCCCGGTGCTGCTGGAAAACAGACCCGCAGGTGAAACCGATGACGAAGGCTATCTGCTGCTGACCGACCTGCCTCGCTACCACAACAGTAAAGTGACCATCGATCCGCTGAGCCTGCCTGCGGATGTGATGACGCCGGTGACCAACATCTACGCCCGGCCCGGCACGGCTACGGCGGTGAAAGTCGATTTCGATGTGCATCACGCGGTGTCCGTGCAGGCCCGGCTGGTCAACGCCCGACACCAGCCTTTGCCGATGGGGAGCGTTGTCTCAACGCCACGCGGGGCAACTATCGTTGGTCGCGATGGCTTTATCTGGCTCGAAGATCCCCCGCTCCCCGGCGAACTGGTTGTGAGAACGCGTCAGGGGACATGCCGCGTCGCCCTTCCCCCAACGCAGTTATCGACATCACGCCTCAACCTCGGGGAACAACCATGCCGGTAAAAATGCTGTTTTTCCTGATACTGTTCACGCCGCTCCACACCCTGGCCATGAGCTGCTGGATGACATCCGGGGCGGACATAAACTTCGGCAATATGGTGGCAGGGGAAGCCGTCTCAGCCAGTACAAAAGTGAAATTCAGCTGCCAGGCCGACTACGGCACCAGGCAGTACATCAATGTCTGCCTGAGCAGTACCGAGACCCCGCCGTTTCAGATGATGTCGGTAGGCGATGACCAGGGAAAGCAATACACCCTGCTGTTCCGGATATTCAGCGCCACCGACCGTGCGCAGGAGCTCAGCCAGCCCACCAGCGGCAACCTGATGCAGCAAACCCTGGTCGCGGCCAGCAACACCACCGTCAGCGGCAGTTTCCCGTTAATCGCCACCATTCCCGGCGGGCAGAGCCAGCTCCCGGCGCGCAGCTATTTCAAATACAACATGGATTTGCGTATCGCCTGGCGCAGTTCCGGCTCGCAGGAAACGTTAAAAAGCTGCCAGGACGGCTCTGCCGACGGCGAACAAATCCAGGGTTCCAGCCGGGCAGAAGCGACCCTTACCGACGGGTGTTTCATTCAGCGCGTCACCCCCCTCAACTTTGGCACGCTCACCAGCTCAGCAACACTCAGCGCCAGCCGTTCGACCGCCACCCTTACGGCTCGCTGCCCGGCGGGAACCGCCTTTTCGCTTGGCCTGAGCACGGGCGCACACGCCAGCGGCAGCCAGCGCCAGGTCTGTAACAACGCAGGACAGTGCCTGCGTTACGGGCTGTGGCAGGATGCCAGCACCACACAAAGCTGGGGAGATCAGAGCAGCGGTAACACGATGAAGGTGTCAAACGAACAAGGAGGAACTCAGAGCTACAGCATCTACGGGGTGATCCCCGCACAGCCTCTGACCGGCACAGGGAAGTTCAGCGATGACGTGGTGGTGACGCTCACTTATTAATCTGAATAAAAACCAGCCTGGATCAATGTTATCGGTAACAAGTCAGTTAAAATAACAACCTGACCTGATGAACTGTGCGCTCAACACTCACCGTTTGTATTCCATTCTCTCTGTCTGTTTTGCCATTATCTATGAAATACCTGCTTGCTGATGTCCTCGTCTATAACGACGAAGACGGATCATTTTCTCTTATCGGTACGCCAGAAGAAGAGCCTCAGATGCTCACCGGCACGGCGAACGCCATCATGAAACTGCTGGTCGCCCATCACGGTAATGTCATTGAGCGCGAAGGTTTTTTGCGCGACGTCTGGGACGAACGTGGCCTTCAGGGCTCAAATAATTCGCTCAACCAGTACATCAGCATCCTGCGCAAAATGCTGGCAAGCCTTGTCCCTGATACCGGCTTCATCATCACCGTGCCCAAAATGGGGTTTATGCTGAGTGCAGATATTCCGGTCAACCCGCTACGCAGTGCCGAAACGCAGAGTCTGCCGGTTAAAAAACCGCGCCGCTGGCGCTATGAACTGCTGTTTTGCAGCGCGCTGACCCTATGCGTGCTGGCGCTTTGCATCTGGTCGTTCGTGATAAAGCAAAATCAGGATCACGCGAAAATGCACCTGCTGACCCACATTGGCGAGTGCCCGGTCTACACCTTTGCCCCGCTGGCAGATGTGTTTCACAGCAAAGCCATATCGCTTGCCCGGAAGATCCAGCACGATGGCAATCTTCCCTGTCTGAAGAACTCCATCTTTTACCTGCACATTCAAAATACGCTTTTCTATGGTCACGAAGGGCGGCTGGTGCTTTCTCAATGTTCTCTTACACGGGGTAAAGCCAGCGCCTGCCGCACGCTTTACTCTTTCGAGTGGTAACCATGACGCGCAAAAAAATGGCGCTGATTATCGCCTTCAATCTGATCCTGGCCGTTGTGGCGCTGCTCTGGTATCGCCACACCCCGCCGTTTTCCCTTGTCTGTCAGGGGAATCTGACCTTTTCGGACCTGCGTGTGAACAGCCCATTCCGCTTTGAAGGGGGCGTTACCCTGCGTTTTCATACCGACGGCACCGGGTATTTCACCCTCAACGGAGACGTCCTCAATGACCAGCATCAGTGGCAGGTTTCCCGCCAGGAAACGTTCAGTTGGCAGCGAATGCAAAATTCGGTTTATGAAATCACCATCCTGAAGATTGAAAAGTTTGGTCATGACGAACTGCCGGCGGGCATTTTTGAGAAGTACATTGCAGGGTTAACGCTGGGCAATAAACGGCTGATCACGCTGGATCGCACGCCTGAAGATGCGGTGGTGCTCAGCAACTTCTATTCGCCACTGCTGATCTGCGCAGACTAAGCCGCGCAGACGGGCAAAAGAAAAAAACAGCGCCCAACCAACCCCCGGGCGCTGCATGGCAACTAGAAGGTGATCACCCCTTTTATCAGCTCGCGGTTGTTAATCACGTCGTTCTCATAATGTTCAGCAAGGGTGGCAAACGGGTAGCGGTGGGTCAGCATCATCTCGGCGGTCAGTTTGCCTTCGGCCATCAGTCGTCCCACTTTGGCGAAATCTTCCGGCGTGGCGTTTCGGCTGCCCATCATGGTGGTTTCTTTCTTGTGGAACTCAGGGTCGGAGAACTGTAAGTCGCCTTTAAACAGGCCGACAAAAACAATGCTGCCCCCATGGCGGATCAGGTTCACGGTGTTATTCATCGCCCGCGCGTTGCCCGTGGCATCAATGACTTTTTGCGCCAGCGAACCGCCAAACTGCGCGCGCAGCAAAGCATCAAAATCATCGGCGGACGGGTCGATAACCGGCACGCCCAGCCGGGCAATAACATGTTCCCGCCTTGCCGGGCTGGTGTCTGCCACCACCACCTGCGCGCCGTCGGCTTTGGCAATTGCCGCCGCACCCAGGCCAATCGGCCCGGCCCCCACCACCAGAACCTGCTCACCCGCGGCAATAGCGGCCCGACGCACCGCATGAGCACTGATGGCGTAGGGTTCAATCAGCGCCGCGGCCTGGGGATCAATGCCATCTGCAACCAGTAAATTATCAACCGGCACAGACAGATACTCACTGAAACCGCCATCCTGGTGAACGCCAATCACTGAAATCTTCTCACAGCAGTTGGTACGCCCGCTGAGGCAGGCCGGACACTGCTGACAGGCGACGTAGGGAATAACCGCAACCTGCTGCCCGGGGTTAATTTTTTTAATATTTCCACCCAGTGCAATAACCTCACCACATATTTCATGCCCAAGTACCCGAGGGTAGCTGAAAAAAGGTTGATTACCGCCCCAGGCATGTATATCCGTGCCACAAATGCCTACCGTTTTTATTTTAATTAATGCCTCGCCGTTGCCAGGCGCTGGAATTTCTCTTTCTTTCCAGATTAATTTTTTTGGCTCATGACAAATCAGCACATTCATTGTGGACATGGTTTTTCTCTCCCGTTTTTCTGTTGCCTCAGATATCGATGAAAAATAAAACGCAGGAGAAACCGAAAACATAAATTGTGAAAAGCCACTCATAAAAATGTTTTAAATCGGGTTTTAATACCCAAAAACGGAGGCCAGCATGAGTCGTTCACAAAATTTACGCCACAATGTGATTAACCAGGTGATTGACGATATGGCCCGCGGCCATATCCCCTCGCCGTTGCCATCCCAGAGCGCGCTGGCAGAAATGTACAACATCAGCCGCACCACAGTGCGCCACATCCTGAGCCATCTGCACGAATGCGGGGTGCTGACCCCGGTGGGCAGCGACTACGTCATCACCCGCAAACCCGATCATGACGATGGTTTTGCCTGCACCAGCCAGTCACTCACCGAACAGACCCGGCTGTTTGAACAGGCTTTTTTCACCATGATCAATCAGCGTCAGCTGCGGGCAGGTGAGACATTCTCGGAGCTACAGCTGGCCAGGGCCGCAGGCGTCAGCCCGGTAGTGGTGAGAGAATACCTTTTAAAATTCGGGCGTTACAATCTGATCCAGAGTGAAAAACGCGGTCAGTGGAGCATGAAGCAGTTTGACCAGGCCTATGCAGAACAGCTGTTTGAGCTGCGGGAGATGCTCGAAACCCATGCCTTGCAGCACTTTCTCAATTTGCCCGACGATGACCCCCGCTGGCTGGAAGCGAAAACCCTGCTGGAACGCCACCGGATGCTGCGCGACAGCATCGGCAGCAGTTTTCGCATGTTCTCCCAGCTCGACCGCGACTTTCACGCCCTGTTGCTTTCCGCTGCCGGGAATATCTTTTTCAATCAGTCTCTTGAGATAATTTCGGTAATCTTCCATTTCCACTATCAGTGGGACGAAAGCGATCTCAAACAGCGCAACATCATCGCGATAGACGAGCACATGACCATTCTCAGCGCCCTGATCTGCCGCAGCGACCTCGATGCCACCCTGGCGCTGTGTAACCATTTGAATACAGCCAAACAATCGATGATTCGGTCGATCAACCAAAGCACTGCCGGTACGCATTAAGAACAGATTAAAAACAGCAAATGTCTATCAACCGCACGGTTTCATCAAATTTAAAACGCCGGATAAATATCCCTTACCTATGCTCACGAACAGTCGACTGAATTTAAAAACATTTCGTGAGCGGTGGTGAAAGTTATTTCACTACTGATTTTTAAAATCCATTTCGGGCAAAAACAGATTGCCCGAACAATAAAAAGATAACATTCAGGAGTCCGGCGTGGAAAAGAACAATATTACCCTGGATCCACGGTCGTCGTTTGATGCGGCCTCACCAAGCGATATTCCCGTCCCGCCAGAGGGAATGGTTCAACGCAGTAGCAGAATAAAACGCATTCAGACAACCGCCATGATCCTGTTATTTTTTGCGGCTGTCATAAATTATCTCGACCGCAGTTCGCTGTCGGTGGCGAATTTAACCATTCGCGATGAGCTCGGGCTCAGCGCAACGCAAATCGGCGTGCTGCTGTCCGTTTTCTCACTGGCCTATGGGATAGCCCAGCTGCCCTGTGGCCCTCTGCTGGATCGCAAAGGCCCGCGGATTATGCTCGGCCTCGGGATGTTCTTCTGGTCGCTGTTTCAGGCCTGTTCCGGCCTGGTGCACAGCTTTACGCAGTTCGTGCTGGTGCGTATCGGGATGGGCATCGGTGAAGCGCCGATGAACCCGTGCGGCGTCAAGGTGATCAACGACTGGTTTAACATCAAAGAGCGCGGTCGCCCGATGGGCCTGTTCAATGCGGCATCCACCATTGGCGTGGCAATCAGCCCACCGATCCTGGCGGCAATGATGCTGGTGATGGGCTGGCGCGGCATGTTTATCACCATCGGTGTGCTGGGCATCTTTCTCGCAATTGGCTGGTACATGCTCTACCGCAACCGTGAGCAAATCGACCTCACGGGCGTTGAGCAGGCATATCTGAATGCCGGCAGCGTGAATACCCGCCGCGATCCGCTGAGTTTTGCCGAATGGCGCAGCCTGTTTCGTAATCGCACCATGTGGGGGATGATGCTGGGCTTCAGCGGCATTAACTACACCGCCTGGCTGTATCTGGCCTGGCTGCCGGGCTACCTGCAAACCGCCTATAACCTGGATTTAAAAAGCACCGGCCTGATGGCAGCCATCCCGTTCCTGTTTGGCGCAGCCGGGATGCTGATAAACGGTTTTGTCACCGACTGGCTGGTAAAAGGCGGCATGGCCCCCGTCAGGAGCCGTAAAATCTGCATCATCACCGGGATGCTGTGTTCGGCTGCATTTACCTTTGTCGTACCCAATGCCACAACCTCAATGGGAGCGGTGCTGCTGATTGGTATGGCGCTGTTTTGCATCCACTTTGCCGGCACCTCCTGCTGGGGGCTGATCCACGTTGCCGTGGCTTCCCGCATGACGGCATCCGTCGGGAGTATTCAGAATTTCGCGAGCTTTATCTGTGCATCGTTCGCCCCTGTCGTGACCGGTTTTATCGTAGATACCACGCATTCATTCCGCCTGGCGCTGATCATCTGCGGATGCGTTACGGCCCTCGGGGCGCTGGCTTATATCTTTCTTGTACGCCAGCCCATTAGCGATCCGGGAAACCATTAAGCGCAGGCAAATCCCGCTATACTTGCCGCCATGAAAATGACATTCCGCCCAACCACAGAGAATGACGTTGCCTGCCTGCCCGCCATCGAGCGTGCGGCAGGCCAGCGCTTTCGTGATTACCCTGAACTCGCCTGGCTTGCAGACGGTGACGGTATGTCCGTTGAGCAGCATCTCGATTTTGCAGAGCGCGGGCTGAGCCTGCTGGCGCTGGCAGACGAGCAGCCTGTTGGCTTTCTTCTTGCAGAAGCGCATCCCTCATCGCTGTTTATTGTGGAACTGTCGGTGCATCTGGCATGGCAGGGAAAGGGAGTGGGTCGCCAGCTCATTGCCTGTGCAGGAGAACATGCCCACAAGCTGGGGCTGAAGTCTCTGACATTGACGACATTTCGTGACGTGCCGTGGAATGCCCCGTTTTATGCGCGGCTGGGGTTTGAAAGGGTAGATGCGTTAACGCCTGAACTGCGTCAAAAAAGGGAAGAAGAGGCCGCGCACGGTTTCGCGTATGACTCCCGCTGCGCCATGCGCCTGCCTCTTAGTTAATTATAACGAATCCCCGAACCGTAGGCCGGGTAAGGCGTAGCCGCCACCCGGCAAAACATCCTGATTCGTAGGCCGGGTAAGGCGAAGCCGCCACCCGGCACAGCGTGCAGTATTAGAACGTTTCCCAGTTATCGCCCGCATCGGCGGTCGCGGTTTTACGCGCCATCACCGGGGTCGCAACGGTTTTTGCCGAACCAAACTCGCGTGCTTTCATCTGCTCCTGCTGAATGCGGAACACCGCAACAGCCTGAGTCAGACGGCTCGCCTGCTCTTCCAGCGCCGCAGCGGCCGCCGCAGACTCTTCCACCAGCGAGGCGTTCTGCTGGGTTACGCGATCCATCTCTGCCACCGCCAGGCCAACCTGGTCGATACCGCGGCTCTGTTCGTCAGACGCAGAGGCGATTTCACCCATGATGTCGGTGACGCGAGTGACCGCATTAACGATCTCGCCCATGGTTTCACCGGCGCTTTCTACCAGGGTAGAGCCCACTTCCACACGGCCAACAGAATCTTCAATCAGGCTCTTAATTTCACGCGCCGCCTGGGCGCTGCGCTGCGCCAGGTTACGCACTTCACCGGCAACAACCGCAAAACCACGGCCCTGTTCACCCGCACGCGCGGCTTCTACTGCGGCGTTCAGTGCCAGGATGTTGGTCTGGAACGCAATACCGTCGATCACGCTGATGATGTCAGCAATTTTCTGCGAACTGCCCGCGATGTCACGCATGGTTTGCACCACGTTATCCACCACTTTACCGCCTTTCTGCGCGGTTTCAGACGCGCTCAGCGCCAGGTTGCTCGCCTGACGGGCGTTCTCGGCGTTCTGCTTAACGGTTGCGGTCAGCTGTTCCATGCTGGCAGCCGTTTCTTCCAGAGAAGCCGCCTGCTGTTCAGTACGGGAAGAGAGATCGTTGTTGCCCATTGAGATCTCGCTCGCGCCGCTGTAAATGGCATTCGCGCCGTTACGCACATCGCCCACGGTACGCACCAGCTCACCCTGCATATGACGCAGCGTGTCGGCCAGTTCGCCCATCTCGTTGGTGCCTTCCACGTCGATGCGCTTCACCAGGTCGCCGCTGGCGATATGACGAATGCTGTCGATCAGACGGTTCAGCGGGGAGATCAGCGCCTGCTTGATACCCAGCCAGACGGCAACAATCACCACCAGCACGGCAATCAGCACGCTAATCAGCACCCAGATAGCCTGGCTGTAAGAACTGTTGCTGTCCTCAACGGCGGTCTTGTACAGCTGGTCGTTTTGTTGCAGGTAGTTGACGTACTGCTTCTCAAAACCGTCCTGGAAGCTCTGGGTCGGCTGGTCGAAGAAGGCGTTGATTTTACCCGCACCCAGCAGCTGGATCAGCTCAGCCAGCGCACCGTGATAAATATCGTAGTTACGTTTGATTTCCATCGCCGCCGCATCGCTTTGACGCGGGTCGCGTGGCAGGGCTTCGTAATCCGCCCAGTTTTTTTCCGCCTGTTTCAGGGACGCAGAGGCAATCTGCATTAAATCAGAAACGGTCGCGCCGCTGCCAATATTGCTCTGATCCATCATGTAGCGGATGCCCGCGCGGTTCAGGGTGTTACGGGTTTGCAGCAACGCCACCCAGCTACCGTTCAGCGTGGATTGTTGCTGGCGAATGGTTTGCAGGACGGTGAAGTTCTCTTTGTCATGCTTGAGGGCATTGAAGAAAAGACCACCGGAGGTGAGTTGTAAGAGGCCAAAAATAGCTAAGACCAGCAATAAACTGGTGACAATCTTGATACGGTTTAACATGTTTTCTCTTTCCATCAGACAGATAACAGAATTTTCGGCCTGGAAAAGGAAAACTTTACGAAAAACGTACTAACAAGAGGGACAAAATCCCCCTTGTTATGTTGATGAACCCGATGATTATTTCAGCAGTGCGGATATATCCCTGAAAAGTGAACGGGTTATCTCCACGCCGTCGCGATTTGCGCGCTCGCGGGAATGGTAACGACGCTCTCCCGGCAATCGCGCACCCTGCTGCTGCATCCCGCTAAAGAGTGTTTCGGCGCGGGCCAGATGGGTTGCGGCGTCATCCCCCAGAAAACGCGTCGGGTCGAGTACCAGGATCAGCTCACCGCCGTAAGGCAGGCCGCCTGCGCCGTTATCCCACGCCAGCGATTCCGCACTGGTCATATCGCCAATCAGCGGCCCGGCAAGCAGTTCCACCATCGCCGCCAGCGCCGAGCCTTTATGCCCGCCGAAGGTCAGCATCGCGCCGTCGAGAATCGCTTGTGCATCGGTGGTGGCCTGGCCGTCGCTGTCGATACCCCACCCTTCCGGCACCGCTTTACCCGCTCGCTGATGCAGCTGGATCTCACCGCGCGCTGCTGCACTGGTGGCCATATCAAAAATAAACGGCGGTTTATCACCACGCGGCCAGCCAAAGGCGATCGGGTTGGTGCCAAACAGCGGCTGCGTGCCGCCCGCAGGAGCCACCCACGCGTGGCTCGGCGTGGTCGCCAGCGCCACCAGGCCAGCTTCAGTCAGCGGTTCGACGTCCGCAAACAGGGCGGAAAAGTGCACGCAGCGGTTTATAGCCAGCGCGGCAATCCCGCTGTGCCGCGCCTTTTCCATCAGCAACGGCAGCGCACGTTCGAACGCCAGCAGGGAAAAGGCCCCACCAGCGTCCGCTTTCACAATGGCGGGCGCGGTATCGGTGATAACCGGCTCCACGTCTGGCGACACCTTCCCTTTGCGCAGCGTTTCGACAATGCCCAGCAACCGCCACAAACCGTGCGAGGCGCAGCCATCTCGCTCGCCGTGGGTGACGTTTTTTGCCACCGCGGCGGCGTGCGCCTCGCTGAATCCGTTCCCGCGCAGCACCTTATGTGCCAGCGCATAAGCCTCTGTTAACGAGAGGTTTACCATCTCCATTACCTACTCCTCTACTCTTCTTCGTCTCCGGTAAAGTTAGCCTGTGGCAGGCAGGTTCGCTCGCCCCAGTAGTAAATTCCCAGCGACATCACCGCCACCAGCACCGTATCCCACGGATGACCAATCACCCCTGAGCCACCAAAACTGCCAAGCCAGGAGAAAAGCATAATCAGCGCGTAGAAGGCGATTAACCACAGGGACGATTTCACCTGCTGCGCCAGGCTCACGGTGTGGACAGGCACTTTTGATTTACACAGCACGTAGACCACAAACATCACAATCTGTAATCCCAGCAGCCATGACAGCGTACCCCAGCCAGACCAGAAGACAATCAGCGCTGAAATCACAAACGACACCGGGCCGATAATCCCGAAAGCACGCACGCGGAACGGACGTGGCAGATCTGGCGCATTACGACGCAGCCCCGCCGCCGTGACCGGGGCAATGGCGTAGCTCAGCACCAGCGCGGCCGACACCACGCTAATCAGCTGCTCCCAGGACGGGAACGGCAGCGTCCAGAAGATGGACATGGCAAAGGTCAGCCACAGCGCAGGACGCGGAATACCCGACTCTTTATCAATGTGGGTGAACGCCTTAAAGAAGGTCCCTGCTTTCGCCCAGCCGTAAATCACGCGCGGGGTGGCGTTCATGTAGATATTGCCGGTGCCGCTTGGGGAGACAATCGCATCGCACACCACCATAAACGCCAGCCAGCCCATACCGAGCGTAATGGCGATATCGCGGTACGGCAGCGAGAACTGTTTGCTGATTTCCGCCCAGCCGCTGCCGAGCATCCCGGTTGGGATACTGCCAAGAAACGCCAGTTGCAGCAGCACATAGATAATCGTCGACAGCACCACCGATAAAATCAGCGCCACCGGGATTGTCCGCTGCGGATTTTGCACTTCGCTCGCCACCGAGATAATCGGCGTCAGCCCCAGGTAGGCAAAAATAATCCCCCCGGCGCTGATCGCCGCCTCAACGCCGGACATCCCAAACGGCGCAAACCCCTGCACGTGCAGGTTTTCAGGCCTGAAAAAGGTAAACAGGGTGACGACAACCGCCAGCGGCACCAGAAACTTCAGAATACTGATGATGTTGTTAGAGCGGGCGAACGTTTTGACGCTGTAGTAGTTCAGGCCGAAGAAGAAACAGAGCAGCAAAAACTGCACTACCCAGCCCAGCAGCGTCGGGGCGCTTGAGCCTGGCTGTGTCAGCATCGGGAACCAGGCTGCCGCATACTGGCGCGCGGCAACAATCTCAATGGAGATCAGGCTTGAGAACGCAATCAGCGTAATAAAGCCCAGCAGATACCCCATCAGCTCGCCGTGGGAAAACACCGGATAACGGATAATCCCCCCGGCACGCGGCAGGGCCGCCCCCAGCTCGCAATAGACAATCCCCAGCAGCAGCACGGCAATCCCGCCGATGACCCACGAGGCAATCCCCGCGGGCCCGGCAATAGACGCCACATGGCTTGCGGCAAACAGCCAGCCGGAGCCGAAGATCGCCCCAAGACCAATAAACGTCAGGTCGGTTAACGTCAGCTGCTTTTTAAATTTCCCCGACTCAACAACGCGGGACGATGTTTGATGCGTAGAGTGAATCGTCATGGTCATGCCCTTCAGTCAACAGAGGGGGAAATGGCTTCCCGGGTCCACTGCCCGTTAATCAGGCGCAGCAGGTTCAGAGGGTTAGCATCCTGGACAGCAGGCGGCAGCAGTGCGGCGGGCACATTTTGCAGGCACACCGGACGCAGAAAACGTTCGATGGATTTCGTTCCGACGGAGGTCCCGCGTGAATCGGTAGTGGCAGGCCACGGGCCGCCGTGCACCATCGCATCGCACACTTCCACCCCGGTCGGGTAACCGTTGAACAACACCCGTCCGGCTTTTTCGCTCAGGGCAGGCAGCAGGCGTTGTGCCAGCGGGCCGTCGTCAGATTCCGCGTGAACCGTTGCCGTCAGCTGGCCCTGAATGGCGCGCAGAACCGCCTGCATTTCAGCCTCGTCAGCCACTTCCACCAGCACCGCCAGCGGGCCAAATACCTCGTGCTGCAACAGCGGATCCTGCGCCAGCAGTAGCGAAACCGGAGCCTGATACAGACGAGCCTGCGCCTGCCCGCGAACCGCCTCATCATTGCCCGCCAGCCGTTGCATGTCGGGATGTGCCTCAAACGCGCTGACGCCTTCCTGATAATGGGCAAGCGTCGGGGCATTGAGCATGGTCTGCGCCGGAGCCTGATCCACCGCCTGTTTCAGCGTCTGCGTGAAGCAGGCCATACCTTCGCCCCGCAGGACGAGGATCAGCCCGGGCTTAGTACAAAACTGCCCGCAGCCAAGGTTAAAAGAGGCCACCAGCTCCTTCGCCAGCGCCTCTGCCCGGGTGGCTAACGCCTGCGGCAGAATAAGCAGCGGGTTAATGGCCGACATTTCCGCAAAGACCGGGATCGGCTGCGGACGCTGCTGCGCAAGCTGCCAGAGCGCCTTACCCCCGCGCAGCGAGCCGGTAAACCCGACCGCCTGGATCGCCGGATGACGCACCAGCTCTGCGCCAATGTCGGTGCCGAAAATCATGTTAAACACGCCCGCAGGAAGGGCGGCTTTTTCCACCGCACGCACAATGGCCTGGGCGGTGAGCTCCGCCGTCGCCATATGCCCCGGATGGGCTTTCACCACCACCGGACAGCCCGCCGCCAGCGCGGAGGCGGTATCGCCCCCCGCCGTGGAAAACGCCAGCGGGAAATTGCTGGCACCGAAGACCGCCACCGGGCCCAGCGCCGTCAGGTACTGGCGCAAATCCGGGCGCGGCAGCGGCTGGCGCGCAGGCAGCGCGGTATCGATACGCACGCCGAAGGCATCCCCGCGACGCAGCACGCCGGCGAACATGCGTAGCTGATTGCTGGTCCGGGCGCGCTCTCCCTGCAAGCGTGCCAGCGGCAGCGCCGTCTCCTGATGCGCGATGGCAAAAAAGTCCTCGCCGAGTAAATCCAGCTCGTCGGCGAGGGTATCGAGAAAGCGGGCGCGCACCTCAGGCGAGGTCTGCGAATAAACAGGGAACGCCTGTTCAGCCGCCAGTGCCGCAGCGGCGGCCTCCTCGCGGGAGGCCGGGTAAAAACGGTATCCGGTGGGTTCACCGTCAGCGGCACGCAGGCCCGACAGCGTCGCCTCACCGCTTGCCACGCGGCGTCCGGCGATAAACTGCTGGCCTGTTACAGAGAGAGGTAAAGTCATCGTCACTCCTTTACTTACAGGCCGACGTCAGGCAGCTGCGGTCGGGTCGCCAGCGCCTTCTCGACAATCGCCACCACTTCCGCACGGGTTTCCCCTTCCAGCGCCAGGCGCGGCGGACGGGTAATAGCGCTGCCGCGACCGAGAAGCTCTTCGCAAAGCTTGATGCACTGCACCAGATCCGGGCGCGCATCCAGATGCAGCAGCGGCATAAACCAGCGATAAAGCGCCATCGCCTCTTCATAGCGCTGCTGTTTTGCCAGGCGGAACAACGTCTCCCCTTCACGCGGGAAGGCGTTCGACATCCCGGAGATCCAGCCTTCCGCTCCCACGGCAATGCTCTCGACCACCACGTCGTCCAGCCCGGCGAACAGTACAAAGCGGTCACCAACGGTGTTACGCAGGTCGATGAAACGGCGGGTATCGCCGGAAGAATCTTTGAAGCAGACGATGTTGTCGCAGTCAGTGAGCGTCGCCAGGATGTCCGGCGTCACGTCGTTTTTGTAAATTGGCGGGTTGTTGTAGACCATGATTGGCAGGTCAGTGGCGGTTGCCACGCTGCGGAAGTGGGCCGCGGTTTCATGCGGTTTTGACGAGTACACCAGCGCAGGCATCACCATAATGCCGTCCACACCCACGCGCTCGGCCTCTTTCGCCATCTTCTGCGCAAAGGCGGTGGTAAATTCGGCGACACCGGCAATCACCGGGATCTGGCCGCCCGCGGCATCTTTTGCCACTTCGATAATTTGCAGCTTTTCCTGCGTGGTCAGAGAGGTGTTCTCGCCCACGCTGCCGCACACCACCAGGCCGGAAACACCATCCTTGACCAGGTTTTTCATCACCGCATGGGTGGCATCCAGATCGACAGAGTAGTCGCTACGAAACTGGGTGCTGACTGCCGGGAATACACCGCTCCAGTGAATGGCTTTCTTGCTCATGTTCGGTTCCTTGTCGTCAATTTGTTAAATCAAAGTGAATGAATGGTGAATATTCACTGACAGATTGACGTTTCAGGCGGCCGACGGCTTGGTGGTTTTCCTCCCCTTTGATGACGAAATTAGCACAGTGCAAATTTAAACTAGGTTGAATTGTTAGTTTTTAACGGAAAAATGAGATTCAGTTTTAAGTTAACCAACTGAAACATATACAATAATTTAATCTATACTTATGAAAATCTTTTGTGTCATATGTTAATAATAACTCAGAGTTATTATTAACACTAAATGTTCTTAATTTAAGCAAGCGTAAATAATAAATTAAATTATAGTAATCGTTTTAATAAGCCTATAAGAAATCTATAGCGATAGAAAAACCTGACCAATACTGCAAATAAGTAAATATATAATTGACAATGAACCTATTTCCTGAGATATCAATTAAACAAATTTGATTATCCATGCCAAGAAAGTTATAAACAGAAAGGTTAAAAATGATGGTTACTCATGATCCTGTTCGACATTTGAAATATCTAAGGCAATCATTATCTCAAGATAGTGAGCCAATTGGTTTTTTTCTATCAGCAGGTTGCCCGCTGTCTGTGGAGCTTCCCTCCGATAAATGGCCTCTAATACCTGACGTGACTAATTTAACAAAATATATTAATTCAAAATTGGAAGGTAATAGCTCTTACACTCAACTTATAAAAGAATTGGCTTTAGCTAAAAAAGACATTAATAATATTGAAGAAATATTAAGTTTCCTAAGAGCACTTATTTCCGTATCAACAGGAGGGAGTGTTCGAGGTTTGAATGAAGCACAATTAAAAGAAATTGAGAAAAACATCTGTAATATAATCGTTTCTAAAATTAACGTTCAACTACCCAATCACAACACTCCATACCACAAGCTTTCAAAATGGATTCGTTCAATCGATAGAAAAACTGCTATTGAGATATACACAACAAATTATGATTTGTTAATGGAACAATCATTGGAAGATATGGAGATACCATATTTTGATGGTTTTGTTGGGGCTAACAAACCATTCTTTGATCTTAGAGCCCTTGAAGATGACTTAATACCAGGGCATTGGTCAAGACTATGGAAAATTCATGGTTCCATAAATTGGTGCCAACAAGACAACGGCACTCAAAAGAAGGTATATAGATCTCACCCAGATCATAATAACGATTCACACTTGATATATCCATCACATCTAAAATATGAAGAAAGTAGAAAAATGCCTTACTTGGCACTATTAGACCAATTAAATAGATTTATCAGGAAAAAATCTTCTTTCCTGGTAATTTCTGGTTATTCATTCAATGACGGTCATTTAAATGATGTAATTATTAGTGCCTTAAAAGCAAATCCAACAGCGATGGTATTGGGTTTGATGTTTGGAAACTACAAAGAAAATGATAAAGAAAAATACCCACAGGCTTATAAATTAGCAAGTAATCAACATAACTTAAACATTTGGACAAAAGACCATGCAATTATTGGCACAAACTTCGCCCCATGGCATCTGAACGCCGATAGCAATGAAGATGACAAGGAAATATTAAGCTTCATCGAAGCTCTAAATAATGGAAGTAAGGTAGATTGCAATGCATATGTAAATTTCGGAGATTTTAATGATTTTACATCTTTTTTGCAAAGGATAATAGGTACCGCCAAGGAGATGAATCATGGCTGAAAAAGAAACTTTCCTTGGAAAAGTTCATGATGTTAATGGAACGTCTGTGAGTGTTGCTCTATCCGATGATTCTTTAAGTGGCTTTATATATATTGATGGTCAAGGTTATAGGGCTGGTCAAATAGGGAGTTTCGTTAGGCTTCCTATCGGATTTAATAATCTATATGGAATTATAAGCCAAGTGGGAGCTAGTGCGTCTCCTATTTTGAATGAGGCTGCAATTGCAGAAAATAGATGGTTAAAAATTCAACTTATTGGTGAAGCCCCCAGAAATGGATCATTCCAAAGAGGATTGTCTCAGTACCCTACGATAGGCGATAATGTTCATTTAGTTTCAGAAAAAGAGTTAAAACAGATATATGGTCAACATTCAGAAGGTTACTTTGTAAAAATTGGTCATATATCTAACGCGGATTCTATCCCAGCATTGGTTGATATAAATAAGTTAATAACAAGACATTCTGCTGTTGTAGGTACAACGGGTTCTGGCAAGTCGACCACCGTTGCCAGCTTAATTTCTGCATTATCAGATAGTAAAAAATACCCCTCAGCAAGAATATTAATGCTTGACTTACATGGGGAATATAGTCGAAGTTTCAAAGATCGTGCTAATATATTCAAAATTAACCCTACGGATAAAACTGAAAAAGAATTACTCATACCATATTGGGCGTTAAATTTTGATGAACTAACTGAGATTTGTTTCGGTGGAATAGATAACGAAAAAGACCGCAACCTATTTCTTGAAAGAATACAAAAAGCAAAAGCTGATTCTTTATCTACCACACCGAAGTCTGGAGCCACACATGATACCTTAAGCTCAGATTCGCCAATAGCTTTCGATATACACAAACTTTGGCATCAACTTTATACTGAGACATTTGGTACATATATTAAAACAACTGGAAAGCAACCTTTAGAAACTCTTTGTTATGAAGAGCTAGATGACGGAACAAAAATGATGGGGAATGCTAAATTAGGAATTCCTCCTACATTCAAAAATGTTTCCAATGATGCCGGTGGCCTAAAAGTTAACTATCTTCCAAATTCATTAAGTATAGGTAAGCAGCTCCAAGTTCTTGGAGCAAAGCTTAGAATCCCACGATATGATTTCATATTTAAACCTGGAGGATGGAGTCCAACAGAAGAAGGTGTAACAGAAAAGGATCTCGATGAATTACTTGCAGGATGGATTGGTCAAAAACCTGTGTCAATTTTAGACCTTTCTGGTGTTCCATCTGACATTCTTCAAACAATAATTGGAGCCGTCTTGCGCATACTTTATGAAGCACTGTTTTGGGCAAGACACCTTTCTCAAGGAGGGAGGCATCGTCCACTTTTATTGGTCATGGAAGAGGCTCATAACTATTTAGATAGTAAGAATGAAAGTATGGCTACCAGAATGGTTAAGAGGATTGTGAAAGAAGGAAGAAAATATGGTATTAGCTCGATGATTGTAACTCAAAGGCCATCAGAAATAGACTCAACAATATTATCTCAGTGCGGAACATTTTTCTCATTACGTCTAAACAATTCGGCAGACAGAAATCACATTACCTCGGCAATGTCAGATAATCTCGATGGTTTGACAAGTATGCTCCCAATATTGAGAACTGGAGAGTGCATCGTTTTAGGAGAGGCAGTTAAATTACCAATGAAGACTACAATTACCCCTCCCAATAAAAATAGGAGACCAGACAGCCAAGATCCCATTGTATTTGATACGGTCCCTCAGCCTGAATCAATTCACCCGGGCGGATGGAATATTAAAGGTGAAGACGATCCAAATTACAAAGAAATGGTTGAAGTTTGGAGATCACAAAACCCTATTATTTCAAAAGTGAAAAAATAAGGAGTCATATGGAAAGGCAATCGGTTGTTTCGAGTAATATTAGCAGTATTGGCTACGATAATGATGATTCAGTCCTAGAGGTTGAATTTAATAATGGTGCTATCTATCAGTACTTTGATGTTCCAGAACATATTCATGAAGAAATAATGGTTGCAGAATCCATAGGTGGGTACTTAGCAAGAAATGTCAAAGGACATTTCAGATTTTCTCGTATCTAGTATTTTTCGGAGAAGGGCTTAACAGCCCTTCCTTTAATATTTATGAATCTCTTGATGAATTATCATAAATAATTATATCCTTTCAAAATACCCCTCTATTTTATTTGTATTTATTCTAATTATTTAAACTACTTCACCCGACCAGCGTGACGCGAAAATCACGCGGCGTAGAGCCGGTCATGGCCTTGAACTGGCGGCTAAAAGCGCTGTGATCGGTATAGCCACATTGCAGGGCAATATCGGTAATCGGCGTATCGCCCGCCAGCAATTCAGTCGCTTTTTCCAGCCGGACTTTGTGGATCATCTGACGCGGGGTGAGATGGAAAATGCGCTTACAGTAGCGCTCGATTTGCGCCACCGACATGCCGCTCAGCGCGGTGAGCTCCTCCATCGCGATCGGCCGGTGGTAATGATTGCGGATGTGATCGTCGACGATCGCCAGCCGCTGCCACGCCGGGTGACGCGCCTGCGCTTCCTGTAGGTCGTGCGAAATACCCGCCATGCCGATCACCTGGCCCTGCGCATCCCGCAGCGCCAGCTTCTGGGTCAGACACCAGCCGCGCTCGCGGCCGTTATAGAGATGCATCTCCAGCTGGTCGCGCAGCGTCACCCCTTCGCGCAGCACCCGCATATCCTGCTCGGTATAGCCCTGCCCCAGCGCGGAAGGGAACACATCGGCGGAGGTTTTCCCCAGCAGAGAAACCACCGTCTTAAACCCGCAGCGACGCGCCAGGGTCATATTGACCATCAGATAACGCGCCTGCACGTCTTTGACAAAAAACACCACATTAGGAATGGCATTCAGCAGCGGCGCAATCAACGCCATTGCATGAAGCAACGTCTGGATATTGTCCGGACGCTGACGCGCCAGCCCTTCACAAATCTGGCTCAGTTCAGCCACTTCCAGCGCTGGCGACGGTGCCAGCACATCATCAATAACACAGGACATAACGCTTCCTCCCGATTAGTGAGCTGGATCTTTATTAACTTTTCGTTAACTCATCAAGCGCCCTTACCGCGTTTTGCGATCCTGCCACAGGTTTATGATTTACCCTGTTTCATCCACTGGCGCTGTTGCCTTTTTTGGTTTACCACACCATCAACAGAATGATTAATAAGAAATAAATATGAATTTCACTTAAGAATGAAACCGGTCACTGTGCTGATTTCGTCATTTCTGGTGGCGAAAGCGATCAAGCAGGAATGCCAGCCTTACGCCAGCATTTAGCAACAAGGTGTTAACTTTCCGGAGATCCCATGACAGCGCAGCACAGCGAACTGAGAGTAATTGACTCCCACACCGGCGGCGAACCGACCCGTCTGGTCATCGACGGTTTTCCGGATCTGGGCACAGGAAACATGGCCGAGCGCCGGGATCGCTTCGCCCGCGACTATGACGACTGGCGCAAAGCCATCATTCTTGAGCCACGCGGCAACGACGTCCTGGTCGGCGCCCTGCTCTGTGAGCCGGTATCACCGCAGGCCACGGCGGGGGTTATCTTCTTCAACAACAGCGGTTTTCTGAACATGTGCGGCCACGGCACGATCGGCCTTATCGCTTCGCTGGCCTGGCTTGGACGCATTCAGCCGGGTAAACATCTAATTGAAACACCGGTGGGTGATGTGACCGCCACGCTGCACGCAGACGGCAGCGTTTCGGTAGAAAACGTCCCGGCGTATCGCTGGCGCAAACAGGTGCAGGTTGAAACCACGCACGGCACGGTAACGGGCGATATCGCCTGGGGCGGGAACTGGTTCTTCCTCGTCAACGATCATCCGTTCGCCGTGATACCGGAGCAGATCCCGCAGTTAACGGAGTATGCCTGGGCAATCCGGGAAGGGTTGGAACGTGCGGGCATTCGTGGCGAACATGACGGCATTATCGACCATATTGAACTCTTCGCAGAAGATGATCGCGCAGACAGCCGCAGCTTTGTGCTCTGCCCGGGAAAAGCCTGGGATCGCTCACCCTGCGGCACCGGCACCAGCGCCAAGCTGGCCTGTCTGGCCGGGGACGGCAAACTGCGGCCCGGGGAAAACTGGCGGCAGGCGAGCATCATCGGCAGCGAATTTACCGCCCATTTCGTGCCGCAGGGCAGCAAGGTAATCCCGACGATCCGCGGTGAGGCATGGGTCTGCGGCGATAACCGGCTGATCCTCAATCCGGACGATCCGTTCCGCTGGGGGATCACGTTGTGACCGACACCGACGTCATTGTCATTGGTGCCGGGATCATCGGCGCCGCCTGCGCCTGGCAACTGGCAAAGCGCGGGCAGCGGGTCACGCTGGTAGACGACGGCAACGCGGGCGCAACGGCGGCAGGAATGGGCCATCTGGTGTGTATGGATGACGATCCCGCCGAACTGACCCTCTCAGCCTGGTCGCTGGCGCGCTGGCGGGAACTGACGCCCCGGATGCCGGAAAGCTGCGCCTGGCGAGGATGCGGCACGCTGTGGCTGGCGGAAACACCGCAGGAGCTTGAGCTGGCAGAGGAAAAACAACAGCGGATGGCGCAATACCAGGTCGCCAGCAATATGCAGACCCGCGACCAGCTTGCCGCGCGTGAACCCCTGCTCACCTCCCGGCTCAGCGGCGGGCTGTGGGTGCCCGGAGACGGAATTGTTTACGCGCCGAACGTCGCCCACTGGTTTATTGAGGATGCCGGTGTTACGCATCTTCATGACCGCGCCCTTGCGGTCGATGCCCCTTACGTCACCCTGCACAGCGGCAAACGCCTGCGCGCGGGCGCCATCGTCATCGCCTGCGGGCTGGGTGCCAACAGGCTGCTGGATGAAAACTGGTTGCGGGCGAAAAAAGGCCAGCTGGCGATCACCGATCGCTACGGTCCGTTGCTCAGCCACCAGCTGGTTGAGCTGGGATACGGTGCCAGCGCTCATGCGGGCGGCACCTCGGTGGCGTTTAATATCCAGCCGCGCCCAACCGGGCAACTGCTGATTGGCTCTTCCCGCCAGTTCGACAACACCGACCGCGAGATAGATCTGCCCCTTCTGGCAACCATGCTGGCGCGCGCGCGTCATTTTTTACCCTCGCTGGAGAGCCTGAATATCATCCGCTGCTGGAGCGGTTTTCGGGCCGCATCGGCAGACGGCAATCCGCTCATCGGCCCGCATCCCACGCGCCCGGGGATCTGGCTGGCGCTCGGGCACGAAGGGCTGGGCGTCACCACCGCCCCCGCAACCGCCGAACTGCTCTGCGCGCAGATCCTCGGCGAACGTCCGGCCGTTTCTCCGGATGCCTGGCTCCCCGCGCGGCTGCAAAAACAGGAGGCCATCGCATGACAACCCTGAACCTGATTATCGAAGGCGAACCCTGTGACGTTCCTGCGGGCATCAGCGTCGCAGCGGCGCTGGCACTGACGGGCGATGGCGTGACGCGCCGTTCGGTCAGCGGAGAGCCGCGCGCCCCCTTCTGCGGCATGGGCGTTTGCCAGGAGTGTCGCGTCACGGTGAATGGACGGCGGGTGCTGGCCTGCCAGACGGAATGCCAGCCCGACATGGTGATAGAAAGGAGCCAACATGCGAACGTTTGACTGCGAGATCCTCGTCCTCGGCGCAGGTCCAGCCGGGCTGTCGGCGGCACTGGCCGCCGCACGCTGCGGAAAATCGGTTATCGTCCTGGACGACAACCCGCGTCCAGGCGGGCAAATCTGGCGCGATGGCCCGCAGGTTTCACTGCCTCCGCGCGCCTTACGCCTGCGTCAGGCGGTGGCGGAACAGCCAGCCATTACACTGCTTAACGGCGCGCGGCTGATTGCCCGCCCTGAACCGCATTCCGTGGTGTTTGAAACCGCAGACAGCTGCGGTGCGATCCGCTGGCAGCGGTTAATTTTATGCTGCGGCGCGCGGGAACTCTCCCTGCCGTTTCCGGGCTGGACGCTTCCCGGCGTAACGGGTGCCGGTGGGCTACAGGCGCAGATTAAACACGGCCTGCCGCTCAACGGCGAGCGGGTAGTCATCGCCGGTAGCGGGCCGCTGCTGCTGGCGGTTGCCAGTACGGTGAAGCGCGCAGGCGGGAATATCGTTGCCATCATCGAACAGGCGCCGGTGAGCGCGCTGGCACGGTTCGCGGCTGGGCTCTGGCGCTGGCCGGAAAAACTGCTCCAGCTCGGCGAGCTTTTTCCGGCCCACTATCGCCCGGCAAGCCAGGTCATCCATGCCCGGGGAGATGCACATCTTCAGTCCGTGACCGTACGCCACGGCGGGAAAAATCAGGAGATAGCCTGCGACAGGCTGGCGATCGGCTACGGACTGGTGCCCAATCTCGAGCCGGGTCTTATCTTCGGCTGCGCAACCGAAAATCAGGCAATCCGGGTCGATGCGTCTCAACGCACCAGCGTGGAGGATATCTATGCTGCGGGAGAATGCACCGGCTTTGGCGGCAGCGAGCTGGCGCTGGCCGAGGGGGAAATTGCGGGCTATATCGCGGCGGATAACCCCGGGAAGGCAGAAAAAGCTATCGCCGCCCGTACCCGCTGGCAGCGTTTTGCCCGGGCGCTCTATGCCACATTCGCCTTACCGGAATCGCTAAAAGACGTTGCCACTGCCGACACCCTGCTCTGTCGCTGCGAAGATGTGCGCTGTGGCGATGTGCAAAATGCCGAAAGCTGGCAGGCGGCGAAGCTCGCCTCGCGCTGTGGCATGGGTGCCTGTCAGGGGAAAACCTGCGCCACCAGCGCCCGCTGGCTGTACGGCTGGCCGCTGCCGCAGCCGCGCGAGCCGCTTTCCCCTGCGCGTATCGACACGCTTATCCATCTGGCAAAGCCGGAAGGCTGAGTTATTCCTCTTCCCCGCGTTCGGCGATATGGCGGTTGCCGAGCGCGATAAACTCTTCCAGCAGCGCCGTCAGCTGCTGCATTTTCTCCGGCGTATATTCCGCCTCAATCTGCTGATAAGCCTCTTCCACCTGCGCCTGGGCGTGTTCATACAGCGCGTTGCCCTCTTTGGTCAGCGACACGTACAACTTGCGCTGGTCGTTCACCGGCTTTAAGCGCAGCACCAGCCCGTCGCGCTCCATGCGCGTGAGAATGCCCGTCAGGCTCGGGCGCAGAATGCAGGTCCGAAACGCCAGATCGTGAAAATCCATCGACGGACTTTCCGCCAGCACGCGCACAATGCGCCATTGCTGTTCGGTCAGGTTATGCCGCTTCACAATCGGGCGGAAGTAAGACATCGCCGCTTCCCGCGCCTGTAATAACGCGATGGTTAATGAGTCATGCATAGCCACTCCCGGAAATCATTAACAAGTAAACAATTCAAAAAAGCTGTTTTTATAAACAACACGTTTTCTGCCGAAAAGTCTAACAGAAACAACGTATTTTTATTAACACACTGATAAACATACAATTTTAATTTTATATGTAAATTTATTGTTATTCCTATCACAAAATTTTCACTTCTGATTGCGAAACAAACAGCAAAAGCATAAAACGAGATCATTAACATATTAATGAAATCGCAATCCGGACCTCCGGCCTGAGGAGTAGTCAATGAAAGGTACTGTTTTTGCCGTCGCGCTGAATCATCAAAGCCAGCGTGAAACCTGGCGTGAAGCGTTTGAAAAAGCCCCCTATAACACCCCGCCGAAAACCGCCGTCTGGTTTATTAAACCGGGCAACACCGTTATCCGTGCCGGCGAACCCATTCCGTTCCCGGAAGGTGAAACGGTGTTAAGCGGGGCCACGGTCGCGCTGGTGGTGGGGAAAACCGCCAGCAAGGTACAGGCTGAAGACGCGGCGGAGTACATCGCCGGATACGCACTCGCCAACGAAGTGAGCCTGCCGGAAGAGAGCTTCTACCGCCCGGCCATCAAAGCCAAATGCCGTGACGGATTCTGCCCTCTGGGTGAACTTGTCGCCGTTGATAACGTCGATAACCTGACCATCATTACCGAAATCAATGGCCGCGAAGCGGACCACTGGAACACCGCAGATTTACAGCGCAGCGCCGCCGAACTGCTCAGTGCCCTGAGCGAATTTGCCACCCTGAACCCTGGCGATGCCATTTTGCTCGGCACACCGCAGGCCCGCGTGGCGCTGCGTCCGGGGGATCGGGTGCGCATTCTGGCCGAAGGTTTCCCGGCACTGGAAAACCCGGTCGTCAACGAAGGCGATGTTGCCCCTGCACAAGGCCCGCATTCACACCCCACGCTGTTTGCCCTGGGGCTGAACTACGCCGATCACGCCAGCGAACTGGACTTCAAACCGCCTACCGAGCCGCTGGTGTTTATCAAAGCCCCGAACACCTTTAACGGTGATAACCAGACGTCGGTACGCCCGGACAACGTTGAATACATGCACTACGAGGCGGAGTTGGTGGTGGTCATCGGCAAAACCGCGCACAAGGTGAGTGAAGCCGATGCGATGGACTATGTCGCGGGCTATACGGTCTGTAACGACTACGCCATCCGCGACTACCTCGAAAACTACTATCGCCCGAATCTGCGGGTAAAAAGCCGCGACGGGCTGACGCCGATTTCTCCCAACATCGTGCCGAAAGCGGCCATTCCCGACCCGCACAACCTGGCCCTGCGCACCTTCGTAAACGGCGAATTACGCCAGGAAGGCACCACGGCAGACCTGATTTTCAGCATCCCGTTCCTGATTGCGTACCTGAGCGAATTTATGACCCTTCAACCGGGCGACATGATTGCCACCGGCACGCCGAAAGGGCTTTCCGACGTGGTGCCTGGCGACGAAGTGGTGGTGGAAGTGCAAGGTGTGGGCCGCCTGGTAAACCGAATTGTCAGTGAGGAGACGACAAAATGAAAAAGATAAACCATTGGATCAACGGTAAAAACGTGGCGGGAAGTGACTACTTCCACACCACCAATCCAGCCTCTGGCGAGGTGCTGGCAGACGTGGCCTCCGGCGGTGAAGCCGAGGTAAATCAGGCCGTTGCAGCCGCCAAAGAGGCGTTCCCGAAATGGGCCAACCTGCCGATGAAAGAGCGCGCGCGCCTGATGCGCCGCCTGGGCGATCTGATTGACCAGAACGTGCCTGAGATCGCCGCGATGGAAACTGCCGACACCGGTCTGCCGATCCATCAGACCAAAAACGTGCTGATCCCGCGCGCCTCGCACAACTTCGAGTTCTTCGCCGAAGTGTGCCAGCAGATGAACGGCAAAACCTACCCGGTCGATGACACGATGCTGAACTACACCCTGGTGCAGCCGGTGGGCGTGTGCGCGCTGGTGTCGCCGTGGAACGTGCCGTTTATGACCGCCACCTGGAAAGTCGCGCCGTGTCTGGCGCTGGGCAATACCGCAGTGCTGAAGATGTCTGAACTCTCCCCACTGACCGCCGATCGCCTGGGCGAGCTGGCGCTGGAAGCCGGTATTCCGGCGGGCGTGCTGAACGTGGTGCAGGGCTATGGCGCGACAGCGGGCGATGCGCTGGTGCGTCATCACGACGTGCGCGCCGTCTCCTTCACCGGCGGTACCGCTACCGGGCGCAACATCATGAAAAACGCCGGGCTGAAAAAGTACTCGATGGAGCTCGGCGGCAAATCACCGGTGCTGATTTTTGAAGATGCCGATATCGAGCGCGCGCTGGATGCCGCCCTGTTCACCATCTTCTCCATCAACGGCGAGCGTTGCACCGCGGGCTCGCGCATCTTCATTCAGCAGAGCATCTACCCGGAATTCGTCAAACGCTTCGCCGAGCGCGCGAACCGCCTGCGCGTGGGCGACCCAACCGATCCAAATACTCAGGTCGGCGCGCTGATTAGCCAGCAACACTGGGAAAAAGTCTCGGGTTATATCCGCCTCGGCATTGAAGAGGGTGCCACCCTGCTGGCGGGCGGGCCGGACAAACCCACCGACCTGCCTGCGCACCTGAAAGGCGGTAACTTCCTGCGCCCGACCGTGCTGGCAGATGTCGACAACCGGATGCGCGTGGCCCAGGAAGAGATCTTCGGGCCGGTCGCCTGCCTGTTGCCGTTTAAAGACGAAGCGGAAGGCCTGCGCCTGGCCAACGACGTGGAGTACGGTCTGGCGTCCTACATCTGGACCCAGGATGTCAGCAAAGTGCTGCGCCTGGCGCGCAATATCGAAGCCGGTATGGTGTTTGTGAATACCCAGAACGTGCGCGACCTGCGCCAGCCGTTTGGCGGCGTGAAGGCCTCCGGCACCGGGCGCGAAGGTGGCGAGTACAGCTTTGAAGTGTTCGCCGAGATGAAAAACGTCTGCATCTCGATGGGCAACCATCCGATTCCAAAATGGGGAGTCTGACATGGGCACCTTAGCGCTAGCGGCAAAAATCACCCACGTACCGTCGATGTATCTTTCTGAACTCCCGGGGAAAAACCACGGCTGCCGTCAGTCGGCCATCGACGGGCATAAAGAGATCAGCAAGCGCTGTCGCGAGCTGGGCGTCGAGACCATTATCGTTTTCGACACCCACTGGCTGGTGAACAGCGCGTATCACATTAACTGTGCGGATCATTTTTCCGGCATCTACACCAGCAACGAGCTGCCGCACTTTATCCGTGACATGACCTACGACTACGACGGCAACCCGGAGCTCGGCCAGCTGATTGCCGACGAAGCGGTGAAGCTCGGCGTGCGGGCCAAAGCGCACAACATCCCAAGCCTGAAGCTGGAGTACGGCACGCTGGTACCGATGCGCTACATGAACAGCGACAAGCACTTCAAAGTGATCTCCATTTCGGCGTTCTGCACGGTTCACGATTTTGCCGACAGCCGCAAGCTGGGCGAGGCCATCGTCAGCGCCATTAAGCAGTACGACGGCACGGTGGCGGTGCTGGCCAGCGGTTCGTTGTCGCACCGTTTTATCGACGACCAGCGCGCGGAAGAAGGAATGAACAGCTACACCCGCGAGTTCGACCGCCAGATGGACGAGCGCGTGGTGAAGCTGTGGCGCGAAGGCCAGTTCAGGGAGTTTTGCAGCATGTTGCCGGAGTACGCCGACTACTGCTACGGCGAGGGCAATATGCACGACACGGTGATGCTGCTGGGGATGCTCGGCTGGGATAAATACGACGGCAAGGTGGAGTTTCTCACCGAGCTGTTCGCCAGCTCCGGTACCGGCCAGGTCAACGCTGTTTTCCCGCTGCCCGCGTAAGGAGCCACCATGCCGCATTTTATTGCTGAATGTACTGACAATATCCGCGAGCAGGCCGACCTGCCGGGTCTGTTTGCCAAAGTGAACGAGGCGCTCGCCGCCACGGGCATTTTCCCGCTCGGCGGTATCCGTAGCCGCGCGCACTGGCTGGACACCTGGCAGATGGCCGACGGCAAACACGACTACGCCTTCGTGCATATGACGCTGAAAATCGGCGCCGGGCGCAGCCTGGAAAGCCGCGAGGCGGTGGGAGAGATGCTGTTTGCGCTGATCAAAACGCATTTCTCCGAGCTGATGGCGGCGCGCTATCTGGCGCTGTCGTTTGAGCTCGATGAGCTGCACCCGACGCTCAATTACAAACAGAACAATGTGCACGCGTTGTTTAAATAATACCGGCACGGCCAGTCCCCTCTCCCACGGGGAGAGGGAGAAAACAAACATAAAACAGGATACCGCCATGCTCGATAAACACACCCATACCCTGATCGCGCATCGTCTGCATCAGGCGGAACAATCCCGCGAGCAGATCCGCCAGATCTCGCTGGATTACCCGACGATCACCATCGACGACGCCTACGCCGTACAGCGCGAATGGGTAAGCCTGAAAATCGCCGAAGGCCGCGTGCTGAAAGGCCATAAAATCGGCCTTACATCCAAAGCGATGCAGGCCAGCTCGCAGATAAGCGAGCCGGACTACGGCGCGCTGCTGGACGACATGTTTTTCCACGATGGCTGCGATATTCCCGTCGATCGCTTTATCGTCCCGCGCATTGAAGTGGAGCTGGCCTTCGTGCTGGCCAAACCGCTGCGAGGCCCTAACTGCACGATTTTCGATGTCTACAACGCCACGGACTATGTGATCCCGGCGCTGGAGCTGATCGATGCCCGCTGCCACAACATTGATCCCGACACCCAGCGTCCGCGCAAAGTGTTCGACACCATCTCCGATAACGCCGCCAACGCCGGGGTGATCCTCGGCGGACGACCAATTAAACCCGACGAACTGGATCTGCGCTGGATCTCCGCCCTGCTCTATCGCAACGGCGTGATTGAAGAAACCGGCGTCGCCGCTGGCGTGCTCAACCATCCGGCGAACGGCGTGGCGTGGCTGGCAAACAAACTGGCGCCATACGACGTGCAGCTTGAACCGGGGCAAATCATCCTCGGCGGTTCGTTTACCCGCCCGGTGGCAGCCAGCAAGGGCGACACCTTCCACGTGGACTACGGCAACATGGGCTCGATTAGCTGCCGCTTTGTGTAGGAGTGCACCATGGAAAACGCATTTAAGACCGCGCTGAAAGCCGGAAAGCCGCAAATCGGCCTGTGGCTGGGGCTGACCAGCAGCTACAGCGCAGAACTGCTGGCTGGCGCGGGCTTCGACTGGCTGCTGATCGACGGTGAACACGCGCCAAACAACGTGCAAACCGTCTTAACGCAGTTACAGGCGATTGCCCCTTATGCCAGCCAGCCGGTGGTGCGCCCGTCGTGGAACGATCCGGTGCAGATCAAACAGCTGCTGGATGTGGGCGCGCAAACCCTGCTGGTGCCAATGGTACAAAATGCCGATGAAGCCCGTCTGGCGGTGAGCGCCACCCGTTATCCCCCTGCGGGGATCCGCGGCGTGGGCAGCGCACTGGCCCGCGCGTCGCGCTGGAACCGCATTCCTGATTACCTGCAACAGGCGAACGATGCCATGTGCGTGCTGGTGCAGATAGAAACCCGCGAGGCGCTGAGAAACCTGCCGCAGATCCTGGACGTGGAAGGGGTCGACGGGGTGTTTATCGGCCCGGCGGATCTCAGCGCCGACATGGGGTTTGCGGGTAATCCGCAGCACCCGGAGGTGCAGGCCGCCATCGAACAGGCCATCGGGCAGATCCTGAGCGCGGGTAAAGCGCCCGGCATCCTGATGGCTAACGAAACCCTGGCAAAACGCTATCTCGGCCTCGGCGCGCTGTTTGTCGCCGTTGGCGTAGATACCACCCTGCTGGCCCGCAGCGCCGAAGCGCTGGCAGCCCGTTTTATCGACAGACCTGTTACATCAGTCAATAACAATAAATCCGTCTACTGAACGGACGATGTGGAGCGCAACATGACGACCTCTACCCTGCAAGATAATAAAGCTGTAGAACATCGCGTGATTAACAAGCTGTTCCGTCGTTTGATCGTGTTTCTCTTTATCCTGTTTGTCTTCTCGTTTCTTGACCGCATTAACATTGGCTTTGCCGGGCTGACGATGGGCAAAGATCTGGGCCTGACGTCCACCATGTTTGGCCTGGCGGCAACGCTGTTTTACGTCACCTACGTGCTGTGCGGGATCCCGAGCAACATCATGCTGGCGAAAGTCGGTGCGCGCCGCTGGATCGCCGGGATCATGGTAGTGTGGGGTATTGCATCCACCTGCACCATGTTCGCCACCAGCCCGCAGACGCTCTACGTGCTGCGAATGCTGGTCGGCATTGCCGAAGCCGGTTTCCTGCCGGGGATCCTGGTGTATCTCACCTGGTGGTTCCCCGCCTATCACCGCGCCCGCGCCAACGCCCTGTTTATGATTGCCATGCCGGTGACCATGATGCTCGGCTCGATCCTCTCGGGTTACATTCTGGCGCTGGACGGGCTGTGGAACCTGAAAGGCTGGCAGTGGCTGTTCCTGCTGGAAGGGCTGCCGTCGGTGGTGCTCGGTGTCGTGACCTGGTTCTTCCTTAACGACACGCCGGATCAGGCCAGCTGGCTTGATGATGAAGAAAAGCAGACCCTGAAAACGATGATCGCCCGCGAGCAGGAGCACGCCATTGCGCACGCCGCGACCCCGCGATCAACGCTGCGTGAAGTGCTGACCCCGGCGGTACTGCTCTACACGCTGGCCTACTTCTGCCTGACCAACACGCTGAGTGCGATCAACATCTGGACGCCGCAGATCCTGCAAAGCTTTAACAGCCACAGCAGCAATATCGTGATCGGCCTGCTGGCGGCAATCCCGCAGTTTTGTACCATCCTCGGGATGATCTGGTGGAGCCGCCGCTCCGACAGGCTGAAAGAGCGAAAAAAGCACACCATCCTGCCGTATCTGTTCGCGGCGGCGGGATGGATGCTGGCCTCGGCGACCGACCACAGCCTGATCCAGCTGCTTGGCATCATCATGGCCTCAACCGGATCCTTTACCGCTATGGCGATATTCTGGACCACACCGGATCAGGTTATTAGCCTGCAATCCCGCGCGGTGGCGCTGGCGGTGATCAACGCCATCGGGAATGTGGGTTCGGCCGTCAGCCCGTTGTTGATCGGCATCTTACGCGATACCACCGGCAGCTTTAGTTCAGGGCTGTGGTTTGTGGCCGGGCTGCTGGTGGTGGGCGCACTGGTGCTGACGCGCATTCCGATGACGCAGCGGGATCAACAGAGGAACGATCATGTGCCAGAGCCCCATCGCCAACATTGATATCAGCAAGGAGTACGACGAAAGTCTGGGCACTGATGATGTACATTATCAGTCGTTTGCCCGCATGGCGGCCTTTTTTGGCCGCGACATGCAGGCGCATCGCCACGACCAGTTCTTTCAGATGCACTTTCTTGATACCGGGCAGATTGAGCTTCAGCTCGACGATCATCGCTATTCGGTGCAGGCACCGCTGTTTGTGCTCACGCCGCCGTCGGTGCCGCACGCGTTTATCACCGAATCCGACAGCGACGGGCATGTGTTGACGGTACGCGAAGATCTGATCTGGCCGCTGCTGGAGGTGCTCTACCCCGGCACACGAGAAACCTTCGGCCTGCCGGGGATCTGCCTGTCCCTGGCCGACAAACCGGACGAGCTGGCGGCGCTGAAACACTACTGGCGGCTGATTGAACGCGAATCCACGGAACAGCTGCCCGGACGGGAACATACGCTGGTACTTTTGGCCCAGGCGGTGTTCACTTTGCTGCTGCGCAATGCAAAGCTCGACGACCACGCCGCCAGTGGGATACGCGGCGAGCTGAAGCTGTTCCAGCGTTTTAACCAGATGATCGATACCCACTACCACCAGCACTGGACGGTGCCGGACTACGCCTGCGAACTGCATCTCACCGAATCTCGCCTGACCGATATCTGCCGCCGCTTCGCCAACCGCCCGCCGAAGCGGCTGATCTTCGACCGGCAACTGCGCGAGGCCAAACGGCTGCTGCTTTTTTCCGATAACCCGGTAAACGAGATTGCCTGGCAGCTGGGGTTTAAAGATCCGGCCTATTTCGCACGATTTTTTAATCGTTTAGTGGGATGTTCACCCAGCAGCTACCGGGCGCAGAAAGTACCGGTGTCGTAAGTTCCCCGGTGGCGCTGCGCTTACCGTGGCTACGTTCGTAGGGCGGGTAGGCGCAGCGCCACCCGCCGAAAAGCAGCACAGATCACAAAACCCAAACCCACCCGAAAAGTACCTGTTGTTGTCCCAATCGTCCCTTCACGCCGCCCCTCTCTCACGCTTCAATTAAACAACAAAAACAAAACATAAATTTAACAACCCTATTCCGATACGAGGTCCCTATGAAGCCTGAAGATTTCCGCGCTGATACCAAACGTCCATTAACCGGCGAAGAGTATTTAAAAAGCCTCCAGGACGGCCGTGAGATTTATATCTACGGCGAGCGCGTCAAAGACGTCACCACCCATCCGGCGTTTCGTAATGCGGCAGCATCCATCGCGCAGATGTACGACGCCCTGCACAAACCGGACATGCAGGACACACTGTGCTGGGGCACCGACACCGGCAGTGGCGGCTATACCCATAAATTCTTCCGCGTGGCGAAAAGCGCCGACGATCTGCGCCAGCAACGCGACGCCATCGCCGAGTGGTCGCGCCTGAGCTACGGCTGGATGGGACGCACGCCGGATTACAAAGCCGCATTTGGCTGCGCGCTTGGCGCTAACCCGGCCTTCTACGGCCAGTTCGAGCAGAACGCCCGCAACTGGTACACCCGTATTCAGGAAACCGGCCTGTATTTCAACCACGCGATTGTTAACCCACCGATCGATCGCCACAAACCCGCTGATGAAGTGAAAGATGTCTACATCAAGCTGGAGAAAGAGACCGACGCCGGGATCATCGTCAGCGGTGCGAAAGTGGTGGCAACCAACTCGGCGCTGACCCACTACAACATGATCGGCTTTGGCTCGGCGCAGGTGATGGGTGAAAACCCGGACTTCGCGCTGATGTTCGTCGCCCCGATGGATGCCGAAGGCGTGAAGCTGATCTCCCGCGCCTCTTACGAGATGGTGGCAGGCGCAACCGGTTCGCCGTATGACTACCCGCTCTCCAGCCGTTTCGACGAGAACGATGCGATCCTGGTGATGGATCATGTACTGATCCCGTGGGAAAACGTGCTGATCTACCGCGATTTCGACCGTTGCCGCCGCTGGACCATGGAAGGCGGTTTTGCCCGCATGTATCCACTGCAAGCCTGCGTACGTCTGGCGGTGAAGCTCGACTTTATCACCGCCCTGCTGAAGAAATCGCTGGAGTGCACCGGGACGCTGGAATTCCGTGGCGTGCAGGCAGACCTGGGTGAAGTGGTAGCCTGGCGCAATATGTTCTGGGCGCTGAGCGACTCCATGTGTTCAGAAGCAACCCCGTGGGTGAACGGCGCGTATCTGCCAGATCATGCCGCGCTGCAAACCTACCGCGTGATGGCGCCGATGGCCTATGCGAAGATCAAAAACATCATCGAGCGTAACGTGACGTCCGGCCTGATCTACCTCCCGTCCAGCGCCCGTGACCTGAATAACCCGCAGATCGACCAGTATCTGGCGAAGTACGTGCGCGGCTCTAACGGTATGGATCACGTTGAACGCATCAAGATTTTAAAACTGATGTGGGATGCCATCGGCAGCGAGTTTGGCGGCCGCCATGAGCTGTATGAGATCAACTACTCCGGTAGCCAGGATGAAATTCGCCTGCAATGTCTGCGTCAGGCGCAGAGCTCCGGCAACATGGACAAAATGATGGCGATGGTCGACCGCTGCATGTCTGAGTACGACCAGCACGGCTGGACGGTACCGCACCTGCACAACAACACCGATATCAACATGCTGGACAAGCTGCTGAAATAACGCAGCGGGAGGTTTCAATGCAATCAGATGAACAACGCCTGCGTTTTCGCGACGCGATGGCCAGCCTGTCGGCCGCGGTCAATATCGTCACCACCGAAGGTGATGCCGGTCGCTGCGGCATTACCGCTACCGCGGTCTGCTCGGTGACGGATACGCCGCCGTCGTTGATGGTGTGCATCAACGCCAACAGTGCCATGAATCCGGTTTTTCAGGGCAACGGCAGACTGTGCGTTAACGTGCTGAACCACGAGCAGGAGATCATGGCGCGTCACTTCGCCGGGATGACCGGCATGGCGATGGAAGAACGTTTTACTCTTTCCTGCTGGCAAAAAGGCCCGCTGGCACAACCGGTGCTCAAAGGTGCGCTGGCAAGCCTTGAAGGGGAGATAAGCCAGGTGCAGACCATCGGTACACATCTGGTCTATCTGGTTGAAATTAAAAATATCATTCTGAGCCAGGAGGGCCACGGCCTGATCTATTTTAAACGCCGTTTCCACCCGGTAATGATGGAGATGGACGCTGTCATCTGACCCCTCTGCGCGCTGGCTATCCCCCGGCCAGCGCGGCTTCCCGCAAAAAATATTAAGGTTTCCGCTAAATCACGCCGTTATATAACCATAAGAGAAATTTACTGCGCCTGAATACTGACATCCCGTGTCAGTGCTGCCCGCATAATTCAGCGTAGATCCATTAAATTAACAGGAATACCTTATGGCTAATGCGACGCGGAGCCGCTCGGCTGAACGTCTGGTCGATATTCTGGTAGAGCTACATTTAAACGGTGTGGTAAACCGAAGTGCACTGATGGAAAAATTTAAAATTACTGAGCGCACCGTGTATCGTGATTTGAATGCACTCTCACCCATTGTTGAGCACACCGGAAATGGACAATATCGCCTGATCCACTCACCACAAGCACCCTCCGGGCAGGGGTTGCATCACACCATTGCTAACTTCCTGAATGCTGATAACTTTTTCCCGGAGCGAAATGCCGACTTTTGGCAGCAGCTCGAAACTCGCGTGGATGACAATCATATTCTGATTCTGGGCAACAATGCAGAACATACCGTGAAAACGGATATTCGCCGTCATTTACCTAATATTGAGAAATCGATTAAAAACTGTAATGTTTGCCAGATCGTTTATAAAGGCAAAACACGGCAAATTAATCCTTACAAACTCATTAACAAAAAAAATATATGGTATTTACAAGCCACTGAAAATAGCAGGCTGAAATCCTTTTCGCTAAGCCAGATAAGCTGGTTTGATATTCAGGGCGCCACATTTACCCCTGAAGAAAGCACCCTTGCGCTGCTGGAAAAAAGCCCTGGACCCTGGGTTTCGGAAGATACTTTCGAGGTGAAAATATTCATAAACAATAATATTTCACACTACTTCAGACGCCGAAATTTACTGCCAGAGCAGGAGCTGATAGCCGAACAACACAGCGGCACAACGCTGCGTTGCCAGGCGGCACACGAGAATCAGATCCTGCCGCTGATTCTCTACTGGCTGCCCGACATCCAGGTTCTGGAGCCGCAATGGCTGAAAGATAAGCTTCTGGATACGCTGGAAGGCTACCTGGCGAAACAGGCAGAGACGCTAACGTAGTGATCTAAATCACATAATTTTTACCGTCTGCGGCGAGTCTGAACCACTCGCCCGCATCTTTGACCGCTTACCCACGACTTACAACCACTCGCCCATTTACCTTCCTTTACATGCGCGAGGATCTGGCACGATCCCACCAGCATTAATCAATACCTCCTCACAACGAACCCTGACCCTTTTTTCTTTACATAAAAAACCAGGTCTTACTATGGATACTAAAAAACTACTGAAGCACGTGCCCTGGGCCTTACTCGGGATCCTCGGCGCTTTCTGTCTGGCGGTTGTCGCATTACGCCGGGGCGAACACGTAAGCGCCCTGTGGATCGTGGTCGCGTCTGTTTCCGTCTACCTTGTGGCTTATCGCTACTACAGCCTGTACATCGCGCAAAAGGTCATGAAGCTCGACCCGACGCGTGCCACTCCGGCAGTCATCAACAATGACGGCCTGAACTACGTGCCAACCAACCGCTACGTGCTGTTTGGCCATCACTTTGCCGCGATTGCGGGCGCTGGTCCGCTGGTCGGCCCGGTGCTGGCGGCGCAAATGGGTTACCTGCCAGGGACCCTGTGGCTGCTCGCAGGCGTAGTGCTGGCGGGTGCGGTGCAGGACTTTATGGTGCTGTTTATCTCTTCTCGCCGTAACGGCGCCTCTCTGGGTGAGATGGTTAAAGAAGAGATGGGCCGCGTCCCGGGGACTATCGCCCTGTTCGGCTGCTTCCTGATTATGATCATCATCCTTGCGGTGCTGGCGTTAATCGTGGTGAAAGCGCTGGCCGAAAGCCCGTGGGGTGTGTTCACCGTCTGCTCTACCGTGCCGATTGCCCTCTTCATGGGTATCTACATGCGCTTCCTGCGCCCAGGACGCGTGGGTGAAGTGTCGGTGATTGGTATTGTACTGCTGGTGGCATCCATCTACTTCGGCGGCGTGATTGCGCACGACCCGTACTGGGGCCCGGCGCTGACCTTCAAAGACACCACCATCACCTTCGCGCTGATCGGTTACGCATTCATCTCTGCCCTGCTGCCGGTCTGGCTGATTCTGGCACCGCGTGACTACCTGGCCACCTTCCTGAAAATCGGCGTTATCGTCGGTCTGGCGATCGGTATCCTGGTGATTAACCCGGATCTGAAAATGCCGGCAGTGACCCAGTACATCGACGGTACTGGCCCACTGTGGAAAGGCGCCCTGTTCCCGTTCCTGTTCATCACCATCGCCTGCGGTGCGGTCTCTGGCTTCCACGCCCTGATTGCCTCCGGTACCACGCCGAAGCTGCTGGCGAACGAGAAAGACGCGCGTCTGATTGGTTACGGTGCCATGCTGATGGAGTCCTTCGTGGCGATCATGGCGCTGGTGGCAGCGTCTATTATCGAGCCAGGTCTGTACTTCGCGATGAACACCCCACCAGCCGGTCTGGGCATCACCATGCCAAACCTGCATGAGATGGGCGGTGATAACGCGGCGCTGATTATGGCGCAGCTGAAAGATGCGAGCGCACACGCTGCGGCAACCGTCAGTTCCTGGGGCTTTGTGATTTCGCCTGAGCAGATCATGCAGACGGCGAAAGACATCGGCGAACCGTCGGTTCTGAACCGTGCAGGTGGTGCACCGACGCTGGCGGTGGGTATCGCCCACGTGTTCCACAAAGTGCTGCCGTGGGCGGATATGGGCTTCTGGTACCACTTCGGTATTCTGTTTGAAGCGCTGTTCATCCTGACGGCGCTGGATGCAGGTACCCGTGCTGGCCGCTTTATGCTGCAAGACCTGCTCGGCAACTTCGTGCCGTTCCTGAAGAAAACCGACTCTCTGGTGGCAGGCGTGCTGGGTACGGCGGGCTGTGTTGGCCTGTGGGGTTACCTGCTGTATCAGGGCGTTGTCGATCCGCTGGGCGGCGTGAAGAGCCTGTGGCCGCTGTTCGGTATCTCTAACCAGATGCTGGCGGCAGTTGCCCTGGTGCTGGGTACCGTTGTCCTGGTGAAAATGAAACGCACCAAATACATCTGGGTGACCGTAGTCCCTGCGCTGTGGCTGCTGCTTTGCACCACCTGGGCGCTTGGCCTGAAATTGTTCAGCGCCAACCCGCAGCTGGAAGGCTTCTTCTTCATGGCTAACCAGTACAAAGAGAAGATTGCCGCAGGCGGCGCAGATCTGACCGCGCAGCAGATTGCCAACATGAACCATATCGTTGTTAACAACTACACCAACGCTGGCCTGAGTATTCTGTTCCTGGTGGTGGTGTACAGCATCATCTTCTACGGCATCAAAACCTGGATGAATGTGCGTAACGCGAGTGGTCGTACGGATAAAGAAACCCCGTACGTGCCGGTGCCGGAAGGCGGCGTGAAGACGTCTTCACACCATTAAAAAAATGGCGGGTGGCGCTACGCTGACCCGCCCTACACAGGTACTGTAGGCCCGGATCGCTGCGCGCCACCGGGCTTTTTCTGTCTGGAACCCACAATGTTTGGTAACTTAGGCGAAGCGAAAAAATACCTCGGTCAGGCGGCGAAAATGCTGATTGGCATCCCGGACTATGACAACTACGTTGAGCATATGAAGACCAACCATCCGGATAAGCCGTACATGACCTACACCGAATTCTTCCGCGAGCGGCAGGAAGCGCGCTACGGCGGAAGTGGAGAAGGCGGCGTCCGCTGCTGCTAAAGGAGAGACCATGACCCCGATTGCCGTTACCCTGCTGACCGGTTTCCTCGGCGCCGGTAAAACCACCCTGCTGCGCCACATCCTGAACGAGCAGCACGGCTTCAAAATCGCCGTTATCGAAAATGAATTCGGCGAAGTCTCGGTTGACGATCAGCTGATTGGCGATCGCGCCACGCAGATCAAAACCCTGACCAACGGTTGCATCTGCTGCACCCGCTCTAACGAACTTGAAGACGCCCTGCTGGACCTGCTCGACAGCCGCGATCGCGGGGAGATCGACTTTGACCGCCTGGTGATTGAATGCACCGGCATGGCTGACCCCGGCCCGATTATTCAGACCTTTTTCTCGCATGAGATCCTCTGCCAGCGCTACCTGCTGGACGGCGTGATTGCGCTGGTTGATGCGGTACACGCCGACGAACAGATGAACCAGTTCACCATCGCCCAGTCTCAGGTGGGCTACGCCGACCGCATCCTGCTGACCAAAACCGATGTGGCGGGCGAGAGCGAAAAACTGCGTGAGCGCCTGGCGCGCATTAACTCGCGCGCACCGGTTTATACCGTGACCTTTGGCGATATCGACCTGTCTCAGCTGTTCAACACCAACGGTTTTATGCTGGAAGAGAACGTCACCTCGAAGCCGCGCTTTCACTTTATGGCCGACAAGCAAAACGATGTGTCGTCGATTGTGGTCGAGCTGGATTACCCGGTGGATATCAGCGAGGTGTCCCGCGTAATGGAAAACCTGCTGCTGTCGTTCGCCGACAAGCTGCTGCGCTACAAGGGGATGCTGTGGATTGACGGTGAGCCAAACCGCCTGCTGTTCCAGGGCGTGCAGCGCCTGTACAGCGCCGACTGGGACAGACCCTGGGGTGATGAAACACCACGGAGCGTGATGGTGTTTATTGGCCTGGAGCTGCCGGAAGATGAGATCCGGGCGGCGTTTGCGGGGTTGCGTAAGTAGTCTGGAAATTGCCGGATGAGGTTACATCGCTATCCGGCAAAACGACTTAATCCGGATAGCACGACACCAAAAAAGCCATCATTTCGCTGGCATCTTTACTGTGATAAAACCGAACCATCTTGCTGTTGAACTCCAGTGCACGCGCAGCAGGAATACTGATGGGATTAAAGCCATGTTTCATCAGCCAGCCATTCATCATATGGCGGCTGGTACGTTTATTACCATCGAAGAAAAACTGGAACCAGGCGCCAAACAAAAACATCGCCAATGCCCCTTCAAATGGCGGCATTGTTTTAATCTGGCAGACGCCTTTTGCAAAAATATCATTCAGTTCAGGCGCGCCCGCTTCTGTTGCGGGCGGGAAGTGAGTGCCCAGTTCACCGAGATGGACGCGGGCATTGTAATGCACCTCATCCCCTTCCCCGCGGAACATCCCCCATTCTAGTGCTTCGTTACGGGCGATGATGCTGTGCAGCAGGGTAAAGGTTTTTTTGTCGAGATCGAAACGCCCGGTCTGCACCAGTTCAATCAGCTTTTTACTGCTATCTGCCAGGTTCAGCACCTGTTCGGTATCACTGACCTTATGCCCGCCCACAGTCACGCCATCCAGAAGCGTTTTAACTTCAACGAAGGTGTAGGGGTTGTTTTCCAGCTGCGCGGCGTCCCAGACAAAACCCGCCATCTGAGATTTAAAGGTAAACAGCGCCACGCGCGTTCCTGGAGTTTTGACTTCAGGAAGCGTATCAGCGTCCCAGGATAGCCCCAGCAGTTCAGTCTTCATTTTTCACCCCCAGCAACCGTAATGGTGACATTATCCCACAGTTCTGGCGGAACGCTAAAATCCGGCTGAACGTCTAAAGGGTATTTATTTGAATGGGATGCTTTAAAGGCAAAGCGGCTGTACCGCGTAGAACATGCCTAACCCTTTCCTTTTCCAGCCCCTTTTGGCGTATTTCAGACGTCATCTTGCCCCTTTAGCGCTTGATAAAAAAACGTACAGCGTTATGATTTTGAGAGAAATTTCGCAAAATCAACTCTTCTCATCCAGAGCTACATCAGCAACGAGCTGCGGGTGATTTCTGCAAGGAGTTTACCCTTTGACAACTGCTAGCCCACACCAGCCAGCAAACTTTGCTTTCCTGGCAGAGCACGATCCTTTATTGGTTCAAATCACCGCGACCGCAGAACAGCTATTCTCCAGCGACCCCAATACGACGCTTATGAAACTGCGGCAGTTTGGTGAAGCCCTGGCGCAGAATATTGCCGCCCGCCTGAATATTGGCCGGGAAGATAACCCGAGTCAGCAAGAGTTGCTCTACAGGCTGGACAGAGAATTACAGTTCGATCCTGCGATTCGTCAGTTATTTCATACGCTCAGAATTGAAGGTAACAAAGCGACGCATCAATTCCAGACCCGACACCGCGAAGCGATGGACGCGCTGAAAGTCGCCCGTGCGCTGGCAATCTGGTTCCATCAGACATTTGGTGATGCGGGTAGCCAGTTTAATCCTGGCCCTTTTGTTCCACCGCATGACCCGAGCGAACAGCTCAATAAGTCCCAATCTGCCATTGAACAACTTAAACAAACATTATTGGCAGCGAATCAAAAATTAGAATCCAGCGAGCAGCTTCAGACTTTACTTAAACAGCAAAAAGAAGAATACGAACAGCTGGCTCACGAAATGGATATCGAGGCCAGAGAACAACAGCAGTTGCTGGAAATGAGTCAGCAGGATCTGCAAACGCTCCAGCAAAATTACGAAGCTAAGCTCACCGCCTTGCAGACACAGCTTACTCAGCAAACACAGCAAGCGATTACAGCCCAGCGCAAAGAGTTTGGCCGCAAGTCCAGCTATGCCCGCAAGCACATCATCACTGAAGAGCTGACCCGTATCCTCATTGACCAGCAGCTCAATGAATGGGGCTGGCTGGCAGATACTCAGGAAATCACCTGGAAAAAAGGCCACCGTCCCGAAAAAGGGGTCAACAAAGCCATTGCCGAATGGCCAACCTTTGCCGATGACGAACACGGCAGAGCGGATTACGTTCTTTTCTGCGGTCTCACGCCCGTTGCAACCGTTGAAGCGAAAAAGAAAAACGAAAACGTCGCCGGAAAAATCCCCCAGGCAGAGCGCTACAGCAAAGGTTTTCAGTTTGACGCGTCAATGATCCCCGCCTGGGCTGAAGAAGGTCGCGTAAAAGGCTGGGAAGATGGCGTGAACAGCGTTTATCAGATCCCTTTCGTCTTCTCCTGCAACGGCCGACCTTACATCAAACAGTCCGCCGAACATTCCGGCACATGGTTCCGCGATGTTCGCTCACCTGACAATACCCGCTATCCGCTGGAAAGCTTCATCACACCAGAAGGTCTGTTGGACCGCCTGCATCGTAGCCGTGCCCAGGCAGAAGCCAGGCTGCATCAGGAGCCTTTTAGCTACCTTGGCCTGCGTGATTACCAGGTCAACGCAGTTAAGGCCGTCGAGTCAGCCCTGGAACAGGGCTCGCGTGAAGCTTTGTTAGCAATGGCCACCGGAACGGGTAAGACGCGTACCATTATTGGCTTAATCTACCGTTTCCTGAAGGCTGAACGCTTTAAACGAATCCTCTTTCTCGTTGACCGCTCTGCCCTCGGCGAGCAGGCGCAGGATGCCTTTAAAGAGGCCTCGTTAGAACAAAACCAGACGCTTTCTCAGATCTACAACGTCGCCGAACTGGGCGATATGGCGGCAGAGGCAGAAACCCGCGTGCAGGTTGCCACGGTACAATCCATGGTCAGCCGCATCTATCGTTCCGGTACGCCGCCTGCGGTAGATACCTACGACTGCATCATCATTGACGAAGCGCACCGTGGTTACACGCTGGATCAGGAAATGACCGAGGGCGAGCTCTCTATCCGCGATAACGCCCAATATCTCTCCAGCTATCGTCGGGTGCTGGACTACTTTGACGCGGTGAAAATCGGCCTGACAGCGACACCAGCCAAACATACCAGCGAGATTTTTGGTCATCCCGTTTATATCTACTCCTACCGGGAAGCGGTGGCGGAAGACTGGCTGATTGACCACGAGCCACCGGTTCGCTATGAAACCCAGCTCAGCAAATACGGCATTCACTTTGATGCGGGTGACACCGTCAGCGCCGTGGATGCAGAAACGGGAGAAGTCGATACCAGCGAACTGGAGGACGAACTGAATTTCGACGTCGATGCCTTCAACCGCAAGGTGATTACCGAAGATTTTAACCGGGTGATCTGCGAAGAGCTGGCGAAAGAGATCGATCCATCCGGTGATGAAAAAACGCTGATTTTCTGCGCCACGGACGCCCACGCCGATATGGTGAAACGCCTGCTTGATGACGCCATGGGTGAGGTCAACCCCGACTTTAACCAGGCCGCCATTGAGAAGATCACTGGCAAGAGCGATCAGGTCAGCAAGCTTATCAAACGTTTCAAAAACGAACGCTACCCCAGTATTGGGATCACCGTGGATCTGTTGACCACCGGTATCGATGTTCCGGCGATCACTCATCTGGTGTTCCTGCGCCGGGTGAAGTCCCGCATTCTGTATGAGCAGATGATCGGCCGCGCTACCCGTCGCTGCGACGATATCGGTAAAACCGTTTTCTGGATCCACGATCCGGTGGATATCTACGCCACGCTTCAGGAGGTGAACACTATGAAGCCGCTGGTGAAAAACGCCGGCGTCAGCATCGAGCAACTGGTCGAAGAGCTATCGAATGACGATGTGCTGGAAACGGCGCTGAATAATCCGGGCGATAGCCCAACGGAAACCCAGGCGGATAGCTTACTCAATCAGCTCAGCCAGAAAATTATGCGCGTCCTGCGTAAAGCGGAGAAAAAGGCCGAAAAACGCCCGGAAGTACGCAAAAAACTGAATGAACTGGAAGAACTCTGGGGTGTTGAACCGAAGCAATTGCACCAGCATCTGCATAAGCTTGGCCCGCAGCAAGCCTCGGCATTCCTTAAACAGCATCGCAATCTGATCCGCCAGTTAAGCGATGTCGGTGTTCTGCTGGGCAGCGAGTACCGCCCGGTGATTTCAGACCATGATGATGAACTCATCAGCAAAGAGCAGACCTACGGGCGTTACCAGAAACCCGCCGACTACCTGCAAAGCTTCAACGAGTTTATCTCCACGCAAATCAACCAGTCCGCCGCGCTGTCGGTGGTGGTTAACCGTCCACGCGACCTGACGCGTGAGCAGCTAAAAGAGATCCGTCTTTTGCTGGACGAGGCGGGCTACAGCGAGGCCAGCCTGCGCTCGGCGGTGCGCACCCAGAGCAGCCAGGACATTGCCGCCACCATCCTTGGGCATATCCGCCAGGCCGCGCTCGGCGAGCCGCTTATCCCGTTCGAGGAGCGCGTTAAGCTGGCGCTGGACAAAATATATGCCCAGCACAGCTGGAATAACGTGCAGAAGCGCTGGCTGGAGCGGCTGGCGAAACAGCTGGTGCATGAAGTGGTGCTGGACAAAAACTTCGTCAATCACCTTTTCTCCGCCGACGGCGGAACGAAGAAGCTCAACAGCCTGCTGGATAACCAACTGGACAGCATTCTCGACCAGATGAGCGATGCGTTGTGGGCACCAAAATCCGCCTGATCGTGATACCCTTCCCCATCTTTTTTTTACAGACAGGCCGGGTAACCGGCCTAAACCGGAATAGCTATGAGTAACAACGAAATCGTTCAGAAACTCTGGAATCTTTGTGACGTTCTGCGTGACGACGGCATCAACTACAGCGATTACGTCACCGAGCTGGTATTACTGCTGTTTATCAAGATGGTGCACGAGAACACCGAAGCGGAAACGCTGGATAAACACATCCTGCCAGAAGGGTGCCGCTGGAGCGATTTAAACAGCAAATCCGGTCTTAACCTGCTTAACGACTACAAACAAATTCTGCTGAAGCTCTCTACCGGTAAAGATGCCGAAGGCAAACTGGTTCACGCCGACCCGCTGATCGCTGCGATCTATGCCGACGCACAAACGCGCCTGCGCGAGCCGCGCCACCTGGAGCAGCTGATCCGCTCGCTGGATCAGATCGACTGGTTCAGCGCGCAGAAAGACGGCCTTGGCGATCTGTATGAAGGCCTGCTGGAAAAGAACGCCGGTGAAACCAAGTCCGGTGCCGGACAGTACTTCACCCCACGCGCGCTGATCAACAGCATGGTTCGCTGCATCAAACCGCAGCCGGGCGAAGTGATTCAGGACCCTGCTGCCGGTACAGCAGGCTTTTTGATTGCCGCCGATCAGTACATCAAATCCAGGACCGACGATCTGTACGATCTGTCGGATAAAGAGCGCGTGTTCCAGAAGAACAAAGCCTTTATCGGCGTTGAGCTGGTGCCGTCTACCCGCCGTCTGGCGCTGATGAACTGCCTGCTCCACGGGATGGAAGGCGATGAAAAAGGCGTGGTGCATCAGGGCAATGCGCTGGGCATGGCCGGGCAGTCGCTGGCAAAAGCGGATATCATTTTAGCCAACCCGCCGTTTGGTACCTCTAAAGGCGGGGAAGCCAGTATTACTCGCGACGACCTTACCTATAACACCAGCAATAAACAGCTGGCCTTTTTGCAGCATATTTACCGCAACCTGAAGCCGGGCGGCCGCGCTGCCGTTGTGCTGCCTGATAACGTGTTGTTTGAAGCCGGAGTCGGCGCCGATGTGCGCCGCGACCTGATGAACAAATGCAATCTGCACACCATCCTGCGTTTGCCGACAGGCATCTTCTACGCGCAGGGCGTGAAAACTAACGTGCTGTTTTTCACCAAGGGCACCGACGCCGATAAATACCAGGAAGAGAACTGCACCGAAAACGTCTGGGTCTATGACCTGCGGACCAATATGCCGAGCTTCGGCAAGCGCACGCCGTTTACCGAGCAGCATCTCAAGGCGTTCGAGGAGGTATTTGGCGACGATCCGCACGGCAACAGCCCACGCGCTGAAGGCGAGTGGAGCTTTAACGCCAGCGAAATTGACGTGGCCGACAGCGAAGAGAACCAGGACATCGCGCAGCACCTGACTACCAGCCGCTGGCTCAAGTTCAGTCGCGACTGGATCCGCACCGCCAAATCCGATTCGCTGGATATCTCCTGGATGAAGGATAAAGACAGCATCGACGCCGACAGCCTGCCGGAGCCGGACGTGCTGGCGGCAGAAGCCATGAGCGAGCTAGTACAGGCGCTGGGCGAGCTGGATGCGCTGATGCGTGAGCTGGGAGCGGGCGATGAGGCCGATGCACAGCGGACGTTAATGAATGAAGTGTTTGGTGAGGTGAAGGCATGAGTGGGGGGAAATTGCCGGAGGGGTGGGTTGCTACAACTCTACAAAATATTGCAGTCTGGGGCTCCGGTGGCACACCATCTCGTAGCCATGATGAATTTTATAACGGCAATATACCCTGGATTAAAACCGGCGACTTAGGGCCCAGGTTAATTACCGAAGCAAGTGAATACATCACAGAAGCTGGCGTAAAAAACTCAAGTGCTAAATATTTTCCCAAAGGTTCTGTTGCCATTGCAATGTATGGGGCAACTATTGGTAAAACGTCTATCTTAGGAATTGATGCAACTACTAACCAAGCCTGCGCTGTTGGCTCGCCCATAGAAGATATTACCTCAAGTATTTTCTTATATTATTTTTTACTCAATGAGAAAAATGCGTTCATAAAAAAAGGCAAAGGTGGAGCCCAGCCCAATATTTCTCAAGCAGTTATAAAAGAACACCCGTTATCTCTACCACCTTACGCTGAACAAAAAATAATCGCCGAAAAACTCGATACGCTTCTGGCGCAGGTAGACAGCACAAAAGCCCGTCTTGAGAAAATCCCGCAAATCCTGAAACGTTTTCGTCAGGCGGTATTAGCCGCGGCTGCTACCGGAAATTTAAATCAAAACATAAGTTCGAATAATAAAAAAAATACTCTTAAGGAAGTTGGCATAATGATTAAAACAGGCCCATTCGGAAGTGCGTTACATAAAAGTGATTATATTTCAAATGGCATTCCGGTAATCAATCCAATGCATATTAATGATGGAATAATCTCGCCATCACTCTGCATGACAATATCTGATGAAAAATATGCTGAACTTAGCTCATGGTCTTTACAAGATGGTGATATCATTGTTGGTAGAAGAGGAGAGATGGGCAGAGCTGCTATGGTTAATCTCAATCAATCAAAAATGCTTTGCGGCACTGGGTCAATGATTCTCAGAACTAAGGAAAACATAGTTCCAAAATATCTTGAATTAATATTGAGATCACCAACTGCCATTAACTATTTCAATAAAGAGGCTGTCGGTTCGACAATGGTTAATCTCAATCAAAAAGTGATTAACAGCCTTGAGGTTTATTTACCACATATTGAAGAACAACTCGAAATCATACGTCGCGTAGAACAACTCTTCGCCTACGCTGACACCATCGAAAAGCAGGTCAACAGCGCCCTCACCCGCGTCAATAACCTCACCCAGTCAATCCTGGCGAAAGCGTTTCGCGGCGAGCTGACCGCCCAGTGGCGGGCTGAAAACCCGGATCTAATCAGCGGTGAAAACAGCGCTGCCGCCCTGTTGGAAAGAATCAAGGCCGAACGCGCCGCCAGCGGCGGTAAAAAAACCTCGCGTAAAAAATCCTGAGCATTATTTCCAGGCGCATCTGACCAGTGCGCCTTTTATTATTCCACTCTATCTATAACTGTAAAAAATATATTTAATTCCTTCCGGAACACTCCCATTACAGTCTATTTTCAACTGGACTTTTCTTTTATTCCCTGATGTTATATCCAGGTATTTAACGCAGAACGCCCGTGCTGCAACACGAGCGTCCCGCTAATCACAACCCCTATTTTAGGAGAATAGCGATCATGACTGACATTGATTCTATTACAGAACTTATTAAACCTGTAATGTTTCCTTCCACCCTGCGCAGTTATACCGTGTCGTATGTAACTAATTATCCGAAGCATGACCGTTTACCGGCGCTCATTTTAAAAGGCCTGTGGCTGGAGAAAGCCGGTTTACCGTCGGCAAAAAGCTGGAGGTGCGGGTGATGGAGGAGTGCATCGTGCTCACCACCAAATCCCTGGAGCCGGCGCTTGAAGATGCTTTTCACCGCGTAGAGCATCTTTCCCGGCGCAAGCAGCAGCAGATCCTGGATTTTATCGCCATGGTAGAGCAGAAGAAAAATACCTTCCGGTAAATCAATAGACTGACCCCGGCCCCCGCTCCCGGAAGGTAAACGCCGGGCGGGGTCACTGAACCAGAGAGTTGCCTCTCCCGTTATTCGCTGCGTTACAGGCACGTATTACCCGCCGATGTAAAACGTTACGTCAGCGATAATGCCCCCTTTAGACCAGCCCATTTCCGGTAATCTTACGGCCATAAAAGTAAATTTATGTCGCGATCTGTAACAGTCGAAACATATTCAGAAATTATTACCTGAATAATAAATAGGCTACATATCATTATTTCCGTCGTATTCAGTTTCCGTTTAGGGAGAAAATTAAACGTTCTCTAAACGTAAAAAAAGCTAATGATTGACGCTGCGGAAATTCAACCATTCAACAACAATACAAATAAGAAAAACTAACAAAATCAGCATAAAACTGCGAACCACCTCACATTTGCAGTCATAAACATCGCTTGTTAAGGTGTCCTCAGATTAATTTGATGACGAGGAAACACTCATGAAAAAGCTTAACGTTCTTATCCTTTCTGCTCTGACTGTTGTGTCGGGTTCTGCACTGGCAATGGGCGGAAGCATTGAGCAGGGTAAAAACTTCACTAACCTGAATGTTGAAATGGGCAAATCGACCTCTGGTTTGTACACCGAAGGTAGCTGGCTGAAAAATACCGATGACGGCACCACGACCGGTGGTGTTGGCGCAGGTTACAATTTCGAAGTTGGCCCGGTGATGCTGAACGCAGGTGCGAAAGCCCTCTACGTTGGCCCGAAAAAAGGCGATAACGGCGTGGCATTCCCAATCGGTGGTGGCGTGAGCGTTGCCGTGACCGACAGCATTAACGTGTTCGGTGAAGGCTATGTGGCACCAGACGGCCTGAACAACAGCGTGAAAAACTACGTGGAAGCAAACGGCGGCGTGAGCTGGACCCCAATCAAACCTGTGACCCTGAAAGTGGGTTACCGCCACGTGAGCGTTGATGGCAAAGACGGTCGTCCAAACCACACCCTGATCGACGGGGCCTATGTTGGCGGCGGCGTGAGCTTCTAAGTCTTATAGAGTTCAAAAAAACCTGCCAGATGGCAGGTTTTTTATTAACGCCCGGCCAGCCAATTATTGATACGATTAATATTAAATGTGACATAAAACAAATCGCTTTATCACCATCCTGATCTCCGACTCTGCATTCAGCTGTGCTATAAAAAATAAAACAAAGTCAGGACAGACCAATGACAACACCGCGCCATATTCACCAGACCTTTTCCCGGCAACCGGGCGTAGAGCTGCGCAGCACATGGCAGAGTACGCAGGCATATAAACGCCACAGCCATGTCCAGCTTTCTGTCGGCGCCATTGTGGAAGGGAAAACGCGCTGCGTATGTAACGGGCAAGAGTACCTTCTGGAAGCTGGCGACATCGTGGTGATCCCGGCCTACGTACCACACAGCTGTAACCCAGTGGCAGACCAACCGCGCAGCTACCATATGCTCTATATCGACACCGGTTTGCCTCTCGCGCAGCAGGTTATCCGCGATGAATCATTGTTCGCGCATTATCTTGATATTGTTGAAAACATGACGCCCGCTGCGCTTAATGCGCTGCTTTTTGCTCTCCCCCGGTGCGACGAAGACGAACACGTACTGCGACCCACCAGCCAGTTACTCCAGCAGGCGTTGCTGTCTGACCTTGCCACCCCGCCCTCGCTGGACGTACTGGCGCAGCAATTTTCCTTGCGTAAAGAGACGTTGATCCGCTCTTTTAAGCAAGATACTGGCTTAACGCCGGGCAGTTTTCTCAACATCTCACGCGTGGAGTACGCCAAAGCGAGGCTGCGTGCCGGAGATGATATTGCGGACGTTGGCTACCAGAGCGGTTTTGCCGATCAGAGCCATTTCCACAAAACCTTCGTGAGCTATACGGCGGCCACACCTCGCCAGTACGCAACGGGCCGATCAATATCAGACAATAAATAGGTTCTGGGTAGCCGTAACCTGACCTCTGTTTTTATGATGAGGTCACTATGGAACTGTTCTTCCCCTCCGCATTTCTCGCCCTGGCGCTGGCACATTTTGTCGCCCTGTTAAGCCCAGGGCCGGACTTTTTCCTGTTGGTAGGCTACGCCGCACGCTACCCTCTGCGCGGCGGCGCCGGGCTGTGCATAGGGATTGCCGCAGGTAACGGGCTGTATATTTTGCTGGTGATTATGGGATGGAGCGCACTGCGCCAGTTTTCGTGGCTGTTTACGCTTATCGAGCTTTGCGGAGCGCTGTATCTGCTGTGGATAGGTTCGCAGCTGGTGCGCAGTGCACCGCAGCCGCTTTCGCTAACAGAAACAACCCCGCACATCCCCACATGGCGCAAACAGATCCTGCTCGGGCTTGGCTCTGCCTTGCTGAACCCGAAAAATGCGCTGTTCTACCTGGCGTTAATGACGGCGTTACTGGGGCCAGACGTGACCTTACTACAGCAATCGGTGAGCGGTATCTGGATGGTAATGGTTGTGCTGGTGTGGGACTTAGCCGTAGTGTCACTGATCGGGCTGCCCGCCGTGCAGAAAAAGTTAAGCCACTCGGTCTGGATTATTGAGCGTGTCGCGGGTGGAGTACTGATGGTATTTGGCGGGTGGGTACTGTGGCGATTACTGGGAAGCACCTTCTGAGCGAACAGGCAGCCATTGGCGCTGCCCGTTAAGCGCTATTTTTTGTTCTGATCGCGCAGCATCGCCTCGCGTAAAATAGCGTTGAGTCGCGTCTGATACCCTTTTCCCGGGCGTTTAAGCCATTCCATAACATCTGCATCGATACGCACAGACGCCTGGGTTTTTAAGGGACGATAGAACTTGCCGCGTACCGCGTCGTTCCACAGCGCCTCATCCATTGCCGGAATATCGCTATAGTCAATTTCTGCGTCGGGTTTTTCCGCTAACGCGTGAAGTTCGGCCTCGCGATGAACGCTAACTTCAGCAGCACTCCCGCGTTTATGTTTAACAATGCTCATAACGGCTCCTTTCTTTACGGTCTGCCTTACGTGCGCTGATGATACGAATGATTTCATTGCCGCTTTCAAAACGGATCCCGTGCTTTTGCAGGTTGCTTTTCGCCTTGCTGCTATTCCATTCAAACTCCGTAGGCATAGTGTACCCTTCCCTGATTGTATATACAAAAAAGAATATACAAAACGATGACGAATTAAACGAAATTTCCCTCTGTACGATCCCTTTCCTGAAGCCGTATTCCAGAATCGCAAATAAGATGATGTTTCACCCACTTTGCACTTCCCCCCCGCTTGCCTCTATCCTTAACCCATGGAAAAACAGACTGAACTCAAGCGCGCCAAGCTGCTGGCGCTGTCGCTGCTGCTGATTGCCGGCGCGGCGTTTATCACAACGCTGTTCCTGCCTCAGACCCTCTGGGTGCGGGGTGTGAAGGCCATTGCCGAGGCGGCGATGGTCGGTGCGCTGGCGGACTGGTTTGCGGTAGTGGCACTGTTTCGCCGCGTGCCGGTCCCGTTTATCTCGCGCCATACGGCGATTATTCCGCGTAATAAAGACCGGATCGGCGACAATCTCGGCCAGTTCGTGCAGGAGAAGTTCCTGGATACGCAGTCCCTGGTGGCGTTAATCCGCCGCTATGAGCCGGCGCAGATGATTGGCTCCTGGTTCAGTAAGCCCGATAACGCGCAGCGCGTGGGGCAGCATCTGATTCAGGTGATGAGCGGTTTTCTCGAACTCACCGACGACGGGCGCATTCAGCGCCTGCTAAAACGCGCCGTGCATAAGGCTATCGATAAGGTGGATTTCACCGAAACCAGCGCCGTCATCCTCGAGAGCATGACCAGAAACAACCGCCATCAGGTGCTGCTGGACGCCATCATCAATCGGCTGATTACGCTGATTCAGCGGGAAAGCTCGCGGGAATTTATCGCCACACAGATTGTTCACTGGCTTGAGACGGAACACCCGCGCAAAGCGATGGTGCTGCCAACCGAATGGCTGGGGGAGCAGAGCGCAGAGATGATCTCCAACGCGGTGAATACCCTGCTGGATGATATCAGCCACGATCGTACGCACCAGATCCGCCAGGCGTTCGACAGGGCCACGCTAAAGCTTATCGACAACCTGAAAAACGATCCGGAGATGGCCGCCAGAGCCGGGAACATCAAGCATTACCTGAAAAATGACGAGGCGTTTAACCGCTATCTGGGGGAGATGTGGGCCGACCTGCGCCAGTGGCTGAAGACAGATATGCAAAGCGAAGACTCACGCGTGAAGCAACGTATCGCCAACGCCGGACAGTGGTTTGGCGAAACGCTGATGGCGGATGCCAGCTTGCAGGCTTCGTTTAACGAGCATCTGGAGCAGGCGGCACACCGTGTTGCGCCGGACTTTGCCGCGTTCCTCACCCGCCATATCAGCGACACGGTAAAAAGCTGGGACGCCGAAGATATGTCACGCCAGATAGAGCTGAATATCGGCAAAGATTTGCAGTTCATCCGCGTCAACGGAACGCTGGTGGGCGGGACCATTGGTTTGATTCTGTTTTTGCTCTCGCAAATCCCGACGGTGCTGCATCTGTAATAAGCGGGGCATTATGCCCCGCTTTTATCTTCCAGCCAGCCGCCCTGCTCCATTTCCAGCAACAGCAGCATCGTGAGCGCCTGCGCGTAAGGCACCGGCGCCATCGCGATATCGCAGTAATACTGAATATCCCAGCCGAGCATCGTACCGCGTGAGGCTTCAAGCACCAGCCCACCGTCATCGATCCGTGCGATCACCGCCTCAAACGCCCGCAGGGCAGAACGACTTACGGACGCATCCAGGATCCCCATGCGCACCGCGCGAAGCATCCCGTAGGCGATCCCCGCGGTCGCGGAGGACTCCTGCGGGGAGAGAGGATCGTCCAGCACCGTGTGCCACATGCCGTTATCAGCCTGTAACACGCAAAGCGTGCGTACCTGCCGCGCCACCACCTGCGACAAATACCGGCGCACACTGGCATCCAGATGCTCGCCCATCAGCGCAATAAATTCCGGGATGGCGACGGTTATCCACGCGTTGCCACGTGCCCAGAACGCGCCCGCAAAGTGGTGTTTATCCACAAACGTCCAGCCGTGATACCAGAGCCCTGTGACCGGGTCGCTGAGATAACGCGTGTGCAGCAAAAACTGGTATCCCGCTTCGTCGATCAAATCGCGTCTTTTGAGCACAATACCCGCCACGCCGAGAAACAGGCAGGTCATAAACAGCGTGTCGTCCCACAGCTGCCCGGTGTTAGGTTGCTCCTTCACCACATGCTGAAAGCCGCCCTCTTCGGTTCTGGGCAGGTCGCGCAGCAGGGCATCCGCCCAGTCATTGACCGTTGCCAGCAGATCCTGGCGCTGATGATGCCCGGCAACCAGCGCCAGGGCGATCATCGGTGCCGTGGTATTGATCTGCATCTCCGGCAGGCCCTTGCCGATTTGGGTTTCATACCATTCGAGGATCGACTGTTGCAGGACAGCGTCGTTCCTGAAATCAGCAAAGCGCCAGAAACCGTACAGCCCCACGCCGACTTCCCACTCCCACTCTTCAAAATGGATTGCAAAGCCGTCACTCACGCCCACTTCATCAAGATTTTTCAGGCGACAAAAACCACGCACCACGCGATCCAGGGTGCTCATCAGCTGTTCTTTATTCATGCGTTGACTCCTTTCAGGCGCAGTTCACCCAGCCGCTGCTGCTGATGGCCAAAGCGTGAAGAGGCAATAAAACGTTCGTCAGGGAAAAGCGCCCCGGCCTGCATCTGGGCCGCATGAAACACAGGGGCGCTTTCACCCCAGAAATCCATCGCATCGCAACCGCGCTCATCGTGCCAGTAGCGATAACCCAGAATGGTCGATTTCATCCTTCGCCACAGCGGCTCCGGGAAATCCGCCTGCCGCGCGTTTTTCCACAGCTGTAAAAGCGTGAGCAGGGAAAAGACCGATCCCTCTTCCCGCGCGCTCACCTGTTTTAACAGGCGATACAGCAGCGCATCGGCTTCGGGGCCGTACTCGCGTTGCGCCATCAGTGTCAGCAGGCGACTGCCGTCAGGCGCAGGCGATACGGGGTTTGCCGGCAGTGGGCTTCCCGTCACCGGCACGATGCCGAGCGTGGGCTCATCAAGATAGACCATGTGCAATGAACAGTCGGTATCACGCTCAAACAGCTCATCGAGATGGATAAGCAGGCGGTTTTTGCCCTCGCGCAGCGCCAGCCGGACGGGCAGATACTGCATCTGATTGCGGGTAAACGGCGTAAAGCAGGCGAGTTGTTCACCCGAACGCCACACCCGCACGCCGCCGCAGGTGCCAAGCCGAAAGGCATATTCTCCATCATGCGGCGCAACAAGGTCGACACCCATCCAGCGCTGCACGTGAAAGGGCAGAGCGCGAAAACCCGAGAAAGAGACAATGCCGCTGTCGTCGCTTTGAGTGATGTGATTCAGAGGCATTGCCTGCGAGGGATCCACACCGCGCCGGGCGTGGGTCTGGCTGAAAATCTGCCGACAAAACGACTCACCAGGCTGCCCGCTGGCATCATGCAAACGCCCGTCAGCCCCTTCTCCCGTGTAAAACTCAGCAAAACGCTCTTCTTTAGCGATGCTGACACGAAAATGCGTTATTGCATCACCCTGAGCCAACCGCCCTTCACCCTGAGACATAGTTTCCTCATATCACGCAGAATCAATACATTACGCCGATATCATCAGCGAGTTTGTTAAGTGTCGCGAGAGGCCATTCGCGCAGATTGTCGGGATCTGCCTGGTCACTCACAAAGCGGGAAGAGGTCAGGAATGTCGCGTGACATGCGTCACGCTATTCGCGAACAGGGAAAGGTGTGATGCGAGAAGCGTCACACAAAAATATCAGGTCGGGATTTTTATGTGACGCGCGTCAAACTACTTCAGCCCTTTCAGCTCATCGCCAAGGCTGTCGGCCAGGGCACGCACCCGGGAGGCATCGAAAAGCACATGCAGACCCGGGGAAGCCTCCGCGTGTTTCGCGCAGTAATCTTCCATTTCGGAGGCACAGCGATACAGCTCCTGAATATTGATCTGGCAAATCTCTCTCATGCTCCAGCTGTTCTCCACTTCACGGGCAAAGCGCAGGGTGAAGAAAGCCTTCTGGGCGTGTAAAAACAGGTGGCAGTAAAGCGCCAGCCCTTGCCACTCTTCCAGCCAGCGCTGTTTAAGCGACCACGGGAACGCGGCGGTTTCAGCAAAACGCAGCGCCTCCTCACGCAAGGTGGCAGATGTCGCCCCCGCATCGTCTTTTTCTTTCGCGATACGTGAAAGGGAAGCCGCAGAGGCCTCAACATCGCTGGCGCTAAAGAAGACATCCCGTTCAGAGCCGGGCAGCCAGTGGTTGCGGTTTAGCTGCCCAAACAGGCTCCACACCGCCTGACCGTAGCTTTCAGGCACCTGGCTGTGACGATGAAAAACGTGGTCACGCACATAGATAGCCTGATAAAGCACCTGCCCGGCCTGCTCCAGTAAAGACTGGAAAGTACCGAGGGTTTGCTCGTCCGGCCGCCAGCCGTAGCATTCGTCCAGCCAGTGCGTCAGCAGCTGCGCCTGGGTCTGGTGAGCGCCGTCATTCATCAGCATCTGGCTACAGGCCACCAGATTGCATTCGCTGAGGGTACCGATAATCCAGTGGTTATCGACCCCTTCCCAGCTGGTTTTGCATACCGCGCCGCGGATAGCCGGGTTACTGCGACACCAAAGCAATCGCCCCTGGAGTTCGTCAATGCGCGGGAAGGGAAAGATACCCCAGCCCACCTCTTCACCCACCAGATCGATTTCCGCCCAGACTTCACGTTCGCGCACTGCCAGCAGCGCCGGGTTATTGGGGAATGACGGCCAGAAACGTTCTGGGGTCAGTTTGATGGACACGCTCACGCTTTCCGGCAGCGGGCGGATGGCCTCCAGCACGTTACCGAGATCGTGGTTCCCGGCCGGGAACACGCGCAGCACCAGATGTTTATTCTCGTTTTGCATCGCCCGGGACAGGGCATTGAAACAGCGGCTGTAGAGCGAACAGCTGCGTTCATCGTCGCGTTTCGCGCGGTTTTCATCATCCTGCGCCGACAGTTCCCAGTTCGGGCGTGAAATCGGCAACAGCCCGTCGGTATTGGAGATCGCCACCAGCAGGCCGTTCAGCGCGGGAATGCGCTGGCAAATCAGAGAGACTTTTTCAGACAGATAAGCACACCAGAAATCGACGTCAAAGCGCACGCCATGGCCCGCCTCAAACAGGTGCGGGTGCGCCAGCAGCAGATCGGTCGGGAAGTTGAACTCCTTCGCCTGAAGATAAAATCGCAACCCTTTCTGCTGGCACAACAGCCCCAGGCGGTTGAGATACACGCAGCGGGCGCGCTGCTGGCTTGAGAGGCGATCGTTGTAATGGTGCGGGGTGTAACCTTTGGGGGAAACCAGTTTGTCGAACAGGTCGACCTGCCCGACAATCACGGTATTGAAATCATGTGCGACGGCGTAGTCGACCAGCTCGCAGGCCTTTTCCCAGCTCCAGTAAGCCTGATTATTTAGCTCAAGCGCTCGCGTCTGCCACATTCATCCGTTCCTTTTGCCGCCAGATTAACCGGCCGACAGTGATAGCACAGAACGAAATAAATATGTGTGTCACGTATTGCGGATCACGTATCGCGTTGGCGCAAAACAGTTAAGTATCAGATGCACCAGAAAAACCAGCGTCAGCGTGGCGACCAGCGAAAAGGTCACGGAGGTGATGCGATACAGGTCGCTAAACACCAGGTCACTGTCCGGGTGCATGTTCTGCCCGAACATAATGCCGATAGTGGTGATACTGGCAAAGCCCACCCCGGCGCCCACTTTCTCCATCACATGCAGACGTGCGCCAAACGCCAGCCCAAGGCCGATAAGCGGCATCATCAACAGCATGTGGCTACTGTGATCGTAAAGAATGAGCTGCACCACCAGAATATAGAGACAACCCAGCACCACGCCTGCCACACGCCAGATAGAGCTCATGACCGAGCCGCGATAGTGCATCGGGAACAGGATCAAAATCCCGGCCATCAGCGCCGACAGGGAGTCGCTCAGGTCGCTAATCTGAAACACCACAAAGATAAGCGTAGCCACGGTGCCGGAGAGCAGCGATTCGTGGCGCACGCGGGCATCGTCTTTCTCAATCAGCGGTGGCGGCCTGCGGGGTTCAACGTCCGGCAGCAGATAGTTCATCAGCGCACTCAGGCATACCGCCATTACGCTGGCTTCGATGTTGGAAAAGATCAGCGTGTGCCAGTTGGTTGTCGGGTAGCTCATAAAATTGAGCATTACGCTCTGGCACACCACGCCCATCGAGCCGAACAGGAACAGCGGCCCTTTACTCATAAAGCGAAAACGCATCACGTACAGGGCAAACACCACCAGAGTCATAATCAGCGGCCATTGCGACAAATAGCCGATGATAATCACCATTTCGATGCAGTTTAGCGACGCACTGAAGATAAACTGCTTTGCGACGTGGCGGTTAAATACCGGCACCAGCGACAGCAGCATGATGGGATAAACCACAAAAAACACGCCGTAGCTGGTGTTGTAAAAACTGGAGATGCTGAGCGCAACCATCCCGGCAAAGACGATGCGCAGAGTCTGGCGAAAGTCGTTTGCCGTGTAGACGATGTTGTCGTGCGGGGTAAAGACCCGCGCCAGAGTGCTAATAGACATAGTGAAGCAGGCTCACTAGACGGATCTGCATCCCGGAGAAGAAGCGCGCAAACGGGCCTTCGCTGTTATAGAGCTGTACGGTGGCACGCGCGCCAGTGGGCAGATGCTTCGGCAGCGTCTCATCCAGCGCCACGTGAATGCGCATCCTCTGGGCATCACGTACCCAGCGGTTAGAGGTTTCTGGCTCAGAGAGTTCGCCGTTCACCGCTTCCTGCCCCGCCAGGATCCCCGCATCGCTGCTGGCAACGTGGGCGCGGAACACCTGGCCCGGGAAGGCATCAAACACCACGGCAGCGTCCGTTCCCTGATGAGTATGACGCAGGCTCTTTTCCCGGAAATCCGCCACGATATCGGTTTGGTTGTTCACCAGCGCCAGCGCAGCAGAGCCCGATGAAGCATAAAACCCCGGGCTAAGCTGGAGGTTACTCACCGTGCCGTCCGCTTCGGCGTAGACCTTCGTCCAGCCGAGGTTCAGCTCGGCTTCATCCAGCGCATTGCGGTATTTTTGCAACGTGACGTTGCGGTGCTCATCCCGCTCACCGCGCTGAATACGCAGGTTGCGGATATTGGCATTTAACGAGCTGACGGACTGCTCGCTGCTCTGCCAGGTGGTCCGCACTTTATCCAGATCGGACTGGGAGACGTTTTGTAAGGTACTGAGTTTCTGATAGCGCTCAAACGTCACTTTATCGTTGCGGGCGGTCAGCTCGGCCGTTTTCAGGCTGGCCAGCGCGGCGCTGATTTGGGCATCCAGCTGGTCGTTAGACAGACGCGCCTGCTCCAGGGCGATTTGCGCCGCTTCAACCTTGTTACGAAACGGCGTGGCATCAAGCTCAAACAGCAGGTCGCCTTTCTTCACCTGGCTGTTGTTGTGCACATGCACCGCCGCCACATAGCCGGAAACACGCGCCGACACGGGCGTGACCACGCGCATTACGGTGGAGTCCGGCGTCAGCGGGATCCAGATATCCGCGACGATAAAGTAGACAAACATCAGCAGGAAAGAGGCAATACTCACCCTTACCCAGCGGGCAAATTTCTGTTCAGGAGTCATGGTTATTCAGTCTTGTTATCTTCTTCGCGGATTGTCCGCAAATTGCAGGCGATTTGATTCAAAGTGGCGCTGAAAATCTCGATATGTTCAGGTGCGATGTTTTGCGAGACGCGGGCCTGAAAGGTTTCTATCACCTGAGTAAGCGTTTTCAGGATAGCCTTGCCCTCAGGTGTCAGCGTTAACAGCCGGATGCGCTTGTCATAAGGCGATGTGGTGCGCAGCAGATAGCCCTGCTTTTCCAGCTGCGTGAGCGTGCGCATCAGGGGCGGCAGTTCAATACCCTGCACTTCCGCCAGCTCGCTGACAGAGACGTTATCCCCCAGTTGCTGAAGCTGCATCATCACCGTCCAGCTCGACTGGGTTAACCCGGTATCGAGGATGGCATCGTCAATCACCGCGCGCCACTGACGCACGATCATCGCCATTCTCATGCCCATTGGCCGGCGGCTAAACAGATCGTCTTCACTCATAGGGGAGTCCTCTCATCTGACAGGGGCAAGATAATAGTTATCAGGGTAAGTATCAAGAAACAAGGCGCGAAAGAGCAAGAATTGCCAAAGCGAGCAAGTCTGGATAGTTTTATAAAAACGATGACTATCTGAATAACATTATTTCCAAAATTAAGGGTTCGCGTAACGTTAAAATAATATTGTGTAAATACTTCATATTTTGACAAGCAACAGCTTTATTCTCTTTTTTTATCGTTACGCTTATTCCCCCAAAATAAAAAACCGAAACAAAAGAATGAGCCATCTAATTTACCTAACGCTTGAGGGTGATATTCAGGGGCAGATTTCCTCAGGTTGTAGTTCACTGGCCTCTGTCGGTAACCGCTATCAACAGAGCCATGAAGATGAAATCTTCGTCTTCAGCCTGGCGCAGGAGGCGGGCGGTGTCGGAGGCCGCCTTCATCACTGCGGTCTGCAATTTTGCAAGCTCCTGGATAAAAGCTCGCCATTACTCAGCAATGCCATTAATAATAATGAACGTCTTAATATGACGTTTGATATTTACCGGACCAATCAATACGGTCGACTGGAGAAATATTATCTTATTGAACTTCGCGGCGCGACAATACGTTCCATACAGCTGCATTCGCAGATGAACGATTTAGACTATGAATATATATCGGTGGATTACGATTATATTCTGAGCCGCCATCTTATCGCCGGTACGGAGTTTGATTACCTGCTGACGCCGGAAAATTACAGCCGTCTTTTTCCGGTGGTGCAGAAGACCCTACTCCCCGAAGAGCTGCCAGAGCGCAAAGTGACGCTGGTGCTGGGAATATTCTTCGACGGCACCGGCAATAACGCGGTAAACACCAGGAACATGCTTGAAACCCTGACGGCGCAGCACTTTGATATTAATAGCCTGGATGCAGAAACCATTCTCGCCAGAAATGTATCAGAGAAGATGGGTATTCGTGGGATCGGAGCGGGCAGCTATCTGGGGTATTACACAAATATTCACTGGTTGAATGAGTTATATAAATGGCAATTTCCGCCGGACAGTAGTTACGTGCAAAACAGACTATATGTTGAAGGAATTGGTACCAGAGCGGGTGAACCCGATAACCCAGTAGGACTTGGGTTGGGCACGGCAGAGACCGGTATCATTGCTAAAACTGACGACGCGGTGGCACGACTGGCAGCTTCTATAAAAACTGCACTGGTACAACTTGAAGGAAAGATTATTGTCGATACGCTGTTATTTGATATTTTCGGTTTCAGCCGCGGCGCAGCAGCAGCACGACATTTTGCCAACCGGATCCAGTCAAAAGACCAGGACATCATTAATGCCATTTCAGCGGGTATGGGTAAAATTAGCTATCGCGGAGCTCCCGCAGGTAACACCCGCTTCCTCGGCATTATGGATACCGTAGCAGCCGTCGGCACGGTAGCAAATGGCCTCAATCCGCACAGCGCCGATACCGGCAACGTCGACATCCGCCTGCGTCCCGGCGTGGCGCAGAAGGTGTTTCACATCACCGCCCAGCACGAATGCCGCTATAACTTCGCCCTTAACAGCGTGGCCCCCGCCTGGCCGGAACTGACTCTCCCCGGCGCCCACTCCGATATCGGCGGCGGTTATCTGCCTCAACTGCGGGAAGACCTCTTTCTCACCCGTCCGCTGGTGGAAACCCTGCCTCACAATCAACCCGGCGTACAGTCTCACGTTTACCAGCAAACAATGGCGCAGCTGCGTGTGCTGGAGGACTCACCGGCCATCAGGCCCATCATTCGTACCAGTGCTATCACCCCGGACGTCTGGGAGGATGATTTCGCCCCGCCTGACCGGTACAGCCAGCCACAGAAGCGCACCTTTGCCGCCCTGACGCTGCGCCACCGGACGGTCTTTTTTGACTGGTCGAAGGTGGCGCTGCGGGTCATGGCCGATGCGGCGGCTGAAGCCGGGGCAGTGCTGGCCGACGTTGATAAAACGCAAAGACACACCCTGCCTGAAGACCTAAAGCCGTTATCCGACCACGCCCGGGAAATGGGCAGAGCGGCGCGCCAGCACAGAAACGTAAACGGTTTTACCCCGGAAGAAGTGAACTGGATTGCCGGGCGATACATCCACTGCTCAGCCCACTGGAACGCCGTTGAGCTAAAACCCTCCGGTGAATTGCGGGGTGGCGCGTCAGCATCAGAAATCGTCGGTTTTGTTAACCGGCCGGACGAGAACTGGAACAGAACGATTTACAACATGGACGGAAAGAAACGATGAAAAAACGCAATGTACTGATGCTTGCCCTGCTAATGACGACCGCAAGCTGCAGCCCACACCAACCCCACCCGTTGCAGTCAAAACAGGCCGCTAGTGGTGACTGGACGCTGCCGTATGGAGAGTGGAATTTTTCTTTTATCACCCCCTATGAACTACCGGCAGAAGCGCTTCATGCTCGCGTAATAGACACGGATGGCTATCTGTATACCTTTAACACACTTGACACGACGTCTCCCGACTCCGAATCCGTGGATAAATGGACTGATGTGACCTTTGGCGGTAGCGTTGTTTTCAACAAAGTCAAAAAACCCCCGCAGTACATTGTTTTCTGCTGGGATTCCTATATTGACCAGCAAACCTACGAAACCAGCGTGGTGTTCGGCCCCGACACCTGGCTGCGAATGAAAACGCCTGCCACTCATACCTGGTATGGCGATACTGTCTGGTACGACAGTATGGTGTTTGGCCTCTCTCCCGGCGGCAAAGTCAAAATCTGGTTTTCTGATGTCGCCGGACGCCCCAGTCTGCCTGTTAAGCCACTGAAACTGACGACCCGCTCCGGCAAGGACCTGACCCTCTGTAAGGACTATGTCGTCCCGGGGGGCAGCTTCACCTTCCTCCCTGAAACGCAGGCGTTTATCAAAGGCAAAACCTATCCCTATGGCAACTGGGATTAACAGGCATGAAAATGAAAAAAATGATGGCACTTACATTGCTGTTGGTCGCTACAGGCTGTAGCCCACATAAACCCCACCCGTTGCAGTCAAATCAGGCCGCCAGTGGTGACTGGACGCTGCCTTATGGCAAGTGGATTTTCGCTTTTATCACACCCAGTGAGCTGCCCTCAGGCGTACAGCACGCCAGGGTGATCGACACGGATGGTTACCTGTATACCTTTAATACACTTGACCAGGCCTCCCCCGCCCCGGATTCCGTCGATAAATGGGCAGAAAGCGCACATGGCTTTGGCGATCAGTTCAACAAAGTTAACAAGCCCCCGCAGTACATCGTCTTCTGCTGGGATTCCTATATTGACCAGCAGGCCTACGAAACCAGCGTAATATTCGGACCGGACACCTGGCTGCGAATGAAAACGCCTGCCGATCATACCTGGTACGGCGATACCGTCTGGTACAACAGAATGGTGTTTGGCCTCTCTCCCGGCGGCAAAGTCAAAATCTGGCTTTCAGACGTTGCCGGACGCCCCAGCCTGCCTGTTAAGCCACTGAAACTGACGACCCGCTCCGGCAAGGACCTGACCCTCTGCAAGGACTATGTCGTCCCGGGGGGCACCTATACTTTCCTCCCCGAAACGCAGGCGTTTATCAAAGGCAAAACCTATCCCTATGGCAACTGGGATTAATAAGGCAGGCAGGTAAGCCGTGCGCCAGCGTGCATTTTAGCGACTAAAATGCCGCTTAACGGCTTGCCTGCCCGCCGCAGTCACAACCACCTCTCTATACCCCGTCACCCGCTGGATCCAGCCTTTGCTTTCCAGATGCGCAAGCAGCGCTGCACCGGCTTCACCACCCAGATGGAACCGCCGTTCGCTCCAGTCCAGACAGGCGCAGCAGGCCTTGCGACGGGGATGAGCACTTAACAGAATGCCGAGTTTCAGGAACTGCTCCCGGCCATACAGCGTGAGTGCTGAACCGTCTGCCTCCAGCCAGCCTTCTGCCTGCATAAAATCATAGATCTGCACCGCCACCGTTCCGGCAAGATGGTCGTAACAGGTGCGGGCTTCGCGCATGGCTTTTGGCGCTGTAGTTTCTGGCGGCGTAATGCGACTCCAGGAAAGCCCCATCATCTGCTCGACCAGCGCTGCCACGTCGTGCCCGGCAAGGCGATAATAGCGATGCCTGCCCTGAGACAAGCAGGTAATCAGCCTTCCTTCCACCAGCCGGGCGAGGTGCCCGCTGGCGGTCGACGGTGCAACATCTGCCGCCGTGCTCAGCTCGGTGGCCGTCCATGCCCGCCCGTCCATCAATGCGCACAGCATTTTTACCCGCGACGGATCGGCCATCGCCGCCGCCACGGCCGCAATGGCTTGCTCCAGTTCAGCGCTGTTATCGGCGGGTACTTGGGTCTTTAACATCGGCAGCCCAGGGTTCGGTTATCTCTGCGGCCAGCTTATCATTATCCGTCAGCAGAATGAGGTGATTCGCGTGGTCGCTGTACTGAGTAAGGATAGACACGCCATGCACTGCCAGCGCGGAGGCAATCTCGCCCAGCTCCCCCGGGCGCTCCTGTTTTAGCTTACGGATCAGCGGTTTTGTTACCGCCTGCACCCTGAACCCGGCAGCCAGCAAGACGCGCCGGGCTTTCTCCCCCTCTTCCACCAGAAAATGTGCGTCAACGCCAAACACCCCGCCCCCCTCCAGCCCCACGCCATTACGCCCGAGCAGTTGCCCGAATCGCGCCAGTTCACCGGGGGTATTATCGAAAATCACGTGAATGTCATACATCAGCGTGCCCTCTGGTTTCGGAGGAATATTCCCGCACCACCTGCGCCACGCGAATGCGGTAGAAGGCAAAAATCGACGCCCGCCCCTCCGCCTGTGCGGCCAGATGCAACTCGTTGTGATTCCAGTTGCGGATGGCCTCTTCATCCCGCCACCAGGAAAGAGACAGAATTTTGCCCTCAGTGGTCAGGCTCTGGAAACGTTCGATATCGATAAATCCGTCGACATCGGCCAGCAAAGGCTTCAGTTCGGCGGCAAGCTGCAGGTAGCGCGCCTGATGATGAGGCTCCGCTTTGGCTTCAAAAAGGACTGCAATCATGAGTGTCTCTCCGTTGTAAGGGTGAGGAGAGAATGCAGGAAGAAAAAGCACAATGCTTCGGTAAGGAGCGAAGTGTTGTGCCGGATGGCTCTGCGCTTATCCGGCCTACGGGCTCATGTAGGCCCGGTAAGCGTAGCGCCACCGGGCAGGTTTTAGCTCAGGATCGACTTCGGCTCCATAAACGCACTGATCCCCCACGTCCCCATCTCGCGGCCCACGCCGGAGTGTTTAAACCCACCGAACGGGGCTTTTGGTTCATGGGCGAGCGTATTGACCAGCACCCGACCGGACTGGATTTGCTGCGCCACGCGCTGCGCACGCCCGGCATCGCTGCCCAGCACCAGCGCGCTCAGGCCATAGTCGGTATCGTTCGCAATGGCGATCGCCTCTGCTTCATCGCGATAGGGGATCACGCACAGCACCGGGCCGAAGATCTCTTCGCGGGCAATCGCCATCTGGTTATTCACATCGGCAAACAGCGTTGGACGGACAAACCAGCCATCCTGCGTACCTTCCGGACGCCCTTCACCGCCCGCCAGCAGGCGCGCGCCCTCTTCGGTCCCTTTGCGGATGTATCCCTGAACGCGCTGCCACTGCTTTTCGCTGACCATCGGCCCCACCTCGGTGGCGCTGTCACGCGGGTCGCCAGACCGCACCGCCGCAACAGCCTGCGCCAGAGCCTGTTCCATCTCGGCTTTACGCGACTGCGGCACCAGAATACGGGTTCCGGCAACGCAGGCCTGCCCGCTGTTCATGAAACCCGCCTGAATCACCAGCGGAACTACCTGAGCTAAATCGACATCATCGAGCATGATCGTCGGCGATTTGCCGCCTAACTCCAGCGTCACACGCTTAAAGCTTTCCGCGGCATTACGCAGAATGGCTTTTCCGGTGTGAGTGGAACCGGTAAAGGAGATTTTCGCCACATCCGGATGGCGGCTGATCGTCTCGCCTACGGTGTCGCCGCGCCCGGTCACAATGTTAAACACCCCTGGCGGCAACCCGGCATCACGCAATGCCTCGGTGATAATCTGGGTTTGCAGGGCGCTCATCTCGCTGGGTTTGATAACTGCAGTGCAACCCGCCGCCAGTGCGGCCGCCAGTTTGCCGCAGATAAAACCAGCGTCGCTGTTCCACGGAGTGATCAGCCCGGCAACGCCAAGCGGCGTCATCTGCACCCTGGCTGCACCTGCCGTGGTCGTAAATGCAAAGGACTCCAGCGCATCGATAGCCTGGGCAATAACCTCCGCCGGATAACTGGCCATCCACGCCGAACGCGACGACGGCGCGCCGTACTCCTCAATAATGGCCTCCAGCAGCTCGTCGTGGCGGGCAGCAACCGCCGCGTGCATCCGTTTCAGCGCCGCAATACGCTCCTGCCGGGTGGTTTTTGCCCACGCCGGGAACGCCGCTCTGGCGGCTGCAATGGCACGCGCCGCGTCAACTTCATCCGCCAGACGCACCTGGCCAATCACCTGTGCCGTCGCCGGATTGTACAAATCAAAACGCTCAGTACCGTGTGGGGTGACAAATTCACCGTTGATAAAGATCTGTTCGATGTGACGCATAAGGCCTCCTCAGGCTGTGTGAACACAGTCTGGCACGCTTTTCCGTTTCGATAATCCACGCTATGCTGCAAGGGTTGTTTCGATAATCAGGATAATCTATGCACCGTTCAGGACTTACTGAGCTGGAAGTGGTACTGGCCGTGGTACGCCGCGGAGGCTTTCGGGCTGCCGCTCAGGAGTTGGGCATGTCGGCCACGGCGGTGAGCAATGCGGTGGCCGGGCTGGAAAGCCGCCTGCAAACACGCCTGTTTAACCGCACCACCCGCAGCGTGGCGCTCACCGATGCCGGGCAGCGGTTTGTGGCGCGCGTGGGGCCTGCGCTTCAGGAGATCCGCCAGGCCAGCGAAGAGATCCACAGCGATAACGACGACCCTGCCGGTACGCTGCGCCTGAACGTTCCCAATAATATTGGCCCGCTGTTTCTGGATAATCTGCTGATTGCGTATATGCAGCGTTACCCGAAAATGCGCGTCGAAACGGTCAGCGAAGCACGGATGATCGACATCGTGGCCGAAGGTTACGACGCCGGGATCCGCCTGGCGGAATCGGTGCCGCAGGACATGGTGGCGGTGGCACTCACGCCAGACATCCGCCAGCTGATCGTCGCCACGCCTGACCACTTTGCCCGTTACGGCATTCCACAAACGCCCGACGATCTGCTGCATCATCAGGGGATTGGCATGAGGATGTCCCACGGCGGGCTGTATCGCTGGGAGCTGGAGCGCCGTGGTGAGCAGTATGCCCTGGCGGTTCCGCCGCGCTTTGCCACATCCGATCTGTTCGCATCAATACGCGCCGTGAAGGCCGGGTTGGGAGTAGGATTTTTACCGGAACTCTATATCCGGCAGGAGCTGGAAAGCGGGGAACTGGTGAGCGTGCTGGAAGACTGGACGCAGCCCTTTGCCGGACTGCGTCTTTACTACCCCGGGCACCGCCATGTCCCGCCCGGGCTGCGGGCTTTCGTCGCCCTCGTACGCGAACGTGGATTTACTCCAGGTTAGCCTTATTCAGACCATACGCCACATCCAGCGAGCCGGGCTCCATGCGGGACGTGATCCCCAGACGGTTCCAGGCGTTGATGGCCACAATCGCGAAGTTCAGCTCTGAAATTTCAACATCGGAGAAATGCTCCGCCACGCTGCGGTACAGGGCATCACTCACGCCGTGAACACCAATCTGGGTCAGCGCTTCGGTAAACGCCAGGGCGGCTTTTTCACGGGCGCTGAACAGCGGGGATTCGCGCCACGCGGCCAGATGGTACAGGCGCAGCTCACGCTCGCCGGCAATTTTGGCCTCTTTCGAGTGCATGTCCAGGCAGAACGTACAGCCGTTCAGCTGAGAAACACGAATATCAATCAGGTGTTTCAGCGCCGGGTCGATGGAGGTTTTCGCCACTTCCATGCTCAGGTCGGACAGCGCTTTTGCGAGTGCAGGTGTAGCTTTATGGTGGTTAACGCGAGTGCTCATAGTCTTTCCTCTTTTGTGTACGGCACAGGTAATGCGATGAGGTAAATTTACGCCGTTCATGACATAGTAAAAAGATACAAAAATCATAAAAAGAGGTAGGACATGAAGCCGGGCTATCACGATATCTATACCCGCTATCGCGACAACATTACGCGCGGCGTGCTGAAACCCGGCGACAAAGTGCCCGCGATCCGCGTGCTGGCCGAAGAGCTGAAAGTGGCGCGCAAAACGGTTGAAACGGCATATGCCATTCTCACCGGAGAAGGGTATCTGGTCAGCCAGGGCGCGCGCGGCACGCGGGTAAACCCCGACCTGCTGTTACCCGGTTACGACGCGCCTGCGGAACAGGCCACCGGCTCGCTCCCGGAATCACTGATTAGCCAGCGTGAACGCAGCGGATTTTTACGCCCGGGCATTCCGGCGCTCGACAGTTTTCCGTACAAAAAATGGCTGCTGCTCGCAGGCCAGGCCACCCGTTCCATGCGCCAGGAAGAGATGCTCAACCCGCCGGTCCTGGGCTGGTATCCGCTGCGCCAGGCGATTGCCCGTTACCTGAATATCTCGCGTGGGCTGTCCTGCACCGCCGAACAGGTGCTGATCACCAGTGGCTATAGCGGCAGCCTGCGCCTGATCCTCGATACGCTTGCCAGCCGCAGCGACAAAGTGGTGTTTGAAGACCCGGGCTATTTTATGGGGCAACAGCTGCTCAAACGCATCGTCCCGCGCCTGCACACCGTGCCGGTCGATCGTTCGGGCATGGATACCGGATACCTGCTGCGTCACCATCACGATGCCCGTTTTGCCATCGTCACGCCGTCGCACCAGAGCCCGCTCGCGGTCACACTCTCTCTGCCGCGTAAACAGCAGCTACTCGACTGGGCAAGCCAGAATGCGGCGTGGATCATCGAAGATGATTATGACGGTGAGTTTCACTATACCCGCAAGGTGTTGCCATCGCTGAAAAGCCTCGACCAGCACGACCGGGTGATCTTTATGGGCACCTTCAGTAAAACCATTATGCCGTCGCTGCGTATGGGCTACGTGGTGATGCCCGCCAGCACCGTGGCGGCATTTACCGACTGCGCGGACATCGTGACCAGCGGCCAGCCGGTACTCACGCAAAAAATCCTGACCGCATTCCTGAACGAGGGGCATTTTTTCCGCCATCTCAAAAAGATGCGCGCGCTGTATCAGACCCGCCGCGACTGGATGATCGCCGCCTTGCGGGAGGTGTACGGCGATCTGTTTTTCACCGAGCAGAACGACGGCGGGATGCACATCGTGGCGTTTTTATCCAAAGGCAGCAGCGACCGCGAAGTGGCGCGCTGCTGGCAACGGCATCAGCTCCAGGTGAATGCACTTTCCGAGTGGTATCGCGGGTCGGGCAAACGCTACGGGCTGGTGATGGGCTATAACAATGTGCGGACGTATCAGGAAGCGCTGGATTTGCTGGAAGGGCCAAAACAGCAGACGCTTGAACTACTGCGTTAAAATCGCCGGGTGGCGGCTGCGCCTTACCCGGCCCACAATCTACACATCAAACCGCGACAACCCAACGTCCTTGAGCTGTTCATCACTCATGCGGCTCAGAATGCGGCGTGTACGGTTGACGCGATACCAGTTCTTCACCGTCTTCCAGATCCAGACAAACGCAATAAACGGACTTTTTGAACGATTCTCGTGAAATTCCATGATGCTCTCCTCGCTGTGCCAGTGGGGTTATCATCGTGGAAATCGGTGTATGCAATACAGACTCAAAAACAACTTTTATTTAACATACAGATCCGCTAAAACAGAATCTGCATGACGTTTTTTGCGGCGATCTGTACTGGTTTGACAATCTGTATGGTGTAAAAAGAGGATACAGCATGACGCGCTATCAACATCTGGCCAATATTCTGGCTGAACGTATTGAACAAGGGCTGTATCGCAGCGGCGAGCGTTTGCCGTCAGTGCGTGCCCTGAGCCAGGAACACGGCGTCAGTATCAGCACCATACAGCAGGCTTATCAGATCCTCGAAAATCTTCACCTCATTACCCCGCAGCCACGTTCCGGTTATTTTGTTTCTCAGCGCAAGGCCCAGCCGCCCGTTCCGGCGATGACCCGCCCGGTGCAGCGCCCGGTAGATGTCACCCAGTGGGATGAAGTGATGATGCTGCTGGACGCACGTGCCGACAAAGAGATGATCTCTTTTGGTGGCGGCTCGCCGGACCTGAACCAGCCGAGCCTGAAACCGCTGTGGCGGGAAATGAGCCGCATTGTGCAACACAACCCCACCGATGTGCTGAGCTACGACGTGCTGGACGGGCGGTTTGAACTGCGCGAACAGATTGCCCGCCTGATGCTTGACGGTGGTTCAACCGTTGCCCCCAACGAGATTGTGATCACCAACGGTTGCCACGGCGCGCTGTCGATTGCCCTGCTCTCGGTGTGCAAACCGGGAGACATCGTGGCGGTGGAGTCCCCGTCGTTTCACGGCACCATGCAGATGCTGCGCGGGTATGACATCAAGGCCGTTGAAATCCCGACCGATCCTGAAACGGGGATCAGCATTGAAGCCCTTGAACTGGCGCTTGAACAGTGGCCAATCAAGGCGGTGATCCTGGTGCCCAACTGCAATAATCCGCTGGGATTTATTATGCCGGAGGCGCGAAAACGCCAGGTACTGGCGCTGGCTCAACGCCACGATATCGCGATTGTTGAGGATGATATTTACGGCGAGCTGGCAGCGGAATACCCACGTCCGCGAACGATCCACTCATTTGATATTGATGGCCGCGTGTTGCTGTGCAGCTCGTTTACCAAAACCGTGGCACCGGGGCTGCGCGTGGGCTGGATTGTGCCGGGGCGCTATTACGACCGGGTGATGCACATGAAATATGCCGCGGGCGGCTTTAACGTGCCGGGCACGCAGATGGCGGTGGCGGCGTTTATCCGTGACGGGCATTACCACCGGCATGTACGGCGGATGCGCCAGATTTATCAGCAAAATATGGAAACATACACCTGCTGGGTGCGGCAGTTTTTCCCGACGGAAATTTGCGTGACGCGCCCACAGGGAAGCTTTTTACTGTGGGTGGAGCTGCCGGAAAAAGTTGACATGGTCTGCGTGAGTAAGCAGCTGTGCCGCCTGAAAATCCAGGCCGCGGCCGGGTCATTGTTTTCCGCATCCGGGAAATATCGCAACTGCCTGCGGATTAACGTGGCGTTGCCGCCAAACGACAAAAACCGTGATGCGCTGAAAAAAATGGGCGAGGCGATCCATATTGCGATGGAGGAGTAGTGCGGCCTGATCCAACGCGTAATTCAATGCCTCAAAATCCATAGTTATCAGATGATTCCCATTGCAGTCAATATCAATTACACTGCCAAAACACACTATTATACCGCCTTATACTTGCCGTTTTTTATATGTCTATTCTGAGCAAAAATATAATCACCGTAAAAGAGGCTCTGGAAAAATCTCTTTCTATACCTGATTACCAGCGCCCCTATAAGTGGCGTGAGTTTCACGTCAATCAACTCCTCGATGACATTATTCAGCACCGGCATCAAACGCGTTATCGCTTGGGAACCATTGTGTCCTATAAACCCCGAAACGATAGCCCCGTAGAGGAAATTGTTGATGGCCAGCAGCGATTACTCACTCTCAGTATTCTGTGTACCCTTCTTGATGACCAACAACAATATTGTTCTCCCTCACTCCTCCGGCATACTTTCAACAACAACATTACTCAGCGAAACATCGAAAAAAATGCCGAGCTCATTCACCGTCGGTTGAGCCAGCTAACTCCCGAAGAGCAGCAAAATATTTATCACTATCTGCTCAATAGCTGTGAACTGATTTGCGTGACGCTGGATAATTTGAGTGAAGCTTTTCAGTTTTTTGATTCGCAAAATGCCCGCGGTAAGCCACTCGAAGCCTACGATCTACTGAAAGCCTTTCACCTGCGTGAAATGGAGAGCAACAGTCAGGATGAGCGGCAACATTGCGTTAAAAACTGGGAAGATAACGTCAGCCCAAAAGACACATTATCTACGCGTCCGACCCTGGATACGCTGATGAGCAAAACCCTTTTCCCCCTACGCTGCTGGACAAACGGTGAACCCGGCCATGTACTGACCAAAAGCCAAATCCATATTTTTAAGGGTATTTCAGCCAATAAAAATACCTGGCGCTACACCACCAGTTTGCGCACGTTAGATGAACTGGTGGAAAAATTTAACCGCGATCATTCTGAGCAACAGGCAGGTCATCAGCAAAAAGCGTTTCCCTTCCAGATTGATCAGCACCTGATTAACGGAAAACGCTTCTTCGAGTATATCGATTACTACGGAACGCTCTACGATTCGCTGTTTAATGAAAAAAAATCCCCGGTCCCGGAACTGCTGCGCCTTCTTTCCAGATACGAAGGTGTAACCCGAATCGGAGACCGCTACGTTCGAAATCTCTTCAACTGTGCTCTGCTTTACTATTTCGACCGGTTTGGCGACGCGTATCTGGATAAAGCAGCGGAGATCTGTTTTGCCTGGTGCTACCGGCTTCGTCTGCAATATCACCGAATCACCGTTGAAACCATTGAAAATGCGGCACTCAGTCGGCAAGGGTTATTACGCAAAATAAAGCTAGCCCACTCCCCCGGCGATGTTCTGAATTATCTGGTTCCGAAGCTTCATCAAAATGATATCAAAGGCACAAAAATTGACCTGCTCGTCAACGCGCTAAAAGAGAAAGGCTATGTTAAACAAGACATCTGAACAACAGGACGTGGCGGCATTAACGGTCAGTCAACTTTTTCGCAGCGGCCATTACACCATTCCTATCTATCAGCGTAATTACGCCTGGGGCCAGGAAGAGATCGAGCAATTAATCCAGGATATCTGGGACGTGGCCCGGCAAAACCGTGGCGATAATCACTACTTCATCGGTAGCCTGGTGGTGGCGCAACGAGGACTGGATCGCTATGAAACGATCGATGGTCAGCAGCGACACACCACGCTGAGCATTTTGCTGGCGGTGCTCAAACATGCCTTTGATCTGGCGTTACCGGACATCACCAACATTAACCTGCATTTTGACTGCCGTGACAAATCCGACGCCACGCTGAGCAGTTTATTTGAGCATGGCTGCGTTCCCGGTGATGAAAACGTTGTAGAGTCGACAGTCTGGCGGGCCTGGAAGATTATGGTCAGTTTCATCAGGAAAATGGACATTGACCGCCCCGCGTTTCTGCGCTATCTGCTGGAAAATGTTGTGGTTTTACGCGTCACAGTGCCTGCGGACACTGATTTAAATCACTACTTTGAGATTATGAATAACCGTGGGGAACAGCTTGAAAAGCACGAGATCCTGAAAGCCCGCCTGATGGATAAGCTCGACTCCAGCGCCAGTGAACTTGAGCGAATTGCGTTTGCCACGGTCTGGGATGCGTGTGCCAATATGCAGCGATATGTGCCTCTGAGCGTACACCACTCAATACGCGATCGATGGTTTGGTCATAAATGGAATGTTATCCCGCAAGATTTTGATGACCTTCTACACGCCAGTCTCAAGGTAAAGACACCAGAAGAAAGCCGGACACTGCACGACATCATTCGGCATCCTAAAGGCTCTCTTCCGGAGGCGGCAATAAGCAGCAAGACTGATGAAGAGCATCCCGGTAATTTCGGTTCGGTGATTACTTTCCCTAACTTCCTGTTGCAGGTACTCCGTCTGATGGAGCGCAATACGCCACTGGACGATAAGCGTTTGCTGGACACCTTTACCACCAGCGATCCGGACCCGCGGCAATTCATCATGCGACTGCTAAAATGTCGGATGCTGTTTGACCGCTATATTATCAAACGTGAAAACGATGATGACTGGAGTTTGAAAGCACTGACTCGCTATGAAAAAAGTTTCAGCTATACCAGCACGTTCGCTCCGGCAGAAAAAGCTTCGTTGAGGGAGCGAAATATCCCGATCAACCAGAATGCAATCATGTTGCTGTCGATGTTCCACGTATCGTTTCCTGCGCAAATTTATAAATACTGGCTGAATGGTGCCCTGTACTGGCTGGATAAATACGCAGAACCCGGCCAGATGAATATTAATGGTCGGGACTACCTCAATTATCTCGAAAATATGGCCAACCACTTTTTACTCGACCGTATTACCGAGACGCCTGGCGAGCAACTTTATGACTTTGACGAGATGGAAAACGCTCCGGTTTGCTTCCCAACCCACTTTGTCGAGACGCCACTGCATAATGGTACAGGGGTGCAGAACTATATCTTTAACCGCCTGGATTACCTGCTGTGGCTAAACCTTAAGAACAAACGGCAGTTTGCAGGAGTCGATATGCAGTACATCGAAAAGCGACTGGATAATTTTACGTTTACCTTCCGTACCTCAGTTGAGCATTATTCACCGCAGCATCCGATGAACGATGAACTTCCGCTTGAGAGATCCCAAGGTCTGGAAAACGGGGTCGATAATTTTGGCAACCTTTGCCTCATTAGCCATAGCAATAACTCAAAGCTAAGCAATTACTCCCCGGTGGCGAAAAAGGAACACTACGAGAAATCTACGCACGCAGAAAGCCTCAAGCAGGTATTTATGATGAGCTACGACAGTTGGGGGCATGCTGCTGTGGAAAATATCCTTCACCATAAAAATATGATGGTGAACGTCCTGCTTTACCGGCACTAATGGCATAACGTTAAAAGGAACCTGTACTGTGACTCATTCAACAGCATCACTTCGATTACATGTCAGTAAAAACGCGATGCCTACTGTCGAGATCAACATCGACAAACTGGAAAAAGCGGAGATCGGCCTCGATGAATTCGTCGGCCCAGTGCTTTCCGCGCTCGCACGTCGCACGCCCGAACAAAGCTGTACGATTTATCAATACATGACCCAAAGCGTCAATTTTATGCATCACTGCTGGTCAGTCTTTCTCATCGTTGATGGTAGCGAAAGGTATTTGACTGGGCTGGCAGAGGGCATTGGCTACAGAAAAGAGAGCGAATCACGTATCAGCGATAGCATTCCTCCCCAGGCGGGCACACCCCTTTATCATCTGCAAGATGGCGAACTCTGGACGTACGCGAGCGGTGAATGGGAACGGATGAGCACTTACGACGCTATCAGCGACATACTTGTCGAAGAGGAACTCGATGAGGAAGAAGAGGAAGAGGAAGAGGAAGAGGAAGAGGAAGAGGAGGAAATCACTCCCCGTGCAAAACCCAAAGGTCGTCAGCGCGCCGCTCGCAACGATGCCCGCGTGGGAAGCATCAAAACGAAAATTGAAACACTCTTCGGTCTGCCAGAAGGCTCTGTCGTCCTGCAAGGGCCAAATGGGCAGCCGCTGCGCGCCAATGCGCTCATTCGCACGCTTCGCGCTCGCTGGGGTTACGATAATTAATCATTGCATCCACGGCGGGCAAAGTGCTCGCCGTGGATCGAGACATTACTCGTCGAAGTACCAGTAACCCTGATTAATCAGGTCTGTCAGTTCTTCCACAAACGCCGGATTTTGCAATGCCGCGCCGAGTTCAGCCTGCCCGAGCTCGGTGAAGCGACACAGCGCATCAGCGGCGTTTGCATCCACCGTTTCCAGCTGTTCGCTGTTGATGAAGAAGCTGCCGCCAATATTCAGTACACGCAGCCCGCTCAGGCGGGTGAGGGTTTCACCGCCCTGAAGCGCATCAAGCACCTCTTCTGGCGTGTATGGCGGTTCCGCGGCGGCAACATCCAGCTCGTGACGCGGCGTAGAGACAAAGCTGCCGAACCATTTAGTGAAATCGTCAGGTTTGCTGATCATGTCGATCATCATCTGGCGAATACGATCAAGCTCGTACTGCTCCACGCGGCCAGGGTGTTCGCGACAGGTCAGATCCGGATCGCTGTAATGCTCGCCGCCCAGATCGTTTTCCAGGGCGTAATCGGCAAAGCTGCTGATCAGATCGCGGCCGTTTGGCCCACGGAAACCTACGGAGTAGTTGAGCGCGGTTTCATGGGTAAAACCGTCGTGCGGGAATCCAGGTGGAATGTAGAGGATATCGCCCGGGGCCAGATCTTCGTCGATAATCGGCTCGAACGGATCAACGTGCAGCAGCGCCGGATGCGGGCAAAACTGACGCATTGGCAGTTTATCCCCCACGCGCCAGCGGCGGCTCCCCATTCCCTGAATGATAAACACATCGTACTGATCGATATGCGGGCCCACGCCACCGCCCGGTACCGAGAAGGAGATCATCAGGTCATCAAGACGCCAGTCCGGCAATACGCGGAATGGACGCACCAGCTCAGCCGCAGGCATGTGCCAGTGGTTAACCGCCTGCGCCAGCAGCGACCAGCCGGTTTCACCCAGATCGTCGAAGTGCTCAAACGGGCCATTACTCGCCTGCCATTTACCGTTGAAATGGCTTACCAGACGGCTATCGACTTCCGGCTCCATCGCCAGGCCTGCAAGCTCGTCAGGCGTAATGGGATCGACAAAATTCGGGAAGGCATTTTTCAGCACAACAGGTTGTTTTTGCCAGTATTTCTCGAGAAATTCCGGCCAGTTCAGGTTCAGTTGATACGCCATGGTTAGCACCAGTGAAAAGGTAAACAGGCGCGATTATGCGCAAGCCGAAGCCAGGTTGCCTTGTCGTGGGTCAAAAGGGGGTAAAAAGTCGCCGCATTCAGCCATTCGTATGACACACCCTGACAGTTTCACGCTTTATCGTGAGCGCCAGATTTACAGCGACTTATATCGTTACCTTAAGAGAGCGTGTCATGAGGCCTGAGATGAGCGATTTCATTGAATTCCCGGCAACGGGCAACGTGAAGACCACCACAAGGGTCTATACGCGCAGGGATAATCCATCCGTGTTCTCGCCTGTCGCCTGTGAACTGCCCGCGGGAAGTCGCGTAACGGTTCTGGGAGCGGTGGTGGGCGATGCCGTTGAAGGCAATGCGCACTGGTATCGCATTGATGAAGATACGTTTATCTGGGCGGGTGCCTGTACGCGGCCCGATCCCTATCCGGCGTTTCCGGAAAACACCAGGGTGAACTGGATGGCGGTGGTGTTTGAAGTGAGATAGCGCCCGTTGCCGGGCGCAGGGTGAGGCTTAATCGAGCTTCAGATCGTCATAATGGGTGATCATTTTACCCACAATGCCGTAATCCAGCGCTTCTGCCGGGGACATCCAGAAGTTGCGGTCGGTATCTTTTTTCACTTTTTCCAGCGGCTGGCCGGTCGCGTCGGCAATCAGCTTGTTTACGCGATCCAGCATCCGGATGATTTCGCGGGCTTCGATTTCAATATCCGTCGCCTGACCACGCACACCGCCCAGCGGCTGATGGATCATGAAACGGGTATTTGGCAGGGAGTAACGGTGCTCTTTTTTCGCTGCCAGGAAGATGGTGATCCCGGCGCTGGCGACCCAGCCGGTGCCGATCACGTGCACTTCCGGGCGAATGAACTTGATGAAGTCATGGATGGTGTCACCCGCTTCAACGTGGCCGCCCTGGCTGTTGATGTACAGCTTAATAGGATCGTTGCTGATGCTTTGCAGCAGGATCAGCTGAGTGATCACTTTCTCGGCCAGCGCCTGGTCAATCTCGCCGGAGATAACAATCGAACGGGAATCCAGCAACTTCTGCTGTAAAGCGCCCGCGCCGTGTGTCCCTTCCGCTTTATCTTTGTTGTCGCTTTCTTTCATGGTGTAGTGCATTGTTATTTCCTCAGCAGTTAGCGCTCAAAAGCAGAGTGTAGCCTGTTTTATATGTCAAAGTCCTCAGGCGCACACAATGCGAACATCCTGAGCCGTGAATGCCTCGAGCACGTCTTTGTCCATGCCCTCTTCCACCACCAGCACATCGATATCGCGGCTCTTCGCCACCACAAAACGCGCCACGCCAGGCAGCTTGTCCATAGTGAGTGCCACAATGCTTTGATTACTCTGGGCGATCACCGCTTTTTTGAACTCGCAGTCGGCAAAGTCAAAGCCGGTCAGCCCCATATCAGGATCCATCGCGCAGCCGCCAATAAAGGCCTGATCGAAGATAATCCCCTGGATCTGGTTTGCCGCTGTGGCGCCAACCGCCCCGCCGGACGCCCGCTGGATCTGCCCGCCGGTCATGATCACTTCGCACAGCGGATGGCGCAGCAGCTCAGCCGCAATTGCCGGCGAATTGGTGACAACGGTGATGCTAAGATCGGCAGGTAGCGCCTTAGCCAGCGCCAGATTCGTTGTTCCCGTATCAATAAAAATACAGCCACCCGCCTTGATTAGGGTTGCCGCTTTCTGCGCGATTGAGTCCTTTTTTGCACTATTCTTTTGCTCGCGCGTGAAAAAATTCCCGGCATCCGGGAGCTGAAGCACCGCGCCGCCATAGACCTTTTTACAAAAGCCTTCTTTGCTAAGCTCATGTAAATCCCGGCGAATTGTGTGTTCAGACACGTTCATTCGGATGGCCAGCTCCGCGCAAACCACCCTGCCATTCTCCTGAAGGATCTGGCGGATCAGATCTTGTCGTTGCCCAGGAAAAGCAGCATAATCGAGCATAAAGAATCCTATGAAAATCTAAATCGAGCACCAATGCGCATAATGTTGCATAGCCACGCTCTCTGTCAATCAGGCGGATCAACGCGGAGCATTACGATGAAGAGTAACGATCGTCATCAGGATCAGGTGCTGGCGAGCAAACCCTACGACGGTTTCTGTTTTGAACCTGTCGTTCATACCGAACGGTGCCGGGAAAAGGTGCAGCACGAAGAGCTGCCCGCCCACAATGTCGCTGACATGCCAGCCACGCAACACAAACAACAAGGATTACTATGAAACCCGTGCGGCAGCAGAATTACGCTGGTGGAATCTCCGCATTTCCAGCAACCGACAAATCTCCGCGTGCTTCTCTTCGGTAAAGGTAAAGCGCGACATAAAGCCCATCCGGATCAGTGAGCCAATGGCCGGCAGCAAACAGATGCCAAAGAACAGCCCCGATAGTACGCTGTCGCTCTGGGTCTGCGCCTGCGGAACGTAGCCGATCATCGTCAGGAACACGCCAATCAACCCGCCGCCCACCGCCACTGACATCTTGCCGGTGAAGGTCTGCCCGGAGAAAGTGATCGCCGCGCAGCGCTTGTGGGTATGGTACTCCGCGTACTCGATGGTGTCGGCAATCATCGACGAGGTCAGGATGTTGGTCATCATCACGAACAGCGTGCTCAGGCCGAGCAGGGTAAACAGCAGTACTGTGTGCTGATAGCCCGCGAACCACATCACCACGCGCACTGCCACGTCCAGCCCGCAGAGGATCATAAACAGCTTCCGCTTTTGCATCCTGCGCGTCAGCATGGGCGCAATCAGGCACACCACCGCGGCCACAATCCCCATCACGCCAATCGCCATTTGCAGGCTGCCGTCGCCCATGTTGTAGATAAAGAAATAGATGTAGATCCCGTTGGCAACGTTGTGGAACACGCAGAAAAAGAACGACAGCAGAACGATAAACAACGGCTTGTTCTGGCGCAGGTTGTGGAAGGTGTCACGCATCGTCACCTTTTCCGGGCTCGGCGGCACTCGCTCTTTAATCTGCATAAAGCCGTTGAGCATCAGCGGCAGGCCCACCAGCATCATCACCAGCGCCGCCATAAAATAGCCTTTGTCGCTGCTGTTGTGGGCGAAGAACGCCGCCAGCTTCGGGAAGAAAATGTTGGCGCAGGCGATCCCGGCGTTGACCCCCAGCATCGCCGCCGTGACCGCGCGGGTGCGTTGACCGGAATCGTTAGTCATCACCGACGACATCGACCAGAACGGGATATCGGAGATAGCGTACAGCGTCCCCCACAGGATGTACGTCACCCCGGCGTAGAGGATTTTGGTGGTCATGTCCGCTTCAATTTTATAAAACGCCAGCAGCGTGACGCCGGTGATCAGCAGCGGCGCGAGCAGTAAAAAGTGGCGAAACTTGCCGAACCGGCTGTTAATGGTGTCCATGATGCTGGCAAACAGCGGATCGTGAACCGCATCCCACGCGCGGGCAATCAGGAAGATGGTGCTCGCCGCCAGCGCGGAGATCCCCAGCACGTCGGTGTAAAAATAGTTAATAAACGAACCCACTAAACCAAAGCTAAAACACTGACCTAAACCATAGCCAAAATAAGACCACAACTCGCGAGACGGTATTTTCATTGTCATTGCCATAGTGCACACCTGGTTGCCCGGCGGCTGACCGCCGGGTCGTTATTATTAGCCCTGCACGTTCGGGGCGATTTTACGGAGCTTTTGCAGCAGGGTGATTTCAGCGCGCGAGAAGGGGATGCCGTTCTCCTCGAACACATCGTGGAACCACAGGCGGCAGTAGTCTGTGGACGTTTTCATCACCACCGGCCACGGCAGCCAGGTTTGCGTTTTGCCGCGCACCAGCCCCCACTGATACGGCGCCACCTTCGCCATATACATCAGCGGAAGCTGCTCTTCGATGGTTCCGCCCACGTGGCGCGCCAGCCATTCGGTGCAGAAGATCGGGCGCCCAAGCGCCTGTAACTGCTGGATAATCGCCGTCATGCGCCCGGTATTGGTGTAGGCGTGGTAGCTCACCACGTCCGACAGCTCCAGCGCGGTCTGGTCCAGCGGGTGCTGATAAAACGTTTCGCCCTCTTCTTCCGCCGGCAGACGCCACGCGCAGACGGTGAGCGGCTGGGCCGGATCCTCTTCACGTACCCAGCGGAACGCCAGCTTCATCAGCTCGTGCGCGCAGGTCTCCAGCTTTTCGTCGTACAGCACCTCTTCCGTACCGGTAGCGAAAATGCCGCGGTTGCCCGGCTCGTTGTAAAGATCCCACAGCAACACGCGTTTATCGTCACGGAACTGGCGGACAACGTCGCGGATATAACGCTCAATGTCCGGCCAGCAGTCGCGATCGCACACTTTTTCGCGCCCCGGGCTCGCCGCCGCCTGGCTGTTGTGTTTACCCGGCACCGGCGGCTTTTGCGGGCCGAGGTACGGCTCGTCGCCGGAGAAGCCGCAGTCGTCCATCAGGGTCAGCATGGTGCTGAACCCGTGGTGGTCGGCAATCGTCAGAAAACGGTCAATGCGCGCCATCAGGCCGTCGCGGTCATGCTGCCAGACGATAAACGGCAGGTTAATGCGCAGGGTGTTATAGCCCGCGTCCGCCGCCCAGCCCAGCTCGCGGTCGATAGTGTCTGCATCAAACGTCTCTTTCTGCCAGATATCGGTCCAGTTCACCGCCGTCGATGGCAGATAGTTAAACCCGCACAGCCAGCCTTTTTGTTGATACCACGCCTGCGCCTGCGCTTTGCTCCACTGCTCTTTCATTACGCATCCTCTTACTGATAATGTTTAGCTAATAAATATTATCTGCGTTATAAATGAGCAAATCACGGCATTCAGAAAAGCGACGGCACTCACAAAGTTCACGCTTCGCTGAATAAGAAACGTGATCGGCGGCGCGGAAGCGAACAGTTAGGGTATGATGCGAATTCGCGAAAGGGAGAGGACGGATGAAGCGAAAGACTAAAGTCACGATGAACGATATTGCGCGGGCGGCAGGGGTGTCGCAGGCGACGGTATCGCTGGTGCTCAACCAGTCCCGCAACATCAAGCTCAGCGACGACACCCGCCAGCGGGTGATTAGCGTTGCCACCGAGCTCGGTTACGACCGCCTCCCCGCCATTCACGCCCCGCGCAACCAGGAAGAGATCGCCCTGCTGGTGAGTTCCCTGCAAAGTTACGATCCGTTTATCGATGCCATCAGCCAGGCGCGGGAAGCTGCGTGGCGCAATGAAACCCTGCTTACCGTGTACGACTACGGCGACGACATCGAGCTGGCGCTGAACATCATCCGTCAGCTGGAGAAGCGCAACTGCATCGGGATCATCCTTGCGTCCCCCGTCACCACGCTTGTCGACATGACCGAGTTCAGGGACTGCCCCCGTATTCCGCTGGTGCTGCTGAACCAGCGCGATCCTGACTCGCCGCTGCTGCCGTCGTTTATCCCGGACGACTACGCCAACGCCTTCCAGGTGACCAAACATCTGATTGCCTGTGGCGCGACGCGTATCGCCCACATCACCGGAGAAAGCTGGATGGAGGCCACTCGTCAACGGCTGGCAGGCTACCGGGCGGCGCTACAGCAGGCCGGTTTAACGTGTGACGATAGCCTGGTGCGGCAGACCAACTGGCAGTTCAGCGAATCCTTTACCGCAACGGCTGCATTGCTGGAGCTGACCGAACGCCCGGATGCCATCTTCTGCGCCAGCGACTGGCTGGCGATTGGCTGCTACCAGGCGCTGGCGGTAAACGGCATCAATATTCCGCAGGATATGCTGCTGGCAGGCTACGACGACCAGAAGATTTCCGAGCAGCTCACCCCGTCGCTGACCAGTATCCAGCTGCCCTACAGCGAACTGGGGCGGCTGGCGGTGGAGTACCTGTGTAATCAGGAAGATGCCGCCACGCACGTGACGCTGGCGGGCAGGCTGAAGGTGCGGGCATCAAGCCTCGTCTGAGGTAAAAATCATCCCTGCGTAGGGCTTTTCCCGACACGCCGCCAGCCGCTCGGCGAGGTTGCCCACGTGCAGCTCCAGCTTGTGCCCGTCCGGGTCGAGAAAATAGAACGACGCCCCCTCGCTTTTATTCTGCTTCCAGACGCTGACGCCCGCCTGTTCAAGCTTGCGCGAGAACGGCGCAAAATCCTGTTCCGCCACGCTAAACGCGTAATGGGTATAGTCACTTTCCTGCGGCGGCACGACACGGCGCGTCTCATCGTAAGAGAGGCAGAGCCACAGATCGCCGCAGGTGAGGTAGGCCCCGGTATTCCAGCGGGCGTGCAGCGCAAGCCCCAGCAGCTCGTGCCAGAAGGTGACGCTTTTTTGCAGGTCGCTGACCGCGAGGGTCAGGTGGTTGAGTGATTGCAGCATGACGTGCCCCGTATGACTGAAATTTAGTTAATTGATCTTACCTCTACAGAGCCTTTTCAAAACCATTCCGGAGTAATTTGCATTAAGTGAACTCCATATTTAGCCCCCCTATAATTGACAGCAGTAGATGCAGAAGATCTTGTTATATGATACTCGCTATCATATACCTCGGACATATAACCAAATGAAAAAAATCATAAAATACCGTTTAAGCAATCTTCAGACATTCATAATTTCTTTTTTCTTAATAATTATCGGTTGTAGTATAACGCGGTATACCAACCTTGAAACCGCATGGCTTTTTTTGTTGGGCGGGCTTTTTTTAGCATTTATATCACTTCTGGAAAGCAAGCGTCTTTCGCGCGTTGAAAAAGGGATTTCGCTCATTTTCTTTGGGATTTTCATGGGATTAGGAATCCCCGAACTGTTTCAAAAAAACTATAAAGACTTAATGAACCCTGATTTCAACGAGAACCTTGCTATATTTACTCAAATGGCTTTTTTTGTTTGTGCCGGAGCCGGAGGAGGTGTACTCGCCAACCATGCAGAGAATATTAAGACGGTCGACGTCACACAAAATACTCAAAATGGAAATGTTGACACAGCATTAAACTATATAAAAATATTGCAAGTAGAAGCCATATCACAGCGTAAAAAGATAGAGCAGTTAAGGTTAGTTATAATCGTGGCTGTAGGCTTGGGTTTGGCAAACCTTATCGTAACCATTTTAAAGTAGAGCAGGATGCAATTGAATTGTTCAATGATTATGATACTGTAGTTGTATGAACATAAACCACGCCGTGCTCACCGTAAACCGCTGGTGGCTGCCTTCTTAAAGGCGGCACGGAGTAGTTTTCCCCATTTTCAGATAGCCGCCGAAAGGCGGCTTTCACATTTCTAAGACCCCTTTCGGCAACTGCCCATTAAGGAGTCTTTATGAGCGCACCAACCATCCTCACCGGCGATCGCCCAACCGGCCCGCTGCACCTTGGCCACTTCGTCGGATCGCTGCGCCAGCGCGTGGCGCTCCAGCAGACGCACAGCCAGTTTGTGCTGATTGCCGACCTGCAGGGGCTGACCGACAACGGCAGCAACCCGCAGAAGATCCGCAACAACATCCCCGAAGTGCTGGCCGACTACCTCGCCGCCGGCATCGACCCGAACCTGACCACGATCTGCCTGCAGTCCGCCCTGCCCGCCCTCGCCGAGCTGACGATGCTGTATATGAACATCGTCACCGTCGCCCGCGTGGAGCGTAACCCGACGGTGAAAAACGAGATTGCGCAGAAGGGCTTCGCCCGCTCGCTGCCGGTCGGGTTTATGGCCTACCCCATCAGCCAGGCGGCGGACATCACCGCGTTTAAGGCCGAGTGCGTGCCCGTCGGCGACGACCAGCTGCCGATGATTGAACAGACCAACGAGATTGTGCACAAGATGAATAGCCTGCTGCCCGCTCCGGTGTTGCGCCACTGCAAGGCAATACTGAGCGACACCAGCCGCCTGCCCGGCATCGACGGCAGCGCCAAGATGTCGAAATCGCTCGGCAACACGCTGCACCTTTCCGCCAGCGAAGAGACCATCCACCGCGCGGTAAGCGCCATGTACACCGACCCGAACCACCTGAAAGTGAACGATCCGGGGCAGATTGAGGGGAATGTGGTGTTTACTTACCTCGATGCGTTTCATCCGGACAAAGACAAGGTTGCAGCGATGAAGGCGCACTATCAGGCCGGCGGGCTGGGAGACCGGGTGTGTAAGAACGAACTGGAAGCGTGCTTGCAGGAGCTGATTGCCCCGATGCGCGAGCGGCGGGCGATGTATATGCAGGATAAAGGCGCACTTATGGCGATAATTCGGGAAGGCAGCGAGCGAGCTTACGCCCTGACCCAGACGACGCTTGAAGAAGTGAAAAGCGGATTAGGATTACCGCGATTGTCGTGAAAGCGAGAAGGAAGGCCGGAGCTGATGCGGCTTTCCTTTTTTAGAAAGTTAAATAAAAGCTAAAATGACGTAGCTAAATCCGAAAATAGTAGAGTTGCGGGCTTTGTATTTTCAAAAACAATTAAAAGATGAGAACATAAATTAAATAAGTTACAGAACTGAATTAGTTACATTGCTAATTATTTCACTATTTTTTTGGACATTTTAGATTTATGAAATGTAATCTTCCGAAAGCGCTATGGGCCTCGCTGATCTTCACATTTATTTTCTTTAGTGGCCAAATGTATGCAGCAGAAAGCGCTGAGAACAGGGGACTGCTGAGCAATACCTGTGATGTTTCAAGTGGACTGTTTTCTAAAACTCGCGTTGCAGAATCAGATAAGTCGCTGAACTTATCGAAGGTATTCTCTCAGTCCTCAATTTATTCGGTGACCTATAACACCAGTTGGTCAGGGAAGATGTCCTGTACTTACGGGATTGGGCTGGACAATGTCTTCTTCTTTACCGGATTTAATAACAGCCCCGTCTACTTACACTTTTCATCCAGCGATGGTCAAGAAGAATACTGGATTAAAACAACTGCAACCATTTCCGGGAGTACTAAAGAGAAGGTAAACGGAATTGCAGGCAAGCACTCTATAGCCAGTTATCAGACTCAATACACTCTTGTTTTTGAACTCCTCTCCAGCGCCCCGTCTGGAGTGAGTAATATGACAAAAAGTACCACCAGTGGTGTATTATCTGTAATTCCTGCGGTAATGAGTGGTCACGGTGATGGCAGTAATACCTATGACTGCAATATCTGGGGAAACAAGTGTTCAACTTATGGCGAAAACGTCTGGGACTATATGATCAACGACACTGCAACCTGGTCAACCAGCCGCTATATCGCCTATGAAAAAATGAGCATTCAGTTCGCACCAAACCAGACGACGTGCAATCTGACGCATGATATGACGATTAAATTGCCCGCTGCGTCGATGGATCGTCTCACCCGCAACGGCGAAGATTCAGGCACCACGTTCCGTTTACCGATTGAATGTGCAGATGCGCTTGCTGGCACCACTTCCACACGAAATATTCGTGCATGGCTATCCAGCCACGATATTCTGAATGATGCGGATTCGGGTACGGTGCTTGTCAACGATGACTCAACGGCTGGCGGCGTGGGCATTTCATTAAAGAGCCCGATTACCGGTCGGGATATTATTTTTAGCGCGAGCTCTTCAGGCTCTGATGCAACAACCTTACTCGAAATCAAGGCCGGTGATGATATTGAGAAAGTAAACTATATTTCACTTAATGCTTACTATAAAGTGTACAATGTAACCGCATTAACAGCCGGAGAAATAGTAGCGACCGCCCAGATTATGTTTGGCTATGACTAGTATGGGCAACGCTTATTAATTTCACAGATAGTCACTCGCCAGCGATGGTGCGGTCAGAAAGTGTATTGCTATTCACCCAGGCCTGAATCAGGCCAATAAACCTTCCAAACGTATAATTTTTAACACTTCCTCATTCCTGTCACGAAAAGCCAATCACGGTATAAATTATACTCGCCGATATGGCGCCCCCCCTAAAAACAAAAACTCAAAGCCTGATTTACATATCAAAACTAATAATGTTGATGGATTATTAATTGATTTAGCGTCAAAACTTGTTTAAAAACTGTAATAGCGATCACCAGTAAACATATCAAATGAACAGTTTTTCTATTTTTAACCCCTCATCAACATGCTTGTTTTTCGAACAATCGTGCTATAAAAACCCAATATCAGAGTAAAACTAGAATTTTTAACTATAGAAATGAGTAATATGTTTGGGTCAAAGTCCCTATTTATTTTTAAATGTTTTTAATTTCGATGTTTTTCTAACTGTGTTTTGATTATTGCCATTCTCAGGCGGGAAAAGCCCCCCATTGTTTTTCCTTGTCCTGTGAAGCTAAAGCAAACGAAAGACATCGAATTCACTCGATGACAAAGTATCAATCAAAAAAAGAGAAATATCATGTTCAAGAAAAGCCTGGTCGCTGCATCACTGATTGTAATGAGTGGTTCTGCATTTGCCGCTACTGATGAAGGGGTTGCAGGTGGTACCATTACTTTCAACGGAACCGTAACGGATACAACCTGTAATGTGACCACTAATAATGGTTCTGATTTCACCGTAAACCTGGATCCGATCACAACAACCGATCTGACTGCTAATGGTACTGGTGTAGTCACTGCGGGTGCTAAACAGTTCTCTATGGCAGTATCTGGCTGTACTGGCTATACCGATTCAAGCGAAGCGCTGAAAATCAGCTTTACCAGCTCCAACGTTTCTGACGACGAAAAATATCTCACTAACTACAGCGGTACTGCTGAAAACGTTGGTATTGCTCTGACGACTGACGGCTCTACCCTCGTTAATTTGAATGAAGCGCTGGACACTGGCTTTACGGGTGCTGACTTTGCATCTGCTGATGATAGCCAGACAATTAACTTCTATGCTAACTACTATAACTATGGCGGAACCGACAATGTTGCGACGGGTACTGTTGTAACTACTGCCACTTATACCTTCAGCTACGAATAATAGTATCTCCCTGTACAAACAGTGAGGCCAAGCCACACTGTTTGTACATAAAAAAATAGATTACCCTTCTTTTTCAAACTATAGCATTAGGTATTCATAATGCATACATTTCTTTATTAGAATTAAATCACGATAGAAAATACAACGCCACCAAACACATTCAATTCATACTATACATTAAGTTTTTTATGAAATTAATCTGTACATCAATGGTATTACTGATGCCTTTATTTTCTACAGGCTGTGACAGTAACGATGAACCAACAGTAAAAGACATGATCTCGTCAATTAAAACACGATTATATGCAGATGCTGAATGGATAGGAGAAAGGAACGGAAAAGAAGACCATCGTTACATTTCTATTATTTCACTGGAAAAAAGTATGAAATGCAAACAGTCTAAGGATGCAAAAAGTGAGTTTGAATGCCCTGTCACGGTCCATTTCTCCCGGAGCGAAGAACATGGTAGTCGGAGTAAACATGCCAGCATGGTCAATTTAAAAATGACGAACCAGGCCGGAAAATGGTTCTGTGATAATTCAGTAGTGGCTTCACTGCACACATCGAGTCAAAACAAACAAAGTCGCTAACGGATGTTTATTAACATTCTCAACTTTTATTAAATCAGGCCACTCTTAGTCAAAAGATTACTCTTTCCGGGTCTGTATTTAATATCAATGAGCTAATTATTACTATCGAAGATCTCTGGTGATTATTATCACGAAAAGTTCATCGTAATAAATCTTGCGGCCACGGAGTTACCCCGATAAGAAACACTTTCTTCTTTCACAACGGTATGGATCACCGAGCCGGATGGGGAGGCGCACACGCCCCCCTCACCATCATTGATGGCCCTTTCTAAACATGTATTTCTGGCAGAATACGCATTATCGACGACCTTGCCAACAAAGTTTATTTCGTGCGCACATACATTTAAAGAAGATAATGTAATTAATGCCATAGAAATTTTAAATATTCTAATCATCTTCATATCCTCAGCTGTTTCCTGAGAAAAATACTACACCCGCATTTCTCATTGGCAATACTTTGAAAATGAATTTATGAAATATTTTCAAAAACCATTCAAATGACATTTTTATTTAATTAATAAAGCCTGGAGTTTAATAAAAACACATATTAATTCAACATTATTTTTACAAACTGCCGTGGAGTTCATTTTTCGATGTGGTCCTCACAAACATCATTACTGATTTGCACATAAAAAAGCTTAGATTCAATACAGGGTTCTCGTCTTGCTCTCCTGACGGCGTAACTAATTCACTTGCTATCGTTATATTTATAAATAACGAGTAAGTTTTAATGAGTTTTAATTTATCATTAAGGAAAACAGTGCTAACGTATGCTTTAGTTAATAACTTTACTTATTGGCAGTTATTGTGACTCTCAATATTTAATAGGCACTAATTTTTGACACAATAAAAAATGTATAAAATAACCGCAATAATTGAAAAAGATGGTGGTCTTCCTGTTAAGTGGACGCGCTACTCAAATAAAAAAATCTCCATGAAGGATTGTATTAAAAGCTTCAGAAAAGTTAATGTCGTAGGTAGAATGTATGATGTACGCGTAAGTATTACTGACTTTAAATGTGAGAAGGTAACAAACCAGAATGCACGCATGAGCTAAAAACCATACCTGCACGTTTATCTGTCTAAAGAAACGAGCAGGTAATCACTTCGACATTAACAATATTTGATGGATCCATATTAGAGATTTAGCCTGTCATAAGTTATTCACCAGTGACTCCAGAAACTGAAAATACTAACAACTTTGATATCAACAAGAAAAAAGCATGTTAACAAGTTGTTTGTATTTACTCGGAAACCATAATGAAAATCCTGCAAATGAAAAGAAATAATTTTGCCCTGTTCTAACCATCATATCATGACAGCTTTGTGAAGCTAAAATCGCTTTAAAAACAGAAGATAAACCTATAAAAACAACACAAACAAGGACTAAACACCATGAATTAATTTTTAATTTATTTTATACACTTTTATTTTAACTATTGCGATCTCTATGTTTTAATGAATGAAGCTAAGAATAGATGACTACTAAATTCAAAACTGATACAGCGTATTATAGGTACTCTTCGTACGCAAGAACTGAGACTCCCCCTCATGATTTACAGACGTATAATAGCCTTCATACTTTCCTTCATCGTACTAATGTTATTTAGCAGCCAAATTGCATTTGCATCATGCGGAATAACATTAGGCAGCGTTAAACAGTCAAACAAGTCCCTCAACCTATCAACCGCTTTTGCATCCTCATCAACGTATACCGTTTCATATACAACAAACTGGTCCGGTAGCATGACGTGCACCACCGGTATTTTAGATACAGTATATTTTTTCGATGCATTCGGCGGAAATCCTGTATATATGAATTTCAGCAGCACAGATGGCTCAACGGATTACTGGATAAAAGTTACGAATGAAATTACAGGAAATACTAAACAGAGCGTATCCGGTATAACCGGCATTCACGGTATGAGTAATTACCAGACTCAGTATACCCTGACGTTTGAGCTACTAAATTCGGCACCAAGCGGCGTTGCCGATTATACAAAGACAACCACCGGAAGTTCGATTAACCTCTATCCGGCCATCTTAAGTGACGGCGATTCCAGCTCTAAGTATGACTGTGTTCTGGTGTGGAGTTGTTCCACCTACGCGCAAAACGTTTGGGATTATATGATGAATGACACAGCCAAATGGTCGACAGCGCGATATATGGCTTACGAGAAGCTCAGCGTACAATTTGAACCAGAACAAACAACATGCAATCTAACAAAAGATATCACGATTAAATTACCCCCTACGACTATCGACGTGTTAAACGCAAGTGGTGAGGCTCCGGGTACCAGCTTTCGCCTACCAGTAAGCTGTAGAGATGCCCTGGGCGATTCGATGTCGACTCGCAATATTACAGCATGGTTTTCCAGTAATGATATTTTGAATAGTGCCGATACAGGAACCATACTGGTTAATGAAGACTCAGAAGCAGGTGGTGTAGGCGTATCCGTTCGCTCAACAACCAGTGGAAGTGATTTGATTTTTTCAAGCGGAACATCAAATTCTGGTGCCACCGCTATTCTTAATATCGCAGAAAACGACTCTGTAGAATCGGCATTCAATATCAATCTCTATGCCTATTATAAGGTCTATAATGCTTCTGCACTGACGACGGGTTCAGTGACGGCAACAGCTCAAATCATGTTTGGCTACGATTAATTAAAAGACCAGCAAAAGGATCCTAAGTGGCACAAAAACGATAAACGAAGCCTTCAGCTAAACATTGTGCCACTTAAAGATTGAGAAAAGAACAAACAGTGTAGCCCTCCTAAAACATAACCAGGATAATAAATTAGAGTAACTACCAAGTGAAAATCAACCCACAAAAAGAATCTGAAATAAGAATATCTGCAAATGAAGAGTTCAAAGAAATTCTTGTTTCACTTTTTCCCAGGGATCATGTTTGCGCCCGTAAAATAGGTAATTTCATACCAGGAGCCTTTCCTTATGAATATATACCAATAATCCACAGGCACCTCAAGAGACACCAGGCGATTCAGGCTCGTGAAAAAATGCAACGATGGCTTGTGGCTAATTTTTCACATTTAGAAACCAGCGATACGGAAAAAAGATTTGCTGAAATGCAAGTAAGGAGATTACTAACTGTCTTAAATAAATAGACAGTAAGGTCATCTCGCATTGGTGGTCGCGTTGCTCAACACAATGGAATGAGGATATGTATCAACATATCCTGGTTCCAAAAACAACTTTGAAGGACAGGGGCGGAGCGGAGTTATCAAACGTCGATTATTAGCAATCTTACAGATTTACACAAATAAATAATGGGCTTACGGCATTGCTGAAAATGATATAATTATCATTAGCACCAATATTAACTGATAGCTTTTGTGTCAATGGCAACATTTTCTTTAATCTTTCATGGATTTTGTCAGACACATTGTCATGTATCGACGTATCAATGGAGACTGGTGTCAAGATATACTCACTATCCTCCTTATGTTGATACGTGAAATTAACGAGGCGAGAAATAGAGTAGTCTCCACCTTTGTCATCCATAGTACCTGAAATGTAATAACGCCCAGTTTTATTCTTATTAAAGACAAAAGACACATCGCCTGTAAAGTTAAACCCTCCATCTTCAGCAATGCCATGATAATTCATATAAGCTCTACAGGTGGACTTAAAATACTCTGGGCCCGGCAGGCGTAAAATGAGTAAAGTCGCTAAAACAGCAATATTAATCGCCAGCAATATGATAGATATTAAACGCATTTTATCCATTACTCCGACGGTACAGATAGTTGTATCGGTAATTATTCTCACAATACGCAAAGTCATTGCTACCCGGCTTAGCGGCGCATAATGCCAAAAATACGCGCCCAACATGACCGAAGTAAACACTAGGCTGTACTCGAATAAAAATGCTCATATTTCCAGAAGCGCATTGTTTTTCGATATCTGGATGCAGGTCATAGATAATATCCTGCATTATCTGTTGATATGATGCATACTTAGTCGTATCAGAAAGCACATCACATTTTTTTAATGTAAATATTTTAACTGTCTCGTGGTTACCAGCAACACCCGAGACTTTATTAAGCTCATAAAAACAAGCCAACATGCTGATGACAACCAGTGCCCACAGCATAATATTTATCGCCTGGCTCCGATTATCCCGGAGTTTTTTAGTGAAACTGCTGTTTCTGTCCGGATGCAGGATAACCGGATATGAACCTGAGACTGAAGAATGCTCTTCCTGATGTGGAAGATCTTGTGGCACGATCTCAGTAACTGCGATTGCTCTGGAGAAGATGAACCCCTTTTTTGGCTCAGAAACGATGCAGTCCTTGGGAACCCCCATCTCATATAACGTCTTTCTTATGATGCTAATATATTGATTTAGCGAAGAATTCGAGCCATGATGCCCCCGACTCTCCCATACTTCACTTAATAAAAAGTCGCGCTCAACAAGTTCACCATAACTTGACAACAGGATAGTCAGAATTTGAGCTGCTGTTTTAGTTAATTTTTTTTCTTCCAGCACACTGTCACCCTCGTGCTGTACGATCCAATCTGATTCAGTGTCAAAAACAATGTTGTCAGCGATGCGATATTTCATAGAGTTAATATAGACACATAAAAAGGAGGGTTGTTGTTAATGACATAACTAATCATTTAAGAATAATTTTGCCTACACAATCAAAAAGAGCATAAATGTTACGCTTGACAATATCAACAATCAACCCATCCAATTTGCCCTGCGCCACTTCACTATCAAGTATATCCACCACCTGCGATAACTCCATTCCTTTACGATACGGCCTATCTTCCGTTAATGCGGTAAACATATCGGCGATAGCAATTATCCTCGACGTTTCATCCAGTTCGTTAGCATTTAAGCCAAACGGATAACCAGAGCCATCCAGTCGCTCATGATGATTTGCTGCCCAGGGGATAATCTCTTGCAATGATTTGATATAACTAAGCATCTCAAGAGTTTTATAGCTATGTTTTTTCATCAACGCACGTTCTTTTCGCGTTAGCTGCCCTTCTTTATTCAGTATTTCTGAAGGAATGTATACCTTGCCAATATCATGCAAATAACCGGCGATGCCAATCTTCTGCTGCTGCTCCTGTGGATAGGACATCAGGCTGGCAATTTTAGCCGCAACATGGCTGACACTGGTGCTATGTGTAACGGTAAAACTGCTGTGGATATCCACTATGCGAGCCAGAATCAGGCAGATATCTTTAAGATCTTCAAGCGTCACGTAAGAATCTCGTAACGGGCTTATCCGTTGTAAAACCTTATGCATATTACTGGATTCCAGACGCAACCAAAATACATCGTCCTTAGCAAGGCGATTCATTGCATCCACGATTTCGTGACGAAAATCTGAGTGACGGGAAAAGAAATCCTCCACCAGGGTCTCAGAATAGGAAATAAAATCTTCATCCTGCTTATTTAGATAAAGTTCAAAAGCATCAGAAAAGTAGACGATATCATTAACCAGGGTGCAATTACTTTCCTGTACATAAAGAGAATTACTGATGCGATTAAACATAGCAATTTCATTCTGAACTTCCAGCCCGTTTAGATAATAACCGCCAAGAATATCTTCCGCGTCCAGGCGGTAATTCTGAGCACTTTTCAGCAATAATCCCAAATCATGTAGACTGGCAGAAATGAAAACATCTTTTATTTGTGCATCTGATAATTTCAAATTACGTGCGATGTAAAAAGCGATTAAAGAACTTTGGCGCAGGTGCAATGCCAAATCGCTAAAAAGTGGCTCAACTACCACATTAATTAAATTTAAACAATCTTGGACGGAAATTTTCATTAAAATATCTATTTACGGTCGACATTAAAAATAACAGACATTGTCTTGCAGCGTATCCTGGTGATAAAGAATGATTACTTTATTCTTTCTCTCTACATTATAAAAAGAAATGTACCCCAGATAGAATAAGAAGTTAATAGCCAGCCACAGTTCTATGTTACTCGTAAATCCTAACTTCGTCATTGCTGCACGTTTATAACGAGATGTGGTTTTAAGATTACTTATATCCTGGCGAGCAGATTTAAAATTATCATACGGAGAGATATATTTCGTAATAGTGACACGCTCATTCTGAGTTAATGTCATTAACTGGCTAATGTCGTTTAATGAATGTGGTTCTTCATCATGGGTAAAAAAACCAATAATGTCTTTCTTCAGCGTATTGATGCCATTATCCACACTGATAATTTTTCTGGTGACTTTCCCAATATATTTCCGGCAAAGTGTGTAATATGGCTCCGAGCATATAATCAAATCATATTCCTCGAGCCGGTACCGCTTACCAGAAAGGATATCCTGAATTCTCTTTTTCTCAGAAAGAATCAATATCCGCCCTTCATTCTCGGGCCAAATTTCAGGCTCCAGCTCATCAAAGATGTGCTGGATAGCCAATGAGAGAAAAGCATTATCAGAATCGATACAATATCTGTGAGACATAATTCCACTAATTTTACTTGTTTGATTGTAACCACCACATAGTGGTGGTTATTTACACACATTTAAACTATCTTCTGCCGGTGACGTTACTGTGCAGAACTGCTTATGCTTTTTACTGCTAATATTAACTTTCAGAACTTTTGGCAGTTTATCTGCTTTCAAATATACCTGACTGCCCTGAGATACATATCCCAATAGATTTTCACTTGCGTCCATTACGGATGCACCAAATGGCAGTGCTTCGTTTTCGGGACGCATAATATTTAGCGTGTATGTCTTACGCGTATCCGTTTTATATTTCAAATACGTAATACTACCTTCATAAGGCGCGATGTATTCAATATTCCCTAAAAGATCCACGCTACTATCCTGCGTGCCGTCAGGATCCAGACGATAATGGTTCTGACGATAGGCGACGGCACTGGTTGATAACGCACGCCCACTGGAATTAGTTCTTACCGCTGTATTACCATTAACGACTGCATTATTTAACCCTGGGGCATCAATAATCACAAAATTACGCCCCGTGGTACCTGATGCCAGCACACCGGAGGACCAGGCCAGAATATTGCCGCTGGCACCCAGGCTGAGCTGGCGATAGTCTGAGGCTTCTGTCAGACCTGCACTCAGGCTGCTATAACTATTATCCCATGAAGCATAGAGATCTGCCGAACGTGACTTAACATCATTATCGTTCGTTAACACCATGCTATAGCTAACATCCTTCATTTCGCCGCTGAGGCTCACGTCAGATGATGCATATTTCCCTTTTTCAATGGTGGTACGGGAAGATACCGTTGCACGTGTATCAAAAATACTCATCGGGATAGACATTGAGAAATAAATGCTCTCATCCGCGCTCTTATTTTTTCTCAGGTTACTGACTTCATTACCGTCATAATCAGTGTCGTAATAGCTCTGAGTATACTCAGTACGCCGCAGCGATAGACTATAAGTTATATCTTTGTAATTATTACTGTAAGTCAGGTTGTACTGACGATTACTACGCTGATTATTCCAATAGTCACGCCAGTATCCTGTAAGGGTTAATTTACCTAAATCCTGCGGCAGTGTTTGCGATACTGATGCGCTGAATGCCTGCTTACTGTTTCGCGTTGTGCTTGTATAACCGTATTGCTCAAGGTTTTCCTTAGAGGCGATATAGTCGCTAAAAGAAGCATAATCCTGTGTGCGATAATAATAAGACGCTAATGTTACGTTAGTTTTTGTCTCGAAGTACTTACTCCATGAAATGGAGTATTTCTCACCACTCTGTCTCTCCGAATCCGGTAATTGGTAATGTGCTTGTTCAACTGTTCCGGAGAATGAACCGACATAGGGCAAAGAAACCGTGCTGCCTGCCAACCATGATTTATAGTCATTATTAAGCGTTAAGCCAGCAAACAAGGACGTATAGTTGTTTACACCATAGGTGTAGCTATATTGCACAAATTTCGAATTGTCATTCGAATTGCGCATGTTCACCTCACCCATATTCAGGCGATAGTCGCTGGTCCCCGGACGCAACATGCCAGGCATGGATGAGAACGGGACGATAAATGTCTCAGTCTGGCCACTGCTGTTCTTAACTTCAACGTGAAGCTCATTTCGTGAGCCAGTGGGCATTAAATCACGAATCGCGAACGGTCCTGGAGGCACGGTAATCTGATAAATAACGTTACCATCCTGCAATACGCGAACGACTGCCGAACTGGTAGCCAGACCGCTCACTACAGGCATATACACTCGCTGGCTGTCCGGCAACATCTGCTGACTTTTGATTACCGACATACCGCGAAAGCGGATGCTCTCAAAATACTCCGATGACGTGTTAGCATCACCGAGTCGTAAAATAGCGTTGATGCTTGCAAATGGACGCTCAATATAGCGCGTGGAGTTGCGCCACTTGCCCGATTCCCCTGAACTTGAGCGGCTATAGCTGGAGTTATCAATAAGATGCCATCCGAACAGGTTCAGCCCACTGTTAAGGGACAAATAAACGTTATCCGAATCGGTATAACCCTCTTTTTTCCCACGAAAGTTGTAATAGCTCAGGTTATAGTTGGTATAGGCGCCGTTGATACCGGTATCCCATCTTTCCGGAGATACCCAGTTTCTTTCACTCCGCGTCACATACGCCTGAGGGATTTCGAGATTGACCCGCATTTCGCCGGGTTTCAGTGAGCTTGAGCCGCCATGGAGTATTTTATCAACATCGATATACTCCCCCTTCTCAGCATCAAGAACCGGCCCTAACTCACGAATATCAAGCTTGTGGGCTTCGTCCGTTTTTATCTTCAGCGTGCCTTTGTTATCGTTCCCGACAATAAAGGCGAACTTCCCTTTCCAGTCATCATTAATATAAACATCAAACTCATATTCCCCTGGGGTCATAACAACAGCTTTATTGTTCCAGTCCATATTTGCTGAATTTCCCATCAATAAACTGTTATTGAAGTCTTCAGCAAAGGAGCAACCAGCATATAGCGCAGCCCAGATGGAATTAACTAATAATCCCCGACGAAGGATATTCTTATATTTCATGTTCTGTTGCCCAGGAGATCTGGTAAAGGAGTCAACTAATTAATGCATAACGCTTTGAACCGTAGTCATCAATCCATGCGGCGCGGTAACTTCCCGCTTGCTTAATACTTCCAGCAATTTGCATACAACTGAACGGCGAAATAAACGCAGCATTTGTTAATAGGTTTTTTTCTGTCGTTTTCTTCTTAATATCGCCACCGTGCCAGCTCACAATTTCCGTAATGGTGATGTAGTAAGGCGAATCATTTTTCAGACAGGTCGCACCCGACTGCTGGCTCAGGCTCACTTTTTTAATCGTTTCATTACTGAGTTCAGACAAATTCTCTGGACGATAAAGCAGCTTGATGCGGCTGCGCAATGCGACCTGTAAATAGTTGTCACCGTCTTTTGATGCTTCCGGTACCGGCGGAACATCCAGCACATTGAGCCAGTAGACGCTCTCTCTGTCTTTTGGTAGTTGTTCGCCATTAATCAGCGAGAGTTTCAATGCCTGTCCATCATTCGCGGCCATTTTGACCACAGGTGGTGTCAGACTAAACGGTGTTTTAATGGTTTCCGGTGCCGCACCCGGGTTTCCTGTATCGATCCACGATTGAACAAGATGTGTAGTTTTACTGCGGTTTACGAGCTGGATATTGACATACTTCGACTGTGCCGGGTAAATAATGCGTGTCGCATTGATCACTACGCTGGCATTTCCTGCAAAAGAAATGACCATGGCTGAAAATAATAATATTAACTTTTTCATTATATGCTTCTTATAAAACTGGGGCTGTACCAGCCCCAGCTGTATTATCTTACTCGTAACTGAAGGTATACGTTGCAGTAGTAACAACGCTACCGGTAGACGTTGCTGCGCCACCGTAGTTGTAGTAGTTAGCGTAATAAGTGATATTTGAAGTGCTGGTGCTACCGGAAACATCTGCTGCAGTTAAACCAGTGTCCAGAGCTTCGTTAAAATTAACCTGAGTAGAACCATCAGTAGTCAGAGCAATACCCACACCTTCAGCAGTACCGCTATAGTTGGTGAGATATTTTTCATCGTCAGATACGTTGCTGCTGGTAAAGCTAACTTTCAGCGCATCAGTATCAGCTGAATAACCAGTACAACCTGAAACCGCCATTGTGAATTCTTTTGCACCAGTAGTAACCACACCAACGTCAGTACCCAGATCGGTAGTAGTAACTGGTGAAAGGTTAACAGTGAAATCAGAACCGTTATTGGTGGTTACATTACAGGTAGTATCAGTAACGCTGCCGTTAAAAGTAATGGTACCACCCGCAACGCCTTCATCAGTTGCTGCAAATACGCTTCCGGATAAAACCAAAATAGAGGCTGCCACCAGACTTTTCTTGAACATTATTATTCCTGCTATACATTTGTTTGAGATTAACCCAAAGCCAAAGGCCAAAGCATTACGTGCATACGTCTGCTTTATTGGGTGCAATTGTTTTTCCATCATGCAGGTGAGTAGATAAACATCCGCACTGGATAGACCGTATATGAACACAGAAAAATCAATTTAAAAATTAAAAGAATTTAAAATAATTCACTAACACCAAAAACCTTAAATAAATAATTTTATAGTTTTTTATTCTGCGCAATTCTTTAGTTTCAAAATTAATCACCAAAACAGCTCGATTCAACAGAGTTTGCCCATTGTGGGTAAAAATCAATTTTAATGCAAAAACATTCCATATGATTATTTAATCGAGATGGTAATCACTTTCAGGAGTATTTCTGTAACATCATGGACAATGTATTTTAACAAAATCAAAGAGCTTTCATCGTGCTGTTTACATGGCTTTTATTCAAGCCCTCAGGTTAAAAACACATGCCATTCAGATAGTTCATAGGTAGTGATACGTTTAGGAAAAATCACTTAATCGGGTGCGGTATAATGATCAAACTTGTTCACCGACAAATCACCTGCTTGAAATTTCATACATAAGGCATTTAAAAAATGGCCAGTAGATCGCAGTGCGTAAGTTGTGAGAAATGTTGCTTTGGTAAGATGTGCAAAGACTATCTTTTTGATAAAAAAGTAGCGCTATTCACCAGAAGTCTACAACGGAAAAAAGAGATAAAAAAAGGAAACCACCTTTATCGCCCCGGTGATTCAATCACGCATATGATGGCGCTCCGCTCGGGGACGGTAAAAATCTATGATGCCAGGGGTAATATAGTGAATGTTAAAACCCCTGGCCAGGTTATTGGCACTGAAGATCTCCACACTCATTCCTATCACGCTCAAGCTATTGCGGCGACAGATATTCAACTCTGCTTACTGGAACGCAACAGAATTTACGATCTCAGCCAGATAACTGAGCATTTTATCGACTACATCACGGACATGCTCTCGTTTGAAATAGCCGAACAGAAGAAGATGATTGCAGTATTAGTCAGACCGGATTCGCAAGCAAAGGTTAGAGAGTATCTTAAACTGATTTCTCAGCGCTACGAATGGTATGGTTTTCCAGCCAGTAATATACATCTGCCAGTTACGTTTAAAGAGATGGCGACACTGCTTGGTGTATCAATATCGAGTCTTAACCGGGCACTATCCGAACTAAAAGATAGCGGGGAGATTGCAGTGGAGAAGAAAAATATCCAGATTAATAGGCTTGAGTGAGTCGGAAAGCTGGCCGGATCAGGCCAGTAAAGGTGATCATGACGTTCTTAGAGGCCCTCATTACAACATAAAACCCTGAGCACCCACCCCCACAGTTGTTTTGGAGGTGGGCATTTGGAGATACTCTTAACCAGGTAATCCGCGTCCTCGCGTGATCACCGGCACATCACCCGTATCATTCAGTGCCCCCGGAAACGTCTTCAACCACTGCGCGACTTTCTGTTTATTAATATTCACCGCACTCATACCATCCAGACATCCCCATAATTCTCTTGTATGTTGTGGCGTAATCACAATGCAGTCTTTCATCACCCGGATTTTGACCGGCATCCCGTTAATAAAACCCGCCCGGGATAACCACTCTCCCTCCAGAGGAAGATAATTATTGTCCACCCGTGAATAGAGTTCGCAACAGGCTGAACTCGCCTGCGGCGTCTCCGCCCTTGGATGGACGGGCGCGGTACGGGTCTGGTTGCCGTGAAGACGGCGGGCGCTGTTTTTGCGTACCAGCTCGTGGTTTTCAATCACGCCGGTAAAAGCGTCTGATTCTGTTTTGCAAACAGTAAACTCTGGCTTAAAATTCGTCGCAGCCATTTTCAACTCCTAGGATAGTTGGTTGTGGTTAGCGGTATGGGGGTGTTGCTGCACCTTCATATCGCGAATTCTTCTTTAAATATTCCTCGATACTTCCTTTGCCGTTTGGCGTAATTACTGCTGCCTATTATACAGAGCTGAATATAAACACAGCGGTTTTGCGGTGGGTAAATTTGGGAAATGCGAGGCGGATTCAGGAAATAAAGGCATGTGCGGTAACGCCATGTTTTTGTTGATTGTGAGAAAGTAGTAGGTTGATCGGTTTAGGTTTTGCGAGCATCATCGCAATTATTTACCTTTTCCCATAACGCGATGGCTTCCAGCAAAACTCTCGAACAGGCAATTGCCGACATCACCATCTGGCGCAAAGGCGAACAGCGTGCGCCACATAAACCTCTATTGCTCCTGTATGTGCTGGCGAACTATCAGCAGGGACATGCGCGCCTGTTCGACTACGGTACGGAAGTGCGCGATCAGCTGCATAGCCTGCTGGAACGGTTTGGCCCGCAACGTGCCCAGTATCGCCCTGACATGCCGTTCTGGCGCCTCAAAGGCGATGGGTTCTGGGAACTGGAAAATGACGAGTTCTGTTCGACATCAGGAAGCCGACAGCCGCCTGCGGGAGAACTTGTTAAACATTGCGTTGCAGGTGGGTTTGATGAAGAAAACTATGCATTGCTCAGTCAAAACTCAAAACTGATCGGCTCACTCGCACAACAGATCCTTGAAATGCACTTCCCTGAAAGCATTCAGGAAGAGATCGCGGATGAGATGGGTTTTGATATTCAGCAGATCCGCAAAGTGCGTGATCCACTTTTCCGCCAGCAGGTGCTGCGTGCGTATAACTATGAATGTGCGATCTGCGGATTCAACATGCGACACGATAACGCCAGCGTTGCACTCGAAGCTGCGCATATCAAATGGAAACAATATGGCGGGCCGTGTGAAATCCCGAACGGGCTGGCGCTTTGTGCGATTCATCATAAGGCATTTGATAAGGGATCGATTGGGCTGGATGAGAGTATGCGGGTACTGGTGTCTGAGGCGGTGAATGGGAGTGGAAGTGGGATTGTTGGGAGGCTGTTCTGGGACTTTGCCGGGAAGCAGATTGCGCTGCCGATGATGAAAGGGAATTATCCGCGAGAGGAGTTTGTGGAGTGGCACAGGAGAGAGGTTTATCGTTACTAAATACAGTACCAAACTTAAATTCCAATATTTTTAGTACATTAAATTAGCAACACTTACTAATTTCCCCACAGCAAGGATGTAAAAATGTCGACATTTGATAGTACCAAATTACCTCTTAAAGACCTTTTGAAAGACATCGTTGAGGGGAAAATTCAGCTCCCTGATTTTCAGCGCGGATGGGTATGGGATGATGAACATGTACGCAGCCTTTTGGTGAGTCTGGGTCGTTCATTTCCTGTCGGTGCTGTAATGCTTCTTGAAACCGGTGGCGAAGTCCGTTTTCAGGTTCGCCCCGTCGAGAATGTGTCTCCAGTTGGCCTTCCTGCCCCCGAAAAATTAATACTGGACGGTCAGCAGCGTCTGACGACATTAACCCAGGTACTTAAACTCTCGGGTCCGGTAAAAACGACGACCGATAAAGGTAAACCGATTGATCGTCATTACTATATCCATATCCCTACTGCGCTCGAAGGTGCAGATCGTCTAGACGATGCAATTATCGCAACAGATGGTAGCCGCCAGATCCGCAGCGATTTTGGTCGCAAGGTTGAACTTGATCTCTCAGACAGAAAAAATGAGTGCCAACAGCTTTATTTCCCTTGCTCCGAAATTCTCGAAGCGATGGCCTGGCTAAAAGATCTTTATACCTACAATACTGAAGCCATACAGCTCTTCTTCGAATTCAAGACGAAGGTTCTGGATGCCTATAATGATTACCAAATCCCTCTGATTGTCCTGAAAAAAGACACGACAAAAGAAGCCGTTTGTCTCGTTTTTGAAAAAGTGAATACCGGTGGTGTTCCTTTGTCGGTGTTTGAACTTGTCACTGCCAGCTATGCTGCTGACGGCTATAACCTTAGGGATGACTGGTACGGCAGTGATATCCGTAACGTAGATTCTCGCAAGCAGCGCCTTTCAAAAGAGCCAATACTTAAAGGGGTCGAAAACACCGACTTCCTTCAAGCTGTAACGATGTTACATACACTAGAAAAGCGTAAGGCCGACATTGCGGCAGGTAAGACCGGAAAGCAGGTCTCTCCTGTCAGCGCAAAAAGAGCATCTGTTCTCGAACTGCCCTTAACTGCTTACCAGGATTGGGCAGAAGCCGTTGAGAAAGGTTTTAAGTGTGCTGCAAAGTTCCTGCGTCAGGAATGTTTTAGCTCTCAACGTGATTTACCGTACCGTACACAAATTGCTCCTCTGGCAGCAGTAATGACCATTATTTGTAGCAAAGATGATGAGCGCTGGAGAGAACCGCAGATTCATCAGAAACTTGCTCGCTGGTTCTGGTGTGGTGTGTTAGGCGAACTCTATGGCGGTGCTGTTGAAACCCGTATTGCTAACGACGTCGAGGAACTACTTACATGGATTGAGGCTGGTGGGGACCTGCCCAGAACAATTAATGATGCTAATTTCCAGATTGATCGTTTAGGGTCACTCACTTCACGTTTAAGTGCAGCATATAAGGGTATCAATGTACTTGTTCTGCGAGACGGTGCTCATGATTTGTTCTGGAAATCACAGATTCGGGAGCTTGAAGAAGATGATGTCGCTTTGGATATCCACCATATTTTCCCGAAAGACTGGTGTGAAAAACAAGGTATTCATCGTCGTCAGTACGATTCGATCATTAATAAAACGCCAATTTCCTATAAGGCAAACAGAATGATTGGTGGCTCAGCGCCATCTGTATATTTGGCAGCGCTTCAGTCACATTCACAGGTTCAGCTGGATAATGATGCAATGGATACGCTGCTACGTAGCCATCACATGCCAGTGAGTGCTCTACGTACCGATAACTTTGAAGAATTCTATGAGCAGCGACAAAAGGAATTACTGAGTTTAATTGAAAGAGCGATGGGGAAATCACTCAACTCTTAATGTACTCCTCGAGAAGAGGACAGCTGCGGTTCAAGGACATGGAGTAGTAACAGAGCTTCTGTAGGAGTGTTTTATTAAGCCCAGCTAGTCCTCGGTATGAAGGACGTAAATTCCGACTAGCGAGTCGATAGTTCTATAAGTAATCAATGCTCACCATATGCCGTCAGGCTAAGTTTGGCGGCAAAATTAATGTGATATTCTTTCCAGAATTCCTGTTGTATCGACGACATAAGGCGATAATTGATGGAGCAGTCTCTCAATTTTGAAATGTTGCGCAGCCAGTGGCCGGAACTGGCGGAACTCGCGTGTATGGCAGAACGTTACGTTCACACCGACCCGGAAAGCTGTTTGGTGAAGCTGCGCAACTACACCGAATTGATGGTGCGTTGGTTATATCGTCAGGAACGGCTGCCTGAAGGCATCAAAGCAAATCTGTATGATTTAATGAACGCCGATGTCTTCACCAGCATGATGCCGGAAGCCATCATCATGAAAATGGATGCACTGCGTATCCACGGTAACCGCGCCGCGCACGGCGGACGTATCAAAGTTAAAGATACTTACTGGCTGTTAAAGGAAGCGTATTTACTGGGAATTTGGCTGTATGTTCGTTACGCCCACGGTAATGTTGATAACTGCCCCAAATTTTCTCTCCCTCCGTTAACGCAATCTTCAGGTCGTGCAGATGAAAAACGTCTGGAAGATGCAATCAGGGCTCAAGATGAAAGCCGTGAGCGCGAATTGGCATTACAACGCGCATTACAACAGGAGCAGGAAAAGGCCGAACACCTCACTCAGCGCCTGAATGAAGCCAGAGCGCGTAACCAGCATGTTGCCGATATCCTCTCTATTGATGAAGCGGAAACCCGCCGCCGCCTGATTGACTCCCGCCTGCTTGCTGCTGACTGGAATGTAGGGGAAGAGCTTAACAATACCGATCAGGTTACGCAGGAGCACTCTGTTAAAGAACAGCCTACTGCAACTGGCGACGGTTATGCGGATTATGTCTTGTGGGATGAAGCGCATAAACCGCTGGCGGTGGTGGAAGCAAAAAAAACCAGCGTCAATGCCGAGCAAGGGCGAATTCAGGCTCGGCTATATGCAGACTGGCTCGAAAAAGAATACGGTCAGCGCCCAGTCATTTTCTACACCAACGGCTACGATATCTGGCTGTGGGACGACCATAAAATTCATGGTTATCCCCCGCGTCGAGTATTTGGTTTCTACAGCAAGGAAAGCCTGCAATATCTTATTCAGCAGCGTGAAACCCGTCTGCCACTGAACAGTGTGCCGCATGTAAAAGACAACGAAGGTAAGGCCGTTGCCGGACGTTTGTATCAGCTTGAAACCATCGCCCGCGTCAGCGAACGGTTTACCAATAAGTACCGACAATCGTTAATTGTACAGGCCACTGGTACAGGCAAAACCCGCGTGGCAATTGCACTAAGCAAACTGATGATTGATGCTCGCTGGGTAAAACGCGTCCTGTTTCTTTGCGATCGTAAAGAGCTGCGTAAACAGGCGGCGAATGCCTTCAATCAGTTCACCAATGAGCCGCTGTATGTGGTCGGGAAATCGAAGAAAGCAGACAGGCAGAATGCCAGGATCTACATCGCCACCTATCCCGGCATGATGAAAATCATGGACCATTTTGATGTTGGTTATTTCGATCTGATTATCGCCGATGAATCCCACCGCTCTATCTACAACGTCTACGGCGACCTGTTTAAGTATTTTGATGCCCTCCAGATTGGCCTGACGGCCACGCCAATCGACATGGTGAGCAAAACCACTTTCGGCCTGTTTGGTTGTGAAGGACGTATCCCTACCGCCAACTACAGCCTGGAAGATGCCATCGCCGATAACAACTTGGTTCCCTATGAGGTTGTCACGCACACCACGGAATTCCTGCGCGAAGGCATCAAACGGGAGAAATTAAGCGACGCACAAATCCGCGAACTGGAAGAACAGGGTATCGATCCCAATACGCTGGAATTTGATGGTAAGGCGCTGGATGAGGCAATTTATAACAAAGACACCAACCGCTATATTCTGCGTAATCTGATGGAAAATGGCCTGAAAGATCGGGACGGCCAACTGCCTGGTAAAACCATTATTTTCGCCCGTAATCATAAACACGCGCTGTTGCTGAATGAGTTGTTCGACGACATGTACCCGCAGTTTGCCGGACGCTTCTGTCAGGTCATCGACAACTACGATCCCCGCGCCGAGCAACTGATTGACGATTTTAAAGGGCTGGATGAAAGTACCAACAAAGAGCTGACCATCGCTATCTCTGTAGATATGCTCGACACTGGTATTGATGTCCCGGAGATTGTGAATCTGGTCTTTGCCAAACCAGTCAAATCGAAAGTGAAGTTCTGGCAGATGATTGGCCGTGGCACGCGCCTCTGTTCGGGACTCTACGGCTACGATGAAAATGGCAAACCGCTGGATAAACAGAAATTCCGCATCTTCGATCACTGGGGCAATTTTGAGTATCACGAGCTGCATACCGAAGAGGCCGAAGTCACAGCTACTAAATCGCTGGCGCAAAAACGCTTCGAAGCGTGGGTTATGCTGGGGGCCGCTGCGCAGCGTAAATTCAACAAACAGGCGGTGGATTTAGTCGCTCACCAGCTCCGCGAGCAAATCAACGCGCTGGATGAAAAGTCGATTGCTGTGCAGGAAAAGTGGCAGCAAAAAGCGCAGTACAGCGATGAAAAAGTGCTGCGCCAGCTTTCCCCGAAAACACAGCAGGATCTGCTATCTGTCCTGGCCCCTCTGATGCAGTGGCTGGACGTTCGCGGGCAAAGCGATGCTATGCGCTTTGATATGGATATTCTGGCGGCACAAACTGCCCGTTATACCAACCCGGAAGAGTTGGATGTGCTCTGGCCGGTCATCATCGAGAAAGTGGAACGTCTGCCGCCGCATCTGACTCAGGTGCAGCAACAGGGACAACGGATTAATCAACTTCGTGATTTAGGCTGGTGGAAGCAAGCCAGCCAGGAAGAGCTGGAGGATATCCGCATTCATCTGCGCGGTATAATGCACCTGATGGAGAAAGATGCGACGCCAAAATTTGGTTCGATACAGGTGGATATTACCGAAGATGCGAACCTAATCCAGACGGAAACCCGCAAAACCAACATCCGCTCAATTGATTTCAAACTCTATCGTCAGCAGGTTCAGGGAGCGCTGGAGCCGCTGTTCCAGCAAAATCCGGTTCTGAAGAAAATCCGCAACGGCGAGCCGGTTACGCAAAGCGAGCTGGATGAGCTGGCGAAGCTAGTGCTGATCCAGAATCCCAACGTTGATATTCGGGCGCTGAAAGAGTTCTATCCGCAGGCAACAGCCAGCCTGGATAAACTTTTGCGTACAATCATCGGGATGGACAGCGACGCGGTAGAAGTACGTTTTGCACAGTTTGCAGCTGACAACAGCCTGACCAGCCAGCAACTGCGTTTCCTGTCACTGCTGAAAAACCACATCCGCGATTACGGCACCATTGAGATGCGACAGCTCTTTGAACAGCCGTTTACGCACATCCACAACGAAGGTGTTACCGGCGTGTTCCCGGATATAGAGCAGATCGTCCGGTTGCAAAAGATAGTCGAAGAGCTGGGTGTTGTGACCGACGCAGCGACGGTATAATACGCACATGACAAGCCCCGGCAGCGGGGCTTTTATATTTATAACAGGATATAGACGTTAACAATGATCACCGGTGACTTAAAAAGTAAAATCGACGGGCTGTGGGAAGATTTCTGGGTGGGTGGTATCACAAACCCGCTGACCGTTATCGAACAGATCACCTACCTGATGTACTCTAGGATGCTGGATACCCAGGAACAACGGGACGAGAAGCGTAAGCAAATCACAGGCGTTGATTTTAAACCGCGCTTTGCGCCTGAGCAGCAGGAGTTCCGCTTCAGCCACTACAGCAACCTTGGCTCGGATGAAATGATGGACGTGGTGCGTGATGGCGTCTTCCAGCATTTCCGACAGCTCGGCCAGGCTGATGCATCAAAGGTGACACTGCTGGGCAACTTTATGAAAGATGCCCGTCTGGAGATCGTTAAACCGTCGCTGTTAACCAAAGCCGTAGAGGTGATCAAAAACCTGCCGCTGGATCGTGGCGACACCAAAGGCGATCTCTACGAATACCTGTTAAGCAAGCTGACCACCGCCGGAATCAACGGTCAGTTCCGTACGCCGCGCCACATTATCCGCACGATGGTTGAAATGATGGAGCCGAATCCAGCGCGTGGTGAGACGATTTGTGATCCGGCCTGTGGCACTGGTGGTTTTCTGGCGACCAGCTATGAGTACCTGCTGGAAAAATACAGCTCGCTGGAGTCCATCCATACCGAGATTGGCAGCAACGAACGCGGTGAGCTGGAAGAGCAAAAAATCTTTACCGGCGATCTGCTGACGCCGTGGCGTGACCATGTGGATAACAACATGTTCCACGGCTACGACTTTGACACTACTATGCTGCGTATCGCCGCTATGAACCTGATTATGCACGGCGTGGAAGAGCCGGATATCCACTATCAGGACACCATGAGCCAGAGTTTCAGTACCAACTTCCCACAGGCCAGCAAAAATGCTTTCAACCTGATATTGGCGAACCCACCGTTTACCGGTTCACTGGATGAGGAAGATATCGACGCCACGCTGTCGGCAATGGTGAAAACCAAGAAAACTGAGCTGCTGTTCCTGGCGCGCATTCTGCAAATGCTGAAAATAGGCGGACGCAGTGCCACTATCGTGCCGCAGGGTGTGCTGTTTGGCTCCAGTAAGGCGCACCAATCACTGCGTAAAACGCTGGTAGAAGATAACCAGTTAGAAGCGGTGATCAATCTGCCTTCCGGCGTATTTAAACCTTACGCTGGTGTGGCGACGGCGATCCTGATCTTTACCAAAGGCGGTCAGACGGACGAGGTCTGGTTCTACGATCTGCAAAGTGATGGCTACAGCCTGGATGACAAGCGTAACCCGATAAAAGACAACGATCTGCCGCATCTGCTGGCAAGCTGGAAGCACTACCGTGCTTTGCGTGGTTTGCCAGTAGATCACTTTATGGGCGAGAAATTTGCCTCGTTGCTGAAACAGCAGTACCCGGAAGGGATTGCTGCTGGTGTTGATTTTAAAGATCGAACGCAAGCGGCATTTGTGGTATCGAAAGAGGATATTGCAGCGCAGAAATACGATCTCTCTATTAATCGTTATAAAGAAGTGGTGTATCAGGCCGAGGAGTATGAAGATCCGAAGGTGATACTGAAGCGGCTGAAGGACTTGGAGAAAGAGATTCTGGCGGATTTAGATGAGCTGGAGGGGATGCTGTGAGTAAATATCAATTAGTCACCCTTGGTAAACATATCGATATATTGTCTGGATGTGCATTTCCTTCAAGTGGGTTCAATCAGCAAAATGGTGTTCCACTAATCCGTATTAGAGACATTCTTTCTGGAAGAACCGAGACCTATTATGAAGGCAGTTATGACTTAAAATACCTTATTAAAAAAGGTGATTTACTTGTTGGGATGGATGGAGATTTCAATCGTGAGTATTGGAAAGGTACTGATGCGCTGTTGAATCAACGGGTATGTAAAATTACGTCCAATCCTGAGACACTTGATAAAAATTTTCTATATCATTTCTTGCAAAAGGAATTGGATAAAATCCATGCTACAACAGATGTTGTGACTGTAAAACATTTGTCAGTAAAAAAAATACAAGATATTAAAATTAGGCTTCCCTCGTTAAAAGAACAAAAACGTATTGCTGCTATCCTCGATAAAGCTGATGGTATACGCCAAAAGCGCGAGCAAGCAATCAAGCTGGCTGACGATTTTTTGCGTTCCACTTATTTTGACATGTTTGGTGATCCTATCGGAAACCCTAAAAAATTTAAAAAATCCCCCATTACTGAATTGGCTGATATCATCACGGGATTTGCATTTAAAAGTAATGAGTACATTAGTGATGCACCAGAATCTGTACGGCTTTGCAGAGGGGCAAACACACTTACAGGGTATTTCGATTGGGCTGACACAAAATTCTGGCCTAAAAATAAACTAGACAAACTAGATAATTATTTAATTAATGCAGGTGACATTATCCTTGCTATGGACCGTCCGTGGATATCAGACGGGTTAAAAGTATGCATATTTCCTGAAAATCAGCGAGAAACGTACTTAGTTCAGCGTGTAGCTAGGTTACGACCTCGTTGCGAATATTACACAAACTATATTTATAGTTGCATTAAATCGCCAGCTTTCGAAAAGCATTGCTGTCCAACAGAAACAACGGTGCCACATATATCTCCTGTTGAACTTAAAAACTTTGAAGTTCTAATTCCGCCCGACGAACTCATGATTAAATTCCATTCGATTGTATCAATAATCAATAATAGCTTAAATAAGATGGCGTCAGGCGATGTTGATAGCGACGCTCTCTTCTCTAAATTAAGTCAGCAGGCTTTTTCAGGACATCTTAAGAGGTAAGTACATATGGACTTATTTGACCTGTTAACAATTAAATTTACCTTGCCCGCGAAAGGTGCCCCTGCAAGAAAAGTGGGTGGGAATTTTGTTCATAAGTTACTTTGCCGATCAACAGCAGTATCGGCTCAAGTCAGAAATGCACGTTTCCAAGGATATTTTGAACTTGTTACGGGTCTGAAGCCTCCTCTAGACTATATCTATCTGAAAGATCCAAATTCCAGAGGGAAATGCGCAGATGGTGTAGCTTCTCTTAAAGCTAAGGAACCATTTACATTCGAAAAATGGCGAGAAGATACGGAGTTAAGCTGGGAGCAATTTCCAGAGCAAGCATTTAGCACTTCACCTGATGAAATTAATGAACAATGGCATAATCAATTTCAGTTTAGAGAGGACGATCCAGAGCACCATTCTCCAGGTCTTAGAAAACCCCAACTGGGTGCACTTCATGCAATTGCAGGCTATTTCGCAACTGATTTACAGGTAGAACCTGCTACCGTCGTACTGCCCACTGGAACGGGAAAAACGGAAACAATGCTCGCTACCATGATATACCAGCGATGCGAGCGAATTTTGCTCATAGTTCCATCTGATTCTCTCCGAACACAGATATCAAAAAAGTTCATAGATTTAGGATACTTGCCAGAGCTAACAATCGTTCCACCCAACATTGCACTCCCTAATGTCGCCATTATTAAGAAGGGAATTCAGGTAGCGGAAGAAGCTAAGCAATTAACTTGTGAATCAAATGTCTTGGTTGCTACGACCAGTGTTTTGTCTGCCTGCTCCGAAACAGCATTAAATGCACTTTGCGAGTCATGTAGCCATCTTTTTGTTGATGAGGCTCATCATATTTCAGCCTCATCATGGCAGACAATTCGCGAACGATTTAAAGACAAACGTGTTGTGCAGTTTACAGCTACCCCCTTTAGGAATGATAAGAAGTCCCTTGGTGGGAAAATTATCTATAACTACACGATGGGGGAAGCCCAACGAGCAGGCTATTTTACAAATGTAAATTTGCTGCCTGTAGAAGAGTATTACTCTGACCTTATGGATCATGCAATCGCAGATACAGCTATTGGTCAACTGCGTAAAGACTTAAATAATGGCCTTGATCATTTGCTTATGGCCCGTACTAGCAATAAGCAGCGAGCAGAAGAAATACTGACTATTTATCAGAAAACTGCACCGAACTTGAATCCAATCGTTGTTCATTCTGATTATCCTAAAACGGAAATAAAAAAACGTCTTGATAAATTATTATCAAGACAATCAAGAATCGTTATTTGCGTAGACATGTTGGGAGAAGGCTATGATCTACCCAACCTGAAAATTGCCGCTTTGCATGATCATCATAAGTCTCTTGCAGTTACTTTGCAGTTCATTGGCCGTTTTACTCGTGTCAATAAAGCACAGAAAATCGGTCAAGCCAGTGTAATCATGAATGTTGCAGACCCCAATGTTGAAGGTGAATTACAGCATCTATATTCAACAGATGCCGATTGGGATAATGTATTAAGGCGACTCTCTGAAGGACGAATTGCTAGAGAGATTAGATTGCAAGAAGTCGTGGATGCCTTAAAAAGGAAAGGTGATTTACACGATCAGATTTCGCTCTGGAATCTTGAGCCAAGCTGTTCTGTCATGTTATTTCAAACGTACTGTGACAATTGGGAGCCTGAAAGATACAAGGAAAAACTGCCCAGATTCGATGAATCCTGGCATGCAATAGCAGAAGATGAGAATTTGCTTGTTGTGCTAGCTATCCAGGCAACTTCAGTCCGGTGGGGAAACTACAAAGATCTTAAAGATACCAATTATAAAATTCTAATTGCTCATTGGGATCAAGACAGATCCGCCTTGTTTGTATTCTCAAATGACTATAAAGCATTTCGAGTTGAGAATCTAGTCAGTACTATTTGTGATGATAAATTTGAAGTTGTCAGTGGTGAAAAAGTCTTTAATGTATTTAATGGTATTGAATATCCTTTGGCAAGAAATTTAGGCGCATCCCAAATTGGGGCAATCAGCTTTACTCAATACTTTGGCCCAAATGTCACTGAGGGGCTATCGCTAATTGAAGCATCTCAATCAAGCTTAAGCAATATTGCTGCATTAGGTTATGAATCCGGAAACCGTGTAATCTGGGGATGCTCGCAACGCAGAGGTAAAGTCTGGTCACCACAAAAAGGTGGCAGCATTGCTGATTGGTGCAACTGGGTTAAGAAAGCCTGGGACAAGATCTTTAGTTCTGAACCGGATCCAAACAATCTTACGCGTAACTTTTTGCGTCCAGTCCCATTACTTGAACCCTATAATGAATATCCAATATCAGCTCAATGGGGTGAGTATTTGCTTACTGCGTTCGAAGATAAAGTTATTTTTCATTTTGATACTTTATCTGCTCATTTATATTTAGTAGAGGTTAGGACTGCTGGAAAATTCAACGATGGTAATGTGCGGCTCATTTTTTCTACAGATGAAACGTCATCTGAATATAAATTATGTCTCACGGAAGGTGCTACAGCAAAAGGTTATGCCTATCAGTTGATATCTGGCCCTGAACTTTTTGTACAGCGTGGTGAATCTGAACCTGTATCACTATCAGAGTATATGGAAATTGATCCAGTAATGATTCATTACTCCGATGGCTCATTCTCATACAACGCTCATATAGTTCATGTAAGCCAAAATATTGGCCTTTATGATAAAGACGAAATCGTATCTTTTGATTGGAAAGGGACTGATGTTCGAGTGGAATCAATGGGCTATACTCGTGATCCATCATCCATCCAATGGCGTTGGTACTGTGAAATTAAAGATAATTACGATGTCATTATTAATGATGATGGTAAAGGTGAGTCAGCAGATTTAGTGGGGTTGAGAATAGTTGATGACTGTATTGTTCTCTCCTTAATCCATTGCAAGTATTCAGGCTCAGAAGAAGCTGGAGCCAGACTTAAAGATCTTTACGAAGTATGTGGGCAGGCACAGAGATGCATTCGTTGGAAACACCTAAATCTTTCCTATCTATACCACCACATTAAGCGTCGCGAGGAGCAGTGGCGATCGCGTGGCCATTCTCGCTTTCTGAAAGGCACAATAAAAGACCTTGCTGCTATGAAAGAGCGTTCCAGAATCACACCTATTAAATTCCAAGTTGTTATTGTTCAACCAGGACTTAGAGTAAGAAAAATTAATGAAGAAGGCCTTAAGCTACTTGGCAGCACAGCGCTGTTTATCAAAAAAACAACGATGGCAGATTTAGTTGTTATTGGTTCTAAGTAGGGCTGAAAATTGACAATGTTCGACTTTAGCCATATTAAAGAACGAATCGAATATGCTATAAAAACGATAGAAAAAGTAAGAAAAGAGAGTAAATTATGATCCTATTCTTTTATCCCTACATAATGCTTTGCTACAGCGCTGGATACGCCTTATTGCAAACACTGGATGGGATGGGAGTGATTAGTACCAACTTTGTAGAAACGAACGCACAAGGTGCTCTTTTGAGCAGCTACTGGTCTCCCAATAAAGTTGCAGTTGTCTTAGGAGGCGGTTTTCTTGAGCTCTTTATTTTATTATTACCCTTCGTTTTCTTGAGCTCATGGATACTTGCCAGAAAAAAGGGGCTCATCATTTCCTTTGTGCTTCTTATAACCCCAGGACTACTATCATTCTGTCACCTTCTTCCTGCTATTCAGTGGTTGCCATTGACCTATGCAATAGGGGGGACAGGTGTAACGGGTAACGCAGCTGGACTCGCAAGTCTGAGTTTCATAGGACTATTGTGCGGATGGATATTGGCAATAATCATTAGTGATGTTTTTGCTACAGGAGAGAAATTTAGACAGTGGACAGATATTTTCCTCATCTTAACAGCGGTTGGTAACGGTATTTTCTGGGTATCAGACAGAGAGGTAGCTGTCGGTAAAACAGCATATGAGAAAACAATTACAGATATTAATGATGCAGCCAAATATCTTCTTGTTCAGGTGAAAGACTACAGCCGCATGTGTGACAATAGCGGGCTTTCCAAAATGTCATCTTGTCAGTGGGCATCGTACATTCAAGAAACGCTAGAAAATATTGCCAGTACGAAATCATCTGTTATTGAATATGTAATGCCTGAAAATCTTGACGCCTTTTACCGAATTCCTGAGTACTATGGCAATCAAGTATCTCCGGATAAAATCAGACAGGAATTTCAAAACTACAATAAAAAACTATGTCCAAATAAGGCTCTTTCAAAAGCAATAACACAATTGCCACCACCTTCCCGATGGTGCCAAACTCCCCCTCCAGCGTACTGTAATGCCATTCAAGAGGGGAAATTTAAAACAGGCATGTTAGACCGTTTCGCTGTCGCCAATGAATGTGTAATTACATCATTATTAATGTACCGCCAAGGTTTATTGAAAAAACAAGCTCGATTATCCTTAAGTAAAAATGCCCCTCATTATAGATGGATGTGGTTTATTGCTATGTCTTTTTTTATTGGTGGGAAAATTGCCAATGTAATGACAAAAATAGGTAATGTAGAGAATCGTCTCATAACTGAGAAACATAGAGTTAAATTTATCCTTCTAAAAACATGTGGTTTTATTGTGCGTACATTAATAAGATGTACCATCTTATGTCGGAAAGTGTTTCTTTCAACGATCAATTATATCAAAAGATTGAAGAAAATAAAACATGATACGTGAATAGAATAGTGACAAACACTCAATTGCAAGGTCATTCTTTGGGTTGAAATGAATAAAGAACAAGGGGTACTTTCTCCTGTACCCTTGGAGTTTACGTTAGATGATACATCTGAATCTACTGTGGGGATTTACACTAGCGGCAATAGTGTTTTGTACTCAACCGTTTATACAATAGCATCCATGACTAATTGAGCATAGAGCTCAGTAATCTTATTAATTATCCACTTGTTGAAAGAATTCGTGGTTCGTTCTTGCCGATAAAATCAGTGAATGTATTGCTTTTGGTGATAATACCATTGGGAAAAATTACCAACCAGCCATCCCATTAAGGCTAGCCGATTAACTTTAATTAAACGGAAATGGCAAACAATTCACATGTCTCTACCACGGTTGATTTTTTCGTAGTAAAACAGCGTAACCCTTTCCTCCCGGTTTGCATTCAAGAAACCTGCTCATCATTGCTGATGAAGATATATACTGCCCTTACACGATAATTGTTTAGGAAAGTAACCATGCCTTTAGATTTAAGTAACACTTTAGTTATTGGCATCAGCGCAACCGCGCTTTTTGACATGAGCGAATCCGACCGCATGTTTCGTGAAACGTATGCAACCGATCCTGACAGTGCTATTGAAAAGTATCGAGCCTACATGCTGGAACACGAAAACCAGCCTTTACAGCCTGGAACAGGTTATCCCTTAGTTAAAGCTCTTCTGGGTCTGAATCAGTATCGTCAACCGGGTGATCAATCACCGTTGGTTGAAGTCGTTGTGATGTCGCGTAACAGCCCTGATACAGGCATCCGCGTTCTGAATACCATTCGCCATGACAGGCTCGAGATTACTCGATCAGCCTTTACTGCAGGAGAAACCGTTGCTGATTACCTTGATGCTTTTGATGTGGATCTGTTTTTAACGACCAACATTGAAGATGCGCAAAAGGTGATTGATTCCCGATTCTGCGCTGCTGCAATCCTGAAAGATCCGCCTTCTGACGCATCTGATATCCCGGAAGGGCAAGTGCGCATTGCTTTTGACGGTGATGCAGTCCTTTTTTCAGATCAAAGCGAACTGGTTTATAAGACTCAAGGAATGGCCGCTTTTCACGCTCTGGAGGATGCACAGCAGGATATTCCTATGGAAGAAGGGCCATATGCCACTCTGTTAAAAAAAATAGCTAAGCTTCAGGAACGACTGCCAACCCGCGTTGAGTATTCTCCCGTCCGTATTGCATTGGTGACAGCCAGAAACAGCCCGTCGGAAATGCGCGTCATTAAAACGCTGAGAAGCTGGGGGGTATATGTCGATGAAGCATTTTTTCTCGGCGGTGTAGAGAAAACAAAAGTTCTAAAGGCGTTTAAGCCACACATTTTCTTTGACGACCAGGATGTACATTTGATCGCAGCGGCAAAGGTTGTACCTTCTGGAAAAGTCCCTTATGCCAGTAACTCCGAACTTGCAGAACATAAAGCATCGTGAAGCATCGTGAAGCATCGCTGACAAACCATTTAGCCATCAAGGCTGAATGGTTTGTATACCACACGCAAAATAACTACCCTGCCCCAGCTCAGAACAACGCTAACCAAGCCCGATCAGGGCTCGTTGGACATTATCCGTACCAACATTGGTTAGTAGATGTACGCTAAAATTCATAGCACTTGAGAAAGTTATATAGCGGAAAGATAGTTAATCTTTGGATTCCAGACACAAAAAAAGCCGCCCTTAAGCGACTTCTTTTGCATCTTTTGGTGCCGAAGGCCGGACTCGAACCGGCACGTATTTCTACGGTTGATTTTGAATCAACTGCGTCTACCGATTTCGCCACTTCGGCACTGAAGGGGATGCGGAAACGTTGTGGATTATACCTGTCGCGCGCCGCCATGCAAGCAGCGACGCGCTAAACCCACGCTAAGTGCCCAAAAAATCAGCATACTCATCAATCCAGCTCAGAAACCGCCAATCGAATCACGCCAGCCGCCTTTGGCTCTGGCAGCTTCAGCACCTTCGCCCACATATCCTGCACCATATCGCATGAAAGCTTCTCTTTGCCGACCGCTTGCTCAGGGGTTTGCAGCAGCTGGATGGCCTCGCCGTATTTGTCGGCAAGCTCCTTCATTATGGGTCGCACATCAGCTACGGCGACAGCGCGCTCCTCGGGTGTCACGGTGTGGCGGTTTTTCCCGTAGGCAGCGCGCATCATGTCGGCATCGGCCTGCATCCGACGCTGCATCATCGGCTTATCGAGCACCCGCATCGGGTTCACACCGCCCTTCACGCCCGGGTACAAGAACCGGAAGCAGGCATCGTCACTCACCTTCTGGATGGCGGCGGTCTGCTCCATATTGGCCTTCATATACTCCACCACGTTGGCATCCGGGGCGTATTGCAGGCGCGACATTTGCAGGTTGAGGATTTGCGGTTGGATCACATCGATGATGTGCTGTTCAGATTCACCCGCCTTCTGCATGGTGAGGATCTGCTCGCGAATGCGCTTTTGCAGCGCCGGCTCTTGTTCTTTCAGCACCTGCCAGGCGGGCATGGCGTTCAGGGTGGTATCAAGCTGTTGTTCCGGATCTTGCTGCAAGCGCTGCTTATCAAAATAGACCCAGAACGCTACAGCGGCCGCCACTACAGCCACCACGACAATACGTATCCACGTTTTTTTCATCTCGATCTCGCATCCTTTTGCAGTGTCGGTTTACACCGGCACGCCACTATGGAAGCGGAACTCGTTGTCCGGTGTCGAGATAAGTGTGGCTTCAATTTCACCAAAAAGCTTTACCCGGGGTGAGATATCGTTGTCGCTCACCTGCTGGGCAAGGGTCAGATAGTCCTGATAATGGCGTGCTTCCGAGCGCAGCAGCGACAGGTAGAACTTCTGCAAATCATCGTCGAGGAACGGCGCCAGTGCGGCAAAGCGCTCGCAGGAGCGGGCTTCGATATAGGCCCCGCAAATCAGCTTGTCGATAAGCGTCAGCGGTTCGTGAGTGCGCACTTCTTTCAGCATCCCTTTGGCGTAGCGGCTGGCGGTGATTTTGACGTACGGAATATCGCGCGCCAGCATCGCCTCGCGCACCTGCCAGAAGTGGTGCAGCTCTTCTTTTATCAGCAGCACCATGCTGTCGATAAGCAACTGTCCCCACGGATCGTCAGTTTTGGGCATCACGCTTTTGCCAATCTGCTTGTGCAGGGCGATAAAGTCCGGCTCCGGGCCGTCGCGGAAGGTAAACACTTCGTAGGGTCTGAGCCAGTCGAGCAACGCGTCGGCACCGCTTTCATCGGCGACATATTTACGCACCAGCAGCAGCGCAGTCTGTGCGGCTTTGAGTTCGCACACCATGTGGTCGGTCAGTAGCAGCGGCAGGTTGGCCGGGTCGCGGGCTTTATCAATCCATGCTTGCGGGGTCGGGCACTGGAGGAAGTTGAGTACGGGGGCGAGTATCTGCGGGTAATCCATTCGGGTTCCTGAAGCGGCAGCCGAAGCTGCCGCAAAATACAATCAGTGACGCACACCGTCGTCGTCTTCGTCGATGTAATCTTCGTCGTCTTCGTCGCCGTCTTCACCGTTCGGATCTTCGAAGTAGGTTCCCCAGCCGTCGTATTCCACTTCAAACTTCTCGGCCAGGTTCATCAGCTGTTCTACCTGCGCATCAATCAGCTCTGCTTTCAGCGCGCCTTCGCTCAGGATATCGCAGCAGATGACGGTGTCGCCCTCTTCCACTTCCAGCTCTTCTGGCTCGGTCACTTCGTAACCCAGTTTGAAGGCTTCAACCGCCAGTTTTTCCAGCGCTTCGAAATCGTCGGCAGAGAAATGGTGCTCGATGGTGTACAGCGCGTCCGGATCGCTGCCGTCTTCCAGCAGTTCCTCAATAATCAGACGCGTCTCTTCGCGTTGCTCTTCCAGTAGTTCCGGGTTTGCCATGGCTCATTCCTCTTTAAAGTGCGGCAGATACTTCTATTTTCACACACGGACGTGTTTGCCTCCACCTTTGTAAGAAAGATTTGTGAAACGGGGTTGCAAATGAATATTCATACATATAAAGTGAATTTTAATTCAATAAGTGGCGTTCGCCATGTGAGGATAAAATGTCTGATCTGTATAAGAAACACTTTCTGAAATTGCTCGATTTTACCCCTGCACAATTCACCTCTCTGCTGACACTTGCCGCACAGCTCAAAGCTGATAAAAAAAATGGCAAGGAAGTACAAAAGCTTACCGGTAAAAACATCGCGCTCATCTTCGAAAAAGACTCAACCCGTACACGATGCTCTTTCGAAGTTGCCGCATTTGACCAGGGCGCGCGCGTCACGTATTTAGGGCCGAGCGGCAGCCAGATTGGGCATAAAGAATCAATTAAAGATACCGCGCGCGTGCTTGGCCGCATGTACGATGGCATTCAGTACCGTGGCCACGGCCAGGAAGTGGTTGAAACCCTGGCACAGTACGCGGGCGTGCCGGTGTGGAACGGGCTGACCAACGAGTTCCACCCGACCCAGCTGTTAGCCGACCTGCTGACCATGCAGGAGCATCTGCCAGGCAAAGCGTTTAACGAGATGACGCTGGTGTATGCGGGCGATGCGCGTAACAACATGGGTAATTCCATGCTTGAAGCCGCCGCGTTGACCGGGCTGGATCTGCGCCTGGTTGCGCCAAAAGCCTGCTGGCCGGAAGAGAGCCTGGTGGCAGAGTGCAGCGCGCTGGCCACGAAGAACGGCGGGAAAATCACCCTGACGGAAGATGTGGCGGCAGGCGTGAAAGGCGCTGACTTCATCTATACCGACGTGTGGGTGTCGATGGGCGAGGCAAAAGAGAAGTGGGCGGAGCGTATTGCGCTGCTGCGTGGGTATCAGGTGAACAGCCAGATGATGGCCCTGACCGGCAACCCGGACGTGAAGTTCCTGCACTGCCTGCCTGCATTCCATGACGACCAGACCACGCTCGGCAAGCAGATGGCGAAAGAGTTCGACCTGCACGGCGGAATGGAAGTGACGGACGAGGTGTTTGAGTCGGCAGCGAGTATTGTGTTCGACCAGGCGGAAAACCGGATGCATACCATTAAGGCGGTGATGGTGGCGACGCTTGGCAGTTAAGTCCTCTGCGGGCTGGTGCCCTCACCCCGGCCCTCTCCCACAGGGAGAGGGTGCAAAACAGGTTCAGCTGACTAACATCTTCACCACAACCTTGCGCACCTGCGCAGGCGTTCCCACGGCGCACAGCGGTTTGTGCACTTCACCCGGATAAAACACCACAAAATCCCCTTCGCTTAACACCACGGTTTTCTCCTGCTCGCCTTCTGGCAGGAATGCGATGTCTTTATCCGCCAGCCAGTCGGTGTCTGGCGTGCCGTGCGGCAGGGTACTGAAGGTCATCCCTTCCTGGCCTTTCATGATTATCTGGATATCCAGATAGCGCGCGTGATACTCCGCGCGGCGCTCAGCAAACGGCTGAGTCATGTCTTCAGATACCAGATAAAACAGGTTGTTACCGTTAATATCGTGCTTGCCGAGCGGGGTGGCATCGGTGACATGCGCTTTGACGTGTTCAATGGCCTGACGCAGTTCTTGCGGCAGCCAGGACTGTAAATGGTGGATGTTGCCAACAATCATGATCTAATCCTTAATATAAAACATCGTTTCATTTTATCTTTTATACGAGAATTCCCACTGCCATACCACCACTTTTTAGAAGAGATTTGCGCGAACGCATGTTTATCGGGAAATCTGTTAATTACCTGTTAACCTGCAACAAGAAAATATGCAGCTGTTATGCATAACCTCAGAAAAAGAGCTTCACGCGCATAAACACAACCGGTTGATTACAAAGAGCTAATCACAAAAACCATTCCTGCCTCACATTTCACCATTTTGATAATTTGCGGAATCAACAAATAAATATTTATTGATTTTCCTTAAGTCAAAAATAATTAATGCGTGTTTTTGCATAGCCATTCCACCATAGAAATTTAATGCTTTAAAATCAAGGCGATAACTAAATATTTCAAAGCGTTAAATTCTACAAGTTAATAACAAATACAAATAAGACCGAAGAATAGCGCGTAGTTATTCATCTCTGAAAAATGTCTAATTAATCATTATCTGATACGCATCATGCAAATAAAAACAAACGCATAAATACCCTATTCAGCGTGAGCAACATCACAATATGAAATATCAAGTCGCCTAGTATGAGCCGTGAAATCAATTGAGCTAATCCGCCATGTAAATAACTGCATGGCCCAGCCCTTTTTATTCTGAAAAACAGTTAAAGGAATAATTATGGAAAAGCATTACGTCGGTTCTGAAATTGGTCAATTGCGCAGTGTGATGCTGCACCGCCCTAATTTAAGTTTAAAACGCTTAACTCCTTCGAATTGCCAGGAATTATTATTCGATGATGTGTTATCGGTTGAACGTGCGGGTGAAGAGCATGATATGTTCGCAAACACGCTGCGCGAGCAGGGTGTGGAAGTCCTGCTGTTAACCGACCTTCTGACACAAACCCTTGATATTGCAGACGCCAAAGCCTGGCTGCTGGAAACCCAAATTTCTGATTATCGCCTCGGGCCAACCTTTGCGGGTGATGTCCGCGGCTGGCTGGCCGATATGCCGCATCGCGAGCTGGCACGCCGGTTAAGCGGTGGATTAACCTACGGCGAAATTCCGGCAGCAATTAAAAATATGGTCGTTGATACCCACACGGCAAATGATTTTATTATGAAGCCGCTGCCAAACCATTTATTTACCCGCGATACCTCCTGCTGGATATATAACGGCGTGTCGATTAACCCAATGGCCAAACCGGCCCGCCAGCGTGAAACCAATAACCTGCGCGCTATATATCGCTGGCACCCTGCTTTTGCCGACGGTGATTTTATTAAGTACTTCGGTGACGAGAATATTAATTACGACCACGCAACATTAGAAGGCGGTGATGTATTAGTCATTGGCCGGGGCGCGGTATTAATCGGCATGTCCGAACGCACCACCCCGCAGGGCGTGGAGTTCCTTGCCAACAGCCTGTTCAAACACCGCCAGGCCGAACGCGTGATCGCCGTTGAGCTGCCAAAACACCGCTCCTGTATGCACCTCGACACCGTCATGACCCACATCGACGTGGACACCTTCTCCGTCTACCCGGAAGTGGTGCGCAAAGACGCCCAGTGCTGGACGCTCACCCCGGACGGACGCGGCGGCCTGTTGCGCACCCAGGAAACCGATCTGCTCCACGCCATCGAAAAAGCGCTCGGTATTAACCACGTGCGCCTGATCACCACCGGTGGCGATGCCTTTGAAGCCGAACGCGAACAGTGGAACGACGCCAACAACGTGCTGACCATCCGCCCGGGCGTGGTGATTGGCTACGAGCGCAACATCTGGACCAATGAGAAGTATGACAAGGCCGGGATCACCGTGTTGCCGATCCCTGGCGACGAACTGGGGCGTGGCCGTGGCGGCGCGCGCTGCATGAGCTGCCCGCTGGAACGCGACGGAATTTAAAGGAGTCATCATGGAAAGAAAACCCACTCTGGTCGTCGCGCTTGGCGGTAACGCGTTGCTCAAACGCGGTGAACCGCTGGAAGCGGAGATCCAGCGCCAGAACATCGAGCTGGCGGCCCGCACCATCGCCGGGCTGACCGAGCAGTGGCGCGTGGTGCTGGTACACGGGAACGGACCGCAGGTCGGGCTGCTGGCGCTGCAAAACAGCGCATATGACAAAGTCACGCCTTACCCGCTCGACATCCTCGGCGCCGAAAGTCAGGGGATGATCGGCTACATGCTTCAGCAGGCGCTGAAAAACAACCTGCCCCAGAGCGAGGTAAGCGTGCTGCTCACCCAGGTGGAAGTGGATGCTGCCGACCCGGCGTTTACTCACCCGACCAAGTACATCGGCCCGGTCTACAGCGAAGAACAGGCCAGCGCGCTGGCAGCGGAAAAAGGCTGGGTGTTTAAGGCCGATGGCCGCTACTTCCGCCGCGTGGTGCCTTCCCCGCAGCCGAAACGCATTGTTGAGAGCGATGCCATTACCGCGCTTATCCAGCGCGACCACCTGGTGATTTGTAACGGTGGCGGCGGGGTTCCGGTGGTGGAAAACGCCAACGGCTACCACGGCATTGAAGCGGTGATCGACAAAGATCTGTCCGCTGCGCTGCTGGCACGCCAGATAGAGGCCGATGCCCTGCTGATCCTGACCGATGCCGATGCGGTGTATCTCGACTGGGGCAAACCCACCCAGCGCCCGCTGGCACAGGTCACGCCGGCACTGCTCAGAGACATGCAGTTCGACGCCGGCTCGATGGGGCCGAAAGTGGCCGCCTGCCGCGAGTTTGTTGAAACCTGCAACGGCATTGCCGGGATTGGCGCGCTGGCCGATGGCGCGGAGATCCTCGCGGGTGAGAAAGGCACGTTGATTCGTAACTAATTTAAAAAGGATTTACCCATGACCATCAACCTGAAAAACCGCAATTTTCTCAAACTGCTGGACTACACCCCGGCAGAGATCCAGTACCTGATCGACCTCGCCATTGACCTGAAGGCCGCCAAAAAAGCCGGGCGCGAAAAGCAGACTCTGGTCGGCAAAAACATCGCCCTGATTTTTGAAAAAACCTCCACCCGCACGCGCTGCGCCTTTGAAGTGGGCGCGTTCGACCAGGGCGCGCAGGTGACCTATCTCGGCCCAAGCGGTTCGCAGATTGGCCATAAAGAGTCGATGAAAGACACCGCCCGCGTGCTGGGCCGTATGTACGACGGCATCGAGTACCGCGGTTACGGCCAGGCGATTGTTGAGGAGCTGGGCGAATACGCGGGCGTGCCGGTCTGGAACGGCCTGACCGATGAATTCCACCCGACCCAAATTCTTGCCGACCTGATGACCATGCTTGAGCACGCGCCGGGCAAAACTCTGCCGGAGCTGAGCTTTGCCTACCTGGGCGATGCGCGCAACAACATGGGCAATTCACTGATGGTGGGCGCGGCCAAAATGGGGATGGATATCCGTCTTGTGGCGCCGAAATCCTTCTGGCCAGAAGCCGGGCTGGTTGAGCAGTGTCGCGCCATCGCCAAAGAAACGGGCGCACGCATCACCCTGACTGACGACGTAGAAGAAGGCGTTCACGGCACCGATTTCCTCTACACCGACGTGTGGGTATCGATGGGCGAGCCGAAGGAAGCCTGGGCCGAGCGCGTCAGCCTGATGACGCCGTATCAGATCAACGCGAAGGTGATGAAAGCCACCGGCAACCCGAACGTTAAGTTCATGCACTGCCTGCCTGCGTTCCATAACGAGCACACCAAAGTGGGTCGCGAAATCGAAATGGCCTACGGCCTGAAAGGGCTGGAAGTGACGGAAGAGGTCTTCGAATCCCCCAATTCTATTGTCTTCGACGAAGCCGAAAACCGGATGCACACCATTAAAGCGGTCATGGTGGCGACACTCGGCGACTAATCACCGCCCGGCGTACCACGGGGTGCGCCGGGTTTCAGGAGAACATCATGGGCAAATTCAGGTTTCCCTCTGCTTACACCATTCTCTTCTTTCTGATTGCCGTTGTGGCCGCGCTGAGCTGGATTGTCCCGGCCGGTCAGTACCAGATGGCAATGAATGCGGCCCTCGGCAAAGAAGTGCCCATTGCCGGGACTTACGCCCACGTTGCCGCCCATCCGCAGGGCATTATTTCGGTGCTGATGGCCCCTATCGCCGGGCTGTACGATCCCGAGTCTGGCCAGGCGGGTGCGATCGACGTGGCATTGTTCATTCTGATCATCGGGGGATTTCTCGGGATCGTCACTAAAACCGGAGCCATTGACGCCGGGATCGAGCGTGTCACCACCCGCCTGCGCGGTCGAGAAGAGTGGATGATCCCGATCCTGATGGCGCTGTTTGCCGCTGGCGGCACCATTTACGGCATGGCCGAAGAATCTCTGCCGTTTTACACGCTGCTGGTGCCGGTGATGCTGGCTGCCCGTTTTGACCCGGTGGTGGCGGCCTCTACCGTGCTGCTTGGCGCGGGGATCGGCACGCTCGGCTCCACCATCCACCCATTTGCCACGGTGATCGCCGCCAACGCCGCCGGGATCCCCTTCACCAACGGCATCGCCCTGCGCGTGGCGCTGCTGGTGATTGGCTGGGTCATCTGCGTGGCGTGGGTGATGCGTTACGCCCGTAAAGTGCGCAAAGACCCGTCTCTCTCAATCGTTGCAGACAAGCAGGAAGAGAACCTCGCCCATTTCCTCGGTAACAAAGGCGAACAGTCGCTGGAATTTACCCCGGTGCGCAAAATCATCCTGGTGATTTTCGCCCTCGCCTTCGCGGTGATGATTTACGGCGTGGCGGTGCTGGGCTGGTGGATGGCGGAGATCTCCGCGGTGTTCCTCGCCAGCGCGATCATCGTCGGGCTTATCGCCCGCATGAGCGAAGAAGAACTTACCTCAACCTTTATCAACGGCGCGCGGGATTTGCTGGGTGTCGCGCTGATTATCGGCATTGCGCGCGGTATCGTAGTGATAATGGATAAGGGCATGATTACCCACACCATTTTGCACAGCGCTGAAGGGCTGGTGAGCGGGTTACCGACCGTCGCATTTATCAACGTGATGTACTGGCTGGAGGTGGTGTTGTCGTTTCTTGTGCCTTCTTCATCCGGCCTGGCCGTTCTGACGATGCCGATCATGGCACCGCTTGCCGATTTCGCTAACGTCAACCGCGACCTGGTGGTGACGGCGTATCAGTCGGCTTCCGGCATCGTTAACCTGGTCACGCCGACCTCTGCCGTCGTGATGGGCGGGCTGGCGATCGCCCGCGTCCCTTACGTGCGTTACCTGAAGTGGGTTGCCCCTTTGCTGGCGATCCTGACGGTGGTGATTATGGTGGCGTTGAGCCTCGGGGCGTTGTTGTGATCTTTTGACGTTGTAGGCCCGGTAAGCGAAGCGCACCGGGCATTTTGTTTCAGCCAATTACATGGGATTAAGTTATGACGGAATATGGTGATTACTCTCCAAAGGAACAGCTACAGCTGACGGTGTGTCAGCGTCTGATTACCGAAAAGAGTTATCTCTCCCAGGAAGAGATTCGCCGCGACTTACAGGAGCGGGGGTTTGACAGCATCAGTCAGTCCACCGTTTCACGCCTGCTCAAGTTGCTCGGAGTCATAAAAATTCGAAATGCCAAAGGGCTAAAGATTTATTCGTTGAATCACCAGTTACGCCCGGCACCCGATGCTGCTCGTACGGTTTCCGAAATGGTGGTCAGCGTGGAGCATAATAGCGAATTTATCCTTATCCACACCGTTGCCGGATATGGCCGCGCGGTGGCGCGTATTCTGGATTATCACCAGTTACCGGAAATTTTAGGCGTGGTTGCCGGAAGCAGTATTGTCTGGGTTGCGCCGCGCGTGGTGAAGCGCACTGCCCTGGTGCACAAACAAATTAATTATTTACTCAGAACGAATTAATATTCACAAAGAACCGTTTGCATTGAGTAAAGTGTGCATTAAATCGCTTGATCCGAAAAGCGAGCTGCGTATAATGCCCGACAATTTGCCGGGAGGAAGCATGGTCAAGCGTGTACGACATAACGTCTTACCGCGTCTGAAATCAGACGCTGGCCTGCCGTTTTTCTTCCCGTTGCTAAACCTATTCCCAGAGCCCCTCATTTGAGGGGCTTTTTTTTGCCCGGCGTCAGGAGATAAACATGAATCCGCTTTATCAAAAACACATCATTTCCATAAACGACCTCAGCCGCGAAGAGCTGGAACTGGTTCTGGAAACCGCGGCAAAACTGAAGGCGAATCCGCAACCGGAGCTGCTTAAACACAAAGTCATTGCGAGCTGCTTCTTCGAAGCCTCTACCCGTACGCGCCTCTCCTTTGAAACCTCCATGCACCGCCTGGGCGCAAGCGTGGTGGGCTTCTCAGACAGCAGCAACACGTCGCTGGGTAAAAAAGGCGAAACGCTGGCGGACACGATTTCAGTTATCAGCACCTACGTTGACGCCATCGTGATGCGTCATCCGCAGGAAGGCGCCGCCCGTCTGGCGACCGAGTTTTCCGGTGGCATTCCGGTACTGAACGCCGGGGATGGCGCGAACCAGCACCCGACGCAAACGCTGCTGGATCTGTTCACCATTCAGGAAACCCAGGGCAGCCTGGAAAACCTGAACATCGCCATGGTCGGTGACCTGAAATATGGCCGTACCGTCCACTCCCTGACCCAGGCGCTGGCGAAATTTAACGGCAACCGCTTCTACTTTATCGCCCCGGACGCGCTGGCAATGCCGCAGTACATCCTCGATATGCTGGACGAAAAAGGCATCCAGTGGAGCCTGCACGCCAGCATCGAAGAGGTGATGAACAGCGTGGATATTCTGTATATGACCCGCGTGCAGAAAGAGCGCCTGGATCCCTCTGAATACGCCAACGTGAAGGCCCAGTTTGTGCTGCGCGCCAGCGACCTTGAGGGCGCGCGCGACAACATGAAGGTGCTGCATCCGCTGCCGCGTATCGATGAGATCACCACAGACGTTGATAAGACGCCACACGCCTGGTACTTCCAGCAGGCCGGGAACGGCATCTTCGCTCGCCAGGCGTTACTGGCACTGGTTCTGAATCGCGAATTAGCTCTGTAAGGGGAAATGACAATGACACACGATAACAAACTTCAGGTTGAAGCCATCAAACGTGGCACCGTGATTGACCACATCCCTGCGCAGGTAGGTTTTAAGCTGCTGACCCTGTTCAAACTGACCGAAACTGACCAGCGCATCACCATCGGCCTGAACCTGCCGTCTGGCGAAATGGGCCGCAAGGATCTGATCAAAATTGAGAATACGTTCCTGACCGACGAGCAGGTAAACCAGCTGTCGCTGTACGCACCGGACGCCACCGTTAACCGTATCGACGATTATGACGTGGTGGGCAAATCACGCCCAAGCCTGCCGGATCGTATTGAAAGCGTGCTGGTCTGCCCGAACAGCAACTGCATCAGCCATGCTGAGCCGGTTTCCTCCAGCTTTGCAGTGAAAAAACGCGCCGATGACATCGCACTCAAATGCAAATACTGCGAAAAAGAGTTTTCTCATTATGTGGTGCTGGCCAACTAATTGAGGTTGGTAATGAAATCCCGGCTGTTATAATGGCCGGGACTCTTAAATCAGCTGTTATTCTGGAGAAATCATGACCAAAGTACTCGCGACGGAAAATGCACCAGCGGCTATCGGCCCATACGTTCAGGGCGTTGATCTGGGTAGCATGATTATTACCTCAGGCCAGATCCCGGTTAACCCGAAAACCGGCGCCGTGCCGGAAGACGTAGCAGCACAGGCTCGTCAGTCACTGGAAAACGTGCAGGCTATCGTTGAATCCGCAGGTCTGAAAGTGGGCGATATCGTGAAGACCACGGTATTCGTGAAAGACCTGAACGATTTCGCGACCGTAAACGCGACCTACGAAGCATTCTTCACCGAACACAATGCCACCTTCCCGGCGCGCTCTTGCGTTGAAGTGGCGCGTCTGCCGAAAGACGTGAAAATTGAAATTGAAGCGATTGCAGTACGTCGTTAATTCGCTTTCAGCGTAAAAAAGGCAGCCTGGGCTGCCTTTTTTATTCCCCGTTACTGATTACGCGTGGCTCTGAGCAACGTCTCCAGCGGATAAACCGCCGCTATCACCACTTCATCCTGAATTTTCGCCGCGTTATCCAGCTCCGCCTGAATCGACGCAATTTCTTTATCATCCAGCGTCCCCTGACGTGCCACCAGATCGGTTAAGCGCATACCAATCGACGCCAGCTTATCCACTTCCTGAATCACCGGTTTAATGGCCTTCAGCTGATAATTGCTTCCGCTCAGCGCCAGCGCATCGCTGGTATTGCTCTGCCAGCGGTTAAACACGTGGCGCAGCGCATCCGCACTTTCCGTGTCTTCGGCATCGCTCACCAGCCTGTCGACCCATTTATTCATCTGACGCACGGTTGCGCTTTCAGCGCCCAGCGCATCGGCAAAGCGGTTGAGCGGCTCAAACTGATGGTAATTCCCGGCCTGGAACTTCAGGTGCTGACGGGTGTAATACTGGGCTGGCTCCACCGCCTGCGCGAGGATCAGCAGCGGCAGGCTGTCGCCATTGTTCGCCAGACGGGTGAAGTACGCCTGCTGCTGGCTGTGTTGCTGAAGCCCCACCGACACCGTCGACCAGCTGTCCATCGCCTGCAAACGGGTGTACATGTTGTCGGTATCGTTCACGTCCTGCGCCGACCACAGGCGTTCCGCCACGGCAAACGCGCGCGGCCAGAGTTTAATATCAAGCACTGGCGCAACCACGTTTTCGGCCCACAGCGCGGCCTCGCCACCCAGCAGATTGGCCTGCTGGGCAGTATCGGGCACGACCGGGGCGATACCTTTTGGCACCTCATCCAGCAGCTTGCCGCTGACCGGGTAACGGGCGTTGCCCAGCAGGAAATAGCCGCTCAGCGTATCCGTACTCACCGTCACCACCGGGCGCGTTTCCCCCATCCAGGTATCGACGGTAAACGTCACCTGGTCGTCGCTACGCCATTCAATATTCTGAACCGCGCGGCGCGACTTGCCGGCAAAATCGATAAACCCTCGCCAGCCGGAACCGCCTTTCACCAGGGTAAAGCTCCCTTCCACCGGCTTGCCTTTCAGGCGCGGCAGGGTGAACGACCAGCTCTGCGGGCTGTCGTTATCGCCAATTACATCCACATTGTTTAAGCCCTGCGGCACAATTTCATTGCGGTAGTGATAGGCCGTAGACTGTGGCTGGTCGAGGTAATATCCGGTCGAGAGAATGCCTTTGTAACCCTTTTCGGCCACCTGCCCCAGCGCGTCCTGCCCTTGCCAGGACTGGATCAGAATACTTTTTGGCAGGTCGGGATGGAAGATCTCGTCCCAGCCCACCATCTGCCGGTGATGTTTTTCAAGGATCGTTTCCAGCTTGCGGTTGAAATACGCCTGCAATGCATGGCTGTCTGCCAGTTTGTTGTCACGCATGAATTTCTGAATGGCGGCGCTTTCTTTCCACTGCGTGTCGTCCACCTCATCGCCACCGATATGCAGATACGGATCGGGGAAGATCGCCGCCAGTTCGCTGACCATTGCCTCCGCAAAGGTGTAGGTCGCCTCTTTGGTAGGATCCAGCACTGGCTTTAGTACGCCCCAGTGGCGTTCCATTTCATAAGGCCCTGGCGCACTCATCAGCTCGGGGTAGGCAACAGCAATTGCCGATGCATGGCCCGGCATGTCGATTTCCGGGACCACGCGGATGCCACGGTCGGTGGCGTAGCTCACGATCTCGCGCATCTGCTCCGGGGTGTAAAACTGCCCGTCGCTGGCAAGCTGCGTGAGCTTTGGATAGCGCTTCGAGGTAAAGCGCCAGCCCTGATCGTCGGTCAGATGCCAGTGCAGCGCGTTCAGTTTTGCCGCCGCCATTCCGTCAATCTGCCGTTTGATGTCGTTCAGCGGGATAAAGTGGCGGGCGGAATCAAGCAGCAGACCACGCCACGGGAAGCGCGGCGCATCCTCAATGGTGACCCAGGGTATCGCGGTATTTTCTGGCCCGTTCTGGATAAGCTGGAGCAGCGTTTCCATCCCGCGCAGCGCGCCAAAGCGGGTGTTGGCCGAGATGTTCACGCCGTTTGCATCCACCTTCAGCGTGTAGCTCTCATCGCTGTCGGGCAGCGGTTGCGGCTTCACCTTTTTAGCGATGTCGATACGGATGGTGGGTTTGTCTGGCTTATCGGCCTGCGGTTGCAGCGTCCAGCCGGTTTGCATTGCAATGCGCTGGCGCAGGCGGTTAACCGTGTCACCCAGATCGTCACCGCTGACGCTAACGGAAATGTTATCGCTGAGCACCAGCGCGCCCTGTGTTGTCGGGCGTTCAACCTTTGCAGGCCAGGGCATCAGGGGGAGGTCACCTGCCGGAGCGGCAAACGCAGAAGCGCCGAGCATAAGCCCGGCGGTTAAGAGGCTGTACCGTAACATGAATGTTCCTTATTTGACGGGCCAAAAAAAGGCAAAACATTCTGTTAACATACGCTCAATTTGTCGTCAAGCGAATGACACGATGGAGATCACAGGTTGTTGAATTTCGGAGGTTCGTAGGCCGGGTAAGGCGAAGCCGCCACCCGGCAAATACGACTTACTGCCAGCCATACCGGCGGCTGTAAAACCCTTTCACCATTTGCGTCAGCACCATATAGCCCGCGAGGATCGCCACCAGCCACGGGAAGTAGCTCAGCGGCAGCGCCTGCAATTGCAGGTAACTCGCCAGCGGCGAGAACGGTAGCGCGATACCCAGCACCATCACAATCCCCGTCATCACAATCAGCGGCCATGCGGCACGGCTCTGAATAAACGGAATACGACGGGTACGGATCATATGCACTATCAGCGTCTGCGACAGCAGCCCCACCACGAACCAGCCGGACTGGAACAGGGTCTGATGTTCAGGCGTGTTGGCATGGAACACAAACCACATCAGGCAAAAGGTCAGAATGTCAAAAATGGAGCTGATCGGCCCAAAGAACAGCATAAAACGGCCAAGATCGGACGGGTTCCAGCGCTGCGGCTTCTGGATCTGCTCATCGTCCACGTTATCAAACGGGATCGCCACCTGAGAGACATCGTACATCAGGTTCTGGATCAGCAGGTGCAGCGGCAGCATCGGCAGGAAGGGCAAAAACGCACTCGCCACCAGCACGCTGAAGACGTTACCGAAGTTGGAGCTGGCGGTCATTTTGATGTACTTCAGCATGTTGGCAAAGGTACGGCGGCCTTCGATAACCCCCTCTTCCAGCACCATCAGGCTTTTTTCCAGCAAAATGATATCCGCCGCTTCACGGGCAATATCCACGGCACCGTCTACGGAAATCCCAATATCTGCCGCGCGCAGCGCCGGAGCATCGTTGATTCCGTCACCCATAAAGCCTACCACGTGGCCCTCGCGGCGCAGCAGCGTCACAATGCGCTCTTTGTGCATCGGCGTCAGTCGGGCAAACAGCGTGGTGCGCTGGGCAAGCCGGGCCAGCTCATCGTCAGAAAGATGTTCGATCTCGCTTCCCACCACCACGTCACCGGCATCCAGCCCCACTTCGTGACACACTTTAGCCGCCACCAGCTCGCTGTCGCCGGTGAGGATTTTCACGGTGATCCCGCTCGCCTTCAGGGCTTTCAGCGCCGGAGCCGTTGTCTCTTTTGGCGGATCGAGGAACGCAATGTAGCCTTCAAGGATCAGGTCTGATTCATCAATACGCTGATAATCCCCGACGCGTGCCGGCAGGAATTTGCTGGCCACCGCCACCACGCGCAGCCCCTGACGGTTCAGGTTGTCGGTCACGCGTTTGATGCGGCGCAGCATGGTGTCGTCCAGCGGGACGATATCACCGTTGTAACGTACCTGGGTGCACACATTGAGGATCTCCTGCAATGCGCCTTTGCAGATCAGCTGATGCACATCCTGCTGTTCACTCACCACCACCGACATACGGCGGCGCTCAAAATCAAACGGGATCTCATCCACTTTCTGCCAGCGGCCAGACAGCGCGCGGGCAGACTCTTCGCCCACGCCTTCCAGCACGGCAACGTCGAGCAGGTTTTTCAGCCCGGTCTGGTAGTGGCTGTTAAGCCAGGCGCTGTGCAGCACGCGTTCGCTGGTCTTGCCTGAAATATCGGTATGGTTCTCCAGCACGATTTTATCCTGCGTCAGCGTCCCGGTTTTATCGGTGCAGAGGATGTCCATCGCGCCAAAGTTCTGGATAGCGTCGAGGTGTTTAACAATGACTTTTTGCTTAGAGAGTTTTACCGCCCCGCGCGCCAGCGTGGAGGTGACAATCATCGGCAGCATTTCTGGCGTTAAGCCCACGGCAACAGAGAGCGCAAACAGCGCCGCTTCCCACCAGTCGCCTTTGGTGTAGCCGTTGATCAGCAGCACAATCGGCGTCATCACCATCATAAAGCGGATCAGCAGCATACTGACGCGGCCAATCCCCTTCTGGAAGGCGTTAGGCTCGCTTTCCTGCTCTGTTACGCGCCCGGCAAGCTGGCCGAACCAGGTGTTACCGCCCGTGGCGGTCACAATGGCCTGCGCGGTTCCGCTCACTACCGTGGTGCCCATAAAGCACAGGGTGTCGCATTCCAGCGGGTTCATCTGCTGCGGATCGCGGGTACGCGCCACTTTTTCCACAGGCAGTGATTCGCCAGTTAACGATGCCTGAGCGACAAACAGATCGCGCGCCTGAATGATGCGTAAATCAGCCGGGATCATATCGCCGGCGGCAAGTTTCACCAGGTCGCCCGGAACCAGCTGATCGATAGGCAGTTCAAGCCAGGCGTTTTCACCCAGTTCGTTAATCACGCGCGAGACGGTGGCGGTGTTGCTGACCATTGCTTTCAGGGCATCGGCCGCTTTGGTGGAGCGGGCTTCCTGAATAAAGTTCAGTAGTGTGGAAATCCCCACCATCAGGGCGATAACGCCCGCGGCAAACAGGTCTTCGGTGGCATACGAGATAATGCCGAGCACCGTCAGCAGCAGGTTGAACGGGTTGCGGTAGCAAACCCACAGGTGCACCCACCAGGGCGAAGGTTTTTGCGCCGGAATTTGGTTGTCGCCATGTTCAGCGCGGATTTTGTCGACTTCGGCTGCATTCAGCCCTTCCGGGTGCCCGCCAAAGGCGCGCCAGACTTCGTTTTCGTCCATCGCCGCCACGTTCAGGCAGCGCTCTGTCAGGGAAGAAGGAATAACCGCGCCCGCCAGATTTTTGGCATTTGGCATCGGGTCACGCTGGATAAGGCGGCGTGGCAGGTGGCGGCTCAGCTGATCAAGCAGCTGCCGGGTGATATTTTTCAGCATAATAAGCTCTCCTGCGCGCGCAGCGGCGAACGCAGTTTTGCTGGCAGACACGGTAAACCCGTACCTGGCGGCACTTTAATTATTAGCAGAAACGTTGGGGACGCTGCTGCCTCACATCACCGGTGAGACAGCAAAAGGCTGGCTTACCGGAAAGAAAGAGCTCTCCCGTTCAGGAGAGGCGTGGGATCGGGATCCATGTAACCTCCGGTAAGTAAAATCAGAATTTCGCCGCGCAGTATAAGGAATTAACCGTACCGTTTGTGACGATTCGGGCGGTATTATAACCCCGCGCAAGTAAACCATACGTAAACCAGACTTTGCCCATAGCAAAATCACGCTATACCATTACGCTCAATTGACGACCGCCGTCGCTGTTACAGGGAATAGAGGATGCAAAACCGCCTTACCATTAAAGACATCGCGCGTTTAAGCGGCGTGGGGAAATCCACCGTGTCGCGAGTGCTGAACAACGAAAGTGGTGTCAGCGAGCGCACGCGCGAGCGCGTCGAGGCGGTCATGAATCAGCACGGTTTTTCCCCTTCCCGCTCCGCGCGCGCCATGCGCGGGCAAAGTGACAAAGTGGTCGCCATTATTGTGTCGCGCCTCGATTCCCTGTCTGAAAACCTGGCCGTTCAGACCATGCTGCCGGCCTTCTACGAACAGGGTTACGACCCGATTATGATGGAAAGCCAGTTTTCGCCGCAGCTGGTGGAAGAGCACCTGGGAATGCTGCAACGCCGCAACATCGATGGCGTGGTACTGTTTGGCTTTACCGGCATTAAAGAAGAGATGCTTAAACCCTGGCAACCATCGCTGGTGCTGCTGGCGCGCGATGCCAGTGGTTTTGCCTCTGTCTGTTATGACGATGAAGGCGCTATCTTCACGCTGATGCAGCGCTTATACGATCAGGGCCATCGCCATATCAGCTTCCTCGGCGTGCCCCATGCGGACGTGACCACCGGTAAACGCCGTCATGAAGCCTATCTGGCCTTCTGCAAAAAACACGCACTGCCTGCCGTGGCTGCCCTGCCGGGCCTGGCCATGAAACAGGGTTACGAAAAGGTGGCAGACGTTCTGACGCCGCAAACCACTGCGCTGGTGTGCGCCACCGATACCCTGGCGCTGGGTGCCAGCAAATATCTTCAGGAACAACGGATCGATAACCTGCAACTCGCCAGCGTCGGCAGCACGCCGCTGATGAAGTTTTTGCACCCTGAAATTGTCACCGTCGACCCCGGCTATGCTGAAGCGGGACGCCAGGCGGCGAGCCAGTTGATCGAGCAGATCAACGGACGTGCTGAACCGCGCCAGATAGTGATCCCCGCACATATCTCTTAACCCTGATTAACGGATTATTGTGATCTTCGCCTGATTTCGGGAACGTTCCCATTTTCCAGATGACGCTTAACGAGTAGGCTTGCTTTCAGGTCATTACACCCTTCTCCATCTGTCATGAGGTTTCATGATGAGCAAAGTCAAACAAGCTGATATCGACCAGCTGATCGTCCTGGTTGGCGGACGCGATAACATCGCAACCGTCAGCCATTGCATTACCCGCCTGCGCTTTGTGCTGAACGATCCGGCCAAAGCCAACCCGAAAGCGATTGAAGAGCTTTCGATGGTGAAAGGCTGCTTTACCAACGCCGGGCAGTTCCAGGTGGTTATCGGCACTGAAGTGGGCGATTACTATCAGGCTCTGCTGGCCACCACAGGCCACTCATCTGCTGATAAAGAGCAGGCGAAGCAAGCCGCACGTCAAAATATGAAATGGCACGAGCAGCTGATCTCGCACTTTGCGGAGATCTTCTTCCCGCTGCTGCCGGCGCTGATCAGCGGGGGCTTGATCTTAGGTTTCCGTAACGTGATCGGCGATGTGCCGATGAGTGACGGCAAAACCCTGGCGCAAATCTACCCGTCACTGAAGACCGTTTACGACTTCCTGTGGCTGATTGGCGAAGCCATCTTCTTCTACCTGCCTGTCGGCATTTGCTGGTCAGCGGTGCGTAAGATGGGCGGTACGCCAATCCTGGGGATTGTCCTTGGCGTCACGCTGGTGTCTCCGCAGTTAATGAACGCTTACTTACTGGGTCAGCAGGTGCCGGAAGTCTGGAACTTCGGCCTGTTCACCATCGCGAAAGTGGGCTATCAGGCGCAGGTGATTCCGGCCTTACTGGCTGGTCTGGCGCTGGGCTTTATTGAGACTCGCTTAAAACGCATCGTCCCGGATTATCTATATCTGGTGGTGGTGCCGGTCTGTTCCCTGATTATCGCGGTGTTCCTTGCCCACGCCTTTATCGGCCCGTTTGGCCGCATGATCGGCGACGGCGTGGCCTTTGCGGTACGCCACCTGATGACCGGCAGCTTCGCGCCGATTGGTGCTGCGCTGTTTGGCTTCCTGTATGCGCCGCTGGTTATTACCGGTGTGCACCAGACCACGCTTGCCATTGATATGCAGATGATTCAGAGCATGGGCGGCACGCCAGTCTGGCCAATCATTGCGCTGTCTAACATTGCTCAGGCGTCTGCGGTCACCGGCATTATCATCATCAGCCGTAAGCATAACGAGCGTGAGATTTCCGTTCCGGCGGCTATCTCTGCCTACCTCGGCGTGACCGAGCCGGCGATGTACGGTATCAACCTGAAATACCGCTTCCCGATGCTGTGCGCCATGATCGGCTCTGGCCTGGCGGGCCTGGTGTGTGGCCTGAACGGTGTGATGGCGAACGGGATTGGTGTGGGTGGCCTGCCGGGCATCCTCTCCATTCAGCCAGCGTTCTGGCAGGTGTTTGCGCTGGCCATGGCCATCGCGATTATTGTCCCGATGGCGCTGACCACCTTCGTTTATCAGCGTAAGTACCGTCAGGGCACGTTGCAGATTGTTTAACTTCATCTTTCGGGGCGCAATTGCGCCCCTTCGCATTTGCAGGAACGAACTATGAATACCCTTCCTCAGTGGTGGCAAAACGGTGTCATCTATCAGATTTACCCAAAGAGTTTTCAGGACACAACCGGATGCGGTACCGGGGATTTACGCGGCGTAACGCAGCGCCTCGACTACCTGAAAAATCTCGGTATTGATGCCATCTGGCTGACCCCGTTCTATATCTCTCCGCAGATTGATAACGGTTATGACGTGGCGAATTACACCGCCATCGACCCGGCATACGGCACGCTGGATGACTTCGACGAGCTGGTCGCGCAGGCCCATTCCCGCGGTATCCGCATTGTGCTGGATATGGTGCTTAACCACACCTCGACCCAGCACGCGTGGTTCCGCGAATCATTGAACAAAGAGAGCCCGTATCGCCAGTTCTATATCTGGCGCGACGGTACGCCGGATGGCCTGCTGCCGAACAACTGGCGTTCGAAATTTGGCGGCAATGCCTGGCGCTGGCACGCGGGCAGCGAGCAGTACTATCTGCACCTGTTCGCCCCGGAACAGGCGGATCTGAACTGGGAAAACCCGGAAGTCCGTACCGAGCTGAAAAAAGTGTGCGAATTCTGGGCCGATCGCGGCGTGGACGGTTTACGTCTCGACGTGATTAACCTTATTTCCAAAGATCAGACATTCCCGAATGACGAGCACGGTGATGGCCGTCGCTTTTACACCGACGGGCCGCGCGTTCATGAATATTTGCAGGAGATGAGCCGCGACGTTTTCGCCCCACGCAACCTGATGACGGTGGGCGAGATGTCTTCCACCTCGTTAGAAAACTGCCAGCAGTACGCCTCCCTGGACGGGCGCGAGCTGTCGATGACCTTTAACTTCCATCACCTGAAAGTGGACTACCCTGACGGTGAAAAATGGACGAAAGCGCAGCCCGATTACGTGGCGCTGAAAACCCTGTTCAACCACTGGCAGCAGGGAATGCACAACGTGGCCTGGAACGCCCTCTTCTGGTGTAACCACGATCAGCCGCGCATCGTGTCGCGTTTTGGCGATGAGGGTGAGCATCGCGTCCCGGCCGCGAAAATGCTGGCGATGGTGCTTCATGGAATGCAGGGCACGCCGTATATCTACCAGGGTGAAGAGCTGGGTATGACCAACCCTCACTTCCGCCAGATCACGGATTATCGCGATGTGGAAAGCCTGAATATGTTCACCGAGCTGCGCGCCGAGGGTCGTGACGCGGATGAACTGCTGGAGATCCTCGCCAGCAAATCCCGTGATAATGGCCGGACGCCAATGCAGTGGGATGCCTCACCAAATGCCGGTTTTACAGCGGGTGAGCCATGGATTGCAGTCTGTGATAACTACCAGAACATTAACGCCAGCGCGGCGCTGAGCGACCCGGATTCGGTGTTCTATACCTACCAGTCACTGATTGCACTGCGTAAAACGCTGCCGGTACTGACGTGGGGGGATTATCAGGATCTGCTACCTGAGCATCCAGCCCTGTGGTGCTACCGTCGTCAGTGGCAGGGGCAAACCCTGATCGTGGCGGCAAACCTCAGCAATGCGTGCCAGCAATGGCAGCCAGACGCACAGAGCGGTGAATGGCAGGTCGTTATGAGCAACTATGCGGAAGCGGCCAACGCACCGCAGGCCATGACCCTGCGTCCGTTTGAAGCCGTCTGGTGGCTTCAGTCGTAATTTTCATCGCCGGGCATTGCCATATGCCCGGTTTACCTTACTGTTTTTGTTGAATTATTAATCAGATTTTTCCTGCCACAATTTACAAACGCTGTAGCGCCCGTCATTTGTACTCTCGTCTTTTTACTTTGTTCTGAATCAAATAAATCGCAAACATGTTTGATGCAAATCACTATATGTAGCACTTAAAATGCACGCCGACCCAACATCTTGTATTTATCGTCTACTATTCCAACAACAAGACGGCGACTCAGCTCTCCGGAATTGTGGATAACAACTGTCGGGAACGAGGGAAGTGACTGGGCTATCAATACATCAGCCCGGTGCAGTCTTCTCCACCTCTGTGGATAACCTGTTTTTAAAATGGAGTGATCATGACACCGCATGTGATGAAACGTGATGGCTGTAAAGTGCCGTTTAAATCAGAGCGCATCAAAGAAGCCATTCTGCGTGCAGCTAAAGCAGCGGGAGTCGATGACGCAGATTACTGCGCCACCGTCGCAGAAGTCGTTAGCAGCCAGATGAACGAACGTAGCCAGGTGGATATCAGCGAGATCCAGACCGCCGTTGAGAACCAGCTGATGTCAGGCCCGTACAAGCAGCTGGCCCGCGCTTACATCGAATACCGTCACGATCGTGACGTCCAGCGCGAAAAACGTGGCCGTCTGAACCAGGACATTCGCGGCCTGGTAGAGCAAACCAACTCTGCGCTGCTCAACGAAAACGCCAACAAAGACAGTAAAGTCATTCCTACCCAGCGCGACCTGCTGGCCGGTATTGTTGCCAAACACTACGCCCGCCAGCACCTGCTGCCGCGCGATGTGGTTTCCGCGCACGAGCGCGGTGAGATCCACTACCACGATCTCGACTATTCGCCGTTCTTCCCGATGTTCAACTGTATGTTGATCGACCTGAAAGGGATGCTGACCCACGGCTTTAAAATGGGTAACGCCGAGATTGAACCGCCAAAATCCATCTCCACTGCCACGGCAGTAACCGCGCAGATTATCGCCCAGGTTGCCAGCCATATTTACGGCGGCACCACCATTAACCGTATTGATGAAGTGCTGGCCCCGTTCGTGACGGCGAGCTTCAACAAACACCGTAAAACCGCTGAAGAGTGGCAGATCCCGGACGCAGACGGCTATGCGCATTCGCGCACTGAGAAAGAGTGCTATGACGCATTCCAGTCGCTCGAATATGAAGTGAACACGCTGCATACCGCAAACGGCCAGACCCCGTTTGTGACCTTTGGCTTTGGCCTGGGCACCAGCTGGGAATCGCGCCTGATCCAGCAGTCCATTCTGCGCAACCGTATTTCTGGCCTCGGCAAAAACCGCAAAACCGCCGTGTTCCCGAAACTGGTGTTCGCTATCCGCGACGGCCTGAATCATAAGTTTGGCGATCCGAACTACGACATCAAACAGCTGGCGCTGGAGTGCGCGAGCAAGCGTATGTACCCGGACATCCTGAACTACGACCAGGTGGTGAAAGTCACTGGTTCGTTCAAAACGCCAATGGGCTGCCGCAGCTTCCTCGGCGTGTATGAAGATGAAAACGGCGAGCAGATCCACGACGGGCGCAACAACCTGGGCGTGATCAGCCTTAACCTGCCGCGTATCGCGCTGGAAGCTAAAGGCAATGAAGCCGCCTTCTGGACGCTGCTGGATGAGCGCCTGCAACTGGCCCGTAAAGCGCTGATGACCCGTATTGCGCGCCTGGAAGGGGTGAAAGCCCGCGTCGCGCCAATCCTCTATATGGAAGGGGCCTGCGGCGTGCGTCTGAAAGCGGACGATGACGTATCAGAGATCTTCAAAAACGGCCGTGCGTCTATTTCGCTGGGTTACATCGGCATTCACGAGACCATCAACGCGCTGTGTGGCGACACGCATATGTACGACAGCGAAGCCCTGCGTGAGAAAGGCGTCGCTATCGTCCAGCGTCTGCGCGATGCGGTTGACCAGTGGAAAGATGAAACGGGCTACGGTTTCAGTCTGTACAGCACGCCAAGTGAAAACCTGTGCGACCGTTTCTGCCGCCTCGACACCGCGGAGTTCGGCATTGTGGAAGGGGTAACCGACAAAGGTTATTACACCAACAGCTTCCACCTGGACGTTGAGAAAAAGGTTAACCCGTACGACAAGATCGACTTCGAAGCGGCTTACCCGCCAATCGCCAGCGGTGGTTTCATCTGTTACGGCGAGTACCCGAATATCCAGCACAACCTGAAAGCGCTGGAAGACGTGTGGGATTACAGCTATCAGCACGTACCGTATTACGGCACGAACACCCCAATCGACGAGTGCTACGAGTGCGGTTTCACCGGTGAGTTTGAGTGCACCAGCAAAGGCTTCACCTGCCCGAAATGCGGTAACCACGATGCGGCCCGCGTTTCCGTCACCCGACGCGTGTGCGGCTATCTTGGCAGCCCGGATGCGCGTCCGTTTAACGCCGGTAAGCAGGAAGAGGTGAAACGCCGCGTGAAACATCTGGGGAATGGGCAGATAGGTTAATCTCTGCCACGTTAATGCCCGGTGGCGCTGCGCTTACCGGGCCTACGGACCACACTCTTTTGTAGGCCGGGTAAGCGCAGCGCCACCCGGCGTGGTTATTCGCTATGAACTATCACCAGTACTACCCCGTCGACATCGTCAACGGCCCCGGCACCCGCTGCACTCTGTTTGTTTCAGGCTGCATTCACGAATGCCCGGGCTGCTACAACAAAAGTACCTGGCGTGTAAATTCTGGAATGCCCTTCACCCTGGAGATGGAAGACCGGATTATCAACGACCTGAACGACACGCGCATTCACCGCCAGGGGATTTCGCTGTCGGGAGGCGATCCGCTTCACCCGCAAAACGTGCCGGAGATCCTGAGGCTGGTTAAACGCATTCGCCGCGAGTGCGCAGGAAAAGATATCTGGGTATGGACGGGCTATAAACTGGATGAACTGAACACCGCCCAAATGGAGGTGGTGGATCTGATCAACGTGCTGGTCGATGGCAAGTTCGTGCAGGATTTAAAAGACCCTGCGCTTATCTGGCGCGGCAGCAGTAACCAGGTTGTGCATCATTTGCGGTGACTGAAGGCGGATATCCTCTATCCGCCTCATCTCAAAACCGGCTCAAACTCTCCATCGCCACCGCCTTAAACCCGGCGAAATCCTTGCAGCCGCAAAGCCGCGTCATTGCCCGTTCGCGCAGGAAGGTGACAAAAATATCGTAGATCGCCATTGCCTCTTCATACTCGCTTTTGCTGATGGCGAGCAGGAAGATGACGTGTGCGGTTTCATCACCCCACGGGATGCCGTGCGGCGCCAGCACCGTGTAGACCACGGTTTTCTGCGCCAGCAGGCCCAGGGAGTGCGGCAGCGCAATTCCTTCACCGAGCATGGTGCTGACGATCGCCTCACGCTCGACCACGGAATCGAGAAACTCCGCGCCGACAAAGCCTTCGCTTTCAAGCTGCCCGCACAATTCACGGAACAGCGTCTGCTGGTCGATGGGTTTATCGATAATTCGGAAATGGGCGGCGTCGAAGTATTTATCCAGCATCCACGGCCGGGTGCGATCCACCAGCACCAGCTTGCCGATTTGCTCAAGCTGATAGTCGGTCGGGAACGGGGCGATCATCACCACCGGTTTCGCCTTTTCGCTGATGCGCGCCGTGGAGATCACAAAATCTTCGCTGAGGCTTTCGGCCTGCTCGTACTCGCGTAGCGTGAGGGTGCGCGTCACCTCAATCTGCGGATATTTACGCTGGAGCACCGCCTCAATCATTCTCACCATCGCGTTGCCCGCATCGCACACCAGCAGCACGCGGGGCTGACGCTGATAGCCAATGTTGTAGTGGCGTTCCAGCCCGACGCCGATATGCAGCACCAGGAAGCCAATCTCGTTTTCGCTGATCACGTACGGCGTATATTTGCCCCAGCTTGATACCGCCGCCAGGGTCATATCCCAGGCCATCGGGTAATGCTGTTTGATGTTATCCAGCAGCGGATTAGGGATCATGATTTGATAGCGTACGCGGGTGATCATGGTTTTAATGTGCGTGAGCAGGTCCGCGTGCAGCTGCTCATCGCTGAGCAGGTTGTAGTTATAGTGGGTGTTGATGTAGCGCAGGATGTAATTGACCAGAGCTTCATCGTCGTCGGCGTTGATGGCGCTTGGGGCAATCTCCTGGATCTGGCGCGCGGCAATGTGCACGCAAAGCCAGCTCTCTTCCGAAGGGGAAAGCGCCTTGCCCGCCAGCTGTTGAATGGTCACCGCAATGTCTTTCGCCGCTTCCCGTACGTTCTCTTCCACATCTTCCGCGTGGAATTCCGGCAGGGGATAACCTTCGCTGATACGACGTACCGACACCGCACAGTACAGGCGCAGGAACAGTTCGCCTTCGTCCGTCAGGCGGATGTGGTGACGGGTGAGCGCATCATGCAGCACCGTGACCATCTGTTCAGGCACGCCTGCATTCAGCGCCACTTCGGTGACCAGCGGGTTCAGGCTGTCCTGCTGCGCCAGCTCCCAGAGCAGGTCGGTCAGACAGGCGCGGGTCGCCATCTCGCTGCCAAATAGCTTCATGCCATGGCGCGGGCGGGTTTCCAGGGTCAGGTTGTAGCGGTGGAACCACTCGCGCACTTCCACCATGTCGCTTTGCAACGTGGCGCGGCTGACAAACCATTCGTCGGCCAGATCTTCAAGCTTGAGCGAAAAGGCCGATGTCAGAAAACGCACCACCAGATAGTGCACTCGCTCCGGCCCCGTGCGGGGAATACGCAGCGCGCGCGGGTGAGAATCCTGAAGCTGCTGATAGCGCGCCGCATCGTCGATTTTGAGCTGGTAACCATTACCCCGGCTCAAAATAAACTGTGCGCCGTGGCTCGCCAGCAGCGCATTCAGAGCAGTGATATCAGCACGGACGGTACGCGTGGACACCGACAGCCGCTGCGCCAGCTCGTCCTGTGGCAGCGTTTCGTTTTGCAACAGTTCGAAAAGTTGCGCTAAACGTTGGTTCGGGAATCGCACGTCGTTGTCCTCTTACGGCTCAGGGGGAAGGTGAAATGACCATCTGGGATGGACTGCCAACCGGCGTATAGTCCGGTTCGAAGCTGAGTTTGCCGTCTCCCGCTACGCGGAATCGGGTGATGTTGTCGCTGCGCTGATTCATGACGTAGAGCCAGCGCCCTTGTTTATCCAGCGTCAGCGAGCGCGGGTAATCACCACGCGTCCAGACATCGTCCTGATGCGTCAGCCTGCCATCTGCTGTTACGGTAAAGTGCCCGATGCTGTTATGCAAACGGTTAGCCACATACAGCTGTTTGCCGTCTGCACTTAATGCCAGTCCGGCGGCAAAACTGGTGCCTTTATAGCCTGCTGGCAATGCAGATAGCGTTTTGCCCTCTTTCAGGGTGCCATTTGCATTCACGACATAATGGGTCAGCGTAGACGCCTCTTCGTTAATCAGCCACAGGGCATCACCTTTTGGCGTAAAGACAAAGTGGCGCGGCCCGGCACCTTTTGAGGAGGCGCTGATAAACGGCGGATCGTTCGGCGTCAGCTTTCCGCTTTGATCGTCAAAACGGTACTGGTAGATACGATCCAGCCCCAGATCGGTGGAAAAAACGTATTTCCCGGCAGGATCGGCGGCGATCATGTGCGCATGTGGGCCATTATGATCGCTTACCGCAAAACTCCCCTCCGCGGCGGCTTCCGGTTTTGCCGCCCCCGGTTCACCCTGATCCTGATGGGTGTCCGATGCGTCGCCCAGGCTGCCGTCCGCCTTCACGGGCAGCACGGCGATGGAGCCACTCACATAGTTTGCCACCAGCAGATGACGGCCATTAGGTGTTAAAGAGAGATAAACCGGCCCAGCCCCACCGGAAGCCACCTGATTTAATTCGCTTACCGCGCCGTTATCCCCAACGCGTAATGCCTGCACCACGCCCTGCTCCACTTCGCTTGCCACGTACAGCGTTTTGCCATCGTGCGAGACGGTGAGCTGTGCAGCATTGGGCAGTTTGCTGACCAGCGTTTTGCTGGCGAGCACCCCGGTTTGCGGGTCAACGGTAAAGCGGTATAGCCCTTCGCCGTTCGGATTGTAGGTTCCCACCCAGGCGTATTGCGTTTGGGCGATAGCGGTGGTGGCGAGCATTGAGAGTGAAGCGACAAGCAGGGTACGGGTGTGCATGGTGGCTCCTTCAGGTTTGTGCTGTGTGTTTCCCCTCACCCCGGCCCTCTCCCAAAGGGAGAGGGGGTAAAGGTTCCCTCTCCCTTTGGGAGAGGGTTAGGGTGAGGGGCAGGTTTTACTTCACCAGCTTCTTCGTCATTTCAAGCAGCGTGCGCACATCTTCCGGGCGCGTGTCGCCGCTGGCTTTGTCGATAATCGAGCTGTAGATATGCGGGATGACTTTGCTCACGCCAGCGTCCAGCGCAATCTGCAAAATCTCCTCGTAATTTTCCAGATCGATACCGCCGGTTGGCTCCAGCCAGAAGTCGTGGCGGGCGCAGGCTTCCGCTACCGCTTTGTACTCATCACGGCACTTCAGGCCGCCCATCGGGAAGTACTTAATGGAGCTGCCGCCAAAATCTTTCAGCAGGGCAATCGCCGTTTCTACCGGTACGATGCCGTCCGGGGCCGCGCTGCTCAGCGGGCCGGTGGAGATTTTGACCATGCCGACAGTACCGGTCGGAGAGACCAGACCGTTGACCACGGACTCATTTTGCCCCAGCAGCGCACGGCTGGTCGCCACGCCGGTAAAGACCTGATTCACGTGCTGCGGTTGTACCTGACGGGAGATCTCACTCACCATCGCCGACTGGTTCGGATCGCCCGCGCCCAGCCCTACAGACAGCGCGTTATCAATCAGCTGGGCATATTCGCGCATATCGGCCACCGCGCTTGCCACGTCCGGGTAATTTTTGGAGAGTACGCCCACCAGCACATGGCCTTCTGCTGCTTCGTAAATGGCGCTGGCGTTAGCTTTTGAACCCGCCAGTACGTTCAGGCAGACACGGTCACGGTAAAAGTTGGGGGTCAGTTTCATGCGTTTTTCTCCTGTCCTAATACTTCGCTAATGCGGCGGTACACAATGTTCAGCTGGTCTGCGTTCACGCTGCGCACGTCCGCTTCGATAATCCCTTCGTTGGCCTTGTAGCCACGGAAGTAAATCGCATATTCGCCCTGCTTCAGGCGGTTCACCAGCTCGCCGGTGCCCACGCCGGTGGTGGCTTCGTCGAACTTGATTTCAGCGCGCGCGATATCGCGACCCGCGCTGTCCCAGACCACGCGCGCGGTGACGCCGTTCAGAGTGTTCAGCGCATCGATAAACGGCGTCATCTTCGCCACCATCTCTGCACCGCTCTCTTTGGTCGCCGTCAGGTAGTGTTCGATGGCGCAGGTCAGGCCAAGAATGCCCTCTTTACCCACTTTCATCGCACGTCCAATACCCGCCGTCTGGCGTTTCACCCACTCGACATACTGCGTTTTGCCAATCACCAGACCGCTGGTTGGCCCTTCGATCGCCTTCGCGCCGCTGTAAATCACCAGATCCGCGCCGGAACGGTAGTAAACATGCAGATCTTCTTCCGCCGCCGCATCCACAATCAGCGGCAGGCCATGTTTACGTGCCACCACGGCTGCCTGCTCTACGCTGAGCATACTTTTCTGCACGCAGTGGTGAGATTTGATGTACAGGATCGCCGCCGTGCGCGGGGTGATGGCTGCCGCCAGCTGATCGGCAGAGCATTCGTTGGCGTAGCCCGCTTCCACCAGCTTGCCGCCGCCCAGCGCCACCATGGTGCCGACCGGCGCGCCAAAGTTAACGTTGTGGCCTTTCGGCAGCACAATTTCGTTGTTCTCAATCGGCGTGACGTGCAGGTTTTCCAGCAGCCAGTCGCTGTCTTTCACCAGCACCGCCGCCACAGACTGGGCAATACCCGCAGAAGCGCAAGAGACAACGGTCGCCCCTTCCACATCCAGCAGATCCGCAATGTATTCACCGGTTTTGTTGACCAGATCTTTCATCTCGAAGTACTGGTTCATCCCGTCCATCGCCGCCTGCACCACTTCCGGGCGTGGCGTGGAGACACCCAGGGCCGTCATGCGGCCAGAGGTGTTGATGACCTGCTTTAAATTGTACTTCTCATAAATCGAAGGCATGTTCCGTGCTCCCTTGTTCGGTCATGTAGCCCTTGCCTGCGCGGATCGCGGCAAGCGGCACCAGAATGTGTTCAGCCTGAAGGCTGTCGTTTTCGGCGTCGGTTAATAACGTTGGCTGGCGCTTAATGGTGAACAGCGTCAGGTCAGCGTCGAGCCCCGGCTGGATGCGCCCTTTGCGCGTCAGGCGCAGGCCGTCGGCAGCATTTGCGGTTACGCAGTCAATGACCTGCGACAGCGACATACCGATGGCGAGGAATTTCGACATCACGCTCGCCAGCGACCCGACCGGGCCATTAATGCGGTTGCGGCAGTAGATATCCGAGCTGATGGTGTGCGGCAGAATGCCCATCGCAATGGCGCGTTTCGCCACCTCAAAACTGAAACTCGCCGTACCGTGGCCCACGTCCAGACGTACGCCGCGTTTCAGGGCGCTGGTGATGGATGCGCGCAGCTCGCCGGATGGGGTCAGAATGCGGTTCGGTTTGCCGTTGTAGCAGTGGGTAATGATGTCGCCGGAACTCAGCAGTTCAGCGATTTCGTCAAGATTTGGCGGGTTGTTGCCAATGTGCACCATCAGCGGCAGGTCGCCGTTCTCTTTCTGGATGGCTTTCGCCCGCTCCAGCGGGGTGATGCCATTTTCGCCGACCACGCTGCTGCTCATGCGCGCTTTCAGGCCGACGATAAAATCAGGGTGGCGTTTAACAGCCTGCTTCACGGCATCCGCGTCAATATTGGCCATATTGGCCAGCTCGTTCTGGGCAATCAGCCCCACGCGGGAGATATTCAGCAGGGCAAAGACCTCGGTTGAGGCTTTGCGGGTGATAGCGTAAAAATCGTCCACGTCGTCCGCGCCGGTGCTGCCCGCATCCACCACGGAGGTCACGCCGGTAGCGATGCCTACGCTGTCCGGTTCGTCGTGGTAAATCGGGGAATTCGGGTAGCAGTGTACGTGGGAGTCAATCCAGCCTGCGCTGACGAACACTTCGCCATTAAGCTCCACCGTTTTACGGGCGGGAGCGTCAATCTCGCCAAGCGCCGCGATTTTCCCGTCCTGAATGGCGATATCGGTCAGGGTATCGTCGGCAAGGCGCGCACGGCGCAGGAGTAAATCAAACATGAGGATCTCCTGATAAGACGGGCGCCGGAGCGCCCGCAGGTATTAAAGGGCGACCGGGAACAGCCAGCCCAACAGCATTGCACCGAGGATTGCACCGCCGGTAATTGGCTTCTGCCAGATATAGAACAGCAGCGCGCCCAGCAGTGAACCGACACCGATTGGAATGGAGGCGGTCATGGCGCTAAGGATAATCAACGGCCCGAGGAAGCGGCCGGAGGCGTTACCTGCGCCCATCATCACGTCAGCCCCATAGGTGGAGTTGCTCTGATTGATGGTGAATTTACGCGCCAGGATGATGACGTAGCCAATCGCCAGACCAATCACCAGGCCAGTAATCAGCGCGGCAATGAAGTTGGTCACCGGGAACATAATGCCCGCGCCCAGCAGCAGCGCGGGCACACCAAGGCCTACGCCGGTCTGGATCGCGCCGCCGATATCAAGAATACCGACCAGCGAGCCTTCGATAATACGGGCGAACAGGAAGCTTGCGCCGAAGGCCGCCACCGCGCCGTAGACGCCGGTATCGATACCCGCTTTCAGCATCGCCACGAAGGCCACTTCGTTAAACACGCCAATGCCATACAGGTAGTACATGTGCGTCCCGGCGAACACGCCGGAGGAGAGCAGGCCAACGAAGATCGGGAACGACCAGTCGGCATACCAAAAACCTTTATTCTGTTCCATGTAGAGGCTCCTGTTATTTACCGCTGAGCGAGTTGTGGATCATGTCGAGCCAGTTCGGCACGGTCAGATGGAAGGATTCGATCATCTTCATGTCGAAGCCGCGGAAGAAGCCGCTCAGCACGAACAGTGCGATGATGGCGGCCATCATCACTTTGGTGACGTGGTTCCAGCCGCTCTCTTCTACGCCTTTACCAATCAGGATACCCAGCACCAGGCCCGGTACGGCGTTACCCATAATCAGCTGCGCTGCGCCGCCAAAGACGGTGGCCCAGAAGCCCGATTTTTTGCCCGCGTCGATAGCCGCCAGCCAGAAAATCACCGGCATCACGGTGTTCACCAGCAGGTTAGCTGCCGGTACCAGCACCTTAACGGCCGTCACCTGAAGTGCAGCCGGAACGGAAGAGGCGGTAAGGTTAAGGAAGGTCACGACGATCATGCCGATCACGCCGCAGGCAATCGCCATTTTGCGTGGGTCGTGGAGTGTTTCACCGACATTACGGTTTTTGATCATCAGCGCCGCCGCGCCCCAGTTCGGGATAATGCGGTGGTCAACGTCCTGAGTGAACGCACCTGCGGCCACGGAAGAGGCCCAGGCGTTAAAGAAGAAGCCTAACCCAAAGGAGAAGTGAGAAGCCGGATCCCCTTCACAGGAGTTCAGTTCCCCCAACGTACGAAACGCGCCCATACCCTGAGTGGTAGGCGCATGAAACATGCGTGCAGCCCCGGCCCCAACACCGACGCCAACCAGGCCGCCAATGATGAGCGATTTTATTAATATAATTAAGAACATCAGTCTGCCCTTTTATGAATAATCAGCGTTGCGTGACGAAATCCACCTGGTCGAGATTGATGGCGGTCACGTTGACAGTCACATCCAGCTCCACGCTGTAGGTGCGTCTTTCCCGACGCAAAAAGAAGAACAGAAACGCTTCTTTTCGCACCGCTTCTTGCGCCTGAACAACCTGCACATCCTGTGGCTCAATACGCAGTAAGATATGCGGTGAGGCTTTCATCACCGCGACCTGAACGTGGTTGAGTGCATCGGCAAAGGCGCGCGCTTTGGCGTCGCCTTTTCCCTTCACTCTCACCGTGGTAGTGAATTGTTCTTTCATGCTTACGCGCCGTGCTTCTTCTGCCACGCCTGTACCAGACGCTCGCCCAGCTCTTCTTTATCCATAAAGCCGAAGCCGAGTACGTTGCAGCCTTCATTGATGGCAGTTACGCCCTCTTCCACTGAACGCATCCCGTATTTGGCTTTGTAGCCATATTTGGTTTGAGCGGTAATTGCACCCGCGCCGCCGCTGCCGCAGAAGGAGATGCCGAAGGTTGCATTTTCCGCTTTCATCACGTCACCCAGCTTCATATCCGCTGCCATACCCGGCACAACCACAGCGCGTCCACCTGCTTTTTCGATACCGGCCGCCACTTTCTGACCTTTACCCAGGCGATCGCCAATCACGACTGTAATTTGTTCCATGTGTTGCTCCTTAAAGGTTGTCTTTCGCGACTTCGAAGTGAACGGAAAGCAGCCAGGCTTCTTCATCAGGAAGGTTGCCAAACTGCGCGACCACTTCGCGGGCAAGTCGCATTGAATCAGGTGAAATTTCGTCGAACAATTCCGCTTCGACTTCTGGCAGCGGCTCGCCGGTCACGGACCGGTGCGCCATCGCGCGGACGTGTGAAGTCAGCATCTGTTCCTGCACTGCGTTGGGGATGATGTTGTGCCGGGCCAGCAGGGCATAAACCTGCTTAAGCATGGTGGTCGCGAGCTGCTCTGTTTGCACCGCCTGGTCTCCAACGTCGTTCATTACCGCTCCGTTAATCACTCGTCTTACCCCGTTAATGTCTCTGGGATAAAACTAACGTTGGCGGTTAATTGTTTGTAGCGAGTTGTTTTCCACTTCGAAGTGGAAAGGAGAGCGGCGGCAGTGATCTGTGCCACATAAATGCGCTGAATGATGACAATTCGCTGGTTTTACGTGATGAATATCACGCAATCCATCGACAAAACGTCAGGGTGGAAAACGAAAACAACGGGAAGGAGAGTCGCAGAAATGTGACAGCGATAGGGTTTACTTATTACGACGCATAAAAAAAGCGAGAGCATTACGCCCTCGCCTTGCGGTTGTGTCAGATGCTGAGTCTGTTAGCGGTATTTCTGGTGATAGGTGTTGCGGGTGGTCACGAACTGCTCCGCCGCCGCCTTCGCCTCTTTCACTTTACCTTCGTTCGCCAGCTTCAGCGCACCGTCAATCTGGCCGACCAGGACATCAAAACCGTGGCGGTAATCTTTCATTTCCGCGCTGTCTGCCGCTTTGCTTTCCAGCTTCGGCGGGGTCGCTTTTTGCGCGTCCAGAGCCGCTTCACGCATTTTGGTTAATGCAGCTTTCATTTCAGACGCATTATCGGTTTTCTGCACCACTTTCAGATTGGTGCCGAGGGTGCCCATATCTTCTTCAAGATCGGCAGCAAACGCTGTCGAACCAAGAACCAGCGTTGACGCCGCGACGATCGCTAACAGTTGTTTACGCATTGCTCACTTCCTTTTTTATAATTAACAAAACGCCAAATCTATTGTCCGGCAATTTTCATTTCAGGCAGAAGAACTGAACCACACTGTATATTGCTACGTGTTTCAATATCGTTACCGACCGTAACGATATTACGCCACATATCCTTCAGGTTGCCGGCGATGGTAATTTCGCTCACCGGATACTGAATTTCACCGTTTTCAACCCAGAAGCCCGCTGCACCGCGAGAGTAATCCCCGGTGATGCCGCTCACGCCTTGCCCCATCAACTCAGTGACCACCAGACCCGTGCCCATCTCTTTCAGCATCTGCTCAAAATTCAGGCCCTGTCCGGCAATACGCCAGTTGTGGATGCCGCCCGCGTGACCAGTGCTTTTCAGCCCCAGCTTGCGCGCAGAATAGTTGGTCAGCAGCCACTGGGTCAGCACGCCGTCTTTGATGATATCGCGACGTTCAGTGCGCACACCTTCGCTGTCGAACGGTGTGGAGGCCAGCCCTTTCAGCAGATGCGGGTGCTCTTCAATGGTCAGCCATTCCGGCAGGATCTGTTTGCCAAGTGAATCCAGCAGGAACGTGGACTTACGGTAAACCGAACCACCCGCAATCGCCCCGACCAGATGACCAAACAGACCGGTGGCCACTTCGTTGGCAAAAATCACCGGCGCTTTCATGGTGGAAAGTTTACGCGGTGACAAACGCGACAGCGTGCGCTCGGCGCACTCTTTACCGACCCACTCCGGAGACTGCAAATCGCCGAGCGCACGGCCAATGGTGTAAGCGTAATCACGCTCCATATCGCCGTTCTCTTCGGCAATGACGCAGCTCGAAAGCGAATGGCGGGTTGAGCAATAGCCCTGCAACATGCCGTGGCTGTTGCCGAAAACTTTGATGCCGTAGTGGCTGTTAAAGCTGCCGCCTTCGGTATTGGTGATGCGTTTATCCGCTTGCAGGGACGCCTGTTCTGCACGCGCAGCCAGTTCGATGGCCTCATCCGGGGTGACTTCCGCCGGGTGGAACAGGTCCAGATCGGGTGCGTCAAACGCCAGCAGCTCTTTATCCGCAACGCCTGCGTAAGGATCGGGTGAGGTATAGCGCGCAATGTCCAGCGCGGCCTGCACCGTACGGGCAATGGCATCCGGGCTAAGGTCAGTCGATGACGCACTACCTTTGCGATTCTGGTGATAAACCGTGATCCCCAGTGCGCCATCGCTGTTAAATTCAACATTTTCCACTTCGCCATAGCGGGTACTTACGCTAATGCCGGTGGTTTTGCTTACCGCCACTTCGGCGCCATCTGATTTACCTGAAGCCAGCGCCAGCGCTGTGGAGACTGCTTCTTCCAGAATCTTACGCTGCGCTTCAACTTGTGAGGTTACTTTCATCGCAAATGCCATACTGTAAGAGAGAGTTAAGTGAAGTCTATCAGAGAACCGTTTTTCAGTGCGCGTCTTAACTGGTAACATTAGCCTCTTTTTTTAAGGAGCCTGACATGACTAAGCAGCCCGAAGACTGGCTCGACGACGTTCCCGGTGATGACATCGAAGACGAAGATGATGAGATCATCTGGGTCAGTAAAAGTGAAATTAAACGCGACGCCGAAGAGTTAAAACACCTTGGCGCGGAAATGGTAGAACTGGGTAAAAACGCGCTGGATAAGATCCCGCTCGACCAGGATCTGCGTGATGCCATTGAACTGGCACAGAAAATAAAAAAAGAAGGCCGTCGCCGCCAGCTTCAGCTTATCGGTAAAATGTTGCGTCAGCGCGATGTTGATCCGATTCGCCAGGCTCTGGATAAGCTTAAGAACCGCCACAACCAGCAGGTTGCGTTTTTCCATAAGCTTGAGCAGATCCGTGACCGTCTGATTGAACAGGGCGATGACGCGGTACCGGAAGTCTTGAATCTGTGGCCAGACGCCGACCGCCAGCAGCTGCGTTCTTTGATCCGCAATGCGAAGAAAGAGAAAGAAGGGAATAAGCCGCCGAAGTCTGCGCGCCTGATTTTCCAGTATCTGCGCGAGCTGTCAGAGAGCGATGAGTAATCCCCTCCCCCCAAAGTGGAGAGAGGAAACACAGAAGAGTAAGCCCGGTAAGCGCAAGCGCCACCGGGCTTTTTTTTACTCTGCGGCTGCGGCTTCAGCCTTTTTCGCCAGGCCATCCAGCAGTTTCTGATGGATGCCGCCAAACCCGCCGTTGCTCATCACCAGAATGTGATCGCCAGGCTGGGCGGTTTTCACCACCATATCCGCCAGGGTATCCACATCCGCACTCCAGTGTGCTGGCTGTACGCAAGCTTCAGCAACTTCCGCCACCTGCCATGGAATGTGCTGAGGTTGCAGCAGGAACACTTCATCCGCACGTCCTAAAGACGGCGCCAGATCGTCTTTACAGACGCCCATCTTCATGGTGTTTGAACGCGGCTCCAGCACGGCCAGGATACGTGCCGTTCCGCCGACTTTACCGCGCAGGGCAGCAAGGGTCGCCAGAATAGCGGTTGGGTGGTGTGCAAAGTCGTCATACACCGTGAGGCCGTGGGCTTCACCGCGCAGCTCCAGGCGACGACGGGCATTCACAAATGAACCTAGCGCATTGGCCGCGTCCGCAGGCACCACGCCCACATGACGTGCCGCAGCAATCGCCATCAGACCGTTGTGCATGTTGTGTTCGCCCACCAGGCCCCACTTCACTTCACCCACTTTTTCGCCGTCGAGCAGCACTTCCCACTCAGAGGCATCGGCATTGAGTTTTTTCGCCTGCCAGTGGCCTTGCTCGCCCACCAGCTCCTGCTCGCTCCAGCAGCCCATCGCCATTGTCTGTTTCAGGTTGATGTCGTTTTCCGGCAGGATGATACGGCCCTGGCCCGGGACGATACGCACCAGATGGTGGAACTGTTTCTGGATGGCTTTCAGGTCGTCAAAGATATCCGCGTGATCGAACTCAAGGTTATTGAGGATCAGCGTGCGCGGGCAGTAGTGCACGAACTTGGAACGTTTATCGAAGAATGCGCAGTCGTACTCATCGGCTTCGATCACAAAGAACGGGCTGTCTCCCAGACGCGCAGAGACGTCAAAGTTACCCGGCACGCCGCCAATCACAAAACCTGGTTTGTAACCACAGGCTTCGAGGATCCAGGTCGCCATCCCGGCGGTCGTGGTTTTACCGTGCGTACCCGCAACGGCCACAACCCAGCGATCGCGCAGCACGAAATCGTGCAGCCACTGCGGGCCAGACATGTATGGAATATTGCGTTCCAGCACCGCTTCAACACACGGGTTGCCACGGGTCATGGCATTGCCAATGATGACCAGATCCGGCTGCGGGTCTAACTGGCTGGCATCGTAGCCCTGAATGAGGTCGATGCCCTGATTCTCCAGAAGCGTGCTCATCGGCGGATACACATTGGCGTCCGAACCTGTTACTTCATGGCCCAGCGAGCGCGCCAGCATTGCCAGCCCGCCCATGAAAGTGCCACAAATCCCCAATATATGAATGCGCATACGTCACTATCCTTCTTCAATGTGGCGCACATTTTACTCACATGTCAGCGGCTGTGAAATGCATTTCAGGAAAATCCGTATCCTGCTGGCGCGATTCACCTCTGCGCTAATATTTGAATGTTTGTTAAGATTGTTGGGCTTTAGTCGTTTTAGTGAACATACGATCGCTCTACTCACATAAGATGCAGGGAAAGTGTTATGAAAACGTTAGGTGAATTTATTGTCGAAAAGCAGCACGAGTTTTCTCATGCTACGGGTGAACTCACTGCTTTGCTGTCGGCGATAAAGCTTGGCGCTAAGATCATCCACCGTGATATCAACAAGGCCGGTCTGGTCGATATCCTGGGTGCCAGCGGTGCCGAAAACGTGCAGGGCGAGGTTCAGCAGAAACTCGACCTGTTCGCGAATGAAAAACTGAAAGCTGCACTGCGCGCGCGCGACATCGTTGCGGGTATCGCCTCTGAAGAAGAAGATGAAATTGTCGTTTTCGAAGGGTGTGAACACGCAAAATACGTTGTACTGATGGACCCGCTGGACGGCTCCTCCAACATCGACGTTAACGTTTCTGTCGGCACTATTTTCTCCATTTATCGCCGCGTCACGCCTGTTGGCACGCCGGTGACCGAAGAAGACTTCCTGCAACCGGGCAGCAACCAGGTTGCGGCGGGTTATGTTGTCTACGGTTCATCCACCATGCTGGTGTACACCACCGGCTGCGGTGTTCACGCCTTTACTTACGATCCTTCACTGGGTGTGTTCTGTCTGTGCCAGGAGCGTATGCGCTTCCCGGAGAAAGGCAACACGTACTCCATCAACGAAGGCAACTACATCAAATTCCCGAATGGCGTGAAGAAGTACATCAAATTCTGCCAGGAAGAAGATAAAAACACCCAGCGCCCGTACACCTCCCGCTATATCGGTTCTCTGGTCGCTGACTTCCACCGTAACCTGCTGAAAGGCGGCATCTACCTCTACCCAAGCACCGCAAGCCACCCGGACGGGAAACTGCGTCTGCTGTACGAATGCAACCCGATGGCGTTCCTGGCCGAACAGGCCGGCGGTAAAGCCAGCGATGGTAAAGAGCGTATTCTGGATATCGTGCCAGAAAGCCTGCACCAGCGCCGTTCGTTCTTCGTCGGCAACAACCACATGGTGGAAGACGTAGAACGCTTCATCCGCGAATACCCGGACGCGTAACACCTCTCTCCAGGGGAGCCGATCCGGCTCCCCTTCTCATTTATATATTTTACCGTATAAATGAATATAAAAATGACGCTTTAATATTCAGCGCTGCTCCTGCATTATTTCCATAACAGTTTGACAAATATTCCCTGGAGCAAAATAAAGATGAAAAACTTTTCTCGTGCCAATACCGGCATTGATTTAAATCTTATTCCTGTTTTTATTGAAGTTGTTCGTTGCGGCAGTATGGCGAAAGCGTCTGTGCGCCTTGATATGTCTCGCCCGGCGGTGAGCCTGGCGTTGAAGCGTTTTAATCAACTCTTTAACGAGCCATTATTTTTCCGTAAAGGTTTATATCTGGAACCTACCGAAAAAGCACTAGCCTTAACCAGTTCACTGGAAATATTAATGGGTGATATTCACGATAATATTGCTGAGGTAAACTCATCAAATAAAACCCTGGCACAGAATGCACCAGGGCGGGATATTATGCAGCAGGCTGAGTCGTCAGTTTGAATGATGACATCGCTTCCATCAGCTCGCGCGACTGCTCTTCCAGCGAGCGTGTCGCCGCGGATGATTGCTGTACCAGTGCCGCATTTTGCTGTGCGGTTTCATCCATCTGATTTACCGCGATATTAACCTGCTCAATGCCACGGCTCTGCTCCTGGGAGGCATTGGCAATCTCACGCATCAGTTTGGTCATGCGCAGCACTTCTGTGGCGATCTCATCCATGGTTTCGCCCGCCTGTTGCGCCAGTTCGCTTCCTTCGTTCACATGCGTCTGCGAATCGCTGATAAGCGTGCGGATCTCTTTCGCGGCATCGGCACTGCGGCTGGCGAGGTTGCGCACTTCCCCGGCCACCACCGCAAAACCACGTCCCTGTTCGCCGGCACGCGCCGCTTCAACAGAGGCGTTCAGCGCCAGGATATTGGTCTGGAACGCAATGCCGTCGATAACACTCAGGATGTCTGCAATTCGGGCTGAACTGCCTGAGATATCACGCATTTTCTCAATCACATAGCAGACCATTTCGCTGCCATGATCGGCAGTATCAGACACCGCCTTCGCCATCTGATGCGCCTGTTCGGCGTTATCGGCGTTTTGTTTCACCGTGGCGGTGATCTCTTCCATGCTGGCGGCGGTCTGCTCAAGCGACGTTGCGGTAGATTCGGTGCGCTGGGCAAGGTTCATGTTCCCCGCCGTTAACTCGCGGCTGCCGGTATCAATCTGCGAACTGGCGTCACGCACGCGCAGCACCGAGCCCATCAGCGACTGGCGCATTTCTTCAATGGCCGCGTTCAGGCGGTTAAATTCCTGGCTCGCGGAGGCATTCAGGTTGTGCGTTAGATCGCCCGATGCCACGTTTTCAAGCTGGGCAATAGAGGCCGTGAGCGGTTTCAGCAGCATATGGCGCAGCGCCAGCCACGCCAGCACAATAATGCCCGCCGTCAGCAGTGCCGCAACGATAATCAGGATCAGCACCCGATTTTTGCTCGACTGCACGGCACCGACTTCCGCCTTACCGCGCGCTTCGCTCCATACCTGGAACGCCTGCATGTCGTTATCAAACTGCTTCGCCACCGGGATGAGCTTGTTCTCCAGCAGATCGTAATAGTTGTCGGCGCTCTGTTCATTCAGGGCTTTCAGCATCGGGGTGATCCCCTGCTGGTTATAGGCATCAAGGCTGGCTGCGACCTTATCCAGAAGCTGCTGCCCCTGTTTATCCGCCACACCGCCGTCAATCACGCCTTTCAGCGTTTTTTGCGCCTGGGTGACTTCCTGGTTAATGGTTTTCACCGATTTCGCCGCATCGTCCAGCATTCCGATTTCCATCATGCGGACAGCCTGACCGGCTTCATTACGCGCACGTAAAATCAGCGTATAGCCAGAATTTAGCTGCACCATCTGCTCACCCTGAAGGTGATTGATGCGCTGGAGAGAAGTCGAACTCTGTGTGAGGGCATAAATGCCAATACCGCTGACAATCAGCAGCAGAAGGGTCATAACGGCCAGTAACGAAAGCAAGCCGGTACGAATCGATAGCGTTTTAAGCATGATGTTATTTCCGGTAGCGAGATATTTCTGGGCATAAAAGAAGAGTATCGGCCGCTACCGGAAAATGTTTAGACTTTAAGCAAATTCAGTGTGTTATCGCTGTGTTACCGATGTGTTTACGCGGGTAACAGGCGAGCTCTGGCGGTTCTCCCATAGCACCGTCAGGCCGCGCTGAAGCGCAATAAAGATGAACAACAGAATGCCGATGGCGATTTTCGTCCACCAGGAACTGAGCGTGCCATCGAAGTTAATATACGTCTGGATGAGCCCCTGAATGGCCACACCAAACAGCGTGCCCAGCACCGTTCCGACGCCGCCGCTAAGTAGCGTGCCGCCAATCACCACCGACGCGATCGCATCCAGCTCTACCCCAACGCCAGCCAGCGCGTAGCCCGCCTGGGTATAAATCGAGAACACAATGCCCGCAAGCGTGGCAAGCCCGGTAGAAAGCATATAAATGCGCACCGTGGTGCTGCGGGTTGAAATCCCCATCAGGTTTGCCGAAGTCGCGCTGCCGCCAATCGCGTACACCTGATTACCAAACCGGGTGCGGTGGGCCAGGAAGATACCTATCACCACCACGCCGAGCATCAGCAGGCCCATCGCGCTCAGACGCCCGCCGCCGGGGATTTTCCACGCCAGGCTTGAGAGCGTGTCATACACCGGGTGATTAATCGGGATCGACTCTTCCGACACCAGATAACTCACCCCGCGCAGGAAGAACATTCCCGCGAGGGTAATGATAAATGCCGGGATTTTTAACGCGTCGATCAGCAGCCCCATAAAGGCACCAAACGCGCAGCCCATCACCAGCACCAGCGGGAAGGCCAGCAGCGGTGATATGCCCCAGAAGCCTATCGCTTTCGCCAGGAAGACCCCGGTAAAGGCGATCACCGAGCCCACAGAGAGGTCAATCCCGCCGGAGAGGATCACAAAGGTCATCCCCACGGCGATAATGCCTAAAAAGGCGTTATCCGTCAGGATGTTGCAAATCACGCGCGTAGAGGCAAAACCAGGAAACTGCGTCAGACAGTAGAGGTAGCCCAGCACGAACACGCCCAGCGTGATCATTAATGGCAAATTACGTTTTATCATGACCGCGGATCCCCTTAATGAGACTGATAAAGCGCGGCGACTGAACGACGAGCACGCAGAGCACCACCACCGCTTTAACCACCTGATTCAGCTCCGGCTGGAAGCCCGACAGCAAAATGCCGGTATTCATCCCCTGGATAATGAGCGCACCAATCACCGACAGCAGCAGGTTAAAGCGCCCGCCCATCAGCGAGCCGCCGCCTATCACCACCGCCAGAATGGCATCCAGCTCCAGCCACAGCCCGGCATTGTTGGCATCTGCCCCGCGGATATCCGCCGTGACAATCACCCCCGCAATGGCGGCACACACGCCGCTCAGCACATAGGTCAGCATCACCATCAGGCGGGTGTTAACCCCGGCATTTCTCGCCGCGCGAATGTTAATCCCCACCGCTTCAATAAACATGCCGAGCGCCGTTTTACGGGTGAAAAGCCAGAACACAACTAATGTCACCAGCGCAATGATGACCGGCGTCGGGAAGAACAGCAGCTTGCCGCTGCCGATCCACGCCAGGCTCGGCGAATCGAACGTCACTATCTGCCCGGAGGTGATAAGCTGCGCCACGCCACGCCCGGCGACCATTAAAATCAGGGTGGCGACAAACGGCTGGATTTTGAGAACCGCCACCAGAATGCCGTTCCACAGCCCGGCGAGGATGCCAGTGCCCAGCGCGGCCAGCAGCACCACGGGCAGGCTGTGCCCGGCGACGGTCATGGAGGCGGCCGTGGCGCCGGAAATCGCCATCACCGCACCGACGGAAAGATCAATCCCGCCGGTGGCAATCACCAGTGTCATACCAATGGCCAGCAGTGCCACCGGTGCGGCGCGGTTTAAGATATCAATCGGGCTGCCAAACAGGCGGCCATCCTGCACGATAATCTGGAAGAAGTGCGGCGCAACCAGGCTATCAACCACCAGCACCAGCAACAGCGCGATGATTTGCGGCGTGCCGGTTGGCCAGTTGAAGCGTCGCTTCGACTCTCCGGTTTGTGAAAGAGAACGGGGCATCACGGTTAACTCCTTATGCCGCAATAGCATTCATGATCGCCGGAACAGACAGTTTATCCAGCGGGATCTCTGCCACCTGCTTGCGATCGCGCATGATGATGACGCGATCGGCATACCCCACCAGCTCCTCCAGTTCGGACGAAATCACCAGCAGCGCCAGCCCGTCCGCGCACAGCGTTTCAATCAGGCGGATAATTTCGGCGTGCGCGCCTACATCAATACCGCGCGTCGGCTCGTCGAGGATCAGGAACTGCGGTTTGGTCAGCAGCCAGCGCGAGAGGAGAACCTTCTGCTGGTTACCGCCGGAGAGAAATTCAATGGGTTGTTCCGCGCTCGGGGTACGGATACCCAGCTGGCGGATAAAGCGCTCGGCAATGGCATTCTGTTCCTTGCGCGGGATCGGGCGTAACCACCCGCGCTGCGCCTGCAACGCCAGAATGATATTTTCCCGCACCGATGCCGCGGCAATAATCCCGTCCGTTTTCCGGTCTTCCGGGCAGAAGCCCACGCCCAGACAGGATGCCTGATGCGGCGATCGCAGTGTTTGTGGTTTGCCTTTGATAAGCGCAGTGCCGCTGTCGGCCGGTTTGATCCCGAAGATCACTTCGGCAGTTTCTGTGCGCCCGGATCCTAACAACCCCGCCAGCCCGACAATTTCGCCAGGGCGAACCTCAAGGTTGAAAGGCGAAATGGTGCCCTTTTTGCCGAAATCACTGAAAGCGGCGACCGGTTTATCGCTCAGCAACGTGCGGCCAGCGCGCTGTAGCGCATGGGTGTCCAGCTCACGTCCGAGCATCATTTTGACCAGCTCAATCTGCGGGAGCTCGCGGGTTTCGCGGCAACCGACAAAACTGCCATTGCGCAGCACCGTAATGCGATCGCTCACCTCATACACCTGATCGAGGAAGTGGGTCACGAAGATCAGACTCACCCCCTGATCGCGCAGCTGGCGCATCAGGGTAAAGAGCATTTCAACTTCCTGGGTGTCGAGACTGGCGGTGGGCTCATCGAGGATCAACACTTTTGCCGAGAGATCGATTGCCCGACAGATAGCGACAATCTGTTGCATCGCCACGGAAAAGCGGTTCAGCGGTTCACGCACATCGAGAGAGAAGCCGTAAGATTCCATCAGCTTTGTCGCCCGCGCTTCCATCTCTTTGCGGCGCAACAGGCCAAAGCGTTTTGGCTCACGACCAATAAACAGGTTATCTGCCACCGACATATTCGGCAGCAGGTTCACTTCCTGGTAGACCGTCCCGATCCCCAGCTGTTGGGCATGGGCGGTGTTTTTTGGCGAAATGGCGTTGCCTTCCAGCCAGATGGTTCCGCGATCGGCATGATATACGCCAGTCAGGGCTTTAATCAGCGTCGATTTTCCTGCACCGTTTTCCCCCAGTAACGCCATGATCTCGCCGCGACGCAGGCTGAAATCGACGTTATCCAGCGCTTTTACGCCCGGGAAGAATTTACTTAATCCTTCTGTGCGGAGGATTTCCTGGTGTTGTTCAGTGGTCATGGTTCCCCCTGCATCATGCCGGATGACGCTACGCTTATCCGGCCTACAAAAGAGCGTATCGTAGGTCGGGCAAGCGCAGCGCCACCCGGCAATTTCACTGGATCAGTAGCCCATATTTTTCTTCTTCTCTAACTCTTCTTTCGCGGTGTCAGGCAGGTAGAGAGTGGATTTGGTGATGGTCAGCTTCTCCGGCATGGTGCCGTCTTTCTTGAATTTCTCCAGCGCATCAAATGCCGGGCCAGCCATGTTTGGCGTCAGCTCAACGCTGGCATTGGCTTCCCCGTCCATCATCGCTTTGTAGATGTCAGGCACGCCGTCGATAGAGCCGGTGAGAATATCTTTGCCCGGTTTCAGACCTGCTTCTTTAATGGCCTGGATGGCGCCGATCACCATGTCATCGTTATGGGCGTAAACCATGCAGATATTCTTGCCGTTGTTTTCAGCCTTGATAAAGCTTTCCATAACTTCTTTGCCCTTACTGCGGGTAAAGTCGCCGGACTGAGAACGGATAATCTTGATGTTTGGTGCTTTGGCGATGGCTTCAGCAAAACCTTTCTTACGGTCGATTGCCACGCTCGCGCCTACTGTGCCTTGCAGTTCAACCACGTTACACGGCTTGCCATCTACCTGTTTAACCAGCCAGTCACCGATCAGCTGACCTTCAAGAATGTTGTTGGCGGTAACGGTGGTCATATAGAGAGATTTGTCTTTTACATCGATGGAACGATCGAGCAGGAAGACCGGAATATCCGCGTCTTTCGCTTCTTTCAGGACCGGCTCCCAACCTGTTGCAACTACAGGGGCAATGAAGATGGCATCAACGCCCTGCGCGATAAAGGAACGTACGGCTTTGATCTGGTTCTCTTGCTTTTGCTGACCATCGGCGATTTTCAGCGTGATGCCGCGTTTCTGGGCCTCACTTTTCGCAACGTTGGTTTCTGCCGCACGCCAGCCAGATTCAGAGCCGACCTGAGAAAATCCTACGGTTAATGGTGCTGCCATCGCCATAGACGACATGGCTGCTGAAACTGCTGTGACAAGAAGTAAGCGCTTCCACATAAGTGCGTCCTCGTAGGGTAGGTTATTGTTGGTTAAAAGATGTTCTGCGGGAAAACTATAGACAATGCGAGATGTAACGGATTGCGTTACATCACACTTCGGAAAAGTGAATAAAACGTTAATCACAAGTTTGTAATCGCTTTCATTCCGTCATGAAAAATGCGGCTGAGTTTATGGATTTTTCTGTCATGGAATCGGTCTGAAAATGGCAAACAACGGCGGGAGGTGGCGAAAACAAGCGGAGACATTCAGCGCCAGTTGGCTATAATACTCGCCACTTGTTTACCATACATTTTAAAGGATACAGACATGAGCTTACTCAACGTCCCTGCGGGTAAAGAACTGCCAGAAGACATCTACGTTGTTATCGAAATCCCGGCTAACGCAGATCCTATCAAATACGAAGTGGACAAAGAGAGCGGCGCACTGTTCGTTGACCGTTTCATGTCTACCGCAATGTTCTACCCATGCAACTACGGTTACATCAACCACACCCTGTCTCTGGACGGTGACCCGGTTGACGTGCTGGTCCCAACGCCATACCCACTGGAGCCAGGCTCAGTCATCCGCTGCCGTCCAGTTGGCGTACTGAAAATGACCGACGAATCCGGTGAAGATGCGAAACTGGTTGCAGTACCGCACACCAAACTGAGCAAAGAGTACGATCACATTAAAGATGTGAACGACCTGCCAGAACTGCTGAAAGCGCAGATCACTCACTTCTTCGAGCACTACAAAGACCTCGAAAAAGGCAAGTGGGTTAAAGTTGACGGCTGGGACAACGCTGAAGCTGCAAAAGCAGAAATCATCGCGTCCTTCGAGCGCGCAGCTAAGAAGTAATTCTTACCGCTGATGTTAAGCCCCGCAATGTCGGGGCTTTTTTGTTGCTGGAGCGTTTCGCCCGGCGGCGCTACGCTTGCACGGGCCTACAATGAAAATGTTGGCAGGGAAAGCGCAGCTCCACCCGGCAAAAGGCACAAAAAACAACGCCACCTTACGGTGGCGTTGTCGTTTATCAGTACTGGTCTCTGTCTAACCAGTTACCGCTTTCAATCCGCGTTAACCCTTCAACCGGACGCTGGTAGACATACATCCACGCGCTTCCGTACGGTGTCTGGATCAACTGGCGAGCGTACTCACCGCCCCTGGTGCGCAAGGCATCAAGTTCGGCAAGCGTGGCATTATCAATACGATAAACCTCACCTTGTACCGTTCCGTTCCCCGGAACCGCGCCTGGATAGTGGCCCAGACTGTACAACTGGTAGTTCTCAATATTGTAATTCCCCAGCAACTGGGCGTTCGTCATCCAGTGGCTGTTACCTTGCTTAGTTCGTAAACTGCCGTAAACAAATATTCGCATTGCTAAAACTCAAACTGATAGAGCAAATCCAGTGCCTGATCTACGCCGGACACTGCTTCCAGATATAGCTTAGGCATCAGACGATAGCGTAACGTGAGTGTAGCGAGTGAGTCAAAGATCCCCACACCATATTTTACCTGCAGACCCGGCAGTACATAGCCGCTGACCACCACCTGCGAAGAGTCACCAACGCCCTGGGTGTCCAGTGCCAGATTGCTTACGCCGAACGTCTCGCCGATTTTACCCACAACCTGCCCACTTTGTGCAACCCCCAGGCCCACTAACATTGATGTCATTGCAGCACTATCGCTTTGGCCGCTTTCCAGGCCCTGCCCGCGCAGCAGATAAGAGAGCGCTTCTTGCTGCGACATTGCCGGGTCGGAGAAGATTTCCGCTTTCGGCTCATCAGCGGTGCCCGTTACGCGCACGCCAGCAATTACGTCGTTTTCGGTGGCATCCGGGTTACGAATGGCTTCGATATTCAGCAGCGGCTGATCCGGTGGCCCCGAGAACAACAGCTCACCTTTACGCACAATCAGATCCTGGCCATAAGCATGGAAACGCCCGTCAGGAATGTTGATCTGCCCGTTCAGGCCAAGCCCTTGCTTATCCTGAGCCACTTTCAGGTCACCCGTCAGTCTCGCCTTCAGCCCAAATGCCTCGAGGCGCACGTTGTTCCCGACGTGCACGATAAGATTACTGTTGATCGGGATGCCCGCGCTCTTCTGTTCCACCGGCTTCAGGTTTTTATCGAGCATCACTTCATCACTGGATACCCCAACCGCGCTTTCCGGCACGTCGTGAACCACGATACGCGCCCACGGCACGTCCACGCGTCCGTCCAGAGTAAAGAGGCTCGGCGTGGCTTCAAATACTACATCCGGCGACACATCCAGGCGCACCATCGGCGGTACGGTAATGCGCACTTTGCTGCCTTTGGCCGCAATGCGCGCACGCCAGTTATCAAGCTGGCTCCAGTCGGCATCACCGCTCAGGTTGATTTGCCCTTGCTGGGTGCGAACCACCCCGGCAAGCGTGGAGCTCATGCCGTTAAAGTTCATCGCAATCTGGCTTGGCTGCATATCAAACGGCATAAAGTTACCGTCGATATCCACACCGTTTAGCTGCATCTGCCCGAACAGCTGCGGGCTTTGCGCCGTCCCCGCCAGCCGCAGATTGGCATTCAGCATCCCGGCGGCTTTTTCACCGCGCGAGAAAATGGCGTTCGCCATCGCCAGGTTGAAGTTGCGGATATTGACGTTGCCGCCCAGATTACGCCGCCCCTGCGGATCGGTTATCTGCACTTGCCCGTCGAACTGGCCGTTGTTGGTCAGGCGGATAAGCCACCCCAGCTCTGCACGGTTGTTATGCAGATCGGCACTCAGGTTCAGGGTATCGAAGGCTACCGGCAGCGGCGCGTCATTCACCTCCTGCGTCACCTTCACGTTGCGCCCGGACAGAGTCACACTGCCCTGCGGCAACCCCTCTTTGGTGGTGTCCCACGCCACATCCGCTTTACCGCTAAAGACGCCGCTCGCCTGGGTGGTGTCCGGCATAAAGGGTTTCAGCATCGCCAGATCAAACCGGTTAAGGTTTATCTGCGCGCGCCCTTCCGCGCCGGCATCGATGGTTTGCGGCACGCAGAGTTCGGCATTCGGGTTGGTCCAGCAGTGCGGCCCGATACTGATTTTTTGTTCGGCATTGCGGTAATCCAGCGCGATGGAGCGTGACAGCGCCAGAGGGCCAACCGGCGTGTTGAAACGGGTGTTATCAAGCGTTCCCTTCCAGCGCTCTTCCTTGCGGTCGAAACTGCCCGTCAGGTGCAGCTGCCCGGAAACCGGCTCACCCTGCACGTTAAGCTGGAGGTCATGCTGTTTCTCGTTGCCTTTCGCGGCCAGCGTCACCAGATTGATGTTCACATCCGGCTGGGCAATACGCTCGACGCGCAGGTTCAGGCTCCCGCCAATCTGGTCGGTGGATTTCACATCCCCTTCCACACGTACGCGGGCAATGCTCAGCTCCTGCCAGCGCAAGGCGTTCGCGGTGATATCCGCCAGCAGCTGCGGTGCATCCACCGTACCACGAACTTTCACTAACCCTTTCGCGGTGCCGCCAAGACCCGGCAGGGCGTTATCCAGATTCGGTGCGTCGATGGTGGCATCCAGATTGAGATCTTTAACGCCAAGCTCACCTTTGATATCTGCCGTATTGCGCCCCAGCGCCACATGCAGCCCCGGGATCACCCATTGCAGGTAGCTGTTACCTTTAACCGAACCTTCAACGTTAACTTTGTTTTGCTTCACGTTGCCGGTGAGTTTGATTTCCGGCACGTCCATCTGCCAGCTGCCACCATACAGGCTGCCGCGCGTTTTGATTAAACCATCAAGTTTTGACGGCCAGTCCGGCACTTCTTTGGCGGTGTTGATGCCCTTCAGCTTCAGTTCACCACGCCAGCTGATCGCCTGCTGCCAGTCGAGCAGTGCCGTCAGCTCTGTTTTCCCTTCCAGCGCCGCGACGGTCAGTTTGTCGAGATTAATCTGGCGTTCGTTACCCTTCGCATCCAGCGTAATGCCGGCAGGCGGTAGACCCTGCCCCTTCACATCGGTGCGGAACGACAGTGTGTAATCGGTCATTTTGCCGCTGAGTTTGAGCTTCAGGTCATCGGCCTGGAACTGTTTTTCACCCGTAAACGGCCAGTAAAGCTGCTGGCTGACAATCTCCAGATTCAGCGGTAAACCCGCTTCTGCCAGCTGCGTTTGCCCGCGCAGTACCATATCCACCGGGCCGGACAGGTTAACGCCAAACTCCAGCTTCTCGCGCAGCGCCCCGCCCACTTTCAGCTTCACCTTCTCGCCTTTGAGCGGATCGATGTTCAGCGCGCTGTTCAGCGTAATATCCACCGGCCAGTTGTCACGCAGCAGCGCATTCCCGCTCGCATTCACGGAACCCTGACTGGTGTCGATATCCATCGCATCGAGCTTCATATTGCCGTCGATACTGCTGACTTTAAGCAACAGGTTGTAGACCGTCAGGTCGGTGTCACCCGTCAGGCGCAGCTGTGCGCCTTTGAACTCTTCAATATTGAGGTTCAACGGCAAGTGCACGTCGGTCATTTCCGGCAGCACCGGTTTTGCGAAGAGTTCCGTCAGCGTTTCACCAAGCGGTTTTTCTTCTGGCTGCGGGTTCTGGATCTTCGGTTCGACAATCTCTTCCTGCGCCACTTTCGCCACTTTCGGCAGGGCAATCAGCAGCCCTTGCAGTGAGGTTGGCGTCAGGGTGAGATTTTTTTCCTGCCAGCGCAGGCCGGAGGTGAAGTCCATTACCGACACGGTGGTGTCGTCGATTTTGATATTGACGTTATCCAGCGCCACCCGGTAGAGCGCGATGGGGTACGGCGTGGAGAGATTAAGCGGGCCGGTATCCTGTTCTTCTACCGGCGCAGACTTCGGCATTTTTTTCGAATCTATCGCCACGTTCACATCTTTTAGCGACAGATCGTTCACGCACAGTTTGCTGTCGCGTAAACAACCGAGCTTGACCGCCAGATGGAATTCGCCCGCGTTAACCGCGACGCCGGGCTGTTGATAGCGAATATTCTTCAGACGCAGATCGCGCCAGCCGCCCGTCACCTGGCCAATCTCCAGCCCCGGCACCCAGCGGTTAGCCGCGTTAAACAGCAGATGCAGGCCGGTGGTGGTCCCCACCAGGAACGCAACCGTACCGAGCAACAGCACGATAAAAATCAGCACCCCGAGGCTTATCTTCTTCCATAAACTCATAATTCAGGCCCCAGACCGATGTAAAACTGTAAACCGTGTTCGTCTTTGTCACCCACAGGCACGGCAAAATCGAGCTTGATTGGCCCAACGGGAGACTGCCAGCGCACGCCCACGCCCGCGCCGGTTTTGAAATCGCTGCGGCGAATATCACTCACGGCTTCACCGCTATCCACAAACATAGCGCCCCACCATTTTCCGCTGACGTTGTATTGGTATTCCAGTGAACCTGTCGCCAGCTTGGACGCACCAATCAGCTTGCCGCTGTCATCTTTTGGCGCGATAGATTTGTACTTGTACCCACGAATACTGCGATCGCCACCGGCGAAGAAACGCAGGTCAGGCGGGACTTTGTCGAAGTCGCCGGTTTCAATCCAGCCAAGATTGCCGCGCATGACGAAGCGGTGTTTATCGTAGAGGGTTCGGATCCAGACGTTTTGCGCCTGTACCACCGTGAAGTCGACGTCAGAGCCCCACATCGTGTTGGAGTAATCGATGGAATAACGCTGGGAATCGCCCCAGTCAGGCATCAGGCCGCCGCGCGAACGGGTGCGGCTGATCATCACGCCGGGATAAAGCAGCATGGTGGTATTCGTGACATTTGCCTGGGTAAAGTGGTCGAGGCTCCAGCGCAGGTTAATGGCGCGCTGCCAGCCGCTCGAAAGATCCCAGAAGCGCGACAGCGCAAGCGTGGTGGAATCTGATTCGGTATCGTTCAGATCGGTTCGCTTAAAACCACCCTGCACCAGATAGTACTGTTCCAGCGGGTTTTTCAGCAGCGGCATTTTATAGCTGAAGTCCAGCTGTTGCTCTGGCGAAGAGATACTGGCACTGGTCGTCAGGCTGTGGCCGTAGGAGTTCATCCACGGTTTTTTCCACGTGGATTTCACCCTGGGGCCCACGTCCGTCGAATAGCCTATCCCCGTCTCAATGGTGTTCTCGGTGCGCGGCGACACAACGCCATGCAGCGGCAACACCTTGGTCTTGCGGGATTTATCAAACTCCGGGGCGACAACAACCGAGTTAAACCATCCGGTCGCCGACAAGCGACGGTTTAACTCCGCCAGATCCCTCGACTGATAGTAATCACCCTTCTTAAACGGGATCAGGTTTTGCAGATACTCTTCGCGGATTTGCGAGCCTTCAAAGGTCACATCGCCGAAGCGGTAGCGTTCTCCGCTGTCAAAGTCGATATCCCAGAAGGCCTGATGTCTTTCCAGCGAGATCCCCAGCTGGCTTTTGTTGAACTGGCTGTCGAAATAGCCCTTACGCAGCGAAACCGAGGTGAGTTCTTTTTTGAAATGATCGTAATCGCTGTGATCCAGCACCGTACCGATTTTCGGGCGCGTGCCGAGCAGATCCAGATAATCCCTGTCGGTACGCGCACCGCCGCGCAGTACCACATCCGTGCCGCCAATCAGTACCGGCTCGCCTGGCGATACACGGGCGATCAATACCTGCCGGCCTTTGGCCGGTGGCGGACGTAAATCGAAATCGATGGTCGGCTCGTAATAGCCGAGCGCTTTTAACCCTTCACGGATCGCGTCATCCACACGTGCGCGAAAACGCCGGTCCGGCGTCACTTCGTCTCCCTGAATCGTAGACAACTGTGCACGCACGTTCTTTTCCAGCGCCCCGGACAACCCCTCAACCTGCAAACGGACATTCGCCGCGCTGGCGACTCCGCTTGTCAGCAATAAACTGACCAAACATAACTGGCGGATCTTTGGCACGTTTTCTCCTGAATATCCTTGTTTCCACCCTGGAAGCAAATGAAGTGCCGCTCCGCGGCTCCATACGGCTTTACAGCCCAAAACCCAATTCTCGGGTTGAAAAAGGGGTAAACACCCAAATATTTCTTATGATTAAATCTAGACTCATTCAGCGTATTTATTGTGTTCAATTAAACGCTTCATGACAACCTTAACCGAAACATCGCTGCCCGGGAGGCCAAACCGTGAGTTTATTCGACAAAAAGCATCTAGTTTCTCAATCAGATGCATTACCGGGACGGAACACCCCAATGCCTGTAGCGACTTTACACGCCGTAAACGATCATTCAATGACTAACGTCCCGGAAGGAATGGAAATCGCCCTGTTCGCCATGGGCTGCTTCTGGGGTGTGGAACGCCTGTTCTGGCAACTTCCGGGGGTTTACAGCACCGCAGCCGGTTATACCGGCGGTTACACACCGAACCCAACATACCGCGAAGTGTGCTCAGGCGAAACCGGACACGCCGAAGCGGTTCGTGTGGTCTATGATCCGTCCGTCATTAGCTATGAACAACTGCTCCAGGTATTCTGGGAAAACCATGACCCGGCCCAGGGGATGCGTCAGGGCAACGACCACGGTACCCAGTACCGTTCCGCTATCTACCCGCTGACCCCAGAGCAGGATGCCGCTGCGCACGCCAGCCTGGAACGCTTCCAGAGTGCCATGCGTGACGCCGGGGATGACCGCCAGGTCACGACGGAAATCGCTTCCGCAAAACCGTTCTACTATGCCGAGGACGATCACCAGCAGTACCTGCATAAAAATCCGTACGGCTACTGCGGCATTGGTGGCATCGGCGTGTGCCTGCCGCCACAGCTGGCCTGATCACTTGTATAGCGCCACGCGAGCCGCGTGGCGCGTTGCATTGCTTACCGAACCGTAATCCATCACCTTCCCCTGTAACAGCAGGTTATACACCGGCGCCTGCGGTCTGTTCAGCCGCGTTTGCAGCAAATGTACCGCCTCAATGCCCAGATCGCGGCAGGGCACCGTGATCCCGGTGACCGGTTTTTCCAGCCGGTTTGCTAAATTCCAGGCAAAATCAGTGGTGATGATGGAGATATCTTCAGGAACACGCAGCCCATGACGCCGCAGCGCCCTGAACACCCCTTCCGTCATGCTGGTGCTGTTAGGGAAGATAACCTCGGGCCACTGCTGCCTGTCGTGGCTTAACAGCCACTCATCCAGGGCTCGCTCGGCCTCATCCGCGGTAAACCACTCCGTCACCAGCAAATCCCGCTGGGGCTCGAAAGCGACATGAAAATGCCGGTACGCCTCTTTAATGCCGTCCAGACGCGCATAGAGCGTCTCCCGCCGCAGGCAGGTGAGCGTCAGCACCCGCCGATGCCCCTGCTCGAAGAGGTAACGCATCGTGGTAAAGCCAATGGCGCGATGATCGGGCGAAACAGAATCGAGAACGTTATCCCTGTCGACTGAATTGATTAATACGCAGGGCTTATTGAGGGTGCTGGCAAGCTTAAATATGGTGGCATCGTCCGTGCCAATAATAATGATCGCATTGATGTTTTTATGGCTGGCCTTTTCGAGGAACAGTTTCACATCGGCATGTTGCTCTTCTAATCCACTGTAAGTGATCCACACATTATGCGGGGCGCTGGCTTCGGCGATCCCTTTGGTCACTTCCAGATAAAAAATATCACCGCGTCCCTGAAAGGTTCTTTCGGGCGCAAATACCGCAATGCCATTAATCAGCAGCCGCCCGCTCGCCATGGACTCAAGCACACCCAGCTCCCGCGCAGTCTGTACGATGGCATCCCGGGCTTTGTCACTGGTATAGGATTTGCCGCTTAAGACCCTGGACACCGTGCTGACGGAATAGCCTGTCAGGGACGCGATCTCCTCCATTTTTAACCTTCCCGGCATAGTGTGACCTCGCTCTCAATCAGTTTTTGCAAATATTTGCAGAAACAGCGTGTTGATTTTAAAACCAAATTTCAAAAGCGTTGGGGTTTACTTAAATACCTTGCGAGTATTCTCACAAAAACACATTGTCGCCGTGGTTCGCCTTTCCTATTTTCCGGTCATCACTCTTTTCGACTGAAATTAAGGTGCGACATGGAGAAGGTACGGTTTGGCATTATTGGTATAGGTAATATCGGTACGGTTCACGCGCGCTATTTACTGGCGGGGACCGTTAAAGACGCGTGTCTGACGGCCGTTTGCGACAATGCGCCGGAAAAACATCCGGCCATTCGCCAGCTGGTGGGTGACGGCGTCCCGCTGTTCAGTGACGCGCAGGAGATGCTCCAGAGCGGCCTTATCGACGCCGTGATTGTGGCGACACCGCATTACGATCACCCTCGCCTGTCCATTCTGGCCATGCGTAACGGCATCCATACCTTGTGCGAGAAGCCGGCGGGTGTGTATACCGCGCAGGTGCAGGAGATGAACGACTGCGCACGCGAGTGTGAGGTGGTGTTCGGCATCATGTATAACCAGCGCCCCAACCCGCTCTATCAAAAAGTGAAAGATCTCATCGACAGCGGCGAGCTGGGTGAGATCCGCCGCTCCAACTGGATTATCACCAACTGGTATCGCTCTCAGAGCTATTACAACTCTGGCGGCTGGCGTGCTACCTGGAAAGGCGAAGGCGGTGGCGTCCTGCTTAATCAGGATCCGCATCAGCTCGACCTCTGGCAGTGGCTGGCGGGAATGCCGGTGCGCCTGCGCGCGTTTTGCCAGTTTGGCAAACATCGTGACATTGAAGTTGAAGATGAAGTGACCGCCTATGCGGAATACGCCAATGGCGCGACCGGCGTCTTCATCACCAGCGTGGCGGAAACGCCGGGGACCAACCGCCTGGAAATCACCGGCGATCGCGGCAAAGTGGTGGTTGAAGACGGCACGCTGCGCTACTGGCGACTGCGCGAATCAGAACCTGCGTTTAATGCCCGCTGGCAGAACGGTTTTGGCGAACCTGAATGCTGGGAAGTCACGCTCCCCGTTGCGCCTGAATGCAGCGAGCACCATGTCATCACCGCCAATTTCTGCGCGGCCGTCCTGCGCGGCGAGCCACTGATTGCCCCGGGTCTTGAAGGTATTCGCGGGCTGACGCTCTCCAACGCCATGCACCTTTCCACCTGGACAGATGACTGGGTCGACCTGCCGCTGAACGAAAAGCAGTATCTGCGCCTGCTTCAGCAGCGCATCACCACCTCGGTAGAAAAAGAGAACGTCAGCCGAACGCTTGACGCATCAGGAAGCTGGTAACACCGGAGAAAAATCGATGTTAAATGTCGCCATCGTGGGAACAGGGAATATCTCGCATAACCATATTCAGGGCTATTTGCAGTTTGGTCAGCGCTGCCGGATTGTTGCGCTAGTGGATATCTACCCGGAAAAAGCACAAGAGAAAAAAACACGTTACGGCCTGACGGAGGCCAGCGTGTATGAAAGCCATGAGCAGATGCTGGCGTGCGAGCCCCATCTCGATATCGTCGATGTCTGTACGCCGCCTTACGTCCATGCACAAATCAGTATTGATGCGCTCAATGCCGGTTGCCACGTGTTGTGCGAAAAGCCGATGGCCGCCTCGCTTGAAGAGTGTGATGCGATGATCGCCGCCCAGCAGGCGAGCGGGAAAACGCTTTCTGTGATTGCGCAAAACCGTTTTACCGATGCCTTCTGGCGCTTAAAGGCGGCGATTGATTCTGGCCTCGCGGGCAAGATTTGCCACGCGCAGGTGGACTCTTTCTGGTGGCGTGGACACTGCTACTACGACCTGTGGTGGCGCGGCACATGGGAAAAAGAGGGCGGTGGCTGCACGCTTAACCACGCGGTACACCACATCGACGCTATCCAGTGGATGCTGGGCTTCCCGATGGACGTGGTGGCGATGATGACCAACGTGGCGCATGACAACGCCGAAGTGGAAGACCTGAGCGCTGCTATCTTCAGATATCCCAACGGCGCGCTCACCCAGCTTACCGCTTCGGTAGTGCACCACGGTGAGGATCAGAAAATTATCATCCAGGGGGAGAAAGCCCGCATCTCTGCACCCTGGCAGGCCATCGCCAGCGTGAGTGCTGATAACGGCTTCCCTCAGGAGACCCATGACACGCAGCGCGAAGAACAGCTCAACGCCGTTTTTCAGGATACCCCGCCGCTCAGGTGGACGCTGCACACCGGTCAGATCCACGACCTGCTCCAGAGCATCGAAAAAGGCGCAGACCCGCTCGTCGATGGCCAGCAGGGCAAACGCTCGCTGGAGCTGATTACCGCAATTTATAAATCCGCGATCACCCGGGCGGTGGTGTCGCTGCCCATTCATCAGGATGACCCGTTTTACCGTACCGGCGGGACAAACGCCCTCGCCCCCCGTTTTTATGAAAAATCCGCAAGCGTTGCCAACTTCAGCGAAGTGGGCGCTATCCCTCTGGGCAAAGATCTGGATCGAGGAATCTGAACATGAACAAGAATGACGGAATGAACTACGCACCGGTTGGCAAACCTCAACCTGTTGTCCGGCAAGGCGAATTCGTCTTTGCCGCCGCCGCGCTCGACCATGGCCATATTTACGGGATGTGCAACGGGCTCATTGAAGCGGGCGCAACGCTGAAATGGGTTTACGACCCCGACCCGGCGAAAGTGGATAAATTTGTGCAGCAGTATCCGCAGGTTCAGGTCGCGGATTCGCTGGAGGTGATCCTTACCGATAGCGCAGTGCATCTTGTCGCAGGCGCCGCCATCCCCTCAGAGCGCTGCGCGCTGGGGCTGAAAACGATGGCCGCAGGTAAAGACTATTTCACCGACAAAGCACCACTCACCACCCTTGAACAACTGGCCGATGCCAAAGCAATGGTCGGGAAGACCGGCAAGAAATATGCGGTTTACTACAGCGAGCGCCTGCACGTTGAAAGCGCGGTGTTTGCCGGGCAGCTGGTGCAACAGGGTGCGATTGGCCGCGTGATCCACACGCTTGGCACCGGCCCGCACCGGGAAGGACAAGGCAGACCAGACTGGTTTTACGATCGTCGTTATTTCGGCGGCATCCTGTGTGATATCGGCAGCCACCAGATTGAGCAATTCCTGTTTTACACCGGAAATCACAATGCGACCGTGATCGCCAGCCAGGCCCGCAATACCAGCCACCCGCAGCATCCTGCATTTGAAGATTTCGGCGATGCGATGCTCAAAGGGGAAAACGGGGCCAGCGGCTACTTCCGCTGCGACTGGTTCACGCCAGACGGGCTGTCCACCTGGGGTGATGGCCGCCTCACGCTGCTGGGCACCGAGGGATACATTGAGATCCGCAAGTATATCGATTTAACCCACGGCGAGCAGGATGTGGTGTACCTCGTCAATAAAGAGGGCGAGTTCCGCTATCCGGTAGCGGGCCAGGTCGGCTTCCCGTTCTTTGGTGAGCTGATCCTCGACTGCCTGCATCGCACTGAAAATGCCATGAGCCAGGCCCACGCCTTCAAAGCAGCCGAGCTGTGCGTGAAGGCACAAATGTTGGCTAACGCCGCGGGATAACGGGAGGCGCAGATGAAAGTCCTGAACTCGGCCATTATCGGCGGCGGCGCCATCCACGGTTGCCATGTGAATGCGCTGCGCCATATCCCTGGCGTAACCCTGCGGGCGCTGGTCGACACTGACAGCGTAAAAGGGCTGAAACTGGCAAAGGATTATCAGTGCCGCTTTTATCAGGATCACCGGGAAATGCTGCTGGATGAACATATCGACGTGGTGCACATCTGCACGCCCCACTTCGAACATAAGGAGATGATTCTGGCGGCGCTTGCCGCCGGAAAACACGTGTTCTGCGAAAAACCGGTCGCCATGAACGGCAGAGAAATCCGCGAGATCACGCTGGCGGCTGACCATGCTCCGGGGTTGCTTGGCGTCTGCTATCAGAACCGGCTAAACCCCACCAGCCAGACCATTATGGAGACGCTGGCGGAAGGCTCGCTCGGCAGGATGCTCAGCATTAAAGCGGTGCTCACCTGGTCACGTTCAGGGCCTTACTACACCGAAAGCCCGTGGCGCGGCAGGCTGGCAACGGAAGGGGGCAGCCTGCTGATCAATCAGGCGATACATACGCTCGATCTGATGCAGTGGTTCGGCGGAGGAGTTACACGGCTGAAAGGGGTCGTAGACAGAGGCGAACTGGCCGACGTTACGGAAGGTGAAGACAGCGCCATGGCAACGCTGCATTTTGCCAACGGCGCTCGCGGCCTGTTTTATGCCAGCAACTGCCACACCACAGATTCCCCGCTGCTGCTGGAGATCCACTGCGAACACGGCACGCTACAGCTTAACGACAATACGCTCTGGCGCTTAATCCAGGGGGAACGGGTAGCGCTGGCGAGCGATGCCTCGCCGGATGGCTCCAGCAAAAGTTACTGGGGTGTGGGCCACCAGCAGGCTATCAGCCGCTTTTATCATGCCATTCATCACCCGGAAAAGGCGGATTACACCGATATCCGCACCGCCGGAAAATCACTCAACCTAGTGGAGGCTATTTATCGTTCATCTCAGATACGGCAATGGATTGAGATAAGTAATTAGAACGTAATTTGTATTCCAGCAGTAAATAAAAAACGACCCGAAAACGGGTTAATAGCTACCCTACACCTGGAAGAAAATATTATGGTCAAACCAACTGAACGTAGAGTTGGTTATGGCGTGGCGCTTGGCTACGGCATAACCGACCTGTTTGGCGGTGGCGCATTTGCGATTATCGGCACCTGGCTTTTATTTTTTTACACCACCTACTGCGGGCTAACCGTGCTGGAAGCCGGTTCTATTTTTGCGGTGGCGCGTATTATTGATGCGTTATTAAGCCCAATAATGGGGTATATCACCGACAACTTTGGCAACACCTGGCTTGGGCGTAAATTCGGCCACCGCCGTTTCTTCTTATTAATCAGCTCACCGTTAATGTTCCTGTATGCCCTGCTGTGGCTGACCGATATGGGCTACTGGTATTACCTGGGTACGTACCTGTCTATTGAGCTACTTTCGGCGATGGTACTGGTGCCGTGGGAAACGCTGGCGGCAGAGATGACCAACCGTTATGAGGAGCGCAGCCGTCTGTCGGGCGTGCGCATGATTTGCTCCCAACTGGGCGGATTTCTTGCTGTCTCGGTTCCTGGCGTCATTATGCAGTTCACCGGAAAAGATAATCCGTTTACCTACACCCTGACCGGATTACTCTTTTCTTGTGTCTTTTGCATCGCCGTTTTTATTACCTGGCGTTGCACCTGGGAAGCCAAAGATGTTCATCAGGCGTCGGATTTCAAAGCGGATAATCAACGCAGCAGCGGAATACTCAATCACCTGAAATATCTGGTGCTGGATCTGTTCTCGTCATTTCGTATCAGGGCCTTCCGCTTGCACATTATTATTTATATCTTCTCGTTTACGGCGATGGATGTTTTCGGCTCGGTCTTTACTTACTACGTTGTCTATTGCCTGAGCCAGGATGCCGCGGCCGTTTCCGGCTGGCTGAGTATTGCCGCTTTTGCTTCGGTGCCAGGCACTTACGGATTTATGCTGTTGTTAAATCGCTTAAATGTCACCCCGTCTGCCGCGTTGCGTCTCTCCTACGGCTGTATTTTCTGCGTGCTCGCCTTCCTGTTCAGCATCTATATCACCGGGACGCAGGTTCCCGCGATGCTGTTCTCTGCGGTCTTCATTCTGCTTGGGGCGGCGCGCTCTGGTCTGTATTACATCCCGTGGAATATCTACAGCTTTATTCCTGATATTGATGAAATCGTTACCCAGCAGCGCCGGGAAGGCATCTTTGCCGGTGTCATGGTGCTTACCCGTAAGAGCACGGTGGCGATTGCCATCATGATTGTCGGCCTCGTTCTGCAGGAATCCGGTTTTGTGAAAGGCAGTGGCGCGCAGCCGGAAAACGCCCTTCATGCCATTATCGGCCTGATGGTGTTCGCCACGACGGCGCTGCTGGCGGTGAGTTTCTTTACCACTTACAAATTCAAACTCACCCGCGAGACCCACAAACTGCTGCTGAAAGAAATAGCCCGCCGCAAGCTGGGTGGGGACTATTGCGACTGTGACGAAAGCACCCGCATCGTCATTAAGCAGCTGACGGGCTACGAGTACGACCAGGTCTGGGGCGGTAATGCAACACAGCGCTCCGGGGTTAACGTCAGCCTGACGGGTGCTGAATAAGCAGCGCATATATATCAACCACGGATGCCTTTCACATCGGGTAAGCGCTCTGCTTACCCGGCTCTTCCCTGCACAAAACCACTCAAAATGTGACCTCTGGCAGGTTTACACTCCTTTACGCTATACTACCCGCTGAAATAATCGGCTCAACGCTACGAGCTGGTGTTCAATGTGTCTTCACACAAACGTGATCAACTTCCCTTCCGAGGATCTGGCGAGAAGCCGGATAAACTATGTTAAACAGTATTTTAGTAATACTTTGTCTTATTGCCGTCAGTGCATTTTTCTCGATATCGGAGATCTCGCTGGCTGCGTCCCGTAAAATCAAACTTAAGCTGCTTGCCGACGAAGGCAACATCAACGCTTCCCGCGTTCTGAAAATGCAGGAAAACCCGGGAATGTTCTTCACCGTGGTGCAAATTGGCCTGAACGCGGTCGCTATCCTGGGCGGTATCGTGGGCGATGCGGCGTTTTCTCCGGCGTTCCACAGCCTCTTTATTCAGTACATGAATGCAGAGCTTGCCGAGCAGTTGAGCTTTATTCTCTCTTTCTCGCTGGTGACCGGTCTGTTCATTCTGATCGCCGACCTGACCCCGAAACGCATCGGTATGATTGCGCCAGAAGCTGTGGCTTTGCGTATCATCAACCCGATGCGCTTCTGCCTGTTCGTGTTCCGCCCACTGGTGTGGTTCTTCAATGGCCTGGCGAACATGATTTTCCGCGTCTTTAAACTGCCAATGGTGCGTAAAGATGACATCACCTCCGATGATATTTATGCGGTGGTGGAAGCCGGTGCGCTGGCGGGTGTTCTGCGCAAACAAGAACATGAGTTAATCGAGAACGTTTTTGAACTGGAATCCCGTACCGTGCCGTCGTCAATGACGGGCCGTGAAAGCGTTATCTGGTTCGATTTGCACGAAGACGAACAGAGCCTGAAGAGCAAAGTTGCGGAGCATCCGCACTCTAAGTTCCTGGTCTGTAACGAAGATATCGACCACATCATCGGTTATGTGGACTCCAAAGACCTGCTGAACCGCGTGCTGGCGAACCAGAGCCTGGCGCTGAACAGCGGCGTACAGATCCGCAATACGCTGATTGTGCCCGATACCCTGACGCTTTCTGAAGCGCTGGAAAGTTTCAAAACCGCCGGTGAAGACTTCGCGGTTATCATGAACGAATACGCGCTGGTGGTGGGTATTATCACGCTGAACGACGTGATGACCACCCTGATGGGCGACCTGGTTGGCCAGGGCATGGAAGAGCAAATTGTACAGCGTGACGAGAACTCGTGGCTGATTGATGGCGGTACGCCGATTGAAGACGTGATGCGCGTGCTAGATATCGACGAATTCCCGCAGTCCGGCAACTATGAGACGATCGGCGGCTTTATGATGTTTATGCTGCGTAAAATCCCGAAACGTACCGACTCGGTGAAGTTCTCTGGCTATAAGTTTGAAGTGGTGGATATTGATAACTACCGCATCGACCAGCTGCTGGTGACGCGTATCGACAACAAACCCACCGTGCTGGTGCCGAAGCTGCCAGACGCGGAGGAGCAGGTTTCTGCGTAACGTTGTTTAGCGTAAAAACATCAACGGCTCCCGTGGGAGCCGTCTTTTTAACTACTGCATAGCACGTTGGTTAAGCCATCTCAGTTTGCAGACGCATAACCTGACGGTTGACTTCGGACATCACAGACAAGTGCTGCTTATCCTTCACTTTCGGGATAAGGATCTTGCCCTTATCGAACTCGAAAGCGCCAACATCCTTGATATACAACCGTCCACGGAACAGGATCTTCACGTACTTCGCCACCTGAAGCGGGTTGTAGCGTTGGAAAATTTTCATTCTTGTATCTCCTGCGAATCATACGCTCTTGCGGTGCCACAATCGGCCCGACTGTCCTGAGCGCAAATTTATTGCCCAATGACTATAGACCAGAACTACCGTTGATACCCAGTGTGCATAAGTTTATTTACCGTTTGATTACAATTAATCAGAATATTCTTTGCAAACCGTGACTAAGGGCAGTATAAGCCGTCGTTTTTTCGTGGATATGTGCGTTCGCCCGCAAACTGGCATTGGGATTGCGGGAAAACCCTCTTGATCGCACTTATGCTTAAAAGCGTATGACCAAGTGGTCGGATCACCTGCTAAAAAATAAGGAAACACCATGACCCTTCGTAACATCCTGGCAGCCGCATTTCTGCTTCTGCCGCTGTGGGCCTGCGCACACAACTTTGAAAACGGACAACGTGTGCCGCCAGTCGGTATTGCTGACCGGGGAGAATTGATTCTCGACAATGATAAGTTTAGCTACAAACCCTGGAATAGCGCGCAGCTCGCGGGCAAAGTGAGAGTTGTACAACATATTGCCGGTCGTACATCTGCAAAAGAAAAAAACGCAACCCTGGTAGAAGCGATCAAGGCCGCAAAATTCCCTCATGACCGCTACCAGACCACCACCATTGTTAACACCGACGATGCCATCCCGGGCTCCGGGATGTTCGTGCGCTCAAGCCTGGAGAGCAATAAAAAGCTCTACCCGTGGTCGCAGTTTATTGTCGACAGTAATGGTGTGACGCGTAAGGCCTGGCAGCTGGAAGAAGAGAGTTCTGCGATTGTGGTACTGGATAAAGACGGCCGCGTGCAGTGGGCCAAAGATGGCGCACTGACGCAGGAAGAGGTGCAGCAGGTTGTTGCCCTGCTGCACAAGCTATTGGCTCAGTAAATAGATACCCTGAAGCCTGGGTTTAAAAACGACTCGCGCGGGGTGTAGTCAAGCGGCTTGCCCTGCCAGTCATGAACATGCGCACCGGCTGCGGCGGCCACGGCATGGCCTGCGGCTGTATCCCAGACGTTGGTTGGCCCGAAACGAGGATAAAGCTGGGCATGACCCTCTGCCACCAGGCAGAATTTCAGCGATGAGCCAATCGACGTTGTCTGGTGCTCACCCAGCTGTTGCAGGTACTCTTTCAGCTCATTGTCACTGTGCGAACGGCTGATCACCACCAGCGGCGGACGCGCATCGCGCACCTGGATCTGCTTACGCACGCCGCACTCTTCTTTCCAGGCTTTGCCTTCGGCTGCACTGTACATCACCTTCATGACCGGCGCGTACACTACGCCAAGTATCGCTTTCCCTTTTTCAATCAACGCGATATTGACGGTGAACTCACCGTTACGCTTAATGAACTCTTTGGTGCCATCCAGCGGGTCTACCAGCCAGTAGCGCTGCCAGTGCTGGCGCTCGTCCCAGCCTTGCGGCGCCTCTTCAGAGAGTACGGGAATATCAGGCGTCAGCGCCTGTAACCCTTTCAGGATCACGCCGTGCGCCGCGATATCTGCCGCGGTGACCGGGGAATCATCCGCTTTACTCACAACGTCCATCGGTTTGGCACCGTCATATACTTGCATAATGGCATCACCCGCATCCCGTGCGAGCTGACAAATCTTATCTAACATTCTCCACCTCTTCGTTAACGCAGTGGGCATAACTCGTTGTTTTATTTATATCGTAATGTGAACAATTCCGCTATCTGTGAGGCAATACTGATTTCAAAACGCTTTTTTCTGGCAGGATTCACAATTCTGTAAGCAACAAAATATACATACATATTCTTTTGTGGCTTGGATCGAAAAAAGGACTCCTCTGATGATTAAGTTTAGCGCAACGCTCCTGGCAACGCTGATCGCGGCAAGTGTACAGGCGGCGACGGTGGATCTCCGCATTCTGGAAACCACCGATCTGCACAGCAACATGATGGACTTCGATTACTACAAAGATACGCCAACGGAAAAATTCGGACTGGTACGCACGGCAAGTTTGATCAATTCCGCGCGTGCTGAAGTGAAAAACAGCGTACTGGTAGATAACGGTGATTTAATTCAGGGCAGCCCGCTTGGCGACTATATGGCCGCTAAGGGGCTGAAAAAAGGCGAGATCCATCCGGTGTATAAGGCGTTGAACACCCTGGATTATACCGTTGGCAACCTGGGTAACCACGAGTTTAACTACGGTCTGAAATACCTTCACGATGCGCTGGCTGGCGCGAAGTTCCCGTACGTTAACGCCAATATCATCGACGTTAAGACCCAAAAGCCCTTATTTACCCCTTACCTGATTAAAGAAACTGAAGTCGTCGATAAAGACGGTAAAAAGCAGTCGCTGAAAATCGGTTATATCGGATTTGTACCGCCACAGATTATGACGTGGGATAAAGCCAACCTCAGCGGCAAAGTGACCGTTAACGACATCACCGAAACCGCGCGCAAATATGTGCCGGAGATGCGCGAGAAAGGAGCAGACCTGGTGGTGGTGGTCGCCCATTCGGGGCTTTCAGCCGACCCGTATCAGGTGATGGCGGAAAACTCGGTTTACTACCTGAGTGAAGTGCCGGGGGTAGATGCCATTCTGTTTGGTCACGCTCATGCCGTCTTCCCGGGCAAAGATTTCGCCAGCATCAAAGGTGCGGATGTTGAAAAAGGGACGCTGAACGGCGTGCCGTCGGTGATGCCGGGCATGTGGGGCGATCATCTTGGGGTGGTTGATCTGGTGCTGAATAACGACAGCGGCAGCTGGAAAGTTACCCAGTCGAAAGCCGAAGCGCGCCCGATTTATGATGCCGCCGCCAAAAAATCACTGGCCGCAGAAGATAAAAAGCTGGTCGACGTGCTGAAGCACGACCATGACGCCACGCGCGAATTCGTCAGCAAACCGATCGGTAAATCCGCCGACAACATGTACAGCTTCCTGGCACTTGTACAGGATGACCCGACGGTACAGGTCGTCAACATGGCGCAGAAAGCCTACGCGGAACACTTTATTCAGGGCGACCCGGACCTGGCAAAACTGCCGGTGCTTTCTGCCGCTGCACCGTTCAAAGTGGGCGGGCGTAAGAATGACCCGGCAAGCTATGTTGAAGTTGAAAAGGGCCAGCTCACTTTCCGAAATGCCGCCGATCTCTATCTCTACCCGAACACGCTGGTGGTCGTAAAAGCAACGGGTAAAGAGGTGAAAGACTGGCTTGAGTGCTCTGCCGGGCAGTTTAATCAGATCGATCCGAACAGCAGTAAACCGCAGTCGCTGATTAACTGGGACGGGTTCCGCACCTATAACTTCGACGTGATCGACGGTGTGGATTATCAGATTGATGTCACCCAACCCGCAAAATATGACGGCGAGTGCCAGACAATCAATCCGCAGGCAGAACGAATCAAACACCTGACCTTCAACGGTAAGCCGCTTGACCCGGATGCTACCTTCCTGGTGGTCACCAATAACTACCGCGCCTACGGCGGAAAGTTTGCCGGAACGGGTGACAGCCATATCGCCTTTGCCTCACCAGACGAGAACCGCTCCGTACTGGCGGCCTGGATCAGCGCAGAGTCGAAGAAGGCGGGTGAAATTCATCCGGCGGTGGATAACAACTGGCGTCTGGCGCCGATCCACAGCGACACGAAGCTGGATATCCGCATTGAAACGTCACCATCCGATAAGGCAGCAACGTTCATCAAGGATAAGGCGCAGTACCCGATGACTCAGGTCGGGACAGACGATATCGGGTTTGCAATCTATCAGGTGGATTTGAGCAAATAGCGCAGTGTGTGCCGGGTGGGCTTCGCTTACCCGGCCCAGGAAGTCATCATTCCGGAGAAACAATGAAATGGAGGTCAGCGCTTCGGGCGCGCTTCATTTCTTTATAGAAATTTTCATGGGAGGAGACACTCAACAGGTACAGTTCCAGTTTCTGTTCCAGCCATGAATAACCGAGCAGCATAAGTTGTTTCTGTATATGGAATTTATGCACCCGCAGATAGTTCAAATCTCCCTTTTTTAGATCTCCGAGATGTGGGTCAACGATAATCTTGTCAATTTCGTCTTCCACGAGCTTAAGCACGGCATCACTTAATTTATCCAACGCTTTTTCAAAACGACGCGTCTGAATAACCTCAATCGGTTCGTTTCGTCCTTCGCACATAACGCGTTACCTTTCCATTATCGACTTCGCTACGCGCAAGAAGTGTCTCCAGAATGAAACTGTACGGTAAATCCGGATTCTCTTCAGCGATCCTGCCAATCCTGGCCCAGTGCTCGATTTGTTTAGGCACGCTCCGGCTGGCCGCTTCGGCATGAATTTTCACGTCCGAAACGAAGTCTTCATCCAAACGAATGCTAATAGCCATAATCATCTATCCTGAACGTCACACAGTTGACGTAATAAGTTTGCGCCTTTTGATTGCAACACGCAACAAATTGTCGCATTTTACGCCGCGCGATCGTCCCGGTTCGCCAGCACCAGAGGCGTATTTACTTCAATCCAGTCTGCAAGTGCAGCCACTTTCTCGCTGACCTCTTTCCCTAACGGCGTCAGGCTATACTCTACGTGCGGCGGCACGACCGGATACGAAACGCGATCGATAAACCCGTCCTGCTCCAGCGCCTGAAGCGACTGGGCCAGCATCTTCTCGCTCACGCCGCCCATTTTGCGGCGCAGGTCGCTAAAGCGATGCGTGCCATCACGCAGCGCCACCAGGATCAGCACGCCCCAGCGGCTGGTGACATGCTTTAACACTTCACGCGATGGGCACTGTTCGGCAAACAGGTTTCCGTCCCGTAACTGTTCACTGAGCGTTGGAGTCGTTTTCATACTTACCTTTTTGTGCGTACTTACTAAAAGTTAGTGTTGGTGATAGTGTGCCACAACACAAGACAAACACGAAGGAGTTCCCTCATGATCGCAATTACCGGTGCTACCGGCCAGCTTGGCCAACTCGTTATTGAACACCTGCTGAAAACTGTTCCGGCCAGTCAGATTGTGGCCATTGTGCGTAATCCGGCAAAAGCCGGGGGACTGAGCCAGCAAGGCATTGTTGTGCGTCAGGCGGATTATACCGACCAGGCAGCGTTTACTGCGGCGCTGAACGGCGTGGATAAACTCCTGTTGATCTCGTCCAGCGAAGTGGGCCAGCGTGCCACGCAGCATCAGAATGTCATTAACGCCGCTAAAGCTGCGGGTGTGAAATTCATCGCTTACACCAGCCTGCTGCACGCCGATAAATCCCCGCTGGGGCTGCACGTTGAGCACGTGGCCACCGAGAAAGCGCTGGCAGAATCTGGCGTGCCTTACGCCCTGCTGCGCAACGGCTGGTACACCGAAAACTATCTGGCAAGCGCGCCGCCTGCGCTGGAGCACGGCGTATTCATTGGTGCCGCCGGTGAGGGCAAAATTGCCTCTGCGACCCGCGCAGACTATGCCGCCGCCGCCGCAACGGTTATCTCCCAGGATGGCCACGCGGGTAAGGTGTATGAACTGGCGGGCGACAACGCCTGGACACTGAGCGAACTGGCCGCTGAGCTGAGCAAACAGAGCGGTAAAAACGTGGCGTATCAGAACCTGAGCGAAGCTGATTTTGCCGCCGCGCTGAAAGGCGTTGGCTTGCCTGCCGGGCTGGCAGATATGCTTGCCGATTCCGACACCGGCGCGTCTAAAGGTGGCCTGTTCGACGACAGCCATACCCTGAGCAAGCTGATTGGCCGCCCAACGACGCCACTGGCTGAGAGCGTCAAAGCCATCCTGTAATTGTTACAAACTGGTTATTTTTTGTGGCATCCCCTCGGGTCATCTCTGATAATGAAGAGATGACCCGTGAGGAGGTTCACCGTGCAAGGCGTACCAGAACAGTTTACTGATGAGAGAGACAGCGCGCGCTTTCGCCATCTGGCGCAGGTGCCGGGCATCGAACTGTATCATGCACATATTTCAGACTACGCCTTTGAGCCTCATACCCACGAAGCCTTTGGTATCGGCACCATAGAAACCGGTGCCGAGCGCTTTCGCTATCGCGGGACTCAGTATCTTGCCCCTGCGCAATCTGTCGTCACCATGAACCCGGACGAGATCCACACCGGCGAGTCTGCCACTGACGATGGCTGGCGCTATCGGATGGTCTATCTTGAACCCCAGCTCCTCGAAGAGGTGACCGGCATTCGCCACTGGTGGTTTAGCGATGTGACACGCCACGATCCCCTTCGCTCACAGCACATCGGCCAGCTGATATACGGCCTGTGGCACACGGACGATCCGCTGGCGCAAAAAGGGATGTTGCTGGAGCTGATTGAGACATTCCAGCCGCTCGCCCGCCACGCGCCCGTGATTCAGGAAGGCGCACACCGCTTCGAGCGCGTGCGTGAATATCTGCACGACAACTATATGCACCCACTCACATTAGATGAGCTGGCGAACGTGGTGTCGCTAAGCCCGTACCATTTTCAGCGCCAGTTCAAAGCCCATTTCCATGTCACTCCGCATCAGATGCTGATGGCGATCCGCCTCTGGCGCGCCAAAGCGTTTCTGACTCACGGGATGCCCGCCGCCGAAGTCGCCGCTGCAACCGGCCTTACCGATCAGTCCCATTTAACCCGTGCATTCACCCGTCGCTACGGCATTACACCGGTACGCTACCAGAAGCAGGTCGTTAAGCGCTAATGCGCAATCTCATACAATACGGCGGTTTTATCCCTTTCTACACTGATGGCAGAGTGAATGAATGTGGATGGAAAAATGATTAGCGGCGTGTTGTATGCCCTGCTTGCAGGTTTAATGTGGGGGCTGATATTTGTCGGCCCAGTTATCGTGCCGGAATACCCGGCGATTTTGCAGTCCACCGGGCGCTATCTGGCGCTTGGGCTGATTGCCCTTCCTCTGGCCTGGTTTGGTCGCGGGCGGTTACGCCAGCTTAGCCGCCAGGACTGGGGAACCGCGCTGGCATTAACCATGATGGGGAACCTCATCTATTACGTGTGCCTCGCCAGTGCCATTCAGCGCACGGGCGCGCCGGTTTCCACCATGATTATCGGCACGCTGCCGGTAGTGATCCCGGTGTTTGCCAACCTGCTTTACAGTCATCGTGATGGCAAGCTGCCGTGGTCAAAAATGGTGCCTGCACTGGCCTGTATTGCTGCCGGGTTAGTGTGCGTGAACGTTGCCGAGCTCAGTCACGGGCTGGCTGATTTCAGCTGGTGGCGTTATGGCTCTGGCATCTTACTGGCGCTGGTTTCCGTGGTGTGCTGGGCGTGGTATGCCTTGCGTAATGCCCGCTGGCTGCGGGAAAACCCGGACAAACATCCGATGATGTGGGCCACGGCGCAGGCGCTGGTTACGCTGCCCGTCTCGCTGGTGGGCTATGTGGGAGCCTGCGCGTGGTTAGGCGTGCAACAACCTGAATTCGCCCTGCCCTTCGGGCCGCGCCCGTGGGTGTTTGTCGGCTTAATGGTGGCTATCGCGGTGCTCTGCTCCTGGGTGGGTGCGCTTTGCTGGAACATCGCCAGCCAGAAGTTACCCACGGTGATCCTGGGGCCACTGATTGTCTTTGAAACCCTTGCCGGGCTGCTTTACACCTTCCTGATGCGCCAGAGCGTGCCGCCGCTGCTGACAGCCTGCGGAATAGTTCTGCTGGTGGTTGGCGTGGTAATTGCGGTGAGGGCAAAGCCGGAAAAACCGATGGTGATTCCGGCGTCTGAGATGTGAGCATTGCCCAGCGGCGCTGCGCTTGCAGGGCCTACAAAACAGTAGGCCCTGCAAGCGTCAGCGCCACCCAGCATGATGTTAAAACGTTTCCCAGTTGGCTTCAGTCGCCGCCGCTACGGGCTGCGCTTTTGGCACATAGGTTTTTACCGGAGCCGCTTTCACTGCCTGGCCGCGCGCAATTTTAAATACCGCGACCGCTTCGTTAAGACGTGCAGCCTGATCTTCCAGCGCAGCCGCAGCTGCGGCAGACTCTTCCACCAGCGAGGCGTTTTGCTGAGTCACGCGATCCATCTCCGCAACAGCCTGACCGACCTGGTCGATACCTCGACTCTGCTCGTCAGACGCAGAGGCGATCTCACCCATAATGTCCGTCACACGGGTCACGGCATTGACGATTTCCGCCATCGTGGCACCCGCTTCGTTCACCAGCTGAGAGCCCGCGCTAACGCGTTCGCCGGAATCATCGATCAGCGCTTTGATCTCTTTCGCAGCCTGGGCACTGCGTTGTGCCAGGGTACGAACTTCACCCGCCACCACTGCAAAGCCACGGCCCTGCTCACCTGCACGCGCCGCTTCAACCGCTGCGTTCAGCGCCAGGATATTGGTCTGGAAAGCGATACCGTCGATAACGTTTGTGATCTGGGCAATTTTGCTGGAGCTGGTAGCGATTTCGTCCATGGTACGCACCACGCCTTCCACCACGTTGCCACCTTTCTTCGCAGTTGAAGAGGCATCCAGTGCCAGGCGGGAAGCCTGACGTGCATTGTCGGCGTTTTGCTTAACAGTTGCCGTCAGCTGTTCCATGCTGGCTGCGGTTTCTTCCAGAGAAGCGGCCTGCTGTTCAGTACGGGAAGAAAGGTCATTGCTGCCCGCTGAAATTTCGCCGGCACCGGTGTAGATGGTATCTGCACCCTGACGCACCACACCGACCGTATTTGCCAGCGCTTTTTGCATCTCCTGGACGTTGTGGGCCAGCAGCGCCATCTCATTTTTACCGCTGGCGTCGACGGGCTGAGTCAAATCACCAGCAGCAATGGCACGGATATGGCCGATGACATCCTGCAACGGCAGCAGCAGCACTCGACGCATTGCAATCCAGCTGGCGATAATCACACCCACGACGATCAGCATAATGACAGAGAGCGCCCACAGGATGCGCTTGTAGTCACTTTCATTATCCTTGATCCCTTTGTTGGCAAGCTTCGCCTGGGCAGTACGCCACTCGTGATAGACTTTCTGCATGGCGTTCTGCTTCTGCTCGGCATTCTGTTTGAACATGTCTTCCAGATTGCCCTGCGCCAGCAGTACGTTCATTTGCGTCAGCGTGGCGGAGTAAATACGGTACTGCTCTTCCAGCTGCTTAGGTAATTCTTCACCCAGCCCCGGCGTATTTGGCAGCGCGTAGTATTTATCGAAATGCGCCTGTGCATCAGCCAGCAGATTTTTTGCCGTCTCTACCAGTTCATTCAGCTGACCGCCGTTAATCTGGGTCGCCACGCTGCTTTGCAGGCGCAACATCCCACGGTTCAGGGTGACACGCGCCTGGTTGAGGCTGATCCACGCATCGGTGAACTCCGCGACGTTTTGGCTCGCCACCTGAGAAACGGTGAAGTTATCTTTGTCGTTATTTAGCGCATTAATAAAAATGCCGGCGGAGATCAGTTGCATGATGCCGAGCACAAGCAGCACCGAGACCAGGAGGGTAATCACTTTTATACGTTTAAACATTCGTCGCCTTTTTATATGCAGGATATTGTCTGACGTGTAACTATCGGCAGGCAGGCCGTGTTGTTTAATGTTTCTTCAGTTTCAAAACCCCCTTACCTGGAATTTTTTGAATTCATTCAGAAGCTTAAAACATAAGAAATTTTTGTGATTCCCCTCACGTTTTCGTGCGTGCCACTAAAGGGTTATAGCATCGCCTTAAAGATGCATTTAAAATGCATCTTATATTATTGATGATGAGGTAACTGCTATGGCCTTCCGCGACCAACCACTCGGCGAGCTGGCGCTCTCCATCCCTCGCGCTTCTGCGCTGTTTCGTAAATACGACATGGATTACTGCTGCGGCGGTAAGCAAACACTGGCGCGCGCGGCTTCGCGCAAAGAGCTGGATGTAGAGGTTATTGAAGCGGAGCTGGCAAAACTGGCCGAGCAGCCTGTCGGGAAAGACTGGCGCAAGGTTGAGCTTGCAGAAATCATCGACCACATCATCGTGCGTTACCACGACCGTCACCGTGAACAACTGCCTGAACTGATTTTACAGGCGACCAAAGTTGAACGTGTTCATGCTGACAAACCTTCGGTTCCACGTGGTCTGGCGAAATACCTGACCATGCTGCATGAAGAACTTTCCAGCCACATGATGAAAGAAGAGCAGATCCTCTTCCCGATGATCAAACAGGGAATGGGCAGCCAGGCGATGGGGCCAATCAGCGTGATGGAAAGCGAGCACGACGATGCGGGCGAACTGCTGGAAGTGATCAAACACACCACCAACAACGTCACTCCGCCGCCAGAAGCCTGTACCACCTGGAAAGCGATGTACAACGGCATTAACGAGATGATCGACGATCTGATGGAACACATCAGCCTTGAAAATAACGTTCTGTTCCCGCGTGCATTAGCGGGTGAATAAAAAAGCCCGGTGGCGCTAGCGCTTACCGGGCCTACAACATCCTCGAACGTAGGCCGGGTAAGCGTCAGCGCCACCCGGCAACATGCTTAACGCACGCCCGCCATACGTTTCTTACCGATAAACAGCCAGCCCAGACCCAGCGCAATGAACCACAGCGGCGTAACAAGCAACGCCTGACGGGTATCATCCTCCAGCGTCAGCAGCACGATAACGAACGCGAAGAACGCCATGCACACCCAGCACATCAGCTTGCCCAGCGGCATCTTGTAGATCGATTTTTCATGCAGGTGCGGACGCTGTTTGCGGTACACCAGGTATGAGCACAGGATGATGGTCCAGACAAACATGAACAGGATCGCAGACACCGTGGTGATCATGGTGAACGCGCCAATCACGCTTGGGTTAACGTAGAGCATCACCACGCCGCCCAGCAGACACATACAGGAGAAGGTCAACCCTTTCGCCGGTACCGCACGCTTAGACAATTTCGCGAACGCGCTCGGCGCTACGCCTTCCTGCGCCAGGCCAAACAGCATCCGGCTGGTAGAGAACACGCCGCTATTTGCCGAAGAGGCCGCAGAGGTGAGCACCACGAAGTTAATCAGGCTTGCCGCCGCCGGCAGCCCCACCAGCACAAACAGCTCGACGAACGGGCTCTTGGTTGGCACAACAGAGCTCCACGGCGTGACCGACATGATGATGATCAGCGCAAACACGTAGAACATAATGATACGCACAGGGATGGAGTTAATGGCGCGTGGCAGGGATTTCTCCGGATCTTTGGTTTCCGCAGCGGTGGTGCCCACCAGCTCAATACCCACAAACGCAAACACCGCAATCTGGAAGCCGGCAAAGAAGCCGCTCAGCCCTTTAGGGAACCAGCCGCCGTCATTCCACAGATGGGTAAAGGAAGCCTGAACACCCGTAGGTGACTGGAAGTGCGTGAGAACCATGACCAGCCCCACCACAATCAGCCCCACGATGGCGACGATTTTGATCATCGCAAACCAGAACTCCATTTCACCGAACATTTTCACGGTGGCCAGGTTGAGGCTCAGCAGCAGAACAATCACCGCCAGCGATGCCACCCAGTCAGAAAGGCCGGGGAACCAGAACTGGGCGTATGCGGTAATGGCAACCACGTCGGCCATCCCTGTGACTACCCAGCAGAACCAGTAAGTCCAGCCCGTAAAATAACCTGCCCACGGCCCTAAAAGGTCGGATGCGAAGTCGCTGAAGGATTTGTATTCAAGATTCGAGAGCAGCAATTCACCCATTGCACGCATCACGAAGAAGAGCATAAAACCGATGATCATATAGACAAAGATGATCGACGGACCGGCAAGACTGATGGTTTTGCCCGACCCCATAAACAGCCCGGTACCGATGGCACCCCCGATGGCAATAAGCTGAATATGACGGTTTGTGAGATTGCGCCGTAGCGACTGTTCAGACGGCGCTTCTTCTTCAGCGACGACTTTGACCTGATCTACCATGTGATATTTTCCTGTTTATGCCTGTCTGTGTTGTTAAGGCTCTTCTGGCCTTTAAATACGTCAAAAAATGACGTTCCCCGTGTAAGGGCTAATCGATATTAGGTAAGAATCGGCGGGATGAATACTATGAATTGGATATTATGTTAACAATATGTTGAAAGTGAGTGTCATATCACTCATACAGCGCGAAACAGCTCACAAAAATACACGCAACAGTTTCGTTTGCAAGATAAAATGTTGATTCCGTCGTAACTATAGGTTTTATCACTATTTTCCTCTCCCCGGGTGGAGAGAGGAAATAAGAAAAGCCGATTACAGGATTTCCAGCAGCTCGACTTCAAACACCAGGGTGCTGAACGGTGGGATAGACGCGCCAGCGCCACGCTCGCCGTAGGCCAGGTTTTGCGGGATAGTCAGCTCCCATTTGGAACCCACTGGCATCAGGGTCAGTGCTTCGATCCAGCCAGCAATGACGCCGTTCACCGGGAACTCAGCCGGTTCGCCGCGCGCAACAGAGCTGTCGAACACAGTCCCGTCGATAAGCTTACCGGTGTAATGCACGCGAACGTGATCAGTACGAGCCGGGATTGCGCCATCGCCCTGGTTGATTACGCGGAACTGGAGGCCAGATTCAGTGCTGTTCACGCCTTCACGCTCGCGGTTCTCTTCCAGGAATTTAACGCCTTCTGCCGCCATCTCTTCGAAACGTGAGCGACGTACGGCGTCAGCACGTTCGTGGATTTCGCGCAGCGCACGGTGCACAACATCTACAGGAACAGCAGGGTGTTTGCCTTCCAGCGCGTCAGCGATACCCGCCACCAGCGCTTCCGGTAACAGTCCTTCCAGGCCGGATTCGCTCAGCTGCTGGCCTACCTGCAAGCCGATACCGTAGCTTGCCTGCGCTTCGATAGTGTCAAAAGTCGGGGTGGTCATGGGTTTTCCTTCCATCACATTTAAAGTAGCGGGCAGCATAACAGTCACACCCCATCGGGTAAAACTTTGTCTTAAGTTAGGATGACAAATCGCGGGGAAACAGAAACAATAGAGCCCGTCAGGATATTTCCTAAATATGTGTCACGGAAGCCGACTTTGTTACGCCCTTCAGGCAGTTAGCAAACTACACTTCTCAGGACAGGATAAAAAAGACGCGGAGCAGGAGGAAAGCCATGCCCGGGCGATTTGAACTGAAACCTACCCTGGCGAAAATCTGGCAAGCACCAGACAATTTTCGCCTCATGGACCCGCTGCCGTCTTTGCATCGCAAAGGCATCATCATTGGGGCGCTGCTGGTCATTCTGGGCTTCCTGCTTCCTTCTGGTGGCGATAACAGCGATACCGCGCCAGTCGCCCGCAACGCGCAGCTGGATATCCAGTCTCAGGCGCGGCCGCAGCCAGACCCTCAGCCAATGCAGACTCAGCTGGTCACCCCCTCTAACGATCCGGGCCAGGTCGCTCCCGTTGAGCCAGAGCCAGTCCAGGACGAACAACCGCAGGAGCAGGCATCTACTCCTGCGCAACCGCAAGCCCAGACTCAGCAGCCGACAGGTATCGAGCAGCAATGGCGTTCGTATCGTGTAGAGCCGGGTAAAACGCTCGCGCAGCTGTTCCGCGACCATAATCTGCCGCCAACAGATGTCTATGCCATGGCACAGGTTGAAGGGGCGGGTAAACCGCTCAGCAACTTGCAGAATGGCCAACTGGTGCAGATCCGCCAGAATGCCAGCGGCGTTGTGACCGGGTTAACGATTGATACCGGGAATGGTCAGCAGGTGCTGTTTACGCGCCAGCCCGATGGCAGTTTTATTCGCGCACGCTAGTTCTGTAGGCCGGGTAAGGTGTAGCAGCCACCCGGCACACTGTTCTCAGGCACTCCGCTTATTCACCCACCTGATCCCCGAACAGACCAATACCAGCGCAATCGCATATTTGATATCCAGAATATTTTCCCCGAGGAAAATGGCGGATAAGACTGTGCCTGCCACCGGCACAACGAAGTTAAACGGCGCAATCATACTGACGCGGTTTACTTTCAGCAGCACGCTCCACAGCGCAAAGGCTACGGATGAGAGCAGCGTCAGATACCCCAGCACGGCGATGGCCTTCATACTGTGCACTTCCAGCGTTCCGCCTGTTGCATATCCTCCACCCACCAACACCAGTCCACCGATAGCAAGCTGCCAGCCTGTCATTACCGTAGGATCGACCGTCTGGGAGATCCGTTTCCCGTATAGCGTGGCGGCAGAAAGAATAAAGGCCGCCAGAACCACGAAGCCATCGCCGTTCCAGACAAAGCGGAATTCACTTAACCCGCTGTGGAAGTTCACCAGCATGACCCCTGCAAACCCCAAAATGCAGCCCAGCGTCTTGTTATAGCTGAGTTTGTCGTTGTGATAGATAAAGTGCGCCAGCAACACGCTAAAGAAAGTGCCAGTGGCATTCATGATCGAGCCGTTGACGCCTGTCGTGTAGGCCAGCCCTATATAGAAGAAGGTGTACTGAATCGAGGTCTGTGTCAGACCGAGGAGGGTGAGCTGGCCGAACTGCTTTGTTGTCAGCCGGGCGATAGGTTTGCGCTGCGCCAGTGCAAACAGCAACAGGAGAAGCCCCGCGAAAAGAAAACGGTATCCGGCGAAAACGACTTTTGACGGAATATCATCAGTCGCGATACTAAAGAGTTCATATCCGCTTTTTATTGCCGGGTAAGAACTTCCCCAGAGCAAACAGCACAGTGTGGCACAGGCATAAGCGACATTTTTGCGGGCGAAAATCGGTACGGATAAGGGGGTGTCCATAGCAAATCTCAAAGATAAAATTGCGTTTCATTTTATTATCTGAGAATGCGGCAGGAATAGCTACCATACAAGAAGAAAAGATGATTACTGGTAGCTTAAAACGCAAAACGCCGGCACAAGGCCGGCGCTTCGACGCGAGCAGAGTAAAAAATTACTCAGCTACAACGTTAACAACCAGTTTAGCGAATACTTCGCTGTGAACCTGGAAGTCAACTTCGTGCTCACCAGTGGTACGCAGAACGCCGTTCGGCAGACGAACTTCGCTCTTAGCCACTTTAACGCCTGCTGCAGAAACTGCATCAGCGATATCGCGGGTACCGATGGAACCGAACAGTTTACCTTCGTCGCCAGCTTTGGAAGCGATGGTAACGGTGCCCAGTGCGTTGATTGACTCAGCGCGAGCATTAGCAGCCGCCAGAACGTCAGCCAGTTTGGCTTCCAGTTCAGCACGACGTGCTTCGAAAAACTCTACGTTTTTCTTAGTAGCTGGAACAGCTTTACCCTGTGGAACCAGGAAGTTACGAGCGTAGCCCGCTTTAACGTTTACCTGATCACCCAGGCTGCCCAGGTTTGCTACTTTATCAAGCAGAATAACTTGCATTACCTTATCCTCTTAAAGTCGTATTAATGGACCGTGCCCGATTACTGATGACGATCAGTGTACGGCAGCAGGGACAGGTAGCGAGCGCGTTTGATAGCGCGAGCCAGCTGACGCTGGTATTTTGCACGAGTACCGGTGATACGGCTTGGGACAATCTTACCGCTTTCGGTGATGTAGTTTTTCAGCGTTGCGATATCTTTATAGTCGATCTCTTGAACGCCTTCCGCGGTGAAACGGCAGAACTTGCGACGACGGAAATAACGTGCCATATGGCTAGTCTCCAGAATCTATCAAATCAATCTGCTCGGCATGCAGAACCATTTTGCTCAGACCGTTCTTTGCCTTGTGGCAAGAAATGAACCCCTGAACGATTACTGCACTACCGACCGTTATACTGTGAGTAATGGCCTGGTTTTCGTGTCCGCTAATAATAACGGGCATTTGGCACCACGCCTGCCGGTGAAACCCGGCTTCCTCTTGCACAGAACGATGCTCAAGCACGAACTGGCAATGCGGAATTCCTGATGGACTGACCTTTCGAAGGGGGGTCCTGCACACAGTGCCTGACAACACCAGACGGTTGGTCATCAGAAATTACTCTTCAGAATCCCCAGCATCAGAATCATCTGCGGTTTCGTTTGCGAAATCATCGCGACGCTCACGGCGCTCGTCTTTCGCTTTAACCATCGGAGATGCTTCGGTAACTGCGTTTTTAGTACGCATAACCATGCTGCGGATAACGGCATCGTTGAAGCGGAAGTTAGTTTCCAGCTCATCGATCACTTCCTGCGGAGCTTCAACGTTCAGCAGAACGTAGTGAGCTTTGTGCAGTTTGTTGATCGGGTAAGCCAGCTGACGGCGGCCCCAGTCTTCCAGACGGTGGATCGTGCCCGCTGCTGCAGTGATTGCACCAGTGTAGCGCTCGATCATACCCGGAACCTGTTCGCTCTGGTCAGGATGGACCATAAAAACGATTTCGTAATGACGCATCGAATTGCTCCTTACGGATTATTCAGCCTCCTGTCTGGGTCAGCCGAGGCCCGGGGAGGCAAGGAACGTGTTAAAGGTCGGCTGAAAAATTGACGCGTCATAATACTTGTGTGCCCCCGGAAACTCAAGCTGATTGAACAAAAAATTCGCACAAAGCGCAAAGCTGGACTAAGTGGATGATTTAAAATTAATCACATCAGGAAGCGTTGTTTTTTTGAACAACAGCATCAGAAATGGTCACCAATACCCTCCAGAGAAGCGATTAAACTTTAATCAGAGTTCATCCGAAGGCAGAAGGAGATGTTTAAACCGTCACACAGCACGCAGTCGTGGAGCGCATATCATGAAAAAAATCGCAATCGCCATTATGGCTGCGCTTTTGCTTAGTGCAAACGCGATGGCAGCCATCAAGATAGACGGCCGGCAGGCCAGAAACATGGATGATGTGCAAAGCTTAGGCGTAATCTACATCAATCATAATTTCGCCACTGAAAGTGAAGCAGATCAGGCAATTAACGAAGAAACCGATGCCCAGGGCGCAAAATACTATCACGTCATTCTGATGCGTGAGCCCGGCAGCAACGGCAACATGCACGCAAGTGCAGATATTTACCGATAACGCTTTAACGCTAGCACCAGGAAAGCCAACAAAGACAACATAGCCATAGTTTGACTTGCCCCCTGCCCGGGGGCTTTTTTTTGCAGATGGCTCTGAAATACCACCGGTTACAACGATTTCGGTATTCCAGAGCGCATGTTTACTTCTGCCCGTAATAGGCATCCGGACCATGCTTACGCATGAAGTGCTTGTTCATCAGATAATCATCAATAACCTGAAGCTGTGGGTTAATCCCGCGGGCAATCCAGGCCATTCGCGCCACTTCTTCCATCACCACCGCATTGTGCACGGCATCGTGAGCGTCTTTTCCCCAGGCGAATGGGCCGTGCTGATAGACCACTATGCCAGGCGTGTGCAGCGGTTCCCGCTCACCGAGTGTTTCGATGATCACCTGTCCGGTGTTGAGCTCATACTGTCCTTCCACTTCCGCCTGAGTAAGCGCGCGTGTGCAAGGAATATCGCCGAAGAAATAGTCTGCATGGGTGGTGCCCAACGCCGGGATAGCCAACCCTGCTTGTGCCCAGGCGGTAGCATGTGTTGAGTGGGTATGCACGATACCACCCAGCGACGGATACCGCTGATAAAGCGCCAGATGAGTAGCCGTATCCGATGATGGCCGCCATCGGCCCTCGACGACATTCCCTTCAAGATCAACGACCACCATATCGTCAGCTTTCATGGTGTCGTAGGCCACACCACTTGGCTTAATCACCACAAGCCCTTGCTCACGATCGATAGCACTGACGTTGCCCCAGGTGAATGTCACCAGGCCATAACGCGGGAGATCCATATTGGCGTCAAAGACCTGCTGCTTAAGCTGCTTCATGCCCGGCCTCCAGTAACCCTGCCCGCGCCATGCGCTCGCGCACCCAGTCTCGTGCTTTTGCCACTTCACCCGCCGGATCGTCCGATGTTTCACTCCACATCTCAATCAGATAGGGCCCGCAATAGCCGGTCTGCTTGAGAGTCTGGAAGCACCGTTCGAAATCCACCACCCCGGTGCCGAACGGAACATTTTTGAACACCCCCGGACGCGTATCTTTGACGTGCACCGCCACGATATGCCCCATCCCCGCCTGCAACTCCATCTGTACATCGTTATCCCATGCCGACAGGTTGCCGATATCAGGGTAAAGCTGGAACCAGGGGTTATTCAGGTAGTGTGCGTAACCCAGCGCCTTGCTGATGGAGTTCATCAGCGGATAGTCCATGATTTCCATCGCCAGCGTCACCTGGGCACGACTGGCCATTTCAACGCTCTCTTTCAGCCCATCGCGGAAGCGGCGGCGCGTTTCATCATTGGCTTGCTGATAATAGACATCGTATCCGGCGAGCTGGATGACGCGGATCCCCACATCCTGGGCAAACTGAATGGCTTTACGCATGATGTCCAGACCCTGAGCGCGTACCGCATCGTCTTCACTTCCCAGTGGAAAACGACGGTGAGCGCTCAGGCACATAGAGGGTACACGCACGCCGGTTTCTGCCACCGCATTCACCAGCGCCAGGCGCTGTTCGCGGCTCCAGTCCAGCCGGGAGAGACGCGCATCGGTTTCGTCTACTGACATTTCGACAAAATCGAATCCCAGCTGCTTTGCAAGCTGCAGTCGTTCTGACCAGCACTCCCCCGCGGGGAGCGCCTTTTCATAAATGCCAAGCGGGACCTGTTTTGACAACATACCCACTCCTTAGCCCCACAGCTGAGCAATTGAGCGCTTGAACTGACGTGCGGCTTCCACCGGAGAGGCTGCATCGCGAATGCTGCGACCAGCAATAAAGACATGGATTGGAATGCCTTTAAACAGAGGCAAATCTTCCAGCGCCAGGCCACCGGTCACGGTGACTTTGAAGCCCATATCCGCCAGACGCTTGATGGCACTGATATCCGCTTCGCCCCAGGCCACACCCGCCGCCTGCGCATCACGGCTACGGTGATAAACCACCTGCTGAATGCCCGCATCGCGCCACTCCTGCGCCTGCTCCCAGGTCCAGAAGCCGGTCAGTTCAATCTGCACGTCGCCGTTAAACTCTTTTGCGACATCCAGCGCACCTTTGGCGGTGTTGATATCCGCACAGCAGATAACGGTGACCCAGTCGGCGTTAGCTTCAAAGCACATGCGGGAGAGGATTTTTCCCGCATCGGCGATTTTCGCGTCCGCCAGCACGATTTTATGTGGATAGAGCGCTTTCAGGTCGCGAACCGCGCGAACGCCTTCACCTACGCACAGAATCGTGCCGACTTCGATAATATCCACCTCTTCCGCAATCAGGCGGGTGGTTTCATAAGCGTGAGACAACGTCTGGTTATCCAGCGCAACCTGCAACATTGGTAGTGACATTTCAAATCCCTCTTAAACAGCCGCCGCAGTGGCGTTATCAATTAAATCCAGCACGTCCTGCGCGGTGCGGCAGGCGCGTAAACGGTCAAAATTGGCTTCATCATCAAACAGGTTGACGATCTGCATGATGCCGACTTCCTGATGGGTGTTGGCATCAACGGCCGCCATGGTGATCAGAATGTCGACCGGGTCGTTATCTTCATGGTTGAACACCAGCGGCTCTTTTAATGTCACCAGCGCGAAACCTGTTTTTTTGACGCCCTCTTCCGGGCGGCCATGCGGCATCGCCAGCCCTGGTGCAATGACGAAATACGGGCCGTGCTGCGCAACGCCATCAAGAATGGCCTGGTAGTAACGGGGCTCGACAACGTCAGCCTTAACCAGCAGATCCACGCTCAGCTTCACCGCCTCCTGCCAGGTGCTGGCCTCCGCCTGCAAAAGGATGGAGTTATTTTCTGCCAGCGAATCACGTAATTTCATGTTTCGTCCTTACTTCACGTCTTGAGGGAAGTGCTCTTTGATCACTTCCAGCAGTTTTGGGCCGAAATCCGCAGGCGACAGCATGTTGCGCACGCCCACCACATATTTATTACCTGAAACAGTAATTTCCCCGGCGATATGGGTAGAGGCGATGATGATGTCCGCGCCATTCAGTTCACTTTTGTATTCCCCCACCGCGCAGCTGTTTACCGTGTGGTCGATGTTTGACTGGGTTAAAAACTGGTCCACTTTCATCTTCATGATCATGGAGCTACCTTGCCCATTGCCACACACAGCCAGGATACGTACGGTCATAATCGAAACTCCTTAGTGAGCAGAAACTTCTGCTGTTTGTTTTTCCGCATCTTCTTCCGCCCGCAGCGAACGGCCAGCGAAGAACATATAAGCAAGGGCGATCAGGATGATGACGGCCATAAATACCAGCCCGACAGAGGCGAAACCTTGCATCATCGGCGGTGCCAGAATTGACCAGTCCGCCATGCCCATCCAGGCGCTCATCCCCGTGAGTTTGACCGCCCACACGCAGCCAAAGATTTCGATCATGCCCATTACCAGGCAAATCTTGAGCGCCGCGCGCCAGCCGCCAAAGTGGTTAGCAAACACGCCGATGGTGGCGTTGGAGAAGAACATTGGGATAAAGCCAGGAATGATGAGAATGGAAGAGCCGCAGCCCACCAGAATGCCTACCGCAATCAGTTGGCCGATGGTGCCCCACATAAAGCCCCAGACGACAGCGTTTGGCGCGAAGCTATAGATAGCGGCACAGTCAATCGCCAGTACAGCACCAGGGATCAGGCGTTGGGAGATACCGTTGAAGGCTTCTGACAGTTCCGCCACGAACATACGCACGCCCTGGGTGATGATGAAAATCGCCACCGCGAACGAGAAGCCGGTTTGCAGGATGTAGACCGTCCAGTGCGTTTTGCCCGCCATTGCCTGGACAACATCGATGCCGAAAGAGAGCAGGATCGCACCGAAGAAAATGGTCATCACAATCGCGGTAGAGACGATGTTGTCATGGAAAATATTCAGCCAGCCAGGGAGCTTCAGATCTTCGACGCTCTCTTCTTTTTTCCCCAGGAATGGCGCGACTTTATAGGCAATCCAGGAGGCGAACTGCTGCTGGTGACCAATTGAAAAACCGCAGCCATCGGTCACGTCTTGCGTTGGCTTGTACATCATATTGGAGGTGATCCCCCAATACAGCGAAACCAGAATCGCGGTGCAGATGATCGTTGTCCACATCGGATAACCGAAGATATAGAGGGACACGGCAATCAGCCCGGCCTGCTGGAACATAATATGGCCGGTAAGCATGATGGTGCGAATGCCGGTTATACGCCGCAGCAGAACATAGATAATGTTCAGCGCCAGCGCGAGCAACACGGCGTACCCCACCCAGCTATAGGCATCACCCATACGATCGATGGTGGCCATCATTGAGGCGTAGGTGTCAGAGATGGCGCCATTGATGCCATACACTTCCGACATTTTGGCGACCACCGGCTTAAATGTGCCCGTTAAAATGCCGGACCCCGCCTGTAACAACATAAAACCGATAATGGTTTTAATGGTGCCTTTGATAATAACGCTCACGCTTTTACGCAGAAGGATGTAGCCCAGGCACGTCACGATACCCAGCAACAGCGGCGCGTTAGTCATTACCTGATTAAAAAATACGGTAAAGACGTTGTAGAGGATCTCCATAACTCTCTCCAGAAATGAGAACACGAGGGGTAATCCCTGTGCGGTTGGTGCCATCACTCTAGTAATCACAAATAATCACCACAAGATTGTATTTGATTATTTGTGACGTATCACGCAAATTATTTCCATGGTGTTAGTAATGATTTTCACTACCGTACATGAAGAATAAATTAATCTTTATAATTCATGTAATTAATGATTAATACCGGATAGTCTAACAAGTAAAAAGCGGATAATCCGTGAAGTCGAACAGATAAAATTCACCATTTTCACCATTGCAAAACGCGTCAAATGATGCCAGCATCAATCACAACAAATCATAACGTGATTACTTTTGATTAAACCAGGAGTCAAAACGATGAGTAAAGTGAACACCATCACCCGTGAATCATGGATTCTGAGCACCTTCCCTGAATGGGGCAGCTGGCTGAATGAAGAGATCGAGCAGGAACAGGTTGCTCCTGGCACATTTGCAATGTGGTGGCTGGGCTGTACCGGGATCTGGCTGAAATCAGAGGGTGGTGCGAATATTTGCGTCGATTTCTGGTGCGGCACCGGTAAACAGAGCCACGGCAACCCGCTGATGAAAAAAGGTCATCAGATGCAGCGCATGGCGGGCGTGGAAAAACTGCAGCCGAACCTGCGCACTACGCCGTTTGTGCTCGATCCGTTTGCGATTCGTCAGATCGACGCCGTCCTCTCTACCCACGATCACAACGATCATATCGACGTGAACGTGGCTGCTGCGGTGATGCAAAACTGCGCGGACGATGTGCCGTTCATTGGGCCGCAGACCTGCGTGGATCTGTGGATCGGCTGGGGTGTGCCAAAAGAGCGCTGCATCGTGATGAAGCCGGGTGACGTGGTGAAAATTAAGGACATTGAGATCCATGCGCTGGATGCGTTTGACCGTACTGCCCTGATTACCCTGCCTGCTGACCAGAAAGCGGCTGGCGTATTGCCGGATGGTATGGACGAGCGCGCGGTGAACTACCTGTTTAAAACCCCTGGCGGTTCCCTCTATCACAGCGGTGATTCCCACTACTCCAACTACTACGCGAAGCACGGCAACGAGCACCAAATCGATGTCGCGCTGGGTTCCTACGGTGAAAACCCGCGCGGTATCACCGACAAAATGACCAGCGCCGATATGCTGCGCATGGCGGAAGCGCTGAACACCAAAGTGGTTATTCCGTTCCACCATGATATCTGGTCAAACTTCCAGGCAGACCCGCAGGAAATCCGCGTGCTGTGGGAGATGAAAAAAGACCGCCTGAAATACGGCTTCAAACCGTTCATCTGGCAGGTCGGCGGCAAGTTCACCTGGCCACTGGACAAAGATAATCTGGAATATCACTACCCACGAGGTTTCGATGATTGCTTCACCATTGAGCCTGACCTGCCGTTCAAGTCCTTCCTCTGATTGTGAAGTCATATCGCCAGACCTTGTGTCTGGCGATGTCATATTTATTTTAGTAATTTCACGCTATTTCAAATATCATCTTTTCAAATCAATTCTTATCGGAATAGCTCATGACGGAAGCGCAAAGACATCAAATTTTACTGGAACTCCTGGCGCAAACAGGGTTTATAACCGTTGAGAAAGTGATCGAACGATTAGGCATTTCTCCGGCAACGGCCCGACGGGACATCAACAAGCTGGATGAAAGTGGCAAACTGAAAAAAGTCCGCAACGGTGCGGAAGCCATTAGCCAGCAGCGCCCACGCTGGACGCCGATGAACATCCATCAGGCGCTGAATCACGATGAAAAGGTACGTATCGCCAGAGCTGCTTCGCAGCTGGTGAATCCCGGCGAGAGCGTGGTGATCAACTGTGGCTCGACGGCGTTTCTGCTGGGGCGGGAGATGTGCGGGAAACCGGTGCAGATCATCACTAATTATCTGCCGCTGGCCAACTATCTGATCGACCAGGAGCACGAGAGCGTAGTGATCATGGGCGGTCAGTACAACAAGAGCCAGTCCATCACCCTAAGTCCACAGGACAGCGAAAACAGCCTCTACGCCGGACACTGGATGTTTACCAGCGGCAAGGGCCTTACCGCTGAAGGCCTGTATAAAACCGATATGCTGACGGCGATGGCCGAGCAAAACATGCTTAACGTGGTGGGCAAGCTTGTTGTGCTGGTCGACAGCAGCAAAGTGGGTGAGCGCGCCGGAATGCTGTTCAGCCGGGCAGAGCAAATTGACATGGTCATCACCGGGAAAAATGCCGATCCCGTGATCCTCCAGAAGCTGGAAGATCAGGGCGTCACAATTCTGCGTGTTTAAAGGTGCTTACGGAAAAACGCGACCGTGGCATCCAGCGCGGCTGGCGTAATGCGGTGCCGCACTCCGGCTTCCCACTGGCAGGTTAACTTCCCGTCCAGCCCTTCGCTTTTGAGTGCCTGCTGCAAGCGGAAGGTTTCAACCGCAGGCACAATGTCGTCTGCTTCGCCGTGCCACAGGAATAGCGGCCTGCTCGCCAGCACTGGCAATGCATGGGTTACCTCCCATTGCGCCAGTGGCGCCATCACAGCCTCAACATCATCCTGCTCGCGGGGTGGGAACAGCGTCTGCGAGAGGGAAGTGAAATACCCGGATCCCATCAGGCAGGCCACAGATTTCACCTCTGGATGACGGGTCATGATCCCAAGAGCCGTCATGCCCCCCATTGAGGCCCCAGCCACCGCCAGGCGGTTATCCGCCACCAGCCCCGCCTGATGCAAGGCATCGCGCAGCGCGGCGAACTCGGTAAGGCTGCCGTGAAGAATTTGCCAGAACTGCCCAAGACGAGCCTGTTCGTCACCCGTAAAGCGGGCTCCGTGATCGGGGGCATCTGGCATTACCACACGAAAACCCGCCTGTGCCAGCGCGACTGCAAAGTAGCTGTAAACCAGCTTAGATGAAGTAAAGCCATGATAAAAAACCACAACGGGCAACGGTTGCTGACCTTTTCCCGCCGGAAAAGCATGTAAGATTTCGTGGTCACCGAGTCGTTGTGTTTCAAGTTCTATCATTGTCGATCCTTTGCAATTGAATGATTCATAATGTTGAGAACTGGGTTACGCTTTCACGACATTTTCATTCGAAATTTACGCCCCAGATAACACTTCGGGAACATTCCCCCAAAACTAAATTTACAGACAACTACACTATGGCTATCAGGAAACGAGATATGGTTATGCGCAGGTTTGCTGCTTTATTGCTGGTGTCACTGCTTAGTGGCTGTAGCGCGCTGCAAGGCACGCCACAGCCCGCTCCCCCGGTTGCCGATCACCCGCAGGAAATTCGTCGTAATCAGACGGAAGGATTACAACGAATGGGTACTGTTTCCGCGCTTGTTCGCGGTTCGCCGGATGATGCGCAAGCCGCAATAAAAGCCCAGGCCGTCGCTGCAAAAGCAGATTATTACGTCATCATCATGGTTGATGAAACCATCATTACGGGACAGTGGTACTCACAGGCGATTTTGTACCGTAAGTAATGGGCTTCATTTGAACGACATTTACACTGCTTTGCGTCCATAGACATTTTCCTGTCCACAATAAACTCCATGCCCGCAACAATGGAAGTGAGTTTATTTGCGAAGGAGTGCCCGGCGGATACCGGAGACATGTGAAATGGAGCTGACGATGAAACGAACTCTTGCTTTGACCTCTCTGTTGCTCTCTGCAGGCCTTGTGAGCACGACTGCGCAGTCAGCTGAATTCGCCAGTGCTGATTGTGTTACTGGCCTCAATGAAATTGGCCAGATCTCCGTGAATAACATTTCGGGGAGCCCGCAAGACGTTGAACGTGTAGTTGCATTAAAAGCAGATGAACAGGGTGCTTCCTGGTATCGCATCATCCAGATGCAGGAAGATAACCATGTCGATCAGTGGCGGGTACAGGCCATTCTCTATGTGTAATCCCTCCAGATAAAAGCCACTTATTTTTAGTGGCTTTTCGTTTTTGCAAATATTTTATCCTTTAATAAACCTTTCAAAAACAATTGAATAACATTTCGTTACATTAAGGAGATAAATGTTATCTCTGCCCTGCCGTTGAAGAGCCATACCTTTTCAATAATGAGCAATTTATGATCAGTTTTTTCCGCCGTGCGGGTCTGGGCACTAAGCTATCGCTGCTTACCGGCGTGAGTGTCGCTATTCTTTTCCTGTTCTTTACTTTTCTGCTTAGCCATAAAACCAGCCAGCAACTTGAAGCCCTTGCAGTCGAAGACCTGCACAACCAGTCCACCGGCATGGTTGATATGGTTCAGATGTTTAACACCAGCCTGAGCGAAGAGGTCGAAAGTTATACCCGGCTGTTCAGCACCTTTTTACCTCAGCCGCTTAACATCGATAACAGCCAGAATCGCACAATCAATGGGATGAACGTCCCCCTGCTGAAAGGCGGTGAAACGGAACTCCATGAAAACAATAGTCTTTCAGATGATTTCCTGAGCCGTACAGGGGCTATCTCAACCCTGTTTGTGCGCAGCGGTAACGACTTTATCCGCGTCGCCACCTCACTGCGCAAGGAGAACGGCGATCGGGCCATCGGCACCGTGCTGGACACGGCAAGCCCGGCCTTCGCCGCCGTCAGCAAGGGGGAAGTGTATCGCGGCCTGTCATTGTTGTTCGGCAAACGCTACATCACCCAATATCAGCCCGTTAAAAACAGCGATGGCCAGGTAATTGCCATCATGTTCGTCGGCGTGGATATCACCCACTCCTGGAACGTCATGCGCGAGAAAATCCTCAACCGCCGTCTGGGTGAGAGCGGCCATTTCTTTGTTCTGGATCGCAGCAGCGGAAAAACACACGGGCAATTCCTGTTCCATTCCAGCGAAGAGGGCCAGTTACCTGAGTGGAGCAACGCAATCCAGCAGCAGTTGATGAGCGATAAATCCGGCACGCTGGAGCGCGAAAGCGATGATGGCCGCACCTTAAAAATGGCCTGGACGCCGATGCCTGGCTGGAACTGGACCATTGTGGGTGAAGTGGATAAATCGGTACTTCTCGCCAGCGTGACTACGTTACGTGACCGCTTCCTGCTGGCGGGTGTGGTGTTATCCGCGCTCTTCGCGGGCCTGTTTGTCCTTATCATTCGCAGGATGCTGACGCGTCCGCTGCGCGACGTTATCCACCTGGCGCGCCAATATGCCGCCGGTGACCTCCGCGCCAACCTGCCCGTTACCCGTCGTGATGAAGTGGGCCAGTTGATCACCGCCATTAACGGGATCGGCGCAGGATTACAAAAAATCGTTCTTCAGGTTCGGGAAGCCGCGGGCGAGATCCACATGGGCACAAACGCCCTGGCTTCGGATAGCGGAGAGATCTCAGAGCAGATCAACAAACAGGCCAGCAGCGTGGAAGAGACCTCTGCCAGCATGGAGCAACTGGCCGCGACCGTGCAGCAAAATGCCGCCAATATGGAGCAAACACAGCAACTGGTGGGCGAAACCTCACAGGCCGTGCATCAGGGCGGCAAGACGGTCACCCACGCGGTAGCTACCATGGATGATATTCGCGACGCCTCGAAACGTATCGAAGACATCACGCGCGTGATTGAGTCTATTGCATTTCAGACCAATATTCTGGCGCTCAATGCGGCGGTTGAGGCTGCACGCGCCGGGGAACATGGCAAAGGTTTCGCCGTGGTGGCGCAAGAAGTTCGCGCCCTGGCGGCACGTAGCGCCAATGCGGTGAAAGAGATTGAGCAGCTGATTGGCGACACGCTGAATAAAGTGAGCGAAGGCCACGCGCTGTCTGAACAGACGCGTCTGGCGATGGATGCCATCATCCTTCATATCGATAACATCAGCCAGCTGGTCACGGAGATTAACCACGCTTCCCACGAGCAGTCGGCGGGGATCCATCAGGTTAACCTTGCCATGACGCACATTGGCGAAGCTTCACATATCAACGCCGACCGTGTTTCACGCAGCGAGCAAACCGCACAAACGCTGCGTGAGAAAGGCTCACACCTCACCCAACTGGTCAGCCTGTTCCAGTTAAAAGACTAACCTACCCTGCCCGTGGCACGCAGCAGCAGGTCATTTTGTACCTGTTCGCTCAGAAGTGAGCCACCACGGGTATCAAGCATCATGCGGCACCACGCCTGCGCGACCGGCGGTGATGCGTGCCGCAGCATCTGGCTTCCGGCGCCCAGCAAAAAGAGCTGTTGCGTGATCTCCCTGCCCTGCGCCTCCTGAGGTTTACGCAGTTTTTGCTGAAGCTGACGCCAGCTACGATCAAAATGCCGATCCTGCCCTTTTACCTGAGCAAAATCGTCGGTGAGCAGCTCGAGAATACCGGGCTGCTTTGTCAGTACCCGCAGAACATCCAGGCACATGATGTTGCCCGAGCCTTCCCAGATGCTGTTCACCGGCATTTCCCGGTACAGGCGTGGAAGTTCGCTCTCTTCGCAATAGCCAATCCCGCCCAGCACCTCCATCGCCTCTGCCACAAACGGGATACCGGCTTTGCACACGCCATATTTTGCCGCCGGGGTGAAAAGCCGCGCCCAGGCCGCTTCCTGCACGTCTTCCCGCGAGTCCCAGGCACGGGCAAGGCGAAACAGCAGCGCGGTTTGCCCCTCAAGCACCAGCGCCATCCGGCTCAGTACATCGCGCATTAAAGGCTGATCGATAAGGTTCTTACCAAATGTCTGTCGCTGATGGGCATGGTACAGCGCCACAGATAACGCCCGGCGCATCAGGCCGTGGCTGCCAAGCGCGCAGTCGAAGCGCGTCATGCCGCCCATCCTGAGGATTTGTCGAATACCTTCGCCCTCCTCCCCCAAAAGCCAGCCGGCGGCGTCCTGAAACTCCACTTCGCTGCTGGCATTGGAACGGTTGCCCAGCTTATCTTTCAGCCGCTCCAGACGTACGGCGTTGCGCTGCCCGTCAGGTAAAAAGCGCGGGACAAAAAAGCAGGATAACCCCCCTTTCGCCTGGGCCAGCACCAGGTGTGCGTCACTTTGTGGCACCGAGAAAAACCATTTGTGGCCCACCAGCCGGTAACTGCCGTCACTGCATTTTTCCGCTTTGGTGGTATTGCTGAGCACATCCGATCCACCCTGTTTTTCGGTCATCCCCATACCAATCAACACCCCACGTTTTTGTCCTCCGGGCGCGAGATGCGGGTCATAGCGATCGCTGAGCAAAGGCGTGAGCCAGTCACGAAAAATTTTGGGCAGTGCCTGCTGGAGCAACGGCGTGGCGGCGAAGGTCATGGTGACGGGGCAAAGCGTGCCCGCTTCTACCTGAGCATGGAGGATAAAGCGTGCCGCCCTGGCGACGAACGAGCCTTTGCGCGCGTCCTCTTCCCACGCCAGGTTGTGAACCCGGTTGGCGCATAGCCCCTGCATCAGTAAATGCCAGGCAGGGTGAAAACGCACATCATCCAGCCGTTCGCCCGTGGCGTCATAGCGCAGAAGCTCCGGCGGATTGACGTTCGCCAGCCTGCCCAGCTCCAGGGATTCTGCCGTACCCAACTGCTGGCCGATGCTGGCGAGCAGCTCCATGTCCCACTCCGCCCCTTCGCGGTTTACCGCTTCACGCAATGCGCAATCCGAGAGGAAAAGATTGCTGTTGGAAAGTGGCACAGGCTGATTAAAAACCGTATGCGTTTGCCAGTTCATGTTGTGTCCCTCCTTCAGTGGCAATGAAGGTAAGTATGGACAGCACAGGCTAACGCTGCATGGGAGTGGGGTCACAGGGTGGCAATCCCACTGAAATCATTCGTGAAATAGCTCACATAACATAAGAATAAACTATTTCATGGCCGGTTATTTGTTGAATAATTTATTCTAACCTTTCCAGTGAGGATCCTTATGCAACCTTCACACTCTGCGCCGGATGCGCACAAGCGCGCGCTCATTGCCGGCTCTATTGGTAATTTCATCGAATGGTATGAATTTGCGGTGTACGGTTTTCTGGCGACCGTGATTGCGAAGAACTTCTTCCAGCTGGAAGGGGACGCGGGGCTGACCAGCCTGATCCTCACCTACGCCTCGTTTGCCATCGCCTTCTTCTTTCGCCCGCTGGGGGCTGTTGTGTTTGGCCGCATAGGTGACCGGATTGGCCGCAAACCCACGCTGATTATTGTCCTGGTGCTGATGACGCTCGCCACCGCCGCGATTGGCATTGTGCCAGTGTATGCGAACATCGGGATTGCCGCACCGCTGATGATTACGTTGCTCCGCATATTGCAGGGGCTGTTCGCCGGGGGTGAATACGGTGGTGCTGTCTCGCTAATGACCGAGTTTGCGCCACGCGGCAAACGTGGCCTGTACGGCGCATGGCAATCTTTTACCGTGGCGCTGGGGCTGCTGGCGGGCGCGGGTATTGTCGCCCTCCTCTCTGCGCTGCTTACCCCGGAGGCACTGCACGACTGGGGCTGGCGCATTCCGTTCTTCCTGGCCCTGCCGATGGGCGTGGTTGCCCTGTGGCTGCGCGTCAGCATGGAAGAGACGCCAAGCTTCGTCCAGCAGCAAGCAAAACCGGTTGTCACTCAGGCGCACACTGCGGCAACGCTGAAAGCCATCGTGATGGGGATTGGCCGGGTAATGGTGTGGTCGGCGGCGGGATATACCTACCTGGTGATCATGCCCACCTATTTACAATCGGCGCTGCATACCGGGTTTAATCAGGCGCTGTTGATTGCGGTGATTTCCAATATCGGCTTTGCACTGACCATTATTCCTTCCGGGATCCTCAGCGACCGGATTGGCCGGCGTACCGTGATGCTCATTGCCACCGGGTTGCTTCTGATCCTCGCCTTGCCGCTGCTTAAAATCCTCCAGGCGGAGTCCAGCACCCTGGCGGTAAAAGCAATTGTCGTGCTGGTTGCGGGCGGTCTGGTGGGAATGCTGGCAGGACCGGGGCCTGCAATGCTCTCTGAAATGTTCCCGACCCGTGTGCGTTACACCGGGCTTGGGCTGGCCTATTCGCTGTCGAACGCTATTTTTTCGGGCTGCGCGGGTTTGATTATCACCGGGCTGATTAAAGAGACAGGCAACCTGGATATTCCGGCGTATTACGTTATGGCCACGGCGGTGGTGAGCATTGTGGCGCTGATGACGCTCAGGAAGGATGACCATTTGCGGTCGTTAGAGGAGTGAGGTTGTTTTGCCGGGTGGCGGCTTCGCCTTACCCGGCCTACAAAACCGTAGGCCCGGTAAGCGAAGCGCCACCGGGCGAAAATCAGCTACGCTGACGCACCGCTTCAAACAGGCAGATGCCCGTCGCAACGGAAACGTTCAGGGACGACACGCTGCCCGCCATCGGGATGCTGATCAGCTCATCGCAGTGCTCGCGCGTCAGGCGACGCATCCCTTCACCTTCTGCACCCATCACCAGTGCCAGGCGGCCGGTCATTTTGCTCTGATACAGGGTATGGTCGGCTTCACCCGCGGTACCCACGATCCAGATGTTCTCTTCCTGAAGCAGACGCATGGTGCGCGCCAGGTTGGTCACACGGATCAGCGGAACGTTCTCTGCCGCGCCGCAGGCCACTTTCTTGGCCGTGGCGTTCAGCTGCGCAGAGCGATCTTTTGGCACGATAACCGCGTGCACACCGGCCGCATCAGCACTACGCAGACACGCGCCCAGGTTGTGCGGATCGGTCACGCCGTCCAGGATCAGGAAGAACGGGTTATCCAGTTCGGCAATCAGATCAGGCAGATCGTTTTCCTGGTACTGACGGCCCGGCTTCACGCGCGCAATAATGCCCTGGTGAACCGCACCCTCGCTTTTTTCATCCAGGAACTGGCGGTTCGCCAGCTGGATCACCACGCCCTGAGCTTCAAGCGCGTGGATAAGCGGCATCAGGCGTTTATCTTCACGCCCTTTCAGAATAAAGACTTCCTGAAAACGCTCCGGCGCGCGCTCCAGCAGGGCTTGCACCGCGTGGATGCCGTAAATCATTTCACTCATTGAACTTACTCGTTTTAGGCGGTGTGCGCCGGGTTAAATTGGGTCGTGATAGAGATCGCTTGCGCCTATTATAACCGACCCGGCGTTCAAATCGACCCTGATAGTTTTTACCCGTTGGCAACCACGCGCGTTTCCTCTTCCTTTACGGGACAGGCGGGCAAAATGGCATCCATCAGATAGCGCGTATACTCATGCTGAGGCGCACTAAAGAGTTGCGCCGTCTCGCCCTGTTCAACCAGCGATCCCCGGTACATCACCCCGACCCTGTCTGCTATGTGCCTGACAACGTTGAGATCGTGGGAAATAAAGAGATATGCCAGCCCATGCTCTTTCTGTAACCGCATAAGCAGATTCAGGATCTGCGACTGAATGGAGACATCAAGCGCTGAAACCGGCTCATCGCAAACAATCAGTTTCGGCTTCAGTATCAACGCCCTGGCAATACCGATTCGTTGACGCTGGCCGCCAGAAAACTCATGCGGATAACGGGCGGCATCCTGGGGGCGCAGGCCAACCTGCTCGAGTATATGAGTAACCTGCGCTTTTCGATTGCCTATGCCGTGAATCGTCAGTGGCTCTTCAAGGCTATAACCCACGGTGCGTTTAGGGTCGAGCGACGAGAGGGGATCCTGAAAAATCATCTGCATGTCACGGCGCACGCTGCGCCATCCTGCGGTATTCAGTCCTGTCAGCGATCGGCCTTCAAACGCGACGTCGCCTGCATTGGCTGCGGTTAGCCCCAGCACAAGACGGCCGATAGTGCTCTTACCGCTGCCAGACTCACCGACCAGCGCCCAGGTTTCACCCGCGTTCAGGGTAAAGCTGACGTTATCCACCGCATGCACCTGCTGCCCACGGCGATGAAATATTTTCGACAAATTGTTCACGCTTAATAAAGGTATCGTCATCCAGCCGCTCCTGTCTCCTCGGCCCGCCAGCAGCGAACCTGCTGTGCCTTGTATCCCACCGTCTGCAGCTCGGGGGCCTGCGCGCGGCAGCGGGGTTGCGCCAGCGGACAGCGATCGGCGTAGCTACATCCTGAAGGAAATGCATGCAATGACGGAACCTGACCGCTGATTTCGGCCAGCGGTGTTTTGGGAGGATGATCCACCGAAGGACGAGCAGCCAGCAGCGCACGGGTATAAGGATGGCGCGGTTGTGTAAAGAGCGTATGAACATCAGTCTCTTCCACAACCTGTCCGGCATACAGTACGGCCACGCGTTGGCAAAGCCGCGCAACGACGCTTAAATCGTGGGTGATAATGACAATCCCCATGCCCGTCTGCTGCTTAAGTCCGTCGAGTAAATCGAGGATCTGCGCCTGAATGGTGGCATCCAGTGCCGTAGTCGGTTCGTCAGCAATCAGTAGAGAAGGAGAGGTCGCAATGGCCATGGCGATCATTACGCGCTGACGCATTCCGCCTGAAAGCTCATGCGGCCAGGCATTGGCGCAGCGGGCAGGATCGACAATACCAACCTGGGTCAACAGGTCGATCGTTTTCTGCTGACGCTGGGCGCGTTTCAGATAGGTATGCAGCCGCAGGCTTTCATCAATTTGAGCACCAATGGTCATCACCGGATTAAGGCTGGCGAGCGGATCCTGAAAAATCATCGCCATCTCTCGCCCACTCCGTTGACGGCGTACTTTTGCCGACAGCGAGTGCAGCGCCTTCCCCCCCAGAATGACCTCACCCTTGACCCGGCTGGTGCGGGATGAAAGCAGTCCCATTAACGCCTGAGCAGTCACACTCTTGCCGCAGCCTGATTCCCCGATGATGCCGAGAGTTTCATGGGTGTTTACCCGAAAAGAAACGCCACGCACCGGGGAGACAACGCCCATTCTCGTCGCGAATGTAACCTCAAGGTTATTAACCTCAAGTAAGGCTTCAGCCATGGCGTCCTCCTTGTTTAAGCAGACGCAACACGCGGCGAGGCAGAGGTTTAAGGCCCGGGTCAGCACTGTCTCTCAGGTCATCGCCAATAATATTTAAACCGAGGATCAGCAACACAATGGCGATCCCCGGGAAGAAGGTCATCCACCAGGCGGTGAAGATCACAGCCTTTCCTTCGAGTAATAAGTTGCCCAGGCTTGGCATTGGGGCTGGCACGCCAGAACCGAGAAAGCTCAAGGCTGCTTCGGTAAGAATGGCCACCGAAAACACCCAGCTGACCTGCACGATAAACGGCGAGATAACGTTAGGCAAAAGGTGCAGCCAGATAATGCGCGAGGCACCTGCGCCCTGCGCGCGCAGGGCTTCAATAAAGTTCTTCTCTTTGATCACCTTGGCCGCACCTCGGATCACCCGCGCAACCGACGGCACGTATACCAACGATAGCGCCAGCACCACGTTGACGATATTCGGTCCGAGCACGCCGACAATGGCGATCGCCAGTAGCAAAGACGGAAAGGCAAAAAGACCATCACAGACGCGCATCAGGATCCTGTCTACCGGGCGATACCAGGCGCACAGTAGACCGACGATCATCCCCGTCACACCTGCTATCACCGCTACCGCTGCGCCCACCGAGAGCGACACGCGCACCGCCAGCGCCACACGGACAAAAAGATCCCGCCCGAAGTTATCGGTGCCGAACCAGTGTTCTGTAGAGGGAGGGGTCAACCGGCTTAACGGATCGAGGCTGTAGGGATCGTAAGGGCTTACCAGGCTTGCAAAAAATGACAGTAGTACAATGGCGGCCAGCACGGCGGGCCAAATTAAAAGCCCCGGATTTCTGCAGGTAATCATTTTTCCCCTCCGTCGACGGACAGACGCGGATCGGCAAGATAGTTCAGCAGATCCACTGCCAGGTTGATCAACACGTAGCAAACGGTGATCAGCAGCACCACACCCTGGATCACCGTCACGTCACGACGCTCGATCGAATCTACAATGAGCGATCCCACGCCGGGAATACCGAACACGCTTTCGATCACGATCGTGCCGGTTACCAGCGACGCGAAGGATTCACCGCAGATGGTCAGTATGGGGATCAGGCTGTTTTTGAGCGTGTGCCGTAAAAGCACAAGCCACTCCGGGACCCCTTTTGCCCGCGCAGTGTTGATAAAAGGCTCTTGCAATACATCCAGCATCACGGCACGGGTCATGCGGGCAATCAGTGCGGCGATGCGGAGCCCCAGCGCGATAGCAGGTAAGGTTAGGTACCAGACGTTAAGCCAGAAATCATCGTTGGTAGAGCGATACCCCACCACCGGAAACCAGCGCAGCTGAACGGCAAAGAAGAAGATGAGGACGAGGCCAAGCAAAAAACCCGGCACCGACATGCCAAAAGTCGCCAGCATACGAATGATGCGATCCGTGATGCCGCCATGTTGCCAGGCGCTTATCACGCCCCCCATCAGCCCCAGAATGAGCGCAATGAGTTGAGCATAGAATGCCAGCGCCAGCGTCGGCGTCAGGTGCTGTAAAAATAGCGACATAACGCTGGTATTTAAAAACAGGGAATGTCCCAAATCCCCGGTAAGGATCTCGCCAAACCAGCTGAAAAACTGCACCAGCAGGGGCCGATCCAGCCCCATCTGCTGGCGCAGCGCAGCAATATCCTGAGGACTGGCATCATTCCCCAGGATCACCAGCGCCGGATCGCCCGGTGCGAGATGAATCAAGCAAAACACCACTACCGACACCACCAGCAGCACCGGCAGAAGTGCCAGCAGGCGGTGAAAAAGGTATCTTCTCATCGCCTTCTCCCGTCAGGGTTTCGTCACGCTCACGTTCCATAAAATAGGGCCAATCAGGTCCTGATAGCCTTTTACATTGCCTTTTAGCGCCACCGCATCCGGCGTCGTGCGGCCAAGCACAATGACCGGCAGATATTGCCAGCTCAACTTGTTCAGTTGATCCACCAGCGGTTTCGCCTCTTTCAGGGAAGGCGCCTGCTTGATTTCATCCAGCACGTTATCGATCTCCGGGTTGTTGCTCAGCCCGGGAAACTTCGCGCGCGAATCGAGGAAGGGATATTGATGCAGCACCTGACGCATTGAAAACTCCAGCGCACAGAGGTCGAAGTTTTTCGGATCCTGGCGGCGCTGCAGAACGGTCGGCCAGTCGTAGACGTCCAGGCGTGACTTCACCCCAATCTGCTTCAGCACCTGTTGAGCCACTATTGCCAGGTTATACAACTCTGCATATTCTTTCGTGGCGATGATTACCACTTCTTCACCGTTGTAGCCCGAGTCTTTCACCAGCGCGCGCGCCTCGTCGAGCCGATGTTGGTTCCAGAAAGGTTTACCGGCCTCGCTGTACCAGTCCACCTGTTCCGGAAAGCCCAGTGACGGATCTTCCTTAAAGAAACGCGGATCGCTGTAGCCCGCCAGCAGCGTTTGATGGACATTAAGCGCAAGGTTAAATGCCTGGCGCAGCTTCACATTGGCAAACGGCCCCTGGTTTTTATTGAACAGATAGGTAATGAGCGAGCCGCCGCTTTTGGGCTGGAAGAGCGACAGATCCGGCACGCTGCTGAGCGTGTCGATATTGTCCTTCGGCAGCTGGAATACCAGATCGTATTCCCCGGTCATCGCCCCGGCCAGGCGAGTGGATTCATCGGTAATGTAGCGGAACCAGATGTCCTTCACATCCGCTTTCTTCTGGCCCGACAAACCGCTTGCAGGCTCCGTGCGGGACTGATACTGGTCATAACGGGTTAAGTGCAGAAAATCACCGGGTTTGAACTCAGCCAGTTTGTAAGGGCCCGTGCCAATTAGCTCGGTCACGGGCTTCTTGCTGCTGTTGGCCTCATCAATAATGCGTTTCGGCATAATAGCGGCGATGTTCTTCACGTCTGCCAGCACGTTGAGCGTAATCAGTGACGGGGAAGGAAGCGTAAAGGTGACGGTTTTATCATCCACCTTACTGAACTGCACGCCGGGCAAATTAGCTTTCCCCTGCGTGGAAACTGCCAGCCAGCGATTCATTGAAGCCACAACGTCATCCGCAGTCAGCGGTTGTCCGTCATGAAAATGGATCCCGTCACGTAACACAAAGGTGTAGGTTTTACGATCGTCACTCAGCGTGTACCTCTCCACCAGCTCCGGTACAGGCTCAAATTTGGCGTTGATGGTGAACAATGTTTCGAAAATATGCCTGTCCACGTCGGAGGTGGCGTTATTGGTCGTCAGATAAGGGTCCAGCGTTCCAGGCCGGTTCCCGTAGGCAATATTCAGCACGGCGTTACGATCGATACTCTCGGCCTGCGCACTTCCCAGGGGTAAAACCACCGCCAGCATCAGTGCGGCGGCAGAAAACAGCATTTTCATTGTTATGGTGCTCCGGTTTAGGTCATGCAGCTTGCGTGGCGGCGGTTTGCCCGGCAAATTCGTTTTTCACTTCCTGCAGCAACGCAGCATCGGTTAACAGTCGCAGCCCGGTTCGGGCCAGCACCTGCGCGCCTGTCACTAGCGCGTCATAACCCTGTACTGAATTAGCGGCCTCGCGGAATGCCACGGTGTGACCAATCAATTCATCGGGGCCAATCTTGATGTAAGGATGCGCTGTCGGTACCGCATGGCTGATATCGCCAGCATCGGTTGAGCCCAACCCCTCTTTTTCCTTCAGCTCGACCGTCTCCCCTGCAGCGGTGAATTCTTCCAGCAGTACACCGTTCAGTGTGTGGTTGATGTTGAAATCACGCGGCCCAATCTGATGCTCAATCTTGACCGTGGTACCGGTTGCCAGCGCGACGCCTTCCGCAATGGCGCGAATGCGTGGCTCCAGCGCAACCACCTCTTCACGGGTATGGGCACGAATGTAATAGTGCGCCGACGCATATTCCGGGATCACATTCGGAGCCTGACCACCGTTGGTGATAATGCCGTGAACGCGGATGCCATCCGGCAGTTGCTGACGCAGAACGCTGATACCGTTATAGAGCAACACCAGCGCATCCAGCGCGTTCACCCCTTTATGAGGTGAGCTGCCCGCGTGGGAAGGTTTGCCATAGAAATGGAAGTAGAGATGGTTATTCGCCAGTGACGGGCCGGACAATCGCGTTTTCCCCGCGGGGTGGACCATCAATGCCACATCGACATCGTTAAGGAAGCCATGCTCTACGAAGCGGGCTTTCACATTACCGTTTGGACCACCTTTGCCACGCAGCCCGCCCTCTTCTGCAGGCGTACCGAGTACCACGACCTTGCCACCTGTCGCGTCCAGCGTTTCGCTAAGCGCAATCGCTGCAGCAATACTGGTAACCCCAATGATGTTGTGACCACAGGCGTGCCCGATATCAATAAGCGCATCGTATTCCGCCAGGAACGCGATGGTTGGGCCGGGCTTGCCGCTCTCCTTCACCGCATAAAAAGCCGTTTCATGACCGGCGACATTAAGCGTGACGGCAAAGCCCTGTTGTTCCAGCAGCTGTGTCAGTTGGCCGCTGGCGTAATACTCGTTATTGCCGGTTTCAGGGTGGGCGTGAATATCTTTGGCTATCGCCACATACTCATCCCGATGCTGTTGAATACTTGTTTCAAGACGGTCTCGTAATTCGCTATTGCTCATTGCTTCCACCTCAGTCATGACAGTTGATTCATTCCCGACACCGGGAACTGTATTTAACGTAAGTGCCGCTTCGCCTCCTGGCGTACCCGATGCAGGACGTGATGCTTGATCTCGCTATAGGCAGGGTGTTCTGCCAGCGTTTCGATATCTCGCTCCCGCCCAAAGGGCAGAACGATCTCATCAACGATTTTTCCCGGCTTTGCCGACATGATCAGAATGCGGTCAGCCAAAAAAAGCGCCTCTTCCACATCGTGCGTGACGAAGAGCAGTGTGGTGCCGGTAGAGAGCCATGCCTCGCGCAGCAACTCCTGCATCATCAGTCGGGTTTGCGCATCCAGCGCACCGAACGGTTCATCCAGCAGCAGCACTTCCGGGCCGGGGAGCCAGGCGCGAGCGAGCGCCACGCGCTGCTTCATACCGCCAGAAAGCTGCCAGGGTGCATGATGTTCGAAGCCTTTCAGACCCACGCGTTCAAGCCACGTCTGCGCCAGGGCATTGGTTTCGTCCTTACGGTATTTGCCCAGGCGCGGGCCAAAAGTGACGTTTTCCAACACCGAGAGCCACGGGAAAAGGTTGGGTTGTTGGAATATCATTCCGCGTTCAGGACCAGGCTTGCTAATATCTTTCCCGCCAGCAGCCACCCGCCCCCGGTCTGGCTTATTAAACCCGGCGACAAGGTTCAGAATGGTGGATTTGCCACAGCCAGACGGCCCAAGCAGGACCACAAACTCACCGCTGTTCAGGCTAAGATTGATATCTTCCAGCACCTTAAACGGCTGGGGTTTCGCCGCGAAAGAGAGCGATACATTTTCAAGGGTGATAGCACTCATTATTCTTTCCCCGCCCAGGGCACTGTCAGCCGCTGTAGCCCCAGCAGTAATAAATCCAGAAGGTAGCCAATGCCGCCCAGCAGCAAAATGCCGAGCATGACGATATCAGTACGCAAATAAGAGCTGGCGTTGATGACCATCCAGCCCAGACCGGAACTGGCTGCGACCATCTCCGCGGCAATCAACGATGTCCAGCCAATACCAATGGAGAGCCTGACGGTGGTGAAAAGGTCCGGCAGCGCGTCCGGGAGGACGACGCGCATGAAGATTTGTCTGCGGGAAGCGCCCAGCGTCTGCGCCACGCGAATACGTGAACGACCAATGCGTTCAACTGCAGCCGACGCCCCCACGACCACGCTTAAAAACGTGGCAATAAAGATCAGGAAGAATTTGGAGGCCTCGCCAATCCCAAGCCACACGACGGCCAGGGGGATGAGGGCAATTTTGGGTAAAGGACGCAGAAACTGAACGAAAGGATTAAGTACCGCCGCCAGGCCGTCAGACAACCCCATCAGTAATCCCAGCGGAATACCAATGATAATCGCCACGGTAAATGCGCTCAGCGCTCGCGCGAGGCTCACCGCAATGTGTTCCCAGAGCGGTACCTGACGATAGCCATCGGCAAGCAGCTCTTCGGTCGTCAAACCAATGTCCGTTAGCGACGGTAACAGCAGCGGATCGACCCACTGCTGCGTTGCCGCCACCTGCCAGACAATAAAGAAAACCGCCACCGACACTACGCTGATGGCGATATGCTGACTCAATCTCATTGCGCCGCCACCGCCGCATCACGGATATAGCGAGAATCAATGGCGGTATCCCAGTTTGCAGGGATATCGCGCTTGCGGATTTCGCCAATACCGGCGAGGAAGCCGGAGGTTTTGGTTAAGGCTTTGCCGATACCGCTGTCGGTGGTCTGCGTGCCATTACCCAGCCAGTCCGCAGTACCCTGCTGAGCAAGCGTTGGATATTCCAGCCCACCCAGCGTATTTGCTGCCGTGGTAACCGGTGCCCCAACTTCTTTAGCAACGATGCCTGCCGCACGCTCCGGGTCTTTCTTAAACTCATCCACCTTCTGCTGATGCACGCGAAGAAACGCAGTGACCGCTTCTGGGTACTTCTCAGCAAAGGCTTTCCGTACCACATAGTTGTTGTAGATAAGATAGCCGTCTTTCTGCAGATCCTTGGTGGCAAAGACCTGGTGCCCACCCGACGCCTCCAGCTCTTGTGCAAACGGTGCCCAGACATAGCCAGCATCAATATCACCACGCTTCCATGCCGCGACCATTTCTGCAGGACGCAGCGGCAGTAACGTGATTTTGCTGCGGTCCAGTTTGTTCACGCTGATCGCGGCTTCGAGAGCATATTGAGCCGTTGAGTTGGGTGGGTAGGCGACACGCTTCCCTTCGATATCATTAATTTTCACAATGCCATCTTTGCCGATCAGGCGTTCATAGCTGGCTATCACGCCCGACACGCCAATAATTTCGACCGGCAATTTGCGGACAATGCCTGCCGTCGCTGGACTGGATCCAAAATTGGCAATATCAATCGCGTTGCTGGCAAAATAATTAAGCGCATCGGCACCCGATGCAAATTGCACCCACTTCACTTTACTGTTTAACGCTTTATCAAGAGAGCCATCGGCTTTTGCCAGCATTAATACCTGAGAACCGCCGCTATATGCCACACGAACCTCAGCAGGTGAATCGGCAAAACTCATATTTGCCCATAGCCCGCCCACTGCAATTAATAAGCAGAGACTTTTTTTCATTTTATTTATCCTGTGATTGATCTGAATATAATGTCCGTGATCGTACCGGACGGTGCGCTAATTAAATGGTCTGCTGGTTTGCCATAACTGCGAACATCGTTCTGCCAGTGCCTGAGCCGGATCCCAGGTGAGATGACGAAACGGAGCCCTGGCAGCCTCCAGCGCAACAGGCACTTCGGTACAGGCCAGCACCAGTTTTTGCGCGCCACGGGCAAACAATGCGTTAGCCTGCAACACCAGCAGTTCGCCGCCGTCAACCAGCGCGCCACGCTTTACCGCGTAACAGCCCGGTACAAACCATTGGGTCAGCTCCTCGGGGGTCGGCACGACGACCTCTATAGCCTGCGCGGCCAGTCGTTCCTGATACCAGCCCGCGTCCAGCGTGCCTTTAGTGGCAATGACACCAACCCGCTGAGGTTTTTCCTCAGCCTGCGACAATGCCTCCAGCGTCGCATCAACGATATGCAGAATAGGGACGTTGCTGGCTTCACTCAGCGCATCGTACCAGTGGTGAGCCGTATTACACGGGATTGCGATATGGCTTGCCCCCGCCTGGTTAAGTTTCTCGACAGCGTGAAGAAGTTGCGGCAAGGGCGAAGGGCCCGTACCTGCCAGCGCGTTCTGGCGATCGGCAATTTGCGGTACATTCCAGACGACCGTTGGGATCTGCTGTTGATCGCTCTGCGCAGGCGTAGCCTCCAGCAGGCGACGCAGAAAATCCAGCGTCGCAAGGGGGCCCATACCACCCAGCACGCCAAGCAGAAAAGGCTTAGCCATGCTCCAGCACCTGACGATAGCCAAATAGCCCTGCTGACCCACCCGTGTGGATAAAGACAATATTTTCATCCTGACGGAAATGCCCTTTGCGGATCAGATCGATAAGCCCGGCCATCCCTTTTGCGGAGTAAACCGGATCGAGCAGGATACCTTCATGGCGGGCCAGCAGCCTCAGTGCTTCAAGCGTGCCCTCCGTCGGCAAACCGTATCCGTCACCGACATAATCGCTGTTAGCGACGACCGCATGCCGCGACAGTTCCCCCGGTACGCCCAACAGATCCAGCGTTCTGGATGCCAGATTCCAGACGTTCTCTTCCTGTTTATCTTTGGGTGCCCGCACGCTGATGCCGAGCACCGGAATGTGGCTGTTGGTGGCGGTGAACCCCGCAACCAGCCCCGCCTGCGTACCGGTACTGCCCGTCGCATGGACAACGTGATCGATGCGCAAACGACGCTCTGATGATTGGTAAAGCAGCTCCTCCGCACAGGCGACGTAGCCCAGCGCCCCGATGGGGTTCGAACCTCCGCCAGGAATAACGTACGGACGGTGGCCTTGTTCGCGAAGCGTTGCGGCGTACTCTTCCATCGCCTTTTGCATATCGGTACCGCCTGGCAGATGTGCGACAATCTCGCCGCCCAGAAGGGTATCCAGCAGCACGTTACCCGAGCGCTGATAATCCTCACCAAAATCAGTCACGCGTTTTTCCAGCAGCGCTTTTGCCTGCAGGCCAAGGCGTGCGGCACCGGCGATCGTTTGACGTACGTGGTTAGACTGGGTTGCGCCCTGCGTCACGATGATATCGGCTTTTTGCTGCAGCGCATCCGCCAACAGAAATTCCAGCTTGCGGGTTTTATTCCCGCCGCTTGCAAGGCCCGTTGCATCGTCGCGTTTTATCCATATTTTGGGCCCGCCTAATAATTGGGTTAAATTATTTAACGGTTCCAGTGGCGTAGGAAAATGACCGAGCGAAATTCGGGGAAAACGGGCCAGATGCATAAACGCTCCTTGCTAAAAAGGGGGCTTTATAAAAGTGAAATTCACTATACACATCTGAATAACACGGCTAATCAAAAATAATAAATAACGATTACCGGAAAATGAATAAGCAGGAAAAACGGGTTGATAAGGCCGCTATCTATTCTGTTCTGGAATGTCTTACGGCAAAAAAGAATAACCCCTTTCGTTGGAAAGGGGTTATGGGGACGAAATTACTGCGCGGTATTTTTCTTCGCCGCGCGCTTCGCTTTGGTCGCGGCAGCTATTTTCTGCGTTTTAGCGGAAGGTTTTTTCGCTGAGCGAGCTTCTTTCTTCGCGGCCTTCGGTTTCTTTTTCTTCTCGCCACGGAAGGCGCTGTCCGGCTCAAAGTTTACCTTTTTACCGGCCTGACGGCGCTTGCCGCTCGGGTTACCGTTTCCGCCTTTTTTAGCCTTCTCACGCGCGGTTTTGCCAACATTACGTGGGCCACGCTCGCTGGAGATCAGGCTGAAGTCGATTTTACGCTCGTCCATGTTAACGGCTTCGACTTTCACTTCTACGCGATCGCCCAGGCGATAAGTCTGGCCGCCGGACTCACCAATCAGACGCTGGCCAACCTGGTCAAAGCGATAGTAATCGTTATCCAGGCTGGACACATGCACCAGACCATCGATAAACAGATCGTCGAGACGGACAAAGAAACCAAAGCCGGTCACGCTGGCGATCACGCCCTTGAAGACGTTACCGACCTGATCCAGCATAAAGTCACATTTCAGCCAGTCGGAAACTTCACGCGTGGCTTCATCAGCGCGGCGTTCGGTCATGGAGCAGTGCTGGCCCAGTTGCAGCATCTCTTCCATCGAGTAGTGATAACCACCCGTTTCCGTCGTGTTGCCCTTATGTCCCTGCTCTTGCGCCAGCAGATACTTGATCGCACGGTGCAGGGAGAGATCCGGGTAACGGCGGATAGGCGACGTAAAGTGCGCATAAGACTGCAACGCCAGGCCAAAGTGACCCCGGTTTTCTGGATCATAAATGGCCTGCTTCATGGAGCGCAGCAGCATGGTTTGCAGCATTTCATGGTCGGGACGGTCACCGATGGACTCCAGCAGTTCAGCGTAATCACGCGGCTCCGGCTTGTTGCCGCCCGGCAGTTCAAGACCCAGCTCGGCCAGAACAGTACGGAATGCGGTAATCGCTTCGGTGCTTGGTTTATCGTGGATACGGAACAGTGCCGGCTCTTTGGCTTTCTCAACGAAACGCGCCGCAGAGATGTTCGCCAGAATCATGCACTCTTCAATCAGTTTGTGCGCATCGTTACGCTGCGTCTGTTCAATACGCTCGATACGGCGTTCGGCGTTGAAGATAAACTTCGCCTCTTCGCTTTCGAACGAGATCCCGCCGCGCTCTTCGCGCGCCTGATCCAGCGTCTTGTACAGGTTGTGCAGCTCTTCGATGTGCTTGACCAGCGGTGCGTATTGTTCACGCAGATCCTGGTCGCCCTGGAGCATATGCCAGACCTTGGTATAGGTCAGACGCGCATGAGAGCTCATCACCGCTTCGTAGAATTTATAACCCGTTAAGCGGCCTTTGGTGGAGATAGTCATCTCACACACCATACACAGGCGATCAACCTGCGGGTTCAGGGAGCACAGACCGTTAGAGAGCACTTCCGGCAGCATCGGTACAACCTGGGACGGGAAGTAAACCGAAGTACCACGGCTGCGGGCTTCATTATCCAGCGGCGTATGCGGGCGAACGTAATAGCTTACGTCGGCGATAGCCACCCACAGGCGCCAGCCGCCACCGCGTTTTTTCTCGCAGTAGACGGCGTCATCGAAGTCACGCGCATCTTCACCATCAATCGTGACCAGCGGCAGGGAGCGCAGGTCCACGCGGCCTGCTTTGGACTCTTCCGGCACCACTTCTTTCAGGCCGACAATCTGCTCTTCAACGGCTTTTGGCCAAACGTAGGGGATTTCATGGGTACGCAGCGCCATATCAACCGCCATACCCGTGCCCATGTTATCGCCAAGCACTTCAACAATTTTACCTACCGCTTTGGTGCGACGAGTCGGGCGCTGGGTCAGTTCGACGACTACCACAAAGCCCATCCGCGCGCCCATGACTTCTTCAGGCGGGATCAGGATATCGAAACTCAGGCGGCTGTCGTCCGGTACCACAAAGCCCACGCCCGCGTCGGTAAAGTAGCGGCCAACAATCTGGCTGGTTTTTGGCACCAGCACACGCACCACGCGCGCTTCGCGGCGGCCTTTACGGTCCGCGCCCAGCGGTTGCGCCAGGATCTGATCGCCGTGGATACACATCTTCATCTGCTCAGATGAGAGGTACAGATCGTCTTTGCGGCCTTCTACGCGCAGGAAGCCGAAGCCATCGCGGTGACCAATGACGGTCCCTTTCAGCAGATCGAGGCGCTCTGGCAGGGCGTAGCACTGGCGGCGGGTAAAGACCAGTTGCCCGTCACGCTCCATCGCGCGCAGACGGCGGCGAAGGGCTTCAATTTGCTCTTCACCTTCAATGTTTAATTCAACGGCAAGTTCTTCACGATTGGCGGGTTTTTCGCGTTTTGTTAAGTGTTCAATGATGAACTCGCGGCTTGGGATTGGATTCGCGTATTTTTCGGCTTCGCGTTCCTGGAAAGGATCATGTGACATAGCGGTTCCTCCGTTGTCAGCTCCAGTGGAAATTTTCTTCATTCCACCAGCAATAATTTATAAAGCGGTTGATTCTCTTCAACCAAATCGGCCAGCGTGTAGTTATCCAGTTCCTTGAGAAAACTTTGCACGGCCTTAGAAAGCGCCTGTTTCAGACGACAAGCGGGCGTAATGTGGCAGAACTCGCTGCTGCAATTCACCAGAGACAATGGCTCCAGTTCACGTACCACATCCCCAACCCGGATACTCTGCGCCGGTTTCCCAAGGCGGATCCCGCCATTCTTCCCGCGGACGGCAGCAACATATCCGGCACGACTAAGTTGATTGATTATTTTGACCATATGATTACGGGACACACCGTAGACCTCTGTTACTTCAGAGATACTGGTCATTTTCCCATCGGGTAACGACGCCATGTAGATCAGCGCGCGTAAGCCGTAATCGGTGAAACTTGTTAACTGCACATCAACCTCAGGAAAAAGGGAAAACGCGGTCAAACCGCAGAGATATTCATTAATGATGATAAACCAGCCAGATAGTTAGGGGCTAATTTATTTGACAGACGGGGCGAAAAAGCGGAGATCCAGGAGCGGTCGCCGGATGGCGCTACGCTTATCCGGCCTACGGGTCACCCCGCAGGCCAGCATTCACGAAGATTATGCGTCGAACGGGTCGCGCAGGATCATCGTTTCAGTACGATCCGGGCCGGTAGAAATAATATCAATCGGCACTTCGGTCAGTTCTTCAATACGCTTGATGTAATCCAGTGCTGCCTGTGGCAGGCCGCTACGCTCTTTCACACCGAAGGTGGTTTCAGACCAGCCCGGCATGGTTTCGTAGATTGGCTCGATGCCTTCCCAGTCGTCAGCTGCCAGCGGAGTGGTAGTCACTTCGCGGCCATCTGGCATCCGGTAGCCCACACAGATTTTCACTTCTTTCAGGCCGTCCAGCACGTCCAGCTTAGTCAGGCAGAAGCCAGACAGGGAGTTGATCTGCACTGCACGACGCACTGCAACCGCATCCAGCCAGCCGGTACGACGACGACGACCGGTGGTCGCGCCAAACTCGTTACCCTGCTTGCACAGGAACTCGCCGATATCATCAAACAGTTCAGTCGGGAATGGACCCGCACCCACGCGAGTGGAGTAAGCTTTGATGATACCCAGAACGTAATCCACATAACGTGGACCCAGACCAGAGCCGGTCGCCACGCCACCTGCGGTGGTGTTAGAGGAGGTTACGTACGGATAGGTACCGTGGTCGATATCCAGCAGCGTACCCTGCGCACCTTCGAACATGACGAAATCGCCACGCTTGCGCGCCTGGTCCAGCAGATCGGACACATCAACAACCATACCGGTCAGGATGTCAGCAATCGCCATGACGTCATCCAGCACTTTCTGGTAGTCAACAGCGTCAGCTTTGTAGAAGTTCACCAGCTGGAAGTTGTGATATTCCATCACTTCTTTCAGTTTGTCAGCGAAGGTTGCTTTGTCGAAGAGGTCGCCTACGCGCAGACCGCGACGTGCAACTTTATCTTCGTAAGCTGGCCCAATACCACGGCCAGTGGTGCCGATAGCTTTCGCGCCACGCGCTTTTTCACGCGCTACGTCCAGCGCCACATGATAATCCAGGATCAGCGGGCACGCTTCAGAGAGCAGCAGACGCTCACGAACAGGGATACCACGGTCTTCCAGACCTTTCATCTCTTTCATCAGCGCAGCTGGAGACAGCACAACGCCGTTACCGATGATGCTGGTGACGTTTTCGCGAAGAATACCTGATGGAATAAGATGGAGGACGGTTTTTTCACCGTTGATTACGAGAGTATGGCCTGCGTTGTGACCGCCCTGGTAGCGTACAACATATTTAGCCCGTTCAGTCAGAAGATCAACAATCTTCCCTTTACCTTCGTCACCCCATTGGGTGCCCAGTACGACGACGTTGTTACCCATTTTTTCAAAATCACCGTTTGCTTAAAAATGGATTCTACCATCGCTTTTTCAGATATACAGCACTTTTTGACCCCAAAACATGCCAAATCCGACCACTTTTTGATCAGCCAATCGTTTTCCTCAACATGTAGTAGATAACAATGCCGGCAACCACAAGACCGCCGCCAAATCGGCGCAAAATATTATCCGGAAGCTGGCTCATTGTGGCGATCATTCGACGCCAGGCACGCGGATAAAGCATTGGGCCCAACCCTTCCAGGACTAAAACAAGCGCCAACGCCAGCCAGATCGTTGAATTCATTTTGATTCCTTATAAAAGAAAACCACCGCTCCGTTGAGAGCGGTGGTTTGAATACTCAAACGAGCCTGAGTTTATCGCGTTGCGTTAGCTGGCGTCTTCATATAACGGAAGAAATCGCTGTCCGGGCTGAGCACCATCACATCCTGGTTGCTCTGGAAGCTATTCTCATAAGCACGCAGGCTACGGATAAAGGCATAGAAGTCTGGATCCTGGCTGAAGGCATCAGCGAACAGTTTCGCCGCTTCGGCATCACCTTCACCGCGCAGGATACGACCCTGACGTTCAGACTCAGCAAGCGTCTTGGTCACTTCGTAGTCCGCGGCAGCGCGCAGCTTCTCAGCCTCTTCCTGCCCCTGTGAACGGTGACGACGGGCTACCGCTTCACGCTCAGCGCGCATACGGTTGTAAATCGCCTCAGACACTTCAGCAGGCAGGTTGATTTGCTTGATACGCACGTCAACCACTTCGATACCCAGTGCAGCCATACTGTTCGGGTTGATCACCGGCACTTTGCCGTTGGTTTCAGCCTGAACACGTTCTGCTGCTTTGGCAATCGCGTCATCCGCGGCCGGGGTAGAAACTTCGTCTTCCGTGCCCGCAGTACCGGAGTTCAGCGCATCACGCACTTCCAGCGTCAGACGACCACGGGAGTCGGTCACGATGTCTTTCACATCCAGGCGACCAATCTCAGAACGCAGACGGTCAGAGAACTTACGTTTCAACAGCACTTCTGCCTGAGAAACATCGCCACCGCCTGTCGCCAGGAAGTAACGGCTGAAATCACTGATACGCCATTTGATATAAGAATCAACGATCAGGTCTTTCTTCTCTTTGGTCACGAAACGATCGGCCTGGTTATCCATGGTCTGGATACGCGCATCGAGCGTTTTCACCGACTGAATGAAAGGCACCTTGAAGTGCAGACCCGGCTCATAAATCACCGGACGCTTGTCACCATCACGGACGACGCTGCTGAACTGGAACTTAATCCCACGTTCACCCTCTTTCACAACGAAAATAGAGGTATAAAGCACGACCAGTACGATGATGATGATCGCAATAACTGACTTACGCATCCTTATTCCCCCTGACGCTGGTAGTCGTTACGCTGCGCGTTAGCACGGCGTTGGTCCATGATGTCACCATCGTTCGAAGAAGGCGTTGTGGTCGCACTGGAGCTGCCTGATGAGGCTGGCGGCAGACGCAGCAGGTTATTAGCACCGCTGGTGTCTGACGACTTCGCCGCAGGCGCAGAACCGCCTTTCAGCATCTGATCCAACGGCAGCACCATCAGGTTTCCACCTTTGCTGTCGTTAACCAGTACTTTACGCGTATGGCTCAGCACTTTTTCCATGGTCTCGATATACAGACGTTCACGGGTAATTTCCGGAGCCGCTTTATATTCAGGCAAGATCTTCGCGAAACGAGCCACTTCACCCTGAGCTTCCAGGATGGTCTGAGTCTTGTACGCACGCGCTTCTTCAAGAATACGTTGCGCCTGACCGTTAGCACGCGGCTGCACTTCGTTGGTGTAGGCTTCCGCTTCACGGATGTACTGCTGTTCGTTTTCACGTGCAGCAATCGCATCGTCAAACGCCGCTTTCACCTCTTCCGGCGGACGAGCAGCCTGGAAGTTAACGTCCAGCAGGGTGATACCCATGTTGTACGGGCGAATGGTCTCTTCCAGCTCACGCTGGGTATCGCTACGAATAACGGTACGACCTTCGGTCAGGATGCGGTCCATGGTGTATTTACCGATAACACCACGCAGGGCGCTGTCGGTTGCCTGACGCAGGCTGTCATCCGCACTGGTCACGCTAAACAGATAACGTTCAGGATCGGTCACGCGGTACTGCACGTTCATCTCAACGCGCACCACGTTTTCGTCAGACGTCAGCATCACGCCAGACGCGGCCAGTTCACGCACGGACTCCACGTTTACCGCGGTCACGTCGTCAATGAACGTTGGCTTCCAGTTCAGGCCCGGCTCAACCAGATGGCTGAACTTGCCGAAACGGGTGACTACGCCGCGTTCGGCTTCTTTAATGGTGTAGAATCCACTGGCAGCCCAGATGATCACCACAGCAGCGGCAGCAATGCCCACTATGCGGCCACCCATTTGCGGGCGCGGCCCCTGTGGAGCATTTCCACCCGAGCCAGAACCTTTACCTCCGCCAAGGCCACCAAGCTTCTTGCTTAGTTTGCGGAAGATATCATCCAGATCCGGCGGCCCCTGCTCGCGACCACCTTTGTTGCCATTTCCCCCAGAGTTGCCGCCTTGATTATTGCTGCTTCCCCACGGGTCGCGGTCTTGTCCGTTATTACCGGGCTGATTCCACGCCATGTATATGCTCCATATTTGTTATGCAAGGGCGAATTATTCAGGCATCCCCTTTCTGGTCAGACGATATAGTCCACCAGCGCAGGTTCTTGTTTACAGAGGCGACGCCAGTCAACGATCGGCATACGCACCTGCATCCCCACGCTGCCGTCATCCTCCATCCACTCTTTTTCTATCGCCTGAAGCTGATAAAACCGGCTGCGCAGCCTGCCTTCCTGTGGCGGCAATCGCAGCGTGTGCTGGGCTACCTCACCGGAAAGACGTTCTGTCAAAGCCTGGAAAAGCAGTGGCACACCAATACCGGTCTGAGCGGAAAGCCAGACCCGAATCGGTTTGTTCTCTTCATCTCGGTCAATACGCGGCTCAAAATCCTCCAGCATATCGATCTTGTTCATCACCAACAGCGTTGGGATTTCGTGGGCGTCAATTTCTTCCAGCACCACGTTTACTGCATCAATATTTTCCTGCACACGCACGTCTGCTGCGTCAATGACGTGCAGCAACAGAGTCGCCTGCCGTGTTTCCTGCAATGTGGCCTTAAACGCCGCCACCAGGTCATGCGGCAGGTGACGGATAAAACCAACCGTATCCGCCAGAACGGTTTCACCTACGTCTGCAACATCAATACGACGCAGCGTAGGGTCCAGGGTCGCAAACAGTTGGTCTGCGGCATAAACCTGGGCCTCAGTAATCTGGTTAAACAGGGTGGATTTACCGGCGTTGGTATACCCCACCAGCGACACCGTCGGGATGTCGGCTTTTGTTCGCGCCCGACGCCCCTGCTCACGCTGCTTCTCTACTCTTTCCAGCCGCGAGAGGATCTGGGTAATACGGCCACGCAACAGACGGCGGTCGGTTTCGAGCTGGGTTTCACCCGGACCGCGCAAACCAATCCCGCCTTTTTGTCTTTCAAGGTGGGTCCAGCCACGCACAAGGCGCGTCGCCAGATGACGCAGCTGCGCCAGCTCAACCTGCAACTTACCTTCGTGGGTACGCGCACGCTGAGCAAAAATATCTAAAATCAATCCCGTGCGATCGATAACACGGCATTCGCAAAGGGCTTCCAGGTTGCGCTCCTGGGCTGGAGACAGCGCATGATCAAACAACACGACTGACGCGCCGGTTGCTTTTACGGCATCCGCAATTTCGACTGCTTTACCTTCACCAACAAAATACTTCGGGTGCGGCGCTTTACGGCTACCGGTAATCACCTGCATTGCTTCGACACCGGCGGAAGAGACCAGAGATTCAAACTCCTGGAGGTCTTCCATATCTTTGTCTTGCGAAAAATAGATGTGTACCAGCACCGCCTGCTCACCGGCATCATAACGGTCAAACAAGCGTATAACCCTCTAAAAAGATCAGCGGGGAACGCAGGATCGCTGGCTCCCCGTGTGGATAACAGCCGGAGAACTTATTCGTTCTCTTCGCTGTCCTGCGCCGGCGTTGAAGAACCCTGCGCGTTGCTGCCATGATGGTAGTTACTGCCTGTGCCGCCGCCAGCGTTATTGCTGTGATGGGAGACCGGACGGGACGGAACAACAGTAGAGATAGCGTGCTTGTAGACCATCTGACTGACCGTGTTTTTCAACAGGATCACGAACTGATCGAAAGACTCAATCTGACCTTGCAGCTTAATACCATTCACCAAATAAATAGAAACTGGAACACGTTCCCGACGCAATGCGTTCAGGAACGGATCTTGTAAAGATTGCCCCTTAGCCATTCTATCTTTTCCTTATATGCTTGTTTTGTACTTAGAACCTTGCGATTCTGAAAAATTGCGCACGATACGGTTTAATTGTACACATTCAGTGAGCGATATCACCAACAACCTCAATCACTTCGTTTAGCGCTTGTTGCGGTTTTTCACTGTCTAACCAGTGAACCCCCTCCCAACCGCGTAACCAGGTGATCTGGCGCTTCGCTAACTGTCTCGTGGCGCAAACACCTCGATAAACCATTTCATCGTATGAAATCTCACCTTCAAGATACGACCACATCTGGCGGTATCCCACACAACGAATGGAAGGCATATCCGTATGCAAATCTCCACGGGCAAAGAGCGCCCGCACTTCTGCTTCAAAATCTGAAGCTAACATCTGATGAAAACGCTGCTCAATTCGCTGATGGAGCAGTTCACGGCTCGCCGGGGCGATGGCGAACTGATGCACCTGATACGGCAGAGCTTCTCCTGACGTTTGCGTCAGTTCCGTTAAAGTTTTACCCGAAATGAAAAAAACTTCCAGTGCCCGGGAAAGCCTTTGCGGATCATTTGGATGAATCCGTGCTGCGGCAACCGGGTCAATCTCCTCCAGTTGCTTGTGCAAAACGTCCCATCCTTGCTCTGCCGCCTGCTGCTCAATCTTCGCTCTTACCTCAGGATCCGCTGATGGCAAAGGAGATAACCCCTCCAGCAGCGCCTTAAAGTAGAGCATTGTCCCGCCAACCAGCAGCGGAATTCGTCCCGCAGCGGTTATCTCGGCCATCTGCGCCAGCGCATCGCGGCGAAAATCAGCTGCGGAATACGCTTGCGACGGGTCGAGAATATCCAGCAACCGGTGCGGTGCCGCGCGCAGTTCTTCTGCGTTCGGCTTTGCCGTGCCGATATCCATCCCTCGATAGATGAGGGCAGAATCGACGCTAATCAACTCTACGGGCAAAACTTTACGTAACTCAATGGCTAATGCCGTTTTGCCGGAGGCCGTTGGCCCCATCAAAAATAGTGCCTTAGGCAGGCTCGCCTTGCTTACATCAATCATGTTTCAGGGCGGTCATCGCCGTTTGTAAATCAACAGGTTGCAATAATCCACCCGGCGGCGTTTTCACCAGTTGCGGACAAAGGCGCTCGACCTCTGCCAGCACGGTAATCGCCTGCGCCATACTCCACGGATTGTGTTCACTCGCCAGATGGCGCGCTATCCACTGTGCGGTATTGGCGGCAACAAACGTTGTTTGCTGCGCCAGGTAGCCTATCAGTTCAGGAATCAAGTTTTGTAAATTTTGTTGGCGTAAGGGTAAAGGCACTGCACGAATTGTCACATGCTGTGCTTCTAACACAAATTCAATGCCCATCTCTGCGAGTTGCTCTGTCGCACGCTGCAATACCGCCAGTTCTTGTGGGGATATCTTTAAGCGCACCGGGATCAACAGCGGTTGTGCACACGCCGCATTTGCCCCAGGCGTCAGTTGCGCTTGCTTAAGCCAACGCTCAGCAACCGGCAGCGCCAGTAGTGCCAGCTTGCCCTCACGTTCAAGCAGCGCCATATCCGGAGCGACAATCGTCAGTACCCGGCCAAAGCTCTGGCTATGCCCTTCCAGTGAAGGTGTCGGAACCTCAATATGCTCTTTACGTTCCACAGCTGGGGTGTCGAGCAATTTACGGTACAACGCCCCCTGCTGTTTTTGATAGCCAGGCTGAGCGTTTGGATAGTTAGCCCCTGTCGGGCGCGGAGTGTTCCCCGCCGACGAGAAACGCGGCGCTGCCGGTTCACGCGCAACCGCAGGTTCAGCAAAATGGTTACGCCCCGCGGCCACACGGTTTTCCGGCAGCGGGCGCGGTACAGATTCTTCATTTTGCAGCGGCAGCGCGGGTTCGGCCTGCTGCTGCAATACGCTCAGCACGCCCTGATAGATAAAATCATGCACCAGACGCGACTGATGGAAACGCACTTCATGCTTGGCAGGATGCACGTTCACGTCAACCTGATGCGGGTCAATCTCCAGATACAGCACGAACGCGGGCTGCTGGTCGGCCCCGAGTTTGTCTTCACATGCCTGGCGTATGGCGTGGTTAATCAGGCGGTCGCGCATCATACGGCCATTTACATAGCAATACTGGATCTCCGTGAATGCTGCGCTGGATGCTTTGGGATCGGCCACCCAGCCGTGCAGAGCCAGATCGCCATGCTGCCATTCGATCGCCAGCGCCTGCTCCAGAAACGGCGTCCCACAAATGGCGCCCAGGCGGCGCTCTTTCTGCCCACCTTCTGCCACGGCACGGTACTGACGCATCACCTTGCCGTTATGGCTGAGGTTAATGGTGACGTCAAATCGCGCCAGCGCGATGCGGCGGATAATTTCATCGATATGGCCAAACTCGGTCTTTTCGGTGCGCATGAATTTGCGCCGGGCAGGCGTGTTGTAGAACAGATCTAACACTTCCAGCGTGGTGCCGACAGGATGGGCCGCGGGCTTGACCGTCACGTCCATGTCGCGCCCTTCGGCGTAGGCTTGCCAGGCTTCTTGCTGTTCAGCCGTGCGGGAGGTCAGCGTCAGACGGGAAACGGAGCTGATACTGGCCAACGCCTCGCCGCGAAAGCCGAGGCTAATGATGGCTTCCAGATCGTCAAGCGAGGCAATTTTACTGGTGGCATGACGCGCCAGCGCCAGCGCCAGCTCGTCTTTTTTGATGCCACAGCCGTTGTCACGAATACGAATAAGCTTTGCGCCGCCGCGTTCGATATCAATATCAATGCGGGTTGCGCCCGCATCGAGGCTGTTTTCCACCAGCTCTTTCACCACCGACGCAGGTCGTTCCACCACCTCACCGGCGGCGATTTGGTTCGCAAGCTGCGGCGGTAGAACCTGAATCGGCATGAATGCTCCTTAATTGGTTGCGGTCATCTCACCCGGCAGCACCGCACTGGCCGTCTGCCCTGCACCGCCCTGTGGCGCGGACTGCAACGGATGCGCATCAAAGTATTTGCGCAGACCATTATAAATCGCATCAGCAATCTGCTGCTGATAGCTATCGCTCCCCAGCAAGCGCTCTTCACCGTTATTACTGATGAAGCCCGTCTCGACGAGGATGGATGGAATATCTGGCGAACGTAACACGCCCAGGCTTGCATGTTCCGGGCGACGCTTATGCAACACACCCACACTTTGCAACTGGCTCAATACGTTAGTTGCCACATCATACCCGACGCGTTGCGAATGGCCGAATTGTAAATCCAGCACCGCCTGGCTGAGGTACGGATCTGACTGGCTGTTTGCCAGCACATCACCCGCGCCGCCTAACAGTTCGGACTGTTTCTCATGTTGTTCCAGCCAGCCGGCCATTTCGCTGTTAGCGCGACGGTTGGAAAGCACCCAGACAGACGCCCCTGTGGCATCACGGTTTGGCGCGGCATCCGCATGAATTGACACCAGGAAGTTCGCATTCTGTTTACGCGCCACATCCGAGCGCCCCATCACGGAGATAAAATAATCGCCATCACGGGTCAGCACGCCTTTGAACATCGGGTCATCGTTGAGCAACGCACGTAACTTACGGGCAATCGCGATAGTGACATTTTTTTCCTGCGTGCCGCCCGGCCCGATAGCACCTGGGTCCTGCCCGCCATGCCCGGCGTCGATCGCGATAATCACTTTATCGCCGCTGACCACGCGCGTACTGGCCGCAGGGCGTGTTGCCGTATTGCTGCTGGTGACGCTAGTAATACGGTCATTGTCAGATTTAAACGGATTACGTGCCGGTGTGGATGGCCGCGGCGTATATACCGGCTCTTCCACGCGTTTTACCACCACTGGCGGTGGTGGCGGCGGCGGTGGCGCATCAGCATTGATGGTAAAGATCACCGTGTAGTTCGCGCCATTTTGCTGCTTCACCGCCTGCGTTTTGCCCTTTTCGGTCAAATCGACCACCAGTCGTAGCGACTGATCGTCTTTTGCCGTGCCAGAGCGAATACGTTTTACCAGGTTATTCCCGCTAAATTGCAGCGGCAGCCCCTGGACCACACCCGTTTGCTTGATATCCAGCGCCACGCTGTGGCTATCGATTTGTGAAAACGCATACTCAGGATCGCCCATAAAGCTGAACGTAATCCGCGCCTGGTTTTCACCGTTCGATACCTGAATATCCGAGAGACTGGCCGCCCCGGCGTGCGCGCACAGCAGCACCGTTGCAGCTAATAACCAACCTTTAACGCGATTAATCATCCCGTTATCCCTAAGCTCAACCGGCTAAACGAGCCAGTAAGGAATTACCTGATGAGGAAACAGCACTGATGCGTGCCTCACGCCCTTGTGCCTGGTAATCTAAGTGAATTTCGACATCCGGGTCAGGTAACACACCCGCACCTTGTTGCGGCCACTCCACCAGGCAGATGGCATCGTTGGCAAAGTAATCGCGGATCCCCATAAACTCCAGCTCCTCCGGGTCCGCAAGACGGTATAAGTCGAAGTGATACACCATCAGGTTTTCAAGCGTATAAGGCTCGACCAGCGTATACGTTGGGCTTTTTACATTGCCGTTATGGCCTAACGCCTGCAAGAAGCCACGGCTGAAGGTTGTTTTACCCGCGCCTAAATCACCATACAGATAAATGACGGTTGCACCCTGACAGGCCTGCGCCACACGCTTGCCGAGATCTAAAGTTGCCTGTTCGTCAGGTAAAGGAATCGCTCGATTAGTCATTTTCTACGTCAATCACATCCGGGTTAACAACACGCCTTAGCGTGCAAAAAAGATCGGTGGCCAGCATTCCGCGTGTACCGTATTGCGCCGCAAGCTTGTCTGCGGCCGCACCGTGCGCCACGCAGCCCGCACAGGCTGCATCATATAGGGGAAGTTTCTGTCCGAGCAATGCACCTATGATGCCAGAGAGCACATCGCCCATACCGCCGCTCGCCATTCCCGCGTTACCGGCATCGATAATGCCCAGCGCATCGTCACAGGCCACGACGGTTCCCGCCCCTTTTAAAACGGCAACACCCCCGTAACGTTTTACCAGACGCTGTGCAGAAAGTAAGCGATCGTTTTCAATTTCTGCAACGCTGCAATTGAGTAATCGCGCGGCTTCGCCGGGGTGTGGCGTCAGGATGCGATTGTGACGCTTATCAGGATTGATTGCCAGAAGGTTCAGCGCATCGGCATCCCACAGCATCGGTTTACGAAAATTCTCGGTTTTTTGTAGCGCCTGCTTACCCCAGGCCTGCTGTCCAAGCCCGGGGCCAATGACCACGACATCCGCCCATTCCAGGCTCTCTTCCAGCGTCTGAGGGGTTAACTCATGCACCATCAATTCCGGGCGCGCGGTGATAATCGGGGCGATATTTTCGATGCGAGTAAGCACTCGCACTAATCCGGCACCACTGCGCACTGCGGCCTCACCTGCCATGCGAATGGCACCGGCGGTTCCGTAATCTCCGCCAATAATCACCAGCCTGCCATGATCGCCTTTATGGGATGTCGGGCGTCGCGGTGGCAACCACTGCGCCAGCATTGAGGCCTCAAAGCGAGCGAGATGTGTTTCCTGCCCGGCAAGCCAGTTTTCCAGCCCCAAAGCGTTATGGTGCAGCACACCCACCACGTCACGCGCTTTACCGGTCAGCAGACCGGGTTTGAGGGCGATAAACGTCACCGTGTGGCAGGCCTTGATAACCGCGCCGGGTGTGGCCCCGGTTTGCGCGATAAGCCCGGATGGAATGTCCAGCGCCACCACCGGCGCAGAGTGGGCATTGGCTTGTTCTATCAACGCCGCAACACCTTCGCGCGGCGCACTGCGCAACCCGGTGCCCAGCAGACCATCAATAATCACATCGATGTCATCGGGCCAGGCGATATCAGACGCATGAATAACACCTCCCGCGTTCAGCCAGGCTTCACGCGCCGCGCCGGCTTCTTCCGGCAGCGGTTTATTGCTCTCCAGTGCCAGTAATGTCACTCGAATACCCGCTGCCACAGCCAGCCGGGCGACCACATAGCCATCCCCGCCGTTATTGCCGTGGCCGCATAAAATGAGCCAGTGTGTCGACTGGGGATAAAGGGCGTGGGAAACGGTAAATGCCGCCTCACCTGCGCGCTGCATCAGTTCATAAAGGGTGAGGCCGAGACTGTCTGCTGCCTCTTTTTCAGCGCGGCGGAGGTCATCCGCATCCCAGATGGAATGTGGTATACTTGCGGGGTTTTTCTTCACAGTATGGTCCGTCATGTCACAGCCCCTCGATCTCAATCAGTTAGCGCAAAAAATTAAACAGTGGGGCGCTGAGCTTGGCTTCCAGAAGGTCGGTATTACAGACACAGACCTTTCCGCCAGCGAGCCTAAACTTCAGGCCTGGCTGGACAAACAATACCACGGCGAAATGGAGTGGATGGCGCGTCATGGCATGATGCGTGCGCGTCCACACGAGCTTTTGCCGGGCACATTACGTGTCATTAGCGTGCGCATGAACTATCTGCCGGCCAACGCGGCGTTTGCCCGCACGCTAAAAAATCCCTCTTTGGGTTACGTCAGCCGTTACGCCCTGGGGCGTGATTATCATAAACTTCTGCGTAACCGCTTAAAAAAACTTGGGGAAACTATTCAGCAGCACTGTGTTTCGCTGAATTTTAGACCCTTTGTCGATTCTGCGCCTATTCTTGAGCGCCCAATCGCAGAAAAAGCCGGGCTTGGCTGGACAGGTAAGCACTCACTTATCCTTAGCCGCGATGCCGGGTCATTCTTCTTTCTGGGCGAGCTACTCATCGATTTGCCGCTGCCGGTAGATGGCCCGGTGGAGGAAGGTTGCGGGCGGTGTGTGGCCTGTATGACCATCTGCCCGACGGGCGCGATTGTTGAGCCCTACACCGTTGACGCTCGCCGCTGCATCTCTTATCTCACTATCGAGCTGGAAGGCGCTATCCCGGAAGAGTTCCGTCCGCTCATTGGCAACCGGATATACGGCTGTGACGACTGTCAGCTAATTTGTCCGTGGAACCGGTATTCACAGCTGACCGATGAAGAGGACTTTAGTCCGCGCAAGGCACTGCATTCCCCGCCGCTTATCGAGCTGTTCGCCTGGACCGAGGCCTGGTTCCTGAAAGTCACTGAAGGTTCAGCTATCCGCCGTATCGGCCATTTACGCTGGCTACGAAATGTGGCTGTTGCTCTGGGTAACGCCCCCTGGGATGAAGCCAACATTCAGGCACTGGAAAGTCGTAGAGGTGAGCACCCACTTCTCGACGAACACATAGAGTGGGCGATTGCGCAGCAAATCGAGAAGCGAAATGCCTGCGTGGTCGAAGTGCAGTTACCGCAAAAACAACGTCTGGTGAGGGTGATTGAAAAAGGGCTTACGCGGGACGCCTGATATATTCACAGCCTGTGTATAAAAATAAGAACTCAGGCACCATCGGGCTTAGCAAACAGGTCAAGTGATCTCTTTAACATTTCGAAATCAAATTTTCTTAATAAAATTCAATGAATTAAGAGAATACTATTCACCCTGCGAAGTTTTTACTCTATTCAGGTAAACGACAGAATCTGTGGATAACTCTGTTTATAGTAGTATTTCAGATGCAATAGAAAACGTCCCCAACGAAGCATTTCGCTGTGGATAATTTAAATATGAAGAAGAATTTGGAGCGGGAAACGAGACTCGAACTCGCGACCCCGACCTTGGCAAGGTCGTGCTCTACCAACTGAGCTATTCCCGCTTGGGTGTTCTGGTGCTGTGCGTATCTTGCGATACTTTCAAATTTTGGAGCGGGAAACGAGACTCGAACTCGCGACCCCGACCTTGGCAAGGTCGTGCTCTACCAACTGAGCTATTCCCGCTTGGGTGTTCTGGTGCTGGCGTATCTTGCGATACTTTCAAATTTTGGAGCGGGAAACGAGACTCGAACTCGCGACCCCGACCTTGGCAAGGTCGTGCTCTACCAACTGAGCTATTCCCGCAAATCTGTACTGCTTTTGTTGCTGTCGTAACGTGTAATTCTCTGTCGTTACGGGAGGCGCATTATACGAGAAATCCTTTTAGCTGCAACCCCCCTGAAAGCGATTTTTTCGAAATCTTGTTCAAGTGATTAATTAATCGGCAAGCTGCACAATTTAACGACAAAAACCCGGCAGCGCAAGGGTGCCGGGCCTCAAAAATCACAGCTTAATAAAATTCTCGCGGTAGTACGCCAGTTCCGCTACAGATTCACGGATATCATCCATCGCCTGATGGGTACCCTGTTTTTTAAAACCATCCAGAATTTCAGGTTTCCAGCGACGCGCCAGCTCTTTCAGGGTGCTCACATCCAGGTAACGGTAGTGGAAGTAAGCTTCCAGTTCCGGCATGTACTTAAACAGGAAACGGCGATCCTGGCCAATGCTGTTACCGCAGATAGGTGATTTCCCTTCCGGAACCCACTGTTTCAGAAACTCAATGGTCGCCAGTTCCGCCTCGCGATCGCCCTGCGTGCTGGCCTTCACGCGATCCACCAGCCCGCTGCCGGTGTGGGTACGCACGTTCCAGTCATCCATCAGCGCAAGTTGTTCATCAGACTGATGAACGGCAATGGTTGGCCCTTCGGCCAGAATATTGAGGTTTGCATCGGTGACCAGCGTGGCAATCTCAATAATGCGATCGCGCTCGGGATCCAGCCCGGTCATTTCAAGATCAATCCAAATCAGGTTGTTTTCGTCTGCGCTCATGTTATTTTCCACCCTTCTCGCATAACCGGCGGTAGCAGGTTAACTAGTATTAATTAGAGTGTATCATAGAGGTTTTGCCCATCACGGGCGACCAGGAGCCAGTGCGATTGAGTAAAAATAAACTCTCCAAAGGGCAGCAGCGCCGCGTCAACGCCAATCACCAGCGCCGTCTTAAAACCACTTCGGAGAAGCCGGATTACGACGACAACCTGTTTGGCGAAGCGACAGAAGGTGTCGTGATTAGCCGTTTTGGTATGCATGCCGATGTCGAATCCGCCGACGGAGATATCCACCGTTGTAATATCCGTCGCACCATCCGTTCACTGGTTACCGGTGATCGCGTGGTCTGGCGCCCAGGCAAAGAAGCCGCGGAAGGTGTGACGGTAAAAGGTATCGTTGAGGCCGTACATGAACGCACATCGGTGTTAACCCGCCCGGATTTCTACGATGGCGTAAAACCGATTGCTGCCAACATTGACCAGATCGTCATCGTTTCGGCGATTTTACCGGAGCTTTCGCTCAATATCATCGACCGCTATCTTGTTGCTTGCGAAACGCTTCAGGTTGAACCGATCATCGTGTTGAACAAAATCGATCTGCTGGATGACGACGGCATGGCCTTTGTTAACGAGCAGATGGATATCTACCGTAAGATTGGTTATCGCGTGCTGATGGTCTCCAGCCACACCAAAGATGGCCTGAAACCGTTAGAAGAAGCGCTGACCGACCGGATCAGCATCTTTGCGGGCCAATCCGGCGTGGGTAAATCCAGCCTGCTGAATAACCTGCTTGGCCTCCAGCAAGAGATCCTGACCAACGATGTGTCCAACGTTTCGGGTCTGGGCCAGCACACCACCACCGCCTCGCGTCTGTATCACTTCCCGCACGGCGGCGACGTGATCGACTCCCCGGGCGTGCGTGAATTCGGCCTGTGGCACCTCGAGCCGGAACAAATCTTCAACGGTTTTGTCGAATTCCATGACTATTTAGGCACTTGCAAATATCGCGACTGCAAACACGATAACGACCCAGGTTGTGCAATCCGTGAAGCGGTAGAAAACGGTGAAATTGCGGAAACCCGCTTTGAAAACTATCACCGCATTCTTGAGAGCATGGAAGACGTAAAAACGCGTAAAAACTTTTCTGATTCGGATAACTGACAACTAAGCTAAGCATCGCTAAAATCGTCCCCTTTTTTCAGGTTCCGGCAGCGTAATGCCGGATCAGGAACGACAAAAACAATGGCCTGGAGGCTACCTTGTTAAACTCATTTAAACTTTCGCTTCAATACATTCTGCCAAAACTGTGGCTCACTCGCCTGGCGGGCTGGGGCGCGAGCAAACGAGCAGGCTGGCTGACCAAACTGGTCATCGATCTGTTCGTGAAATACTACAAGGTCGACATGAAAGAGGCGCAGAAGCCGGACACTGCAAGCTACCGCACTTTCAACGAGTTCTTCGTCCGTCCCCTGCGCGACGACGTTCGCCCGGTAAACACCGACCCTAACGTGCTGGTCATGCCTGCTGATGGCGTCATCAGCCAGCTCGGTAAAATCGAAGACGACAAAATTTTGCAGGCGAAAGGCCACAACTACAGCCTGGAAGCGCTGCTGGCGGGTAATTACCTGATGGCTGACCTGTTCCGCAACGGGTTATTCGCCACCACCTATCTTTCGCCGCGCGACTATCACCGCGTGCATATGCCATGCAACGGCATCCTGCGTGAAATGATCTATGTGCCAGGTGACCTGTTCTCTGTGAACCACCTGACCGCGCAGAACGTCCCGAACCTGTTCGCCCGTAACGAACGCGTCATCTGTCTGTTTGATACTGAATTTGGCCCAATGGCGCAGATTCTGGTGGGTGCTACCATTGTAGGCAGCATCGAAACCGTCTGGGCGGGCACCATCACCCCGCCACGCGAAGGTGTTATCAAGCGCTGGACATGGCCTGCGGGCGAAGCAGAAGGCTCCGTGGCGCTGCTGAAAGGCCAGGAAATGGGTCGCTTCAAGCTGGGCTCTACGGTTATCAACCTGTTTGCGCCGGGTAAAGTAAACCTGGTGGAGCAGCTGGAAAGCCTGTCAGTGACCAAACTGGGTCAGCCGCTGGCCGTTTCGACCGAAACCTTCGCCACGCCGGACGCAGAGCCAGCACCGCTGGCAGAAGAAGAGATCGCAGCAGAGCACGACGCCAGCCCGCTGGTTGACGACAAAAAAGACGAAGGCTAACAACAGAAGGACCGCTGACGTGCGCCCGATTATCGTACTACTGATGGCCTGGTGCCTCAGCATGGGGGCGTACGCAGCGACAGCCCCCGACGCCAAACAGATAACCCAGGAGCTGGAGCAGGCAAAAGCGGCAAAACCCGCACAACCTGAAACCGTCGAATCGCTCCAGGCCGCGCTGAACGCGCTCGAGGAACGCAAAGGTTCCCTTGAGCGTGCTCAGCAATATCAGCAGGTTATCGATAACTTCCCCAAACTTTCGCAAACGCTGCGCTCGCAGCTGAATAACCTGCGCGATGAACCGCGCGAGGTGCCTGCGGGCATGACCTCCGACGCGCTTAATCAGGAGATCCTGCAAGTCAGCAGCCAGCTTCTGGAAAAGAGCCGCATGGCTCAGCAGGAGCAGGAGCGCGCGCGTGAAATTGCTGATTCGCTCAACCAGCTTCCACAACAGCAAACCGATGCCCGCCGCCAGCTCAGTGAAGTTGAGCGACGTGTCGGGACACAGACCGGTAATACCCCGCTGAACCAGGCGCAGAATCTGGGAATTCAGGCTGAATCCGCCAGACTAAAAGCCCTGGTGGATGAGCTGGAGCTGGCACAGCTGTCGGCCAACAACCGCCAGGAACTGTCGCGGATGCGTTCTGAGCTGGCGCAAAAGCAGAGCCAGCAGCTGGATGCCTGGCTACAGGCCTTGCGTAACCAGTTAAACAGCCAGCGCCAGCGTGAAGCCGAACGGGCGCTGGAAAGTACGGAATTACTTGCCGAAAACAGCGATAACCTGCCCGTCGGGATTGTCGATCAGTTTAAGGTCAACCGCGAGCTTTCGGCCGCCCTGAACCAGCAAGCACAGCGTATGGATCTGGTGGCATCGCAACAGCGTCAGGCCACTAACCAAACCTTGCAGGTACGTCAGGCGCTGAATACCCTGCGCGAGCAATCCCAGTGGCTCGGCTCCTCAAACCTGCTTGGCGAAGCATTACGCGCGCAGGTTGCACGCCTGCCGGAAATGCCAAAGCCACAACAGCTTGATACTGAAATGGCGCAACTGCGCGTCCAGCGCCTGCATTTTGAAGATCTTCTCAACAAACAGCCGCAAATCCGCCAGATCCGCCAGGCCGACGGGCAGCCGTTGACCAGTGAGCAAAACCGCATTCTGGACGCGCAGATGCGCACCCAGCGCGAACTGCTGAATTCACTGCTTCAGGGTGGCGATACGCTTATCCTCGAGCTCACCAAGCTGAAAGTCTCTAACAGCCAGCTTGAAGATGCGCTGAAAGAGGTGAACGAGGCGACGCACCGCTACCTGTTCTGGACTTCTGACGTCCGCCCGATGACCTTCTCCTGGCCTATTGAAATCGTGCAGGATCTGCGTCGTCTCATCTCACTGGATACCTTCAGCCAGTTGGGGCAGGCCAGCGTGATGATGCTCACCAGCAAAGAGACGATCTTCCCGCTACTGGGAGCATTGATTCTGGTGGGTTGCAGCATTTATTCGCGCAGGCACTTTACCCGCTTCCTGGAGCGCTCCAGCGCGCGCGTCGGTAAGGTAACGCAGGATCACTTCTGGCTAACGCTACGCACGGTATTCTGGTCGATTCTCGTTGCCTCGCCGCTGCCGGTGCTGTGGATGACGCTCGGCTACGGCCTGCGGGAGGCCTGGCCTTATCCGCTGGCGGTGGCCATTGGCGATGGGGTGACCGCCACCGTTCCGCTGCTGTGGGTGGTGATGATTTGCGCCACGTTTGCCCGTCCGAACGGCCTGTTCATAGCCCACTTTGGCTGGCCGCGTAATCGCGTGGCGCGCGCCATGCGTTATTACCTGATGAGCATCGGGCTTATCGTGCCGCTGATCATGGCGCTTATCATGTTTGATAACCTCAATGACCGTGAATTCTCCGGCTCGTTGGGCCGTCTGTGCTTCATGCTGATTTGCGGCGCGCTGGCGATGGTGAAGCTCAGCCTCAAACGTGCCGGTATTCCGCTGTATCTCGATAAAACCGGAAGCGGGGATAACATGTTCAACCGCCTGCTGTGGAACCTGATGCTCTCTGCTCCACTGCTCGCGATCCTGGCGGCAGCCGTAGGTTATCTGGCTACGGCGCAGGCGCTGCTGGCACGACTGGAAACATCGGTCGCCATCTGGTTCCTGCTCCTGGTGGTTTACCACGTTATCCGCCGATGGATGCTTATTCAGCGCCGCAGGCTGGCGTTCGACCGTGCCAAGCACCGCCGCGCGGAGATCCTCGCGCAGCGTGCCCGAGGTGAAGAGGAATCGCACCATACCAACAGCACGGAAGGGAACACCGATGCGGATGATGTTGAACTGGATCTTGATGCTATCAGTACCCAGTCCCTGCGGCTGGTACGCTCGATCCTGATGCTGATTGCCCTGCTCTCGGTGATTTTCCTGTGGTCCGAGATCCACTCTGCATTTGGCTTCCTCGAAAACATCTCGCTGTGGGATGTCACCTCGACGGTTCAGGGCGTAGAAAGCCTTGAGCCAATCACCCTGGGCGCGGTGCTGATTGCGATTCTGGTGTTAATCATCACCACGCAGCTTATTCGTAACTTCCCTGCCCTGCTGGAGCTGGCGCTGCTGCAACACCTGGATTTAGCGCCAGGTACGGGCTATGCCATTACCACCATCACCAAATATCTGATCATGCTGTTTGGTGGTCTGGTTGGATTCTCGATGATTGGTATTGAGTGGTCGAAGCTACAGTGGCTGGTTGCCGCACTTACCGTTGGCCTGGGCTTTGGCTTGCAGGAGATTTTCGCCAACTTTGTTTCCGGCCTGATCATCCTGTTTGAAAAACCGATCCGTATCGGCGATACGGTGACGATCCGCGATTTGACCGGCAGTGTCACCAGGATCAACACCCGTGCAACGACGATCAGCGACTGGGATCGTAAAGAGATCATTGTGCCAAATAAGGCATTTATCACCGAGCAGTTTATCAACTGGTCGTTGTCAGACTCCGTTACGCGTGTGGTGCTGACCGTACCTGCGCCATCGGATGCGAACAGCGAAGAGGTGACGCAGATCCTCTACACCGCCGCAGAGCGCTGCTCGCTGGTGATAGACAACCCGGCACCGGAAGTCTTCCTGGTCGATTTGCAGCAGGGGATCCAGATTTTCGAGCTGCGTATTTATGCGGCTGAAATGGGGCATCGAATGCCGCTGCGCCACGAGATCCACCAGCTGATTCTGGCTGGCTTCCGCGAGCACGGTATCGATATGCCATTCCCTCCATTCCAGATGCGTCTGGAAAGTCTGGATGGTCGTAAGACAGCAAGAACGGTGACATCAGCGGCGCGTAAGCGCCCGGCGGGAAGTTTGTAGTGTCAGCGGGGTGCGGACTGTTGGCCGCACCCCGTGAAGTGCAATCAGGCGCGATCTACCGTAAAGGCAATCACATCCCCCAGCTGCCCGGCACCCAGCGCCAGCATCACCAGACGGTCAACACCCAGCGCCACACCAGAGCAATCTGGCAGACCAGCTTTCAGGGCTTCCAGCAGATGAGTATCAATCGGCTGCTGCGGCAGGCTACGCGCATTACGCTTGCGGTTGTCCTGCTCGAAGCGCTGCTGTTGTTCGCGCGCGTCGGTCAGTTCGTGGAATCCGTTCGCCAGCTCAATGCCTTTGTAGTAAACCTCAAAGCGTTCCGCCACGCGGTGATCTTCAGTGCTGATCTGCGCCAGAGAAGCCTGGCTTGCCGGGAAATGGTAAACAAAAGCAGGCCGGTCTTTGCCAATCTGCGGCTCAACACCAAAGGTGAACAGTAGTTGCAGCAGCGTATCGCGGTCTTCTTCAGTATCCGCCACGTTGCTCAAATCAAGCTTCGCCGCCACTTCACGCAGCTGCGTTTTGTCGGCAGACAGTGGATCAATTTCCAGATAGCGCTGGAACGCCTGTTGATAGGAGAGCGTTTCGGCTTCTGCGCAATCCAGTACCTGTTGCAGCAGATCGTCCACCTCATTCATCAGGCGGTACATATCATAATGCGGACGATACCACTCCAGCATGGTGAATTCCGGGTTATGGTGACGACCCATCTCTTCATTACGGAAGCTGCGACACAGCTGATACACCGGGCCACAGCCCGCAGCCAGCAGGCGCTTCATGTGGTATTCCGGGCTGGTCATCAGATACAGATTCATACCCTGAGAGTGGCCAGGACCAACAAAACGGGTTTCGAACGGGACCAGATGAATATCGGTAACCGTTGCCTGACTCATGCACGGCGTTTCCACCTCAAGTACACCGCGATCGGCAAAGAAGCGGCGGATCTCCGCCATAATTGCTGCGCGTTTTAACAAATTAGGGATGGACGCGCTCGGCTGCCAGGTGGCCGTTTCGCTCATGAGTTCTTCTCCGATTTCAAACAAGGGCACGAAGTCTACTCGTTAGCAGGGACAGAGACAAATTTTGCGCAGTAAATTAGCGGATTTCATTGAGGGCGATAATTCCGTGACGCAATTCATCAATCACAATGATAAATCACCGCACATAACAGCAAAAAAATCGAACACGTCAAATTTCCCTCACATCCACACGGTTATACTGTTTTACCCATAAAGGAGCAGTGGAAACGCTTTCGCGATAGCCCGTCCGGGCAGGTGAGCTACCTTTAGTTCATCGCATTGCGAAATAACAAAAACCTGGAGGAATGTCGTGCAAACTTTTCAAGCCGATCTTGCCGTTATAGGCGCTGGCGGTGCTGGATTACGTGCTGCAATTGCAGCCGCTCAGGCTAATCCAAACGCTAAAATCGCACTGATTTCAAAAGTCTACCCTATGCGCAGCCACACGGTTGCCGCTGAAGGAGGGTCCGCCGCCGTCGCGCAGGATCATGATAGCTTCGAATACCATTTCCACGACACGGTTGCAGGGGGCGACTGGCTTTGCGAACAGGATGTCGTTGATTATTTCGTGCACCATTGTCCAACGGAAATGACCCAGCTCGAACAGTGGGGATGTCCGTGGAGCCGCCGCCCGGATGGCAGCGTCAACGTTCGCCGCTTCGGCGGGATGAAAATTGAACGTACCTGGTTCGCCGCCGATAAAACCGGCTTCCACATGCTGCATACCCTGTTCCAGACCTCCCTTCAGTTCCCGCAAATTCAGCGCTTTGACGAGCATTTCGTTCTCGACATCCTCGTGGATAACGGCGAAGCGCGCGGCCTGGTGGCGATGAACATGATGGAAGGCACGCTGGTACAAATCCGCGCAAAAGCCGTGGTGATGGCAACCGGCGGCGCTGGCCGTGTTTACCGCTACAACACTAACGGCGGGATCGTCACCGGCGACGGGATGGGCATGGCGCTCAGCCACGGCGTACCGCTGCGTGATATGGAGTTTGTCCAGTATCACCCAACCGGCTTGCCGGGCTCTGGCATCCTGATGACGGAAGGTTGCCGTGGTGAAGGCGGTATTCTGGTCAACAAAAACGGCTATCGCTATTTGCAGGATTACGGCATGGGCCCGGAAACCCCGCTCGGCGAGCCGAAGAACAAATATATGGAGCTTGGCCCACGCGACAAAGTATCCCAGGCTTTCTGGCACGAGTGGCGCAAAGGCAACACCATCCCTACCCCGCGCGGCGATGTGGTCTATCTCGACCTGCGTCACCTGGGCGAGAAGAAATTACTGGAACGTCTGCCGTTCATCTGCGAACTGGCAAAAGCCTATGTGGGCGTCGACCCTGTGAAAGAGCCAATTCCGGTGCGTCCAACCGCGCACTACACCATGGGCGGCATCGAAACCGATCAGCAGTGTGAAACCCGTATCAAAGGCCTGTTCGCCGTGGGCGAGTGCTCCTCAGTGGGCCTGCATGGTGCCAACCGTCTGGGATCGAACTCACTGGCAGAACTGGTCGTCTTTGGCCGCATGGCGGGTGAGCGCGCGATGGAGCGTGCCGCTACCGCGGGCGAAGCCAACAGCGCCGCGCTGGATGCCCAGGTTGCAGACGTTGAAAAACGCCTGAAAGACCTCGTTAACCAGGAAGGTAACGAAAACTGGTCGAAAATCCGCGATGAGATGGGCCTGTCGATGGAAGAAGGCTGCGGTATCTACCGTACGCCAGAGCTGATGCAAAAAACCGTCGACAAGCTGGCTGAGTTGCAGGAGCGCTTCAAGCGCGTGCGTATCACCGATACCTCCAGCGTGTTCAATACCGACCTGCTCTACACCATTGAGCTGGGACACGGCCTGAACGTGGCCGAATGTATGGCGCACTCTGCGCTGGCCCGTAAAGAGTCACGCGGCGCGCACCAGCGTCTGGATGAAGGCTGCACCGAACGTGACGATGTCAACTTCCTGAAACACACCCTCGCCTGGCGCGATGCGGACGGGACCACGCGTCTGGACTACAGCGACGTGAAGATCACCACGCTGCCGCCGGCAAAACGCGTTTACGGTGCAGAAGCAGAAGCCGCCGAGAAGAAGGAGAAGGCGAATGGCTGAGATGCAAAAACTGAAAGTTGAAGTGGTGCGCTACAACCCGGAAGTGGACGCCGCCCCGCACAGCGCTTTCTACGAAGTACCTTACGACGAGCAAACCTCCCTGCTGGATGCGCTCGGCTACATTAAAGACAACCTGGCGCCTGACCTGAGCTACCGCTGGTCCTGTCGCATGGCGATTTGTGGCTCCTGCGGCATGATGGTTAACAAAGTGCCGAAGCTGGCCTGTAAGACCTTCCTGCGGGATTACACCAAAGGGATCAAGGTTGAAGCGCTGGGCAACTTCCCGATCGAGCGCGATCTGGTGGTCGATATGACTCACTTTATCGAGAGCCTGGAAGCGATTAAGCCGTACATCATCGGCAACCCGCGCACGCCGGATCAGGGACCAAACACCCAGACCCCGGCGCAGATGGCGAAATACCATCAGTTCTCCGGCTGCATCAACTGTGGCCTGTGCTACGCCGCCTGCCCGCAGTTCGGACTGAATAAAGAGTTCATCGGCCCGGCGGCCATTACCCTGGCGCATCGCTATAACGAAGACAGCCGCGACCATGGTAAAAAAGAACGTATGGCGCAGCTTAACAGCCAGAACGGTGTCTGGAGTTGTACTTTTGTCGGCTACTGCTCTGAAGTCTGTCCGAAGCATGTCGATCCGGCCGCCGCCATTCAGCAGGGTAAAGTTGAAAGCTCGAAAGACTTTCTTATCGCTACCCTGAAACCACGCTAAGGAGTGCATGATGACGACTAAACGCAAAGCCTACGTGCGGCCAATACCGTCCACCTGGTGGAAAAATCTGCCGTTTTATCGCTTCTATATGCTGCGTGAAGGCACAGCTGTACCGGCGGTCTGGTTCAGCATTGAACTGATGTACGGGGTGTTCGCCCTCAAACATGGCCCGGAAACCTGGGCGAATTTTGTGGGCTTCCTGCAAAACCCGATTGTGGTGATCCTGAACCTCATCGTGCTTGCAGCGGCGCTGCTTCACACTAAAACCTGGTTTGAACTGGCACCAAAAGCGGCGAACATCATCGTAAAAGGCGAGAAAATGGGGCCAGAGCCGGTGATTAAAGGGCTGTGGGCGGTGACGGCGATAGTCACCGTGGTCATTCTGTTTGTCGCACTGTTCTGGTAAGGAGACTACTGTGATCAATCCAAATCCAAAACGTTCAGACGAGCCGGTCTTCTGGGGTCTGTTTGGCGCAGGCGGCATGTGGAGCGCCATCATCGCGCCAGTGATCATCCTGCTGGTTGGCATTCTGCTGCCGCTGGGGCTGTTCCCGGGTGATGCGCTTGGCTACGATCGCGTGCTGGCGTTCGCGAGCAGCTTTATTGGCCGCGTATTCATCTTCCTGATGATTGTCCTGCCGCTGTGGTGTGGCCTGCACCGTATTCACCATGCGATGCATGACCTGAAAATCCATGTCCCGAGCGGTAAATGGGTCTTCTACGGTCTGGCAACCATTCTGACCGTGGTGACGCTGATTGCCGTGGTCACCATCTGACTGACCAGGCCCGCCGTCCGGCGGGCCTTTTTATTTCTGCATCTTCCCCACCAGCCACTGCGCAAACTCGTGCATGGCAGGAGTTTCCGTCCGGGACTGCAATCGCGTTAGCCAGTAACTGCCCAGATCGATCCGGGTGGCAAACGGCTGCACGATACGCTCGCTGTTCAGCAGATGGGCAAACATGTCGACCGGTGCGATGGCGATCCCCACGCCCGCCTGTGCGGCTTCCAGCATGGTCACGGATGAATCAAATACCATCACCCGATGTGTCGGTGAGGGCGGCGGCTCACCCGCGGCCTGCATCCATGCCGACCATTCATCCCGTCGATAGGAGCGCAGCAGGGTAAATTTCAGAATATCGGCGGGCGTGTGTAGCCTGTCGGCAAACTCCGGTGAGCAAAGAGGAGCCAGCGGCGCCGCGCAAAGAAAAATGGCCTCAGTGCCGTGCCATGCACCGCCACCGTAGCGGATGGTGTAATCCAGCCCTTCGGCAGCCGGATCGACCCGGTTGTTATGCGTGGAAAGCTGGAGGTCAATATGCGGGTAACTGCGGCGAAAATCCTCCAGCAGCGGGAATAAACAGCCGGTGGCGAAAGTCCCGACAACGCCGATTTTGAGTTTTTCCTGCGCCCGGTGACGGCTAAAGCGGTCCAGCATTCCGGCAATGCGATCAAAAGAGTCGTTCAGCACCGGCAATAAATTCTCACCTTCCGTGGTCAGCATCAGGCCACGAGAGACGCGCACGAACAGCTGGCAGTTTAGGTGCTGTTCCAGTGCTTTCACCTGCTGGCTAATGGCGGAATGGGTGACATTCAGCTCGATCGCCGCATGAGTAAAACTGAGGTGCCTGGCGGCGGCTTCGAATGCACGAAGCGAATTAAGGGGAATATAGCTGCGCGTCATGGTCTTGTCCGTTAGAAAAATTAACAGCTCCTGCTAAATTTAACCGTTTGTCATGCACAGTCAAATCCAACAGACTACGCTCGTCTGATGGGCCCGGACATTCCCTTGACTCGCTATTACGGAAGATATCTCATGAAAAAATCACTTTGCTGCGCTCTGCTGCTCACCGCCTCCTGTTCTGCCCTTGCCGGGACGATGTCAGAAAAACAGTTGGCTGATGTGGTGGAACGCGCCGTGATTCCCCTGATGAAAGCGCAGACCATCCCCGGTATGGCGGTGGCGGTCATTTATCAGGGCAAACCGCACTATTTCACCTTCGGGGAAGCCGATGTTGCCGCTCGCCTGCCCGTCACGCAGCAGACCTTATTCGAGCTGGGCTCCATCAGTAAAACCTTCACCGGCGTGCTGGGAGGCGATGCCGTTGCCCGCCATGAAATTTCACTGAGCGACCCTGCAACACAATACTGGCCTGAACTGACGGGCAAACAGTGGCAGGGGATCCGTCTGCTGGATCTGGCCACCTACACCGCTGGCGGCCTGCCGTTACAGGTCCCGGATGAGGTCACTGACAACGCTTCGCTGCTGAATTTCTATCAGCACTGGCAGCCACAGTGGAAACCCGGGACAACGCGCCTGTATGCGAATGCCAGTATCGGTCTTTTCGGCGCGCTGGCGGTTAAACCTTCCGGCATGAGCTTTGAGGAGGCCATGATGAAGCGGGTCTTTAAGCCGCTCAAACTGGACCATACGTGGATTAATGTTCCGAAAGCAGAAGAGGCACATTACGCCTGGGGATACCGTGACGGTAAAGCGGTACGCGTGTCGCCGGGGATGCTGGACGCTGAAGCCTATGGCGTCAAAACTAACGTGAAGGATATGGCGAACTGGGTGATGACCAACATGGCGCCAGATACCGTCACGGATGCGTCTCTTAAGCAAGGCATCGCCCTTGCGCAGTCGCGCTACTGGCGCGTGGGTGCCATGTATCAAGGGTTAGGCTGGGAAATGCTGAACTGGCCGGTCGATGCCAAAACCGTGGTCGGGGGCAGCGACAATAAGGTGGCGCTGGCTCCGTTGCCCGCGGCAGAGGTCAATCCACCCGCTCCCCCGGTCAAAGCGTCCTGGGTACACAAAACAGGCTCTACTGGCGGGTTTGGCAGCTACGTGGCATTTATTCCTGAAAAGCAGATCGGTATTGTGATGCTCGCGAATAAAAGCTATCCGAACCCGGCGCGAGTTGAGGCGGCATACCGTATCCTCGACGCGCTGCAGTAAAACATTGCCGGGTGGCGCTAACGCTTACCCGGCCTACATAACGCATCGGTGTTGTAGGCCGGGTAAGGCGAAGCCGCCACCCGGCGAAACACACCACACGTCCCCCACATTTTCCTTGCCGTCATCTACACTTAACAAAAAACAGTAAGGAAACTCCTATGCGCATTCTGCCTGTTATCGCCGCAGTGACAGCCGCGTTTTTAGTGGTTGCCTGTAGCTCTCCGACCCCACCTGCGGGTGTCACCGTCGTCAACAATTTCGATGCTCAGCGATTCCTGGGAACGTGGTATGAAATTGCCCGTTTCGATCACCGTTTTGAGCGGGGTTTGCAGAAAGTTACCGCGAACTATAGCTCGATGGATGATGGCGGGATCCAGGTGATTAATCGCGGCTATAACCCTGACCGCAGCATGTGGCAACAGGCAATTGGGCAAGCCTACTTTACCGGCAGCCCTAATCGGGCGGCGCTTAAAGTCTCGTTCTTTGGTCCCTTCTATGGTGGGTATAACGTGATAGCTCTGGACAGAGAATACCGTCATGCGCTGGTCTGCGGGCCGGATCGCGACTATCTCTGGATACTCTCCCGCACGCCAACCATCTCCAGTGAAATGAAACAGCAGATGCTGGACGTCGCGACCCGGCAAGGGTTTGATGTGACGAAACTAATCTGGGTGGAACAACCCCATTAATGTGCGCTGAGTTTTAAACCGATAATACCGGCAACAATCAGGGCGAGGCTGGCGATACGTGCCAGACTCGCCGATTCACCCAGCAGCAAAATCCCCGTAATTGCCGCCCCGACAGCGCCAATTCCCGTCCAGACGGCATAAGCCGTGCCTACCGGCAGCGTGCGCATCGCCCACGACAGCAGCGCAATACTGACAACCATCGCGGTAACGGTAATCAGGCTGGGCATCAGGCGGGTAAAACCGTGGGTGTACTTCAGACCGATTGCCCAGACAACCTCAAGCAAACCGGCAATAACAAGAATAATCCAGGACATATCTGGCTCCTTAACTTAAATACAAGTTGGGGCCGTCCCCGATGAACAGATGCGCTTACGGGTCGTCCCGCAAGGCAGAGATTAGGTGGCATATTTTGGTTAACGGCCGATTTTTTTTCAATCCATTTATGCTGAACTTGTTAAGGCAAGAAATAGCCGCAGTATGGCGCGTAGTTCAGGCATTTATCACTCATCCGACTTCTCTATGATGATGTGCTTTCTGATGGCAGGAAGCCAAACCACTAGCCGACTGCGAAAAAAATATGTTCAAAATTCTTTTGATTGACCGTTGTCACTTCACCCGCACCGGGTTTGAAGCATGGCTCAATCATTCAGGCCTGTTCCCGGGTAGCTATGTTGTGACCGGTTTGAATAATCTTTTCCTGGCCCGGGAGCACATCCTACAGTGGAAGCCAACGCTGGTGATTGCTGACTTGCACGGCTTCAAACAGGATATTCACCATTTCCAGCAGCTCTCTTCTTTGCTGAAAGCCTGCGAAACGCTGCCCTTTATTTTGTTGCAGTCAGGCGAAGAGCCGGAGATGGTAAATTACCTGGAGCAGTTCCCGGTCTGGTCTTGTCTGTTGAAAAATGCCGAGCTCGAACAGCTGGCCACGGTGATTAATGATGCGCTGACATCCTGCGCCAGCATTGAAATACCGCAAATCGCAGCACCGTTGTTAACCCGCCAGGAAGAGAAAGTGCTCACGCTGTGGATGGATGGCGCAAGCAATCAGAAGATTGCCAGCCATTTGAGCATTAACGGGAAAACGGTTTATACCTACAAACGCAACATCCGCATGAAACTGCATATGGACACACGTTTTTCGCCGTTTTTATCCCTGCAAGAAGTGGAGAATTGACGGTACGAGGAGATCGACACAACGTACCGTCTGAACTTCATTAGTTCTGCGCTTTTGTTGCTGCACCAGAAATTGCGCTACCACCTTCAGAAATATCCTGACCGACGCCACGCGTGGTATTACAGGCGGTTAAAACTGAAGAAAGTACCAGGACAGAAAAGATCGCTGCAATTGTCTTCTTAACCATAATATCTTCCTTTTATAGCCAAAGTTATTTTGTTGAATAGCAACTTAAGGATAGACAAGATCCCGTCATTTGACGGCTCAGGAAGCGATTTTAGGAGAATTAGACGAAATTAGCTGGCTGCGTGAGAAATCACATGGCCAAGATCTTTGATATCTTCGCCGACACCGCGTGCGGTATTACACCCGGAAAGGAACGCGCCGGACAGCGCCAACAGAAGCAGAATTTTAACGGTACGTTTCATCATCCCTGCCTGCAAAAACAGGCGCAGCGGACGCTGCGCCATCAATCATTTACATGAATTACTTCACGCGGGATACGTATTCGCCGGAGCGGGTATCCACTTTGATCACTTCGCCAGTCTGTACGAACAGTGGAACTTTAACCACTGCACCGGTAGACAGTTTAGCTGGCTTGCCGCCGGTACCTGCGGTGTCACCTTTCAGGCCTGGATCGGTTTCAACGATTTCCAGCTCTACGAAGTTTGGTGGGGTCACAGCGATAGGCTGGCCGTTCCACAGGGTCACGATGCACTCAGCCTGATCCAGCAGCCATTTCGCGCTGTCACCGACTGCTTTCTCGTCAGCAGACAGCTGTTCGAAAGTAGAGTTGTTCATGAAGTGATAGAACTCACCGTCGTTGTAGAGGTAAGTCAGGTTCATATCAACAACATCAGCGCCTTCAGCGGAGTCAGTAGACTTGAAGGTTTTTTCTACACGGGTACCGGTCAGCAGGCGGCGCAGCTTAACACGCGCGAATGCCTGGCCTTTACCTGGTTTAACGAATTCGCTGGCTTCAACCGCATACGGTTCGCCGTCCATCATGATTTTAAGACCAGCACGAAAATCGTTGCTATAGTACGTTGCCATAAGGCCCTCTAAATTTGTTAACTGGTAGCTAAGCCACAAAATGGCGCATATTGTAACCCTAAACACCCCGTCCAGAGAAGATTGGTTATCGCAACTTGCCGATGTAATCACCAGTCCTGATGAATTACTGCGTCTTTTAGACCTCGATCAGCACCCAGAGTTGCTTGCAGGCCGGGAGGCGAAGCGCCTCTTTGCCCTGCGTGTTCCCCGCGCGTTTGTTGCCAGAATGGAGAAAGGAAATCCTGACGATCCTTTATTAAAACAAACGCTTACTTCGCAGGATGAGTTCATTACTTCGCCGGGATATAGCACCGATCCTCTTGAAGAGCAGAACAGTGTGGTGCCGGGTTTACTGCACAAGTATCTCAACCGAGCCCTGCTGCTGGTAAAAGGCGGCTGTGCGGTAAATTGTCGTTATTGCTTCCGTCGGCACTTCCCGTATGCCGAAAACCAGGGGAATAAACGCAACTGGCAGGTCGCGCTGGACTATATCGTCGCCCATCCGGAGCTGGATGAGATTATTTTTTCCGGCGGCGACCCGCTGATGGCGAAAGATCACGAGCTGGACTGGCTGCTGACTCAGCTCGAAGCCATCCCGCACATTAAGCGTCTGCGCATTCACAGCCGTTTACCGATTGTCATTCCGGCGCGTATCACTGACGGCCTGGTATTGCGCCTGGAGCAGTCTCGACTGCAGGTGCTGCTGGTGAACCACATTAACCACGCGAACGAAATTGGCGATGATTTTCGCGCGGCGATGGCGCGTTTGCGTAAAGCGGGGGTGACGCTGCTGAACCAGAGCGTGCTGCTGCGTGGCGTAAACGATAGCGCCCGCGTGCTGGCTGACCTGAGCAATGCGCTGTTTGATGCGGGCGTGATGCCCTATTACCTGCACGTGCTGGATCGCGTTCAGGGCGCGGCCCATTTCATGGTGACGGATGAAGAAGCCCGGCAGATCGTGCGCGAACTGTTAACGCTGGTTTCAGGCTATATGGTGCCGAAGCTGGCACGTGAGATTGGTGGGGAGCCAAGCAAAACGCCGCTGGATTTGCAGCTGCGGCAGAAGTAAAAAGGCAGGTGGCGCTACGCTTACCAGCCCTACGGGGGCCGGGCGTAGCGCTATCCGCAAGCTAACTCAGTTCGGGCACTTATAAACCTGGCCATTCATCTGGCTGGCTGTCGGCACAAAGCTCGACAACATCCCCTGTGACGGGCTGCTCACGCCATAAATCACATTACCGCCCATAGCCGCAGCCTGGTTACGCAGGGCATTTGCCGCACCGCGCATAGAGCCGCCTTCTTCACCGTGCTGGCCCGACATCCAGTTGCTTTGCTCACCGCTTGCCGTACCTAATAACTGGCATTCGCTACCCGGCTTATCTTCCACAAAGCGAACACCCTGGCCCGCTGCTGACAGCTCATTGCTGGAACTACAACCTGCCAGCAGCAATGCTGCTCCCACGATCCCTGCACAGACTTTTACGCGCATGTTATTCCTCGTTTTCAATAAGCTGGACAGTAGTTGTCCGTGTCTAAACCTTATACTAAAAAGATGACCAAAAGAAAAACCCCCGAGCATTTCTGCCCGGGGGTTTTTCACAATCTAAGCCGTATAGCGCACGATTACATCATGCCGCCCATACCGCCCATGCCGCCCATACCAGCAGCACCTAAGTCAGGTGCGTCGCCTTTAGGCATATCGGTCACCATGCACTCGGTGGTGATCATCAGGCCAGCAACAGATGCCGCGTACTGCAGTGCAGAACGGGTCACTTTAGTTGGGTCCAGGATACCGAAGTCGATCATGTTGCCGTATTCTTCAGTTGCTGCGTTGTAACCGTAGTTACCTTCGCCCGCTTTCACGTTGTTTGCCACAACAGATGGCTCTTCACCTGCGTTGGACACGATCTGACGCAGTGGTGCTTCCATTGCGCGCAGCGCAACTTTGATACCCACGTTCTGATCTTCGTTCTGAGCGGTCAGTCCAGCGATTTTCGCTGCAACGCGAACCAGCGCAACACCACCACCAGCAACTACGCCTTCTTCTACCGCAGCACGGGTCGCGTGCAGGGCGTCGTCAACGCGTGCTTTTTTCTCTTTCATTTCAACTTCAGTTGCAGCACCAACTTTGATAACTGCTACGCCGCCTGCCAGTTTCGCTACGCGCTCTTGCAGTTTTTCACGGTCGTAATCGGAAGTTGCTTCTTCAATTTGCTTACGGATCTGACCAACGCGGCCCTGAATAGCAGCTTCGTCGCCCACGCCATCGATGATGGTGGTGGTGTCTTTGTTGATCACAACGCGTTTAGCCTGGCCCAGGTCTTCCAGGGTCGCTTTTTCCAGCTCCATACCGATCTCTTCAGAGATAACAGTACCGCCAGTCAGGGTTGCGATGTCCTGCAACATAGCTTTACGACGATCGCCGAAGCCAGGTGCTTTAACCGCAGCCACTTTCACGATGCCACGCATGGTGTTAACCACCAGGGTCGCCAGTGCTTCGCCTTCAACGTCTTCAGCGATGATAACCAGTGGTTTGCCTGCTTTCGCAACGGCTTCCAGAACTGGCAGCATTTCGCGGATGTTGGAGATTTTTTTGTCAGCCAGCAGGATGAACGGGCTTTCCAGCTCAACAGCGCCAGTTTCTGGTTTGTTGATGAAGTATGGGGACAGGTAACCGCGGTCAAACTGCATACCTTCAACCACGTCCAGTTCGTCTTCCAGACCGGTACCGTCTTCAACGGTGATCACGCCTTCTTTACCGACTTTATCCATCGCTTCAGCGATCAGCTTACCTACGGTTTCGTCGGAGTTAGCGGAGATAGTACCAACCTGAGCAATAGCTTTAGAGTCAGAGCACGGTACGGACAGCGCTTTCAGCTCTTCAACGGCAGCAGCGACAGCTTTGTCGATACCACGTTTCAGATCCATTGGGTTCATGCCCGCAGCAACGGCTTTCAGGCCTTCTGCGATGATTGCCTGTGCCAGTACGGTTGCAGTGGTAGTACCGTCGCCTGCTGCGTCGTTCGCTTTAGAGGCAACTTCTTTCACCATCTGTGCGCCCATGTTTTCGAACTTGTCTTCCAGCTCGATTTCACGTGCTACAGAAACACCATCTTTAGTGATGGTTGGTGCGCCGAAGGATTTGTCCAGCACTACGTTACGGCCTTTCGGGCCCAGGGTCACTTTAACTGCATCTGCCAGTACGTTCACGCCGCGCAGCATTTTTACACGAGCGTCGTTACCGAATTTTACGTCTTTAGCTGCCATGTTCTTAGTTCCTCAAATTCTCGTGCGTAATTACGCTTCAACAATTGCCAGAATGTCGCTTTCGGACATGATCAACACTTCTTCATTGTCGATCTTCTCGGATTTCACGCCGTAGCCATCGTTGAAAATTACGATGTCACCAACTTTAACGTCCAGTGGCTGCACAGTTCCGTTTTCCAGGATGCGGCCCTTACCGACAGCGATGATTTCGCCACGCGTTGATTTTGCCGCTGCGGAACCGGTCAGAACGATGCCGCCAGCAGATTTGGTTTCAACTTCTTTACGTTTGACGATCACACGATCATGTAACGGACGAATACTCATTGATAGCTCTCCTTTGAGAAAGTCATTATCAGTTATGGATGACGCCGGTCCGTACACGGTTTTCCGGCTAGTGCCCTGAGAGATGGGGATAGCTTTTTACCCCTTCAAGGGGTAGTCGAAAAAAAATTTGCGAAAGTGTTACCATCGCCTCTCTTTGGATGGTGGCAGGACGATGTAAATGAGTGGACTCAAGCAGGAGTTGGGGCTGGCGCAAGGCGTGGGCTTACTCTCGACTTCCTTGTTAGGCACGGGTGTTTTCGCTGTACCCGCGCTCGCGGCGCTGGTCGCCGGGAATAACAGCCTGTGGGCGTGGCCAGTGTTGATTGTGCTGGTTTTTCCGGTGGCGATTGTCTTTGCCGTGCTCGGGCGGCACTTTCCCAGCGCAGGCGGTGTCGCCCACTTTGTCGGCATGGCCTTTGGCCCGCGCCTGGAGCGCGTGACCGGCTGGCTTTTCCTTTCGGTTATCCCTGTTGGGCTACCTGCCGCACTGCATATCGCAACGGGCTTCGGGCAGGCGCTGTTTGGCTGGCATGACAAACAATTGCTGTTTGCCGAACTGGGTACGCTGGCGATTGTCTGGTGGGTCGGCTCGCGTGGGGCCAGCTCCAGCGCCAATCTGCAAACGCTGGTCGCGGTGCTTATCGTCGCCCTGATTGCCGCTATCTGGTGGGCAGGCAACATCACCGTGGCGGAAATCCCCTTCCCGGCAGTGAGCGATGTCGACCATTCACAGCTTTTCGCAGCGCTTTCTGTGATGTTTTGGTGTTTTGTGGGTCTTGAGGCGTTCGCGCATCTGGCTTCGGAATTTAAACAACCCGAGCGCGATTTCCCGCGCGCGCTGATGATTGGCCTGCTGCTGGCAGGCACTGTCTACTGGGCCTGCACCGTGCTGGTACTGCACTTTAATGCCTTTGGTGAAGATAAAGCCGCAGCGGCATCGCTGCCGGGCATCGTGGTAACACTGTTCGGCGTCAAAGCCCTGTGGGTGGCCTGCGTGATTGGTTATCTCGCCTGCTTCGCCAGCCTCAATATTTACATTCAGAGCTTTGCCCGTCTGGTGTGGTCACAGGCGTTGTACAAGCCGGAAAGCCGCCTCGCCCAGCTGTCAAAACGCCAGCTTCCGCTGAATGCGCTGAACACGGTGCTGGGCTGCTGCGTACTGAGTACCCTGGGTATTTACTGGCTGAATATCAATCTTGATGCGTTGATCGTCTATGCCAACGGCATTTTCATCATGATTTATCTGCTGTGTATGCTGGCGGGTTGTCGGCTGCTGAAAGGCCGCTTTAAAGCACTGGCCATTATCGGCGGGGTGCTCTGTTTGCTGCTGCTGGCGATGGTGGGCTGGAAGAGTTTGTACGCCATTGTGATGCTGGCGGGGCTTTGGCTGTTTTTGCCGAAGCGAAGTTCAATCTGAATAACGCCCGGTGGCGCTAAACCACCGGGCATGAAATCAACGATCGTCTTTATTGTCTAACCGGTCGTGCTGTTCGTCTTTACGCTGGTATTCGCCATCAAACGTATTGCCCGGTCCGGTACTGAAACCACCGCCCGGCATCCGGCTGAAGCTCAGGTGAGGCATTAACTTCATGGTCAGGTGCTTTTGCACCGGCGGTAACAGCAGCAACAGCCCCAGGAAGTCGGTAAAGAACCCCGGCAGGATCAGCAGCAAGCCGGCAATAATCAGCGACACGCTTTTAATCATCTCCGCGGCCGGGCTTTCACCTGCCGCCATCTTCTGCTGCATTAACAGGAAATTTTTGAAACCCTGATTACGCACCAGAGACATCCCAATCACCGACGTGAAGATAACCAGGATCAACGTCAGCAGGACGCCAAGCACATGGGCGACCTGGATAAAAATCGAAATCTCAATGTAAACATAGAGAAAAAAAGCAATAAACGGTATCCAGCGCACTGGCATCTCCTGTGTGGCAGAGGCGTCTGGCCTCTGTCTGAATGTGTTCGCAACTCGCGTGTAGAAGAGATGGAGGCGGTTAGCCAAAATTCAATCAGTTTGCACGGATATTTTTTTTGGAAATATTAAAGCGGTGACTCATTTCACAGATTAATAATTATCATGGAATCGGGTCGATAATAAGTGATCCAGATTACGGCAATTCGCTATTATCAGCATATGATCTCGAGCATCTGGCCGATTGAGGGAATAATCGTCGGTCATAAAATATTCAAAACCACATATATACTGTGTGTTTAGTACAATCCATCGGCAGCTTGAAAAGAAGGTTCACATGTTAAACAACATTCGTATCGAAGAAGATTTGTTGGGTACCAGGGAAGTTCCAGCGGATGCCTACTACGGTGTTCACACTCTGAGAGCGATTGAAAACTTCTACATCAGCAACAGCAAAATCAGCGACATCCCTGAGTTTGTGCGTGGCATGGTGATGGTGAAGAAAGCCGCAGCACTGGCAAACAAAGAGCTGCAAACCATTCCGAAAAGCGCTGCAAATGCGATTATCGCCGCGTGCGATGAAGTGCTGAACAACGGCAAATGCATGGATCAGTTCCCGGTTGACGTCTATCAGGGCGGCGCGGGTACCTCCGTCAATATGAATACCAACGAAGTGCTGGCAAACATCGGCCTGGAGCTGATGGGTCATCAGAAAGGTGAATACCAGTACCTCAACCCGAACGACCACGTGAACAAATGCCAGTCCACCAACGATGCCTACCCTACCGGTTTCCGCATCGCGGTGTACGCCTCCGTGGTGAAACTGGTCGACGCTATCAACCAGCTGGGCGATGGCTTCCAGCGTAAAGCTGTTGAGTTCCAGGACATCCTGAAAATGGGGCGCACCCAGCTGCAGGACGCGGTTCCGATGACCCTCGGTCAGGAGTTCCACGCGTTTAACGTTCTGCTGAATGAAGAAACCAAAAACCTGCTGCGCACCTCTGAACTGCTGCTGGAAGTGAACCTGGGCGCAACCGCCATCGGTACACGTCTGAACACCCCGGACGGCTATCAGCAGTTGGCGGTGCAGAAACTGGCGGAAGTCTCTAACCTGCCGGTTGTCCCGGCTGAAGACCTGATTGAAGCCACCTCCGACTGCGGCGCATACGTGATGGTACACAGCGCGCTGAAACGTCTGGCGGTGAAACTGTCTAAAATCTGTAACGACCTGCGCCTGCTCTCTTCCGGCCCGCGCGCTGGCCTGAATGAAATCAACCTGCCAGAACTCCAGGCGGGCTCCTCTATCATGCCAGCCAAAGTCAACCCGGTGGTGCCAGAAGTGGTGAACCAGGTCTGCTTCAAAATCATTGGTAACGACACCACCGTGACCATGGCCTCTGAAGCCGGTCAGTTGCAGCTGAACGTGATGGAGCCAGTGATTGGCCAGGCGATGTTTGAATCCATCCACATCCTGACCAACGCGTGCTACAACCTGCTGGAAAAATGCATTAACGGTATCACCGCGAATAAAGAAGTGTGTGAAGGCTACGTGTATAACTCCATCGGTATCGTCACCTACCTCAACCCGTTCATCGGCCACCATAACGGCGACATCGTCGGTAAGATTTGTGCTGAAACCGGTAAGAGCGTGCGTGAAGTGGTGCTGGAGCGCGGTCTGTTGACCGAAGCGGAGCTGGACGACATTTTCTCGGCGCAAAACCTGATGCACCCGGCCTATAAAGCGAAACGTTATACCGATGAAAGCGAACAGTAGCAGTTCAGGCTAAGCTTGCGAAAGGCACGTCACTTGTGACGTGCCTTTTTTCTTTTTAAGCGTTACCAATTACACAACAATTTAATATCAACTTGTTAATAAACAAGGAAGGCACTTATGTTTGGAGCAGAACTCGTTATCGTCTTGTTGGCGATTTATTTGGGCGCACGACTCGGGGGTATCGGCATCGGTTTTGCCGGTGGTCTTGGGGTGCTCGTTCTTACCCTTATCTTTCAGATCAAACCCGGCGCAATCCCTTTTGACGTTATCGAAATCATCATGGCCGTTATTGCCGCTATCGCTGCCATGCAGGTGGCGGGCGGTATGGATTACCTGGTGAGCCTGGCGGAACGTATGCTGCGCCGCCATCCAAAATACATTACCTTCCTTGCCCCGCTGGTGACGTGGTTTATGACCATTCTCGCCGGGACGGGCCACACGGCGTTCTCCACGCTGCCGGTGATCACCGAAGTGGCGAAAGAGCAAGGCATTCGCCCGTCTCGTCCGCTTTCCATCGCCGTGGTGGCATCCCAGATTGCCATCACCGCTTCACCGATTTCCGCTGCCGTGGTTTTCTTTGCGGGCATCCTGGAGCCAATGGGCGTGAGCTACCTGACGCTGCTGGGGATCTGTATTCCGGTCACGCTGATTGCGGTGATGATCACCGCCGTGTTGTGTAACTTCCTCGGTGCCGAACTGAAAGACGATCCGGTTTATCAGGAGCGTCTGGCAAAAGGTGAAGTGAAACTGCGCGGCAGCCAGGTCTTCGAGCTGAAACCGCACGCAAAACGCTCCGTACTGCTGTTCCTGATCGGCATTGTGGCTGTAATGTTCTACGCCACCGCCATCAGCGATACCGTGGGGCTGATTCAGAACCCGGTTCTGCCGCGTAACGAAGCGATTGTGGTGTTCATGCTGACCATCGCCACGCTGATTAGCATCACCTGTAAAATCGACACCGGCGAAGTACTGAATGCGAGCACCTTTAAGTCTGGTATGAGCGCCTGCGTGTGCGTACTGGGTGTGGCCTGGCTTGGTGATACTTTCGTGAAAGCGCATATCGCGGATATCCAGACCGTTGCCGGTGACCTGCTGCACAACTACCCGTGGCTGCTGGCTGTGGTGCTGTTCTTCGCTGCCACGCTGCTGTACTCCCAGGCGGCAACCACCAAAGCGCTGATGCCTGCGGCACTGATGCTGGGCGTAACCCCGCTGACGGCAATTGCCTCTTTTGCGGCGGTGTCTGCGCTGTTCGTACTGCCGACTTACCCAACCCTGCTGGCGGCGGTTGAAATGGACGACACCGGCTCTACCCGTATCGGTAAGTATGTGTTTAACCACGCGTTCCTGATCCCGGGTGTGGTCGCGATTTCGCTTTGCGTCATCCTCGGCTTTATCATCGGCGGCGTCGTGCTGTAAATCCTTTACGGTTGTAAAAATAGTTAAAATCGGGTCGCTCTGCGGCCCGATTCATTAATGAGCAGCGCCCTCGCATGGTATAGTGTTTTTTTTCGCGATAACGAGGTCGACCTGTGAATACACCAGACGCTGTTGTTGTGCTTTGTACCGCTCCCGATGAAGCTTCTGCCCAGGATCTTGCCGCTAAAGTGCTGGCAGAAAAACTGGCTGCCTGCGTCACCCTCCTTCCCGGCGCCACCTCCCTGTATTACTGGGAAGGCAAACTGGAACAGGAGTACGAAGTACAAATGCTGCTGAAAACTAACACGGTGAATCAGCAGGCGCTCCTCGATTGTCTCAAGTCTCATCATCCTTACCAAACCCCGGAACTGCTGGTACTCCCGGTGGTCCACGGCGATAACGATTATCTCTCATGGCTCAACGCGTCCTTACGCTGATCCTGCTGCTGTGCAGCACATCAGCTTTTGCCGGGTTATTCGATGCACCCGGCCGCTCTAACTTTATTCCCGCCGACCAGGCGTTCGTCTTTGATTTCCAGCAAAACCAGCATGACCTGAATCTGACATGGCAGGTTAAAGACGGTTATTACCTCTATCGCAAGCAGGTCAGCATTACCCCTGCCCAGGCGAACGTTGGCCAGCTTCAGTTACCCAAAGGCGAGTGGCACGAAGACGAGTTTTACGGCAAAAGTGAAATCTATCGCCAGCGCCTGAGCGTGCCGGTGACGGTGAATCAGGCCGATAAAGGCGCCACGCTGACGGTCACTTATCAGGGCTGTGCGGACGCCGGTTTCTGCTATCCGCCGGAAACAAAAGTCGTGCCGCTGAGCGAAGTCAAAATGGCCGCCGACATATCCCCTCAATCTTCCGGGAAGAGCGTCGGGAGTGAACCGGGGTCTACGCTTCCCTTCTCCGCACTCTGGGCTTTACTGATTGGTATCGGCATTGCCTTTACGCCTTGCGTTCTGCCGATGTATCCGCTGATTTCCGGCATTGTGCTTGGCGGTAAACAACGGCTGTCCACCGCCCGGGCGCTGCTGCTGGCCTTTATCTACGTGCAGGGAATGGCGCTCACCTATACCGCGCTCGGCCTTGTGGTCGCCGCCGCCGGGCTTCAGTTCCAGGCAGCGCTGCAACATCCGTATGTGCTTATCGGCCTGGCGGGTGTCTTTACCCTGCTGGCGCTGTCGATGTTTGGCCTGTTTACGCTGCAGCTGCCGTCATCGCTGCAAACCCGCTTAACGCTGATGAGCAACCGTCAGCAGGGCGGCTCCGCTGGCGGCGTGTTTGCGATGGGTGCCATTGCCGGGCTGATTTGTTCGCCTTGCACCACGGCACCGCTGAGCGCCATCCTGCTGTACATCGCACAGAGTGGCAATATGTGGCTGGGCGGTGGCACGCTCTACCTGTACGCACTCGGCATGGGCTTACCGTTGATCCTGGTGACGGTGTTCGGCAACCGTCTGCTGCCGAAGAGCGGCCCGTGGATGGAAACCGTGAAAACAGCGTTTGGGTTTGTGATCCTTGCGCTGCCGGTGTTCCTGCTGGAACGCATCATCGGCGATATCTGGGGCCTGCGCCTGTGGGCAATACTGGGCGTGGCGTTCTTTGGCTGGGCATTTATTACCAGCCTGGGCGCGAAAAACCCCTGGATGCGCCTGGTGCAAATCCTGTTGCTGGCCGCCGCACTGATAAGCGTACGTCCATTGCAGGACTGGGCGTTTGGCGCGCCCACCGCGCAAACGCAGGCGCACCTGAACTTCACGCAGATTAAGAACGTTGATGAACTGAACACGGCCCTGGCTCAGGCGAATGGCCGGCCCGTTATGCTTGATCTCTATGCCGACTGGTGTGTAGCCTGCAAAGAGTTCGAGAAATACACCTTTAGCGATCCGCAGGTGCAAAGCGCACTGAAAGAGACCGTGTTGCTTCAGGCAAATGTCACGGCGAACAACGCGCAGGATAAGGCGTTACTGAAACAGCTCAACGTGCTCGGCCTGCCCACCATCCTGTTTTTCAATAAACAGGGCGAGGAGCAGCCCGCGGCACGCGTGACCGGGTTTATGGATGCCGCGGCATTTAGCGCGCATTTGCATGATCGCCAACCGTAAACGACACTTTAGACGGAACAAACCGTTGGGAAAAACGGAGGAGAACACCGTGCAACGCGAAGACGTACTGGGACAAGCCCTGCAATTGCTTGAGATTCAAGGGATAGCCAGCACCACGCTTGAGATGGTAGCCGACCGTATCGATTACCCTCTGGATGAACTGAAGCGTTTCTGGCCCGATAAAGAGGCGCTGCATTATGACGCCCTGCGCTATCTGAGCCAGCAGGTCGACATCTGGCGCAGGCAGCTCATGTTAAATGAAGAGCTGACAGCTGAGCAAAAATTGCTGGCGCGCTATACCGCACTGACTGAATGCGTGAGTAACAACCGTTACCCTGGCTGCCTGTTTATCGCCGCCTGTACCTTCTACCCCGACCCTGAGCATCCGATCCACCAGCTGGCCAATCAGCAGAAACGGGCGGCGCATGACTTCACCCACGAGCTGCTCACCACGCTTGAAGTGGACGACCCTGCCATGGTCGCCAGGCAAATGGAGCTGGTGCTGGAAGGCTGTCTGAGCCGGATGCTGGTGAACCGTAGCCAGGCCGACGTGGATACGGCGCACCGTCTGGCAGAAGATATTCTGCGTTTTGCACAGTGCCGTTCAGGTGGCGCGTTAACCTAAGCCAGCATCCCGGCCCAGGCTGAAACCAACAGGCACACCGCCATCAGCCGCTGAAAACGCACCATCGCCACGGTGGTGCGAAAAATTCTGTTCACCGCTTTGCCAAGCCACGCCCAGCACAACAGACACGCAATCGAGATCATCAAAAACCACAGCGCCATCAGGGCAATATCGCGCAGTGCGTTATCGCTTGTCGGGGCAAACAGGCTGACAACCGCCAGCGCCATCATCCAGGTTTTCGGGTTAACAACCTGCAATAGCGCCGCTGCCTGGGCGGTAAAGCGGTTAGGGCTTTTCGACGACAGATTCGCCGCGGGCGCGCTAAACAGCTGCCAACTCATCCAGCTTAGCCACAGCACGCCTGCCCAGCTCATTACCTGACGGATCAACGGATACTGACGCAACACTTCACCTGCTCCCGCACCTGAAATCAACACGATGGCACTCGCGGCAATACAGCCGCCCAGAATGGCAGGCACGGTATTTTTCACACCAAAATGTTGGCTGTTGGTCAGCACCAGAATATTGGTTGGCCCCGGCGTTATCGAGGCAACAAATGCAAACAGCAGGAAGGGGATCAGACTCACAGGTGGCTCCTTTTTATAAGAGCCATGAATGTGACGCTATTTTCTGGAAACGTCTGGAAGGTTTGTGCACAACCGACGGTAATGGGCTGGCGAAATACGGTATGCCCGCTGGAACCAGCGCCCCAGGTGGCTTTGGTCGGCAAAGCCCAGAGCCGCGGCAACGTCGACTGGCTGTTCTCCGCGCGCCAGGCACTGGCGTGCTTTTGCCAGCCGCAGCTGGATAAGCCAGGCGTGCGGAGCAAGGTGAAACTCGCGTTTAAAACAGCGCGTCAGGGTAAACCTGTCCGTCCCGGTTTCCCGCGCAAGATCGGACAACCCGATGTTATCGCCAATATGGGCATACAGATAATCGCGTGCGCGATGGGCCACCGCCGCGCTCTGTAGTTGCGAGGGTAATCTTTTACGCCAGTGGCAGTGGGAGGTAATTTGCGCCAGCAGGCCGTCCATCGTGCTCTGCTGGACGATTTTCATCTCATCGCTGTGAAGCGCGGTAAACGTCTCGCCAATCGAACGCACCAGCTGCGGCTCTCGCGTCAGCGTTTGAGCAAAGTGCAGCGAATAGCTGCCAGGTACGGTGTCATACAGCCCATGAAGCGTTTTCGTCAGCCACTGTTCATCCAGATAAAACGTCAGATAGGTAAAACCGCCTTCTACCGGCGCATCCCCGTCGTGGATCTCACCTGGCTCCAGTAAAAATGCATCCCCGGGATGGCTACGATGGCGCTCGCGCCGACAGTGAAACTGCTGAGTACCGGCAAGGGTAATGCCGACCAGGTAGCTATCGTGCCAGTGTGGATCAAACGCATGGCCTTCAAAGTGCGCTTTAATCGTTTCAATGCCCGTGTCTGAATGCTGACGCAGCTCAAGCCAGTCGTTCGCCATACTGCCCTCCTCTTCTCATCAGCATTGTCACACTGCGGCAAACCTGTCTGGAAGATTTGTGCAATTTCGCCGCGCAAACCGACAGATTGCCGCAAAGTTAAGCAGTTGAACAGCTTTTCCCGAAATAATGTTGACGACCGTGCGTGATTGCGGTTTAATGCGCCCCGTTGCCCGGATAGCTCAGTCGGTAGAGCAGGGGATTGAAAATCCCCGTGTCCTTGGTTCGATTCCGAGTCCGGGCACCACTATTTAAAGAACCCGCCCAAAAGGCGGGTTTTTGCTTTTGGAAATCCGTTACTCCCCAGGTAACTTCCATCAGAGATCGCCCACGCCTGACTTGCTATACTTCCCGCAGAGTCCACTCCCGTTGCAGGCCAACTCATGACCACTCAACGCCTTAGCTACGACTGGCGCATCCCGACCGCAGGGTTGATGTTGCTGGCTCTCCTGGTAGCAGGTTTTACCCTGCATTCCCACTGGAATGCCTTTATTCAGTGGTGTCTCGCCACACAAATCACACTGCATCGCTACCTTGTCATGTATCTGCTGCAACTCAATAACCATCAGTACAGCGGTGGGTTATGGCTACTGACGGGCGCGTTTTTTTACGGCGTGCTGCACGCGATTGGCCCGGGGCACGGCAAATTTATTGTTACCACCTATCTCAGCACCAACAAAGAGAGTCAACTGGCTGCCCGGATAGTGCCCTTCCTCGGCAGCCTGATGCAGGGCGTTAGCGCGATCCTGTTTGTCTTTATTCTGGCCGTCGGGTTTAACCTCGCGTCCGGGGATCTCAGTACCAGCCGCTGGTATGTGGAGAAAATCAGTGCGGTGCTGATTGGCGCATTCGGTGCCTTTGTCATTTACCAGGCGCTGAAAAGCCTGCGCCCGCGAAAACTGACCATCAATGCCATCAGGCCTATGCACCAGCACGATGAACATTGTGGCTGCGGCCACCACGGCGTAGGCGCAGACCTGACTCAGGGCGACTGGAAAACGCGCCTGGGGGTGATTCTGGCGATTGGCGCACGTCCGTGCAGCGGGGCGATCATGATTTTGATGTTCTCTAATGCGCTGGGGATTGTGACCTGGGGAATTGCAGCGGTAATGACCATGGCGCTGGGTACTGCGCTGTCGATCATGGGTCTGTCACTGGCGGTGCGTTATGCCCGTGAGCGCACGGTCGCGTACTTTGGCGGGAATTCGTCCCTGAGCTGGCTGGTGCCGGTGGTCAAAATTGCCGGCGGGATTGTGTTGATCCTGTTTGCAACGGTTCTGTTCCTGACGGTTATCCCCATCAGCGCCAACGGCGATTACATCGCTGCGGGATGCTAACCCCATAAAGAAAAACCCGCCATCGGCGGGTTTTCTGTCTTACTCGTTGATGCGTGGATGCTGATCCACCAGGCGCGAACGCTTCAACTGCAATGCCTCAATCTCGGCATCGATATCTTCAATCTTCTGCTCGATATTATCGTGATGCTCGCGCAGGATCTCCTTCGCTTCCTGGAGGTCAGATGCCGCAGGCGTAGCCCCTTTCAGCGGCAGGTTCGCCGTTTCCTTCATCGTTAAACCGGTAATCAGACCAATCACCGCGATAACCATCAGGTAATAGGCCGGCATCATCAGGTTCTGCGTGCTTTCCACCAGCGACGCGGCAAGCGTTGGCGTCAGACCGGCAATCAGCACCGAAATGTTAAACGCGGCGGCCAGCGCACTGTAGCGAATATGCGTCGGGAACATGGCAGGCAACGTAGACGCCATCACCCCGATGAAGCAGTTGAGGATCACTGCCAGCATCAGCAGCCCGGCAAAAATCAGCCCCAGCACATCACTGTTAATCAGGATAAAGGCTGGGATAGCCAGCAGGAACAGCGCAACACTACCCAGAATGATAAATGGTCGACGGCCAAAACGGTCGCTCATCAGACCCATAATCGGCTGAACAAACAGCATCCCCACCATGATGGCGATGATGATCAACACACCGTGATCTTCCGAGTAGTGCAGGTTATGCGACAGGTAGCTCGGCATGTAGGTCAGCAGCATGTAGTAAGTCACGTTGGTGGAAATCACCATCCCGATACAGACCAGCAGGCTGCGCCAGTGTTTGGTCGCAATCTCTTTGAACGAGACTTTCGGACCTTCCTGAAGGCTTTCACGATCGCCCTGCTCCAGTTTTTCAACGTGCTGCTGGAACGCTGGGGTCTCTTCAAGAGCATGACGCAGATACAGACCGATAATCCCCAGCGGCAGCGCCAGGAAGAACGGAATACGCCAGCCCCAGTCCAGGAAGTTATCTTCGCCCACGACGGTCGAAATCAGAACGACGACCCCCGCCCCCATCACAAACCCGGCAATCGAGCCGAAATCCAGCCAGCTTCCCATAAAGCCGCGTTTTCTGTCCGGGGAGTACTCCGCGACGAAGATCGACGCACCGGTGTATTCACCGCCCACAGAGAAGCCCTGCGCCATCTTACAGAGCAGCAGCAGAATGGGTGCCCAGATGCCGATGGAGGCATAAGACGGTATCAGGCCGATACAGAACGTACTGATCGACATAATCACAATGGTAATGGCGAGTATTTTCTGGCGACCGTATTTATCGCCGAGCATCCCGAAGAACAAACCGCCAAGCGGGCGGATCAGGAAGGGTACGGAGAACGTACCCAGCGCGGCAATCATCTGCAAGCTGGGGTCGGCGCCCGGGAAGAACACCTTACCTAACGCATAGGCGACAAAGCCGTAGACACCGAAATCGAACCATTCCATCGCATTACCGAGCGAGGCGGCAGTGATCGCTTTACGCAGTTTCGCATCATCAATAATGGTGACATCGCGAAGGGTGATGGGTTTTACTTTTTTCCTTTTAAGCATTGCTATCCTCATAGAGTTGGCCCTGTCCACCCCACAGAAACTCCTGCAGTCTGTGGACCAGGTGAGCGCCTCTTGCGCATGTCCTCTTCAAGCGTAGCAGGTTTACTTACATTGACGTTTTACGCCTATACAACCGAACCTGTTGACGCCTGTCTGGGCAGTTAATGACTTCCTTTACCCTACCAGCGTTTATATTTGTGATCAACTTCACACATATTTCCCCTGTTCGTCAACTGCCTTCAGGAATTGTCAATTATCCCTCCTTTGTACCCTTTCAGATGACGCCCGAAAAATATCCTTACGGGGGTTATTATTTTTCCCCTAACAAAAAACAATCCACATTTCTTCACACCAAATTTACAGAATTTTTAATTATCAACCGGCAATGCGAATGTTTACACAAAATATGTGATTTAGATAACTAAAACACTGTTTTATTTTCATTGAATCATCATTCCGATGATCGCATCATAAATCCGAACACCACACTTTGAGTGCTTCCTTCGAACGTTAAGCGGAAGTCACTTATTTAAATTTATTGCATGGATAACGAATTAACGGCTGTCATAAACCATCAATTCGTTGAATTAATTGAATTATTTTTTCGCCTTTTTCGCCAATCACGCGGGGTGAGATGTGAGGGTTAAACATGAAAATTAAAGCCACGATTGAACGCATTCCTGGCGGTATGATGCTGGTCCCGCTTGTGCTTGGTGCGATCCTGAATACTCTGGCACCGAATACCGGGGCTTATTTTGGTGGTTTCACGAAAGGGATGATCACCGGTACGGTCCCAATTCTGGCGGTATGGTTCTTTTGTATTGGGGCCTCTATTAATTTACGCGCAACAGGGACCGTTTTGCGTAAATCAGGGACGCTGGTTCTCACCAAAATTGCGGTAGCCTGGATAGTCGCAATGGTCTGCGCCCTGTTTATTCCTGAGAATGGCGTGCAGACCGGTTTCTTTGCCGGATTATCCGTTCTGGCTATTGTCTCGGCGATGGATATGACCAACGGCGGGTTATATGCCAGCCTGATGAACCAGTACGGCACAAAAGAAGAATCCGGCGCTTTCGTCCTGATGTCTCTGGAATCCGGCCCACTCATGACCATGCTGATCCTCGGCTCTGCGGGTCTGGCAACGTTTGAACCGCATCACTTTGTCGGCGCCATCCTGCCATTCCTGATCGGTTTTGCGCTGGGTAACCTTGACCACGATCTGCGTGATTTCTTCAGCAAAGCGACGCCAGTGCTGATCCCGTTCTTTGGTTTTGCGCTCGGCAATACCATCAACCTGAACGTTATCCTTGATACTGGCCTGCTGGGTATTGTGCTGGGCGTGGCGGTTATCGTCATCACCGGGATCCCACTGATTATTGCCGACCGAGTGATTGGCGGAGGAAACGGAACCGCAGGTGTTGCCGCCTCTTCAGCCGCGGGGGCTGCCGTGGCAAACCCGGTCATTATTGCCCAGATTAACCCGGCCTTCGAACCTGTTGCCGCCTCAGCGACGGCGCTGGTTGCAGCCAGCGTGATTGTGACGGCCATTCTGGTGCCGATCATTACCGCGCTGTACGCTAAACGCTTCGGGAGTGTAGAGGCTCAGAAAGTGGAACAAAAAGCGGTAGAGTTGCATCACTAATACGCCGTGGCGAACGATACCCTCTCCTTGTGTGGAGAGGGTACGTAACAAGAACCTCAGCCAAAAATCTCTTCTACCATGGCATCCACCAGCCGTTTCGCTGAACAGAGTCTCGGCATCCCTAAGGCGACAGTTTGCCAGTTCTGCGTCACCGACCAGCTCACAGGGTGTTTATCTGCCTGACACCAGTCACCAAGCCATCCCAGCATATCTTTGTGATCAACCAGCCCCGGAGAAGCAGGCGTCGTCAGCCATTGATGATAAAAATGCCGGGTCGCGGGGGAAGCATTAATGCCCTGCGCAAGATAGTTTGCCGCCATGCTGCGCAGGTTATCTTTGAGCATCTCCGCCACATCTTCATTTGCCAGGCGACATGCATCGCCAAACGGCCCCCAGCGTAGCTCCTCCAGCACGATGTAGCACCGCCCGGCAAGTGACCAGCCGTCATAATGCCCGGCGCGCCAGCGGGTAAAAATCTGTTCGCTGTGCTCGCCGGCCTGCACCGTCAGGCCACGCTGTGTTAACGCTTTTTCTTTATAGTTTGCGCGCTGCTGAAAATGAGATGAGAGTTCGTCGTATTGCTGCATCAGCGCCGGCGACTGCGGCGCGCGTGGGTTAGTCTGTTGGCGTAGCGCGGTCAGTTTATCCGTCATTCGCGTCAACGCCAGGTGTCCCGGGTCGAGCATCCCCGCCAGCTTCTCGGCCAGGCCCAGACGCAATGCCGCATTTTCGTTGAGCATTCCCGCCATCGCCCAGGGCCGCAGCCGGGTGTGCGTCATGATCTCCTGAGTCAAACGCTCACGAAATTGCAGCTGTTGCGGCCCCAAAGGGGCATGACGCACCGCGTCCACCCCCTGAACCAGATCGACCATAAATTTAGGATGAATACACTCCAGCGTCCGCCCGGGACCGTCCAGTAGTTGTGTTGTCATGGTTGCTCTGCCGCGAATAGAGTTTGAATATCATCGCGTAACAGTCGGGTATCTTCCTGAATCCACGTCGCAGTAGTGATACTTTGCTTCAACAGCTGACTGAGCGCTCGGGTCGAATGCTCATTTTGCTGCCGTACTGCGAGGCTATCACGCAAGCTTTCCTGTAACCCGGTCAGGCATAACGAAAATTCTGCAAAGAACGTTGCCATACCCGCCGTAACAGAGACATCGACCTGCGCGGCCAAAGCTTTACGGATTTGTTCACAAAACTGATCAATATGTTGCTTAAATTTGTCATGAAGCAGTCCAACATCGATAACATATCGGGTGCGCGTCTCGACGTAATCTTCCCAGCCCCAACCCGGATTGTTCAGCCAGCGGGAAACCGTTTCACGCACGCTCCCCGCCCCTGACGGCGGCCCGGCAGGGCGGTCATCCATCGCGATCGCGTCATTAAACAGCGCGCGGGTATTGAAATTCAGCTGGTTAGCCTGAAACGCCGGGAAGCTGATCCGCGCGCGGAACCCGGCGTGGCTCAGCTGTTCTTTAATACGCGTTTCGATGGGACGCATCGCCTCATTGAGCGAACGCGCCAGCGTGGACTCGAGCTGATCAAAGCGCAGCGCCAGTTCCCGGCTAATTTTACTCTGCGCATCCAGCATAATCAGTTCGCAGGACGAGCGGATCTTACTCAGGACAATCTGGGCCTGGCCTTCATCTTCCAGCACCAGCTGTTGCAGCCCTTCCTCGGCCTTGTGGCGTAAATCGCGCGAATCAATCCCCGCCAAATCAAGAATATTGCCGTTGCTGAAGACATGCTCAATCGACGTTTGCAGCCAGAGTTTTTGCTGAGCGATAGCGTAATCAGTAGCGCACAGCGCCTGGCCGACCTCATGTTGTACTTCATCGCTGACCACATTCTGCCGGGTCTGTAGCAGTGCCATATCCTCTTCCAGGCGCGCAATGTTCAGCTCGAGCGCCTCAAAAGCAACCGTCAAACCCTGATAGCGAAACTCGAGGTACTCCCTGGCGTTTTGCGCATAGTTCAGCAGCTTGTGGGAGGCCGAACGCAGGGCAAAGAGTGACGCATTAGCATAGGCGGCATAAATCAGCTTACGGATAGGCTGCTCAAACAGCGAGTCTTCCCACAGCAGGTCCGCCGCATGGCGAATATGCTCGGCATTGTCCAAATCAGCCGTACGCCAGCGCCGCCCCAGCGCCGCTTCGGCAAAATCCTGCACCCAGCGCTGCTCCTGATGATTCGGCAGGCAGCCATTTGCTGCCATCTCAAAACGGGCACGGTTTGCAAGGTAGGCCCACATCGAAGAAACCGGGTAAATCTGCCCCGGTGAGATATTCCCTTTCATCAGCGTGCCGGAAATCATCGCCCTGACTTGTTCTTCATCGTCGCTGTTGCGGTCTTTCTGATCGAACTTATTGACCAGGGCGTACAGTGGCACCGATTTTCCAACCGCGGAAATTGCCTGACGCACCTCGTGATCGGAAATCGATTTAAGCTGGGTGTAATCCATCACCGCCAGCACCGCTGACGCGCGCGCCAGTTGCTCACTGAGCATTTTTTGCAGATGAGGCTGCCCGGCCTCATTCGGCCCCGGGGTATCCAGCAGGGTCAATTGCCCCAGGTGGGGATCCATACCGGCAAGATGCACAAACTCCACTTCAATTACCGGGATATGTTCAATGGAGGCATATTCTGTAAACGGGAAATCAACACCCAACGCCTGAGATAACCTCACCAGATCGTTAAGGTTTTTCAGACAATGAAATATAGGTTGCGCACCAAGGTGGTGTTTTTCAAATGCTTCGCCTTTTTCGATACGCTCCAGGAGCGCATTCATATCTTTATCAATTTCAAGACGACGCGTCAGTTTGCCGCGATCGGAGTTACACAGCTTTTGCTGAAGCTGCTGGATCAAGGCATCAATAGGCGCAACATGTAAGAAATGCAGCACAGGCTCTTTCTGGCCAGGGGTATGGCGAATCAGCGTGGGCAGTGCCGTCATGGGGCGATTGCGGTTCGGTAAGACCTCCGTGCCCACAATCGCATTAATGGTTGTCGATTTACCCGCTTTCATGGTTCCAACAATTGCCAATACCATTTCAAGACGGGTTATTTTCCGTAATTCATTATTCAGCATCGCCTGCTGAGCTTCTACGCCACGCGCGCTGAAATGCAAAGGTAAAACGTTGTTATTTTCACCAGATATAGCAGCAGTCGTACTATCCAGCATCGCTACTGGCATTGATTTCAACGTATCAAGATTCTGCAAAGCAAGCTGGAGCAAGCGTTCCGCTTCCTGGCTTAATTCAAAAATGGTCTGTGTGTGCATGATAAAAGCCTTTCCTTAACGCAAATTTATTACTTTTATTAAGCCACTTCGTTTTAATTATGCTGTTTCGGCTTATATGATCACGTGTGGAAAACATGTTCACTTAAATATAACTGATTGATGATAATCAGAATTATATTCTTATCATTGTATTACGTGTAAAACTCCCCTCCTGGTCGGATAACCAAAAGATAAAAAGCGTAGCGCATTTTTAGGAAATTTCAGGATATATCATCATTATTTACCCACCTAAAAAGAGAGGTAATTCACCGCCGCCATTTGCTGCATGGCGCTAGAGACTGTGGATAAATAACAAGTTACTGCTCAACCTTATCCGAAATGAAGGAGCGTAGCAATTTGATGTAATCAAATAATCGATATATTTAACATCAACGTTTTCCACGGTCTTAATGCCGTAAGAATCGCTTATCTGACTGACAGAAAGTGTCATTCCCGACAGAAATTTTGTATTTTTTTTATTATGGAATATCACCGACAAGATTGTGGATTTGCGCTATACTTGCCGCCTTTTTCGGCACCATGCCGTCATTTAGCTGGCACTTTCCAGCCCGTTAAGCACTTTTTTGAGGATCCCGACATGCAACTCCCACACTGCCCGAAATGCAATTCTGAATACACTTACGAAGATAATGGCATGTTCATCTGCCCGGAATGCGCCCATGAATGGAACAATGCAGAACCTTCACAGGATAGCGATACGCTGATCGTTAAAGATGCTAACGGTAATCTGCTGGCCGATGGCGACAGTGTTACCGTCGTTAAAGATCTGAAAGTGAAAGGCAGCTCTTCAATGCTGAAGATTGGCACCAAAGTGAAGAATATCCGTCTGGTTGAAGGCGACCATAATATTGACTGCAAAATTGATGGTTTTGGCCCAATGAAGCTGAAATCTGAATTCGTGAAAAAGAACTGATTTCTGTTTTTTTGTAGGCCGGATAAGCGCAGCGCATCCGGCAAAAGCGCCCGGTGGCGCTTCGCTTACCGGGCCTACAACAACTAAACTTAACTGGCTTCTTTTACCTGAGGTAAAGATTATGCCATTAAGTCCCTACATCTCTTTCGCCGGCAACTGTGCAGAGGCAAGCGCCTTCTACCAGCAGGCCGTCGGCGCAGACGTTCTCTATAAAATCACCTTCGGCGAAATGCCAAAAGACGACAACAGTGAAGAAGGCTGTCCTTCAGGGATGAAATTCCCGGATTCCGCGATTGCTCACTCGAATGTCCGCATCGCAGGCAGCGATATCATGATGAGCGACGGGTTACCGCCAGGCAGTAAAGCGCAGTACGCCGGGTTTACCCTGGTGCTCGACACCCAGGACGTGGCGGAAGGCAAACGCTGGTTCGATAATCTGGCCGCCGGCGGTAATGTTGAAATGGCCTGGCAGGAGACCTTCTGGGCGCACGGTTTTGGTAAAGTCACCGACAAATACGGCGTGCCGTGGATGATTAACGTCGTTAAGCAGCAACAGCCGTCGTAAGCCGTATAAGCGCAGCGCATCCGGCACAGCACCCGGAGGCGCTGCGCTGACCGGGCCTGGACTGACTGTCATCGCTTTCACGTCAACTATTCAACTTCCCGCAACCTGCACTTAACCCAAATGTCACATTGATACGCCAGCATGAGGCCACATTTATTCTGAGGCCTGTGCACATGCAAACTGTCATCCGCGTCGAGAAACTGAGCAAGACCTTTCATCACAATAAGGCTCTTCATGCCGTTGATCTGACCGTCCAGCAGGGCGAAATGGTGGCACTGCTGGGCCCATCCGGTTCAGGTAAATCCACCCTTCTGCGTCACCTGAGCGGTCTTATTACCGGCGATAAAACCCCTGAAAGCCATGTCGAACTGCTGGGTAACACCGTGCAGCGCGCAGGCCGTCTGGCGCGTGATATTCGCAAAAGCCGGGCGCAAACAGGCTACATCTTCCAGCAGTTCAACCTGGTGAATCGCCTGACGGTGCTGGAAAACGTCCTGATTGGCGCACTCGGCAGCACCCCGTACTGGCGTACCTGTCTGCGCTGGTTCTCCCCTTCACAGAAACAACAGGCGTTGCAGGCGCTGACCCGCGTCGGTATGGCCCACTTCGCCCACCAGCGCGTGTCCACCCTGTCCGGTGGTCAGCAGCAGCGCGTGGCGATTGCCCGTGCGCTGATGCAAAAAGCCAAAGTGATCCTGGCCGATGAGCCGATTGCCTCGCTCGACCCGGAATCCGCCCGCATCGTGATGGAAACCCTGCGCGACATTAACCAGAACGACGGCATCACCGTTGTGGTGACGCTGCATCAGGTGGATTACGCCCTGCGCTACTGCGAACGCATCGTCGCGCTGCGTCAGGGGCATGTGTTCTTTGATGGCGCAAGCCAGCAGTTTGATAACGACCGTTTCGACCATCTCTACCGCAGCATTAATCGCGTCGATGAGAACGCGCAGGCTGCATAACCCAACCCGATCCGAGGAAAGTACATGAGCTACAAAGCCGTTGCCGCGCTGGCCTTCACCAGCATGTTCAGCATCAGCACCCTGTTAAGCCCTGCGTACGCGGAAGAACAGGAAAAAGCACTGAACTTCGGCATTATTTCGACGGAATCACAGCAGAATCTCAAACCTCAGTGGGAACCGTTCCTGAAAGATATGGAAACCAAACTGGGGATCAAAGTGAACGCCTTCTTCGCCCCGGACTACGCGGGCATCATCCAGGGGATGCGCTTTAACAAAGTGGACATCGCCTGGTATGGCAACCTCTCTGCGATGGAAGCCGTCGATCGCGCGAACGGTCAGGTCTTTGCCCAGACCGTTGCGGCAGATGGCTCCCCGGGTTACTGGAGCGTGCTGATCGTCAATAAAGACAGCCCAATCAATAACCTCAACGACATGCTCGCCAAACGCAAAGATCTGACCTTTGGTAACGGCGACCCGAACTCTACCTCTGGCTTCCTGGTCCCTGGCTATTACGTCTTCGCCAAGAACAATGCGTCTGCCAGCGACTTTAAGCGCACTGTCAACGCCAGCCACGAAACCAACGCGCTGGCTGTGGCAAACAAGCAGGTGGATGTTGCCACCAACAACACCGAAAACCTCGACAAGCTGAAGACCTCCGCGCCGGACAAGCTGAAAGAGCTGAAGGTTATCTGGAAATCCCCGCTGATCCCGGGCGACCCTATCGTGTGGCGTAAAAACCTCTCCGAAAGTACCAAGGACAAGGTGTACGACTTCTTCATGAACTACGGCAAAACGCCGGAAGAGAAAACCGTACTGGAACGTCTGGGTTGGGCGCCGTTCCGTGCCTCAAGCGACCTGCAACTGGTACCGATTCGCCAGCTGGCACTGTTTAAAGAGATGCAGGGCGTGAAGGACAACAAAGGTCTGAAGGACGAAGAGAAGAGCAGCAAAGTGTCTGAAATTCAGGCCAGGCTGGAAGACCTGGACCGCCTGACTGCGGCGCTGAGCGCGATGACCAGCGTGAATAAAGCAGTTCAGTAACTCAAGTCCCCTCTCCCTTGAGGGAGAGGGTTAGGGTGAGGGGGAAATGCGCACGCTGATGCCCTCACCCCGGCCCTCTCCCACAGGGAGAGGGAGAACAGATAAAGGAGTAACACATGCAAACCATCACCGTCCCGCCACCAAAGCGCAGCTGGTTCTCGCTCTTTAGCTGGGCCATTCTGCTGGCGGTGCTCGTTATCTCCTGGAAGGGCGCGGAAATGGATCCGCTGCTGCTCTTCAAAGATTCCGGCAACATGGCAACCTTCGCCGCCGACTTCTTCCCGCCGGACTTCAGCCAGTGGCAGGACTACCTCGGCGAGATGGCCATTACCCTGCAAATCGCCGTCTGGGGTACCGCCCTTGCCGTCATTCTCTCCATTCCCTTTGGCCTGATGAGTGCCGAAAACATCGTGCCGTGGTGGGTGTACCAGCCGATGCGTCGCCTGATGGATGCCTGCCGCGCCATCAACGAAATGGTCTTCGCGATGCTGTTCGTGGTCGCCGTGGGACTTGGCCCGTTTGCCGGGGTAATGGCGCTGTTCATTCACACCACCGGCGTGCTCTCCAAGCTACTTTCAGAAGCGGTTGAAGCCATCGAGCCCGGTCCGGTTGAAGGCATCCGCGCGACCGGCGCCAACAAAATCGAAGAGATTCTGTACGGCGTGCTGCCGCAGGTGATGCCGCTGCTGATCTCCTACTCCCTGTACCGATTCGAATCCAACGTCCGCTCCGCCACCGTGGTGGGTATGGTGGGCGCAGGCGGGATTGGCGTGACGCTATGGGAAGCCATTCGCGGTTTCCAGTTCCAGCAAACCTGCGCCCTGATGGTGCTCATTATCATCACCGTCAGCCTGCTGGATTTCCTCTCTCAACGTTTGCGTAAGCACTTCATCTGAGAAGCGAGGCTTTGATTTCTATGCACTTATCCAGACATCCGACCAGTTACCCTACCCGCTGGCAAGAGATTGCGGCAAAGCTCGAAGTGGAACTGCGCGCGCACTACCGCTGCGGGGATTACCTGCCTGCCGAACAACAGCTTGCCGACCGTTATGAAGTGAATCGTCATACCTTGCGCCGCGCCATCGATCAGCTGGTCGAGCGCGGCTGGGTACAGCGCCGTCAGGGGGTGGGCGTGCTGGTGCTGATGCGCCCGTTCGACTACCCGCTCAACGCCCAGGCCCGCTTTAGCCAGAATCTGCTCGATCAGGGCAGTCACCCCACCAGCGAAAAACTGCTGTCGGTGCTGCGCCCGGCCTCCAGCCACGTGGCGGACGCGCTGGGCATTCAGGAAGGCGACAACGTAGTGCACCTGCGCACGCTGCGTCGGGTCAACGGCGTGGCGGTCTGCCAGATAGACCACTACTTCGCCGACCTGAGCCTCTGGCCGGTACTGCAACACTTTTCCAGTGGCTCGCTGCATGACTTCCTGCGCGATGCCACCGGTATTGCGCTTAAGCGCACCCAGACGCGTATCAGCGCCCGCCGCGCACAGGCCAAAGAGAGCAACGTGCTGGAGATCCCCAACATGGCCCCGCTGCTCTGCGTGCGCACCCTTAACCACCGTGACGGTGAGATCAACGCAACGGAATACTCCGTCAGCCTGACCCGCGCCGACATGATTGAATTCACAATGGAGCATTGAATGCACTTTGATACCTCCACCCGCCAGCGCTGGATGCGCGTGCTCGCTCATAGCCAGCCTGCCGCGCTGTGCGGCCGCATGAAAGCGCTCAGCCTGACGCCAGATTACGAAGCCATCCGCGCGCCGGAGATTGGCCTGGTGCAGATCCAGGCGCGTATGGGTGGCACCGGCGAGCGCTTTTTTGCCGGAGACGCCACGCTCACCCGCGCCGTCATTCGCCTGAGCAGCGGCACGCTGGGTTACAGCTACGTGCTCGGGCGCGATAAAGCGCACGCCGAACGCTGCGCGATTATCGACGCCCTGTTACAGGAACAACCTCATTTCCAGTCATTAATGGAAACCCTCATTGCCCCGCTGGAAGCTGACCGCGCCGCACGCCTTGCCGCGCGTCAGGCCGAAGTGAATACCAGCCGGGTCGACTTCTTTACGCTCGTTCGCGGAGACAACGCATGACGCTTCAACCCGCTTTTACCCTGGCCGTCCAGGATGCCCAACACAGTTTTCGTCGCCTGCTGAAAGCCATGAGCGAGCCGGGCGTTATCGTGTCGCTGCATCAGCTTTCACAGGGCTGGCTGCCGCTAAACCTGGCCACCACCAGCGTGCTACTGACCCTTGCCGATAACGACACCCCGGTGTGGCTTTCTGGCCGGATGTCGAACGACATCGCCTGCCAGAACCTGCGTTTTCACACCAATGCCACGCTGGTAGAGCAGCCGCATCAGGCGGTATTTGCGGTGGCGGATGAGCAGATAAGCCACGAGCAGCTCAACGCCCTGAGCGAAGGCAGCGCCGTAGCACCGGAAACCAGCGCCACACTGATTTTGCAGGTATCCAGCCTGAGCGGCGGGCGCATGTTACGCCTGACCGGGGCGGGGATCGCCGACGAGCGCATGGTCGCGCCTCAGCTGCCGGAGTGCATCATCCATGAGCTGACGGAACGCCCACACCCGTTCCCGCTGGGTATCGACCTGATCCTGACCTGCGGTGAACGCCTGCTGGCGATACCGCGAACCACCCATGTGGAGGTGTGCTGATGTACGTCGCCGTTAAAGGGGGCGAAAAGGCGATAGCCGCCGCCCATGCGTTGCAGGAGCACAGACGACGGGGTGATGAGCAGCTTCCTGAGCTGAGCGTTGCCCAGATAGAACAACAGCTGAATCTGGCCGTGGACCGGGTGATGACCGAAGGCGGTATTGCAGACCGCGAGCTGGCCGCACTGGCGCTCAAGCAGGCCAGCGGTGATAACATCGAAGCCATCTTCCTGCTGCGCGCCTACCGCACCACCCTTGCCAGACTGGCGGTAAGCGAGCCGATTAATTCAGCCGACATGCGCTTAGAGCGCCGTATCTCTGCGGTGTACAAAGATATCCCCGGCGGCCAGCTGCTTGGCCCGACCTACGATTACACGCACCGCCTGCTGGATTTCACGCTGCTGGCAAACGGTGAAGCCCCCTCGCTGAACACAGCCGAGCCGCAGCAGGAGGCCTCTCCGCACGTATTTAGCCTGCTGGCACATCAGAGGCTGGCAAAAGCTGAAGAAGACACCGGCAGCACGCCAGACGACATCACCCGCACGCCCCCGGTTTACCCCTGCTCACGCTCATCGCGCCTGCAACAGCTGATGCGCGGCGACGAAGGTTATCTGCTGGCGCTCGCCTACTCTACGCAGCGCGGTTACGGACGTAACCACCCGTTTGCCGCGGAAATTCGCAGCGGCTATATCGATGTGGAAATTGTGCCGGAAGAGCTGGGTTTTGCGGTGAACGTCGGCGAGCTGCTGATGACCGAGTGTGAAATGGTCAACGGTTTTGTGGCGCCAGAAGACGACGAGCCCCACTTTACGCGCGGCTATGGCCTGGTGTATGGCATGAGCGAGCGCAAGGCGATGGCGATGGCGCTGGTCGACCGCGCGTTGCAGGCACCCGACTACGGTGAACATATCGCCGGCCCGGCTCAGGACGAAGAGTTCGTGCTGGCTCATGCCGATAACGTGGAAGCCGCAGGTTTTGTCTCACACCTCAAGCTGCCGCACTACGTTGATTTCCAGGCCGAACTGGACCTGCTGAAACGCCTGCAACGGGAGCGATCGCATGGCTAACTTAAATGGCTACAACTTCGCGTATCTTGATGAGCAAACCAAACGCATGATCCGCCGCGCCATTTTAAAAGCCGTGGCGATCCCGGGGTATCAGGTGCCGTTTGGCGGCCGCGAGATGCCAATGCCCTATGGCTGGGGTACCGGCGGTATTCAGATCACGGCCAGCGTGATTGGTGAAGCCGACGTGCTGAAAGTCATCGACCAGGGCGCGGACGATACCACTAACGCCGTGTCGATTCGTAACTTCTTTAAGCGCGTAACGGGGGTAAACACCACCGAGCGCACGGAAGACGCAACGCTTATTCAGACCCGCCACCGCATTCCCGAAACACCGCTCGCTGAAGATCAGATCCTGATTTTCCAGGTCCCTGTTCCGGAGCCGCTGCGCTTTATCGAGCCGCGCGAAACCGAAACCCGCACCATGCACGCCCTGGAAGAGTACGGCATCATGCAGGTGAAGCTGTATGAAGATATCGCCCGCTTCGGTCATATCGCCACCACTTACGCCTACCCGGTGAAGGTCAACGGTCGCTACGTGATGGACCCGTCACCAATCCCGAAATTCGATAACCCCAAAATGGACATGATGCCCGCACTCCAGCTGTTCGGCGCGGGGCGCGAGAAGCGCATCTACGCCGTGCCGCCTTATACCCGGGTGGAAAGCCTCGATTTCGACGATCACCCGTTTACGGTGCAGGAGTGGGATGAGCCGTGCGCCATCTGCGGGTCAAAACACAGCTATCTGGATGAAGTGGTGCTGGATGACACCGGCAAACGGATGTTTGTCTGTTCCGACACCGATTTCTGCCGCCAACAGAGCGAGGCGAAAGGCCAATGAAACCGCTGCTTTCGGTCAACAATCTGACCCACCTTTATGCGCCTGGCAAAGGCTTCAGCGATGTCTCTTTTGAGCTATGGCCGGGGGAGGTGCTCGGGATTGTCGGCGAGTCCGGCTCGGGCAAAACCACCTTGCTGAAATCCATCTCTGCGCGCCTGACGCCGCAGAATGGCGACATCTTATACGAAGGCCAATCCCTGTACGGAATGAGCGAAGCCGAACGCCGCCGCCTGCTGCGCACCGAATGGGGCGTGGTGCATCAACACCCGATGGACGGCCTGCGTCGCCAGGTATCGGCGGGCGGAAACATCGGCGAGCGGCTGATGGCAACCGGCGCGCGACACTACGGCAATATCCGCGCCACTGCGCAGCACTGGCTGGAAGAAGTTGAAATCCCGGCCTCGCGTATCGACGACCTGCCGACAACATTTTCCGGCGGGATGCAGCAACGTCTGCAAATCGCCCGCAACCTGGTCACCCATCCGAAGCTGGTGTTTATGGATGAGCCGACCGGTGGGCTCGACGTCTCTGTACAGGCTCGCCTGCTCGACCTGCTGCGCGGCCTGGTGGTAGAGCTGAACCTTGCCGTGGTGATTGTCACCCACGATCTGGGTGTTGCGCGCCTGCTGGCCGACCGCCTGCTGGTGATGAAACAGGGCCAGGTGGTGGAAAGTGGTTTAACCGACCGCGTGCTGGACGATCCGCACCATCCGTACACGCAGCTGCTGGTGTCGTCTGTTTTGCAGAACTGATGTTGCTGTTGCCGGGTGGCACTGCGCTTACCCGGCCTACGAACACCGCACCTGTAGGCCGGGTAAGGCGAAGCCGCCACCCGGCAAGAAAACGCCACGAGGCCAAAATGATTCACGTTGAAAATGTCAGTAAAACCTTTGTGCTCCACCAGCAAAACGGCGTGCGCCTGCCGGTGCTGCAAAATGCCTCGCTTGAGGTCAGCAAGGGCGAATGCGTGGTGCTGCATGGCCATTCCGGCAGCGGTAAATCCACCCTGCTGCGCTCGCTGTATGCCAACTATCTGCCAGACGAAGGCCACATTCGCATCCGCCACAATGATGAGTGGGTGGATCTGGTGCAGGCCCCGGCACGCAAAGTGCTGGAAGTCCGCCGATCAACGATCGGCTGGGTGAGCCAGTTTCTAAGGGTGATCCCCAGGATCTCCGCGCTGGACGTGGTGATGCAGCCGCTGCTGGATTTGGGCGTGCCGCGTGAAACCTGCGCCGCCAAAGCGGCGGGCCTGCTGACGCGCCTCAACGTGCCGGAGCGCCTGTGGCATCTCGCCCCCTCCACGTTTTCCGGCGGTGAACAACAGCGCGTAAACATTGCGCGCGGGTTTATCGTCGATTACCCGATTTTACTGCTCGATGAACCTACCGCCTCGCTGGACAGCAAAAACAGCGCAGCCGTGGTTGAGCTGATCGAACAGGCCAAAACACGCGGCGCGGCGATCGTGGGGATCTTCCACGACGAAACTGTGCGTTCGCGCGTGGCAGACAGACTGCACCCGGTGGGGACCAACGCATGATCGTTAATAACGTAAAACTGGTGCTGGAAAATGAAGTGGTTGGCGGTTCGATTGAGATCCAGGACGGGGTGATCCGCGCGTTTGCTGAAACCCAGAGCCGCGCGCCTGAAGCGATGGACGGCGAAGGCGGCTGGCTGCTGCCGGGGCTTATCGAACTGCATACCGATAATCTGGATAAATTCTTTACCCCACGGCCAAAGGTTGACTGGCCCGCCCATTCGGCGATGAGCAGCCACGATGCGCTGATGGTCGCCAGCGGGATCACGACCGTGCTGGACGCGGTAGCCATTGGTGACGTACGCGACGGTGGCGATCGCCTTGAGAATCTGGAAAAGATGATCAACGCCGTGGAAGAGACGCAAAAGCGCGGACTCAACCGTGCCGAGCATCGTCTGCATCTGCGCTGCGAACTGCCGCATCACACTACGCTGCCGCTGTTTGAGAAGCTGGTTGGGCGTGAGCCCGTCACCCTGGTGTCGTTGATGGATCACTCGCCGGGGCAGCGCCAGTTTGCCAATATCGAAAAATATCGCGAGTACTATCAGGGAAAATACTCCCTCACTCATGACGAGATGGCGCGCTACGAGGAAGAACAGCTCGCACTGGCTGCCCGCTGGTCGCAGCCTAACCGTCTTTCCATTGCGGCCATGTGCCGTGACCGTAATATTGCGCTGGCCAGCCACGATGATGCCACGCATGAGCATGTGGCTGAGTCGCATCAGCGAGGCTGCGTGATCGCCGAATTCCCGACCACATTCGATGCCGCAGAGGCCTCGCGCAGGCACGGCATGAACGTGCTGATGGGCGCGCCAAACATCGTGCGCGGCGGCTCCCACTCAGGCAACGTGGCTGCCAGCAAACTGGCCTCGCTCGGGCTGCTGGATATCCTCTCTTCCGATTACTACCCCGCCAGCCTGCTGGATGCGGCATTCCGGGTGGCGGATGACGAAAGCAACACCTTCACCCTGCCGCAGGCGATCCGTCTGGTGACGAAGAACCCGGCCGACGCGCTGCATCTTCAGGATCGCGGTGTGATTGGTGAAGGTAAACGGGCGGATCTGGTGCTGGCCCATCGTAAGGGCGAGCACATCCATATCGACCATGTATGGCGTCAGGGAAAACGGGTGTTCTAGATGGGAAGACTAATCTGGTTAATGGGGCCTTCGGGCTCCGGTAAAGACAGCCTGCTGTCGGCGTTACGCCAGCGGGAGCATTCACAGCTGCTGGTCGCGCATCGTTATATTACCCGCGCGGCGAACGCCGGAAGTGAGAATCATATTTCGCTGAGCGAGCAGGAGTTTTTTACCCGCGCCGGGCAGAATTTACTGGCGCTGAGCTGGCACGCGAACGGCTTTTACTACGGCGTTGGCGTGGAGATAGATTTGTGGCTCCACGCGGGGTTTGACGTGCTGGTGAACGGTTCGCGCGCCCATCTGACCCAGGCCCGCGCCAGATACGAATCCGCGCTGCTTCCGGTGTGCCTCCAGGTATCGCCAGATGTTCTGCGAAGCCGGCTGCAAAGCCGTGGGCGTGAAAACGCGCGGGAGATAGACCTGCGGCTGGAGCGGGCGGCGCGGTATACCCCGTCGCAATGTCATATCCTCAACAACGACGGAAGTTTGTTACAGTCAGTGGATAATTTCCTCTCACTTATCCGTCAAAAGGAAAAACAACATGCCTGACTGCCAGCTTCGCCCTGCCACGCCTGATGATGCTTCCGCCGTTTACGGCCTGATTTGCGAGCTAAAGCAAAGCGAGTTCGACCATCAGGCGTTTCACGCGGGGTTTCTCGCCAATCTTCAGGACCGCAATATGCACTATCAGCTGGCGGTGCTCGACGGAACGATTATCGGCATGATTGGGCTGCATATGCAGTTTCATCTGCACCACGCCAGATGGATTGGTGAGATCCAGGAGCTGGTAGTGATGCCGCAGGCACGAAGCCTGGGGATAGGCAGTCAGCTGCTGGCGTGGGCGGAAGATTACGCTCGCCAGGCGGGTGCCGAGTTAACCGAGCTGTCCACCAGCGTGAAGCGCACCAATGCACACCGCTTTTACGTTCGTGAAGGGTATACCCAGAGCCATTTCCGGTTCACTAAACCGCTGTAGAGGTGCGTTATGAGTCTGACGATCACGCTGACGGGTACAGGTGGGGCACAGCTGGTGCCGGTGTTTGGTTGTGACTGCGCGGCCTGTCGGCGGGCGCGTTTGCAGGATGACCACCGCCGCCGCCCCTGTAGCGCGGTGGTCAAATTCAATGACGCGGTAACGCTGCTGGACGCGGGGATCCCGCATCTGATGGACGACTGGCCGGCAGGCAGCTTCCAGCAGTTTTTACTCACTCACTATCATATGGATCATGTCCAGGGCTTGTTCCCGCTGCGCTGGGGTGTGGGAGCCACCATTCCGGTGTATGGCCCGCCGGATGACGAAGGCTGCGACGATCTTTTCAAACACCCGGGGCTGCTCGATTTTAGCCATACCGTTGCGCCGTTCGTGGTGTTTGAGCTTCAGGGATTACGGGTTACGCCGCTGCCGCTCAATCACTCAAAACTGACCTTCGGTTATCTGCTGGAGAGCGCACACAGCCGCGTGGCGTGGCTGTCGGATACCGCTGGCTTGCCGGATAAAACGGTGAAGTTTCTGCTCAACAACCAGCCGCAGGTCATCATCATCGACTGTAGCCACGCGCCGCGTGAAGAGACGCCACGTAACCACAGTGATTTAAACACGGTGATAGCCCTGAACGAGGTGATTGGTTGTCCGCAGGTGATACTGACGCATATCAGCCACCAGTTTGACGTGTGGATGATGGATAACCCGCTGCCGGAGGGGATAGAGGCAGGGTATGACGGAATGGTCTTGGTGCTGGATTAGGCTTCTCCCTCTCCCGTGGGAGAGGGCAACAGGCCGCACTTATCCGCGATCGTAATCCTCTTCCAGCCTGCGCTCGTCATCTTCCAGACGACGCCTGTCGTCATCAAGCTGACGCTGACGTTCATCCAGACGGCGACGCCGGTCCTCAAGCTGCCTGCGGCGGTCGTCATACTGACGGCTGTCCGTGGAACGACTGGTGTCATAACGATCGTCGTCATCACTGCTGCGATCGCTGCTACTGCTGCTGGGGTTATAGGCGTCATTAATCGCCTTCTGAATATTGCCAATGGCATCATCAACGATATCGGCGTGAGCCAGTTGGCTGGTCAGGGACAGCAAACCCAATAACAGAGCGGTAGAGTAACGTTTCATAAAGCCAGTCTCGCAGGGGGGCTGACTTTACTGTATTGAACCGCAGGAGCAGGAGGTAGCAGAGGAATCTCAATTCTTCTCGCGTTCAATCGCCGCGATCGCCTCTACCCGGGTCTGATGTCGCCCGCCTTCGAACTCCGCATCAAGCCAGGCATCGACAATCATTTTTGCCAGCTCCAGCCCAACCACCCGCGAGCCAAAGGCCAGCACGTTGGTATTGTTATGCTGGCGGGAAAGCTGTGCGGAATAGGGCTCGCTACAGACTACCGCACGAATGCCGGGAAATTTGTTGGCGGTGATAGAGATCCCAACGCCGGTGCCGCAGATCAAAATACCGCTTTCAACCTCGCCATTGATAATGGCCTGCGCAACGGCGCTGGCATAATGTGGGTAATCGGTACGCTCTTGTGACCAGGCACCCTTGTCCACCACCTCTACGCCACGGGCGCTCAGGTGGGCCAGGATCTCCTCTTTCAGGATAAAACCAACGTGATCGCAGCCAAATGCAATCCTTCTCATGATATGCCTCGCAGTGGGTTAACTTTACGAACTCGATGAGTTTTGTGATTTAGACCGGTTTGTAGTGCAAGAAAACCCCAAAACCATCGAGTTCTGTCCGTGTTCTACACCCCTGATTTTCACATTTCAATAGCGAATCTGAAGCCCCACGCCCTCTTTTGTGTAAAGAGATTCAAAGCAATATCACACAACCATTTGATTTTAATTGCATTAATAAAACAGCCTTACACCAAAACTTCACAAACAATAAAACTTTATGAATTTATAATTATTGTGAAGTAACCAGCATATTTCCCCGCGCGGATGTGGTGATATAGTGTCGTCTTCATTTTTAAGGACAAAAGAGAGCGATGAGCCAGTCAGAATTTGAAAAAGAGCTACCCAATGGCATCGGCCTTGCGCCTTACCTGCGTATGAAGCAGGAAGGAATGACGGATAACGAAAGCCGTATCGTCGACTGGCTGCTTCAGCCAGGCAATATGAGCGGTGCATCAGCTATCAAAGATGTGGCCGAAACGCTGATGGTATCTGAAGCCATGATTGTGAAAGTGGCAAAGCTGCTGGGCTTTAGCGGTTTTCGTAACCTGCGCGCGGCGCTGATCGACTACTTTTCGCAATCCGAACAGGTGCTGCCTGCCGAGCTCGCTTTCGATGAAGCGCCACAGGATGTGGTCAATAAAGTGTTTAACATTACGCTGCGCACCATTATGGAAGGCCAGTCGATTGTTAACGTGGATGAAATTCACCGCGCAGCGCGTTTCTTTGCTCAGGCAAACCAGCGCGATCTGTACGGAGTCGGCGGCTCCAACGCCATTTGTGCCGACATCCAGCACAAGTTTTTACGCATCGGCGTGCGCTGCCAGTCTTATCAGGACGCGCACATCATGATGATGTCCGCATCGCTGCTGAAAGAAGGTGATGTGGTACTGGTTGTCTCCCATTCCGGGCGTACCAGCGATGTGAAAGCCGCAGTCGAGTTAGCGAAAAAGAATGGGGCAAAAATTATTTGTATCACCCATAGCTACCATTCACCGATTGCGAAACTTGCCGATTATATTATTTGTTCGCCAGCACCAGAGACGCCTTTATTAGGGCGAAACGCCTCCGCGCGTATATTACAACTCACATTATTAGATGCATTATTTGTTTCCGTAGCACAACAGAATATTGAACAGGCCACACTGAACATGCAAAAAACTGGCGCAATTGTGGATTTCTTTTCCCCGGGCGCGCTGAAGTAAATAAAAATGTTAATCCCGTTTTTAAACGGGATTAACAAAAATATACCCTACATTGAGAACACTGCTATGAATAAATATCTGAAATATTTCAGCGGCGCCGCTATGGGCTTAATGTTATCCACCAGCGCGTTTGCTGCCGCCGATTACGCGGTGGTGTTAAAAACGCTCTCCAACCCATTCTGGGTGGATATGAAGAAAGGGATTGAAGATGAAGCCAAAACCCTTGGCGTCAGCGTCGATATTTTTGCATCTCCTTCTGAAGGTGATTTCCAGTCTCAGTTGCAGCTTTTTGAAGACCTGAGTAATAAAAATTATAAAGGCATTGCCTTTGCCCCTCTCTCGTCCGTGAATCTGGTGATGCCCGTGGCGCGCGCCTGGCAAAAGGGCATTTATCTGGTGAACCTCGATGAAAAAATCGATATGGATAACCTGAAAAAAGCCGGTGGTAACGTCGAAGGTTTCGTCACCACAGATAACGTGGCCGTAGGTGCAAAAGGCGCCGGTTTTATTATCGATAAGCTCGGTGCGCAGGGCGGAGAAGTCGCTATTATTGAAGGGAAAGCCGGTAACGCATCAGGTGAAGCACGCCGCAACGGCGCGACGGAAGCCTTCAAAAAAGCAAGCCAAATCAAGCTGGTTGCTAGCCAGCCTGCCGACTGGGATCGCATTAAAGCCCTGGATGTCGCGACAAACGTTCTGCAACGTAACCCGAATCTGAAAGCGTTCTACTGCGCAAACGATACCATGGCCATGGGCGTGGCACAGGCCGTGGCGAATGCCGGTAAAACAGGCCAGGTGCTGGTCGTTGGCACCGACGGTATCCCGGAAGCCCGCAAAATGGTGGATGCCGGACAGATGACCGCCACCGTGGCGCAAAACCCGGCGGATATTGGGGCAACCGGCCTGAAGCTGATGGTCGATGCCGCGAAGACCGGCAAGGTAATCCCCCTGGAAAAAGCGCCTGAATTCAAGCTGGTGGATTCGATTCTGGTGACGAAATAATAAAGCCCTCACCCCAACCCTCTCCCACAGGTTAGGTTTGGTGCGGCTTGATGCCCTCACCCCAACCCTCTCCCACGGGGAGAGGGTGAAAAGAGAAGGAAGTAAACATGGTCACGCCATATATATCCATGGCGGGGATCGGCAAATCCTTTGGTCCGGTTCACGCATTAAAATCGGTTGATTTAACTATATATCCCCACGAGATCCACGCGTTATTAGGGGAAAATGGTGCCGGTAAATCAACCTTAATGAAAGTATTGTCGGGAATACATGAACCGACCAAAGGCACTATTACCATTAATGAAACCCATTACGACAAACTCGATCATAAACTGGCGGCACAGCTGGGTATCGGCATTATTTATCAGGAACTCAGCGTTATTGATGAATTAACCGTGCTGGAGAATTTATATATCGGTCGCCATCTGACGAAGAAAGTCTGTGGTGTCACTCTTATCGACTGGAAAGAAATGCGTGTTCGTGGCGCGATGATGTTATTACGCATCGGGCTAAAAGTGGATTTAGATGAAAAAGTGGCGAATTTATCCATCAGCCACAAACAGATGCTGGAAATTGCCAAAACCTTAATGCTCGACGCCAAAGTGATCATTATGGATGAGCCAACCTCTTCGTTAACCAATAAAGAGGTTGATTACCTGTTCCTGATCATGAATCAGCTACGCAAAGAAGGCACGGCGATTGTGTATATCTCACATAAGCTGGCGGAAATACGCCGCATTTGCGACCGCTATACGGTAATGAAAGACGGCAGCAGCGTGTGCAGTGGCATGGTGAGCGATGTTTCCAACGACGACATCGTGCGCCTGATGGTGGGCCGCGAGCTGCAAAACCGCTTTAACGCCATGAAAGAGAGCACCGGCAACGTCGAGCGCGACACGGTCTTTGAGGTGAAAAACGTCACCAGCCGCGACAAGAAAAAGGTGCGCGATATTTCGTTCAGCGTAAATCGTGGCGAAATCCTCGGCTTCGCCGGGCTGGTCGGCTCCGGGCGTACCGAGCTGATGAACTGCCTGTTCGGTGTGGATAAACGTGCAAGCGGTGAGATCCGCCTTAACGGCAAAACCATTTCCCCACGCTCGCCGCTGGACGCACTGAAAAAAGGGATGGCTTACATCACCGAAAGCCGCCGGGATAACGGTTTTTTCCCCAACTTCTCTATCGCCCAGAACATGGCCATCAGCCACAGCCTGAAGAGCGGTGGCTACAAAGGGGCAATGGGTCTGTTTCGCGAAAGCGAGGAGCGTAAAACCGCCGAAACACAGCGGCAGCTGCTGGCGCTGAAATGCCATAACGTTGAACAGAACATTACCGAGCTCTCCGGCGGTAACCAGCAGAAGGTGCTGATTTCCAAATGGCTGTGCTGCAACCCGGACGTCATTATTTTTGACGAACCCACCCGCGGCATCGACGTCGGCGCAAAAGCCGAAATCTACAAGGTGATGCGCGGGCTGGCCGACGAAGGCAAGGTCATCCTGATGGTGTCATCTGAATTACCTGAAATTATCGCCGTCTGCGACCGCATCGCCGTGTTCTGCGAAGGGCGACTCACGCAAATCCTGACCAATCGCGACAACATCAGCGAAGAGGAGATCATGGCATGGGCATTACCACAAGAGTGAAAAGCGATATGGCCGAGAAAAAGCCGTTTAACTTCGCGTTGTTCTGGGACAAATACGGCACCTTTTTCATCCTCGCGATTATCGTGGCCATCTTTGGCACGCTGTCGACGGAATATTTCCTGACCACCAACAACATCACCCAGATTTTTGTCCAGAGTTCGGTGACGGTGCTGATTGGGATGGGCGAGTTCTTTGCCATCCTGGTCGCGGGTATCGACCTGTCCGTGGGGGCCATTCTGGCGCTGTCCGGCATGGTGACCGCCAAACTGATGCTGGCTGGCGTCGATCCGTTCCTCGCGGCACTGATTGGCGGCGTGCTGGTCGGCGGTGCGCTGGGGGCGATTAACGGCTGTCTGGTGAACTGGACCGGACTGCATCCGTTCATTATCACCCTCGGCACTAACGCCATTTTCCGTGGCATTACGCTGGTGATTTCCGATGCTAACTCGGTGTACGGCTTCTCGTTCGACTTCGTGAACTTCTTTGCCGCCAGCGTGTTAGGTATCCCGGTGCCGGTTATCTTCTCGCTGATTGTGGCGGTGATCCTGTGGTTCCTCACCACCCGAATGCGGCTCGGGCGCAACATCTACGCTCTGGGCGGCAATAAGAATTCAGCGTTTTATTCCGGTATCGATGTGAAGTTTCACATTCTGGTGGTGTTCATTATCTCCGGTGTGTGTGCAGGGCTTGCGGGCGTTGTCTCTACCGCACGTCTGGGCGCTGCAGAACCGCTGGCCGGGATGGGGTTTGAAACCTATGCCATCGCCAGCGCCATTATCGGCGGCACCAGCTTCTTCGGTGGCAAGGGTCGCATTTTCTCGGTCGTGATTGGCGGTCTTATCATCGGCACCATCAATAACGGACTCAACATCTTACAAGTACAAACCTATTACCAGCTGGTGGTGATGGGCGGGTTGATTATCGCCGCTGTCGCCCTCGATAGACTGATCAGTAAGTAAGGAATTCACTATGAAAATTTCACCCTCCCTGATGTGTATGGATCTGCTGAAATTCAAAGAACAGATCGAATTCATTGACCAGCACGCGGACTACTTCCATATCGACATCATGGATGGCCATTTTGTGCCGAACCTGACGCTGTCCCCGTTTTTTGTCAGCCAGGTGAAGAAGCTCGCCACCAAACCGCTGGATTGTCACCTGATGGTGACCCGCCCGCAGGATTACATCAGCCAGCTGGCACAGGCCGGAGCCGATTTCATCACCCTGCACCCGGAAACGATTAACGGCCAGGCGTTTCGTCTGATTGACGAAATCCGCCGTCACGGCATGAAAGTGGGCCTGATCCTCAACCCGGAAACCCCGGTCGAGGCGATGAAATACTATATTCATAAGGCGGACAAAATTACCGTGATGACCGTTGATCCCGGCTTTGCCGGACAACCATTTATCCCGGAAATGCTGGACAAAATCGCCGAGCTGAAGGCCTGGCGCGAGCGCGAAGGGCTGAGCTACGAAATTGAGATCGACGGCTCCTGTAACCAGGGCACCTATCACAAACTGATGGCCGCAGGCGCAGATGTGTTTATCGTCGGCACCTCGGGTCTGTTTAACCACGCTGAGAATATCGGCGATGCATGGCAACTGATGGCCGGGCAGATCCTGTCGGCACGAAACGAGGTCGTTCCTCATGCAAAAACAGCCTGATGTTGTAGCCGGAGTCGATATGGGGGCAACCCATATCCGTTTTTGCCTGCTGGCAGGCGATGGCACCGTGCTGCACTGTGAAAAACAGCGCACAGCCGATGTCATTCGCCCCGGCGTGGTGAATGGCGTGGCGGAGTTGATTCATACGCAGCTTCGGCACTATCAGGTTTGCTGCCGGGGCCTGGTGATGGGTTTTCCGGCGCTGGTTGGCAAAGACAAACGCACCATTATCTCAACGCCGAATCTGCCGCTTCAGGCCAATGCGCTACTCGACCTGGCCGGAAAACTGGAGGCGGCCTTGGGCTGTCCGGTGGAGTTTTCCCGCGACGTTAACCTGCAACTCTCGTATGACGTGGTGCAGCACAACTTACAGCAGCAACAGGTTCTGGCGGCTTATCTCGGGACGGGAATGGGGTTTGCCGTGTGGCTTAATGGCGCCCCCTGGACGGGTGCGCACGGCGTGGCAGGTGAACTCGGCCATATTCCGCAGGGTGATATGTCTCGCCAGTGCGGCTGCGGTAACGCCGGGTGTCTGGAAACCGTCTGTTCGGGTATTGCCCTGAAACAGTGGTATGAGCAAGAGCCGCGTGAGTACGCCATTGGCGATATCTTCACCGCCGCTCGCGATGAACCCTTTGTTCAGCAGCTGCTCGACCATGCGGCACGCGCTATTGCCACCAGCGTGAACCTGTTCGACCCGGACGCGGTGATCCTCGGCGGTGGAGTGATGGATATGGCCGATTTTCCGCGCGAAGCGTTGATAAGCGGTATTAAACGTCATCTGCGCCGTCCTCTGCCTTATGAAGCCGTGCGGTTTATTACCGCCTCGTCGTCGGCATTTAACGGGGCGCAGGGCGCCGCCGCTCTCGCACGCAGCCAGTTTATGTTGTCACCTTACGTAACGCCTGCGCCAGCTGTACACGGGTAAAAGGTTTGCGTAATAACGCCACGTCCGGCAGCTGCGGGTTATGCGCCGGACGGAGATCCTGGCCGCTCATCAGCAACACCGGTAGCTGCGGGAACTGGGTTCGCACCAGGTTAATCACTTCTGCGCCGCTTAAGCCGCCTGGCAACATTAAATCACTGATAAACATGCCAATATCCGACGAGGCATTCAGCATGTCCAGCGCCTGCTCGCCGCTTTCCGCTTCCAGCGTCAGGTAACCCAGCTGGTGAAGCTGCTCGCACAGGGTCTGGCGAACATCGCTCTCATCCTCCAGCACCAGCACCAGCCGATCGCTGTCTGATGCGGTGGCCGCAGCCAGCGTCTCATCCCGGGGAACGGGCGCAAGCGTTGAGCGCGGCAGCTGTAGCCGCACCGTGGTTCCCTGCCCCGGCGCGCTTTCTATCTCCACGCGCCCCCCGGACTGGCGCACAAATCCGTAAACCATCGACAGCCCCAGTCCGCTACCGCTGCCGGTCTGCTTGGTGGTGAAAAACGGCTCGAAGACCTGGGATTTCACCTCCTGCGACATCCCGCTGCCATGATCAATAACCTCCAGCGCCACCATGTCCTGCCTGCGTCCGTCACTGCGGGTGACGCGCTGGTTCCAGGTGCGAACCTTAATCACCCCGCTTTGCCCTTCCATGGCATCACGGGCGTTCATTACCAGGTTGATAATGGCGTTTTCCAGCTGGCTGACGTCAATCCACGCCGGCCAGGCCGGGGACTGCGCTTCGATATCCAGCGTGATGGTAGCGGGCAGCGAGTGACACATCAGCTCGCCGAGGTTTTCCAGCAGCGGTTTCATCTCGACCGCGTGTGGATTCAGGGACTGTTTGCGGGAAAACGCCAGCAAACGCTGGGTCAGCAATGCTCCGCGCTCGGCCGCCTTGAGCGCCCGGTTGATCCGCGGCGCATCCGGCGAGGCGGAGTCGGTTAATTCCAGGCTGCCGATAATCACCGCCAGCAGGTTGTTAAAATCATGCGCCAGCCCGCCCGTCAGCTGCCCGACGGCCTTCATCTTCTGGCTATGCAGCAGCGCCTCCTCCAGCCCCTGACGCTCTATGCGGTCTATCTCCATCTGCGAGGTTTTTTGTTTCAGCAACCGGGTGGTGTGCTCAAGCGACGCAGTGTTACGGGCAAAAACGTTAAACGCGCGCGCCAGCTCACCCAGCTCATCGCGCCGCTGCAGCGCGGGCACCGAAACATCCTGTTCACCGTGAGCAAGGCGCGACATCGCTCTGGAAATAGCCGTCAGGTTAGTCCCGAGGTTGCGGTAGATGTACCAGCAGGCGCAGCCGGTGATAATCAGCGCCAGCAGGGCAAACACGCTGATAAAAACGCTGATGGAGCGCAACTCCTGATGGCTCTGGGCGGTACGCAGGGTGGAGGCTTGTGCGACCTGTTCAACGTACTGATTGATGTCGCTGTTTAAAATAGCCACCAGCGCCTTGATGTGAAACATATACCAGCTGATAGACAAATCGCTCTCTTCCAGCTGGTTAGACAACGGGCCGAGCTTGCGCAGTTCGTTGACAAAGTCGGGCAGGACCATGTTCACCACCGGCTGTGCGGCGCTGCGGGGTAAGGTTGCCGTTACCGCATCCAGCTGTTGAACCGTGGCGCGTGGCGAAGGTGTTTCGATGGCGGCGATGATGAGCCGGTCCATCTCCATAAGCTGCTGCGCATCCGGCACATTGCTGCCAAAGCGGCGGCTAATGTCCTGCAAATGGCGCAGGTAGCTTTGGCTCTGATAGAGCGAGCTGAGCAGCGCGTTACGCTCCAGATGTCGGCGCTGCCCGCGCTCCAGCATCCCCGTCACGCTCTGCTGTAATTCATTGCTCCGGCGAATAATTCGCGCCACCAGCGCCGGCTCCTGCTGAGCCAGTGGCGCATCGGCAAGTTGCTCCAGCGAATGACGCAGTGCCATTTGCGTTTGCTTCAGCCTGTCGGCTTCACCTTTGTATTCCAGCGCCCCCACCACCTGAGAGAGTCGCACCGCCGCCGTGGCCACATTCGCCGTATCGCGCGCCAGGTTCATGCTGCCGGTCATGTCATCCAGCGTTTGCTGTTGCACCTGCTCCTGGATCTGGCTGGCATGACGAAAACCAAGCACCGCCACGCCGCTGACCATTAACGTCACCGCCACCACCAGCAGATTAAAAATCAGCAGGCGTCCGCGGGCACTGGCGAAGAACGGGGGACGGCGTGATGGCATCTGCTTAGGCTCCTTTGCGGTCTGATGCCCTCACCCTGGCCCTCTCCCACGGGGAGAGGGAAAAGAAAAATGTGACGGCGATTAGCTATTCATAACTATGACAAATATGAACAGCTTCTGACATTTTGCATTTACGAACCTGTGATGAAGTGCGGATATCGACATTTGCAGGAGATCCGCCATGAGCAGAACCCCGGTATTAGAGATGCGCAACATTGCCAAGACGTTTGGCAATTTCCACGCGCTCAAGGGTGTGGATTTGACGGTTTTCCCCGGTGAGATCCACGCGCTAATGGGTGAAAACGGCGCGGGTAAAAGCACGCTGATGAAGATCCTCGCCGGGGCCTATACCGCCAGCAGCGGCGAGATCCTGATCGACGGCCAGCCGTTCCATATCAAAGGCCCAAAAGATGCGCTGGCCGCAGGCATCACCCTGATTTATCAGGAGATGCAGCTCGCTCCCAACCTGACCGTTGCCGAAAACATCTTCCTTGGCAGCGAGCTGTCGCGCGGCGGGCTGGTGCAGCGTAAAGAGATGGCCGCCCAGGCTCAGGCCGTTATTGACCGCCTGGGTGCGCACTTCAAAGCGACTGACCTGGTGATGAGACTCACCATCGCCGAACAGCAGCAGGTGGAGATCGCCCGCGCGCTGCACCGTAAAAGCCGCATTCTGGTGATGGATGAACCCACCGCCGCCCTCTCTTCACGGGAAACCCATCGCCTGTTTGAGCTGATTTTGCGCCTGCGTGATGAAGGGATGGCGATTATCTATATCAGCCACCGCATGGCGGAAGTGTATGAACTCTCCGACCGCGTCAGCGTTCTGCGTGACGGGCAGTACGTAGGCAGCCTGATCCGCGACAAACTCAACGCCTCTGAGCTGGTCAGGATGATGGTCGGGCGTCCGTTAAGCGACCTGTTCAACAAAGAGCGCGATATCCCGCTCGGCAGCCCGCGCCTTAACGTGCACCACCTGACTGACGGCAAAAAAGTGCAGCCGTGCAGCCTGCAGGTGCGTTCCGGTGAAATCGTCGGGCTGGCGGGGCTGGTCGGGGCCGGACGTTCCGAACTGGCGCAGCTGATCTTCGGCGTAAGCAAAGCCACGGGGGGCATGATTGAGGTCGACGGCGAGCCGGTGGTAATCCACTCCCCACGTGCGGCCATCGAAAACGGCATCGGTTTTCTGACCGAAAACCGCAAGGAGCAAGGGCTGTTCCTGGAGCTGGCGGCGCAGGAGAACATCACCATGGCGACGCTTGAACGCGACGCCACCTTCGGCATGTTGAATCGGAAAAAGGCCCAGTCCATCTCCGATGATGCCATTGCCCTGCTCAATATTCGCGTTCCCCACTCCCAGGTGCGGGCGGGTGGGTTGTCCGGCGGGAATCAGCAAAAGCTGCTGATTTCGCGCTGGGTGGCGATTGGCCCGCGCATTCTGATTCTGGATGAGCCAACGCGCGGCGTGGACGTCGGCGCTAAAAGCGAAATCTACCGCATCATGAACCAGATGGCGCGCAAGGGGGTGGCCATTTTAATGATCTCCAGCGAGCTGCCGGAAGTGGTGGGCATGAGTGACCGGGTTTATGTGATGCGCGAAGGCAGCATTGCGGGCGAGCTGCACGGGCACGACATCACCCAGGAAAACATTATGACGCTGGCTACCGGCGTGAACGACTCTCATCATCAGGCGGTGTAATCATGACCAATTCAACCAATCCGCAACAGGTGGCGAAATCCGCCTCCGCAAAAAAAATGCTGATGAGCGATCTGATGCAAACGGTCGGCATTTTGCCGATATTAATTCTGATTGTGGCGGTATTTGGCGTTATCGCGCCTAACTTCTTCACCGAAAGTAACTTGCTCAACATTACCCGTCAGGCGTCTATCAACATTGTGCTGGCGGCGGGAATGACCTTCATCATTTTAACCGGCGGGATTGACCTCTCCGTGGGGTCGATTCTGGGCACCACGGCGGTGGCGGCCATGGTGGTGTCACTCATTCCTGAGTTCGCCATGCTCTCGATTCCGGCGGCGCTGATGCTGGGTATGGTACTGGGGTTATTCAACGGTGCGCTGGTGGCCTTTGCCGGGCTACCGCCATTTATCGTCACCCTCGGCACCTACACGGCCCTGCGCGGCGCGGCCTATTTGCTGGCAGACGGTACAACTGTTATCAACTCAAACATCAACTTTGAGTGGATCGGCAATAACTATCTCGGCCCCGTGCCGTGGCTGGTGGTGATCGCGCTGGTCGTTATCGCGATTTGCTGGTTCATCCTGCGCCGGACCACGCTGGGCGTTCATATCTACGCGGTGGGCGGCAACATGCAGGCTGCACGCTTAACCGGTATCAAGGTATGGCTGGTTCTGCTGTTTGTGTATGGCATGAGCGGCCTGCTTTCGGGCTTAGGAGGGGTGATGAGCGCGTCGCGCCTTTACAGCGCCAACGGCAACTTAGGCATGGGCTATGAGCTGGACGCGATTGCCGCGGTGATCCTCGGCGGCACCAGTTTTGTCGGCGGGATCGGCACGATCACCGGCACGCTGGTGGGCGCATTGATCATCGCGACACTTAACAACGGCATGACGCTGATGGGCGTCTCCTATTTCTGGCAACTGGTGATCAAAGGGGCGGTGATCATCATTGCGGTGCTGATCGACAAATACCGTACCCGACACCATCAAAGTGCATAACAACAAAACCCTACGAGTGAGGAATACAGCATGAGATTGAAGCCCTTAGTGACCGCGCTCTGTGCTGGCGCACTGCTTGCCGCAGCTCCATTTGCGCAGGCGAAAGACCTGAAATCCATCGGCGTGACGGTGGGTGACCTGGCTAACCCGTTCTTCGTGCAGATCACCAAAGGTGCCGAGCTGGAAGCACGCAAACTGGCCGGTGATAACGTTAAAGTGACGCTGGTTTCCAGCGGTTACGATCTGGGTCAGCAGGTGGCGCAGATTGATAACTTTATCGCCGCAAAAGTCGACATGATCATCCTCAACGCGGCGGATTCTAAAGGGATCGGCCCGGCGGTAAAACGCGCGAAAGATGCCGGGATCGTCGTGGTGGCGGTTGACGTGGCGGCGGAAGGGGCTGATGCAACGATCACCTCCGATAACACTCAGGCGGGGGAAATGGCCTGTAAGTACATTACCGATCGTCTCAAAGGCAAAGGCAATGTGGTGATCATCAACGGACCACCGGTTTCTGCGGTACAAAACCGTGTGGAAGGCTGCCAGACCGAGTTTAAACGTCACCCGGATATCAAAGTGCTGTCGGACAACCAGAACGCCAAAGGCAGTCGTGAAGGCGGGCTGGAGGTAATGACTTCCCTGCTGGCCGCCAATCCGAAGATCGACGGCGTGTTCGCGATTAACGATCCAACGGCGATCGGGGCCGATCTGGCAGCGAAACAGGCGCAACGCAGTGAGTTCTTTATCGTCGGCGTGGATGGCAGCCCGGATGGTGAAGAGGCGCTGAAACGGGAAAACTCCCTGTTTGTGGCGACCCCGGCACAAGATCCACAGGTGATGGCGGCAAAAGCGGTAGAAATCGGCTATGACATTCTACAGGGCAAACCTGCGCCGAAAGAGCCTGTGCTGATCCCGGTGACGATGATCGATAAAAAGAACGTCGGTACGTATAAGGGATGGACGGTTAAGTAACGGTTGTGCGGCCTGATGCCCTCACCCTAACCCTCTCCCACCGGGAGAGGGAACTGCTTTCAAGGAGTCCCCATGAAACGCTCCGAAATCAACGAAATCCTCGGCCATACGCGGCAGTTCTTTTCCATGCACGATGTTCACCTGCCCCCCTTTGCCAGCTTCCCGCCAACCCAATGGCAACAGCTCGACCAGGGCGCATGGCGTGAAGTGTTCGACCTCAAGCTCGGCTGGGACGTCACCGCGTTTGGCGGTAACAACTTTGCCGCGCAGGGGTTAACGCTGTTTACGCTGCGCAACGGCTCCCCCAACGGCGTGCCGTATGAAAAATGCTATGCCGAAAAAATCATGCACGTGCGCGACGGCCAGGTTACTCCCATGCATTTTCACTGGCGTAAACGCGAGGACATCATTAATCGCGGCGGCGGCAATCTGATTATTGAGTTATGGAACGCCGGGGCGCATGAAGAAACGGAAAATACCGACGTTACCGTGACCATCGATGGCTGCCTTCAGACCCACGCGCCCGGCAGCCAGTTGCGCCTGGCTCCGGGGGAAAGTATCTGCCTGACGCCCGGCCTGTACCACAGCTTCTGGGGTGAGCGCGGCTTTGGTGATGTGCTGGTCGGCGAAGTGTCGTCGGTCAATGACGATGAACACGACAATCACTTTTTACAGCCTGTTGCCCGCTACAACAATATCGAAGAAGACGAACCGGCGGTGCTGGTGCTGTGCAACGAATACAACCTGTTTCGGATTTAAGGAGTGAATGATGCCATTAATTTCTCTTGCCGACGGTCTTGAGCACGCCAGGGAACACCATTATGCGCTGGGTGCATTTAACGTTCTCGACTCCCACTTCCTGCGCGCGTTGTTTGCCGCAGCAAAGCAGGAGCGGTCGCCTTTTATCATCAACATCGCGGAAGTGCATTTTAAATATGTGTCGCTGGACTCGCTTGTCGAAGCGGTCAAATTCGAGGCCGCCCGGCACGATATCCCCATGGTACTTAACCTCGACCACGGACTGCATTTTGAAGCCGTTGTGCGTGCCCTGCGCTTAGGATTCAGCTCGGTGATGTTCGATGGCTCAACCCTGAGCTATGAAGAAAACATTCGCCAGACCCGGGAAGTAGTGAAGATGTGTCATGCGGTGGGGGTTTCCGTTGAAGCGGAGCTGGGTGCCGTGGGCGGCGATGAAGGCGGTGCGCTGTATGGCCATGCGGATGAAGCCTTCTTTACCGACCCGCACCTGGCGCGTGAATTTGTCGACCTGACCGGCATCGACGCGCTGGCGGTGGCGATCGGCAATGCCCATGGCAAATACAAAGGCGAACCCAAACTCGATTTCCCGCGTCTGGACGCCATTCGCCAGCAAACCGGCCTGCCACTGGTATTACACGGCGGCTCTGGTATTAGCGATGCCGATTTCCGCCGCGCCATTGAGCTGGGGATCCACAAAATCAATTTCTACACCGGCATGTCGCAGGCGGCACTGGCGTCGGTGGAACACCGGATGTCGCACCGTCAGCCGCTGTATGACGAATTTGCCGAGCTGCTGCTGGGCATAGAAGAGGCTATTACCGACACGGTGGCAGAACAGATGCGCATCTTCGGCAGCGCGGGACGGGCATAATGGAACGCAAAGGGATCATCGCCGCAGGTAATATGCTGGTGGATCATGTTCATCAGATAGTGCAATGGCCGGAGCGCGGCTGGCTGGCGGAAATCACCCACAGCGAGCGCTCAACCGGCGGTGCGCCGCTGAACGTTTTACTGACGCTGGCGAAAATGCATGTCGGCCTGCCTTTACAGGCAGTGGGGTTGATTGGCGAAGATGGCGACGGGGATTATATTCTGGCGATGCTCGACCAGTATCACGTCAACCGCCAGCGCGTACAGCGCACCAACTTTGCCCCTACCTCGATGTCGCAGGTGATGACCGACCCCAGCGGGCAGCGCACCTTCTTTCACTCGCCAGGGGCAAACCGCCTGTTGGATCTCCCCGCCTTCGACCGGCTTGATGGCACGATGAAAATCTTCCACCTGGGGTATTTACTGCTGCTCGACAGCCTGGATATGCCGGACGATGAATTTGGCACGCGCAGCGCACGCCTGCTGGCCCAGATGCGCGACCAGGGGTATGAAACCTCGCTCGATCTCGTCTCCCGTAAGGGCGACCCGCGCTATCAGCCGCTGGTGCTCCCTGCCCTGCGCCATCTCGACTATCTGGTGATTAACGAACTGGAAGCCGGGGAGTTTAGCGGCCTGGAGATGCGCGACAGCAACGATGCCCCGGATATCGCCCACATCGCCGAAGCGGCTGCGCAATTACTGGCGGCGGGCGTCAGGCAGCGCGTGGTGATCCACTGCCCGGAAGGCGCCTGGGGTGAAGCACCGGGTGCAGCGGGTCGCTGGATCCCATCATGGATGCTGGAACAAGAGGAGATCATTGGCAGCGTGGGCGCCGGCGATGCGTTTTGCGCGGGCTTTTTATACGGCTGCCATGAATCACTACCGCTGGAAGAGAGTATTTATCTGGCCCACGCCTGCGCACGGACAAGCCTGCTGGCGGCCAACGCCATTGATGGCGCGAAGACCCTGGCTGAGTTGCAGATGTTTATCAAAGAGAACCGTTAAGCAGCTTTTTCGTTGTGAGAAACATCAGTGGCAAAGACGTAGCCCAGCCCGCGAATGGTTTTAATCAGCGCTGGCTGATGCGGGTTGGCCTCGATTTTACGCCGCAGACGCATTATCAACACGTCGATAGTGCGGTCGAACACCTCGGCGCTTTCGCTGTGGGTAAGCTCAAGCAACTGCTCGCGGCTCAGTACCCGGCGGGCGTTTTGCGTCAGTGCCAGCAGCAGGCCGTACTCACCCTGCGTTAACGACACGGTATTGCGCTGCGGATCGCTCAGTTCACAGCGGGTGGTATCCAGCGTCCAGCCATTAAAGGCGATCCCCGGTGCGCGCGGAGCGGCAGCTTCTGTTGCCAGCACGCCGGTGCGGCGCAGTACGGCTTTAACGCGGGCCACCACCACACGCGGGTTAAACGGCTTACCGATGTAATCATCAGCGCCCATCTCCAGACCAACCACCACATCCGATTCACTACCCAGCCCCGTCAGCATGATAACGGGCAGCTCCGGGCGCAGTTTCTGCAGCTGCAATAACACCTGCAAGCCGTTGATATCCGGCAACATCATATCCAGCAATACCAGCGCAATGTTTGGCTCCTGCTGCGCCAGGCTCAGGGCATCCTGGCCGTTATGACAAACCAACACCGTAAAGACGTGCTCGTTAAGCACGTCCTGTAGCAGTTCGCACACTGCGGTATCGTCATCAACCACCAGAATCGCCGGTTTCATCGCATCTTCCATCAGAGCAGTAGAGTTAAGTCTGATCCATTCTGCAATCGGCTCCAGCCAATTCCATTTTTTCGTGATGGAATTTCAATCCAGGTCACATCCCCTGCACCTTCGACACGTCAATTTTGACGATTGCCTGTTTTTCGTCAGCGTTTTGTCCAGAAATAGGCCGTAAAGTCTGGGGATACCCACAATAAAAACATGGCATAGAAGCTGCATAATAGGTGCAAAAGAACTGTTTAACTGGAGCAAAAGCGATGAAAAAAGTCGTCACGGTTTGCCCTTATTGTGCCTCAGGTTGCAAGATCCACCTGGTGGTCGATAACGGTAAAATCGTACGGGCGGAGGCGGCACAGGGGAAAACCAACCAGGGCACGCTGTGCCTGAAAGGCTACTACGGCTGGGATTTTATTAACGATACCCAGATCCTGACCCCGCGCCTGAAAACCCCGATGATCCGCCGCGAACGCGGTGGCAAGCTGGAATCCGTCTCCTGGAGCGAAGCGCTGGATTACGTCGCCACGCGCCTGAGCGCCATCAAAGCCAAGTATGGCCCGGACGCGATTCAGACAACCGGTTCATCACGCGGGACCGGTAATGAAACCAACTATGTAATGCAAAAATTCGCGCGCGCCGTTATTGGTACCAATAACGTCGACTGCTGCGCTCGCGTCTGACACGGCCCATCGGTTGCAGGTCTGCACCAGTCGGTTGGTAACGGCGCAATGAGTAATGCGATCAACGAGATAGATAACACCGATCTGGTGTTTATATTTGGCTATAACCCGGCGGATTCTCACCCTATCGTCGCGAACCACGTGATTAACGCGAAACGCAACGGGGCGAAAATCATCGTCTGCGATCCGCGCAAAATTGAAACTGCGCGCATTGCGGATATGCACATCGCACTGAAAAACGGCTCGAACATCGCGCTGTTGAATGCGATGGGCCACGTCATTATTGAGGAAAATCTGTACGACAAGGCGTTTGTCGCCACCCGTACGGAAGGCTTTGAAGAGTATCGTAAAATTGTCGAAGGCTACACGCCAGAGTCGGTTGAAGCGATAACCGGCGTCAGCGCACAGGAGATCCGCCAGGCTGCACGGATGTACGCGACAGCAAAAACCGCAGCTATTCTGTGGGGGATGGGTGTGACCCAGTTCTATCAGGGCGTGGAAACCGTGCGCTCCCTGACGAGCCTTGCCATGCTGACCGGCAACCTGGGGAAACCGCATGTCGGTGTGAACCCGGTACGCGGTCAGAATAACGTGCAGGGTGCATGTGACATGGGCGCGCTGCCGGATACCTATCCGGGCTACCAATACGTGAAGTTCCCGGAAAACCGCGCGAAGTTCGCGAAGGCCTGGGGCGTGGAAAGCCTGCCTGAACATACTGGCTATCGCATCAGCGAACTGCCGCACCGTGCGGCGCATGGCGAAGTGCGTGCGGCGTACATCATGGGTGAAGATCCACTCCAGACCGATGCCGAGCTGTCTGCAGTGCGTAAAGGGTTTGAGGATCTGGAGCTGGTGATTGTCCAGGATATCTTTATGACTAAAACCGCGGCGGCGGCGGATGTGATTTTACCGTCAACGTCATGGGGAGAGCATGAAGGTGTTTATACGGCGGCAGACCGTGGCTTCCAGCGCTTCTTTAAGGCGGTCGAACCGAAGTGGGATCTGAAAACCGACTGGCAGATTATCAGCGAAATCGCCACCCGTATGGGGTATCCGATGCACTACAACAACACCCAGGAAATCTGGGACGAGTTGCGTCATCTGTGCCCGGACTTCTACGGGGCCACCTATGACAAAATGGGTGAACTGGGGTATATCCAGTGGCCATGCCGCGATGAGTCAGACGCCGATCAGGGTACGTCGTATCTCTTCCAGGAGAAATTCGACACCCCGAACGGGCTGGCACAGTTCTTCACCTGCGACTGGGTCGCGCCAATCGATAAACTCACTGATGAGTATCCGATGGTGCTCTCCACCGTGCGTGAAGTGGGCCACTACTCCTGTCGTTCAATGACCGGCAACTGTGCTGCGCTGGCCGCCCTGGCGGATGAACCAGGCTATGCGCAGATCAACACCGCCGACGCTGAACGTCTTGGCATTGAGGATGAAGCTCTGGTGTGGGTGAACTCACGTAAAGGCCGCATCATCACCCGCGCGCAGGTCAGCGATCGACCCAACAAAGGGGCGGTCTATATGACCTACCAGTGGTGGATCGGTGCCTGTAACGAACTGGTGACGGAGAACTTAAGCCCGATAACCAAAACGCCGGAGTATAAATACTGCGCCGTGCGCGTAGAGCCGATTGCCGATCAACATGCTGCCGAACAGTATGTCATCGACGAATATAACAAGCTGAAAGCCCGTCTGCGTGAAAGTGCAATGGGGTGAAGCCGTTAATTAAACGATGAATAAAGGGAGTGAGATATTCACTCCCTTTTTATTTCCGCTTAAACCATTAAAAATTTCAATTATTGTTCTGGAAATCGGCTCGCAGAAATAATGTAATTCGCGCGAAAAAGAATTACATCTTTGCATTTTATTTCAGAGAGATAAGATGTGCGGCGAGTGCTTAAGACTTTCTGTCTTGAGCATGTTGAGGGACAGAAAGTGGAAAGCCCCGGGAAATTTTCATTCACCCGAGGCTACCCCTCAACAACCAACAGGTTGAGAGTAGCCTCTTATTCTTTTTTACACAAGGAGTAAAAGGCATGACGCCATTAAAAACTGTGTTAGGCATTGTCTTTATTATCTGCCTGACCATAGTGATTTTTACCTTTATTAATCGCGGAAGGTTGTGCGAGCTGACAATAAAGAGTGAACATCAGGAGGTGGCGGCGAAATTAGCCTGCCTTGCAGGCTAATCTCATCGGGCGGAACGATGCTTCCGCCCGGCTTGTAGGATGCTGAGGTCTTAATGCACCCATTTTTTTCTTCTGTCGCCGCGATTATACTGCGCGGCATGTACCCAGATGATAAGAACCCATGAAACATATTTTTCTGCTGTTGTTCCTTATTACGTCATTCGCTTACGCGGATGAAATTGGCAGCCAATACAAGGAACAGGCTGAAGCGGGTGACGCCCGTGCCCAGTATTATTTGGCCGATACGTACTTTAGCTCCGGCGACAGCAAGCAAGCGGCGCTGTGGGCCGAGAAAGCCGCAAAAGGTGGCGATGTTGACGCCATGGGGCTGCTCTCGCAAATCCTCTTTACCCAGGGAAATTATGCGCAAGCTAAGGCACTGGCGCAGCAGGCAACCATTGCGGGCAGCAAACGTGGCGCAATTATGCTGGCGCGCGTGCTGGTGAACACTCAGGCGGGCAAAACCGATTACCCGCAGGCCATCAAATTGCTGCAAACGGCCACCGAAGATATTGATAGCGACTCCGCAGTCGACGCCCAACTGCTGCTGGGGCTGATTTATGCCAACGGTGTTGAAGTGGCTCAGGACGATGCAAAAGCGGCATCCTGGTTCAAACGCAGTTCGTCATTATCGCGCACCGGATATGCCGAATACTGGGCGGGAATGCTGTTCCAGCAGGGCGAAAAAGGCTTTATCACGCCGAATAAACAGAAGGCGCTGTACTGGTTAAACCTGAGCTGTTCCGAAGGGTTTGATACGGGATGTGAAGAGTTCGATGCGTTGAGCGGGGAGTAATGTTCTCCGCGCGAATAGTACAGTAGGCCCGGTAAGCGCAGCGCCACCGGGCTTTTTTACATTACTGGTCAGCCGTCTTATCAAAACGACCCAGCACTTCACGTTCATACGCCAGCGCTTTTTTGCGGTCGAATTTGTGTTCCCACTTGGCAATAACCAGCACCGCCAGCGCGTTACCCACCACATTCAGCGCCGTACGGGCCATGTCGAGGATACGGTCAACACCGGCGATAAATGCCAGGCCTTCCAGCGGAATACCGACGCTACCCAGCGTTGCCAGCAGCACCACGAACGACACGCCCGGCACGCCTGCGATACCTTTTGAGGTCACCATCAGGGTCAGCACCAGTACGATTTCCTGCCACAGCGAGAGATCGATACCGTACAGCTGGGCAATAAAGATGGCGGCAATACTCTGGTACAGCGTTGAGCCATCCAGGTTAAAGGAGTAACCGGTCGGCACCACGAAGCTGGTAATAGAAGCTGGCGCACCGTAGGCCTCCATCTTCTCGATAATACGCGGCAACACGCTTTCAGAGCTGGCAGTGGAGTACGCCAGAATCAGCTCGTCCTTCAGAATGCGGATCAGGATCCAGATACTCAGCCCACAAATGCGCGCCACAATCCCGAGCACCACCAGCGCGAAGAACAAGATCGCGAAGTGCACCAGGATAACCAGCTTCGCCAGCGGCCACAGAGAAGCAAAACCGAAGTTCGCTACCGTGACGGCGATGAGGGCAAACACCCCTACCGGCGCATAACGCATCACCATGTGGGTGACTTTGAACATGGTTTCAGAGATAGAGCGGAATACCGTCACCAGCGGTTCACGGTGCGTTGCTGGCAGGGAAGAAAGCCCCAGACCAAACAGCACAGAGAAGAAGATGATTGGCAGCATTTCGCCTTTCGCCATCGATGCCACAATGTTGGTCGGCACCAGCGACAGGATCGTCCCCATCAGCCCGTGGGCATGGCTTTGCACATCCGCGGTCGTACTTTGGTATTTCGAAATATCCACGGTCGCCAGCTGCGACATGTCGATCCCGGAACCTGGCTGGAACACATTCGCCATGGTGATACCCAGGATAATGGCTATCGTCGTGATCACTTCGAAATAAATGATGGTCTTCGCGCCGATACGGCCTAACTGTTTTGCATCGCCCACGCCCGCAATGCCAACCACCAGCGTAGAGATAACAATAGGGACAACAATCATCTTGATCAGATGAATAAAGATATCGCCTGCCGGAGAGAGCAGGTTCGCAATCAGCCACTCGCGGCTGTCGCTATGATAATGGAGGTAACTACCCAGCAGGATACCCAGCACAAGGGCTAGCAAGATTTGCCAGGCCAGGCTGACTTTAACGTTTTTCATAGAAACAGACTTCCTCAATGAAGCATCCAGTTCACCAAAACTGCATGAATATGGAAACATACTGAAAGGGTATGAATTGTGTTGCGTTGGTTTATGGGATTTTTTAACGCGGCGTATGAGTATCATTTGTACGGCATCCTGCGCAAGCCTTAAAGAACGAGGCTTTTCACTACAAAAAGGGGCTATGACGCTAATTTGTAATAATTCTTATAAATAACCTTTTGTTATAAAAACGCTTTTTTCTGCACAATTGTGAATAATCCTTCAACTAAATTATTTCCCTTCAAAGTTTCATTCGCTCATTTTTCATACTATTCAAACAATGCGTGATCTGCCGCCCAAATAATAAACAAAGCTTGTAAAGCCCCTACAATTAACGTTTTTGCGACATATTATTAACATCTTACAAGGAGAAAAAAAGCCATGAGCCAAATCCATAAACACGACATTCCCGCAAACATTGCGGACCGTTGCCTGATCAACCCGGAGCAGTACCACGAGAAGTATCAGCAATCCGTCTCCAGCCCGGATATCTTCTGGGGTGAACAGGGTCATATTCTTGACTGGATCAAACCTTATCAGAAGGTGAAAAACACCTCCTTTGCGCCAGGTAACGTCTCCATTAAATGGTATGAAGATGGCACGCTGAACCTGGCGGCGAACTGTCTGGATCGCCATCTTGCCGAACGTGGGAACGAGACGGCTATCATCTGGGAAGGCGACGACGCCTCTCAGAGCAAACACATTACCTATAAAGAATTGCACCGCGACGTGTGCCGCTTTGCCAACGTGCTGCTGGAGCAGGGCATTAAAAAAGGCGACGTCGTGGCTATTTATATGCCAATGGTACCGGAAGCGGCGGTGGCCATGCTGGCGTGCGCGCGCATCGGCGCCATTCACTCCGTCATCTTCGGCGGCTTCTCGCCAGAAGCGGTGGCCGGTCGTATTGTCGATTCAAATTCTAAACTGGTGATCACCGCCGACGAAGGCGTGCGCGCCGGTCGCGGTATCCCGCTGAAGAAAAACGTCGATGAGGCGCTGAAAAACCCGAATGTGAAAAGCGTCAGCAACGTTGTGGTGCTCAAGCGTACCGGCGGTAAGATCGACTGGAAAGAGGGTCGCGACCTGTGGTGGAGCGATCTGATTGAAAACGCGAGCGACCAGCACCAGCCAGAAGAGATGAACGCGGAAGACCCGCTGTTTATCCTTTATACCTCCGGCTCCACCGGTAAACCAAAAGGCGTGCTGCATACCACTGGCGGCTATCTGGTTTATGCGGCAACCACGTTTAAATATGTGTTCGACTACCACCCGGGCGACATCTACTGGTGTACCGCCGATGTGGGTTGGGTCACCGGGCACAGCTACCTGCTGTACGGCCCGCTGGCCTGCGGCGCTACCACCCTGATGTTTGAAGGCGTACCGAACTGGCCGACCCCGGCGCGCATGTGCCAGGTGGTCGACAAACACAAGGTCAACATCCTCTATACCGCGCCAACGGCGATCCGCGCGCTGATGGCGGAAGGCGACAAAGCCATCGAAGGCACTGACCGCTCTTCCCTGCGCATTCTCGGTTCAGTGGGCGAGCCCATCAACCCGGAAGCCTGGGAGTGGTACTGGAAGAAAATCGGTAACGAGAAATGCCCGGTGATGGACACCTGGTGGCAGACCGAAACGGGCGGCTTCATGATCACCCCAATGCCAGGTGCGACCCAGCTGAAAGCGGGTTCTGCAACCAACCCATTCTTCGGCGTACAGCCTGCGCTGGTGGATAACGAAGGCCATCCGCTGGAAGGCGCAACCGAAGGTAACCTGGTCATCACCGACTCCTGGCCAGGCCAGGCGCGTACCCTGTTCGGCGATCACGAGCGCTTCGAGCAGACCTACTTCTCCACCTTTAAAAACATGTACTTCAGCGGCGACGGCGCACGTCGTGATGAAGATGGTTATTACTGGATAACCGGACGCGTGGACGATGTGCTGAACGTTTCCGGCCACCGCCTGGGTACGGCGGAGATTGAATCTGCGCTGGTGTCGCATCCGAAGATTGCCGAAGCTGCCGTGGTGGGTATACCGCATAACATTAAGGGCCAGGCGATTTACGCGTACGTTACGCTGAACCACGGTGAAGAGCCGTCACCAGAGCTGTATGCTGAGGTACGCAACTGGGTACGTAAAGAGATTGGCCCGCTTGCCACACCGGATGTTCTGCACTGGACGGACTCCCTGCCGAAAACCCGCTCCGGCAAAATTATGCGCCGTATTCTGCGCAAAATCGCGGCCGGTGACACCAGTAACCTCGGTGATACTTCAACGCTCGCCGATCCTGGCGTGGTGGAAAAACTGCTCGAAGAGAAGCAAGCCATCGCAATGCCATCGTAATGCTGTTTTCTCCCTCTCCCCGTGGGAGAGGGCCGGGGTGAGGGCATCAGACCGCACCTTACCCCCTCACCCTAACCCTCTCCCTCAAGGGAGAGGGAATAACTACAAACACCTACCCTACAAAACTCTGGAGACTCTGTGATGAATAACGATATTTGTCAGCAGATAGAGAATAGTGCGCACTACAGGGAGCTCGTCGAAAAACGGCAACGGTTTGCCTTCTTACTTTCCATCATCATGCTGATTATTTACGTCGGCTTTATTCTGCTTATCGCCTTTGCCCCGCACTGGCTCGGGACCCCGCTGCATGAGGGTACCAGCGTCACGCGCGGGATCCCCATTGGCATTGGCGTGATTGTCATTTCGTTTGTGCTGACCGGCGTGTACGTCTGGCGTGCGAACGGCGAGTTTGATCGTCTTAATAAAGCAGTCCTGCGTGAGGTAAAAGCATCATGAAGCGAGTCCTGACGGCGCTTGCCGCCACACTTCCCTTTGCGGCAAACGCAGCCGATGCCATTACCGGCGAAGTCCAACGCCAGCCAACTAACTGGCAGGCGATCATCATGTTCCTGATTTTCGTGCTGTTGACGCTCTATATCACTTACTGGGCGTCGAAACGCGTACGCTCGCGTAATGATTACTACACCGCGGGCGGCAACATTACCGGCTTCCAGAACGGGCTGGCAATTGCCGGCGACTTTATGTCTGCTGCGTCGTTCCTGGGGATCTCAGCGCTGGTTTACACCTCCGGTTATGACGGCCTGATTTACTCCCTCGGCTTCCTCGTGGGCTGGCCAATCATTCTGTTCCTGATTGCCGAACGCTTGCGTAACCTCGGACGCTTCACCTTTGCTGATGTGGCATCGTATCGCCTGAAACAAGGCCCGATTCGTACCCTCTCTGCCTGCGGATCGCTGGTGGTTGTGGCGCTGTACCTGATTGCCCAGATGGTGGGTGCAGGCAAGCTTATCGAACTGCTGTTTGGCCTGAACTACCACGTGGCCGTGGTACTGGTCGGCGTGCTGATGGTGATGTACGTGCTGTTCGGCGGGATGCTTGCGACCACCTGGGTACAAATCATCAAAGCCGTGCTGCTGCTGTTTGGCGCAAGCTTTATGGCCTTTATGGTCATGAAGCATGTCGGCTTCAGCTTCAATAACCTGTTTACCGAAGCGATGGCGGTGCACCCGAAAGGGGAAGCGATCATGAGCCCGGGTGGGCTGGTGAAAGACCCGATATCGGCGCTCTCTCTCGGCCTGGGTCTGATGTTTGGTACCGCGGGTTTACCGCATATCCTGATGCGTTTCTTCACGGTGTCAGATGCGCGTGAAGCGCGTAAGAGCGTCTTCTATGCCACCGGTTTTATGGGTTACTTCTACATCCTGACCTTTATCATCGGTTTTGGCGCCATCATGCTGGTAGGGGCAAACCCGGCGTTTAAAGATGCTGCGGGCGCGCTGATTGGCGGTAACAACATGGCGGCGGTGCATCTGGCGGACGCGGTGGGCGGTAACCTGTTCCTCGGCTTTATCTCGGCTGTGGCCTTTGCCACCATCCTTGCAGTGGTTGCCGGGCTGACGCTTGCTGGCGCATCGGCGGTATCGCATGATCTGTATGCCAACGTATTCCGTAAAGGGGCCAGCGAGCGCGATGAGCTGAAAGTCTCCAAAATCACGGTGCTGGTGCTGGGTGTTGTGGCTATCCTGCTGGGCATTCTGTTCGAAAAACAGAACATCGCCTTTATGGTGGGGCTGGCCTTCTCGATTGCGGCAAGCTGCAACTTCCCGATTATCCTGCTCTCGATGTACTGGTCAAAACTGACCACCCGTGGCGCGATGATTGGTGGCTGGCTGGGTCTGCTGACGGCGGTGATCCTGATGATCCTCGGCCCGACGATTTGGGTGCAGATCCTCGGTCACGAGACAGCCATCTTCCCGTATGAGTACCCGGCGCTGTTCTCTATCGCCGTGGCGTTTATCGGGATCTGGATCTTCTCCGCCACCGATAACACAGCGGAGGGGAACCTGGAACGCGAGAAATTCCGCGCCCAGTTTATCCGTTCACAAACCGGCCTGGGCGTCGAACAAGGCCGCGCGCACTAAGCTGCTCTTCCTCCCCGGTCATCTGGCCGGGGAGTTTAAAACATCACCCACGCCACCAGCGGCGCAATCAGCACCATCACCACGCCCGAAAGCATCATCACCAGGCTTGCGACCACGCCCTCCTGCTGACCGAGTTCGTAAGAACGTGCGGTTCCTGCACCGTGGGAAGCGGCGCCAAACCCGGCCCCTTTTGCCATCCCTTCACGGATAGACAAGCGCAGAAACAGCATATCGCCTACCGCCATGCCGAAGACTCCGGTGACGACGACAAACAGCGCCACCAGATCCGGCTGCCCGCCGAGCGGTTTCGCTGCCGCCAGTGCAAACGGCGTGGTCACCGAACGCACGGCCAGGCTGCGCTGAATTTCATCCGACAGGGTAAACAGCCGCGCCAGCCAGACCGAACTGCACACCGCCACCACCGTGGCGGTAATCACGCCCGCACTCAGCGACATCCAGTGGCGTTTGATGATCGCCAGGTTGTCGTATACCGGCACCGCAAAAGCGATAGTTGCCGGACCGAGCAGCCACAGCAGCCAGTGGGATTCACCAATGTAGTTCTGCCAGGAGATGTGCCCGAACACCAGCATCAGCACCAGCAGGATCGGCGTGAACACCAGCGGCATCAGCGGCAGGGCGTGAAAACGGCGATACAGACGCTTGTTGGCAAAGTAGATAACCAGGGTGGCAATCAGGCACAGCACGCTTATCTGAAAGTTAGTCATGCTTCTGCCTGCTGATTTCAAACCGATAGACTTTATCCACTACCCAGGCCGTCGCGCCCAGCACCATCAGCGTGCTCAGGGCAATAACAGCAAAAATACGCCAGCCGTCGACCATCAGCAGTTGCGCGTAGTTCACTACCGCCACCACCGCCGGGACAAAGAACAGCAGCATTTCTGCCAGCAACCAGCGAGCACCAGCGCGGACCCAGTTGAGGGGAACAACGCGGCAAAGAATGAGCGTCAGCATCAGCACCATCCCGACCAGATTGGCAGGCAGCGGCAGATGCAGCCAGCTGACAAGATATTCCGCGAAAACAAACAGCGCGGCATAGAGCAGTACCTGAACCGGTACCTGAAGTCGTTGCACAACGGCAGGCGTAACACGACTTAACGCCACGGCCATGGGGGATTTCCTCAAAAATGCGATGAAGCGCCAGTATAGTGACCACACGTAATGGACTGAAATGAATTAAAATCATCAAATGCATAGTTTCGAGGAATAATCATGGACATAAGAACGCTGCGCTATTTTGTCGAAGTGGTTCGTCAGCAGAGTTTTACCCGCGCAGCGGAGAAGTTATTTGTCACCCAACCTACCATCAGCAAGATGCTGAAAAACCTCGAAGATGAACTGAATTGTACGCTGCTTATTCGCGACGGCCGCAAGCTGCTGCTGACCGATACCGGCCGCGTGGTGTTTGAGCGCGGGCTGGCTATCCTGGCGGAGTTTCGCCAGCTGGAAGCGGAGCTGGGTGATATTAACCATCTGACCAAAGGCCTGCTGCGTCTGGGCATCCCGCCGATGGTGGGGATGATGATGGCCGGGCCGATCGGCCTGTTCCGCCAGCGCTACCCTGGCGTGGAACTGAAAATTTCCGAATTCGGCGGCTTAACCGTGCAGCAGGCCGTCACCAACGGTGAGCTGGACGTGGCGATGACCGCGCTTCCCGTTGAAGAAGAAAGCGGGCTGGCCACCCTGCCGCTCTTTAGTCATCCACTGTGCGTGCTGGTACCACGCTCCGGCGACTGGCTGAAGATAGACTCGGTAAAACCCGAACTGCTGGGCGAGCACCCGCTGCTTATCTACAACGAAGATTTTGCCCTCAGCCGTCAGCTGATGGCGCTGTTTAACCAGCACAACGTGAAACCGCGCATTGCGGTGCGAAGCGGTCAGTGGGACTTTCTGGCGGCCATGGTTCAGGCAGGGGTGGGGATTGCGATTTTGCCGCAGCCTATCTGCGAGCGGCTGGATAAAAACACCCTGCGCTGGATCCCGCTGGAGAGCGATTTGCACTGGCAGCTAGGAATGATTTGGCGCGAAGGGGTCTATTTGTCGCACAGCGCGCAGGCGTGGTTGCAGTGTTGTGAGGGGTTTTGGATCCCCTCACCCTAACCCTCTCCCACAGGGAGAGGGAACCGATCGAGCACGTAGGTCCGGTAAGCGCAGCGCCACCGGGCAAAAAGCACTACTGATTTTCTATCAACAACGCTTCCAGCAGATCCAGATCGTGCAATAGTTTTTGTAGCGTCTCATTACTGATCTGACGCGTGGCGCGCAGGTGATACAGCTCGGCACGCTCTGAACGCAACGCCGCAAGGCGGAAGCGGCGCTCCAGATTCTCTTCCTGAAGCGAACTCTCCACATCATTTCGCCCGTCGGCACGGCGGCGCAGGTTCCCGATAACGCGTGAACTCACTTCTGTCAGCAGCTGGTTGTCGATGTTCTCTTCGGCATCTGACGCCAGGCGTTCTTCCATTTTCTGGATCGCGACAATCGCCACTTCTGCCGTCGCCGCGCGGGCAATACGCTCCTCTTTATGCTGCTGAGTCGAGTCGCCCGTGTCGATATGCTGGAGCAGGATTGGCAGCATGACTACGCCGACAAACAGCGAGAAAAGGATCACGCCCGCCGCCAGGAACACCAGCTCGTAACGAGCCGGGAAGACATCGCCCGTCGGCAGCAGCAGCGGAATGGAGAGCACACCGGCAAGGGTGATCGCCCCGCGCACCCCGGCAAAAGAGGCAATCAGCAGCTCGCGCGTGGTCCATGAACCAAACTCCATCGGCTTATTCGTGAGGAAGCGCACGCTGAATTTCTTCATCGTCCACAGCCAGCCAAAACGGACCAGCATCAGCGCAAGGTAAATAAGCACGATATCGGTGAACAGCATCCAGGTTTCAACGTTAGGGTCGGCTTCTGCCGCCACCAGTGAAGATTCCAGAATGCCCGGCAGTTGCAGGCCTAACAGCAGGAATACCATGCCGTTAAACACGAACTCCAGCATCGCCCAGGTACTGTTTGCACGCAGACGCATCGCCAGCGGCGCACGGCGCATAACACCCGCACGGGTGATGGTCATCCCTGCCGCAACCGCCGCGAGGATGCCCGACACGCCAATATGTTCAGCAATCAGATAAGAAGCGAACGGCAGCAGGAACAGCAGCACGATCTGCGTGGCAGGTTCATCACCGCCCCAGCGGCTGAGAAAGCCCAGTGAACGGCCATACAGCCAGCTCACCACGAAGCCTGCCAGGATACCGCCAATCGCCACCTTAAAGAATTCCAGAGTGGCGCCACCCACGGTGAAGACCATTGTCCCCATCGCCACCGCCACGGCAAACTTCAGGGCTACCAGGCCGGAAGCGTCGTTCATCAGCGCCTCCCCCTGTAAGATGCCCATGATTTTCTTCGGAATACGGCCTTCACCGACAATGCCGGAAAGCGCCACGGCATCGGTTGGCGACAGCACTGCCGCCAGCGCAAAGGCCGGGATCAGCGGGATACCCGGCACCGCCCAGTAAATCAGGAACCCGATGCCCACCACGGTCACGACCACCAGCGCCAGCGCCAGGCCGAAGATCTCTCGCCCGTGCTCAAGGAATTCTCGCGTCGGGGTTTTCCAGCCATCAGCAAACAGCAGTGGCGGGATAAACAGCACGAGGAACAACTCCGGGTCGAACTCGACGTGTAAACCAAAAGTCGGCCATGCCAGCAGCGCACCGATGGCAATTTGCATTAATGGCAGGGGTAACTGAAACGGCAGTACGCGGGTGACAACCCCGGATAGCGAGACCACAAGGGTCATGATGAGTATTGTGAAGAAGATTTCCATGCGTTCCCTGTTTGCGATGATTCTTGTGTACAACGGAAGGCGTCGTGCCTCTATTCTATCTTCCAGAGAGTAACGCAATTGGCAACGATGTGTGTTCCGAAAATAAAAACGGGCGGCCAAAGCCACCCGTTTTCGCATAAATCGATAACTTAAATCGCCCAGCCACCCGCGTAGAACGCGACCAGCGCAATTGCGATGACCACAGTACCGATGTTCAGCTTACGCCACTCACCGGACACCAGGCGGCCAATCACCAGCGATGCGAAACCGATCATGATGCCGGTAACGATGTTACAGGTCAGCACGATGAACACCGCAGTAATCAGGCCTGACATGGCATCAACGAAATCAGCGAAATCGATTTTAGCCACGTTGCTCAGCATCAGCAGGCCGACATACATCAGCGCCGGTGCCGTTGCATACGCAGGCACCAGGTAAGAAAGTGGGGAGAGGAACAGGATCAGCAGGAACAGCACGCCAACGGTGATGGCTGTCAGGCCGGTTTTACCGCCTGCCGCCGTGCCCGCTGCGGACTCGATGTACACCGCCGCTGGCGCTGCACCTACCAGGCCTGAGAAGACGCTACTCAGGGAGTCGGTGGTCAGTGCTTTACCTCCGTCGATAATCTGGCCGTCTTTGTCCAGCAGATTCGCCTGGCCTGCTACCGCACGGATAGTACCGGTGGCATCAAACACCGCCGTCATCACCAGCGCCAGTACGCTTGGCAGGATCACCGGGTTCAGCGCGCCAACGATATCCAGGCTACCAATCAGGGAGTTGCCTTTGTCATCGCTCAGGGATGGCATGGCGAAGATACCGGAGAAATGAACGTTCGGATCGAAAATCAGGCCAACAACGGAAACACCGATAATGGTCAGCAGGATACCGCCCGGAACTTTCAGTTTTTCCAGACCGATAATCACTGCAAGGCCAATCAGAGACATGATAACCGGGAAGCTGGCGAAGTGACCCAGGGCAACCGGCAGGCCGTCCAGTGGGTTTTTGATAACCAGACCAACACCGTTAGCCGCGATCAGCAGCAGGAACAGGCCGATACCGATCCCCGTACCGTGCGCCACACCGTGCGGCAGGTTGCGCAAGATCCAGCTACGAATACCGGTTGCAGAAATCACCGTAAACAGGACACCCATCAGGAACACGGCACCGAGCGCAACAGGCACGCTGATGTGTTGACCCAGAACCAGGCTGAATGCGGTAAATGCGGTCAGAGAGATGGCACAGCCGATGGCCAGTGGCAGGTTCGCCCACAGGCCCATCACGATGGAGCCCACACCGGCCACAAGGCAGGTGGCAACAAAAACAGCCGCAGGCGGGAAGCCTGCTTTACCGAGCATCCCCGGTACAACGATGACGGAATAAACCATCGCCAGAAACGTTGTCAGACCGGCAACGACTTCCTGGCGCACGGTGCTGCCGCGTGCAGAAATTTTAAACATGGCGTCAAGTGAACCGCCAGTACGCGCAGATGGCGTAGACATAGAAAACATCCCCTGAGAGTTTTTATAGAAAGTCCGTAAACGTGGTGGAGACTCCACTGCCAGCAAAACGTCAAATCCTTGTGCTACGTTTGCGACGAATAGGGGCGTCACAAAAAAAGCAAACGTTTAGCTCCGCGCTTACAAAACGGGTGGTCAAATTAAGGCAAACGATTATCTAGCCTAATCACCGCCCTTTTCAACTTAACTTTCTCGTTTTTCGCTAAAATTACCTTATGACGATGAAGAATTAACCAGAGGATGCGCAAACGTTATCGTCTGTGCGCAATTTAGTAACATTTCAGCCTTCGCCTGGGATATCGAACGGCCCGCCTTGTTCGAGAGTACGCTGCCATCCCGGACGCATTTCCACCCTTTTCTTCCAGGCATGAATATGCGGCAGGTTTTCAACGCCACCTCGCGTCAGCAGCGCAAAAACCGGAAAACTCATCTGAATATCGGCCATGCTGAAGTGTTCGCCGGCAAACCAGCTGTTTTCGCTCAGATAAGATTCGATATAGCGCGCGTGGGTTTCCAGCTGTCGATTGAGCCACGCCTTTTGTACTCCTTGCCCCAGCACCTTACCCAGCGCCCGCAGGCCAAACGGGATAGGCGGTTTTCCCAGGCTTGCAAAGACCAGCTTCATCAACAGCAGCGGCATAAGAGAACCTTCTGCATAGTGCAGCCAGAAACGGTATTGCACCTTATGCGCCGGATCCCGTGGCTTAAGCTGAAACTCTGCGTCATAGGTTTCCTGGAGATATTCCAGAATGGCGCCCGACTCCGCAAGAATCAGTCCGTTATCTTCAATCACCGGGGATTTACCCAGCGGATGCACTTTTCGCAGCGCCGCAGGTGCCAGCATGTTCTTTTCGCGCTGGTAGTGAACTATCTGATAAGGCAAAGAAAGTTCTTCCAGCGCCCAAATCACACGCTGTGAACGCGACTGATTAAGATGGTGTACGGTGATCATCATGTTCTCCTGTGATTCATACTGATTAACTATAGAAAATTGAATAACACCGCGAAAATAATTTGGCTAAAAAGTGAACTCTGGCGCTGGCGAAAATCAGCTCCTTGCATAGAATTAAAGTGTCAGCACAATCCGGAACCTCCCCAACTTGCTCGACATGAGGGGTGCTGATGTCGGGGGAAACCCTCCCGTGAACCAGCGGGATAGAGTGAAAGACAAAGACCGGGAAAAACTAAAGCGCCCTTTGTGGCGCTTTAGTTCTTTATTATGCTTTTTACCGGGTGACGCTTCGCTTACCCGGCCTACGTTCTCGGTTTTGTAGGCCGGGTAAGGCGCAGCCGCCACCCGGCAAACCGGCCGCACATACTCAATCCTCCTCCAGCAACCGCGCGCCCGTTCCTTGCTCGCCCAGCCTGTCGCCGGGGTTACGCAACGGGCAGTCGCTGCGAGATAAACACCCACAGCCAATACAGCCGTCCAGTTCATCGCGCAATGCCACCAGGGTATGAATGCGCCTGTCCAGTTCGTCACGCCACTGGGAGGAAAGCTCCTTCCACTCTTTTGCGCTCAACGTGTGTCCTTCCGGCAAAACGCCAAACGCATCGCCGATGGTGGCCAGGGGAATTCCGATTCGTTGCGCAATTTTGATAATGGCCACGTAGCGGAGCACATCGCGCGTGTAACGACGCTGGTTCCCGCCGTTACGAATACTTTTAATTAACCCTTTGCTTTCATAGAAGTGGAGCGCCGATACCGCTACACCGCTTCGCTTTGCCACTTCACCAGGGGTTAAGAGCGCTTTAATGCGCGGTAATCTCTTTTCCATAAAACCTCTTTACCTCAAGTTAACTTGAGGAATTATACTCCCCCGCAGAGAAAACGACGAATCAACAGAGATAGTTGTATCTACAGAGGGGCAACCTTATGTCGCATCAGCAAATTATTCAGACACTTATTGAATGGATTGATGAACATATCGACCAACCGTTGAACATTGATGTGGTCGCTAAGAAGTCGGGCTATTCGAAATGGTATTTACAGAGAATGTTCCGCACAGTCATGCATCAAACGCTGGGCGATTACATTCGTCAGCGCAGGCTACTGCTGGCAGCGCAGGCGTTGCGCTCTACGCAACGGCCTATTTTTGATATCGCCATGGATCTGGGTTATGTATCGCAACAGACCTTTTCCCGCGTGTTCCGCCGCGAGTTCGACCGCACGCCGAGCGATTATCGTCATCAGTTGAATTAATACGTTTAGCGTAAAGGCTGCTGCTGCCAGGTCATAAATTCCTGCGGCGGCATCGCTTTCGCGAAGTGCCATCCCTGACAATATTGCACACCACGCTTTAACAGCCAGCTCACCTGCTCTGCCGTTTCCACCCCTTCCGCGATGGTTTTTAAGCGCAGGCTTTGCGCCATTTCGATAATGTGCTCGGCAATCAGGTGGCTGGTGCTGTTGGTTGTCAGTGTGTCGACGAAAGATTTATCAATCTTGAGGATATCGACGTTCAGGGAATAGAGGTTATGCAGGTTCGAGTAGCCTGTACCGAAGTCATCGATAGCCACTTCATAACCCGCCTGGCGGAACGCCTGGATAACCGGCGTCGTTTTAGGAACATCGATGAACCCGCGTTCCGTCACTTCAATTTTGATCTGCTGCGCGCGAACCGAGTGGAAGCGGGCCTTATCCGAGATCAGAGCGATCAGGCGCGAAGAGTGGAAATCCGCAGCCGATAAGTTAATCGAGATATAAAGATGGGGATTTTCAGCCAGGAAATTACCCAGATCGCTGAAGACCTCTTCAACAACGTAATCGGTAATGCGTTCGATCATCCCTTCTTTTTCGGCCAGTGGAATAAAATCCGCAGGGCTCATCACTATCTGACCGTTAAACCCAGGCCATCTCAGCAGAGCTTCCGCACCCACGCAGCGGTTATTTTTAATATCAATAATGGGTTGATAATGAACGCACAACTGGCGCTTATTCAGCGCCCGGTGCAGCAATCGTCCTGGTGAATTGAGTTCACGATGGGTGCGTGACCACACCAGCAGTATAATAACGCTACAAATCATCCCCAGCGGCAGCGTCAGAGTTGCCTGGTGATAGAGCGTTTCATAAAAACGTTTATTCGATGTCGAAACGATGGCGGCAATAGGGCGTTTTTCGGAATTTATGATCGTGTAGAAACGCTCATCTTTTTGAAATGTCGATTCCTTATGTCGAATCATCGAATTTAATAATGAAACGTTGGCCTGCGTGCTGACTGAAAAAAATGCATTGGTAACGGTGTCATATACTCCCCACGCCAGCGAATGATCGTTCGACATTACCTCGCTGTAAGAAAGTGGATTAACCACAACGACATAATTCCCGCGCTGCATATACGTCATTTTATAACCGGTAAAAAATGGCGTATCGCGATAATAATAGATAGCAACGTCAGGCTTACGTTTGTAATTGGCGGGAGATATTAAGTAAGGGTGTTCAGGCGTAAGAATTGTCGAACAAAGAAAATTCTGACCTTCAGCATAAATTAAATCAGCGACGAACAAACGGCCACGCACAACGTTCAACATATATTGACGATGTCCAGGCGTACACAATTTACCCCGGTATTTTTCGGCGTCATTACGCGCCAGGTCAACTTGTTGAATTACAAGCTCTGTTTTATCTAACGCCAGCTCGGCAAATGTTCGTAATTGGGCACTTGTTTCTGTTACGGCTCTGAGCTGGGCAAACCATAGCGCAAGCATCACCGGTAGCAGAACTACCATGATGATCCCTACCACCCTTAGCATCTTGCGCCGTGCGCTACGATTCATTTCCCGCCCTATATCCCTGCATTTTGTACGCCTGTAGTAATGAAGGCCGGATGCTTTGATAAACAGGTGATTACGTTGCATGAATCATGCGAAGTTAGCAACTGACTTTTAGTATTAAAAATCTTAATTTTCGTTATGCCGATAATATTCTCCCGTAAGCCAAACTGAAAGTATTCGTTCCGTTTCTATTAAGGAAAATAATTATCCAGTCTGAGCGGGAGGTTTTAAGATAACACAACAGAGGATCGGTGATTAAGCTAAACTATTGGCAGCATGAAAAAAGAACACGTTGAACATGAAATTTTATGCCATTTGGCGATAAGTCATCCCTGATTCGATTTATAAATAATCAGAAGCCAGCACTGTTTTTCCTCTTCCTGTACGCTTCGCATCATATAACGCTTTATCTGCTCGCGTGAGTAATGCCGAGGTATCGCGCTGACCCTGGCCCACTTCAACCACACCAGCACTAAAAGCAAGCTCCAGCTTTCTGTCGCCGACCATCAGGGGTTTTACCTTCAATATGTGACGTAACTGGTTGGAGAGTCGTGTTGCGGCATCGCCGTCTGTTCGCGCCAGCAACAGTAAAAACTCTTCACCGCCCACACGCCCCAGTGCCGATCCGGCCGGGCTGATTTCCCGTAGCCGATCGCAAAAATGGATCAGTGCGGCATCGCCAACCAGATGCCCCCATTCATCGTTGATTTGTTTAAAATAATCCAGATCGAACATCAGCACGCAGAAGTGGCTGTCTACATCCTGTCGCGAATTCGCCGCCAGCGCCGATTTAAGCTTTTGCAAAATTGCTGAGCGGTTAAAACAGCCGGTGAGATCGTCAGTGGTGGCCTTAACCGCCAGCTGCTGTTCAGCTTTTTTCCGCTCGGTAATATCCAGACCAATATTCAGAATCGAGTTGTCGGGTAACAAGATGTTAGACCACAGAATGGTTAGCTGCATCCCGTCTCTGCGCAGAGGATGCCATTCATACATATCTTTAAGGGGAGAAACATGCACAGACTCCCGCACCCGTCGACGCTCTTCAGGATCAGGATAGAAAAGAACCAGCGGATCGGAATGCGCAGCGACCTCCGCCATACTCCAGCCAAACACTTTTTCACACTCTGCATTCCACAATACACAACGGTTATGTTTGTCAAAGGAGTTCATGAGCACCGGGGCTCGCTCGAACAAGGTTTTATACTGCGTGACTACCCGTTGCATTTCTTGCGCCGTTTTTTCTCGCGCGATAATTTCTTCAAAATAGTCTTTTAGCTTCTCAACCAGCACCACCACGATATTTTTAAGGATCGGGAGAGAATTGAGTCGTTCATCAAACGCTAAAAAGAAATAGCCACTACAGTGCCAGTCGTGTGAAGAGAGTTTGCATAAAACACCGCTTTGTAACTGCGTGTAGCCCGGATGTTGGGCAGGAAAAAGCGCGCGGCCGATATGCTCTTTCCAGTACACCACCCGCCATGATCGGTTATGGCGCTGCAGCGCGGTACTGGCAAGAAAATCAGTCACGTCAAAAGAGTGACAGGTGACGTCACCTGCGCACACCACTCGTTGCAATCCGTCATCGTCATCAACGCTGACCCAGGCAAGTGTTGAACCTAAAACCCGGTTAATAGTGTCCAGCATTTCCGATAAAGAGCACTGAGAATTAAGCAGTGGCATAAGCTTCGCCAGTGCGTGCAGCGCCTGCATACTGTCATTAACAATATCGCGTCGTTTTTCTTTCATCATTTGTTCGCAGGTCATTAAATGATAGACCGACCGCAACATATATTCAGATTAAAAAAAACGTTAATTACTGAATAAAAATTCAGAATAATGAAATAACACTCTGTGTGTAATGAAAATGATACGCATCAGAAAAAAACCAAAAAATTCAAAAACCTGAATTATTAGTTACGAGTACATTTATTTGTCCACTCAAGCATAATCTATAGGGTTTATGCTGTAAACGTTATACAACTTTTGAAATATTGCAGAGGTTTGGCTATCTCAATGAATTCATTACAAAGAGTGAGGAAAGCCCACCATTAGCCTGCAAAGATATATTTTCACTTGCGTTCAAAAGCATATCTCGTGTCTATACCTGCCACTATTTTCATCATCCTGACACTGGCGAATAAAACAGCAAGTGTGATATAGTTCACATATCTTATGTAACTCAAAACACTGTTTCAGTCGTTCGTCTGCTTTTCGAGGATAGGTTTATGGCAACCATTACCACCAGCATGGTTCTCCTGCGCTGGCCGTTGTTCAGTGCGGTTTTGATGTTTTTAGCCAGCACGCTGAATATTCAATTTCGTAAATCTGACTATGCTGGCCTTGCGGTGATCAGCACCGTGCTGGGACTGGGCGCGGCATGTTGGTTTGCAACGGGCTTGCTTGGCATCACCCTGCTGGATATCGCAACCATCTGGGAAAATGTGAAAGTCGTCATGGTTGAAGCAATGAGCCACACTCCGCCGGACTGGCCGATGGTAATTACCTGACAGAGTAATTCCTGCGGGTACTGATGAGCACAATAAAAAACCTCGCAAATGCGAGGTTTTTTTATGCCTGACAGAAATCAGAACGGGATATCGTCGTCGAAGTCCATTGGCGGCTCATTAGATGGCGCCGGAGCAGACTGCTGCTGCGGACGAGACTGCGCGCCGCCGCTGAACTGGTTGCCGCCCTGTGGCTGCTGAGGCTGACCCCAACCGCCCTGCTGCTGGCCGCCACCTGCTGGTGCGCCACCGCCCTGACGACCACCCAGCATCTGCATGGTGCCGCCGACGTTGACCACGATTTCGGTCGTGTATTTTTCAGCACCGGACTGATCGGTCCATTTACGGGTACGCAGCTGGCCTTCGATGTAAACCTGAGAACCTTTACGCAGGTACTCACCCGCCACTTCAGCCAGTTTGCCGAACAGCACAACACGGTGCCATTCGGTCTGCTCTTTCATTTCACCGGTCGCTTTATCACGCCAGGATTCGGAAGTAGCCAGCGTAATGTTGGCAACTGCGCCACCACTCGGCATATAGCGTACTTCCGGGTCCTGGCCCAGATTACCGACGAGAATCACCTTGTTTACGCCTCTGCTGGCCATGTTCGTGTCTCCTGAATACGTTTCTTAATAGTGTAAACGCGCGAGTGTATCATTTCCACGCGGCAATTTGCATAGTTGCGTAGCCAGTTCAGAAATCTCTCGCGAACTCGACATTGTTACACAGAGAATCAGAAAATGCATTCCAATACTGTATATTCAAACAGGTCAATTTGTGTCATAATTAGCCGTTTCTGACAGCCGGTTGTCCTTCAAACAAACCAGGCAAACAGTGTTCCTACCGGGAAAGGTGAATGGATAAGATCGAAGTTCGGGGCGCCCGCACCCACAATCTCAAGAATATCAACCTCATTATCCCTCGCGATAAACTCATCGTCGTGACCGGGCTTTCGGGGTCTGGCAAATCCTCACTGGCTTTCGACACTTTATACGCCGAAGGACAGCGTCGTTACGTTGAATCGCTCTCTGCCTACGCCCGGCAGTTCCTGTCGTTAATGGAAAAGCCGGACGTTGACCATATTGAAGGGTTGTCACCTGCTATCTCTATTGAGCAGAAATCGACTTCACATAACCCGCGTTCAACCGTGGGTACGATTACCGAAATTCATGACTACCTGCGTCTGCTGTTTGCACGCGTAGGTGAGCCGCGCTGCCCGGATCACGATGTGCCGCTGGCCGCACAAACCGTGAGCCAGATGGTCGATAATGTGCTGGCACAGCCGGAAGGCAAACGCCTGATGCTGCTCGCGCCTATCATTAAAGAGCGTAAAGGCGAGCACACCAAAACGCTGGAAAACCTGGCAAGCCAGGGCTACATCCGTGCGCGTATCGACGGCGAAGTGTGTGACCTGTCTGATCCACCGAAGCTGGAATTGCAGAAGAAACACACCATCGAAGTGGTGATTGACCGTTTCAAAGTGCGCGAGGATCTGGCGACACGTCTGGCCGAATCGTTTGAAACAGCGCTCGAACTCTCTGGCGGCACCGCCGTGGTGTCCGACATGGACGACCCGAAAGCCGAAGAGCTGCTCTTCTCAGCGAACTTTGCCTGCCCGATTTGCGGCTACAGTATGCGCGAGCTGGAACCACGCCTGTTCTCATTCAACAACCCGGCGGGGGCATGTCCGACCTGCGACGGCCTGGGCGTGCAGCAGTATTTTGACCCGGACCGTGTGATTCAGAATCCGGAGCTGTCCCTGGCTGGCGGCGCGATCCGCGGCTGGGATAAGCGCAACTTCTACTATTTCCAGATGCTCAAGTCGCTGGCAGAACACTATAAATTCGACGTTGAGGCTCCGTGGGCCAGCCTGAGCGCAAACGTGCACAAAGTGATCCTCTTCGGTTCCGGTAAAGACAATATCGAATTCAAATACATGAACGATCGTGGCGATACCTCCGTGCGCCGTCACCCGTTTGAAGGCGTGCTGCACAACATGGAGCGCCGTTACAAAGAGACGGAATCCAGCGCTGTGCGTGAAGAGCTAGCGAAATTTATCAGCAACCGCTCCTGCGCCACCTGCGACGGCACGCGTCTGCGTCGCGAAGCGCGTCATGTGTTTGTCGAAAATACCGCGCTGCCGACCATCTCAGACATGAGCATCGGCCACGCGATGGACTTCTTCACTAACCTGAAGCTTTCCGGCCAGCGCGCGAAAATCGCAGAAAAAGTACTGAAAGAGATTGGCGATCGCCTGAAATTCCTGGTGAACGTTGGTCTGAACTACCTGACGCTTTCCCGCTCGGCTGAAACGCTCTCCGGCGGTGAAGCGCAGCGTATCCGCCTGGCAAGCCAGATTGGTGCGGGCTTAGTGGGCGTGATGTACGTGCTGGATGAGCCGTCTATCGGCCTGCATCAGCGCGATAACGAACGCCTGCTCGGTACGCTTATCCACCTGCGTAACCTCGGCAACACGGTGATTGTGGTCGAGCACGATGAAGATGCTATTCGTGCCGCTGACCACGTTATCGATATCGGCCCGGGCGCAGGCGTGCACGGCGGCCAGGTCGTGGCGGAAGGGACGCTCAAGGATATTATGGCGGTGCCGGAATCGCTGACTGGCCAGTACATGAGCGGCAAGCGCAAGATTGAGGTGCCGAAACAGCGCGTGGCGGCGAACCCGGAAAAAGTGCTGAAACTCTCCGGTGCGCGCGGCAACAACCTGAAAGACGTGACCCTGACACTGCCTGTCGGCCTGTTTACCTGTATTACCGGGGTCTCCGGTTCCGGTAAATCGACGCTCATCAACGATACGCTGTTCCCGATTGCGCAGACCCAGCTTAATGGCGCTACGCTTGCTGAACCAGCACCGTACCGCGATATTCAGGGGCTGGAGCATTTCGATAAGGTCATCGATATCGATCAGAGCCCGATTGGCCGCACGCCACGTTCCAACCCGGCAACCTATACCGGCGTGTTCACGCCTGTACGTGAACTCTTCGCCGGTGTGCCGGAATCCCGCTCGCGCGGGTATACGCCAGGACGTTTCAGCTTTAACGTACGCGGCGGTCGTTGTGAAGCCTGTCAGGGCGACGGTGTTATCAAGGTAGAGATGCACTTCCTGCCAGATATCTACGTGCCGTGCGACCAGTGCAAAGGCAAGCGTTATAACCGCGAAACGCTGGAGATTAAATACAAAGGCAAGACCATCCACGAAGTGCTGGATATGACCATTGAAGAGGCGCGCGAGTTCTTTGATGCCGTACCTGCGCTGGCGCGTAAACTGCAAACGCTGATGGATGTAGGGCTGACCTATATCCGTCTTGGGCAGTCAGCAACCACGCTGTCGGGCGGTGAGGCGCAGCGCGTGAAGCTGGCGCGTGAACTGTCCAAGCGCGGCACCGGTCAGACGCTGTACATTCTGGATGAACCGACCACAGGCCTGCACTTTGCGGATATTCAGCAGTTGCTCGACGTGCTGCATCAGTTGCGCGATCAGGGCAACACCATTGTGGTGATTGAACACAACCTCGACGTGATTAAAACCGCAGACTGGATTGTGGATCTCGGCCCTGAAGGCGGTAGCGGCGGCGGTGAAATTCTCGTGTCCGGTACGCCAGAAACCGTTGCAGAGTGCGAAGCGTCGCACACCGCACGTTTCCTCAAGCCTTTGCTGTAATCGTCATACGGAGAGCTGTTGTCGGGTCGATTCCGGCAGCAGCTCAACGGCCTGCTGATAAGACGCATCCACCAGATAGTAGATTTGCGAGCCGGGCAACGAACCATCAAGATAGACGGTGCTCCAGTGGGCTTTATTGAGATGCTTGCTTGGCCGGACATCATGGTGCTGCTCGCGTAGCAGTTCAGCCAGCTCCGGGCTGGTTTTCAGCGATGCCGCCGGGCGACCTTCAACCTCTTTCACCATGGCAAACAGCACATCGCCAACCTTTATCTGCGTGGCTTTCCAGTCACTGTGGACGCTTTGCTCTGCGCCGGGCTTATTCATGCAATATTGAAGTATCTCCGAGATTGTCATCTTTGCTCACCTGTAAATGGGTTGAACGCGACCTGAGTACCTGCCTCTTTAAGTGTGCAGCAAGACGACAAAAGGTAAACCCGGCAGGCCTGATTTGTACAAAAAATCAGCATACCTCAGTATTCAGAATTCACAATCACCTCTTCGCCAAAACTTCCCGCCATTGGCAGCGGTCGGTAGGTCGAATTAGAGGCACGTAACACCCTGATCCCTCTGGCACCCACATCACGAGCGGCGGTGATATCGTTATCTGAATCACCATAGAATACTTTGATATTTTTCTGCTCCAGCCACTGTGTTTTGGTGTTCTGGCCAGGTTTATCACCCGCAAAAATCACCGGGTTCATGTTGGCGGCAGGGATTAGAAAATCGTCCTGCAAGGTTTTGGATACCGTTTCGGTTTTGGTCTGGCTGCGTCCGGTCACAAAGTAAATGCTGTCGCCACGCTTAACGTGCATGGCAATCAATGAGCGAGCCACCTCTTTCGGAATGCTGAACTCATCCCAGCCATTATTCATTTTTTCCCAGAACTCCGGGTTTTTCAGATAGGCTTCGCTGTCCGGTGAGTACATTTTTTTACCGCGCCAGAAGCCCGGGCTTGAGAACAATACGGTGTCGTCGATATCAAAACCCACGGCCATCGGCGGGCGCCCCATCAGGCTGTTTTCAATCTGTGCCACAGAAACCCAGTGGATCGGTGCTTGTTCAGCAAGGATGGCGGCGGTGGTTCCGGTGTAAACCGGTGTGGGCGCAGAAGCTCGCGCAACGACTGCACTATTAAGCGAGAACAATAAGCAGGCGGCGCTGAGCGCCAGTGTGATCTTGCGCATATTTTCCCCTGAATATTCAGTTTGTTATCGTTTTATTTTGAGCGAATGGTCAAAAAACTACCCGACCATAACCCCTGAGGGAGTCGAATGAAAGGAGTTTTTGCTTATGGATCTGAATAAAAAGAAGAAGATCACAAAGCGCGGATGAAAGGCGCAGGCCCGGTAAGCACCGCGCCACCGGGCAAGATTTCTTAGCAGCCTGATGCCCTCACCCCAACCCTCTCCCACAGGGAGAGGGAGAAATGAATAGTGAGTACTTACATTACCGCAGCAAACGCCTGCGCCACGCGCTGTACGTTACTGGCATTCAGACCAGCTACACACATACGGCCGCTGGCAATCAGGTAAACGCCGAACTCATCACGCAGACGGTCAACCTGTGCCGCACTCAGACCGGTGTAGCTGAACATACCGCGCTGTTTAAGCAGATAGTCAAAATTGTGTCCCGGTACGGCCTCTTTCAGCACGTTAACCAGCTCCTGACGCATCGCCAGAATGCGTTTGCGCATGGCCTCCACTTCGGCAAGCCAGGACGCTTTCAGCTGTTCGTCACCGAGAACGGTCGCCACCACATGCGCACCAAAGTTTGGTGGGCTGGAGTAGATACGGCGTACGGTTGCCTTCAGCTGGCCCAGCACGCGCCCTGCGGCTTCTGCATCTTCACAGACCACAGACAGGCCGCCAACGCGCTCACCATACAGGGAGAAGATTTTAGAGAACGAGTTGCTGACCAGTACAGGTAACCCGGCGCTGGCAGCGGCGCGGATCGCATAGGCATCTTCCTCCATACCTGCGCCAAAGCCCTGATAGGCAATGTCGAGGAACGGGATCAGGTTGCGCGCTTTCAGTATCTCAATCACCGCATCCCACTGAGGATTGGTGAGGTCTGCGCCCGTTGGGTTGTGGCAGCACGGGTGCAGCAGCACAATACTGCGCTCTGGCAGGGTGCTCAGTTTTTCCAGCAGTGCCTCTACACGGACACCGTTGGTTTCATTGTCGAACCACGGGTAAGTCGCAACCTTAAAACCCGCGCCTTCGAAGATAGCCACGTGGTTTTCCCACGTAGGATCGCTGACCCACACGCCGGAATCCGGGAAATATTTTTTCAGGAAGTCTGCGCCGACCTTCAGCGCACCCGAGCCGCCCAGCGTCTGGATGGTGGCGACACGTTTTTGCGCAAGCACCGGATGATCGGCCCCAAACAACAGCGGCGCAATGGTGTTACGGTAAGCATTTAACCCCTCCATCGGCAGATAAAGCGATGCGCCATGAGGCACAGCATTAAGACGCGCTTCGGCTTCTGCCACCGCCTGCAACTGAGGAATAATGCCATCCTCGTTGTAATACAGGCCAATGCTCAGGTTCACTTTGTCGCTGCGAGGATCTTCTTTGAAACGCTCCATTAAGGAGAGAATGGGGTCGCCGGCGTAGGCGTCAACTTTCTGAAACACGCGATGGTTCTCCGGAAATCGATGAGGCAGGGATTTCAACAATAAACCGGATATGGCAGAAGATCGAGGGGATGTTAATAAACATGGAGTGAGAGTAACGCTCTCACTCCAGTTGTGGGTCAATCAATGTATTTCATCGCCACCCTTGAGGTCAGGCGCGTGATAAGTTCGTAAGCACTCACTTTCGTTATTTCAGCAATGCGCTCAACGGGTAATCCTTCGCCCCACATCACCACATCATCGCCCGCTTTGTCCTGAGCTTCCGGTCCCAGGTCAACGCAAATCATGTCCATCGCCACGCGGCCAACAATCGTCACTTCTCGGCCATTAACCAGCACCGGAGTACCGGACGGCGCAGCGCGTGGATAACCATCGCCATACCCCATCGCCACCACACCAAGCCGCGTATCGCGCTCGCTGACCCAGGTTCCCCCATAGCCCACAGGCTCACCCGCTTTGTGCTCGCGCACGGCAATCAGGTTAGATACCAGCGACATCACCGGCTGGAAGCCAAAATCCGGCCCCCAGGGCTTGCTGTCCAGCGGCGAAACGCCATAGAGAATGATGCCAGGACGCGCCCAGTCAAAGTGGGACTGCGGCCAGAGCAAAATACCGCCGGAGGCGGCAATAGAGCGCATTCCCGGTTTGCCTTCGCAGAAGGTGTTAAAGATATCGAGCTGTTGCTCCGTGGCGCCACATTCTGGCTCATCGGCACGGGCAAAGTGACTGACGATATTGACCGGCTGACGCACGTTTTTGCACTGACACAGGCGCTGGTAAAACGCATCCGCCTTCTCCGGGCGCACGCCCAGACGGTGCATCCCGGTATCGAGCTTCATCCACACGGTTACCGGCTCGCTGAGCTCAGCGGTTTCCAGCGCGGCAAGTTGCTCTTCGTTGTGGACCGCGGTATGCAGGTGCTGGTCGGCAATGGTGGTGAGGTCGCTGGCTTCAAAGAAGCCTTCGAGCAGCAGAACGGGCTGGGTAATTCCGCCTGCACGCAGGCGCAGAGCTTCTTCAAGACGGGCGACGCCAAAAGCATCGGCATCGGGGAGCGTTCGCGCGGTCTCAATAAGACCGTGTCCGTAAGCGTTCGCTTTCACGACTGCAACGAGCTTGCTGGCGGGTGCCAGTTCACGCAGACGTTGCAGGTTGTGTCGCAGAGCGCGGCGGTTAATAACAACAGTTGCCGCTTGCATTTGAATTCCTTAGAAATTACTCATCATCATATTGAGGGCCGGCATAGTTGTCGAAACGCGACCACTGTCCGTTAAAGGTCAGGCGTACCGTACCGATTGGGCCGTTACGTTGCTTACCGATAATGATTTCCGCGATCCCTTTCAGGTCGCTGTTCTCGTGATAAACCTCATCACGATAGATAAACATGATTAAGTCCGCATCCTGTTCGATGGAGCCGGATTCACGCAGGTCGGAGTTGACCGGGCGTTTATCCGCACGTTGTTCCAGGGAGCGGTTAAGCTGTGACAGGGCCACAACAGGAACCTGTAGCTCTTTAGCTAACGCTTTGAGCGAGCGGGAAATTTCTGCGATTTCCAGCGTACGGTTGTCAGAAAGCGACGGCACGCGCATCAGCTGGAGGTAGTCGATCATGATAAGGCCAATACCGCCATGTTCGCGGGCAATACGGCGCGCACGTGAACGCACTTCCGTTGGCGTCAGGCCGGAGGAGTCATCGATATAGATGTTACGTTTTTCCAGCAGGATCCCCATGGTGCCGGAGATGCGCGCCCAGTCCTCGTCATCGAGCTGACCGGTACGAATTCGGGTCTGATCCACGCGCGACAGCGATGCCAGAGAACGCATCATGATCTGTTCTGATGGCATCTCGAGGCTGAAAATCAGAACCGGCTTATCCTGCAACATCGCCGCATTTTCGACGAGGTTCATCGCAAATGTCGTTTTACCCATCGAAGGACGCGCCGCGACGATAATCAAGTCCGACGGCTGTAGACCGGCGGTTTTCTTGTTGAGGTCGTCGTAGCCGGTATTGACGCCCGTTACGCCGTCGTGCGGCTGCTGGAAGAGCTGTTCGATACGCGCAACGGTGGCGTCGAGCACATCGGCAATATTTTTAGGGCCTTCGTCTTTATTCGCGCGGCTTTCGGCAATTTTAAACACACGAGATTCAGCCAGGTCGAGCAGATCTTCGCTACTGCGCCCCTGTGGATCAAAGCCCGCTTCGGCGATTTCATTAGCCACCGAAATCATTTCACGAACAACGGCACGTTCACGCACGATATCAGCATAGGCGCTGATATTCGCCGCACTTGGCGTGTTTTTGGAGAGTTCTGCCAGATAGGCAAATCCGCCGCAGCTATCGAGTTGCCCAAGCCGCTCCAGCGATTCCGCGAGCGTAATCAGGTCAATCGGGCTGCCCGATTCTTGCAGGCGCGCCATTTCGGTGAAGATATGGCGATGCGGGCGGGTGTAGAAATCTTCAGAGACCACGCGCTCGGCGACATCGTCCCAGCGTTCGTTGTCCAGCATTAAACCGCCCAACACCGACTGTTCCGCTTCAATCGAGTGCGGCGGGACTTTTAACCCGGCGACCTGATAATCACGTTCACGGGGTTCAGTCTGTTTGTTGAAGGGTTTGTTTCCTGCCATAGTGAATGGAGTTACCGAGATAAAGAGTGGGTCGAAAGATTACCACATTTTCTTATGGAGGAAGCATGGCAACGCGTATTGAATTTCACAAGCATGGTGGCCCTGAGGTACTCAAAGCCGTGGAGTTTACCCCCGCCGCACCGGGTGAAAACGACGTTCAGGTGGAAAATAAAGCCATCGGCATCAATTACATCGATACCTATATTCGCGGTGGGCTCTATCCGCCACCGTCTCTGCCAAGCGGGCTGGGAACCGAAGCGGCAGGCGTAGTGATTAAAGTGGGCAGTGCCGTTAAGCACCTTAAAGAAGGTGACCGCGTAGTCTATGCGCAATCGGCACTGGGGGCTTACAGTTCCGTACATAACGTCCCGGCCGATAAAGCCGCCCTTTTACCTAATGCCATTTCGTTTGAACAAGCGGCGGCCTCGTTCCTCAAAGGGCTGACCGTTTACTATCTGCTGCGCAAAACCTACGAGATCAAACCCGACGAACAGTTCCTGTTCCATGCCGCCGCGGGCGGCGTGGGCCTGATCGCCTGCCAGTGGGCAAAAGCATTAGGTGCGAAACTGATTGGCACCGTAGGCAATGCGCAAAAAGCACAGCGCGCATTGCAGGCTGGCGCATGGCAAGTGATTAACTACCGCGAAGAGAGCATTGTTGAGCGGTTAAAAGAGATCACTCACGGTCAAAAAGTGCGCGTGGTGTATGACTCAGTGGGCAAAGACACCTGGGAAGCTTCGCTGGACTGCCTGCAACGCCGCGGCCTGATGGTGAGCTTCGGTAATGCGTCCGGCGCCGTGACCGGCGTTAACCTGGGCATTCTGAACCAGAAAGGCTCGCTGTATGTCACGCGCCCTTCTCTTCAGGGTTACATCACTAACCGGGAAGAGCTGGAGGAAGCCAGCAACGAACTGTTCTCACTGATCGCCAGCGGGGTGATTAAAGTGGACGTGGCAGATGCGCAGAAATATCCGCTGGCGGATGCGCAGCGCGCACATGAGGTACTGGAGAGTCGGGTGACGCAGGGGTCGAGTCTGCTTATTCCCTTTTCCCCTAAATAATTCATGTTGCAGAAAGGCGGCAATTGAATGAATCCCCGGGAGCTTACTCAAGTAAGTGACTGGGGTGAGTGAAAGCAGCCAACGCATCTGCGGCTTGAATTATGAGGGGGAAAAAAGAAATTGGGCTTCCCGTGGGAAGCCCTTTCTTTTTTTAGTTCGGCTGTATGTAGGGTACAGCTCGATGAATTCTTTAGCGGCAGTCATAGTGACAGAATCGATAACTAAATCCTATTCTGTTCTAAGCAATGATGCCGGAAAAGTTGCAGGTATGTGACGAACCCCTCAATACCTTAGTAACGAAAACGGTTATTGCGCTGATAATTTTGGACTTTTGGTGATTTAATCGCCCGAATCACCCACACAACAACAATTGCCAGCAGTAACCACGGTAACAGTTTGATCGTCAGGGCAAATAAACCACCAATAAACATGACAATCGTTGCCACCACCATCGCCGCCAGGATGCCAAGCAACGATACCCCGGTCACCAGCAGCATGACAAAAAAGCCAATCACAAAAAGTAGTTCGAGCATGGTTCTCTCCCAGGTAATGCCCCAATGATGCATTGAGCATTACAAAAAACGTGCCAAACCTAACTCATTGTTATCAAAACAAAACGCCCCACAACAATGTGCAGGGCGTGGTGAATTTAACTATGTTTTGGTGAAATTTATCGCTTATCAGCAACCAGACGCAGCGCGTGCTCCAGCACCTCGATGTCTGCACCGGCTTTATGCGCGTTCTCGCTGAGGTAACGACGCCACTGACGCGCCCCCGGGATCCCCTGGAACAGGCCAAGCATGTGGCGGGTAATGTGGCCAAGGTAGGTACCGTTGCTCAGCTCGCGTTCAATGTACGGATACATGGCTCGCACCACCGAAACAGGATCCGTATCAGCACCTTCCACACCATAGATTTCACGGTCAACCGTCGCCAGGATGCCCGGGTTCTGGTACGCCTCACGGCCCACCATCACACCATCCATATGGTCGAGATGCACTTTGGCTTCTTCCAGCGATTTAATTCCGCCGTTAATCGACATCGTCAGCTGCGGGAAATCACGCTTCAGTTGATAGACGCGCGGGTAGTCCAGCGGTGGAATTTCGCGGTTCTCTTTCGGGCTAAGGCCAGAAAGCCAGGCTTTACGCGCATGGATGATAAACATCTCGCACTCGCCTTTTCCGGCAACGGTATTGATGAAGTCACACAGGAATTCATAGCTGTCCTGATCGTCGATACCGATACGGGTTTTGACCGTTACCGGTATGGAGACGACATCACGCATCGCTTTGATGCAGTCTGCGACCAGCTGCGCATTGCCCATCAGGCACGCGCCGAACATGCCGTTCTGCACGCGATCGGACGGGCAGCCGACGTTGAGGTTAATCTCGTCGTAACCCCGTTCCTCAGCCAGCTTCGCGCACTGCGCCAGCGCGGCCGGATCGCTCCCGCCAAGCTGCAATGCAACCGGATGTTCTTCTTCGCTGTACGCCAGATAGTCGCCCTTCCCGTGAATGATCGCGCCGGTTGTCACCATTTCGGTGTACAGCAACGTGTGGCGGGAGAGCTGACGCAGGAAGTAGCGGCAGTGTCTGTCCGTCCAGTCGAGCATCGGCGCAATGGAGAAACGGTGTGCAGGAAAAACAGTCTGTGATTCTGACGACATGGCTAAGTTTTAAGCATCTGGTGGAAAAGGGGCGCTACTATAGCACAAAGAAAAGCCGGAGGCGCAGCGCCTCCGGTGCACTTTAGAATGTCAGCGTCAGCTGTGCTCCCGCCCCCCAGGTTTCGTCTTCACCGTACAGGCCCATCAGGTCGACATGTACCGTGTTGAGCGGCGCGAACCCGACACCCGCCGTAAAGACGTTGCTGTCGTTATTCTTGACGTCAGCCCGGTAACCGGCGCGAACAGCCAGCCAGCTCAGCGGAGTGACTTCTGCACCTACGCCCACGTACTGAGAGTTCTCTTCGCTTTTAAAGCCTTTGGTTTCCGTCAGATCGCCATCCGCGGTCAGGGTCAGAAGATCGGTATGCCAAGCTGCACCTGCAGTAACAACTGGGCTTATCTGGTAGGTATCGCGCACGCCGTCCACCTCTTTAGTGTCGATATCGCGCGAGAAGAGGTTATGCCCGGTCAGGCCGACGGTCCAGTTATCACCAAAGTCAGCGGCAATACCCGCATCGACGTTAAACCCGGTGTCATCATTACGGTAACGGCTGCTGTTGATGTCATCGCTGTTGAAGTTGTAGATAGACACCGTGTAGTTATACAGCCAGGTTTGTTGCAGCTTCGGGGTGATCCCCACAGACACTGGCACGCCGCTGATATCAAACTGACGAGCCACCGCCACGCCGTAGTCTGAAACAATTGCCGCACGGCCAAAACCTTTTGATTTCAAATCGTTCGGGTCAACGCCAAACACAGCAGATGGCGCGGCTTCCACTGCCCGCAGTTTGTCGGTATCGCCCTGATCGATGTAAGAACTCACGCGTGCACGCGCGTTGGCTTTTGCCACAAATGCCACCGAGAGCACATCATTAGGAATGCTTACAGCGATCCCACCACCTGCTTTACCGCTGGCGGTTTTTCCTTTCAGTGAGTCCAGCTGATCGGCCAGGTCGCCTGCTGCAGAAGAAACTTCCCGCGATGCAGGGCTAAGAGGATTTAACAGATCGATAAGATTGATGCTATCCAGCGTGCTGCGATAACGGTTCACGTCATCGCTGATGTCATCAATCTTATCCCGCAGATTGTCCTTATCAGAAATCTGCGCACCAATGGAGGGTAAAATAAGGGTGACATCATCGTCAGGTTTCGCTTTTGCCAGCAATGCCGGGTTGATTAACACCCCGCTGCCATAGCTGCCTGCCGCTACGCCCGTGCCACCCATCGCGTCACTACGCGCTTCTGTCCAGGTATTGGCTGCTCCCGCCTGATTTGCCATAAACAAGGAGACAGCGATGCTAACCACCGAAAATTTAAAATGTTTCTTCACAGTATGCTCGTCTTATAGTCTGTTATGAAATAACCCCTGTCTGTTATCACCCAAACAGGAACGAACTATTGCTGTGAATAAGTACAAAAAGACCCGCTATTTCCCTAAGTTAAATCACCAACAGGCCTGTTGTTTTTTGTGATGGCCCTCAATATTTATAGAAGAGGAAATTATTTTCGCCCAGGTTTTCCATCGTGCGGGCCAAAAAACTGCGGCGGATGGTCTACCCACCGGTCTTCCCGCGTGGCGGCATAAACCGGATTCAGCGGATAATAGATGCGGTTGTGCTTTTTGTTGGCCTCGCCAACGACCAGCAGCCGGACCTCTTCATCCGTATTGTTGATAAAGGTATGGCACACCCCGGTTCCGGCCGGAAACCCCACGCTATCACCCGGCTCCAGCTTCCACAGATAGCCATTTATCCAGACCTCCGGGTAGCCTTCCAGCACATAGATAAACTCCTCTTCGTCGCTTTCCGCATGGGGATACGACGTACGCCGCCCGGGAGGCAGGCGCTCGTGATGGATACCAATCCGCCCCAGGCCAAGTTTACGGGCCAGCGGCGCGCCAATGGAAAAACGCTCAGTGCTGTCGGGATAAGTGGAATCATCAGCGCCTTCGACATCGCGCCAGTGTCGAATACAGTCAGGTCTTTTCATTACGTGTTTCCCCGGATTGCGATGCGTCAGGTATAGCACACCTGGCGGCTCTCGGTGTTTTTAACAGAACATGATAAAGTGAGGGTTTTCCATCCCATAGACAGCCGAGGTGCTAAATGGATAAGTCCACAAAAGAGCTGCTGGCGCAAGCTGAGAAGCTCTGTGCGCAACGCAATGTGCGCCTGACCCCACAGCGCCTTGAGGTATTGCGTCTGATGAGCCTGCAACAGGGCGCCATCAGTGCGTATGATTTACTCGACCTGCTGCGCGAAAGCGAGCCGCAGGCCAAGCCGCCTACCGTCTATCGCGCGCTGGATTTCCTGCTGGAGCAGGGCTTTGTGCACAAGGTCGAATCAACAAACAGCTATGTGCTGTGCCATTTGTTTGATCAGCCGACCCACACCTCGGCCATGTTTATCTGCGACCGCTGTGGCGTGGTGAAAGAAGAGTGTGCGGAAGGTGTTGAAGACATTATGCATACGCTGGCAGCCAAAATGGGCTTCGCCCTGCGCCATAATGTGATTGAAGCACACGGATTATGCTCTGCGTGCGTGGAGGTCGAATCATGCAGCCATCAGGATGCCTGCCAGCATGACCACTCCATCCTGGTAAAGAAAAAACCGCGCTAACGACAAAAGATAAGGCGGCTCAGGGCCGCCCTCAGGGTGTACATCCTTGTACTTGCGGGTAATACCGGTCTACCAGCGATAGTCGTTACGCTTTTCCCAGTCGCCGACTTCTTTCTCCGCCTGATCTTTGGCGTAGCCATAGCGTTCCTGAATTTTACCGACAAGCTGATCGCGCTTACCTTCGATGACCGTCATATCGTCATCGGTCAGCTTACCCGATTGCTCTTTCGCTTTACCTTTGAACTGTTTCCAGTTGCCGCTGATTTCGTCTTTATTCATCATCAGGTCCTCATCGTTAAAGAGTGAAAGGGCCGCCCGAAACCTTCATTTCATGCTGGACGTGATAATAATTTTAGTTGAGCATCTGGCACTCATGGAATTATTCAGAATCTTTTACCATCATGAAAGATCGTGACGGGATGAAAACCAGGTATTTTTTCTCCAGTGCCGATGCCAGATAAACGCCAGCGAGAGGCCACGCAAAAGAAGAAAGACTGCAAGGGCCAGCCATAACCCATGATTCCCCAGATACGGTACCGTGAGCAGGGTTAAACCAAACCCAGCCGCCGCGACCGCCATACTGTTACGCATTTCCGCGCCACGCGTTGCGCCAATAAACATCCCATCGAGTAAATAACACCAGACGCCCACAACCGGTAAGATCACCTGCCAGATGATGTAGTGGCTTGCCAGCTCACGCAGTGCAGGTAATGACGTGAGCAGCGCAACAATATGCTCACCAAAGCAGGCGTAGATGAGCGCAAATGCCAGCGCCACCAGCCCAGCCTGCCGACATGCGGCGCGCCAGACATCCTGCAATTGCCCGCTTTCACGCGCGCCATACGCTTGCCCGGAATGGGCTTCTACCGCATAGGCAAAGCCGTCGAGGGCGTAAGCGGTAAAGGTTAGCAGCGTCATCAGCACCGCGTTGACGGCAACGATTTCCTGGCCAAGCCGCGCACCAAAGACGGTCAGCGCACCAAAGCACAGTTGCAGTAACAGCGAGCGCAGCATGATATCCCGGTTAAGCGCCAGCAGCTTGCGGATATTGCCGCGCCAGGCGGCCTTCAGCAGCGCAGGTGTTATGCCCCGCATCACCAGCACACGCCAGACCATCCACAGCCCGATAATCAGCGTGCCATATTCGGCAATAGCCGTTGCCAGCGCCGCGCCCTGAACATTCATGTGCAACCCCATGACCAGCCAGAGATCGAGCACTATGTTCAGGACGTTCCCGACAACCAGCAGGATAACGGGGGCGCGGGCATACTGGACGCCCAACAACCAGCCCAGCAGAACCAGATTTGCCAGCGATGCCGGGGCGCTTAGCCAGCGAATATCGAGGAAGCGCCGTGCCTGCTCCAGCACCGCTTCGCTGCCACCGACTATATGCAATGCCAGCTCAATGAGTGGCGTACGCAGCACAACGATAAGCACGCCCGCACCCAGAGCCAGAATTAACGGCTGTACCAGCGCACGTGCCAGACGTAGGGGATCTTTTGCGCCAAACGCCTGTGCCGTCAGCCCGGTGGTGCTCATGCGTAAAAAAAGCAGTAGCATAAAGAGGAAGCTGGTTGCCGTTGCGCCAATCGCCACGCCGCCCAGATAGACCGGTGAATCCAGATGTCCAATAACCGCCGTATCGACCAGCCCCAAAAGAGGAACAGTGATATTGGAAATAATCATCGGCAGTGCAAGACGCCACAATGCCTTATCAGAAGCAGTCAGCAGTGACATGAAAAATACCGGGAGTGAGAAATGAATCAGGCTACGGAGGTTCCGTAGCCTGTCAGGAAGAGATTACAGCCATTCTCCGTTGCGGATGACGCCAACCGCCAGACCTTCAATGGAGAAGCTTTGTTCGCGAAGATCCACCACGATGGGGGTGAATTCGCTGTTTTCCGGCAGCAGCTGCACAGTGTTGCCCTGTTTTTTCAGGCGCTTAACGGTGACTTCATCATCAATACGCGCTACCACTACCTGGCCGTTGCGCACATCTTGTGTCTTATGAACCGCCAGCAGATCACCATCGAGAATACCGATGTCTTTCATGGACATACCGCTGACGCGCAGCAGAAAATCCGCGCTCGGTTTGAACATGCCAGGATCGACCTGATAGTGACCTTCAATATGCTGTTGTGCCAGCAAAGGTTCACCTGCCGCGACGCGGCCAACCAGCGGAATGCCCGTCTCTTCTTCTACCAGCAGACGGATGCCGCGTGAAGCACCAGAAACAATCTCAATCACGCCTTTACGCGCCAGCGCTTTAAGGTGTTCCTCAGCAGCATTTGGAGAACGGAAGCCCAGACGCTGCGCGATTTCCGCACGCGTAGGTGGCATTCCCGTCTGGCCGATATGATCCCGGATGAGATCAAACACCTCTTGCTGCCTGGTCGTTAACGCTTTCATTCCGCCCCCTGGGTGTATATACAGTTATGCTGTGAGTATATACAGTTAAAGGCGATTTTGGAACCAAAAACTGCACAAAAAACCAGGGACTTAATTATTCCTCGAGGCTCATCGGAAATGCGACCAAAGCAGCGTGACCCAGGTGATCACCGCAGTGATAATCGCCAGCAACACGGCGGCAGAGCCCATATCTTTTGCACGACCCGAGAGCTCATGGAAATCAGAGCCAATACGATCAACAACGGCCTCAATAGCGCTATTGAGAATTTCCACTATCATCACCAAAAGCACAGAACCAATAAGAAGAACGCGCGTTATGGCATCGACATCAAGAAAACAGGCAATGATTACCGCCACGATAGCGGCAACGCCTTCCTGACGAAAAGCAGCTTCATTGATCCACGCGGCACGGAAACCTTTCCATGAATAGCCGGCAGCTTTGATGATTCGGGTTAACCCAGTGGTATTATTGGCCATTAAAAGAACCTTTTATTAGAAATAGCGTCAGTAACTATAGACACAGTGCGTTTACTGCCGCCCGAAGTATGACGGGTAACAACAGAAATTTTGCGCGCTTTCTGTTATCCTTGCGCCGCAATTGCATTATTAACCAGAGGCTTTACATCGTTTATGTCCGGCTGGCCACGAATTTACTACAAATTACTTAATTTACCATTAACCGTTCTGGTAAAAAGCAAGTCTATCCCAGCTGAACCCGCGCTGGAATTAGGGCTCGATACCTCTCGCCCTATTATGTATGTTTTGCCTTACAACTCGAAGGCAGACTTGCTCACGCTCCGCGCCCAGTGTCTGGCGCATGATTTACCCGATCCGCTTGAACCGCTGGAAATCGACGGTACGCTGTTGCCGCGCTACGTGTTCATCCACGGTGGGCCGCGCGTGTTTACCTATTACACGCCAAAAGAAGAGTCCATCAAGCTGTTCCACGACTACCTCGATTTGCACCGCAGCAATCCAGATTTGGATGTGCAGATGGTGCCGGTATCGGTGATGTTTGGTCGTCGCCCTGGCCGCGAAAAAGGGGAAGAAAACCCACCGCTGCGGATGCTCAACGGCATCCAGAAATTCTTCGCGGTGTCCTGGCTTGGCCGCGACAGCTTCGTGCGTTTCTCGCCTTCTGTGTCGCTGCGCCGCATGGCAGACGAACACGGTACGGATAAAATCATCGCGCAAAAACTGGCTCGCGTGGCACGTATGCACTTTGCGCGCCAGCGTCTTGCAGCTGTGGGGCCGCGCCTCCCGGCGCGTCAGGACCTGTTCAATAAGCTGCTGGCGTCTAAAGCTATTGCCCGTGCCGTGGAAGACGAAGCGCGCAGCAAGAAAATTTCGCACGAGAAAGCGCAGCAAAATGCCATCGCGCTGATGGAAGAGATCGCCGCGAACTTCTCCTACGAGATGATTCGCCTGTCCGATCGTATCCTGAGCTTCACGTGGAACCGTCTCTATCAGGGGATCAACGTCCACAACGCCGAGCGCGTGCGTCAGCTGGCGCATGATGGCCACGAAATTGTCTATGTGCCCTGCCACCGCAGCCATATGGACTACCTGCTGCTTTCCTATGTGCTTTACCATCAGGGCCTGGTGCCACCGCACATTGCAGCCGGTATTAACCTGAACTTCTGGCCAGCAGGGCCGATCTTCCGCCGCCTGGGTGCCTTCTTTATTCGTCGTACCTTCAAGGGCAACAAGCTCTATTCCACCGTATTCCGCGAATATCTGGGCGAGCTGTTCAGCCGTGGTTATTCCGTTGAGTACTTCGTGGAAGGCGGGCGTTCCCGTACAGGCCGTCTGCTTGATCCGAAAACCGGCACGCTGTCGATGACTATCCAGGCCATGCTGCGCGGTGGTACTCGCCCCATTACGCTGGTGCCGATTTACATCGGTTACGAGCACGTGATGGAAGTGGGTACGTACGCCAAAGAGCTGCGCGGTGCGACCAAAGAGAAAGAGAGCCTGCCGCAGATGCTGCGTGGTCTGAGCAAGCTGCGTAATCTGGGTCAGGGCTATGTAAACTTCGGCGAGCCGATGCCGCTGATGAACTACCTTAACCACCACGTTCCGGAATGGCGCGAGTCTATCGACCCCATCGAAGCAATACGCCCTGCCTGGCTGACGCCAACGGTGAACGGCATTGCCGCCGAGCTGATGGTGCGTATTAACAACGCAGGCGCGGCCAACGCCATGAACCTGTGCTGTACCGCGCTGCTGGCATCGCGTCAGCGTTCACTGACCCGTGAACAGCTTACCGAGCAGCTCGATTGCTATCTGGACATTATGCGTAATGTTCCGTACTCAGTGGATTCGACGGCGCCAGCCGCTACCGCCAGCGAGCTTATCGATCATGCCTTGCAGATGAATAAGTTCGAAGTTGAGAAAGATACGATTGGCGACATCATCATTCTGCCGCGCGAGCAGGCGGTGCTGATGACTTACTATCGTAACAACATCGCGCATATGCTGATGCTGCCTTCGCTGATGGCCGCCATTATTACCCAGCACCGTCGCATTTCTCGTCAGGAACTGCTGCGCCATGTCGACGCGCTGTACCCGATGCTGAAAGCCGAGCTATTCCTGCGCTGGAGTAAAACCGAGCTGGCGGCAGAGCTGGATAAACTGACCGAAGAGCTGCGTCGTCAGGGGCTTATCACCGTTAATAACGACGAGTTGCATATCAACCCGTCTCGCTCCCGCACCCTGCAACTGCTGGCGGCTGGCGCGCGTGAAACCCTGCAACGCTATGCCATTACGTTCTGGTTGTTGAGCGCTAACCCATCCATCAACCGCGGCACGCTTGAGAAAGAGAGCCGCACGCTGGCACAGCGCCTGTCGGTACTGCACGGCATTAACGCGCCGGAGTTCTTCGACAAGGCGGTATTCAGCTCTTTAGTGCTGACGCTGCGTGATGAAGGGTTTATCAGTGATACCGGCGATGCTGAGCCGGAAGAGACGCTGAAGGTTTACCAGATGCTGGCTGAACTGATTACGTCTGATGTGCGTTTAACGATTGAGAGCGCGACGCAGGACGAATGATGTGAAAAAGCCGGGTGGCGACTTCGCCTTACCCGGCTTACGATTCTGGACGATACTCAGGCCCGGTAAGCGCTAGCGCCACCGGGCTTTTTTCAGGCAAAATAACTCATCGCCAGCCCCAAAAACAGCACCAGGCCCACGTAGTTATTATTCAGGAATGCTTTAAAGCAGGCTTCACGCTCGCGCTTCGCAATCAGCTTTTGCTGATACACAAACAGCATCCCGGCAACCAGCACTGACCAGTAAAACTCCCAGTTCAGGGCGTTCAGGCGACCAATCGCCACCATCAGCGCCAGCACTGCAACCTGCAAAATCCCGATAATCAGTTTGTCCTGACGGCCAAACAGGATCGCCGTTGATTTGATACCAATTTTCAGGTCATCGTCACGGTCGACCATCGCGTATTGCGTATCGTACGCCACAGCCCACAGGATATTGGCGAGGAACATCAGCCAGCAGCTGAGCGGCACCGATTCGCTGACTGCCGCAAATGCCATCGGAATCGACCAGCCAAACGCCGCACCCAGCACCACCTGCGGCAGATGGGTATAGCGCTTCATAAATGGATACACCCAGGCCAGCGCCAGTGCCGCGACAGAAAGCAGGATGGTCATGGTGTTGAGGGTTAACACCAGCAAGAAGGAGAGCACCACCAGCACGATAAACAGCGTGCGCGCTTCTTTTTCCGTGACCTGTCCGCTTGGCAGAGGGCGGTTAGCGGTGCGTTTCACATGGCCGTCGAATTTACGGTCGGCATAGTCGTTTACGACGCAGCCTGCCGCACGCATCAGCCAGACGCCCGCAACAAACACCGCCAGGATCCACAGCGGCGGCAACCCCGGGGTTGCGACCCACAGCGCCCACAGGGTCGGCCACAGCAGCAGTAACGCACCGATGGGTTTATCAGTACGCATTAAGCGGTGATAGGCCAGCAGCTTGTTCTGCTTCAGACTCCACTCCATTTTTTCTTCCTCTCAGTACAACGGCGATGCCGGTAAAAAAAGCTCCGTCAGCATTAACGGTTTACCGCTCAGGCGAAGGCGGGAACGGCGCCCCCACAGTTCGGCATCGCGACCAATCTCAATAAAATCACGGGTAAGTTCGGAGGAGGTGAAAAGATACCGCCCCAGCGGCGTTTTCCCCAGTTGTTGCAGTGCTAATTCCGGCCCGGACAAGGTGGATTCTGGCACAACTGTCCGCCCGGCAAGCCACGGCTCGCCATCAGCACAGAGTAAAATCTCACGTAGCCAGTAGCGTTCTTCTTTTGGCAGCAGCGGCAATTCACTGGCAATCGCCTCAGGGGTGACAAACCCTTCCTGAATCAGCGTCACGGTGACCGTTTTGCCCTGTTGCTCAAAACGTTTAGTCATGGAATCTTCCAGCAGCAACCAGTCAAGTTGCTCCGGGTCAAGCGCAGGTATTTGGTCGAAATAGCGCAGCGCACGCAGTTGCGTTAGCGCAGGGTGTGACATGCCAGACTCTCCGATACATAACGTAATGGCATTGTATCGCAGAAAAGCAGATTGAGGGCGGCCAAACGTTATTTAGCGATCACTATCGCAACAATGGCGCAACAGCGCGGGCGACACAAAAAAAAGTGCGCCCACTCAGGCGCACTAAAACTAACAAATCAGCACTGTGGGGAGACGGTTACCCCTTGCCTTTTACACTGCTGATAAAGGTGGAACGGGCAGTGGTTGAACCTAAACGCTCAGCTTCATCTAGCAGTTTCAGCGCCTTATCGACATCGCCTTTCTTAACAGCCTGCTTAATGGCGTTGTTAAAGTAAGATTCGGTATCGTTGAGCACCGGTTCGGATGGTTTTGCCGGAGCCTGAGATGCAGCGGCAGCCGGTGCAGCCGCTGGAGCAGCATAAACAGGTGCGGCGGTATTACCCACGGTCACAGGGCCGGTGCCGGAAGAGCCAAACAGTGGGCCCACCAGGACACTGGACGCATTGTTAGTTGAGACTTTCAGCTTCAGCAGGCCATCAGTTACGTGGCGCGCTAACGGGTCCGGGATATCCGGTACGGAGTTGCCTGTGCCTTTGGCATAGGCTTTTGCCGGGTCGATAAGCCTGGTGGTCTGCTGCAAGTCTTTCTCGGTGGTGAAGACCAGAACATAAATCTTCTGCTGGCCCAGCGCAGGCGTCAGGCGCATTTTCCCTTCCAGACGGTCAGCGCTCATCACGCCAGGCTCCTGGTAGCCAAAGTACTCGCTTGGGAAGAAGGCGGATGGCGTCATATTCTGATCAAGGATCAGCACGTTCGGCGCAAATACGCTGGTTTGCTTGTTCACTTCACTGGTCAGGGTCAGCGTCAGTTCACCGATGTTTGCCGGTACGCTAAAGGCGGCAACCGGGCCAGTAATCCCCGGCACATTCAGCTGTTGGCCACCCGCAGAGAGCTGCGTTGACTGGACTTTAGATTGATCAACCGGAGTCCAGGCGAGTTGCTGGAGCGCCGCAGCCGGGATTGCCGGCGCAGCACTGGTATTCTGAGGAACGAAATTCACATCTGCAAAGGTGATAGCCGGAACACTGGCCAGCAGCCCCGCAGAGAGGCACAGCGCGACGAGACTTTTCTTCATTTTCATTGTTATTACCTCTGATAGCGTGAGCACTGCGGTGGCCAGGCAATAGCGCGCAGCACCCTAAGGATAGAGGGGCTTTCGCCCCTCTTTTTAGGTCATTACGTCAGGTCTTACGTATTACCACCAGATTTCCATCTGGGCACCGAAGGTCCACTCATCAGAGTCGCCACGGCTGAAGGTTTTCGCGGAAGTGTCGCTGTACGCTACGCCGGAATCATAACCGGTACCGGAGTCGCTGTTCGCGTAGCCCCATTTCTCATCCCACTTGGCGTAGGTTGCGAAGACACGGATAGCCGGACGGGACCAGATGCTGTCGCCTGCCTGCCATTGTTGTGCCAGGGTGATTTTGTACTGGCTGTTGGTATCGTCAGTTTTCTGAGATTTGACGTTGTCGTAACCAACTTCCAGCAAGGTGCTCATGATTGGCGTCCATTTGTACATAGGACGAACACCGACGGTCCACCATTTGGTGCCGTTGTTGTTATCCAGGTTGATGTCCTGGTACATACCCACGTACATCAGGTCCCAGGAGTCGCCCAGAGAGATCGCACCGTGGTCCAGCACGCGCCACATGTCGCCGTTGTTGTTGATGCTACCACCTTCAGGACGGCCTTTACCGTTGGAGGTCATAGAGTCAGTTGCGTATTGCAGAACGAACTTGTTGAAGCCCTTCAGCATACTTTGGGTATGTTCAGCGGTGAACATCCAGCCGTCTTTAGACGCGCCCGGTGCCAGAGAGTAGTCGTCTGGCAGGTTGGTATGACCGTAGTCAACACCGAACTCCAGCGTACCGCCTGGGTTGATTTCCATCTGCGCTAAACGGACGTCGAAGACATCGTTCGGTACCAGGTTGTCATAAACACGGTTACCCAGTGAGTCGCGGTCAGCAAAGGTGCCAGAACCGCCCGCTTCAGAAGAACGGGTCGCTGCCAGAGAGAGTTTACCGAAGCCCAGATCGATGTTTTCGATACCCGCACCAGGACCAGAAATATCCCAGTAGTAGAAGTCGATCATGTGGACGTCATGACGTTGATAGAAACGCTTACCTGCCCAGATGGTAGAACCTGGCAGTGCGTCGATGAGGTTTTTACCCTGCACGTTAGCTTCACGGAAAGCCGGGCTGGTGGATTCCCAGTCGTTCTGCTGAGAAACGGAATACGCTACGTTAGTATCGAAATAGAAGCTCTTATCGCCTTCTTTCCATACTTCCTGGCCCAGTTTTAACTCGGCATACGTTTCACATTCGTTACCAAGACGGTATTTACTTTGAGCACCTGTTGCCTGGAAACATTGTTGTTCACCGCCACTCCCGGTCCAGCCAATGCCGGAACGAGCATAACCTTTAAAGTCTACGGCTCCTGCCTGGGCAGACAGGATGCCTGCCGCAATGGCGATCGCCAGAGGGACTTGTTTGCGCAGAGTAATCATCATTCTATCTCCTGAGATCATTGCTTTTCTTTGAACACTTCACCTGATGGTTTCGTGCCTTTTATTGGGATTGCTTAAACGCCTGGCTCTTTGTGCAACCGACGACATGCAGTGCCATCTTCACGGAACAGATGGCAACGCTCTGGCGGCAAGCCGATAGCGAATGTGGCACCCTCTTCTACCAACACCACGTCATTCTGGCGGTAAACCAGGTTCTGACGGATGGCGGGGATCTGGATATGAATCTGTGTTTCGTGACCAAGCTGTTCTACGACCTGAACTTCACCTTCCAGCGTCACATCAGCGATGTGGCTCGGCAGCAAATGTTCAGGGCGAATGCCGAGGGACATATTCGCCCCTACCTGTACGTTGGCGCTGTCAACCGGCAGCCAGACTTGCTGGCGGTTTGGCAGCTCCACCTGTACCTGTTCAATCGCGGTAGCTGTCACTTTTACCGGCAGGAAGTTCATCTTTGGCGAGCCAATGAAGCCCGCAACAAAGCGGTCTGCCGGGTAGTGATAAAGCTCCAGCGGTTTGCCCACCTGCGCCACGCGACCGGCGTCCAGCACCACAATCTTGTCGGCCAGGGTCATTGCTTCGACCTGATCGTGGGTGACATAAACCATGGTGCGGCCAAGGCGCTTGTGCAGACGGGAGATTTCGATACGCATCTGGACACGTAGTGCGGCATCCAGGTTAGAAAGAGGTTCATCAAGCAGGAACACGCGTGGTTCCGCCACCAGCGTACGGCCAATTGCCACACGCTGACGCTGACCACCGGAGAGCGCTTTCGGTTTACGCTCCAGCAGGTGCGCCAGCTGTAAAACTTCGGCGACCTGAGTCACTCGCTGGTTGATCACCTCTTTTTTCGCCCCTGCCAGCTTCAGGCCAAATGACATGTTTTCGGCAACGGAGAGGTGCGGATAAAGTGCATAAGACTGGAACACCATGCCTACGCCACGTTCGGCAGGCGGGATGTCGTTCATACGGGTTTCACCAATAAACAAATCGCCACTGGTGATTGTTTCAAGACCGGCAATCATACGCAGCAGAGTTGATTTACCGCAGCCTGATGGGCCAACAAACACCACGAATTCACCTTCGTTGATGTCCAAATTGATGTCTTTCGACACCACTACGTCGCCCCAGGCTTTCGTTACATTACGCAGCTGTACGCTCGCCATGCCCTTCTCCCTTCGTTACAACCTGTCACCGACAGAAACATTCAAGATAAGTTCACTATGGGGTATCCATTACTTTCGTGAATCCTCCACCCCCCGGCTTTTTTATGGGGGAGGAGGCGGGAGGATGAGAGAGCAGGCTCTGCGACCGCGTCTGGGGCGCTGATACGAAAATCGTGAAGCGGCCTGCAAAATTCAGCGTGTTTTTGTGTGCGCCAGCACTCATAACTTAAATTTATGCAACAGAGATCACACAAACAGGGGGTGGGGCGTAGGGCTCAGGAGGATGGAAAGAGGATGTCAAATAAGGAGACTGAGTCACGTTGAACCACCTCAGTGTATCCACGAGCACATCACCAAAAAAGGATGGCAGATATGAAGATCAAGACTGGCGCACGCGTTTTCGCATTGTCCGCCCTGGCAGCAATGATGATTTCCGCACCGGCTCTCGCCAAAATTGAAGAAGGTAAGCTGGTTATCTGGATTAACGGCGACAAAGGCTATAACGGCCTGGCCGAAGTGGGTAAAAAATTCGAGAAAGACACCGGTATCAAAGTCACTATTGAACACCCGGATAAACTGGAAGAGAAATTCCCGCAGGTTGCTGCAACCGGCGATGGCCCGGACATCATCTTCTGGGCGCATGACCGTTTCGGCGGTTACGCACAATCTGGCCTGCTGGCTGAAGTGACGCCAGACAAAGCGTTCCAGGACAAACTGTTCCCGTTCACCTGGGATGCCGTTCGCTATAACGGCAAGCTGATCGCTTACCCAATCGCGGTTGAAGCCCTCTCTCTGATCTACAACAAAGACCTGGTGCCAAACCCACCGAAAACCTGGGAAGAGATCCCTGCCCTGGATAAAGAGCTGAAGGCGAAAGGTAAATCTGCGCTGATGTTCAACCTGCAAGAGCCGTACTTCACCTGGCCGCTGATTGCTGCTGACGGTGGCTACGCGTTCAAATTTGAAAACGGCAAGTATGACGTGAAAGACGTGGGCGTGGACAGCGCTGGCGCGAAAGCGGGTCTGACCTTCCTGGTTGACCTTATCAAGAACAAACACATGAACGCCGATACCGATTACTCCATCGCGGAAGCAGCGTTCAACAAAGGCGAAACCGCGATGACCATCAACGGTCCGTGGGCCTGGACCAACATCGACAAGAGCAAAATCAACTACGGCGTAACGCTGCTGCCAACCTTCAAAGGCAAGCCGTCTAAACCGTTCGTTGGCGTGCTGAGCGCAGGTATCAACGCCGCCAGCCCGAACAAAGAGCTGGCGAAAGAGTTCCTGGAAAACTACCTGCTGACCGATCAGGGTCTGGATGAAGTGAACAAGGACAAACCGCTGGGTGCTGTTGCGCTGAAATCCTTCCAGGATCAGTTAGCGAAAGACCCACGGATCGCGGCCACCATGGATAACGCCCAGAAAGGCGAAATCATGCCGAACATCCCACAGATGGCCGCATTCTGGTATGCCACCCGTACTGCGGTAATCAACGCCGCAAGCGGTCGTCAGACTGTCGATGCTGCGCTGAAAGATGCTCAGGGTCGTATCACCAAGTAAGTCAGAAAAACGGCGGGTGGCGCTTGCGCTTACCCGCCCTACGACTACGGCACGATCCGTAGGTCAGGTAAGCACAGCGCCACCTGACAATAAGTTTTCACCGTTGTAGAGGAAGAACCCCATGGATGTCATTAAAAAGAAACACTGGTGGCAAAGCGACACACTGAAATGGTCAGTGATTGGTTTGTTATGCCTGCTGGTGGGCTACTTGATTGTTTTAATGTACGTACAGGGGGAGTACCTGTTCGCCATCATGACGCTTATTTTAAGCTCTGCTGGCCTGTATATTTTCGCTAACCGTAAAGCCTACGCCTGGCGTTACGTTTATCCGGGTGTCGCCGGGATGGGGCTGTTCGTCCTGTTCCCGCTGATTTGTACCATTGCTATCGCCTTTACTAACTACAGCAGCACCAACCAGCTGGCGCAAGAACGCGCAACGCAGGTGCTTCTGGACCGCTCATACCAGGCGGGTAAAACCTTCAACTTCGGCCTGTATCCTGCGGGCGACGAGTGGAAGTTAGCACTCACTGACGAAGAGAGCGGCAAAAACTTTGTTTCCGACACCTTCAAATTCGGTGGCGAACAGAAGCTGGCCTTAAAAGAGGCAGCCCTGCCGGAAGGTGAACGCGCCAACCTGCGTATCATTACCCAGAACCGTCAAGCGCTGACTCAACTGACCGCTATGCTGCCCGATGAAAGCAAAGTGACCATGAGCTCACTGCGCCAGTTCTCCGGTACGCAACCGCTCTACACGCTGGCCAATGACGGCACGCTCACCAACAATCAGAGTGGCGTGAAGTACCGTCCGAACAACGACATCGGTTTTTATCAGTCCATCACCGCCGATGGCAAATGGGGTGATGACAAGCTCAGCCCGGGTTATACCGTGACTATCGGCTGGGACAACTTTGCCCGCGTCTTTACCGACGAAGGGATCCAGAAACCGTTCTTCGCGATTTTTGTCTGGACGGTGGTGTTCTCGGTACTGACCGTGATCCTGACCGTTGCCGTGGGCATGGTGCTGGCATGTCTCGTACAGTGGGAATCCCTGAAAGGCAAAGCGATTTACCGCGTGCTGCTTATCCTGCCGTATGCCGTGCCATCGTTTATATCGATTCTGATTTTCAAAGGGCTGTTTAACCAGAGCTTCGGTGAAATCAACATGATGCTGAGCGCACTGTTCGGTATCAAACCGGCCTGGTTCAGCGACCCGACGACGGCCCGTTCGATGATTATCATCGTGAACACCTGGCTGGGTTATCCGTACATGATGATCCTGTGCATGGGCCTGCTGAAAGCCATCCCGGACGACCTGTACGAAGCCTCGGCAATGGATGGCGCTGGCCCGTTCCAGAACTTCTTTAAAATCACGCTGCCGCTGCTTATTAAACCGCTGACGCCGCTGATGATTGCCAGCTTTGCATTTAACTTTAACAACTTCGTACTGATTCAGCTGTTGACCAACGGCGGTCCTGACCGTCTTGGCACCACAACGCCTGCAGGCTATACCGACCTGCTCGTGAGCTACACCTACCGTATCGCCTTCGAAGGCGGCGGGGGTCAGGACTTCGGTCTGGCGGCGGCGATTGCCACCCTGATCTTCCTGCTGGTAGGCGCTCTGGCGATTGTGAACCTGAAAGCTACACGAATGAAATTTGACTAAGGAGGGCATCGATCATGGCAATGGTACAACCCAAATCTCAGAAATTGCGCCTCCTCGCGACGCATTTAGGCCTGCTGATTTTTATCGCGGCAATCATGTTCCCGCTGCTGATGGTCATCGCCATCTCCCTGCGCTCGGGTAACTTTGCGACAGGTAGCCTGATCCCGGATGAAATCTCCTGGGAACACTGGAAGTTAGCGCTTGGCTTTAGCGTGGAACATGCAGATGGCCGCGTCACACCGCCACCGTTCCCGGTGCTGCTGTGGCTGTGGAACTCGATAAAAATCGCCGGTATCACCGCGATTGGTATCGTCACGCTCTCGACCACCTGTGCGTATGCTTTCGCCCGTATGCGCTTCCCGGGCAAAGCCGCGCTGCTGAAAGGGATGCTGATTTTCCAGATGTTCCCGGCGGTACTGTCTCTGGTCGCGTTGTATGCCTTGTTTGACCGCCTGGGCCAGTATGTACCGTTTATCGGCCTGAACACGCATGGCGGTGTGATCTTCGCCTATCTTGGCGGTATCGCACTGCATGTGTGGACCATCAAAGGCTATTTCGAAACCATCGACGGCTCGCTGGAAGAAGCGGCGGCGCTGGATGGCGCAACCCCATGGCAGGCGTTCCGTCTGGTGCTGCTGCCGCTGTCGGTACCTATCCTGGCGGTGGTGTTTATCCTGTCGTTTATCGCCGCCATCACTGAAGTGCCGGTCGCGTCTCTGTTACTGCGCGATGTAAACAGCTACACCCTGGCCGTTGGGATGCAGCAATACCTCAACCCGCAAAACTACCTGTGGGGCGACTTTGCCGCGGCGGCTGTGCTCTCTGCCATCCCGATCACCGTGGTGTTCCTGCTGGCGCAGCGCTGGCTGGTTAACGGCCTGACGGCGGGCGGTGTAAAAGGTTAAGTTTCATTGTGTTATGCCACTGCAACCCTCAACTTTGACGTATTGTATTGACCCAACTTGTGACTGTTGTTAGGCGGCCTTCGGGCCGCCATTTTTTTATTCACGTTTCAGCCGCTTAGAGTTGCACAGCCATAGGGTTATCACCAGCAGCAGGATCGCCGCCGAGTAGATCAGCACATCAAGGGGGGATTTATGATCGACGATGATCAGCCGCACTATTGCCGTGATCCCAATGTAGACAAAATAGCGTAGCGGGAAGTGAAAGCCTGACTGAAAATACTTCACAATCAGGGCAATAAATTCAAAGTAGAGAAAGTAGACCACCAGTCCTTCTACCAGCGCATATTTGCTGGTTTGCTCAGGGGCGAACAGCACATCCGCCAGATGCACCGTTTCTTTGCCCAGAAAGACGACCAGTATCAGGCCAAGGCTCAGCAGACCGAGGTTCAGCACGGTCTGGAGGATTGTTGAGATAAACTCAACGCGCGGACGAGTCAGGGATGTCATACAGCACCTCATTCTCCAGGGCGAGGTTCCTGTATAACGCAAAAATGTGACGGGGATCTATATTTTTTAATTATGTTTTATGTAGGGAGCACACCGATGGATCGCAAACCAACCGGCATTCGCAACGTGACTTACGGCGACAATGTGACCGTATACGAACCCGCGAACCTGTATGACTGCGTGTTAGGCAACGGGGTGTTCGTCGGGCCCTTTGTTGAAATCCAGGGCAATACACGCATTGGCGACGACAGCAAAATTCAGTCCCACACGTTTATCTGTGAGTACGTCACTGTTGGCGAACGCTGTTTTATCGGCCACGGGGTGATGTTTGCCAACGATATGTTTCGTAACGGTAAACCTGACGCAGACCGCGACAGCTGGGGGCGTATTACCGTAGGGAATGATGTCTCAATAGGCAGCGGCGCAACCATTCTGGCGGTATCCATCTGCGATGGCGTGGTGATTGGCGCTGGAAGTGTGGTAACGAAATCGATCGTCGAGAAAGGTGTCTATGCCGGTAACCCAGCGAGGCTGCTGCGCCACTTGTAATGCGCCCGGTGGCGCTGGCGCTTACCGGGCCTACGATAGTGTTTTTTGTAGGCCCGGTAAGCGCAGCGCCACCGGGCAAACAAGTATCAGCGGAAGTTAATGTTCTTATCGCTGGTCATGTCGTACAGCTGGAACTTACGTCCAAGCTGCTGGCCACCGTCACGCGTGAGCGGCGTCCAGCCAATTGCCGCGCGGCTGCGCGTCGCCCCGGTGGAGAACAGATCCAGCGGAATCGACACATACACCCCTTTGGTGAAGTCCCCTTCCCCGTATTCATCCGGTGACACGTTGGTAATGGTGGCATAACCGCCCACCACAACGCCGCTGTCGAAGTGTTTAGAGATATCCAGCGTACCGCCTTTATCCCCCGCCAGATACTGCCCGACGCTGGCTTTGACCAGCACATCTGGTGCGAACGATGGCGTCCAGTAGGCCGTCAGATGACCCGTCTTCACGCTGTAATCGGTGAACTTCATCATGTCCTGCGCACTGCGCCAGTCACGCTGTTTCACATAGTTGGCATCCACACCAAACGCCCAGTTGCTGTCGACAGGCCGATAAAGCACCTCTGCCCCCGCGCCGCCGTACATGGTTTCCAGATAGCCGCCGTACACCTGGCCGTAGAAACCGTTGCCGAAGTACTGGAAGTAGTTCGCCTGGAGGTTGTTCACATAGGCATTATTCTGCACGTACTCACGCACGCGGGTACGCACCCGCGGCAGCTTCGAGTCGTTCGGCGGGTTGGTGTAGTTGAATTTGTCGTAGTTGTTGGCAATATTGCCAAACAGGCTACCGGTGGTCAGCAGATGGTCAGTGACCCACAGATCCGCCGTGGCCATGACGCCCAGCTGATACATGTAGAAGTTTTCCGGCCCGCCGACGGACTGGTTCAGCACCGGATCGATGTGGAAATCAAAGCGCGATTTATCGATATACCAGCCCTGCTCAGTGGTTTCAGGCACCACGGGCTCAATGCGTTTTTGCACCAGCTCGGTTTCATGCCCCAGCGGTTCGCCTTCCAGATGGCGCTTCAGGCTGGCCACATCCGTTTCCGTGGTCACCTGCGGTAAGTTAAGTCGGTTTTCCGTCACGCGGATCGTGCGGATCCCGTCCGGCAGATCGTTCATGATGATCCGGTTGGCGCGCTCGATCCCTTCGCGCGAGTCGCGATATTTCACCTGCTCGCCGGTGACGTAAAGCGTATCGCCTTTCACCTGAATTTTCGGATCCGCCAGGCCCGCGTTGTATTTCAGCAGCGTCAGCTGGTTGGCCACTACGGAGTGCTGAATAATGGCGTCCTGCGGCTCCGGCCGGTATGCAGGCCGCGCATTGTCATTGTAATGCGGCCGCATATCATTGAAGTTGGTGCGCAGGGTGAAACCAAACATCACGGTGTTACCGCGCTCATAGCTGAGGTTAACGTCGGCCCAATCGGTGACGCGGTAAATGGCGCCGACGTTAAACTTGCTCTTCTGCTCAATCTTCCCGGCGAAATCATCGCTGTAGTTATTCCCCTCGTACTCCAGCTTCAGGCGTAATGGCTGCCATGGCGTCTGGTATTCTACGCCGCCAAACAGCGAGGCCGGGCCATGGAACATCTGGTCGCCGTTGATGGAGCCAGCTTTCTGGTAGCTGTTGTCGCGATAACAATATTTGTCGCTGTAGGAACAAAACGGGTTTTTCACGTTACCGCTGGTGCCAAGATAACCCCAGCCCATACCCAGCGAGAAATCAAACGGACCCCAGGCTTTGCTGGCAACGATGTACTCTGCATCAAACAAGCCTGTACCGCCGATATCCCTTGCCCCTACTGAGACTTGCGGCATCCAGTAACTCTCTTCCCACAGGCGCAGTTTGACATCGAAGGCTTTATCTTTGTAAGTCTGGTCGCCGGAAAATGCTTCTACGCTGCTGTATTGTTTGGTGCGCACATCGGTATAACGCAGCGTGGTTTCAAGCCACGGAAACAGCTGCACAGAAGCAGAATAATAGCGGTACTGATCGTTATCGCGATAGTTAAGGCTCAGTTCCCCTTCACGCGCCATGCGCGCCGTGGGCGTTTGCATTAAGCCGACACCGCCGAAGTCCGATTGCGATGGACCCACCGGCGCCGGATACGTTTCTGCATGGCAGGCAGCGCTTACGCACAGCGCCAACATGCTGTAGAGATAAGTTCTTTTCATTAATCCGGAATCCGCTGCATCAGGGTGTGAAGGATATCGGCGTTGAGTCCGTCATATGCCTTCGTCCAGAAGTGGTCGGCAAAGCCGACAAAAATCACGCTGCCGGGCATGGGTTCGATATGGCGCTTGTTCCAGTAGGCCACGGGGACTTTTTGCGTGCGCCCGTCGGGATAAACCACCCAGGCGTAACTGTTATCCGCACCGCTCAACGCGCTCTGCTCATCAAGGTAACTCGCCACATCGCGTCCTGGCGTGAAAGGCTTTTTACCCGGACTGCTGACAAGCCCCATCACGGTGATGGTTGAAGGCTGAGCCGGAAGCCAGAGCGTATATTCCCCTTCAAGCGTTGGGTTGCCGTTCTCTGCCACTCTCACCGCATCCGGGTCGAGATTGATCTGCTGGCGGCCGGTTATCTTCAGCGCCTGCAACTGTTGGCGAACGCTGTTGATTGCCGCCGCATCATCACCATCTTCCTGTTCCGCAAGGCCGGTTAACCTTGCGAGCAACGCGCGCTGTTTTTGTTCTGCCAGCACCGTTGCCTGGTGCTCGCTGATCACAGCCCCGGGCCACCAGCTGTTTGCCAGCCTTGGCTGGCCGACAAGATCCAGCAGATGCCCGGCATTGGTTAAGGTTTTGGGTTGTGTGCTGCCAGGCGTGTAAACCTTCACCGTGCCCGCAGACCAGGCCAGTGGCGCGGCAAGGCACAGGATCAGCGCCATGCTAGTGCGGATTTTCATGGTTTCGCCGCCTTGATCAGAGTGGTTTTTACCGGGAAGAAATTGGCGCCGAGGTACTGTAGCGACTGGCGGATCTGCCCTTCATCATCCACCCAGTAGCGGTTATGCCAGCTTGCCTGATCGGTGGTGACCGCTTCATCCAGCACGCGAACCCGGGTTTCATCACTGCCCACGCTAACGCTGTCCGTACCGTCCCAGCGGAATACAGACTGCGCCGTGGCGTAGCGCACCTGCTTGTGTTCCGTCCAGCCCATCCTGCGCGTCCAGCTTGCACCGTCGGTTATCTGATTCGGCTTGATGAGCGGGTCCGCCGCAAGGTTGTTGACCTCAAGCAGGTTGTCGCCGTCGAGCAGCGTTTTTACGATACGACCATGTTGCGTCACGATGGTGGCCTGATCCTGCGTCACCCATTTCTGCTGCCCGTTTTCATCGAAAGCGAGCACCACAAACAGCTGCGGGCCATCGTTTAACTGCATGTACTGGCTGGCATAGGGCATGTTCTGGATATCGTCATCGGTAAGATGCACGCCAGGCGTACCAAACATGCTGTCCCACAGCGAGTTTCCCAGCCCTTTAGTGGTGGCTGAACACGCCTGTAAAAGCAGGCAAATCAGGATGATTGCAGGTCGCTTCACGACTCTTCTCCGAAGGGGCGAAATAACCACACCGAAGTGTGGTTATGATTAAAACACCCGGTATTACTGGGTGCTGGTCGTCGTGGTGGTCGTGGTTCCGGTATTGGAGCCATCACCGCCACCGGTTGCCGCCAGCGCGACACCCACGGCTGAACTTACGGTGCTGGCGCTGGCTGCGGTAGAACTCCCCGCAGACGCAGACGTCGCTGCCGACCCTGCCGCTTCCCCGACCTGAACCGGAGCCGCATATACAGATGTCGCCGCAAGCGCAGATATGGCAAAAATGCCATACAGTACTTTCTTCATAACAATTTCCCTTCATTGAATGAATGGAGATGTGCCCAAAAAGAATTTCGAGCGGAATCGAGTATACACAACTAAAGCAGAGGGATTGCCGTACGGGTAAATAGAGGGGAGGTTTTCAGAATATTGGATATTAGCGATACACGAGAATAATTAAGTTAATATTAAATCATTTTTATTCAATAAGTTATAATAATAGCCAGCCAAATTTATTCTCCGTATATTCCTAAAATAAACCGCAGTAATTAACAGGTTAACGGCTTTTTTCAGATTAAACTCATCACGGGAATTTGAGTTAAATAACAGACATCAGGAATTATCCGATAAAAAAATGCCGGCATTTCGCCGGCATTTTTCATGACATATTAATTATGCACGCCATGCTTTATAACGGTTAATCAAACCGTTTGTAGAGCTGTCGTGGCTGCTAATCGCTTTGTCATCACCCAGCTCCGGCAGAATGCGGTTTGCCAGCTGTTTGCCCAGCTCAACGCCCCACTGGTCAAAGGTGAAGATGTTCAGGATCGCGCCCTGAGTAAAGATTTTGTGCTCATACAGGGCAATCAGCGCACCCAGGCTGAACGGCGTGATTTCGCGCAGCAGGATGGAGTTGGTTGGGCGGTTGCCTTCGAACACTTTGAACGGCACAACGTGATCCAGAGTCGCCGGATCTTTACCCTGGTCGCGGTATTCCTGTTCAACCACATCACGGGACTTGCCGAACGCCAGCGCTTCAGTCTGAGCAAAGAAGTTAGACAGCAGTTTCGGGTGGTGATCCGACAGTGGGTTATGGGTAATCGCAGGCGCGATGAAATCGCACGGTACCATTTTGGTACCCTGGTGGATCAACTGGTAAAACGCATGTTGGCCGTTGGTGCCTGGCTCGCCCCAGATAATTGGGCCAGTCTGGTAGTCCACGGCATTGCCGTTACGGTCAACGTATTTACCGTTGGATTCCATGTTGCCCTGCTGGAAGTAGGCAGCAAAGCGGTGCATGTACTGGTCGTACGGCAGGATAGCTTCGGTTTCAGCGCCGAAGAAGTTGTTGTACCAGATACCGATCAGCGCCAGCAGCACTGGCAGGTTTTTCTCAGGCGCGGTGGAGGCGAAGTGTTTATCCATCGCATGTGCGCCGGAAAGCAGCTCAACGAAATTGTCGAAGCCAACAGACAGGATGATGGACAGACCGATTGCAGACCACAGAGAGTAACGGCCGCCAACCCAGTCCCAGAACTCAAACATGTTTGCCGTGTCGATACCGAACTCACCAACCGCTTTACCGTTGGTCGACAGCGCGGCGAAGTGTTTCGCGACGTGTTTGTTGTCACCGGCGGTTTCCAGGAACCAGTCACGCGCGCTGTGGGCGTTGGTCATGGTTTCCTGCGTGGTGAAGGTTTTAGACGCCACCAGGAACAGGGTAGTTTCCGGGTTCACGTTCTTCAGCACTTCAGCGATGTGCGTACCATCGACGTTAGAAACGAAGTGCATGTTGAGGTGATTTTTGTACGGACGCAGCGCTTCGGTGACCATGAATGGGCCGAGGTCAGAACCACCGATACCGATGTTCACCACGTCGGTGATGGCTTTGCCGGTGTAGCCTTTCCAGCTACCAGAGATGATCGCTTCAGAGAAGGCTTTCATCTTCTCCAGTACCGCGTTCACTTCTGGCATCACATCTTTGCCATCGACGATGATTGGAGTATTGCTACGGTTACGCAGTGCAACGTGCAGCACAGCACGGTCTTCGGTGCGGTTGATCTTCTCACCAGAGAACATGGATTTAATCGCATCGCTGAGCGCGGTTTCTTTCGCCAGATCCTGCAATTTTGCCAGTGTCTCTTCGGTAATGCGGTTTTTGGAGAAGTCCACCAGCATCAGGTCGTCGAAGGTCGCGGAGAACTTGCTGAAACGATCGGCATCTTTCGCGAACAGATCCGCGATAGTGACGTCTTTCATTTCATCAAAATGTTTCTGTAGTGCCTGCCAGGCAGCGGTCTGCGTTGGGTTGATGTTTTTCATTAGCAATACTCTTCTGATTTGAGAATTGTGACTGCGGTCGATTGTAGCGCCTGCGAATAAAAATTGTGATGGTTTTTATGCCATTGCCCTGGCCTGCATCAAACGCAGGTGAAAAGACCCGAAAAGTATAGCTGCTAAAACCCGCCCCCGAGGGGGTTGAATGTCGTTCAGAATGTCCTGATTTGCAGAATAAAATAGCGGCTTGTTATAAGTCCTGTTACTGAGGGGTGCCCCCCCATGAAAAATCCGCATAATCCCAGCATTGACAGGACCTCCCCCACATTTTATTTATAGGGCCGTATTTGCGCCTGCACCTGTTTTCGTTTCATTCTTGTGCCAAGGTCGCTTTATTCATTCCCTGACACGAGGTTGTTATGACGAGTTTTGTGGTCGCTAAATTTGGCGGCACCAGTGTGGCTGATTACGATGCCATGAACCGCAGCGCCGATGTGGTGCTAGCCGATCCGAATACCCGCCTGGTGGTGCTTTCTGCATCCGCTGGCGTGACGAACCTGCTGGTTTCTCTGTCTGAAGGACTGGAAGCGACAGAACGTTTCGTGAAGCTCGACGCGCTGCGCAAAATTCAGTTCAACATCCTCGAGCGGATGCAGAATCCGAACGTCATCCGCGAAGAAGTTGAGCGCCTGCTCGAAAACATCACCACGCTCGCGGAAGCCGCATCGCTGGCAACCTCTACCGCCCTGACTGACGAACTGGTTAGCCACGGCGAGCTGATGTCTACCCTGCTGTTCGTTGAGATCCTGCGTGAACGTGAAGTTCAGGCGCAGTGGTTTGACGTCCGTAAAATCATGCGCACCAGCGACCGCTTTGGCCGCGCCGAGCCAGACGTCGACGTACTGGCCGAGCTGACCACCCAGCAGCTGGCACCGCGTCTGGCAGAGGGTATCGTGATCACCCAGGGCTTTATCGGTAGCGAAGCGAAAGGCCGTACCACTACCCTTGGCCGTGGTGGCAGTGACTACACCGCCGCACTGCTGGGCGAAGCGCTGCACGCGACCCGTGTGGATATCTGGACCGATGTCCCGGGCATCTACACCACCGACCCGCGTGTCGTTTCCGCGGCGAAACGAATTGATGTGATCGCGTTTGAAGAAGCGGCTGAAATGGCTACCTTCGGCGCGAAAGTGCTGCACCCTGCAACGCTGCTGCCAGCCGTGCGCAGCGATATTCCGGTGTTCGTTGGCTCCAGCAAAGATCCGAAAGCGGGTGGTACGCTGGTCTGCAAAAAAACCGAGAACCCACCGCTGTTCCGCGCACTGGCTCTGCGCCGTCGCCAGACGCTGGTTACGCTGCACAGCCTGAACATGCTGCACTCCCGCGGCTTCCTGGCGGAAGTGTTTGGGATCCTGGCGCGCCACAATATCTCCGTAGACCTGATCACCACCTCCGAAGTGAGCATCGCGTTGACGCTGGACACCACCGGTTCAACCTCTACTGGCGATACCCTGCTGACCCAATCGCTGCTGATTGAGCTGTCTGAGCTGTGCCGCGTGGAAGTGGAAGAGAACCTGGCGCTGGTTGCCATCATCGGGAACAAGCTGTCACGCGCCTGTGGCGTGGGCAAAGAGGTCTTCGGCGTGCTCGACCCGTTCAACATTCGCATGATTTGCTACGGCGCTTCCAGCTACAACCTGTGCTTCCTGGTCCCTGCCGATCAGGCAGAGCTTGTCGTGCAAAAACTTCATCAGAATTTGTTTGAATAAAATTCGTTAGCACGATAAACAACATCTATAAGCCGGGCACAGACCCGGCTTTTTCATAACTAAACAACACGACAATACTGCAAGGAATTAACTATGTTATCCGCCATCACCCGGCTGTTCCCGTTATGGGCACTGCTGCTCTCTGTACTCGCTTATTACACTCCCACCAGCTTCACGGGCATCGGCCCCTGGGTCACCACGCTGCTGATGCTGATTATGTTCGGTATGGGCGTGCACCTGAAAATTGACGACTTTAAACGCGTGCTGTCGCGCCCTGCGCCTGTCGCCGCGGGTATTTTCCTGCATTATCTGGTGATGCCGCTCGCGGCCTGGCTGCTGGCGATGGCCTTTAAGATGCCGCCAGATTTATCCGCCGGGATGGTGCTGGTAGGCAGCGTGGCGAGCGGTACGGCATCCAACGTGATGATCTATCTGGCGAAAGGCGATGTTGCGCTCTCCGTGACCATCTCGTCCGTGTCTACGCTCGTAGGCGTGATTGCCACGCCGCTGTTAACCCGCCTGTATGTGGATGCGCATATTCAGGTAGACGTCATGGGGATGCTGCTCAGCATTCTGCAAATCGTGGTGATCCCGATTGCGCTGGGTCTGGCTATCCACCATTTGTTCCCGCGCGTGGTGAAGGCGGTCGAACCCTGTCTGCCGGCATTTTCGATGGTCTGTATTCTGGCAATCATCAGCGCCGTGGTAGCGGGTTCCGCCTCGCACATTGCGTCTGTCGGCTTTGTGGTGATCATTGCGGTGGTGCTGCATAACACCATTGGCCTGCTGGGTGGCTACTGGGGTGGCAAACTGTTTGGCTTTGATGAATCCACCTGCCGCACGCTGGCGATTGAAGTGGGAATGCAAAACTCTGGCCTGGCCGCGGCACTCGGTAAAATCTACTTCTCGCCGCTGGCCGCTCTGCCTGGCGCATTGTTCTCGGTGTGGCATAACCTTTCAGGCTCTCTGCTGGCAGGTTACTGGTCTGGCAAACCTATTGAAGAACAACCGAAAAAAGATGTGGTGAAACAAGGTTAATTGCCGCCACTTGTTTTACACTGAAGCCTCTTCCACAGGAGGCTTCAGCGATGGCGACACCACGATTGACCCAGCAAGATATGACGGAAGCCGAGCAGCGTGAACTTAAGACGCTTCTCGACCGCGCCCGTATCGCCCATGGCCGCACACTGACTAACGGCGAAACCAATCAGGTAAAAAGAGAGTACATCGACAAACTGATGGAACAGCGTGAAGCAGAGGCAAAAAAAGCCCGCAAGTTGAAGAAACAGCAGGCTTATAAACCCGCTGCAGAGGCGACGTTTTCCTGGTCGGCAAATACCTCTACCCGTGGACGGCGCTGATTAGCGCCCCTTCTTTTTGCGCCCGGGCTGGGTAAAGCGTTTTCCGTTAGCCGGTTTACCTCGCCCTTTGTCTTCTGCCTGCGGGGCTTTCACCACCGGGCGTTTAACCGCCTGGGTCTTCGGTTTGGCTTTCGCTTTTGGTTTCGCTTCAGAAGATGAATTCTCAATCAGCTTAAACAGCTCAATCAGCTCGTCACCCGTTAAGTCGCGCCACTCGCCCAATGGAATACCGGACAGGCTGACGTTCATGATTCGGGTGCGTTCCAGCTTCGTCACGTCATAACCAAAGTGCTCGCACATACGACGGATCTGGCGGTTTAAGCCCTGTACCAGTGTAATGCGAAACGCGAACGGGGCTTCTTTCTTCACCTTACACTTTTTGGTAACGGTGCCCAGAATCGGCACGCCAGCGCCCATTCCACGGATAAACTCGTCAGTGACCGGCTTATTCACCGTAACGATGTACTCTTTCTCGTGGTCGTTTCCGGCACGCAGAATTTTGTTTACCAGGTCGCCGTGGTTGGTGAGAAAAATCAGCCCCTGGGAGTCTTTATCCAGTCGGCCAATCGGGAAGACACGGCTGCTGTGATTAACGAAATCGACAATGTTGTCTCGCTCGCCATCTTCCGTGGTACTGACGATACCAACCGGTTTATTCAACGCGATAAACACCAGGTCTTCAGCATCGCGGGGTTCGATGACCTGACCATTCACTTTGACCACATCGCCAGGTACCACCTGGTCGCCGATGGTGGCGCGTTTGCCGTTGAGGAACACGTTACCCTGTTCAATGTAACGGTCAGCCTCGCGACGTGAGCAGATCCCGCTCTCGCTAATGTATTTGTTTAATCGGGTTGATTGAGTTGGCAGCATAGTTTCTCCTGTAGAGGCGAAATATACCTTACCTTGCGGCTGAGAAAAAATGCCTTAGTAGCCATTGATAAGAAAATCGAGCGCATCCCGCATTTAAGCTAGAACACATTTAAAACGGAAGCACGCCTCGTAAAGCTGTTCTGCGAGGCGCTTTCAGAGATTAATACTCGTCCCGTTCGTCGTCTTCATCCGGCTGTTCCATCACGCTGTAGGCCACGGAACAGAATAACGAGTTAAGACGTTTCATATCGCCCAGCAGCCCCAGGTGCAGAGAGCTGGTTTCAATGCTTTGCACGTTTTGCTGGTGCAGTCGTTCAACGTGCGCATGAGAGTAACGGCGGTTAAGAATGCGGAAACGGTGTTTGTTGCGGCGTAAACGGCGCGCGCCTGGCACATCGCTTGAGAAAAAGACCAACATCGCCAGCTTGAGGTTACTCAACAGCTGTTCGTGCAGGGCTTCCAGCTCCTTCAGACCTTCAACCGAGAACGCACGGCGCGCAGCCAGCGATTTATCGGCTATTTCACTGCCCATACGTTCGACGATGTCAGAGGCCTGCTCCAGGTTGAGGGACATTTCGATGATTTCTGCCCACCGGCGCGACTCCTCTTCCGCCAGCTCGTCCTGAGGCATTCGCGCCAGATAGAGCTTGATGGCGGTATAAAGCACGTTTATATCATCTGCCAGCCTGCGCAGCTCTTTTTCTTCCCGAGGCTCGCCGTGCATAACCTTTTGCAGCCCCTCCAGCATCGTTTCCATCGCATCCCCCATGCGCAGCGTCTCGCGGGCGGCATTGGCTAAGGCCAGGGCCGGGGTGTCCAGCGCAGAGGTGTCCAGATGCTTCGGTTTCAGCCGGGCGTCCAGCTCAGGTTCATCGCGGATAAGACGTTCGCAGAAGCGGGCCATTGGTGCAGCGAAAGGCACCATCGCCAGACAGCGGACCAGGTTGTAGAACACGTGGAAATAGATAACCAGCTCGGCGTCCGACAAAGGCAGCTTTTGCATGATCCCTGCCAGCAGGTGAACAAATGGCAGAATAATCAGGCTTCCCACCAGCTTAAACAGCAGGCTGCCGAGCGCAACGCGGCGGGCCGCGGCATTGGCGGCGCTATTGTTAAGCATCGCCAGCAGGCCAGAGCCAAGGTTCGCACCAATCACCAGACACAGCGCCACCGGGAACGAGATGGCCCCGGCACTCGCCAGGGTCGCGGTCAGCAGCACGGCGGCCAGGCTTGAATAACTGACGATGGCAAAGACGGCACCAATCAGCGCATCCAGCATGATATCGCCCGTCAACGAGGCGAAAATCACCTGCACGCCGTTGGCCTGCGTAATGGGCGTTACCGCCTGCACAATCAGCTCCAGCGCCAGCAGGATCAGCCCCAGGCCAATGCCCACTCGCCCGAGCTGCCCGGCGCGGGTCTGCTTACGGCCCAGGAAGAAGATAACGCCGATAAAAATCAGCAGCGGCGACAACCATGACAGATCGAACGTCAGGATACGCGCCATCAGCGCGGTCCCCACATCGGCACCCAGCACAATCACCAGCGCAGGCGTTAGCGCCACCAGATCCTGCGCCACGAACGAGGTGACAAGCATGGTGGTGGCGTTACTGCTTTGCACCAGCGCCGTCACGCCGATGCCCGCACAGAAGGCGAGCGGCTTCTTCTCAACGCTGCTGCTGAGAACGGTTCGTAGGCGCGCACCGAATACGCGCATCACACCGGTACGGACAATATGTGTGCCCCATACCAGCAATGCCACTGCGGAGAGCAGGTGTAACAAAGTCAGCACAGAAGGAGGTCCTCCTTATCGTTATCGATTTTCCTGAGGTTCAGCGCGCGTTGTCTTGCCGGATGGCGGCTACACCTTATCCGGCCTACGCGCAGGCCCGGTTAACAAAGCCCACCGGGCGATATGGAAAGAACCTTCTTTCAGTATAAGGGTTTAAACGTAAGAAAGAGACAGGGCGCCCAATGAGCGCCCTGTTTGTTGTAAGGAAAAGTGACCTTAGTCCGCGTCGTAACCTAAATTCGGCGCCAGCCAGCGCTCCACTTCAGAAACACTCATCCCTTTACGTTGCGCATAATCTTCTATCTGATCGCGCTGAAGCTGCGCCACGGCAAAGTACTTGCTGTCCGGGTGACTGAAGTACCAGCCAGAAACAGATGCCCCAGGCCACATGGCGAAGGATTCGGTCAGCTTCATGCCGGTGTGTGTTTCCACATCCAGCAGCTCCCAGATGGTGCCCTTCTCAGTGTGTTCCGGGCAGGCCGGGTAGCCCGGTGCCGGGCGAATGCCCTGGTAGTTTTCGCGGATCAGCTCCTCATTGCTGAGGTTCTCATTGGCCGCGTAACCCCAGTGTACCTTACGCACGCGCTCGTGCAGGTACTCGGCAAAGGCTTCTGCCAGACGGTCGGCAATCGCTTTGACCATGATTTTGTTGTAATCATCGTGCTGTGCTTCGAACGCATCCGCCAGCGCATCTTCTTCCAGACCACCGGTTACGGCAAATGCGCCGATGTAATCGGCTTTACCGGAAAGCTTCGGTGCCACGAAATCGGCCAGACAGTAGTTCGCAAAACCCACTTTCTCGGTTTGCTGGCGCAGATGGCGGCTCACGGCCAGCACATGGGTACGGGTTTCATCACGGTAGATTTCAACATCGTCGCCCACGCGGTTTGCCGGGAACAGACCCACTACGCCACGCGGGTTGAGGGTTTTCTCTGCGCTCAACGTGTCGAGCATCTCGTTCGCGTCTTTAAACAGGCGCTGTGCTTCTTCACCGACGACTTCGTCTTCGAGGATGCGCGGGTATTTCCCCGCCAGCGACCAGGTCATAAAGAACGGCGTCCAGTCGATGTAGTTACGCAGCGTTTCAATGCTGGCCGTCACATCCTGCACGCCCAGACGGTGCGCAACCGGCGGCGTATAGCTGGACCAGTCGAACGCCAGATCGTTATCACGCGCGGCCTGTAACGAGACCGGCGGGGTGCGTGGTTTTTTGCGCGCGTGCTGAATACGGACGGTTTCGTACTCTTTGCGGGTACGTGCCACAAAATCATCGTGCTGCGTGGCGGAAAGCAGCGAAGAGACAACCCCCACGGTACGCGAGGCGTTTTGCACGTAGACCGTCGGGCCACTGTAGTTCTGCTCGATTTTCACCGCGGTATGCGCTTTTGAGGTGGTCGCCCCGCCAATCAGCAGCGGAATGGTAAAGCCCTGACGCTCCATCTCTTTCGCCACGTTGACCATCTCGTCCAGTGACGGAGTGATCAGCCCGGAAAGGCCAATCAGGTCGGCATTCACTTCACGTGCGGTTTTGAGGATTTTATCCGCGGGCACCATCACGCCAAGATCGATAATTTCGTAGTTATTACACTGCAACACCACGCCGACGATATTCTTGCCGATGTCGTGAACATCGCCTTTCACGGTGGCGATAACCATTTTCCCGTTGCTGGAGCCTTTCTCTTTGCTGGCTTCGATAAAGGGTTCAAGGTAGGCCACCGCCTGCTTCATCACGCGGGCGGATTTCACCACCTGTGGCAGGAACATTTTGCCCTCACCGAACAGGTCACCGACCACGTTCATGCCGTCCATCAGCGGCCCTTCGATCACTTCAATCGGGCGTGCGGACTGGAGACGCGCTTCTTCGGTATCCAGTTCGATAAACTCGGTAATCCCTTTAACCAGCGAATATTCCAGACGCTTTCTCACATCCCAGGAGCGCCACTCTGCCTGCTGAACGTTGGCAGCTTCATCCGATTTGCTGCCACGGTATTTCTCTGCCAGATCCAGCATTCGCTCGGTGGCATCATCACGACGGTTGAGGATTACGTCCTCCACCGCATCGCGCAGTTCTGCCGGCAGGTCGTCGTAAATCGCCAGCTGCCCGGCGTTCACGATCCCCATATCCATCCCGTTGCGGATAGCGTAGTAAAGGAACACAGCGTGGATAGCCTCACGCACCGGGTCGTTACCACGGAATGAGAACGACACGTTCGACACACCGCCGGAGATCAGCGCATGTGGCAGCTCGCGTTTGATGTCTTCACAGGCACCGATAAAGTCCTGGGCGTAGTTGTTGTGCTCTTCAATCCCGGTCGCCACCGCGAAGATGTTCGGGTCGAAGATGATATCTTCCGGCGGGAAGCCCACCTCTTCGGTCAAAATTTTGTACGCGCGGCGGCAAATCTCAATCTTGCGCTCGCGGGTGTCAGCCTGGCCGACTTCATCAAAGGCCATGACCACCACGGCTGCACCGTAACGGCGAACCAGCTTCGCGTGGTGGATAAAGATATCGATCCCCTCTTTCATCGAAATGGAGTTAACGATGCCTTTACCCTGAATGCATTTCAGCCCTTTTTCGATGACCTCCCACTTCGAGGAGTCAATCATAATCGGCACGCGGGCGATGTCCGGCTCACCGGCAATCAGGTTGAGGAAACGTACCATCGCCGCTTCGGCGTCGAGCATCCCCTCATCCATGTTGATATCGATAATCTGTGCGCCGCTTTCAACCTGCTGGCGGGCAACGTCCAGCGCTTCGCTGTACTTCTCTTCTTTAATCAAGCGCTTGAACTTCGCGGAGCCGGTAACGTTAGTACGTTCACCGACGTTCACAAACAGGCTGTCGTCGCCGATGGTCAGCGGCTCAAGGCCAGACAAACGGCAGGCGACGGGCAGCTCTGGCAGCTTGCGCGGCGGTAACCCGGCGACCGCATTGCTCATGGCCGCGATATGTTCTGGTGTGGTACCGCAACAGCCACCCACGATATTCAGGAAGCCTGACTCGGCCCACTCGCGGATTTGCGCCGCCATGGTGTCGGCATCGAGATCGTATTCACCGAACGCGTTCGGCAGACCGGCGTTCGGGTGGGCGGTGACGTAGCATTCCGCGATACGGGAAAGCTCCTGCACGTACTGGCGCAGTTCATCCGGCCCCAGCGCGCAGTTCAGGCCGAAGGAGAGCGCTTCGGCGTGGCGCAGTGAGTTATAAAAGGCTTCGGTTGTCTGGCCGGACAAGGTACGGCCGGAGGCGTCGGTAATGGTGCCGGAAATCATGATCGGCAGGTCAACGCCCAGCGACTCGAACTCCTCTTTCACCGCGTAAATCGCGGCTTTGGCGTTGAGGGTATCGAATACCGTTTCAATCAGGATCAGATCGGAACCGCCTTCCACCAGCGCTTTGGTGGATTCGCGGTACGCGGCCACCAGCTGGTCGAAGCTAATATTACGAAACGCCGGATCGTTCACGTCCGGTGAAATCGACGCCGTGCGGTTTGTCGGGCCAAGTACCCCGGCAACGTAGCGCGGTTTATCCGGCGTGCGGGCCGTCCATTCATCTGCACAGGCGCGCGCCAGCTTCGCAGCGGCAAAGTTGATTTCCGCCGACAGGGATTCCATCTGGTAATCCGCCATGGCGATAGTTGTCGAGTTAAAGGTGTTGGTTTCAACGATATCCGCACCCGCTTCGAAATAGGCGTTGTGGATATCCGCAATGACTTGCGGCTTGCTTAACACCAGCAGGTCGTTGTTCCCTTTCAGGTCACATGGCCAGTCGGCAAAACGCTCGCCGCGGAAATCGTCTTCACTCAGACGATAGCCCTGGATCATGGTGCCCATGCCGCCGTCCAGCACCAGAATTCGTTCATTTAACTGCGCACGCAGTTGCTCTACTTTGCTGCTCACACTTGCTCCCGACAACGCTCAACCAGGCCAAAAGGCCAGCAGTCCATACTGGCATAATCTGGCAGAGTGGAAAAGTCACACAGCGGTAACATGAGACATGTTCACCATCACTCATCCGATCAGTCAGGATAACGGTTGCAAAACCAGCAAATAAAACGAAAATGATTTCCACGATACAGAAAAAGGAGATCGTCATGGTCGCTACCGTTCCCGCTAAACGCGGCAGAAAACCTGCTGCCACCACCGCCGCACAACAGGGCGGACAGGTTCAATCGCTGACTCGCGGTCTGAAGCTGCTGGAATGGATAGCCGAGTCGCACAGCAGCGTGGCCCTGACGGAGCTGGCGCAACAGGCTGGCCTGCCGAACTCCACCACTCACCGCCTGCTCACCACCATGCAGCAGCTGGGCTTTGTGCGTCAGGTGGGCGAGCTGGGGCACTGGGCGGTGGGCGCACATGCGTTTATCGTCGGCAGTAGCTTCCTGCAAAGCCGTAACCTGCTGGCCATTGTGCACCCTATTCTGCGCAAGCTAATGGAAGACTCCGGTGAAACAGTGAACCTGGCCGTTCTGGACCAGAGCGACCATCAGGCGATCATCATCGACCAGGTGCAGTGTACCCAGTTGATGCGTATGTCTGCCCCGATTGGCGGCAAACTGCCGATGCATGCCTCCGGGGCGGGCAAAGCGTTTCTCTCGCAGCTGAGCGAAGAGCAGGTCACCGGCTTACTGCACCGCAAAGGGCTGCACGCCTACACCCACGCGACGCTGGTTTCCCCGGTCCATCTGAAAGAAGATTTAGCCCTGACGCGCAAGCGTGGCTATTCGTTTGATGATGAAGAACATGCCCTGGGCCTGCGCTGCCTCGCGGCCTGTATTTTTGACGAACATCGCGAACCGTTTGCGGCCATCTCCATCTCCGGGCCCATCTCCCGCATGACCGATGACCGGGTAACCGAGCTGGGTGCGCTGGTGATTAAGGCGGCAAAAGAGGTGACGCTGGCGTATGGTGGGATCCGTTAAGGTTGAGAGCGGCCTGATGCCCTCACCCCGGCCCTCTCCCACAGGGAGAGGGAGAAAACCGGATGCAAAACCGCTGCTTACGCCGGTAGGCGTACACATCCTCCACGTGCCCGTTTTTGATCCGCGTTTGCAACCCGCGCCAGTAACTGGCGTGGAACAGGTCGTCGTGCATCTCTTCAAATAACGGCCCGATGCGCGGGTCGGCACATAGCCAGTGACGAAACTCCTCCGGGAAAACATCCCCCGGCGAGACGCTATACCACGGCTCGCTGGACATCTCGTCTTCCGGGTAGCGAGGCGGCGGAATGTCGCGGAAATTCACTTCGGTCATATAGCAAATTTCATCGTAATCGTAGAACACCACACGCCCATGACGGGTGACACCGAAGTTTTTAAACAGCATATCGCCCGGGAAGATATTGGCGGCGGCAAGCTGGCGGATAGCATTGCCGTACTCTTCAATAGCATCCCGCAATCCTTGCCCTTCCGATTGCTCCAGCCAGATATTCAGCGGCACCATGCGGCGCTCTATGTAGAGATGGCTGATGACTATTTTATCGCCCAGGTCGGTTATCTTTGCCGGGGCTTCCTGAAGCAAAAGCGCCATGAGCGCCGGGTCAATCTGCTGCTTATCCAGCACAAAGTTTTCGAACTCCTGGGTATCCGCCATGCGCCCGACGCGATCGTGTTCTTTCACCAGTTGATAGCAGGCCCGGACATGAGCGGCGGTCATCTCTTTCTGTGGGGCGAACTTGTCTTTGATAACCTTAAACACCCGATCGAAACCTGGCAGGGTGAACACCAGCATCACCATCCCGCGAATGCCGGGGGCTTCGATAAACTGTTCATCAGCCGTGGAGATGTAGTGCAAATATTCCCGGTAGCTTTCGGTTTTGGCGTGCTTCTGACAGCCAATCGCCATATACAGCTCGGCGGTGGTTTTCCCCGGCAGGATCTCACGCAGCCACTCCACCAGAGCCGCTGGCAGCGGGGCGTACACCATGAAATAGGAACGGGCAAAACCAAAAACAATGCTGGCTTCAGCGCTGGTTGTCAGGCAGGTATCGACAAACAGCTCACCCTCATCGCTGCGGTGAATGGGCAGCAGGAACGGTACGGTAGCGGTGGGCGTAATCAGTTTACCGACCAGCCAGGCGGCTTTATTGCGGTAAAAAAGCTCATTCGCAACGTGAAGATGGCTGTGAGCGAGTACCTCTTCACCGAACGTTTCACCGAGATGCGCGATGATAAAACCGATATCTCTGGTTTTGTTCTGCCAGGGCAAGCGCAGCGGTAAATCGGTTAACACGCGGTGTAGCAGAGACGCCCAGCCGTTATCGGGAAAGAAGTCTTTCGCCAGTGGCCGCGGGATGGTGCGAAAACGGCGCTCGGGCTGGGAGCTGAAAATAAATAACCGCTCGGGAGATAACGAGCGGTGGTCAAATAACCGGCAATAGACAGAGTTAAAAAAGCTCTCCGCAATTTCGAAGCGCGGGTAATCGGGTAATAAATGGGTGTAGTGCTCTTTAACGCGCAGCAAAAAAGCCGCATCAGGGCTTTTGCCATCGGTAATACAGCGCAACTGTTCCACCACCAGACCCACATGGTGATCGTAGAGGTGGATACGCTGCTTCATGGCCTGCTGGACTGCGTGCCAGTCGGCGTGTTCAAAACGCTGCTGTGCACCGGACGTCACTTCCAGAAAACGACCATACTGCGCGTCAAAGCCTTGCAGGATGGTTTGTGCAATCAATAATTCCAGGCCACGCGACATCTTATTCCCCCTCACCCTAACCCTCTCCCCATAGGGGAGAGGGGGAAAACATCAGAACTGTGCTTCTTCCGTCGATCCCGTTAAGGCCGTCACGGAGGAAGCGCCCCCCTGAATGATGGTGGTGACTTTATCGAAGTAGCCTGTTCCCACTTCCTGCTGGTGAGAAACGAAGGTATAGCCCTCTTTACCGGCCTCGAACTCTGGCTGTTGTACTTTCTCAACATAGTGCTTCATCCCCTCGCCCTGCGCATAAGCGTGGGCCAGGTCGAACATGTTGAACCACATGCTGTGGATACCCGCCAGGGTGATGAACTGGTATTTGTAGCCCATATCCGACAGCTGCTGCTGGAAGCTGGCGATCGTTTTGTCGTCCAGATTCTTCTGCCAGTTGAAGGATGGCGAACAGTTATAGGCCAGCAGTTTGCCCGGATATTTCGCGTGAATGGCATCGGCAAAGCGTTTTGCCAGCGCCAGGTCCGGTGTCGAGGTTTCACACCATACCAGGTCTGCATACGGTGCATAGGCCAGACCGCGGCTGATCGCCTGTTCAATGCCAGCATGAGTGCGGTAGAAGCCTTCGCTGGTACGCTCGCCGGTGATGAACTCGCTGTCGTACGGGTCGCAGTCAGAGGTGATCAGGTCCGCCGCGTCCGCATCGGTACGGGCAATCACCAGCGTCGGAACCCCCAGAACATCCGCCGCCAGACGCGCTGCAACCAGTTTCTGAATCGCTTCCTGAGTCGGAACCAGCACTTTGCCGCCCATATGTCCGCACTTCTTCACCGATGCCAGCTGATCTTCGAAGTGTACGGCCGCTGCACCGGCCTCAATCATCGATTTCATCAGCTCAAACGCATTCAGCACGCCACCGAAACCGGCTTCAGCATCGGCAACGATCGGCAGGAAGTAATCCACATAACGCGGATCGTTTGGTTCAATACCCGCGGACCATTGGATCTGATCCGCACGACGGAAGGTGTTGTTGATCCGATCCACGACCGACGGCACAGAGTTTGCCGGATAGAGCGATTGATCCGGATACATACTGGAGGCGAGGTTCGCGTCCGCCGCCACCTGCCAGCCTGACAGGTAAACCGCCTCAATACCCGCCTTCGCCTGTTGCAGCGCCTGACCACCCGTCAGCGCTCCCAGGCTGTTGATATAGCCTTTTTTCGAGCCGCCATGCAGCAGACGCCACATTTTGGCCGCACCCAGCTGCGCCAGTGTGCACTCCGGGTTGACCGAGCCACGTAATTTCACCACTTCCTCGGCGCTGTAAGGGCGACGAATGCCTTCCCAGCGCGGCTGTGTCCACTCTTTTTGTAATTCTTCGATCTGTTGGGTACGTGTTTTCATGTGCAGATGCTCCATATTGTTATGTGGTGGATTACGCAAGCAGGCGGTAGCCTGGCAGGGTGAGGAAGTCGATTAAGTCATCTGATGTGGTGATTTGCTCCATCAGGCGCGCAGCGTCGTCAAAACGCCCGCTGCTGAAGCGGTGCTCGCCCAGTTCGTCCTGGATAACCAGCATCTCTTCGGCCAGCATCTGGCGGAACAAGGATTTGGTTACCGGCTTGCCGTTGCTGAGCGTTTTTTGGTGATGGATCCACTGCCAGATAGAGGTGCGGGAGATTTCCGCCGTGGCGGCATCTTCCATCAGACCGTAGATTGGCACGCAGCCGTTACCGGAGATCCACGCTTCGATGTACTGCACGGCAACGCGAATATTGGCGCGCATCCCCTCTTCGGTGCGTTCACCCGTACACGGCGCCAGCAGTTGCTCTTCTGCGGTTGGCGCATCCTCTTCGCGCGTGACAAACAGCTGGTTTTTGTTGTCGCCCAGTACGCGGTTGAACACCTCCATCGCCGTATCGGCCAGGCCCGGGTGTGCAATCCACGTGCCGTCGTGGCCGTTACGTGCTTCCAGCTCTTTATCGGCTTTCACCTTGTTGAGCACCTGGTTGTTTCGCTCGGCATCTTTGCTTGGAATAAATGCCGCCATACCGCCCATCGCAAACGCACCGCGCTTGTGGCAGGTCTTAATCAGCAGACGCGAATAGGCGCTGAGGAACGGTTTGTCCATGGTGACAACCTGACGATCCGGCAGCACGCGGTCGGGGTGATTTTTCAGGGTTTTGATATAGCTAAAGATGTAATCCCAGCGTCCGCAGTTCAGGCCAACAATGTGGTCGCGCAGCGCGTGCAGAATTTCGTTCATCTGGAAGACCGCCGGCAGCGTTTCAATTAACAGCGTGGCTTTGATGGTGCCGCGCGGCAGGTCGAAACGATCCTCTGCATAGCTGAAGACTTCACTCCACCAGGCCGCTTCCTGCCAGGCCTGAGTTTTTGGCAGGTAGAAATAGGGGCCGCTGCCTTTCGCCAGCAAGCTTTTGTAGTTGTGGAAGAAATAGAGGGCAAAATCGAACAGGCTGCCAGGAATGGCTTCCCCGCGCCAGGTGACATGCTTTTCAGGCAGGTGCAGGCCACGTACACGGCAAATCAGAACAGCCGGGTTCGGTTTGAGCTGGTAGATTTTCCCGGCTTCGTTGGTATAGCTGATGGTGCCGTTCACGGCATCACGCAGGTTAATTTGCCCGTCGATGACTTTACGCCAGTCCGGGGCCAGAGAGTCTTCAAAATCGGCCATAAAGACTTTAACGTTGGCATTCATGGCGTTGATCACCATTTTGCGCTCTACCGGGCCGGTGATCTCGACGCGACGATCCTGCAAATCTTCAGGAATACCGCGGATTGTCCAGTCACTACGGCGAATGGAAGCGGTTTCCGAAATAAACCCAGGCAACTTGCCATCGTCTATTTCCTGCTGCTGATGGATGCGTGACGCCAGCAGTTTATTGCGCTTTGGCGTAAAGCGGGTCACCAGCTCGGTCAGGAATTCTACGGCTTCTGGCGTTAAGATTTGTTGTTCTTGTTCGCCATGTGGCTGGTTAAAGGCCAGTTCGTCGGCCGTGGTTGCCTGTTGAGTCATTATTCTGCTCCTCATCAAAGATCCAAAAACACTCCCCCGATGCGAGCGAAAGATCGTTGTGTGGTTTTCGCTCAGCAGAATTAAGACTATCTATAATTTTTCCAAAATCAAAAACAATTTCCATTTTAATTATTAATTGAATGCAATGTATTGATTAATAAGGAGTTAAAGTTTTACTCGATGTTGAGTGTTATTTCGGAAATAAAAAAGGCACCCGAAGGTGCCTGATCTGAATAGCTGAAACGCTTTAGGATCGTCCGGAGTAGTGAATTACTCCAGCGTCGGATTCATGTGGCGCAGATCGTATGGCGTGATTTGGTAGACGTAATAGTTGAGCCAGTTAGTGAAGAGCAGATTTCCGTGGCTGCGCCAGGTGGCCCGAGGTTTGTTTTGCGGGTCGTCTTTTGGGAAATAGTTATAAGGAACTTCCGGGCTCAAACCGGCTTCAACATCACGGAAAAACTCCGCCGCGAGGGTGTTTGGATCGTACTCAGGATGCCCGGTCACAAACGCGATACGCTTGTCTTTGCTGGCAAACAGGTAAGCATCTCCGTCTTCCGTTTCCGCCAGGATCTCGAGATCGGTGTAATCGCGGATCAGCTGCGCCGGGAAATCGGCATAGCGGGAATGCGGGGCGAGGAAGGAGTCATCGAAACCACGCGTCAGCAGCGCATGAGGATGAAGAATGTGGTGTTCGTAGACGCCTGAGAGCTTTTCAGTGCGGGTTTGTTTCGGGATGCCATAAAGAATATTCAGTGCCGCTTGTACCGCCCAACAGACAAAGAGTGTGGAGGTGACGTGATCTTTTGCCCACTCCAGCACCTGCTTGATCTGCGGCCAGTACGCAACGTCATTAAACTCTACCAAACCCAGCGGTGCGCCAGTCACGATCAAGCCGTCGAAGTTTTCGTCGCGGATATCGTCGAAGTTGCAGTAGAAGTTGTTCAGATGCTCAGAAGGGGTGTTGCGCGATTCACGGGCATCGATCCGCAGCAGCTGGATATCCACCTGAAGCGGCGAGTTCGACAGCAGACGCAGGAACTGATTCTCTGTTTCGATCTTTTTCGGCATCAGATTGAGAATAAGCACCTTCAGCGGGCGAATTTCCTGACCTGTTGCACGTGAAGCTGTCATGACGAAGACATTTTCTTCACGTAAGAAATTGACGGCTGGTAGCTCGTCCTGCACCCGAATCGGCATAACCTTATATCCTCACAGCATACGTATAAACGTTTAGACATCCAGACAGCTAACGATACGCAGAAATAGCCTGAATGTCGAGCCTGCAAGTGAAAGGTGAGAAAGTTTCAAGGAGGGATCGTGCGGTCTGACTTGCCGGGTGGCGGCTTTGCCTTACCTGGCCTGCAAAAAACGGTGGTTCGTAAACGCAAAAAGGCCATCCTTTCGGATGGCCTCTCTACTTATTTGATGCCTGGCAGTTCCCTACTCTCACATGGGGAGACCCCACACTACCATCGGCGCTACGGCGTTTCACTTCTGAGTTCGGCATGGGGTCAGGTGGGACCACCGCGCTAAAGCCGCCAGGCAAATTCTGTTAAATCTGTATCAAAGCTGAAAATCTTCTGTCTCTCGTCCGCCGAAACAGCTTCGGCGTTGTAAGGTTAAGCCTCACGGTTCATTAGTATCGGTTAGCTCAACGTATCGCTACGCTTACACACCCGACCTATCAACGTCGTCGTCTTCAACGTTCCTTCAGGACCCTTAAAGGGTCAGGGAGAACTCATCTCGGGGCAAGTTTCGTGCTTAGATGCTTTCAGCACTTATCTTTTCCGCATTTAGCTACCGGGCAATGCCATTGGCATGACAACCCGAACACCAGTGATGCGTCCACTCCGGTCCTCTCGTACTAGGAGCAGCCCCCCTCAATTCTCCAGCGCCCACGGCAGATAGGGACCGAACTGTCTCACGACGTTCTAAACCCAGCTCGCGTACCACTTTAAACGGCGAACAGCCGTACCCTTGGGACCTACTTCAGCCCCAGGATGTGATGAGCCGACATCGAGGTGCCAAACACCGCCGTCGATATGAACTCTTGGGCGGTATCAGCCTGTTATCCCCGGAGTACCTTTTATCCGTTGAGCGATGGCCCTTCCATTCAGAACCACCGGATCACTATGACCTGCTTTCGCACCTGCTCGAGCCGTCACTCTCGCAGTCAAGCTAGCTTATGCCATTGCACTAACCTCCTGATGTCCGACCAGGATTAGCTAACCTTCGTGCTCCTCCGTTACTCTTTGGGAGGAGACCGCCCCAGTCAAACTACCCACCAGACACTGTCCGCAACCCGGATTACGGGTCTACGTTAGAACACCAGCCATTAAAGGGTGGTATTTCAAGGATGGCTCCATGCAGACTGGCGTCCACACTTCAAAGCCTCCCACCTATCCTACACATCAAGGACCAGTGTTCAGTGTCAAGCTATAGTAAAGGTTCACGGGGTCTTTCCGTCTTGCCGCGGGTACACTGCATCTTCACAGCGAGTTCAATTTCACTGAGTCTCGGGTGGAGACAGCCTGGCCATCATTACGCCATTCGTGCAGGTCGGAACTTACCCGACAAGGAATTTCGCTACCTTAGGACCGTTATAGTTACGGCCGCCGTTTACCGGGGCTTCGATCAAGAGCTTCGCGTTGCCGCTAACCCCATCAATTAACCTTCCGGCACCGGGCAGGCGTCACACCGTATACGTCCACTTTCGTGTTTGCACAGTGCTGTGTTTTTAATAAACAGTTGCAGCCAGCTGGTATCTTCGACTGATTTCAGCTCCACCCGCAGGGGCTTCACCTACATATCAGCGTGCCTTCTCCCGAAGTTACGGCACCATTTTGCCTAGTTCCTTCACCCGAGTTCTCTCAAGCGCCTTGGTATTCTCTACCTGACCACCTGTGTCGGTTTGGGGTACGATTTGATGTTACCTGATGCTTAGAGGCTTTTCCTGGAAGCAGGGCATTTGTTACTTCAGCACCGTAGTGCCTCGTCATCACACCTCAGCGTTAAAAAGAGTCCGGATTTACCTAAACTCTCCGCCTACATGCTTAAACCGGGACAACCGTCGCCCGGCTAACATAGCCTTCTCCGTCCCCCCTTCGCAGTAACACCAAGTACAGGAATATTAACCTGTTTCCCATCGACTACGCCTTTCGGCCTCGCCTTAGGGGTCGACTCACCCTGCCCCGATTAACGTTGGACAGGAACCCTTGGTCTTCCGGCGTGCGGGCTTTTCACCCGCATTATCGTTACTTATGTCAGCATTCGCACTTCTGATACCTCCAGCAACCCTCACAGGCCACCTTCAACGGCTTACAGAACGCTCCCCTACCCAACAACACATAGTGTCGCTGCCGCAGCTTCGGTGCATGGTTTAGCCCCGTTACATCTTCCGCGCAGGCCGACTCGACCAGTGAGCTATTACGCTTTCTTTAAATGATGGCTGCTTCTAAGCCAACATCCTGGCTGTCTGTGCCTTCCCACATCGTTTCCCACTTAACCATGACTTTGGGACCTTAGCTGGCGGTCTGGGTTGTTTCCCTCTTCACGACGGACGTTAGCACCCGCCGTGTGTCTCCCGTGATAACATTCTTCGGTATTCGTAGTTTGCATCGGGTTGGTAAGCCGGGATGGCCCCCTAGCCGAAACAGTGCTCTACCCCCGAAGATGAGTTCACGAGGCGCTACCTAAATAGCTTTCGGGGAGAACCAGCTATCTCCCGGTTTGATTGGCCTTTCACCCCCAGCCACAAGTCATCCGCTAATTTTTCAACATTAGTCGGTTCGGTCCTCCAGTTAGTGTTACCCAACCTTCAACCTGCCCATGGCTAGATCACCGGGTTTCGGGTCTATACCCTGCAACTTAACGCCCAGTTAAGACTCGGTTTCCCTTCGGCTCCCCTATACGGTTAACCTTGCTACAGAATATAAGTCGCTGACCCATTATACAAAAGGTACGCAGTCACACCACGAAGGTGCTCCCACTGCTTGTACGTACACGGTTTCAGGTTCTTTTTCACTCCCCTCGCCGGGGTTCTTTTCGCCTTTCCCTCACGGTACTGGTTCACTATCGGTCAGTCAGGAGTATTTAGCCTTGGAGGATGGTCCCCCCATATTCAGACAGGATACCACGTGTCCCGCCCTACTCTTCGAGTTCACAGCAAGTGTGCTTTCGTGTACGGGGCTATCACCCTGTATCGCCGGACTTTCCAGACCGTTCCACTAACACACAAGCTGATTCAGACTCTGGGCTGCTCCCCGTTCGCTCGCCGCTACTGGGGGAATCTCGGTTGATTTCTTTTCCTCGGGGTACTTAGATGTTTCAGTTCCCCCGGTTCGCCTCGTTAACCTATGTATTCAGTTAACGATAGTGTGTCGGAACACACTGGGTTTCCCCATTCGGACATCGCCGGGTCAAAGGTTCATATCACCTCGCCGGCGCTTTTCGCAGATTAGCACGTCCTTCATCGCCTCTGACTGCCAGGGCATCCACCGTGTACGCTTAGTCGCTTAACCTCACAACCCGAAGATGTTTCTTTCGATTCATCATCGACTTGCGAAAATTTGAGAGACTCGAACACACCATTAAGATGTGTCGTTTCAATTTTCAGCTTGATCCAGATTTTTAAAGAGCAAATATCTCAAATGTGACTCACTGAGTCAGTTTTGAGATATATCGGCAGGTGACTTTCACTCACAAACCAGCAAGTGGCGTCCCCTAGGGGATTCGAACCCCTGTTACCGCCGTGAAAGGGCGGTGTCCTGGGCCTCTAGACGAAGGGGACACTGAAGTCTGCTTCGGCAAGACGCCTTGCTATTTACTTTTCATCAGACAATCTGTGTGAGCACTACAAAGGCAGGTTCTTTAAGGTAAGGAGGTGATCCAACCGCAGGTTCCCCTACGGTTACCTTGTTACGACTTCACCCCAGTCATGAATCACAAAGTGGTAAGCGCCCTCCCGAAGGTTAAGCTACCTACTTCTTTTGCAACCCACTCCCATGGTGTGACGGGCGGTGTGTACAAGGCCCGGGAACGTATTCACCGTAGCATTCTGATCTACGATTACTAGCGATTCCGACTTCATGGAGTCGAGTTGCAGACTCCAATCCGGACTACGACATACTTTATGAGGTCCGCTTGCTCTCGCGAGGTCGCTTCTCTTTGTATATGCCATTGTAGCACGTGTGTAGCCCTACTCGTAAGGGCCATGATGACTTGACGTCATCCCCACCTTCCTCCAGTTTATCACTGGCAGTCTCCTTTGAGTTCCCGGCCGGACCGCTGGCAACAAAGGATAAGGGTTGCGCTCGTTGCGGGACTTAACCCAACATTTCACAACACGAGCTGACGACAGCCATGCAGCACCTGTCTCAGAGTTCCCGAAGGCACCAATCCATCTCTGGAAAGTTCTCTGGATGTCAAGAGTAGGTAAGGTTCTTCGCGTTGCATCGAATTAAACCACATGCTCCACCGCTTGTGCGGGCCCCCGTCAATTCATTTGAGTTTTAACCTTGCGGCCGTACTCCCCAGGCGGTCGATTTAACGCGTTAGCTCCGGAAGCCACTCCTCAAGGGAACAACCTCCAAATCGACATCGTTTACGGCGTGGACTACCAGGGTATCTAATCCTGTTTGCTCCCCACGCTTTCGCACCTGAGCGTCAGTCTTTGTCCAGGGGGCCGCCTTCGCCACCGGTATTCCTCCAGATCTCTACGCATTTCACCGCTACACCTGGAATTCTACCCCCCTCTACAAGACTCTAGCCTGCCAGTTTCGAATGCAGTTCCCAGGTTGAGCCCGGGGATTTCACATCCGACTTGACAGACCGCCTGCGTGCGCTTTACGCCCAGTAATTCCGATTAACGCTTGCACCCTCCGTATTACCGCGGCTGCTGGCACGGAGTTAGCCGGTGCTTCTTCTGCGAGTAACGTCAATCGCCAAGGTTATTAACCTTAACGCCTTCCTCCTCGCTGAAAGTACTTTACAACCCGAAGGCCTTCTTCATACACGCGGCATGGCTGCATCAGGCTTGCGCCCATTGTGCAATATTCCCCACTGCTGCCTCCCGTAGGAGTCTGGACCGTGTCTCAGTTCCAGTGTGGCTGGTCATCCTCTCAGACCAGCTAGGGATCGTCGCCTAGGTGAGCCGTTACCCCACCTACTAGCTAATCCCATCTGGGCACATCTGATGGCAAGAGGCCCGAAGGTCCCCCTCTTTGGTCTTGCGACGTTATGCGGTATTAGCTACCGTTTCCAGTAGTTATCCCCCTCCATCAGGCAGTTTCCCAGACATTACTCACCCGTCCGCCGCTCGTCACCCAGGAGCAAGCTCCCTGTGCTACCGCTCGACTTGCATGTGTTAGGCCTGCCGCCAGCGTTCAATCTGAGCCATGATCAAACTCTTCAATTTAAAAGTTTGATGCTCAATGAATTAAACTTCGTAATGAATTACGTGTTCACTCGTTGAGACTTGGTATTCATTTATCGTCCGAGGACGTTAAGAATCCATGTCACTTTGAGTGCCCACACAGATTGTCTGATAAATTGTTAAAGAGCAGTGCAACGCGGCTTTCAGCTCACCGTTGCGAGGTGGCGTATAATACGCTTTCCTCTTTCAGAGTCAACCCGTTATTTCAGGATTTTTTCTCTTCAACCGACCGGGTTGTTTGTGAAGTGATTCACATCCGCCGTGTCGATGGAGGCGCATTATAGGGAGTTCTCCGCAGGCCGCAATAGAAAAATTGCAGAAAAATGACTGACTGCTGCATTCCACAGCAAAACCCCGCCTTATACCTTTTTACACACAGACTTATCCACAATGCTACGAAAAAGTGAAAATTCGCGAGCGTTGCGCAAACGTTTTCGTTAAAATGCTCGCGCCTGACAAGGATGCCCCGTTAGGGGTGTTAGCTGAGTTTTTTTGTGGAAAATTCATCTAACGCTCTCTGTAATCGTGAAATCCAGGGGATTTACCATGCAACAACGTCGTCCAATCCGCCGCGCTCTGCTCAGTGTTTCTGATAAAGCCGGTATCGTCGAATTCGCTCAGGCACTTTCTGCACGTGGTGTAGAGCTGCTTTCTACTGGCGGAACTGCTCGCCTGTTAGCAGATAAAGGCTTGCCGGTAACCGAAGTGTCCGATTACACCGGTTTCCCGGAAATGATGGATGGACGCGTGAAAACCCTGCACCCGAAAGTGCACGGTGGCATCCTTGGCCGTCGCGGCCAGGATGACGGTATTATGGAACAACACGATATCGCGCCAATCGATATGGTTGTTGTTAACCTCTACCCGTTCGCCCAGACCGTTGCCCGCGAAGGCTGCTCTCTGGAAGATGCAGTAGAGAATATTGATATCGGCGGCCCAACCATGGTGCGCTCCGCAGCCAAGAACCATAAAGATGTCGCCATCGTAGTAAAGAGCAACGACTACGCTGCCATTATTAAAGAAATGGATGCCAACGAAGGTTCCCTGACTCTGGATACGCGTTTCGACCTCGCCATTAAAGCATTCGAACACACCGCCGCTTACGACAGCATGATCGCCAACTACTTCGGTAGCCTGGTCCCGGCTTACCATGGCGAAAGCAACGAGCCGTCTGGTCGCTTCCCACGTACCCTTAACCTGAACTTCATTAAGAAGCAGGATATGCGTTACGGTGAGAACAGCCACCAGCAAGCTGCCTTCTATATAGAAGAAGAAGTAAAAGAAGCGTCTGTGGCGACTGCACAGCAGGTTCAGGGCAAAGCGCTCTCTTATAACAACATTGCCGACACCGATGCCGCGCTGGAATGTGTAAAAGAGTTCAGCGAGCCAGCCTGCGTGATCGTGAAGCACGCAAACCCATGCGGCGTGGCGGTAAGCACCTCTATTCTGGATGCCTACGATCGTGCGTATAAAACCGACCCGACTTCTGCGTTCGGCGGCATTATTGCCTTCAACCGCGAACTGGATGCTGAAACCGCACAGGCCATCATCTCCCGCCAGTTTGTTGAAGTGATCATTGCGCCATCCGCAACAGAAGAAGCCCTGAAAATCACCGCTGCAAAACAGAACGTGCGCGTACTGGTTTGCGGTCAGTGGGCTGAACGCGTACCGGGCCTGGACTTCAAACGCGTGAATGGCGGCCTGCTGGTTCAGGATCGCGATCTGGGTATGGTGACAGCAGCCGACCTGCGCGTGGTCACCAAACGTCAGCCTACCGGGCAGGAACTGCGTGATGCGCTGTTCTGCTGGAAAGTGGCGAAGTTCGTGAAATCCAACGCCATTGTTTATGCAAAAGAGAACATGACCATCGGGATAGGCGCAGGCCAGATGAGCCGCGTCTACTCCGCGAAAATCGCTGGCATTAAAGCAGGTGATGAAGGTCTGGAAGTGAAAGGCTCCGCCATGGCGTCTGACGCCTTCTTCCCGTTCCGTGACGGTATCGATGCTGCCGCAGCTGTGGGTATCACCTGTGTGATCCAGCCTGGCGGTTCCATTCGTGACGACGAAGTGATTGCCGCGGCCGATGAACACGGCATTGCGATGATCTTCACCGACATGCGCCACTTCCGCCATTAATCCACGGAGCAGACAATGAAAGTATTAGTGATTGGTAACGGCGGGCGCGAGCACGCTCTGGCGTGGAAAGCAGCACAATCCCCGCTGGTGAAAACCGTGTTTGTTGCGCCAGGCAACGCCGGTACGGCGCTGGAGCCTGCGCTGCAAAACGTGGCTATCGGCGTGACCGATATCCCGGCGCTGCTGAGCTTTGCCCAGAACGAGAAGATCGACCTGACTATCGTTGGCCCGGAAGCTCCGCTGGTCATTGGTGTGGTTGATGCATTCCGCGCTGCGGGCCTGAAAATCTTCGGTCCAACCGAAGGAGCCGCGCAGCTCGAAGGCTCCAAAGCGTTCACCAAAGATTTCCTCGCTCGCCACAATATTCCGACTGCGGAATACCAGAACTTCACCGAAGTGGAGCCAGCTCTGGCGTATCTGCGTGAAAAAGGCGCGCCGATTGTGATTAAGGCCGACGGCCTGGCTGCCGGTAAAGGCGTTATCGTGGCGATGACCCTCGAAGAAGCAGAAGCCGCAGTCCAGGATATGCTGGCAGGCAACGCGTTTGGTGACGCTGGCCACCGTATTGTTATCGAAGAGTTCCTCGACGGCGAAGAGGCAAGCTTTATCGTGATGGTCGACGGCGAGCACGTACTGCCGATGGCCACCAGCCAGGATCACAAACGTGTTGGCAATGCCGATACTGGCCCGAATACCGGCGGTATGGGCGCATACTCTCCGGCTCCGGTTGTGACTGATGAAGTGCATCAGCGCACGATGGATCGCATTATCTGGCCAACCGTAAAAGGTATGGCGGCCGAAGGTAACACGTACACCGGTTTCCTCTATGCGGGCCTGATGATCGACAAGCAGGGTAATCCGAAGGTTATCGAGTTCAACTGCCGCTTTGGCGATCCTGAAACTCAGCCGATCATGCTGCGCATGAAATCCGATCTGGTTGATCTATGCCTGGCGGCCTGCGAAGGCAAGCTGGACGAGAAAAACTCCGAGTGGGACGAACGCGCTTCTCTGGGCGTGGTGATTGCTGCGGGCGGTTATCCGGGTAACTACAACACCGGTGACGAAATCCACGGTCTGCCGCTGGAAGAGACCGAAGGCGGTAAGGTATTCCATGCGGGTACGAAACTGTCTGATGACGATCGCGTGCTGACTAACGGTGGCCGTGTGCTGTGCGCGACTGCGCTTGGCAATACCGTTGCAGAGGCTCAGAAACGTGCGTATGGGTTGATGGCAGATATTCGCTGGAACGGCAGCTTCAGCCGCCAGGATATTGGTTACCGCGCGATTGCGCGTGAGCAGGGCGAGTAATTTCACACCTTCACCCTAACCCTCTTCCTGTGGGAGAGGGGATCGTTCGTAGGCCGGATAAGCGTTAGCGCCATCCGGCTTAGTCCACAGAATTCAGAAACTCTTCTCTGTCGGCTGCCAGGTGCAGAAATCTTCGTTCGCCACCAGCAGCAGCTGAGAGCCTTCCGGCGCCTCAAGCCACGCCACACTCACTTCCATTGATGAATGACGCTGACGGCGTTGAATGTGTTCTGTTGCCCAGGATTCGAGCTCGGGCTTCACCGTCTGCCCTTCGCAGGTAGTGACCGTACCATCCACATGCCAGCGTCCCTGACGCAGCACGACACGTCCCTGGCGCAGTGCATCGCTGGTCTGACGAATTTGTTCAGCACGGTATTTGTAGAGGGCGATTTGATCGCTGGAAAGTTGCTGCTTTTGCCCGCTCACCTCACGCTGCATAAAACTCAGCTCGCCATGGTCGTCAAAGCGCACACGAACATGTTCGGGGGTCTTACTGTAGATATTCAGCTCGATGAGCGACAGGGTGTCGTCCTGCCAGCGGTACTCTGCGGTTGAAGTATTGCCGTTATGCCACGGACTGAAAGCAGAGAGGAGATGAACCTCACCGCCTGAATCTTTGCGCCATATCCTGACAGCCCCCTGGTTGTCAGCGTAGCCGCTGGCGGTAAACGGTGGCAGAGAGGAGTCATGACTACAGGCTGACAGCAACAGCACGCCTGCCAGCGCGAGTGCACCACGCCAGACAGACAAAAGGGGCGTTACCGCCCCTTCGTTAAAACTGTTCACTGCCACGCGTCTTACTTAACAGCGTCTTTCAGTGCTTTACCAGAAACAAATGCCGGCACGTTAGCTGCGGCGATTTTGATTTCTTTACCGGTCTGCGGGTTGCGGCCAGTACGCTCAGCGCGGTGGTTCACTTTGAAGGTACCGAAACCAACCAGTTGTACAGCATCGCCTTCTTTCAGAGACTCAGTAATAGCAGCCAGGGTAGATTCCAGAGCAGCTTTAGCCTGCACTTTAGACAGATCAGCCTTGTCCGCAATTACATCAATCAGTTGAGTCTTGTTCATAAGTTATCCTTTCAATGTGTTTATCGCTTGCTAAGCATCGAGTGCGACGAAAATGCCAAAAAAGCACTCTCCTGCATACACGCACCGATAGCCACTTTTTTTCGCCCCCCAAATGTAGACCAGACGGGGGGCGAAAGGGAAGAGTCGAGGAGTGACAAAACAGGCGTTAAATCACGTTTTGTTGACTCATTGGTTAAAAATTATACCAATATTGCTCTCGGCGGCCTCACGTAAGTCCGCACGAAGCCCTTTTATCAGCTCAATATCGCGTTCTTCACACTCTGCCAGCAATCGGAAAATCTCCCACTGAATATCCCATTCTTGCTCAACAGCGGGGTTCGCTCGCAGCTCTTCATCGGTCATTTCGCGACCTTCCTGGGTCATTTCCAGCATCGCTACGGTAGTAATCGATGCCTTACTGACTTCAATGGCGTGCTCCAGTGTTTCGCCGCTCAGACGGGAGTGGATCAGTTCACTCAATGCCACGCAGGCATCAATGGCCGGATAGACACCGTACAGATCGAAATCATCCGCCACCGGAATGGCCTCTTCGAGTTTCTCCAGCTGGGAGTCGAAGTTCACCTTCGCGTCTTTGACGGTCAGCGTTTCCCAGATGAGATCCAGAATACGGCGATAGATATGGCCATCACCAAACTCTGTCTGCTTGCAGAACGCGGCGTAATTGGGATACATGCGCTCGCACAGGCAAGCCATAAAGGTGACGTGCTGCCAGCTTTCCAGCTTCTCAAGGCGCAGATGAATCGGGTTTTGTAACATGATGATGTCTCGAATCGGAAATTAGCGGCAGTTTACCTGAATTATCGCTGAATTTCCTGCCAGCGAATAAAAGCCGGTCGCTGTGATGCAACGGCATCCGCCCAGCGTGTTGGCTCCGGTAAACGATATCCTTTTGTGCAACGCTGTACCCACGCCAGCGCACTGTCCAGACTGACCCGGTGCCCGGTGGCGATAAACAACGGATTACAGCGCGGTTTACTGCGCCAGACCCATGCCAGCTGCTCGCCTTTATCCATCAGGGGGCCGAGTGCGCCCGCTTCGGCAGAAAGAGGCTCAAACGCACCGCACAGGCGCTTTTTGGCGACACCTATCGTTGGCACATCCACCAGCAGGCCAAAATGGCTGGCAACGCCTAACCGGCGCGGATGAGAAATACCGTGTCCGTCAACGAACAACAGGTCAGGCTTTTGCGCGAGGAGCTCCCACGCGGCCAGCAGCGCGGGATATTCACGAAAGGAGAGAAAACCTGGAATGTAAGGCATGGTGGTCGCAATACGCGCCACCTTGTATTCCACCAGTTCCAGCGAAGGGTACTTCAGTACCACCATCGCGGCACGCGTCACCTCCCCGCCCTGCTCAAACCCCACATCGGCGCCGCCAATATACTGCGGCGGGTTCTTATCGAGTTGATCCTCACGGATCACCGATGATGCCAGTTCCAGTTGCTGAGCGCGTAATGACGCGAGATCCATAGCGATTCCTTACTTGTGGTACTGCGCAGACAACCGGTGTACTGCCTCCACAAACGTGCCCGCGTGCTCTGGCGGCACATCCTGGTGAATGCCGTGACCGAGGTTAAAGACGTGACCTTCGCCCTGACCAAAGCCCGCCAGAATGGTTGCCACCTCTTCTTCGATACGCGCAGGCTGTGCATAGAGCATGGAGGGATCCATATTACCCTGCAGCGCCACTTTGTCGCCTACACGGCGACGCGCATCGGCGATATCGGTGGTCCAGTCCAGCCCAAGTGCGTCACAGCCCGTTGCTGCCATCGCTTCGAGCCACTGACCGCCACCTTTGGTGAACAACGTTACCGGTACGCGGCGGCCTTCGTTTTCACGCAGCAGGCCATCGACGATTTTGTGCATGTAATAGAGCGAGAATTGCTGATAATCACGCCCGGTCAGCACACCGCCCCAGGTATCGAAAATCATCACCGACTGCGCACCCGCTTTAATTTGAGCGTTCAGATACAGCGTGACGCTCTTCGCCAGCTTGTCGAGCAGCGCGTGCAGCGCCAGCGGCTCGGCATACATCATCTTTTTGATTACGGTAAAGGCTTTGCTGCTGCCACCTTCAACCATGTAAGTCGCCAGCGTCCACGGGCTGCCAGAGAAGCCAATCAGCGGCACTTCGCCTTTCAGCTCACGGCGGATAGTGCGTACCGCATTCATCACGTAGCCCAGCTCACCCTCAGGGTCAGGGATCGGCAGCTTATCGACGTCGGCTTTGCTCTTAATCGGAGAGGTGAAACGCGGGCCTTCGCCGGTTTCGAAATACAGCCCAAGCCCCATGGCATCAGGGATAGTCAGAATGTCCGAAAAGAGGATCGCTGCATCCAGTGGATAACGTCGCAGCGGCTGGAGCGTCACTTCACACGCCAGTTCCGCGTTTTTGCACAGCGACATAAAATCCCCCGCCTGGGCACGGGTGGCTTTGTACTCCGGGAGATAGCGGCCAGCCTGGCGCATCATCCACACCGGAGTGACATCAACGGGCTGGCGCAGCAGCGCACGCAGATAACGATCGTTCTTCAGTTCGGTCATTTTTGCAGTTCCTTAAGCGTCATGGCCTCAGTGTAACATGTCACTCAGCATCAGCCCGACACATTGCGACGGTATCTTCAATCAGCCGGCGCGCCACGGTGCCCGGCGGCGGTAACAGCGGTAAATCGTCGTAACGATACCAGTTCGCCTCCAGCAGCTCTTTCTGGTCGATAACAATCTCGCCGCTGTCGTATTCGGCCATAAAGGCGGTCATCAGTGATTGCGGGAACGGCCACGGTTGTGAAGTAACATAGCGCAGGTTTTTCACCTTAATGCCGCTCTCTTCCATAACCTCCCGTGCCACAGCCTGCTCCAGCGTCTCACCCACTTCAACGAATCCGGCTAACACGGTATGCACACCATTGCGATGACGGGTGTGTTGCGCCAGCAGGATAGAGTCTTCCCGGCGAATAGCAACGATGATGCACGGCGCGATTTGCGGGTAGTAGCGTTCCCGGCAGTGGCTGCACAGCATCGCCCATTCGGTTTTGCTCGGATGCATGGTATGGCCGCAATAGCCGCAGTATTTATGCGAGCGGTAAAACTCCGCCAGCTGCACACCGCGGCCAGCCAGCTGGAACAGCCCAACATCAAGATCGAGTACCTGACGAACCGATCCCATATCCTGACGGCGAGCCTGCAGGATCATCCACACCGGATCGCCCTGCCACTCGCCGATCCTCAGTGCAGGCTGGCCCACAAGATCGAATTTTTCTGCCGCGCCATAGGGTAATTCCCCAGCGGGCAACCATAATTTTTGTTCGTGACAGACTAACCACCAACCGAGATCTGATTTTTCAATAATACGATCCATATCTATTGCACTACCTTCGCTTCACTGACATGTTGTTAGCATCGTGGTTACATTTTGGATAAGCAGATTCAATTCTAAACCTTGTGGAGTCGAACATGTTAAACCAGCTGGAAAGCCTGACAGAGCGCGTTGGAGGAAGTAACAAACTGGTGGATCGCTGGCTACATGTACGCAAGCATCTGCTCGTGGCTTATTACAATCTGGTCGGCATTAAGCCTGGCAAAGAATCGTACATGCGCCTCAACGAAAAAGCGCTGGATGATTTTTGTCAGGGCCTGGTCGACTATCTGTCCGACGGCCATTTCAATATTTATGAACGCATTATCCGCGAAATGGAAGGGACAACGCCGTATTTAGCGGCCAGCAAACTCTATCCGCTGCTGGAAGCCAACACCCAGCAGATCATGGACTACTACGATTCCACGCTTGAGAACGCTATCGATCACGATAACTATCTTGAGTTCCAGCGGGCGCTGTCCGATCTTGGCGAGGCTCTGGAAGAGCGATTCACGCTGGAAGACAAGCTGATCGCCCTGGCGCTGGATAATGATTTGAACATCAGCAACGAAGAGAACGTCGCGCGCCCTGCTTGAGTTCTTAATCGTTAACGAGTAGTTTACAAACATTCGCCCCTCTCACGAGGGGGATTTTTCTTGTCGGAGTGCCCAGCGTTTGCAAAAACGCGGGCTGAGACCGTTAATTCGGGATCCGCGGAACCTGATCAGGCTAATACCTGCGAAGGGAACAAGAGTCACACTGCTGTTGTATCGCCCCCGGGCGATCTCCTCTTGCTTCATCCGTCGTCTGACAAGCCATGTCCTTCACTTTTGGAATGAGCTATGTCTACCACTAAACTGACCCGTCGCGAACAACGCGCACAAGCACAACACTTCATCGACACCCTGGAAGGCACCGCTTTCCCGAACTCAAAACGCATTTACATTACCGGCTCTCAGGCGGATATTCGCGTCCCGATGCGTGAAATCCAGCTTAGCCCAACGCTGATTGGTGGCAGCAAAGAAGATCCGCAGTTTGAAGATAACGAAGCGATCCCGGTGTATGACACCTCTGGCCCGTATGGCGACCCTGAGATTGCGATCAACGTTCAGCACGGTCTGGCAAAGCTGCGTCAGCCGTGGATTGACGCCCGTAATGACAGCGAAGAACTCAACGAGCAAAGCTCCGCGTATACCAAAGAGCGCCTGGCCGACGACGGCCTGGACGAGCTGCGTTTCGCCGGCCTGCTGACCCCGAAACGCGCCACTGCGGGCAAATGCGTAACCCAGCTGCACTATGCCCGCCGGGGTATCGTCACACCGGAAATGGAGTTCATCGCCATCCGCGAAAATATGGGCCGTGAACGTATTCGTGGTGAAGTGTTGCGCCATCAGCATCCTGGGGAAGGTTTCGGTGCGCGTCTGCCGGAAAACATCACCCCGGAATTTGTGCGTGACGAAGTGGCCGCCGGGCGCGCCATTATCCCTGCGAACATCAACCACCCTGAATCCGAGCCAATGATCATCGGGCGTAACTTCCTGGTGAAGGTCAACGCCAACATTGGTAACTCGGCGGTGACCTCTTCCATCGAAGAAGAGGTGGAAAAACTGGTCTGGTCTACCCGCTGGGGCGCAGACACGGTGATGGACCTCTCAACCGGGCGTTACATCCACGAAACCCGCGAGTGGATCCTGCGTAACAGCCCGGTGCCGATTGGTACGGTGCCCATTTATCAGGCGCTGGAAAAAGTAAACGGCATCGCCGAGAACCTCACCTGGGAAGCTTTCCGCGATACGCTGCTGGAGCAGGCTGAACAGGGTGTGGACTATTTCACCATCCACGCCGGTGTGCTGCTGCGCTACGTGCCGATGACAGCCAAACGCCTGACCGGGATTGTCTCGCGCGGCGGTTCAATCATGGCCAAATGGTGCCTGTCGCACCATCAGGAAAACTTCCTGTATCAGCACTTCCGCGAGATTTGCGAAATCTGCGCGGCCTACGACGTTTCGCTCTCGCTGGGCGATGGCCTGCGCCCGGGCTCGATTCAGGATGCCAACGACGAAGCGCAGTTTGCCGAACTGCACACGCTGGGCGAACTGACCAAAATTGCCTGGGAGTATGACGTGCAGGTGATGATTGAAGGCCCGGGGCATGTGCCTATGCAGATGATCCGTCGCAACATGACCGAAGAGCTGGAGCACTGCCACGAAGCGCCGTTCTACACGCTGGGGCCATTGACCACGGATATCGCGCCAGGCTACGACCACTTTACCTCCGGGATTGGCGCGGCGATGATCGGCTGGTTCGGCTGCGCCATGCTCTGTTACGTCACGCCGAAAGAACACCTCGGCCTGCCGAACAAAGAAGATGTCAAACAGGGTCTGATCACCTACAAAATTGCCGCCCACGCCGCGGATCTGGCGAAAGGCCATCCGGGCGCGCAAATCCGTGATAACGCCATGTCGAAAGCACGCTTTGAATTCCGCTGGGAAGATCAGTTCAACCTGGCGCTCGACCCGTTCACCGCCCGCGCCTACCACGACGAAACCCTGCCGCAGGAATCCGGCAAAGTGGCGCACTTCTGCTCCATGTGCGGACCGAAATTCTGCTCCATGAAAATCACCCAGGAAGTGCGTGATTACGCGGCGTCACAGGCTATTGAAGTGGGTATGGCGGACATGTCTGATAACTTCCGCGCAAAAGGCGGCGAAATCTACCTCAAAAAAGAGGAGGCGTAATGTATCAGCCCGATTTTCCACCGGTTCCCTTTCGGCTAGGGCTTTACCCGGTAGTGGATAGCGTTGCGTGGATTGCACGCCTGCTGGAGGCAGGCGTTCGCACCATCCAGCTGCGCATCAAAGATAAACGTGATGAAGAGGTGGAGGCCGATGTGGTCGCTGCCATTGAACTGGGGCGTCGTTATGACGCCCGCCTGTTTATCAACGACTACTGGCGACTGGCTATTAAGCACCAGGCTTACGGCGTGCACCTGGGTCAGGAAGACCTGGAGACAACCGATCTGGACGCTATCCGTAAAGCCGGTCTGCGTTTGGGGGTTTCAACGCACGACGATATGGAGATCGATGTGGCGCTCGCCGCACGCCCGTCTTATATCGCACTTGGCCACGTCTTCCCGACACAGACCAAACAGATGCCTTCAGCACCCCAGGGGCTTGGGCAGCTGGCCGGTCATATTCAGCGACTGACTGATTACCCAACCGTCGCCATCGGCGGTATCAGCCTTGAACGCACCCCCGCCGTGCTCGAAACCGGCGTGGGTAGTATTGCCGTCGTCAGCGCCATTACCCAGGCACCAGACTGGCAGGCGGCAACCGCACAGCTCTTAACGCTGGCAGGAGCAGGTGATGAATGATCGCGACTTTATGCGCTACAGCCGGCAGATCCTGCTGGAAGATATCGCCATCGACGGCCAGAAAAAGCTGCTTGGAAGCCGGGTGCTCGTTGTCGGGCTGGGCGGATTAGGGACGCCCGCCGCGCTGTATCTGGCAGGTGCGGGCGTGGGTACTCTGGTGCTGGCGGATGATGACGATGTTCATCTCAGCAACCTGCAACGCCAGATCCTCTTTACCACCGACGATATTAACCAGCCCAAAGCGCGTATCACCCGGCAGCGGCTGAACCAGCTCAACCCTGATATCGAACTTATCGCCCTGCAACAGCGTCTGGCGGGTGAAGACCTGCAACGCGAAGTGGCGCTGGCGGATGTGGTGCTGGATTGCACCGACAATATGGCAACCCGCCAGGCCATCAACGTCGCCTGCGTAACACATAACACGCCGCTTATCACCGCCAGTGCGGTCGGCTTCGGTGGGCAAATGATGGTGCTCACGCCGCCCTGGGCGCAGGGCTGCTATCGCTGCCTGTGGCCGGATGATGCAGAGCCGGAACGCAACTGCCGCACGGCGGGCATTCTTGGCCCGGTGGTAGGCATCATGGGGACATTGCAGGCGCTGGAGGCCATTAAGTTACTCAGCGATATGGAGACGGAGCGCAATACGCTGCGGCTGTTTGACGCCCGCTCGGGCGGCTGGCGGCATCTGGCGTTACACCGCGCAAGCCAATGCTCGGTGTGTGGAGGCCAGAATGCGCATTCTGTTTAATGACGAACCGCTGAAGTGCGACGACGGGCTGACCATCGCCGCGCTGCTCGAAAAATTGCGTCAACTGAAGCCGGGAACAGCCCTGGCACTTAATCAACAGATCCTGCCGCGCGAGCAGTGGGAGCATCAGCAGGTGCGCGACGGCGACAACATCCTGCTGTTTCAGGTTATCGCAGGGGGTTGAGATGTTACGTATTGCCGATAAAACCTTTGATTCACACCTCTTTACCGGAACCGGGAAATTCGCGTCACCGCAGCTGATGGTCGATGCCATCCGGGAGAGCGGTAGCCAGCTGGTGACGCTCGCCATGAAGCGCGTTGATCTGCGTAATCACAGCGATGCTATACTCGCGCCACTGCTGGCGGCTGGCGTGACCTTGCTGCCAAACACCTCCGGGGCCAAAACCGCAGAAGAGGCAATTTTTGCCGCCCAGCTGGCACGAGAAGCGCTGGGGACGCACTGGCTGAAACTTGAAATTCATCCTGACGCCCGCTGGCTGCTGCCCGATCCCATCGAAACCCTGAAAGCGGCCGAAAAGCTGGTCCAGTTGGGTTTTACCGTTCTGCCCTACTGCGGGGCCGATCCGGTACTGTGCAAACGACTGGAAGAAGTGGGCTGCGCCGCCGTGATGCCGCTGGGTGCGCCTATTGGCTCCAATCAGGGGCTGGAAACTCGCGCCATGCTGGAGATCATCATCGAGCAGGCAACCGTGCCGGTGGTGGTTGACGCCGGAATTGGCGTTCCCAGCCACGCCGCGCAGGCGCTGGAAATGGGGGCTGATGCCGTCCTGGTCAACACCGCAATTGCGGTGGCAGACGACCCCGTAATGATGGCGCGGGCGTTTCGTCTGGCGGTGGACGCAGGCGTGCTGGCACGTCAGTCTGGTCCCGGGTCACGCAGTTTTCAGGCACAGGCCACCAGCCCGCTGACCGGCTTTCTGGAGGCGCTCTGATGACCACCTTTACCGACCGCTGGCGGCAGCTCAACTGGGACGATATTCGCCTGCGCATCAACAGTAAAACATCAACAGATGTGGAGCGAGCGTTAGCTGCCCGCCATCTGACCCGTGAGGATCTGATGGCCCTGCTCTCCCCTGCGGCCAGCGCTTATCTGGAGCCGATGGCCCACCGCGCGCAGCGTCTTACCCGGCAGCGTTTTGGCAACACGGTCAGCTTTTACGTACCACTCTATCTCTCTAACCTGTGCGCCAACGACTGCACCTACTGCGGTTTTTCCATGAGCAACCGCATCAAACGCAAAACGCTGGATGACCAGGAGATCGCCCGCGAGTGTGCCGCCATACGCGAGATGGGGTTCGAGCATCTGCTGCTGGTGACCGGAGAGCATCAGGGAAAAGTCGGGATGGACTATTTTCGCCAGCATCTTCCGGCCATTCGCCGCGAGTTTTCGTCGTTACAGATGGAAGTTCAGCCCCTGTCTGAGGACGAATACGCCGAGCTGAAAGGCCTGGGGCTTGATGGCGTAATGGTCTACCAGGAAACCTATCACGAGGCGATGTACGCGCAGCATCACCTGAAAGGGAAAAAACAGGATTTTTTCTTCAGGCTGGAGACGCCAGACAGGCTTGGGCGCGCCGGGATCGACAAAATCGGGTTGGGGGCGCTGATTGGGCTTTCGGATAGCTGGCGGGTAGATTGCTATATGGTGGCGGAGCACCTGCTGTGGTTGCAGCAACACTACTGGCAAAGCCGCTATTCAATCTCTTTCCCACGTTTACGCCCGTGCGCAGGGGGAATCGAGCCAGCTTCGCTGATGGATGAACGCCAGCTTGTTCAGACCATCTGCGCTTTTCGCTTGTTCGCACCGGAGGTGGAACTGTCACTCTCCACACGCGAATCACCGGCGTTTCGCGACCGGGTTATCCCGCTGGCCATCAACAATGTCAGTGCCTTCTCCAAAACCCAGCCCGGGGGTTATGCCGATGACCATCCCGAGCTGGAACAGTTTGCCCCCCACGATGGGCGACGCCCTGAAGCCGTGGCAGATGCCCTTGCGGCACAGGGGCTACAACCGGTATGGAAAGACTGGGATAGCTGGCTGGGGCGCGCCTCGCAATTGCGCTGAAACACCGTGCAACAGCGCGGAAAGTTGCCGAGAAGCCTCGTAGTGTTGTAACCGGGTGGTTGTCAGAGATCGCCCGGTTTTTTTACGCTTGGTTCGTCAGCAACGGACGCTGACCAGGGCGAATAGCTTCTTCCTCGATTCGCCCTGCCTCTCCGGAACGAAACAAAATTTGATTTCATCAAATAAATACGAAATTTATTAGCGTTTCTTAAGGTAAATCATCTTGCAGCGAAACCTTATACGTATAATTAACAGTCAGCATCCGTGTAGCGACTATGCTCAGAGGATACCCATTGCTCTCATTCGCCACATCATCTGGACTGATTTACAACTCATGGCACTTCATAGCAGAAAACTATCTTTCACCAGGCCGATAATGGTCAGTTTCGCGGGGATCCTGCTCAGTTTTATTCTGGTCGCTGTGTTTATCACCCTGTCTCAGCGCAGTAATTTTCTTAATGATTATCATAAGATTAATGGAAATTTCACCCACAACCTTGCGGTGAACTATACCGAATCCATCCTGCGTGAAAATGACTACATTCTGGGACGGGCGGCCACCTTCTTTGCGCGAAACGACAGGCTGAATCAAACAGTAAACACCAATCCAGGTGAAGGATTGCAGGTCTTGATGCATCTTCAGAATCTGATGCCGACTGTCTCTTCTATCTCGCTGGCCGACACGCAAGGGCATTATTTGCGCGCGCCGGAAGTGCTGCCGACGGATAAGAGCAAAACGTTTGATGCCCGCACCCGCCCGTGGTTTATCGGCCAGGCAGAAGCCAGTACTTTCAGCCGCTATACCCGCCCCTATATGGACTACTTCACCGGCCATCCTACGGTCACGCTCTTTAAACCGGTGATTTCGCCGGAGGGGCGTCTGAAAGGGACGCTCGCGTTTCACCTCGACCTGACCTCAATGGGATATACCCTGCGACAAATGGTCGCTCCCGTACAAGGCGAGTTTTTTATCGTCGAGCGGGACGGCGCCGTAGTGCTGCACCCTGATACCGGGGCGCTTTTTAAGCCGTACGTGAGCGAAGCGCTAATGGATAAAATGACCAGTGGTGAAGGCCATCTTTACGACCCGGAGAGCCAAACCTGGTATTACTACTACTCATTTACCAACCCCGACTGGTTTGTTATCTACCGGGTAGCTGACTCTACTCTCACCGGGATCACCCAGCATGAAACATCCATTGTCAGCTGGGGATTTGCGCTGGCAGGCCTCGTTATCATCCTGTTTGGTTTATACCTGCGCCATGCCTCGCGCACCGTGCTGATGAACATCATTAACGCGATCAAAACCGGGGATGTCAGCACGGCACCTCGCCTGGAAGCGATGCTCAGCCATACCATTCAGTCAAACAAAGAGCGGGAGCTTGCCTATGTGCGCCAGGCGACTCACGATGCGCTGACTGGCTGTAAAAACCGTCGCGCTTTCGACAGCGATGTTGCGGAGCTGCTCAATAACCACCAGCCGTTCGCCCTGGCGCTGGTCGATATTGATAACTTCAAGTCCATCAATGACACCTGGGGACATTTGAGCGGTGATATCGTTCTGCGCAACGTCGCGCGTGAAGGGCTTCAGGTTATGCAACCGCATAACGTTTCTGTTTATCGCTACGGCGGTGAGGAGTTTGCGGTTATTTTCCACTCGGAGCTGTTCGGGCTGTCTCACGAATTACTGGAGACATGGCGTATCGCGGTGGAGAAGCGCACCTGGCGCGAAGAGGGTCTGCACGTCACATTCAGCGCCGGGCTGGGCGAATGGCATTTCGAGCCGCTTGAGCAGTTTATTGGCACCGTTGATGGCGCACTCTATAAAGCCAAACAGCAGGGTAAAAACCGCATTTTGCAGACCGGCGACAGCTAACCCCTCTCCTGTCTCTGTGCCCGTTTCAACGGGCATATTGCTTTCAGATGTAAAATTGTAACCGGTTTCAGAAAATTGCCGATTTCTTTGTGATGCCAGACACACAATCGCGGTAAAGCGGTTGTTGAAGCGGTCTGCACGGGATAATTATCAATAAACACATGTACATCGAGGCTGACTATGAAGAACATCGTTTTATGTTGTGCAGCGGGAATGTCGACCAGTATGCTGGTTCAACGAATGAAAGATGCCGCGCAGAAAAAAGGGGTTGAAGTAACCATTAAAGCCGTCCCGGTTGCGGAGTTTAAAGACAACATTGCCACCGCCGACATCGTATTACTGGGGCCACAGGTAAAATACGAGCAGGCGAAACTTCAGGCGCAGGCAGACCCGCTGGGTAAAAAGGTCGCGGTTATCGACATGATGGATTACGGCATGATGAAAGGCGATGTCGTACTGGAAAAAGCCCTCAAACTGCTGGAGTGACCTGTGGAAGATTTAGAAACAACGATCATGGAATTACTGGTCAATGCGGGCGCAGCGCGCAGCGCAGCCCTGACCGCCTTGCAGATGGCTCGTAAAGGTGACTTTGCCGAAGCCGAAAAAGCAATGGAAGAGTCACGCGAATATGTGAAACACGCGCACACGATCCAGACGCAGTTGATTGGCCTTGATGAAGGCAGCGGGAAACTTCCGGTCAACCTGATCACCGTTCACTCTCAGGATCACCTGATGAACGCGATGGTTATCCAGGATCTGGCGGGCGACATGATTGAGCTTTATCGACGCATCCCGTTGATAAACTGATAAAAAAGCCCGGTGACGCTATGCTTACCGGGCCTACAAAACACCATAAAAAAACCCGCCGAAGCGGGTTTTTTATTAGCTGAATCAACGATTACTCGTTGTCGGAACCACCCAGACCTGCGTTCAGCAGTTCTGCCAGGCTCGCGGATGCATCTTCAGCAGTTACCTGCGGTGCTGCTGGCAGTTCGCCCGCTGCACGACGACGCATACGATCCTGATGGTACGCATAACCGGTACCAGCAGGGATCAGACGACCCACGATAACGTTCTCTTTCAGACCGCGCAGTTCATCACGTTTACCCGCAACGGCCGCTTCGGTCAGGACACGTGTAGTTTCCTGGAACGATGCTGCGGAGATGAAGGACTCGGTTGCCAGAGACGCTTTGGTGATACCCAGCAGATCACGTGCGAAGGTCGCACCGATTTTGCCGTTCGCTTCCAGATCGCGGTTAGCGATCTTAACGCGTGAGTATTCAACCTGCTCGCCTTCCAGGAAGTCGGAGCTGCCCGCGTTTTCGATGGTTGCTTTACGCAGCATCTGACGAACGATAACTTCGATGTGCTTATCGTTAATCTTAACGCCTTGCAGACGGTAAACGTCCTGTACTTCGTTGGTGATGTAACGCGTTACCGCGTGTACGCCACGAAGACGCAGAATGTCGTGCGGTGCTTCTGGACCATCGGAAACCACGTCACCACGTTCTACACGTTCACCTTCGAACACGTTGAGCTGACGCCACTTAGGAATCATCTCTTCGTACGGCTCGCTACCATCTACTGGAGTGATAACCAGACGGCGTTTACCTTTGGTCTCTTTACCGAAGGAAATGATACCGCTGATTTCAGCCAGAATTGCAGGCTCTTTCGGACGACGTGCTTCGAACAGATCCGCAACGCGTGGCAGACCACCGGTGATGTCCTTGGTACCGCTGGATTCCTGAGGAATACGCGCCAGAGCATCACCTGCGCCGATCTGAATACCATCTTCCAGCTGAACGATCGCTTTACCTGGCAGGAAGTACTGCGCAGGCATATCGGTGCCAGGGATCAGAACGTCGTTACCCTGAGCATCAACGATTTTCAGTGCAGGACGCAGATCTTTACCACCGGTAGTACGTTCAGCAGAATCCAGAACCACCAGAGAAGACAGACCGGTCAGCTCGTCAGTCTGACGAGTAATGGTCTGGCCGTCGATCATGTCAGTGAAGCGGATGAAACCACTTACTTCGGTGATAACCGGCATGGTGTGTGGATCCCAGTTTGCTACGGTTTCGCCGCCAGCAACCTGCTCGCCATCACCTTTCGCCATAACAGCACCGTAAGGCACTTTATAGCTCTCTTTGGTACGACCGAATTCGTCGATCAGCTTCAGCTCGGTGTTACGAGAGGTCACAACCAGCTTGCCTGCGGAGTTAACAACAGACTTCGCGTTGCTGAGCTTGATGCTACCTTTGTTTTTCACCTGGATGCTGGACTCAGCAGCCGCACGAGATGCTGCACCACCGATGTGGAACGTACGCATCGTCAGCTGTGTACCCGGCTCACCGATTGACTGTGCCGCGATAACGCCGATTGCTTCACCTTTGTTGATGATGTGGCCACGCGCCAGGTCACGACCATAGCAGTGCGCACACACACCAAAGTCGGTGTCACAGGATACAACGGAACGCACTTTCACTGAGTCAACAGAGTTCGCTTCCAGCAGGTCACACCAGTGTTCGTGCAGCAGCGTGTTGCGTGGAACCAGAATGTCTGCGGTACCCGGCTTCAGAATGTCTTCCGCGGTTACACGACCCAGAACGCGATCGCGCAGTGGCTCTTTAACATCACCACCCTCGATAACCGGGGTCATGGTGATACCTTCGAGGGTGCCACAATCGTCTTCGGTAACAACCAGATCCTGCGCAACGTCAACCAGACGACGCGTCAGATAACCGGAGTTCGCTGTTTTCAGTGCGGTATCCGCCAGACCTTTACGAGCACCGTGGGTTGAGATGAAGTACTGGAGTACGTTCAGACCTTCACGGAAGTTCGCGGTGATTGGCGTTTCGATGATGGAGCCATCTGGCTTAGCCATCAGACCACGCATACCTGCCAGCTGACGAATCTGTGCCGCAGAACCACGCGCACCGGAGTCGGCCATCATGTAGATGCTGTTGAAGGAAACCTGCTGCTCTTCTACGCCGTCACGGTTAATAACGGTTTCGGTTTGCAGGTTGTCCATCATCGCTTTGGATACACGATCGTTTGCCGCAGCCCAGATATCGATAACTTTGTTATAGCGTTCGCCCGCGGTTACCAGACCAGACTGGAACTGCTCCTGGATCTCAGCAACTTCGGCTTCCGCTTCAGAGATGATCTCGTGTTTCTTCTCTGGGATGACCATGTCATCGATACCAACAGATGCACCTGAACGCGCTGCATAAGCAAAGCCGGTGTACATTGTCTGGTCAGCGAAGATTACGGTCGGCTTCAGACCCAGAATGCGGTAACAGGTGTTCAGCATTTTGGAGATCGCTTTCTTGCCCAGCGCCTGGTTGACGATGGAGAAAGGCAGACCTTTTGGTACGATCATCCACAGAATGGCACGGCCAACGGTCGTGTCTTTCAGGCTGGTTTTCGCAACGAATTCGCCGTTTTCATCTTTTTCGTATTCGGTGATACGCACTTTAACGCGCGCATGCAGAGAGGCCAGGCCAGCGCGATAAATACGCTCAGCTTCTTTCGGGCCAGTCAGCACCATGCCTTCGCCTTTGGCGTTAACACAGTCACGGGTCATGTAGTACAGACCCAATACAACGTCCTGAGAAGGAACGATAATTGGTTCACCGTTCGCTGGAGACAGGATGTTGTTGGTAGACATCATCAGCGCACGCGCTTCGAGCTGGGCTTCCAGCGTCAGCGGTACGTGAACAGCCATCTGGTCACCATCGAAGTCGGCGTTATAAGCCGCACAAACCAGCGGGTGCAGCTGGATAGCTTTACCTTCGATCAGGACTGGCTCAAATGCCTGGATACCCAGACGGTGCAGTGTTGGTGCACGGTTCAGCAGTACCGGGTGTTCGCGGATCACTTCGTCCAGGATATCCCAAACGACAGCTTCTTCACGCTCAACCATTTTCTTAGCGGCTTTGATGGTGGTGGCGAGGCCACGCAGTTCCAGCTTGCCGTAGATGAACGGTTTGAACAGCTCCAGTGCCATTTTCTTCGGCAGACCGCACTGATGCAGACGCAGGTATGGACCTACGGTGATAACAGAACGACCGGAGTAGTCAACACGCTTACCGAGCAGGTTCTGACGGAAACGACCCTGTTTACCTTTGATCATGTCGGCCAAAGATTTCAGAGGACGTTTGTTAGAACCGGTGATCGCACGACCGCGACGACCGTTATCCAGCAGGGCATCTACCGCTTCCTGCAGCATACGTTTTTCGTTGCGTACGATGATATCTGGCGCAGCCAGATCCAGCAGACGCTTCAGACGGTTGTTACGGTTGATAACGCGACGGTACAGATCGTTCAGATCGGACGTTGCGAAACGACCACCATCCAGCGGAACCAGCGGACGCAGATCTGGCGGCAGAACCGGCAGAACGGTCAGGATCATCCACTCTGGTTTGTTACCAGACTGCACGAACGCTTCCAGCAGCTTGATACGCTTGGTCAGCTTTTTACGCTTGGTTTCGGAGTTGGTTTCGTTCAGCTCTTCACGCAGCTGCTCGCACTCTTGCTCCAGATCCATGCTCTTCAGCAGGGCCTGGATAGCTTCCGCACCCATCTTCGCGTCGAATTCGTCACCGAACTCTTCCAGCGCGTCCAGATACTGTTCTTCGGTCAGAATCTGGTTACGTTCCAGATTCGTCATACCGCCTTCGATAACAACATAAGATTCGAAGTACAGAACACGTTCGATATCACGCAGCGGCATATCCAGCAGCAAACCGATACGGGACGGCAGAGATTTCAGGAACCAGATGTGGGCAGTCGGAGACGCCAGCTCGATGTGGCCCATGCGCTCACGACGCACTTTAGTCTGGGTCACTTCAACGCCGCACTTCTCACAGATAACACCACGGTGTTTCAGGCGCTTGTACTTACCGCACAGGCACTCGTAATCTTTTACTGGCCCGAAAATACGTGCACAGAAAAGGCCGTCACGCTCAGGTTTGAACGTACGGTAGTTAATGGTTTCCGGCTTTTTAACTTCACCGAAAGACCATGAACGGATCATGTCTGGCGAAGCCAGAGCAATTTTGATCGCATCAAACTCTTCGGTTTTAGTTTGCGCTTTCAGAAACTTTAATAAGTCTTTCACGGATTTGCTCCCGTCGGAGTTAGCACAATCTGGTGCCGGGGATTAACCCGGCACCAGTGACCTGTTTGAGCGAGAGTTACTCGTCTTCCAGCTCGATGTTGATACCCAGAGAACGGATCTCTTTCAACAGTACGTTGAAGGATTCCGGCATACCTGGTTCCATCTGATGGTTGCCGTCCACGATGTTTTTATACATCTTCGTACGGCCGTTCACGTCATCAGACTTAACGGTAAGCATTTCTTGCAGGGTGTATGCTGCGCCATATGCTTCCAGCGCCCACACTTCCATCTCACCGAAGCGCTGACCACCGAACTGAGCCTTACCACCCAGCGGCTGCTGAGTAACCAGGCTGTAAGAACCGGTAGAACGCGCGTGCATTTTGTCATCAACCAGGTGGTTCAGTTTCAGCATGTACATGTAGCCAACGGTAACCTGGCGCTCGAATTGCTCACCGGTACGACCGTCGAACAGTGTGATCTGACCGGAAGTCGGCAGGCCACCCAGCTGTAACAGTTCCTTAATTTCAGACTCTTTTGCACCGTCGAATACTGGCGTTGCGATCGGCATACCCTTACGCAGGTTTTCCGCCAGACGCAGAACTTCATCATCGCTGAAGGTGTTCAGGTCGACTTTCTGACGAACGTCAGTACCCAGATCGTACGCACGCTGGATGAACTCGCGCAGTTTCGCGACTTCTTGCTGCTGTTTCAGCATGGCGTTGATTTTCTCGCCGATACCTTTCGCAGCCATACCCAGGTGGGTTTCGAGGATCTGACCGATGTTCATACGAGATGGTACGCCCAGCGGGTTCAGTACGATATCTACCGGCGTACCGTTAGCATCGTGTGGCATATCTTCGATCGGGTTGATCTTAGAGATAACACCCTTGTTACCGTGACGACCTGCCATCTTATCACCAGGCTGGATCTGACGTTTAACAGCCAGATACACCTTAACAATCTTCAGCACGCCTGGTGCTAGATCGTCGCCCTGAGTGATTTTACGGCGTTTCGCTTCGAGCTTTTTCTCGAACTCGTGTTTCAGTTCGTCATACTGCTCAGCCAGCTGTTCCAGCTGATTTTGTTTCTCTTCGTCGGTCAGGCCCAGTTCCAGCCAGCGATCGCGAGGCAGTTTGTCGAGCTTCTCAGCTTCAACACCACCGGCAACCAGCACCGCATAGATACGGCTGAACAGACCCGCTTCGAGGATTTGCAGTTCTTCAGACAGGTCTTTCTTAGCCTGTTTGAGCTGCATTTCTTCGATTTCCAGCGCGCGTTTGTCTTTCTCTACGCCATCACGGGTGAAGACCTGAACGTCGATAACCGTACCGGAAACACCGTTTGGTACGCGCAGGGAAGAGTCTTTAACGTCAGACGCTTTCTCACCGAAGATAGCACGCAGCAGTTTCTCTTCTGGCGTCAGCTGGGTTTCACCTTTAGGTGTTACCTTACCAACCAGAATGTCGCCGCCGGTCACTTCCGCACCGATGTAAACAATACCGGATTCATCCAGTTTGGAGAGCGCAGCTTCACCCACGTTAGGGATATCAGCAGTGATCTCTTCTGGCCCCAGCTTGGTGTCACGGGACACACATGCCAGTTCCTGAATGTGGATGGTGGTGAAACGATCTTCCTGAACCACACGCTCGGAGACGAGGATGGAGTCTTCGAAGTTGTAACCGTTCCACGGCATGAACGCTACGCGCATGTTCTGACCGAGCGCCAGTTCACCGAGGTCGGTAGACGGGCCATCTGCCAGCACGTCGCCGCGCTCAATTGGCTCACCCAGAGACACACATGGCATCTGGTTGATACAGGTGTTCTGGTTAGAACGGGTGTACTTGGTCAGGTTATAGATGTCGATACCTGCTTCACCTGGGTACATCTCGTCTTCGTTAACTTTGATAACGATACGGGAAGCATCCACGTACTGAACAGTACCGCCACGTTTAGCAACCGCAGTAACACCGGAGTCAACGGCAACAGCACGTTCCATACCGGTACCAACCAGCGGCTTATCAGCGCGCAGAGTTGGAACGGCCTGACGTTGCATGTTCGCACCCATCAATGCACGGTTGGCGTCATCGTGTTCCAGGAACGGGATCAGGGACGCACCGACGGATACCACCTGCTGGGTGGATACGTCCATGTAGTCAACCTGGTCGCGGCTGAACAAGCTGGATTCGCCTTTGCTACGGCAGGTAACCAGATCTTCTACAAAGTGGCCTTCGTCATCCAGGTTGGAGTTCGCCTGAGCGATAACGTAGTTGCCTTCCTCGATAGCAGACAGGTAGTGAATTTCGTCGGTTACAACACCGTCAGTCACTTTACGGTACGGCGTCTCGAGGAAGCCATATTCGTTAGTCTGAGCGTACACGGACAGGGAGTTGATCAGACCGATGTTTGGACCTTCAGGCGTTTCGATTGGACATACGCGACCGTAGTGAGTCGGGTGTACGTCTCGAACTTCAAAGCCTGCACGTTCACGGGTCAGACCGCCTGGGCCGAGTGCAGAGATACGACGTTTGTGCGTAATCTCAGACAGCGGGTTGTTCTGGTCCATAAACTGAGACAGCTGGCTGGAACCGAAGAACTCTTTCACTGCTGCGGAAATCGGTTTGGCGTTGATCATATCCTGAGGCATCAGGGTATCCAGATCGCCCAGAGACAGACGCTCTTTCACCGCACGCTCAACACGTACCAGGCCAACACGGAATTGGTTTTCCGCCATTTCGCCTACGGAACGGATACGACGGTTGCCGAGGTGGTCGATATCGTCCACTTCGCCTTTGCCGTTACGGATATCGATGAGCTTCTTCATCACTTCGATGATGTCGTCTTTGCTCAGGATACCGGAACCTTCGATTTCGTCGCGCAGCAGAGAACGGTTGAACTTCATACGACCAACCGCAGACAGGTCATAGCGGTCTTCGGAGAAGAACAGGTTCTCGAACAGGCTTTCAGCCGCTTCGCGAGTTGGTGGCTCACCAGGACGCATCATACGGTAGATTTCTACCAGCGCGCTCAGACGATCGGTGGTTGGGTCGACGCGAATAGTCTCAGAAATATACGCGCCGTGGTCCAGATCGTTGGTGAACAGCGTTTCGATACGTTTGTGGCCAGACTGGCTCAGCTTAGCCAGCAGATCCAGGCTCAGCTCCATGTTCGCTGCGCAGATCAGCTCACCCGTTGACTCGTCAACGTAATCTTTCGCGACCACTTTTCCAGCAATGTATTCAACCGGAACTTCGATGTGTTTGATATCATCTTTTTCCAGCTGACGGATATGGCGCGCAGTGATACGGCGACCTTTTTCCACATACACTTTGCCGTTGGCTTCGATGTCGAACGACGCGGTCTCACCACGCAGACGTTCCGGCACCAGCTCCATTTGCAGCTTGTTGTCGCGGATTTCAAAGATCACTTTCTCGAAGAACAGGTCCAGGATCTGTTCTGTGGTGTATTGCAGCGCACGCAAAATGATGGTGGCTGGCAGTTTACGACGACGGTCGATACGGACAAACAGGTTGTCTTTTGGATCGAACTCGAAGTCCAGCCAGGAACCACGGTAAGGAATGATGCGCGCGTTATACAGTACTTTACCGGAAGAGTGTGTTTTACCTTTATCGCTGTCGAAGAAGACACCCGGGCTACGATGCAGCTGGGAAACGATAACACGCTCAGTACCGTTGATAACGAAAGTACCGTTGTCCGTCATGAGTGGAATTTCACCCATGTAGACTTCTTGTTCTTTAATGTCCTTAACGGTGCCTTCCGGCGCTTCGCGCTCGTAAATCACCAGACGCAGTTTTACGCGCAGCGGTGCGGAATAGGTCACGCCACGGATCTGACATTCCTGAACGTCAAACACCGGTTCGCCAAGGCGGTAGCTGACGTATTGCAGCTCAGAATTACCGCTATAGCTTTTAATCGGGAATACGGAACGGAAAGCTGCTTCCAGACCATACTGCCCTTCAGGATCTTGCTCGATAAACTTCTGGAACGAGTCAAGCTGGATAGAAAGGAGATAAGGTATATCCAGAACTTGTGGACGTTTACCAAAATCCTTACGAATACGTTTTTTCTCGGTATAGGAGTAAACCATTAGGGTTCCTCAGCTCGCTGACAAGTCGACCCATCTGTCCGACGAAGGGACAGTTTGTGCAACACCATTTTGTTGATCGGAAAATTGAATACTTTCCGCAATACCTGTTGCTATCACGCTTAAACCATTTCGTTGCGATTTACACAGAGCGAGCACCCTGTCGCAGTATATTAAGGCGTCGATAGAAACAAGCATTGTCAGGACAATCAGCAGTCAAACAGTGTGAAATGCTACTGATGCCTTACAGCGCAAAAAGGCTGGTGACTAAAAAGTCACCAGCCATCAGCCTAATTGCTTAGGCTGCAACCAGAAAAGTTGGCTTATTTAACTTCAACTTCAGCGCCAGCTTCTTCCAGAGATTTTTTCAGTGCTTCTGCGTCGTCTTTGCTCACGCCTTCTTTCAGCGCAGCTGGAGCAGATTCTACCAGGTCTTTAGCTTCTTTCAGACCCAGGCCAGTTGCGCCGCGTACTGCTTTGATAACAGCAACTTTGTTAGCGCCAGCAGCTTTCAGAATTACGTCGAATTCAGTTTTTTCTTCAGCAGCTTCAGCCGGGCCAGCAGCTACAGCTACAGCAGCAGCAGCAGAAACACCGAATTTTTCTTCCATTGCAGAAATCAGTTCTACAACGTCCATTACGGACATAGCTGCAACTGCTTCAATGATTTGATCTTTAGTGATAGACATTTAAATTGTTCCTGAAAATCAGAATAAGTTTATACGTAAGCGAATGCTTTATAAAGATAACTGCTATTAAGCAGCTTCTTTCGCATCGCGAACAGCAGCCAGAGTGCGAACCAGTTTGCCAGCCGAAGCTTCTTTCATGGTTGCCATCAGGCGTGCAATTGCTTCTTCGTAGGTCGGCAGGGTTGCCAGGCGATCGATGTTCGATGCCGTGATCAACTCACCTTCAAAGGCTGCAGCTTTGACCTCAAATTTTGCATTCGCTTTCGCGAACTCTTTGAACAGACGAGCAGCAGCGCCCGGGTGTTCCAAAGAGTATGCAATCAGGGTCGGACCAACAAACGTGTCTTTCAGGCACTCGAACTGAGTACCTTCAACTACGCGACGCAGCAGGGTGTTACGAACAACACGCATGTATACGCCAGCTTCACGACCTGCTTTACGCAGTTCAGTCATTTTGTCTACAGTAACGCCACGGGAATCCGCAACTACTGCAGACAGCGCGCCTTTGGCTACTTCGCTGACTTCAGCAACAATCGCTTGTTTGTCTTGAAGATTTAAAGCCATTAGCTTTGCTCCTGGATGTTTGCCGGAACACATGTTCCGGAACTCACTTCACTCAACCCAACGGGAAGAGCGTCTTAATACGGTGAGCAGAAACAAGCCAGAGTATCAAAAAATAATCTTAGCGTTCTGTCACCGTCTACGCAGGGGATTAAGTCTCTTGCGAAACACCTGCGGTCTTCGACGGAGGCCTGGATTAGGCCAGGCTCCAACGAACAAATCTTTTAGCCGCTAACTTTCGTTAGCAAACGTGGGGGTAAGATTGTAGACAAAATCACCGCCCACGTAAAGGCATTAGTTTGCAGCAGCGCTCAGGCCAGCCTGGTCAACTGCAACACCTGCACCCATGGTGGTGGAGATGCTAACTTTCTTGATGTACACGCCTTTAGCCTGAGTTGGTTTAGCTTTTTTCAGCGCAACCAGCAGAGATTCCAGGTTTTCTTTCAGTTTGTCAGCGTCAAAGTCCACTTTACCGATGGTGGTGTGGATGATGCCGTTTTTGTCGTTACGGTAACGAACCTGACCTGCTTTAGCGTTCTTAACAGCTTCAGCAACGTTAGGAGTTACAGTACCAACTTTCGGGTTTGGCATCAGGCCGCGTGGACCCAGAACCTGGCCCAGCTGGCCAACAACGCGCATTGCATCCGGGGAAGCAATAACAACGTCAAAGTTCATTTCGCCTTTCTTGATCTGATCAGCCAGATCTTCCATACCTACCAGTTCAGCGCCAGCAGCTTTAGCAGCTTCAGCGTTTGCACCCTGAGCAAATACAGCTACGCGAACGGAACGGCCAGTACCGTGTGGCAGTACAGTTGCACCACGAACGTTCTGATCAGATTTACGAGCATCGATGCCCAGGTTAACAGCAACGTCAACGCTTTCAACGAACTTAGCAGTAGCCAGTTCTTTCAGCAGAGCGATAGCTTCGTTGATGTCGTACTGTTTGGTCGCATCAACTTTGTCACGGATCACGGACATGCGCTTGGTCAGTTTAGCCATTTCTTAGTCCTCCACTACCAGGCCCATGGAACGTGCAGTACCTTCGATGGAGCGAGTCATCGCTTCAATGTCGGCACCAGTCATGTCGGCAGCTTTGGTCTGCGCGATTTCCTGCAGCTGAGCGCGGGAAATTTTACCCACTTTGTCTTTGTTCGGTTTACCGGAACCAGACTTGATACCAGCCGCTTTCTTCAGCAGAACTGCTGCTGGAGGGGTTTTGGTAACGAAAGTGAAAGAACGGTCAGCGTAAACAGTGATTACGACTGGAATTGGCAGACCTTTTTCCAGGGATTCAGTTTTGGCGTTGAACGCTTTACAGAATTCCATGATGTTAACACCCTGCTGACCCAGAGCTGGACCAACTGGTGGACTTGGGTTCGCCATACCAGCTGCAACCTGCAGCTTGACGTAGGCTTGTACTTTCTTAGCCATTCTAAAATCCTCAAATTGGGTGATAGCGCTTCAGAGAAGCTCCCCGTGATGTAAAAATCGTTTTACGGGCGTGGCCCATAAAAACAAAAGGCGCGAAATTGTATTCCAATCTCGCGCCCTGTGCAACGATTAAATCGCCGCTTTTTTGATCGCTGCTTAGGCTTTTTCTACCTGGGCAAAGTCCAGTTCTACCGGGGTCGCACGACCGAAGATAGAAACGGAAACTTTCAGGCGGGACTTCTCGTAATCCACTTCTTCAACCACGCCATTAAAGTCAGCAAACGGACCGTCATTAACACGAACCATTTCACCCGGTTCAAACAGCGTTTTCGGACGCGGCTTATCACCAACCTGTTGCAGGCGGTTCATAATCGCATCAACTTCTTTGTCGCTGATTGGCGCCGGACGGTCAGACGTGCCGCCGATAAAGCCCATCACACGCGGTACGCTGCGCACCAGGTGCCAGCTCGCGTCGTTCATAACCATCTGAACCAGCACGTAGCCCGGGAAGAATTTACGCTCGCTTTTGCGACGCTGGCCACCACGGATCTCGACCACTTCTTCGGTCGGAACCATCACTTCGCCAAACAACTCTTCCATATTGTGTAATTTGATATGCTCACGCAGCGATGTTGCTACGCGGCCTTCAAAACCGGAAAACGCCTGAACGACGTACCAACGCTTTTTAGGGGCTTCAGACATCTTAGAACCTCAGGCCAGTGATAAAGGATACCAGGCGAACCAGAATACCATCCAGTCCCCAAAGGATCAGTGACATTACCGCAGTCACTGCAGCCACAATCAGAGTGGTATGCAATGTTTCCTGACGGGTCGGCCAAATAACCTTGCGAACTTCGGTACGTGCTTCGCGCGCGAAAGCAACGGTTGCTTTACCTTTAGTCGTTAACAGCGCGACACCGCCCGCTGCAGCAATCAGAATCACCACTGCCAGCGCACGCAGCGGCAGCATCATGTCACGATAAAGATAGTTGCCAACGATTGCCACAATCAGCAGCACGGCAACAGCGACCCACTTCATCGCTTCCAGGCCGCGCCCGCTCCCTTGAGCTTCGGTATTCGCACTCATAAACCAACCTGTAAGAAGAATTCTACAAATAATTTCACCCCGCGATTGCGAGGCGAGCCAAATCGAAACGCTTAATCCCTTTAGAGATTATACGCTCTCTGCAGAGCCTGTCTCAGCAATGATTATGACAAAAATAATCACTGATGAGCCAGGTTCTGATGTGAAAGCGTGCAAAAAGGGCATCAAATGATGCCCTTTTCATGCGCATTGCGTCAAATGTTATCAGCGATTAGCCGAGAACTTTAGCAACAACGCCCGCGCCAACGGTACGGCCGCCTTCACGGATTGCGAAACGCAGACCGTCGTCCATCGCGATTGGGTGGATCAGAGTCACAACCATCTTGATGTTGTCGCCTGGCATTACCATCTCTACGCCTTCTGGCAGTTCGATGGTACCGGTCACGTCAGTTGTACGGAAGTAGAACTGTGGACGGTAGCCTTTGAAGAACGGAGTATGACGGCCGCCTTCGTCTTTGGACAGGATGTACACTTCAGATTCGAACTTGGTGTGTGGCTTGATTGAGCCTGGCTTCGCCAGAACCTGACCACGTTCGATTTCTTCACGTTTGATACCACGCAGCAGAACACCAACGTTCTCACCAGCACGGCCTTCGTCCAGCAGTTTGCGGAACATTTCAACGCCAGTACAGGTAGACTTCGCAGTCTCTTTGATACCAACGATTTCAACTTCTTCACCAACTTTGATGATACCGCGCTCTACACGACCGGTAACAACGGTACCACGACCGGAGATGGAGAATACGTCTTCGATTGGCAGCAGGAATGGCTTGTCAATCGCACGCTCTGGTTCTGGGATGTAAGAATCCAGGAAGCCAGCCAGTTCGATGATTTTCGCTTCCCACTCTGCTTCGCCTTCCAGCGCTTTCAGAGCTGAACCACGAACGATTGGGGTGTCGTCGCCTGGGAAATCGTACTGAGACAGAAGTTCACGAACTTCCATTTCTACCAGTTCCAGCAGCTCTTCGTCATCAACCATGTCGCATTTGTTCAGGAACACGATGATGAAAGGAACGCCTACCTGACGACCCAGCAGGATGTGCTCACGAGTCTGAGGCATTGGGCCGTCAGTCGCAGCAACTACCAGGATCGCGCCGTCCATCTGCGCAGCACCGGTGATCATGTTTTTAACATAGTCGGCGTGGCCTGGGCAGTCTACGTGTGCGTAGTGGCGAGTCGGGGTGTCGTATTCAACGTGGGAAGTGTTGATGGTGATACCACGAGCTTTTTCTTCTGGTGCGTTATCGATCTGGTCGAATGCGCGAGCAGAACCACCGTAGGTTTTAGCCAGAACGGTGGTGATTGCAGCGGTCAGCGTTGTTTTACCATGGTCAACGTGGCCGATAGTACCGACGTTAACGTGCGGTTTTGTACGTTCAAACTTTTCTTTAGACATCGATTGTCCCTCTAAGACACGGATAAATCGGTGATATCACCACATCAACCAGGCGAAATGCCTGAACTGTTGAATACATTTAAATTGAAACAGAGAGAAACGGGAGGGAGAAGTGAAGTGGTGCTGATACCCAGAGTCGAACTGGGGACCTCACCCTTACCAAGGGTGCGCTCTACCAACTGAGCCATATCAGCACGTATTGGAGCGGGCAGCGGGAATCGAACCCGCATCATCAGCTTGGAAGGCTGAGGTAATAGCCATTATACGATGCCCGCATCCTGAAACTCGGCTACCCAGTTCTTTCTGTAACAAAAAAAGAGATTTCTCTCTTTTCATGTTTGAGCTGATTAATTTTTCTAACCAGCTCCGGCGGCATTTACGCTGCCAGAAAGTGGTGGTGGGGGAAGGATTCGAACCTTCGAAGTCTGTGACGGCAGATTTACAGTCTGCTCCCTTTGGCCGCTCGGGAACCCCACCGGACTTGATGGTGCCGACTACCGGAATCGAACTGGTGACCTACTGATTACAAGTCAGTTGCTCTACCTACTGAGCTAAGTCGGCATCAAGTAGCGCGCATTCTATGGAGACATGAGCAGTCATGCAACTAAAAAATTGCATAAAACGTTCTTTCGCTCACATTTTATTCGAAAGAAGGTCTAAACGCTGTAAATTCACCCACTCACGGTTAAAAATCCAGCATGAATACATGATTTACACCGTATATAGCGTACCGTGATGGCTCCCGCGTAAAGCAGTGCTTCCCTATATTTTTTCTTATTATTCCTGTCATCTGGTGTTAACCTCCTGCCCATTGTCCAAAATTAACTGTGTGAAGAGCCACGACCCGGCTGTTTTGTTGCTGGCTCACTGAAACATGCTTATGAGCAAAAAAGAGCAAACGTTAATGACGCCTTATCTTCACTTTAACCGCAGCCAGTGGGCTGCCCTGCGCGATTCCGTCCCTATGACGTTGACGGAAGGTGAGATAGCGCGGTTAAAAGGGATAAATGAAGACCTGTCGCTGGAAGAAGTGGCAGAAATCTATTTACCATTATCTCGATTGCTTAACTTCTATATCAGTTCCAATTTACGACGCCAGGCAGTGCTGGAGCAGTTCCTTGGGACTAACGGCCAGCGTATTCCTTATATCATCAGTATTGCGGGTAGCGTTGCCGTCGGTAAAAGCACCACCGCGCGCGTATTGCAGGCGCTGCTGAGCCGCTGGCCTGAGCATCGCAGCGTAGAGCTGATCACCACAGACGGCTTTTTGCACCCGAATGAAGTGTTAAAAGAACGCGGTCTGATGAAGAAGAAGGGCTTCCCTCTTTCTTATGATATGCACCGACTGGTTAAATTCGTCTCCGATCTGAAATCAGGCGCGCCAAACGTGACCGCACCGGTTTACTCGCACCTGATTTATGACCGCATCCCGGATGGTGACAAAACGGTGGTTCAGCCGGATATCCTGATTCTGGAAGGATTAAATGTGCTGCAAAGCGGCATGGACTATCCGCACGACCCCCACCACGTATTCGTCTCCGACTTTGTCGATTTCTCTATTTATGTCGATGCGCCGGAAGATTTGCTGCAAAGCTGGTATATCAACCGCTTCCTGAAATTCCGTGAAGGGGCGTTCACCGATCCTGACTCCTACTTCCACAACTACGCTCAGCTCTCTGAAGAAGAGGCCATCAGTGTGGCAACGGGGCTGTGGAATGAGATCAACTACGTGAACCTGAAAGAGAACATTCTGCCGACCCGCGAGCGCGCGAGCCTGATCCTCACCAAGAGCGAGAAGCACGCGGTCGACCAGATCCGCCTGCGGAAATAAGCGTTAAGCAGACATAAAAAAACCGGCGATAATCGCCGGTTTTTTGTTTTTGCATTACGCGTGCGGCTTTTCGCCGTTTTCATCCTGGTCGACGGCAAAGCACGCCACCAGTTGACCACCGTAGTCTTTCAGCTGCGGCTGCAACTGTGTGCAAGGGCCGAAGCGACGACGACAACGGGCGTTGAATGCACATCCCGGAGGCGGGTTCAGCGGGCTTGGCAGCTCGCCGGTCAGCTTAATACGTTCGCGGCGGTCGTCAGGGTTCAGACGCGGTGTGGCGGACAACAGCGCCTGAGTATACGGATGACGAGGGTTATTAAAGATCTGATCTTTCGTCCCCTTCTCGACACACCGCCCCAGATACATCACCATCACTTCATCCGCAATATGCTCAACAACGGACAGGTCATGCGAAATAAACACGTACGACAGCCCCAGCTCCTGCTGTAAGTCCATCATCAGGTTAAGCACCTGGGCGCGAACGGAAACGTCGAGGGCCGATACTGGTTCATCGGCAATCACCACATCCGGGTCCAGCATCAGACCACGGGCGATAGCGATACGCTGACGCTGGCCGCCAGAGAACATGTGCGGGTAACGATCGTAGTGCTCGGTTTTAAGCCCGACTTTCGCCATCATCGCCAGCGCTTTTTCACGACGCTGTTCTTTGCTCAGGCTGGTGTTAATCAGCAGAGGCTCTTCAAGGATCTGCCCCACTTTCTTACGCGGGTTCAGCGAACCGTACGGGTTCTGGAACACAATCTGGATTTTCTGGCGACGCAGCTTCTGCGCCTGCGGATCGTGCTTGAGCAGATCCTGGCCCTGATAGTAAAGCTCACCACCGGTAGGCGTTTCGATCATCGTCAGCAAGCGGCCCAGCGTGGATTTCCCGCAGCCGGACTCACCCACCACCGCCAGCGTTTTACCACGCTCCAGGGTGAACGATACGCCATCAAGCGCTTTTACCAGGCGCTCAGGTGCGAACAGCCCCTTCTTCACCGGGTAGTGTTTTTTCAGGTCGATGGCCTGCAACAGCAGTTGTTGCGTGGCGGCCTGTTGCGTACTCATAGTGTTGGCCTCCCGGCATCATCGAGTGGGTAGTGACATTTGGACTGACGGCCGTCACCCAGCAAGGCAAGTTCTGGCTCCTCGGTGCGGCATTTGTCCGTTGCGTACGGGCAGCGCGGGTTCAGCAGGCAGCCCTGCGGACGGTCATATTTGCCTGGAACAACACCCGGCAATGACGCCAGACGCGCTTTGTCCTGCGCAAACTCCGGCAGCGCACGCAGCAGAGCCTGCGTATATGGATGACGTGGCGCACGGAAGATGTCGTTCGCCGCGCCCGTTTCCACAACCTGCCCGGCATACATCACAATAATTTTGTGTGCCGCTTCAGCCACCAGCGCCAGGTCATGAGTGATCAATACCAGCGCCATGTTCTCTTTCTGCTGCAACTCCAGCAGCAGTTCGATGATTTGTGCCTGGATGGTCACGTCCAGCGCCGTTGTCGGTTCATCGGCAATCAGCAGTTTTGGTCGACAGGCAATGGCCATCGCAATCATAACGCGCTGGCTCATACCGCCGGAAAGCTGGTGCGGATACACGTCCAGACGTGAACCCGGATCGGGGATCCCCACCTGAGTTAACAGGTCGATGGCACGCTGACGACGGGTTTTCTTGTTACCACCCTGATGTACCTTAATCGCTTCCATAATCTGGAAACCGACGGTGTAGCATGGGTTAAGGCTGGTCATCGGGTCCTGGAAGATCATCGCCACTTCAGCACCGACCAGCTGGCGGCGCTGCTTCTCAGAAATGCGCTTCAGATCCTGCCCGTTAAACTCCAGGCTTTCGGCCATCACGCGGCCCGGATAGTCAATCAACCCCATAATTGCCAGCGAGCTGACCGATTTACCGGAACCTGACTCCCCTACAATGCCGACCACTTCGCCCTGATTTACGCTGTAGCTGATACGGTCCACGGCGCGAAACGGTGTGCCTTCGTCGCCGAAGTGCACCGATAATTTATCTACATTTAATAACGCCATCTCGTGCCTCTTACTGCTTCAGTTTGGGATCAAGTGCATCACGCAGACCATCACCCATCAGGTTAAATGCCAGCACCGTCAGCAGAATCGCCAGACCCGGGAAGGTGACGACCCACCAGGCGCTTTGTGCGAACTGCAACACGTCGGAGAGCATAGTGCCCCACTCCGGTGTAGGCGGCTGCGCACCCATGCCAAGGAAGCCAAGAGCGGCCATATCGAGAATGGCGTTAGAGAAACCGAGCGACGCCTGAACAATCAGCGGCGCAAGGCAGTTCGGGAAAATATTAACGAACATCTGACGCATTGCGCCGGCGCCCGCGACGCGAGAAGCGGTAACGTAGTCGCGATGCACTTCCACCAGCACCGCCGCGCGCGTTAATCGCACGTAGTGAGGCAGTGCCACAAATGTCAGCGCAAGCGCTGCGTTACCTATCGACGGGCCGAATATCGCAACCAGAACCAGTGCCAGAAGCAGGCTTGGCAGCGCCAGCATGATGTCGACAATGCGCATGATGATGTTATCAACGATACCGCCGAAGTAGCCTGCGATCAGACCCAGAACGATACCCATGATCAGCGACAGCACCACCACCAGGCAGCCTACCAGCAGCGACAGGCGTGCGCCGTACATCAGACGCGACAGCACATCGCGGCCCACGTCGTCAGTGCCCAGCAGGTGCGCCAGGCTACCGCCATCCTGCCAGGCAGGAGGAGCAAGCAGCGCATCACGGAACTGATCCGCCGGGTTATACGGTGCAAGCACGTTCGCAAACACCGCAATCAGGATCATGATGGATACATAGACCAGCCCCACCACTGCGCCTTTATTGCGTTTGAAGTAGTGCCAGAACTCCTGCAACGGTGTCATTGGAACCGGTGCAGCGACAACTTTGTTTTCAGAAACCTGTGACATGATGGCCCCTTACTTCTTATGACGAATACGCGGGTTCACCACGCCGTACAGCAAATCGACCAGCAGGTTGACGAGGATAATCATCGTCGCAACCAGCAGCACACCGCCCTGCACCACCGGATAGTCACGGCGTTGCAGCGCATCAATCAGCCAGCGTCCAAGTCCCGGCCAGGAGAAGATGGTCTCGGTCAGGATCGCCCCTGCCAGCAACGTCCCGACCTGCAAACCGATAACGGTAACGACCGGCAGCATTGCGTTACGCAGCGCATGAACGATGATGACGCGCATCCGGGTCAGGCCTTTCGCGCGGGCAGTACGGATGTAGTCCTCGCCCAGCACTTCCAGCATCGATGAGCGGGTCATACGCACGATAACCGCCAGAGGAATGGTGCCCAGCACCATTGCAGGCAGGATCATGTGGGCCACTGCATCGATAAAGTTACCTGGTTCACCCCAGATGGCCGTATCGATCAGCATAAAGCCGGTCAACGGGTTGGAGTCATCAAGGAAGACCATATCGCTGACACGCCCGGAAACCGGCGTCAGGTTCCACTGCACCGACACCAGCATAATCAGCATCATGCCCCACCAGAAGATAGGCATGGAGTAGCCGGTCAGCGCCAGACCAACAGCGGTATGATCGAAAATAGAACCACGCTTAACGGCAGCCAGTACACCGACGGGAATACCCACCGCAGTGGCAAAAATCATGGCGCAGACACCAAGTTCCAGCGTCGCTTTAAAACGCGGCACGAACTCGTCCCACACCGGAAGACGGCTTTTCAGCGAAATACCTAAGTCACCGTGCAACACACCCCAGATATAGTTGAGGTATTGCTGCCACAGCGGCTTGTTCAGACCAAGCTCAGCCAGCAACTGGGCATGGCGTTCAGGGGAAATACCACGCTCGCCCGCCATAATCATTACCGGGTCGCCGGGGATCATATGAACGAAGGCAAAAGTGAGAAGAGTGATACCGATAAACGTGGGGATAACAAGTCCCAGACGTCGGAGGATGAACTGCAACATAACCCGGATTCTCTCTGATGACGCACGGCAAAAAGCGTGACGTCTGTATTGCTCACAAATCTTATTCCCTCCCCTTTCAGAGAGGGAATAAAGCACTGCTGCCGGGTGGCACTACGCTTACCCGGCCTACATACCGTAGGCCAGTGCAGGCGCAGCGCCGCCTGGCGTTGCTTTTAATTATTCAACAGATACGTTTTCGAAGTGGTGTTTGCCCAGTGGATCAACCACGTAGCCTTTCACTTCTTTACGCACTGGCTCGTACACGGTGGAGTGAGCAACAATCAGAGCCGGAGCCTGATCGTGCATAACAACCTGAGCTTGTTTGTACAGTTCAATACGTTTGTTGTGATCGTCGGTCGCACGCGCCGGCTGAATCAGGTCTTCAAACGGCTTGTAGCACCAGCGAGAGTAGTTGGAACCGTCTTTCGCCGCAGCGCAGCTGAACAGGGTTGCGAAGAAGTTGTCTGGATCCCCATTGTCGCCGGTCCAGCCCATCATCACAGCCTGATGCTCACCCGCTTTGGCGCGTTTCAGATACTCGCCCCACTCGTAGGTCACAATCTTGGCCTGAACGCCGATCTTAGCCCAGTCAGCCTGAACCATTTCAGCCATACGGCGTGCGTTCGGGTTGTACGGACGCTGTACTGGCATCGCCCACAGCTCAACGGTAAAGCCTTTATCCTGGCCTGCTTCTTTCAGCAGCGCTTTCGCTTTCTCAGGATCGTAGGTGTAGTCTTTAACGTCGTCGTTGTAGCCCCACATTGTTGGTGGGATCAGGTTCTTAGCGGCAACGCCTGCACCCTGATAAACCGCTTTGATGATCGCTTCTTTGTTCACTGCGTAAGTCAGCGCCTGACGTACTTTCACGTCATCAAACGGTTTTTTCTCGGTGTTGAAGGAGAGATAGCCCACGTTCAGGCCAGCCTGCTCCAGCAGGTTGATGTTTTTATCCTGCTTCATACGCGCGATATCAGCCGGGTTCGGGTATGGCATAACCTGGCACTCGTTTTTCTGCAGTTTTGCGTAACGCACAGAGGCGTCAGGGGTGATGGAGAACACCAGACGGTCGATCTGAGGTTTAGTACCCCAGTAGCCCGGGAACGCTTTATACAGAATGCGAGAATCTTTCTGGTATTGCAGCAGCTGGAATGGGCCAGTACCGATTGGATCCAGGTCTACTTTCTCCGGGGTGCCCGCTTTCAGCATGTTGTCCGCGTATTCTTTAGACAGAATAGACGCGAAGTCCATTGCCAGGTCAGCCAGGAATGGTGCTTCCGGGCGGGTCAGCACGAACTGAACGGTTTTATCGTCAACTTTTTTCACTTCAGAGATCAGATCCGGCAGACCCATCCCTTCGAAGTATTCATAGCTGCCGCCAGACACTTTGTGGTACGGGTTCTGAGCGTTTTTCTGACGATCGAAAGAGAACACAACGTCATCGGCGTTAAAGTCGCGCGTTGGTTTGAATTCTTTGCTGTCCTGCCACTTCACGCCCTGGCGTAAATGGAAGGTATAGGTTTTGCCGTCTTCGCTGACTTCCCACTTCTCAGCCAGACCCGGAATAACTTCCGTAGTCCCGGTTTTGAATTCAACCAGACGGTTATAGATTGGTACGGAGCTTGCGTCGTACGTTGTACCAGAGGTAAAGAGCTGTGGGTTAAAGCCTTCCGGCGAGCCTTCAGAACAGTAAACCAGGGTTTTTGCCTGTACGCTTGCTGCGACGGTGAGAGCCACCAGGCTCAGACCAAGCTTCAGCATCCCTGACTTCTTCAAGGAAATACTCATTATTCTGCTCCAATGTGATGTTTTGCTTTGTTGTGTTACGCCGCCTGACCTTTATTTATTTTTTACCCGGTCCGGTCGGTGATGCCCGAAGGCGTTAAAGGGATGGAGAATCCTTTCAGAAGAGCCTTTGAGTTGCAGCGCAGATCCTCCCTGAAATGCCCCTCGTGCCCTACAATCTGTCAACAGAATGTGAAAACGTCAATACAGGTGACGGGGATTTACGCTGAGTGTGAGAAACCGCAAACAAAGATTAAAAAAACTTTAGAAGCCAGTTTTCAGCAGGGAAATTTATGCTACTCGCTATGTTGCAGCACAAATATCTTCATATTCTGCAACATCCAGTGATTAACTTTTATTCAGATTGGGTAAATTTTCTTGCAGAATGGTGATTATCTGAGCACTAAATTCCGCGAACGTTAAAACGCACAGCGAAAAATGCTGAGGTTATCCATAAGCAACGCGAAAAAAGATCAATCTATATATAAAAAAATACAATGGATTATGTCACAAAATCGTTAACAGGCAGGTTGAAGCAGGGATAAGGGGCGTTTTAGACAATCGGGATGAATAACCCGCTAATGCAAAAAGGGCTAACCTTGTGGTTAGCCCTTTTCAGAATGTGGTCGGCGAGAGAGGATGACTCGCCACTGCGTGGCTCGCCCTTCGGGCCGTTGCTAAAGCAACGTTCTCTCGCTTCGCGAGAGTCGAACCTCCTTCCCCGGAGATTCTCATCCTCATAAGCTTCAGATGCAAAAAACCCTGCTCTAAGAGCAGGGTTTCGAATGTGGTCGGCGAGAGAGGATTCGAACCTCCGACCCACTGGTCCCAAACCAGTTGCGCTACCAAGCTGCGCTACTCGCCGAATGCGGAGCGCATCTTACTGCTGAGGTACGCCCCCGTCAATCCCCTAAATTAAAAAAGCCATTCAACTGGCGAGAAACTCGCCAGAGGAGCTATTGTGCGGCTTTTGCGGTGCTATCGGGGAGTTTACACCAGTTGTTATTTTCGTTGATGCCACCGTCAGGTGAGGTATACCCCAGGCAGCCCAAAATGGTGTCGTACAGCTCAACGTGACGACGCGGCACCTTCATTTCCGCCTCTGTTTTCAGATGCGCAAACATCTTCGCTTTCTCCGGGTCTTCCAGATACTTATCAGACATCCACACCATCATTGGTACGCGGAACTGCTCCGGTGGTGCCATCTTGCGCGGCGTACCGTGCAGGTGCTCAAACTCATTGATGGATTCACCATGGTCAGCGGCATAGAACACAATCGCTTTCTTATCACGCACCTGGTCAATCACGCTATCAATAAAGTGGTCAACGTAGGACACCGAGTTATCGAAGGAGTTAATCAACTGCTCTTTGGTACAGTCTTTATCCACCCCGACACACTCTGGGGTCCACTTCGCAAAGCTACGCGGATAGCGCTGGGTGTAGTTAAAGTGCGAGCCTTTGGTATGCAGAATAATCATGTGCTTACCATCAGGATTGCCGTTCAGCGAGTTTTTCATCTCGTCGATCAGCAGCATGTCATCGACATTCTTGCCACGGTTACGCGGCTCTGCGCCAATCTGCTCACGGTAGGCAATGTTCTGCGCCATCGTGTTGCTGTAGAACCACATCTCGCTTTGCATCGCATAAAGATCGGACGAGAACCCTAGCTGGCGAAGCACCGAGAAAACGTTCTGTTCCTTGAGCGTACGCTGCGGGTTATCGCTTGCCCCGCCCTCACGCACGAACATGCAGCGCAGGGAGAGCTTTGTCGCCGTATCGCAAGAGTAGCCACGATAGGCAACCAGGTTTTTCTCCTGAGCCAGTTTTGGCGTGGTATTGCGGTCATAGCCGAGGATGCCCATGTGATCCCAGCGGGTCGTTTCACCGATAATAAAGACAACATAGGTGTCATCAATATCTTTCGGGGCCACGTAAGAGAACTTCTTCGCCGGGTTCATCAGCGATTTGTTATCGGAGGATTCATCCACCTGAGCCCAGGCATACAACCCCAGCGCAGAGATCCAGTTAGAAGGCAGATAAGAGTTCGCGACAACGCCGCCGTAGCTTGGCATATCCACGCCAGAGGTACGCTCGTCATACTTCTGCTTCACTTCCAGCAGGCGAATCGGCCCCCAGACCATCAACCCAGCCAGCAGCACCAGCGCGACGCTACGGATACGCTGCCCCGGTGTGCGAATTTGGTGTATTAAGGTGTAGCGGCAGCGGTTGCTCCAGATAAGCAGCAGCGGCAATGCACTGACCGCCAGCAGCCAGAGCACAAAGTGCAGGCCAACCACTTCTTTCGACAGGTCGATATCCGTGGTCATGACCGAGGCAATAATGCCGTAGCCAATCACCACATTCATAAAGGTCATGTAATAGCTGGCACCCGCCGAACACAACACGACAAATGATGCCAGTACCCGCCACACGCGTCGCCCAAACAGTGAGAGCACGCGCAGCAAACAAAACGTAGCCAGTACAGCAGCGACCAATTCAACAACCGCTGCAATTCCTTTCCAGGCGGTAAAATCCTGCGCGTAGCCGTCAAACCGACGGAAAAACACTGCGCCATTCATAAACAGGCCGATGTACAACGCCAGCAAAAAGCTCAGCTTTTGTTGCGCCATCGATTTAATGTATTTCATGCAAGCTACCCGGAAAAAGGGACAGTAACGCCGTCCACCTTTGTACTAAATGTGAACAGATTAAATATTCGCTCAGGGAATCGTTATAAGAAACGTCTACAAGCGTGGTCAGTAGACCACAGGGAAAGGAAAAAGTGGCAGCAGAGAATGTGATCGGAACAGTTATTTACAAAAAATCAAATACGAATGCAGACAATTTTGTCTAAGTCTCCGTTTTACAGGCAATAAAAAGGCCGGAACGCCGGCCTTTTTATCTTATGCATTATGCATGTGCTTCGGTAAATACTTCGCGCTGCGGCTGACGGATCGTTGTCGACAGTGCCAGCGAAATAATCAGTAATGCGAATATGACGCAGAAGGTCACATAGAAGCCGCCAAACAGTGAGGCAATCAGCGAGCCGCAAATGCTGCCGATACCAAAACCTAAGTAAATCACACCGTAGTTTTTCGCCAGGTTATTCAGGCCAAAGAATTCACTCACCAGTGACGGGAATACGGTGATGGTGCCGCCAAAGTTGAAGGCGACGCAGGCAATCGCGGCAAAGAACGTCGCTTCATTCAGTGGCGCAAAGAGCAGCGCTGCCATCCCCACCAGCGATACCACCTGACCAATGGTGATCACGCGGATACGGGCAATTTTATCGGACAGAATACCCAGCACCAGGCGGCCGGACAGGTTAGCGATAGAGATAACGGTTACCGCGTTAGCGGCGGTGAGCGCATCGAGTTTCACCATCCCCTGAGCAATATCTTTCGCCACGCCAATCACGTACAGACCACTCATGCAGGCCGTCAGGAACATGACTGCCAGCATCCAATACTGTGGTTTACGCATGGACTGCGCCAGGGTGAAGTCATTTTCCATCACCCCATTGACGGATTTCACTTCCTGCTGAGGCGCATCTTTCATCAGCGTCGCCCCGAACAGGATCATCACCAGCACGATAACGCCCCAGATCATGAAGGTCTTCTCAAGACCCACGGAGGCCAGAAGATGCGAATCGATAAATTTGAAGCCGAGGCTGCCCAGGCCATAAGACCCGATAGCAAAGGCGGAGATTAACCCCTTGCGTTCCGGGAACCATTTCACACAGTTTGACAGCGTCAGCAGATAACCCGCACCGTCTGCCAGCCCCACCAGCACGCCGGCGCTCAGCCACAGCATCATCAGGTTGCTGGAGTGTGCCGTCAGGAAAAAACCCACACCCAACAAAACACCGGACGCCATGGTGACACGCTTAACACCAAAACGTTCCTGCAACTTACCCGCCACCGAGGAGGAAAGCGCCAGGCCAAGACTCAATAAACCAAAGGAAAACGCCACCTGGCTCACCGGCGCGCCGAGCTTATCGGAAAGTGCGCTGTTAAACAGGCTCCAGGTATAGACCGAACCTAGCGCAAACTGAGTCACGATGGTGCCAAATAAGGTCAGCCAGCGAGTGCGGTTGTATGTTGATGTGTTCATGGCAGTTGTCCTGCAAGAGAAATTAAGGGAATTCGCTGAGGACAACGATAAACAAAACCTTAAAACATCTGGGGGAAAACGGCATGAAATGCAGGAGAGACGGAATGAAATGCCTGGATTCAGGAATGAATGACCTTGCCGGGGTCAGGAGCGAAAGTGTGTTAGTGCATACTATCGCTGCAACCCCGACCATTATTGTGCCAAAGATGTTATCGCATCGTTGAAAAAAGTTACAACCCTAGAATTTTGCACTCACACCCAGGGTATACAAAAAGTCTTCGCCGGCGGTGGTGTTATCCGCCTGAGATAAAGAGGCATACGCTGCCATATGCGGGTTAAGCAGTACATCGGCACCGACCGTCACATCCACCCAGTTACCGTACTGCATCGGCGCGGGCGACTGGGACATGCCAAACTGCGATTTCCACTGATTTTCACCAAACTGCTGGTTATAGCTAATCTTTGCCCAGGGGCGCAGTTCGCCATATTGCGTATCCACTCGCCAGCCCAGCGAGCTGACGCTGGCGTGCCAGAGCGGGTCGGTCAGTGATTGCGTTGTGGCGCTATCACCAAACTCGTTGTACATGTTTGGAGCCGAACCATCATAACGCCATGCCAGGACGGGTCCGGTGGTGATATGGCTGGTGACAGGGAAATTCCACCCAAGGCTCATCGAGCCGGGAAGTTCAGACGTCGAGTCAGACGGCAGAGTCAGGGCGAGCCCGGGCGCATTCTGCGACGTCTTAATACGCTCTGCGAGAATATCTTCATAACGCGGTTGGTGATCGGCGTCCCATGTATAGCGTTCCGCCGTATTGCTTTGTGTATCTGAAACGATATATTCCTGTTGCCAGGCCAAAGCAGTGTTACAGGAAAATAAACAGACTGAGACACCTGCCAGGCCCAAAACTGCATGGCAGCCACTGATTTTTTTTATCATCATCAAAGCGACTCCAGACAGAGCCGAATTCGGCGATATTTATCATTGTTTAGGAAGAGGTATCAGGGCTTAGCCCTGTATTAACTATTGTCTCTTTAGCAGACACGTCAAGCCTGAAAGATTGAAATTTTTGCGATTTCAGTATCAATAAGGGAGATAACCTATGCAACGTTGCGGCTGGGTAAGCCAGGATCAGCTCTATATCGACTATCACGATCAGGAATGGGGTGTGCCGGAAAAAGACGGCAAAAAACTCTTTGAGATGATCTGTCTGGAAGGTCAGCAGGCCGGTCTTTCCTGGATAACCGTTCTGAAGAAGCGTGAAAACTACCGCGCAGCCTTCCATCAGTTTGATCCCGTTAAGGTCGCGGCAATGACCGACGAGGATGTAGAAAGGCTGGTTCTGGACGCCGGTATTATCCGTCATCGCGGCAAAATACAGGCCATCATCGGTAACGCGCGGGCGTTCCTGGCCATGGCGCAAAACGGCGAGCCGTTCTCAGATTTTGTCTGGTCATTTGTGGACAACACCCCAAAAGTGACGCTGGCCGCAACGCTCGCGGAGATCCCCACCTCAACCCCCGCTTCAGATGCGCTGTCTAAGGCGCTGAAGAAAAGAGGGTTTAAATTTGTGGGCACCACTATCTGTTATTCCTTTATGCAGGCCTGTGGGCTGGTGAACGACCATATTACAGGCTGCATCTGTCACCCTGGGGGCGTTGATGATCCGCAAATGGCAAAGTGAAAATGCAGATCCGTTACTGAGCTTATGGCTTGAAAGTACCACCGAGGCGCATCCGTTTATCGACCCGGGCTACTGGAAAGAGAATGAAATTCTGGTGCGTGACGTCTATCTTCCGTCGGCAGAAACCTGGGTCTGGGAAGAAGACGGACGCCCGTGCGGATTCATTAGCGTGATGCAGACGCAGTTTGTCGGCGCGCTGTTTGTCGCACCGGCATTCATCGGGAAAGGTATCGGGCGCGCGCTGCTGAACTATGTTCAGCAGCGCTACCCGCATTTAAGCCTTGAGGTGTATCAGAAAAACGTCCGGGCGGTGAATTTCTACCATTCCCAGGGCTTTCGCATCGAAGACAGCGCCTGGCAGGATGACACTCAACACCCGACGTGGATCATGAGCTGGCAGGCGGATCAAACGCCGTTAGTGTAAGTTCAGGCCCCTGGTATTTCTCGACCCATGCCAGCGCCGTGTTTCCGGCACACCCATTCCCCAGCTTTGAGCTGGGGAGATCTTTGGTCAGCACGTTGACGGCCCCATTTTTACAGATACCGCCTTCGGTCAGCTCAAGGTCTGGCCATGCCCCCTGGTGGATACAGATAACGCCAGGCCTGATCCCGTCACTCACCACAGCGCCCGCCAGCACTTGCCCGCGCTGGTTCCAGACACGCACCACATCGCCATCCACAATCCCGCGCGCCTGCGCATCGTCTTTATGCAACGTGATCGGCTCGCGTCCTGCTACGGCGTATTGTTCACGCAGCGAGGTATAGTTAAGCTGACTGTGTAAGCGGTGCGCCGGGTGAGCAGACAGAATCTGAAGCTGCTGCGGCTGCGCGTTTCCGTGCCATTCGTCTGGCTCAAGCCATGCAGGATGCGGCGGACAGTCGGCGTAATTAAAACTGGCGATCCGCTGGCTGTAGATTTCAATTTTCCCGCTCTCGGTTTTCAGCGGATGATTTTGCGGATCGCGGCGGAAATCGGCAAAACGGACAAATTGCGCATTCTGCTCGCTCTCCGGCATTTCGAAAATGTCATTCGCTTCCCAAAACTGGGCAAACGGAGGCAATGTGACGCCCTGCGCAGCGCCACGCTGAGCGGCTATCTGGTAGAACGTTTCCAGCCATTCCAGATCGGTTTTACCCTCGGTGAAGCGCTCGCGTCCCCCCTCTTCCCAGAGCTCGCTCAGTTCGGCAAAGACATCCAGGTCATCGCGCGCTTCATCACGCGGCGCCACAACACGCTTCATCGGCACCATATGCTGATTACTGTAATCGCCGGTCATGGTGAGGTCGTTACGTTCAAACGAGGTCGTGGCAGGCAGAACGATATCTGCGTGCCTGGCGGCGGCAGTCCAGAAGCATTCTGAAATCACCACCAGCTCCGGTTTCTGCCAGGCGCGGATCAGACGGTTGGTATCCTGATGATGGGTAAAGTTCGCACCGCCCGCCCACCAGACAAAGCGAATATCCGGGAAATGCCGGTCCATGCCGTTGTGCTGATAGAACCCGCCAGGGTTTTCCAGTGCCTCAACAATGCGCGCCACCGGGATTTTATCCACCGCATCAGTGCCGTTGTGAACGGTCCCTTGCATGGACCCCAGCACAGCGGCTTTACGCGTAGGGTTTCCGCCGTTCGCGAAGTGATAAGAGAGGCCAAAACCCCCGCCCGGCGTACCAATCTGGCCAAGCATTGCAGCGAGTGTCACCAGCATCCAGTGTTTTTGCTCACCGTATTGCTGGCGCTGCATCCCCCAGCCGGACATTAGCATGGTGGCATTTTCGTGGAACAACGCCGCCAGCTCGCGGATTTTCTCTGCACTTACACCGCAGATCTCTGCCGCCCATTCAGCCGTTTTAGCGATCCCGTCGGTTTTGCCAGTCAGGTACTCCGCAAATTTGTCGTAACCGGTGGTATACCGCGCCAGAAACGCCTCATCCTGCCAGCCGTGTTCCACCAGCGTATGCGCGATACCCAGCATCATCGCCACATCGGTTCCCATGTGCGGGGCAATCCATTCGGCGCTGTCACCCATGAAATCCATGGTTTCAGAGCGCATCGGATCGATGCAAATAATGCGTTTGCCGCTTTTACGCAGCGCATCAAAGTAAGGAATACCCTGTTCGTCAGTGGCATTCCACGCAATCTTGAGCGTATTGAGCGGGTTAGCACTCCACAGCACCACCACATCGGTGTGTTCCAGCACCAGCGGCCAGCTGGTCTGCTGCTGGTAAACTTCGTTTCCACCCACCACGTACGGCATGATGGCCTGCGCCGCGCCGGTCGAATAATCCCCCAGATGCCCGGTATAACCCCCGGCCAGGCTCATATAACGCTGGAGAAGCGTGGCGGCTTTGTGCAGTACCCCGTTTGAACGCCAGCCATAAGAGCCCGCAAAAATGGACGATGGACCATAGCTCTCGCGGATACGTTTATGCTGCGCGTGGATCAGCGCGAGCGCATCGTCCCAGCTCACGCGTACAAACTCATCCTGCCCGCGGATACCTTGCGGTTTATCCGGTGACATCAAAAAACCTCTGCGGACCATCGGCCAGCGCACGCGGGTTTTACTGTGTACCTGATCGCGAACGACTGTCTGAAGCGAGTTCGGATGTTGCGAAGGCAGTGCCCCGCGGGATGACAAGACGTTTTCGCCATCGGTTTCGACCAGCATCGGGCCCCAGTGGGCGGCGGTCAGAATCGTTTTTGTTGAGGTGCTCAAGCGTGCGCTCCTGGTTGCGTGCAGGTTTTACGGCCTTCTTATTGAGGCTGTTTATGGTTTGACACAAATTTCAGAGTAATACCCGGAATTTTCTCCGTATCTGGACGTCATAATCAACCGCCACGCTCGTCGTGGCAAAGAATAAAAAGGATTAAGGAAATAAGATGAAAAAACGCGTACTCGTAATTGCTGCTCTGGTGAGCGGCGCAATGGCTGTTTCAGGCTGCACAACAAACCCTTATACCGGTGAGAGCGAAGCAGGAAAAGCGGGCATCGGCGCAGGTCTCGGTTCGCTGGTAGGCGCGGGCATTGGCGCACTCTCCTCTTCCAAGAAAGATCGCGGCAAAGGCGCACTGATTGGCGCAGCGGCCGGTGCAGCACTGGGCGGCGGCGCGGGTTACTACATGGATGTGCAGGAATCAAAACTGCGCGAGAAAATGAAGGGAACCGGCGTGAGCGTGACGCGTAATGGCGACAACATCATCCTCAACATGCCAAACAACGTGACCTTTGACTCCAACAGCTCAACGCTGAAGCCAGCAGGTGCAAACACCCTGACCGGCGTGGCGATGGTGCTGAAAGAGTACAACAAGACAGCCGTGAACGTGTTCGGCTTTACCGACAACACGGGCAGCCTGGATCTCAACAACCGTCTGTCGCAGCAGCGTGCCGATGCCGTATCCAGCTCGCTGATTACCCAGGGCGTTGAGGCTAACCGTATCAGTAGCAAGGGAATGGGCCCTGCTAATCCTATCGCCAGCAACAGCACCGCGGAAGGCAAAGCGCAAAACCGTCGCGTAGAGATCACCCTGAGTCCTGTGCAGTAATCATTGCGCCGGGTGGCGGCTTCGCCTTACCCGGCCTACGTTCGATATGTAGGCCCGGTAAGCGCAGCGCCACCGGGCAAATCACTTGATTCGTCAGATTTTCCCGCTAAGGTGTTCTCACTCAATTCAGGGAAATCAACGATGAGCAAATCAGCACGGGCCACCATCAGCGACGTAGCCAAAGCCGCCAAAACCGGTAAAACCAGTATTTCACGCTATCTCAACGGCGAGAAACATCTGTTGTCTGACGCCCTGCTGGCACGTATTGAACAAGCTATTGCCGACCTGGATTATCGCCCAAGCCTGATGGCTCGCGGCCTGAAGCATGGCCGTACGCGTCTTATTGGGCTTATCATCGCCGACATCACCAACCCCTACTCCGTAAATGTGTTAAGTGGGATTGAAGCGGCCTGCCGTGAAAAAGGGTTCACCCCGCTGGTGTGTAACACCAATAACGAGGTCGACCAGGAGCTGCACTACCTCGATCTGCTGCGCAGTTACCAGGTGGAAGGGATTGTGGTGAATGCCGTGGGAATGCGCGAAGAAGGCCTGAATCGCCTGCAACAATCCTCCCTGCCGATGGTGCTTATCGACAGAAAAATCCCGGAATTCGCCTGCGATGTCGTCGGCCTGGATAACACTCAGGCAGCTACCACCGCAACCGAACATCTCATCGAACAGGGCTTTGAGGCTATCCTGTTTCTGAGCGAACCGCTGGGTACGGTCAATACCCGCCGCGATCGGCTGGCGGCATTCCGCGTGACCATGGCACGCTACCCGGGCGTGATTGCCGAGAATGCCGAAACCCCGCTGCATGAAGCCGACCAGATCGACAACATCCTGCGCCAGTTCCACACCCGCCATCGCGGGATGCGAAAAGCCGTAATTTCCGCCAACGGCGCGCTGACGCTGCAAGTTGCCCGCTCGCTTAAACGTATCGGCCTGCACTGGGGCAGCGATATTGGCCTGCTGGGGTTCGATGAGCTGGAGTGGGCCGAGCTGGCCGGCGTGGGCATTACCACACTCAAGCAACCCACGTGGCAAATCGGTTATGCCGCGGTTGAGCAGGTGGTGCGCCGTATTGAAGGCGTCAGCGATGCTATTCACGAGCAGGTCTTCTCCGGTGAACTGATCGTTCGGGGCTCAACCGCCCGTTAATTTCCCCTTCGTGATGCCGATCATAAATTCAACATCCTGCCCTTTCCTTTGGAACCGGTTCCATCTAGCGTAATACTATCGAGTGATGTAACGGAGTCAGGCAATGGGCAGGAAAATAATGGTGGTCACCGCCGCATACGGTGCGGATCAGGTGCGACAGGCAGGTGGCCAACGGGCAATGCTTCCGGTGATTGCCGCCGCAGGTGCCGATGGCGTTGAGATCCGCCGTGAGCTGTTCAGCAGCGAAGAGTTACTGGCGCTGCCCGCACTGGGCGAGTCCATTGAGCTGCAGGGTTTACTGGCCTGTTATTCTGCGCCAGCCCCCCTGTTTACGCCTGACGGAACCCTCAATCCCGACCTTTCGCGATACCTGGCCGAAGCCACCACGCTCAATGCTCTGTGGCTGAAAGTCTCTCTGGGTCACTTCCGCGATAAGCAGCCGCTTGAGGAGCTGCGTACATTGCTGAACGAAAGCGGCATGGCGCTGGTGGTCGAAAACGATCAGACCGACTGCGGCCAGCTTGCGCCGATGCAGCGCTTCAAGGCAGCCTGCCGGGTGTTGTCGCTGCCCGTAACGCTGACATTTGATATGGGCAACTGGCTGTGGGTGGGTGATTCACCGGAAGAAGCCGCCCGCCATCTGGCGCCTGCCGTGAGTTATATCCACGTCAAAGCCGCCGTCCCACATCATCAGCAGTTCCGCGCCATTGCGCCGGACCACGCCGACGCACGCTGGCTGGAATTGCTTGATCAGCTGCCATCTGACGCACCACGCGGGATCGAGTTTCCGCTGGAAGGGCCGGACCTGGCTGCCGTCACCCGTCATTACGTTAATCTGCTGCGCGAGGAGTAAATCATGCACAAGACGCTGGATGTGATCACCATCGGCGAGGCCATGGCAATGTTCGTAGCCACGCAAACGGGCGAGCTTAGCGCGGTAGAGCACTTTTTCAAACGCGTGGCAGGGGCGGAGCTGAACGTCGCGACCGGCCTGGCGCGCCTGGGGCTGAACGTCGGCTGGGTAAGCCGCGTGGGCGATGACAGTTTTGGCCATTTCGTTCTGGATACGCTGAAAAAAGAGGGTATTGATGCCGCGGGTGTCACCCTTGATGCGCGCTTCGCGACCGGTTTTCAGCTGAAATCTAAAGTTGAAAATGGAACCGATCCCATTGTGGAATATTTCCGCAAAGGCTCGGCGGCGAGCCATCTGTCGGTTAACGACTATCACGCCCACTATTTCTCCTCCGCACGCCATCTGCACCTGAGCGGCGTGGCGGCAGCGCTCTCCGCCAGCTCTTATGAACTGCTGGATCACGCAGCTGCGGCCATGAAAGCGCAAGGGAAAACGATCTCTTTCGATCCTAACCTGCGCCCGGTGCTTTGGAAAAGTGAAGCCGAAATGGTTGAAAAGCTTAACCATCTGGCTTTCCAGGCCGACTGGGTATTGCCGGGTGTGAAAGAGGGGATCATCCTCACCGGCCAAAAGACGCCGGAAGGGATCGCTGATTTTTACCTGAACAAAGGGGTAAAAGCCGTGGTGCTGAAAACCGGTGCCGACGGTGCCTGGTTTAAAACCGCCGAGGGTGAACAAGGCGCAGTTGCCGCGGTAAAAGTCGACAACGTAGTCGACACCGTTGGGGCTGGCGACGGGTTTGCTGTGGGGGTGATTAGCGCCCTGCTGGAAGGCAAAACGCTGCACCAGGCCGTATCGCGCGGCAACAAAATTGGATCGCTGGCCATCCAGGTGCAGGGTGACAGCGAAGGATTACCGACACGAGCGCAGCTCGGTTCCTGAATTCCCTCTCCCACCGGGAAGAGGGCCAGGGTGAAGGCAACAAGCCACACCACACAAAACAAACCACCGTGTACCCTACATACAACGGCGGTACAAACCTCAACAACAGAGGCAAGCCTATGAACAGTTCGACCAATGCAGCAAAACGCTGGTGGTACATCATGCCAATCGTGTTTATCACGTACAGCCTGGCGTATCTTGATCGTGCAAACTTCAGTTTCGCGTCCGCCGCGGGCATCACTGAAGACCTGGGGATCACCAAAGGTATCTCTTCCCTGTTAGGTGCCCTTTTCTTCCTCGGCTATTTCTTCTTCCAGATCCCTGGCGCTATCTACGCCGAACGTCGCAGTGTTCGTAAGCTAATCTTTATCTGCCTGATCCTCTGGGGCGGCTGCGCTTCACTGACCGGCGTGGTGAACAATATTCCTGCCCTGGCCGCCATTCGCTTTATTCTTGGTGTGGTCGAAGCGGCAGTAATGCCAGCGATGCTTATCTACATCAGCAACTGGTTCACTAAATCTGAGCGCTCCCGCGCCAACACCTTTCTGATCCTCGGCAACCCGGTCACGGTACTCTGGATGTCGGTAGTGTCTGGCTACCTGATCCAGTCATTCGGCTGGCGCGAGATGTTTATCATCGAAGGGGTTCCGGCTGTCATCTGGGCATTTTGCTGGTGGGTGCTGGTAAAAGACAAACCTTCGCAGGCGAAATGGCTCTCTGAAGATGAAAAAGCAGCTTTGCAGGCGCAGCTGGATAAAGAGCAACAGGGCCTGAAAGCGGTACGTAACTACGGTGAAGCCTTCCGTTCCCGCAACGTCATTTTGCTGTGTGCGCAGTACTTTACCTGGAGCATTGGCGTGTACGGTTTCGTGCTGTGGCTGCCATCGATTATCCGCAGCGGCGGCGAAAACCTCGGCATGGTGGAAGTGGGCTGGCTGTCATCCGTGCCTTATCTGGCGGCAACCATTGCCATGATTGTCGCTTCCTGGGCCTCGGACAAACTGCAAAATCGTAAACTGTTTGTCTGGCCGCTGCTGCTGATTGCTGCTTTTGCCTTTATCGGCTCCTGGGCCGTGGGCGCCAACCATTTCTGGGCTTCTTACACCCTGCTGGTCATCGCTGGTGCAGCGATGTATGCCCCGTATGGACCGTTCTTCGCCATCATCCCGGAGATGCTGCCGCGTAACGTGGCAGGCGGCGCGATGGCGCTTATCAACAGCATGGGTGCACTGGGCTCGTTCTGCGGCTCCTGGTTTGTGGGCTACCTGAACGGCGCGACCGGCAGCCCGTCAGCCTCGTACATATTTATGGGGGTAGCACTTTTCGCCTCAGTGTGGCTTACTTTGATTGTTAAGCCTGCTAATAATCAACAGCTTCCCGTCGGCGCACGTCACGCCTGACCCCCTTTAAAATCAACGGAGATTAGCATGAAGCCGTCCGTCATTTTGTATAAAGCACTGCCTGAAGATCTGCAAAAGCGCCTGGAAGAACACTTCACCGTGACTCAGGTGAAGAACCTTAGCCCGGACACCGTCGCGCAGCACGCTGATGCGTTCGCAAGCGCTGAAGGCCTGCTGGGTTCAAGCGAGAAAGTGGATGTCACATTGCTGGAGAAAATGCCGAAGCTTCGTGCTACCTCTACGATTTCTGTAGGGTATGACAACTTCGACGTCGAGGCCCTGAACACCCGCAAAGTTCTGCTGATGCATACCCCGTATGCCCTGACAGAAACCGTGGCCGACACGCTGATGGCGCTGGTGCTCAGCACCGCCCGCCGGGTGGTGGAAGTGGCCGAACGCGTGAAAGCGGGTGAATGGACAAAGAGCATTGGCCCGGACTGGTTCGGTGTGGATGTTCACGGCAAAACGCTGGGGATTGTCGGCATGGGCCGTATTGGTATGGCACTGGCGCAACGTGCGCATTTCGGCTTTAACATGCCGGTGCTGTACAACGCGCGTCGCCATCACACTGAAGCTGAAGAGCGCTTTAACGCGCGCTATTGCGAGCTGGATACCTTGCTTCAGGAAGCCGATTACGTCTGCCTGATCCTGCCGCTGTCGGAAGAAACGCATCATCTGATAGGCAAAGCAGAGTTCGCGAAAATGAAGAAATCAGCCATCTTCATCAATGCGGGTCGCGGCCCGGTGGTGGACGAAAAGGCGCTGATTGAAGCACTGCAAAACGGCGAGATCCACGCCGCGGGTCTGGATGTGTTTGAGCAAGAGCCGCTGCCGGTCAGTTCACCGCTGCTGACATTGCCAAACGTGGTCGCCCTGCCTCACATTGGCTCGGCAACTCACGAAACCCGCTACAACATGGCGGCCACCGCAGTGGACAACCTTATCGCCGCGCTGGGTGGAAGGGTTGAGAAAAACTGCGTTAACCCGCAGGTACAACAGTAGAAACGAAAAAACCCGCCAGAAGGCGGGTTTTTAAATTCTTTGCTACTGGGTTGGAAGCTTACAGGCTTACAACGTTACCAGCTGCTGGGCCTTTAGCGCCGCTTTCGATGGTGAAGGAAACTTTCTGACCTTCGTCCAGAGATTTGTAGCCATCGTTCTGGATAGCAGAGAAGTGTACGAACACATCTTTAGAGCCATCATCAGGAGTGATGAAACCGAAACCTTTATCAGCGTTGAACCATTTTACCAGACCAGTCATTTTAGCAGACATAGAAATTACCTTATTAACAAATATATTGTGCCTTCCGGCGCGATGGGTTGCGTTACAGATTTTTAAGCGATGAAGGAAGGGTCACAACGAAGGGTATCTATGGATAACAATCTGGACTGCTTTACTAAACTGCTTTAGGTCTGTGTAACAAACCGACGGCACAGTTATACCTATGTGGTACATGAATGACAAGCGTTATTTTCATCACCCATAAAAAAACCCCGCAGCTCGCGGGGTTTTTTGTCTTATTCAGTGGCTGTCACTGCCGAGCTCCACGCCTGACTAAAGGCCTGGTGCTGGGACGCCAGCGGCCCTATCAGCGCGTTATACTGGCTGGCCTGCTGAGAGGTCGGGAACTGGATACCGTTAGAGACAAAGCTCACCTGGGTCCCCTGCTGGGAGATGTAATCTCCAACCTGTACCAGCTGCTGAGTGAAGATCTGCGCCGCCGGGATCAGCGGTTGCATAGCGTCAGCGGGCTTAGTCACCACTTTCTCGTAAACCTTGTCAAAGACAGGTTTAAGATCGTCGCCTTGCTTCAGCGCAGAGTGGGAAGCATCGGCCTGCATTTTTGCATTCTGCAATTGCTGGCTCAGCACACCCAGAGCACCATTAGACTGGCGCAGCGGTTCACGCTGGGTCATATAATCCTGCGGTACACGGATGGCGTTAACGCTATCCAGCACGGGACGAAGACCAGAGTCCATCGCCTGGCTCACCTGCTGTGAATAACCATAAAGAATGGCGTAATCGGACACGAAAGGACCGAACTGTTTTTTCTGATCCGCAGTCAGCGTTGGTAAACGTTCGCCACTGCGCATCACCGTATTCTGGAGAAAATCGATAAACGCTTTGCGCTGATCGCCTTCTTTATCAAAACACCCACTCAGGCTAACTACCATCAATAACGCCGCAACAGGCGCAAACCAGCGAGAGCAGGACTTTCCTGTCGCCATTTTAATACTCCTTTCACCCAAAAAAGCGCACACCGGCACACGCGTGCCCGACGCTGACAAGGATAGTCCAGGTCAGCCTTGCAAGATACTCTTTTCATACAAAACGACTATTGCCGTTTTCTTGCTGACGATTTACAAAAAAATACGCTGCCGCGCTGTTTATGAATAATCAGTCAATTAGCGCGGATAAGCCTTCTGCTGAAACGCGTAAAGCCCCGCCTACCGCACGATTAATCACAACCCTGGCGATCCTGCGTCTGTTTTAGGGACTATTCTTAATTGGCTCTCTGATGTTCACGATCCCGCTGTGTGATTTAAGAGGAGTTCTCAATGGAATATAAAGATCCTGAGTTTGAGCTGCTGAGCAGCCTGGAACAGATTGTTTTTAAAGATGTACCGCAGACGATTACCCTGCAACAAAAATCCAATCCCTTTACAGAATATGAGCAATTGCGCAAAGGGACAGGACTGAAAACGGATGAATTCGCCAGAGCAATGGGTGTCAGCGTAGCGATGGTGCTGGAGTGGGAGTCAAAACGTGAAAGACCCACAGCCACCGAGATAAAGCTGATGCGCCTGATTCAGGCAAACCCTGCACTCAGCAAACAGATAGCGTAATACCAGATTGTGACAGCCCCCGCCCTTGCGGGGGTTTGTGTTTTAAAACCTCTCACAGCGCCACCCCTCTTTCTGCCACATCATTTCATGCGTCAGGTTCAGTCCGTTCAGGAAGGCCTCATCGTGCGACACCACCAGCAACGCGCCGGGGAACGTCGCCAGCGCCGCTTCAATCGCCTGAACGGAGGCCAAATCCAGATGGTTGGTCGGCTCATCCAGCAGCAGAAGCTGTGTGGCCTCTTCACGCCAGAGCACACAGGCCAGCGCGGCTTTCAGACGTTCACCGCCGCTCAGCTCCGCCAGCGGAAGTATGACTTTATCAGCGCCAAGCTGAAGCTGGGCTAAGCGGGTACGCAACCCTCCTTCTTCCAGCGGCGTATTGCTCAGGTTGAGATGCGCCATCACCGACAGCGACAGATCCAGCTGCGACAGGTGTTGGTCGAGATACGCGCAGGTTACTGACACCCGGCAACTGCCCGCGAGCGGCGATGTTTCCCCGAGTATGGTTTTCAGGAGCGTTGATTTCCCACAGCCATTAGGCCCCCGCAGCGCCACGCGCATCGGGCCATCCATCCGCCAGTTTGTCGGCGGGATATCCACAAACGGCAGCACCAGATCCTCAAGTACCAGCACCTGTTTCCCTTCGGCAATCTGACTTCCCGGCAGGGTGAACATCACCGGGTTATCTTCTTCCACCCGCTCACGCGCCTTGTTGACGGCATCATTCAGCACATCATTTTGATCGTTATGCTGTTTTTTCCACGATCCAATACGCTCTTTCGCTGCCATCTTGTATTTGACCCGCTCGAACGAGGCGATGTTAAGACTATCGACGGTGCGCAGCGTCTTTGCCGAGCGCCGCTGGCTGTCGTCATGCTCTTTTTTCATCCGCGCCCGCGTGCGCTTACGTTCAGTCGCGGCATGTTCAAGCGCTGCGCGGGCTGATTGCTGTTCGGCATCACGCTGGCGCTGGTAATCAGCAAAATTCCCGCCGTAACTATGCAACCCCGACGCGCTCAGTTCCAGAATACGTGGAACCTGAGCCAGGAGTTCACGGTCATGAGAGGCCACCAGCACACCCCCCTGATAGCGGGAAAGCTGCTCGTAAAACCACTCACGGCCTTGTCTGTCGAGATGGTTGGTGGGTTCATCCAGCAGAAGATAATCTGCACCGGCAGTGAATGCTCCGCACAGCAGGGCGCGAATACGTTCGCCCCCGCTAAGCTCTGCGGCAGGTTTATCAGGATCAAATGGCGGGAGTTTCGCCTGGTTAAACGCCCCGCTCAGGCGTTCCGCTAAATCCCAGTATCCGTCGAGTATTTCCAGACACTCAGGCTGATAATCACCACTTTCGATACGCCTGCGGGCAGCAAAAATATCGCCATACCCGAGCAGTTCAGCCAGTGTAGTGTGTGGGGAAATATCATGTTGTTGCGCCACATAAACGTGCGTGCCGAAACGTTCAATATGCCCGCTCGCAGGGTCATCAACCCCGGCCAGCAGACGCAGAAGGCGCGTTTTGCCGCTACCGTTACGGCCAACCAGCGCGCACAGCGACGGCTCAAGAGAGAGATCCAGCGGACCAAAAAGCGTATCGCCCGTCGCAAACTGACAGGTGACCTGATGCAAAATAAAAGAAGGGGACTGCGCAAAATGAGCCATAAGCACTCCTGAATGAAATCAAAACATCCCCTGCCGACGCGGTGGCGTTTAGCAAGGATCGAAATTCATCAGTCGTGTTTGTTCATTTTCGGGATGCGCTCCAGAGGGAGAAAGTTAACGGGGATAAGGATAACGGTAATTTGTTGACCGTTTCAAGGTTAATTTTTGGGCAAGATAGACTTCATCCTCATTTGGGGTGAGGGATCCCCACAAAAAATACGGGCACGTACGGCCCCCTCTCCTTTTTGGGGAGAGGGTTGGGGTGAGGGGGAACATACGGCTGTGGTGGATATTCCGTTCACTTCACGTTCCTTGCTACTCTGTCACCCCATAACACGTGAACGTGCCAGGGTGGCTCAACGCCACCACCCTGGCGACCCGGGCTCCCGGCAAGAAAATCGCCGCTTCGCGGTACCCTCAGCTTATTCCTTTCGGCTTTCGGGTCGGGCGCGATGCAGCGTCCATGCAAGTCGCGCCCTCTCGGCGCATCCATGCGCCTCGCCCCGGCCTACAGGAAACGCTTCGGCGATTTTCGGCCGGACCATGGCGCCGCTGTAAGCCTTTTATTTCAATGGCGTAATGCCATCGCTGAGTAACGACAAAAACTACCGGGGAACCCTCAGATCTTTGGGAGAGGGTATGGGCGGAACAGACGGTAATTTTGCGAGCCTCTTTCCAGAAATGGTAATATCCTCAGCGACATAGCTCAAATCTGTTGCCGCTTGTTTTGATGAGCAGTAAGTTCTCTTCGCACCTGCAAAATCAGGTGCCGGGATTGGAACCCTGACTCACTTCACTGGCGACACAGGCTCTGTGTCGTACGGCCTGCTTCATCCCAATGGCGGGCCGGACAGGGGCGCTGCAAAGCGCGCTGGTGTCAGTGAGGCCAGTCGTTCCAACCTTGTCCGGTTCCGCCACCAGCGAGCCTGGAACCTCCGGTGGCGGAAGATATACCACTCACTGAGGTTATTATTATGGCTATGACTGACTCTTTAATCACTCTTCCCTTCAACCACTCCACCGCCTTCACCGAACTGGCAGATAACTGCGAACGCTTCGCCGACATCCTGATTGATTGCGAGGAACCCGCACAAAAAATGGCGCTGTACGGCAGACTGTCCGCCTGCCTGAATCTGCTGCAACCCACGCTTATGGAACCCATCCCGGAATACTTAAAAGCAAATCTGACCGTGGAAGAACTTCCGTCACGCCTTCCGGCTTTCGAACCTGAGTGTGACCAACTGGGACGTTACTGCCAGGAGATCACGCAATTGCTGATGAACGGTTCCCTGCCGCGACAGACAGTGATCGTGCTGGAGGATTTGCTGCGCGAACTGGTCGGCTATTTTGCCGATACGCTGAAAGCCCCACGCTGGCTGAAAACCAGTGAAGGCATGATCGCGATCGGTTAGCACAACGCTGCACCATAAAAAAACCCGCCGAAGCGGGTTTTTAGCATTTCCAGGCCCGTCCACCGGGCAACAGCACGTTACTGGAGCAGCGAAATATCCGCCACGTGCAGGAACAGTTCACGCAGTTTTTCAAGCATAGAGAGACGGTTCACACGCAGCTCTTTATCTTCTACGTTCACCATCACTTTCTCGAAGAAGGCATCAACCGGCTCACGCAGTTCAGCCAGTTCGACCAGCGCTTCCTGATAACGACCTTCCGCGAAGAACGGCTCCAGCTTGTCACGCAGCACCACAACCTGCATCGCCAGAGCGATCTCTTCCGGCTCTTTCAGCGTCGCAGCATTCACACGCTCGTTCAGCGTTTCGTCGGATTTTGCCAGGATGTTGGATACACGTTTGTTAGCCGCAGCCAGCGCAGATGCCGCTTCCAGAGTACGGAAGTGAGATACCGCCTTCATACGCGCATCGAAGTCTGCCGGACGGGTCGGACGACGCGCCAGAACCGCCTGAATGGTGTCGACAGTATAACCTTCGTCCTGATACCAGGCGCGGAAACGGCCGAGCATAAAGTCGATAACGTCATCCACCACTTTCGTATTGGTCAGCTTATCGCCGTACAGACGAACAGCTTCTTCGGTCAGGGTTTGCAGATCAAGGTTCAGGTTCTTCTCAACGATGATACGCAGCACGCCCAGTGCGGCACGACGCAGCGCAAACGGGTCTTTATCACCTTTCGGATGCTGACCGATGCCGAAGATACCCGCCAGGGTGTCCATTTTGTCGGCAATCGCTACTGCACAGGCAACCGGGTTAGACGGCAGGTCATCACCGGCAAAGCGCGGCTGATACTGCTCGTTCAGAGCAACAGCCACATCTTCTGCTTCGCCATCATGACGCGCGTAGTGCATCCCCATCACACCCTGGGTGTCGGTAAACTCGAACACCATGTTGGTCATCAGGTCGCATTTAGACAGCAGGCCCGCGCGGGTCGCGTGGTTCACATCCGCACCGATTTCACGAGCGATCCAGCCGGACAGCTCTGCAATACGGTCGGTTTTGTCACGCAGCGTACCCAGCTGTTGCTGGAACAGTACCGTCTGCAAGCGTGGCAGGTGGTCTTCCAGGCGTTTTTTGCGGTCGGTGTTAAAGAAGAACTCCGCATCCGCCAGACGTGGACGAACCACTTTCTCGTTACCGGAAATAATCTGGACCGGATCTTTGGACTCAATGTTCGCCACAAAGATGAAGTTTGGCAGCAGTTTGCCATCGTTGGCGTAGACCGGGAAGTACTTCTGGTCACCCTTCATGGTGTACACCAGCGCTTCAGCCGGAACGGCCAGGAATTTCTCTTCGAATTTCGCCGTCAGCACAACAGGCCACTCGACCAGAGAGGTCACTTCTTCCAGCAGGCTTTCGCTCAGGTCAGCGTTACCGCCAATCTGGCGTGCCGCTTCTTCCGCGTCCGCTTTTATTTTGGCTTTACGCTGTTCGTAGTCGGCAATGACTTTACCGCGCTCCAGCAGAATCTGCGGGTACTGGTCGGCATTGTCGATGGTGAACTCCGGCTCGCCCATAAAGCGGTGGCCGCGGATCACGCGATCGGACGCCACGCCCAGAATGGTGGCAGGAATAACGGCATCGCCCAGCAGCAGGGTCACGGTGTGAACCGGACGCACGAAGTGCACGTCGGACGCGCCCCAGCGCATCAGCTTAGGAATTGGCAGCTTAGCCAGTGAGGTCGCGATCATGTCCGGCAGCAGCGCTTCCGCGCTTTCGCCTTTCACATGTGCGCGATACAGCAGCCACTCGCCTTTGTCAGTGGTCAGACGCTCAGCCTGGTCAACGGTGATACCGCAACCACGTGCCCAGCCTTCTGCCGCCTTACTTGGTTTGCCTTCAGCGTCGAACGCCTGAGCAATCGCCGGGCCACGTTTTTCCACTTCACGATCGGGCTGAGACGCCGCCAGGTTGGCCACTTTCAGCGCCAGACGACGCGGTGCAGCAAACCATTCAATTTTACCGTGCGCCAGGCCAGCGTTATCCAGCTCGGCAGTCACGTTCGCAGCAAAAGATTCAGCCAGGCTGCGCAGGGCTTTTGGTGGCAGCTCTTCGGTGCCGATTTCCACCAGGAAAGTTTTCTCAGACATGGCCGCCTCTTATTTGTTTCGGTTGCACATCGGGAAGCCAAGGGCTTCACGGGACGCGTAGTAAGCTTCTGCAACGGCTTTGGTCAGGGTACGAATACGCAGAATGTAGCGCTGACGTTCAGTCACGGAGATGGCTTTGCGGGCGTCCAGCAGGTTGAAGCTGTGGGCGGCCTTCAGAATACGCTCGTAAGCAGGCAGCGGCAGCGGAGTCTCCAGCGCCAGCAGCTGCTGGGCTTCTTTCTCGTACTGCTCGAAGCAGGTGAACAGGAAGTCCACGTCCGCGTATTCGAAGTTATAGGTGGATTGCTCCACTTCGTTCTGATGGAACACGTCGCCGTAGGTGGTTTTACCCAGCGGGCCGTCGCTCCAGACCAGGTCGTAAACGCTGTCTACGCCCTGAATGTACATAGCCAGACGTTCCAGACCGTAGGTGATTTCACCGGTAATCGGTTTACATTCCAGACCACCAACCTGCTGGAAGTAAGTGAACTGTGTCACTTCCATACCGTTCAGCCACACTTCCCAGCCCAGACCCCAGGCACCCAGCGTTGGGTTTTCCCAGTTATCTTCCACGAAACGAATGTCGTGGATGGTTGGATCCATTCCCAGCTCTTTCAGCGACCCGAGGTACAGCTCCTGAATGTTATCCGGTGATGGCTTAATCACAACCTGGAACTGATAGTAGTGCTGTAAACGGTTCGGGTTTTCGCCGTAACGGCCATCAGTAGGGCGGCGGGATGGCTGCACATAAGCCGTTGCCATTGGTTCTGGCCCCAACGCGCGTAAGCTGGTCATCGGGTGTGAAGTGCCTGCGCCTACTTCCATGTCCAAAGGTTGAACAATGGTACAGCCCTGACGAGCCCAGTAATCCTGTAAGGTCAGGATCAGGCCCTGGAAGGTCTTGGTATCAAACTTTTGCATAGTATGTCGTGCTGGATACGTGTGGTTTTTAATGGAAGGGATCAGTATACCCGCTGACTGCAAGATATACAGTACGAAACGGGTTTGTTTAGGGAAAATTGGGAAATAAGGCTTTCAGCCTGAAGACTTGCCCGCTCTGGCTGCTGATTATCCGCACACGTTAGCGCATCGAGAGATGTAAAAACTGGCCGTCTGCGTCAAAAGAACAGACAAAGCCCTCTTTACGAGAGGTATGTCCCCGCAGCTCGAAACTGCCCTGAAACCGCTCGAAGCCCGTGACATCGATTTTCTCCATGCCCGTGTTATAGCGGTGAGCAGCCTGATCTTTGCACAGTTGCTCCATATTCAGAGAGCGTTCAGGGCTCATTTTACCCTGCTGCGCTTTTTGCACAGGGGCATCTTGCGAAGAACTGCATCCTGCCAGCATAAGCAGCAGAAAGAGTGACGCCACACGCTTCATCATCATTTTTATTACCGGCCTGGTCTATGGCTGTTATTTTTAGTATCAAAGCTTTTATAGATTAAGGTTTGGCATTCTGCGAATCTCGCGGCCTCCGTACAAGCCTGCATAATAAAACTCAGAATTTTCCAACGAGAGGCTTTCGTGTATTGGCAGTCACACTCTTTTTAACAGGACAACAGAGGAACTGATGCAGTCAAAAATTAACTGGATTGATAACCTGCGAGGAATAGCCTGTCTGATGGTGGTGATGATCCATACCACCACCTGGTATGTCACTAACGCCCACAGTATCAGTCACGTTAACTGGGATATCGCCAATATTCTGAACTCTGCGTCCCGCGTCAGCGTGCCGCTGTTCTTTATGATTTCTGGCTTTCTCTTTTTTGGCGAGCGCAGCGCGCAGCCGAAGCATTTCATGCGCATCGCCTCATGTTTGCTGTTTTACAGCGCCATTGCGCTGCTCTATATCACGCTGTTTACCTCGATTAACGCCGGGCTTTCACTCAAATATCTGCTGCAAAAGCCGGTGTTCTACCATCTGTGGTTCTTCTTCGCGATCATCGTTATCTATCTGGTTTCCCCGCTGATTCAGGTAAAAAATGTGAGCGGAAAAATGCTGCTGGCGCTGATGGTGGTGATTGGCGTGGTAGCCAACCCCAATACGGTGTCGCAAAAAATCGGGGGATTTGAATGGTTGCCAGTAAACCTCTATATCAGTGGCGATACGTTCTACTACATTCTCTACGGCATGTTGGGACGCGCGATTGGCATGATGGACACGCAAAAACGCGGGCTTAATGGGCTATGTGCCGCCATTTTTATCATCGGCGTGGTGATTATCTCCCGCGGGACGCTGTATGAACTGCAATGGCGCGGTAACTTCGCTGATACGTGGTATCTGTACTGCGGGCCGATGGTCTTTATCTGTGCCGTATCCCTGCTAACGCTGGTCAAAAATACGCTGAATGCCCGCCCTCTTCCCTGGCTTGGGTTTATCTCGCGGCATTCTCTGGGAATTTACGGGTTTCACGCGCTGGTTATCCACGCACTGCGAACCCGGGGCGTTGAGCTGAAAAGCTGGCCGCTGCTGGATATTGTCTGGATTTTTGCCGCTACGCTTGCCGTGAGTCTGTTGCTGTCGATGCTGCTACAGAAGATCGATACTCGCCGTTTCGTCAGTTAACATTGCGCTGCCTGGCGCGGTGATACTGGCGCGGGGAGGAAAACCCTGCCGCCAGTGACGCCTGCTCCACGCCACGCCCCTGCAATAACCACTGCTCTGCCACCGCCAGACGCAATTGTTCCAGGTAATCCCGAACGCTTATCCCTAAATGCGCCTGAAAAAGCCGGGTCAAATGGCGCGGGCTGACGTGCGCCAGAGCGGCGATATCCGGCAGGCTCCACGCTTTTTGCGGCTCTGCGGTGAGAGCATCCTGCGCACGGTGGATGGCCGGGTGGATATGGTTGCGATAGCGTAGCCAGGGGGATAACTGCGGGTCGTCGCCAGAGCGACGGAACCAGACCACCATCTCACGCGCCACGGCCAGCGCCTTTTCCGGCCCACAAAGACGATTAATCATGTGCAGCGCCAGATCGATACCCGACGTGATCCCGGCACTGGTCCAGATACTCCCATCCTGAACGAATATTCGATTCTCTTTGATCGCCGCTGTCGGTGCGGCGCTGCGCAAACGCCCGATAACATCGTGGTGCGTTGTGCACTGCCTGCCATCCAGCAAACCGGATTTCGCCGCCAGCAGCGCCCCAGAACAGACGCACATGACAGTGATGTCCTGATGGTGAATTTGCGGTTGCAGGCGCATCAACCAGTTCTGAATGCACTTCGCTTGCGGCGTTGAAAACTGATAGCAGGAATCACTGACGCCTGGCAGCACCAGCAAACTCCCCGCCGGCAGGGTATCCGGCAAGGGCTGGATGCCCGCCATCGTCAGGCCAATCGACGTCGGGACTTCTGGCTCCGGGCCAATGTAATGCAGGCGAAATGCATCGCCTGCCAGCACGAAGGTTTCTGCCGGGCCGGTCATGTCTAATGACAACACCCCTGGCAGCATGACGAACCAGACGTCGATGCTCATTAAAGTGACTCCAGCGCCTGCGCGACGGTTTTAATATCGGCAAATCGCCCGGCCAGCACCGTCTCGGTGCGATGGCGCAGTTCGTCTGCGCTGAGGGTGATCCCCTTATGCGTCATCGGAAACGTAAGCGTTGCCTCGCTAACAAAGGTCACAGCATAGCCCAGATCGGAGGCCACCCGGGCGGTTGTTTCACAGCACTGCTCGGTGCGAATGCCGCAGATGATCAACTGATTGATATCACGCTCCCGCAGCCAGTGGTCAAGACCGGTATCGGTAAAGGCATTATGGACGTGTTTCTGAAATACCACGGCAGGACGATGACGTAAAAAGGCCATCGGTTTGACATAGCCACTTTGCAGTGAGAAGGGACCGTCCTCGTCGACATGAAAGATATCAACAACGGGAATATTGCGCGATTCACAGCCTTCGATCAGCCCAAGCATCGCCTGCTGGAACGTGGGGATATCCTTCTCCTGCCAGTAATCACGATGATGAAAGGACTGTTGAGTATCGATATTAAGTAAAGCAATGCGTGACATGATGGTTCTCCTCGCCAGTGGGTGTAACCTTATCCTGGCGAGGAAATGGGAGCACGAACAGACCAAAAAAGGACATCCTCATGCCTGTTCCAGACAACCGCTTTATGACATTAACGGCAGCAGCTGCTGGTAGATTTTGCGGAAGACATCGCGCCTTTCGGCGTACTGTAAATGGCGTTTAGCATCAGGCACATGCGCCTGTTCAAGCGCAAGCTGCGGCAACAGCTGCGCAAGTGGCGTATCCGGGTTCAGGGCAATCTGCGCCAGACGCGCCGCCCCCAATGCAGGGCCAACATCGCCACCTGTCCGGTAGTCCAGCTGCAACCCGCTGATATCAGACAACATCTGTCGCCAGTAGCTGCTCCTGGCGCCTCCACCAATCAGGGTGATACTGCCGGGTTTTAGCCCGCAGTCGTGTACGACGTCCATCCCGTCGGCCAGTGCATAACCTACCCCTTCGAGCACCGCGCGCGCCAGCTCTGCCGGGCCGTGCTGATGCGTCAGCCCAAAAAAGACACCTTTGGCTTCAGGGTTGTTATGCGGTGTACGCTCGCCGGAAAGGTAAGGTAAAAACCAGACGGTACCTGCGTTTTCATCCGCCTGCTGCGCAGCCGCAATCAGCGTCGGGACATCGGCCATTCCGGTCAGTTTTGCCGCCCAGTCAAGACAGGAAGCCGCACTCAGCATCACCGACATCAGATGCCACTTACCCGGAAGGGCATGGCAGAAACTGTGCACGGCATTTTCAGGGTTGCTGCGATAGCCATCGCTAACCGCAAAATAGACGCCGGATGTCCCCAGCGAGAGCATCGCCTGCCCCGCGTCAACCATCCCGACACCTACAGCACCAGCCGCATTATCACCACCACCGGCCACCACCGGCACGGCCGGCATGTTCCAGCTTTTGGCAACGGCCGGCTGCAATGTCCCCGTGATCTCGCTGCCTTCGAAAAGCGCCGGCATATGATCGCGCGTCAGATGGCAGGCATCGAGCATGGCCTCGCTCCAGTCGCGTTTGGCCACATCGAGCCACATGGTGCCCGCCGCGTCGGACATATCGCTGGCGAAATCACCCGTCATACGAAAACGCAGATAATCTTTCGGCAGCAGCACTTTGGCAACCTGACGGAACACCTCTGGCTCATGGCGTTGCACCCACAGCAGTTTTGGTGCGGTAAAGCCTGGCATCATCAGATTGCCCGTTATCTCACGGGAGGTGGGCACGCGGCCTTCAAGAATGGCGCACTCTTCACCGCAACGGCCATCGTTCCAGAGAATAGCCGGGCGCAACACGCGGTGCTCGCTATCGAGCAGCGTGGCGCCATGCATTTGCCCGGCAATACCGAGCGCTTTTACATCACGCAGGCTGTGTTGTTCACCCAGCGCCTTCATTGCACGATCCGTCGCCTGCCACCATTGCTCCGGGTCCTGTTCCGACCACAGCGGATGCGGGCGTGAAACCTGAAGTTTTTCAGTCTGTGTTGCTAACACTTCGCCCTGCTCGCTGAGCAGGATGGCTTTCACACCCGATGTGCCAAGATCGATCCCGATATACATTGCGGTGACTCCTTTAACAGAAATGCCCGGTGGCGTTACGCTTACCGGGCCTATGCACGTCTTCAGCTCGCTGTTACTTATCGAACAGGTAGTGATTCACCAGGTTTTCCAGCAACTCCTGGTGTCCGCTTTGATGCTGCGGCGCCAGATGGTGCTGTTCAGCGTACTTCGCGATTTCAGCAAGTGATAACTGGCCTTTCAAAATTTGCTGGCCCAGCTCACTGTTCCAGCCGCTATAACGCTTCGCCACGCGTTTATCCAGCTCACCGTCTTCAATCATACGAGCCGCGACTTTCAGCGCCAGCGCCATGGTGTCCATCGCACCGATGTGGCCGTAGAACAGGTCATATTTGTCAGTGCTCTGACGGCGCACTTTGGCATCGAAGTTCAGGCCACCCGTGGTGAAGCCGCCCGCTTTGATGATTTCGTACATCACCAGCGCGTTTTCTTCGACGCTGTTCGGGAACTGATCGGTATCCCAGCCCAGCTGTGCATCGCCACGGTTCGCATCTACGGAGCCAAAGATACCGAGCGCAATGGCAGAGGCGATTTCGTGATGGAAAGAGTGGCCCGCCAGCGTGGCGTGGTTGGCTTCGATGTTCACTTTGATCTCTTTTTCCAGACCAAACTGCTTCAGGAAGCCGTATACGGTAGCGACATCATAATCGTACTGATGCTTGGTTGGCTCTTGCGGTTTCGGCTCAATCAGCAGCGTGCCGCGGAAACCAATTTTGTGTTTGTGCTCGACAACCATCTGCATAAAGCGACCGATCTGTTCACGCTCCTGGCGCAAATCGGTGTTCAGCAGGGTTTCATACCCTTCGCGACCACCCCAGAGAACATAGTTTTCGCCGCCAAGCTGATGGGTTGCGTTCATTGCGGTCACCACCTGGGTGGCGGCCCAGCTGAACACTTCTGGATCAGGGTTTGTTGCCGCACCGGCACCATAACGCGGGTTAGTGAAGCAGTTTGCGGTGCCCCACAGCAGCTTCACGCCACTTTGCTGCTGTTTTGCCGCCAGCACGTCAACCATTTGTGCGAAGTTGTTCAGATACTCTTTCAGGGATGCGCCTTCCGGTGACACATCCACATCGTGGAAGCAGTAATACGGCACGTTCAGCTTGTGGAAGAATTCAAACGCGACATCCGCTTTACGCTTCGCCAGCTCAATGGCTTCGCCGGGTTGCTGCCACGGGCGGTCGAAGGAACCCACACCGAACATATCGGCGCCATTCCAGCAGAAGGTGTGCCAGTAACAGGCGGCAAAGCGCAGATGGTCTTCCATGCGCTTACCCAGCACCAGCTCATCCGGGTTGTAGTGACGAAATGCTAAAGGATTGGCCGTTTTCGGGCCTTCGTAACGAACGCGATCGAGTTGGTCGAAATAAGCTTGCATATTGAGCTCCATAATCAAGGGATGCGGCGAGTAGTCGATACTGGAGTAATAGTGAATAGACATTTGGACTTGCTCAATTACGTTATTTCACACTGCTATTGAGAGAATGCACAACTGTGCGCTGGCTCGCAAAATAATGCGCAGGCAAACTATTTTTCGGCGCGTATTCCAGATTTGCGTGTAATTAATAAGTTACGCTTTTTAAAATCAGATCGCTGTCATAAATTCAGAAATAAACCAAATATCATAATGAGAAGATAAAAATCTGTAATTGCCAGTCAGCCATTCCACGTTAAAAATTTGCTGCGTCTACAGCAGTGAATGTTTCTTTTATCTCAGCAGCACATCACCTACAAAAAGGCCCTATAATTATGAAGATAAAGAACCTGTCCCTTACTCTCTGCACTACTCTCCTGCTTGCAAGCTTTGCTGGTCATGCAAAAGAGGTAAAAATCGGCATGGCTATTGACGATTTACGCCTTGAACGCTGGCAAAAAGATCGCGATATTTTTGTGAAAAAAGCGGAATCGCTTGGCGCAGAGGTGTTTGTTCAGTCGGCTAACGGCAACGAAGAAACCCAAATGTCGCAAATCGAGAATATGATTAACCGTGGCGTAGATGTCCTGGTCATTATCCCTTATAACGGCCAGGTGTTAAGTAACGTAGTTAAAGAAGCAAAACAAGAAGGTATAAAAGTTTTAGCCTATGATCGCATGATTAATAATGCGGATATTGATTTTTATATTTCATTCGACAATGAAAAAGTCGGTGAATTACAGGCAAAAAGTCTGGTTGATAAAGTGCCTCAGGGGAATTATTTCCTGATGGGCGGCTCGCCGGTCGATAACAACGCCAAACTATTCCGTGAAGGGCAAATGAAAGTGCTTAAGCCCTATATTGATGATGGCAAAATCAAAGTGGTGGGCGATCAATGGGCAGATGGCTGGCTTCCAGAAAATGCGCTGAAAATTATGGAAAACGCCTTAACCGCCAATAACAACAAAATTGACGCTGTTGTTGCGTCCAATGATGCGACCGCTGGCGGTGCCATTCAGGCGCTCAGCGCACAGGGCCTTGCCGGTAAAGTCGCGATTTCAGGTCAGGATGCCGATCTCGCGGGCGTTAAACGTATTATCGCCGGCACGCAAACCATGACCGTCTACAAACCCATCACCGAACTCGCCAACACGGCAGCTGAAATTGCCGTTGAGCTGGGCAATAACCAACAACCCAAAGCAGACACTAGCCTGAACAACGGCCTGAAAGATGTTCCGTCTCGCCTGCTCACCCCGATCGAAGTCAATAAAGAGAACATTGACGCCACCGTGATTAAAGACGGTTTCCACAAAAAGAGTGAACTGTAATCCAGCGCTGCCCCTGCCCTGCGGGGGCGCATCGACTTGTGCTGTTCTTACTTCGGGTCATGTGGAGCAGTTATGCCTTATTTACTAGAAATGAAAAGCATCACCAAAGCTTTCGGCGCGGTGAAAGCCGTCGATAACGTCAGCCTGCGGCTCAACGCCGGAGAGGTGGTTTCACTGTGTGGTGAAAACGGTTCGGGTAAATCAACACTGATGAAAGTGTTGTGCGGGATCTATCCTCACGGCAGCTACGACGGCGAAATCGTCTTTGCCGGAGAGGTGATTCAGGCCACACACATCCGCGATACCGAACGCAAAGGCATCGCTATCATTCATCAGGAGCTGGCACTGGTTAAGCATCTCACCGTGCTGGAAAATATCTTCCTGGGCGCTGAGATTTCACGTCACGGCGTGCTGGATTACGACACCATGACGCTGCGCTGTGAAAAGCTGCTGGCGCAGGTGAGCCTCGCAATTTCACCCAATACGCGCGTGGGAGATTTAGGGCTGGGCCAACAACAGCTGGTTGAAATTGCCAAAGCGCTGAACAAACAGGTGCGCCTGTTAATACTCGATGAACCCACGGCATCGCTCACCGAACAGGAAACGGCCGTGCTGCTCAACATCATCCGCGACCTGCAACACCACGGCATTGCCTGTATCTATATTTCGCACAAGCTCAATGAAGTGAAAGCCATTTCGGACACCATCTGCGTGATCCGCGATGGTCAGCACATCGGCACGCGCGAAGCGGCAGGTATGAGCGAAGACGACATCATTACCATGATGGTCGGCCGCGAGCTCACCGCGCTGTATCCGAACGAACCCCATACCATTGGGGATGAAGTGTTACGCGTTGAAAACCTGACTGCATGGCACCCCGTTAACCGCCACATCAAGCGCGTGAACAATATCTCCTTCTCACTTCATCGCGGCGAGATCCTCGGCATCGCCGGGCTGGTCGGCGCCGGGCGCACCGAAGCAGTACAGTGCCTGTTCGGCGTCTGGCCGGGGCGCTGGGAAGGCAGCATTTATATCGATGGCAAGCCAGTACACATCGACAACTGCCAGCAGGCCATTGCACAGGGCATCGCGATGGTGCCGGAAGACCGTAAAAAAGACGGCATTGTTCCGGTAATGGCCGTGGGTAAAAACATCACACTTGCCGCCCTCAACCAGTTTTCTGGTGCACTCAGCAGCCTCGACGATGCCGCCGAGCAGCAGTGCATTCTCCAGTCGCTTGCCCGGCTTAAGGTAAAAACCTCCTCCCCGGAACTGGCCATTGGTCGCCTGAGCGGGGGCAATCAACAAAAAGCGATACTGGCGCGCTGCCTGCTGCTCAATCCCCGCATTTTAATACTGGATGAGCCAACGCGCGGGATCGACATCGGCGCAAAATACGAAATCTACAAACTGATTAATCAGCTTGTGCAGCAAGGGATTGCCGTCATTGTCATTTCTTCTGAGCTCCCGGAAGTGCTTGGTCTGAGCGACCGCGTGCTGGTCATGCATGAAGGGAAATTAAAAGCCAACCTGATTAACCAAAGCCTGACGCAAGAGCAGGTGATGGAAGCCGCATTAAGGAGCGAACGCCATGTCGAAAAGCAATCCGTCTGATCTTAAAGTCGCTGCACCGACGCCAGGCGCGTTCGCGGGGCTTAAGGTACTGAACCTGCAAGTCTTTGTCATGATTGCCGCGATTATCGTCATCATGCTGTTTTTTACCTGGATGACCGATGGCTCTTACCTGAGCGCACGTAACGTTTCCAACCTGCTGCGCCAGACGGCCATCACAGGCATCCTGGCCGTGGGCATGGTATTTGTGATTATCTCCGCCGAGATAGACCTCTCCGTTGGTTCAATGATGGGTCTGCTTGGCGGTGTGGCCGCCATTTTCGATGTCTGGTTAGGCTGGCCGCTACCGCTCACTGTTGCCGTCACGCTGATCATGGGTCTGGTGCTCGGCGCCTGGAATGGATGGTGGGTTGCCTATCGCAAAGTCCCCTCGTTTATTGTCACGCTTGCCGGCATGTTGGCTTTCCGGGGCATTTTGATTGGTATTACTAACGGCACAACCGTGTCGCCGACCAGCGCATCCATGTCACAAATTGGGCAGAGCTATCTCTCTGGAGGATTAGGCTTCACGCTCGGTGTGGTAGGGTTAATGGCCTTCGTTGCCTGGCAGTGGCGCGGGCGTATGCGCCGTCAGGCGCTGGGGCTTGCCTCTGCCCCCTCGACATCGCTTGTCGGGCGTCAGGCGCTGACTGCGGTGATCGTACTGGGCGCCATCTGGCTTCTGAACGACTATCGTGGCGTACCGACCCCGGTGTTGCTGTTAGCACTTCTGCTGCTGGCGGGCATGTTTATGGCCACGCGCACCGCATTTGGTCGCCGTATTTATGCGATTGGCGGCAACCTGGAGGCGGCGCGACTGTCGGGTATTAATGTAGAACGCACGAAGCTCGCCGTCTTTGCAATCAACGGCCTGATGGTCGCGATCGCCGGGCTGATACTCAGTTCACGTCTGGGAGCCGGTTCACCGTCTGCGGGGAACATCGCTGAACTGGATGCCATCGCTGCCTGCGTCATTGGTGGCACCAGTCTCGCCGGGGGTGTAGGCAGCGTGGCGGGCGCGGTGATGGGCGCATTTATTATGGCTTCGCTGGATAACGGAATGAGTATGATGGACGTCCCGACCTTTTGGCAGTATATCGTCAAGGGAGCCATTCTGTTGTTGGCAGTCTGGATGGACTCTGCCACCAAGCGACGGGCCTGATAACAGCATTGTTACTTATTTGGGAAAATAAGCCATGTTTGAGAAGCGTCACCGCATTACGTTGTTATTCAATGCCAACAAAGCCTACGACCGCCAGGTGGTTGAAGGTGTAGGCGAATATTTGCAGGCGTCGCAATCGGAGTGGGATATTTTCATCGAAGAAGATTTCCGGGCTCGCATTGAAAATATCAAAGACTGGCTTGGCGATGGCGTGATCGCTGATTACGACGACCCCGTCATCGAACAGTTGCTTACCGACGTCGACGTCCCGATTGTGGGCGTCGGCGGCTCTTACCATTCACCCGAAAACTACCCGCCGGTTAACTACATCGCGACTGATAATCATGCGCTGGTCGAAAGCGCCTTTTTGCATTTAAAAGAGAAAGGCGTTCATCGCTTTGCATTTTATGGCCTGCCCGCCTCGAGCGGTAAACGCTGGGCAATGGAGCGGGAATACGCCTTCTGCCAGCTGGTTGCGCAGGAGAAGTATCGTGGGGTGGTGTATCAGGGGCTGGAAACTGCGCCTGAAAACTGGCAGCACGCGCAAAACCGCCTTGCGGACTGGCTGCAAACCTTGCCTCCGCAAACCGGCATTATCGCGGTAACCGATGCTCGTGCTCGTCATGTGCTACAGGTCTGCGAGCATTTACACATTCCCGTTCCCGAAAAGCTGTGTGTCATCGGTATCGATAACGAGGAACTTACCCGTTATCTGTCACGCGTGGCGCTGTCGTCGGTTGCACAGGGAACACGCCAGATGGGGTATCAGGCGGCGAAATTACTCCACCGGCTGCTGGATAACGAAGCCTTGCCGCTCCAGCGTTTACTGGTTCCTCCCGTTCGGGTGGTGGAACGCCGTTCAACAGATTACCGTTCCCTGAACGACCCGGCCGTGATCCAGGCTATGCACTACATTCGCAACCATGCCTGCAAAGGTATCAAAGTCGATCAGGTGCTGGATTCGGTTGGCATCTCGCGCTCCAACCTGGAGAAACGCTTCAAGGAAGAGGTTGGCGAAACCATTCATGCTGTCATTCACGCCGAAAAACTGGAAAAGGCACGTAGCCTGCTGGTCTCTACTTCGCTGTCGATCAACGAGATATCGCAGATGTGCGGTTACCCGTCGCTGCAATACTTCTATTCGGTATTCAAGAAAGAGTACGACACCACGCCGAAGGAATATCGGGAGCGTCACAGTGAAGTGCTGATGTAGTCTGATGCAGAAAAGAAAAACGCCTTCCGGTGGAAGGCGCTTTTTTGAGGATTACATATGTGCGGCGATTAAGCGCTGGTTATCCTGGTACATCGCGAACAGATAGTTGTTATAGCTCTGTCCCTGGGTGGAATAACCTTTCAGCTTGTGGATCATCGTACTTGCCGTGACTTCCTGATCCGCTTTACGCAGCTGAGCGCGTGACTTACGGAATGAGGAGTATGCCGGGTGCGTGTTCAGATTCACCACATAGGCGTTCACAGAGTCTTTCACAGACTCAAACTGTGAATACCCTTTCACCGTGCCTGGCGCATTGTTACAGCGGCCTTTGACGCACTTCATACCGAAGAGATTATTGTTGCTACGCGCCAGCTTTGACGTCCCCCAGCCACTTTCGGCTGCGGCCATGGTCGCTACCATGCTGCCCGGGATGATATCCACACGCTCTAACAACGCATTCCACGGCACGCGACGCGTGTTACCGTTCCAGCTGATCTTGTAGCGTTGCGCGATTTCTTTCAGACGCGTGCGTTCAGACGGCGACCAGCGGCTATCGTACTGCTTTGATATTAGCCAGTTACGATCCGCAGTAATCGCGGCATTTTGACTTGTAATATAAGGCATTACCGTCCGGAGAAACGCTTTTTTCCTTGGTGTCCCGGAAGGGTATTTTCGCAAATCAGGAAGTGAACTACTCTTTGCACTATTGCGAGAATACTCTTGTTTACTGCTAACCTTACTTTTACTCGTCGTCTTTATGACGTGGGCTTTGTGACTCGATGTATCCGTGTGCGTTTTCGCAAGCACCTCACCTGAAAATGACACGGTGAGTAACATGAGTATCGTAGCCCCAAATCGTCGAATGGGAGTCGATATCATTAGGTCTCCTGGTCGGATTTAAACATTCCAACACCTTATTTTTTTCACAAATTTGAGAGCGGAATCTCAAATCATATCAAAAATAGACTTCCAGAGCACCTAAAGAAATAGTCCAATTCCGAAACTATGTCACCTAAAAGTTGCTCACTAAAACATCATTCCTGAAAAATTGTGTGCGTTATCGCAGATAACTGCTTAATTTTGCGCGGGATCACTCATCCTTTCACATCACCCTCTCAGAAAGCGCAAAGGGATGAGTTTCTCGAGTTTACCTGGTGGCACACTGGTCAAAAATGCCGCGACAGGAAAATGGAATGAAACGCACTGCATTAGCTTTTCTGATGTTACCCGCACTGGCACACGCCGACTGGACATCGCCGGGTTTTGGCGCGTTCAGTGCCGAAGGCACCGGGATATTTACCAGCCATGCAAAGCTCGCGAAGGGTACCCGTCCTTTGACGGTGAGTTTTGACAACGCGTGCTGGCAGCCAACAGATGCCATAAAACTCAATGAGATGTTATCGCTTAAACCCTGCGAAGGTACACCACCGCAGTGGCGTCTGTTCCGCGATGCCGACTACCAGATGCGTGTCGATACCCGTTCTGGCACACCAACCCTGATGCTGACGATCCAAAGCGCGACGGAACAGCCGGTGGCAAACGTTATCCGTCAGTGCCCAAAATGGGACGGAAAACCGCTGACTCTGGACGTGAGCAGTACCTTCCCTGAAGGCTCAGTGGTGCGCGATTTCTACAGCAAGCAAACCGCGACCGTACAGAAGGGAAAAATCACACTTCAGCCCGCGGCTAACAGCAATGGGTTGTTGCTGCTGGAGCGCGCCGAAACCGACAAACCTGCTCCCTTCAGCTGGCAAAACGCTGCCGTCTACTTCGTACTGACCGACCGCTACGTTAATGGCGATCCGACGAATGACAACAGCTACGGTCGCCATAAAGACGGGATGCAGGAGATTGGCACATTCCACGGCGGTGACCTCAAAGGCCTCGCCAGTAAACTCGATTACTTACAGCAGCTGGGTGTTAACGCGCTCTGGATAAGCTCCCCGCTGGAACAGATCCACGGTTGGGTGGGTGGAGGTACGAAAGGCGACTTCCCTCACTACGCTTATCACGGCTACTACACGCAGGACTGGACAAAACTGGATGCCAATATGGGCACGGAAGACGACTTGCGTCATCTGATTGATGAAGCCCACAAGCGCGGTATCCGCATCCTGTTCGATATCGTAATGAACCACACGGGTTACGCCACGCTCGCCGATATGCAGGAATTCCGGTTCGGCGCACTGTACCTGCAAGGCGACGAGCTGAAAAAGACCCTGGGCGAACACTGGACTGACTGGAAGCCAGGCGCGGGCCAGAGCTGGCACAGTTTTAACGATTATATTAATTTCAGTGACAAAGCCGCGTGGGAAAAATGGTGGGGCAAAAAATGGATACGCACCGATATCGGCGATTACGACAGCCCGGGTTATGACGACTTAACCATGTCGCTGGCGTTTTTACCTGACCTGAAAACGGAATCGACCGTCCCTTCCGGCCTGCCAAACTTTTATCAACACAAGCCAGACACCCACGCCAAAGAGATTGCGGGCTACACGCCACGCGATTACCTGACTCACTGGCTCAGCCAGTGGGTACGCGATTACGGCATCGACGGTTTTCGTGTCGACACGGCTAAACATGTCGAACTTGCCGCGTGGCAGCAGCTGAAAGACCAGGCAAGCGCAGCGTTAAAGGCGTGGAAAGCAGAAAACCCGACCAAAAAGCTCGATGATGCCCCGTTCTGGATGACCGGAGAATCCTGGGGCCACGGGGTTATGCAGAGCGACTATTACCGCCACGGTTTCGACGCAATGATTAACTTCGACTACCAGGAACAGGCGGCGAAAGCGGTGGATTGCCTGGCCGATATCGACTTAACCTGGCAGCAAATGGCGGAAAAACTCCAGGGATTCAATGTCCTGAGCTATCTCTCTTCGCACGATACCCGCCTGTTCCGTGAAGGAGGGCAACGTGCCGCAGAGCTGCTCCTGCTGGCGCCAGGAAGCGTGCAAATCTACTACGGGGATGAATCCGAACGCCCATTTGGCCCGACAGGATCTGACCCACTTCAGGGAACACGTTCGGATATGAACTGGCAGGATGTCACGGGTAAAGAGGCGTTAACCGTTGCCCACTGGCAGATCCTGGGGCAGTTCCGCGCCCGCCACCCGGCCATTGGCGAAGGTAAGCAAACCACGCTGTCGCTAAAAGACGGGTACGGTTTTGTGCGTGAGCACAATGGCGATAAAGCCATGGTCGTGTGGGCAGGAAATCAGTAACTCCTCACCTTAACCCTCTCCCGAAAGGGAGGGGGTTAAACCAGCAGAACAATTCACCACATAAACACACCGTCACCACATAAAACAACAAACCCTGTCGTTTCACTCGATTTGCACCCGCCCGATGCTAGCGTTATGGTTACCCACTTTCATAATAAGCTCGACAGATCACCTGCTATGACGTTTTCACTTTTCGGCGACAAATTTACCCGCCATTCAGGCATTACCCGCCTGATGGAGGATCTCAACGACGGGCTGCGCACACCGGGCGCAATCATGCTCGGCGGCGGAAACCCGGCTCAAATCCCGGAGATGAATGAATATTTCCAGACCCTGCTGGCCAACATGCTGGAAAACGGTAAAGCGACTGATGCGCTTTGCAATTACGATGGCCCTCAGGGTAAAACAGAGCTGCTCACCCTCCTTGCCGATATGCTGCGTGAAGAGCTGGGTTGGGATATCGAGCCACAGAATATTGCACTGACAAACGGCAGTCAGAGCGCATTTTTCTACTTGTTTAATCTCTTTGCAGGACGTCGCGCCGACGGCACTACCAAAAAAGTGCTGTTCCCGCTGGCCCCGGAATACATCGGCTACGCCGATTCCGGCCTGGAAGAAGACCTGTTTGTTTCTGCGCGTCCGAATATCGAGCTGCTGCCGGAAGGCCAGTTCAAGTATCACGTCGATTTTGAACACCTGCACATTGGTGAAGAGACGGGCATGATCTGCGTGTCGCGTCCAACCAACCCGACAGGCAACGTCATCACCGACGACGAACTGATGAAGCTGGATGCGCTGGCGAATCAGCACGGCATCCCGCTGGTGATTGATAATGCCTACGGCGTGCCTTTCCCTGGCATCATCTTCAGCGAGGCACGCCCGCTGTGGAACCCGAACATTGTGCTGTGCATGAGCCTTTCCAAGCTCGGCCTGCCGGGTAGCCGCTGCGGCATCATCGTTGCCAACGAAAAAATCATCACTGCCATCACCAACATGAACGGCATTATCAGCCTTTCTCCTGGCGGTATCGGCCCGGCAATGATGTGCGAAATGATCAAACGCAACGACCTGCTGCGCCTGTCAAACGACGTGATTAAACCGTTCTATTACCAGCGCGTTCAGGACACGATTACCATTCTTCGCCGCTATTTACCGGAAGAACGTTGCCTTATCCATAAACCGGAAGGGGCGATATTCCTGTGGCTGTGGTTTAAGGATCTGCCGATTTCGACGGAGCTGCTTTATCAGCGCCTGAAAAAACGCGGTGTCCTGATGGTACCGGGGGATTACTTCTTCCCGGGCCTGGATAAGCCGTGGCCGCACACGCACCAGTGTATGCGTATGAACTACGTTCCCGATCCGGACAAAATTGAAGCTGGCGTGAAAATTCTCGCAGAAGAGATTGAAATCGCCTGGCGCGAAGGCGGCCAGTAACGCCCTACGCCAGATAACGCAGACGTTCGGCGCGTAATCTGGCGGGATCAACACAGCTCAGCGCGTGAGTCGGGCAAGCAGCAACGCAGGCTGGCCCGTCCGCGCGATGCGCGCACAAATCGCATTTCAGCGCCTGAGCGTGTTCCGCGACCACGGCAACCTGCATCGCCCCAAACGGGCAGGCCACCATACAGCTCTTGCAGCCAATACAGCGGGACTGCTCCACCCGCCAAACTCCCGCCTCAGAACGAATTGCCTGGGTTGGGCACACATTCGCACAGGGTGCGTCTTCGCACTGATGACACGCCACCGCAGTAGTAAATGCCCCGCCTTTTATCACCCGGATACGCGAAGAGAACGCCACGGCAGTAACGGCTGCGCAATCCTGCGTGTCCTGATGCGAAACCACGCAGGCCACTTCGCAGGTGCGACAGCCAATGCACTTTGCCGAATCAGCAACAATAAACCGGTTCATCTCTTCACTCCGCCTGCGCGCTTAAAACCGCAGAGTGCCAGAGAGGTGCGCGACAGCGCTTTGATCAAACAGGGGAAAGGAGCCAGATTTGTGGCATTTGCCACCCGATCTGGCTTTTTGCCAGACGTTTAGCTGCGCACGGTAAAGCCCAGCTCGCGTGAAATCGCCTCTGCGGTTTCACGCAGGGGTTTTAACAGGTTCTTCTCGCCCACCTGCTTCATACGCGAGGTAGAAAGCGATATGGAGATGGCGTACGGCACGCGGCCATGAATATCAAAGACCGGCACGGCGATACACGACACGCCCAGTTCATTCTCTTCTTTATCCATTGCCACGCTGTGTTCGCGGATCTCCGCCAGCTCATCGTACATGGCGCTGAGTTCAGTAATGGTGTTACGCGTCAGAGGCTGGATCTGCTCCTGATGGCTGTCCCAGTAGCTCGCCACATAATCCTGGTGGCCAAACGCCATATAAATCTTACCCATTGCAGAACAGTAGAGCGGCATATGCTGGCCAATATAGGCACGCGTACGCAGCATCCCGGTCGTCGGCTCCAGTTTGTAAATCAGAATGGCATGGTCATCTTCCCGGCTGGAGAAGTTCACCGTCTCACCCGTGGCGATGTTCAGCGTCTCAAGATGCGGCGCCGCCACGTGGATGATGTTCAGCGACGACAGCGCCTTCTGCCCGACGGCAATAAATTTAGTGGTCAGGCGATAACTGCCCGCGGCCGGGGCTGGTGTGACATACCCGCACGACTGCAACCCCTGTAACAGACGGTGCACGGTGCTCTTATTCAGCCCCGCAAGTTCTGATAAATGCGCAAGCGGACACCCATTCGGGTAGTTACTGAGGATCTCAATCAGCATCAGGCCGCGAAACAAGCTCTGGCTACCTGCTGGCCTCTCTTTTTCTTGCGTCATTTCGCTCTCTTTCATGCTCATCAAATGGCTCCTTTTTATCGCGCCCTGATGGTAGCGCAAAGTGTGGCTCAGTTCACGATCTCAACAGAAAAAACACAACCAATTGATTTTAATCGATTTTGAAAAACATGAATGTCGTTGATCTGGCAAAAATTGATCGCTATATTTGAAATCAGATTTCGCATAGTGAAATTTAGAGATAAAAAAGCACTCACAGCGCCCCCTAAAAAGAACAGGAGAACAGGGATGAAAGTGACATTCGAAGAGTTGAAAGCGGCATTTAATCGCGTTCTGCTCAATCGTGGCGTCAAAGCCGATACCGCAGATGCCTGTGCGGAAATGTTTGCCCGCACCACAGAATCAGGCGTCTATTCACATGGTGTGAATCGCTTCCCACGTTTTATCCAGCAGCTTGATGCAGGCGACATCATTCCTGATGCGCTGCCAAAACGCGTGACCACGCTGGGTGCGATCGAACAGTGGGATGCCCAGCGTTCTATTGGCAATCTGACGGCGAAAAAGATGATGGATCGCGCCACAGAGTTAGCCTCCGACCACGGGATTGGCCTGGTGGCATTGCGTAACGCAAACCACTGGATGCGCGGCGGCAGCTACGGCTGGCAGGCTGCGGAGAAAGGCTATATTGGCATTTGCTGGACGAACTCCATCGCCGTGATGCCCGCGTGGGGCTCGAAAGAGTGCTGCATCGGGACCAACCCGCTGATCGTCGCAATCCCGTCTAGCCCCATCACCATGGTCGATATGTCGATGTCAATGTTCTCTTACGGGATGCTGGAAGTGAACCGCCTTGCCGGGCGCACGCTGCCGGTTGACGGCGGGTTTGACGACGAAGGCAACCTGACCAAAGAACCGGGCGTGATTGAGAAAAACCGCCGTATTCTGCCAATGGGCTACTGGAAAGGTTCTGGCCTGTCCATCGTGCTGGATATGATTGCGACCCTGCTCTCTAACGGCTCCTCCGTGGCGGAAGTCACCCAGGACAACAGCGACGAGTACGGCGTGTCACAGATCTTTATCGCCATTGAGGTCGATAAACTGATCGACGGTCCAACCCGCGATGCCAAACTTCAGCGCATTATGGATTTCATCACCAGTGCCGAGCGCTCAGACGAAAACGTTGCTGTGCGCCTGCCGGGGCATGAATTCACACGCCTGCTGGAAGAGAACCGTCGTAACGGTATTACCGTTGACGACAGCGTATGGGCGAAGATCCAGTCGCTGTAAGGAGTGACGCCATGATATTCGGACATATTTCGCAGCCAAACCCGTGCCGCCTGCCGCAGGCAATTGAAAAAGCACTCGATTTTCTGCGCAACACAGACTTCACCGCGCTGGAACCTGGCGTCGTGGAAATTGACGGACGGAACATCTTCGCCCAGGTGCTCGACCTGAAAACGAAGGAAAAACACGAAAACCGTCCCGAAGTGCATCGTCGTTATCTGGATATCCAGTTTCTCGCCTGGGGCGAAGAAAAAATAGGTATCGCTATTGATACGGGTAATAACGAAATAAGTGAATCGTTGCTGGAACAACGGGATATTATTTTTTATCACGGCAGTGAAAACGAATCGTTTATTGAAATGACTCCTGGCAATTACGCCATATTTTTCCCGCAGGATGTTCATCGTCCTGCCTGTATTAAAAACAAGGAAACTGCAATTCGTAAAATTGTAGTGAAAGTGGCAATCAGCGAATTACCGTAATTTTCTGATAAATACAGGAACGCGAAATGACCAACACCGGTTTTATTATTGGTGCGTACCCCTGCGCACCCTCGTTTCACCAGAAAGGGGAGCAAGAAGAACAAACCTTCTGGCGAGTACTTTCCGACACACCGTACATTCGCGGGCTGGAACAACCCTGCCTTGAAGACCTGCATCCTTATGGTGATGAATGGCTGTTCCGGCATACGCCTGGCGACTGGCAAATCGTGGTCACGGCGGTCATGGAAACCATGCGCCGGCGTGGCACAAACGGTGCCTTTGGCCTGGCCTCCGCGGACGAAGAACAGCGAAAAGCCAGCATCAATTTTTACCGCCATTTGCGTCAGAAGATTGATGCCGTCAATACGCGTTTCCCGGGCAAAGTGATCGCGCTGGAAATGCAGGCCGCGCCTCAGGCAGGCAATGCCTCGGTTGAGCAGGCCACTGACGCGTTCGCCCGCTCGATTCGCGAAATCGCCGGATGGGACTGGTCATGCGATCTGGTTCTGGAACACTGCGATGCCATGAACGGCAGCGCACCGCGTAAGGGATTTTTACCCCTGGAGCAGGTGCTGGACGTCGTGAAAGACACCGATATCAGCGTGTGCATTAACTGGGCGCGTTCAGCCATTGAAGGACGAAATACCACGCGGCCCGTTGAGCATGTTCAGGCGGCACTCAAGGCCGGGAAGCTCGGGGCACTGATGTTCTCCGGCACCACCGCATCCGGTGAATACGGTGACTGGCAGGATCTTCATGCGCCGTTTTCTTCGTTCTGCGCCGAAAGTTTAATGACACCTGAACACGCAAAAACACTGTTTACTGCGGCGAGCGCCGCAACATTGAAATTCTCCGGTATTAAATTACTGGAAATAAATGCTAATGCTAACGTCGACCATCGCATCGCCATTTTGCGCGACGGTATTAGCGCTATGAATAAAGCAACGCAATAACAATAAAAAAACATCCCTATATCGGTTACATTAACTGAGACATTAAATATGAACACTTCTTCTAATGCTCTACATGCGGATATTCCGCACCAGCGCTGGCTAAGGATCATTCCTCCTATTCTTATCGCCTGCATTATTTCATATATGGACCGTGTGAATATCGCATTTGCGATGCCTGGCGGCATGGACGAGGAACTGGGTATTTCTGCCACCATGGCAGGCCTGGCGGGTGGGATCTTCTTTCTTGGCTATCTGTTCCTCCAGGTGCCTGGCGGCAAAATTGCCGTTCACGGCAGTGGTAAGAAATTCATTGGCTGGTCGCTGGTCGCCTGGGCGGTGCTCTCGGTACTGACGGGTCTGGTCACAAACCAGTATCAGTTGCTGGTGCTACGTTTCTTACTCGGCGTGGCTGAGGGCGGGATGCTGCCTGTCGTACTCACGATGATCAGTAACTGGTTCCCGGATGCCGAACGGGGTCGCGCGAACGCTATTGTGATTATGTTTGTGCCCATCGCCGGGATCATCACCGCACCGCTGTCGGGCTGGATCATCACCGCACTCGACTGGCGCTGGCTGTTCATCATTGAAGGCCTGCTGTCGATTGTGGTTCTGGTGCTGTGGGCGCTCACCGTCTACGACCGCCCGCAGGAAGCACGCTGGATTTCCGAGGCTGAAAAAAACTACCTGGTGCAAACCCTGGCGGCTGAACAACAAGCCATCGCCGGCAAAGAGGTGAAAAACGCCTCGCTGGGTGCCGTGCTCTCTGACAAAACCATGTGGCAGTTGATCGCCCTGAACTTCTTCTACCAGACCGGGATTTACGGTTACACCCTTTGGCTGCCAACCATCCTGAAAGAGCTGACACACACCAGTATCGGCCAGGTGGGGATGCTCGCCATTCTGCCTTACATCGGCGCGATTGCGGGCATGTTCCTGTTCTCTTCACTCTCTGACCGTACCGGTAAACGCAAACTGTTTGTCTCCCTGCCTCTGATTGGCTTCGCGCTCTGCATGTTCCTTTCTGTGGCGCTAAAAGAGAACACCTGGCTGGCCTATGCCGCTCTGGTGGGCTGCGGCTTCTTCCTGCAATCCGCAGCGGGCGTGTTCTGGACCATTCCGGCGCGTCTGTTCAGTGCCGAAATGGCAGGCGGTGCGCGCGGTGTCATTAACGCCCTGGGTAACCTCGGTGGTTTCTGCGGCCCTTATGCGGTGGGCGTGCTTATCACGCTGTACAGCAAAGACGCAGGGGTCTACTGCCTGGCGGTATCTCTGGCGCTGGCATCACTGCTGGCCCTGCTGTTACCGGCGAAATGCGATGCCGGATCGGAAACGAATCCCACGGTGAATCCGCATAAACGTGCGGCCTGATGCCCTTACCTCAGCCCTCTCCTGTGGAGAGGGCTGAAACCGAACCGTAGGCCGGGTAAGCGCAGCGCCACCCGGCGCATAAGTGAGATGAAGATGAGTGAAAAAGAGCCCTTCTGGCTGGGTATCGATTGTGGCGGTACTTATCTGAAAGCCGGTTTGTACAACAGCCAGGGAAAAGAAGTCTGTATTGAGCGCCGCTCGGTTGCCACCCTCAGCCCGCGCCCTGGCTATGCCGAACGGGATATGCACCAGCTCTGGCAGCACTGCCATGCAACCGTCACGCTGCTGCTCAAAAACGCCCGTGTCGACGGTGAGCAAATTAAAGGTGTTGGGATTTCGGCTCAGGGCAAAGGGCTGTTTCTTCTTGATAAACAAGATCAGCCGCTGGGCAATGCCATGCTTTCTTCAGACCGTCGGGCACTGGAGATTGTGCAGCGCTGGCAGCAGGACGGTATTCCCGAAAAACTCTACCCGCACACGCGCCAGACGCTGTGGACAGGGCATCCGGCATCGCTCCTGCGCTGGGTCAAAGAGAACGAACCACAGCGTTATCAGCAGATTGGCTGCGTGATGATGGCACACGACTACCTGCGCTGGTGCCTGACGGGGGTAAAAGGCTGCGAAGAGAGCAACATCTCGGAATCCAACCTCTACAACATGAACACCGGCCAGTACGACCCGCAGCTGACTCGCTGGCTCGGGATTGGCGAAATAGACGGCGCGCTTCCGCCCATTGTCGGATCGGCAGAAATTTGCGGGGAAATCACCGCTCAGGCAGCCTCGCTTACCGGTCTGGCGGCGGGTACTCCTGTCGTTGGCGGGCTGTTTGATGTGGTTTCCACCGCGATCTGCGCCGGATTACATGACGAATACACCCTTAACGCGGTGATGGGAACCTGGGCCGTAACCAGCGGGATCGCCAACGGCATTCGCGATAACGAACCCTTTCCTTATGTGTATGGCCGCTATGTTCATCCGCAGCAGTACATCGTACACGAAGCCAGCCCTACCTCATCCGGCAACCTGGAATGGCTGACCGCGCAGTGGGGTGACGTGTCGTTCACTGAAATTAACCACGCCGTCGCCAGCTTACCGAAAGCGGAGAGCGATGTGTTCTTTCTGCCTTTTCTCTATGGCAGCAACGCCGGCCTGGAGATGACCAGCGGCTTTTACGGAATGCAGGCACTGCACACCCGGGCCCATCTGTTGCAGGCGGTTTATGAGGGCGTGGTCTTCAGCCACATGACCCACCTGAACCGGATGCTCGAACGCTTTACGCAGGTGACGTCACTGCGCGTCACGGGCGGCCCGACCCATTCAGATGTGTGGATGCAAATGCTGGCAGATGTCAGCGGCCTGGCGATAGAGCTGCCACAGGTTGAAGAGACGGGGTGTTCCGGCGCCGCGCTGGCCGCGCTCGTCGGTACGGGCATCTATGCCGATTTCCACGCTGCGCAGCGTGCCCTGCGCCATGACATCCGGATTATTGAACCCGACATGCGCGCCCATGCGGCCTACCAGAGCAAATACCACCGATACCAGTTACTGATTACCGCACTACAGGGCTATCACGCCCGTGTTAAGGAGTTCGACCTATGAGCCGTCCATTACTTCAACTGGCGCTCGACCATACCTCACTTCAGGCCGCGCAGCGCGACGTCGCTTTGCTTGCGGATCATGTCGACATCGTCGAAGCAGGCACCATTCTGTGCCTGACCGAGGGTTTACAAGCCGTGCGCGCACTTCGCGAGCAGTGCCCGGACAAAATCATCGTCGCCGACTGGAAAGTGGCCGATGCCGGGGAAACGCTGGCACAACAGGCGTTTGGTGCAGGCGCCAACTGGATGACCATCATCTGCGCCGCACCGCTGGCAACCATTGAAAAAGGCCATGAGGTTGCACAATGCTGCGGCGGTGAAATCCAGATAGAGCTGTTTGGTAACTGGACACTGGACGATGCCCGCGCGTGGTACCGCACTGGCGTACAACAAGCCATCTACCACCGCGGACGCGATGCTCAGGCGAGCGGTCAGCAGTGGGGTGAAGTGGATCTCGCCAGAATGAAAGCGCTGTCGGATATCGGTTTGCAGCTTTCTGTCACCGGCGGGATCACCCCTGCCGACCTGCCGTTATTTAAGCAGATCAACGTCAAAGCCTTTATCGCCGGGCGAGCGCTGGCAGGTGCAGAAAATCCGCCGCAGGTGGCACAGGCATTCCATTCGCAAATCCGCGACATCTGGGGGGAGTAATCATGCGTCAGCATCCGTTAGGTATTTATGAAAAAGCGCTGCCAAAAACACTCTCCTGGCCAGAGCGCCTGGTTCTGGCAAAAAGCTGCGGATTCGACTTTGTCGAAATGTCGGTCGATGAAACCGATGAACGCTTATCCCGCCTGGAGTGGAGCACCACGCAGCGCGCGTCTCTGGTCGAAGCCATGCTGGAAACGGGCGTGTCGATCCCGTCGATGTGTTTGTCCGCCCACCGCCGCTTCCCGTTTGGCAGCCGCGATGAAACCGTGCGTGAACGCGCGCGCGAGATCATGACCAAAGCCATCAGGCTGGCGCGTGATTTGGGTATCCGCACCATTCAGCTTGCAGGTTATGACGTTTATTACGAAGAGCATGACGAGGGCACGCAGCAACGCTTCGCTGAAGGGCTGGCCTGGGCGGTGGAACAAGCCGCTGCCGCTCAGGTGATGCTGGCGGTGGAGATCATGGACACCGCCTTTATGAACTCCATCAGCAAATGGAAAAAGTGGGACGATATGCTCGCCTCACCGTGGTTTAGCGTTTACCCGGATGTCGGCAACCTGAGCGCGTGGGGTAACGATGTGACCGCCGAGCTGACGCTGGGCATTGATCGTATTGCCGCAATCCACCTGAAAGATACCCAACCGGTCACTGAACAAAGCCCGGGGCAGTTCCGCGATGTACCGTTTGGCGAAGGCTGCGTTGATTTTGTTGGCGTGTTTAACACGCTGAATCAACTGAACTATCGCGGGGCATTCCTTATTGAAATGTGGACTGAAAAAGCAAAAGAACCCGTACTCGAAATTATCCAGGCACGTCGCTGGATTGAAGCCCGGATGCAGGAAGGAGGCATGGCATGTTAGAACAACTCAAAGCCGAAGTGCTGGCGGCAAACCTGGCACTTCCCGCCCACCAGCTGGTGACTTTTACCTGGGGCAACGTGAGTGCGGTCGATCGTGAAAGCGGCCTGATGGTGATCAAACCCTCCGGCGTGGAGTATGACGTGATGACCGCACAGGACATGGTGGTGGTGGATATCGCCACCGGTGCGGTAGTCGAAGGGAGCAAAAAACCTTCGTCCGACACGCCAACGCATCTTGCGTTGTACCGCCGTTATCCTGAGATTGGCGGCATCGTGCATACCCATTCCCGCCACGCAACCATCTGGTCACAGGCGGGGCAGGATCTGCCAGCCTGGGGAACCACTCACGCTGATTATTTCTACGGGGCGATCCCCTGCACGCGTCTGATGACCACGGCAGAAATTGCAGGGGAATATGAGTATCAGACCGGCGAAGTGATCATCAAAACCTTCGAGGAGCGTGACCTTAGCCCAATGCAGATCCCGGCGGTGCTGGTGCATTCCCACGGCCCGTTTGCCTGGGGCAAAGATGCCGCCGATGCCGTACATAACGCTGTGGTCCTGGAAGAGTGCGCCTATATGGGGCTGTTCTCGCGCCAGCTGGCCCCCCAGCTACCGGTAATGCAGCAAGAGTTGTTAGATAAACACTATCTGCGCAAGCACGGGGCGAATGCCTATTACGGGCAGTAATCACCCGGAATTAATATGTTCCTTACAATACCGCCGTTTCCAGACGGCGGGTGTTAAGCCGGTGTGCTTAGTGAATATCTGCCGGAAATAGCCCACGTCATTAAACCCGCAGCGGGCTGCCACTTCGGTGAGTGATGCGGAGTCATTCAGTAACAGTTTTTCTGCCGCCCTGACACGCTGGCGATGAATCGCCTCTGTCAGGGTTAAATGGAAGGTGCGTCGAAACACCCGCCCCAGATAGTCGGCATTACAGTGCAACTCCCTGGCAAGCTGCGAAGTGGAAAGGGGTAAATGAAATTGTGTGCGAATAAGCTGTTTCGCCTTCCACGCCATCGAGGCGCCAGCCTCATCCATTTTGTCTTCATATCCGCAAGAGAGTGAAACCTGCTGCAAAATCAGGAGCAACAAGAGTTCCAGCGCAATGCTGCGCTGTAATTTTTCCTGCTCGCTCAGAAACTGACGGAACAGAGAAATGACATATTGCGCATCCCTGACGCTGCAATGTTGTTCTATTGCCAGCGGTGGGCCGTTCTTCGCGGTATTTTCCACATCAACGTTTTCCACTTCAAAATGCAGCCAGTAGAATTTGAGGTCTGCCGGGAAATCCTCCACGCCAACGTGTCGTCGGTTCGGCCAAAGCAATAAGCACTCTCCGGCCTTCACCTCAAAAAGGGTATTTTCCTCGAGGATCGTTAATGTCCCTTTTTCGACAAAAATAATCTCCCACGACGTCAGTTTTCTCGCCGGATGGCGACCCACACCCCGGGAAATAAATAACCCGCCATTTTGTACTTTAATCGGAAGCGCTATGGATAATTCAAGCATCGGTATTCACTTTCCCGCTTTTATCATCGTAATAGTTGAGTTTATTTATTGATTATTAATAAATATTAACGTCTCTGCCCGATCCAACTCACATTTTTGGCATCAGGTCGGAATCGTCATCTTTTTATACTTTTCCCTTCCCTTGTTGGCCTTTCCGTTCAGTGCAGAATGAATGGGGTACCTTGCACAAATACGATAAAAATCGTTTACCGAGGAGTTACCTCATGACTTCCACACCGATTACAGAATCTGACGTTGCACAACAGGCAGTGGATGACCGCCTGTCAGTTCGCGAAAAAATAGGCTACGGCCTGGGTGACGCGGGCGGCACGGTCATTACCTGTCTTATCATGAACTTTCTCACCTTTTTCTATACCGATATCTTTGGCCTGACACCTGCCCTGGTTGGCACGCTGTTTATTGCACTTCGCGTGTTTGACGCCATCTCCGACCCGGTGATGGGCGTGATTGCTGACCGTACGCAAAGCCGCTGGGGACGTTTTCGCCCCTGGCAGCTTTGGGTGGCGTTCCCGATCGGGATCATCGGCGTACTGACCTTCACCGTCCCGGAAGCCAGCATGGGAGTGAAAATCGCCTGGGCGTTCGGAACATATCTGCTCTTGTCAGTGGGCTATACCGCCATCAACGTGCCCTACTGCGCGCTGATTAACACCATGACCACTCGCCACAACGAGGTGATCTCCTGCCAGTCCTGGCGCTTTGTGTTGTGCGGCGTTGCCGGATTTTTAGTGTCCGTTGGCCTGCCGTGGCTGGTATCTGCATTAGGTCAGGGTAATGCTGCAAAGGGCTATCAGCTTGGGGTCGGCGTGCTGTGTACCATCGCCGTGGTGATGTTCCTGTGCTGTTTCTTCTGGGTGCGTGAACGTGTACCGCTGGCGCTGATGGGCAAATTCACCCTGCGCGAGCATCTGGCGGGCCTGCGTAATAACGACCAGTTGCTGCTGATGCTGGTGATGTCCTTCCTGCTGATCAACGTGTTCAACATTCGCGGCGGCGGATACATGTACTTCATCACCTATGTGCTCCAGGGCAGCACCGCCTACACCTCACTGTTTTTCACCATGGTGACCTTTGCGGCCATTCTTGGGGCGGTGATCGTCAACCCGCTGTCCCGCCGTATTGATACGGTCAAACTCTACTATTACACCAACCTGGTGCTGGCCGTGCTCGCGGCGGGAATGTGGCTCCTGCCCGGCGGGCCGACTTACCAGACGCTGTGGCTGATTGTGATCCTGAGCAACGGCGTCATCCTTGGCTTTACGCTGCCGCTGCACTTCTCGCTGATGGCCTTCGCCGACGACTACGGCGAATGGAAAACCGGCGTGCGCTCCTCTGGCATGAACTTCGCCTTTAACCTGTTTTTCATCAAGCTGGCATGGGCCTCCAGCGCCGGGATCATCAGCCTGGTGTTTATCGCCGTGGCCTATCAGCCTGGTGCCGGTAACCAGACACCGGCGTCCCTGCAAGGCATCACCGCCATGGAGACATTGCTCCCTGCCCTTTTCCATCTGCTGCTGGCTGTCAGTATTCGCTGGTGCAGACTCAACAATCCAATGATGTCGCGCATTTCCACCGATTTGCGCCAGCGTCACGTACAGTCCTGAGGAGAACGAGATGTCCATAATGGAAGCCGACCTGCACACGCTTAAAATTAACGATCCCTTTCTTGGCCAGTATCAGCAGCTGGTGCGCGATGTGGTCATTCCTTACCAGTGGGATGCGCTCAACGATCGCGTGACGGAAGCCGAGCCAAGCCATGCCATCACTAACTTCCGCATTGCGGCAGGTCTGGAGAAAGGCGAATTCTACGGTATGGTGTTTCAGGACAGCGATGTGGCGAAATGGCTCGAAGCCGTGGCATGGTCGCTATGCCAGAAGCCCGACGCAGAACTGGAAAAAACCGCCGATGAGGTGATTGAGTTGGTCGCGGCGGCGCAATGCGAAGATGGCTATCTCAACACCTATTTCACGGTAAAAGCCCCCGAAGCGCGCTGGACGAATCTGGCTGAGTGCCACGAGCTTTACTGCGCCGGGCATATGATTGAAGCCGGCGTGGCGTATTTCCAGGGTACGGGGAAACGCCGTTTGCTGGAGGTGGTGTGCAAGCTTGCCGATCACATCGACAGTGTCTTTGGCCCAGGCGTTAACCAGCTGCACGGTTACCCCGGTCACCCGGAAATTGAACTGGCGCTGATGCGGTTGTACGACGTCACGCAGGAGCCTCGCTACCTGGCGCTGGTGAAATACTTCATCGAAGAGCGCGGGGCACAGCCGCATTTTTACGATATCGAATACGAAAAGCGCGGCAAAACGTCACACTGGAACACCTACGGCCCGGCGTGGATGGTGAAAGACAAAGCCTATAGCCAGGCGCATCAGCCGCTTGCGGAGCAACATACGGCAATTGGCCATGCAGTGCGTTTTGTCTATCTGATGACAGGCATGGCGCATCTGGCGCGCCTGAGTCATGACGAAGGTAAACGCCAGGATTGTTTGCGGTTGTGGAACAACATGGCCCAGCGCCAGCTCTACATTACCGGTGGGATCGGCTCGCAGAGCAGCGGCGAAGCCTTCAGCAGTGATTACGATCTGCCCAATGACACGGTGTATGCCGAAAGCTGCGCCTCGATTGGCCTGATGATGTTTGCCCGCAGGATGCTGGAGATGGAAGCAGACAGCCAGTACGCCGACGTCATGGAACGGGCGCTATACAACACGGTATTAGGCGGTATGGCGCTGGACGGAAAGCATTTCTTCTATGTGAATCCGCTGGAGGTGCATCCTAAGACGTTGTCGTTTAACCATATCTACGATCACGTGAAGCCGGTTCGCCAGCGCTGGTTTGGCTGCGCGTGTTGCCCACCAAACATCGCACGGGTGCTGACCTCGCTCGGTCATTACATCTATACCGTTCGTGAGGATGCGCTGTTTATCAACCTGTATGTAGGGAACGATGTCACTATCCCGGTTGGCGACCGCACGCTACAGCTGCGTATCAGCGGCGACTATCCGTGGCATGAGCAGGTGAAAATCGACATTACCTCTCCGGTGCCGGTAACTCACACGCTGGCTCTGCGTCTGCCTGACTGGTGCGCGAACCCGGTCGTTGCCCTGAATGGCGAAGTCATTAAAGGGGATGTGACACGAGGTTATCTCTACCTCACCCGCAGCTGGCAAGAGGGAGACACCCTTACGCTAACGCTCCCCATGCCGGTTCGCCGTCTGTATGGTAATCCACAGGTACGCCAGCAGGCGGGTAAAGTCGCCCTGCAACGCGGGCCGCTGGTGTATTGTCTGGAAGAGGCCGACAACGGTGCGAATCTGCATAATCTCTCCCTGCCCGAGGAGAGCACATTCCGGGTCTTTGAAGGAAAAGGGATTTTCGCCCACAAGATGCTGATTCAGGCAGAGGGCATCGGTTGTCATGCAACTGATTCAGATGCGTTGTGGCAATACGATCGCTCGCCGGTGCAGCGTCAGCCTCAGACATTAACCTTTATTCCATGGTTTAGCTGGGCGAACCGCGGTGAAGGGGAAATGCGAATTTGGGTGGATGAGGCGTAACGCCTTGCGGCCCCCGACCCTCTCCCACGGGAGAGGGAGATAATCAGGGCAGCACTCGACGTGCTGCCTCTGCCAGGAATGCACTCCGGTTGCTGAACTGGGGATGTTCGCTGACAAAGGAATCGATCTTAACCAACAAACGACGGGGCATAGTGATATTAATACGCTCAGCCCTGCCGTCAAACTGCTTCATATTGATGTCCACCAGCAGCCACTGCCCACCGATAAAATCAGCTGGAGTTGCTTCAAGATGCGCTTCAACATTCCCAGGCAAAGGCAGCTCTTCTTCGCTTTCAAACAGCGCTTCAAAGTGAGCAGTCAACGCTGCACGAGCGTCCTGAAAAGCATCATCCAGAGAATCTCCTGCAAAAAAACAGCCTGGCACATCAGGAAAAAAGCCACTGGCGCTTCCGTTGAGGTCAGAATGAATATAAGCCGGATAAAACATAACTACTCCTGATATCAATGTTTGATTCCCGCCTGCCGCCAGATTTGCGCGAGAGTTCCAGGTTTAATGTCTTTTTTAGGATGAGGAACGGTTACCAGCCCCTTATATACCGGATGGCGGAACTGATGATGGCTTCCTTTCGTTCTTATGCATTTCCAGCCATGACTGACCAGAATGGTAATGACGTCCGCACTTTTCACATCCTGATCCTTCGATGATTATACACATTATACACACGAAACTTACCGAATGAGATCACATTAGCGCGGGGATGGTCAGAGTGCAGCAATCTATTGCCAGAACAGGAAGATACGATGAGAAAAGAAAGTGCAATACGCGATATTACTAAATAAGATGCGGGGAATATCGCAATAAAAAGCCCGGCGGCGCTGCGCTTGCGCGGGCCTGAAGCCGTATCGTAGGCCGGGTAAGGCGGAGCCGCCACCCGGCAAAAATAGGGCTGACAAACCAGATAAACGCAACAGCACCAGGCAATCAGAGAGGCTGCCCCCATCCGTGGGGACAGTGTTAAGCCATCAGAAACGCCAGGTCACGCCCGTCATCAGCGCGAAGCTGTCATCACGGTCGATCATCGGGCTGTTCTTCACATCGTCAGGTAATACGGTGTAAACCGCACTGGCATTCAGGAACAGGCTTTGGGTCAGCTGGTATTTTGCGGCAAGGCCAACGTACGGTGTCCAGCTGTCACCAGCCTTGTATTCATCCAGCCCGGTGCGACGAGATTCGTTGCCGGACACGCCGTAGTAGTAATCGTTGTAACTCTCATCGCTATAGAAAACGCCCACTGACGGCGTCAGCGTCAGGCGCTCCATACGAATCGGACGGAAATAGGACACTTCGCCCATCACACCACCGCTTTCATCCATCGCATCACCAGAAACGGCGAATTTCAGGCTACCCCAGCTTTCGTGGCGATAGTATGCGCCGCCGAGAAATGCGGAAGCTTTACGCTCATCAAGGTGTTTCATCTGATGGTCGTCGTTATCATCCGGGTCGAAATGCAGCGGCATCCAGGTTGCCGTCAGGCTCAGTTCATTTTTGCCATCTTTCCACAGGATCCATCCTCCCGTGGTCTGACGCACATAAAACCGGTCGCCTTCATAGCTAATTAACGGTACTGCTGTGGTATTTTCGTTATACCCTTTGTAAGGCGATTCATTAAATACAGCCCCCGCCCCTAGTGAAAAATCACCGGCCATCGCGGATGATGTTGCAAATAACGTGGCGGCGATGAGTAAATTCTTATTAATAGTCATTCCATGCAATCCATTTAAACGCCAAACAAGCGGGGCGAATAATAATGGTTACAAATTTGCCAATGCAACGTTGCCGTTTATATAATATTATATATAAAATCATATAGATGGGTGCGCACGATGAGTAACCTGCAATTGAAACCGCGTGAGTTAAAAATCATTTCTGTCATCGCCGCAACGCACAGCATTGGTGATGCTGCCGCCTTATTGGGTATGGCGCAGGCCAATGTGAGTAAATATCTATCTGATTTTGAAACCCGTGTTGGACTCAAAGTATTTGAGCGCACCACCCGCCAGCTGTCACTCACGCAGTTCGGCGAGGCGTTGTTACCCTATGTTAATGCTTCACTGGATAAGAATAGCCAACTCATTAATTTCATTGCTGATTACAAGCATGAAAAACGAGGGAAAGTGACGATCTACGCCCCAACGGGCATCGTCACCTATCTGGCTCGCTATGTCATTCACAAGATTGAAGATCCTGGCGACATTCGTATTTCGCTAAAAACCTATAACCTCGATAGCAACGAATTTTCCGAAGGCGTTTCATTTCCTGATGATTGCGATATTTTAATCACCTATGCTCAACCGAAAGATGAAAGTTTAGTCGCAAGCGTATTAACAAAATATTCCGTCACGGCATTTGCCTCTAAAGAATACTTAAAGATCCACCCGATTAGCGGACCTGACGATTTAATCAATCACTCATGTATATTAATAGACTCGATGCTGGTTGACGATGCTAACATCTGGCGTTTCCGGGCGCACGGCAGTGAAGGTGCACGCGACTATAAAGTCACCGGGAATTATATTTGTGATAATACCCAGACGGCGCTGGAGCTTGCGAGAAATAACCTCGGCATTGTTTTTGCCCCGAAAGAGAGCCTGAAAAAAGAGCTCACTCATGGCATGTTAGTCCCCTGTTTTCCGCATCAGGAGGAGTGGTGGCTCGATCTCACGGCCATATTCCGCAAACGCGAGTACCAGCCCTGGCGCGTGCAATACGTCCTGGACGGCGTACTGAACTGCCTTCGCCAGCAAATTGCTCAGGCCGCCCATGGGCGGCCTGATATGGGTGATTAAAACAATCCCAGCGGTTTATCCGAGTAGCTGACCAGCAGGCATTTCGTCTGCTGGTAATGCTCCAGCATCATCTTGTGCGTTTCGCGACCAATCCCCGATTGCTTGTACCCGCCAAACGCCGCATGTGCCGGATAGGCGTGATAACAGTTCGTCCACACGCGGCCAGCCTGAATGCCACGCCCCATCTTATAGGCCAGATTGCCGTTGCGGCTCCAGACACCCGCCCCTAAGCCATACTGCGTGTCGTTGGCGATTTCCAGCGCCTCCTCCATGGTTTTGAAGGTCGTCACCGCCAGCACAGGGCCAAAAATCTCTTCCTGGAAGACACGCATATTGTTCTTGCCGAACAGAATGGTGGGCTCCAGGTAATAGCCTTCATTCAGCTCGCCGCCCAACACCTTACGTCGTCCGCCGGTCAAGACATCGGCCCCCTCTTTCTTACCGATATCAATGTAGTTGAGGATGGTTTCCAGCTGCCCATGGGACACCTGCGCTCCCATCTGGGTGACACTATCCAGCGGGTTCCCACTGCGAATAGACTCCACGCGTCGGATCGCGCGCTCCATAAAGCGCTCGTAAATAGATTCCTGAACCAGCGCCCGGCTCGGGCAGGTGCACACTTCACCCTGGTTGAAAGCAAACAGCGCGAAGCCTTCCAGCGCTTTGTCGAAGAAGGCATCTTCTTCATCCATCACATCGGCAAAGAAGATATTCGGGGACTTACCGCCCAGCTCCAGCGTTACCGGGATGATGTTCTGGGTCGCGTATTGCATGATTTGCTGGCCCACTTCTGTCGACCCGGTAAAGGCCACTTTGGCGATACGTTTTGAGGTCGCCAGATATTCACCAATTTCACCCCCGGCACCGTTCACCACGTTGACCACCCCCGGCGGCAACAGATCGCCAATCACTTCCATCAGCAACAGCACCGACAGCGGCGTTAAGCGCGCAGGTTTGAGCACAACGCAGTTGCCTGCCGCCAGTGCCGGAGCCATTTTCCAGCTCGCCATCAGCAGCGGGAAGTTCCACGGAATAATTTGCCCGACCACACCCAGCGGCTCGTGGAAATGGTAAGCGACCGTTTCGCTATCTACCTCGCTTATTCCCCCCTCCTGCGCACGGATACAGGATGCAAAATAGCGGAAATGGTCAATGGCCAGCGGGACGTCCGCCGCCATGGTTTCACGGATAGGTTTACCGTTGTCCCAGGTTTCTGCCGTTGCCAGCAGCTCCAGATTCTGCTCCATTCGATCCGCAATTTTGAACAAAATGGCGGCTCTGTCCTGCACAGAGGTATGCCCCCATTTGTCTTTCACCTTGTGTGCCGCATCCAGCGCCAGATCGATATCCTTCTTCCCGGAACTGGCGATTTCACACAGCGGCTGGCCGGTAACTGGGGTCAGATTCGAATAGTACTCACCGTCGACGGGCGCAACCCAGTCGCCGCCAATAAAGTTGTCATAACGGGGTTTTAACTTGAGAGGGAAACCATACTCGCCAGGCTGAATACGCGATGAGGGAGGATTGTTTGTCATGACCGTCTCCTTGCTGTTGGTGTACAACAAGGGTAGTTCGGACTGGCGATTTTCTCGCCAGCCCATCCTGGGTTTACGACAGGGGTCACATCGCGGCGCGGTAAATCGCCATGATCTCTTCGTGGGTTGCCTGAACAGGGTTAGTGAACCCACAAGCATCTTTCAGAGCGTTGGTTGCCAGCACCGGAATATCCTCTTCTTTGACGTTCAGCTCGCGCAGACCCGCCGGGATATTCACCTTACGCGCCAGGGCGCGAATTTCCACGATACAGGCCTGAGCGCCCTGTTCGTCGCTCATTTTGCTGACATCCGCACCCATTGCGCTGGCGCAGTCCCGCAGGCGGGCGGCCGCAACCTGGGCGTTGAAGACCTGAACGTGTGGGAGTAACACCGCATTGCAGACGCCATGCGGCAGATCGTAGAAGCCGCCAAGCTGGTGCGCCATTGCATGTACATAACCCAGCGAGGCGTTGTTAAAGGCCATCCCGGCAAGGAACTGCGCGTAGGCCATCGCCTCGCGCGCCGCCGTATTGCTGCCATCTTCAACGGCATGGACGAGGTTTTCGGCAATCATGGTGATTGCTTTCAACGCGCAGGCATCCGTGATGGGGGTTGCGGCAACGGAAACATAAGCTTCAATTGCGTGGGTCAGGGCATCCATACCTGTCGCCGCCGTCAGCGAGGCCGGCATTCCCGCCATCAACGATGAATCGTTAACAGAAAGCACCGGGGTAACGTGTTTATCAACAATCGCCATTTTAATATGGCGTGCCTCATCGGTAATAATACAAAAACGCGTCATTTCTGAAGCCGTGCCAGCAGTAGTATTAATAGCCACCATCGGTAATTGTGGTTTTGAAGAACGATCCACGCCTTCATAATCGCGAATATCGCCGCCATTAGCGGCCACCAGCGCAATCCCTTTTGCGCAGTCGTGTGGCGAGCCGCCACCGAGAGAAATAACGCAGTCGCAGTTATTGTCCTTTAATACTTTAAGACCGGCGGCCACATTTCCCGTGGTGGGATTAGGATGTGTCCCGTCATAAATCACGCTGGCAATATTTCGTTCTTTCAGTGCGTTCTGAATATCCGCTGCCATGCCCAGCTTGCTGAGCATGGCATCAGTCACAATCAGCGCCCGGCGCCAGCCGTAGTCGCGCATGGTATCCATTGCGCTACCCAATGATTCAGAACCAATAATATTCACGGAAGGAATATAAAATACGGATGCAGCCATGATATTTCCTCGAAGAGATAAAAAGTATCGGCAGCATACGGAAAAGGTCATTTAAAAAACATGATCGATAACCTGTTTTTGCGTGCATTCTCGCAGGCTTAATATATTTAAGCCTGCGAGGGTGTTAATTAATATATAAATCTATTTCAATCTATTTTGTTTCTGTATTAATTCCTGGTTTTGTTTCAGGAAATAATAATGAATCGCGTAATAAATGATCGTTACCACGACGACGGGTAAAACCAATGCGGTTGAAATATTCCAGGATCTGAATGGCCAGCTTGCGCCCCACGTTCAGCCGATCGCGGAAATCGGCCGCACAGGTTGAGCCTCGCTCCTGATCCAGTTCGCGGATCAGATTCGCGAACGCCACAATACGATCGTTGCGGTAATACCGATCTTTCACGATCGCCACAATCAGCCCCTGCTGAGCCGCATGGCGCAACACCTGGCGCATCAGCGTTTCATCGGTACCGGTGTGATGGGCTAAATCGCGCACCCACCAGGGTTCATCCGCAAACAGTGGCGCGGCTTTCTGCCACACCGCCTGCTGTTCAGCCGTAAAGCCCGCTTTATGATCCGGCAGATGCAGCCAGCCGTGATGACTGTTGATCACCCCGCTTTCGCGCATTTTTTCAATCAGTAACAGCACCAGCGCGTCGTCTTCCATGGGCAGCGCCATGCGACGTAAGCGCTCGCGCCCCGGACCGGGTTCGTCCTGATGCTGTTCATGATACGTGGCGAGCGTGCTCAGCACTTTACGTTGCCAGCGCGCCGCTATCGGTGCATTTAACAAGCTGTATCCGGCCTGGATAAAGCCCGGCTCTTGCGTCAGCTGACGCAGCCCCTCGCCGCTCAGCTGGCGAGCCCAGGCGAAATCCGCCAGATTCACGGCACCACGGTCAAGATGCACGGCCAGCGCGTCAGCATCCCCTTTCGCTTGTGCCAGTGCCGCAAGCCATTGCAGATATTCCGGCTTACGTTTTCCGCGGCGTGGCGGGTTCAGTGTCACCACACGCGCCCCGGCAAGGGTGGTTTTAGCGGAAATGTCCCGCAGCACCAGCCTGTCGTTATCCGCCAGCCACAGCGGGGAATCAAACACCAGCTCAGCCAGGTCGTTTTCCAGCAGTGATACGCGCCCGGTCACGTGGCTGGCGGCATGGTGGATATGCAGCGGTTGCCACTGCGTCAGCGGCGAATGGATCTGAAGTGCGACAATGACGCGTTCCGACGGCTCCGGCGGCGCATCCGAGAGCAGCCAGTCGCCACGCTTCAGCTGTTCTTTTTCGGCATCACCCGCAATATTCAGCGCGATGCGTTGCCCGGCATGAGCATGTTCAACCGGCTGATTTTGCGCGTGAAGCGCACGTACTCGCATTGGCTTGTTAACGCCTGTCAGCCATAAGGTATCGCCTACACGGACTTCACCGCTCAGCGCCGTCCCCGTCACCACCAGACCCGCCCCTTTCACAGTGAATGCGCGGTCGAGCGCCAGGCGAAAACTGTGATGGCTGGCCTGCTCGCGGGATGCAAGGTGTTGCAGATGGTCGCGCAGAGCGTCAATCCCGTGCCCCTGGGTGGCGACCGTCACAAATAACGGGGCATCGGCAAAACCGTATTCACGCAGGGTGTCCTGCACCTCTTCGCGCACGGCATCGATGCGCGCTTCATCAACGCGGTCGGCTTTCGTCAGCGCAACCGTCAGTTGCGGATTGCCGGTCAGTTGCAGGATCGCCAGGTGTTCTCGCGTTTGCGCCATCACGCCGTCATCGCACGCCACCACCAGAAGCGCATGGTCAATACCGCCCACGCCCGCCAGCATGTTGGAAAGAAACTTTTCATGGCCAGGCACATCAATAAAGCCCAGCACGCGACCATCGGGTTGCGGCCAGTAGGCATAACCCAGGTCGATGGTCATCCCACGTTTTTTCTCTTCCGGCAGGCGATCGGCGTTTACGCCCGTAATGGCCTGCAATAAGGTGGTTTTGCCGTGGTCAACGTGACCGGCGGTGGCAATAATCATTTCGACATCATCTCCAGAAACCGCTCTTCATCTTCAAGGCAGCGTAGATCCAGCCACATTCGGCCATCATAAATACGTCCAATTACCGGTACTGGCAAGGCGCGTAACCGTGCAGAAAGCGCCTCAAGCTGGCTGCCTCTGCCGTCGCGCGGGGTGAACGTCAGTGCTGCGCTGGGCAACCTGTCTACCGGCAGTGAACCACTGCCAATCTGGGACTGGCAGGATTCGACACGCACGTCAAAATCGGGGTAATGCTGTGCAACCTGGGCCAACAGCAGCTCACCCTGAGCGCGAATCGAAGCAGCATCGCGCGTCAGCAACCGCAGGGTGGGCAGGCGTTCGGCCAGCCTCTCCGGGTGGAGGTAAAGCCGCAGCGTCGCTTCCAGCGCCGAGAGCGTCATTTTATCCGCGCGCAGCGCCCGCTTCAGCGGATGTTGCTGTAACCGGGCAATCAGTTCACGCCGCCCGACAATAATCCCCGCTTGCGGCCCGCCCAGCAATTTATCACCGGAAAAACTCACCAGGCTCACGCCGGCTGCGATCATCTCCTGCGGCATCGGCTCTTTTGGCAGGCCGTACTGGCTCAAATCCACCAGCGAACCGCTGCCGAGATCGGCCACCACTGGTACGTTTAGCTCACGCCCAATCTCCGCAAGCTCGGCTTCTTCAACCGTGTGGGTAAAGCCTTCGATATGGTAGTTGCTGGTATGTACTTTCATCAGCAACGCGGTGTTTTCATTCACTGCCGCGCGATAGTCCTTCGCGTGAGTGCGGTTGGTGGTGCCTACTTCATGCAGTGTGCACCCGGCCTGACGCATCACGTCGGGGATGCGGAATGCGCCGCCAATCTCTACCAGCTCACCGCGTGATACGACCACCTCTTTGCCGCTTGCTGTCGCCGCCAGCATCAGCAACACCGCCGCCGCGTTGTTATTCACGATACAGGCATCTTCCGCGCCAGTTAGCTGGCAAAGTAAGTCCGCCAGCGCCCTGTCGCGATGACCGCGCCCGGCACCGTCGAGATCGTACTCCAGCGTAACGGGCGAGCGCATGGCCTGCGCCACCGCACTGATGGCTTCTTCAGCCTGCTGGGCACGGCCCAGATTGGTATGCAAAACCGTCCCCGTCAGATTAATGACCGGACGCAGCGTGTTTTGCGTATTCGCCGCCAGCCGCTTTTCAACCTCCTGCCCCCAGTGTGCAGCCCAGTCTGGCAACGCATGTTCGGCCTGAATATGTTCCCGGGCTTCTTCCTGTAACGTGCGCAGCATATCTACCGTTGCGCGATGGCCGAACGTTTCCAGAACGACCAGTAAGTGAGGATCACGAAGCAGACGATCGGTTGCGGGAATGTGGCTGTAGAGAGAAAGATGAGTAGTCATGAAAGCGCCTGGCAATGATTTATCATCCCCCCTCCCGACGGGAGAGGGAGTCGATGTGAAGAGGGATTGTACAACCTCCCGAGCCCAAGTGTTATAACCCGCATCAAGCCTTAGGCGGTTCAGTCTGTGCAAAACTCTCGCGCTGGAAGAGCGTTTCAGCAAGCTTAACCAGCAGCGGGCGTTCCACACACCAGCCCGGAGAAACACGACGGAAATTGAGATAGCCGATGGCGCAGGCGATGGCTATTGTCGCCAGGTTCAGGCTGTCACGCTGGATGATGCCATCCCGGATCAACTGCTCGCACATATCCAGGCTGCGGCTGATTTTTTCGCGCTGACGTACCAGCTCCGTTTCCGATTGCTGCGCGGCGGGTCTTGCCTGCTCGCGCACGGAAGCCAGCGCCGCGTCCATAATGCCATCGGCCAGGGCTTCAATCTGTTTCACCGCCAGCGCGGCTTTCGCATCAGTCGGGAGCATGGCTGGCGCCACGCCAAGCAGTTCGATGTATTGCGCAATAATAGGGGAATCAAACCAGCACTCGCCATCATCGGTTACCAGCGCCGGGACTTTCCCCAGCGGATTAAACCGGGCTACGCCATTTTCGGCGTTGTAGGGCTGTTCATTGACGAATTCAAATTCAATCCCTTTCTCCAGCAGGAGAATCGAGATTTTACGCACGAAGGGACTGGTATAGCTGCCGATAAGTTTCATTGCCTGATCCTGAATGCCCACAAAGAGGTCAGTATGGATCAAGCAATGAAAAAAGGCAGGTATGCATATCGCATTCCTGCCCCGGAAGGATTAGTGATCGAGGTAGAGGTAGTGCATCCAGCTGGTCATACGCAGCAGGACTTTGCGCATGACGGAAACGTGCGAGAAGTGGTCGGAATAGACCGCAACCTGAGCATAAATACCGTCTGGCAGTGCATCGACATCAGCATTCGGATCCAGCAGGATGCTGGCAATAACACCATCCGTACCTGGTGTCACGGTCAGTGCCTGCACCGCACCCTGTGCCTGATAAGTGCCCCCAGGTACGACTGGCTGAATGCCAAGCAGCTTGCCTGAAAATACCTGGCCCGGCAGCGCATTAAACACCACTTCCGCTTCATCACCCGGTTTCAGACGCAGTAACGAGTTCTGACGGAATTGAGCAACAATCATGCGTTTCTGTTCCGGAATAAACACCATCACCGGACGCAGAGGCAGCGCCGCAGCATAGGTCCCCGGGCGAATTAACACCTGCGTGGCATAACCGTTACTCGGTGCACGAATGACGGTCTGCTCAAGGTTGTATCTGGCTTCCGCGAGCTGGGCACGCAGAGAAGCCACCTGAGATTGCTCACCGTTAACCATGCTGTCTAACTGACTCTGGATCTGCGTCTGTTCAGCCACGGAACCTTTTACCAGCGCATCCTGTGCCAGATAGTTCTGGCGTGCATTGTCGATATCGCTTTCAGAGAACGGGTTAACCTTCGCCTGGCTACCTTTCAGGTAACGCTGATAGTCTTTATACAGTCGGTCGCGCTCGGCAGACACACGCGTGGTATTGGCTACCGCTTCCGAAAGCTGTGCCTTCAGGTTGTCGATATTGTGCGTGGCGGTCACCAGGTCAGCCTGCAGCCGGTCGACGCGTGCCTGATAGCGGGTTGGGTCGAGTTTAAATAACACTTCACCTTGTTTAATAAGCTGGTTACCTTTATCCGTAACCTCACTAACCACGCCTGTAACCTGCGGCGTAATGGGAATCGAAATAACCGCTTTTTGCGCCGTAAAGGTATACGGATGGTTATAGTTCATTAATAAAATGAGTCCCGCAACAATAAACACCCCACCTAATGTCGCGGTAGCGAGTGTCCACTGGTTTACAGGAATACGGAATATTTTAAAAATTGCCCAGGCAAACGCCACATAGGTCAAAATAATCAACAGATCCATGATCAGTGCTCCGACGTATTCTTATCTGCTGGCGATTGAGCGACAGCCAGTTTTTGTTCTAGTTCGGCCACACGTTTGGCCAAAGCATCCATGCCGGGGACCTCATCAGGCTTTGTGATATGGTTCTGCATACCCCAGCCACGATCTTCCTGGTACAGCGTTGCCCAAATCCATAAAAACGGCCATATGGCATGGAGCGTAAACAGGCTTATCCATCCGGCGGTATGGATTGCATCAGCATGAGGATGGTTGCGTTTTTTGGCCATATTATAGGGAATATCATGAATAGCGATGATCCCGTAAAACAGAACCAGGAATACAAAAATTAAGACACCCAGCGCAAAGTAGTTGAGAAACATATTCCCCTCACTCAAACAAAGATAACTCATTAAATAAATAAAATAATAAGCACCCAAATTAAATTAATTTAAGCACAATGACCCGCACTTATTTTCAGAGCCGCAGAGTATGGTTTTTTATTATATCTCCATGCAAGTTTATAAGCGTGTCAAAATATATCCTGAATAATAATAGACTTAACCTTACATATTGAGCGTAATCCAGGTTTTCACTTTTCGCCATAACACACTCACATATGAGTAGTTTTTGCTTTAGGTGCTGTTTGATTACATCCTGGCTATGAACCGCAAAACAGAATTTGCCTTTGATCACATCCAGAGAAATCTGCATGAAAATTTTTTGTGAATTCAGTCACATTACAGAAACAAACCGACGACAACCAAATGTGACACTCATCACAAAAGCACGTGCTTTTTGCACCTTTTTCCCGCGTTGAGTTTTTTTTGCACACCACTTTTGTGACGCAGATCACTTCATTAAATGCCACACCCCCTACATTTACGTGACTGAGATCACACAAAATTTCGCTATCTGGACAGTTGAACGATTCAGTGCCAGATTTCACAGCATGAACAGGGCCCGGCTACCTCTGCCGCCGCACATTAACGATAAACCTCGGGCCGCAAGCCTAAGCGTAAACATAAGAAGGGGTGTTTTATGTCATCCGATTTCAAGATCAAAGTACAAAGCTTTGGTCGTTTCCTCAGCAACATGGTGATGCCAAATATCGGCGCGTTTATCGCGTGGGGTATCATCACTGCATTGTTCATTCCGACAGGGTGGTTGCCTAACGAAACGCTGGCGAAGCTTGTTGGCCCAATGATTACTTACCTGCTGCCGCTGCTCATCGGTTTTACCGGTGGTCGTCTGGTTGGCGGCGATCGTGGCGGTGTGGTGGGTGCTATCACCACCATGGGTGTGATTGTCGGTGCGGATATGCCGATGTTCCTCGGTGCAATGATTGCCGGTCCTCTGGGCGGTTGGGCAATCAAGAAATTCGACGTCTGGGTTGATGGTAAAATCAAATCCGGCTTCGAAATGCTGGTGAACAACTTCTCCGCTGGCATCATCGGTATGATCCTGGCGATTCTGGCCTTCCTCGGCATTGGCCCGGCGGTTGAAGTGCTGTCCAAAATTCTGGCAGCAGGCGTTAACTTCATGGTTGCGCACGACATGCTGCCGCTGGCGTCTATCTTTGTTGAACCGGCGAAAATCCTGTTCCTTAACAACGCCATCAACCACGGTATCTTCTCACCGCTGGGTATTCAGCAGTCTCATGACCTCGGGAAGTCTATCTTCTTCCTGATTGAAGCGAACCCGGGTCCGGGTATGGGTGTTCTGCTGGCGTACATCTTCTTTGGCCGTGGCAGTGCAAAACAGTCTGCGGGCGGTGCGGCGATCATTCACTTCCTGGGTGGTATCCACGAAATTTACTTCCCGTACGTGCTGATGAACCCACGTCTGATCCTGGCTGTTATCCTCGGCGGTATGACTGGCGTGTTCACTCTGAGCGTGCTGGGCGGTGGTCTGGTTTCTCCCGCCTCTCCGGGCTCTATCCTGGCCGTGCTGGCGATGACGCCAAAAGGTGCTTACTTCGCTAACATCGCGGCTATCTGTGCAGCAATGGCAGTCTCCTTCGTTGTCTCTTCTATCCTGCTGAAAACCAGCAAAGTGAAAGAAGAAGACGATATCGAAGCAGCAACCCGTCGTATGCACGACATGAAAGCGGAATCCAAAGGCGCTACGCCACTGGCCGCGGGTGATGTGTCTAACGACCTGAGCCACGTACGTAAAATCATCGTTGCCTGCGATGCCGGTATGGGCTCCAGCGCAATGGGTGCAGGCGTGCTGCGTAAGAAAGTACAGGATGCCGGTCTGAGCAATATCTCTGTGACCAACAGCGCGATTAACAGCCTGCCACCGGATGTTGACCTGGTTATCACGCACCGCGATCTGACCGAACGCGCTATGCGTCAGGTGCCACAGGCGCAGCACATTTCGCTGACCAACTTCCTCGACAGCGGCCTTTACACCAGCCTGACTGAACGTCTGGTTGCGGCACAGCGCCACGAAGACAACGAAGTGAAAGTCCGCGATAGCCTAAAAGACAGCTTCGATGCGAACGACAGCCACCTGTTCAAACTGGGTGCGGAAAACATCTTCCTGGGCCGTACCGCGACCCACAAAGAAGAAGCGATTCGCTTTGCGGGTGAACAGCTGGTGAAAGGCGGTTACGTACAGCCTGAGTATGTTGACGCCATGCTGGAACGTGAAAAACTGACCCCAACCTACCTGGGTGAATCCATCGCGGTTCCGCACGGTACAGTTGAAGCGAAAGACCGCGTGCTGAAAACCGGCGTGGTGTTCTGTCAGTATCCACAGGGTGTGCGCTTCGGTGAAGAAGAAGACGACATCGCCCGTCTGGTGATTGGTATCGCCGCTCGCAACAACGAGCACATCCAGGTGATTACCAGCCTGACCAACGCCCTGGATGACGAATCAGTCATCGAGCGCCTGGCCAGCACCACCAGCGTGGAAGAAGTTCTGGCGCTGCTGAACAAGTAATATCGTACTCTTCCCTCTCCCCCACTGGGGAGAGGGCTTGGGTGAGGGGAAAGTTATGCGGTTCCTCACCCCAGCCCTCTCGGGTAAAAACATTGATGAAGGTTAACACTATGAAAGCATTACATTTTGGCGCAGGTAATATTGGTCGTGGCTTTATCGGCAAGTTGCTGGCAGACGCGGGCATTACGCTGACATTCGCCGATGTGAACCAGGTGGTGCTAGACGCCCTGAATGCCCGTCATAGCTATCAGGTTCACGTAGTGGGAGAAAACGAGCAGGTCGAAACCGTTTCTGGCGTGAATGCGGTAAGCAGCATCGGTGATGACGTGGTTGATCTGATCGCAAGCGTTGACCTGGTGACCACGGCGGTCGGCCCGGTTGTGCTTGAGCGTATCGCCCCTGCGGTGGCAAAAGGTCTGGCAAAACGTAAAGCACAGGGCATTGATACCCCGCTGAACATCATCGCCTGTGAAAACATGGTTCGCGGCACCACGCAGCTGAAAGGTCACGTTCTGGCCGCCGTGGCCGACGAAGATAAAGCCTGGGTTGAAGCGCATGTTGGCTTTGTTGATTCCGCCGTTGACCGTATCGTTCCGCCGTCTGAATCCGCCACCAACGACCCGCTGGAAGTGACCGTTGAAACCTTCAGCGAATGGATTGTCGATAAAACGCAGTTCAAAGGCGCGCTGCCAACCATCCCGGGGATGGAATTAACTGATAACCTGATGGCATTTGTCGAACGTAAACTCTTCACGCTGAACACCGGTCATGCTATAACCGCGTACCTCGGAAAATTGGCCGGTCATCAGACCATCCGTGACGCGATTCTCGATGAGAAAATCCGCGCTGTGGTAAAAGGTGCAATGGAAGAGAGCGGCGCGGTGCTGATCAAACGCTACGGTTTTGATGCTGAAAAACATGCAGCATACATCCAGAAAATCCTCGGTCGTTTTGAAAACCCGTATTTGAAAGATGACGTAGAGCGCGTTGGCCGTCAGCCACTGCGTAAACTGAGCGCGGGCGACCGTCTGATTAAGCCACTGCTGGGCACGCTGGAATACGGCCTGCCGCACGCCAACCTGGTGAAAGGGATTGCCGCTGCCATGCACTACCGCAGCGAGCAAGATCCACAGGCGCTTGAGCTGGCGAAACTGATTGGCGATGAAGGCCCGCAAGCTGCGCTGGCGCAGGTTTCAGGCCTGGATGCCAACAGCAACGTGGTTGTGGAGGCGGTTAACGCATACAACGCAACCAAATGATGCAGAATGCGGCGCAGGTTATCCTGCGCCCAGATAACAGATTGTCAGATATGCAGGCAATAATGGAACAAACCCAGGCCTTTGAAAATCGTGTGCTTGAGCGTCTGAATGCTGGCAAAACCGTACGAAGCTTCCTGATTGCCGCCGTCGAGTTGTTAACCGAGGCGGTGAATATCCTGGTGCTTCAGGTGTTTCGCAAAGACGACTACGCGGTAAAATATGCTGTAGAACCGTTACTGGACGGAGACGGACCGCTGGGCGATTTATCCGTGCGCCTGAAGCTGATTTACGGCCTTGGCGTGCTCAGCAGGCCAGAGTATGAAGACGCCGAGCTGTTAATGGCGCTGCGCGAAGAGTTAAATCATGACGGTAATGAATACAGCTTTACCGATGATGAAATTCTGGGCCCCTTCGGCGAGCTGCACTGCGTCACCGCGCTTCCTCCGGCACCGCATTTTGATAACAGCGATCCTGAGCTGTATGCGATGCAAAAGCTTCGTTATCAACAGGTTGTCCGTTCTACCATGGTCCTTTCCCTGACTGAGCTGATTTCCCGAATCAGCTTAAAAAAAGCGTTTCAGAAGTAAGCCTGCGCACATTGGTGTATCCTTCCCTGTAAATCCCCCGTTTTTAGAGTCATTTGTGATGAAAGAAGTCGAAAAGAACGAAATTAAACGCCTGAGCGATCGTCTGGATCTGATCCGCCACCAGCAGGCCGATCTCTCTTTGGTTGATGCCGCTGAGAAATACGCTGAGCTGGAAAAAGAGATCGCCACGCTGGAAACCGAAATCGAGCGCCTGCGTGAAGTCAAAGGCCAGAAGCTGAGCAAAGAAGCGCAGAAGCTGATGAACATGCCGCACCGCCGCGCGATCACCAAAAAAGAACAGGCCGATATGGGCAAGCTGAAGAAAAGCGTGCGTGGCCTGGTGGTTGTACACCCGATGACGGAACTCGGCCGCGAAATGGGCCTGAAAGAGATGACGGGCTTTTGTAAGACCGCGTTCTGATAATTCCCCCTCTCCCACTGGGAGAGGGCCGGGGTGAGGGCATCAGGCCCCACCAGCTTCAAATTGGCCCAACCAATTCATCGAACATCCCTCTCCTGGTTCACACTTCCATAATCTTTGCTCACAAAACCATTGCTCATCGATAACATCTGATTAACCATTCATTGTCATTCACCCTACATCACACTATTGGCAGGACCACTTTTACACAGACTGTGACGCCGAGATGAGCACAGACTCACCGCGAAACTGACTGTGCGGTCCCCTGGAGACCTGCATGAGCCTCTGGCAACAAAACTACGATCCGGCCGGGAATATCTGGCTTTCAAGCCTGATCGCATCGCTACCGATCCTGTTCTTCTTCTTTGCGCTGATTAAGCTCAAGCTGAAGGGCTACCTTGCTGCGACATACACCGTTGCCATTGCGCTGCTGGTCGCATTGTTCTTTTACAAAATGCCGGTCGATCGTGCGCTGGCCTCTGTGGTGTACGGCTTCTTCTACGGGCTGTGGCCAATAGCGTGGATCATTATTGCCGCGGTCTTTGTCTATAAAATCTCGGTGAAAACCGGACAGTTTGACATCATCCGCTCGTCGATTCTCTCGATCACCCCGGACCAGCGTTTGCAGATGCTGATTGTCGGTTTCTCTTTCGGGGCATTTCTTGAAGGGGCTGCCGGTTTTGGCGCGCCTGTGGCGATCACGGCGGCGCTGCTGGTTGGTCTTGGTTTTAATCCACTTTATGCCGCGGGCCTGTGCCTGATCGTAAACACCGCGCCGGTGGCGTTTGGCGCGATGGGGATCCCGATTCTGGTTGCCGGGCAAGTCACCGGGCTGGACAGCTTTGAAATCGGCCAGATGGTGGGCCGTCAGTTGCCATTCCTGACCATTATCGTGCTGTTCTGGATCATGGCGATTATGGACGGCTGGCGTGGCGTGAAAGAAACCTGGCCTGCGGTTATGGTGGCGGGGGGGTCATTCGCCATTGCTCAGTTCCTCAGCTCGAATCTCCTCGGGCCGGAACTGCCGGACATTATCTCATCCCTGGTTTCGCTGGTTTGCCTGACGCTGTTCCTCAAACGCTGGCAGCCGGTACGCATCTTCCGCTTTGCGGATATGGGAGCCTCGCAGGTTGATCAAACGCTGGCGCGCACCGGGTATACCGCAGGCCAGGTTATTCGCGCGTGGTCGCCGTTCCTGTTCCTGACCGCAACCGTCACGCTGTGGAGCGTGCCGCCGTTTAAAGCGTTGTTTGCCCCTGGCGGCGCGCTGTACGACATGGTGATTAATATCTCCGTGCCGTTCCTCGACAAAATGGTCGCCCGGATGCCGCCAGTCGTTCACGCCGCGACGCCCTATGCTGCGGTCTATAAGTTCGACTGGTTCTCCGCGACCGGCACGGCGATCCTGTTTGCGGCTATCCTGTCTGTCGTGTGGCTTCGCATGAAGCCATCCGCAGCGGTACAGACCTTTGCCACTACCATTAAAGAGCTGGCGCTACCGATTTACTCCATTGGAATGGTGCTGGCATTCGCGTTTATCTCGAACTATTCCGGCCTGTCATCCACGCTGGCGCTGGCTCTGGCGCATACCAGCCACGCGTTCACCTTCTTCTCGCCGTTCCTCGGCTGGCTGGGGGTATTCCTGACGGGTTCAGATACGTCGTCTAACGCCCTCTTCGCCGCGCTTCAGGCAACTGCCGCGCAGCAAATCGGCGTCTCGGACGTGCTGCTGGTCGCAGCGAACACCACGGGTGGCGTCACCGGCAAGATGATCTCCCCGCAATCCATCGCCATTGCCTGTGCAGCGGTGGGCCTGGTGGGTAAAGAGTCGGATCTGTTCCGCTTTACCGTCAAACACAGCCTGATATTCACCTGCATGGTCGGTGTGATAACCACCCTGCAGGCCTATGTCTTAACCTGGATGATTCCATGATAGTGATGCCCAGGCGCCTGTCCGACGAGATTGCTTCTCGCGTGCGGGCGCTGATTGAAGAACAACAGCTTGAAGCGGGCATGAAATTGCCCGCCGAGCGCCAGCTTGCCGCCCAGCTTGGAGTATCGCGTAATTCACTGCGCGAAGCGCTGGCGACGCTGGTTAACGACGGTGTGCTGCTGAGCCGTCGCGGCGGCGGCACCTTTGTGCGCTGGCAGCACGATGACTGGTCTGAGCAAAACATTGTTCAGCCGCTCAAAACGCTGATGGCAAACGACCCTGACTACAGTTTTGACATCCTCGAAGCGCGACACGCCATCGAAGCCAGCACCGCCTGGCACGCGGCGATGCGGGCCACAGAAGCCGATAAAGAGAAACTGCGGGCCTGTTTTGAAGCAACCCAAAGCAGCGATCCGGATATCGCCTCGCAGGCTGACGTGCGGTTTCACCTGGCGATTGCCGAGGCGTCGCACAACGTGGTGCTGCTCCAGACCATGCGCGGTTTCTTCGACCTGCTGCAGTCCTCCGTAAAGCAGAGCCGCCAGCGCATGTATCTGGTGCCGCCGGTGTTTGCTCAACTGACCGAACAGCACGAGGCGGTGCTTAACGCCATTCTGGCCGGTGATGCCGATACCGCGCGCAAAGCGATGATGGCGCATCTGGGCTTTGTGCACACCACCATTAAACGATTCGATGAAGATCAGGCCCGACAGGCGCGCATTACCCGTCTGCCAGGCGACAACGATATTTCCAGGGAGAACAAAGCATGATTATTTCAGCAGCCAGTGACTATCGCGCCGCGGCGCAACGCATTTTGCCGCCATTCCTGTTCCACTATATCGACGGCGGGGCCTATGCCGAGCACACGCTGCGTCGTAACGTGGCAGACCTGTCAGAAGTGGCCCTGCGCCAGCGCGTGCTGAAAAATATGTCCGACCTGAGCCTTGAGACGAAGCTGTTCAATGAAACGCTCTCAATGCCTGTTGCACTCGCCCCTGTCGGTCTTTGCGGCATGTACGCCCGTCGTGGCGAAGTACAGGCGGCCGCAGCGGCAGATGCCAAAGGCATCCCGTTTACGCTCTCCACCGTGTCCGTCTGCCCGATTGAAGAAGTCGCTCCAACCATTAAGCGCCCGATGTGGTTCCAGCTGTACGTTCTGCGCGATCGCGGGTTTATGCGTAATGCGCTGGAGCGCGCCAAAGCCGCAGGCTGTTCGACACTGGTCTTTACCGTCGATATGCCAACACCGGGTGCACGCTACCGCGATGCCCATTCCGGCATGAGCGGCCCGAATGCCGCCCTGCGCCGCTACTGGCAGGCAGTGACTCACCCGCAGTGGGCATGGGACGTTGGTCTGAACGGTCGTCCGCACGATCTGGGCAATATTTCGACCTACCTCGGGAAGCCCACCGGCCTGGAAGATTACATTGGCTGGCTGGCGAACAACTTCGATCCGTCAATTTCCTGGAAAGATCTGGAGTGGATCCGTGAATTCTGGGACGGCCCGATGGTGATCAAAGGCATTCTCGATCCGGAAGATGCGCGCGATGCCGTGCGCTTTGGTGCCGACGGCATTGTGGTCTCTAACCACGGTGGACGCCAGCTCGACGGCGTACTCTCTTCTGCCCGCGCACTGCCTGCCATTGCCGATGCAGTCAAAGGCGATATCGCGATTCTGGCCGACAGCGGCATTCGCAGCGGGCTGGACGTGGTGCGCATGATTGCGCTGGGTGCTGACAGCGTGCTGTTGGGCCGGGCCTACCTTTACGCACTGGCGACCCACGGCCAGGCGGGCGTAACGAATCTGCTGAACCTGATCGAGAAAGAGATGAAAGTGGCGATGACGCTGACCGGGGCGAAATCGATTAGTGAAATCAGCCAGGATTCGCTGGTGCAGGAACTGAGTAAACTGTCTGCGGCACCGGCCCCGCTGTCGCAGGGGAATGCGGCCTAGTTCTGTGCTATTCTGCCCCCGCTATTCAAGGGGGCAACATGCTTAACATCGTTTTATTCGAACCAGAAATCCCACCCAATACCGGCAATATCATCCGCCTGTGCGCCAACACCGGTTTCCGCCTGCATATCATTGAGCCAATGGGCTTCACGTGGGACGACAAACGCCTGCGCCGTGCAGGACTGGATTACCATGAATTTACGGCCGTGGTTCGCCATCACGACTATGCCGCGTTTCTGGAAGCAGAACAGCCGCAGCGCATGTTTGCCCTGACCACCAAAGGAACGCCTGCACACAGCGCGGTAAGCTATCAGGACGGGGATTATCTGATGTTTGGCCCGGAAACCCGTGGTCTGCCTGCAACCATTCTGGACGCCCTGCCCGCTGAGCAAAAAATCCGTATTCCAATGATGCCGGACAGCCGCAGCATGAACCTGTCTAATGCGGTGTCGGTGGTGGTATATGAGGCCTGGCGCCAGCTGGGTTACCCTGGCGCCATTCTCAGAAGTTAAATTCCGTCACCATACTCAAACGTATGGTGAATACCGTTGAAGTGCTGATCCATATCCATCGACGGTTTATCGCTGTCTGGCTTGCCGACGATACGCGCCGGTACGCCAGCCGCAGTGGTGTGCGGCGGAACGGGCTGCAATACAACCGAACCCGCACCAATCTTCGCCCCACGCCCGACTTCGATATTACCTAAGATCTTCGCACCCGCGCCAATCATCACCCCTTCGCGGATTTTCGGGTGGCGATCGCCGCTGGTTTTGCCCGTACCACCCAGCGTGACGGATTGCAGAATCGACACGTCATCTTCAATGACCGCCGTTTCACCCACGACAATGCCCGTGGCATGGTCAAGCATGATCCCACGACCAATTTTCGCGGCCGGGTGGATGTCCACCTGGAAGGTGACCGACACCTGGTTTTGCAGGAAGATGGCCAGCGCGCGGCGGCCTTCGTTCCACAGCCAGTGGCCGATGCGGTAGGCCTGAAGCGCATGGAAGCCTTTCAGGTACAGCAGCGGCGTTGAGTATTTATCGACAGCCGGGTCACGCGTGCGCACAGCCTGGATATCACAGGCGGCAGAGGCGATCATTTCCGGGTCTGCGGCATAGGCCTCTTCTACCACTTCGCGAATGGCGATGGCAGGCATAATTGAGGAGGCCAGTTTGTTGGCGAGCATATAGCTCAGGGCGCTGCCGAGGTTTTCGTGCTTGAGTAGCGTCGCGTGATAGAAGCTGGCCAGCATAGGCTCGCAGTCGGCCAAAGCCCGGGCTTCGGCTTTAATATTGTTCCAGACGATATCCAGTTCTTCACACGGCATTGCATACTCCAGACGATATGTTAATGACCGGCCAGTTCTTTGCTGGCCGGGTCATATAGCTAACAAGGATCCCTGCGATTAGTTACTGCTGCGCTCGTCCTTGCGCGCACGACCTAATAAGGTCAATGCTGCCTCGCGCGCATTTTTTCCGCAATACAATACCTGATAAATTTCCTCGGTTATTGGCATTTCGACACCAAAACGGTGTGCCAGCTCGCGGACTTCTTTGGTATTGCGATAGCCTTCAACCACCTGGCCAATCTTCTCCTGCGCGCCTTTTACATCGCTGCCCTGTCCGAGCATCATGCCAAAGCGGCGGTTACGCGACTGGTTGTCGGTGCAGGTCAGCACCAGATCGCCCAGACCCGCCATTCCCATAAAGGTGGCAGGGTCAGCGCCCAGCGCCGCGCCAAGACGGGACATTTCGGTTAACCCGCGGGTGATAAGCGCCGTACGCGCATTCGCGCCGAAACCAATGCCGTCCGACATGCCTGCGCCGATAGCAATCACGTTCTTCACCGCGCCACCCAGCTGCACGCCGATAAAATCGGGGTTGCTGTAGACGCGGAAGCTCTTGCCACAGTGCAGCAAATGCTGAAGATCGTCAGCGAAGGTCGCATCGGTCGATGCCAGAGAGATTGCCGTCGGCAGACCTGCGGCCAGCTCTTTCGCGAATGTCGGCCCGGAGATCACCGCCAGAGGAATGTCATCGCCCAGCGCTTCGCGGGCAACATCCTGGAGCAGGCGTCCGGTTTCAGCTTCCAGCCCCTTCGTCGCCCACACAATGCGCGCATCTGCGCGCATCAGCGGCTTAATCTGACGCAGCACTTCGCCAAAGACATGGCTTGGCACCACAATCAGAATATTGCGGCTGGACGCGAGCGCAGTCGCGAGATCGCTTTCGAGGTGCAGGGAATCAGGAAACGGAACGTCCGGGAGGAACGCCACATTGCAGCGGTCGTGTTGCAACGTCGCGATATGTTTTGGATCGTGGCCCCACAGAACCACATCGTGACCATTTCTTGCCAGCGTGATGGCAAGAGCGGTGCCGTAAGAGCCGGCACCGATCACAGTCATTGACGCATTAACAGTGCTCATCAGGCATCCTGATGTTGTTCAGCACCTTCGCCAGCCTGCTGTTGCAGATAGTTCATGAACAGCGCATCAAAGTTAACTGGCGCAAGGTTCAGTTGCGGGAATGTACCGCGAGAAACCAGGCTGGTGATGCATTCGCGAGCATACGGGAACAGGATGTTCGGGCAGTATGCACCCAGGCAATGCGCCATCTGGTTACCTTCGATACCGCCGATGGAGAAGATGCCGCCCTGCTGTACTTCGCACAGGAATGCAGTTTCTTCGCCCAGAGAAGCGGTAACGGTTACGCGCAGCACAACTTCATACACATCATCCGCCAGTTGGGTGGATGCGGTATCAAGATCAAGTTTAACCTCTGGCTGCCAATCTTTCTGGAAAACGTGTGGCGCATTTGGCGCTTCGAAAGAGACATCCTTGGTGTAGATGCGCTGGATCTGGAAAGTCATTTCAGTGTTATTTTGTTCTGACATGGAAAAACCCTTTTTAATTGTCCTAAAGTCTCTTAGCGCAGCAGGGGATCGAGTCCACCACGTGCGTCGAGCGCATACAAGTCATCACAGCCGCCAATGTGCTGCGCATCAATAAAAATCTGCGGAACCGTCGTACGGCCACTACGTTGAATCATCTCTTCGCGTTTTGTCGCGTCACCATCAATAGGCAGTTCCTGGAAGGTGACGCCTTTGCTGTTCAGCAGCGCTTTTGCACGGTGGCAGAACGGGCAGGTTGCTTTGGTGTAGATCTCGATATTGGCCATGACTGGGCTCCTTATTTACCGCGAACCAGAGGAAGGTTTTCCCCGCTCCAGCCGGAAATGCCTTCTTTCAGTACAGATACGTTTTCAAAACCGGCTTTGTGCAGTGCGCTTGCAGATTCCTGCGCCTGCATCCCGGTACCGTCTACAACGATAATAGGCTGGGCTTTATGCTTATCCAGCTCGCCAATATTGTTCGCTTTAATTTCAGCAGGCAGCAGGTTAACAGAACCTGCAATGTGGCCTTTACGGAAATCATCGCGCTGACGCAGGTCAACGACGACGGCATCTTCTTTGTTGATAAGACGCGTCGCTTCACCACGGGTAATTACCCGAATTTTGGACGTCAGGCCCTTAAAGGTGGTGAACAGCACTGCGGCCAGTAGACCAATCCACGCGATGCTCAGTACCGGGTGGCGGCTAACAAATTGCATAATTTCTTGCATGGGGGGTAACAACTCCCGTCTAAAGTGATTAAAAAAACCAGGACAGGAGTATACCTGTGCGTTGTGGCAAATACAGCCAGCGACAATAAGCTAATCCATTTTCTGCGGGATGCCACGAAAAAAAAGCCCTAAAATGACCTGAGAAGCCCCTTGCCCCTACGCATTCTTTGATCTTCTGCGGCTATTTGATCGATTCAGCTGTAGTAAAATTACGCAAATTTTTTGTCTCTTGAGCATGAGGTTATCGCAATGTCGGTTTCTAAAAAACCTATGGTACTGGTGATTCTGGATGGCTATGGCTACCGTGAAGACAGCCAGGATAACGCTATTTTCAACGCCAAAACCCCGGTCATGGATGCGCTGTGGGCAAAACGTCCCCATACCCTGATTGATGCATCTGGCCTGGAAGTGGGTCTGCCGGATCGCCAGATGGGCAACTCCGAAGTCGGTCACGTTAACCTGGGTGCGGGTCGTATTGTGTATCAGGATCTGACCCGTCTGGACGTTGAAATTAAAGAACGGACTTTCTTCTCCAACCCAACGCTGTCGGGTGCGGTTGATAAAGCCGTTGCCGCGGGCAAAGCGGTACACATCATGGGTCTGCTCTCTGCGGGCGGCGTTCATAGCCACGAAGATCACATTATGGCGATGGTTGAGCTGGCAGCAGAACGCGGTGCTGAGAAAATCTATCTGCACGCTTTCCTTGATGGCCGCGATACACCACCGCGCAGCGCTGAAGGTTCCCTGAAAGCTTTCGAAGACAAATTTGCCGCACTGGGCAAAGGTCGTGTGGCCTCCATCATTGGTCGTTACTACGCAATGGACCGCGACAACCGTTGGGATCGCGTTGAACAAGCTTATGACCTGATGACCCTGGCAAAAGGCGAGTTCCAGTTTGCGACCGCTGTAGAAGGTCTGGAAGCGGCTTACGCCCGCGATGAAAACGACGAATTCGTAAAAGCGACGGTTATCCGTGCTGAAGGTCAGGCCGATGCTGCGATGGAAGACGGCGATGCGTTGATCTTCATGAACTTCCGTGCTGACCGTGCGCGTGAAATCACCCGTGCATTCGTGAACAGCGATTTCGACGGCTTCGCCCGTAAGAAAGTGGTGAAACTTGATTTCATCCAGCTGACCGAATACGCCGCAGACATCAAAGCGCCATGCGCTTATCCACCGGCCTCACTGGAAAACACCCTCGGTGAGTGGATGGCGAAAAACGATAAAACACAGCTGCGTATCTCCGAAACAGAGAAATACGCGCACGTGACCTTCTTCTTTAACGGTGGCGTTGAAGAGCCGTTCAAAGGCGAAGACCGTATCCTGATCAACTCGCCGAAAGTGGCTACTTACGACCTGCAACCCGAAATGAGCTCTGCCGAGCTGACTGAAAAACTGGTCGCGGCTATCGAAAGCGGCAAGTACGACACCATCATCTGTAACTATCCGAATGGCGATATGGTTGGCCATACCGGCGTGATGGAAGCCGCAATCAAAGCCGTTGAAGCGCTGGATCACTGCGTTGAGCAGGTTGCAAAAGCGGTTGAATCCGTAGGTGGCCAGCTGCTGATCACCGCCGACCACGGTAACGCAGAACAGATGCGCGATCCGTCTACCGGCCAGGCTCACACTGCCCACACCAACCTGCCTGTTCCGCTGATCTATGTTGGTGATAAATCACTGAAAGCGGTGGAAGGCGGCAAGCTTTCCGACATCGCTCCAACCATGTTGACGCTGATGGGCATGGAAATCCCTAAAGAGATGACTGGCAAGCCGCTGTTCATCGTGGAATAATCGCTCCCCATGAGGGGAAAGGCGATTTTTTCAATCACATGGGTCGTGAAGCCGCTTCGGTTATCAGTCAGGGCCCTATTTTGCGCCAGCGCACTCAGCGCTGGCGTATTGCTGTGCGCAGCATCCGCCCATGCGGACGATCGCGACCAGCTTAAATCTATTCAGGCCGATATCGCAGCCAAAGAGCGCGCGGTACGCCAGCAACAACAGCAGCGTTCATCACTCCTTGCCCAACTAAAGCAGCAGGAAGAAGCCATCTCTACTGCCGCGCGCAAGCTACGTGAAACTCAAAACACCCTCGCGCAGCTGAACAAACAGATCGACGAAATGAATGCCTCGATTGCCAGACTGGAGCGCCAGCGCGCCAGCCAGGAGCGCAATCTCGCAGCTCAGCTTGATGCCGCCTTTCGTCAGGGGGAACATACCGGTATTCAGCTGATTTTAAGCGGGGAAGAGACTCAGCGCGGCCAGCGTTTGCAGGCCTACTTCGGTTACCTGAACCAGGCCCGCCAGGAAACTATCGCTCAGCTGAAACAAACCCGCGAAGAAGTTACCTCGCAAAAAGCCGAGCTGGAAGAGAAGCAGAGTCAGCAGCAAACGCTGCTCTACGATCAGCAGGCACAGCAGGCGAAGCTCGAGCAGGCGCGTAATGAGCGTAAAAAAACCCTCTCTGGTCTTGAGTCGTCCATTCAGGAAGGCCAGAGCCAGCTGAGCGAGATGCGCGCCAACGAATCAAAACTGCGTAACAGCATTGCCCGTGCAGAAGCGGCCGCCAAAGCGCGCGCCGAGAGAGAAGCACGTGATGCGCAGGCCGTTCGCGACAAGCAACAAGAAGCGTCCCGCAAAGGGACAACCTACAAACCAACGGAGAGCGAACGCTCACTGATGTCGCGTACCGGCGGTCTGGGTGCGCCTCGCGGTCAGGCTTACTGGCCTGTTCGCGGCTCTATTCTGCATCGCTATGGCGAACAGTTGCAGGGTGAGCTACGTTGGAAAGGGATAGTTATCGGTGCGTCTGAAGGTAGCGAAGTAAAAGCGATTGCCGATGGCCGCGTGATCCTTGCCGACTGGTTGCAGGGTTACGGGCTTGTGGTGGTAGTCGAACACGGCAAAGGCGATATGAGCCTTTACGGCTACAACCAGAGCGCACTGGTCAGCGTGGGCACGCAGGTGCGCGCAGGCCAACCCATCGCCCTTGTGGGCAGCAGTGGCGGTCAGGGCCGCCCGTCACTCTATTTCGAAATTCGTCGCCAGGGTCAGGCGGTCAATCCACAGCCGTGGTTGGGAAGATAAGTTTTGCTTCAATTTCGTCGAATTGTTCTCTCCGTCGCCAGCGCACTGGCGCTGGCAGCACCGGTATACGCAGGCAAACTTGCCATCGTCATTGATGATTTCGGTTATCGTCCGCAAACCGAAAACCAGGTACTGGCGATGCCGTCAGCCATTTCCGTCGCCGTGCTGCCCAATGCACCACATGCGCGCGAAATGGCAACCAAAGCCCACAACAGCGGGCATCAGGTTCTGATCCACTTACCGATGGCACCAATCAGTAAGCAACCGCTGGAAAAAGACACCCTCCGCCCGGACATGAGCAGCGATGAAATCGATCGCATTATCCGCGATGCGTACAACAAAGTGCCGTATGCCGTGGGCCTCAATAACCATATGGGCAGCGCGATGACATCCAGCCTGTACGGGATGCTCAAGGTGATGCAGGCGCTGGAGCGCTACAATCTCTATTTCCTGGACAGCATGACCATCGGCAACAGCCAGGCCATGCGCGCAGCCCAGGGCACAGGGGTGAAGGTCATTAAGCGCAAGGTGTTCCTGGATGACACCCAAAACGAAGCGGATATCCGCGTGCAGTTTAATCGCGCGGTGCAGCTGGCGCGTCGCAACGGCTCAGCAATTGCTATCGGCCACCCGCATCCGTCTACCGTGCGCGTCCTGCAACAGATGCTGCCGACGTTGCCTGCCGATATCACGCTGGTGCGCCCGAGCGACCTGCTGAATGAACCACAGTCTGATACGTCGACACCGAATCTTTCACAACCTGCTAAGCCATCTGCGCCGCGTAATCCGTTCCGCGGCGTGAAGAGCTGTAAACCGAAACAACCGCCAGCGCCGGTCTACGCGACCCGCTTCTTCACGGTGATTGGCGAAAGCATTGGCGAAAGCACGCTGGTGAAATACGTTCAGCAACAATGGCAGGGATGGGGTAAGAAATCCTGATAACAAAAAGCCACCTGTGAGGGTGGCTTTTTTGTCATTACAGACGGAAGGTATCGTCGAGGATCTGGCTGTACAGCGTCGGCTTCCCGTTATCCGCCGTACGATACTGTTCCTTGTGGGAGAGTTTATAGATGCCCACAGGATCGCGATTCAGGGTATCAATCGCCGCCGCATCAGGTGCAGCAGAGATAAACTGGCGAATCAAAAAGCGATTATTTCCCGTCACCGGCTGCGCATTCATGATCTCGCGAAACTGAGGATAACGTTCGCGGGCATACAAGAAGCTGTAATCAATTAAGAAATATTCGATCAGGGTATCGTGCTGTTGCCAGTAGCGATAAAGGATATCCCGAACCAGTTTCACCAGCGTATTGCCCTTTTGCGAGGCAAGAAAATAGGCCGTCCAGAATCCCTGGCTTGTCGCATTTTCACCCGAATCAAAACGCAGCGATGAGAAGCTATTTTCATAGAAGGATTCAGGCACGGCTTTCGTCATCAAGACGGTGGCATCCATCCAGATCCCGCCGTACTGGTACAGTAATGAGCAGCGAACAATATCGGAATATTGCGCTTTGCTGATAAGTCCGGCCTGATACTTGGTTTTAATGTGTTCCGGTAACGAGAGGTAGTCAGGAATATTATCATCCGTCAGGATGACAACCCTGGCGTCAGGCGTATTACGTTGTACGGATTCGATACAACGCTTAACCAGCGCTGGTGCGCTTTCCAGCCCCTGAAACCAGCAAATCCAGATGATGCGTGACTGGGCAGGTTCAGTGTTACTCGCGGATTCAGGCTGAATTTTCAGCGCATCAATCACGCCAAACAGCGTCTCTTTTTTCTTCTGCTCAAAATGCTCAGCCGCACGCTGGAAAAGAGATAAACCGGTTTTTTTGTGCCAGCGCCGTGTTTTCTTGATGAGCTTATTCGTTAAATTAAGATTCATCATTTCACCTTATTAATATCAGAATAGCTCTTTTAATGTACGGCGTAGCAGTTTCATTCTCAGCTTGGCATCTTTTTTACGCCCGCGTAATAAACAGTTCATACGCGAAGATTTAAAGCCACGAAACGACATCAGCTGGAACAGGTTATTACTTTTGGTTTCTTCGGACATGTGCTCGCGGTATTTAAAATAGAGCTTGCGGTAAGCATTATATTTTTTAATTTGCGATGTAATACGGTTACTGCCGTGCTCAGCATCCACCATAGCGGTGCTAAAGCTGTATTTAATACCGGGACCATATGTCAGGATTAATTTAATCCAGACATCGCGATCCTGCTGTTGTTTAATCTCAGGGGAAAAACCACCCACGCCTGACAGTTTCTCTTTCGTGGTCAGGACCTGATTACCCACCACGTTTTCACACAGGATATCCTGTAAACCAATTATTCTTTTATTGTTGGTATCAGGGTAAGTGCGGTGGGTTTTATCCAGGCGGGCTGGGGTATCCGTGACAAAGGCATAGTTTTCATCGTAGCGGGAAACCAGCTTTGCCAAACGCTCAGGGAGGAAATAGTCGTCGTCATCCAGACCGGTGACAAACACACCGTGGGAGAGTGCGTAACCCCGGTTGCGGCTGAAGTTAGAGCCGCTGTTCTTCTCATTACGTTCATAAGTGAAATGCACAAAACGCGCTTCACATTCTGATCGTATACGTTCAATAAGTTGCGCCGTTTTTTCGTTCGAACAGTCATCAACAATAATCAATTCTACAGCAGGATAAGTCTGAGCAATTACTGAGCGAATAGCGCGTTCCAGCAAATCCTCTCTGTTGTAGGTGGTGATGATTACTGAAATCAGTTCGTTCATAGCGTGCTCGTCTGTTAAATGACATTTTTCCACCGGGAGAATACCTTTTTCCCGGTGGAGAATCAAAACGATTACTTTATGATATCCCGGTGCTTGTTTTGCTCCAGGAAAACAACCGACATTATAAGCGTCAGCATCCAGGCAACCGGTGTTGTTTTAGAATAGAACATGACGCCGCTTAAACCGAACATAATTAATGATGCTAAGAATGCACAAAGAATAACGCTGTTTAGCTTCCGCAATGCATACCACGCAAGAGATATGACAAACAGAATATAAAGAATTAAACCTGACGGACCTTTTAAAGAAAGCGTCTCAACCACTTCATTATGCAAGTGACCACGCATATGTTCTAACGCGCCTGCCAGGCTAGGATCTTTTTTCACCACTTCAGCAATTTTGGCATTACGCACATCAGTGGATTGCCAGAAATAGTTATCTTCTGCCGCAATTAAACCGGTTTTCCACATGGCAAAACGCGCCCCAACGGACGTGGTGCTGTTGTCTTTATCATAGGCAACAATGTCGTGGTTTAAATCGTTATAACGCTGGATCAGGCTGTGTTTCATCATAAACATGCCCGCAAGCAACGCGACCAAAAGCACACCAACACCTTTCCACGGGATATGCCTTTCTTTGTAGAACTTCACCACCAGCAGGCCGAAGAAAATGACAGGATACGCCAGAATAGCGGCACGTGTTTCTGTAGAAACCAGAATCAGGAAGGTAATAAAGAAGTGCGCAAGGATGCCAAACTCTTTCCAGCGGGAAGCGCTGTGCTGCATCACAAGGATGGTATAGAAGGAGATAAAGGCAATAGTATACGCCGCACCCGTCGCGTTGGTCCCCCCCTTCAGTGCAAGCGTTACCCTTTGACTATCAAGGAAAAAGTGCTGATAACTTGCATAAACAATAATCATCACCTGAAGCAGAACAGCCAGAAATACATGGACTTTATTGCTACCGATTTTGAGCTGACTTCTGTTTGCAAATACAAACAGCGAAAATGCGCCAAACAAGCAAATTTTACCCACTTCCAGGTAAGCGCGGTAAGAGTTAATCGCCGGGCTACTCTCTACCTTAAACATGCGATACCAGACGAGATCGCAAATACCGATAACCAGCAGCACCAGGCATAGCCAAAATGCATCATGTTTTTTAAAGTTTTTAATATCCAGTAAAAATGCAACCAGAGCCACAATACCGGCAACACTAAATACTTTTATCGAAAAATTGGGTGAAATAATAACGCACCCAAACGCAACAGCACATAGCCCAAATAATAACTGTAATAAATAATATTGGGTCTTATCTAATGTTAAGTTACTCATCATCATTCCACTTACTGAAAGTAAAAAACAGGCTAGCACATCCCGTTACGTTTGTTGATCGTACCTGTGTTAACGAATATTGCGCCATTCATACGACTTACCGGTCGTATCCAGCACCGTCACATTCTTATCGTAACTGCCAAGCCAGGACTGTACCGATTGCACAGGCTCTCCCTGACGATGAATGCCTAACCACAACTCCGCGAGCGTGTTTACATCGTCAGCCGACCAGGGCTTATTATAGTCGCCAATGAATTTATTTTTAGGATCAACCTGTTGCCCGTACCAGATAAACATCGGGATGTGCAGGGCTTCTCTCGGAGGATTAACGTTACCGTGAGAGTAAACCACTGAACGCTGCGGATCGCGAATCAGACCATGATCGGAAAAATACATCACCGATGAACGCGAGTTTTCCAGTGTACGGAAGACATCGCCCATCAGAGTATCGGTGTAACGCACCGAGTTATCGTAACAATCATCGGCTTCGCTGCCGCCATGCAGAACAGCCTGGTTTGCCGGGAAGCGTCGACAGGCGGGCTCGTGGCTACCGTAAAGGTGCAGGACGATGATTTTTTTGCCCGGTTTTTTCAGCGCCTCATTCAGTAGCGGCAGCAGGTCTTCATCATAGCCACCTTCTACCCACTGATGCTCCTTCGTGTTCATGGCGATGCCGGTAATGACATTATTATGCGCCCCGCCCTTGCCCTGGCGGCTAAACCAGTAGGTGTCATATCCCGCTTTATTGGCGATATTAATAACATTATCGCTGTATTTATGCGGATCGCGCTTGCTCACGGTATCGGCTGTCATCGCTAACGGCACGGCCATAATGGTGACCGGCGCAGGAGTCACGGCATTGCGGAACAGCAAAAGCTGCGATTTCTGCTTCTCCAGCTCCGGCGTGGTATCCCGTGGATAACCATAGATACCCATGTTTGCCGTGCGCTCTGACTCACCGATGATCAGCACATAGTTTTCAATCCCAGTGTCTGACAGCGTGAGTTTATAATCGGGAATGTTATTGCCAATATTGGCGACCACCGCGTTATCTTCTATCGCCTGCATAAACACTTTTGCGGTACTGACTGGTGTGGCCTGCACGACGCGCTGCGCCATGCTTTCGACATTACTTCTTCTGAGCTGATGCTGCCAGGCCTGGCCAATAAAGGCTGCGAGCGTTAATGCCAGCGCAATACCCGGCCAGCGACGAAAACGCGGTGCAACGGGCCATCCACCGGTGTTGGCGGTATAGATAAACAGTGCGGAAAACGCCACAAAGATAATGCATTCACGCCAGTACAGCCCGAGCATCGAACTGGCTTCACCCGGTGTGGTATTTAATACGCTGAGCGCAAATCCGTAGCTGAATGCTGAATTGAAGTTATTCCACGCATATAACTGAAGGGTAAGATCAGCCGCGACCGGAATTAATAAAACCACCGCCAGTACGTTTTTAATAAATTTATTATTTATACATTTTAACGTCAGCAATATCAGTACAAATACCAGCGTCCGGTTAATCACCGCATTATATTTGGCATTGATAATATTAACGCCAATAACTATTAGCAGGGAAATAACTACAGTTAAAAAAGCGGCAAGCCGTGAAGGGGTATCAACCAACTTTTGCGAAAACAATGTGGACATAATGACCTGATTAGCCTGGCAATATCTTTCCTGACGTAATCATTATAACTGCAAGAATGAACGTGCGGAGAAGACTAAGTGGAGAAAAATTCGCCAGAAGTTAACAAGTAACCTCTGGAAAGTCAAACCGCTAAAAAGTGTAAGGGCACCCGTAAAAACGGGTGCCTGAGAGCAGGTTAATCCCAGCTCAGGATAACTTTCCCGGACTGGCCTGAACGCATTGCGTCAAAGCCCTGCTGGAACTCATCGATGGAGAAGCGATGCGTAATGATTGGCGACAGATCCAGGCCAGACTGGATCAGTGCAGCCATCTTGTACCAGGTTTCGAACATCTCGCGGCCATAGATACCTTTGATGAACAGACCCTTGAAGATGACTTTGTTCCAGTCGATGGACATGTCTGAAGGCGGAATACCCAGCATGGCGATACGGCCACCGTGGTTCATGGTATCCAGCATGGTACGGAACGCCGGCGGCGCACCGGACATCTCCAGGCCCACGTCGAAGCCTTCGGTCATGCCCAGCTCAACCATCACGTCGTTCAGGCTCTCTTTAGAGACATCCACCGCACGGGTAACGCCCATCTTACGCGCCAGCGACAGACGGTATTCGTTCACGTCGGTGATCACCACGTTGCGCGCCCCTACGTGCTTCGCTACGGCTGCCGCCATAATGCCGATTGGGCCTGCACCAGACACCAGCACATCTTCACCCACCAGATCGAACGACAGCGCCGTATGCACCGCGTTACCGAACGGGTCGAAGATGGAGGCCAGATCGTCGGAAATGTTGTCCGGGATTTTGAATGCGTTGAACGCCGGGATCACCAGGTATTCCGCGAAACAGCCAGGACGGTTCACGCCCACACCCACGGTATTGCGGCACAGGTGCGTACGGCCACCGCGGCAGTTACGGCAGTGGCCGCAGGTGATGTGGCCTTCGCCAGACACGCGATCGCCAATTTTAAAGCCTTTCACTTCCTGGCCGATGCCAACCACTTCGCCGACATATTCGTGGCCAACCACCATCGGTACCGGAATGGTTTTCTGCGACCACTGGTCCCAGTTGTAGATATGGACGTCAGTACCGCAGATCGCGGTTTTACGGATTTTGATCAGCAGATCGTTATGACCGACTTCCGGCTCCGGCACGTCGGTCATCCAAATCCCTTCTTCTGCTTTCAGTTTGGATAACGCTTTCATCTCACGTCCTCAGGCAATCACGCCCAGTTGTTTGCCAATGCGGGTAAAGGCTTCAACCGCACGTTCAATTTGTTCAGGCGAATGCGCCGCAGACATCTGGGTGCGAATACGCGCCTGACCTTTTGGCACCACCGGGAAGAAGAACCCGGTGACGTAAATCCCTTCTTTTTGCAGTTCACGGGCAAAGTTCTGCGCCACAACCGCATCGCCCAGCATGACCGGGATGATCGCGTGATCGGCGCCGGCCAGAGTAAAACCTGCAGCGCTCATTTTTTCACGGAACAGACGCGCGTTGGACCACAGACGGTCACGCAGTTCCGCGCCTGATTCCACCATCTCCAGCACTTTGATGGAGGCAGAAACAATGGCCGGTGCCAGGGAGTTGGAGAACAGGTACGGACGGGAGCGCTGACGCAGCCACTCGACCACTTCTTTACGTGCAGCGGTATAGCCGCCGGATGCGCCGCCCAGTGCTTTACCGAGCGTGCCGGTGATGATATCCACACGGCCCATCACGTCGCAGTATTCGTGTGAACCACGGCCGTTTTCGCCCACAAAGCCCACTGCGTGAGAGTCATCGACCATCACCAGTGCATCGTATTTGTCTGCCAGATCGCATACGCCTTTCAGGTTGGCAATCACGCCGTCCATCGAGAACACGCCGTCGGTGGCAATCAGTACATGACGAGCACCGGCTTCACGCGCCTCTTTCAGGCGTGCTTCCAGTTCTGCCATGTCGTTGTTGGCATAGCGGAAACGCTTCGCTTTACACAGACGCACGCCATCGATAATGGAAGCGTGGTTCAGCGCATCGGAAATAATCGCATCCTCTGCGCCCAGCAGCGTTTCAAACAGGCCGCCGTTAGCATCGAAACAAGAGGAGTACAGGATCGCGTCTTCCATTCCGAGGAAGCTCGCCAGCTTTTTCTCAAGCTGCTTGTGGCTGTCCTGCGTGCCGCAAATAAAGCGCACGGAGGCCATACCGAAACCGTGGGTGTCCATGCCGTTTTTCGCAGCGGCAATCAGCTCAGGGTGATTCGCAAGACCTAAATAGTTGTTCGCACAAAAGTTAATCACATGGCTGCCATCGGCGACGGTGATGTCCGCCTGCTGCGCAGAAGTGATGATGCGTTCTTCTTTGAACAACCCTTCCGCACGTGCGGTGTCCAGGTCGCTGTTTAACTGTTTGTAAAAATCACCACGCATTGCAATTCTCCAGACTCGGCAAATTTCGGCACATATTACCCAAACCTATACTTCATGACGAGATGACACATTATCTCTTGTCGTTTTTGTAGCATAAATCACGCGTACCCATGCGCGATGTCGGTGAATGGCTGAAGGGTCGCCATACTAATGATATGATAGAAACATTAGCGTCCGGGATTGTCCCCGGACTCCACACTTCAAAGGTTACAGTTATGATTATCGTTACCGGCGGCGCGGGCTTTATCGGCAGCAATATTGTTAAGGCTCTCAATGACAAAGGCATCACCGACATCCTGGTGGTGGACAACCTGAAAGACGGCACCAAATTTGTAAACCTGGTGGATCTGAACATCGCTGACTACATGGATAAAGAAGACTTCCTTATCCAGATTATGGCGGGTGAAGAGTTCGGCGAGATCGAAGCCATCTTCCACGAAGGTGCGTGCTCTTCCACCACCGAGTGGGACGGCAAGTACATGATGGACAACAACTATCAGTACTCCAAAGAGATCCTGCACTACTGCCTGGAGCGTGAAATTCCGTTCCTGTATGCCTCTTCTGCGGCAACCTACGGCGGCCGTACATCAAACTTCATCGAATCCCGCGAATATGAGCAGCCGCTGAACGTGTATGGCTACTCTAAGTTCCTGTTCGACGAATATGTGCGCCAGGTTCTGCCTGAAGCGAATTCCCAGATCGTGGGCTTCCGTTACTTCAACGTATACGGGCCGCGTGAAGGCCACAAAGGCAGCATGGCGAGCGTGGCGTTCCACCTGAACACCCAGCTGAATAATGGCGAAAGTCCGAAACTGTTCGAAGGCAGCGATAGCTTCAAGCGTGACTTCGTGTATGTGGGCGACGTTGCCGCAGTGAACCTGTGGTTCTGGGAAAACGGCGTGTCCGGCATCTTCAACCTGGGTACCGGCCGTGCAGAATCCTTCCAGGCCGTTGCAGACGCAACCCTGGCGTACCACAAAAAAGGCAGCATTGAGTACATTCCGTTCCCGGAAAAACTGAAAGGCCGCTACCAGGCATTCACTCAGGCTGACATGACCAACCTGCGTGCTGCAGGCTACGACAAGCCGTTCAAGACCGTTGCCGAAGGCGTAACGGAATATATGGCCTGGCTGAACCGTAGCGCGTAAGTATGAAAATTTTGGTGATAGGCCCGTCATGGGTGGGCGACATGATGATGTCGCAAAGTCTCTATCGCACGCTCAAGGCGCGCTATCCCCAGGCGATAATTGACGTGATGGCACCTGCATGGTGCCGTCCGCTGTTATCGCGGATGCCTGAAGTTAACGACGCCATCCCGATGCCGCTCGGCCACGGGGCGCTGGAAATCGGCGAACGCCGCAAGCTCGGCCACAGCCTGCGCGAAAAGCGCTACGACCGCGCTTACGTGCTGCCAAACTCGTTCAAATCCGCCTTAGTGCCCTTCTTTGCTGGCGTGCCTCATCGTACCGGCTGGCGCGGTGAGATGCGTTACGGCCTGCTGAACGACGCCCGCGTGCTGGATAAAGCGGCCTGGCCGCTGATGGTGGAGCGCTATGTGGCACTGGCCTACGACAAAGGCGTGATGCGCAGTGCGAAAGACCTGCCGCAGCCGCTGTTGTGGCCACAGTTGCAAGTTAACGATGGCGAAAAATCCCAGACCTGCAACGCGTTTGGTATTTCTGACGAACGCCCGATGATCGGTTTCTGCCCTGGCGCAGAGTTTGGCCCGGCAAAACGCTGGCCGCACTATCACTACGCCGAACTGGCAAAACAGCTTATCGACGAAGGCAACCAGATTGTCCTGTTCGGCTCGGCGAAAGATCACGAAGCGGGTAATGAAATCCTTGCCGCGCTGAGCACAGAACAGCAGGCCTGGTGCCGCAACCTGGCCGGGGAAACTCAGCTTGAGCAAGCGGTTATTCTGATTGCCGCCTGTAAAGCCGTGGTCACCAACGACTCTGGTCTGATGCACGTTGCTGCCGCCCTTAACCGCCCGCTGGTTGCCCTGTATGGTCCAAGCAGCCCGGACTTCACCCCACCGCTGTCACACAAAGCGCGTGTGATTCGCCTGATCACCGGCTACCACAAGGTGCGTAAAGGCGATGCGGCGCAAGGCTATCATCAGAGCCTGATCGACATTACGCCAGAGCGCGTGCTCGAAGAGCTTAACGAACTGCTGTTGAGCGAAGAAGGATAGCGAATGCGGGTATTGATCGTTAAAACCTCTTCGATGGGCGATGTTCTGCATACGCTGCCGTCCCTGACGGACGCGATGCAGGCCATTCCCGGCATTCGTTTTGACTGGGTGGTGGAAGAAGGCTTCGCGCAGATCCCCACCTGGCATGAAGCGGTCGATCGCGTGATCCCGGTAGCTATCCGCCGCTGGCGTAAGGCGTGGCTCTCGGCACCGATTAAAACCGAGCGCAAAGCGTTTCGCGAAGCGGTGCAGGCTCAGCATTACGATGCCATTATCGACGCGCAAGGGCTGGTCAAAAGCGCTGCGCTGGTGACGCGACTGGCGCACGGCGTAAAGCACGGCATGGACTGGCAAACCGCCCGCGAACCGCTGGCAAGCCTGTTCTATAACCGTCGCCATCATATTGCGAAGCAGCAGCACGCGGTGGAGCGTACCCGTGAGCTGTTCGCCAAAAGTCTGGGTTATGCCAAACCTGAAATGCAGGGCGATTACGCTATTTCGCAGCATTTCCTCCATAATTCACAGCACGTTAGCGCGCCTTATCTGATTTTCCTCCATGCCACCACCCGGGATGACAAACACTGGCCGGAAGCCCACTGGCGTGAGCTGATTGGTCTACTGGGCAACACAGGTTTGCACATCAAACTGCCGTGGGGTGCCCCGCATGAAGAAGCGCGCGCCAAACGCCTGGCGGAAGGGTTTGATTATGTGGACGTGTTGCCACGCATGAAGCTCGACGGCGTGGCACAAGAGCTGGCGGGCGCGACGGCAGTGGTATCGGTGGATACTGGCCTGAGCCACCTGACGGCCGCGCTGGATAGACCTAATATTACGCTTTACGGCCCAACGGACCCGGGTCTTATCGGCGGCTACGGAAAAAATCAATATATCTGCCGCCCGGAACATTCATCGCAGTTGAGCGACCTCAGCGCCGCTGCGGTATTTGCGCAATTAGAGCCTTTGCTGGCAGCAGAGAGAGCCTATGTCTGATTTTTTCTCAGCGGAGCGCCCACCAAAGCGCGTGCTGATCATTAAGCTGCGTCACCACGGTGACGTGCTGCTTACCTCGCCGGTCTTTACCGTCCTGAAAAAGAACTGGCCGAACGTTGAAGTCGACGCGCTGGTCTATGACGACACGCAGGCGATGCTGACCAGCCACCCGCATATCGATCAGGTGCATACCATTGGTCGCAACTGGCGCAAAAAGGGCTGGTTCGAGCAGTTCCGCCTGTATCGCGCGCTGGTCAATACGCTGAAAGGGCGCCAGTACGATGTGCTGATTAATCTGACCGAACACTGGCACGGCGCGCGTCTGGCGCGTCGGCTGAAGCCGCGTGTCTCCGTCGGCTTTAAGCCGGATAAACGCGGTGGACTGGCACGTCGTCGCTGGGTGAAATCCTTCACCACGCTCTACCCGGCGATTCAGGACAACAGCCGCCATATGGTGGAAGTAAACCTGGACGCCCTGCGCCGGATCGGTATTCACCCGCAGTCTGATGAAGACAAACATACCCTGTTTGTACCGGGTGACGCGGCGGAAACCTCCGTTGCAGAGAAACTGGCCGGTTTTGGTCTACAGAGTAAATCCTACATTCTGGTGCACCCGACGTCGCGCTGGATGTTTAAAGCCTGGGATATCAAAAAGCTGGCGGCAACAATCGATAACCTGGCGGCTCGTGGCCTGCCGATTATCCTCTCTGCCGCGCCGTCAAAAGAAGAAACCGCGTATATGGATGAGCTGCGTGCTGCGCTTACCCAGCCGGTGTTTGATTTAAGCGGTCAGCTGAACCTGAAAGAGCTGGGCGCCCTGATGAAGCACGCGCGTATTTACTTTGGCGTTGACTCCATGCCAATGCACCTTGCGAGTGCTGTGGGGACCCCAACAGTCGCAATCTTTGGCCCAACCGGGGCAATCAAATGGGCACCGTGGGGCGTGAATTATCGCGTGATCACTGCCGGGTTTACCTGCCAGCCTTGCGGCAAGGCAGGCTGCGGTGACGGTGGCGTTTCCGACTGCATCACCGCCATTACCCCGCAACAGGTGCTGAGCGCCATTGATACCCTGCTGCTGGAATATCCTGCATGAAGCTGGCGATCGTCCGACAGACCTACAACCCCAACGGCGGCGCGGAGCGTTTTGTTTCCCGCGCGCTGAACGTGCTGGCCCAGGACACGACTCTGGATGTCACGCTGATTGCCCGCCAGTGGGAAGATGCTTCAGGCTGGAAAACGCTGACGGTAAACCCGCCCTTCCGCAACCGTATTGCCCGTGAGTCCGGATTTGCAGTGGAAGCGGCCTCGCATTTTGCTCAGTTCGATATTGTGCAAAGCCATGAACGAATTCCAGGGGCAACCATTTTCCGCGCAGGCGATGGCGTACACGCCACCTGGCTTGAGCAGTATGGTCGCATTTTATCGCCGCTGGCACGCTGGGCGCAGTCGTTCAGCCGCTACCACCGCTATATTTTGCAGGCCGAAGCGCAGATGTTTACCCATCCGCAGCTGCGCACCGTTATCTGCAACTCGAAAATGGTGCGTGATGACATCGCCCGCCGTTTTGCCTTGTCGGATGACAAACTGACCGTTATCTACAACGGCGTGGATACGGCGTATTTCAGCCCGGTGGTCCGCTCGTTGTCGCAGCGCGCGGCGCTCGGCATCCCGGAAGATGCGCCAGTGCTGGCGTATGTCGGGTCTGGTTTTAGCCGTAAAGGTGTGGCCACCGCGCTGCGTGCCATTGTCCCGCATTCTGACGTCTGGCTGCTGGTTGCCGGCCGCGATAAACACGCGCGCAAATTTGAAAAGCTGGCACAGACGCTCGGCGTGGCGTCACGCGTGCGATTCCTGGGGCCGGTGGCGGATGTGCGGGAAGTTTACGGCACGGCGGATGCGCTGATCCTGCCGACGCTCTACGATCCGTTCCCGAACGTCTGCGTGGAAGCGCTGGCCTGCGGTCTGCCGCTGCTCACCAGCCACGGCTGCGGCGCGGCAGAGTGGATAACTGAAGGTCAAAACGGCTGGGTGCGCGACGCGCTCGACAGTGAAGGCTACCAGCAGGCTATCGCCCACTGGCTGCAAGGCCGTGGCCAGGGCGTTGATTATTCAGCGTCTGCGCGCGCAACGGCTGAACCCTACACCCTGGACAGAATGGCAAAAGAGCTCCAGGCGCTTTATCGCGACCTGCTGCGCTGAGCCGCTTCAGAGAAGACTTTCTCCATCGCGTCCAGCATACATTCGCGAGTAAAGTGGGTGCTCAGGTAATCATAACCCTGCTGCGCCAGCTTCTCGCGAAGGGCTGCGTCGTCATACAGTTTTACGATGCCATCGTGCAGCGCTTTTTCATCGCGCTGTGCGACCAGAATCCCCGTCTGCCCATCAATCACCGCATCCGCTGTCCCACCCGCATCTGTCGCGATGGTGGCAATGCGAGACGCCAGCGATTGCAGGACGCCCTGAGGGACACCTTCCATATCGTGTGAAGGACTCAGCGCAATATCAAACGCCGGGAACCAGCGCTCAGGATCGCTTTGATGCCCCGCCATTACCACACGCTGTTGCAATTCCAGCCCGACGATTTCCTGCTCCAGCGTGGCCTTGTGCGGCCCTTCCCCGACAATCGCCAGCTTGATGTGCGGGTTATCAATTTGCGCCAGGGCGCGCAGCAGCACGCTGTGGCCTTTGTTCGGACGCAAATGCGATACCACCCCCAGCCAGAAATCCTCCTGCGCCAATCCGCAGTGCACGCGGGCGTCGTGTTTATCTGCCGGATGAAAACGCTGCGTATCCACACCGCTCGGCACGGATGTGCTCTGGGACATAGGAACGCCAATATCCGCCACCTGATGACGCAGCGCCTCACCGGTCGTGACGATATGGGCGCAGGCTTTACGGAACAGCCAGCGCGTCGTCCAGTTATTGCGCGGCACACCAGAGGCATGGCGCGTGCGCACCAGCGGAACAGGGTTCGACAGCGTCAGGTTTGCCAGCGCAACCAGCCAGGTATCCGCCGAGTTATGACTATTGATGACATCAATCGATTTGCGGTTGTCACTCAGCCAGCGACGCAACAATTGCAGGTTTTTAAGGTTCTTACGTTTTAACGGCATGGTGACAACCTTTAACCCGGCGCTTTTCGCCATTGCGTGCAGCGGCGCGGTTTCCGGGCAAAGAATGGTCACCTGATGGCCACGCTGAATCATGCCTAACGATTCGTTAATAATGCGCAAAGGCTGCCCGCCTTTACCACCGTCTGCTTCAGTGTGAACAATATGCATACATTTCCTGTTATGAATCTCGCCAGCGTGACGCTAATTTGCCGCCTGAGGGTATCTTTGTCCTTCCAGGCATATGTTTTTAGTATCCACCAGATATAATACAGCACGAATGGTACCACCAACATGGGTGGCCTGCCCTGAACACAACGGAGAAAGCATGTCCGACACACCTTTATTGAGCCTTGTGGTCGCCGTCTATAACGGTGAAAAATTCCTGAGTGCATTTTTCGACAGCATCAAAGCTCAACATCTGGACAGTCTGGAACTTGTCGTTGTGGACGATGGGTCAAGCGATAACTCTGCAGCGATCATTGCGCAATACGCCAGTGAGTTCCCGTATTACAAGGTTATCGAACAGAGCAACCAGGGCGTTTCTGCCGCCCGTAATACCGGTCTGGCTGAGGCCACAGGCGAGTATGTCGCATTCCCGGATATCGACGATGTGATCTACCCCGGCATGTACCCACGCCTGCTTGAGATGGCGAAGAAAAACGATCTCGACGTCGCCACCTGTAACGGTACCTATATTTACGATGACGGCAGACCTTCAAAAAAAATCTTCCCGTCTGACAAACTGCAATCCACCGACGTGCTGGACGGCCCAACCTGGCTTCAGCGCGCGCTGGCATCGCGTAAATTCCTGCATGTGACCTGGCTGAATATTTATCGCCACGCCTTTATTAAAGCGCAGGGGTTCACGTTTGAGCATGGGCTGCGCCACCAGGATATTCCGTGGACCACCGAAGTGCTGCTGACCGCCAAACGCGTTCAGTACACAGACGAAACCTTCTATGACTATCTCATCCATTCTGCGTCGGTATCACACACGCCGGGCACGGATGACACGCGGATGCGTAACGCGCGTCACTATATGAAAATCCTTGAGATGCTGTACGTTATCAACCAGCGCTACCCGGATGCTGTGCGCCGCGTGCCGGCCTGCCAGTGGCAAATCGCGAAAGAGGGTCTGGGGATCCTGCACGCGATTAACAACATTGGCGATACGGCCAAAAAACGTGAAATTATCCAGGAGCTGTTCGATCGCGGGATCTGGACGCTTATCTGGAAAAACGCCCGTGGGCTTCGCCAGCACTGGCGCCTGGGTCGCCGTTATTTCCGTTTAAAGCGGTATCTGGCATAAGAGATAGCTTTACCTGGCTTAAATGCTTAGAATTTGCCCGCCGAAACTAAAAAAACGGATAATCGCTTGGAATTGTTGTATACCGCCCTGCTCTACATCATTCAGCCACTGGTGTGGCTGCGACTGTTGCTTCGTAGCCGTAAAGCGCCTGCGTACCGAAAACGCTGGGCTGAACGCTATGGCTATTGCCGCAATAAAGTCGCCCCGGACGGTATTTTGCTGCATTCCGTTTCTGTTGGCGAAACGCTGGCGGCTATTCCGCTGGTACGCGCCCTGCGCCATCGTTACCCCTCTTTGCCGATCACCGTCACCACCATGACCCCGACCGGCTCTGAGCGTGTGATGTCCGCATTTGGCAAAGACGTGCATCACGTCTATTTGCCTTACGATCTGCCCTGCGCCATGAATCGTTTCCTGAATACCGTTCGCCCAAAGCTTGTGATCGTGATGGAAACCGAACTGTGGCCGAATATGATTTCCGCCCTCCATGCCCGTAAGATCCCGCTGGTTATCGCCAACGCGCGCCTTTCTGAGCGCTCGGCTAAAGGCTACGGCAAGCTGGGTAAATTTATGCGTCGTCTGCTGGGCAAGATCACGCTGATTGCCGCACAAAACGAAGAAGACGCCGCACGCTTTGTCTCTCTTGGCCTCAAACGCAACCAGCTTGCGGTGACCGGCAGCCTGAAATTCGATATTTCGGTCACACCTGAGCTTGCCGCACGCGCTGTCACGTTGCGTCGCCAGTGGGCCCCGCGCCGCCAGGTCTGGATTGCCACCAGCACCCACGACGGCGAAGAAGAGGTCATCCTGCAAGCGCACCGTAAGCTGCTGGAAAAATTCCCGGATTTACTGCTGATTCTGGTGCCGCGTCACCCGGAACGTTTCAAAGACGCCCGCGAGATGGTGCAGAAAGGCGGTTTCAGTTTCACCCTGCGCAGCAGCGGCGAGATCCCATCCAGCAGCACCCAGGTGGTGATTGGCGATACGATGGGCGAACTGATGCTGCTGTACGGAATTGCCGACCTCGCCTTTGTGGGCGGCAGCCTGGTTGAGCGCGGTGGTCATAACCCACTGGAGCCTGCGGCGCACGCGATCCCGGTGCTGATGGGCCCGCACACATTTAATTTCAAAGATATCTGCGCTAAATTGCAGCAAGCCGATGGCTTAATTACCGTGACCGATGCTGACTCGGTGGTCAAAGAGGTGTCAAACCTGCTGACTGACGAAGATTACCGTCTGTGGTACGGCCGCCATGCCGTCGAGGTGCTGCATCAGAACCAGGGCGCACTGACTCGTCTGCTGCAACTTCTTCAACCTTATCTGCCTCAGCGGAGCCATTAATGTCTCAGCGTCTGTCGGTCGTCATGATCGCCAAAAACGCCGCCGACCTGCTTCCCGATTGCCTGGCCTCTGTGGCCTGGGCTGACGAAATTGTCCTCCTCGATTCAGGCAGTGAGGACAACACGGCAGAGATAGCCCGTGCAGCAGGCGTAAAGGTGTACACGAATACGGACTGGCAGGGTTATGGCGTCCAGCGTCAACGCGCGCAATCTTATGCAACCGGCGACTATGTGCTGATGATCGACACCGACGAGCGCATTACGCCAGAGCTTCAGCAGGCAATTCAGGGCGTGCTCGCCGCGCCTCAGTCAGGTGCTGTATACAGCATCGCGCGTCGTAACTACTTTCTCGGCCGGTTTATGCGCCACAGCGGCTGGTACCCTGACCGCGTGATGCGCCTCTATGAACGCGAGCGCTACCAGTACAACGATAACCTGGTCCATGAATCCCTGGCCTGCGACGACGCTCAGGTAGTCGCCTTAAACGGTGATTTACTGCACCTGACCTGCCGCGATTTCGCCAGCTTCCAGCGTAAACAGCTCAACTACGCTACTGCATGGGCACAGGAACGCCATCAGCGCGGCAAGAAGGCAACGCTGACCGGTATTTTCACCCATACGATCGGGGCATTTCTGAAAACCCTGCTGCTGCGTGGCGGTGTGCTGGACGGAAAACAGGGCTGGTTACTGGCAGTTGTGAATGCCCAGTATACTTTTAACAAATACACCGAGCTGTGGGCGCTGAGCCGCGGCTACTCAGAGAAAGCGTGAGCCATGAGCACAAAAGCGATTTATCCGGGTACCTTCGATCCAATCACCAACGGTCATCTTGATATCATCACCCGTGCGGCAAGCATGTTTGATAAGGTGATTCTGGCGATTGCCGCCAGCCCAAGCAAAAAGCCGATGTTCGATCTGCCCGAGCGCGTTCAGCTCGCTACCGATGCGATTTCACATCTGTCGAACGTTGAAGTGGTGGGGTTCAGCGACCTGATGGCCAATTTCGCCCGTACCCAGCAGGCTAATATCCTGATCCGTGGGTTACGCGCGGTGGCTGACTTCGAGTATGAGATGCAGCTGGCGCACATGAACCGCCATCTGATGCCGGATCTGGAGAGCGTGTTCCTGATGCCGTCAAAAGAGTGGTCGTTTATCTCTTCCACGCTGGTGAAAGAGGTCGCCCGTCATCACGGCGATGTGACCCACTTCCTGCCGGTGAACGTCCATCAGGCGCTGATGGAAAAGCTTAAGTAGCCCTCTGATTGCCGGGCGGCGTTACGCTTGCCCGGCCGGAACTGCATTACTTCTGGCACTGGCGGCAGTAAAACGTGGCGCGCTGAGCGTGTTTCGTGGCAATAATCGGTGTCCCGCACACTCTGCACGGCTCTCCCTTACGGCCATACACCTGCAACTCCTGCGCAAAATAGCCCGGCTTACCGTCACTTTGCAGGAAATCCTTCAGCGTCGTTCCGCCCTGCTCAATCGAACGCAGCAGTACCGCTTTAATCACTCTGACCAGCAGTTCACACTCCTGGGCCGACAGCGACGACGCCAGACGGTCAGGATGAATGCCCGCAGCAAACAGGGATTCACTGGCGTAGATATTGCCCACGCCCACCACCAGCTTGTTATCCATCAGCCAGGGTTTGATCGGGGTTTTCTTCTTCGCGCACTTCTCTTTCAGGTAGTCTGCGTTAAAGGCGTCAGAGAGTGGCTCAGGCCCCAGATGGGCCAGCACGCTATGCCCTTCAAGCTCTTTGGTCCACAACCACGCCCCAAAGCGACGCGGGTCGGTGTAGCGCAGCACTTTGCCATTGCTCATCACCAGGTCCACATGGTCATGCTTTTCGGCAGGTAACTCTTCACTGAGGATACGCAGGCTCCCGGACATCCCCAGGTGGATGATAATCCAGCCATCCGGCAGCTCCAGCAGCAGATACTTGGCGCGGCGCTGCACGCTCAGAATCGGTTTATCACTCAGGGCGTGGATCTCATCGGAAACCGGCCAGCGCAGACGGCCATTGCGCACGACAGCATGAAGAATGGTCGCGCCAACCAGATGGGGTTCAATACCGCGGCGGCTGGTCTCTACCTCAGGTAATTCAGGCATGGTTCCTCCGTTGAGAGAGTCAGAATGCAAAAAACCCCGCAGGAGCGGGGTTTTTCAATACAAGGAGACTAAAATTATTTAATTTTAGCTTCTTTGTACAGTACGTGCTGGCGTACAACTGGATCGAATTTTTTCAGTTCCAGTTTTTCCGGCTTAGTACGTTTGTTCTTCGTGGTGGTGTAGAAGTGACCTGTACCAGCAGAAGAAACCAGCTTGATTTTCTCGCGAATACCTTTAGCCATGATTTATTTCCTCTTTAAGTACTTAGTACTTTTCGCCACGGGCACGCAGTTCGGACAGAACTGTATCGATGCCTTTCTTATCAATAACACGCATACCTTTAGCAGATACACGCAGGGTGACAAAACGCTTCTCGCTCTCAACCCAGAAACGGTGAGAGTGCAGGTTCGGCAGGAAACGGCGTTTAGTCGCGTTCAGTGCGTGGGAACGGTTGTTACCGGTCACCGGACGCTTGCCAGTAACTTGGCAGACTCGGGACATGTCTATTCTCCAAAAATCAAATTAGCTCGAGCTTCGTATGGGGTATCGGCGCCTCGTCAGGCTTTACAGCCCGGTCATCGCAGTTCTAAGCGAACTCTCGATTGCCAGGCCCAATTGCCAAACCCGAGATTCTCAAAGGTGGCGTAGTATACGCTGACTCGGCGATGTGCTCAAGTCCCGAACAGACAAAGATCCCGATGGATCGCGTGAAATGGTCTAAATCCAACCATGTTCTGCAAAAGAAACGTACTCTCCGCGACCAATTATCAGATGGTCCAGCACACGAATGTCCATGAATTGACAGCATTTGATAATGCGCGCAGTGATCTCTTTGTCGGCTCTGCTCGGTTGCGCACAGCCTGAGGGGTGATTATGCGCGAGGATCACGGCGGCTGCATTCACTTTTATCGCTTCCCGCACAATTTCTCGCGGATGGACCTCAACGTGGTTCAGCGTTCCCGAAAACAGATGGCAGTGCTTCAGCACCCTATTTTTATTGTCGAGGAAGATCGCCATAAAGATCTCGCGCTCGGCATCCGTCAGCTGGCTTTGCAGGAATTCTCTCGTCATGTCAGGGGTTAAGAGCGAATCCTCTTCCAGCATCCGCACGCTGTAAAAACGCCGGGCAAGCTCTGCAATGCCTTTCAGTTGGGCATATTTCGCCACGCCGATACCTTCAACATGCTTAAACTCTGCCAGCTCGGCAGTAAGTAAGCCGTATAGCGAACCAAAGTGTTGCAACAGTTCACGCGCCAGAGTGAAAACCGTTTTCCCTGGTGTGCCGGTGCGTAAAAACAGCGCCAGCAGTTCATCATCCGTTAGCGACGTGATGCCGTAATTCAGCATTTTTTCACGCGGTAACATGGGTGAAATACCTTCCATATCCCTGTCTCCTTGTGGTTACCGTCTATGCTGCCACAGGCCAGTACCGCGTTCGACGCGCAGTTTTCATTCTTGCGTAACGCCTCGCAAAGTGACCGAAGGACAAAATCACCCCGCTTTTGGGATTGTGATAAAATGCCCGCTCTCTGGTGAAACCCAACAGGAAAGAATCATGATGAGCCTGGCCGGTAAAAAAATCGTTCTTGGCGTGAGCGGCGGTATTGCTGCCTATAAAGCGCCGGAGCTGGTACGCCGCTTGCGCGAGCGCGGGGCCGATGTGCGGGTCGCGATAACGGAAGGCGGTAAAGCCTTTATCACTCCCCTGAGCCTACAGGCCGTTTCAGGATACCCGGTATCAGACAGCCTGCTGGACCCGGCTGCCGAAGCCGCTATGGGCCATATTGAGCTGGGCAAATGGGCGGACCTGGTTATTCTTGCCCCGGCAACGGCCGACCTGATTGCGCGCGTTGCCGCAGGCATGGCAAACGACCTCGTATCGACAATTTGCCTGGCAACACCTGCACCTGTTGCGGTAGTTCCTGCCATGAACCAGCAGATGTATCGTAATGCCGCCACTCAGCATAATCTGGAGACCCTGGCCGCACGTGGTCTGCTGATTTGGGGGCCAGACAGCGGCAGCCAGGCCTGTGGCGATATCGGCCCTGGGCGAATGCTCGACCCGTTGACGATTGTGGATATGGCTGCAGCGCATTTTTCGCCTGTCAACGATCTGCAACATCTCAACATCATGATTACCGCGGGCCCAACGCGCGAGCCGCTGGATCCGGTGCGCTATATCACCAACCACAGCTCCGGTAAGATGGGCTTTGCCATTGCTCAGGCCGCGGCAAAACGCGGGGCAAACGTCACGCTGGTAAGTGGCCCGGTGTCACTACCGACGCCGCCTTTTGTGCAGCGTATTGATGTAACAACGGCGCTGGAAATGGAAGCGGCCGTGCAGGCTCACGCGCAAAATCAGCAGATTTTTATCGGCTGTGCGGCGGTGGCTGATTACCGTGCAGAGACCATTGCTGATGCGAAAATCAAAAAACAAGGCGATGAATTAACAATAAAAATGGTGAAAAACCCGGATATCGTTGCCGGTGTTGCTTCTCTGAAAAACCACCGTCCTTACGTTGTTGGGTTTGCCGCAGAAACGAATAATGTGGAAGAATATGCCCGGCAAAAACGTACCCGCAAAAACCTCGATTTGATTTGCGCGAACGACGTATCGCTGGCCACTCAAGGATTTAACAGCGACAGCAACGCACTGCACCTTTTCTGGCAGGATGGAGATAAAGTCTTACCGCTTGAGCGCAAGGAACTCCTGGGCCAACAATTACTGGACGAGATCGTTACCCGTTATGATGAAAAAAATCGACGTTAAGATTCTGGACCCGCGTGTTGGTCAGCAATTCCCGCTGCCAACCTATGCCACCTCCGGCTCTGCCGGTCTTGACCTGCGCGCCTGTCTCGATGACGCCGTAGAGCTGGCGCCGGGTGCAACCACCCTGCTCCCGACCGGGCTGGCGATTCACATTGCTGACCCGTCGCTGGCAGCGGTGATCCTGCCTCGCTCTGGCCTTGGTCACAAGCACGGTATCGTGCTGGGTAACCTGGTCGGTCTGATCGACTCTGACTATCAGGGTCAACTGATGGTTTCCGTCTGGAACCGTGGTCAGGACAGCTTCACCATTGAACCAGGCGAACGCATCGCGCAGATGGTATTTGTACCGGTGGTGCAGGCAGAATTTAACCTGGTGGAAGACTTTGACGCCACCGACCGCGGCGAAGGCGGCTTCGGCCATTCCGGGCGTAAATAATCGCCCAATAAATACGCGTCCCACAGCGCCATAATGCAATAAAAAACCGCAAACGCCAGTTTGCGGTCGCTGCGTGGATGCCAGCCTGGCAAGTGATTATTTTCAGGGGTATTTTGTAACATGGCAGAAAAACAAACTGCGAAAAGGAATCGTCGCGAAGAAATACTTCAATCTCTGGCTCTGATGCTTGAATCCAGCGATGGCAGTCAACGCATCACCACTGCAAAACTGGCGGCCTCTGTTGGCGTGTCGGAAGCGGCGCTATACCGTCATTTTCCCAGCAAAACCCGGATGTTTGACAGCCTGATCGAGTTTATCGAAGACAGCCTGATCACGCGCATCAACCTGATTCTGAAAGATGAGAAAGACACCACCGCGCGCCTGCGTCTGATCGTGCTGTTGATTCTGGGTTTTGGCGAACGTAATCCAGGCTTGACCCGCATCCTGACCGGCCACGCGCTGATGTTTGAACAGGACAGACTCCAGGGCCGCATTAACCAGCTCTTTGAACGCATCGAAGCGCAGCTGCGCCAGGTTCTGCGTGAGAAGAAAATGCGTGAAGGCGAAGGGTATGTGACTGACGAAACGCTGCTCGCAAGCCAGATCCTGGCGTTTTGCGAGGGTATGCTCTCCCGCTTTGTGCGCAGCGAATTTAAATACTGCCCAACGGACGATTTTGACGCCCGCTGGCCGTTAGTGGCGGCGCAATTACAGTAGTATTCAGGCCCGGTGAGCGTTGCGCCACCGGGCAATTACATTACACGCCGAACGCTTCCCGATACGCACGTACCGATGCCAGGTGGTCCGCCATCTCTGGTTTCTCTTCCAGATACGCAATCAGGTCTTTCAGGGTGATGATTGACGTCACTTTGCAGCCGTAATCACGCTCCACTTCCTGAATAGCAGAAATTTCGCCGCGTCCACGCTCCTGACGATCCAGAGAGATCAGCACGCCCGCAAGCGTTGCGCCGTTAGCCTGGATGATTTCCATTGATTCGCGGATCGCCGTACCTGCAGTGATCACATCGTCCACCAGCATCACACGGCCTTGCAGCGCACTGCCCACCAGGTTGCCACCTTCACCGTGGGTTTTGGCCTCTTTACGGTTAAAGCAGTACGGCACATCGCGGTCGTGGTGTTCCGCAAGCGCAACAGCGGTAGTCGTCGCAATCGGAATGCCTTTGTAAGCCGGGCCAAACAGCAGGTCGAAATCAATCCCTGAATCCACCAGCGCTTCGGCATAGAAACGGCCTAACAGCGCCAGATCGCGCCCGGTATTAAACAGCCCGGCGTTGAAGAAATAGGGGCTCTTACGCCCGGATTTCAGCGTAAACTCGCCAAACTTAAGTACCTGCTTGTTAAGCGCAAACTCAATAAACTGGCGCTGATACGGTTTCATGGGCTTACTCCTCAAATGACTTTTTGTTTTTCTACGGACAAAAAAAAGGCGACTCATCAGTCGCCTTTAAAATCAATTTTCTAACGCCGCCTTCTGCGTCGTTACAATGGATTCGATTCCCCCTCGGGCCAAAGCCAGCAAGGTAAGAAGCTCTTCGTGAGTGAACGGCTCGCCTTCTGCCGTGCCCTGCACTTCAATAATTCGACCATCTTCGGTCATGACTACGTTCATGTCGGTTTCTGCGGCGGAATCTTCAACGTATTCCAGGTCGCAGAGCGCTTCGCCATTCACGATACCCACAGAAACCGCAGCAACCATCCCTTTCAGTGGGTTGGTTTTCAGTTTGCCCGCGGCAACCAGATTATTCAGGGCATCAGCCAGCGCAACACAGGCACCAGTGATGGACGCCGTACGCGTACCGCCGTCGGCCTGGATAACATCGCAGTCCAGAGTAATGGTGAACTCGCCCAGCGTTTTCAGATCTACAGCGGCGCGCAGCGCACGTGCGATCAGGCGCTGAATTTCCATGGTACGACCGCCCTGCTTGCCCTTCGCCGCTTCACGCGCGTTACGGGTATGGGTTGAACGCGGCAACATGCCGTATTCAGCGGTGATCCAGCCCTGGCCCTGACCTTTCAGGAAACGCGGTACACCTTCTTCGATGGACGCGGTGCACAGAACTTTGGTATCACCAAATTCAACCAGCACGGAGCCTTCAGCGTGTTTTGTATAGTTACGGGTCAGGGTGACGGGGCGCACCTGATTGGCGCTACGACCTGCTGGACGCATGATGAATTCTCCGGCTTGAAACGAATGTGGCTGCGCATTATACGGATTAAACGCGCTTATTCCTATCCTGACAAAGTCCTGAAAGCTATAATCCCCCCATCTCTCCTTTAAAAACGGGAATGTCTATGATCCGCAGTATGACCGCCTACGCCCGGCGTGAAATCAAGGGCAGCTGGGGCAGCGCGACCTGGGAAATGCGCTCGGTAAACCAGCGCTACCTGGAAACTTATTTCCGTATGCCGGAGCAGTTCCGCAGCCTTGAGCCTGTTGTGCGTGAGCGTATCCGTACTCGCCTGACGCGCGGTAAAGTAGAATGTAACCTGCGTTTTGAGCCCGATGCCAGCGCGCAGGGTGAACTGATCCTCAACGAAAAACTGGCAAAACAGCTCGTCAATGCGGCGAACTGGGTCAAAATGCAGAGCGATGAAGGCGAAATCAATCCGGTTGATATTCTGCGCTGGCCTGGCGTCATGGCCGCCGGTGAACAGGATCTGGATGCTATCACTGCGGAAATCCTTGCCGCCCTCGATGGCACCCTGGATGACTTTATCGTTGCACGTGAAACCGAAGGCCAGGCGCTGAAGGCCCTGATTGAGCAACGCCTTGAAGGTGTCAGCAGCGAAGTCACCAAAGTCCGCGCTCATATGCCAGAAGTGCTGCAATGGCAGCGCGAACGCCTGGTGGCGAAACTGGAAGAAGCCGAAGTTCAGTTAGAAAACAACCGTCTGGAACAAGAGCTGGTGCTGATGGCACAGCGTGTGGACGTTGCAGAAGAGCTGGACCGTCTGGAAGCGCACGTGAAAGAAACCTACAACATTCTGAAGAAGAAAGAAGCCGTAGGTCGTCGCCTCGATTTTATGATGCAGGAGTTTAACCGCGAGTCGAACACCCTGGCGTCTAAATCCATTAATGCCGATGTGACTAATTCTGCCATTGAGCTGAAAGTGCTTATTGAGCAGATGCGCGAGCAGATCCAGAATATCGAGTAATCTCCCGCAGTAACGTGAAAAAATGCTCGTCCGATTTTCGGTTGTGAGAGATGTGCCAAAAGCTGCACATTCATACTGCACATCACAACAGGAGAAAATAATGGACTTCAACGCACTTCACCATCAGCCCCAGCCATTGCTTATCGCCAACGTCTGGGACGCCAGCAGCGCCCTCGCCGCCGAACAGGCGGGATATGACGCACTGGGTACGTCCAGCGCCGCCATTGCCACGATGTTAGGGTACGAAGACGGCGAAGGCATGAGTTTTGACGAATTGTTCTTTATCGTTTCCCGCATCAAAGCAGTAACCGAGCTGCCCTTAAGCGTGGATCTTGAAGCAGGTTACGGCGATACCACTGACCAGATGATTGACAATATTCACCAGCTGGCACGCCTGGGCGTCGTGGGAGTCAATATTGAAGACAGCCGGGTTATCAATCACGAACGCAGCCTGGTGGATGCTCTGCACTTTGCCGACAAGCTGCACGAGCTGACTCAGGCCTGCCCCGGTATGTTTTTTAATGTGCGCACCGATACGTTTTTACTTAGCTGTGAAAATACGCTGGAAGAGACGCTTTATCGTGGACGGTTATATGCCGAACGGGGCGCTCATGGATTATTTGTCCCTTGCGTGACCGGCTGTGACGATATTGCCGCCCTAGCCAGCGAAATAGCAGTACCCTTAAACGTGATGTGTATGCCTGCCCTGCCAGATTTCACTACTCTGTCCTCGCTGGGTGTAAAGCGCATTTCGATGGGTAATTTTATCCATGCTACCCTGCAAACGCGGCTCACAGATTTACTCTGTAAGATTCAGGCACACCACTCTTTCTCGGACGTTTTTGGCCATGAAAATAACCGATAACACCCAGTGCGATATCTGGTACCAGGCGTTGCTCAACCGCGCAGAAGAATTTACCGGCGTTTTTTTCGTGGGCGTTAAAACCACCGGCGTGTTTTGCATTTCGGTATGCCGTGCGCGAAAACCTAAACGAGAGAACGTTGAATTTTATACTGACTTTAAATCCGCTCTGGATGCCGGGTTCCGCCCGTGCAAGGTATGTCGTCCAACAGAGAATGCCAGTTCTGCGCCCGATTTCATTGAACACGCGCTAAAGCTGCTACGCGTACAACCCAAAGAACGCGTCAGCGATACTGAACTGCGTCAGAACGGCATCAGCCCGGAGCGGGTACGGCGCTGGTTCCTGCAAAACCACCAGATAACGTTTCAGGCCTTTCAGCGGATGCAGCGGGTTAACGTGGCGCTACAGGAGCTAAAAACCGGCCGTTCAACGACCGACGTCGCGTTCGATAATGGTTACGGATCATTGAGCGGTTTTGGCTACACCTGCAAAAAACTGACCGGCTCCTCGCCCGGTACACGCAAAGAGATAATCCTCATACATCGCTTTACCACCCCCTTAGGCCCAATGTTTGTCTGCGCCACTGAGCGCGGGGTATGCCTGCTGGAATTTGTCGACCGACGGGCGCTGGAAACCGAATTCAGGGATCTGCAACATCTGTTCAGGGCGAACATTATCGCCGGGGAAAATGCCCATACCCGCCAGGCTGAGAAAGAAATGGGGGAATACTTTGCCGGCCTGCGACAATCATTCGATGTAGCGCTTGATACACCCGGCAGCGAGTTCCAGCGAAGCGTCTGGAAGGGGTTACAGGGTATTCCGTTTGGTGATACCGCACACTATCAGGCCCTTGCAACGGAGATTGGCAAACCGACTGCCGTGCGCGCTGTTGCCTCCGCGAATGGCGCGAATCGTGTCGCGATTGTTATCCCGTGCCATCGCATAATTGGCAAGGATGGCTCAATGACCGGCTACGGCGGGGGTATTGCGCGTAAAGAGTGGTTGATTAGCCACGAAGATAAAGTCAGGAAAGCGCATACCTGAGCAACGGCGCCTGTGCATCGTGTTAATGGATTAGTTTTTATAGGTAAAAAATCAACCATTCGCTCAGTAAATGCAGACTAAAAATGGCCATGCAACCCTTATAAAACATAATATTGAATTATTAACATTCTTTAGTTATTCATTAGTAAAAATTATCCAAAATGATTCACCTTAGAAAATCTCAATCGTGATCCTGCGCACAAATCGCTAACCTCCACGCCTTCACACCGGAGGTTATATGCTGCTTCACATTCTTTATCTTATCGGGATCACCGCAGAAGCCATGACCGGCGCGCTCGCGGCTGGACGTCGCCGCATGGATACTTTCGGCGTGATTATTATCGCCACCGCGACCGCACTCGGCGGCGGCTCCGTACGCGATATACTGCTGGGCCATTACCCGCTCGGCTGGGTGAAAAACCCTGAATACGTGATTATTGTGGCAACGGCCGCGGTATTAACCACGATTGTCGCCCCCGTCATGCCCCATCTGCGCCGCCTGTTTCTGGTGCTGGATGCACTTGGGCTTATCGTCTTTTCCATTATTGGCGCACAAATCGCGCTGGATATGGGTGAAGGCCCGGTAATTGCCATTATCGCTGCCGTGGTCACGGGGGTGTTCGGCGGCGTACTGCGCGATATGTTCTGCAAACGCATTCCGTTGGTGTTCCAGAAAGAGCTGTATGCCGGGATATCCTTTGCCGCAGCAGTGCTCTACGTTGCGTTGCAGCATTACGTTTCTAATCACGACGTTGTGGTTATCTCCACGCTGCTGTTTGGCTTTACCACCCGGATGCTGGCGTTGCGCCTGAAACTCGGCCTGCCCGTTTTTCATTACAAGCACAACGCGCACTGACTTAAAATCCGTTGATGTGCTGCTCTGCAAGCCACTTTGCCAGCGCAGCAACATCGGGCTGATGCAGCCAGTTAACGATTTGCCGCGCTTTTTCCTCCCCCGTCCCCGGTAACGTTCGCCAGTCCGTAGTATTACGCTGGCTCATTTCCTGCCACGACATTCCTGTGGCCGCTTTCAGTGATGCCTGAGGCAGCGGGATCCCCATCGCCGTGACCCAACGAATAAATGGCCATTCGCGTGTCAGGTTAAACCGGTGCCATACCGCCAATCCGCGCGCGGCAGAAAACCCCGGCGTCGCCTGTAGCTGCGCCTGTGTTAGCGACAGCCACGAAAAAATATGGTCAAAATGGTGAGTCTGATAAAGCGTTCTCCAGGCAGACTCCCCCACGCCTTCAATATCCAGCACCCGTTTCGAACTTAACCACGTGAGCCGGGCTATGAACTGTTCCATGCACTCCGGGGATGCGTAGAAACAGGTCAGCGAATGGTAATTTGAGGGTGGTGGATTGGGTTTCTGCCGCAGCGGCCCCCGCCAGACAACCTTATCAACCCGGGGAATGCCCTGCCCGGCAAGGCTCACCAGGATCTGATCCCCTGGGGCAATATCCAGCGCCTGCCAGCGGGCAACAGAGCCCAGGTTAACCCGTTGAACGCGTTTGTCATCCAGTTGCACAGGCTCCAGCGCGGCAATAACCGAAATCTTGCCCGTTCGTCCCACGGTGAAACGGATATCCCTTACCTCCGCAACCTGCGAAACCGGTGCATATTTCCACGCAACCACCCAGTGCCCTTCTCCGGGCAGCCAGCGCTCACCCGGTGGCTCATTCGCTGAACGAACGACAATGCCGTCAGTGGCAAAAGGGAGCGGGGAAGTAAGCCACTGCGCACGCTGCTTCTCGACATCATCCACTGAGCGGACGGGTAGCGTATAGCGTGCCGTAAGGGGAAATCCGGCCTCTGTTAACGCCGCAAGACGCCGCGGCATGGTTGCCGGGCCATCCGGCCAGGCCCAGATAAACACGCCGATGCGGCTTAATTGCAGTTTGTCCGTTTTTCGCATCAGGGCGCCAGCTACCTTCGCCCGGGCATTCATGCCGCCCATCTGCTTCTGGATATGGTTGTCGCTCAGAAGGAATAACTCGCCCTGTAACACACTGTTCGCCAGCGCGCCTTGCTGGTGACCGGGCACCGAGGGTATTGCGTGAACCTGCTCAGTCCAGTCTTCCCCTTTGTTGCCGTCCCCACGGCTAATCGCCTGGGTTAACACCCCGTTGCGATAGACCAGCGTCACCGCCACACCGTCGACTTTTGGCTGCACCCAGAGATCGCTGCGCGCCTGCATCCATTGCCGAAGCGCCGTTTTATGCATCACTTTTTGCACCCCGGTATGGGAAACAGGATGCTGTATATTCCCCGCCAGCACGGGGATCGCCACGTCCGCAGGCTCGCTGCCAAAGCAACGCTGCCACTGTTTCAGCCGTGCAGTGAGCTGATCGTACACGTCATCGCTGACCGGGCTGCTGCCTTGTTGCCAGTACGCATCGTTCCAGCGCTTAAGCTGCGCACTGAGCGTCGCTATTTCTTTGTCTGCTTTTGCTGGCGGCCAGACCGGGCAAACCGCCACGCTATACCCGCACCACAGCAACATCATCCCGCTTATCCATCGCCACATCGCTACCCCTCCATTGAATGGCCAGAGGTATAACGCGATACGTGTCTGGGTGCTAACGTCGAAACTTCAACCTGCGAGGCGTTATCCAGGATTTATTGCCGTTGCAGCAAACCGTATGTAAAACCGGAAAACGTTACGCAAAATTCAATAAACCTGGTGAAAAAGTGTGACAAAGGCTACGTCACAGGACGGTGACGTGTATAATAAGCCCGTATGTAGGACTTCTTCGCTAACACATACAAAAGACTCTCATGGCTCAAGGCACGCTTTATATTGTTTCTGCCCCTAGTGGCGCGGGTAAATCCAGCCTTATTCAGGCACTGTTAAAAACCCAACCGTTGTACGACACGCAGGTTTCTGTTTCTCACACCACGCGCCAACCGCGCCCGGGTGAAGTGCACGGTGAACACTATTTCTTTGTGGATCATGACGAATTCAGAGCGATGATCGGCAGAGATGCGTTTCTTGAACATGCAGAAGTTTTCGGTAACTACTACGGCACTTCGCGTGAAACCATTGAGCAGGTTCTGGCGACGGGCGTGAATGTGTTCCTCGATATCGACTGGCAGGGCGCAGCGCAAATCCGTAAGAAAATGCCTGATTCGCGCAGCATCTTTATTTTACCGCCATCGAAAGATGAACTGGATCGCCGCCTGCGTGGCCGCGGTCAGGACAGCGAAGAAGTTATCGCAAAGCGTATGGAACAGGCAGTTGCAGAAATGAGCCATTACGCGGAATATGATTACCTTATTGTGAATGATGATTTTGATGCCGCACTGAGCGATCTCAAAACCATTCTTCGCGCAGAACGTCTGCGTATGAGCCGCCAGAAGCAGCGACATGACGCATTAATCACCAAACTGTTGGCAGACTGAACCCACTTTCAGTATCATGCCCAGTCATTTCTTCACCTGTGGAGCATTTTAAGTATGGCACGCGTAACTGTTCAGGACGCTGTAGAGAAAATTGGTAACCGTTTTGACCTGGTGCTGGTCGCCGCGCGTCGCGCTCGTCAGATGCAGGTAGGCGGCAAAGATCCGCTGGTACCGGAAGAAAACGATAAAACCACCGTTATTGCACTTCGCGAAATCGAAGAAGGTCTGATCAACAACCAGATCCTCGACGTGCGTGAGCGCCAGGAGCAGCAAGAGCAGGAAGCCGCAGAACTGCAGGCCGTAACCGCCATTGCTGAAGGTCGTCGTTAATTAAACCTGCGGGTCGCCCTTGTATCTGTTTGAAAGCCTGAATCAGCTGATTCAACACTACCTGCCGGAAGACCAGATTAAGCGTCTCCAGCAGGCGTATCTCGTTGCACGTGACGCTCACGAGGGCCAGACACGTTCAAGCGGTGAACCCTATATCACGCACCCGGTAGCGGTGGCCTGTATTCTGGCCGAGATGAAACTCGACTATGAAACGCTGATGGCCGCGCTGCTGCATGACGTGATCGAAGATACCCCCGCCACCTACCAGGATATGGAACAGCTGTTTGGCAAAAGCGTTGCCGAACTGGTGGAAGGGGTGTCTAAGCTTGATAAGCTGAAATTCCGCGACAAGAAAGAGGCGCAAGCCGAAAACTTCCGCAAGATGATTATGGCGATGGTGCAGGATATCCGCGTCATACTCATCAAACTCGCCGACCGTACACACAACATGCGCACGCTGGGCTCACTTCGCCCGGACAAACGTCGCCGCATTGCCCGTGAAACCCTCGAAATCTATAGCCCGCTGGCGCACCGTTTAGGTATCCATCACATTAAAACCGAGCTGGAAGAGCTGGGTTTTGAAGCGTTGTACCCGAACCGCTATCGCGTGATTAAAGAGGTGGTGAAAGCCGCACGGGGTAACCGTAAAGAGATGATCCAAAAAATCCTCTCTGAAATTGAAGGGCGTTTACAGGAAGCGGGAATTCCGTGCCGCGTCAGCGGTCGCGAAAAGCATCTGTACTCCATCTACTGCAAAATGGTGCTCAAAGAGCAGCGTTTTCACTCGATCATGGACATCTACGCGTTCCGCGTCATCGTCCACGATGCCGATACCTGCTATCGCGTACTGGGCCAGATGCACAGCCTCTACAAACCTCGTCCTGGTCGCGTCAAAGACTACATCGCCATTCCAAAAGCGAACGGCTATCAATCTTTGCATACCTCAATGATCGGCCCTCATGGCGTTCCTGTTGAAGTGCAGATCCGCACCGAAGACATGGACCAGATGGCAGAAATGGGGGTCGCGGCACACTGGGCGTATAAAGAGCACGGCGGCGAAAGCAGCACCACCGCACAGATCCGCGCGCAACGCTGGATGCAGAGCCTGCTGGAACTGCAGCAGAGCGCCGGTAGCTCGTTTGAATTTATCGAGAGCGTTAAATCCGATCTCTTCCCGGATGAGATTTACGTTTTCACACCAGAAGGGCGCATTGTCGAACTGCCTGCTGGTGCAACACCGGTCGACTTCGCTTACGCAGTACATACCGATATCGGCCATGCCTGTGTTGGCGCGCGCGTCGACAGACAGCCTTACCCGCTGTCTCAGCCGCTCTCCAGCGGTCAGACGGTGGAAATTATCACCGCGCCGGGCGCACGTCCAAACGCGGCCTGGCTGAACTTTGTCGTCAGCTCTAAAGCGCGCGCCAAAATTCGCCAGTTACTGAAAAACCTCAAACGCGATGATTCGGTAAGCCTGGGCCGTCGTCTGCTCAATCACGCGTTGGGTGGCAGCCGTAAGCTTGCGGAGATCCCGAAAGAGAACATCCAGCGCGAGCTGGAGCGCATGAAGCTTGCGTCACTTGATGACCTGCTGGCAGAAATCGGCCTCGGCAACGCCATGAGCGTGGTCGTCGCGAAAAACCTGCAACAGGGTGATGCCTCTGCTGCGCCATCCACTACGCAAGGCCACGGCCATCTGCCGATCAAAGGCGCGGACGGGGTGCTGATCACCTTCGCCAAATGCTGCCGACCGATCCCGGGCGATCCGATTATTGCGCACGTCAGCCCGGGCAAAGGCCTGGTTATCCATCACGAATCCTGCCGTAACATCCGTGGCTACCAGAAAGAGCCAGAGAAGTTCATGGCGGTCGAGTGGGATAAAGAGACGGCGCAGGAATTTATCACCGAAATTAAGGTGGATATGTTCAACCATCAGGGTGCACTGGCTAACCTGACGGCGGCGATCAACACGGCCTCTTCAAATATTCAGAGCCTGAATACCGAAGAAAAAGATGGCCGCGTTTACAGTGCCTTTATCCGCCTGACGGCCCGTGACCGCGTGCATCTGGCAAACATTATGCGCAAAATCCGCGTGATGCCGGACGTGATTAAAGTCACCCGAAACAGAAACTAGTTTTATGAATGCACAACGTTATGCACGTATCTGCGAGATGCTCGCCAGGCGCCAACCGGACCTGACGGTCTGCATGGAGCAGGTCCATAAACCTCATAACGTCTCAGCGATTGTCCGTACCGCCGATGCCGTGGGCGTGCATGAAGTGCACGCCGTCTGGCCGGGTTCCCGGATGCGCAACATGGTATCCGCAGCGGCAGGCAGCAACAGCTGGGTATCAGTGAAAAACCATCAGACCATTGGCGAAGCCGTATCGCACCTGAAAGGGCGCGGGATGCAGGTTCTTGCCACCAACCTGTCCGATAAAGCCGTCGACTTCCGCGAGATAGATTACACCCGCCCGACCTGTATTCTGATGGGTCAGGAGAAAACCGGGATCTCGCAAGAAGCGCTGGATCTGGCGGATCAGGACATCATCATCCCGATGATCGGCATGGTGCAGTCGCTGAATGTTTCCGTGGCCTCGGCGCTCATTCTGTATGAAGCGCAACGCCAGCGTCAGAACGCCGGGATGTACAAACGCAGCAACAGCATGTTGCCGGAAGACGAACAGCAACGCCTGCTGTTTGAAGGTGGCTATCCGGTGCTGGCCCGCGTGGCGAAACAGAAAAAATTGCCTTACCCCCACGTCAACGCGCAGGGCGAAATCGAAGCCGATGCCGAGTGGTGGTCCACCATGCAGTACGCAGGGTAACCCATGAAAGGCCGCCTGCTGGATGCCATTCCGCTTAATACGCTGACAGGCGTGGGTGCGGCGCAAAGCAGCAAACTGGCGAAAATTGGCCTGCACACCGTGCAGGATCTCCTGCTCCACCTCCCCCTGCGTTACGAAGACCGTACCCAGCTGTATAAAATTGGCGATCTCCTTCCCGCGATTTACGCCACTGTTGAAGGCGAAGTGCTGAACTGTAGCGTCACTTTCGGCGGCCGCCGGATGATGACCTGCCAGATTAGCGACGGTACTGGCATCCTCACCATGCGCTTTTTCAACTTCAGCGCAGCAATGAAAAACAGCCTGGCCACTGGCCGGCGTGTGCTCGCGTACGGGGAAGCTAAACGCGGTAAATACGGCGCGGAGATGATCCACCCGGAATACCGTGTGCAGGGCGATCTCAGCACGCCGGATCTACAGGAAACGCTCACTCCGGTTTACCCGACCACCGAAGGCATTAAACAGGCCACGTTGCGTAAGCTCACCGATCAGGCGCTGGAGTTGCTCGATACCTGCGCCATTGCCGAACTGCTGCCACCTGAGCTCGCTCAGGGGATGATGAGCCTGCCGCAAGCGCTGCATACGCTGCATCGCCCGCCTCCGTCGCTACAGCTCAGTGATTTAGAAAGCGGCCAGCATCCGGCACAGCGGCGGCTTATCCTTGAAGAATTACTGGCGCATAACCTGAGTATGCTGGCGCTGCGTGCAGGCGCGCAGCGCTTCCACGCTCAGCCGTTAAGCGCCCGTGATGATTTAAAAGATAAGCTGCTGGCATCGCTACCGTTTAAACCGACGGGCGCGCAGGCGCGCGTGGTAGCCGAAATTGAACGTGATATGGCGCTCGATGTACCCATGATGCGTCTGGTGCAGGGCGACGTGGGTTCCGGTAAAACGCTGGTTGCAGCACTGGCCGCCCTGCGTGCGATTGCCCACGGCAAACAGGTGGCGCTGATGGCACCCACTGAGCTCCTGGCAGAACAACACGCAAACAACTTCCGCAACTGGTTTGCCCCGCTTGGTGTTGAAGTCGGCTGGCTTGCCGGTAAGCAAAAGGGCAAAGCGCGTCTTGCGCAACAGGACGCCATTGCCAGCGGCGAAGTACAGATGATTGTCGGCACGCACGCCATCTTCCAGGAGCAGGTGCAGTTTAATGGCCTGGCACTGGTGATCATCGACGAACAACACCGTTTTGGTGTGCATCAGCGTCTGGCGCTATGGGAAAAGGGTCTTCAGCAGGGCTTCCATCCGCATCAGCTGATCATGACTGCGACACCTATCCCCCGCACCCTGGCGATGACCGCCTACGCCGATCTGGATACGTCGACTATCGACGAGCTGCCGCCGGGCCGTACGCCGGTCACCACGGTTGCCATCCCGGACACGCGCCGCAGCGATATCATCGATCGCGTACGCAACGCCTGCACTCATGAAGGCCGCCAGGCGTACTGGGTCTGCACGCTGATTGAAGAATCCGAGCTACTTGAAGCGCAGGCGGCAGAGGCAACGTGGGAAGAGCTGAAGCTGGCCCTGCCGGAGCTGAACGTGGGTCTGGTTCACGGGCGTATGAAGCCTGCCGAAAAACAGGCGGTGATGCAGTCATTCAAACAGGGCGATTTGCATTTGCTGATTGCCACCACGGTCATCGAAGTGGGTGTGGATGTTCCTAACTCCAGCCTGATGATCATTGAAAACCCGGAACGTCTTGGTCTTGCACAACTCCACCAACTGCGTGGCCGCGTCGGGCGTGGTGCCGTGGCTTCCCACTGCGTATTGCTCTACAAAGCCCCGCTTTCGAAAACGGCACAAATGCGTTTGCAGGTATTACGCGACAGCAACGATGGCTTCGTGATTGCGCAAAAAGATCTGGAGATCCGCGGCCCGGGCGAATTGCTGGGCACACGTCAGACGGGGAACGCCGAATTCAAGGTGGCCGACCTGCTACGCGATCAGGCCATGATCCCCGAAGTTCAGCGCCTGGCCCGCCATATTCATGAACGTTACCCGGATCAGGCAACCGCGCTTATTGAACGCTGGATGCCTGAAACCGAGCGCTATTCCAACGCCTGATATCAGGCAAACATTGGCAGCATCAGGTACAGCTTGATCACCAGCGCGTTGACGATATCAATAAAGAACGCCCCCACCATCGGAACCACCAGAAACGCCATATGAGAAGGTCCGAATCGCTCGGTGATCGCCTGCATGTTGGCAATGGCAGTTGGAGTCGCCCCCAGACCAAACCCGCAATGCCCCGCAGCCAGTACCGCGGCATCGTAGTTTTTACCCATCATGCGCCAGGTAACAAACATGGCGTACAGAGCCATAAATATGGCCTGAACCGCCAGAATAGCGACCATCGGCAGCGCCAGAGAAGCCAGCTCCCACAGCTTGAGGCTCATCAGCGCCATCGCCAGGAACAGTGACAGGCAGACGTTACCCAGCACCGAAACGGCGCGTTCGAACACGCGGTAGAAGCCCATTGCGGCCAGGCCGTTACTCAGCACCACCCCGACAAACAGCACGCAAACAAATGTCGGCAGTTCAAACGCGGAGCCTGCCAGCCATTGCGCAACCACTTTGCCCACGGTCAGGCAGATGGCAATCATCGCGATGGTTTCGATCAGCACCAGCGAGGTGATACTGCGCCCGACATCCGGCTTTTCAAACGCCGTAGGCACCAGTTCATCGTCCGGTCTGCCGTCTGGCGTCGTGGAGTGCTTCACCAGATAGCGCGCCACCGGGCCGCCAATCAACCCACCCAGCACCAGACCGAAGGTTGCGCAGGCCATCGCCACTTCCGTTGCGTTTTCAAAGCCGTAACGCTCAATGAACAGCTTGCTCCACGCGGCACCGGTGCCATGTCCGCCAGACAGCGTGATAGAACCTGCCAGCAGCCCCATCAGCGGATCCAGCCCCAGCAACGTCGCCATGCCGATACCGATGGCGTTTTGCATCAGTAACAGCCCAACCACCACAATCAGAAATACGCCCAGCACTTTGCCGCCCGCACGCAGGCTCGCCAGGTTGGCATTCAGGCCGATAGTGGCAAAGAAAGCCAGCATCAGCGGGTCTTTCAGGGACATATCAAAATCGATTTCCCAGCCCATGCTTTTTTTCAGCACCAGCAGGGCCAGCGCCACCAGTAATCCACCGGCAACGGGTTCAGGAATGGTGTACTTCTTAAGAAGGGAAACACTGTGTACCAGCTTACGGCCAAGCAGTAAGACCAGCGTTGCGGCAACAAGCGTCGACAACGTATCGAGGTGAATCATAGAAGGCTCCTTATTCTGCGCGTATTCCATTCACACGCGGCGTTATCCTGGCTGGTTTGCGCTCGTCATGAGCCACCAGCGCAAAAAGTGTAATTTTTTTTCCTGATGGGGTGTAGAAAAGGTGTCCGCAGCGGCAGATTTTCTTATCTTTTTTTGCTGGCAATCGTTTGCTTTTACCAACTGGTCAGATAAAATGCCCGCTTTTCTACCGTGGGATTGCTGCCGATGTCCGTTAACACCATAGAGTCTCCCGATGCGCAACCGATTGCGCAGTCGCGAAACAGTGAATTGATCTACCGCCTTGAAGATCGCCCACCGCTGCCTCAAACCTTGTTCGCCGCCTGTCAGCATTTACTGGCAATGTTTGTTGCGGTGATCACGCCTGCTCTGCTGATTTGCCAGGCGCTTGGTTTACCGGCTCAGGACACACAGCACATCATCAGCATGTCCCTGTTCGCCTCTGGCGTGGCTTCGATTATTCAGATTAAAGCCTGGGGTCCGGTGGGTTCGGGTTTGCTGTCGATTCAGGGCACCAGTTTTAACTTTGTGGCACCGCTGATTATGGGCGGCACGGCGCTGAAAACCGGTGGTGCGGATGTCCCGACCATGATGGCGGCGCTGTTCGGTACGCTGATGCTGGCAAGCTGCACGGAGATGGTGATCTCCCGCGTACTGCACCTGGCGCGCCGGGTGATCACCCCGCTGGTATCCGGCGTGGTGGTGATGATTATCGGCCTGTCCCTGATTCAGGTTGGCCTGACTTCCATCGGCGGCGGTTATGGCGCAATGGCCGATCACACCTTCGGCGCACCGAAAAACCTGCTGCTGGCTGGCGTGGTGCTGGCGATCATTATTCTGCTTAACCGTCAGCGTAACCCTTACCTGCGCGTAGCGTCACTGGTGATCGCCATGGCGGCCGGTTATCTGCTGGCATGGGCACTGGGGATGCTGCCGGAAAATACTGCACCAGCCAGTAGTGCATTCATCACCATCCCAACCCCGCTGTACTACGGCCTGGGCATTGACTGGAGTCTGCTGGTGCCGCTGATGCTGGTCTTTATGATCACCTCGCTGGAAACCATCGGTGATATTACGGCGACGTCTGATGTCTCTGAGCAGCCGGTTTCTGGCCCGCTGTATATGAAACGCCTGAAAGGCGGCGTACTGGCAAACGGCCTGAACTCGTTTGTCTCTGCGGTGTTCAACACCTTCCCGAACTCCTGCTTCGGCCAGAATAACGGCGTGATCCAGCTGACCGGTGTTGCCAGCCGTTACGTTGGTTTTGTGGTGGCGCTGATGCTGATCGTGCTCGGCTTGTTCCCGGCAGTGAGTGGTTTTGTGCAGCACATTCCTGAACCCGTGCTTGGCGGTGCAACGCTGGTGATGTTCGGGACTATCGCTGCATCGGGCGTGCGCATTGTCTCGCGCGAGCCGCTGAACCGCCGCGCGATCATGATTATCGCGCTGTCTCTGGCTGTCGGCCTGGGCGTTTCTCAGCAGCCGCTGATCCTTCAGTTCGCCCCGGACTGGCTGAAAAACCTGCTCTCTTCCGGCATCGCGGCTGGCGGTATTACTGCCATCGTACTGAACCTCGTTTTCCCGCCTGAAAAAAATTGATCGCCATCACGGCAGGCAGTCAATGCCTGCCGTGACATCTAATTACACCATTCCCGCCTTGAGCATTGCGCATAAATCGTGCATAACTCCTTTATGTGCGTTTCGCGGGATGGAAGACCATGAAATTTATTGGAAAGCTGCTCGTTTATCTTCTGATAGCCCTGTTAATTGTGCTTCTGGGGTTCTATTTCCTGCTCCAGACTCGCTGGGGTGCGTCGGAGGTCAGTAGCTGGGTCACGGTTAATACCGATTACGAACTCAGCTTCGACCAGATGGATCATCGCTTCTCGTCACCTTCCCACATCATTCTGGAAAACATCACCTTTGGCCGCGACGGCAAGCCCGCCACGCTGGTTGCGAAAAAAGTGGATATCGGTTTAAGCAGCCGCCAGATAACCGACCCGCTGCATGTGGATACCATCACGCTGTATGACGGAACGCTGAATCTCTCTCCGCAAACGGCGCCTCTGCCCTTCCAGGCCGACCGCCTGCAGTTAAACAACATGGCCTTTAATAGCCCGAATACCGACTGGGATCTGAGCGCACAGAAAGTGACGGGCGGCGTGAGCCCGTGGCAGCCAGAGGCAGGTAACGTGCTGGGTAAAAACGCGCAGATCCAGATGAGTGCCGGGTCGCTTACCCTGAATGGCGTACCAGCCAGTAACGTGCTGATCCAGGGGCAACTCAACGGTAAAGAGGTGGTTCTGAACACCATTGGCGCAGATATGGCGCGCGGCTCGCTCACCGGCTCTGCCCTGCGTAACGCCGATGGTAGCTGGATTATCGACTCCATGCGCCTGAATGACATCCGATTGCAAAGCGATAAATCTCTGATGGATTTCTTTGCGCCTGTCACCACACTGCCTTCCTTGCAGATTGGCCGGCTGGAAGTGACCGACGCGCGCCTGCAAGGCCCGGACTGGGCGGTGACCGATCTCGATTTAAGCTTGCGCAACCTGACCCTGAGCAAAGGCGACTGGCAAAGCCAGGAGGGGCGGTTATCGATGAACGCCAGCGAGTTTATCTATGGCTCTGTGCATCTGTTCGACCCGATCCTGAATGCAGAATTCGCCCCGCAGGGCATTGCGCTGCGCCAGTTTACCTCTCGCTGGGAGGGTGGCATGGTGCGTACCTCCGGCAACTGGCAGCGCGACGGAAAATCGCTGGTGCTGGACGATGCCGCCATTGCCGGGCTGGAATACACTCTGCCGCAGAACTGGAAAAACCTGTGGATGGACCCGCTGCCTGAATGGCTAAACAGCGTGACGCTGAAAAAATTCGGCCTGAGCCGCAACCTGGTGATTGATATCGATCCGGCCTTCCCGTGGCAAGTCACCTCTCTGGACGGCTACGGGGCGAACCTGCAACTGGCAAAAGACCGCCAGTGGGGCGTGTGGAGCGGTAGCGCAACGCTGAATGGCGCAGCGGCGACCTTCAACCGCGTCGACGTACGGCGCCCGTCACTTACGCTTAATGCCAACGCATCGACCGTTAACATCAGCGAGCTGAGCGCCTTTACCGAGAAAGGCATTCTGGAGGCCACCGCGGCGGTTTCACAGCTGCCGCAACGACAAACCACAGTCAGCCTGAACGGGCGAGGCGTGCCGCTGAACGTGATCGAGCACTGGGGCTGGCCAGCGCTGCCGATTGCGGGGGATGGCAATGTGCAGTTGACCGCCAGCGGAAGCGTGCAGGACAAGGCCCCGCTGAAGCCAACCGTTAACGGAAAGCTGAATGCGGTGAATATGGATAAGCAGCAGGTTGAGCAGACAATGGCCGGTGGGGTAGTGTCGACGGTTCCGGTGGCACAATAAATAAGCCGGGTGGCGGCTACGCCTTACCCGGCCTACGGTGCAGTGCTTCTGTAGGCCCGGTAAGCGAAGCGCCTCCGGGCATTTTTTAAACATTCAAAGGTGAATCACCACCTCATTCCCCTCGGCTTTCACCACCACGCCCCACTCGCTGCCCGCATGTGAACCGCCTTTCACGCCGCTCACCTGCTGCACGTTGCGCAGGCAGACGGACCAGTTTCGCGCCTCACCTTCACCTTTGATGGTCACCGTGCCGCCGCTGCGTGTGGCCTTCAGCGTAAACACCACCGAGCCATTCGCCGCAGGCACTTCGCTGACAGCCGTTGCGCCATCGCCCAGGTTAAACAGCTGGAACGCTGTGCCCTCGTTCCACGCGTAGTCTGGCTTCTGGTTGTTGCTACCCAGCGCCAGCAGGGTGTTATCGCGCACATACACCGGCAGGCTGCGGAAGTCGTGCTGCTGTTTATGCCAGCGGCTGCCCTGGATTTCATCGTTGTGCCACAGATGGGTCCAGCGTCCTTCCGGCAGATAAAACTGCACATCACCCGCTTCGGAGAACACCGGCGCAACCATCATGGAATCACCGAGCATGTACTGGCGGTCGAGATAATCGCACGCCGGATCGTCCGGGAATTCCAGCATCATCGCCCGCAGCATCGGAGTGCCCTGCTCACGCGCCAGCGCGGCCTGGCGATACAGATACGGCATCAGCTGGCATTTCAGCTGGGTGAAGTGGCGCACCACGTCGCAGGACTCGTCATCGTACGCCCACGGCACACGGTAGGATTTGCTGCCGTGCAGACGACTATGGCTGGAGAACAGCCCGAACGCGCACCAGCGTTTGTAGACATGCGCCGGGGCCGTATTTTCGAACCCGCCAATATCGTGGCTCCAGAAGCCAAAGCCAGACAGACCAATCGACAACCCGCCGCGCAGGCTTTCTGCCATCGATTCATAGTTGGCGTAGCAGTCGCCGCCCCAGTGCACCGGGAACTGTTGCGCCCCCACAGACGCTGAACGGGCAAACAGCACCGCCTCTTCTTCGCCGACGGTGTCTTTCAGTACGTTCCACACCAGTTCGTTATAGATGTAGGCGTAATGGTTGTGCATTTTCTGCGGATCCGAGCCATCAAACCATTGCACATCGGTCGGAATACGCTCGCCGAAGTCGGTTTTAAAGCAATCCACGCCAATATCCACCAGACCTTTCAGCTTGTCGGCGTACCACTTACAGGCTTCCGGGTTGGTGAAGTCATAAATCGCCAGGCCCGGCTGCCACTTATCCCACTGCCACAGAGAGCCATCCGGGCGCTTAAGCAGATAACCTTTCTCTTTCAGCTCGTTAAATACCGGTGATTTCTGGCCAATGTACGGGTTGATCCACACGCAGACTTTGAGCCCTTTTTCTTTCAGGCGGCGGATCATCCCTTTCGGGTCCGGGAAGGTCACCGGGTCCCACTCAAAATCGCACCACTGGAAGGCTTTCATCCAGAAGCAGTCGAAGTGGAAAACGTGCAGCGGCAGGTCGCGCTCGGCCATACCGTCGATAAAGCTGTTAACCGTGGCTTCGTCATAGTTGGTGGTAAACGAGGTGGTCAGCCACAGGCCGAAAGACCATGCCGGCGGCAGCGCCGGACGCCCGGTGAACTGCGTATAGCGGTTTAATACCTCTTTCGGCGTCGGGCCGTCGATCACGAAATATTCCAGATGCTCGCCTTCAACGCTGAACTGCACTTTGGAGACTTTCTCAGAGCCGATTTCAAACGAGACGTTCTCCGGGTGATTGACCAGCACGCCGTAGCCGCGGTTGGTGAGGTAGAACGGGATGTTTTTATACGACTGTTCGGTACTAGTGCCGCCGTCGCGGTTCCAGGTTTCGACCGTCTGGCCGTTGCGCACCAGCGCGGTAAAGCGCTCGCCCAGCCCGTAGACCGTTTCGCCCACGCCCAGATCCAGACGTTCGAAGAGATAGTTGCGATCGGTGTTGCTGTCCTGCACGTAGCCGTTGTTTTTCAGCTGGCTGCCGGTGATACGCTGGCCATTGCGCAGGAAATCCAGCGCCCAGAACTCACCTTTGGTGACGCGCACGCTGACGTTGCCGCTTTTCAGCTCGGCATATTCCGCATTGTTTTCAATCTCTACCTTCACGTCTTTCAGTACGTTCAGCGGATAGTGCGGGCCGTTGTCCAGCGCCCCCTGGAAGTGCTCAATGCGCACCCCGACAATCCCTTCCTGCGGCGCGAACAGACGAACCGTAAACATCAGGCTGTCAAGCTGCCAGGCGCGCTCGCGCACATCACGCGGCGCAACGTAGACCACCAGGTCGTTGTCCTGCTGCTCCACATCGAATACCTGCACCGGGTAAGTTACGTCCAGGCCAGGTTGAATGAGCCAGTTTCCATCACTGATTTTCATCTTATCGTCCTCTTAGTTCTGTAATTCTTTGCTGACCGGCAGGTTCTCGAACTCCTGCTGGTTGCGGCGCGCGCCCTGCGCCAGCTCGCCCATGATTTTGGTCAGGAATGGCGTTTTCAGCGTGTAATAGCGTTTGGCGATAATGGCGCTCAGCACATAGCACACCGCCGGTGCCAGCGTGAACAGGCCAACAATAATGCTGATGGTCGCGCTGTTTTGCGTTTTGGCTGCGGCATCGTAGCCACCGCCTGCCAGCATCCAGCCAATCATTGCCCCGCCCAGCGCCAGGCCGAGTTTCAGCACGAACAGCGTGCCCGCAAAGCTGATGCCGGTAAGGCGTTTGCCGTTGGTCCATTCGCCGTAGTCGACGGTGTCGGACATCATCACCCACTGGATTGGCGTGACCAGCTGGTGCAGCACGCCAATCACAAAGATGAAGGCGAACATCAAAATAGTGGCGTGGAACGGCACGAAGAACATCGCCACGCTGACCACCGCCAGGGCGGCGTTGGTCCACCAGAAGATGCTGACTTTGCATTTCCAGTCGGTGAGCGGTTTGGCGAGCGCGGAGCCAATCAGGTTGCCAACGCAGTAGGTGGTGAGGAACGCGACGAAAATTTCCGGCGAGCCCATGATCCAGGTGCAGTAGTACATCATCGCCCCACCGCGCACGCAGACGGCAAGGATGTTGAGGATGGTCAGCACGCCAACGATCCGCCACTGGTCGTTGTTCCAGATATCGCGCAGATCTTCACGCATGGAGGTGGTGCTTGGCGGCACCTGGATGCGCTCTTTGGTGGTGAAGAAGCAGAACGCCAGCATCAGGAACGCAACCACCGACAGCACGGCAATCCCGCCCTGGAATCCAAAGGCTTTGTCTTCGCCGCCAATCAGATTCACCAGCGGCATCATCAGCACGGTGGAGAGCATTCCACCCGCCGTCGCCAGGACAAAGCGCCATGATTGCAGGGAGATACGCTGTGTTGGGTCATTGGTGATAACCCCGCCCAGCGCGCAGTAAGGGATGTTGACCACGGTGTAGAGCAGGGTCAGCAAGGTGTAGGTGACGGCGGCGTAAATCAGTTTGCCGTTATGGCTGAGGTCCGGCGTGGTGTACGCCAGCACGCAGACGATGCCAAACGGGATGGCGCCGAACAATATCCACGGCCGGAACTTGCCCCAGCGGCTGCGGGTACGGTCGGCAATAAGGCCCATGCACGGATCGGAGATAGCATCGAGCGCACGCGCCAGCAGGAACATCGTCCCGACAAACCCGGCAGGGATGCCGAAGATATCGGTGTAGAAAAACATCATGTACAGCATCACGTTATCAAAAATGATGTGGCTGGCGGCATCACCCATGCCGTAACCAATTTTCTCTTTTACTGACAGAACTTCGCTCATCGTTTTTATCCTTCACGCTCCAGGAGGAGCTGAGACCGGTTTCAGATGTTGTAAACCATTGGTGAAGGAGCGGGTATTCTGATATCTCGTTAGCAGATTACGTTTCTTGTTTTTTGTGATCGCGTTAAAAGTTGATGAACACAAAGTGCTAACGTGAGGATTTTCTTAGGAATTAACTGAAATGGCTTAATACAGGTCAAAAGAGACGTGAAAAAAGTGTGTCGGGGTATGTGGTAAATGCCTGAAAGTAGCTATAATGCGCCCCGCCTCCATGTAGCAATGCAGGCGCGGAAGATCGTCATCTCCGGTGAGGTGGCTGGACTTCAAATCCAGTTGGGGACGCCAGCGTTCCCGGGCAGGTTCGACTCCTGTGATCTTCCGCCAAAATTTAGATAATAATGTCTTGAATTATTTTTTGTAGTTCGTTACTCCATTCTTTCTCTCTTACTGTTCTCGATATTTTTAAAAATTCTTTATGAATCAGCAATTGAGACTTAATAGTAGCTACCCATTTAGAATCTTCTGATTGCGTCTCCATTATTTGCTCGAAAGAGAATAGCATCGCAGAAACAAACCATCGATATTGGTCATATTCAAGAGTCTTATTTTCCGGTTTTTTTAAGCCACCAGAAAATTCGGGGCTTGCAATGCAAAGTTGCAAATATTGATGATAAATATCATATGCAATACTTTTTCTCTCTTCTTCTTTACTGCTTTTAAGCTGCTTATAACCAACCCAAGCAGCATAACCAGCAACAAAAACAGCTACAAAAGTCGCCAGATCAGATGCCAATGAAACCCATTTAGCCAATACGTCAACACTCATTTTTTATCTCCACTCCCTATGGTTGCATTCATTCTTTCTTTAGCCAAATCAAAACCTATCGGTACAGGCTTAAATCTTTCTTCTGGATCAGTCATAACACCAGTATGCTGATATTCTCTTAAAGGCAGAAAATCAATTTCTGCAATAACAAAATAATCATCTATTCCACCTTTCAATCTTACCATGTCACGCTCATATGACTTTCGGTATGGAGTTCTAACTCGACTATCGCCATACATCCTATTATTAACTTGGATAATAAATGAATGTATATCATGTGCCGCACCCTCGACTAAATAACTAAACGTATTTATATCGGCATTCCATTCTAAAAGAATCAATGCATCAACCTTTCCCTGAAATCGAACGCGATTGCGAGGATCAGTTAGATCACTACAAATTAACACTCCAAAGAAAAAATTTCCGTGCTGATATATTTGCGGTACATCTTTTAATAAAGATGGTTTGTACAAAACCTGCCCACTTGATTTTAAAGTCTTTTCTTCTTCATGAGATGGTTTTATTTTTGGCTGAATGATAATTAAATTTGTTGGATAGCCAGGCCAAACTGTAGCTAAAGAAACCAGTGAGTCATTTCGAAGGTCTTTCTCACCATTTAATTTATAATACTCCATGCCTGCTATAAAAGAGACACCTTGCTTACCAAGTTTTGATGCTATACTAACTGCCCATTTTCGTGGTACCGAACATTCAGGGAAAATTATATAATCAGTCCTTTTACGGGCTCGAAGGATATTATTTATTAAATCATTAGTTCTTTCATATCTCTCCAAAGTACGATTCGGAAAACCAGATACAACCATATTGTATGTTTGTAAGGTTGTTTCAAAACTAGTTAATGCTACATTCACCTTTTCTTTTCTGAAAAATGGTATTTGATAATTTATACCTTCATCGTGAGGAAAACTAAATTTTTCCTTATTTAATATTCTTGCACCTCTTAATCCCATAACACTTTTTTCAAAAAAGTCAGAATCTTCGAGAAGCCCAGGGCAAATAAGAACCATTTCCTGGATATTCAAAGGTCTAGTTGAAAAAGCTAATGCTGGCCAAAAAGGCCTCATCAATTTTACCCTTTTTCTAAAAGATTCTATTGATGGAAGTCGTAATAGATGGTGAATATTTTTCTCTGAGGGCATATCGATGCAAGTCGCATCGTTACTTTGCGAATGATACCAATAATCCTTATACGGTCTTAAACCTAGATCAGATATTAAAAGCATATTACTAATATATTTTAATTCATCGATCTGATATGAATCAGATCTAGAATTGGAAAGGGAGTTAATATTTTCAACTACACATTTCAAATCATTCCATGAATCAAATCCCTTAACAGTAGACGCTTTTATAACTGTTTCAACCAATTTTTTTACAAAGTACTCTATGCAATACTGAAGCTTATTATTCTCCTTCACATATGTAGTTTCTTTTATCAAATTAAACGTCAGGCCTATTTTATAAATAAAACTATTTAATTGTAAGAAATCCTCACAGCTAATCATTATTTGAAATATTCTTGGGAAATACTGAAAATATTCAAACATTCCTTTTGGAGATAATAGATACCTTTCACAAAGACCATAAAACTCATGTCGAATATGGCCCCATTCATTACGGGATAGATCTTTAGAGTAGCTCTCTACATCCCTAATTAACAATGATAACCCAAGCCTTCTGATAGAAATTGTATCGGCTTTCCTAAGAGCATCAGCTACTAACGAAGCATCAGAAGATGCAAGTAAGGTTTTTTCTGCCATTTGGATAGAATCTCTAGGAATGCTCGGCAACATCCGATACTCACTAGACTGAGCTCTTATTTGACTCGATATCTGATTTATTAGGTCTAAACCATGCTCAGAAGAAAGACTAAAAATCCTTTGCTTTTGCGTTTTAAACTTTAAATTAGAATCAAATGCATATTTAAATTTAATAGCCAAATCAGGCAATCCATTTTCATCGCGATCGATTTTTATACAATCAACTTTTTGTGAAATGTACCGAATTATTGCTTCACCACTTATAGTATCCTCAGGTGTTTCAAATACAAGAAATATGTCATCAACATATCTACCATAATAAATCGGGTTAATGTTTTTGTGAATATCTCTATCTAACTCAAACAATAATACATTAGATATTATTTTCGATGCTGACAAACCAACAGGTATGGCTCCTTGAGGGTTTTCTTTGTAGTCAGGAGTTTGGGAATACCAAGTCTTTATTGAATTTATAAGCAATTGAGTAAATGAAACCTCCTCGGGATTAAATTCAACGCCAATAGTTTTTAAAAATGATGACCTTAACATAAACTCTGGACTAATATTATGATAAAAACTTGCAACATCCATTGTCACGGCTGTTATATTCTTCCCATTTTTAAGAGATCGCTCCATTGATTTAAGACCATTTTTTCTCCAACTTTTATATGCTGTGAAATAAGGGATAAATAGTCCATTTGCATTTACATTTATCACATAATCTTTTTCTTCTGAATACTCTTGACTACCATATCGCCTTAATCTATTACCATAAGATAGCTTTTCATTTAATTTTTTTTCTAGTTTATGCCCTACTTTTAAAATCCATAATGCTGAAATAATTTGATAATTCACACTAGCATTAATAATAAGCCTATATTCTGCTTGAAGTTTCTTTTTATTTTCTTTAAATCTTTTACTCCAGTCTGTATTTGGGTCAACAGAACGGTAGTGCATAATTTGTTTCTTGTCCCACTCACTGTCATTTAACGCTTTTGGGATGTATAAATTCTCACCTAGAAAGGAAACATTATCTTCCCAACCAGAGTCTTTTTCCGTTAAATTACAATGTAACTCTTTAAGATTTTTATGTAGCTCAGACTCGTAATTAGAATACATTATGGAATTAGAATGAAAAGTATCAAAATAAGCTTCTTGCTTTGCTTTTCTATAGGCTATATAAAGATCGCTTAAACTAATAAATGATTCTGCAAGCAACATACTGAGTCTCCTGAACTCAAAGAGTTTATATTCATGAGGGTGTCATCGTTTTTTATCGTTCAGTCTAAGTATTTCCTGCCTTCCCAAAGATTTTAACCAATTCCCCAAACTCATCCCCTCAGCCTTTGCAGCAGCCTCAAACTGCGCCTTCAACTCCGGTGTAATGCGAATCTGAAAAGTTGGTGCTTTTCCGGATTTTGACTGATTTGGGTCGCGTTTGGCTGTTGACATGTACGTACCTATGAGAGCAAGATATCATCATTCAGGTACGTACCTTAACATACGATAGCCTGACACTAAAACGCCCTCGCCAGGTACTCGCAATACCGGACGAGAGCTAACCTCACCAACTATCAAGGAGTTGATTATGGCTGATTTGCATTCTACCCCAGACACCGACGAAACCGGAACCGAGCGTTCGTTAATTGTGGGATATCGCCCGAAGGTTCACGACAAAACCACGCCCAATATTATTCTTTCTGGCAAATGGCTGCGCGCAGCGGGGTTTGAAACCGGACATCAGGTCACGGTGAAAGTCATGAAAGGCTGCATCGTGTTGATGGCGTATAGCGAGAACGAGCAGAAGTTGCTGGACGATTACAAACACGCGCAAGCGAAGTTGACCGAAATCCAGGGTGCATTGGCTCATTAGTTTTTCCGGAAACCTGGATAACAAAACAGGCGGATAAGCCTTGAGGCAACAAAATGAAAACGTTAAATGAAGCGATTGCATCCCGTCCACCGGAAAGCCAACTGCGAGTTAAAGAGATGGCAGAGGAGATGAGCCTTGCAATCGATCTGCAACTGGATCAGGAAGAGGAAAAGCTGTCGCAAGCAACTTGTAAGCCGGACTTACAAGTTCCACCAGGGGTTAAGAACTCATAATAAGCATCATTATTCATGTTCTGTGACGTCGCACTCTCTCCCAAAGGGAGAGAGGACGTCCGTGCAGACATTTTTTGAGGGGAATTGCTGAGCCCCAGCGGGGTAGATATTATTCCCCCAACCGCATATGCAGCAGCGGAAACGGATTCCCCTGCCCGTCCAGCTCTGAGCGGCCAACCTGCTCAAACCCCATATGGCGATAAAACGCGACGCCCTGCGGGTTTTGCTCGTTAACATCCACTTCGTTCGCGCCAAAATGTTCAATAGCGTATTTCAGCAGTAATTTGCCGACACCTTTCCCGCGGCTTATATCATCAACGAACAACATTTCAATACGGTTTTCATCAACGCCTAAAAAGCCGTGAATAACGCCCGCGTCATCACGCGCGATCACGACCTTAAGATTGGGTAAATACGCGTTAAGCAATAACGGACGCAGCGCCGCAATATCGCTTTCCTGCAAAAAATGGTGAGTGGCACGAACGGAAGATTCCCAGATCGCGACAAGACGTTCGAATTGTGAGGGGACTGCATTTTCTATTTTCATGGGGGGATCATGGCTATCAGCCAACCTAAAATCAAGCCATCAGAAGTAGAGAAAAGTCTTAGGCCAAAGGGGAAAAGTTGCAGGGCTAATGCAAAGGCATGAATGTGAAAGCGCCAGCCAAGAACAAAACTACGATCTGAATACGATGGCTACATAAGCGGCTGGAGATCCTGAAATGGCAGATCAAAGCGATGGCTTTCTCAAAGATGAATATTTAAAACTACAGGACCAATATGAAGACTACGATCGCAGAGCTTTAGTGATAAAGGGATGGATTGGCGCTGGGGCATTGGCTGGGTTCGCATTGGGTACCAATGCAGACAAACATGTAACACTACTCACTCTGTTTGCTATTTCGTTGATCGCCCTGTGCTTTTGGTATCTCGAGGCAAAATGGAAAACGTTCCAGTATGCTATTGCGGATCGAATCCGGATTATTGAAGCGCACTTTCGCCAGGACCCACATGTGTTATTCAAAGATCCGAAGCCATTACAAATTTATCATTGGTGGTTTAAGTCTTACTCGAAAGATGAACCCATCTACGGTTACGAAACCGCCTACAGACCAGCCAAAAAATGGCACCGCTTCAGAAGCGCCGCATTTCAGGATTTTGTTCACCTACCCTATTCGCTCATTATTGTCCTCTGCATTTTGATAGGGGTAATAGACTCACTAGCGGATAAGCCTCCCTCTGATCCATGCAAACCTACATGTGTTCTGTCACAAGTTGTACCAGGGGTTGCAGTACCCTCAGCCGCCTATGTCTGTATCTTGAGCAAATAATAACGCTTCTCTGCGACCTGTCCCCCTCTCCCCAAAAAGGAGAGGGATCCGCTGAACTACGCCCGCACCTCCATCACCGCATACACCCCATCCTTCGGCACAATCACGGTGACATTTTCCACCGGCACACCCGCCGCGAGGTGAATATCCTGCAACTGCTGCAACGAGCGCGGGAAGATGTGTTCCCAGCCAATGCAGCGCAGGGTAAAGTCGATTTGCGGACTGCTGGTCAGCATGTTCGACACAATCACCGCGCCACCAGGCCTCACCAGCCGCAGCGCGCGTTGCAAAAAAATCGCCGCATCGGCGTCATTGAAATATTCGAAAATCCCCAACGCGTCGACCAGTTCGGCCTGATGGTCACCCAGCTCCAGCAGGAGATCCTCATTACGCACCAGGGTATGCACCAGATCGCGTCTGAGCAAAGTCAGCTGTTCACCCGCGGTCAGCCCTTCCTGCGCCGCCATGGTTTCCGCCCAGCGCAGAGCAACAGGATCTTTATCCACCAGCGTGAGATACACCTGTTGACCGTCGAGCTTCGCATTACGCAGCGCCTCCAGTACCGGGATGGCGGCACCGCTCGCCAGGCTGACCCAGTTATTTTCACTTTCGTTGTGAATGTATTTCTCCACCAGCGCGGCCAGCACGCGGGCGCGGGATCGCACGCCGATGGCATCGTTGGCATGGATAAACCACTGGCGGCTGTCGCTGTCCATTTTTGTGCCTTCGGGGAGACGGTCTTCCAGCGGATTTTGCACCACAAACAGCGCCAGCGCAGTGGGGACAAGCCGGGTGCGCCAGGCTTCCAGCGCCGGGCGGTTGCGGTAAGCCTGCTCAGAATAACGGTTTTGAGGAACAAGCACCGCCTGCCCTCCTTCTTCGAATTCAATCAGCGGCGGTCGCAGTGCCGGATCGGCTTTCAGCGCCCGATCAAGCGCAGCGATCTCCCGTGCAGTATCGTCCTTCATCGGCCACTGGTCGCTGACGTCGGGAAATGAGGCGCTAAAAATGGTCATATTCGCCGGCGCGTTGCCGCGAAAAGGCTGCCAGTTCATCTCATCGTCCCCCGTTGCGCTTTTAACGGAAGTCTATCCAGGCCAGCCAGTAATACCCTACGAAGAAAGCACGATCTTCACTGCTTCACCCACACCAGCTGGTCAACCCGGAAGCCCAGGCTGCGCGCGGTGTTCAGGTAATCCTGCTTCACCGCATCCGGGATGGTTGGCGTGCGCGACAGGATCCACAGATAGTCACGGTTCGGGCCGCTCACCAGCGCGTACTGGTACTTATCGTCCAGCCTGATCACGTTATACCCGCCATAGAACGGGCCGAAGAACGACACCTTCAGCGCGGCGGTAGTCGGCGCGCCGGTAAAGTACGCTTTACCTTCGCTCTCATTCCACTCGTGCTTAACCGAGTCGTAACCCCGGTTAAGCACGCTGATACCGCCGTCTCTACGCTCGCCATAGGTTGCCGTCACCTGCACCAGCCCGCGCTCAAAGCGGTTTTCCAGGCGGGCGATTTCGTACCATTTGCCGAGATAGCGGCTGGCATCAAAGCCGGTAATGGGCTGCACGCCTTTCGGTGGCGTGGGCGATTTACAGGCCACCAGGGTCAGGGCAATGGCGACACCGGTGACAACAGGCCATAGCTTCATGAGAATTCCTTTCATTTACACGGTTGGATGTTAAGTGTAGTGCAGCACTCTGACGCTTCATCCCGTCAGCAAAAATTCGTAGTATATTGAGATTATTCTACCTCTCCGGGCACTGACATGGCTTACTCCATCGGCGAATTCGCCAGACTCAGCGGCATCACCGCCACCACGCTGCGCGCGTGGCAGCGTCGCTATGGTTTGCTCAAGCCACAGCGCACCGAGGGTGGCCACCGTCTTTACAGCGAGGAAGACGTGCAGCAGGCGCTGAAAATCCTCGACTGGGTAAAAAAAGGCGTGCCGATTGGCCAGGTCAAACCGCTGCTGGAACGCCCGGTGCCGCGTCGCACCAACAACTGGCAGACGCTGCAACAAACCATGCTTGAGCGTCTCAAAGAGGGAAAAATCGAGTCCCTGCGCCAGATGATCTACGACGCTGGCCGGGAATATCCAAGGGCAGAACTGGTGGCGAACGTCCTGCGTCCGCTGCGCAGCCAGGTTTCAGCCAACGTTCCCGCCGCCATGACGCTGCGTGAAATCCTCGACGGCATCCTCATCGCCTACACCTCGTTTTGCCTGGAGGGCGATAAAAAAGCCCCGGGCGACAACATCCTGCTCACCGGCTGGTACCTGAACGACCCGTGCGAAGTCTGGCTCGAAGCCTTAACGCGTACCGGCCAGGGCCACCGTATCGACGTTTTGCCCATACCCCCTGCCATGCTGGCGCCGGAAATTTTTCCGGACAGGAAATGGTTGCTGGTAACCCGTGGCAAACTCACCGCGGCGCGGAAAAAACAGGTGGAGCAGTGGCAGCAGCAGGTATCGCTGGACGTCATTATCCTCTGATTATTTTCCTCTGCGGGAAACTTCACGAAAAGTTGAATATTTTCCCTCGCCGCAGATGCTAACGTTTTCCTGTGATTGATAACTCCACAGGAAAACACCGTGAAAAAGACAACCCCCCTGCTGATCCTGGCCGCCATGGCCTTTGCCCCCGCCGCGTTTAGCGCCCCTGTCGGTACGCTGAGCGTTCACGTTCTTGACCAGCAAACCGGCACACCACCTCCAGGCGTAACCGTCACGCTGGAAAAGCAGCAGCAGGATAAATGGATCCCGCTTGCCAGCGGCAAAACCGACCAGGACGGACGCATCAAATCCCTCTACCCTGAGGACCAGGATATGCAGCCAGGCATCTACAAAGTAACGTTCAAAACGGCTGATTACTTCCACGCGAAGAAGCTGGACACGTTCTTCCCGGCGATCCCGGTGCTGTTCACCGTGACCCGCACTAACGAAAAGCTGCACATCCCGCTTCTGCTTAGTCAGTACGGTTACTCGACTTACAAGGGCAGCTAATTACCATTGATTTTAAACGGAAAGAAAAAATAACTTCGCTAATACTTGGACAAATTACTCATGCTGTGTAAGTTTTAAGTATGACTCTGGAGGTACACACCATGACAACGAAACCTGTGCTGGGTATTAGCGGATGTTTGACCGGTTCCGCCGTTCGCTTTGACGGCGGGCACAAGCGTATGGGCTTTGTCATGGATGAACTGGCCCAGTGGGTCAGCTTCAGGCCGGTCTGCCCTGAAATGGCGATTGGCCTGCCTACGCCACGCCCTGCCATTCGTTTAACGCTGACAGACGGCGGTGACACACAACTGCGCTTCAGCAAACCACCTCACGAAAACCTCACGCAGAAAATGGCGGACTTTACGGCGGATTACCTGCCTAAAATCGACGATCTGGCGGGGTTTATCGTCTGTGCGAAATCGCCAAGCTGCGGCATGGAGCGCGTGCGTCTGTATGACGAAAACGGCAACCGGGGCCGCAAGGAGGGCGTCGGGCTGTTCACCTCCGCCCTCCTTGATTCCCGGCCGTGGCTGCCCGTAGAGGAAGATGGTCGTTTGCACGACCCGGTGCTGCGGGAAAACTTTATCGAGCGTGTTTTTGCCCTGCATGAGCTGAACACCCTGCGAGCCAACGGCCTGACGCGTCGCGCCCTACTGGATTTCCACAGCCGCTACAAACTACAGCTGCTGGCGCACCATCAGGCGGGCTACCGCGAGATCGGCCCGTTCGTCGCTTCGCTGCACGAGTGGAAAGACCTGGACGCCTTCTTCGTAGCGTACCGCGATAAGCTGATGGCGATCCTGAAGCAACCCGCCTCGCGGAAAAATCACACCAACGTGCTGATGCATATTCAGGGTTATTTTCGTAATCAGCTCAACAGCCGTCAGCGTGGCGAACTGCGCGATGTGATCCTGCACTATCGCGACGGGCTGCTGCCAATCCTCGCGCCGCTGACTCTGCTCAAACACTACATGGCCGAATATCCTGACCGGTATCTGATGACGCAAAACTACTTTGATCCCTATCCGGACGATTTAGGTCTGCGCCTGGCTATCACCTGAAAGAAAGTATGCGAAGGGTCCATGGAACGAAAGAGGCCCCAGGCAGTACCCCGTTTAGACGACACCCTCACTGTCGTCTTTTTTTTACGCAGCGACCAGCGCCTGAGCCAGCGCCTCGCGGAACTGCGGTAACTTGTCGCGATTCGCCGCCGCCACTTCATAAAACGCCAGCGGTGGCAGCCAGTTCATGCCCACGTACAGCGCGCTGGCTTTCATTGGGCTGAGCACCTCATCCATCGAACTTTGGATCAGCCCTTCGTGGGAGTACGTAAACGGACTGGCACCTGCGGAGGTGACCACCATCAGGCTTTTCCCTTTCAGGGCATCACCACCTGCACCAAACGCCCAGCCATACTGCCACACTTCATTCAGGTAGCCTTTCAGCATCGGCGTCAGGTTGAACCAGTGAGTCGGGTAGATAAACACCACGCGGTCAACGCCGTCATACGCCGCCTGCTCTGCCGCCACATCGATGGCGTTTACATCGTTGCCGTACATCGCTTCCAGATTGCGGACGATGACGTTCTCCACCCCCTCCGCCGTCTGCTGTAACGCATTGATAATACGAGACTGTGATGCATAAGGGTGGGATACAATCGCTAAGGTTTTCATAGTTGTCTCCTTTATTGTTGTTCCGGCATTACGCCTTTTACCAGCCAGGCGTTAGTGCTAGCGGCGGCGTGACGATAGTGAATGATCTCCTGATACGCAGGGGAGTCGTGCCAGGCGTGCGCCTGTTCCGCGCTGTCGAACTGCAACATCACCAGCATCCCCTGCGGGCCGTTGCCTTCCACTGTGTCGCACTGGCCGCCCATCACCAGGCGTTTACCGCCAAAGGCTTTATAGCTGGCCTCAACTTTTTCCCGGTACGGCTGCATCGCCGCAGGGTCATGAATAATCACATCAAAAATGAAATAAGCAGGTTCGGACACGTTCATACAAGTTCCTCACTGTGGGTTGATGGCGAGAGTATGTGCCCGTTTACTCGTAACGAGAATTAGGGTTATGGTTGATAGATAATCAACTTCAGGTTGTGAATGAGGAGTGAAAGATGGAGTTATCACAGCGCGTTCGCGCAATTGTCTCGTTCGTCGAAGCCGCCAGTGCGGGCAGTTTTGCCGCCGCGGCACGCAGCCAGGGGATCAGCCCTGCCGCGGTCAGTAAAAACATCGCCGGGCTGGAGCAGGCGCTGGGGGTCAGGCTGATGAACCGCACCACGCGCACCCTGAGCCTGACCGAAGAGGGAACCGCCTTTTTACAGCAGGCGCGGATTGCAATCGGCGCGCTGGATACAGCGATGGACGCCGTGGTAGCGCGCAAAATGGAAACCCGCGGCCATGTGCGCATCTCCACCAGCGCCGCTTTCGGGCGTGAGCAGTTACTCCCGGTACTGCCGGGGCTGCGGGCACGTTATCCGGGTATCTCCGTCGAAGTGGATTTCGACGACCGGGTGACAGACCTGATTGCCGACGGTTACGACCTGACGATCCGCGGCGGGCGCATTGTCGATTCGTCGCTGATTTCGCGGCCCGTCTGCCAGCTCAAAACCGCGCTGGTTGCTTCGCCGGAGTATCTGGCGCGTTGCGGAGTCCCTAAAACACCTGCCGACCTGGCGCAGCATCATCTTATCGCCCGGCGATTTTTAGGGGGACGCGTCTCACCGTGGGGGTTCAGGGCAAGCGATGGCAGCCTGACCACGATTGAGCCAGACGCTGCGGCAGTGACGCTCTCTGCGCCAGAAGCCCAGACGCAGGCGGCACTGTTAGGGTTGGGTATTGCTCAGGTGGGAGTGCATCACGCGCTGGCGCATTTGCAGACCGGGGCGCTAAAAGCCGTGCTGGTCGGTCAGCACGACCCCGGTAATTACGAGATGGTTATCCAGTATCCCCACCGTGCGCTGGTCGCGCCACGCGTGAAAGCCACGGTGGAGTATTTACTGGATGCCTTTCATCAGGATGCGTCGCTGCATTTCCCGCCCGAAAGGCTGGCCGATTACGCCGCCGGGTAGTCGATGTACCCTTCTTTACCGCCACCGAAGAACTGCTCTCTGACCGGAGTATTAAGAGGCAGATTGTTTGCCAGACGGTGCGGCAGATCCGGGTTGGCGATAAACGGACGACCAAAGCCAATCAGATCCGCCCAGCCGTTCGCCAGCGCCTCTTCGGCACGCGCTTTGGTGTATTTCCCGGAGTAGATCAGCGTGCCGTGGAAGATAATGCGCAGCGCCTCTTTAAACGCGGCAGGCATTACCGGAGCGTCGTCCCAGTCGGCTTCTGCAATGTGGATGTAGGCGATACCGATGTCGTTCAGCACGCTGGCAGCGGCCAGATAGGTGGCTTCCGGGGTGTCATCTTTCGACCCCATCAGCGTGGTCAGCGGTGCCAGGCGAATGCCCACGCGCTCTTTACCAATCGCGGCAGAAACAGCTTCCACCACCTCTTTCATAAAGCGCAGGCGGTTTTGCAGCGCGCCGCCGTATTCGTCGTCACGCAGGTTCGCCTGAGAATCAATAAACTGGTTGATCAGATAGCCGTTGGCCCCGTGCAGCTCAATGCCGTCAAACCCTGCGGCAATGGCATTGCGCGCCGCCTGGGCGTAATCGTTGACGATAGCCGGGATCTCTTCAATCGCCAGCGCACGCGGCAGGGTGTGTTGCACCATTTCGCCCACGCCATTTTGCGGGCCACGACCTTCCACATCCACAAACACCTTCACACCGTCGGCCTGAATGGCAGACGAAGAAACCGGTGCCGCGCCGCCCGGTTGCAGCACGGTGTGGGAAACGCGTCCCACGTGCCACAGCTGAGCAAAGATTTTACCGCCCGCGTGGTGTACCGCGTCGGTGACTTTTTTCCAGCCCGCAATTTGCGCGTCGGAATAGATACCCGGTGTCCAGGCATAGCCCTGACCCTGCTGGCTGATCTGGGTGCCTTCGCTGATGATAAGCCCGGCGCTGGCGCGCTGGGCGTAGTAGTCGGCCATCATATCGGTGGCAACATCGCCTGCTCCGGCGCGGGAACGCGTCATCGGCGGCATCACGATACGGTTTTGTAATGGCAGGGTATTAAGGGCATATTTATCAAATAACATGGTGGATTCCTCAGTTCGTTCCGCTGCCAGCAGCAGCGCGATGACATGAGCATACGCCGACGTTTTAGTGACTTAAATGATATGAATGACAATAGACTATTGCTCTTTTGTTCAAAAACAGGCCCTCGCTGATGATTAACACCCTGCACATTCAGAATTACCGCTCAATCCGCGATATGTCGCTGGAGCTGGAACAGCTCAACATCGTCTTCGGCCCAAACGGCACCGGGAAATCGAATATCTATAAGGCGATTTACCTGATGCACAGCGCGGCGCAGGGGCAGTTTTCTCAGGCACTGGCGAATGAGGGCGGGATTTTGAAAGTGTTCTGGGCAGGCAAAACGCGCAGCGACCAGCTGAGGCGTATGAACCTGGCGGTGGAAACCGAAACCTACGAATACGAATTGCAGGTGGGCTTTGTCGAAAAGCTGCCCTATCCGTCGCAGTTTCAGCTCGACCCGGTGATCAAAGAAGAGTCCATCTGGCTGAGCGGCCAGCATCGTCGCCCGTCGTCACAGCTGATGAAGCGCAAAAACCAGGCCGTGTTTCTGAATAACGTGCATCACGAAAAAGTGACCCACAGCGGCACGCTGTATGAGAACGAATCGGTGTTCGGGCAGCTCGGCGAACCGCACCTCTACCCGGAAGTGTCGCAGATGCGCGAATCCCTGCGGAACTGGCGTTTTTATCACGAGTTTTCGGTCTCATCCGGCTCGGCGATCCGCGCTCCGCAGGTTGGCTTCCGCTCGCCGGTGCTGGCCAGCGACGGTTCCAACCTGGCTGCGGCGTTTCAGACGATTGTCGAGATTGGCGACGAGTTGTTGCTGATGCGCATCCTCGATCAGGCGTTCCCCGGCTGCGTGTTTTACAGCGACAATTCGGGCGGACGTTTTCGCATGATGATGCAGCGCGAAGGGTTAAGCCGGCCGCTGGAGCCGGCTGAGTTTTCCGATGGCACGCTGCGTTTCCTGTGCCTGGCGGTAGCGTTGCTAAGCCCGCGCCCACCGGCCTTTATCGCCCTCAACGAGCCGGAAAACAGCCTGCATCCGCAGATGCTGCCCGCGCTGGCGAGCCTGATTGCCGAGGCCAGCCGCTACTCGCAGATCTGGCTGACCAGCCACTCGCCGGAGCTGGCGAAGCTGATTGAAAAACACCGTTCGTTTTCGCTGTATCAGCTGTCGATGGCGGAAGGAGAGACGAAGATGGAGCGGCTGGGATAAACGCCGGGTGGCGCTGCGCTTACCCGGCCTACGAATGAGTCCGAAAGGTCTTGCGCCATTCCGCCGGGCTGACTCCAAAACGCGCCTTAAACTGCTGGCGATACGTCACCGCCGACACAAATCCCACCTGCTCAGCCACGCTTTCGATCGGCAGATTTCCGGCTTCAAGGAGGATCTGGCTGCGCCGCAGGCGCTCGGCGGTCAGCCAGTCGGCGACGCTCATACCCGTCGCTTTAACAAAATGGCGGGTCAGGGTGCGGCGGCTCATGGATACAAGCTCCGCCAGAGAGTCCAGATTATGCGGCTCGGTAATATGCTGCTGGAGATAATCGATCAGGCAGTTAATCTGCGCATCGCGGGTATCTTTGGGTACCGGCTGGGCAATAAACTGCGCCTGCCCGCCTTCACGGTGCGGTGGCACAATCATCCGCCGGGCAATCTGGTTAGCCACCACGCTGCCGAAGCGCTGGCGGATAATATACAAACAGCAATCCAGTGCGGCAGCGGTGCCCGCGGACGTGATGATGTTGTCGTCATCAACATAGAGCGCGTTGATATCCAGCCGCACCTCGGGAAACTGTGACGCAAACTGGCGCTCGAACTCCCAGTGGGTTGCCGCGCGTTTGCCGTCGAGAATGCCCGCGTAGCCCAGTACAAACGAGCCCAGACACAGCCCGACGATCTCCGCGCCGTTGTCCCTTGCCTGGACCAGGCTGTCGAGCAGTATCTGCGGCGGGCGTTCCAGAACGTGCTGCCAGTAAGGCACCACCACGATATCGGCCTGCGCAATCGCGGAATAATCCTGCGAGGCATTGAGCGCAAATCCGTCTCTGGAGGTCAGTAATCCCGGCTTTTCGGCGCAAATCGTGACATTAAAGCGCTTTTCACCGGATACCGTATCGCCAAACAGAATGCAGGGAACGGAGTAGTGGAACGGGCTAAACCCGTCCACCGCGACAATCGCAACGTTTACTGGTGGCATCTGTCTCTCCTTTCCCTTTGTGATGTTCAGAATATAACGCTTTCGCCGTCCTGGGGAATGCTCAGCGCATCACTGAACTGATTGGCTTCAGCATACTCACGCAGCGCGTGGCGGGTTAACAGGCAGTGGTTGATCGCCTCCATATGGGTCGCCACAATCTGCGCCTGCGGCAGCAGGAAATGGACGTTCAGCACATCCTGATCGCCCATGATAATCGGCCCGAAACCAAGCACATGCGCATAACCGGCATTGAGTACCACCACATCCGGCTGGTGTTTTTGCAGATCGGCCGCCACCTCTTCGCGCCAGATGGTATCGCCTGCGATGTACAGCGTCTTCTCGTCAGGATGGCGGAAAACCACGCCGCAGGCTTCGCCCAGACGTTCTGCCAGCTCCGGCACGGCGTAAGCGCGATCGGTACCGTGCTGGCCGCCCTGGGTTTTCGCGATGCGGATATCGCCAAAGGTCGTCTCTTCGGTCATCACCGTCAGGTGAGTAAACCCCTGGCTGCGCAGCAGCGCGGCGTCGCTGTCGTTTTGCACGTAAACAGGCTTGTCTTTGGCGATCAGCTCAATGGCCGCTTGATCCCAGTGATCGTCATGGGTGTGGGTGACAATCACCGCATCGGCATCCAGCAGCGTTTTTACGTCAACGGGCAGTTCGACCATCGGGTTGCGAATGTCTGCGCGTGCCGTACCCGAAAAACCAGGATACGCGCCTTTTGGCGCCAGCATCGGGTCAATTAAAAAACGTTTTCCGGCGTAGGTAATCAGCTGGGTGGCATTGCGAATCTGGGTGATGTTCATGGGTTATCCTCCGGTTGGTGTGATAAGGAGAATAGCCAGAGGAGCCGTTTTGCGATGTGGGCTAAAGGGCGATGATCGATGGAATCGGGTCAATGTGAAAAGGCGGGTTTCCCCGCCAGAATGCTTACCAGCCCGGCACCGCGCCGCCGTTAAAGATTGTCTCGGCCGCTTTCGCCACCTCAGGTGACTGATACGACTGAATAAACTCTTTCACGTTCTCGGCGTCTTTGTTGTCTTCACGCGTCACTACAATGTTCACGTACGGTGAATTTTTGTCTTCGATAAACACCCCATCATGCACCGGTGACAGCCCGGTCTGCTGGAGATAGGTGGTGCTGATGATGGCGACATCGACTTTCGGGTCATCCAGCACGCGTGGCAGTTGCGCCCCTTCCAGCTCCATGATTTTCAGGTTTTTGGGATTTGCGGTGATATCCAGTGCCGTCGGCAGCAGGCCCACGTCTGGCTTGAGGGTAATCAGCTTCTCTTTTTGCAGCAGCAACAGCGCACGGCCGAGGTTGGTCGGATCGTTCGGAATGGCAATGGTTGCGCCATCCTTCAGGTCAGATACGGATTTTATCTTGCGGGAATAACCGGCCATCGGGAAGACGAAGGTATTGGCCACCGCCACCAGCTTGTAGCCGTGCGCCTTGTTATCTTCCGCGAGGAACGGGCGGTGCTGGAAGACGTTGGCATCCAGTTCACCGTGGTTGGTGGCATCGTTTGGCAGCAGCGATCCGCTAAAGCCGACCAGCTCGACATCCAGGCCATACTTCTCTTTTGCGACCTTTTTGGCAACTTCCGCCACATCCTGCTCCGCGCCGTTAATCACGCCGACTTTAATGTGTTTGGCATCGCTGCCGCCTTGATCGCAACCCGCCAGCAGCAGGCCCGCGAGAACCAGAGCACCCAATCGAAATTTCACCAGACAGTTCCTTTTGATAAACGTTTTGATGACTATATCGACAACGAAGCGGCGCGCTAAAAACCGAAAAGGAATCAATAAGAAGGATAAGTTATATACGGTATTTTGCCGGGTGGCGCTGCGCTTACCCGGCCTACGTGAGTGGTAGTTGTAGGCCCGGTAAGCGTAGCGCCACCGGGCGAAGGACATCACTCATACCTTTTGCGCAGCGGCGCTTCACGTAAAAACCACGACAGCACAAACGCCAGCACCATAATGCTCGCGGCCAGCAGGAATACAGCGTGGATTGCCGAGCCGAACGCATCCAGATAATCCAGCTTCAGGGTCTCCGGCAGATGATGAATAGCGGTCGGATCCAGTGAGCGCGGCAGGTTAGTCCCTTCCGGCAAGCGATCCATCAGGCCGGATTGCAGCATGTGCGTGAACACCGCGCCAAACAGCGCGACGCCAATCGCCCCGCCGATGGAACGAAACAGCGTCACACCCGAGGTCGCCACACCGTACTGATCTGCCGACACGCTGTTTTGCACCGCCAGCACCAGCACCTGCATCACCAGCCCAAGCCCCATCCCCAGAACGCCGGTGAACAGGTACAGCTGCCAGGTCGGGGAGTGGATCGAAATTCGCGTCAGCAACACCATCCCGACCACACCCAGCAGCGTGCCGAGGATCGGAAACAGGCGGTACTTCCCGGTATGGCTGATGATCCGCCCGCTGATAATTGAGGTCAGCAACAAGCCGCCCATCAGCGGGATCAGCTGCAAACCGGCCTGCGTTGGCGTGGCGTCTTTCACCACCTGCAAATAGAGCGGCAGGAAGGTCACCGAGCCAAACAGCGACATCCCGATAATAAAACCGATCAGACTACAGAGCAGGAAGCTACGGTCGCGGAACAGCGACAGCGGGATAATCGGCTCCCAGGCCAGGCGTTCCTCGTAGATAAACCCGATGATCCCCGTCAGGCCAAAAGCGAGAATGCACCACAGCTGCGGGTCGTTCCACGGGCGAATCGTCCCGCCTTCCGTGGTGAACAGAATGATGCACAGCAGCGCCATACTGAGGTAAATCGCCCCCAGGTAGTCAATCTCGTGCTTGCTGCGCCGGGCACTGCCATGAAACACCGTGCCAATCACCAGCAGGGCAAACAATCCCAGCGGCAGGTTGATGTAGAAAATCCAGCGCCAGGAGGCGTGCTGCACGATAAATCCGCCAATCAGCGGCCCGATAACCGTTGCCAGGCCGAACACGCCGCCAAACAGCCCCTGATAACGTCCACGCTCGGCAGGCGGAATAACGTCCGCCACGGCGGCCATACTGATGACCATCAGCCCGCCGCCGCCCAGCCCTTGCAGGGCGCGCATCAGCACCAGCTGGGTCATGTTTTGCGCCAGCCCGCACAGCACGGAGCCTGCCAGGAACAGCACAATCGCAATTTGCAGGACGATTTTCCTGCCAAACAGATCGCCAAATTTACCGTACAGCGGCACCACGATGGTGGAGCTGAGAATATAGGCCGTGACCACCCAGGAGAGTTTATCCAGCCCGCCCAGCTCGCCAACAATGGTCGGCAGCGCCGTGGAGACAATCGTCTGATCCAGCGCAGAAAGCAGCATCACCAGCAGCAGCGCGCTGAACAGCAGCTTTATCGACGGCGCTTTTTGCGCAGTTTGAGTCATTACGTCGGACTCCATAAGACATCACTTGAAATTAATTAATTGGATAATTAATATTTGTGTAAGTGATGAATAAGATCAAGAGATACTGTGACCATGCCAGCACAAAAGGACAATTCTGAACCCCGCCGCCCAGGCCGCCCGCGCGGTGGTAAACGGGTAACCGCCAGCCGCGAGCAGCTGCTGGATATCGCGCTGCACCTCTTTTCCCGTCAGGGGATTGCCAATACGTCGCTGAACGCCATTGCGAAAGAGGCGGGTGTGACGCCTGCAATGCTGCACTACTACTTTAACTCCCGGGAACAGCTGCTCGATGCGATGATTGAGGAACGTTTTCTGCCATTACGCAGCAAGATCAGCGTTATTTTCGCCGAAAACCCGGACAACCCGGTGAATGCCCTGACGCAGATGGTGCAAGCTCTGGCCGGTTTGGCCGGGCAACACCACTGGTTTGCCCCGCTGTGGATGCAGGAAGTGATCGGCGAGATGCCGGTGCTGCGCACGCACCTGCACGCGCGGTTTGGCGATGAAAAGTATCAGACAACGCTGACCGCCATCACGCGCTGGCAGCAGGAAGGAAAACTGAATCGTGAGCTTGCACCGGAGCTGTTATTCACCACGTTGCTGAGCCTGGTGCTGGTGCCCTTCTCGCGGATGCGCAACGACGAGAGGCTGAAAACCCTCTCGCCGGAGATCATTGTGCGTCATGCCTTAGCGGTGATCGGCCACGGGATAGGCGGTTAAAGATTTTTCGACAGGTAGTGCCGCTGCATTCCCGGATACGGGTAGTCTGGCAGGGACATCTGTAACTGGTATCCCTGCTTTTCATAGAACGGGCGCGCCTGGAAGCTGGCTGTATCCACCAGCGCGTGCTTGCAGCCTTTGCGTCGGGCTTCATCTTCTGCCGTTTTGATAATCTGGCTGCCCACGCCGGAGCCCCGCACGCTATCGCTGACCCACAGAAAGTCGATGTTTAACCAGTCGCCTTTACGCACCCCGATTAACCCGCCCAACATTGCGCCTTTATCATCTCGCACGTAAACGCCAATATCGCCGCTAAAGGTCGCCAGATCCAAAAATTGCCCGTTGTAGGCTCTTAATCCCGTTAATAACTCATCTTTCTCTTGCTGTGTGACATTATCGGTCGTGCTCAGGTGCATATTGTTCTCCTTATTTTCTGTGCATTCTTAATATCGCACAGCCTTTCCTTCACAGAAACTCCTTAATTCCTTCATTCTTTTTATCTGGAAATATTCATTCAATATGTAAATAAAAAAACTCTTTCCAATACGCTCTCAAAACGTATAATGAGAACGATCATTCTCACTTTTGCACGGTAACCGACGATGAGCCCAACGCTTGCAGAACGCCAAAAATTACGCCAGGACGAGATCATCACTGCGGCGCGACGCTGTTTTCGCGCCAGCGGTTTTCACGCTGCCAGCATGTCGCAAATCGCCAGCGAGGCGAAGCTCAGCGTCGGGCAAATCTATCGTTATTTCAGTAATAAAGATGCCATTATCGAAGAGATGATCCGCCGGATTATCGACTCGCGCATCGAAGAGATGGAAGGCAAAACGCTGGTAGAAGGGATGCCAGAAGCCCTGGCCTCACGCCAGACGCTTAACGAAGATGACGATGCGCTGATGCTCGAAATGTCCGCCGAAGCAACACGCAACCCGCAGGTGGCGGCCATGCTTGTCGAGGCCGAAGCCCGCATGTTTGCCAACGCCTGTACGCACCTGAAAAAGCAATTTCCCCACCTCAGTGACGAACATATCCGCTGCTGCGTGGAGATCACCGCCGTGATGATCGAGGGCACCATATACCGTCGATTAACACCTTTAAAAGTACCATCAGAACAGTTACAGCCCATTTATCAGGATATTTTAAATATGCTTTTCACTGCGAAGTAATCGTATGTGAATAATTAAAAGAGATAAGTAATTTCTCGTTTTTACATTTCCGGTGCTGCCGGAGATGCGGTATCGCTGTGCCTTTAAATAGCCCTCCTCCTTGTTAATCCATTAACAGGGCAGGCATCGTTCACCCTGGAAAAAATTATGAAAGCCATAACAACCTCCATCGCAGCATTATTCCTCCTGACCGGGTGCGATAATGCGCAAACATCTGCTCCCCAGCGCCCCCTCCCGGAAGTGGGCATTGTCACCCTGATGAGCCAGCCGGTGTCGGTGGTCAGCGAGCTGACCGGCCGCACCACCGCCGCCATGAGCGCTGAAGTGCGCCCGCAGGTCGGCGGCATTATCCAGAAGCGGCTATTTACCGAAGGCGATACCGTTAAAGCCGGGCAAGCCCTGTATCAGATTGATCCCTCAAGCTATCGCGCCGCTTACGATGAAGCCGCCGCAGCACTGAAACAGGCGCAGGCGCTGGTTACGGCCGACTGCCAGAAAGCCCAGCGCTATGCGCAACTGGTGAAAGACGACGGCGTATCGCGCCAGGATGCGGAAGACGCGAAATCCACCTGCGCGCAGGACAAAGCCAGCGTGGAGTCGAAAAAAGCCGCCCAGGAGAGCGCACGCATTAACCTCAACTGGACGACCGTCACCGCGCCGATTGCCGGGCGTATTGGCATCTCTTCCGTTACGCCAGGCGCACTGGTCACCGCCCAGCAGGACACCGCGCTGGCCACCGTTCGTGGTCTGGACAGCATGTACGTTGATTTAACCCGCTCCAGCGCCGACCTGCTGCGCTTACGCAAACAGACTCTCGCCAGCAACAGCGACACCCTGAGCGTATCCCTGTTGCTGGAAGACGGCAGTACCTACAGCGAAAAAGGCCGCCTGGCGCTGACCGAGGTCGCGGTGGATGAATCGACCGGCTCGGTGACGCTGCGCGCTGTCTTCCCAAACCCGCAGCATCAGCTGCTGCCGGGCATGTTTGTGCGCGCCAGAGTGGATGAAGGCATCATGAACGATGCGATCCTCGCGCCGCAGCAGGGCGTTACCCGCGATGCCAAAGGCAACGCCACCGCGCTGGTCGTTGATGCCAGCAACAAAGTGGAACAGCGTCAGCTGGAAACGGGTGATACCTACGGTGACAAATGGCTGGTGCTGAGCGGCCTGAAAGCCGGCGATAAGCTGATTGTCGAAGGCACCGACAAAGTCACCGCCGGTCAGGAAGTGAAAGCCGAAGAGATGAAAGCCAACGGAGGAAACGCCTGATGTTTTCCCGTTTCTTTGTGCGTCGCCCGGTGTTTGCCTGGGTGATCGCCATTCTGATTATGCTCGCGGGGATGCTGGCGATCCGCACGCTGCCCGTCGCGCAGTACCCGGACGTTGCGCCGCCGTCGGTCAAAATCTCTGCCACCTATACCGGTGCATCGGCGCAGACCCTGGAAAACAGCGTCACCCAGGTCATTGAACAACAACTGACCGGGCTGGATCACCTGCTCTATTTCACCTCCACCAGCAGCTCGGACGGTTCGGTGAGCATTAACGTCACCTTCGAACAGGGAACCGACCCGGACACCGCGCAGGTTCAGGTGCAGAACAAAGTCCAGCAGGCGGAATCACGCCTGCCGACCGAAGTACAGCAGTCCGGGATCACGGTCGAAAAATCGCAGAGTAACTTCCTGCTGATCATGGGCGTCTACGATAAGACCGACAAATCCAGCAGCTCCGATATCGCCGACTGGATGGTCAGTAACGTGCAGGACCCGCTGGCGCGCGTTGAAGGCGTGGGTAGCTTGCAGGTGTTTGGTGCTGAATACGCCATGCGCATCTGGCTCGACCCGGCGAAACTGGCCTCTTATTCGCTGATGCCGTCCGACGTGCAAAGCGCGATTGAAGCGCAGAACGTGCAGGTCTCTGCCGGTAAAATCGGTGCGCTGCCGTCTTCAAACGCCCAACAGCTGACCGCCACCGTGCGCGCCCAGTCGCGTCTGCAAACGGTCGATCAGTTCAAAAACATCATCATCAAAAGCAAGACCAACGGCGCAGTCGTGCGCATGAGCGACGTTGCCCGCGTGGAAATGGGCAGTGAAGATTACACCGCGACCGCGAAGCTGAACGGCCACCCGGCAGCGGGTATGGCGGTGATGCTCTCCCCGGGTGCCAACGCGCTGGATACCGCCACGGCGGTGAAGAACAAAATTGCTGAATTTAAACGTGCGATGCCGGAAGGCTACGACGTTGCCTACCCGAAAGACAGCACCGAGTTCATCAAGATCTCGGTTGAGGACGTGATCCAGACGCTGTTCGAAGCCATTATCCTTGTGGTGGTGGTGATGTACCTGTTCCTGCAAAACATCCGCGCCACGCTTATCCCGGCGCTGGCCGTGCCGGTAGTGCTGCTGGGAACGTTTGGTGTCCTGGCGCTGTTCGGCTATTCCATCAATACCCTGACGCTGTTTGCGATGGTGCTGGCGATAGGGCTTCTGGTGGATGACGCCATCGTGGTGGTGGAAAACGTCGAGCGTATTATGCGCGACGAAGGGCTGCCCGCCCGGGAAGCGACCGAAAAATCGATGGGTGAAATCTCCGGCGCGCTGGTCGCCATTGCCCTGGTGCTTTCCGCGGTATTCCTGCCGATGGCGTTTTTCGGCGGCTCCACCGGGGTTATTTATCGTCAGTTCTCGGTCACTATTATTTCGGCGATGATCCTCTCTGTTGTGGTGGCGCTGACCCTGACGCCAGCGCTCTGCGGCTCGGTTCTGAGCCACACCCCGCCGCACAAAAAAGGATTCTTCGGCGCGTTTAACCGCTTCTACAGCAAAACCGAACACGGCTATCAGAACAAGGTGCTACGCGCACTGCGCCGCTCCGGCGGGATGCTGGTCATCTACGCCCTACTTTGTGGTGCGATGGGGCTGGCGATGCTGAAACTGCCGGGCAGCTTCCTGCCAACGGAAGACCAGGGCGAAATCATGGTGCAGTACACCCTGCCCGCTGGGGCAACGGCCGTGCGTACCGCAGAGGTGAGCCGCCAGGTGCGCGAATGGTTCCTCAACAAAGAGAAAGCCAATACCGACGTTATCTTTACCGTTGAGGGCTTTAGCTTCAGCGGTAGCGGCCAGAATGCCGGGATGGCGTTCGTCTCGCTGAAAAACTGGTCTGAGCGTAAAGGCACAGAGAACACCGCCCAGGCGATTGCCCTGCGTGCCACGCAGGAGCTGAGCACCATTCGTGATGCCACCATTTTTGCCATGACGCCACCTTCGGTCGACGGCCTGGGGCAGAGCAACGGCTTTACCTTTGAGCTAATGGCAGCCGGTAATACTGACCGTGAAACCCTGCTGAAAATGCGTAACCAGCTGATTGGCGAGGCCAATCAGGATAGCAACCTGCACGCCGTGCGTGCCAACGATCTGCCGCAGATGCCGCAGTTGCAGGTGGATATTGATAACAACAAAGCCGTCTCTCTGGGGCTCTCTCTCAGCGATGTGACCGACACGCTCTCAAGCGCCTGGGGCGGGACCTACGTGAACGACTTTATCGACCGGGGTCGCGTGAAAAAGGTCTATATCCAGGGAGATAGCGATTACCGCGCCGTGCCGTCCGACCTTAACAAATGGTATGTCCGCGGCAGCGACAGCACCATGACGCCGTTCTCTGCATTCGCCACCACCCGCTGGGAATATGGCCCGGAAAGCCTGGTGCGTTACAACGGCTCGGCGGCCTATGAGATCCAGGGCGAAAACGCCAGCGGCTCCAGCTCTGGTACGGCGATGAGCAAAATGGAACAGCTGGCCAACAACCTGCCATCCGGCACGACATGGGCGTGGAGCGGCCTGTCGCTGCAAGAGAAACTGGCGAGCGGCCAGGCGATGAGCCTGTATGCCCTCTCCATTCTGGTGGTGTTCCTGTGTCTGGCCGCGCTGTATGAGAGCTGGTCGGTGCCGATTTCGGTGATCATGGTGATCCCGCTTGGCGTACTGGGGGCCGCAGTGGCCGCCACCCTGCGCGGCCTGAACAACGACGTTTACTTCCAGGTGGCGCTGTTGACCACCATCGGCCTGTCGTCGAAAAACGCCATTCTGATTGTTGAATTCGCCGAGGCGAAAGTGGCTGAAGGGTATTCCCTGACCCGCGCCGCCATACGCGCCGCCCAGACGCGTCTGCGCCCTATCATCATGACCTCGCTGGCGTTTATTGCAGGCGTGACGCCGCTGGCCGTGGCAACCGGCGCCGGGGCCAACAGCCGCGTGGCAATCGGTACCGGCATCATCGGCGGTACGCTCGCCGCCACGCTGCTGGCTATCTTCTTCGTCCCTTTATTCTTTGTACTGGTGAAACGTCTGTTCTCCGGTAAGCACGCAAACCGGAGGTCATAATGTTTCGTGTATCTGTTTTAGTGTTGGCGCTGCTGAGCGCAGGCTGCGTGTCATTAGATCCAACGTATCAGCGCCCTGATGCGCCCGTCCCGGCGACGTTGCCGGGCGCACACGGTGAAGCAAATACCGTGGTCAGCCAGTGGCAGCAGGTGATGAACGATGCGCGGCTGAAAAGCGTGGTGACCATGGCGCTCAACAGTAACCGCGATGTGCAAAAAGCGATAGCGGATATCGACGCCGCCCGCGCCCAGTACGGCGAAACCCGTTCGTCGCTGTTCCCGACGGTGGATGCGGAACTGAGCCACACCCGCAGCCGCACGCTGGCAAGCGGTGTGACCACCAGTGACGAAGCCAACGGCGCGGTATCCAGCTTCGAGCTGGATCTGTTCGGCCGTAACCAGAGCCTGTCCCGGGCGGCGCGTGAAACCTGGCTTGCCAGCGAATTCACCGCCCAGAACACCCGCCTGACGATGGTCAGCGAGCTGACGACGGCCTGGGTTACCCTCGCCGCCGATAACAGCAACCTGGCGCTGGCGAAATCGACGATGGAGAGCGCCGCAAACTCGCTCAACATTGTGAAACGTCAGCAGCAGGTCGGCGTTGCAGCGGCCACGGACGTCAGCTCAGCGATGGGCGTTTACCAGCAGGCGCGCGCCAGCGTGGCGAGTTATCAAACCCAGGTCATGCAAGACAAAAACGCCCTGAATCTGCTGGCGGGCGCGATCGTACCGGATAACCTGCTGCCCGGTACGCTGGAGAGTCTGAGCGATAACGCCATCACCCTGATCCCGGCAGGCGTCAGCTCGAGCACACTGCTGCGCCGCCCGGATATTCAGGAGGCAGAACATAACCTGCTGAGCGCGAACGCCAATATCGGCGCGGCACGCGCCAACTTCTTCCCGACCATTTCGCTCACCGCCAGCGCAGGTGTGGGCAGCGATTCTCTGTCGTCCCTGTTCAACCACGGCATGAAGGTCTGGTCGTTCGCGCCATCCATCACCCTGCCGCTGTTTAGCGGTGGCAACAACATGGCGCAGCTGCGCTACGCTGAAGCCGAGAAAAAAGGACTGATTGCCACCTACGAGAAAACCATCCAGAGCGCGTTTAAGGATGTAGCCGATGCGCTGGCGCGTCGTGAAACGCTGAGCGAACAGCTTGATGCTCAGCGTGAATACGTGGCCGCCGGGCAAAAAACGCTGGATGTGGCAATGCGCAGCTATCAGGCCGGCGCGGGGGATTATCTGACGGTTCTGACCGCCCAGCGGTCGCTGTGGTCGGCGCAGGCATCACTAATTTCATTACAACAAACCGACTTCGAAAACCGTATCACGCTGTGGCAGTCGCTCGGTGGCGGTATCCAGTAACACCTTTGCCGGGCGGCGCAAAGCTTGCCCGGCCTACGGGACAGATCAATATGGCAAAACTCTCTTTCTCATTTGCGGCCATTCTTGGCCTGCTGACGGCCATCGGACCTTTGTGCTCTGATTTTTATCTTCCGGCGCTGCCGGAGATCGCCACGCATCTGCACACCTCTACCACGCTGACCCAGCTTTCGCTGACCTCGGCGCTGATTGGCCTCGGACTTGGGCAGCTCTTTTTCGGCCCGCTGAGCGATCGCATGGGGCGTAAAATGCCGCTCCTGATTTCGCTGCTGCTGTTTGTGGTGGCCTCTGTGCTGTGCGCCACCACGCAGAATATCTACGCGCTGATCGGCTGGCGGTTTGTCCAGGGCGTTGCCGGGGCGGGCGGCTCGGTTCTGGCGCGCTCTATCGCCCGCGATAATTATCACGGCTCGATGCTGACACAGTTCTTTGCCCTGCTGATGACGGTTAACGGCATTGCGCCGGTGGTTTCTCCGGTGCTCGGCGGCTATATCTCGTCACACTTCGACTGGCGGATGCTGTTCTGGGTAATGGCCGCGGCGGGCCTGGCACTGCTGGTCGCCAGCCAGCTGTTTATCCGCGAATCACTCAGCGAAAAATCCAGCGCGGGATCACTGCTGGGCACGGCCAAAACGGTGCTCAAAAATCGCCGTTTTATGCGTTTCTGCCTGATTCAGGCCTTTATGCTGGCGGGGCTGTTTTCCTATATCGGTGCCTCCTCGTTTGTATTGCAAAACGAGTACGGCCTGAGCGCCATGCAATTTAGCCTGCTGTTTGGCGTAAACGGTATCGGGCTGATTATTTCCGCGCTGACTTTTTCTCGTCTGGCCCGTCGCCATCCGTCGGAAGGGTTGATGCAAATAGGTCTGGTGCTGGCCGTTGCCGCGGCGGCATTAACGCTGCTCTTCGCCTGGATGCACCTCTCAGCGCTTGCGCTGATCGCGCTATTTTTTACCGTCGCGTTTAACAGCGGGATCAGCACCATTGCGGGTTCAGAGGCCATGAGCGCGGTCGAGTCCCGCGAGTCTGGCACGGCGTCGGCCATTCTGGGAATGCTGATGTTTTTGTTCGGCGGGATTGCGGCGCCACTTGCCGGGATTGGTGGAGAAACTATGCTGAAAATGAGTTTCGCCGTGGTCGTCAGCTATAGCATTGCACTGGTAATCGGTACTCATACGCGCGAATGAGCAAATTCATACTTTCGGCTTGAGTCGGAACGGTGAATGTAACTATATATTTCAGGTGAAACATGTGACTCAATACTGGAGGTTTCAATGAAATCTGCACACCTTTTTTGCCTGATCGTCTGCCTGCTGTTTGCCGCGTTCGTCCATGCCCAGGACGAAGAGAGCCCGGCCAGGGACGCGCAGATTAAGCAGCAGGTGCTCAAAGACATCAAGAAAACCTGCACGCCACAGCGAAAACAGAGTGATAAAGAGTGGCAGGCCATGATTTTGTCATCCGAGGCAAATCAGCTGCTGGTGAAAAACGCCATCACGGCGGTGAAGCGCGACAATCTGGATGGCTACTGGGATGCGGTCGGGCAGATTGATTGTATGGAAGATTATTGAGGGCCGGGCGACGCTGCGCGGACCCGGCCTACTCAACATTTTTAACGCTTACGTATATCCGGAATAATTAAATCACCGCGTAAGACGTACGACCCGAGCATCTGCGTTTTCTCGTTCAGCCAGGCCACAATTCTCGCTGCCATCGCATCCATCGAATACTCAATGGCCGGGATCACCGGGATACCCGGCAGATGCAGCGATCCGGCAAGGCTGAAGACCATAATGTCGTCCGGCACGGATTTATTAAACGCCTGCAACTGCGGAATAACACGCTGAGCTTCTTGCTCATCAGCCACCAGCAGCGCGTTAAAGTTCAGCGTGGAGGCGTTGTTGAGCAGCTCCTGGAGCGCAACGGAAGACGAGGTTGCCTCCATAAAGACCAGATTACGGTTAAAGGGCAGGAAGTTTTTCTCCAGCGCGTGCTTATAGCCCAGCAGCACCTGGTCGGCAAAGCCGTTACCCTGTGGGTGGATCAGCGCAATCTGGCGGCGCCCCTGGCTGGTGAGATAGTTACAGGCGGTTTCGGCAGCGAAAGCATGATCAAACTGGATACTGTTGGCGTTATCGGCTTCCATACAGTCGACCAGAATGACGTTTTCCATCTCGATATCCAGCGGGAAACGCGCGCCGATCACCAGGATGTCATCACATAACCCGCAGGAAAGCTCTTCAAGGGCGTGCATCACTTCCGCTTTGGTATGCGCAAAGCGCAACAGCAGGTGTTTTTGATGCTGACTGAGGTGTTTTTCCAGCGCGTAAAGATAACCGGTAGTCTGGTTAATATTCTCCTGCGCGCAAATCACGCCAATACAGCCCGTGGACTGGCTCAGCAGCGACTGTGCAATCACATTAGGCCGGTAGTTCAGCTCATCCACCGCTTTTAGTACGGCCTGACGGCTGGCTTCCTTTACGCCACGCGACCCACTCAACACCCGTGATACCGTGGCTTTGGACACCCCGGCCAGACGTGATACATCGTTGATTGTAGACATCTCTCTCCCCTGACAGGCAACAACCCGCACCTGTAAATTCCATAACCGCTACGGCTCACATTATAGCCAGAATGGAGTATATCCGTTTCCGTTTTTCATGGAAACCGATTTTCCGTTTCCACTCAAAATGAGGTCTTAATCGCCAAAATCTGTGACCCAGATCGTGGTAACAAGCCCCATAAGCAACGCTTCTTGATGGCTGTCACATTTCTTTCTTTTATGAATGGAAACCGGTTTCCGTATGATGTCCAATCATCCTCGCAATAACTTTTTACATTTAGAGGATGGTTGTCGATGTTCAAGATTATGCTGTGCTGCTCTGCCGGGATGTCCACCAGCCTGCTGGTCAGCAAAATGGTCGATGTCGCGAAAGAACGTGGTTTGCCGGTCAAGATCGATGCGTACGGTGTTTCCGAATTTGATACGCAGTTTCCGCAATACCAGGTTGTACTTCTCGGACCACAAGTGAAATACATGTTACAGACACTGTCAGACAAGGCGGCTACGCAAGGTATTCCGGTACAACCCATCGACATGATGGACTACGGGATGCAACGTGGCGATAAAGTACTGGACTATGCACTGTCGCTCATCGAAGCGGCACACTAAAAGGTGTTCACATGAGTTCGTTATATCAATCAATGGTCGCGGTTATTGAGCAATCTATTACCCCGCTGGCGGCAAAGCTCGGACAGCAGAAGTATGTGATTGCGATCCGCGACGGCTTTACCGCCGCCCTGCCGTTTATGATCATCGGCTCGTTTATGCTGGTGTTCATCTTCCCGCCGTTCTCAGCGGATACCACCAACAGCTTCGCCCGCGGCTGGCTGGATTTCTCCCAGACCTACCGCGAACAGCTGATGCTGCCGTTTAACCTCAGCATGGGCGTGATGACTTTCTTCATTTCGGTGGGGATTGGTGCAAGCCTGGGGCGTCAGTTTAACCTCGACCCGGTGATGTCCGGCCTGCTGGCCTTTATGGCGTTTCTGCTGGTTGCCGCACCCTATGCCGACGGCAAAATCTCTACCCAGTATCTGTCTGGCCAGGGGATTTTCACTGCGCTTATCACCGCGATTTACTCCACCCGCGTGTATGCCTGGCTGAAACAGAACAACGTGACCATTCGCCTGCCGAAAGAAGTACCAACCGGCGTGGCGCGTTCGTTTGAAATTCTGATCCCGGTGATGGTGGTGATCGGCACGCTGCACCCGCTGAACCTGTTTATTGAAGCGCAAACCGGGATGATTATTCCGCAGGCGATTATGCACCTGCTGGAGCCGCTGGTCTCTGCGTCTGACTCCCTGCCCGCCATTCTGCTCTCCGTGCTGCTGTGCCAGATTTTCTGGTTCGCCGGTATCCACGGCTCGCTGATTGTCACCGGCATCATGAACCCGTTCTGGATGGCAAACCTGTCGGCAAACCAGGCGGCACTGGCTGCTGGCGCGGCGCTGCCACACGTTTACCTGCAAGGTTTCTGGGATCACTACCTGCTGATTGGCGGCGTGGGCTCGACTCTGCCGCTGGCTTTCCTGCTGCTGCGTAGCCGCGTAACGCACTTGCGCACCATCGGCAAAATGGGCGTTGTGCCAAGCTTCTTTAACATTAACGAACCGATCCTGTTCGGTGCGCCAATCATCATGAACCCGATGCTGTTCATCCCGTTCGTGTTCGTTCCGCTGGTAAACGCCTGTCTGGCCTACGGCGCAACGAAACTCGGCTGGCTGGCACAGGTTGTGTCGTTAACACCGTGGACCACCCCAGCACCAATTGGTGCCTCATGGGCGGCGAACTGGGCGTTAAGTCCGGTAGTGATGTGCGTCGTCTGTATGGTGATGTCCGCGCTGATGTATTTACCGTTCCTGCGTGCTTATGAGCGTTCACTGCTCAAAAATGAAGAGCAGAAAGCTCAGGCAACGGTCGGTGCCGCTGAAACAGCAAGTAATTAAGTCAAAGAGGAAGCGTCATGAAATATTCATTTCCCGAGCATTTCTGGTGGGGCAGCGCAAGCTCCGCTCTCCAGACCGAAGGGACAAGAGAGGGTCAAACCACATGGGATTACTGGTTTACCCGCGAGCCGAACCGTTTTCACAATGGCGTGGGGCCGCAGCACACCTCCACGTTTTATCAGCACTGGAAAACGGACATTCAACTGCTAAAGCAGCTGAACCACAACAGCTTTCGGACCTCGATTAGCTGGGCGCGCCTGATCCCCGATGGTATCGGTGAAGTGAACCCACAGGCAGTCGATTTTTATAATCAGGTCATTGATGAGCTGATTGAACAGGGCATTACGCCGTTTATCACCCTGTTCCATTTCGACATGCCGATGGCAATGCAGGAGATCGGTGGCTGGGAAAACCGTGACGTCGTGGAAGCCTATGCCCGTTACGCGCAAATTTGCTTCGAGCTGTTTGGCGATCGCGTGCTGCACTGGTTTACCTTCAACGAGCCGATTGTCCCGGTCGAAGGCGGTTATCTTTACGACTTCCACTATCCAAACGTGGTGGATTTCCGTCGCGCGGCAACGGTGGCCTACAACACGGTCCTGGCTCATGCGCTGGCGGTTCGCGCTTACCGTGCGGGCCATTACGCGGGTGAAATTGGCATCGTGCTGAACCTCACGCCATCGTACCCGCGTTCACAAAACCCGGCCGATGTGAAAGCGGCGCACATTGCGGATCTGATGTTTAACCGCAGCTTCCTCGACCCGGTGTTGCGCGGCGAGTACCCGGCCGACCTTGTGACTCTGCTGAAGTCCTATGAGCAGCTTCCGGCCTGTAAACCGGAAGACAGCGCGTTGATTGCAGAAGGGAAAATCGACCTGCTCGGCATTAACTATTATCAGCCGCGTCGCGTGAAGTGCCGTGACAGCGCGGTAAATCCACAGGCGCCCTTTATGCCGGAGTGGTTCTTTGATAACTACGAAATGCCAGGCCGCAAGATGAACCCTTATCGTGGCTGGGAAATCTATGAACCCGGTATTTACGATATTCTGGTTAATCTTCGCGACAATTACGGCAACCCACGCTGCTTTATTTCTGAAAACGGTATGGGTGTCGAAAATGAACAACGCTTTATTGAAAATGGCCAAATAAACGATCAATACCGCATTGATTTTATTTCCGGGCATTTAACCTGGCTGCATAAAGGTATTAGCGAAGGGTGCAATTGTCTTGGTTATCATATGTGGACATTTATTGATAACTGGTCATGGTGTAATGCCTATAAAAATCGCTATGGATTTATCCAGCTCGATTTAGATACGCAGCAACGCACCATTAAAAAGAGCGGTGAGTGGTTTGCCGCTACCTCGTTAAACAATAGTTTCGATAAATAGAGAAAGAGATGATGGTTGCCTTAGAAGAAGCGGTAATGGAAATCATCGTCAATGCTGGTCAGTCGCGCAGCCTGTGCTTTGAAGCACTGCACGCTGCGCGTCAGGGCAACCTTGACGAAGCAAAAAGCCTGCTGCGCGAAGCCGATGGCTACGCGCGCCAGGCGCACAAGATGCAAACCAAACTGATCGAGCAGGATGCGGGCGAAGCCCGCCAGCCGATGACGTTAATTATGGTGCACGCCCAGGATCATTTAATGAATTCCCTGCTGGCGCGTGAATTATCCGAAGAAATTATTCATTTATATCAGAGATAACTTATGGCGAAATAAAGTTAATGTAACACCTCTGTACCTGAAAATATAAATCACTCTGTTTCTGATGATAGCGACATATTCTGTCAAATCGGAACGGGATGGTTATTGTCTGAATAAAATGTAAATTAATAGAGATGACAATGAAAAATATTAAAAAACTTCCATTAACAATGGCGGTTATCGCCGCGCTTTGCCCAATTTCTGTCCTCGCACAAGAATTCACGCAGGAGCAAATCGACGCCATTGTGGCCAAAGCGGTGGATAAAGCCCTGGCAGACCGTCAGGCCAAAATGGATGCTGCGGTGGCGAAAAAAGTCGACGTGGTGACCGAGCCGCAAAGCGCGGCGCAATCCCCGGATATGGCTATCCCGTTCGGCATCAAATTTACCGGCTACGCCCGCTACGGCGCGCACTTCCAGGCCGCCGATCAGAAATACGTGGCAGTGGATGGTTCTTACAACGGCGCATCCGCGATTGGTCGTCTGGGTAACGAAGGCAATGGTGGTGAATTCCAGCTTTCCAAAGCCTTCAAGGGTGAAAACGGCGCGATCTGGGACATCAACGTGATGATCGACCACTGGAGCGACGAAGTTAACCTGAAAAAAGCCTACGCGGGGGTGACCAACATTATGGCGTCTAACCCTAACGCTTATTTCTGGGCGGGTCGTGACTTCCACCAGCGTCCGCAACAGGGCATCAACGATTACTTCTGGATGAACCACGACGGCCAGGGCGCCGGGGTGAAAAACTTCGATATTGGCGGCGTGCAGTTTGACGTTGCCACCGTGGCAGCAGTGGAATCCTGTAGCCCGGAAGTGATGGCAGACGAAGCGAACCCATCGCGCATCACCTGTACCGGCGGTTCCGGCACGGGCGACAAAGGTAACTATGCGGCCACCTCAAAAATTCACGGTATGAAACTCGGCCCAGTCGATCTGGAGCTGTACGCCAACTATGGCTTTGACTCGAAAGCCGTTGAGAGCGACGAGCGTCTTAACGCCTGGCAGGGCGGCGTGGTGCTGAGCCACACCAACGACAGCGGCGTGAACAAGGTGATTGCCCGTTACTCGGATAACTCGGACAACAGCGTGTTTAACAAAACCGAGGATCTGACCACGGTTTACGCCAGCTTCGAAGGTCTGCACAAATTCACCCCGCAGACTCAGGTTGAGTACATCCTCGCCTTCCACGACTATGACAATAGCCGCGACAAGAGCGATAACCGCAAAAACTACAACGCCATTATTCGCCCGATGCACTGGTGGAACGACGTTCACTCCACCTGGCTGGAAGCGGGCTGGCAGCACGTTGATTACGACAACGGCGGCGATAACAAAGGCTGGAAGCTGACCCTGTCGCAGAACATGTCTATCGCCATGGGTCCAGAGTTCCGCCCGATGCTGCGTTTCTACGTGACCGGCGGCAAAGTGGATAACGAACACACCGCACGCGTGAACGGCACCAAAGACGAAACGCTCGACGATTTCAACGTCGGCGCGATGTGGGAAGCGTGGTTCTAAGGTAGAAGCAAAACGGCAACGAGAGTTGCCGTTTTTAGTGTTTGCCCCCTCTCCCCGTGGGAGAGGGCCGGGGTGAGGGCACCAGCCCGCCCCCCACCTGGTTTTGTAGGCTGGGTAAGCGTAGCGCCACCCGGCGAGATCCCATGTTATGCTAGTCAAAAATCGACATAGCAGGGGAGTACATGGGTTCCACACGTAAAGGGATGCTAAACGTCCTGATCGCCGCCGTTTTATGGGGAAGTTCAGGGGTTTGCGCGCAGTACATCATGGAGAAAAGCCACATTTCTTCGCCTTACCTGACCATGGTTCGCCTGCTGTTTACCGGTGTTATCCTGCTCACGCTCTCCTTCGTTCACGGCGACAAGATTTTCTCGGTCATCAAAAATCGCAAAGATGCCCTCAGCCTGCTGATTTTCTCACTGTTCGGCGCGCTGACCGTGCAGCTCACCTTCCTGTTGACGATTGAAAAATCCAACGCCGCCACCGCCACCGTGCTGCAATTCCTGTCGCCGACCATCATCGTGGCGTGGTTTGCGCTGGCGCGGAAAAAGCGCCCGGGGATATTTGTGTTGTCCGCGATTATGACGTCACTGATCGGCACCTTTCTGCTGGTGACCCATGGCGATCCCACCTCGCTCTCCATTTCGCCTGCGGCCTTGTTCTTCGGGATCGCTTCGGCCTTTGCTGCTGCGTTTTACACGACGTATCCGTCAACGCTGATTGCCCGCTACGGCACGCTGCCGATTGTCGGCTGGAGTATGTTGATTGCGGGATTAATGCTGACCCCGTTCTACGCCGGGCGCGGAACAACGTTTGTCATTGATGGCAGCCTGCTGTTGGCGTTCTTCTATCTGGTGGTGATCGGGACAGCGCTGACGTTCAGCCTGTATCTGAAAGGCGCACAGATGATTGGCGGACCGAAGGCGAGCATTCTGAGCTGCGCCGAGCCGCTGAGCAGCGCGTTGCTGTCTGTCATCTTGCTTGGTGTGGCGTTCACCCTGCCGGACTGGCTGGGCACGCTGTTGATTGTCTCGTCGGTGGTGCTGATTTCGATGGATTCGAAAAGACGGGTTCAGACATCGGCGTAATTCAGGAATAATAGTGATAGCGGCACATCAGGATGGTAATTGCGCTATCCGTTACCCCATAAACAAGGCGATCAGTATCGTTTATCCGACGGGACCAATACCCGGAAAGGTTGCCTTTTAGCGGTTCCGGTTTGCCCAGTCCGTCGAAAGGATGGCGCTTCGCATGTTCAATCAGCTTGTTGATTCTGCGAAGCGTTTTCTTGTCCTGCTCTTGCCACCACAGGTAATCATCCCAGCCGTTATCAGTCCAAATCAGAAGCCTGGTCATTTATCAGATCCCTCTGTGTGGTTTTTCCTGTATTTGCCTGAGCGATTGATTCCATCAGTCGGCTGGCGTTTGCAGGCGAACTCATCAGATGGATGGTTTCCATCATCGAGTTATAGTGCTGAAGAGACATGACAACTGCATCGCCACCGTTGCGGCGGCTGATAATTGTCGTCTCCACATTTTCATTCACCTCATCTAACACATCTTTGAGCCGGCTTCGGGCTTCAGTAAAAGTCACAACCTGCATACTGCCTCCTGTACAAGTTACGGTACAAGTATATCGCCGAAGTGACTATTTATCAATCAACGGGCCTTCACCTTTGAGGCCACCAGCAGCGCGGTCAGCAGCATCAGCGTACCGGAAATCACCAGCGGTGAGGTCAGGCCGATATGGTCCAGCGCAATACCGCCTACCGCTGCGCCACAGGTGTTCGCCAGCTGGATCACCGCCACCTGAATCGACCCGGCTTTTTCGGCCTGATCTGCCAATGAGCGGGTGATCCACGTTGACCAGCCCACCGGCACCAGCGCAAAGGCAAAGCCCCAGATAATCGCAATTGCCGATGCCACCCATTTATCACTGCCCCACAGCACCAGCACCGCCGCGCTTAGCGCCAGCACCAGCGGAGCACCCGCCAGCGCCACTTTCAGGGAGCGTTTCAGGAACTGGGACGACAGGGACGTGCCGATAAAACTGGCAATACCGAAACTCAACAGCACCAGCGTCAGGCCATCCACATCAAAACCGGCCATGGTCATAAACACCGGGCGGATATAGGTAAAGAAGGCAAACTGCCCGGCAAAGGCCATAAAGATGGCGCTCATCCCCGCCAGCACGCCCGGGCGTTTCAGCAGGCTGAACATATTCTGTTTGTGATGTGCCGCTTCACCCGGCAGGGACGGCAACGCTTTCCACACCCAGATAATGCACAGCAAACCCATGACGGCCGCTGCGTTAAACACATTTCGCCAGCCGATAATCCCGCCGAGGAAACTGCCCAGCGGCGCGGCGATCACCAGGGCGATAGACACGGCGCCAAAGATAACGGACAAGGCTTTAGGCACAGTGCGCGCGGGCACCAGGCGCATGGTGAGGGATGCCGACATCGCCCAGAAGCCGCCCAGCCCTAACCCCAGACAGGCGCGTCCAAGCAGCAGCAGGGTAAAGTTATTGGCAAAAGAAACCAGCAGGCAGGAGAGCGTCAGCAGCACGCTGAAAAGAATGACCACCTTGCGGCGATCGATGGTGCCAATCACCTGGGTGATAAACAGACTGGCGAACATTGCCACAAACGCGGTCACGGTAACGGACTGCCCCGCTACGCCTTCGGAAATGCCCAGATCCTGCGCCATTGGCGTCAGGAGGCTCACCGGCAGAAACTCAACGGTAATCAGGCAGGCCACGCAGAATGCCACGGAGAAAACCGCCGACCAGTTCGGGCGTGACACCTCTTTGGTCTGCGGTCTGGTCGTGGGCTGGATATGTTCTGTCATGGCGTCACCTGGAGATAAATGTGCGGAAAAGTCGCGCAGTTTATCATCAAAAGTGTGACGAATTTAACGTTTTGACAACTTTCGCAGCTTTTTTTGCCGGGCGGCGCGGCGCTTGCACCGGCCTACGGGGTTTGTAGGCCCGGTAAGCAAAGCGCCACCGGAAAAAATTACCCGCGAGCCTTAAGGGCGGCACTGGCTAATCCGACGATCCACTCCTGGTGCCCGTTAATCATCGGGTTCGGCACGGTACGCGCCAGTTCCTGCGCCGGAACGCCTTTTTGTGATTCCTGGGTCAGGATGCGCACGCGGTTACCGGGCAGGTCTTCAAACAGCCAGGCGTGGATCACGTCCAGACGCGAATCCGCATCCCCTTCCACCCAGCCGTGCCAGGCGATACGTGCCGCTTCACCGTCAACCGGCGGCACATATTCCGTCACCTGCGCTTCAACCGGGAAGCCAAAGGTGGTGAAGCGGAAGCGGGCGTTGGTACTCAGTTCAGGGCCGCTGCCGTCGTGAAAGCGGATATCTTCAGCGTTGCTGTAATAGCCCGGCCACAGGGTTGTGTCGTTGAGCTGGGCCCAAATCTCTCTGGCGCTCAGCCCGGCGACGATGATTTCGTTAGATGCAAAGTTATCGGTGGTGCCTGGCAGATAGTCGTTCGGCCAGATAATCGCAGATTGCTTCATGGTTCACCTCGTCATGTTGTTGATGAGGTGATGTTGCGCTCGGGAGTGGTATAAATCTAATGATGATACTTTATACTCTTCATCACGATTCGTGATATCAGTGCAGGTAAAACACACCTTCTTGCGGCAAGAAAAGCTGGTTGTAGCGCAGCTGGAAGGCATTAAGTTCCTGCGGGTCTGGCTCCATCTCGCGCATAAAGCCCAGGGTGAGGCGGATTTGCGCATCGGTAATCGGTGCCGCCAGGCGGGCTTTACGCAGCAGCCGGTGCCAGGTGTGCAGATTCTCTTCGCTGCCGTTGACGATACAGACCTGCCAGATCAGCAGCACCTGCGCCGCGTTTTGCAGATGGGCTTCGTCCGGGCGCTCAAGGTAGCGGATAAACTCATTGCCGGGCGTTTTACCAAACTGATCGATCATCGATTCTACCGGCACCAGAGTGATACCCAGACGCTCGCTTAATCGTTTGATCGCGCGGCGTGAATCAGAGGTCAGGATCCGAAATCCGACCACGAACACCACCACGAGGGTTGCCAGCATTATCCAGACCATGCGTTCTCCTTAAATTAGCCGCTCATCATATCGGGAAACGCGCAGCGTCAACAGCAGGCAGCGCCATAATAGTGAACTGGAAAAAGGTGGAATAACCTCATGAAAGCGGATCTGCGCACCCTGGATCTCAACTTACTGAAAACGCTGGATGCCCTGCTGGACGAACGCAGCGTCACCCGTGCCGCAGCGCGTCTTGCCCTTACGCAGCCTGCAGTTAGCGGGATGCTGAACCGCCTGCGGGATTACTTCGACGACCCGTTGTTTATCCGCGCCCCACACGGCATTGTGCCAACCACCCGCGCGGAAGCACTGGCCGCGCCCATCAAGCGCATTCTTGCGGATATCGATGTGCTGTTGCAGCCCGTCATATTTGACCCGCTTACGGCCAGACAGACCTTTACCCTCGCCGCCACGGATTACGCCCTGCGTGCGGTGATCGTGCCGTTTATTGCCGCGCTTAAGGTGCAGGCCCCTCACATTCGCGTGCGCGTGGTGCCGGTAGAGCCGGAGCGCCTCGTTGCCCAGCTTGAGCAGGGGAAAATCGACCTCGCCCTGCTGACGCCGCACACCACACCTGATGAGCTCCACAGCCGCGCGCTTTATGATGAACGGTACGTCTGCATGATGCGCGCCGAACACCCGGATGCGGGCAAACCGCTTTCACTTGAGCGTTTTTGTACTCTGGAGCATGTGCTGGTGTCTTACGAGGGCGAAAGCTTCCACGGCGTGACCGACGATGCGCTGGCAAAAGCCGGGCGCGAGCGACGCGTGGGATTATCGGTGAGCAGCTTTCTGGTGCTGCCGGAGCTGCTGACCATCAGCGATATGATCGCCGTAGTGCCGCAGCGCATGGCCGAAAACCGGGTGGATATGTTTGTGTGTGACACGCCGGTTCCGGTAGCGGGATTTACCAAAAGCATGGCCTGGCACGGACGCACGCACCGTAACCCGGCGCAGCAGTGGCTGAGGGAGTTATTGCTGGAGACGAGCGGGCGGCAGGCTTGAATACCTGCCGCGCAATTTACCGGGTTAACAGAATGATTAATGATGTGGAATGTAAGGTTCCTTCACATAATCAGCCAGCAGGTAGACGAGATCATGCAAAAGCCCAGTTAATGCATTTGCGGCTGGCTCCGGCAGATTATTACCAAGCAAAGCCTGTGTGAGAGCGATTGCATAAGAAACGGGAATATCAGTCTCTTGCCAACAGTCGGGCATAGTAGAAACCGGAATTTCTTCCGCAGAAAGACTGTCGATTAGGTGCGCGGGCAGGTCGTTAGTACAGAGCCTTTCCATATGCATGAGCGCATTCAGCAAGCGCCCGCATAATGCATTACGTTCTGTGGCATCGTGCGTTTCGACAAGCACACTTGCAAATGCGGCGCAGAAATCGGCGACTTCAAAAAGATCCGCCGTAGATGGAAGCGGATGGGAAATTAAGTACTGGGTAAATTTTCCGTGATGTTCAGAAAAAGAAAGGGTTGGGATAGTAGCCATAAGGCAGCCTCTTTGCGCAATTTTAGGTAATTATCACCACTTGGGTTCCTACGCCCGAGGGTGGTGACGCTGACGAAGGTAGGAAGTACCGATGCACAAAGAAACCGGCCAGCCTTTCGGCTGCTCCGTCAGCGCCACCGTGATTTTATCCGGATGTGCGCTGCCCTGACAAAAAAATCGTCATTTTGTGCAATTATTCGGGTTCCTACGCCCGGTTGCAGGTTTGCTGCAACAAGGGCAATTTATGCCTTGAGAAAGAATCGGTAAAGGGGTTTAGCTAATGACAGGTGAAGTGATTTCATTTTTACGAAGCGGCTTCCAAAATTTTGAGGAAATATATAAAAATGATATATATTGTTCGAAATTCATCACCAGCATAGCATGAAATTTTTTAGGTTTATTTTTATTTGTTTAAGTCAATACACAGGATAGAAAAATGACAAAGCATTTAGAATTACCTTTTAATTGGTCTGAGAAAGTTGAAGACTTACCACCTGATACTCTCGAACGTAGTGAATATGCCCGATTCTTAACATCTTTTTTAGTAGATAAAGGAACAAATGGTAATTATGTTTTAAACTTAGACGCACAATGGGGAGCAGGCAAAACATGGTTTATACGTAGATGGATGCATGAAATATCCAATACCTATCCGACAGTTTATATTGATGCATGGAAAAATGATCACTCTGGGGATCCTTTTCTGACAGTTGTTTCAGAGATTAAATCAGCGCTAACAACTAAAACAGAACTCTCTATTTTAGAAAACAATGTGATTAAAGGCACATGGCGATTGATGAAATCAATTGCGCCAGAAGTAACTAAGTGTTTTATTAAAAACAAACTTGGAATTGATACTGAGGATCTTGATCTCGACTCTGAAGCTGATCTTGGTTCAAAAATAGTCGATGAATTACTAAAATCCCATGAGCAAGCAAACTCTTCAGCCGAAAATTTCAAACGTTCTATTCATGAGTGGCTCGAAGCTGTAATAGATACGAATGAAGGTAAATATGCATACCCACTTTTTATTTTCATTGATGAACTGGATCGCTGTCGACCGAACTATGCCATCGATATGCTTGAAACAATCAAGCATCTGTTTGACATAAATAATGTTGTTTTCGTCATTGCAACTGATAAAGAACAATTGTCTCACTCAATTTGTTCTATTTATGGCTCCGGATTTGATGCCACTAGATATCTTGATCGATTTTTTATGCGTTCTGTCACCTTAAAAAAGAGAAGTTTATTCGATTTCATAGATAAAAAAATAAGCAACTCTGTTACTTTTAACAAAACAATAGTCACTAGAGAAATAATTATACATGACCAACAAACTGATAAAATTCTTTTAGTGAAGGAAATTTTAACCACTATTGCAGATGGATTTTCAATGGATTTAAGGACAGTAAACTTGTGGTTTGAAAGACTTGAATCCATATATAGCCACACAAGTAAAAACATTGAGATTATATCATTAAGTTTTATGCTCGCTATCTATACATGTCATAACACATACTATAAGGATATGTTGTCTGGAATAGACATATTCTCCAACAACAGTAAAAAAACCATATTTTCCATATTCAAAACCCAAACAAACTTCACTACTAAGACATCAACTAAAGACATTTCATTAAACACAACTCCTTTTACATTTTCTTCTTACCCTATACATGACTATGTATTTTCAGAAAAAATAAACCCAATATACTTAATTTCTATAATCATGAGTAAACTTGGAATAAGTCATAACCATAAACAAAAGAAAGATAAAATACTTAGTGATATTTTACATTCCCCAAACAATTACGATGCAATTGAAAAGCAAACATATTATTTTGATGGGAGACAATACAAAATAAACCAAGCAACTGATATTTATATAGATAAATTTTTTGAGGAAAATCCAATATCATCAAAGGATTACCATGATTTATGCGAGTTAGCGATGTTAATAGAATAGATAGAGCTTTCATAAGTTACATGATAAAAAAGCCCGGCATCACACCGGGCAAAAAGTTACCTGCACACTCAGGCTGCTTTCAACTTCTGCTTCTGCGCGCGGTTTTCGCGGCGAATTTTGCGTTCTTCCAGCACCGCGACCATCGCCATCAGGACGATACAGCCGATGGCTGCGGCATCCAGCGCGGCGAAGGTACCAGCCCAGCCGGTGAGGCCGAAAATCGGCGTGCCGTCGGCGATCATCCCCAGACCGAGCTTGGCGAAGCTGTCGCCAATCAGGTACGCGAAGGTGCCTTTAATCCCATCGGCTGCGCCGATCGCTTTTTTCGGTACGAAGCCGACGGCGGCTACGCCGATCAGCAGTTGCGGGCCAAACACCAGGAAACCCAGCGCGAACAGTGATGCAAGGTAGACATACTGGTTGCTGGCGTGTTGATAAACGCCGAGGGTCGCGATGATCAGGGCCAGCGCCACGCAGGCCACCAACGCACGACGTCCGTTGGCAAGGTCAGAGAGCCAGCCCCACAGCAGCGTGCCAACCAGCGCGCCCACTTCAAACAGGGTAAAGCCCTGGATCGCGACTTCTTTGGAAAGCTTCAGCTCCTGGAAGGCATACACGGTAGACCACTGGTCGATACCGATACGCACCACGTACAGGAAGATGTTCGAGAAACATAACAGCCAGATCACTTTATTTTTCAGCACGTACTCAACAAAGATCTGCCATTTGGTCATCTCATTTTCTTCGGTTTCTTTGTCCTCTTCGCTGATCTCCTCACCAAACAGCTCTTCAGCTTTACCCAGGCCGTAAGATTCCGGGGAGTCGCTACCAAAGCGCAGACCGATAAAACCGACAATCAGGGCGATAATCGACGGGAAGATAAACATGCCGATGACGTGGCCGTCGAACAGATAGTTAGCACCGAACAGCGCCACGCCAGCCGCACCCGCACCACCGAGGTTGTGGGAGATGTTCCACATGCCAAGATATGACCCACGCTTACGGCGCGGCGTCCATTTGGTGATGGTGGAATAGCTGCACGACCCGCCGGTACTCTGGAAGAAACCGCTCAGGGCGTAGAAGGCGATCATCAGGAACAGGCTGACCGAGCCCGCGCCCATGCTGGCGCTGAAGCCGAGCATACAGATGGCGGAGAGGATCAGCATAAACGGCAGGAACTGCTTGGTGTTTTTGCCGTCGGCGTAATAGGACACCAGCGTTTTACCCACGCCGTAGGTGATGGAGAAGCCCAGGCCAATCATCCCCAGCTGCGTCATGCTCAGCCCGTAGGTCGAGATCATGTCGTTCTGCGCGATGTTAAAGTTCTTGCGGATCAGGTACATGGTCAGGTAGCCAATAAAGACCACCAGATAGGACTGCATGAAGGGTTTGAACCACATTTTGCGCCGCACATCGAGCGGCAGATCCAGGGTCGGCTTACGTACCTGGTTTAAGAAGGCCAGCATGACTGAGTTACTCCTGAGCTGATTTTTGCAGCATTGTAAAAATCAGCCGGGAGAGACGCCTGAGACAGCGTCCAGGTGAAACCGGGAAAATTTCTTAGTTTTGCGCCACTCGGGGCGAAAAGGTGAGGCGCGTCACGCTTCGCGCGGTGATTGGGCGTGCAAAAACGGCAGCAGCAGCAGGGCGGAAATCCCCGCCGCGATGGCGATCGCCGCGAAGAACCCGCTCCAGTGCCAGATGTCGATCACCCGCGCCAGCGGCCAGCCGGAAAGTGATGCTCCAAGATAGGCAAACAACCCGACAAAGCCCGTTGCCGCGCCTGCCGCCTCTTTGTGCGAGCACTCCGCCGCCGCCATACCGATCAGCATCTGCGGGCCAAACACGAAGAAACCGGTGGTGAAGAAGCACGCCGCCTGCATCACATAGCTGGCAAACGGCATCAGCCACAGCGAACCCACCGAGAGCAAAATCCCGGCGGCGAAAATCAGGTTCATCGGGCCACGGTTGCCGTTAAACAGCTTATCCGAGCCCCAGCCCGCCACCAGCGCACCGATAAACCCGCCCAGCTCGAACATGGTCACTGCCGAGTTAGCCGTCACCAGATCCACGCCGAGCGTCTCGGACATGTACAGATTGCCCCAGTCGTTAATCGCCGCACGCACCACGTAGACCAGCACGTAACACAGCGACAGCAACCAGATGTACGGGTTTTTCAGCACGTATTTGGTGAGGATCTCTTTGCGGGTCAGCCCCGCACCTTCCTGTTGTTGGGCAATTTCCATTTCATCGTGCCGCCAGTCGCCCACCGCAGGCAGCCCCACGGTCTGCGGCCTGTCGCGCAGGCGCCAGCACAGGAACACCCCTGCAAGTATTGCCAGACTGCCCGCAATCATCATTCCTGCCCGCCAGCCGTAGTGCAGCGCCGCAGCACCCACGACGATCGGGATCAGCGCGCCGCCAACATTATGCGCGGTATTCCAGATTGCCCACCAGCCGCCACGTTCGTTGCGTGAATACCAGCTGGTGAGCAGGCGGGCACAGACCGGCGCCCCCCAGCCCTGGAAAAAGGCGTTCAGCGCCCACAGCAGCGCGAAGGCCCACAGCGAGGTGGAAAAACCAAACAGAATATTCACCACCCCGGTGGCAATCAGCCCGAAGCCCATAAAATAGCGGGCGTTAGAATGGTCGCTGACGATACCGGAGAAGAACTTCGACAGGCCGTAGGTGATGTAAAACAGCGTCGCCAGCAGGCCAATATCAGTGCGTACCATCACGCCACTGGCAAGAATTTCGGGTGCGGCGGCGTTAAAACTTTTGCGGGTGAAGTAGAACAGGGCGTACCCGAGCCAGATGGTTGCCAGGATATGGCGTCGCCAGTAACGGTAGCGGGCGTCGATTTCCGCTTTGTCGCTTATCGGGGCGGCGTTGGCAGGCGTTTTAAACATGGTGAGTCCTTATGCGTAACGCAGCGGCAGGCTGACGCTAACGCGGGTGCCGTGGGTGCAGGAGATGGTCAAAGTACCGCCGAGCGCCGTTACGCGTTCGCGCATTCCCGCCAGGCCAAAACCCTGCTGACCCGAACCCGGAGGCAAGCCGCAGCCGTCGTCTTCAATCACCAGCATCAGGCGTTCGTCCTGCTGCCATCCCTGTAGAGTTACCGCGCTGGCGCTGGCGTGCTTAACGATATTGTTCAGCCCTTCCTGACAGACGCGGAACAGCGTCACGCGCTGGCTTTCACTCAGCCCGGGTTCATCAATGCGCCAGTCGAGATGGCTGACAATTCCGCGGCTTTCCAGCTCCATCTCGCGCATCAGGGAACGCACCGCCTGCTCAAGGGAAAGGTCGTCCAGCTGGCGTGGACGCAGCCGCCCCAACAGGCGGCGTACGGAATCATACACACCGAGCGAAAGCTGTTCGATATGCGCCCCGCCCTGCTTCACGCCTGCGTTTTCTGCCGCCAGGCGCTGAACAATACCCGCCTGGGTGCGGATGGCGGTGATGGTCTGGCCGATGTCGTCATGCAGCTCGCGGGCGACTTCCTGGCGCACTGACTCTTCCGTCTCCAGCAGGCGCTCCGCCAGACGACGGTTGCGCGCCAGCTCGGTCTGCAGGGACTGGTTCAGCTCGCGCAGGCGCTGAATGCCCGCGCCGAGCAGCAGCCCGGTCAGGCTCTGGGCCAGCAGGGAAAGCAGTAAATCCACAGGATGATCGTGCCAGGTCTGGCTGGCAATCAGCGCGATGGCGTTCATCAGCGTGGCGATCAGCGCCCCCTGCCAGCCGTAATGCCAGGCAAGCGCAATGATCGGCAGCGCCAGGCAAAACGGGGTAAAGCGCGAAAGCTCCGCAGGCAGACCAAGCTGTAACCACAGGCTCACTACAAACAACAGCAGATACCAGATGAGATGCCGCGCGCGCCAGTTGACCGGCTGAGACACCAGTCCCGGGCCGAGCGGCTGCCAGACGGTACTGGTGAGGTAATGCCAGATAACCAGGCAGGTTGGCGCAAGCGTCAGGCCGCCGGTGAGCGTCAGCAGCAGCGCGTTAAGCATCTCTTTTTCTCCCACCCACGGCAGGGACTGGAGCAGCGCGGCGGCAATCAGCGCCGCCCCCTGACGCAGCAGCGTGCGCCAGTCGCGCTGGTGACGATAGCGGGAGATAAGGGCTACCGGGATAAGCGTGAGCACGCTTCCGGTCATCAATAAGGGCAAATGCGCCAGCGCCACTTCCTGCGCCAGCCACACCAGCATCAGCCACTCTGCACCCAACAAAACCGGCCAGTAGCCGCGCGGGCATTGCAGCATCAATCCCAGGCGCAGGCCAAACGGGAACAGCAGCACCGCCAGCTCCGGGCGCTCCACCAGATGCAGGCTGATGCTCCACAGGCAAAACCAGGCGGCGGAGAAGATAAAGAAGCTGGCAACGACGGCGATCAGCCGCGAAAAGACGGGGCTCATTGCCAGGTATCAAACATGCGGCGCGCCAGCTCGACATCGTTGCTGACGTTGAGTTTTTCCATCAGGTTGGCACGGTGGACGTGTACGGTTTTCGGCGACAGACCCAGCTCAGCGGCAATCTCTTTTACCGACATTCCCTGCGCGAGTTTTTCCGCCACCTGGCGCTCGCGTCTGGTGAGTGGATCCTGGCGTCCGGCCGCCAGCTTAATGGCGATATCCGGCGTCAGGTAGCAGCCACCCGTCGACACGGTGCGTACCGCGGCAATCAGTTCATCCGGGCTACAGCGTTTGGAAAGGAATCCGCGCGCGCCCGCGTTAAGGGCCTGTTCCACCAGCGCCGGGCTGTCGTGAACCGAAAGCATGATAGTCGCCATTCCCTTCGGTAGCTGGGTTAACAGCTCCAGCCCGGAGAGATCCGGCATTGAGATATCACAGATACAGACCTGCACCCCGCGCCCGGGCAGACCAGCCAACGCCTCGCGGCCAGAACCAAACTCGGCTACCACCTGAAAATCAGGTTCAAGGTTCAGAAGCTGAGCAAATCCTGAGCGGACGATAAGGTGGTCGTCGATAAGGGCGATGGTGGTCATGTGCGTTCCTGCGGTCTGAAAGCGCCGGATGGCGCTGCGCTTATCCGGCCTACGCAGAGGCCGGCAAAGGCGCTTACCTTAAGCGATTTATTCGAAGAACACCGCAATTTTGTTAAACATGGTGGGATCGGACTGATTGCGCGCCACTTTGGTGACATCTTCCAGCTTATCGATCTGCGCCATCATCTGCTCCAGACGCTGATCGTCGTTAACCAGTAGCCAGATGCGGCTGTGCTCGCTGCCCTGAATCGGCAGACAGAGAATGCCTTCGACGTTAAACGCGCGGCGGGCAAACAGCCCACAGACGTGGGTCATGACGCCAGGATGGTTGCGGACGGTGAGTTCCAGAATGACGTTATCATGTTGTTTCTGCATGGCTTATTCCCCCACCATCTCAGTATTTGCCGCACCCGGCGGCACCATCGGATACACTTTTTGTTCAGGGTCGATACGCACGTGGATCAGCGCCGGGCCCGGGCGTGAAATCGCCGCCTGCAACGCCGCGTGCGCGTCTTCTTCGGCGTTCAGATCGCAGGTATGCAGACCAAAACCGGCGGCAATCTGCATAAAGTTGATCATACCGGGATAGGTCGCAGCAAACACGCCCTGCTTGTAGAACAGACTCTGCTGCTGATGCACCAGCCCCAGCGCTTCGTTGTTCATCAGAATGATTTTCACGTCTAACTGGTTTTCGGCCGCGGTCGCCATTTCCTGAATGTTCATCATCAGGCTGCCGTCGCCGGAGAAGCAGATGACCTTGCGGTCCGGATTGGCGAGCGCCGCGCCCACGGCCGCAGGCAGGCCAAAGCCCATGGTGCCCAGGCCGCCGGAGGTCAGCCACTGGCGCGGACGGTTCAGCGGATACGCCTGTGCAGTCCACATCTGATGCTGGCCCACGTCGGTGGTGATGATGGCGCTGTCGTCCACGCAGGCGGCAACGGCGTTAATCAGCCCGTAGTGGCTGAGCGGGTCGCCTTCCGTCGGGATGGCGCCCGGGAACTCTTTTTGCAGGTCGGCCACCAGCTGACGCCATTCTTCACGGCCTGTCGCGTCAGTTTGCGGGATCAGTTGCGCCAGGACTTCGGCAACATCGCCCTGAATCGCGACGTGCGGCTGCTTGATTTTACCCAGCTCAGCACGGTCGATATCCACGTGGATGATTTTGGCGTTCGGGCAGAACTGCTCGGTTTTACCAATCGCCCGGTCATCAAAACGTGCACCCAGAACAATCAGTAAATCAGACTCTTGCAGGATGTAGTTGGTGCTGCGCGCACCGTGCATTCCCAGCATCCCCAGTGACAGCGGGTGCGCTTTTGGCAACATGCCGAGTGCCATCAGGGTCATGGTGGTTGGCAGGTTGGCTTTTTCCGCGAACTGACGCACCTCTTCTGAAGCGTTGATCGCCCCGCCGCCCAGGTAGAGCACCGGGCGTTTGGCGGCGTTAATCATCGCCGCAGCATCACGCACGCTATCAGCGCTGAATTCCGGCGCAGGGGCACGGTCGCCCGGTTCAGGCAGCACGTCGATGTCGATTTCTGCGGTTTGCACATCCTTAGGAATGTCTATCCACACCGGGCCTGGACGGCCAGACTGGGCAATGCGGAACGCATCGCTGATAACCTGTGGAAGCTCGGCGATATCGCGAACTAAGTAGTTATGTTTGGTGATGGGGATAGAGATGCCGTAGGTGTCCACTTCCTGGAATGCATCCGTACCAATCATCGACGATGGCACCTGGCCGGTAATGCAGATCAGCGGAATGGAGTCGAGGCGCGCATCAGCAATGGCAGTGACAAGGTTGGTCGCACCCGGGCCGCTACAGGCCATACAGACCGCCGGTTTACCCTGCGTACGCGCCATGCCCTGGGCGATAAAGCCTGCGCCCTGCTCGTGGCGTGCCAGTACGTGACGGATCTGCGTGCTTTGGCTTAACGCATCATACAGCGGCAGCACTGTCCCGCCAGGGATACCCGCAACCGTGGTGATGCCCTGTCGTTCCAGTAAATGAACGATTAACTGCGCGCCAGTAAAACGCGTCCTGGTGGATGTTGTGCCCGAAATTGCCATGCTCCAGTCCTTTTCTTCTGGGCCGACTTTCCGGGAGGCGTTTAAACTAAAAACCCCGCCCGGTTTGCGCCGGCGGGGTTTTGGAATCGTGTGTTGTTCCAGTCCCTACGGCGCATTGCCGACGACCACCACCACACGCACGACGACCACTGCGGCTGATGGCGCAGTTTTTAGTAGGGTCGCGGTGTTCATGGATGTAGTCATTGGGGACCTGTGTTTGGAATCATTGATAGAATTTATACAAACACAGGTTTTTCGGCGTGACAATGGAAATATTTTCATGCGCACAAAAATGCGTCAAAGATCACGTTTCGTTTGTTGAGTGATGAAAACAAAAAACCCCGCCGGAGCGAGGTTTTTTTTCAGGGTTTGCGGCTGGTAACCGCAGAACACACTGTGTTACGTCAACGCAAAAAGTATACGCGATCGGCGACGAACGCGCAATTTAAGGCACGGATTTTGACGTTTCTGAGTATGTACCCTCTGACAATTTTTGTCTATAAAATACTGTTCATACATACAGTATTTATCTATACTGAGGGTGTTCGCAGTGCGCGAGGGGGCCGCTGTTTTACCGGCGCAACAAAGTCCTGGCTGAAACGGGTGGTGCCGTCAGTGCCTTAACCCCTGAAGTGAGCACACTGTGTTACGTCAATCCAGGTGCTGGCAACAGGCGGCGGAAAGGTACGCCAGCATCGTGCTCCTTTTAACCAAAAGGAGACGCGTATGAGCGTAGTGGATATGGTGGTTCTTATCCTCAAACTCATTGTTGCTGTACTGCAACTGCTTGATGCCGTCCTGAAATACCTGCGGTGATTCAGGTTCAAGTCGCACCTGAGAGGGGCGGGCAACCGCCCCTCTTTAATAACGAGGGAGTGCTATGTCGCGTCTGTTAATTGAACCCATTACCCCTGAAGAACCCGGGTATATTGCCCTGAAAACCGAAAGCATCACGTTGAATTTCAACATGCTGCGCAGGCTGGAAGAGAACTGGCTGCGCGGTGAAAACCGCTTTAACGCACCGGGTGAAAAACTGCTGGGGGCGTTTCTGAACGGTAAACTGGTGGGCGTATGTGGCCTGAACCGCGATCCGTTTAGCCAGCAACCACGCGCCGGGCGCATTCGCCATCTTTATATCAGCGAAAAGTGTCGCGGCCAGGGTATCGGCAAACAGCTGCTGGCCGTGGTGATGGCGGATGCCAGCATCTGGTTTGATTTTCTCAATACCCATGCACCGGAAACGGCCTATGCGTTCTACCATCATGCCGGGTTTACGCGGGTTTCCGACGAGCCGCGGGTCACGCACCGTCTTTTTTGCGCGGTGTAACGGGCTGGCAGCATGAAAAGGTGAATGTTACAGTTGGATGACAATTCACCATCCGATAAACCATGACCATCACCGTTTTCTGCATTTTGCTGTTTGCCGCACTGCTACATGCCAGCTGGAATGCCATTGTCAAAGCCGGAACGGACAAACTCTATTCTGCGATCAGCGTCAGCGGCTCCGCCACGCTTATTGCGCTGATCTTACTGCCATTCTCACCACAGCCTTCTGCGTCCAGTTGGCCATTTTTGATTGTCTCCTGTGCATTACAGGTGGTGTATACGGTGCTAGTGGCAAAAACCTATCAAATTTCTGACATGAGCCAAACGTATCCACTGATGCGCGGCACAGCACCGCTTTTGGTCGCGCTGGTCAGCGTTCTGGCTCTGGGGGATACACTCTCCTGGATGGCCTGGTCCGGCATCGGCGTGATCTGCCTTTCGATTCTGGCGATGGCGATGAACGGGCGGATGCAATCACGCAAGGGGATCACGTTTGCGCTATTGAACGCCTGCTTTATCGCGGGGTATACCCTCGTGGACGGCACCGGGGTGCGTTTATCGGAAACGGCACTGGGTTATACGCTGTGGACGTTCTTTATGAACGGTTTTTGCCTACTGAGCTGGGCAATGGTGGCGCGCCGTCGCGAAGCGTCCAGCTATCTGCGCCTGCACTGGAAAAAAGGCCTGCTCGGTGGCATCGGGACAATGGGCTCTTACGGCCTGGCATTATGGGCGATGACTCAAGCACCATTGGCCGTGGTGGCAGCGCTACGGGAAACCTCCATCCTCTTTGGTGCACTGATCGCATTTCTCCTTCTAAAAGAAAACGTTGCTGGTCTGCGCATTGCCGCGGCGCTGGGTATTGCCGGCGGGGCGATCCTGCTTCGCCTTGCCTAAATCGCTGGCAACATTAGTTGCCAATCTTGTTTATAAAACCTGCCTTAGTTTCTCCCTCCATTCATCACAGCAATGCTTAATTTGTCATCTCACTGTGGTAGATTCCTCGCGCATTTATGGGAATGCGCAGTCACTTATTCTTTATTTCTCTCTTTTGGCAAAAGTATTCAGCGACATGAAAAAACAAAGGAACGTTAACTTATTGTTGATGCTGGTGTTACTGGTGGCCGTTGGTCAGATGGCGCAAACCATCTACATTCCGGCGATCGCCGACATGGCAAAGGAACTGAACGTCCGCGAGGGCGCAGTGCAGAGCGTCATGGCCGCTTATCTGCTGACCTATGGCGTCTCTCAGCTGTTCTACGGTCCGCTGTCCGATCGCGTCGGGCGTCGCCCGGTGATTCTGGTGGGGATGTGTATTTTCATGGTGGCAACCGTGATTGCCATTACCACCCATAGCCTGACGGTACTGATTGCCGCCAGCGCTCTGCAAGGCGTCGGGACCGGCGTTGGCGGGGTGATGGCGCGTACCTTGCCGCGCGACCTGTACCAGGGCACCCAGCTTCGCCATGCCAACAGTCTGCTGAATATGGGCATTCTGGTGAGCCCGCTGCTGGCCCCGCTGATTGGCGGCCTGCTGGATACGATGTGGTCGTGGCGTGCCTGCTACGCTTTCCTGCTGGTGCTGTGTGTGATTGTGACCTTCAGCATGGCGCGCTGGATGCCGGAAACACGCCCTACCGATGCACCGCGCACCAAACTTATCACCAGCTATAAAACGCTGTTCAGCAACGGGGCGTTCACCTGCTACCTGCTGATGTTGATCGGCGGCCTGGCGGGGATTGCCGTGTTTGAAGCCTGCTCCGGCGTGCTGTTAGGCGCAGGACTTGGCCTCAGTAGTATGGTGGTCAGTATCCTGTTTATCCTGCCGATCCCGGCGGCGTTTTTCGGCGCATGGTTTGCCGGACGCCCGAACAAACGTTTCTCCACGCTGATGTGGCAGTCAGTGATTAGCTGCCTGCTGGCAGGCGTGATGATGTGGATCCCGGGGTTGTTCGGCGTGATGACCGTCTGGACGCTGCTTATCCCGGCGGCGCTGTTCTTCTTCGGTGCGGGGATGCTGTTCCCGCTCGCCACCAGTGGCGCAATGGAGCCATTCCCGTTCCTCGCAGGTACGGCTGGTGCGCTGGTGGGCGGTTTGCAGAATATCGGTTCCGGCGCGCTGGCCTGGCTTTCTGCTCTGTTGCCGCAAACCGGTCAGGCTAGTCTGGGTTTGCTGATGACGCTGATGGGGCTGCTGATTTTACTGTGCTGGCTGCCGCTGGCGTCCCGTGTCCCGCATCATGAGCAGCCGGTTTAACCGCATGATGGCCCGGCTTCTCGGCGGGCTTTTCGCACTCAGGTGTAATCATGGTCTGCAATAAAGGCTCTGGCGCAGGCCGCCAGGCCCCTTCTTCCCCGTCATAAAACTGGAAATCGGCGTTAATGGCATACGGGATTTTCGCCTTTTGCAGTTCACAGGCCATAAACGTGGCAAACGCCAGCTGCGACGCAGTTGGCGTAAATCTGCTTGATTCACCCACTCCCCAGCCGCCCACCCAGCTGACATGTCCGGTTTTTTGCTGCCAGTGCAGCGCGGTGTTAATCCGGTTGTGAATGGCGGATTTTTCGGCCGCCGTACCGGACGTCCACGGGTACTTGCCATTATTTTTCAGCGGCCCCCACGGGAAGATATGCCACTCGGCCAGCAGGTAGTTTTGGCTGTGCGCAGGCAACTTCAAACTGGATAAATCTTCCGGCGCAGCGCGCAGACGGGGCGCGATAAAAATCATGCGATTCGCATCAATGCTGTGAATGACTTTTATCGTTTTCTCGTACACCCGGTTCAGCGAAGCCTGGTTGTGGTTAAGCTTATCCGCAGGCTCATAGATCAGATCAAACCCGAGCAGCGGCGAGCTTTGGCCAAAATAGTGCGCCACCGCAATCCACCAGTTGATCACCTCTTTTTCATTGTCCGCTTTCGGGTCGTTCTTATATTCGTCAGCCTGATAAGAGATGATGGGGATCACCCCGTATTGCTCGCAGGCCTCGACCAGTTTACGCAGATGAATGAGCCGCGCTTCGGTGGGCTCATCCGCCACGCGAATACGCACATGCGTTAACCCTTTGGCACGAAAATCACGCACTACCAGCGGATCGAATTCCCGGATGCCACGCTCGGTGCGCGCCCAGTCGACATCAATACCCACGCCAAGTTGCTGCGCGTAAAGTGCAGCCGTCAGGGGCGGCTCAGCGGCGATGGCCCAGCCGGAAGTTAGCAATAACGCAGTGGCAATGAGAGGCTTAAACACGATGTACCTTGCGAGAAATCAAAAGCAATAACTTGTATTTAGCACGCTTTTTCACATTTCGTGTAGAGCCAAAGCGTAATAATTCTTCACTGCACCATCGCCTTCAGCCAGCTGATAAAGGCATCGATTTTTGGCCACTGCCGTCCGGATGGGGTGGAAACGTAATAGTGCTGATGGCATTTCAGCGTTTTCTCGCCAAAGGGCGCTATCAGCTCCCCGCGCTCAAGACGTTTTTGCACCAGCCGTTTACGCCCCATCGCCACCCCCACATGATTCATGGCGGCAATAATGGCTAAATCCGAGCGATCGAAGCCAATTCCCGATGATGGCGGCATATTGACTGCAAAATGCTGCGCCCAGCTAAACCATTCGTCGGTGCCGGAGTCATTACTCCACGCCTGGCGGTCGTGCAGCAAGGTACAGTGGCGCAGGTTATCCGGGTTCTGACGCAGCGCATGTTGTTGTGCATATTCCGGGGAACACACCGGCAGGATAGCCTCATCCATCAAAAAATGGTGCGACAGATGATTTGGCGGCGTATCGTCGAAATAGAGCGCCAGATCGACACCCGTTCGCTGCATATTCACATAATCATTGCCGGTCAAAATGGTCAGCGAAATCGACGGATACCGACGGGTGAAGTCCCCCAGCATCGGCACCAGCCAGCACTGGGCAATCGACGGACGAGAGTAAACCGTCAGCGTGCCGGACAGCGCCTGGTTTTTAATATCCAGGATCTCCTGGTTCAGGGTGTCCAGCGACGATTTTAACGTCCAGTACACGCGCTTCCCCTCCTGGGTCAGCTCCACTTTGCGGTGCGAGCGCACAAACAGCTGAATACCCAGCTCCTCTTCCAGCAGGTTGATGCGATGGCTGACCGCGCTGGGGCTTAACGACAGTTCTTCCGCCGCCAGCGCAAAGGATTCATGCCGCGCCGCCACTTCAAAGGTGTACATTTTTGACAACTGCCAGCCATTTAACAGGCGGTTTCTGGCCTCATTTGCATCATTCATCGCCATTCTCACTCTCTTTTTACCTGCCCAGAATACCTTTCAGAGGTGAATTTATGTGAACCAAATACGAAATAAGTGTGCTTTTTAGAGTTCAGTCACTCATTTGATTCAATCTGGCTCACCTGAACGGCAATTTATATCGTTTGTCAGCCCATGCCGTTTTTTCGTCCAATACCCGCAGATTACTTAAGGGTGAGGTGAGATATGGGATCTCAGGTCTGGGTTGTGGCGACGCTGCTCATCAGCATCGTGTTGATTGTATTAACCATCGTAAAACTGAAGTTTCACCCGTTCCTGGCGCTGCTGTTGGCGAGCTTTTTCGTCGGCGCCATGATGGGGATGGGCCCGCTGGATATGGTGAATGCCATTGAGAGCGGGATTGGTGGCACGCTGGGCTTCCTGGCGGCGGTGATTGGCCTGGGGACAATCCTCGGCAAGATGATGGAAGTGTCCGGCGCGGCGGAGCGTATCGGCATCACGCTTCAGCGCTGCCGCTGGTTATCTGCCGATGTGATTATGGTGCTGGTGGGGATGATTTGCGGCATCACGCTGTTTGTGGAAGTGGGCGTGGTATTGCTGATCCCGCTGGCCTTCTCGATTGCCAAAAAAACCCAGACCTCGCTACTGAAGCTGGCTATCCCGCTCTGTACTGCGCTGATGGCCGTGCACTGCGTGGTGCCTCCGCACCCGGCGGCGCTGTTCGTCACCAACAAACTGGGCGCCGATGTGGGGACAGTCATCGTCTACGGCTTACTGGTTGGCCTGACGGCCTCGCTGGTGGGCGGCCCGCTGTTCCTGAAACTGCTCGGTAATCGCCTACCGTTCAAACCGGTTCCGGCAGAGTTCTCTGACCTGAAAGTTCGGGAAGAACATACGCTGCCGTCGCTTGGCGCAACGCTGTTCACGGTGCTGTTGCCTATCGGCCTGATGCTGGTGAAAACCATCGCCGAGCTGAACATGGCGAAAACGGGCACGCTGTATACGGTACTGGAATTTATCGGCAACCCGATCACCGCGATGTTTATCGCCGTATTTGTCGCCTACTACCTGCTGGGGCTGCGCCAGCATATGGGGATGGGCACTATGCTCACCCATACTGAACATGGCTTTGGCTCTATCGCCAACATTCTGCTGATCATCGGTGCGGGCGGGGCGTTTAACGCTATCCTCAAAACCAGCGGGCTGGCCGATACGCTGGCGCAGATCCTGTCGAACCTGCATATGCATCCGATCCTGCTCGCCTGGCTGGTGGCATTAGTTCTGCACGCAGCGGTAGGCTCAGCCACCGTCGCGATGATGGGCGCAACCGCCATCGTGGCCCCGATGCTGCCGCTGTATCCGAACGTCAGCCCGGAAATCATTACCATTGCCATCGGTTCTGGTGCCATTGGCTGCACGATCGTGACCGATTCCCTCTTCTGGCTTGTGAAGCAATACTGCGGCGCGACCCTGAATGAGACGTTCAAATACTATACGACGGCGACCTTTATCGCCTCGGTGCTTGCACTTGGCGGCACATTCCTGCTTTCTTTCATTATCTGAGCGCGAAGAGATTTATTATGGAAAACGCAACTATCACCACGCTAACCGCACAATTCCCTCTGGTTGAGGATCTGATTGCCCTGAAAGAAACCACCTGGTTTAACCCGCGTACCACCTCGCTTGAAGAAGGGTTGCCGTATGTCGGGCTGACCAAAACCGACGTGGACGACGCCCATGCGCGGCTGAACCGCTTCGCGCCATATCTGGCGAAAGCGTTCCCGGAAACGGCCGCCACCCACGGGATTATTGAATCTGAACTGGTGGCCATTCCGGCAATGCACAAGCGGCTGGAGAAAGAGTTCAGTACGACGATCCCCGGCACGCTGCTGCTGAAAAAAGACAGCCACCTGCCGATTTCCGGCTCCATTAAAGCGCGCGGCGGTATCTATGAGGTGCTGACTCACGCGGAAAAACTGGCGCTGGCTGCGGGCCTGCTCAGCGTAGACGATGATTACAGCATCCTGCTGGAGCCGCGCTTTAAGGACTTTTTCAGCCAGTACAGCATTGCGGTAGGGTCGACCGGCAACCTGGGGATGTCCATCGGGATCATGAGTGCGCGGATTGGTTTTAAGGTCACAGTGCATATGTCTGCCGACGCCCGCGAATGGAAAAAAGCCAAACTGCGCAGCCACGGCGTGATTGTCGTCGAATACGAACAGGATTACGGCGTGGCGGTGGAGCAAGGGCGTAAAGCGGCGGAGAGCGATCCAAACTGCTTCTTCATCGACGATGAAAACTCCCGCACGCTGTTTCTGGGCTACGCGGTGGCAGGCGAACGTCTGAAAGCACAGTTTGCTGCACAGGGCCGTGTGGTGGATGCGCAGCATCCGCTGTACGTCTACCTGCCATGTGGCGTGGGCGGTGGCCCTGGAGGTGTGGCGTTTGGTCTGAAGCTGGCCTTCGGCGACAACGTTCACTGCTTCTTTGCCGAGCCAACGCACTCCCCTTGTATGCTGCTGGGGGTTTACACCGGCCTGCACGACGAGATTGCGGTGCAGGATCTGGGGATCGACAACGTGACGGCAGCCGATGGTCTGGCGGTCGGTCGTGCGTCTGGTTTCGTGGGCCGGGCGATGGAGCGCTTGCTCGATGGCTTCTATACCTTAAGCGATCAGAGCATGTATGACATGCTCGGCTGGCTGGCGCAGGAAGAAGGTATTCGCCTGGAGCCCTCGGCGCTGGCGGGTATGGCCGGGCCGGTGCGCGTCCAGGCCGACGCCACCCACCTGGTGTGGGCGACCGGCGGCGGCATGGTGCCGGAAGACGAAATGGCGAAGTATCTGGCGAAAGGTCATTAATGATGCAGGCCCGGTGAGCACAGCGCCGCCGGGCAATCAGGCGCTGGCGTTTACCATCGCCATTAGCTCAATCGGCGAACGGTGATGCCTGATAAGATCGCGCATTACCCGCATATGGGGTGCGCTATTGTTGAAAAAGTCACGATAACCCGCGCAGAGCACGCTTTTACCATTCAGGCGATGTTTGGGGCAGTCGCCGTTGCACAGGCGGCGCACCGGACATTGCCTGCAATCCTCTGACAAGGTGATCTGTTTATGTTCGCCAAACGCCCGTGCTGCAGCGCTATGGTTAAGTGCGCCCAGTGGCGTTTGATGAATATTCCCCAGCAGGTAGTCCGGGTAAACGTAGTGGTCGCACTGATAAAGATCGCCGTTGGCCTCCAGCGCAAACGCGTGCCCGCAGCGCTCGGCCAGGGAGCAAATCTGCGCGGGATAGCCGCTCCAGACACCCAGCGTGGAATCAAAAAGCTGCACAAACACGCGCCCCACATCTTCTCGCACCCAGATATCGAAAACCGCGTTCAGGAATGCGCCCCACTGCTGGTCAGTCACCGAGGCCGGATTATCGTGCTCAACGAGCGGAATAAACTGTAAAAATGGCGTGCCAAGCGCGCGAAGATAGCGATAAACCTGCTCCGGCTGCTGGCTGTTTTGCTGGTTGACCACCGTCAGAAGATTGAACGACACCTGGTGCGCGCGCAGCCGTGCAATGGCCGCGATGACCTTCTGATGCGTGGGATTACCGCGACGATTAACGCGATACGCGTCGTGCAGACAGGCGGTGCCATCGAGAGAGATCCCCACCAGCCAGCCGTGTTCGCGGAAGAAGCGGCACCATTCATCATTGAGCAACACGCCGTTCGTCTGAAAGGCATTATGGATCCGCTTGCCCTGTCCGTAGCGTTGCTGCAACGCCACAGCGCGGCGAAAGAAATCAATTCCGCACAGTGTCGGTTCGCCACCCTGCCACGCAAACTGGACATCGTCACCCGGCTGGGCGGCGATCTGCTGGCGGATAAAGGTCTCCAGCGTGGCATCGTCCATTTGCGGTTGTGCGGGTTTTTCGAGATAAAAACAGTAGCGGCAGTTCAGGTTACAGCGGGAGCTGGCCGGCTTGGCCATCACATGACATCCTGTCATCACACATCCTCAAGAAACAGCATAATTTGACTTAAGTGTGTTACAGAAAACAGTAATGCGAGCGAGAGAACTGCGAGAGCGATCATAAATTTGTCACGCACGGCTTTCGGTTGAACAAAATCCCCACGTTCGACGTCCATCAGGTTACGGCTGCGGGTGTAACGCCACAGGATAATCGCCACCAGCGCCAGCACGCCGAGCGAGATCCAGAACGGCAGGCCCGAACGGTGCCAGTTATGTTTGATGGCCAGGGCGATAAGCGCGCCATAGCCCAACAGCGTGCGCAGCCAGGCAAGCGATGTCCGCTCCGGTTGCAGGCCGGGATCGGCCTCGCGGCGGGCTTTACGGCTATCCGGCATAGAACACCAGCCCCATCACCACCACGGCCACCACCAGCAGGATGACGCTGATAATCAGCAGCCCGCGGGTATAGGGTAAATCCTCTTTCAGGCGCATCGCTTTTTCATTTCGCAACCAGCGCAGGTAGCCATAGATAGCCAGCACACCCGCAAACAGGCACAGCAGCAGCGCCAGCACTTCACGGATCAGCGGCGTGGCGAAATCGGGTGCGAGCTGGTCAAGACCAACGCCCGCAGCCAAAAAACCCAGCGCGGTGCGGATCCACGCCAGAAACGTACGTTCATTCGCCAGCGAGAAGCGGTAATCCGGCGCTTCACCGACGCGGGAAATTTTCATGGGTTCTCCTTAAAACTTCTGTTTTTTCTCTTCCACCTTCACCCCCTGCGTTGGCAACCCGGTGTCGTAATCACGCACCACTGGCGAATAGCCGTCCTCCGGGCGGGGGCGGAAAGCGCCCATCCAGCGCGGTGCGGCATCCGCACGCCACGGGCGACACGCCCACTGATAGGTACGGAACGGATCGCGGATTTTATCCATATAATCCAGCAGCGCGTCGTGCATCTGATTACGCGCCCCGGCAAAGCGCGGCGAGTCGATCAGGTTATGCATTTCGTCCGGGTCGTTATGACGGTCGTAGAGTTCATCGGTGGTGAACAGGTTCAGCACCAGTTTGTACGCATCCGTAACCCAGCAGCGTACCGGAATAAAGCCGCCAAAGCTGTCATGTTCTATCTCGTAACGGTTAAATTCCACCATCACGCCACGCTGCGCATCCGCCGCCAGAATATTGTCGCCCGGCAGAATGTCAGGCTTATGTATGCCTGCCAGCGCCATCATGGTCGGCAGCAGATCAATATGGCTGACCGGCGTATCAACCTGCTTCGGCGCACCCTGCGGCGGGCGCATGATCAGCGGAATACGGGTGATGTCGTCGTACATCGCCGCGCCTTTGCTGATTAACCTGTGCGCCCCCATCATTTCACCGTGATCGGAGGTATAAATCACCCAGGTGTTCTCTCGCTGTTCTGGCGTCAGCGCGTTCACGACCCGGCCAATCTGGTCATCCACAAAGTCATTACAGGCGAAGTAGAGCGGATGATGGTAATAACGGCTGCCCTCCTCTACTGGCGTCGGCATGGCCTGCGACCACAGACGATGGTGCACCGGTTTATCCGCCAGCGAATCCTGCGCCTTTTCGCCTAAATCGTAGTAAAAGTCCTGATATTTCTCGAGATACTCCACCGGACAGGTAAACGGATGATGGGGTTCGTCATAGGAAACCACCAACAGAAAAGGTTCGTCATCCGTCTGCGGGCGCTGTAAAAAATCGACCGCGCGATTGCTGATACGATGCGCCCAGGTAAAGGTTTCATCGATATTGTTAGCCTGTAACTCTTCGACGCTGTTCAGCCCGTTGCGCCACAGGTTGATCTGCTCCTCGGTCAGTTCCGCCAGATAGTTTGCCCCGTCGAACCAGAATTCTTCATTCCACTCCGGCGGGCAGACACCGGTGCCGAAATAGTCATGACCATCGAGGTGCCATTTGCCGATATAGCAGGTCTGGTAACCCGCATCTTTAAAGTAGCGACCCATCGTGGAGATGTTTTTGCCCGGTGCGACGTTGTTGGTCCACGGCCCGGACTGATTAGCGTAGATCCCTGTAAACAGTCCGGCGCGTGCGGGGGTGCATACCGGAGAGCAGGTATAAGCCGCGTTAAAGCGGATACCTTCATCCGCAAGCTTATCAATATTATGCGTATTCAGCGGCTTACCGCTGTAACAGCCCACCATGTTGGTGGCCTGGGTATCGGTCATGATGAACAGGAAATTTGGGCGTTTCATGGTTTGTCCTTAACGTCGGAAGCATAGATAAGCGGAGGGTTACGGCGCGAGCATCTGGCATCGACAATCAGATAAACCACCACCACCGTCACCACCAGATAGCTGAAAATGGTGAGCCAGCGGCTGGCATAACCGCCAAACTGCGCCAGGCCGGAATAGACGCCAATCATCGCGAACAGGACGCCAACAGAGGCGATTTTGGCGTTTTTCCACGGCTTCATGTCGACGGCGAACGCATCCTGGAATTTGAACGGTGTGGCTCTCGGGAAGAAGTAGCCAATCACCAGCATCAGAACCACGTTGATACAGAAGGTGCAGGCCAGCACATACAGGAAGTGGAAGTCGAACTTCACCAGGTAGTTGATGACGATATAGCTGACAATGCCGAAGAACAGCGCCATTTTGGCCGCCACCGCAGGGATGCGTGGGAAAAAGAAGCCCATGATGACGATAGTCACCAGCGGCACGTTGTAGATACCGTTGAGCTGCTTCATCCATGAGTACAGCCCCTGCGGTGCATAGGCAATCCACGGCGCGACCAGCACAGAGACGATGGCGACGATCAGGCCAAAGCGGCGCCCCACCCGCACCAGTTGTTCAGACGAAGCGTTTTCATTGATGATGCGCCGGTAAATGCCCAGACTAAAGAGCGTACTGGCGCTGTTCAGGAACCCGCAGAACGCACTAATAATGGCGCCGAACAGCACTGCGCTAAAGAAGCCAACTAGCGGTAATGGCATCACTTTGTTCACCAGCGCCGGGTAGGCCATATCGGCTTTCGGCAGATCCTGGAACAGATGAAAGGCAATCACGCCAGGCAGCACCAGTATCAGCGGATCGAGCATCTTTAACACTGCTGTCAGCAGCGCTCCTTTCTGCCCTTCAGCCAGGCTTTTCGAGGCCAGCGTACGCTGGACGATACCCTGGTTAGTACACCAGTAGAAGGTATTGACCAGAATCAGCCCGGTCAGCGCAGCACCAATGGGCACCGGGTCGTGGCTGCCGCCAATGGAGTTGAGCATTTCGCTCTGATCATGGGTGAGTTTATCAATGCCGCGCATCACGCTGCCGTCGCCCATCGCCATCAGGCCAAACAGCGGCACCATCAGCCCGCCAATGACCAGACCGACACCGTTGATGACATCCGCAATCGCAATAGCGCGCATCCCGCCGACGACGGCGTAAAGAATGCCTGAAATACCCAGTACCACAGCCATCGCCCAGATGGCGGCATGTTGAGAAATACCAAAGGCTTCAGTAACGTGGAACATGCTATTAAACGCCAGTGCGCCAGAGTAGAGCACGATAGGCAAGAAGCAGATGCCGGTGGCAATCAGGAAGCAGCAGTCCACGATGATGCGCGTGGTTTTGTCATAACGCTCTTCAATGAAATCAGGAATGGTGGCAATGCCCCGCTGTAGATAGCGTGGCAGGAAAATTAGCGCCAGAAAAATCAGAGGGATAGCGGATATCACTTCCCACGCCATGACCGACATCCCGCTACGGTAAGCCTGGCCGGTTAATCCCACCAGTTGCTCGGTGGAGAGGTTAGTCAGCATCAGCGACGCGGCAATGACCGGCGCTTTCAGCGAGCGCCCGGCCAGAAAGTACCCCTGCTGCGAACCGGTATCGGCCTTACGTAACTTCCACCAGGTGATAACAGCCACCAGCAGCGTAAAAGCAATAAAGCTCACAATTTGCTGAATATTCATCTTGTTGCCCTTATTTATGATTATGCCCGGCATTTGGGTATACAGAGGAATAAAACGCACCGGGTCCAGGCTATTCGATATCTTAAATGACAAGACTGATTTCCCCATCGCGGTAATTTTCTGATAAATTCCGCTTCGGGTTGTGGGCATAATTTGCTGACGGGAAATTAAAATGAATGGAAAAATTCAAATTTCGCATGTAAAAAACGAAACAACGTACAATATTCCGTTAGTTCTTGATGAAAGTGTGATCTCAAGCGGAATTTCACTGATTTCACTTTGGCATACGCTGGCAGATGAGAGTTACCGCGTTATCTGGCCTCGTGATAAGAAAAAACCGCTTATTGCCAACTCCTGGGTAGCCGTTTACACCGTTCAGGGATGTGGGAAGATCCAGCTCAAAGATAATTCCGAAATTACGCTCAATGGAAATAACGTTATATTCTTAAAACCGACGGATATAACATCTTATTACTGTGACGGGCTGGTCTGGGAACAATACTGGATGGAATTTATCCCCACCAGTATTATGGAAATACCTATATTACAAACCGGCATAATTTATAACGGTGAACAGTTTAATAAAGAGCTGACTGAGGTCGCGGAATTACTGGCTTTACGTTCACCCATAAAAAACAATCTTGCCGTCGCGTTTCTCACTAAAATAATTTATCAGTGGATTTGTCTTATTTCAGAAAACGGCAGAAAAGACCGCGAACTGTTGCGCCTGGAAAACCTTCTGGCAGAGCTGCACGCCAGCGTGCAAAAGCGCTGGAGCGTGGCCGAAATGGCCCAGCGGATGCAGTGCAGTGAAGCCTGGCTGCGGCGGCTCTTTTTACGCTATACGGGAAAATCACCGAAGGAATATTACCTTGATGCAAGGCTGGAGCTGGCGCAATCGCTGCTGCGGCAGGAAGGAAATACGGTGAACAAGGTAGCGGACATCCTGAATTTTTTTGACTCTTTTCACTTCAGTAAAGCATTCAAGAATAAGTTCGGCTATGCGCCTTCGGCAGTAAGCAAGATAAAGGACCGGCACCCTGATGATGCCGGTCAGGAAGATTAATGCAGCTCTGGCCAGTACTCTTTATTGGCTTCAATCAGGTCATCGAGGATCGCTTTGGCGACCGACGCGCTCGGCACGGTTTTCGACAAGGTGATCGCCTGCCAGAGTTTCTGATACGAGCGTTGCTCCCAGGCATCCACCACCAGTTTTTCTACCGCCACCTGCTGGCTCATTAACCCTTTCTGGAAGTGCGGAATGTCGCCCACGGTCAGCGGTTCAGGGCCGTTATGCCCCACCAGGCACGGAATTTCCACCATCGCATCGGCATCAAAGTTATGGATTGCGCCGTTGTTTGGCACGATGAGCAACATGCGCTCCTGGGTGTTAAAGGCGATCGCGGTGGCCAGATCGACGATGTAAGACGCGTGTTCGTCGATTTCCAGCTCCCCGGCGGAAGATTTACCGGCTTCGATAATCGCCCGGCAGGAGCTGAACACATGCTTCTCGCGGTGATCCATCACTTCGTTAGCGCGGGTGCGTTCCGGGTTGGAGTGGGCTACCACGTAATCCGGGAAGAAGTAATATTTCAGGTAGGTGTTCGGCATGGTGTCGGGATCCAGCGCCTGAACGTCTTTCGCTTTGGCAAAGGTATCGTTCCAGCTTGCTTCGGTATGCGCCGAGTCAGAAGGCGGAACATAACCGTTTTTCGCCACATATTCGCTCAATTTTGGCATCAGATCGTTCCCGTTCAAATCTTCAATCGATGTCCACCAGCCGAAGTGGTTCAGGCCGTAGTAGCGCACGCGCATCTCTTTACGGTCTTTCAGGCCAACAATCTGCGCCATCCGCCCTTCAATGCCGATCGGCATATCGCAGATGTTGAGGATTTTGGCGTTCGGACGGAGGCGACGGGTCGCTTCCGCCACAATCGCCGCCGGGTTGGAGTAGTTCAGCATCCACGCATTCGGCGAGTACTGCTCCATATAGTCCACCAGCTCCAGCACGCCGCCGATTGAGCGCATCCCGTAAGAGATCCCGCCAGGGCCGCAGGTTTCCTGGCCCAGCACGCCGTGGCGCAGCGGGATTTTCTCGTCTTTTTCGCGCATAGGGTATTTACCCACACGGATATGCGCCATCACGAAATCCACATCGGTAAAGGCCGCTTTTGGATCGGTGGTGTAGCTAAATTCAATTTCCGGAGCCTGCTCTTTGAGGATAATTTTGCACGCCTCGGCGATGGTTTCCTGGCGTGCGCCGTCGTTGTCATAGAACTTCAGGGCGCGCAGCGGAAAACGGTCACGGTTGGCTAACAACATCAGGACGATACCCGGGGTAAAGGTACTGCCGCCGCCTGCAATGACAACTGAGAATTTTTTCATGATACAGCCTCCGTCAGGGTGGTTTGTTCGTTCGTTAAAGGGGTTTTCATCAGCGATTCAAGCTGGTCGCGCACCTGGGGAACGTGCAGACCGACAATCACCTGAATGCCGTTGCCGCGTCGCACCACACCGTGTGCGCCCAGGGCTTTAAAGACGTCGTCGCTTTGGGTCTGTGCCATATCCACCAGCGTGATACGTAAGCGGGTGGCGCAGTTATTCACGCTTTCAATATTGCCGGCGCCGCCGAGCGCCTGTAAGAAACCGGCGGCCTGCCCGACCTGCTGGCTTGCCGCTGCCGGTGCGGTGGTTTGCCCGCGAGCAGCCTGGTAATCGGCCTTGCTGTAGAGTTTGATTTCGCTCTCTTCGCGGCCCGGGGTTTTGAGGTTCAGCCGCTCAATCAGCGTTTTAAAGACCACGAAGTAAATACCGGTGAAGCAGACACCAATGCCTATCTGGGTGAACATCGTGGATGCGTGGTTGTGGAACATCGGGATCCAGTTTTGCGGCAGGAACTGGTCAAGCAGTCCGCCCCCCATGTTGCCCACCACACCGAACACGTACATCACCGTCGCCATCGTCGCCGCCAGTACGGCGTGGACGGCAAACAGCAGCGGCGAAATAAACAAGAAGGTGAATTCAAGCGGTTCGGTAATGCCCACCAGCATGGCGGTAAGCGTTGCCGGGATCAGCAGCCCCGCCACCTTGACGCGGTTTTCAGGTGACGCGGTGTACCAGAGCGCCAGCGCAATCCCGACGGAGCCAAACACTTTCGAGTTGCCGTGCAGCGCGAAGCCGCCTTCCGGGAATAGAGTTTTCAGCGGCAGCGTGCTCTGGCTGAATTCCTGTAAATGCTGCGCCCAGTACACCTGAATGCCGCCTTCCACCGCCGCCGGGCCGAAGATAAACGGACCGTAGACAAAGTGGTGCAGCCCGGTTGGGATCAGAATGCGTTCCAGGAAGGTATAAACCCATACGCCAAGCGCCCCGGCAGAGCGTAAAAAGGCCTGTAAGGATTCAATGCCCATCTGCACTTTTGGCCAGCCTAACAGTGTCAGCCAGGCGCAGGGGATCATCACGAAAAACGCGAGGATGACGACAAACGATGTACCCTGGAAAATCCCCAGAAACACTGGCAGGGGTTTGTCGAAATAGCGGTTATGGATGGCGGTGACGATGCCCGAAATAACAATCGCCCCGATAATGCTGGTATCCAGCGTTTTGATCCCGGCAATCATTGCCAGCCCGCTGCCAGCCGTGGGTTCAGCGGAGAAATCGACGCCAAAGAAATGGCCCCAGGTCATCCCCATCGCGTTAATGAAGTAGTTCCAGGTCAGGAAGCTAATCAGCACCGCAAGGCAGGCCCGGCCCTGCGCCTGTTTTGCCAGGCCAATGGGTAAACCCACGGCAAAAATCAGCGGCATGTTGCGAAACACCGCCCAGCCGCCTTCTTCAATGATGTGAACGATTTGCGCGAATAAATTATCCGGAGCAGTGAGCGCTTCACCCACGAAAAGCGGGTTGCGCAGCATGATGGCGATCCCAACCACGATCCCGGCAAACGGAAACAACAACACCGGGGTAAACATGGCACCGCCAAAACGTTGTATTTGACTGAGCATTTTTAAATCCTCATGTAACAACCTGTAGGGGGTAGAGGCCTTTATGGTTTTTTGCTGGCCTGAAATGAGCATAAGAATTTACTGATGAGCGAACATGACGTGCCGCTGCGTTCCGTGATCGCATTCATGGTTTTAATTTGGTCACTCAGGTCTACTTTTGGTTGTAAATATGGACATCTTCACACTCAGCTCTCCCCCTTGATATGCACAGAGAGGTCTACAGGTGATCTACAAATCCATTGCCGACAGACTGCGGCTACGGCTGAATTCGTCAGATTACAATGTCGGTAGCCCGTTACCGGGTGAGAAAGCGCTGGCGCAGGAGTTTGGCGTCGCTCGAATGACCATCCGTAAAGCGCTCGATTTGCTGGTGAGCTGGGGGCTGGTTGAACGTCGTCACGGCAGTGGCACCTTTGTGGCGCGTAAAGACGTCCACCATGAAACCACGAACCTGACCGGGCTGGTGGAAGTGCTGCGTCAGCAGGGAAAAGAGGTGCAAAGTAAGGTGTTGCAGTTTGAGGTCATGCCTGCACCGCCTGCTATTGCCAGCCAGTTACGCATTCAGATTGATGAGCGGATCTACTTTTCGCGCCGGGTGCGCTATGTAGAAGGCAAGCCGCTGATGCTGGAAGACAGCTTTATGCCGGTGAAGCTGTTTCGCAACCTGTCGCTGGCGCATCTTGAAGGGTCGAAGTTTGATTACATCGAAAAGGAGTGTGGGATAACCATCAGCGGGAACTACGAGAGCCTGACGCCCGTTCTGGCAGACAAACAGCTGGCGCAGTACCTGAACCTGCCGGAACAAACGCCGCTGCTGCGTATTACTTCTCTCTCTTACAGCGACAGCGGCGAGTTCCTCAATTATTCCGTGATGTTCCGTAATACCAGCGATTACCAGGTGGACTACCATTTACGGCGCATCCACCCGGAAGAGTTACTAACTCATCCCCCAGAAAACCACCGCCAGTAGCTGCGGCGTAATGATGCGCAGGAACATCACCAGCGGATAAACCGTGGCATAAGAGAGCGCTGCCGCACCGCTGGTGGCGTGCAGGTTATTGGCAAAGGCGAGCGCGGGCGGGTCGGTCATGGAGCCCGCGAGCATCCCGCAGAGTGTCAGATAGTTCATTTTGGCGAACATCCGCGCCAGAATACCCATCGTCAGCAGCGGGATTGCGGTAATAAATATCCCGTAGCCTACCCAACTCATCCCTTCGCCCCTGACCAGGGTATCAACAAAATCACCGCCGGATTTCAGGCCGACAACCGCCAGAAACAGCACAATCCCCAGCTCGCGCAGCGCCAGGTTGGCGCTCGGCGGCATAAACCAGTACAGCTTACCGATACAGCCGATACGCCCGAGGATCAGCGCCATAATCAGCGGGCCGCCCGCCAGCCCCAGCTTGAGCGCCACCGGGAAGCCCGGCACATACAGTGGAATGGAGCCGAGCAGCACGCCCAGACCGATACCGATAAACACCGGCAGCATCTGCACCTGCTGCAATTTTTGCTGCGCGTTGCCGACCATATCCGCCACGGCATCTATTGACGAGGGGCGGCCAACCAGATTGAGGATGTCACCAAATTGCAGGCTGGCTTCCGGGCTGGCAACCAGTTCGACGCCCGCACGGTTAAGCCGCGAGATCACCACGTCATAACGCTCTTTTACCTGCAAATCGCGGATTTTCTTGCCCAGTACCTGCTCGTTAGTGACCACAACACGCTCAACGCGCATGTCGGTTCCGCGCGTGGAGAGCGAAGTATCCACCTCCTGACCAATCACCAGCCGCGCGTTATGCAGATCCCCCGGCTGCCCGACCAGGTGCAGTAAATCCCCCATCTGAATAATGGTGCCGGGCGATGGCACCATCAGCATGTCGTCGCGTTTAAGCCGTGAGCAGATGATGTTGACGCTGTTCAGGATCGGTACGTCCTGAATCGCCATTTTATCGAGGTTGGGGTTCTCAACCCGAATATTGATGGTTTTGATCAGCGCATGGCCGTTCGTCAGCGTGGATTCATGGTCCTGCGCCTCTTTCTCAACATTGATGCGAAACAGCACGCGCATCAGCCACATCGAGAGCAGGATGCCGCAAATACCGAACGGGTAAGCCATGGCATAGCTCATCCCCATCTGGTCAACAATGTCTGGCGAGATGCCCAGATCGCGCAGGATTTGCTGCCCGGCCCCCAGCGCGGGCGTGTTAGTGACCGCGCCGGAGAAAATGCCCAGCACCACGGGGAGTGGAATAGCAAAAAGTTTATGCAGAATAGCGGTGACCAGCCCGCCCATTACGACTATGCCAAGCGCGAACAGATTAAGCCGTAAGCCTGAAACACGAAGAGAAGCGAAGAAGCCCGGCCCAACCTGGATACCAATGGTATAGACAAAGAGGATCAGACCGAATTCCTGGATGAAGTGCAGCATCTCAGCGCTGAGCACAAGCCCAAGCTGGTCAGCAAAATGTCCGACAAAAATCCCGCCGAACAACACCCCGCCAATACCAAACCCGACGCCACGGATTTTAATATTGCCAATCCACAGGCCAACCACCGCGACCAGGGCCAACACGCTAACAGTTAACGCGATATCACTCATGATCCACTTCCTGTGCATAACCTTAGTTATAACAAGGATTCTCTCAGAGCCGGACGGGGTTGTATGGGCGATGGCGCACAAAAAAGCCGAAGGTAAAAGTAAAACGGTCACCCAAAGGTGACCGTTTTTTGTGTTTGCGCCCTCTCCCAGTGTGAGAGGGTTCCCCAGTAATTTTTGTCTTTTTTCTGCGATGATATTACGCCATTGAAATAAAAGACTTACCGCAGCTCCATGGTCCGGCTGAAAATCGCCGAAGTGTTTACGGAAGGCCGGGGCGACGCGCATGGATGCGCGGCGAGGGCGGCTTTACAGGGACGTTTCATCCGCCCGTCCCCGATTAGCCTGGAGCAAACGCTGAGGGCATCGCGAAGCGACGATTTTCTTGCCGGGAGCCCGGGTCGCCAGGGTAGCGGCGGTGAGCTACCCTGGCACGTTCACCGGTATTGTGGTGACAGAGTAGCAAGGAACATAAAGTGAACGGAATAACCACCACAGCCGTATGTTCCCCCTCACCCCAACCCTCTCCCCAAAAAGGAGAGGGGGCCGTACGTGCCCATATTTTTTCTGGGGAACCCTCAGCCCAGTGGGAGAGGGTCGGAGTGAGGGCATCAGCCCGCACAGAATCAGCTGTTTAACGCCGGGCGCTCGCTAATGGCGATACGCTGTGGTGCAATGGCGTCCGGCACGTTGCGGGTCAGGTCGATATGCAGCAACCCGTTAGTGAACGTGGCGCCAGAAACTTCCATATGGTCTGCCAGGGTAAAGCTCAGGCTAAACGGCTGAGTCACCAGCCCCTGATGCAACCATTTGGTTTCGGTCTCTTGTTTTTCCGGCGTCCCTTTTACGCTCAGGCGGGTGCCTTCAAGCTGGATATCCAGGTCTTCCTGGCGGAAGCCAGCCAGCGCCAGCGTGATGCGATAGTGGTTATCATCGCTCTTTTCAATGTTGTACGGCGGAAATGTCTGTTGCTCGGTGGTGCTTTGCAGGGCGTTAGCCAGTTTGTCAAAACCAATCCACTGACGCAGCAGGGGGGATAAATCGTAATTACGCATACTAAATCTCCTTCTGAGAAGCGAGTTCGGCACAGTTTAATTTTGTGCGCAGTTGTTCCTGCAAATCCTTATGGATTCGCATATGCTCCCGGTACGGCAAGCAATTCGGTTTGGGCCGCGAACGCGACCCGCTAAATCAGTTAATTTCGATACGGCGCGGTTTTTTCTCTTCTGGAATGATGCGTTCCAGTTCGACAAACAGCAGGCCGTTGACCAGGTTCGCGCCTTTAACGTGAATGTTCTCGGCTAACTGGAACTTGCGTTCAAAGTTGCGCTCGGCGATGCCCTGATACAGGTAGGTACGTTCTTTCTGCTCCGCCGTATGGGAACCTTTCACCAGCAGCAGGTTATCCTGGGCAGTGATCTCCAGTTCGTTCTCTGCAAAACCGGCGACGGCAATGGCGATGCGATAGTGGTTTTCATCCACCAGCTCAACATTGTATGGAGGGTAGCCGTTGCTCTGGCTTTGATTATTTTCTAAATGGTTAAACAGGCGGTCAAAACCAATGGCAGAACGGTATAACGGGGAAAGATCGAAGTTACGCATAAATAAAAGCTCCTGAAATCAGCGAGAATTTTTAGCCTTCCACCATGGACAGGCTGCTGTCCCCCCCAAATACCCATCAGGCGTATATGTTATCGGGGCACATTCTTAAAATGGGTCTGGAAAAGGGGATTTCAAGCCACAGATCGTGAGATTTTTTTGCACTTTGCTGGTACTTGCATAGACTGGGACTACAGCACAAAGGGTTAAATTGCGATGGCCGCCACAGAGCGGCGCTTTTCGACTATTCATTTCGAACATGGCCCGCTATAAACCCCATTGCAGGTTTGAGCCGTGCCATTAACGATGATTACAGATGATGAAAAATGTTCTGATTAAGCTGACAACGTTCAGCGGAGTGGTATTACTTTGCGGGTGTTCGAGCGTGATGTCTCACACTGGCGGTAAAGAAGGAACATACCCGGGTACGCGTGCGAGCGCCGCGATGATCTCGGATGACGACACGAACTGGGGCACTAAATCCCTGGTAATACTGGATATGCCGCTGACGGCAGTCGCCGATACGCTCCTGCTGCCGTGGGATATGTTGCGTACCGACAACTCCGTGCGTTCGCGCGTCGAGAAAAGCGAGCAGGAAAACCTGGCGACAAACTCCGTTATCCCGCCCGCGGCAATGCCCTCACACTGATATTACGCGGTTTCCGTGACCCAAATCTGACGGAAACCGGCTGTCTCTTCCATCCAGGCAACCCGATCCCCGTCCGGTGAAAACACGATGGCGTCCCCGGACGGCGGGTTGCCGTGATCGGACGTCAAAAACGTCACCTCTCCTGTGGCCGCATCGCACCGGGCTATCCTGTTTTCGAGTACAAATCCAAGCATGTTCCCGGATGGGTGCCAGTTAAACGCCGACTGAATATCGCTCGCGTTATGGGTTAGCTGTCGCGGCTCGCCGCCCTCAGGTGAGATAAGCCAGAGTTGCACAATGCCGTTATCGTCGCGCATCAGGAACGCGATTTGCGTTGCTTGCGGATTGCTGCGCACCCAGTGGCGCGGAACATTCACCAGCCCCGGGAACGCCTTTTGGTGGGTAAAGGTTAAACGGCGCTGCGCCACGCCCGCGGGTGGCGCTGGCATGGTATCCGGCGTTCCCTGTAATGGCGTATCGCCCGCACGTTTCCAGCCCTGCTCGTTCTTCGGTAAATCGACGATAAACAGTTCCGGTACTTTCTCGCCGAGGACAGACAGGGTATCGCCGATAAACGCCAGCCTGTCGTTACCTACCCAGCCCTCTTCATAGGCACGGTTGATGTCATCACTTCCCGGCACCGGCATGGGCGTGGTGCGGCTCACCAGTACGCTCCAGAACGTACCAGCATATTCACGCGGGTGAGCACCCTGTGGCGTTACCGGGCCATAGGGTACAGCCACTCCCACATTGCGTAAATCGAGCTTTGGATCGCGCTCGTGCAGGACATGGTCGTTGTAGGTAAAGCTCACGTACTGTCCGTCCGGGCTAAAGACGTGGACATGGCTGCCACCACGCAGTGCTCCTGCGGTATAGGGTGCGCTAATGTCCATTGCGTCGAGGTGGCTTACCTGTCCGTTGTGGGCAATCACGCCCTGACGATGGTGGAAATCATAATGCCAGCTGGCATCCGGGTTTTCCGGGCCGTGGATAAAGACATACTTATCTTCTGCGGGATGAACGGTCACCACCCCGACATGCGCGCCGTGGGTGGCGCGATAAATGACGTCAACTTCACCCGAGTTAACGTTCACCCGCTCAATGGTTTCACCAGTAAAAGAGGCACCAGAAGGACGCACATCGAAGACAAGCCAGCGGCTGTCAGGCGTCCAGGTATTGGTATTTGTCAGTTGATGATGGCGCGAAGCGAAGGTGATTTGTTTCATGTCGTTATCCGGGCAAAGGACCAGGCGACATAGTACCGCTTAACTCCGCGCGAAGACCATCACAGGCGAGAGAAAGCCGACGCCTCACGCATAAGCAGTTCATCCGGGCGAACGCCGGTATAGAGCGCAAATTGCTCGAGCGCCTGTAAGGCTATCACTTCAGCCCCGGTCACGACCGGTTTTCCGAGCTGTTTCGCCAGCCGGATAAGTGGCGTCTCGGAAGGAAATGCGACCACATCAAACACCCAGCGAGCCGTACTCACTGCCTCTTGTTCAAAGGCCAGGCTATTTTCTTCCGCACCGCCGCTCATGCCAATCGGGGTGACATTGACGAGGATATCAGCCTGCTGACCCGTCACATCCTGACACCACTGATAGCCATACTTTTCGGCGAGCGCCTGCCCCTGCTGCTGGTTGCGCGCCACGATGGTGACTCGGGTAAACCCGCTATCGCGAAATGCCGCAACAACTGCTTTCGCCATCCCGCCGCTGCCTTTCACAAAGACCGACATTTGCGTATCGTTAAAATTATCCTGAATGAGGTTTTTAACCGCAATGTAGTCCGTGTTGTAGGCCGTCAGATGCCCCTTATCGTTGACGATGGTATTCACTGAATCAATCGCCAGTACGGAATCGGACAAGGTATCAATAAACGGAATGCAGGTTTCTTTGAACGGCATCGAGACAGAACAACCGCGAATGCCCAGCGCTTTCACGCCTTTTACCGCGTGTTCGATGTCCGTTGTGCTGAAGGCTTTGTAGATAAAATCGAGGTCTAGCTTTTGATACAGGTAGTTATGAAAACGCGTGCCAATGTTACTGGGTCTTCCTGATAGAGAAATGCATAGTTGTGTGTCTTTATTTAACATCACCGCCTCCTGTTCATTTCCACCACAAGCCCTGTGACACCGTTCAGGCATCACAGGGAAATTACGCATCACATCTTAATTGAGGACAAATTTCTCGATTGCCCAGGCAACGCCGTCTTCCAGGTTGGATTTGGTGACAAAGTTGGCCACTTCTTTCACCGACGGGATCGCATTATCCATCGCGACACCCATACCAGCGTATTCAATCATTGCGATGTCATTTTCCTGATCGCCCAACGCCATGATCTCTTCAGGTTTGATGCCCAGCGCGTCGGCAAGCGATTTCACACCCGTGCCTTTATTGACGCGTTTATCGAGGATTTCGAGGAAGTACGGCGCACTTTTAAGCACGGTGTACTTCTCTTTTACGTCCGCCGGGATACGCGCAATGGCTTTGTCCAGGATTTCAGGTTCATCAATCATCATCACTTTCAGGAACTGGGTGTTCGGATCCATCTTCTCTGCTTCACAGAACACCAGCGGAATGGTGGCGACAAAGGATTCATGCACGGTGTAGTAACTGATATCGCGGTTCGCGGTATAGAGTGTGTTGCGATCGAGGGCGTGGAAATGGGAACCCACCTCGCGGGAGAGTTTTTCCAGGAACAGGTAATCGTCATAGTTCAGCGCAGTTTGCGCCACGGTGCTGCCGTCAGCCGCTTTTTGCACCAGAGCACCGTTGTACGTGATGCAATAATCACCCGGTTGATTCATATGCAATTCTTTCAGGTAGCTGTGTACACCGGCATAAGGACGGCCAGTGGTCAGTACCACGTTCACGCCTTTTTCGCGTGCAGCAGCAATCGCATTTTTAACGGCAGGAGAGATTGTGTGGTCTGGCAGCAACAGCGTGCCGTCCATGTCGATTGCAATGAGTTTGATGGCCATGAGATCCCCGGTTTGAATGAGTCTTGGCTCATGCTAACGCGATTCCGCTCAAAAAACAGTAACAGAGTCGGGGATAAAGGGGGATGGGGTTTAAAGGGGGGATTCCTCTTTTATACGCAAAGAAAAGCCCGGTGGCGCTACGCCTACCGGGCCTGGTCAACGTGTCGCCCCGGCAGGCGTAACGCCACCGGGGAACAAACGGCTTAAATGTCGATATTCGCCGCTTTCAGGGCGTTCTCTTCGATAAAGGCGCGACGTGGTTCAACCGCATCGCCCATCAGGGTGGTGAACAGCTGGTCAGCGGCAATGGCGTCCTTCACGGTCACACGCAACATGCGGCGGCTTTCAGGATCCATGGTGGTTTCCCACAGCTGATCAGGGTTCATTTCGCCCAGACCTTTATAACGCTGAATCGACAGACCACGACGGGACTCTTTCACCAGCCAGTCCAGCGCCTGCTCGAAGCTGGCAACCGGCTGACGGCGTTCGCCACGTTCGATGAACGCATCGTCTTCGATCAGGCCGCGCAGCTTCTCGCCGAGCGTGCAGATACGACGATATTCCGGGCCAGTCACAAACTCGTGCTCCAGCGGGTAGTCGGTATCAACGCCGTGGGTACGCACGCGAATAACCGGCTCGAACTGCTGTTCAGCGTTCTGCTGGATATCAAACTTCCACTGGCTACCGTGCTGCTCTTTCTCGTTCAGCTCGCTCACCAGGGTGTTTACCCAACGGGTAACGGTCTGTTCGTTGCTCAGGTCGGCTTCGGTCAGGGTTGGCTGATACACCAGCTCTTTCAGCAGTGCTTTCGGATAACGACGCTCCATACGACCGATCATTTTCTGGGTCGCGTTGAACTCGGACACCAGGCGCTCCAGCGGCTCGCCTGCCAGTGCTGGTGCGCTGGAGTTCGCGTGCAGCGTTGCACCATCAAGGGCGATCGCGATCTGGTACTGGTCCATCGCTTCGTCGTCTTTGATGTACTGTTCCTGTTTGCCTTTCTTCACTTTGTACAGCGGTGGCTGCGCAATGTAGACGTGGCCACGTTCAACGATTTCCGGCATCTGACGATAGAAGAAGGTCAACAGCAGCGTACGGATGTGCGAGCCGTCGACGTCCGCATCGGTCATGATGATGATGCTGTGATAACGCAGTTTGTCCGGGTTGTACTCGTCACGACCGATGCCGCAGCCCAGCGCGGTAATCAGCGTCGCCACTTCCTGAGAAGAGAGCATTTTGTCGAAGCGCGCTTTTTCTACGTTGAGGATCTTACCCTTCAACGGCAGAATCGCCTGGTTCTTACGGTTACGGCCCTGCTTCGCAGAACCGCCCGCAGAGTCCCCTTCCACAAGGTACAGTTCAGACAGCGCCGGGTCGCGTTCCTGGCAGTCAGCCAGTTTGCCTGGCAGGCCTGCTAAGTCCAGCGCGCCTTTACGACGGGTCATTTCACGGGCTTTACGCGCCGCTTCACGCGCACGTGCCGCGTCGATAATTTTGCCTACCACGATTTTCGCGTCAGACGGGTTTTCCAGCAGGTATTCGCTCAGCAGTTCGTTCATCTGCTGTTCAACCGCCGATTTCACCTCAGAAGAAACCAGTTTGTCTTTGGTCTGTGAGGAGAACTTCGGATCCGGCACCTTCACGGAGACAACAGCAATCAGGCCTTCACGGGCATCGTCACCGGTGGCGCTGACTTTCGCTTTTTTGCTGTAGCCTTCTTTGTCCATGTAGGCGTTCAGGGTACGGGTCATCGCTGCGCGGAAGCCCGCCAGGTGAGTACCGCCGTCACGCTGTGGAATGTTGTTGGTAAAGCAGTAGATGTTTTCCTGGAAACCATCGTTCCACTGCAACGCCACTTCTACGCCGATACCGTCTTTTTCAGTGGAGAAGTAGAAGATATTCGGGTGAATTGGCGTTTTGTTCTTGTTCAGATACTCAACGAACGCCTTGATACCGCCTTCGTAATGGAAGTGGTCTTCTTTGTTGTCACGTTTGTCGCGCAGGCGAATAGAAACGCCGGAGTTCAGGAACGACAGTTCACGCAGGCGTTTCGCCAGGATGTCGTATTCGAATTCGGTCACGTTGGTGAAGGTTTCGAGGCTCGGCCAGAAACGGACCATCGTACCGGTTTTATCGGTGTCGCCAGTGACGGCCAGCGGTGCCTGCGGCACGCCGTGGGTATACAGCTGACGGTGAACTTTACCTTCACGCTGGATAACCAGCTCCAGTTTCTGCGACAGGGCGTTAACCACAGATACACCTACGCCGTGCAGGCCGCCGGAAACTTTATAGGAGTTATCATCGAACTTACCGCCTGCGTGCAGGACGGTCATGATCACTTCCGCAGCGGATACGCCCTCTTCCGGGTGAATACCGGTCGGGATACCACGGCCATCATCGGTTACAGAGACAGAGTTGTCCGCATGGATAGTCACCACGATATCTTTACAGTGACCCGCGAGCGCTTCGTCGATAGCGTTATCCACAACCTCGAATACCATGTGGTGCAGACCGGTGCCGTCATCCGTATCGCCGATATACATACCCGGGCGCTTACGCACCGCATCCAGCCCTTTCAGGACTTTGATACTGGAGGAGTCATAAGAATTCGACATCAACGTTTCTCGCTCATTTAATCTTGGGTTAATCCGTTATTTTACCCTTTTCCACGGTAAACATCTTCGAATTTTCGTCCGACATGTCCATAACGTGTTCAGCGCTAATGGCGCTGACGAAAACCTGCGACTGCGTGGCTTTTAAGCGGCTGGCAAGCAGCCCGCGCCGCGCGTCATCAAGTTCCGAGGCAAAATCATCTATCAGATACAAGCAGCGTCGCCCGCTCTCGCGGGTTAAAAACTCCCCCTGCGCCAGACGTAGCGCGCACATCAGGAGCTTGAGCTGCCCGCGCGACAAGGTATCTTCGACCGGCGCACCGTCTGCACGAATGCGGAAATCCGCCTTGTGCGGGCCGTGTGCGGTGTAGGTCAACATGCGATCGCGCTCGAAGTTTCTCTCTAACACTTCCGCATAATCCGTCTCTTTCTCCCAGCCGCGCTGGAAGGAAAAGGTGAGAGAAAATTCAGGTAAAAACTGTTTGCAGGTATCCGCCATATCTTCGGCAATACCTGCGCTGTATTCGGCACGCCAGCGGCTGATTTGTTCCGCCAGCGGGATCAATTCCATATCCCACGGGCGCAGCTGTGCGTAACGCGTGACCTGGCGCAACGCGGCGTTACGCTGCTTGAGCAGGCGCTTCAGGTTGCTCCAGGCATTAAAGAAACCGGCTTCGTTGTGAAAGCATCCCCAGTCAAGGAACGCTCTTCTGTATTTGGGGCCGCCGTTGAGTAAAGTAAACCCCTCCGGCGTAATCAGCTGCATGGGCATTAACAGCGCCAGCTCGGCAACTTTATGGCCGTCGGTCCCGTCGATACGAACCTTGCTGTCACCCTGCTTGTCTTTGGTCAGGCCGATGGCGGTTTCCCGCTCCTCGCCCTGTAAACGCCCGTGCAGAACGAAGGACTCTTGTTCGTGGCGAATAACGCGGCTGATTTGCAAACTGCGAAACGCCCGGCCGTGGCCGAGCGTATAAATGGCTTCCAGCACGCTGGTTTTGCCGCTGCCGTTCGCGCCAACCAGGAAGTTAAAGCCAGGGGATAAAGCGAGATCCGCGCTTTCGATATTGCGAAAGTCGCGGATCAACAGACGGGTGAGCGACATTACAGTCTCATTGGCATGACAACATAGGCCGCGCTTTGGCTGGCTGCATCTTCAATCTGTACGCTCGAAACGGAGTCGGTCAGCAGAATGCGTACATTCTCGCATTTCAGTGCATTCAGCACATCCAGTACGTAGCTGACGTTAAAGCCGATTTCCATCTCGGTCCCGGCGTAGGTGACGTCCAGAATCTCTTCTGCTTCTTCCTGTTCCGGGTTGTTCGCGGTGATTTTGATCTGGTTTTCGCTCACATACAGGCGCACACCGCGGAATTTCTCGTTAGAGAGAATGGCCGCACGGGCAAAGGCCTGCTTGAGGATATCGCAACCCGCTTCCAGCGTTTTGTCCGGATTTTTCGGCAATACGCGACGATAGTCAGGGAAACGACCGTCAACCAGTTTGGATGTGAAGACGAAATCGCCGACATGGGCACGAATATTGTTACTGCCAATCTGCACGCGCAGCGGGGTTTCGCCGCCATCGAGCATACGCATCAGCTCAATCACGCCTTTACGCGGCACGATCACCGAATGGTTTGGCAGGGAATCGCCAATCGGCATCGAACAGACCGCCAGGCGGTGACCGTCGGTCGCGACTGTACGCAGCTCTTCACCTTCGGTTTCGAACAACATGCCGTTTAAGTAGTAACGCACATCCTGATGCGCCATCGAAAACTGAGTCGCTTCAATCAGACGCTTCATCGTCGCCTGCGGCAGGGTGAATTCAACTTCACTTTGCCAGTCGTCCAGGTTCGGGAAGTCTGCGGCAGGCAGCGTAGAGAGCGAAAAACGGCTGCGGCCAGAGCGTACCAGCATCCGGTCGCCTTCCAGCTGTACAGCGATTTCTGCCCCTTCCGGCAACCCGCGGCAGATATCAAAGAATTTACGTGCCGGAACAGTGGTCGCGCCCGCGTCGTGCGGCTGAGTCAGCGTAACGCGCGCGATCATTTCCATTTCCAGGTCTGTGCCAGTCAGCGACAGCGTACCATCCGCAACCTGAAGCAGCAGGTTTCCAAGAATAGGCAGCGTTGGGCGGCCACCTAATGGGCCACTCACCTGTTGCAGCGGTTTTAATAAATGTTCACGTTCAACGGTAAATTTCATAGCATCACGATGATAATGTTCTGATTAAATTGGAAAAATCTTCTTTTATGTCGTGGCTTTCTTCGCGTAACTGCTCAATCTTACGACAAGCGTGCAGCACGGTCGTATGGTCACGGCCACCAAACGCATCGCCGATCTCCGGCAGACTGTGGTTGGTTAACTCTTTTGCCAGAGCCATCGCCATCTGACGCGGACGCGCCACCGAGCGGGAACGACGTTTAGACAGCAAATCTGCCACTTTGATTTTGTAGTACTCAGCCACCGTCTTTTGAATATTGTCGATGGTGACTAATTTTTCCTGCAATGCCAGCAAATCGCGCAGCGCTTCACGCACGAAATCGATAGTGATCGCGCGACCGGTAAAGTTGGCATTGGCGATGACGCGGTTCAGTGCCCCTTCCAGCTCACGTACGTTGGAACGCAGACGCTTGGCAATGAAGAACGCCACTTCACCCGGCAGGCGAATGTCGTTCTCATCGGCTTTTTTCATCAGGATCGCAACGCGGGTTTCCAGCTCCGGTGGCTCGATCGCCACGGTCAGGCCCCAGCCGAAACGGGATTTCAGACGATCTTCAACACCGTTGATCTCTTTTGGATAGCGATCCGAGGTCAAAATGATCTGCTGATTACCTTCCAGCAGCGCATTAAAGGTGTGGAAAAACTCTTCCTGCGAGCGTTCTTTATTCGCAAAGAACTGAATGTCATCGATAAGCAATGCGTCAACGGAACGATAGTAGCGTTTAAACTCTTCGATCGCATTGTTCTGGAGGGCTTTCACCATGTCCTGAACGAAGCGTTCGGAGTGCATATACACCACTTTCGCATTCGGTTTACGCGCCATGATGCCGTTGCCGACAGCGTGCAAAAGGTGGGTTTTACCCAGGCCCGTGCCGCCATACAGGAACAGAGGGTTATACGCGCCGCCCGGGTTATCAGCAACCTGGCGGGCCGCAGCACGCGCCAGCTGGTTCGATTTACCTTCAACGAAGTTATCGAACGTATGCTTAACGTTGACGTTAGAACGGTAGGTTGGCTCTGCCGGAGCAGGAACGTTATCCCAGCCCGGACGCGCCGCAGGTGCAACACGGGGAGCAGGCGCTGGCGCCGCTTGTGCAGGTACCGCTACATTCACCGTTTCACGAACGGTTTGCGTGACTGGCTTCGTTCCCACTTCAAAGCGCAGTTGCGGAGCATCTGATCCGCAGAAATCATTTAACAGTCCGTTGATGTTATTGAGGTATTTGTCCCTTACCCAATCGAGCACAAAACGGTTTGGCGCATACAAAGCCAGCGTGTTATCGCTCAGTTCCGCCTGCAATGGGCGGATCCACATACTGAATTCTGTGGCTGGTAACTCATCCTGCAATCGGGCAAGACACTGCTGCCAAAGCGAAAGTGACAC